>NZ_BCQT01000010.1 GCF_001552215.1 Actinomadura macra NBRC 14102 | reverse complement strand
GTCCACTTGCCGTCTGCGGCCTGGGTCCGTTCGGTGCTGATGCCCAGGCCAGGGACGAGGGCGGCGATGCAGAGTTGGGCGCCGCCGTCGGCTTCGGTGATCAGCCGCGGGTCGAGTCGGGCGGTGGTCCGAACGCCGAGACCGGCGGTGTCGAAGTCGCTGGCTGGGGAGGTGCGCTGGCTGCGGAGCATCATGAAGCCGCTGCCGCCGGTGAACCGTCCGACCGCGGTCTCGGGGTCCAGGACGTCTAGGCGGAGTTGGTGACCGTGGGCGCCGGCGATCGGCATGTAGGGCAGCACGATCTGCCCGCCGGGCCGGGTCTGCTCGATCCAGGCGTGCGGGATGGTCTGGACGCCGCAGGTGACGTGTACCCGGTCGTAGGGGGCGCGCACGGCGTGGCCGTCGGCCCCGTCGCCGGTGATGACCTGCGGTGGCTGGGAGAGGTGGTCGAGGCTGTTGAGGTTGGTGCGGGCGGTCTCGGCGAGTGCCTTGTCGACCTCGACGGTGATGACGTTGCGGCCGCCGACCCGCCATGCCAGCATCCCGGCCGTCCACCCCGTTCCCGTCCCGATCTCCAGCACACGGTGGTGGCCTTGCAGATCGAGCAGATGCAGGTACTCCATCGCCGCCTGCGGGCACGAGAGAGAACACGTCGGAGTTCCGGATGGGGCAGTGGCGTCGGTGGCGCCCTCGTCCTGCTGGGTCATGATCGCGAAGTTGCGGTAGACGGTGTTGTACCAGCCCGCGCGGTCCCTGCCGCGGTCGATGGGCCGGTCGGCCTCGTCGGGAAGGTAGGAGGTGGCGTAGGCGACGGCCGGGACGAATCGGTCTCGCGGGACCTCGTGCAGGGCCTCGCGCCACAGCGGGTCGGTGAGCACACCGGCGTCGGTCAGAAAGTCGGCGAGGGCCTGCACGTGGGTGTGGAAGGTCGCGTCGCGGCGGCTCATCGGCGTTAGTCCTCGGGGGTGCTGGGGGATGTTGGGGGCGCACTCTTGCGGCGCGTAGGGCGGGCGGCAGCCGTCGTGCGGACCGCACTCGGCATAGAAGGGGGCGATCTCTGCCGCGGCTCGTTGCCGCACCCGTTCCAGTAGCGGGGCCAGGGCATCGGTGCGGACATCGCCCTCGGCCATCCATCGCGACATTGGGCACGGCGCGATCTGCGCAGTGGCGAGGATGGCGGCGCTCGCCTCGCCGCAATGGCCGCAAAGACCGCTCGCCCTATTTCCTTCGGCTGCGGAGGCGCGACCGAACGGGCGGACGTGAGCGGTGCGGATCTGCCGCACGCCCATCCGGGTGAGCATTGCGTGGGCCTGGGCGACGCGCTGCCCGTCCAGAACCTCGATCAGGTTGATACGAATCGGGAGGCCCATCTCTAGCGCGCGGGTGATGTTGGAGCAGGTTTGCTGGTAGGTGTCGTGGCCGGTGATCTGCTGGTGCTCGTCCCGGTCGTCGCTATAGAAGCTGGTGGCCACGCGCACACCGTCACGGGCGAGTGCGGCCCACACCCGCGAGGTGACATGGACGAGATCGCTGTGCACCTCGACCTGGATGCCGGCGCGGCGGGCGGCGGCGAGAAGAACGGGCAGGTCCGGGTGCAGGGTCGGCTCGCCACCGATGAGCCGGATCACCTCGACGCCCAGATCGGCTGCCTGGCCGATGACGTCGCGCCAACCGCCGAGGGTCATGATGCCGTTGTGGCCTTCGGCGCAGGTGTCGATGCAGCAGCGGCCGCAAGCAAGCTGGCCGTGCGTGGTGGTCAACTCCAGCCACAGCATTCGCGGGGCCGGTGCCATCGTGCCTCCGGGTGCTCTCGCTTCTTCCCCACGTGGACAGCCGTGCTGCTCCTGCGGGTCATCGACAGGTGAGGGTTTTGCCCAACGACGGTGTGCCGGGATGTCAGGCGTGCGGCCCCGAGTGCGCGCCCCTCAACCCGGGGCCGTAGTCGGACAGGAGCAGCGCGGCCTGCCGCAGCGGTCGGAAGTCTGGCCGCGCCACTCCTGGCTCTACGTTCGCCCGGAGGGCGAGGGGCCGATCGGCGTTTGGAGGCGGACGGCGATCCGCTTGGCCGCGTCCTCGGTATCGGACCCGAGGTGCTCACCAGAGTTCGGTCCGCTGTGCCACCTGTAGACACCCAGCCGCTCGTCCCACACGATGCGCAACGGCCCGACGCACCGGTACGTCACACTCGCCCACCTCACGGGCTCGGTGTTGGGTCCCGCGTTCGAAGACTTCCCAGCTACCGCGATGATTGCCTGCGGGGCTCGGCGCCGGACGGCCGCGTGCAACTGCTCCAGCGGCCCGAACTCGCGAGTTGGCAAGGAGGCCATCGTTCCTCGTCTCTTTGGGAAATATGCCGCGACCCCAGGGAAGCCACCCAGCCAGCTATCCCGGGGCCAGGGGGTCTAACGCTGAAGACGCCGTGCGACGTTTAGGTGCGGATCGCGTGTGAGCCAGGACGTACAGGCGACGGACCCGGCCGTGCAGGATGCCGAGCCACCAGCGCGAGTCCTTCTCGGCGTAGGCGGCGCCGACGACCTCGCGGGTCGTGCCGTCCACAATGATGATCATCTCGGTGTCGCCGATGACCTCGTACGTCCTACTCATCGGGATCGTCTTTTCGGGGTGGACGGGCGGCGGCGGGAAGGGCGGGCTCCCCGCCGCCGCGTTCTGCCGCGCGGCTGCCTGCGGTGGGGCTTCGCGGCACTGGCCGCACGGACGTCGGGTGGAGGTGACGAGGCCCGCTCAACAGCCACCACCACGTCCAAGGGCCGCCCCTCGGGTCCTCCCAAAGACCCGGCGTATCAGGCTGCACTAGCGCCCCCTGCGGTGATGATGGCGCGACGTGCTCGCCGCGCCGATGGTGTCGCGCGACGCCGCGGCCGTGGCCGGAGGGTGGCGGCCCGACCGGGCGCCACGCGAGGGTGCGGGCGCGGGAGCCGCCGCGTAGAAACTGCCCGCGCCCGCGTTGGACGGGGACGACGCGGCTACTGCGACGCCGCCCCCGGCTCGTGGTGCCCCGCCGTCCAACCCGAAGGTGTCCTTCATGACCTGGCGGACTTCGTTGGCCAGGGCATCCTCGGTGGCGGCCTCGACTAGTCGGTAGCCGTGCTCACTCCAAGGCCAGGGGAGCAGCGCCCAGAAGCGGCCGGTAGCCCGGCCGCGCCAGTGCCGTACCCCGCGCGGGAAGTGCACCGGGACCTGGGTGGATGCCGCGTGCAGGGGTGTCCGCGGAGCCTCCGGCGGGATCGGCGCGCCGGTCATGGCGCGCTTTCCTCGACGGCACTTACGACGTGCCGCACCGCTCCGTCCAGGTCCGCGATAGGGCCGATGTCCTCGCCCATCGCCCACAGGAACGTGCCGCGCTTACAGTTGATCAGCAGCTCCCGCCCGTCCGGCCGGGTGACGATCAGGTTGGTGGCGAAGGCTCGGACAGCGACACCGTGCTCGCGCAGCCCGGCGGCCAGCGCTCCCAGCGCCAGCCGATGGTCGCAGTGCTCCGCTGCCTCTAGCAGCTCCCGCATCACTTCTGGGCCGTTGGCGTGCATGGCGACGATCCCGCCATGCCCTGGCACGAGCGGCCGGCTTGCCTGCCAGTCGATGTGAACTGCGTCGTTCACCTCGATCAGCCAGCCGGGGTACTCCTCGGCCAGCGTGCGCAGGGCCTCCTCGTGCTCGCTCACTGTGCGGTCTTCCGCAGCTTGGCGCGCAGGTCGTTGGCAGTGTCGGCGTCGAAAGTGGCGCCTTCGACGCGAGACAGGTCCTCGCTGACGAGAGTCGCTCGTGTCGCCCACCAACGCCCGGTGTCAGTGGTGTGAATGATCGACCAAGACGGGAACTCTTCGCGCAGCGCGGTCTTCTCCGCCGCGACGTCATGGTCGACCGGTACGGTTCGCATAGCCGGGCCTCGTTTCCGGTTAGGCTCCGGGCCACCCCGGCGTTCACCGCGCCGGGCCGGGGCCGCTTTTGCTTTCACCAGCCATGGAAGCGATTTGCTGGTTACCGTGAAAGGTGCTGAATGCTGCTTCTGGCACAGTCAGCGCAGACAGCGGCCCCGAAATGGGTAGGAGCCCGTTATGTCGACCTTTGGCGCCGAAATGCTCGCGATCATGGCCGAACGTGGTTTGTCCCTGCGCAAACTGGCCAAAATCGCGCACTACACCGACGGTTACCTGTCGCGGCTCTCACGCGACATACGCATTCCTTCTGCCGATGCTGCTCAGGCCATCGACGTCGCTCTCGGTGCTGGGGGACGACTCGTTGCCCTTGCCCAGACAGCGCAGGGCGACGCGGATCAAGCAGGTAGCCTGAAGGAGGAGTACTCGGTCCTTGAGGATGATGACGAAATGCATCGACGCCGACTCTTGCAGGCCCTCGCCGCGCTCGGCGTCGTGTCCGCTCCCAAAGGCGAGGCCCTGGGGTTCATCCGCACCGGCATGGACCACGCCATCGGGCGTGACGAGTACAGCCACGTGGACGAGTGGGAAGAGACAGTCGTCGAGTACAGCTACAGCTACCTGCTTCTTCCGCCCCATCGCCTTCTGAAAGATCTTGCCGCGGACCTGGCGACCGTCCAGCAGATCATCTCTCGCCAACCCGACACTCGGCCGCTGCACTCGTGGTATCGCGTAAGCGGCGGCCTGGCCATGCTGGTGGCCAAGACATTGTGCAACCTCGACGAGCCACGGTTGGCGCGGGATTGGTGGAGTACGGCGCAGTATGCCGCTGACCTCTCGGGGGACACGGACCTGGGCCTGTGGATCCGCGGAGAGCACCTCATGCACGGCCTCTACGACGGCCGTCCGACGGCAATTCTGCTACGCAAAGCAAACCAGGTCATCGGACGCGCGTCTGGCGTGCAGTGCCGGGGGCTGCTGCATCTCCACGCAGTCCGTTCGCAGCTGCTCGCTCTGGAAAAGCCGGGTAAGGAGGCGATGAACGAACTCCGAGTGTGTAGGGACATTTTTCAGCAGCTGCCTACCTCCGTGACCGGCGACGTTCGGTCGATCGCTGGATGGGCCGAAGATCGCCTGCGCTACACCGAGGCTTGGGTCTACGCGCACACCGGTGAGGCGGCCCTGCTCGATGGCGCGGTCGCCCGTGGTCAGAGCTTGCTGCCTACAGACGACCTGCGCGTAGGCGTCCAGCTTGACCTGCTGCGCGCGGCCGGGCATGTGCGAGCGGGCGATGCGGCCGGAGGCATCCGCCATGCTCACACTCTCTACGAGGCTCAGCCCCAGGAGCACAGAACCGCCCTGGTGACCAGCTTGGCCCGCCAGGTCGCCGAGGCCGTCCCCGAAGACAGTCGCGGGGACCCGAACGTCACCGCCTATCGCGAGCTGCTGTCCTCTGGCACCGAGTGCAAGGCGATCACGTAGAGGTCGAACCAGGGCTCGGTCTCGCCTTCTGATCCGGGCGTGCGCCCCACATGTCGCCAGCCCCACCGGCGGTACATTCGCTGGATCTCGTGTTCGTCCGGCGAGGTGGCCAGCGTGGCTCGTTCCTCGGTCCGTCCAGCAACCAGCTCGTCCAGCAGTCGGCGCCCCAGTCCATGGCCACGGTGTGTGGAACGCACGGCCAGGTCGATTACGGCGAAGGTCCGCCGACCGGTCTCGGTGGTGAATCCTGCGGGTGGCGCTGGGACCAAGCCGTTCCACCAGGACGACCCGGCGGTCAGCGGCCCACCGTAGGCAAAGCCGGTGAGCGTGGCATCGAGGTGCGCTGTCACAGCCTCAAACCCGGATGAGCCGAGCAGATGCCGCATGCGGGCCCGGTAGTCACCGAGATCGCTGCGCGGGAACGCCTCAGCATACAACGACTCGATCTCACTGAACTGCTCGCGGGTGGCTTCGCGGTCGAGGTGTTGGATGTCCATTGGGATCTATCAGACCACATCCCAAGGAGTTCCTAGCTGGTGCGCAGCCAATGTTTTCGAAGAGCGCAACGGACGTCACTGTGAGCCTTGCTCGATGTTCACCTATCTGTGCTCCCTGTCTGGACAACTTGCCGGCGACTAGTCGGTGATCCCCGGTGGACTGCTCATCGAGTAAGAGACAGCCGGTGCACTCGCTGACCTAGATTGCGCGTGGGCGTGTCGGGGATCCGGGATGGGGATGCGCATGGCCAGACTTGACCGCGGGACACGAGTCGAGCACGAATCGATTCGGTCCGCCCGCGTCGATGTGGCCACGTTGGTGGCGGCGGGCGGCGATGCCATGAAGGGGGAATGGCAGCGTGGAAAAGGGAAGTAGGGGTATGTGTTCTCCGAGTGAATGGATGTGGGGGGCAGATCCGATGCGGTGGCGTCGGGTATTTCACGGCCGACCGGATAAGGTGGGTGAGGCGCGTGGATTCGCGGCGACGCTGTTCGCGGGTAGCGGACGTGAGGGAGACGTGGCGATAGTGGTCGCCGAACTCGCCACCAACGCGGTCCGGCATTCTCGCTCCGGGGGTAGTCGCGGCTGGTTCGGCCTGGAGGTCACTCTGGCCGATATCTCCTACATCGCCGTGACCGATCTGGGCGGGGGGTGCGTCCCGACGATCCGTTCCGAAGCGCCGGGCTGTGAGCCGCGAGAGGGTGGATATGGCCTGCTCACAGTCTCGAAGCTTGCGCTGGCTATGGGGATCCACGGTAGTCCCGGCGAGGGGTTCACGGTGTGGGCCGACATCGACCTGCGTCGTGGGGCTCAAGGTAACTCAACGCAAGCGGTGTCACTGGCGTCCTAGGAAAGGGCTCAGCCTCGGGCCGATGGGCCATCAGGGGACAGGCTGAGGAAGTCTCTCGGGCCGCAAAGGGCCCCGCCTGCAGATCCGTGTCAGCGGAGCTGCTGGCGGGGCCTGCGTGTGTTTGTGACCGTTCATCACTAATGTTCCAGCGGGCGTCGACGGCGCTGTCGGCCGTCTTCTCGGTCTTCTCTTCGGTCTTCTTTTCGGGTTTCCGTCTATGAACCGAAGATGCCAGCAGCGGTGTCAGGGCAGGCCACGGGGGGTGCTGCATATGCTGTTCGGGGCCCCGACTCGCCACCAGGACGACCCCTGGTAATAGCCCGCGTTGTGGATCATGGGGACGCTCCAGTTTCTCCTCAGGCCCTCCTCAGCGTCTCCATCTCCACCCTTACTGGCTCTTAGCATCCTGGCCGGCATCTGCCGTGCGTGGGTCACTCATGCCGCGTGCCCAAAGGAAGAAGAGACGGACTTTCTCCCGGCGAGTCGAAACGGCGTGTAGGTCGCGACCGCTTATGTAGAACGACGAAACGGGACCTGCCTTTTTCCGTCCTGAACAGATCTCGCGGAAGGCGTGCATCGGCTGACGAGTGCGGTCGAAGTTGAGGCAAATCTGCTTTAGCAAGAGTCGGGTTTAGTGATTCTGAAGGTGATTTGTTGGCTGGTTTGGTAGTGGAGGTGAATGAAAAAGTTGCTGAAGATGCTTGCCTGACGCGCGCTATCGAGAAATGGTCGAGCTGTAGATGAACGGAAACGGCGCCCCTTGATCGGGTTTCCGGGCAAATCAAATGGGAGATGAAAATGGCCGCGAAGAACATCACCGTGAATGGCGACATCGCAAATCGTCCCACCGGCGCAGAGGTCCCCGGAAATGATCCCGCCCCCGTCACGGTCGGGGGGCGTCCTTCCGGTGCGGCTGGGGACGTGTGGGACGCGCTGACGGGCAGTCCCGGCGCTTCCGTGACCGTGATCGCCGAGGCGTCGGGTGTCAGCCGCGCGACCGTCGCGCGCACGCTGACCAACCTGGAACGCCAGGGACGCGCCACGCGGACGCGCGGCGAGCGCGACGGAGGCAAGCGTCAGTCCGACACCTGGCACCCGGTCGCAACCACCCCCGATCAGGTCGCCACGACCGGCGACACGCCGGACACCTCCGCCAAGGACGTGCTCGCAGGTGAGGCAGTCACCACTGACGCGTCACCGGTCACCACAGACACGCCGGACGCCGAACCGACCGACGTCGACGCCGAAGCCGGGCAACCCGGGGACACCGGCGCGGGGATGGATGCGGCGGCGGTGGCCGAGGCGCGGGACGCGCTGACAGTGCTACGGGACGCCATAGCGGCGGCGATGACCGCGCTGGAGGGCGGGGACGGTGCGGGCGCGCTGACTGCGGTTGAGGGCGTCTACGGCGGGTCGGGGAGGGCGCGGCGGCTGGTGCGTGCGGCCGCGAACGGGCGTCCGCGTACCGCGTCAGGTGCGCCGCGTTCGGCGCCGGGTGAGATGCGCGGGAAGGTCGCCGGGCACCTGATCGGTCATCCCGGGGCGGCGTTCACCCCGCATGAGATCGCCAAGGTGATCGGGCATTCGGCGGGGGCGGTGTCCAACGCGCTGGACCGGTTGACCGAGGCCGGGGAGGCCGAGTTGGTGTGCGACCGGCCGCGCCGGTTCACCGCCACCGTCCGCCCCGCCGCCCGTGCCGCTCACTGACGGCGTCCCGCTGTCCGGCACTTGGGAGCGGGCGACCGTGCCGCCGCCCGCTCCCGCAGTTTCGACCACCGACACACGATGGAGCCTTGCGATGACCACCGTTCCCGCCACCGTGACCACCACCTCGACCACTCCGGCCGTTGGGCCCGTGCCTGCGGACGCGGGTCGCCTCGGGCAGGGGGAGTTGCGTCGCAGGGTCGCCGTCGTGTTGGCCGATCGTCCGGGGACCCTGTTCACCCCGGGTGAGATCGCCCGGGGCCTGGGCCGGTCGGCCGGTGCGGTCGGTAACGCGCTGGCGGTGTTGACCGACCGTGGGCAGGCTGAGCTGGTGTCGGTGAGGCCGCGCCGCTACCGGGGCACCGCGACTACCGCCGATGCGCTCACGGGCGGTGGCGCATCGGGCACCGGGACGGCATCGCCCGTTCCCGCGCCCGCACCGTCCAAGGCTGTGCCCGCGCCGACGTCCGGCCCGTCCGCCAAGGCCACCCCGAAGGGCGGGAAGGGCGCCGCTGGGCCGGTGGTACGGCCGAACGGTCAGACCTATCACCCGCGCCGGTTGGCCGATCTGCCCGACGTGGCGGCGCTGCGGCGGCTGCGGTCGGCGTCCATTCCCGCGATGTTGTACGGGCCGCCCGGGACCGGGAAGACGTCCCTGGTGGAGGCGGCGTTCCCGGACCTGATCACGGTCGCCGGGGACGGTGACACCGCCGTGGCGGATTTCGTCGGCGAGTACACCCAGACCCCCAGTGGCGGCTATGAGTTCGTGTACGGGCCGCTGGTGACGGCGATGACCGAGGGCCAGGTGCTGCTCATCGATGACGCCACCCTCATCTCGCCTAGGGTGCTGGCAGTGGTGTATCCGGCGATGGACGGGCGGCGGCAGATCACCGTCAAGGCCCACAAGGGCGAGACGATCACCGCCGCCGAGGGCTTCTACGTCGTGGCCGGACACAACCCCGGCGTGCACGGCGCCGTCCTGACCGAGGCCCTGGCCTCCCGGTTCGCCGCACAGATCCGCGTGTCCACCGACTACGACCTGGCCAAGACCCTGGAGATCGAACCGCGCGCCGTCCGCGTCGCACGCAACCTGGCGCGCCGTCACAGCTCCGGCGAGATCGGGTGGGCTCCGCAACTGCGGGAGCTGATCGCCTTCCAGAAGATCGCCGGAGTCCTCGGCCAGGAGGCGGCGGTGGCCAACCTTCTGGGGGTCGCCCCCGAAGAAGACCGCGACGTGGTCGCCGAGGTCGTCAGTGCCGTCTACGGACGCCCCGTCACCCCGCTCGCCCTCGGCCAGCAGATCTGACCTCAGGTCATCACCGCACGGTCAGCACCGCACCCGCACATCACCGCGTCCCGGGACGCGTCCACCCATGGAGGAAACATGGCAACCCACGTCATAGCCGCATCCGCACCCACCGGACCGGGCAGCGCAGCCCCGCCTACTGTCACGGTGCCTGCGCCTAGCGGGGCGTGGCTGGCGTTGTCGGCCGCGTTCACCGACGCCGTCACCGACCTGACCGACCGCGAAGACCTGGCCGTGCGATGCGCCCCCGGGCTGGGGCGCGGCGCCCCGGGCTGTTTCCTCCCGGCGCTGGCCACCATCGAACTGGACGGCGCGCACCTCGGGCAGCAGCCCGGCACTTGCGACCCGACCCGCCCGGCCGACCGCAACCGCTACCCGGCGTTGTGGGGAGTGCTGACGCACGAGGCAGCGCACGCCACCCACACCTGCTGGACGCCACCGGCCGGTGTGTCCGCCGCCGCCGTGGACGCCGCCCTCGCCCTGGAGGAGTCACGGATCGAGGCGGCGCAGATCCGCCGCCGTCCTGCCGACCGCCGCTGGTTGCGCGCGTCCACGATCCGCCTCGTGCTGGCCGACTACACCACACCCACCACGCCCGGCCCCTCCAGCAGCCACCCCTCCGGTTCGGCAGTCACGACGCCGCACATGGCGATGACGCCGTGGAACGCCGGACGCGCCGCCGCGCTGCTGCTGGCCCGCACCGACGCCGGAATCCTCAAGGACAAGGAAACCGCGTCGCTGACCGCCGAGATCACCACAATTGTGGGCCCGAGCCGGTTGAGTGCCCTGTCCGCGTTGTGGCACATCGCGCACGTCACCGACGATGACGACACCGAGACGATGCTGGACCTGGGCCGCCGCTGGTGCCGCATCCTCGGCACCGCCCCCGACAAGCCCGCCCCGCCCCCGGCCCCCGGGACACCGGGCGCATCAGGTGATCCCTCACCGCTGGCCAAGGCGATCCGCGCGACTCTGTCCGCCGTCTATGCCGCCACCCCCCGCCCCGCCCCTACCGGGGCATCCGGCCGGACCGGTATGGCCAACCCGGACCCGGCCGAGGAACGCCGCCGAGAGAAGCAGGCCCGCCAAGAAGCCGATCGGGCCGCCCGCCGCGTGTTCGCCCCCAGCACCCAGGCCACCCAACCGCGTGGACGCACCGCGATCACCGGGACCCGCCCGCCCCGACCAGAAGAGCAGGCCGCCGCCCGCCGCCTGGCCCGCAAGCTACGCGCTGCCAGCCACCGCGACCGGGTCACCACCACCCGCACCTCACCCACCCCACCCGGACGGCTCACCATGCGCGGCGCCCTGGCCGCCGACGCCCAGCGCGCCGCCGGGGTGACCCCTACCGCCGAACCGTTCACCCAGGCAGTCCGCCGCCACGTGCCCGCACCGCCGCTGCGCCTGGGCATCGCCTGCGATGTGTCCGGATCCATGAACGCCCTGGCCGGACCCGTCGCGTCCGCCGCGTGGATCATGGCCCGCGCCGCCGGGCACCTCCCCGACGCCCTTGCCGCCACCGTCATCTTCGGCACCCGCGTCCGCGCGGTCACCCACCCCGGCAAGACCCCGACCGACGTCACCGAATTCGCCGCCGAGGATTCCCGCGAAGACTTCGTCCAAGGTGTTGACGCTCTGGACTCCACCCTGGGTCTGACCCGCACCGGTGCTGGGCGGCTGCTGGTCATCGTCTCCGACGGCATCTTCAGAGACGACCAGCTCAAGGAAGGCCAGAAGCGCATCGACCGGCTCACCATTGCCGGATGCGCCGTGCTCTGGCTGGCCCTCTCAGGCGACGTGACAGCTATGAACGGCACCCACCTGGTCACATTGACCGATCCCGCCGCAGCCGCCGACGCCATCGCCACAGCCGCCATCCACGCGATCCGCAGTGCCTAAGCCGTCGTTGGCGGCGCCCCTGCCCATCGGTACACCGACCCCGGTAACCGCCTACGGCACCAGCGTCGCAATGGGGACGCCACACGGATGCGCGATCCGGACGCGAGCACGGGCGTCGCCGTCTGGAGCCCAAGAATCTCCCAGCAAGGCGAGGTGAACCGACATGATGGATGACCTGGAGTCCTACATTCGAAGCGCCATGACAATGCCTGCCGTCGGCGCTGCGAAGCCGATGCGAGAGTGCCGGTTGTGCGTGACCTCCGCGAAGACATCGCTGCTGGGTTATCGCCGAATCGTTGCCTTCGCCGTTGCCCGCGTGACAGCGCTCCGGCGGGGCGAGTCCGTGTCGGGCGGCGAACACGAACACACGAACGCGGTCGGGGGACTGCGGCTCGACTCATCGGTTCGCCTCAGCCTGAGCGATCCCGCCATCTCGCGCCAGGAGGATCGGGTCGCCCGAGGCTTCTCTGTCACCTTCATTTGGGTGGAGGCGGACGCGTCTTCTACGCGATCCCGCCAGCCCCGCTGGTATCGCGACGCCGTCGCCTAGACGCGTGCACGACCCATACCGAAAGGAGCAGACTGTGAACCACTTTCCGCGCGGCCCTGAGCAGTCGGAGGCGACCCGAGACTGCCTGCTCTACGAACTCAGTGACCTCGTCGACGTCACCGCCAAGATGGACGGGGCACCTCGGGATCGTTACCGGTTCGTGGAAGAGCTGGTCACGGTCGCGTACCGAGTCGCTGCCGCAGCCGAGCCCCTCTTGGAGGGTGAGGTCGCGCTTATCACCGCCCTGCGCGAGGCCGCCGCTAGCCGCCAGCCCATCCGAGAGTCCTGCCCCGACTTCGAGAAGGTTGACGGCGGCCGGTGCGGCCACCACGCCGGTGGCCTCACCGTCGCCGAGACTTACCACGAACTCGGGCGCGCCATATCCGGCCCCGGTTACATCAGCCCTTAGACAGCTTGCCGACCCGGCACCGGTACCGTCGGTGCCCAGCACTTCCTCGAGCAAGCCGGTACTTCGTGGCCACCACCATCCGTACAAAAAACCTCCACCGCTGGCACGACCGGCACCATGGAGGGTCCGGGTAATCCTGACCAGGTCCCGTCCCGAACAACTGCTCTTCGCTGCTAGCCGACGGCGTAGGCGATGATTCACAAAGAGGCGGGACGGTCCATGCTGGTGATGAGGTGTTTGACCTTGCGGCGCCCGACGCCGTGTTTCTCGGCCAGGTAACGCTGGGAGAGTGGTCGTCCCGGCCCGGTCAGGCTCGCGCGGTAGTCAGCCAGCACCGCCTGCTCCGGTGTCTGCTCCACTTCGGCGCGCTCGGACTCATGCTGATCCGGACGAGGGCCCAGCGCGTCCGGGGTGGTGACCGGGGGTGGTACCGCGTTGCGGGTGAGGGTCATCAACAACTCGAATGAGCCGACCAGAGCCAGGGCGGGCCAGGCGCTGATGAGTGCACCGAGGACGCCGTGGGCGGCGCCGTGGGCCAGGTTGGCGCCGATGGTCGCGGTGATGCCCGCGGTCAGGCTCACTTTGGCCAACGTGGGAACGGGCCGGTTGCGGCGCCCCGCATCCCAGATGACCATAGACGCCGCCCAGATGAGGCCGTCCACGGTGAACGGGATCAGCCGCGCCGTCGTCCCGGCCTCACCCTGGGCGCGGACGAGGTCGAGGGCGTGCCGGTAGGAGATGACCGCAGCTACGGCGGCGACGGCGATCACCGAGACCGCCGTGGTGGTCTTGATGAGTCGGTCGATCACGGGGCTGCCTTCGCCGTTTCCTGCACCTGAGGTGCTCTGTTCCCCGCCCGTCACTGGTGGGCCGTGGGACGGGTGAAGCCGAGCAGGTCGGGACGGGTGTAGGGCTGGATCTGGACGACGGTGCCGGTGTGCGGTGCGGCGATCATCTTGCCGTTGCCGATGACCAGGCCGACATGGCCGGGTCGCGCGGTTGATGTGCTGGGCCCGGAGTCGAAGAACACCAGGTCACCTGGCCGTTCTCGACCTATAGAAATGCGGGGTCCGTGCTGCCATTGGTCGCCGGACACGCGGGGGATGGACACTCCGGCCGCCCGGTAGGCGGTGTGGGTGAGGCCGGAGCAGTCGTAGGCGTCGGGGCCCTCGGCTCCCCAGACATAGGGCTTGTCGAGCTGGGCGCGGGCGAAGGCGATGGCCCTGGCCGCTGCCGCACTGGGCGTCCCGACCGAGAGCCCGGCCGGGTCGCAAGGCGCCACTTGTGCGCGAGGTTCTCTGGTCGATGGCGTGCCGGCCTTGGCGTAGGCGTCGGCTTGGTGCAGCACCGTGGTGACGTAAGCGCCGGAGCGGTTGTACCGCAAGAGAGCGGTACGGATTTTCTCGGGGGCGCCGTTGTGGCGGAGGTAGCGTGCAGCGGCAGGGATGGCGTCGGCGGGGTCGTAGATGTTCCTGTGGCCGTCGTTGTTGCCGTCGACGCCGAAGGCCGCCCAGGTTCCGGCGAGGAATTGCATGGGGCCGGCTGCTCCAGCGTGGTTGGTTCCAGAGGTGATACCGGGGCCGGAGCCGCGTCCGTGGTCGGATTCGACCTTCCCGACCGCGGCGAGGATGCTCCAGCCGATCCCGTACCGCTGCGCGGCCATCATGTAGAGGCCGAGGTAGGCAGAGGGGATGTCGGCGATGGGCTCGCGCTGGCCAGGGGCGCTGGTGCCGGGCGGGCAGGTGTCGGTCCCGGCGCCGGAGCCGGGGATGACCGCGCCGAGGACGGCGACGAACACGGCGGCGAAGACGAGTACGGCGGCTGCCCCGCCGATGACCAACGGCATCAGCGGCTTTCGGATGCCGGCCGTTGGGCGGTCTCCCAGGCTGCGGCCAGGTCGCACAGTCGGCGGCGGGGGCCGCTGGTTCCGGCGATGTGCCAGATCGGTCCGGCGGGCCCCTCGGGTGAGGTGGCGGGTGTGTGGACGGCGGTGGCGACCGGGATTTCGGGGGCGCCGATCAGTTTGCGGAGGTTGGCTTCACGGTGGGGGCTGGGCAGCCAGATCAGGACCGGGGTGGTGGTGCCGGTGGCTTCGGCGAGGTCAGCGTAGCCGCCGAGTTTGGCGGCGACGCGGGCGAGGGTTTCGGTGCCGGTGTCGTGTTCGAGGAAGAAGTCCAGCGTCTGCGGTGGCTCGGGCAAGTGCGCATTGGAATGTTCGGTCCAGCGGCCGAAGGCGTCGGGGCGGGCCAGGTCCCCCCAGTGGGCGGCGCAGCGGTGTTCGGACCACCATTGGTCCAGGGTGGTGCCGTCGTTGCGGTGGCGGGCGTGGGCGTGCAGGCCGACGAAGAAGTCGTTGACGCCGATCTGGTGGCCGAGTCGGGGTGAGATGGCGGTGGCGTTGTCCTGCCGGTATCCGAAGGCGTTGAGGGTCTGCCCGGCTTGGATTGCCAGGACGTGCGCGCCGGTGGGGCCCAGGACCCAGTGCCAGGGTTTGGACCCGACCGGTGTCCAGGGCCGGAACCGCAGTAGGGCGTAGAGGCGGTGGAGTTGGTTGAGGCGTTGCCGGGCGCGTTCGGGGCTGGGGAACAGCAGGGCGGTGAGCTGGTCGGTGGTGAGCACGCGGTGTTCCCAGACCAGGGTGAGCAGTGTCCGGTCGCGTCCGGTGAGGCGGTAGGCCAGGTCGGCGACGAGATAGGGAGTCACCCTGGGCGGCCGGATGGGAACTGCCCGCAGGCGGTTGGCGGTCTTCCTCGGCTGCGTCATGTGGTGTCCTCGTCCATGGGTGCGGTGGCGGGTTCGATGTGTGCCGGAAGTGTTGAGGGCTCGGTGTCGAGGGGGCGAAGTCCGACGGCAGGGATGGGGCGTTTGGCTCCGCCGTTGACGAACCGTTCGCGTGATGC
The DNA here is from genome assembly GCF_001552215.1 of Actinomadura macra NBRC 14102. Taxonomy (GTDB): domain Bacteria; phylum Actinomycetota; class Actinomycetes; order Streptosporangiales; family Streptosporangiaceae; genus Spirillospora; species Spirillospora macra. The sequence continues at coordinate 694,806 of NZ_BCQT01000010.1, read as the reverse complement.
CTGGCGGACTTCATGGCCGCGCCCGGTGATCGGGTCGGGGAGGGGCCGGGTGCGGAAGGTGAAGGGCGCGGTGGGGGTGTTGGCGTCCATGAGGCGCGCGGCGGCTTGGTAGGCGCCCAGGTGGGACAGGTCGTGGGGGGAGAGCAGGGGCGCGGTGTGGCGGGCCAGGTCGCTGGCGTCTTCGGGGGAGGCGGCGAAGTAGATCTTGTTGCGGGCATCGGCCGAGACCGCCTCGCGGAGGTCTCTGGGCAGCTGGGACAGGTGCTGGTGGGCGATGGTGAGGCTGAGGCGGTAGGCGCGGGCTTCGGCGAGGATGTCGGAGATGGAGCCGGGCAGGTTGAGGAAATTGTGCGCCTCGTCGATGTAGGCGGCGGCGTCGCGGCGCTGGTGTTCGGGTTGGGTGGCGCGGGGGGTGATGGCCTGCCAGGTGTGGGCCAGCAGCAGCGATCCGAGCAGCCGGACGGCGTCCTCGCCCAGGACGCCTTTGGGCAGCCGCGCCAGGATCAGTCCGCCGGTGTCGAGCATGGCGCCCAGGTCGAGGGTGGAGGTGTTGCCGGACAGGGTGTCGCGGACGAACGGGCGCAGCAGCACCGCCCGGAGTTTGTTCATCACCGGGCTGATCACCGCTGCCCGCCCGGCGGGGGTGAGCTCGTCGTAGGAGGCCCAGAATCCGCGCAGGAGTTCGTCGGTGAGCCGGTTGGTGATGCGGGTGCGGTAGGGGCCGTCCATCAGCAGGCGGGGGATGTCGGCCAGGGTGGCGCGGGTGCCGTTGACGCGGGTGAGGGTCAGGCACGCCGAGCGCAGCAGGTCGTCCAGACGGGGTCCCCAGGAGGAGGAGAAGCAGCGGCGGAAGGTGGTGACGATCGACTCGGCCGCGAACGCCGGATCTGCTCCGGCCAGGACGTTCAGGCAGGGTGGGCGGCCGCGGTCGGCGGGGTCGAACACCACCGTGCGGCCGATGGCGCGCTCGGGGAGGCGGTCCAGGACGTCGGCGACCAGGTCGCCTTTAGGGTCGATGACCAGCGCTCCGCGTCCGGCGGCAGCGTCGGCCAGGATCAGGCTGGCCAGGAAGGTGGATTTGCCGACGCCGGTCTGGCCCAGGACGTGCAGGTGCTGGCGGGCACCGGCGACGGTGAGCCCTACCGGCCGGGGCGCACCGGCTTCGGAGTCACCCAGGACGCGGACGCCTGACCCGGAGGCCGGGATGGCGGGTGAGGGGGCGATGGGGCGGGCGCCGGCGCGGGTGACGCCGGGCGCGGCCAGGTCGTAGGGCAGGTGCGCCAGCGCCGCCAGCTCGGGCACTGATAGCAGGTAGCCGCGGTGCAGGCGGCGTTCGCTCAGGCGGGTGGCCGGGTGGCGTAGGCGCTGGCGGCGTAGGTGTTGGTGGCCGGAGGTGAACAGGGCGAAGGTGGAGGCGGTCTCGTGGGCGTGCGCGCGCAGCCACCCCGCCGCTACCTGGTCGTGGTGGCGGGTGGCGGCGCCGTAGCGGATCTGGACCTCAAAGCGCGGCTGGGCGGCTTTGGCGAGGACCGCGCGGATCTGCTCGGTGCGTTCGGGGAACCGGCGGGTGAGTTCTGCCGGGTCGCAGTGTCCGGACATGCCGGGTGTGACCAGGTCGAACAGTACGCCTTGGGGTGCGGTGGAGCGGGCCCCGCGCAGCGCGGCTGCGGCGCGGTGCGCGCGTTGTAGGCGTCGTCCGGTGGCGGGGCGGGCCAGGATCTGCACGGCGAGGTGTTCTCCGTCGGCCAGCCCGGACGCGGCACCGAGCAGGCCCCGCAGCGGGTCGGAGTCGTGGACGTGGGTGAGGGGGTAGTGCTCGGGGCACGCCGGCACCATGCGGCCCCCTGCGGCGGGGATATCGAGTGGGAGTGGTGGGGTGGCGGGGCCGGTGGTGAGGGTGGCGCCGGGCCAGGCCGAGCGGACGGTCTTCTCCACCAGCCCGGGCGGTACCGTCCCGGGGACCCAGATGTGGAAGCGGACGCCGGTGTGGTCGGCGCGGTACTCAAACGCCAGATGCGGCTGCCCGTAGAGCACGCGTTTCCACCGTGGGAGGGTCAGACCGATGAGGCGGGCCCACCAGGCGGCGGCGCTGGAGTCTTCGACCTTGGGCGGTACCGCGATCTCGATCACCCGCGCCCCGGGCGCCAGACGGGCGTTGCGCCACCGCCACACCACCCACCGGACCACGGCCACAACGGCAACGGCCCCCGCCGCGCTGAACGCAATGCCAGGCCCATGAGCCGCGAGGAGATCGGCCAGGTGGTGTGGGCCGCGCGAGATCTCGGCGGCTAGGGTGTGCCGACTGCCAGATGTGCGCAGTTCGTGGGCTTGGAGGCTCATAGCGGATCGATTTCCTGCGCCTGGCCTGTGCCTGCGGCTGGGCTGTGGTGGGAGTCGAGGGCGGCGAGTTCGGCGGGGTCGGTAGTGGTGAGCCGGTGCTCGTGCGGGCTGGCGGTGGCGGTGAAGGCAGCGCGGTCGGAGCCGGTCGCGGTTCCGCACAACAAGCCTTGGCCACGGTCGGCGGTGAGCAGGAACGCCTTCTCCCCGTCGGTGAGGTCGAACGCGTCGACGATCTGGTCGATGGACTGGGGTGCTTGGCGGAGCAGGATCTGGGTGGCGGAGTTGGCGATGACCGCTCTCCCCAGATCGGAGGAGAGCAGGTCGGCGGCGTCCTGGGTGACGACGGCGAGCCCGGTCCAGTGTTTGCGGGCGGACTTGGCCAGCCGGTACAGAAACCGGGCGCCCTCGGCGTCGCGCATCAGCGTCCAGGCTTCATCGACCACCACCATGCGGCGGCGGCGCTCGGCGGGGTTGGTGACCTGCCGCCAGATCACGTCCAGTGCGAGCAGCATCCCGACGGTGCGGGTCTCCTCGGGCAGATCCCGTAGCGAGAACACGATCAGGTGACCGTCGGGTGGGGTGGTGGTCGCCCCGGCGAACAGGCCCCGGTAGGAGCCGGTCACGTACGGGGCCAGCCGCGCCGACAACTCGGCCGCCTCACCGGTCCCGGCCTGGGCGGCGTGGTCGAGTGCGGTGGTCAGGTCGGCCAGCGCTGGCGCCGGGCGTGTCCAGGTGTGGGGGTCGCTGGTGATGCCGGCGGCCTGGTAGGTGGCGAGCACCGCCCGGTCCAGCACGGCTCGTGCCGCCGGGGTGAGTGGTTCGCTGAGCATCGCGGCGATGAGGGTCTGCAGGAAAAGTGCCCGCCGGATCAGAGTGTCCTCGCCTTGACTGGCCGGGAGGTCGAAGGGGTTGAAGCACACGCCGGGAGCACCGAGGGCGATGTGGGTGCCGCCGACCTCATGGCACAGGCGGCGGTATTCGTCTTCGGGGTCGAGGACGGCGACGTGGACGCCTTGGTAGAGCAGGCGGAGGGTTTCGAGTTTCGTGAAGTAGGACTTGCCGGCGCCCGAGCGGGCGATGGTGACGGAGTTGTAGTTGTCCTGGGCGAACCGGTCCCACACCACCACCCCGGCCGAGTAGGCGTTCAACCCATACAGCACTGGTGTGTCGGCGATGCGTGGTTGCAGGTCGGGTGAGGTGAACGGGAACGCCGCCGCCAGCGCGGTGGTGTCGAACACCCGCCGTGCCCTCACGGTGTCGGTGGCCAGCGGCAGGGTGGTGATCCACCCTTGGAGGGCCCGGAAGGTGGTCGGCTGGGCGTCCAGCAGCAGGGATGCGGCCAGCGCCCGCACCCGCTGAACCTGCGCCTCCAGTTCCTGGTGTTCTGCCGCGTGGACGGTGAGGTAGAGCCCGACGCGGAACAGGCGGCCGTGGCCGCGGGCCAGGGATGCAGCGAGTTCGGCGGCATCATCGGCGGCCGCCTCGGCCGCGAAGTCGGCCAACCGTCCGTGCTGGGCGTTGTGGCGGGAGGCCGATTCTAGGCGGGCGAGCTGGCGGCGCAGCCGCTGCGCGGCCACCAGCGGCGGGACGGGTTCGATGTGCAGCGCCACGTCCAACCGTCCCGGGTAGGTCAGCAGCGGCTCCAGCCAACCCGCGCCGACCTCACGCGGATAGCCGGTCACTGCGAACGAGGCACACACCCCACCCGGCAACTCCACCGACCGCACATGGGTGTGAATGGCTGATGGCCCAACCATGTCGGGCAGATCTGCATCGGTGCTCTCTCGGGGGTCAACGCCCCGACTCCAGGGGCGAAGGATCTGCAGGTGGGTGTGGGATCGGCGGCGCGTCATGCCTGCCGCCTCCCGGTGATCAACTCGCCCGGGTCGGCGTTATCCACAGGTCGTCGTTCTCCTGGGGATAGCGACTCGGTCAGCACGGTGGTGCAGGCTGCCGCGTCCAGGACCTCGGCTCTCACCCCGAGTGCGGCCAGTGAAAGCACGGCCTCCTCTGCGTGCCGCAACGCCACCGCCGCACCCCCATCCCGTCCAACCCGCTGACGCCGTCCCTTGGACCAGGGCGCACCAGCGGTGCCGGGGGGACCGGTGCCGTCACTGATCACGACGAGGATCTGCCGAACCAGCAGGTCATGGGCGGCGCCCAGTTCGGTGAGGAACGCCGCATGCTCGCCCGCCGCCTCCTCCAGTTGCCGATCGCGCAGCCGGGGGGCGTGGCCGGTGATGTGCTCGGCCAGTCCGGACAGGTCGACCGGACGGGCTTGGACGAGGATCTGCACCGGTGACTCCAGCGAGTTGAGCCACCGCCCGAACACCGCGACCAGGCTTGCTTGTTCGCCGGGTGTGCGCAGGCTGAACGGCACCGTCCCGGCTCGCACGATCACTGCGATGGCGCCGTCGGCCAGTTCCATCGCGCCGTCCTGGCGGACGGCCCGCACCGGAAGCCGCAGCGGCGCGGGCAACCGGCCGCGCATCCGGCACCACGACGGCGGCGGCTGAATCGGCTCGCTACTGGTAACGAGCATCTTCGGGGTGCGCAGGTAGGCGAGGGCGGTGGCGGCGTAGCGGTCCAGGCCCATCCCGTCGCGGCGGGCGACCGCCAGCACGAACCCGCACGCCGCCACCGGCACCAGCACCGCTGCCAGGACCGGGAATGGCACCAGGGCGTGCAGGGTGAGCCAGGTCCACAGCATTGCGGCGGCGGTGGCGGCCAGGATGGCCAGCTGCCGGCCGGTGAGGCCGTAGAGGATCTTGTCGGGCTGGTCGACATCGGCGGGGATCTTCACGCTAATCGGCTGCTCATGCCGCTGGCCGTTCACGTGCGGCTCCTTTTGGGCGGGTCGATCCACAGGGTCAGCTGCCGGTGCGGCACCGGTCGCCGCGGCATCCCGGGAAACATCAGCTGCCGAGAACGCACCCGCGGTTGCCCTGAAGACGCCGCAGGCGAGGTGGGGATCGGTGGGCGGGGGACGCGGCTGACCGGGATCGGCAACGCCAGCTGCACCGGCCGCCTGGACCCGGGCGTGGCAGGCGGACGGGGGATGGGCAGCGCGAGCTGCACCGGGCGCCCGCCTCCTTCACCATCGCCATCCGAACTCGACGGCTCCGTCCACGGCGGACCGGGCGCAGGGTCTGCGGGAGGGGTTGGCGCCGGCCGCGGCGGTCCCGGCAGCTCGCGAGAGCGAGAAGGTGGGGAAGGCGGTGGCGGGGGTGGCGGGGTTCGGTGCTGGAAGGGGGCGGCGACGCGGCGACGGTCGCCCATCAGCGCGCCCAGACCCCGGTACAGGATCAGGCTGCGCAGCAGGCCACCGAGCATGCGGGGCTGGGCGGGACGCCAGATGGTGCGGGCCACCCACGCCGGGATCCGCAGCATCACATACAGCAGGCACGCCGCCACCAGCAGATCGGCGACATCATTGTGGGTGGGGAGTCCGATGAGATGGTCGCTGGTGTCGGAGGTTTCGGTGAACATCAGCCGGAACGCGGTCGCCAGCACCAGCGACTGGCACACCTGGATCGCCAGCACCCCGGACATGCCGCGCCACCACAACCTTGCCAGCCCGTCGGTGAAGGGCAGCGCATGAAACATCAACGCCAACGGGGCCGCCGCGATCAGCACCATCGTCAGCGCCAGCCGGATCACATAGATGAACGCCACGCACAACGCCAGCACCACCACCCCCAGCGCGACCAACGCGGTGAACGGCTGGCTGGGCACCAGATTGGCGGCCACAAACCCGGCGACCACATCGGCGACCACACTCGGATCGACCGACTCGGCCCCTGCTTGCAGGAACGCCTCGGCGAGCCCGTTGGCGAACCCGACCCCGTATCCGATCACGATCAGGCTCAGATTGGAAGCAAGGAACGCCGCCACCAACCGCACCACCAGCTGCCCGGGAGTGAGTTCGGCGCCGGGCAGGGAATGGCCGGCCATCAGCCACACCCCACCGGCGGTGACCAGCAGCACGTAGCAGGTGTTGGCCATCGCCTGCGACACGCCCCACAACTCCCGCGCCCGCGCCATCTCCGGCGAATCCACTGCCGGGGTGCCCAGCACGGTGTCGCGCAGCAGCGCGAAGACCGGCTGGGCGGCCGAGGACACCAGATCGTTAAACCAGCCGTTCACCGCACGTTTGGCCATGCACCCCACGTCAACGAACCCGCACTCTGACCCGCCCTCACCCTCGCCGGCCGGGTTCTGCCCACCGGTGTGCGACGGCGTGGGTGTTGGTGTGGACTGCGGTGAGGACGAAGGCGCTGGCGGCGGGGACGATGCTGCGGGTGTCGATGGCGGCGAGACGACCGGGGACGAGGGTGGCGAAGCCGGTGCGGGAACCGGCCGGGACGGGCTCGCCCTCGCCTCGGTCACGGCCCGCACCGGTTCCGCCGACAACCACAGCCATGCCCCCGTTACCAGCGCGACCAGCACGACGACTCTGCCCGGGCGGCTCACCAGCGCTGACCAATCCGGGGAGGGCGGGCCGGCGGTGGGCGTCATGACGGCTCGCCCACGATGCTCTGCAGCAGCTTGACCAGGACCGGCGCCAGCACCGCCACCGAGTAGCCGATCGCGGCGTACCGCAGCGTCTTCTTGGCCGCCTCGACCTCACCAGGGTCACCCCCGGCCAGCATGTAGCGGACGCCGCCGATGGTGGCGAACAGGGTCGCGAGCCCCACCAGCAACCCGGTGATCACGTTGCGCAGGTTGGTGATCACCTCGTCCAGCGACGCTGCCGCGGCCAAGTTCGTGCCTGCCTCGGCGACCCCGGGCACCAGCAGTGCGGTCGCCGAGCACCCCGCCGACCACGACAGCGACGCCGCCAGCAGCCTCCTACAGCTGTGCCGCCGTCTGACGGGAGGCGTGGCGGTCGACGGCCCAAGGGCGGTCCAGTTGCCGGATTGTTCTGGACGGCGGTCATTGAGGCGCGGACGAGTTCGGTTGGTGTGCATAGCAGCGTCTCCGGAACGGTCAGACGAGTACGGACTGCCAGGCGAGATCACCGGCGGACGGCGCGGCCCGAAGGCTGCGGGTGTCCTCCTCTGAAGGGACACGAGGTGACGGGCTGGATGCGGCGGGGACCGGGCTTCGACCGTCCGTCCGCCCTCAGAGCTGCACCATCCGCCGGTGATCTCAACTGGCACCCTTGAAGCACCCGCCGCAGCCCCGAATTGGCCTCGATCCCGGCAGGGATTACCGAGTCTTTGTTGTCGGAGGCTCGTCAGTCCTCGGGCTGCCCGCCGACTCGACCCCAGGCAGATCGGCGATGTGCACACTGGCGCCTACCGGGCCGCGCTGGGTGTGGGCAAAGAGCCGGACGAGTGATCTTGACCGGATCCTGGTGCGATCCGAGGGACAAAACCGGGGCCGGTCGCGGTGCTTCAACGGTGTACGGGGATCGGGGGGCCGTCTCGGGTCACCCAGCACATGAATCACACACCGTTTAATCCCGACCACTCACCTGCCGGTCACCACACCGGCCCAACTGCTACCCGCCGGATGGTGCCGCTGACCGTCTGGCTGTGCTCCGACACCGCCACCGGCGACAGCATCGGCAGCGCGCATCACCTCAGCCCGACAAACACGGCCCGCCCACAGAACACCAATGAAACGAAAATCTGCGCTCGGCATCGGCGGTCGGTCGGCATGGAGCTTGCGCGGCATCTGATCGGCACCTGCAGCCGGGAGGGTGACATCGTCGCCGAAGGGTTCACCACCAGTGAGGCCGCCCTGGTCGCCGCCGCCGACCTGGACCGCCGCGCCATCGCGCTGGTCCCGCACTTCCCGCTCGCCCAGCACATCGGCACCCGCCTACGCGCCACCCTCCCGCAAGAGCACCTGGGGCGGGTGCAGATGCGTCCCTGCCGACCCGACCAGATGGCCCGCGGCCTAGCCGACCACCTCGGCGACATCGCCCTGGTCACCGCCGCCCCACCACCGCACGAGACCGGCGGCCACCGGCCACCAGGCCACAAACACGGTTGCCCGGCATGCCGGGCGGAGGTGTGGATGCTCACCAGCCAGCAACTAGGGCAGTTCCTGGCCGCCGCCTGGCGGGTGCTGCGACCCGGCGGGGTCCTGGCGGTCACCACCACCGCCCGCCACCAGGCCGGACGACTCATCGACCCCGCCCCACGCATCATCAAGCAAGCCCAAGGGCTCGGATTCGGCTACTCCCAGCACGTCATCGCCCTGCGCGTGCCCATCGACGGCGACGTCCTGGTCGTCCAAGGCGGGCCCGCCGACCTGGCCCAGCTCCGCGACACCCGCTCCCGCGCCCTGCCACCCGCCGTCAGCGTCCACGCCGACGTCTGCCTGTTCACCAAACCCCAGCAGCCATGGAAGGACGGAGCTATCAGATGAATCACCGCGCTGCGGCCTCATCGAGGTTGACCTCGGTGCTGGCGACCGGACAGCGGCCCTCACGGCTACAACGCCAGGGCCGCTACACACCCGAATCGATGCGGCACCCCGGCAAGATGCTGCCCGCCATCGCCGCCACCGTCATCAACGCCTTCACCCAACCCGGCGACCTGGTCATCGACCCGATGTGCGGGATCGGCACCACCCTCGTCGAAGCCATCCACCTGGACCGCGACGCCGCCGGCATGGAGTACGAACCTCACTTCGTCCACCTCACCCTGGACAACGTGCGCTACGCCCACCGGCAGGGAGCTACCGGCCGAGCCCAGTTGGTCTGCGGCGATGCCCGCAACATCGCTGCTCTCTATCGCCTCCTGCGCGGCCGGGCGGCGCTGGTGCTCACCTCACCGCCGTACGGGGCCCGCACGCACGGACACATCCACTCCAGCCGCGACAACGGCGGCGGCAAGGTCACCAAACGCCACCACCGCTACTCGGCCGACCACGCAAACCTCGCCCACCAGCCTTTGACCGGCCTGCTGGACGCCTTCGGCCGCATCCTGGCCGGCAGCGCCACCCTGCTCCGGCCAGGCGGCGTAATCGCCGTGACCATCCGCCCCATCCGGATCAAAGGCGAACTGACCGATCTGCCCGGACGAGTCATCGAGACCGCTCAACGGCACGGCCTGACTCTCGCTGGCCGCTACGCCGCGCTGCTGGCCGGACTCCGCGACGGCGGCTTGGTCAACCGGGCCTCCTTCTTCCAGATGCTGGAAACCCGCCGCGCCCGCGACCGCGGCAACCCCGCCTGCGCCACCGCCCACGAAGACCTTCTCATCTTCCAACGCGCCACCGATCTGGAGGAGGCGAGCCGATGACTGCGAGCCGACGTGATGATCGGTCGGGGCACGGGCGGGTCTTGGAGATGCTGGCCATTCTCCAGCTGGGTCTATGCGGACGGTGCGGACGCGCCCGCTATGCCTCTCGCCGCGCCGCCCGCAGAGCGGCGCGGATCGCTGCACGTGGTGTCCGGCTCCGCGCCTTTCAGTGCGGCGGTGACTGGCACCTTTGTACTCCGTCAGGGAGACCCCAGTTCATCGCACCGCCTGTCACCGTGCCGTCCGACAGTCAGCAGGCAGGTCGCGAAATTCAGAGGCGGGACATTCACCGAAACGTTAACCGCGTACACGACAGGCGCCGTGACGGTAGGCGCCGTGCACGCAGCCTTGTTCTTGAGCCCGCAGGTGTGCCGTCATGGCCGAAGCGGCCGCGGACCTGGCCAGGCGGCATCGATAGTCGGTGAACCGGGGACCTATGAGCGGCAAGCCGACATCGACAAAGAGTGAACAGCCAAGACTTACCTGGCGACTGAACTTCGCGGATCCATCCGTTGAGGACCAGCTCGCACGAGCTCAGGCAGACGCGATCAAAGAGGTGTTGACGTGGTGGGCGAATCACGCAGTCCTATCCCTCTCGATGTGTTCAGCGGAGGGACCAAAAGCAACCGATCCGCAGGGCTGACGGGTCCCGGCGGAAGGTTCCGGCTGGAGGGGCCGCTGCGCGTGGCGTTCGCGGGCCGGACTTCCACCGAGGACAAGCAGGATCCGACCTTGTCGCTTCCGCGCCAGCTCGCCAACAGCCAGACCGCGCTCCACAGCGCGCTTCCGGGCCGGGCCGTCGTCGTGGCGCACTTCTACGACATCGAGTCCGGGCGCAAGGACCTGGACGCGCGCGGATTCGGACGCGGACACGAGCGGTTCAGTATTCCTGTTCCGCGGGACGGCGGCATTCAGGACCTGTTGTCGGAGGCAGCACAGATTGACCGGCGATTCGATGTAGTGATCTGCGAATCCGTCGACCGGATCGCGCGCCGCACCTACGTCGGCACGCAGATCGAGAACCAGCTCGAACGCCTGGGGATCCCGCTGTGGGCTTCCGACGAACCGATCAGCCTCAACGGCAAGCGGTCGTCTCAGGTACTGACGCGACGGGTCAAACAGGGCGTCGCCGAGTGGTACGTCCTGGAGATGCTGGAGAAGTCCTGGGGCGGATTCGAGATTCACACCCAACAAGGCTTCAACGTTGGACGACCTCCGTACGGCTTCCTGGCCAAGAAGGTCCCTCATCCGGTCGCTGCACGTCGAGAACAAGGTGCGACCAAACATGTCCTGGCCCCCGACCCGGTATGCGGGCCGGTCGTTGAGGCGATCTTCGAAATTCGTGTTGCCGAACGCCTCGGATATCAGGCCATCGCCGACCAGCTGAATACCGATCTGAATCGGTACCCCGCACCTGTTGCCACTGCGAAGTCTCGGACCCTGGGCAGATGGACCTATTCCTCGGTGCGTGACGTCCTGGGCAACCCCAAGTACACCGGTTACATGGTGTGGAACCGAAAAGCCACGTCCTCGGCCGGAGGAAGGATTAACCCGCCAGAAGCCTGGGTGTGGTCAGCCGAACCTACCCACCCCGGCCTCGTCAGCGTCGAGACCTTCGTCGAGGCGCAGCGGGTCGTGCAGGCGCGGCAACGGTCCCGCAGCCGTCAGAGCGGAGACAGCGCCGAGACCACTGGACGTTTGTACGTCTTGAGGTCGTACCTCACCTGTGTGCAGTGCGAGCGCCGGATGTTCGGCAAGACCGATCGGGGACGGGTGTATTACGTGTGCAGCCCGAAGCGGTCTCATCTGCCTGAAAGACATCCTGCAGTGGTCCGGGTCCGCGAAGAGCCTCTGATCGCGGGGTTGGAGGAGTTCTTCAATCGGGAGATCTTCGGTGCTCAGCGCCGGGAACGGCTGCGGGCTGTTCTCGCTCGTCTGGACGATCGGCATCTGCACGAACATGAAGCGAGCATCGCGGCGCTGGAGGCCAAGATCGCGGACTTGGGTCGTCGGCGGGCGCGGGTGCTGGATCCGCTGGAACGGTTGGAGGAACCGAGCCAGGCGTTGGTGCAGAACATCAACGAACGTTCCGTCGGGATCGCCGCCGATCTGGAGGGCGCACAGGTCAAGCTGCGGGAACTTCGGAGTAGGGCGCCTGTGCGTCCGTGTCCTGAACTGCTGGACCTGCTCCCGGTCGGGACGATCGACCTGGACCGCCTGCCCGTACCTGTTCTGCGGCGGCTACTGGATGTGTTCCGGCTGCGCATGCGCTACGAGAGGGAAGCGGGACTTGTGGAGTGCGAGGTCACGATCGCGGCGGAGGTCGTGGGCGCGCAGCAGGAGGCAGCGGCGATCGTCGGGGTGGGGCAACCCGGGACGAGCGCCGGTCTGTGTAGTACCCCCTACGGGGAGGTTGGGGAACCGGCTCGATCCAACCCCGGCGCCCGCCTAACGATCCCCTCCCGCGTCCCGATCCCGTAACCGCGCGGGCCGTGTCGCTGGGGCGACACGCCCTGACAGCACATGGCCGGTCCATTCACTGCTCGGCGCGCCCTACTGTATTCCGGTGCTGGCCCACACCGGTTCCAGCAGGCTGCTATGAGTTATCGCCAGCATATGCAGGTCTTCGGTTGGCAGATCGTTGAAGCTGTCAACTCGCATGAGGGGCATGAAGGCGACAATTTGTCAGACCAGTTTTCGCCTTCCGGAGGATGGTACGGCGCGCGCAGGACGGGGGCACAGCATCGCTAAGCCGCCTCCAGTTTCCCGCGGCCAATCCGGCGCAAGCGACAGCGCCGGGTCGTCTAGGTGCGACGCCAATGATCGCCGAGGCTCGCGGAGCCGGGTCCTCGCCCTTGTGATTCGGTCTGGACGATGGCGCACTCGTGCCGTGCCCGACCCTCCACTCTCTGCTCGGACCGGATTCGATGGAGCGCTTGTATTACCGAAGACTCTGTGTCAGGCTACTAACCGCTAGGGCATCCGCGGAAGCACCCGGATCACCAGCAAATCCCTTCAGATCACAGACAAACTCATATCGGGTTACCCCGACTGGCGTCCGTCCGAGGTGTCAGTTGTAGCCCTTATGTGTAAGGAGAAGCCTTGGCATCCCCCGTCACCGCTGCGGACATTTTTGCATTCGTCCCGCAGCATAACCCCAGCAAGAGCAGGGTATTTGCCCTTGTAAGGGAGAAGGAGCGCCCTAGCGGCTTCGCTGAGCTTGAGGCTGTCGCCACCGTCAGCGAAGCTGCTCGTGCCGATGCTCTCTGCGCCGCGTTGAACCAATACGTATACGACAGGGACGGGGCGCTTGGCTTCCGAGTCCGCCTCCGTGCTGTGCTTGCCGACGAGCCCGAGAGTGTGAACGCAGCAATCCAGCAGGTCCTTGATCGAGTCAAGGCTTCCGAGCCCGTGAACGCGGACAGCCCAGTGAGGGGCATCAGTCCATTCGGATCGTTCCCCATCAGTGCATGCCCTGCCGATGGGTGTCCCGCCTGTGGCGATTGTGTTGACTCCTGCGAAGAGTGCAGCGCCTGCGATGAGTACGCTGACTGCGATTGCAGCGTTTCCATGCCCCCCAGAACTGCCTCGCTGATCCATGCGGCGGCTGAAATCTACTGCGACGAGATTCACGACCGGGCAGAGGAGATCTCGTCCGGCACCCCGCTTCGACCGCATGGCGAGCTCTGGCCTATCCCTCATGTCGCGTCTTGGCAGAGCCGAAAATTCTATCGGCGCTTCGCGCGCGCATTCGAAGACATCGCTCGTGATATCGAAGGCGGAGACCTTCCCAAACCGCATACAATGGCAGAGGAGATCGCTCTGCATCTGGCGCTCGATCGAGCGGCCGAGATGGCCTCCGAGGAGGGTGATGAGTTCGAACTTTTCGCGGGTTGTATGCCGGAGTCTCGCTTCGACTTCGAGTTCGATATGCTTCACGATTCCTTGTTTGAGGACAAGGACTATGAATATGCCTACCTCGCAGGCCGGGCCACTGTCGCGAAACCTGGTGATCTCGACGAGTGGTTCGAGGACTTCAGGTTCTCTGCGCCTAGATCGAAGTACAGAGGATTCCATCGCTGATGGTCTCGTCAAAGAAGGAGGCGTCAACTGCCTCCAATGAACAGTTGTCTTGCAAAGATTCAGCCGCGGGTTCCGTTCGCTGACCCCGCCGCTCGGCGAATGCACCCGCCTGCCGACCGCCATCGACGCGGGCGTCGCCAGGCGAGCAACCGGGGCCAGCGACGCGCTTGCCGCCGCCCGTCCCGACGCCATCCTTTAATGCCCTGCGGCTTCGGCCTGGAACGCACCGAGGCCGAGGCCAGATCCGAGGACTACGGCGCGTTTCATAAGTCCTGCTGCGTGACGCCCAGGCGGCGCCTCGCCGCGTTGTCGCCCCACCCACGAAATCGATCGCCAACCAACTGCGGTTGACCCCCTCCTCCGCCTAATGAGGGTTGCCGGGTCGGCCGTGCGGCAGATTCGGTGGCGCGATGGCACATGCCGGATCCGTCTGCTGTCGATGCGCCATGACCGCAGTCTCCCGCAAGGGTCAGTCCGGGCCGGCGGGATCGGCGCCCGCGTAGTGATAGAGCAGCCATTCGGCGAACGCGACATCCGCGGCCTTTTCTTGATGGTGGTCGCGGATGGTCCGCCTTACCGCGGGGTCCTGGTAGAGGCGCAGGCAGGCCTGGCACCGGTGGGCGTACATATTCTCCCATTCGATGTCCGGATCGTGGGTGGCCGCCCAGGCCAGGATCCGCTCCGGCCCCTCGACGCGAATCCAGCGTTTCAGGAAGTCCTCGCTGGCGGCCCGGTCCGCCTGCGACAGCGGAGTGACCCGGATGTCGCCGATCCTCAGTTCTGGAATGTCCTGCATGCCGAGACCGCAGCAGGCGGTGATCGAGCCGTCCGCCTGCACGGTCGTGGTCGTGAGGATGCTGTCACAGCCGCTGCGTTGCGCGACGTTCCGCGCGTTCACGGTCAGGCCGTCAGGATACGGTGCGACCTCTTTCGGCGAGAGCGGCATCCAAGGGCTCTCGTAAATGGAAATGGGGCTGTCCGGGAACCGTCGCGACAGGGCGACATAGCCGGGCATCTCCCGGATCGACTCGGCCGTGACCCGGCGGCGGTCGGTGATCTCCACCATCAGGGCGACACGCAGCCCCCGCGCCAGGCTGGCATACATGCCGTCGAGCACCCTCTGCAGAGGTACGAACCGGACATGTTGATCACCGGTGCTGAAGTTGATCTCATCGAGCCCGGCCGACACGAAGTCATCGATCTTCGTTCGCGCCCGATCCGGTCCACGAGCCCAGTGGCCGTTGGTCACCAGGCGGGTCGCGAGCCCGAGCGACTTCGACAGCTCGATGAGTTCGAGCAGTACCCGTCCGGCCAGGGTGGCCTCGCCGCCGGTGAACCCGACCGCCTCGTACCCGGCCTCGGCGGCCTGCCGGATGGCGGCCTGCATGTCGGAGGTCGACAGCCGGGTCCGTACGGCGGGCGAGCTGTGGGTGCCGCAAGCGTCGCAGGCCGCCGTGCACTGCCAGGTCGGCATGAGAGACAGGATGCGGCCAGTGCCCAGCCGGCCGAACATGCTCACAGCTTCCGGCCGCGGCGGGCGGCGTCGCTGCCGAGCAATCGCCCCTCGGCGCGCAGCGTCTCGGCCCGCTGCTCCAGCCGCTGCGCGAGCTGTGTCATCACCACGCGCAGATCTTCGCGGTTGACCCCATCGCCGAGGAGGGGGACGGGCATGGCCACGACGACGAGTGCGAGAATGATGATCACTGCCACGTGCATCGTGATGGAGGCCAAGGTGCCCGTTTCGAGGCCCCGGTCGCCCAATAGCAACGCGTGCGCGAGTTCCCGATCCATGAACCGCGGCGCGGCATCGGCGATGTCCTGGTACACCACCGACTTGTCCAAGGTCGCCAGGAATGCTCTCATCCGCTGCTGCTCGTCCTCGATCTGCGGGTATTCATCTGCGGCACGCCGTACGAGCACCTCGTTGTATTCGCCGGCCCATTGCATGAACTCCGGGTTGCTCAGGGTGGAGAATAGTATCCGGTTGGCCTGGTTGACCCCGCCCTCGCTGATCGGCGGCTGGTCAGGGAAGATCGCTTGGCGGACGGTGCCCGCCGGGTCGGCCAGGAAGACCTCACGAAAGGCGGGGCTCGCGTTCATCTCGCCGAACCAGTCGGCGATGCGTTCGCTGTACTTCGGATAATTCAGGATGAGCAGCTCGTTGGGCTCCATGAGGCCAGCGTCATCGGACCAGGTCCAAAACCGCAAGCACGCCGATACCAAAGTTTCCTCAGGTCGGCTCCGGCCGGTTCGGGTGTCTGATCGGGGCAGCCTGCTGGCCATGTCGATGGCCGTGCCGCTGCGCTCGGGTCTGTTCCTGCCACTGTTCGACGAGTTCGCCGACCCGCTGGCGGAGCCTCTCGCTGGCCTGCCGTGCCTGCCGGTGTCGGCAGGTCGGCCTCGGGCGGTACGGCCTCGCCGCCGACGATCTCCCAATGCACCCTTCCTGCGAACCCCGCCAGATCCCGCGGTGGTCAACTCGCGCGCGTTCGCATCCTTTGAACACAAGACGATGAGAGATGTCATCCTCCATGCGCGGGCGCAGCGTGTGCAGGGGCGTGGTGGGGAGAACGATCCAGCCTTCGGTGCGCGCCGTATCGGCGTGTTCCCGGGGGCGGCCGGGTGGCGCTGCCGATGTGGGCGGCGCGGGCGGGTAGGCGGAACAGGCCCGGACAGGTGTGGGTCCTGGACGGCCCCACCTACTTCAACCGCTCCCGCCCCAGGATGGTGCGCGGGGCAGAGATCCTTGCCCACGTCCTGCACGACGTTACCGAAAGGGAACCCGTCCCTGACGGCGAGGCGCACCGCTTGGCATAAGAGGAATGATCCGCAACGCCCTTCGGACGGATCCAGGGTCGGCTTCGGGCTTCACCGCTGGCAGCGAGTGCGTGAGCGAGACGCTCAGGGGAGCGGGGCGCCGGTTCAGCGAGCTTCTGCGGCCGCCTCGCAGGTCTTTGTGAACTCCGGCAAAGCATGGGAGAAAGCGTGGCTCAGCTCGCCGAGAAGTCTCTCGGTCACGACGGTGGCCTCATCGATCTGAGCGTCGCGGGAGTCGCTCCACACGGGAATGCGTGTCACCCCCGCAGAAGGATCAGGCTCCTCGCGTTTGACATGTCCGTGGATGCGGACGTGCTGGTCGCTGAGAACCTGGATTGCGGCAGCCGCCACCACGACGCGAAACGGGTCGTCGGCATCTGCGACGATCATGGTCATGCCCTGCTCGAAGCGGACGATCTCGCCGGGGACGCCAGCGGTCCGCTGCCGTAGATGTGCAGGCACCGCACTGGCCCCAGGGTTCAGCCAAGTTTTCGCACCCTCGGGCGGCAACTGCTTGAGGGCGAAGAATGCCTGAGCTATCTGGCCGAGAGGTCCGAGCACCAACTGCTGAGCATTTTCGGCGTCGGCTCGCTGGTCTTCTTCGGCCGTGCGCAACTGGCTCAGTCGCTCCCTCAGCGAGCCGGTGCGTCGAGGCTTGCCCGGCGTCGCGGCGGCGCTGCCAGGGCTCGGAAGGCTGGCGTCGTCAAGCGAAATCTGCTCGCAATAGACCGTACGATTGTGGAAGCGCATCTGCCGCACCTTGACGTCAGGGTATTCGGCCAGAACCGCGGCGAGTGCGGGACGCTTGTGGTCAGGGAAACACTCACCCAGGACAACGTGGGAGAGAGCGCTGCGGATGTCCACAGTGGCAGGTAGGACGGATTGATCGATCAAGACCAGGCGGTACTCGCACTCGTTCGCCCAGTCGGCGTGCTTGCGGAAGAACACCCCTTCCTTGTTGTCTTCGGCAAAGGCGAGCGCGGCGGCGTCGACTCCGAACTCAGTGATCTGCCCCAGCCTGATGCTGTGGACGGGAGTGACGCTGGCGTGCCGGTACTGGACCGGGCCATGGAAACGCAATGTGTGCAGCAGATGCGGCGCGGTCATGAAGCCCTCGACGAGCTTGCGCAGGTCGAATCCCAGGCACAGGCCCGCCCCGCGGGCGCCGTAGTGCGCCCACAGCGACAGGTGCGCATACCCGCGCAGCGCGTCTGACGCGTATCCGCCGTCCATGACCTGTACGTCCTGGGTAAGGCACGCCACCTTGGCATGTACTCGGATGTGCCGGTCGATCTCCTGCCACAGCGGCAGCATGCCCGGGCCCGGGCCGCGGTCGTCGGCGTCCGCGGAGACAGAAGGATAGAACGGGCGCGACTCCCACAGGTCATTGGTGGTCGAGAACGGTGACAATCGCAGCGTGCCGTTCAACAGGATCCCTTGAATCGCGGTGTCTGCACCGGTGTAGTGGTAAGCGAGCCCGGAGGAAACCCTGGCCGCGACCCGAAGCTCCTGCTCCAGGATCTGCTCATGGTCGGTGACGCCGCCGACATAGCCATCAGTGCCGAGCAGGTCCGCGGGGATGAACCCGTTGAGATCCTTCATCACATCACACCCTCCTGCCAGCGGCGCACCCCCGTTGATGGCCGCACTCGTCGCATCTAGAGGGTAGCGCCATTTCGTCTGATTGACGATAAGGATGAAGACTTCGGAGACTCATGGCCCAGGCTTCACGACAGGCCGTTGCTAGTCGTGCCTGCGTTGGCCCCGCCCAGGGTTTCCTGTTGACGTCGCGGAGGTTGAGGTGCTCGGTCCGAGCTTGGGGCCTTGTAGCTCACGACGCGCGCGCTGGCCGCGCCGCGGTCAGTGGCGTGGAGTGGTGTGAGCTTTGATCGAGACGACGGTGAAGGCGTCTGGTTCTCTCTGGCATCAACATCTTGGACCCTCAAACCAGGCGCTGGCGCCAGGGGCGGCCGCATGGCTTGCGGACTCTCGGACGTTTCCCAGTGAGCCGTACCGGGTTGGTGAAGTCCTTCAAGCCAGTCATGATCTTGGCTGGCAGGGAGGAGAATGACCGTCAATGTCGGCACCACGCAAGTACCCTCTGGAGCTCCGTGAGCGGGCTGTGCGGCTGGCTCGGGAGTCGGATCGGCCGATCGCGCAGATCGCTGCCGATCTGGGCATCCACCCGCGAAGCGCTGCGGACCTGGGTGCGCCAGGCCCAGGCCGATGCGGGGTCCGTTGCTGATGTGACCAGGCGAAACACATCCCCAAGAGTTTCCGGCAGTGCCAGGGCAATTCCCGGGTCCGTGTGCCCTTGATGTGCCCCACTGGGAAGGCTTTGGGAACTCTGTGGACGTGGTCTGCTGGGAACGGATGGACATCGAGCACCTTGACGACGCCGCCCGCCGCTGGCCTCGGCCCGTACGTCCGCGGCGTCGACCCGGAGTACCGCTGGTATCAGGACAGCCACGGCGACGGCGTGGTCTGCGAATGCTGACCCGGAAAAGACTGGCGCCCCGTCCTTCACGACTGGGATGGGGCGCCGGTGCATCGCACAGCCAGGCTACTCCGCGGCGAGATCGCTCACCGGGAGAACCTCGATCCCGATCACGAGGACGCCGAGCTTCTCCTTCTCCGGCGGATAGATGCCGCGGATCACGGCGAGGAGCTCCTCGCGGCTCTCGCCCAACTCCCCGCCGATCGAGCGGGGGTCCTCGGCGTCGAGCATCGCGTCGAACGTGGTGTATTCGGTCACCCGCGTGACCCGGGTCGGTAGCCGTTTATCACCAGAGACGAAGGTCAGGTCTTGGCCCGCCTGGATTCTTCGCATGCTGGCGTAGCCCACGCGGACCTCGACCGTCTTGACGCCCTGCTCGATGAGGTCGAGGTAGGGGCGGCGGATGTTGATCTCGGACTTTCCGGTGTCGCTCGTCGTCATCACCTCGCCGGTTGTAGGTGCCTGTACATCTCGTGGAAGTCCCGCACCGCCGGGACCTCGGGATGCCGGGCGGCAAGCGCCCGGTCAAGGTCGCCTGCGCGCGACCGTACGGAGTCCACCAGGCGGGGCGTACCAAGGGCGCGCCGTCCCATGGCCGCGGCCTCCTCGGGCTCGCCGAGTTCGGCGAGCGCGATACCGAGGTCAACCCTGGCGATCGCCTCCCGGCTCGGCGAGCGCGCCGACTCCGGCAGTCCCTCCTGTTCGTCGATGGCGGCCTGGGCGTGCTTGCGCGCCTTGGCAAAGTCGCCGCGGACGGCGTCGCCGAGCCAGATGTAGGCCGACGCGGGGTAGGACGTCATCGCCAGTGCGGCCAGGTTCCCGGTGTCCACGGTGAACCGCAGTGGCGCGCGGGCGGGTAGAGCGCCGTAGACCTTGCTCGCCTGGTGAAGCATGTCCTCGCACTCGCCGCGGTCGCCGAGACGAGCGTGCGCACGGGCGGCCTGCGCACGGAGCCGGACGGCGAGGGGATGCGTTCGCGGGGCCCTGGCGATGCCCTGGTGCGCGGCGGCGAGGGCGCGGGCGGGACGGTCGGTGTAGATCGCGATCGAGGCCATGGCGTCGGTCGCCCACGCGCACAGCTCGTCGTGGCCGGCCTGGTCGGCGTGCTCGTATGCGTCCACCGCCCAGGACTCCGCGGCGAACGGGTCTCCCAGGTCGTGAGCAAGCCACGCCAGGGACTCGGACAGCCACGCGGCGTAGACGTACAGTTCGCGCGCCTGCTTGAGGGTGTGAGGCCCTCTGATCAGATCGGCCACGCGGTGCCGGTAGGAGTGCGCCATGGCGAACAGCTCGGCAGGGGTGTCCCGGCTGTACGCCCGGTCGATTTCGGTGATCACCGCTTCGAGATGCGCGAAGGTCCCTGCGCCTACGGAGGTGGAGCCGGTGAGCCGGGTGAACTCCATGGCTTCGGCGGCGGTGCCGCGCAGCACCCGGTGGAGGACCTCTGGTGCGGCGGCCGCTACACCGAGTTTCAAAGCGTCCCGGCGGCCTTGCAGGGGTCCATCGCCCTCGGTGGGGGCGTCGCTGGTCTTCCGTGAATGTCGGCCGGGTGCCTCTGCGAACAGTTCGGCCTCTGGCTTACCGGTCACCTTCGCGTACAGCGGCCGGTAGATGGGGCCGGGGATGTTGTCGCCGCGCTCCCATTGTTTGATCATGTCGGCCAGGCTCTTCACGCCCGGTAGCCCGTCGGCATCGGGCCCGGCCGCACTGCGCAGCATGAGCGCCCATTTCTCGCGGGACCGGTGGGCGCGACCGTGCCGGTCGCGTGGTTCCTCGCGCAGTCTGCGCAAGCGTGCGCCGATGATCTTCGCGGCGGACATGTTGCGATGCACCTCTCGCCGGTCGTCAGGGGGAGCCGGTGGGCACCCTCCTCTCCCCTCCTGAGTCTCCCGCTAGATGTATGGCACCCGCCACAGATTCACTGATGGTGACCGCGTAAACGTGCATCGCAACTGGGGGTGGGTCCCGTGACCTCGACTCCAACGGACACAGCCGAAGACGTCGAAGACGCCAAAGCCCGGCTCAAGGCGGAGTTTCCGGGCTGGTCGTTCATCCACAGCGACCGAGGTCGCTGGTGGGCGATGCGGGACATTCAGCGAGACGAGTCCGGGCGACGCTTCAAACGCGCGCCGAGCGGCTTCGACGCCGACACCCCTGACCAGCTGCGCGCCGCGCTCAGCGAAGCAGGCGAAGGCCAACAGTGACCGGGATGTGGGCGTGGCACGGCTACCTCTGGCGGGGGTCCGCCGCACCCACCCGGTCATACGGCCAGCCGCCGCCGGCACGAGCGGCCGCCGTACACGCGCGGCGGGCGGGTGACCGACGATCACCTCCCCGCCCGCCGCGCCACCACACACCAGGAGAGGAACCCCATGATGAGGCGCAAGCCACCGGCGGGCCACACCGACCTGGACTATGCGATCGCGGCATACGGCGCGCTGATGAACGCGATCGTTCCGGAGTCGCAGTACTGCCAGGGCAAGTGTGAGGACCCGGACAAGGTCGCCTACCTCGGCAGCATCGTCGAACGCGCACAGGCTCGCCGTCGTGAACGGAAGCAGCGGGTGCGCGACGCCTGGACCGGGGCGGTGCCGCTGGTCCCCAACTCAGAGCGGCGCCACCCCCGCCATCTGTCACACCACTCCCTGAGGGGCGGGGTCGGTGTGACCGGGCGGTGGCTCGGGCTGGACCGGGTCACCGCCGCCCTTCCATCGGACGTGGGCGGGTGGGAAAGCCCCCGGCCGCCCGCCCACTTCACCCCCACAACCCTTGGAGAAGTAGATGCTGCTACCCGAAGCGTTCAGTCCGGCCGAGCGGCTGCACGCCGCGCTCCGCCGCCGTGCACCACAGATGGCCGTGTCCGTCGTCCGTGATGAGGGCACCGGTCTGCCGCACGTGACCGTCACCTACCGCGACGCCGGGCCAAAGATCGTTGAGTGGGACGGCGCGGCGTATCGGATGCGGCAGGGAGATGGCCCGTGGCTGCCGCTGCCCACCGACCCCGAGGACGCCGCCGACGTGATCGCCGCCGACCTCGGCGCCGCCCCCCGGAGGGCGAGCGAGCGCTGACCATCTGACCGAATACCACCGACGACGAAACGACAACGATGCCCAAAACCACACGCTCCGCATCCCCCAACACACGCCAACCCAGCGCGACGCCGCCTGCCAACTTCGAGTCCTTCATGCGCAACGGGCAACTCAGCGGCGGACGGCGCGGCTCGCTCCTACCGATAGCGCCGCTGGTGCTTCTTCCCGTCGGGGGCGGCATCGCCGACCTACTCGGTGCACTGCCCCACTCGATGGGGACGGTGCTGAGCGCCGTCCTGGCCGCAGCCGTCGTCGTTGGCATCGTGCTGGCTGAGAGGAAGGAACACCGGACCGGCCCCAACGGGGTGGACTGGGCAACCGCCACCGCCTACCAGCACCAACTCATGGCGGATCAGCCACCTGAGACCCGCGCCGTTCTGGGCGACGTCCAGCGCACGCTCCGCCGCCGGTTCCGCGCTGCGGACGGCGTGTACCTGTATGTGATGCGTCCCGATGCCGACCACGAACAGGTCTGCACCATCGACAATGGCGGTTGCCCGTGCGCGCGGATGCGGCTGTCGGCCGCGCTGATCCCCTACCGGCGGCGCCCGCTGGTCGTGTTTGGTGAGCGGCTACTGGCCGAGCCCGAGATGGCCGCGTTCGTCCTGGCCCACGAGGCACATCACGCTCGCCGCATGTCACGGACCCTGCGCCGGATGCTGGGCGCGCCGCTCCTGGCCGGATGGCTGGCGCTGGGCCTGACCGTCCCCCCGCACCTGCTGGCCCTGGTCGCGCCCGCCGTGTGGGCGGTCGCCACGGGGGTGCAGTGGGCTGATGAACTCGCCGCCGACGTCGCCGCCGCGCGCGGCACCGGCCCCGACGTCGCCCGCCAGTACTGGGCACTAGTCCGCAGCGCCCGCACACGGCCACACGGGGTGTCCAGGGTCCTGACCGTGGTCGCGCGGTTGTTCTCACCCCATCCGCCCTTCTCCCTGCGGGCGGCGCTGACCGCCCGCATCCCCCGGAAGGCACGTTGACGACGAGCGCTGGCGGGCTGGCCCGGTCGGGATGTGCCGCTGCGCGAGGCCCCGGCCGATCCCTAAGAATCAGCCGGGGTTCCCGGTGTCCGGACGCCGCTCAGTTTGGACTGATCTGAGACGCCACGTCGTCTGGGCCAAGCAGTACCGCAGGTGCTTGTGGCTCACTACTCGGCCAAACCTGGATGAAGTGGGTCTCCAGCGGACTCTCCAGCTTGCTGTGGCGCAGCGCTACGGCCCTGTCACGAACGTGAATCCGCAGGCGTCCACGTCCTGGCGGGAGCTTCATTCCACCAGAACCAGCGCTATAGGTGCTGACTACAGCCAGGCCACCGTCTGCTGTGACGATGTCGCGCTCGACGATCATCTCCCAGCCCGTCTCAAGATCAGTTGACCGCTCGGGCAGGCTTTGAAGTCGGAGGGTAACAGGACCCCACTGGGTGCCCGTGAAGATCGCCACCCAATTGGACTGCCCAGTGGTGAGACCGTCTTGTGGATCCAGCCAGTCACCTCCGCGTCCGCCCGATGCTTCGATGTAGTACTGGCCGTCCTGCACTGGAACGACATACGTTCGCGGATCTTGATGTGGAGACGTCATGTCACCAGGATTGCCTACCGTCGTTCAAGACAGCTCGTACCCAGAAAGGATCTCCGCCGAGGATTCGGTTCTGGTTGTAGAAGGTACTAGTCAGCCCCCTGCGAGTTGTTGGACGACAGTGGGACTGTTCTCCACTTCTCACGGCCGCAACCACGGGGATGGTTCGTAGAGGTCGTGGAGGTCCACGCGCGGGAACTCTCGTCGGCCCCGCACGCGGGAATGGTTCAGCTGAGTGACCGTCCGCGTGTTCCGACGGTTGTCGTCGTATATGCACTCTCGCCAGGCCGCGCGGGGTCTGTGCTCGTGAGCGGCGCCGGTTCTGCGGTGTATAAATCGACGCCTGCTTCGCCGTTTCAGCAAGGATGCCTCAGATGTCATGGCAAGCTCGACGCCCCTAATCCCTGGCATCTCGCTGGCCCAACGCCTTTGCGGCAGAGAACCGTGAGTACCGGTCCGTTGCGTGATTGACGAGGTCGTTCGCTCCGGTCACCTCGGCTTTGTCGTCCACCTATGCGTCCGTGCTATCAAAGGCGCCTTCCTGGAACACTTCTATTCGTAGGCTTGACATATCAATTGGAGCTGTTCCTTGATGGTGGCCGGTTCGCTGCGATTGGTTCGCCGCTAATGGGAACGCGGCGACGGAGCGGCCGGTAGGGGGAATTCAAGGAATGCCCAGACTCAGTCTCGAACCCACGATCACAGGGGTGAGCACGTCGCAGTCCTGGCATCGCGTCTTCGCGGGACGGGCAGATCAGGTTCCGCTCGCGCGGATGTTCACGGTGTTCCTGTTCGCCGATTTCGAGATCGACAGCACGGTGGGTTTCGTGGTGACCGAATTGGCCACCAATGCCGTGCGTCACACTCGGTCAGGCGAACACAAGGGCAGCTTCGCCGTCGAGTTGCTGGTCGGCGACCTGGTTTACATCGGTGTCAGTGACCTCGGCGGTCACGGGTATCCCGTAGTGCGGGAGCACCCGCGCGAGGTCTCGCTGTCGGAGAGTGAGGGTGGGCGTGGCCTGTGGGCGGTCGCGCAAATGGCCACGCTGTTCGGTATCTACGGAAGCCCGGCCGAAGGCCACACCGTCTGGGCGGGCCTGGACTCCACCGGCCAGCCCCGCGACAAGCCGCCCGAGGCCATACAGAAGCTCCCTGCCGTGGGACCGACCCGCCCTTAACGGCCGGTTCCGCCCTCAAGGCCAAGGCTGAAGAGGCCCCGCCCGCGCATCAGGCTAGACGCGGGCGGGGCCTTCGCATACTCGCGAGGTCAAGGCAAGGGGGCAACCGGGGGCGAGAGCGGGGGAGCAACCGGGGGGTTGCCTATGGGCGCCCCCCGTCCTGGCCGATGTCGCCGCAGGTCAATGCGCGTCTCGGGTGGGGCGATGGTGCACCCGGATATCCCTCAAGAGGAACATACATAGGGTCGGTTCGTTCGTGTGAAGAAACATTCTCCGATCACTCGCTCCAAAGTATTCACCGACTTCCAACATGAAGGGCCTTTTTCCTTGTGTCGCGCCAACTGTTGAGAGCATAAGTGCCGGTGGCATTGTCTCGTCTGAAGGTGGAGCGAGGCACACGCGCCGCACCGTCCGAGTCGAGATCGCCGCGACAGGGTGAATCCGGAACGCGCGAGCATGATGGGCTGGCGACTCGGAATGCCCGCACCCGTAGCGGTAGCCGAACTTGGCCCGATCATTAAATTAATGTTTACCGAGGTAAGTCTGTTCAGCCGTTACGGTGACGCAATTGGTCGGCGCTCCGTGTTGCTTTCGCCGCACGGTCGAGAAATGGTCGTGATGGCGGACGACGCCGGGCGGGAAAGTCCCGCCCAATTCGGCCGCCATTCTGGAGGTAGTGAAAATGGCGAACATCAACACCACCGTGACCGCAGGAACGGCCACCACCGCCCCGGCGGACAGTGCGACGGACGGCGCGGCGGGGGGACGTCCGACCGGGGCGGCTGAGGCCGTGTGGGACGCGCTGAACGCCGCGCCGGACGGTGTGACGGTGGCGGCGTTGGCTGAGGCGTCCGGGGTCAGCCGCGCGACCGTGACCAAAGCCCTGACGGCGTTTGCGGACGCCGGGCTCGCCGTCCGATCGCCCGGTCAGGGCACCGGTCGGGGCCGCACACCGGACGTGTGGGCCCCGGTCGCCCCCACGGCCGCCACCGGCACCAGCGACAACCACGCGGCCGCCCCGGCGGACGACAGCGGCACCGACGCCCCAACGGCACCGGACGCCACCACCGGGACGGACGCCACTAGCGGGACGGGCGTCATCTCACCGGACACCCTCGCGACCGCCATGCGGGTGCTGTCGGACGAGGCCGACCGGCGGGCAGCGGCGGCCGAATCGCTGCGCAAAGCTCAGGAAGAGGAGGCCGAACGGCGCGCACGGGTCGACGCCGAACTCCGCAAGGTGGAACAACGCGAAACCGCGCGCGTGATCCTCACCGACCTGCTGGGCACGGTCACCACCACCCTCGCCGCGATAGCGGCTGACGACGACGAGCGAATCACGCGCGGCATGGAGGACATAGCGCGCTACGCCGGTAGCGTCCGCCGCACCCAACGCGGCACCGGGACGCGCACGGCGCGCGCGACCGGAGACCGTAGCGCCCCGTCGCCGCTGCGGCCCCTGGTCGCCGGACATCTGAGCACCTACCCGGACAAAGAATTCACGCCCGGCGAGATCGCCAAAGTCCTGGACCGGTCATCCGGCGCCATCGCTAACGCGCTCGACACCCTCGTCGGGTGCGGCGAGGCCGTCCTGACCTGTGAGCGCCCCCGCCGGTTCCGCGCCGCCAACCCGGCCACCACCGAAACCGGCGACGTCGCCAACACCACGGAGTGACCGTAGGCGGGGTGGACGGGTCAGGGCCCGTCCGCCCCGTCATGACCCGGGTCTCACGACCCCACCCCAACGTGAAAGAGGCGGTCATGACGAGGGAGACGCTACATGTCCGGTGACGCGACCGGCACGACCTCGCACGACACCGAACGCGACGCCTATGACCAGGTGTTCGTCCTACTCGGCTGGGCATGGGATGTCGCGGCTGCCGCGCCAGAACGCGAAGTGTTCACCATGAGCACGTCTGAGATGGCCTCGATCGTCAAGATCCAGCAGGTGTTCAAAATCGCTGTGACCTGTGTGAACGCGGGGGCGGAGCGTGAACGCGCAAAGGGTGATCAAAACTGTGGAGCGTCCTCTTGCGGGACCACCTCACAGCTGAGATGTCCCTCCTGCGGCCGTCGTGATCACGGCTGCTCGGACTCCCGCTGTCGCGCCTTCCCGTCGCGTGACCTTCGCCGGTGGTGTGACCGGGTGAGAGGTGAGAGACCTTCGTTGTCCAAATCGTCGACGCGTTGGGTCTTTTACTTAGTGAGACAGGGGACCGGGTGACCATCACGGGTCACCCACTATGAACAGCACCAACGGACCGGCTCCGACACCCGCCACCCACGCACGACAACTCCTGCCGCTGACCGTCTGGCTATGCCCCGACGACACCACCGGCAAGCCCACCCAACCCACCGCCCAGCCACGCCCGGCACCAGCCCGCCGCGCCGCGCTCACCAGAATCTGCGACCACCGCGAACACGGCATCCCCGCCATGGCCACCGCCCACGAGGATCTCCTGTTCTTCTCCCGTGCGGACGAGACCGGTCCCGTGGGCAGCGAGGTGTCCGGACTTGATCTTCATGGCAGAGGTGTGCGGTCATACCCGGACCGGCTTGACACCGCGACCACCAGCGCCAACGCCCGGCGGCCGGGGACACGGTGACCGGGCCGCGCAAGCAATCGCGGAGCGATGGCGAGCAGCCGACGCTGACCTGGCGACTGGTCCCGGCGGACCCGTCCGTCCAGGAACAACTAGCCCGAGCCCAGGCACGCCTAATCAAGGAGGCACTCACGTGGTGGAGCAATCAGGAAGCCCAGTCCCTATCGAGGTGTTCGCGGCGGGATCGCGAAGCGTCCGTTCCCGAGGTCTGACCGGTCCGGGTGGTGGCCTCCGGTTGTCGGGGCCGCTGCGGGTGGCGTTCGCGGGGCGGACCTCGACCGAGGACAAGCAGGACCCGACCCTGTCGCTGCCGCGTCAGCTCGCCAGTAGCCAGACCGCGCTGCACACGGCGCTTCCTGGACAGGCCGTGATCGTCGCGCACTTCTATGACATCGAGTCGGGGCGCAAGGATCTCGACGCGCGGGGATTCGGGCGCGGGCACGAGCGCTTCAACATCCCCGTGCCGCGCGATGGCGGCATCCAGGACCTGCTACTTGAGGCGACCCAGCCTGACCGGCGATTCGATGCGGTGATCTGCGAGTCCGTCGACCGGATCGCGCGCCGCACCTATGTCGGAACCCAGATCGAGAACCGGTTGGAGCAGGTCGGCATCCCGCTGTGGGCAGCCGATGAACCGATCAGCCTCGGCGGTAAGCGCTCGTCGCAGGTGTTGACCCGGCGCGTCAAGCAGGGTGTTGCCGAGTGGTATGTCCTGGAGATGCTGGAGAAGTCCTGGGGCGGGTTCGAGGTCCACACCCGGCAGGGCTTCAACGTCGGGCGGCCACCCTACGGATACGCGGCCAAGAAGGTCCCTCACCCGGTGGCGGCGCGTCGAGAACAGGGAGCCACCAAACACGTGCTGATTCCCGACGAGGTGCGGGGACCGGTCGTCCAGGCGATCTTCGAGATTCGGATCGGTGAACGTGTGGGGTACCAGGAGATCGCTGACCGTCTGAACACCGATCTGGAGCGGAATCCGGCACCGGTCGCCACGGCCAAGTCCCGGACGGTGGGCAGGTGGACCTACTCCTCGGTCCGCGACGTCCTGTGCAATCCCAAGTACACCGGCTACATGGTGTGGAATCGCAAAGCGACCTCTTCGGCGGGTGGGAGAAGCAACCCGCCCGAGGTGTGGGTGTGGTCTGGGGAGCCAACCCACCCTGGCCTGGTGACGATCGAGGTCTTCACCGAGGCGCAACGGGTCGCCCGCGACAACGCGCGGGCCCGTGGTTGCCCAAGTGGTCGGAGCAAGCCCGAGAAGCCTCGGCGGACCTTTGTGTTGAGGTCCTACATGACGTGCGGCCTGTGTGGGCGGCGGATGTTCGGCAAGGAGGACTCCGGCAACACCTACTACGTTTGCAGCCCGAAGCGCTCCTACCTGCCCGAAGGGCATCCCGCCGTGATCAGGGTGCGGGAGAAACCGCTGATGGAGGGGCTGAACGAGTTCTTCAACCGTGAGATCTTCGGCGCCCACCGCCGCGAACGTTTGCAGGTGCTTCTCGCTCGGCTCGACGATGATCACCTGGATGAGCATGAGACGCAGGTCGCGATGGCCAAAGCCAAGATCAAGGACCTGGGCCGGCGGCAAGCGCGTGTACTCGATCCGCTGGAGAATCTGGAGGAGCCGACCCCGGCGCTCGTTCAGCGGGTCAACGAGCGCGCCGCCGAGATCGCCGCCGATCTGAAGGCGGAGCACGGCAGGCTGCGGGAACTCCAGGAGGCGGCGCCCGTCCGCCCGGCGCCCGAACTGCTGGATCTGCTGCCGAGCGGTCCGGTCGACCTGGAACTACTTCCCGAGCCGACGCTGCGGCGGCTGCTGGATGTCTTCGGGTTGAAGATGCACCATGACCGGGAGAAGCGCCTCGTGAAATGCGAGGTGACAATCACGTCCGAAATCGTCGATATGCAGCGGGATGTCGCGAACGTGGTGGTCGGTTCCGGTCAAGCCGGTTCCGTGTGTACCCCCTACCGGATTCGAACCGGCGCTACCGCCTTGAAAGGGCGGCGTCCTAGGCCGCTAGACGAAGGGGGCCCGTGGTGGCGGGGTGACCGCCACTCAACCTGGTCAAGTGTAGGGGACAACAGGGGGTCGCGGGTAAACGGTTAGCGGCGGCGCGGGGAGGTGCTGGTCGGGGGCTCGCCGGACGGGAAAGGGGACGTGGGGGTCGGGGGCGGAGAGGGGGGTGGGGGCTTGATGGGGCGGTCGGGGTCGGGTTCGAGGTGGCGTTCGATCTGGGCGGAGGTGAGGCCGAGGCCGCCGAGGCGGAGGTCGTCCCAGCCCTGGAGGCGGTGGGTGGCGCGGCTGAAGTACAAGACGGACAGCTCGATGGGGGTGGGCTGTTCGCGTTCGAGGCCGCGGAGGCCGGCGCCGCCGGTGGAGCCCTGGACGAACAGGCGGGTGCCGGTGGGCAGGAGTTTGGTGGAGCGGCTGTGGGCGTGGCCGGACAGGATCAGCGGGGTGATGCCGGAGAACGCCTCGCTCTCCGCGGGGTCGTGGGCCACGACGATGTCGGGGAGCTTGCCGGTCTTGCGGAGTTTGTCGGCGAGGGTGAGGCCTTCGGCGCGGAGCTGGTCGGCGCCGACGAAGTCGTCGCGGGTGCTCTTGTCGGGGGTGTAGCGGGGGTCTCCGACGCCGTAGATGCGCAGGCCCTCGATGTCTCGGGTGGTGTCGTCCAGGACGATGGCGTTCTTCTGCCGGGCGACGGCCTTCTGTGTGCCCTGGGAGTCGTGGTTCCCGCGGACGTAGACGTAGGGGACCTTGAGGTCGGAGATGGCGTTGGCGAACTTGTCCTCGGCCTTGGTGCCGTGGTCCATGAGGTCGCCGCTGTCGATGATCAGGTCGGCCTGGAACTGGGCGCTGACGGAGCGGATCACGTTCCAGGCGGCGGGGTTGATGTGGATGTCGGAGACGTGCAGGACGCGGAGGGTGGACGGGTCGGGTTCGTAGGTCGGGAGGGTGGAGGTCGCGGCGTACAGCTTGGAGACGTTGCCGACGAGGTGGGCGAGCTGGGCGCGGTAGACGGAGAAGCGGGCGGCGACGCTCTGGGCGTCGCCGACGACCTGGGGGGCGTTGGCGAGCAGGCCGGTGTAGCGGGGCTCGGCGACGGATTGGGGGTTGAAGGTGAGCAGGCCCGTGAGGGTGAGGGCGACGAGGCCCGTCGCGGACGCGGCGAGGCCGAGGAGCGCGCGGCGCCAGGAGCGGAAGAGGACCAGGGTCGTCAGGAAGGCGAGGAGCAGGGAGAGAGCGAGGGCGCGGGCGAGCATGACGGTCACGCCGTGCCGCATCTGCTCGGCGATCTGGTCGGTGACGCGGTCGAGTTCGGCGTCGTTCTCGATCAGCTTGCGGGCCTCGTCCGGACGCAGGTCGATGACGCGGGCCTCAAGGGAGATCGGGCCCCAGTGGGTGTCGAGGTGCAGGGCGCCGAGTGGGGGGAGCTTGAGGGTGGTGCCGCCGCCCCAGGACGGGGTGAGCGCGAGCTGGACGTCGGTGGGGCCGACGGGGGTCGTGGCGTGGCCGCCGAGGAGCAGACCCGCGTAGCCGCCGGCGGCGCCCACGGCCAGGACGAGGGCGAGTCTCGCCCATCGGCCGGTGAGGACGGCGCGGACCCGGCGGCCGGCGGGGGCCAGGCGGCGGGCGGCGGTGACGGGCTTGTCCACGGTGTTACGGACCCACGTCCGCGGCACAGGGTCTCCTTCGAGCAGAATGACGTTGTGATCGAGATGTCGCGCGAGGCGTTCGAGGACCTGGTCGGTACGGCCCTCGACACCATCCCATCCGAGCTGACCGCCCACATGCGCAACGTCGTCATCGTCGTTGAGGACGACGCGCCCGAGCGGGGGCTGCTCGGTCTCTATCAGGGCGTACCCCTCACCGAGCGGGGTGACTGGTACGGCGGGGTCCTGCCCGATCACATTTCGATCTACCGCAACGAGATCCTGCGGATCTGTGACACCCCGGACGACGTGGTGACGGAGGTCCGGATCACGGTGGTCCACGAGATCGCGCATCATTTCGGAATCGACGACCACAGGCTGGACGAACTCGGGTACTGACTTCCGTCGATTGCGCACTGTAGGTCACGCGAACGCCACGCAGCGTGAGTTAATGGGGAGGGACGCGCAACCCAGGGAGCGTGCGTGGCGGGAAGGCAGAGCGGTAGGCATCGGCGCCCGCCGGAGGCGCAGGCGACCTATCGCGAGGTGTTCGCGGTGGGGGAGTTCCGTGCCCTCTGGTTGGCGCAGGCGCTGTCGTTCGTGGGCGATCAGCTCGCCCAGGTCGCGCTGGCGGTGCTCGTGTACGAGCACACGAACTCGGCGTTGCTGACGGCGCTCACGTACGCGCTGACCTATCTTCCGCCGATCGTGGGCGGGCCCGTGCTGTCCGGGCTCGCGGACCTGTTCCCGCGCCGCACCGTGATGGTGGTGTGCGACGTCGTGCGGGCGGGGCTGGTCGCGTGCATGGCGCTGATGGCGATGCCGTTCTGGGCGCTGTGCGCCTTCGTCTTCGTGACGGTGCTGCTGGGCGCGCCGTTCACCGCTGCCCGTGCCGCGGTGATGCCGGACGTACTCGAAGGTGACAGATATGTGGCCGGCTCAGCGATCAACAACATCACGCACCAGGCCGCGCAGATGCTCGGGTTCCTGGCGGGGGGCGCGACCGTCGCGGTGATCGGGACGTACGGGGCGCTCGCCCTGGACGCGGCGACCTTTGGCCTGTCGGCGGTGGTCCTCGTCGGCGGGCTGCGGCGACGGCCCGCGCCGAGGCAGCGCGAGCGCGAGTCGTTGCGGCTGTGGCGCGGGACGCGGGACGGGGTGCGGCTGGTGTTCGGCGATCCCGCGCTGCGGTCGCTGGTGCTGTTCGCGTGGCTGTGCGCGTTCACCGTGGTGCCCGAGGGGCTGGCCGCTCCGTACGCGGCGACGTTCGGGGACGGTGCGATCACGGTGGGGCTGCTCATGTCGGCGATGCCGATGGGGATGGTGGCCGGGGCGTTCCTGTTCAGCCGGTTCGTCCGTCCGACGAACCGGCTGCGTGTCATGGGCTGGATGTCGATCCTGGCGTGCCTGCCGCTCATCGGGGCGGGAACGTACCCGCCGCTGTGGGGCGTCGTGCTGCTGTGGGCGCTGTCGGGGATGGGCAGCGCCTACCAGCTCGCGGCGAACGCGGCGTTCGTGGCGTCGGTGCCGACCTCCGGACGGGGGCAGGCGTTCGGGCTCGCGCAGTCGGGCATCCTCGCCGTTCAGGGCCTCGGCATCCTCGCCGCCGGTGCCGCCGCGCAGGTCCTCGGGCCCGAGACGGTGGTGGCGCTGTCGGGTGTGCTCGGGCTGTCGGCCGCCGCGATGCTGACCCTGACCTGGAACCAGGTCCGCGGCGGCGTCATCGCCGCCGTGCGCGAGAGTCTCGAACCGCAGGACGCCGCCGCGGGCGTGTCCGTCCAGGCCGCCCGCCGGTCCGCCTCCGCACCGTGATCAGACGCGGTTCTTGTTCATCGCGTCCTTGGTCTTCTGGACGGCGTCCTGGACCTTCGGGTTGTCGCCGGCCTTCTTGAACAGGTCCTCGGCGATCGAGGTGGGCGCGTCCTCCTCGGGGATGAGCAGCCAGCCGATCGCGTAGAGGGCGATGCCGGCGCCGCCGAAGATGGTGAAGACGGCGAGGCCGAGCCGGACGATGTTGGGGTCCACGCCGAGGAACCGGCCGGCGCCTGAGCAGACGCCCGCGATCATGCGTCCCTCGCGGGTGCGGCGCAGTTGTTTGCTCGTGGTGGTGTTCTTCTCCATGTCCATGTCTCGATCATGCCCCGCTCCGGCGGACTCCCACATCGGGATTCGCCCTGATTCGTCCCTGACCCGTCCCCTGAACGGAGGACCTTCGGCCCTGGCCGTACCCTGACGGCGACATCCACCGCCCGCCAGAGCGGATTCCGCGCATGGACGCGCCCGGACGGTGCTCGGTGGCCACGGGCAAGGCCATCGCCGGCCTCGATGCCTTTCGGTGACCGGCCGGCCAGCTCGCCGTCCAGGTCAGGAGAAGGAGCTGGGTGCTCCCCACGAGCCCGGCGGCCGGCTGGAGACGCCGTTCGGTGACGGGCCGGAGGGGGCCGCGCCTGCCGGAGGCAGGCCCGCCGGAGGTGGTCCGGCCGGAGGCGGGGCCGAGGGCGGGAGCGGTCCACGGGCCGGGCCCGGACGGGGCGGCGAGCCGGCGCCGCCCTGGACGTGGCCGTTGCCGGACCCGTTGCCGTTGGACGGCGGCCTCGCGGGCGGCCTCGCGGGCGGTGCCGCATGCGGGTCGACGTGGGGGAACTGGTCGGCGAGCAGGTAGGCGTCGATGTTGGCCGGGACGTTGCGCAGCTCGCGGTTGCGCCACTCGTGCAGGACGGCCTGCGCGATCTCCTCCTCGGCGCGGACGGTCTGCTCGACCATCCGGGGGATGGCGGCGTCGCGCGCCTCGCGGAGCAGGCGCGCCTGGGTGATGATGTCCTCGGCGTCCAGGATCTGCGCGTTCTGCTCGCGGCGGGAGCGCTCCTGCGCGACGCGCCGCTGCCGGTGCTCCTCGATCTCCAGGATCTCCTCGTAGAGGTTCTTCTTGGGGACGAGGGTGAGCAGCAGCTTGACGAAGATCGGCAGGCATTCGATCGAGGTGAACAGCAGGAGCAGCAGGATGTGCGCCCAGAACAGGGTGCCCTGCTGGTCGGTGAGCTCGTCCATGGCCTTCAGCCGCAGGAGCAGGCCGTCGGAGTCGGCGTTCCGGGACGCGAAGCCGTCGTCCAGGCGCGTGCGCTGTCCCTGGGCGGCGGCCAGGTCCCTGCGAACCTGCGGGAGCCGCTGGCGGGCGGTTTCGACGTTGCGTTGCCTGGAGGTGACGCCTTCGCGTTGGAGGACGCTCTGGCGTGCCGCGATCTGGCCGCGGATGCGCTTCAGTTCGGCCTCGGCGTCGTTGAGCTGCCGCTTGCGCTGGGCGGCGAGGGGCCCGTCGCCCGCCTTGCAGTCGCCGCCGCGTCCGCCCAGCTCGCAGACGAGCTGTTCGCGGGCGTCGGTGACGCGCTTCTGCGCCGCGGCCTCCTGCTTGCGCAGGCCGGCGATGGTGGGGTCGGCGTTCAGGTCGGTGCCGGTGTCGCCGTTGCTGCTGATGATCCCTTCGAGCCGCTTGGCCTCGGCGTCCAGCCGCGAGATCCGCAGCCCGAGGTCACCGGACTGCGCCTCCCGCGCGCTGGAGTCGGCGGCCTCGGACTTCATCCGCTCCAGCTGTACCTCGATCTCGGGCTTGAAGATCTGCAGGACGAGCGGGGTGGAGATCACGATGCCGATCAGCAACGCGAAGACCAGCCGCGGCGCGGCGAGGTAGAAGGCGTGCCGCTTGCGCTCCTGGCGCTGGATGGTGGTGACGAGCCAGCGGTCCAGCATCATGATGGCGAGGCCCCACAGGACCGCGAACACCAGCGCGAACACCAGTGGCGCCTTGACCGCCATGGACAGCGCGAACGCCATGGAGACACCCGCCATCACGGCGGTGATCAGCACTGCCGCGCCGATGCCCTGATATTTGCCGCGCTCGGTCGGGCATTGCGCGAGGATTTCCGGCCGCGCGCCGGACAGCCAGATCAGCGGATGAAATCCGACAATTCGCCTATTGATACTCGTCATGGACGCTGCTTTCGGCGGGTGGCGAGAGACGGCGCGCGGAATGGCAATGCGCCAAATGCGGTAGAGCGCGTGAAGGGCACGGCCTGGGCACGCCGGCGGAGGCGCGGCGCGACGGGTGTGGCGGCAACGCGCGGAGGGGCCGTCCGGCGCCGAACGAGGGGACTGGACGCGAACCGTCCGACGCGTGCCCGCAGCCCGCGCAGCAACGGCTCGTGGCGGGCGAGCGCGTCCTCGTCGAGGGTCGCCGCGGGCGGGGTGAGGGCGGTGACCTGTGGCCGCCGGGCCGGCATGTGCGGCGGCATGCGCGGAGGATCCTCATGGGCAGGGACCATGTCGGGTGGCCATTCCTGTTCATTCGGGCGAACGGGGTGATGAGGAAACTCGTGATGACCGGCTGCGGGGGCCGAGAGGGGCAGGATAGCGCGCGAAGTTGGACAACCCTGAGTCACAGTGAAGGCACTCCCCCGAACCTGACCAGATCCGGTCATCACGGCCGAAAATACCCCAGTATCGGCCGAGAGTTTGTGTCACCTGCCATGAGACGGCGCGGGACACTCCCGTACAATCCGGCCCACTGGCAGGTGTGATCCGGTCGCCTATCCCCCCGAACGGTCGAATGCTCAACGTGGCTGAAACATGCGTGGGAACCCGCGCGCTCGGACCCGGCATGCGGTCGGTCGTGTGGGTGCAGGGCTGCCCGTTCCACTGCCCCGAATGCCTAGCGCCCGAATGGATCCCGGACCTTCCCGCGCGGAGCGTCACCCCCGCCGGGCTGGCCGCCGAGCTGCTCGCCGACCCCCGCGTCACCGGCCTGACCTTCTCCGGCGGCGAGCCGATGGCGCAGGCCGCCGGGCTCGCCGAGGTCGCGCGGATCGCCCGCCGGGACCGTTCCGGTCTCACGCTGATCTGTTTCACCGGGTACCGGCTCGAACGGCTGCGCGAGCGCCCGCCCGGCGACGGCGTGGCCGCGCTGCTCGCCGAGGTGGACGTGCTGATCGACGGCCTGTACGTCGCCGCGCGCAACGACGATCGGGGGCTGCGCGGCAGCTCCAACCAGCGCGTCCACCATCTGACCGGCCGGTTGCGGGACGCGGGCGAGGCGCTCTGCACGGCCCCGCGCAAGGTCGAGGTCCGCGTCCGCACCGGCGCGACCCTGTATGTGGGCGTCCCGTCCCGTGCGCTGGCCGCGACCTACCCGCCGGTAGCGCAGGGTGATGAGGCGAACGCGATGGGCCCGTCCGGCGTCCAACGGGAGGGCACCGGTTCGTCCGGCCCACCGAAGCCAGGGAGGAGCACGCGGTGAGCGGAGCGAAGCGGATCACGGTGGACGCCGAGGCGTGGCGGGACGCGCGTGCCGCGGCTGCCCGGCTCGGCCAGGTCCGGCGCGATGTTCCCGAGCTGATCGAGGCCGTCCGGCGGCAGCAGCGCGAGGCGCTCGACCAGGCGTTCGGCGAGGTGGAGGGACGGCAGCGGCGCGTCGAACAGGTCCTCACCGGGCTGAGCGCCGAGGCGCAGCGGTCCGAGCTGCGCACCGCGAAGCGGCTGCGCGAGCAGTCCGACCGGCTGCGCGGGCAGATCGGTTCGGCCGTGGAGCAGGTCCGTGCCGAGCAGGACGAGCGGATCCGCGCCGCGGTCGAGCGCGAGCGGGCCGAGCGGCGCGCCGAGATCCAGGAACTCGGCCGCGAGCTGGACGGCCTGCGCGCCGACCGCGACCGCGCCGCGTCCGCCGCCGAGAGAACCCTCGCCGACGCGCGGCTGATGCGCGACGCGATCCGCGCCGAGCTGCCGCACGAGCGGTTCGCGCCCGGACGGCTCGACCGGCTGGAGCGCCGTATCACGACGGCCGAGTCCAACCTCGCCGCCGGGCTCGCCGCCGAGTCGCTGAGCCTGCTCCAGGAGACGTTCCTCGACCTCGCCGAGCTGCGCGCCGAACTCGTCCTGCTCGACCAGGAGTGGCAGACGGCCCGGCTCACGGCGCTGGACGCGCTGACCGTCGTCGCCGAGCGGGTGCGGTTCTCCGCGCGGCTCCCCGCGCCGGACGGGCACGGCGAGCCGATCGACGGCCTGTCCTTCG
This sequence comes from Actinomadura macra NBRC 14102, assembly GCF_001552215.1. Taxonomy (GTDB): domain Bacteria; phylum Actinomycetota; class Actinomycetes; order Streptosporangiales; family Streptosporangiaceae; genus Spirillospora; species Spirillospora macra. Next base: position 657,655 of record NZ_BCQT01000010.1, on the reverse strand, counting down.
ACGTGGACCACTGGTCGGGCGGCGGCCTGGCAGCGCTGCGCCGCGACCTCGACGTCCGGATCGGCGACGTCCGCGACGACAGCCCGCTGGGCACCGAGGAGCTGCGCGAGATCGTCCGGCGGGACGCACCCGGCCTGGAGCGCCAACTGACCGACACCGTCACGCGTGCGACCGCCGCCCTCCTCGCCTCGCAGGCCCGCGTCAACGTCGCCGAGCAGGTCGTGGACGCCGTCGAGCACGCCACCGGTTTCGCCTGGACGGAGAACGCCTACGCGGGCGACGACCAGCGCGCGGCCTTCTACAGCAAGCTCCGTCATCTCAACGACAACGAGATCGTCATCGAGGTCGCGCACGAGGAGGAGGATGACGGTCCCGGCACGCTGGCTGTTCGTATCCTGTCCTACGACCGTGACACCGCCTCTGAGGAAGAGCTTGCAGAGCGCGCGCGGGAGATAGCCACGAGCCTTCGTGATCGTGGCCTGCCGGTAGGCGACCCGATGGCGGATGCTCCGCGCGCCGACCCGGCTCTCACCGACTTCGAGACCCTCCGTACCGAGCCCCCCAGTACCGAGTCCCCGAGCACCGAGGCCCTCAGTACCCGGGGCGATCAGTCCAGGCCGGACGTCCGACGGTGAGGGTGGGTCCCGCCGAGCGGCTCGCCGCGCTGCACCTGACCGCCGCCGACGGCGATCCGGTGATGATCGTGCACGGGCCGGGCGCGGACGACGCGTTCGTGGACGGCGCCTACCGCACGTACGGGATCGAGACCGCTCTCTGGGAGGCGCTGCACGCGGCCGGGTACGAGTGCGTCGTCTTCTATTCGCTGCACCGCAAGGTGTACTTCCGGGACGAGGAGTCACGGCGGCGCGCCCGCCCGGAGACGGCTCGGGGACACAAGGCCAGAGAAGGGGACGAGAAGAACCGCTCGGCGCGGCGGATGCGGTCGGGGTTCAGCGGACCGCTCGGCGATCGGGTGGTGGCCCCGGCGTCCACGGCCGTCCTCGACCGGGAGCCGGCGGGGCCGCCGGTGTCCGGCCCGCCGGTGTCCGCTGCACCGGGGGCCGGGATGACCGACGCGCACGCGGTGATGACGCTCGACCACCTCATGCGGCAGGACGGGATGCGCGCGGCGGTCGTGGTGCTGCACGCGGAGGAGGTCCTGAGCCACACGGTCGCCGGGCGTGCGCTCGCGACGGTGTTCGCCGAGTGGGTCGCCTACCGGGGCAGCGCCGGCAACAAGTGCGTGCTCGTCGCGCGGAAGGCATCGCTGGCCGAGATGTACGAGTTCGTGCGGAACGTCCGAGGTTTTCCGGCGCTGGAGGAATGGGCCAAGCAACTCGGCGCACGCGGCAGCGGCCCCGGCCGGGTCGGCGAGCCGGACGAGGCGGAACTGGCGCGGCTCGTCCACGTCCTGCGGCTGACCGGGCGACCGCGGCTGAGCGTCGGCGGCTGGGCGGAGCTGGCGCGGACCGTCCGGGCGATGGCGGCGACGGCCGAACCCGCGCGGACGTGGGAGCAGCGGCTCCGCTCCCTCGCCGCCGCGGACGTGCCCCTGGACGCGACGGTGCTGCGCGAGCGCGGCTGGGTGACGTCCGCAGCGTCCGGACAGCAGGACGTGTGGCGGCGGCTCGACGGCCTGGCCGGGCTGGACGCGGTGAAGGAGCACCTCGCCGGGATGCGGCTGCTGATCGAGGCGGAGAACCGGATGCGCGCGGAGGGGCGCGGCACCGCCGAACCCGCCGCGCACCACCTGGTCTTCACCGGCAACCCGGGGACGGGCAAGACGACCGTGGCGCGACTCGTCGGCGAGATGTACCGGGAGCTCGGGGTGCTGCGGCGCGGCCATCTGGTGGAGGCGACCGCCTCGACGCTCGTCGGCCAGTACGCGGGGGAGACCGCGCAGAAGACCCAGGCGGTGATCGACGGCGCGCTCGACGGCGTGCTGTTCATCGACGAGGCGTACATGCTCGCCGACCAGGCCGACGGGTTCGGCGGCGACGCGATCGGCGCGCTGCTGACCCGGATGGAGAACGACCGGGACCGGCTCGTCGTGATCGTCGCCGGCTACCCCGACCGGATGAAGGACTTCCTGGACGCCAACCCCGGGCTTCGCCGCCGCTTCCCCGAGGCCAACGTCATCGCGTTCCCCGACTACGACGCGGGCACCCTCGCGGGCATCGCGCTCGCGCGGCTCCGCGAGCAGGGCCTGACCTGGACGCCGGAGCTGGAGACGGACCTGCGCCGCGCCGTCGAGGGCATGCACCGCACGCGCGGGCCCGGGTTCGGCAACGCCGGGACGATGCGCGACCTCGCCGACGACGTCAAGCGCCGCTGGGTGGTGCGGACGCGGGCGGCCGTCGACCGTCCGCTGGAGGCGGCGGACGTGCCCACGCGGCTGCGCGCGCACCTGCGCCCGACGGTGCCGGAGCTGCCCGTCCTGCTCGGCGAGCTGGACGGGATGATCGGCCTCGGCCCGGTGAAGAAGGCGATCCGGGACCTGGTCGCGCAGGTCAGGTTGAAGCAGCGGCGCAACCGCGGCGAGGTCGTCGCGCCGCACCTGCTGTTCCTCGGCCCGCCCGGCACCGGCAAGACGTCCGTCGCGCGGATCATCGGACGGATCTTCCGCGACCTCGGGCTGCTCACCAAGGGGCATGTCGTGGACACCGGCCGCGCCGACCTGGTCGGGGAGTACATCGGGCACACGGCGCCGCGCACCCGCGAGAAGGTCCAGGAGGCGCTGGACGGGGTGCTGTTCATCGACGAGGCGTACGCGCTGGCCAGGGGCGACGACGGCCGCGACTTCGGACGCGAGGCACTCGACACCCTCACCCAGGAGATGGAGAACCTGCGCGGCCGCCTCACCGTCATCGCCGCCGGCTACCCGGCGGAGATGCGGACGTTCCTCGCCGCCAACACCGGGCTGCGGTCCCGGTTCAGCGTGCAGGTGGAGTTCCCCGACTACGCGCCGGAGGAACTGGTGCGGATCCTGGAATCGATGGCCGCCGCCGAGGGCTACCGGCTCCCGGTCGAGACCCGTGCCCGCGCCCTCGACTGGCTGGCGGCGGAGCGCCGCGCGCATCCGCGCGACTTCGGCAACGCCCGGACCGTCCGGGAGCAGCTGATGCCCCAGATGGAGGTGCGGCTCGCCGCTCGGACGGCGGACGCGCCCGACGCCGACGTCGACACCTTCCTCCCGGAGGACGTGCCCGATGCCGGCCGCTGACGGGGCCCCCGAGGTGGGGAGGGTACGGCCCGGGTGCCCGGTATGCGGGTGCCCCATCGCGCACGAGGAGGCGCGGTGCGCGGAGTGCCGGTGGCCGCTGCACGGCGAATGGCGGCTCGGCGCGCCCGCCCCGGACGCGCGCCGCGACTTCGAGGAGCGGCTCGCCGCCGCGCGCCGCGAGCGGGACCTGCTGGCGGTCGTCCGCGCGGGTTTCACCGACCACGCGCACGTGCGCGGCGGGACGCCCAGCCCGCAGGAGTGGGCACAGGCGAGGCGGACCGTGGACGCGCCGCCCATGTCGGACGCGCCGCTCCAAGTCGCCCTTGCGAAGGCGCTGGACCGGATGCAGCCCGGCCGCGGGCTGGTCGTCGCCGAGGTCAGCGCGGACCATGCCCTGACGGTGATCCGCGTCGAGCTGGACGAGCTGGCGATCCCGCGCGGGCACGACTCGGCGGAGACCGTCCCGTGGGAGACGGCGGTGCCGATCCTGTCCAGCGACGCCGGCGAGCGGCGGTTCCAGCTCGCGGGCGGGTTCGCCGAACTCGACCGCGACCTGCTCTGGCGGTCGCTGCGGGACGCCCTCCCACAGCGCCTGGACGAACCGGGCGACGAGGTCCTCCTCGTGCACCGGGAACTCGGCTGGCCCGTCCCCGACCGGGCGGCGCGGATCCTGCGCAAGCGCTACCCGAAGGCCACGGTCGTGCCCGCCGGAGGGGCGAGCGCGCGCGACCTGCTCGGCCCGCTGGTCGCCGCGCAGCCCGCGCGGCACGATGTGGGGCTGCTGGCCGCCGAGGTCGAGCCGGGCACCCGCCGCCTCCGGCCCCGGCTGATCCCGCTGTTCCCCGCGGGTACCCCCGCCGGGACGCGGCGCGCGGTGTCGCTGGCCCGGCCGCCCGGTGACGCCGGCGCGACCGTCCTGGCCGCCGTCGCCGCGAGCGCCGGCCACTGGACGCTGCTGGCGGCGGGCGCGGCCCCGCTGCCCGCCGACGTCGAGGTGGTGCTGGACGGGCCGGGCCGGGTGCAGATCACCGAGCCCCCGGGGTTGCGTCCGGTCACCGAGCGGCTGCCGGAGCTGCTGGACGGGCTGCCCGAGCGGCTGGAGATCCTCACCGAGCCCGTCGACCTGATCTGCGCGGTCGAGCTGGGCGGCGTGGACGAGCTGGTCCGCCGCCGGCTGGACCTGCTGCGCGGGCTGGTGTCGGTCCTGGACGCGACCTATCCCGGGATCGGCCCGGGTACCGGCGCAGGCACCGATACCGGCCTGATCCGGGTGGCGGTACTCGGGTACCGCGACCACGCCTACGGGCGCGGCAAGGAGAAGCGCAAGCCGGTCCTCGGCGGCTGGCTCGGCACACCCGCGAACGCCGTCGAGGCGCTGTCGCGGCTCCGGCCCAGCGCGATCGAGTACCCGGAGGCGGCGCCGGTGGAGGACGCCCTGCACGAGATCGCCGAGCGCCTCGCCGGCACCCGTGCCCCCGCCTTCGGCCACCCGCCGCCCCGGACGGTGCTGCTGACGGTGGGCGGCCGTCCGCCGCACCCGCCGATCCAGGGCGACGACGACGTCCTGCCCTGCCAGTTCGAGCGGAGCTGGCAGGCCGCGCTGGCCGGCATCGTCCGCGCAGGCGTCGCCTGCGCCACGGTCCTGGACAGCGACGGGTACCACGACCTGGCGTTCCGCGACCATCCCGCCTGGGACGGCCTCGCCGCGGCGGGGCTCCACGAACTGGACGACATCGACGCCAGACGGCTCGGGGTGGGGCTCGGCCTGCTCCCGTCCGCGCCGCAGACACTCAACCTTCCCCTGGCCGATCTAGAACGAGGTGCCTGGTGACCAATCCATCGCAGTTCTCCCCGCCGCCGCAGAACGCGGCCCCCGGGCCGCAGGCACCGCAGAACCCGAACATCGCCCAACCCAAGCGGGAGATGCGCCGCATCGGGCTGTGGGGCGCGCCGGAGAGCGGCAAGACCACCTTCCTCGCCGCGCTCCAGGTGGCGGTGCTGCGCAGCGCCGGGGACTGGATGCTGTACGGCGTGAACGAGGAGTCCAACGACTTCCTCGACACCCAGACCGGCATGCTGACCCAGCACCGCCAGTTCCCCGCCGCGACGAAACTCTCCAACGCGCTGAGCTGGACGTTGCGGGGGTCCACGACGCTCCCGACCGGGAAACGGTTCGGCAAGAAGTTCGACGTCGTGCCGCTGGAGTTCAACATCGACCTGCTGGACTCGCCCGGCCGGGTGTTCGCGAGCAAGGCCGTCCCGGGGGAGGCGATGGCGTCGGGCGGCGACAACCTCGGGTTCGGGGACGAGCAGGAGGAGCAGCACACCGAGGTCGACGAAGAGCAGATCATCGAGCATCTCGCGGGATGCGACGGGATCGTCTACCTCTTCGACCCGACCCGCGAGCGGCGCAAGGGCGACTCCTACAGCTACTTCCAGCGGACGCTGCTGAAGCTGTCACGGCGGGTGTTCCGCGAGCGGGGCTCGGCGGACGCGAAGCTGCCGCAGCACCTGGCCGTCTGCGTCACGAAGTTCGACGCGCCGGAGGTGTACCGGCAGGCCCGCGTCGGCGGCTACCTCACCTACGACGACACCCCGCAGATGCTGCCGCGGGTCCGCGAGGACTCCGCGGGACACTTCTTCGCCGAGCTGTGCCGCAACTCCAAGGTCGGCAACGCCGACCTGGTGCTCGGCAGCATCCAGAAGTACTTCCACCCCGACCGGGTGCGCTATTTCGCGACGTCCGCCGTGGGGTTCTACCTGGGCGAGGCCGACCGGTTCACCGAGAGCGACTACTGGAACATCAGCAAGAGCGCCGACGGCAGCGTGGAGATCCGCGGCAAGGTGTGGCCGATCAACGTGGTGGAGCCGGTGCTGTGGCTCGGCCGGGAGATGCCGCCATGGTCCAGGTGACCGCGGGCTGGGCGCTGTTCGGCAAGCGGCCCGGCAGCAGCGACGACTACGGGGTCCTGAACAGCAGCCGCGAACCGTTCACCCAGGCCGGGTTCGGCCGCATCCTGCGCCGCTACGGGCTCGGCACCCCGCCCGCGCACCGGACGGGCGAGGGCGCGCTGCCCTGGGTGACGATCAGCTGGGTCGGCGAGGCGCCCGACCGCTATCTCGGCATGTCCATCGAGGACTGGACCGAGCACCGGGACGGCTCCGGCCGCCCGGTCGCCTTCACCAAGTACATCTGCGTTCCTTACCAGGAGGTGGAGGCCGCGCCCGTCTCCTACGGGGCGCTCTACCGCGAACTGCTGCGGCTCGACCTGCCGATGGACGGCGAGCCGGGCGGCGAGCACGGCGGCGCGTCCGGCGGGCGGGTCACGCTCGTCCCGCCGGAGTACTCGCCCGCCGACCTGGCCCGCGACATCGCCCGGTTCGACCGGGGCAAGGTCATGCGGACGGCGGCGCTGCTGCTGGACGGACGGGTCGACGTCGTCCACGCGGGCGAGGCGTCCCTCCAGGACCGGCTGGCGTTCCTGGACGCGGTGGCGGCGCTGCTCCCGTACGGGTACCGGGCCGACTTCACCGGCGCGACCTGGGCGACCGGCTCCGCCGACAAGATCCGGCTGGCGTTCACCCGGCGCGCCCGCGACGGCGCCCGCGAGGTGAGCTGGCGGGGCCCGGCGGAGGCCGCACAGCTGTCCCAGACGGCGCAGGACTACCTGCGGCTGCTGAACGAGCTGCTGCGCCGCAACCGGGACCTGTCCTGGCTCGTCGGCTACCTCGCGGCGGGCGGCGAGCCACGCGACTTCGGCGAACCAGGGCACGCGCTGCGGCGCCTCGCGGACGTGGAGTGGCCGCGTGAGGTCGCACGGCGCGCCGCCACGAACAGCCCCGGTGCCGCGGGCGAGGCGCGCAGGCTGCTGCGCGGCCCCCGGCTCCAGGAGATCGGTCCCGCCGACCAGAGCCGCGTGCTGGCCTGCCTGATCCGCGACGGGCAGCCCGACGACCTGCCGCTGGTCGAGCAGCGCTGGGACCAGGCCGCCGCGACCGGCGGCACCGAGCTGACCGAGGCGCTGGCCGAGGCCGCCGCCGGGCTGCTGTGGCGGGAGGACCCCGACGGGCGGGTCTCCCGGTACGCCACGTTCGCCGCGCGCCGCCGCTTCGCCGACCCGTTCCTGTCCAGCCTGGTGCGGCGCGGGGATGGCGGCCGCTCGTCCCGCGCGGCGCGCGCGCTGGCCGCCGAGCTGATCCGCGACCATGTGGACCCGTCCGACCCGTCCTGGAGCGGGTCGCAGCTGCTCGTCGAGCTGGACCACGACCACGCGCTCGCGGCCGCGCTGCTGGCCTCCGAGCACCGCGGCCGGGACCGGACCGCCGCCTGGGCCGGCTGGCTCAGCGGCCGGCTGCGCGACATGCTGCCGCCGTTCACCGAGCTGCTGGCCGGACGCGAGGTCAACGGCGTGGTGTTCCGCGGCCTGGCGGACGGGCAGCCCGAATGGGCGTCGGCGCTGGTCCGGGTCGCGGGACGGCTCGGCCGCCTGGATCTCGTGCTGCGCGCCCTGATCGGCTGGCTCGGGGAGCGCGCGGAGGTGTCCCCGTCCGCCCGCGACTTCGTCACCGCGACGATGGCGGAGCTACAGACCGACGACCCCGGCGGCCGGGGCGCGTCCGACGCCCTGCTGATGATGGTCGGCTCGTCCCCCCGCTTCCTCGAAGAAGCGCTGGGCCGCGCCGACTCGGGCAAGTACCAGAACGGGCTCCTGTGGGCCTGGGGGAACCGTCCCCGGCAGAGCCGTCTCGGGACGACGCTGGTGAACGAGCTGACCACGGCGCTGCGGCAGCGCCCGTGGGCGGGCAGCCCCGACCGCGCCGACGGGGTCATCAACCTGGTCCGGGCCCTGCTGGCGCAGGGCCCCCAGGACTGGACGCCGCTGATCTGGGTGCTCGACCCCGAGCCGCCCGACCCCGAGCTGGTGGCCCGTCCCGCGTTCGGTGATCTCCGCCGGGGGCTGCGCGACAACCAGGCCGCCTACCAGCCCGTCCCGGCGACGGCGGGCGCCCCCGCGCCGCGGATGGCGTCGCCGGCCCCGGTTCCGGTCGGGGCGGCTTCCGGCGTGGCGGGCCACCTCTCGCCGGACGCCGCGATCGACGAGGTCGCCGACTTCTACGTGCGGGCCGCGACGGAGACCTGGTCGAGCGCGCCCACCGCGCTCAAGGCGGTGGTCGACGCGGGCCGCCCGCTCACCGCCGGGGAGGCGTACCTGGTGATGCGGCGCGTCGAGGACGCCATCGCCCACCGCTACGACCAGACGCAGGCCGACCGGCACGGGCTCCACATGGCCGAGGCGATCGTCGCGGGCGCGCTCGGCGGCGACGTCGCCGCCGAGTTCCGGGAGGTCCTCGCCGAGTTCGCCACCCAGGAGGTCGAGCACCAGCTGAAGCTGCTGGAGACGGTGGGACGCGAGACATGGGAGCCGACCGAGCGGGTCCGCACCCGGATCGAGGAGATCAAGTCGACCGTCGACCGGGTCGCCAAGCAGAGCCGCGGCGGCCGGTTCGGCCGCCGGCGCAGGTCGGACGACGGATGACCGGATGGGTGGCGGTCGCGCTGGACGTCGGGTCGGCGGCGACGAGGCTGGCGCTGTCGGGACCCGGCGGCGCCCCGGTCGTCGCCTCCCGTCCGACGCCCGGCGCGGACCTCGCGGTCTTCCTGTCCAAGCTGCTGGTGGAAGGGCGGGAGAAGGCCCCGGGCGCGATCTCCGGGATGACGGTGACGGTCCCCGAGTCGTGGCTGGACGGGACGGCCGAGGGCGCCCGCGCCTACGAGCGGCTGCGCCGGACCGTCCTGGAGGAGCTGGGCTGGCCGCGCGTCACCTGGCTGAGCCAGGCCGCCTGCGTCGCCGCCGAAGCACTGCACCGCGCGCCCGACCGGCCGGAAGCGGGTCCCGTGCTGGTCTGCGATCTCGGTGCCCGGATGGTCTCCTCCGCGCTCTGCACCGCCGACGGCCGCACCCTGCGCGTGACGTCCGTCGCGGTCGCCGAGGGCGGCGGGCACGCCTTCGACTCCGCCGTCGCCGCGACCTACACGGGCCCGCCCCCCGCCGTGGGCTTCCCCGCCCTGTTCGACGGCGCCAGGACGCGACACGGCCGCCGCGCCGCGGTCGTCCTGCCGCGCGCCTGGACCCACCCCCGCTACCGGGACGCACCCGTCTACCGGATCGGTGACACCGACCTCACCGCCGGAACGCTCATCACCGCCTTCTCCTCCACCGCCACGGCCCTGAAGGACGTCGTCACCCGGGCGCTCTCCGGCTCCACGGCCCCCGCGACCATCGCGGTCGCGGGCCGGTTCGGGGTGTTCCCCCTGGTGAGCCGGGTGCTGCTGGACGAACTGTCCCCATCGGCCCCGCCCCTGGTACTCGGCCCGGCCGCCGCCGTGCGGGGCGCCCTGCGGATCGCCTCCGGCGGCCTGTCGGTCGCCGAGCCCGCACGACCGACCGTGTCCCTGCCCCTGCACCGGATCAGGCACGGGCTGCTGGAGGTGCGGGAGGTGCCGCTCGACCCGTCCGTCGACTTCGCCGTCCAGGACGGCTACCCCGTGCTGGTGGAGGTCTCCGGTCCCCCCACGCCGTTCGGCGTCCGGGTGGACGGGCGGGAGGTGACCGTCCACCTGCCGGAGCTGCCGCCCGGCCCGTACCGCGTCGGGCTCCGCCCGTCCCACGCCTGCCCGGGCGTGCTCGTCCTCGCCCCGGCGGCCGGCGGCGCGGCCCGCCACCACCCGATCGACCCCCCGCCGGACAGGGAGCCGCCCCGATGACCACCGACGACGTCAAGGCCGCGCTCGCCGCCGCGCTCGCCGACGACGGCCCCGCCGCCGCGCTGACCGCCCTGCGCCTCGCGGCGGACTGGTCCGCCCGCGCCCTCGCCGCCGGACCCGGCGACGACGTGGCCGCCTTCCAGACCGTCGTGGCGCTGGACGACGCCCTCGAACCCCTCACCGCCATCGCCCGCGCCGTCCCGGCCCTGCTGGAGGCGGCGTCGCCCGGCCGGCCCGTCCACGACCACCTGCGGGAACGGCAGACGGAGCTGGCCGCCGCCCGGGACCGGCTGGCCGCCGACCGCGCCGCGCTGGACGAGCTGGACCAGGCCGGCCGGGACCTGGCCGAGCAGGCCGCCGAGCACGACCGCCTCCGCGACCGCGTCGCCGAACTCCGCCGCCTGCGCGCCCTCGCCGACGAGGTGGAGGCCCTGCGCGCCCAGGCCGCCGCGTTCGACGGCACGGTGACCCGCCCCGCCGAGGAGGCGGAAAGCGTCCTCGCCGAGAGCGCGGGGAATCTGCTGCGTCTGACCCGCGAGCAGCTCGCCCTGCTGAACCCGAAGGTCCGCGCCGCCGTCGAGGACGCCGTCGCCGCCGACGCCGAACTGGCCGAACTCCGCGGCCGGCTCGACGGCGCCGAGGAGCGCATCGAGGCGTCCCGCGCCGAGCTCGCGTCCGCCACGCAGGGCTTCGAAAGCCTCCGCACCCGCCACGACGAGGTCCTCGTCCCCCTCCGCGCCCACCGCGACGCCGACCGCGAACTCCTCGCCGCCCTCAACGACGGCACCCCGCCCCTGACCAAGGAGACGGGCCTGGAGCGCGCCGACCGTGAGCTGGCCGACATCGGGGAACGCCTCGACGCGATCGACGAGATCCTCGCCCGCGTCCTCGCCGACCACGTCCAGGCGCACGAGCGGGCCCGCGCCGCCCTCGGCTGGACCGGGTGACGGCCGAGCGTTCAGCAGCGCTTAAAGTCGATGCGAAGGGTTATTGATTAGACGTCGTGGACAGACCTGGGCAGACTCGTCGGTGCAGGTCACGTGCAGGTCGAGCACCGTGCAGGTCGAACAACCAAGGGAGCGGCATGAGGATCGGGATCGTCGGGGCCACCGGGCAGGTCGGGAGCGTCATGCGCACCATCCTGGCCGAACGCGGATTCCCGCTGGACGAGCTGCGGCTGTTCGCCTCCGCCCGCTCCGCGGGCCGCACGCTCCCCTATGAGGGCACCGACATCACCGTCGAGGACGCCGCGTCCGCCGACTTCACCGGCCTCGACATCGTCCTGTTCTCCGCGGGGAAGACCTCGTCCAGGGAGCTGGCGCCCAGGGTCGCCGCCGCCGGCGCCGTCGTGATCGACAACTCCTCCGCCTGGCGGATGGACCCGGACGTCCCGCTGGTCGTCTCCGAGGTCAACCCGCACGCCGTCGCGAACCGCCCCAAGGGCATCATCGCCAACCCCAACTGCACCACCATGGCCGCGATGCCCGTCCTGCGGCCCCTGCACGCCGAGGCCGGCCTCACCGCCCTGATCGTCTCCACCTACCAGGCCGTCTCCGGCAGCGGCCTCGCCGGCGTCGCCGAACTGCACGAGCAGGCCGGCAAGGTCGTCCCGTCCGCCGACCGCCTCACCCACGACGGCACCGCGGTCGAGTTCCCCGAACCGCAGGTGTACGTCCGCCCCATCGCCTTCAACGTCCTGCCGATGGCCGGCGCCATCGTCGACGACGGCCTCGCCGAGACCGACGAGGAGCAGAAGCTCCGCAACGAGAGCCGCAAGATCCTGGAGATCCCGTCCCTGAAGGTCTCCGGCACCTGCGTCCGCGTCCCGGTCTTCACCGGCCACTCCCTCCAGATCAACGCCCGCTTCGAGCGCCCCCTCGGCCCCGAGCGCGCCAGCGAACTGCTCTCCGGCGCCCCCGGCGTCGTCCTCTCCGACGTCCCCACCCCCCTCCAGGCCGCCGGCCAGGACCCCACCTACGTGGGCCGCATCCGCCGCGACGAGACGGTCGACAACGGCCTCGCCCTCTTCTGCTCCGGTGACAACCTCCGCAAGGGCGCCGCCCTCAACGCCGTCCAGATAGCCGAACTCGTCGCCGCCGAGTAACCATCCATGGCCGGCCCACCGCCGACCCCGGCCAGGGCGGCGACGCGTCGTCTCCACCGGTCATCGACCGGGGTGCGCTACTGAGGCTCCCGCCGCGAGGGTGTGGAGTTCCCGGGCGGCGGGGAGTGTCCGCGCCTGGCCGGGGAGGGCACGCAGGATCTGTTCTGTCAGATGGCGTTGCGTGGCGGGATCGGTGCCGGTGACGGCGTTTCCCGGCTGCACCGCAGTGAGAGCGTGCTCAAGGCCGTTCTCTATCTCATGCGCCTTGACGAGCCGCAGCCCGCGGATCAACTCAAGGCAGCGGGCCGCTGCCCGGCCGGTGGTCGCGAGCGACATCAGTGCGATGCCCGACTCCAAGGCGTCATCAGCCCTGGGGTCGCGGAGGAGGGAATAGACGTAGGACTCGTGCCACTTCAGGTACACCGCCCCCACGTGCCCGGAGGGGTCGGCGGTCATGCCGTCTTGTACGCCCTCCAAGGCGGCGGCGAGGTCCTGCAAGGCGGCGCGTGCCGTGGCCTTGTCTCCTCGTTCTGCCGCGAGGTCGGCGCGGACGGTGTGCGCCCTGACGAGTGCGTAAGAGGGACGGCCCCTGGAGACTTCGACGGCTTCGTCGGCCAAAGAGGCGGCGATCGATCGAGGAAGCCCTGACCAGAGAGCCCCATCCGCCTCCTTGGCTCGCACCCAGGCCGCGAGATCGGGGTCTCCGGAACGGTCAGCGGCGCGTGTGGCCTTTCCCCAGGCGACCCGTGCGGACCGTCGGTCGCCCAAGGAGTTGAACTCCATGGCCAGCAGACCGGAGAGCCCGGCACTGACCCTCAGAAGCCTGGCACGTTCGAGGGGGTGGTCATGGTGTCGTTCGAGGACTCGGCCTAGTTCGACGAGGTCGGAGACCAGGTCGTTGATCAGCGTTCCTGCATTCTGGTGGCTGTAGACATGGCCGTACTCCCAGACGGCACCCTCCCACCGGTCGATGTCCGCGCGGTCGTCGCCCAACGCGTGGTCGAGGCTCGCGAAGATCCCATCCAGGGCACCGGGGGGAATAGCAGTCCCTGCCCCTAGCGCGGTGATCAGTTGAAGTGCGGCCCGGCGTTTCACGTCGTCCCCCTCCTCGGAAGCAGGACTCCAATTCACCGTACCTGCCAGAGGGCAGGCAGGCCCTTGCCGAGGCCCGTTCTCTACGCGCGGTTTCACGACTGGAGGGGGCGGGGCGAGTGCGACGAGTTCTCCCTGGGCGTCCAGAGCATCGTCCAGAATATGGATCATCTCGCGGGAAGGCTGCCTGATGCCGTTGAAGATCCTGGAGATGTACCCGGAGTCGTAGTGGGTTCTTCTGGAGAGTTCTCCTTGGGAGATTCCGCGTTCGGCCATGAGCGCGCGTAGCTTCTCCTGGAAGATCATGGTATCTGCCCGTTCCTCGCCCACACCGATCGTCACTCCTGGCGCTCTCAACGGAGCGGAGAGTCACTGATTCCACGGTAGCTGCGACGTCGTCGCCGGGGGCGGGAACGCGGAGACGGCAGTCCCCAAGGCGGCAGGGTGAAGGGGTTCGAGTTGTCTTTCGAAGCCAGGCCATCCGCGTAGGTGGGTGGCCTGGCCTTGGGCAGTGTGGTCCGCAGCTGTGCGCTCGAGATCGTTGCTCTACCTGGACGGGTAAGCCTGTAGCGGCTGGCGTGGGTGGCGCCCAGACAATGCGCTAGCAGCGTTGCCCCCGTCCGGCGCCGGTGCCGCTTGTGGTGGCGCCATCGACCGCCCGCGAGCCCTCCGGGCGGCGTCGGCGAGGTCGATCGTGTGTCCTGCGAGCCGTGCGGGACGTTGTCGCGGTCGTGTTGCTGCTCCTTCACTCCTCGGGGAGGGATGTCGATAGATCGATGAGTTGGTCCAGCACTTGTTCCGCGGTTGTGCTTTTGTCGGGACTCTTCTCCAGCACGGACCTGATAATTGCAAGAAGGTCAGGATCGAAGTCTTTCGGCGCAGGGATGTTCGAAATTTCACGGATCGCGTCACCGGTACCGCCGCTCGCACGGTCGGGTGCCCGAATACCCGTGGCGGCGTAGAGCAGTATATTTCCCCACGCAATCAGGTCGTTCGCAAACTCATCGTCTTTACGTGATTTGTTCAGCGACTCGTCGATGATTGCGGAACCGCTGAACCCGGTGAGCCGTGGCCCGTCCGGGCTCAGCAATATCTTGTCGGCCTTGAGGTCCCGTAGCGCGATGTTCGCGTGATGTGCCGCGACAAGCAGAGTGGCCAATCCCATTGCGAGGCGGCGCACGGCGAAGCGGTCCATTGCGCCATGACGGGAAATAAAGTATTCGAGGGTGTCGCCTTCGATGTACTCGACTACCGAGTATGCTCCCGTTTTCGTCTCGGCATGATCGAGCAGGTTGCCGGCGATCATTGGCGCGGCATGTCGGGCGAGTTCTGCCTCTGCCTTGAGTTGGTCAGCCTTCCGATGGCCTTGCTCCGAACGGTCAGTTGGCAGGAATTTCACAACCACATGATTCCCGCTCGGCTGCTGGGATAAAAAGTGGAAGACCCCGTCTTCGATCCTGAGGACCTTGATGAGTACATATGGTCCCAGGGCCCGCAATCCATGAGGCAGATGCGGAACGTCCACCATGATGCATTCCCTCGTTCGGTCGCGTCTCGTAGGCCGTCCATGGACGGCCTACGTGACATACATTACCGGAGGCCGAGCGGCCGGGGGCTGACGGGGATTCCGCTCGCGGCGCAGCCGGGGGCCCGAACGTAGGTGGTGCTCAACGCGCTATTCTTGCCCACCAGCGCTGGCTGCCGCGGCTACCGCAGGTCCACTGAATGAGTCGCACACCGTTTCGCCTGCTCTGCTGAGCGATATCGAGGCACAGCGGCCTTCCGTTTTGCAGGCTGTGGACGCTGTAGATTTGATAGTATCCGTGGCCGAGGTTTCTGAGTCGCCACAGACTGTTCGCCTTCTCGTTGCAGGACCACTGAACTATCCGTGCGCCTTTCTTGAGCGAGTTGTGCTCCACGTTCATGCAGCGGCCGCTGTTCAGATTGACGAGGTGGATGAAGCCACTCCGGTGGGTTCTGCTGAGGTACCAGTACTCGTTCGCCTGATACCTACAGGCCCACTGGTCTATGGGGACTCCGTTCTTCTTGCTCCATCCGGGGACCTCGGCACAGATCCCGGAGTATCCGTTGACGAGCCAGTAATAGGGGATCGCCCGCGGCGCGCTGACAACATTGGAAGCCGGCCTGCTCGAAGGAGTCGACCTGCTGTCCGCTATTGCCGTTCCAACTGTTGGGCCCCCGTAGAAGAGGGCGCCGAGGACCGCCGCGACGATTGTCGACGAGAGCGCCCTTCGTGATCGCAAGATCTATCCTTTCTTCGCTTCTTGTCAGATTTGGGGCGGGGTCGTGCAGGCCCTCTGGCGATCTGTCCCGCCGCCACGGACCAAGTAAGTGTTCTCCACGATGGTCATCTGCCGCGCCGTGTCAGTAGATTCGCCTCACTCCCTCACGGTTATCACCTGCTTCTCCCCTATACACGCGACGCCGGGACCGTTCCGCTGCACGCCGAACCAAGATCCTTTATGACCGCCGGGTGGAGGTGCCCTGTGACCTCACAGCACGACAGTGGCTTCGTTGAGTACGTGGAAGAGGCCCGGACCGAGCTGCGCCGCAGAGCCTTCCTGCTCTGCGGCGACTGGTTCGAGGCAGATGATCTGACCCAGAAGACCTTGATGAACCTCTTACGCCGGTGGCCTCATCTAGATCATGACGGTGAGCTGGGAAGCTATACGCGTACGGTTTTGGTCCACACCTTCGTCAGCGAGCGCAGGCGGGCCAGGTGGTCTCGGGAGATTCCCTCGGACCACTCTCCGGAAGCGCCTTCCAGCGCTGATGACCAGCAACAACTCGAGAACCGGATCGTTCTCCTCGACGCGCTCTCGTCGCTCGGCGACCGGCAACGAGCGGTCATCGTCCTGCGCTATCTGGAAGATCTCACCGTCGGTGAGGCCGCCGATGCCCTTGGGTGCTCGCAATCCACCGTCCGGAGTCAGACCACCCGGGGTCTTGCGGCCCTCCGGAAGCGTCTGTGGCCCGATCAGCACCGCCAGGGTGGCGGGACCCGAGGCCGGACTTCAGGTGCTGGAGGTCGTTGAACGCCGGTCACGTCTGGCGGAGTGCTGGACGGGGCGCGCACCCGGGATGCGCCGCTCTCTCGTGACAGGCATCGTCTCTGCGGCAGTGCCGTGGAATGGGTGGGTTGGCCGGGTCTGGGACGATCGGGCACGGTGAGCATGCCCCGCAGCCCGGCGTCGACCAGCTCACCGAACCGGTCGAGCAGATCCGCTCGACCGGGCTGCCGGTGGATCTCTCGATCGAGGGGACGCCGCCGGAGATGCCCGCGGCGCTGCAACTGGCGATCTACCGGATCATCCAGGAGGCGCTCACCAACGCCCGCAACGGGAAGATCGCGAAGCGATGTCGCGCTCGCCCAGGCACGGTCAAGGGCGAGCCGCCAGGCGAGCCCTTGGGCCGGGACTAAGAAATGGAGCTAAGAGGCTCGGCGGCCGCGGACCTCCAGGGAGTCCAGGAGGGTGGCCGTGGTGCGGGCGATCTCCTCGACGGCGCGGTCGAAGGCTTCGGCGTTGTGGGACGCGGGGGCGCGGAACCCGGAGATCTTGCGGACGTACTGGAGCGCGGCGGCCCGGACGTCCTGGTCGGTCACATCCTCGGCGAAGGGTGGGCGGAGCGTTTTGATACTGCGGCACATATCCCCATTGTTACTCCTGGCACCGACAGTGCCGGGAGGGGCCCCGGGAACGGTGAAGGCCCTCGGCGCCGAGGACAGGTGGCGCCGAGGGCCCGGCGGGGGGCGGGTCCCCGGTTCTGGATGGCGGCCGTACGGGACGGGCCGAGATCGTCCCGTACGGCCGCTGCGGTCAGCCCGTACAGGTGGTGGGCTCGCCGCTGGCCGCGGGAACGCTTACCGCGTTCCACGCGTCCTTGGTGGCGGTGAAGTCGGCGCAGGTCGCCTTGCCGGCCTTCACCAGGTTGAGAGCGGCCGTGAGGGACGTCCG
Source organism: Actinomadura macra NBRC 14102 (assembly GCF_001552215.1). Classification (GTDB taxonomy): domain Bacteria; phylum Actinomycetota; class Actinomycetes; order Streptosporangiales; family Streptosporangiaceae; genus Spirillospora; species Spirillospora macra. The sequence goes on along the minus strand of NZ_BCQT01000010.1, from coordinate 640,493 downwards.
GCGGACGGCGCTGTGCGTCCAGCCGGAGGTCTTCATGTTGAGGGTCTCCATGAAGATCCGTCCGGCCTTCTGGATCCCGACTCCCGTGACCTTGGAGTTGTTGCAGGTCGGGCTGTTCGGCCGGCCGTTGTCCGGGTCGTTGGCGTTGGAACCCTCGGCGAGCAGGTAGAACCAGTGGTTCTGGACACCCGCGGCCGCGTGGACCTCCATGGTCGGGACGGCCGAGCTGAAGCAGCCCGGGTTGTTGCTGATCTTGGACGGGTCGGACATGTTACGGATCGGGCCGCGGCCGACCAGGTCGAGCTCCTCGCCCACCTCGTAGTCCGGCGGGTCGAAGTTGAGGACGGCGGTGGCGCCGTTGACCTGCTCGGTGACCTTCGGCTCCTTCAGGAACCACTCGGTGAGGGCGCCGAAGATGTCGCCGGTGGACTCGTTCAGGCCGCCGGCCTCGTTGCCGCCGCCGGAGCCGCCGGGGGTGTGCTGGAAGATGCCGTGGCCGAGTTCGTGCGCGACGACGTCGGTGGGGGTGGCCTGCTTGTTGTTGCCCTGGTTACGGCCGAAGTTAGCGAACTGACCGTTCCAGAACGCGTTGGCCTGGTTGAGGCCGACTCGCATGGGCCAGCCGCCCCCGTTGCCGTCCAGGCCGTTGCGCTCCAGCCAGGACTTGACCATGTCCCACTCGGCCTGCGCGCCCTTCATGGCGTCCACGCAGGCGGTCTCGAGGTCGGTGCCGACGGCACTGCCCCAGGCGTCGTCCGTGCCCGTGAAGACCGTTCCGCTCTGGTTGCCGCAGCTGACGCCGGGACGGGAGGCGTCCTTCATGGTGAACGAGGTGCCGGAGCCCGAGGTGGTGATGCTGGTCGGCTTGCTGCTGCCGCCGTGGTAGAAGCTCTGGTCGTCGTCGGCGTCGACGACCTCGTCCCACGTGCGGACGACCTTGCCGGTCCTGGCGTCGACCAGTACGTGCGTCTTGGACGGCCGCTCGGGGGCCGCGAAGCCGTACGAGCCGCCCGGGCCGAGGCCGTAGGAGCCGTCCGGCGGCGCCATCCCGTACGAGCCGTCCGGCGGAGCGATCCCGTAGGAACCGTCGGGCGGAGCGATCCCGTACGAGCCGTCCGGCGGAGCGATCCCGTAGGAACCGTCGGGCGGGGCGATGCCGTACGAGCCGCCGGGGCCAGCCAGGCCGTAGGAGCCCGGGGGACGGTGGAGTCCCTGCACCACGCTCTCGTAGACGAGGCGGCCGGTGCCCTCGGCGAGGACGGTCAGCTGCGGCGTCGAGACGCTGACGGGCTTGTCGATCTGCTTGCGCGCGATGGCCTCGGCTCGGGCGGCCGTCAGCCTCGGCGTGGTCCCCACCTTCAGTTCGGCGGTCTGGTTGACCGAAGTGCTGAGCACCTTGCCGGCGCTGTCGGTGGCGACGACGAAGTCACCGCCCCGGACGGGTAGCCCGGCGTACGTGCGCTCGTAGGAGACGTATTGGAGTCCTCCTGCCCCGGCCATCACCCCCTGCCGGATGATCTTGTCCTTGGGCGAGGTGTGGACGGGTGCCTGGCCGGCCGACACGAGCCGGTCGGCGGAGGCCGCCGCCGCCTTGGGCGACGGTGCGGGAGGCGCGGCGGGCGAAGCGTTCGCGCCAGTGATCGGGGCGGACATCGCCACGGCGAGGCCGGCGGTGATCGCCGCCGCCCCGAGCGCGGTCTGGTGTCTCACAGCGGTGCTCCTTACATGGGCCGAGGGCTCGGGCCCGCGGGGGTCCGTGCGGGAGGTTGCCGCGGGCGCCGCTGCCGCCCGGCGTTGACTGAGGAGATGACCCGCGATGTCGGTTATCGCGGATGCGGCCGGGCGGGGACGGCCGCATCCGCGAGCGTCCGTTGCGGGGGGCACGGGACGCTTGGCGCGGGTCTGGGGCCCCACGCCGTGATGGACGCTGGTGGACGTTGAACTCAACCGGGTGAGCTGGTTTCAGAAGGACACCGTGACTGCCGGTCTATGTCAACAAATCCATTTGGTACTGGAATTTCAATAGTTGTCGGTTGAGGTCTGAATGCCGCTGAAATCAAGCAATGAGCTGGGCGAACGCCGTCTCATGTGGTGATCTTGATGGTGTCCAGCCCCGCCTCGACGAGGCTCGCGGTGCCGTTGTCGGCGGCCTCGACGAGAATGCGGACCGATTGGCCCGCGTACGCGGAGACGTCGGCAGTCTGCGTCTGCCAGGCGCCCGCGCGGTCGGTGGCCGCGCCTTTCTGGTCCAGGACGGTCGTCGACCCGTTCGGCCCGACCAGCTGCACCCGCAGGTAGTCATCGGTGCCGCTGTTGTTGAGGTGGGCAAGGAACCACGAGAACGACAGGCCCTGCGCCGTCGCGGGCAGCGCGATCGGGGCGGACTGGATGCTGGTCGTGCCGCCGTCGAGGTCGTTGGTCCCCGCGTCGGAGCCGGCCGAGGCGCCGGTCACCAGCGTGTTGTTGCCGCCCGCCGCGGCCAGTTGCAGGCTCGTCCCGCTGTAGGAGGTCGCCTGCGGGGTGGCCCGCTCGAAGCCGCCGGCGGTGGCGGTGTCGGTGCCGTTCGGGTTCGCCGTCCAGCCCTGGTCGGACTCGAGGTCGTCGGAGAAGACGGTGTCGCCGCCCGGCTCCTGCCCGGCGGTGCCCGCCAGCGTCCAGATGGTGTAGGCGATCGCGTCGGAGTTGCGGTCCAGCGCGGTGTCGTTGATGTTGGACGAGGTGTCGCAGCGCGCGTGGTAGCAGCGGTCGTAGGCCTGGCCGGCCTGCCCGCCCCACTTCTGCGCCTGCGCGGAGGACTTGATCCCCTCGGCGCCGGTGAACATGCCGCCGGCGGGGATGCCGACGTCGATGAAGGGCCCGTAGTCGGAGCGCCCGTCGAAGTCGGTGTCCTCGACCTGCACCTTGATCGAGGTGAAGTAGTCGCGCAGCACCTTCTCGATCTGCGCGGAGCCCGCCGGGCCCGCCGGGCCGCTGGAGCCGTCGCCGTCGTAGGCGAGGTAGGCGGGGTTCGGGGAGCCGATCATGTCGAAGTTCAGGTATCCCTTGATCTTCGTCCGCTCGGCGGCGCCCAGGGTGTCGACGTAGTGCGACGAGCCGATCAGCCCGAGCTCCTCGGCGCCCCACCAGCCGAACCGCAGGTGCTGCTTCGGCTGGTACTTCTCGCGGGCGACCGCGAGCGCGACCTCCAGGTTCCCGGCCGAGCCGGACCCGTTGTCGTTGATGCCCGGCCCGGCGGTCACGCTGTCGAGGTGCGCGCCGGTCATCAGGACGCTGTTGGCGTCGCCGCCGGGCCAGTCGGCGATGAGGTTGTAGCCGGTGGCGCCGTTGTAGCTGAACGACTGCACCTTGGTCTGGTAGCCGGCGGCGTCCAGCTTGCCCTTCACGTAGTCGATCGAGGCCTTGAAGCCGGCGCGCCCGTGCGCCCGGTTGCCGCCGTTGGCGGTGGCGATGGACTGGAGCTGTGAGAGGTGCGCCTTGACGTTCGCGAGCGGGATGTCGGGCGCGGCGGCCTTCGCGGCTGGGGCCGCGGGCGTGGCCGGGGCCGCGGACGCGGCGCCGGGCAGGAAGCTGGACAGCGCGAGGACGGCCGTCCCGACGGCCACCGTGATGCGGGGTCTCATGAGTTCCTCCGGGAGGTCGCACGTCTGCTGGGGCAGGGTGCGGCTAGGTAGGGGTGCGGCCCGTGACGGGGAGAGCGGGCCCCGTCACGGGCCGCGAGAGGGAACGGTCAGGCGCCGGTGGTCACCGCGCGGGGCTCCGTGCGCCACATGGACGCGCCCCTGGCGACGGCCGTCGGCTCGCGTGAGCCGTCAGGCGCTCCGACTGGGACCTCAAAGGTCATCCACGACCCTTGGCCGGGCACGCGGCCTCACCGCTCTGCGCCGGGACGCTCACGGCGGCCCAGGCGGCCTTCACCGCGGTGCACTCGGCCGCCGAGCTCGGGAACAGCTCGACCGCGGCGGCGATCGTCGCGGTACGCGCACGCGCGTGGGTCCACGCCGACACCTTCTTGTTGAGGCCGCCCATGAAGATCTGGCCGGCCTTCTTGATGCCGATGCCCGCGACCGTGGAGTTGTTGCAGGTCGGGCTCTTCGGGCTGCCGTTCGTCGGCGACGAACCCTCGGCCAGCAGGTAGAACCAGTGGTTCTGCGGGCCGGCTGCCTTGTGCACCTCGGTGTTCGGGATCGAGGACGAGTAGCAGTTCGGGTCGCCCTTGGCGCTCGGGTCGTACATGTTGCGGATCGGGCCCTGACCGACCAGGTCGATCTCCTCGCCCACCAGGTAGTCCGGCGGGTCCAGGTTCGCGGGCTCGTTCAGGTAGTGCTCGACCAGCGCGCCGAAGATGTCGCCGGCCGACTCGTTCATGCCGCCCTTCTCGTTGCCGCCGCTGTCGCCACCGGGGGTGTTGGTGAAGACCGCGTGGCCGTTCTCGTGGCCGACGACGTCGAGGGAGGTGGCCTGCTTGTTGTTGGCCTGGTTGTGGCCGAAGTTGGTGTAGCTGCCGTTCCAGAACGCGTTGACCTGGTTGAGGCCGACGCGCGACGGGAACCCACGGCCGTTGCCGTTGGTGCCGTTACGGCCCAGCCACTCCTTCAGCATGTCCCACTCTTTTTGCACCGCGTACAGGGTGTCGACGCAGGCGGTCTCCAGGTTGGTGCCGCTGCCGTCGCCCCACGCGCTGTCGGTGCCGGTGAACGCGGAACCGTTCTGGCCGCCGCACTGGTGGCCGGGCCGCGTCGAGTCGGTCATCGACGTCGCGGCGGTGGCCACGTCGACCGTGCCGTGGAAGTGGCTCTTGTCGTCGGCGGCCTTGGCGTCCCGGACCTCGTCCCAGGTCTGGACGACCTTGCCGGTCTTGGCGTCGACGAGGACGTGCAGCTTCGTCTCGGCCTGCTTCTGGTGACCGCTGACGACCGTCTCGTAGACCAGGCGTCCGGAGCCTTCGGCCAGGACCATGAGGCGGGTGGTGGCCGTGTCGACCTTGCCGACCTTGGCGCGCGACGTCTTGGCCGCCTGCGCCGCGGTGATGGTGGCCTTGGTGCCCACCTTGAGCTCCTTGGTCTGGTTGACCGAGGTGCTCAGCACGCTGCCACCGGAGTTGGTGGTCACGACGAAGTCGCCGCCGTGGACGGGCAGGCCGTCATAGGTGCGCTGGTACTCGACGTACTGCAGGCCACGGAGGCCGGACGTGATGTTGGTGCGGTAGATCTTGTCCTTGGGAGCTGCGTGGAACGTCGCCGGCTGGGCGGCGACCATGCGGTCGGCCGAGGAGGCGGCGAGGGTGCGGGCTTCCGGTCCGGCCGGAGCCGCTGGCGCGGTGCGGGTCGCACCTGTGGCGGGGGCGGACATCGCCACGGCGAAGCCGACGGCCATGACGGCCGCCGCCCCGATCGCGGTCTGGTGTCTCACAGGGGTGCTCCTTCCACGGGCCCGGACAGGGCAGGGCGAATGGAGGTCCTGGGGGGAGCGCTCCGCGACACCCTTGTCTGGCCGGGCGAGGACTGGGGGTACTCATCCGGATGAGCTGTCCCGAAGTGCACCCCGCTGTGTGAAAGGTGTCAATGAATCCATTTGGTTCTGGATTTTCAATATTTACGAACTGGTTGATGGAAGTTCGGGAAACGTCTGCCTGGACAGCGGGGACGGCCCGGACCGATCCACGGCCCGGACCGTCCCGGCAGCGGAACCTTCAGTTCGTTCGACGCGTTGAAATCCCGCTGCGCACCGGCCTCACGGGGCGCGGCGATCCCGCCCGCCCGCCCGCCCCCGCGGACCCCGCGGACCCCGCGCCGGGGGGACGTCAGGGGGCGATGCGGCGGCAGAGCCAGGCGAGGGCGAGCGGGTAGCGGTAGTCGATGCCGCCGTGCCCCGCCTCGAACAGCTCGAACCGGATCACGTCCTCGGCCACCCCGACGTCCAGCAGCGCCTGCCGGAACGCCTGCGCCCCCACGTCCAGGAACCACTCGTCGCGCGTGCCGCCGTCGATCCAGATCGCCCGCTGCGACCGCATCGCCTCGGCGTGGCCCGGCACCATCCGCACCGGGTCCCACGCCAGCCAGCGCTCCCACACGTCCTGGCGCATGACCCCGGTGACCGGGTCGAACGGCAGATCCGGCGTGCCGTCCTCGCGCGCGGAGTAGCAGACGGCCATGCCGAGGACGTTGAGCAACTCCATGTCCTCGGGCTTGGTGAAGGACGTCCGGCTGTGGAAGTCGTCCCACCACCGCCAGATGTCGCCGCCGTACCTGCGCAGGTGCCGGACGCACTTCGGGAACTCGGGCAGGTAGCAGTACTCGAACAGCGCGTCGCCCGCGTGCGTCGCGAGCGCCCCGAACAGGTCCGGACGCAGCATCGGCGTGATCATCGCGCCGTAGCCGCCGCTGGACTTGCCGCTGATCGCCCGGTGCTCCGGCGCGTCCAACGTCCGGTAGTGCCCGTCCACCCACGGGACGAGTTCGTCGCAGATATAGGAGTGGTAGCGGCCCGTGCCCGGGGAGTCGACGTACTGGCTGCCGCCGTGCGCCGTCCAGGCGTCCACGAACACCACCAGCGCGGGCGGCGCCTCACCGGAGGCGAACACCGCGTCCGCGGTCTCGGTGAACGGCTGGCGGTACGGCATCCGGTTCCGCCAGATCCCGACATGCCCGGTGAAGCCGGTGATCACGTACACGGTGGGGTAGCGGCGGCCGGGATCGTCGTCGTAGCCCGGCGGCACGTAGACCAGCAGCGGGCGCTCATGCGGGTCCTTCAGCGGGTTGTCGCGCAGCAGCTCGCTGCTGACGATGTGCTCTTCCAGGCGTCCGGCGAGCTCGGCGGACCACGGCAGCATGCGCACTCCCTCATCAGAAGTTCGATGATCACCTTGACGCTAACCCAGCCCGTCACGGGGCGCCATGGCGAGCCACTACCCCTGGTCGCGCCCATTTCCCCGGAGCTTCGTCGGGTTTTGCCACTATCCCGGCAGCAAGGTGATCACTACCTTGGCCGATATGAGACCGCGCTGGACCGCCACCGCCCTGGCCGTCGCCTGCACCGCCGCGCTCGTCCCGGTGGGGGCCGCCCAAGCGTCCCCGTCCTCTCCGTCCACCGCGGCGGGAGGCGGGCACAAGGTCCGGTGCGTGTTCACCCCCACGCCCGACAACCCGCCCGCGAAGCGGGTGCACCCGCCCCGCTCCAAGGCCCGCGCCCACGGGAAGGTCGACGTCGTCCTCGTCACCAACTTCGGCGACGTCCGCATCCGGATGGACCGGGGGAACGCGCCGTGCGCGGTGCACAACTTCGTCAGCCTGACCCGGCAGCGGTTCTACAACCGCACCCGGTGCTGGCGGCTGACCAACTCACCCCGGCTCGGCGTCCTCCAGTGCGGCGACATCTACGCGGCGGAGAAGGGCGGCCCCGGCTACAAGTTCGACGACGAGCTCACCGGCAAGGAGACCTACCCGCGCGGGACGGTCGCCATGGGCAACTGGGGTCCGGACACCAACGGCAGCCAGTTCTTCCTGGTCCACTCCCGCGCGAACATCCCGCCCGCCTACACCGTCCTGGGTGAGGTCACCCGGGGCCTGCCGGTCCTCGACCGGATTGTGGCGGGCGGCATCATCCCCGGCGAGAACGGCCCCGAGGACGGCGAGCCTGCCCGGCCCGTCAAGATTCACCGCGTCTACGCACGCGGCTGACCAGGGGGTTCTTCGCACCGTCCCCATGGACGGGGAGGACGATGTCACAAAGGACCGTCCTGTCCTGTCCACCTAGAGGATGGAAGGAGAACCATGACCGACAACGCCAAGCGCCTTCGCGAGCTCCACAAGCCCGGTGACCCGCTGCTCCTGCCGAACGTCTGGGACGCGGGGAGTGCCAAGATCGTTCAGGAGGCCGGCTTCCCCGCCCTGGCCACCGCCAGCGCGGCCGTCGCCGCGATGCTCGGATACGCCGACCACGAGGGGGCGCCCGCCGAGGAGATGTTCGCCGCCGCGGGCCGCGTCATCCGCGTCGCGACCGTCCCGGTCACCGTGGACGCCGAGGCCGGGTACGGCCTCCAGCCCGCCGAACTCGTCGAGCGGCTCCTCGCGATCGGTGCCGCGGGCTGCAACCTGGAGGACACCTACGCGGGCGAGCTCGCCGCCCCCGAGACGCAGGCCGAGTTCATCGCCGCCGTCCGCGACGCGGCCGGCGACGCGTTGGTGATCAACGCCCGCGCCGACACCTTCGTCGCCCGAACCGCCGAGCCGGTGGACGGCGCGATCGCCCGGGGCCGCCTCTACCTGGAGGCGGGCGCCGACTGCATCTACCCGATCATGGCTCCCTTCGAGGCCGTCCCGGCCCTGGTGAAGGGAATCCCGGGACCGGTCAACGCGAACAACGGCCCCGACTCGACGCTCGCGGACCTCGCCGCCGCCGGCGTGGCCCGCGTCTCCTACGGACCGATGCCGTACCTGCGAGCCCTGGACGCGCTCAAGGAGTTCGCCGGCCGGGTGCTGGAGAAGGAGAACCCGTACGGCTAGTTGTTGCGTTGCCAGGTTCGGGGGCGACGGGCGGCTGCGTGGACGGCGGTGACCTGTTCGGGGGTGAGGACACGTCCGCGTCTGCGCAGCCAGCGCCGTAGCGCCTTGACGTCCTGGAGCACGGCGACGTCCGTGGGGCCGCCGCCGCGGACGGTCCAGCTCGTGGCCCCCACGAAGACGATGACCGGCCTCACCGGCACATGGTGCCCGCACGCGATGGCCAGGAGGTCCCGCGCCCGCTGGGCCTCGTGCCGCGAGTTGCGCAGGTGGTCGACCTTGACCCCGCTGACCATCATGGCGTTCTCGGCCACCCACACCTTTCCCCGCGTGGTCTTGGTGTTGACCGTGACCACTCCGAAGGGGCCGATGAGCACGTGGTCGATGTCCGCGCCGTTGCGTCCGACGGGGACGGCGTGCAGCACGTGCCACCCCTGCCTGCGCGCCCACTTCTCGATCTTGCGTCCGATGAACCGCTCGCCCTTCGCCCCCACGGCGAAGTCCCGCGCCTCGGTCCGCACGCCGAAGAGCGCCTTCGTCCGCGTCCGCCAGCTCCGTAATTCGATCGCACGGGCGCGTGCGGCGGCTCCCGGCCGGTTGAGGCCGAGGTCGATCTCCGGCGCGACCGGGTCAGTGGGGAAGGCGGTGGGAGGCGGTTCGGGGGGCTTCCTATCGTCCACGGGCGGAGCCTCTCTGTATGCTGTTACGCAAGGTGATCAAGTGACCGCACGCTGTTCTTGTGTCCTGATTCACGCGAGTTCCGGCCAGTTCACGGTAGAGCGCGGAGCACCGGACGGGCGGGGTCTCTGAGAGATCATCAACGGATGAGGTGCCTTCGGTGACACGCGTGGTGACAGGCGGTGCCGGCTTCGTGGGCCTGCACCTGGTGCGGGAGCAGCTCTTTCAGGGGCGGCACGTCACGGTGCTCTCGCATGTCCGCGGCGGGCGGGACCGGATCGAGGGGTTCCTCGCCGCGACCGGCGAACTCGACCAGCTTCCGGTGCCGCTCAAGAAGTCGCTGACCGTACTTCCGGTCGACCTTGAGCAGCCGATGCTCGGGATGTCCCGGATCGACTACCGCAGGCTCGCCGCGACCACGGCGGAGATCTGGCATGTCGCGGGCGCCGTCGATCTGCACGGCAAGGACGCGCACGTGTGGCGGACGAACGTCCACGGCACCGAGAACCTCCTGCGGCTGGCGAGCCTCTCCCCAGGCGGGACGCCGCTTCGCCATATCAGCACCGCGTTCGTCGCCGGGACGCGGCAGGGACACGTTCGCGAGGACGACGGTGAGCCGACCGAGGCGTTCGAGAACGCCTACGAGCACGCGAAGCACGAGGCGGAGGCCCTGGTCCGCGACTGGGCCGATCGCGAGGGCAGACGCGCCCTGATCTTCCGGCCCGGCCTGCTCGTCCCGCCCGGCCCGCGTACCGTCCCGGACCTTCCCGCGCACGCCCTGAGCACGCTGTACGAGGCGACGCGGCAGCTGGCCGGGACCGATGGCCGGACGGAGTTGAGGGTCGCCGCAGACCCGCGGGCCCAACTGAACCTCCTGCCCGTCGACTGGGCCGCGCGCGCGATGGAGCACCTCGCGTCCAATGATGAGGTCACGGGGGTGTCGGTCGTTCACGTGGTGCATTCCGGCAATGTGCCGGTACGGGTGATCGCCGCGGCATTGGAGGACGTGTGTTCGGTGCGGATCCGGATGACGCCGGCGATGCCCGCCGAACCCACGATTCTCGAACGAGACTTCCATCGCCAGATAGCGGGGTTCCTGCCCTACTTCCGTCATCGGCGGCATTTTGACGACACGGCTTTGCGGGAGCGTGTCACCGCGCTCGTTCCGCCGCCGAACATCGACCGGCCCTACTTGCGTTTCTGCTTCGGCGCCCCGGTCACCGCCCCCCGCACGACCGAGGCTTAACCGGCTACCGCTACCGGCCACCGCTGATTGACCTGCGGCTCGCCGGGTGATCGGGGTGGTCGTCGGGGTCCAGCTCATGCCGTCGGTGTTCCGGCAACCTCAGCTGGTCCGCTGCCCTGCTTTCGCCGCTCTGCCGTTGGCGGACGCGCAGGACTCGATCGACTGCTTGGTGTATTCGAGGAGTCGATGAAGCTCGTCCGGGTCGTCGAACAGCGTGTTCGGCGGGAGCGGGGTCTCACGGACGTACTCGATCGACTCGATCACGTAGGCGCCCCCTGGAGGCGGTCTGTCGGATCGGTCGTTCGGCACGGGTGCCGTCCCCTCTCTACTCCAGCCGGTGTTGTCCAGTGTGGGCAGCATCGTTCTCCCTCCGCAAGAGCAGTCGTCTGTAGGACCACGAGCGGACGACAAGTTGGGCAGCTATTGACAGTACGTTGACCAGGGCGATGACAAACAGCAAACCCCACCAGGACGGCAGGTGCATGCCGAATACGTCAGGTTGTACGGACGGGATGGGCTTGTCGGGTCGTTTGGTCACAAGAAACAGGCTTCCCGCCACCAGCGCGGCAATCGCGCTGCAGAACAGGGAGCAGCGGGCGGCCAGCGAGGACCGCAGGACGGCCTCCCCGTCGGCGTTGAACCCGAACCAGGACGCGGCGACCGCGGGCAGCGCCAGCAGCAGCGGCGGGATGTCGCTGTCGTTGGCGATCCCGGTCGCCTCGGCGTGCCCGATCGCACCGATGAGCAGACAGGTGACCGCGGCGGTGATCGTGGCGCTGGCCAGCGTGCCCGGCGGTGTCTCCCCGAAGGACGCCGACAGGACGAGGTTCTCCCCGCGGACCGCGGCGAAGCCCCGCATGTACAGGTGCGCGTACGACTGGCCGCGCTTGCCGCGCATCTCGAAGTAGGGCCGTCCCCAACCGGACTGGAACCGCTTGTGGTGTACCGGACATGTCCGGCCTGGGGGCAGGACCACTCCGGCGCGCGTCAGGTGGGTGCCGCAGGTGGGGCAGCGCAGCGTCTGCTCCATCAGGTACTGGGTGCCGGGGCCGTCGATCTGGAGGTGGTACGACTTGGAATTGTGCGCCAGCGCGGTGGCGACGCCCACCTTCAGTGGACGGAGCCCGAGCGCGAGGCGGAGCCGTCCCCGGGGATTGGCGATCGAGAGGGACGGGATCAGCGTCCGCTTGTAGGAGATCACGGCCCGGCCGTGGTCCTGGTGCGGTAGCACCGCGATGACGGGATATGCCTGGCTGAGCATCTGCACGAATTCCCGAAGCCAGGTCACCCGTTCGGTTCCGGCGTTTCCCGGCAGTCCCAGCAGCGCGAACGCCTCGGTGATCACCTTGTCGACGTCCGCGCGGTTACTGAAACCATAGATCAGTTCCAACAGCAGGGCCTCGGCCTGCCAGGATTTCTCCAGCTCGCGCTGCGTCCGCGGGGACTGGTCGTCCTCCCGCCGGGGCGCCGTGCAGGTGATCACCAGGAAATGCAGGGTCACCGCCATGAGTTCGGCGGTCTCCTCGAAGGACAGCACGGTGATCGTCTGTCCCTGGGAATCGGTGATCGCGAGATTGTCGATCAATTCGGGTTTGCGTACCAGCAGGGCCGGGACGTAGATCTCACCGGCGCCGTTGTCTCGTTCCTGGCCGCCGGCCGGGGGAGTGGGGAGCTGGAACTCGATAGTGACCTGCTGGCTGATGACCCGCCCCTGGAGGGAGACGGACTCGACCGTCCGCGTCCGGAAGTGCGCCGGATCGATGATCATTCTGACCAGCGAGGGCACCGACCCCAGGTTGTCCTTGCGTAGCGCCGCCCGCTGCTTCTCGAACAGTCCGGGCAGGTCGGCCTTGCCGTCATGGCCGCCGCGCTGCTCCGGTGGCGATCCCACGGCCGCCCTCTTGTGCCGCAGATTCAGCAGGAAGAGATAGAGAATGTAGATCGCCACCCCGACGGCGATTCCGATCCGCCACCCCGGCCCGTTCCAGGAAAGGCCCGCTGTCAACAGGCCGCAGGCCAGGAGTAACAGTGCGGCAGGCCAGGCCATCGCCCATGCCGTCCGCTTGTCCAGCCCCCGCGTGATCAATACGCCTCTCTCCGGGCGGCGGTACCCCGCGATCGAAGGATCAAAGGACTCCGGCGCCCTTTGAATCACGATGTCGGACAACTCATGTAGGGATGACGGCTTTCCAGCGGTCCAGGTTCACCGGAGAGAATCTCGAACGGATATCGGCGGCTGCTCAGCGCACCAGTAAACCGTGCAAAACACCTTATTTAGGGGTGGGTTCCTCGTGGCGTGCCGGTTCCGGGCTGCCCGCCTCCGGCTCCCAGCCGTGCGTCTCCAGCGCCCGTAGGAACGCCTCGACCATGACCGGGTCGAACTGGGTCCCCGCGCAGCGGCGCAGCTCCCGCTTCGCGTCACCGATCGAGCGCGGCTTCTGGTAGGGGCGCGCGGACGTCATGACGTCGAAGGCGTCGGCCACCCCGATCACCCGGGCGAACTCGGGGATCTCGTCGCCGACGAGGCCCATCGGGTAGCCGCGGCCGTTCATCTTCTCGTGGTGGTGCAGGATCCCCGAGAGCGCCTCGTCCAGGAACCCGATGTCCCGGACGATCTCCAGCCCGCGCATCGGGTGCAGCTGGACCTCGGCGAACTCCTCGTCGGTCAGCTTCCCGTCCTTGCGCAGGATCCGGGTGGGAACGCCGATCTTGCCGATGTCGTGCAGCATCCCGGCGTAGCGGATGGCCTCCACCCGTTCAGGGCGCATCCCGATCTGCCGGGCGATCATCACCGCGCCGCGCGAGACCCGGTCGGAGTGCCCGCGGGTGTTGACGTCCTTGGTCTCCACGGCCTGGCACAGCGCCGCCAGCGTCGCGTCGTAGGCGCGGCGCTGGCCGAACGCCTGCTCCAGCGCCCACCGCGCGACGTACAGCGGCAGCATCACCAGGACCGCGACGAACGGCCCGAGGTCGTCCCACAGACCCGCGATCAGCAGCCCGAACATGCCGTAGCCGACGCACACCCCGGCGAGCTCGCCGCTCTCACGCGAGAGTTCACCGGGGGCGGCCTGCCCGGCCAGCAGCAGCACCCCGGCCATGAGCGCCAGGTTGACCAGCACGAACGTGACGAGCGCCAGCGTGAAGGGCCCGATGACACCCGCGACCCAGTGGACCTGCCAGGGGCGGACCCGGTCACCGTGCGACAGGCCGAAGACGACCCCGGCCGCATAGCCGCTCACCGCGAACTGCGCGCCGTTGAACACCCGCTTCACCGGCGCGATGCCCCGCTGGACGGTGGCCACGGCGCTGGAGCCCACCAGCGCGGCGCCGACCGGGCCGAGCAGCACCACCGACGCCAGGCACACCGCGAAACTCAGCGACACCCGCGCGCCGTCGACGTGCAGGCGGGCCGGCAGGGAGTCGCAGACCAGGAACAGCACGATCAGCGCCACCAGGACGCCCGGATCGACCCCGTCGAAGGACGAGGCGGCGACGAGGCCACCGGCCAAGGCGACGACGAGACAGATGTAGAGCCATGCAGCGCGGGGGAGTCCAGGCATGCCCGATCCAGGTGAGTCGGCCCGACGGACGCGCTGAGCGTCCGTTCCATTACCGACAGTACTCCAGCCGATGGCCCCCGGCAGGCCGAACGGTCGCCTCTGCCACCTGGGGTTTCCGGTGGAGCGCGGTGGGCACGTCCCAAACCGTCGCGACGAACCGCATGGGGAACGGGGGAGGTTCTCGCAGATGACCGAGGGATGGTACGGGTCCGGGGGCATGGACCCGTTCGAGGAGATGCTCGCCCGCTTCTTCGGCGCCGGGGCGCACCGGCGGCCGGTGGAGCGGATCGGCATCGCGCGGTTGATGAGCGAGCCCGCACGCGAGCTGGTCCGGGACGCGGCGGCGCAGGCGGCGCGATGGGGCAGTGTCGATCTTGACGCCGACCACCTGCTGTGGGCGGCGACCCGGCAGCAGCGGACGCGGCAGTGGCTGGAGCGGGCGGGCGCCGACCCCGACGCCATCGCCCGCGAGATCGAGGCGACCGCCCGCCGGGGCGAACCGAGGGACGTGCCGCCCGAGCTGACCCCCGCGGCGAAGCGCGCGCTGCTGGACTCGCACCAGATCTCGCGCGCCCTCGGCTCGTCCTACATCGGGCCCGAGCATCTGCTGTTCGCGCTGGCGCTCGACCGGGGGTCCAGCGCGGGCCGGATCCTGGACGCGGCGCACGTCACCCCGGACACGCTCCAGTCCGCGGCGGGTGGCGGCGGCCAGCCGCCCGGCGGGACGGGAGGGGCGGGCGGCGGCCCGTCGTCCAGCACGCCCACGCTGGACGAGTTCGGCCGCGACCTGACCGAACTCGCCCGGGAGGGGCGGATCGACCCGGTGATCGGCCGCGAGGCCGAGATCGAGGAGACCATCGAGGTGCTGTCGCGGCGCACCAAGAACAACCCGGTGCTGATCGGCGACCCGGGGGTGGGCAAGACGGCCATCGCCGAGGGGCTCGCGCAGCGGATCGTGGACGACGAGGTGCCGGAGACGCTGCGCGGCAAGCGGATCGTCCAGCTCGACCTGAGCGGGGTCGTCGCCGGGACCCGCTACCGGGGAGATTTCGAGGAGCGGCTGAAGAAGGTCGTGGACGAGATCCGCGAGAACGCCGACGGGCTGGTGGTGTTCATCGACGAGATCCACACGCTGGTGGGCGCCGGCGCCGCCGAGGGCGCGATGACCGCCGGGAACATGCTGAAGCCCGCGCTGGCCCGCGGTGAACTCCATGTGGTCGGCGCGACCACCATCGACGAGTACCGCCGCAACATCGAGAAGGACGCCGCGCTGGAGCGCCGGTTCCAGCCGATCCTGGTGCCCGAGCCGAACACCGAGGACAGCGTCGAGATCCTGCGGGGGCTCCGCGACCGTTACGAGGCGCACCACCAGGTGCGGTTCACCGACGAGGCGCTTGTCGCGGCGGTGGACCTGTCCAGCCGCTACCTCACCGACCGGTTCCTGCCGGACAAGGCGATCGACCTGATCGACCAGGCGGGTGCCCGCGTCCGGCTGCGGTCGGGCGCCCGGGACGGCAGCCGCCGCGAGAAGGAGGAGCGGCTCGACCAGCGGCGCCGGGAGAAGGACCAGGCCGTCGCCGACGAGGACTACGAGCGCGCGACGGAGCTGCGCGACGAGATCGGCCGCCTGGAGATCGACCTGGACGCGGCGCGCGACGAGGGCGCACCCTCGGCGGTGCCCGAGGTGACGCCCGCCGACATCGCCGAGGTCGTCTCCCGGATCTCCGGGGTCCCGGTCACGCAGCTGACCCAGGCCGAACGGGAGCGGCTGCGCGAGCTGGAAGAGCACCTGCACCAGCATGTGGTCGGGCAGGAGGACGCGGTGGCGGCGGTCGCGCGGGCGGTCCGCCGGTCCCGCGCGGGCATGGGCGACCCGGACCGTCCGATCGGCGGGTTCCTGTTCCTCGGCCCGACCGGTGTCGGCAAGACCGAGCTGGCCAAGGCCCTCGCGGAGGCGCTGTTCGGCAGCCGCGACCGCATGATCCGGTTCGACATGAGCGAGTTCCAGGAGCGGCACACGGTGAGCCGCCTGATGGGCGCGCCGCCCGGATATGTCGGCTACGGCGAGGCCGGCCAGCTCACCGAGGCGGTGCGACGGCGTCCCTACGCGGTGATCCTGCTGGACGAGATCGAGAAGGCGCACCAGGACGTCTTCAACGTCCTGCTCCAACTGCTCGACGACGGCCGCCTGACCGACGCGCAGGGCCGCACCGTCGACTTCCGCAACACGGTGGTCATCATGACCAGCAATCTCGGCTCCGACCTGATCACCGGGCAGGTCGGGATGGGCTTCGGCGCGGAGGGGACCGGCGACGCCGGGCCGGACGCCGCGCTCCGCGACCGGATCATGCGCCGGCTGCGCGAGTCGTTCCGTCCCGAGTTCCTCAACCGGATCGACGAGATCATCGTGTTCCGGCGCCTAGAGGAGGGCCAGCTCCGCCAGATCACCGACCTGCTGCTGGACGAGACGCGCCGCCGCCTGCGCGCCCAGGAGGTCACCGTCGCCTTCACGACCGAGGCCGTGGACCTGCTGGCGCGGCGCGGCTACCAGCCCGAGTTCGGCGCCCGCCCGCTGCGCCGCACGATCCAGCGCGAGGTGGACGACCGCCTCTCGGACCTGCTGCTGTCGGGCGAACTGGAGGGCGGCTCGCACGTGGACGTCACCGCCGCAGGCGACACCCTGGAGTTCCACGTCTCCGCGAACGCGGGAGCAGGGGGCGCTGGGCTCACGACCGGTTGAGGACGAGCCGCGATCCGACCCGGTTCCTTTGATCCGTCGGGGCCGGGTTTCACGTGCAAGGGGTATGGGAGTCCTTCTTCGTGTTCTCGTGGCCGCGGGGCTCGCGGCCGACGCCTTCGTGCATTGGCGTTTCGCACCCGACATGGCCCCCGGGCCCAACGCCGCCAGCGGCACCATTCCCGGCGATGACCTTTTCCGCGCGCAGGCGCTCCTCGCCGTCGTGGCGGGGCTGCTCGTCCTGGTCTGGGCGCGCCGGTGGACGTACGCGGTGGCGTTCCTCGTCGCGGCGAGCGCCGTCGGCGCCCTCGTCCTCTACTACTCCGTCGACGTCGGACGGCTGGGGCCGATCCCGGCCATGTACGACCCGCACTGGTACGGCGACAAGACCATCAGCCTCATCGGGGAGGGGCTCGCCACGCTGGCCGCGCTGGTCGGCTTCTTCACGGTCCGGACCGCGGATCGGGCGCCGGCCCACACCGGTCCCGCCCTGTCCCGCTGACCTATCGGGGGAGCGTGTGTGCCACGGGGGCGGGGTCCGAGACGGTGAGGTCCTCGCCGTCCCGGACCCCCATGCGCCGCACGAACGGGGTGAGTAGGAGCGTGACGGCCAGGTTGACCAGGACCGCGAGGACGCCCGCGTAGACGGTCAGGTCCGTGGGGACGCCGAGGTGGCTCAGCGCGAACTGGGCGTTGCCCCAGTGGTGGTGGAGGACGCGGCCGGTCGCCGCCTCGACGGACGGCGTGACGTACAGCATCCAGAGGCCGCAGGCCATCCCGGCCGCCCACCCGGCGATCAGCGCCCAGCGGTGCAGCACGCGGGTGTAGAGGCCGAGGACGACGGAGGGCAGCGTCTGGAGGACGATGACGCCGCCGATCAGCTGGAGGTCGATGGAGAACTGCGGGTCCAGCAGGATGATCACGGCGACGGCGCCCGCCTTGACCGTCAGGGACGTGACGCGGGCGGCACGGGCTTCGGCGGCGGGGGAGGCGTCGCGGCGCAGGTACTCCTTGTAGATGTTGCGGGTGAACAGGTTCGCCGCGGCGATCGACATGATGGCCGCCGGGACGAGGGCACTGACGCCGATGGCGGTGAAGGCGATCCCCGCGAACCAGTCCGGGAACATCTTGTCGTACAGCAGCGGGACGACGGTGTTCGGGTCGGGGCGTCCGCCGGAGGTCATCGGCTGGACGCCGGCGGCTATCGCCATGTAGCCGAGGAGTGCGAGCAGCCCGAGGAGCAGGGAGTACGCGGGGAGCGCGGCGGTGGTGCGGCGTACCGCGCCGCGGTCGCGGGCCGCCAGGACCCCGGTGACCGAGTGCGGGTAGAGGAACAGGGCGGCGGCGGAGCCGAGGGCGAGCGTCGAGTAGCCGAGCCCGGCCGAGGGGCCCAGCAGGGTGCCGTCGGCGGCGCCGGGCGTCCCGGCGTACTTGCGGTCGGCGGCGGCGAAGACGGTGTCCCAGCCGCCGAGCCGGATCGGGACGTAGATCACCGCGGCGAGCACCACCACGAAGATCAGGACGTCCTTGACGAAGGCGATCAGCGCGGGCGCCCGGAGCCCGGACCGGTAGGTGTAGGCGGCGAGGACGGCGAACGCGATGATGATCGGCCACTCGCCGTGGAGGCCCGTGGCCTTCAGGACGGCCTGGATGCCCACGAGCTGGAGGGCGATGTAGGGCATCGTCGCGACGATGCCGGTGAGGGCCACGAGCAGGGCCAGGGTGCTGGAGCCGTGCCGCGCCCGGACGAAGTCGGCGGTGGTGACGTGCCCGTGCCGGCGCGCGACCGTCCAGAGCCGGGGCAGCACGAGCAGCACCAGCGGGTAGACGATGATCGAGTACGGCAGCGGGAAGAACCCGACCGCGCCGGTCGCGAACAGCAGCGCGGGCACGGACACGAACGTGTAGGCGGTGTAGAAGTCACCGCCGATGAGGAACCAGGACAGCCAGGACCCGAAGTCGCGCCCGCCGAGCCCCCATTCGTCCAGATGCTCGGGGTCCCCGGCGCGCCGCCACCGGGACGCGGCGAAACCCAGCACGGTGACCAGGGTGAAGGCGACGATGAGGATCGTCAGTTCGGTCCATTTCATCGCTCGTCCCTCGTGGCGCGGTAGACCAGGACGAGCAGCGCGACCGTGATCGGCACCCAGGCGAGCTGGTACCAGTAGAAGAACGGGACGGAGAACAGCTCCGGCGACCGGTGATCGTAGAACGCCGGGACGAGCAGGCCGATCGGCGGTAGCAAAAGCAAGGACTTCATAGGGCTGGGGCATTCCCGTACCGGGCCGCCGTGCACCCGGATTTCGTCGTCGTGGTGATGAACCGGGAACGCCGAATTTGGCCGTCACGCTACATCGGCACAGAGCCGTGCGGTTGACGATGGTGTTCTGGGAGATGCCTTTCGCGGACGGACGGAATTGACGATGAACGGCGCTGAAAGCCTGATGAGGACGGCCGCCGCGGCGGACGCGGACGTGTGCTTCGCCAACCTGGGGACGAGCGAGGTGCCGCTCGCCGGCGCGCTCGACCGGGTGCCCGCCATCAGGCCGGTGCTCGGGCCGCACGAGGCGGTCTGCACCGGCGCCGCCGACGGCTACGGGCGGATGGCGGGCAGGCCGGCGCTGGCCGTGCTGCACCTCGGGCCGGGCCTGGCGAACGGGCTGGCGTACCTGCACAACGCGCGCCGGGCGGGCACCCCCGCGGTGGTCGTCGTCGGCGACCAGGCCACCTGGCACGCGCCCGCGGACCCGCCGCTGACCACCGACATCGCCGCGGTGGCGGCCCCGTTCTTCGCGTCGGTGGCCGTGTGCCGGTCGGCGGAGGGGATGGGCCGGGACATGGCGGGCGCCATCGAGGAGTCGGCCCGGGGCCCGGCGTGCGTCGTCGTCCCGCAGGACCTCGCGCGCGAGGGCATCCAGGGGGCGGGTGCCGAGACCACGCCCGGACGGCGCCGTCCCGTGGACGAGGACCGCGTCGCGGAGGCCGCGGACGCGCTGCGCCGTGCGGGCCCGGCGGTGCTCTTTCTCGGCGGTGGTGCCCTCTCCCGTGCGGGCCTGCTCGCCGCCGACGCGGTGGCCCGCGCCACGGGCTGCCGCCTCGTCCACGAGACGTTCCCCGCCCGGATCGAGCGCGGTGGCGCGCTGCCCGCGCCGGAGCGGCTCCCCCACCCCTACGACCAGGCCGCCGCGATGCTGGAGGGCGCGGCGACGGTGGTCCTCGCGGGCGCGCGTGAGCCGGTCAGCTCGTTCGGCTATGCGGGACGGCCGAGCAGCTTCGTCCCCGCCGGCGCGGACCTGCGGACGCTCGCCGCCGCCCCGCAGGACTCCCTCGACGACGCCGTGGACGCGCTGGAGCGGCTCGCCGACCGGGTCGGCGGGCGGCCCGCGGAGCGGACACGGCCGACGGTGCCGCCCGCCGGTGTGTCGGGGCCGCTGACCCCGGAGACGTTCGCCGCCGCCGTGGCGGCCGCGCAGCCCGCGGACGCGATCGTCGTGGACGAATCGCTCACGTCGGGGTTCGGGTACCACCAGGAGGCGGCGGCGGCTCCCCCGCACACCTGCCTGGTGGCTCCGACGGGCGGCGCCATCGGGCACGGGCTGCCGCTGGCGACGGGGGCGGCCGTCGCCTGCCCCGACCGGCCCGTCCTGCTGATCGAGGGGGACGGCAGCGCCCTGTACACCCTCCAGTCGCTGTGGACGCAGGCCCGCGAGAATCTGGACGTCACCACGGTCGTGTGCGACAACGCCGGGTACGAGATCGTCAGGTGGGAGGTCGGCAAGGCCGAGGGGGTCGGTGCCTCCTCCGACGCGCTGCTGGCCCTGGACCGGCCGGGCCCGGACTGGGTCGGTGTGGCCGAGGGGCTCGGCGTCGCCGCCTCGCGCGCCACCACCGCCGAGGAACTGGACGGGGCGCTGCGGGCCGCGCTGGCCGAGCCCGGCCCGCACCTCGTCCAGGCCAAGATCCAGCGGGCGGGGTCGTAGGACCGACCGCATGCCCGCCCCGAGCCGGGGTAGGGCGAGGTCCTGACGGCCATCGTCGGCACGAGCGTCGACCGCGGAGGGGCGGACCATGCCGAAGCGCCGCACAGTCACCGCGACACGGAGGCCGGAGCCCGGGGAGCCCGGCCGGTCACCGACCGGGTGGCTCCGGCGGGTGACGACGCGCCGCCCGGTACCCTCGCTGGTCGCGGGTGCGGTGTGCGTCGCGCTGTCGTCGGTGTTCATCCCGCTCGCCGCGACCTCGACCGGGACCATCACGTTCTTCCGCGGCCTGCTGTCGATGCCGGTGCTGATCCCGTTGGCGGTCTCCGAGCGCCGCCGCCTCCAGCCGCCGCGCCCCCGCCGGTCCCGGCCGATGGCGCTGCTGGCCGGGGTGCTGCTCGCGGGCGACATCCTGCTGTGGAACGAGGGGATCGCGGCCAGTGGCGCCGGGATCGCGACCGTCATCGTGAACGCGCAGGTCGTGCTCGTCCCGCTGCTGGGCTGGGTCTTCCTGCGGGAACGGCCGGGCCGGATGTTCGCGGCGATCGTCCCGGTGATGCTCGCCGGAGTGGCGCTCGCCGGGGGACTGGTGGGGAGCGGCGCGTCCGGCGAGGACCCCGTGCTGGGCGCGCTCTTCTCCGCAGCGGCGGCGCTGTGCTACGCGGCGTTCCTGTTCCTGCTGCGCCAGGCCGGGGACGCGGACCGGATCATCGTGCCGGTCACGGAGTCGGCGGCCGTGTCCGGGCTGGTCGCCCTGCTGGTCGGGCCGTTCTGGCACGGCCTGGACCTCACGCCGGGCTGGGCGTCGTTCGGGTGGCTGCTGGGCATCGCGCTGACCGGGCAGGTCGCCAGCTACCTGCTCATCGGTGGGGCGCTGCCGAACCTGCCCGCCGAGGTGGGCGCGGCGCTGCTGCTCATCCAGCCGGTCGGGTCGGTGCTGCTCGGCGCGCTCATCCTCGGGGAGCGGCCGGCGCCGCTGCAATTGCTGGGCTGCGCCGTCGTTCTGCTCGCTCTCTATTTGGCGACGGTCACCTCCGGACGGGATGACAAAAGCGGCCGCCCGGAAAAGGATGCGTCACGCCGCTGACGGCATCGTCGTCAGGAGAATGAGATCTGGCCGGCGAATTCAGAATCACATGGCTAGGCGGCCATGGCTCCGCTCGGTGTAATGAACACGCACCCTTGGCTACCCGAATCGGAGGCTTTTCATGAGGGGCGTGACACGGAGGTCCTTTCTTGAAGCCGTCGGCACGACGGGCGGTTCCGGTGCCCTTTTCGGGGTGATGGGAGCGCTGGGGCTCGCGCCGACCGCGGCGGCGAACCCGGCGCCCTTCGAGCCGCCCTCGCCCGGCGACCTCGCGCGTCTGGGCGGGCCCACGCCGCGGGTGGTGGTGCTCGGCGGCGGCGTCACCGGACTGGCCACGGCCCACGAGCTGCGCAAGGCGGGCTACGAGTGCCTCGTCCTGGAGGCCAAGGACCGGCCGGGCGGACGGAACTGGACGGTGCGCGGCGGCACCGCCGAGAAGGAGATCACCGGGTACCGGCAGCGGGCCCGCTTCGCCGAGGGCGAGTACATGAACGCGGGCCCGGCCCGCATCGCGCAGTTCATGGTGACGCTCGACTACTGCCGCGAGCTGGGCATCCCGATCGAGCCGTTCACCATCGACAACTGCGACGCCTGCGTCTACTACGAGGACGCCGGGCCGCTGTCACGGCGCCGGATCGAGAACCGGAAGGTCAAGGCGGACGTGTTCGGGCACGTCTCCGAACTGCTCGCCAAGGCCACCGACCAGGGCGCCCTGGACAAGGAACTGGACCGCGATGACAGGGAACGGCTCCTGGCGTTCCTGGAGGACTTCGGCGCGCTGACCCGCGAGGGCGACCGGCTCGCCTACACCGGGACGAACCGTCGGGGGTACCGGGTGCTGCCGAACACCGGCGATCCGCCCGGCGTGATCGACGGGCCGCCGCCGTCCGTGCACGACGTCCTCGCGAGCGGGATCGGCCGCGACCTGGCGTTCGAGATCGAGTGGCCGTTCCAGATGGTCATGTTCCAGCCGGTGGGCGGCATGGACCGTATCCCCTACGCCCTCGCCCGGCGCATCGGCGCCGACCGGATCCGGTACGGCGCCCAGGTGCTGGAGGTGACCGACCTGCCGTCCGGGGTGGAGGTCCTCTACACCGACGGCGGCGGCCGTGAGCGCCGGGAGCACGCCGACTACTGCGTGGCGACCCTCCCGCCGTACATCATGGCCAGGATCCCGACGAACCTCGGCGCGGACGTGACCGCGGCCCTGGAGCGGCCGTCACGCGTCCCGGTCAGCAAGATCGGGCTGGAGTACCGGCGCCGCTGGTGGGAGGAGGACGAGCGGATCTACGGCGGCCTCACGCACACCGACATGGACATCGGCCAGATCTGGTATCCCTGCCACGGATACCACGGCCGGCGCGGCGTGCTCATCGGCGCCTACACCGAGGGCCCGTCCACCGAGGGGCTGGACGCGATGGCGCCGGCGGACCGGATCAGGCGCGCCGTCGCCCAGGGAGTGAAGATCCACGGCCCTGCGTACGCGCGGGAGCTGGTCTCGGGGTTCGCGGTGAACTGGGACCGCGTCCCGCACATCGAGACCGGCTGGGTCCGGTGGCCGTCCTGGACGGACGGCGCCTACGACCTGCTGAACAGGCCGCATGGGCGGGTGTACTTCGCGGGGGAGTGGCTGACCGGCTTCATCGGCTGGCAGGCCGGGGCGATCGAGTCGGCGCGCCGGGCGGTCACCCAGATCCACTGGCGGACGCTGGTGGCCGGCGGGCCGTGACCCGCCCGGGGCCGGCGGCCACCGGACGGGGCCTGTCGAGCAGGCCATCGTCAGTGGAGCTCAGCCGTCAGTGGAGCTCAGCCGTCAGTGGAGCTCAGCCGTCAGTGGAGCTCAGCCGTCAGTGGAGCTCAGCCGTCAGTGGAGCTCAGGCGTCGGTGGAGCTCAGGCGTAGACGTGATCGAGGCAGACCGCCGGGCCGGACGGCTCGGCGGTCAGGTACGCGGCGGCCTCCGCGCGGTGCCGGTCGGGGCTGCCGAGGAAGACCGCGTCGATCGCCGCGCGCCGGTAGAACAGCTGGGCGTCGTGGTCGTCGGTCATCCCGGCGGCGCCGTGGATCTGGACGGCCTCGGCGGCGGCCCGGCGGGCGACGTCCCCGGCCATCGCGACCGCCTCCAGGCTCGCCATCGCCGCGCCGCCGTGGCCCTCGTCCGCGCGCGACGCGGCGTGGCCGGTCAGCATCCGCGCGGCCTCGACGTCGGTCGCGAGGCCGGCGAGACGGAACGCGAGCGCCTGGAAGCGCCCGATGCTCTGGCCGAACTGGCGCCGGGTGCGGGCGTGCTCGACGGTGAGGTCGAGCGCGGCCTGGGACAGCCCCACGAGGTAGGCGGCGTGCCGGGTCCGCGCCCCGGTGAGAGCGGCGGCCCAGGCCTCCGCCAGCGGGGATCCGCCGATCCACGCCGAGCGCGGGACCGCCTCCACCGTCACGGTGGACAGGTCACCGCAGGCGAGGTCCTCGTGGCGGTCGGCATGCACGCCCGGGTGGTCGGTGGGCAGGAGCGCGCACCGGAGCCCGTCCGGCGCCGTCCCGGCGATCAGCAGGAGGTCGGCTTCGGCCGCGAAGGCGACGTGGCGGCGCACGATCCGGAGGTCCCCGCCATCGAGGGCGGGCAGCGGCGCCGGGCGCGTGAGGGTCCGGTCGCCGCGGTCGCGGGCGGCGACGGCCACGGTCGCGCCCTCGGCGATCGTCCGCGCCTCCGGGTGCCCGCGCAGCAGGTCGAGCGCGAAGAGCGTGTCGGGCAGCGGGCTCTGGTACAGCGCGCGGCCGGTCAGCTCGGCCAGGACCGTGGAGTCGGCCAGGCCGCCGTCCTCGCCGCCGGACGCGGCGGGTACCGCGAGGCGCACGGCGCCGAGCCGCTCCATCGCCCACCAGGTCAGCCGGCGCGCCTCGGCGTCCGCGGGGCACGGGGGAATCCCGGCCGGACGCGTGGACAGGCGCCGGACGGCGGGTGCCAGCTCGTCGCCGAGCAGCGGCGTGAACCGCTCGGCGATCTCCCGTTGCCGCTCGCTCGGTGTGAACCGCACGATTCCTCCTCTGGACAGGGTGAGACGGTGGGACCCCGGGCGCGCTCAGGTGAGCAGGCCCAGGCCGGTGGACGCGATGAGGTACTGCATGATCTCCGACGTCCCGGCGGACAGGGTGTAGCCGGGGGCGTCGCGGTGGCCGCTCTCCAGCACCCCCGCGCACGGGGCGCGCCGGTCGCGGGCGGTCAGCGTCGCGTCCAGCCCGAGCAGGTCGATCCCGGTGTGGGTCAGCTCCTTGAAGAGCTCGGTCGCGTACCACTTGGCCATCGCCGCGTGGACACCGTCGATCCGCCCGTCGCGCAGCTCGGTGATGACCCGCCACGACAGCAGCTCGGCGGCGCGGGCGCGCGCGTGCAGCCGGACGAGCCGCTGCCCGGTGCCCGGCTCGTCCAGCCCGCCCGTCTCGTCCAGCCGGCGGACGATCAGGTCGAGCAGCCGGCGGGCCTTGGCCTGGAACTCAAGGCCGGTCCGCTCGACGGGGATGACCTCGGTGATGACCTGGTAGCCCTCGTCCACCGGGCCGAGCACGTCGTCGCGCGTCAGCCGGACGCCCTCCAGCGTGACGTCGCCGAACGCGTCGTCGGACAGGCTCGGCAGCGGCCGGACGGTGACGCCCGGCGTCCGCAGCGGGACGACGAACAGCGTGATGCCGTACGCGGCCGCCTCGGACTCGCTGGTCCGGGCGGCGCACAGTGCCCAGTCGGCGAACTGCGACTTCAGGCTGTAGACCTTGCGCCCGTACAGGCGCCAGGCGCCGTCGCCGTCCGGTTCGGCGCGGGTGCGCAGCGCGGCGAGGTCCGAGCCGGCGCCGGGCTCGCTGTACAGGACCGACGCCGAGCTCTCGCCGCGGGCGAGCGGCGGCAGCAGCCGGCGCCGCTGCTCCGGCGTGCCGGCCAGCTGGATGATCAGGCCGACGATGTCGACGCTGACGACATGGACGAGATCGGGCACGCCGTGCCGGATCAGCTCCTCGGTGAGGATCGACTTCTCGACGACGCCGCGGCCGAGCCCGCCGTACTCCGCCGGCCAGTTCACCGCGAGCCAGCGGCGCTCGCCGAGCCTGCGGTACACCTCCAGCATCCCCGGTTCGGCGCCGGGCGGCCGGAGCCGAACCTCCTCGGCCTCCGCGCGGACGCCGTCCTCGGAGAGGAGGTCGCAGACCTCCTTGCGGAACGCCTCCTGTTCCGGGGTGAGTGAGTAGTCCACGGGTTCGCCTCAGCCCTTCGTTTCGGTGCGGTCTTGCGCTTCGGTGCGGTCGCGCGCCGCGTCCCGCAGGACGCGGTCCAGCTCGCGCGCCAGCCTGGTCACCTGGGGCCGCTGGAGCATGGTGTAGTGATCGCCGGGGACGGAGATCTCCACGACGCCCTCGGCGTGCGGCTCCCAGCCGCCCGCGTACTGCCCCTCGGCCGCGCCCAGCGAGGTGAGGACGCCGTCGTGGCGTCCGGGCCGGTAGGTCAGGGCGGTGGCGGCGTTGGCCATGAACACCCGGATGCGCCGGCCCAGCTCGTCGCGGATGTCGGGGGGCACCCGGCCGGAGCGTTCGAGCGCGTCCACCACCTCGGCGGTCTGCTCGTCCGGTTCCAGCCCGGTCAGCCGGTCCCAGTCCAGTTCCGGCGGCTCCTTGCCCTGCAACCCGGACAGGTCGCGGGCGAAGGACGCCAGCATCTCGGTGTGCGTCGGCGGCTCGTCCAGGGCGGGCGGCGCGGCGGAGTCCAGCAGCGCCACCAGCGCGACGCGCTCCCCCTGCCCGCGGAGCTGCCGGGCCATCTCGAACGCGAGCGTCCCGCCGATCGACCAGCCGCCGAGCAGGTACGGGCCGACGGGCCGGGTGGCGCGGACGGCCTCCAGGTAGCGGGCGGCCATCGCGGGCACGTCCGGCGGGTCGGCCTCGCCGTGCAGGCCGACCGCCTCGATGCCGTAGAACGGTTGCCGCTCGTCCAGGAGCCCGGCGAGGTCGAGGTAGGGCACGGCGGACCCGCCGGACGGGTGGACGCAGAAGAAGGGCGTGCGCTCGCCCTCGGCGCGGATCGGCACGAGCCACGGTGTCGAGCCGCGTTCCTCGGCGGCGCCCCCGCCCGTGCCGCGCTCGTCGATGGCCGCGGCGATCCGCCGGACGAGGGGGTTGAGCAGCACGTCCCGGGGTTCCAGCTCGACGCCGAACTCCTCGGCGACGCGATCGAGGAGCTGGACGAGGTTGAGGGAGTTGCCGCCGACGGTGAAGTAGTTGTCGCCCGGCCCCACGGCGGTGTCGCCGAGATCGAGCGTGTCGCGCAGCAGGCCGATGAGCCGCCGCTCGGTGCCGGTCGGCTCGCCGTCCCGCCCGCGCGGCGCCGTCGCGTCCCGCCCGCCCGGCCCCTTCGCGTCGGGTTCCGGGAGCCGCGACCGGTCGAGCTTCCCGCTGGGGTTGCGGGGGATCGCGTCCAGCTCGATCAGCTCGGACGGCACCATGTGCGCGGGCACCTCCGCCGCGAGCGCCTCGCGGACCGCGCCGGCGTCGAATGGGCCGTTCCCACCGGCTGCCGGCCCGGACGCCGCGACGTACCCGACCAGCCGGGGGCCGCCCGGCCCCTCCTGCGCGGTGACGGCGGCGTCGGCCACGTCCGGCCGCGCGGTGAGGGCGTGCTCGACCTCGCCGGGCTCGATCCGCAGCCCCCGGATCTTGATCTGGCCGTCCGCCCGCCCGACGAACTCCAGGTTCCCGTCCGGCCGCCACCGCACCAGGTCTCCGGTGCGGTACATCCGCTCGCCCGGGTCCGGCTGGAAGGGGTCGTCCAGGAACCGCTCGGCCGTCAGCTCGTGCCGGTTCAGGTAGCCGCGGGCGAGCCCGGTGCCCGCGATGAACAGCTCGCCGGGCACTCCGATCGGGACCGGCGCGAAGTGCTCGTCGAGGACGTACGCGCGGTGGTTGCCCATCGGGCGGCCGATCGGCGGCATGGCCGTGAGCGGCTCGTCCGGGCAGCGGTAGTCGACGCAGGCGACGGTCGCCTCGGTGGGCCCGTAGCCGTTGTGGAACTGCCGTCCCCCGGTGTTCCACCGGTTCACGAGCTCGCCGGGGAACGGCTCCAGCCCGACGAACAGCGCCCGCAGGTCCGGCAGGTCGTCGGGATCGAGCTGCTTCAGGACGGCCGGCGGCAGGTCCGCGAGCGTGACCCGCTCGTCCCGCATCAGCGCGGTGAGGCGCCCCGGGTCCAGCAGCGCCTGCCGCGGCGCGGTGACCAGCAGCGCACCGTGGCACAGCGCCGCGTAGACGTCGAAGACGCTGACGTCGAAGGCGAGGTTCGCGAACTGCAGGACCCGGTCGTGCGGGGTGATGCCGAACAGGTCGCGGCAGTTGGCGATGAAGTTCACCACCGCGCGGTGGCTCACCATCACCCCCTTCGGGGTCCCGGTGGAGCCCGAGGTGTAGATGACGTAGGCGAGGTCGTCCGGACCGGCGTCGGACGGCGGCGGGCCCGGAGGGAGCGCGGCGAGCCGCTCGCGGGTCTCCCGGGCGTCCAGCAGCAGCTTCGGCGTCTCCTCCGGGAGCCGGTCGGCGAGGTCGGAGGTGGTGACGACCAGTCCGGCTCGGGAGTCCTCCAGCTGGAACGCGAGCCGTCTCGGCGGGTAGTCGGGGTCGAGCGGGAGCCAGGCGGCGCCGGTCTTCAGGACGGCGAGCTGCGTGGCCGGCGCGTCCGGGCCGCGCTCCAGCAGCATCGCCACCAGCCGCCCCGGCTCCGCGCCGTGTTCGTCCGCCAGCAGCCGCGCGAGGCGGTCGGAGCGGCCGTCCAGCTCGCCGTAGGTGACGGTCGTCCCCTCGTGCCGGACGGCGGGCGCGTCCGGATGGTCGAGGGCGTGCTCGCTGACGAGCCGGTGCAGCAACCGCCCGTCGGTCTCGTGCGGGCGCGGCTCGGGATTCCCCCAAGCGAGCACCTTGCGGCGCTCCTCGTCGCCGACGATCGGCACCGCGCCCGCGGGCCGCCCGGGATCGGCGGGCCCGGCACGAAGCGCGGTGAGCAGGTGCCCGGCGGTCCGCGCGATCCGGCCCGGCTCGAAGAGCTCGGCGGCGTACTCGATGCGCAGCCGTGCCGCGCCGTCCGGCTCCTCGATCACCTGGACGAACAGCTCGAAGTCCGAGCCGCCGTGCGGGACCGGGACCTCGCCGGGCGCCGCCTCGACCCTGGACAGGGCGGCCTGGAGCGGCGTCCCGCCGAGGTCGAGCGCGCCGAGCGGCACGTCCTGGTGGGCGCGGGCGTCGGTGAGCGCCCGGGCGGCCCGGTCGGTCAGTTCCCCGAAGCCCTCGTCACCGGGGACGTCCACGCGCAGGACGAGGGGCCGCGCGAGCGGCCCGGCCAGCGGGCGCAGCGCTTCCCGGGCGCGGCCGTCGGTGAACGCGCCGACGACCAGGTCGTCCTGCCGGGTGTAGCGGGCCAGGACGACCAGCAGCGCCGCCAGCAGCGTGCCGTCGTCCACGTCGCGGAGCCCGTCCGGGATGGTCTCCTCGTGGACGCCGCCGGACCGGGGCCGGCCCGCGGTGCGGCGGAAGTCGACCGGCAGGTCCAGTGCGGGCAGCCCGGTCAGCCGCTCCGACCAGAACGCCAGCCCGCGTTCGAGGCGCTCACCGCCCAGGACGGCGCGCTCCCACCGGGCGGCGTCGGTGAGCCGCACGCCCGGCTCACCGCCACCACCGGACACCAGCTCACGGGCGACCATCCGCAGCGTGTGCGCGTCGGCGACGGTCCGGTGGGCCGTCAGGACCAGGAGCCCCGCCGCCACGTCCCCGCCGTCCCCGCCGTCCCCGCCGTCCCCGCCGTCCCCGCCGGGCGGCAGTAGCAGCCGCGCCCGGAAGAGCGGGCCCTCGGCGAGGTCGAACCGGGACGCGGCGGCGTCCCGGGGCACGTCCTCGCGGCTGCGCCGGTCGAGGTCGCCCACCGTGAGCGGGACCTCGCCCGGCGGGTCCACGATCTGGTACGGGACGCCGTGGGCCGTGCCGAAGCGGGTCCTCAGCGCCTCGTGCCGCGTGGCCGCGGCGGTCAGCGCGCGCCGCACCGACGGCACGTCCACCGGGCCGTCCAGCCGGATGGCGAGCGTCTCGGCGGACACCTCGGGGGCGGGGCCGGTCAGCTCGGCGAACCACAACCGTTCCTGCTCGAAGGTGAGCGGCGGCGGCCCGGCGCGGCCGGCACCGGTGATCGGCGTGGCTTCGCGGCGGGCGGCCAGGCTCCGCCGCCGGGCCAGGTCCAGCAGGGCACGCCGGACGTCCTCCACGCCGTTCTCCACGCCGTTCTCCACGCCGTTCTCCACGTCGTTGCTCTGCGTCTGCGTCATCCCGGTCCGTCCTCCCGTCGGGCGTCGCCGAGCACCTCGCGTACCTCGTCCACCACCGCGTCCGGTCTGATCCCGGTCCGGTCCAGCAGATAGGGGTGGTCACCGGCCATCGAGACGAACTCGTCGGACACCGCCACCCGGCGCACCTGGACCGGCAGGCGCGGGGCCAGCGCCTCGCTCACGGCGGCGCCGAGGCCGCCGGTCTCCCAGTGCTCCTCGACCGTGACCACCAGCCGGGACCGGCGGGCGAACTCCAGCAGCGTCGCCACGTCCAGCGGCTTGACCGTGTGCAAGTTCAGCACGGCGGCGTCGAGGCCGAGATCGGCGAGCCGCTCGGCGGCCAGCAGCGCCGCGTCCACCGGGTACGGGCCGCAGGCGGCGAGCGTCACGTCGTCGCCGTGCCGCAGCACCTGCGCCTCGCCGATCCGCACCGGCGGCGCGTCCTCGGGCAACTGCGGCGTCGCGCCCCGGCCGAGCCGCAGGTAGACGGGACCGGGCAGGTCCACGCACTGCCGGAACAGGGTCTCGGTCGTCGCGCCGCCCGCCGGGACCAGCACCGTCATGTTCGGCAGCGTCCGCATCACGGCGAGGTCCTCCAGGCTGTGGTGGGTCGGCCCGAGGCTCCCGGCGGACAGCCCGCTGTGCGTCGCGGCGATCCGCACCGGCACCGCGTTGTACGCGATGTCGATCTTGACGAACTCCAGCGCGCGGGTGCTGGCGAAGGTGGCCATCGTGTTCACCACCGGGACCCGGCCGCTCTTGGCGAGCCCCGCGGCCACCCCCATGAGGTCCTGCTCGGCGATGCCCAGGTTGATGTACCGGTCGACGGCCGGCCCGAAGTCGACGCCGGAGTACAGGCCGGTGTCGCTGTCCAGGCAGACCAGGCGGGAGTCCTCGGCCATCATCGGGACGAGCGTGTCGCGGAAGATGGTGCGGTCCGCAGGAACCTCCTCTGTCATGACCGGTCCCCCGTCCCGTCCGTCTCGTGCACGCCGTGTCCGTCGGCGTCGCGGAGGGTCGCCTTGGCGCGCCGGTGCATCCGGTCGTTCAGCTTCACGAAGTGGCTCTTCACCTTGTCCTCGACATAGGGCAGACCGCGGCCCTTCCGGGTCCGCGCGATGATCACGGTGGGGCGGCCCGGCTCCGGGGCCGCGGTGAACGCCTCCAGCAGGGCGGCCAGGTCATGCCCGTCCACCTCGCGGACGGTCCAGCCGAAGGACCGCCAGCGGTCGGCGAGCGGCTCCAGCTCGACGATCGACTCGGTGCGTCCGGTGATCTGGAGCCGGTTGCGGTCCACCACCGCGGTGAGCCGCTCCAGGCCCAGGGTCCCGGCCGCCATCGCGCCCTCCCAGACCGAGCCCTCCTGCAACTCGCCGTCCCCCATGATCACGACGCAGCGGCGGTCCGACCCGTCCAGCCGGGCGGCGAGCGAGAAGCCGATCGCCAGCGGCAGGCCGTGGCCGAGCGCGCCCGACGGCATCTCGACACCCGGTAGCGCGCTGTTGGGGTGGGCCATGAACTGCGCGCCCGGCGCGCCGTAGTCCGCGAGCCGTTCCGGGGGGAAGAAGCCGTACTCGCCGAGCGCGGCGTACAGGCCGATCGCCCCGTGCCCCTTGCTGAGGACCAGGACGTCCCGGCCGGGGTCGTCGGGCTCGCCCGGGTCGATCCGCAGCACCCGCGAGTACAGGCTCACCATGATCTCCACGAGCGACATCGAGCCGCCGAGATGGCCCCCGTTCTTGGTCGCGCACATGTCGACGATCCGCTCCCGGATGCTTCTCGCCCGCGCCCGCAACTCGTCGAGGTCGTCCACCTGCGGGCGGGGCCGGGGCACCGGCCGTTCGGCCGGACGTTCGACCGGGCGCGGTGCCGGACGCGGTGCCGGGGGCGCGGACTCGGCGCCGGGGGGCAGCGCCGCGAGGCGGTCGAGCGCGGTGGTCAGCACCGAGATGCCGCGCAGGTAGCCGGCGATGTCGATCGACTCGTCCGGTGTGTGGTCGAGTTCGCTGTCGCCGGGCCCGTAGGTGGCCATCGGCATCCGCCACTTCTCGGCCAGCACGTTGAGGTCCGCCGTCGCCGTCTTCAGCTTGGCGGCCGGGCGGACGCCGTGCTCGCGGATGCCCGCGTGGAGTGCGCGGACCACCGGGTCGGCGCGGCCCACCCGGTGCGCGCCCACGTTGCCGATCACGCTGAGGTGCCCGTGCGGAGTCCGCGCCCGCAACCGCTCGACGAGGCCGTCCGCGTCGAACCCGGGCGGTGTGCGGACGCTGAACTCGGCCTCGGCGCGGACGAGGTCGCCGGTGAACGACACCAGGTTAGGGCCCGGCCGGTCGAACGCGTCGTGCCCCTCGCCCGGCCCGGCGCCGGGCCCGAGCAGGTCCAGCAGGTTCGCCCAGCACGTCCAGGCGTGCTCGGCCGCCTTCATGCCGGGCCGCGTGGGGTGCGCGGGCTCGCACTCCACCTCGTAGCGCAGGTCAAGCTTGCCCTTGTAGCCGAGGACGACCGTGGACCAGCCGCTCGGCTCCCCGACGATCAGCGCGTCGGGCGGCGGCAGCGTGTCGCGGACGGCCGTCGCGCCGCGCGACAGCGCCGTCTCCTCCTCCACCGCGCCGACCACGACGACGCGTCCGCCGGAGCCGCCCGCCCGCGCCGCCGCGCAGATCATCGCGGCCAGCGGGCCCTTCGCGTCGGACGCGCCCCGGCCGTACAGGCGGCCGGACTCGGCGCGGACGGGGACGTCGCCGGGGACGGTGTCCAGGTGGCCCAGCAGCATCACGGTCGGGCCGTCCCCGGCGCCGATCTCGCCGATGACGTTGCCCGCGCCGTCCACGTGCGTCGTGAAGCCCAGCGCGCCCATCTCCCGCGCCAGGAACGCCGCGAGGTCGCCCTCCGCGTACGACGGGGACGGGATCTCCAGCATGTCGCGCAGCAGCCCGACGGCGCGGTCCTCGGTGATCGGTTCGGCGTTGATCGGTTCGGCGGTCATGTCAGTCGCTCTCCTCGCTCAGGACGATCCGGGTCGCCTCGCCGGACAGCGCCGCCAGCACCGGGTGCGGGCGCCGGCCGTCGGCGACCAGCACCCGCGACACCCCGGCCCGCAGTGCCTCGCGGGCGGCGACGAGCTTGAGGCGCATCCCACCCGAGACGTCGGCGGGCGCGCCGGTGCCGGGCACGCGGTAGACCGGCAGGACGCTCCGTTCGTCGGTGGCGTCGGCGAGCACGCCGGGCGCCCCGGTCAGCAGCAGCAGCGTTCCGGCCTTCAGCGCCGCCGCGACCGCGGCCGCGGCCCGGTCGGCGTCGGTGTTGACGGGCTCGCCGTCCTCGGCGAGCGCGGGCGGCGACACCACCGGCACGCGGCCCGCCTCCAGCAGCACCGTCAGCAGCTCGTGGTCGACGGAGGTCACCCGCCCGCTGTGGTCGTCGCGGACGAGGACCTGCCGCCCGTCCACCACGGCCCGGTGCACCGGCTTGCGGCGGGCCCGCAGGACACCGCCGTCCAGGCCGGTCAGCCCGACGCCGGGGACGCCGAGCGCCGCCAGCGTGGTGCTGAGCCGGGGTTTGACCCCGCCGGCCAGCGCCATCGTGACGACCTTCAGCGTCGCCGCGTCGGTGTAGCGGGCGGACACCCCGTCCGGTGAGACCAGGCGGCGCAGCGTGATGCCCAGCCGCCCGGCCAGTTCCTCGATCTCGGCGGAGCCGCCGTGCGCCAGGACGACGCGGCGTTCCGCCTGGTACAGCTCGGCCACGTCGGCGCAGATGGCGGCCGGGTCGACGGCCGCGTGGCCACCGCATTTGATCACTGTGATGCCGGTCATGGACGACGCCTCGCTCAGATCGGGTGCAGGCCGGGAAACTCCAGGCCGGTCCGCTCGGGCCAGCCGAACCGGACGTTCATGCACTGGACGGCGTTGCCGGCCCCGCCCTTGACGAGGTTGTCCAGCGCACCGACGAGCAGGATCCGACCGCCGTCCGGGTCGGCCGCGAATCCCACGTCACAGAAGTTGGAGCCGGCCAGGATCTTCGGCTCGGGCAGCCGGTAGGCGCCGCGGCGCCGCGCGACGATCCGCGTGAACGGCTCCTCGCCGTAGCACTCCCGGTAGACCTCGCGCAGCCGCGCGTCGTCCACGGGCTCGCGCAGGCGCCCCCGGCACAGCACCTGCACGCCGCGGACGGCCTCGATCCCGGTGGCGGTCATGGTCACGCCGAGCCCGGTCTCCTGGGAGATCTCGGCCTCGTGCCGGTGGCCGGACGGTGCGAACACGCGCAGCGAGCCCGACCGCTCGGAGTGGGAGTCGGCGGGGCCGCTCGACCGGCCCGACCCGCTCGATCCCGTGCGCGCGTCCACGGACACGGCGGGCTTCAGCAGCCCGGCGTCCGCGGCGGGGTGCAGCGCGAGGATCGCGGCGGTGGCCATGCAGCCCGGGACGCTGATCCGGTCGGCGTCGCGCAGCTCCTTGCGGTGGGTCTCCGGCAGGCCGAACACGAACTCCCCGAGCAGCTCCCGCGCCTCGTGCGGGACGCCGTAGTAGCGCTCGAACGTCGCCGCGTCCGGCAGCCGGAAGTCGGCGGTCAGGTCGATGAGGACGTGCCCGCGCTCCAGCAGCAGGCCCGCCTGCCGCATGCTCTCCCGATGCGGGATGGCGGCGAACAGCACGTCATGGGCGGTGAGGTCGTCGGGATGGGTGAAGGAGAGGTCACAGACCGACCGCAGGTTCGGGTGGACGGAGTCGACGCGCCGGCCCGCGAGCCGGGCCGACGCCGCGGCGCCCACCTCGACGTGGGGATGGCCGGTCAGCAGACGCAGCAGCTCGCCCCCGATGTAGCCGGAGGCGCCGAGGACCGCGGCCCGGATCACGCTCGCACCCCTTCCCTGCGGGCGGCGACGTGCCCGGCGATCCGGTCGGCGACGTCCACCGCGTCCCCCATCGCCTCCTGGAAGCCGGAGAACTCCACCCCGGAGTTGACCTCCAGGACGAGCAGCCGCTCGCCGCGTTCCTCCAGCAGGTCCACGCCGGCGATGTCGGCGCCGACCGCGCGCGCGGCCTCCTCCGCCAGCTCGGCGAGCTCGGCGGTGACCGCGCACCGCTCGGTCGTGGCGCCGAGCGCGACGTTCGCCCGCCACCCGCCGGCCTCCTCGCCGGCGCTGCGGTGGACGGCCCCGACGAGCCGCCCGCCGATCACGATGGCCCGGACGTCGCGGCCGGGGGTCTCGACCATCTCCTGGACGTAGACGACATGCGACTGCGGCGACGGCAGCGCCGCGACGTGCTCCAGCACGGCCGCGGCGGCGTGGCGGTCCCGGACGGCCGTGACCAGCCGCCCCCACGAGCCCTGGAGGGGTTTGATGACGGCGGGGTAGCCGATCCGCTCGATCGTGTCGAGCGCCGCCTCGGGGGTGAGGGCCAGCGCCGTGCGGGGGACGGGCAGCCCGGCGCGGCGCAACGCCACCGACGTGCGCCACTTGTCGCCGCACAGCTCGGTCGCGGCAGCGCTGTTGATGACGGTGCCGCCGGCGGCCTCCAGGCCGCGCGCCGCGTACGCGGCGCGCACCTGGCCGATCTCGCGGTTCAGCACCAGCGGCCAGCGGGGCGGCCCGGCGTCCAGCTCGTACCGGCAGGCCCGCCCGTCCAGCCGCTCGTAGGGGACCGCGCGGCGGTCGAGGGCGGCCAGGATGCGTTTCTCGTCCAGCCGGACGCGCGAGGCGATGACGCCGACCGGCCCGGCCGCCCCGGGCTCGGCCGCCCGGGGCCCGGCCGTGGCACCGGTCTGCACGGGTGGGCTCACTCGCCCCAGTCCTCCTCCACATCGGGTGCGGGTGCGAGACCGACCGGGGCCGTCCTGACGACCTCCAACTCGGTGCCGCACTCGGCGCACTGGACGATCTCGTTCTCCTGCGCGCCGTCCTCGACGGCGACGTCGGCGGAGCATTCAGAGCACTTCGGCATGACGTATCTCTTTCGATCGGGACAATGCCAAACGTAGGTTCGCCCCGCCGCTCGCACATCGATCCACCGTTGATGTCGCCGGGCCCGGTTTCGTCGTGGTGATTACGCGGCCCCGCGTTTCGGCGGGGAAGGCTCGGAAACGTTCCGGTCACGGCGCGCCGCGCCTTGTGGTGGAGGTCCCATGCCCGATCGAAAAGCGTCGCCGTCCCTGCTCATCCTGTGGAGCGCACCGCGTAGCAGGTCCACCGCGTTCTTCCGCATGATGGCCGAGCGCGGCGATTTCAACGCCGTCCACGAACCATTCTCCTATCTGGCCGAATTCGGCTACGTCGAGCTGGGCGGAGCGCGCCTGACCACCGAGGCGGAGCTGATCGGGCGGCTGCGCGGGCGGTCCCGCGAGCAGCCGGTGTTCGTGAAGGACACCACCGACGAGCGGTATCCCGGCGTCCTCGCCGACGAGGCGTTCCTCGCGCGGGACGCCGAGCACGCCTTCCTCATCCGGCACCCGAGCGAGACGATCGCCTCCTACCAGCGGCTGAACCCCGACGTCGAGCGGCACCAGATCGGCTTCGAGGCGCAGCACGAGATCTTCGCCGCCGTCCGGCGGCTGACCGGACGCGAACCCGTCGTCGTCGACGCCGCCGACCTGGTCGCCCGCCCCGAGGCGACGGTCGAGTCGTTCTGCGCGCGGGTCGGCATCGGGTTCCGCCCGGAGGCGCTGACCTGGCGTGCGGAGCAGCGCGAGGAATGGACGCCGTCACGGCGCTGGCACGCGGACGCGGCGGCGAGCACCGGGTTCCAGCGGGGCGGTACCGAGCGCGACGGCGAGGACGTGGCGTCCCACCCGGTGCTCGGCGAGTATCTCCGCCACCATCTGCCGTACTACGAGGAGTTGCATGCTCACCGCCTCACGGTCTGACGTCACCCTCGACGGGACGCCGCGGCAGCGGCTGCTGAGCGGGATGTGGAGCGGGCTGGGGCTCGCCTCGGCGTCGTTCGCGCTGGCCGTCACCTTCGGGGCGACCGCGCGCACACTCGGCTGGGACCCGCTCCCGACGATCGTGTGCTCGCTCGTGGTGTTCTCCGGTTCGGCGCAGTTCGCGCTCGCGACCGCGCTGGCCGGAGGCGGCGGGATGCTCCCCGCCGTCGCCGCCGCCGCGCTCATCAACGCCCGGTTCATCCCCATGTCGGTGGCCATCGCGCCGAGCCTGCGCGGCGGGCCGCTGCGCCGGGCGCTGGTCGGCCAGGCGGTGGTCGACGGCTCGTGGGTGATATCGCACCTGGGGCGCGGCCGTTTCGACCTCGAACGGATGGTCGGGGCGACGCTGCCGCAGTGGCCGGCGTGGGTGACCGGCACGGCCATCGGCGTGTTCCTGCACCCGTCCCCGGAGGTGGTGGACCGGTTCGGCCTCGATGTGATCTTCCCCGCCTTCTTCCTGGTGCTGCTGCTGGAGGAGCTGCGCAGGTCGGCGGCCGCGCGGCGGGCGGCGGCGCTGGCGGCCGTGCTGGCGGGCCTGCTGGTCATGGTGGTGCCGGTCGGCGTGGCGCTGCTCGGCGCGTCCCTCGCGGCGCTGCTGGGCCTGCTCGGCGGTGCCGGCGATCCGGTGGAGGACGGGGCGGCGGAGACCGGCGCCGCGAAGAAGCCGGCACCGGACGAGACGGCCGCGGACGAGACGACGGAGGAACGATCATGATGCTCTGGCCCGCCATCGCGGCCGTCGCGGCGATCAACGTGCTGTTCAAGGCCGCCGGCCCGACCACGCTCGGCGGCCGCGAGCTGCCGCGCCCCGTCCTGCGGATGATCGCCATGCTGGCGCCCGCCCTGCTGACCGCCCTGATCGTCGTGGAGGTGGCCGGGCCGCGCTGGGACGACTTCGACTGGACGATCGCGGCCGGGCTCGGCGGCGCGCTCGGCGCCCGCCTGCTGCGCGCCCCCGAACTCCCCGCCATCCTGTGCGGCGTCGCGGTCACCGCCGCGCTCCGCCTGGTCCTCTGACCCCAGCACGGGAGGGCAGCACGGGAGGGCAGCACGGGAGGGCGGCCGGCGCGGGAGGGTGGTCAGCACGGAAACTCGCCGGCGGCGATGTCCTCGGCCTCCTCCCACGGGGGCCGGTAGTCCAGCTCGCGTGCCTCCCGCGCGATCGCCTCGCGGTGCTCCCACACCTTGGCCGCCGCGTCCGCGTACAGGTCGAGCATCGGTCGGGCCTTCGGGCTGAGGTGCGCCTTCTGGATGGTGAAGGAACCGTCGATCACCGCCAGCGTGTTCGGCCAGTCGGAGGCGCGGTAGTGGTCGACCGCGGCGATCGGGGGCCGCCGGAACAGCCGCTGCCCGGGAAGCGGCATCAACTGGTAGTGCGTCGCCGGGACGCCCTCGGCGCGCAGGGCCTTCATCACGGTCGCGCGGACCGCTCCGGCGTGCGCGGGGCCGAGCCCGAACGCCTCCGGGTCGACCATGAAGCGCAGGATGTGCCAGGCGTGCGTCCGGTCGTCGGGGGCATCGGGGCCACGCAGCCAGGGCAGCTCCGCCAGCCGCCCGAGGAACCGGCGGACGTTCTCGTCGCGGATCCGGTTCTCGTCGTGGAAGCGGACCAGCCTGCTGCGGGTGAACGCGCACTGGATGGCGTTGGGCTTGTCGTTCCAGCCGAGCATGTGCGAGACGTAGCTACGCGGTCCGGTGCCGTCCAGCACCTCGCCGAACTGCCGCATCATCCGCACGCGCCGGTGCAGATCGTCGTCGTCGGTGGTGACGAGGCCGCCCTCGCCGCAGGTCGGCAGGTTCTTGCTGACGTTCAGGCTGAAGGTGTTCACGCGGCCGTACGATCCGGCGGCCCGTCCGCGATAGCGCGCGCCGTGCGCCTGGGCGGCGTCCTCGACGAGGACGAGGCCGTGCCGGTCGGCGGTCGCGGCCAGCTCGTCGAGGTCGGCGGGCAGCCCGTGCAGGTGTACCACGACGATCGCCCTGGTGCGCGGCGTCACCGCGGCCTCGACGGCCTTGGGGGTGACGTTGAAGCTGACGGGGTCCACATCGGCGAACACCGGGACCGCCGACAGGTGCAGCGGCGTGATGGCGGTCGCGATGAAGCTCAGCGCGGGCACGATCACCTCGTCGCCGGGGCCCACGCCCGCGGCGGCCAGGGCCAGCGACAGCGCGGTGGTGCCGTTGCTGACGGCCACGCAGTGCCGGGTCCCGACCTCCTCCGCCCAGGCCCGTTCGAGGCCAGTGATCTCCTTCTCGCCCGCGGAGGCCGCGGTGTAGCGGCCGCTCGCGACGACCCGGCGCACCGCCTCCTCGTCCTCGGGGGCGATGTCGGGCCAGCGGGGGATCCGGCGGTCGCGCGGGACGGTCCGCGGCCCGCCGTGCAGGGCGAGCTCACTCATGGTCATCTCCGGTCGTGGTTCGGGAACGGGTCGGGTGGAGGAGCGGCCGGGGCGCCCGGGGGATCGGGTTCGGCGTCGAGGGCGGGCAGCGCGGACTCGATCCGCAGCAGCGCCCGTTCGGTGTCGCCGAGCAGCGCGTCGTGCCGCCGCCGCAGGCGCTCGGCCGTCACGTCGCCGTCCCGGGTGAGCGCGGCGAGGATGCGCAGCGCCGTCCAGTGGTGCGCCACCCGCGCGACCGTCCGGCCGAGCTCGCCGAGGACGGGTATGCCGGACGTGCGGCCGACGTGCGCGAGCAGGTCGGCGTGCAGCGCGGTCGTGGCCAGCGCCCCGCCCGCCACGACGAACAGCTCGTCGGCGATCTTCTCGCCGGCGGCCAGCCGCGCCTCGGTGTCGCGCAGGAACGCGGTGAGCCCGGACAGGCCCTCGTAGGCCTCGCCGTCGTCCGGCGCCGCGAACCCGTCGAGGTTGCGGCGTAGCCGGCGGGCGAGGACGCCGGGGTCCGGGGGCCCGGGGGTCCCGCCGTCGACGGTCGCCTCCAGCCAGCGGTGGCCGATGGCGCTGTCGGCGAAGAACATGTCGCGTTCGTGCCGGGCCTCGTTGCCGGAGCCCCGCGCGGCGGCGAGCACCTCCAGGGGCAGGTCTCCGTCGAAGCGGGGCGGCACCGCGTCCAGGACCCGGGCCGTCCCCGCCGCGTCGTCGAAGCCGTACACGATCACCAGATGGTTGGCGTGAACGTCCTGATGGGCGGGCCGGAACGGCAGCTCGAAGTTGTCCACGGCGACGGCGACGGGCGTTCCGGACGCGACGCGCTCGCGGACGTCCGCCCAGCCCTGCCGGGCGTCGGCCGGCTCGTGCCAGCGGGAGGACACGCGATGGAAGGGCGCCAGCGCGGACAGCA
This sequence comes from Actinomadura macra NBRC 14102, assembly GCF_001552215.1. GTDB lineage: Bacteria > Actinomycetota > Actinomycetes > Streptosporangiales > Streptosporangiaceae > Spirillospora > Spirillospora macra. The sequence continues at coordinate 600,151 of NZ_BCQT01000010.1, read as the reverse complement.
GCGGGACGCCCGGCGGGCACGGGAGGTAGTACTCCTCCTGCCGGAAGTCGCCCGGCGGGTAGTAGAAGCCCCACCGGGACCCGAGCGCCTCCAGAGCGGGCACCCCCCGGTGTTCCAGCAGCGTGGCGGCGCAGCTGTGCAGGCAGCCTGCGAGGTCGTGCCGCCAGGCCCGTACGCCGGGCACGATCGTCCTCATGCGGGCGCCACCTCCCCGGCGGGCAGGAGCGTGACGGCGAAGACGTGCACCGCCGGGTTGTCCGGCAGCCGCAGCGCGGCGAGCGGCATCTCGCGGGGGACGGGTATGCGTTCCCGCCACAGTGCCGGGCCCATCGGGCGCTGTACGTGCCGGGGGTAGTGCAGGCTCCGGCAGCGGATCGCCTCGCGCTCGCCGAACCACGCCTGCGTCTCAGGCCAGAAGTCGGAGACGCGCAGCCATTCGGGATCGACCGTCCCGTCCGCATAGTGCAGGTGGACGGGGTCCTCGGTGCGGCGCTCGGCCGCCGCGAGGAGGTAGAGCCAGTCGTAGCGTCCCTCGGGCAGCGGGATCAGGCCGCCGCCGCACCGCAGGTTGTCGGCGCCGCCGGGCCCCCGGTCGGGGAACCGGAACGGGACGCCGCCGAGCGTCGTCGGGGACCGCTCGGGCAGTTCCTCGGCCGGGAACGTGTTCCCCCAGATGTTGAAGGCGCCGCTGGACAGGTCGCCGGCCGGGGTGATGCCGACGTTGTCGAAGAACGGTGCCAGATCCACCGGTACCGCGGTGGACGTCACGGATCTCACCTCCGCAGGCGCGCCGCGAACGGCACGTGGGTCTCATGGCCGGGGACCGGCCGCCAGAACGCGAGCAGGTCGGGATGCAGGACGCGGGGCATCAGATGGGAGGGCGCCGCCGTGCGGCCGGCGGCGACGAGCCGGACGCCGGACGTCGCGTCGCCGACGTCCGCGAGCACCCCCGCGGGGTCGTGCGGGAACAGGTCGACTCCGGCGAGCCGGGCGGCGGGCGCCCCGGCGGCCGCGACGCGGTCGGCGGCCGCGCCGACGGCCGCCCGCAGGTCGCCCCGGAAGTCGGCGCAGCTCGAACAGGCGAGCCGGAGCCCGCCCCCGCCGAGGAACCAGCAGACGGCGGTGTGGTCTCCGGACGGCCAGGGCGGCTCGGGCCAGGGCAGTTCCTCGGGCGTCGCGAGTTCCCGGGGGACGCGGGCCATGGTGACCTCGCTGAGCGGCTTGTCCGGGCTGGGGAAGTGGTCGACGACCCGGTATCCGAGCGCCGCGTAGTAGGGCGGCAGGCAGCGTTCGACGACGGCGTCGAGCCAGATCCGGGGCACGCCCGCCTCCGCGGCGGCGCGCTCCACCTCGGCCAGGATCCGCCTCGCGACGCCCCGGCGCTTTCCCCGCCGGACGGTCGCGACCCGGCGGATCTCCCAGCCGCGCGGTCCGTGGTCGCGGACGCGCGCGGCGCCGACGGGTGTGCCGTGCGGCCCGAGGGCCAACCAGGCCGTGGTCCCGGCGCGCAGGTCGGCCGCCACGTCCCGCGCGGTGTCGTGCGCGCCGTCCGGCGGCGGGAGCCCGGGGACGGGGTCGGACCCGGTGTAGGCGAGCCGGGTCGTCGTCGCGATCGGGCCCGCCCAGCGCCGGATCGCGGTGGCGTCGCCCGCCAGCCGGACGACCGGCATCCGGGCCGCCCCGGCGCGGGCCGCCCGTCCGGACACCCTCTGCGTGGCCGTCATCGGTATCCGCGCAGGAGATCGGTGAAGCAGGACGCGCCGAAGCGCAGGGCCTCGGCCGGGACCCGCTCGTCGGGGCGGTGCAGCAGGCCCCGGTAGCCGGTACCCGCGGGCAGCAGCAGCGGCAGCCAGCCGTAACAGGCGATGCCGAGGCCGCGGAACAGCCGGGCGTCGGTGGACGCGGTGGTCATCATCGGCACCGGCAGGCCGTCGGGGTCGGCCGCGCGCAGCACCGAGACCAGGTCGTCGTAGAACGTGCCGAACTCCGGGCCGGGCATCGCCTCGCCCTCGACGAGGACCTCGGCGGACAGTTCCGTCCCGGTCCGCGCGGACAGTTCCGCGACGAAGTCGGCGGCGCCGAACCCGCCGGGCAGCGCCCGGCCGTCCAGTGTCACCGAGATCTCGTCGGGCAGGACGTTCGGCGCCGTGCCGCCCTCGATCACCGTCGCGTTCACCGAGGGGCGGAGCACCGAGCGCAGGTACTGGGCGTCCGCCTCGGGCAGGGCGTTCAGTGCGTCCTCGTCGCCGGGGTCGGTGCGGAGCCGCGCGAACGCGCCGGCAAGCGGTTCGTCGAGGACGGCGGCGAGTTCGCGGAGCATCCGATCCACCGCCGGCGTGACGACCGGCTCCAGGCCTCCGGGCTCGATCGCGCGCAGTAGCCGGGTGAGCTGCCGCACCGCACTCGTGGGCGGGGCCGTCCGCGAGGAGTGGCCGCCCGGACCGCGCAGGGTGACGCGCAGCCAGCAGGCGCGCTTCTCCGCCACGACGACCGGGTGCGGGCGGACGGTTCCGCCGAGGTCCAGGTCCGCGCCGCCGTCCTCGCCGACGGCGTGGCGCACGCCGGCGAACAGGCCGGGATGCTCGCGGACGAGGTGGCCCGCGCCCACGGCGCTGCCCGCCTCCTCGTCCGGGACGACGGCGAGCAGGACGTCGCCCGCCGGTGGCGTGTCCGCGGCGCGCAGGCGGAGCATCGCCGTGAGCATCATCGCCAGCCCGCCCTTCATGTCGAGCGAGCCGCGGCCCCAGACGTGGCCGTCGCGGAGCGCGCCGTCGAAGGGCGGATGGGTCCAGCGCTGCCCCCCGGTGGGGACGACGTCGACGTGCGCGTGGAGTAGCAGCGGGGGAGCGTCGCCCCGCCCGGGGAGGCGGACGAGCAGGTTCGGCCGCCGCGGGTCGGCCGCGATGACGCGGGTCTCCAGCCCCGCCCCGGCGGCGATGCTCTCGACGTAGCCGACGCAGGCGGCCTCGTCGCCCGGTGGGTTGGTCGTGTCGTAGCGGACGAGCCGCTGGGTCAGGGGCACCGGATCGAGCGCCGGCCCCGTGCGGGCGTCGATCGTTCGGTCGGGCACGCGGACCTCCCGTGCTGGACGGATGTGCCGGACTGCATCGAACGTAACCGCGCCTCCCCGACCGGCAGATCAGCCGTAGCGTGCCATCGGGCGCCGGTCATTTCGTTCTCCTGATGACGCCCGGTCGCCGCGTCCGGGGTTATATTGCCGCCATTAAATGATCATTCTTTGTGGTCGCCGCCGCTTTCGGTGACATGCCCTGGGCGTCGCTGGTAAATGGACGGTAAAGCTGCATGTGAAGCGCCCTTTCTTTGGGAACGATCCTGCATTTCTTGACAGTTGCGTTACCTGTCTGATGATTCGGGTAAGGGCTGCGAGATCCCTGGTCCCCGCTCTGGAGGTTGGCGTTCATGCCTGCCCATGACCTGCAGATCTCGCACCTTGAGGTACTCGAATCCCAGGCCGTCCATGTGATCCGTGAGACCGCCGGGACGCTCGGCCGTCCGGCGTTGCTGTTCTCGGGCGGTAAGGACTCGACGGTGCTCGCCCACCTGGCCCGCCGGGCGTTCTGGCCCGCCCCCGTGCCGTTCCCCGCCGTCCATGTCGACACCGGTCACAACTTCCCCGAGGTGATCGAATTCCGGGACGCCTTTCTCGGCCGGCTCGGGATGCGGTTGATCACCGTCTCGCTGCCGGAGATGATCCGCGCGGGCCGGCTGAGCGAGCCGCCCGGCACCGTCGGCCGCAACCGTCTCCAGGCCGACGCGCTGCTCCAGGCCGTCGAGGAACACGGTTTCGACGCCCTGCTCGGCGGTGCCCGGCGCGACGAGGAGAAGGCCCGCGCCAAGGAGCGCGTGTTCTCGCTGCGCGACGAGTTCGGGCAGTGGGAGCCGCGCGACCAGCGGGCCGAGCTGTGGTCCAACTACAACACCGCGCTCGTCGAGGGGCACAGCCTCCGCGTGTTCCCGCTGTCGAACTGGACCGAGGCGGACGTGTGGTCCTACGTCGAGCGCCACGACGTCGCGTTGCCGCCGCTCTACTACGCGCACCACCGGACGGTCTTCGCCCGCGACGGCATGTACTTCGCCGACAACCCGTTCGCCCCGCCCGGTGACGGCGAGGAGCCGCGCGAGCTGCGGGTCCGCTTCCGGACGGTCGGGGACATGCTCTCGACCGGCGCCATCGAGTCGGCCGCCACCACACCCGCCGAGGTCCTGCGGGAGATGGCGGAGTCCCGGCTCAGCGAGCGCGGCGCGACGCGCGCCGACGACCGCTTCTCCGAGTCGGCCATGGAGGAACGCAAGCGGGAGGGGTACTTCTGATGGAACTGCTGACGTTCGTCACCGCCGGGTCGGTGGACGACGGGAAGAGCACGCTGATCGGCAGGCTGCTGCACGACACCGGCTCGATCCCCGACGATCAGATCGAGGCCGTCGCGCGCTCCAGCGAGCGGATGGGCCTCGACGAGACCAACCTCGCGCTGCTCACCGACGGCCTGCGCGCCGAACGCGAGCAGGGCATCACCATCGACGTCGCGCACCGCTACTTCGCCACGCCCCGCCGCAAGTTCATCATCGCCGACGCCCCCGGCCACGAGCAGTACACGCGCAACATGGTGTGCGGCGCGTCGGTGTCCGACCTCGGGCTGCTGCTCGTCGACGCCCGTACCGGCCTCACGGAGCAGACCCGGCGGCACGCCTTCCTGCTGTCGCTCCTCGGCGTCCCGCACCTGCTGGTCGCGGTGAACAAGATGGACCTCGTCTGCCACTCCCGTGCCGCCTTCGAGCGGGTGAGCGCAGAGGTCTCGGACTTCATGACGCGGATGCGGGTGCCCGACCTCACCTTCGTCCCGATCTCCGCGCTGAACGGCGACAACGTCGTCCGCCCGTCCGAGCGGATGGACTGGTACGGCGGCGGGACCGTCCTGCACCATCTGGAGACGGTCCACATCCGCTCCGACCGCAACCTCGTCGACGCCCGATTCCCCGTCCAGTACGTGCTGCGCCCGAGGTCGGACGAGTACCACGACTACCGCGCCTACGCGGGGCAGGTCGCCGGCGGCGTCTTCCGCCCCGGCGACGAGGTCATGGTGATGCCCAGCGGCATGACCAGCACCGTCGCGTCGGTGGACGGCCCGGACGGTCCGCTGGACCGGGCGTTCGCGCCGATGTCGGTGGCGCTGCGGCTCGCCGACGACCTCGACGTCTCGCGCGGCGACCTGATCTGCCGTCCCGGCAACCGGCCCGAACCGCTCCAGGACATCGACGCGATGATCTGCTGGATGGACGGCACCCGTGTCGCCCCGCGCGCCAGGCTCCAGCTGAAGCACACCGGCCGCGACGTCCGCGCGCAACTCCGCGAGATCGTCTACCGGGTGGACGTGAACACCCTGCACCGCGCCGAGGCCGGTTCGCTCGGCGCCAACGACATCGCCCGGGTCCGGCTGCGCACCGCGCAGCCGATCATGTGCGACGACTACACCCGCAACCGGACGACCGGCAGCTTCATCCTCATCGACCCGAACACCAAGCGGACCGTCGCCGGGGGCATGGTGAACCCGTCCCGCCGCTGACCGCCGCCACGACCGAGGAACCCCCCATGCGCGTGCTCGTTTGCGAACGTCTCCCGATCGTCCGGCACGGGCTCTCGGCCCTGCTGGAGGGGGAGACCGACATCGACCTCATCGACACCACCGCCAGCGGCATCGAGGCCATGGTCCTGACCCGGCGCCACCGCCCGCACGTGGTCGTGACCGGCCTCTCCCTTGAGGGCATGCCGGGTCTGGAACTGGTCCGGCGCCTCAACGACGAGGACCTCGAACCGGTGCCCCGCGTCGTCGTGTTCTCCCGGACCCAGAACGAGGACACCATCGACAACCTCCTGCACGAGGGTGTCAGCGGCCTCCTGGTGGAGGAGGTGACCAGGGAGCAGCTCCGTACCGCCGTGCACGCCGCGGCGGACGGTCACACGATGCTCGCCCCGCAGGTCGCGACCCGCCTGGTGGACTGGTACCGGCAGCAGGACGCCGGGACCGAGGCGCCGCTGCGCTCGGACCTGGACTCCATCACCGCGCGGGAGCGGGAGGTGCTGACCCTCTTCGCCCGCGGCATGTCGGTCGAGGAGGTCGCCGCCACCCTGTTCATCGGCATCACCACCGTCCGGACGCACGTCTACCGGCTGCGCTGCAAGCTTCGGCTCAAGGACCGCGCCCAGCTCGTCTCGTTCGCCTACCGTGCCGGCCTCATGCACGGCGGCACCCTCTTCGACAAGGCGACCGCCGCCCCTCACTGACGGCGGCCGGGGCCCCGGCGGGACGTCACCGACGGCGGTCGGGGCACCCGCCGGACGTCACCCGCCGGACGTCACCCGCCGGACGGCCCGAAGACGTAGAACCTCCGCGCCATGGTCGCCCAGTCGGCCTGATAGCCGTTCCCCCAGTAGACCAGCCCGCCCGCCACGGCGGGCCCCGCCATGGACGTCCCCTCACCGGGAAGATCCTTCAGCACCTTCCCGGTGGCGGCGTCCACCGCGTACATGTGACCGGTCGTGGAACCCGCGTACAGCACCCCGTTGGCGACGGTGACGGCGGCCATCATCCACCCCCGGGACGGGTCGGGCGTCTGCCACAGCACCCTGCCGGTCGAGACGTCCAGGGCGGCGAGCGACCCGTAGTCGATCCGCCGCCCGTCCGGCAGGGTGTAGGGCCGCTTGTCGAAGTTCGCCTCGGCGACGTAGACCCGGCGGCCGTCGGCGGCGCTGCCCCACTGGATGCCGCCCTTCTGGCCGCTCGGGCCCGGCGCCGACCGCCAGACGACCTTGCCCGTCGCCGCGTCGAGCTGCCAGTACATCCCGCTCTTCTGCCCGGCTCCGACGAGCACCCGTTCGTTCCCGGGGCGTCCGGTCCGCACAACGTGCGCACCGTCGCCGAAGTCGGCGTCCGGGCTCTTGCCCGGCGGGCAGTTCTGCGGCGGCGCGCCGGGCAGGCAGCCCGAGGTCCAGGTGTCCCAGATGCGGTGGCCCGTCGCCCAGCGGACCGCGCCGGTGCGCCGGTCCAGCGCGACGATGGAGTCGATGTAGTTGTCGCGGGGGAAACAGTCCTCCGGCGACCTGCCCGCCTTGCGGCACTTCTCGGCGCTTGCGGGAATCGAATAGTTGTTACCCGTCGTCACGATGACCGTCCCATGCACCGGGTCGATCGCGGGCGTCCCGCTCCACACCGCGGCGCCGCTGTAACCGCCGCTGCGGCCCTTGTTCTCGGGGACGAAATAGGTCCGCCAGAGCACCTTGTGCGTGCGGACGCTGACGGCGACCAGGCTGCCCCGGAATTTGCAGCAGTCGTACTTCGGCCCGGCCGCCTGGTCCTCCTCCCCGGACGCGATGCCCTGGTAGACGACGCCGTCGTGCACCATCGGCGACTGGGTGACCCAGCTCGCGAACTGCGTGTCGAGTACCGTGCTCCACTTGAGCGCGCCCGTCCGGACGTCCACGGCGAGCAGCCGGGACGCCGTGGAGGTGACCTTCGGAACCTTGCCGGTGGCGTGCAGCCCGTAATGATCCCCGATATAGACGGTGTCGCCGTCGACCGCGGGGCTGGTGCGCGAGTAACTGCCCTGCTCCCCGGTGTACTCGGTGACGCGGCGGGACCAGATGACCCTGCCGGTCCGGGCGTCGAACTTCGTGAAATAGCCGCCGTCGTCCGGGACGTAGACGGCGTCGTCCACGACGGCGGGGGTGGCCGACACGGCGCCGTGCGTCTTCGCGCTCCACCGTGTGGTGAGGCGGCCGGCGTTGGACGGGCCGATCGTGCGCTCGTCCGGATTGTTCCGCGTGGCCGCGCTGTTCTGCCCGCCCACCGGCCACTCACCGGACGACTGGACGGACCGTGTCTGCGGTGAGCACGCCGTCCCGAGGAACAGGACGGCGGCGAACGCGATCGGGCGAAAGAACTCCATGACATTCCTTACGTCGCCTTTCGCCCGAGTCAACCACCCTTCGTATTTCCCGCTCGCCATCACCATGAGGAGCGGGTGTCATCACCACGATGAAATCCGCGCCGCGGCGTGCGCGGTCATGGTCAGTTCTTCTTCGCGACACCACCCCATGCGTCGCTCTGGTTCGGGGACTCGAACGGGCTGGGTTCCGGACGCCACAACTGGATCTCGACGAGGCCGGGAGGGACGCTCTCGAATCCGTCCAGCAAACGGTCGAGTTGTGCCGGGCTGCGGAGCTGGTACGGCACCGAGCCGCCCTCGTTGTAGATGCGGGTCGCCTCGACGTAGGCCGGGTTCGTGTTGGTGCCGTCATACAGGGAGAGGAAACTCCCGGCGGGCAGAGCGTCCTTCAGGGGTTCGACGATGGAACGCACCAGCTCGTCATCCTCGGTGATCCGGATGTGCCCCAGAACGCCCATGAGCATCAGCGCGACGGGACGGGTGAAGTCCAGTTTCGTGCGGGCGGCCTCCAGGATCGAGCCGGGGTCGTGGAGGTCGGCGTCGATGTAGTCGGTCCCGCCGGTGTTCTTGCTCGTCAGGAGTGCGTGGGCGTGCGCGAGCACGAGGGGGTCGTTGTCGACGTAGACGGTGCGGGCCTCGGGCGCGACGCGCTGGGCGACCTCGTGGGTGTTGTCGTGGCTGGGCAGGCCCGTCCCGATGTCCAGGAACTGCCGTACGCCCTGCTCCTCGGCGAGGTAGCGGACGACGCGCATAATGAAATAGCGGGATGTTCGGGCCATGTCGATGATGCCCGGATAGATTGCGGCGAACTGGTCTCCGGCCTCCCGGTCCACGGGATAGTTGTCCTTACCGTCCATCCAGTAGTTCCAGATCCTCGCCGAGTGCGGGATCGACGTGTCGATCTCCGACATAAGATCTTTCTCGGCCTCGTGCCAGGAGAATGATTCATCGCCGGTCACGGCTACCTCCAGCCAACGGGTGATTCCCGTGCGAGCCCGCGTTACTTCGGAGAACGCGGCCTGAATGTAGGTAAGCAAACATCGAAGGTCACGACAACCGGATCAAAGGCGAATGAAGCCTATTCTTGTCGGCCGGGCCGCCGGGTACGAGCGAGGCGGAGTAAGCGTCCGCTATGCGCCGGCGACACGCTTCCCGTCCGGAACATCTTCCGGGCTCGCGCCGGTCCGGGACTCGATCGCGCGAAGGACCGCGACCATGTCCGACCGGCCGTGCCCGAGCGCGAGGGTCTCGCGGTAGAGGGCGTGGCAGACGTCCAGCAGGGGGGAGGCGACGCCGGACGCGCGGGCGGCCTCGGCGACCAGGCGGTTGTTGTCCAGGACGTTCGAGATCGACGCCTGGACGTCGAAGTCCCGATCGACGATCTTGTGGGCCTTCGCGCGGGACACGGTGCTCGCCATCGGGCCCGCGTCCAGCACCTCCAGGAGCCGCCGCCCGTCCAGCCCCTGCCGCTCGGCGAAGTGGAACGCCTCCGCCAGCCCGGTGACCATCGTGATCAGGAACAGGTTGACCGAGAGCTTCATGAGCAGCGCGCCGGGCACCGGCCCGCACGCGAACGTCTCCTGGCACATCGGGCCGACCAGCGGACGGACCACGTCCACGGCCGCCTGCTCGCCGGCCAGCATCACCACCAGCCGCCCCGCCTCGGCGGGGCCGCGCGACCCGGACACCGGCGCCTCGACGTAACGGCCTCCCGCCGCGCGGACGTCGGCTTCGAGCCCGCGGGAGTAGCCGGGCGCCGTCGTCCCCATGTGGACGACCACGCGCCCCTCGACGTTCGCGGCGAACGCGGGGGTACCGCGTCCGAGCGTGCCGTCGATCGCCGCGCCGTCCGCCAGCATGAGGAACACCACGTCCGCCCGCCGGAACACCTCGCCGGGGGTGGCCGCCACCATCGCGCCGGCCGCGCGCAGCGCCTCGCTCTTGGCGGCCGTGCGGTTCCAGACGACCAGCCCGGTTCCGGCGCGGACGAGGTTGAGCGCCATGGGCAGCCCCATGACCCCGAGACCGATGAAACCGATGCCCACGCGCACGACCGCCTCCACCGACCTTGCGGACTATGACAGTGGTCATGATAATGATCCAGGTAGAAACGGCAATAGAGAGGAAAGACTTTGACGGCTTCCGAGCGGGGCCCGCGGGAGCGGATGGTCTTCAGCGCCGCGCAGCTCATCCGCCGCGACGGGGTCACGGCGACGGGGCTCCGGGAGGTCGCCGAGCGCGCCGGGGCGCCGCGCGGCTCGCTCCAGCACTACTTTCCCGGCGGCAAGGAGCAGGTGGTGAACGAGGCGGTGGAATGGGCGGGCCGCTACGCGAGCGGGCGCGTCGCCCGGTTCATGTCCACGATGTCGCGTCCCACGCCGTCCAGGTTGTTCGCGGCGATGGTCCGCCAGTGGAGCGAGGAGTTCTCGTCGGCGGGCTTCGCCGGGGGCTGCCCGGTCGCCGCGGCGACGGTCGACTGCGCGGACTCTGTCGAGTCCACCCGTACCGCGTCCGCGGCGGCGTTCGCCGCCTGGCGGCGCCCGGTCGCCCGGGAACTGGCCGGGATGGGCGTCCCGCCCCGGCGGGCCGACGCGCTCGCCACCCTGATGATCAGTGCGCTGGAGGGTGCGATCCTGATGGCCAGGGCCGAGCGGAACGTCCGCCCCCTCCGGGCCGTGGCCCGCGAGCTGGGCCCCTACCTCGACTCCGCCACCGTCCAGCAGGGCGGACGGGCCGACCTCTGAGGTGACGATGCGTCCCCCGCGCGAGGGACAGATCGCCCCGTGAATTGGCTTGGCCGGGGGACGACCGCACACGATGATCTCCGTACCGTAATGGCGCATGAAGGCAACCCTCCGCTCCGTCGGCCTGACCGCGGTCGCCCTGCTGAGCACCGTCACCGCATGTGGAGCCGGTCCCGCCTCCGGCGCGGCTCTCCAGAACGGCGGCCGTCCGCTCGCGACGCCGGCCGGCGAGCGCACCGCCCCCGCCATTCAGAATTTCCTGGACGCGACGCTGCCCGCGGGACCCGGCGGCACCGTCGTGGCCGCACGCGACGGCAGGCTTCTGCACTGCAAGGGCTTCGGTCTCGCCGACCGGGAGAAGGGCATCCCCGCCCGCTGTGACACCGCCTACGACATCATGTCGATGACCAAGCAGTTCACCGCCGCCGCCATTATGAGAATGGAGGCGATGGGAAGGCTGCGGGTGACCGACCCGATCAGCACGTTCCTCGGCCCGGTGCCCGCCGACAAACGCGGCATCACCCTGCACCATCTGCTGAGCCACACGGCGGGCCTGAACGACGAGATCGGGATCGACGACTACACCCCGATCTCCCGCGACGGGATGCTCGGCATCGTCCTGAAGTCCCGGCTGCAATCCGCGCCCGGGGCCGAGTTCCACTACTCCAACCTGGGATACAGCGTCCTGGCGGCGATCATCGAGAAGGTCTCCGGCACCGGCTTCGAACGTTTCCTCGCCCAGCACCTGTTCGCTCCGGCGGGCATGACGCGGACCGGATATGTGCTGCCGCGCTGGGACCGTGACCAGATCGCGGTGGAATACGACGAGGACGGCAAGCGGCAGGGAAGGCCGTTCGAGCATCCGTGGGCCTCCGACGGGCCCTACTGGGGGCTGCGCGGTAACGGCGGCATCATCTCGACTCCCCGCGACATGTTCCGCTGGCACCGTGCCCTGGAACGCGACACGATCCTTCCCGCAAGCGCCAAGCGCAGGATGTTCCACCCGCACGTGCACATCGGCGAGCACAACGGTCTCGACCTCTACTACGGCTACGGCTGGGCCGTCACCCGAAGCGGCGGCAACAAGCTCGTCAGGCACGACGGCGGCAACGACTGGTCCTACGGCGAGTTCTCCCGCTACCTCGACGACCGCGTGCTGGTGTTCTGGATCACCAACCACGCCTACCAGAAGAACAGGTGGAACTTCGAGGAGCTGAACCCGAAACTGACCCTGGGCATCATGACCCGGGCCCGCACGGCGCGCTAGTCGGTGACGCGCAGGACGCGCAGCTGGGCGGCGATCAGACGGTAGTAGCCGACGAGGGTGATCAGTTCGTAGAGGCGGGTGAGGCCGAGGGCTCCGGCGGCTACGGCGAAGGCGTCGTCGGTGAGGTCGCCGGTGGCGGTGAGCTCGCGGGTGGCGGCGAGGACGGCGGCTTCGGCGGGATCGTCGAGTGGGCAGGGGGCGCCGGTGTGGACGGCGCTGATCTGGTCCTCGGTGAGACCCGCCTGGAGGGCGGCGTGGTGGTGGACGGCCCATTCGTAGTCGGAGCGCTCGTGCGCCGCTACCGCGAGGATGGCAAGTTCCTTCTGGCGGGTGGTGAAGCCGGTGCGGTAGCGGACGACGTTGCCGAGTTCCTGGAGGGCGTTGCCGAGTTCGGGGCTGAGGAGCATGCCGTTGAAGGGGCCGCGCAGCCGCCCCTCACCGTCGGCGAGGGGGAAGGGGCGGGAACCGGTGGCGCGGGTGCTGTCGAGGAGCCGGTCGTAGAGCTCGCGTTGTTCTGCGGTCAGGTCCGCGGGCCGGAGCGCGTCGACGCGGGCTGGCATAGGTGTTCCCCCGGGAAGTAGGCGGTGTTTCGTAGGCGGTGTGGCGTCGGTGATTCAGCGGGTGGCCTCGGCGGCGTGCGTGCCGCCGGGGTGGAAGGTGGCGTGGTGGGTGAAGAGGCGGCGTTCGTCGGCGGTGGCGTGCCGCATGACCTCGGTGCGCCAGGGTGTGCTGGTCGCGGTGCGGTAGGCGTCGGTGTCGAAGGCGTCGAGGTGGTCGAGTTCGTGCAGGGCCAGGAAACGGGGTGCGTCGCCGTCCTGGAGGACGTAGCGGCGGGTGCGGCGCCATCCGGGGAGCCTGTGCAGGGCGGGGATGTGCTCCTGGGTGTACCAGGTGTCGAAGTCGTGTTCGCGGGCCGGTTCGATCGTGATGGACCTGGCCAGCAGGAAGGGCGGGGGTGAGGCGGCGGGGGTGCCGTGGTCGCCGCGGAGTACGTAGACGCGGCGTTGGAGGATCTCCAGGGCGGCCATGACGGCGGCCTCGCGGGCGCTTCGGTTTTCGCGCAGGCGGCGGTAGCCGGATGTGTGGAGAACGTCCAGGTCAAGGTCGTACCATGCGAGCCAGGCCGGTACGGCGCCGTCGTCGGCGTGGTACCGGTGGCCGTGGCGGACGCCGGGGAGGGCGAGGCGGGCCGGGCCGTGTTCGGTGTCGTACCAGTCGTGGAACTGTGCCGCGTCGCCGTCGCGCGGATGGGACAGGACGAAGAGCAGGCCGTCCGCCACGGTGGAGCCTTCCTGCGATGCCGGGTGTGCCAGTAATGTTCTACGGACGAACATTCGTTCGTCTGTAGATTACCTTGAAGTCGGGAGTCAGGGATGTCAAGGCAGGACCCGGATGTGATCGACTCGGTCGAGAAGGCGTTCCGCGTGCTGGAGGCGTTCTCGGCCGAGCACTCGTCCCTGACCGTGAGCGAGGCGGCGGAGCTGACCGGCCTGTCACGGGCGACCGCCCGGCGCATCCTGCTCACCTGCGTGCGGCTGGGGTACGCGGAGGTGGACGATCGCCGGTTCCGGCTGCTGCCGCGCGTCCTGCGCCTGGGGTACGGCTATCTGGCGTCGCTGCCGATGTGGGAGCGGGCGCAGCCGCACATGCGGCTGCTGGCCGACGAGGTGCGCGAGTCGTGCTCGGCGGCCACCCTGGACGGCGAGGAGATCGTCTACGTGGCCCGGGTGCCGGCCAAGCGCAGTATGTCGATCGTCCTCAACGTGGGTTCGCGGCTGCCCGCCTACCCCACGTCCATGGGGCGCGTCCTGCTGGCGGCCCTGCCCGAGGACGGGCTGCGCGGCTACCTCGGCGCGGTGCGGCTGGAGCGGCTCACCTCGCACACGATCACCGATCCCGGCGCGCTGGTCGAGGAGCTCGGCAAGGTCCGCGAGCAGGGGTTCGCGCTGGTGGACGGTGAGCGCGAGGAGGGCGTGCGGTCGGCGGCGGCCCCGGTGCGCGACAGTTCGGGCGCCGTGATCGCGGCCATCAACGTCTCGGCCAACGCGGGCCGGGTCAGCGTGGCGGAGTTGCGCGAGCACCAGGTCCCGCTGCTGGTGCGGACGGCGGAGGCGATCTCGCGGGACATCGGCTACGTCCCCCGCTGAGCCGCAGTCCCGGCGTGGTTCGACACCCGCGAGACCCGACGCGGCAGCGCCGTCTCCGGGGATCCCTCTTGACCTGGTCGGAGACGTCGGTCACACTCACCTTCTAACCGACGTACAACCGTGCGACAGGCGAACAGGGGTTGTGTGATGTCCAGAGCCGCTTCCGTCCTCCGGACCGCCTTCACCACCCGGCTCTGGCTGACGGTCCTGGTCGCCCTCGCCCTCGGCGCCGCGCTCGGGCTCGCGGCACCGGACGCCGGCGCGTCCCTGCAACCGCTCGGCGACGGCTTCATCTCGCTGATCCGGATGCTCGTCGGACCGGTGATCTTCTGCACCATCGTCACCGGCATCGTCTCGGCGGGCGCGCTCGCCGGTATGGGCCGGATCGGCGTCAAGGCCCTCGTCTACTTCGAGGTCATCACCACCATCGCGCTGGTCATGGGCCTGGTGGTGATGGACGTGCTGCGGCCCGGGGACGGCGTCCACGCCGACCCCGCCGCCATCAAGCTCGCCGGCAAGGCGAGCGAGTACGCCACCGAGGGCGAGCACCAGCACTGGTACGACTTCCTGGTCAACACCATCCCCGACAGCGTGGTCGGCGCCTTCGTCGACGGGAACGTGCTCCAGATCCTGCTGGTCTCGGTGCTGTTCGCCATCGCCGTCAAGATGATGGGCGAGCGCGGCGCCCCCATCGGACGCGGCGTGGAGCGGATCGGCGAGGCCGTGTTCGGGATCGTCCGGCTGGTGATGTACCTGGCACCGGTCGGCGCGTTCGGCGCGATGGCCTACACCACCGGCAAGTTCGGGACCAAGACGCTGACCAGCCTCGGCACCTTCGTCGGCCTGTTCTGGCTGACCGGGATCGTCTTCTGCCTCGTCGTGCTCGGCGTGGTCGCCCGGATCTGCGGCATCCGCATCCTGCCCCTGTACCGCTACTTCAAGGACGAGCTGCTCATCACCCTCGGCACCGCCAACTACGAGGCGGTCATGCCCCAGCTCATCGAGAAGCTGGAGCGGCTCGGCTGCCCCAAGCCCATCGTCGGGCTGGTGGTGCCGTCCGGCTACGCCTTCAACTCCGACGGCGTCTGCCTGTACATGGGATTCGCCGGCCTCTACATCGCGCAGGCGTTCGACATCCATCTGTCGATCTGGCAGCAACTCGGCTTGCTCGCGGTGTTCCTGCTCACCTCCAAGGGCGGCGCGGGCATCGCCGGCGCGGGGTTCGTGCTGCTCGCCGCCACCCTGTCCACCACGGGCACCGTCCCCGTCGCCGGCATCATGCTGATCTTCGGCGTCGACCGGTTCCTGTCGATGATGCGCGGCATCGTGAGCCTGTGCGGGCAGATGGTGGCCAGCATCGTCGTCAGCGCCTGGGAGGGCGTCTTCGACCGCGAACGTGCCCTGCTGGTCCTGTCCGGCCGGGCCCCCGCCGAAGACGAGGGCGTCCTTGTTGACGCCGAAAACCCCGAGTCCGTCCCGGCCGACGCGGCGCCCGCCGTCCAGGGAAAGGCGTGACCGCGACCGCGACGTTGAACCGCCGGTCTCCATCCAATTCATCGACCATTGAAATATGATCCGGAAATAGAGACCGGCGGTGCCCCCGTTCCTTGCGTGCCGGTCGCTCCCTTCGGTCGGTGGAAAAGTCAGATCAACTCGGTGG
Source organism: Actinomadura macra NBRC 14102 (assembly GCF_001552215.1). Classification (GTDB taxonomy): domain Bacteria; phylum Actinomycetota; class Actinomycetes; order Streptosporangiales; family Streptosporangiaceae; genus Spirillospora; species Spirillospora macra. The sequence continues at coordinate 584,371 of NZ_BCQT01000010.1, read as the reverse complement.
TGGCCAGGTAGACGCCGAGTTCCAGGCGGCTCCGCGCGCCGAGCTGTTCCATCACATGGCTGACCTGGCGCTGGACGGTGCGGGAGGAGATCTGGAGGGCGTTCGCCGTGGCCTGGTCGGTCATTCCGGTCGCCAGTTGCCGGAGGATGGTCAGCTGGAGTTCGCTGAGCCGGGCGGGGATCGGAGTGATCGGGTAGGAACGGTCCCAGTGGTCCTCGAAAGAGGCGATGAGCTGGTCGAGATCGGACGCGCGGACCACCGGCGGGCCGAGCGGGCCGTCACCGTTGATCACCAGCGCCTTCTTGCGGTCGACCACGAGGACGAAGGTGGAGAGCAGGTCGCCGAGGCGTACCTCCGAGGTTCCGGGTTTGGTGGCGCCTTGGATACGGCAGGACCGGGAGAGGACGATCCGTGTCCGTGTCCTGGCGCGGAGATAGGCGCTGCGAAGTGGTGCCTGCCATCCGGGAACGAGCGAGAGGATCTCGTATCGGGCGGCGGCGAGGAGTGCGGTTATCTGCTTCTGGTCATGTGCCGACAGGTGCATGCGTTGCCTCGTCTGGGAGCTTGGCTATCACCGACTCGGCATTGCAGCGGGGGTATGAGAAATGCAATGCGCTTGAAACGCTACCCACGTCGGCCTTACAGCGCGCTAACCGTTGCCGCCGCGGACTTGTCGAGTTTTCCTACCTTGTCGGTTGGGAATTTGTGAGCTCGTCGGCCTCGGCGCGCGCAGCGCGGGCCCGGTCGTGGTCGGCGGCGGCCTCGTAGGCGTCGGCCAGGGTGTGGAGCGTCCTGGCGAGGAACCAGACCCAGCCGCGGGTGCGCCAGACCCGGACGGACCTCTCCAGGCAGGCGACGGCGGAGGGGGCGTCACCCGCGGCGAGGTTCAGCTCCCCGAGAAGGGCGAGGGACTCGGCGAGATGGTGCCCGAAGTTGCCCGCGTGGCTGTAGGTGAGCGCGAGCTCGATGGTCGGACGGGCCCGCTCGTCGCCCAGCGCCGCGAACAGCTTGGCAAGATAGATCAGGGAGAATGTCTCCAGGTAACGGTCATCCAGCTCACGGGCCACACTGATCGATCGGTTGAGCAGCCGCTCGCCGGTGCCGACATCGCCGGTGAGCGCGTGCGCGGCCCCGAGGAACTGGATGATCGTGGCCTCCAGACGCCGGTTCCCCAGCATGTCCGCGACGTGGAGGGCCTTCTCCAGGCACGGGATCGCCTGCTCGGCGTTCCCCTCCCCGTACGCGACGGCCTTCATCTGGTGGGCCCGTGCCTGGCCGCCCAGGTAGTCGGCGGTCTCGGCGAGCCGGATGGCCTCGTCGGCGGCGGCGAGCGCCTCCCCGGCGGCGCCCTCGGCCACCCGTCCCCAGCCGATGGCGGTCAGGGCGTCGACCATCCCGCGCGGCTCGTCCAGCTCGGTGAACAGGCGCAGGACCCGCTCGGCGGTCTCGCGCATCGTCACCATCGCGGGCCCGCCCTGTTCCGGCGACGTCCACGTGGTGACCTCGACGAGCCCCCGCAGCAGGACGGCCTCGCCCCGCTTGTTCTTGGTGGCCCGGCACAGCCGCAGCGCGCGCTCGTGCGTCTGCCGCCAGTCGTCGTACATGCCCCGGACGTCGCAGTACTTCTCCAGGCACGCCGCCAGGTCCCAGGCGAACTCGTCCAGCCGCAGGTCGCACGCCTGCCGGGTGGCGGCGACCAGTGCCGGCAGCTCGGCGGTGAACCAGAGCGTGGGGTCGGCCAGCAGCCGCGCGGCGGTCGCCGGGGGCAGCGGACGGCGGGGGGCGTCGCCGTGGAGGGCGATGTAGGCCGGGCCCGGGACGAGGTCGGCGGCGCGCTCGGCCAGCCACAGCCAGCCGCCGAGCGCCCGGCTGAGGGCGGCGGTCCGCTGCCGGGACGCGTCCTCGGCCTCCGAGCACATGCGCGCGTAAAGCCGGACCAGTTCGTGCATCCGGTAGCGCAGCTCGCCGACGGCGTCCGGACCGACCACGTTCACCAGCTGCGCGTCGATCAGCGTCTCCAGGTGCGGGCGCGCCTCGTTCAGCGGGACGCCGAGCAGCGCGGCGACCGTCCACGCGGCGACGTCGGGTGCCTCCAGCAGGCCGATGATCCGGAACGCCCGCTGCGTCGCGGGCGGCAGCGGGCGGTAGCTCAGCTCGAAGCTGGCCCTGACCGCGAGGTCGCCGACGGCCAGCTCGTCCAGCCGGCCGCGCTCGTCGCGGAGCATGTCGGCGAGGTAGGCCAGGGTCCAGTCGGGGCGTCCGACCAGCCGACCGGCGGCGATGCGCACGGCCAGCGGGACGTGCCCGCACAGCAGCGCGATCTCCACCGCGCTGTGCGGCTCGGCCGCGACGCGCGGGGAGCCGACGACCCGGGCGAGCAGCTCGACGGCCTGCTGCGGGGAGAGGACCTCCAGGTCCAGGAGTGTCGCGCCCTCCAACCCGGTGAGCCGGTTGCGGCTGGTGATGAGGACGGCGGCGTCCGGCGCGCCCGGCAGCAGCGGCCGCACCTGCTCCTCGTTCGCGGCGCCGTCCAGGACGATGAGGACCTTGCGGCCGGCGACCCGGCTGCGAAACAGCGCGGTGCGTTCGGCGAGGGACGGGGGGACGCCCGCGCCGGTCATTCCCAGCGCGCGCAGGAACCGGTCGAGCACCTCGGCGGGCTCGACCGGGACGCCGTCGCCGTGCAGGTCGGCGTAGAGCTGGCCGCCGGGGAAGGCCGCCGTCAGCATGTGCGCGACGTGCACGGCGAGGGCCGTCTTGCCGATGCCGCCCATGCCCGCGACGGTGGTGACCGCGACGGACCGTCCCGGGCGTCCGGCGGGGCCGGCGAGGCTGTCGGCGATGCGCGCCGCCTCGTCCGCGCGGCCCGTGAAGTCGGGGATGCCGGGCGGGAGCTGCGCGGGGATCGGGACGGGGACGATCGGGGCGGCGTCCTCGATCCTGTCGAACGTTCCGACGAACGGCCGGGTGTGGGTGAGGATGCGCAGATGCGCCTCCTGGACCTGCCGGCTGGGCTCGACGCCCAGCTCGTCGGTGAGCCGCTCGCTGAGGCGGCGGTAGGTGTCCAGCGCGGTGGCGGGCTGGCCGCCCGCCGCCAGCAGGTCGATGAGCGCGGCGTGCAGCGGCTCGTCGAACGGCAGCTCCTCGGCGAGGGTGCGTACCGCGCGGATGGCGGGCTCGATCCGTTCGGCGCGCGGGGCGATGGACGCCAGGCTCATCACCGCCTCGCGGACGTCCTGCGCGACCGACCGGACGAGGATGTCGTCGCGGTCGAGGTACTCCAGCCCGGCGAGGGCGGGGCCGCGGCGCAGCTCCAGCGCGGAGAGCAGGAACGAGCTGCGCAGCTCCGGCTGCTCGACCGCATGGGCACGTCCGAGCAGCGCGCGGAAGCGGTGCAGGTCGAGGTCGGGCGCGGGGACGAGGAGCCGGTACCCGTCCTGGTAGTCGATGGACAGTTTGCCGTCCCCGAGCTGCTTGAGCCATTTGCGCAGGCGCGACATCGCGACGTGGACGGCTTCGCGGCTGGTCATCTCGGCCCGGTCGGCCCACACCAGCCGGGTGAGCCGTTCGGTGCGCAGCGGCTCGCCCTGTGCCAGGAGCAGGACGCCGAGCAGACCCTGGAGGATCTGGGACCGGGGCGGCTTCACCACCTCGTGCCCGGCGCGGATCGACAGCCGTCCGAGCACGTGGAACGTGACGTGGGCCGCGGGTCGCGGACCGGTCGAAGTTCTGATCGCCAAGGGTCGGGGTACCTCTCTCGAACCGTCGGGCTTCAACGAACCGATCGGATCGGCTGGATGGAGAGGCCCCCGACGACCGCCAGCCCGGCGGCGAGGGTGAAGAGCAGAGAGTAGCCGCCGTGCAGCACCGCCTGGGCGGCGAAGAGCGGGGCGACCGCGACCGCGCTGCTGCCGGCCATGTTGACGAGCCCGAGGTCTTTGGCACGGTCCCGCGCCTCGGGCAGGACCTGGGTGACCAACGCCTGGTCGATGGCGACGTAGACGCCGTAGCCGGCGCCGATGACGGCCGCCGACACGAGCACGACCGACCAGCTGGGCGCCAGCGACATGCAGATCAGGGCCGCGGCCATCAGCAGCGTCGCGGCGAGGATGAACACCTTGCGGCGGCCCGTCCGGTCGGACAGGCGGCCCGCCGCGACGGCCGACGCGATGGCGCCCACCGTGTAGAGGAGGCTGAGTACCGCGACGCCGCCGTCCGGGTCGTTCAATCCCACCTCGTCTCGCAGGAAGTACAGGAGGTAGAGCGTCGCCAGGGACGTGGCGAGCTGCGCGAAGAATCGTCCGCCCAACGCCCACGCGAAGTCGGGGTGCTGCCGTGGGCTGACGTACAGGTCGGCCACGAACCTCCCGGGCGAGCGCCTGCGCGTGCGCCCTCCCAACGGCGCGTCGGTGTCGTGGGCGTGCGGTTCGGGGTCGTCGGCTTGCAGGAGGTAAGGGACGGTGAGGCCCCCCACGACGGCGCCGACGAGCACGTAACCGGCCCAGATGGGGATGCCCGAGACGAGCAGCGTGCCGAGGACGAGCCCGAGTGGCATGGCCAGCCCGGCCACGGCCGAGACCATGCCGCGCTGGCTCACCGGGACGCGGTCGGGGATGGCGGCGCACAGGGCGGCGTGCATCGAGTTCACGCTGCCGTGCACCAGGATCCAGCAGAGGGCGACGGCGATGATGGACGTCTGCGACGGCAGCGCGAGCAGCGCGGCGGCGCAGACCGCGGCGCTGGCGGCGACCCAGGGGCGCCGCCGTCCGAAGCGCGAGGCGGTGCGGTCCGACAGGGCGCCGGCGACCGGGGAGGAGATGACGGCGGCGACGGCGCCGAGGGCGGTCACCATGCTGAGGTTCCAGACCTTGTTCGCCGGGTCGAGTGACTCGATCTGGCCGGGCAGCAGGATCTGGGCGGCGCCGAGCAGCCCCGCCCACATGCCGAGGGTGACAAGGAAGAGGGCGAGGACCCACAGTCGTGATATCGGCTGAACGGGAGCGTGCGGGAGCGTCGAGGACCGTGCCGTGGGGGAGCTGTCCATTCCTAACCTTGCCCTGGGAGCGAGAGCAGAGTGCAGGCCACCTGGCGAACACTACGGCAGCGTGCGCACAGGTGGGCCGCCCGGTCGTGGTCTGTCTGGTCACACCAGTGTAATCAGTCGCGACATAACGTGATGACGGGTATGAGCAGTCTGACCAGCAGTGGTCAGGAGTGTGGACGAGGGGACAGTTGCGCGTGTGGACGGAAGACGCCCCTGTCAGTGCCCGAGGCTCCTCAGTGCCCGAGGCTCCCGCCCCCGTCGATGGTGAGCACCTGCCCGGTCACCGACGCGGCCGGTTCCGAGGCGAGCCAGAGCGCCGCCGCCGCGACCTCCTCCAGCGTGGCGACGCGGCCGAGCGGCACCTCGGCGAGGATCTGATCCTTGAACTTCGTGATGACCTCGCTGGTCATGTCGGTGTCCAGCAGACCGGGCGCGATCACGTTCGCGGTGACGCCGCGCGTGGCCACCTCGCGCGCCAGCGACCGGGCCAGCCCGATGAGCCCGGCCTTGCTCGCGGCGTAGTTGGTCTGGCCCGCGTGTCCCTTGAGCCCGGACACAGACGAGATGAAGATCATCCGCCCGCGGCGCATCCGGATCATGTCGGACACCGCGGCCCTGGCGACCCGGTACGCCCCGGTCAGATTGGTGTCGATGACCCGGCTGAACGCCTCCTCGCGCATCCGCAGCAGGAGCGCGTCGTCACTGATCCCGGCATTGGAGATCAGTACCTCCACCGGCCCGTGCGCCTCCTTGACCTCCTTGAACGCCTGCGCGACCGACTCGGAGTCGGTGACGTCGCAGGTGACGCCGAACAGGCCGTCCGGCGCACCGGACCCGCGGTGCGTCACCGCGACGGCGTCGCCCCCCGCCGCGAACGCCCGCGCTATCGCCAGGCCGAGGCCACGGTTCCCGCCGGTGACGAGGACGGAGCGGCTCATGAACTTCCTCCAGGGGTCGGTCCGATCGGGTGGTTCCACCAGAAGCGCCCGGTGGCGGCGAACCCGTACGGGGTGAGCCGGTGCCGGACGCGCTGGCCGGGCTCGTACAGCTCGTCCCAGTCGGGGTCGAGGCCGTCCCGGTAGAGCCGTGCGACGACGTCGAGCAGGCCCTCGCCGGACGGCGGGACGGCGGCGGACGGAAGCTCGATGACCTCGGCCGGCGTCGCCTCCACGGCGTCCGCACGGCTGGAGTACAGGGAGATCTTCCGCTGCGGCCGGACGGGATCGGCGGCGACCTCGGCGAGCGCCTCCGAGGCGTTCTCCGGGCTGTTCTCCGGGACGTGTCGCGAGGAGTACCGCGCGGCGACGAGGCGGCAGACGTCGTCGAGCCCGGCGGTCCCGGCCAGCGCCGCCGCCGCGTACTCGCCGACTCCCTCTCCGACCACCCATGCCGGGGTGACGCCCACGTCCAGCAGCGTCTGGCCCAGCGCCCAGGTGACCGCGAAGGCGACCGGTCCGGTGGCGGGCGGCTCGTCCTCGGAAAGCGAGGCCTCGCGCACGGACCAGCCGAGGTGCGGCAGGAACGCCGCGTCGACCGCGGCGAGCGCGCACCGGTAGGCGTGGAAGCGATCATGCAGGTCCGCCGACATCCCGGGCCGCCACGCCGACTCCCCGGCGAGCACCCACCCGATCTTCTGCTTCGCCCCGGCCCGGCCGGAGTGCGCGGCGAGCGCGGTGTCGTCCTCGGCGGCCTCCATCAGGACGGCCACGGCGCGGTCGCGGTCGAACGCGGGCAGCGCGAAGCGGACCGGCCCCGAGGCCTTGACCCGGTTCGTCGTCCAGCTCACTTCCGCGAGCTGCTCGGCGGGCCGGGACGCGACGTCCGCGGCCAGCCGCCGGACGGCGCCGCGCAGACCTGCGACGTCGCGGGCCGAGACGGTCAGCACCCCCGCACCCCGCCCGCCGCCCGGCCGCCGCGCCTGCTCCGGCGCGGTCGCGAGGACGATGTGCGCGTTGGTGCCGCCGAGACCGAAGCCGCTGACCCCCGCGAGGACCTCGCCGTCCGGCAACCGCTCCGGCTCCTTGACGAGCCGCAGCCCGTTCGCCGCCAGCCGGAGCCGCGGGTTCTCGCTGTCGGAGTGGCGGCTCAGCGGGAGGACGCGGTGGTGCAGCGCCAGCGTCGTCTTGATCAGGCCCGCGATCCCGGCCGCGCCCTCGGCATGCCCGATGTTGCCCTTGATCGACCCGATCGCGCACGGCCGTTCCCGGGACACGCCGTGCACCTTGCCGAGGGCCCTGACCTCCAGGCGGTCGCCCAGCAGCGTTCCGGTGCCGTGCGCCTCGACGTAGGTGACGTCCTGCGCCCGGACGCCCGCGCGCTCGTACGCCTCGGCGATCACGGCCTGCTGCGCGTGCGGGTTCGGCGCGGTGACCGTCGTGCTGCGGCCCCCGTGGTTGACGGCCCCGCCCTTGATGACGGCGTAGACGGGCAGCCCGTCGGCGACGGCGTCGGCCAGCCGCCGCAGCACGAGCACCGCCACGCCCTCGGCGCGCCCGAACCCGTCGGCCTTGGAGCTGAACGGTTTGCACCGCCCGTCCGGCGCGGACACCTTGGCCTGCGCGAAGTAGATGTTGGACGCCGGTGTGACGAACATGTTCACCGACCCGACGAGGGCCTGGTCGCAGACGCCGGAGCGGAGCGCGGCGCACGCCTCCTCGGTCGCGACGAGCGAGGACGAGCAGGCGGTGTCGATCGCCATGCTCGGGCCCCGCAGGTCGAGCTGGTAGGAGATCCGGTTGGCCGCGATGGCGTAGCCGTTCCCGGAGCCGACATGCCCGGTGATGGTGTGGAAATGGGTCATGAGCAGGCTCATCCACTCCGAACCCATGATCCCGACGTAGACGCCCGTCCTGCTGCCCGCGAGCGAGCGCGGGTCGAGCGTCGCGTCCTCCACCGCGCGCCAGGCGGTCTGGAGCAGCAGCCGCACCTGCGGGTCGGCGACCTCGGCCTCCTCCTTGGAGAACTCGAAGAAGTCGTGGTCGAAGGCGTCGGCGTCGTCGATGAACCCCGCGTACCGGGTGTTGACCTTGCCCGGCCCGCCGTCCGGGTCGTAGTAGACGTCGGCGTTCCACCGCGCCTTGGGGACCTCGATCACCCCCTCCTCGCCGCGGACGAGCAGGTCCCACAGCGCGGCCGGGTCCGGTGCCTTGGGGAAGCGGCAGTCGATGCCGACGATGGCGATGTCCGTCATGCTCCTGGTTCTCCTTCGTCGGTCTGCACGGCGCTGCCCGTCGCGGGATCCGTCCGCAGCAGGCAGCACGCGGCATGGCCGTCGGGGTCGATGCTGGTGACCAGCGCCGGGCCGTCCCCGGCGAGGTCACCGCCGATGATCGCGGCGGCGATCTGGAACGCCGACATCGCGCCGAACACGTCGCCGATGAGGTCCGCGGTGCGTACGACCCGGGCGTGCGCGAGGTCCGGCAGGTCGGTGTCCTCGGTACCGGCGGGGACGATCAGCCCGACGTCGCCGGGGGCGGTCGCCGCAGCGTCCAGTGCGCGGTCCACGGCGGCGGCGAGCACGCCCGCCGCGTCGCGGGGTTCGGCGAACACGCCGCTCTCCAGCGCGAGGATCTCCGCGCGGACCGGACGTCCGGCCGAGAGCGCGCGCTCCGCGGGCTCGACGAGGAACACGCAACTCCCCTCGGACGCGGTGGCCTTGAGTCCCGCGGCCTCGGCGATGGCGATGCGCCGTTCGTTCAGGTCGTCGTACGCGCCGCAGACCACGGCGTCGGCGCGGTCCCGCGCGAGCAGCAGCCGCGCGTACCGCAGCGCCGCGAGCCCGCCGGCCCGGCCCGCCGTCACGGTCGCGTTCGGCCCGCGCAGGTCGTGGGCGATGGCCGCCTGCCCGCTCGCGTAGTTCATCACGCACGCCGGGACGAGCGCGGGGTTGACGTTGTCGGGCCGGGGGCGGGTCAGCGAGTCGCGGGTGAGGGTCATCGACTGGTCGATCCCGGCCGCGCCGCTGGCGAGGACGAGTCCGCGCCGCGCGGGCGGCCACCCGGCGAGGACGTCCTCGCCGAGCAGCGTCCCGATCGTCGCGAGCGCCATCGCCGAGGGCCGGTCGATCAGGCGGACGGGACGTCCCGACCCGGCGGGCGGCTCGGTGCGGAAGTCCTCCACGCGCCCGCCGGGTGACGGGCGGCCCGTCAGGACCGCCTCCCGGAAGGGCTCGACCCCGATCCCGGCGGGCGACATCAAGGACATGGCCGAGATGACGGCTCTCGTGGCGCTCATGCCGCCGCCTCGCTGCTCGACGAGGGGCGGGCCGCGAGAGCCTCCGCATGGCGCAGCACGACCGCGGCGTTGTTGCCGCCGACGCCCAGCGAGTTGACCAGCGCCGTCCGGACGCTGGCCGGGCGCGCCCGGTTCGGGACGCAGTCGACGGGGCACTCGGGGTCCGGTGTGGTGAAGTTGACGGTCGGCGGGATGAAGTCGTGCTCCATCCCCAGGACCGCCGCGATGCACGCGTGCGCGCCCGCCGCCCCCTGCGTGTGGCCGATCATCGACTTCAGGGCCGTGACCGGGGGCGGCCCGGCGCCGAAGACGTCGCCGAGCACCGCGGACTCCATCGCGTCGTTGATCTTCGTTCCGGTGCCGTGCGCGAAGACCACGTCCACCTCGTCCGGCGGCGTGCCGGCGTCGCGCAGCGCCGCGGTGAGGCACTGGGCGACGCGCTCGCGCTCCGGTCTCGTCGGGTGCGCCGCATCGCAGTTGAGCGCGAACCCGGCGACCTCGGCGCGGATCGCCGCGCCCCGGCGGCGCGCGTGGTCGAGCGTCTCCAGGACGAGCATCCCGGCCCCTTCGCCGAACATGAACCCGTCCCGGTCGAGGTCGAACGGGCTGCACCGTTGCGAGGCCCAGGCCCGCAGGCGGTAGAACCCGGCGAACGCCATCCGGCTCACCGAGTCGGCGCCGCCGCAGACGGCGTACTCGGCCTCCCCGTCCCGCAGGGCGTCGAGGGCGTGGCCGATCGCGTAGTTGCCCGCGGCGCAGACGGTCGGGATGGTCACCGCCGCCACGTTCGACAGCCCGAGTTCGGTGGCCACCGCGACCGGCAGCCGTCCGGGGTGGACGCGCCTCGCCAGCGCGGCCGGGAGCCGGCCGAGGCCGCCCGCGACCTCGGCCGCGGCGAGCGCGTCCACGTCGAGCGACTCGCCGCAGGTCGTGCCGACGGCGACGACGCCGCGTTCGTCGCGCACCCACGCGGGGTCCAGCCCGGCGTCCGACATCGCCATCCGCGCGGCGGCGGCCGCCTGCGCGCCGACCTTGCCGAAGGCGCCCGGCTCGATCCGGCGCAGGACCGCCCCGGGGTCGAAGCCGGGTACCTCGTAGGCCCGCGCGAACCGGAAGCCGGTGGTGTCGAAGCCGCTGATCGGGGAGGCGCCGCAGGCACCCGCCCGCAGCGCGGCCAGGAAGTCGTCGTGGCCGATCCCGATGCTGGAGATGACGCCGAGCCCGGTGACGACGATCCGGGGCTCGGGGTCAGCCACCGGAACACCTTCCCGAGCCGTTGGTGAGCGCTGGTCCGTGCATCGCTGTCCCTCTCGACGAATTCGGCGGAGAGAAAACGAGCATCGCGAATTAAGCGCGGCCGGCCAAGGGGCGTTAGCACGCCCTAACGTGCTGTTCTCATGGCCATGCCCGAATTGGCATGACCAGCGGCTTGACCTGTAACGACGCCGTCACTCGGCGATCAGGTCGCCGCACTCTCTCCTTTCCCGCCGGGCAGGCTCGCGTCTAGGGTTCTGGGTAAGTCGTGCGGCGATGCCTTTCTCAGTTTGGAACGAGGCGATTAATGTGAGAACGAAACCGGTGAATTCGGAACGCATATTCGCGGAACCGGAAATCGAGGCCCGGCACCGCCCGGACGGCAGCGTGCTGCTGTCGTCGCGCGTCCCGCTGGAGCCCTATGACGCCGATCTGGCGCGGCCGCTCCGCCGGTGGGCGGCGGAGCGGCCCGGCGCGGTGCTGGCCGCCGAGCGGTGGTGCGGCGCGTGGGAGAGGCTGACCTACGCGGACGCGCTAGCGTCGGCCGAAGCACTGGGGGAGGCCCTGCTCCGCCTCGGGCTGGGCCCGGACCGCCCGCTGCTCGTGCTGTCGGGGAACTCGCTGCGGCACCTCCAGCTCACGCTCGCCGGATACGTGGCCGGGATCCCCGTGGTGTCGCTCGGCACCGCGTACTCGCTGAGCGGCGGGCCCGAGCGGCTGCGGACGGTCGCCGGCATCGCCCGTCCCGGCGCGGTCTACGCCGAGGACGGACGCGAGTACGGCGCGGCCCTCGCCGCTCTCGCCGACGCGGTGCCGGTCACGATCGTCGGCAAGGGGCGGCGGGACGGCGGGGACCTGATCCTCGACACGCTCCTGTCCACCGAGCCGGGCGAGCGCCTCCGCGCGGCCGGCGCCGCGCTCACCCCGGACTCGGTCGCCCGGATCTTCTTCACCAGCGGCTCCACCGGGCGCCCGAAGGCGGTCCCGAACACGCACCGGATGCTGTGCGCGGTGCAGCAGATGATGCGCCAGGTGTGGCCGTTCCTCGCGACGACCCCGCTCACGCTCGTCGACTGGCTGCCGTGGAGCCACACCTTCGGCGGCAACCACAACCTGCACATGGTGCTGACCAACGGCGGGACCCTGTACATCGACGGCGGCGGCCCGACGCCGGCGCTGTTCCCGCGCAGCCTGCGCAATCTCACCGACGTCTCCCCGAACGTGTACTTCAACGTCCCGGCGGGCTTCGCGCTGCTCGCCGACGAGCTGGAGCGCGACTCGGTGCTCGCCAAGTGCTTCTTCTCCCGGCTCGGGCTGCTGTTCAGCGCGGGCGCGCCGCTGCCGGAGGCGCTGCGGGTGCGGATGCTGCGGCTGGCGAGCCGGTTCCGTACGGGGGAGGTCCGCTTCAGCTCCTCGTGGGGCATGACCGAGACGGCGTCCGCGGTCACCTCCGCGCATCTGGACACCGACCTGCCCGGCGCGATCGGGGTCCCGCTGCCCGGGATCACGCTCAAGCTCGCGCCGGTGGACGGGCGGCTGGAGATGCGGGCCGCGGGCCCGACGGTGATGCCCGGCTACCTGGACGACCCCGTCCGCACCGCCGAGGCGTTCGACGAGGAGGGCTTCTACCGGACGGGCGACGCCGGGTTGCCGGTCGACGCCGCCGACCCCGGCCGCGGGCTGCTGTTCGAAGGGCGCCTCACCGAGGACTTCAAACTCGCGAACGGGACGTGGGTGCGGGTGGGCGCGCTGCGCGCGGCGCTGCTCGCGGCGACCGACGAGCTGACCGAGGCCGTCATCACCGGGTCGGGGCGGGCGCAGGTCGGGGCGCTGGCCTGGGCGCGGGGCGCCGGCGACCCGGCGGCGCTGCGCCGCGTCCTGGCCGAGACGCTGGCGCGGTTCAACGCCGGGCGGCGGACGTCCCGCCGGGTCGACCGGCTGCTGCTGCTCGCCGAGCCGCCGGACCGCGACGCGGGCGAGCTGACCGACAAGGGGGCGGTGAGCCAGCTCCAGGTGCTGCGCAACCGCGCCGCCCAGGTCGAGCTGCTCTACCGCGCCCCGGCCCCGGCGGAGGTGATCCTGCCCGCCGACCATGCCGACTGACCGACCCGTCATCAGCCCTTCACCGGACCCTGATCAGCCGCCGATCAGCCGGGCGACCAGCGGTTGAGCCGGGCATGCCCATCCAGGCAGCGCGTGAGCGCGGCGGCTCAGGGATTTTCCGCCGGCGGGCCCGCTGATCAGATTGCCGGTACCGCTGACGCTTCGAGAATGGGGTTTGCACATGGCGGACACGTTCCCCGCGCCGTATCCAGAACGGACCGAACCATCCCCGCTAGCGCTCGACGGCCACCGGCTGACCCTGCCCGAGACGGTCGCGGTCGCGCGGGGCCCGCACCCGCCGCGGACGGGCCTCGCCGACGACGCCGTCCGGCGGATGCGCACCACCGCCACGGCCAAGGACGACCTCATCGCGGCGGGCGTGCCGATCTACGGGGTCACGGCCGGTTTCGGTGACAGCAACACCCGGCAGGTCCACGGCGACAAGGGTGCCGCGCTCCAGGAGAACCTGCTGCGCTTCCTCAACTGCGGGACGGGGGAGGCGGCGGCGCGCGACGTCACCCGCGCGACCCTGCTGATCCGCGCGAACTGCCTGGCCCGCGGCTACTCCGCGATCAGGCCGGAGGTCGTCGACCTGCTGCTGGACTGCCTCGACCACGACATCCTGCCGATCATTCCCGAGCGGGGCTCGGTCGGTGCGAGCGGCGACCTCGTCCCGCTCAGCTACGTGGCCAGGATGCTGCTCGGTGACGGTGACGTGCTGCACGCCGGTGAGCGCCGGCCGGCCGCCGCCGCGCTGGCCTCCGCCGGGCTGACCCCGGTGGTGCTGGCGTCCAAGGAGGGCCTGGCCCTGGTCAACGGCACGTCCTTCATGGCCGCGTTCGCCGTCCTCGCCCTGCACGACGCCACCGAGCTGGCGTACGCGGCGGAGCTGTGCACGGCGATGGCCAGCCAGGTGCTGCTCGGCAATCCGGGGCACTTCGACGACTTCCTCTTCCAGCAGAAGCCGCACGAAGGGGTGATCACCAGCGCGCGGAACATCCGCGAGCTGCTGGCCGCCGCGCAGCCGGGCGGCCTGCCGGACGCCGACCGCGACCCGGCGGGCGACGACTGGGCGGGCGAGGGCTACCGCCGGCTGGAACGCCCCATCCAGGACCGCTACTCCATCCGCTGCGCGCCGCACGTCATCGGTGCGCTGCGCGACACCGTGCAGTGGGCAGAGCGGATGCTGGAGATCGAGGTCAACTCCTCCAACGACAACCCGCTGTTCCACCCGGACGGCCGCGTCCTGAACGGCGGGAACTTCTACGGCGGGCACGTCGGCCAGGTCATGGACTCGCTGAAGATCGCGGCGGCGAGCGTCGCGGACCTGCTCGACCGGCAGCTCGAACTCGTCGTCGACGAGAAGTTCAACAACGGGCTGACACCCAACCTGATCCCGCGCTACGAGGCCGGGAGCTGGGACGCCGGCCTGCACCACGGTTTCAAGGGGATGCAGATCAGCGCGTCGTCGCTGGTGGCCGAGGCGCTGCGGTGGACGACCCCGGCGACGTCGTTCTCGCGCTCCACCGAGGCGCACAACCAGGACAAGGTCAGCATGGGCACGATCGCCGCCCGCGACGCCCGCTCCATCGTGCAACTGACCCGGGAGGTGACGGCGATTCACCTGATCGCGCTCTGCCAGGCGGCGGACCTGCGCGGGCTGGAGCACCTGAGCCCGGCCACCGCCGCCGCGCACACCCTGGTCCGCAAGATGACCCCGTTCCTGGACGGCGACCGCCCCCTCCAGGACGACATCCAGCGGGTGGCGGAGGCCGTGCAGTCGAGCGAGCTGCGCCGTGCCGTCCGCGCCGAGGAGGCATCGTCCATCGGCTGAGTGAGCGGGAACGCTCGTGGCCCCCGGTCTCCGAAGGAGGAGACCGGGGGCCACTGGTTTCTGACGGTGCGACCCGTGTCAGGCGGGTTCGACCCAGAGCTGACGGCGCTGCCACGGCTGGGCGGGCAGGGGCACGGGCAGCCCGGCCGTCCGGACACGGGACCAGTCCGGGTCGTGTCCCGCGGTGTAGACGGCGCCGAGGGCGGCCATCAGCGTGTCCGGTTCCGGCTGCCGGCGTACCAGCGACGCCACGGCCGCCGCCGCGGCCCCCGTGGCGCTGATCGCGTCGGTGACCGCGGAGACCAGCAGCGGATGCGGACTGATCTCGACGAACAGGACCGGCCCGCCGCCCGACAGCGCGGCCCGGACGGCGGAAGCGAAGCGCACCGGGCGCCGCACGTTCTCCATCCAGTAGCCGCCGTCCAGCTCCGCGCCGTCGACCGGACGGTCCCACACCGTGGAGTGCAGCGGGATCCGCGGCGCGCGGGACCGTACCCCGGCGAGCGCGTCGTGCAGGTCCGCGCGGATCGGCTCGACCTGCGGGCCGTGCGAGGCGTAGCCGACCGCGACCCGGCGGGAGAACACGCCGCGCTCGCGCAGCGGCTCCACGATCCGCTCGATCGCGTCCGGGTCCCCCGACAGCACGGTGAACCGGTCGCTGTTGAGGACCCCGGCGCACACCAGCCCGGCGTCCTCGCCGATCGCCTCCTCGGCCTCCTTCTCGCCGAGCCCCACCGCCCACATGGCGCCGACGGCGCCCAGTTCGGCGAGCAGCACGCCGCGGCGGCAGACCACCGCCGCGGCGTCCGGGAGGTCCAGCGCGCCCGCGACGGTCGCCGCCGCGATCTCCCCCATGCTGTGCCCGATGACGAGGTCCGGTTCGATCCCCCAGTCGAGCCAGACCGACGCCAGCGCCACCTGGAACGCCCACAGCGTCGGCTGGATCTCCGCCACGGCCGACAGCGGGGCATCGTCTTCCAGCCGGCGGCGCGGCGACCAGCCGAGCTCCGCCTCGACGGCGGCGGAGCACGCGTCCAGCGCCTCGGCGAACACAGGGCTGGCCTTCAGCAGGCCCCGCCCCATGCCCACCCACTGCGCGCCCTGACCCGGCAGGACGAACACCAGCCGCGCCGGCCCGTCCACCCGATCGGTGATCCTGACCGCGGTGTCCATCGGCGTCAGCGCCCGCCGGGGTGCCCGGCGGAGTGCTCGCCGGCGGTCCACCGGACGAGCCGCTCCCGCGCGATCTGGTCCGACTCTTGTGCGACCGCGTGCGGCGGCGCCTTGAACAGCCACGCCGACACCCACTCGTCCACGGCGGTGTCACCGCGGTCCATCGCGAGCTTGGCGATCCGGGCGGCGTCGATGACGACGCCCGCCGAGTTCGGCGAGTCCGGGACGGTGAGCTGGATCTCCATCTCGATCGGCGCGCCGCCGAAGCCGCGCCCCTCGCAGCGGATGAACGCCTTCTTGGTGTCGCCGAGGAAGGGGACGAAGTCCGACGGCCCGATGTGGACGTTGTCGCCCGCGAGGTCGCCGTCGTAGGCGTCGGTGACCGCGGAGGTCTTCGACTGCCGCTTGGAGGCCAGCCGCTCCTGCTCCAGCATGTTGTAGAAGTCCATGTTGCCGCCGACGTTCAGCTGGTACGTCCGCTCCAGGCTGATGCCCCGGTCGGAGAACGCCCGGACCAGCGTGCGGTGCAGGTACGTCGCGCCGAGCTGGGACTTGATGTCGTCGCCGATGAGCGGCAGGCCCGCCTCGCGGAACGCCTTGCGCCAGCGGTCCTTGCGGGCGATGAAGACCGGCACGTTGTTGACGAACCCGACGCCCGCCGCGAGCGCGACGTCCGCCCACCACTCGGTGGCGTCCTGCGAGCCCACCGGGAGGTAGTTCAGCAGGACGTCGACCCGCGCGGCCCGGATCTGCTCGATGATCGTCTCGCGGTCGTCGCCGGTGCCGGGCTGGTCGGCGGCCAGCGTGATCCGCTCCCGGTACCGGAACCCGGCGCCGTCGAGCGTCGGGGCCCGCTGCACCCGCACGTCCGCGCCGAGCGGGAGCAGGTCGCCCTGCGGGATGCCGATGTCGAGGTTCTGCCCCGCGGCCCGCGCGGACCACAGGTCCTTGCCGACCTTCTCGACGTCGACGTCCCAGGCGGCGACGGGCTCCAGCGCCCCGGCGCCGTACGGGCCGACCTGGGGGAACATCAGCCCGGCCGTGAGGTCGGGCGAGGAACGGTAGTAGGCCGTCCCCTCCAGCAGGGCGCGGGCACAGTTCCCCACGCCGATGATGCCGACTCGAACGAGTGGAGTATCCATGTTCAGCTTCCCGCCATCGTTTCCAGGATGCGGCAGACCTGCGCTACCTCATCGTCGTTCCAGGTCATCGGGGGAGCGGCCTCCGTGCCGAGGCACACGGTTCCCGCGGCCACGGCCTCCGTCACCGGCAGGCCCCCGCTGCCGGTCACCTTGTCCGGGCCGCCGCCGAAGGCCGGGTGGCGGTGCAGCGGCACCAGCCCCCAGCGGTGCGTCGGTATCCCGGCCTCGTTCAGGGACCGCTCGATCTCGTCGGTCCGTCCGCGGTCCCATCCGGGGGCCCCGAAACGGATCTTGTGCCAGGCGGGACGGGCCGCCCCGCCGGCCGACTGCCGCCACAGGCCCGCCCGGTCCAGGGATCGGTGGACGCGTGCGGCGACCTGCCGGGCACGCGCCGCCCACCGGTCCAGGCGCTCAAGCCGGTGCGCGACCATGGCCATGGTCAGTTCGGTGGGCCGCCAGTTGTGCCCGCCCGCCCACACCACGGCGCCGTTCGAGCGCGACTCCCCGGCCGGGACGCCGTAGTCGCGCAGTTCCCGGAGCCGCCCCGCGATGCCGGCGTCGTCGGTGGTGACGGCGCCGCCGTCGGGCGCGGCGATGAGCTTGGCGGACGAGAACGACCAGGCGTGCGTGCCGGTCGCGCCGACGTGCCGGCCGTCCAGCGTGCTGCCGATCGACTGGCAGGCGTCGGTCAGCACGGGACGGCCCGCCACGCGCGTTCGGTCCAGCTCGTGCGGGACGCCGTGCAGATCGACGGCGAGCACGAGTTCGGTGTCGGGGACGTCCGTCCCGAGCGTGAGGGTGTCGGGGCGCACGTCGGCGAACACCAGGTCCGCGCCGATGTGCGCGGCGCCCGTGGCGGTCCCCGCGAACGTCAGCGCGGGGACCGCCACGCGGGTGCCGCGGACGCAGCCCATCGCGTGCAGTGCCGCGTGCAGTGCCGAGGTGCAGCTGTTGAACGCCACCGCGTGCGGTGCGCCCGTCAGCCGCTCCATACGGCGTTCGACCTCGGCGGTCCAGGGGCCGTCCGTCCAGAGGCGGGACCGCGCCACCTCGGTGAGGAGCTTCAGCTCCCCCTCATCGGGTTCGGGCGGCCAGCGCCGCTGCCCGAGGTCCACGGGTCAGTGCTCCTCGGCGGCCGTCTTGACCAGGAACTCCGCCAGCTCGTCGATCGTCGGGTGGTCCCAGGCCAGGGTGGGTTCCACGACGAGGCCCATCTGGTCCTCGATGTCGTCGCAGAGGGTCAGCGCGGCCATCGAGTCCAGGCCCTGCGCCTCGAACGTCGCCTCGGTGTCGATCTCGGCGGGGTCCTTCTCCAGGTACTCGGCGATCCGCTGGATCAGCCAGGTCCGCAGTTCGCCGGTGGACGTGGTCAGGGTCGACTCCGTCATCGGGCCTCCTCGCTCACTTCGCTCGTCTGGGGAGGCGGCCAGTGTCATCTCCGGTCCGGCGGTGACGTCACCCCTGACCCGCCGCGCTTGTGCACTGCCTGGATGGGCATGCCCGGCGTTAACGTGACCGGATGGCGCTTCCAGAAGACCAGAACGTGACCGCGGCGGCCCTGGTGGAGGTGGCGGCGCGGGCGGCCCGGAGGGCGGGCCGGGAGCTGATGTCCGTCTTCGGGAACACCGAAGCCGGCAAGGACGGCGCAGACGGCGCAGCCAGCAAGGACGGCGTGGGCGCGCGGGCGAAGGCGGGCACGCACGCGCACGACGTCGTCACCGACGTCGACGCCGCCGCCGAGGCGATGATCAGGGCGGACCTGGGCGAGGCCTTCCCGGACTCCGTCGTCATCGGCGAGGAGAACGGGACGGACGGGGCCGCGGGGTCCGGCGAGGCGGACGTGTGCTGGTACGTCGATCCGATCGACGGCACCCACAACTTCCTCAGAGGGCTGCCGCTGTTCTGCGTCTCGATCGGGGTGACCGTCCGCGGGGAGCCGGTCGGGGGCTGCGTCCACGAGCCCGCCCGCGACGAGACGTACACCGCTTTCAGCGGGCGGCTGCTGCGCAACGGGCGTCCGGTCGCGCCCCCGCCGCCGCGGCCGGTCCCGCTGGTGCTGACCGATCTGCCCCGCCCCGGTTTTCCGCCCGAGCCCGCCGAGCTGGACCTGTTCGCCGAACTGGTGACCGCCGCCGACGTGCGCCGGATCGGTTCGGCGGCGCTCGCGCTCGCCTACGTCGCGACCGGACGGGCGGACATGGCCGTCACGCCCGACGCGTACGCGTGGGACTGCGCCGCGGGCCGCGTCCTCGTCACCGCGTCCGGGGGCTCCTTCACCGCGGTGCCCGCCCCGTCCACCCGCCGGCCTGGGGCGTTCGCCGCCTGGCGGCCCGAAATGGCGGACCTCGGGACGGCGGTCGTTGGTGCGCTCGAAAGGTTGTCCTATCTCGACGGATGGCTGGAAGGCGACAACCCTCTGGCCTGACCGTTCGCCGGTGTCCTTTCATGACAGAGCGCCCCAGAACAAGGGCACCCCGCCCGTCATGAGAAGGAGAACGCGAGCGCGATGCCAGAGAACACGATTACCGACCACCTGAACGTCGTGATCTATGTGAAGAACGTGGTCGTCGGGCGCGGGCTGGAGGCCGTGCTGCACCTGCTGCCCCGCATCCGGTCGGTCAGCCACTGTACGACGCGGCCCTCGGCGGAGACGGCCGTCGCCGGGGGTGACGTGGACGTCCTCGTCGTGACGAGCATCGAGGGCGGCGTCGCCGCCGAGCTCGCCGCGGCGTGCCCGCGCACGAAGGTGCTGCTGCTGCTCGACGAGCTGGAGGCCGCGTCCGGCGCCTCGTTCGGCGGCGCCGCGATCGCCGACGGGTTCCTGATCCAGCAGGACCTGACCGCCCCGGCCCTCGGCGAGGCGCTGGACCGGATGATGCTCGGCGAGATGCCGATGCCCGCCAGGGTGGGACGGGAGTTGCTGGCCCGCGCCGGATCACCGGTGCCCGCCGGGTCCGTGCGGCCCGCCGTCCTCACCCCCCGCGAGACCGAGACGCTCATGCTGCTGGCCGAGGGGATGAGCAACAAGCAGATCGCGCGCCGCCTGTCGATCTCCGACCACGGGGCGAAGCGGCTGGTCACCAGCGTCATGCTGAAGCTCGGCGCGCCCAACCGGACGGCCGCGGTGGTGATCGCGATCAAGCAGGGCATGGTGTCGGCGGTCTGAGTGGGCCCGGCCATCCGGATATGCACTTTTGTTCCGGCTGGCCGCGCGGCCATCGGTGGCTTCCCCGCGCCCTCCTCCAGCCGCGAGCGTGGGCCGGGCCGGGCGGATGATCCGCCCGGCCCTGCGAACCGGAGGAAGGCGTCATGCTCGAAGTCATCGGTGCCGGGTTCGGCCGAACCGGCACGTTCTCGCTCAAGGCCGCCCTTGAGACCCTCGGCTTCGGCCCGTGTCACCACATGCTGGGAATGCTGGAACGCCCCGAGGAGATCCCGCTGTGGCAGCGCGCCGGAGAAGGCGCCCCCACCGACTGGGACCGGCTCTACAGCGGCTACCGGTCGAGCGTCGACTGGCCCGGCGTCCGCTTCTGGCGGGAGCTGACCACCCGCTACCCGAAGGCGAAGGTCGTCCTCACCGTCCGTGACCCGCAGCGCTGGTACGACAGCGCGCGCGCCACCATTCACCGCGCCGCCATGGACCCCGCTCCCGCGCCCACACCCGTGATCAGGGACATGAAGACGATGTCCCGCGCGGTCGTGTGGGACGGGCAGTTCGGCGGCCGGTTCACCGACCCCGACCACGCCATGCGCGTCTTCACCGAGCACAACGCGGCGGTGCGCCGCGAGATCGACCCGGACCGGCTGCTGGTCTTCGAGGTCGCCCAGGGGTGGGAGCCGCTGTGCCGGTTCCTGGACGTCCCCGTCCCCGACGCGCCCTTCCCCCGCTCGAACGACAAGGACGAGTTCGACTCGCTGCTACGCGAACACGTCACCGACGCCATGACGCCCACGACCTGATGACCGACTTCCGGCGGCAGCTCACCCGCCTCGCGGTGCCGATGGCGACCGCGCAGCTCCTCGCCATCATGGTCCCGATCATCATCGTCGCCATGCTGGGCTGGATGGACGAGCGGGCCATCCAGCTCCGCTCGCTCTACTTCCCCCTCGCGTTCCTGTTCTTCGCCGTCCAGATGGCCTTCGACGTCACCGGCCAGACGGTCACCGCGCGGCGGTCGGGACGCGGCGAGCACGACGTGGCGGCGACGGTGCTGACGGTGGGCGCCCTGTGGCTCGTCGCGGGCGTCGTGCTCGGCGGCGGCCTGAGCCTGGGCGCGTCCGCGCTCGGCGACGTCCTCGGCACCAGCGAGCAGTACAAGGGCGACTTCGCCCGGTTCCTGCGGGAGATGTCGCTGGCCAACCTCACCCTCGCGTGGCCGGTGGTGTGCTCGTCGGTGCTGCGCGGCAGCGGACGCGCCGGCGCCGCCGCGGTCATCATGGCGGTGAGCACCACCGTGGAGATCGGGGGGTTGGCGGTGCTGGGCTTCGGCCTGGACCTCGGCGCCACCGCGTTGCCGCTGGCCACCGGACTGAACGGCCTGGTCGCCGGCGCGTACGGCACGGTCGCGCTGGCGCGGCGCGGGCTGCTGAAGGAGTGGGGCTGGCGGCCGGAGGCCCTGAAGGTCCTGCTGAACGCGGGGCTGCCGGTGAGCCTGCTCAACCTCGTGATGTTCGGGATGAACTTCGCGTTCGTCATGATGCTGACGCCGTTCGGGCCCGACGTGGTCACCGGCTTCGCCACCGCCACCACCGTCCAGAACCTGGTCATCATGCCCGCGATGGTGCTCGGCTCCGCGTCGGCGATCCTGATGAACCAGCGGCTCGGCGCGGGCGGCGGCGCCCGGCTCACCCCGGTGCTGACCGCGGCGCTCCAGATCACCGCGCTGGTCTACGCGGTGATCGTCCCGATCCTCTGGCTGCTGCGCGGTGTGCTCGGCCATCTGACCGCCGAGAGCGACCGGGTCGCGCACGAGACCGCGCACTACATCGCGATCGTCGGCCCGAGCTATCTGGCGCTCGGCCTGGTGATCACCGCGTTGATGGCGCTGGAGCAGACCGGCGGCGCGCTGGTCTCGCTCGCCGGCGGCGTGATCTACGTGTTCGGGTCCGTCGCGTTCGGCGCGCTCGCCAGCTCCGGCGCCAGCGGCCCCACCCCGCTCTACCTGACGATGAGCGCCATGAACGCCTGCGGGGTCCTGGCCATGATCGCGGCGCTGGCGTACACGCGCCGCCAGGACGGGCGCAGGCGCACACGGGGGCCGGACCCCGTCCAGGGCGCCGTCGCACAACCCGTGGCGGGGCTGGACTGACCCCGCTTTCCCTGCCCACGTCCGCCTCCCCGCACGAACTCTGTCTCTCCGCACAATGAGAGGTCCCGTCATGCCCACAGCCCGGATCACCAGCATCGCGTTCACCTCTCCGCCGCAGGTCAAGATGGAGGAGTTCGCCGAGCTCCTCGCCGGTGACCCCGGCGGCGAGCATGTCGCCGAGATCGTCCGCAACTCGGCGATCGACGCCAAGGGGATGGCCGTCAACCCTTTCGCAGACGACCCGCGCCGCTGGGGCACGGCCCGCCGGATGGCGGTGAGCCTCGCCGAGGCCCGGTCGCTCGGCCGGGAGGCGATCGAGCAGGCTTTGGAACGTGACGGCCTGCCGGTCGAGGAGGTCGGCCTGCTGGCCACCGCCACCACCACGACGCACTCGGCGCCCGGCCTGGACGCGCTGGTGCACGAGACCGGGATGCGGTCCGGCACCGAGTTCCAGTCGCTCGGGCCCATGGGCTGCTACGCCGCGCTGCCCGCGCTGTCCACGGTCCGCAACTGGGTCGAGGTCCACGGCCGTCCGGCCGTGCTGCTCTGCGTGGACCTGTTCTCCCCGCACCTCCAGCCCCCGCCCTACGACAAGGAGGGCGCGGTGGTGTTGACCCTCTTCGGCGACGCGGCCTGCGCCGTCGTCGTGCGTCCCGGGGCGGCGGGAAGGCCGGGCCTGGACGTCATCGGCACCGAGATGCTCTACGTCCCCGAGTTCGCCGACGACCTCCAGGTCCACCTGGGGGAGCGGGGCCTGCACATCAGGCTCGCGCCGACCATGCCCGACGTGACCGCGTCGGCGGTGGCCGTCCCGACCGACCGCATGCTCGCCCGGCACGGTCTCGGACGTGCGGACGTCCGCTGGTGGGCGCTGCACCCCGGCGGGCGCCGCATCATCGACCGGGTCAGCGAGGAACTGGACCTGCCCGCCGACTCGGTGGAGGTGTCGCGTGCGCTGATGCGCGAGTACGGCAACACCGCCGCGCCCGCCGTCCTCGGCGTCCTCGGGCGCCTTCAGGACTCGCTGCCGCTCGGCGCGGGCGAGCACGGCGTCGCGCTGGCCTTCGGGCCCGGTGCCACCATCTGGGCCGTCCTCCTGCGCGGCGCGTGACCCGTGGCCACCGCATCCAGAACAGCTGGCACGACCGGCACGACTGGCACGACCGGTACCGGGTGGTTCCGCCGCTTCCATCCGGCCGGCGCGGACGCGCCCCGGCTGCTCTGCTTCCCGCACGCCGGCGGCGCGGCGAACACCTACCACCGGCTGTCGGCGGCGCTGAGCCCGGACGTCGAGGTCGTCGCCGTCCAGTACCCCGGCAGGCAGGACCGTCACCGTGAACCGGTACGCACCGACCTGCGGGAGCTCGCCGGGCAGATCCACGCGGAACTGCCCGGCCTCGGCGCCGCCCCCGCCTCCTACTTCGGCCACAGCATGGGGGCGGTGGTCGCCTTCGAGGTCGCGCGGCGGCTGACGGTGACGCCGCCGGTGCTGTTCGCCGCCGGACGGAAGGCCCCGTCGCGCAGCGCCCAGGAGCGCGTCCACCCGATGTCGGACGAGGAGATCCTCGCCGACGTCGAGCGGCTCGGCGGCATGGACGCCCGGCAGCTCCAGAGCAGGGCGCTCACCCGGATGGTCCTGCCCGTGCTGCGCGGCGACTACCAGGCGATCGACACCTACACCTACGAGCCCGGACCGCCGCTGGCCTGCCCGGTGGTCGTCCTCGCCGGCGACGACGACCCGATGACCCCGGTCGAGGACGCGCTCGCCTGGCAGGCCCACGGCGCGGAGGGCGGCGAACACCACGTCCTGCCCGGCGGCCACTTCTTCCTCGACGCCCACCACGACCGGATCGTCCAGATCATCCGCGACCGGCTCCGGTGATCTTCAGGACACCCATCCGTCCATGCACATCCCGCCGACCGTTCGCCCGTCCATCCGAGACTGCCGACACGCCGCCCGCGCCTTCGACGATGGCCTGAGCCCCGATCGCGGGGACCGCCCGACAGCCCAGAGGAGAGCCACGCGTGATCCCGACGAACGAGCGCCTCGCCCCCGGCGAGGCGGCGACGCGGACGGCCCCGGCCCGTCCCGTGCCCCTTCCGGACCCGCCCCGGTTCGAGGTGCGGCGGAACCGGCCGGGGGCCGCGCCCGGGGTGTACCTCACCACGCCGCAGAGCCCGCACGCCCTCACCGCCCCGCACGGCCCGCTGATCATCGACGGTGCCGGCCGGCCGGTGTGGTTCCATCCCGTCCCGGACGGTGAGCTGGCCGCCGACCTGCGCGTGCAGCAGTACCAGGGCCGTCCGGTGCTGACCTGGTGGCAGGGCACCTTCCACGACATGAGCCACGGCCGGGGCGTCTGCCACGTCGCCGACGAGCAGTACCGGATCATCGCCACGGTCTCCGGGTCGGCGCCCGCCGACCTGCACGAGTTCAAGCTCACCCCGCGCGGCACCGCGCTGCTCATGCAGTACGTGCCGCGCGAGACGGACCTGAGCGCGGTCGGTGGGCCCCCGTCCGCGACCATCCTGGACGGCGTCGTCGAGGAGGTCGACGTCGCCACCGGCGAGGTCGTCTGGCGGTGGAGCAGCCTCGACCACATCCCGGTGACCGAGTCGGACCTGCCGTACGGCCTGCTGCCGGAGCCGTACGACTACCTGCACCTCAACTCCGTCGACGAGGACGCCGACGGCGACCTGCTGATCTCCGCGCGCTACACCTCCGCGCTCTACAAGGTGGACCGGCGGACCGGCGAGATCGTCTGGCGGCTCGGCGGCCGGCAGAGCAGCTTCCCGCTCGGCGCCGGCGTGCGGTTCGGCTGGCAGCACGACGCGACCTGGTCCGCGCCGGACGTCGTCAAGCTCTTCGACAACGCGACCGTGGACATGTGGCCGGGCTGGGAGTCGCGCGTCGCCTGGGTGCGGGTCGACGCCGCACGCGGGGAGACCGAGCTCGTCCGGCAGGTCGTGCACCCCGAGCACCTGTGCACGACGCGCGAGGGCGCCGCGCAGGAGCTGCCGGGCGGCGGCACGGTCGTGGCGTGGGGACCGATCGGCCGCATGTCGGAGTTCTCCCCGGACGGGGAACTGCTGTTCGACGCCGCGCTGCCTGAAGGGGAGTGGAGCTCGTACCGGGTCTACAAGTCGCCCTGGGAGGGGCATCCGGAGGAGCCGCCGTCCGCGTTCGTCCGGGACGGATCGGTGCACGCGGTCTGGAACGGCGCGACGGGCATCGCCCGCTGGCGCGTCGCCGCCGGCAGGTCCGCCGACACCTTGGAGCCGGTGGCCGAGGCGCCGTGGGACGGGCTGGACACCGCCGTCCCGCTGCCCGTGAACGCCCGCGAGGCGACGCATGTGCGGGTCGATGCGCTCGACGCCCGCGGCGCCGTCGTCGACTCGTCCGCCGTCGTGGCCACGGGGGCGGGACGATGACCGAGATCACCCGGCACCGCGTCCCGTTCCACGGCACGCGCGCCACGACCGGCCCGCTCACCTGGGGACAGCTGGAGATGTGGTCCGAGGCCGTGATCGGCCAGGAGGGCGTCCCCACCTTCGCCAACATGATCAACGGTGGGCCGTTGCCGCCCGGCACGACCGTCGAGGCGGTGCTCGCCGCGCTCGGCCGGCTGATCGAGCGGCACGAGTCGCTGCGCACCCGCTACCGGCTCGACCCGTCCGGCGACCCCGTCCAGGAGGTCGTGCAGGCGGGCGAGGCGGAGTTCGAGGTCGTCGCCATCGCACCGGACGCGAGCGCCGCCGAGATCACCGGCAGCTGGTGGCCGTACCTGGACCAGCCCTACGACCTGGCGGACGGCCTGCCGTTCCGCGCCCGGATCGGGACGGTCGAGGGCGAACCCGTCTCGATCCTGTTCGGCATGTCGCACCTGTCGTCGGACTTCCTCGGCGCGAGCGTCCTGTACGGCGAGCTGGCCGGGATGCTGGACGGGCAGGAGCCCACGGGCCCCGCCCTCCAGCCGGTCGACCTCGCCGAACTGGAGGGCTCCGACCAGGGGCGGCGCGTCCTGGAGCGGGCGATGGGCCACTGGAGGGACGAGCTGTCCAAGGCGCCGTCCACGATGTTCCACACGCCGGGCGGCGCGCCGGAGGAGCCGCGCTACTGGCGCGGCGGGATCCGCTCGCAGGTCGCCGCGCGGATGCTGGTGAAGGCGGCCGAGCGGACGGGCATCGGCACGTCCTACATCCTGCTCGCGGCGATGGCGGTCCTCGTCGGGCGGCTCACCGGCCGGGACCGCTGCTCGGTCCGCGCCGTCGCCAGCAACCGCGGCAGGCCCGAGTTCCGCCGCGCGGTCGGGAACCTGAGCCAGGAGACGCCGCTGGTCGTCGACCTCGGCGCCGACACCTTCCAGGAGGTGCTGGAAGGGGCCCGGGTGGCGTCGCTGAACGCCGTCCGGCACGGCCGCTACGACCCGCGACGGGTGGCGGCGATCGTCGACGCGCACGCGGTGGAGCTGGACGTCTGCTTCAACGACCTGTGGACGCCCGCCCGGGGCCCGGTGGGTCCCGAGGAGGTGCCGCCCGCGCTCACCTCGTTCGAGTGGGAGGAGAAGGTCGACCGGGCGAGTGTCTCGTTCTTCCTGGAGGCGTTCACGGTCCCCGACGACCCGGCGGCGATCCGGCTCAGCCTGTTCGCCGACACGGCGCACCTGCCGCCGGACGGCATCCGCGCCTACCTGGACACTCTCGAAAGGCTGCTGACCGTGCTCGCCGAACGCGACGTCCGGCTCGACGAGATCGACCCCGGCGCGCTCGACCCCGGCGCGACGGGCCCGGGCGCCGTGTGGCCCCTGCCCCACCCGGTCGCATGATGGGCGACAGCGATGTGACGACCGCGGTCCTGCCCTACCGGGACGCGACCCTGCCGGTCGAGGACCGCGTCGAGGACCTCCTCGCCCGGATGAGCCTGGACGACAAGATCGGGCAGATGACGCAGGCGGAACGGCTGGAGAGCGACGAGGCCGACGTCACCGCCTACCGCCTCGGCTCGGTCCTGTCGGGCGGCGGGTCGGTGCCGGAGCCCAACGTCCCCGAGGCGTGGGCCGACATGTACGACGCCCTTCAGCGCGCGGCGCTGCGGACCCCGCTCGGCATCCCCATCCTGTACGGGGTGGACGCGGTCCACGGCCACGCCAACGTGGTCGGCGCGACGGTCTTCCCGCACAACATCGGGCTCGGCGCCACCCGCGATCCCGATCTCGTCCGGGAGATCGGGGCGGCGGTGGCCCGCGAGGTCGCCGGCACCGGGATCACCTGGAACTTCGCGCCGTGCCTCGGGGTCGTCCGCAACCCCAGATGGGGCCGGACGTACGAGTCGTTCGGCGAGCTGTCGGAGCTCCCGGTGGCCATGGCGTCCTACATCACCGGGCTCCAGGGCGGCCCGCGCGTCGGCCCGCCGCCGTCGGTGATGGCGACCGCCAAGCACTTCCTCGGCGACGGCGGTACCGACGACGGCGACGACCAGGGCGACACCCGCCTGCCCGAGGCCGAGCTGCGCGCGCTGCACCTCCCGCCGTTCCTGGCGGCGCTGCGGTTCGGCGTCGGCTCGGTGATGATCTCGCTCAGCGCGTGGAACGGCGTGAAGGTGCACGGTCACCGCTACCTCATCACCGACGTGCTGAAGGACGAGCTGGGCTTCACGGGCATCGTCGTGTCCGACTGGAACGGCCTCGACGAGATCTTCGGCCGCGAGGAGTTCACCGGCGAGGAGGTGCGCGCCGCTATCAACGCGGGCATCGACCTGGTCATGGTCCCCGAGCGGTGGCGCCGCTTCATCGACGTGCTCCGCGACGAGGTCGTGGCCGGGCGGGTGCCGATGTCGCGCATCGACGACGCCAACCGCCGCATCCTCACCAAGAAGTTCGAGCAGGGCCTGTTCGAGCACCCGCTGACCGACCGTTCCCATCTCCCGGCGATCGGGTGCGCCGACCACCGCGCCCTCGCCCGGCGGGCGGTGGCGGCGAGCCAGGTCGTGTTGAAGGACGAGCACGGGCTGCTGCCCCTCGCCCCCGGCCCGCGGCGGATCTTCGTCGCGGGACGCGCCGCCGACGACATCGGCATGCAGTGCGGCGGCTGGACCATCTCCTGGCAGGGGTCGCCCGGCCCCATCACCCCCGGCACGACGATCCTGGAGGGCATCCGCGCCGCCGCGGGACCGGACGCCACGGTCGTCCACGACGCCGGCGGCGCGGGGATCGACCCGTCCTTCGACGTCGCCATCGCCGTCGTCGGCGAGGAACCGTACGCCGAGGACGAGGGCGACCTCCCCGGCGCCATGGGCCTGGACACGGCCGACCTGGAGACCCTCGCGCGGCTCCGCGACGCGGGCGTCCCGTTGATCGTGGTGCTCGTCTCCGGCCGTCCGCTGGACATCGCCGCCGAGCTTCCCGGCTGGGACGCGCTGGTGGCGGCCTGGCTACCCGGCACCGAGGGCCACGGCGTCGCCGACGTCCTCTTCGGCGCTGTGCCCGCGACGGGACGACTCCCGGTCACCTGGATGCGCAGCGCCGAGCAACTCCCCATCGTCGACGGCGACGGCCAGGACCCCCTCTTCCCCTACGGTCACGGGCTGTCCCTGCGGGCATCGGGCGAGGTGACCGGATAAGGCAATAAGGCGCGATCAACCTCACGTGCCGGAATGGGCCGTCTACGCTGGTGGCGACGTCAATTCCGGACGTGAGGGGGCGCGATTTGGCCGAGGTCTACCTCGCGTACGGGCGAGCGGACGCAGCATGGGTCCGGAAACTGTGGCGCCACCTCGACCGGCTCGGGATCGATGTGTTCTTCGACGAACTCGTCCTGCCGGGCGACGGTGTCGTCCACACGCTGGAACAGGCCATCTGCGACACGACCTCGGGAATCGCTGTTTTCGGGCCCGGGCTCGCGAGCGACCGATGGGCGCTCACCGAATACGCCGCGCTTTTACGATCATGCACGGAAAAGGGATTACGGTTCGTTCCCGTCACGTTCGGCGGCGCGCCGATACCGCCTTTCGCCCGGGACTGGGGCTGGATCGATTTCGCCGACGGCGGGGACTTCGACACCCGCGCGGACGAGGTGGCCCGCGCCCTCCGCGATGAGGCCCCGGCGGACGGTATGCCGGAGGAAAGGGTGCTGGCCGAACCGCCCCGGCGCCTGACCGAGCCGCGGCGGCGTTCCGTCGTCGTGTGCTACGCCCCCGCGGACGCCGAGTACGGCAGGCGGCTGGTGGAGCGCGTCCACGAGGCGGGCCTGCCGGTCTGGTCGGTCCGGAGCCTGCGTCCCGGGGACCGGCTCGTCTGGACGACGCGCCAGCAACTGCGCTACGCGACGGTGGTCGTGGTGGTGATGTCCCCGGCCGCGCAGGACTCCGAGGACGTCACCCGCATGATCCTCGAAGGCCAGTGGCACGAGCGGCCCTTCTTCCCCGTCCTGCTCGCGGGGAACCGGCACTACCTGCTGGCCAACCTGTGGTGGGCGGACGCGCGCACCGGCGGGCCGCTCGACGACGGGGCGCTCGCCCAGCTCGTGGCCCTCCACGAGGCGGCACTCGCCGGACGCCCCCTGCCGCAGCCCGAGGTGGTGACAGAGCCCTCGCGCGCCGCCCCGTCCGTCCACGTCCCCACGTCGGTCTCGCTGGACCGGCTGCGCGCGGCCCTCGCCGAGCACGAGACCGAACACGCCGACCTGCTCACGACGTCGCTGCTGCTGGAGGCCGCGGACAAGCTCGACTTCGGCGTGCTGGGGCGCCGCGACGCCGGGAAGCTCTCGGCCGACCTGCTCGCCGGCGTCGACGCGCTGTGGGCCGCCGCGACGGACGGCCGGATGGGGTTCCGCGCCCAGGCGGCCATCGCCCCGGTCGGCGGCAAGAGGCACGCCGACTTCCTCACCCTGTCGACCAAGCTCGGCTGGCGCGCCTCGGCCGACGAGGCGGTCCCCACCTACCGCGAGTTCGCCGACCGTGCCCTAGGCCGGCCCGGCTTCTTCCCCACGCTGCGCAACCCGCGCGGCGAACAGCACGTGGACTGGTACGACGACTGGACCCAGACCGTGCTGACCGTCCATGCCCGGCTACGGGAATGTGGAGTCCGACCGTGATCCCCTTCTTCCTGTTCCTGCTCCTGACGGCCGGATCGGCCGGCGCGGGCTACCTGTACTGGCTGGGCCGCCACGTCGTTCCCGTCGACCACGTCGGCCTCGTCCGGCGCGAGTGGGGCCGCCCGCATCCCGACAAGACGTTCCGGGAGGTGGTGCCGAGCACCGCGCGAGGTGTGCAGTCCTACATCCTCCTCCCGCAGCGGCCGACCTGGCTGATGCCCTGGCTCTACACCGTCGAGCCCGTGCCGCGGATCCACATCCCGGAGAAGATGATCGGTGTGGTCATCGCGCGGGAGGGCAGAAGGCGTCCCACCGACCGGCGGGTGGCGCTGCTGCCCGAGCGAGTGGACTGCGATCACTTCCAGGACGCGACGGCGTTCCTACTGGGCGGCGGCGAGGAGGGACCGCAGGCGGTGACGCTGGCGGGCGGCTCCTCCTATTCCATCAACACCGCGCTGTTCGAGGTGCGGATCGTGCCGCGCACCTACGTACCGGACGGGTCGGTGGGCCTGGTGAAGGCCGAGGTCGGCCGGAACCGGGAGGCAGGGCAGCCGTTCGCGCGGCACGTCCCCTGCAACGACTTCCAGAACGCCACGGCCTTCCTACGGGGCGGCGGCGAGCAGGGACGGCAACTCGCGGTCCTGGCCGGGGGCACCTACTACGACCTCCATCCGGAGATATTCGAGGTGGTGACGACCGAGAACATCGGTTCGGGCCGGGAGGGGCTGGTCGCCACGCAGCTGGAGCTGACGTCCATCCCGGTGGGGCACACCGGCGTGGTGATCACCCGCGACGGCGCCGAGCCCGAGGAGAACGAGAAGGTCGGCCCGCCGGTGCCCGGCCACCGCAACTTCCGGCTCCCCTGGGAGTTCATCGCGCAGGGTGGTCGCCGCGGCGTGCAGCAGGAGACCCTCAAAGAAGGGTCGGTGTACGCCCTGAACCCTTGGTTCGTCCAGGTGCTGCTGGTGCCGACCTTCCTGCTCAACATGGAATGGAACATGAAGGACTCGGCCAAGAAGGGCAACTACGACGCCCGGCTGCACGAGCTGGACCTGGAGACCAGCCAGGGCATCCGGCTGCGGGTGGAGGTCTCGCAGTCCTTGCGGATCCCGCCCGCCGCGGCGCCGCGGCTGGTCAGCGAGTTCGGCAGCTCTCCCGACTCGGGACGGCTGGCCGGTGGCGCGTTGACCGATGATCCGCAGCCGGTCCAGCGTTTCGTGGAGCGAGTCCTAGGCGCCACCGTGGAGACCTACTTCGTGGAGATCGCGGCGGACTCCACGGTGAAGGAGTTCCTGTCCGGTATCGCCGACATCCGCGCCAACCTCCGCTCCCTGGTGCGCAACGCGCTGAAAGCATGGGGCGTGGACGCGGTGCGCACCAACATCGAACGCGTCAAATCGCTGGACGAGGTGTACTACGAGGAGCGGCAAGAGGTCTTCCGCGCGGCCACCCGCGGCGACGTCCTCGAAGAGCAGATCCAGCACGCCGAGGCCAAGAAGAAGATCGAATTCCAGCAGATGGAGATCGACAAGAAGCGCCTCATCCTCGCGATCGAGGCCGAGGCCGAACTGCTCGGGCTCGACCACGTCCGGCTCACCCGGATGATCGAGGCGATGTCCAAGCTGCCCGTGCCGTCCTACCTCAGCGGCGACCTGCCGGGATACCTGGAGTCACTGCCGACGAGCATGGTCCGCAACCTGCTGGAAAGGCTCCGCGTCGCCCCCGAGACGAAGGCGGTCACCGCGGGGGCCGCCGTCCCGCAGATCCTGTCGATCGGCGACGAGTCCGTCGAGCAGGACGAGCCATGGGACGGGGAGACCACCTGACGCGCCGCGCGTCAGACGCGGGCGGGCCGCTCCCCGCGCAGGGCCCGGACCAGCACGTCGAACCTCTCCTCGAACGGGGCCGGGTCGCGGAAGTCCACCCCCTTGCGCGTGCCGAGGAACTGGGGGACCTCCCCGGCGCCGCGGACGACCGGGATGAACCGCAGGCCGTACTCGATCGACCGGGTCATCAGCGCGGTGTAGACCTGCCGCGTCAAGGGTTCGTCGGGGGTGTGCGCGCCGACGACCATGAGCGCGTTCCGCGCCTCCCGGATCCCCGCCTCGACCCGCTCGACGACGATCTCCGCCTCACCGATGTCCCACGCGTCGAGCCACACCGTGAACCCGGCGGCCTCCAACCGGACGGCGAGGTCCCTGGCCCACGCCTCGTCCCCACGCGCATAGGCGACGAACACGTCCCGGGCATCACCGGAACCTCCGCCCGGGGAACCAGCCGTCCCGGACGACGCCGGAAGCGGCGGCGGCGCGGACGGTCGCGACCGCCGGGACTGGCGTAACGCATGGACGGTGCCGAAGACACCCGCCCCCGCCGCGACGACGCCCGCCGTTGTGCCCACAGACGCGAGGACCAGCGACACCACGCTCATGGATGCGACTGTAAGCAGCCCCGGGCCGGCGCAGGCACCCCCGGCCGACTACGGCCACCCCCCACCACTTGAACCAGCGAAGAGCCCGTAGCGCGACAGGTCGTCTCACCCAGGGGCGGATGGGACGGGGCGGAGCGCTCGCACGCGGGGCCACCATCGAATAGAGCAGACGCTGTGAAACATGAGGACCCCGTGCCTAGCCTGGGAGTTGTCGAGACTCCAGGAGGGTGCGGGGCCCATGCGTGAACGCAACACGCGGCTCGTCACGGCGGGCGGCACTCATGTTCGATGACTTGGCCGGGCAGCGAACCGGCAGGCGCATCCAGATTCTGCGGGAACGTAAGGGCTTGTCGCGTCCTACGCTCGCCGGACTGGTCGGCATGTCGAGCTCGTGGCTGAAGGACGTGGAGCGAGGCCGGCTGCTGCCTCCTCGTCTCCCCACACTGGTGAAGCTGGCCGAGGCTCTCGGCGTGGGTGATGTCGCGCTTCTGGCCGGCACAGACATGAACATCGGCGATACCGCTTCCATCCCGATGGCATCCTTCGCCCGCATCCCGCACGAAGCGATCCCGGCCATCCGCGACGCCATCCGCGACCCGTTGCTGACCGTCCCGCCCGCGGACGGGCCGCTCGACATCGCCCCCTTGACCGACCGCGTCGCGAACGCCTGGCGGCTGTGGCACGGATCGACGACCCATCGCACCGATGTGGGACGGATCCTGCCAGGGCTGATCCAGGATGCGCGGATCGCTGAGCGGGTCGCCGAACCCGAGCAGCGCCGGGAGGTGAACGCCGTCCTGTCCGATGTGTACGCGCTGACGCAACATGAGATCGTTTGGGCGTCCGAGCCAGAGCTGATCTGGGTCGTGGCCGACCGTAGCGTCAGTGCCGCTCACAACGCCGACCGGCCTGTCACCCTGGCCGGGGCCGCGTGGACGCTGGCGATCGTCCAGCGGTCGATGGGCGACCTTGACGGCGCGGTCCAGCTCGTCACGGACGCGGCGGCTCTGCTGCGACCCCGGCTTGACGACGGCTCCGTCCAATTGCAAGCCATGTACGGCGCGCTTCACCTGCATGCGGCCACTACCAGCGCACGCGCAGGCCGGG
Organism: Actinomadura macra NBRC 14102; assembly: GCF_001552215.1. Lineage (GTDB taxonomy): Bacteria > Actinomycetota > Actinomycetes > Streptosporangiales > Streptosporangiaceae > Spirillospora > Spirillospora macra. The sequence goes on along the minus strand of NZ_BCQT01000010.1, from coordinate 550,650 downwards.
AAGGTGAGGCGTTGTGGCACCTCGATGAGGGCGACAGGACGGCCAAGCGACTACCGAAGGGCTACCACCACCCCTGGACGCAGTTCGGTACCTCCAACGTTGCGGTGCACTCGGTATCCGTCGGTGCTGATCTTTCCAAGTCGGCGACCGCACGGGACCGCGCGCAGCAGATCGACCCGGACACCATTCCGAGCCGCGAGCGCCGCGCCCGCCTGATGGTGGAGACGGCTCGCTCCTACCACCAGAAGCGGGACTACTCGGCCGCCCTGGATTGGCTGGAGCGCGCCTATCCGGTGTGCAACGACTCGGTGCACTACTCTCCGCAGGCTCGGCAGATGGTCTCGGACGCGGTCGATTGCGGCGGGCCGATGATCGATCGGCGGTCGCGTACCTTCGCACAGTTGCTTGAGCTGCCGGTGTGAAACGAGAGGGGGGAGACTCCACCCCTCCACCGTGGAGCAGAGCGCCTCCCATGGTCATGGGGTGTGAGCTGCAACTTGTGACACAGCGGCGTCCAGTCATGCTCTGTGTAACCGGAACACCACCGCAGATCGCACCGGGAGACAGGCATGGCAGACACCTTCGATGGCAGCGAGCACTTGCACGCCTACCCCAAGCTGTACGCGCTGATGAGCACCTTGCAGGTGCGCGGATTCACGACGGACCTGCGGGCCCGCTCGCTGACCGTGACCAGGCCGGGTGACCCCGAGCGTTCGGTTCAGACGATCACGTGCAGGCCGCGGGTCACCGACGCCGACAGGTTGTGGTTCTTCGACGGTTCTGGGGAGCCGATCGCTGAGGCCGAGGACATCACCGGCGCCGCGGTGATCATCGCGGGGAACCTGACCCCGGCCCCATGAGCCGCGAGAACGGGCAGACCGTCGTCGGTGGCTTCGTCCTCAAGGGCGGTGACGGCGTGTACCTCCTGCTCGACCCGGAATCCGAGAGTCCGTGCGCCACGATCATTTCGCAGGGTGATGGGACGTGGCGGGCCCGCACCTTGGACGGTGAGGCGAAGACCCTCCAACCGCCGGACGACAACGACCGTCCCGCGGTGTGGGTCGCCGAGCAGATCACGCGGGAGGCCCCGAATGCTCGGTGAACTAAAGGTCGAGCCGTTCGGTCCGATAGACGCGCTGCACGCCGCCGTCCGGCGCCGCGCTCCGCAGGTCGCGGTGACGCGTGCGCGCGTCCCGGAGGAGTACAGCGTCCCCAAGTTCGGGACGTTCGGTGTACTGGGATTGCGGCTGCATGTGTCGTATCGGACTCGTCTGGCGCGGCGGATCCGCTGGGACGGCGACGCAGCAATTTACGTGTGGGCGTCTGGCCCGGACGACGGCGTGCAACTGTCAACCGATCCCGAGGTGGCCGCGACGCGGATCGCCCGGGCCATAGGTGCGCCGGTGTCCCCAGCCCCTTCCAGGAGGTAGAGCCGGGGCGGCGGCGCCACGCCCGGTGACCGCTGGCGCCGCCGCCCCTTTTCAGCGACACGCCCTCGGGTGGGATGCGAGGCCCTGCCGGTCAGGCTCGATCGGGGCCCGCTAGCCCAGGTCGGCGGACAGCCAGTGTTCTGGGCGCATGTAGATGAGGAAGTGTTCGCCGAGATGCGTCCGGTCGTATTCCACGTACTCGGCGACCTTGTCAGGCGGCAGGTATCGGGCGGCCATCTCCCATGACCGCTCATGGCTGTCAGGCGCGGTCCTGATCACCGGTCCCTCCACCGACACGTAGCGGATGGTCGGTTCGGTCCGTTGGACCATGAGGCTGAACCGGCCGGCCCCGTTGATCGCCCGTGCCTTCCGCGAATCGGGACCCGTGCGTACCCACAGCTCGCCGCCCGGGGCGTACTGGTACCAGATGGGAACCGTCAGCGGCGCCCGATCCGGCGTCTCGACCACCGACAGCGCACCGATATGGGGTTCTGACAGGAATCCTTCACGATCTTCCACCGACAACACCATGTGCCGGACGCTACCCAGGGATCGGTCAACCTAGCGCCTGGCCATGGAGATGTCTGAACGTGGCGAGTTAGCGTCCGCAGGTACCAGCGAGGCGGCCTCAGCACAGATCATCGTTTCTCTTTCATCGGGACCCGCACGATCCACTCGGCGTTCCATCATGTACATGCGGCGGCCCGCTACTCGTTTCGGCGCATCCGCCAAAGTCGTGCCGCTTGAGCCATATCCGTCGTCCACTCCACCGTATTGGCCGCGGCTATCTCTTCCCACATCCGGTTGCACGCTCGCGCGAACACCGCCAAGCCTTCCTGCGGAGCTGATCTCCAGGCCGGTACATCCGCCACCACCTCTTCGGCCGACTCCGCACTATGTCCGCTCGCCATCAGGCGCAGAATGAGGCAGGCAGGGTCGATCCACCCCGCCCCCCTCGTCGGCCAGGCCCAGTCGATGAGCATCGCCCGTCCGTCGACCATGAGCACATTCAACGGGTTGTAGTCGGTGTGCAGTAGCCGGTCGCCCTTGAACCACTCCAGCTCCTCGGGAGTGGCGACGTAGTGGCGCCAGCGATGCTCGGCCAACTTCACCGGCAAGTCTGGACAGGGAATGTCTCCGAGCGCCGTTATGGTCTCGGCCACCTTGGGAAGATCGGCCGAGCCAGGCTGATAGACGCTATGACGCCCGTCAAGCAACTCGAAGCCCAGCACGTCCCACTCACCCTCAACCCGCCACAATAGCCGCGGTGCCAACTGGTCGACGTACGGGTTGATCAGCGCCTCCATGTCCTGTGTCCAGCGCCGCGGGTAGTCCCGGTGCAGCCCCTTCACGAACACCGACCCGGACTCGGTGATGAGCACGGCCGCAATTGCGGAGTTGAGCCCTTCCGGGACGGTTGTGGCGGACCACACGGCGCCGGTGTGCCGCTCCACGACCTCCTTCGTGGCGCGCGGAAGGTCTTTCCAGCGGACACGTTCGACTGCCATGAACCCTCCCGGTGAGCGCGACAGAGGGCCGCCCTCGCTATACTAGGGCGGCCCTCGCCTGCTGCCCCGTTAGTACGGCTGGTCGTCGCCAGCTGCACACGAGCACGTGGCTGACTCGACGAGCGTCTCGATGTCCTCGACGAACACGACCTCGGTCACGTCCTCGACGGGCTTCGGCCTGATCTCGACGTCCACGATCATTTGGCTACTTCCTTCCTGAGTTCCCGATGCTGGCAGTAGGCCGCCAGCGGAGCCTTGGCCTCGCGATAGAGCTGGACCAGCGGCATGCAGGTACCGCACGTTCCCTGCAAGGAGCAGCCGGTACAGCTCCCTTGCCGCAGCAGCAACGAGTCTGCGATGGCGCCGAGGCTGCCGAGGCCCTCGACACCTTCCTCGATGAGTGGGATCTGCGGGTCGCGTCCGATCTTGCAGATACTTGCCATGCCGTGCGGGTCGACGTGGAAGAAGCTGTGGCCGGCATTGCAACCGGTGAAGGGCTTGCGCTTGCGCAGGTGCTCGACCGACTGGGCGGGCAGCGTCTCCGCGCCGCCATAGATGGTCGGCGACATGTTCACGTAGAGGTGATGCGGGATACCGAGTTCGTCGCCCAGAGCCTGCATCTGCTCGACCTCGTGAGCGTTAGTCTTGGTGACGATCAGGCTGAGCCTGAGCAGCAACCCAGCCTCGTGGGCCGCTGCCAGGCCGCGACTGAACGCCTTGAACGCGCCGCGCCGGCGGGTGAGCCCGTCGTAACTCTCCTCGGTTGCGCCGTATACGCTGATCGTGATCTCGTGCGATCGGTGCGACGTGAGCAGTTCCAGAATCTTTGGGTTGGCCAGGCGCGAGCCGTTGGTCAGGATGCTGAGCATCATGCCGAGCTCAAAGGCCAGGCCGTACGTCTCGGGAAATAGCTTGTCGATGGTCGGCTCACCACCGGTGAGCTGGAGCCAGAGAACTCCGGCTTCGCGCAGCACGTGAAGGAGCTTTGCGCGGTCGGGCCAGGAAAGTCCTTCGAAACGCTTGAGGCCCAGGTAGCAGTGCTCGCAGTCGTAATTGCAGCCCAGGTTGAGCTCGTAAGTTGCGCGGACGTAGCCGTAGGGCGACTCCTCGCGGGCTACGAGGAGTTCATCAGTTCGCTGTCCAGCGATGTCGATACCCCAACTCCGCTGAACTGCATCCGTAAACCAGGGAGGACATACCTCACCGGCCGCGGTCGCGGCCGCGAGCTCCTCGTAGTGACCGTGTGAAACCTTTACGGCTCCGGCACTGCCTGGACGGAGCACCAGGTAGCTCCCCAGGAACGGACTGGCGATAAACTGATGCGCTAGTCCTCCACGGTGATAGTGCTCACGTGTGAGGAGTGGGACAGAGGTCTTCACAGAGATGGCCTCCAGTGTCAGAGAACGGATGCTAGGCGTCCCGTCATTCAGAACTGTAAATCCACTTGGCGCGCAAAGCCAGAAACTTTCTAGAGATTTCTTGCAGTAACTCAGAGACTTCGGGGTGCGGAAATCAGTCGCCATCTTCCGGTAGGCCAGCAGCAAGACTCTCGATGACGCAGTTGATGATCGCTCGCGCAGTCCGCCCGTGGCTGGCAACGGTGGCGATTTCCTCGAACACGCTGCTATACAGCTCGATCTCCTGCGGTTGCCGTAGATCCAGGGCGGCCGAGAAGGTCTCGACCAAGACCCGTTCCCGGTCGTAAGGCCAGAAGCCGTGCCATGGTGAGGTGGCGTACTGCGTCTCAAAGCCGACTATCCCAAGCCGTACGTTGGGCAGCTGAGAGAGTGAGATCAAACGATCTAGCTGGCCGAGCATGGTTGCGGGTGAGCACAGGCGGAACCGCAGCGCGGCCTCGGTCAACACGAAGTGGAAGCGCTTATCCGGCTGGTAAAGGATCTCTTGTCGGATCAGGCGGCCCTGCACCGCCTCGTTGATGTCATTCGGCAGCCCCAGCCGGCGGATGCCCTCGGCAAAGCGGGCTCGTGCATACTCCGCGGTTTGCAGCAGGCCAGGGATAACCGTCGCTTCGAACGCTCTGAAGAGTCGGGTCTTCTGATCCCACTCGGCCAGCTCGTTCTGCCGCGGGCGCAGGCCGGTCCGCAGGATGCGCTGCCACTCGGCGTGTTGGACTTCGAGGGTGTGTAGTGAGGCGAGCAGGGCTTCGGTCTCGGCCTCGCTGCCCGTGGCTCGCGTCCAGGCTCGAATGTCCCCGTCGCTGGGTGTCTGTCGGCCGTTCTCCAGCTTGCTGATTTTCGAGGGCGGCCACGACAATGACTCCGCGAGCCGCCTGCCGCTGAAACCGGCGGTTCGGCGAAGCTCACGGAGCCGTTTCCCGAGCGCGTTACGAGCCTCCTGGACGTTAGAGGCGCCCGAGGTGTTGTTCGGCAAAGTCGTCCCGTCTGATGGCGTGATGCCAGGCTGTATCACGCCAGTAGTTGTGCTTCACGATCTCAGAGGCATCCTCGATGACCTCGCCGCCGAGGAAGACGTCACTGTCGTCGAAGTGCATCCGCACCAGCTTGGATGAGTCGAAGAGCCAGTAGTCGTAGCTGGGCAGTTCTGCGGCTTGGGCCTCGTCCCGCGGGAGGTAGCGGATGTCCTCTCCAGCACCGTTGGTGAACTGCGCGCACCACACACCGAATCGGCTGTAGTCCGTAAGGGGCAGTGTTACCAGCCGTACCCGCGCGAAGCGACGGCCTTTGGCCGTCGCCTCCTGAAGCATGTCCAGCCAGCTCTGCATCCACGGTAGATCGTCCGGTTCACCCGCCAGAAACTTCTGTAGCGACTCATTTTCATAGCTCGCGTCATAGCTGTCGCGAGCCTCCAGGCGGAAGGCCGTGTACTCGAACGAGTGGAAGAGCTGCCGGAACACCGGGCCCGGTTGGATGAGCTGAGTCAGGGGTCCACCTCCTCCACGTGGCGGCGAACGTAGAACCGCAGTACCTCCTCCGGGATCTCGATCACAGTCTCGTGGTCGGGCACCGGCCCGATGTCGGCGAGGGCTTGGGGGTCGGTTACCTTCCACCCCTGGGCGATGTACGTCACGCGGTCGGTGCGGTCGGTCGCGAACAGGGTCGGCGAGTTGTCTACCTGAGACTCTGGATCCTTGCCGAGGAACCGGGCGCGCATCCTGACTCCTTGCGAGAAACGTAGTGAAGTGTTCTCGTCAAGGGTGGCAAGCGGCAGCGAGCCCGTCAATGGGCGATCGGAGCAGAGGGGGCGTGTGGCGGGTGCTGCTTGACAGGCTGCCGTCCGCTCGCCGTGCGCTCCGATGGAGGAGGGGCTGCCCCCGACGCGTAGCGGATCGTAGGTTCGGTCCGTTGAACCATAGGGCTGAACCGGCTGGGCGTGGAGGTGTTCTGGAACGGTGGCGAGGGCGCGGGTGTCTCGCCGGGGCCCGGGGCGAGGGAGGGCTAGAACGATCCCCATTTACGGTTCTTTGTAGCGCGTGCAGATAGATTTTTTCGGTCGTCTTCACCAGGCGGTCGTACACGGCCTGTCCGCGTCGCCGGTCCACCCAGGTGCCGAGGAGACTGAGGTTCACCGCCGCGTCCACCAGCAGTGGTTCTGTCACGGCGACGTCGCGCTTTTGAGCGGGGACCAGCCCACCTCCGTTCCTGCGGGTCTCGTCGGCCCCGTGCGAGATCAGAAGATCGATCACCTCGGCGGCGCCGCCGTGATAGGCGTAATGCAATAGCGTGTCGCCGTTCACGTCGTTGTTCATCACCCACCCTTCGAGTGTCGCGATCGAGCTGAGCTCATCGATGGAGCCCGACCTGACCGCCGCGGCGAGTCGTGCCCATGTCTTGTGGTCGGCGCGTGGGCCTTAGGAGAACCGGCTGTGCGTCCCGCAAAGGATCAGGGACGCCATGGCAATGGCGAACCGCATCGTGTTTCCCGTATCGAGTCATGGCGCCTGGCCGGCGCGAGTCACTCAAGGGTGTTGCCTCCCGGCCCGCGGGACGGTCCCGGGCGAGTGGCCTTCCGTGCTAGGTGGTGATGCATTCGATGCGGTAGTGGCCGTCTTCGTCGCGGTGGGCGCCGTGGATGTCGGTGGCCAGGTGGGGGAAGGCGCGGTCGAAGTCCTCCAGGGCGCGCAGGTAGCACATCAGCGGGCCGTCGTCGGGGCCGGTGGTCTCGCCGGGCATCAGCATCGGGATGCCGGGCGGGGTGACGACGACCGTCGTGGCGGACGTCCGGCCGGCCAGGCCGCTCAGCGGGACCCGTTCGGTGCGGGAGCGGATCAGCGCCTGGTAGCAGTCGGCCGGGGTCAGGACGGGCTCGGGCAGGTCGGTGAAGACCTGGTCGAGCAGGACGTCGAGGTCGGAGTCCCGGAGCCTGCCGTGGACGCAGGTGCAGAGCGCTTGCAGCGTCATGCCGGGATGGCCGAACCCGGGCAGGACCTCCGCGAGGGGCGTGCCGTCGTCGTAGGCGTTCTTGAAGTCGATGAGCGCGTCGATCAGGGTGCCCCATTTGCCCTTGGTGATGCCGATGGAGAACAGCACCAGCAGGGTGTGGTCGCCGGTCTTCTCCACCACGATGCCGCGTCGCTCCAGGAAGGCGGCCACGATCCGGGCGGGCACCCCCCACTCGGACGTGCCGCCGGTCGCGTCGGCGCCGGGGCAGGTGATCGTCACCTTGATCGGGTCGAGTAGGCACCAGCCGTCCTCCAGGCCGTCGAACCCGTGCCAGGCGGCGCCGGGCTCCAGCGTCCAGCAGCGGGGGTCGGTGGACAGCAGTTGGACGTCGGCGTCTTCGAACGGCACCGCGGAGCCGGTGCGGGGGTCGGTCACCTCCGGAGGCTGCCAGGCGCCGAAGAACCAGTCCGGACGGGTTCCGTCCTCACGGAACCGGGCCGCGAGCCGGACGAGCGCCTGGCGGAAGCGGACCGCTTCGATGATCGCCTCCCCGGTCAGGAACGGGCCGGACGGGCCGTCCATCATCGCCGCCGCCACATCCAGCGAAGCGATCATCGGGTAGAGCGGCGAGGTGCTGGCGTGCATGAGGAACGTCTCGTTCAGCCGGTCGTAGTCGACCGGTGCCTGAGGCGACGGGCGCACGTGCAGCATCGACGACTGCGACAGTGCCGCCAGCAGTTTGTGCGTGGACTGCGTGGCGAACACCGTCGGACGTGGCGCGCCGGGCAGGGACCCCTCGCTGACGGCCATGCCGTAACGGCGTTCGTACATCGGGTGGAACCGGGCGTAGGCGAACCACGCCTCGTCGAAGTGCACCCGCGGGACGGAGGCGCCGAGCAACTCCGCGACGCGGACGGCGTCGTAGCACAGGCCGTCGTAGGTCGAGTTGGTGATCACGGCGTACGCGGGGTCGGGGTGGGCCGCTCCGGGGGCGAACGGGTGGCCCGCCAGCCGGTCGCGGACGGCCGGTTCCGCCAGCGTCCCGGCCGGGATCGGGCCTGCCAGGCCCAGTCCGTTGCGTTCGGGGACCAGGTAGACGGGGCGGGCGCCGCTGATGGTGAGGGCGTGCTGGACGGACTTGTGGCAGTTGCGGTCGACCAGCGCCAGTTCGTCGCGTGCGACCGCGTGATGGCCGACGACGCGGTTGGCGGTCGAGTTGCCGTTGACCACGAAGAACGTCCGTTCGGCGCCGAAGACGCGGGCGGCGTTGCGTTCGGCGTCGCCGATCGGGCCGGTGTGCTCCAGGGGCGAGCCGAGCTCGGGTACCGAGATGGACAGGTCGGTGCGCAGCAACCGTTCGCCGTAGTAGTCGTAGAACGCCCGTCCCACCGGCGACTTGAGGAACGCCACGCCACCGGCGTGGGCGGGGGTGTGCCAGGAGTAGCCGTGCCTGTCGTCCAGGCGCAGCAGCGCCCGGAAGAACGGGGGGAGGAGACGCTGGGCGTACTGGCCGGCCGCGTGTGCGATGCGTCCGGCGATGAAGCCGGGGGTGTCCTCCAGCAGGAAGACGTAGCCCTGGATCACCTCGTAGACCCACAGGGGAACGTCGCGTGGCTCGTGCTCGGTGGTGAGCAGGAAGACCGGCAGGCGGTGGAACCTCCAGGTGACCGCGTTCATGATCTCTTCGGCGCCGGGGGTGCCCCAGCCCGCCAGGACGGCCGTGAGCATCGCGTCCGAGCGGATCACCGCCAGCGCGTCGGCGCTGCGATGGGTCCAGCGGACCTGTAACCCCTGCTCGTCCATCGTGGCGCAGAGGCGGCGCAGCTGCTCGGCCATCACCGAGTCGGCGTCGGGCCGCTCATCGACGGCGACGAGGATCGTTCGTTCCATCGCGACACCTCCACGTCGCTCACCTCATGACGACTGAGAGTATTCGTACAAATACGGAATGTAACAGTCGTGGTGATTGATGAGTAGTGGCGATGAAGTTGCTAAGAGTAACCGTTCAGTCAGAGTGGGCTCCCGGGACGGTGTCGGACGTCGCGTTCGGACGGGGGTACCAACTCACGCCAGTCCCGTACGGTCGCGCCCGTCAGGGGCTCTCCCGGGAAGGTGTTGGGCAGCAGGTCGTAGCGCTCCTCGTAGGCGAGCCTGAGAATTCGAAGCCGCCCCTCGGTCCGCTCCTTCACGAAGGTGTCGGAACTCGCCCCGTACCTTCCCGAGGCCGAGTTCGCCAGCCGGAACTTCTGTGCGGTCCGTTCCATGTCCCGTAGCGGGAAATGGTGCATCAGCAAAGACGTCTCGCTTTCCAGGACGGGTTTGCGAGACGGCGGGGCCGCGATGGTGTGGCGGCCGAACGTGAACCGGAGTTCTCCGGGGCCGCGGACGAGGAGCATCTGGTGCTTCCAATGCCCGGCGGGGCAGAAACGGATGGTGTTCCAGTGGGCATTGGGCAGTTCGTCGAGGGGATGGTGCCGGGGCCGGGGCGCGGAGAGCCTGCTCGGATAGTGCTCCAGGACGCGGCTGCCGACCGTGTCCACCCACGGCGGCAGGGCGCGGGCCAGCTCGCCGATGGTCATCCCGTCCGGCCCGCGGGGGAACTCGTCGGCGTCGACCACGACCCACCAGACGGGCCTGCCCGCTGCCTCCGTCCGTTCTTCGATCACCCGGACGAGACGTTCGGTCCGGCGGACCTCGTCGAACATCCCGTCGCTGGCGTCGCGGATGACGGTCGCCCCGGCGGCCTCCGCCTCGAAGACCGTCCCGTCGTCGGAGCCGTCGTCGATGACGAAGACCCTGTCGGCGCCCTGGAGCAGCATGTTCCGGACGGTCGCGTAAATGACGTCTTCTTCATTCCAGGCTTGGCACAGCCCGTACACGAGCGGTTCCCGTGAATGCGTTCCGCTCGTGCACGGGCGCGCGGGCCCGAAACTCTGCCACGTCCTGGCGTACCTGCGCAGCCACGGCGGGATCGGCGGATTGCGGCGCCGGGCACGGGCGAGCGCCAATTCCATCCCGTAACGGGGATAGTCGAGAATCCTGGTCTCGGGCCCGTCGCCGAAGAAGAACCCCTGGCTGCCCCACCTCTTCTTCATATCGAGGCGCCGCGCGGGTCAGCGGTCGACCGGCGCGACCGGCGACATCTCGATCGGCTGGCCGTCGGCGTCGAGGGCCTCGACCCGGACGACACCGGTCCGCAGGGACTCGGGCAGCTTGACGGCGGTGTCGAAGCCGTCCCAGTCCACCACCTCGGCCTCCTGGAGCGCGTCCTCGGCGGGGCCGGCGAGCAGCCGCCACCCGGCGACGCCGGTCGCGCCGTTCCACACCGCGCGTACGAGGTCGCCGTCCACCACCGCCACTGGGGGTGTCGCCGGACGGCCGTGCCATTCCTGCCGGAACACCCGGTAGGTCGTCCAGCCCGGCCCGTCGGGTGTCGTGGCGTCGAACAGCAACTCGCCGTCCGGGGAGAACTCGGAGATGCGGCCGGCGCGTCCCCAGCCGACCAGCGTGTTGCCGTTCGGCAGCCCCTGCGCGCTTCCCTCGACCGACGACGACAGGTGCTCGGGGTGGGTGATCTGCCGGACGTGCGTCGCGATGCCGTTCTCGACGTCGGCGCGCAGCCACACCACGCGCGACTCGTAGCCCTCCATGCCGATGTTCGCGCCGTTGTCGAACACGCGGTGGACGCCGTCGCCGACCGGCTGCGCGTCGTGCGGCCAGTTCAGGCGCGCGCCCACGCCGAGTACCAGCGTGCTGGCGCCGCTGCCGAGCTTCCAGAGGACCTCGCCGGTGCCGCGGTCCAGCTTGTAGAGCGCCTGCGAGTGCCGCGCCGTGATCACCAGGTTCTCGTCGTCGTCCACGCCGATGGCGTTCACGTGCAGGTGGTCCCAGGGGCCCTCGCCCGCCATCTGGACGGGCAGGTCGCTCTCACCGAGCGGGATGCTCTCGGCGCCGCTCCAGTGCAGCAGTACCTCGCCGGTCGCGATGTCGATCTCCTCGATGACGCTGTCGAGGATCAGGCCGTCCTCCCGCCCGCCGACGGGGGACAGGTCGTGCGGCTTCGGGTGGTAGCCGACCAGCAGCGCCGTCCCGCGGTCGGTCAGCAGCAGCTCGTGCAGGTCGGCGGGCATGTCGCCGCCCATGCGCAGCGCGGCGATGACGCGGTAGGACGTGTCGGCGATGTAGCAGGTGCCGGTGCCCGCGCCCGTCCGCGTCGCCTCGCCCTGCCACCAGGTGAGGACGGGCTCGCCCCGGTACTGCTGCACCCGGACGTTGGTGGCGTACTGGCCCTCGGGGACGGGACGGAACCAGACCACCCGTCCCTGGTCGTCGGCGATCTGCGGGCCGTGCGGCGCCGCCGGCTCCAGGATGGACTGCGGCGACATGAACAGGTATCCCGGTGCCACGCCGGCGTGCCTGGTCGTGACGTTGATCCTCCGGATCTCCTCGTACGGGGGCATGGGCGCGGTCGTCTCGGTCACAGGTTCCCTCCAGGGCTCGGCTCGGCGACCATCGTCTTCGCTGGGGCACCGCCGTCATAAGGGTCCGATCGACGCACGAACGACCATGCCCAGGCGGACGCCCGCCCCCCACCCCGAGGGTTCAGCGCTTGCGCACCATCGTGGCGCCGTCCCCGGACGGGAAGATGAGGGAGTCCACGCGGTCGTCGGCGTGCACCGCCTCGTTCAGCTCCCGGACGGCCACGACGTCCTCGGCATCGCAGTCCTCCTTCAGGACGCGCCCGCCGCGCAGCGAGTCGGCGAGCAGGATCAGCCCGCCCGGCCGCAGCCGCCGCAGCAGCTCCTCGTAGTAGAGCCGGTGGTTGACCTTGTCGGCGTCGATGAACGCGAAGTCGATGTCGGCCTCCTCGGGGAGGGCGAGCAGCGTCTCGGCCGCCGGACCCACCCGCAGGTCGATCTTGTGGTCCACTCCGGCGCGCTTCCAGTACCGCTCGGCGATGGCGGCCCACTCCGCGTTGATCTCCAGCGCGAGCAGCCGTCCGTCCGAGGGCATGGCGCGGGCGATGCACAGCGAGGAGTAGCCGGTGAAGACGCCGACCCCGACGACGCGCCGCGCCCCGGTGATGCGCGTGATCATGGACAGGAGCGCGCCCTCGTAGTGGGTGATGTGCAGGTCGGGGGCCGTCGCCTCGGTCTCGGTGGCCAGCTCGCGGAGCACCTCGTCGGGGCTCTCGCAGTGCGACAGCAGATAGCGGCCGAGCGCGGCTTGCATGGCGTCCATCGTGTCCTCCTGAATGCGGTGGGGGCACGGTCACGCTAGGTCTGCGTGCGCAGCCCCGCCCAGCCACGTTCAGGCGCACCCTCGGCTACCACCGTTCCGGCCGAGGCCACGTAAGCGCGTCGCTCACCGTTCTGGCCGTCGGGTGGTGAACGGCCCCCGGAACTGACGACCGGCGTTCCGGGGGCCGCTCCCTGCCGTCCAGCGGACCGCGCCCGCCAGTCGCTACAAGGACGGGGGTCTCGCGCCGGACGGCGTCCCGTCCACGGGGACCTCCTCCCGATGGACGGGTCTCACGCGGTCGCCTTCCCCGGCTAGGAGCACGACCGTGTGAGCGTCTTGCACGGGCCCGGGGACTACCACCCCTGGAATCCCCGGGACCCGCCGCCCGCACGTGAGCGCCACGGGAGACGAAACGCTCACGTGCGGGAGTCTCTGTCCGCGTGGTGAGGACGCCGTGTTTGGGCGCTCTCCACGCGGACGTCTGGGGTTACCCGTCCGGCCCGTCCTGGCCCGTCCGGCCCGTTCTGGACGAGCTTCCGGGCCGCCTGGACGAACTCCGAATGCCACGCCTCGCCGGTCCCGTCCACCTGGTAGGCGAGCTTGTGAGCCTCGTCCCGGATCTTGGTGACCGTCTCCGGGAGGTGTCCGGTGTCGCACAGCAGGGTCCGGACGTGTCCGGAGACCTCGTTGAAGGCCACGCCGAACGCGTCCCGCGCGGGAGCCTCCGGAACCTGCGCAAGCGCTTCCTCCGCCCGGGCATGAGCCGTGTCCGCTACGTGCCGGATCATGGACCGGGGCCGGTCCTGGGCCGCCATGACCTCCTCGAAAGCCGCAACAGCGGTCTGCGCAAGCTGTGCGGGCCGCATCATGCCGGAGGCCATCTCATCCCCTCCCGATGAGGCTGGGGAACCATCCGACCGCCCCGCACGCAACGCCAGAGAGCAGCGTCCCCGCGAACTTCCCCGCGAGCTCCCGGAGCGGAATCATCGTCACCCTGCCCGGTACCGCCGTCATGCCGCCGTCCTCCGCCGCATCTCGGCAATCACGACCTGGGTCACCTTGAGCGGTTCCCGGGCCGGAGCAAGCCCCACGGTCCGACCGTCGGCGTGGCGCGTCATGATCCACCACCGCCCTTGTGCCGAGACGTAGCCACACCCCAGCGTGAGCGTGCCCCCGATGCCGTCCAGGCGGGAGACCGCGAGCGCCGGGTACCCGTCCGCTTCGACGAGCACGCACGCCATGTCCCGCACGCGGGTGTCTGAGAAACACCTTTGGACGGCCCGGAGAGGCTCCAAGCGTTCCGAATGAACGGAAGTGATCACCGGCAACAGCCCGCACGGAGGACGGTCCTTGTTCGCGTCCAAGGCCGCAGTGGCGGCGGGGCGCGCATGGATTCCGTCCGGCGGTTGAATCGTCGGCAGAGCCGTGTGTGTCCGTTTCGCGTGAATGCCCATGTCCCGGTACCACCTCACAGGGCAGATGTATGTTCCTTGGGCTGCAATCATGCGCTCACGCAGAGTAAGTTCGCTACGTTCGCGAACGAAACGAACGTAGGAGAAAGCGCCATGCCCGGACAGCAGGATCTAGACCCGGATCGCTCAATGTGGCACTTCATCGCCACTCAACTGCGGTTTCACCGCGAGCAACGGAGGATCACCGAACAGCAGGTGGCGGACCTAATTGACCGGACGCGTTCGGTTGTTTCGCGGTATGAATCCGGGATGATTCGTCTCCCTCTAAAGATCGCGCGCATCATAGATAGAGATTGGGATACGAATCTCCTATTCACGCGGCTTGTCGGGTTCGCGAGTGCAGCGCAAGATGGAGACTGGCTAGTCGGGCTCTCGGACTGGGAGCGTCGCGCAACACGGCTACGGATGTGGGAGCTGGTACTCATCCCGGGGCTGCTCCAGACGGAGGGCTACGCGCGGGCCGTGCTGGCCTCAGGACTGACTGGAGACTTGGAGGAGCGACTACAGCGGAGGATGGACCGACAGACAGCCGTGTTCGGACGCGCCGAACCCCCGCAGGTCTCCGCACTGATCAACTGGGCGTGCCTCGCGCATCCGATCGGAGATAACGGCATCATGCGGCAACAGGTTGAACACCTGATCAAACTCGCGGAACTTCCGCACGTGAGCATCCGGCTTGTCCAGCCGGACGCGAACGCGCATCCCGGGTTGAGCGGAGCGTTCGAGCTGTTGACCGTGGACGCTCGCGATGTGGCGTACACAGACGATCCTGATGAGGGGCGGCTCATCATCAGCCCCCCGGACGTCCAGCGGTACGCACTACGGTACGACCGCATAGGCGACCTCGCCGTACCACGGGGACCGTCGCGGGCCCTGCTAGCGGAAGCACTGGAGAACTACTCATGATGATCGAATGGCGCAAGTCAAGTCGTAGCAACACTGAGAACGGGAACTGCGTCGAGCTTGCGAGCCTGCCCGGACGGGTAGGTGTGCGGGACAGCAAGAACCCCACGGGCCCCGCGTTCGCGCTCTCCCCGGAGTCCTTCCGGGCATTCGTCCGTGACGTCAAGGCGGGCGAGCTCGACACCCCGTGAGCCCGCGCAGAACCCCCGGCTTACCCCTCGATAGGTCGGGGTTTCGCGCGGATGCCGGTCCGTTTGACTGAGATCGGGAAGCCCCTCGCCTTCGGGGAGGTATCACCGGCGCTGCATCTCACCCTGCGCTCGCCTCGACTCGGGAGGTGAGCAGGAGGGAGCCGCCGCGGAAGCGCCACCGTCCGGCGTTCCCCGGCGCACCGAAACCGCCGGCCGCGCGCAACACCGCCGCCTTGTCGTCGCGGCAGGGGGTGCCTTCGCCCAGGCCCAGCACCCAGACCCGGTCGATCCGGCCGAGCCTGGCGGCGGCCTCGGGGTCGGTGACCGACCTGCCCGCCATGGTGCCCGCGTCCGCCGCGGATTCGAGGAACGCGACGTCGGTGAGACGCCGGTAGGTGGACGGGAAGGGGGCGATGACCCGCCGGTCGGCGCCGCAGGCGAACAGCAGCCCGTCCCCCGGCCGGGCGTTCACCCGCAGGATCGAGTCCATCGCGCTCAGGTCGTCGATGCGCGAGTCCTGCTGCCGCAGTTGGACGTGGCCGGGCACCGCCAAGGCCACGAGCACGAGCCCTGCCACCGTCCGCCACGGGGGTGTGAGGCGGGCGAGCCCGGCGCCGGCCGCGAGGGACGCGGCGGGCAGGCAGAACAGGACGTACCGGAACGTGTAGAGCGGGGTGACGAGGCTGACCGCCATCAGCAGCAGCGGCGGGAGCAACAGCCAGGAGAGCAGGAGGGCCCGCAGGTCGCGGGCCTGCCACAGGCCGTACCCGGCGGCCGCCGCGACCGGGGCGAGCAGCAACGACGACCCCGCCAGGCCCGAGAGCAGCACCCAGATCTCGCCGGGGGACGGCTTGGCGAGCCACGCGACCTGATCGCGCTGCCGGGAGGCGAGCCAGAGGAGAGGGGCGAGCGCCACCGCCGCCGCGAGCACGGCGGCTGTCCAGCCACGCGCGAGTGAGCGATGCCTCCGCAACACCAGGACGCCGTGTGCCGTCAGGATCAGCAGGCCGAGGATGTTGAAGGCACCCAGCAGCGCGAGAGTTGCGCCATAGGCCGTGAACCGCCGGGCCGAGGCTCGCTCGGTGAGCTTCACCAGAAGGCACGTGGAGAGCACCGCGAGCGCCGACACGAGCGCGTAGGGACGGGCCTCCTGGGCGTACCTGCTGACCATGGGGGTCAGCGCGTAGGCGGATCCCGCGAGCACGCCGGTGCGCCGCCCGTCCAGCCGCTGCCCCAGCCACGCCACCCCGGCCGCGGCGAAGGCCACCGCTAGCGCCGACGGCAGGCGGAGTATCGCCGCACCGCTGCCGAACAGCGTCACGAAGGGGTGGAGCAGCAGGTAGTAGGCACCGTGGACGGCGTCGGCGTGCCCGAGGAGCCGCCACAGCTCCGGCAGGGAGTGGTGCGTGGCCGAGACGGTGGCGGCCTCGTCCCGCCACAGCGACGGGATCGAGATCCCGGCGGACCCGATCACCAAGGCGGCCACGAACGCGAGCACCTGCGGGCCGCGCTCACCGGACGTTCCGCGTTCACCGGACGTTCCGCGCTCACCGGACGTTCCGCGTTCACCGGACGTTCCGCGCTCACCGGCCGCTCCGGGCCCGTGGGCCGTCTTCCGCTCGTGCGTCTTCGACGGAGGCTCCGCCGTCCTCGGCTTGCGGTCGATCCCCACGGCCCCGGTCCCCCTTCGTCCCATCATCGGCACGCCCCCGGCCAACGCTAGGGACGAGGACCTGGGATGTCTGGCGCCTTAGGGGCGCTCAGAAGGGCCTGCCAGATGGACGGCGGCGGGCGGGGACGGTCCGGGACCTGGCGTCCCGCCGCTCACCCTTCCGCATGTCCGGACAGCCCATTCGTCCGCCCGGCAGAGCGGTCGGCGGGGGATATCGCCGCCCCGCCGCCGGCGACCACGATGGCAGCGCCCCATTGGCCGGAGGGCGGCACGCCCGAGCGTGCCCCAGGACTTTGAGGAAAGAGCAGGTGATGAGCCATGAGCGAGGCGCTGCGTGGCATGACCAAGAGCGGCTCCCCCGATCGGGAGCTCGCCGCGCACGGCGGCACGCCTGCCCGCGCGACACCGTGGCCGGCGTGGCCGAGGCTCGACGCCGGGACCGAGCGCCTCGCCCTGGACGCGCTGCGGAGCGGGCGCTGGGCGATCAGCGAGATGCACAACGGGCAGGAGCTGTACGAGCGGCGGTTCGCCCGCGCGTTCGCCGCCTACCACGGGGTTGAACACTGCATCCCGACCACCAGCGGCACCAGCGCCCTGACGATCGCCTTCGAGGCGCTCGGTCTCAGCCGCGGCGCGGAGGTGCTCGTCCCCGGCCTGACCTGGGTCGCGTGCGCGTCGGCGGTGGCGGGCGCCGGGCTCGTCCCGGTGCTGGTGGACATCGACCCGGACACGCTCTGCATGTCCCCGGCCGCCGCGGCCGCCGCGCTGACGCCGCGCACCGAGGCGGTCCTGCTCGTCCACTACGCGTGCAACACCGCCGACCTGGACGCGTTCACCGACCTGGCGCGGCGGCACGGGCTCGCGCTGATCGAGGACTGCGCGCAGGCACACGGCGCCGAGTACCGCGGCCGGCCCGTCGGCACCTTCGGCGCGATCGGCACCTACAGCATGCAGGAGTCGAAGGTGCTGACGTGCGGCGAGGGCGGCGCGTCCGTCACCGCCGACACGTCCCTGGCCGGGCTCATGGAGCAGTACCGCGCCGACGGACGGGTCTACTCGGTGAACCCCGGGCTGGGCGAGCCCAACCTCCAGGACCGGGGCGACGTCCAGGGGCGGAACCTGTGCCTGTCGGAGGTCCAGGCGGCGCTGCTGCTCGGACGCCTGGAGGAGATGGACGCCGAGAACGAGCGGCGGCGCGAGACGGCCGCCCTGCTCGACGACGCCCTCACCGAGATCGACGCGTTCTCGCCGATCGCGGTGCCGGACGGATGCACCAAGCGCACCTACTACCGCTACTGCGTCCGCGTCCACTCCGACGTCAAGCCCGACGAGGTCGAGGCGATGCAGCACGAGCTGAGCCACGAGCTCCGCGTCACCTGCGAGCCGCTGCACGACCCGCTGAACGACTGCCGCCTGTACAACCCGCTCGGATCGCCGCAGAAGTACGACCCCGCGCTGCTGACCCGGATCGACCCGAAGAACTTCGAGCTGCCCGAGTCGCTCGCGGCCCGGCAGCAGGTCATGACGATCCCGCACTTCCTGCTGCTCGGCGACTACGCCGACTTCAGCGACATCCGCCGCGCCCTGCTCAAGGTCTCCGCCGCCCACGGGCTCTGAGCGGCCCACGGGCCGCCCGCGTGCTCCGGGCGGCCCACCGACACTGGCTCCAGCGAAGGGAAGGCAATGCGAAGCCGTCTCACGGTCGACGTCGTCGGGTGCGGGGAGATCGCGCAGATCATGCATCTGCCGCACCTGCTCGAACGCTCCGACGTGTGCACCGTCCGCGCGATCTGCGAGCGCGACCCGCACGTCCTGAAAGGGGTGGCGGACCGGTTCGGCATCGCCGCGACCTTCACCGACCACCGCGAGATGCTGCGGACCTCGCCGGCGGACGTGCTGGTGGTCCTCACCTCCGGCGACCACGCGTCCATCGTCGACGACGCGCTGGACGCCGGCATGGACGTCTTCGTCGAGAAGCCGCTGTGCTACTCGACGAAGGACGCCCACGCGCTCGCGCGGAAGGCGAAGGAACTCGGCAGGACCGTCATGGTCGGCTACAGCCGCCTGTTCGACACGGCCTTCGGCGCCCTGTGGGACGAGGTCCGCGAGGAACCCGGCCCGGTCTACCTCCGCGCGGAGGCGAGCCTGCCGATGGACTACCACTTCCGGGCGCACCTCGACGTTGTCCGGCCGCTCGACTGGACCCCGCCGGCGGCGGCGCCGGAATGGGGTGGATCGTGGGAGTACCTCCGCCAGGAGGTGCTGTTCAACCTGGCGATCCACGAGGTGTACCTGCTGCGCGTGCTGACGGGCATCCAGCGGCCCGAGCTCCGGCTCGTGACCGACGTGCTGGACCGGCGCGGTGTCGAGGCCATCTGGCAGGACGGCGGGAACCGCCACGTCAGCATGGGCGTGCTGACCCTCGACACCGTCGCGGGCGGCTACGTCGAGGAGATCCGGGCGGTGACCGGCGACGCGACCCACGTTCTGGACTATCCGTCGATCTACCTCAAGAACGTCCCGGCGACGCTGTCCACGACCCGGCTCCGCGACGGCGCGCTGGTGGAGAGCACGGTGCCCGGCTCGTACGTCAGCCCCTTCAAGGCCGAACTCGACCACTTCTTCGACGTCCTGTCGGAGGGGCGGCCCTGCCTCAGCCCGGCGGAGGACGCCGCCCACGACGTGGAGACGCTGAACCGCATCCACGCGGCGGCCCGCGAGAACGGGGAGGCCCGCAAGGATGGGGCGAAAAGGGACGACCAGTGATCAGGATCAGCGCGGCCATCATGCACCATCCGCGCCGCGCGCACCGGATCCCGTCGCTGCTGCGCGCGTGCGCGCCCCTCGCACCGACGGTCGTCCCCGACCCCGAGCCCGAGGGCAAGCCGAGCCCGCTGCGGACGGCCAAGCGCGCGTGGGCGGCGATCGACGACGACGCGACGCACCACCTGGTGCTCCAGGACGACGTGCGGCTGGCCCCGGGTTTCGCCGCGCAGCTGCACGACGCGGTCGCCCGGCGGCCCGCGCACGGCGTCTCGTCCTTCTGCCTGTGGCACACTCCGCACAACTCCTACCTGGTGCGCAGGGCGGCGGTCGCCGGCGCGGCCTACGCGCCGCTGTCGCTGTACGAGTGGACGCCCACCCAGGCGTTCGTCCTGCCGGTGGAGCACGCCCGTGCCCTCGCCGACTACCTCGCCGGCATCCCCGACGAGGTCCAGGACGACGACGAGATGGTCGTGATCTTCTGCCGGGAGCGGGGCATCCCGGTCGTGACCACGGTGCCGCACCTGATGGACCACGGGCACGCCGAGTCGCTCGTCGAGGGCCATAGCGACGGGCTGCGCGCCACCGTCTTCGCGCCGGACCTGCGCTGGCCGGCGGACCACCCGTCCGCCGACCTCGAACTGCCGCCCGGCGCCTACACAGTCGCCCTCCAGGACTCGGTCTGCTCGATCCGGCTGATGCACGGCGACCCGGTGGAGCACGAGTTCGGCTGGTACTGGTACGACGCCTGCCCGCTGGCCGGGGTGGATCCCGAGGAGGTGCTCGACGCGGGTGCGCCGCACCTGTCCGGGCTGCCCGCCCGCGCGGCCTCGGCGATGACGGAGGTGTGGGCGGCGTGCTACCTCCTCGGCGTGGACGTCGCGCGCTCGGCGCCCTCGTCCACCGGATGCGGGCCGCTCATGCCGGCGGCCGTCGAGTCCTGGATCGACCAGGGACTGACCCGGCAGGACCACCGCGAGCTGCGCGAGGACTGCGTCCGGCTCGCGCTCGCGGCGGTCCGGCAGGGCATGGGAGAACGGAAATTCGCTGATGCGTCCTGACGTGAAGACCCTGGTGACGGCGATGGCGCGGCGGGAGGCCGCCGCCGCGCTCCTCGCCGCCCCGCGGGTGGAGTTCGGCGCGCCGGGGCCGTCCGTCCGCGTCCGCCTCGTGGAGTGCCCCACCTGCGGCGCCAGCCCGGGGGATCGGACCTGGGCGCCCCCGTTCGCGGCGGACCAGAGCGCGGCGGACGCCTCGCCGGGACCCGTCCTGCGCATGCTCGCCTGCGAGACGATCACGGCGCGTGCGGTGCTGCCGATCGTGGCCCTGGCGGAACGCTCGCCCGGCCTCCGCCGCGCGGTGTTCCAGACCCGCGCGCTGGCCTGGCTCGACGCGACGCGCACCGCCCCCACCCCCGCCGCGGCGCTGGACCTCGGCACGACGCTGGCGGTGGTGGACGACGCGGAACGCTGGGTCACCGACCCGGACGCCGCCACCGGCCGCACGATCCCCGCGTCCACCCGACGGCACGTTTCGCAGGGCGGCTGGGCCGACCATCGGCAGCGGCTCGTCCCGTCGTTCCTGTCGCCCCACGCGGCCGTCCCGCCGCCGCTCGAAGGGCTGTACGAGGAGGAGTTCCGCGGGGCGATCGTGCACGGCTACGCGTTGGCCGGCGCCTCGGCCTGACCGGCCGCTCCGTCTCTTCCGTCCACGGCAGCAGAACGCCCCCCAGCCAGAACCATCGGCTGGGGGGCGGTTCCTTGCGCTCAGCCGGCGTCCACGTCTGCGTCCACGTCTGCGTCCGTGGCGGCGTCCGTGCCTGTGCTCACGTCTGCGACCGGGATCGTGGGTGTCGGGGACATCCAGTAGCGGCCACGCTCGAACGCGTAGGTCGGCAGGGACACGCGGGACCCCGCCGGCACGGCCTTCGTCCAGTCGGGGGAGACACCGGCGGTGACCAGATGCGCCAGATGGCGCAGCATGCCGTCGCGGCCGCGGGAGGAGCCCACGACGTGGACCGGCACATCGGCCTCGTCCGCGTCCGCCTGGACCGCGGAGGGCTCCGTGCCGACCTCCACGAAATAGCGGAACCGCTCGCCGACCAGGTACCGCGCGGTGGGCACGGCGGGCATCTCCTGGCCGTCGCCGTGTCCCGTGACGATGGCGACGGCTTGGTCAAGGGTGAGCGCGCCCGAGACGTACGCGGCGGTGACCTTCCCGACGCCGTCGCCGGTCACCGCGTCCGGCTGGATGCCGAGGGACCGCCACATCGCGTCCAGTGCGCAGCCGAAGGTGAACCGCGCCGCGTCCCCCAGCGGGCCGGACGCCTCCTCCGCACCGTGCAGGATCGGCATCACCGACCAGCCCGCCCGGCGGCGGATCGCCTCGTCGCAGGCGGCGAGCGCGCCGGCGAACGCCTCCGAGTGAGCCACCAGGCTCGCGCCCGTCGCGGTGCGGCCGGGGAACACGAACGCCAGCTTCCCCTTGAGATGCTTGCGCGCCGGAACCAGCGCCGGATCCGGACGACCATCCGCCAGCGCCTCCAACGCCGACAGCAGCGTGTCGCGGTCGGCGCCCAGCACGACGGCCCGGCGCTCGAAGTGGCTCCGGCAGTGGGCGAGCGTGTACGCCACGTCCGGCAGCCGCACGGTCTCGTCTTTCGCCAGATGGGCGGCCAGACGGGCGGCCTGACGGCCGAGCCCGTCGTCGTCGCGGGCGGAGATCACGAACAATCGCGGCTCGTCCCGCCCGACCGTTTCAGTCGATCCGGCCGTTTCGACGGGTTCGGCCGGATCGGGGAGCGGCGCCTCCTCGACGATCACATGGACGTTCGTCCCGCCGATCCCGAAAGAGCTCACCCCCGCACGTCGCGTCCGCTCGCCGCGAGGCCAGGGCAGTGATTCCTGGACGAGCCGCAGCCCGCTGTCCTCCCATTTCACGCGGCGCGTCGGCTGCTCGGCGTGCAGCGTGCGCGGCAGCCGCTCGTACTGCAACGACAGCACGACCTTGATCAGCGCGGCCAGGCCGCTCGCCGCCTGCGTGTGCCCGATGTTGGACTTCACGCATCCCAGGTGCAGCGGACGGCCCGGCGGCCGGTCGTCCCTGAAGACCCGGGCCAGCGCGCGCGCCTCCGTCGGGTCACCCACCATCGTCCCGGTCGCGTGCGCCTCCACATAGTCGAGGTCGCCGGGCGCGAGCGCGGACAGCTCCAGCGCTCGCCTGATCACCTTCTCCTGCGACGTGCCGTTCGGCGCGAGCAGCGCCCGGCTCCGCCCGTCGTGGTTGACCGCGGTACCGCGCAGCACCGCCAGCACGTCATCACCGTCCCGCCGCGCGTCCGACAGCCGCTTCAGCATGACCACGGCGACGCCCTCGGCGAAGGCGCTGCCGTCCGCCCCGTCCGCGAACGACCGGCACCGGCCGGTCGGCGACAGGGCCCGCAGCCTGCTGAACTCCACGAACGTCTGCGGCGTGGTCATCACCGTGACACCGCCGACGAGCGCCTGCTCGCACTCGCCCGACCGGAGCGCCGCGGCGGCCAGGTGCACCGCCAGCAGCGACGAGGAGCACGCGGTGTCCAGCGTCATCGCGGGCCCGACGAGACCCAGGATGAACGACACGCGGCCCGAGGCGACGCTCAGCGCCGAACCGGTGCCGACCTGGCCGTTGAACTGGTCGAGGCTCAGCCCGGACAGGTAGTCGCTGCCGAGCATGCCGAGATAGACCCCCGTCTCGCTCCCGGCGAGCCGGGCGGGCACGGTCCCGGCACGCTCCAGGGCCTCCCACGCCGTCTCCAGCAGCAGCCGCTGCTGCGGGTCCATCGCCGCCGCCTCGCGCGCCGTGATGCCGAAGAAGTGCGGGTCGAACGCGTCGATGTCCGCGACGAAGCCGCCCTCGCGCGCGTAGGTCTTGCCCAGCGCGCGGGGATCCGGGTCGTAGACCGACTCAAGGTTCCAGCGGTCCGGCGGGAACGCGCCGACCGCGTCCCGCCCCTCCGACAGCAGCTCCCACAGCCGCTCCGGATCGTCGATTCCCCCCGGAAGCCGGCAGGCCATCGACACCACCGCCACCGGCTCGTCGCGCTGACGCGGTGTCTCGTCGCGCTGACGCGGTGTTCCGTGCATCCCTGGTCCCCTCGACGCGTCCGACGGAGATGACCGAATCTTCCTGACTTCCGTCCCCGCCCCAAGGGTCGATCGCCCGCCCCATCGCGCTACCCCGACGGCCATAGCCGTCCCGCCGCGCGCAGCCGATCGTGCAGGCGTCGTCAAGCCCCTTGCGCGGACGGTCATGGTCCCCCGCCGGTGAGTCCCGGGATGCTCCGCGGGGAATGTCTTCCCGCGACCTCGACCCCGCACCGAAAGCGCGGTACCCATTGAGCACGCCAGCCGCACCGTCCGGACGGATCATGACCGTCACCGGGCCCCTCGCGCCCGACGACCTCGGGCCCACGGTCACCTCCGTCCACCTGGTCAGCGACCTGGGGCACGGCGTACCGGACGGCCCACCGGTGACCATGCCCCTGCTCGGCGCGCTCGCCCTGGGCGCCGAGAACCGCGACGACCTGCGGCTGTCGGAGACCGACGCCCGTCCCGACCTTCTCGACTTCGCCGCGCAGGGCGGCGGCGCCGTCGTGGACGTCACCGCCCCCGACCTCGGCCGCGACCCGGCGGCGCTGGCCCGCCTCGCCCGCGACACCGGCGTCAGCGTGATCATGGGCTGCGGACGCTACTGCGCCCCCGCGGACGCCACCGCCGAGAGCCTCACCGAGGAGATCGTCCGCGACCTGGGCGCGGGCGTGGACGGCGTGCGCGCGGGCGTGATCGGCAAGATCGGCGCGCTGGACACCGGACGCCCGCCCGACCAGGCCCTGGCCGCGGCCGTGGCGGAGGCCGCTCGGCGCACCGGCGCCCCGGTGCTCATCGACCGCACCGCGACGCACGACGTCCTGGACCTGCTGACCGCGGGCGGAACCGACCCCGCCCGAGTCGCCGTCGGCGGCTGTGACGGCCTGGCAACCGACGTCGGCGCCCTCGCGGCGCTCGCCGGCCGCGGCGTCTACCTCCAGTTCGACGGGCTCGGCCGCCTCCCCAGCGTGTACAGCGAGGTCGACGACCAGGACGTCGCCGCCGCCGTCCTCGCCCTCGCCGACCGCGGCCACGCCGAGCGGATCCTGCTGTCGCCCGGCGTCTCCCGCAAGAGCGACCTGAAGGGCTTCGGTGGCGGCGGGTACGGCTTCGTCGCCCAGCAGCTCGTCCCCTACCTGGGCTTCACGGGGGCCGACGAGGCGCTCCTGCGCACCCTCACGGTGACGAACCCGCAGCGTTGGCTGACCATCACGGAGGACGCCGAATGAACCGGACCATCCCGAACCTCGCCGGGCAGGTGCTCACGGTCGCCGGGCCGGTCGACCCCGCGGTCCTCGGTCCCACGCTCATGCACGAGCACCTGTTCGTCGACCTCCGCCGTCCCGCCCACGCCCTCCGTCCAGGCGAGGACGCACCCGAGGCGCGGGAACCGCTCACGCTGGCCAACCTGGCCCGGACCCGGCACGGCGCCGTCAACGCCGACAACGACGTCCTCGCCGACTTCGACGAGATGCTGGAGGAGGTCCTGGCCTTCCGGCGCGCCGGCGGCGGCACCGTCGTGGAGGTCACCAACCTCGGCATCGGCCGCGACCCCGCGTCCCTCCAGCGGATGGCCAAGGCCAGCGGCCTCAACATCGTGATGGGCGCCGGCTGGTACACCCCGACCTTCCACCCCCTCGACATGCCCGAACGGACCGTCGACGACCTCGCCGAGGCGATCGTCCGCGACATCGTGGACGGCGCCGACGGCACCAGCGTTCGCGCCGGCATCATCGGCGAGGTCGGAGCCGAGAACGCGCCGCTGACCCCCGAGGAGCTGAAGAGCGTCCGCGCCAGCGGCCGGGCGAGCCGGATCACCGGCGCCCCCATCACCTTCCACGTGGGCGGGGTCGGCGAGGAGAAGTTCGCGGTCCTCGACATCCTGGACGAGGAAGGCGTGGACCCCGGCAATGTCGTCCTCGGTCACGCGGGCACCATGGCCGTGGACCTGCCCTTCGCGCGCCGCATCCTCGCCCGCGGCGTCTTCATCGAGTTCGACTTCCTGACCTCGCCGGGCAGCCCGTGGGGCCACCTCGTCCTGCTCAGCGACCACAAGGTCATCCGCGGCGTCGCCGCCCTGGTCGAGGAGGGCCACGCCGACCAGATCCTGCTGGGCCACGACGTCTGCCAGAAGATCCAGCTCAAGCGGTACGGCGGCCAGGGCTACGACTACATCCCCGAGCACTTCCTCCCGGCCCTGCGCCGCCGCGGAGTGGACGACGAGGCCCTCCACAAGATCATGGTGGACAACCCCGCCCGAGCTCTCACCTTCACCACCCCCGCCTGAACCGGCCCTCGGCCCCGGTCACGGGCCGGGACGTCCGGTCTGTCTGTTGTCGGAGGCGCGGGCGCGCCGAGGCGGCGTCACTCCGGGGACGACGTCAAAGCCCAGATGTTCCTTGATCAGGTGCTTGAGCTCGGCGCCGTTGATCAGGGTGATGCGGTTGCGCTGAGCGAACTGCTCGCTGGCGCGACCGAACCATGAGGTCGTGACGAGGACGCCCGTCGTGGCGTTGTGGTCGGCCATGACCCCGGTGAGGGCATGGACAGCCTCCAGGCCGACGAGTCCGGACCATCGCTTGGCCTGGATCAGGCAGACGCCGCCGAAGAACATGTTCTTGCTGGTGGCCACGGCGTCAACGCCGCCGTCCTTGGAAGGGATGGTGGTCCATGCCTCGGCTCCCATGGCGACGAACAACTGGCGAATGAGGTGCTCGAACTCGGTGGGGGTCAGCTTGACGAGGTTGCGGCGGGAGTCCAGGTCCGAGACCACGTCCACGTCCTCGGTGAAGCGGAACCGTTTCAAGTCGAAGGTGATGAACGGCTCGATGGCCTCCAGGTCGTAGGGGTTTGGGGAGACCAGGGCGTTGAGCTTCTTCAGGCATTCCGCGGGATCGACCTTGGCGAGCACCAGCTCTTCGAAGACGGTGCGTTCGGCTTCCACACTGAGGAGATGCAGTCGGACCGTCTTCCCCGTGGCCGGGTCGGTGGTGGTCAGCCGTCCGTTGAAAACCACCGCTTCCACGACCGCCGACGAAGTCGCGCTGAAGATCTCGTGCAGTGTGCGAAGCGTAATCTGTGCGACGAGTTGCTTATACCGCTTCTTTGTCTCCGTGACGGGACGGGAGATCGAGTCTATGACGTCGCGTGTCTTGACATATTTGTAGGCGCGGACGTCGGGGATCACCGTGGCCGGGGGAAATTCGAAGTCAACGACCACATCGTGGTTTTCGGGTCGGTAGGCGACCTGGACTCGCCGAGGAAAATCGCTCGGGTAATCGGATCCTTGCATTATCTGTCCGATGAACCACTCGACGGCCTCGGGTTCTCCGGATCCGACGCCTGTACGACGTCTTCTCAGGTCGGCGTTCACCGCCGCCGCCTTCTCTTTGAGGGCCTGGACACGGCGAGCGTGGGCGGTATGTGCTTCGTCGAGTGCGCGGACGCGTTGAGATTCACGGTGCCGGTGGGCGGCGAGATCAAGATCGTATCGCTGCCGCGCGTCCTCGGAAGCGCGCTCATAACGACCGGCGCCGCCGAACACGCGGCTCCAGGGCCCAGGCGGTATGGGTGCGTAATTCGCCCAGTCGGGCACCGGTTCAGAGGCGGCGAGCCCGCCGGGATCGAACCCTGGAACCCTGGGGGTCACCCATAGGTCATCGAAGTTCAGTGGCTTCTTCTGCAGGGCGTCCGCCAGGATGCGGTCGAGTCGCCCGATACGGTCGTCGACCTCGGCCGTTTTGTGTTCGCTCAACGTTATCTGGCCTGCTAAGTGTCGCTCCTTACGGCGCTTCTCGGCTTCTCTCTCGCGACGAGTCCGCTCTCGTGCGGCCCGCTCCGCCTCGCGTCGCGTCGCCGCCTGCTGCCGCTGCCACTCCGAGCGGCCGCCCCCACGTTGCGCCACGCCCTCGACCTCCTGCCAAGCCTCCACGAAAGCCTCGGGCCAAAGGGTAAGACGGTTCTCTGACCGAAGGAAGAGGTCAAGCGGCGGTCACGCCGTTACCGGGGATCGCCAAGTGCGATATCAGCGGCGTCTCGGCAACGTGTCCACGTCCTCGCCAGTGACCTTCAGGGAGATCTTTTCGTTCGGCGTGCCGGGGGCAGCGGTGCTCAACCTCTCGCGCGCAGGGCGTCCGCGATGTCGGCTCCGATAGGGTCCGGGGGCATGGACTGGGGGGAGCGTGTGCTGGGCGTTCGCCGGTATTCGCGCAACGGTGAACGGGCCCCGCACAAGCCGCTGCTCCTGCTCTACGCGCTCGGCCGCTTCCGGAACGAGGGCGCCGGGCCGATCGAGTTCTCGGCGGCGGAGGACGATCTGGACCGCCTGCTCCGCGAGTTCGGGCCACCGCGCCCCACCAGCCCGGGTTATCCGTTCCACCATCTGACCAATGACGACCGGCTGTGGCTCGTCGAGACGGCCAACGGCGGCGGCAGCCCGGGGTCGGGTGTCGGGCCGCTGCGTGCGCAGCGCGCGGCCGGGCGGCTGCATCCCGATCTGGCGGCGGCGCTCACCGAGGACCGGGGGCTGCTGGCCCGGCTGGCGCGCGTTCTGCTGGACGCCACGTTCGCGCCGTCGCTGCACGCCGACATCTGCCAGATGGTCGGGTTGGACCTCGAGGACGCCGAACTCGCCGTCCACGCGCGGCCGGAGGTTGTCCGGCGCGATCCCGCGTTCCGGCAGGACGTGCTGGAGGCCTACGAGTTCTCCTGCGCCTTCTGCGGCTATGACGGATGGCTGGGCGGCGTGGCGGTCGGCCTGGACGCCGCGCACGTGCGATGGCGGACCTATGGAGGCCCCGACAGCCTGGGCAACGGGCTGTGCCTGTGCGCCCTCCACCATCGGCTTTTCGACCGCGGCGTCCTCGGGCTGACCGGTGAGCGGGTCATCACTGTCTCGCAGAAGTACATCGCCCGCGCCGACACGTCCAGGAGCAATGTGCTGGCGCTTTCGGGGCGCCCCGCGGGTGAGCCGCAGACCGGTTTGCCGGTGGTCGATCCTCAGCACATCGACTGGCACACCAGGCAGGTGTTCCGCCGCCCCGCCCGGGCGGCATGACCTGGACGGTCCGCGGGGCCCATGAGCGCGTGATCCGGGTAACGGCCCATGTGGTGGGCATGGTGGTCTTGACTGCCGGACCGCCCGCTCGGGGCCGTGGGAAGGGGGATCGCGTGTCGGATGCCGTGGTCGTTGTCGGGGCGGGACTGGCCGGGCTCGCCTGCGCGGTGAGACTGCACGAGGATGGTGTCCCGGTACGGGTCCTGGAGGCGTCGGACGGTGTCGGGGGCCGGATGCGGACCGACATCGTCGACGGTTTCCGCCTCGATCGGGGATTCCAGGTCTTCAACACCGCCTATCCGGAGGCGCGGCGCGTCCTGGACTTCGACGCCCTGGATCTGCGGTCGTTCGCGTCCGGCCTGCTGGTCTTCCATGAAGGGCGCCGTGAACGCGTCATGCTCCCGTGGAAGCATCCCGAGCACGCCTTGAGCGGGGTGTTCGCCGATATCGGCTCGCTGCGCGACAAGGCCACGCTGGCCGCGATGACCGCCCGTGACCTCGCGGCTCCCGACTCCTGGATGCGGAACGGCACCGAACGCAGCACGTCCGAAGAACTTCACCATTGGGGCATCTCGGACGAGATGGTGGAGAAGCTGCTCCGGCCGTTCCTGGCCGGGGTGCTGCTGGAACGGGAGCTGGAGACCTCAAGCCGCTTCTTCCACCTGATCTGGCGGTCGTTCGCACGCGGCACGATCGCGGTCCCGGCGCTCGGCATGGGGCAGGTACCGGCACAGCTCGCGGCCCGGCTCCCGGACGAGACGATCACGCTGGGCACGGCGGTGCGCGAGGTCACCGGGGAGGGCGTGACCACGGCGGACGGGGCGTTGATCCCGGCCCGCACGGTGGTCGTCGCCACCGATCCCGTCCGGGCGGCGGCGCTGGTCCCCGAGGTGGAGGCGCCGGTGATGCGGTCGGTGACGACCTTCTACCATGCGGCTCCCGCGTCGCCGCTGGACGAGCCCGTCCAGATCCTCGACGCCGACGGGGTGATCACCGACACCCTCGTGCTGACCGACGCGGCTCCGGAGTACTCCGCCGACGGGAGCGCGCTCATCTCGACCTCGGTGCTCGGCCTCAACGCCAAGGAGTCGCTGGTGCGCGCCCGCCTGAACGAGATCTACGGGGACACCTCGGCGTGGCGGCTCGTCGCGAGCTACCCGATCGCGGTCGCCCTCCCCGCGATGACGCCGCCGCTGCGGCTGCGGCGCCCGGTCCGGGTCGGGCCCGGCCGCTACGTCTGCGGTGACCATCGCGACACCGGGTCCATCCAGGGCGCCCTGGTGTCCGGCCGCCGCGCCGCCCAGGCCGTCCTGGCCGATATGGGCGGCTGACCAGGCATTTCGGAGGAGTATCCGGCCTGTCCGCGGGTACCGCGAGGCACATGGCAGACAAGGATGATCCCAACGTGGGGGACGAGGTCACCTGGCGCAGCCACGGCTCCACGGCCAAGGGACGTGTGAAGAAGAAGATCACCGACCGCCGCGAGGAGGCGGGACGGACCGTCGCGGCCTCCCCGGAGGAACCGCAGTACGTCGTCCAGAGCGAGAAGAGCGGCGGTAAGGCCGTCCACAAGGGCTCCGCGCTGCGCAAGCGCAAGGGCTCGAAGTGAACGACGGCGGCGCGGCGACTGCGGGTTACTCCACGTCGATGATGGGCGGCGGGTAGTCGAGCGACTCCCGTTGGCCTTCGGGCAGTTTCCAGGGACGGTGGACGCGCGCCCCCTCGATGTCGGCGAGCTCCGGTACGTAGTGCCGGACGTAGTCGCCCCGGGGGTCGAAACGGGACGCCTGCCGGAGCGGGTTCATGACCTGGTCCGGCCGGGTGCTGTTACCGGTTCCGGCGACCCACTGCCAGTTCCCCGCGTTGTCGGCGATGTCGCCGTCCGCGAGCCAGTCGTTGAAGTGGCGCAGGCCGTGCCGCCAGTCGATGCCGAGGTCACGGGTCAGGAACGAGGCGGTGATCAGGCGCGCCCGGTTGTGCATGAAGCCCTCGCGGTGCAACTGGCGCATCCCGGCATCGACGATCGGGACGCCGGTCATGCCGTCGCGCCAGGCGGCGAGCGCGTCGCCGTCGTCGTTCCAGCGCCGTCCGCGCGACCGGTAGTCGTCCTTGGCGAGCCCGGGGAAGGCGGCGGCGACCTGGTGGTGGAAGTCCCGCCACGCGAGCTGGCGCCGGACCGGGTCCGGAGCGGCCTCCGCCAGTTCCCGCGGGGACACGCAGCCGAACTTCAGATAGGCGCTGAGCCGGGACGTGCGATCGGCGGCGAGGTCGTCGCGGGTCTGCTCGTAGCGGGCGGCGTCGTCGCGCAGCCACGCCGCCATGTGGTACCGGCCCGCCCGCTCGCCGCCGGGCGCGAGGTCGGGTGACAGCGAGCCGGATGTCAGGTCGGCGAGCTGGGGCAGGGCGCCGACCCGCACACGGGACGGCAGCCGGACCGCCGTCGGCGCGTCCACGGCCGGACGCCATCGGGCCTCGTCCCAGGCCCGCCAATATGGGGTGAACACCCGATAGTGGTCGCCGCCGGCCGGGGTCAGCTCCCCGGGCGGGACGACCGTGACGCCGGGATGCACCGAGACGGTGAGCCCCTCCTCGCGGAGCCTGCCAAGCCGCCGCGTCGCGTACGCGGACCGCTCGTCGGCGAGGGCCACCGAATCCGCGTGGGTCTCGGCGGCCAGCCGGGCGACCTCCGTGACCGGGTCACCGCGCCGCACCACCAGATCACCGCCCCGCTCGCGCAATGACTTTCGCAGGTCGGCAAGGCTGTCCAGGAGGAACCGGACACGGTTGGGGGCGGCGAACGGACCGTCCAGGATCGCGTCATCGAAGACGAAGACCGGCACGGTGCGGTCGGCCCCGCACGCCGCCGCCAGCGCGGGATTGTCGTGGACCCGCAGGTCACGGGTGAACAGCAGGATCGAGGTGCTCATCACCCGGTCTTCGGAGCGGTACCCGTGGCCGGTTGCCCTCCCCGCCTTCGCCCGGGACGAACACGACCGTTAGTGTCTGAGAGATGCGTTTCGCGATCTCCATCCCGCAGGACGTCACCGACCGCGAGTTCGACCCGGCCGCCTTCCGCGCCCATCTGCGACGCGCCGAGGAACTCGGCTTCGAAGGCGCCTGGACGCAGGAACAGGTCCTGGGTTCGGCGTCGCGGCTGAGCCCGATCGAGACCATGTCCTACGCCGCCGCGTGCACCGAACGGTTGCGTCTCGGCTGCGCCGTGCTCGTCACCCCGCTGCACATCCCCGTCCACCTGGCCAAGAGCCTGAGCACGCTGGACCAGCTCAGCCGGGGCCGTCTCGACGTCGGCGTCGGGACCGGCGGGCAGGGACGGATGTTCAGCGCGTTCGGTCTCGACCCGGACGGTCTGGTCTCCCGGTTCACCGAGGGGCTGAACCTGATGAAGGCGTGCTGGACGCAGTCCCGCATCGACTTCGACGGGCGCTTCTGGCAGGTCGAGGGCGCCGCCATGGAACCCAAGCCGTTCCAGAAGCCGCATCCGCCGATCTGGTTCGGCGCGCACGCCCCGGCGGCGCTGCGGCGCGCGGTCCGGCACGGCGACGCCTTCATCGGCGCCGGGTCGGCCACGACCGAGCAGTTCGCCGACGAGGTCGGCATCCTCCGCGAGGCCCTGGTGGAGGAGGGGCGCGACGCCGCGGGCTTCCCGATCGCCAAGCGGGTCTATATCGCGGTCGACGGGGACGCCGCGCGCACCGGGGAGCGGGTGGCCGCCGGCCTGCGGAACCTCTACGGGCACGACGGCCTGACCGACGTCGCCGTCTGGGGTCCTCCGGAGGCGTGCGTGGAGGGGTTGCAGAAGGTGGCGGACGCGGGCGCGGAGCTGATCCTGCTCACCCCGCTCTACGACGACGCCGAGCAGATGGAGCGGCTTGCGGCCGACGTGATGCCACACCTGGGCTGAGAGGTCGCCGGGGAGCGTGCAGGGGGACCGGGCTCCCCGGCGACGTTAGCGGTGGTCAGCGCGAGTGTTTGCGGAGCCACCTCTGCAGGACGGGGTTGAAGACGTCCGAGCGCTCCCAGTGCGGCTGGTGGCCGCACTCGTTGGCGACGACCGTCTCGACGTCGCGCAGGTGGCTCGCCATGATCCGCTGGACGGTCGGCGGGCTGTAGAGGTCACCGTCGCCCCACAGGAGCAGGGTGGGGACGCGCAACCGCTCGACATCGGTCCAGGCGGGCTTGTTGGCGTTCGCCTGGCTGACCTCGGTGTGGACGGCGCGTTCGTGGATCTCAAGCCACTCATGCACGCCCGAGGGGTTGATCGCCCGGTAGGACGGTCCGAGCTCGATGAAGTCGGGGGGCATCTCGTCGAAGCCCTCCGGCCGCAGGCGCAGGAGCATGTCCTTGTACGCCTGGTCGGTCACGCCGGTCAGGCTGCCGCTGATCACCAGGCTGTGCAGCCTCTCCTGATGTGACAGCGCGTAGTCGAGGGCCACGCCCCCGCCCGCGGCGACGCCGATCGCGTGGAACCGGCGGAGGCGGAGGTGCTCGACGAGGGCGTGCAGGTCTCCGGACCCGGTCCCCGTCTCGTCCTTGGACCCGGCGTCGGACCTGAAGTAGCCGCGCCGGGAGTAGCTGATGACGCGGTAGCCGGCCTTGGCGAAGTAGGGCTGCTGGTACGGCCAGCTCTCCGCGCTGCCGGTCCCCGGGTGCAGGAAGATGATCGGGGTTCCGCGGCCCCCGGTGTCCCAGTACCACAGGCGTGCGCCCGGCGCCTGCACGTATCCCGAGGTGGCGGGCACCTGCGGCGGGACGGGGATCGGCTTCAGCGGCGAGTCGGGACGGGGGATGCCCGTCCCCGCGGCGGCCGTTCCCACGCCGGTGGCGAGCACCGCCCCGCCGACCGCCAGTGCAGTGGCGCTTCCCAGCAGTCCCCGGCGGCCCATGCCCGCTGCCGTCTCCGTCTGTCTGACGCTGTCGTTCGTCGTCACTCAAGACCTCCCAATCTTGACGTCGACTCCTCGCTCCGGAGCCCGTTCGGGGGCGGGGCGCTCGCAGGCCGTGGCGGGGTGTCCATGGCGTCCGCCTTCGCGGGCTCAGGGAGGGTCGTCACAGCAGGTATATAGCGACCTGTTGATAAACACAACACTTAAGATCGAACAAAACACCGTGACTTGCGCTGATTTCTTGTGTCTGAGTTGACAAAGACAACACTGTGAAGCAAGGGGCGGCGTTGCGGCCGAGCCTTGTCGAGTGGCTGTGGAGGAGCCGGGGTTGCCGTCCCGAGAGTGTGAGTGGTTTATTACTCAGATGACCGCCGCCCCCCGGAAACTGTCCACCGCGGACGAGCGCCGCGGCACGGTCGTGCGGACCGCGATCGACGCGTTCGCGGCGCGCGGCTACTACGGGACGACGACGACCGAGGTCGCCCGGCACGCCGGGATCTCCCAGGCGTACCTGTACCGGCTGTTCCCCGACAAGGAGGCGCTGTTCGTCTCGGTCGTGAACCACTGCGCGGACCGGATCCTCCAGTGCATGGCCGACGCCGCGGCCGAGGTGCGCAGCGGCGACCCGGAGGCGGTGCTGTTCGCCATGGGCGACGCCTACGCCCGGCTGATCGCCGAACGGAACCTGTTCATGGTGCTCATGCAGGCCAAGTGCGCCGCGAGCGAGCCCGCCATCGGCGAGGCGATCCGCGCCTGCTACGCCGAGGCCGTCGAGTATGTGCGGGAGGTGTCCGGCGCGTCCGAGGGCCAGATCCAGATGTACTTCGTGCGCGGGTTCTGGTGCGACGCCGTGACCGCCATGGGGGTCGACCAGGTGGACGCGCCCTGGGCGCGCACCCTCGCGCACGGCCTGCTCCACTATGCGCCCGAATCGGGCTGAAGGACGGAGAGGCCGGTGTCGCGCAGACCGCTCGGGCAACTGGAGGCGGAGGTCCTGGCGGCGCTGGCCGCGCTCGGCGGGTCCGCCAGGACCGCGGAGCTGGTGGCGCGGCTGGAGGGCGGCCCCGCGTACACCACCGTGAACACGATCCTGCACCGGCTGCACGAGAAGCGGCTGGTCACGCGTACCCGCGCCGGGCGGTACTACCGGTACCGGCTCGCCGTCGACGAGTCCGAGCTGGTGGCCGGCCGTATGCACGACCATCTGCGCCTCGCCAGCGATCCTGGCACGGTGCTGAACCGGTTCGCGCAGTCGCTCAGCGCCGAGGACGCGCGCAGGCTCCGGGAGTTCCTCGACGCACCAGAGGCGGACGGGTGAACTGGTTCACCTTCCTGCCCCTGGCCGTCATGCTGGCGCTGGCCACGGCGCTCGGCAGGGCGCTCGGCAGGGCGCGCTCGCCGCTGCATCCCTCCTGGGCGGCGCGGCTGCTGGCGACGACCGGGGCGATGTCCGTCCTCGCCGCGCTCGGCACCGGCGTCTTCGTGACGATCAACTACGCGGCGACGCTGCTGCCGGCCGCCGCCGCGCACGTCCCGGAATGGGCGCTGTCCGGGGACGACAGTCCCGTGCCCGACCTCGTGGGAGTCCCGGCGGCCGTCCTGCTGGCCGCGGCGCTGCTGACCACCGCGCGCACGGCGCTGCGCTGGACGGGCGAGCTGCGCACCGCCCGTTCGCAGGCCCGGAGGCCACTGGAGACCGAGGTCCCGATCGCCGTCGCGGTCCCGGGCCGCCGCGGGGGAGTGCTGATCTCCAGGGGACTGCTGCGCGCGCTGTCGCCCGCGGAACTGCACGTGGTGTTCGCGCACGAGACGTCCCACCTGCGGCACCGGCACCACCGCTACCTGGCGTGCGGCGCCCTGACCGCGGCGGTCCTGCCGCCGCTGCGTCCGCTGGACGAGCGGCTCCGGCTCGCGGTGGAGCGGTGGGCGGACGAGGACGCGGCGGAGGTCGCCGGTGACCGCGCCCTCGTCGCCCGCACGATCGCCAAGGTCGCCCTCGCTCACCCCACGGCACCCGGACCGTCCGCCGCGTTCGCCGAGTCGGGCGTCGTCCTGCGCGTCGAGGCGCTGCTCGGCGCGCCGCCCGCGAGGAATTCCGTCACCGGCCCGCTGCTGTTCATGGGCAACGGCTTCCTCACCAGCTCGCTGACCGCGACGACGCTCCAGCTCGACCAGGTCGTCGTGTCGTGCCTGCTGCCGCTGCTGGCGCTCCAGTGACGGGACGCGCCGGTCAGAGCTCGAACTCGGCCGGGTCCAGACCCACGGCGAGGCAGGCTTCGCGGACGACGGCCTTCTCGCTGTCGTCGAAGTGCCCGTCCGCGCCGCCGATGATGATGCCGATCTGGATGACGGCCCGCGCCTCGGTGGGCTTCTTCTTGGTCTTGGCGATGTCCTGAAGCACCGAGACCTTCCCGAAGGCGAAGTCGGCGGTCAGCTTGGACACGTTGTCGTTGAAGCGCTGCTGGAGGACGTCCGCGGGGAAGTTCTTCAGCACGTCGTTGGAGGCGATGAGGGAGGCGGTCCGCTGCCGCTCGGACGGATCGACGCTGCCGTCCGCCGCCGCCACCAGCGCGCACATCGCCATGCTCGCGTCGCGGAACGTCGCGCTTTGCAGTTCGTTCTTCTTGCTGAGGAGCTGCGACTGAAGGGTCTGGGTCGATTCGCGCAACTTGGTCCAGAAGGCCATGGGGGTCCTCCGCTCGCCGGTCGTGTCCTCCGACCCTAACCGGCTTCTGCTACAGCTGTAGCAGAAGCCGGTCGGAGTTCAGGACAGAGCCAGACAGCGTCCAGGCAGCGTCCAGGCAGAGGCCCGGGCAGAGGCAGGGGCAGAGGCAGGGGCAGAGTCAGCAGGTTTGGAGCAGCTCGGTCAGGGCGCCCTTCTCGGCGGGATCGACGGTCAGGCCGTAGCGGTGCTTCACGTCGATCCAGGACCGGGCATACGTGCAGTAGAACGAGGTCAGCGGGGGCTTCCACTGGGCTGGATCCTTGTCGCCCTTGGCCTGGTTGACGTTGTCGGTGACGGTCCAGAGCTGCGAACTGCTCAGATCGTTGGCGAACTGGCGCCTGCGCTCGGTCGTCCACTGGTCGGCGCCGGATCGCCAGGCCTGGGCGAGGGGCACCATGTGATCGATGTCGAGGTCGGACGCCTGCGTCCACCGGCCGCCGTCGTAGGGGCTGGTCCAGGTGCCGGAGATGGCCGCGCACTGGTCATCGGTCTGGACGTTCTCGCCGTCGCGCTTGAGTGCGGTCTCGCGGGTGTTGCAGGTCCCGGAGATGGTGATCCAGTGCGGGAACTTCTGGCGGCTGTAGCCGGTCATGGAACCCTCGGCGGCGACGGCCAGGCCGGCGAGGTGTTCGGCGGCCTCGGCCTTACCGGGAGGAGCCGGCGGATCAGCGGACGCGGCCGGAGCGGCGGCGACGAGGACGGCGGCGAGAGCGGCGGTCAGCGTGGCGGGCACGGTACGGCGGTACATGCGGGATCTCCCAGGTCAGGGTCATGATCACCGCTAGCTTCACCACCGTGTGCGCGGCCGCCGCCGCGACACGGTCAGACGCTGTGATCACTTGACCCGGTGCTGACCCGGGCGTGCCGAGATCGCCTAGGGCACGGGCCATCCGCGCGGCGGCGGCCCGTGCCGATCGGCCGGACGATCAGCGGCCGTCACCCGCGGGGGACATAGAGGCGGATGTCGTCGATGTCGGCGGAGCCCTCGTAGTAGTTCAGGTGCGGGTCGCCGATGATGAAGGAGTCGGGGTAGGCCGAGCCCTTGGGCCAGGCGTGCTCGGTCGTGTACGTCCCGGCCGGGCCGCGGTGAACGAGCGTGCGGTCGAAGCGGCCGTCGTACTCGCCGGGGGTCTGGTTGTAGTGCCAGATCGGACGGCCGTCCTCCACGAACCTGTGGTGGACGCGCAATGTCGTCTGCCCGATGTGGAGGAACGGGCCGCTCATTTCGAGCGTGTACCCGGTGCGGTCGCGTTCCACGGCGAACCGGTAGGCGGCCTTGGGGAGCAGTTGCGGTTGCAGTTCGGCGCTGGTGAGGTGGCCCTGGAACCGGCCGCCCGGTCCATAGGGCTTGTCCATGGAGACGTTCCCACAGGCGGTCTTGATGTAGTACTCGTTGCTGATGTTGTTGTTGGCGGCCTCGCGGAACAGGTCGCCGCGCGGGAAGAGGGCGTTGACGCCGTTGAAGGTGCCGTCGAAGGTGCGATAGATCTTGCCGGTCTTCGGGTTGCAGGTCCCGGCGTTCTTCCAGCGGGCGTCATCGCTGTAGTAGCCGTCCATGATGGCCTTGCGCCGGTAGTGGATGCCGGGATTGCCGTGCGGCGCGGGCGTCGCGTAGTCGAGGATCGTCATGTAGTAGAACCCGTTCTCGCGCGTCACGTCCGGGTACTCGCAGCGCGACTTGCCGGGCAGCGCGCCTTGGAACGTCCACGGGAACCGTGTTTTGCAGGGCTCTTTGGTGTAGCCGTTGTGCCGGCCGTTGTAGTCGAAGGTGCCGCGTCGCATGCCGCCGAAGTTGATGCCGCGCAGCGTCATCTCCACGCGGTAGTGCGGTGGCAGCGGACGGGTGGGACGGATCAGGACTCCGGCGTCCCAGCTCGGCTCGGACAGCCGCGCCGCCTTCTGCCCGTTCGGGAGGCGTGCGGTCGACAGACCCGGGCGCGAGTCGGGGTGGCCGTCGCGGTCCTTGTCGACGGCGGCGACCTCGGCGGTCAGCCATCCCCGGTGGCCGAACGCCACGCGCTTGCGGAACACGTTCAGGGTGGAGAGCTGCTTGTTGAACAGCGGTCCGCTGATCCTCTTCCACGCCGTGCCGTCGTCGTCGAACGCGTCGACGTGCCACGGGCTGCGCGGTCCCTGCGGGTCGAGGCGCCACTTGGCCCCGTCGATCCGCAGCGGCCTGTCGAAGCCCTCGTGATCGAGCAGGACCCAGCCCTTGCGCCCGATCCCGCGGTCGATGGTGCCGGACGCGGTTCCGGCAGGCCAGGCGGCGGACGCGGCCGCCGCGGCGGTCGCTCCGGCGGCGGCCACGGTGAGCTTCCAGCTTCTCCTCAAGACGTCCCCCTCGGGCACGGGAGGCGCGCCGCACCCCCGGTTCGGCGCGGTCCGCGCGGACCACGCCAGCGGACCCTACGACCGGGAGGCGGCGTGGCCGGAGGCGATGCGCCGGTCCACGGGGTGTCTTGGCCGTTCCTTGGGAGATCCTGGGCCGAGCCTCAGGAGTCGGCCGGGACGGTGCTGATGACCTTGCCCTTGGTGTTCACGGCCAGATAGCCGCCGTCGTACTCGTCGGTGAAGTAGATCATCATGGTGGGGCGGTCGCCGTTGAAGGTCCAGGACGCCTTCACGATGATGTACTTGCTGGTCGGCTTCGGCACCTTGAGCGTGCGCGCGGCCCGCTGCATCAGCGCGGGCAGGGCGTCCCAGTTGAAGGCGTTGAGGTTGACCTTGGCGTCGCCCGTCGTGATCGCGATGCTGGGGCCCTTGCGGACGGCGGCGTCCGCGCCCTTCTCGAAGGTGTAGTTGTCGAAGGCGGCGCGGCGCCCGGCGACGGGGGCGTCGGCGTCGGCGCGCTCCTCGTACACCGTGAACTCGGCGAACTGCTTGCTGTGCGACGCGTCCTCGAACTTCTTGATCACGCTGCGGATGGCGGTGGGGGTCAGCAGGGTCTTGGTCTCGGTGGTGCCGCCGCCGGTGCCGCCGCGCGGCCCGGCCGCACCGCTCGTGCCGCTCGTCGGCTTGTTGCCGGACGGGTGGCCACCGTTCGCCACCCGTCCGGTCGCGTTGTCCAGGACCCGGGGCAGGACGATGATGATCGTCGCGAGGAGCGCCGCGACCGCCCCGGCCGCCAGGATGGCGACCACGGTGGTGATCAGCGGGGACCGGCGGCGCGGCGCCAGCGCGGGGTCGGTGATCCGGATCGGCGGCGGGAACGAGTTCGGGTTCGTCCCCGGGGCACCCGGCATGGAGAAACCGGGCGGCAGTGGTGGGGGACCTCCCGGCATGGACGCCACGCTCGGGCCGGTGGGGATTCCCGGTCCGGTGGAGACGCCCGGTCCGGTGGAGCCGTTCGGTCCGGTAGAGCCGTTCGGGCCGGGCAGGGGCGGGACGGCCGGGATGTTCAGGCCGGTGGAGCCGTTCAGGCCGGTCGCCGCGGCCTGGGAGAGCAAGTGGTCCAGGTGGGCGCCCGCCGGGCGTGCGGCCGGGTCCCGCACGAGCAGCGCCTGTAGGACGGGCGCCAGCGCGCCGGCGCGGTGGGCCGGCGGGATCGGGGCGGTCATGACGGCGGCCAGCGTCGCGGCGGTGGTGGGGCGGCGCAGCGGGTTGCGGCCCTCCACCGCCACGTACAGCAGCACGCCGAGCGACCACAGGTCCGAGGCGGGATTGCCCTCGTGCCCGTGCAGCCGTTCGGGCGCGATGTACTCCGGCGAGCCCACGAGCCCGCCGGTGGCGGTGACGCGGGACGCCTCCTCCAGCACCGCGATGCCGAAGTCGGTGAGGACCGGCGTCCCGTCCGTCCGCAGCAGGACGTTCGCGGGCTTGACGTCGCGATGGCAGATCCCGGCCTCGTGGGCCGCCCGCAGCGCCGCCAGGATGCCGCGCCCGACCGCGGCTCCCTCGGCGGGCGACAGCGGGCCGTTCTCCAGCCGGTCGTGGAGGGACTGCCCGCGGACGAGTTCCATGACCAGCCACGGGTGCGGCATGTCGGGCGAGTCCACGATGTGGTGGATGGTCACCACGTTCGGGTGGTCGATGCGCGCGAGGGCGCGGGCCTCGCGCATCACCCGCTCGCGCAGCATCCGCACGACGTCCGGGTCGAGCTGGGAGGTCTCGGTGTCGGCGAGCCGCACCTCCTTCAGCGCGACCTCGCGTTCCAGGGCCAGGTCGAACGCGCGCCAGACCGTGCCCATCCCACCGCTGCCGAGCCGTCCCCGCAGCTCGAAGCGGCCGTCGATCACCATCTGCCCTGAGGTCACGGGCGACAGCCTAGAACCACTGCCAGCTGGAATGCCTCATATCCCCCTCAACCGGTCTCATGGCTCGCTCCAATCCGGGGAATGCCCGCAATCCCTCGCGCACCGGCATCACCCCGTCACGCAGCCGGGTCGACCGGGAGCCGCCGGCCCAGCGCGGTGATCAGCTCCGCGTTGAGCCGGTAGGCCGTCTTCACCTCGGCGATGACGCGCCCGCGCTCGGCCTCGTCCCACGGGGCGTCGTCGAGCAGGGCACGGTACCGGTCCTTCATGACCTTCGGCCTGCCCTCGAACTCGTAGAAGCGCAGCCCGTTCCCGTCCGCGAGACCGTAGACGCCCTTCAGCCGCCTTGCGATGACCTGCCCGCCGGACAGGTCGCCGAGGTAACGGGTGTAGTGGTGGGCCACGAAACCTCCCGGCCAGTCGAAGCACACCGCACGGAGCCGGTCGCAGTAGCGGCGGGTCGCCTCGTCGGCCTGGACGTGCTCACGCCAGCCCGGCCCGTAGAAGAACTCAAGGTCGGAGTGCAAGGCGTCCAGGCGGCGGAAAGCCGGGAAATCGAACGTCCCCGCGACCTCGTCGTCGTGCATACGGTCGGCCGCCTGCTCCAGGACGTCGTAGACGAAGGAGAGCTGCCCGACCAGCAGCGCGTACTCGTCCCGGTTGAGCCGCCCCTCGACCAGCGCGTCCATGAAGGGCGAGTGCTCGGTGTCGCCGTGGTCGGGCCTGGTGGCCATGCGCAACCTGACCGAGAACCGCTCGGCCTCGCGGGCCTTGTCGTACATGCGCACCACCTCGGCGCGCACCTGCGCCCGCTGCGTCAGCCGTTCGCTCCACGGGATCCGGACGGGCACCGAACGCCCGTCCACCTGGACGGAGAAGTCGATCCCGTCGGCGTCCATCCCGGTCATCACCGCGGCCGTGGCCGCCGGCTGCCCGCCGAGCGCCCGCACGATCACCACCGAGTCCGCGGCGTGGTCGTCGTTCATATGGCGGGCGATCGCCGCGACCACCTCCGCGGTGAACGGTTCCTGTTCCATGGCGCACTCCTTCTCTACACGGACGGGCCGGGGCTGGACGCCCGTCCCGCACTGGTCACCGGGCTGGCGGGAGGCGCGATCTCGTAGCCGGACGGCGGCAGCAGCAGCGCCGGCAGGGGGACGTCGAGGGCGCGGCTGAGGGCCAGCAGCTCGTCGGCGTCGAAGCGGTGCGGCGGGCTGAGGGTCTCCGCGCTCTCGACGTCGCGGTCCGTCCACGTCGTGCCGGTGAGCGGGGTCAACGTGTCGGCGAGCGCGGCCCGCGACAGGTTCCGGAGGCGCCGCCACTGCCCGACGTTGAGCGCGACGATCTCGTTCATGGCGACGGCCCGCGGCGCCCCGGCCACCTGCCGCGGCCCGCGGGCGCCCCTGCCGCGGGGACGGCGGAGCTCCCTGACGATGACGAGCGGCGCCGCGAGCACGATCAAGGCGGGCAGCGCCCACGGGTAGGACGAGGTGCGGGCGGTGAACCGCGCGGGCCGGTCGACGCCGGTGAGCTCCCCGACGATCGCGTACCGGCCGAAGGCGGGACCCGGCAGCCGGGCGCGGACGGAGTAGCTGCGCTCCTGCCCGGGCGCCAGCGTCCCGATCCTCGGCGCGTCCAGGATGCC
The DNA here is from genome assembly GCF_001552215.1 of Actinomadura macra NBRC 14102. Lineage (GTDB taxonomy): Bacteria > Actinomycetota > Actinomycetes > Streptosporangiales > Streptosporangiaceae > Spirillospora > Spirillospora macra. Next base: position 508,399 of record NZ_BCQT01000010.1, on the reverse strand, counting down.
GGTGGGCTCGCCGCCGCGTCCGACCGCCAGCGTGAGCGGCGGGTCGGTGACGGGTGCGGCGCCGGTGTTGCGGACGGTGAACGTCACCGTCCGCGTCGCGGAGCCGCCGAGCCAGGCCGCCCCCGGGCCGCCGCCGCTCACCCGGACCCCCGAGACGGCCAGGTCACGGGCGGGCGTGGTGGACACGGCGCGGCGCTGCGCGGACGACAGCGTCGGGACGCCCGTGACCACCAGCGGGACGGTCCGCGCCCGCCCGCCGGTGACCGGGCGCGCGGAGATGACGCAGGGGCAGCCGATCGGCGGCTTGACGACCGTGACCATCGCCGTGCCACGGCCCTTGGCGTCGATGAACGTCGTGGCCGCCGCGGCGACGGCGCAGTCGGCCGAACCGCGCCCCCCGCCGTTGCCGCACAGCTCGATCAGCACGTTCCCGGACGGCCATGCCGCCAGGTCCACGGTGACGGTGTCGCCCACCCGCGCCTCCGCGCGGTCGATCTCGACGGTCGGGCCGGGCGCGGCGAGGGAGAGCGGCGGGACGGCCAACGCCGCAGCCAGCAGTGTCCTCATCAGCGCGTCCTCATGAGCGTGCGGCGCCGCCTCATGGACGGGCCCTGCGGCGGCGCCGCACCAGGTACACGGCCAGGACGGCGGCGAGCACGATCGCGGCGGCCGGCGCCCACGGCGTCGCCCACCACCCGGCGGTTCTGACGGTCGGCCGCGGGGCGGAGGGCGAGCCGTCCGCCGCGCCCGCCGGCGTCAGCCGCAGCGTCGCGGTCAGCGGACCGGCCGGATACACGCCGCGGACCCGGTCGGTGAAGGTGTAGACGCTGCCGGGCAGCAGCTCGGGGACCTGCCGCGTGGCGGGGCTGCCGAGACCCGTCCCGAACGGGCCGCTGACACCGGCCCGCGCCGTCGCGGCGAGCCGCACGTTCCCGGTGTTGCGGATCCGGTAGGTGACGTTCACGTCCCCGCCGCCGAACACCGGGCGCTGGTGCGCGACCTTCAGCGACTCCACCCGCAGCGACGAGGTGAGCGCACCGTCGACCCGCGCGTACACGCGGGCGGCGATCCTGCGGTCGACGTTGACGCGCTGACCCTGGCTGCCGGTGGTCTGCTCGGTGACGGCGGCGATCACGCCGCCGGAGTGGTCGCCCGGCGTGGCGCCCGGCGGGACGGTCAACGTGAACGGCAGTTCGGCGGAGCGGCCGGGCGCGACGGTGCGCGCGGGGTTGCCCGCGACAGTGATCCAGGTGCCGATGTCGCTGGCGGTACGGTCCGCGGTGAGCAGTGCGAACGAGCCGTCCGCGGTGTTGAACGCGTCGGTGGCGTACACGCGGAAGGTCAGCTTCCGCGTGCTCATGTTGGTGACGACCACCTTGTCGCGCACGCGCTGGCCGGGCGACACCGAGTAGACGAAGAAGTCGCGCCGCGACTGCCCTTTGGCCCCGGCGGGCTTGACCGACCAGGCGAACCCGCCCGGCGCGGGCGCGGCACCGGGCGCGGCACCGGCGTGCGCGGTGGCCGCAGCGGCGGCGTGCGCGGCGGCCGGTGGCGGGACGGCCGCGGGCGCGGCGAGGGCGGTCGCCGCGGCCACGACGGCAACTCCGCGAATGGCGTTCATCTTGGTAAGGACTCCGCGTACTCTTCGCGGGCGAGGTGGGGATGCTTGGATCATCCCCACCTCGCCCTTCATCTGCGTCTTGCGGGCAGACCCTAGGAGAGGGTCAGGGTGAGGGTGGCGGTGTAGTCGCCCGGTGCGGTTCCGGCCGGGACGCTGAGGTCCAGCCCGGCTCCGGCCTCGAACACGCCGCCGCTGGATCCGGCGGCCGACGACGCGAGCGTGCGGGGCGCCCCGAGGGAACCCGCCGCGCCCGGCGTCACCGCGCCCCGCGAACCGTCGTCCACCACGCGTGCGGTCGGGGACCACGCGAGACCGGACGCCGGGATCGTCCCGCCCGCCGCGCGGCCGAAGTCGGTGACCTCGCCGACGAGGCTCCAGCCCGCCTGGGTGCCACGGGCGTCGGTGACCGTCGCGGTCCGCAGCGCGCCGGTGGAGTGCTTGCCGGGCGCCACCGCGCTCAGCTCGGCGCTGTCACCGGCCAGGGCGAGGGTGAGCGCCCCGTTGCTGACCTTGGTGGACAGCTTCTGCTGTCCCGTCCCCGCGGGGGTGCCGGGGCCTGGGCCCCCGGGGTTCTCCCCGCCCGTGAACGTGACCGGGGTGAAGCTGTCCTGGCTGCGGTCGGGGAGGCCGTGCGCCGCCATCGTGATGAGGTAGCACTGGGTGGTGAGGCAGTTGACCTGCTTGCCGTCGCCGTCGGTGTACTTGGCCTTGATGCCGGTGAAGGTGACGTCGAAGGTGCCGTCGGCGTTCAGCACGGCCTGGCCGGCGCTGGGAGTGGCTCCCTTGTGCACCCACTTGGACGCCTGGTAGGCGTTCGCGTTGGTGGCATAGTCGGGCCCCTTCGGCCCGAACACCGCGTAGACGCCGAGGCCGTTGTTCGCCGTGGCGCTGAAGCCGCTGCCGTGGACGGTGAGGGTCGCGCCTTCGGGGTCGGCCCCCGTCGCGGGGGTGACGGTGGTGGCGGGGCCGGCCGCGAGCGCCGGCGCGACGCCGAGCCCGATCGTGGTCAGCCCGGCTGCGGCGAGCAGCGCCGCGCCGCGGGCGAGCCGTACGGACGCCCTCGTCTTGGGTCTGGTCATCGGTTCCTCTCAAAAATTAGGTAAGGCTTACCTAAGATCGGCTACCTAAGATCGGGACTGTACAGGAGTGCCGTCGCAGATCAAGAGGGGTGCCCTGGTCATGACGCCCTACCGCCGGTGGGCCGCCCGGCGGCGGGCGCCGTGACGGGCGGCCAGCACCGCGAGGAGAGCGGCTCCGGTTATGGCCCAAAACGGCCACGGCGATCCGGTCCGTCCGCCGGACGGGGTCTGCTCGAACGCGCTCGCGGGAGAGAGCCCGTCCGGCGCGACCGCGCCCGGTGCCGCCGCCGCTGACGGGGCACCGGACGCGGCGCCGGACGGGCTCCCGGATGTGGCGGACCCGCCCGCTCCACCCGGTGTGCCCGTCCCCGGCCCGGAGGACGTCCCGCCGCCCGATCCGGTGCCGGACGAGCCGTCCGTGTCGGACCCGCTCCCGGGCTCCGGGTCGGAACCTGGCCCGGAACCCGGCCCGGAGCCGGTGAACCTGATGGGGGTGGCGGTGTCCTGGCTGCGGTCGGGGACGCCGTGCGCCGCCATCGTCATGACATAGCACTGGGTCTTCAGGCAGTCGACCTTCCTACCGTTGCCGTCGGTGTACTTGGCCCTCACCGAGAGGCTGACCGAGAAGCCGCCGGACGAACTCATGGGCGCCTGCCCTCCGCTCCCGGCGGCGCCGCGGTGCACCCATTTGGCCGCGAGGTAGGCGTTGGAGTCGGTCACCCAGTTGGCGCGGCGGGGCCCGAACACGACGTAGACGCCGAAGCCGTTGTTGCGCGCGGGGTCGAAACCGGAGCCACTCACCGTGACCGACTGCCCGGCGGGATTCACACCGGACGTGGGGGACACCCGTACCGAGGCGGCGTAGGCGGGATCGGCGGCGAGGGCCAGCGCGGCGAGGGTGGCGGCCGTGACAGAGGCGGGAATCGCGGCACGCCGTAGCGCGATGGAGTTAGGCAAGGCTCACCTCTTAAGAGTTAGGTAAGCCTAAGCTAATGTAAGGGCGGGATCTCGGTAAAGCCCCTGGTGGGGGCCGCACAGCTCGAAGGTTGGAAAACCCAATGCACGCTTCCCTCATCGCCGTACGTCCGCTGGCGACGCTCGCCCTGACCGCCGCCGCGGGCGCGCTGCTCGCCCCGCCCGCGCACGCCGTGTCCGTGGCCGTTGGGTCTGCCGCGTCCGTGCCCGCCAAGGAAGGGCGGGCCGCCGGTCCCTCCGGACAGGCCCTCACCGTCTCGCGGGTGGACGGTCTGCCCGTCAAGGGCGCCACTGTCCGTGTCCGAGGCTCCGGTTACGACAAGGGCAAGGGCGTCTACGTCGCCCTGTGCAAGGACAACGGGCAGGGGAAGGTGCCCTCCCCGTGCGGGGGCGGCGCCGACACCTCCGGGAGCGCCGGCGCCTCGCAGTGGATCTCGTCCAACCCGCCCCCGTACGGGAAGGGCCTGGCCGTTCCGTACGGGCCCGGCGGCACCTTCGACGTGCAGCTGCGGGTCGGCGCCGCGCTGTCGGACACCGCGGACTGCACGAAGGTGCGCTGCGTCGTCGTCACCCGCGCCGACCACACCCGGACCTCGGACCGCTCGCAGGACGTCCGCGTACCGGTGACGTTCACGGGCGAACCCGACGGCGTGCCCGTCTGGGCGTGGGTCGCCTCCGGCGCGGGAGTCGTCGTCATCGCGGGAGCAGGATTCCTCCTCCTGCGCCGCAGGAAGAGCGCCGGAGCCTCCTCGTGACCGGTCCCGTCCGCGCTCTGGCCGCGACGTTCGCCCTGGCCTGCACGTTGCCACTGACCGCCTGCGGCACCGGGACGGCGGCCGGACCCGGCGGTGCGCGATCCGCCCCCGGCTGCGGACCCGCCACGGTCGCGGCGCCCAAGGGCGACCCGGTCCCGGTCAAGAAGGCACCGGAGCCCAAGCTGCCGGTCACCGTGCGGTCCGCCGACGGCACCGACGTCACCGTCCGCGACGTGCGGCGCGTCCTCGCGGTCAACCTCTACGGCTCGCTCGCCGAGATCGTGCACGGCCTCGGCCTCGGCGACCGCCTCATCGGACGGGACGTCTCCACCACCTTCCCCGCCGCCCGCGCGCTGCCGCTGGTGACCGCGCAGGGCCATGACCTGTCCGCCGAGGCGATCCTGAACCTCAACCCCTCGGTGGTGATCACCGACAAGAGCATCGGCCCGCCCGAGGTGCTCGCCCAGCTCCGCCGCGCCGGCATCCCCATCGTCCTCGTGGACGACAAGGAGACGCTCCCCGCGATCGGCCCGCACATCACCGCCGTCGCCGAGGCGCTCGGCGTGCCCGGCGCGGGACGCGAACTGGCCGGACGCGTGGACCGCGAGATCAAGGCCGCCGCCAGGCCGGCGTCCGGTGACCGGCCGAAGGTCGCCTTCCTCTACGTCCGGGGCAACGCGGGCGTCTACCTCGTCGGCGGGAAGGGCGCGGGCTCGGACGCGATGATCGAGGCCGCCGGCGGAGCCGACGCGGGCAGCGCCATCGGCCTGTCCGGCTTCCGCCCGCTCACCAGCGAGGGAATGATCAACGCGGCTCCCGACGTCCTGCTCGTCCTGTCGGGCGGGCTGAGGTCGGTCGGCGGCGTGACCGGACTGCTGAAGCTGCCGGGCGTCGCGCAGACCCCGGCCGGACAGAGCCGCCGCGTCGTGGACGTCGACGACGGCACCCTGCTGTCCTTCGGCTCCCGCACGGCGGAGACGATCGGCGCGCTCGCCGCCGCCGTCCACCGGACCTGCTGATGGCGACGGCCACCAAGAGCCCGCCCGGCAGGACCGCCCGCGAGCGCGGGAACCGGCGGCTGCCCGGCGCCGCGCTACTGCCGGGACTGGCCCTCGCCCTGGCCGCGCTGTGCGTCGTGGCCGCCGGCGCGGGGCAGGTCGACGTCCCGCCCGACCAGGTGATCGGGTCCCTCCTGCACCACCTGGGGCTGGACGTCGGGCCCCGTCCCACCGCGGCGCAGGGCGACAACGCGCTGTGGATCGTCCGTTTCCCCCGCGTCGCGCTCGCCGTCGTGGTGGGCGCGTCGCTCGGCTGCTCCGGCGCCGTCATGCAGGGGGTGTTCGGCAACCCCCTCGCCGAACCCGCCGTCATCGGCGTCTCCTGGGGCTCGGCGGTCGGCGCCGCGACCGTCATCGTGTTCGGCCTGTCCACCCTCGGCAGCTGGACGATCATGACCGCGGCGTTCGTGTCCGGCCTGGTCACCACCCTGCTCGTCTACGTGGTGTCCCGTTCGGGCGGCGGCACCGAGGTCGTCACACTGCTGCTCACGGGCATTGCGGTCAACGCGGTCGCGAGCGCGCTGCTCGGCCTGCTGATGTTCGCGGCCGGCGACGACGCGCTGCGCGCCATCACGTCCTGGAACCTCGGCAGCCTCGCGGGCGCGAACTGGAACGCGGTCGCCGCCGTGACCCCGGTGGCCGCCGCCGGAATGGTGGTGGCGCTCGCCCTCGCGCACCGCCTCGACCTGCTCTCCCTCGGCGAGCGCACCGCCCGCCACCTGGGCGTGGACGTCGAACGGCTGCGCTTCACCGCGATCGTCGTGATCGCCCTGATGACCTCGGCCGCCGTGGCGTTCGCCGGCGTCATCTCGTTCGTCGGACTGGTCGTGCCGCACCTGGTCAGGCTCGTGGCGGGCCCCGGACACCGGACGCTGATCCCGGCCAGCGCGCTCGGCGGCGCCATCGTGCTGGTCGCCGCCGACACGGTCGCCCGCACCGCGATCCCCTACCAGGAACTCCCGCTCGGCGTCCTCACCGCCCTGCTCGGCGGCCCGTTCTTCTTCTGGCTCCTGCGCCGCGCTCGCGGCGGCCCCGGGAACTGGTCATGATCGGCGCACGCGCCCTCCGGCCGCCCCGCCCCGTCCCGTACGGCTCCGCCACGATCGAGGTCCGTGCGCTCGGCGTCGAACGAGGCCCCCGGACCGTCCTCACGGGCCTCGACCTGACCGTCCGCACCGGCGAGGTGCTCGCCCTCGTCGGCCCGAACGGCGCGGGCAAGTCGACCCTGCTCGCGGCGGTCGGCGGCGACGTCCCGTCCACCGGCCACGTCACCGTGGACGGCGCGCCGCTCGCGTCGTGGAGCCACCCCGAGCTGGCGATGCGGCGGGCGATCCTCCTCCAGAAGCAGACCCTCGCGTTCCCGTTCACCGTCCATCAGGTCGTCGCGATGGGCCGCGCCCCCTGGTCCAGGACGCCGCTCGCCGCCGACGACGAGGCCGCGATCACCGAGGCCATGCGGCAGACCGACGTGACGGCGTTCGCCGGCCGCCCCTACCCGCACCTGTCGGGCGGCGAGCAGGCCCGCGTCGCGCTCGCCCGCGTCCTCGCCCAGCGGACGGGCGTCCTCCTGCTGGACGAACCCACCGCAGCCCTCGACCTGCACCACCAGGAGATGGTGTTCGACATCGTCCGGCAGAGAGCCGACGCGGGCGCCGCCGTGGTGGCGGTCGTCCACGACCTCGGCCTCGCGGCGGCCCACGCCGACCGCGTCGCGGTCCTCTCCGAAGGCCGCCTGGCCGCCTGCGGCCCCCCGGACGAGGTCCTCACCGCACCCCTGCTCACCGACGTCTACCGCCACGACATCGAGGTGGTCCCGCATCCCCGCACCGGCCGCCCCCTGATCCTCCCCCTCAGACGAACGTGAACGAGACCTTGTGCCGCGGCGGCGCCACGGCACAAGGTCTCCGGTGTTCCGCTGTTCAGGTGTTCACCGAGACGCTCTGCTCACGGCCCGGCGTACCAGAAATGCTGGAGCGGTCGTCTCTGGCCGATGGCGAAGACGTGCTGCTGGTCTCCGGTGCCGAACCCGGCCGGGGTGCCCTCGACGCCGCAGCCCCACTCGCTCGACCCCGCCAGCGGGAGCAGGAGCGGTACAGCCAGCGCTACCACCGTGACCGCTTCAGCGCCCATCAGGCGGTGCGGGGACGCGCCGCCTGCCGCCTGCCGCCGGGTGCCGGGGACGGGCGGCACGCTGAAAAAGCGGCATTGCGTCGGGTTGTGAGTGGCAACACAATTGCCCGCATGAGTCCCATGTCATTAGATCAAGGTGAGCCTCTTTTCACCCCGGAAGAGCTCCTCTGGTTGGAGGGCAAGGGGAGCAGGCTGCACCGGCTGGCGGGGCACGTCTTCTTCGAGGAGGGCGAGGAGACGGACTTCGTCGTCCTGATACTCAGCGGCCACGTCAAGGTCTCGATGGGCGATCCGAAGCGCATGGTCGCCGTCCGCGGTCCCCAGGACGTCGTCGGAGAGATGGCCTCACTGGCCCGCAAGCCCCGGACCGCTTCCGTGGAGGCGATCGACGAGGTGGAGGCGTTGCTCATCTCCGCTTCGCCCTGGTCGGAATTCCTGGCGCTTCATCCCCGGGCGATGCTGGCCCGGCTGGCGGCCATGGACACCCGGCTCGACCGAACCACGCGCAAGATCGTCGCGTCCGAGCTGGCGGTGGAACAGCGGCTCGCGCGGGCCGTGATCGAGTTGGTGGAAAGCGGCCTCGGCCGGACCAGCGATGAGGGAATCGAGCTGCGAATCTACCAGCAGGAATTGGCTGATTTCGCCGGCATATCGCTCGAATCGGTGAAGAAGCTCATCCGGGCGTTCAAGGGCGCCGCGATCGTGACCACGTCCCGGCAGCAGATGCTCGTTCACGACCTGGCGGCCCTCCGGGAGATCGCACAGGGGAAGCAGACGGCTTCCGCCTGAGGGGAGCGAGCACACCGAGTGCTCCTCCGGCGTGCGGAGACGGCGCCCGGCCGGGGAGGGATGACCGGACGCCGCTGGATGGTGGAACCGGGGATCAGCGCGCGCAGCGCGCCGGCGGCGGGGCGAGGTCGACGGCACCGTCGATGACCTCGATCACGTTGCCGGCGGCGTCCTTACGGACCGCGTGCACGGCCATGTGGTTCGGGTTCCCGCGGGCGACCGGGTTCGGGTGGACCTCCCGGATCCCGTCCGCGGTGGAGATGTCGTTGTCGTTGCGGAAGAACTCCGTCCCGTTGTCGGTGAAGCTGACCGACCACCGTTGCCCGGCGGCCTCGGTGTTGATCTCGAACTCCTCCCCGGCGACCAGTCGGTTCGGCGGCGTGCCGTCGTCGTCGTACTGCGACTTGAGCGTCCATGGGGTGCCCTGCGAGCCGGTCCCGCTGGTCATGACCGGGCGTCCGCAGGGGCGCTCCTTCGCCTCGGCGGCGGTGCCGGTGGCCACGGCGGTCGTCAGTGCCAGCGCCCCCGCGGTCACCAGCCCCGCCACTGCTCGGATTCGCATCGAGTTCTCCTTCTCCGCACGGTTGCTCGTTCAGCCGCTTGATAGGCGCGGGGGTTACGGGTGGCGGCGACGTGTAACCCCCGCGCCTATCTGTTGTCGGAGCCTGAAGCCGGAGAAGGGACGGGGAGATGGGGAAGACGTTGGCGGTCATGGCCGTGGCGGTGGGGACCACCTTGTCGGCGGGAGCGGCGTACGGGGCGCAGGCCGAGCCCGCACGGACCACCACGACGGCGAGCGCGCGGGCCGCGGAGGGCCGGGAGCTGGTGATCCAATGGAACCGGACATTGCTGGGGATCGTCCGGACGCCCGGTGCGCAGCCGGCGACCGTACATCCCACCCGCAACTTCGCGATCATGCATACGGCGATCGCCGATGCCATCGGCGCGGCGGGCCGCGGCGGTTCCGGGCAGGCCGCGGGGGCGCAGGCCGGGCACGACAGCCTGGCCGCGCTGTACCCGGCGCAGCGCACCGGCCTGGACCGGCAGCTCGCCGACGAGCTCGCGGACGTGCCGGACGGGCCGGCCAAGGACGCGGGCATACGGGCCGGGCGACACGCCGCCGAGGCCGTGCTCGCCGACCGCGCGGGCGACGGGTCGCAGGCCGTCCCGCCACCGTTCGTGCCGGGCGATCGGCCGGGGGACTACCGGCCCACACCGCCGGCGTTCGCCGCCCCGGTGTTCACGCATTGGGCCGGCGTGCGGCCGTTCACATTGGGCCGCGGCGACCGGTTCCGTCCGCGCCGGTACCCGGCGCTGACCAGCCGGGTGTACGCCACGGCGCTCAACGAGGTGGAGGTCCTCGGGCGGGACACCAGCGCCGCGCGGACGGCGGACCAGACGACGCAGGCGCGGTTCTGGGCCGCGCCGATCTGGAACTACTGGAACGAGATCGCCGAGGACGCCGCGCGCCGGCACGGGACCGACCTGGCCACCACGGCGCGCCTGTTCGCCGTGCTCGACCGGACGTTCGCCGACGCGGCGATCGCGTTCTACGACGGTAAGTACCACCACCGGATCTGGCGGCCCGTCACCGCGGTCCGCGCCGCCGGTACCGACGGCAATCCCGCGACCCACGCCGATCCGAACTGGAACCCGCTGGCCGCGACGCCACCCGACCCGTCCTATCCCGGCGCGCACAGCGTCGTCGGCGAGGCCGGGGCCATCGTGCTGTCGGCCTTCTTCGGCCCCGCCGACCGCTTCACCGTGACCTCGGAGGCGCTCCCCGGCGTCACCCGGTCGTTCGCGCGCTACCAGGACGCGGCGGACGAGGGCGGCCTCAGCCGCATCTATGCGGGCATCCACACCCGCATCGACCACCAGGCGGGGGAGACACTCGGGCTGCGGGTCGCTCGATACGGGCTCGCCCACACCGAGACCGGCCGATGACCCGTTCCAGGAAACGGCGGAAAGGATCGTTATGCGCCGTTGGAACCCGGCCTCCCGGAAACCGGCCGAACCGGCGGGGTCGGCGCCCCCGCCCCGGGCGCCGCTGCACCTCGTCCAGGCGGAGACCTACGCGAACTGGGAGGCGATCTACCTGCACAATGTCGACCGGATCTACCGGCTGATCTTCGCCAAGGTCGGCAACCGGCCCGATGCCGAGGACCTGACCGCCGAGGTGTTCATGACCGCCCTGCGGCCGTTACGGGTGTCGGCGTCCGTCGGCGAGGTCCGCGCGTACCTGCTCGCCACCGCCCGCACCGTCCTCGCCGCGCATTGGAAACGCACACTCGGACGTGAGATCACCAGCATCGATCTCGACCAGGTGGCCGCCGACGACGCACCGCCGACGGAGAACGGCGGCTCCCAGCGGCGGGCGGAACGGTTGCTGGCCGCACTGCCCGACAACTACCGGCGGGTGCTGGAACTGCGGTTCCTGCGCTCGTACTCGATCCGCCAGACCGCGACCGAACTCGGGATCAGCATCGGCAACGTCAAAGTGGTCCAGCATCGCGCACTGCGGCTCGCGGCCGAGTTGTCCCGCAACGACCCGAACCTCCAGGGATGAGCAGGTGACCATGAAGGGACTGCACCGCTTCGTCGAGACCCTGCTGTCCGGTGGCCGGCCTCGGCCGTTCCCGGTTGAGGAGGCCGACGCGGACGCGCTGCGGGTGGCCATCGAGCTGCGCGCGGCCCGGCCCGGCTCGCACGCGCCCAGCGAGGAGTTCATCACCGAGTTGCACCGCCGCCTGGCCCGCGACCAGGCCGAAACCGCGCCCGTCCCGGTCCGCCGGCGCCTGCTCATCGGCGGCGCCGTCGGGGCGGCCGGAGCCGCCGCGGGAGTGTTCGCCGATCGCGCGATGACCGGCGACCCGTCCGCACCGGGAGGCGGCACGCTGAACCCCGACCTGGGCGCCTGGCACCCCGTCGCGAACGTCGCCGACCTACCCGAAGGCGCCGTCCACGGCTTCGCCGCAGGCGGCGTCGACGGCTTCGTGACCCGCACGGGTGGGCGGCTGCGCGCCGTGTCCGGCGTGTGCACCCACCAAGGCTGCCGCCTGAGCGTGCACGCCGGGACGCAGCTGCGCTGCCCGTGCCACGGAGCCCTCTTCTCACTCGACGGCGCCGTCCTGCACCACCGCCTCAAGGCCCCGATCCCCGCGCTGCCGCGCTTGGCCGTACGCCAGGTGAACGGGACAGTCGAGGTCTATCTTCCACGCGGATGAAGTGGACAATTTGGCAGGAATTGAGGTGATTTTTGTCGCTGAGTGCCGGGCCGCATCCGGCCGTACTAAAGCTCTCCTCGGGCTTGACGAATCGTGTGAATCTTCTCCTGACTATGATCTCACTATCAGGAGCGACCCCATGGTCAAGATCCCGATGGTGGCGCGCGGCGCAATGGCGCTGTCGCTCGCCGCCGTGTCAATGCTCACCGCCGCGAGTACGGCGGCCGCCGCGTCGGCGGACCCCAAACCCGGTGACACCTGCACGTCCGCCGACCTCGGTAAGAGGCACCCGTTCATCAAGAGCGCGGTGACCGACCCGACCATCACCCATTTCAAGGGGTACTACGTCACCGACGGCTCGACGGGCAGCCAGAGCGTCACCCTCAGCACCCAAACCGTGATCACCGTGCAGGTCGGGAACACGGCCCAGATCACCAGCGGGTTCAACATCGGGACGCTCTTCAAGGTCGAGGCGTTCGTCAACAGCACCGTGACCAAGAGCACCGCCACCACCAACACCCAGAGCATGACCATCACCTGGAACTTCCTCAAGCCCGGCTACTACGGCGTCTACCAGGGGACGCGCAAGGTCACCGGCGAATACGGAAGCCTCAACTGCGACCGGGTGGACCTGGGCGGCGGCCGGTACGCCACCCGCTGGGTCGCGCGCCCCGGCGGCACGTACACGACCTTCTCCACGATCGAGGAGGGCGCCGTCCGGTGCGAGGACAAGGTGCCCGCCGGCAGCATCATGCGCAAGGCCCAGACGGTGCTGGGCTGCACCGGCACCCCGCCGCAGACGCGCACACAGGCACCGGCTCCGGCCAAGGAGACGCCGACGGGCCACGCTCTCGCGCCCAAGGCACTGCCCCCGGGTTTCACCTGTCTCCCGGGCTATTACCGGATCGGTACGCCTGACCGCCTGCTGTTCTGGTGGAACGCCGACGGCACCGACGAGTTCCGACTGCGTGCCTGGGGGTCGTCCGCCCGGCCGCAGTGGCAGGTCTGCCAGGGGCCGACCAGCAACGGCAAGGTCGAGCACCTCCTTATCACCCGGCAGAGCAACAAATGCCTCACCTTGAGACCCGCTGACGTCCCCAGTGAGAGCGTCCGGCTTTTCGAGGAGGGCTGCCGGACCGTCGACGACGGCCAGCGGTTCTACGTCTACCAGGACGTGCCAGGAACAGATTTGGTCGGTTTGCAGAACAAGCTGTCCGGATCGATGATCGGCCAGGAAAGGGTCACCGACAACGAGAACATGCGCCAGTACAGCACCGGCAAGGCGGACGGAACAGGGACCTACGTTCTTGAGCCGATCACATAGCGGAGCCGACTAGGAGATGGTGAGCCGCCCGCTGTCGAGCATCTGCTGGATATAGGGCGGCCAGATGTCGTCGAGCTTGCGCTCGAAGTGCTCGTGCACCGCCCGGCGTTCCTGCTCGGTGAGGAACTCGCTCGTACCGTCGGCGTAAAAGAGCTCGAACTGCTGGGCGGTGTTGATCATGTGGAAGTGGGCGCGGCGGCTGACCGTCATGAAAATGCCGAGGATGCGAAGTTCGGGTAGGTCCCGTAGAGCGTCTTCCCAGCCGGGAACGCCGAGGTCGTCCCAGCTGCTACCGCGCTCGCCCAGCCAGCGGGTGATATCGGTGAACCAGACGACACGCTCGCTCGGGTGCTCCCTGACGTACAGGTGCGTGACCTGCATGACATCCTCGACGTGCTCCGGAAGTCTCCGCCAATTCATGCATTCGGGGGCGCAGACGAACGCCGCCTCCGCCATCGTCGCGTCGGGTTGCCGCTCCGGCCAAGGCAGCGCGGTCATCAGCCAGTACGGGGGATGGGTGAACCGATTCCTGACCACAGAAAGAGCCTATCGGGCGACCCTCTCATGACGTGCGTTCTAGTCGGAAAGGACGTGGCCAGTTCACCGGTTCGAAGAAATTGCCTAGCGCCCGGCACGTGGCCAAGGTGCTTGCGGTGAAGGCGTGCCGCTTCATGGGGTGATCCGGACCGGGAGCATGCAGACCAGGACGCCCGGGACGTGCTCGCGCAGGGCCTCCGCCAGCAGCAGGCTCCACTGGTCGTAGAGGAACCGGTACCGGGGACGGCTCGACCCGACGGTCGGGATCAGCACGACGACGGCGCGGTCGTCGTGCGCCGCGACCCGGCGGACGTAGTCCACGATCGGACGGACCTTCGCCTCCTGGGGGCTGGCGAGGATCTCCAGTCGCACGCCAGGGTTCCAGCGGTCCCAACGCTCCCGCAGGGTGCGGGTCCGGTCGTCGTCCGAGGACACCGTGACCGCGATCGCCTCCTCGCCGAGGCCCAGCGCGGTGCTCAGGACGCCGCCGGTCGTCGCGCCGAGCTCGTTCAGGGGGACCAGCACCAGTCGCCGTGTGGCTGCCGGCCTCGGGTGTTCCGGGGGGATCTCGCCGATCCGCAGCTCCCGTCCGATCCGGTCGTAGTAGTGCCGTATCCGGGTGAACAGCAGGATCAGCAGCGGCATCACGATGACGACGACCCAGGCGCCCTCGTCGAACTTGGTGATCAGGAGCACCGCGGTGGCGACCGCGGTGAGGACCGCGCCGGTGCCGTTGAGCAGTGCCTTCCCGGCCCAGCCGGGTGTCCGCAGCCGCGTCCAGTGCAGGACGAGTCCCGTCTGGCTGATCGTGAAGCCGGTGAACACGCCGATGGCGAACAGGGGAAGGAGCCGGTGGGTGCGGGCGTCGACCGCGATCAGCAGCAGCGCGGCGGCGGCCGCCACCGCGAGCACGCCGTAGCGGTGCACCGGGCGCTCTCCGCGCAGGGTGAACACGTGCGGCAGCCTGTGGTCCCTGGCCAGCAGGCTGAGCAGGACGGGCAGGCCGCCGAAGCTGCTGTTGGCGGCCAGGGTCAGCGCGATGGCGACCACGATGCTCGCCGCCTGGAAGAGCCAGCCGGTGCCGAAGGCGCCCACGGTCAGCTGGGCGAGGATCGTCACGCCCTCGCGCGGGACGACGTCGTCGCGCCGGATGAGCAGCGCGATGCCGATCAGCATCAGGGCCAGCAGCGCACCGAGCATCAGCTCGGTCCGCTGCGCCCTCGCCACCCTCGGTTCCCGGAACATCGGCACACCGTTGGCGATGGCCTCCACGCCGGTCAACGCGGAGCAGCCGGAGGAGAACGCCTTGAGGATCAGCATCACGCCGAGCGCCTCGGGCGCGTGGGGCGCCACCGCCGCGCCCACGGTCGCGGTGGCCTGTCCCCGGACGAGGCCCACCACGACGATGCCGAGGATCGTCACGACGAACAGCACGGTCGGCAGCATCAGGAAGCGGGCGCTGTCGGCGATGCCGTACAGGTTGACGGCGGTCAGCACGAACAGGACCGCCAGCGTGGTCTCCAGCAGGTAGGGCAGCAGCGAGGGGAACGCCGAGGCGAGGGCGGCGGCGCCCGCCGCGAGGCTGACCGCCACGGTGAGGACGTAGTCGACGACGAGCGCGGCGGCGGCCAGCATGCCGACCCGGGGGCCGAGATCGTCCTTGGCCACCGCGTAGGAGCCGCCGCCGTCGGGGTGGACGGCGATCACCTGCCGGTACGACACCACCAGCACGGCCAGCAGCCCGGCGATGACGAGGGTGACGGGCAGCGTGAGGCGGACCTTCGAGACGCCCGCGGTGACGAGCACCAGGGCGATCGCCTCGGGACCGTAGGCGACGGAGCTGAGCGCGTCGAGGGACAGCGCGACCAGCCCTTGGACGCTCGTCAGACGGCTCCTGTCGCCCTCGCCGTGGCGTAACTGGAGCTTCGGCCCGCGGCGTCCCGCGAGCGGGCCGCGGGACGACACCACGGCGCGGGACGGGTCGAACGGCTTTCCGGCGTCGGCCTTGCCCAGGGGCTGGGGCGCGCCGGCGTCAGCCTTCGACAAAGTTGGCGTCCGTTCCCTTGGCCTGTTCCTCGTCGGTCATGTGCATGCGGAAGAACCGGTCGATGAGCTTGCCGATGATGTAGGTGACGATGAACGCGTACGCCCCGACGGCCAGGACGGCGACGACCTGTTTGCCCAGGACCGAGACGGAGCCGCCGTAGAACAGCCCCGGCGAGCCCTGGTCCCAGCCGGTGGCCAGGAACCCCAGGGACACGATCCCGACGATGCCGCCGGCGCCGTGGATGCCGGTGACGTCCAGGGTGTCGTCGTATCCGGCGACGAGCTTCAACTCCACCGCGTAGGTGCACACGACGGCGGCGATGACACCGATCCCGAAGGCGCCCTCGACGCTGACGAACGCGCAGGACGGGGTGATGGCGACCAGCCCGGCGAGCGCCCCGCTGGCCGATCCCAGCTGGGTGAAGTGGCGGGTGCGCAGCCATTCCAGCAGCCGCCAGGTCAGCATCCCCGCGCATCCGGCGATCATGGTGCTGACGAACGCGCGGGTGGCCAGGGCGCCGTCGCTCAGGGCGGAGCCGGCGTTGAAGCCGAACCAGCCGAACCAGAGCAGCCCCAGCCCGAGCAGCACGAACGGGACGTTGCCGGGACGGGGTCCCTCCCGGCGGCGGAACGCGATGCCGGGCCCGAGGACGAGGGCCATGGCCAGGCCGGAGATGCCGGAGTTGAGCTCGACGACGAGACCACCGGCGAAGTCCATCACGCCCCACTCGTTCAGCCATCCCGAGGAGGAGAACACCCAGTGCGCGATGGGCACGTACACGAGGGTGACCCAGACGATGACGAACAGGATCCAGGGGCCGAAGCGGGCGCGTCCGGCGATGGAGCCGCTGATCAGCGCGACGGTGATGATGGCGAAGGTGAGCTGGAAGCAGGCGTAGATCTGTTCGGGGATCTTGCCCTGGAGGGTGTCGGGAGAGATGTGGCCGAGGCGCCAGTCGCCCCAGCCGATCAGCCCGGCGTCGCCGGCGTCCTTGCCGAACGCCATCCCGTAGCCGTACAGGAACCACAGGATGGTGACGAGGCTGATGCAGATGAAGCTCATGTAGAGCATCGTCAGCATGTTCTTGGAGCGGACCATCCCGCCGTAGAAGAAGGCGAGACCGGGCGTCATCAGAAGCACCATCGCGGTGCTCGTCATCAGCCATGCGGAATCACCGGTGTTCAGCCCGACAGACATTTCAGACCTTCCGGTCGTTCGCGCGCTCTCCGCCCCCACCGACCCCGGGCGAAGCATTCCCAGAAACCCGCGAGCTCGTCCGGTCATGGGGCAAAGATCGCGCTTGGGGTTCTTGGTCGATAATTGGCGGAACGCGATTTTGCGGATCCGGCGTGCGGGAAATGTGCAAGGTGTCATGACTACCTGGACGGCCGGATGACCGTGCCGCCGTCCACCGCCGCAGGGAGAGCGCGAATGGCGACGGCAACGGCGGCCGTGGAGACACCGGGCCGGGAGGAGCCGTCCAAACGTCCCGGCCTGGCGGACGTCCTCCTGACGATCCCGCGTGGCGTCGCCCAGGTGGACTTCCAGCCCAGCTACTGGACCGGGCTCATCTTCATCGTCGCCCTCTTCGTCGGGGGCTGGCAGTTCGGCGTCTTCGGGCTGCTCGGCACGGTCACCGCCACGGTCACCGCGTACCTGCTCGGCGTCTCCCGGGACCGGGTCTCGATCGGCCTCGAAGGGTTCAACGGGACGCTCGTCGGTGTCGCTCTCGTCCTCTACCTGGACGTCCGGTGGATGACGGTGCTGCTGGTCATCGGATCCGCGATCGCCGCGAGCGTGGTCTCCTCGGCGCTGAACACGGTGCTCACGCCGTACAACCTGCCGGGCTTCACCGCGCCCTTCTGCATCGTCACGCTGGTGATGGTGATCGGGGCGCCGTCCTATGACCGGGTGTGGGCCGAGCACGCCAACACCGCGGCGCCCTCGGCCACCGACCCCGGCACGGCGATGACCTGGCACGACTTCTGGCGCGGCACCTTCAACGGGATCGGCCAGGTGTTCTTCCAGGACAAGTGGTACGTGGGCCTGATCTTCCTGATCGGGCTGGCGGTGTCGAGCCGGCTGGTCGCGGCCGCGGCGCTCGTGTCGAGCGTGATCGGGCTGCTGGTCGGCTGGTGGCTCGGGGTTCCGGCCGCCGACCTCGGCGCCGGCCTGTACGGCTACAACGCCGTGCTGACCGGGATCGCGCTGACCGGGACGTTCCTCGCGCTGAGCCGGGCCGGCGTGCTCTACGCGGTGATCGGGGCGGCGACCGCCGCCGCCCTGACCGCCGGTATCTCCAATCTGTTCACCGTGGTCGGCGGCCACACCCTGACCTGGCCGTTCGTGCTGGTCGCCTGGGTGTTCCTGGCAGCCGTCCCGATCTTCTCCAGGCTCCGGCGGGCCAGTTGAGCACCGCGCGGCGCCGCCAGGAAGGACCTCGATGAACCTGTCACCACGGGAGATCGACAAGCTGCTCATCTTCGTCGTCTCGGAGATGGCCGAACGGCGCCGCGACCGCGGCCTGAAGCTCAACTACGGCGAGACGGTGGCGCTGATCAGCGCCGCGATCGTCGAGGCGGCCCGGGACGGCAAGACCGTCGCCGACTGCATGGAGCTGGGCAAGCACGTGGTGGGGCCGAACGACGTGCTCCCCGGAGTGCGCGGAATGCTGAAGCTGATCCAGGTCGAGGCGGCGTTCGACGACGGGACCAAGCTCGTCTCCTGCCACGACCCCGTCGGCGGCGGCAAGTGACCGCACCATCGCGGGGAGCCGGGCCACCGGGCCGCGCCGTCGTGACGGTGGGCGGGCACGAGTGCCCCGCCGGGGAGACGCCGGGTCCCGGACGCGCCCTGGCCGCCGCGCTCCGGGGCCGTCCGCGCGCCGTCGTGGTACCGATGACGCTGGGCCGCGACCCGGTGCTCGCGGCGGCCGCCGCGCAGACGATCGGGTGGGCGGCACGCGGCGGGACATCCGGCGATCTGCTGCTCGCCGGGCCGCTCGGCACGGTGACGCATCTGGTCGGCTGGCTGCGCGCGGCCGTCGTGCGGGCGCTGCGCGGCGGGGACTCCGGACGGGCCGCGCTCCTGGTGGCGCCGGCGGGGCGGCCCGAGGACGACGCGGAGCTGTGCAAGGTGGCGCGGCTGGTCTGGCGGCACCTGCGGGCGCCCTGGGTGGAGGTCGCCTTCAGCGGCGGGGAACCGGAGGTGCCCGAAGGGGTGGACCGCTGCCGCCGCCTGGGCGCCCGGGAGGTGGTGCTCGTGCCCGCGTCGCTCGTCCCGCCCCCGCAGTGGGACGGCGCCCTGACCGCCCCGCCCCTGCTCGGCACCGCGGCGCTCGACGCCCTCGTCCGGGAGCGCGCGGCCGAGGCGGAACGGCGGTGGCACCGGGACGGCGATGACGGACTGGCCGCCGCGGCGGCGCACCACCACGGTCACCGGCACGACCACGGTCACCGGCACGACCACGATCACCAGCGCGACCACGATCACCGTCACGTGGCCGTCGGGCATGTTCACGACGCTTGTGCGGAGACCACGGAACCGAGCCTGAGGGGGGCGGCCGTCCATGGCCGATGACGTCTACATTTTCGCGGAGGGCTCGATCGAGCTCAACGCCGGGCAGCGCAGGACGCGGCTGACCGTGCACAACACCGGAGACCGGGCCGTCCAGATCGGCTCGCACTTCCATTTCTTCGAGGTCAACCGGGCCATGAGCTTCGACCGGGAGAAGGCGTTCGGGATGCGGCTGGACATCCCGGCCGGCACCGCCGTCCGGTTCGAGGCCGGCGACACCAAGGAGGTGCGCCTGGTCGAGTACGGGGGCGGGCTGCGCATCGTCGGTTTCGGCGGGTTGCTCAACGGAAGCGTCCGGTCCAGCGCCGCGAAGGCCGAGGCGCTGGCGCGGATGCGCGCCCGCGGCTATCTCGACGAGCCCGGGGCGCCGGCGAAGGACGACGGCCGGGCCAAGACCGGCGCGGGCCGGCACGGCGCCGGCCGGAGCCGCGCGAGCGGCAGCCGCGCGAGCGGGAACGGCGCGGGCCGCAAGAAGGCACCGAAGCGCCCGGCCGCCGCACGGGCCGGTACGTCCCGGTCGAAGAAGGGCTGACGGCGATGACGACGATCTCTCGCAAGCAGTACGCGAGCATGTACGGGCCCACCGTGGGGGACCGCATCCGGCTGGGCGACACCAACCTGGTCGTCGAGGTGGAGAAGGATCACACCGAGGGGCACTACGGCGACGAGTCCCAGTACGGCGGCGGGAAGACGGCCCGGGACGGCATGTCGTCCGACCCGGCCTCGCAGAACGCCACCACCGCGCTCGACACGGTGATCACCAATGCCGTGATCATCGATCCGGTGCTGGGCATCGTCAAGGGCGACATCGGGATCAAGGACGGGAGGATCGCCGGGGTCGGCAAGTCCGGCAACACGCACACCCAGAACGGGGTGGACCGGCGGCTGATCATCGGCGCCGGTACCGAGGTGATCTCCGGGGAGAACCTCATCGCCACCGCCGGGGCGATCGACACCCATGTCCACTTCATCGCACCGCAGCAGGCGCAGAACGCGCTGAGCAACGGGATCACGACCCTGGTCGGCGGCGGCACCGGCCCGGCGGACGGCTCCCGCGGCACCACCTGTACGCCCGGGCCGTGGAACATCGCCCGGATACTCCAGGCGTACGAGGACATCCCGATCAACATCGCCGTCTACGGCAAGGGCAACAACAGCCTGCCCGGCCCGCTGGACGAGCAGCTGCGGGCGGGTGCCGCCGGCCTGAAGGTGCACGAGGACTGGGGCTCGACCCCGGCGGCCATCGACTGCGCGCTGTCCGTCGCCGACGACCACGACGTCCAGGTGACCATCCACACCGACACCCTGAACGAGGCCGGATTCGTCGAGGACACGATCAGCGCGATCAACGGCAGGGCCATCCACACCTACCACTCCGAGGGCGCCGGCGGCGGGCACGCGCCGGACATCCTGCGCATCACCGGGGAGCCGAACGCGCTGCCCGCGTCCACGAACCCGACGCTGCCCTACACGGCGAACTCGGTGGACGAACTGCTGGACATGACCATGGTCTGCCACCATCTCAGCTACGACGTCCCCGAGGACCTGTCGTTCGCCGAGAGCCGCGTCCGGGCCGAGACCATCTCGGCCGAGACCGTCCTGCACGACCTCGGCGTCATCAGCATCATCGGCTCGGACTCGCAGGCGATGGGACGGGTCGGCGAGTCGTTCACCCGGGCCTTCCAGGTCGCGCACCACTGCAAGGACAAGCGCGGCGCGCTGCCCGAGGACTCCTCGCGCAACGACAACCACCGCGTGCTGCGCTACATCTCCAAGCTCACCATCAACCCGGCGCGCGCGAGCGGGATGGCCGACACGATCGGCTCGCTGGAGGACGGCAAGCTCGCCGACATCGTGCTCTGGCAGGTGCACTCCTTCGGCGCGAAGCCGTTCATGGTCGTCAAGGGCGGGCTGATCAGCTGGGCGCAGATGGGCGACCCGAACGCCTCGCTGCCCACGCCGCAGCCGGTCTACCTGCGCCCGACGTACGGGGCCTTCGGCAAGGCGCTGAAGGAGACCTGCGTGACGTTCATGTCGGACGCGGGGATCTCCGCGGGTATCCCGGAACGGCTCGGGCTGGAGCGGCTCATCCGTCCCGTCCGGCAGTGCCGGACTGTGGACAAGCGGCACATGCTGTACAACTCGACGCTGGCCGACATCGAGGTCGACCCCGAGACGTACCGGGTCACGGTGGACGGGGAACCGGCCTCGATCGAGCCCGCCACGAAGCTGCCGCTGAACCGGCTGTACTTCATCGCATGACCGGCGTCACGCCGCCGTCCGGTCCGGAAGAGGGCGCGGTCCTCGAAGCGCTGCTGGGGCAGTTCCAGATCACCGACTCGGGCTTCCCCAGCGGGCTGTACACGCTGTCGCACGGGCTGGAGGGCTACACCCAGCTCCGCGCGGTGCAGGCGGACGGCCTGGTCGCCCTGGTCACCGACCTCGTGCGCGCCGCCGGGACGAGCGACGCGGCGGCGCTGGCGCTGACGCACCGCGCGGTGTGGACGGGCGACTGGGACCGGGTCGTGGATGTGGACCGCAGGTTGTACGCCGTCAAGCTGAACCGGGAGCAGCGGAGGGCCTCGGTCCGCACCGGACGGCAGGTCCTGGACACCGCTGAGGAGGCGTTCGGCTCTGAACCCGCCGCCCGGCTCACCGGTCTTGTCACGCGCCGGATCACCCCCGGCAACCACGCGGTCGCCGTGGGGACCGTCCACGCGGGACTCGGCTCCCCTGTGGAGCACGCGGTGGCCGGTGACCTGTTCGCGTTCGCGGCGGGGTGCGCGGCGGCGGCCGTGCGGCTGGGGCGGATCGACTTCCGGCGGGCGCAGGGGCTGCTGCGCGAGATCCGCCCGGAGCTCGTCCGGGCGGTGGGCCGGGCGCTGGCCGCCCGGGACCCGCGGGACCTGCACGGCTCGACGCCGGTCGCCGACACCGTGTCGACCGCGCACGAGCGGGCCGAGGCCCGCCTGTTCTTCACCTGAGGGGGCACGAGATGGAACTACAGCAGGTGTTCAAGATCGGCATCGGCGGGCCGGTGGGGTCGGGCAAGACGGCCCTCATCGAGGCGCTCGTCCCGGTCCTGGTCGAACGCGGGCACAGTCCCGGCGTCATCACCAACGACATCTACACGCAGGAGGACGCCGAGCATGTCCGCAGGACGCTCGCCGGGACGCTGGACGGGGAGCGCGTCACCGGCGTGGAGACCGGATCGTGCCCGCACACGGCCGTCCGGGACGACCCGACGATGAACCTCGCCGCGGCGGCCGAGATGCTCGACCGCTTCCCCGACATCGACGTGCTGCTGTTCGAGAGCGGCGGCGACAATCTGACGCTGACCTTCAGCCCCGTCCTGGCCGACGTGTTCGTGTTCGTGCTGGACACGGCGGAAGGGGAGAAGATGCCCCGCAAGCGCGGCCCCGGCACCACCGACTCCGACCTGCTCGTCATCAACAAGATCGACATCGCGCCGTATGTGCGCACCGACCTGACGATCATGGAGCGGGACGCGCGCCGGGTACGCGGAGAGGGCCGCGTCATCCTCACCGACTGCCTGGCCGGCACCGGTATCGCCGACGTCGCGGACTTCGTCCTGGCACAACGGGAGACAGTGTGCTCACCGGTGGGGTGAGGACGAATCCCGCCCTGAAGCTGTGCACGCCGGACTGGCTGCCCGCGTCCGTGGCGCGTCATGCCGCCGTGCCGGAGATGCTCCCGGTGGGCGCGCCCGGCAAGGTCGGTGTCCTGGACCTGCGGTTCGAGACGTCCGGTGGGCGGACGGAGCTGACCGGGCACTACCAGGCCGCGCCGCTGCACATCCCCCGCCCCCTGTACCCCGATCCCGAGCAGCCCGGGATGCCGTCCGTGCTGCTCATGTCGTCCGGGGGAGGCGTGCTCCAGGGCGACCGCTACCGCACCGACGTGGACTGCGGCCCCGGGACGTCCCTCCACGTCACGACGCAGACCGCGACACGGCTCTACCGGATGGAGCAGGACTACGCCACCCAGCTCGTCGGCATCACCGCCGCGCCCGGAAGCTACGTCGAGTACCTGCCGGAGACGACGATCCCGTTCGCGAACTCGCGGTTCTACCAGCGGACCACCGTCACCGCCGACCCGGAGTCGACCGTGGTCCTCGGCGAGAAGCTGATGGCGGGACGGCTGGCACGCGGGGAACGGCACGCCTACACCGCCTACTGCACGGACCTGGAGGTCAGGACACCGGACGGCCGGCTGCTGTTCGCGGACCCGGTCCGGCTCGTCCCGGACGAGTGCGGGGTGGCCGGTCCCGGGGTGATGTCCGGCTTCGGGGTCATGGCGTCGCTGTACGTCGTCACGGGGGCGAAGCCCGCGCAGCAGGTGGCCGACACGATGCACGAGGCGCTCGCCGGGACCGGCCTGCTGGGCGGGTCGAGCGTCCTGCCCCACGAGGCGGGGGCGTGGGCCCGGCTGTTCGGTGACCGGTCGCCCGAGGTGGAGGCCGCGTTCTTCCAGACCTGGGACGCCGTCCGGTGGTTGCTGCTGGGCGGCCCCGCACCGGATCGCCGCGGATAGGGACGGATCATGATCGGGAGACTGCGCCACCGCGAGCAGGCGGAGGCCGCCGCGCTGCATCCGCACGCCGGACGGCCTCCGAAACCGGGGCTCGGCCCGCGGGTCCTCGCCGAGATCGCGGCCGGGGGCGCGGTCGGCGCGCTGGCGCGCCATCTGCTGACCAAGGCGATCCCGAGTTCCGCGGACGGCTTCCCGTGGAACACCTTCACCGTCAACATGCTCGGCTGTCTCGTCATGGGCATCCTGACCACGTACCTGCTCGGCGGCAGGCCGCACGCGCTCGCGCGCCCGTTCGCCGTGACCGGCTACCTGGGCGGCTTCACCACCTTCTCGCACCTGATCGACGGCATCTACACTCTCGGCTCTGACGGCCGGGCGGGACTGGGCGTCGGCTACGCGGCCGCCAGCGTGCTCCTCGGCTGGGTCGCGGTGGCCGTGGGCCTGGTCCTCGGCCGCAGAATTCCCCACCGCGACGCGGGGGAGAGGACATGACCACGGTCGCCGTGATCGTCCTCGTGCTCGTCGGCGGCGCTCTCGGCGCCGTGCTCCGCTACGTCATCGACGGCTATGTGAAGGCGTTCGCGGGCAAGGCGTTCCCGTGGGGCACGCTCACGGTCAACGTCCTCGGCGCGGCGGCCCTCGGCGCCCTGCACGGCGCGGGCACCGGGGAACTGACCGAGGCGCTGCTCGGCACCGGCCTGTGCGGTGCGCTGACCACCTTCAGTACCTTCGAGCTGGACACCGTCCACCTCCTCCAGGACGGCGCCTACACCAAGGCCGCCGTCAACGCGGTCGGCAGCCTGGTTCTGGGATTCCTCGCCTTCCTGGCCTTCCACGCCCTGCTCGGCCGGCTCACGTGACGTTCAGGATGACCTTTCCCCGCGCGTGACCCCGCTCGATATAGCGCACCGCCTCGGCCGCGTCCGCCAGCGGGTACGAGCGGTCGAGGACCGAGGTGAGCCAGCCCTCCTCGACGAGACCCGCGAGGTCGCGGAGGTCCTCCTGGCGCTGCTTGGTCGGGACGATGCGGAGCCGCTGCCGGACGAAGCGGTCCAGCGCGACCCCGCGGAGCATGGCCCCGACGGCCCCGAAGACGGCCCCCGGCGAACCGCCCGCATTGATCACGAGCGTGCCCGCGGGAGTGAGCGCCCGCCGCAACCGGCCCAGCGCGTGGTTCCCGACATTGTCGAGGATCACATCGAAGCCCCCGGACCGCTCGGTGAAGTCCTCCTTCGTGTAGTCCACGGCGTGCGCGGCGCCGATCGAGCGCACCAGATTCAGGTTGCGCGTGCCGCACACGCCGGTCACCTCGGCGCCCAGCATCACCGCGATCTGGACGGCGTACATGCCGACGCCCCCGGCCGCGCCGTTGACGAGCACCCGGTTCCCGGCCCGCACTCCGCCGATGTCCCGGATCGCGCGCAGCGCCGTCGTCGCCGCGATCGGCAGCGCCGCCGCCTCCTCGAAGGTCAGCCCCGCCGGTTTGGGCACGACCAGGTCCGCCCTCGCGCGGGCGTACTCGGCGAACGCGCCCGGGCAGAAACCGAACACCTCGTCGCCGGGCCGCAGGTCGCGCACGTTCGCGCCGGCCGCCTCGACGCGCCCCGCCGCGTCGACGCCGGCCACCGGGTTCCTCGGCCTGGTCAGCCCGATATCGCCCATCATCAGCCGCGCGACGTAGGGGTCGCCGCGCAGGACGTGCCACTCGTACGGGTTGACCGCGGCGGCGTGCACCTGGACGAGCACGTCGCCCGGCCCGATCTCGGGGGTGTCCACGTCCGCCAGCCGCAGGACGTCCGGCGGCCCGAACCGCTCCTGGACGATCGCCTTCATCGCCTCACCTCACGTTTCCGGGTGGCCCGGGTCCGTCCCTGGTGGTCCATGACTCGATCGTGACGGCTGGCCCCGGTGCCGCTCATCGGTAGAAGAGCCTGGATCGAGCCGTCCTTACGTTGGACCGGGGGGCCGTACTTTCGGATGAGGGTCGGTGACGACCGCGAGGTCAGCCTAGGTGCTGGTCTTCACGCGGTTCGTCTCATAGGCCCAGATGGCGATCTCGACGCGGTTCCGGGCGCCGAGCTTCGCCATCAGGCTGGTGATGTGCGTCTTGACGGTGCTGAGTGTGATGTGCAGTTCATCCGCCACCTCGCTGTTCGTCCGCCCCCGCGCGACCGCGGCGAGGACCTGCTCCTCCCGGCCGGTGAGCGCGTCGGCGGGCCGCGCCGCGGGGGCGGCGGGACCGGTGGCGGCGAAGGCCGAGAGCAGCCGCGCGGTGACGCTCGGGGCGATGAGCGCGTCGCCCGCGGCCGCGGCGCGGATCGCCTGCGAGAGCAGCGCCGGCCCGGCGTCCTTCAGCAGGAACCCGCGGGCACCCGCCTTGAGCGCGGCGTAGACGTGCTCGTCCAGGTCGAACGTCGTGATGACGACGACCGCGAGGGGGTCGGGGACGGCCGGCCCGGCGAGCGCCCGGGTGGCCTCGATGCCGTCCATGCCGGGCATCCGGATGTCGAACAGGCACACGTCGGGACGCAGCCGCCGCGCCAGTTCCACCGCCCGCCGCCCGTCGCCGGCCTCCCCGACGACCTCGATGTCCGGCTGGACGTCGAGCAGCATCCTGAGCCCGGTGCGGACGATCTCCTGGTCGTCGGCGAGGACCACCCGGATGCTCATGTCGCCCGTCCGGCGCGGGGCAGCACGGCCGTCACCGTCCAGCCGCGCCCGGGGTCCGGCCCGGCGTCGCACGTGCCGCCCAGCAGGCTCGCGCGCTCCCGCATCCCGACGAGCCCGTACCCGGGTGACGCGGCGGGGCGCGGGCCGCCGGGGTCGCCGTCGTCGCTGACGCGCAGCCGCACCACCGCGTCGTCGGCGGTGACGCGGACGTCGATGCGCGTGGCATGGCGGGCGTGCCGCCGGGCGTTGGTGACGGCCTCCTGGACGAGCCGGTAGGCCGCCGCCGCGACCGGCGACGGCAGGTCGTCGATGTCACCGGTGATCCCCACCTGCACGGCGGGGCCGGAGCCCGAGCCCGAGCCCCTCGCGCTCGCGAGCCGGCGAAGGTCGGTGACGCGCGGACCCGGTGCTCGGTCGGCGGGCTGGTCGAGCTGTCCGTGCTGGTCAGCGGGTTTGTCGGCCGGTTGGTCGGCCGCTTGGCCGGGCGGGTCGGCCGGTTGGTCGTGGCGCAGAACGCGGACGAGCGCGCGCATCTCCGCGAGGGTCCGTGTCGCCTCCGCCTCGATGACGCTCAGGGCGTCGGTCGCCGCGTCCGGGTGCGTCGCGGCGGTCGCGAGCCCCGCCTGCGCGCGGATCGCGATGGCCGAGACGTGGTGGGCGACGGTGTCGTGCAGGTCGCGGGCGAGACGCTGGCGTTCGAGCAGCTTGACCTGCTCCAGCTCGCGCAGCACGGCCCGGGCCCGGTACCGCAGCGCGCCGCCCGCGGCCATGGCCGCGCACAGGATCGCGAAGGCGCTGAACATCGCGCCGGAGTCCATGTCGTCGACGGCGCCCGACACCGCCACCTTGCCGAGCATGATCGCCGCGCCGAGCAGGGCCTCCCGTCCGGACCCCCAGCGGAACAGCGCGTAGGCCAGCAGCAGCAGGAACGCCATCGTGTCGAGGCCCGGCGGCTCCCCGGCGGTGAGCAGGCCGGCGAGACCGCAGAGGCCGAAGGCGATCGCGACCATGAGCAGCGGCCTCGTCCGCCGCCACAGCAGGGTGGGCACCAGCCCGACGGTGAGCAGGAGGGACAGCGTCCGCCACGGGACGTCCGGCCGCAGCAGCCCCTCCAGCGCCGCGGCCGGGACCAGCACGCTGACCAGCGCCCAGTCCCGCCACACACGCGCGGGCGGGCCGGGAGGGCGCGGCTCGTCCCACAGGGACCTCGAAAAGCCGGGCACGCGCTCATCGTACGAGCGTCCGTACCGGCCGGTCCACTTCGGGAAATGACCGTTGTGGCAGACAGCAATGGCGGACCTCAGGGGTGTGAACGTCCGCGGCCCCGGGTATCGGCCTGGGTCCGGCGGCGCCGGAAGAGACGCGGAGTTCGCGGTACGGATCGATGCAGGCACGCCCCGTGCTGCCCCAATTTCCATCGAACGTCGAGCGGCGGCGGGGAATCCGCCGCCATCATGGCGATGAGCTCGGAAACCTCGATCCCAGGCCTCGTGGCATACAGTCGCCTTTCCGGTGCGGATAGTGCCTATCCCGGAACGGCTTGTGACCTCTCTCCGGCGCGATTACGATGATCAGCGGCATTTTCTGCGACAGACGGCCGTGTCCAGCCCCCCGCCTTTGCCTGACGCGGCCGGACAATTTCTGAGAACGATTTTCTGATTCCTGGAGCCGGTATGGGAGACCTGCGTTCTCCGGTCGCCGTGAGGACGCGTCGGCGCTGGTCACCATGCTGACCTCGCCGGCGGATGACGCGCTGGACGGGCGGAAGGGCAAACCGATGGAACACGTGCACCTCGGACGCAGCGGGCTGGTCGTGAGCCGGCTGTGCCTGGGCACGCTGAACTTCGGGCCGCGCACGTCCGAGCCCGAGTCCCACGCCATGATGGACCTCGCTCACGAGAACGGCGTCAACTTCTTCGACACCGCCGACACCTACGGCGGTGACGGCGCCCGGGGCCGCACCGAGGAGATCATCGGCGACTGGTTCACGCAGGGCGTCGGCCGCCGCGACCGCACGGTCCTCGCCACGAAGGTGTACGGCTCGATGGGCGGGTGGCCGAACGAGGAACGGCTGTCCGCGCTGCACATCAAACGCGCCTGCGACGCCTCGCTGCGGCGGCTGCGCACCGACCGGATCGAGCTGTACCAGCTCCACCGCGTCGACCGGCGGACGCCCTGGGAGGAGATCTGGGAGGCGCTGTCCGACCTCCGGGCCCAAGGCAAGATCCTCTACATCGGGACGTCCGACCACGCGGGCTGGCACCTGGTCAAGGCACAGGAGCGGGCGAGCCGGCTCGGGCTGCTCGGGCTGGTCAGCGAACAGCCGCCGTACAGCCTCGCCGAGCGCACGGCGGAGCTGGAGGTGCTGCCCGCCTGCCAGGACTACGAGATCGGCGTGCTGCCGCGGAGCCCGCTGTACCACGGGTTGCTGTCGGGTGTCCTGCGGCGCACGGGCGGGGTCCGAAGCCGAGGCGAGCACGCGCGGCGGGCCCTGGCGGTGATGCACGACCGCGTCGAGGCGTACGAGTCGTTCTGCGCGGAACTGGGCGAGGCCCCGGCGGCGGTCGGCCTGGCCTGGCTGCTGCACCAGCCCGCGGTGACCGCACCGATCATCGGGCCGCGGACCGGCGATCAGTTCCTCTCCGCGCTGCGTGCCCGCGACGTGCGGCTGGACACGGCGGCGCTGGCCCGGCTGGACGCCATCTTCCCCGGGCCGGGGGGTGCGGCGCCAGGGGCGTACGCGTGGTGAGCTTCAGCGGTCGTACCGCCAGAAGACCTCGTACCCCACGAACTCGTCCCAGCGGCTTGTATGGGCCGGGTCGAGACCGAGCCCGGGAAGCTGGGTCCGGTACTCCCGGACGGCCCGGTCCTTTCTGGCGCGGGCGTCCGCCGACAGCCTGCGTACCTCGCGCGTCAGTCGCGCCGGGTCGAGGCCGTTCCTGGTCATCTGGTCGGCGAGCCAGTAGTCGATGTCGAGGTAGGGCCTCGGCTCGGCGCCGGTCACCCAGGACGGCCAGCCGTACTTGATCGAGTACGGGAGGTCGGCGTAGAGCCGCAGGTCGGCTCCCGACCCGGTCGGTGCCCCGGCCGCCGACCGCCGCCGCTCCAGGCCGTCCAGCAGCGTGTCGCGCACCGTGACGTGGTCGGGGTGGTTGCCGATCGCGGCGGGGATCCAGATCTCGCCGGCCGTCTTCAGGAAGGGTTCGAGCCGGTCGAACAGCCGCTCCTGGTCGATCGGGCCGTCGCGGTACTGGTCGTCGAGTTCGTCGCAGCGGACCTGCGCGCAGCCGAACACGTCCATCGCGCGGTCGTCCTCGGCGATGCGCTCACGGTAGCGCTCGTGTGAGCTACGGGCCCCGGTAATGCGGTCATAGTGGGTCAGCGTGATGCTCTTGGGCGGTGAGCCGGCGAACACGGTGACGACCTGTGTTCCGGGTTGCGTCAGCGGAACGGAAGCGGAGAACGCGGCGTCGTCCAGGTGCGGAGAGAACACGACTGTGGGGTTCACCGGGTGAATATAGATGATCGAAGGAAATTCATGGAGAGAAACGCCGATATCCGTTAATGGGGCGTTTGTCGTGTTTGTTGTGGCGGATGGGAACCATTCTGCCGGCGAGGTCTCACGACGGCTGGCACCACTGGTACTCGACTGGACGCGCACCGGAGCCGAAGAGGCGGGAACCTCGAAGGCGCGTTCCGCCGTCCGGGAACGCCCCTTTCCCGGCCAGATCATCGTCGATGAGGGACGCCCAGAACCGTAACTGGTCCGCGTAGTGGACGAGCTCGGCGACGGCCGTGTCCTCCAGCCGCGCGTGGTACTCCCGCCAGGGACCTCGCAGAAGCGGGCCCGCCTTCCCGGCGAGGGCCTCGCCGTAGGCGCGCACGTCGGCGTGCGCCGATCGGCGGGCCCGGCGGACGTCCGCGCGCAGCTCCGCCCACAGCACCCGCCCGAGGACCGGCGGCACGACGGCACCCCGCCCCGCCCGCCCGGCCAGGGCGGCCCCGGCCGCCCGGAGCCAGTCCGCGTAGGCGAGCCCCGCCCCCACCTCCCCGAACGCCTCCCGCGCCGCGTGCAGCAGCGGCCACAGGATCTCCTCGCGGAAGAGGTAGGACGACAGCTCGCCGCGCCCCGAGTCGGTGACCGTGCCGCGCGAGTGCCACAGGCCCGTCCCGGCGACGCAGCCCGGAAGCCCGTGCGCCTGCATGAGGTCGCCGACCGCCACGTCCACGAGCCGCGCGGACGTCGCCCACATCGTCGGGGGCCCCGGCATCCGTCCGGCCGGGAGACCCACGACGGTGCCGAAGGCCGACGTCCATCGCCGCAGCGAGACCGTCGGCGGCGGGTCGGCGAGGAGCCGCCGCATCGGCAGGCCACCGGACAGGAGACTCACCCTGGCCGCCGCGGGGGTGCGCGGGTCGAGGACGAGATGATGGCTCGCCCTCGCCCGGACGTCGGGATGCCCGCAGGTATGGAAGTGCACCATCCCGGGCAGCGGATGGCGCCGCGGCGACGGCGGGCCGAGCGCGGTGAAGGTCGTGTCCTCGTAGTCGACCACCTGCCCCTCCACCGGCATGGCCTCCAGCTGCGCCGCGTGCGCGAGCCGGTCGATCACATGGACGATGTCGACGGGCTCGGGCCGGATGTCGGCGGGCGCGCCGTCCATCACGTCGAGGAACGCCCGCGCGCCGCCTCCCGGACGGGCGGGGGTCACGGGCGCCCAGGGCATTGCGTCCTGTTCGAGCCAGACGATGTCGCGGCCCGTGAACGCCGCGAAGATCGCGTTCGCGGTGCCGGGCAGCCCGGGGGCGAAGGTACGGTCCGCGCACGCCCTCAGATCGTCCCGCCGCGCGGCCAGCCGCCGCCGGAACACCCGCTTCGGCCCCGCGCCGCCGTCGGCGTCCCACTCCCCGAACCGGGTCACGTCGAAGCCGAAATCCCGCCGCGCCTCGCCGCACACCTCGTCGAGATCCCGGGCGGCGGCGGGGGAGGGCGCGTCGTCGGCGACGACGATCAACAGACCCGTATGGCCGTAGCGCCGCATCACCTCGCAGTGCGCGGCGAGGGCCGCGCGGACGTCGGCGGCCCGCCCGGCGGTGGGCAGGATGACCAGCGGCGGATCCGCCGCCAGCCGGGACCGGCCCGCGGGCGGGCGGCCGCTCAGCAGGGCGTGCTCGGCGGACGTGATGGACCGCGCCGGGGCGGCGGCGCGGCGGCCCGGCCCGAGCGGCCCGGCCGGATGGTCGTCGCGGGCTGTCAGCGTCCCGTCCGGCCTCCGGACGATGCGCAGCCGCGCGGCGAGCCGGACGTTCAGCACGGCCAGCAGATCGCCGAGCGCCGCGGCGTCGCGCGCCGTCACGGGCAGCGCGGCGCGGAGCCCGAGCAGGAATTCGAACAGCTCCTCGGCGCGGCCCCCGTAGGTCTCGGCGAGACCGCCGCGCGGGCGGACACCGAGGAGTCCCAGCGTGACGGCCCGGCCCTCCGCTCGGACGTCCCGCCACCGTCCGATCACCCGGTCACCCCATCCGGCGCCTCGCCGAGTACCTCGAACGGGTCGTCCCCGTCCAGGAAGTCCTCGGCGTAGCACCGCAGCTGGGTGATCGGCTCGATCACGGCGACATCGTCGAGGTGCGGCACCCGCCGGTCGCGGACGTCGGCGGACACGGCGCAGCACAGGAGCAGCCGAATCACCGTCCCGGCCTGCTCCACCTCAGCGGCCGGCCCGTCCGAGGACGGCACCAGGGCACGATGAACCCGCATCTGCGCGCCGGGCCTCCCGGACCGCAGGATCCGGACCGCGATCTCGGCGGGCTCCGCCAGCCCCCATTCCCGGTAGCGGCGTTCGAGGTCCCGCCAGGCCGGGGTACGGGCGGCCGCCGCGCGGTCGGCGAGGTCCAGCAGCCGCCGCGGCGCCGCCGGCCGGTCAGGGTCCGGTCGCATCGGCCGGCTCCCGCGTCCAGTCGACCAGCAGGTCGGGGCCGTCGAACCGGGCCGGGACGACCGGCAGGTCCGAGCACGACGGCCCGTGGACCGCCCGGCCGTCCCCGATCCGGAAGGCGGAGCGGTGCCAGGCACAGACCAGCAGCCCGCCGATCTCGTAGGCGTCTTCCAGCGGACCCCCGCGATGGGGGCACAGCGCGTAGTGGACCACCGGCACCCCTTTGACCAGCCGGACGACATACGGGCCCTGCTCGGTCTCCACCTGGACGACCCGCTCCTGCGACAGCCGCTCACGGAACCCTTTCAGCCTTGCCATGCCGTCCCCGCCTCCTTGGACGGGGGAGTCCCCGCCGCCTCGTACAGCCAGCCCGGGTGGGGACGCCACAGCAGTGACTCGTCCGCCCGCGCGGCTTCGAAGAAGGCCACGACCACGCGGCGGACCTCGTCCATTCCCAGGCTGCTCGGCGCGGGGACCTCGTCGTCGGTGTACAGCTGGAGCAGCGGCGTGGCGGTAGCGGGGGACTCGCAGAACCAGAGGCCGTCCCGCTCCCGCGCGTTGAGCTCCGCCGCCAGGAGATCGCCCCTGACCCGGGGTGCAGGGCGCCTGGACTGGAGGTCCACGAAGTTCTCGTAGCGGAAGCGCAGGCTGTGCCGCCCGTCGCGGCGCAGCCTGAGCACGTGGCCCGCGTCGGTCCGGGCGTGGACGGCGTACTCGTGCGCCGGCCCGGCGGTGTCGACGAAGACCGCGAGATCCCCACGCTCGTCGACCTCGATCGGGGACCGCAGCGAGCGCTCGACGTCCTCCCATTCGCCGGCCCATCCATCGCGCCAGGCGTCCGGGTCGAGCAGGCATTCCCGCGCCACGTCGAGCATCCCCCGGTACAGCGCCGTCGTGGCCTGCTCCACCGACCGGAACCGCGTCGCCTGGCTGATCTCGCGCTCGGCCGCCAGCAGCGCGAGGCACGCGCGGACCCCCGGGGCGCCTGTGTGCACGTCGAAGTCACCGCACAGCGCCGTGGCCTCCACCAGGTCCCGGTGGCGCAGCGTGAACGCCGGATCGGTCAGGCAGAGGACGCTCAGCAGGCCGTCCACGTCGTAGTGGTCACACGTCACCGCGGTCGCCCCGGCGAGCAGGCGCTCCCGCTCTGCCGCGGGCCGGTCCCACAGCCGCAGGACGGACTGGGTGCTGACGTCGCACTTGAGGTGGGCGGGCGTGCGGTTGCCCGGCCAATGGCTGAGTTCCAGGACCGTCGCCGGGGTGCGGAGGCCGTCGACGAACACGTGCGGCCGGTCCCGCAGCCCGGCGCCGAAGGGGACGTAGGGCAGCGCTCTCATCTGTGCTCCCCGCCGGTAGGTCAGGCAACGGGTCGCCACCGCGCGCGGACGCGGACGGTGTCCTGATCACCCGTATCCCGTGCGGAGCCCGGCGAAACTCACCGGACCCTCCACAGCACCATGCGGACGGTGCCGCGCCACAGGCACGCCGATCTCCGAAGCGCCTGCGGCCCTCACGCTTGCGGCGGAGGGTCGAGGCCGGTGACCACGAGCGTCCCGTCCGGACGGATGATCACCTTGGCGGCCGGGACCGCATCGAGGTCGGCCGCGGTGTAGCGGCCGGTGAACAGGTGCACGGTCTTGTTGGACGAGCCGCACAGCCCCCCGCCGAGGTGCCACGCTCGCCCGTACCGGCCGGCGAGCAGCACGTCCACCCGCTCGCGCAAGGCCGCCGCGCCCGGCATCCGCACGACCTCGTCCCAGGCGTAGCCGGTGAGTAGGACGACCGACAGGGAGGTCTCCTCCCGCAGCCGCGCCAGCAGCCGCAGCACGGGCCGGAGCTGCTGGAGCGGCTCCCCGCCGCTGACCGTCACGCCCTCGATCCGGTCGCCGAGCGCGGCGATGTGCGCGACCATCATGTCCACGCCCGTCTCGTAGCCGAACCGGGGGTGCGTCTCAGGGTTGGAGCAGCCCGGACAGCCCAGGGTGCACCCCTGCAACCACAGCACCGCACGGGTGCCGGGGCCGTTGGCCTGGCTGAACGGCTCGAAGGCGTGCACGCGCAGGGGACGCGGCTCCGGCGGTGCCTCGTGCGGCTGCCGCCGGCGCGAGGGCCAGCGCCACGTTCCGGGCCGCGTCCACCGGCGGCGCGTGGCCGCGCCGGCACCGCCATGGTCTCCGAGTTTGTCGGTCATGTCGTGATTGGACTGCGGTCTCGCCGGGACCCGTCCCGGGGTGATCCCCCATCATGTCCCTGGGCCGGGACGGCGGGAGGAGGGCGGTGGCGGAGCCGCTTCAGCGGGCCGACCCGGACCGGAAGCGGGACCCCTCCCGCGCCGGGACGGCTACCGTGAGCCTCGGCGCACGTGCGGGAAAGGACGGTGCACATGGCCACGGCGATGCGGAAGCCACCGGGCAAGGTCGACATCCTCCCGAAGGAGATGGGGAGCCTCGCGACCGGTCTGCCGCCGGCTCAGCCCGGCACATTGTTCGTGATGGGCGCGAACGGCGGTATGCGCGTCTCCCCCGACGCCGGATTCGAGGTCGTGTTCGGACGCTGCGAGCCCGACGTCCACGTCTGCGTCGGTCCGGCCGACCCCCGCGTCAGCCGCCGGCACGGATACATCACCCGCGAGCATCAGCGCTGGGTGCTGCACAACGCCGGGAAGCTGGCCATCCGGTTCCCCGGCCCGAGACTCGTCCTCGGCGGGCACCGGGCGGAACTGCCGGTGGCGTACACGCCGCTGTTCATCGTCGCCCCGGGCCAGGAGCACCTGCTCGAAGTGCGGATCGCCGCCGGCCCGGGGCTCGGCCCGGCCGACATCCACGAGGTCGAGACCTACGACCCGGAGGACACCGGTGCCCGGGCGGCGCAGGCCGACAAATGGGGGCTGAACGCGGCGGAAAAGCTCGTCCTGGTCTGCCTCGCCCAGCGCTACCTGCGGCAGGAGGCCTGGCCGCAGCCGCTCACCTGGGCCCAGGTCGCCGACGAGATCGGACGGCTCCGCCCCGGCGAGAAGTGGAACGACAAGCGGGCCGCCCGCATCGTCACCGCGGTGCGGATGCGGCTCAGCACCGAGGTGGACGGGCTGCTGGAGGAGCAGATCCCGCCCCCGATCGGCAACGCCCTCAACCACAACCTGATCACCGCGCTGCTGGTCGGCACCAGGCTCCGCACCACCGACCTGGCCCTTCTCGGCGGCTGACCGGGGCCGTCAGGCCGCCGGAAGCTGGGCGGTCGCCGCGTCGGCGAGGTCTGTCGCCAACGCGCACAGCCGCTTGGTGGGCGGCTCGCCCTGGACGACGAGGAACAGCACCTCGACCGCGTCCTCATCGTGCTGGTCGGAGTAGGTGCGGTGGACCACCCTGACCAGGCACGTCCCGTTCCCCTCCTCGTCCGGCGAGACGAAGGCACGGTGACCTCGAAGCCGGGTCGGGCTGCCGTCCACGGCGGTGAGCGGGGGGCCTCGATCGAACCGCAGCTTGACCTGGATGTCCTGGGTGGTGCTGTGCCATTCGCAGTCCCAGCCGCCGAACCCGACGTCGGGTTCCGCGGCGTCGATGCCGGGAACCGCGTCCAGGGCGTCCCCACTGAGTATCGCGCACGCGTTCCAGTGTGCGAGGGACTCCGCGGGCAGTCGCGGACGCCGGGGGAGCGGGCCCCGGCCGAGCACGGCGACCGCTCGGGCGGCGGCCGTGTCGGCGATGGCGCAGAGGGGGGCGGGTCCCTCCTTGGTCTCGTGCGCCAGGACGATGATGCTGGTGTCGCCGTCGGGGACCGGCAAGAGCAGCCTCCTGCCGCACTCGTCGCCCTCGGCGCGGTCCTCGACCACGCGGAACCGCCCGACCGCCCTCACCGGCCCGGTCGGCTCCGGCGCGGGCCCCGCACTGAAGTTGATCTTGACGTCCACCTCGCTCTTCGCGCCCGGGTCCACGAGCACGTCGCACCGGTCGAAGTTGCCGTAGTCGTTGTCCAGCTCGGTCTCGCCGTACTTCCCGAGAGCGGCGGGATCGGCCAGCGCACAAGGGTCGGCCGTGTGCGGATCACCGATCAGGGACACGGGCCCCGCCTGCGCCGGAGCCTCCTTCCCGTCACCTAAGACGGACACGAGCAGAAGCGCCGCCACCGCCGCCGCCACCACGACGGACGCACCGGCCAAGGAGAACGGATGCCGCCGCACGTAGCCCACCGGACCCCGCCGGCCCGGCGGGCCACCTTCCTCCTGCGCCGTGCCCGGCCCGTCCTCGGTGGCGGTGGCATGGACGGGAAGCTCCACCTCCGCGTCGCCCGCCACCTCGGCCAGCATCCGCCGCGCCTCCGCGGGGCCCGGCCGGTCGGCCGGATCGGGCCGCAGCAGCGCCGCCAGCACCCCGCTCAGCGGCCCCGCCTCGGCGGACATCGCGCCGGGCGGCTCCCCGGTGGTCAGCGAGTGGACCGTGAGCCCCAGCGAGTACACGTCCGACGCCGGTTCCGGCACGCCGTGCAGGACCTCCGGCGCGGCATAGGCCGGAGTGTGGGCCACGGAGCCGTTCCGCGTGATCGTCTCCCGTCCGCCCACCCGGTACGCGGCACCGAAGTCGGTGAGCTTGGCGGTCCCCTTCTCGGTGACGACGACGTTGCCCGGCTTGATGTCGCAGTGCACGATCCCCTCGGCGTGCAGCGCGGCCAGCGCGTCCGCGATCTGCGCGCCGATCAGCGCTGCGACCTGCGGGGACGTCGCCGGCCAGCCGTCCAGGCTGCCGCCCGGCACGTACTCGAGGACGAGCCACGACGTCGCGCGCCCCCGTGCTCTCACCCGGACCGCGTCGTACAGCGTGACCACATGCGGGTGGCTGAACCGCGCCAGCGCGCGGGCCTCCGACTTCAACCGGTCGAACGAACGCGTCCCGCCGTCACCGAACCTGGCCCGCTTGAGCGCGACCCGGCGCCCGAGCTCGGTGTCGTCCGCCAGCCAGACCTCGGCCGTGCCCCCACGTATGGGCCCCTTGACCAGCCGGTACCGCCCGGTGACCTCCGCTCCCAAGCGCACCGTGACTCCTCTCACCGGGACGCCGGCCACGCGCCGTCAAACCTACTGGGTGACAGAGCGAACACACACCGTTTTCAGGTTCTCCACACAAACCGCCTCAACGTGCTGATCCCGAGTCAGGGGCTGACCTACTTTTCACTAAAACGACGGTCAAATACCGCTTAATTGTGGTTTGTGGCTTCTGGAGCTGCGGGATGTGCCGGATGCATGAACGCTGCCGGCCGGTCCGGCCGCCGCGACGACGGGGAGGTTCGATATGACCAGAACGGCCCATGGCTCGACCTCGGTGCACCGGCGGCACCGGACGTCCGGATGGCTGACGTTCGCGGGCACCTTGGCCTTGGTGGTCGGCGCCTTCAACGTCATCGACGGGCTCGTCGCGCTGTTCAACGACGACTACTACCTGGTCGGTGCCAACCAGATTCTGGTGTTCGACTTCGACACCTGGGGATGGATCTGGCTCGGCGTCGGCATCGTCCAGATCGCCGTCGGCGCGGGGATCCTGGCGGGCCAGATGTGGGCCCGCGTGGTCGGGGTCATCCTCGCCGTCGCGGCGGCGATCGGCCATCTGGCGTTCCTGCAGGCGTTCCCGATGTGGTCGGTGCTGACCATCGCCCTGTGCGTCCTGCTGATCTACGCGCTCACCGCACCGCCCGCCGGATCGAGAGCGGCCTGAACGCGCCGCGGAACACTGCCCAGTCAAGAGAGCCCAACGGGGGATTTCATGAGTGACCTGATCGCTGTCGCCTACGACGACCTGCCCACCGCAGAGCAGGCCCGGGACAGACTCGTCCAACTCCAGCGCGAGCACGTCGTAGAGCTGGCCGACCTCGTCGTCATCGAACGCAAGGACGACGGCAAGATCAAGCTCCACCAGGCCCGGAACATGGTCGCGGGAGGCGCGCTCGGCGGCGCCGCCTGGGGCGGCCTCATCGGGCTGCTGTTCCTCATGCCGCTGCTGGGCATGGCGATCGGCGGTGCGGCGGGCGCGGCCGCCGGTGCCGCGACCGACATCGGCGTCGACGACGACTTCATGCGCGACCTGGGGCGGCACCTCGTCCCGGGCACGGCCGCGCTGTTCGTTCTCGTCGACAAGCGCAACCCCGACAAGGTCATCCCCGAGATGGCGCCCCTGGGCGGACGGCTCATCAGGACGTCTCTGTCCAATGAGGAGGAAGAGCACCTTCGCGAGGCGGTCATGGCCGCTCGTGCTCACCAGCCCGCCTGACACTTTCTCGGACCATCGCACGCGACAGGGGCGGCCATTGTGCCGGCCCTGCTGCGTCATGTGCGACAAAGAATGACGAGCTCCATGCAATAGCGTGTGGCTCTAGGAACGGAGCAAGCGGACGCGGATTCGGCATGGCACGGCCCGGTTCTTCGGCCTTTGAGCCGGGCGCGCCCTGCGTGGTGGTCAGGTCCCCCCACCGAGTCGGTGTCCCTGGAGCGCGACGTCACCCAGTCCGCCTTCGCCCCTCAGCTGGCCAGCGGGGCGGCCCGCTGACGGAGAGACGGGCCGATGGACCTGTTAGGGTCCGACCGCAACACCCGCCCCCTGCCTCCGGAGCTGACCCGTGTCCCGAAAGATCGCGATCCTGCTGATGTCCGGGGGCCTCGTCCTCGGTGCCACCGCCTGCGAGGGCGAGAGCGAGGCCAAGGGCACCTCGCCCGCCCCGTCGGCGAGCGCGACCGCGCCGGGAGCCGCCACGCCGGCGGCGCCCACGTCCTCCACGCCCACGTCCTCCACGCCCACGTCCTCCGCGCCGCCGGCCGACGCCTCTCCCATGCCCCGGGCCACACCCACTGAGCCCAAGATCACTAACAGCAAGCGGATCATCATGATCGATCCGGACGGCAAGCGGTACACCTTCACCATGATGGTCCAGATGGCGGCGGGCATGCGCGCGACCATGGGCAAGAACGCCCCGCCGAACTTCTGCGCCATGTCCTATAAGCAGGGCGTGAACGAGGGCGGCAGGTTCCCGGCCGGGCGCCAGGCGTTCATGGCCGCCTGCGAGGAAGGCTGGCGCAAGGGCGCCTGACCCGGGGGAGGGGTTTCAGCTCCCCTGGGCGCAGGCGAGCCGGTGGCGAATGCCGTCGAGGAAGAACGGTCAGGCGAGCCGTCAGGTCAGCTGTTCAGCGCGGATCCGCGCCGACGCGGACGCCGCTTGGGCGTGGTGACCTGCTGGTTCCCGCGAGCGGAAGCGTGCCCGGCGGAGCCGCCGCGGCGCGGTTTGCGGGACGGTGTGGTGGCCGGAGCCGCGGCGGGCGGTGTGGCGGCGCGGGACGGTGCGGCGGCGGCGCGGGACGGCGGGCGGGCGCCGGTGATGCGCGCCAGCTCCTGGTCGCCGGGCCGCACGCGGGTGGTGCGCGGCTTGATGCCGGCCTTGGCCATCATGTCGTCCATCTCGCGACGCTGCTCGGGCAGGACGAGGGTCACCACGGTGCCCGGACGTCCGGCGCGTGCGGTGCGCCCGCCGCGGTGGAGGTAGTCCTTGTGGTCGGCGGGCGGGTCGGCGTTGACGACGAGGTCGAGGTCGTCGATGTGGATACCGCGGGCGGCGACGTTCGTGGCGACCAGCACGGTCACGTCCTCGGTGCGGAAGCCCTCCAGCGCGCGGTTGCGCTGCGACTGGGTCTTGCCGCCGTGCAGCGCGGCGGCGCGGATGCCGCGGGACGTCAGCTTGCGGACGAGGCGGTCCGCGGCGTGCTTCTTGCCGACGAACATGATCACCCGGTTGTGCCGGGCGGCGATGTGCACGGTCGTCTCGTGCTTGTCGGCGTCGTCGACGTGCAGCAGGTGGTGTTCCATGGCGGTGACGACCCCGGCCGTCGGGTCGACCGAGTGGGTGACCGGGTCGGTGAGGAAACGGCGGACGAGCTGGTCGATGTTGCGGTCGAGCGTCGCGGAGAACAGCATCCGCTGCCCGCCCGGCGGCGTCTGCTCCAGCAACCGGGTGACCTGCGGCAGGAACCCCATGTCGGTCATCTGGTCGGCCTCGTCCAGCACGGTGATGTCCACCGCGCCGAGCCGGCAGTCGCCGCGCTCGATGAGGTCGGCGAGGCGCCCGGGAGTGGCGATCAGGACGTCGGTGCCGCGGCGGAGCGCGTTCGCCTGGCGGGCGAGCGGAACACCGCCGACCACGGTCGCCAGCCGCAGGCGCACGGCGTCCGCGTACGGCGCGAGGGCATCGGTGACCTGCTGGGCGAGTTCCCGGGTGGGGACCAGGACCAGGGCGAGGGGGCTGCGGGCCTCAGCGCGGCGGCCGGCGGTGCGGGCGAGCAGCGCCAGGCCGAACGCGAGGGTCTTGCCCGAGCCCGTGCGTCCCCGGCCGAGGACGTCGCGGCCGGTGAGGGCGTTCGGCAGGGTCGCGGCCTGGATGGGGAACGGTTCCGTCACCCCGTTGCGGGTCAGTGCCGCCAGCAGCGGCGCCGGCAGCCGCGACTCCGCGAACGACGCGATCGGGGGCAACGGCGGGGTGGTGGTCTCCGGAAGCGCGAACTCGGCGTTCGGACGCGCGGGCGCCGGACGGCGACCGCCCGCGGATCGGGACGAGCGGCCTCGGGCGGCCGGACGGGTGGCGCGGGACATGGTGGAGCCTTCCTCGGGAGCGGTGCGTGTCGAGGGAGTGCTCCGCTGCGCGTGGTCGCGGCCTCGGATCGGGGCGGGCGAAGGTTTCTCAAGAACGAACCGGGAACAAGCGGCGAACGGCGGGCGAGCCCAGGGCTGACCCGGGCCCGCCCGCCGTGCCGTCGATGATCAGGCGGTGACGAGCGTCGTCACCGTCAGGCGGGGACGATGTTCTCCGCCTGCAGGCCCTTCTGGCCCTGGGTGACGTCGAACGACACCTTCTGGCCCTCCTGGAGCTCACGGAAGCCCTGGGCCGCGATGTTGGAGTAGTGGGCGAAGACGTCGGCGCCGCCGCCGTCCTGCTCGATGAAGCCGAAGCCCTTTTCCGCGTTGAACCACTTGACGGTACCGGTGGCCATTGTCTTCTCCTTCTGGGGTCGGTCCCAGCCGCGCACCTTGTGCGACCGAGGACGCCGCGATGGCCCATCCGGAAGATCCAGAACAACAAAAAATGCGCCTGAGGTGGAACCGGCAGGCGCACGCATATGTCTATGGGAACCGCAACTACCGACAGAGTAGCACATGATCCTGGAGAGGGAACCGGTATCCGCCGCGAGTCGCGCGACCGTAGGTTTTCGCCGTGCGACGACCCGCGCGGCGGCACCCCCCCGCCGGGCGCCGCCGCT
This sequence comes from Actinomadura macra NBRC 14102, assembly GCF_001552215.1. Lineage (GTDB taxonomy): Bacteria > Actinomycetota > Actinomycetes > Streptosporangiales > Streptosporangiaceae > Spirillospora > Spirillospora macra. The sequence continues at coordinate 466,838 of NZ_BCQT01000010.1, read as the reverse complement.
GCCGCCCGATCGCCTCACGCCTGGGTTGACCAGGGCGGGCGCAGCGCCCGGACGACATGCGCGCGGTCGGCGGGATCCGGCGAGACTCCGGCGCGGTGCGCCTCGGACAGCTCGATCAGCCGGGCGGACATGTCGGCGAAGAGCAGCATCTGGCGTGCCATGACCGGGCTGAACGGCTGCGCTCCCGGACGGCCGAGGACGGCGAGCACCCCACGGGTGGCCTCGCCCGTCTCCAACGGCAGGATCAGTATCGGGCCGGCCGGCAGGGCGCTGAGCGTCTGGTCGGCGACGATCCGCGCGGACAGCGCGCGGCGCGAGCTGAACGCCCGGCCGAGCATCGACCGGCCGCGCCGCACCGTCAGCCCGCGTATGCGGTCGCTGCCGGCGCCGATCGCGACGTCGATCCGCAGCGTGTCGGGGTCCTCTGCGGGCATGGCGATGAACGCCAGCGGAACGCGGGTCATCGCGCGGGCGTGCGCCGCCAGGAGGGTCAGCATGTCGGGCAGGCGCGTCCCGTTCAGGACGGCCGTCATCAGGTCGAACGTCGCGTCCAGCCGCTCACGGTCCTCGGCTCGCCGGGCCGCGCCCGCGTGTCCCCAGCCGCTCGGCGGCGTCTCGTCCCCGCTCATGTCGTCATCCCGCTCTCCTCCTCCGGCCGGGACGGCGCTCCCCGCGCTCAGGCCACGGCCGATCGGACTCCGGCACGGGCGAACCGGGCCGCGGTGACGGTGGGGCGGATGGTGAAGGCCCGGGACAACCCGGTGATGTGCAGCAGCTTGACCATCTGCGGGCCCGGGGCGGCGAGGACGATGGTGGTGCCCCTCGGTTCCGTCCGCCGCCGCGCGCCGATGAGCAGGGCAAGACCGGACGCGTCGCAGAACGTCACCCCCGACAGGTCAATGACGACGCGCGGCCCGACGTTGCGCAGCGCGGCGTTCAGGCGTTCCCGCAGGGAGGGCGTGGACGCGATGTCGAGTTCGCCGCTGAGGGTGATGACGGTGTGTTCCGCGAGCCGTTCTCGGCTCAGCCCGGCCTCTCGCGAGGCGGTGTGAATGGCGGGCATGCTGGATCTCCGATCCGAGGTCTGTGTGCGCCGGTCGCGGCCAAGGCCGGTCCGGCGGCGGCACGGGCCGTCAGCCCGTGGTGAAGAGTACGCGGCGTCCGCACCGTCGCTCCGCGGTCAACGTGATCGCCCCTCGGTGTCAGGGAGGGTTCCTGCGCTTTCCGGCGCGGACGGCGGACGTCCGCGTCCGGACGGGGTGGTGTTGCGCCGTCATGGGCGCCGGCCTGTCCGGGCCCCGAGGGGGCCGAGTTCCGGGAAACCAGGGGAACACGGGCTGGCCGCCCGCATCGAGAACCCCTCGTTCACTTCAAGTCTACGCCTTTCGGGGGCCACGCGCTCTGAACGTCCCTCGACCAGCGGGTCTTCGGCCTGCTCGAAGCCCGTCCGGCACGGGGTCTTGCGCGCGGGAGAGGTCTTCTCCCTCCGCGCCGATGTCGTCGCCGGGTAGGGGGTGGGCGTGCGGTCAGGTCGCCTATGTTGAAAGTGATACGGCAAGTGCCCTGCCGTTCCAGGGAGATGAGGCTCATGAGCGGAACGGCGTCCCAGGTGTGGATCTCGGCCGCTGACGGTGGCGACATGGTGCGCGCCGATGCGATCGTGATGCTCCGTTTGGACGAGACAGGCCGGCTGACGGCACAACTCCGCGATGACGCGAGGGTCAGCGTCAGCCTTCTGGAAGGCTCGTCGGCCGGTGGCCGCCCGCCCGCCGACTTCCACCGACAGCTGATCCGGGCGGTCGTCGAGCTCGCGGACTCCAGTGGTGCGCGGCTCGTCCACGCACGCCACGAGGACGGCGTGTGGCGTTGGATCAGTGAATCGCTCTGAGACGGCGGTGGCGGTTACGCGGCGAGTCCATCCGGGACAAGCACGGCCGGATGGACGGCGAGGGTCCGGTCCAGCCCGCTGACGCGGAGCAGCTTGACGACCTGCGGTCCGGGGGAGGCCAGGCGGACCGTGATGCCGAGCCCGGCGGCACGCTTCTGGGTGCCGACCAGTACGGCCAGCCCCGCCAGGTCGCAGGAGGGCACCTCGCCCAGGTCGACTATCAGCAGCCGACCGCTGTGACGTAGCGCGCCGATCAGATGCTCGCGCAGCGCCGGCGCGGCCGCCGCGTTCAGGGCGCCGTGCAAGGCGACGATGGTGTGGCCGGGACGCGGACGGGGAGGCATGGTCACTTCCGCGGGGGCGGAAGAGGGAGTGATGGTCACGGCGATCTCCGATCGCAGAGGGCGGACGCACCGGCCGAGACGCGGACCGGGCCTGGCGGAGGCTGGATCACTATGCCGGGCGGTTCTCCCGCAATCGCCCACCCTCAGATTCCCAGGCGTTCTCTGAGGCGGCCTGCATGCCGGACCGGTTCGCTCGACCGGGCGGCGTGGCGAGCAGGGCCGGCAGGTCGGGGCTGTGGAGGAATCCGTCGGTGCGGGCGGCCAGTTCCATGACCGCCTGGGCCCTCTCGTGAGGCGTGGCGGCGGGGACCGTGAGCAGATCGATGCGCCGGCCGCCTGCGCAGATCGCCGTGAGGAGCCCCACGGGAAGGGTGTCGAACCAGCTCAGCCGAACCACCTGGGTGTTGTCCGGGCCGTCGACGCGCAGCCGGCGGGGATGGCTGTCCCAGTCGCCGACCCGCAACATCACATGGGTGACGGGACGGCGGGCATCACCGTGACCGTGCTCTTGCACGGCCAGGATCAGCCCCGGCAGTTCCGCCACCGGATCGGTACTGCGGGGCCACCAGGCGCCGTCCAGCAGCGTCCGCGCCGAGCCGGCGGATGCGGGCCCGAAGCGTAGCCGTGGGGACGAGGGGGCCGACAAGCTGATCGTGGTGCGGCGCTCGGTGGTGCTCCACATGGCCATCGCCTTCCGATCGGTGTCCGACCGACACGGCGGGCCGGATTATCGCCGGGGTGCCGGCGTCCGATGCCGTCAGCTGACTCGCCGCCACTGGCGCGAGATCACATTACGTCATTCGTCGGATACTTTTTAATATACCCCATAAATGTTCGGTATCGTGAAAATTCGATAATCAATTTCTGGGAATAATTCGCGGGTCGCCAGGTAGACTCCGAATACGCCCGGCGTCATTTGTGAACCGCTCGCGTCCCGGCGCTCACGGGCGGGCCGGCGCGGACGCGGGCGCCCGCAGGTCGGCGATCGTCCGCGTAGACTGCGGGTATCCGGCTATGACGACCTCCCACACGCGGTTGACTCGCCACACCGGCTCGCCCCCGAAGGGGGATGCCATGCCGCTCCCGAACCGCGCACGCCGAACCGGTACCGACCGCACTATCCGCGCGTCCCGGATGGGACTCGCCGGCCCCCTGGCGATCACCGGGGTGGCGCTCATCGTCTTCACGGTCTTCTGGACGACGGCCTCGCCGCTGATCGCGGTGGTCATGGCGCTGGCCGCGCTGGCCGCCGGAGCGATCCTGCTCGTCCTGGTCTTCGGGCCGGGCCGGCTTCGCGGACGGACCCGTTCCCAGGGGCTGTGGCGGTACCGCTGACCCGCCCGCGTTCCGTTTGACGGACTCGACCCTGCCCTGGCAACGAACGGAGTTTCATGGTCCTGACGCTCGGAGTGACCGCTCGATCGGGTAAGGAGAACGAGCGCAGGCAGCCGATCCACCCGCTGCACATCGAGCGGATAGACCCCGCCCTCCGCTCGCGCGTGTTCCTCGAACGCGGGTACGGCGAGGGTTTCGGTGTCCCGGACGAGAAACTGGCGCCGCATGTCGGCGGGCTGCTCACCCGTGAGGAGCTCATCGACCGCTGCGATGTCCTCCTGCTGCTCAAACCGCGGCCCGATGACCTCAAGAGGATGCGCCGCGGCCAGATCCTGTGGGGCTGGCCCCACTGCGTCCAGGACCCGGAGATCACCCAGCTCGCGGTCGACGCACGGCTGACGCTCATCGCGTTCGAGGCGATGAACCACTGGACCGCCGCCGGCGGGTTCGGCCTGCATGTGTTCCACAAGAACAACGAACTCGCCGGCTACTGCTCGGTGATGCACGCCCTCGCCCTCTCCGGCGTCACCGGCGCCTACGGACGACGGCGGAGCGCGGCCGTCATCAGCTTCGGCGCGACCGCCCGGGGCGCGGTCACGGCGCTGAACGCGCTCGGTGTCCACGACGTCCACATCCTGACGCAGCGGGGTGTCAGCGCGGTGGGCTCACCGATCCACTCGGCCCGGATCGTCCATTTCGATCGCCGTCCGGACGACCCGACCCTCACCCAGGTGCTCACCGAGGACGGCCCGATGCCGACCGCCGCCTTCCTCGCGCGGCACGACATCATCGTCAACTGCGTCCTTCAGGACACCGGCGCGCCGCTCATCTTCGCGACCCTCGGAGACCTGCCGCTCTTCAGGCCGGGCACGCTCGCCATCGACGTGTCCTGTGACGCGGGCATGGGGTTCGAGTGGTCGCGTCCGACACCGTTCACCGACCCGATGTTCACCGTCGGCACCGTCCGCAACTACGGCGTCGATCACAGCCCGTCCTATCTCTGGGACTCCGCGACCTGGGAGATCAGCGAGGCCCTGCTGCCGCACCTGCGCACGGTTCTCGCCGGCCCCATAGGCTGGGAAGCCGACAAGACCGTCCAGCGGGCTGTGGAGATCCGCGACGGTGTCATCAAGAATCCCGCCGTCCTCGCCTTCCAGCAGCGCTCCTCCACCTACCCGCACCTCCAAACCTGACGGGCGCGACCGGACCCGCCAGGTGAGCGGACGGCCTTCCCCGTCCGGCGAGGAAGGCCGTCGATCGAACCTCGGCTCAGCCGGTGCGGTCCTGCCGGACGCGGTGCGCCGCCGTGACCAGGTTGCGCAGGGACGCCTCGGTCTCGGGGTAGGCGCGGGTCTTCAGGCCGCAGTCGGGATTGACCCACAGCCGGGCGGGCTCGACGGCCTGGAGCGCGCGCCGGAGGTTGTCCTCCATCTCCTCGGCGGACGGGACGCGGGGCGAGTGGATGTCGTAGACGCCCGGCCCGATGCCGTTGTCGTACCCGGCGGCGCGCAGGTCGGCGACCAGTTCCATGCGCGAGCGGGCGGCCTCGACGCTGGTGACGTCGGCGTCCAGGGCACCGATCGCGCCGATGATCTCGCCGAACTCCGAGTAGCACATGTGGGTGTGGATCTGCGTGGCGTCCGCGACGCCCGAGGTGGCCAGCCGGAACGCCTCCACGGCCCAGTCCAGGTAGGCGGCGCGGTCGGCCTCGCGCAGCGGCAGTGACTCGCGCAGCGCCGGCTCGTCCACCTGGATGACGCGCACCCCGGCCGCCTCCAGGTCGCCGATCTCGTCCCGCAGGGCCAGCGCCACCTGCCGCGCGGTGTCGGCGAGCGGCTGGTCGTCCCGGACGAACGACCAGGCCAGCATCGTGACGGGGCCGGTCAGCATCCCCTTCACGGGCTTGCTCGTCAGCGACTGCGCGTAGGTCGCCCACTCCACCGTCATCGGACGCGGCCGCGCGATGTCGCCGTGCAGGATCGGCGGCCGCACGTAACGCGACCCATAGGACTGCACCCAGCCGTGCTCCGTGGCGGCGTACCCGTCGAGCTGCTCGGCGAAGTACTGGACCATGTCGTTGCGCTCCGGCTCGCCGTGCACGAGCACGTCCAGCCCGATGTCCTCCTGGAGCTCGATGACCCGCGCGATCTCCTCCTTCATGGCCTGGACGTAGGCGTCGGCGGAGATCCGTCCGGCCCGCCCGTCGGCGCGGGCACGGCGGATCCCCGGGGTCTGCGGGAACGAGCCGATCGTCGTCGTCGGCAGGTCGGGCAGGCCGAGCGCGGCGCGCTGCGCGGCGAACCGGCCCGCGCGGTCGCCCCGGCGCACGCCGCGAAGGGCGTCCAGGCGGGCCCGGACGTCATGGTCGACCGCCGGTGCCGGGGCGGGAGCCTCCGCCGGCGCCGGACCGTCCTCGCGCAGTGCCCTGCCGAGCGCGACGACCTCGGCGACCTTCTGCCGGGCGAAGGCGAGCCGCCCGCGCACCGACGGGTCCAGCGACGTCTCGGCGTCCAGGTCGATCGGGACGTGCAGCAGCGAGCACGACGTGCTCACCACCACCTGGTCGGCCAGCCCGAGCAGGGTGGCGCAGGTGGCGCGGGCCCTGCGCGTGTCGGTGCGCCAGACGTTGCGGCCGTCGACGACGCCCGCCACGACGGTCTTGCGCGGCAGCCCGCCGACCGACGCGAGGGCCTCCAGGTTGCCGGACCCGGCGACGAAGTCCAGGCCGACGGCCTCGACCCGGTCGGCCAGCACCCGCAGCGCGTCCACGCCGATCGTCGCGAAGTAGGTCGAGACCAGCAGGCGCGGACGCGACGACAGCCCGCCGAGCCGCCCGTAGGCGCGGGCGAGCGCGGCGATCTCCTCATCGGTCCGGTCGGCCACGAGCGCGGGCTCGTCCAGCTGCACCCAGGCGGCGCCGGCGCCGGAGAGCCGCTCCAGCAGCTCGGCGTACACCTCGACCAGGTCGTCCAGCAGGTCCAGCGGCCGGAACCCGGCCGGCGCACCCGGTGCGGGCTTGGCCAGCAGCAGGTAGGTCAGCGGCCCGACCAGGACCGGACGCGTCTCGACGCCCAGCGACCTGGCCTCTCCGTACTCGGCCAGGGGCTTGGACGCCGACCCGCCGGCCAGCCGGAACCGGGTGTCCGGCTCCAGTTCGGGGACGATGTAGTGGTAGTTGGTGTCGAACCACTTGGTCATCTCCAGCGGCGGGACGTCCTGGACCCCGCGCGCCATCGCGAAGTACCGGTCGAGCCCGGTCAGATGCCGGTACCGGTCCGGGACGGCGTCGACGAGGACGCTGGTGTCGAGCACCTGGTCGTAGAAGGAGAACGTGTTCGACGGGATCGCGTCCAGCCCCGCGTCGCGCAGCTGGGTCCAGACCTGACGGCGTAGCTCGGCCCCCGCCTCGTCCAGCGCGGCGGCGTCGATGCGTCCGGCCCAGTAGTCCTCGGTGGCGGTCTTCAGTTCGCGGTGCGCACCGATGCGCGGATATCCCAGGACAGTGGAGTTCATGGCGGCTTCCCTCGCTGAGCCACAAGGCGGACACGCGTGGGGGACGGCGCGGCACGGTCAGGCGTGCCTGCCGTGACCCTCCCGCGAGGCCACCGACCACCGCACGCCGGACGGCGCGCGGGCGGAGGCAGGTCTTCGGACTCGCGGGCACCGCTTCCGTGAAGAAGCGTCCTACTGGCCGTCGCTTCCCAGGATCGAAGATCCCAGTGCATGATGACGGCGGTCGTTCCCGCTCACCGCTGCGGGGCAGTCCCGGATTCGCACCGGGTTCCCTCTTACGACACTCGTCACCGAGTGAACCATCCGCATCGCGGAGTCTACCAACGCGTCATGAACCACCGCCCGACAGGAGGCCCGCGGGCGCCGCTCCGAGCGCAGGTCGCAGGCGACGCGGGCGTGGTGGTGTGGGCGAGCGCCTGCCGGGTAAGGTGGAGGTGAAGTTCCGCCCTGTGTCCGCGGATCAGTGCTTTTAGGCTGCCCGAAGGGACAATCATGGCGAACGACCGTGACATCAGCGATCATACCGACCACCGTCCGTGGCCACAGCCTGGATCTGCGTCCGGCCGCGGTCGGGAAACGTTCATCGATCAGTGGTCCTTGGCCGCGGGACAGTTGGCATGTGCGTTGCGCTCGATGGCGGTCATCTCTCGGACCGATGGTGTGGCCCTGATGCTCGCCGCCGACGCGAGCGGGTTGCGCGCCGTGGGGGGATCCACGGCGGAAGGGCTCGAATTGGAGTACGCCCAGCAGGCCGAGCAGCTCGGGCCCGCCCACGAGTCCGTGGCTGCCGATCACCCCGTCGCGGTGGAGGATCTGGGCCGCGAGAGCGGGGCCGGATACGCGCGGCTGGCGCGCCGGGCGGCACCGGTTCGGGCCGTGCTGTCGGTGCCCGTGCACCTCGACGGCGGTGTCATCGGGGCGTTGAACTTCTACCGGTGCGCACCGTGCACCTGGACGCGGAACCAGATCACGGTCGGTGAGCACCTGGCCGAAACGGCCGCCGAACTGCTGGTCCGTCTCGCCGCGCACACCGCGTCGGACGACCACGGATGGCCGTAGTGCCCGCCCGGACCCATCGACCGCTGTTCCGCCATCCGAGGACGTAGATCATGATGCACATCGACACCGAAGCCCTGCAATTCAGCCTTGAGCATCTGCGTAAGACGCCGCACGAGACGGATGTGGTGCGCGCGCTCCAGCGTGTGGTCAGCTCGGTGGACGAGCTGTTCGGCTACGACGGCGCCGGCATCATGCTCATCGACGAGGAGGAGCAACTCCTCTACGTGGCCGCCTCGGACGAGGTCGGACGGACCCTGGAACAGGCGCAGATCGACGCCGAACAGGGCCCGTGCTACGACACCTATGTCGTCGGCCACCCGGTGTCCACGAAGGACGTGCGGTCCGACGCCCGCTGGCCGCAACTCGTCGAGGTGCTGGACGAGCGCGTGCGGGCGGTGGCCGGGGTGCCGATACTGCTGGGAGGCAGTCCGGTCGGGACCCTGAACGTCTACCGGTCCCAGCCGTACGGATGGGACGACTCAGACATCTCGGCATTGCGCGCCTACGCGGGCCTGATCGGGGAGCTGATGTCCGCCGCGCTGTCGTCGCAGGAGCACAGCGTCACCGCCGCCCAGTTGCAGTACGCGCTGGACTACCGGGTGATCATCGAGCGGGCCATCGGCTACCTGATGGCCACCCACAAGGTGGACGCCGTCTCGGCCTTCAACCGGTTGCGCCGGCAGGCGCGGGACAGCCGGCGCCGCGTCGCCGACCTGGCCGCCGAGATCCTCGAAAAGGGCGTTTCCTAGGTTCCGCAACCGTCCGACGTCCGCTGATCCGACCTCATCCACTTATCCGACGCGCGTCCGATCCGATTGGACCACGTTCGCTTGTTTCGTCTTGGCCCGGCCCCTGACCCCGCCCGGTCCCGGAGATCTCGCGTAGCCCTGGAGGCTCTGTGACCTTGCCCGACAACACCTCGACCCAACCCTACGCACCCCCCGACGTGCCGCCGGTGCCCTCGCCGGCGCTGACCCCGCCCGCGGCGGGCACCGACGCCTACACCGGCAGCGTTCTCCTGCTGGCCGTCGACGTCCATCACGACGGGACCACGACGGAGCTCCGCCTGAGCGGCGAGCTGGACGTGGCGACCGCGGACGAGCTGCGCCATCACATCCGGATGGCGGTCAACGCGCACAACCCGCACCGGTTGCTGCTGGAGATGTCGGGGCTCGGCTTCGCCGACTCCAGCGGCCTGTCCGTCCTGGTGTGGGCCCACCAGCTGATGAGCGAGCGCGGCCACCAGCTCCGCCTGCACCATCCGCAGCCGCAGGTGATGCGCGTCCTGCACATCACCGGCCTGCACACCCGCCTGCACATCACCGAGGCGAGCGCGTCCGGAGGCTCGCGCTCACCCGGATCCGACCGCCGGCCCGCGCGGCGGAGGTCGGCTCCCCGGTAGGCCCGTGATGAAACCGGTGCGCGGGGTTCTGGCGAAGACCTGGTAGATCGTACGCTTTGCGATCCGGGACAACGCGGGGAGTCGAGCGCATGGACGGGTCGGCGGGCCGAGAGGCCGGGCTGGGTGTGGGCGCGGTGGCGCAGCGCCTCGGCGTGGCCGCCTCGACCCTGCGCACCTGGGACCGCCGGTACGGGATCGGCCCCAGCGGGCGCAGCCCGGGCGGCCACCGGCGCTACACCCCCGCCGACCTGGCACGGCTGGCGACCATGCAGCGGCAGATCCTCGCCGGTGCCCCGCCGGGTGAGGCCGCCCGGGTCGCGCTGGACGAGCCGCCGGGCGAGCCCGCGCCCCGCGCGCACGGCGCGGGCGGCCGTCGCGTCCCCCTGGCCGGAACCTCCGCCACGCCGGACGGGACGGGCGCCGCGGTGCGGGGCCTGGCCCGGGCGGCGATGGCGCTGGACCAGCCCGCGATGGTCGAGACCGTCCGGGACGCGCTGCGCCGGGACGGGGTCGTGGCGACCTGGGACGGGCTGATCGTTCCCGTCCTGACGGGGGTCGGGCGCAAGTACATGGCGACCGGGGAGTGCGTGGAGGTCGAGCATCTGCTGTCCACGGTCCTCCTCGGTTGCCTGGCGGAGGTGACCGCGCCGGCGCGGTCGCTGAACGTCCGTCCCGTGCTGCTGGCGTGCGCGCCGGAGGAACAGCACTGCCTGCCGGTGTACGCGCTGGCCGCGGCCCTTGCCGAGGCCGGTGCCACGGCGCGGATCCTGGGCGCGCGTGTGCCGCCCCGTGCGCTGGCCGCCGCGATCCGGAGGGCCGGCCCGAACGCCGTCTTCGTCTGGTCGCAGACCGCCGAGACTGGTGAGCCCGGCTGGCTGGACGGGCTGCCGCCGTCGCGTCCCCCGTATCGCCTGGTGGTCGGCGGGCCCGGCTGGGCGCGCGACCGCCTGCCGGGCTCCGTCGTCCTGATCGGGACGCTACCCGAGGCCGTCGCCGAACTGACGTCGACGCCGCCGCTCGCCTGATCGCTCCTGGTCGTCGTACCGGCTTTCCTCTTCCTTTGCGCTGTGCTGGTTGCGCATGCCCACCGTTTTGACTATGAACAAGTTTTGAATCACTTTTTCTGGAGACGACGGTGCATATGACCCCGCACACGAGCCTGGGACAGCGGCTTGCCCACGGCGACGAGACGGCGCTGGCCGAGTGCTACCGGACGCTCGCGCCCCTCGTCCGCCACCACGCGGCACGGCTGGTACCCGGGCACGCCGTGGACGACGTCGTCCAGCTCGTCTTCCTGGAGGTGTGGCGGTCGCGGCGCCGCTTCGATCCCACCCGCGACCTGGAACCGTGGGTGATCGCCATCGTCCGCAAACGCGCCATCGACCAGCTGCGCGCCGAGGCGCGCCACCACCGGCGCGCGGTGCCGCTGGAGGACGCCGCCGCCGTGCCCGACGCGGCGCCCGCCCTGGACGTCGCGCACGACGTCCGCAACGCGCTGGCGGTGCTGCCCGTCCCGCAGCGGCAGGCGATCGTGCTCGCGCACTTCGGGCAGCTGACCCAGCGCGAGATCGCCGACCGGCTGGCCGTCCCGCTCGGCACCGTCAAGGCGCGTACCGCCCGCGGGATGCGCCGCATGAAGGAGCTGCTGTGACCCCGCCCCTGCCGCCGCCCGGACCCGCGCCCGGGGCCCATCCACGCCCCCGGCTCGCGGTGTCCAGCTGCCTGCTCGGCGCGCCCGTCCGCTACAACGGCGGCCACAGCCGCGACCGTTTCCTCACCGGTCCGCTCGCGCACCACGTCGACTGGGTGCCCATCTGCCCGGAGATGGAGATCGGCCTCGGCGCCCCGCGCCCCACCCTGCGGCTGCTCACCGACCAGCACATCGTCACCAAGGACGGCGGCGCCGACCACACCCGCGCGATGACCACCCTGGCGGACGACCGCGTCGTCGCCATCGCCGACGTCGACGGGTATGTGTTCAAGTCGCGTTCACCGAGCTGCGGGCTGCTGAACCTGCCGCGCTACGCGTCCGGACGGCCCGGCGAACGCACCGACGGGCAGCCGGTGGACCGCCGCGGCCGGGGCGTGTTCGCCGCCCTGGTCACCGGCGCGCTCCCGCACCTTCCGGCCGAGGAGGACGGGCGGCTGCGCGACCCCGTCCTGCGCGAGCACTTCGTCGAGCGCGTCTTCGCCCACGCCCGCCTCCGCGAGCTGTTCGCCGGCGACTGGCGGCCCCGCGACCTCGTCGCCTTCCACAGCCGCCACAAGCTCCAGCTTCTCGCGCACACACCGTCCGCGTACCGGGAGATGGGGCGGATCGTCGCGCAGGCGGGCACCCGCGACCGCGACGGCCTGGAAGCCGACTACCGTCGCGCCTTCGCCGAGGCCATGGCCGTCCGTCCCGGCCGGGGCCGCCACGCCAACGCGCTGCTGCACGTCTTCGGCCCGCTGAGCGAGCACCTCAACGAGGCGCGGCGGCATGACATCGTGGCCGCCATCGAGTCCTACCGGCAGGGCGAGGCGCCGCTGAGCGTCCCCGTCGCCCTGCTGCACCATCACGCCGAAGGCGAGGACCTCGCCTACCTCACCCAGCAGACCTACCTGGACCCCTTCCCCGCCGACCTCGTCCTCCGCCACCATCTCTGACGCCCTTTCGCGATGATCGTGATCGTCTGCACGGTGACCGCATGGTGGCCGGCCTGGTGTTGCTCGACGTTCGGCTGCTCGACGTGGAGTCGGGGGAGTATCGGCAGGGCGACCTGTTAAGACACCCCCGGCGAGCCGCGCGCGATCGTGGCGGAGGCGGAGGCAGAGGCGGCCAACCGGTACGTCGCCGCGCACGCCTACACCGCACGATCGGTGAATCGGGCGCTGGAGCCGGGCGTCCGCGGTAACGCTGGTCGGGGGTCGAGTATCGTTCGAGGATGCGGCGGTGCGGCAGATGTCACCATTGGGAACCCGCCGGAGCGCCCGACTGCGAGCGATGCGCCGGGATCGTCGATGAGATCGTCGAATCCGGATGGCGGGGGTTCGTCACGCAGGAGTTCGGCACATTGACGGCCTCGGACGAGCACGCCGTCGCCGAGATGGTGATCGACGAGCCCGACAGACACCCGTGGCGGGTGGTGGACGCCGCCTACGACCGGCTTACCTGCGCCGAGTGCGGCGACAGGTTGAGCCGGGGCCCGGCCGGCTGCACGGCCTGCGACCTGGCCAACGGATTTCGATTCGTCGCCGTGGAGACCGACCGGCCGGGCGTCCCACCGGGCAACGAGCACGCCTTGAGGGTCAATGTGTCCGTGGTGCGCAGGCCATCAGGAATCTCGTCGCGCGAGGTGCGGGGGCGGCGGCTCTCACTCCCTCACCTCCTTGACGGATATCTGCCGACGACCAGGCAGGCCCAGGCCGCCCGTGCCCTTCTCAACGAACGGGGTACGGCGAAGCGCCTTTCCCGGGACGATGACCGACCGCCGGCCCGGTAGGCACGTGCAATCTAAGGAGTCTCCTGCAACGGCCACACCTCGACCACACCGTGCGCGACCGCGCATGGGGTCTTCGACACCAGTTGGACGGCCTCGTCCATGCTCGCGGCCTCGATGATCGCGAACCCGGCCACCGGGAGAGCGGAGGACATGAAGGAGCCCTCCCGCACGGTCACACCGGCACCATCGTGGTTACGCACCTGTGCGGGCGAACCGGCGATGCCCATGACAGTTCCGGCTTCCTGCAAGCGAGCGTCGTGCGCGTGCGCCTGGTCACGGACAGATGGGCTAGTACGGTCGTAGCCCTCCTGGTCTCCGTACCCGATAGTCACATATTTCGGCACAGCAGGTCCCCCTTCTCGCAATCGCGCGGCACGTTCACCAGTACCGACCCTGCCGAAGCCTCGAACTCATCGGTGCGACGGAAGATCCTTGGACCCCTCAGGTGGTCGGTGCCAGATGCGCCGAGGCCCCGGCGTCCTGCGCGGAGCAGGTCACCGGGGCACGGTCACGCGGGGGAGGGGTCAGCGCCACCGCTGGACGGAGCCGACGCCGTTACGGGTCTCCGGCTCGCCGTTGGGGTTGATGAACCCGCTGGGGCTTTCGCAGTTGGGGTCTTCAAAGGCCATCCACAGTTCGGGGGCCCCTTCGCTGGCGACCTGCCATGAGCTGAACCGGTAGTCGGTGTTCTGGCACTCGAAGCCCTCGAAGACCTGGTCGGGGGGCCCGCTCGGCTGGCCCCGCCAGGCGTGCAGGCTGCCTGCGGCGGCCGCGGTGGCGGTGTTCTGTCCGTCGGGGGTGTCGGCGGTTGCGGCGGGACCCAGCATCAGGCCCGTGACCGCCGTGGCTGCCGCGGCCAGAGCGCCGCAGGAACGGATGAGTCGGGGGGAGTAGCGCATGACAGATGACTCCTCTGGTTTCAGGTCGGATGACAGGAGTCTCTCCAGCAACCGACAGCTACTCAATGCACATGACCAACTACATGTTGTGTCCAAGAGGAGAGGCGGAGGTGACTGCTGAGGCGCCTGTCTCCGCCTTGTTGCATTGCTGCACGCGAGGCAAGAGCGCCCCTCGAAAACCGACGTAGACCCGGGGCCGCACAGCTGCCCGGGAGTGGGGACTCGCGTCGGTGAACCGGCGGATCGTCATCGTGGTGTGGCTCGGAACGCCCGGCGGTAGGCGCCGGGGGTTGTGCCCAGACTGTTGAGGAAGCGCCTGCGGAGATTGGTGGCCGAGGAAAGACCGACGCGGCGGGCGACGGTGTCCAAAGAGAGGTCGGAGGACTCCAGCAGATCCCGGGCCGCGGCGATCCGCTGGGCGAGCAGCCACTGCCCGGGGCTGGTGCCGAGCTGATCGGAGAAGCGCCGGGTGAGGGTACGAGTTGAGATGCCCGCGTGCGCGGCCAGGCGTTCGATGGTCACGGGTTCGCTGAGTCGCCCGGTGATCCATTCCAGCAGCGGCGCGAGCGTGTCGTCGATCTGTGCGGGATGTGGCGGCGCCGAGTACTGCAACTGCCCGCCCTCGCGGTGGGGCGGCATGACCATGGTCCGTGCGACATGCGCGGCGTACCGGGCGCCCTGGTCGTTGCGGATCAGGTGCATGCACAGGTCGATTCCGGCCCCGGCGCCGGCGCTGGTGGCTACGTCACCATGGTCCACGTACAGCACATCCGGGTCGATCCGGATAGCCGGGAAGCGCGCGGCGAACTCGTCCGCCAGTGCCCAGTGAGTGGTCGCCCGCCGTCCGTCCAGCAGGCCGGCGTGCGCCAGCGCGAAGGCGCCGGAGCAGATGCTGACGACCCGCGCTCCGCGGGAGTGGGCGCTGCGCAGCGCGCGGACGACGGCGGGAGAGGGCGGCTCCTTCGTGGGCAGCCAGCCCGGGATGATCACGGTGTCGGCCCGGGCCAGAGCGTCCAGCCCGTCAGTCACGAGCATGTCGTACCCGGCGAGCGTCGCGACCGGGCCAGGGCGCTCCGTGCACACGCCGAAGGCGTACCGCGTCGGAAGTCCTGGCCGTTCGATCCCGAACTCCTGAGCTGCGCAGCCGAGTTCGAAGGTCGACTGAGGCGGGCGGACGAGGGCCACGACGCGATGCATGGCAGGAAAGTACCGCATGATGTCTTTTCTGACACTCGGCGGGGGCCACGGTCGGCCGCCAGGCTGGCCCCATGACGACTGAACAGAACACGCCTGCCTATGTGTGGTCCGCCGTCCAGGACGCCCCGGTTCACGAACTCTTCCCAGGCATTCGTGCGCGCCCACTGTGGAACGGGGACAATGGCGCGAAGGCACATGTGCTGGAGATGGACGCGAACACATGCTGGCAGGGAGTGGACGTCCACGAACCGGGTCCCGAGGAGGTCTTCGTGATCTCTGGCATCTTCAACGACGGAGACCGGGACTACCAGGCCGGATCCTTCATCCACGCCCCCGCAGGCTCCTCGCACGTCCCGCAGACCACGACGGGTTGCACGCTGTTCCTCTTCTACCCGGAAGGTTAGTTCAGCTAGTAGCCGAAGGACGTCAGCGCCGGGCGGAAGCTGGTGTTCGCGCCGGGCACGAAGTCAGGGGACGTCCAGGTACTGGAGTTGTCGCACCGGTTCCACCAGATCCGCTGGTCTCCGGGGACTCCCTTCCAGGCCATGTAGACGTGGGGGCCGCGCACGGTCAGCGTGGGACCGACGCTGGTGTAGGCGCCGGGCACGCCTTGCGGGGCCGACCAGCGCGCCGGGTAGAGCATGCGGCTCCAGTAGATCTGCCCGTCGGAGGGGTTCCTCCAGGCCATGACCAGGCCGCCGATGGACGGAGCGGCCAGCGCGACCCCGGCGTCGGTGAAGGCACCCGATAACGGCGTCGGCGCGTTCCAGCTCTTGCGGTCCCGGTGGTCGAAGGTCATCCAGTAGATCTGCTGGCTGGTGTTGTGCTTCCAGACCATGTTGACCTCGCCCCAGTCCTGGAGCGAGCCGGGTGCCCGGACCGCCAGCGCAGGGCCGAAGCTGGTAAAGGCGTTGGGCACGACCTGTGTTCCGGTCCAGTTCCCGGACGGCCAGTCGCGTGAGATCCACCAGATCCGGTCATCACCGGCGACCCCCTTCCAGGCCAACCACGTATGGTCCCCCCAGACGGTGGCCGCCGGGCCGACGCTCGTGAAGGCGCCGGGCACCGCCTGCCGCTCACCGAAAGTCGAGCCGTCGAAAGCGTGGAACCAGATCTGCTGATCGTCGCCGTACCCCCGCTCGAGCATTATCGTCTGTGCCCGGAAGGGGAGGCTCAGTGCCGTACCGGCGGAGGTGATGGCGCCGGTCTTCTGCGGCCAGGTCCAGCCGGGCCCCGCACCGTCCAGATGGTTCCACCAGATGGCCTCATCGCCGTCCACGCCCTTCCAGACCATGTACGTCGTTCCCCTGTCGGGCTCTGACGCACTCGGCCAGGACGTGGCGGCGGCCGGTGCGGGAACAAGCCGCGAGCCGGCCGCCAGGGCGAGCGGGGCGGCCAGCAGCGTCCGCCTGTCTAAGTGGGCCATCGGAAGTCCCCTCCAGGAGCTGGTGACGGGAGCGCGGGCGGCGCACCGAGGAGGTGAGTCGACCGCCGACGCCACCATCCCCCCTGTCCTATATGAACATCAATGGCCATACTTGTCCGGTTCTTGCCACGTTGCCGGGCCCCAACTCAGCCGCAGCGCCCGGCTGGGTGGGCCTGCCGGTGGCGTTCCAGGCCGCGCCTCGAAATCTGTTCGTCTCCCGGCGTCGTCTGGGACGACGCTCACTTCCTGGCAGTCACCGTGCCTTGATCGACGACGCGGGTGAGCGGGCCAAGTCCGTGCTCGGCCCCCTCTGATCCCGAGAAACTGATTCCAGACGACTTTGCGCCGATCGTCCGCAACCGCTTGGCCTGCTTCGATATCGATGCTTCTCTTGGTTTGCTCGGCGACCAAGAGGTCTAGTATGGGGAACAGTATCGCCCACTATGTGCTGGCCGGAATCCCTAGCTCTCTGAGATAGGTGATACGGGCAGTTATTGCGGCGGAAAAATGCTTCCAGTCGAGGCTTTCGACTAGCTCGATGGGGTGCGGATCAGGTGCGGACGAAGTGATGTAGCAAACCGCATCATATAGACCTTCCGCCATAAGGCGCTCGCAGAAGAGTGCGAATCTTGCTTGGTAGGATCTTCCGCGCCAGATCTCCTCGACAGGCGATGCTCCCCTCTTGAGGCGTACGGGGGTGCGTGAACCGGGGGCGTCTTCCATGATAAAGAAGTAGCCGAGCCACGGCTTTTCGCCGGGAAACAGATCAGCGAGTGCGGCGCGTCTGAGGTCGACTGCGCTACCCAATGCCTCTTCTACTCGATTATTATAGTTGTTGCCGAAGGACGGGCCGCCGAGCGCTTTGAGCTCAAAGGCCGCAACGAGGGTCGTCCCATGGGATATCACGAGGTCCCACTGTTTTTGTGGGCGATAGTAGCCGGGAAGTTCCAGTCCATGCTTCTTCGCCACTCGGATGTCCTTCGTTGGATATCCGGACTCTAGGAAGAACTTGGCAAGAAGAGCGGTGATATCGTCGAAGTGTCTGCCGCCCCGTATGGAGCCGGCCGTGCCAGCGCCGACAGCATCTTTGATCTTAGATATTTCTCGCTGCGACTCTTTCGCGTCCCAGTAAGCGGCAACCGCGCCCTCGAAGTCTTGTCGAGTAACTGCCAAGGTCTTCCTTCAGTCGGGGAGTCCTGGGAGCCCGTAGGCGCGCAGGGCGGCTTGTGTCGCTGCCTGCACGTCGCGGCGTTCGAATGCCGCCGCCAAGGCCGCGCCGGTGACTTCATCTATCTCCGCAGGGTCTGGAACGCGGATCTTCCGCAGGTACTGGGCTTGGAAGCGCAGAGTTCCGCCCCGCATCTTGACCGCGTAGGCCTCCACGAATGCCTCAGCGACATTGGACAGCAGCAAACCACCAAGCACCCGCAAATCCCAGACATCAGAGACGATGAAGTACAGGTTGTGATGAGGATACAGCCCGCCCTCATCCAGCACCGGGTGAATGACCTGCTTCATGTCCGGCAGCAGGAGCTTGGGACGAGTGTTCAGCTGCGGGTCAACCTTATCGATCGTCTTGTACCAGCGTTCTGGCTGCTTACGGGCAACATGACGCTTTTGTAGCGCTGCCCGGTGCCGGGTGAGGTAGGCGCGCAGCCGCGGATAGGCTGCCAGGTCGACTAGCCCACCCAGCTCATTCCATGGGTTGACCAGGTACATACCGCCCCAGTCGAGATTCCCCGACGTCGTGTCGCGGACCATGGCGAGGGGAAGCATTCGATCTTCTTCCACGAGATCGGATCGCTCGGTGATAAAAACCTTGTCCGCTCCCGTGGCCACCCCGATGCCAACGCGTGTTCCCGTTGTCTCGTCTTCGAGGAGCTGAAACCTATCACTCAGCTCCTCCAGAACCGCCAAACGTGCAGGGGAAGCCGCCGGCCAAGAGTCCTCACCAGGGAACCAGTGAGGAAGACGCGAAGCCTTGAAGCTCGCGGTGACTACCGTGTCCTGTGACGGGCCATTCAACCATCCAAGGAGTTCCTGAGCCTCGGACGGCCCGAAACCTCTCGTGGTATCGGCGGCGATCGCGGCACCTTGTGCAGCGTTACGAATGATCGTAATGGCCGGGTAAGCGGAAACCGGTTCGTGGAACGCGTCAACGTCATGCATCGTAAGAACAAGGTCCATGCTGTGACGCCGTGTCACCGTCTGCCGAAGACGCCGGCCATATTGGTTGCGCATCCAACGATCGGCACAGATGAAGCCGAGTTTCCCGCCCGTCTTCAAGCTACGAAGGGCGGTCTCATAAAATCCCACATATACATCAGCGCGACCACCCATCGTGGGACAGACGGCCCGATAGGCCATCATGCGCTCTTCCGGCACGTCCTCAAGCCGGATGTAGGGCGGGTTGCCGACCACGAAGTCAGCCTCAGCGGTACGGTGAGCGGCGAGTAGATAGTCCCCTTGGCGCACCCAGCCTGACACGATGGCCTCAGTCTCGCTGTGTCCCCAGCCGTCCGCCGTGAGCTGGTCGCGGACGAGCGTGCGTGTCAGCTCGACGTTCCCGTGCAGCAGATCGAACGTTCGGATCGACTCAGCTGCGTCGGAAAGCGGCCGCCCATGATCTCGACACGACTTGCTCAACCGCTCCACGACCGGTCCGACGAATGCGCCCTGCCCGCACGCCGGCTCAACGAGGCTCAGCTCAGCAAGATCACGATTGGCGGTGTAGCCGACGAGGTCGAGGATCAGCTCCACGACCCACCGGCGAGTGAAGATCTCCCCGTGCCGCACAGCGGCCTGCAACGCCATCGGTAGCGAAGGCTCGTCCACGTCGAACAGCGCTTGAGTGACCACCGGCCAGACGATACCTCCAGCTACGTGGCGCCCAAGGTCACACTCTCTACTTGTGGATACTTCTTTGGCTGGCCCAGGCTGGGGCCACCGGGGTCATGAGCACCACGCTCGCGGTCCAGACGGGCGGTGATGTGCGCGCTCGCGCTTCGTGGGGGACTCCAGAGCCCCGGACGGACCCCGGGCGGCTGCTTCACGGGCAGCGCTTCCAGGCCAGCTTGATCTTGCTACCTCTGGTCGAGTCCATCTCCATGACTGTGGTCTTGGCTTTGTCGGAGGTGCCGATGTCCACCCTCAGTGACAGGTTGATCAGCAAAGTTCTTTCCTCGCCGCAGGGCTTGAACTGCTGCTCTCCGGTAGAGAAAACATCCGAGTACGTCCAGTTGTCCCAGTACGGGCCGGTGAGCTCATGTTTGTACAGCCCTCCGGACCGGCCCTGGAAGTAATAGGAGGAGGAGAGACGGCCGGAGGCGCCAGGCTGTAGATCGGCGAAGCCGGAATGGTCAGCGGCGGCGACCGCGTAGGTGAACTCCTTCGGGGCGCTGATCTGTAGTCCGGTCTGGCAGATTCTAAAGCGGTCGGTGGGTTCGGCGGTTCCGCCGGCATGTGCGCGGAAGTCGGTGGGCGTCAGGGTGAAGGTATAGGTCTGGAGATCTACGGAGAACCCCACGGTGTCTGGTGGGCAGCCCGAACCGCTGCTGGTCAGGCGTGTGATGGTGACGCTTCCCGGTGGCGGGGTGGTCGGGTCCGCGGATGCGGGGGCGGAGGTCAGGGCGGTCAGGGCGAGTGCGGCCCCCAGTGCCGCGCTCGCCGCGTGTCTGCTGTTCGTCATGGCAGCCTTCCGGGCCTGGTGAAAGGTGAAACATACTGGGAGCCGGCACGGTCGCAATGATCAGTGCGCGCCAGGGAATCTGTTGCCAGGCTAATTCTGATCTAGGAAGAACGTCAATGTTGATGTCTTTCGTTCTTCATTCACATTCAACAGTGCAGGGGGGCCTCGGCATCATTTTGATGCCATCCATTCGCTTTTGAGGGCGATCCGAAAACTGGCCCTGGGTGCGCTATGACCTGGACGAGTGCGTCACTCGTGCGCGGCCGACGTCGACTCCATCTCGCCTGTCGCGCGGCGGGCGCCTGCCGCGCCGGTCGTCATGACGATCGTGGGCGACCGGTCCGGGTACGGGGTCGTGGCCGGGGACGTCCTGGCCGCCGTGGCGACGGGCGGAACGCGGCTGAGCTCACCTGGTCCTGTCCCGTGCGAGGGTCGCTTGACCTGGGGTTTCGTCTCTCTTGTGCGTCATGTCGACGTGATGTATACATTACGTCTATGAGTCGTACGCAAGGTGCGCGGGAGAGTGCGCAGGACGTCACGTATCGGTGGTTGAAGCGGCACATCGGGTCGTTGCCCCGGCATGAGGGGACCTTCCTGACCGAGGCGGAGGTGTGCGAGGCGACGGGGACGTCGCGAACCCCTGTGCGGGAGGCGCTGCTGCGGCTGGAGACCGAGGGCTTCCTGAAGATCATGCCGAAGAAGGGCGCGTTCGTGCCGCCCGTCTCCGATGGGGAGATCCAGGCGGTGATGCAGGCCCGCGAGCTGGTCGAGGACTGGAGCGTGCGGCGGGCGACGTCGCTGGCGGAGGAACTCGCCCCGGAGTTGGAGGTCCTGGTGACGCGGCAGGAGGGGCTGCTGGACGACCCGGTCGAGTTCATCGAGTGCGACCGGGCGTTCCACCGCGCGATCGTCACGAGGGCGGGCAACTCCGTGCTGGCCGAGTTCTACGAGTCGCTGCGCGACCGGCAGGTCCGGATGGGGTTGCGGGCCATCGCGTCGGCGGAGGACCGGGCGCGGGTGGTGCTGTCGGAGCACACCGCGATCGTGGACGCGATCCGGTCGGGTGATCCGCTGCGGGCCGCCGAGGCCCTGGCCGCGCACCTGAACGGGACGCTTGAGGTCCTGCGGCTTCCCGCGGTGGCGAACTGGGACGGACGATGACGCGGGTCGCGCTCGTCCAGGTCGAGAGCCCGCCGTCCGAGCCGGTCGAGCGTCGGCGGGAGCGCGTCGGGGCGATGGTGGCCGACGCCGCGGGCGCCGAGTTGGTGCTGTTGCCCGAGTTGTGGCTGCCGGGCTATTTCGCGTTCGAGCGCTATGAGGAACTGGCCGAGCCGTTGGACGGGGACACCGTCACCGCGGCACGGGAGTGGGCCAGGGACCTGAACTGCTTCTTGCATCTGGGGAGTTTCCTGGAGCGTTCCGCGGAGGGACGGCTGCACAACACGGCCGTGCTCATCGACCCCGCAGGTGCGGTCGTCCACACGTACCGGAAGGTGCATGTGTTCGGGTACCGGTCGCGGGAGGCGGAACTGCTGACGCCGGGTTCGGGCGTTGCGGCGACGGCGTCGCCGCTGGGCCCGCTGGGTGCCACGACCTGCTATGACCTGCGGTTCCCTGAGCTGTGGCGCGACCTGGTGGACGCGGGAGCACAGGCCGTGGCGGTGCCGGCGGCGTGGCCCGCGGCGCGCCGGGGGCACTGGCGGCTGTTCACCGAATGCCGCGCGGTCGAGCAGCAGGTCGTGGTGCTGGCCTGCAACGCGGTCGGCACGCAGGGGGACGTCGAGCTGGGCGGCGCCGGACGGGTCGTCGACCCGTGGGGGACGGTCCTGGCCGAGGGCGGCGAGAAGGAGGAGATCGTCCATTGCGAGGTCGATCCGGACGTCGTGGCCCGGACGCGCGAGGAGTTCCCCGTCCTGAAGGACCGGCGGTCATGAGCGCGACGTTGCGGCTGCGGTTCAACGGCGGCGAGCTGGAGTGCGCGCCCCGGCACCTGATCGTCGCCGGTTACACGGGACGGGACGAGGCGGCGGCCCGGGTCCACATCGAGGAGCTGGCGGCGATCGGGGTGCCCGAGCCGCCGAGCGTGCCCGCGTTCTACCGGTTGGACCCCGGCCTGCTGACCGCGGAACCGGTGATCGCGGTGGCCGGCGGCAACACCTCCGGTGAGGTCGAGCCGGTGCTGATCCGGCATCGCGACCGGCACTACCTGGGCGTCGGGTCCGACCACACCGACCGCGACATCGAGCGGACCGGGATCGCCGCGGCGAAGGCCGCGTGCCCGAAGCCGCTCGGCGGCGAGGTCGTCGAGCTGCCGGACGGCGAGGCGGCGTGGGACGCCATCCGCGTCGAGTCGTCCGTGGACGGGAACCGGTACCAGTCCGGGACGCTCGCGGAACTGCGCACCCCCGGTGATCTGCTCGGCCGGCTCGCGGACGCGGTCGGCGACCTGGACGGAGACGTCGTGGTGTTCGCCGGGACGCTGCCGCTGCTCGGCGGCGTGTTCGCCCCGGGCCGCCGCTGGCAGCTCTCGCTGACCGTCGGCGCGACCACTCTGACCTGTGAATACGAGACGAAATGGAGGACGTCGTGATGCGTACCGGAGCGGAGTACCTGGCGGCGTTGAAGGACGCGCGGGAGATCTATGTCGATGGCGAGCGCGTGCAGGACGTCGCCGACCATCCGGCGTTCGCGCCGATCGCGCGGACGATGGCGGAGCTGTTCGACCTGGCCGCCGACCGGTCCACGGGGATGACCTACCGGTCGCCGGAGACGGGGGCCGAGGCCAACCTGGTGTTCTCCGTCCCGCGCAGCCGGGAGGACCTGGCGGCGCGCCGCCACGCGATCGAGACGTGGGCGCGGCACACGCACGGCTGGGTGGGACGCAGCCCCGACCATGTGGGCTCGTTCATCGCGGCGTTCGCCTCGTCGCCGGAGTCGTTCGTCACCGAGCGGCGGGACCTGTCGTCCAGCGTCACCGAGTACCACAAGCGGGTGCTGAACGAGAGCCTGTACGTCTCCTACGCGATCATTCCGCCGCAGGTGTCGCGGGCGACGACCGCGCACGCGTGGGACGGGGAGTTCATCCAGGCCGGCGTCGTCGAGGAGCGGCCGGACGGGATCGTGGTGCGTGGCGCGCAGATGCTCGCGACCGGCGCCGCGGTCGCGGACGAGATCTTCATCTCCTGTATCAAGCCGCTGACGCCGGACGACCGCGACTTCGCGGTGGGCTTCACCGTCCCGGTGTCGGCCGAGGGGCTGAAGCTGTACTGCCGCCGCCCGTACGCGACGACCGGCAGCGGCTACGACTACCCCCTGTCCACGCGCTACGACGAGACGGACTCCCTGGTCGTGCTGGACGACGTGTTCGTCCCGTGGGAGCGGGTGTTCGTGGACCGGGACGTGGAGGGGCTGCGCCGCCAGTTCTTCTCCACCGGCGCGCACGTCCTCGGCAACTGGCAGGCCCAGATCCGGTTCGTGGTGAAGCTGCGGTTCATCGCCGGGCTCGCCGGGAAGATCGCCGCGGTCAACGGTGTGGACCGGATCCCGGGCGTCCAGGAGAAGCTGGGCGAGTTGGCCGGGCTGGCGTCGCTGGTCGAGTCGGCCGTGCTCGCGGCGGAGTACAAGGCGGAGCCGGACGGGAACGGGATGTGGCGGCCGAACGCGCGGGCCGTCTACGGGGCGATGGGGCTCCAGGCCGAGCTGTATCCGCGGGTCCTGGCGATCCTGCGGGATCTCGCGGGCGGCGGGGTGCTGCAACTGCCGTCCAGCGTCGCCGACATGCGCGAACCCGCGATCCGTGCGGACATCGACCGGTACGTCCACTCCCCGGGGGTGGAGGCCGTGGACCGGGTGAAGCTGTTCAAGCTCGTCTGGGACGCGGTCGGGTCGGAGTTCGCGGGACGCCACCACCAGTACGAGATGTTCTACGCCGGCGCGCCGTTCGTCGCGAAGGGCTACGCCTACCGCAACTTCGGCTACCCCGAGGCCGTCGCCGATGTCGACGCCTTCCTCGCCGGCTACACCGACGTCGCCTGAACGGACGAGATCCATGGCCAAGCCCGAACACGAGTTCTTCCCCGCCGAGAAGGTCGGCTTCACGCCCTGCGAAGGGGACGTCCCGGAACTGACCGAGCGGATCCTCGCCGCCGACACCGGCGCCGGGGTCGCCACCCGGATGCTGCGCTTCGAGCCCGGCACCGACACCAGGCCCAACGGCGTCCAGGCGCACGACTTCTGGGAGGAGGTCTACATCCTGGAGGGCTCGATCACCGACCTGCGGCTGGGCGAGACGTTCACGGCCGGGATGTACGCCTGCCGCCCGCCCGGCATGGAGCACGGGCCGTGGCGCAGTGAGGACGGCTGCCTCACGTTCGAGGTCCGCTACCGCACATGAGGGAGGCACCGTCATGCCACCGACCACCAGCCCCGGGGCCCCGGTGCTGAACCCCGTCGACATGCGCCGCGTCATGGGGCGCTTCACGACCGGGGTCGCCGTCATCACGACGCTGGACGCGGACGGGGACCCGCATGGGATGACCGTCAACTCGCTGACGTCGGTGTCCCTGGACCCGCCGATGATCCTCGTCTGCTTCGGCGCGCGGGCCCGCACGGCCCTCGCCGTCGCCGCGTCCGGGAGGTTCGCCGTGTCGATCCTGGCCGCCCGCCAGGAGCCGATCGCGCGGCGGTTCGCCGGACGCGGCGAGGACCACTTTGCCGGGCTGCCGCTCACCTACGGCGAGCACGACGTCCCGGTCGTCCCGGACGCGCTCGCCCACCTCGAATGCGCCGTGGACCGCCAGGTCACCGCCGGCGACCACGTCGTGGTGTTCGGCGCCGTCCAGCGGACCTGCGACCGGGACGGCCTGCCGCTGGCCTTCCTCGGCGGCCGCTTCGGCGACTTCGCCGGCCGGGGGCACGAGCCTCCCGCCTGGTTCTTCTGATCCCACACCGTCTCTTCCCACCCTGGCCGTTCGCGGCCGAATGAGGAGTTCGTCATGCCCTCGATCGGATTTCCGGTCCCCTCTCCCGAGCATCTGGAGGTGCCGCTGAGCGACGGGGCCGGCCTGTCCGTGCTGCGGTACCCCGCGTCGCGCGGTCCTGCTCCGGCGGTGGTGGTCATCACGCCGTACCGCAAGGAGTCCGCGATGCACATCGAGCTGCTCCAGGTACCCGTGCGCGAGGGGTATGAGGTGCTCATCGCCGACGTGCGCGGGTTCGGCGGCTCCACCGGGCCCTACCACGGCATCCTGTCCCCGCGCGAGGTCCAGGACGGCGTCGAGCTGCTCGAGTGGGCGGCCCGGCAGGAGTTCTGCGACGGTCGGACGGCCATGATCGGCGGCTCGTACTCCGGTCTGAACCAGCTCCTCATCGGGGCCCGCCGTCCGGGCGGCCTGCGCTGCATCGCCCCGTGGATCGCCCCGACCGACTTCTACCGCGACATGTGGAAGCGCGGCGGCATCCCGTCCCACACCAACTGGGGCGCGATGGCCTTCCTGTCCGCGCAGCGCGCGGACACCCGCCGGGAGGGGCTGCGTCATTTCTACGGGGAGATCGTCGGGGAGGACTTCGACACCGAGCTGTTCCACCGCAGCACGCCGGACCTGTCGGCGATCGAGGTCCCGACCCTTTTCCTGGGCGGCTGGTACGACTACTTCCTCCGCGGCACCGTCCGGGGATTCCAGCAGGTCGGGTGCCCCAAACGGCTGGTCGTCGGGCCGTGGAGCCACGAGCCGTTCCTGTCGGACGAGCAGCGCGGCGAGCTGGCGTCCTGGCTGAACCACTGGCTGCGCGATGAGGGGGCGGACCCGACCGCGGAGGGCGCCAACGTGCGGCTGTCCTGCGTCGGCTCCGACGACTGGGAGGTCCGCGGCGACTGGCCGGCGACCGACGAGATCTCCTGGACCCGCTGGCGTCCCGTCGCCGCTGAACAGGCTGGTCCGGGGGGTGTGGGGGGTCGCACCTCCACGGAAGGCCGCGTCGTTCCCATTGAGCCCTGCCTGTCCAGCACGCCTCCTCCTCCGCCGTCCTCGGTGGACACCATGGTGGACACGACCACGAGCTCCGGGATGCGCCTGTGGGGGGAGACGGTCGTCTTCGACCTGCCGGCCGCCGGGCGACCCGCCCGCCTCCTCGGCCCGATCGGGCTTCAGGCCGTGCTGCGGACCGACGACTCCTGTACCGACTTCGAGGTGCACGCGCGGGTGTCGGTCGTCCGGCCGGACGGGCAGGTGCACCCGGTCACCGAGGGCCGGCTCCGCGCGTCCCACCGCGAGGTGGACCTCAAGCGGAGCCTGCTCGACCAGGACGGGGAGATCATCGTTCCCTGGCACACGCACGGCGAGGGCGAGCCCGTCGAACCGGGGACGCCGGTCACGCTGCACGTCGAGGTCTACCCGGTGCACATCCGGCTCGCGCCCGGCGAGCGGCTCCGGCTCGGCCTGACCCTCGTCCGGGCCGACGAGTCGGCGGCGCCCGCGCAGGCCACGCTGCTGCCCGGGACGACCGTGTCCCTCCCAGCGACCGGCCTCACGTCGTTCCCGGTCACGGGCGGCGACACCGGCCAGGACGGGTGACGATCATGCTGCGCATGGTCGGCGGGCGGCTGCTGTGGTCGCTTCCGCTGCTGCTGGTGCTGTCCGCGCTGACGTTCGTGCTGGCCTGGCTGACCCCCGGCGACGCCGCCCGCACCATCCTCGGCACGAACACCGACCCCGCCGCCTACCGGCAGGTCAGGTCGCAGCTCGGGCTCGACCGGCCGCTGGCGGACCAGTACTGGACGTGGCTGTCGCACGCCGTCCGCGGCGACCTCGGCGCCTCGCTGTTCACCGGGGAGCCGGTGTCGTCGGTGCTGAACTCGCGCCTGGCGGTCAGCCTGTGCCTGCTCGCCGGCGCCGCCCTGGTGATCGCGGTGCTGGGCGTCGCGGTGGGCCTGGTCGGCGCGCTGCGCGGCGGCGTGGCCGGACGGGTCCTGGACGGCGCGGCCGTCGCCGGGATGAGCGTGCCGCAGCCGTGGCTCGGGCTGGTGCTGGTCGTGCTGTTCGCCGTCAACCTGGAGATCTTCCCGGTGACCGGGTACGTGCCGTTCGCGCAGGCGCCGGACCAGTGGGCCCGCTCGCTGGTCCTGCCGGCCGCGTGCCTGGCGCTCGGCGGCATCGCGATGATCGCCAAGCAGGTGCGGGGCGCCCTGGCCGACGTCCTCGGCCGGGAGTACATCCGCGCGCTGCGGGCGAACGGGCTGCCCGTCCGGTCGCTGCTGTTCCGGCACGCGGCGAAGAACGCGGCACTGCCCGTGGTGAACGTGTTCGGGGTCGTGCTCATCGGGATGCTCGGCGGCTCCATCGTCGTCGAGCAGCTGTTCGCGCTGCCCGGTCTCGGGCAGCTCGCGGTGACGGCCACGGCGCAGCACGACCTGCCCGTCCTCCAGGGCGTCGTCCTGTACTTCACGATCCTGGTCGTCCTGGTCAACCTGCTGACCGACCTCGCGTCGGGCTGGCTCACGCCGAGGGCGGTGACGAGATGACGGGCACCCTCGGGGTGAGCCGGTCCGGCACGCTGACGCTCCGTGTGCTGCGCCGCCCCGCCGGGTTCGTGAGCGCGGGCTGGCTCGTCCTCGTCGTCCTCGCGTGCGCGCTGGCGGGCCTGATCGCCCCCTACGACCCGCAGGAACAGGACCTGACGACCGTCTACGGCGGGCCTTCCGGCGACCACTGGCTGGGCACCGACCAGCTCGGACGCGACATCCTCAGCCGCATCCTGCACGGCGGCCAGGTCAGCCTGCCGGTCGTGGCGGAGGCGCTGGCCGTGTACGTCGCCGTCGGCGTGCTGGCGGGCCTGGTCGCCGGGTACAGCCCGGGGATCCTCGACCGCGTGATCATGCGGGTCTGTGACCTGCTGCTGTCGGTGCCGTCCGTGGTGATCCTGCTCGCCATCCTGGCGATCTTCAGCCACAACGAGTCCGCGGCGATGCTGACGCTCGGGTTCCTGGCGTCCGGCGGCCTGGCCCGGGTGGTGCGCGCCGGCGCGCGGGACGTCCGGGACGAGCCGTACGTGACGGCGGCGCGCGTCGCGGGGCTGACCACCCCGCGGATCCTGCGCCGGCACGTGCTGCCGCGCATCGCCGGCCCGGTGATCTCGCTGACGTCGCTGGTCGCGGGGTCCGCGCTGCTGATCGAGACGTCCCTCGGCTACCTGGGCCTCGGGGTGCAGCCACCGCGCCCGTCCTGGGGCGGGCTGATCGCGGAGGCGTCCCAGGCGATCTTCCGGCAGACGTGGATGCTCGTGCCGACCGGCGGGGTGGTCGTGCTGACGGCCCTCGCGCTGGGCCTGCTCGGTGACGCCGTCCGCGACGTGGCCACCGACCGCGCCTCCAGCGAGCCGCTGTCGTGGCGGCGGATGCGGACGCGCGTGATCGGACCGCCGCGTCCCGCCAAGGGCGGCGTTGCCGACCCGGACGACGCGGACGGCGGCGCGCTGCTGTCGGTCCGGAACCTGTCCGTCCGGCTCCAGGACGCGGGCGGGACGACGCAGGTCGTGGACGGGGTCGGTTTCGACGTGCGGCGCGGCGAGGCGGTCGGGCTCGTCGGCGAGTCCGGCTGCGGGAAGACGATGGCGGTGTCGGGCGTGATGCGGCTGCTGCCTGCCGGCGGCACCGTGTCGGCGGACGCCCTCCGGTTCGACGGGCACGACCTGCTGGCGATGAGCGAACCCGAGGTCGCCCGCCTGCGCGGCCGGGGCATCGCCTACATCGGGCAGGAGCCCGTCGCGGGCCTCGACCCGGTGTTCACGGTCGGGGCGCAGCTCAGCGAGGCCGTCCGGCACCACACCGGGGTGGACCGGCGCGCGGCGCGCCGCCGCGCCGCCGAGCTCCTGGAGATGGTGCGGCTGCCACACCCGGACGCGGTCCTGACCCGCTACCCGCACGAGCTGTCGGGCGGCATGGCGCAGCGCGTGTCGATCGCCCGCGCGCTCGCCGGCGGACCGAGCCTGCTCATCGCCGACGAGCCGACGACCGCGCTGGACGTGACCGTCCAGGCCGAGATCCTCGACCTGCTGCGCGACCTGCGCGAGAGCACCGGCATGGGCCTCATCCTGGTCACCCACGACTGGGGCGTCGTCGCCGACGCCTGCGACCGGGCCGTGGTGATGTACGCCGGCCAGGTCGTCGAGCAGTCCGGCGTCGGGCGGGTCTTCGACGCCCCGCGCCACCCCTACACCGAGGCGCTGCTCGCGGCCGATCCGAGCGCCGGCACGCCCGGCCGCCACCTGCCCGTGCTGCCCGGCGCGGTGCCCGCCGCCGGGCGCTGGCCGTCCGGCTGCCGGTTCGCGCCGCGCTGCCGCTACGCGGCGGCCGACTGCACGGCCGCGCCGGTGGCGCTCACACCGGACGGCGGCGACGGCTACCGGTGCCTGCATCCGACCACGACCGGAGGCTGACCATGCCACTGACAGAGCCGCCCGCGGGGCCGCTCACGGGGCCGGCGACGGGGTCCGCACGCCCACTGCTTGAGGTGGCCGGCGTGACCGTCCGCTACCAGGGGCGTCGCCGGCTGCGTTCGACGTCCGCGCTCACCGAGGTGTCCCTGGACGTGCGGCCGGGCGAGACCGTCGGGCTGGTCGGCGAGTCCGGGTCGGGGAAGACGACGCTGGGCAAGGCCGTCCTCGGGCTGGTGCCGGTCGCGCACGGCGCGGTGCGGCTGGACGGCCGCGACATCACCCGGCTGGGCGGGCGGGAACGCCGCGCGCTGAGCCGGGACGTCCAGGTCGTCTTCCAGAACCCGTACCTGTCGTTCAACCCGAGCCGGACCGTCGGGCAGACCGTCGCCGAGACCACGACCATGCTGCGCGACATGAGGCCCGCGCAGGTCGCCGCGCGGATGGCGGAGATGCTGGAGGCGGTCGGGCTGGACGGCGCGGCCGCCGGCCGGTACCCGGGCCAGTTCTCCGGCGGGCAGCTCCAGCGGATCGCCATCGCCCGCGCGCTGATGCCCTCCCCGCGGCTGCTGATCTGCGACGAGGCGGTCAGCGCGCTGGACCTGTCCGTCCAGGCGCAGGTCCTCAACCTGCTGGCCGACCTGCGTGAGCGGCACGGCCTGGCGTACCTGTTCATCACCCACGACCTGGCGGTCGTCCGGCACCTCGCGGACCGGGTCGTGGTGCTGCGCCGCGGCCGGGTCGTGGAGTCCGGCACCGTCACCGAGGTGTGCGAGCACCCCCGCCATTCCTACACCCGCGCGCTGCTGGCCGCCGCGCCCGTCGCCGACCCCGGCGAGCAGGCGCGCCGCCGGGAACTGCGCCGGTCACCGGCCACCGCCGGGACCCCTGAAAGGAACGCGAGATGACACCACGGAAACTGACGGCCGTGCTGGCCGGGACCGCCCTGGCGATGACGGGAGGGGCGATGGCGGGGTGCTCGTCCACGACCGGGGCGGCGTCCGGCGACCGGACGCTGACCATCGCCCTCCCGGCGCCGCCCGAGAGCCTCAACCCGGGGCAGAACGGCTCGGGCGGCCAGGGCATCCTGCACTGGCTGACGTACGAGCCGCTGATCAGGGCCAACTCGGACGGCACTTTCAGCCCCGCGCTCGCCACGTCCTGGAAGTACGTCGGGAAGCGGAACACGCGGTTCGACATGACGATCCGCTCCGGCGTGAAGTTCGCGGACGGCTCCGCCGTGACCGCCGAGGCCGTCGCCGCGACCATCGGCCACTACCTCAAGACCCCCGGTTCGATGAGCCCGTTCCTGACCGGCGTGACCGGCGCGAAGGTCACCGGCGGCTCGACCGTCCAGGTGGACCTGTCGTCCCCGAACCCGATCCTGCCCTACGTGTTCAGCCAGCTCGTCAACTGGGGCGACGTCATCAGCCCCGCCGGGCTGAAGAACCCGGCGCAGCTCACGACGCGGACGTTCGGCGCCGGTGCGTACACGCTGGACACCTCGGCCACCGTCGCGGGCGACCACTACACGCTGACGAAGAACCCGAACTACTACCGGCCGGACGCGCAGCGCTGGGACCGGGTCGTGATCAAGGTGATCGGCGACCCCAACTCCGCGCTCCAGGCGCTCAACAGCGGGCAGATCGACGTGGACCTCAACGCCTCCGCGACCCTCGCCCCGCAGGCGCGCGGGCGGAACGTGAAGGTGCTGTCCGGAGACCCCGGCGTCCTGGCGCTCTATCTGATCGACCGGGCGGGCAAGACGACGCCCGCGCTCGGTGACCGGAGGGTCCGGCAGGCGCTGAACTACGCGATCGACCGGAACGCGATAGCGAAGGCGCTGGGCGCCGGGTACACGCCGTCCGCGCAGATCGCGCCCGCAGACACCGACGGCTACGACCCCGCCCTCAAGAACGCCTACACCTACGACCCGGCCAAGGCCAAGAAGATGCTCGCGGACGCGGGTTACCCCAACGGCATCGACGCCAAGCTCGTCGACCTTTCCCTCTTCGGCATGAACGTCGTGTCGCAGGCCGTCGTCGCGCAGCTCGCCAAGGTCGGCGTGCGGGTGTCCCTGAACAACGTGGGCAACGACCTCAACAAGTTCGTGGCGGAGCTGACCTCGCACAAGTACGCGGTGACGACGTTCCGGCTCGCGACCCCGATGTTCGCCAACGCCCTGTTCAACTTCACCGGCGCCACGTCACCGCTCAACCCGTTCCAGAGCCGGAGCGCCGAGATCAGCAAGGTGTTCGCGAGGCTCGCCTCCGCGCCGGCGGCGGGCCAGCAGGACGCCGCGCGGGCGCTGAACAAGACCGTTCTCGACGAAGCATGGTTCGTGCCCATCGCGACGATCGAGAACTACCTCTTCGCCAATGGCGTGAACGGTCTCGGCCGCTACGGGCTCAACGGGGCCCTGGACGTTCTGTCCTGGAACCCCGGCACATCCGGCTGACGGTGTTGCCGCTGGACCGTCCGTTGTCATGATCCGGTCGGGAAATCATCCCGGAATTGCGGCGGAGCATTGTGCCGATCGAGGTCCTATTCTCGGTCGGCACAGGCTCCGGCCCATATACTCCATGTTGTCAAGAGTAGTCACGATTACGGTGCGGGCATCACTCGTTACGCTGTTGAATAAGCACTGATGAGAATGCGCACTGCGTAGAATTTTGTGCGCCCCACTGGCCTGATCAGGTCAGCTCCTGGCAGATTTCGGATTTCTCCTGCAAACTGATCTGGATCTAGCGGGGGTTGATCTGATCAATGAAATCATTCGTGAGAATTTCACGCGCACTCGGCGGTCCGGTGTGAGCCGCGCTCGCGGGGGCCGGGACATCCGGCTGCCACGGCGGCCTCCGGACGCCTGACGCCGCATCCTTCATCGGGGAACCGGCGGATGGAACGGATGCACAGGCTCGCCACTCTGGCGTGCGTGTGCGCGACGACGTTCATGATGGTGCTCGACATCACGGTCGTCGCGGTCGCGCTCGCCGACGTGCAGCGGGATCTGCACGCGGGACTGGCGGACCTGCAATGGGTGGTCGACGCCTACGTGGTCCCGCTCGCGGCGCTGCTGCTGGTCGCCGCCGCGTTCGGGGACCGGTTCGGGCGGCGGACGGTGTTCCTCGGCGGGACGGCCGTGTTCAGCGCCGCGTCGCTGGCCTGCGGCCTCGCGCCGACGGTCGGATGGCTCGCCGCGGCCCGCACGGTGCAGGGCGCAGGCGCGGCGATGCTGCTCGGGATCGCGCTCGCCCTGATCACCGACGCTTTTCCGGAGCAGCGCCGGCGCGACGTCGCGCTGGGCGTCTTCGGGGCGACGGTGGCGAGCGCGATCGCCGTCGGGCCGCTGCTCGGCGGCGGGCTGGCCCAGTGGGCGGGCTGGCGGGCGGTGTTCCTGGTCAACGTGCCGATCGGCGCCGCCGTGGTGTGCCTCGGATGGCGGCGGCTGCCCGCGCCGGGGCCGCGGCGCCGCGGCCGGGTCGACTGGGCCGGGACCGCGACGCTGACCGTCGCGCTGGCCGCGCTGGTGATGGCCTGCGTCAGGGCCGGCGGGGACGGCTGGGACGATCCGCTGGTGCTGGCCCTGTTCGGCGTGGCGGGCGTGCTGCTGGCGTCCTTCGCGATGATCGAACGGCGGGCCGCCGACCCGGTGGTGGACCTGCGGCTCCTCGCCGGCCGCGGCTACGCGGCGAACGCGCTCGTGGCCCTGCTCAACCAGGGCGCCGTGGTCGCGGCGGCCACCTACCTGGCGCTGTACGTGCAGCAGGTCCGGGGGCTCGGCCCCCTGAAGACGGGGTTATGCCTGCTGCCGTTCGGGGTGGCGGCGTTCCTGTCGGCGCTGCTGTCGGCGCCGCTGGCCGGGCGGGTGCCGACACGGTGGGCGGTCGGCGGCACGGCCGGGTTCACCGCGGCGGGGCTGGCGCTGCTGACCGCGCTCGACGCCTCGTCCGGGTGGACGGTGGTGATGTGCGGGCTCGCGGTGATGGGCGTCGGCCTCGGGGCCAGCTCCACCGTCCTCAACCAGGTCGCGGTGTACGGGGTGGACGCGCGCCGGGCCGGGATGGCCGGCGGGATCATCATGGCCCTCCGCCAGGTGGGCACGGCGTTCGCCGTGCCGGCGCTGGGCGCGGCCTACCAGCACTCCGGCCTGGACCTGCTGTTCACCCTGGCCGCCGCCGGCACCGCCGGCGGGGGCCTGATCGCGCTGCTGTGCACGCAGGACATCCGGAGCCCCCCGCGGCCGGAACCGCGTCCCGCCGGACGGGCGGCGGGAGCGCGCTAACTCGGGAAAGGAGCTGAACCGTCATTTCGAACGACTCGGCCGGGGGTGGCCGATTACTCATCGCACCGATCACGATCACACCGACCAAACCGATCTTGCCCACCCATGCGAAAGGGTTCCTGTGGGTGGACGTGCTGTACCGGAGCACCCGCGCCCTGGGTGATGTGACATGCCTGTGGAACACGCGCTCCGCCTGCCTGACCGGGCAGACGATGCGGTACTGGGAATACCTCGACCGGACATCCGGTGACACCGATTTCGCCCGGCGGTCCGTGCATGAGCTGGGCGAGCTCTACGTGAAGGCACATGCCGAGCCGATGCCGTCGTTCGCTGCGCTGCGGCCGTACGCGGAGCGGGCGGAACAGGGCTGGATCCATCCCGCCAGTGAGCGGATCCTCCGCCTGTGGAGTGAGCAGCTCGAAGTGCTGCATGTGACCGATCCGGGTCTCTTCCTCGACCAGCCCTACCGGGTGGGAACCGGGGAACTGATCGAGATGCTCGCCGACCGGGGTCTCGCCCTGGACCACCGCCGGTTCGGCGGGCCCGTCTACCTGGACGGCACCCGCTGGGGAATGCCGCTGCGCAGGGTGGTCAGCGCGGACGGGCACGCCAACTACCTGCTGATGGTGCTGCGCGACCTGGTCCCGATGATCGCCGGGCACGACCGGGTCCTGCTCGTCCACGACGAGGAGATCGGGCACGACTACGCGCTGGTCGAGCGGATTCTCGGGCACCTGGGAGCCGTGACGTCACGGCTGGCGCTCGGCCGGGTGCCCCTGGCGGGCGTCACCGGGACCAGCCGGGAGGGCGGCTGGGCGGGCACGGCACTGGACGAGCTGTCGGCGCTGTGCCTGCCCCACGTCGAGCCCGATGTCTACCGCCTGGGGATGCGGCTCTATTTCATCGCGACGTTGCAGCGGAAGGGGGACACCCCGCTCGATACCGGGCTGCTCCGCCGCGCCATGCGCCGGGCTGCCGATCTGCTCGCCCGTGCGGACCGCGATGCCGATCCCGTCGGGGAACTGCGCCGCCACCTGACCCCGTCCGGCTGGGTCAGTCCCTACTCGCTGACCTGCGGAATCCTCGCGAAGAACAACCGCACGCCGGCCCGTCGCCTTCTCGACGACGTCTTCCTCTAGCCCCACCCCGCAGTCGCACCCCGCCCCCGCAGTCCCACCCCGCAGTCCTGCCCCGCAGCCTTGCCCCGCAGTCCTTCAGCGGTATCCACGAAAGGCCGTGCACATGCAATTGCCCGAAGGTTCGTTACCCCAAGTGGAGTTACCCCAGGCGGGAACCGCCGACCCCGGAACCCCCGCCGGGCGGGCGGACGGCATCCGCCGCCGTGCCCGCGCCGAGCTGGCCCGGTTCCGCGAAGCGCTGGCCGATCCGCAGGCAGTGCAGTCGACGGTCCTCGCCGCGGCGGTCGAGGCGAACCGGGAATCGGCCTTCGGCCGCTCCCACGGCTTCGCCCTCGTCAAAAGCGTGGACGACTACCGTGCGGCGGTGCCGATCCGCGCGCACGAGGAGCTGGCGCCCTGGCTGGACCGGGTCATCGGTGGCGAGCCGGGGGTCCTGTCCAGCGAGGATCCGATCGTCTACTTCTCCAGTAGCGGCACGACCGGCGTGGAGAAACGGATCCCGGTCACCGTGCGCTACCTGAAGCAGAGCTTCCTGCCGTTCTACTTCGCCGGGCTCGCGACGGCGGTCGAGCACCATCCGGGGTTGACCGCCGCGGACGACTCGGTCCTCAACCTGTGGCAGGACCCGTACTCCCGGATGGGACGCACCGAGGGCGGCCAGCCGCACATCGGACCCAGCCAGCTCGACTACAAGCGCATCGGCGAGGACATCGCCACCGGACTCGGCAACCGCGCCCCGTGGAGCAAGCTGCCCGAAGGGTTCGACGGAAGCGATCCCTGGGAACGCACCTACCTGCGGCTGCGGCTGGCCGCCGAGCGCGACGTCCGCGCCGTCATTGCGGTCAACCCCGCCATCGCCGCCGCGCTGCCGTACCAGCTCGGGCTGTGGTGGCCGCGGATCATCAAGGAGATCCACGACGGCACGCTCGGCGGGGAGCCGTTCCGCGCCCCCGATCCCGCACGCGCCCGCGTCATCGAGCAGGCGGCGCACCGGCTCGGCACCGTCCGGCCGTGCGACCTGTGGCCCCGGCTCGACGTGGTGCTCGCCTGGACCACCTACGTCGCGCGGCTCTACCTCCCCTGGGTGGCGCAGGAGTACGGCCCGCGGGTGCGGGTGCTGCCTGCGCCGCTGGGCTCGTGCGAGGGGCCGCTGGCGGCGCCGGTGGACCGCCATCCCACCGCCGGGCCCCTGATGACCCCGTCCTGCTTCTACGAGTTCGTCCCGGCCGAGGACGAGATCCACGGCGAGTCGCGGACGGTCCTCGTCCACGAGCTGGAACGGGGCCGGGACTACCACGTCGTGCTGTCGCACATCGGCGGGCTGTACCGCTGCGCGACCCGCGACATCGTCCGGGTGACCGGCTTCACCGGCCGGACGCCGCGCGTCGAGTACTGCGGCCGGGACACGACGCTGTCGGCGGCGGGGGAGCGGCTGCGGGAGTACGAGGCGCTGCGGGCGCTGTCGGCCGCCGTCTCCGACACCGGGCTCGAAGTGCGGAACATGACGTGGCGGCTGGATCCCGCGCGGACCGAGGTCCCGGCCCATCAGGCGGCGGTCGCCGTCCAGGGGCGGGTCGCCGACGCCGAACTCCAGGCCCTCACCGACGCCCTGGACGCGCGCCTGGCCGAGGAGTCGGCCGGGTACCGGCGGGCCCGGGAGCAGCGGGCGCTGGCGCCGCTCAGTGTCCTCCCGGCGCGGCCGGAGCTGTTCTTCGAGGACTGGCGGCGCCGCGTCGAGGCGGGTGAGCGTCCACCCAGGGTCAAGGATCGGGTCTTCCAGCCGTCCTCGCCCCTCTGGGCCCGGCTGGTGGAGGAGCAGTCGCGATGACCGGCCGGAACGAGGAGATGCCCGGACGCGGGCTGTACACCGAGGCGGCGCGGCGGGCGCGGCTGGAATGGCTGCGCCGCGCCACCGGCTCGCCGCTCGCGACACTGGAGCGGACGGGCATCCCCGCCCGCGACCTGATGGGCAACGTCGAGAACTACGTGGCCACGGTGGAGGTGCCGGTCGGGCTGGCCGGGCCGCTGCTCTTCCGCGGGGACGCGGCGCGCGGGCCGGTCACCGTCCCGCTGGCGACCACCGAGGGCGCGCTGGTCGCGTCCGCGGCCCGCGGCGCCAAGGCCATCACCCGCGCGGGCGGCGTCGAGACGAGGGTGATCGCGCAGCGCATGACGCGGGCGCCGGTGTTCGAGTTCGACGGCATCGCGGCGGCGGACCGGTTCGCGCGCTGGGTGACCGGTCTGCACGCCGAGCTGGCCGAGCAGATCGGTGCGGTCTCCCGCCACTCCCGGCTGGTCGAGCTGGACCCCGTCCAGATCGGCCGCGCCGTGCACCTGCGCTTCGTCTACGAGACCGCCGACGCCGGCGGGCAGAACATGACCACGGCGGCGACCTGGCGCGCCTGCGGCTGGATCAACGACCGGATAGCGCTGATGCCGGATCTCGCGCCCGTGTGGTTCGCGGTCGAGGGCAACATGAGCGGTGACAAGAAGCTCACCCACCTCAACATGATCGCGGGCCGCGGGACGCGGGTGACCGCCGAGTGCGTGCTCGACCGGGAGACGGTCAGGCGGGTGCTCAAGACCACCCCCGAGGCGATCGACCGGGGCTACCGGATCGGCATCCCGGCCGCGCAGCAGGCCGGGATGATCGGGTTCGACATCGACGCGGCCAACGTCATCGCCGCCGTCTACACCGCGACCGGGCAGGACATCGCCAGCGTCTACGAGTCGTCCGGCGCCATGTTCTACGTCGAACCCGACGGCACGGGGCTGCGCGCCACCCTGCTGCTGCCCAACCTGCTGGTGGGGACGGTCGGGGGCGGCACCGGACTGCCCCGGCAGCGCGACTATCTGGAGGCCCTCGGCTGCGCGGGCGACGGCGGGATGCGCCGGCTGGCGGAGATCATCTGCGGGTTCTCGCTGGCCGTGGACCTGTCCACCATCGCCGCGATCACCGGCGGCCAGTTCGCCGACGCCCACGAGCGGCTCGGCCGTCCGCGCCGCGTCGACTGGCTGACGCGGGCCGACCTGGACGCGCCGCTGCTCGAAACCCTGCTGGCCGACGGCCTGGACGTACCGGAGCTGAAAGTCCGCGAGGTCACGGTGCTGCCCACGGACGACGCGCCGTCCGGGCTGCTCACCGAGATCGCCGCACGCGGGGAGAGCCGCAAGCTGACGGGCCTGTTCCCGCTCCGCGTCGGCTACACCGGCCGCGACGGCGCCGGCGGGACCCTCGACCTGGTCGCGAAGGTCAAGCCGCTGGACGACGAGGTGATCATCGAGGCGGCCAAGCTGGCGGCGCTGTCCGGTGGCGCGCTGGCCGACCTGTACGCCACCTGGCGCGACTGGACCGGGTTCAAGGACGTGCACACCCGCGAACCCGCCCTCTACCGGAGCGGCGACCCCGCCCTGGCCCGCGTCCTCCCCGCGGTGTACGGCGTGCATGTCGACCCCGCCCGGGAGGCCTACGTGATCCTCATGGAGCGCCTCGGCCCGGACGTGATCCTCATGGACGCCGCCGACCGTCCCGGCCTGTGGCGCGGCGAGCATGTGCGCGCCGCCGTCCGCGGGATCGCCGGTGTCCACGCCGCCTGGCTCGGCCGCGAGGACGAGCTGATCGGCCTCGGCTGGCTGGGCCGCGTCCAGTCGGCGGAACGGATGGCGGCGATGGCCGGGTTGTGGACGGCGATGGCCGAGCACAACGCCGCCGAGCATCCCCACTGGATCACCCCGGACGTCCTGCGGCGCCTCCGCCGGATCATCGGCTCGGCGGGCGACTGGTGGGCGCGGCTCGAACGCCTGCCGCGCACGCTCGTCCACAACGACTTCAACCCGCGCAACATCGCGCTGCGCGAAGCCGACCTGAGCCTGGTCGCCTACGACTGGGAACTGGCGACCCTGCACGTCCCGCAGCGGGACCTGGCCGAGCTGCTCGCCTACGTGCTGCCCGCCGACGCGGGGGAGACCGAGGTGAGCGACCTCCTCGACCTGCACCGGGCGGCCCTGCGGGACCGGGGAGCCGCGGCGCCCGGCCGCGACTCCTGGCGGGAGGGGTACCGGCTGGCCCTGTGGGACTTCTCCATCACCCGTCTCCAGCTGTACCTGATGGCGCACACGCACCGCGAACTGCCGTTCCTGGAGCATCTCGTCCCGACCGTCCTGCGCCTGCTGGAGATCGAGGACCGGGCGGAGGAGGCCGTCGGTGCCTGCTGAAACTTCGGTGCCTGCTGAAACGCCGGTGCCTGCTGAAACGCTCCGCGCCGCCCTGGTCGGCATCGACGGCTCCGGGAAGTCCACGGTGATCCGGCTGCTCGCCGACGGCTCGTCGGGGGACCGCGCCGCCGTGTCCTGCCTGCGCGCCCACGAGAACCCCGACGGCCCGCTGCACCGGCTGTCCCGCCATCTGGACTCGCTGTCGCGCGACGCCGACCGGCTCGGCGCCCCCGAGCTGAAGCTCGCCGTCCTCTACCTCCAGATGTGCACCTTCGCCGTGACGGAACGGTTCTTCATCGGGGAACTCGGGACGCGGGTCGTCCTCTCCGAACGGCACCCGGTCGTGGACGGCCTCGCCTACCTCCCGATGTACCGGGACGCCATCGAGCGCGTCGCCGGGCCGGACCGCCCGGCCCGGCTCCGCCGGCACCTGGCGTCCCTGGACCCCGGTGATGTCGGAGCCGCCCGCGCCTGGTGCGAGCGGCTCGGCCGGCGGCTCGGCCGCACGCCCGACCTCGCCACCGTCGCCGCCGACCTCATCCGGCTGGTCGACCTGCCGGACGCCGAGCGGGCGCACGCGTTCGCCGGCCGGCTCGGCGTCCGCCTCCCCGACGTCGTCGTCCACCTCGACATCGACGTGGCGGAGGCGCGCCGGCGTGTCCGCGACCGCGACCGGCCCGCGGAGCTGCACGAGCACCACGCCCCGCTGCTGCGGATCCGCGACGGCTACGACACCGCCCTGAAGTCCCTGGAGTCGGTGCGTGTGCACCGGATCCGCGCCGACGGAGCCTCCCCCGCCGAGCTGGCGGCGGAGATCGACCGTCTCCTCACCGAATGAGGTCATCATGTTCGATCAGCAGACCCTCCGAGAAGTGCTCAGCGACCGGGTCACGCGGGCCCGTGACGCGTGGCCCTCCGGACAGGCCGAGATCGGAGCCATCGCGGTGCTGCGGGACTTCACGCCCGCGGAGTTCGCCGGCTCGGCGGTGGCGTTCGCCGACCGGATGCCCCCGCAGCAAAGGGCCCTCTGGTACGGCAGCTTCACCCGGACCGTCTTCCTGGCCGGCGACCCGCGCAACCTCGCGGCGCGGTTCCGGCACGTCCACCTCTCCGAGGACGAGTCGATCGCCTGGTACGGGCCGGGTCCCCTCGCGGACTACCTGCCGTTGCGGCGGCTGCTCCGTCCCATCCGGGGGACGACCGACCCCGGCTGGGTGGGCGCCCTGCACGTCTCGCTGAACGAGGCGCAGGCGGGACGCGGGCAGGTCGCGCACCTGCGCGTCGCGGTGCAGGATCTGACGCTCCAGGACTACCTCGTCCACGTCAACCACACGCTCGCCGAGGCGGTCCTGGACGGCCTGCTCACGACCGTGGACGTCCTGGAGATCGAGCACGTGGCGCAGCTTCCCGACGATCCCGGCCCCTACCACGCCCTGCGGGTCTCGTCCGACCCGCGGAGCCCGGACCGTCTCCGCGCCTACGCGAGCCTCTCCCTGAGCGCGGCGGGGTGAGGGGACCGGCGGTCAGGAACCGCGCTTCGGGGTGACGATGGCGAGGCGCGCGCCGATCGGGTCGTTCATGACGGCGAGGCGCGCGAAGCGCGCGGTGGGGACGTCGATCGGCTCGACGCGCAGTCGCGCGCCGAGCTCGACGGCCCTGGCGGCGGACGCGTCGCAGTCGGCGACCGTGAAGTACGGCATCCAGTGCGTGGGGTGGTCGGCGGGCCAGAACTCGTCCATGGGGATCATGCCCGCCACCGGACGGTCACCGGCCTTCCAGAGGGTGTAGCCGGTGGGGACCTCGCCGGAGGCGTTGTAGTACGGGCGGTCCTCGAAGGTCCAGCCGAAGATCTGGCCGTAGAAGCGCCGGGCCACCTCGACGTCGGGGGCGACCAGCTCGACCCAGGAGACCGTGGACGGCTCGTCCCAGAGCGCCGCGCCATGGAACTCGAAGGGTTCCCAGACGCCGAAGTCGGCGCCCCGCGGGTCCGCGAACTGCGCCATCCGGCCGAGGTGGGCGACGTTGCGCGGCTCCGACTGCTCCTGCCCGCCCGCGGCCAGCACGGCGAACGAGGACTCCAGCGCGTCCTCGGTCTTGAAGTAGCACGTCCAGCTGGGCTCCTCGGTGCTGTCGAGCAGCGACCGCATGGCCGCGATCTCGGGGCCCTGGACCCCGCCGAGGGTGAACATCTCGTAGTCGCCGAAGGTGTCCACGCTCAGCGTGTACGAGGACCATCCGAACAGCCCGCGGTAGAACTCCTTGGACGCGTCGACATTGGGGCTGGCCAGGTCCACCCAGCAGGGAGCCCCCACGGGGTAACGCGTTACCTCGGGCATGGATGCCACGCTACGGAAGGGCACGCAATCGCAGCGGCGGCGAGCGTGAGGGGATTCCCCAAGATCGTCTAAATTCTGGCAAATCGGCGCACGCGCGTCGCGACGGGCCGGTGTCGCGCAGACGCCGGGCTAGGCGGACGCCGGGCTAGGGCGGAGCGGTCTCATGGGCGGTCCTCTGCGGCCCCGCCCTCGGGGGGACGTGCGGCGAGGCGCCGGGTGAGCTCGGCGTGCTCGCGGGTGAGTTCGGCGAGCTGGTGCTGGAGTTCGAAGATGCGCCGGATGGCGGGCAGGGTCATGCCCTCGCCCATCATCGTGACGACCTCCTGGACGCGGCCGATCTCATGGCGGCTGTAGCGGCGCTGCCCGCCCGCCGACCGCTGGGGCGACACGATCTCGTGGTCGTCGATGCGGCGCAGGAACGCCTGCCGCACGTCCAGCATCTGGGCCACCTGCCCCACGGTGAACAGGGCGGCGTGCTCGTCGTCGAACGGCAGATTCATGTCGTCCTCCTGCCTCGTTCCGGTGACCGGACTCGGAAAGCGGGAGGAGGGCGCGCCCGGCCCCGTCCGCGCGTGCCGTGCAGGCAGCGCGGCCGGGGCCGCTCGCACCCATGCTCCGGCCGCCGGTCAGCTCTTGATCGCCTTGGGGCCGTCGCCGGTGCGCTGGATGGCGACCTTGCGCGGCTTGGCCTTCTCCAGCACCGGGATGCGGACGGCGAGGACGCCGTTGTCGTATGCGGCCTCGATCGCCTCGGCGTCCAGGTGCTCCGACAGGTAGACCCGGCGCGTGAAGGCGCCCATCGCGCGCTCGCGCACGAACACGCGCTCGTTCTCGCCGTACTCCTCCTCGCGGCGGGCGGTGACCGACAGCACGCCGCGATCCACGGTGACCTCGATGGAACCCGGGTCGGCGCCGGGCAGGTCGAACCGCAGGACGACGTCGTCGGCGCGGCGGATCCCGTCCATGGGCATGCTCGCGGCGCTGCCCTGGCCGTTGATCTGGCGGACCGCTCGGTCGAACTGGCGCTCGAATTCCTGCACGAACGGGTCGATCGACGTCAGCAACATTGACCATCACCTCCGAAGACCCTCGGCGCCCGGTCGGGCGCCGAACCACCTGTTCCTCGTACAAGAGGAAACCTACAACTGAAGTTATAGGTAACCTGCGAACCGATGTCAAGGGGGCGGCGCGGGAAAGCGCTCTCGCCTTTGGCCGTGGTGGATGTGCATCCGCGGCGCGGCTCGGCTCCGAAGGGTGTGTATGGGACAGGTGCGGGACGGGCGGGCCGGGCAGCGACGGGGGACGCCCGCTCGGCGGCGGGTGGGGGCGGGGGTGGTCGCGGGGTCCGGTTTCCTGGCCGCGATGGTGGTCGCGCAGGTCGCGTCGGGGTTGCGGCCCGAGTCCGTCCGGCTGACGGCTGTGGTCGTGGTGCTGCTGGCGGCGAGCACGGTGGCGTTCCTCGCGGGCAGGTACGGGATCGGCCGGGCGATCGGGGCGTTCGGCGCCGCGGTGCTCGTGGGATACACGGCCGAGTGGGTGGGCGTCCGGACCGGCGTGCCGTTCGGGGACTACTCCTACACGTCGCTGCTGTGGCCGCAACTCGGCGGCGTCCCGGTGATCGTGGCTCTGGCCTGGGGCGGCATGGGGCTGGCCGCGCACTCGGTGGCCACCGCCATCGTGCCGCAGGGCGGGCCCGTCCGGTGGGCGGTGGGGGCGGTGGCCCTGACGGCGTGGGACTTGTTCCTCGATCCGCAGATGCTCCGGCTCGGCCTGTGGACGTGGGCGGACGGCGGCCCGTACCGGGACGTGCCGGTCGGCAACTTCGCCGGATGGCTGGGCGTGTCGCTGCTGGTGATGGCCGTGGTCGACACGATGGTGAGACGGTCGGCGGTCGCGTCCCGGGGCCTCGTCGTGGTCTACACCGTGATGGCGGTGATGGAGACGATCGCGTTCGCGGCGGTGTTCGAGCCGCCCGACCGGGTCGTGGCGGCGGCCGGCGGGCTGTCGATGGGGGCGTGCGCCCTGCTGGCGTGGCGGCCGGTCTGGAAGCCGGTCTGGAGGCACCGGTGGCAGAGGTGATCGTCGTCGGCGGCGGGGTCGGCGGGATGGTCGCCGCGCTGCTGCTGGCGCGCGGCGGCCACCAGGTCCGACTGCACGAGAGGCGGGACCGGCTCGGCGGGAAGCTCGCCGAGCGTGTGCGCGACGGTTTCGTCTTCTC
This sequence comes from Actinomadura macra NBRC 14102, assembly GCF_001552215.1. Lineage (GTDB taxonomy): Bacteria > Actinomycetota > Actinomycetes > Streptosporangiales > Streptosporangiaceae > Spirillospora > Spirillospora macra. Next base: position 422,983 of record NZ_BCQT01000010.1, on the reverse strand, counting down.
GCTCGGGCCGTCGTTGCTCACCCTTCCCGGGCTGTTCCGGGACCTTGGCGTCGACCGCGAACTGGTGGCCCTGGACGAGCTGTGCAGGTACCGCTTCGCGGACGGATCGGAGCTGCGCGCGCACCGCGACCCGCACCGGATGGCGGCGGCGGTCGAGCGGCTGGCCCCCGGGCAGGGCGCCGCGTGGCGGGCGTTCTACGGCTGGGCCGAAGAGTGCCTGGCGGCGGCACGGCGGACGTTCTTCGCCGGGCCGCTGGTCCGCAGGCCCGCGGACGCCCGGATCGGCGACCTGTTCGCGGTCGCGCCGGGCCGGACCCTGGACGGGCTCGCGCGGCGGTTCTTCGGCGATCCCCGGCTGCGCCAGTACGTCGGCCGGTACGCCACCTATGCGGGGTCGGACCCGTACCGGGCGCCGGCCGCGCTCGGGTGCGTCCCGGCGATCGAGCACGGGGACGGCGGCTGGTACGTGCCCGGCGGCCTGCCCCGGATCGCCGACGACCTGGCCGGGCTGCTCGTCGAGGCGGGCGTCGAGATCCGTACCGGCAGCGCGGTGACGCGGCTGATCGCCGACCGCGCGGCGGTGTCGGGGGTGGTGCTGGAGTCGGGCGAGCGGGTGCGCGGCGACGCGGTGGTGGTCAACGCCGACGCGGCGGCGCTGTACGGCCGGCTGCTGCCGGACGGGCGGCGGCTGCGCCGGATCGCCGGACTCGGCCCGTCCTCGTCGGCGTTCCTGCTGCTCGCCGGAGTGGAGGGACGGACCGAAGGGCTCCCGCACCACTCGGTCGTCTTCTCCGCCGACTACCGGCGGGAGTTCGGCGACATCTTCACGCGGCGGGTGCCGCCCAGGGACCCGACCGTGTACATCGGCTGCTCCGCGGTCGACGACCCGTCCCAGGCGCCGTCCGGGGCTGAGAACTGGGTGATGCTGGTCAACGTCCCCGCCGGCGATCCGGGACGCTGGCCGATGACGCCCGACTCCTACCGCGACCTGGTGCTGGAACGTCTGGCGCGTCGTGGCCACGACCTGGCCGGGCGGCTGCGGTTCGTGGAGACGTTCACGCCGGCGGACCTGCGCGACCGGTACGGCGCGTGGGGCGGCGCGATCTACGGCACGGCCTACCGGGGCCGGTTCGCGTCGTTCCGCAGGCCGGGGAACCGCGGGCCGCGACGCGGGCTGTACCTGGTGGGCGGGTCGGTGCATCCGGGCGGCGGGCTCCCGCTGGTGGCGACGGGCGGCCGGATCGTCGCGTCGCTGGTCGCGGCGGACCTGGCGCGGCGGGCGGCTGGACGCGCGAGGACGCGATGAGGGCGCTCACCCTGGCCCAGGCAGCGGCGGCAGCGGTCGTGGCCTCGCGGCTCGCGCGGGGGAGGCACCGGCCGGCGCCGCTCGTCCCCGGGCGCTCGGGCCCGCCCGCGCGGCCGGTGTCGGTGGTCGTCCCGGCGCGGGACGAGGAGGCCCGGATCGGCGGCTGCCTGGTGCCGCTGCTCGCCGACCCGGCGGTGCACGAGGTGATCGTCGTGGACGACGAGTCGCGCGACGGGACGGCGAAGGTCGCCGCACGGCTGGGCGCGACCGTCGTGCAGGGCGCGCCGCTGCCTGCGGGTTGGGTCGGCAAGCAGTGGGCGCTGCATCAGGGCGTGCAGGCCGCCGCCGGGCCCTTCGTAGTGCTGCTGGACGCCGACACGCGTCCGAGACCGGGGCTGTGCGGGGAACTCGTGGCGCTGCTGGACGAGTGCGACCTGGTGTCGGCCGGGCCGCGGTTCGTCTGCGGCGGGGTGGCCGAGCAGGCCTTGCACGCCTCGCTCCTGGCCGGGCTGGTCTACCGCTTCGGGCCGATCGGCCCGGTGCCCGCCTCGCCTGACCGGCTGCTCGTCAACGGGCAGTGCCTGGCGTTCCGCAAGGCGCGGATGGTCGAGGCCGACGGGTTCGCCCGCGTCCGGCGGCACCTCACCGACGACGTCGCGCTCGGGCGGCTGCTCGCCCGCGACGGCTGGCGGGTCGCCTTCCGGGACGCGGGCGCCCTGCTGGAGGTGGATATGCACGCCTCGGCCGCCGACGTGTGGCGCGAGTGGGGGCGTTCGATCGCGTTGCGGGACGTGACGGGCGGGGCCGCGCTGGCCGGGGACCTCGCGGTGATCTGGCTGACCATGGCCCTGCCGGTGCTGCGGACGGCTGCGGGACGTCCGGCGCCGCTGGACCTCGCGCTGCTCGCGCAGCGGATGCTGCTGGTGGCGGCGCTGCGCGGCAGCTACGCGCGGCCGGGGCCGGGCCTGGCGGTCTCACCGCTCCTGGACGTGGCGTCCGCGGCACGGCTGACGTGGTCGGCGTTGCGGCCGGCACGGACGTGGCGCGGCCGTACCTACAGCCGCGCCCACGGCCCCGGCTACAGCCGCACCGACGGCGGCGACCACGGGCGCGTGGCGGTCAGGCCCGGCGATCGGCCAGCGCGGCCTGCCCGAAACGCAGCCCGATGAGGCACATCAGCGCCCCGGTGCCGGCCACGTGCCCGACCGGCGCGAAGATCAGCTGGAGCGCGGGCAGTGAGAACACCGCCACGCGCGTCCCCCACGCGAACGACCGCCGGGCCAGGCTCGCGCCGACCAGCAGCGCGACGCCCAGCGCGAAGGCCGGGGGGCAGATCACGGCGAACCCGCCGGCGAACGTGAGGATCGAGCGGCCGCCGCGCCATCCGGCGAACACCGGCCAGGCGTGGCCCACCATCGCCGCCGCCACCGCCGCGTACACCGGGAGGATGCTCCCGCTGCTCACCGCGAGCCCGACCAGCCCCGCCAGCGTTCCCTTGAGCATGTCGCCCGCGAAGACGGGGACGGCGGCCTTCCAGCCGAGCCGTTCCATCACGTTCCAGAAACCTGGGTTGCGGTCGCCGACCTCGCGCGGGTCGAAGCCGTGGACGCGTCCGACGAGCACCGCGACCGGCACCGAGCCGAGCAGGTAGCCGCCGATGACCGCGACGAGCACGGGAGCCATCGCCTCGTTCCACCTCATCAGGTATCGGAGTTGGGACGCCATGCGGAACATGGCGTTCGACCGGCCGGTGCTGCGCGGCACCGGCGGCCTGTCGTTCTGGCGGCTGCTCGGGACGGGCCGCGGCGACTCGATGACCCTCGGCGCCGACCTGCGCCGCTGGGCGCTGTTCGCCGTGTGGGACGACGAGGCCGCGCTGGAGGACTTCCTCGCGCGCTCGCCGGTGGCGGCGCGGTGGTGGGAGGACGCCGAGGAGTCGTGGCATGTGCGTCTCGTGCCGTCGTCGTCGCGGGGCGGATGGGGCGGACGCGATCCGCTGGCCGCGGCGGTCGCGGCGGTCGCCGCGCCCGGCCGCTCCGAGGGCGGTCCGGTGGCCGTCCTGACCAGGGCCTCGATCCGTCCGAGGCGGCTGGTGGCGTTCTACCGGTCGATCGCGGACGTCGACCGGGAACTGCGGCGCGGGCCGGGCCGGCTCGCCTCGGTCGGCGCGGGGGAATGGCCGCTGGCCCGGCAGGCGACGTTCTCGCTGTGGGAGGACGAGGCCGCCGCCGCCCGTTTCGCGTACCGGACGTCCGCGCACCGCGACGTCATCGCACGCGTGCGCGGCGAACGCTGGTACGCCGAGGAGATGTTCGCGCATTTCGTTCCGTACGGAAGCCAGGGCACGTGGGATGGCCGGGATCCGCTGCTCGCCCAGGGGTGACCACGTCACGGCAACGTCCGCACGGCGGGGTGACGGTCCACCGGCGCCGGCCCGCCCGCCGATCCGCCCGCCGATCCGTCCGGCGGCCCGGCCGCCGATCCGCCCGCCAATCCGCCCGCCAATCCGGACGCCACGACGCACGCCCGCGTGATCGCGGTGGCCGTGGACGAGCCGTGCGCGACGACGACCGTCCCGGTCAGGCCGAGAAGTGCCGCGCCGCCGTGGGTGTCCGCCGTGTAGAGCCGCGCGACCTCCTCCAGCCGTCCGGTCGGGGCGATCCCCGTCCGGGCGACCAGCTTCAGGGTGGTGCGGACGCAGCCCTCGATGTTCTTCAGCACCACGTTGCCGGTGAAGCCGTCCGTCACGACCACGTCGACCGTCCCGGCGAGGACGTCGTGCCCTTCGACGTTCCCGTGGTAGCGGACGGGCACGTCCGGGAGCAGGCCGGCGGCCTCACGGGTGAGCCGGTTCCCCTTCCCCGGTTCGGAGCCGATGGACAGAAGGCCCACCGAGGGATCGGCCACGCCGAGGACGGTCCGCGCGTAGGAGGCCCCCAGCAGCGCGAACTGCGCCAGCATCTCCGCGGTCGGGTCCGCGGTCCCCCCGGCGTCGACCAGCACCGTGGACCCGGTCAGGGTGGGCAGCGCCACGGCCAGCGCCGGACGCAGGACGCCCGCACGCCGGCCGAGGACACGGACCGCGCACGTCACCACGGCCCCCGTGGAGCCCGCCGAGACGAACGCGCCCCCGTGCCGTCGCGCCACCTCGCACCCGATCATCAGGCTCGAACCGGGCCGCGCGGCGGCGCCCGCACCGCGCTCGGCCATGGGCACGACGTCGTCGGCGTCCAGCACGTCCACCTCGGCGGCGCCGCCATGCAGCCGCAGGAGCCGCCGCAACTCCCCGCCCCGCCCGACGAGGATCACCGGCACACCGTGCTCGCGCCGCGCCGCCAGCGCCGCCGGCACCGTCTCGGCCGGGCCGTGGTCGCCGCCCATCGCGTCCAGCACCACAGGAAGGACCGTCCCGCGGGGCGTTCCCCCACCGCCCATGTCAGCCCACCCCGGACGGTACGCGGCGCTCCGCCCGCCCGGCGGCGGACGCGGCCCGCAGATGCCGCGCGAAGATCGCCGCCCGCCGGCGGCGCGGCACCCGCGCCCGCGCCGCCAGCACGTCGTGTCCAGCCGCCGCGATCCGGCCGAGGATGCCCCCGTACAGCTCGACGGCGGCGCGGATGCACGGCCGGGACGACGGCGCCAGCAACTCCACCCCGCCGAGGGCGCGGCGGTAGTGGTCGCGGGCGCGGTCGGCCTCGAACGCCACCAGGTCGCGCAGCCCGCGGGTGCTGGCGGGGGCGGCGAGGTCGGCCTCGCTCACCCCGAACTTCGCCAGGTCCTCGCGCGGCAGGTAGACGCGGCCCCGGGCCAGGTCCTCGGCGACGTCCCGGAGGAAGTTGGTGAGCTGGAAGGCCCGTCCCAGCTCCCGGGCCGGCTCGCGGGCGAGCCGATCGGCGCCCGGCATCGTCTCCAGCACGGGGAGCATCATCAGGCCGATGGCTGCGGCGGACCCTTCCATGTACTCCAGCAGATCCTCGTAGGTGTCGTAGCCCGCGACGGTGAGGTCGGTGCGCATCGACCGCAGGAACGCGTCGATGTCGGCCCGCTCGACGCTGAACGAGCGCACGGTGTGCACGAACGCGGGCAGGACGGGGTCGGGGAGCGGCTCGCCCGCCAGGCAGGCGTCCAACCGTGCCGTGACCTCGTCGAGCGCAGCCGCCCGTCCGGCCGGATCGGTGGACCCGCACACGTCCACGATGTCGTCGACATGGCGCGCGAAGCCGTACAGCGCGTGCACGTGCCGGCGTTTCCACGCGGGCAGCAGGAGCGTCGCGAGGTAGAAGGAGCGACCATGGCGGGCGTTGAGGCGGCGGCAGTGCTCGTAACTCGCGGTCAGTGTCAGCGGTGGTGCCTGCGGTGGCGTCTGCGGTGGCGTCTGCGGTGGCGTCATCGGCGGTCCTCCAGGACCCGGACGGCGGCCAGCCGCCCGGAGATCAGTGCCGGGGGGACGCCCACGCCGGGCGCGGTGTACATCCCCGCGACGTGCAGGCCGGGGACCCGGCGGACGCGGCCGGAGGGCCGGAACCAGGCCGTCTGGCGGAAGCGGTGGTCGAGCGCGAAGGGCGTGCCCGCCGAGTGGCCCAGCCGCGCCCAGCCCGGCGGGTCGATCGTCGTGCGCGGCGCCGCCGACAGATCGCCGTAACCCAGGTCCGCCAGGCGGCCGAGCAGGCGTTCCTCCAGCCGGGGCGCGAGGTCGTCCCAGTCGGCTCCGCTCGCGAGGTTCGGTGCCGGCTCCAGCACGCTCAATGTCGGAGGCCCGCCGCCCGCTGTGCCGGTCTCGGGACAGGTGATCAGCAGGCTCGGGTCGGGCTGCGGACGTCCGGCCGCCAGCGCGGCGAACGTCGCGGCCCACTCCCGTCCGAAGTGCAGGGTGTGGTGGGCCTGGCCGGGTGGACGCCGGTCGAGCCCGACATGCATGACCAGGCAGGACGGCGAGAACCGGGGGCGGGCCAGCCGCCAGCCGCCCGCCGCGCCCGCCGGCAGCAGCCCGCCCCGGGCCCGCGGCAGATCGCAGGCGACGACCACATGGCGAGCTCGGAGACGTTCGCCCGTTTCCAGCCGGACCGCCACCACCCCCGACGCGTCCGTCTCGACCCGTTCGGCGCGCACGCCGTACCGGAGCGCGGCGCCCGCCTTCTCCGCCACGGACGCCAGCGCCCGCGGGATGGCGTGCATGCCGCCGGACGGGAAGTAGACCCCGCCGACGGTGTCCATGTGCGCGACGACGGCGTAGATGGCCAGCGCCTTGGCCGGGGCCAGCCCCACGTACAGCGCCTGGAACGTGTGCGCCCGGATCAGCCGCTCGTCGGTCAGATGCCGTGCCACGAACCGGTCCAGCCGCCGGAATCCGCCGGCGGCGGCCAGCTTGAGCAGCGCGTGGGGCCTGGCCATGGCGCGCAGCCGCGTCATGTCCGCGTCGATGAACGACGACCACTCCGCCTCGAACATCGTCCCGAGCCGCCGCCGGAACTCCAGGTACCGGGCCGCCTCGGCGGGCCCGCACAGCGCCCGGACGTTGTCGGCCATCCGCTGGGCGCCGTCCACCACGTCCAGCTGCGAGCCGTCGGGGAAGGCCATCCGGTAGAAGGGATCCAGGCGCCGCAGTGGCAGCACGCTCTCCATGTCCACACCGGCGGCGCCGAACGTGTCGGCGAGCACCTCCGGCATCGTCAGGACGGACGGTCCGGTGTCGAACCGGAAGGGGCCCAGGTCCGCCGTTCCGCAGCATCCGCCGGGCTCGTCCCGCGCCTCGACCACCACGACCTCACGGCCGTGCGCGGCCAGGTGGAGCGCCGCGGACAGACCGGACAGGCCCGCCCCGATCACGACGACCGGGCCATGGGTCCCCATCAGCTTCCTCCAACGTCGCCCCGGGTTCTGTCCAGTTCTTCGGGGCGCGGAGGCCGATCGGTTTCACCCCGTCCGGGAAGCCGCCGGGGAACGGTCCTGCTCGGCGGCGCGGGCGATGCCGCGGCACATGACGCCGAAGATGCGGTCGTGGAACGGCCGGAACATCCACCAGTACAGGTGTCCCGGCAGTCCCCGGGGGTGGAACAGCGCCCGCTGCGTGAGGATGCTGCCGCCGTCCTCCTCGGACACGCCCAGTTCCAGCCAGGCCAGGCCGGGCAGCCGCATCTCCGCCCGCAGCCGCAGCAGCCTTCCGGTCTCCTTCTCCTCGACGCGCCAGAAGTCGACCGTCTCCCCTATACGCAGGCGGCGCGGGTCCCGGCGACCCCGCCGCAGCCCCACGCCCCCCACCAGCCGGTCGATGACACCCCGCGCCCACCAGGCGACGGGGAAGGAGTACCAGCCCGACTCGCCGCCGACGCCCTCGATGACGTCCCAGAGCCGTTCCGGTGGTGCGTCGGAGCGGCAGGACCGCTCGTCGGTGTAAAGGCTTCCGCCCGCCCAGTCCGGGTCCGTGGGCAGCGGGTCGCTGGGCGCGCCGGGAACGGCGGCCGAGGACCAGCGCGTGGCGACGTCCGTCTCGCGGACGCGGCGCAGCGCCAGCGCGACCGAGCGGTCGAAGCCGATCGGCCCCTCCGGCGGTGGCGGGATGTAGCGGGCGATGTCGTTCTCGGAGCACACCACCTCGTTGCGCAGCGACTCCACCAGCGGGCGCGCGAGAGCGCCGGGGACGGGCGTGATGGTCCCGACCCACAGGCTCGACAGCCGGGGGCTCAGCAGCGGCACCGGCAGGATGATCCGCGGCTTCAGCCCGGCGACGGCGGCGTACCGGCGCATCATGTCGGCGTAGGTGAGCACGTCGGGGCCGCCGATGTCGAACCCGCGGTTCACCTCGGCGGGCAGGGTCGCCGACGCCACCAGGTAGTGCAGGACGTCCCGGATCGCGATCGGCTGGATGCGGCTGTGCACCCATCTCGGCGTGACCATCACCGGGAGCCGCTCGGTGAGGTAGCGCAGCATCTCGAACGACGCCGAACCCGAACCGATGATCACCGCGGCCCGCAGCCACACCGTCGGTACCCCGCTGTCCAGCAGGATCTTGCCGACCTCGGCGCGGGACCGCAGATGCGGTGACAGCTCCTCCTCGGGATCCATGCCGCCGAGGTAGACCAGCCGCCCGATCCCGGCGTCCCGGGCCGCGCCGGCGAAGGTGCGCGCGGCCTCGCGGTCGGTCTCGGCGAAACCGCCCTTCCCCCCGATCGCGTGGATCAGGTAGTAGGCGACGTCCACTCCGTCCATCGCCCGCCCGGTCGTCTCCGGGTCGGTGGCGTCCGCCTCCACGATCTCCACCCGTTCGCTCCACGGGTAGTCGCGCAGCCGCCGAGCCGAGCGGACCATGCACCGCACGGTGTGACCGGCGTCCAGGAGTTCGGGTACCAGCCGGCCCCCGATGTACCCGCTGGCTCCGGTCACCAGGCACAGCCGCCCGCCCGCGGTGTCGGTGTCATGGCCCATGGAATGCCCCCGCCTTCCCCCGAGATCAACGCCTTCCTTGAGATCAGCCGCGTCCTACCCGCCGTCGCCGATCGCAAGCGGCGATGACCGCCCTGGAGAAATGGATCTTGGACGCAGGTCACAGGAATGAGGCGCCCGATCAGGGGTACCCCGGTCTCCATCGGGAGGTGGGAACATGACGATGAGTGCGGTACGGGGCGAGGAGTCCCTTGCGGGTTGGCAGTGGTGCGGTCCACAGAACCGGATCCGAGTCCGAGCCGAACGCCGCGACTCCACCCTTGTCGCGTATGTGGAGGGCGAGATCGACTATCTCGTGTCCGGTCCCTTTCGCGAGCACGTCCTTTCTCTTCCTGCTCCGTCCTGGCGGATCGTCCTCGACCTGGAGAACGTCAAGTTCTGTGACTCCTCCGGACTGGGCGCGATGGTGGGCATCTGGAAGGTGGTCAAGGCACGTCGCGGAAAGCTGGTCGTGAGCCGTCCCAGCGCGCTGTGCCGGCGGATTCTGCGGCGTACCGGTCTCGACAAGCATTTCGTCGTGAGCGCCACGCTCAGTCACGCGCTCACGCAGGTCACCGCAGGCAACACGGGTTCTGTTCAGACGGGATGACCGTCCCCCGCCAGTGACAGGCCGGCGGTCAGGCCCGAAGTTCGGGGATACGCCCGCGCCCCGGCTCCCGCTCCTCACCACTCTCCACGGCGGCAGCAGCGGCCTTGCCTTGGTCCTGCGCAACCGGCTCTGGCACCGTCCGGGGCCGATCTGCGCGCGGCGCTCGACGGCCAGTTCGCCGCCACGACGGCGTTGATCAAAGGCGTGCATTCGTTGCCGGTCGCCTCGCCGCGCCTGTGAGCAGCCGGTCCTAATGTCGAGGCCGGTGCTGACGGGATCGCGCTCAACGTTGCCGGCATGCGGGTGAAGAACGGCACGACGGCGGCACTCCGCGGGCGCCACCTGCTCCTGGGAGGAGGTCGGCTCCGGACTGGGGCCGATGATCCCTCTCGACAGTAAAGGACATTACTGAGAAACCGGGCATAAAGGGCATTCTTCGGTTTTCAACAAGAAGTGATCTACCTTTCTGTGTCCCCCGGTGCGAAGAATGATGATCCTTTTGCGTGAGGGACTACTTGCCGCGCGGCAAGGCAACCCAATTCTCCTTATTTTTGCCGAGATCAAAGTTGGAATTGTCGTCGCGTCAAGATGGACATAGGTCCTCATGTGGACATCAGATCACCTCTGATGTCACATCCGTCACACCCGTCACAGTGAAAGAACTTTCAGGAAATGTTTCCTACTAATCCGATGGGTTTGATTCTAAAAAAGGGCCTGGATTTTACGTTCTCTTGTGGTTAGCGTGTGCATCCGAACGGTGGCTTGCGGGGCCGGATGCAGCACTTCTGGCGGACGTGATTCCGATCTTCTCGGAAACATTGCCGGCGAAATGGTGCAGACGCAGGGGAGCGGAGATCATTCATGGCGGACTTCAATTTCAGTGTCTTCAGCGCGGCGTCGGCCGCCGATACAGGAGATGCCGATCTCATTGATGTCCTCACGCACGCCCTAGGTGAGGCCCCCGCTCCGGCACGGTGGCGCACGGGCCGCAACGGCATCTGGTGCTCGGTCTCCCCTGAAGGCGGGCGACAGCTCGCGCAGGGCTGGAAGCTGCATGTTTCCGCCACTCCGGCGTCCGCGCGGGAGGTGCTCCGGCGCACCCTGCCCGTGCTTCTGGAAGCGGACTCGGCGTTCAAGTTCGCCGCCACGACCGACTATGTCGCGGCGCTCAACGCGCGTAACACCTCGCGCGGCCATTCGGGCAAGTTCATGACGATCTACCCCGGCAGTGATGCCGAGGCGGTCCGGTTGGCCGGCGAACTGGACCGGGTAACGGCGGGTCTTCCCGGTCCCCGGATCCTTTCCGACCGGCCCTATGCTCGGGAGAGTCTCGTTCATTACCGCTATGGCGCGTTCGTCGAAGAGCGGCGAATGACCAATGACGGGTTCTACGCGTGGATGATCCTCGATCCGGACGGGAATCCGGTGGAGGATCGGCGTGTCGGCCGGTACACACCTCCCTCATGGGTGACCTGTCCCTTTCCTGACAATGGGATGAACGTCACTCGGCAGTCAGGCGGTACGGGAGACGAGGTCCTGATCGGGTCGCGCTTCGCGGTTCGGGAGGCGATCCGCCATTCCAACAAGGGCGGCGTGTACCGCGCCGTGGACGCCGAGAGCGGGGACCCGGTGGTGATCAAGGAGGCTCGTCCCCATGTCGCCGCCGATCATCGGGGGCGGGATGCCAGAGACCGGCTGCGTTCGGAGTTCCGGGCGCTGGAGTCGATACAGAGCCTCGCATTGGCGCCGCGTCCCGTCCGGCTGTTCACCCAGAGCGGGCACCTGTTCCTCGCGCAGGAGATGATTCCCGGAAACCCATTACGCGACTGGACGGCCGATCTTCTCGGCGAATCGGGCTGGGGTGCCCATCTGGCGTCGGCACTCGGAATGGCGCGTCGGCTGGCCGACCTGATGATCAAGGCGCACGCCGCCGGGCTCGTGCTGCGGGACTTCAACCCCAACAACATCATGGTGCGCCCTGACGGCACCCCCGTCCTGATCGACCTCGAGCTGGCCGTGACCGGGGACGACCCGCCGGAGGACGCGCCCACGGGGATGGGAACCCCGGCCTTCGGGGCGCCCGAGCAGATGGAGGGCGCGCCGCCCCGGGTGACGGCGGACTACTACAGCCTCGGCGCGACCCTGTGTTACGTCTTCACCGGCGGCCCGCCGTACTTCCTCGACGATCGCCCACCGGCCAGACCGCTGGCCGACCGCCTGACGGAGTGGCTGGCGGCGCGCACCCACGATCTGGACCTGCCCACCTCGGTGACGACGATGCTCACGGGGCTGATGGCCGACGAACCCGACCGCCGCTGGACACCGGCGCGGGCACGTGAGGTGCTGGCGCAGTGGAACCCGGTCCCCCATCGCGGGCACCGCGAAGACCACCGGGCTCCGGATGAGAGTGAGGGCGCTTCCGAACCGCAGTGGTTACGCGAGGCGTGCGAGCAGGCCGTCGAAGGGATCACCGGGTACCTGCTCGCGTCCATGGAACCGGAGTCGGCGCGGGTGTTGTGGCCCGCCTCCTGCGTCCACGGCGCGCCCGACCCGTGCAGTCTCCAACATGGTGCCGCGGGCAGCCTGGGAGCCCTGGCGCGGTGCTACCAGCTCACCGCCGACCCCCGCCTTCCCGAGGGCATCGGCGTCGCCGCACGCTGGATCGTCAAGCAACTGCAAGAGGACACGGGCCGGCCACCCGGACTGTACTTCGGGACGGCGGGCGCCGCGTGGGCACTCCTGGAGGCGGGCCTGGCGCTCGGAGACGACGGGCTGGTCGATGACGCGCTCGCCGTGGCCGAGAGCCTCCCGTCCAGGGCGGCGAGCCCCGACGTGACCCACGGGACGGCGGGCATCGGCCTGACCGCCCTGCACATGTGGGCACGCACCGGGCGGGCCCGGTTCGCCGAGCGGGCCCGCGCCGCCGCCGACGCCCTGGTCGCCTCGGCCGAGGAGCGGTCGGGCCGCCTCGTCTGGAGGACGCCCGCCGACCAGGACTCCAAGCTGGCCGGCAAGACCTATCACGGCTTCGCCCACGGTACGGCGGGGGTCGGCTATTTCCTGCTCGCCTACGCCGAGGCGTCCGGGCACGCCGGCTGCCGGGAACTGGCCCTGCGCGTCGGCGACGGCCTGCTGGACGAGGCGCTCATCACGCCGCGATCGGCGATGTGGGGGACCGGGTCCGGCGACGCGCCCACGGCCCCCTACTGGTGCCACGGCTCGTCGGGCATCGCGAGTTTCCTGGTCCGGTTGGGCCAGGCCACCGGCGCCGAGCGGTTCGCACGCGCCGCGGACCTGTCCGCGCGGGCCGTGACGGACCACGCGTGGCGCGCGGTGCTGGGGCAGTGCCACGGCCTGTCCGGCAACGGCGACTTCCTGCTCGACATGGCCTCGCTCACCGGCGACGGCCGGCACCGGGCCGCCGCCTGGCGGCTCGCCCGGATCATCCTCGCCGGCCGCGCGCACCGCGACGGCCACATCGTGTTCCCCGACGAGCAGGGGGAGATCTCGACGACCTGGGGTGACGGCCTGAGCGGCATCCTGGCGTTCCTCGCGCGGCTGCGGTACGGCTCCCCGCGGCTGTGGATGGCCGACGCCGCGCACGGGGCCGCCACCTCCGCGGCCGGGACGAGCGGCACGGGACGGACGGCATGAGGGCCGCCGTGCCCGACATGTCGGGCGTACCCAGCAGGTTCGGCTTCGCCTTCTCCGGCAACGGCCGGTGGGCGACCTGCCTCAGCACCGTCCAGGGCAGCGCCGATCGAGACAGGGTGACGCTGGAGCGCTGGGACCTCGCCGGCCCGGTACCGTCCCGCTGTGCGCTCGGCGGTGGGCGGGCGGTCGTCGACCGGCGTAGCCGCCCGCTGCCACTGGACGACGGCCGGGTCCTGGTGGCGCGGGCCGAGACCGCTGAGGGCGGGGCCCCGGCCGGGCACGGCACCGTGGTCGCGGCGCGGGTGAGCGGGGCGGGACTGGACATCACCCGCTCGTGGCCGATCGCCTCGATGCTCGCCGGGCACCTGCTGGCTGCGCCGGGGACTCCGCAGGTGGTCGTCCTCGTGGCCGTGGAGGACGACGGGCACTCACGGATCTGGCGGTTGTCGGACTCCTCACCGTCGCTCGATCCGCTCCTGCGGGTCCCCGGCGTCCTGTCGGGCGGCGTATGGCTCGACGACGGGCGGACGCTGGCCCTCGACCACACCGCCGAGGGGCACCGGACCGACGCGATCATGGTGGACCTGCACGATCGCAGCTGGCGGCGCGTCTGGTCGGTCGCCAGCACGACGACGGACCGGATCGTGGCCTACAGCCCGCGTTCGGGCGTGCTGGTGGTGACCACCAGCTCGCCCGGCGACCAGCAGGCGGGAACCGAGCGCATCGGGCTGTGGTCCCCCGGCACCGGCCCGGTGCGCTTTCCCACCACCCTCAACCGGCCCGACCGCTCGCGGACCCCACTGACCCTCGATGAGAGCGGCGAGCACCTGCTGGTCGGCGAGGTCCACGGCGCGACGTCCCGCCTCGTGGTCTACACCGCGGCCCACGACCGGGTCGAACCCATGCCGGGGCCGCCGGGCACGCTGTGGCCGCCCGCCTCCTGGACGGGCGACCGGATCCACTTCCGCTTCTCGGCCCCGCACCAGCCACCGACGCTCGCGACGGTGCGCCGTCCCGCACGCTCCGGCTGGTCCCTGGCAGCCCGGCCGCCCGGCGCCGCGACGGGCTGGATCGGCGCCGAGCTCGTCGAGCTGCCGGGCCCGGCCGGGCCCATCGAGGCCGTCGTCTACGGCGGTCCCGACTGGCGCCGGTGCCCCCGCCTGGTGATCGCGCTCCACGGCGGTCCTCTCGCGGCGTGGCGGTTCGAGTTCGACCCGCTTCTGCAGCACCTGGCGGCGGCCGGCGTGGCCGTCGTCGCCCCCAACTACCGGGGCAGCACCGGCTACGGCGAGGAGCACCTGCGGGCGGTCATCGGCGACTGGGGTGGCCCGGACCTGGAGGACGTCGTCCATCTGGCGCGCGCCATCACCGACTCCCGCAGGGCCGCCTCGCTGCCGGGCCCGGTCCTGCTCGGCGGGAGCTACGGCGCCTTCCTGGCGCTGCTGGCGGCCTGCCACAGCCCGCGGCTGTGGTCGGGGTGCGTGGCGCTGGCGCCCTTCACCTCGGCATCGAGCCTCTACCGCGACGCGACCGTTCCGGTCAGGGACCGGGTGGCGCGGTTGAACCGGTCGCCCGACGGCGGTGAACCGCTCGCCGAGCGCGACGTCCTGCGCGTGTGCGGCGCGCTCACGGCGCCGCTGCTGCTCGCCCACGGGACGCGGGACGAGGTCATCCCGGTCGGGCAGTCCCGGGCGCTGCGGCGCCGCCTTCTCGAACTCGGCAGTACCGAAGGGGCCGACTTCGACTATGTCGAGGTCGACGACGACCACACCGGCGTCGTCCAGTCATGGCCCCCGGCGCTGCGCACAGCGGTGGTCCGCTTCTGCCTCACCGCGGAGCGGATCGTCGGACACGACCAGGAAAGGAGGTGAATCGAATGGACATCTTCGAAGGTGACCTCGTGGCGGCTCTCCAGGAACTGCCCGAGACCGACCCCATCGAGATCGAGGGGATCCAGCTCGGCGGCACGTGCTCGTGCATCGGCCTGCTGACGCTGCTGAACTCCGTGTGTATCGGCATCACCTGCGCATGATGACGAGCACGGCCACGCGAGCCCGGACAGGCTAGGCACCCCCCGGTTCGCGAACCCCGGTCACGGGCCGGCCAGAAGGCCGGTCCGTGACCGGACCCACGTCCACTGTAACGAACGCCCGCTGAATGGGAACGGAGCCGAGGAGCGTGGCACCGACAAAGTCCGCCGGCACCGACGACCCCGCCTCCCTCGCAGGACCCCACGCCGCCTCCGCCAGGCAGCGCGCCGGAGGCAGGCGGCTGCTCCGCGCCGCCCTGTACCACGCCCGTCTGCCGATGACCCTGCTGTCGGTGCTCACGGTGGTCCGCATCGTGGCGATGCTGGCGACGCCGGTGATGCTGGCCAGGGCGATCGACGCCGTCCGCGCCGGCGGGCAGGTGGGCGCCGCCATGGCCGGCCTCGCCCTCGTGCTCACCATCGCCGCCGTGGCCGACACCGCCGAGGACCTGGCGGGCGCCTACTGCGGCAGCCGCGTCACCGCGTGGCTCCGGCACCGCCTGATCGGACGGGTGCTGGAACTCGGCGTGCCCGGCCTGCGGCGATTTCCCGCGGGGGACGTGCTCTCCCGGCTCACCGAGAGCGCGGGCGGCCCGGCCGCCTTCCCGGTGCTGCTGCTGTCGGCCGCCGCGGCGCTGGCGACGACGGCGGGCGCCATGACCGCGCTGGCCCTGATCGACTGGACCCTCGCCCTGGCCTTCGCGCTCGGCATCCCGCCGGCGATCGGGGTGCTGCGCGTCTTCGTCGTCCGCGCCAGCGAACCCTTCACGCGCTACCAGCGGCATCTCGCGGCCATCGCGACCCGGCTGCTCGACGCCGCGCAGGGCGCCCGCACGATCCGGGCGGCGGGCACCGCCGGCCGCGAGGTCCGGCGGATCCTGCTGCCGCTGCCTGAGCTGCGAGAGGCCGGGCACCGTACCTGGACCACGCAGGGACAGGTGAGCTGGCGGCTCTCCCTGCTGGCCCCCGCGATCCAGATCCTGGTGGTCGGTGTCGCCGGGACGCGGCTCGCGACGGGCGGCATCACCACCGGCCAGCTCGTGGCGGCCGTGTCCTACACGTCCATGGCGCTCGGCGCGGTCGCCCTCTTCGACACCTTCGTCGCCCTGCTGAACTGCGAGGTCGGCGCCGGACGCATCCAGGAGATCCTCAGCGCGCCCCCGGCCGTCAGGCCGCCCCCCTGCCCGATGCGGCTGCCGGACGGGCCCGGCGAACTGCGGCTGCGAGAGGTCACCGTCCGGATCGGCGACCGGACCGTGCTGGACGGCCTTGACCTGACGGTGCCCCCCGGAACCTGCGTCGCGGTCGTGGGCGAGTCCGGGACGGGCAAGAGCGTGCTGGTCTCGACGATCGGACGGCTCCTGGACCCCGCCGAGGGATCCATCGAGCTCGACGGCGTTCCCGTCGCGGACGTGGCGCTCCCGACCCTGCGCCATGCCGTGACGTACGCCTTCGAGCGTCCCGCGCTGCTCGGCGCGACCGTCCACGACACGATCGCCTACGCACGTCCCGACGCGACCCGCGAGCAGGTGCGCCGTGCCGCCCGCGCCGTGGCCGCCGACGAGTTCATCCGGGCGCTGCCGGCCGGATACGACACCCCGCTTGACCGCGCCCCTCTGTCCGGTGGTGAGCTGCAACGGCTCGGCCTGGCGCGGGCGGCCCTGACGGACGCGCGGATCCTCGTCCTTGACGACGCCACCAGCAGCCTCGACACCGCCACGGAGTTGAAGGTGACCCGGGCGCTCCGGGCGATCCTGACCCGCCGCACCAGCCTGGTGGTGGCGCGCCGCCCCGCCACGGCGGCCCGCGCGGACCTCGTCGCCTGGCTCGACGGGGGACGGATACGCGCCCTCGCCCCCCACGCCGACCTGTGGCCGGACCCCGGCTACCGCGCCGTCTTCTCCGCCGGCCCCGACGCTCCGTCCGCCGCCCCGGCGCCCCGCCCCGATCCGGCCGCACCCCGGTCGCGCGCATGAACGTTCCTCCGGCCGCGCGGCTGCTGCGCCACCATCTGCGCGGGCAGGGGCCGGCGATGCGCCGCCTCGCCGCGTGGTCCGTCCTCGAAAGCGTCCCCGCGTTCGCCTCGGGCTTCCTGCTCGCCCAGGCGATCGACCGGGGTTTCCTGGCGGACGCGCCGCTCACCGGGCTGTCCTGGCTGGTGGCGCTGGCCGTCCTCCACGTGCTCGGCGCCGTGGGCACCCGGCGGATCTATCCCTGGCTCGCCGCCACCGTCGAACCCCTCCGCGACTCCCTGGTCACCGACGTCGTCACCGCCACCGTGAACCGGATGGGCGAGCAGACCGCCGGCGCCGGCGTCTCCCAGCTCACCGAGCAGGCCGAGGCCGTCCGGTTGCTGCTGGGCACCGCGTTGCGCAACGCGCGGCAGCTGCTGACCGCCGCGGTCGCCGCGCTGCTCGGGCTGCTCCTGCTCTCCCCGCCGCTGGCCCTGGCCATCGTCGTGCCGGTGGTGCTCGCCGTGACCCTGTTCGCCGCGCTCCTGGGCGTCCAGGTCCGCCGTTACCGCGCCGTCGTACGGCATGCCGAACGCATCGGCGAGTCCGCCACCACGATCGTCGAGGGCGTCCGCGACGTCGTCGCCAGCGCGGCCGAGGACCGCGCGGCCCGCACGGTCGGCGAGGCGATCGACGCGCAGGCCGCGGCCCTGCGCGCCTTCGCCCGCTCCCGGCTGGCCCGCCTCCCCGTGCTGGTGCTGGGGGTGCACCTGCCCCTGCTCGTCCTGCTCGCCCTGTCGCCGCACCTGATCGCGCACGGCCGGCTGACCGCCGGTCAGGTCGCCGGGGGGATCAGCTACCTCATCACCGGACTCCAGCCGGGGATCGTCCTGCTGGTCGACGCCGGCGGCACCCTCCTGCTCAGCCTCGCCGTGATCCTCGGCAGGCTCGCCGAGATCTGCGCCGGGTCCGGCGGGACGCCCCCCGCCGCGCCGGGGACCCCCGCCACGTCCTACGACATTCACGCCGACCATGTGACGTTCGCCTACGCGCCCGAGGCAGCCCCCGTCCTCGCCGACCTGTCCCTGCACATACCCGAGGGCACGCATCTGGCGGTGGTCGGGCCCAGCGGCACCGGGAAATCGACGCTGGCCAACGTGTTCACGGGCCTCGTCAGCCCCCAGCAGGGCGGCGTCACGCTCGGCAAGGTGCCGCTGGCCGCCATCGACACGGCACGACTGCGCTCGACGATCACCCTTATCCCGCAGGAGAGCTACGTCTTCGCCGGGACCCTGCGCGAGAACCTCGCCTACCTGCGGCCCGACACCACCGCCGCGCAACTGGACGAGGCCGTCGACGCCGTGGGCTTGACCCCGACCATGAACCGGCTCGGCGGCTACGACGCCGAGATCCCCCCGGGGGGCGGCGCGCTGTCCCAGGGCGAACGCCAGCTGATCACCCTCGCCCGCGCCTACCTGTCGCCGGCGCCGGTCATCATCCTCGACGAGGCCACCTGCCACCTGCACCCCGCCGCGGAGGCCCGCGCCGAGCAGGCCCTGGCCGGCCGCGAGGGCACGTTGATCGTCATCGCCCACCGCATCAGCTCCGCCCAGCGCGCCCACCAGGTTCTTCTACTGGACGACTCGGCCCCACTCCTCGGAACCCACCACACCCTGCTAGCCCTCAGCCCCCTCTACGCCGAACTAGTCGGCCACTGGCAGCAGTAAAAAGCGTGGCCGGCGGACGCGACGAGTTGCTTGCCGCGATCTCCAGCCGACGCGCCTAGGCGAGGGGTGGGGCGGAGGCGGTGATGGCCCTGGCCTGCCCGACCGCGTGGGCGGCCCACGAGCCCGACTGCGGGCCCGGCGGGAACTGCGCGGTGTGGTGGAATCCGGGGCCGGTCACGGAGACGGCCACGAAACCGAGGTAGCGGCGTTCCTTCATCAGCAGGAACAGCAGGCCCAGCAGGCAGAACCAGACGAAGATGATCGTCAGGACGATGGCCACGACGGGGATGCCGTCGGTGACCTGGGTGGAGTCCTGGACGGTCCAGGTGGAGCCGTGGAGCGGATAGCGCCCGTACGGGAGGATGACGTGCGTGCTCGTCAGGGCCATGTCGCCGATCTGCAGCAGAACAGGCTCGGCGCCGCCATGAGGAACCGGGTACATCCACTCACCTCTGCTCGAATGACCGTCCGTCGCCCCCCGAAGGACAGCCTCATGCTATTGCCCTCCGGGATGCGGGACGGCCCCTCGGCCGTGTCCGGTCGCGTGCGGTTCCGGGCTACTTCGAGTCGGGGGTCAGTGCTTCGTAGTGGGGCTTCTGGGCGGGGTAGTAGTCGTCGAAATCCGGCATGGGGTTGCCGGAGAAGGTCGCGGCCAGCCCGTCCAGGTAGTACTCCCAGCCGGGGCCGGTGGAGGTCACGTCCGTGTCGGGGTCGAGGTGGTGGAGGAAGGTCAGCGTCGTCACGCCGTGGGCCTCGTCGAGACGGGCCTCCAGGTGCCAGCGGCCGTACTCGTCGACGGCCTCGACCTCAAGACGGCGCGGGGGCTCACAAGAGATGATCTTCAGATCGCTCTCGGGCCGGCCTTCCTCGTGCATGAGCGTGAGTCGCACCGTGGCGCCGGGCCTGCCCTCGCCCGTCCAGTGCGCGAACCAGCGTGCGGTGCGCTCGGGCTCGGTGATGCTCGCCCAGACCTCGTCGATCGTGGCCTTGAACTCGCGTGTCATCTCCAGGTCGGTGCCGGTCGCCGTGGCGATCAGCCGGCCGGTGGGGGTGGGCGTCATCCTGCGCTCCTTGCATCGGTGACGGGCGGCCCGGCCGCGCGGTCGCGCCGGGTGCGGTGGACCTCGGTGCTCAGGGCGTCGAGGCGCTGCTCCCACCGCTGCCCGCGGACGGTCGCCAGCCACCCTTCGATCTCCTGGAGGGGGCGGGGGTCGGCCCTGTAGCGACGCTCCCGGCCCGCGGGCTCGGCCGCGATCAGCCCCGCCTCGCGCAGCACCCGCAGGTGCCGGCTCACCGCCGGACGGCTGATCTCCGGGAACGCGGCGGCCAGCGTGCCGGCGGTCTGCGGACCGCCGGCGAGCAGCGTCACGATGCGCCGGCGTACCGGGTCGGCGACGGCCCCGAAGACGTCCATGGCGATATATGTAACCGATATGTTACGCGTTTGTCCAGGGGTGCCGGCTGCTTCCCGTGCGGTGGACCTCGTGCCGCCGGTGGTGCGGACCACGCTGCTGCCCTCACTGGAGCCTGGACTGCCAGGTCCTGTTCACCCGGGACCAGTCGTAGGGCCTGCTCGTGCTCACCACCCCGCCGCGCACTGAAGGCGACCAGAAGCTGCGGCTGCTCGCGGTGCTGGGGCGCGAGGATTTCGCCGGGACGGCCGCGGCGGGGCCCATGTCGCCCTAGCCGCCTTGCGGCCGGGCCATCGCCCGCCAACTGTGCCCGAGCGGCATGTCACTTCAGGGTCCGGAACCAGCGGAGGGTGTCGGGGAGGCCGCGGTACATGGTCCCGAAGTGCCGGGTGCCCGCCCCGTAGTCGGTCACGGACGGGCGGGCGCCGTGGGAGCGCAGCGCCCGCAGGCAGCTCGTGGTGTTGGCGAACGGGACCTGCTCGTCTCCGGCGGCGCCGATCAGCCTGACCGGGACGCGTGGCCGCCAGCCGCAGGTCCCGTCGGCCGAGCGGAACGCCTGGTCCAGGCGTGCGTCCGGGTGCTGGAACCGGTGGACGTAGCGCGGGGTCAGCAGATCCCGCACCCGGGTGGGCAACTGCGGGAAGACCTCGTCCTCCGCGTGCTGCCCGTCGAAGAGCGCGGGCACCTTCGTGTCATAGGGCGCCTTGAACGCCTCAGAGGGGGAGTCGTAGAGGTGGAACAGGCGGTTCCACGACACCAGGGCGTAGGAGAGGTAGAACGCCGACGCCTCCGGGTCGAGCGCGCCCCCTTCGTC
Source organism: Actinomadura macra NBRC 14102 (assembly GCF_001552215.1). GTDB lineage: Bacteria > Actinomycetota > Actinomycetes > Streptosporangiales > Streptosporangiaceae > Spirillospora > Spirillospora macra. The sequence goes on along the minus strand of NZ_BCQT01000010.1, from coordinate 402,060 downwards.
GAGGGACGCCGGGATCTGGGCGTTCCTCAGGTCGTAGGGTCCGCTGATCGGGGCCAGCGCGCCCAGCCGCAGGTAGTCGGCGTCCCCTCCCCATGGCCCTGTACCTCGGGACACCGTCCCCACCGGCGGGGTCGGGTTGGCCCTACCCCGGAGTCGAGGGCCAGCCGTAATGATCTTCTGGCCGCGAGGCGATGGGATCGGACGCATGACCATCTCACGCATCGCGACGGCCACCGCGCTCGGCGTGGCCGGGCTCGTCTGCTGGACGGGGGCCGCCGGGGCCTCGGTGCCGGCGCCCCGGTCTCCCTCGTCCGGGCTGTCGCGCTACCTCGGGCAGCATCTGGACTGGGGTGCCTGCCCGGCCGACGCCGCGGACCTGACCAAGGCGGGCGCGCAGTGCGCGCAGGTGACCGCGCCGCTCGACTACGCGGCTCCGGACGGCCCCACGATCACGCTCGCGATCTCCCGGATCGAGGCCAGGGACCGCGCGCATCGCCGCGGCGTCCTGCTGGCCAACCCGGGCGGGCCCGGCGGCCCCGGGCTGGAGTACGCGGCGCTGATGAAGCCCGCGATGAAGGACGCGGCGGACCGGTACGACCTGATCGGTTTCGACCCCCGCTTCGTCGGCCGCAGCACGCCGATCTACTGCGGGGCCTCCCCGCGGCCACAGCCGACGCACTCCCGGCGGGAGGCGTTCGAGGCGTCGGTGCGGTCGGCCCGCGAGACTGCGCGACGCTGCTACGAGCACGGGAACAACGCCGCGCTGCTGCCGCACGCCTCCAGCCGTAACGTCGCCCGCGACATGGACCTGATCCGCGCCGTCCTGGGCGAGCGCAGGCTGTCCTACTACGGCGTCTCCTACGGCGGCGACCTGGGCGCCGTGTACACCCAGATGTTCCCCCGCCGCGCGGACCGCATCGTGATCGACAGCGTCACCGATCCGGCGTTGACGCAGTACGAGAACTTCCAAGCCGCCGGCCCGGCCCAGGAACGGGGCCTGGACGAATGGGCCGCCTGGACTGCCCGGCGCTCGGACGAGTACAAGCTCGGCGCCACACCCCGCCAGGTCCGGACGAGCGTCGAGCGGGTGGTCTCCACGGTGGACGGGGGGCCGCTCCGGTTCGGCGACTTCACGCTCGACGCGAGTGCGCTGGGCCTCGTCCTGCGCCAGCTCGTCGCCAACGAGGAGAGCAACCCCGTCCTCGCCAGGAGCGTCCGCAACCTGGTGGACGCCGCCGCCGGTCAGGACGTCCAGCCCGTCCCCGAGCTGCGCATGTGGCTCGAACTTTTCAACAAGCCGACCCCGGAGCTGGACAACCTGTTCAACAGCGGCAACGCTTTCCTGTGCGGCGACGGTGGCTGGCCGGCCGGGGGATGGCCGTCCGATCCGGAGCGGTACTGGCGGAATATCGAGAACGCGCGCCGCACCCAGCCGGTGTTCGCGGCGACGGCCAACGGCATCTTCCCGTGCCCGTTCTGGAAGACCGCGCCCCGCGAGCCCGGCGTCGCGATCGGCAACCGCGTGCCCTTGCTGCTCCTCCAGGCCAGGCGCGACAACAACGTCCCTTACACCGGTGCGGTCGCCCTGCATCGCAAGCTGGAAGGCTCACGCATGATCTCGGCGGACATCCGCTCGCACGGCGTGTTCGGGCGCGGTGTCGACGGCCTGACGCCCGTTCCCTGCGCGGACCGGGCCGTCAACGCCTACCTGCGCACCGGCGCCCTGCCGGCCGCGGACCTGAACTGCGCCGCTCCCGGACGCCCCTACGCGCAGCGCGAGCTGCAACGCGACGTGGACGCCATCCGCGCGGGGTCTGGTTCCACGGCGGTTCCAGTCTCGGTGTGGTCTCCGAGTCCGGGGTGAGCGCGGACGGCCGGCGCGCCGCGACCGTCGCCGTCTCCACCTGCGGGTTCGGCGACGATCAGCAGGGGGCCCAGGACAGGGCCTCCCTTCAGCTGGTCGACAACGCGGTCTGCGCGGCGGCGGGGTAGCGGGTCCACTCCTCGGCGAGCAGCTCGTAGGAGCGGACCCGGTGGGCGTGGTCGTGGGTGATGGTGGTCACCAGCAGCTCGTCCGCTCCGGTGACGCGGCGCAGGGTCTCCAGTTTGGCCGCGACCGTTGCGGGTGCGCCGACGAACTGGGTCTCGATCCTGTCGGCGACGAGGTCGAGATCCTCGGGGCTCCACTCGTGCGCGGCGGCCTGCGCGGGCGTGGGGAACGGTATCGCGCCGAGCCCCGACCGGATGCTGCGCACCCACAGGCCGTAGGGCGTGGCAAGGTGCCGCGCCTCCTCGTCGGTGGGCGCCACGACCACGTCGGCCGAGACGACGACGTACGGCTCGTCCAGCGTCTTGGACGCGACGAACGCCTCCCGGTAGGCGTTCACGGCGTCCAGCACGTTGGACGGGCTGACGTGGTAGTTCGCCGCGAACGGCAGGCCGCGCTCGCCCGCGACCCGCGCGCTCTCGCCGCCGCTGCTGCCCAGGATCCACAGCGCCAGCTCGGCGCCCTCGCCGGGGTTGGCGTGCGCCTCCCGGCCCTCGTGGCGGAGGGTGCCCTCCAGCAGCGCGACGATCTGGTCGACCACGTCGGCGAAGCCGGGGGATTCGGCGCCGGGTTGCTGCAACAGGGCCGCGTGCACCGCGAACGCCGGCGACCGCGCCAGCTGCGCGAAGTCGAACGGCGGGGGGATGAGCAGGCCGTCCACGACGGCGGGGTCGCGCGGGGGAGGGCTCGGCGCGCCGGCCCGCGCCGCCTCCTTGACCTGCGCCGCCGCCTCGGCGCGCCGCTGCCCGGAGCGGCCGAGACCGACATCGATCCGCCCCGGGTACAGGGCGTCGATCGTGCCGAACTGCTCGACGATCGACAGCGGCGTCCAGTGCCCGGTCTGCACCGCGCCGGACCCGACCCGGATCCGGGAGGTCGCGGCGGCGACCGCCGCGATGAGGATCTGCGGCGCCGAACTGGCCACGCCGGGCGCGAGGTGGTGCTCGGCGAGCCAGTACCGGTGGTAGCCGGCGGCCTCGGTGCGCCGCGCGAGGTCGAGGGTGTTGTGCACGGCGCCGCGCGCGGTGCCGCCCGCGGGGATGGGCGCGAGGTCGAGGACGGACAGCGGCGTCATGGTCGCCTCCCGGTCGGGACGGAGTAGCGGTCGGCGGGACGCGCCAGGCCGAAGTGGCCGCGCAGCGTCGTCGCCTCGTAGGCGGTGCGGAACGCGCCGCGCTCCTGGAGGACGGGCACCAGCCCCCGGGTGATGCCGGCCAGGTCGGCGGGCAGGACGCCGGGCCGCAGCCGGAACCCGTCGAGGCCCGCCTCGCGCCGGTCGAGCAGGAGGTCGGCCAGCTCGCCGGGCGTGCCGGTGAAGATCTCGGCGTCGGACGCGAGCGCGGCGCCGTCCAGGTCGTCCAGCCGGGCCTTGCGGGACGCCGCACCGCCGGGCGTCTCGTCGAGGAACACCACCAGGTCGGCCAGGACCTTGAGCGGTGCGCCGGACCGTCCGACGGCGCGCTCGGCCGCCCGCACCCGCGCGACGATGTCCACGGTGTCCGGCCGCGACTGCGGGGTGACGTAGACGATGTCGGCGCCGCGGGCGGCGAACTCGTAGGGGCCGGTGTCGTGGGCGAGCACGGCGACCGGCGGCTGGCCCTGCGGCGGGCGCGGCGTGATCGAGGGTCCGCGCACGCCGAGATGGTCGCCCTCGAAGTCGATGTAGTGCACCTTCGCCCGGTCCAGGAACCTGCCGGTGGGGACGTCGCGGATCTCCGCGTCGTCCTCCCAGCTGTCCCACAGCCGCCGGACGATCTCGACGAACTCGCCGGCCTCCGCGAGCAGCCCGGCGGCGAGCTCCCTGCCCTCAGGCGTCGCGAACCACCCCGGGCCGGCCTCGGCGAAGACACGGCGCCCGAAATGCGGTGCGTCGGTGAGCCCGGCGCCGGCGATCTGGGGCCGCCAGCCGCCACGCCCCCGGCTGGCATGGTCGAGCGAGGCGATCCCGATCGAGACGTGGAACGGCTCGGTGTGCGTGGTGTCGGTGGTCGGGACCAGGCCGATCCGGGAGGTCGCGGGCGCGAGCAGCGCGGCGAGCAGCACCGCGTCCAGCCGGCCCCGCACCTGGTCGGTCCGCTCGTCGGTCGTGGCGGGGACGGCCGACTGGAGGCCGAGCGAGTCCTCGATGGTGAGGAGGTCGAGCAGGCCGCGCTCGGCCTCGGCGGCGAGGCCCGTCCAGTACTCGGCGGTGAAGAGGTCGCCCGGGCGGGCGGCCGGGTCGCGCCAGGCGGCCGGGTGCCAGCCGGCGTCGTTCAGCGCGGCGGCGAGGTGCAGGCCGGTCATGACGCCTCCTTGCGGGCCCGCGGGCCGCCGATGCCGAGGTGGTCGCGCAGTGTCGGTCCCGTGTAGTCGGTGCGGAACACGCCCTTCTCCTGGAGCAGCGGCACCACGTGGTCGACCAGGTCGTCGAGGCCGCCGGGGGTCAGGTGCGGGACGAAGACGAACCCGTCGGCGGCGTCGGTCCGCACGAACTCGTCGATCTGGTCGGCGACCGTGCGCGCGGTACCGACGAACGTCTGCCGCCCGGTGGTCTCGATGACCAGTTCGCGGATGCTGAGGCCGCGTTCGGCGGCCAGCGCCCGCCACGTCCGGACGACCTCGCCGCGGTCGCCGCGGAACTGGGCGCGGCCCTTCGAGACGCCCTCGCCGAGATCGGGCTCGATGTCGGGCAGCGGACCGTCCGGGTCGTAGCCGGACAGGTCGCGGCCCCAGTACCCCTCCAGGAACACCAGGGCGTTGCGGGGCGTGACCTGGGCGCGGCGGATCTCGGCGGCGCGCTCGGCCGCGTCCTGCTCGGTGTCGCCGAGGACGTAGGTGACGGCGGGCAGGATCTTCAGCTCGTCCGGGCGCCGCCCGTGCCTGGCGAGCCGGCTCTTGACGTCCTTGTAGAAGGCGCGGCCGTCCTCCAGCCTGCTGTGCCGGCTGAAGATCACGTCGGCGTCGGCGGCGGCGAACTCACGGCCCTCGTCCGAGTCGCCCGCCTGGATGATCACCGGGTGGCCCTGCGGCCCGCGCGGCACGTTGAACCGCCCGGCGATGTCGAACTGCCGCCCGCGGTGGGCGAACGTCCCCGCCCCGGCCCGGACGAACTCGCCCGCCGCCGGGTCGGCCACCAGGTCGCCGTCCGCCCACGAGTCCCACAGCTCGCGGGCGGTGTGCAGGAACTCGGCGGCGCGGCTGTAGCGGTCCGCCTCGGCCAGGTACCCGCCGCGCCGGAAGTTCGCGCCGGTGAACGCATCGTAGCTGGTCACGACGTTCCAGGCGGCCCGGCCGCCGCTGAGGTGATCGAGGGTGGCCAGCCGCCGCGCCACCTCGTACGGCTCGTTGAAGGTGGAGTTGACGGTCGCGGCGAGCCCGAGGCGCGTGGTGACGGCCGACAGCGCGGCCAGGACGGTCAGCGACTCGGGCCGTCCGGCGACGTCCAGGTCGTGGATGCGGCCCTTCATCTCCCGCAGCCGCAGCCCTTCGGCCAGGAAGAAGAAGTCGAACTTCCCGCGCTCGGCGGTGCGCGCGAGGTGGGTGAAGGACGCGAAGTCGATCTGGCTGCCCGACCGGGGGTCGGACCAGACGGTGGTGTTGTTGACCCCGGGGAAGTGGGCGGCCAGATGGATCTGCTTGACCGGCGCCGGAGGCGTTCCGGTCATCGCCGGCCCGCGACGGCCCTGCCCGCGAGGGCGGCCGTCACTTGCGGCGCGACGAGCCCGGCCCACGCGCCGAGCACCTCCTCGGCGTCCGGGAAATGCGACTCCAGGAACGCCAGCCCGGGGGTGGGCACGGCCGCGCCCAGCTCCACCAGCAGCGGCCGGAGATGGAGCTCCACGGCCAGCGAATGTTTCGGGTCGCCCATCACCAGCAGCGGCAGCGCCACCGTCGACGCCAGCGCACCGCCCGGCAGGCGGTCGAGGAAGATTTTCAGCAGGCCGGTGTATGTGGCTTTGTACGTCGGGCTCGCGACGACCAGCACGTCCGCTCCCGTGACCCGGTCCAGCGCGTCCTGCACCTCTGACGGCGGGACGGCGTTCAACAGGCCGGGCGCCAGCGTGGACAGGTCGATCAGGTCCGGCGCGTCCGGGTGCCCGGTCCGCTCGCCGACCGCGGCCGCGGCGCGCAGGGCCACCTGGAGCGTGCGGGACTGCGGCCGGGGATTCCCGACAAGGACGACGATGCTCACGTGGTTCTCTCCTTGGATCGCAATGGACGGCTCGGGATCTCTCGCCGTAGGACGGGGGCGACATTGCTCTGGAACAGCTCCAGGGACGCGCGGTGCAGCTCCTCCGGGAGCCCGTCGGCGTCGGCCTGGACGTGCATGACCTCGTGGCCGAGACGCCCGTGGTACCGGTGGACCTTGTCGATGACCTGCTGCGGGCTGCCGATGAGCGCGGAGCTGCGCTCGATCGCGTCGTCGACGGAGTGGAAGACGGTCGGGACGCCGTTGCGGCGGAACAGGTCCTGCCGCGCCTCGAACACGGGCCGGTAGACCTCCACGGCGTCCTGGGAGTTCTTGGCGACGTACAGGCCCGCGGTCCCGGCGCCGACGAGGGCGTCGGCGGGGTCGTGGCCGTGGTGTTCCCAGCGCTCGCGGTAGTGGGCGACGAGTTCGGCGTACGGTTCGACGGGGTTGGTGACGTTGGCGGAGAACAGCGGATCGCCGTAGTAGGCGGCCAGCTCCACCGACTGCTCGCTCGTCGCGCTGCCGTGCCAGACGCGGATCGGCCGCTGCAACGGCCGCGGGAGCACCTCGGCGTCGGTCAGCGACGGGCGGTACCGGCCCTGCCAGGTGACGGTGTCCTCCCGCCAGAGCCGTCTGAACAGCTCGTAGCCCTCCCGGTTGCGGTCCCACTGGTCGTCGGTGGTGACGTGGAACAGCTCGGCCTGCGCCGTGCCGTTGCCCTTGCCGATCATCAGTTCCAGCCGGCCGCCGGACAGGTGGTCCAGGGTGGCGTAGTCCTCGAACGCGCGGACCGGGTCGAGGAGGCTGAGCGTGGTGACGGCCGTGAACAGCCGGATCGCGGACGTGCGGGCCGCGATGTGGCTGAGGATCACCGGTGGCGACGACGACAGGAACGGGCGCTCGTGCCGTTCGCCCACCCCGAAGCCGTCGAATCCCAGCTCCTCGGCGAGGACGGCGTGCTCGACGACCGTGCGGAGCCGGTCGGTGACCGTCGGCTGCCTGCCCGTGGCGGGGTCCGGCGCGTACACGATGAGGGTGATCGCCAGGAACTTCACAGGACCTTCTCCATACAGATCGAGAAGCGCAGCAGCTCGTACGGCGGGAAGATCGGGATGCGGGTGTAGCCCGCGCGCTCGTAGAGCCGGACCGCGTCGGGCTGCCGGTCGCCGGTCTGCAGCACGATCCGCGGCGCGCCGAGCGAGCGTGCCGCGCCCTCCACGGCCGACAGCAGCGCGGTGGAGACGCCCGTGCCGCGCTGGTCGGACGCGACGTACATCCGCTTGAGCTCCAGGTCGCCGGCCAGGTCGCCGGCCAGGTCGCCGGTCGGCGGGCCGGGCGGGCGGCGGAGCGCGGCGTGCCCCGCGGGCTCGCCGGCCGCGTACGCGACGGCGACGTAGACGACGTCGTCCGGTTCGACGGTGATCGTTCCCCGCCGTCCGGGTTCGGCGGCCTGCCTCTCCAGCTCCGCCAGCCGGTCGCGGTAGCGGCCGCGCATCTCCGCCTCCATCGCCTCGCGCAGGGCGGTCGCCACCGGGTCGTCCCAGTCGGTCGCGCGGACGTCGACCGGGAAGCCTGCGGGCACGAGGGCGCCTCCTTACTTTTATGGTAGGAAAAACAGGCTTAATGTCAATGGACCGTTCGCCGGCCCGCGCCGCCGGTCATGTGAGGCGCCGGAAGGTGCTGGCGTGGAAGACGAGCGGGGGGACGCCGTCGGCGGCGTCCAGGTCCTTGACGCGGAAGACGACGATGTCGTGGTCGCCTGAGCGGACCTGCTGTTCGATCGAGCAGTCGAACCACGCGGAGGCGCCCTCGACGAGCACGCTGCCGTCCGCGGTGGAGCGCCAGTCGACGCCGGCGAACCGGTCACCGGACCGGGCCCCGAGCCGCCGGCCGACGTGCTCCTGGTGGGCGGCGAGCACGCTGATCCCGATGCGGGGTCGCTCGCGCAGCAGCGGCCAGGTCGTCGAGGTGTGCGCGACGCACACCGACACCAGCGGCGGGTCCAGGGACACCGGGACGAACGAGCTGGCGGCGATGCCGGCGGGCCGTCCGCCGACCAGGCCCGCCACCACCGCGACGCCGGTCGGGTAGGCGCCGTAGACGCGGCGCAGGTCCAGGCCGAGGATCGTCATCGCAACGGCTCCTTCGGCAGGAAGGCGGTCGATTGGTACGCGGCGGCGCCGGTGAGCCCGTCGAACAGGCCGCGCTTCGCGAGCAGGGGCAGCACGCCCTCGCCGAACCAGTACAGCTCCTCCAGGTGCGGGTAGCCGGACAGGACGAACTCCTCGATGCCGATCGCGGCGTACTCGGCGATGCGGTCGGCCACCTCGGTGTGGCTGCCGACCAGCGCCGTCCCCGCGCCGCCGCGCACCAGGCCGACGCCCGCCCACAGGTTCGGTGCCACCTCCAGCGCGCGCGGGTCCCGCCACGAGCCCTCCGCCCGGCTGCGCTCGTGCAGCTCGCGCATTCGCCGCTGGCCGGTGGACTCGCTCCGCGCGAGGGTGGCCTGGGCGGCGGCGACGGTGTCCTCGCCGAGCGCCTCGACGAACCGTTCCGCCAGCCGCCATGCCTCCTCGGCCGTGTCGCGGGAGATGACGTGCAGGCGGACGCCGAACCGCGGCTTGCGGCCCTGCGCCGCGGCCAGCCCGCGGATCCACTCGATCTTGGCCGCCACCGCGTCCGGCGGCTCGCCCCAGGTCAGGTACACGTCGGCGTGCTCGGCGGCGACCGGACCCGCCGCGGCCGACGATCCGCCGAAGTACAGCGGCGGGACGGGGTCGGGGACGGTCGGCAGGCGCGCGGCGTCGATGTCCAGGTGCGTGCCGCGGTGGGTGACGGTCTCGCCGTCCCACAGCCGCCGCACGACCGACAGGAACTCGGCGCAGCGGGCGTACCGCTCGTCCTTCGACAGGTGGTCCCCGTAGGCGCGCTGCTCGTGGGCCTCGCCGCCGGTGACGACGTTGAGCAGCAGCCGTCCGGGCGCGTGCGCGGAGAACGTGGCGGCCATCTGGGCGGCGAGCGTCGGGCTGATCAGCCCGGGCCGGAACGCCACCAGGAACGCCAGCCGCTCGGACTCGCGGGCCAGCATGGCGGTGGTCAGCCAGGCGTCCTCGCACCACGCGCCGGTGGGGGTGAGCGCGCCGGTGAAGCCGAGTTCCTCCGCCCCCCGCACGATCGAGGACAGGTAGCCGATCGAGGCGCGGCGGTCACCGGACGCGGCGTCCGCGGGACGGCCGTGCCCGCCGCCCACGATGAAGCGCGAGTCTCCGTAGGTGGGCAGGAACCAGTGGAACGACAGGGTCACGGTGGGGTTTCCTCTCTCAGAGCCGGCCTGCTCATAGCCGGCCCTCACAGTTGCCCGTGCCGCGGCGGGGGCGTGCCCGTCAGCAGCCAGCGTCCGATGTGCTGCACCTTCCAGCGTTCGGGGTCGTGCAGGGTGTGGGTGCGTGCGTCGCGCCAGTAGCGGGACAGGTTGAGGGCGCCGGCCGCCGACCGCGTGCCGCCCAGCTCGAACAGCGCCGACGACGCCTCCAGCGCGGCGCGTCCGGTGGCGACCTTCGCCGCCGCGGTCGCGATCGAGGCGCGCGCGGTGGCGTCCGCGGACGGGGCGCGCTCGGCCGCGTCGATCGTCTCGGCGGCCTCGCGCAGCAGCGCCTCCGCTCCGCGGACGGTGAGCTCCAGCTCACCGGCCCGCTGGACGAGCAGCGGATCGCCCGCGGCGGTGTCGGCGTCGCTCTCGAACCACGGGCGCGCCCGGCCCGCCGCGGTCACGGCGGCGGCGAGCGCGCCCCGGGCGATGCCGGCGTCCAGGGCGGCGTGCAGCACCTGCGCCCGCGCGCCATAGGTCGTCGGCCCCTCGAACAGCGGGTTGTACGGGATGATCTCGTTCGGGTGGACGCGCACCCGGTCCAGCCGGACCGTTCCACTGGCGGTGGTGCGCTGCCCCATGCCGTCCCAGTCGTCTTCGACGACGACGCCTCGGGTGTCGCGGTCGATGTAGGCGAGCGCCTTCGGCGGGGACCCGTCCGGCAAGGGCGGCTCGTCGGGGAGCACGGCGCGGACGACGAGCACGTCCGCGAACAGGGCACCGGTGCTGTAGTACTTCACGCCGTCGAGGACGTAACGGCCCCGGCCAGACCGGCGCAGGGTTGTCGCGTCGTCGGTGACGGTGCGGCCGCCGCGCTCGGTCTGGGCGTTGGCGAAGCGCGCGCCGTCCAGGGCGCGGGCGAAGTACTGCGCCTGCTGCTCGCGGGTGCCCTGCCGCCGCAGCGCGTCCAGGAAAACGAAGTGGCTCTGCGGTATCTGCGCGAGGCTCGCGTCGGCGGCGGCCAACGTGCGGAACACCTCGGTCAGCACCGCCAGGCTCACCTCGGCGCCGCCGTGCCGCGCGGGCACGGTGATGCCGAGGAGGCCGGAGTCCGACAGCTCGGCGAGCTCGGCGGCGGGCGGCCGCCGGTCGCGGTCGCGGTCATCGGCCTGCTCGGCGATGCCGACGGCGAGCTTGCGCGCGATCTCGGTGGCCTCCGCGCCGAAGCGGATCCGGTGGGCCATCGCGTCACCTCGCGGCGCGGGTGGGCGGCGTGGTCATGGGTCTCCCCTCGGGTGGCCCGGCCCGCGGCGGCCTCGGTCGTGCGGCCGCCGCGGCCGGGGGCGGATCAGCGGTAGAGCGAGAATTCGGGCGCGCGCCGGTTCAGCGTCCAGTCGCCGACCTCGCGCGCCTTGTAGGCGACGGGGTCGTGCACGGTGTGGGTCCGCAGGTTGCGCCAGTGCCGGTCGAAGCCGTAGGCGCTGCTGGTGGCCCGCGCGCCCTGGATCTCGAATAGCCGTGACGCTGTCGACAGCGCGACCTTGGTCGTCAGGTACTTGGCCTCGTAGACGGCGATGGCCGCCTCGGCGCGCTGCTCCTCGGTGAGCGACGGGCCGGTGTCCAGCGCCGCCTGGAGCGCGTCCCCCGCGCGGTCGGCGAGCAGGGCCGCGGCGCGGATGTCGCTGCGGATCTCCCCGACGGTCTGCAGGACGTACGGATCGTCGGTCGCGCTGTCCACCCCGGAGGTCTCCCAGGGGGCGGCGTGCAGGCGCGTCCAGTCGAGCGCCTCCTCAAGCGCGCCCTCCGCCGTGCCGATGTAGAAGTTCACGAACGCCAGCTGCCAGTGCGGTGTGACGAGCGTCTGGTACGGCGTGATCGTCCGTCCGACGAGCGGGTCGGGCCCGAGGATCTCCGACCGTTCGACGCGGGTGCCGGTGAACTCGACGCCGCCGGAGTCGGTGAGCCGCTGGCCGATGTTGTCCCAGTCGTCCAGTGCCCGGAAGCCCTCGCGCCCGCCCGGCAGCGCGATGAAGACGAGCTCGCCCTCCAGCGTCGCGGTGACCGACAGGTGATCGCCGAGGCTCGCGCCGGAGGCGAACGAGCGGTGGCCGTCCAGCCGGAACCCGTCGCCGTCCTTGGTCAGGACGAGGTCGGAGCCGCCGCGCGGGTTCTGTACCCCGCCCCAGAACAGCTTCCGCTCGCCGTTGCGGCGCGACAGCTCGGTGGCCTGCCCCGGCGTTCCGAACAGCGGGGCGATGCGGGTCTGCGCGAAGTGGTACCCGATCAGGTGCGCGATGGAGGTGTCGCCGCGGGCGATCCGGCGGGTGATCTGCACGGTCTGCGCGTAGGAAAGGCCGTCCCCGCCGTACTCGACGGGTTCCTGCACCTGGAGAAGGTCGTGCCGGCGCAGCAGCTCGACCTCCTCGCGCGGGGTCTCATTGGCGCGGTCGCGTTCGGCCGCGGTGGCACGCAGTTCGGCGGCGGCGATGTCGGCGCGCCGGAGGGCGGCGGCGAACCGCTCCTCGCCGGTCGCCTCGGTGTGTGCGGTGTGTTCCGTGTGTGCGGCGTGTTCGGTGGTGGTCTGCTGTGTCTCGACGGACATCGTTCTCTCCTTTCCGGTGGCTCAGGTTTCCGGTGTCTCAGGAACCCACCCGCGCGGGGGCGCCGCGCTCGGCGGCGTCCGCCTCCAGTTCGCGCACGAGCGGGAGCACTCGCTTGCCGAAGTACTCCACGTCCTCCAGGTAGTGCAGGAAACCGAGCAGGAACAGGTCGACGCCGAGCCGCTTGTAGGCGACGATGCGCTCGGCGATCTGCTCGGGCGTGCCGATCAGCCCGGTGCGGAAGCCGTCGTTGTACTGGACGAGGTCGGCGAACTCCGAGTCCTGCCACATGCCCTTGCCGTCGGAGGCCGACTTCCCGGCCTGCTTGACTGCCGACCCGAAGCCCTCCACGGCCTCCCGGTCGGCCTTGGCGACGATCTCGCGCAGCACCTCGCGCGCCTCGGCCTCGGTGTCGCGGGCGATGAGGAAGCCGTTGAGGCCGAACCGGACGCGCCGCCCGTGCACCGCGGCCTCGGCCTGGACGTCGCGGATCTGCTCGGTGACGCCGTCGAAGTCCCGGCCGTTGCTGAAGTACCAGTCCGAGACGCGGCCGGCCATGCGGCGGGCGCTGGTGGAGTTGCCGCCCTGGAAGATCTCCGGGTGCGGGCGGTCCGCCCCGGCCAGCGGCTTCGGCTTGAGGTCGAAGTCGTGCAGCCGGTAGAAGTCGCCGTTGAACTCCGCGTGCTCGGACGTCCAGATCTCGCGGAGCACCCGGATGAACTCCTCGCTGCGCCGGTACCGCTCGTCGTGCTCCAGCCACGGCTCGCCGAGCTTGGTGAACTCGTCCTTGAACCAGCCGCTGACGACGTTGACCGCGGCACGGCCCCCCGACAGCTGGTCGGCGGTCGCGACGAACTTGGCGAGCACCCCCGGATGCCACAGCCCGGGATGGATCGCGGCGATCACCTTCAGCCGCTGCGTGGCGAGCAGCAGCGCCAGGCTGAACCCGGTGGACTCGTGCTGGTAGGCGGCCCCGTAGGAGGCGATGTAGCGGACCTGGCTGAGCGCGTATTCGAACCCGTTGTTCTCGGCGAGGACGGCCAGCTCGCGGTTGTAGTCATATCCCCAGTCGGTGCGCTGCTCGATCTTGCTCACCACGAGGCCGCCGCTGACGTTGGGTACCCAGTAGGCGAACTTCACCGGTTCTGGTGAATTTTCCATATTCCCTACAGACATAGTTAGGATTGTGCGATTCATTCCGCCGCAGGTCAATGCGACGGTTATCAGATGGTGATTACAGGGATGCCTGGAGCCGCTCCACGAAGATGTGGTTGCGGTCGGCGCGGCTGCCCGGGGTCCGGCCCCGTCCCCAGCCGACGATCCGGCGGTACTCGCCGAGCGCCTCGCCCAGGGCCGCCTCGTCGGTGTGCGGGGAACCGGCCGGGGCCGGCCCGCTGAACGGCGCGACGTACAGGGCGTCCGTCGGGCAGTGCGCCTCGCACATGAAACACGACTGGCAGTCGCCCTGCCGGGCGATCACCGGCACGCCGTCGGGCCCCCGGTCGAACACGTCCGTCGGGCACACCTTGATGCACACATCGCACGTGACACAGCGATCCGCGCTCACCACCTCGATCATGCCGCCACCTCCCGTGGTTCGGCCGCCGTCCATGGCTCGTCCAGCCCGCCGACCAGCAACCGGTGCTCGAACCGGCGCAGCGTCGGCAGGTCCTCCAGCCGGTGCAGGCCCCGGGACTCCTCGCGGGCGAGGGCCGCGCGATAGCACCAGCGGGCGTGCGCCGCCATGGCCGCCGCCGAGCGAGCCCGCAGGCGGTCCCGCCCCTCACCGGCCAGGCCCTGGGACGTGATCCGCTCCCACAACGCGTCCAGCGAGGTCAGGGAGTCGCGGAGCCCGGCACGCGTCCGGAAGAGGTTGCGGTCCAGCGGCAACGTCTCCTCCTGCACGGCCCGGACGACCTCCGCCGCGTCGAGCGGCCCGGGTTCGAGACCCGCCCGCCCCACCGGGACCGGGCGCGGACGTGCCCTGCCCACCCCGAACAGGGCGGCGCCGCGCCCGGCCCACGTCCCCGAGGAGATGGCCCAAGCCCCGTTGTAGGCGCCGCCTCCGCTGACGGCCCCGGACACCAGTTCGCGCGTGGCGACGTCCCCGGCGGCGTACAGGCCGGGGACGGTAGTCGCGCAGTCGTCGCCGGTGATCCGCAGACCGCCCGTGCCCCGGACCGTGCCCTCCAGCACCATCCGCACCTCGTACCGGTCGCGGAACGGGTCGATCCCGGCCTTGTCCAGCGGCAGGAAGTAGTTCGGCTGGGCGCCCCGCATCGCCTCGCGCAGGTCCACGGGCGCCTGGTCCAGCCGGGCGTACACCTTCCGGCCCGCCGCGAGCCGCTCCGCGACCTGTGTCCTGGCGCCGAGCGGATGCGGCACCTCGATCCGGGTTCCGTCCTCGGCGTAGTACGTCGCGAACTGCATCATCAGGCCCTTGGTGTGCGAGCCGTACGCCGGAGACAGCGCGTACGCGCTGGAGAACTCCATGCCCGACATCTCCGCACCGAGCTCGGCGGCCATCAGATGCCCGTCGCCGGTGTCGACGTTGGTGCCGAACGCGCCGGACAGGAACGCGCAACCGCCGGTCGCGAGGACGACCGCCCCCGCGCGGACCGTCCAGGGCTCCCCGTCCCGCTGCCGGGCGATGCCGGACGCGCCCGCCACCGCGCCCGAGTCGTCCACGAGCAGCCGCAGCGCCGGATGATGATCGAGGATCACCGCCCCGGACCGGTGCACGCGCCGCCGCATCCGCTTCATGTACTCGGGCCCCTGGAGGCTGCCGCGCCGCTCCACGCCCCCGTCGACGGGGAACGGGTAGCCGAACGAGGCGAGGTCGGCGACCCGCAGATACGTCTCGTCGATGACCCGCGCCATCCAGTGGTGGTCGGCGAGCCGGGCGCTCTGCTCGAACCGCTCGCCGATCGCCCGCTCCCGCGCGGGCGCGTCCGGCGGGACGTACCAGAGGTTGTTGCCGCCCGACGCGGTCGGCCCGCTCGTACCGCAGTACCCCTTGTCGGCGAGGACGACCCGCGCTCCGGCGCCGCCGGCGGCGAGCGCCGCCCACGCCCCGGCGGGGCCACCGCCGAGGACGAGGACGTCGGTGTCCAGCTCGATCACGGTGCCGCCCCGGACGGCTTCGCGCCGGGCGCGAGCCAGGAGTCGATCGGGAAGTCCTTCTTCACGAGATCCTGCTCGACCAGGAACGACTTGGTACCGCCGAGCAGCTTCACCCCCTCCGCGGCGAAGGGCTCCTCGGGAAGCTGCTCCTTGAGCGTCGTCTTGATCGAGACCTGGGGGGCGTAGCCGCCCGTCCTGCCCACGAACGCGGTGTAGGCGGGCCAGTTGGCCTTGGCGACCTGGGCGCCCTTGGTCTCGGCCTTCTGCCAGGCCTTGACGATGTCCTTGTGCCCGGCCAGGTACTTCTCCGTCACGACCGTGACGGATGTGCCGAGCAGGTCCGGGTGGTCACGGGACGCGACGTCGATCGAGCGGTACCCCTTCTGCTCCTGCGCCACCTGGTCGGCGGACACGAGGCCGCCCGCGTCGATCGAGTTGTTCGCCAGCGCCGCGATGATCGCGGGCGTGTACATGTGGATGATCTGCTTCGGCTTCACCCCGGCCTGCCGCAGCGCGCCGAGCAGGTAACGGTGGATGTAGGAGCCGGTCTGCACGCCGATCCGCTTGCCCTCCAGGTCCTTGAGGGACGCCGGCCCGGCGTCCTTCTTCGCCACGATCGCCGCGTCCAGGCGGATCGAGTTGAGGGAGACCAGCCGGGTCGGCAGGCCCTGCCCGCGCCCGACGAGCGCCGGGGTGTCGCCGTACTGGCCGATGTCGAGCGACCCCCCGGCGAGGGCCTGGTTCAGGTCGGGGCCGTTCTGGAAGGTCGCGACCTGGATCTTGGTGATCCCGGCCGACTTCAGCTCCGGCAGCAGTTCGCCGCGCTCGTCGAGGAACCCGAGGGTGCGGGTCAGCTTGTTGCCGACGCCCGAGTTGATCACTCCGACGCGCAGCGTCCCGGAGCCGCCGTCGGCCGCGGACGAGCCGCACGCCGTCGCGGCCAGCACGAGCAGGCCGGCGGCCAGGACCTTGGGGATCTTCACGTTGACGCCTTTCCCAGGGGGGTTGTTCAGGAGGTGAGGGGGCCGGACCGGTTCAGCGACGGTCCGACCGCGAGTTTGGCGCCGGGGGTGCGTCCCCGGCCCCAGCCGATCTGCTCGCGGTAGCTGCCGAGCAGCCCGCCGGCGGCGAGCGCCGCCTCGTCCGGCGGCTCCGGCAGCGGATGCGAGCGCGGGTCGACGAACAGCGCGTCGACCGGGCAGTACGCCTCGCACATGAAGCACGTCTGACAGTCGCCCTGCCGGGTCAGGACCGGGATGCCGTCCTCGCCGCGGTCGAAGACGTTCGTCGGGCACACCGCGATGCACTTGTCGCAGGCGATGCACCGCTCCCGCGAGACGATCTCGATCACGACGCCACCGCCAGCGCCGCGGCCTCGGGCCGCGTCCACACCTCGTGCAGCCCGCCGGTCACCAGCCGGCGGCGCTGGGACGGGTCCTGCTCGGGAAGGTCCTGCCGCTTGTGCATCCCGCGCGTCTCGGTCCGGGCGAGCGCGGCGTTGTACATCCACCGGGCGTGCGCGGTCATCGCGGCCGCCGACCGCGCCCGGACGAGCCCGGCGCCGTCCTCACGCAGGGTGCCGCTCAGCTCCCGCCACGTCCGGTCGAGCGCGTCGAGCGCCGGGGCGAGACGGTCGCCGTGGCGCAGCAGGTTCTTGTCGTAGGGCAGCACCTCGGCCTGGACGGCGGCGACGTACTCGGCGTGCCCGCCGGTCGCCGGGCCGGACGGCCGGACGCCCGCCTCGCCGAGCGCGCGGACGCCCCGCCGCCCCGCGAGCCCGCCCAGCCTCGCGGCGTACCGCGCGGCGCCCTGCCCGGCCCAGGTGCCGGACGACATCGCCCACGCGGAGTTGTGGCTGCCGCCGCCGGTGAACCCGCCGCAGATCAGCTCGCGGGTGGCGGCGTCGCCCGCCGCGTACAGGCCGGGCACCGTCGTGGCGCAGTCGGGCCCGGTGATCCGGATGCCGCCGGTGCCCCGGACGGTCCCCTCGGCGAGCAGGGTGACGGGGAACAGGTCCGTGAACGGGTCGATGCCCTGCCGGTCGAACGGCAGGAAGAAGTTCGCCTGCGCGAGCCGCATCGCCTGCTGCTCCTCGGGCGTCGCCCGGTCGATGCGGCACAGGACGGGCTCGCTGAGCAGGGTGCGGGCGATGACGGACCGCCCCCGCTGGCTGCCCGCGCCCTCCAGGACCGTCCCGTCCGCGTGGTAGAAGGTCGCGAACATGTAGAACGCCGTCTTGGTCACGGACGTGAACTCCGGCGCGATCGCGTACGCGTTGGAGAACTCCATCCCCGACAGCTCCGCGCCCGCCTCCGCCGCGAACAGCGCGCCGTCCCCGGTGTTGACGTCGCAGCCCAGTGCCTTGCTGAGGAACGCGCATCCGCCGGTCGCGAGCACGACCGCGCCCGCCCGCACCCGGAACGGCCGATCTCCCCGCAGCTGGTACCCGGCCGCCCCCGCGACGGCCCCGGACCCGTCCGCGAGCAGCTCGGTGACCGGGCTGTGGTCGAGGACGCGCACGCCCGCCCGGCGCACCCGCACCCGCATCCGCCGCATGTACTCCGGCCCCTGTAGACCGCGCCGGATCTGCCGGCCGTCCTCGTCCACCGGGAACGGGTACCGCGAGACCTCGGCCAGCTCGTTCATGTTCGCGTACGTCTGGTCGAGGACGCGGGCCATCCACTCCCGGTCGGCGAGATGCCCGCCGAGCCCCTCGCGGCTCGCCATCGCGGCCTCCCGCGCCGACGGCTCCGGCTCGACGTACCAGACCCCGGTGCCCGCCGCGGCCGTCGCGCCGCTCGTCCCGAGGTACCCCTTGTCGGCGAGGACGACGCTAGCGCCGGCCTCCGCCGCCTTGATCGCGGCCCACGCGCCGGCGGGGCCGCCGCCGGCGACGAGCACGTCCGCGGTCAGCTCGGTCACGGTCTTCTCGGTCGCGCTCACTCCGGTCGCGCTCACTTCGGTCACAGGGCCTCCTTGGCAGTGGCGACGGTCCGGACTCCGAGCCCGTCGAGCAGGTCGCGCCGCAGCGCGATGAATCGTGGATCGTCCATGGACCGTGGCCGGGGCAGGTCGACGGTGTACTCCCGGGCGATCCGGCCGTCCGCGAGCAGCAGCGCGCGGTCGGCGAGCAGGAGCGCCTCCTCGACGTCATGGGTGACGAGCAGGACGGCGGGCCGGTGCTCGGCCCACAGGTCGGCGACGAGCGCCTGGGCGTTGAGCCTGGTCAGCGCGTCCAGCGCCCCGAACGGCTCGTCCAGCAGCAGCAGGTCGGGCGTGCGGACCAGGGCCCGCGCCAGCGCGACGCGCTGCGACTCCCCGCCCGACAGGGTGAGCGGCCAGGCGTCGGCGTGGGTCGCCAGCCCCACCTCCGCCAGCGCGGCCTCCGCCCGCTTGCGCAGGTCCCGTCCGCGCAGGCCGAGCACGACGTTGTCCCATACCCGGCTCCACGGGAGCAGCCGATGCTCCTGGTAGACGACGGCGTGCTTGCCGGGGACGTCGATCTCGCCGCTTCCCTCGCCGTCCAGCCCGGCCAGCGCCCGCAGCAGCGTGCTCTTCCCGGACCCGCTGGCGCCGAGCAGCGCGACGAACTCGCCGGGGGCGATGTCGAGGTCCACGCCGTCCAGCACGGCCCGTTCGCCGAACACGCGCCGCAGGCCCCGGACGTGCACCCCCCGCTGCTCCACGATGGTCATCGCGCCACCAGCCCTCTGCGCCAGGCCAGCGCGCGCCGCTCGATCAGCCGCACCAGCAGGTCCGTCGACACGCCGAGCAGCGCGTAGACGACGAGCACCAGGAAGACCGTGTCCATCTGGAGGAACTGTGTGGCCTGGTTGATGACGAAGCCGATCCCGCTGGCGGTCGCCGACTGCTCCACGACCACGAGCGTCAGCCAGGCCACACCGAGCGACAGCCGCAGCCCGACGAGGATCTGCGGGAGTGCTCCCGGAAGGATGACCTTTCGGACGAGTCCGAGCCGTCCGAGGCCGCACGTCCGCGCGGACTCCACCAGCCGCTCGTCCACCCCCCGGATGCCGTGGAACACGTTGATGTAGAGCGGGAACACCACGCCGACCGCGATGAGACCGACCTTGGACGTCTCGCCTATCCCGAACCAGATGATGAACAGGGGGACCAGCGCGAGGTGCGGCAGCATCCGGAGGGCCTGGAGGGGCGCGTCGACCACGTCCTCGCTGATCCGGAACAGGCCCGAGAGCAGGCCCAGCACCAGGCCCAGCGGCAGCCCGATCGAGAGCCCCTTCAGGACCCGCAGTAGCGAGACGCCGAGGTTCTCGAACAGCTCGCCCGAGGCCGCCATGTCCCAGCCCCGCGCGGCGACGTCGCTGAGCGGCGGGGTGGTGCTGCCGAGCCAGCCCGCACGGGCGCCGACCTCCCACAGCACGAGCACCAGCGCCAGCCCGCTGACCTTGCGCACGCGGCGCAGCAGCGACAGCACCACGGCACCGGAACGTCCCGCGGCGGCGGGCAGCGTGGCCTCAGGCAGGGAGGAACGGGGTGGATCGAGCAGGTCGGTGGACATGCGGCACCTCCAGAACAGGGTGCGAAAGGAAGGCAGGGGAGAATCCGGCGGCGTTGGCCCGGCGATGGAGGGGGAGGGCGGCCGATCAGCGGCCGTGGCGTGCGTAAAAGCGGTTCAACAGGACGCGCTGCACACACGAAGGAGGTCGATGTGGCGCCTCGCCACCAGTACCTCCGTTGCGTTCATGCTCCTAGGATGCACACGGATCCACCCCCTGTGAAGCCCCCGGAAGCGGCCACGACCTGCGCAGACGTCCCCAGAGGGGGACAAAATCGATAAAACCTACCGATTTACCAGGGATTATGGTCAGACCGTCCCCTGGCAAGGCTCCCCGCCACAGTTACACAGATCACACCGTATGGAGACCCAAGGATGGACGTTCCGTACCCCTCCGGGAACAGAGCGTCCCCACCGCCCGCACCAGCAGCGAAGCCCCCACCCGAGACGCATGCCCACGACGGTCGAGCCCGCCCGGAGTCCTCGGTAGGTTCTCGGCTGTGCTTCCCTGGACGAGCGGGCGTAGTTTTGAAATATGGCGATATGGTGCGGGTCATTCGCAGTTGCAGATGTACTCGGCCGACGATGACCCTTTGCTGCGCGTGCTGATCCTTTTTGAGTCGGTCGAGTTCATGAGCCTGCGCAGGACGTATCGTGATCTGACCCTGGACTTCGCCGATGAGGCGAACGATCCGAGCGGCCGGGTGATTTCCGCGGATTCGTCGTTGCGGCTGTCGGTGACCGGGACAGCGGCGGCGGGTGTGATCATCTGCGCCAGGGTCACGGTCGTCCGGGTGAGCGATGCCCCGAGAACATGGCTGCCGGACGACTCGGAACCGATCTTCTCTCTCAGCGCCCCGGGCTGACGCTGCGCACGCGGACGTCGGCCTCCCCGCCCCTCCCCGCCCCTCCCCGCCCCTCCCCGCCCCTCGGCAAACGCCTGCCTTGCTGAAGCTGGCCGGGTGATCCGGTCAACGGCGGGTCAACGGCGAGGCGCCGCGTTCTCCGGCTCGCAATAACTCGTCTCGCGCGGTTACCGGGTCCCTGTTCCGGCAAAGGTGCAGGTGGCTGGGGGTACCCACGGCGTCGGACGAGGCTTCGGGGCCGTGCCGAATTCGCTGGGCGGGGGAAGACGTGGCGAAGGTGAAGCGCGAGCACAACGGTCACGACGCGACGGCGGGCGCCGAGGTGCTGTCGTCGCAGGAGTACGCGGTCGAGCATCGGTACGACGCGAGCGGCCTCACCTTCGGGGCGAGCAGCTGCGGGGGACCGGCCGAGGGCCTTGAGCAGCATGTCTGCATGGGGCTGAACGCCTGCAACGCGTTCGACGTCGACGGCGGGGCCGCCATGGCCGGAATGGGGAACTGCGCCACCGTTCGTCATGTCTGCCACGGCGAGGGCCAGTGCCGCGGGCAGGGCGGCTGTGGTTACGCGGGAAGTGACGAGCAGCAGTGGCGGCCGGGGGAGCAGGCGTGCCGGTTCAACGGAAGCTGCGCCAGCCCGCTCAACGTCAGCCGCGTGTTCAGCACCGGGCCGATGAAGGGCAAGAGCGTGTGGTTGCAGGCCCGGCGGCTGATGGAGGACCGGATGTACCGCGCCGGGCTGGCCTTCGGCCCGTCCCCGAGCGACGGAATCCCGGACGATCTGCTGCCCGCCTACGACGTCGATGACGGCAGCGATCTGCCGACGACCCGGGCCAAGGGGAACGGCCACCGGACTCGCAGCGGGGGCAACTCCCGTAAGAAGGCGACCTCGAAGAGCAAGAAGGCGACCTCGAAGAGCAAGAAGGGCGCAGCGGGAAAGAGCCGATGACCCGGCCGGGCACCGATGACGGCCCGTCCGGTTTCGGGCTGGGGTTGCGCACGCCGCATATGGACCATGTGCGGCGGCACCTGCCGGCCGTGGACTTCTTCGAGGTGATCTCGGAGAACTTCATGGACTGCGAGGGCGGGCGGCGCCGCGCCCTCGACGCGATCGCCGAACGCTATCCGATCGTTCTGCACGGGGTCTCACTGTCGATCGGTAGCACCGATCCGCTCGACTTCGACTATCTGGCCCGGTTGCGGGATCTGGCCGAATCGGTCAAGGCCCGGCTGGTGTCCGATCACGTCTGCTGGACGGGAGTGATGGGCCACAACACCCACGATCTCCTGCCGCTGCCGTTCACCGAGGCGGCTCTGGCGCACGTGGCCGAACGCGTCCGGATCGTGCAGGAGTATCTGGGACGCAGCCTGGTGCTGGAGAATCCGAGCACCTATGTCGGCTTCTCGGCCTCGGACATGACAGAACAGGAATTCATGGCCCGGCTCGTCGAGGATACCGGTTGCGGGCTGCTGCTGGACGTCAACAACGTCTATGTCTCGGCGTTCAATCATGATTTCGACCCGATGGACTATCTCGACGCGCTGCCTTTGGACCGCGTGGAGCAGATCCATCTGGCCGGGCACACCGATTACGGCACCCACATCATCGACACCCACGACGGCCCGGTCACCGATGCGGTCTGGGACCTCTACCGGCATGTGATCGAACGCGCCGACGGGATTCCGACGCTGCTCGAATGGGATGACAAGCTGCCCGCCTTTCCGGTCCTGGAGGCCGAGCTCGACAAGGCCCGGCGGTTCGCCGCGGGCCGAAACCGGGTCCCGGTCGGGAGCGACGCCGATGGCTGAGCCGTCCGAGCTGGCCGGGTTACAGCAGTGGATGCAGGCGGCGATCCTGGACTCGGGCGGTAGCGCGGACGGGGTGGCCGACGTGCTCACCTCGTCCGCCGCGCTGAACGCCCGGCAGCGGCTCGGGATCTACTGGCGGGGCTACCGCCTCCGGCTGCTGGAGAACATGCGCGGAATGTACCCCGGCCTGACGCATCTCCTGGGCGAGGAGATGTTCGACCGCTTCGCCCTGGACTACCTCGACGCGCGTCCGTCCCGCGCGTACACACTGTCCCGGTTGGACGAGGGGTTCGCCGACCATCTCTCGGCGACCAGGCCCGACATGCCGCACCGGGAGGACTGGCCGGACCTGATCATCGACCTGGCCCGGTTGGAACGGACTATCACCGAGGTCATGGAGGGGCCCGGCACCGAGGACGGCCCGCTGCTGCGCGCCGACGACCTTCCGGACGGCGCGGACCTGCACGAACTGCGCCTGGTGACCGCACCCTGCCTGCGTCTGCCGAGTCTGGTCTTTCCGGTCAACGAGTACCTGGCGGCCATCCGGCACGGCGCGGACCCGGAGCCGCCCCTGCCGCGCCCGGTGCGGCTGGCCGTCAACCGCCGGGACTTCAGGGTCACGATGCGGGAGCTCGATCCCGCCGACCACCGCGCGCTCCACGCGCTGGCCACGGGCGCCACGGTCGGTGCCGCCCTCGCGGACATGAGGGAGGCCGCCGACCTCCTCAGCGAGTGGACGTCACTCGGCTTCTTCGCCGCCGTCCAATGGCCCGGCGCCACGGCACCACGACATCCAGAGGAAAGGGCGACACGATGACGACCATCACGACCAGGACGAAGAGCCGTAAGACCGCCAAGAAGGCGCGGGCGCCCCGGGCCACACCGATCAGGCGGCTGAATCCGGCAGCGGGCATTCAGAGCGTGCAGGACCTCGCCGACCACCTGTACGTCGCCGCGCAGGTGGAACTCTCCACCATTCCGATGTACCTGTACGCCACCTATTCCCTCAGGGCCCGCGGGCATTCCCAGTGGGCGGCCCCGCGCGGTGTGCTCCGCACGCTGACCGGGATCGCGATCGAGGAGATGCTGCACCTGGCGCTCGTGCGCAACCTCATGGTCGCCATCGGGTACGGCGACGAGATCAGCTTCTATGACGAGGACTTCATCCCGAAGTACCCCAGCTACATGATGAACCGTTACAACCCCGACGACCCGGACGGCGAGGAGATCCTCCTCACCCTCGATCGGCTTTCCACGGGACAGGTGAGCACATTCCGGCGGGTGGAGATGCCCGACGACATCGACCCCGAGGAGACCACCTTCGCGGCGCATCCCGAGGACGTCGGCCAGTACACCAGTCTCGGCGCGTTCTATCGTGCCATCGACCAGGCGTTCTGCGATCTGGAGGACGAGATCGACTGGGCGCTAGACGACGCGCGCAAACAATACAAGCGGGCCTTCTGGAACGAGTACGGCAGCGGCAAGCCGATCCGCATCCACGATCTCGACACCGCCCGGCAGGCCCTGAAAATCATCATCGAGCAGGGTGAGGGCACCATCGACGACCACAAGAGCATCGAGGTCCGGCCCGGGGTCGAGGACTACACCCACTACGAGAAGTTCGTGCGGATCGAGAAGGGCGTGGAGGGCATCGGAGCCGTCGACGGCGGCCCTGACTACGAGATCAGCATCGACGACCCGGAGGCCACCTGGCCCATCGTCGCCGATCCCGCGCTGGAGGATTTCGAGGACCAGCCGGCCGTCCACAGCCTGATGACGCTGTTCAACGCCGCCTACTGCTACAGCCTGTGCCTGCTGGACGAGTTGTACGAGCACTCCACCGACGACGTGGAGACCAAGAAGATCCCGGGCACCGAACGCGAGGAGATGTTCAGCTACCGATACGGGCTGGAACGCAGCAACATCGCGCTGATGCAGGGCATTCTCTACCCCATCGCGCAGGTCCTCGTCACCACTCCGATCACCGACGGTCCCTTCAAGGGCTTCAACGCCGCCCCGTCCTTCGAGTTTTACGACTTCAACGAGAAGACGAAGGTCTCCAAGAAGCAGCAGCTCATCGATCTCTGCGACGAGGCCATTCACCACTTCCCGATCCTCGGTGGCCCAGACGGAGTCGAGCGCCAGATCGCTCTCGTCGCCGACATCTGACAGCCGGGACCCGCCGGATCACAACACTCGCAGAGCCTCAAAAGCCGATCTCGCGCCTGGTGCCGCATCCAGAAATAGACCATTGATCTATGGACGGATACGGCACCAGGCTGCTTCTCATCCGAGCCGCGAAAGGCATTTGCGCTGGGGCCCCGCCCCCCACGCCCAACGATCGAGATGTCCTGCTGGGACTACAGGGACAGCCGATACCCCAGGGAACTGTGGAGTTGCTGCCTCAACGGCAGAGCGAAGGGGTTTCAGGGACCGGACAGCAACTACCCTCCAGGAAAGATAACACTTTGTAGTTAAGTTGCTACTTTCCGAGTCGAGGCTGCGAGGGTGACGCTATCAGCGTCAGCGTAGAAGCGCAGTCGCTCCTGGCAGGAGACGTGATTCTCCTGCGACCCCGCCACACGTCCTGCGCCTACGCCACGGGGCTGGTTCACCGCAGACCGCCTATGCCGGTCTTCGCGGTGCCTCATCAACGACGTTCTGTCGAGAATCGGGGAAGCAAAGTGGGTGCAGCAGAAGCGACCGCCGATGTCGCGGTGGTCGGAACGGGAATCGTGGGGCTCGCCACCGCGTGGGCGGTGGCCGAGCAGGGCTCGCACGTCGTCCTGATCGGTCCGCGTTCGCACGAGGGCCAGGCGTCGACCGCCGCTGGCGCGATGCTGGCGCCGTTCAGCGAGACGTCCGCCGGGGAGGATCAGGCCTCTGACCCGGCCGAGATCGCACACCGGGCGGCAGCGCGAGCAAGGTACGGCGAGTGGGTCGCCCGGCTGCGGTCGGCCAGCGACCGCCAGGTCACGATGACCGAAGGGCTGTGGCTGGTGGCCACCTCGTATGGCGGCGGCGACCTGGAGACGCTGGAGGCGGTCGCGCAAGCCGCGCGGGCCCACGGCAGCGTCGCCGAAGCGCATCCGCCTGCGCAGGTCCCCGGTCTGCTGCCCGCCCGCACCTGCCCGGCGCACGCGGCACTGTGGCTACCGGGCGAGGGCTGCGTCGACACCGGCGAACTGATGGGCGCGCTCACCCACCTGCTGGCCGGCCATCGGCTGGTGCGCTGGGCCGACACCCAGGCCACGGGGCTCGCTCCTGCCGCCGCCCACGATCCGGCCGGGGCGCTGGCGGTCAGGTGCGCCGGCGGCGAGTACTACGAGACGGGACGGGTCGTCCTGGCCGCGGGATCCGGCACCGGCGCGGTATGCGCCGGCTCGCCCGAACTGGAACTCGCGCTGCCGCCGGTCCTGGCCGGCAAGGGCGTCAGCTTGCTTCTCCGCGAGGTCAGGTTCGCGCTGCCGCTGCCGGTACGTACGCCGTTGCGCAACTTCGCCTGCGGCTCCCACCTGGTACCACGCGCGGACGGTGCCGCCTACCTGGGTGCCACCAACCGGCTCACCCCGCCGGGAGAAGTGGCGGTCCACCCCGCCCTGGAGGAGATCAACGCGGTGATCTGCGGCGTCGGCGATGAGCTCAACACCGGCGTCTACCACCACGAACTCGCCGGCATCCGCGTCGGCCACCGTCCCTACACACTCGACCATCTGCCCTTGGTGGGGCCCACCGGCGACCCACGGGTCGTGGCCGCCACCGCCACCTACCGCAACGGCGTCCTGCTGGCCCCGTACGTGGCCGACCTGGTCGCCGGTCATCTGGACGGCGACCGTCCGCTGGACCGGCATCCCTGGCGACCCACCCGGCCGATCAGCGTGCCGCCGCTCGGTCACGCGCTGCCCGACCAGATCCAGACCTTGATCGATGTGCTGCTCCCCGCCAACGGCGTCACACCCGCATGGCATCAGGATCTCCAGGCGCTCCTGGGGGTGGCGGCCCGGCAACTGCTGACCAGCGCTCCCACCGACGACCGGTGGCGGTCACTGCACCGGCTGTGGGAGCGCGCACCGGTCGCCGAGACGCTGCCGGTCATGCTCCGCGCCGTCCGTGACCTCCCCGAAGACCTCCCCGGACCGTCCATCGCTCCCCCCTCGCCCCGGAAGGACCCGTCCATGCCCACCACACCGTCCGACACAGCGCGAGGACGCTGGCAGCGCAGCGATCTGACGCCCTTCGGGGTGGTGCTGCTGGCCGACGACACGGCCGACCTCGCGGATCTCCCGTCGCAGTGGCTGAAGGAACTGCTGCTGCGCGAGCACCTGATCCTGCTGCGCCGATTCACTGGAGCCGAAACGATCGATCAGCTGGAGGAGTTCGCCTGCCGACTGGGCGAGCCTGTGCTGTGGGGCGATCGGCCCGCCATGTCGGTACGCGCCCAGAGCAACCCCGACGACCACGTCAACGAGACCGGGTTCCTGCCCATCCACTGGGACGGCATGTACAAGCCCGACACACCCGACTTCCAGGTGTTCCAATGCCTGCGTTCCGTCGACGCGGCGGTCACCGGCGGCGCGACCCTGTTCAGCGACACCACCAAGGTCATGGCCGACGCCGATCCCGGGACGCGGTCGCTGTGGAGGTCGCTGACCTTCCGCTACGACCGCCCTCTCGGCGAGGAGATCATCAGCCGCACCTGCCCGCTGGTCGTCGAGCATCCCCATACCGGCCAGCCCACCCTGCGCTTCACCGAACCGGTGCCCGAAGGCACGACCATCATCAACCCGCCCCGCATCACCCTGGAACGCGTCCCCGCCGGGCACGACACAACCGAGATCATGCGCCGGCTCCAGGAGGTGCTGTACGACCCCCGCCACATGTACGCCCACCACTGGCAGGACGGTGACATCGTCCTGACCGACAACCGGTCCCTGCTGCACACCCGCGAGCCCTACCCGCCCGGTGCCGAACGCCATCTGCTCCGCGTCCACATCACCCTCAACGAAGCGGACACCCACGACCTGGCGCCCACCCGCATACCCATTGGCGATCGCGGGAGCACACCGTGACCCACCAGCATCAGGTCCACCAAGAGCAGAGCGTGCACGGGCTGCCGCAATGGACGGTGACGGGATACGCATGCGCGGAGCGGTTCCTCAACGAGCCCCGTCTCAGCAACGACATGACCCGGTGGGCGGCCCCCGAAAGGCTCGCGGTGTCCTGGACGGAGGAGCGTCTGCGGCCGAGGCTCTGCCGCCAGATGATGTTCAGCGATCCACCCGACCACACCAGGCTCCGCCGGCTCGCCCTTCCCTACCTCACCTCCCGGCGGGTCGAGAACCGGCGGCACGGGATCCAGCAGACAGCCGACCGCCTACTGCGGCAGATCGGCAGCCGTTCCGCCGGCACCGCCGAACTGTTGGAGGACTTCGCCTTCCCGCTCGCGATCACCACGCTGTGCCAGGTCGCCGGATTCCCCGACGGCTACCGGCAGGCCTACCAGCGCAAACGCCTGTTCACCGCCGGTATCACCATCCTGCCCGAGGACTCACCGCAGCGTGCTGTCAACGCCGCCAACCACCAGAGGATGCTCCAGCAGTTCCACGAGGTGATCGCCGAGAAGCGACGTCACCCCGGACCCGACCTCGTCACCACTCTCGTCCAGTCCGAAGGCCGGCCCGGCGGCCTGGACCACGACGAGCTCACGTCCGCCTTCGCGCAGCTGATCATCGCCGGTGTCGAGCCCCTCGCCCGCTTCATCGCCCATGCGGTGATCGTCCTGCTCGACCACCCTGACCAGCTCGCCGAGTTGCGCGACGACCCGGCGCTGATGCCCGCGGCGGTCGAGGAACTGCTGCGCTTCATCTCACCCAACCCGCAGGGCTCGCCCCGCTTCGCCACCCAACCCGTGACGCTGTGCGAGGCTGCCCTGGCCCCGCGCGACAGGGTCACCATCATGCTGCGTGACGCCAACCGCGACCCAGAACGGTTCAGGTCCCCCGAACGGCTGGACCTCCGTCGCGACGAAGGACCGAGTCTGGCGTTCGGCAAAGGCATCCACTACTGCCCGGGCGCGACGCTCGCCCGCCTGGAGGCCACCATCGCCCTCATGAGCCTGCTCCAGCAGTTGCCCAACCTGGCCCTGACCGTCCCCAGACACCACATCGACCTCCAAGATCACCTGCCCATCTTCGGCGGCCCCGTCGCCGTGCCCGTCCACTGGAAACCAACCGCCAACTGACCGGCCACCAATGCATGGCGCGTGCCGGTTCACTCGCGGGCCGGAGTCGGACGCTCAACGCCCCACCGGTCGCGATGATCGGTGGGGCGTCGTGTCGGGGGTCAGGCTCCGGCGGTCAGCGCGTGTAACTCTCGGACGGCGGGTCGGTCCCGCTGCTCGACCGGGACGGCACGCAACACGGTCTTCCCTGTCTTGGTGATCATTTGGCTCTGCTCGGCGGGAGGCAGCGCGGCGAGAATCTCCGTAGCCTGCTGCGTGCCGCGATCGGTCCCGCCGTTGACCACGGTGCACAGGGCGCGCTGCAGGTGGATCATCGGCACGTACTGGTGATCCGAGATTCTGGCGAGGTTGTGCTCAGCAGCCTGGTTCACTCTGGGCTCGTCGCCGATGGCGGCATAGATCTGGAGCTCGGCCCAATCTGATTGGAAGTTGTCCCAGTAATCGGCCATGATCCCTTGGGCTACCGGCGCGGTCTCGGCGATGCTGCGATAGGTGTCGAGGCCCCGCCGCGCATCGGCGTGCCTGCCCAACCTTGTGAGGGTCTTGGCTCGGGCGTAGGCGACCAGCGCCCTACGCGGGCTGCGGCCAGCGATGCGCTGTGCCTGCTCGGTGAGGGCAAGAACAGTCGCCGGATCTCGCTGACCATAGAGTCCGTGACCTGCCTCCGTGACGCGCACGCCAAGCCGAAGATCAAGGTCTCCAGTTGCATCGGCAGCGACTTTGGCAGAGCGCCACCATTGAATGGCGGCGTCGTCATTGCCAAGCCGAGTGAGGGTGTTCGCATACAGCACGGACAGCGCAGCGATGACCCGACGCAGCTCGATCGATACCCCTGGCTCGCGCGGTCCGGTGTCCCGTAGCTGACGCTGGACTGCGACCAGGTTGACCAGCAGGCCGTCACGAACCTGCGCAGGAGGTCGGGTGCGGATCGCGTGCAAATGATCTGCCACAGTCAGATGCCAGTCATCGAGTTCGCGCGGTTCGCTGTTCAGCGCTAGGGCGAGTAGTTGACGGACCGGTTCCCCGGTTGAGCCGAGCGTCCCCACGCTGAATCCCAGCGCGGCGAGTTGCAGTAATGCGCGACGCTCCATGTCGTCCTCCCACGGGAGCGGAGGTGCCTGGATCTCCACGCTAGCTCCCGGTATGACCGATGCGTTCTCGGTGCCGAACAGTTCCTCGTGGGGGATGTCGTAGATGGTGGCGTACGCGTTGGCCCACTCGACGGGAAACGTGTGTCCCTTTTCGTGTCGGGTGATCTGTGAGGCGAGGCTTTTGACCTTGTCGCCGGGGTGCTCGGTGATGTTGATCGCCTCGCGTAACCGGCGGGCGGCCTCGAAGGGACCCCACCCGCGCGCTTGTCGCTCGGCTTGGAGGCGGATCGCCCATGCCGGGCGTTGTTGGTCGGTCATAACGCACCCTTCGTCGCGAAGGCGGGGATATTGGTGAGGCAACACCCCAGGGCTACAAACCATTGTGTGCGTTCCGTGACGCACTGTGCAGGGGTTTCACTCAGTGATGCGGGGCCACGCGCCAACCGCTGAAGTTCCCGGGTGGCCCGGCACGGCCACCATCGGCGCGTGGTCCCGCCCAGAGACAAAGCGGCCCCGGACGCGGTGTTACGAGCACCGGCCGGAGCCTAACCGGAAACGGAGTCCGGCTATGGGGCAGGGTACGAACTACGCGGAGCGGTCACGGGCGGTTGCTTCGATGGCACCGAACATCGGCACGCCTACCCGAAGCTCTACGACCTGATGACCACCTTGCAGGGGCGCGGCTTCGTCGTGGAACTGCGGGCCAGCCCGCTGGCCATCATCGTGACCCGTCCGGACGATCCCACCGGTGCGGTTCAGACGATCACTTGCAAGCCGCGGGTCATCGACCAGGACCGAATGTGGTTTTTCAATGCCGCTAACAACGAGGCGTTCGCAGAGGCCGACGACATCACGGGCGCCGCCGTCATCATCGTCGGCCACCTGTCCCCGGCGCCATGAGCGCCGGAAACGCCGCGTCCTATCTCGGCTTGCTCGCACGAGCCCTGATCAGCGAGGGATGGACGGTGCATCCCCACTACGACCGGGACCCGGCACTGTTGCACGTGCTGTGCCCCAACCTCCCCATGATCGGGGAGAGCGTCGTCGTCGAGGCGGGCGAGGGCGGGGTGCCCTGGTTCGTCGGCTCGACCGGTGACCCGCTCGCGCCCTGCCACGACCTTCCCGGAGCGGTCGCGAAGATCGGCGCGCGGCTCACACCGCACGCCATGGCGGACGCCGTCCGGCGGCTGGCCTGCCCCGGACGGCGGGACGCACCCCCGCGCTTTCCCGTCAGATGCCTCCAGACCCGACAGACCCGACTCAGGCGCCACGATGATGACTGAACTCGGCATCCTGAAGGTCGAGCCGTTCGGGCCCCTGGACGCGCTGTACGCCGCCGTCAAACGATGCGCCCCGCAGGTCGCGGTGACGCGGGCACGGGTCCCGGAGCAGTACAACATCCCCAAGCTGGGGACGGTCGGTGCGCTGGGGACGCGGTTGCAGGTGTCCTATCGGAACCGTTCGGCGCGGCGGATCCGCTGGGACGAGGGCGCCGAAACCTACGTGTGGGCGTCCGGCCCGGACTACCGGGTGCAACTGCCAGCCGATCCGGAGCAGGCCGCAATGTGGGTGGCCAGGGCGGTCGGGGCACCGATCATGCTGGATTCCTCCAGGGGGTAGAGCGGGGGCGGCGCCGTCGTGACCGACCGCTGCGGACGGCCGCGCCGCCCCCTCCACTCACCTGGGGACGCGTACGCGCGTAATCGTGTCTTCAGACGCAGGGCGGCCCCGAAATCGCGGTGTTAGCGCACCGGCGGGGCCTTGGTCGGAGGTGGTCCGACACTCGATGTTCAGTGTGGCCAGCAAGCGAAATGCCTGGGCGCCCATCGCCTTGCTGGCGGCCATCTGGGGCTTGGCCGTAGACGTTCGTGGTTCTGACGGTGGCGGTGGGCGGACAACCTGTCTGGTGGCGCGCGGACAACGAAACCGGAGATCCGCTGAGCTGAGTAGTTGGCGGCGGCGACGGCACCGAGCGGGCGGGGCTCCAGCACGGCCGCGGAGGTGATCACGTCCCCGGCCCGGGTGACCGCGTCGGCGAACTCGGCCGTGCGGCTGGTGAGGATGAGCTGGTCGTCACCGTCCAGAGACCGGTTCAGCGCGCTGATGACGGCGGTTTGCGCGGGTGGAGGGAGCTCGTCCAAGCTGTCCAGGACGGGCAGCAGGTGCCCGCGCGCGACACCGCGTCCCCCGTCTGTGCTCGCCGAGGCGCCCATGGTGATCACGCTCAACCTGCAACAGCAGAAACGTGGTAGCAGTCAGCGAGGCGGTGAAGGCGATACTGGAGATGATCACCGTTAACAGAAGTTTGCGAGCCAAGTCTATTTGCTTTACATGACATCGGAGACACTTAGAATGATCACATTGAGTGCCGGGAGTGACATCTGTCGGAAGTGGGCGGGTACGCAGTATCCGCCCTGGCACCGAAAAGGGACCGGCGCGTATTATATCTGAGAGGAAAGAAGGCAATGAGCACACTCACCACGGAGCAGTTTGAAAGTACTATCGACGCCATCGCCGACCACTCCATCGCGCATGTAGAGTACGCCTTCGAGCAGGTAAAAGTACGCCAACGTCCGGTGGCTCCTCCGTGCCCCTACGTCCCGAGGTACCGGCTCGATAGTGAAGATGATATCCCCCTCCCTGAAGATGCGAGGACCACGCTCGAGCAGGGCAAGGATGAGCACAAGGGCGACCTCGATACGAACAATGAATACGTAGCTCCCATCGCAGAACGCCGATATAATAACGAGATGAGCCAGAGTGAATTCGACAAGCTCATCGATGATCAGGCAGATGCGAACATCAAAAAGTTCACAGAAAACCAGAGAGATACCGCGAAAAAGCTGAAGGAGATCGGCAACAATAACCCGCGGGCGAGGGGAATCATCGCACAGTCCTTTTCGGCCGTGAGTGAGTTCTTCACGAATCTCTGGAGCAAGGTAGCCGATTTCTTCGGTAAGCTGATTCAGAAGCTGATCGACCTCTGGAACAAAGTCGTACAGTTCTTTACGGGCCTGGTGGACACGATCAAAAAGTGGTGGCCGCCGTTTTAGCCGGGCCGTTGACCGCCCAGGAGTTCGTGGTCGACCTGAAGCGTCGGCACCGGACGGCGCCGGACCGCTTGAACACCGCGCCTGGGTACGGGGTGTGCGGTCAGCTGCGAGGCCCGTTGAGGGACGCCGGGTGTTGCGGCACCACCATCAGACCGGGCTGTCGACGGTGGGCGATGGCGGTGAAGACACATCCGATGTCGAGCACGACGATCCTGCGCCGCGGTGGGACATCACCAGCCGAGTTGGGGCGATTCCCTTTACCGCCTCTCATACGCCCGTACGCTGTCGGACTCACGTAACACCGCCGGACAACCGCGGACAGTCTGGCGACGGTGAAAGGGGTCCGCGGCGGTGGACGACGCCCGCGCCGTCTCACAGGTCGGGGCGCCGTGCCCAGCGGAAACGGCGAGGCGTACTCCACTGCACGTCGACCGGCGCCGCTCCGACTGACGCACGCGGTCGCCGCTCGGTGACAGAGTGGGCCAGCAGGCAATGGGACTAACGGCAGCTTTTGAGTCCCTCACAACCGTGATCACATCTGCCGCATCCATGCGGCGGAACTCGTCACCTTGAGAGGACGAGGCGAACGCTGCGCGCTCGTTCGTATCTGGCCGGTCCGGCAAAACTTGGACAGATGGCAACTTAGAGTGATCAGGACATAACTCCTAGCTCTGTCATCTACTGCTTCAGTAACGGAAAGTAGTGAACTATTACTATTGGTCTTGAGTGGGGGGGGCAATGGACCGTCCAGATCACCTGGAGGCAGACCCGGGGACCGGTCTGCGGATCGAGGCAGAGAAGCGGGATGGAGTTGAAGCGGCGCGGCGAGTACATGCGCTGGTCGGGTCGGGCGTGCCGTTGGAGCCGCGGTTCCGGGAGCTGGTGGAGCGACGGATCGGGATGGACTGCGATGCGGTTCGAGTGCACACGGGGCGGGAGGCTGATCGGCTGGCGCGGCTGGCCGGTGCCGATGCGGTGACCGCGGGTGCCGACATCTTCTTCCGCTCGGGCGCCTACCGGCCGCACACCCGGGCGGGGCTGGCGCTGCTGGGGCACGAGCTCGGTCACGTGGCCGCCAACGCTGATACCGCCGCCAGTGGCGGGCCGGGCGCGGCCGGCCCGTGCGGGCGGCGCCCGCGGAGCGGCGGCCTGCCGGGCCATCTGCGGGGCGCGGTCGTCGATGTCGATGCGCGGTCGGAGCGCCGTGCCGATGAGGTCGCGGCGCGCATCCTGGCCGACCGGCCACCTCCCCGCGGTGCGGGGTGCGGTGAACCCGGAGGTGGGCTGGTGGCCCGGCGGCTGGCGGCGGGGCAGGACGTGGTGCTGCACCCCCATGCGTCGTGGGAGCACCGGCTACTGGGGGACGCGCGCGGCGAGGAACTCAACGCGATCGCCAAGCATCTTCCGGGGCGTGAAAAGCTGCTGCGGAACCTGCGGGACTTTCTGTACATGTGGCATCAGGATCCCAAGAGCGTCACCAAAGAGCAGATCAAGGCCAGGTACCCCTACCTGCGGACGCTGCAGTTGCAGAAAAGCGGGTTGCTGGTGACCTACGGGGAGGTCAATACCCTGCCGGATTATCTGGCGCGGCCCGAGGTGATCGATGAGCTAGGGGAGGACATCCTGCTGCCGATCCTGCAGGCGGTTCGGCAGGAGGGCTACGACCACATCCAGCAGATGCTGAATGGCAAGAGCACCCACTTTGAGGGATCGGTGACGATCAACACTGGGTGGAAGATGGTCGATTTGATTTGGGAGACCAGGGAAGTCGACAAGCTCACCACGGGGCTGGGGGCCGGCGGAGTTGACCACTACACTGCCCTGCTCGGCCGTAATGCCTGCCACTTCGCACCCTACTCGTGGTACCGGTGGCAGGCATTCCACACCATCGCCCGCGATAAGGCGCTCGAAGCGTTCAATACCCTCGACCAGAGGGAAAAGGATAAGCTCACTCATGAGGCCTGGATCAACAATGGCTACGCCGACCATTTCCTGCAAGATTCGTTCGCGGCCGGTCATCTGATCAACAAGACCCAGGTCATGCAATGGTTCCTGGAATGGGCGGAGGACAAATGGTACGTCCCGGTGGCGGATTGGGAGGACGTGTCGAAGATGACGACCAAACTCCAGCCCGGCCTGGCCGCCCAGGGCCTGTACGACTGGGCCGATCCGGGGAAGGTGCGCGACCCGCAGACGGCCGAGGAACAAGACGACATCCAGAAACGCATGGACACCTGCGGGGTCCAGGCCGACGGCCAGACCTCACAGCGTGACAGCTATAAAAAGTACCTGGCGTTCCTGAACTCGTCCGTGGTGCAGGCCTCATCGGGTGCGCTTCACGACCACTTCAACGATATCTCGGTGTGGGCGGCATCGACCGTTCAGGACACCCCCTTCCAATTGTGGGGCGACAACACCATGCTCAACGGCGGTGATGGCGTCCAGATCGCTGATGACACCGCTCACCTGGCACAGAGAGCGATCGAGGAGATCCTTAAGAAGGGGGAAACCAGCATCAAGGTGCAGGACATCTTCGATCATTTCCCCATCCGGGTCGCGACCGGCGAGAGTGACACCCCGAAACCGCTCAAGGAATGGAACGAAGCTCAGCGGGACGTGGCGATGGAGCATTTCCCTGCGGTGCAATACTATCTGGTGAAGTTCCATCCGCGGATCGGAAAAATATCGATCGACCAATGACCGCGACAGCGCGCTGGGCCCAGCCCCTTCCAGGGCAGGACCAGCGACGGCGGGAGGAGATAGGGCATCATGGCATGGGAATTCGGCACCATCGACAATAGATACAACGAGCAGGCAATGATCGATTATCAGGTTCCCAAGGAAACCCAGACCCAAGGCTCCAAACTTAATGAGACGCGCGGTAACGCGACCATCGAGGTCTCGACGCTGGGCGCGATCATGCTCACCGAAGACGCCGACAGGAAGCAGGTACAGGTCCGATGGACCAGTGCGGCATTCCCTAGCGACTGGACATACGACGATGAAAATCATCGGATGGACATCACCATCAACACCGACGGCAGCTTCGAGATCACTGGCGGTACCGGCGATCCCATCAAGGGCAAATTCGATACCTGACTGGGAGCTATAGGGCAGACCCGTCTGCTTCTGCGCCCCGCCACTCGCCTCACGGCGCGCCTCGAACGATGACGCCGGCAGGCTGCTGCGCCAATATTTCCCCAAAGCCGTCCACACCCGTGAGTAGACATCGGCGAGGGTGGTGTCGCAGAGGTTCTTCCGCACGTGCCGCCTGCCGCTGACCTGCACCGCATCGGGTAGTGGCAGCCGTATGAGCAGCTGCAGCGCCGTCGACTTCGACACCACGACCTGCAGCGCTTGTGAGCGGCGAGCGCCCGCCCGGAACGCCAGTTCTGTGACCACCGCGCTCACCTGGCCGGCCGGTCGACTGGTACGGCGCCGATAGCGCTCCAGCAGCCCGGGCGCCTGTCCGGGGAACGTCTGCCGTTGGCCCTCCTGTGCGGGGCAGACCAGCCGTCGCCACGACATCTCCAAGGGTGACGGGACATGGGGGGCCCGCGCCCTGGACGGCAGGCCCGAGACCTTCCAACCCCTGGACGGCGTTGAGCGGCCGGCGGTGTGGAGTGAGCCTGTCTCGCGGGGGTGGTGTGTCTCCAGCGCTTCTGGGAGCGGGGATCATTGGACGTGGTGACAACAGCCCGTCACGCCGCCGAGGCACCGGGAAGGACGAACCGGGTGAGCAGCCATGGCTATGAGGTCATCGGCGACGACAAGATGATCATCATCGTGGACGTCGAGACCCGCGAGGTCATCGGTGCCGCCTATGCCGAAGAGGATCCGCGCTGGTGGCGTGGTGTCCTGCGCGGCCGAGTTCGCCGTCTGTACGTCCCGGGGCACCTGCCCGACCCGCACCTGGACGTCGCCCGTCGCCTCCAGCAGTAGTGCTGTGTCGGGGCCTGTCGAGCTGTGATGGCCGCCTGGACGAGCGGACCCCGGTGAGCCTGCTCGGGGGCGTCAGGATGGCGTCAGGAATCGGGGCGAGAGCGTCAATAATGTGTAGAGGCGCCTTCCTGGCGGCACTGTGGTCATACATTGGAATTGCCGCTGCTTATCAATAAAGGAGTGTCTTCGAGTTCGAAGATATTCCGCGTTGAGAGCGGTTGTTCGGATCCTCGTGGGTCCCGCGTCGAGGAGGCACGTGATGGATCGCCTGGAATCGGCCGCCTGGCCGCTGGCCGGCGGTGTGTTCTGTGCTCTGCTGCTCGCGGTCGTGCTCAAGGACGCCGCCTGGCAGGTCGGCTGCGCGGCCGTGGTGGTCTCGGTCGCTGGTTGGGCGTTGTCGGCATCGCCCGGCGTGGGTGCGGTGCTGGGGCTGGTCGGCTGGTCGTTCGTGACCGGCTTCGATGTCGGGAAGACCGGCGGCCTGGAGTTCACCGGCACCGGTGACCTGGTACGGGCCGGGGTATTGGTGGGTGTGGGCCTGGTGGCGGGTGCCGCCGGGCGGTGGCTGCTGAGGTTGTCATCGCCACCCGGCAGGCCGGGGCCGTGGTGGCCCCGGCCTTGGATGGTGGAGGTCAGAGACCGCCGGTCAGAAGGTGGAACGGGATCGAGGGGTGTGGCGTTCGATCAGCACGCCGCGGGGGTGACCACCTCCGACCAGGCCCCGGTCCCGACGGTGGTGGTGGCGCGGACGCGCTCGCGTGCGTCCTGACCGCACGGCCAGCCGTTCGACGGGCTGAAGAAGCGCGTGTCGCCCCCGGCGGCGATCGTCTTCGTCCCGCTGGTGTCGGGTTCCCAACTGCTGGTCGTGTAATTCCAGCGTTCGAGTGTCGCGGTCACGGTGACCGATCCGAAGCCGCGGTTACGCGCGTACAAAAACGACTGGGTGCCGTACTGAGTGCCGTTTGAAAGGAGCAAATCGCTGCACCCCTTATAAACGATGGCGCCGAGTTCGACTTCCGGGCCGCAACCATCTTCCGCTTGCTGAGCCGCGGCGACCGGTATTCCACTCACGGCGGTGACGAGCACCGCCGCGCCCGTGACGAGGGCAAGACGATAAGACCCCATTGACTTCATGCGATTCTCCCCGTGGCGACATGACGCCGTGTTCGCGTCTGTTGATCTATCGACCTTTCGATTAACGATCATCACGGGCGTCATATCAAGACGATCACCATGTCCGCAGTCGGCCACACAAAAGGCCCCGTCACGCACTTCAACGGACCCGCGGGCGGGT
Source organism: Actinomadura macra NBRC 14102 (assembly GCF_001552215.1). Lineage (GTDB taxonomy): Bacteria > Actinomycetota > Actinomycetes > Streptosporangiales > Streptosporangiaceae > Spirillospora > Spirillospora macra. Next base: position 363,982 of record NZ_BCQT01000010.1, on the reverse strand, counting down.
AGTGCGGTCGCAATCCGTGCAGGTCAGCGGCCCATTCGACAGTGAAGATGTGACAGGTCCGTCAGACGGACGCCGCCACAATGTGAACAGGTGTTCTTCTGATGAGAATGAGGCGCACGGCATCTGCACGGCCCCTTTGCCCGGTTTTAGGGTCAGTGTCGCAACCTCGTGGCGCTCACCCTTGTGGCGGACGGTGATCTCCTCGTCTGGCTGGATGTGAAGGCGCGCACCGATGTGCGTGAAGGGTGCGTGAAGGGCACGTGTCAGGAACGCGTCAAGATTCGGGGCGGGCGCGTCAGTAACGCGTATGGGTCGGCTCCTTGTCGTGAATACGGCCATACAGTGTTTGTAGGTGCTTTTCAGGAAAAGCACTATTTCGACCGGGCTTGGCCTCCCGGACATTCGACCGAGGTGACCAATGAGCGATGTGGTGTTCATCCTGCTGACGGTGGCGCTGTTCGCCCTGATCGGCCTGCTGGTGAAGGGCGTGGAGAAACTGTGACCGTTGAGAACGCGGTCGGGCTCGTCCTGGCCTCGGTGCTGGCCGTCTTTCTGATCGCCGCCCTCGTGTTCCCGGAGCGCTTCTAGTGAGTACGACCGTCGCGGGGATCCTCTTCATCGGGTCCCTCGTCCTCGCCCTGGCCGCGGTCTACCGGCCGCTGGGCGACTACATGTACCGCGTCTACAGCGGGACGAGACACAGCCGTGTGGAACGCGCCATCTATCGGCTGGTGGGGGCCGATCCGGGCACCGAGCAGACCTGGGGGACCTATGCCCGCAGTGTGCTGGCGTTCTCGGCCGTCGGTGTCCTGCTGCTGTACGGGCTCCAGCGGCTCCAGAACCACCTGCTCCTCAGCCTGGGCTTCGCGCCGGTCAAGCCGGACCAGGCGTGGAACACCGCGGTCAGCTTCGTCACCAACACCAATTGGCAGTCGTACTCGGGCGAGTCGACGATGGGGCATCTGGTGCAGATGTCGGGCCTGGCGGTTCAGAACTTCGTGTCCGCGGCCGTGGGCATGTGCGTCGCCATGGCGCTCATCCGCGGGTTCGCGCGCAAGAGGACCACGAACCTCGGCAACTTCTGGGTCGATCTGACCCGGACGTGCGTGCGGATTCTGCTGCCCATCGCGTTCGTCGGCGCCGTCGTGCTGATCGCCGGCGGGCTGGTGCAGAACTTCGGGGACGCCAACCACCACGTGGTCACCACGATCGCGGGCGGCGAGCAGCGGATCACCGGCGGGCCGGTGGCGAGCCAGGAAGTGATCAAGGAGCTCGGGACCAACGGCGGCGGCTTCTACAACGCCAACTCCGCGCATCCCTTCGAGAACGCCACCGCGTGGACGAACTGGCTGGAGATCTTCCTCATCCTGCTCATCCCGATCGCGCTCTGCCGCACGTTCGGACGGCTGGTCGGGCAGAACCGGCAGGGCTACGCGATCCTCGCGGTGATGGGGACGATCGCGATCGTCAGCATCTCGCTGCTCAACGCGTTCCAGCTCGCACACCACGGGACCGTGCCAACGGCCGTCGGCGGCGCGACGGAGGGCGTCGAGAACCGGTTCGGTGTGGCGAACTCGGCGACGTTCGCGGGGGCGACCACGCTGACCTCGACGGGCGCCGTGGACTCCTTCCACGACTCCTACACAAGCCTCGGCGGCATGATGACGCTGTTCAACATGATGCTCGGCGAGGTCGCGCCCGGCGGCACCGGCTCGGGCCTGTACGGGATGCTCATTCTCGCCGTGATCACCGTGTTCGTCGCCGGGCTCATGGTGGGGCGGACGCCCGAGTACCTCGGCAAGAAGATCGGTCCCCGCGAGATCAAGCTCGCGGCCATGTACTTCCTGATCACGCCGATCCTGGTGCTGGCCGGCACCGGGGTGGCGATGGCGACGCAGAGCGGGCGCGCCGCGATGCTGAACGGCGGGCCGCACGGCCTCAGCGAGATCCTGTACGCCTTCACGTCCGCGTCGAACAACAACGGGTCCGCGTTCGCCGGCGTCACGGTCAACACCGTCTGGTACGACACGGCGCTCGGTTTGTGCATGCTGCTCGGCCGGTTCGTGCCCCTCGTGTTCGTGCTGGCCCTGGCCGGGTCGCTGGCCGGGCAGGGCAGCACGCCCGAGTCGGACGGCACGCTGCCCACCCACCGGCCGCAGTTCGTCGGGATGGTCGTCGGGGTGACGGTCGTCCTGGTCGCGCTCACCTTCCTGCCCGCTCTCGCGCTCGGGCCGCTCGCCGAAGGAATCCACTGATGACGACACAGACCACCGAGGCGTCCGCCCCCTCCCCTTCTCCTGCACCGCCGCCGGCACGCCGCGGCGGCAAGGTCGAGGGCGGCCTGCTCGACCCGGCACAGCTGGTCCGGTCGCTGCCGGACGCGTTGCGCAAGCTGGATCCGCGCACCCTGTGGCGCAACCCCGTCATGCTGATCGTGGAGGTCGGCGCGATCTGGACCACGGTCCTCGCGGCGCTCGACCCGAGCGCGTTCGCCTGGGCGATCGTCGTGTGGCTGTGGCTCACCGTCGTCTTCGCGAACCTGGCCGAGGCGGTGGCGGAGGGGCGCGGCAAGGCGCAGGCGGACGCGCTGCGCCGGGCCAAGACCGACGCCGTGGCGCGCCGCCTGACCGACTGGACGGCCGGCCACGCGGCCGCCGCCGAGGAGCGGGTCCCGGCACCCGAACTGCGGCTCGGCGACCATGTGGTGGTCGAGGCCGGTGAGATCATCCCCGGTGACGGGGACGTGGTCGAGGGCATCGCCAGCGTGGACGAGTCGGCGATCACGGGGGAGTCGGCGCCGGTGATCCGCGAGTCCGGTGGCGACCGGTCCGCGGTGACGGGCGGGACGAAGGTGCTGTCCGACCGCATCGTCGTCCGGATCACCCAGCGGCCCGGCGAGTCGTTCATCGACCGGATGATCTCGCTGGTGGAGGGGGCGAACCGTCAGAAGACGCCCAACGAGATCGCTCTCAACATCCTGCTGTCCGCGCTGACGATCATCTTCCTGCTGGCGGTCACCACGCTCCAGCCGCTGGCGATCTACTCCAAGGGCGGCAACCCGGGCGCCGTGGACTCGCCCGCCCTGGACGGCCACGGCATCACCGGCGTCGTGCTGGTGTCGCTGCTGGTCTGCCTGATCCCGACCACGATCGGCGCGCTGCTGTCGGCGATCGGCATCGCGGGCATGGACCGGCTCGTCCAGCGCAACGTGCTGGCGATGTCCGGACGGGCCGTCGAGGCCGCGGGCGACGTCAACACCCTGCTGCTGGACAAGACCGGCACGATCACCCTCGGCAACCGGCAGGCGTCGGCGTTCACCCCGGTGGGTGGCGTCGGCGACGAGCAGTTGGCGGACGCGGCGCAGCTGTCCAGCCTGGCCGACGAAACCCCCGAGGGACGGTCGGTCGTCGTGTTCGCCAAGCAGCACCACGGCCTGCGCGAACGCACGCCGGGCGAGCTGACCCACGCGACATGGGTGCCCTTCACCGCGCAGACGCGGATGAGCGGCGTCGACCTGGACGCGTCCGGGGACGGCGGGCCCGGCCGCATGCTGCGCAAGGGCGCGGCCGCCGCGGTCGCCGAGTGGGTGCGCGAGCGGGGCGGCTCCGTCCCCGCCGAACTCGGCAGGACGGTGGACGGTATCTCCGCCGCCGGTGGCACGCCCCTGGTGGTCGGCGAGGTCGTGGACGGCAGGGCGCGCGTGCTCGGCGTCATCCACCTCAAGGACGTGGTGAAGGCGGGCATGCGGGAACGTTTCGACGAGATGCGCCGGATGGGCATCCGCACCGTGATGATCACCGGTGACAACCCGCTGACCGCCCGGGCCATCGCCGAGGAGGCGGGCGTCGACGACTTCCTCGCCGAGGCCAGGCCGGAGGACAAGCTCGCCCTCATCAAACGGGAGCAGGACGGCGGCCGGCTCGTCGCGATGACCGGCGACGGCACCAACGACGCCCCCGCCCTCGCCCAGGCGGACGTGGGCGTGGCGATGAACACCGGTACCTCGGCCGCCAAGGAGGCCGGGAACATGGTCGACCTGGACTCCGATCCGACGAAGCTCATCGAGATCGTGGAGATCGGCAAGCAGCTGCTCATCACCCGCGGCGCCCTCACCACCTTCTCGATCGCCAACGACATCGCCAAGTACTTCGCGATCATCCCGGCGCTGTTCGCCGGCCTCTACCCGGGCCTGGACACGCTCAACGTGATGCGGCTGCACAGCCCGCAGTCGGCGATCCTGTCCGCCGTCGTGTTCAACGCACTGGTGATCATCGCGCTGATCCCGCTGGCGCTGCGCGGGGTGGCCTACCGTCCGAGCAGCGCGTCGAAGCTCCTGTCGCGCAACCTCTCGGTGTACGGGCTCGGCGGCATCGTCGCCCCCTTCGTCGGCATCAAGCTCATCGACCTGATCATCCGATTCGTCCCGGGGATGTCCTGATGCGTTACCCCAGCTGGATCCGGCAGCACCTGGCCGCGCTGCGTGCGCTGCTCGTCCTGACCGTGCTGCTCGGCGTCGTCTACCCGCTCGCCGTCTTCGCGGTCGGCCGTATCCCCGGCCTGAAGGACCACGCCGACGGCTCGTACGTCACGCTGCACGGCACGAGGGTCGGCAGCGCGATCATCGGCCAGTCGTTCACCGCCGAGAACGGCGACCCGCTCACGCGGTACTTCCAGAGCCGCCCGTCCAACGCCGGCGACGGCTACGACCCGACCGCCACCGCCGCGAGCAACCTCGGCCCCGAGGACGTCGTCGACACCCTGCCCGACCCGCGGCTCGTCACCACCGGCAAGGCGGACGAGAACGCACGGCAGAGCCTGCTCACGCAGGTCTGCGCCCGCAGCAAGGCCGTCGGAGAGCTCGAAGGCGTGAACGGCGCGCGGCCCTTCTGCACCCCCGGCGGAGTCGGCGCCGTGCTCGCGGTCTTCGGGCCCCGCACCACGGCCGGCGCCGTCCCGCACCCGACCCGGGTCGTCAGCCTCAACGAGGAGGAGGGCGTGGTGAAGGCCCCGTTCCTCGCGACCTACAACGGCGTCCCGGTCGAGTTGGCGCGGTTCGGCGAGGACTACGCCGCCGGCCTGACCGTCCCGATCAGAGGCGACGCGCCCGCGCGGCCCGCCGTCCCGGCCGACGCGGTCACCGCGAGCGGCAGCGGGCTCGACCCGCACATCTCGCCCGCCTACGCCGCGTTGCAGGTCAGGCGGGTCGCCAAGGCACGCGGCATCACGTCGGCCCAGGTCGAGGCGCTGGTGAAGGACGAGACGGACGGCCGCGACCTCGGTTTCATGGGCGAGGCCCGCGTCAACGTCCTGAAGCTCAACATCGCGCTGGACCGGCGGTTCCCCGTCCGGGGCTGACGCCACAAATGTCCAACACGTGGTGAGCGTGTGAATTCAATGCGGTCGGGTTAGTAACGATTCGGGGCGAAGGGGTGTCGGATTGCGTGGTCCATACACGAACCTGGAGCCATGGGCCCACCCCTCCCCGACAGAGGCTTCGCCGACCGAGCTTTACGACAGTTGCGCGGCTGGCCCGCGCTGACGGTGTGCCAGGCAGACGACGGCGCGGGCAACGCACTGGCCTTACGCACACACCAGATCGTGCATCTGCACAGCGAAGACGAGGCAGAGGTCCTGCTCACCCTCCCGGTGGTGCAGCGGATGGCCGAGGCCCTGAGCGACTGCTCCCAGGTGATCATGGAGCCTGGTGGATGGGTCCGCGTCCGGCTGGACGGCGCGAGTGACGTCATCCTCCTCGTCTCTCTGGTAAGCGTGGCCATCAAAGCCAATATCACGGGGCCGGCCGCTCCACATCCCACAATTACCCCTTGTCCCCACGCCATGACGGCGGCAGTGTAGAAGACAGGAACGTCAATCGCTGACCCGAGGGGATATGCGGTGGCCGCACAAGTGGATCCGGAAGTTCGCGAGACACAGGCTCTGAAGGAGGTGGCCGATCGCCTGAGGAAGTCGTTCGCCGACACCTACAGCGACCTCCAGGTGACCGAGGCGGTGACCGCCGTCCATCGCCGTTTCGACGACAAGCCCATCCGCGACTTCGTCCCGATCCTCGTCGAACGAATGACCCGAGAGCGGCTCCGTTCGACAGACGATCAATTCTCCTGAAGATCGCGCCAGGACCCGCTCCGGGTATTCACCCTCAGAACCGGTTCCTGACCGCGACCACAGGTGGCCTCAAGAGCGAATGAAAAGCAGTGTGCGGCGTCATCTGCGAGTGTTCTGGTGAACTCGTCCGCACGGCAGCATGGGGGGCCGCATGCCGCAGCGAGGGGGAGACACCGGGGACGGTGACGGGGCGGGCGCACCGCCGCCGCCCCGCGCCGTCCTGGTCGGGGCCGAGTCCGGTGTGAGACGGCGTCGCCGGCCGGCCTTTCTGCGCGGCGCGAGCGATTCGGAGATCGTCGAGGTCGACAGTTCTGGCCTGACGGTGAAAGAGCGGCTCGATCTGCAAAACCAGCGCCGCCAGACCCGGCACCAATCCGTCAACACCGTCGTGCTCAGCCTCGGAGTCCTGTTCACCATCGCGAGCCTGACGACGACCTATCTCGCCCTGCGTGCGACGCGGGAAGGCCAGATAACCGTGAGCCTGTCGGGCGCGAACCTCAACGGCGCCGACCTGAGGGACGCGGACTTATACAACGCGCGGCTCGACCGCGCGAACCTGACGGGCGCACGCCCCAAGGGCGCGAATCTGACCGACGCCAGCCTGGCCGGGGCGCGAGTGAAGGAGGCGGACCTGCGAACCGCGACAGGGACGGAGTGAGGCGCCGCCGGCACGCGAGCCGGGCCCGCCCCGGCTCGCGTGCGGCCTGCGCGTTCGCGCCTCAGCACCTCGCGCTCACTGCTGCGCCGAACCGGATGACGAGGACTCCGGCCTCCGGATCGTCCGCTGGGAACGAGTGCTCGGGCACCAGATCCCGTAGGGCCGCGGGCCATCGGGTCGCGCCGGAGACGGCCGTGGCGTTCGACCAGGTGACCCCGTCGAGATCCTCCAGGTGGATCTTCGGATCCGCCGGGCGCAGGTCCGCTCCTCGGAAGTCGGACAGCGCTCGCCATGCCTGGTCCATCATCGCGGCCAGATCGTCCGCCAGGTCCAGGCATTCCTGGCGGTCACCGGGTCCCGGCACATCGATGCCGTCCAGCAGCCGGTCGTTCAGCTGGGCCAGCTCGTCCGCCGACCGCCGTAGCGTCCGGACGGCACCGGCGGTCATGGCGGGCTCCAGCCCGGACGCCGCCTCATCTTGCGAGTGCGCTGTCACCGCCGCGTTCGCAATGGCGGCGGCCTGTTGGAGCATCCGCGCACCGCTTTGAAGATCCCCCGCCCGCTGCTGCATGAGGGCAAGGCGGGACGACACGCTGTAGCTGGCTTCGAAGTCGAATACCTGACGGTACAACAGCTCCGCGGTCGCCTGGTCTCCCGCCTGCTCCCGCAGCCCGGCCAGGAGGTACAGCGCGTTGCGGTCTCCCGCAACGGCCGCCTGGTGGTACAGCCGCTCCGCGTCCCGGTGCTCTCCCCTCTGCTCCAGCCGCCAGGCCGAGCGCGTGAGTGTTTCGGTGTCGGCGGCGGCTGCGTCCGGCGCAACGCCATTGCTGGATGCCTGTCTCGGACGTACCCCGAGGAGCCGGTCGAGCTCCTCCTCGGTCAGCCTCCCGTCGGCCGTGGCGGCGGCGGTCAGGAGCTCACCGTAGAGTTCGCTCTCCTCCAGCGCGGCAGAGGGAGGGGGGCTCGGCGGACGGCGCGTGCCGGTGAGGGCATCCGCGAGCGCAGAGGCCGCCCGCGCCATCAGGGCCTGCTGACGGGCGAGGACGGCCACGACGCCGGACGGGCGGGAGCCGCCCCGGTGCCCCTCCGAAGACATCGCGGCCAAGTGTTCGCGGACGTCGCGCAGCTCCCGTCTCGCGCTTTGCAGGTAGGGATGGAAATGGGCGGCGCGCAAGAGGAGCCGGCGGTGATCGGGCGCGGCGTGAATTCTCGCCAAGTCCTCGGCCATCGAGCGGTCTACCGGCGTCCCCGCTGGAGTGCGCCCCGTCCGGACGTCCGTCCCTTCCCGGCCAGGGGCGGCCCCACGGACGGCCGGGCCGGGAGTCAGGATGTCCGACAGCCCGCGTGCGGTGTCCAGCGAGGCTTCCAGGCCGGTGACCAGATCGCTGTGCCCGCGCTCGGTGTGCAGGATCTCTGCCAGCCCTTCAGGCACGTGCAGTGCCCTGCGCAGGTCGGTGACCAGGTCCGCGTACGCGTCACAGTGCGGTTCCGTGATGGTCGCGTCGGCCCGGCCCGGCGTACAGGGCTCGCCGACGGGTGCGGGCAGGATGCGTGCCAGCCCCTCCTCGATGCGCAGCATGCCGGCCAGGTCGGCGAGGAGGCGCTCGTGGTCCTGCTGGCGCGGGACGGCGGAGGGCGCCTCGTCCGCTTCTGACGTGGTCATGGCGTCTCCTGAGTGCGCGGGTACCTCTTCCTCAGGGCCGCCCGTGCCTCCCTGAGCGCGGACCGCACCGTCGCGGGTTCCTTGCCCAGCAGCGCGGCGATCTCGGTCGGCCGGTAGCCGTCGTAGGTCCAGGCCATGATCTGGCGCTGGTTCTGCGGCAGGTCGCGGACCATGGCCAGAAAGGTGTGCCGGGTCTCGATCTCGGCGGACTCCCGCTCCGACAGCAGCGTGCCCGGTTCGGGCAACTCGTCGTAAGGGACCTCGGCCCTGTCGTCTCCGGCGCGCCGCCACCACGCCCGCGAGGCGACGGTCCGGACCCAGGCGCGGGGCGCATCGATCCGATCCCACTGCCGGTAAGCCTCCGTCATGGCGTCCTGGGCTAACTCGGCCGCGACGGCGGGGCGGGCGCCCTGGACCACCAGGAAACTCACGAGCCTGGGCATGTCAGCCGTATAGAACAGCCCGAACTCCACGTCCCGGGCCGTCTTGTTCCGGACGGCGTCCTCGCTTGCGACGTCGGACCGCAGCCGACTTGCTCGGGGGGCGGTCATCCCGCTTTCGGAGTCGTCCTCGACCATTCCTGCTCCTCGATCCGGGTGGCCGGCCGGTCAGGCGGCCAGGGTCTGATGCAGTGCCAGGATCGCGGTCCCGCCGGCGCCCAGCGCCGCCAGCAGAGCGGCCGGCCAACTGGCGGTCTCCACGAGCGTCAGCGCGCCGACGAGGGCGGCGGCCACGAGGGCGCCCATAAAGATCAGCGCCCACCGCACCGGCAGCGGATCGGGCGACGGTGGGGACGGGGGGGAGGCATCCATGGCGGTCCCTTTCGGAGTCGGAGGCCTGACAAACCGCCGGGCGGGTTTCTCCGCGGCGCGCTCACAGAGGTAGTGCCGCCGACCGGCCGAAGCGTGCGGCCCGTCCGCTCCGATTGTCGTCCGCCGGGCACCGTCCGTCAGACGGCTGCGCTGGCACCGGCCAGCGTGTCATACGGCTGGGCAACGACAACACGAGAACTTCGAACCGGATTACCAACAGGCCACCGGGAACCAGGAATCGTGTGCAGGTCTGGACACCGACCTCATCACCGAGCCGCAGATCGCTCACCGCAGCGGCGTGTACGCGTTCACTTCTTCCGCCATCCGATCTACGGCGTGATGACTTCCGGCGAGCGAATGAGCACCTTCTTGATCGTCATTCCGACTTCTTCTTCGAATTTGATCTCCCTGGCGACAGGCCCTTCTCGGTTTCCCAGTTGAATGCCCGGGCCGGCCTTTAGACTGGGCGGTGAAAACGCAAGGCGGGCGCGCCGCATTTCTAGATCATCAGATGCAAGGGCTATCGGATCGCCTTGGCGCGCCGTGTTATCCGCGGGGGGCGCGTCCCGCGAGAGGAGGGGGCTCTGTGGAGATTCGGTTAAGGCTCGACGGCGACGACGGGCGGGAACTGCTCTCCCTTTACCGGTGGCTGCGTCAGGACCCGGACGTGACCCGGAACGGCCGGGTGTCGCTGGTGCCCACCGCGTCCCGTCCGGGGGAGATGGGTGGGGCATACGAGGCGGTCTCCGCGCAGATCGGCCATGTGATCGCCCTGGCCGGGCTGATCATCGCCTACCGGGGCTGGTCGGATACCCGGCGCAAGGACCGGCGGCCGGTCGCGCGTATCGAGCGCGACGGCGTGGCAGTGGAACTGGAGGGCGCGTCGGCGGACGACGTCCGCCGGGTCGCGCAGGCCCTCGGAATGCCGGACGAACCACGGTGACTCGCGCAGTCCAGCCCGATCCCGCCCTGTCGCGGGTCGTCCTGATCGGGGTGGCGCGGTACGAGCACCTGGGAGAGTTACCGACCGTCGACGCCAACCTACGCGACCTGCGGCGCGTGTTCACCGATCCGATGCTGTGGGGGCTGCCCCCCGCCAACTGCACGGTCCTCGACTCCGTCGCGCTGAACCGTCCGGACGCACGAGCCGCGGCGTTGCGGGCGGTCAAGCGGGCTGCCCTGGAGGCCGAGGACACCCTGGTCGTCTACTACGCCGGGCATGGGCTGACCGTCCCGGACGACGAGCACGGGCTCTATCTGGCGCTGCCCGGTTCGGCCGAGGAGGATGCCGACACCGACAGCCTCCCGTACGACGTGATCCGCCGCTTAATGCGGGAGACCCAGGCGAAGTGCACCTTCGTCATCCTCGACTGCTGCTACAGCGGGCGGGTGCTCGCCCGCTCGATGGGTGCCACGGCCACCGTTCCCCGCCTGACGATCGAGGGGGCCTGCGTGCTGACCGCGACACCGCCGACCCGCCAGGCGCTGGCCCCGCTGGGGCGGCGGCACACGGCGTTCACCGGCGAGCTGCTCGACCTCTGGGACAACGGCATCGCCGGCGGCCCCGTCCTGCTGGACATGAACACCGTCTTTCCCCTGGTGCACGACCGGCTGGACGCCGCGGGGTTCCCGACCCCGGACATCATGAATCACCGGCTCGGTGGCCACATCGCGCTGGTCCGCAACCGCTCCCTAGAGTCCGACCGTGTCTCGCCGGAGCCCCGGCCCCTGGCGCGGCCCCCCATCTCCCGCCGGCTCGACCCGCACGAGACAGGCGACCGGACAGAACGGGTGATCGAGCCCCGCCCGCCGCATCGTGAGCACCTGACGCCTCGGGTGCGGTCCGGCCTGACGCGCGGGGCGGGCAGGGTCGCCGTAGGCGCGGCACTAGTGACGGGAGTGCTGGTGGCCGTGTCCAACGCAGGCCCGCTGCTGGAACGGGTCCGGGAACTGGACATCGGACCCTTTCGCTCGGCCAAGCCCGTGATCGTGGACGCCACAGGGAAGCCGCCTTGGAAGGTGGAGGGCTACGGCTTCCGCTATTCCGTGGAGAAGGTGACGCGGACCAGCAGCGAATGGCAGTTCAAGCGGAAACCGTCGATCACCATCACCGCATATGCCACCCGGACCAGGAAGGGCAGTTTCGCGAGGATGGAATACCGGTACGGCAACCAGGGCAGCGGCGCTGCGCTCGACACCGTCCCGTTCCAGGGCAGCGGTGACGACGAGCCGCCGCTGAACCAGCCGAGCCGCCTGGTGGCCGTCGTCTGGGACACCGACCCCAGAGCCAGACACCTGGTCGTCACTTTGCACGACTTCTACTGGCCCGGCGGCCGCGACCTCGTGCTGCGCAACATCCCAGTCGGCCCCCAAACCTGACCAGGCGGGCCCGTCAGCCGATCGCTGCGACGAGGCCGCGGTCGATCGTCGCGGCGTCCGCGCCGATGGCGTGAGCGGCACTCGTCCGATGACCCGGCTGGAGGGCCGGTGGGCGGTCGGGACCCGCCCCGGGTCCTGGCCGGGGCGGGTCATCCGCGCTCGTCGGTGTGATCAGAACCAGCGGACTGAGCCGCCGCATGCGTCAGGTCGGCGGGCCGCTGCCGAGGGCCCGCCGCCCTGTCCTATCAGCTGATGAAGAACTCGTTGCTGCGCGCGATGGAGACGCTGCCGTCTCCCAGGCGCAATACGGCGACGAACTCGTACAGGCCGTCGGGGTCGAAGTCCCCCGCGTCGATGGCGTACGTGGACTGCTTGACATAGCCGTTGTTGTTGCCGGGGACCGCCGTCCAGTCGGCGGCGGGGTCGCCGGCCTGCTCGTTGAGGATTCTGGGCACGAACCTGGTGACGCCCCCCGAGGTGGAGTGAGCGCTGATGACAAGCCGGTAGTTGACCCTGTTGTCGCCGGCCGGGTCGCTGGCGTCGGCCTGGAGCATCAGATAGAAGGGCGTGTGGGGGTTCCCGCCCACTTCGTTGGGGGTGTCGTCCAGCGTGCCGTTGGCGATGCTGGAGACATACAGGCGCACGACCTTTACGTCGGTGGCCATACCGGACCTCCCACGGGCTGAAGAGACGACTCGTGCCCGGTCACCGACAAAATCCACGACAGGGTGGTTCACCGAAAGCGCCGCCCATGGAAATGAATGGCACACCTTCGGAGATTATGTCGGTAATCGATCGGCAGACCATCGGGGACTGCCGGCTCTGGGACCTGTGCAGCCCCGCAGAGTCTGGACGCGTGTCTCACTGCCCGCTATTAGCGAGACACAATTCCACGTTTATCCCGCCCCTGTGCGGAGCGCCAATACCGCGGCCGGATCCGGCCCAATTCCCGTGCGTCCCGGCGATGTCGTGCTGCCCCTCGCTCACCGTGGCTTGCCATGTGTCGACATCATCGCAGGTCAGCATGCCTTTTTGACCATGGCCCGAGTCGGCCATTAACAGATCTTCGTGTGTGTGGATACTTTGTTCTTGAAGCGCGCTTGGTTCGACGAGACGTTCGACTGAATCGCTCGGATCCACTCGTGTGGGTAACGGATCAATGACATCAGTCGGGATTCTGCGATATCGCGTCTCGGAAAACGGTGTCGCTCGATTGGCGGGCAAGGGCGATGGGAACCGGTCGTGACGGTTCGCGTCCGTTCGACCAGTTGGAGCGGACGGCGGCAACGCGAACACACGAGAGCGGCGAGGTCCGATCCGGTCCCCGGCGGGTGGTCTGGGGTGCTCGGCAGGGCGGGCGAAAGATGCGAAGGCGGCGAGTCGTGGGATGAGCCGTGCCGGTTCTGGCCGAGACGATCGCGGCTGGATCAGGGCAAAATCCCTGTGGCGCTGTTGCTTCCTGAGGAACAATATGGTCCATGACCGGAGATCCGACTGTATTCCCGCCGTCGGCGAAGCTCGGCGATTACGAGATCGTCGAGACTCTCGGCGAAGGAGGGATGGGCACGGTTTATCGCGCCCTGACACCGGACGGCGCCGATGTCGCCGTCAAAGTAATTAAGGCCGATCTCCGCGACAGCCCCGAACTTCGCGCCCGCTTCCGGAAGGAGGTCGAGGCCGCGCAGCGTGTCGAGGACCTGGAACCGATCGCGCGCATCCTCGACTCGGACCTGCTGGCCGACCCCGCCTATATCGTTATGGAGTACGTGGACGGGATCAACCTGGATACCGACCTGGAAGAGCACGGTCCGTTGCGTTGGACCGAGTTGAAGTGGCTGGGGTTGGGAGTAGCATCAGCCCTCGATGCGGTCCATAAGGCCGATGTGGTCCACCGCGACCTCAAGCCAAAGAACATCCTGCTGACCCGGCGTGGGCCGAAGATCATCGATTTCGGAATCGCTCAGGTGCTCACGTCCGGAAGCCAGACGGCCAGCCAGATCGGCACTGTCTTTTATATGGCTCCCGAAGTGTGGCAGAACGAGCCCGCGACTCCGGCGTCGGACGTCTTCGCCTGGGGTTGCCTAATGGTCTTCGCCGGCACCGGGAAGCAAGCCTTTGAGGGGCCGACGAGGCAGCAGGTCGCGTTCAACATCGTCTACGGGGAGCCGCGTCTGGACGACCTGCACGACGGAATACGTCCGCTCGTGGAGCAGGCGCTGGCCAAGAACCCGGCGGAACGGCCGACCGCCCATGAGCTCGCGGCTCGCTTATACGGTGACGAACACGTCGACTCGGCGGCGGTCGCGGCGGAGGCCGCCCGTCGGAATCTCGATCGGACGAGCCAGCGGCAGGGCGTCACCATTGTTGTCCCTCGTATTCCGGAGCTGGTCAGCCGTCGTCGAAGTATCGTCCTAGCGACCGCGGCGGCAGGGACGTTCGCGCTGGTGCTCGCCGTCTCGCTCCTGGTCTGGGGTGTGCCGGGTACCGGCTCTGACACCCCGCCCTTGAAGAGTTCCGCACGTGCCGCGGGTGCGCGTCTCTATCTCGATCGCTTCGACAATCCGAACTCCGGATGGGTCGGGGGAATGTGGACGGCCCGGAGTGTGTCCGGCTACCGTGACGGCCGCTACAGGGTGAGCACCCACAGCAGCCACGAGCTGATCTCGTTCGCGCCGATGAAGAAACTGGCCGCCCCTTCCCGGACGTCTGTCTCGGTGTCGGGCCGGCAGGTCTCCGGGCCGGCCTCGGGTTGGTTCGGCCTGTTCTGCTTCGGCTCCCGGGCGAAGAGCGCGTATTCCTTCCTCATGAAGTCGGACGGGTCGGTCATCGAGCTCCGGAAACAGCAGTACAAGCTCGCCGAGACACGGGATGCCGCCGGTTACCAGCAGCGCGGTGCGGTGACGATGGTGATCTCGTGCGTCGAATCGAACCGGGAGCAGACGGTGCGTCTCCGGCTGTGGCTCAATGGCCGGCTTCGCATCGACAGCCTTGATGACAGCCAACCGCTGACAGGGCGCACCGTCGGGGTCGCCGTGTCGAACGAAGGTGCGCGGACCGGGGGGCCACTCGTGGTCGAGTTCGACGACTTCGAGATCAGGAAGGCCGTTTGAGCGGCCGGTTCCGCGTGGGGAAATGATGCCGGGCCAGGTGCAGATAGCTGAACTCGTTCTCGGCGATCGAGGATCTGCTCAGCTTGTTGGTCGCCAGGTTGATCGCGAGTCCGCTGCCCACCAGGAGCGGGACGGCGAGGGCCGATGTCTCCAGGGCCACCGTGGAGGCCGTCATCGCCATGAACACATAGGCCGAACGCCGTATCCAATCGATCTTCGACGCCAGCCCGGCACGCTCCAGCTCCGCCATGGCGCCGACGAGTTCGTCGCGGGAGTACTCGATCACGTCTCGCGGACCGTGTTCCTGTGACCGCAGGTCATGCTGGAGCCGCTGGACCGCACGGACCAGCCTGCGGCGCTCCTGCTCGTATCTGTCGCGGAAGGCCAGGACCGTGCTGATCGGAGTACCCGGCGCCGGGATCGGGAGCACGGCACCGAGGTCGATCTGCCAGACGAGCTGGATCGGATCCCGCTCACGGTCGGAAACGTGCCCCACATGGAACGCGTCGTAGTCCGAGGTGTGGGCGAAGAAACGCCGTTCGAGCACCCGGGTCATCTCGCTCGCCATGATCTCGGCGGCCAGGCTGATGAGGAGACGCCGCATCAACGGCCTGATCAGCAGGGTGCGCGTCCCCTCGACCGACTTCACCACCCCGTGGTCGAGCAACTCCTCGACCACCTCGCGCGGATACCTGTCCCAGGAGTTCCAGGTGATGTCGGTGTCCATCAGCAACTCCGGCGAGTCGGCCGACGGATGCCCGGTGGCGGGCAGCACGGTCTCCGGCCCTGATCTCTCGACCAAGGGCAGAAGATCGTCCACAAGCGCCTGCCAGAGCGGCCGCCCGTAGTCCGTGCTGTTCAGGTCGATCGGTGTGTAGTAGCCGGCGTCCTCGATCTCTCGTAGCGCGGGGGACAGCAGCGAACGGTGATCTGGGGTGGTGATCGTGGCCAGCGAGTCCCAGTACAGGAGCGCCTGAAAGAGGATCTCCTCGGGCGGGTTGACGTCCGGGTAGTACAGCATCCCTGCCAAGGCGACTCCGGAGGGTCTCGAAGAGGGCCCATGCGTGGGCGAAGCAGACGCTCGGTTCACCGCGTGCTTCCGGCGCCCTCGCCTCTCTCCACATCATCGCGTCGCCCTTTAATAACGGGTGCCGCATGTCCGGTTGCGGACGGTTGCTCCGCGTCGTGTCTTTGGCGGCCAGGGCCGGGATCGTCGCGCTCTGTATATCGCCCTTACTCTGTGTGTGTTGACGACTCAACATACGTATGTTCTCATTCATCAGACAAAGTACAAATCGACGCCGCGGTGATCCCGGGGCGGCCCGCGCAGCAGCCCTCCGAGCGATCGGCCCGTCTGTTCTGGACGCAGCGACCCTGCGAATGATCGGGCCCCTCTCCTCCGAACGACCCATGACTCCCCTTATCGGAGGGCACCCCCACCCCCTTTTCACCACCACATCTTGGTTCGGAGGACTCCTTGATGCGGAAAAAGCTCATCGTCGCGGCTGCCGTCACTCTTCTGACGACGATCACGAGCGCCTGTAGTGCCAGCAGCGGTGATTCGAGCGGCGGCGCCGGCGCGACGAAACGGGAGCAGAACGTCGCCTGTCCACCGGTCGACACGGCCGCGATCGACAAGAACGCGACGTTCACCTGGATGTACAGCGTCGCCAATACGAGCTTCGACCCGGACAAGGTGACCACCAGCAACAGCTGGATGTACCTGTACCCGGTCTACGACACGCTGATCCGCATCGACGCCGCCGGTGAACCGAAGCCGATGCTGGCGAAGAAATGGATGATCGGCGACTCGGGCAAGAGCCTGACACTCCAACTCATCGAGAAATGGAAGTACCACGACGGGACGCCCTTCGACGCCGCGTCCGTCAAGGCGAACATCGATCGGCATCGGGCGGACAAGAGCTTCAACAAGCAGGCTCTGAGCGACGTCACCGGGGTCGAGGTCGTCGACGCGTCAACCGTACGGGTGCGCACGCAGCACGGTGCCGCTCCACTCGTCGGGATCCTCGCCAGCTCGGCGGGCATGATGATGAGCCCGGCGGTGTTCGACGACCCCGCCCAGGCGCGGATGCCCACCGGAGGCTCGGGTGCCTTCAAGGTCACCGCCTACGAGCCCAACACCAAGGTCGAGTACACGCCGGTCAGCGGTTACTGGGATCCGCAGGCGGTCAATGTCGCCAAGATGGTCTTCCTGATTTCCAGCAATGACAATGCGCGCCTGAACGCCACCATCACCGGAACGGCGGACGTCACCTTCCTGCGGTCGAGCATGTAC
The DNA here is from genome assembly GCF_001552215.1 of Actinomadura macra NBRC 14102. GTDB lineage: Bacteria > Actinomycetota > Actinomycetes > Streptosporangiales > Streptosporangiaceae > Spirillospora > Spirillospora macra. Next base: position 346,941 of record NZ_BCQT01000010.1, on the reverse strand, counting down.
CAGCCTGCGAAGGACGCCAAGCTTGTCGTGTGCCAGAAGCCGAGTTTGGCGAGCTTCACGATCGCCCTGAACGTCGCACGGCCTCCGTTCGACAAGAAGGAGGTCCGCCAGGCGCTGAACTATGCGATCAACCGGGCCGCGGTCAATGAACTCCAGGGTGGATTCTGCCAGCCCGGAGTGCAGATGTTCCCGTCCTCGTACTATGCGGCCGATCCGACGCTCACGGCGGACGCCTATTCCTACGATGCCGGTAAAGCCCGGGAATTGCTCGCCAAGGCCGGCGTGAAGGACGGTTTCACCTTCACGCTGGAGACCGACAACCTCGACGCCTACCAGCGGATCGCGGAGCTCATCCAGGCGAACCTGCAAGAGGTCGGCATCAAGATGACCATTCGGCCGGTGGAGCTGCCCAAGCTGATGGAGGGCTTCTCGGTGAACAAGTCGGTCGACGCGATCATGGTGCAGCAGAAGGCCGACGCGGACCCGAGCATCCAGATCGCCTCCTACTACCTGCCCGATGGCTTCAGCAACCCGGGCGGTTACTCGAATCCGACGATCACCGACCTCGCCGCCAAGGCCAAGGGCACCGACAGCAGGGAGAGCCGCGCGGGCTTCTACAAGCAACTGTTCCGGGCGGCTCACGAGGACGCGGCGCAGCCGATCACCTTGTGCCACCTCAACACCCCGATGGCGATGAACAACAAGGTCATGGGGCTTGAGGTGTACGTCGACGGATCCCGCCAGTTCCGCGGTGTCGCGGTCAAGAAGTGATTCGCCGGTAACGGAGCGGGGCCCGGCCGGCGTGTGCCGTGCAGGACGGCCGGCCGGGCCCGGCAGAGAGAACGGAGGGCTCGGCGTGCTGCGGTTGTTGTGCGTCCGACTCCTGGCGATGTTCCCCTTGCTGGTCATCGTCAGCTTCTTGATCTACAGCCTCATCGCGCTGGTGCCGGGCGGGCCGGAGGTGGCGCTGGCCGGGAGCAATCCGACACCCGAGCGGATCCAGGCGATCCGTGAGCAGCTCGGCCTCGACGCGCCCTTCCTGGTCCAGTACTGGAACTGGCTGACCGACGTGTTGCAGGGCGACCTCGGGACATCCTTCGTCGACGGGCAGAGCGTCTGGTCGGCGGTCGCCGCGGGGTTCCCGGTCACGCTCTCGCTGGTCGTCCTCACCCTGCTCATCGCGGCGGTCCTGGGGCTGGCCCTCGGTCTCGCGGCCGGGCTGCGGCCGGGCAGCTGGGTGGACCGGCTGTCGACCGTCACCGCGAGCGCGTTCATGGCGCTGCCCTACTTCTGGGTCGGCATGATGCTCGTGCTCGTCTTCGCCATCCAGATGCGGGCGCTTCCGGCGGTCGGCTACGTGCCGTTCGCCGAAAGCCCGGTGGACTGGCTCGGGCATCTGATCCTGCCGGCCTTCTCCCTCGCGACCGTGCCGACCGCGGTCGTCGCCCGGCAGACCCGGGCGGCGGTGACCTCGGTCATGCAGGAGGACTACATCCGCACGGCCAGGGCCAAGGGCCTGCATCCCGGACGGGTGGCCGGCAAACACGTGCTGAAGAACGCCGCGGTTCCCGTGGTCACGGCGTTCGGCGTCGAGGCCAACCGGCTGATCGGGGCGACGGTCGTCATCGAGCAGCTGTTCGCCCTGCCCGGCGTCGGGAAGCTGGCGTACTTCTCGGTGTTCTCGCGTGACTTCCCGATGGTCCAAGGAATCCTGCTGATCACCGCTGTCCTGATCATGCTCGTCAACCTGGCGGTCGACCTGTCGTACGGCTACTTCAATCCGAAGGTCAAAGTGTCATGACGCACAGTGACGGCATAGACGTCCGGAAGCCGGTCAGCACGCCGGTCGAGGACGGGGACGACCTCGTCGAGCCGGTCTCGCGAGGACGCGCCATCGTACGGCGATTCCGGGCCAACAGGTCGGCGGCCGTCGGCGGCGGACTGCTCTTGGCGATCATCATCGTGACCACGGCGGCTCCGATCATCGCTCCGTACGGACCGGCGCAGGTCGACATCAGCGACCGGCTGTCCGGGCCGACGCCCGAGCACTGGCTCGGCACCGACACGCTGGGACGCGACACGCTGAGCCGGCTGATGCACGGCGGACGGGTGTCGCTCGCGGCGGCCGGCCTGAGCGTCGCCATCGCGACGGTCATCGGCCTGCCGCTCGGTCTCGTGAGCGGCTACTTCGGCGGCATCGTCGACTGGCTCCTGGACCGGGCCGCCGACGTGCTGATGGCGTTCCCCGCGATCATCCTGACGATCGCCATCATCGCGGCGGTCGGGCCCGGGCTCACGACCGCGATGGTGTCCCTCGGCATCGTGTACGCGCCGCGGATGTACCGCGTGGTCCGGGGGAGCACCCTTGAGGTCCGGCGGGAGGTCTATATCGAGGCCTCGACCAGCATCGGGACGCCGAGCCTGATGATCCTGCGGAAGAGGGTGCTGCCGAACATCCTGCCGGCGACCCTCGTCCAGCTGTCGTTCCTGCTCGCGTCCGCGCTGCTGGCCGAGGTGACGATCAGCCTGCTGGGCCTCGGCGCGCTTCCGCCGACGGCCAGCTGGGGCAGCATGCTCGGGCAGGCGTTCCTGGAGATGCGCGGCAGCCCGTCGCTCGCCGTGTATCCGGGGATCGCGATCGCCATCGCGACACTGTGCTTCAACCTCATTGGCGACGGTCTGCGGGACGCCTTCGGGCGCGAGACGAGGAAGTCATGACGAGCATGCCGGACAGCGGGCAGTTGCTGCGGATCGAGGACCTGTGCGTCGACTTCCTGACCGACCGCGGCTGGACCACCGTCGTCGAGGGGGTGTCCTTCGACGTCGGTCCCGGTGAGATCGTGGGCCTGGTCGGCGAGTCCGGTTCGGGGAAGAGCGTCACCAGCCTGTCGGTGCTGCGGCTGCTGCCGACGGCGTACGCGCGGACATCCGCGGGACACGTGTGGTACCAGGGCCGGGATCTGATCGGCATGCCGGCGCGGGAACTGCGCGACATCCGCGGCAACGAGATCTCGATGATCTTTCAGGAGCCGATGACGAGCCTGAACCCGGCCTTCACCATCGGCGACCAGATCGCCGAGGTCTACCGGCGGCACAAGGGCGGGAGGAGACGGGCCGCGCTGGCCCGCGCCGCGGAGATGCTCGACCTCGTCGGCATTCCGAACGCGGGCAGCCGGGTCAAGGACTACCCGCACGAGTTCTCGGGCGGCATGCGGCAGCGGGCCATGATCGCGATGGCCCTGGCGTGCGAGCCGAGACTGCTCATCGCGGACGAACCGGCCACCGCCCTCGATGTGACGGTGCAGGCGCAGATCGTCGCGTTGCTGTCGAGGCTCCGCGACGAGACGGGGTGCGGAATCCTGTTCATCACCCACGATCTCGGGCTCGTCGTCGAGCTGGCCGACCGGGTCGTCGTGATGTACGCGGGCGAGGTGGTCGAGGCCGCTCCGGCACTCGACCTGTACGACGCGCCGAAGCATCCGTACACGGCGGGATTGCTGAACGCAATGCCCCAGCTGGGGGTGCGCGGGAAGGAACTGCCGGTGATCCCGGGCCGCCCACCCGAACCCTGGCGCATGCCGGCCGGGTGCAGGTTCAGTCCCCGATGCGGGCACACGAGCGAGGAGTGCCTGGTCGCCGCCCCGGCGCTCCGGACGGTCGAGACCGGCCGCAGTTGCCGCTGCTGCCGTACCGGGCAGCTGAACCTGGTGGGTTCCTCATGAGCGTCACGAAATCCAGTGCGGAGGCGCCGTCGTCCGGCTCGCCGGGCCCGGGACCCGAGTCGGGGCCTCTCGTCGACGTCCGCGACGTCAGCGTGGTGTTCCGCAAGAAGCGGACGCTGGCGGCGGCGCGGCTGGTGCGCGCGGTCAACGACGTCACCTTCCACATCGACCCGGGCGAGACGTTCGGCCTGGTCGGCGAGTCGGGGTCGGGAAAGTCGACGACCGGGCGCGCGCTGCTCAAGCTCGTTCCGGTGGAGAGCGGATCCATCACGGTGGCCGGTCAGGACGTCGCGAGCCTGCGCGGCCGGGGCCTGCGCAAGGCCCGGCGGAGTATGCAGATGGTGTTCCAGGACCCGTACTCGTCGCTGGACCCGTCGTCCACGGTGGCGGCGAGCATCGCCGAACCGCTCATCGTCCACGAGGGTCTGTCGTCCAGGGCGGCGCGCGGCCGGGTGAACGATCTCGTCGAGATGGTCGGGCTCCGGGCGAGCTACGCGGACCGGTATCCCTACGAGTTCTCGGGCGGGCAGCGCCAGCGGCTGGCCATCGCGCGGGCGATCGCGTTGCACCCGCGGTTCATCGTCTGCGACGAGGCCGTGTCCGCGCTGGACGTCTCCACGCAGAACCAGGTGATCAATCTGCTGGAGCGGCTGCGGGCGGAGTTCCGGCTGACGTATCTCTTCATCGCGCACGATCTGGCCATCGTGCGGCACATCTCGCACCGGGTGGGAGTGATGTACCTCGGCCGGATCGTCGAGACCGGCCCGGCGGAACGGGTCTACGGCGCGCCGGCGCATCCGTACACACAGGCATTGCTGTCCGCGATCCCGGATCCGCGCCGGAGAACGGAGCGAATCGTCCTCGCGGGGGATCTTCCCGACCCGGCGCGGCCACCGCGGGGATGTCCCTTCCAAACCCGCTGCAGTTTCGCGATGGACGTCTGCACGGAGCGGATGCCCGAGCACACCGCCGTCGAGGGCGGCGGGGAAGTAGCGTGCCATTTGCAAACCAGCGGCCCCGCATTGGCGGGCTCGCCGTTGAACGATCTCGGTTCTCCATCGTGAGGCAGCGGAGAGGGCATTGCATTTCGGTGTCCGCGGCCGTGGCTCGTGATGTGGTTCACCTTGACCGACATATACCGGCAGACGTAGTCTGTAGTACGTCAGACAAACTTAAGGACGGCCGTGACCGACCCGAAGCTCGACCTCCTGATCGACCGCCCGACCGAATCCATCCCGGAGATGGTCGTCCGGCGGATCCGGCACGCGATCGCGTCGGGGCTGCTGCCACCGGGGCGCAAGCTCACCGAGCGTGAACTCGTCGAACTGACCGGCGTCAGCCGGACCTCGGTGCGCGAGGCCATGCGGCACCTGCAGACCCTCGGGCTCGTGGAGCCGTCGCCGAGCCGCGGAGTTCGCGTCGCCAGGCTCGGCAGCGCCGAGGTGCGGGAGATCTACGAGGTCCGCGACGCGCTGGAGCCCGCCGCGGCCGAGTTGTTCGTGCTGCGCGCGACCGATGAGGAGGTCGCCGCGCTCGTGGAGAAGGTCCAGCCGCGAGCGTCGGGCGAGGAGCGTCTTCAGGCGATCTACGAGTTCGACGAACTGCTCGTCGAGGGCGCTCGCAACTCGTTGCTGAAGTCCATGCTGGGGCCCCTGCACACGCGGATACACGCGCTGCGCAGCCTGTCGGTGACCATTCCCGGACGGCGTGAGGCGTCCGTGCAGGAGTACCTGGAACTCGCCGAGGCGATCAGTTCCCGCTCGCCCGAGCGTGCGGCGGAGGCCGCGCATCGTCATATCCGAGCCGCGGCGAAGGCGGCCCTGGAGGCCGTGGAGATCCTTGAGAAAGAGCCCCCGAAGTCATAGCGCGACATCGTGGCGCGAAGCCACACCGGCACGAATGCAAGGGTGATATCGCCATGACCATCAAGGATGTGGCAATCGTCGGCGTCGGGTCGTCGGACTTCCGGCGGCTGTACGCGGACAAGAGCCGTCCGAACGACATGTACCAGCTCGCCGCGGAGGCGTTCAGGGACGCGCTGGCCGACTGTGGCGCCACCCAGCAGGACATCGACGGCCTCCTCTGCATCAACGTCAAGTACGGCCGTGTCGGGGAGATGGTCGGGCTCACGCAGCCGGCGTTCGTGCACGACCTGGAGGGCACCGGCCGCATGAGCGGTGTCGCCCTCCAGGAGGCGTGCGCCCTGGTCCGCTCGGGCACCGCGGACATGGTCGCCTGCGTCTACGCGACGAACGGCCGGACGGCGCGCCTGAAGTACGGCGGCGGTGACGCCGATCCCGCCGGGGCGTACGACGCCATGTACGGCATGACGTCCACCGGCGCGTACGTGTCGATGATGTATCAGCGGTACCGCAGCCTCTACGGAGCCCCCGACGACGCGCTGGCCCCGCTCGCGATCAATAATCGCGCCAACGGGAGCCGTAATCCCATCGCGGTGTTCCAGCAGGAGATCAGCCGGGACGAGTACCTGTCGTCGCGGTTCATCTCCGAGCCGCTGCGCAAGCTGGACTACTGCATCATCAACGACGGCGCGGTCGCGTTCATCGTGACGTCGGCCGACCGTGCCCGCGGGCTGCGGAAGAAGCCCGTACGAGTGGCGGCCACGGCGGGCCGCGCCGAGTTGAGCCGCAGCTACATCAGCCCCAACTTCTACTTCTCGACAAGTGCCGCGGTGGCCGACGCGCTCTACCGGCAGGCCGGGATCGGCCCGGACCAGATCGATTGCATGCAAGTCTATGACAACTTTCTACCAACGATCCTGTTCACCTTGGAAGGCTTCGGTCACGCGCCCCGCGGGGAAGCCTGGGAATGGATCCGGGACGGCCGAATCGAGCATGGTGGGAAACGACCGCTGAACACATCTGGCGGGCATACCAGCGAGAGCTACATGCAGGGCTTCGCGCTCCATGTGGAAGCGGTACGGCAACTGCGCGGCGAAGCCGGCGAGCGGCAGGTCAAGAATTGCAACACCGTGCAGTACATGTGCGTCTCTCCCATCGTGACGTCGCATATCTTCACGGCCGACTAGAAGGGCGAGCCGATGGACGTCGCGGCCTACGCGAAGCTCTTGCCTGATATCACTCCCAGCAACAAGCCGTTCTGGGACGGCTGTGCCGCCGGCGAGCTCCGGCTACAGCAATGCTCGGACTGCGGGCGGCACCGGTTCCCGGACGCGCCGATCTGCCCGCAGTGCCTTTCCGGCTCGGCCTCCTGGGCGGTCGTGAGCGGCAAGGGAACCGTGTGGTCGTGGTGCACGATGCACCAGAAGTACTTCGCCGCCTTCGCCGACGAGGTTCCCTACCGGCTCGTGTACGTGCGGCTGGCCGAGGGGCCGCTAGTGATCAGCACGCTGGCCGACGAGTCGGCCGAGCCGCATATCGACCAGCCGGTGCGTGCGGTCTTCCGGCCGAGCCCCGGCGGGCGGGTCGTCCTGCAGTTCAGTACCGACGCAGCGAACGTGAGTTGACCCGGGTCGCCGGCCTGGCCGGCGACGAGGTCGCCGTAGGTAGGTGAGGTATTCCCATGGACTCCATAAGTGAAGGCGCCCGATGAGCGGTAGAGCCGGAACCGGTAGGCCTTCAAAGCGAGGTGGCCCCCTTCGGGTGGTCGAACTCGCCGAGGGCGTGGCCGGCCAGAGCTGCGGACGGTTGTTCGCCGGCTTCGGCGACTCCGTGATCAAATGCGAGCCTCCCGGCGGTGATCCACTACGGACGCAGGAGCCGGTCGACGCCGGCGGGGTGGGGTACCTGTTCGCCGCGTTGAACGCCGACAAGCAGAGCGTGCAGGTCGATGTGGAGAGCCGGGACGGCAGGGCCCGGCTGGCGGAACTGCTGGCGTCCGCCGACATCGTGATCACCGATTCCGGGCCGGGCCGGGCGCGGGAGACCGGTTTGTCGCCGGCCCGCCTACGCGCGGAACACCCGCGGCTGGTCGTCGTCACGATCACGCCCTACGGCGCCGATGACGTGCGGTCCGATGCTTACGGGGACAGCCTGCTGGCCGAATGCTACGGAGGTCTGGCGGCGATGGTCGGCGAGCCTGCGCGGGCGCCCCTGAGCCTCGGCGGCGAGCAGACGGCACACGCCGCGGCGTTCGCGGGCTTCTACGGGTCCATGCTCGCGCTGCGCCGGCCGGGTGGCGATGTGGTCGACGTCGCCCTCTGCGATGTGGCCGCGTACATCGATTGGAAGAGCGACGTCGTCTACGCGGAGACCGGCCTGATCCCGGTGCGGACGGGAGCGAGCAGCGGCCGCTGGCGGATCGTGCGAGCGGCGGACGGGTATGTCGGGTTCGTCTTTCTGCCTGAGCAGTGGGACAGCGTCGTCGCGCTCGTCGACGACCCGGCGCTCGCGGACCCGCGGCTGCGCGGCGATCAGGCGCGCTTCGAGCTCATGGAGTCCTGGTGGCCGGTCGTCGAGAGATGGGCCGCGCAGCGCACCAAGCGGGAGATCTACCACGGTGCCCAGCGGCTCGGCCTGCCATTCGGGTACTGCGCGGACCTGGCAGACCTCGCGGCCGACCCCCAGTACCGGGCGAGATCGTTCATCACGGACGCAGAAGCCGAAGCGGCGGTGCCGGACGGCCGTGCCCCGCTGGCGCCCGTCGTCGGACTGCCATGGCGGTGCGGTGCGCCGCCGGACCTCGACGCCGGCGAACCGCACCGCAGCGAACACGCCGCGGACGGACACGCCGCGGACAGAGCCGGCGCGGACCTGGCCGGTGCGGGCGGGGCGACCGTCCCGCCTCCGCGGCTTCGCCTGGTGGACGGTGCGGAGCGGGACGCCAAGCAGGGCCCGCTCGCCGGTGTCGTCGTGCTGGACCTCGGCACCATCACGGCGGGGGCCGCCACCGGCCGGTTGCTCGCGGACTACGGCGCCACGGTCATCAAGATCGAATCGATGGAACGGCCGGACGCGTTCCGGGTGTGGCCGGTGCCCACGGCGGACGATGCCGAGGTCACGGAGGATTCGCCGCTCTTCGCGTCGAACAACGCGGGCAAGCTCGGGATCACGATCGATCTGAAGACCGGCTCCGGGCGGGCGGAGATGCACCGGCTCGTCGCACGGTCCGACGTCCTGATCGAGAATTTCACCGTGGGGGTCACGCGCCGGCTCGGCATCGACCATCCGACGTTGAGCGAGATCAACCCACGCCTGATCTACCTGTCGCTGTCCAGCCAGGGGCAGTTCGGTCCCGAGTCGGGCATCCGATCCTACGGTTCCACCCTCGACCTGCTCTCCGGCCTGGCCTCGATCACGGGATACGCGGGCGACGGGCCGATGTGGTCGTCGGCCGAGATCAACTATCCCGACCAGCTGGTCTCCCTGTTCGGTGCCGGGCTGATCGCGTACTGCGTGGCCAGGGGCCTGCGCGGGACGCATCTCGACGTGTCGCAGCGGGAGCTGGTGAGCTGGACGCTCGCCGACCGCATCGCCGAGTATCGTGCAGCTGGGACCGTTCCAGGACCGACCGGCAACCGGCGTCCCGGCAGCACGCCGCACGACGTCTACCGGTGCGGTGGGGACGACCAGTGGATCGCGATCGTCTGCCGAACCGACGCGGAGCGTGCCGCGCTGGCGGCGCTCGTGGGCGCCGACCGGCTGGCGGACAGGTCGGCCGGCTGGTGGGAGCGGAACCACCAGGAGGTCGACACCGCGATCGGCGCCTGGACACGGCGGCTTTCCAAGGAGGAGTGCCTGCGTGAGCTGACCCAGGCCGGGATCGCCTCGGCGCCCGTCCGGTCGGCCCGCGAGCGCGCCGCGGATCCGCTGTTTCGACGTCGCAGGGTCTTCCTCGACGAGCCCCGCAGGCAGAAGGGATTTCCGCTGCGGCTGCTCGGCTACGAGCCGCCGGAGCCGCGGCCCGCACCGCGAATCGGGCAGCACAACGCCGACATCCGCCATGGCCACTGGCCGGGTGCCGCGGCCGTCAGTGCCGCGGAGCCCACCGAAGTGCCGTCCCAGCGTCCGGGAGGACCGACATGAACGTCAACGATGCCGCCGTCATCATCGGAGCATACGAACATCCGGGTAGAGAGCTGCCAGACAAGTCGCTGGCACAGATCCATGCCGAGGTCGCGGTCGGGGCGCTCGCCGACGCGGGGCTGACGCTCGCCGACGTCGACGGCTACTTCTGCGGCCACGACGCGCCGGGATACGGCGGCGGCTGGGTCTCGATGGCCGAGTACCTGGGCCTGCGCAATCTCACCTACATGGACTCGACCGAGAGCGGCGGGGCCTCGCCGATCTACCACGTGTCGCACGCGGCGGCGGCCATCGCGGCCGGCAAGTGCAACGTCGCGCTCATCACGCTCGCAGGCAAGCCGCGGACGGGCATCCAGCCCGGTGGGGGTGGTCCGGCGCGGCCGGAGGACTCCTTCGAAGGCGCGATGTTCGGCGTCACCGGCCTCGTGAGCTCCTACGCGCTGTCGGCGCGCCGGCACATGTACGAGTTCGGCACGACGAGCGAGCAACTCGCCGAGATCAAGGTGGCGGCGACGAAGCACGCCTCCCACAACCCGAACGCCTTCCTGCAGAAGGTGATGACGGTCGAGGACGTCGTCAACTCGCCGCTCGTCGCGGACCCGCTGCACCGGGCCGACTGCTGCCTGGTGACCGACGGCGGCGGCGCCGTAGTCGTGGTGAGCCGCGAGGTCGCTCGCAGCCTGGACCGGCACGCGGTGCGGATCATGGGCCAGGGCGAGTCCGCGAAGCTGACCAACGGCGGCAAGGTCGACCTGACGTACACGAGCGCCGTCTGGTCCGGTCCGCCGGCGTTCGAGCAGGCCGGAGTCACCGTACGGGACATCGACTACGTGTCGATCTACGACAGCTTCACCATCACCGTCCTGGAGATCCTGGAAGACCTCGGCTTCTGCGAGAAGGGCAAGGGCGGCCGTTTCGTGATGGACGGCGCACTCGTCGCACCGGACGGACGGCTGCCCTTCAACACCGACGGTGGCGGGCTGAGCAACAACCACCCCGGGCACCGCGGCGGGATCACGAAGATCATCGAAGCGGTGCGGCAGCTCCGGGGGGAGGCGAATCCGGGCGTGCAGGTGCGCGACTGCGAGATCGCCCTGGTGCACGGTAACGGTGGCGACCTGGGCACTCGGATGCGCAGCGCCACGATGATCCTCGGAAGGGACAGCGCGTGAGCGACGTACGGAGCCCGGTCCTGCCCACCCCGCAGCCGGTGGTCAACCCGGATACCGAGAAGTTCTGGAAGGCGGCGGCCGAGGGGACCTTTCTCGGCAAGCGCTGCGACGACTGCGGCGAGGCGATCTGGTACCCGCGACCGATATGCCCGTTCTGTCACAGCATGAACACCCGGTGGGAGGCGTTCACCGGCCGCGGCGTCGTCTACTCCTACAGCGTCGTCCACCGGGCCGCCGGCGAGTGGAAGGGCGTCACCCCCTACGTCCTCGCCTACGTGGAGCTCGAAGAGGGACCCCGCGTGATGACCAACATCGTCGACTGCGACGTCGAGCAGGTCCGCATCGGGGACGCCGTCGAGGTGGTGTTCGAGGACACCGGGAACGGCAGCGCGCTACCCCGCTTCCGTCCCGCCAGCACGACGTAAGAAGCCGCGACGAGATTGTGTGGGCCCAGAAGAAGGTGGATAGGCATGACGATTAACAAGGTGTACGAGTCTCCGCTGGCGGCCGTTTCCGACATTCCGGACGGCGCAAGCGTGTCGATCGCCGGGTTCGGGATGACCCACAGCTTCCCGACGAGCCTCACCGTGGCGCTGCGGGAGCACGGCGCCCGGCAGCTGTGCATCGTGGCCAACTCGCTCGGCACGGGCGAGTACCGATCGAACACTCTCATCGAGAACAAGCAGGTCAACCGGCTGATCGTGTCGTTCTCGGCGCGGGCGGGCGAGGCGACCTCGGCCGCCGAGAAGCAGATCGCCGCGGGCGAGATCGAGGTCGAGCTCGTCCCGCAGGGCACGCTCGTCGAGCGGCTGCGCGCGGGCGGCGCCGGGATCGGCGCCTTCTTCACGCGCACCGCCGTCGGCACCGCGGTGGCGGAGGGCAAGGAGACCCGCGTGATCGACGGTGTCGAGCACGTCCTGGAGATGGGGCTGAAGGTCGACTTCGCACTGATCCGCGCCGCCCGCGCCGACCGCTACGGCAACCTCGAGTTCGAGGGCGTGGGGCGGAACTTCATGCCCGCCTTCGCGAAGGGCGCCCACGTCACGATCGCCGAGGTCGACGAGATCGTCGACGGTGAGCTGGACCCCGAGTCGGTCGGTCTCCCCGGCATCTTCGTCAGCCGGGTGGTCCGCAAGACCGTCGACGTCCCGCACGACTTCCCGGCGCCGAGGGCGGGACGCGGGGCCGACAGCGCCCGCACCTACAACGGGAAACCGGCACTCACCCGCCTACAGATGGCGGAGGTGGCGGCGGGACTCGTGCCCAACGGCAGCTACGTGAATCTGGGCCTCGGAATTCCCACGCTCATCTCGAACTACATCTCCGGGCGCGACATCGTCCTGCATTCGGAGAACGGCGTCCTCGGCTACGGGACCATCGCCGCGCCCGAGGACTACAACCCGGAGGTCTACAACGCGGGCGGTCAGTACGTCCATCTGGAGCGGGGCGCCTCGTTCTTCGAGAGCGTGACGTCGTTCGAGATGGTGCGCGGCGGAAAGGTGGACTTCGTCGCGCTCGGCGCGTTCCAGGTCGACGCCGCGGCCAACCTCGCCAACTGGAGCACCCCGAACATGGTGGGCGGGGGCATCGGCGGGGCCATGGACCTGGTCGCGGGCGACGTCACGGTCATGGTGCTGATGACGCACTGCGATTCCGGCGGCCGGCCGAAGCTCGTCAAGAATTGCGAATACCCGCTGACGGGCCTCAACTGCGTCGACATCGTCGTGACGGATCTGTGCGTGCTGCGGCGGAGCGGCGACGCGTTCAAGGTCGAGTACGTGGCGCCGGGATTCACCGCCGCCGAGGTCGCCGCGCTGACCGAACTCGAACTCGACCTTTCTGATGCCGTTCCGGGAGGTGCATCGGCGAATGGCGTCGCGAGCTGATCGCCGCGGCCGCACACCATCCGGTCACCCGGCATAGGAGCCGTTGTGTCAGATCTCGCTGGGATGAGCGCCGCGGAGCTGGCCGGGGCGTACGCGCGGCGCGAGGCCTCGCCGGTGGAGGCGACCCGCGCCGCGCTGGCCGCCATCGAGGAGCGGGACGCCGAGCTGAACGCGTTCGTCCTGGTCGACGCGGACGCCGCGCTGCGGGCGGCGGCCGTCTCCGAGGCCCGCTGGTCGGCGGGCGCGCAACGCGGCGCGGCCGACGGCATCCCCACCACCGTCAAGGATCTTGAGCAGACCCGCGGGTGGCCGACGCTGCGCGGCAGCTGGCTGGTCGCCGACCCGGGCCCGTGGACCGAGGACTCGCCGAGTGTCGCCAGGCTGCGGGAGGCCGGCGCCATCCTGCTCGGCAAGACCACGACACCGGAGTTCGGGTGGAAGGGCGTCACCGACTCGCACCGCTTCGGGATCACCAGGAATCCCTGGGATCCCACGCTGACCCCCGGCGGCTCCAGCGGTGGCTCCGCCGCGGCGGTCGCGGCCGGGATGGGCACCTGGTCGATCGGCAGCGACGGGGGCGGCTCCGTCCGTGTGCCGGCGGCCTTCACCGGCACGGTCGGCTTCAAGCCGACCGGGGATCTCGTCCCGATGTATCCCACCGGCAGCAACGGGCTGCTGTCGCATCGCGGACCGATCTCCCTGTCGGTCCTGGACGCGGCCATCATGCTCGGCGTGATCACCCGGCCCGACGTGCGCGACTGGGCGGCGCTGCCCGTCCGGGACGAGTCGTTCGTCCACGGCATCGAGAAGGGCATCGCCGGCCTCTCGATCGGGTACTCGCGCGACCTCGGATACGGCAGCAACGACCCCGAGGTCGAATCGCTGGTGGACGCGGCGGTCGGCGTGCTCGCCGACCTGGGCGCGCACGTGTCCGAGGTCGAGCCGATCTTCGAGGATCCCGTCGCGGCGTTCCAGACGATGTGGTGCGCCGGCATCGCGAGGACGCTGCGGGGCTACCGCCCGGACGACCTCGGCCGGGTGGACCCCGTCCTGCTGGAGTATGGGGAGGAGGGCCGTGAGATCACCGCGCTGGCGTATCTGGACGCCGTGGCGGTGTGCGCCGATCTCGGTCACCGCATGGCGCGGTTCCACGAGTCGTACGACGTGCTGGTCACGCCGACCGTCCCGACCGTCGCGTTCCCGGCGGGCCAGAACGCTCCGGACCCCGCGAACTCGCGCGTCTGGGCGTCGTGGACGCCGTACACCTATCCGTTCAACATGACCAGGCAGCCGGCACTGAGCGTGCCCTGCGGCCGCACGCGTTCCGGGCTTCCGGTCGGCCTCCAGATGGTGGGCGCCCGCCATCAGGACAGTCAGGTGCTCAGGGCGGGACGCGCCTACGAGAAGCACACCGGCTGGTCACCGGTCGCCGAGGCGTCGCGGGCGCGGGCAACGAGGAGAGGACAGCCGTCATGACAGAACTTCCCACGGTCGCGAACCTCATCAACGGCACATGGGTGCGCAGCGACCACGAACGCACGGTGCATCACAAGTTCACCGGCGAACCGCTTGCGGTGGCGTACGACGCGACGACCGACATGGTCACCGACGCGGTGTCCGTCGCGCGCCAGGCGAGCCGGACGCCGCTGGATCCGCTGGAGCGCTTCGAGATCCTGCGGACGGTCGCCGGGGAGATCGCGAAGAACCGCGAGCGGCTCGCCCTCGACGTGGTCCGCGAGTCGGGGTTCAGCCTGAAGGACTGCCTCGGCGACACCGACCGGGCCGTCCAGACGATGCTGACGTCCGCCGAGGAGGCCAAGCGGATCGACGGCGCGGTCGTCCCCGTGCAGGCGGCGCCGGGGTTCGCCCACCGGATGGCGTTCACCATCCGCCAGCCGGTCGGCGTGGTGGGTGCGATCACGCCGTTCAACTCCCCGCTGAACACCGTCGCGCACAAGATCGGACCGGCGCTCGCCGCCGGGAACGCGGCAATCGTCAAGCCGTCGCCGTTCACGCCGATCGCGGCGGCGGCCCTGTGCGGGATGCTGCTGGACGCGGGGTTGCCGGCCGGCCTGATCGGCTTGGTGCTCGGCCCGGGAGATCCGGTCGGACGGGCGCTCGTCGAGGACGAGCGGGTCGATTTCGTGACGTTCACCGGCAGCACCGCCGCCGGCAAGAGCATCTCCGCGCGCCTCGGTATGCGGCGGGCGACGATGGAGTGCGGCAACGTGTCCGCGACCATCGTGTGCCGCGACGCGGACATCGCGTCTGCGGCGCAGCAGTGCAGCCGGGGCGCGTTCCGGAAGTCGGGCCAGGTGTGCACGTCGGTGCAGCGCCTGTTCGTCCACGCGGACGTGCTGGAGGAGTTCCTCGGCGAGCTGGCCACCGCCGCGTCCACACTCGTCGTGGGGGACCCGGAGGACCTGGCGACCGACATCGGGCCGATGATCAGTGAGGCCGCGGCGGCGCGGGCCGAGGACTGGGTGAACGCCGCGGTCGGCCAGGGCGCCCGCATCGTCGCCGGCGGGAAGCGGTCGGGCGCGACGATGACCCCGACGATCCTCGTCGATGTTCCGCCGGAGGCGCGCCTGCTGTGCGAGGAGGCGTTCGCCCCCGTCGTGTCGGTGGTCCCGTTCGACGACCTCGACACCGTCATCGACGCGGTGAACGACACCCCGTACGGCCTCCAGGCGGGCGTCTTCACACGGGATCTGGACACGGCCCTGGCGGCGGCGCGCCGCCTCCGGATGGGCGGAGTCGTGATCAACTCGCCGTCGAGCACCCGCGCGGACATGATGCCCTACGGCGGCGTGAAGGACAGCGGATACGGGGTGGAAGGGCCCCGCTACGCCATCCGCGAGATGACCGAGGAGCGGCTGGTGCTGATCGAGCCGGCGGGCGGGCCGAGGTGAGGACCGGAGATGTCGAGCGTACGGATATCCGCTGACGAACTGCGCGACGCCGCGACGCGGATATTCGTCGCGTGCGGGGTTCCGCTCGATGACGCCCGGCTCGTCGGGGACAGCCTGGTGCAGGCCGACCTGTGGGGCCACCAGTCGCACGGGGTGCTGCGCGTCGGTTGGTACGTCGACCGCATCCGCTCGGGCGTCATGGCCGGCGAGACGAAAGCCGAGATCGTCTCCGACGGCGGCGCCGTCGCGACACTGGACGGCCGCGACGGCGTCGGCCAGGTCATCGCCGCGCGTGCCGCCGAGGAGGCCATCGACCGGGCCGGACGGCACGGAATCGGCGTCGTCGCGGTGCGGAACTCGAACCATTTCGGGACCGCCGCGTATTTCACGAGGATGGCACCGCCGCGCGGCTGCATCGGAATCCTGACAACCAACTCCAGCCCGGCGATGGCGCCGTGGGACGGCCGCGGAAAGCTCGTCGGCAGCAACCCGTGGTCCATCGCGGCGCCGCTGGCCGGCGACCGGCAGATGGTGCTGGACATCGCCAATACGGCCGTCGCCAGAGGAAAGATCTATCTCGCGAGGAACCAGAACAGCAAGATCCCGGACGGATGGGCGGTCGGCGCGGACGGATCGCCGACACGCGACCCCGCTGAGGCGCTCCTCGGCGCGGTACTGCCCATGGCCGCCCACAAGGGATACGGCATCTCGGTGATGATGGACGTGCTGTCAGGAGTGCTGACCGGAAGCGGCTTCGGCTCGGCCGTCAACGGGCCCTATCAATCCGTCCACCCGGGCCGGTCGGGTCACCTCTACATGGCTTTGAACATCGCCTCTTTCAGCCCGATGCAGGAGTTCGAGCAGCGAATGGCGGACCTGGTCGCGGAGCTCAAATCCGGCTCGCGGGAGGGGGCGGAGGAAGTGCGGTATCCGGGCGAGCTGGAGAGCCTGGCGGAGTCGCGGAACTCGCGGGAGGGGCTGCTGCTGCCCGAGCGGACCATCGCCGACCTGCGCCGGGTCGGCGATGACCTGGGGGTCGACGTGCTGGGGGAGCGATGAGGGTCAGCGCGCTGCGCGTCGGCCGGTCGAGAAACGTCCCACTGACCAGTGCCGTCTACGGCTCGGCCAGCGACGACTCGATCGACGTCCACATGTTCATGTTCGTGATCGAAGCAGCCGGCACCCGCATAGTCGTCGACACCGGAACACTTTCCCCCGACTACGTCCGCCGGCACCATCCCTACGATTTCGCGCGTGCCACAGAGGAGTCGCCCGAGAACGTTCTCCGCGAAAGTGGGATCGACCCCGACGACGTCGACTTCGTGGTCAACACCCATCTGCACTGGGATCACTGCTCGAACAACGCCCTGTTCCGGAACGCCCAGATCCTGGTGAACCGCAAGGAACTCGAATACGCGGTGCACCCGTTGCCGGTGCACGAGCGCGCGTACGAGAAGCTTCCCGGGCTACAGGCACCATGGATGTCGGCCTGGGACCGTATCGAGGCGATATCCGGAGAGCAGAAGATCTGTCCGGGCGTGACCGTCGTCCCGCTCCCCGGACACACCCCGGGCTCCCAGGGCGTGCTCGTCGAAACGGGCACCGGACGCCACCTGCTCGCCGGTGACGCGATCGGCGTCTACGAGAACTGGAACCCCGACTGGCGAAAGAGCATCGCGCCGACCATCCACACCAACCTGTTCGAATGCTACGAGACCTTCGAATTCGTCGCCGGACTGGACTGCGAGGTCATCCCCAGCCACGACCACCGAATCCTCGACAGCCCCCTCTTCCGGCGTCCCACCACCTTGGTGTCACAAGAACGATAGGAGTCCGCCGGGGTGGGAACCCAGGGTCGGTTGTTGGGGTCTATCTAGATCGTGGACGACTATGTGATCCCGCTGGGGCCTCTGGAGCACGTGAGCGTCAGCGTCATCCGTCACCCGGGAGCGACGATGCTCTCGGTGCTCAGCGATCTGCTGGGGGGACGCAAGCATGGCGTTCCGGCCGTCCGGCGGGACGTCGTCCGACGGTCCCTGCCCGCGGCGGACGCGGCGGGCATGGTCGCGCTGCTCTCGTCGGCGGACGGGTGGCTGCCCGAGAGTCTCGCGCTGCTCCGGACGCTGGACAGCATCGACATGGCGACGGTTCTGGAGGAGGTGGACGGGCTCGATCCCGATCTGCTGGCGGCCGAGGTCGACGCGGGGTTCGGCGGTGACCCGCCGCCCGTCTGGCGGGCGGTGGTGGACCGGCCGGAAGCGTTCGTGGCGTCCTATCACCGGCTGGTGGCGGCGGCCTGGGACAGTTTCGCCCCCCTGTGGACGGAGTCGGACGGCCTGCATGCGCGCGAGGCGGAACGGGTCGGTGTCGCGGCGGTCAGCGGTGGTCTGGAGATCGTGATGAACGGTCTGCGTTCGGCGGTGAGTTTCGACGGCGGCCGGCTGCAACTGCCCAACTGCCGCCCCAACAGTGCGCCCTGGCAGCTGGCGAACACCGAACACCGCCGGCTCGTCCTCGTGCCGCTGGCGTCCGGCCTCACCGCCAGCATGTACAGCGTCGAGCGCGAGGACGCGGTGTGGGTCGGCTACCCGCTGCCCGGCCTGGGCCAGATCCTCGACCGCCGCCGCGCCGGGCCCGCGCCGGGCGATGCCCTCGCGCTGGTCCTCGGGCCGGTGCGCGCGGCGATCCTGCGGCACGCGGGGAACGCGCCGTCCGTGAGCGACCTGGCGAGCAGGCTGGAGCTCGGCCCCAGCACGGTGACCTACCACTGCGACCACCTGGTCAACGCGGGTCTCCTGGAACGCGCGCGCCGTGGACGGGAGGTCCGGCTGAACCGCACCGACCGCGGGACGGGCCTCATGAACCTGCTGTCCGCTCCCTAGCGGCACGGCGGTAGGCGTTGGGAGGGACGCCGTGCCGGTTCATGAAGTGCACACGCAACTGCGCCGGCTGGAAGCCCACCGCCTGGGCGATCGCGGCGATCGGCTCGTCGGTGGTCCGCAGCAGCTCCTCGGCGTGGTCGAGACGCTGGTCGCGCAGCCAGACGATGGGGGTCGTGCCGGTCGCCGCGCGGAAGCGGCGGGCGAAGGTGCGCGGGCTCATCGAGGCGTGCCGCGCCATCTCCCCGACTGACAGGGGCTGGTCCAAGCGGGTGCGCGCCCAGGACAGCAGGTCCACCAGGTCCGCGTCTTCGGGGGCCCGCCCCTGCGGCGGGGCCGGCCCATCGGCGTGGCACGCCATCAGCTGCCTCGCCACCGCCTGGGAGACCGCCGGACCGTGCTCCCGCCGCAGGAGGTACAGGCACAGATCCATGCCGGCGGCCGTGTTGATGCCGGTCACGATGCGGTCGGTGTCCACGTAGAGGGGCTGCGGCCCGTCCGTCGGTGGGGCCAGGCAGACGACCGGGCTCCGGTGGCTTCTCGCGCGTCGGCCGTCGAGCAGGCCCGTGCCGGCCAGCAGGGCCGAACCCGAGCAGAAGGCGGACACGATCGCGCCGCGGTCGTGGGCGGAGCGGATGGCCTCGACCGCCGGCTCGGGCAGCTGAAGCGGGCGGTGGGCGGTCGGCAGCACGATCACCAGGTCGGCCCGGGTCAGCGCGCCGAGACCGTGTGCCACGTCCACCCGCCAGCCGAGGTCGGTGCGGACGACCCCGGTCTCGTCGCCGCACATCATCAGCTCGAAGGGCGGCAGGCCCTGGCGCGACCGGTCCATGAAGACGCTGCCCACGACGCCCAGCCCGAACGAGCTGACCCCTGGCGTGAGGTAGGCGGCGATCGATCGGAAGGGCGTGGGGGTTCTGAGGACGGGAACCAGCGGTGTGCGACGGGTTCCGTGTTGCGCGCACCGGTTGATGTGAGGCGTGTGTGCTGTTCTCACTGTTCCTCCGCGGATCGACGGTCCAGCGCCTGGCGGTGGAATCCTGCCGGTGGCCGGCCACGACGACGAGCCTTTCGAGCATTATCGAAAGGTCGCCGGGACGACGGCCGTGCGGATCGGGCGTCGTCCCAGGTCGGAGGGGTTCGCGTGACGGTCGCACTCCGGCGGCGGCGTTCGGGTCAGAGAACGCGGGGGTCGGGTGGAAAGAGGCCGACGACTCGGCGGCCACGCTCGGTCTGGTGGATGCGGATCTCGCGGCCATGGCGTTCACGGCGTACCAGGCCGCTGCCCACCAACCGTTCGCAATGGTGGGTCACCGCGCTGGGGGAGAGCTGGGTCAGCCTGGCGAGCTCGCCCATGGTGAGCGGCCGCGCGACGGCCCGCAGCAGCGCGGCGCGTACGGGGCCGAGCATCGTGTCGAGCGACCCGGGGTCCGTCAGATCGTGGGCGAGCGGGTCGAGCGCGGGCAGCGGGTAGGCGATCCACACCGCGGCGGCGTCGTCGAAGTCGCAGATCAGCGCGTCCACGGCCGAGAGCATCGGGACCAGGACCAGGGGGCGTCCATCGAGGTCGAAGCGCGCCGGCTCGGGATCGGGAACGCGCAGCGCGCCGTCCTCGAAGGCGACGGCGGGGTGCAGGCCGTCCAGGACGGTCCCGAGCCCGCCGCGCACGAAGGCGACACCGACGCGTTCGATCTCGCGTTCCAGCAGCGGGAGCGCCTCCGCCCAGAGGGGCTCGACGGCGCTCCAGATTTCGTCCATCGTGTCGGCGTAGCCGTGCAGCCAGTCCCCGGGATGGTCCGCGACGTGCCGCCAGTGGGCGGGGAGGTCCCCGGCGGGGAACGCCGCCTCCAGGTCGTCGAGCAGGCGTTCCCCGGGGATGGCGCGAAGCCGTTCGACCTGGTCGCCGACCACGGTCTCGGTGATCGGGTTCAGCGGCTTCACGGAACCGGGGACGACCGACCGTCCCCGCACCGCGAGCGGGTAGATGGCCTGGATGCTGCGGGGTGCCAGGCGGCCGAGGACGTGGCGCCGCCACCGCGCCGGGGCACCGCTCCGGCCGGCGAAGGCGTCGACGCCCAGCGCCAGCGTCGACACGTACGGGTCGAGTGCCATCCGCACGTCGACGGTCCGGCCGACGTGCAGTTCGGTGGCCTGCTGGACGGGCGGCACCCCCCACCCCTCAGCGACGTCGGCCGTCATCTGGTCATGGGTCATGGCGCGCCGGCTCCACACCCGCGATGAGCGGGCTTTCGCTGATGCGCGGTTCGTGCCGGTCCGCCTTGGCCAGCAAGGCGGCGGGGTCGGTCTTGCCCGCCGCCTCGGCGACGTCGCGGAGCAGCGCGGCGACGGGGGTGAGACGGTCGCCGTCCACCGGGAGCCGGTCCAGCAGCGGAACGGCGGCCAGCAGGTCCTCCAGCAGCGTCCGGATGATCTTCCGGTGCGAGGTCGTCGACAACGCGATCGACAGGTGCAGCGATCCCCGCGGCCCGGCGAACGCCCGGTGGCCGGTGCCCGCCGGGATGTACAGGCCGTCCCCGGGCGCCAGCTCGATGACGTGGTCGGGGTCCCGGTCGGTGTGCAGGCTCTGGCTGGCCTGCCAGCCGACGCCGTCCTGGATGTTCCAGAGATTCCATTTCTTGGTGCCTTCGACCTGGAGGACGAAGACGTCCGCGGCGTCCCAGTGCGCGCCGACCCCGTCGTCCCCGGGAGCGGTGTAGAACGCGTAGGTCGAGATGCCGCCGCCGATGGTCGCGGTGAGCCGGTCGGCCAGCTCCGCGACGGGCCGATACCAGTCCTCGATCTTGACGAACCGCAGTGTGGCCCCCTGCCGGATCTGTTCGGCGATCGCGGCGGTGACGGGGTAGCCGGGCATGCTCAGGGCGAGGTACTGGCGGGTCTCGGTGAACAGCGTGGGCGGCACGCCGCCCTCCAGGAGGTTCACTTGGAACTGCGGGTAGCGCACCTGCCCGTACCGGATCCAGTCGTCGATCCGCTGGAAGCTCAGCAGCGACGTGGTCGTCGGGGACGCCGTGAAGCGCAGGTGCGTCCGGCCCCAGTCCACGCGCTCGCGGTCGGCGGGGTCGGCGAAGATGTCGGACCAGCTCATGCGTCGGTCTCCTTGTCAATCGAGGAGCGGGGCGGTCGAGGAGCGGGGTCAGTCGAGGAGCAGGGCGGCGTCCCAGCCGGTGACGGGTGGTGCGCCCGTCTCATGGCAGTGCAGGGCGAGGGCGATGCCGGCGGCGCCCTCAAGGAAGCCCGGCCGGTCGGTCTCGTGCGCCGCGGCCGGATGCACGTACCGGAACCCGAACGGCGCGTCCGGGTCGTAGGTTTCGCGGAGCCGGGCGGCGAACCCGTCGGCGGCGGACGCGTAGGCGGGGTCGCCGGTGTCGTGGCCCATGCGCGAGGCGATGTGCAGCAGCCCCGCCCAGCCGTGGCACAGCGCGGAATCGTGGATCGAGCGCTCGTCGGAGCTGGTGAGCGCGCCGCGCACCGCGGCGTCGCCGGTCTCCCGCCACTCCTTCTCGTCGAACGCCGTGCCCGCGAGGAACACGGCGCGACCCATCCCCGCCGCTCCGTAGCACCAGGCGTCGCGCGTCCTCCCCGGGTGGTCGTGCTCGTCGAGGGTGATCTCGTGCGGCCAGTAGGGGCCGGCCGGGTCGTCGAGCCGCCGGTCGTTGAGCAGCGCCACGATCGCCGCGGCGGCCTCGTCCTGCCGGTCCACCCGGACGCCCGCGCGCCAGGCCAGTGCCAGCAGCGCGAGCGGACCGCCCACACCGTGGGCCAGCCCGAGGTTGAGGTGGCCGCCGGGGACGTCATGGCTCCGGGTCATGTCATGGTGCACCCACCAGGCGGGGACCTCCCGGCCGTCCACCGTGACCGTCCCGGCGAGCGCGAGATCGACCAGGACCCCGAGGGTCTCGCGCAGCGCCTCGCCGGTCGCCTCGTCACCGGTCCGTTCGTGGCGCGCCAGGAGATACCGGCCGAACCCCGCCCCGCCGGTGATGACGTCGTAGCCGCTCCAGTCACCGATGGTGCCTCCGGCGGCGAGCCGCGACCGCCGTGCCCGCGCCCACCGCCCGACCTGGCCGGCGATGGCCTCATCCAGCTGGGACAGCAGCGTCCCGTACCCGCCCGACGCCAGCGCCGCCGCGTGGCCGGCGAACCCGAGGGCCACGGCGCCGCCGAACAAGGCGGGAACCGGTGGCGGCGCCTCCGCGGCGAGCGCCGCCGTCAGGTGGGCGTGCGCGCGCGCCCGCTGGGCCTGGTCGGTGGCAGCGAGTTCGGCGAAGAGCAGGGCCACCCCCGGATAGGCGTCCGACAGCCCGATCGGCTCCCACTGCCTCAGCACTCCCGACGGGAGGGTCAGTTCGTTCCCCGGACGGGTGGTGAGGTCGGCGACCCTTCCGGGGTCGGCGAGCCTGTCCGCGATGGATTCGACGATCTGCGATGTCATCTGGTCCGGTGCCGCTCTCGGTCGTGGTGGGCCTGGAGGACGCCGCGTGCGATGGCATAGGCGTCCTGCTCTGCGTGGTGATCGATGCCGGCGAGGCGGTTGTGGTGCATGTGGAGCACGCTCGCGAAGACGGCCGACGGATCGTCGAGGGCCTCGCGTACCGCCCTGCCATAGGCCACGACGGGGCCGGCGCGGTGCTCCCAGCCGTCCAGCAACGCCTGCCCGCCGGCCAGCGCCGACAGTTCGGTGAATCCCGTCGCCGGATCCAGCAGCCGCATCGCCTCCCGGCGGCGCTGTTGGAACGCCTTGTGGCGGGCGCCCTTCGGATAGGTCTGGAGCAGCCAGTCCTGCCACCCATCGCCGTACAGACGTTTCGCAAGGTCGAGGTGGTTGGCCGCGAGGAGCAGCGGCATGGGCAGGTCCAGCCGTCCCTCCTCGCGTGCCGCGAGCTGCCCGAGGACGCTGTCCGAGTCCGCGTGGAAGACGCTCTCGGCCGCCTCGATCAGCTCCAGGCCGCCGTACCTGCCCGTCTCGGGCAGGTAGGTGTCGAGGACGATCCGGCTGATCAGCCTCGCCCCGGCGAGATCCGCGGCCCAGCGGTGCACGATCGGCAGCAGCTGCGCGCTGAGCGCCGCGGGCTCCCCGTGGAAACGGAGCCGCAGATGAGGTTCGTCGTCGCGGTAGCGCAGGAAGAACCAGCGGTCGGTGATCGCCGCGGCCTGGCGGACGAGCCCGGGGACGTGCCGCGCGAGCAACTCGCCGTGCCGGCCCGGCGTGGCGTAGACCTTCACGTACAGCCATTCACCGCCGGGCGGGTGGGCCCGCCGGACGGCCTGCCGCCGGATGGTGTCCGCGTTCTCGCGGCGCTGAACCGGGCGCATCGGGACGGCGATCTCCGTCGCGTGTCCCCGTGCCCACCCGAATCCGTACCGGCCGCCGGCCGGAGCCTCCTGGAGCACCGTGCCCGGGCGCTTGCGCAGCTCCGCGTGCAGCGTCTGCAACTGGGCAGTGCTGGTCAGGTCCAGGCGCACCCGGTGGTCGGTGAAGGCCGCGTACACGACGTCGGGTACCGCCCAGTCGGCTCGCCACCGGGCGAAATGCCGCTTCCACTGTGCCCAGTCCGTTTCCTGCGTCAGCTGCGGGTCGGGAAGCCACCGGGCCGGGTACAGGATCGTCCTACCTCGCCGGACGCGCGGCAGGTACGGCATCTGCTCGGCCGCCTCCCAGCTCCACAGCGGCCACGCCGGCGTGGGGCCCTCGCCGATCTCCATCAGCAGCCGGACCGCGTTCGGCGTCGTGAGCTGGAGGTTCAGCGCGTGGAAGGGCAGGGGGGCCAGCTCGCGGCCGTCCCGCCCGGACACCACCAGGAACCGATCATGGTCGGCGCCGATGAGCAGCTCGTCCAGCGCGAGCGCCGCCGGGCGGTCGGCGAACACCCCGGCCGCCGCCAGCCCGCCGACCAGCCGCGGCACCTGGGCGACGTTGGAACTGCGGGAGTCCAGCACCGGCCCGACCACCTGCGCCGGTTCCGCGGGCGCGACCTGCTCACGTGCGATCTCCGCCACCGCGGCGCCGAGCTCCGGCAGCAGGTGCAGGAAACGGCCGAACATCGCGCCGGGCCGGGTGAAGTTCATCGGCGTCATGACGAGCCGGAACTCGCCGTCCCGCAGCCCGTCCTCGGAGTCGGCGACCAGCTCGGCGCACACCTCGGCGTAGGAGGCCGGCGCGTCGGCGTCCGCTGGCCGGGCGAGCCGCTCGACCAGCGCGTCGTCCAGCACGATCTCCTGGCCACCGCGCTGCGCCAGGCCCAGCAGCAACGTGTCGCGCTCGCGGTCCGGTACGGGACGGTCGGGAGGCCGCCGGTGTCCCGGGGGCAGCAGATAGCCGGACGGCGGCCCGATACCGATCTCCGGGTCGATCAGCTCCTTGATCGGGACGAGCGCGCCGGTCCCGTACCGTTCCAGGAACGCGGCCCGGTAGTCGGCCAGCGGGTCGAGCGGCGCCAGCCGGGACGGCAGGATCCGCCAGGCGACCGACACCGCGTCCACCAGTTCGGTCGCCACCGCGTCGGGGAGGATCACGTCGGCGTCCATCCCGAGATCGACCTGGATCGGCCGGTCGCCGGCGTGCAGGCCGCGCATCGCGGCCGTGGCCGTCCGCCACGCCGCGAGCCCGTTGCCCGGCGAGGTCGCGGAATAGGCGGCCAGCGCGTCGCGGACGCCGGCGAGCGCGCCTCGCTCCGGGAGGCGCTCCAGGACGTGGTGCAGCGGATCGGCCGCCGTGGCCGGTGGGCGCAGGTCGGTGAGGAGGAACTCGCGCTCGACCAGCTGCGCCACCATCCGCGCCACGACGTCCGGCGGCGCGTCCGGGAAACCCTCGCGCAACCGCCGGACGAGGTCGGCATGGCGGACGGGCTCGCGAGCGGCGGCCATCGCGGCGCGCACCGCGTTCGTCGCGCGCACCGTCTGCTCCTGGTCGTTCGGGCCCCGCTCGTCCGGCTTCCCCCGGACGAGCGGGAGCACCAGCCGGTCACCGCGGACGAAACAGAGGTCGTTGGCGACCAGGCGCAGGTGGGCGAGCACCTCCGGGTCGGACTCCCACGGGCGGATCACCTCGATGAGCCACCCCATGTCCGCACGGGCATGCTTGCGATGGTCGCCGCCGACACGGAACTTCGGCTCGGTGTCGAACCGCGCCTCGGCGACGCCCGCCATGAGCCCGAAGGGCGTCGGCCGGTGCGTCATCCGGGACAGGTAGCGGGTGGTCGCCAGCACCGCGCGCCGCAGGTTCGCCGCCGACATGGCGTCCCTGGACGTGACCTTGCGCAAGGCGCCGTCGAGCCCGGCGCTGGACACCGCGATGGCCTCACGGACCAGGGGATGTGCCGCCACCTCGCGCAGGTAACGGCGCATCACCTCGGGCGAGTCGAGATCGTCCGGCGGTACCGGCACCTCGGCATCGGCGGCCAATGCGGACAACCGGACCACGGCGAAACCGGGTCTGCGAAACAGTGAATGCCGGGTCATGCTCCCCCTCCCAGCGGTCAACCACGCACAGCCTATTCGCGCCAAGTGCCATGGCCCGCATATTTCCAGGTTCTTAGAAATGATGCCGACAGTGCTGATGGCCGATATAAGGTGACGGCATCGGCGACCTCGTCATTCTCGACAATGGGGTGCTGATAGGAGATCCGCTCCGAATAGCGAGAGAGGACTGTCAGATGGGGGAATTCGACCTCGACCCGAAAGTGGAGGGCGGCTTCGGCTGGGAGGCGCACTTTCGCAATGCCGCACCCGTGCCCGGCATAAGGATGGCCGACGACTCCGAGGGCTGCGTCTACCCGTGCGACCCCACGTGGCCCATCAACTCGTGCCGGTGCGCGTCCGCTGGATGCAGCCACACCTGCGGTGCCACCGGTCGCCCCTGCCTGTGCTGATCGAGCGCGAGTGAGGCGAACACGCCACCGGCGGGCCCCCGGCCGCCCAGCGGAGCACGACCCGCTGTTCGGGCGGGGGATCCGTCCCACGCACGGGCCGCCCTCCGAGGACGCCGGTACCCGTGCGGCGCTGCGCCGGCTACCCGCCATCATCGCGATCACCCTCCGGCTGGGGTACCGGGCGGATCCCGCCGCGCTCGCCGTCGTGGCGGTGAGCCAGTTCGTGCTGGGCGTCGCGACCTCGGCGACCTACCTCACGACGCAGCGGCTGCTCACCGGCCTGTTCTCGGCGGCGCCGCCGGACGAGAAGATCCACTCCATGGCACCGGTCGCGGTCGTCATGGCCTGCGCGATGGCCGTACGGGGGCTGTGCGACGCCGTGGCCATCGCCGCGTCCGGACGGCTCGGACCGCGCATCGCCCAGCGGGCCCAGCTGGTCCTGCTGGAGCAGGCCGTCCGGGTCGAGCAGGTCCTGATGGAGGACGCCGACTTCCATGACCGGCTGAGCACGGCCCGGCGCGGCGCCGACGCGACCTCGCGCGTGGCCCAGAGCACCGTCGGCCTGTGCGGCGAGGTCGTGTCGATCTTCGCGGCCCTGTGGGTGCTCGTCGCGCTGAACCCGTTGCTGACTCCCCTGCTGCTCGTCGCGCTGGCGCCGCGGGCGTGGAGCGTCGCGCGCACCGCCGCCGCCCGGCACTCCTCGATGAAGAGCTGGATGCAGCTGACCCGCCAGGTCGACCTGCTCGCCCAGCTGATGACCAGCCATGAGAGCGCCGAGGAGGTGCGGGCCCACCGGGTGGGCGGCTTCCTGCTGGCGCACTATCGCCGCCTGGCCACCCTGTCGGCGCGGGAGCAGGCGCGGCTGGCGCGCGAGGAGGCGCTCACCCGGTCCCTGGCCGGCGCCCTGAGCGGGCTGGCGGCCCTCGGGACCTACGCCGCGCTGCTGCTGCTCGTGATCGACGGCCGGACGACGTTCGCGACCGCGGGCACCGCCGCGTTCGCGATCCGCTCCAGCATGATGAGCCTGACATCGTTCGTCACGCGGTTCCAGCAGCTGTACCAGGACGGGCTGCTCACCACCGAGTGGCGCGAGGTCTGCGCGCGGGCGCGGGCCGGAACCGTGCCGGCGCGCGGCCGGCCGCTGGTGCCGCCGGTGGAGACGATCGGCACCCGCGGGCTGCGCTTCACCTATCCGGGCGCGCGAACCCCGGCGCTGGACGGCGTCGACATCGACGTCCGGCGCGGTGAGGTGGTCGCCTTGGTCGGCGACAACGGGTCCGGCAAATCGACCCTCGCCAAGCTGCTGACCGGGCTCTACCTGCCGTCCTCCGGAAGCGTCCGCTGGGACGGTGTGCCCACGGGCGACCTGGACCGCGACACTCTCTGGGACCAGATCGCCCTGGTGTCCCAGGACTTCGTCCAGTGGCCGTTCACCGCGCGCATGAACGTCGTGACGGGCCGCCCCGACCAGGCTCCGGACGAGCGCCGGCTGGCCCACGCGGCGCGGTCCACCGGCGCCGACGCCGTGGCGGACCGGCTCGACGACGGCTGGGACACGCTGCTCGCCCGGGAGTTCTTCGGCGGCACCGATCTGTCGGGCGGCCAATGGCAACGCCTCGGGCTCGCCCGGGCCTGGTACCGAGACGCGCCCGTCCTCGTCGTGGACGAGCCCACGTCCGCCCTGGATCCGGCGGCGGAGATCGACGTCTTCAACAAGATCACTGAGCTGGCCGGGCGCGGGACGACGGTCATCCTGATCACGCACCGGCTCGCCTCGGTCGCCCGCGCCGACCGCATCTACGTGCTGGAGACGGGCCGGATCGTGGAACAGGGAACGCATGCCGAACTGATGGGAACGGGCGGCAGGTACGCCGCTATGTACCGTCTTCAGGCCGAGCAGTTCCTGGTGACATGAGCCCCGTTCTCTCGTCGGCCCGCCCGTCACCTCTGCTGGGATCCGGGCTCGCGCCGGGCCGCGTTCCCGGAGCCGCCACCGCTTTTCTGGGGAGGCTCGACGATAATCCGGATGGCTCGCCCCCGCCGGGAATCCCGAGTCGCGGATCTACTGATATTTCCCGTCTCCATGGCGCGGCCCCCTCATTTTCTGAACGACGAGCAACACGTTTTCGTCGCTAGGTGACGTTTCGGTCGCACCCGAAAAGAGAATGCCATCGCGGATCTGCCCCTGGCCAGTCGTAATACAGCCAAAGATCATCTCTTTCCTGCCACTCCAGGACGCGCCGTCGCCGCCGGCAAGCGACCTTGCGCGGCGAGACGGCGGCGGGACCAGCACTTCCTCACCCGCGCCGAGCATGGCCTGGAGCGCCATCACGATCAGCTCGGACACGCCGTTCCCCAGGTAGACGTCCTCGACGGCGAGGCCCTCGAACCCGCGCCGCCGGTAGTGCCGGACGACCGCCTCGCGGGCGGGAAGGATTCCCTGGGCCTCGCTGTACCCGTGGGCGCGCGGCAGCTGTCGGATCACTTCCTGGACGATCTCGTCCGGTGCCTCGAAGCCGAACGCGGCGGGATTGCCGTTGTGCAGCTTGAGGATGCGATGCCCCTCGGCTTCCAGCCGCGCCGCCCGTTCGACGACCGGACCGCGCACCTCGTAGTTGATATCGGTGAAACGATCATGTGATGGGGTAGGCATTGTTTCCTTTCCGATGCCGCTCACCCGGTGGCGGAGTGGTCGAGCAGTCTCTTCAGGCGCGGGCCTTCGGGGGCGAGTTCGCGTGCGATGTCGACCGCGCTGGCGAGGGCCGATTCCTGGCTGTCGACGTAGTGGAGGTAGTGACCGGCGAAGTGGACTCCGCCCATGCCCTGGGCCGCGGTCACGCGCGCTCGTGCGCGCACGGCGGGCGGTGTCAGGCAGAGCTGCCGGAACGACGCCATGGCCAGCGGCCTCCGGGGCGCCTCCTCACGATGGGTTATCCAGCTCTTGAAGACGTCGGCGCCGGCCGGCCCGTACCAGGTGCTGGTCTCCGCCCACCCGCCGTGCACGGTGACGGTGTTGGTCGACCAGTGCCGGCGTTCGGCGGGCATGTAGGCCGGATCGGTGTGCGCGGCGACCAGCACGTCGATATAGCCGAACTCGTTCAGCGCGCTCACGAGCCGGTCGGTTCCGGCGAGGGACGCGACCAGCCGTGCCGCCTCGTCCGGGTGGGTGGCCAGGATGACCCGGTCCACCAGGTGCCGGCGTCCGGTCGAGTCGGTGACCTCGATCTCCTCGCCGACCCGGCGCAGGAGCGTGACGCCCGCACTCGTGCGGATCCGGCCTCGTCCGAGCCCGCCGGAGAGTGCGCCGGCGACCGCGCTCAGCCCCGTCCGCAGGTTGTGCCACACTGGCGCCTCGTCCGGGCTCGCGGGCGGGACGGCGGTGAGGAAGGCCGTGGCGGCGCGCGCGGACATCCCCCTGACCTGGGTGATGTCACAGCCCACGAAGGAGGCCGGCAGCGGGTAGAGGAGAGTGTCCTTGATCTCCCGGGTGACGGGGAGCGGTTCGACGAGTTCGCTGAGCGGTAGTTCCCATGACCTGTCCTGTGCCTGCCACTGCGCGGCCTGGCCGATCATCTGGCCCACCGCGGCCCACTCCTCTCCCAGAATCGTCGAACGTGCGTGGCCGGCGCCCTTGACGTGCGGGGTGACCATCGTCGGTGTGGGATTTGGATGCCGCAGGACCGTGGTCGACAGCGGGATCTCGACGAGGGCTTCCGTCGCCAGACCCAGCTCGTCCAGGAGACCGGCGTAGAGGGGGAAGGCGCCCGGCGCGACGTGCTGCGCGCCGATGTCCACGCCCTGTCCGGCGGACGTGGTGACGGTCAGGACGTGGCCGCCGATCCTCGGCTGGGTCTCGAAGACGACGACGTCGTGGACGGGGTCCAGGAGCCAGGCGGCGCCGAGCCCGGCGATCCCGGCCCCGGCTATGGCGATGCGCATGAAATTCCTCCCGTGTTCGGGCCGTGCGGGGGTGTGCCGTGCCGGGAGCCCGTCAGGAATCCGTCCGGGACGCGGCGGGCTCCAGGAAGCCGGACGTGACGAAGTAGTCCAGGTAGCGGTCGATGAGGTCCTCGTCGACCGGCGGGCAGTGGAGGCCGGCGCCGGCGATCGCGGACTCGAAGTTGCGGCGGCCGAAGTCCGGGAACGTGCCGGCGAAGTACATCTCCTTGACCGAGATGTCGGCGTTGGTGGCCGGCTCGACGAACATGGGCATGTACGGCGCCATCGGCTCGTCGGGGTCGGCGGAGGTGCGTTCGACCATTGCCGAGACCCACGCGTCGTACGGCATGTGCCGCACCGGGTAGCCGCGGGCCGCCAGCCGGTCGGTCAGCAGCCGCAGCCGGGCGTCGTCGGGGTTGGTGACGTGGTAGACGTGTCCGTCGGGCCGCTCGTTCAACACCATGTGGGCGAGCGCTTCGGCGGTGAAGTCGACGGGCACGAAGTCCAGGGGCAACGGGATGTCGGGTGCCAGACCCGTTTCGGCGATCGTGCGGAATAGGGCGCACATCATGGTGTCGGTGTTCCAGACGCCGGTGTCCCGGGTGCCGGTGATCTCGTAGGGGCGGTAGACCGAGACGGGCAGCCCCCGGTCGGCGGCTTGGTGCACCAACTGCTCGGCCACCCACTTCGACTCCACATAACCGAGCGAGATGCGGTCGGGGTGCGCCAGCGGGGTGTCCTCCTCCACCTGCCGCACGCCGGCCGTGCCGAATCCGGCGATGACGGCGATCGTCGACACGTAGTGGAGCGGCTTCATCCGGGCGGTGGTGGCGAACGTCAGCACCTCGCGCGTGCCTGCGACGTTGGTCGCGCGCATCGCCGCGTACGGGTAGGCGAAGTTCACGTAGGAGCCGTTGTGGACGATCGCGTCGGTGTCGGCGGCGAGGTCGTCGAACCGCTCGCCGAGGCCGAGGCGAGGCTGCGCCAGGTCACCGGCCACCGGGACGACGTGGTCCTGGACGGCGCTCCAGTCCAGGCCGTAGCGGCGCATGCGGGCGGCGAGCCGTTCGGCCGCCGCGGCGTCGTCGCGAGCCCGGACCAGGCACCGCACCTCAGGGACGCCCGAACGGACCAGCCGGTCGATGAGGAACACGCCCAGGAAGCCGCTGCCGCCCGTGACGAGGATCCGCTCGGGCCGGTCCGGTGCCCGGCGGGCGGGGAGGGCGAAGTCCCCGAGCCTGGCCTCCTCGGCGAAGTCGATGCGGGCACCGGTGTCGACCTCCGCCCCCGCCAGCAGCCGCTCGGCGGTCCGCGCGAACTCGGTCAGCGTGGGGTTGGCGAGGAGAGCACGGATCAACGTCCTGCTGTGGCCCGCGTCGACGCCCAGCCGCTCGTGCAGCGCGACGGCGACCTGGGTGGCCTGGAGCGACTGGCCGCCGATGGCGAAGAAGTCGTCGTCCCGGGCGATGCCCTCGACGCCGAGGACGCCGGACCAGACGTCCGCGACCGCCTCCTCCGCCCGGCCCCGCGGGCGCCGGTCCGCCGGCACGTCCGCCGCTTCGGGCTCGTCGGAGCCTTCGAGGAGCGTGTCGCGGTCGATTTTCCCGCTGTCGTTGAGCGGCAGGTCGTCGACGATCACATTGCGCGCGGGGATCATGTAGAAGGGCAGGTGATCGCGCAGGAACCGGCGGATCCGGCCCGGCAGGCGCCGGTGCGCCTCGTCCCCGTCGTCCCGCGGGACCACCCACGCGGTCAGCCGCTGGTCGCCGGACTCGGCCTCGTCCAGGGCGACCGCGGTCTCGCGCACCTCCGGATGCGTGGCCAGGGTCGTCTCGATCTCCGTCAGCTCGACCCGGTAGCCGCGGATCTTGACCTGCTGGTCGCGGCGGCCGAGGAACTCGATGACGCCGTCGGTCCGCCACCGCGCCATGTCGCCCGTCCGGTACAGCCGGGCGCCTGGACGGCCGGAGAACGGGTCGGGCACGAAGCGCTCGCGGGTGAGCTCGGGGGCGCCGTGATAGCGGAGGGCGACCCCGTCCCCGCCGAGACACAGCTCGCCCTCCCCGCCGGAGTCGGCCAGGCTGAGGTCGTCGCGGAGCACGTAGGCCGTGGAGTTGGCGATCGGACGGCCGATGGGGATCGACGCCGCCCCTCGGGGCACGTCCTGGATCGGATGCGTGGTGGAGAACACGGCGTTCTCCGTGGGGCCGTACCCGTTGAGGAACGACTCCGGCGGGCCGTGTTCCACCACCGCGCGGCACTTGTCGGGGCTGAGCGCGTCCCCTCCCGCGATCAGGCAGCGCAGCGTCGCGAACATGCCCGGGCTCGCGCTCGCGTGCTGGTGGAAGAGCCCCGCGCTCAGCCACATCACCGTCACCCCCTCCCGGTGCATGAGCTGCTCCAGATCCGGGGTCGACAGCAGGGTCTCCTTCCCGGGGAGGACGAGCCGTGCGCCGTTCAGCAGCACGCCGAAGATCTCGAAGCAGGAGACATCGAAGGTCAGGTTCGTGGTGGCGAGGAGCACGTCGCCGGGGCCGAGGGCGAGATAGTCGGTGTCACGCACGAGCCGGACCGGGCCGCGGTGCGCCACCTCGACGCCCTTCGGCTCGCCGGTGGATCCGGAGGTGTAGATGATGTACGCCCTGTCGTCGGCGGTGACCGCCGGGTCGTCCGGGCGGGACGTCTCACCGGCCGGTACGTCCTCGATGGTCAGGACGTCGTGTCCGCGGACCCGCGAGGCGTCCGCCGACCGGGTGATGACGACGCGGGGCCGGCACCCGCGCAGCACGGACTCCAGCCGCGCGTCGGGATGTGACGGATCCAGCGGGACGTAGGCCGCGCCGCTCATCAGGACGCCGAAGATCGCCGCGATCGCCTCGGGGGAGCGTTCCAGGAGCAGGACGACGACGTCCCGGGGCCTGGTCCCGGCGGCCTGCAACGCCCGAGCCACGCTCTGGGCCCGCCGGGCCAGTTCCTGGTAGGTCCAGGTCACCTCTCCCGACGTGATCGCCGGCCGGTCCGGCGCCTGCGCCGCCTGCTCCAGGAAGAGCTCGTGGAGTACGGCGTCGCGGGGGTAGTCGGTTCCGGTCTCGTTCCATTCGCGGACCGTGTCGGCCCAGCTGCGTCTCGTTGTGCGGGGCATGGCGAATCGCCCTTTCGGTTCGGTGTTGGTGCACGGAATTTCAAGCGGCGGGATCAGCGGGCCGCCTCGGCGACCGCGTCCCAGAACAGGCGCAGGTAGCCCGCGACCGGGCGCGCCGCCGCCATCGCGTGTTCGGATCTCTCGCCACGCCTGATGCCGTCGTCCGCGACGTCGAGAGCGCTCTCGAGGAGTGCTTCTGGGGGCTCGGCGTAGGCGGCGAAATAGGCGGTGGCCTCCTCGCTCGTGCCGTCCCGCCGCTGGAGGGCCGAGCTGATGCGCGCGCAGGATTCGCACCACAGGACGAGATCGGTGTGCAGGGCCAACGCGGCCCCGGCCTGGCCGGATCTCATCGCCAGCCAGCAGACGTAGCCGCCGAAGGCGTGTGCGGAAGCGGGGATCGGGGTGTCGGCCGGCTCGCCGAGCACCAGCCCGACCGACGCCGCCGCCGGGAGGAGCCGGGAGCGCGCCCCGTCCACCACACCGGCCAGTTCCATGAAGAACCCGGCCGCGGGGGAGTGGGGAAACCGGGAGGCGAGAAAGGCGAAGGCGGCGATCTCATTGAGCTGTGCATGGTGCTCGGCGGCGAAGAAGCGGCGCATGTGTGAAGGCCGGAGGCGTCCTTCTTCGGCGAGTTCGACGAAACCGCCTACCGCGTCGCCCCGTAAGTCCGCGACCAGTTGCCGGGAGATACGCCCGATGTGACCGCGCCTCGATGTCGGACTGCCCGTCGACGCCATGGTCACCCTCCCAGGTATTCGGTTATCCCGTCGCATGTTTCGCACCGGCAGTTGACCCGGCGGTTTCGCGAGATACGGGGCTAAACTCACCGAGCCGCGCGGCATTAATCGGCGGAACGCGGTGGGACCGGTTCAACTTTCGAGCGATCTTGACAGGCGGGCGCCTGAATTCAGGGCGCGGAGAGCGCGGTCGTGGCGTTGGCCACCCGAACGGCACGCTGGAGCAGCGCACTCGCCGCGGCGCTGTTGCCGTAGGGGCGGAGGCGAGCACGTAGGTCGGCGAGGAACCCGCGTATCCGTGCGCTCTGGATGGAGGAGTAGTCGTCGAGGAAACGGTGCGCGGTGACCACGGCCTCCTCCAGGAGACCCTGTTCGAGTTCGCACTCGGCTATGCGGGCGAGGGTGATGGCCCGGGACCGCCGTTCGGCCGCCGACCAGCGGGACAATGACTCCCGCAATGCGGCCAGAGCCGCCCGGCGATCGTTGAAATGGTCGTGCACCAGGGCCCTCTGGAAGGCCAGTTCGGCCGGATGGTAGGCGCCCACGGGGCGCGCCGGAGTCTCGGATGCGCGGCCGAGGAGATCCTCGGCCCGATCGAGTTCGAGCATGGCCCGCCGGCGGGAACCGATCGAGGCGAGCGCCACCGCCGTCTGTCCCGACACCGAGGCCCTGGTCAGCATGGTCAGGCGGGGGGAGGCGGCCGCCTCGATCAATTCCAGCGCCGGCCGGAAATGCCCGAGTGCGTGCGCCTGGACGCTCATCGCCCGCAATGCCCAGGCGTGTTCCTCTTGGCGATCGGCCTCCGCGGCGGTGAGCAGCGACGCTCGGTAGAACCGCTGGGCGGGGCCGTGCGCCTGGTCATCGAAGCTCATGAAGCCGCACACATGCGCGAGCCGGCTGCAGACGGCCAGGAGTTCGGGGCGCCGGGGGTCGTCGGCGGGCCGTTGGAACCATGGCCCGCCGACATGTGCCAGGAACGCCGATGCCGAGGCCCGCAGAACCCCGCCACCGTAACTCTGGTCGATCTTCGAGAACAGCAGCACCATGGCGTTGGCCAATTCCAATTCCGATCCATGGCTCCCCGATATCGGTCCGGCGCGGTGTATTCGTCGGGCCCCGTCCTGCCAAACCGGCACCTGGCACGCACCCAACCGGTAGACGCAGACGCGGCGCGCCGCCTGCCGGTCGGCGCCCGCTCCCGCGGCCAGCTCCTTGAGCTGGGCGGGGAGCCCCAGGCTCCAGTACGTGTCCTCCGCATCCTCGAATCCGGTCTCGGCAATGGTCACCGACCTGCCCAGACGCCGGGAGAACGCCTCGGCGATCAAGGCCGGGCCAGGGGGGCGGGGCCGGGTGCTCGAGGTCCACTGGGTGACCGACGCTCGGCCATATCTCAGCCCCAGACCGGCCTCGGCTCCCACGACGTTGACGGCCTGGGCCAGCCGTTCACCGGTCCATCCCGCCTCGGCGAGCAGAGAACGCAATCGATCATTGGACTGCGCGGGGGACATTCCATTCACGTCCGATCCCCGGCCAGTGCACACAAACGGGTTCGCCCGGCTTCAACCTTTCAACCGGCACGGCATCCGTCAATCGATGGCCGGTGTGGAGCCCGCTTAGGCTCTGTCCATGGAACTGGAATTCCGTCACCTCCGGGTGGTCCTCGCTCTGGTGGACACCGGCACCCTCACCGGGGCGGCCGCCCAGCTGGGCATCACGCAGCCGGCGGTGTCGGAGGCCCTGCGCCGGGCCGAGCGGGTCGCGGGGGGTGCCCTGTTCCGGCGGGGAGCCCATGGCGCCTCGCCCACACCGCTGGGAGAACTGGTCGCCGCGCACGCGCGGGGTGTGCTGGACTCGCTGGCCCAGTTGAAGGCCGCCGGGTCGGCGTTACATCTGAGCTGCACCCCCGGCACGCTTCAGCCCCATCTCGTCGTCCTCGCGGAGGAGGCGTTGGGGAGGGCGGTGGACGTGCACGCGGCACCGGAGTCCGCCGCGCCCGTGGAACTCGTCGCGGATGGCCGGGCGCATGCCGTCCTCGTGACGGACTTCCGCGGCCATGAGCACCCCGAACTGCCGGGCGTGCGGCGTACCGCGGTGGCGAACGAGCCGATGTTCGTCGCGGTCGCGGAGGACGGTCCTCTGGGCGACCGCCGTGAGGTGGACCTCGGGGACCTCGCGGGGATCACCTGGGCGGTGACGCCGGTCAGGGACCGGCGCCGGGCCTACCTGCTGGACGTGCTCACCGGAGCCGGGGTGCGGGCGCGGGTGAGCACGGTCGACTTCGCCGCGGCGTTCGGGCTGGTCGAGATGGGCCGGGTGGTGCTGCCCGTCATGCCCGGTGCCAGGCCGCGGGCGGGCATCGCGTTCCTGACGCTCGCGGGCACGCCACTGGTGGTGCGGACCAGCCTGTTCTGGCGGGCGGACGGTCCGCTGCGGCCGGACGACGTGATCCGGTTGCGTGACCGACTGGTGGACGCGCAGCACGCGCTGGTCGAGCGGACCCCGCTCTATCAGGAATGGCTGAAGAGGCACCCGGACTGGCGGACGACGCCATCACGGTGACGCGGAGCCCAGCCAGCCGTGATGACGGTCGAACCAGCCGGGCACCCGGCACTGGCTTCGCGCCGCCCGCCGGTACGCCCGGACGAGTTCGGTGGAGACTCGCTCGGCGTGCGCGCGGGCGGGCGAGGTCGTCAGCAGCACATGCCGGATTCTCAGCGGCGAGCCGCGTATCTCCGCCACCGCGCCCGGCATGCCGCCGCGCCCGAACAGCGCCTGCACCACCGTCACCACGGGATCGCCGCGCCGCACCGTCTGCGCCGCGCTGAGGAGGGCGGGAGTGCGTATCAGCGGCACCCGCAGACCCGCGCTCGCGCAGACGTCTCTGAGGTGCCCGACGAATTCCCCGCCGTCGAACCTGTCCATCAGCCAGACGAATTCCATCAATTGCTGCAATTCCACAAAGCCCTGATGCTCGATCTCGGGCGGGACGGTCACGAACACGGGTTCATGGCCGATCTCGATCAGCTCGATGCCTTCGGGAACGAAGCATGCGCGGCCGGGGTAGTCCACGTGCAACACGAGATCGAGCTCGTCGGCGACCAGGGCGTTGATCGCCTCGGCCCGGCTCTCCACCACGGTCAGATCCACCGGGTGCTCGGGTACCGCGGCGGACGCCGCTTCGCCGAGGAAGGCGGCCAGCACGGTGGGCAGGACTCCGATGCGCAGCTGCGGGCGGTCGCGCAGGGCGCGCATCGCCCGGGACAGGTCGTCCAGGCCGGCGAGCACGGTCCGCGCGTGCTCCAGCACCGCCTCTCCCAGCGGTGTCGGCGCCACCCCGTGTGAGGTGCGGTGGAACAGCGCGCCGCCCACGGCCTCCTCGATCCTGCGCAGCTGGGTCGTCAGCGCGGGCTGGGAGGCCCCCAGCCTGGCCGCGGCCCTGGTGAGGCTGCCGTCCACACTGATCGCCTCGATCATCCTCAGGTGGCGGACCTCCAGCTCCATGAGCCAAGTATGCGCCCAGGACGACGGCAAAAAGTGCCCATCAAAGAATATTATATGGATTTGTCATGTTCACTGGGAGACTTTATCTGGCTACTCTCCATCAGGTCGAGGTCACGAAACATCGACAAATCGGGGGGCCAGCCAGTTCATTACAGCCAACGGGAAAGGAGCCGGAGTTGTTCCGAACCAGATTCATCACCGCAGCGCTCGGTGGCATTGCCGCGCTCGTCCTGGTCGGCGCTCCCAGCGCCACCGCCGCCCCCCAGCGGGCGGCGGTGCAGACCATCTACTACGACGCGAGCCAGGCCGCCGAACTCAGCTCCCAGGTCGACGAGGCGGCCGAGATCTGGAACACCCGCGTCACGAACGTCAAGCTGGTAAAAGGGCAGGCCGGCATCACGGTGACCACCGCCCAGAACGGATCGGCACCGGGAACGGCCAGTTGCGTGGGCTGCACCCGCGGACAGATCTACTTCTACCGGAACCAGATCAAGTCGTCCGGCGCGGCCCCCCTGCGCGTGATCGTGCACGAGTTCGGCCACATCCTCAGCCTTGAGCACCCGCCGGACATCGGGAACTGCGACAAGGTGATGGCGGGCGGGCGCTGCGACAACCCCTACCCCAACGCCGACGAGCGCGCCGCGGTCGACCGTTTCTGGGGTCGCGGCCAGCCCCCCGCCAAGCCCGGCCCGGACCACGCCGACGAGAACGAGGTTCTCCGGGCACCCGCGCTCGCGGGCCGATAACCCGCCGCATCCTCCGGTACGCGGGGCCGGGCCGGGCCGTGGGTCCCCTCGGCCCGGCCCCGTACCATGCCGTTCGCCAGATTCCATACTTATTTGGTAGATTTGATCTACTTAGTACTGGAATGCGTGGGAGCTCGGATGGGATTGCCGGATTTCCTGGTCTGCGGTGCCCCGAAGGCGGGCACCACCGCGTTGCACGCGGCGCTCGCCCTTCACCCATCGCTGTACATGTCACCGGTGAAGGAGCCGAAGTTCTTCCTCACCGACGGGCCGCCGCCGACGCGGGGCGGTCCCGGGGACGTCCAGACCTATCGTGAGCACGTCTGGCGCAGGCCCGACTACGAGGCCCTGTTCGACGACGCTCCGCCCGGCGCGCTCCGCGGCGAATCGACGCCGTTCTACCTGTACGACCGGCAGTCGCAGCAACGCATCCGCGCACTGATCCCCGAGGCCCGGCTCATCACGATCCTGCGCGATCCGGTGGAACGGGCCCACTCCAACTGGACGCATCTCTGGTCGGCCGGGTTGGAGCCGATCAGCGACGTGGTCCGGGCCTGCGCGCAGGAGGAGCGCCGTATCGAGGACGGCTGGGCGGCGTTCTGGCACTACGTCGGGCTCGGCCGATACGGCGAGCAGCTCCAGCACCTGTTCACCCTGTTCCCCCGCGAGCAGGTCCTGGTCTTCCGCTACCGGGACCTGCTGGAACGCCCCGCGGACGCTTTGGACCGCATCTGCTCGTTCCTCGGCGTCGAGACGGGTGTCATCGACGAACTGCCCAAGGAGAACGTCACCGCGCACCCCGACCACACGACGCGCCACCGGATCCTGTCCCGGACGCTGCGGGCCGGTGTGACCGCCGGCGCGTTGCTCCCGGGCAACCTGGCCACCCGGGCGACGGCGCCGCTGGAACGCGCGCTCCAGGAGAACGCACGGCCCCGGCGACCGCTGACCTGGGAGCAGCGTGCCGCGCTCATCCCGCACTTCGCGTCGGACGTGAGGCTGCTGGAGGAGGTCACCGGCGAGCCGTTCGGTGACTGGCTGGAGCCGCGGCCGTCGTCCGGCGGCATGGTGGGCGCCCGGCCCGCGGGCCAGCGCCAGGCCCGCAACGGACGCCGCCGTCCCGCGTGAGCGGCGCCGTCTCCCGTGAGCGTCGACGTCTCGACTAGGCGGAGGGCGCGACCTCGTCGGACGGGTGGAACTCCGTCCGGATCTCGTGGGCTCCGTCCGCCCGTGTCGCCTCGTAGTACAGCCGCCACCCCTCGCCCGGGAGCGGGAGGGCGCACAGGTAGCGCAGCCCCTTGCCGTGGTGCGGCGATTCGGCGACGGGCGCGGTGCCTCGCGCCGCCATCACACCGAATCCCGTCCCGACCGCCAGGCCGGTGCGCTCCTCGTAGTTCTCCGCGGCGGTGGCGCGACCGTCGTAGTAGGCGAAGACACGGCCATGGTGGGGGATGACGGCGGCGATCCGCACGCCGCGGGCGTCCCAGTGCCCGGGCCGCCCGCTCAGCGCGGTGCCGTGCCACGTCCAGTCGAGCCCGTCGGCGCTGGTGGCGTAGTCGGTGACCATCTGGTCGGCCTCGGCGGGAACGGCGAGCGGATGGCAGGACGCCCACAGGTGCCACTTGCCTCCCTGCCGGAGGATCACCGGGTCCTTGACGCCGACGCTCGCACTGCCCGGCAGGACGATCCTGGACTCCGCGTCGATGAGGCCCCGCACGGTGGACGCCTCCAGGATCTCGACCCGCCAATGCTTCGTCCCGGGCGTCGCGCAGCTGACGTACAGCCGCCACCGCCCCTCCTCGGTGCGTAGGAGCGCGGGTCGTTCCAGGGACTCGGCGTCCATCCGGTCCTTCTCGAGCGTCGCTAGCGTCTCGAAGTGCTCCCCGTCGGCGGACGCGGCGATCACGACGGTGTGTCCGCGTCCCTCGCCCAGCGGTCGGCGCAGCCGGTAGGCCAGGTAGGTCACGCCGTCCACGACGCACGCGCTCGGCGCGCCGGCCCAGTGGCCCTCGCCGCCGAGGGGCGGCGGCACGGCCGGGCGGGACCGGTCGAACGAAGGTGCGGGAAAGGGCAGCGCATAATCCCCAGTGGCCATACTCGAATAATAGAGAACATGGCCGGGCCCCGCTTGGGCGGGGCCCGGCCATGTGGGCCGATCAGGGATGGGGACGGACGGAGATGTCGCGGAACTCGACCTCGGCGTCCTCGGTGTAGAGGCCGACGGCCCCCTGGGTGTACGGGCGTTCGGCGTCGGTGAACGCGGTCACCTCCTGGCCGTCCACCTGGACGGTCATGGTGGCGCCGCGGTGAGTGACGCTGATCTTGTACCACCGGCCGACCACGAAGGTCCGCCGGCCGGTGGCCAGGAAGCGCTGGCCTCCACGGTAGGCGGGATCGCGCTTGCCCAGCTCCCAGCCTGTGGGTTTCAGGATGAAGTAGTAGAAGCGGTTCTCGTCGGTGTAGGCCCAGGTGACCCAGGCGGCCTCCCAGGGGTTGGGGGCTCTGTCGCGTAGTTGGGCGATGGTGCGGGCGCGCAGGCGGAACACCATGTTCCCGTGCCGGGCCCGGGAGACGACCAGGCCCGCGTGCGTCTCCCCCGGAGCGGTCGCCGCCTTCGGCCGCAGCGAGATGACCTCGCCGCGGATACCGTTGACGCCGTCGCCGTCGAACACCGCCCGCCACGGGCCGTGGACGGTCCCGTCCCGCCACCGGACGAACCGGTCCCCGCCGCAGCCGGACACGGTGGCCACGGCCGGGAAGGTGAGCAGGACGGCGAGGGCGAGCGCCGGCGACCGCCGGAAGGCCGTGGATCCGGCCGAAGGGGACATGGTTGCCATCATGCGGTGCGGTTCACTCCGATGCGGTGGAGTACACGGTGTCCGGCCGGAGGCAGTCACGGACCATCGCGTCGAGGATCCGGTCCGCCGCCCTGCCGTCTCCGAAGGGATTGACGGCGCGGGCCATCCGATCGCGTTCGTCCGTGTCGTCCAGCAGCCGGGACGCCGCGGCGAAGACCTCGTCGGGGTCGGTCCCGACGAGCCGGGCGACGCCGGCCTCGATTGCCTCGGGCCGTTCGGTGGTGGCGCGCAGGACCAGGACCGGCTTTCCCAGGCTGGGGGCCTCTTCCTGGACGCCGCCGGAATCGGTGAGAACCAGATCGCAGGATGCGAGGGTGGCGGTGAAGTCGGGGTAGCCGAGGGGCTCGCAGATCGTGACACCCGGGTGGTCGGACAGGTCGGGAAGCAGAGACTCGCGCACCGCGGGGCTCTTGTGCAGCGGTAAGAGCACCTCGCAGTCGCCCCGTTCGGCCAGGCGCCGGATGGCCCCCGCGAGCCCGCGCATCCCGTCGCCCTGGTTCTCGCGGCGGTGCAGGGTCACGAGGATCCGCTCTCCGGTGGTGCGGAACGCCGACGTCCCGCTGCCCTGGTGGAGCATCCAGTGGAGGTTGTCGATGACCGTGTTGCCGGTCGTGACGACGTGCGCCCGCGGGATACCCTCGGCGCGCAGGTGGACGGC
Organism: Actinomadura macra NBRC 14102; assembly: GCF_001552215.1. Taxonomy (GTDB): domain Bacteria; phylum Actinomycetota; class Actinomycetes; order Streptosporangiales; family Streptosporangiaceae; genus Spirillospora; species Spirillospora macra. Next base: position 304,895 of record NZ_BCQT01000010.1, on the reverse strand, counting down.
GGCGCGCTCGGTCGGCGCGAAGTGCCAGCGGGCGATGGGGCCGATCAGCCGGCGGTTCAGCTCCTCGGGGAACGGGTTGTACAGGTTGCCGGTGCGCAGGCCGGCCTCGACGTGGGCGACCGGGATCTGCTCGTAGGAGGCGGCGAGCGCGCCGCACATCGCGGTGGTGGTGTCGCCCTGGACGACCACGACGTCGGGATTCTCGTCGCGCATGGTCGCCTCAAGCGCGGTGACCAGCCGGCCGGTGAGTCCGGCCAGCCGCTGGCGGTCGCGCATCACGGCGAGGTCGGTGTGCGCCTGGACGCCGAGAGCCGTCAGCATCGGTTCCAGCATCTCCCGGTGCTGGCCGCTGCTCACCACGAGCGGCTCGAAGTCCGGTGAGGCGTTCATCGCGCGGACGACGGGGGCGAGCTTGATCGCCTCCGGCCGGGTGCCGAGCACGATCATGGCTCGGATCGGGGGCTCGGTCACGACGTTCCACGACCGGTTCCGGGCAGGGTGATGCAGGGGAAGGACAGTCATGTTCTGCTCCTCGCAGACGCGTGCTGTTCGCGCGGGAGGCCGGGCAGGGCGATGCCGGGCTTCGCACGGGATGGATCGGGGAGAGGGTTCGCCTAGGTTCGTGCGGTCTTGAGCCAGGTATGCCTGCCCGTGAGGACGCGGCCGACGGCCCACCAGCCGGAGACGAACCAGATGTAGCCGTAGATCACGTAGAGGTGACCGAGCAGCAGTGAGTACCGCCGGCTCACCGGCTCACGCTTGCGGTAGACGACCGCGTAGGCGGCGGCGAGGCCGAACGTCATCGCATAGAACCAGGGCAGCCACCACGGCGAGATGAGGCTGTGCCCGGCTCGGATCGAGGCGACGGCGGTGTCGCCGAGCATGAGGGCGAACGAGATCGGCAGTAGCGAGGTGAGCAGAAGCAGGGCCGGACTCGACAGGTGGTAGAGCAGGTCCGCCGCCGGGCGCGGCGCGATCCCGCGCAGGATCAGCGGCGCCAGCCGCGAGGCCTGGATGTGTCCCTGGAACCAGCGGGACCGCTGCCTGAGCAGCCTCCCGAGGGTGAGGACGGCCTGCTGATGGACGGCCGCGGTCCCGCAGTAGGCGTTGGTCCAGCCGGCCGCGATCAGGCGGACGCCGAGGTCGAGGTCCTCGGTGAGGCAGTCGCTCCAGGCCCTGCCGGGCAGTGATCGCAGCGCGCCGAGGCGCATGAACTGGCCGTTGCCGCCCATCCCGACGCTGCCGAGATGGCGGCGCGCGGTCTGGAAGATCTCTCCGTAGACGACGAATTCCATGTCCTGTAGGCGGGCGAGAAGGCGGCTGTGGCGGTTGTACATGCGCACCCCCACCTGCACCGCACCGACTTTTGGATCGTTAAAAAACGGGTCCACTTGTTCCACTGCGTGATGATCTAGTCGCCCATCGGCGTCGATCACACAAATGATCACGTCGTGGGCGTCCTTACCTTCTAGTAAGTTCGATTCGCCCAACCACGCAAGTCCGGCGTTGAGCGCGGCCCCTTTTCCTTTGCGGGCATCCGGAAGTCTGCGCCGGTAGAGGTGGATTCGGCCCGGGGCGGCGGAGGCCGCCGCGGCGACTTTTTGGGCCGTTCCATCGTCGGACGCGTCGTCCATGACGAGGACCAGAAAGTCGGCCAGCGGGAGACCGGTGAGACGCGCCAAACTCTCGCCGATCACCTTTTCCTCGTTCAGGCACGCGAGCATGAAGACGTAGGTTCGCTCCTTCCCCGGCTCTCCCTGGCGCGGCGTGCCGCGCCGGGACAGGACGAACATCCCGCTGTTGTAGGTGACCGCCAGAACGATAATTGCGAGGCTGCCGGCCACGGCCAGCTGGCCGATCATGGCCAGTCCCGGGTGGCGGCGGGCCGCGCGTCCGCCATGGCCCGCATCCTCACGCCGGCGAGAAAAAGACCGAATGCGGCCACGCAGTAGAGGCCGAAACCGATTCCAGTTATCTCCAGAAAAACCCGTGCCACCTGCATGGTCGGCGTCTTGCCCGGTGATGACACGACCCCTGAGAAGACGAGCAAGACACCGATCGTAGATTTCATGTACACCGCCATATACCCCCGGTTCCTCGCATGGCGACGAGTGGATGCCCCTGCGTTTCGCAGCCACCTGCGATCGATGCAGGATCCCGGTCACGTTCGAGACCGGGACTCCCCAAGTGTTTCAAGAGAACGGTACCTCGAAGTAAAGTCTCGTCAAAGTCGAGAAGAGGGAAAGGCTACGGGGCGGCCGGATCGCGCCACGTTCGACGGGGCGCGATATTCCGCTCAGTATGCGATGTTTCTACTCTTCGTAAAGGGACGTGGAGGCAGTTCCATGACCATGAAATGGCTCAGCCGAAAAGCGGTGGCCCTGCTGGCGGTGGTGACGGCGCTGGTCGCGCCCGCAACGGCCGTCCCAGCCGGGGCCGAGATCGGGCACGCGACCGCACCGGGTCACGCCGGCCCGACGGGACGCCACACCGATGAGTTCCCCACCGGGCGCCCGGCGCCCGCACTGAAATTGAAAGATTGGGCGAGGACCCAGCTTGCGTCCGACCGGCGCAGGCAGGAGAATCCCCCGCCGGTCCGGCGGCTCGACGGAGTCAAGATCGCGCCCGCCACGGCGGCGGCCCCCAGCACGGCCGCGGCCACCTCGGCACTCGTGCTCTACGACTCCGCCGGCCCGTACGGGTTCCTCGGCGAGCTGTACGGGATGGCCACGGCGAACCTGGCCGGCCGCTTCGGCACGGTCACGGCCAAGCCCGTCTCGAAGTACACCGCCGGAGAGGTCGAGCGGCACACGGCCACGATCTACATCGGCTCGACCTACTACGGCGGCTCCATCCCCGACGCCGTCCCGGACGCCTTCTACGCCGACGTCGCCGCCACGGCGAGACCCGTCGTGTGGATGAACAACAACATCTGGACCCTGGCCAACAAGATCGGCGTTGCCGCCTTCACCGCCAAGTACGGATGGAACCCCACCCAGTCGTACTTCGTGCCCGTCGGCACCGTGACTCGGGTCGACTACAAGAACCAGCCACTGACCCGCACCGTCCCCTCCGGAGGCGACGGCGGCATCCTGCGCCCCGCCATCACCAACCCGTCGGCGGTGACCACCCTCGCGGTGGCGCAGGACACGAGCACCTCGCCGGCGACGCCCTTTCCGTGGGCGCTCAGGTCCGCGAACCTGACCTACCTCGGTGAGATCCCGTACGCCTACATCAAGGAGACCGACCGGATCATCGCCTGGCACGACCTGCTGTTCGACGTCCTCGCGCCGAGCACGCCCACCCGGCACCGCGCCGTGCTGCGGCTGGAGGACATCAGCCCGGCCAGCGACCCGAACCAGCTGATGGCCGTCGCCCGGTACCTGGCCACCCAGCGCATCCCCTACGCGTTCCAGGTCATCCCCGTCTACACCGACCCCCAGGGCGTCTACAACAACGGCGTCCCGCAGACGATCACGCTGGCACAGAGACCACAGGTCGTCAGCGCCCTGAAGTACATGGCCGCCAACGGTGGCCGGATCGTGGCGCACGGCTACACCCACCAGTACAACAGCGTCAAGAACCCCTACTCGGGGACGACGGGCGACGACTTCGAGTTCTTCCGGGCGCACATCGACGAGAGCAACTACGTCATCCTCGACGGGCCGGTCGCGGAGGACTCCGCCACCTGGGCGGCCACCAGGATCAACACGGGAAAGGCCGCCTACGCTCCGGTCGGCCTGCCCACGCCCACGATCTGGACGACCCCGCACTACGCGGCCTCCGCTGTCGACTACGGTGCCGTCAAGTCCGCCTACGCGGCGCGGCTGGAACGCAGCCTGTACTTCTCAGGCCAGCTGTCCGGCGGTCCCGTCGACGGGCGCCGGTACATCGGCCAGTTCCTTCCCTACCCGGTCCGCGACATCGGCGGCGCCACCGTCCTGCCGGAGAACCTCGGCAACTACGAGCCCGAGGCACAGGACAACAACCTGCCGCGGTCGCCCGCCGACATCGTCCGCGCGGCCCAGTACAACCTCGCGGTGCGTGACGGCTTCGCGAGCACGTTCTACCACCCGTACTACGGAACCGGCCCGCTCACCCAGATCGTGAGCGGCATCCGTGGTCTCGGCTACACCTTCGTCGACCCAGCCACCCTGATCCCGTAGGAGCGACGGATCCTCCGGCGCCCCGAGTCATTCAGGGTCGCCACCAGCGCCGGAGGATCCGCTCCGCGGGCTTGCCGTGCGGCGAGTACGAGAGGCTCCGCGGGGTCTCGGCGGCGTCAGGCCAGTCGTCCCACATCCACCAGTGGACGCCCGCCCACCACGACTGGTCGGCGCAACTCGCGAGGAGGGCCTCATAGGCCGCGGCCTGCTCCGCCGCCCCGTCGGCCTTACTGATCTCCCAGGCGTACGGTTCCGTCGTTGATCCCTGCTGGCTCACGTACCCCGCCTCCGTGAACAGCACCGGACGCCCCCGGCTCGCCGAGAAGCGACCGACCCGCCGCAAGATCGGCGTCCACGCGCGCCGCAACGCGGCGACATCGGTGGTGGGCCGGCCCGCCAGCGGCCAGTAGGCGTCGATCCCGATCAGGTCCAGCGCGTCCCAGAACGCCACATGCTCGTACTCGTCGTAGTTCGCGGCGTAGACGAGCGTCCCGTGGAACCTCGCCCGCACCGCCTTGACGATGGCCAGCCAAGGAGCCCGGTCGCCCGAGAGCCCGGCGAGTTCGGTCCCGACGGCCAGCTCGTCCGCACCGGTCTCCCGGGCCAGGTCGGCGTAGTGCACGATGAAGCGCGTGTAGGCGTCGTACCAGCGGCGCGGATCCCGCGGCCGGATATCGGCCCGGTCCTGATCACCGGGCAGGTCCACGTGCGGTTTCACCAGGACCCGCAGCCCCGCCCGCCGTGCCAGGCCGACGATGTGCCGCAGGCCCGCGTCGTCGGCCGTTTGGGCGGTGCGGTGCATCTCGCCGTCCCGCGGCGAATCCTGATACCAGGTCGGGTTGAGCTGAATCCAACTCGCGCCCGCGGCGGCGATCGACGCGACGTAGGCGCCCGCCCGCGGACCGGTGTAGTCGTCAGAATTCCAGGACGGCAGGGCGATCCCCTGCTGCCGTGCGTCCGGCGCAGCCGAGCGGCGCGGTAAACGCTCCGGCACCCCACCGTCCGACACCGCACCGTCCGACACCGAGCACGATGTGGCCGCACACAGGGCGACGAGCAGCGCCGTGGCGCGCACGCCGCGATTGTGGGCCCAGGGCCCGTTCGCCTTCATCACTCGCCCCATTCCAGCCGAAGCGGCCGTGCAACGCGAGTGGGCGGCCCACCTTGGCCCGGTCCACCCTGACCGGAATTCGCCAACGGCCGCACAGACGGGAGCGTCCGCGACCGGAAACCGTCAGTCCATATGGACGCCATAGGCACGCGCCACCCCGTCCGACCCCGTGGCCTACGGCGGTCCCGGCGGTTCAGATGCGCGGGCGCTCTTCGGTGTTCGCCGCGGGATCGGTGCTGCGCCGGCGGGCGTGAGCGACGAAGGCGGCCAGGGAACGGGGGTCGGTGACGGTGTCGGGGCCGACCACCTGTTCGGCGGGTGCGCCGAGCAGGATGCGTTTGACGGGGACTTCGAGCTTCTTGCCGGTCAGCGTGCGGGGGATGGCGGGGACGGCGACGATGACGTCCGGGACGTGGCGCGGGGACAGCGCGTCCCGCAGGTCCTGGGCGAGTCTCTTACGCAAGGTGTTGTCGAGTCCCTGTGGGGCGACGACGAACAGCAGTAATTCGCCGATGCCGTCGTGGGGATCGTCGAGGTGGACGACGAGGCTGTCGTGTATCTCGGGGAGGTTCTCGGTGATGGCGTAGAACTCGGCGGTGCCGAGCCGGATGCCGCCGCGGTTGAGGGTGGCGTCGGATCGTCCGGTGACGACGCAGTGACCTTGGGGGGCGAAGCGGACCCAGTCGCCGTGTCGCCATACGCCCGGGTAGTGCTGGAAGTAGGCCGCCCGGTACTGCGAGCCGTCCCGGTCGTCCCAGAACCCGACGGGCATGGACGGCATGGGCTCGGTGATGACCAGCTCACCGAGCTCGCCGACGACCGGCTCGCCCCGCGGGTCGTAGGCGTGCGCGGCCACGCCCAGGCAGGGGCCGGAGATCTGGCCGGCCCGCACTGGTTGCATGGGGCCGCCCTGGAGGAGTCCGCTGCACACGTCGGTGCCGCCGCTGCCGACGTTGAGCAGGACCCGGTCGCCCAACTGTCGGACCGCCCAGCGAGACCCTTCGGCCGACAGCGGACTGCCGGCGACGCTGAGTTGCCGCAACGCCGACAGGTCGAAGTCGCGCGCCGGGTGGAGGTCGTGCCGGCGGCTGGCGGTGATGTAGCCGGGGCTGACGCCCATCAGGGTGGCGCGGGTCTGGGCGGCCAGCCGCCACTGCGCGTCCGGGTCGGGGTGCATGGGGTTGCCGTCGATCATCACGATCGAGGCGCGCAGCAACAGCGCCGACACCTGGGCGTTCCAGAGCATCCAGGCAGTGGAGGTGAACCACAGCATCCGGTCCCCGGGGTGCAGGTCCCAGCTCAGCGCGTGGTTCTTGAGGTGCTCGATCAGGATGCCGCCGTGGCCGTGGACGATCGCCTTGGGCGGTCCGGTGGTGCCGGAGGAGAACAGCACGAACAGCGGATGGTCGAACGGGACGGGCTCGAATCCCGGTTCCGGGGGGTGGGTGAGCAGGTCGGGCCAGCCGAGCGTGCCGGGCGGCCCGTCATCGCCGCCGTAGGGGATGTGGATGGTGTGCCGGACGGTCGGTAGTGCGGCGCGGATCACCGCGGCCTGTGCGCGGCGGTCGATGTCGCGGTCGCCGTAGCGGTATCCGGTGATGGTGAGCAGGACGGCGGGCCGGAGCTGGGCGAAGCGGTCGATGACGGCACGGGGGCCGAACTCGGGGGCGCAGCTCGCCCAGATCGCGCCCAGGCTCGCGGTGGCGAGGAAGGCGACGAGTGTTTCGGGAATGTTGGGCAGGTAGGCCACGACCCGGTCGCCTCGCCGTACGCCCAGCCGCCGCAGTGCGGCCCTGACTCGGGCGACCCGGTCACCGAGCTCGCCGAAGGTCAGTTCGATGGGCGGGCGGGTCTGGGAGTGCGCGATCACCGCCGTCCGGTCCCGGTCTTCGAACAGGCCGGTGGCATGCTCGGCGTAGTTGAGGGTGGAGCCGGGGAACCAGGTCGCTCCGGGCATCGCGTGTCGGCCCACCACCGCTCGGGGCGGGGTGTGTGCGCGGATGTCGAAGAACGACCAGATGGAGGACCAGAAGCCGTCCAGGTCCTGGACCGACCATCGCCACAGCTGGTGGTAGTCGCCGAAGACCAGACCTCGTTCGCTCTCCAGCCACCGCAGGTAGCCGCCGAGCCGGCTGTTCGCCAACGTCTGAGGATCGGGGGTGCTGAGGATCTCGGCCTCGTTCACGGCGCCACCTTCGCCGCCCGATTCCTCGGGAACGCCACGTCTTCGTGCTCGTCCATCGCGACTACCCGCGGGTGGGCGCGGCCAGGCTGTCCGAGATCGGGCGGAAGGGCGGCGCGCGATGCCGGGAGTGGTTCATGAGGGCTCCTCGCCGGGAGACGTGGGACGGAAACCTCCGCAATGTTCGGCATATCCGTTTTCAAAGTCAATGATCTGCCGAACTTTGTCATCCCCGTCCAAGGCCGTCTCGGACGTCCCGGTGGCTCAGCGGAGCTCGATCAGCTCCACGGTCCGGTCGGCGATGTCGCGTGCCTTGGCCTGGTAGCGGTCGCGCAGGGTGTACAGCAGTTTCTGGGCGCGGATCGCGGGCCAGTCGGTTGGCAGATGGCGCAGCGGGATGCGGGGGTCCGCGCGGACGAGGCCGAGCCACTCGGTGCTCATCAGCAGGTAGCGGATCAGGTCGTCGCTGGCCTCGGGCACGGGATCGGGCCGATCCCAGCGCTCCAGCCAGGCCCGGTACCCGGCGGCGAGCCCGTCCAGGTCGAACGCGTCGCGGATCATCCGCGGCTCGTCGGTGGGCGGCACGGACGGCCCGGCGAACACCCGGACGTGGGTGTCGAGCCCGAGGTCGGCGGTCACCTCGGCGACGTCCACCCGGGCGGGCGAGATCCACAGCCCGTTGCCGACCGGGCCGAACCCGGCCCAGGCCAGCCGGGAGCGCAGTTCATGCCGGCGGCTCTGCCAGGACTCGGGCAGCGAGAACGCCAGGACCGTCCAACTACCGTCCCAGTCGTCGTTGATCACGCTGCGCCGCCAGACCCGCTCCTCGCCGTCGGCCAGGATCCGTCGGGACCGTTCGGTCAGCCCGAAGAACATGCGGCGACCATCGGGATACCGGGCCAGCAGGCCGCGCGTCACCATCCGGCTCAGCATGGAGCGGACCGCGTGCTCGCCGATCCCCAACCGGCCCAGAACCTCGATGAAGCTTCCGGAGAACACCGCCACATCGCGTCCGAGCACGTAGTTGCCCAGGTACGTCAGCATCAGCGACTGCGGGCGGACTTTGAGGGCCTCGACCTCGACGGCTCTGGACACGGCCAGATCTTCCCACAGGGCGAAGCTCGACAGATCTCCGACGTCAGCGAGAAGAATGCCGGAAGGGGAGCCTGGGGGTCGCCCCCAGGAAAATACCCTCTGGACGGCTGCACCCCACCGCGGGCACGGCTATCGCTGTGCCCGCGGTGGGGGAGCGGGGTGGTCAGAACTGGTAGCAGTCCACGTACACGGTCGGCCGGCTCAGGGTCGCGGGGAACTTGCCGCCCGCGTTCCGCGTGACCTGCGCGGCTTCGGTCTCATGCGGGGTGGTGGTCTTGCAGGAGGTCGGCGAGCTGTGACCGGACATCAGGTAGTCACAACGTCCGTTGCGGTTGTCGGGCAGGCCGAGGGCGTGCGCGATCTCGTGCGCGGCGATCCGGGGCGGGTAGAAGCCGTCGGTGACCGCCTGGCGTCCCATGTAGATGGTGCCCCGGCCGAAGCCGTTGGACATGGTGCGCGGCCAGCCGTCGTCGGCGTAGACCTTGATCGTGGCCTGTGTCCCGGTCGCCTGCTTGAGCTGGATCACCGGCACGGCCTTGTTCCACGCTTCGGCGCCTTCGTCGACGGCCGCCTTGAACTCCTGTGCCCCGCTGGCGTCGTAGTAGATCGTGCGGACCGCGACGGGGGCCGCGGCCGACGCGGAGTCGACGATCAGTGCGGGCGCCAGGAAGGTCATTCCGAGTGTGACGGCCAAGGCCGTCATGATCTTGCGGACGAACATGGGAGCTCCTGCGATGTGGGGGCGGGGGGTCAGCTACCGATTTGCTGGTTGATCCAGGTCAGGTGCGGTGCGATGCCGGTGTAGAGCGTGGTGGTCGCGCACTCGCCGCGGTTGTCGCCCGGGCCGTGGGTCTCGCCGACGAGGGTCCAGTTGCCGCGGCTGCCGGTGACCGCCGGCCCGCCGGAGTCGCCGTGGCAGGCGGAGTGGGTCCGGTCGCCCGAGACGCAGACGTCGTTGGCGGTCCCGCCGCCGGCCGAGCACTGACCGCTGGGCAGAATGGTCAGGTCGATCTCCTGGAGCGTGGTGGCGTTCCGGCAGCTTGGCCAGCTCATGCAGCCGAAGCCGAGGAGCCGTACCGGGCTGTTCGCGGCGGGGTTGGTCTGCGTCATCTTCACCGGCGCCAGCGTGGACGGCGTGGTCAGGTGCATCACCGTGAGGTCGGTGCCCGGCTTGGTGACGCGCCGGTCGATCTGACGGCTCTCGCCGCCGGAGTTCTTGCTGTTCGAGCCGATCCGGCCCTGGGACGCCGAGCCGCAGTGGTTCGCCGTGACGATCCACTGCGGGGCGACCAGGCTGGCGCCGCAGCCGTTGCTCAGCGACACCATCCAGGAGTACGTCTCGGTGGCGTCGTGGCCACCGATGATGGGCATGTCCCCGCCACTGGGGGGTTCGGCGGCGTTCGCGGCGGTCGCACCATACATCGCAAGGGCGAGGGCGCTCGCCCCCAGTGCCGCTTGCATCACTTTTCGCATGGCAACTTCTCCAATCGGCAGTCGTGCCGCCGGTGGCCTCCGCCCTGCTCCGCTACCAGGGCGGGGCGGCGCGACCCCGAGACGGCGGGTCCGCGCATGTCGAAGCACGTCTCCGGGTCCCCAGGAGTGGCCAGGCTTCGTCGCGAACACCGACTACGCGAGTGGTCGGCATGGCATTGACGCACCATGTGATTCGTGGCTTGCGAGGGGGCACGACTCTCGTCGGTGGCCACGTCCATGCAGGCGATGCAAAAGGGGGCGGGGGGCGGGCATCGCACACTTCATCTGTTAGGCAGGCTTCCTATCAGATGGCTGCACACTAACCGACACTCCGAATAGTGGGCAAGGTCCCGTGGGTGCCACTGATTCGTGTGTGATTCCATCACCGCAGATCGGGGGACCGGAGAGCCTCTCCTCGCCGGAAAATTCGTGAACACTTGCCCAGCAGAACAGGGCGGGCGGGCAACGTTTGTGACAAGGCAAGCTGAGGGTGGATTTCGAGGGTTGTCGATGCCATTGTTGATTAACATAGAATAAGAAGAAGGGTGCAGTTCTCGTCGGCCCGCCAAGCGTTCGCCGGTGGCACCCGGGCAGTACGGAGGCCGGTTCCGCGCGGGGAGGAACCGGCCTCTTCTGGCGGTGAGTGGTCAGGTGACGCTGGCGCCGAATGCCTTGAGGGGTTCGGTCACCGGCTGGAAGAAGGTGACACCGCCGCTCTGGCAGTCGCCTGAGCCGCCGGAGGTGAGGCCCAGGGCGGTGTTCCCGCTGAAGAGCGAGCCGCCGCTGTCGCCCGGCTCGGCGCAGACGTTCGTCTGGATGGTGCCGGTGACGGTGCCTTCGGGGTAGTTCACCGTCGCGTTGACGGCGGTGACGCTGCCGGAGCGGAGACCGGTGGTGCTGCCGCTGCGCGAGACCCGCTGGCCGGCAACGGGGTCACCCGCCTGGGTGATGTCCTGCTGCTGTCCGTTGTACAGGTTGACCGCGCCCTCTCCCGCCTGGTCGGTCTGGACGAGGGCGAAGTCGTCGCCGGGGAAGCTGCTCTCCACGGTGGTGCCGAGGGCCTGGTTGCCCTGCTGGTCGGCGGTCCAGGCCCGGACGACGTTGCCGCAGTGTCCGGCGGTGAGGAAGAAGTTCTGGTCACCGCGCTTGACGTTGAAGCCCAGCGAGCAGCGGGCGCTCTCACCGAAGATCGCGTCGCCGCCGAGCGCGAAGGTACGGAGGCGTCCGGGAATGCGGTCCATCTTGACCGCCGGCCCCATCTGTCCGGCCATCCGGCGGACGGTGGCCATCCGGGTCCCGGTGACCGACTCGTCCGTCCAGACCGTCACCTTGGACGTGGCGGGGTCGACGGCGAAGGCGGTGCCCGGGATGCCCCGCGTCGTCCGGGCGAGGGTGGTGGTGATCCGGTTCAGGGTCGCGGGGCTCGTGCGCGTCGCCTTCGCCACCGCGCCGGCGGCGCGCACCATGGCGGCGTCCCTGGTGTTGGTGACGGTGACGACGGGCCGGCCGGCGGAATCGAGGTAGGCGCCGGCCGTGCGTCTGCCGAGCCGGTCGGCCAGCTTGGCGGCCAGGGCCGCGGCCGATGCGTTCGTCGGCCTTGTCGCCTGGTCACCGGCCAGCGTCGCCTGCTGCCCGCCACCCGACGCGTCCGGCATCCCGACCGCGTACAGCGAGCCGGCCGCGAGGCCGGCGGATCCGGCGGCCACCACGGTCCACGTGACCACGGTGCGCATACGACTCTTCCTCGCGGAGTTACGGCGCTTCATGGGTCCTCCAAGGTCCGATCCGTGCGTGGAGATACGGCCCTCTGCCGGACGGAGTTCAAGCCCCCGAGGGCGCGCAGGTGAGAGGCCCGCCGGTCTCGGGATGGTGGATCACTATGGACGGCGCGGACTCCGGGCAAGCCGCTTCGGAATCGGCGCGAGCGGATAGACACGCCAGAAGTAGGCGTCGGCGGCGTGCTGGTCCCCCGGATAGTTGACCGCCTCGGTGATGCGACCGTTCCTGATCCGGAACGCCAGCGCCCACACCTGGTCGAGCCCGGCCGGCGTGGTGCTCCATCCCCGGTGCAGGTCCACGACCCACTCCCCGTCCGCCGCCAGGAAGATCGGCTCGGCCTTCATCCCGGCGCGGGCGAGCAGTTCGAAGAACGCGATGACCTCGTTCGCCCCGCGCTTCGTGCCGGCCAGCGGATGGTGACCCGGAATCGTCCATGCGATGTCGGGCGCGAAGAACCGTTCGCGCAGAGCGCCCGTGTCCCCGGCGGCGTACGCGGCGTAGTAGCCGCGGATCAGTGTCACGTTCGGGTGCTCCCGGCCGGTGGCCGCGGCAGCGGGGCGGGAGGCGTCGAGGGCGAGTACGGACGCGGAGAGCCCACCGGCGCGCAGCAAAGTGGCTCGTGAAATGTCGGACATGCCATTCAGGCAACTACGCTTCTTCGGCGAGGTCCAAGACCTGGACCTATGCAGTAAACGCATGACTTCGGAGACTTCGTTGGACGTGGACACGCGTACGCTGCGGTACTTCGTCGAGCTCGCCGAACAGCTCCACTTCACCCGTGCGGCCGAGCGGCTCTTCGTGTCCCAGCCGTCACTCAGCCGCCGCATCCGGCGGTTGGAAGCGGACCTGCGCACCCCCCTCTTCGAACGCACCGGACGCGAGGTGCTCCTGACTCCGGCCGGTGAGGCGTTCCTTCCCGCGGCCCGGCAGCTGATCGTCGACTGGCAGGCGGCGCAACGGACCGCCCGTGTGGAGGCGGCCGCCCGGGCGCGGATCCTGCGGGTGGGCTTCGCGGCCTCCGGCGCCGGAACGCTGGGCACCCGCGCGTACGCCGCGTTCATGAAGCGGCATCCGGACGTCTCCGTCGAGCCGAAACGCTTCGACTGGGGCGGTGAGGTGGCGGCTCTGCGCGAGGGTGTGGTGGACGCGGCGTTCGTGTGGTTCCCGGCCGAGACAGCGGGGCTGCACGTCGAGGTCGTACGTGTCGAACAGCGCTGGGTCGGGTTGGCGGCCGGGCACCCGCTGGCCGGACGGGACGCCGTCTCCATCCACGACCTCTCCGCGGAGCCGATCGTCTGGACGCGGCAGGCGCCCCGGGAGTGGGTGGACTGGTGGGCGGTGAACCCGCGCCCCGACGGCGGCGAACCCGTCTGGGGACCGGAGAACGACAACGTGGAGGAGATGCTCGAACACGTCGCCTCGGCCTCGGCGATCTGCATCAGCCCCGAGTCGATGACCTCGCACTACACCCGCCCCGACCTGGCCTGGCGTCCGATCCCCGACATCCCGCCGCTGCGCATCGCCCTCTGCCGCCCGCTGACCGCGGTCAACGACCTCGCCGCCGACTTCGCGGCCCTCGTGCGCCACCTGTCCCAGGACGAATCGGAAAGGTGACTGCCCGGTGCCATGGTCGGCCCGTAGCGCACGTACGGCGGCACGTCCGCCCTTCCGCGACTGGGGAGGTAGCCACCCCAGGGGCCTGCGCTTTCAACCACACGGTTGACAGGCGACGGACGTGCGACCTACCCTTACTTTCAACCAAAAAGGTGAAAGTGGGAGGGGCGATCACGGACACGCTGTCCAGGGTCTTCGGCGCCCTCGCGGATCCGACCCGGCGCGACATGGTGGCCCGGCTCTCGGAGGGCGACGCGACCGTGAGCCAGTTGGCCGAGCCGTACCGGATGACGCTTCAGGCCGTGTACAAGCACCTGCGGGTGCTGGAGGAGGCCGGCCTCGTCAGCCGGCCGCGAGGGCCGCAGCCCCGGCCGGTGCGCCTGGAGCTCCAGGCCCTCGACCTGATGGACACCTGGATCGAGCGCCGCCGGGTCCAAGCCGAGCAGCGCTACCGCCGCCTTGACGCCGTCCTGGCGGAGATGAAGGAAGACGAACATGGACAGGATCACGGAGACAGCGATTGAAGCCGACCCGAGGCTCCCGGTCATCCGGATGACTCGTGACTTCGCGGCAACGCCCGAGCAACTCCTGCGCGCCCACACCGATCCTGCGTTGTTCGCCCGGTGGGTGGGTCCCAACGCCATGTCCACCCGGATCGAGCACTGGGACGCGCGTTCCGGCGGCAGCTGGCGCTACGTCGCGGTGCGCGACGGCACCGAGTACCGGTTCCACGGCTGCTTCCACGAGATACGGTCCGACCGCATCGTCCAGACCTTTACGTTCGAGGGCGATCCGGACGGGGTCGCGCTGGAGACGTTGTGGTTCGAGGACCTGGGGGACGGCAGGACGCGGCTGCGGGCGCAGTCGCTGGTCGACAGCTTCGAAGGCCGCGACGCGATGCTGCGCAGCGGTATGGAGGTCGGCGTCGACGAGGGTTACGCCAAGCTGGAGAGGATGCTCGTCGATGGCGCTGTCTGAGCACCCGGCCGAGCGACACCGGCAGGTCGCCGGGCTGTTCACCGACCGGGTCCGCGGGACGCGATCCTGGGACGCACAGTCCCCGGTCGCCGACTGGGCCGCCCGCGACGTGGTGCGTCACCTGACCGACTGGTTTCACGGGTTTCTGGCCTCCGGCGCCGGCATCGAGCTGCCCCGCGGACCGTCGGTGGACGACGATCCGGCCGCCGCCTGGCAGGTCCACTGCGACGGCGTGCAGGCGGTATTGGACGATCCGGAAACCCCGCAACGGGAACTGACCAACCCGCACATTGGCAGCGTCCCCTTGCAGACCGCGATCGACCGGTTCTACACCGCCGACGTGTTCATGCACACGTGGGATCTCTCCCGGGCCACCGGCCAGGACGACCGGCTCGACCCGGACTTCTGCGCCGAGCTCCTCAGCGGGATGGAGTCGATGGAGGAGGTCCTCCGCTCCTCCGGCCAGTACGGCAGCCGCGTCGAGGTACCCGACGACGCGGATACCCAGACCAGACTGCTGGGCTTCATCGGCCGGGACCCGTTCTGGTCGGCCCGCTGAGCCTGTGCGGGCGGCACCGCACCTGAGCGTCGTGGCCCCGGACGGAGCGGCCGGGCGGAGGAGGCTTGACCGCATCCTCGCGCCCGGTCGTCCGTCGGGCGGTCACGTTCGCCGCGACGAAACGCGGCAGGGACGTGACCGGCGGGGTGTCCCCGACTGTGGAGGGTGCTTAGCCCTGGTTGAGCGGCAATGCCACGTCGACGACCTGGCGCTGCGCAGGGAAGGCCCCGGTCGGTGAGACGCTACCGGTCAGCAGGTTCACCTGGTAGAACCGCTGGGCTCCCTGCACCTTGAGGGCGGCGTAGCCGGTGTTGGTCCCGGCCTTCGCGGAGCTGTAGATGTCGAAGCCCGCGCTGGGCCCGGCGTCACTGCCGAACTTGCCGGTCGGGGCCAGGTTGCCGGCGTTCGCGGGGGACTGCACCGACACCTGGTCGAGGGTGGTGTCCAGGTCGAACAAGGTCGTGGCCGTGTTCGCGTTGAGGTCGTTGTTGGTGTAGGCGGCCCCGCTCACCCCGGTGGCCGTGGCCGCCGGGGCGGGCGGCACCGGCGGGTTGGTCAGCGTCCCGTCCGCCGCGGTGACGCCCGCGGCGGGTGCGCCCGCCGGGTCGTCGATGTTGTGCCGTAAGTTCTGGCCGGTGTCGCTGATCACCCGGAGCCGGTTGGCGGCGGGGTTGAAGTCCACCCCGAACGACGTGCCCTGTAGCGCCACGGTGAGCTGGGAGACCTTGGTGGCCGTGCCGCTGGTGCGCAGCGTGTAGATCCCGCCCTTGTCGCCGACGCCGTACAGCGTCCCGTTCTGTACCCGGTAGTCGATCCCGACCAGGGTGCGGTCGCCGGCCAGGCCGGCGACCTTGCCGAGGTCCCGCACCCTGCCGGGCGCGGTCGTCTGGAAGCTCACCAGCCGCTGGTCGGCGGTGAGGCCGACCACCTTCAGTGCAGGCGAGCCCTGCTCACTGCCGGCCACCAGCCGGGTGCCCTGGTCTCCGGCCGCGTCACCGGGGCCCTGGGCCAGAGCACTGGCGGCGGTGGCCGTTCCGACACCGGCCGCTGTGGCGAGCGTGGCCATCACGATGATCCTGCGCATTGATGCCTCCTTGGGTGCACGCCCCCGCTTCCGGAGCGTGCCTCTGATTAGCCGCCGAGGCGCAGGCGGATGACCTTCGGCTGATCCCGTGGTTCGGCGGGGGCGTCCCACCGAGGTTGATCAGCAGCAAAGCGTGGAAATCAACGTCTTCCGGCATATCCGAACCACGTAAGGGCTCGCAGACAAATGCATTGCGGTGGTGTCCGTTAAACCGTCACAAGCGATGGGCGGGCAGGGTGGGGAGGGCGTTGGTCCACCCTTGACGGCGGACGAGGGTGAAGCTGTCGAGTTCGCCGGCGAGGTAGCCCTCCACGGCGAGGGGGTGCCCGGTCCGGGGATCGACGATCAGCTTCTGGTCCACGGCTCCGTTGTCGGCCCAGAAGGCCACTCCGCGGCGGCCGAGCTGGTCGGTGACGGTTCCATGGCTCCGGTTGACCGGCAGGCCGGCGAGGACCCGGTACAGGGCGGCCTGCATGGCCGGTGGCGTGGGAGCGCTCACCAGGAGGTCGGCGATCTCCTGCACGGTGACATGGGTCGGCACCTTTGCGTCCGGCCCGCTTCCAGCCGATGAGGCGGCGTGGAGCCACCATTGATCCAATACCGCCTTGAGCGCTCCGGGGTCGGTGGGCAACTCGGCGATCTGATCGAGGGCGATCGGAGTGCCCGCGACGCTCGGATAAGTCGGCTCGTCCCGCGATTCGGCGCGGACGCTGCGCTGGAGGGCGAGCGCGGCGGGCGGAGCCGACCGCATGCCGATGCTGGTGTCGTAGATCTGGCAACCGCGGACTCCCGGCGCCCCGGCTCGCCGCCAGGCCCGCTCGTCGGCACTGCTCAGCCTCCGGTCGGTGACCGAGTCGATGATGAGCCAGCTGGTGTCGCGGCTGGATCGAGAGGCCCACAGCCGGGCATTGCAGGTCGATTCGTAACGATACAGAGGTCTCGCCGTGGACGCCCCCGCTGGAGTGTCACCCACATAGCTGGCGGTGGTGTAGGTGCTGAGATCGGCTGTCCAGTACCTGCCGGTATCGGAGCTGCTGTTCCCGAGCGCCGTGGCGGCGGCGAGCAGAACCTGCCGCGCCGAGGGCTCGTCACCGGCCAGCCGTGGCACGGTGACCAGGCCGGCGACCAGGGCCGCCGCCGCGGTGATCGCCACGGTGTACCGGGTCGGCCGCGGAACCCTGACACCGGACCGGTGCCTGCGCGCTCGACGACGCGGTGGCACTCCTGAGGCCGCGATGGCGCGGAACCGTTCCAGCCGTCCGGAGTCGGCCGGAGGGTCGAGCTGGTCTGGACGGATGTCGGACAACGCCGCCAGGAGATCGGTCTTCCTACTCATCGGTGCTTCCCCCACTATCAAGGTCGGAGTCGTGTGCGGCGCTGATCTGCCGGTCGAGGTGACGGCGCGCACGGTGCACGCGCATGGTGAGCGCGGGCCTCGAACAGCCGAGGACGTCGGCGGCCTCGCGTGGGGACAGCCCGTGCCAGCTGAGCAGCATCAGGACTTCGCGGTCCCGCTCCGGCAGCGCGGCCAGCCCGCGCAGCAGGACGTCCCGATCGGTGATCAGTTCCGCGACGTCGCCGGTGAGCGGTGCGGACGCCGCCCAGGCGGTCAGCTCCGCGGCGATCAGGTTCTGGCGCAGCGCGTCCCGGTACTGCTCGCGGATCACGTTGCGGGCGACGCCGATCAGCCAGGCCAGCGGGACGTCCGGCACGACGTCCCGGCGCCGCCACGCGATGGTGAACGTCTCGCTGGCCACCTCCTCGGCCTGCGCGGTCCCGACCCGCGTTACCGCGTAGGCGTGGACGCGGGGGAAGTACCGGCCGAAGAGGTCGTCGAACCACCCGGTCGGTCTCTGAGCCTCGCACTCGATCGCCGATCCCCGTCTGCTCAACCCACGCTCCTCCGTTCCCGTCACACTGAGAAGTGGTCCAGAGCGGGCAGATGTCACACGAACCAGGAAACCGTCCAACGAGAAGGGGGGCGGGGCGATGCTCGTCGCTTCCGGCATACCTGAGCTCCGGCGCCCGCGTGAGAGCCTGGCACCGCCGCTGAACCCCTCGTTTGCCTATTATTCTTGTGGGAATTATCGGATACCATCGTGGGGTGGGTGAGTTCGCAGGCCGAAGCGGCTCCGTCCCGGTGGTCGCCATCGTGGGAGGCGGCGCCAGCGGCACACTGACCGCCGCGCACCTCCTGCTCCGGGGGAGGGGGCCCGGCGTCTCGCCGCGCGTGATCTTGATTGATCAGTACGGTCGCCACGGGCTGGGGCAGGCCTACGCGACGACCGACTCGCACCACCTTCTCAACGTCTGCGCCACCAGGATGAGTGCGCTGGAAGGCGATCCGGATCACCTGCTGCGGTGGGTCCGGGCCCAAGGGCAGGACGTGACCGGTGCCGACTACATTCCGCGCCGCCTCTACGGACGCTATCTACGCGCGGTACTCGCCGAGGCCCGACGAGCCTGGCCCGCGGGGCACCTGACCCAACTGACCGGGACGGTCACTTCACTCAGGGAACCGGGGCAGGGACGGCCGATACGGCTGACCCTGTCGGACGGGGGCCGCCTTGACGCCGACGCCGTCGTCCTGGCCACCGGCAACCGTCCCCCGGCGGCCTTGCGAGGGGTGCCGGCCGGTCCCCGCTGCGTCCCTGATCCGTGGGTGCCCGATGCGCTGACCGGCATCTGCGACGGCTCACCCGTCCTGGTGGCGGGGACCGGTTTGACCATGGTCGATATCGCCATCACCGTGACCCGCACCCATCCCGGGAGCGTGGTGTTCGCGGTGTCCCGGCACGGTCTGCTGCCGCGGACGCATCGCCCACTTCCGCCCCCTCCGGCCGACGTCCGCCTACCCGCCCACGTCCAGAACCTTGCGGGGCTGATGCGCGCCCTGCGCGTGGCGGTGAAGGACAACGGCGGCGAATGGCAGGGGGTCGTCGACGCCCTGCGCCCCCACGTGCCACGGCTCTGGGGCGGGCTGAGCACCGAAGACAAACGGCGCTTCCTCGATCTGGTGGCTCGCTACTGGGAGATTCACCGGCATCGGATCCCTCCGGCGACGGCGTCCCGTATCGCCCACCTGCGCGCCACCGGCCGCCTACGGGTCCTGCGAGGACGTGTCGGCTCCGCCGTCGCCGACCGCGACGGAGTGACGGTCGCCATCGACGCGGAGGCGGGCACGCGCGAACTGCGTGTCGGCTGGCTCGTCAACGGAACCGGCCCGGCCTCCGACGTGGCCGGCGTCCCGTTCCTGGACGAGCTGTTCACCAACGGTACGGCGCGCCCGGATCCGCTACGGCTTGGCCTGGACGCCGACGCCGCCGGGGCCGTCCTGGACGCCGCCGGACGTCCGCACGAAAGGATCTTCACCCTCGGCCCCACCCTGCGCGGTTTGCGCTACGAGACCACCGCCATCCCCGAGATCCGCGCTCAAGCGGCGGCGCTGGCGTCCCGTCTCGACCGAATGCTCACCCCGGGGAACCGCTGGCCCGATACCTCGGTGGCCTGAGCGGCCGCCCTTCGGTCTCGGTGTCGGAGCCGATATGGCTGTGCTCGTCGCCGACCACCGTGCGGCCGGGCCGGCGGCCGGCGAGTCCGGCACCGCGGTGTCCCGGCACCGCCGTTTCCGGACGCCGCGGCGCGGGCTCCGCGCCGTCACCGTGATCCCGGTGGGCCGTCCGCCAAACGGCGGGTTCGATTCAGCCGGCGTCCGGTGTGAGCAGCACAGCGAAGGAGAGGTGCCTGTTCGTGGTGGTGGTGGTGGCGGAGGCGGCGATCTGGCCGGCGTCGTTGATGCCGTACGCGGCCGTGATCCTCAAGCCCGTGTCCGGCGGGATCAGGGTGTTCAGGTCGGTGCGGACGCCGTTGCTGTACACCCAGCCGCCGCGGCCGTCACCGACGATCGTGCCGGCCTTGTTGATCGCCTGAGCCGTGTCGAACGTGCTGCCGCCGAGGTCCGGCCACAGGTCGATCACCTTGCCGCCCGCGAACATCACCGGATGCCGGGGTGCGAACTCGCCACCGCCGACCCCGGCCGCGCCGACCGCGACTCCGCTGGAGTTCATGGCGTGCACCTCCGACCAGGTGCTGCCGGGCAGTGAACCGAGATCGGACGGAGTGCCGTCGCGCCACACCGTGGCCTCGGCCTTGGTGGTGTCGTTCGAGGTCGAGGACAAGCCGAGAACTCGTCCGTCGGCGGTGATGCCGAACGCCTCTGCGGCGTGGCCACCGGGCAGCGGCGCGAGGACGGTGGCCTTCCCGTTCTGGTAGAGCCAGGCGGTACCGGTGTCGAAACCGGTGCCGGCGATCTGGCCGGCGTCGTTGATCGCCCGAGCCTGGACGTGACCGTCGGTGGGCAGGATGCCGAGATCGGTCGGGGTGCCGTTGCGCCAGACCACCGCGGTCTGCCGTACCGGCAACGTGTTGAAGGCGGCGCCGACGACGACGTCGGAGGAGTTGAGGCCGTACGCCACGGTGGCGTCCGCCAAGGTCGGGTCGTTGGGCACGATGCCCGGCAGGTGGGTCAGCTCAGTCGGGTTGGTGCTGAGGTAGGCGGCCTGGGCGCCGTGACCGGGGAACGAGCCTTCGCCCGCAGTGTGGCCGGCGGCGTTGATGGCCTGGGGAAGATTCCCGAACGCGCCGTTCAGGTCTCTGATCCTGGTCAGCTGGTAGTGGGCGGGTGCCGCGGCGACCGCCTGGGCGGGGACGACGGTGGTGGCGAAGGCGAAGGGTGCCGCCAGCAGGGCGAGGGCGCGCGTTGTCCGGTTCCACATGATCTCTATCCCTCCGAAGGTGAGTCGACAGAGGGAGATAAGTGCGCGGGATACACGCCGTTGAGTTCGCTGACGCGGATTGCCCCGCCCAGGTTCGTCGATATCGGCGCGCCCTCACCGGGACCGGGACAGCTCATGACCTGCCTGGGGGTTATCGGTCAGGCAACGCCGGGGACGGTGCAGGGCATGGCCGCGAATGGACACCGCGTCACGGCGGCGCGCGAAGCGGCAGCCGGGGGGACCATGAGTTGGACATATATACGTCGAGTGGCATCTGCGGCACTAGCCGGACCGATCGCCGTAGTCCCAGTGGCTCTGCCTCCAGTCCTCGCCGCAAGCCGGACTGGGCCGCCGGGTGGCGCCACGGACGCGAAAGGGCCTGGCTCGCACACGCCACGACCACCGCAGCTGCCGCGAGACTTTCGCGGCAAAGGCAAATGGATCGTCCGGGATCTGAACATCACGGTCCCGTTCACCTGGACGGGACGAGACGGCGACAGCCAGATGGTCGCGGGCGGTCCGCGGTACCCGATCTGGTTCACGAACCTGATCTATCGGAACTCGCTCTACACGCTGACCTACAAATGGCCTGGTCTCAACGAGCATCAGTGCTCGCGAATCCCCGGGTTCGATCTGAAGGCACTGAACCAGAAGCTCAGGACGGCGCGGTACGTCGGGCGGCAGATCTTGCAGTGGAATCCGCAGCGCCACGTGAACCACTGGAGGGTCGGTGTCGTCGCGCCGCAGCTGCCGCCAGGGAAATATCTTCGGTTTCCGCTTGCGCTCGGCGACATCTACGTCGATCAACGCAATCCGAGCACCTTCTGGCAGGTGCTGCAATTCGGTGTCCAGAATCTCTACGACCCCGAGCTGGACGAGTGGCTGATGATGGACACGTTCGAGCACAGCCCCGGAAGGGTCGCGCTTCCCAGCCAGTGCCCGCCGCCCTCGTGAACCCGTCCGCCCGAGACGCCGCAGATTCTGGGTGCCGGTGTCACTCCTCGCAGTTGGCTTGCAGCTGGGCACGGTAGTAGCGCCCATAGGGGTCGGCGGGATCGAAGAAGACCTGCGGTTCACCGATGGTGGTGCAGGGTCCGTAGTAGCCGATGGATTGCGCCGTGGCGTGGGCATCCTCCAGGGCGGCGTCGAGGGCGGTCTGGCGGGTGGGGCCGTATCCGCCGCCGTCGACGAGCACCGAACCGGCGGCTGTGGCTGTGGCCGCGGTGCTGGTGAGGACGGCGAGGGCGAGGGCGCTGGTGGTGACGGCTCCGCGGATACCGATCATGGGGACTACTCCGATCCTCGGGAATCTGGCCTGTGACCTCCGATCGGGTATTCGCGCGAGAGGCCCGAACGGATGTGATAGGGCAGAAGATTCTTGAATCGGGTCGGTACCAGCGGTCTCTCACAAGTGCCGCCGGACTAGTGGGCCCTGCTCGCGTACGGTGCCTGCGGCATCCCCGGAAGTCGAATCGTGACGAGGAGACCGCCGGCGGGGCGGGCGGTGAGGTCGAGGGTGCCGTCGTGTGCCCGGACGATGCTGTGCACGATGGCCAGCCCGAGGCCGACGCCGGCTTGTTCGTCGGTGCGGATGCGTTCGGTTCCGCGTTGGAAGGGCTCGAGGAGGGTCGGGAGAAGTTCCGGCGGGAGCAGATAGCCGGTGTTCTCGACCCGCAGCACACTCGCGTCGGGCCGCGCCTCGGTGTGGACCCTGACGGTGCCGCCGGGGACGTTGTGGACGATCGCGTTGTGGACGAGATTCATGGTCAGCTGTAGCAGGAGGGCTTGCGATCCGATCGTGGGAGTGATGTCGCCGCTGGTCTCGACGGTGACGCCATGCTTTTCCGCGAAGGGGAGGAGCGTTTCGGTGGCTTCCTCCGCCGCGAGGGACAGATCGACGCGCTCTCGGGCGAAGGACCGCCGATCCGCACGGCTGAGCAGCAGCAGTGCCTCGGTGAGGTCGATCGCTCGGGTATTGACGGCGTGGAGACGGTCGATCATCTCGTCGGTGTCGCGGTTCGGATCGGTGCGGGCCACGTCGAGGATCGTCTTCGAGACCGCCAGCGGGGTGCGCAACTCGTGCGAGGCGTTGGCCGCGAATCTCTGCTGTTCGGTGACGTGCGCTTCGAGCCGCTCAAGCATCGTGTCGAAGGCGTCGGCGAGTTCGCGGAACTCGTCCTTGTGGCCCGGTAGCCGGATCCTCTGGGAGAGCGATCCGGTCGAGGCCAGGCGGGTGGCGTGGGTGATGCGGGTCAGGGGCGCGAGCATGCGGCCGGCGAGGAGCCATCCTCCCAGGAGACCGAACACCAGCAGGAAGCCCATCGCCGTGACCGCGCGGGGGACGAAGGCGCGCTGGAGGTCGTTGCGGTTGGGGATGAACTGCGGGGCCGGTCCCCGGGGCCAGTCGTTGCTCGGCCCGGGGGTGATCACGCCCTCCGGGACGTAGCGCAGCAGGAACACCCACACCACGGCCAGGAGGAGGGCGCCGGCGACGAGGAGGAATCCGGCGTAGCTGAGGGTGAGTTTGAGGCGGACACTCAAACCGGGGGTCCTATCCACTGTCTCCCTCACGGCCGGTGTCTGGTTCAGTGTCGATGCGATAGCCGACGCCGGGCACCGTGGCGATGAGCCATGGTTCACCCAGCCGCTTGCGCAGGGCGGAGACGGTGATGCGGACGGCGTTGGTGAAGGGATCGGCGTTCTGGTCCCAGGCCCGCTCCAGCAACTCCTCGGCGCTGACGACACCGCCCTCGGCGGCGACGAGGACCTCGAGCACGGCGAACTGCTTGCGGGTGAGCGCGACGTAGCGTCCGTCGCGGAAGACCTCCCGGCGGAAGGGGTCCAGCCGCAGGCCCGCGATCTCGCTGACCGGCGGCCGGGCGTACGCGCGCCTGCGGTCCAGCGCCCGCAGCCGCAGGACGAGCTCGCGAAGCTCGAACGGCTTGGTGAGGTAGTCGTCGGCGCCGAGTTCGAACCCCGAGGCCTTGTCGTCGATCCGGTCGGCGGCGGTGAGCATCAGGATCGGGATGCCGCTGCCGGAGGCGACGATCCGGCGGGCGATCTCGTCGCCGGAGGGGCCGGGGATGTCACGGTCCAGGACCGCGAGGTCGTAGGAGTTGACGCTGAGCAGCTCCAGGGCTGAGTCGCCGTCGCCGGCGATGTCGGCGGCGATCGCCTCCAGCCGCAGACCGTCCCGGACCGCTTCGGCCAGGTAGGGCTCGTCCTCCACGATCAGCACGCGCATACCTCAAGCCTAGGCAGTACGGCATATCGCCGACGTATGCGGACCCGGATCGGTGACCGTGATTTTCCTTTGCCTTTCGCGACGTCTGCCCCGCCTTCCCGGGGTCGCCGGGCCACGGCTCCACAGGCTCAGGCCCGGGTTGGTGGGCCGGGCACGGTGGCAGCGGCGACCAGGCGCACGACCAGGTGCTCGTAGGGCAGTCCGGCCACGGCGAACATTCTCGGTACCTGGGACTCGGCCGTCATTCCCGGCATGGTGTTGACCTCGTTGAGGACGGGCCCGTGGTCGGTGAGGAAGAAGTCGATGCGGGCGACTCCGGCGCAGCCGAGCGCGTCGAACATCCGCAGCGCCGCCGCGGTCAGGGCCGCCCGGTCCGCGTCGCCGAGGTCGGCGGGCACGCTGAACCGGGCTGAACCGTCGTACTTGGACCGGGTGTCGAACAGGCCGTCGGCATGGATCTCCAGCGGCGGCGCCGCCCATCGACGGCCATCGGCCTCACGCAGGACGGCCACATCGATCTCCCGTCCCGTGACGACGTCCTCGACCAGGAGCCGGTCGTCGAACCGTGCCGCGTCGCGCAGCGCGTCGCGTAGCTGGGAGGCATCGTGTGCCAGGGCGACACCGAAACTCGACCCGGCCGAGACCGGCTTCACCACCACATCGGTCTTGAACTCGACATCGGCGCTCTCCGCCGCCGTCACCAGCCGGCCGGGAGCGGTGTGGATCCCGACGGCCTCCGCCACGAGCTTGGTCGCCCACTTGTCCATGCCGATCGCTCCGGCGCGCAGGTCCGAACCGACCATCGGCGTGTGCGTCAGGGCGCACAACGCCGCGAGGGTCCCATCCTCGCCGGATGGGCCGTGAACTGCGGGAAAGACGACGTCGGCACGTTCGATGACGCTCAGCGCCGCCGCCAGGGAACCGGCGGCCCGCGACCCGAGCGCGTCCGCGCCCCGCCTCCACACCCCGTCGCGGCCGATGATCAGGTCGTCAACGCCGAATCCGCCGGAACGCAACGCCCCGGCGACCGCTCTGGCGGTGGCCAGGGAGACGTCGTGCTCGGCGTTCTCTCCGCCGCCGATCACCGCGATTCGCTGTGTCACGCGATGCTCCTTTTCAAGCGATGCTCCTTTTCACACGCGGCCCGATGCCGGTGACGATGGTGTGCGGAATGGTCCCGGCCCAACGAGCCCAGTCCTGGACGGTCGGGGTCGCGCCCCCGTCCGGGCCGAACACGGTCGCGGACGTGCCGATCGGGAAGGACTCGGCACCGGTGTCGATCACGATCTGGTCCATCGAGACCCGTCCGACGACCGGGAGACGGCGTCCGCGGATCTCGACGCCGGCCTGCGGCGAGAGCTCGCGTGGGATCCCGTCGGCATACCCGAGCGGGAGCACGCTCAGGTGGGTGGCGCGATCGGTGACGAACGTGCCGGCGTAGCCGACCGGCGTACCGGCCGGGGCCGCCCTCGTGTGCACGATCGGTGCGATCAGACGGGACGCGCCGTGCATCGTCACGGTCCCGGAGGGATCGATGCCGACCAGCCCCGCCCCGACGCGGACCATGCCGAAATGCGTCGCCGGGTCGGTCAGCGTCCCCGAGGTGGCCGCAAGATGGGCAAGCGGTGAACCGAGCCCCGCCGCCCAGACCGCCCGCTGCGCCTCGCGCATACCGGCGACCGCCGGCGCGTTCGCCGCGGGGTCGGCCTGGTCGGCCAGTGGAAGATGCCCCATGACGCCCACGACGCGGACCCGCCGAGCCCGTTGACCACGCCGGGCGAGACCGATCAGTTCGTCCCACTGCCCGCGGGGGCAGCCGCCCCGCGCCATTCCGGTGTCCACATGCAGATGGATCCGCATCGTCGCCGCGGCTTGCGCGAGGAGCGCGCCGAGCTCGTCCACCGATCCGACCGCGATATCGACCTTGGCGGCTGCCGCCGCCTCGGCGTCGATCCCGCCGGGGTGCAGCCAGGCGAGGATCGGCACCGCCAGCCCCGCCGCGCGCAGCGCGGAAGCCTCCGCGACACTCGTGGTCCCGAGCCATCCGGCACCGGCGGCAACGGCGGCTTCGGCGACCGTGACGGCGCCGTGTCCGAACCCGTCGGCCTTGACCACCGCCATGACCGTGCTCCGGGTCCGCGCACGAATCTCGGCCACA
Organism: Actinomadura macra NBRC 14102; assembly: GCF_001552215.1. Classification (GTDB taxonomy): domain Bacteria; phylum Actinomycetota; class Actinomycetes; order Streptosporangiales; family Streptosporangiaceae; genus Spirillospora; species Spirillospora macra. The sequence goes on along the minus strand of NZ_BCQT01000010.1, from coordinate 278,677 downwards.
TTCGCGGTCACCGCCACAGGCAGCGTCTGCAAGGTCGGCGGCCGAAAGGTACCTGATCGGCGCTCCAGCACCGAGAGCCGGTTCACAGGTGCATCCCCCGGCGCTCAGCCGGATCCGCATACATCGGCGGCCAACCATTGCCGTAGACGTCGGGACGCGTTTCGTGACGCCAGGACTCGTCGCCATGGATCTGGTGCCCGTACGTGGCATCGCGTTCAGACCGCCAAGCCGCGGCAGCCGGATGAGGCAGCCGGACCGGCTCGACCGTGCGGTATTCGAAATGCCACCACTCGTTGTCGTAGACGCGGTAGAGCCCGTACCGTCCGCCGTGTTGTTCGAGCCACCGCGCTCCCTCGGTCGGCCGGACGTCCAGCGCCAGGCCCCGCACATGGCTGGACTCCTGCGGGGGCAACACCCGCCGCCGCGCCGCGGACACCGAGCCCGTGCGCCGCACCTCCTCGGTGAAGATCCGGTGCTGTTCCGCCGCGTCGCGGTGCCCCGAGGTGAGGCCGATCAGCTGCCCGTCGCGCCAGAACGCCTCGGCCCGCGCATGCGTGAACGCCGTCAGCGTCTCCGGTGCCAGCCCGCGCAGACTCTCAGCGGGGAAGCGCAGGCCCAGCGCCCATTGGCAGGCCAGGAAGCGGGCGCTGCCCGGTGCGCGGCAGAAGGCGATCGGCACCAGCAGCACCGCGACGAGCCGGGTGACGGCCGCAAGTACGCACTCTTTGATCGTCAAAGGTGGATTCACCGCACCTCACCGCCGAAGGGTCAGGCCGTACGCAGCGCCTGGGTCGGTGGGAGCCGGGTGGGCGATCGCCGCACCGAGGATCGTCAGGCTGACGAGCCCGACCCTGCGCGTACGGCAGGTCGGCGCTGACAGTGATGCGCGGTAGTTCATGCCTCCACTGAAGACGGAAGGCCATTGCGGTGGCGTATGAGATTTTCGATACGCCCGCGATACACGCAATCCCCGCAACAAGGAACGGCGCGCGGTGCGCCCCGGCTATCCGCGACTGCCGTTCCTCCCTCTGTGCGGGTAGATCCGCTCCGCACCACGGCGCTCCGAGATACGGGTCTCCCTGATATTCAACCCAATTCTGACGTACTGCAATCACAGGACTACAGAACACAAAGAGGTGGCTTACCTGAGATGGGTCAACCAGGGAACAGGAGAACCTTTATGAAGATCATGTCACATGCGGCACTGGGTCTGGCGGCCACCGCACTCGGCGTCGGCGCCACGGTGGCTCCTACGGGGCGCCTTGATCTGCCGCCTGGTCCATGACGTAGAGCGTCGCCCCGCCTGGATCCTTGTAGGTGGCCAGGCTGCCGCCGGGAATCTCTGACGGCGCTTCGACGACGGCGAGCGTCTCCGGGCGGGCGGCGTGGAAGGCCTCGACGCTGTCGACGACGAACAGCGGCCCGACCGGCGCCTTGGGGTCGTGTGCGTCGAGCATGAGCTGGACGTCGGTGCCCGGCAAGGCCAGCGCGACGGTCGCGTCACCCTCCCGCCATACCTCGTTGAATCCGAGGCTGTCGCGGTAGAGGGCGAGGGAGGCCTTCAGGTCAGAGGTGGGGACGAACAGGAACTCGAGCTTCATGGCTCATCCTTCCATGCTGCGTAACTAGACTTTCGGAGAGCATAACGCCATTATGTTCGGGTGCGCGAGTGGATCCCGGTCTCGACCTCCCCGAAGGGCCGGCTTGCGCTCGCCGCGGTCAAGGAGTTCGGAACGCGCCCTTTCGACGAGGTCACGGTCGCTGAGCTGGCGGCGGCAGCGAAGGTCACCACCGGCGCGCTCTACCACCACTTCGGTAGCAAGCTCGGGCTGTACGCCTTCGTGCGAGCGGACGTCGAACGGCGCCTGCTGGACCGGATGGAGGGCGCACTAGCGGCCGCGGGATCAGGGTCGGACCACTCGGCGGCGGTGACATCGGCGTTGCTGGTCGGGCTGGACTTCGCCGTCCGCGAGGGCTTCCTCCGCATCCTGGGAGACCCACCCGCGGGCACCGGACATGACCGCCTGGCCGAGATGCTCAGCGAGCATGCCGTCCCCGCGGTACCGCTTCTCGGCCAGGTGCTCGCGGCGGCCTGGCGTGCGGCACTGGCAGCTGTCGCCCAAGGCGCGGATCCGCAGCACGCCCGCGCTGCCATCGCGGCTCTCAGGCTCCACGTGCCCGACTGCCGATAGCGGTATTGATCGGCCGGGAGGCGGATGTGGGCTCCACGACCGTGCGGTGCTCCGCGGCGCGTGCCGTCCGCGCGTGCACCGGGCGCTGGCCGGAGAGGCGTTGCCCACCGACGTGCAGCGGGCGGAGAACCTGCACGTCCGGCGTTTCCGGGCCCAGTTGCACAGACTGCTGGACGCTCTCAACGGGACCGCGGCCCTGCGGCAGGGAGCCCCCGGTCTCTAGATGACGCCGGCGTCGGCGAGCCAGCGCCAGAGTTGGTCCTGGTCGACGACGGTGACTCCGAGCTTTTCGGCCTTGCCGGTCTTGGCCGCGCCGACGTTGTCGCCGGCGAGCAGGTAGTCGGTGCTGGCCGAGACCGACGACGCGGTCGTCGCCGCCATCTGCTCGACCAGGCGCGTGACGTCCGGACGGCTGATCTTCGCGCCCGAGCGCGGGTCGGTGAACGCGCCGGTGATCACGACCGACTTGCTCTTGAGCGGCGAGTCGACCGCGGCGGCCGTGTCGACCGGCCGGTCCGTATCCAGTACATCGAGGTTCACGCCGCGCTCACGCAGCGCCGCGATCTCCTCCTGGATCTCCGTGCGGGCGAAGAAGGCCACGATGCTCTCGGCGACCTTCGGCCCGATATCGCGGATCGCCACCATGTCCTCGACCGTCGCCGCCGCGATGTCCTCGATGCGCTCGTAGCCGGCCAGGCACAGGCGCTTGGCCGTGCCCTCGGAGGCCATGGGGATCGCCAGCCCGATCAGCGCGCGACGCAGGCCCATGTCCTTGGCGGACGCGATCGAGTCGACCATGTTGTTAGCGCTGACCTCGCCCATTCGCTCGTAGCCGAGCAACTGCTCGGCCGTCAGGTCATAGAAGTCGCTTCGGCGTTTGAGCACGCCGTCCTCGGCGAGCTTCTCGATCCAGACGTCGCCGACGCCCTCCATGTCGGCGGCCTGCCGCGAGGCCCAGTGCATCAGCCGGCGCGTCGCCTGCGCCGGGCACTGCAGGTTCACGCACCAGCGCTCCTCGCCGGTGCCGCGGACCTCCAGTTCGGAACCGCACGAAGGGCAGTGCGCGGGCGGGACGATCTCGACCTCGCTCCCATCGCGCTCCTCCGGCAGCGAGCGGCCCGCGAACGGGATCACGTCGCCGCGCCGCACGACCGCCACCGTGTCACCGATCCGCAGGTCACGTTCACGGATCAGCCGCGGGTTGTGCAGGGTGATGTTCTCCACCGTCACGCCGCCGACGAACACGGGCGCGACCTTCGCGCGTGGCGGAACGCGGCCGATCTTGCCGACCGGCCACCCGACCGACAGCAGCTTCGTGAGCTTCTCCTCCGGCGGATACTTGAACGCGATCGCCCCGCGCGGCTCGGCGCTGTTGAATCCCGCCGCGTCGAAAGCCGCCGGGTGGTGCAGCCGCACGACCGCGCCGTCGATGTCGTAGTCCAGCCCGTCGCGGCGGCCACCGATCTCGTGAATCGCGTCCATCACCTCCTCGACACTCACGCACACGTACTGGGCGACCGGGTCGATGCCCGCCGGGACCTCCACCGCGACGCCGTCGCGATCAGCGCCGAACGCGAAGAACCGCAGCAGTCGCTTGGCCCGCGCGGCCGCCTCCGGGTCCTTCAGCACGAGCGTCCCGGCGGCGCCCGACCGCGGGTTGGTCAGCGTCCGGTCGGGGTGCGCTTCGTTGTAGGCGGCCCACACCGACCGCAGCATCACCGCCTCGCCGCGGACCTCGATGCGTCCAGGTGCCTGGATCTCGGCCGGCAGGCCCGGAATCACGTGGCGCACCTTCGCGGTCACCAGCTCGCCGAGTGTGCCGGTGCCGCGCGTGGCGACGTAGTCGAGCCTTCCGTCGATGTAGACGACGCTGAGCGACAGCCCGTCGAGCTTCTCCGACACGCGGAAGACCTGGCCGCCGAAGCGCCCACAGAAGGTGCCGATCTGTTCCTCGCTCGTCGCCTTCGCCAGCGAGAGCATCGGGCGCGCGTGGCGCACGATCGGGCCGGTCAGCTCCGCAGGCGCGTTGACCTTGCCGAGAGGGCTGTCGGCGGGCTCGAGGTCCGGGTGCTCGGCGACGAGCGCCGCCAACTCGTCCTTCAGCGCGTCATAGTCAGCGTCCGGCAGCGGGCTGTCGCCGGCGCCGTAGTACAGGTCGTTCAGCCGCTTGACCTCGGCGGTCAGCTCAGCGATGCGCTCTCCTACGTCCACCCCTCGATTAAACGCGGTGGCACCGACAACGAGTAGGGGCGACCACTGGGTGGTGTGCGCGGGCCTGGTCTGCTTCCCGAGACGGTCGGCCCTCGCTGCACCCACCTGACCTGCACGACGGAATTGTCGGGCATGGCTTCAGTCCTGCCCGACATGCGTTATCCGGTCGTCGCCGGCGCGATGCTGAACCTGCTGGAGAAGAACGCGGAGTAGCTCCGCGAGCTGGGTCTGCTGGTCGGATGTGAGCCCGCTGATCATTTCGGCTTCCCGGTGGAGGACCTGGTCAACGGTTGCCTCGACCACCTCGTGCCCGGTGGCCGTCAGCGTGACCTGAACCGTGCGGGGGCGCCCCTGGGCGGGGTGGCGTTCCACCAGGCCTTTGCGTTCGGCACGGGCGACGCGCTGCGAGATCGCTCCGGCGGTGACCAGGGAGCGCTGACTGAGCTCACGGGTGCTGAGCGTGTAGGGGGGACCGCTTCGACGCAGGACGCTGAGCAGGTCCAGGGTGGCGGCGTCCACCCCGGCGCGGGCGAGGATCCAGCGCCGATCGTCACCAAAGAGCTTGGCCAGTTGCCAGATCGGTGTGACGATTCGGATCGAGGAGACCGGCGTGCCTGGACGCTCCCGCTCCCAAGCGCCGGCGATTTCGTGGACGAGATCGCCGGCGGTACCGGCCTCCGGCAGCGACTGTGTCGCACCGTCCTCTGTGCCCTCTGTCCTGGCCCCTGTTGCCATGCGCTTCTCCTCGGATGCTATGTTTAGATCTAAATTTAGACCTAAACAACAATGAGGAGCTTAGCTTATGCCACGCAACATCCTGGTCACAGGTGCTGGTACGGGCATCGGCCGCGCCATCGCCCGCCGTTTCGCCGAGCGGCACGAGGCCGTCATCATCACCGGCCGCCGCCCAGGTCCCCTCAAGGCACTGGCGGACGAGCTCGGTGCCCGAGCCCTGGTGTGCGACCACACCGACCCCGAGGCACTCGTAGGAGTCGTGGCAGACCTGCCCGACAGGATCGAGGTGCTGGTCAACAACGCGGGAGGGAACACCGACTTCGACGCCGACGGCAGGTCGGACCTGGCCGCGTACGCCCGGGATTTCCGCGCCAACCTTGACGCGAACCTGGTCAGTGCCGCACTGACGACGAAGGCGCTGGACGAGCGTCTCGCCGCGGGCGGCGCGGTGGTCAGCATCGGATCGATCGCCGCCGATCAGGGCGCGGGCTCCTATGGGGCGGCCAAGGCGGGGCTCGCGGCCTGGAATCTGGATCTGGCGGGCGAACTGGGCGCGCGCGGGATCACCGCCAATGTCGTTTCGCCCGGCTACGTCGCGGACACAGAGTTCTTCCGGGACCGGCTGTCGGACGAAAGGCGTGCGAACTTGGTCTCCGCAACCGCGACCGGCCGCGCCGCCTCCCCGGACGACATCTCCGAGGCGGTGCTCTTCCTCGCTTCACCGGCGGCACGCCACATCACAGGGCAAGTGCTGAACGTGAACGGAGGTGCGCACAGAACCCGCTGAACCCGCCCGCCCGAGCGGAAGCCACAGGCCTCAAGGCGTAACCCCAGACATCCGAGGTAGCGGTTGAGCAAGGTGCGGAGAGCGCCAGCACGGACCGTCCCGGCGGGCGCTTTGTTCCGGCAGCCCGGCTGGAGAGAACCCGGGGCCGAACTGCCGGAACGCATCCGGGGGCTAGGTGGTCTGGTACTGCAGCAGCCAGCTCGCTGGGGCGTTGTCGACCATGTCGTTGGGGCCCCTCTTCACCCGGCCGATGCTGACCTTCTGCGATGAGGCGGGGAGCTGGTCACCGACGCGGGGGCCGCCGGCGGTGAGGTCGTAGGTCTTGACGGTGGTCCAGGTGCTGCCGTTGTGGACGGCGACCCGGAGCCGCACGTCCGCCCAGTCGCTGCCGAAGCTGATGTAGCCGTCGCCGGCCCAACCGCCCTGGTTGGCCATCGGGACGGCCAGGACGATCGCGTACTGGTAGTGGATGAGCCCACCGTTTTCGTTGATCGCGAAGCCGTGGGGGATCTCGCCGGTCTGGAATGCCTGCATCCTGCTCCTTTCGGTCCGGTGCGGGCGCGCCAGCCGGAGCAGGGCGCCGAGCACCGGTGAGGGGCGGCCCTTTCGATCAGCGGCCGACCGGGGCCCTCCCTCAGCCGCCCGCCAAGCAGATCGTAATCAGGCGGATGCGTAAAGTCAGATACATGGCGGTGAAATGGCCGGACACGCCAGCCATCTGTCCCGTTGCGGCAACCGCCGACCGGCGCCAGGTAGATCACGGACTTCACCGAATCCGGTGGACTCCAATGCCCTCTCAGCGAGGTTTGCCCTGGCTGAGTGTCCCGATGGACTTGGCGATGCGCCGCTGCCGGGTCTGTTCGGTCTCGGCACCCTCGATCTGCAGCACGTGGTAGCGCTGGTTGCTGTAGGACAGGCCGTCCCAGGTCTGCTGCGCCGCCGGTTCCGCGGCAAGGGCCTGCGCGAAGTCCTCGGGAACCTCGACCACGCGAGGCGAGGTGTCCAGTTCGAGGACGACCTCGATCTCCTCTCCCGCCTCGACACCCGCCCGGTTCCGATTGTCGGCGGCCAACGGCAGCATGTACCGGTCACCGTAGACGGCGACCGTACTGCGGTAGCTGTGCCCGCCGATGGTCACCTTCACCTTCGGCTTCTTGCCCGCCTCCAACTGCTGGACCACCTCGGCGGGAACCTCGAAGCCGGTCGCGGTCTTACCGCCCAGCTCGACTCTGGTCCGGAACTTCATCACCGCGCAATTCCCCCGATCGTCCACTCCTCCGGGCTCCGGGCGCCGGGGAGAGCCTCCTCCGTCGAGCATGGTTTTGTCATCTTTGTCCCGCTCAGAGCCTAGTTTCGTTGCCGTGACCTGCGCCTTCGCTGCGAGGTTGGCGTCGATGCCCCTGCGGGCGAGGATCTGCGGCTGGCCTGCCACAGCGCGTCCCGATGGCGGAGCGGGCGTTCTGGTCCTTCGCCGAGGTGGGAACGGTCGGGGCCACAGAGCTTGACTCATTTCGCTCAGCATATAGCTTACTAACTAAGCGATTAAGAGAGGGGTATCAGTGCGGACAGCGGGCGAGACTCCGGTTGAGCACGACCTCGTCGAGGAGATCGTCGGGCGGCTGGCCCGGCGGTACAGCACCGCGACCGTCCTGCTTCACCAGGCGGCCGCCGAACGGCTCGGTCTCGGCCCGGCCGACCACAAGTGCCTGGACCTGCTGCGTGAGCGCGGGCCGATGACCGGCAGCAGGCTGGCCGTGCTCACCGGGCTGACCAGCGGCGCGATCACCGGAGTGGTCGCGCGGTTGGAGCAGGCCGGGTACCTGCGCCGCGAGCCCGACCCGCACGACGGGCGCAAGCAGATCTTGCATCCGGTCCCCGACCGGATCGAGGACCTGTCCGCCGTGTTCATCCCGCTGCGCCGCGATATCGCCGCGCTGCTGGAGGACTTCGACGTGCCTCAGCTCACGGCCATCGCGCAGTTCCTGGCCCGTGCCGCGGACCACTCCCTCCGGCATGCGGCCCTGCTCCGGGCGGACACGCGCTCCGGTGCCCCACTCGAAACGTGACTGCTCACCGAGCCGACCAAGGAGGAAGCGCATGAGTGCCCTGGACGTCCCCGGAGCCCGGCTCTACTACGAATGCCGTGGGAGCGGCCCCACCTTCGTCCTGGTTCCCGGGGCCAACGGCGATGCTCGGGTGTTCGGCAAGGTCGCCGAACACCTGGCGGAGCACTACACCGTCATCACCTACGACCGGCGCGGGTTCTCCCGCAGCACCCTGCACGGAGCGCAGGACTACGAACACCGGCTGAAGACCGACGCCGATGACGTCCGGCGGCTGATCGAGCACGTGGGCGAAGGTCCCGCGACCGTGTTCGGCACCAGTTCCGGAGGTGTCATAGTGCTGGAGCTTCTGGTACGGCATCCGTCGGTGGTCGCCACACTCGCCCCCTACGAGCCGGCGGCCATGAAGCAGTTGGACGACGCCCAGCATTGGCTGGATCTTCTTTTCGGCCTGTACGACCTGTACCGCCGATCCGGCATTGAACCCGCCTTGCAGGACTTCCGTGAGCTGTTCTCCGAGGCGGATCGTCCCATCATGAGCAGGGCGACCAACCGCGAGCTCAACGAGCACGCGCACGCCAACGTGACCTACTGGTTCGAACGCGAACTGCGCCAGTACACCACCGTAGACCTCGACATCGACGCGCTCACCCCCCATGCCGGCCGGATCGTGCTGGTCTCGGGCGAGCAATCACGCGGCTACCCCAATTACCGCGTCAACCAGGAACTCGGCCGGAAACTGGGACGCGAGGTGATCGAATTGCCCGGCGGCCACACCGGTTTCGCCGCCCACCCCGCCGAGTTCGCCCGCAGACTCCGGGACGCCACCATCCTGCCGCCCCATCACGACGTCACGTCCCAGCCGTGAACTAGCCTCCAAATTCTGACCTGCGCATTCTTCGCACCCACCCCGGACACCCTGTTCCAGCACTTAGGGTGTCCACTCCGCAGGGGAGGGTGCGGTAGAGGAGTTTGGCATAGGAGGCTATAGGTGATGGCCTGTTAGAGGAGGACCGAGGCATGCTGGCGGTGCCGGGAGTGGGTCAGGTATTGGCGCAGGCGAAGCAGGTACGGGTAGACGGCCGGGCGGCCAGGCGCTCCGCCCCGATGGGGCCACCGCATTGTTCGCAGGCTCCGTAGCTGCCCTCACAGAGTCGGTGCAGTGCGGCGTCTATGTCGGCCAGACGTGCGCGGGCACGGGCCAACGATGTCTCGACTTGGGCGCGTTCAAATGCGATGGTGGCGCCCTCCGGGTCGTGCTCGTCGTCCGTATTGGCCTGAGCCGAAGCCTCAACGACACCGTCCCAGTCCCCGTTCAAGGACGCCAGGAGCTTAAGAGTGCTGGCACGGTCAGCGATCAGGCGTTCCTTCGCAGTCGCCATATCAGTCACTGTGCCCCCACGCTTCTTTCACATCGGACCGGCCGCGACGCCCTGCTGCATGCGAGCACGCGCTCCTTGTCAGCACAACCGCAGGCCGCCCAGGCTGTGTTCCCAGGTTCCCGACGTCCGGCACGACGTCCACCGCCATCGCCGTACCGCCGCACACGCACTCGGGCATTGCGCGCCCGATGAAGCCACACCCGCTGCGAGCGACCTTGAACAAGAGCCGGAGGGGGAACTTTCGTCGCCCAGTCTCCGGTCATCGCGGCTAACGGACCCGGTGAACGGGTGGTGGTCCTCCAACTGGGGTGAGACCGGAACCCCGTGGGCGCCTACGACGGCGGTATCTCATTGGGCCTGGCGCCCCTTCCCAGCCGCCGCAGGGTGCGTGTCCAGGGGCGGCTCAGCACAGCGGGGGTCGCCGTTGTTGGGTGGGGTGGACGGGCTGGCCGCTGGAGTTGGCGGACCAGGGGGTGCGGGGGCAGCCCCGGGCAGCGCTGGCCCTCAAGCCTGCCCGGACCAGCCTTGTCTGCGGGTGAACAACCTCTTGATCTCCTCATTCAGGCGCTTCCGCCGCTGCTCACGGCGGGTGGGCCTGTGGTTGATCGACTGTAGAACCAGGACTGGGAGACCCCCAAGGCCCCGGAAGGCGATCGCATGCGGGATACCGAAGGCGGGTCCTCTGGGACGCGCGGCGGATGATCCTGGAGGAGTTGCAGATCGAGACCGATGCCGCCGACCCCATCCCAACGCAGCGCACGCGTGCCACCGTGCATCGCGCTGTCACCCGCCTCATCTGCTGAAACCGCCCACCACACGGCCCCGGAGACCCGAACTCGGCGCGTGTCTACGCACCGGCGGCAGACAAACGCACCAGCCGATCCCCGAAAATCTCTGCCAGTCAAGGTAGATATTCGCAGCGACGTGGGGTACTGTTCCTGACATCGACGAAGAACAAGTCCATGAGACGTGGCAGATGACGAACTGCCCGCACGGATGGATGGCGCGGGCCAGGCGTGTCGAGGTCAACGCAGTGAAAGGGACCCCGGCAGCTGGCCGCGCGCCCGGCGGCCAACAGGCCGCCGGTGATGTGAAGGCAAGTGGCAACAGCGCAGGAAACGCAGGTAAGGAAGATACGGAAGGAGGTTGGCGGCACCATCGGGATCGCCCGTCGCAGGCTCCAATCACGCCGCGCGGGTACCGCAGCCCCACAGATTGGACGGTGGTCTACGGTCACGCATCCGCGATCCCCGCGCCCCCGCCTCCGGCGGCTGGCGTGGAAGCTATCCGGCCGCAACGCCGGATAGATGGTGTTGTACCTCATGGCCCCGGCGCCGCCTTGGCGCCGGGGCCCGTCGTTTCCCCAGAACGCATTCGGCACCTATGACAGTACGGAAGGTTTTGTGAGAGCACCTCAGCCGGCTGGGTCCGGCACCCACCCAGCACAGGATGGCCCCGGCACCGAGCTCGACACCAGGCTGGACGACAAGCTAGACGATGAGGACTACCCCGCCTACAGCATGGGCCGTGCCGCCGAAATCCTCGGCGTCACCCCGGGGTTCCTGCGCGGCCTGGACGTCGCCAAGCTGTTCGTCCCGCAACGCTCGCCCGGCGGCCACCGTCGCTACTCCCGCTACCAGCTGCGCTTGGCCCAACGCGCCCGCGACCTGGTCGATCAGGGCACCGCGCTGGAGGCGGCCTGCCGCATCATCATCCTGGAAGACCAGCTCGCCGAAGCCCAGCGCATCAACACCCAACTCCAACAGCGCATCAACCAGGACGCCGAACGGGACTGATCGGCCATGGGCCCCAGCACCAACGCCTCCCGACACCGCCGCTCCCTCGATCCTCGCGATATGTGCGCTTGGTTGGGCTTGCGTGCACGGCCGCGCAGGGCGCCGCGCCGCATGAACCGTGCGCCCTGCGGCTCGTCACGACCGGCTGGGCCGAACGCACACCTCGCGTGCTGTACGTCGAGGCGCCAATCGGTGACGAGGAGGCCGATGTGGCAAGACGAAGGCGGAACCGGCACAACCGAGCAGCGGCCTTAGCGGCCAGTATCGTCGTCCTGACGGCGCCTGTGATCACAGCCGGTGCGGCAACGGGTAACGGTGCCGCGCCTGGCGGCGCAGGCAACCGGGCGACACCGGCCGACATCGCTGAATGGGTGGTGACCATGGACGCCACCAGGTTGCGCGAACTACTGGCGAGCGGCCAGGTCACCTCGGTCCGATTGGTCAAGGCGTACCAGGCGCGCATCGATGCCTACGAGGAGGCCTACGCTGACCAGCCCGGTGTCAACGCGGTCATTCGCAGGGACCCGGCGGCGATCGCCGATGCCGCCCGGCTCGACGCCGAACGCCGCCAGGGGCGTGTCCGCGGCCCGCTGCACGGCATCCCGCTCCTGATCAAGGACAACTTCGATACCGAGGACCTGCCCACATCCAACGGCTCGCTGGCGCTGAAGCACTGGCGCACCGCCGATGACGCCGAGCAGGTCGCGCGGCTGCGCGCGGCTGGCGCGATCATCGTCGCCAAGACCAACCTGCACGAGTTCGCCTCCGGCGTCGAGACCATCAGCTCGCTCGGTGGACAGACCCGCAACCCCTACGACCAGACCCGCAACCCGGGCGGCTCCAGCGGCGGCACGGGTGCTGGCATCGCAGCCGGCTTCGGCGCCGCCGGCCTGGGCTCAGACACCTGCGGCTCCATCCGCAGCCCGGCGGCCCACAACAGCCTGGTCGGGTTGCGGCCGAGCCAGGGTCTGTCCAGCCGCGACGGTATCGCGCCTCTCTCCGACACCCAGGACGTCGGCGGCCCCATCGCCAAGTCGGTCAGCGACATCGCACTGATTCTGGACGCCACTGCCGGATACGACCCGGACGACCCGTCCACCAAGGCGTCCATCGGACGGATCCCCCGCACCTACACCGCCGCACTGCACGACACCGCTCTGGTCAACGCCCGCATCGGCGTGTTCACCCCTTACCTGAGCACGTCGGGGCCCGCGCAGACGACGACAACGCTCGTCCGGACGGCCGTCCAGGACATGGCCTCGCAGGGCGCGACCATAGTCGATCTGCCGGCCCAACCCGCGCTGGTGTCGGCAGTGGACGCCTCCAGCGTGTTCACCGACGAGATCGAACGCGACCTCAACCGCTACCTGGCGACACCAGGCTCACGATTCCCGCGTTCGCTGGCCCGGCTGGAGCCACCGGCTCACATCGTGACCCTGGCCGACATCGTCACCTCCGGCCAGGTCACGCCCACGGTCCTGAAGCGGCTCAAGGAACGGCTGGGCACCTCGACCGGCCCGCAGGACGCCTACCACCAGCGGCTGGCCCGGCGCGCACAGGCGCAACGGCTGCTCCACAAGCTGTTGAGGGACAACGACCTGGACGCATTGGTCTACCCGGCGGTCTCACAGCAGGCCGCGCTGATCGGGCAGCCTCAGGAGGGGCTCAGGGTCTGCGCGCTCGCCGCCAATACCGGTTTCCCCGCCCTGACGATCCCAGCCGGCTTCACACCCGACGGAATGCCGGTAGGAGTCGAACTTCTAGGACGGCCGTTCAGCGAACCGAGACTGCTCGGGCTCGGGTTCGACTACCAGCGAGCGACAGATCACCGCCGACCACCGGCAAGTACCCCGCCCCTGAACTGATCCCGCCGTCGCAAACGCCTCTGCGCCAATGTTGTGCACAAGAGGTGTTGAGTTCGCGCTCGCTTCACCGCCTCACTGAGGAGTATCGAAGATACGAGCATATGCAGTGGTCGCCTCCGCGGGTTCGGTAGATGTGCGTGTGATCGTCCGGCCGTACCTGCTGCCATTGCGCGGGTCACGCCGCCAGTGCCAGGCGGAAGCCCAGGTTATCCGGGCGGCAAGCCGGTGGCGCGCCTTCATCTGACCCCACGGTTCACATCGCTAGGACACAGCAGACCTCGCCTGCCTCGCATCGGTGTCTCCGTCCGGGCCGTAGAGCCGGGCGACGTCGGGAGAGTCGAGCCACTTGGAATAGGTGGGCGATTTCGGCCAACCCTCGGGTGAGTCCTGCCATTCCTCCTGGCGGCCCCACGGCAGGACGTCGATCAACGCGAAGCTGTAGCTGAGCTGTTCGGTACCGCGGCCGTCGGTGTGCCAGGTGCGGTAGACCTTGCCGCCGTCGCGAAGGAACACGTTCACCGCGAAGCCCGCGCCGGGGGGCGCGCCCACGTCGGCGCCGAACGGGCTTTCCGACGACGAGTACCAGTCCATCGTGTTGCCGACCTTGGCTTTGTAGGCCAGCGCTTCTTCGATGGGCCCGTTGGTGACGATGACGAATCGGGCATCGTAGTTGTCGAGGAAGCCCAGCCGGACGTACTGCGACGTCAGTCCTGTACAGCCGCCGCACTGCCACTCCGCGCCATCGGACCACATGTGGTTGTAGACGATGAGTTGGGAGCGCTCGTCGAATACGTCGACCAGTCGGATCGGGCCGTCCGGACCGATGAGCGTGTAGTCCGGGAGCTCGACCATCGGCAGTCTGCGGCGCTGCGCAGCGATCGCGTCGAGCTCACGGGTGGCGGCCTTCTCCCGCAAACGCAGATCGTCGAGCGCGGTCTGCCAGGTCTGCCGGTCGACGACCGGGGGTAGGGCGTTGGTGATCTGCTCGCTCACGGTTCCTCCTGGGCTCGGATGGATCTGCTCTGATGTGTTGACCAGCGACGGCCGCGGAAGTCATCGCGCTCGGATCCGGTCGTTTGAACTTCGTGCCGATCCGGCCAAGCGGCTGCTGCGGCACCAGATCACGGTGCTGGAGCGTCAGGTGCGCGGGAAGCGGGTGCGGCTCGCCGGAACAGGGCCGGTACGAGCTCACCGCTGTCAAATCGGGTGACACCTACGCTTACACCCATCGCACAGGGCACGCCTGGGGGGGGCGGGGCGGCGCGCGCCGACGCTCCGGGCATGCCCGTGTCGTGTGCGTCATCGCGAGGCGGCGGCGGCCGCCAACTTGCTGCTTGCGGGGGATCTCAACGCCGCAAAGATCGGCGGCGCCGACGCGGAGTGGGGGAACCTCAGCGGCAACTCGACCACGATGAGCGGCACGTCGATGGCCTCGCCGCACGCGGCGGGGGCCGCCGCCCTCTACCTGTCAGCGCACCCGGGCGCACCCCGCAACAAATCCAGGACGCACTGGTGAGGACAGCAGAGTCCGGCAAGCTCAGCGATACCCGCAGCGGTTCCCCGAACCTGCTGTTGAACGTGGCCAAGCTCGGCTGAGAGATTCGGCGGCGGCGACCGCTGAGGCCAGGCTCACCCAGGTGGCCGCACCCGTGAGCCTAGCCTCCGGGCACATTCCCACAGGACCCAGCAGCCCTCGTGCCGAGATCGCACTGGGCAATATGCGCACGTACCTGGCACTCCCAGACTTGAGCCCATCGGACTGCGGCCATCGTGATGACGCCGCCGCGGCTCTGGTGGGAGGTCGTGCTCGGCGACCCGCGCACGCCGCGAAGGACGCCGTCCCCAACGCAGGGACTGCCGATGCGATTGAGGACCAGCTACATCGTGGCCCTCAAGCAGGATCTCCGAGTCGCGTGTCCGAAAGTTGGGTGGCGCTACCTACCCCGGCTTGTTCCGGTCTGCTGTTCACCCGATCATGGAGGCCGCAATGATCTTGAATTTGAACTCACCTGCTCTCACGTCCCGATCTCCCTGGGGATTTCACGATGCGCTCCACGAGCAACTCCACTCTCACCGCCAAGACACAACTGGAAAGCGATTTCTCCGAGTGGAGGTTTCTGATCTCCGACCGCCGCCGCTGGTGGGCATTGCGCGGCCCGCTGTCCAGCGAGCAGGTCAACGAGGTCGATACGGTGGATGCCGATACCCCTGAAGACCTCCGAGCCCAGCTCGCACGGATCACCTCGAGCTCGCGCGGCCAGGGAAGGTGAGGCTCTCCGAACAAGGGAAAGATCATGCGGATGCCGAGGATGAAGCGTTGGGTGCAGACCTGCCGCCTGTGGGGCTTCAAATTTAGATTCTGGCTTTGAGTTGCGTTTTCGTGGATGCGTTGATCGTTATGAGGCATTGCGGTATTCGTTGATCACGCCGCCGAGGAGTCGTGTCCGGCGAACGGTGGTGTTGACCTTGATGGGGATCGGTTCGGGTGGGGGAGTAGGCGGTGGTTCTCCCAGGGAACGATGTGGACGATGGCCGTTGAAATGATCGGCATAGGTCTTCAGCACGGCTTGAAGAGGGTTCCGAGAGAAGATCAGTAGCCGGTCGGTACATTCGCGGCGGACGCTGCCGACCCACCGCTCGGCATAAGCATTTGCTCGTGGGGTCTGCGGTCGTGTCCGCGGGACGGCGATGACGGCCGCAGTGAAGACGGCGTCGAAGGCGTCGGTGAGCTTGGTGTCCCGGTCGCGGACGAGGAAACGAAAACGCTGAGCGCTCTGGTCCAGGTCCGTCAGCAGATTCCGGGCCTGCTGCGTCACCCACGTGCCCCTCGGGTTGCCGGGAACCCGGCACGTGGACCCGGCGGGTGGCGATCTCCACCACGAAGAACACGTTATCCGCTGGAGGAAGACGGTATCAACGGTGAAGAAATCGCAGGCCAGAACGCCTGAGGCCGGGGCGCGCAGGAACGTGATCCAGGACGTGTCGGTCGGCACCTCGACCGAGCCGAGTCCTATCGCGGCCGTCAGGTGCAGCAACTTCAACTGGCCCGCGACATGCTCTCACCCGGAGGCCCGGAAGCCGCCCGATGTAACCTTCCGGGCCTCTGCAATTCTCAGAAAGGAGGGGTGTTTCGTCTATCTGAGGTCAAGCTGTCCGGCTTTGATACGCCCGAGGAAGCTGGCCATGACATCTCGGTCGAGTATGATGACAGGACTCGAATCGTCGAGGACACTGTCGCGGACGCCGGTCATTCCGGTACCCAGGGCGCTCACTTCGAGGCAGCCGCTGGTCGCCCCGCAGAACCGGCTCTTGCGCCACCTGTCTCGCTTCGAGTCCGGACCTGCCGGGTGGGTGTATGACTTTGATGGTTCGGTGTCTGCGGCTGCCATGTGCATGCGAATCCTCTGCGGGGATGACCTGATCTGAAGTGGACAAATGCGACCACGCTCCCTGTCGAGAGCGCTGTTGCATTCGCTACTAAGAATGTCGGACCCATGCAAGAGGTTTTTGGTGGAACAAGCGAGTCATAGTAAAATCGTTACGTACTTTCCGTAAGCACACGGAGAGAGTCGAGCGCAACCGATTCGTCGGCACCGGGGATGTGAATCCAACCGTAACGGGTCAGCCCGCAGACGTTGACCTCGACCGCGCGCTCGTACGACTGCGGACATAAGCCGGAGTATCCGTGGATGACGATCGCCTCATATATCTGCTGGGAGACGACCAGTGCGAGAGGCACGCTCGTCTCGCGTAGAGCGGAGCGGACCGCGTCGGCGTTGAGGAGGCGGAAGGCCGCGTCGATCTCCGCGCCGAACGGCCCGTGGTCGTCGCGGAGCAGATCACCCGCGTGGACGACCGCACGCATGCGCAGCCGGTGGGCGGGACGGTCGGCGGGCGGCAATGCGGTGTTGTAGTCGACCAGCAGGCGCGTAAGCGCGGGGATGAGCGGGTCCAGCAGGCGTGACCTCGGCACCTCGTCGGTCGGCTGGATGAGGACGAGGGCGCCGTCACCACGGTCCTCGATGGGCTCGCAGGACTGCTCATCGATGCCCGCCGCCTGCATCGCCTGATGCAGCAGCAGATAGAGCTGGTTCCGCAGCTCGACCTTGATCAGATCGGTGCGGGTCGACGAGCTCTCCAGGTCGAGCGCGAGGATGCTTCGGTGAAGGGGGCCGCAGAGGGGCAAGGTTTCGTCCTCCCATCCCCAATCGGCGGACGAGTCGTCCGCGACGCAGAGGTCGCCACCGCCGAGGTGGCATGTCCCGACACCGCGCCATCGCGATCACGGGCACTCGACACAGTGCTTTGCCTCGGGCGGTTGAATCCGAGGCGACCTACTCCCCTTGGGGCCAATCATGCCCGCCTCCTGGCGCTCGTGCACCATGCACGGCTTGATTCACTTGGCTAATCATGCAAATCTATCCATGTGGTGACACGCTGTTTTCGGATTGCCCTCAAGTTTGGACAAGTCCTAGAGTAATATGTGCGCTGCAACATGCATCGAGGGTTTCACGTGGAGATAGCCGATCGTTCTCCGACAGCTCAAGATCCGTGACGCCAGGTGGCCTTCGCCATTCCTGGCCGCCCTTAGGAAGAGTGGGCCGTGCCGACATCTCAAGCTCCGTCCGTGCGGCGCAGACGCCTGGGTGTCGCGCTGCGTCGCATGCGTGAGGACCGTGGTCTCAGCGCCGAGACGGTCGGACGGCGTCTGCGTTGGTCGGCCAGCAAGGTTTCGCGAATCGAAACAGCGCGGATCGGTGTCCGGGAGCCCGACATCAAGCGCATGCTCAAGCTCTACCAGGCCGAAGACCGCGCGCTGACCGAGCTGCTCGCCCTGGCGCGCGAGGCGGCGAGCCCTGGTTGGTGGGCCCGCTATGTGGGCTTGCCACAAGATCAGGCCGCCTACTGCGCGCTGGAGGACGAGGCCGACGTCGCGCTCGCCTATGACCCTCAATGGGTCACGGGGCTACTGCAGACGGAGGATTACGCGCGTTGCATGATCCTGGGCTGGGCGGAGATCGTTCCCGCACCGGCGACAATCATTGAACGCGATCTTCAAGTACGTTTGAAGCGCCAGGAACTTCTGCGGGCACCGCGTTCTCTGCGGTTGTCGGTGATCTTGGATGAGGCCGTGCTCCTGCACCGCGTAGGAGACGCTAAGATCATGCATCGGCAACTGGAATGGCTGGTGGAAATTGCGGCTCTGCCGAATATGGAATTGCGGATACTGCCGTTGGATGCCGACCACAGCGCTGCTCTTCAAGCGTTCACTCTCCTGGAGTTCGCGCCCTCCTTCGAGGTCACCTTTCCCGCTGTCGTGCACAGTGAGAGCCATCCGCTGAGCCTCGTCCAGGACGAGACGGTCACGCACGAGCATCGCCGCGTCTTCGACTGGCTGACGCAACGGAGCCTCGCTCCTGCGGACTCCGTTCACCTGATCGAGCGGACCGCCGCTCGCGCCTGGCGTGTCTGAAACGCCTCCGGATGTGCCGGAAGGCCGTAGAGGCGAGGCATAGCGCGGCGACGTTTCGACCAGGCCATGCAGTCCACGCGAGGCACGGATCCGCGAGCCCGGGAGGGCCTGCTTCTTCCCTGCGCGAGTACGCCGGACGCCCTAAGCCGACGGGCTGATCGGGGAGATCGGGGCGGTATCAAGGGCTGCGGTGCTGGCGGCTGGAGTTGCCGGCCGAGGCCCGGTCTCCGAATGTGCGACCAGCCCATCCTCACAGTCATAGCAGTCGCCGATCGAGCCCATCAGCCTGGACGCCTTGGCGCGCTGGGTGAACACCCAGGAGGTGAACTGGCGTCCCGCCTTGACCGATCCAGCACCTTCCGGCGGAAACTCAGGGGATAGCTCCGGCGCGTCCTGGGCCTCTCTCCAAGATCGAGGGCATCAGGATTCCAGCAAGCCGACCCCACCGAACCCGAGGTACATCACGGCTTCACCGAAGCCGGGAGACTCCAGCCGAGGAGGAACTGCTGCGGCTGCGCCGGGCCCACTGGTCGGCCGTTGACGGTTGTGGGCGTACTCGTTGGAGCACAGAGGTAGGTACGGGTAAACGTGCAGAGCTGATCACCCTGTTTGCCGTGGTTTGACCCTCGAAGTGCTGGGCACAGGCGCGCCGACGTTGAGGAGGGCGACCGATGACGCCGAGTATGACGCGGAGCAAGGCGCAGCGGGCCGGGCGGCAGGCCGCGGGACACGGCCTGTTCCACGCGCTGTCCCGCGCGGGACTGGCGACCCATGGGATTATCTATCTGCTGATCGGATGGCTCGCGCTCCAGATCGGGCTAGGCCGCGGCGGGGCGGATGCGGACAAGAAGGGCGCGCTGCAGACCGTCGTCGACAACCCCGGCGGCATGGTCATGCTGTGGCTGCTGGTGGTGGGGTTCGCCGGGATGGCGCTGTGGCGGTGCTCGGAGGCGCTGTACGGCCAGCCGGTGCCGGACGGGAACAAACCGACCAAGCGGCTGGCCTCGCTCGCCCGCGCTGTGATCTACACCGCGATCTTCATCAGCGTGCTGCTGTACGCGCTGGGGCGGGGCGGCAAGTCCAGCGACGAGCAGTCCAAGAGTTTCACCGCCCAGGCGATGGCCGAGCCCGGTGGGCGCTGGCTGGTGCTGGCAGTCGGCCTGGGTTTCCTCGCCTACGGCATCGCGAACATCATCAGCGCCGTGCGCCACGAGTTCCTGGAGGAACTGCGCACGGAGCAGATGAGTCGGAGGGTCCGTACCGGCGTCAAGGTGCTCGGCGTGATCGGCACCAGCGCCCGCGGCCTGGTCTTCGCCGGGATCGGCGTCTTCATCGCGCACGCGGCGATCACCTTCGACGCCGATAAGGCCAAGGGCCTGGACGGCACCTTGCGCGAACTGGCCGACACACCGGCAGGCCCGTGGCTGCTGGTCGGCGTCGCGATCGGCCTGATGCTCTACGGCGCGTACAACTTCTGCGAGGCCCGCTGGCGCAAGGTCGAAGCCGTCCGCTCCTGACCGGCGGCACGGCAGGTACGGCGCCAGCACGCACCAGCCGGGATCGTCGGTCAAGGCGACCTTGGCCTTGCCCTTCCCCCGGCCCGCGCACGACGAGGACCAGCCACTCGCAGAGGCGGCCCCAAAAGGCCAGAAGAAACTCTGCACGATTATCTATACCCGCCTCTGCACCTCTTGGAGTACCCGACAACGGTGGCTGGATGGCTGGCACGGTGGCTGGAGAGCCATCCCGGGGAGCCATGCCGGGGCGGCGTCGACGGTGGCCGGGTATGGCGATCATGTCCGCCGGTATCTGGAGCCGCTGCTGGGCGATCTGCTGGTGGCGGAGGTGTCGGTCGGGCATGTGGACCAGATGTTGGCCGCCATCGTCCATGACCATCAGCAGGCGGGCCGCCGGTTGACGGCGGCGACGCTGAGCCGGATCCGTGCGACGTCGCGGGCGGGCGTTGAATGCCGCACTGTGGGCGGGGTTGATCGAGGAGAATTCGGCGTCGTTCAGCAACCGGGTGGTCGCGCTGGACCGCACTACCGTGGCTGCGCTGCGCGCGCACCGCACCTGGTAAGAGGCCGAGCAGGCGGCGTTCGGCGACGGCTACCGCGACAGTGGGTATGTGTGCACCAACCTCAACGGAGAACCGATCTCTCCAGGCTGGCTCACCCACCAGTTCCAGAGGCTGATCGCCGAACAAGAGATGCCACCGATCTGGTTGCACGATCTGCGGCATGGCGCGGCGACTCTCGCCCTGGCGGCGGGGTGGATTTGAGAGTGGTGCAGGAGATGCTGGGCCATTCCAGCATCGTGCTCACCGCCGACACCTACACCAGCGTCCTGCCCGAGGTCGCCCATACCGCGGCGGAGAAGACCGCCGCACATCTCCTGCATGCCGCGGGCACCGTTCCCGGCACCAACCGCCGACGCGGCAAGGGCCCGGTCCGCCGCAAACGGCGCGCCCCACGCAACGGCCCGGCCCGCCTGCCACTACCCGAACGGAGGGCCACAGCCCGTCGCGTCCTCGGGCCCGACCACCCGGGTGACCCGGCGCGTCCCCATCGGCTCGACGCCGCGTCTCACTTCAGAGCCTCGGCTCCCCGCATACCGGATACCCGACTCAGGAAGGCCAACCGCATACAGTTGCCGCACCGGCCAAGCCAGTCGGTGCGCGATCCAGCCTGCCTGCTCCAGACCTACGAGGAAGACCAGTGCCCATAGGGCTTTGTCTCAAGGACTCGCCCCCAGGTGGTCCTCATCCCGGTCTCAGGCACGATCGACCGCGGGTGGTGTGAAGCCTGTTTGTGCTGGTCAGGGGTGGTGGGTCGCGTGGGACTCGACCCCTGCGCTTGCCGATAATTGCGGTCACGCAGGTGAAAGGCGTGGATGGGTGCTCCGGGTGCCGCGCTTGATCAGCTGCGAAACAGGCGGCGGCAAGGCGGTCGCCGCGGGATGATGGGCGGCTGTGTTCTTGTGACTGGCCTGCTTGACCGCGGTGAGCACCTTCGCGGTCCTGTGTCTCCTGCCGATGACCGATCGGGAGAAGGACGCCAAGATTTTGGTGCTGCGGCACCAGATCACCGCGCTGGAGCGCCAACTCGGCGGCGCACGGGTGCGGTTCACCGTCCCCGACCGGGCACTGCTTGCGACGCTACTGCACCGAGTCCGTCCCAGTGTCATTCCGGCGGATGCGGCTCGTGGTGCGGCCGGACACGGTGTTGCGCTGGCACCGCGACCTGATTGCGGGCTGGCATGCCGCCCGATCCAAGCCCAAGCGGCCCGGGGCGCCCACCGACCGTCCGCTCCATCCGCACGTTGGTACTGCGCCTGGCGCGGGAGAACCCTAACTGGGGCTACCGGCGAGTGCACGGCGAACTGCTGGTGCTCGGCGTCACGGTGGCGCCTTTCACGATCTGGGAGATCCTCAAGGACGCCGGTGTCGGTCCGGCGCCCGAGCGTTCCGCCACCACCTAGGCCAGCTTCCGGAGTTCCCATGCCGAGGCGCTGCTGGCGTGTGACTTCCTTGGAGACCGTGAGCCTCACCAGCGCCCGCATGTACGCTCTGGAGGTCATCGAGCACCACACCCGCCGTGTCCGCGTTCTGGGCGTCACCGCTCACCCCACCGCGGCGTGGGTGACCCAGGCGGCCCGGAACCTGGTCATGGACCTTCAGGGGGCGCCGGCTGCCGGGCGCGGTTCCTGCTCGGTGACCGGGACCGCAAGTTCCCTGACCTGTTCGGCACCGTCCTGGCCGATGCCGGCATCCAGACGGTGCTCACCGGGGTGCGGATGCCGAGGATGAACGCGGTGATGGACGGGTGGGCGCAGACCTGCCGCGAACTCCTCGACCGGACTCTGCTCTGGAACCAGCGGCACCTGCTCCACGCCCTCCGCGAGTTCGAGACCTTCTACAACGAGCGTCGGCCTCACCAGGGCATCGCCAACGCCCGCCCGCTGAAGCCACTGCCTCCACCGATCACCGAACCAGACCAGACCGCCCACCTGAACATCCGAAGAACGCAACGTCTGGGCGGAACCCTCAACTACTGCCGCCGCTTCTGGAACAGCTCAGAGAGCACAGGGCTGTACAGGAGGCTGAGCGTGACCGGGCGGGAGAAGGTTGGGAGGATTGGGATCTTGTTTGGTGCCTGCCGACCGGTCGCCCGATCGAACGGCGGTCGGACTGGGGAAAGTGAAAGGCGCTTCTCACGGCGGCCGGTATCCGAGTTGACGCCTACCGGCTGCACGACGCGCGGCACACGGCCGGCACATTGCTCGGAGAGCAGGGCGTAGACATTCACGTCATTCAGCGCATCCTGGGGCACGCCCAGCTCAGTACGACGCGCCGGTACACCCACCCCACGGACGGACTCACGGCTGGCGCCATGGGACGCATGGGGGATGCTCTCTGGGGCTGATCTGGCCGGAACCGCAACCCAAACCGCAACCCGGACGGGTCAGGATGGGCGTCGCACCTGGCGTTTGCCCTGGTCAGGGGTGGTGGGTCGCGTGGGACTCGAACCCACAGCCTACGGATTAAAAGTCGGCTACCTACGTATCGGCCCGGCATTATCAGTGTCGGCCTGTGTCGTTCTGTCCGCATCCAGCCCGATCTCCGTGCCACAAGATGCCGCCGTATACCGATCCGTTTCGGAACCGCCGAGCCGACAACGAGCCAACATGGTCTGTTGGCGATCTTGTAGCTTCCTCGCTGGCACCCCGCCTGACCCACCCAGACTGGTTTTCGGCATTCGTGGAGTTCGAGACCTTCGGAATCCTCAAAGAGTACAAGCGTGCAGCGTGACCTGCACGGATGGAGCTTTGGCATACGCAATGCTGTGCTTCCTCGTTTCATGGACAAGGCGACCAGCCGCAGAGTAGCCGATATAGTTGAAAACTAAAGTACTAATGATTGCAGATCCTGATCGCGAATACTTTAGATATCAAGCAGATTATCTTCGGTGGGTTTCGATCGAGTGCGGTGAAAGAAATCTTCGTCGGCTGTCACCTGGGAAGTTGCGGCAGACAGTGCATTGACTGTGGCCAATGACGATCAAGTAAAGAATACTTTACTCATCAAGATCTCAGATTACTTGATCTCGGCGGTATGAGCTCCTATGTTTTCCGTAACCCCGCATTCCAACTCCCCCAATCGAGAGGGCAAGGAATGAGGATCAGAACGGCCGCATGTGGCTTGGCGGCTTTAGTCGGGGCAGTAGCAAGTTCCCTCCCAGTGCACGCCCAGGCAATTTCGCCAGATCCCGCGCGACAAGGCGTTCAGATTCAGATCGACGAACAACTCGCCAAGTATCCAGGCGGAATGCAAACAGGAACAAACGAGGTCTCTTACGCCGACGGAAAGGTGACCATCACGTTCGTGTCCTCCGCAGATGCCACGGCAGCCAGCTGCGCCACCAGTGCGTACTGCTTCTACGACGGAGCCAACTTCACCGGCCGCAAACTGACCTTCCGTGACTGCGGCGGAAACCAATCGCTCACCGACTACGGATTCGGGAACAAAACCTCCTCCTGGGAGAACAAGACCAGGCACACGGTGGAGGTCTACGACAGGGACGTCGATCCTTTCCGGACCCTGTGGCGCGAGGCGCCCACATCGGCATCCGCGCGAGTCGCGGACGACACCTACAACAAGGCCGATTTCTTCCACACCTACTGCGGGAGGTGAGGGAGTGCGCTCAATCACCCTGGTCCTGGCCGTCGCAGGCACCCTGCTGCTGAGCGGGACATCAGCGTTCGCTGCTCCGACACCCCGCAGCAACTGGATCAAGTACACCACCACGGCCTTCGCGGTCGATGAGACCGCCGAGCAGGCCAGGCGCGGACCCAGCAACACCACCTACGGGACCGACGCCAACGACGTGCTGCGCAAGTCCGCCGCAAACGACTACGACTACATCAGCCCGGCCGAGTGCGGCACCAAGGATGAGGCCGACGACCTGGGCGGCTGGATCAAGAACCGCTTTGCGTGGTGCAAGCGGGACTACAAGACGCTCTCGGAAGCCAAGGCATGCGATCCGCAGCGACCGGACGTCTGTGTCATCCAAGGCACCCTGACGACGACGTTCACCCTCATCGGCTACGGGGAGCACACCCAAGACCCCGATCGCCCCAGCAAGACCGACCGGTACATGAGCTTCACGTTCTTTGTGACCTCAATGGTGGCTCACGGGGTGTTCCAAGCCAACTCGGAAGCCAACTACCGTCTCAGCATGGGGTGCTACACCAACAACTCCCCAGACTGCACCGCACCTAGCGCCAACGGCGCCCTCAAGACAGTGCCGCAGTGGCAGACGGACAAGAACGCCAAGGTCGAGTTCATCTCACCGGGCAAAACACCCGAAAAGCAGAACGGCGACCAGTTCACCCACGGCGAGGTAGTCGTCTTCTCCCGCGGCGAGGTCCCCGGCTATCCAGGTGCCCAGCAGGCCGAGCACCCGGCGACCAGTATCCGGTTCGACTCCTCCTGGTATAACGGAAAGGCAAAGCGTGGTTCGATCTTCTACGTGCCCGATCCGCCCGGCGAGGCCAAGCCGCACCCGTACCTGAAGTTCAGCAAAGCCAGCGACAGCGGGTACAAGCAGGTCGCGGATCACCTGGACCAGGCGCTGAACCGGGCGACGGAGACCATGCCCCCCTTCTCCGACAAGCAACTACCGGGCAAATCAATCAAGAACCCGTTGCATCGCCTGGTCCAGTCCTACGACGAACAATCCAAGAAGCGCGTCAAGGATAACCGCTACTACGCCAAATCGTTGGGATGCAATCCCTACTTCAAAGACTGGAACAAAGAAATAGATTACCCACCCGAATACCCGCAGGGACGGCCGAAGAACGAGTGCGACGAGTACCCCTTTGCTTCCACCTATGAGGGAGCTGCCCGCTTTAAGTATGACAAGGACGGCGAAAAATTCAAAGGCATGTTCTCCGCCAAGCCCGTCCACTGGCGGCATAACGGCGCAGCCGGCAACGTGCTCCTCGCGTGGTACAACTGGGACCGTATCGCCCAGGGCGACGCTTACTTCATCAAGGTCGAGTAACACGGCCGTGTCGATGTGATAGAGCCGGCAGGTGCGCAACCCCGTACCTGCCGGCCTGTCCCGACCAAGGACAGCAGGAGAGCTTGATGAGCGCCATGATGATCGCAACCGATGACTGGCTGGTACTGCCGTGGTATTCGCAGGTGTACGTCAACGGTGATGACCCGCCGTCGGACACAATCCCGGCAGCCGAGCCGATGTCCTCCAGCGCCTGCGAGGGATCCACATTGCTGATCTTCCCAAGCGGCAGTGACGTGGAGATCCGCGTCCGCGCCGAGTCCTGGACCACCGAGCCCCTCACCGGCGATCCACGATTCGATCTCGAAGCGGCCACCTGGACACTGCACTGCCCCGCCGGCAAGCTCACCGTCAGCAACGGCGGCCACGGCAGCTCCTGGTCATTCCCACTGCCCGATCCCGGCTCCTACCAAGTGCGCATCAACGCCTTTCACACCGATACCCGCCAGCTGTACGACCAGGCCCTGGAACGCTCAACCGACTCCGACGACCCCGCCTTTCAGATCGAGGTGGCGAAGCTGACCGGCCGGGAGCTGTGGCTGCTGCGGCTATGGCCGAACAAGCGCCCACAGGATGTGGCCTGACCGGTCTCACAGGGTGAGCCCAAACCAGAAGTTGATGCTGGTCATCTCGGTCCTTCCCCCTGAATCGTGGCCACCCTGAGTCCTGGATCATGGTGTCCGGGGTGGAGGGTCTGGATGGCAAAGGAGAACTACTCGGAGGAGTTCAAGGCCGACGCGGTGGCGTTGTTCTTGTCGACTCCGTCGGCGACGTATGTGTCGGTGGCCCGGGATCTGGGGGTCAGCCTGGGCGACCACCTCGCGGGGTGTCCGGCCACGCTTGAGCTCCAGGACGTGCAGGTCGCCAACCTCGTCCATGCCCAGCAGATCGACAGTGCCGCCGTTCGCCGTCGGGACCTGACGGCCGATGATCAGCAGCGGATACCCCAGGATGGCCGGATCCTGCTCGATCAGGTCCTCCAGTTGCTTCTCCAGCTCGATCCCGGCCGAGTCGATCTGCTGAGGCCTTCCGCTGTCGACCCGCCACAGCCCCACTTCGACCGGCATAATCTCTCCCTCACTCGCCAGGGCGGCCGCTGCCAGGCTGAATGCGCCCTGGAGGCCCACCCTGAGATCGCTGTTTACGCCGTCTCATGCTGTCGGGGCGAGGGTCGGTGACGGGCGCTGTGGCCACAACCGGTTCGGCTCCGGCACTCGATGAGGAGTGCACGGTCAGGACTGCCCGGGACGGTTGCTGTAGATCGTGTACAGGAGGCCGACCGCACCGACGCCGACCCCGGCAGGTAGCCCGATGGCCGGAACGAAGGCGGCCAGGCTCGTCATCACCGCACCTGCGGCCAAGATGCCTATCCAGGCCAGCACTGCGGGGGACGGGCGGCGTCCCGCCCGTCGGTCACGGGGCTGACACTGGTCGTTGAGAGCGCTGGGTGATGCGGCGAGGTGAGCCCCCGGAGCGTTAGCAGCCGGCTTGGGTGCTGATGGTGGGGACGTCGGTTGTTCGGTCATGGGTGTGTTCCCTTCTGGTCGGACCCTCGTCGCAGCGTTATAGGCCGCCGACGCCGGGTGCCCTCGTGACCGGACACGGTCACTTGCACCGGGAGGGGATGTGGGGGGCGGGGTTCTATAACGCCTACAGGCTTCCCCGCCGCGAGGAGATGACCATGACGTGCCCCATCACGGCCGCGAGACCGCCAGCCGGTGCCCGACCCTCAGGAGGAAATGCGTGGCCTTGGGCCGCGACGCTGGCGTGACTCCCGCATGTCCCGCGATCAGCAGCATGACCCCGGTCCCTCGCATTCGCCCGGTGACGAACCGTCTACCGATGGCGAAGTCGCCCAGGCCATCGCCGATGCTGAGCAGGCGCTGCAACCGGGCCGAGCACCCGTCGTTGACCCCGGTGTGGGATTAAGTGCGGACTCACCGCTGGTCGATACCCAGGGTGGCTGCCCTGACAAGGTGGGGGCCGCGGAGGCCGGGGCCGCCTCTCGGGATACCGCGGGCGCGGCGCACGGCGATGCGGTCGTCGTCGCGGCCGTCTTGCAGGAGGGGCTTGGTGGTCGCAAGCACGCCTATCTGGAGGAGCAGCTCATCATGTACGCCCTGCCGGTGCTGACCAGGCTCATCCTGGATGAGCAGATTCTGGGGCTGTGCGCCAGGCTGGGCCGGCCGTTCACTCCAGGGCCCGCTGCGCTGGCCCGCCTCGAAGGCGACACTGTCAACGAACTGGTCGCCGACATGATCGCCTCAGGACTACCGCTCTTTCGCCGCTGGGTGTTCACCTCGCGTGACTGGTCCCCGGACAAGGGGGCCTCATTGAGCACGACGTTCGTCAACGCCTGCATCCTGCAGTTCCCCGCCAAGTTCAAACGCTGGGACCGGCAGCGGGAGCGCGAGGTCTCCACCAGCGTCGAAGACCTGGATCTGCTGCGCGCGTTGTTGAACGAGGTCAACGACCCCGAGACCCAGGTGGTGACGCTCATGACGGCCAAGGACGTCTTGGACGCTATTACCGACAACCTCACCAGCGGCCTGCTGCGGAAGATGGCCACTGGCCTCAGTCAGGCTGAAGCCGCCGAGCAGATGAATATGACCGCCAAGGCGGCCGAGGGCCGCATCGGCCGAGCCCGCAAACGCCTGCGTGACCGCGAACGCCGCCCCGGGCAGGAAGGGGAGCACGCCTGATGTCCGATCTGATGTCCAACGTGGCGGCCGACCGCACGCCCGAGCGCGGCACTTTGGTCTTTCGTCTCCTGTTGGCCGTCGACATCCAGGGCTACAGCGCGCGGGATCCACATGGACAGTTGCTCGCCCAAAGCAGACTGCGTGATGCGCTGGACCTGGCCGCTCGCAATGTCGGGCTGGACCGCGGCGCCTGGCAGCAGCAGACCAGCGGAGACGGTGAACTGGCGGTCCTGCCCGAGGATGCCGACATCCCCACGATGGTGGGCGACTACCCGATCGCGCTGGCCGCAGCGCTCACGAAGATCAACGCTGTTGCACCCGGTGCCGAGAGGCCACTGCGGGTGCGGCTCGCTCTGCATCATGGCCCGCTGCGAGGGGGTCCCTTCGGCCCAGTCGGCGATGCGCCCATCGTGGTGTCGCGGCTGCTGGACGCCGCCCCGTTGCGCCGACTGCTCGACACCAGAGACCTGGCGTACGTGATCTCAGACTCGCTGTACGACGACATCGTGCAGCCCGGCTTCTGCTCGCTGCGCCCCGCCGAGTTCCACGGCATCAAGGTCCTCGCCAAAGGCCTGGAATACCGCGGTCACATGCTCACCCGTCAGGTGGAGGAAGCACGCCGCAGCCTCAGTCCCCGCATGCCCTTCCGAGACCTGGTCGAACAATCCTCACTCGGCACATCCACCGCCCGGCACATCCGTTCATTGAGCAGCCTCGAGCGGGCTGCGGCCATCCGCGCCCGCGCGGGTAGCGAACCGGCCGTCCGCAGCGCTCCACCTCTGCCGCCGCAGGACCATTTCCGGCCGCCTGCGTCACCGGGCCCATCTCTACCGCGGCATCCAGCAGACACTGAGAGTTCGGCTGATTCCTTGACCCAGCACAGCGGCACCGCAAGCGAAGCGGCTCCCGCTGCCAGCCCGGAACACGCGACGACCGCTGGTCGGTACACGGGGTTCTGGGAGGCTCTATCTCCCAATGAGCGCGCGGCCTTGCGAGAGGTGGCTCGCCCTCGGGCCTTCGCTCCCAAGGTGCCGCTGTGCTACCAGGGAGACCAGTCAGATCACATAATGATCATCGAGCAGGGCTGGGCCAAGGTCACCGCGTCGACTGACGATGGCCACGAGGTTGTCCTGGCGGTCCGGGGACCCGCCGATCTGATCGGTGAAAGCGCGGTCCTAGGCGGGCGACAGCGATCTGCGACGGTGGTCGCGCTGGGGCCGCTGCACGCCCTGGTCGTGCCGGCGGCAGACTTCACCGAGTTCCTTGACGAAAACCCCGGCGTGTGGCAGCTGCTCAGCAGGACCTTCACACGGCGGCTGGACGACGCGGACCGGCGCCTGGAATCCCATGTGTCTGCCAACGGCACGAAACGGTTGGCCCTGCTGCTGGCTGAACTCGCCGAAATGTCGGCTCATTTCGCCCCGTCCACTGACGGCGGCGGCATCCGCATCGCACCACCACTGTCACAGGAAGAGCTCGGCAGCTGGATGGACGCCTCCCGCGAAACCGTCGCTCGCGCTCTCCAGACCCTCCGTAGACGCGGCCTCATCCGCACAGGATGGCGCCACGTCACCGTGACAGACCTGCCGGCCCTCCGGGCATACGCAAACGATGAAGAAGCGGCCACGCTGGCAGAGCAGAACTGATGTTCCTGCCCTAGGCAATGAGCCGTACCTGGTTTGAGTGCGAGGACTGCCCGCCGTTGGTGAACTGGGTATACGCCCATAGGGCTCAGCGCTCGGCGTGAACGCGGCCGAGCGGATCGCGGCGAAGAACCGAACCCGCGCCGTCCCGGCACCAACGGCGTGGACGAGCCAGTAGGCAAGGGGCTGCGGTTAAGTCGGTCTCGCCGCTCAGGCGCCCGCCCTGGGGAGCCAGCGTGGCGCCAGAGCCGATCTCTGCGGTCATCGGGAGACGGTAAGCCAGTGGAAGAAGGGGTTGAGGGATAGGTATTCGTCGGCGTCTTCCCGGAGGTCGCGGCTGCAGGCATGGTCCCAGCTCAGCACCCGCACCCGAAGGCCGCGTCGGTGTAGTGATCTTAGTGTGGGTTGGAAGTCGCCGTCGCCGTCGCCGGCGACCAAGACCGCAAGGTCGCCGCGGGCAGGGTCCATGTGCTCGTGGGAATCGTCCAGCATGATGGTGGTGAGGCTGGTGTCGACGCGCTTTTCCTTGTTCGCGGCGTTGCGATCGTGGACCTCTACCTCGAAGCCCTCGTTTCGGGCCCGGTCCCAGACCGAGTCATTGGGCGGTGGGCGTGAACCGACTAGGAAGGAGCGGCCGACCATACTGCCGGACGGGCAGGCGAGCTCGTACAGCCGTCCGAAGTCATATTGCCAGGGGGCGGTGATTCCGCGCTTCATCGCGTCACGCTCTGTGCGGGCCTGCCCGAGCTCAACCGCCTGTACACGCTGCCCTTCGATCCACACATTGGAGTTGTCGACGTAGGCGAACACTCGACCCGGGGCGGGCAACGGTTGAGGACGAGGAGGAAGCGGACGGGGCCGAGTCAGTCGGGCGGCCAGCGCGGCTGGCGATGGCACCCCTGTCGTTGATGGTGCCGTACTGGCAGGTGAGTTGTCGGCCGTTGGCATCTGTACTTCTCCTCGTTTGCCCAGCGTCGTCTGCCGCGCTGGGAGAACGTGAACTTACTCGCAGACGAGTTCGCGGATCTGCTGTAGCAGTTCGTCAGCTCTGGAGGTTCCGAGCCTGCGGAGCGATCGATCGCCCCTGTCGCTGGGGTGCAACACCGCATTGACGATGTCGGCCACTGCCGACCCGAGAAGGAACAGACGCACCTCATCCTCTTGGTTGGGGGGAAGCTGTGCCGGCAGGTGCCCCATGCCGTGCGAGGCGAGCTCACGACTGATGGCGTCCCGCACGTGAACGCCCAGCCGTCCGGCACCCTTGATGGCTTTCAACTCCGCCATCGTGGCCTGGAAGATGCCCTCGTTGGCCACGACTGCATCTCGCAACCCCTCGTAGCTCGTCAACCAGCTCTCCAGAGATTAATCCAGAACATTATTAATCTTTACTATAGATGATGCCGGGAGAAGATCGCTAGGTGCTGTGGCCACTGGCCAGCCTGCTGAGCGTCCGGGCGGAGCATCTGGACCAGGAGGCCGACGACCGCGTCCGGGACCGGCTCGCCCGGCTGGAGACCGACCTGGAGCTGGAGCGGCAGAACTCCCTCGGCCATCGGCGGCAGCTCGACGCCATGCGGGGCCTCGTCGAGCGGCGGGCCGCCGAGCTGGCACGGTACGAGACGGCCGAGGCCGAGCTCGGCGGTCGGCGGGGGCCGGAGCTGGCCGAGGAGCTGCGGCGGCTGCACGCCGAGAATCGTGAGCTGCGGATGGCCGCGGCGGCGAGCCCCGTCCAGGACCGGGAGCGGGTCGAGGAGCTGAAGTCCGCCCACCACGACCTGATGGTCGAGCGGGAGGAGCTTGCTCCGCCAGAACGCCGAGCTGCGCCGGCACGTCACCGCGTCGATGATCTCCGCCACCGAGCGCGAGAACGCCCGCATGATCAACCAGGCGCTGCAGCGGCAGAACGACACGCTGACCTCGGAGATCGACCAGCAGTCGGCGCGGCTCATGCAGATGCAGGCCATGGTGAAGGACAGCCCGCCGTTCCCCGCCTGCACCGCCATGGACGACGAGGAGCGCTACGGGTTCCGGCCCGAGCTCGGCGACGAGCCCGTCCGGCTGCGCGACTTCGTCGAGCGCGTGCGCGGGCGGATGGTGCTGGACCTGGGGCTGTACTACTCCGGCGCCGACCTGCGGTGCTTCGTGGCCGGGCTGGCCTCCAGCCGGCTGCACCTGCTGCAGGGCATCAGCGGCATCGGCAAGACCCGGCTGCCCGAGGCGTTCGCCCAGGTCATCGGCGCCGGGCGGGAGACGGTCGCGGTCGCCGCCGAATGGCGCAGCCCACAGGACCTGCTGGGCTACTACAACGCCTTCGAGCGCAAGTTCTACGAGTCGGAGTTCACCCAGAGCCTCTACAAGGCGCAACTCCCGCTCTTCCGCGAGAAGCCGTTCATCGTGGTGCTGGACGAGATGAACCTGTCGCACCCCGAGCAGTACTTCAGCGATCTGCTGTCGGCGATGGAGCGCAAGGAGGGCGATCCCGGCGCACCGGCGCTGCTCCCGCTCATGACGGCGCCGGTCTCCCCGGCGCCCCGGCTGCTGCGCGACGGCCGCGCGCTGGAGCTGCCCGGCAACGTCTGGTTCATCGGAACGGCCAACAACGACGAGACCACGGTCAGGTTCGCCGACAAGACCTACGACAGGGCCCACGTGCTGGAACTGCCGCCGAGGCCCCGGGCCTTCGATCCGGGGGAGACCCATCCGCTCGCGCCGGTCTCCTGCAAGGCGCTGACGGACGCCTTCGACGCCGCCGAGGCCCGGCACGGCGGCGAGACGGACAAGGTGCTGAGCTTCCTCGACGGCAGGCTGGGCGAGCGGCTGCGGGACGGATTCGGGGTCTCCTGGGGCAACCGGCTGGAACGGCAGGCCAGGCGCTTCGTGCCCGTGACGATCGCCGCCGGGGGCCTGGCCGGTGAGGCCGCCGACCACCTGCTCGCCACGAAGGTCCTGCGCAAGCTGATCGGCCGGGTCGAGATCGCCCCCGGCGACCTGCAGCAGCTCCACAAGGACATCGAGGCGCTGTGGGACCCCTGTGAGGCTTCAATATTCGGATTATGGCTTTGAGGTGCGGCTTTGCGTGGTACTGGATGTGGTGATGGTTATGCGGCGTTGCGGTATTCGTTGATCACGCGCCGAGGAGTCGTGTCCGGCGAACGGTGGCGTTGACGTTGATGGGGATCGGTTCGGGTGGGGGAGTTGGCGGTCGTTGTCCCAACGAGCGATGCGGACGGTGGCTTTTGAAGTGATCGGCGTAGATCCTCAGTACGGCTTCCAGGTGGCGCCGGGAGAAGATCAACAGCCGGTCGGTGCACTCGCGGCGTACGCTGCCGACCCATCGTTCGGCGTACGCATTTGCTCGTGGGGTCTGCGGCGGTGTCCGCAGCACGGCGATGCCGGCCGCTGCGAAGACGGCGTCGAAGGCGTCGGTGAACTTGGCGTCCCGGTCGCGGACGAGGAACCGAAACCCCTGGGCTCGGTCGTCCAGGTCCATGAGCAGGTTCCGGGCTTGCTGTGTCACCCATGCGCCCGTCGGGTTGCGGGTGGAGCCCAGCACGTGGACCCGGCGGGTGGCGATCTCCGCCACGAAGAACACGTAGATCCGCTGGAGGAAGACGGTATCGACGGTGAAAAGTCGCAGGCCAGTACGCCGGAGGCCTGGGCTCGCAGAAACGTGCTCCAGGACGCGTCGGCCCGCCGCGGGGCCGGCTCCACACCGGCGCGCCGTAGGATCCGCCACACGGTGGCCGCCGACACCCGGTAACCGAGCCCGACCAACTCACCGTGGATTCGCCGGTAGCCCCAGCCGGGGTTCTCGCCGGCCAGTTGCAGCACCAGCCGGCGGATCTCCCGCCGCAGCGGTGGCCGGCCGGGCACCTTGTGTGGGTAGGTCCACTTCCTGGCAACCAGCTCCCGGTGCCACCGGTGGAGCGCCCTGGGTTGGTTGGAGGCCCTTGAACCTGGAAGGGTGAGGGGTTATGGCACCCCCGAGGAAGTACTCTCCTGAGCTGCGTGAACGCGCAGTCCGGATGGTCTTTGAACTGCGTGAACAGACAGGTGAGAAGACCGGGTCGATCGCCCGGATCGCCGACCGGCTCGGGGTGCATCGTGAGGCGTTGCGGACCTGGATCCGGCAGGCTGAGGTCGATGGCGGGCAGCGTCGGGGAACCACGACCAGTGATGCGCAAAGGATCGCTGATCTGGAGCGCGAGAACCATGAGTTGCGGCGGGCGAACGAGATCCTGAAGGCCGCGAGCGCCTATTTCGCCCGGGAACTCGACCCGAAACCGCCGCGCTAGTCGAGTTCATCGATTCTCACCGGGGACAGTTCGGGGTGGACCCGATCTGCGCTGTGCTGGAGTGTGCGCCGTCGACGTATTGGGCGGCGAAGAAACGCGAGGCCGAACCGTCGGCTCGTGCGGTGCGTGACGAATGGTTGAAGAAGGAGATCGTGCGGGTGTGGGAAGGTCCGGGCCGGTGCGTCTACGGTGCGCGGAAGGTGTGGAGGCACCTGAATCGTGAGGGTGTCGAGGTCGCCCGGTGCACGGTGGAGCGGCTGATGCGCGAGCTGGGCATTGCTGGGGCGTGTGCGCCCCGAAAGCGGCCGCGCACCACGGTGGCGGGTGTGGACCGGCCTGGTGACCTGCTGGAACGTGACTTCACCGCAGAGGCCCCAACAGGCGGTGGGTGGCTGATATCACCTATGTCGACACCGCGGCGGGGTGGGTGTACGCCGCGTTTGTTCAGGACTTGTTCTCCCGTGCCGTTGTGGGATGGCAGGTCGCCGGTCACCTGGGCGCCGAACTGGCCTTGGACGCGCTGGAAATGGCAATCTGGTCGCGGAGCGGTATCGACGACGGGCTGGTTCATCACAGCGACAGGGGCGTGCAATATACGGCGATCCGGTATGCCGAGCGACTGGACCAGATCGGCGCGGCCCGTTCGGTCGGCAGCAAGGGTGATTCATTCGACAACGCCGCCGCCGAGTCACTCAACAGTCTCTATAAGAAGGAACTCATCAACTTTCGAGGGGGCTGGGAAGATGTCATGGACGTGACGCTCGCCACGATGGAATGGGTGGCGTGGTACAACACCGAAAGGATACATTCTTACTGCGGGAACATTCCCCCGCGCGAGTATGAGGAAGCGTTCCACCGGTCACGTGGCATAGCGTCCCAGGCCGGCCGAGAACCAACGATCTGAGCCTCCAACATCGCCGGGGCGGTCCACCCAGATCGCCGATCTGATCGTGGCCACCGTCCGCCAGACCCGGTCCCTGCCGGTCCCGGGAGAGGTGCGCCGCAAGGTCGGCACCGGCCAGGACCTGGACCGCACCATCACCGTCGGGGAGTACCTGCAGGGCTGGCTGGCCGGGCGCAAGAACCTGCGGGAAGGGACCCGCCGCAGCTACGCCGACCACATCCGCCTCTACCTGTACCCCACCCTGGGGACCATTAAGTTGGACCGGCTTCGCCTCGGCCATGTGGAGGCGGTGTTCGAGGCGATCGATGAGCTCAACGACACCATCACCCGCGCCCGCGACTCCGGCGACCTGCGGTTGCGCGCCCGGGTCAAAGGGCGGCGGCTGATCGGCCCCGCCACCAAACAACGCGTCCGCGCGACGCTGCGGGCCGCACTGAACAAGGCCATCAAACAGCGGCTGATCGAGGTGAACGTGGCCGCCTAGTCGAACTGCCGTCCGGCCGCCCACCCAAAGCACTGGTGTGGACCCCCGAACGCATCACCGCATGGGAGAGCGACTTCGCCGCCCACACCGAGACGATGAACGCACGCCGCAAACACCAGGCCGCGCTGGAGCCGCACAAGCGGATCGGAGAGAAGATCAACCGGCTGGACGCCTACATCGGCGCCCCACGCCCCTCACCGGTCATGGTGTGGACCCCCACCCTGACCAAACAGTTCCTGGACCGGGCCCGCGGCCACCGCCTGTACGCCCAGTACCACCTGATCGCCTTCCGCGGCCTGCGCCGCGGCGAATCCTGCGGGCTGCGCTGGAGCGACCTGGACCTGAAGAACGGGGTCGCGGCGATCCGGTGGCAGATCACCCAGATCGGCACCGACACCTTCGAAGGCAAACCCAAATCAGACGCCGGCGAAGCCACCATCAGCCTCGACACCACCACCGTCAAGGAACTGCGCGCCCACCGCGCCCGGCAGAACACCGAACGCCTCGCCGCCGGAGCCACCTGGATCGAAACCGGCTACGTCTTCACCACACCCACCGGCCAACCGGTCAACCCCGCCGACGTCACCGAACAGTTCGAACAACTGTCCATGGAAGCGGGCCTGCCGCCGATCCGCCTGCACGACCTGCGCCACGGCGCCGCGACCTTCCTGCTCACCGCCGGCTACGACATGAAGGTCGTCCAGGAAACCCTGCGGCTGTCCTCCATCACCATCGCCGCCGACACCTACACCAGCCTGCTCCCACAACTGGCCCACCAATCAGCCGAAGACGCCGCCGCCATCATCCTGCAGGCCGACCAGCAACATCCCCGACGACGCCGACCTTCCTGAACGAACACCACCGGGCGCGGCAACCGCAAACCAGGAAACGGGGACTGCGCCAACGGGACAACCCCGGCCCGACGACCCGCCGCCGCGGCGGGCAGTGCATCTGGCTCGTCAGCGCCGTCACCAGCCGCCGCGCGGCCGCTCACCATCGGCCGTGCCTTGTCGCGCGCGGTGCAGGCGAGCCATCGTGCCCTGCCCGCGACCACTCGCGGCCACCACACCAACGACAAGGGGAGACTCATGATCGCCCACTTCGCACCCGAACCGGCGGCACACCCGGTCAGGCCCGAACCACACCCGGCGGCGGTCCCGGTCCCGGTCGCCGTCGTCAGGACGGTTCTGGAGCACCTGCGCGCCCACCCGGACACCGGTGACACGCCCGACCCCGACACCGTCCAGATCCTCACGCCACACGGTCTGGTCGGGATCCGCACCTACCATCCCGGCCTCAGCGAGTCGTACGAAGCCTGGGGCGGCGACCTCGACTGGGCCGTCCTGGTCCTGTGCCCCTCTCACGGTGAACCGGAGATCTACCTGTTCCCCGCCCGCGACTTCGTCGCCGGCGACCAGGCCGCCGTCCTGCAGCATGTCGACTATGTCAGCCCCAACGAACCCGGCGTCTTCTGGACCGACCTGGACCAGGACGCCCGCGCTGGCCGCTACAACCGCCTGGCCGGCTACCGGCTCACCTGACACCCGCGAAACGGCGGGATGAACGGGTCACCCGGGAAGGCCGCGCCTCCCGGGTGACCCTCGCCTCGCGTGAGGAAACCGCCCAGCGACACGATGCCGCAGATACCTCCAGTGCCGATCTGTGCGGCCGCTTCGCCCCTGCGGGGCTCATTCTTTTGCGCGCGTCACGACATCTCTGCCTCAGGGACGCGATGGACTTCGACGTGCGGGACCGGTCGGTCAACCGGGGGCGTGGGGAGCTTCCCCACGCCCCGCTGGCCCCCTGACAGACGGGGGACCGCGCCCATGGCCGAGAACCCTGATGGTGGCGCGAGGCAGCACGTATGGTGCCGACCGGCTACGACATGGGTGCGACTACGTTGACCAGGACAGCGAGGCCCCTTTGCGTTGGGCAGTTGTCAGGACACGGTCTTCGAGGCGTCCAAGACGAGTCCTTGTGTGCCTTGGGCCTGTCGTCGTTCGATACAGAGGTGCTCGGCGGCCTCGTGAACAGCGTTGACCAGCTCGCCTCGAGCGTCTCCCAGACCTGTGGTCTGTTCGCGGAGCGGGGGCAGACGGCTGCCTAAGGTGACGGTCGGGCGGCTTCGGCGATCGTCCATGGGGGTGCGCTGGGCGAAAAGAACAGGGTGGACAGGCCCGGTTCGTGCCCGCGAGCCAACATGGAGCCGACACGGGATCATACCGGGACGAAGCGGGTGGGGGGCAAATCAGGCATTCTCGCGTTTGTGCAGGTCAGGGGTGGTGGGTCGCGTGGGACTCGAACCCACAGCCTACGGATTAAAAGTCCGGAGCTCTGCCAATTGAGCTAGCGACCCTCGATCTGCGGTTGTCCAGTCCGGTTCGAACGTGATCGATCGTACATGGGTGCCGCAGTCTTGGAATCCGGCCCGTCAGGGCTGTCACGAGTGTAGAGGGCTGTCCTGGCTCCTCGCATCTCGGATATCGGCGGGGCCGCCGCGGGTGGTGGTGGGTGGTCCGAGGGGGACGCTGGGTCGGCGTGTCCGGTGGGGGCGGGCGGAGGTGTGGGGCTCGATGTTGTGGGTACATGCGGCCGGATCGGGCTGGAGTTGTTCTTCGGAAATAGGTCGGGTGTTACCGCGGCGGTCACCGGCATGTGTCGGCATTGCCGCCTCTCACTCTATGGATGGGGTCTGATAACGGCGAAGTCCGGCGACGGGACGGGCTCTTCTGTGAAACTGGTTCTTGTCCGAGCTACGCGGAGATTCGGGGGGTGGCTCGCTCCGTAGTGGCGCGGCGCGGCGGGCGGGGGCGATCGCGACCCCTGGGGTCGTCCCGCATCGGTCACTGAGTTGACCTGGTCGATCGCGATCTCTTCAGGTATCCCGAGCGGTGTCCGCATGGCGGTCATCGAGTAAGGAGGTTCTGTTGGCTCACCTGCACATGTCCATTCCGGCCGACGCTCTGGAGGAGCAGTGACCCCCCGGTCGAGAAAAGATGAGAATGAGGCGGCCTATATGGATCGGGTCGATGTCCATCCTGATGTCCATAGGGCCACCGAGGCCGATGAAGAGCAGATCTTGAGGGAGTTGTACGGCGAGCCGGATCCCGATGGTGTCTTCCGAGGGGAGGGCTCCTGATGGGCACGGCGGCGCGGATGCTGGTCGAGGCCCGCAAGTCCCTCGGGATGTCGGGACGGCCCAACAAGATCACGCGGGAGTACGCGTCCCGGCACGGGGACGAGTTTCTGCGCGCGTCCTGGTGTGACATGGCCGTCACCTTCTGGGCTCGGCACAGTGGCAACGCGGATGCGGTTCTGCTGAGTGGTGATCGTGCCTACACCGTGTGGCACGCCGAGGACTTCCAGAGGGCGGGACGCTGGCGCAAGGGCACCACGGCCGAGGTCAACCGCGCCAAGCCCGGCGACATCGTGTTCTTCGACTGGGGCGCGACCAACTCGGTCGACGACATCGATCACGTGGGTGTGGTCGAGAAGGTCCTCGGCGGTGGACGGCTCCAGACGATCGAGGCGAACACCGGGGACGCGTGCCTGCGCAGGGTGCGCAGCGCGAATGTGATCGCGGGCTATGGACGGCCCGCCTACAGCGAGGAGGACGACATGCCCCTGTCCAGCGACGATCTGAAGAAGATCCGCGACATCGTCTGGAACACCGACACCGCGCCGGCCCCGGCCGGGTCCGCGGCCGACAACCCGACGTGGCGGCACATCAACGTCCTGCGTGACACCTACTCCAGCGTGCAGGAGATCAAGGCGGCCGTGGTCCACATCGTGCAGCGGTCGCCGGAGGCGGACGAGGCGGAGATCGCTCGGCTCGTCCTGGCGGGCCTCAAGCCGGACTCGATCGCCGCGGCGATTCCTGACGAGCACGCCGAGCAGGTCGCGACCGCGCTCGGCAACCGGATCACCCCGCGGGACTAGGGCGTGGACCCGTCCCGCGTCAGGTCGAGGGCCGGCGGCGGTTCGTGATGGGCACCCGGCCGGCGCGGGTAGTCTCCGGTCGCCGGCGGGTGGGGAAGCCCGACCGGCAGGGGCGCCCCGTCCTTCTTCAAGGGCGGGGCGCTTCGCCTGTCACGGGGTGATGCGGACGGGGAGGTGTTTGAGGCCGTTCTGGAAGTTGGAGGCCAGCCGGACGGGTGCGCCGGTGCGTTCGATGTGGCGGGGGAGGAGCTCGCGGAAGATGGCGCGCATCTGGGTGCGGGCCAGGTGGGCGCCCAGGCAGAAGTGGGGGCCGAAACCGAAGCTGACGTGGTCGTTGGGGGTGCGGGTGATGTCGAACCGGTCGGGGTCGGGAAAGACGGTCTCGTCGCGGTTGGCGGACGCGTGGTAGACGACGACCTTCTGGCCTGCGCGGATGGGGCGGCCGGAGAGTTCCAGGTCGGTGGTGGCGGTGCGGCGGAAGTCCATGACCGGGGGCCAGTAGCGCAGCATCTCCTCGATCGCGGACGGCAGGAGGGACGGGTCGGCGCGCAGGCGGGCCTGCTCGGACGGGTGGTCGAGGAGGGTGAGCAGGCCGCCGGGGATGCCGTTGCGGAGGGTCTCGTTCCCGGCCACGGCGAAGAGGAAGAACATGTTCTCGAACTCGTGGCCGGTGAGGCCGCCTTCGAGCATGCGGGACATGATGTCGTCGGTGGGGTCCTTCTTCTTGACGGCGGCGAGGGCGTGGGCGTAGGCGAACATGTCCGCCAGGGCCGCGTGGGAGCGGGGGTTGACGGGACGGCCGTCGGGGTGGGTGGTGGCCGGTTTGTGGTCCAGGGCCTTGCGGGCCATGGGGCTCAGGGTGGTGGCGGTGGAGAGGCCGGCGTACTCGTCGTCCTGGTAGCCGATGACGCGGGACGCCCAGTCGTAGAGGAGGCGGCGGTCGCCGTCGGGGACGCCCATGATGTGGGCGAGCGTCCAGACGGGCAGGTCTGCGGCCAGTTCGACGAAGTCGGTCGGCTCGCCCAGGGCGGAGGTGATCAGGGCGCGGGCCCTGGCGTCGATGGTGTCCTCCAGCGCGCGGACGGCGCGGGGTGTGAAGGCGGCGGCGACGATGCGGCGGAGGCGGGAGTGGGACGGGGGGTCCTGGTTGAGCATCATCGCGCGGACGAACGCGAGGTCCTCGGAGGTGT
The DNA here is from genome assembly GCF_001552215.1 of Actinomadura macra NBRC 14102. GTDB lineage: Bacteria > Actinomycetota > Actinomycetes > Streptosporangiales > Streptosporangiaceae > Spirillospora > Spirillospora macra. The sequence goes on along the minus strand of NZ_BCQT01000010.1, from coordinate 237,934 downwards.
CGGGGTCGCGGATCTGGGTGGCGCCGAGGTGGGAGGAGAACAGGTCGGGGGAGCGCAGGACGTGTTTGACGTCCGCGTGGGAGAAGACCGCCCAGTAGCCCGTGCCTGGGGGCCAGGGGCCGACGGCGGGTTCCGGGATCCACGTGACGGGTGATTCGGCGCGCAGTTTCCGGAAGGTGTCGTAGGGGACCCCGGTGGCGTAGGTGGCGGGACTGAAGACCTCCTCGTACATGCCTTCAGAGTGCATCATGGCGGGGTGACGTTGAAGCCCGCGGACGGCGACGAGATCTTGCGCGAGAACTTCGCGCCCTGGGTGCTCGAACTGGGCCTTGTGGTGGAGAAGGTGGGGGAAGGTTCGGCAGTGCTTCGGTTGCCATGGTCTGACCGGCTTGCCCGAGAAGGGGGCGGTCTGTCTGGGCAGGCGATGATGGCGGCGGCCGACACCGGAGTCGTCGTGGCGGTCGCCGGGGCGCGGGGCGGGTTCGTTCCGATGACCACTGTGCAGCTCAACACCTCGTTCCAGCGGCCCGTGATGGGACGGGACGTCCTGGTGGCGGTGACGATCAGCAAGCTGGGCCGGACGCTGGCGTTCGCGGACGTGACGCTGACCACGGACGGGGACTCCGCGACGGTGGCCCAGGCCAGCGCCGTCTACGCGATCATGGGGTGATGCGTATCGAGAGAGTGCGTGTCGCTGACGGGGAGTTCTCGCTCCATGTGTGGGCACCGGAGAGGCCGGGACCCGGGATCCTGCTGGTGCAGGAGATCTTCGGAGTCGGGGACTACGTGGAGGCGGTGGCGGAGGATCTCCTTGCGCTGGGCTATGTCGTAGCGGCGCCCGACATGTTCTGGCGGATCGAGCCGGATTGGGCCGTCCAGCATGAGGAGCAGGCGCTGCCCAAGGCGATGTCGATGGTGTCGGCGTTCGACTGGGAGAAGGGGCCGGAAGACCTTGAGGCCGCGCTCGCAGCGTTGCGGGGTCTTCCTGAGGTCGACGGACGGGTCGGCGTGCTCGGGTTCTGCTTTGGTGGGACGCTCGCGTACCTGTTGGCAGCGCGCGCTGAGGTCGATTCGGCAGTGTCGTTCTACGGTTCCGGGGTGCCAGGTGCACTTGGGCTGCTTGAGCGTGTCCGGGCACCGTTGCAGCTCCACTTCGGTGGGTCCGACGCCTATATCTCGCGTGAGGACGTCGCGGCCGTAGAGCGGGCGGTGGACGGGCGGGACGGCATCGAGATCCACGTCCAGGAGGACGGCGGGCACGCCTTCCACAACCGCAAGGCCCCGATGTTCTACCAGCCGGAACCGGCGGACCGGGCCTGGCGGCTCACGGAGGAGTTCTTGGCCCGCACTCTGCCCACCGGGGTTTAGCTGGTCCTCCGTCAGGGGGCGGCGAGGCGGGACAGTTCCTTGCGGGACGAGATACCGAGTTTCGGATACGCCTTGTAGAGGTGGTACTCGACCGTCCGCGGGCTGAGGAAGAGCTGCGCGGCGATTTCGCGGCTGCTGGTGCCGTCGGCGGCGAGCCGGACGACCTGGAGTTCCTGCGGGGTGAGGCGGTCGAGAAGGTCCGGCGCGGTGGGTGTGGATGTGGTGCCCGCCTCGCCGGTGGCCCGGAGTTCGGCGCGCGCGCGGTTGAGCCAGGGCGTTGCGCGGAGTCGCTCGAAGATGTCCGCCGCGGAACGAAGAGGGGTACGGGAATCCGAGCGGCGGCGGCTGCGGCGGAGCCATTCGCCGTAGAGGAGCTCGGTGCGGGCCCGTTCGAACGGTCGCGCTGACTGCTCATGAAGAAGGATGGCCCGCACGTACGGTTCCTCGGGATCGTCAGCGTCTTCCAAGAGCGCCTCGCAGCGCAGTGCCACCGCGAGGGCCCAGGGCTGCTTTCCGGCCTCGGCCCATGCGCGGAACCGGGCGAAAACAGGACGCGCCTGGTCAGCACGTCCGGAACGTACTGCCGCCTCGATCTGGTCAGCGGCGGACAGCATGACCTCCGCGCTGTACCGGCGCGGGCCCTGCACGATCTCGTCCAGGTGCCGCAGCGCGTCGTCGTACCTGCCGAGGCCCAGCTCGAGCAGGGCGAGCGCGTTGCTGGCGAGCCCGCAGTGCGGGGGCGGCGCCTTGTCGATCAGCTCGTGGAGGCGCGCCTCGTCGCCTTCGATCGCCGGGATCCGCGCCAGCACGGCGCCGAGCCGTCCCTCGCGGCGGGACAGGCCGGTGTCGTGGGCGAGCGCGATGGCCTCGGCCACGATGGCCTCGGCGTCGGCGTGCCGTCCCGCGGCGATCCGCGTCTGCGCCTGGGTCTGGAGGACGTTCGGCAGCGCGCCGATCAGGCCGTGCCGCCGGCAGCGTGCGGCCTCGGCGTCGGCGAGCGCTAACGCGGCCTCGTCGTCGCCGAGGATTAGCGCGAGCTGGGCGGCCTGGAACCGCCCGGCCGGGTCCAGCGGACGTCCGTGCGGCTCGGCCTCGCCCGGCGCGCAGTCCGCCCAGTCGTCCCGGCCGCCGGTCGGCTCCGGGCTCGCAAGGACGGATCGGGCCTCGCTGACCAGGGCGGACAGGAGGGGGACGCCGCGTTCGTGGTCGCCGTCGACCAGGTGGGCGAGGCCCTGGACCGTCCGGTCGCCGGGAAGCAGGGCCGCGGCGCGCAGGACGGCGGGGGCCTCGCCGGACGTCCAGGCGTAGGCGGCGCCGGTCCGCAGCATGGCGATCCGGTCGTCCGGTGCCGCGTGGGCGGCGTGCTCGACCATGAGGCGGGCGGCGGCGCGCGGGTCGCCGCGCTCGTACTCGACTGTGGCGCGGACGCGGCCGAGGCGCGCGTGCTCCTCCGGGTCGCCGGTGAGCTTCGCGGCCATGGCGGCCAACTGCTCGGCCTCTGTGGGGTGCCCGGCTTGAAGGATCGTCTCTGCCGCCGCGCCAAGACGCGCAGCGCGCGCGCCTGCGGTGGGCGTCAGATCTGCGGCTTGGCGGAAGAGTGCTGCCGCGGTCGCGTAACCGGCGCGGTCCCGCGCGCGCTCTGCCGCGGCCTGGAGGTCGGCGGCGACTTCCTCGTCCGGTGCCATGGCGGCGGACGCGCGGTGCCGCGCACGGCAGTCCCCATCGTCCGACGAGTCGGCCAGGGCCTGGTGGACGGCGATGCGCTGCGCCGCGACCGCGCCCTGATAGGAGGCAGCCCGGATGAGCGGGTGGCGGAAGGTGATCGTCCTGCCTGTCACCTCGACCAGCCGGGCTCGCTCCGCCGCCTCTAGGTCGGACAAGCCCACGCCCAGCGCGCGCGCCCCGCCCAATAGGCTCGGCATGTATCCGCGTCCTTCGGCTGCGGCGATGAGGAGCATCAACCGTGTCTTCTCCGGAAGCGCGCTGATCTGGTTCCGGAACGACGCGACGACCTGGTCGGTGACCGGCAGTGGGCGCGTACCGTCCTGCAGCAGGTGACCGGCGGCGCCGAACTCCAGCAGGGCGAGCGGGTTGCCCTTCGATTCCCGGACGATCCAGTCGCGGACGGCGGGCGGCACATGCCGCGCGGCGGCGAGGCGCCTGGCATCGTCGGGGTTCAGCCGGTCGAGGCGCAGTTCGGGCAGGCCCGTCCTGGCGAACGACTCGTCCCGCGCGGCGAAGAGCATCACCACCCCCTCGGCCGCCAGCCGTCGCGCCGCGAACAGCAGCGCCTCGGCGGTCGCGGTGTCGAACCACTGCGCGTCGTCCACGACGCACAGGACGGGACGGTCCTCGTCCGCGAGGTCGGCGAGGAGCGTCAGCACGGCGAGACCGGTGGTGAAACGATCCTGCGGCGCCGTTTCGGTCGCGCCCGGACCGCTGAGCGCCGACCGCAGCGCCGCCGCCTGCGCGTCCGGGAGGGCGTCCAGCCGGTCGCGGACGGGCCACAGGAGCTGGCTGAGCCCGGCGAACGCGATGCCGGACTCCGCCTCGATCCCGACCGCGCGCAGGACCCGCGGGACGCCGTCCGCCGCCTCTGCCAGCAGCGCGGACTTGCCGATGCCGGCTTCGCCGCGCAGGACGAGGGCGCCGCTGCGTCCGTCGTCGCGCGCTCCCGCGAGCAGCGAGGAGATCCGCGTCTGTTCGGTTTCACGCCCGTAGAGCACGCCTCCAAACTACGGGGCCGACTACCGAATCCTTACGGATTCGCCCCGTAGCGGACGCTCCGTACCTTCGTGGCGAGTTGGCACGCCATGAGGAGGACGTCGTGAAGGGATTGTTCGAACCGCTGTCGGACGGAAAGCTGGAGTTGTCCAACCGCCTGGTGATGGCGCCGATGACCCGGAGCCGGGCCGTCGAGGACGGGAAGGTGACCGAACTGACCGCCGAGTACTACGCGCAGCGCGCCTCCGCCGGGTTGATCATCACCGAGGGCACGCAGCCGAGCGTCCGGGGGCAGGGTTACATCTGGACGCCGGGCCTGCATTCGGACGGCCAGGTGGAGGCGTGGCGGGCCGTCACCGGCGCGGTGCACGCGAAGGGCGGCCGGATCTTCGCCCAGCTGATGCACGCGGGCCGGGTGGGCCACCCGGCCTTGTACCCGGACGGCGCGCTGCCGCTGGGCCCGTCGCCGATCGCCAGCGGCGAGCAGCTGTTCACCCTGGACGGGATGCTCGACCACCCCGAACCCCGCGAGATGACCTTGGACGACATCGCGCAGGCCGTCCAGGAGTTCGTGGACGCCGCCCGGAACGCCGTCGCCGCCGGTTTTGACGGGGTGGAACTGCACGGTGCGAACGGGTACCTGATCCACCAGTTCCTTACGGACGGAAGCAACAGGCGGACGGACGCCTACGGCGGGACGGTCCAGAACCGCATCAGGTTCGGCGTGGAGGTCGCGCGCGCGGTGGCCGAAGCGATCGGACCAGAGCACGTGGGTTTCCGGGTGTCCCCGGGCAATGACGCCAACGGTGTCAGTGAGAGCGACACCCCTGAGCTGTACACGGCCCTGGTGACCGCATTGGCGCCGCTAGGGCTGGCCTACCTCCACATCATGGAGACGGGTCTGCGGGATCTGACCCGCACGCTTCGCGCCGCCTGGCCGGGAACGTTGATCCTGAACCCGCATCCGGTCTCCGGAGACATCCAGGCCGGTCCGGAAGACGGCGCGGAGGCGTTGCGCGAGGGCCTGGCCGATGCGATCTCGTTCGCGAGGCTGTGGCTCGCCAATCCCGACCTTCCGGAGCGGATCCGGGCCGGCGGTCCCTACAACGAGCCCGACCCGGCGAGCTTCTACGGCGGCGACCACCGCGGATATACCGACTACCCGCTCCTTGCCGTCTGACCTCCCTGGAGGCTGTACTTTCCTAGCCGCCGAGCAGCTGAGACGTGGCGAGGGCCCCGTGCCGGACGTCCGGTACGGGGCCTCACGTCATCTATGGCCGGTTCAGTAGCCGGGGCGGACGCCGCCGCTGAAGTGACGCTTGTAGTAGCCCGCCAGCTTGACCTTCTTGACCCGCTTGCCCGAGCTGGGCGCGTGGATCATGTAGCCGTTCCCGACGTAGATCCCCATGTGGGACTTACCGCCGTAGAAGAAGAGCAGGTCGCCCTTGACCGCGCCCTTCCAGGAGACCTTGTACTTGACCGCACGGTAGATCTGCGTTGTCGTGCGGGGTAGCTTGACCCCGGCCTTGCGCCAGGAGGTGCCCGCCAGTCCCGAACAGTCCCACGAGCCGGGCCCGTTGCCGCCGTAGCGGTACGGGTCGCCGATCTGCTTGTAGGCGAACTTGACGGCGACGGCGGCGCGCTTCTTCTGCCGCGCCTTCCTGGACGCAGAGATCTTGGTGGCCGCCACGTTCGTGGCCGCCACCGCCTGTGCCGGGGCCGCGGCCCGCGCCGGTGTCGCCTGTCCGGGTACCGCCACCAGGAGTGACACGCCGAGGGCGGTCGCGGTGGTGAGCACGGTGCCGCCGGCGAGCGAGGTGCGGGCGATGCGGGTCTTCAGGGGGTTTCGAGGGGTATGCAGGATGACTCCAGACATCGCGGATGGTGCCTACCGGGCAGCCCTCGCCGCAGGCGGGACTACCGCTCTGGCGTTTTCGGGATGCCACGGCCATCGGTTTTCCGGGTGTCGTCGGGACACCACGGACATGGCCGCGTTTCGGCTCCGTGCCTCATGACTGCACGGACTCGGCGATCGACCGCGGTTCTTCGGCGGCGGCTCCGCCCGCGGGATGACCTGCCGGGCCCGCACCAGGGACCCGTGTCATCCGGGGGACGGCCTCAGGCCTGAGAGGGGCCAAGTCTGAGACGCACCGCAACCGCGCATCGGATTGCGTGTTCTGTTATCTGGGGCGGCGTGCTGTGCCGCATGAACCGGGCAGGAACGTAGCCAGGGTCTGGCTTGCCTGGCAAATGTGAAGCCGATTTTCACATGTTGCGAGTACCTGACTGGCAGTAACGGCAGTCGCGCTGCCTGCGCCGATGATGACCGAATTGGCATAATTGTGATGTGGGTCACAGTTCCTTGGAGAGTCGAAATCGGGGCCATCTCTCCGAACGCACCGTGAGTGATTCTGTGCATCCCGTGATGACCATTCTTGGAACTGTGGGCGCAGATCACGGGCCTGGGCACCCCGATCGGGGGTCGTTTCGAAGATCGTTTGACGTGCTCCGGAAACCGCACAGCGCGCCGGCAAAAGAGATCTTGGACGGCCCTCCGGGGGTGTGGTTTATTTATTCCAGCGTGATATGCGACACAGCCCGGTCGCTGGTCGTTACCGCCCGGACAGGGGCGATCGACGTCTCGGTGAGGTGCATATCACGGTCGTGTCACCGGCCCTTACTTTCAGGGGATTCTTCATGCCTGGGGAGCCTTGGGATTGCCGGATCCGGTCATATGCGAGCCTTCGACGTCCGTTCGTCGCACACTTTTGGAGAGCCGAACTGTCCGCCGAATCGGACCGCAGGGGGCGCGGGCCGATGACCGCATCCGACCGCCGAATCCATCTCTCCGACCCCCGTCAGGGCGCCGGCCGGGGCGCGCCCTCGGGCGACATGTGAAGCCTCTGGCGACGGCCGCGCGACGCCGAAACCTGGCGCGATGTCCTAAATGGCAGAACACTCCCGCTTCAGGCTATGGAACGAATATCGTTTTCATGCGACGCTGTCTCCTGTCCCAGAACCGGTGAGAGGGGAGAACGATCATGTCCCTGACTGTCGACGATCGGCTGCTGGAGAAGGCGCGCCAGGGAGAGGTGGACGACGCGTCGTTTGTCGCGTGCGTCCGCGACTCGCTGCCGTACGCGTGGGAGGTCATCAGCGGTGTCATCGCCCGGATGCGTGACGGTGACGCCGGGTTCGCCGACAACCAGATCCCGCCGCCGGACGAGCAGTCCCGCGGACAGTTGCTGCGCGTCCTCGCCAGCGACTCGATGCGCGGGGCGCTGGAGCGCCACTTCGGTGTCCGCCTGGCGTTCCAGAACTGTCACCGCGTCGCGGCCTTCGACTTCGCCGTCGAGGGCAACGCCGAACGGCACGAGCGCTTCATCTCGCCTCGCGCCCAGCTCCTGAATCAGTCTCCGGAGTTGGTCGACTGCTGATCCGGCTCTGACCTGTCACATCCCCGACCCCCCGCCCTCGCCCGGTGCCGGACGTCCGGCGGCACCGGGCGGAGGTGGGACGTGACCGAAGTCCCGGCGAACACGGAATGAGGCCCGGATCCCCGGATACCGGCACGGCGAACACCCGAAGCCAGGGAACGCGTGTCGAGCCCCAGGGAGATGACGAAACCGCGACCGTGCGAGCGGCCGAACCCGGGTTCCGCCGGGTCGCTGCGCCGCGGGGTCATCCCGGGTGGATCTCCCCTCCGGCGGGAACGAGCGTCTGGCCGGTGTAATAGGACGACAGCCGGTTCGCGGCGAAGAACACATAGGACGGCGCGACCTCGTCGGGGTCGGCGGCACGGCCCATCGGCGCCTGCTTCCCGAAGTCCTCGACCCGCTCGGCCTCGAAGGTGGCGGGGATCAGCGGCGTCCAGACCGGGCCGGGCGCGACGCAGTTGACGCGGATCTCGCGGTCCATGAGGTTCTGGGCCAGGGATGTCGTGAGGGCCATCGCGGCGGCCTTGCTGGCCGAGTAGTCGATCAGGGTCTTGTTGCCGCGCAGCCCGTTGATGGACCCGGTGATGACGATGGACGAGCCGGGCCCCATGTGGTCGAGGGCCTGCTGGACCGTCCAGAACAGCGAGAACACGTTCACCTCGAACGTCCGGCGGAGTTGTGCCTCGTCGATCTCGCGGACGTCCGTGACCGGCGTCTGGGTGCCGTGGTGCAGGACGAGCACGTCCAGCCCGCCGAGGTCGCGGACGGCGTGCTCGACCACCTCGCGGCTGTGCCGTTCCTCGGCCAGGTCGCCGCCGAAGGTGGGGCAGCGGCGGCCCTCGGCCTCGACGAGGCCGGCGGTGTGCCGGGCGTCGTCGTCCTCCTCCAGGTAGGTGATCGCGACATCGGCGCCCTCCTTGGCGAACGCGACCGCGACCGCGCGGCCGATGCCGGAGTCGCCGCCGGTGATCAGCGTCCGCCGCCCGTCCAGGAGGCCGCTCCCCGTGTAGCCGCGCATCTCGTCGCGCGGTTCGGGTGCCATGTCCGAGGTGCGGCCAGGGTAGGACTGGCTCTGTGCGGGACGTTCGCTCATCTCCGGCGGGTGCCCGGGGCAGGGAGGGGCAAACATCCCCGTATTGTGACCCACGAGTAACATCGTGGCTCCGTGATCGGTGGGGTGTGCGCGGAGCGCGCGATGGCGACTGAGTACCATCACCCCGAACCACATTCGGTCCCTCACGTAAGGTGCTGCTTATGGACCTGAACGGAGTTTCCGCCGTCGTATCCGGCGGCGCGAGCGGTCTCGGTGAGGCCACCGTCCGCACGCTGGCCGCCGAAGGCGCCAAGGTGGTCGTCGCCGACCTGAACGAGGACAGGGGCAAGGCCCTCGCCGACGAGGTCGGCGGCGTCTTCGTCAAGACCGACGTGTCGGACGAGGGGCAGGTGCAGGCCGCCGTCCAGGCCGCCGTCGACACCGGCGCCCCGCTGCGCGTCATCGTCAACAGCGCCGGCATCGGCTGGGCGACCCGCACCGTCAACCGCGACGGCAGCCCGCACGACCTCGCCTCCTACGAGACCGTCATCCGGGTCAACCTGATCGGCACCTTCAACCTGATGCGCATCGGCGCGGCGGCGATCGCCAAGACCGAGCCCGCCGACGACGACGGCGCCCGCGGCGTGGTGATCAACACCGCGTCCATCGCCGGTATCGAGGGACAGACCGGGCAGATCGCCTACTCCGCCTCCAAGGGCGGCATCATCGGCATGACGCTGCCCGCCGCCCGCGACCTCGCCGCGATCGGCGTCCGGGTCAACACCATCTGCCCCGGCATCATCGACACCCCCATCTACGGCGAGGGCGAGGGCGCCGAGGCGTTCAAGGCCAAGCTCGCCGCGCCCGTCCCGTTCCCGAAGCGGATGGGCAAGGCGTCGGAGTTCGCGCACCTCGTCAAGTCCCTCATCGAGAACGACTACATGAACGGCGAGACCATCCGCTTCGACGGCGGTATCCGCTTCCAGCCGAAGTGAGGCCTTGAATGTCCGAAGATGTTCGCACCGACGACGTGGTCACCGAGGAAGACGGCGCGGTCCTCGTCATCACGATCAACCGTCCGCGGTCCCGTAACGCCATCAACGGCGCGGTGGCGCAGGGGATCGCCGCGGCGCTGGACGAGCTGGACTCCCGCAAGGACCTGTCGATCGGCGTCCTGACCGGCGCGGGCGGCACGTTCTGCGCGGGCATGGACCTCAAGGGCTTCCTGACCGGCGACAACCCCATCGTGGACGGACGCGGGTTCGCCGGGATCGTGGAGCGCCCGTCCGCCAAGCCGCTGATCGCCGCCGTCGAGGGTTATGCCCTGGCCGGTGGCTGCGAGGTGGCGCTGTCCTGCGACATGATCGTCGCCGCGCGGGACGCCCAGTTCGGGCTGCCCGAGCCGAAGCGCGGCCTTGTCGCGGCGGGCGGCGGCCTGCTCCGGCTGCCGCGGCGCATTCCGTTCCACATCGCGATGGAGATCGCCCTCACCGGCGACAAGTTCCCGGCCGAGCGGATGGCCGAGCTGGGGTTCGTCAACCGGCTCACCGAGCCGGGCGGCGCCCTCGCCGCCGCGAAGGAACTGGCCCTCAAGGTCGCCGAGAACGCACCGCTGGCGCTCGCGGCCACCAAGAAGATCATCGTCGAGTCCGCCGACTGGACGCCCGAGGAGGCGTGGAGGAAGCAGGGCGAGATCACCCTGCCGGTCTTCACCTCCAAGGACGCCCAGGAAGGGCCGGCCGCCTTCGCCGAGAAGCGCAAGCCGAACTGGACGGGCGAATAGCCCCGGCGCCTGGACGCCCGGTGGCCCCACGCGGCCCCGGGCGTCCGCAGCTTGTGACGAAGTCGACGGGCCGGATTTGGGAACGGTGACAGCGCGGTGTATCGGTGCAGGTCACCAGATTGTCCCCCAAGATGGTCTCCTTCATCGCGTATTTCGGGTGAAGGGGACGGGCGTTGTGAACGGTCCCGCGGGTGGTTATTGTCGATGTGGCGTCCGATTCCTCCGGAAGGGAGTGAGTTATGGACGTCGGTGCGGCGCCGTCAGTAGCCCTGAAGGCAACGCCGCCCTCCTTGGTAGGGCGCTCCGCGCCGGTCGCGTCCGTGGAAACCTGCATCGCTGCCAATGGCAGCGCCATCCTGACCGGTCCCAGTGGCATCGGGAAGACGGCGCTGCTCGAAGCCGTCGGGGCCGCTGCCGCCGCGCGCGGCGAGCTGGTATTGCGGGTCGCCGGGACGGAGACCGAACGGTGGGTGCCCTGCTCGGGCCTCGCCGAACTGCTCGACCAGCTTCCCGGGACCCTCACCGCGCAGTTGCCGCGGGAGGAACTGTCCGGGTTGCCCGCGCCGCATCCCACGCCCTCGGACGGGCGGCCGCTGGACCGGTCCCCCCTGGACCACGCCGCGTGCCGCCTGGCGTTTCGCGGGCTGCTCGCCCGGTGTGCCGAGGAACGCCCGGTGCTGCTGCTCATCGACGACGCGCAGTGGCTGGACACCGAGTCGGTGCACGCCATCCGCTACGCGCTCCGGCGGCTCGCCTCCCGGGGCGTGCGCGCCGTCGTCGCCGGGGGATGGCCGGACGGTCTCGCCGCGGGTGAGGGAGGCAGCGCCCCCTGGATGCCCGTCCCCGACGCGCTCCACCTGCCCGTCCCGCCCCTCGGACCGGACGAGCTGGCCGAGATGTTCGACAGCTACGGGCTGCCCGTCCGCGTGGTGAACACCCTGCACTCCGACTCCGGCGGCAACCCGTATCTCGCGTTGGCGCTGGCCGGAGCGTTCACCGACCGCATTCCGCGGCACTGGCGTCCGGCACCGTTGCCGCAGCGGGTGCACGCCGTGATCGTGGAGCGGCTGGCGCGGTTGTCGGAGCAGGCCCGCGAGACGCTGCTGATGGCGGCGCTCGCCATCCGTCCGACGGCCGATCTGCTGCGCCGCGCGGGACGCACCGAGGCCGCGCGGGACATCGGGCAGGCGGCCGACCTGGGGCTGCTGATCACCGAGGGGGGCGGTGTCCGTTTCACGCCGCCCGCCGTCGGCACCGTGCTCGCCGAGTCCGCCGGGGCCGCGCATCTGGCGCGGGCGCACCGGGCGCTGGCCGCCGTCGTACCGGACGCGGCCGGACGTGCCCGGCACCGCGCGCTGGCCGACTCGGGACCGAACGCCGAGCTGGCGCACTCGCTGGTCACCGCCGCCGAGCAGGCCGTCCGGCAGGGCTCGCACCGGATGGCGGCCGAGCTGTACCTGCTCGCCGCGGACCGTTCGCCGGCCGAGCCCGCCACCGAGCGGCTGGAGTGGCTGGTCGCGGCGGCCGAGACGGGGGCCAACGGCGGTCTGCCCGATCTGGTGCACCGGGCCGCCGAGGCCGTCCTCGCCTCCGACGCCAGCCGCGCCCAGCGGGTGCGGGTCAGGCTCGCCGTCCTGGACCTGTCCGGGCAGGGTCTCGCCGAGATGGGCGAGGTGTTCGCCGCCGCCTTGGTGGACGCGGACGGCGACCCGGCGCTGCTCGGCCCGCTGCGGCTGCGGATGGCGCTCGGCGCCCTGCTGAACGGCGCGCCCGAGCGCGCGGAGCACGAGGCGAACGGCGCGCTGACCCACGCGCGGGAGGCGGGGGACACGGCGCTGGAGGTCAAGGCCCTGACCGTCCGGGCGAACATCGCGCTGATCGAGGGACGGGACGACTACGGCACCGACCTCAGGCGTGCCCGGCGTCTGCCGGAACCGCCGCTGGACGGCCAGCTCCACACCACGCCCCGGTACCTCGCGGCCTACTGCGCCATCTTCGAGGACCGGCTGACCGAGGCCCGCGAGGAGCTCCTGCGGATGCTGGCCCTGGTGGAACGGGGGTCCGGCGAGGAGGTCGTGCACGTCCTGCGCAACCTGTCGGAGGTGTCCGTCCGGACGGGCCGATGCCGCGAGGCGCTCGACTTCGCGGACCGTGCCATGCGCATCACCGAGGAGGCCGCGCTCAGCCCCGGCCCGGCCTGGTACCACGGCGCGCTGGCGGAACTCTCGGGCGGCAGCATCCGCCGTGCCATCGCGCTCGCCGAACGCGGGTTGCGGGCGTCCGAGCAGGAGAACGACCTCATCTTCCAGAGCCGCCTGCTGCACGTGCTGGGCATCGCGCGGATGCGCGGCGGCGACGTCCGCGCCGGGGTGGACACCCTGTGGCGCATCGAGGGGCTGGGCGAGGGGCACGGGTTGCGGTCCCCGATGGTCCTGCGGTGGCGCGGCGACCTCGCCCACGGTCTCGCGGTGCTCGGCGACACCGACCTGGCCGACGAGGTGGTCCGCGGGACCCGCGCCGCGGTCGGCGACCGGATCCGGGGCGTCGGCGTCACCGGACGGCTGGACCGCGCGGAGGCCGCCATCCTCGCCGCACGCGGTGAGCACGACGGCGCGGTCGCGCTCCTGCGCCAGGCGGCGATGCTGTTCGGACGGCTCGGCCAGCCCCTCGAAGTGGGGCACTGCCTCCTCGAACAGGCCAGGGTCGAACGGCGGCGCCGCCGCGGCGGGCCGGCGCGCAAGGCGGCCGCGGAGGCATTGGAGATCTTCCTTCGGTGCGGTGCGCGGCCCTGGGCCGAGCACGCGCGGCACCGGCTCGCGCGCCTGGACATGGGTCTCCAGGACGGTCCCGCTCCGCTCGGCGCCACCGCCCACGCGACCCTGACGGAGGGCGAGCAGCGGATCGCCGTCCTCGTCGGCCAGGGCGCCACCAACCAGCAGGTGGCGAACCGGCTGTTCCTGAGCGTGAAGACGGTCGAGGCTTCCCTCACCCGCATCTACCGCAAGCTGGGCATCCGCTCGCGCGTGCAGCTCGGTTCCCTGCTGCACGGGGGTCTGGACGGGCCGGGCGCCTCCCTGCCCTCGTAGGCACCGCCTCGTCGAACGCTTCTTTCGTCGGGGCCTTCGCCCCGGAGCCCGTCCCGCTCTGGTGCACCCTCGTCCACCCCTACCCGGTGTAGGGATTCCCCTTGCGCTGGAACCGATGTCCCTACGGATGCGTCCAGCGGCGGACTAACCGGTGACATGCGTACAAACCACGTGCGATTGTTCCTCAGTCAACCGCCTTCCGACACTCCGGAGCTCCGGGGCGCCACCGCGCCGTTGGAGCGCTCCCCCTCGGCCGTTTCCCCAGAGACGGTCGGCAGACAAGGAGTCCGCGTTGAGATCCACCACCCCCGGACGCGTCAACCGGCGCGTCACCATGAGCACCGCGCTGGTCGCCGTCGCCGCCATGGCGGCGATCGGCATGCAGGCGGGACCCTCCGCCGCCGCCCCCGCCAAGGCGGCCCCGGGGAACCCCGGGCAGATGCCCGCCCACCTGACCGCCAAGCAGTACAAGGCGCTCGTCAGCCAGGCCAAGGCGCAGGAGGACAAGACCGCGTCTGAGTTGCGCCTCGGAGACAAGGTCGAGCTGAAGGTCAAGAGCATCGTCCAGGACAAGGACGGCACCACCCACACGCACTACCTGCAAACCTATGACGGCCTGCCCGTCCTCGGCGGCGACCTGATCGTCCACCGCGCCAAGTCCGGCGAGCTCCAGCGGGTGTCCAGGGCGGACGTCCGTCCGCTGAAGGTGGATACCGCCCCGAAGACGTTGGCGTCTACCAAGCCGGCCACGCCGAAGGCCAAGAACAGCGTGGCCCCGCGCAAGGTCGTCTGGATGGACCGCAACGGCGCGTCCGTCCTGGCCTGGGAGACCGTCGTCGGCGGAACGCAGAAGGACGGCACCCCCAACCTGCTGCACGTCATCACCGACGCCACCACGGGCAAGAAGATCACCCAGTGGCAGGGCGTCCACACCGGCACCGGCAAGAGCATGTACTCCGGGACGGTCGAGCTGGGCACCTCCGGCTCCGGTAGCAGCTTCTCGCTGCGCGACGCCGGGCGCGGCGGCCACGACACGACCAACCTGAACGGCGGCCAGTCCGGCCGCGGCACCCTGTTCACCGACGCCGACGACAACTGGGGCGACGGCACGCCGAACAACGCCCAGACCGCCGCGGTCGACGCGGCCTACGGCGCCGGGGAGACCTGGGACTACTACAAGACCGTTTATGGCCGGTCCGGTATCCGCGGTGACGGCGTGGGCGCGTACTCGCGCGTTCACTACGGCAGCAGCTACGTCAACGCGTTCTGGGAAGACAGCTGCTTCTGCATGACGTACGGCGACGGGTCGGGCAACCGCAAGCCGCTGACCGAGTTGGACGTCGCCGGCCACGAGATGACCCACGGCGTCACGTCCAACACGGCCGGCCTGATCTACGAGGGCGAGTCCGGCGGCCTGAACGAGGCCACGTCCGACATCATGGCCACCGCCATGGAGTTCTGGGCCAACAACGCCGCGGACGTGGGCGACTACTACATCGGCGAAAAGATCAACATTTCCGGCAACAACGCGCCGCTGCGCTACATGGACCGTCCGAGCAAGGACGGCGCCTCGCTGGACAACTGGTCGCCGAACGCCGGGAGCGTGGACGTCCACTACTCCTCCGGCATCGCCAACCACTTCTACTACCTGCTGTCGGAGGGCAGCGGCGCCAAGGTCATCAACGGCGTCAGCTACAACTCGCCGACCGCCGACAACAAGCCCGTCACCGGCATCGGCCGGGAGAAGGCCGCCGCCATCTGGTACAAGGCCCTCACCACCGAGTTCCGGGCGAACACCGACTACAAGGGCGCCCGGGACGGCACGCTGAAGGCGGCCGCCGCCCTCTACGGCCAGACCAGCGCCGAGTACACCGCGGTGGCGAACGCGTGGGCCGGCGTCAAGGTCGGCAGCCGCGCGCAGGACCCGGGCGACCCCGGCCCGGGCGACCCCGGCCCCGGCGACCCCGGCAACACCTCGTGGGCCGAGGGCAAGTCCTACAACACCGGTGACACCGTGGTCTACGAAGGCGTGACCTACCGCTGCCTCCAGCCCCACACGTCGCAGCCGGGCTGGACGCCGCCGAACGTTCCCGCCCTCTGGGAAGCAGCCTGACCCGTCCCTGACGCCGCGGCGCTCCCGCCGAGCGCCGCGGCCATGGGAAGCGAAACCGGCGTGTCCCGTCCAGAGCTTCGAGGCTCTCCCCGGCCCTGCCGAGGACGGGACCGCCACTCCCATCACCGCATGTAGGCCGTCCGGACGCCTCTACGGCGTCGACGCCTCCGCGACCGGCTGGCCGGGGTCGTCCAGCCACGCGGCTTCCCCGCCCGGCCCGGTGGAGAGGCCGAAGCGGGCGTGGTCAGGCCGTCCCTGCTGATGCCACCACTCGTGTGCGGCCTGCACCTCGTCCCAGAGGCGTCGGTCTCCACCCTGGTGGTAGACCTCGGCGTCCTCGAAGAACACCGCGGCCCACGAACGCCCGCGCAGCGAATAGAGCCACGCGGTGTCGTTCTCGACGGTGTGCACCACGCCGGGCACGGTCAGCCCGATGACGAAGGCGAACATACCCGTCAGGTCGCGGAGGCGAAGCTCCGTCGAGGATTCCGCGGTGCCCTCGGGCCAGCCGTCACCGTGCGGGACATAGTCGGTATGGGACGGCCATACCTGGCGCTCCGCCCGCGACTGCATGAACTCGGCCGGACGGATGAAACGCCCCGAAGCGGCACCGTCCTCCACCACGAGCTCGACCACGGCGCCCTGATGCGTGAACCGCGTCCGCCACGGAGCGACGATCACCCCGCCGGGGCGCGTCTGCGTGACCCATGCCGGAGGTATGCGCAGCACCCCGTAGGTGCACTGGACACGGTCATAGGGCGAGCCTGCGGCGAACCCATCGCCGCCATCCCCCACCACGATGCGTGCATGTACGTTCGCGGCCGCCAGCCGTCCGCGCGCCGCGGCAGCCACCTCGGCGTCCCACTCGACGCCGACCACCGTGCCGGCTCCGGCGCGGACGGCGAGGAGCGCGGTCGTCCAGCCCGTCCCGGCACCGACGTCCAGGACACGATGGCCCGGATGCACGTCGAGGTCCGCGAGCATCTCCATCACCAAGGACGGTTCGGATGCCGAAGAGGTCGGCAGACTGCCCGGCTCCGGCCCGGTGTGCCCGCAGTCGTCCCACTGCGTCACGATCGGAACGTCCGCGTCTGCCCAAGCCGTCCAACCCGCGGGGTCCTGCGCTCGGTCGACCGTCAGGTAGAGCCCGTTCCCGGCGTCCAGCGGCCAGATCAGATCGGGGAGGAACAGGTGCCGGGGCACGGCCCCGAGCACCTGCTCCCAGCCCGTCGGCAACCGTCCTCGCCGGAACAAGGGCGCCGCCCACTCCGGCACGCCGTTCGCAGGACTCACTTCTCTCGCGTCCCACCCCCCGGAGTGGTGCCCTTGTCGGGATTCGGAGGCGGGGGCGGCTTCGGATTCTCCGGCGGCGGCTTACTGTGCTTGCCCAAGTGATCATCACTCCTCGGACGATGTGTACAGACTCTCCGTGAAGGAGAGTTCCCTCAGAGTAATCGTTCAGTGGTGTGGCCGTCCGGACAATCGTCGTCTCGTCAGGTCTCCCGCCGGGTGGCGTCCGCTTCGTCGATCCTGAGGGGAGCATCGCAGTCCGCACAACACGCGTAGGTTCCGGACGAGCCCCGGTCAGACAACTGGCGGGGGAGCCCCCAGGAGCAACCAAACGCCTTGTGGGCGCCCTGCCGGAGCGTCAATGCCAGGTAGATGACGCCGCGAATCAGCGACGGCCGTAAGCGCTGACGCCGACGGGTACTCGGCCGTCCACCGCCCGGATGACCGGCGCGGCGCCCTCAGGTCCGGACGCGCCGTACAGCTCGATCAGTTGCAGTTCGGTGGCCATCCTCCCGGCCACCTCGCCGGCGCTGGTCTCGTCGGGCACTGCCACAAAGGTCGTCCTGCCGCCGTCGGCCTTCTCGTGAACCACCACGTCGACCGAGGGGTCGGAACCTTCGTGCACGATGATGAACGCTTCCGACAGCACATCGCCGGCCTCGAAGCGTGTCTTGTACGACGCGACGCCGGTGAGTGACTCGAACCCGTAGTAGATGGCCCCCACGGGTACCTTCCCCTCGGTCGCCCGGCCGGCCGCGGCGTGCGGCACCGCACCGAATCCGCCGCAGAGCTCTATCTGTGTCACCCCTTCGCCGACCAGCCGGGAGACCAACTCGACCATCTGCTCCGGCTTGTCGACGGCCCGTACCCGCGTGCGTCCGCTGCGGTTCTGGACGGTCATCACGTCGATCCGCGGGTCGGCTCCGGTCTCCTCATAAATGATCACTTTGTCTTCGCTCATGTTCAGGACATTGCCACCTCAACCGAACTAGAGGTCAACGAGACCGGCACCACGAAACGCTTCTGACCGGGAAGACGACAAGATGCGCGAGCCGACCGGGCGATGCCGCTCCCGCACCGCCGCCCGTGCGACCTTTCGGAAAGCACGCGATAAACCCGTGGCGATGTGCGGTGGTCATCCCGCGATAATGACCGGCGTGCAGGAGGTCGAGGTCGTCGTCGCGCATCATGAGCGCGCTACCCTGCGCGTCGGCGAGGTGTTCCTGAAGGTCGACACTGATCAGACGCGCACCGACGTCGAGGTCGAGGCGATGGCCCTGGCGCCGATCCCAACCCCAGAGGTGCTGTGGCGTAGACCGCCCGTGCTCGCGCTAGCAGCCCTCCCCGGGACGGCACTCGGCCGCCTCGGCGAGCCGTCGACCGCGCCGCCGGCCGCGTGGGCAGCGGCGGGTGCCGCCGCACGGATGCTGCACGACGCGCCGCTGCCGCCATGGCCCGGCCGCAGCCTTGCGGAGATCGCTTCGCACCTGGACGGCGAATGCGAGTGGCTCGTCACCAACGACGTCCTTGCCGCCGACGTGGTCACCCGCAACCGCCGGGTCGCCGAGGCCGCGCTCCGGCCGTGGACCCCGGTGTTCATGCACGGCGACCTCCAGGTCACCCACGTGTTCCTCGACGGGGACGAGATCACCGGCGTGATCGACTGGTCCGAGGCGGCCCAGGGCGACGCCCTGTTCGACCTGGCCACCTTGACGCTCGGACACCCGGAGCACCTTGACGACGTCGTCGCCGGCTACGGCACCGACGTCGACCGAGAGGTGATCCGCGCATGGTGGTCACTGCGCAGCCTGCGGGCGGTCCGCTGGCTGGTCGAGCACGGCTTCGACCCGTGGCCCGAAGTCGCCGTACTGAGATCCCAGCTGTGAGCCGCACGACCCCGGGACCAGTAACTCCCTCGAATACACCCTGGATGAAACACCTACTCCGGCGGGATGCAAGTCCGGGTGTAGCGCCACCTATCAACGACCGAATCAACCGTGCTGGTCGCCTGGTGTGCCCTGGCTCGCCGACACGGACGGGTTGGCGCGGCCTGTGGCGGTGTTCAGCCAGAAGGCGCCGCGCAGGCTGTGGAAGGCGGCCATGACATAGGCGCCGATGGCGGCGGAGACGGCGGCGGTCCATGGGTGGCTGGGCATATCGGCCCAGAATGCGAAGAGGGCGGCCAGCAGGATCCCGGTAACGCCGACAAGTGCGTTGGCCAGGGGCGAGTTTCCTAACACGGTCGGGAACTCCTCGCCGAGGATGCCCTTGATCAGGTGTGGCAGCGCGTTGATTCCCATGAGGCCGGTGAGAAGGGAGAGCGCGATGGTCTGGATCATGATGCCTCCAATTCAGTCAACGTCAGTTGACTGAAATCTAGCTCCGGTCCGACATAAAGTCAACGCATGTAGACTGAATCAATGGGTTCCACACCTGTTTCCCGAACTGAGCAGCGGCGCCGTACCCAGGATCGGATCCTGGTGGCGGCACGGAAGCTGTTCGCTGAGCACGGCTACGACCGGACGACGATCCGCGCGATCGCGGCCGAGGCGAAAGCCGATCCCGGTCTGGTCATGAGGTACTTCGAGTCGAAGGAGAAGCTCTTCGCCAGGATCGCCGTGGTCGACCGGCAGGAAGCCCTTGGTGGAAGCCCTGAGCAGGTGGCCGAGTTGCTGCTGGCGGCACTGGGCGCGAAGGTCACGGCGGAACCGGCCGGAGCGCTGGCCGTGGTCCGGTCGATGTTCACCCACCCTGAGTCCGCCAAGGAGGTGCGCGAAGCGATGCTCGCCGAGCAACACCAGGCCGCCGACGCGATATCGGGTGAGGACGCGGACCTGCGGACGGCGTTGATCGGCGCGCTGACGTTGGGGACTGTCATCGGCCGGTACCTGTTGGGTCTCGACGGGCTGCGGGACGCGTCGCCGGAGAAGATCACCGCACTGCTGCGCCAGCCGTTCCATTCGATCCTTCATGGTGATCCAGAGCCCGATCCCAGCGAGCGTCCTCAGTGAGGTAGCCGGGTGCCGCCGAAACGAGGGACCTTCTCCGCAGGCGGCCTCCTGCTGTGCCGTTCGTTCAGCACGTCGGCAGTTTCGGACTGGTCGCGCGATGACGTCACCCCACGGGTCGCTCCACACGTCAGCACGGCTCCAGAGGGGCCGTAACCACCCAGGGTGGGCCAGAGTTTCAGATGGCGGCGAAGGCCAGAAATTCGGAGCCCTTGGCGACGCGGGCAGGCGGTGAGACGCTCACCGCCGACCGGATCTTCACAGCGGAGTCCGGCAGCGGTGCCTTCCCGGAAAGGAGACCGTTTTGCTGTCTCGCCGCTCCCTCACCAGCCTCCCAGCCCTCTGCCACCCCGGCAGTCCGCGGGCACGCCGCCGCGCCATGGCCGCCGCACTCGCCGCGACCGCCGCCGCAGCCATCGCCGGCGCCTCGCCCAGCGCCGCCTCGCCCGTCCTCGCCACGGTCGCCCCGGCCTCCGGCGTGAGCGCCCCGCACCGCTTGTCCGACGTGGAAGTGGTTGAAGAGAGCGGGACTGTCTCGCCCTACGAGGCCAAGATCGCCCACTGTCCCGAGGGCAAGCAGCCCCTGGGAGGCGGCTTCGACCTTCCCTATGGGCACACCGTGGCCGCCTCCTACCCCATCGCCGGCACCGGCTGGCTGATCAAGGCCCGCTCCACCACCGGCAACCCCGCCCCCTTCGAGATGACCTGGTACGCCGTGTGCGCCACCCCGTCGCCCGGCTACAAGATCATCAAGGAGACGAAGACCGTTCCCAACCAGCAAGGCTTCACGCTGACCTGCTCGACCTTCAAGGTCCCGTACGAGCACATGGTGAACGTCGGAGCCGAGGCCAAGGGCCCCACCGCAGCGCTGACCGGCAGCGACATGCGGACCAACCCCTCCAGCACAATCACCTACGCCAGCGCGAGCGGCACCCGAAGCGATGCCGACACCGTCGAGATCGACCTCTACGCGATCTGCACTACCGCGTACGACGGCAGCACTGGCTGGTACAGACAGGGGCAAAGTTCCCATGCCAACGATGAGGGACCCCTCTGGGCTTGCCCGGCCGACAAGAGCAGCGTCGGTGTCACGTTCACCTCGAACGCCTCCCTGAGATCCAGCAAGCCTCACACCATCAGCGACAGCGACTGGAGAATCACCGCCATCCACACCGGCGCCAACGGCTACAACATAAACGGGGGCGTCATATGTGCCCCCGGCTGATCCGGCTACTGACCTCTCGGGCCACCACCAACCCCAACGGGCAGCGAACCCTGGAAGGCGGTGCCCGGGTGCGATAGAGGGGAGCGCTTGGGTACGTCGTCGCCTAACCCGCATGGCTCATCTGGCACGGAAGGCCCCGAGCCGGACGCGTTGACTGCTCGACCTAGGAGCCGCCAGGGACGGGCGGTGACGAACGTGAGTGTGGACGGTGGGCTAGATGTTCTGTCCCGTGAGGTTGGGAACGCGGCTGGCGGGTGGGAGGCCGCCGAGTGCGGTGTGACCGCGGTGGTGATTGTAGGTGTGGAGCCAGTGCGGGAGTGCTGTGCGGCGTTCGGTCTCGCTGGTGTAGGGCTGGTAGTAGGCCCATTCGTCGAGCAGGGTGCGGTTGTAGCGTTCGACCTTGCCGTTGGTTTGTGGCCGGTAGGCGCGGGTGCGTTTGTGGGTGATCCCGGCCGTGGTGAGGGTGTCGCGCCACAGGTGTGAGCGGTAGCACGAGCCGTTGTCGGTCAGCACGCGCTGTACCGTGATGCCGGCGTTGGCGAAGAACGTCTGTGCCCGCTGCCAGAACGCGGTGGCCGACTCTTTGGTCTCGTCGGGCAGGATTTCGGTGTAGGCCAGGCGGGAGTGGTCGTCGACGGCGTTGTGTAGGTAGCTGTAGCCCAGGTTGGGGCGGCCGTGCACGGTGCGGGGGCGGGCGGGGTCGCGGTGGGCCGAGGAGTTGCGGGTGCCGGTGGCGCGGCCGTGCACGCGGTGTCCGCCGCCGTCGGGGATGTTGCCGAGTTTCTTGATGTCGACGTGGACCAGGTCGCCGGGTGCGTGGTGTTCGTAGCGGCGGATGGTGTGGCCGGTGGCGCGGTCCAGGTGCCGCAGGCGGGGCAGGCCGTAGCGGGTCAGTACGCGGTGGACGGTGGAGGGTGGCAGGCCCAGGAGGTAGGCGATGCGGGCCGGTCCCCACCGGCGCAGGACCCGTACTTTGATGATGCGCCGCTCGGTGCGGGTGGGGGTGCGGCGGGGGCTGTGGTGGGGGCGTGAAGAGCGGTCGGCCATCCCGGCTTGGCCCAACTCGCGGTAGCGGGTCGCCCACCGCTGGGCTGTGCTGACCGAGACCTGGAATCGTTCGGCGGCCCGCCGCAGTGGCCAGCCGTCCTGGACCACGCAGCGGGCCAGGCGCAGGCGTCCGGTCTCGGTCAGTGGGGCGTTACGGTGGGGCATGAGGGCCTCCTGGCGTCCGGTGGAGATGTCGCAATCCACACCGAACCCGGAGGCCCTCCCTCATTGCAAGATCATCCGACCGTGCCGCGGCGTTCCCAACCTCCGTGGTCAGTACAGCTAGAGGAGGTCGTGTGCACCGGATTCCCGATCTTTACGAGACGGGCCCGGCTTGGCGGTGGTCGGCCCACTGCTGCCCCAAGGCAGCCAGTTCGGACTTCCAGGTGGTAGCAGGATCGGCGGCGCTGCGCCGCCGCCAGGTTTCGGCAAATGCCCAAGCAAGTCGGTCGATGGAGGCTGGGGCGGTTTGCGCCCAGGAGGGGAACCGGCCCAGCCACTGCGCCACCTGGCCGGGGCTGTGCCCGGCTTTGAGCAGCCACGGGATGAGAAGGCCCAGTTCCACCCAGGCGGCCCCGCGCGAGGTGAACGCCCAGTCCACGACGTAGACGCGTCCACCAGCAGTGATCAGCAGGTTGTCGGGATTGAGGTCCGCGTGAAGCAATGTGCCGCCGGCCATGGCGGACACGTCATCCAGGACTGGTTGCCAACGCCACTCCACTTGGAGCACCACCGCATCGGGGGCGGGCATCGCCTGGAGCGACTCTATGGTCTTGGCCAGCAGAGCAAGGTCTGGGGAACCAGGCGTGTAGTCGGCATGGCGAGCTCGAACATACTCAAGGCCCAGGAGCAGCCATCCCGGTCGATGGTCCAGAGGAGGCGAGGGGCGAATGGCTGCACGTGCGGGTTGATCCGGGCCTCGTTGCGCAGTGCCGCGACCTCCGAACCGTCCCGGTCGGGTTCCTTGCGGGCGCCCTTGACGAAGACGGGGCCGGTCAGTGTCGTGAGCTTCCCAGCGAAGTGGGCGTGGTTGCCCGCTGGCGGCCGTGTCACCACGGTCACCTCGCCGGTGCGTGCTTGGACGGCATCCCTCACCCGCTCAGGCAGGTCGGCCCATGCAGCGTGCGTCATCGACAGCCTTCCTTGTAGATCAGATGCAGGGGTTTTCGGGACAGCAGGTTTCACCGGTGGACCAGAATTCCACGTCCACGGGGTAGCCGATGGCACGAAGCGCCGGAATGGTCCGCGCCATGGCCGCACCGGAGCTGATGTCCTCGATCATGATCGGGACGTGTTGGATGAACTGCCCGGCGACGCGCTCGCAGTTGGTGGGTGAACCGCAGGGTGTTGTGGCCGGGTGTTCATCGCGGTCCGGTATCGCGCGCAAGAGACCCTTGAGGAGCGTTTGGGGTCCTCGAACTGGCTGGCAGGTTAGGGGACCGGAGCCGTTACCTACCGAGAGAATCTGGATTCTGTGGGAATCGCCTTTCGTGTAAGCGGAGGTGCAGGGTGTTCGGTGGCCGGTTCATCGCGTTGGAGGGTCCGAAGGCGGCGGGTAAGACAACGCTGATCACTGCGTTGGCCGACCGGCTGGAAGGGGCCGCCGCGGCGCCGGTGCTGACCAAGGAGCCGACTCCGACATTCGATCTGTCCCTGGAACAGCGAGTACAGGGCGTGGGGTTGGCGTCGGCGATTGCTGAAGATCGGCGGCGGCACGTCGCCGACGTGATCGCGCCGGCGTTGGCACGGGGCCGCGCGGTGATCTGCGACCGCTACCTGCTGTCTTCATATGTGTTCCACACTGCTGACGGTGTCGGTGAGAGCGTCATCGAGCAGCTGAACCGCGGCTTTCCGCTGCCCTGCGTGAACGTGGTGCTGCGCGTGGGCGCCGCCGAGTTGGACCGCCGTCGCGTGGGAAGGGCGCGGGCGACGCGTCTGCAGCGACAGGACCCTGCGGCGGAGACGGCCGCCTATCTCTACTACGCCGGAGTGATGCAAAGTCGGGGTGTGACGAGCGCGGTCGTCGATAATTCCACGATGACCGATCACTATCGCCTGCTCGACTGGCTATGCGAGCACTGCCGCAAGGGTGCCCAGTGAGCCCCGACTTGCCCGATCTCGATGCGCCCGCCGGGGACCTGGCGTTTCTGCTGGGGGTGCTGTTCAACCAGCAAATCCGCGCCGAGACTGCCTGGAAGGGGCCGATGCGGCTCGCCGAGCGGCTCACCAGATCGCCCGGGCTTAGCGGGCTGGACGCCGCCGTGCTGGCGGTCGCCGATCCGGTCTGGTTGGCCCAGGTGATGCGGCAGCCGCCCGCCGTCCACCCGTTCGCCACCTCGATGGCCCGCCACGTCACAGGGATCTGTGGGCAACTCGTCGACGACTACGGCGGCCGGGCCCGCAACGTGTGGGCCGGAGAGCCGCGCGCGGCCGTGCTGCTGGCCCGGCTTACCGGCTTTCCCGGTATCGGCCGCCACAAGGCCGGCGTTGCCATTGTCTTGCTGGCGCACGAGTACGGCGTGCCGCTGACCGGCCCAGCCGACTCCATCACTGACCAGGCACTCAGCTCGTGCCCACGCCTGCGCGAGGTGCTGGTGACCTAGCACCGCAATGCACTGCCGACATGGAAGGGCCCGCTATGACACAGCCGTCTGCCGCCCCGGTCCACGCGCACCCGGCGGGTGGTATCCCCAAGACTCGGGAACTGCCCCGGTCAGCCAGTTGCCGGGGCAGCTCCTACAGGCCACCTGCGGGCGCGCTGCCGTCGTTGGTGTTCGACGCCGACAAGCAAAGCTTCACTGCCCCTGGCGGCGAGGAGACCGCCGGGCTGGTCCAACAGATGGACCGGCCGCTGTCGGTAACATTCCAGCTCACTCGCGACTGTAACTTCTCCTGCGCCTACTGCTCGGAGCCGCCCGGCATCACCACGCGTACCTACCCCGAGGTCCTGGCTATGCTCGACAAGCTCGCGGGGATGCGGCGGATCATCCTGTCGGGCGGCGAACCTATGCGCTACACGCACTTCTGGGATGTCCTGGAGTACTGCCAGCCCCGATTCGAACAGGTCGTGCTGTCCACCAACGCCTCTATGATCACCCGAGACGGTGCCGCGCGGCTGCGGGAGCTGGTCGACTACATCGACATTACCGTTGACGGCCCGCGCGGTCCGCACGACCGCATTCGCGGGAACTACGACATGGTGATCCGCGGTCTGCGGCGCGTGGCCGAGGAGGGGATCCCACTTTCGGTGATCTGCGTCTACATGGGCTCCAACAAGAGGAAGATCCACTACATCTGCCAGACCGGTGACATCTTCGACGCCAAGAAGGTCAAAATCCTCACCACGATTCCTAAGGGCTACTCCCGGAATCTGTTCGAGGATTTCACCACCGGTGAGGAACTCAACGAGCTGGAGAGGTTTCTGAAGACCGAGCGACAGGCGTGCGGATGGCGGCCACGTATCACCATCGCCGACTGGATAAAGATCGGCGCCGGCCACGCGATCCTGATAGAGCCCGACGGACGCACGGTGGCCTCCCCGGTCTGGCAGAAACCCGACTGCATCGATCCCTTCGCGGATCTGCACGCCCAGACCGTGCAACAGGTGTGGGCCTGCTACCCCTACAAGGGGGCTCACCTGGATAAATACCTGGAAAGGACCATGGTTGTCCTGGACTGACCGCGACCAAGACCAGGCCACATGAACTGCGGCCGCCGCCGGTGATCGGCTGCTAGCCTCAGCACCCCATTCGTCCCACCTACATCATGGGGTGACAAGCTGGTATGGACCCCTTGGCCCAGAACACGTCCCTGCGCGATCTACAGACCTACGTGGCAAAGCTAGAAGTCGAACGCGGGTTCGATGGGCGTTCGACCGAGTCGCAATGCCTAAAGCTGTGCGAGGAGGTCGGGGAACTCGCCGGCGCGGTGGGGGCCTTGACCGGACAGCCACAGGACGTGCGGCGGCGAAGAAGCGCCGACGTCGGCGACGAAGCCGCCGACGTGCTGCTGATGCTGTTGGCCGTGGTCAACCGCAGCGGTGTTGACCTGGAGGATGCGCTCCGCCGCAAGGAAGCCCGCAATAACACCCGCCAATGGCGATGACAGGGGACCCGCCCCGCTGCGCAGCGCCAAGGGTCGGCGGTGCTGCCCGTCGCGGACGAAGGTAGGCCGTGGTCAGGCTCCTGAGGATGGTCGCCTGCACGGTTTGGCGATCCTCAAGGTGAGGGTGCGGGGAGCCTGTCAGGTGCTTTCAGGGAGGGTTCCGAGGTTGCGGGGCGAGCGCTTGGTGCGCTGAGCGGACTCGATGGCGGTGCGGGCTTGTTCCATGCCGTCAGGGGTCATCCGGTAGTAGCGCCGCGCAGGCCGCTTCTCGTCGCGGGGATCGATGTCCTCCCAGCGGCTGGCCACCCAGCCGAGGTGTTGGAAGCGGGCCAGGATCGGATAGATGGTGCCAGGGGCGAGATCCGTGAGTTCGGCCAGCTCAAAGCCGTACAGCTCTTGTCCAGGGTCGTGAAGGAGTGCCTGGAGCACCCGCACTGTCGTCGTGGTCATGCGCGGACCCATGTCTGTACTCTACCCGGCCCCTCATCTATACTCTACATTGCTAGGCTAAACTCTACATAGGTCCGCTCGGAGATCGGCAGGACGTATGAGCCAGAACGCGATCATCAAGGCCCTTCTGATCACGGCAGCCCTCCAGACGGGCATGATCTTCTCTCTCGTCGCAGGTATCGCGTCCCGCATCGCGGGCTCTGCCATGCCAACAGCGGTCGGCGCGGGATTCGGCACCTTCTTCGTGTCGATCACCGTGGCTTTGGCGATCATCACTTTCGCCCGCAGTTAGCCGATACGCTTCCATGATTGCCCAGGTGATCGTCTTGAAGTTCGACGGGCAAACCAAAGGCGAACTTCGAGTGGGGGACTACTCGTTCTCAAGGCTATGACGGTGTTCCGCAGCTGACTCCCGGACCCGCCTCTCCAAAATGAGACCATCGTTCGCTGAAAGGCGTCATTGTTTGTCTCGCTCAGGGCAAGACGATCGGCACGGAGTTCGAGGAACCACGTCGTGACGGTCCGTATGATCGGCAGCAGCAGGACCATCGGTAGGCCCCGCAACTGGAAGGAAACCAGGTCGGCCGGGCTTAGAGTGGATGTGAGAACCATCCCTGGCATGATTATCAAGTAGAAAGCAAGTAACATGCGGGTAAGGGTCAGTGGCGAGGACAGTGGAACAAGCTGAGCGAAAAATCGGTCTCCGGACCGGGTGTGAGCGAGTTCATGGAGAAGCACACACCGCGCTGCCTCTCGATCCGTTCGCCAGAGGCGGGTCATCGGAAGGAATACCGCGATCCGTCGCCCAAATGAATAGGAAATGCAGAGCCTTGATGAACTGAAGCTGAAGCGTAGGCCAACTCCGGGTGCATGCTGTTCGACGAATTGCTGTATCTCCTTGAGAATCGGCCGCTCATCGATAGGAAGCAGGGTAAACCGTCTGTCAGCCCAGCGAGCAAAGAAGTTTGCGCGCTGGCGCCGCTCGCGCGCCACTCGTCGGCTGAGCTCGATTGACCAGGCAACCCAGATCGTTTGGGGCGCACTCAATACATAACTGCGCCGATACCGGGCCCTCTTGTCCCTCCGAGCCTCGGCCAGGATGCCCCGTGCCTCCCGTAACCACTCGGAACGACAAGCTGCTGGCAGGAAAAGCGCTATCAGGCCCAGGAGCGACGGCCTTCGATTCCCTACCTGCGTCCACCGGCCCACGGTCAGAGTGTACAGCCCTATCCCATACTCAACATAGGCTCAGCCTCGTCTCGTCCTGGGCCATCCCACCTATGCAGGGTGGTGTGGACGCGGTGGGAGCCCCGAGGGGGCCAGGGCTCGGTGTGCGCAGGGAGTTAGAGGTTGAGTTCGTCGCGCTTCGCTCGGTGGAGGAGGCCGAGGTCTCCGCGTTTGGCTTGGGTGACGAGGGTGGAGAAGGCTCGGCGGGTGAGGGCGAGGTGGCCGTGGTCGGGGTCCTTGCTGTCCCGGATGCCGGTCGTCCGATCGGGAAGGCCGGCTACCTCAACGCAGTCCCCTTGTTCAGGGCCGCTGTGACTCGATTTGCGCCAAGTGGACATCTGGTTGCTCCGAAAGTGGCTGCTGGTCGCGTCCTGGTTCTGTCTGGGCGCCTTGTGTGGGGCTTGACCATGAACGCGTCGTCCGAAGCGTCCGGATGTGGACGTGCGAGGCATGGCAGTGGACGAACATATCGGAGCCCCAGCGTGGCCAGGGCTCCGTTATGTGAGGAGGTATCAGAAGCTGAGTTCGTCGTGCTTCACACGGGCGAGGAGGTCGGCGAATACCTGAGTGGGAAGCGTGAGGTGGCCGAGGTCGGGGTTCTTGCTGTCGCGGATGCCCACGCCGGAGGTTAGGTTGGCGACTTCGACGCAGTCACTCTGCTCGGGTCCGCTACGGCTGGATTTGCGCCATGTTGGAAGGATCATTGAAACTCCTCCATGATCTTCTGTATCAGCTCGAAGGATGCGCCTTCGTCCAGGGCCTTCGCGCTGATCCGCTCGTACCGTACGCCATACGATCTCACGTCGGCCGGAGATGACACCAAGCGTCCTGTCCCGGGTGAATCGGTGTAAGCGACCTCGCCGAAGTCGTCGCCGTTCATGAGCTTGAAGGACCCTCCGAGGCCAGCGTGTGCCCCTGTGCCCCAAGACCTGGGTAGGGCTCTCAGTATGACGTTGAGCTTTTGGGCCATCTCTTGGAGATGGACCAATTGCCCACGCATGATCGCGGGGGAGCCCACGGGCCAGTCGAGGGCGTTCTGAGAGAGGAGCGCCGTGATGTGCGGGGGAGGGTCTCGGAGGAGCAGGTTCTGTCTGTCGAGACGATCTGCGAGGACTTGATCAGGGTTGACCGCAATCCCTGATCGCAGGAGCGCCTCCGCGTACTCAGGCGTCTGGAACAGTCCGGGGATGACGTTCGCTTCGTAGATCCTCAGTATCTCCGACTGCTGCTCGATTTCTACATGTTGCGCGAACCACTGTGGGTCGTGGCCGATGGAGGCGTACCAGACAAGTATGGAGAAAAGACCTCCCGTGCCCCATGCCTTGTCGAGGAGGGCGGCTTGGGTGCTGTCCAGGCGTTCCTCACCGGTCTCGATTCGGGACACCGTTGACTTCCCGGCTTGGATGATGCGGCCCAGGGCCTCGCCGGACAGGCCCCGCTGGTTGCGCTGGAACCGCAAGTAGTAGGCGATGAAGTCCCACATGCTGTTCTTGGGCTGTGGGAGTTCGTCCGGTGATCGTTTCGCGCCCATCGCGTTCCCCTTCGTCCCGGAGCTTCCCGAGTAATAAGCGTACGCACGACATCGCGGCCGCGTCCGGGGATTCTGTGGCTTAGTTCACGGAGTTCGGAAAGGGGAGTGGTGGGCGTGAGTGTCATAGAGCAAAAATCGGGTGTTTCCTGGCGAATGCTGGCCTCTCCGGTGGTCGCGGGGTTCGCGCGGGAACTGGTTTCCGGGGTTCTGTGGGAATGGGGGCTGCCATTCCTGGTGCCGGACGCGGTGCTCGTCATGGGGGAGCTGGCGGCGAATGCGATCGAGGCGTCCGGGCGGCAGGACGTGATCAAGGTTCATGTCGAGCTCGGGGTGGGGGAGGTCGTCCTTGCTGTTTGGGACGGGTGTGCCGCGCAGCCGGTGGCGCAGGACGTCGAACTCTCCCTTGAGACGCTGGATCTGCGGGAAGAGAACTTCGACGCGAATGGTGGGTGGGGGCTTTCCATTGTGGAAGGGCTCGCCGAGCGGTACTGGGTGGATCACACCCGGCCGGTGGGCAAGTGGGTTTGCGCGGCCATGAAGACGAGTGGCCGGGCGTGAGGCGCTGCTTTCTGCGGTGGCGGATGCGCAGGGGACGCGCGGTCGCGGCCCGGTATCTGGACGGGCTCGTCGCCGAACTCGAGCCGAGGGGGTGGCGGTTCGTGCGGCTCTATCGGATAGCGGGGTTCACGGTTCCTCTGCTCTGGGTCTATGCCCGTGGCGTCGAGGACGTGGGGATTGTGGTGAGCGCGGGGCCCTCTGGGGGAGGGACGTGGGCCTTTTACGAAACCCAGCGGGGGCGTTACGGGTATCTGCATCCCTGTGGGGACGTCGTGGTGGCGGCCGAGAAAGTGGATCGGCTGTTGAAGCGTCGGATGTTCCCGGAGATGGGGGTCAGTCCCAGCGGCGGCGGGAGCGGGAGCGCTTGACGTCGGAGCGGCGCTTCTTGTTCTCCAGGCGGCGTTCGTTGATGCCACGTGGGATCTTCTTGGGAATGCGCTTCTTCGGGGGAGGGGCGATGGCCTCGGCGAGAAGTGCGGCCAAGCGCGCGCGGGCGGCGTCTCGGTTCCGGAGCTGGGAGCGGAATTCTTCCGCGCGGATAGTGAGGACGCCGCGGACGAGGCGTCCGGCAAGGCGTTCCAGGGCGCGTGTCTTGTAGGGCTCCGGGAGGGACGACGCGGCGACGTCGAAGGAGAGTTCGGCCGCGGTCGCGCTGGTGTTGACGTGCTGTCCGCCCGGACCCGAGGAGCGTGAGAAACGCCAGCTCAGCTCGGACTCCGGGACGGAGACCGAGCCGCGGATAGGGATCTGGTCGGACATGTCCTTGATTATTCCGGTCGGCGGGAGAGCGTGTCGTCTGGATTTTAGTGGGTGGCGCAACAAGCAAGTGGTTACTTACACTGCCCGCCATGACCGATGGCTTGTTCCAGGACGGTGACCTGATCCGTGTCATCACGCGGGAGGGCGCGCTCATCGCGGCGGGCGGGGCCGCGTCCTTGCTCCAGACCGCGCACCCGAAAATCGCCCAGGGCGTCTACGACCACAGCCACGGCGCGGACGACCCGCTGCGGCGCCTGCGCAACACCATGGGCTGGCTCTACGCGGTGCAGTTCGGAACGAGGGATGAGGCGGAGGCACTCAGCGCCCTCGTGCGCAAGGGCCACGAGAGGGTGACCGGGCCCGGATACGAGGCGAACGATCCGGAGTTGCTGGTGTGGGTCGCGTCCACACTGTTCGCGGTCAGTGTGCAGTTCTATCAATTGCTCTTTCGGCGGACGTTCACGGAGCGGGAGCTGGAGGAGTTCTACCAGCAGGCGAAGATCTACGCGACGATCCTCGGCTGTCCGGATGATCGGATGCCTGCGACATATCCGGAGTTCCGCGACTATTACGCCGGAATGATCCACGGTCTGGAGATCACGGACGCGTCGCGGACCATTGCCGAGCAGGTGCTGTATCCGCGGCTGCCGGGCGGGCCGGCGGCGGTACCGGGGCTGATGGCGATCCGGCTGATCACGGCGGGTTTGATGCCCGCGCCGATCCGCGAGCAGTACGGGTGGAGGTGGGACGCGGGGCGGGAGCGGCGGTTCCGGCTGCTGATGGCGTCCCTCGCGGTCGTGTATCCGCGGCTGCCGGTGCGGGTGCGGACGCTGCCGCGGGAGTACTACCTGTTCACGTCCCGGCGGATGCTCGCCAAGGCCACGCGGCGTCCGGCGCTCGGGTGACGCGAGAGCGGCCGCGTGGCCCCCGAAGGAGACACGCGGCCGCTCGCGGGGGCTTCCCCGGCCCGGGAAGGCCCCCTGGAACCGGGCGCCGCCCGCCCGCCCGCTCCCCCCAGAGCTTGGACGGACGGCGTCCCGGTCAGACCTGGGCGCCGGCGATGATCTGGTCGGCGACCTTCTTGGCGTTGTTGCTCGGGATCGCGAAGCCGACGCCGATGTTGCCCGAGCTTCCGGACGTCGCGATGGCGGTGTTGACGCCGATGACCTGGCCCGCGGCGTTCACCAGCGCGCCGCCGGAGTTGCCGGGGTTGATGGCGGCGTCGGTCTGGATGGCGTTCTCGATCACGGTCTGCTGTTGCTGGGAGAGCTGCCCGCGCAGGCCGGGCGGGAGGTTCTCCTGGCCGCCGGAGTCGCCCTCCTTGATCTGCCGGCCGAGCGCGCTGACGATGCCCGAGGTCACCGAGCCGTCCAGCCCGAGGGGGCTGCCGACGGCGAGGACCTGGTCGCCCACGGCGAGGGCGGAGCTGTTGCCGAGGGTCGCGGCCTTGAGGCCGGAGACGCCCTCGGCCTTGATCACGGCGATGTCGTTGCGGGTGTCGGCGCCGAGCACGCGGGCGGGAGCGGTCTTACCGTCGCTGAACTTCACCGTCACCTGCTGGGAGCCGGAGACGACGTGCGCGTTCGTCATGATCACGCCGTCTGAGCGCAGGACGACGCCGGAGCCGCCGGAGGTGCCCTGCTGAGTCTGCGCCGAGATCGAGACGACGCTGGGCTGGACGGCCGCCGCGACCTGGGCGACCGTGCCCGCCTTGGCGGAGGCGCCGGAGACGGCGGTGGGGCTTGAGTAGACGGTGCGGTCACCCGCGAGGGCCACCGCGACGGCGGCGCCCGTGCTGCCGGCGCCCACGGCGAGCGCCAGGGCGGCTCCCAGGGCGACGACCTTCCGGCGCGCCGACCACAGCGGACCGGGTTGAGCTCCAGTTTCGGGTGCGGGCGGTACCGGCGGCACCGGTGGCCCGGACCAGGCTTGCCCGTGCGGCGCGAAGTCCGGACGGGTCTGCTCCCACGGCTGCTGGGCGGTCATGTCCTACCCCCTCGTTGTGTCACCCCTGAGCCTGCGTCCCGGGCCTGCATCCCGCCTGGAGCGAACCTGAAAGTGTGCTGAATGCCGTTGAGGCATGAAAAAGGCCGTGGTCGAGGAGGCGTGCGGCGTGCGCCTCCTCGACCACGGCGCCGAGAAGCTGGCCAGGGCGCGTACCCCCGGCCCCCGTCGGGGTCGGGCCGCGCCCTGTGCCGTCCACCCAAGCGCACTTTCCTGAACGGAGGCTGAATGATCGCTTCGGGATCCCGGTCAGTCGGTGTCGAGGGGCAGGACGACGCGGAAGACGGCGCCCTCGCCCGGCGTGGAGTCGGCCTCCACCAGGCCGTTGTGGGCGGCGACCAGGGCGGCGACGATGGCGAGGCCGAGGCCGGTGCCGCCGTCCTCGCGGGAGCGGGACGGGTCGGCGCGGTAGAAGCGCTCGAAGACGCGCTCCGCCTGCTCGGGGGCGAGGCCGGGCCCCTCGTCCACGACCTCGACGACCGCCGCCGGGGCGTCGCGAAGCGTGCCCGGGGACAGCTTGACCTGCACCGGCGTGCCCTCCGGGGTGTGCGCCCTCGCGTTGGACAGCAGGTTGCCGAGCACCTGCCGCAGCCGTGGCTCGTCCCCCCGCACCTGGTAGGCCAGACCGCCTTCGACGGTGAGGTCGATCGCCCTCTCAGGTGAGAGGACTCTGGCCTCTTGGACGGAGTCGGCGGCGACGGCGAGCAGATCCACCGGGCGGCGCTCGATCGGACGTTCCCGGTCGAGCCGGGCGAGCAGCAGGAGATCCTCGACGAGCAGGCCCATCCGGGCGGCGGTCTCCTCGATCCGGCCGATGAGCCGGGCGATCTCGCCCGGATCGCGGGCCGCGCCCTGGCGGTACAGCTCGGCGAAGCCGCGGATCGCGGTGAGCGGCGTGCGCAGCTCGTGGCCCGCGTCCGCGACGAACCGGCGCATCCGCTCCTCGGAGTGGCGCGCGGTCTCCTCCGAGCGGCGCGCCGCGGCCTCGGACTGAGCCCGAGCGCCGAACGCCGACTCGATCTGGGCGAGCATCGCGTTCAGCGACTGGCCGAGCCGCCCCATCTCGGTCGCCGGATCCGCCTCCGGCACACGTCTGGACAGGTCGCCGGCGGCGATGGCGCCGGCGGTCTCCTCGACGGCGGCGAGCGGCCGCAGCGCGGCCCGCACCACCAGCACGCCGAGGACGACCAGGACCGCGAGCACCAGCAGCCCGACGATCACGTCGATCGCCACGAGCCGTCCCACGGTGCGCTCGATCTCGTCCATGCTGAGCCCGAGGATGATCACGCCGCCGTTGGGCAGCGGCTGGGCCAGGACGCGCCAGGGCGAACCGGACCCGCTGCCCGTCACCGTGAACGGCTTGCCGAGGTGGTCGTCCAGCTTCTTCGGGAGCCTCGGATACCCCTCCTCGCCCCAGGGCGAGTCCTGGTCGACCGGCGCGCCGCGGCTGTCGCGGATCTGCACGGTCATCTCGCTGGGGATGCGCACGTCGATCTGCGGCTGTCCGGTCTGCAACTGCGGCACGACCTGCGTGACCGTGCGCTGGACCCAGCCCTGGAGCTGGTCGTCGGCCCGGCCCACCAGGTAGTCGCGCAGCACCGAGGTGCTCGCCGCACTCATGATCGTCAGCCCGAGGGTGACCAGGACGAGCATCCCGGCGATCAGCTTCACGCGCAGCGGCGTCCGCCCCCAGAAGGAGCCGAGCCGCCACGTCGGCGCCCCGCGTCCCCCGGAGGTCACCTGGGGGAAATCCGGGCGGGTGGACGGCCCGGACCGCGTGCCGGACGCCGGGAACCGCGTGGCCATCAGCCCGGGGCGGGGGGCTCGCGCAGCACATACCCCACGCCGCGCAGCGTGTGGATGAGCCGCGGCTCGACGTTGTCGACCTTGCGCCGCAGCGCGGACACGTACGACTCGACGATCCCCGCGTCGCCCCGGAAGTCGTAGTTCCACACATGGTCGAGGATCTGGGCCTTCGACAGGACACGTCCCGCGTTGGCCATGAAGTAGCGCAACAGCTTGAACTCGGTCGGCGACAGCTGGACGGCCTTGCCGTGCCGCCACACCTCGTGGCTGTCCTCGTCCAGCTCGATGTCGGCGAACACCATCCGGGCTGGCGGCTCGGCGACGCCGCCCCGGAACCGGCGCAGGACGGCGCGGATGCGGGCGATGACCTCCTCCAGGCTGAACGGCTTGGTGACGTAGTCGTCGCCGCCGATCGTCAGGCCCTTGATCCGGTCCTGCACCGAGTCCCGCGCGGTGAGGAACAGCACCGGCGTGTGGTCGCCGCCCGAGCGCAGCCGCCGCGCGACGTCGAACCCGTCGATGTCGGGCAGCATCACGTCCAGGACGATCAGGTCCGGCCGGTGCCGCCGCGCGGCCTGCACGGCGTCGGCGCCGTTCGTCGCGGTGACCACCTCGAAGCCGGTGAAACGCAGGCTTCCGGAGAGCAGCTCCAGGATGTTCGGCTCGTCCTCCACGACGAGCAGCATCGCCTCGGCGGTCCTGCCGCCGGCGGTCCGTTCACCCAATGACATCGTGGTCCCCCTCCACAATCCTTGCAGAGGGTCTCATCCGAACCTGAACGTCCCCTGAATGTCCGCCGAGAGTCGGCGGGAGGCCGGTCAGCGGCCCAGCGACCGGATGGCGCGCATCGCCTCGCGGCGGGTCTCGCCGGACAGGACGTCGATGTAGACCTTCCCGTCCAGGTGGCCGCACTCGTGCTGGAGGCAGCGGGCGAAGTACCCGGTGCCCTCGACGCGGACGGGCTTGCCCTTGACGTCCACGCCCTCGACGACCGCGTGGGCGTACCGGGCGGTGTCGAAACGCAGGCCGGGCAGGGACAGGCAGCCCTCCGGCTCGACGAGCGACGCGCCGTCGGCGGTCACCAGCACCGGGTTGACCACGTGGCCGACGTGCCGGCGGCCGTGATCGTCCTTGCAGTCGTAGACGAACGCGCGGAGCGGGACGCCGACCTGGTTGGCGGCGACGCCCGCACCGTCCTCGTCGTACATGGTGATGAACATGTCGTCGATCAGGCGTTCCAGCGACGCGTCGAACGTCCGGACGGGGTCGCATCCGGTGCGCAGGACGGGATCGCCGAGGAGCCGGATCGGCCGGCCGGTCCCGCGGCGCCGTCCGCGGCGGTCGGGGCTCGCGGCAGTCTTCTTGCTCACCCCAAGATCCTATAAAACGGCGGCGGCGCCGCCCGGCGAGAGAGCCGGGCGGCGCCGCCGCGTGCGATCGGTCAGCTCGGCTCCGCCGGGCCGCGCGGCGGCTGCGGCGGGATGGGGCTGTCGGTGTCCTCCAGCGGACGCGGCGCCCTGGCCTGCTGCGGGACGTGCGTGGACGGGGTGTCGACGACGGTCGGCTCCGGCTCGGGCTTCTTGATGGACGGGGTGCTCGGCGGCAGCGGGGTCGCCGTGGGGGGCTTGGTGACCGCCGGGGACGGCTTGGCCGCCGGGGCGGGCTTGGCCGGGGTGGCGGCGGTGGCGCTGCTCGCGGGGGTGGCCGGGGTGGCGGCCGGGGCGGGCTGCGCGGGGGGCGGCTGCTTGCGCGGAGAGGTCGACCGGACGGCGTCCTCGACCATCTTCTCCAGCGGGCCCGCCTCGTTCTCGGCGGACAGCAGGCGGTGCAGGGTCTCGCTGATCTCGGTGAGGCGCTGCAGAGCCTGGGTGTGGTTCTTGGTGAGCGAGGTCAGCCGCTGCGTCGCACCCTCGTTGATCACGCTCGCGCGACGTTCGGACGCGGTGAGGGTGCGCTCGGCCTCCAGCCGGGCGCTGGTCACCGTCTGCTCGGCCTCCTGCTTGGCTGCCGACAGGACGCTCTCGGACTCCTTCTTGGCGGACGCGAGCACGTGCTCGGCCTTGTCCTGCGCCTGGCCGAGGTTCTTCTCGGCGTGCGCGCGGGCGTCGTCGATGATGCGCTTGGACTCCTGCTCGGCGTCGGCGCGGATCTCGGCACCCGCGGACTCGGCCTCGGCGACCTTGTCGCTGGCCTCGTCCTCGGCGAGGTTGATGATCTGACGGAGCCGGTCGCTCAGGTCGTCACCGGTCGGCTTGCGCGCCTCCCGGACTTCGGCCATCTCGCGGCGGATTCGTTCGGCGTCGTCTTGGGCGCGGGCGAGCCGGGCCTCGAGTTCGCGGTGCTTCTGCTGAGCACGGGCGATGTAATCGTCGACCTGGCGGCGGTTGTAGCCGCGCATGACGATCTCGAAGGACTCTTCTTGGAGGAGGTTCGGCAGGATTTCGGCTTCGTTGCTCATGGTGCCTTGGGGGGTCGTTGGCGGGGGTCATCACCCCGTCAGGGTCGGCTGCGACTCTCACCCGCCTGTGAGCGGGCCCACATTAGAAACGTCAGGATCGACTCTTGTCCGGTCCACCCCTTTCGCGCAACCGGAACACTCTTCTCGCTGCCGTTTCTTCACCTGGGTAGGGCCGACAAACTATCTAATTTCAGGAGAATTCGCGCTAACTTGGACCCGTGTCGCGCAGACCAGATGCGGACTGGATCCGGACTGGTCGCGGCCTGACCGCCGCGAGGCACTGCCCCGCCCGCGGCTTGCGCGGTGTACGCGCTTAGCATCGGCGCCATGAGCTACGTGGGTTCGTTGGATGAGGATCGGCCGAAAATCCACCCGGACGCGTGGGTCGCGCCCGGCGCGGTCGTCGTCGGGCGGGTGACGCTGGGCCGCGCGTCCAGCGTCTGGTACGGCTCGGTGCTGCGCGGCGAGGACGAGGACGTCGTCGTCGGGGACGAGTGCAACATCCAAGACCTGTGCTGCCTGCACTGCGACCCGGGCCTGCCCGCCGTCCTGGAAGACCGCGTCAGCCTCGGCCACAAGGCGATGGTGCACGGCGCCTACGTGGAGACGGGTTCGCTCATCGGGATCGGGGCGATCGTGCTGAACGGCGCGCGCATCGGCGCCGGGACCCTGATCGCGGCCGGCGCGCTGGTCCCGCCGGGAAAGAAGATCCCCTCGGGGGTGCTCGTCGCCGGGACGCCGGGGAAGATCGTCCGGGAGTTGACCGACGACGACCGGCTCGTCCTGGAGAACACCCCGCCCATCTACATGGAGAAGGCCCGGCGGCACCGCGAGGCAGCCTGGGACTAGAACGGACCCGCCGGCACCAGCAGGGCGCAGCGAATGATGGCCTTCTGACCTGCGGGAACGAATCTTCAGCGGTGCCGGGGGGAGCCTGGGGGTCACTCGGCTGACTACCATGACCTGCGTGGTGTGGGGACCGGGCTATGGCAGTGCTCAGCCGCCCAGCCCCCGGATGGGCCAGGATCCGTTCGCGGAGGCGGAGCGGGACACGAGGGCGATGGTGGCCGCCGCATGGTGGCCGTCGGCGCCTCCACAGCAGCGCCAGCACGCCATCGGCGGACGCATGCTCGTCCTGCCCGACGGGACGTGGTGGCTGTTCGGCGCGTGGGCCCGCTGGTACCGGCTGCACCCGTCCGACGGGCAGTGGTACCTGTGCCCGCCGCCCCGCTCGCCCGCCGTCCGGATGGCCGCCCGCCCCGCGCAGGGAGCCGCGCAGGTCCCCACCCTGCCGCCGCACGTGGTCCCCGCTGGGCCGGACTTCTCCTTCGACCCGCCCGCCGGGCTCCCGTTCGTCGGACACGGCTTCGCGACCGAACTGACCTCGCGTGTCCGCGCGACGGTCGAGTCCGCCGCCGCGCTGGCCGCGCCGGAGTACCCGCACTGGTGGTCGCAGTTCACGCAGGAAACGCCGTCCACCGTGGCGGTGGCCTGGGGCGTGATGCTGTGGTGCGCGTCCGCGCCCGCGTTCGACGCGCGGCTGGACGCGCAGATGCTCGACCTCTGGAAGCCGTACCGCGCCAAGCCGCTCCCGGACGTGGACGGCCCGCGCTGGCTCACCCCGCCCGCGCTGGAGACCCTCGTCGGCCTCTACTCCGAACGCCTGCGCGCGAGCCGCGTCGACGCGGCCGTCGTCGTCCTTCGCACGATGTGGGCCGTCGCCAGCGCGCTTCGCGAAGACCCCCGGTTCCAGATCCGGGCGGACGCGCTGCTCGCCATCCTCGGCACCACGCTCAGCAACCCGACCGTCGACTACGGCGCTCTCCCGTACGGGGACCAGGCGCTCGTCCAGCAGTGGCTCACCCGCTGCCCGCCCAACCTGGTGCCCGCGCTGCGGAACGAGAGCTCACCCGGCGACAACTTCCGGCACGCGTTCTACACGCTCAGCGAGGCCATTGCCGACCTGTCCGGTGACCCTGCCGACCCCGCGTTTGTAGAACCGCGCCTAGTGGCCGCCGCCCTGCTCGCCGCCGACCTGGGTGTCGTCCGCAAAGACATGGCCGGTTCCATCGTCCCTTGGCTGGACCCTGAGATCCGCTACACGGTGCAGGCGGTGTCGGAGCAAAAGGGCCATCCGTTGCGTCGGCTTTGGCCGGACGACATGCGCCTACCTGAGCCCCTACGCTCCGCGGCAGGGTCCGGGCCAGGTGCCGAGACACTGCTCGCTGCCATGTACGAGGTGGATCTGGCCTGGTGCCGCCTGGGTGGGATGCCCGCGCGCCCCCGCGGCTTCCCCGTCCCGACGGCCATCATCGCCGGGATCATTGGACGGAACCGCGCGCGCGCCACCGCCGCCGTCCCGACCCAGACGCCGCCTTCCAATCCAGCACCCCCGCAGCCGTCCCCGTTCAGCATGCAGAGCCAGCCTGGGCTGGCGCCCGGGGCGTCCCCGCAGACTCCCGGCCTACCCGCCCAGCCTGACCGGCCCTTCGTCCAACCGCCCGCACAGCCCGGATGGGAGAACGCGCCAGGCCCGGCGGGCCAGATGCCGAGCGTCGGACAGCA
Source organism: Actinomadura macra NBRC 14102 (assembly GCF_001552215.1). Classification (GTDB taxonomy): domain Bacteria; phylum Actinomycetota; class Actinomycetes; order Streptosporangiales; family Streptosporangiaceae; genus Spirillospora; species Spirillospora macra. The sequence continues at coordinate 198,358 of NZ_BCQT01000010.1, read as the reverse complement.
GGCCGCGTTCGCACCGCCGGACCCGCTGATGGGCTCTCCCGCCCATGCGGAGGAGGAGAAGGACGAGGGGAGTGCAGCGCCGCCCTACACCGAGCTGGGTTTCCAACGCGCCGGTCTCCCTGGAATGCCGCAGCCTGGCCAGCAGCAAGCGGCGTTCGGTATGCCCGGTGCGCCAGGGCAACCCCAGTACGGCGCCCCGAACCCTGGGCAACCGCAATACCGCGCCCCCGAGTCCCCGCAACCGCCGTACGTAGCGCCGGAACCACCGAAGCCTGCATACGAACCACCGAAGCCTGCGTACGAGGCGCCCCAGCCGTCCTACGAGCCCCCGCAACCCTCGTACGAGCCTCCGCAACCACCGCAGCCCGCGTATGCCGCGCCGGAACCACAGCGCAGTGACTTCGCCCCGTCGGGGGAGGAGAACCAGCAGGACGAGAACTTCGCGCCTCCCTACACCCAACTCGGTTACCAACGTCCAGGCGCAGGTCCCCCTGCCCAGGGGCTTCCCCCTGGGGCGAACGTTCCGCCAAGCCCTGCCGTCGCGGCGTCCACGCCGAGCGGACCTCCACCCCAAGGGCAACCACCTCAGGCACAGCCGTCACAGGCTCAAGCACCCCAGCCTCAGCCCCAGGCATTCGATCCGAACGCCACCCGCATGGAGGACCCGGTGAGGTCGCCGCACGGCGGCGCGCCGATGCAGCAACCGGCGCAAGCGGGTCCGCCCGGCACGCGTGTCCTGAGCCCGGACGACATCGGCGGCGACGACCCGGCCGGTGGTGCGAGTGGTGGTGCAGGTGCCGCGAGTGGCGGCGGCCGGGGCGCATCGCCGGGCCCCGGGACGCGCGTCATGTCCGAGACGATGGTCGGCGACTTCGACTTCCTGGACGACACGCCGTCGCCGGAGCGGCCCGTCCACGAGATCCCGCCGCCGGAGGACCGCAGCCAGCGCCGGACGCTGGAGCGGTTCGGCATCAGCTACGTCTCCGGCGAGTACGACGCGACCCGACTGCTGGACGACCTGCGCGCGCAGGTCGAGGCGTGGAACGCACCGGCGGGCGGGGGCGCCGAGCAGACGCGCGTGGACGGGGCGCCCAGCTCGATCCGCGCCGGCGTGCCCGGCGTGCTGCTGGTCGGCAACCCGCACTCGGGCCAGCGGCGGCTGGCCCGGATGATCGCTCTGACGCTGGCCGACGCGGGCGTCGGTGACGGGGCGATCCGCGCGCACGACGCCGAGGACGTCCGGGACGCGCCCGCCGAGCGGCTGGCGCAGGTGCTCGCGCAGGAGGGCCCGGCGATCCTGTTCGAGCGGCTGGACGTGGCGATCACCTCGGCGCTCGACCCGGTGGCCGCCGCGGGCGCCGTCCGCCGTGCCCGCCGCGACCCGGTCAACACGACCCCGGTGATCGCCACATGCGAGCCGCGCGCCTACAAGCGCCTGCTCCAGGACCACCCGAAGCTGGTGCAGGCCTTCCGCGTCCACCGGATGCCCGACCTCAGCGACCTCGACAACCGGATGACGCTGCTGCACCTGCTCGCAGAGGAGCGGCGCGTCACGATCGGCGCGTCCGCGCTGGAGGTCGTCCGCGAGGACCTGGAGCGGCTGCGCGGGCCCGGCGACCTCGTCAACGCCCGCCTGGTCGAGGCCTACCTCGACCAGGCGTGCCAGCGGCACCTGGAGCGCGCCGGGGCGTCCCGGGACCGGCTCGTGCTGACCCCCGACGATCTGGCGGGCGTCGCCGAGGGTATCGAGCCGGCGTTGCGACCGCCCGGCGACATCGGCGGCTACCTGCGGCGTCTCGACCAGCTCATGGGGCTGGAGGAGGTGAAGGCGGCCGTTCACGAACTGGCCGACGAGGCGGGGGTCGCGGCCGACCGCGCTCGGTACGGGATGTCCGCCGACGACGGCCGCCATCTGATCTTCACCGGGCCGCCGGGGACGGGCAAGACGACCGTGGCCGGGCTCGTCGGCGGCATCTACGCGGCGCTCGGGCTGCTGGAGTCGGGGCACGTCGTGGCGTGCCGTCCGGTGCACCTGGCGGGACGCGACCCGGTCGACACCGAGAACCGGGTGGCCAGCATGATCGAGCAGGCGCTCGGCGGCGTGCTGCTGATCCAGGAGGCGTACCGGCTCGACCGGAGCCCGGCGGTGGTGAGCGAGCTGCGGCGGGCGATGCACGACCGCGGCGCCCGGTTCCTGGTGGTCTGCTCCAGCCCGGTGGCCGAGATGGAGGGTTTCCTCGCGGGCAACCCCGGCTTCCGCGGCGAGTTCGGCAGGGTCCTGGAGTTCACCGGGATGGGCGACCGCGACATGGTGCAGCTCTTCCAGAACTACGCCGAACGCGACCTCTACATGCTGGACGAGGAGCTGCGCGTCGAGCTGCTGAACCGGTTCGAGCGCATGCGCGACGAACCCGCGTTCGCCTACGCCCGGACCGTGCGGGCGCTGTTCGAGCAGACGGTCGCGCGGCAGGCGGCCCGGCTCGCCGGTGCCGACGTCAACGCGGCGACCGTGGCCCGCCTAACCCCCCGTGACCTGCCCGAATCCGCGTTGGAACAGATGCTGGGCGACTTCCGGTCGGGTGGCTGAAGGCTGCTTCGAGGGTCGCTCGGGGTCGCTCGGGGCTGCTCCGGGACGGTCCGGTGGCGGGCGCGCGGCGGTGTGCCGAGGTCCCCCCGCGTCCTCCCATGGACGGGACTTTCGCATCATGTCCACCTCACCCGGGAAGACCAGGGGGGAGAGTGGCCCTCGAATGGTCCTCTTGGGTCATGTGCCCGTCGGGGTGGGACGCGTAGCCTCGACTGTGGGTGTGGGGAACGAACGGAGGTGGACGCGGTGCGCCAGTATCTCGACCTGCGCGTCCACGACCGCGTTGCGCTGGACGAGATCGAACTCTATGCCGAGATGCTCAGCGCGGTGGCGGCGGCCGAGCGGCCGCTGACCGTCGCGGAGATCGACATGGTGCTCGGAGTGCGATCCGACGACGCCGGTCGTCGCGAGCTGACGCCACAAGACTAGCCGAGGCCCGCAGCAGGCACCGGGGACGCCGAATATCGGGCGTCCCCGGTTCGCGTTAGAGGCCCTCCGTAGCGGCATCGCCGATGGGCCGACAGTGGCCCCGCCGATGTTCCGGAACACGCGAATGGCCCGTTCCACAGCGCGTGGAAAAGCGGTTCCGGCCCCCCGCGTCGTCACCGGTCCCACCGGTGGCGACCCGTCACGCGGCGCCGTCCAGACCAATGCCACGGACGGTGACCACGCGGGCGGCCACATCCGTGGACGCCTCGCCGAACCCGACGCCCCATCCGACCTCCCCGTCCAGGGTGTGGACACAGCGACCGCGACGGTTCCGGCGGACGCTGTAACGAATCTCACTCATGATCGCGGTCACTCCCCGTAAGCTCGTGTCTCCCCGTCGAAAGGGCGGTCCATCGCTGCAGATAGGGGGCTGTGGCGGGGGTATGTACCTGGTGATCCGGGGCAATCTTGTAGGTGAGAGGATGGCGGACACCAGCGGAAGCTAGGGCAAAGGTTCTTTTTACGGCTGGTTGCGCCTACGATCCTCTGCGGACTGTTCCGGCACATCAGGAGAACGACGTGCGCTTGCGTCTCACGCCGCGTGAGGACAGCTTCTACGACATGTTCGCCGACTCGGCGAACAACCTGGTCACCGGCGCCAGGCTGCTCGTAGAGCTCATCAGCGATGGCGCCGACCGGCCCGCCATCGCCGAGAAGATGCGCGCCTGCGAGCATGCGGGCGACGAATGCACTCATGCGATCATGCGTCGGCTGAACGAAACGTTCATCACCCCCTTCGACCGCGAGGACATCTACCGGCTGGCCTCGACGATCGACGACGTGATGGACGAGATGGAGGAGGCAGCCGACCTCGTCGTCCTCTACAAGATCGATGAGTTTCCCAAGGGCATCGTCCACATGGTGGAGGTGCTGGAGCGGGCCGCCGAGCTCACCGCCGAGGCCATGCCGAGGCTGCGGTCGATGAAGGAGCTCAACGAGTACTGGATCGAGATCAACCGGCTGGAGAACCAGGGCGACCAGGTCTATCGCAAGCTGCTCGCGCACCTGTTCAGCGGCGAGTACGACCCGCTGACCGTGATGAAGATGAAGCAGATCATCGACCGGTTGGAGGAGGCGGCCGACGCGTTCGAGCACGTCGCCAACACGGTCGAGACCATCGCGGTCAAGGAATCATGAGCACGCCGGGGGACCCGGGTACGACCCTCGTGCGTGAACCATCGACCGGAGTCGAGCCGACGCTGGGCGAGCAGGCCACCCGGCGCGTGACCGGACGGGCATGGCTGCTGCTGCTCGCCGGCATCCTGCTGGTCATGGCGGCGGGAGCGGTCGGTCTGCGCTCGGACGCGCAGGCCGCGGTGCTCGTCCTGGTCGTCGTGATCTCCCTCGTCTTCGACTACACCAACGGGTTCCACGACGCGGCCAACGCCATCGCCACGGCCGTGTCGACGCGGGCGCTGACCCCGCGCGTGGCGCTGCTGATGGCCGCGGTGATGAACATGCTGGGCGCGCTGCTCGGCGTCGAGGTCGCCAAGACCATCAGCGACGTCATCACCCCGCCGACCGGTCTGCACGGGCTCACCGTGATCGCCTCCGGCGTCCTCGGAGCGATCACCTGGAACCTCATCACCTGGTACTTCGGGTTGCCGTCCTCCTCTTCGCACGCGCTGATCGGCGGGGTGGTGGGGGCGGGCATCGCGTCCGCCTCGTCCGTCAACTGGACGAGCGTCGTCGACAAGGTCGCGATTCCGATGGTGGTCTCTCCGGTCGTCGGGTTCCTCCTGGCCTACTCGGTGATGATCGCGATTCTGTGGATCTTCCGGCGGTCGCATCCAGGCCGGATCGGCCGCCGCTTCCGCATCGCCCAGACGCTCTCGGCCGCCTCTCTCGCGCTCGGTCACGGTTTGCAGGACGCGCAGAAGACGATGGGGATCATCGTCCTCGCGCTGGTCACCACCGGCCACTCGAACGGCGACTCGGTGCCGACCTGGGTGATCGTGGCGTGTGCGGGTGCGCTCTCCCTTGGTACGTACGCGGGCGGCTGGCGGATCATGCGGACGCTCGGCCGGAAGGTGATCGAGGTGGATCCGCCGAAGGGCTTCGCGGCCGAAGCGACGGCGTCCGTCGTCCTGTACGTCACCGCCTACTTCTGGCACGCTCCAATTTCGACCACCCACACGATCACCTCGGCCATCATGGGCGCCGGCGCGACGAAGCGGCTGTCGGCGGTGCGCTGGGGGATGGCGGGCAACATCGTCCTCGCGTGGGTCCTGACCATGCCGATGGCCGCCGCCGTGGCCGCCGCCGTCTACGGGATCATCCACTTCTTCGGTGCCTGACGCCCCACCACTCCACCCGTCCTCGTGAGGGCCCGCCGTCTCCGGTTCGTCCCGGAACGGCGGGCCCTGCGATTGCCGCTACCTGCCCGAGATGCGGTTCAGCGGCGGAGGCGAGATCGTGCCCTGCGCGCCGAAGTAGGCGACGAGCCCGTCCAGGTCGATCGGGCCGAGAACCTGGTCCTTGCCCTGGGTGAAGACGCTGAACCCGTCACCGCCGCCGAGGAGGAAGTTGTTGGCCGCCACCTTGTAGGTGGTGGCCGCGTCCACCGGCGTCCCGTCGATCGTGATCGCCGAGACGCGGTCGCCGACCGGCCTGGAGCGGTCGATGGTGAAGCGCAGGCCCGCCGACGGTTGCAGGATCTTCTCGCCCGCCGACGTCCACTGCTGCTCCAACAGTGCGTCGAGCTGCGCGCCGGTCAGCGACGTCACGCCCATCACGTTGCTGAACGGCTGGACGGTGAACGCCTCCCCGTAGGTCACGACGCCGTCCCCCTCCGGGCCGCTGGCCGTGTAGGTGAGGTCCGCCCGGACGCCGCCCGGGTTCATCAGCGCGACCTGGGCGCCCTTGTCCTTCATCGAGGCGAGCTGCGCGTCCGCGACGACGTCACCGAGCGTGGTCTCCCCGGCCGGCGAGGGCGCGCGGGTCAGATCGGCGGTGATCTTGCCGATCGGTTTGTTCGCGATCGCGGCGACCCGGTCCTTCCAGGTCTGGACGAACATCACCGTCGCCGGGTCCGGCGGCACGTCCCGCGTCACCACGTGGTTGTCGCCCTTCAGCGACGAGCGGACGATGTCGCCCGTGCGCGTGTTCACTTCGAAGTCCACCTGCGTGATCACCCGCCCGAACGACGAGCCGGAGGAGTACAGCCGCGGCTGCCCCTTCGGGTCCGGCACCGAGCAGACGTACTGCTGGTGCGTGTGCCCGGACAGCACCACGTCGATCTCCGGGTCGGCGTCCCGGGCGATGCGCGTCCCGGCGCCGGGCACCGTGCCGCACTCGTCCGGCCGGTTCCCGGCCTTGACCTGGTCGCCCTCGTGGACGAGCAGCACCATCGCCCGCACGCCCCGGCGCTTGAGCTCCCGCGCGGACCGGTTCGCCGCCGCCACCTCGTCGTCGAAGGTCAGCCCCTTGATCCCGTCCGCGGTGACGATGGTCGGGGTCGTCTTGGTGACCACGCCGATGAACCCGACCTTCACGCCGTTGATCCGGCGGACCGTCCACGGCTTCAGGACGGGTTTGTTCTTCTTCTCCAGCAGGACGTTCGCGGCGAGGTAGTCGAACTTCGCGCCCTTCCACCTGCCCGCGGGGGAGCAGCCGTCCACGGGGTGGCAGCCGCCGTTCTGGATGCGCAGCAGTTCCCGGTATCCCTCGTCGAACTCGTGGTTGCCGACCGCCGACGCGGTCACCCCCACGTTCCCGAGGAACTGCACCGAGGGCTCGTCGTGATAGGCGGCGGAGATCAGCGGTGACGCGCCGATCAGGTCGCCCTGCGCGACGGTCAGCGTCCGCCGGTCGGCGAGGCGCTTCAGGTGCGCGGCGACGTAGGCGGCGCCGCCGGCGGGAACGGCGTTGCCGTTCTCGTCGATCGCGGTGCCCGAACTTCCGGTCGGCGCCTCCAGGTTGCCGTGGAAGTCGTTCAGCGCGAGCAGCCGCACGGACGCGGTGGGCGCGGGCCGTGCGGCCGCCGGCTGCGCGGCCACCGCCACCGCAGTCAGCGCGGCCGCGGCGCAGGCCAGGAGGGTGCGTCGTCGAGTCATCTTGCGAACGGTAGGACAGCCCGGCATACGGATCTCGGCGACTCAGTGACGTTCGTGTGACGTTTCCATCAGGACCTGGCGGGCGGTCCCGCCTGTTCGGGCGCCTAATCTGGTGATCGTGAAGCAGCCCGAGATCGCCGCCGTCCTCGCCGCCGTCGAGGCCACCGCCAAGGCCGATGGTGTCGCCCCCTTGTCCGAGCACGCGATGCTCGCGCTCCGGGCGGGCCGTCCCGCGCTGACCGTCTCGGACGGCTCCACCGTCGTCGGCTACGCCCGCCTCGACCCGGCGACCCCCGACGAACCCGCCTCCGGCGAGCTGTTCGTCCATCCCGGGCACCGCCGGCGCGGCCACGGCCGCGACCTCCTGCGCGCCCTGCGCGATGAGGCCGCCGGCCCCCTGCGCGTCTGGGCGCACGGCGACCTGCCCGCCGCCGCGGCGCTGGCCTCCGCCGAGGGCATGACCCGCGCTCGCGCCCTCTTCCAGATGCGCCGCCCCGCCGCCGCGCCGCTCCCCGACCCGAAGGCGGTCGAGGGCGTCGGCATCCGCACCTTCCGCCCCGGCCAGGACGAGGGCGCGTGGCTCCGGGTCAACGCCAGCGCCTTCGCCTCCCACCCCGAACAGGGCTCCTGGACGATCGACGACCTCCGTGCCCGCGAGTCCGAAGCCTGGTTCGACCCGTCCGGTTTCTTCCTCGCCGAACGCGACGGTCGCCTCGTCGGCTTCCACTGGACGAAGGTTCACCCGGACGGTCTCGGCGAGGTCTATGTCGTGGGGGTCGACCCGTCCGCCCAGGGCCTCGGTCTGGGCCGCACCCTCACCCTCACCGGACTCCACCACCTGCGCGACCAGGGCCTCGCCGAACTCATGCTGTACGTGGACGAGTCGAACCGGCCTGCCGTCCACCTCTACGAGACACTCGGCTTCACGCGCCACACCGTGGACGTCATGTACGCGTAGTTCATCGCGGTCCTTTCATCGCGGTCCCTTTCATCGCGGTTCCGGTTCATCGCAGTCCCGGCCCAGAGCCGCGCTCGGCCGGGTCAGGTAGCGCGCTCGCGCGGCGGCGGGAGCGCGTCCCCAAAGTGATGGGACTCAAACGCGGTTGACCAAATGCGGAGCCGGGTTTGGGGGGTTTGAGCTGCGGTGTTAACCCGGTAGACATGCCAAATCGGGGCATTCTTCGCAGCTCTGCCCGTCTCAGTTCATCCCTCGTTCACCTGGATCGGGGCGGCTGGTCACCTGGTCTGCTTAGCGTCGCATCCGACGGCAACCCCGCCACCTGGCCGAACCCCGCCAGCGTGACGGTCGGGGGACGTGCCCGACGAAACTAACGAGGAGACCCTCCGGTGAAGAACGGTTCTCGACTCGCCGCCCTGGGCGGTGTGGTCGTCGCGGGGGCGATGGCCCTGTCGTCCTGCGGGAGCGACGACAACACGTCGGCGGCGAGCGCCAGCAACGCGCCGTCCGGCAAGATCGACTGCGCGAAGGCGAGCGTGAACGCCGCCGGGTCCAGCGCCCAGAAGAACGCGATCGAGGAATGGACCAAGCAGTACGCGCTGCAGTGCGCGGGGGCCAACCTCAACTACAACCCGAGCGGCTCGGGCGCGGGCATCCAGGCGTTCACCTCGGGGCAGGTGGCGTTCGCCGGCTCGGACTCGGCGCTCAAGCCCGAGGAGGTCGGGCCGGCCAAGCAGCGCTGCCAGGGCTCCAACGCCCTGAACCTGCCGATGGTCGTCGGACCCGTCGCGGTGGTCTACAACCTCCAGGGCGTGGACGGGCTGAAGCTGTCGTCCGAAACGATCGCCAGCATCTTCTCGGGGAAGATCAAGACCTGGAACGATCCGGCCATTGCGAAGGAGAACGAGGGCGCCAAGCTCCCCTCCTCGCCGATCAAGCCGATCTACCGGTCCGACGAGTCCGGCACCACGGACAACTTCACGAACTACCTGCACACCACGGCGCCGAAGATCTGGACGTGGGAGAAGGCCAAGAAGTGGCCGAACTCCACCGGCCAGGGCGCACCGAAGTCCGACGGCGTGACCAGCCAGGTCAAGAGCACCGCGGGCGCCGTCTCCTACGTCGAGCTGTCGTACGCGACGAACAACAAGCTCCAGACGGCCCAGGTCAAGAACGGCGCCGGTGAGTACACCACGCTGTCGCCCGAGAGCGCCTCCAAGGCCGTCGCCGGCGCCAAGGTCGTCGGTACCGGCAACGACGTCGCACTGAAGATCGACTACGCCACCACGGAGGCCGGGGCCTACCCGATCGTCCTGGTGACCTACGAGATCGCGTGTGAGAAGGGGCTGCCAACCGAGCAGGCCAAGTTCGTCAAGTCCTTCCTCACCTACACCTCCAGCGCCGACGGCCAGAAGATCCTGACCGGCCTCGGCTACGCGCCGATCCCGGACAGCGTGCTGACCAAGGTCCAGACGTCGGTGAAGGCACTGTCCTGACGGCCGACGACGACTCCAGCAGCCCCGCCGCCGAGGAGTTCGGCGGCGGGGCCGATCTGGGTTCCGCCGAAGTGATCCAGGGAGGACCCCCCGTGACCAGCGATTCCGGCGTCGAGGCGACCGCCGGCGCAAGGCATCGCGCCACCGGCAGCCTGCGCATGGGCACCGGCCGGGCCGGTGACAAGATCTTCGTGTCGGCGGCCCGGGGCTCCGGCATCATCGTGCTGGCGATCATGGCCGCGATCGCCATCTTCCTCATCTGGAAGGCGATTCCGGCGCTCCAGGACAACAAGGCGAACTTCCTGACCGCCGAGGAGTGGAACCCCAACGCGGTGCCGCCGCGGTTCGGCATCGCGCAGCTGGCGTTCGGGACGATCGTGTCGTCGCTGCTGGCGATGCTCATCGCCACGCCGGTCGCGATCGGCATCGCCCTGTTCATCTCGTTCTACTCGCCGCGCAAGCTGGCCTCGGGCCTCGGCTACGTCGTCGACCTGCTCGCCGCGGTGCCCAGCATCGTGTACGGGCTGTGGGGGCTGGCGTTCCTGTCCCAGCACATGGAGGGGATCAGCAAGTTCCTCAACAGCGTGCTCGGCTGGATCCCGCTGTTCGGCGGCGACTCCCCGGGCAAGAACTCGATCTTCACCGCCTCGGTGGTGCTGGCGATCATGATCCTGCCGATCATCTCCTCGATCACCCGTGAGGTGTTCCTCCAGGTCCCGCGGGCGAACGTGGAGGCCGCGCTGGCACTCGGCGCGACCCGCTGGGAGACGATCAAGCTTGCGGTGCTGCCGTACGGGCGGTCCGGCATGATCGGCGCCTCGATGCTCGGCCTCGGCCGCGCGATGGGCGAGACGATCGCCGTCGCGATGGTGCTGACCTACGTGCCCGGCATCAACATCCACCTGCTGGAGAACGGCGGAGCGACGTTCGCCTCCAACATCGCCAACAGCTTCGACGAGGCGACGACGACCGGCCGCGGGGCGCTGATCGCCTCCGGCCTCGTCCTCTTCGCGATCACCCTCGTCGTCAACATGGCGGCCCGGGCCGTGGTGGCACGCCGCAAGGAGTTCGTGTGAGTACCCTGACCAACTCCCCCCGATCCTCGCTCGGATCGGTGTCGCTCGCGCGCAAGGTCAAGGACAAGCTCGTCCAAGGGCTGGTGTATCTGGCGTTCGTGCTGGCGCTGATCCCCCTGGTGTCGGTTTTGTGGACCGTCATCGGCAACGGGGTGAAGCGGCTGGACGCCGACTTCCTCAACCGCTCCATGAACGGTGTGAGCGGGCGGGACACCGGCGGCGGCGCCTATCACGCCATCGTCGGCACCCTGGAGCAGGTCGCCATCGCCAGCGTCATCGCGGTGCCGATCGCCGTACTGACGGCGATCTACCTCGTGGAGTACGGCGGCAACGGCCGGCTCGCGCGGACGATCAGTTTCTTCGTCGACGTCATGACCGGCATCCCGTCGATCGTCGCCGGGCTGTTCGTGCTCGCGCTGTGGCTGCTGACCTTGGGCTTCGGCTTCTCCGGTCTCGCCGGCGCGCTGGCACTGACCATCCTGATGATCCCCACGGTGGTGCGGGCGACCGAGGAGATGCTGAAACTCGTCCCCAACGAGCTGCGGGAGGCGTCGTACGCGCTGGGCGTCCCGCGCTGGCGGACGATCATGTTCGTGGTGGTCCCCACCGCGCTCACCGGCATGATCACCGGGATCATGCTGGCGGTGGCCCGCGTCATGGGCGAGACCGCGCCGCTGCTGCTCACGATCTTCTTCACCAAGGCGATCAACACCGACCCGTTCTCCGAGCCGCAGGGTTCGCTGCCCACCTTCATCTGGGAGCAGGCGAAGGACCCGAGCCAGAACTCGATCGACCGGGCCTGGACGGGCGCGCTCGTCCTGATCCTGATCATCATGCTGCTCAACCTGGTCGCCCGGCTCATCGCCGGACGGCGCAGGCCCGCCGGCCGCTGACGCACCGGCCATCCCCGGCCTGATCACCCCACAAGGAGCATTCACCCCATGGCCAAGCGGATCGAAGTGTCCGGACTGCACGCCTTCTATGGTGGCGTCCACGCCATCGAGGACATCTCGATGACGGTTGAGCCGCGCTCGGTGACGGCGTTCATCGGGCCGTCGGGCTGCGGCAAATCGACGTTCCTGCGCACCCTCAACCGGATGCACGAGGTCATCCCCGGCGCCCGCGTCGAGGGCAAGGTGCTGCTGGACGACGACGACCTCTACGCATCCTCGGTGGACCCGGTGGCCGTCCGGCGCGTCGTCGGCATGGTGTTCCAGCGCCCGAACCCGTTCCCCACGATGTCGATCTACGACAATGTGGCGGCGGGCCTGAAGCTCAACGGCGTCCGCCGCAAGAGCCAGCTCGACGAGATCGTGGAGAGCTCGCTCCAGGGCGCCAACCTGTGGAACGAGGTCAAGGACCGGCTCGGCAAGCCCGGTGCGGGCCTGTCCGGCGGTCAGCAGCAGCGGCTGTGCATCGCCCGCGCCATCGCCGTCCAGCCGCAGGTGATGCTGATGGACGAGCCCTGCTCGGCGCTGGACCCGATCTCCACGCTGGCGATCGAGGACCTCATCGGCAAGCTGAAGAGCCAGTACACGATCGTCATCGTCACGCACAACATGCAGCAGGCGGCCCGTGTCAGCGACCGCACCGCCTTCTTCAACATCGCCGGAACGGGCCAGCCCGGCAAGCTCATCGAGATCGACGACACCAGCAAGATCTTCACCAACCCGGAACAGAAGGCCACCGAGGACTACATCACCGGTCGTTTCGGTTAGGAGCGGGTCATTTCGTTGACGGCCGGGGTGCGGGCCGATGTGGTCGAGTGCGTCTGCGACCGGCTACGTCCGCGCCGTGGCCTTCTCTTCCGATTCGCCGGGGTGCTGGTGCGGGACGAAGCGGTAGCCCACGTTGCGGACCGTGCCGATCAGGGATTCGTACTCGGCGCCTAGTTTGGCGCGCAGGCGGCGGACGTGGACGTCCACGGTGCGGGTGCCGCCGAAATAGTCGTAGCCCCAGACCTCCTGGAGGAGCTGGGCGCGGGTGAAGACCCGGCCCGGGTGCTGGGCGAGGTACTTCAGCAGCTCGAACTCCTTGAAGGTGAGATCGAGCACGCGGCCGCGCAGCCTCGCGGTGTAGGTGGCCTCGTCGATCGTGAGCTCGCCGCTGCGGATCTCGCCGGGGACCTCATCGGTGTCGGTGTCGGCGGCGCGCCCGGCGGCGAGCCGGAGGCGGGCCTCGACCTCGGCGGGGCCGGCGGTCTGCAGCAGCACATCGTCCAGGCCCCATTCGGGGCTGAGCGCGGCGAGGCCGCCCTCGGTGACGATGCCGAACAGGGGCGCGTCGAGACCCGTGGTGCGCAGCAGCCGGCACAGGCCCTTGGCCTGGACGAGGTCGCGGCGCGCGTCCACGATCACGATGTCGGCCGGTGGCGCGTCGAGCAGGGCCGAGCCCTCCGCCGGGGCGACGCGCACCGAATGCAGGAGAAGCCCCAGCGCGGGCAGGATCTCGTCGGAGGGCTCCAAAGCGTTGGTCAGCAAGAGCAAGCTGCTCAAGTGCCGCCTCCTCGTCCAAAACAGACGTAGGACCCAGGCGGCTCATCGTCGAGCCCCGCGGACGGCCAGCGGCTCGAAGACGAGGTGACCATGACGGCTGTCGGATGAACTCCATGGCCTCGTCGCCCGGATCCCTCGGCACGAGCATATCCGAGCCCCTCCCCAGGGCAACGGCACCGTCACGGGTCGGGGAGATGAGACGCTGTGGTCATGGCCAAGGGAACGATCCGCTACTGGGCGGCCGCAAAGTCCGCGGCGGGGACCGACGAGGAGCCGTACGACGCGGCGACGCTGGCGGAGGCGATGGAGGCCGCCCTCGCGCGGGACGGGCGGGGCGGCGAGTTCCGGCGCGTCGTCGGCCGCAGCTCGTTCCTCGTGGACGGTGATCCGGTCGGTGCCCGGCCGCACGCGTCGATCATCCTGCCGGAGGACGGTGTCGTGGAGGTGCTGCCGCCCTTCGCGGGCGGCTGATCCATCTGGCCGGGGCCGGACGGGCCGTCCGCGGGTCATGCCCCGAACCTACGAGCGTCCGCGGCGATCTCATTCCATGGCGCGACCCGTTACGGGCGGTTCGCGGACTATGGTGTGGCCGGTCGCGTGCCGTCGCCTGGAGGAGAGAGATGCGGAAAGTCCTGCTGGTACTGCTGATCCTGGTGGCCGGTGGTCTGATAGCGGCGGACCGGCTCGGCGTCCGCGTCGCGCAGAACGAGATCGGCAAGCAGGTGGCCGCACAGTACAGCCTCCAGGAGCGGCCAGATGTGACGATCCACGGCATCCCGTTCCTGACGCAGGCCGTCGGCGGCGAGTACGACCACATCGACGTGAAGATCGGCGACTGGACGGATCAGGGCATCACCGTCACCGACGTCCGCGTCGACATGCGCGGGGTGAAGGCGCCGCTGTCGGACGTGACCTCGGGCGATGCGGCCAACGTCACCGCCCGCACGGCGACCGCGTCCGCCATCGTCCCCTACGACGCGATCCAGAAGCGGGCGCCGAAGCAGGTCAAGAGCATCGCGCCGAAGGGCGACAACCTCGCCGTCGAGCTGACCGGGACGGTGCTTGGCGTCCCCCTGTCCGGCAGCGCGGTCGTCGCCGTCAAGCCCACCGGCAAGGGAATCGCCGTCACGCCGCTGTCGGTCGGGTCGACCGGCGCCCCGCAGATGCCGGTGGCCCTGGTGCGGCGGCAGCTGACCTGGCTGGTCCCGGTGGCGGACCTGCCCGTCGGCACCCGGATCAGCAAGATCGAACCCACCGAGGCGGGGCTGCGCGTCTCGGCGACGGCGACGAACGTCCGGCTGAACGACCTGGAGCAGCGGCAACCGAAATAACCTGCGTCTCCTTGTGAACCGGTCCGCGCAGGCGTACGTGTGAGAAGTGTGGGTCCAACCGCGGATGAGGGTTTGCTGCGCGCCTTGTACAGCGAGCATGGCGGTCCCCTCCTCGGTTACGTTCTGCGGCTGACGGGTGGGGACCGAACCCAGGCAGAGGATGTGGTGCAAGAGACGCTCCTACGCGCCTGGAAGCACCCTGAGGCGCTCGCAGGGCGTCCGGTACGGCCGTGGCTGTTCACGGTCGCGCGCAACCTTGTAGTGGACGCACATCGCGCCAAGCGCGCGCGGCCGCCCGAGACCGGCATCGACGAGCAGGTCATCATGACCGCGTCCGGCTCGGACGACATCGACCGGGCTCTGGAATCCTGGACGGTGGCCGAGGCGCTCGCCCAGCTGACACCATCGCACCGGGCCGTCCTGGTGGAGACCTACTACCGGGGCCGCTCGGTGGCCGAGGCCGCGAAGACGCTGGGCATCCCACCCGGCACGGTGAAGTCCCGCACCTACTACGCGTTGCGGGCGCTCAAGCTCGCGTTGGAGGAGCGGGGGTTGGCGCCATGAACGATTGCACGGACGTGCGCACCTCGCTGGGGGTGTACGTGCTCGGCGCGATCGAGCCCGGTGAGCGGAGCCGGCTGGAGGCCCATCTGGAGGGCTGCCCGTCCTGCCGGGACGAGCTCGCCGGGCTGGCCGCCCTGCCCGCGCTGCTTGGGCGGGTCGACGAGGCGCAGCTCAGCGAGGTCGCCGGTCCGCCGCCCGAACTCCTGGACGGGCTGCTCGCACGCGCGGCCGAGCGGCGCCGGGGATGGCTCGGGCCGCTGCGCCGACCGGCCGGTGGCCGCGGGCGGGCCTGGGCTCCGCTGGCCGCCGCGGCCTGCCTGCTGCTCGTCGTCGGCATGCTGTTCGGCGGGCTGCTGTTCTCCTCGGACGGGAGCGACCGTGCCACGCCGTCTCCCGCGACGTCCTCACCCGCGCCGACGGGCACGGCGGAGCGGATCACGGCGGAGAATCCCCGGAACGACATCAAGGGCTTCGTGATCCTCCGCAACAAGAAGTGGGGCACCGAGGTGGAACTACACCTGTCGGGCGTCCCGAAGGGGTCACGGTGCCGGCTGCTGGTGATCGCCAGGAACGGGCAGCGGGACGCGCTCGGCAGCTGGTACGTCCCCTATGACAAGGGCTACGGCGAGTACCGCGGATCCACGATGTTCCCCCGCGGGCAGCTGTTCTCCTTCGAGGTCGTCGGCCTGGACGGGGCGCCGCTGCTCACGATCCCCACCTGACCGCGCCCCGCCTCGGGTTCGGCCCTGCGGTTCCGAAAGGCGGGTTCCGTCCCGCTCCGCCGCAGGGTTCCGGAAGAATCCGGGGTGTGCTCGGGTTGTCACCTTCGATGGAAGGCGCAGTGATCGCGGTGGCGGTGCTCGCCGCGGCCACCGTGTTCGGCTTGGTCAGGCGGCGCCGCGACGGAGTCCTGCGCGCCCGGAGGGAGGACGGCGTGACCGAGATCCTCGGGCCGGGTGAATTGGGCGCCGACCTCGGTGACAGGGCCACCCTCCTCCAGTTCTCCAGCGCGTTCTGCGCCCCGTGCCGCGCGACCCGGCGCGTCCTCGGCGACGTGGCCGGCATGGTGGACGGGGTCGTGCACATCGAGCTGGACGCCGAGGCGCACCTGGATCTCGTCCGCAGGCTGAACATCGTCCGCACCCCGACCGTCCTCGTCCTGGACGCCGCCGGACGAGTCGTGCAGCGCGCCGCCGGCGCCCCCCGCAAGGCCGACGTGATCGCGGCTCTGGGAACCGCTCTTCCCTGAGTTGACCTTGCTGACCTGCGGGAAGAGGAATGTCACTGTCTCGCAAGGCGAGATGGATGTGACAGCGCGTGGATTGTCGGCTTACCATCGTGTCCGTGCGTTACTGGACAGAGCAGATGCTCACGAAGCGCCGCGCGGTGGACTTCTGCCGCCTGGCCGCCTCGCTCTGTCGTATGGCCTGAGGCATCGAGCCCTTCCGCCCCCGAGCAGCCCTTTTCCAGCTCGTACGCACGCTTCCTCCACTCTGGAGCACCCCGATGCAGGTTGATCCGCGTGGGCAGCGCTTCATCGCAGCCGTCACGACGGTGGTACTCATCACAGTTCTGGTGTTGGGGAGCGGGGCACTGCTCGCCGCCCAGGCCGTCGCGTTCGCCGTCGCGACCGTCTTCGGCCTCCGGTACGCCCCGTACGCACTGGTCTTCAGAGTGCTCGTCCGCCCCCGGCTCGCTCCTCCCAGGGAACTGGAGGACGAGGCCCCACCCCGCTTCGCGCAGGGTGTCGGGCTCGTCTTCGCCCTGGTCGGAACGGTCGGGTATGCGACAGGGAGCACCTGGCTCGGTATCGGTGCCACCGCCCTCGCGCTGGCGGCGGCGTTCCTGAACGCGGCGTTCGGGTTCTGCCTCGGCTGCGAGATGTATCTACTCACCCGGCGCGTTCGGGTCGGGGGACGAAGGGGGACGTCCCCTCTGGAGAAGTACTGATTCACCACCGCGAAGTTTCGCTCCGACAGGGAGGTTCCCGCATGAGCCGCTCCGACGTCCTGGTGGACGCCGATTGGGTGGAGTCCAACCTGGACTCGCCCGGCCTCGTTCTCGTCGAGGTCGACGAGGACGTGTCCGCCTATGACAAGGGCCACATCCGTGGCGCGGTCAAGATCGACTGGAAGACGGAGCTGCAGGACCCGGTCCGCCGCGACTTCGTCGACAAGACCGGTTTCGAGCAGCTCCTGTCCGCCAAGGGCATCGCCAACGACGACCTGGTGATCCTCTACGGCGGCAACAACAACTGGTTCGCCGCGTACGCGTACTGGTACTTCAAGCTGTACGGCCACGACAAGGTACAGCTCCTCGACGGCGGCCGCAAGAAGTGGGAGCTGGACTCCCGCGAGCTGGTCACCGACGTACCGTCGCGTCCTACCACGCAGTACACGGCCCAGGAGCAGGACCTTTCGATCCGCGCCTTCCGCGAGGAGGTCGTGGACGCGATCGGCAGCAAGAACCTGATCGACGTCCGCTCGCCGGACGAGTTCAGCGGCAAGCTGCTCGCCCCGGCGCACCTGCCGCAGGAGCAGGCGCAGCGCGCCGGGCACGTGCCCACCGCGCGCAGCATCCCCTGGTCGAAGGCGGCCAACGACGACGGCACGTTCAAGTCCGACGACGAGCTCCGCGAGATCTACGGCGAGGCCGGCGTCGACCTCAGCAAGTCGACGATCGCCTACTGCCGCATCGGTGAGCGTTCGTCCCACACCTGGTTCGCACTGCGTGAGCTGCTCGGCCTCCCGGACGTCAAGAACTACGACGGTTCCTGGACCGAGTACGGCTCGCTCGTCGGCGTCCCGATCGAACTCGGCGAGCCGAAGTAATCGTCCCCACCTCGACCCTTCCCGTGTGCACGGAGATGGAGGAGCAATGACCCAGGGCTGCGCAGCGCCCGCGCAGACGGCGCACCTTCCGGCGACCGTCGACCTCGACAACGAAGCCGTGATCCAGGGGACCGTCACCCGTGACGGCGCCCCGGTGTCCAGCGCCTACGCCCGCCTTCTCGACTCGACCGGCGAGTTCACCGCCGAAGTGGTCACCGGCGAGGAAGGCGTGTTCCGGTTCTTCGCCGCAGACGGCGACTGGACCGTGCGCGTCCTCGCCGCGGGCGGCGTGAGCGTCGACAACAGCGTCACGGCCAAGACCGGCGAAGTCGCCGGGCTCGAGGTCGCGATCTGAGCAGAGCCTTCGCGGGCCGATCGTCGGACCCCGCCGTCCCGGTTTACGGGACGGCGGGGTCCGTCGTTACGGGACGGGCCGGGGGCGCGCTGGATAGCATCAGCGCGATGTCCGTCCGGTTCGTCCCCTCCGCCCGCTCGCCGCTGATCCTGCCCTGGGCCGCGCTCAGGCTCGCGGCGCGGTTCGTCCTGCCCCTGACCCTGTGGTTCACGCTGGGGGAGTTGCTGCGGTACGGGGCGATGTACGGCGGTTACCGGCTCGGCGTCATGAAGGGCACGGCGGCGGCCGTCGCGCCGCTGCTCACCGTCGGCGTCCTCGTGATGATCACCCTCGCGGTCGCGGTCGCGATGGTGCACTGCCTGCGCGAGGGCCTGGACGTGGTGCACGCGCGCGAGGCGGACGGCGACCTGACCCCCTGGGCGGTCGGGAACGAGGAATCGGTCCTCGGCGCCGCCGGGCGCGCCGCCCTCCCCTTCGTGATCTTCTATCTGGGCTGGGGCCTACAGGGCGAGGACGCCCGCGAGTTCGCCGGCCAGGCCACCAGCCGCGGCTTCGCCGAGGGCGGGTTCGAGGGCCAGCTCAAGGGCCTCGGCATGCTCGTCTCGCTGGAGAAGCACGTCCCGCTGGCGATCGGGCTCACCGCCGGGTTCTTCACCGTCCGATTCCTGGTGGAATGGCTGTTGGCGGAGCGGATACCGCGCTCCGCCGGCGCCCTCGCCGCCTTCCTTGAGATCAACTTCGCGCTGTTCGCCATCTTCACGATCGACCACCTGCGCGGCGAGGGCGTGGACTGGTTCGCCCGGCGGCAGGCATGGACCTGGGTGACCGACGTGGCCGGCCCCGTCCTGGACCTGTGGCCGCCGTTCAAGGACGCGGTGCTCGGCGCCCTGATCTGGCTGGTCATTGCCGGGGTGATCCTCGGCCTGGACGCGCGGGACGAGCAGGTCGTGCTCGGCCGCGGCCGGGCGGCGGACCGGCTGGCGCGCGCCGGCGGGCTCGACCGGGTGAACAGCCCGCGCGAGATCCTCACCCGCGGCTTCCGCGAGATGTGGCTGCCCGCCTGGTACGGGCTGCGGCTCGTCCGCCGGTCGGGCATTCTGCCGTTCGCGACGTTCTGCCTGCTGTTCACCGGCCTGGACGTGGCCGAGGATGCCTCCCGCCGGCTCGTCTACGAGTTGCTCGGCCCGCACGAGGTGACCTGGTGGATCCCGCGGATGCCGTTCGTCGCGTACGGGACGGGGCTGCTCTTCCAGATCCTGCGGATCTGTCTGGTCGCGGCGGCGTTCAACCTCGTCATGGCCCGCGTCACGGCACGAACCGCAGCAAAGGCAACGGACCCTTCCCCCGCGAGTACGCCGGAGGGCGCACCTCCAGCACCAGCGAATCGGCCTTGGCTCGGGGCACCGTCCCCCTGACGGTCAGCCGCATCGCGACGCCCTGCCGCGGCGCACCGAGGGTCAGCCCGGACGCCGACCACACGCGCCGCTCGCCGCCGCCCTCCCGAAGGCGGTAGACGATCCCGTACGAACCGACCGTCTTGGCCCCCGCGGCGTCCAGCGGACGGACGGCGAGCGTGAGCCGCAGCTCGACCACGTCCGCGGAGGAGTTCGGGGGGGTGCCCGTGGTGAGGGGGGCCGTGGCCCGCCGGTCGACGACCTTCCACTGCGCGCCGCCGAGCACGCCGATCGCCCCACGCGGGACCGTGGTCACCTTCTCCTCCGGCTTGAGGTTGCTGTGCACGTTGTGCGTCTCGTCCACCCATTGCAGGACGAGGAGGACGGGCAGCAGGGTGGCGAGCGCGATCGCCTGGACGACGCGCCGATCGCGCGGCCGCATCCGGGACGGCCGGGGCGCCGGCGGATCGGGACGCGTCCGCGTGGGGTCCTCGCTCATGGGCGGGACCGCACGTCGTAGCGGTCGGTCGCGGTGCGGATCAGCTCGGCCGCGCGGGTCTCGCTGAGACCGAGGTCGATGTCGGCCGCGGCGGACAGCTGGGGCAGCAGCCCGCCGGTCCCCACGACCAGATGGGCCCCGGCGACCCGCTCCCTGGGCAGCTCGAACACGAACACGGTCGGGGTCCAGATCATCGGCTGGAACTCCGGCTGGACGACGTCGCCGGCGTCCGTCCGCGGCCCGGCTCGGAACACCAGGCCCCCGGAGGTCTCCAGCTCGGCGGACGCCAGCTTCAGTGGCGCGCGTCTGGTCGTCGCCCGCAGCCGCACCACCAGGTAGACGCCCTCCGATCCCACCGGCGGAGGGTCGCCCAGGGACAGGCTCGGCGCGAGCGACCGCGCGGCCTCCACCCGCTCGACGCGCACGCTGAACTCGTGGTTGCCGACCTCCTGCCCGATCCTGCCGCTGCTGCGGATCGGTTCGAGTTCCCTGGCCTCGACCTTCGGTTCGAGGGAATGCAGCCACATCGCGCCGGCCAGCAGGATCGTCCCGCCGGCCCCGGCGCCGCCCTGCATGAGCAGCCTGCGGATGTTCATCGCCGACCCGTCGGCTTCGGTGTGATCCTTGGCCGGGTCCTGGGCGTGGCACTCCGTGTCGGACGGGGCGTCACGCTCGGGCGGGGCGTCACGCTCGGGCGGGCGGGGGCGGCGACGGGCAAGGTCAGCCGCCCGGCGAACGAGCCGTCCTCCAGATCGACCTGCCAGCGGAAGCTGCTGTCGGTGAAGCCGTGACCGTACTCCCACCTGCGCAGGCCCACGACGAACTGGCGTGGCGCGTCCGCCGGGCCCATCTTCCACATCGCCGACGCCTCCACCGGCAGCCCCGGCTGCGTCGTGGCGGTCTTCGCGCCCCCGGCAATGCCCTCCATCTGGTCGGGTTTGACCCACTTGCCCGTCCTGGTGCGGGCGGCGATGCCGTCCGTCAGCCCGCCGATCCCGAGCGAGACGGTCTCCTTGCCCTGGTTGAGAACGCGGAGCCGGACGATCAGGAAGCGCTGCCGCCCGGTGCCGAAGTCCGCGGCGGCCCTGCCGACCCGTGCGTCCCGCACGACGACGCTGAACAGGCCGAGGTCGACGGCCTGCCCGGACGCCTTCGCCGGTTCCCGCGGCGTCTCGGCGAACCCTCCCGTGACCCACAGCACCGGCACCAGCACGGCCACCGTGCTCAGCACACACGCCGGCACCAGCCAGCGCCTCGGCGCGTGGCCGCCGGGGTCCGGGGGAACCGGTGCGGTGGACTGCACCCGCCGAATGGTAATACCTCTCCCGTGACGGAGATCATCGACTGCGACCGTTGTGTCGTATC
This sequence comes from Actinomadura macra NBRC 14102, assembly GCF_001552215.1. Classification (GTDB taxonomy): domain Bacteria; phylum Actinomycetota; class Actinomycetes; order Streptosporangiales; family Streptosporangiaceae; genus Spirillospora; species Spirillospora macra. Next base: position 176,863 of record NZ_BCQT01000010.1, on the reverse strand, counting down.
GGCCGCCTCCACAACGCACACCGGCCGGTAATGTGCTTGTTGCTCATGCTCGGCCAGGCCCGGGAGGAAAAGTGCGGCGACGCAAGGCGACACTGGCGCTCACAGTGACCGCCGCGCTCGGTGGCACCCTCGTCCCGTTGCTGCACACCGCGCCCGCGCTGGCCGCCGCATGCGAGGACCCCCTCGTCTACGGCAGCCCCGCGAACCAGCTCCCGCGTCAGCTCTGGCCGCAGGAGCGCCTGAACTACGTCGACGCGTGGACGCACACCCGGGGCACGGGCGTGAAGGTCGCAATCGTCGACAGCGGCGTGGACACCAGCCACCCGCAACTGCGCGGGCACGTCGCGTCCTACGACGTCACCAAGGGCGGCCTGCAGGACTGCGTGGGCCACGGCACCCAGGTCGCCGGCATCATCGGCGGCCGGGACATGCGCGCCCAGGGCATCTCGTTCGTCGGCGTCGCGCCCGAGGCCCAGCTCATCTCGGTGAAGATGGCCACCAAGGCCCAGGGCAACGACTCGCGCTGGGCCCCGCTCGCCATCCGCAAGGCGGTCGACCTCGGCGCCAAGGTCATCAACATCTCGTCCCAGTCACCCGATCTACCCGAGCTGCGGAGCGCCGTCCACTACGCCCAGCAGCGTGACGTGGTGATCGTGTCGGTGGCGGGCAACCTCACCGACCAGACGAAGCAGACCCCGCAGAAGGCGTTCCCCGCCGGCTACCCGGGCGTGATCTCGGTGGGTGCCCTCTCCAAGGACGGGAAGCTCGCCGGTTTCTCCAACACGGTGACCCCGGTCACCGTGACGGCACCCGGCCAGGCGGTCATCAGCACCTGGCCGCGCAACGCCTACAAGGTCGACGACGGCACCAGCCTCGCCGCCCCCTACGTCGCCGGCACCGCCGCCCTGATCCGCTCCTTCAACCCGAAACTCACCTACCTCCAGGTCAAGGAGCGCATCGAGCAGACCGCGGACGGCGCCCAGGTGCAGGGCACCGGCTCGGGTGTGGTGAACCCCCTGCGCGCAGTGACCACCGTCTCCACCGGCGGCGCCCCTGCCGTCCTCCCCGGCGCCCAACCCGTCTCGCTCGACCAGCCGCCGCCGCAGGACGACCTGGGCAAGACCCTCGCCCTGTCCATAGCCGCCGTCGCCCTGATCGCCGCGCTCGGTGTGGGCACGGCCGCCCTGGTGATCCCCGCCGGCCGCCGCCGCAACTGGCGCCCCGGCAGCTGACCCTGGTCAATCCAGGGTATTGCGAAGATCAACGTTAGGATGTGCGCAGCACGGGATATGTGTGCAGCACAAGCTCAGGGTGGCAGGAGGATGATGAGCGCCGGACTAGGGGATCTCGAGAACATCGACCCGGACAAGGCGATCGCGGACGCGCAGCGGAAGGCCGCCAAGCTGTCCGGGATGCAGGAGGAACTGAGCACGGTCGTCGGCCGGGCGGAATCGTCGGACGGTCACGTCAAGGCCGCCTTCAGCGCCACCAGTGGGCTGACCGAGCTGGAGCTCAATCCGCGGGTCATGAAGATGGCGTCGGTGGATCTCGCCGAGAGCATCAAGAAAGTGATCCAGGAAGCCGCCCAGGACATGCAGGCGCAGTTGAACGCGCAGATGCGGAAAATGTTCGAAGGCGAGGGCGAGAATCCCATGGACTTCGTCACGGACCCGGAAAAGTCCGACGCGAAGATCAAGGAGATTCAGGACAGCCTCGGCAACGCGCTCAACGACGCGCTCACGGAAGTCGAGAAGATGCGTCGCAAGCTGGGGCTCTGACGGCCGCTCGCTCGTTCCCCTGGCCGTAGCCGAGTCAGGCCGGGAGACGGGCGGCTGCGGTCGTTATCCGTCGAGGGCGCGTACGAGGAACTGCGCCTCGGTGAGCAGAACGCGGGGCCGGTGCTTCACCTTCGCGTTCCACGTCTGAAGGAACCCCCCGTGGATCGTCCACGAGGAGGGGTAGCGAGTGTTCAAGGACGCGGTGAGCTGCGCGTTCCCGTGCGTCGCGGCCGGATCGACGGGCACCGCCCAGACGCTCACGGAGCCTCCCGCGTTGCCGGGGTAGCGGAAGATGGTCACATCGCGGCCCTGAACGTGCGCGCGGAGCACGTCCAGCGCCACGGTGTTGTCGAAGGTCTCCGGCAGCACGGGGGAGAGGCTGCGCGGCAGCCCCTCGTCCCGTTCCGCGTAGGTCAGGCCCTCGCTCGCGGCGAGTTCGGCGAAGGCGCGGGGCGAGGTGACCGCCCTGCTTCCCTTCACCGCGAACCACCCGAGGCTCACCGCCAGCCAGGCGAGACCGATGAGCAAGGCGATGAGCAGCACGCCGATGACGACGATGGCGACCAAAGCCATGATCGATCCACATCCGTTCCGCTGAGTCGGCTGATCCTTGATGCGGGACCCTCTTCCCGGTCTATCCCGGCGCCTCGGGCATCTCGACCGACGCCTGCGTGAAGTCCGGCTCGCCCACACCGAGGTTGACGAAGCTCATGCCGTAGGTGCCGCCGACCACGGCAGCGATCGTGCCGAGGAACGCGGCGACCACCGTGACGCCCGCCTTGAACGTGGCGATGGTCGGCAGGATCGCGGCGACCTTCGCGGCGACGGCCGCGTTGAAGCTGACGGCGACCGCCTGGCCGAAGGGCACGCACATGTACGCCCAGGCCACGACGGCCATGTAGAGCAGGATGATGCCGACGGCGAGCACGAGGATGTCGAGGAGGAAGTAGACCAGGGCCGCGCCGTGCATGACGGTCCCGATCATGTCGACGGAGTCCTTGAGCTTCTTGAGCTCGGACTCGTACTTGGTGACGGCCAGGTCGAAGGCGCGGCGGTCGTCGCCCGTCCAGTCGGCCTCGGGCAGCTTCTTGATCTTCTCCAGCTCGTCCTTGAAGCCGTCGAGCTTCTTGGCGACGTCCTGCCACTGGGTGCCCGCCGCGTCGATCTGCCCCGCGTTCGAAAGGGTCAGCAGAAAGGCGACGCTCAGCGGGATCCCGGCGGGCAGGATGGTGTTCGAGGCGATGGTCATGCCGAGGCCGGCGCTGTGCATCGGCAGACCGGCCGCATAGACGCTCATGGTGGTCGTTCCCGTCAGTTGGCCTGGGTTTCGGACTTGGACTCGGCGTTCTCCCAGGTTCTGGCCGTCTTATCGAGTGCGACGCGCCATGACTTTATCTGCGTCGATGCCTTCTCGATCTGCTGGGACGCCTGGTTCCCGATGACGGTGTGCGCCAAAGCGAGCGGAATACCGACGACACTGAAGCCCGGATAACCCACCCCGATACCGTCCAGCTGGGTTCTGGCCGGCTTCAGCACGCTGTCCGCAGATTTCTCGATATCGGCCCCCAGCTTCCGAAGTGCCGGGCCTTTAAATTTGATTTCCTTCTCGCTGGGGGGTGCCATACGGACTCCTCACGCGCGTGCGCAGTCAATCGTCGGGAGCGTTCCTGGGCGTAGATCATGCCACCGGGCCCGGCGGCGGAACAACCGGGCTCTACCGGCCGGCTTCCTCGTTGTGGACGGTCTGGATCAGGCGGGTGCCGGTGCGGCGGTCGATGTGGTAGCCGCGACCCGGGGGGAGCTTGTGGGGCTTGACGTTGCCGAGAAGTATGCCCTCGTCCTTGTTGCCGGACATCAGCAGCCCCGGTGAGGCCATCTCCTTGATGCGGGTGAGGGCAGGGTCGAACATGCCGCGTCCGGCGCCGCCCATGGCGCGGGCGAGGATGATGTGCAGGCCGATGTCGCGGGCCTGCGGGAGCAGCTCGACCAGCGGGCGCAGGGGGTTGTCGGACGTGGCGACCATCTCGTAGTCGTCGACGATGAGGAACAGCTCGGAGCCCGTCCACCAGGAGCGGGAGCGGAGCTGGTCGGGGGTGAGGTCGGCGGGTGGGAGGCGCTGCATCATCGCGCCGCGGATGTCGTTGACCAGGGACGTCGCGGCGGGCGCGGAGGCGCCGAAGCCGATCTGGTGCTCGGTGTTGGCGACGTCCAGCAGGGACCGGCTGTAGTCGATGAAGATGATCCGCGCCTGGTCCGGGGTGTAGCGGCTGGTGATGCCGGTGGCGATGTGCCGGAGCAGGTTGGACTTGCCGCACTCGGCGTCACCGAGCATCAGGAAGTGCGGGTCCTGCGTGAAGTCCAGGTAGACCGGCGACAGCGTGTCCTCGTCGATACCGATCGGAATGCGCATCCCGGTCTCGGCGGGGGACGGCAGCGACGACAGCGGCAGGACGTCCGGGAGCATCCGGACCTGCGGCGCGCGCTGGCCGTGCCATGCCTCGGTGATCGCCTGGCACATCTTCAGGACGCCGTCGTTCAGCGACTCGTCGGCGCCGCCGCCGTCGATGCGCGGGACGGCGGTAAGGAAGTGGAACCCGTCGCGGGACAGGCCCCGGCCGGGACGACCCTCGGGGACGTTGTCGGCGAGCTTGCGGTCGATCTCCGACTCGTACGGGTCGCCGAGCCGCAGTTCGAGCTTGGTACCGAGCAGGTCGCGGACGTTGCTGCGGAACTCCGTCCACTTGTTGGTCGAGGCGATCACGTGGATGCCGTAGCCCAGGCCGCGCGCCGCGAGCTGGGTGATGGTGTCCTGCATGGCCTCGTAGTCCTGGCGGAGCGTCAGCCAGTTGTCCACGACGAGGAACACGTCGCCGTAGCCGTCGCCGGGGTGCTCGCCGGACGCGCGCATCCGCCGGTAGGTCGCGATGCCGTCGATGCCGCGCTCGGCGAACTCCCGTTCCCGCTGCTCCAGCAGGCCGCTGACCTCGGCGACCGTCCGGCGGACCCGGTCGGCGTCCAGCCGGGTGGCGATGCCGCCGACATGGGGCAGTTCGGCCAGCGCGGCCAGCGCGCCGCCACCGAAGTCCAGGCAGTAGAACTGCACCTCGGCGGGGGTGTGGGTGAGCGCGAGCGACGCGATCAGCGTCCGGATCGTGGTGGACTTGCCGCTCTGCGGGCCGCCCGCGATGCCGACATGCCCGGCGCCGCCGGACAGCTCCAGCCAGTACGGGTCGCGGCGCTGGTGGAACGGCTTGTCGACGATGCCCGCCATCGCGTACAGCTTGCCGCGGCCCTCCCAGCCGGCCGTGGTGAGGCCGTGTTCCTGGGTGACCTGGAGTTGCGGCAGCATCTCGTTCAGCGCGGGCGGCTCGTCCAGCGGCGGCAGCCAGATCTGGTGGGCCTGCGCGCCGTGCCCGGCGAGCTGCCCGACGACCACGTCGAACAGCGACGCCTGGTTCTTGTTCTCCTCCGGCTTGGGCTCGGGCTCGGCCTGCTGCTCGATCACCTGCGGCCGGATGTAGCCCGGCAGATACGGGACGATCTGCGCGGCGATCTGGCTGCCCTGCCTGCCCTCGTCCTGCTTGGGCTGCTCGTCCACCGGGCCCGACACGTACGCGGCCTTGAACCGCACCATCGGTTCGGTGGCGAACTTCAGGTAACCGTTGCCGGGGGCCGGCGGCAGCTCGTAGGCGTCGGGCACGCCCAGCACCACCCGGGACTCCATCGCCGAGAACGTCCGCAGGCCGATCCGGTACGACAGGTGGGTGTCCAGCCCGCGGAGCTTGCCCTCCTCCAGCCGCTGCGAGGCCAGCAGAAGGTGGACGCCGAGCGAGCGGCCGAGCCGTCCGATCATGACGAACAGCTCGGCGAAGTCGGGCTTGGCGGACAGCAACTCGGAGAACTCGTCCAGGACGAGGAACAGCGTTGGCATCGGCGGCAGGTTCGCGCCGTCCAGCCGCGCCTTCTCGTAGTCGCGCAGCGAGGCGTAGTTCCCCATGGCACGCAGGTACTCCTGGCGGCGCACCATCTCACCGTGCAGCGCGTCGTACATGCGGTCGACCAGCGGCAGCTCGTCCTCCAGGTTCGTGATGACGGCCGAGACGTGCTCCAGGCCGTCCATCCCGAGGAAGGTCGCGCCGCCCTTGAAGTCGACCAGGACGAAGTTGAGGATGTCGGGCGCGTGCGTCATCGCCAGCCCGAGGACGAGCGTGCGCAGCAACTCGGACTTGCCGGACCCGGTGGCGCCGATGCACAGGCCGTGCGGTCCCATGCCGCCCTGCGCGGACTCCTTGATGTCGAGCTCGATGGGACGGCCCTCGGCGTCCAGGCCGATCGGCACCCGGAACCGGTTGCGCTGCGCGCGCGGCCGCCACACCCGCGCCGGGTCGACGGCGTAGGCGTTCTCGACGCCGAGAAGTGAGGTCAGCGTCATGTTGCCCGACAGCACGTCCTCTTCTTCGGTCGTGTCGTTCGCGCTCGTCCGGAAGGGGGAGATCTGACGGGCGAGGCTCTCGGCCTGCGGAATGCCCGCCTTGTCGGGTGCGCCGATCGAGGTCGGGACGTCCTTGCCCGCCCGGTCCTTGCGCAGCATGTGGACGCGGTCGGCGGTGACGTTCAGCCGCAGCGTCCCGGCCTCGGTGGTGTAGCCGACGGTCTGCGCGAGGTCGATCACGCAGACGCCCTCGATGCCGTCGGCGGCGATCTGCGAGTCGTAGGACGCCATGCCGCCGTCCACCACGATCACGTGCAGGGGCAGGTCGCTGGACGGGCGTCCGGCCACGAACCGGGCGCGGTCCTTGATCTCCTGGCCGAGCAGCACCTCCAGCTCCGTCATCGTCGGCGCGATCAGCCGGACCTGCCCGGCGGCGTCGTGCTCGGTGGGGTGCAGGGCGTGCGGCAGCCACTTCAGCCAATCCCAGTTCGGCAGCCGTTCCTGCGACGTGCAGACGCTGACGCGCACGTCATCGGGGGAGTGGAAGGAGGCGATCTGCATCAGCATCGCGCGCAGCATCCCCCGCGACGCGTCCACATCCCCGGACAGGAAGATGCGCGAGAACGACCGCAGGTTGATCGCAACCGGCAACGCGGGAACGGTCGAATGCGTCCGCATGAACCGCCGCAGCGCCCCCGCGCTCATCGGTTCGAGGTCCTCGATCGGCTTGGTCTCCGGCGCGATCAGCTGGACGGCCAGCTTCTGCGGCCCGGCACCCACCCGAACCTGCGCGAAGTCGGCATCGTCCGGGCGCCGCTCCCACAGCCGCGAGCTCATCACGATGGACCACAGCCGCGCCGGATCGGGGTTGTACCACTCCAGCGCCTCGCGCTGCTGCGCGGCGGCCTTGCGGACCTTCGCCCGGACCTGCCCGAGGTAGCGCAGGTAGTCGCGCCGCTCACCGTTCAGCTTGGACTTGCGCTCGCCGCTGCGCTGCCCGACCTGGCTGAACATCATGCCGAACATCGACAGGCCCATCATCCCGCCCGCCACCATCTGCAGCGGGTTGGAGTTGGGGTTCAGGAACATGAACGCCATCGCGCCCGAGCCCGCGGCCATGGGCAGGAACGTCAGCACATTGCGGAAACCGTCGGTGACGACCTCCGGCAACTCCGGCGGCGACTCCAGCAGGACCTCGCCCCGTGGCATCTCCGGCGGCTTGCGCCGTTCCTTCCGCCGGACCAGTACGGTGCTCACTGGCAGGGCTCCCCTCGTGGACGTCAGGCGTCGCGACCCGTCATCATACGGGTCATACGCCCCCGCACACCCGTGATCATCATCCTGTACGGCCGAGACGCCGTACACCCGATTATGGGACTATTTTCGCCACCGACTCGGCAACGGTAAATCCCGCGGGGAGAATCCAATGTTCGGACCAGAGGGCCTCGATCTCGGGGACCTGATGCGCCAGTCCCAGGAACGGATGGCCAAGCTCGCCTTAGTCCGCGAACAGATGGCCGGACTCCAGGGACGGGCCGAATCGGCGGACGGACGCGTCGCGATCACGAGCACCGCCGAGGACCCGCTCGCGGAGATCAGGATCGATCCGCGCGCGCTGCGGATGGGGGCCGAGGACCTGGCCGCCGCGCTCCAGGAGACCGCACGGCGAGCCCGCCAGGATCTCGACGCGCAGGTAAAGAAGATCACGTCCAGGGAGTACGGCGACACCACCGACCCCATGGACGCGCTCAAGGACCAGGACGCGCTGAAGAAGTCGCTCACCGAGATGCAGGGGATGTTCGAGCAGGTGGGGCAGCGCTCCCAGGCGATGATCGAAGAGCTCCAGCGCAACCTCGGCCTACCCCCCACCAGCCGATGACCGCGCGACCAGACACCACCCTGCTCCTGGCCCGCGCTGGCGCAGCAAAGACCTGGACGGCCGCAGGTGGAGAGAGTGTCACGGACAGGCCGCCGGTGGCCCTGGCGGCCGTCGTCATCGTGGTCGTTCTGGTCGGCGCCATCGTGGCCGGAATCCTGGCTTTCCAGGGCCGGTGGCGCGCCTGGTATCCCGACCGCTACAAGTCGCGATTCATGCCACTCGCCGTGCCGTGGCAGGCGGGCGCGGCGCTGCTGATGGTTGCGCTCGGGGGCTTGAACGCACTCCTCGATCCGGTGCCACTGTTGCTGATGGTTCCAGTCATCGGATTGGCGTTGTGCAGCCTCACTGTGGGCACCATCTATGCCATCCACCCCCCGATGCGCATGCTTCCGCGTTGGGTCAGGTGGCTGGAAGAAGACCCTGCGATCCTCAGTGACCCGGACCACGATTGATGGCGCCCGTGGTCCGGGCCAGGCCTGGTTCAGCGGTGCGGCTGGGTCTCGTCGACATATTTCCGTCCGGCGTCGTCCTCGCTGCCGTAGGAGTCGCCCGTGTTCGCCCAGGGAGTGGCCAGCACGTTCGATCCGTCGAGCGTGTCAGCGGTCCCCAGACCGGCGGCCAGTTTTTCGCCGGTGGTCAGCGGCGCGACCCGGGAAGAGAGTGGAACGCCCCATCGCGAGGCGGGGTTAGCCCCGAAGACCTCCGCGGTGCGCTTGGTGAGCAGGTATGCAAGCGCGCCCTTGAGCATGTCGTCCGCACCGTTCAAGCCCGCCTTCACAAAGGTCGTCAGGACGTCGGTGTTCCCGTTGAACGCCTGACCGGTCATGTTTATGGCGAGTAGCGCACTCCAGATGTACGCAACCCCTGTCGAGGTCTTCTCGATCACCTTCGAGCCGACGCTGAGGACGCGGTAGGCCATCGAGGCGAACTGGTTCGCCTGCGCTTCCAGTTCCAGTGCGGCCGGCGCGCCGACGATGGTGCCCGCGGCGATGACGATCGCCGTGGCGAAGATCGTCAGCAGCGTCATGATGACGAACATCAGGTAGATGAAGATCCCGATGAGGACGGCCAGGACGTACAGCGCCGCGATGACCGACCACGCCATCGCGATGGCGAAGTCGATCTGGTCGGAGTAGTCGTTCATCTTCTTCTCGAAGGCCACACGGTCGTCGCCCGCCCACTGGCTCTGGGCGACGAGCCGCGACAGCTCCTCGATCTTCTGCTGGGACTTCTCCAGCTGGTCGACCATGTCCTTCCAGCCGTCGGCCGCCCGCCACAGCTTCCCCGGATTGCCCTGGGCCTGGTAGATGATCGGCACGATCGGGATCGCCGCCGGGATGACCACGGCCACCCAGAGGGACTCGAAGTAGGCGGCCTTCGCGAGCCCTTCGGCGGCGTCGAGCGCCTCGGCGGACATCAGATGCCGCCGAGGGTGGACGCGCGCTCGGCCTCTTCCTGGATCCCGGCCGTCTTGACCAGCCGGTCGTTGATCTCCATGGCGTGCTTGCTCTTGTCGATCAGATCCTGGTCGGCGAACTCGATCATCTGCGTGTAGGTCAGCGCGGCGGAGATGGCGAACATCGTGTAGGCGTCGGGCTGGACGTCGCGGGGCTCGGCGTCGAGCTTGTAACGCGCCTGCTTGAACAGCTCCATGAGCTCCTTCTCGACGGCGGCGCCGAGCTTCTTCAGCTCGTCGGGTGCGAACCGCACCTCGCCGCTCGTCTTGCCTCCCCCGGTCGTCGTGGGCGTGGGTCCGGGAGTGGGGGACGGCGTCCCGCTTTTCGTTCCGCCCCCGCTGCTCGTCCCGTTGCTTCCCGGGGCCGAAGGTGAGGGGGCGAGGTTCGGGTTCGGGCCGTTCAGGAACTTGGCGACTTTGTTCTCGCCCAAGGAAAGTCTCCATTCCGGGAGGGGAACGCTCGATGGAGCCGGCTGCCTGACTCGACATTGACGGCCCTGTGCGGCCGGTCTGCAAGGCTACGGTAACGAGAGCAGAGGACACCGGAGAGTTATCCAGATCGCGGTCATTCGGACGCTGCACTACTCCGGTTTCGGCCGCTGCTTCGGAACCCGGAAGGCGCAGGCAACGTCGAACTGTGACGTTCGGGCCGGTCGCGGGGGCCGGGTCGAGCGGTCTATGTTGTTACGGTTCTCGCCGGTGTCCGGATGCTCCCAATGGGGCCGTGCCTACACGTGAGGAAGTTCAGTGGCTTCAGTCACCGGGGCGGAGCTGTGCAGGGTCACGGTGGTGGCCCCCAAGCGCCGCATCGATATCTCGCTCCCCGCCCATGTGCCCTTCGCCCAGTTCTTCCCGGCGATCCTGCACTACTCCGGCAGCCAGATGGCCGACGCCGGGTTGGCCCACGGCGGGTGGGTCCTGCAACGGCTGGACGAGGCGCCCTTCGACGGTGCGGCGACCCCCGCGCAGGCGGGCCTGCGTGACGGGGAGATCCTCTACCTGCGGCCGGGGATGTCACAGCTTCCGGAGCTGGCGTTCGACGACGTGGCGGACGTGGTGGCGACGGCCGTCAAGGACCGGCGCGACCGCTGGCGTCCCGAATGGACCCGGGCCTTCGCCCTCGGCGTCGGGGCGGGCGGGTCGGCCTTCGCCGCCGCCATCATCCTGCTCGCCGGACCGTCCTGGATCGTCCCCGCCGCGGCCGCCGGAGTGATCAGCCTGCTGCTCATCGTCGGGGCCGTGGTGGCGTCGCGGGCGGCGGGCGACGCGAAGGCCGGGACGGTGCTGGCGTTCGCCGCGCTGCCGCACGCCTTCCTCGCGGGGCTGCTCGGTCCGGCACGGGACCACGCCTTCACCGAACTGGACGCGCTCAACACCCTGGCGGGGTTCGGCGTCCTGGCGCTCGTCGCGGTGATCGCGGCCGTGGGCGTCACCGACGGGGCCTCGGTGTTCTGGGGCTCGGTGGTCGGCGGCTTCCTCGGCGCCGCCGGCTCCGGCGTCGCGCTGCTGTTCGAGAACCTGTCGGCGGCCGGGATCGCGGCGGTCGTGGTCGTGGTCGCGATGATGCTGACGCCGCTCACCCCCACGCTGGCCTTCCGGTTCTCCAAGGTCACGCTGCCGCCGGTACCGCAGAGCGCGGAGGATCTGCGCCGCGACACCATCATGGTGGACGGGCAGCAGGTGCTGACCCGCACCGGGCGGGCCGACCGGTTCATCACCGGCTTCACCGTGGGCCTTGGACTCGTGGGCATCCTCGGGCAGATCCCGTCGGCGTTCCGCGACGGGTGGCTCGGGCCGGTCACCGCCGCGGTCATCTCCGTCCTGTTGCTGCTGCGCTCCCGGTTGTTCCGCGGTCGCGTCCAGCGCCTGGCACTGCTGGTGCCCGGCATGGTCGGCCTCGGGGTGCTGGCCATCGCGCTCGCGTGGGACGCGTCCCCGCTGACCATGGCCGCCGGGGCGCTCCTTCCCCTGGTGGCGGCGACCACCATCGTGGTGGGGGTCGGCCTGTGGCTTCCGGGCCATCGGCCGTCGCCGTTCTGGAACCGCGCGGGCGACATCCTGGAGATGTTCCTGCTGATCGCCCTCATCCCGCTGGCCCTCGGAGAGTGCGGGCTGTTCGCGTACATGCGCGGGCTCGCCGGATAGGAGCGCCGCGTGCAGACTCGCAAGGACCTTCTGCAAGCACACCGCCTGATGAGCCAGCGAGCGTCGCTCGCGCTCGTCTCCGGCGAGCCCGACAATCCCGAACTCCCGCTGCGCAGGATGAACATCGCCGCGTTCAGTGGCATCATGATCGGGATCCTGTGCATGGCGGCTTTCGGCATTTTCGGAATCATCCGTCCGGGCGGCGCCACCGGGCTGGAGAAAGCGGGAATGCTGATAGTCGAAAAGGAGACCGGTGCGCGTTATGTATGGTGCGAGAACGGCAAGCTGTGTCCGGTAAGCAACTACGTATCCGCGCGGCTCGTCGCCGGCGCCGACGCCAAGAGCCGCCGGACGGTGTCCAGCAATTCTCTCACCAAATACGAACGCGGCCCGACGATCGGTATTGCCGGTGCCCCGAACACCCTCCCCGACTCCAAGAAGCTGACCCGGGCGCCGTGGGCGGTGTGCGTGCGGGCGGTCGAGAGCACCTCCCTCGGACGCCGGTCGATGGTGACGCTCACCGCGGGCCGCCGGGTCGGCGGCACGGAACTGCGCTCCGACCAGGCGATGGTCGTCGCCGCGGACGGGCAGAACTGGCTGATCTGGCGCAACACCCGGATGCGGATGCCGCAGTACGCGCTGACCACGCTCGGCGCCGGCGCGACCCAGATCGCCGGCAAGTGGCTCAACTCCGTCACGCAGGGCCCCGACTTCGCCGCCCCCCAGCTCCCGGCCCTCGGCCAGCCCGCTCAGGGTCCGCTCGGCAACGGCAGGGTCGGCCAGATCTTCAGTGTGCACACGGCTTCCGGCGCGACGTCCTCGTACGTCCTGGTGAGCGACGGCCTCGCGCAGGTCACCCCGTTGCAGCGGGATCTCCTGGTCGCCGACCCGCAGATCCGGAAGGCGTACGGGAACCAGCCCGTCCGTCCCATCGAGGTCGACGCGGGCCGGGTCAATACGACGCCGCAGTCCGCGCGTCCGCTGCGCGACCGTCAGCTGGAGGGCAAGGCGCCGAGCATCGTCCCGTTCAAGGAGACGAGCCCGCTGTGCGCGGTGTACTCCGACCCGAGCGGCAACTCCGACGCCACGCTCACCCTCGGCGGCGACCTGCCGGCCCCGCCCGACACCGCCCAGCCGACCGGTGCCGACCAGCTGGTGTTCCCGCCCGGCAGCGCGGCACTGGCCGGCCGCGTCCCGAGTCCGGGAAAGGCGAATGAGGTCAACACCTATTACCTGGTGGCCGAGGGAAAACGTTTCCCCATCAAGGACAATGAGACGGCCGAGAAGCTCGGATACGCACTGCCCGGCAACGCCTCAAAGGTGCCCGCGGGTGTCCTCGACCTCATCGCCCAGGGCCCGGTCCTCGACCCGGCCGCCGTCACGGCACCAGTCGGTGCCACGACGCCGCCGGGGAACTGATTGTGAAGACTTCGGCAACGATGCGAAACCACTAGAGGGCTGATTGCGTCTAATCGTCATGTGAAACGGATGGACAGCATGAGGTACGACACCTAAAGTGTGGGTTACTCTGCGGTGCGACCCCCCGCCATCACCGGCCTCAGGGTCCTTTGCGCTGCCGAAACGGGGGCTTAAGGCGTTGACCCGGCGTCTATGCCCAGCTCACGACCGCGGGTCACGGTACAAGTCACTGGAGGTGACTGATGGGGCAGCAGTCTGCCGTCAACAGAGCATCCATGAAGCAGGCCGCGGACGACATTGACGCGTCCGCGAACATCATCAAGGGGTTGCAGACCCAGCTTGAGGGCCACAAGCAGCAGGTGCGTGGCGCCTGGGAGGGCAACGCCTCGATGGCCTTCGAGACGGTGTTCAACCGTTTCAACGAGGACTTCGGCAAGGTGCTGCGGGCCCTGGAGGGTATGCACCAGAGCCTCGTCCAGACCAAGATCACCTACGAGTCCAAGGAAGAGATGTCGGAGCAGGCCGTGAACAAGGTTCAGGCCCTGCTCAACGGCTCTACCTGAGCAACTCTCACATTTAGGTGACGACGGCTGGAGAAGGGGAAACATGAGCTACACGAGGGCCAATTTCGGTGGCCTGACCGAGGGCGAGGCACAGTTCAGCAAGGCCGCGCGCGCTCTGATGGACGAGCTGAACGACCTGGAGGGCAAGCTCCGGACGAAGCTCAACGAGTGGGAGGGCTCCGCGCAGGAGGCCTACTGGGTGTTCCAGAAGCAGTGGGACGGCGCCGCCAAGGACATGCAGAACGTCGTTGCACAGCTTGGTCTCGCCATCCGCGACGCGCACGACAACTACCAGCAGGCGGAGCGTTCCAACTCGGGCATCTGGGGCTGACCGCAGGTTCGACCCCGTCCGCTGGACGCCGGCGTGAGGTGGCCCTGGCCGTGTTTACGGCCGGGGCTCGCTTCACCCCAAACGAAGACCAGAGCTGTGCCGTCTTGTCTCCCAGACACAGCCGCTCAGGGGGCAAGAGGCTGACAGGAGGTAAGCGAAGATGGCACCCCCCCACCCGAACAGCCTGCCGTCGACGGGCGGCAAGGAGATCGGTGTCCACCACGACACCCTCAAGGACATCGCGGACAAGCTTGAGAAGGATCTGCGCGCGCTGAAGAGTCTGCGCTATGACGACAAGCTAGAGGACGACTCACCGAGCGAGGCATCGCTCGGAAACTACACCGCGGGCCGCAGCCTTTACGGCACCGTTTCCGCCGCGAAGATGCAGATCGGCAACACCTACACCCAGTTCATCACCGCGTACGAGAGCGTGATCCAGGCGATCCGCAATTCGGAGAAGACCCACCGTAACGCGGACGACAATTCCAAGCACGGTGTCCAGAACGCGGGGTCTCCCGGCAACTACACGTGACCGGCACAGACGTGATGACGAGGGGTGAGCGCTGGTGACCAAGCAGAACCAGAAGATCAGGCAGGACAACATCCAGACCGGTGGCGAGGGCACCGGCGGCTGGGGGATGCTGAAGGTCTGGGAAGACCAGTTCGACAAGGTCAAGCAGATCGTCGACAGCATGCATCCGGAGAAGCTCGACACCGGGGCGACCACGTACAACGGGCTGTCGAAGCGGATGAACGAGTCGGTCGACCTCATCTACAACCAGTCGAAGCGCATGGTCGAGGCCTGGGGCGGCGATGACGCCGAGAAGGCCATGAACCAGATGAACAAGGCCTACCGGCAGGCCCAGGAGATCGAGACCAAGGCCTCGAACACGGGCACCGCGTTGACGACGCACGCGAAGCAGCAGCGGCAGTGGAAGCAGTCCTACGGCTCCGGCAGCGCGAACGACAGCTGGGTCAAGGACGTCGCGAACTGGGGCGCGCGCGCGATGGCGATCAACCCCGTCACCGCTCCCACCGCGATCGCGGGCCTGATCGGCAACAACTGGGCCGCCGACGACGTGATGGACGCCATCAACAACGGCACCAAGAACTCGAACAACAACTTCCCGGCGGACATCCGCCAGGACATGCCCGACCCCAGCGTCATGGACAAGGATCTGCCGCAAACGCCAGAAAAGCCGGGTGGCGGTCCGAAGAATCCGAAGATGCCCGGTGGTGGTGGCCCCGGTGGCGGCGACCTGCCGAAGGGACCCGGCGGCGGACCCGACATCCCCAAGGGCCCGGACAACCCCAACGGGCCTAACGGCCCCAATGGTCCGGGTGGTCCCGGAGGCGGGCCTGACCTGCCGAACGGCCCCGGCGGTCCGGGCGGGCCCAACGGTCCCGGTGGCGGACCCAACCTGCCCGGCGGTCCCGGTAGCGGCTCTGGCGGTCCGGGCACGGACCTGGCCAGTCTGCCACCCGGCCCCGGCGGTGGCGGCGGTGGGCTCGGTCCCGGCGCGGGCGGCGGCGGACTTGGCGGCGGCCCCGGTGGCGGTCTCGGCGCAGGCGGCCTGGGCGGCGGTCCCGGCGGTGGCCTCGGCGGTGGCCTCGGTGGGCCCGGCGGCCTGATGGGCGGCGCCGCCGGCCTCGGCAAGGGCGGTGGGATGTCCGGCATGGGCATGCCCATGGGTGCCGGCGGCCACGGTGGTGGTGACGGCGAGGAGCGCGAGCGCAGCACGTGGCTGACCGAGGACGAGGATGTCTGGGGCGGTAACGACGACACCGCGCCACCCGTCATCGGCTGACGTTGAGCTGTGGTGATAGCTGGGCTGACGGCATAGGCAGGACAGGCTGGACCTGTCCTGCCTATGCTTTTGTGGAACCGAACGCTTGCGACGAGGAGTGCCGATGCGGCAGCGACGGCAAAAACTGGTTAGCGCGAGCCTTGCCTTGCTCTTTCTAGGAGGGCTTGCCGCACCTGGAGCGGCCGCGGCGTCGGCCCGTCCCCTGCCTCAGGAATGGTGGTTCACATCGTGGGGAGTAGACAATCTCCTTTGGCCTGCCACCAAAGGCAAGGGCGTTACCGTCGCGGTAATTGACACCGGCATCCAGGCGAATGTGCCTGATCTGGGTGACGTGGTGCTCTCCGGGATGGACGCGGAGAACGGTGGCGGGGACGGCCGGACCGACTCTGACACCGGCGAGTTGGAAGGCCACGGCACCGCCATGGCATCGCTGATCGCCTCACAGGGAAGCAGGACGGGCTTCCTCGGTGTCGCGCCCGACGCCAAGATCCTTCCGATCGTGGCCCAGAGTACTACCGCCTATGCAAAGGGAATTCGTTTTGCGGCGGACCGTGGAGCCAAGGTCATCAACTTGTCCCAGGCGGTACCCGGTACCTGTCCTGATGATTTGCAGCAATCTGTCGCTTACGCACTGGACAAGGACGCGATCGTGGTCGCGGGCGCAGGCAATGACGGAGCCGGCGCCAACGCCTCCAACTCTCCGGCCAACTGCAAGGGTGTCCTGGCGGTAGGGGCCATTAGTGCACAGAGCAGGGCGTGGGAGAAGACACAACGTCAACCGTATGTGATGGTATCGGCGCCCGGTGAGAGAATCGCCGTGGTCGTCAGGAACGGGCAATTGTCCAGCGGTAGCGGTACAAGCGCAGCGTCCGCGCTGACATCCGGGGCGATCGCGTTGCTGCGGGCCAGGTTTCCCGACATGTCGAACCGTGAGATGGTGCGGCAGCTCATCGCGTCCGCGCTCGACCTTGACGCCAAGGGCAAGGACAACCGGACTGGCTACGGAGTGATCCGGCCCAACCGGGTGCTCACTGGGCGGGTTCCGAAGGGGACGGCGAATCCCGTCTTCGAGGACTACGACCGGTGGGCGAAGAGGAACAAGAAGGCCAGTGCTTCACCGGTGGCGAAGCCGAAGTCGGACAGCCTGGGCACCGGCGACATCATCGGCTACGCGGCCATCGCGGCCGTCGGGATCGGGATCTGCGTCTTCGCGTTCTTCTTCACCCGGCGTAAGAGGGGCGGCCCGCCCGGACCGCCTCCGCCCGGGTCCGGGTTCGGGCCCGGTGTGCCGCCGGGGTTCGGGCAGGCTCAGCCGCCGATGCAGCCGTCCGGTGGGCGGCCCGACTTCCCGCCGCCGATGCAGCCGGGCAGACCTGGGCCGTACGGCCAGCCGGGTCAGCCTCAGGGACCGCCGCAGTACCAGCCGCAGGCACCCGCGCAGCCGTGGCAGCCGCCACGTGACGGCGGGCCTCCACAGGCGCCTCGGGGGTAGGTCCACAGAACGCGATACGGGCACGGGCGGAAGACCGCCCGTGCCCGTGGTGGTAAGCGGGCGCCGAGTGTCAGCTGCTCCAGAGGAGCGTGTTGGTGATCTCCACGCCGATCTCACCGGCGGTGGTGAACACCGATCCGGTGCGGCCGCCGGTCGGGCCGCCGCTGGACCAGTACGACTGGGCGTAGATCACGTTCGAGCCGCGGGTCCAGGTGCGCGTCCAGTAGGCCGGGTTCGCACGGGGTTGCGGGAGTCCGCTGGCGTCGGACGGGGTGAGCAGCTTCGGCCACCCCTGCTGGTTGGTGGCGTTGCCGACGCTGCTCGCCGCGGACGGGCTGGCGAACTTCGCGATCGAGATGGCCGTGATGATGGTCTTGGACGGGTTGGCGTAGACCGCCGAGTACATGCTGCCGATGCACGGGTTGGTGCTCAACTCCGACAGCATCTTGCTGTTGGCGCGGGTGATGCACGATTCGGTGCGGGTCCCCGCGCGGGTGAAGGTGTTGCCCTGCGCGGTCCGGACGGTCACCGAGAGCACGCTGGACGGGTCGGACGTCGTTCCGCCGCTGGACGTCGTCGGGCTCGGCTCGACGGACGGCGCGGTGAACAGGGGCGTGGTGGGCGAGGGGAGCGTCACGGCCGGACGGTTGTCGTCGCCGTCGTCCTTCAGCAGAACGAAGGCACCCACGCCGACCAGGGACAGCACGACGACCGCACCGATGATGAGCAGCGGCACCGCGGCACCGCCGCCGCCTCGGCGCGGCGGGGGCGGCGGGAAGCCACCGGGCATGGGAGGACCGGGCATCGGGGGGCCGGGCAGCGGCGCGCCGATGGGCGCCCGCGGGGGCGCGGGCGGCGGTGCGGCAGGGAATCCCGGCTGGCCAGGTTGCTGACCGGGCCATTCAGGGGGGTTCATGAGCGCTCCGGGCTGAATCACGTGCGGGGGGCCGATTGAGGTCCGGCAAGACTAGCGGGATGGTCATGGTGATTTCACCGGATATCCCACGTCTTTGCCGGTGGGAACGTTCGCAAGACCGGCGCACCCCCCTGCGGGACGGGCCTGACGGACCAACGGCGGTGCGTGAGGTGACGAGTGTCTCGTAGGCTTGCGAAGGAGAGGGGAGGCAGGTGTCCGACTCGAGTTGGCAGCAGGCCGTCCTGCGCGAGATCGGCGTTCCGCACCAGGGATTCCAGGTGTTCGAGACGTCGTTCGCTCCGCCCCGGGCCGCCTGGGGTGCCGAGGCGCCGCCGCGGTCCGTCCCTGACCAGCCGCCCGCCGCGTCGAACGCGGCGGCGGCCGTTTCGCAGTCCCCGGCGGAGCAGCCGACGGCACCTCCGCAGACACCGTCCTTCCCGCTGTCACAGGAGGGCGCGGAGCTCCCGCCGCCGCCCGCCCCGCCGCCGCCCGCTCCGGTCGCCTCCCTGGCCTCGCCCCCTCCGGCGGTTCAGGAAGCGGGTGAGGAGCTTCCGCCCCCACCGCAGGCGCCTTCCTTCCCGGCGGTCGAAAGCGGCGGCGACGAGATCCCGCCTCCTCCGCCGTCGCCCGCGCTGCCTCCACCGCCAGCCGCACCGCAGCTGCCCGCCCGACCGGAGCCAGAGCAGTCAGTGCCAGAGCAGTCAGTGCCAGAGCAGTCAGTGCCAGAGCAGCCGGTGTACGAGCAGTCAGTGCAGGAGCAGCCGGCGCCAGAGCAGCCGGTGTCAGATCAACGGGTCTATCAGCAGCCGGTGTATGAGCAGCCGGTGTCAGAACAACGGGTCTACGAGCAGCCCGCGCCAGAGCAGCCGGTTTATGAGCAGCCGGCGCCACAGCAATCGGTGCACGAGCCTTTGTCGGCCGCGCCGCCTGCGAACGAGCAGTCGCCCGCCGAGCCGCTCGTCCATCCCGACTTCGACTGGGCGGCGGCGGTCAGCCCGATGCCCGGTGTGGGGACGGCGGAGTCGCCCGGGGTGCAGAACGTTCCCGACGCCGCGTCTGCCCGCGCCGCGCAATCCGTCCAGCCTCAGGCACCTGGTCCCGGCCAGGGGCCGGCGGCCGGCCCGCACGATCCTCAGGCGCAGATCCCGGCCGAGCAACTCGTCCGCAAGAACCAGCACGGCGACCCGCTGGGGCGCCGGGTGCGGCAGGGCGTCTTCAAGGCGGTGGGCGGCGGGTCAGGGAACGTCCGGGGGATGGCGGCGTTCGCCGAGCTGATGCAGCATCCGGTACCGAGCGCGCGGCAGATCGCGGTCGCCAGCGTGCGCGGTGGCGCGGGCAAGACGACGATGGCCGCGCTGCTGGCGACCGAGCTGGCGCGGCACCGCGGCGACCGGGTGCTGGCCGCCGACGCCGATGCCGAACTCGGCTCGCTGCCGCTGCGTCTCGGTGTCCGGTCGGACCTGTCCTTGTTCGACCTGGCCGGGCAGAACCCGCGTTCGTTCGAGGAGGCCGCGCGGTTCCTGTCGCGGACCGCCGACGGGCTGTTCGTGCTGTCGTCGACCCGGGGTGGACGGATCGCGGGCGAGTTCACCTTGGAGACGTTCCAGCACGCGCTCAACCTGGTCACCAGGTACCTGTCCGCCACGGTGATCGACTGCGGCGCGGGCATCCTCACCGAGCTGAACCGTGGTGTGATCGCCGGTTCGCACGGCCTCGTCCTGGTGACGCCGGGAACGGTCGACGGGGCGTTGAGCGCGCGCGGCGCGCTGGAGTGGTTCGCGGGCAACGACCAGCAGGCGCTGCTGGCCCGCACCGTCATCGCGATGGTGTCGCACGCCCCGCAGGTGGGCGCCGACCTGGAGCGGGCCCACCAGATGCTCAGCGCGTGGGGGCTGCCCGTCGTGTTCATCCCCTACGACCGGCACCTTGCCACCGGCGGCTCCGTGGACATGTCGAGGATCTCCGCCGCCGCGCGCACCGCCGTGATCCGGGTCGTGCACGAGGTCTTCTCGCGTTCGCTCACCGCGGGGGTGTCCCGATGAGCAGTGACCTGGTCGCCCTGGTGCGGCGCCGCCCCGACGTGCACGCCGTCGCCGACGGCATGATCGCCATGGGGGAGCGGCTGGAACTGCGCGGCGGCGAGCCGCAGCCGACCCGGCTGTACGACGCGGGCGGCCGGCTGCTGGTCTCGATCGAGGACGCGGTGCAGGTGTCGGTGCCGGGCGAGATCGGGCGGCTGCTGGGCGCGGAGTTCGCGGCCCGGGTCGTCGCGCCCGTCTGGTGGGTGGACGTGCGAGCCGTCGCCGACGTGCCCGAGGCGATGCGGGTGGCGCGCAGGTTCGCCGACTCCCTCGTCCACTGGCTCGGCGGGACGGTCTATCCGGACGGGCCGATCGAGGCCCCGGCCCGCAGCTGGAAGGCGAGCGACCACGACGCCCCGGCGGAGGGCGCCGGACCCGGCGACGCGTCCGCGGGTGCCCCGGGCGGCGCCGCGTACCACGACGGGGTCATCGGCGGCTGACTGCCGCTTCGCGACGAATCCGGCACCGTCATGACCGGCATCCCCTAGGGTCTTTTCTCGACATGTCAAGATCACGAAGTGTGCCCACCGGCGCATGCTCCGCAGCCGGCAGGAAGGTCGTCATGATGAAGCGTTGCGCGGTTCCGGTGATCGCTGTGGCCCTGGTGCTGGGCGCCGCCGGCTGCGGGTCGGACTCCAAGGACTCCGCCGGCTCGAAGGGCTCCGGCGGTTCCGGGAACTCCACGGGGTCCGGTGAACTGCCCCCGCCTCCGACCGCACCGACCCTGAACCCGGGCGCGCCGGGCGGCATCCCGAGCGGCGCCCCGTCCCAGGGGGCCCGGAGACTGACGCCGGCGCAGCTGAAGGCGATCGAACGGACGATCGCGTGCATGGAGAGGAAGGGGTACGACATGCCCGAGCCGAACCCCAGCCTGCCGGTCCTCATCCCGAAGAACATCGAGGGCAAGGACCAGGACAAGGTGAACAAGGACTCCCAGGAGTGCGCCCTGCCGAACTAGGCCGGCCTTGAGTGGCCTCAGCCGCCGCGCGAGCGCGCTACCTGAGCGGTGGGGCGAAGCCGGAGGCAAGCCCCACCGGGAAGATCGCGAAGCGATGTCGCGCTCGCCCAAGCACGGTCAAGGGGCGAGCCGCCAGGCGAGTCCCCTTGGGCCGGGATTGTCATCAATACAGCCGGGATTGCGAATGACTACGGCCAGTCGCGGGTCAGGTCGTGGGCCCAGGGGACGAGGTTCCAGGGGCTGCGCTGGTCGGTGGACAGTTCGGCGACCAGGCGCTCGTACTCGGCCTGGGCCTCGCCTCCGCCACCGGACCACAGCAGGCGGCCCTGGAGATAGCAGGTCGCCATGTCCTGCCAGGACGTGTAGCGGCGCTGAATGTCGAGCGCGAGTGGGAGCATGCGCTCCCAGCAGTACTCTTCGGTGAGCCAGCCGACCATGTGGCCGAAGCGGTAGAGCACTAAGGCACGGCCGTAGTCCCAGATGAGGAACCGGCCGACGTTGGCGCGGACCGCCGGGTCCTCCAGGGTCTTCAGACGGTGCAGTTCTTCGGCGGCGTGCCGGCGGTCGTTGAAGAGCCGGTGCAGGAACCGGCCCAGCTCGGCGCCTTCCGCTCCGGCGTCGGCGCCGGGCTCGTCGCGCAGCAGGGGCGGGACGAGACGGGTGTACGCGGCGCCCTGCGTCCCGTAGCGGATGCGGACGAGTTCGATCAGCCGTTCCACGAACGGTGGTTCGAGGATGTCGCGGGCGATGAGTTCGTCGACCTCCTGGAGGAGCGTCGCGTACTCCTCGCGTTCGGCGGGGGTGCGGGCGGCGAGGGCGGCGTCCTGGGTGAAGTCGGCGCGGTGGCCGTCCTGGACGAGCCAGTTGACGGCGCCGAGGAGCTGTTCGAGGTCGTGGGCGCCCCACGGCTCGTAGAGCAACTCCTGGGCGGTGCGGCGGTCGGCGGCTCCGGCGGACTCGCCGGGGGCGGTGCCGAGCCGGTCGAGGCGGAACCCGTTGATCGCGCCGTACAGGGCGCCCGCACCGATGATCCAGCGTTGGACGGGTGTGAGGGCGCCGTGGGCGAGGGCGTTGCGGGTGTCCGGGGCGTGGATCAGTTCCCAGAGCTTGTCCTGAAACTCGGCGGCCTGCCTTTGCTCGCTCTCGAAGAACCCGGCGAGCTGCTTGCGGAGGGCGGGGTGACGGACGTACAGGCGCCGGAAGAAGCGGCCGTTCTTCCACACCAGGTGTTCGGGGCGCAGGTCGCTGAACGGGACGCGGGTGCGGCGGTGGACCATCGCGCGTTCGGCGAAGCGCAGTTCCAGCCGGGGCCACAGCGCGGTCAGGGGCGTGAAGCGCAGCAGCAGGACCAGGCCGAGAACGAAGGTGAGCAGCGCCGCGCCGGGGGCGAGGGCCCAGCGCGCCTCGTCCTGGAAACCGGTGAGCGACAGGACGGCGCCGAGCAGGAGCAGGACGACGCCGCCGGCGCCGAGGGAGGCGAACCAGCCGTTCGTCAGGACGAGCGATCCCTCGATTCGCAGGACGGCCCTGTCCCCGTCGAATCCGAACGACCTTTCGGCGAGGGTCCCGGCGACGGCCCGCTCGAGTGCATCGAGGCGGCGGGCCTGTTCCATGGGCAGGACCGTACCTCATCCGTTACCTGATGATCATCCCAGTGATGTCGCGGATGTGGCGAGGTGGCCGGGTTCTGCTGGCTAGGCGGACTGGAGGTGCTGCATCAGCAGGCTGTGCCGCTGCCAGCCGTCCTGGGAGCGGCCGTCCCCGAGCGGGAAGAGGGTCATCGGCGCGCGGGTGGGCCCGACCTGCTGGCCGGGGATGCCGTTCGGGCCGCCGACGGTGCCGGTGACGGCGAGCGCGACCGGGGCGGCCGCGCCCGTCCAGCGGGGTTCGGTGGTGAGGTCGGCGCGGCCGGGGGTGAGCTGGACGAACAGCGACGCCACCGGTTGGTCGGCGGCCAGCGCGCCGACCAGGGAGGACAGGTGCTGGAGGGGCGGCGGGTCGGCGGGCGCGTAGCCGACGGTGACGGTGGTGACCTCGGCGACGGCGCCGCCTTCGGTGGTGGTGAAGTCGCAGATCGCCTGGGCGGGGCGCGGGCCGTCGCCGATGACGAGCAGCCGGGAGGTGGCGCGGGCGCGGGCGTACTCGGTGAGCCGGTCGCCGCGCCACGGGTGCTCCAGCGGCTCGGCGGGACCGACCCCGGCGGGCGGCTTGCCGGTGAGGAGCGTGAGGAGACGTTCGACGGGGCCACTGAGGTCGCCCTCGGCGCCGTGCCGGATGCGGTAGACGAGGGTGAGCTGCGCGCCGATCGGGGCGGTGGGCCGGGTGGTGAATCCGGGGGCGTAGTCGCGCGCCTCGGGGACGGGGACGAACGTCGCGCCGCTCCATTTCAGCGGGCGTCCGGTGAGGCCCTCGTAGTAGCCGTCCCCGTTGCGGACGACCCACTGCACGCCGGTACCCGCGGCGGTGGTGCGCAGCGGCAGCGACAGCCGGGAGTCCAGGGGCGTGACGAGCTGGAGGGTGCGCCCGCTACCGGTGCAGTCCGCGACGGCCCTGGCCAGCCATGCGCTGAGGGGCACGACCGGCCGGTCCTGCAGCACGACCATGGCCTGGTCGGTCAGTGCGTCTACGGTGCTCATCGTCGCCCGAGTTTAGTAGCCCCCGGACCACCCGTCCGGAGCACGGGATGACCTTGCTCGGACGACTTTGCCGTGACTTGCGTGGCTGGTGTCCTATCTGTGCTCAAATGTTACGGATGCAGGGAACTGCCGTGCCGTCTCCCGTGTACCTCGCGGACAACGCCCCTCCACCGCCGGAGCCGCCGGCGCGGGGGCGTCTGTGGCGTGTGCTCGGCTGGGTGTCGATCGGAATGTCGGCGGTGCTGGTGGTGGCCAGCCTCACCGCCTACGGGTTCTGGCGGCGGCTGGACGGCCAGATCGACCGCGAGAACGTGGACGGCAAGCTCGGCGACAACCGGCCCGCCAAGCTGAACAACTCGATGAACATCCTGCTCATGGGCTCCGACAGCCGCGCGGGGGAGAACGCCCGCTACGGCGAGGAGGCCGGGCAGCGTTCCGACACGACGATCCTGTTGCACATCTCGCCCGGCGGCGAGCAGGCGATCGGCATCAGCTTCCCGCGCGACTCGATGGTGAACATCCCGCCCTGCAAGAAGCCGGGCGGCGGCTCGTCCCCGCCGCAGTTCGGAATGATCAACGCGGCGTTCTCGACCGGTGGTCCGGCCTGCACCTGGCGGACGATCGAATCGCTCACCAAAATCCACATCGACCACTTCGTCGAGGTGGACTTCTCCGGGTTCAAGCGGGTCGTGGACGCGCTCGGCGGCGTCGAGATCTGCGTCCCGCGCCGTATCGACGACCCGAAGGCCGAACTGCACCTGCGGAAGGGCCGCCAGATCGTGCACGGCGACCAGGCGCTCGGCTACGTCCGCACCCGGTACGTGCTGGGAGACGGCTCGGACCTCGACCGGATCAAGCGGCAGCAGGCGTTCATGGCGTCGGTGGTCAAGAAGGCCACGGACCGGGGCATGCTCACCGACCCGGGGCGCACCTTCGCCTTCCTGTCCGCGGCCACCAAATCGATCAAAGCCGACGACCGGCTCACCCTGTCGGTGATGCAGAAGCTCGCGGGCAGCCTGCGCGGGATGAGCGCGGGCAAGGTCCGCTTCGTGACCGTCCCGGTGCAGGCGTTCCCGCAGGACAAGAACCGGGTGCAGTTCAACCCGGCGCTGGCGGAGCCGCTGTTTCGTTCGGTCCGCGAGGACAACAAGGTGCCCGAGCCGGCGCCGCCCGCGCCCGTCCCCGCGCAGCAGAACGGCGCGCAGGTACAGCCCGTCCCGCCGGCGCAGGTCAGGGTCGCCATCTACAACGCGACGGCGTCGAGCGGCCTCGGGCAGCGGACGGCTGACCAACTCGGCGAGCGCGGGTTCCAGATCGTCAAGGTCGGTTCCCGCAAGGCGTCGTCCTCCGCGCGGACCCAGATCCTGTACGGACGGGGCGCCGAGCGGCAGGCCGCGCGGCTGGCCATCGCGCTGCCCGGCCATCCCCCGCGCGCCTGGGCGGGCGGCAGGCCGGGCCTTGTCTACCTCGTCATCGGCAAGGACGGGGCCGCCCTGCGCGGTGCGAAGACGGCGCTGCCGAAGGTGGCGGGCGAGATCCGTGCAGACAGCGACATCTGCGGACAGAAGTAAGAAAGTACGCTGCATCATCCAGGTTGCGCGGATGTGAAGAACCAGTCAAGGCAGGCGTCACGGACGTGGCACGCCGGTAGGGTGGCGGCGCGCACACCATCAACCGTGTCAAAGCGTCTTAAGTACGACTGCATACCCGACACCAGCCCCCGACCTCTGCCCTCAGGAGCCGCCCCCCGCCACGGGCTCTGCCGGGTGATCCGTGCCCCCCGACCCCCGGAACGGACCCTGCCGCCTCATGGACATGCAGCCCGAACCCTTCACCTTGCTGATGACCGTGTACCGCGGTGATCGGGAGGAGTACGTCCGGGACGCCTTCCATAGCGCCGTCCACCATCAGACGCTCCGTCCGGACCAGGTGGTGCTCGTCCAGGACGGCCCGATCCCGCCCGAGCTGGCCGCCTGCCTGCGGAGCCTCGTCGTGGACAGCCCGGTCGAGGTCACGTTCGTCCCGCTGGAGCACAACCGCGGCCTCGGGCCCGCGCTGGACGCCGGACTCCACGCCGCCCGGCACGACATCGTCGCCCGCATGGACGCCGACGACGTCGCCATGCCGCACCGCTTCGCCGAGCAGGTCCCGCTGGTGCGGGCGGGCGCCGACCTCGTCGGCGCCGGACTGCTGGAGTTCGGTGCGGACACCGCCGACATCGTGGGCCGCCGCATCCCGCCGAGCGACCCCACCGACATCGCCCGCTACTCCCGGCTGCACGACCCCTTCAACCACCCCACGGTCGTCTACCGGCGCAGCGCGGTGATCGCCGTCGGCGGCTACGGCGACCTGCCGCTGATGGAGGACTACTGGCTGTTCGCGCGGATGATCGCGCAGGGCGCGCGGGTGGTGAACCTCGCCGAGCCGCTCGTCTACTACCGGGTCGGGGACGGCGCGTACGCCCGCCGCGGAGGCCGTGACCTGCTGCGTTCGGAGTTGCGCCTGCAACGCGCGATGCGCGGCGAGGGCTTCATCTCCCGCCCGCAGTACTGGCGCAACGTCGTCGTCCGCGGCGGCTACCGCCTCGTCCCGACCGTGATCCGGCGCCCCGTCTACCGGATGCTCGTGGCGCCGTACGGCGCGCGCCGCAACCGCTCACGCGACCGGGCCGGCGCCTCGCCCGCCTTCACCCCGCTGCCCGCCAACGACCGGTACGTGCCGCGGCACGCCCGTCCAACGGAACCGTCCCCGCCCCGCCCTCCGCTTTGACGGGGATCAGGGGATCGGCCGGGTCCAGAGAACGGGCTCGTCGTTCGTGACGTCCGTGCTGCGGCCCACGCCCAGCAGGCTGTTCTTGAACGTCGCCAGCCCGGAGATCTGCTGGTCGCCGTCACCACCGAGCCCGGTGCCGCCGGGCGCCGCGCTCTTCCAGGTCGTGCCGTCCGCGGACGTCCACGACACGACGTCGGTGGCGCCCTGCCGGATGGTCGTACCGGTCGCGGCGAAACCCTTGGGCGTCGCCGCCAGCGATGTCACGGTGACGTCCGCGGCGCCGCCCGGGGCGGTCAGCGGCCGCCATGTCCTTCCCGCGTCGGACGAGACGTAGCCCAGCCACACCAGGCCCTGCGGCGTCGCGCCGATACCGGCGGCCACCAGGACGTTCCCGCGTGCGGCGACATGCGTCAGGTGACCTTCGGTCACGCCGTTGCCCGGGAGCTGAAGGGTTTGCAGCGTCCACTGCCTGCCGTTCGGCGACGTCCACACCGCGGGGCGGTTGCCGTTGGCGTCGCGGGTCCCGCCCACGGCGGTGAAGCCGGACGTGCCGGAGGTGACGTCCAGCATCCACCGGCTGGCGTCCTTGCGGCCCTCCAGCGCGTTCGCGCCACCGCTCCTGCCGCGCTCCCAGGTCTTGAGGTCGGCGGACGACCAGGCGACCGCCGAGTACCCCTCCGTGCCGACGACCACGTACCCGCCGGGGCCGGACGCGGCGGCGGCCGTGCCGGGCAGCCCGTTCCGCGTCGCCCGGAACGGCGCATCCGAATCGACGGCCTGCCAGGTCGCGCCGTCCGCCGAGGTGACCACGAGCGCGCGGCGGGGGGACGCCTGGTCGTACCCGACCGCGAGCCAGCCCGCCTTGCCCCCGGTGACGTCGAGGAGCTGCTGCGGTCCCGGCCGGGTGAACGCGGCGCCGAGCCCCTGGGCGGGCTTCCACGTGCCGCCGTCCTTGGACGTCCAGGCGGCCGCGTCGCCGGACGCGCTGCCCACGGCGACGGCCAGGTCGTCGGTCGCGCCCACGGAGTGGACCGTGTGGTCAGGACGGACGGCCCCCGGCACCTTCGCCAGGTTCACCGGGACGGCGGTCCCGGACGCGTCGAAGACGCCGAGCATCGGATCCATGTCGCCGCCGCCGGGCTCGCGGCCCACGAGGATCGTGCGGGCGCCGGTGAGCGCCGCGTCCCGGAACTCGCGTTCCGGCTTGACCTCGGCGGCGCCCGCGTCCCGCCACGCGGCGCCGTCGGCGGTGCGGGACAGCAGCACGTCACGGCCGCGGACGACGACGGCCGCGAAGCCCCGCCCGTCCCCGACGATCTGGCTGGTGCGCAGGTACCCGGCCGTCACGAGCTTGCCGGACTGCCGCCACCTGGCGCCGTCCTTGGAGGTGAACGCCTGGCCGTACCCCCGGCCGCCCACCTTGATCTCGCGCAGCGCGAGGAACCCGCCCTCGCCGCCGCCGACGATCAGGCCCCGGCTGCCCTTGGGGACCGGCACGTCCGAGGCCGACCAGGTGCGGCCGCCGTCGTCGGAGCGCCAGACCTTCCGGTAGGACGGCTTCCTCGGAGCGGGCGTGATCAGGCCCTCCAGGAGGATCACATTGCCGCTCGCCGCGGCCTCCACCAGCGAGAACCTGCCCTTGCTGACCTGGAGTCCGATCTGCCCGCCGGTGCGCGCCTCCCAGCGGCGCCCGTCGGCCGACAGCCACACCGCGGGCGTGGCGTCGCTGAAGTCGCCCCTCGCGGAGTTGTCGCCGATGGCCATGAAACCGCTGCCGGTCGCGACGATCCGGCGGACGCGGTTGCCGGCGCCGAAGACGCTCCCGACCGCGTCGGGCTCGCGGCGCCACTCCCGCCCGTTCTCGCTCGTCCAGACCACGCCGCCGCCCGTCCGGGTGCCGATGGCCACCCAGCCGCCGGACGAGCCGCCGACCGCCTGCGGCACCTCGCCGGGACGCGGCGCGCCGCCGTCCGGGCCCTGCTGACCCGCGGCCTTGAACGTGCGGCCCCCGTCCCCGGACACCAGGAACAGGCCGCGGGAGTTCTGCGCGTCGCTCTCGCCACCGACCGCGACCACGGTCGAGCCGACCGCCGCGACGCCGGTCAGTTCCTGGTCACGGCCGTCGGTGCGGGCCGCGGCCTCGACCGGGAACGCGGCGCCGGCGAGCTTGGCACCCGCGGCGCCCCCACCGTCGTCGTCCCCGCCGAGGTTCGTCACGACGAAGAAGCCGCCGGCGCCGAGCACCGCCGCCGCGGCCAGCCCGGCGACCCCGATGAGCAGCGGCTTCTTGCTGCGCTTGTGCTTGATCTTGCCCGGGCCCGGCAGGCGCCACGGCTCCTCGATCGCGGGCGGGGGAGCCGCCGGCGCGGGCTGCGCGGCCTCGTACGCGGGCTGCTGCGGACGTCCCGGGATCTCCTGCGCGTACGGGAACGGTTCCGCCGCGGGTGGTGACTGGCGGGGAGAGCCCGGGATCTCCTGGGCGTACGGGAACGGCTCGGGAGCCGGCGGCTTGGGTGTTCCGGGGATCTCCTGCGCGTACGGGAAGGGCTCCGGCGCCGCAGGCGTGGGGGCGCTCGGGATCTCCTGCGCGTAGGGGAACGGCGGGGGAGCGGCCGCCGCCGCTGCGACGACGGGCGGCTGCGCGGGAGGCGGCGGCTGCGCCGGCGGCTGGGGCGATGGCGCCGCGGGCTCTGCCTCGACCGCCGGAGGCTCTGCCTCGACCGCCGGAGGCTCTGCCTCGACCGCCGGAGGCTCTGCCTCGACCGCCGGAGGCTCTGCCTCGACCGCCGGAGGCTCTGCCTCGACCGCCGGAGGCTCTGCCTCGACCGCCGGAGGCGGGGCCGGCTGGGCGGGCATGTCGACCTGCGTCGCGTCCGCGACGTCCTGCGCGTAGGGGAACGGGGGCGGGACGGGGATGTCGGTCGAGGTGGCCGGAGGTGCCGCCGAGGCCGGGGGAGAAGGCGGCTCCGGTTCTGGCTCCGCTTCCGGTTCCGGTTCCGGCTTCTGTTCCTGCTTGAACACCTGTGTCTGCATGGCGCCGCTGAAGTCGGCGCCGCTGATCGTCATGTCCTGCGCGCCCCCGGCCTCGCCCTCGGTGCCGTCCACCGTCCTCGGGTCGAGATCGGTCACGGTCGCGGGCTCGGGCTTCGGCGTCGGCTTGGGCGCGGGCGGTGGTTCGGGCAGCAGGTCCGCGCCCGACGCCGGGCTCTCGTCCAGCCATTGGGGCGGAGGGGGCGCCGCGAACCCGTCCGAGGGCTCGGCCGGAGTACCGTCGCGACCGGTCTCGTCGTCCGGGGTGTCCGGAGTCTTGGGTGGGGTCACGCCCGTCTCCCCCAGTCGAGTCGGGTCAATCCATGACGTCCATGGACCAAAGTGTCGCCAGCGATGATAGCGATCTGCGGGGGTGCCCCCGTTCGTCCCGCGCTGACCTGCCGGACCTCCCGCAGGCCCCTATCGCGTGCGTCCGGCGGACGCGCAGCCGGCGCCCGAACAGTGGGTCAGCGCGTAGAGCAGGGCCGAGAGTTGCCGCTGGCGGTCCGGCGGCAGCCGCCCGCCCTGGTTGGCGAGCTGGTGCGGGTCGCGGACGAGGTCGTAGAACTCGCGTTCGCCGTCCTGGTACTCGACGTAGAGGGCATCACGCAGGCGCAGCGCGTTGTAGGTCGGCGGCGCGCCGGGCGCGGAGTCCTGCCGGTCGGGGTCCTCGGCCGTCGGACGCGGCTTGACGTGCTCGATCAGCGCGACGTTCCGCCAGCCCGCGGGCTCGGTGCCGCGCAGGAACGGCACGAGCGAGCGGCCGTCGGTGGCGGGCGGGACGGGCGCGCCGGCGAGGTCGAGGAACGTCGGGGCCAGGTCGGTGTTCTGGACGAGCGCGCCGGTGCGGCGCCCGGCCTGGACGCCCGGGCCGACGACCACGTACGGGACACGGATGTCGGTGTCGAACGCGGTCATCTTGCCGCCGGCGAGCCGGTGCTCACCCATGTGGAAGCCGTTGTCGGAGCCGAACACGAGGTAGGTGTCGCGGTCCAGGCCCTTCGCCGCCAGCGTCTGCCGCAGCCGGGCGATCATCTCGTCCACCGCCTGAACCATGCGCGCCCGGTCGCGGAAGCCGTTGTCGATGGCCCTCAGTCCCGGCTTGCGCAGCCGGGGATGGGAGCGCAGCCAGGACGGCTTGTCGCGGACGTCGGGCTCGTTGAACGAGGGCGAGCGCGGCGCCCGGACGCCGGGGAGCACGGCCGCGTGCCGGGGCGCCGGCACGAACGGGCCGTGCGGCGCGAACGTGGCGACCTCCATGAAGAACGGCTGGCGCGCGTCGGCCGCGCGCTGGACGAAGTCGTTCGCCTTCCCCGACAGGACGTCGGTCAGGTAGTCCTGCGGGGCCTGCCCGTACCTGACCAGGCGTCCGTTCTCGTTCAGGTTGTAGTTGTACTCGGGGTAGCCGTTGCCCGTGACGTACCACTCGCTCCACCCGGGCGGGACGTAGGGCGTTGCACCGCCCTGCGTGTCGCCTGGCTGGTAGCCGTTCAGGTACTTGCCCAGGAAGGCCGTCCGGTAGCCCGCCTTCTGGAGTCCCGCGCCGAACGCCGACTGCTCGCCGCCGTGGGCCTTGAACACCTCGTAGCCGCCGTCCGGCGGGAAGTTGGTGCGCACGCCGGTGTTGTGCGGGTACTTGCCGGTGAGGATGGTCGACCGGGACGTGCAGCACAGAGAGTCGGCCACGAAGAAGTTGTCGAACGTGAGCCCGCGCGCCTGCATGTCCCGCACCTGCGGCATGTGCGCCACCAGGTTCCAGGAGAGGTCGTCGGTGAGGACGAAGACGATGTTCGGCTTCTTCGCCGGGACGGTCTTCCTCGGCTCGGCCCGGCCGTCCTTCGCATCGGAACACCCCGCCGGCCCCAGCACCAGGACCAGGCTCATCAGGACGAGAAAAGGGACGGCCGCCGGCACGCCCCCCGGACGGCGGTCCAGGCGCCGCCGGAGCCGGCTTCGTCGGATCAAGATCCGTCTCTCCTTCGCCGTGGCGATGATCAGGGCCGTCAGCAGCGTAACGATCCGGGGGGCGTTTCGCGCGTCGCGTGGTGGTTCGCCGTCGCCTGTGGTTGTTGGCATCATGCGGGGTGATGAACAGGTGGGCCGGGGATCCGCGACTGGGCGGTCCGATGACGCCGCTGGTCGCCGGCGCCGTGCTCAGTGCCGTGATCGCGGTGATCGTCGCGGTGGCGAACGCCTGCGCCCCCGGCCCAGACCGGCCTGTCGCGCAAGCCTCGGCACCGCCTTCGGCGCGGCCCTCCGCGTCCGGCTCTGCGCCCGGTTCGCCCGCTCCGCTGCCGAGCCCCGCCGGTACCCCCGGGCCGGTCAGCCCGCCGGGGTATTCGCCGGTCAAGCCCGTCCTCGACCAGTACTTCGCGGACCCCGCCGTCATCAAGGCCGCGGGCACCTACTTCGCGTACGGCACGAACAACGCGGACGCGGCGATGCCCGTCGCGACCGCGCCGTCGCCCACCGGGCCGTGGACGCGCGCACCCGGCGACGGCCTCGCCCGGCTCCCCGCCTGGGCCACCACGGGGCGAACGTGGGCACCGGAGGTCGTGCCGCCCCAAGGCGCGTCCAAGACGTACGTGCTGTATTTCTCCGCCCGCCGCAAGGACGGTGACGCTCAGTGCATCGGGGCCGCCACGGCCACGTCGCCCGCCGGTCCCTTCGTCCCCTTGGACGGTGAACCGCTGGTGTGCCCGATGGACCTCGGCGGTGCCATCGACCCGGCGTCCTACGTCGAGGCCGACGGGACGCGGTACCTGCTCTACAAGAGCGACGCCCGGAAGTCGGCGGCGATCTATCTCGCCCGGCTGACCCCGGACGGGCTCGGCCTGTACGGCGAGCCGAAAAAGATCCTTGGACACGACTCGGAACCCGCCCTCGTGGAGGCGCCCGACCTGGTGAAGCGCGGCGACAGGTACGTGCTGCTGTACTCGGCCGGCTGGTACTTCCGGTCGAACTACCAGACCCGGTACGCGGTCGCGCCGTCGATCGAGGGCCCGTACGAGAAGGCCGCCCAGCCGCTCCAGTCCACCGGTGCGTACGGCGGGCGGGTCGAGGGACCGGGCAGCGCGGACGTCCTCAGCGACGACACCGGCGACTACCTGGTCTTCCACGGCATCCTGAAGTACCTCGGCGGAGCGAGCGTCAACCGCGGGATGTACGTCACGCCGCTCGGCTGGGACGGGGCCCGGCCCGCGATCCGGGGCACGCCGGTCCGCTACGAGGCCGAGGGCGGACGGCTGAACGGGTGCGTCTCGGCGCTCGGCCGGCCCAACGCCTCGGGCGGCACGGCGGTCGGGCCGTTCGACCGGGACGGCTGCCGGCTGGAGGTGCTGGTGTTCGCGCCCGCCGCCGGGCGGTACTCCGTCCGCGCGCAGTACGCCAACCGGTCGGGGCACGACTCCGACCTGGAGCTGTCGGTCAACGGGACCGCGGCGGCGCAGGTGCGGCTGCGCGTGACCAAGGGCGCCGACTGGACGTCCACCTCCGCGGACGTCGAGCTGAGCAGCGGATGGAACACCCTCGGGCTCCGCCGCGTCAACGGTCAGGGGCAGCTCGACTACCTGGAGGTCCGGTAGGGGGAAGGTACGTCCACGCCGACATCACGCAGGACGGTCGCGGTGGGTCTCGGCCGGGTGAACAGACCCTTCCTGACACCGCGCAGCATCGCGCGGCGCAGAACCGTCCTGTCCGAGGACGAGGCGAACGTGCGGGACCAGCGCCGCAGCGTGGACCCGGCATACAGGACGCGCTCCGGTGGCGCGAGCCCGGGACTGCCCGTGAAGAGCCAGATCTTGTTGCGGACCTCGTAGAAGAAACGGTCGCCGGGGTCGGCGTCCGCGCCGCCGAACGTCCTGGTCTTGTGGACGACGACGCTGCCGGGGCACAGGATCCCGCGCCGCCCGCGCAGCAGCCGGGTGGTGAACTCGAAGTCGTCGTTCCACAGGAAATAGTCGGCGACCGGCAACCCGCGCTCGCGCACTGCGGCCGTGTCCACGAGCACCGACACGAACGACGCCGAGCGGACGGGCACGCAGCCCGCCGCCCGTGCGATCTCCAACTCGGCGGACGGGACGCGGGGCTTGGCGCGCGGCGTGTTCATCGGATGGTCGCGGCCGTCGGTCCACACGACCCGGCTGGCCACCAGGGTCGGCGGGCCGTCACCGGCGGTGGCCCGCTCCCGCGCGTCCAGCAGCGCCTGGAGCGCGCCGGATTCGGGGACGGTGTCGTCGTCCAGCAGCCACAGGAGGTCGGCGTCCAGCGCGCGGGCCATCCCGGCGCCGAACCCGCCCGCCCCGCCCACGTTCCGCGGCAGTTCCAAGAGCTCGATGTCGGGGAAGCGGTCGCGGACCAGTGCCGCGGTGCCGTCCGCGGAGGCGTTGTCGACCACGATGATCCGGTCCGGGACGCGGGTCTGGGCGCCGAGCGCGGTGAGCGCCTCGTCCAGCAGGTCGCGCCGGTTGAAGGTGACGACCACGGCGGCCACGCACGCGCCCGCAGGTGCGTCCAGCGCGTCCGGTGCGTCCGGGGTGCCGGTCACGGTCCGCGCCGTCCGGTGGCGCGGCGCGCCGCCCGCTGGAGCGCGGGGGACGGCGCCGCGGCGGCGGCCAGCAGCTTTTCGAGGTTCTGCCGGACCTCGGCCATCTCGCCGTGCAGGTGCGCCAGCCCGATCCGCTCGTGCGCCCGGGTCAGCCCCTCCAGCAGGTGCGCGGCGACCCCGACGGACGCGGTCGCGATCAGCTCGTCCGGAACGTCGCCGGGGAGCGTCGTCTCCACGGGGTGCCGCGACGTCGTCAGCTCGTCGAGGTCGCCGGCCACGTCGTAGCCAGAGGCGCGCAGCGACGCGGCGATCTCCCGGGTTCGCTCCGCCGCCCAGCCCGCGTGACGCGCGGGCAGGCCCATCGGGGTGCGGCCCGTCTCGTCCGTCGCCTCCGCCAGCCCGTGGCCGACGAGGTGGTCGCCGACCATCCGCTCGTAGTCGCCGCCCAGCACCGGCGCGATCTTGACGTTCAACCGGCGGAGCAGTTCGGCCTCGATCGCCGACAGCGGCTCCTCGCCCTCGATGCCCTCGATGTCGCACGCCCCGGCGTCGATGCCGGTCAGCGCGCGGAAGCGCTCCCACAGCAGCGCCGGCGACCCGCCCGGCGGCGGGAGGGTGAGGACGTGCACGCGCTCCTTCGGGACGGCCGTCTCCCAGGTCCGCAGCACCCGGACGGGGTCGTGCAGCCCCCAGAACATCTCCCCGTACGGTTCGGGCGCGTCGATCCCGAGCGTGACGAGGTCGTCGACGAAGCGCTCGAAGGTGATCGAGTGCGCGTGCCGGATCTGCTCCTGCCAGTCGAAGATCAGCTGCCAGCCCAGGTCGCGGGTGGCGAACACCACGTGGACCTCGGCCGGCTCCAGGGCCGCCACGGCTCGCTTGACCTGCTCTTCGGTCGCGCCGCCGAGCAGGCCGTCGGAGAACACGACCGTGCCGCCGTCCCACTCGCGGGCGCGCCGCGCGACGCGCTCCCAGGCACCGTTCCAGGCCGGGTCGCGGCTGCCTCCCCAGCTCATCTCGCGCAGGTCCATGACCGCGGCGAAGTGCTCCTGCGGACCGGCGAGCGGGTAGCAGACGCCGGCGTCGCCGAGGCGCCGCCGGTTCTCCCACAGCACCCGCTGAAGGAACGCCGCCCCGGCGGTGGGCGCGCCGACGTGCAGGTAGACGGTCTTCGCGGAGCCCCGCGTGTCCATGTGAGCGCTCACCCCTGGTTCGTCCCGGCGTCGGATCGGCCCGTCTTGTCTTGGAGACGACGGTATGCGCCCCGGACCCGTCGCACGGCCGGATAGCGTTCGCTCGCGTGGTGCACCGCCCGGTGGACGAGGGGTGTCGCGTCGTGGGCGAGCCGTCCGGTGACCTCCAGCAGTTCTCGCGAGTCGTCCCGCAGCAGGTCGAGCCGGTCGCGCGGCGCCACCTCCGAACCGGGCGTGGACGCCCCCCGCCGTTCGGTGTCCAGAACGCGCAGCAGCAGCGCCGCGACGGCGTCGGTGCCGACATCGGCCAACTCCGCCCAGGAAGCCCCCGCGGGCGCCGTCCCGGCCGGCGCCGCGCCTACGGATCCCGCCCCGGCGGCCGGGACCAGTTCGTAGAGGTCGCCGACGACGTCGTAGCCGGTGGCGCGCAGGCCCTCGGCGGTCTCGATGGCCCGTTCGGTCGCCCAGCGGAGGTCGTCCGGCGACAGCCCGATCCTGGCGGGCGCCGGACGTCCGGTGAGCACCTGCTGGGCCAGGTAGTGCTTGACGATCTCGTTGTAGACGTCCCAGCCCACGCCGTCGTCCAGCGCGGCGTTGAGCCGGAGCAGGAACTCGCTCTCGGCGAGGCCGAGTGAGGGATTGGCGAACGAGCGCGACAGGTCGTACTCGTCCGGGACGAGACCGACCGCGGTGCAGAAGCGCTGCCAGAGCAGGTCGCGGGGCGCGCCGGGGCGCGGCAGCGTGACGAGGTGGACGCGTTCCGGCGGCAGCGCGGCGCCCCAACGGCGCAGGACCGCGACCGGGTCCTGCAACCCCCAGAACAGCCGCGCGGAATCGAAGCTGCGCCAGTCCGTGCGCCGCAGCGCCGCCGTGAACTCGGCGAACGGCGTGCTGAACCGGTTCTTGACGTCCTCCTGCCAGTGCGCCGGGATCTGCCGGGCGAGGTCGCGGGCGGTGAACACCACGTGGACGTCCGCGAAGTCGAGATCGGCCATCGCCCGGGCGACCTGGCTCGCGGTGGCGGGCGCGAACAGCTCCTGGGAGATGATCGCTTTTCCTGGCCAGTCGCGGACACGCTCGACCAGGCTCCGCCAGGCGCCCGGGACGGACGGGTCGGACGCCCCCCGGAAGAACGCCCTCCGCAGGTCGAAGGCGGCCCTGACGTGGTCGGCCAGGTCCGTGCCGGGGTAGAGGCAACCGTGCTCGCGCAGCCGGTCCCGGTTGTGCCACAGCACCTGCTGGAGATACGTCGTGCCGCTCTTGGCGGCCCCGACGTGCAGATAGACCACGGGACGCGCGCCCTGCGCCGTCCGACCGGAAAGGGGGGAGACCACCGCGATCCTTGGTTCTTGCGCCGGTACCGAACAAACGCCGGGTATCTTAGCCCCATTCCATACCAATAGACCTGCTGGTGACGTATGTTCCGCCAGGTCTTCCGCTCCCCCCGCATGGGATGGACGCCCTCCAGTGAACGTTGATCTCGTGGTGGCCGGGTCCGGGTTCTTCGGGCTCACGGTCGCCGAACGGTGCGCGGCCGAGCTCGGCCTGCGCGTCCTCGTGCTGGAGAGGCGCGGGCACATCGGAGGGAACGCCTACAGCGAGGCCGAGCCGGAGACGGGCATCGAGGTCCACCGCTACGGCGCGCACCTGTTCCACACGTCCAACCGGCGGGTCTGGGACTACGCGAACCGGTTCACCTCCTTCACCGACTACCGGCACCGCGTCTACTCGACGTTCAAGGGTCGGGTCTACTCGATGCCGATCAACCTCGGCACCATCTGCGCGTACTTCGGCCGTGCCTTCACCCCGGACGAGGCGCGCGCGCTGATCGCAGGCCAGGCCGCCGAGGTGTCCGACCCGTCCAACCTGGAGGAGAAGGCGATCTCGCTGATCGGGCGCCCCCTCTATGAGGCGTTCATCCGCGGTTACACGGCGAAGCAGTGGCGGACCGACCCACGCGACCTGCCCGCGGAGATCATCACGCGGCTCCCCGTCCGGTACACCTTCGACAACCGGTACTTCAACGACGCCTACGAGGGACTCCCGGTCGACGGCTACACCGCGTGGCTGGAACGGATGGCCGACCACCCGCGCATCGAGGTGCGGCTCGGCACCGACTTCCTCGACCTGCGCGACGACGCGGCCGGCAACGTGCCCGTCGTCTACACCGGGCCGCTGGACCGCTACTTCGACCACGCCGAGGGCGAGCTCGGCTGGCGGACGCTGGACTTCGAGACGGAGGTCAGGCCGACCGGGGACTTCCAGGGAACCGCGGTCATGAACTACGCCGACGAGGACGTCCCGTACACGCGCATCCACGAGTTCCGGCACTTCCACCCCGAACGCGAGCACTACCCGTCCGACCGGACGGTGATCATGCGGGAGTACTCGCGGGCCGCCGTCCGCGGCGACGAGCCGTACTACCCCGTCAACACCGCCGAGGACCGCGCCCGGCTGCTGGCCTACCGCGAGCTGGCCCGTGGTGAGGAGGGCGTCCTGTTCGGCGGGCGGCTCGGCACCTACAAGTACCTCGACATGCACATGGCCATCGCCGGCGCGCTCAGCATGGTCGACAACCGACTGCGTCCCCATTTCGCCACGGGTTCGCGTCTTACCAACGAACCCGGACAGCACGGAAGGGCGGACGAGTGAGCGAGCAGCAGACCGGCCAGGGACCCGCCGACCTGCGCGTCGTCCAGCGCGTGGTGATGCCCGTCGACCGCGACCTCGACGTCCTCACCCTGTACGTCGAGGGCGAGATCGGGCGCGGCGCGCAGGCCCTGGCCGCCGAGGCCGCCGCCGAGGACGGTGTCGCCGCCGCCGACGTCGTGGGACGGCGCAGCGTCGTCGTGCCCGTCGGCGGGCGGGCCTCGTTCGCGACCTACTTCAACGCGTTCCCGGCGAGCTACTGGCGGCGCTGGACGAGCGTGGACGAGGTCGTCCTGCGGGTCCGGATGCGCGGCCAGGCCAGCGTGATCGTCTACCGGTCGAGCGCGAAGGGGCACGTGCAGCGCGTCGCGTCCGTCCGGGTCGACTCGCCGACCCCGCGCGAGGAGACGTTCCGCCTGACGCTGAGCCCGTTCATCGACGGCGGCTGGTACTGGATGGACGTCCTCGCCGGAGAGGACGACGCCGTCCTGGAGCGCGCGGACTGGTGCGTCGACCTGGCCGGGACGGGGCCGGTACGGCAGGGCCGCGTCAGCCTCGGCATCACCACGTTCGACCGGCCGGGTTTCTGCGTCGACCAGCTCCGCGCGCTGGGCGACGCGCCCGAGGTGCTGGAGATCGTGGACGAGGTCTTCGTCATCGACCAGGGGAGCCGGCGCGTCCGCGACGACGCGAACTACGCCCGCGCTGCCGGCGGGCTGGGCTCCCGCCTCCGGCTGATCGAGCAGGCGAACCTCGGCGGGTCCGGTGGCTTCTCCCGCGCGATGGACGAGACGCTCAAGGCCGGGACCAGCGACTACGTCCTGCTGCTGGATGACGACGTGGTCACCGAGACCGAGGGCGTGCTCCGCGCGGTCGCGTTCGGGGACTTCGCCCGGACGCCCACGATCGTCGGCGGGCACATGTTCAACCTGTTCGTCCGGTCGCAGCTGCACGCCTACGGCGAGACCATCGGGCGATATCGCTGGTGGTGGGAGGAGGCGCCGCACACCAAGCGCGAGCACGACTTCGCCCTCCCGCCCGACACGAACCCGAGCCCCCGTTCGCGCAAGAGCCGGGGCAGCCTACGCCAGACGAAATGGCTGCACCGGCGCGTGGACGTCGACTACAACGGCTGGTGGATGTGCCTCATCCCGGTCGACGTGATGCGCAAGGTCGGGCTGTCCATGCCGATGTTCATCAAGTGGGACGACGCCGAGTACTGCGTGCGCGCCGGCGCGGCGGGCTTCCCGACCGTGTCGCTGCCCGGGATGGCCGCCTGGCACGTGCCGTGGCAGGACAAGGACGACGGCATCGACTGGCAGGCGTACTTCCACGAGCGCAACCGGCTCGTCACCGCGCTGGTGCACTCGCCGTACGAGCGCGGCGGCAACCTCGTCAAGGAGAGCTTCATCATCTCGGTGAAGCACGCCCTGGCCATGCAGTACTCCACCGCCGAGCTGATGCTGTCGGCGATCGAGGACGTCCTCGCCGGGCCGGAGCACATGCACGCCGGGATCGCCGGGAAGCTAGCGGAGATCACGGCGTTCCGGGCGGCGTTCCCGGACGCGCGGAACCGTCCGAGCCACGAGGAGTTCCCGCAGGTGCGGCAGGACAAGCCGCCGAAGCGGGGACGGGGTTTCAAACCCCCGCGCGGCAAGGTGAACGTGCTGACCAGCGCGATGCTCGGCACCCTCCGGCAGCTCCGGCCGCTGGACCCGGCCGGGCACGACAACCCGCAACTCGTCGTCCCGCACATCGACCGGCACTGGGGCCTGCTGTCGCAGGTGGACAGCGCGCTGGTCTCCTCGGCCGACGGCACGAAGGTCGCCTGGTACCAGCGCGACCCGGAGCGGTTCCGGACCCTGCTCAGGCGGACGTCATTGCTGCATGCCCGGCTGAGCCGGGAGTGGCCCGACCTGAGCCGCCGCTACCGGGACGCCCTGGACGAGATCACCTCACCGGAGGCGTGGCGCGCGACCTTCACCGCCGCCTCGCCAGACAGCTCCGCGGACAGCCCCGCCGACACCGCCGCCGACATGGCGGGGCCTGACCGGAAATGACGACGACGCCGATCCGTCCGGACGACCGGCTGCGCCCGCCGGGAGAGGACGGCGGGCTGCGCCAGACCCTCCGGAACAAGTATCTGCTGCGGCTCCTGGTGCGCCGGGAACTGCGGGCCCGCTACAAGGGGTCGCTGCTCGGTCTCGGCTGGTCCTACGTGCGGCCGGCCGTGACGTTCTCCGTGTACTT
Organism: Actinomadura macra NBRC 14102; assembly: GCF_001552215.1. Lineage (GTDB taxonomy): Bacteria > Actinomycetota > Actinomycetes > Streptosporangiales > Streptosporangiaceae > Spirillospora > Spirillospora macra. Next base: position 136,529 of record NZ_BCQT01000010.1, on the reverse strand, counting down.
CTTCGTGGTCGGCGTCTTCCTCGGGATGGACAAGCAGGTCGAGGACTTCCCGGTCTACCTTTTCGCCGGCATGGTGCTGATCAACCTGTTCACCGAGACGCTCCATTCCACGACGCGCTCGGTGACCGGGAACGCGCCGCTCGTCCGCAAGGTGTTCCTTCCGCGCGAGCTGTTCCCGACGGCGTCGGCGCTGGTGTCGCTGGTGCATTTCCTGCCCGGAATGATGATCTTGCTGGGCGGTGCCGTGGCCGCCGGATGGCGGCCCTCGCCGACCGGCCTGGCCGCCGCCGCGCTCGGCTTCGCGATCATCGTGGTCCTCGGGCTCGGCCTCGGCCTGCTGTGCGCGGCCGTCAACGTGTTCTTCCGCGACCTCGAACAGGTCGTGGACATCTCGGTCATCGTCATCACCTGGTCGGTGCCGATGATCTATCCGTGGACGCACGTCCGGACGCACGCGCCCGGCTGGGTCCTGGACCTGTACCTCGCCAACCCGCTGGTCAGTGCCGTCTCCCTGTTCCAGCGGGCGTTCTGGTACTCCGGGACGGGCGGCGACTTCGCCTTCCCGCCGGACCTGTACGTGCGCGCCGCCCTCTCGCTCGGCCTGAGCGTGCTGGTGTTCCTGGCCGGGCACGCGGTGTTCGCCCGCATGCAGCAGCGATTCGCGCAGGAGCTGTGACCCGTGGCCCCCTCGATCGTCATCGACTCCGTCACCAAGCACTTCACGCTGCGGCACGCGCGGTCGATCAAGGAGATGAGCGTCCGGGCGCTGCGGGGGCAGAGCCTGTCCGACCGGTTCAGGGCACTGGACGAGGTGAGCCTGACCATCAGCCAGGGCGAGACGGTGGCGTTGATGGGGCTGAACGGTTCGGGCAAGAGCACGCTGCTCAAGCTCATCTCCGGGGTCATGCGGCCGGACGAGGGACGGGTGCTCGTCCGGGGCCGCGTCGCCGGGCTGATCGACGTGGGCGCCGGGCTGCACCCCGAGCTGACCGGGCGGGAGAACGTCCACCTCAACGGGGCCATCCTCGGCATGTCCCAGGCCGAGATCGCGCGCAAGTTCGACGCGATCGTGGAGTTCTCCGGTGTCGGGCGCTTCCTGGACGACCAGGTGAAGTTCTACTCCTCCGGCATGTTCATGCGGCTGGCGTTCTCGATCGCCGCGCACACCGAGCCGGACGTCTTCCTGATCGACGAGGTGCTCGCCGTCGGCGACCCGCCGTTCCGGGAGAAGTGCCTGGAGCGCATCCGGGAGCTGCGGGGCGAGGGCCGCACCATGGTCATCGTCGCGCACGACATCCAGATGCTGGTCGGGCTCTGCGACCGGGGCGTCACGATGCGGCAGGGGCGGGTCGTCTTCGACGGTCCCACGGCGGAGGCGGGGCAGCTCGTCCGGGCGGACCGGCAGGCCCGCCGCGCCGCGACCTCGCTCCCGGACAGCGGGGCTGCCCTATGAATTTCCGGCGAGAACTGTCGGCCGCGCGGCGGATTCCGAGCAGACGGATTCCGAGCAGACAGATTCCGATATGGGCTTGGATAAGGTGTCTCGTGCCGCGGCGGGCGGACCGCGGACGCAGGGCCGAGTTCGGAAAAGGGGTGCTGCGTTGACCACGCAGGATAACGGGAGCCCGCTGCTCGACAACGTCCACCGGATCATCGCCGATCGCGCGTGCGCCGTCCTTTCCCTGGACATCTTCGACACCGTGCTCTGGCGCCGCGTCCCGCGTCCCCCGGACGTGTTCGGGCTGCTCGGCGCCCGGCTGCGCGCCGCGGGGCTGTGCCCGTCCTGGGTGACCGACGCGACCTTCCGGCGCCTGCGCATCGCCGCCGAGAACACGGCGCGCCGGAGCCGCGACACCCTCGGCACGGAGGTCTCGCTGGCCGACATCTGGCGGGCCATGCCGGACGGGCTGTTCGGTTCCGCGCCGCTGGAGCAGCTCGTCGGCGCGGAGGTGGCGCTGGAACGCGAGCTCACCGTGGTCGACCTGGACATCGCCGAGGTCGTCAAGGCCGCCCGCAAGCAGGACATCACGGTCATCCTGGTCTCCGACACCTACTTCACCGAGGACCACCTGTCCCACCTGCTCGACCGCCCCGAGCTCGGCCCTCTCCAGGACGTCCGCGTCTTCCGCTCCAACCAGCACGGCACCGACAAGGCGTCCGGCCTCTGGGAGATCGTGCTCCGCGATCTGGACCGCAGCCCCGAGCAGATCGTGCACATCGGCGACCACCCCGTCGCCGACGACGAGGTACCGGCGGAACTGGGAATCCGGACCGTCCACTACCGCAGGCTCGACGACGCCTACCGTGACGTCCTGCGCCGGGAGCGCGAACCCCTCCAGTACGCCGGCGACTATGCACCCGACCTGGACGAGATCCACGGCGACTTCGGTCTGACCAGCCTGCGTGCCAAGGCCGTCCACTCCGGCGTCCCGCACACGACCTCGGCGCTGGACGTGGCGTGGCGCTACGGCGCAGGAGTGCTTGGACCGATCCTGACCGGTTTCGCCGAATGGGCGGCCCAGCGCGCACACGAAACCGGCACGCGCGTCCTGTGGTGCACGATGCGCGAGGGCGAGCTGCTCTCCCGGCTCATCAACGAGGCCGCGCGGGCGCGCGGCCTCGACGTCGAGGCGAAACCGGTCTGGCTGTCGCGGTTCGTGACGTCCTTCGCCGGGCTGGACGCGCACGACACCGACGCGGTCCACGCGTTCCTGCGCACCGGCTACCACCTGACCGTCCGGCAGGCGCTGTCGGTCCTGGAACTCCAGCCCGGCGACGTGCCCGGCCTCGCGACCGAGCTGGACACCGTCATCGACAACGGCGACATCGCCGACCGCGTCAGCCGGGCCCTGACCGAGACTCCGCACCTGTGCAACCGGCTCGCGGTCACCGTCACCGCCGCCCGCGAACGGCTGATCAAGGCACTGCGCGACGCCGGCGCCCTCGACGACCCCGGCCTCACCCTGGTCGACCTCGGCTGGGGCGGGACGATCCAGCGGCAGCTCGCCCGCGCACTGGACATCGCCCGGATCGACATCGCCCCCGCCGGTCTCTACCTCGCCACCGACCAGCGCGCCGAGCAGGTGTATCTGGCCGGGCTCCGCGCCGAGGGCTACCTCGCGCAGGCCGGGCACCCCGCGCACGTCGCCGCGACCGTCACCCGCAGCCCCGAGATCGTCGAGCAGTGCGTCAACGCGCTGTGCGGGTCGCTGATCGGCTTCACCGAGGACGCCGCACCGATCCTCGGTGACAGCGCCGACTCCCCGTCCCAGAACGCCGAGCGCCGAACCGTCCAGGACGGCATCCTCGCGTTCCAGCGCCTCTGGAACCGGTACGTGACCGCCTCGGAGGGCGCTCCCGGAGGGGCATCCGAAGGTGCATGGCCGAGCCTCGCCGGCCCGGGCCCCGCGCGGGACCGGCTGTCCAGGATCCTCGTCGGGGCGCTGGAGTCGCCGACGCCCGACGAGGCGGCCGTCTTCGGCAACTGGGCGCACGAGGACAACTTCGGCTCGACCATGGTCACCACGCTGCTGCCCGAGGACCTCAAGCCCGCCGTCCCGTACCTGTCCCCGGGCGACCTCGGCGACCTGCACATGCGGGACTCGTTCTGGCCGGGGCTGATCGCCGCGTCCGACACCGGGCTCGGCGCGATGGCGCGGGCGATCACCACCGGCGCCATCGACCCGGCGGCGCTCGACCCGGCCGGCGAACAATACGACAGCAGGCTGCGGTACCGGACGGCGGACGACCGGTGGCACGAGCCCGTCCGCCGCCGCGTCCGGATCAACCACAACGGCCTGTCGTTCGCCCGGTTCCGGTTCGAACACCACGACACGGTGGACATCTCCATCGCGATCCCGGGCCGTCCCGCGATCGTCCGCGTCGACTGGATCGAGGCCGAGGTCATCGCCGGCGGCCGCCGCCGCGCCGCGGTGCTGCGCTGGGACAAACCGGAGGATTTCGTCGGCCTGCACTATGCGGACTGCCGCTACCTCGGTGGCAACCTGATGGAGTTCGACACCCCCTACGCGGCGGTGTGGCTTCCGCTCGCCCGCCGCGCCGGGGTATCCGTCATCTCGTCCGCGCAGGTCACCGTCGCGTTCGCGATGCTGCCGCAGTCGATGACCGGGATGGCGCCGCGGATGCCGGTGGACCGCAGGGCCGAGCGGTCCGCCCGCGCCGCCCGGCTCACCGAACGGCTCCGCGAGGAGTACCGGACGATGGGCGTCAAGGGTGTGGCGGCCGGCGCCGGACGAGTGGCCAGGAGGAAGCTCGGCGATGGCTCATGACTTTCAGGGTGGAACGCGCATGACCGGGACGCGCATGACCGGGACGCGCGAGGATCCGGACGCGCAGGCCCGCGCCGCACGCGGCCTGCCGCTGCTGGTGCACTCGATGTCGGTGTTCCGGGAGCTGTTCGAGACGATCGCCCGCAACCGCGAGATCCGCACCGTCGTCGAGGTCGGCGTCGAGTCCGGGCAGGTCAGCTCGCTGTACGCCGACCTCGGGGCCACCGTGCACTGCGTCGAGCCGAGCCCGGACGAGGAGCTGCGCGCCGTCCTCGCCGCCGATCCCCGGCTGAACCTCGTCGAAGGGCTCTCGCCGGCGGTGCTCGGTGACCTGCCGGTCGCGGACCTGTACGTCCTCGACGGCGACCACAACTACCCGGTCGTCCGCGCGGAACTCGACTGGATCATGAGGAACGCACCGGACGCGGTGGTCGTCCTGCACGACGTGCTGTGGCCCTGCGGTCGCCGTGACTTCTACTACCAGCCGTCCGCCGTCCCGCCCGGCGACGCGCACCCCGACACGGCGGAGGACGGCCCCACGATCTGGCACGACGACCTCACCCCCGCCGGGTTCGTCGGCGGCGGCGCGTTCACCGTCGCCAGGCACGCCGGTGGCGAGCGCAACGGCGTCCTCACCGCGATCGAGGACGTCCTAGAAGAGACGGCACAGCAAGAGGCGGCACAGCAAGAGACGGCACAGCGGGAGGCGGCACCGGACGAGGAGGCGCAGGACGAGGAGGGCGGCGGCTGGCGGTTCGAGATCGTCCCGGCCGTCTTCGGGTTCGGCGTGCTGGCCCGGACGGGCACGCCCGGTACCGCGGAGATGTTCGAGGCGCTGGCCCCCCACACCTCCTCGGGCCTGCTCGCGACCCTGGAGAACAACCGGATCGCGCTGTACACCCGCGTCCTGCAACTCCAGTACGAGGCCCTCGCCCGCGCGGACGACGCGAACCGGCTGGTCGAGACGATCACGGCCCAGCAGCAGGAGATCGACCGTCTCCGGGCGGGACGCGCCGGCGACACCAGCGACGACCCGGCAAGGAGCCCCGCAGTGACCGGCTACATCGAGAGTGTCGCCATGCACGACGAGCGGTGGGGCACCTTCCTCGAACCCGACCCCGCCCTGCCCGGCGTCGAGAACCCGCACGACGTGCTCGGCATCCAGATCCTCGGCGGGCACCACGCCGACCTGGGCGCCTTCGCCGGGCACAACGCGGTTTTCGACCGCATCGCCGCCCGCACCGCGGGCGTGGGTCTCGCCTACGAGGACCAGTGCAGCGCGCAGCACTACTTCGACATCTTCGGCTGCGTCGAGCGCGAGCACCGGGACCTGACCCGGGTCGTGGACGTCGGCGTCTTCATGGGCGGCTCGTCCGCCGTGCTCGCCGGCTGCGTCGAGCCGATGGGGCTGGAACTCGACCTCGTCGACGCCAACCCCGCCTACCTCCAGTTCGCTCGCGAGCGGGTGCGCCGCATCTTCCCGGGAGCGATGCCGCGCGTCCGAATGTTCTTCGGTGATCTGCCGACGTACGTCGGTAGGGTCCTGCGGGCCGAGGAGGGGACGCGTGCGCTGATCCACCATGACGGCGCCCACGACTTCAACCAGGTCGTCAAGGACCTCAGCTCGCTCTACTTCGCCCGCGACCGGGTGCACGGCGTCGCGCTCCAGGACACCCACCTGCGCGGCAACATCGAGCACTACAACTTCGTGGACGCCGCCGTGCACGCCATGTTCGGCGTGGACGTGAAGTACGAGCCGCTGGGCGCCCGCTACGCCGCCGGGACGCCCGTGACGAACCCGAACCAGTGGAACGGGAACTACTTCCTCGCCGACACCCCCGAGGGCATGTACATCCCGTTCAACAGCGTGGACTGGAAGTATCCCCACCCGACGATGGAACTGGAGGCGTTCCTGCCGGTGAAAGCGCCCCCGGCGCGCTGACGAGATGGCCGGATCCGGCCACCCGCCGGAACCGCCACGCCCGATCTTTCCCGCAGGTTGACGTGGTGACCGGATTGACGACACATCTTGGTCATCATCGTCCCTGTTCGGCGAACCGGACGCGGAAACCCAGCAATCTCTTTACTCTGTGTCTGGTAAGAAACCAACCCGGCAACCAACCCCCAGGAGTTCCTCCTCATCCCGCAACACCCAGGGGTCTCTCGACGTGAAGGACAGGGCGAGCGGGTCCGCGAGGGCGAGGCTCACGCAGGCCGACCGCGTCTACGTGGGCTGGCGCTACGCGCAGGTGCACCCGGATCCCGGGCCGCCGCCCGGCCTGCCTGAGCAGGACGGGCGGCCCACGGCGGTGCCCGCGCCCGCCCGGCGGCCGGGCGAGCACATGGCCGCGCGCCCGCTGCGCATCGCCGCCGGCGGCACGATCGTCGGCGTCGTGCTGTTCCTCGTCTGCGGTCTGGTCGGCCTCCTGCCGTGGGCGTTCGCCGGGGTCGCGCTCCTGGCCTGCGCCGTCATCCTCGGCATCACCGGCGGTGCCCTGTGGCGGGACGAGCGGGGCGTCCGCGAGCGGCTGGCCGCCGAACGCGAGCGCGGCGAACGCGACCGCGCGGCCCGCGACCGCGAGCACGCGGCGGCGGCGCGAGCCTACGACGAGGCCCGCGCCGAATGGGAACGCCGCCACTCCGCCTACGAGAGCCAGCGCGAGTGGTACCCCGTCGCCGTCCCGCCCGGCGTCGACCGCGTCGACGTGGTCGGCGGCACGCTCGCCGGATGGTCCGCCGCCGTCACCACCATGGGCGCCGCCCGTCTCGCCGCGGGCGCCCGACTCACGGTCATCGACCTGTCCGAGGGCGCGGTCGCGCACGACCTGCTCCGCCTCGCCGCCGACCGGGGCGACGACCCCCTCGTGTGGGTGCTGCCCGCCGACCTGCCCCGCCTGGACGTCACCCGCGGCCTGAACCCCGAGGCCCTTGCGGACGTGCTGTCCCTGGTGGTCAGCGCGGGCGAGGAGCACGGCGGCACCCGCGACCTGTCGTTCGACAACTCGATCCTGGAGCGCCTCATCGAGGTGCTCGGCCCGGACGCGACGATCCCCCGCATCACCGCGGCGCTGCGCGTCCTCGCCCAGGTCGGCGATCCCCGCGACGACCTGCGCAAGGGGCTGCTCACCGACGAGCAGCACGAGCGCATCGCCACCCTGTTCGGCCGCGACGCCACCGACCGCATCGTGGTCCGCCGCGCCTGGGCCCTGGAGGCGCAGCTCCGCAAGCTGGAAAAGCTCGCCACCGAACAGGTGCGGCTGCCGCCGTCCCGGCTGCACGTCGTCTCCATGGACCGCCGCGCCGGCGTCCTCACCAACCGGGTCCTCGGCACCTACGTGACGACGGCGCTGACCCACCGCATCCGGGAGGCGCCGCCCGGCGGCCACTGGGACCACACCCTCTTCCTCTGCGGCGCCGAGAAGCTGCGCGGCGACGTCCTCGACCGGCTCATCGACGCCTGTGAGGCCACCGGCACCGGCCTGGTCCTGATGTACCGGTCCATTCCGCAGCACGTCCGCGAGCGGCTCGGCCGGCGCGGCCACGCCGCCGTCGGCTTCATGCGTCTCGGCAACCCCGAGGACGCCCGCGTCGCCGCCGAGCACATCGGCGCCGACCAGCGCCTGCTCGTCGCCGAGATCACCGACTCCGCCGGCGAGACGCTCTTCGACATCGCCGCGGAGACCTACGCCAGCACCGTCGCCTACGCGCGGCTGCGCGGCGACGGCCTCACCGACCCCGCCTGGTCGCCGCTGCCAGCCCCGGCCGCCGACGACACGGCGCTGGTCGAGGGCATCAGCTCCGCGACCTCCTGGGGCCGCACCGTCACCCCGCGCCGCGCCGACAAGCAGCGCTACCGCGAGTTGCTCGTCGAGCCGCCGCAGCTCCAGGAACTGCCGCCGACCGCCATGGTCTTCACCCACTCCGGCGCCACCGGCCGCCGCATCCTGCTGGTGGACGCGAACCCGGGGATCATCACCCTGCCGACCGCGCACTCGATGGAGTTCGAGGAGTACATCCGCGAGCAGCAGCGGCTCCAGGACGAGCCCGCCGCCCCGGAACCGGACGTCGCGCCCCCACCGCCGGACAACACGGATCCGCCGTCCGCGCGGCCCTTCACCGAGAACCCCCGCCCGCGCCACGCCCTGCCCCGGGGCGCGGGAACGCGCGGGCCGCGCATCGTCCCGCCGCGCAAGCCCAACGGCCGCCACAAGGCCGGCCCCTCGTAGCGGCGGCCGTCGTAAGGACGGCCGCCACGCGATGGGCCCGCCAAAAGGCAGAACGGTGGCGCGGCGGCGGCCGGCGCGTAAGGATGCTGGGGTGATGCCCCCAGGTTCGACGCCCCCAGGGATGCCGTTCGGACGGGCACCGGGGATGCCTCCCGGGTCGCCGCCCCCGGGGATGCGGTCCTCCGGCGGGCGTGTGCCGGACGTCCCGCCGAGGGCACCGTCGGACCGGCAGGCCGAAGGCGGGGAGCCGTTCGCGCTGCCCGGTCCCTGGTACCGGATCCAGGCGATCCCCGCGCCGCAGCGCGGCGCGTCCGCCGAATGGGACTTCGTCAGCGTGCTGCCCGCCGCGCTGTCGGCGGCCGGCCTCGGCCGCTCGTTCGTGGTCGGCTGGCTGTCGGCGGGCGGCGGCGCGCCACTGGAGCTGATCACCAACGCCGGTCCGATCGGCGGCCCCGGGGCCCACGGCCAGACGCCGGGCGAGGCGCACGGGCTGCTGTTCCCGAGCGGCGCCCGTGGTGTCCCGGCTGGGGACGGTTGGCTGCGGCAGGCCGAACGGATGGCCTGGACGCGCTGCCCCGGCCGCCTCGCCCCGCAGGTCGGCGCGGTGGACGCCGGGCCCGGACTGTTCGAGTCGACGCTCGTGACCCTGATGGAGCGGCCGTTCGGCTGGTTCGTCGTCGCCGACCCGTGCGACGAACGGCTGATCGACGCCGAGATGCGCGAACTCCACCACGAGCTGCGGATGCTGCGCCGGGGCGAGGACGAGCAGGCACGGCTGTCGGTCACCCGAGCCGACCAGCGGCTCGCGGAGCTGGACGCGTTCCGCGAGGCCGGGCTCTGGCAGGTGCGGGTCGTCGCGGGCGCCGCCACCCAGGAGGAGCTGGGGCAGATCGCGCCGGTGCTCGTCGGGTCGATGGAGCTCGGACACCACCCGTACCGGCTCAGGTCCGGGCACGGCAGCGGCTCGTTCGGCGAGATGCTGCGGCCCGGCGCCGAACCCGCGCCGCTGCGCCCGGCGGCCGAGTCCGAGCAGCGCTTCCCGTTCGTCGCGACCGCCGGGGCCCTCGCCGCGCTCGCGGGCCTGCCCCGCCGCGAGGTGCCGGGGCTGCGCGTCCTGGACGCCGGGTACTTCGACGTGACCTCGGAGACCGACGCCCCGCCGCCCGGCGGCCCGGCCGCGCCGGGGGACACGGCGCGGATCGAGCTCGGCGCCATCCTGGACGGCCAGGACCGGCAGGTCGGGCGGCTCACCGTCCCGCGTTCCACGATCAACCGGCACGTGTTCGTGACCGGCTCGACGGGCGCGGGCAAGTCGCAGACCGTCCGGCACCTGCTGGAGCAGCTCACCCGCGCCGGGATCCCGTGGCTGGCGATCGAACCCGCCAAGTCGGAGTACGCGGCGATGGCCGGGCGCATCGAGGATCTCGGCGGGCCGGTGACGGTCGTCAACCCGTCCGACCCGGCGTCGGTGCCGCTGTCGGTCAACCCGCTCGCGCCCGAGCCCGGCTACCCGGTGCAGGCGCACATCGACATGGTCCGGGCGCTGTTCCAGGCCGCGTTCGACGCCGAGGAGCCGTTCCCGCAGATCATGGCGCAGGCCCTCCAGCGGGTGTACGAGACGAACGGCTGGGACGTGGTGACCGGCGCGGGCGTGCCCGGCTCGCTGATCGAGCCCGCCGTCCCGACGCTGGAGCAGCTCCAGAACGCGGCGCTCCAGGTCATCTCCGACGTCGGGTACGGCCGCGAGCTGATGGCCGACGTCCAGGGTTTCGTGGACGTGCGGCTCCGCTCGCTGCGCATCGGCTCGGCCGGGCGGTTCTTCGAGGGCGGCCACCCCGCCGACATCGGCGGCATGCTGCGCGACAACATCGTCCTCGCCATCGAGGACGTCGCCAACGACGAGGACAAGGCGTTCCTCATGGGCACGCTCATCATCCGTATCGTCGAGCACCTGCGGATGCGGGAGCGGCGCCGTGACCGCGCCGAACGCGGCGGACCCGGGCTGCGGCACGTCATCGTGATCGAGGAGGCGCACCGGCTGCTGCGCAACCGCGGGCCCGAGCGCACCAGCTCGCACGCCGTGGAGCTGTTCGCCGGGATGCTCGCCGAGATCCGCGCGTACGGCGAGGGCATCATCGTCGCCGAGCAGATCCCGACCAAGCTCGTCCCCGATGTGATCAAGAACACCGCGCTGAAGGTCGTGCACCGGCTGCCCGCCCACGACGACCGGTACCAGGTCGGCGCGGCCATGAACCTGGACGAGGACCAGTCCCGCGAGGTCGTGTCGCTGCGCCCGGGCGTCGCCGCCGTGTTCGCCGACGGCATGGACCGCCCGCTGCGCGTCCGGGTTCCGCTCGGCGAGGGCCGCGAGGCGGAGCTGCCGGGCCCGCCGCCCCCGGTGGACGGCCGCCGCTCGGCCGCCTGCGGCTGCGAGTGCCGCTCCGGCCGCGCCTGCACACTGTACGAGCTGCGCGAGGCCGACCTCGTCGCGGTGAACCCCGACTGGGGCTGGCTGCGGCTCTGGGCGGACACGCTCGTCCTCGCGCACGTCGCCAACCGTCCGCTGCCCGCCGTCCCGCCCGACCTGGCCCGGGGCTGGTCGCGGCTCGCGCCGAGGCTCCGCGAGTGCGCGCTCGCGACCGTCCTGGAACGCGCCGTGTCCCGCCGTTCGCGGGCGCTGCGCACCGCCTACCCGCCGTCCGACCTCACCGGCACCGCGGCGGACGTGGCGCAGCGGCTCCTCGGCGGTGGTGCCTCCGGCGTCGCGCCCGGCCCGGCGTGGGTCATCCCGCAGGTGCGGTGGCTGCACGAGATGGATCGCCTCTTCCCGTACGGCGAGGGCGTCCCCGACAAGCACACCCCGGCGCCGCCCCTGGACTACCCGCTGCCCGGCCTGAAGCAGCCGCCGGACGCCAGGCTCGGCCACCGCCTCCACGCGCTGCGCCGCCATCCGCTGTCGATGGAGCTGGAACGCAACCGGCCCCTCGCCCTCACCGCCCTGTACGGCGACGACGACCACGCGGGCTTCTTCCGCGACCTGCCGGTCGTCGCGCTCGGCTTCGACGAGGACGAGCGGATCGAGCACGTCGCCGAGACGATGCGGGTCACCCCGTGGCTGGAACCGGTGCTGTGCTGGGCGGACCGCTTCATCGACCCCTTCGAGGACACGTCCGCCGCCCTCCCTTTCCTCAACCCCGAGCCGGAGAGCGGATGACCGCCGGCCTGGACCGGGTCAGATCTGGCCCTCACTGCGGGGGTCCAGGCCGGCCTGTTCGGCGATCGGCGTCCAGAGGCGGATGAACTCGCTCTTGGCGTCGCTGGCCTCCTGGTTGAGGCTCTGGACCTCGTCGTCGGACGGGCAGCCGGGGGAGACCGCGAGGTAGCGCCGGTTGGAGGCGACGGACGCCTCCAAGGCGCGGACCAGCGCGTCCTTGAGGGCGTCGCCGTCGTCGAAGGCGCTCACCTCCAGCGCGCGGGCCTTGCCGAGCTGCTCCTGGCGCTGGTCGCGGATGCGCTGGAGCCCGGTCGTGCCGCAGCCCGCCGTCACCACCGAGCCGAGGTCGGAGCGGGTACCCGACATCTCCTTGAGCAGTTCGTTCACCACCCCGGCCTGCTCGGTGAGGTCGCCGTCGGCGGTGGGGGAGCCGCTCGTGCTGTCGGCGGCGATGCGTGGGCTCTGCTGCGTGCCCGTGTTGCCGGCGGCCGGATTCGGCTTGGGCCCGCTCGGCCACAGCACGATCCCGAGCGCGACGCCCGCCAGCAGGAGGACGCCCGCCGCGATCAGCAGGTACGGCTGCTTGCTCTTCTTCGCGGGCGCCGGTGGCTGCCACATGGCCGGTTCCGACCAAGGCTCCGGGGAGAGCGGGATCGAGGTCTCCCCTGCCGGCGGCATCGGCGTCGTGTGGTCGGCCGGCGCGGGCGGCCACGGGATGGGCTCCTGCGGTGACGGAGCCCACGGAGGCGGCACCGGCCCCGGCGTCGGGCCCTGCGGCGGCCCCGGCATGGGGTTCTGGGGCACTCCCGGTATCGGACCGGGCTCTCGCGCGGGCGGCGGGACGGGCCCCGCGCCGAGCGTGTTGCCCTGCCCGAACGGAAGGCGACCCGTCGGCCCGGGGCCAGGCGGGGCGGAGCCCTCAGCGCCGGGACCCGGAGGGCCCGGCTTCGATGGGCTCGGCTTCGGCGGGGGGAAGCTCGACGGTTCGACGTCGCGGGTGGTCGCCTCCTCGCCGAAGGGACCGCGGACGGTCGGGTCCTGGCCGAAGGAGGCGGGCGCGCCGCTCTCCGACGGGTCTCGGGCGGTCGTATCTCCGCCGCCGGACGCGTGGTCAAGCGGAGCGTTGCATCGGGTGCATCGAGGCAACGCCGACGTGGTGTCACTACCGCAGCCCGGGCACCGCATAACGTCCCCTAACCCCTGAGATTCACCGGTGCAAAGATAACGCGCCGTCCCCGCACGCGGACTGCCCGCGCCCAGGTCGCAACGCGCTCGTGATCAGCCCGGTCAGACCCGCTGCCAGCTCCGCTGCGGCTGGCCGGTGCTCCGCGCGACGGGATTCCACAGGATGACGAACTGCCGCTTGGCGAGCGTGGCGCGCGTTTCCGCCGCCCCGCGCCCGGGCACGTGCGCCGCGTCCGGACGGGGCTTGCCCTTGCATTTGGCCTGGTTGCGCTGCGCCCACTGCAGCAACACCTGGTCGACCTGGAGCGAGGCCGCGAGGGCCTGGTTCAAGGAACCGCGCAGCCGCTCCCCGTTCGACAGCTTGTCGAGTTTGAGGTTCTTGGTGCGCCGGATCTGGTTCTGGCGCCGCTGCGCGACGGTCTGGAAACCCTGGATGGCCTGGGGCAGGTTCTTGCAGGTACGGGCCTGCCCGAGCGCTCCGGCGAGGACGCGGCGGGTGTCGACGCTCGCGTTCAGCACCGCGTTCATCGCGCCCGCCTGCTGCCGCGCCACGTTCGGGATCTTGTTCGTCTGCGCGACCTTGGTGTTGGCGCCCGCCGACGGCGAGGACTTGGCCGTGCCCTTGCCGCCGCCGCCCGAGGGCCACATCACGAACGCGACCGCCGCGATCGCGACGGTGACCAGCGCGGAGACCGCGACGAGGAGCGGCTTGCTCGTCCCGCCGCCCGAGCGCGCCGGGCCCTGGCCGGGGTACCCCGCGTACGGGGGCTCGCCCTGTCCCATGGGGTCGGGCCCCATCGGCATGCCCTGGCCCATGGAGGTGCCACCCATTGGGGTACTGCCCATGGGAGGCGCGCCCATCGGCGCGCCCATCGGACCGGGGGCGAGCTGTGGAGCGCCGTCCATGACGGTCGCGTCCATCATGGTGGCCGGCGCCTGGACGGGGGGCGGCGCGCCCCACACCTGGTCGGCCGGCGAGGGCTGCGGCGTCCACACCTGCGTCGCCTCGGCCTCCGGCGCCTGCGGCTTGCGCGGCTGCGCGTACCACGACTCCGGGACGATCGACTCCGGCTCCGGCGCGGGCTCCGGCGCCTGCTCCGGCTGGACCGGGACGGCGGGCGCGGCACTGCCCGGCCAGGAGGACGCGGGCGGCGGCAGGCTGTCGAAGCCGCCGGAGTCGCCCTGGGGGTCGTACGTCCACGCTGCGGTCGACTCGGGGTCGGAGGACGCGAGCGTCCCCGGCGCCTGGACGGCCGGAGTGGGCGTGGGCGGAGTGGACATGGGCGGAATGGACATGGGCGGGGCGAACGGTGCCGGCGCGGGTGCGGGCGGCGCGCCCAGCGGCGGCGTGCTCACGGACGCCGGCTCGGGCGACCAGGACGACCCGCCAGGAGCCCAGGACTGCGTCGGCGGCACCATCATCGTCTTGTCGCCCAGCGCGTCGGCTGACCCTTCGCGCATCGGTGCCCCCAGCGGCGCCCCCAGCGAAGCGGCCGGCCCGACCGAGTACACGTCGATCGGCGCCTCGCAGTTCGAACACTTGCCGAGCGTCCCGGGCGTGTTGGAACCGCACGTCGGACACTGCATCGCTCAGACCTCGCCTTGTCGCCGCTTCGCCCACGCCAGCGATCTCGGCCCGCCTCGGACGGGCACCGCTTCCCCGCAAACCGCAGGGCTCCCGACAAAAGTAGTGGGTGACGTCGTTCTAGGACGCGTGGTTGGGAATCTGGCTCACCGCGTCGGGGGTCGCACAGAATCACGACACCTCGGTACCGGTCAACATTGCCACGAGTGGTTTACACGATCGGCTGTGATGCTCGTCGCATTCCAGGGCATGTCAGCGCGTGTCGTTTCACGACGCGCACACGCGCAGGCGCGCCGATCAGCGGCTAGGCTGTGGTCACCGCAATCCTGGCCCAAGGGGCTCGCCTGGCGGCTCGCCTCTTGATCGTGCTTGTGCGAGTGCGCATCGCTTCGCGATCTTCCCGTGGGGGCTCGCCTCCGGCTTCGCTCCAACGGTCAGGTGACGCGCTCACGGTGACGGCGGAGGCCACTTTGAGACAGACTCTAGGCTCGTAGCCCCGGTGCATGGAGAGAAGACGGAGTCAATGAGCGATCTTCCGCTGCGTTCGCAGCTGGCCGTCGCGCTCGGTCGTACGGCCGCCAAGATGTCCCGTATCGCGGGCCGTGGGGACGGTTCGGTGATCGGCGGGCGGATCGGCCTGCGACTCGACCCCGAACTGCTGACCAGGCTCGCGAAGGACCGCAAGCTCGTCCTCGTCAGCGCCACCAACGGTAAGACGACGACGACCCGGCTGATCACCTCGGCGATGACGCCGCTGGGGGAGGTCGCCACCAACGCGTTCGGCGCGAACATGCCCACCGGGCACGTGTCCGCGCTGGCGTCCGCGCCCACGGCCCGCTACGGCGTGCTGGAGTGTGACGAGAAGTACGTCCCGATGGTGCTGGCCGAGACGGGCGCGAACGTCGTCGCGTTGATGAACCTCAGCCGCGACCAGATGGACCGTGCCGCCGAGATCTGGCTGCTGGCCGGCAAGTGGCGGCGCGCGTTGGAGAAGTCCCCGCAGAGCCACGTCATCGCCAACTGCGACGACCCACTCGTCACCTGGGGCGCGTCCACCGCCAAGAGTGTGACGTGGGTCGCTGCGGGTCAGCACTGGCGCGAGGACTCCTGGTGCTGCCCGGAGTGCGGCGGCCCCCTCGACCGCCAGGACACCGACGAGGACAGCGACTGGCGCTGCCGCCAGTGCCACTTCGCCCGTCCGCGCCCCGACTGGACGCTGAAGGGCGACCAGATCACGACCCCGGACGGCCGCGCGTTCCCCCTCTCCGGGCTGTCCCTGCCGGGCCGCGCGAACCGCTCGAACGCCCTGGTCGCGCTGGCGGTCGTCGCCCAGTTCGGCGTCCCGCCCGAGCAGGCGCTGCCGCTGCTCAGTGAGGTCAAGTCCGTCGCGGGCCGCTACACCACGGTCGAGCACGAGGGCCGCCGGATCCGGCTGCTGCTGTCGAAGAACCCCGCCGGCTGGCTGGAGGCGTTCGACGTCCTGCAACCCGCGCCCGGCCCCGTCGCCCTCTCGATCAACGCGCAGGGCCCCGACGGCCGCGACACGTCCTGGCTCTGGGACGTCGACTACCGCATCCTGCGTGGCCGTCCCGTCTGGGTCACCGGCGAGCGCCGCATCGACCTCGCCGCCCGGCTGGAGGCCGCCGAGGTCGCCTTCACCCTCGTGGACGACATCGACCAGGCGGTCATGGCCGTCCCGCCCGGCCACCTCGACGTGATCGCCAACTACACCGCCTTCCAGAACATCCGAACGAGGTACGGCCGTGTCGTCTAACCGAATCAAGATCGTCTGGGTCTACCCCGACCTGCTCAGCACCTACGGCGACCAGGGCAACACCATCGTCCTCGAACGCCGCGCCGCGCTGCGCGGCATCGCGACCGAGACGATCAACATGCGGTCGGACGAGCCGGTGCCCACCGACGGCGACATCTACCTGCTCGGCGGCGGCGAGGACCGTCCGCAGATCCTCGCGGCCCAGCGGCTGCGCGCCGACGGCGGCCTGAGCACCGCCGCCCAGCGCGGTGCCGTGATCTTCGCGGTCTGCGCCGGGTTCCAGATCCTCGGCCACGAGTTCGGCGGCGAGGAGGGCCAGCCCGTCCCGGGTCTTGGCATCCTCGACATCCGCTCCGGCCGCGGCCAGCAGCGCGCGGTGGGCGAGGTCGTCGGCGACGTGTCGGCGGAGCTGAGCGTCCCCCGCATCACCGGCTTCGAGAACCACCAGGGCGCCACCAGCATCGGCCCCGGCGCCAAGCCGTTCGCGAAGGTGGTGGCCGGAATCGGCAACGGCGACGGCAGCGGCTACGAGGGCGCCTACAGCGGCCGCGTCCTCGGCACCTACATGCACGGCCCGGCGCTCGTCCGCAACCCTGGCCTGGCCGACCTGCTGCTCAGCTGGGCGGCCGGACGCCAACTCCAGCCCATCGACGACTCCTGGGCGGGCCGACTCCGTGAGGAACGCCTGAACGCCGTCCTGAGCTGACCGGAAAACCCCTCGACACCGGCTGGGCACCACCCCGTTGCGCAGAGTGCTGTCAAGAGCACGAGCAGCGATGATTTTGATTCGTGACCTCTGTCGCGCATCAAAGGACTCTCTGCGGGGACTTCTGGCGCCGAGACGAAAAGCGAGGAGGGGACCTCATGCCCTGGTTGATGATTCTTGTTCTGGTGCTGGCGCTGCTCCTTTTTGGCATCGGCTTCGCGCTGAAGATCCTGTGGGTCGTGGCCGCCGTTGTCCTGGTGCTTTGGCTGGTGGGCTTCGTGGCCCGCAGCAACGGCCCCTCAGGCCGACGCGGCCGCTGGTACCGCTGGTAGATAGACCCTCCACCCACGGCCCCGTCCCGCCTACCGCGGGGCGGGGCCGACGGCTTTCTCAACCGATCGCGGCTCAATAGACGGCGGGAAACATCTGATATCTGAAGATGGCGTCGACCTTGTCAGCGGCGGTCTCCGGATCATCGCAGGAAGCCAGATAGCCATGGTGCTCGTAGGGATGGTGTCCGGCCTGGTAGTAGGCCCAGGTGCCGCGGCGCGCAGCGTGGACGATCACAGCGACCCTGACACCGTCCGCCCGGCTCACCGCGAAGACCCACAGCAGCAACGGCCGGGCGGGGAACTCCTCGGCCCGATACAGCTTCACACACCGGTACCCCTTGGCCGTGAGCGCACCGGCGAGCAGATCCAGGTGTCTGATGGCAGCAGCACGCCCCCACCGGGCACGCCACCACGACACGAATCGTCGGCGCCGCCGTCCAGCCAGGTCGTTCATGGCGCGTAGCGGACCCATACGACCTTCCCCTCCTCAAGCAACGGACGGACGCCCCACTCCTGGACAAGCGCGCTCACCAGCGGCAGGCCGCGCCCGCTGACGGCCTGATCGTCCGCCGGCCGCACCACGGGCAGCCCGACCCCCTGGTCCCACACCTCGATCCGGACCAGACCGCTCCGCTCCTCCCGGAAGATCCGCACAACGATGTGCCCGAACCCCACGTGCTTGTAGGAGTTGGTAACCAACTCGGTAACCACGATCCGACCGGCATAGTCGTCGGCGATCTCCATCTCCCGGAACCGCTCCCCAAGAAAGCGACGCGCACAACCAGGCGCCCGCTCAGACGACGCAAGCACAAGCACGGCTGGCTCTGGCATGAGACCTACTACTGACATCGGTACGTCCTTGGAACGTGGCCGGTTGTTGTGGCTGCCAGTAAGCCACTCAGTCACAGTCAGTTACTGTTAACCTGCGGAAAGAGAAAACATCTTGCTAATGATCTCTTGCTGGCGGTTACAACCGTCACCCCCGGTTGAGCAGAGGTGATCATGCCGACCCCACGACGACGTGCAGCTACGTCACCCGCGTTGGCGGCGTTCGGACGGCAGTTCAGGCGATACAGGGAGCGCGCCGGGTTAAGTCAGGCGCGCGTCGCGCAACGGACTGGCAAGACAGCGTCCTTTATCTCGCAAGTCGAAAGTGGCAAGAAGCGATGCAAACGCGACTTCGTTGAGGTGATGGACCCTGAGTTCAGGGCGGGCGGCGTACTCCTGAACCTCTACGACGATCTCAACGACGATGGACAGATGGGCTTCCCAAGCTGGTTCGACTGGCCAGAGGTAGAGAGCCAGGCAGACGTGCTGGTTTGGTGGGAGCACACCGTCATCCCTGGTCTGCTTCAAACCGAGAGTTATGCCAGCGCATTCCTAGGGACGGCTGAAGCCATAGCGGCGCGTCTCGCGCGTCAGATCATTCTCACCCGGGACTCGCCGCCACCGGCCACCCTGGTGGCGCTTCTGAGCGAGAGCGTACTCACGCACCTGGTGGGTTCGCGGGAGATCATGAGAGAGCAACTGGAACATTTGGGGGTCATGAGCGAACTACCGAACGTCACCGTTCAAGTCGTTGGCAACGATGATGGTGTGCCTGCGGGGACTGGCGGGGCGTTCATCCTCGCGACCATGAGAGATCGGAGTGAGGTGGCGTATCTTGAGACGACAGTGCGGGGCATTACGACCGATGACGAGAACGATCTAGCCGGGTTGGCTCGCACTCTGCGGACGCTGGGAAGTAAGACTCTCCCTGCGAACATGTCGCGGGAGGTGATAAGAAAGGTGATAGAAAGCAAATGGACTTGAACAACGCCGAGTGGCGCAAGGCGAGAAAGAGCGGCGAGAACGGTGGCGCCTGCGTTGAGTTGGCGACTATCCATGATTCCGTGGTGCTTCGCGACAGCCAGGATCCTGGCGGCCCCAAGCTCGTGGTGAGTCGTCGCGACTTTGGACGACTCACCAAGACCCTCAAGTCTCATTAGCTAGCCCGTAGGGAGAACTGGATGGGTCTGGATAACGCAGCATGGCGCAAAATCTTCAGGTAGCACAGTTCAGAACGACAACTGTGTCGAGGTCGCAGGGGCATTGAATGTCGTAGCCCTCCGTGACAGCAAAGATCCCGATGGCCCCAAGCTCGTTGTGAGCCGTCATAATTTTGGACGACTCGCTGAGGCACTCAAGAACCTCTGACATGCCATAGCACGGTGGTCGGTTCCTAGTTCTTTGTTCTGGTGTGGGTGTCTTGGTCGGCAGTGGGGGCGGCGCTGCGTACGGGGCCGCCCCTCCAAAGTCAAGGGCGCTTCGCGTCGCTACGCGATGGGACTCCGTCCCACCCTTGACTTCGGAGCCTCTGCGGCCCCTGGGTGCAGCTTTTGTCGGGCAGGCTCCGCCTGCCCCCGCCCGACGCGCCGCCCCCACTTTTCTACCCAGAAACGGCAAATCCTCCGGGAAGTAGCGATCAGGAAGTAGAGACCGGGAGCAGGGACCGGGAGCAGGGAGCGGTGGCGAGATGCACAATTACCAAAATTCACCCGATTTCGATTCGTCCGGAGTGTAGGTCCGTCGAGGTGTCTCGATGGTAACAATAGTCGAACTCATTATCGACCTATGAAATGGTGATGGTATTTAACGTGTTCGACTATGATTAGGGTATGCGTTCGATGACGATCGACCTTGACGAGGTGGCCAGCGGGGAATTGGTGGACGCCTTGGCTGCGATCGCCGCCGAACTCGCCCATCGCCCCCCGCCCGAATCGGCGGCCGGGTGCATGGAACTCACCGAAACGCTCGCCGCCGCCCTCGATGTCCAGGAAGCAGCATTGGCCGGGTTGATCGGTGTGGTCGACGGCGGCCGGGAAGTACAGCGGTGGGGCCTGCCCTCCACTCGGGCATGGCTGCGGTCCCGGCTGGGCATGCGCGACTCCCGCGCCAAGGAACGTCTCACCCTGGCCCGCCAGCACCACCGACTCACCCAAGTGACGGAGCGGTTGGCGGGCGGAACCCTGTCCTACGGGTACGCCGCTACGATCGCGGCCGCGGTCGCCCGGTTGGATGAGGATGACTGCGCCGCTGCCGAGGACATCCTGCTGCCGATGGCCGATCAGGGCTGCTCCGCGGGGAAACTCGCCTCCTTCGGATCCCGGATCCGGGAGGTGATCGCCGAACGCGACGGAACCGAGGAACCTGATCTCGAATCGCGGCGCGGGTATGAGCGGTCCTGGGTCGAGTCCAGCCGGTCCCTGGACGGTGGCCGCTACCTCAAGGGGTGGCTCAACGCCGAGGACGCCGCCATCTGGGACGGCGCACTGGGGCCGCTGGCCAGGCCCGCCGGGGCCGGTGATCGCCGTGACCTGTCCGAGCGGACGGCGGCCGCGCTGAGCGGTGTGCTGTCGGGCGGGCACAAAGCCACCAAGGTCACCCTCATCGTCGACCTGGACACCCTCACCGGCGGCACCGCCCCCGCCCGCCTGACCGACGGCACCCCCATCCCGGCCGAACAGGCCCGCCGCATCGCCCTGTCAGCCGGGGTGTCACCCCTCATCCTCGGGTCCGGCAACCGCCCGCTGTATCTCGGGCATCGGACCCGATTCGCCAGCCCAGGGCAACGCCAGGCCCTCGAAGCGCTCTACCCCACCTGTGCGGTCGTGGCCTGCGAGGTTCCCGGCGCGCTGTGCGAAGTCGACCACGTGGACGGATGGGCGTTGGGCCACAGCCCCACCGACATTGACAAACTCACCCTCACCTGCGGGTGGCACAACCGCTACAAACACACCAACCCGAAACAAGTGGACATCGACCGAACCACTGATGGCCTTTACCGCTACCGACTCCAGCCGCCTGGGGACGGCTGGTCCCGTCCACTTGAGGCTGTCGGCATCGCAGCGAAGCGGGGGTCGTTCTCCGGTCCCTGCGTTCAGCGCCACCGTGTTGGGCGCCCCTTTCGTACCCCCGCCCGCACCGCTCGTCGAACAGGTGGACCGTAGCGTGCCCACGGGTGTCCGGGCTATCGGCCTTCCGCGGTGAGCAGGGCGTAGGCATCGCGAATGGCCGGACGCCGAGCGCCCGGGGAAGACGCCATGAATAGCGCGGTATCGCCTCCCTCCGGATCATGGCGTCATATCGATGTGTGCTGGGCGGATCGTCCAAGATTTGCATGGTGTGCCTGGCACCGCAGTCCGGAGCCCGGATTTGATCAGGCGACCGGCTCGGTGCATGTCGACCTGGCGGGACCCAGGACGCTCTTCGTCGGATACGCCTTCAGGCCCACCTCTCGCGACTTGCCAGGAAGACCGAGGCCCGGTGCGGGCGTGGACGAAGCTGGCGGTGTGGTTCAGATGTCGGTCGTGCGGCTGAACTGGGTTCCGCGGTCACCCAACCAGGTCAGGGCCTTGGGGGCGTAGTGGTGGACGCGGCGCAAGCAGTCCACGGTGTGGTCGGTGACAGGGTCGTGGGTGAGGCGTTCACGGTAGAAGTGCAAGCGGTCTTCGCAGTCGTCGATGATCTCGCCCCACGTGCGTGCCCAGATCCGCACGCCGCCCTCCCATTCGGCAATGCAGCCCGGTGGACGGTTGGGGGCGGTGGCATCGCGGCCCACCACGTTGTCCAACGCCGTCGAAATGACCCAGAACTCCCAATCCCACTTCACCCCAGCGTCGGCGCACTGGTGGTCGCTGACGACGGCCTCGGCGTAACTCTTGATCTGCCCTACCTCGGTCTGGCCGACCTTCACACTTGGCGCCTTCAGCACCACCACCAAGTGCTCTCTACCGGAGCTGCCGCGAACTGCACGGCCAAGAAGCAGATCGACGATGGCCTTCCTACCGTCCTCCCTGTGGACCGGGACACCTGCCCGGGCGCCGGGTCCCGTCCGAGCGCCTGGAGATGACGCTGGAGGACGGTATCAAAACTCCGGTCGCTGACCATGAGCGCGTAAGCGTCGCCGAACACCCACGTCTCTCGGTTCGAGTATTTTGTGTAGTTCGCTGCGCTCTTTGACAGTTTTACTGGTCTTCGGATCGAAGACCATCTGCTTGAGCGCCGCGATGAAGTCCAGGCGCGCGGAGACCTCGGTCGTCGCCCGGATGATGTCGGACAGGCTGGTGCGTTGGAGTAGTCGCCACAACTCGTCCAGAACCTGGTAGAGGCCACCGGGATCATGTGCGACGATCTCGCGTAGCAGCCGCAGTGTGGTCCGGCGGTTCTGGACGGCCTTGGGCAGCCGCCGTGCCATCGTCGTGGCGACCTCGTCGAAGAGTTGCCTTTCGACTGCCACGGCCGGTTCGGACGGCTCATGCCGGTAAGGGTAGACGTCCTCTCGCTGAAACCGTCCCACAGCAGATAAGCGGTGGAGTGGTAGCCGTGGCTTGAACGCCGGCTGGCAGCTCGGTCAGCACCACCCCGGTGAGAGTCACACAGGGCTAGCGCTCGCCCCACGTCCTGCGGTCACTCGATGATTCGCAGCACCAGACCAGGTGTGCCCTCGGCGCTTTCGTTCGGACCCGCTACCTGGTACTCGGCCGTGTGCAGCCAGACGGTCGACGGGGCAAGGGCCTGGCCCATTTAGGTGATGGGCACGTCGGGAACACTGTCGGCGACACTCTCGGAATCGGACACGGTGAAGTCCGCGGGCGAGTCGATGGTCCCGCTGATCGTTGTGCGCTCGCGTCGTCCGACTGCGTTGAGTGCCGTCGTCACCTAGCGGATCTGCTCGCCCGGCGCGAAAGCCTGTAGTCGGCCTTGTCCGCTGCGTCCATGCAGGCCACGCCGAAGCTCGGGGGAGACCTTAACAATGCTCTTCCACGATCCGCCCAGCCGACCGAAGTAGTCATCACACGAGGCGTGCGGCATCCCGTGGTCGTCGTCGACGCTCACGTACTCGACCCCGCCGAGCTCGTTGACATCGACGTCCACCACGATGTTGCAAGCCTCGGCGGCAAGGGCGTTCCAGATCATCTCCGCCACGGCCCCAGCGGGTCCTTCAGCCTGCAAGTCGCAGCAGGTGATCAGGTCGAGCCTCGATGGGCACCGTGCGCATCACGTCACTATCGCAGATCGGCCGCAGACTCCTTGGCCTTCGGGAGGTTTCCCAGCGCACGACGGCTAACTGGCGCTTTGTGACAGCAAGGATTCATGGTGTTGCTCTTGTCGTAGGTCGTGATGACTTCGGGCGGCTCGTCTGGGCCCTCCGTGGGCGCTGACCGGCGTAGCACACTCAAGGGTCCGGTTGGAAGCCTTCCTGACGGGTGTCAGTTGCCGGGGTTATCTGGCAGTGCGGAGACTCCTGCGTAACCGTAAGCTCATCGTCGTCTTCACTGGTTCCCCGGGCCGGGTAGAACCGGTCGGGTCTTCTTGCCCCTGGGGCGTCCCGGGGTCGATACCTTCAGGGCGTTGGTGGCGGACGCGCCGCAGGTGGGCGACAGCGTGATCGGTGGGTATGAGCGTGGTCGATGCGTTCATGGTGCGGCAGGGCCGAGAGCTCGGCGGGCGCTACCGGATGGAGCGCTCGCTCGGCCGTGGCGGGATGGGCGAGGTGTGGCGGGCCCTCGATCTGCGACTGGAGCGGCCCGTCGCCGTGAAGCTCCTCCCGCTGAGCGACGACACCGACCCCGCGCTGGTGGCGAGGTTTCGCCGCGAAGCTCAGCTGGCCGCCGGGCTCCAGCACCCCGGCATCACCGTCGTGCACGACATCGACCAGGACGGACCCCTGCTCTTCCTGGTCATGGAGCTGCTTACAGGACGGGACCTGCGGCGGGTGCTCGCGGAGCACCCGGGCGGGCTGCCGTTCGCGCGTGCCGTGCACATCGTCGCGCAGGTCGCCTCCGCGCTCGGCGCGGCACACACGCGCGGCGTCGTGCACCGCGACGTCAAGCCGTCCAACCTCATCGAGGCGGACGGCGGATGGACCAAGATCTGTGATTTCGGCATCGCGCGGTTCGCTGAGTCCTCGACCAACCTCACCGGCAACAGCTCACTCGGCACACCCGTGTACATGGCGCCCGAGCAGTTCGAGGGGCACGCCGTGGACGGGCGGACGGATCTGTACTCGCTGGGCTGCGTCCTCTTCGAGCTGCTGACCGGGCGTCCCCCTTTCCCCAGCGGCAAGGGGCTGAGCGTCCTGCTCTACCACCACCTGCACATTTCGCCCGACGATCCACGCATGATCAGGCCGGATCTGCCCGCGGAGCTCTGCGAACTCGTCCTGGACCTGCTGGCCAAGCGGCCGGACGACCGTCCCGCCGACGCCGAGACGGTCCTGCGGCGCCTCCGGCCGTCCAGCAGGGGCCGGCCTCGGAGCACCTCCGAGGTCCCGGTCGAGGAATGGCACCGCAAGGGGCTCGAACTCTTCGACGCGCAGGATTACGCGGCGGCGCTGCCGCTCTTCCAGAGCGTCCTCACCGAGCGGACGCGGCGTCTCGGGTCGGACCACGAGGAGACGCTGACGAGCTGCTATCTGGTCGCGGCGACCCTCTACTACCTGGACCGCGAAGCCGAGGCGCTGCCGCTGGCCGAGCAGGTCCTCGCCGCGCGGATCGGCCTGCTCGGCCCCGAGCATCCGACCACGCTGAACGTCCATCATTTGATCGCCGTCGTCCGGGTCGGGCTCGGGCGCCCGGCGGAGGCGTTGCCCGGCCTGCTGTACGTGACGGACGGCCGCTCGCGCGTCCTCGGGCCCTA
Organism: Actinomadura macra NBRC 14102; assembly: GCF_001552215.1. Classification (GTDB taxonomy): domain Bacteria; phylum Actinomycetota; class Actinomycetes; order Streptosporangiales; family Streptosporangiaceae; genus Spirillospora; species Spirillospora macra. The sequence continues at coordinate 111,538 of NZ_BCQT01000010.1, read as the reverse complement.
CCACGAGGACGCCGTCGACAGCCGGTGCCTGGCGGCCACCTGCCTTCACCTGGTCGGGCGGCGCGATCACGCGCGCCAGCTCCTGCTGGAGATCGTCGGGCCGTTGCTGCGCCTCTTCGGGCCCGACGATCCGCGCACCAGGCAGTGTCAGGAGACGCTGGACGGGGTCATGGCCGGCTGACGGCTCTCCGCGCTCGCCATCGGCACCCCCTGAGCATTTGTACTTCGTCAGGTCGCCCACCTGCATAGATACGGTACACGGAAAGCAAAAACGTGTGAACCCATTAGTAGCGCTGAATTGGAGTGGGTAGCTTGCAAGCAGCCGCCCTCAGTCATGCTGCGTAGATTCGCAAGCTTCGGATAGAGAATCCATTCGGGTGATCGGAGGGACTTCCGAACCGCCGAGAAGAGATGTGGTGGTGGTTCGATCTACGAAGGAGCCCTGATGTCCGACGGAGATGGAACACCGCTGCAAATTCCTCCGGGATATGATCTGGACATCGCCCGAACCTGTTCCTTCGTCGTCAATGTAGCCTGCGACATGTGTGAACAATGGAAGGCCGACGGCAAGCCCAGTGCAGGCAGGTTCTCGTGGACCCCCTCGGACAGTTGCCCCATCACGAGCCCGGTGTTTCCGCTCGACGACTGGACGTTTCGAGGCCCCTTCTGGAGCAGTTTCATCCTCGATGACAGGCTGATCAGCGAACCCTTCGCGATATTCGCCTACGGGCCGGACAGTACGACTGTGTTTCTGGCCTTCCGTGGGTCCCAGACGGACGACGACTTCATCATGGACGGCAAGACGAAGCTGGTGCCCTACAGCCCGCCGACGAAATCACCTATCACCGACATCCAGGTGGAGCACGGCTTTCGCGACGTCTTCAATGGTCTCGACCACGGCACCTTCATGGGTGAATTGTCAATTATTGCTAACAGTGGAAAAAGGCTCATTGTCACCGGGCACAGCCTCGGTTCGGCCCTGGCGACCCTGACCGTACCGCTGGCACGTGCCGCCGCGATACCCAGTACGAAGATCTTGCATTGCAACCAGGCCAGCCCCAAGGTTGGAGCTTCGAAGTTCAAGGACTATTACGGCGACTTGGATGTCCAGACATTCCGGCTGGTGAACACTTACGACGAAGTGCCGAAGCTGCCGCCGTTCCCGTATGAGGCGGTCGGTGTCGAGGCCCCGTTCGGTGCCAAATACTCGTCCGAGGGGGAACGGCACAACCCCTGCTGTTCGTACTCCTACGCCTTGTTCAACCCCACCGCGCCCTACAACCCGGGAATCGATACCTGTATGGACCGGTCGAAGCCTGAGATGCGCATCCCGTAGCGACTTCGCTTCCTGGGTTCCACGTCAGGTGCCCGGCACTGCTTGACACGACGCATGACGGCCTCGGGACGGCCGGAAAGCCAATCCGAGCGGGACCGAGTATCCCGGCCGTCGTCGACGTCCTCGAAGCGCAGGCCGGCGCCCCGGGACTTGCAGTTCCTGGATCGCCATGGTGCGACCATCCCGTGGTAGAGCGCCGGAGGCATGCGCCTCCTCACGCTGATCGCAGAGTGTGGGCTATTCGAAGATCAGTGTCCTAGTAGGACGTTCGATGACCTATTGGCCTCCTAACGTTGTGGGTGTCAGGACGACGAGAGGGAGAACGCGATGTTGCGAGGACCTGCCACCACCAACTTCTGGGCGGACGACCTGGAGGCGGCCAAGCGCTGGTACACCGAGTTCCTGGGCATCGAGCCCTACTTCAACCGCGCCGGGCCGGACGGGCGGACCGCCTACTACGAGTTCCGCATCGGCGACGAGGAGCACGAACTCGGCCTGATCGACGGACGGTTCAGGGCGCCCGGCGCGGCGTCCGGCCCGGGCGGGGCCGTCATGCACTGGCATGTGGACGACCTCCAGGGAACCCTGGACAAGCTGTTGTCCATGGGCGCCGAGCAGTACCAGCCGCTCACCGAGCACGGAGAGGGGTTCGTCACCGCGTCCGTGGTCGATCCGTTCGGCAACGTCCTCGGCATCATGCACAACCGGCACTACCTGGAGGTGCGGGCCAAGTGATGCGCTTCGCGGACGCCGCCGAGTGGGAGTCGTGGCTGGCGGGACACCACGACGACGAGGGCGGAGTGTGGCTGAGGATCGCCAAGAAGGGCGCGGGCATCGGCTCGATCACGATCGGCCAGGCCCTGGACGTTGCGCTCTGCTATGGCTGGATCGACAGCCAGCGCAAGTCCTTGGACGAGCACAGCTACCTCCAGCGGTACTCGCGCCGGCGCAAGGGCAGCCCATGGTCGCGGGTGAACGTGGCGAAGGTGGAGGCGCTGACCGCCGCCGGGAGGATGCGGCCACCCGGCCTGGCCGAGGTGGCCGCGGCCCAGATGGACGGGCGGTGGGCCGCGGCCTACGCCGCCCAGCGCGATGCGACCGTCCCGTCCGACCTGGCCTCGGCCCTCGCGGCCGCCCCGGAGGCGGCCGCCCGCTTCGACGCGCTCGACAAGACCGGCCGGTACCTGCTGATCCTGCCGCTGCTCAAGGCCCGGACACCGGCCGGACGCGAGGCTCGCCTTCAGAAGGCGATCCGCGCGCTACGCGAAGACGACTGATCCGGGCCGACTCTCCTGATGTCTCCGCTCAGGAGGTCGTGGCCTCCTCCTCGGAACGGGATTCCTTACGGCGTTTGCGGAGGGAGCCGGCGTGCGCCCGCTCGTCCGGATGGGTGCGGACGCGGAGGAGGCTGGCGATCGTGGTGACCACCAGAATCAGCAGGATCACGCCCAGGGAGACGGGTGTCGGGATCTCAGGAATGGAGTTGCTGACGTCCTCGTGCAGGAACAGCAGGATGAGCTTTACGCCGATGAAGGCGAGGATCACCGAAAGGCCGATCGAAAGGTAGACGAGCCTTTCCAGTAGCCCCTCGATGAGGAAGAAGAGGGCGCGCAGCCCGAGCAGCGCGAACGCGTTGGCGGTGAACACGATGAACGCCTCCTCCGTCACCCCGAACACCGCCGGAATGGAGTCCAGGGCGAACAGCAGGTCGGTGCTCCCGATCGCGATGAACACCAGGAGAAGCGGCGTCATCACACGCTGGCCGTCCTCGTGGGCGAGCATCCGGCCGCCGTGGAAGTCCGAGCTGACCGGCAGGATCTTACGAGCCCGCCGGACGAGCCAGGTGTCCTCGACCTCGGGTTCCTCCTTGCGGTGCCGGATGAGCTGCACGGCCGTCCAGATCAGCACGAGCCCGAAGAACAGGAACGTGAAGGAGAACAGACTGATCGCCGCGGCGCCCACCACGATGAGGATCGTCCGCAACGCCAGCGCCGCCGCGATGCCGAACAGCAGCGCCTTCTGCTGGTACTGCTCCGGGACCCCGAAGCGCGAGAAGACGATGACGAACACGAACAGATTGTCGATGGACAGGCTCTTCTCGACGATCCATCCCGCGAAGTACTCCGTCCCCGCCGTCGACCCGCCGAGCCCCCACAACACCAACCCGAAAACGACCGCCACCGCGATGTAGAAGACCGACCAGAAGGTCGCCTCACCCAGCTTGACCGCGTGCGGCCGCCGCACGGCCACCAGCAGGTCGAAGACGAAGAGGACGACGATCAGCCCCACCGTCGCGACCCAGGCCCAGGCGGGTATGTCGACCATGCCGGCAGCTCCCCAGAGAACGGGACATCGGCCGACTCATTTCCGTTCTAGACCAGATCAACCCGAAACCGCTCGACGGGCCTCAGTACACGATGGCCTGAACGTCCTCGGTGGAGATCTCCTCCACGAAGGTCGGCGCACCGGCGATCCGGACCCCGGGCAGCACATCGTCCGGTCCGATCTCGCGCCGGGCCGCGCATTGCGTGCACAGGGTCACCTGTCCAGCTGAGAGGATCACCGAGAGTAGATCCTCCAGCGGTGTCGCGTGCGGGAGGGAGAAGTCCCCGGCGCGGCCGGGCAGGGAGAACCAGGCCGACTCACCGGTCAGCCACAGGGAGACGGGTACTCCGCTCGCCGCCGCGGCGGCGGCCACCGTGAAGGCTTGGTTGCACCGTTCCGGGGCGTCCGCCCCCGCGGTCACCTTGATCACCAGAGGTCTCGCCATACAGGGAACTCTAGCTGGGGCGGTACCATCCCGTGGCGTGAGCGGAATGGTGAACGCGGGTGTCCTGGTCCTCGTTCTCGGGTTGGTGGCGGTTTCCGCCGTCCTGCTCGTCATCCGGCTCGGACGGCTGAAGTAGCGGACCTGCCCCGAGCGCATCATTTTCTCTTCGCGCGGGACGGGCCCCACGCCGCTACGCTCGGTGCCCATGGAGCCTGAGCTGCACCCGGACCTTGAGCCTCTGAAGTTCCTGTTGGGCACGTGGGAGGGCGCCGGCGTCGGCGGCTATCCCACGATCGAGGACTTCAACTTCGGGCAGGAGATGTCCTTCACCCATATCGGAAAGCCCTTCCTGATCTACGCGAGCCGCACCTGGATGATCGAGAAGGACGGCACGCTCGGACGCCCCCTCGCCACCGAGACGGGCTACTGGAGGCCGCGTCCGGACCATCAGGTCGAGGTGACGCTGGCCCACCCGACCGGCATCGTCGAGATCTACCTCGGCAACGTCGCGTTCAACCGGGTCGAGTTGCAGACCGATGTCGTGGCCCGGACGGAGTCCGCCAAGGAGGTCACCGCCGGGACGCGCCTCTACGGCCTCATCGGCGAGGACCTGGGCTGGGCCTACGACATGGCGGCGGTGGGCCAGAAACTCCAGTCCCACCTATCAGCCCAACTCAAGCGCGTCGCCTGACCTGCGCGGTGTGAGGACGGGGTGAAGCTCGCACGTGGCGGAGCAAGCAGCGAGTACGGCGTGGAGTGAGCCGCGCGTGTAGCGAGTACGGCGTAAAGTGAGCCGCGCGTGTGGTGAGCCCGGCGTGGACCGAGGACGGCCTGGAGCGTCCGTCTCGCGGCGGGCCCGTTCCTGGAAAAGAGCGATCCCCGGACCTTCCCGCATGGGGCGGGGGATGGACAGGACGGGTCCATCGGTCCGGGGACCGGGTAACTGCCTGGGATTCGCCGGTCACCGTCGCGACCGGTTGCCGCCGCCGGGGGCGGCGGCGCCGAGGCGGAACGGCGACTAGCGGACAGCCACCTCGCGAGCCCTCGAATCAATCATTTCTTGGACCACCTCCTTTCGCGCGTATCCGCACGGTATGTGAGCTCCGCGGGACGAGGCAAGCGAGTTTTTGGCGATCTCATCCGGCATACACTCGGTGCATGGTCGAGTCGTGGCAGGAGGAGCTCCGGGCGAAGGGGTACCGGGTCACGCCGCAGCGTCAACTGGTGCTGGAGGCCGTCACCAACCTCGAACACGGGACTCCCGAAGAGATCTGTACCGAGGTGCAGCGCACAGCCCGCGGGGTGAACATCTCCACCGTCTACCGGACGCTGGAGTTGTTGGAGGAGTTGGGGCTGGTCAAGCATGCCCATCTCGGACATGGTCCACCCAACTACCATCTGGCCGCCGACGCCGAGCACATCCACCTCGTCTGCCGGGGCTGCCATACGGTCGAGGACGTGGATCCGCGTGCGGCGGCGGGGCTGGCCGGGGTGCTGGAGCGTGATTTCGGGTTCGAGACCGACGTGCACCACCTCACCGTCTACGGGCGGTGCGAGGACTGCCGCGGCGCATAGTCTGGGTTCTATGGAGAGCCCGCTGTTGCAGTCGCCCGGAGCCGTCCGTGCCGATGCGCCCGACCAGGAGGTCGCCGCGCACTATGGGGAACCTTCGCAAGAGCAGCGCGCGCTCGAAGCAGGTACCGCGTTCGTCGACCGCAGCAATCGCGGTGTCGTACGTGTCTCCGGGCCTGACCGGCTGAGCTGGCTGCACAGCCTGCTGAGCCAGCAGTTGGACGGATTGGCGCCGTTCGAGCCGACCGAGGCTCTCCTGCTCAGCCCGAACGGGCACATCGAGCATCACCTGTACTTGGTCGATGATGGTGAGGCCGTCTGGGCGCACGTGGAGCCGGGTACCTCCGCGTCGCTCGTGCAGTTCCTGGACCGGATGCGGTTCATGCTGCGGGTCGAGGTCGCCGACGTTTCCGCTGATTACGCCGTCATCACTGGGCCGCCCCAAGGCGAAGGTCTGGCGTGGCCTGACGTTTCCGGTACCGAGACCCGCATCGTTCCCCGCGCGGACGGTTTTCCGGAGGATCTTCGTCCCGCCGGTATCTGGGCCTACGAGGCTCTGCGTATCGCGGCGTACCGTCCCCGAGCTGGGCTCGATACTGACCATCGGACGATTCCCCACGAAGTCGGCGTGGTCGAGACCGCCGTGCACCTGAACAAGGGCTGTTATCGGGGGCAGGAAACCGTGGCGCGCGTCCACAACCTGGGCAGACCGCCGCGCCGGCTCGTCTTCCTGCACCTGGACGGCAGCGTGGACCGGCTGCCCGGCCAGGGCGACCAGGTCGAGATCCGCGGGGGCCGGACGGTCGGCGTCGTCGGCTCGTCCGCCAGGCATCACGAGCTGGGGCCGATCGCCCTGGCGCTCGTCAAGCGGAACGTGCCGGTGGACGCTGAGCTACTCGCGTCCGGCATAGCGGCCGCCCAGGAGATCGTGGTGTCGCCGGACACGGGCGCGAACGCCCAGATCACCCTGCGTCGACGTCCGGCAGGTCACGCCCGGCCGTAGGGTGCCGCTGGGATGGCTGCTTCGGGTGGAGACGGGGCAAACCAGGGGTAAAAGCGCGACCAGGGGGGCAATATCGTCAGGTATAGACGAATTCTGCCCGGCCACCGTCCGGGGAAGGTGGTTTCCTACGATGGTCGCGAATCTGGGCAAGGCGGAGCCACCGGCCGCCAGGCGGGGGACCCGGCGCCGCCGACGGCGGGAGTCGGCGCTGGTGTGGTGGGCGGTCTTCGCGGCCTTCGGCGTGGCCGCCTGGATGCTGAATTCGTGGCGGATCGCCCTGCTCGGCCTGGTGGCGTGGTGCCTGTACCAGTTTCTTCTTGTTCCCACGTTCTGTCGGGTCATGACGCGTCAGGGGTATTCGTGCACGGAACGTGCCAGGGGCAGGCTGTTCGCCTGCAAGCCGAGCCACCAGCACGTGAAGGTCGACGCGATATGGCGGCTCGTCGGTCTCCGTAACCCGCTCCGGGCGAAGGCCAAGGAAGCGCACCGCGACACCGGCGTCGTGGTCTTCTCGCCGGCCGTCCGGGGGCGGCTCGCGCTCGCCGACCGCGTCCTCATCCTGCTGGCCGCCGCCGGGACTGTCGTCGCCGTGATCGGGACGGTCTACGGCTTTGCGTGACTCACATGTCCACGACGAGGGTGATCGGACCGTCGTTGATCAGTGAGACCTTCATGTCGGCCCCGAACATCCCGGTCTCGACCTTGGCACCCAGCGCCCGCAGCTCGGCCACGACCGCGTCCACCAGGGGCTCGGCGACCGGGCCCGGAGCGGCGGCCGTCCACGTCGGTCTGCGGCCCTTTCGCGTGTCTCCATAGAGTGTGAACTGGCTCACCACAAGCAGGGGCGCGTTCACGTCCGAGCAGGACTTCTCGCCGTCCAGGATGCGCAACCCCCATAGCTTCGCGGCCATCCTGCGGGCCTTTCCCGGATCGTCGTCGTGTGTCACGCCGACCAGGACCATCAGGCCCGGTCCGTCTATCTCCCCAACGACACGTTCCTCGACGGACACGCTCGCCTGACTCACGCGCTGGACTACGGCCCTCATGACCATGCATTCTGCCCCCTATGGGAGCAACGACGCTCATCACGGTGGCGCCCACGGGTGCGGAGTCCGCCAAGGCGGATGTCCCGGCCCTGCCCGTCACCTTGGATGAACTGGTCCAGACGGCCAAGGAGTGCGAGGCGGCCGGGGCAGCCGTCATTCACGTGCACATCCGCGACGACGACGCGCAGCCGACGCTCGATCTGTCCCTGCTGGGGGACACGGTGCAGGCGCTGCGGGAGGCCACGGGGCTGATCGTCCAACTGTCCACGGGGGGTGCGGTCACCGACCCTTACGCGGACCGTCTCCGCGTTCTGGACGCCGAACCCGACATGTGCTCGCTGACCTGCGGGACGGTCAACTTCGGCGACGACGTGTTCATGAATCCCTGGCCGTTCATGGTGGAGCTGTACAAACGCACCCAGGACATGCAGGTCGTCCCAGAGTTCGAGCTCTTCGACCTGGGACAGGTGGCGGCGCTGCACCGTCTCTTGGACAAGCACGGCCCGCCCTATGGCGACCACGTCCACTGCGACCTGGTGATGGGCGTCCCGGGGGGGATGCCGGGAGACGCCCGCACGCTGGTCGCCGCCGTCGAGGCACTGCCGGACGGCGCGACCTGGTCCGCCACAGGTGTGGGGCGGACCAGCCTGCCCGTCATGTTCGCCGCGCTGTCGGCGGGTGGGCACCTGCGGGTCGGCATGGAGGACACACTCACGTTCGCGAAGGGCCGTCCGGTGACCGCGAACGTCCAACTCGTCGAACGTGCCGCCATGGCGTCCCACCTGGTGCAACGCCCGCCCATGACCCCCGCGGCGGCGAGGGCCCTGCTGGGCGTCAAGGGTCGCTGAGAGGCGGCTTGTCCACAGAACGTCGTTCGGGTTCACTTCTGTGGGCGGGTACCTGACCATGGACGGAGGGAACGAACCGAGGGGGCGACGATGGACGGAAATCCGGTACTGGTCGAGGTAGAGCGCTCGGGATTCGTGGAGTCCCGGCATCGCGGGGCCGCGATCGGGCTCGCGGCCGACGGCTCGGTGGCCGTCCGTGCCGGGACCCCGGAGGCGCCGATCTTTCCGAGATCGGCGAACAAGCCGATGCAGGCCGTCGCCATGCTCCGCTCGGGTCTCGACCTGGGCGGCGAGCTCCTCGCACTCGCGGCCGGCAGCCACTCGGGTGAGGACTTCCACGTCGAAGGGGTGGAGAAGATTCTCGCCGGTGCCGGGCTCGGTGCCGCCGATCTGCGGTGCCCCGAGCAGTGGCCGCTCGACCTCGAAGTCGCGCGGACCGGCGGCGGCAAGTCCCGGCTGCGCATGAACTGCTCCGGCAAGCACGCCGCCATGCTCGCCACCTGCGTGGCGTCCGGCTGGCCCACCGAGACCTACCTCGACCCGAACCACCCTCTGCAACTTGCCGTCCGCAAGACCGTGGAGGACTTCTGTGGCGAGCGCCCCGTCGCGGTCGGTGTCGACGGCTGCGGCGCACCCCTGTTCGCGGTGTCCATCGCTGGAGTCGCACGCGCGTTCCGGGCTCTCGTCCTGGCCGCGCCCGGCACTCACGAACGCCGCATCTCCGACGCCATGCGCGCTCACCCGCAGTGGACGTCCGGCACCCGCCGTGAGGAACGCCGCCTGATGGACGCCGTCCCCGGCCTCCTCGTCAAGTGCGGCGCCGAGGGCGTGGACGCCTTCGCCTACAGCGACGGCCGCGCGGGTGCGGTCAAGATCGACGATGGTGCCATGCGGGCCCGCACCCCGGTCACGGTGGCTTTGCTGCGCTCTCTGGCCCTCCACGAGGCCGAGGGGGTCGACACCACGGCCCTGGACGAGCTCTCCACGATCCCCCTCCATGGCGGCGATGCGACGGTGGGAACCGTCCGTCCGGCCCGCGGCGCATTCGGCTCACTCAGCCCACCCGTGTGATGAGAGCCGCCCGCTCGTCCGGACCGGCGGACTAGGGGACGTTGTCGTTGTACTTCGTCTCGCCCGGCGGGTAGCTGTGGGAGTAGATCCCCGGTGTGTAGACGTAGTAGCCGCCCTGCTCGCCACCCCGGTGGTTGTCCTGGTCGTTGCGGCGGTCGGGGTTCACCTTCCTGGACGAGGCTTCGACGGTCAGAGCCAGCCAGCTCAGCAGTGCCACGGTGGCCAGCACCGGGATGAGCCACGCCCAGACCAGCGCGCCCCGAGGGGCGGTATTGGCCAGGTCCGACGAGCCGGCCAGGACGGTCGCGAGCATACGGTCCACCTCCTCACCCGATACGTGCCCATTTCCTGGGGTGATATGGGGAGGTGAGGTGCTATTCGTCCGGCATCATCTCGATGCGTAGGGTTCCGAGGGGGTGGCTTGGACGTTCCTTGACCTCAGTTGAGTGCGGGCGAGACGTCCGCGGTTGCGGGGGGCGGGCGCGAGCCGATGGAGCGGTTCCGTCCGGCGGCGGCACCGGGCACGGTCATGAACGCGGCGACCGCGAGGACGCCCGCCATCGGAACGCTCCACCCTCCGGTGGCGTCGTGCAACGCACCTATCGCCAGGGGGCCGAGCGCCGCGATGACATAGCCGATGCCCTGCGCCATCCCGGACAGTTGCGCCGCGACCTGCGCATCGTGCGCCCGCAGGCCGATGAACGAGAGGGCGGTGGCGAACCCGAGGCCCTGACCGAGGCCGAGAACGACCGTCCAGCCCCAGACGGTGCCGATCGGCGCCCACGTGATCCCGGCGAAGCCCACCATGCTCAGCGCCGCCGTCGCGACCACGAGGGGGCGCTGGTCGCGGGTCCGCCGTCCGATCACCGGGACGGCCAGCGATCCGAGCGCCTGCGTCGCGGCGGACAGCGCCAGGGCGTAACCGGCGGGCGCCTCGCCCATGCCGCGGTCCTGGCAGATGGTCGGGAGCCAGCCGAGCACCACGTACGCCAGCAGCGATTGGAGGCCCATGAAGAGCGTGACCTGCCAGGCGAGGCCCGAGCGCCACACCAAGGCGGCGACGCCACGCGCCGCGGGGACGGACGGGGTGGAGCGCGCGTCGCGGGCGGCCCGCAGTGCCCGCGGCAGCCAGATGGCGCCCGCGATCGTCGCGGGGATCGCCAGCAACCCGAGCGGCAGCCGCCACGACGCGTCGAAGGCGTCCTCGACGGGGACGGCCAGCCCGGACGCGAGGCACGCGCCGACCGTGACGGCCACCGTGTAAACGGCGGTGACCGTGGTGATCGAGCCAGGATGATCCCGCTTGATGATCGCCGGCATCGCGATGTTGCCGATGCTGATCGCGATCCCGGCGACCAGCGATCCGGCGAACAGCGGGAACGGCGCGTCCACCAGCCGCAGGAGCAGACCTGCCACGAGCAGCGCCATCGCGGTCACCAGCAGCGTCTCGCTGCGTGGCGCGCGGCGTAGGAAGGGGGCGAGCAATCCGTAGGAGCCGAAGAAGACCAGGGGGAGTGTGGTGAGCGCGCCCGCCGTCGTCCCGGACAGCTGAAAGCCCTCGCGGATCTCTGTCAGCACCGGCCCCACCGCGGCCAGGGCCGGCCGTAGGTTGACCGCGACGACGACGATCAGCGTGATCTGTCCGAGTGCCGCGCGCCGCGCCGTCCGTGACGTGTCATGACCCTCTTCCGGACGGACCCGCGTCACCGCTCTTCCTCTTCACCGTCGCGCGCCGCATCGGGATCGTCGGCCACCCTGATCGGCCGTTCGGTCCTGGCCGGGCGCGTGGATGCTCCGGTGGCAGCTCGCTGGCGCTGACCGTCGTGAACGGGACGGTCGGTGGGGTCGTGGGCTACGAGGGTCTCCAGGATTGCCAGGGTGGGTTCGACCACGGCGGCGGCCGCCTCACCTGCGGCGATGGGGTCGCTCGCTGCGATGGCGTCCAGGACGGCTCGGTGCGCCGCCGGTCCGGCCTCGGGGACCTCATGGTCGAGGCGGATCGTCCTCATCGACTCGTGCAGCCTGTGGATGAAGAAGCGCATCGCCTCGATGAGGACGGGGTTCCGCGTGGCCTCGGCGACACCGAGATGAAAGCGCGCGTCGGCGGCGCCGAACTCGTCCGCCTCGGTCGCCTCGTCACGGGCGCGCAGCAGTTCCTCCAGGCGTGCCAGGTCGGCGTCGGTCCGGCGGCGGGCGGCCAGGCGCGCCGCCTGGACGTCGTAGGCGAGCTGGACCTCGAAGACGTCCCGAGCGGTCGCGCGGGCGACGCGGCCGAGCAGGGGGCGCGGGTTGGCGCTGCTGCGCACGTAAGTGCCGTCGCCGCGCCGCACCTCCAGGACGCCGACATGCGACAGCGCCCGGATGGCCTCCCGGACGGCCGGACGGCTCACACCGAGCTGCGCGGCCAGTTCCAGTTCGGCGGGGATGCGTTCGCCGACCGGCCATGAACCGCCGCTGACCTCGGCCTGGAGCTGCTCCAGGACGGCATCCACGGTCGATCCGCCGGGAACGGGACGAAGAACCACCGCAAACCTCCCAGTAAGACGTCAGACATCTTACTGGAAGGGATCAAGAGTCTGTGCACCCGAGGGATGCAAGAGCCTGTGCCCATCCGGAGACGGCGGACCCGCGGTGGTCGACCGGGAGGGGTCTCGGCCGGCCACCGCGGGCTCGAACAACGCCTGCCAGGCCGGCGGGTGCGGGGATGCGGGGTGCAGCCGAACCGGCAAGCGTCGTGTTCAGGCGCCGCTGTGGCGACGTAGCAGGTGGTGACGTTTTGAGGAGCGGGACGGGGTCTGGCGAGGCGGCTTCTCACGGCGCGCGGTGCCCAGGGCGGTGCCCAGCGCGGCGGCCTCGCGCCGTTCGGCCTCCCGCGCCGCCTCTCGTTCCGCCGCGGTAGGGGCGGCGTCGCGGCGATTGCGCTGGGACGGGCTGCCCTCGATGATCCCGCCGGTCACCGCGCCGCGGTGAGGGAGCCCTGCGTCCGTCCCGTGGGGGCGCCGGAACTTGCGCGACGCGGTCAGGGTGAGGGCCAGACAGAGAGTGAGTGCCAGGAACACGACGATCGGCCCGATGATCCACAGGTACGGGTCCCCGACCATGTTCGTGTCGGCGAGCATGTGACGACACCTCCTCGCCACGAGGCCCTACCCGAGGTCAGGATTTCAATCCTGGCCTCGGGCGGCGAACCGTCACATACCGCGCGACTGGGAGATGGAACCGGACGTGGTCAGCGTGAACGTCCGCATGGATTCGGCGAACTTCGACAGATCCCATTCGGCGGGGCCCTCGTACCAGTACAGGTTGTCGGCACCCTGCTGCCCCGCGTCCTTCACGGTCTCGGACCATTTCGCGACGACGTCGAAGACGACCGCGTACGGGAGGAAACGGGAGTAGAGGGCGATGCGCTGACGGGTAGCGTCCCCCTCGGGGAGGGCGCCGCGTTCCAGGAAGGCGCGGAAGCCGATGGTGTGCGCGAGGACGGTGGCGCCGCGGGCGGTCTTCGCGGGCATGTACTGGCCACCGTAGGCGAGGGCGGCGCCCGCGATGATCACGGCGAGACCGGCGAGGGCCCATTCGGTGGTCAGCGCGAGGGCGACGGTACCGGCGATGCCGAGGACGGTCAGCGCGATCCCGGCGATCGTCCACCGGGACCGGACGGTGTCGGGACGCCGCGCGAACCAGCCCTGCTTCACCACGTCGTCGTACATCGCCGACCGCACCTGGGCGAGCCGCGTGGCGAACGTGCCGCCGAGCGCGGACAGTTTGACGGCGTCGCGAGCGCTGCCATCGGGGTTGCTCAGCAGCGCGTCCAGCAGGATCCGCTCGTAGGGGAGGAGATCGACCACGGGACGGTCGAGGCGGCGCAGCGTCCAGTCGAGGCGTCCGGTGACGGCACGGTCCTCCTCCTCGATCAGCAGGTAGCCGCGTACGGCGAGGTCGACGATCGTGGCGGTCACGTCGATCACGTCGGCCTGCTCGTCGATCAGCGTCCCGATCTGGCCGGGGCGGACGCCGTCCGGCGGCTCGAACTCGCTGCCCGACACTGGCGCGTGGTCACCCTCGGCGGCCTTCTTGCCGACGACGCGGGCGTCGCGTCCGCGCAGCAGGTAGAGGGCGGCGAGCCCGCCGCCGAGCAGGACCAGGAGGCCGAGCAGGGCCGTGCTCGTGACGGCGTTCACCGAGAAGGCGGTCGCGACGTTGCGCCGCCGTTCGTAGAGGGCCTTGCCGCCGGTCGTCCCGGGCGGGAAGCCGGCGACGACGGTGAGGTACTCGCCGGACAGCATCTGCTGCTGGCTGTAGATGCCTTGGGTGTGCGTGTGGTTCGTGTAGAACTGCGTGCATCCGATGGTGCTCTGCAACGGTCCCGCGAAGCAGTTGACGTTGCGGATCGCCGCGCCTCCGCTGACGGTCGCGCGCGCCTCGGTCACCGGCACGCTCCAGCCGCCGACCGCGGGCCAGCGCAGTTCCTCCAGCGCCCCGAACCGTGCGACGGCGCCGCGCACTTCGTACTCCAGGACGATCGTCCTGGTGCCGGTGAGGTTCTGGCCGCCGGTGACCCGGACGATGGTCTTGGTGCCCTCGCCGGACGAGGTGACCTTCGTCGGCCCGCCGTCGGGGCTGCTCGCCCGCAGGTGATCGAGCTTGTAGACGCGGTCCTCGGTGACGCTGTCGTGTGTCCGCGTGACGAACGCCCGCTTGAACCCCTTGTTCCCGGCGAACTGGTAGACGATCGTCTCTTTTACGCGCGTCACGCCGCCCTGGCCTGTGGTGAGGGTCACGTCGTCCTTGAGGACCCGCTCCGTCGCGGCCATGCTCTGCGCTGCCGGGTCCTCCGCTGCCGGTGCCGCGCGCCCGCCGGGCGCGGTCGGGGCCCCGTCCGCCGCCGCGGTGCTCGCCGTCAGGGGGAGGAAGGCGGCGGTGGCGAAGGCCAAGGCCACCGGTCGCAAGCGACACAACGCCGCAAGAGCAGACATGGGCGCAAATGGTATCGGGAATGCGTGCGATGATTCATCGCTATGGCAGGTCACCACCCCCCGCCGCCGTACGGCACGCCTGCTCACGGTCCGCCGCAGTACCGGTACGTGTCGCCGCGCCGGCCGCCGCGCCGCAGCGCCGGCGGGACGATCGCGGGCATCGTCGGCGGGCTCACGTCCCTCATCGTCCTCGCGATCGTCGGGCTGTCGGTGTTCGGGGGCAATGGCGGTATCGGCGGCCTCGGGGCCAGGACGGGCTCGGGGTCCCGCGGCGCCGCCGCGCGCACGGCGGCGACCGACAACAAGCTGTACGGCACGGGCGCGCTGACGCCGGTGCGGTGCACGCTGCCCCAGATCACGTCGACCGCGTCGATGCGCCAGTTCATGGATGTCCTGAGCGACTGCCTGGACGCGTCCTGGACGAGGCAGTTCGCCAAGGCCGACGTCCCGTTCGACCCGCCGAAGAGGGTCTTCTGGGAGCAGGCGGGTCGCAGCCCATGCGGGACGTATCCGAGCCCGGGCGCGTCGGCGTTCTACTGCCCGGCGAACAACACGATGTACGTGGGGTTGCGGCACATCGTCGAGACGTCGGGCGGGGAGCCGTTGTCGCATTTCGCGGTGTTCGCCCGGGTGATCGCCCATGAGTACGGCCACCATGTCCAGGACCGCGCCGGCATCCTGATCTACGGGCACCAGGAGATGGAGAGGGCCGACGCCGCGATCCGGACCGAGGCCAGCCGCCGCATCGAACTCCAGGCGCAGTGCTTCGCGGGCGCGTTCCTCGGCGCGGAGCGCGCCACGCTGCCGATGACCCGCGAGCAGTATGTCGCGATGATCCTGGACGTCCGCGGGCGCGGTGACGAGCGGTTGCCGCCCGACCAGCGCGACCACGGGTCGGGACGCAACTACTCCGGCTGGGTGATCATCGGTTTCAAGGGGCGTGGCCTGGACGTCTGCAACACCTGGACGGCCCCCGCCGCCAAGGTCGGCTGACCCTCTCGGTTCCCGTTTCGGCTCCTCGCGTCGTGTGAGGGGGATCACCGGGAAGTGCTAGCTGGAGCGCTTGCAATTGCAAGCACCGTCGCGCAGTGTGGAGGTATGGCAAGTTCCAAGGTCGGCTCCATCGGGGAGTACATCCGCGAGCAGCGCACGCGGGCGAAGATCTCGCTGCGGCAGCTCGCCGACGTCTCGGGCATCTCCAATCCGTACCTGAGCCAGATCGAGCGCGGGCTGCGCAAGCCGAGCGTCGAGATCCTGCAGCAGATCGCCAAAGGGCTGCGAATCTCCGCTGAGGCGCTGTACGTGCAGGCCGGGATCCTTGAGGACCGCGAGGCCGACACCGACGTGATGGCCGCCGTCCGGGCGGACCTCGTCCTGACGGAGCGGCAGAAGCAGGTGCTTCTCGACATCTACGCGTCGTTCCTCAAGGAGAACGAAGCCATCGGCGTGCTCCCCGAGGAGGACGCCGCACCCGAGCGAACCGCATCCGAGCGAACCGGATCCGGACGGGATGGATCCGGACGGGATGGATCCGGACGGGATGGATTCGGGCCAGATGGGTCCGAACGAGACAGACAGGATGGAAAGGAAGAGGTCGAATGACGCTGGCCAGTACCCTCCGAGAGAACAAGGCGTTCCACACCGTGGCCGGCGCCGGCGATCTCGCGGTGGAGAAGCTCCGCGAGGTCCCCGAGCAGGTGACCAGGGCGCGCGAGGCCGCGACGAAGTACCAGGGTCGTGCGCGCGAGGCGGCGACCAGGTATCAGGGTGACGTCCGGGGGACGGTCGACCGGGCCCGCGAGCAGGTCCGCGGTGCCGTGGGCCACTACCGCGACGAGATCACCAAGGTTCAGGAGCGGGTCGACGCCAAGGATCTGCCCGGCGCTGCCGTCGCCTACGTGACCCACGTCGGCGCCCGGACGGTCGAGTTCATCGACGAGCTCGCCGAGCGCGGCAAGAAGGTCGTGCACGGGGAGGCCGCCGAGGTCGCCGAGATCACCGAGGGCAAGCCCGCGCCGAAGCCGGCGCAGGGACGCACCTCCACCAAGAAGAGCGGCACCTGAGCCTTCACGGCCAGGCTGGGGTGTTCCCGGTCGCGCCCTTCGCGGCCGGGAACACCTGGTTCGCCCTTCTACGGGATGGTCCGGCACCCGGTCCTACCTTGCAGAGCCCGGTCGGGAACACCCGGCCGGGCCCTGTCGTCTTCCTGGTGACGGCGCTTCCCCGGGCCGGGGCTGGACAAGCCGCATAGGGTTGGACGGTGATCCCGTGTGAGCGACGTGGAGTCGCCGTCCGAGACAGGCAGGAGCGCTGATCGCCGGTGGCGGACTTCAATGTGCTGGACTACTTCTTCTGGCTTCTCCTCATCATCGCTTTCGTGATGGAGGCGTGGGCGCTGATCGACGCGCTGACAGTGCCGGAGGGGGCGTTCTCCGCGGCCGGCAAGCTCAGCAAGAAGCTGTGGCTGATCATCCTGATCGTGGCGACGGTGCTCGGTGTCGCGCACGCGATAGCGCCGGGCGCGCTCGGGATCCGGCCGATCGGGCTGCTGCTCGGCATCCTGCCGGTCGCCGCGTTCATCGCGGCCGCCGTGTACCTGGCGGACGTCCGTCCGGCGGTCGCGCCGTACAAGAAGAAGAACGGCGGGCGCGGCGGGTCCAACATGGGGCCGTACGGTCCCTGGTGAGCGCCATGCGGACCGCGCGGCTCGAACTGGACGACCAGGCCCTGCGCGAATGGGATGCCGTCGTGCTGGAGGCCGGTCCGGACGGGATCGTCCTCGACCGGTCGGCGTTCTACCCCGGTGGCGGCGGCCAGCCGCCTGACCATGGCGTCCTCCTCTGGCAGTCCGTGCAGACGCGGATCACCGGCGTCCGCAAGGGCGATGACCTGGTCCTGATCCCCGCCGAGGATGATCCGGTCCCGCCGGTGGGCACCGTCGTCCGGGGCGCCGTCGAGGATGATCGGCGTACGGCGCTGATGCGCACCCACTCGGGGCTGCATCTGCTGTGCGGCGTGGTCTTCCGCGACTACGGCTGCCTGGTCACCGGCGGCAACATGGAGCCGCTCTCCGCGCGCATGGATTTCGACCTGCGCGAGGTTCCGCCCGGTTTCAAGCAGGACGTCGAGGACGCGTGCAACGCCGAGGTCGGCGCCGACCGTCGGATCGACATCCGGACGCTGCCGCGCGCCGAGGCGTTCGCGATCCCCGATATCCTCCGCACCGCCACGAACCTTGTCCCGCCCGAGGTCCAGGATGTTCGGATCGTCGACATCGTGGGCCTCGACACGCAGGCGGACGGTGGCACCCATGTCGGCTCCACCAAGCAGATCGGCCGGATCACCGTGGCCAAGGTCGAGAACAAGGGACGCGGTTTCCGGCGCCTCCGCATCAAGATCGCCGACTAGTTCCTCCGGCAGGAGTACCTGGTTCTGACGGGGCCGTGTGCGGAGGGAGTGGTATGCCGGGGCCCTGGTTGCCGACCGTGGGGCCCCGGCACACCGCCTGCTCAGCGGGGTTGTCGCTGGAACAGGACGTACAGCCAGGTCATGGACGGGACGAGGATCAGCGCGCCCACGCCCAGCGCGACGAAGACCGCCTGGAGTACGGCGTCCTGGGCGGCGGCCCCGTCCAGGTCGAGGCCCGACATCTCCGCCGCGCCCCACAGGACGGTCACCACGGCCAGCCCGCCTGTCACGCGGACGGACAGGTACGCGCGGCGCAGCAGGAGGACGAGGGACGCCGCGCCCGCCGCGGCCGACAGCAGGATCAGCGGGGAGCGGACGCCCAGGACGGCGGCGCCGGGGAGGGCGAGGAGGCCGACGGCGGTGCCGGACAGGAAGGCATAGCCGCGGAAGCGCAGCGAGGCGTCGTCGTCGGCGAGGCGTCGTGCGTCCCAGATCAGGTAGACGGCGGCGAGGTAGGCGCACAGGGCGGTGGTGAGGATGCCGCCGTACAGGCCCGGCAGGCTCAGCCAGGACGATCCGCCCGTGGCGACGACCGTCGCGACCGCGCCGAGGCAGTACGGGGTGAGGACGGACGAGGCGCCGAACACCCAGCGGTACCAGCGCTGCACAGCGTCGTTCCGGGGGGTGTGTGGGGCTGTCTCTCCAGGGGAGTCAGTGTCGGCCTTGCTGAACACGAAGGTGCTGCCGCGGGCGACGATGCCGAGGGCGGCCAGGGACAGCGGGATCCAGTGCGTGGACATCACGTCCGCGAAGATCGGCGGGAACGCCGTCCAGGTCATCACCATCACGAAGATCAGCCAGACGTGGTTGGCCTCCCAGAGCGGGCCCATGGCGTGCTCGATGACGGCCTTGTCGGTCGGGCGGGAGATCAGGTGCCAGAGGCCGGCGCCGAAGTCCGCGCCGCCGAACAGCAGGTAGGCCGAGAGTCCCGCGAGGATGAGGGCCAGGGCGGCAGAGGTCATCGGACGGTCTCCAGTTCGGGTTCGGTGACCGGGGCGGGCGGGGTGTGGCGCATCCGGCGCAGGACGCTGATCGTCGCGGCGGCGAGGACGGTGTAGACGGCGAGGACGATGTAGAGGCCGTAGCGCAGGCCCGGGTTCGGGTTGATGGCCTCCTCGGTGCGCATCACCCCGTAGACGATCCAGGGTTGGCGTCCGACCTCGGTGGTCGTCCAGCCGGCCTCCATGGCGATGGCGGCCATCACGCCGGTGAGGGCGGCGATGCGGAGGAACCACGGCTTCCAGGGCAGGTCGCCTCGCCTGGTGGCGGTGCCGCGGCGGCGCAGCCACCAGGCGAGGGCCCACCAGGCGGCGAGGGCCAGCAGGATCATGCCGAACACGATCATGATCTCGAAGGACGTCTTGACGACCTCGGCGGGCGGTCGGTCGTCCACCGGGATGGAGTCCATGCCGCGCAGGGTCGCGTGCGCGTCGAACTTCAGCATCAGGGACAGGGCGTTCGGGATCTCGAAGACCGCGAAGCGGAACGGCTGCCCGGCCTGGGTGTGCTCGGCGCCTTCCATGGCGGCGAACTTGGCGGGCTGGTTGTCGGCCACGAACCGCACGGCCCAGTCGCCCACGATCACCTGGAGCGGAGCGCAGATCGCGCCGAGCGAGAAGGGGATCGCGAAGCCGATCCGGTTGTAGCGGTCGTCGCGTCCGGCCTTGCGGTCGCGCAGGAGGCCCACCGCGTACACCGACGCGACGATGAAGCCGCACACCATGAGCGAGGCCAGGATCAGGTGGACGGCCTGGACCGGTGTGGCGGGGTTGAACATCGCGGCCAGCGGGTCGACGTCGGTCACCTGGCCGTTGACCAGCTTGAAGCCGCGCGGCTGGTTCATCCACGAGTTCACGGTGAGGACGAAGGACGCCGACAGCAGTCCCGCGACCACGACCGGGACGCCGGTGAGGAAGTGGGCACGGGGGGAGAGGCGGTCCCAGCCGTACAGGTAGATGCCCATGAAGATCGCCTCGATGAAGAAGGCGATGCCCTCCAGCGCGAACGCGGTCCCGAAGACCTGTCCGTACTTGTCCATGAAGCCGGGCCAGAGCGTGCCCATCTCGAACGACAGGACGGTGCCGGACACGGCGCCCACGGCGAAAAGGACGCCGGCGGCCTTCATCCAGCGCCGGGCGAGCTCGGCGTAGACGGCGTCACCGGTGCGCAGCGAGCGCCATTCGGCGAGCAGGGTGAGGGCGGGGAGGCCGACGCCGATCGAGGCCAGCACGATATGGAAGCCCAGGGTGAAGGCCATCTGCTGGCGCGCGGCCATGAAATCGGCCGGGGACGCGGCGCCCTGCCCGGTGAGGAGCGCGACGGTGCTCATACGACCCAATGTAGTACTACGCTTTGTAGTACTAAAGCTCGTAGTACTACCTGACGTGGTGACCTGCCTCTCAATCGGATAACCTGGCTGATGTGAAGGGTCTGGGAGAGCTTGAACGCACGGTGATGGAGATTTTGTGGGCGCGGGAGGACGCCGGGATCGAGGCCGCCACGGCCCGCGACGTGAGCCGCGCGCTCGCCGGTGACCGCGACCTTGCGCACACCACGGTCATGACCGTCCTGGACAGGCTCGCCAAGAAGGGTTTCCTCGAACGCGAGCGTGATGGGCGGGCTTGGCGCTACCAGCCGGTGGCCAGCCGTGAAGGCTATGTCACCGAGCTGATGCTCGGCGCCCTCAACGAGACCGGTGACCGCGATGCGGCCCTGGCCCATTTCGTCCGCTCGGTCTCCCGCGACGAAGTCGATGTGATCCGCCAGGCCCTGGCCAGCCTCACGGGTAAGGAACCTCCGGCATGACCGGCACCGCCCTGCTCGCATTGATCTCTTTGGCAACCGTCGGCGGGGCGCACCTGCTGTCCCGGGCCCGGTGGACGTGGCGGACGCCGCGAACCGGGATCGCGCTCTGGCAGGCCCTCGGGCTGTGCTGGGGCGTCGCAACGATCGGCGCGCTTCTCGGGCTCGCGCTGCTGCCGTACGGCAAGGGCGTCGCGGGCGGGGTCCCCGGTCTATTCGACGACCAGGCGGCCCGGCTCGACGCGCTGCACCTGGCCGCGCTGCTCGCGGCCGTCAGCCTCACCGGTGTGCTGCTGGTGATGCTGATGTACGCGGTCGTGCGGGTCGTGCGGGCGCGCGCGCGGCACCGGGCCTTGCTGGCACTGGTGTCGCGGCGGGATTCTGCCGTTCCCGGGACGCTCGTCCTGGACCACCCCGGAGCCGCCGCGTACTGCGTTCCGGGCGTGCGGTCGTCCAAGGTCGTGGTCAGTGCCGGGACGATGGAGCTGCTCGACCGGGCGGAGCTGGCCGCCGTGCTCGCACACGAGCGCGCCCACGCCCGCGAGCGCCATGACCTCGTACTGCTGCCGTTCGCGTCGCTGCGCCAGGTGTTCCCGCAGTTCCGGCTGGTCGGGCGGTGTCTGGACGCGGTGGAGCTGCTGATCGAGATGGCCGCCGACGACCGCGCCCGCTCGGGGCGGCCGCCGCGTGAGCTGGCGACCGCGCTGCTGCGGTTCGCGGCGGCCCGTCCCGCGGCCGCGCCGTCCGGGACGCTGGGGGTCGCGTCCGCCGACGACATCCCGGTGATGGCGCGCGTCAACCGGCTGCTGGAGCCGCAGGCGCTGCCGAGGACGACCCGCGTCGCCGCCACGGTCGCCGTGCCGGTCATCGCGGGCCTGCCTCTGCTGCTGATCGTTCTGCCCCACTGATCCGGGTCGGCCCGGATCAGTGGTCAGTCCGCAAGGACGGTGCCGTAGAAGCGGGTCGCGTAGAGGCGGATGACCAGGCGCTGGTCCGTCACCATCTGCTCCAGGAACAGCCGTTCGTCGGCCGGGTCGGCGAAGCCCGGGGTCATGGCCAGGAGTTCTCGTCCGGTCGCGTCGCCTGGAGTCTCCGTGACGTCCGACAGTTCGGTCGTGCCTTCGGCAACGGCGAACGACAGGTGGTCTGGGGCGGACGCGTGGAGCGCGGCCCGGGGGTCGTTGCGCAGTTGCCTGACTTTCGCGCGGTCGGCGGTCGTGGAGATCCGGGCGACGCGCTCGGTGGCGTCCCAGTGGTAGATCACGGTCGAGACGTGCGGGTAGCCGTTCTTCTTGTTCGTGGCCAGGACGGCGAACGTCTGCTCGCCGAGGATGCGGACGAGGTCGTCCTCGCTGATGGGCTTGGGGCCGGGACCCTGGCCGGGGCCGTACTCGGTCATGGCTCTTCTCCTTCAGATGGTGGTGGGAGTGTCGTGCTCTGCGGGCTTCGGCTGCCGCAGGACGAGGAGGGCGACGGCCAGCGCGGCTACCAGCAGGCCTGCTGAGACGGCGAAGGCCAGGTGGTAACCGGAGGTGAGAGCGGTGGCCTCGTCGTGGCCGTCCGTGCGGAGGGCCTCGGTGCGGGCGGCGGCGAGCGTGGTCAGTACCGCGACGCCGAGGGCCATGCCGACCTGCTGGACGGTGTTGAACAGCCCCGACGCGACGCCCGCGTCCTCGGGCCTTGCGCTGGACATGCCGAGCCCGGTCAGCGACGGCAGGACGAGCCCGGCCCCGGCGACCAGGACGAACACCGGGAGCAGGTCGGGGACGTACGCGGCGTCCGCCGGGACGGTGGTGAGCCAACCCATCGCGCCGATGAGGAGGGCCAGCCCGGCCGTCAGGACCAGGCGCTCGCCGAACCGGTGGGACAGGCGCGCGGAGACGAACAGCGAGACCGCGCCGATCGCGACGGCCGCCGGGAGCATCGCCAGGCCGGTGTCGAGCGCGCCGTAGCCGAGGACCTTCTGCAGGTAGAGCGCGACGATCACCTGGAACGAGAACATCGCCGACAGGGTCAGCAACTGGGCGAGGTAGGCGCCGGACACGTTGCGCGAGCGCAGGATCCGCAGCGGCATCAGTGGCGTCGCGGCCGTCGCCTGGCGGACGGTGAAGGCCGTGAGGAGGACGAGCGACACGGCGCCGAGACCGAGGGTGTGCGCGGAGAGCCAGCCGTACCGCTCGACCTTGACCACGGTGTAGATGCCCAGCATCAGGCCGGCGGTGACGAGCGCGGCGCCGATCACGTCGGCGCCGGCGGCGAGGCCGATGCCGCGGTCGTCCGGCAGCGCGGGCAGGGCGAGCAGGATCGTGGCGATCCCGATCGGCAGGTTGATGAGGAAGATCCAGTGCCAGCTCAGGGCGTCGGTGAGCACTCCGCCGAGCACCTGCCCGATGGAGGCTCCGGCGGCCCCGGTGAAGCTGAAGATCCCGATGGCGCGGGCGCGTTCCCGGGCGCCGGTGAACAGCGTCACGAGGATGCCGAGGACGACGGCGGAGGCCAGGGCGCTGCCGACGCCCTGGAGGAACCGGGCGGTGATCAGCAGGCCGGGTCCGGTGGCGGCGCCCGCCAGCAGGGACGCGGCGGTGAACAGCGCGTTGCCGGCCAGGAACAGCGTCTTGCGGCCGACGAGGTCGCCGAGCCGCCCGGCCAGGAGCAGCAGGCCGCCCAGGGGGATCAGGTAGGCGTTGACGATCCAGCTCAGTCCTGCGGGGGAGAAGCCCAGGTCCTGCTGGATGGCGGGCATCGCGACGGTGACGATGCTGCCGTCCAGGATCGTCATGAGCATCGTCGCGGACAGCACGCCCAGCGCGGCCCAGCGGGATCGTAGAAGCGAGGCGGGCTTCGGTGGGGAAGGCTCCGAGCGCGTCGCCGAGGGGGGTGTCGCGGATGGGGGTGTCGCGGATGGGGGTGGGGGCGTCGGTGAGGACGGCATGGTCGGCTCCTGTCGCGGGGACACAGGAGAGACCGTAGCAGATAGTTCCGTAACAGACGATCCCTTGTGGACCTACCTTGTGCGGTGCCGTGCGCGCCGTACCGGTTGGGGGTTATCGGCCGGAGTCCTCAGGTGGCCCTTGGCCAGGATTCGCAGGGCGCTCAGAAAGGCCGCGCGCTCTTCGTCCGGCAGCGCGGCGAGGGCCGCGCGGTGCACGTGATCGACGATCTCCTGGCCCCGGGCCGCGGCCCGCTCGCCCGCCTCGGTGACCGCGATGATGCGGGCACGGCGGTCGGTCGAGGACGGCCGGCGCTCGGCGAGCCCGTCCTTCTCCAGCGCGTCCACGGTCACGACCATCGTGGTCTTGTCCATGTCGCCGATCTCGGCGAGCTGGATCTGGGTGCGCTCCGCTTCGAGGGCGTGCACCAGGACGCAGTGCATGCGCGGGGTCAGGCCCACCTCGGCCAGGGCCGCCGTCATCTGGGTCTTCAGGACGTGCGAGGTGTGGTCGAGGTAGAACGACAGATCCGGTTCGGCGTTCGCGGGGGCGAGAGCGGTCATGTCCCCAGGGTACCTATTTGGTTCCGTTCTAGATTATCTGTCTCCAGCCGTATCCGATCGGCTATCCTGAGCGCGTGAACCGCACCCTGTGTCTGGGCTGGTGGCCGTCCTAGGACGGCCGACGCTCACACGCCCCGGGCCGTCCGCTGGACGGCCCTCTCTCTTCTCCGCGACGCGGGGGCCGTCCCGCCGGACGGGCCGCGAACAGAGGAGAGACCCGTGCAGACCATCACCCCCGAAGACGTCGAACGTCAGCGCCTTCAGCTGGAAGAGCGCATCGCCGCCGAGCCTGCCGCATTCCGGATCCTGACCGGCGACCGGCCCACCGGCCCGCTCCACCTCGGCCACTACTTCGGCACGCTCGCCAACCGCGTCCGCCTCCAGCGGGCGGGTGTCGAGCTGTTCGTCCTGGTCGCCGACTACCAGGTGCTCACTGACCGGGACGTCGCCGACCATCTCGCCGAGCACGTGGAGGGCCTGGTCGCCGACTACCTGGCGGTCGGCGTCGACCCGTCCACCGCGACGATCTTCCGGCACAGCGCCGTGCCCGCGCTCAACCAGCTCATGCTGCCGTTCCTGTCCCTGGTGTCGATCGCCGAGCTGCGCCGCAACCCCACCGTGAAGGAGGAGATCACCGCGTCCCGGCAGGCGTCGGTCAGCGGGCTCATGTTCACCTACCCCGTCCACCAGGCCGCCGACATCCTGTTCTGCAAGGCCACCCTCGTGCCGGTGGGACGCGACCAGCTCCCGCACCAGGAGATCACCCGGACGATCGCGCGCCGTTTCAACGAGCGGTACGGGCCCGTCTTCCCGGTGCCGGACGCCCTGCTGTCGGACGCGCCGCTCGTGCTCGGCACGGACGGGCAGAAGATGAGCAAGAGCCGGGGCAACGCCATCGCGCTGTCGGCCACCGCGGACGAGACCGCCCGGCTGATCAAGCGTGCGGTGACCGACGACGAACGGCACATCGCCTACGCGCCCGAGACCCGTCCCGGGGTGTCCAACCTCGTGCTGATCGCCGCGCTCTGCCAGGGCCGCGACCCGCACGAGGTCGCCGCCGAGATCGGCGCCGGCGGCGCCGCCGCGCTCAAGCGTGTCGTGACCGAGTCGGTGAACGAGTTCCTGCGCCCGATCCGTGCGCGCCGTGCCGAGCTGGCCGCCGACCGCGGCTACCTGCGCGGCGTCCTCGCCGAGGGCGACGCCCGCGCGAACGCCGTCGCGGACCGCACTCTGGTCGAGGTCAGGGCCGCCATGGCTGGAGGCGGCGCGGCTGGAGGCGGCGCAACAGGCGGCGTGGCAGGGGACGGCGCGGCAGGAGGCGGCGTGGCTGGAGGCGGCGTGGCAGGAGGCGGCGCGGTCTCGCGGTGATCGGTCAGCCCGTGTCGTCGGGCTGCCCGGGGCCGGCGGTGGGGAGACGGGAACCGTCCGCGAGCGTGCCCAGCGAGCGCGTGAGGCCGGCGCGCTCGTCCGGGGTGAGCGCCGCCGCGAGTTCCTCGTCCACGGACCTGGCGGCGGCGGCGCACTCGGCGAGGAGCCGGCGTCCCTCGCCGGTGAGGGTCAGGATCTGCCGCCGCCGGTCGCGGGGGTCGCGGACGCGTTCGATCGCTCCGAGCCGTACCAGGTGATCGGCCAGGGACACCACCAGGCTCGGCACGACCCCCATCGCCTCGGCCACATCGAGCTGGGACGCCGCGACGCCCCGGCTGACGACGGTCATCAGTCCCGCGTGTTTCGGCTTGAGGCCGAGCGGCGCGAGCGCCTCGGCGAACCGGTCCGTGGCGAGCGCCCCCAGCGTCACCAGCTGGAACGTCAGCGTCCGGGGAAGCGACCCGGGGAACGGGCCGGGTGTGCCGGGCGGCTCGGGCGGCGGCCCGGGAGGCGGCTCGGCATCGGTCATGGGCGCGATGCTATTCGAGGCGGGGCCGGTCCCCGGTCGCGTGTTTCCCGCCGACAGTAGAACGGAATTCTTCGTTCCCATACTATGGAAGGCATGGAGACCACCACACGGGCGCCCATGAGCGGGCGCAAGGCGCAGGCGGCGCGCAACGACGAGTTGATCCGCGAGGCGGCACGGGCGGTGTTCACCGCCGATCCGGGTGCGCCGATCTCCGCCGTCGCCGAACACGCCGGGGTGGGCATCAGCGCCCTGTACCGCCGCTACAAGAGCAAGGAGGACCTGCTCCAGCGGCTCGCCGACGACGGGATGGACCGCTACCTCACCGAGGTGGAGACCGCCCTCGCCGACGAGGGCGACCCGTGGGCGGCCTTCGCCGGCTTCATGCGCCGCTGCCTCGACATCGGCGCGGGCTCCCTCACGATGCGGCTCGCCGGCAGCTTCGAGGTCACCGAGGCGATGAGCAACAAGGGCCGGGAGATCCACCTCGCCACCCAGCGGCTGCTCGACCGGTCGAAGGAGGCGGGTGTGCTGCGTCCGGAGATCGAGGTCGGCGACATCTCCGTCCTGCTGGAGCACCTGCACACCATCCGGATCGGCGACGATGACCGGATGAACCGCCTCCAGCACCGCTACCTCGCCCTGATGCTGGACGCGCTGCACCTGACGGACGGCGGGGAGCTGCCGGGCCCTCCTCCGAGCTGGCAGGAGCTTCGGGGGCGGTATGACGACTGACTCCGCGCCCGTCCTCGGGCGGCGGCACCTGAACCGTGCCCTCCTGGCGCGCCAGTTGCTGCTCGCCCGCCACGAGATGTCCGCGCTCGACGCCATCGAGCACCTGGTCGGGATGCAGTCGCAGGCTCCGAACCCGCCGTACGTCGGGTTGTGGAGCCGGCTGGAGGGTTTCGCGTTCGACGAGGTGGCCGCGCTGATGCGCGACCGGCGCGCGCTTCGGATCGTGCTGATGCGCGGCACGCTGCACCTGGTCAGCGCACGTGACGCCCGTGCGTTGCGTCCGCTCACCCAGGTGCTGCTGGACAACGCCTTGCGGAGCCCGCGCGGCGGGCCGCTGAAGGACGTCGACCTCGCCGCCGTCGCGGGCTGGGCCCGGACGCTGCTGGAACAGGAGCCGCGTTCGGACAAGGAACTGCGGACCCTACTGGCCGAACGGTGGCCGGAGGAGGACGCCGAGCTTCTGGGGTGGGCCGTACGGTGCGTCCTGCCGCTGGTGCAGGTCCCGCCGCGCGGTATCTGGGGCGCCTCCGGCCTCGCCCGGCACACGACGCTGGGGAACTGGCTGGGCGAGGCGGATCCCGCGGGCACCGATCCCGAGCCGTCGGTGGACGAGATGGTGCTGCGCTACCTGGGCGCGTTCGGGCCCGCGTCCGTCCTGGACGTGCAGCAGTGGTCAGGCCTGACCCGGCTGGGCGAGGTCGTCGAGCGCCTGCTGCCGAAGCTCCGCCTCTTCCAGGACGAGAACGGCCGGACGCTCTACGACCTGCCGGAGGCGCCGCGTCCGGATCCGGACACCCCGGCGCCGGTGCGGCTCGTCCCCGACTTCGACAACCTGCTGCTCTCGCACGCCGACCGTGCGCGGATCATCACCGAGGAGCACCGCAAGCGGGTCTTCACCATCAACGGGATCATCCGGGCCACGTTCCTGGTGGACGGATTCGTCCACGGCATGTGGAGGATCGAGAGGAAACGCGGTGCGGCGACCTTGCGCATCGACCCCTTCAGCCCCGTTCCGGAGCCGGCCCGGACGGCCCTGGCCGAGGAGGCTGCCCGCCTCCTCGCCGCTGCCCACCCGGACGCGAGTGCCCACTCCGTCGTCTTCTCCAGCTGACATCCGGCCGGGTTCAGGGGGACGGGGTGGCGCAGGGGGCCTCGTGGTCCGGGTCCAGCGACTCCAGGAGGGTGTGGAGGGTCTCGCGGAAGCAGAGCATCTGCTCGCGGCTCATGGGTGCGAACAGGTGCCGCCTGACCTCGGCCACATGCCCGGGGGCGGCCTCGGCGAGAACGGCGAAGCCCTCGTCGGTCAGCTCGGCGGTCGTGGTGCGGCGGTCGGTCTCGTGCTTGACCCGCCGCACCCAGCCGGACTCCTCCAGCCGGTTGACGGCGTGGGAGAGCCGGCTCGGGGACGAATGGACGATCGCGGCGAGGTCGGTCATGGTGAGGGCGCGCCCGGGCGCCTCCGACAGCATCGCGAGGATCATGTAGTAGGTGTGCGGCATCCCCGAGTCGCGTTGCAGTTGCCGGTCGAGGGCCTCGTTCAGCAGCCGCGAGGTCCACAGGAAGGCGCGCCAGGTGTCCTGTTCGTCGGCATCGAGCCACCGCGTTCCTGTCATGCACACCAGACTACCCGGTTACTTGAAGATTCAAGCATCAACGAGTTATTGTTGAACTCTCAAATAGTTGAGTTGGGGGACGACATGACCCGGATGCCGGTGCTTTACCTCAGCCACGGCGCCCCGCCGCTGGCCGACGACGCCGTCTGGACCGCCGAACTCGCCCGCTGGGCCGCGGAACTGCCCCGTCCCGAGGCCATCCTGATGGTGTCGGCGCACTGGGAGGAGGCGCCGCTCACGGTGAGCGCCACCCGTACGGTGCCGCTCGTCTACGACTTCTGGGGTTTCCCTGAGCACTACTACCGCGTCCGGTACGAGGCGCCCGGCGCCCCCGGCTTGGCCGAGGACGTGCGGCGACTCGTCCCCGGCGTCCACCAGGACGAGGAACGCGGGCTCGACCACGGCGCGTATGTGCCACTGGTGGAGATGTACCCCGACGCCGACGTTCCGGTACTCCAGATGTCCATGCCGTCGTTGGAACCCGAGCGGCTCTTCGAGGTCGGCCGGAGCCTGGCGCCGCTGCGCGACCAGGGCGTCCTCATCGTGGGGAGCGGCTTCACCACGCACAATCTGCGTGAGCTGACCCCCGGTGCGGACGCGGCACCGCCCGCGTGGTCGGCCGAGTTCGACGACTGGACGGACCGCGCCGTCCGGACCGGCGACATCGACGCCCTGCTGGACTTCCGCGCCAAAGCCCCCGCCGCGCGCATCGCCCACCCCCGCATCGAGCACTTCGCGCCGCTGTTCGTGTCGCTCGGCGCCGACGCGGACGCGCCGTCCGGGCGCCGGTCCGCCGTCGACGGGTACTGGTTCGGGTTGGCCAAGCGGTCGTTCCAGTTCGGGTGATGCTTGTCACGTTCCCGTCAGGAAGTTTGTCAGCCCATTTCGGTGAAGCCCGTGCGCCAGGACGGCACCTGCGGCTTCCAGCCCAGGCTCAGCGCCTTGGCGTTGGAGACCGGGCGCCCCGTGGTGGCGGCGTGCCGGGCGGTTCCCGGCGACGGCGCGCCCAGGGTCGCGCTGTAAACCGGCAGCCAGTCGGCCGCCGCCGCGGGCTCGTCGTCGACGATGTTGACCACTCCGGCGGGCCAGTCGAGGGCGGCCGCCGCGGCGGTGGCCGCATCGTCGGCGTGCACGAACGACGTCCACGCGGGCGTCAGGCTCAGGTTCCCGGCCCGCACCCGCTTGGCGATGGCACCGCCCGGCGCGTACCAGGTGCCGGGTCCGTAGAGCGCGCCGTACCGCAGGACGACGCCGCGCGGCATCTCGCCGACGGCCTCCTCCAGCGCGGCGACGCCCGCGTACGGCGGCAGCGTGGGGTCGAGCGGGTCGGTCTCGACCGCCAGCGCGTCGCCCGCCACGTACAGCCAGGCGATGCTCTGCGCGATCATGGTCTCCACACCCACGGCACGCGCGGCGTCCACCAGGTTGCGGGTGCCCTCGATCCGCAGGTGGGAGTTGGCCTCGAAGTCCTCCCCGCTGAGGTCGGTGAGCTGGTGGATGATCGCGTCCGGCCGCTCGGCCTCGACGGCCTTGCGGATGCCGGCGGCGTCCAGGACGTCGACGACGACGGGCGTCGCCCCGTGCTCGCGGATGGACGCGGCGCGCGACTCCTGGCGCGTCGTCCCGGCGACTTCGTGGCCGGCCTGGACGAGCAGCGGTATCAGCCGGCGGCCGACGACTCCGGTCGCACCGGCGAGAAGGATCTTCAAGGGGGTAACCTCCACGACTTTCACGCCTTTGTGGTCGTCTCGAACGGCAGGATAGGCAGTGACTTCTCTCCAGGTCACGCCCGACCCCGGGGTTGGACGTCCCACGGCGGTGGCCGGACGGGGGGCGGACGGCGCGCACCGCCCCCGGAGCGCCGCCCGTCACGAGGGTACAGCCGGTAGACGACACCATGCGTTTCGTGCCTTCCTCCGGGGATAATTCTCCCCGCCGGCAAGTGTCGGGCAGACCGAGGGGCGGCGGAGATGAAGATCAGCCTGATCCGGGGTGACATCACCGAACAGCAGGTCGGCGCGGTGGTCAACGCCGCCAACTCCTCCCTGCTGGGCGGGGGAGGGGTGGACGGCGCCATTCACCGCAGGGGCGGCTCGGCCATTCTCGATGAATGCCGCAAACTACGCGCTTCGCACTATGGCGGGGGCCTGCCGACCGGTCAGGCGGTCGCGACGACGGGCGGCGACCTGCCCGCCGCGTGGGTGATCCACACCGTCGGCCCTGTCTATTCTTCCGGAGAAGACCGCTCTGACCAGCTTGTTTCCTGCTACCGCGAGTCCCTGCGGGTGGCCGACGAGCTGGGCGTCGACTCGATCGCGTTTCCCGCCGTGTCCGCCGGGATCTACGGCTGGCCGGTGGACGACGTCGCCCGGATCGCGGTCGACACAGTACGGTCGACCCCGACCCAGGTTTCGGACGCCCGTTTCGTGTTGTTCTCTCAGGATGCCTACAACGCCTTCGAGCGCGCTGTCGAGCTCCCCTAGACGTTCAAGCCTCTTTCCGTCCTGCTAGTCCTCGGTCTTGGGCGGCGGGACGACCAGGGTCGGGCGCTGGACGTGATGCAGCACGCGCGTCGACACGCTGCCCAGCAGGACGGAGCGGGCGCCCGCGAGCCCGCGCGATCCCGTGACGATCAGGGAGGCGTCCAGTTCGTCCGCGACGTCCACGATCGTGGCCCAGACCGGCCCGGTCCCGCGCTCGGCTCGCGGCGTGACCTCGGTCAGCCCGGCGGCGAGGGCGAGGTCGGCGCCCTGCCGCGCGAGGGCCTCGGCCTGCTTCTCCTCTTCGTACTGATCGTCCTGGAGGTCGGTGGTCACCGGGGCGGCGGCGGCCAGCGGTGCCCACGAGAGCTGCATCAGCAACGGCTCCCAGACCGTCAGGATGACGGTGGGCTCCGGACGGACGTGGCGCGCCGCGTACTCGACGGCGGTCCGGGCGTCATCAGAACCGTCGAAGGCAATGAGAACTGTCATACTGGATGACCTTTCCTCAAAACGGCCTGGTTGAACGCCGTACGGCCGGGCAGTGGCCAACCTCTCACGCCGCCGCGGGGTTCCTGGCCGGGGCCGGGCTGGACGGCGGCGCGGGACAATCGGCGGGTGGTCCGGACACAGAAGCCGCAGGGTGAGGTGACGCGCGGCACGACGGCGCCCAACCGTCTGCGCCGCGTGGACCGCTGGATCGCCGCCACGCAGACCGCGGTCCTCCGCTCCGGCGGGTTCCCGCTGGCGGTCGATCTGGGATACGGCGCCTCTCCGGTCACGACGTTCGAGCTGTACACCCGGCTCCGCGCCGTCTCGCCCCGGCTGGAGGTCGTCGGTGTCGAGATCGAGCCGGACCGGGTCGCCGCCGGAACCGCCTTCCTGGAGGCGACGGGCCCCCACGCGGGGCTGTCGTTTCGGCGGGGCGGCTTCGAGCTGCCCGTCCCGCGCCCGCCCGTGCTGGTCAGGGCGTTCAACGTGCTCCGGCAGTACGACGAGGCCGCCGCCTGGCGCGCCTGGGACGGTCTGCGGTCGCGGCTCGCGCCCGGCGGCGTGCTCGTCGAGGGGACGTGCGACGAGCCTGGCCGCCGCGCGGTCTGGGTCGCGCTCGACCCGGACGGCCCACAGACGATCACCTTCGCCGCGCACCTGCCCACGCTCGACCGCCCCTCGGGCCTGGCGGAGCGGCTGCCGAAGACGCTGATCCACCGGAACGTCCCGGGTGAGCCCGTCCACGACCTGCTCACCGTGTTCGACCGGTGCTGGGCGACGGCGGCACCGCACTCGGCGTTCGGCCCGCGGGCCCGCTGGATCGAGGCCGTGAAGCTGCTGGCCCGTACCCATCCCGTCTTGACGACCCCGCCCTATGGCGGGCGCCGGAGGTGGCGCCTGGGTGAGGTGACCCTCCCTTGGAGGACGGTCGCCCCCTGAGGTCAGATCTCGCGGTGGAGCCTGTGCGGGGCCGCCTGCACGCGGGGCTGGACGTCGATGCGGTCGATGTTGACGTGCGGCGGACGGGTGACGGCCCACGCCACGCAGTCGGCGACATCGTCGGCGACCAAGGGTTCGGGGACGCCCTCGTACGGCTTGGCGGCCCGCTCCTCGTCGCCGTGGAACCGTACGAGCGAGAACTCCTCCGTCTTCACCAGGCCGGGCGCGACTTCGGTGACGCGGACGGGCTGCGCCACCAGCTCCAGGCGCAGCACCTCGTTGACCGCGTACGCGGCGTGCTTGGCCGCGTTGTAGCCGCCCCCGCCCTCGTACGGGACGTGCCCCGCGAGGGAGGTGATGTTCACCACATGCCCGTTGCCGCTCTCGATCAGCGCCGGGAGCAGCGCCTTGGTGACGCGCACCAGGCCGAGGACATTGGTGTCGTACATCGCCCGCCACTCATCCAAAACGGCGGTGGCCACGCTCTCGAGGCCGAGGGCGCCGCCGGCGTTGTTGACCAGCACGTGGCAGCCGCCGACCGCGGCCGCCAGCGCGTCGACCGACGCCTGCGACGTCACGTCCAGTTCGACCGGGACGATCCTGCCCGCGCCCGGCACGCTCTCGCCGATCTCCTTGGCGAGCGCGTCCAGGCGATCCCGGCGCCGTGCCGCCAGGACGACGTGGAAGCCCTCGGCCGCCAGGCGCCTGGCCGTCGCCGCCCCGATCCCGCTGCTCGCTCCGGTCACCACCGCGGTCTTGCGCATGCGTCCAGCTTTCCAGAACGCCAGATCTTCCAGAACCGCGGGCTCCCTGGAGTGGCCGAGCTCGCATGGCGCCCGACCGGCGATTCAGCTGGGCCGGCGAACCGGTCCGCACGATCATGGTGAGATCGATCACCGTGGACCGGCAGGACGGTTGCGACCCGCGCGATGGGAACAGCTAACGCGGTCGATAGGTTGCACTACCGGAGGTGGTGTCCGGTGTCGCGTCGTATCAACCGAGTTGCGACGGTCAGTGTCCATACTTCCCCTCTCGACCAGCCAGGTACCGGCGACGCGGGTGGTATGAACGTCTACATCGTCGAGGTCGCCCGGCGGCTCGCCGCCCGCGGAATCGAGGTCGACATCTTCACCCGCGCCACCTCGCGGGCCCTTCCGCCGGTCGCCGAGCTGGCGCCCGGCGTCCTCGTCCGGCACGTCGTCTCCGGCCCGTTCGAGGAACTGGACAAGACCGAGCTGCCCCGGCACCTGTGCGGCTTCACCTCCGGTGTGCTGCGGGCCGAGGCGGTCCACGAACCCGGCCACTACGACGTCCTCCACACCCACTACTGGCTGTCCGGGCAGGCGGGCTGGGCGGCCAAGCGGCGCTGGGGCGTCCCGCTCGTCCACTCCATGCACACGATGGCGAAGGTGAAGAACGCCGCGCTCGCGGACGGGGACAAGCCCGAGCCGGACGAGCGCGTGCTCGGCGAGGAACAGGTCGTGGAGTCCGCGGACCAGCTCGTCGCCAACACCGCCGAGGAGGCCCGCGAGCTGATCGAGCTCTACGGGGCCGACCCGGCGCGCGTCGCGACCGCCAGCCCCGGCGTCGACCTGTCCCGGTTCCGGCCTGAATCGCCGCTGCTCGCCCGCAGCACCGGCCTCCTCCCGCACCGCACCGGCCCCGCCCGCCGCCGTCTCGGCCTGCCGCGCGAGGCGTACGTGCTCCTGTTCGTCGGACGGATCCAGCCGCTCAAGGCCCCCGACGTCCTGCTGCGCGCCGCCGCCCGGATGCTCGCCGACGACCCGTCCCTGCGTTCCCGGCTGGTCGTCGCCGTGGTCGGCGGCCCGAGCGGCAGCGGGCGGTGCCGTCCCGAGGGGCTCCAGGCACTGGCGGCCGAGCTGGGCATCGCCGACGTCGTCCGGTTCGAGCCGCCCAGCCCGCAGTCCGTGCTCGCCGACTGGTACCGGGCGGCGGACGTCACCGTCGTCCCGTCCCACAACGAGTCGTTCGGTCTCGTCGCCGTCGAGTCGCAGGCATGCGGCACCCCGGTCGTCGCCGCCCGCGTCGGCGGCCTGCGGACGGCCATCGCCGACGGCGAGTCCGGCGTGCTGGTCACCGGCCACGACCCCGCCGCCTACGCCGCGGCCCTGCGCCGCCTGCACGCCGAGCCCGGCCTGCACGCCCGCCTGGCCCGCGGCGCGGTCCGCCACGCGCAGGGCTTCGGATGGGACGCCACCGTCGACCGCCTCGTCGAGGTGTATACCGGTGCCATGTCCTTGCCGGCCGCCAGCCTCGCCCAGCCCACGCTCACCTCGCCGCTCACGTCGCCGCCGCTCACCGCGGAGGTCACGGCGTGAACCCCGTCGAGACGATCCGGCAGACCCTCGACGCCGCCGAACTGGAGTACGACGAGCCGCGCGAGAACGCCTTCTTCGTCAAGCTCCCCGGCCAGCACAAGCTGGCCACCATGACCTGGCTGATCGTCGGCGACCACAGCCTGCACGTGGAGGCGTTCTTCTGCCGCCGCCCGGACGAGAACCATGCCGACTTCTACCGGTTCCTGCTGGAGAAGAACGGCCGCATGTACGGGGTGGCCTTCGCTCTTGACGACGTCGGCGACGTCCACCTCGCCGGCCGGGTCTCCCTCGGTTCCGTCACCCCCGACGAGATCGACCGGCTCCTCGGCTGCGTCCTCACCTACTCCGACGAGAACTTCGACAAGGCCCTCGAACGCGGCTTCAAGTCGTCCATCCAGCGGGAGTGGGACTGGCGGGTCAAGCGTGGCGAGAGCCTGGCCAACCTGCGGGCGTTCGCGTCCTTCGCCGACCCGGCCAATCGCGAGGAGCCCCCGGCGGGCCGCTAGGCTTTGCTGCCATGGCGACGTTGGTATTGCTCCGGCATGGCGAAAGCGTGTGGAACGCCGAAGGGCTGTTCACCGGCTGGGTGGACGTGGACCTGTCCGCGAAGGGCGAGAGCGAGGCGACCAAGGGCGGTGACCTGCTGCTCGACGCCGACATCACCCCCGATGTGGTGCATACCTCCCTGCTGAAGCGGGCCATCCGCACCGCCAACATCGCGCTGGACGTGGCGGACCTCCTCTGGATCCCCGTCCGCCGCTCCTGGCGGCTGAACGAGCGGCACTACGGGGCCCTCCAGGGCAAGAACAAGGCGCAGACGCGGGAGGAGTACGGCGAGCAGCAGTTCATGATCTGGCGCCGCTCCTACGACACCCCGCCGCCCCAGATCAAGGACGACGACCCGCTCTCGCAGGTCAACGACCTGCGCTACGCCGAACTCCCGTCCGAGCTGATCCCGCGCACCGAGTGCCTCGCCGACGTCGTCGACCGCCTCCTGCCCTACTGGTACGACGCGATCGTCCCCGACCTGGCCGCGGGGAAGACCGTCCTGGTCGCCGCGCACGGCAACTCTCTCCGCGCCCTCGTCAAGCACCTGGACGACGTCACCGACGAGCAGATCGTGGGCCTGAACATCCCGACCGGCATTCCCCTGGTGTACGAGCTGGACGACGACTTCGCCCCCCTCAAGCGCGGCGGGGAGTACCTCGACCCGGCCGCCGCCAAGGCCGCGATCGAGGCCGTCAAGAACCAGGGCGCCAAGAAGAAGTAGCCGGGGCCGGGCCGCTCAGCGGTCGAGCAGGTCCCGCAGCGCCTTCACGACCACCTCCGGGGCCTCCTCGGCCATGAAGTGCCCGCAGGTCACGGTCATGTGCCGGAGGTCCGGCGCCCACGGGCGCCAGAGGGCCGCCGCGTCGAACCCGAGGGCCGAGCCCCAGTCCTGCTGGAGCACCGTCACCGGCATCGGCAGCCTGCTGCCCGCGTCCCGGTCGGCCCGGTCGTGCTCGATGTCGATCCCGGCGGACGCGCGGTAGTCGGCCACGATCGAGGGCACCGCGACCTGACAGGCGTCCAGGTAGGCGTCGCGCACATCGGCCGGGATCGCGGCGGGGTCGCCGGCCCAGACGTCGAGGAAGTGGGCGAAGAAGGCGTCCGAGCTCGCCTCGATCATCCGCTCGGGCAGGCCGGGCGGCTGGGCCATCAGGAACAGGTGAAAGCCGACCGCGGCGGACACGCCCTGCATCGCGTCCCACATCTCCAAGGTCGGCAGGATGTCGAGACACGCCAGGTGCGTGATGGTCCCCGGATGGTCGAGCCCCGCGCGGAAGGCGACCAGAGCACCGCGGTCATGCCCTGCCAGCGCGAACCGCTCGTAGCCCAGCGCGCGTGCCAGGGCGATGATGTCGGCGGCCATGGTCCGCTTGGAGTACACGTCCGGACCCGTCGCGTCGGGCTTGTCGCTGGCGCCGTAGCCACGCAGGTCCGGACAGATCACGGTGTGGTCGGCCGCGAGGTCGGCGGCCACGTGCCGCCACATCAGATGGGTCTCCGGGAAGCCGTGCAGCAGCACGACGGGGCTGCCCGATCCGCCGACGGCCGCGTTCAATGACACGCCCTCCGCGACCGGGACGCGCAGCTGGTCGAAACCGATGATGGCAGGCGCCATGATCTCGTTTCCTCTCGTCGCTTGTCTCGTCGATCACCCCCAGCGTCGCCGCCGCGGATGAGCATCCGATGAGCGCTGGATAGCGTGGAGGAGTGTTCGGTGTGCTGGGACCCGTGACGGCCTGGGACGACGCCGGGAACGTGATCGACCTGAAGGGCCCGCGGCACCGCGCCGTCCTGGCCCGCCTGATCATCGCCCGCGGCCGTGTCGTCCCGGTCGGCCGCCTCGTCGACGATCTGTGGACGGCCCCGCCCGCGGGCGCCGTCGGCGCCGTCCGCACCTTCGTCGCGGCCCTGCGCCGTGCCCTCGAACCCGAACGTCCGCCCCGCGCCCGCCCCCGCCTGCTGGTGACCGAAGGACCCGGATACGCGCTGCACACCGGCGACGTGGACGCCTGGTGGTTCGAGAACGCCGCGAACGCGACATCACCGGCAGGTCTGGAGGAGGCGCTCGCCCAGTGGCGCGGGCCCGCCTACGCCGACTTCGCGGACGAGCCCTGGACGCAGGCCGAGCGTTCACGGCTGGCCGAACTCCGCCTGCACACCGTCGAACGCCTGGCCGAGGCCCGCCTGTCCCGGGGACTGGCGGCGGAGGCGGTCCCGGACCTGGACGCGCACGTGTCCGCCCACCCGTGGCGCGAGAACGCCTGGCGCCTGCTGGCGCTGGCCCTCTACCGCTCCGGCCGCCAGGGTGATGCGCTCGCGGTCCTGCGCCGTGCCCGGACCCTCCTCGTCGAGCAACTGGGCGTGGACCCCGGCCCGTCCCTCCAGCGCCTCGAATCGGACATCCTTCGGCAGGCCGACCACCTCACCGGGGACACGGCGGCCCGCGTGTGGAGCCGGACGGCCGCCGCCTACGACCGCACCGTCGCCTCCGGCGCCCGCTCCCGGCTGGAGTCGACGGCCGGGATGCTGCGCGACCTCGCCCTGACCGGGGGCGGCGGCCTGGAGGCGGCCCGCGAGCACCGGATGGCGGCCATCACCGCGTCCGAGGAACTGGGCGACCCCGAACTGACCGCCCGCGTGATCGGCGCCTACGACGTCCCGGCGATCTGGACCCGTTCGGACGACCCGTACCAGGCCGCCGAGATCGCGGCTGCCGCCGAGCGGGCGCTGATCGCGCTCCCGCATGCCCCGGGCTCCGAGGGCCGTGAAATCGGGACGCGCGAGGCAGGGGGACATGACGCGGCCCGCGCGCGCTTGCTGGCCACCATCGCCCTGGAGTCGCGCGGCGCCCGCTCGACGCGCGGCCCCGAGGCCGCGTGCCAGGCCGAGGCCATCGCCCGCAGCCTGGACGACCCCGCCCTGCTGGCCTTCGCGCTCAACGCCGTGTTCATGCAGACCTTCACCCGGACGGGCTTGGCCCCGGAACGCGACAAGATCGGCACCGAGCTGATCACCCTCTCCGCGCGGCACGGCCTGGGCGCGTTCGAGATCCTGGGCCATCTCGTCCGGCTCCAGGCATTGAGCGCCGTGGCGAACTTCCCGGCCGCGGACCGCCATGCGTCCGCCGCCGAGCACCTGGCCGAGCGTCACGAACGGCCCCTCGTCAACGTCTTCACCGGGTGGTACCGGGTACTGCGCCAGGCCGCGACCGGACGAGCGTCCGATACCGACTACCGGGAGGCCGCGACCCTCCTGGACGGCTCAGGCATGCCGGGTCTGGAAAGGGGGCTTCTTCCGCTTGCCCTGCTCTCTTTGCGCGTGCAGGACGATCAGCCCGCCCTCACCGAGCCCATGGACTGGGGACCGTACGAGCCCTGGGCCCGCCCTCTGATCCTCCTGGCGCAGAACCGTCCCGCCGATGCGGCGGCAGCCATCCGCCGTGTTCCGGACCCACCCCGGGACCTTCTGCAAGAGGCCCTCTGGTGTCTATTCGGCCGCGCCGCCATCGCGGTAGACGATCGGGCCGCAATACGACGCGCTCACACTGCGCTGGCACCAGCGGCGGCGGAACTGGCCGGCGCCGCCAGTGGACTTCTCACTGTGGGCCCCGTCCGAACTCACCTGGCCGCCCTGACGAAGGCCCTCCGATCGGGCCGACGCTAAGTGTCACGTCGCGTTGCTGATGATCTTTCATGATTACGCTGCGCAGTCGCCTGATGACAGTTAGCATCGAACTCGTCAGAGGCCCTGTGCAAGGGCTTACTCGACCCCCCCTCAGAATTCGATGACCGATGGAGCCGGACCATGGCCAAAGGCAGGCACATCCCCACCGTCGCGAGCACCCGGCTGGCGCGGGAACTGCGCGCCCGGCGAGAGAAGGCCGGGTTCAACCAGGAGACGGTGGCCGAGGAGATGGGATGGGCCGAGAGCAAGCTGTACCGGATCGAGAACGACAAGAGCCGCGTCCTGCAGCGGGACGTGAAGCGACTGCTCGGCATGTACGGAGTCGACGGTGAGGAGGCCGACTCGCTCGTGGAATTGGCGCGCCTCGCCCGCGAGCCGGACTGGTGGCACCAGTACTCGGGGGCCATTCCGAAGTGGTTCCAGGTCTATGTCGTCCTGGAGGCGTCGGCGTCCCACATCCTCGGCTACGAATCGGAATTGGTGCCCGGCATCATGCAGACCAAGAGGTACGCACGGGCGATCCTTTCCACCACCCCGCTGCCGGAGACCGAGGAGAAGGTCGAAGAAAGGATCACCGTCCGGACGACACGGCAGGCACGGCTGACCCAGGCCGAGCCCCTCGATGTGCGGCTCATCCTGAACGAGGCCGTCGTCCGGCGCACGGTGGGCGGCCGGGAGATCATGCGGGAGCAGATCGAGCACCTGATCAAGCTGGCGGACCTCCCCAACGTGAATCTGCAGATCCTGCCTTTCGCGGCGGGCGAGCACGGCGCGATGCACGGCGCGTTCAAGCTGCTGCGGTTTTCTGGGCCGGACGATTCCGACAAGGTGTATTTGGAGCAGCATATCGGCGGTCTTTATACGCAGAAGCCCCACGAGGTTGACCGGTATACGCTGATGTTCGACCACTTGCGCGCACAAGCACTCGGCCCCGAACAGACGATCGCGATGTTGCGCAATGTGGCCGCGGAATTGGCGTAGCCGAGGGCTGGACGAGGAGTATCCAGGATGGACCTGATCGCCGCGCAATGGCGCAAGAGCGTCCGGAGCGGCAACACCGGCGGTGATTGTGTCGAGGTGGCCGTGGTGCACGGTCGTGACTGTGGCGTCGTGACCAAGGTGGACGAGGAGTTCGTGGTGCTCGTGCGGGACAGCAGGAACCCCGGCCGTGAGCCGCAGGCGTTCACGGTCGCGGAATGGGACGCGTTCCTCGACGGCGTCCGCGGGCGGGAGTTCGACTCGGCGCGCCTGATCGAGGAGTTCCTGACCTCCGTGCCGGCCTAGTCACCTCCCGGGCGCCCGACGCGAAGGAACCCGTCGCGGCCTCCGAGCGGCCACGACGGGTTTCTCATGTGAGCGGTCGGACGGCTCAGGACCGGACGGCTCAGGAGAGGTCGGTGATCTCCTCGGGACGCTGACCCGTCACCAGGTAGACGACGTTCTCCGCGACATGGACGGCGTGGTCGGCGAATCGCTCGAAGTAGCGGCCGGCAAGGGTGATGTCGACGGCGGGCTCGACGCCGTGCTTCCATTTCGGGGACAGCAGCATGTCGAACAGGCGCCGGTGCAGTCGGTCCATCTGGTCGTCGTCGGCGTCCAGTTCCAGGCCCATCTCGACGTCCTGGGACGCGATCACGCTGCCGGTTTTGGCGATCATGCGCTCGGCGATCTGGCCCATCTCCAGGACGGTCGCCTGGAGCTCGGGCGGGACGGCCGACTCGGGGTGGCGGCGGCGGGCCGTCCGGGCGATGTGCACCGCGAGGTCGCCCATCCGCTCCAGATCCCCGCTCATGCGCAGCGCGGTGATCAGCGTGCGCAGGTCGCCCGCGACCGGCTGCTGCCGCGCCATGAGGTCGAAGACGGTCTCCTCGATCTCGGAGTCGATCTTGTTGACCAGTTCGTCCCCGCTGATGACCTCCTCGGACAGGCGGAGGTCGGCGTCCAGCAGCGCGGTCACCGCGCGGGCCATCGCGGACCGGACGAGCCGGGTCATCTCCACCAGCTTGTCGGAGAGGGAGTCGAGCTCCTCATGATAGGCGTCGCGCAATTCAGCATCCCTAGGTGCGGAGGATCTTCTGGGGTGAATGGGACGAAAGGGGGCGCCGCGCCTGGCCGGCGGGCGGACTCGCCCACGCCACAGCCTGCCTGACCAGCGTGAACCAACCCATATAAGAAGGTGAACTTTCGGCGAACGAGGGCGTTGGTCCTGGCCTGGTGGGGCAGTCCACGGCGGATCGCCGCTTACGATCCGTGGTGTGGAGGTCGAGATTGTCGCGAGCCTGACCGGGCTTGCCGGGCTCGCGATAGGGCTCGCTACTGGATTGGCGGTGCGCGTGAGCGAGCGAGCCCAGCGTGCGGTGGCTCCGGCGGCGCCGGTCGGCGCGCTGCCCCCGGGAGTCGCCTCGGTGCTCAGTGTCCTGAGGTCGTCGGCCGTCGTGGTCGACGGCGAGGACCGGGTGCTGCGCGCCAGTTCGGCCGCGCGCGCGTTCGGCATGGTCAGCGGCGACCGGCTCGTCCTGGACGAGCTGCTCGCCATGGCGCGCCTGGTCCGCCGGGACGGCGAGATCCGCGAGACCGAGATCCAGGTCAACCCGGGACGCGGGCGTGGGCGGGCCGACGGCCGTTGGTTCGCCGTCCGCGTCGCTCCGCTCGGATCTCATGGGCTCGTCCTCGTTCTCGCCGAGGATCTCACCGAACTGCGGCGGACGGAGGCGATCCGGCGGGATTTCGTGGCCAATGTGAGCCACGAGCTCAAGACCCCGGTCGGTGCGCTGTCCCTGTTGGCCGAGACGGTCGAGGGGGCGGCCGACGACCCCGAGGCGGTCCGGCGTTTCGCCGGGCGAATGCAGCACGAGTCGGTGCGCCTCACCAACCTCGTCCAGGATCTGATGACGCTGTCGCGGATCCAGGGCGACGAGCCGCTGCCCGAACTGCACCCGGTCGGGCTGGACGAGATCACCGTGGAGGCCCTCGACCGCTGCCAGATCAAGGCGTCCGCCAAGGACATCGAGCTCACCACCGGCGGCCAGGACGGGCTCAAGGTGCGCGGGGACGAGGAACTGCTGATCACCGCGCTCCGCAACCTGATCGACAACGCCGTCGCCTACAGCCCCGAGCACACCCGCGTCGTCGTCTCGACCCGCCGGTGCGACGAGGGGCATGTCGAGATCAACGTGACCGACCAGGGCATCGGCATCCCCGACGGCGAGGTGGAACGTATCTTCGAGCGCTTCTACCGGGTCGATCCGGCCCGCTCCCGCCAGACCGGCGGCACGGGCCTCGGCCTGGCCATCGTCAAGCATGTCACCACCAAGCACGGCGGCGAGGTGACAGTGTGGAGCAAGGAGGGGTCCGGATCGACGTTCACCATCAGGCTGCCGCTGCTCAGGTCGTCCGCCCTCGGTGTGTCCCCCGCGGCCGGCGCCACCGAGCCGGCCGCCCCGTCCCGCCCCGAAGGCGGTGCGTCCATCGCCCGCCCAGCCCCGCACAACCCCTGAGGAACGGCGTGATGAACACTGTTCAGAGGGGCCCGCGCCGCCCCGCCGAAGGGGCCGCATTGGAATCCGCCCGGGAGGCAACACCGTGACCCGCGTGCTCGTCGTGGAAGACGAGGAGTCGTTCAGCGACGCATTGTCGTACAACCTGCGCAAAGAGGGCTTCGAGGTGGCGGTCGCGGCCACCGGTCCCGACGCGCTGGACATCTTCGAGCGCAACGGTGCCGACCTCGTGCTGCTCGACCTGATGCTCCCCGGGCTGCCCGGTACCGAGGTATGCCGGGAGCTGCGTGCCAAGTCCAGCGTCCCCGTGATCATGCTGACCGCCAAGGACAGCGAGGTGGACAAGGTCGTCGGACTGGAGCTCGGCGCCGACGACTACGTCACCAAGCCGTTCTCGACCCGGGAGCTGATCGCCCGCATGCGGGCCGTCCTGCGCCGCCAGGGCGAGGTCGAGGAGCTGACCCCGGCGACGCTGGAGGCTGGACCGGTCCGCATGGACGTGGAGCGGCACGTGGTCAGCGTCGGCGGCGACGCCGTCCAACTGCCCCTCAAGGAGTTCGAGCTGCTGGAGGTGCTGCTGCGCAACGCGGGCCGCGTCCTGACCCGCATGCAGCTGATCGACCGGGTCTGGGGCGCCGACTACGTGGGCGACACCAAGACCCTGGACGTCCACATCAAGCGGCTCCGCGCCAAGATCGAGTCGACCCCCTCCACGCCGCGCTACATCGTCACCGTCCGTGGGCTGGGCTACAAGTTCGAGCCCTGATGAGCGAGTTCGAGCTCTGGTGAAACGGAGAACGGCCCGTATGGTCCTGACCGTACGGGCCGTTCTTCGCGCTCAGCGCTTCATGCTTCAGTGGCCGGTGCCGCCCTCGGGCGAAGCCGGCGCCCCCGACTCGCCGCCCTGGCCAGGCGTCGTGCCCTCGCCGGGCGCGCCGCTCTCGGACCCACCGGGCGTCGTGCCCTCGGGCGTACCCGGAGACGTACCCGGGCTCGCGCCCCCGGACGGCTCGGCCGGGGCGGTCACCCCGGGCGCCGGGGTGCCGGCGGAGACCGCGGTGTAGGAGGCGTACTCGTCCTGCTGCGGGATCACCGGCACCGACACATCGACGGTCCCGGCCTGCTCGAACCGCAGGCGCAGCGTGACCCGCTCACCACCGAGCAGCTGCCGGTTCAAGCCCGTCAGCACCACGAGCGGGGCCTTGCCCCCGGGCGGGATCGGCAGGGTCGGCTCGGCCGCCGGCGCGGACGGCGTGTTGCTGGACGTGGCCGACGTCCCCGGGTTCGGCGTCTCGCCGGCGCCGGTCGGCGCGGGCGTCTGCGGCGTCCCACCGGACGGCTGGGCCGAGGCTCCGGGTTCCGCCGGCGCGCCGGACGCCGGTTCCGAGGACGCACCGGGCGTCGGCTCCCCGGAGGCACCGCCCGGCTGCTTGGTCTTCTTCGTCCCCTTGTCCGGCTTCGGCGTCTTCGTGGGGCTGGGGCTTGCGGGCGTCGCGGCGGCCTGCCCCACGAGCGAGACGGCGCTGCCCTGGCCGGACGGCTGCGCGGGCGGCAGCGCGACGGAACCGCCCGTGATCCGCGCCTGGGTGAAGTTCGGCGAGGTGATGGAGACGAGCTTGTCGGGCCGTCCCTTCACCTGGTTGATGATCGTGGCGTACAGGGGCAGCGAGCTGCCCTGGCCGAACGCCATGTCGGTCTTCGGGCCCAGCAGGAACATGTTGCGGAT
The DNA here is from genome assembly GCF_001552215.1 of Actinomadura macra NBRC 14102. Taxonomy (GTDB): domain Bacteria; phylum Actinomycetota; class Actinomycetes; order Streptosporangiales; family Streptosporangiaceae; genus Spirillospora; species Spirillospora macra. Next base: position 67,205 of record NZ_BCQT01000010.1, on the reverse strand, counting down.
GTCGATCTGCGCGGACTCCGGCTTGTCCTTGGGCACCGTGACGTTGACGCCCTCGGTCAGCTGCGTGGGAGCGGCGGTCTGAGGTTCGCTGCCGGCGCCGCAGCCGGAGATCACCGGCGCGATGGCGACGGCGCCCGCAACGGCGAGCGCAGCCACTCGACGGCTGTTTCGGATCACGGCGTCGATCTCCTCGCGAGAATGGCGTTGGAAGTGATGGGAATGGCGTGAGACACGCCAGAGGAAGCGTAGCGGCGCCTGGGCACGGACCCCTCCCCGGGGTCGCGTCCGGCCGGAAAATTGTCAGCCGGACCGCAGCGCCTTGACCTTCTCCGTGAGTTCACTTCCCACCTGAGGTGCGTGGACCACGTCGTTGACGACTCCGTCCGGCTGGACGAACACGGCGGTGAGCCCGGCGAGGCGCGGGCCGGGTGGGGGAGACGTGAGGGGGGACACCGGCGGCGAGGCCGTGGGAGGCACCGCGGAAGACATCGTGGGAGACGCTGGGGGAGTCGCCGACGGAGAAGCGGAGGGGGACCTCGTGGGAGCGGTCGCCCCGGACGAGGGAGGAAGAGGCGAGGCGTTGGCGGCCGGCGCGTAGGCGTTCGCCAGAATCGCCTTGCGATCCTCAACGATCAGGGGAGTCCCGTTGTGGGCCGTCCCCGCGCACGCCCTCAGTTCCTTGAGCGAGAGCCCCTGGCGCCCGCCGGCCGGCCGCGGATCGGCGACGAGCCAGAAGTTGAGGTCGTACGCCTCTGTCCTGCCGGCCAGTTCCGCCACGACCGGCTCGCACCGGTACCCGGGCGGAACGATCCCGATCACGCCCGGGCGCATGTCCTTCAGCGGTTGCGGAGCGTGCTCGCGGGCCACGAGGTCGACCTGCCCCGCGGGCAGCAGCCCGCCGATCCGCCCGGGGCCGGCCGACGGCCGGGGGGCCAGCTGCGCGGCGGTCGGACGCGGCGCGGGACGCGGCCCGAACGCCGTCATCAGCGCGCCGCTGAGCAGCGCGATCAGCAGCGCGCCCGCGATGATCGGGATGGCCACGCCGAACCGGGTGAGCGGGCGGACGAGCCGCCGGCGTCGCTCCCGGCGCCGCCTGCGGCGCTCCTCGCGGCGGTAGGCGACCATGTCCCGTTCGAGCTCACGAGCGTCATCGGGCACCACGACGTCCACCCGCGGGAGCCCGTAGTCATCGGGATCCGGGTCGCCGTCTGGCCTCACGCCGCACCTCACCGTCCTTCGATGCCCGCCGCGCCCCTTTCGGACCCTTCCGGGCGCTTCGTACCCGCGCAGCCCGCCCTACTCACTTCGCGGCTCACCTCACGGCTCACCTCCAGTATGGGACGCTTCCGCGCGTTCGGCAGCGGGACGCTTGTAACCGGGGACCCCTTGCCGGTAAAGGCGGTTCGCCGGGAGGCAGGTGGCCTCTTGGTCACGCTGTGTACAGGGAACAGGGGTGAGATGCACCAATAAAGGGCTTTGTCAATACCCCAATAACGGGGTTGACCTGCGCATATGCACCTAAGGCCGGTTCAGCCACGCTCGTTTCCGTGCTACTCTGGTCTTAGCGGAAGGGGTACTTGTCACATGACTTTCCAGGTCGGCGACACCGTCGTCTACCCCCACCATGGGGCTGCTCGGATCGAGGCCATCGAGACTCGCACCATCAAAGGTGAGGAAAAGACCTATCTGGTCTTGAAGGTCGACAAGGGCGACCTGACAGTGCAGGTCCCGGTCGAGAACGTCGAGGACGTAGGTGTCCGGGACGTCGTCGGCCAGGAGGGTCTGGAGAAGGTGTTCGAGGTGCTGCGCGCACCCTACACCGAAGAGCCCACCAACTGGTCGCGCCGGTACAAGGCGAACCTGGAGAAGCTCGCCTCCGGTGACGTCAACAAGGTCGCCGAGGTCGTTCGCGACCTGTGGCGCCGCGACAAGGAACGCGGCCTGTCGGCGGGCGAGAAGCGCATGCTCGCCAAGGCCCGGCAGATCCTCGTCAGCGAGCTCGCGCTCGCTGAGAAGACCAACGAGGACAAGGCCGAGGCCCTGCTCGACGAGGTCCTGGCCAGCTGAGTTGAGCGCACGGCTTCCACGGGTGGGCGTCGGAACCGACGTCCACCCGTTCTCGTCGGAGCCGCGCCCGCTCTGGGTGGCCGGGCTCGAATGGCCCGGTGAGGGTCCCGGGCTGTCCGGTCACTCCGATGGGGACGTGGCGGCCCATGCGGCCTGCGACGCGCTCCTGTCGGCCTGTGCTCTGGGCGATCTGGGCGCCGTCTTCGGTACCGCCGACCCGCGCTGGTCCGGCGCGTCCGGTACCGCCCTCCTACGGGAGGTCGCCCGCCTCGTCCACGAGGCCGGCTACACCATCGGCAACGTCTCCATCCAGGTCATCGGCAATCGCCCGAAGATCGGTAGACGCCGCGCCGAGGCCGAGAAGACCCTGACCGAGGCCCTGAACGGCGCCTCCGTCACCCTCTCGGCCACCACCACCGACGGCCTTGGCCTCACCGGCCGCTCCGAGGGCCTGGCGGCCATCGCCACCGCCCTCGTAGCGGACCGTCCCTCCTAGCCGGCCGCTCCCGCCGGCCCGATCACTCGGCGGGCGGGAGGGGGGAACTGCGAAAGCTGCTGGACGGCGGCGGATTCCAGTCCCAGATCGGAAGTCCCTCTGAGTCTTCGCCGTCCGCGTCCGCGTCCCGGTCGGCATCCGAGCCCGCGCGTGGGTCCGCGGCAGGCTCCGGGGCCTGACCAGGGACGTTGACCGGGGCCGGCTCGGGTGCGCGGCGGTGACGGCCCCGGCTCTCCTCCTCGGCGTCCGGGTCCTCGGGACGGTCGGCGGGCGGTCCGTCGTGCTCATCGCCTTCCGCACCAGGAGCGCCGGAAGCGCCGGGAGAGGCCGGCATCACCAGGTCCGGACGCGTCGTACCGGCGGGCATGTGCTCCTTCTCCGGGACGCCTTCCTCGCGGCTGCTGACCAGTTCCACGTCCGTCGGCAACCGCAGGGGCGGGGCGATGGCCAGGGGCTCGGGAAGGGAGTCGAGTTCGGGGCGGGAGTCGAGTTCGGGAGGGGCCGCGGACTCGTCGCGGCGGGACCCGGCTTCGGCCTCGGAACGCGGCGCCCCGATCTCCGGACGCGGGGCCCCGATCTCGGGGCGCGGGGCCCCGATCTCGGGGCGCGGGGCCTCGATCTCGGGCTGCGGGGCCTCGATCACCTTGACGTGGCCGCGCTGCGTTTCCGGGGGTTCCGGGGCCTCGGTGGCCGGGCGGGCCGTGCGGATCTGCTTGACCATGGTCAGCCACAGCCAGACCGCGATCACCAGCATCACGTGCGGGGCCACCGCGACGCCCACCCGCAGCGGGTCGTCGGGCATCGCCGGAAAACCCCGCAACGAGTGCTGGACCGAGATCGCGGCGACCCCGGCGACCAGGAGGATCAGGAGGGCCCAGCGCAGCAGCCGGGTCCACCAGTGGGCGTTGCGCGTGATGACCAGGGACAGGATCGTCATCGCGGTCAGCGCGTCCGCCATCGCCGGGTAGACCGGTGCCCAGCGCCGGCTCGCCCGTCCGGCCACGGCGAGGTCGCGCAGCAGGTCGTAGGTCAGCACATAGGCGCCGCCCGCCAGCGCGACGACGACGAGACCGGCGGTCGCGGTGAGCAGTCGGCGCTGGACCGGGGAGTAGCGGGGGCCGCCGGGACGCGTGGGATCAGATGGCATGGCTCTCGTTCCGGGAGGGACGCGGGGGGACCGTTCGGACGTTCCCAGAGCGACATTAGCCAGCACCAAGGGCCCTTAACCCAACTTCAATGCGATCACTGCCCGCGTGTGTGCGTTAAGGGGGGAGACGTACGGTATGGACGAGGGTGAGTGACCGCGGTGCGAGCCGCGTTCCCGAGGCGACGGGGTCCCGAGGGAGGCAGAGATGCCGTACTACCGGGTCGTGGGGGAGATCCCCCGGAAGCGCCATGTGCAGTTCCGCCGTCCGGACGGCGGCCTGTACGCGGAGGAACTGATGGGCGAGGAGGGATTCTCGTCCGATTCCAGCCTCCTGTACCACCGGCACGCCCCAACGGCGATCACGAAGAGCGAGAGCGTCGAGGACGCGTCGTCGGACGGCGCGGACCTGGCCCCGAACCATCCGCTCCAGCCGCGCGCCTACCGGACCCAGGACCTGCCCGAGAGCGGGGACCTGGTGCTGGGACGCCAGGCCCTGTTCGGCAACGGCGACGTGCGGGTGTCGTTCGTCGCGGCCGGCGGTGGCCCGAGCGAGCTCTACCGCAACTCGGTGGGCGCGGAGGTCGTGTACGTCCAGACGGGGCGGGCCCGGGTGGAGACGACCTACGGCGTGCTGGACGCGGGCGTGGGTGACTATGTGGTCATCCCCACGGGTGCGATCCACCGCTGGGTTCCGGACGGCCCGGTGAAGGCGCTGGTGATCGAGGCCAGGGGGCACATCCGGCCGCCGAAGCGGTACCTGTCGCAGTTCGGGCAGTTCTTGGAGCACGCCCCCTACAGCGAGCGCGACCTGCGGGGACCGGTGGAACCGCTGCTGGTGGACGGCGGCGAGGTGCCGGTGCTCGTCCGCACCCGCGGCGGGCTCTCACGGCTGACCTACCTGCGCCATCCGTTCGACGTGGTCGGCTGGGACGGGTATCTGTACCCGTACGTTCTCAACATCGACGACTTCGAGCCCATCGTGAAGCGGACGCATGCGCCACCGCCCGTCCACCAGACGTTCGAGGGCCCGGGATTCGTGATCTGCTCGTTCTGCCCGCGGCCCCTGGATTTCCATGAGGAGGCCGTGCCGATTCCCTACAACCATCACAATGTCGACAGTGACGAGATGATGTTCTACGTGGACGGTGACTACTCGGCGCGCAAGGGATCGGGTATTGGTATCGGGTCGATATCGCTGCATCCGTCCGGCTTCACCCATGGGCCGCAGCCGGGCGCGGTAGAGGCGGCGATCGAGGCCGCGCAGCAGGGCCGCGACACCTCGACCGAGAAGGCTGTCATGATCGATACCTTCCGTCCGCTGCGGTTGGGCGCGGCGGCGCGGCGCTGCGAGGACCCCGAGTACGCCTGGACGTGGGCCCGCGCGACCGGATGACCCGAGACGACGGGGAGCCACCAGGGGTGCGACGAGACGATGCAGGGCCGGACGGAGCAGGGCCGGACGATGCGGAGCCGGACGACAACGCGACGGTGGAGCGGGACGACGCAGACGCCCGCGTGACAGAGCCCGGCGCGACAGAACCGGGTGTGACGGATTCCAGCGCGGCAGAGCGCAGCGCGACTGAGCCCGGTGCGACTGAGCCCAGTGCGGCAGAACTCGACGTGACGGGCTCCGACGTGACGGGCTCCGACGTGACGGACGCCGGCGCGCTGGACACCGGCGATGACGGTGAGTCCCAGCTCGCCGAGACGGCGGCGGACGCGGTGGCCCTGGCAGAGGTCGGGACCGGCTTCGCGGGGTGGCTGGGGGAGCCGGGCCGGATCTTCGATGGGAGGACGGCTCGCCGTCGCGTCGTCGGGTGGCTGGCCTTGCTGGGCGTGGCCGCGGTGATGCTCGTCCCGGCGGCGGTCGTGTACCTGGGCGAGGGCGAGTGGTGGCTGGGCGTCCCGGCGGCGCTGCTGGCCGCCGGCTACGCGAGCGGCACCGCCTGGATCATCGGCAGCGGTGGCCTGCGGGGGCGCGACAGGGTGGTGCGCCTGTTCAAGGGCGGCCTGGTGGTGCGGGAGCCGGACGGAGGCGTGCGGGACGACGGGGACCTGAACGATGTACGGGACCGCCGGAACGCGGGCTTCGCGTGGGACGATCTCGTCTCGGTGACCGTGTCCGGGGTCCGGCGGCGGCGCCGGACGCGCTGGAGCTGCACCGTCGTCGCGGACGACGGCCGCGTCCTGCGGTTCGGGCACGAGCTGCCGGATGTCGAGATCCTCGCCGAGGCGGTCGCCGGCGAGGTGACGGCACGCCTGGTCCCGCGGTACCTGGCGGCGATCAAGGCGGGGGAGGTGGCTCGGCTCGGCCCGTTCACCGTGGACCTGGACGGTGTGGAGAAGGAGGGCGAGCGGGTCCCGTGGCCCACCGTCCGCGATGTCGTGATCGACGCCGGGGTGGTGGAGGTGCGGGCGGCCGGGGGACGGACGGTCCTCGCCGCGATCGCCGGCCACATGCCGGACGCGCTGGTGTTCGCCGCGTTGTGCCCGCAGGTCAAGGCGCTGGACGAGGGGCCCCGCTAACTTTCGTGGCGGAGGATGTCGAGAACGCTCCGGCGGCTCCGATCCTTTCGTGAGGCGCGGCCGTCAGGGTCGCCCGGAGACAGGGAGACACCATGAAGTACATGTTGCTGATCTTCAACCGGCCCGGCTTCGTCGAGGAGCTGACCGAGCAGGAGCGCGACCGGCTGTTCGGCGACGTCGACTCGATCATGAAGGAGCTGACCGAGCGGGGCGAGATGGTCGGCGGGGAGGCGCTGGTCGACCCGTCCCAGACGAAGGTCGTCCGGCAGAAGGACGGGCTGCCCGCCGTGACGGACGGCCCGTTCCTGGAGGCCAAGGAGCACCTCGCCGGCTACATCACCGTGGACTGCGAGAGCATCGAGCGGGCCGTCGAGATCGCTTCCCGCTGGCCGGACGTGCGGTTCGGCGGACGCATGGAGGTACGGGCCGTCCTGGACCCGGCCGGGACGGAGATGTGACCACCGCGGCGGCCGTCGAGGATCTGCTGCGCACGTTCGCGCCGCAGGTCCTCGGCACGCTCGTCCGGCGGCACGGGGCGTTCGACGCCTGCGAGGACGCCGTCCAGGAGGCGCTGCTCGCCGCGGCCGTCCAGTGGCCGGATGACGGCGTTCCGGACAATCCGCGTGCCTGGCTGCTGACCGTCGCGAGCCGGCGGCTCACCGACCAGTGGCGCAGCGAGAGCGCGCGCCGCGACCGGGAGGCGGCCGTCGCCGCGTGGGACCCGTCAACCGGGCCGGGGGCGTCGATGCCCGCACCGGACGAGGACCAGCCGGGCGACCGGGACGACACGCTGACGCTGCTGTTCCTGTGCTGCCACCCGGCGCTGTCGCCGTCCTCGCAGGTCGCGCTGACGCTGCGGGCGGTCGGTGGCCTCACCACCGGGCAGATCGCCCGCGCGTTCCTGGTGCCCGAGGCCACCATGGGGCAGCGGATCAGCCGGGCCAAGCAGCGGATCAAGGCCACCGGCGCGCGCTTCGACCTGCCGCCCGGGGACGAGCGGGCCGAACGGCTGCGGGCCGTCCTGCACGTCCTCTACCTGATCTTCAATGAGGGGTACACGGCGTCCAGCGGGCCCGACCTCCAGCGAGCCGACCTCACCGCCGAGGCGATCCGGCTGGCGCGCGCGCTGCACGGACTGTTGCCCGCCGACGGTGAGGTCACGGGTCTGCTCGCGTTGATGCTGCTGACGGACGCGCGCCGCCCGGCGCGGACGGGCCGCGGCGGCCTGCTGATCCCGCTGACCGAGCAGGACCGGACGCTGTGGGACCGGGACGCCCTCGACGAGGGCACCGCGCTGATCACCGACGCCCTCACCTGGTCGCCGCCCGGCCCGTACCAGCTCCAGGCCGCCATCGCCGCGGTGCACGCCGAGGCCGCGCGCACCGAGGACACCGACTGGACGCAGATCCTCTCGCTCTACCGGCTGCTCGCCCACCTCGCGCCGAACCCCATGGTCACGCTGAACGAGGCGGTGGCGCTCGCGATGGTGGACGGCCCGCGCGCCGGGCTCGACCTGCTGGCCACCCTGGACGCCGACGAGCGGATGTCCGGCCACCACCGGCTCGCCGCCGTCCGCGCCCACCTGCTGGAGCGGGCCGGCGACATCGAGGCGGCGCGGGGGGCCTACCGGACGGCCGCGCGCAGCACCACGAGCCTTCCCGAGAAGCGCTACCTGGAGGCCCGCGCCGCGGGCCTGAACGGAGGAACCATGGAGACGAGGACACTGAAGGTCCCCGGGGCGACCTTGCATTACGAGGTCCGCGGCTCCGGGCCCGTCCTGCTGCTGATCTGCGGCGGGGTCTACGACGCGGCGGGCTACGCCGGGCTCGCGGGGCTGCTCGCCGACCGGTACACGGTCGTGACCTACGACCGTCGCGGGAACTCGCGCAGCCCGCTGGACGGGCCGCCGGAACCGCAGAGCATCGACGTGCACGCGGACGACGCGTCCCGCATCCTCGCAGAGGTCGGGAACGGGCCGGCGCACGTCTTCGGCAACAGTTCCGGCGCGATCATCGGGCTCGAACTGGCGGCGAGACACCCCGAGCAGGTCCGGACGGTCGTCGCCCACGAGCCGCCGTTCCTCAACCTGCTCCCGGACGCCGGGCACTGGGAGGAGGTCATCGGGCGGGTCGAGGCCGCCTACGCCGAGGGCGGCGCGGGCCCCGCCATGGCCACGTTCGGCGCCGAGATGGGTTTCGGAGACGGGGACCGCGACGACGGACCCCGGGAGGAGGCCGAGCAGGAGGCACCCGATCAGGAGACGCTGGAGATGTTCCAGCGTTTCCAGCGCAACACCGACTTCTTCATCGGGTACGAGGTTCCGCCGTTCGGCCGGCACCGGCTCGACGTCGACGGGCTGCGCTCGTCCACGGCGCGGATCATCCTGGTGGCGGGGGAGGGATCGGCCGGGCAGCCACCCCACGACGCCGCCCGCGCCGCCGCCGAGCTGCTCGGGACCACGGCCGAGACGTGGCCCGGCGACCACGGCGGTTTCGGCGCCGAGGCCGGCGCCTTCGCGGCCCGGCTGGACGTCCTGTTCACGAAATCCTGAAGGTGATCGGTGCGTCACGTCCGAAAATGGCAGCGGGCCACTGCCCGAATACGACCGGACACCACAGAGCGCCCCGCGATTGCACGCGGATCCAATAACCTGGTTTCGTGAGTCTGCGCCTTTACGACACCGGTACCCGTAGCATCCGCGCGTTCGAGCCCTTGGAAGAGGGCCGCGTGGGGATGTACGTGTGTGGTGCGACTCCGCAGGCATCGCCGCATATTGGTCATCTGCGGTCGGGCGTGATCTACGACGTCCTGCTGCGCTGGCTCCGCGCGTCCGGCTACGAGGTGACGTTCGCCCGCAACGTCACCGATATCGACGACAAGATCATCGCGGTGGCGGCGGAGCGGGGTGTGCCGTGGTTCGCGGTCGCCGAGGGTAACCAGCGGGTCTTCACCCAGGGCTACGATGTGCTCGGCTGCCTGCCCCCGACGATCGAGCCCCGCGCGACCGGACACGTTCCGGAGATGATCGTCCTGATGCGGCGGCTGATCGACAAGGGGCACGCCTACGCCGCCGGCGGCGATGTGTACTTCGACGTGAAGTCCTGGGCGGACGAGTACGGCGCGCTGTCCAACCAGCGGCTGGAGAACATGCGCTCGACCGGTGACACCCCCGACGGCGACTGCAAGCGCGACTTCCGCGACTTCGCGCTCTGGAAGGGCGCCAAGCCCGGCGAGCCGTCCTGGGAGACGCCGTGGGGCGAGGGACGTCCCGGCTGGCACCTCGAATGCTCGGCGATGGCGACCAAGTACCTCGGGTCCGCGTTCGACATCCACGGCGGCGGCGTCGACCTGATCTTCCCGCACCACGAGAACGAGATCGCGCAGTCCCGTGCCGCCGGCGACGACTTCGCCCGCTACTGGCTGCACAACGGCCTGCTGACGGTGGACGGCGAGAAGATGAGCAAGTCCGTCGGCAACGTCGTCCTGCTGCCCGATCTGCTCGGCAGGGCCCGTCCGGTCGAGGTGCGCTACTACCTGGCCTCGGCGCACTACCGGTCGCTGATGGACTACACCGACACGGCCCTCGCCGAAGCCGTCTCGGCCTACCAGCGCATCGAGGGCTTCGCGACGCGGGCCGCCGAGGTGGTCGGCGCGGGCTGCCCCGCCCTGGACCTGCCGGCCGCGTTCATCGCCGCGCTGGACGACGACCTCGGGGTCCCGCAGGCCCTCGCGGTGTTGCACGAGACCGTCCGGGAGGGAAACAGCGCTCTCGCGTCCGGTGACGACACCGCGGTCCGCGAGCGGCTGGCGGCCGTCCGGGCGATGGCCGGCGTGCTGGGGCTCGATCCCCTCTCCGACCAGTGGAACCAGACCGGCGGCGACGAGCTGCGCCCCGTCGTGGACGCCCTCGTGGCCGTGGCGCTGGAGCAGCGGCAGGCCGCGCGCGCCCGCAAGGACTACGACGCCGCCGACGTCATCCGCGACAGGCTGTCCGAGGCCGGAATCCTCGTGGAGGACACGCCCCACGGTGCCCGCTGGGAGCTGAAACGCGACTGACGGCGGACCGCGCGCGTGCTTCGTGCATCCGCCACCTCGTCCTGCGGATAAAATTGGACGTTCACGGGCGTTCGTCGATGTGCCGGCCCCGGGAAGATCTGAGCCGCCCCACAGCCACGAGGGCGAGCGAGCCGCAATCGTCGCGAGGGGCATACCAGACAATGGCCAAGCGCAAGGGCAAGGGACCCACTCCCAAGGCCGAGGACAGGCACTGGCACGGCAAGCGCCAGAAGGCCCGCGCCTTCAAGAGCGCCAAGCGGACGGGGACCCCGACGGTCGGCCCCGCCGGCCGCGGCAGGTCCGCCGAGACCCGCCAGCCCGCCGCGAGCCGCCCGGCCGGGGCGCGCCGCGCGAACGGCGAGGTCCCCGAGCTGGTCACCGGGCGCAACCCGGTGGTCGAGGCGCTGCGTGCGGGCGTCCCGGGCAGTGCGCTATACGTGATGTCCAGCACGGACGAGCGCGTCCGGGAGTCGATCCAGCTCGCCGCCGACCGCCGCATCCCCCTGCTGGAGACGGGCAAGAACGAGCTCGACCGGCTCACCGACGGCGCCGTCCACCAGGGCATCGCGCTCCAGGTCAGGCCGTACCGCTACGCGCACCCCGACGACCTGCTCACCGGCGCCGCGCCGCTGATCGTCGCGGTGGACGGGATCACCGACCCGCGCAACCTCGGCGCGATCGTCCGGTCCGCGGCCGCGTTCGGCGCCACCGGCGTCGTCGTGCCCGAGCGCCGCGCGGCCGGGGTGAACGCGGGCGCCTGGAAGTCCTCCGCCGGGACGCTCGCCACCGTCAAGGTCGCGCAGGCCACCAACCTCGCCCGACAGCTCAAGGCGTACCAGAAGGCGGGCTGCTTCGTCGCCGGCCTCGACGCCCGCGGCGGCATCGCCGTCGCCGACCTGGAGGTCGCGTCCGGCCCGTTCGTGCTGGTCGTCGGCTCGGAGGGCAAGGGTCTCGGACGGCTCGTCGCCGACACCTGCGACCTGCTCGTGACGATCCCGATGCCCGGCAAGGCCGAGTCCCTCAACGCCGGGGTCGCGGCCGGCATCGCCCTCTACGAGATCAGCCGCCTCCGCGCCTGACCCCTACCGCCCTGACGCCCGACGTCCGCGACGTCGGGCGTTTTCGGTGTCTGAAATAATCTCAACGCTCACAGAGTTGACGTTCACACAGTCACCATTTATCTTAATGTTGATATAGTCAATCGTGAGGAGTGAGCCGGATGACCGCTGTCGCCGCACCGCCGGTGATACGCACCCGTCACCTGGGCGACCTCGCGCTCGCGGCCCTCGCGCCCGCGAGCTGGGGCACCACCTATGTCGTCACCACCACGCTCCTGCCCGCCGACCGCCCCATGCTCGCCGCGACGATGCGGGCCCTGCCCGCCGGCCTCGTCCTGCTCGCGGTGAACCGCCGCCTCCCGAAGGGGGAGTGGTGGTGGAAGTCGGCGGTGCTCGGCCTGCTCAACTTCGGAGCCTTCTTCCCGCTGATCTTCTTCGCCGCCTACCGGCTGCCCGGCGGCGTCGCGGCCACCATCGGCTCCATCCAGCCGCTGGTCGTGGCGCTGCTGTCACTGCTCGTGCTGCGGCTCCGCCCGGCCCGCGCCGTCCTGTACGCCGCGCTCGCCGGAACGGGCGGCGTCGCACTGCTGACCCAGTCCGCCGAAGCCCGGCTGGACCCGCTCGGCATCCTCGCCATGCTCACCGCGACGTCCCTGATGGCCGTGGCGATCGTGCTGGCCAAAAAGTGGGCCCCTCCCCACTCGCCGCTCGTGATGACGGGCTGGCAACTCGCGGTCGGCGGCCTCGTCCTGGCCCCCTTCACCCTCGCCTTCGAGGGCGTCCCCACGTCCGTGACCGGCGAGAACATCATGGGCTTCGGCTACCTCGGCATCATCGGAACAGCCGTCGCGTACGCGCTGTGGTTCCGCGGCATCGACCGGCTGGCCCCCACCTCGGTCTCCCTGCTCGGCCTCACCAACCCCATGGTCGCCACCATCGCGGGCCTCGCGATCCTCGGCCAGACCCTCGCCCCCGGGCAGATCCTCGGCTTCACCATCGCGCTCGGCGCGCTCGTCGCCGGACAGGCCCTGAGTCGCAGAACGTAAGGAGAAGACCCATGCGCATCACCGTCTTCGGAGCCACCGGAAACGTCGGAACCCGCGTCGTGACCGAGGCGCTCCGCCGCGGCCACGACATCACCGCCGCCACCCGGGCCCCGGGGCGCCCGGCCTCCCTGCCACCCGGCACCCGCCACCGCACCGGTGACGCCGGCGACATCGCCGACGTCATCGAGTTGAGCACCGGCCAGGATCTCATCATCAGCGCCACCCGCCCACCCGCCGGCAGCGAAACCGACCTGGTGAAGACCACACGCACGCTGCTGGCCGGTGTCTCCAGAACGGGCGTCCGCCTGATCCTGGTCGGCGGCGCGGCGTCTCTCACCGTCCCCGGAACAAGCACCCCGGCGATCGATTCGCCCTACGTCTCCCCGTCCTACCGCGACATCGCCGCGGCCTGCGCCGACCAACTCGCCGCCTGCCGCGCCGACCCCTCCGCGGACTGGACGTACCTCAGCCCCGCCGCGCTCCTCGAACCCGGCGAGCGCACCGGCCGCTACCGCCTCGGCACCGACGAACTCCTCGTGGACGCCACAGGCGTCTCCCGTGTCTCCATGGAGGACCTCGCCGTGGCCCTGCTGGACGAGGCGGAACGCCCGCGACACCGCCGCACCCGGTTCACGGTCGCAGACCAGCACGCCGCCGCGTGAGGAACGCCCGCTCCGCATCGTTCCCGGTCCGCCCGATGGCCTCACCATAGGCGTCCGCCGCGTCCTCGATCCGCCCCACCCGGCGCAGCAGATCGGCCCGGATCGCATGGAACAAATAGAAACGATCGAGATCCAGGGCATCGACCACGGCCAGCGCCGCGTCCGGCCCCTCCACCTCGGCCACCGCGACCGCCCTGTTGAGCTCCACCACCGGACTCGGCGCCACCACCATCAGCTGGTCGTACAGCCGCAACACCTGCCGCCAGTCGGTCGGGGCGTCACTGTGCACCGCGTGGATCGCCGCCTGGATCTGGTACGGCCCCGGCCGGTTCCACCGCAGGCACCTCCGGACGATCCCCTGCCCCTCCTCGACCAACGCCCGATCCCACAGATCCCGGTCCTGATCGGGCAGGAGCACCATGTCACCGCCCCGCGTCCGCGCCTCCCGGCGGGACTCGACCAGCAGCATCAAGGCCAGCAGCCCCCACACCTCCGGCTCGTCCGGCATCAGCTCCGCCAGCACCCGCCCGAGCCGGATCGCCTCCGCGCACAACTCGCCCCTGGCCAGCTCCCCTGAACTCGCCACATACCCCTCGTTGAAGACAAGGTAGATAACCGCCAGGACCGCCCGGAGACGCCCCGGAAGGTCCGCCTCCCGCGGAACCCGATAGGGGATCCGCGCGTCCCGGATCTTGCCCTTGGCCCGGACGAGCCGCTGCGCCATCGTCGCCTCCGGCACCAGGAAGGCCCGCGCGATCTCCACGGTCGACAGCCCGCCCAGCAACCGCAACGTCAACGCGACCCGCGCCGCCGGCGCCAGCGCGGGGTGGCAGCACGTGAAGATGAGCCGAAGCCGCTCGTCCTTCACCGCCCCCTCCTCCACCGGATCGGCCACGCCCAGCAAGGAAGCCTGCGCCTGCTTCCCCTCCCGCGCCGCCTCCCGCCGCAACCGGTCGATCGCCCGGTTCCGCGCCGTCGTGATGATCCACCCCGCCGGGCTCGGCGGCGCCCCGTCCACCGGCCACCGCCGAACCGCCTCGACGAACGCGTCCTGCACGGCCTCCTCGGCGATGTCGACATCACCGAAGACCCGGACGAGCACGGCCACCGCCCGCCCATGCTCCTCCCGGAAGGCCCGCTCGACCTCCAATCAGACCTCGCCCTGGAACGGCCGCACCTCGATCGGCAGCCCGGTGATCCGGGCATACTGCCCAGCCCACTCCAGCGCCGCGTCCAGATCCTCGACCTTGATGATCGTGATCCCGCCGAGGAACTCCTTCCCCTCCGCGAACGGCCCGTCCGTGGCGACCACCTCGTCCCCCTGAAGCCGGACGACGGTACTGGCGTCCTGCGAATGCAGCCCGGCGCCGAACACCCACGCCTCCGCCGCCTCCAGCTCCCGCCGCACCTCCGCGAGCTCCGCCATCACCTTCCCCAGAACCTCCGGCGGCGGGATCGACCCCTCCGGCTGGAACATGTTCAGCGCGTACAACTTCATGCTTCCTCCTAGCGTCCGCGTCCGGGCCTGGCCGGCCCCTCACCCTCTACACGAACGCCCACCCGCCACATCGACACCCCGCACCAAAATCTTCACCAAGGCCCACCCCGGCCAACCCCCGAGCGAGCCCCCCACCACGTCGACTACGATGCGGGACGAGCCCGCCGGCGTAGCTCAATTGGCAGAGCATCTGTCTTGTAAACAGAAGGTTAGGGGTTCAAGTCCCCTCGCCGGCTCCATGATTCATCCTTGCTACCTGGGGTTTCTTAGCTTCCGATGAGCCTCTCACGCGCGGGCCGTCGTTCTGGGAGGCCAAGGGGAGGCCATCGCTCCCGGACTCGCTTACCGCGACCGCCCGGGGAACGAGCGCGACGGCCGCCTCCGCGGCCTGCCGGGCGACCTCCGAGAGCACGCTCGTGTACGTGTCCGAGGTGATCGTGATCGAGGAGTGCCGCAACATCGCTTGGACCAGCTTCATCTCCGCCCCGGCGGCGAGCATTAGCGTCGCCGCGCCGTGCCGCAGATCGTGAAGGCGGATCGGCGGAAGTCCCGCCTCGAACGCCAGGCGCTCGAACAGCTGGTAGACGTGGTCAGGGTGGAGGGCCTCCCCGTCCTCCCGGGTGAACACCTTCCCAGACTCGACCCACGCCTCGCCCCATGCGAGGCGCTCCTCGTTCTGCTGCGCCCGCCACACCTTCAGCACCTTCACCGAGGTGGAGTCCAGCGGGATCGTGTCGTCGCTGGCATCGGTCTTGGGCGCGCTGTCCTCGATGTCGGTGTAGGAGACCATGACTCGCTGGTTGCGGATCGCGATCTCTCCTGCGTCGAGGTTCATGTCGGCCCACTCGATACCGCACGCCTCACCGCGGCGCAGGCCGGTGAACGCCACCAGGTGGAACAGGGCGTACAGCCTGTGGAGCGCCGCACGGTCCAGGAACAGGCCGGTCTGCGCCGGGGTCCACACCATCACCTTCGACGGGCGGGGGAGACCCAGCCATATCCTCAACACGTTCACGGGGCGGCCGGCGGCGGCCGTGCGCGCGACCTCCACCTCCCTGTCGTACCGCTCCTGCCACACGCGGACCCGGTCCGCTGTCCATACCAGCGGCCTGGGGCGCTTTCCTGGGTCGAGCTTGACGAGCTTGGCGACGTTCACCTTCACTAGGCCCTCGGGCAGGGCGTCGTTCAGCGCCTTCCGAAGCGTCGCCTTGATTCGCTGTTTCGTCGCCGCGCTCGCCGGCCGCCGATGTGGCGGCAGCTCGGCCAGCTGGCCGAGAGCCTCCCGGTGCGCCTTCTTGTCACCGGCACGCCAGGCATCCCGCGCAGCAGCCCGCAGCCCGCAGCCCGCGTCGGTCCTCGTTCGCCTGCACAGTCACCGCGTTCTCCACGTCGATCGCCTCGAACATCGCGTCGAGGTGCTTCACGCGTAGCCGATGCAGCCTGATATGGCCGAGGTGCGGTTTCAGGTAATTGCGGATGTGCCCCTCGTAGAGTTGCCGAGTGGTCCGGCGCAGGCCCTTGTGTGCCTTTAGCCAGTCGTCGAGGTACGGCCCGGTGAGTTCGTCGGCCTGGGCGTTCCCGCCGCGAGCCTCCTTCTCCTTGGCCTCGTCCATCGCGTCCTCGGCATCGTCCTCGGACTCGAACCCGCCGCGGCGGAGCTTGCGGCGCTTTCCGTTCGGGCCGGGCTCCAGTTCGATCTGGAAGTACCACGTGCCGTGCCGAGGGTTCCAGGATCCGTCCTTACGGTGAAGCCTTGGGCAGTCGGCGCCGATCTCCTTGCCGTCGGCGCCGCGGCACCGGCACCTCTTGTAGGTGGAGCCCTTCATCTTCCCCCTCTCCTTGGGGCTACATCTCCAGAAGGAGACGCTTCGCTCGCTCAATCCATTCGCGTGTTGAATCGATCTCCCCCTGGGGGATTGTCAATTCCCCTCGGCGTCTTGCTAGCAAGGTGTAGAGGTCGCGACTCGTGATCCAGGTGCTCCTGACAGCCCGCGTGATGGTCTTCCGTTCGTCCAGAGTTGGCGGGTCTTTGGACTCTATTCGCTCAATCAGTTTACTTAGGTCATCGAGAAGCTCCAGCTGCTCATCTCGAAGCTTGTGCCATTCTTCTCCCGCCTCTGCGGCATTCTCGCGCAGGTCGGCAAGCTGATATCTAATAGCGGCCTCAGAGAGCCATCCTTCAATAACTGCTAGGGCGTCGAGATGGGAATATCCGAATCTTTTCAAGTCCTGTGTCAGACGGTTGACCACTTCCTTGTCTTGCAGGAGATCTTTCAGGCGGTCCCAAAGAGAGTTTGTTTCTTTGGCCAGATTCGCTCTTAGTTCGGTCAGGTGATTAATGTCCTGCATGAGCTTGCGAATCTCTTGGTTGAAAGCTGCCCCCATCGGCGACATCAACCCTTCCAGTGATGTCTCGAAGACCTTCGCAAACCCGATCGCCTCATCAACGCTGATCGTCCGCCGTTTTCCGTCTTTCGGCTTGATGATCTTCGAGATGGCCGACTGGTGGATCGGGTGTCCGGCCTTCGCCATCTCTGCGGCCAGGCGCTCTTGCGACCACCGGCGGTGACGCATCTCGTATTCGATGCGCTCAGCGAGGTTTTCCTCGCGCATGAGCCCTAGAGATCCCGGCTCCGGCCCGTTCGCTTCCGATGCGTGATCGTCCGTCACGTTCTGCCTCCATCCGAACGGGATGGACTCTACGCGCATCTGGGTTGCCGATCCAGTGAGACCGACCTATCCTGTTTATGTGCATGTCCCATCCGCATTGGATGACACGATCCGGCACGGTCCGACAGGCGGCAGCGTGCCCACCTGAAAGGTCAACTCCATGAAGGATCACGGCGCCATCAAGGCGAAGGGCAGGACCCTGGCGCGCGAGGAAGTCTTCGACTCTCCGACTGGGGAGGACCGAGACGAGCCCCGAGGGAAAGGCAGGCCCCTGACCCGGGACGAAGTGCTCGCCCTCCCGGTTGCCTTCGATCTCGTGACCGCAGGCCGAGCCTGGGACCTTGGCAGGACGAAGTCTCACGAGCTGGCACGCGCGGGCGAGTTCCCCTGCCCCGTCCTGCGCATCGGCAGCCAGTACCGCGTTACGCGCGCCGATCTCCTGCGCAGCCTCGGCATCGAAGACCCCGGGCAGCCGTTCTCGGCCGCTCTCGACGAGACTTCCCGGAGGTCGGCATGACCGAGCTGCAGCCGTTCGTCTTCGACGGGGAGCAGTTCCCCGTGGTTCAGATGCCCAGCGGCGACCCTGGCCTCCCGCTCCACCGCCTTACCACGCCGATCGGTCTTGATCCCAACGGCCAGAAGCAGCGCATCGAGCGTTCTCCCTGGTCACAGGGACGAGCGTGTGTCATGCACGTTCAGCTCCCCGGTGACGACCGGGTTCGCGAACACTTCGTGATCTCCTACCGGATCATCCCCACGTGGATCGTGACGATCGACTCCTCGCGGATCAAGGACGACGCAGCCCGTGACCGCATCGTCCGGTGGCAGTGCGAACTGGCCGACGCCCTCGCCGACTACGTGTTCAACGGTGGCGCGCTCAATCCGCGGGCGACCGCGGACCAGCTTGAAGTGCTCGCCGCGCGCACCCGCGCCCAGCTCGAAGCCGTCGGTGTCGCCAAGCGGTACGGCCTGGTGAACTCCTCCTACCTGGAGGGGATGTCGCGCACCCTCCTGGCGCGCATGACCGGCGAGGAACCCCAGATCGACCCCGCCGACATGACCATCACCTGCCAGGAGTACGTCGAGGACAAGGGGCTGACCGGCAAGACGATGCGGTCGGCGCGTACCCGCCTCGGGACGGCGGTGGCCGCGCTGTACCGGGCCCGCTACGGGCAGGACCCGCAGAAGATCAAGCGGCCCATCGACGGGGTGTACCGCCCTGTGGGGGTCTACACCCACCGCGACCTCGACCTGTTCCACACGGCGTGGGCCGAGGTCGGCCGGCACTACCCCGGGGCGGTGAGGTCGCCGTGACCGCCCCGCAGATCACCGTCGGTGCCCTCGTCGAGCTGCAGGTCGACCGGCACGGGTTCCTCGACGAGGGCCCTGCGGACTGAGCCTCGACACGCCGGACCCACGTCCTGGACGAGTCCATATTTGATCACCTTTCCTGCTCGGCGGTGGTACCTCCCTACCGCCGAGACATCCCTCCACCCACGACACGCCGAGGTGTCTTGTGACCGACGACCCGCCGGAGGGATCCGGCACCAGCCCCGCGGACGAGAAGCGGGCCGCGCGCAACGCCCGCGCCTCCGAGCGGGACCGTGAGGCGCAGTACGCGCCCGCCATCGTGCTCATCACCGGAGAGCTGGCCGAGCTGGTCGACCTGCGTGGCCGCATCCTCTGGTCGTCGGCAGGCGGGGAAGCCTGCCGACACGATCGGGCCTCGTCCTCCTCGCGGGAGGGCGGGGCCCGTTTCGTGCTCCACACGGAGGCGAATCGGGTTCGTGTGGAGTACGAAGACGCTCGCTTTCCTCAACCATCTCGCGGATCTAACGTTCTGCTTGATTCAGTTGAAGGACGTCGCCTGGTCGGGGATTCTGCGGAGGTCTGTTACCGATGCCTAGGGGGCCCAGGTGCGCCGCAGCTTACTTGTCGCCACGATCGCGGGGATCGCGGGGATCACTGCATGTTCGGGCAGCTCCACATCCATCGTCGGGCAGTGGCGCGAGGAGCAGGAGAGAGAAACCATCGAGTTTCGCAGCGATGGCACCGTGGCTGGGCAAGGAGAGAACGTAGGTTGCACGGGGGCCTTTAAGGCAGAGCAGCGCGACCGGACATACCGAGTCGACCTCGACTGCGGCGCGAGCAAAGTATCTGGAACTTGCGTGATCTCTTCAGATGGGAAGCATCTAACGATCACCCGTATCGATGGCAGAGCGGTCAAGTACTCGCGTCTTCCCAGTTAAGCGCATACCGCCCACCGATGGTGGCCTCTGGTAGGGGCGACGCGGCCGTCCGCAGCGGTCGGTTCCGGCGGCGCCGCCCCGGCTCTACCCCCTGGAAGGGGCTGGGGACACCGGCGCGCCGAGTGCCCTGCCCACCCGCATCGCGGCCTGCTCCGGATCGGCGGGCAACTGCACCCCGTAGTCGGGGCCGGACACCCACACGTAGGCGTCGCCGTCCCAGTGGATTCGCCGCGCCGGACGACCCTCGTAGGACACGTGCAACCGCATCCCCAGAGCCCCGACCATCCCCAGCATGGGCACGCTGTACTGCTCCGGGACACGGGCGCGCGTCACCGCCACCTGCGGAGCGCATCGCCGGACGGCGGCGTACAGCGCGTCCAACGGCCCGAACGGATCGACCTTCAGCTCATCCGGCATCCGGGGCCTCCACGGCGGCGGCGTCGGAGGTGGGGACGAACTGCTCGGCGACCCACACCGCCGGGTTCTCGACCCCGTCCGGCGGCTGGAAGGTCTTGGCCTCGCCGTCCAGGGTGCGGGCGCGCCATGTCCCGTTGCCCTGGGAGATGATCGTGGCGCGTGGGTCTTCGGTCTCCGGGTCGAGCAGCAGGTACACGCCGGTCCCGCCCTTGAGGATGTAACCGCCGACACGGGTCTCCTCGGTCCCGCTCACGGCGCCGGGGCCAGGTGGCCCGCGATGATGACCGCGGCGTCGACGATGTGCTCGGCCTCGGCGATCGGCTCGCCGTTGGCTTCGTCGAAGAACCACATCCGGTCCTGGTCGGTGACGCGCGGCTTGCACGTGATCGTCTGTGTCGCGCCTGTGGGATCGTCCGGGCGGGTCACGATGATGGCCAGCGGGCTAGCCCGCAGTTCCACGGCGAAGCGGCGACCCTCCAAGGCGTTCATCAGCATGTGGAGCCGCGGATAGGAGTGCAGATGCTCGGTGCCGTCGAAGGTGTCTGCCATGCCCGTCTCCCGGTGCGATGCACGTTGTTCTTCGGTCACTGTCAGTGAAGAGAAAGCGCTGCCACGGCGATAGAGGCAAAATGGGGGGCACCCGGGGGGCGCCCGGGGGGCATGGCGACACGCGAGGTGCGACGAACGTGATGACGCCCGACAACCGGCACGTGATCGGTGCTCGGATACGCGCCGAACGCCAGGCCCGCGCCTTAACGCAACGAGAACTGGCCGAGTTGATCAGGGGCGCGTTGACAGGTTCGCAGGTCCCTGCCCTGGAAACGCTCGTCGGATACGTCAAACGTTGGGAACGGGGCAAGACCAACGTCGGCCCGCGCTACCGCGCCGCCTACGCCGCCGCGCTCGAAATCCCCCAGCAACACCTCTTCGCTACGGGAGATGATGCCCCCGTGGAGAGAAGAGGATTCCTGAGCCTCACGGCCGCCGCGGCGGGCCTCAACATCGCCCCGGCAACGCTCACCAGCCGTACGGGACAGCGCATCGACATGAGTACCGTCGAGCAGCTCCGCCGCCGCACGGCCCGCCTCCGCCGCCTCGACGACGTCCTGGGCGGCGCGGACACCTACAACGTTTACGCCTCCGAACTGTCGGCGACCCGGCAGCTGTTCGACACTGCGACCTACCGCGAGGAAACCGGCCGTGCCCTGCTCGGCGTGCTCGCCGAGCAGGCCCAACAAGCGGGATGGGCAGCCCTGGACGGCGGCCGGATGGACGCCGCCCGCAGCCTGTTCCGGGATTCGATGACCGCAGCCACCGAAGCCGGCGACGCCGGCCTGATCGGCAACTCGCTCGCCCTGACCGCCTACCAGCGGGTGACCACGGGCCGCACCGGAACCGAGGAAGCCGACGCAGCCTGCCGTGTCGTCGACAAGCGGACCCCGGCCACGGTCCGCGCGCTGCTGCACGAGCGGGCAGCGTGGGCCCACGCCGTCGCCGGACCTGCCCATCGGGGCGAGGTCGAACACGCGCTCGGACAAGCAGCCGAAGCACTCAACGAGGACGCGCCGGAAGGCCCGGCGCCCGACTGGGCCCGCTGGGTGGACGACGTCGAACTCCAGATCATGACCGGCCGATGCTGGTCGGTGCTGCGCCGCCCCGACCGTGCCGTCCCGGCGCTGACCTGGGCGCTCGATCGGTACGACGACGCGCACGCGCGCGACAAGTCGCTGTACCTAACCTGGCTCGCCGAGGCCCACATCGACGCCGACCAGGTCCCCAAGGCCGCCCGTGCGCTGGGAGACGCGATCAGCTTGGGCGGTGACGTGGCCTCCTCCCGCCCACGGAAACGAGTGTCGGAGGTGGTCGAGAGGCTCCGCCCGCACACATCTACCCCTGCCGTGGCCGAGGTGATCGACCGGGCTAAGACGATGTCTCCCGCCTGAGCCACTCCAGGTACGCCGCCGAACCGCCATCGATCCGCGTGTAGGTCACCTCGGGGTTGTCCCAGGGGTGGTTCTCGATGAGGTGCGCTTCCAGCTCGGCGTACCGCTCGCCCGTCGTGCGCAGAAAGACCTGCCACTCCTCGCCGGCCCCCAGCTCACCGAGATGCCAGAACGCTGATCCTGCGGGCCCGAACACCTGGCCCGACGCCGCGAGCTTCGCGCCGACCGCGGAGCTGATGAGCGCCATGCCCGCCTCACGGCTGTCGGTGGTGGTCGAGACCTGCAAGTAGTCCGTCATGCGGCAGACCCTACTCGGCGAGCTGCCCCGGATCCTGGCGCCGGGGGTACTCACGAGGCGAGTAGCCTTCCGGGCCCTCGCGCGCATGGGGCGGACGGCGACCGTCAGAAAAACCTTGTGACACAAACATTCTCGCCCCCGCGCACACGGGCCGGACCCTTCGCGACCTGGACGAGGACATGAGAGCGCCCCGCTTACCTCGGCAGTGACGAGGTAAGCGGGGCGCCAGGTCGGGCCATTCAGCCGTTCCGCGCGGCCAGGACATCCGCAACGCACCAGTAGGCGCGCGTCGCGTTCACCATGGCCGCCTCGACATCCTTGCCGCTCTTACCGCTCTCGATCGCGTCCGCGAGCGTCGCGTCCGCCTCGGCCGCGCCCTCGCACGCCTCGGCCGCCTCGATGTCGCCCGCCGCACGGTAGCCGGCGCCGCGCTCGGCAAAGCGGGCACTCTTGGCGCGCATCTCGGCGAGTCCTTCGGTCATGGTCACGGCGTCGACCCGCTCGTCGCCGGTCATCGCCCGTCGCCAATCTCGTCGCGCTGCGTCGGCGGCACGGCGCCCCGTGGAACGCCGCAGTAGGGCACCTCGCCGAAGTTGGTCGTGATGTAGACCAGGACGGCAGGGTGACCGCAGGTGCACGTCTCGCCCGGCCGCGCCGGGCGCTCGGACGGGTCTGGGGTGGGATGGATAGGCTCTGTGGCCATGGGGGTGCCCTCCTAGCAGGTCGTCCCCTAGGCCATGTCAGGTGATGCAACACCAGACAGGGCCGCTTTTCTGTTCAAACAGAAATGTACTCTTGAACACTCTTCAGTGCAAGAGTTCGCAGGTCACTCTAAGATTCTGTTGTGACAGAAAAGAAGCGCGGTCGACCTGCTACCGGCGAGACCAAGATCCGGGGCGTACGTGTGCCCGATGCCGTCTGGAACGAGGCCAAGGAGAAGGCCGAGGCGGAGGGCAAGACTGTGTCGGACGTCGTGAACGAGTGCCTCCGCCGGTACCTCCGCAAGAAGGGCTGAGACGCCGAGAGCGCGTCGTCCGGTCTGCGTCGGACGGCGCCGCACCATTCGTCACGCATTTCGTGACGCAGCCTCCACGCTGATGGCCGATGCTCAGTGCCTCGGCGCAGCGCGCGGACGGGCGGCAGGGTGCCGGTCGCGAATCCACTGAGATGGACAGGGAGCAGGGGGCCGCACGGGGGGCCGTTGGGAGGCCGGAAGGACCGCACTGGCCCGAATCAGGCCGGTTCGTCCGTTCGCGTCTGATATGACGCCCTGCCTCTGACCAGCACGGACGACCGACTCCGGCACCATCCATATGTGTCCGACATGGCTGCGGATGGTCTTGTAAACAGAAGGTTAGGGGTTCAAGTCCCCTCGCCGGCTCCACGTTCTACCGGGCCGTTCGCCTCTGGTCGGCCGGACAATGATCGTTATCTGTAGCAGTTGAAGTAGCAGTTCTAGTGGCCGCCGCCAAGCAGGGGCCGGCGGATCCGTGCGGCGCCGTCGTTCATCAGCGGCGAGGCGACGTGGATGTAGCCGCGCGTCAGCCTGATATCGGAGTGGCCCAGCATGTCCGACACGACCGCGAGCGTGACGCCGGACTTCGGGGCGATCGTCGCTGCGGTGTGCCGCGCAGCGTGGACCCTGTGCTGGGCGAGGCCGGCCTCCGCGAGCAGGTCTCGCCATTCCTCCCAGTCGTCGCGTGGATCGATGGGCCGACCGTTCCACTGCGCGAACACCAGGTCGTGATCCTGCCACCGGTCACCGGCCGCCATCTTCTCTGCGCGCTGGCGGGTCCGGTGTGACTTCAGAAGCACTACCGACTCAGGGGCGACATCGACTGATGTCTCGGCACTTTGTGCCGATACTAAGAACGGTAACTCACGGCGATTGAGAAGCGCAACGCTATGCCGATACTCTGTACCGCATGAGTCCCGAAGAAGCCGACGCCAAGGTCGAACTCGCCACCACCCGCTACAACAAGGCCAAAGCCGACGCCGACGCCGCCCTCGAAGACCTCTTCACCGCCTACGTCGACGCCGCCACCAAAGGACGCACCGCCGACGAACTAGCCCAGGCTGGCACCTTCACCGCTTCCTACATCCGCAAGAAGCTCCGCGAACGCGGCGTCGAACCCCGCAAGGGCGGCCCCAAGCCCCGCGCAAACTGAAAGAGGACTGGACCCATACCCGAACACCCCTCACCCCCATGCGCGTCGTCTTCACCCCCTAGGACCGGGCGTACTGGACCACAGGCGACGAAAAGTGCCTGACCGGCTGCGCGTGGTACGCCGAGATGCCCGCCCCCTGCTCAACGAAACTGATCTGGACCATCGAGGAACACGACGGCCGGAGGTGCAGCGGCTGCGAGAAGGCCGGCCACGACGTGCTCCGCCACTATGCCCAGCAGTTGTAGAAGCGGCCTTCGTCCGGGAGCAGTTCATGATCAGGAAACTGTTAGACCTTCCCACCAGTTCCCATTGCGTGCCGTCTCCTCCGACAGAGGATGTGTAGATCGGGTCGCCGGTGAAGCCGGCCGAACTGGTGTCCACATCGATGTAGAGGCCGCGGTCGTATTTGACCCAGCCTTGTCCGGGGGTGTCCGACCGGCTCCGGTATGCCGTGGCATGGGGGGTTCCTCCGCATCGCTCCCGTTCAGGCAGCCGAGCGGCTGCCAACACGCCAAAACTACGATGCGTCGTAATCGATAACCTAGAGTAGTTCAGTTAGTCGGACTTCGTCCTTGTGACAGCACTTCGTGGCTTGCGCGGCAATGATCCTCAGCGGTTCTTCGGGTTGAGCGTGCGCGAACCTGTGGCGTCTGATGCAGGTGCACCTGGTGGTCGTGAGGTCCTCGTGTGTCCTTGGGGTGGCGGATGAGTGTCCGGGGTGGTTGTGGGCTCGGCGTCGCGTGCAGTCGAAGTGTCCGGCCCTGGTGGTGGCCTCCTGGTTCCCGGCCTGGGGCGCCGGTGGACCGTGGTGGATAGTTCTTTGACGAATTATTCGTCAAAGAACTATATTGGAATCCATGCTTCCGCTGCTCGGTCGCGGCACCCGGCTCTTCTTCGCCGTGCCTGGGGTGTCGCTGTTGGTCTGGCTGCGCTTGCCCTCGCTGTCTGCGGGCGAACCGGATCCGGATTTGCGGTTGCCCTTCGATATGTGCTGACGG
The DNA here is from genome assembly GCF_001552215.1 of Actinomadura macra NBRC 14102. Lineage (GTDB taxonomy): Bacteria > Actinomycetota > Actinomycetes > Streptosporangiales > Streptosporangiaceae > Spirillospora > Spirillospora macra. The sequence continues at coordinate 41,906 of NZ_BCQT01000010.1, read as the reverse complement.
GGATCTTTGATGGGAGAAGCCTCATGCCTGAACCCCTGACTTCGCGCGAGATCTTTTTGAGGCTTGTGCACGGTGTCTGCGAGGAACGCTGGGAGGATGTGGTCGAGCTCTACGCCGAGCGGACGCATGTGGAGCACCCTTTCCATCCACTCGCGGCGCCTCCGCTGCGATCTCTTGAGGAGCTGCGCGCGCACTTCGGGGTCGGCGCTCCGCCTGGTGTCTATGCGGGGAACACCCTGCGCCGTCGGCCGGCGGGCATCACTGTTCACGAGACTGCGGATCCCGAGGTCATCGTGGCCGAGTTCCGGTACGAGGGGACGGTGGTGGAGACCGGGGAGCCGTTCACAATCCCGGCGATCTTCGTCATGCGGATTCGCGACGGGAAGATCGTTGAATCCCGTGACTACCTGGACCATCTGCGCTCGGCTCAGGCCCGCGGCCAACTCGGTGAAGTCCTCGACGCCGTCAGGCATCTCCACCCAGCTTGACGGATGGGAGGGAGAAGGAGGTGAGTGATCGTCTCCTTCTCGGCGGGGAGGAAACTGGTCGCGGGGCTTGTAGCGGTGTGTGACCATGTGGCGGTGGATGTGGCGGTGCAATGGGTGCGGACCTACTGGACCCGGCGGTCGCGTGGAGCGCCGGGCGCGGTTCGGCGTGGCCGGTTGCCTGAGGGTTTTCCTCTTCCGGAGGCTGGTGTGCCCTTCGTCCATGAAGTGCGCATGTCCGAACGTGACGACTTCGCCTTTCACTCGACCGTTACCGATGGCCTTCCTGGTGATGAGGTCGAGTTGACCGAAGGCGACGGGACGCTGAAAGTGCTGCTTGTGGTCGAGCACGCGCCTGAATGGGCGAACAACGGGCTCGACCTTGCCTGGCGTCCGGGCGCGGTGGCTTTGAGGCCTCGGCAGACGTTGCGCTGGCAGATCAATCATCGATTCAGAACCCACTACGGCTGGTACTACCGGCAGGACACCCTGAACGTGTCCTACGGCAAGAGTTCAGCCGAGGTCTTTGTGCATCCGCCAACCCGCCGAGTCGACGAACGCTCCCAGTTGCCTTAGGTGTGCCTTCAGTCCGCGGTCGTCCACCAGATCGCGCTTGCGTCGTCGGACGTCCTGGCGCGGGGCCAGCGGGTTCCGGTCGGGTCGGACGCCTCTGCTTCGCGGGTGCGGGTGATGAGTTCGGCTGGTCCGCCCTTGCGGAGTACGGCGAGCAGTTCCGGCCAGCTCATCAGGTTGAAGCGGTCGGCCAGCTGAGTTGCTCCGTCGCTGAGCATCGCCACGGCGTCCAGGTCGGAGAGGGGGGTCGATCCCGTCAGTGCCTCTCCGGCTGCTTCGGGTTTCGTGCTCGCCACCCAGAACCCGCCCGGCTGGTTGCGGTAGGGAGCGAGTTGCTCGAAGCGATTCCGCCTTGCGGTGGGCCCCGGGTCGTTCAGGTTTGTGATCACCTTGGCGAGACGGTCGTCGGTGATGACCGCCGGTGGCTGGTCGGGCCGGTCGAGGACGAGTACGGCGTCCGAGAGGACGAGATGTTCGAGCCGCTCGCCGTCCACGCGGGCTAGGGCCACTGCTGCTGAGGGCGAGCCCGGATGGGACAGGTCGCATGTCCAGGCGTGGAGGGCGTTGATGCGCTCGATGCCGATGGCTAGGGCTTCGCCTAGGCCCACGCCGATGTTCGCTGCGGCGGCAAGGAGGAGTCCACCCAGGTGGCGTGCGTACCAGGCGACGGAGTGCTGGCACCCGGTTTCCGCGTCGGGTGGGGTCTCGGTGCCGTCGACGACGATCAAGAGTCCGGGCGCGGCGGCGGTGAAGTCCGCGTTCTCCTCGTCCGGACGGCCTGGTTCGCTGGCGATCTGTACGTTCATGAGCCCCTCGTCAGCTTGCCTCGTCATGCCGACTCCGTCCGCACCGGCTCATGAGTGTCCGTGCCGTGCTTGGTACCGCAGGCTCCCGATCTCGGTGGTCAGCAAGTGAACCACACCCGGCGGGACCTCACTGTGGAATCGGCAGACGTGCCGGATCTTGGGCCAGGGACCCTCGTGGTCCACGCATCCGCGGGCTTCCGTGATGGTGCGCTCGCGTGGAAGCCTGTCCATGTGATCGACGCGCGGCGGGTGTGGCTTGTCCGGCACGGGCAGAGTGAGTCGAACGCCGGACTCCCGACGAACGGGCCGAGGGTGTCTCCACTGACCCCGCTTGGACGGGAGCAGGCGGCGCGGGTGGCCGCGGCGTTTTCCGTGGCGCCCGATCTCATTGTCAGTTCGCCGTTCGTTCGGGCACGCCAGACCGCGGAGGCGACCGTGGCGCGGTTTCCCGAGACGGCGTATGAGGAGTGGCCTGTCGAGGAGTTCACCTACCTGGGGGAGCTGCACGGGCCTTCCACCACGTCGGAGCAACGGCAGCCTTTCGCGCGGGCCTACTGGGAACGGCTTGATCCCGCTTATGTGTGTGGGGGAAATGGCGAGTCCTTCCAGGCACTTGTCACTCGTGTACGCGCCTTCCTGGACCGGCTTTCCGGCCGGCCGGAGGAGGGCTTGGTGGCGGTGTTCACCCACGGCATCTTCATGAAGGCCGTGATCTGGTCGCTGTTTACTGGCGTGAGTGACCCCGATGCCTCTGCGATGCGCAACTTCCGCCAGTTCGGTGGCGTATGCGACGTCCCCAACTGCGCCATCGTCGAGCTGCGGCGCAATGGGACGAACGGTTTCCGTGTTGTCGGAGGTGGGACGACACACCTGGCGCAGGTGTCCACCGTCCAGGAGATCCTGGACTAGGATTTCGCGGACTTCTTTTTGATTGCGTCTACGACGGCGTCCCAGTCTTCGGCACGGGACATATACCGCCTGACCGGCACCTTCTTGCGCTTGCCGTTTGCCCGCACCAGGATGATCCGCTTCCCCTCGACGATGAGAGCGTTCTGACCTGTCCCCTTGTACAGGCGACGGCGGCTGAGTGGGGGGAGCCACTCGAGCGTCCGGTTACGGGGTATGTAGAAGAAGTATTCGCGGCTGAAAGATATACCGCCGAACACGATGCACAGCACGCCGCCCACCAACTAGAGTAAGGAGCCGCCGACTAATGCGAGTGCAATACTGATCACGCCGATCGCGAGGGCGATCCAGGGGACCCTTGGGTGATAGCGGACCGGAAGAGTGGTTTGTGGGCGAGTGGCCACGGGAGGATCCCTTCGTTGTCGTTTTTTGATTCTTCATCGATTGGGCGCTGGTCGTGGTGTCGGTGGCCGGTTGCGGTCTCCGGTGGATCTATAAAGCCTGACTGTTGATTTCTCAACGGTTCTGGCTGTGCACTCGCCGGCTGGGTAGGGCCTTTCTGGATCGCTGAGAATTCACCTGGTGAGAAGGTGATTGTGGACGCCTTGCCGGTGCTGGCCATGCCGGTTTGGTTCGGTCCTGGTCAGAGCGGCTTTGGTCGTCGTGTCCGGTTGCGGCGGGTGGGATGAGGAGGTGCGGGGGATTCTTGTGTGCTGCGCTTCGTCTTGGACGCCTGCCGGTCGGCGGGTCTGAGGAGGGGAACGCACATGGTCGACTTTCGTCTTCCGGTCAGTCGTCGCCTGGCAGTGCTCGCGGCGGTCGCCCTGGTGAGCGCGCAGGCATTGTCGACGGCCGCTCCTGCGCGGGCCGGCGGGGGTACTCAGGTGTATTTGGTGCCGCACCAGGGCCACAACGATCTGCGGATCAAGGACAGTGCGGGAGTGGTCAACGACCTCACCGTCTTCGAGGGGAGGGTCGTCGACAACGCGGCTCGGCTGGTCGCGGGTAACGGGTGTGTCAACGAGGATCGGCACACGGTCAACTGTCCTGAGTTCAGCGCCGCGAACGCCGAGATCAATCTTGGCGGCAAGAGCGACAGGATCGTGCTGAGCGGTCGCACCGCGCCGTATCACGTTTACGGTGAGCAGGGGAATGACTTCATACGTCTTCGGTCCGCCCATGGGTTCGCTCATGGCGGGCCGGGCGAAGACGTGCTCGAACTCAGCGGTGGTGAGTCGAACGCTTTCGGCGGGCCCGGAAACGATTGGCTCGACGGCAGGAAGGGCTACAACGGCTTCCTGTTCGGTGAGGAGGGGCACGATGTTCTTTATGGCGGTGAATTCAGCAAGCTGGTCGGGGGCGACGGGAACGACTGGTTCGACGGGGGCGGGCCGCGGGGCGCGTATGTGTGCGACGGCGGGCCCGGTGTCAATGTGAAGGAGAACTGCGTCAACTGATCCTTCTTCGGGCCGCTCATCGGTCGCTCAAGGCGGTCGGTGGGCGGTCCTTTCAGTGCGGGTGCGGGGTCGGGGTCTCGTCGAAGATCAGCCAGGTGCGGGTGGAGCGGACGCCCTCGACCGCGTGGATGCGGCCGAGGACGACGTCGCGCAGGGACGTGTTGTCGGGGGTGCGGACGAGCATGACGAGATCGACGTCGCCGCCCACGAAGGCCAGGTGCTGGATGTAGGGCACCTCGCGGAGCTGCGCGGAGACCTTGCGCCACGAGTTCTGCTCGATGTTGACCAGCACGTAGGCGGCGGTGCCGAGACCCGCGCGGACGGGGTCGAGGCGGGCGGTAAAGCCGGCGATGACGCCGTCGTCGATCAGGCGTTCGACGCGGGCGTAGACGTTGGAGCGGGACACGCTGACGCGTTCGGCCAGGGCGCGCATCGACAGGCGGCCGTCGGCGCCGAGCTCGCGCAGGATCGCGCGGTCGACGTCGTCGAGGGGTGCCGCCGAACGTCCGGCGGGGGTCGGGGGCGGCAGGGTCTCCGGCGACAGATGGTCCATTGGTGCTCCGTCTGGTGGCAGGTTGTCTTTGATTCAGGGCGGGTATTGAGACCTATGGCCGTCCTGATTCATATTTTTACCACCGATGGAATCAGGAGGTGGGGCGCGGATGACGGGTCCACAGCCGGAGGCGCTGCTTCCTTCGAGGGAGCCGGTGCGGTTCCTGACCGATACCGGCGCGGTGGCGCGCGGGCGGTCCGCGTACGAGTTGCCGAGTCCTGAGCTGCTGCGCCGGGCCTACCGATCCATGGTCGTCGGACGCCGGTTCGACACCCAGGCCACGGCGTTGACCAAGCAGGGGCGGCTGGCCGTCTACCCGTCGAGCCACGGGCAGGAGGCGTGCCAGGTCGGTGCGGCGCTCGCCTTGTCGGACGGCGACTGGCTGTTTCCGACCTATCGGGAGTCGGTCGCGCTGGTGGCGCGCGGGATCGACCCGGTGGAGGTGCTGTCGCTGCTGCGGGGTGACGCGCACTGCGGGTACGACCCCCAGCGGCATCACACGGCGCCCCAGTGCACGCCGCTCGCGACGCAGACCGTCCACGCGGCCGGGCTCGCCTATGCCGAGCGGCGCAAGGGGACGGGACGGGTCGCGCTCGCCTGTGTCGGGGACGGCGGGACGAGCGAGGGCGACTTCCATGAGGCGCTCAATTTCGCAGCTGTTTTCAAGGCGCCGGTCATCTTCCTGGTCCAGAACAATCACTACGCCATCTCCGTACCTCTGGAGCGGCAGACGGCGGCGCCTTCTCTTGCTTACAAGGGCGTCGGTTACGGGGTGCGCTCCGAAAGGGTGGACGGAAACGACCCGGTGGCCGTGCTGGCGGTTCTGGCCGCGGCGGTCGAGCACGCGCGGTCGGGTGCGGGGCCATTCCTCGTCGAGGCGCACACCTACCGGCTTGAGGCGCACACGAATGCCGACGACGCGTCCCGCTACCGGAACGACGCGGAGGCCGAGGAATGGCGGCACCGCGATCCGGTGGCACGGCTGGAGGCTTATCTGCGCAGCCACGGTCACCTTTCGGACGAGGACGTCGCCGAAGTCGCGGCCGAGGCCGAGGGGTACGCCGCGCGGCTGCGGGAGCGGATGAACGCCGATCCCGAACTCGTCCCGATGGGGCTGTTCGACCACGTCTACAGCACACCGACTCCGCAACTGGACGAGCAGCGGGCGATGCTGCGCACCGAGATCGAGGCCGAGGAGGCGCTGTCATGACGACCATGGCCCAGGCGCTGAACACCGCGCTCCGCGACGCCATGGACGGGGACGAGCGGGTCGTCGTCTTCGGTGAGGACGTCGGCGCGCTCGGCGGGGTCTTCCGGATCACCGACGGGTTGACGGAGAAGTTCGGGGACGATCGCTGTTTCGACACGCCGCTCGCCGAGGCGGGGATCGTCGGTTTCGCGGTCGGAATGGCCATGGGCGGGTTCCGGCCCGTGGTGGAGATGCAGTTCGACGCGTTCGCCTATCCGGCGTTCGAGCAGATCGCCTCGCATGTGGCGAAGATGCGCAACCGTACGCGGGGGCGGGTCGAGATGCCGTTGGTCATTCGGATTCCTTACGCGGGTGGGATCGGCGGTGTCGAGCACCATTGCGATTCGAGCGAGGCGTACTACGCCCATACGCCCGGCTTGAAGGTCGTCACGCCCGCGACGGTAGAGGACGCCTACTCGCTGCTGCGGGAGGCCGTCGACGACCCCGATCCGGTCGTTTTCCTGGAGCCCAAAAAACTGTACTGGTCGAAGTCGGATGTCGTTCTTCCCGTCCGGACGGAGCCGTTCGGCCGCGCGGCGCTCAGGCGTCCCGGCCGGGACGCGACTGTCGTCGCGTACGGGCCGAGCGTGCCCGTGGCGATGGAGGCCGCCCGCGCCGCCGAGGCCGAGGGGTGGGATCTGGAGGTCGTCGACCTGCGGACGATCGTCCCGTTCGACGACGCCACGGTCGTCGCGTCCGTCCGCCGGACGGGGCGGTGCGTCGTGGTCAGCGAGGCCGCGGGTTTCGCGGGCGTCGGCGCGGAGATCGCGGCTCGCGTCCAGGAGCGCTGCTTCCACAGCTTGCAGGCGCCGGTGCTGCGGGTGACGGGGTTCGACATCCCCTACCCGCCGCCGATGCTGGAGCATCACCATCTTCCGAGCGCGGACCGGATCCTCGACGCGCTGGACCGGCTTCAGCGCGACGATCGGCCCGACACCCGGTTCCTCAGCCTGGGCGGTGCCGCGTGAGCGCGACGGTCTTCCGGCTCCCGGACCTCGGCGAGGGGCTGACGGAGGCGGAGATCCTGGAATGGAAGGTGTCCGTCGGCGATCCCGTCATCGTGGATCAGAGCGTCGTCGAGGTGGAGACGGCGAAGGCGGCCGTGGACGTGCCGATCCCGATCGCGGGGACCGTGGCGAAGCTGTGCGCCGACGCCGGGACGGTCGTGGACGTGGGCTCGCCGCTCATCGAGATCACCGTCCAGGACGTCGCGCCTCAGCGGCAGGCGGACGAGCGGTACCGCGAGGAGGAGCGCGCCGGGTCGGGCAACGTCCTGGTCGGGTACGGGACGGGCGCTGTTCGCCGTTCCCGCCGCCGCGCGGCCCAGGCGGCGACCCCTGCGGCTGCGGGCGGGGACGGGGAGGCTCCGCGGGTGATCTCGCCCGTTGTCCGGCGGCTGGCGAGGGAGCATGGGCTGGACGTCGCCGCGCTGGCCCCGAGCGGGCCGGGGGGTGTGGTGCTCAGGCGCGATGTCGACGCCGCCATCGCCGGTGCCTCGACCCCGGAGAAGGCGGAGGAGAGCGCCGATGTGCTGCGGATCCCCCTCAAGGGGACGCGGCGGGTCGTCGCCGACAAGATGGCGCGCAGCCGTAGGGAGATCCCCGACGCGAGCACGTGGGTGGACGTCGACGCGACGCCGCTGGTGGAGCTCAAGGCGGACATCAACCGCGCCGACCCCGAGGCCCGCGTGGGGATGTTGGCGCTGTTCGCCCGGATCTGCGTGGCCGGGCTGCGGCGGTTCCCCGAGCTCAACGCCTCTCTCGACGTCGAGCGGGAGGAGATCGTCGAGGTGCCGTGGGTGCATCTGGGGTTCGCCGCGCAGACCGGCCGGGGGCTCGTGGTGCCGGTCGTCCGCGACGCGCACCGGCTCACGCTCGCCGAGCTCGCCGCGTCGCTCCGGCGCCGGACGGACGACGCACGCGAGAACCGGCTGACCCCCAAGGACCTGACCGGCGGGACGTTCACCCTCAACAACTACGGCGTCTTCGGCGTGGACGGCTCGACCCCGATCATCAACCATCCCGAGGCCGCCATGCTCGGGATCGGGCGGATCATCGACAGGCCCTGGGCCTTCGAGGGAGAGGTGCGGTTGCGGAAGGTCGTGCAGCTGTCGTTCACCTTCGACCACCGGATCTGCGACGGAGGGGTCGCGGGCGGGTTCCTGCGGTTCGTCGCCGACTGCGTGGAACGTCCCGAGGTGCTGGTCACCCACCTGTAGCGGCGGGCTTCAGCGGCGCAGCCCGTCGAACGCCATCTTGCAGAGCGCGTCGGCGATCTCCGTGCTGCCGGCGCCGCGTGGTTTGTACCACTCGGCGAGCGAGTTGACCAGGCCGAACAGGAGGCGGGCGACGGTGGCGGGGTCGATGTCGGGACGGATGTCGCCCTCGGCCCGCGCCTCGGCGACCAGCCCGGCCACCAGGTGGTCGAACTCGCGGCGGCGGGCGAGCGCGTGCTTCTCGACGGCGGTGTTGCCGCGCACCCGCAGCAGGAGCGTGACGAACGGCAGCCGCTCGACCAGGACGGCGACGCTGGCGCGGACGAGGTGCTCCAGCCGGTCGATGGCGCGGCCGTCCACGGCGGTGGCCTCGTCGGCGGCGGCGAACAGTCCGTCCAGGGCGCGGTCGACGGCGAGCTGGAGCAGCTCGTCCTTGCCGGTGACGTGGTGGTAGATCGCGGACTTGCTGATGCCCAGCCGTTTGGACAGCTCGTCCATGCTGGTGCCGTCGTAGCCGCGCTCGTTGAAGACCGTGACGACGACCCGCAGCAGGGATTCGCGGTCGTAGCCCGGTCGTCCCCGGCGCGTCGTACGGCTGTCGTCCACGTTGTTCACGGCGGTCATTATCGCAGGAGGGCCAGGGGGTCCGGGGGGTTCTCGGGAGGGCGCCCGCACGGTAATATCTGACTGAACGGACGGTTGGTAATTCGAGACGGGGAGGCCCGCCGCATGGCTCCGCTGCCCAGCTACGTGTCCGGCGCATGGCATGTTCCGAAGGACGAGGGGACGCCCCTCGCGGACGCGGTGACGGGGGAGGAGATCGGCCGGCTCTCCGCGTCCGGTGTCGACCGCGCGGCGGCGCTGGCGCACGGACGGCGGGTGGGCGGCCCGGCGCTGCGGGAGCTGACCTTCCACCAGCGCGCGGCGCTGCTGAAGGCGCTGGCCCTGCACCTGCGCGAGCACCGGGACGAGTTGTACGCGCTGTCGGCCCGCACCGGCGCGACGCTCGCCGACTCGCGGATCGACGTGGACGGCGGCATCGGCGTCCTGCTCTCGTACGCGAGCAAGGGCAGGCGGGAGCTGCCGAACGACACGATCCTGATCGACGGGGACGTGGAGCCGCTCAGCAAGGGCGGCACGTTCGCCGGACGGCACGTCTGCGTGCCCCGCCAGGGCGTCGCGGTCCAGATCAACGCCTTCAACTTCCCGATGTGGGGGCCACTGGAGAAGCTGGCGCCCGCCTTCCTCGCCGGGATGCCCAGCCTGATCAAGCCCGCGGGGCAGACCGCCTACCTCACCGCGCGCATGGTCGAGCTGATCGTCGCGTCCGGCATCCTCCCGGAGGGGACGCTCCAGCTGCTCTGCGGTGGTGCCGGTGACCTGCTCGACCATCTGACCGAGCAGGACGTCGTGGCGTTCACCGGATCCGCCGCGACCGCGCGCACGCTGCGCACGCACCCCGTCGTGGTGGGGCGTTCCGTCCGGTTCAACGCCGAGGCCGACTCGCTGAACTGCTCGATCCTCGGTCCGGACGCGCGCCCGGGGACGGCGGAGTTCGACCTCTTCGTCAAGCAGCTCGTCACCGAGATGACGGTGAAGGCCGGGCAGAAGTGCACGGCCATCCGCCGCGCGCTCGTGCCCGCGGGCCTGCTGGACGAGGTGGCGCAGGCGGCGGGCGAACGGCTCGCGCGGGTGACGGTCGGGAACCCGGCCAACCCGGACGTCCGGATGGGCGCCCTCGCCGGGCTGGAGCAGCGCGAGGAGGTCCGCCGCGGTCTGAAGGCGCTGCTGGACGCCGGACGGATCGTGTTCGGCGACCCGACCGCCGTGACCGTCGTCGACGCCGACCCCGAGCGGGGCGCGTTCATGTCGCCGATCCTGCTGCGCGCCGACGACACCGGGCGCGCCGAGCCGCACGAGGTCGAGGCGTTCGGCCCGGTCAGCACGCTGCTGCCCTACTCCTCGGCGGAGGAGGCCGTCGCGCTGGCGGCGCGCGGGCAGGGCAGCCTGGTCGGTTCGGTCGTGACCGCCGACCCCGGCTTCGCGCGCCGCGTCGTGCTCGGCGCCGCGCCCTGGCACGGCCGGCTGCTCGTCCTGAACGAGGAGGACGCGAAGGAGTCCACCGGGCACGGGTCGCCGCTCCCGGCCCTCGTCCACGGCGGTCCCGGACGGGCGGGCGGCGGCGAGGAGATGGGCGGGATCCGCGGCGTCATGCACCATATGCAACGCACCGCCGTGCAGGCCGGGCCGGCCATGCTCACCGCCATCACCGGGCGCTGGACGCCGGGTGCGCCGCACACGCGGACCGACGTCCACCCGTTCCGCAAGCACCTGGAGGAGTTGCGCGTGGGCGACACGGTCGTCGCGGGTCCCCGCGCCGTCACGCTGGACGACATCGAGCACTTCGCCGACTTCACCGGGGACACCTTCTACGCTCACATGGACGAGGAGGCGGCTAGAACCAACCCGTTCTTCGGCGGGCGGGTGGCGCACGGCTACCTCGTGGTGTCGTTCGCCGCCGGGTTGTTCGTCTCGCCCGAGCCCGGTCCCGTCCTGGCGAACTACGGGCTGGAGAACCTGCGGTTCCTCGCGCCGACCTTCCCCGGCGACGAGCTGACGGTGACGCTCACCGCCAAGCAGATCACCCCGCGCGAGAACGCCGAGTACGGCGAGGTCCGCTGGGACACCGAGGTCACGCGCCAGGACGGCGAGACCGTCGCCCGGTACGACGTGCTGACCCTGGTCGCCAAGCTCCCGGCGGGGGAGTGAGATGAGCGTGCAGGCTCACTTCGAGCGGACGATCGAGCGCGACCAGCGCGTCGAGCCGCGCGACTGGATGCCCGACAGGTACCGGACGACGATGATCCGGCAGATCGCCCAGCACGCGCACTCGGAGATCATCGGAATGCAGCCGGAGGGCGCCTGGATCACCCGCGCGCCGTCGTTGCGCCGCAAGGCGATCCTGCTGGCCAAGGTGCAGGACGAGGCGGGCCACGGGCTGTACCTGTACTCGGCCGCCGAGACGCTCGGCGCCGACCGGACGGACCTGACCGGCAAACTGATCGAGGGCCGGCAGAAGTACTCGTCCATCTTCAACTACCCGACGCTGTCGTTCGCGGACGTCGGGGTGATCGGCTGGCTGGTGGACGGCGCCGCCATCTGCAACCAGGTGCCGCTGTGCCGTAGTTCCTACGGCCCGTACGCACGGGCGATGGTCCGGATCTGCAAGGAGGAGTCGTTCCACCAGCGGCAGGGCTACGAGATGCTGATGTGCCTGATGCGCGGCACACCCGCCCAGCGGGAGATGGTGCAGGACGCGGTGGACCGCTGGTGGTGGCCGTCGCTGATGATGTTCGGGCCGCCGGACGCCGACTCCACGCACACCGCGCAGTCCATGGCCTGGAAGATCAAGCGGCACACCAACGACGAGCTGCGGCAGCGGTTCGTGGACATGACCGTCCCGCAGGCCGCGGCGCTCGGTGTCACGTTGCCCGATCCCGACCTGCGCTGGAACGAGGAGCGCGGGCAGCACGACTTCGGTGAGATCGACTGGTCGGAGCTGAAACGCGTCATCAGCGGCGACGGCCCGTGCAACGCCGAGCGGATCGAGGTGCGCCGCGCCGCGCACGAGGACGGCGCCTGGGTCCGCGAGGCCGCCGCCGCCCACGCCGCGAAGAAGAAGATCAGAGAGGGGGCGTGATGGACGGCGGGAACGAGACGGACGAGACGGACGGCGAGGCCGTGATCGGCGGGGACTGGCCGCTCTACGAGGTGTTCGTCCGGGGGAAGCGGGGCCTGAACCACGTGCACGTCGGGTCGCTGCGCGCCGCCGACGACGAGATGGCCCTGCGGAGCGCCCGCGACCTGTACACCAGGCGCAACGAGGGCGTCAGCATCTGGGTGGTGCGGGCGCGTGACATCACCGCGTCCAGCCCGGACGAGAAGGACCCGTTCTTCGCTCCGAGCGGCGACAAGGTCTACCGGCATCCGACGTTCTATGACATTCCCGAGAACGTCCCGCACATGTGAGGGTCCGATGTCCTTCGACAACGCACTCGGAGCGATCACCGAGGACAACGACGAGGCGCGCTGGGCGTTCGGCACCGGGTTCCACGACCCGCTCGCCGGGATCGACACGTCCGTCCCGGACGGGATCGACCGCGCCGACCTGGCCGCCTACTGCCTGATGCTCGGTGACGACGCGCTGGTCATGTCGCACCGGTTGCAGGAGTGGTGCACGCACGCGCCCGAGCTGGAGGAGGAGGTCGCGCTGGCCAACATCGCGCTGGACCTGCTCGGCCAGGCGCGGCTCCTGCTGTCGCGCGCCGGGGCGTCCGAGGGGACCGGCCGGGATGAGGACGACCTCGCCTACTTCCGGGACGCGCCGTGGTTCCGCAACGTGCGGTTCGTCGAGGCGCCGAACGGGGACTTCGCGTATTCCATCGTCCGGCTGCTGATGTTCTCCACCTGGCGGCTCGCGCTGCTGGACCGCCTCACCGCGTCCCGCGACCCGATCCTGGCCGCGGTCGCCGCCAAGGGCGTCAAGGAGGTGGCCTACCACCGCGACCACGCCGCGCTGTGGACGATCCGTCTCGGCGACGGCACCGCGTTGTCGCGCGACCGGACGCGGCGGGCGCTGGAGGTGCTCTGGCCGCACACCGGTGAGCTGTTCGGCACGCACGAGGTCGAGCGCCGGATGGCGAGCGCGGGTGTGGGCGTGGACCCGTCCGAGGTGCGCGCGGAGTTCGACGACGTCCTCGGCCAGGTGGTGGTGGCCGCGACGCTGCGGTGCCCCGACCCCGTCCCGCCCTCGGTGGCCGGGCGCGACGGCTCGCACTCCGGGGCGCTGGACGACCTGCTCGCCGAGCTCCAGGGCCTTGCCCGCGCCCACCCGGGAGCGGCGTGGTGAACGCGCATCCGGCGGACGGCGTCGCGACCGCCCGCGCGGTCGCCGAGACGGTCACCGACCCCGAGCTGCCGATGGTGACCCTCGCCGAACTCGGCGTCCTGCGTGAGGTGGACGTGATGGGCGGATATGTGGAGGTCTCCATCACCCCCACCTACACCGGCTGCCCCGCCCTGGACGCGATGCGCGACGACCTGCGGGCCCGGCTCCGCGAGGCCGGATACCGCGACGTCCGCGTCCGCACCGTCCTCGACCCGCCGTGGACGACGGACTGGATCAGTGAGAGCGGCCGCGCCAAGCTCGCGGCGGCCGGAGTGTCGCCCCCGGGCCCGGCGCCGCGCCGGGCCGCCGGGCCGATCCCGCTCACCCTGGGCCCGGTCCGCCGGATCCCCTGTCCCCGCTGCGGCTCCGCGGACACGGCCGAGCTGTCCCGGTTCGGGGCGACCGCCTGCAAGTCCCTGCACCGCTGCGGCGGGTGCGGGGAGCCGTTCGAGCACGTCAAGGAGATCTGAGTGACCGTCGTGGACGAGCAGGACAGCGGCGCCGCCAGCCGGAGTCGCGGCGGTTTCCACGCGCTGCGCGTCGCCGCCGTCGAGCGCGTGTGCGAGGACGCGGTCGCGGTCACCTTCGACGTGCCCGCCGAGCTGGCCGACGAGTACGCCTTCACGCCCGGTCAGTTCCTCACGCTGCGCCGCCGCGTCGCGGGACGGGAGGAGCGGCGGTCCTACTCGATCTGCGCGCCCGCCGGTGCCGCGCCGCGCATCGGCGTGCGCGAAATCCCGTTCGGGCTCTTCTCGTCCTGGCTGGTCCGCGAGGTGCGGCCCGGTGACGTGATCGAGGTGATGCCGCCGGTGGGGACCTTCACGCTCGGCGCGGGGACCGGGGACCACCACGTGCTGATCGCCGCCGGATCGGGGATCACGCCCGTCCTGTCGATCGCGGCGTCCGCGCTGGCCGACCCGTCCTGCCGTGTGACGGTCTTGTACGGGAACCGGCGCAGCGGCACGGTCATGTTCGCCGACGAGCTGGCCGACCTGAAGGACGCCCACCCGGACAGGTTCGAGCTGGTGCACGTACTGTCGCAGGAGCCGCGCGAGGCGGAGCTGTTCACCGGACGCCTGGACGCCGGCAGGCTGCGGGCGCTCCTGCCGCGCCTGGTGCCCGTCCGGGATGTCGGCCATTGGTGGCTGTGCGGCCCGTTCACGATGGTCACCGGAGCGAAAAGCCTCCTCCAAGACTTGGGCGTGCCGCCCGACCGCGTCCACCAGGAGTTGTTCCACGTGGACGACGTGCCGCCAGAGCCGGACCGCGCCCGGCCGGCGGTCGCGGGCCCGTCCAGCGAGGTCACGATCGCCCTGGACGGGCGGTCCACGACCACGACGCAGCCGCGGGACGCGACCGTCCTGGAGGCGGCGCAGCGGATCCGCCCGGACCTCCCGTTCGCCTGCAAGGGCGGTGTTTGCGGGACCTGCCGGGCGAGAGTCGTCGAGGGCGCGGTCGACATGCGCCGCAACTATGCGCTCGACCCCGCGGAGGTCGCCGCCGGATACGTCCTGACCTGCCAGTCCATCCCGGTCACCGGGCGACTCACGATCGACTACGACGGCTGACGGGACGGCGGCGCCGAAAGGTGACAAGTGGGCCTGACTGGGCACAAGGGGCCTACGCGACACCTCTAGGAGGCGGGCTCGTGACCATCTCAGGGATCATCACAGCGATCATCATCGGAGCGATCATCGGGGCGCTGGGGCGGCTGATACTGCCGGGCCGCCAGCCGATCGGGATCCTGCTCACCATCATCATCGGGATCGTGGCCGCCCTGGTCGGCACCGCGATCGCGCAGAAGGTCGGGGTGGACACCACCGACGGCGTCGACTGGATCGAACTGGTCTTCCAGATCGGGCTCGCCGTCATCGGCGTCGCCGCGGTCGCCTCGTGGAAGCGCCGCCGCGACACCAGACCGCGCTGACCGCACCAGGTCGCCGATCTCCGCCGGCATGAGGGTCCAGCGATGCGCCAGGACCTTCATCCTTCCGTCCTGACCTGGGCGTCGTGGGGGCGCTCAAGGTGGATGCCGGGGAGTGAGGGATTCCTGGCCGGCAAGGGCTTGCCTCGCGTATCGCTAAGTGGGCCTTGTGGCGCGCGGATCTTTGATCTCATAGAGGATCGGAACGGCTACGCAGAGTCATGATCGGGTCTAGAGGGGGACCGTATGGTCGGGGACTCGCAGCCGGCGCGGCATCAGGGGATCGAACGGGGCACCAGGGTTCTTCCCGGCCATTACGCGTCTGCGGCGTGCGATGACAGGTTTCGGCTGCTCAGGAGGAGGTTCGCGCATCTGGCGCTCTGGATTCTTTGTGGATCATTGGGATGGTATTTCGCTTATGTCGCGCTGTCCGGGTTCGCCCGGGGGTTCATGGCGCGGACGGTGATCGGCGACGTCAACGTCGCGCTGCTGCTCGGCGTCCTGCAGTTCGTCTCGACCTTCGTGCTGGCCTGGGCGTACGTCGCCTATGCGCGCCGGCGCCTCGATCCGCTGGCCGCCGAGTTACGGGCCCACCTGCGCGGTGAGCCACCCGTCGCGGGTGGCGGGCAGGCGGTGCGGCCGGCCGTGCCCGAGCCGAGGGGCGAGTGGAACGTCCGTCCGGGCCTGGGTGAGGTGCGGTGATGGACGAGCGGATGCTGACCTTCGGGCTGTTCATCGGGTTCGTCCTCATCACGCTCGGGATCACCGTGCGGGCGCGGGCCGACACCAAGGGCGCGGACGACTTCTACGCGGGCGGGCGGATGCTCTCCGGCCCGCGCAACGGGATCGCGCTGGCCGGCGACTACATGTCGGCGGCGTCGTTCCTCGGCATCGCCGGGATCATCGCCCTGTCCGGCTACGACGGTCTCCTGTACTCGATCGGCTTCCTGGTCGCGTGGGTCGTCACGCTGCCCCTGGTCGAGCTGATGCGCAACACGGGCCGGTTCACGATGGGCGACGTCCTGTCGCGCGGGATCCGCGGCCAGGCCCGGGTGCGCACGGCGGCGGTCGTCTCCACCGTGACGGTGTCGGTGTTCTACCTGCTCGCGCAGATGGTCGGGGCGGGCGCGCTGGTGTCGCTGCTGCTCGGCATCCACGAGGGACGGCGGTTCCTCGGGATGTCGGCGGACACCGCGCGGACGGCGACGATCGTCGCGGTCGGGGTGCTGATGATCTGCTACGTCATGTTCGGCGGGATGAAGGCCACCACCTGGGTGCAGATCATCAAGGCCGTGCTGCTGATGGCCGGCGGGGTGGTGCTGACGGCGCTGGTGCTGGCCCGGTTCGGTTTCGACGTCGGCGGGCTGCTCGGCTCGGCCGCCGACGCGAGCGGGAAGGGCGCGGACTTCCTTCGCCCCGGGCAGAAGTACGGGCAGGACGTCCCCGGTGATACGTACCGGACGATGGTGAACAAGCTCGACTTCATCAGCCTCGCGCTGGCGCTCGTGCTCGGCACCGCGGGCCTGCCCCACATCGTCAACAGGTTCTTCACCGTTCCCGACGCGCGCGCCGCCCGGACGTCGGTGTCGTGGGCGATCGGGCTGGTCGGCGGCTTCTACCTGATGACGCTGGTCCTCGGGTTCGGCGCGGCGGCGCTCGTCGGACGGCGGGCGATCGTCGAGCAGGACCCGTCCGGCAACACCGCGGCGCCGCAACTCGCGCGCGCCGTCGGGGAGCACATCGGCGGACGGGTCGGCGGCGAGGTCCTCCTCGCGTTCATCGGCGCGGTCGCGTTCGCGACGATCCTCGCCGTGGTGTCGGGGCTCGTGCTGGCGTCCGCGACGTCGCTGGCGCACGACGGGTTCGGTCAGGTGCTGATGCTCGGCCGCCCGCGCGAGTCGCAGGAGGTGGCGGTGGCGAAGGTCGCGTCGTTCCTCGTCGGCTCCGTGGCCATCGTCCTCGCGGTCGTCGCGAAGAACGTGAACGTGGCGTTCCTGGTGGCGCTGGCGTTCGCGATGGCCGCCTCGGCGAACCTCCCGGCGATCGTGCTGTCGCTGTTCTGGCGGCGGTTCAACGCGGGCGGGGTCGTCGCGGGCGTCTACGGCGGGCTCGCCGCCTCGCTGGTGCTGGTGCTCCTGTCACCGGTGGTGTCGGGGAAAGTGGATCCGGTGACGGGCGAGAGCCAGTCGCTGTTCCCGACCGGCGTCGACTTCCATCTCTTCCCGCTGGAGAATCCCGGCCTCGTCTCGATTCCCATCGGGTTCCTGTGCGCGGTCGTGGGGACGTTCGCCACCCGGCGCAAGGCGGACCCGGCCCAGTACGACGACCTGGCGGTGCGTGCGCTGACCGGCGCGGGCTCCCACTGAGGCGACGACGGGCGCGACGGCGGACGCGACGGCGGGTGTGACGGCGGGTGCGGCCGATGGCGCACGGCCCGGGAGGTAGATCCGCGCTGTCCTGGACCGTGCCCTAATGCGACGAGTGCCCGGGCCGCGGTGGGTTCGCGTGGCACAATGTTGGCTCGCGCCCCACGGGCGGACCGCGGCCAACAGCCGGGAGGAGGTGCGGCGCGTGTTCCCTGCCGGTCGAGACCCTGCCCGGCATGTTCGTCCGGCAACCCGCCTCGGGACGAAGACCACGGCGACGCTCGCCGTGCTGACGCTCGCCGCCGCGGCGGCGGTGCCCGCGGCGTTCACCGCGAAGGGCACCGCGCCGGCGGAGCGTCCCGTCCGCGGCGCTGCGGCGGACGCCCCCTACAGCGCGCGGACCGACCAGATCCGCGCCCGCGAATGGCATCTGGGCGTCCTGCGCGCCTCCCGCGCCTGGCGGTGGTCACGGGGCGCCGGCGTCACCGTCGCCGTCCTGGACACCGGCGTCGACCGGCGCCACCCGGACCTCACCGGCCGCGTTCTCGGCGGCCCCGACCTGACCGGCGGCGCGCGACGGCCCGGCGGCCGCTACTGGGGCGTGCACGGGACGTCCATGGCCAGCATCATCGCCGGACACGGCCACGGTCCCGGCCTCGCCGAGGGCATGATGGGCGTCGCTCCGCAGAGCCGCGTCCTGTCGGTGCGGGTGACCCTGGAGAACGACGACCCGCTGCGGCAGAACCCGCAGGCCGGTGGTGACCGCGACGCCATCGCCCGCGGCATCCGCTACGCCGTCGACCACGGCGCCGACATCATCAACATGTCGCTCGGCGGCGGCCAGCTCCACTACAACGGCGCCCCCTCGCAGGAGGCCGCGATCAAGTACGCGCTCGGCCGCGGCGTGGTGCTGATCGCGTCCGCGGGCAATGACGGCTCCGGCGCCAACCGCAAGAACTTCCCCGCCGCCTACCCGGGCGTGATCGCGGTCGGCGCGCTCGACCGCCGGCTCCGCCTCTGGAAGGACAGCAACCGCCGGTCCCACACCTCGGTGTGCGCGCCGGGTGTGGACATCGTCAGCGCCGACTCCAGCAACGGCTACGTCGTCGGGACGGGCACCAGCGCGTCCTCGGCGATGGTCGCGGGCGTCGCCGCGCTCGTCCGCGCGCGGTACCCCAACCTCAGCCCGGAGGAGGTCCGGCGGGCGCTCGTCCAGGGGTCGCCGCCGCGCCGGGGCCATCCGACCGGCTTCGCCGCCTGCACCGGTCCGGTCGACGCCGTCCGGACGCTTGTCGCCGCCGCCGCGCTCAACAAGACCTCGCGGGGGTCGCTCGCGGCGTCGAAGCCGCCCACCGCGCCCACGCCGGCCGCGGCGCCCCCCGAAGAGGACTCGAACCTGCTGCTCCTGGCCGTCCTCAGCGGTGGCGTCGTGCTGATCGTGCTGGGACTCGTGCTCGGCTGGCGGCAGCGGCGGCGTCCGGACGAGGAGGACGAGCCCGGCGGCGTCGTCCCCGAGTACGGCCTGCCGTCGTCGAGCGTGCCACGCGAGCAGATCGGTGCGGCGGCCGCGCCCGTCATGCCCCTCGGCGCGCCACCGCCGTCTCCGGTCGCGCCGGTCAACGTGCCGGTGTGGCAGAGCACCGAGGCGTACACCGGCCCCGAGGTCTACTCCGCGCACGGGGAGCACGGCGTGCGCGAGTTCGGTGCGCACGAGTTCGGTGCGCATGAGCATGATGGGCGCGAGTACGGTGCGCACGGCTACGGCGCCCGTGAGGAGTACGCCGAGGCCGGGGAGTACACCGATGCCGGAGGGTACGGCGGGTCCCGGGAGTACGAC
Source organism: Actinomadura macra NBRC 14102 (assembly GCF_001552215.1). Lineage (GTDB taxonomy): Bacteria > Actinomycetota > Actinomycetes > Streptosporangiales > Streptosporangiaceae > Spirillospora > Spirillospora macra. Next base: position 22,587 of record NZ_BCQT01000010.1, on the reverse strand, counting down.
GACCCGGGGGAGTTCCCCCGGCCGGAGGAGTACGCCGAGCCGGGGACGTACGGCGAGCCCGGTGAGTATGCCGAGCCGGAGGTGTTCGTCGAACCGCGCCCGTTGTCGCCCATGCCGCTGTTCCCGCCCACGCCGGACGGTGCGGGCGACATGCCTCCCGAGCCGCCCGCGCAGCCGCCGATCATGGCGTCGGAGCTACGGCCGTTCGTGCCGGGCGAGTTCCCCCCGCTCGGGCCGACCGGGCTGAACGGCTCGACGGGTCTGAACGGGTCGCATGGTCTGAACGGGTCCAACGGCCTGAACGGATCGAACGGGGCGAGCGGTCTGAACGGATCGAGCGGTCTGAACGGCCTGAACGGCTCGAACGGGGTCAACGGGGCGAACGGGGCCAACGGCTTCAACGGGCTGAACGGGTCGCATGGAGGGCACGCCAACGGCAACGGTGTCGTCCCGAACGGCAGGCACCACGGTCCGCCGCCCCCGGTCGAGGACCGTCCCCCGAACGGTCATGACCTCAACGGGGCCGATTTCGGCGGGCCGCCGTCCCCGCCGCCGGACGCCGGGACCACCTCCGCGTTCCCCGCGGTTCCTCCCGAGCCGCAGGACGACCCGCAACCGCCGTCCGCGCCTCCGCCGGTACCGCCCTCCGACGATGAGGACTACCGGCCCCCCTGGTGGTGAACGTGGACGTCCCCGCTACTCCGGCGGGCGTAGCGGCGGAGCCTCCGGCTGGACGATGACGACCCCCGAACCTGTCGCCGAGCATCGACTCATCCGCACACAGGAAGGGGTCGAGCACCATGGTGACGACATTGGCGACACAGATCACGGCGCACCCGGGGGGTTGGAACGACGGCGGGGACCCGCCCGCGTTCTGGCCGGTCTTCCCGATCACGTTCGGGCTGTTCTGGCTGGCCGTGCTGGGCACGGCGTTCTACCTGATCCGCCGCCGGATGACGGCGGGCGCGGGCGGAACGGGCGGAGCAGGCGGAACGGGGGGAGCGACGGCCGCCACCGCGGCCGCGGACCCGATGGTCAAGGCACAGTCGATCCTGGCCGAGCGCTTCGCCCGGGGAGAGATCGACGAGGACGAGTACCTGATGCGCATGTCCGCCCTGCGCAACGGCGGCTGACGGCGCGCCGCCGAGCCCGGCCGCGCTCAGTCGGCTTCGGCCTCCTCGAAGATCCGGTCGATGCCGTCCGGGTACATCGGTGCCCGGGCGGCCGCGTCGGCGAACCGGGTGAGCAGCCGGGCGAACTCGGCGCGCTCCGGCCCCGTCCAGCCGGTCATGAGCTCGTCGAGGTAGGCGCGCCGGAACCGGTCGGCGACCGCCTTGACGCGCCGTCCCGCCTCGGTCAGCCCGAGGTTGGCGCGGCGCGCGTCCACGGGGGAGGGACGCCGGGACACAAGGCCCGCGTCGATCGCGTGCCCGACCAGGCGGCTCGCGGTGGACGGATCGACCTCCAGCCGTTCGGCGACCGCGCCGACGGTCACCTCGCAGGGGACGGACCGCTCGTGGGCACCGTCGTCACCCGGCGCGCCGTCGGGGTCGGGCGGTGCGGGCGGCCCGGTGGTCAGCGCGGCGACGGCGTTCACGACCATCAGGTTGGAGATCTGGAGCGGCCGTCCGTCGGGGCCGCTGGAGGTCTGGGCGCGGATGCGCTTCATCAGGTCGGGTTTGGCCCAGACGCGGCGGAGATGGAACAGCGCGACGCCGATGTCGGCGAGGACCGGGTCCGGGTCGTGCCCGGTGGGCCGTCCGGTGGCGGATGTCTCCGTCGCCATGCAAGCTCTCCCCGTTCCCATGCCTGTCGTCACCTGACGTCCACCCTAACGCATGTAGTGTGCATATTTTCTTTATGCGCTCCTTATCCGCCGGCCCGGAGGCGTCCGGCGGCTGCTGTGACTCGTGATCGACACGGGACACAAGACGACACAGAGCCGCAGGTGAACGGGGATGTGATGCACTGAAAGGGGCCTCGGTCGTTCCGCGCGAACCGCCGGAACTTGTCGGCGGGGGCGCGTAGCATGGCACCCTGCCGAACCCGGACGACCCGGGATCAGTAACCACAGAGGGGACCTCATGCGCGCGGCGGACGCCCCCAGTGATGGTCCTCAACAGGACGGAAGCATGGACGATGGGTCAGCCCTCCAACCCGTGACCGACGACAGGGAAGACGACCACGCCTTTCCCGCCGACCTCCTCTCCGAGCGTGACCGCCAGATCCTCGCTTTCGAGCGGCAGTGGTGGAAGTACGCCGGAGCCAAGGAGCAGGCCATCCGTGAGCTGTTCGACATGTCGGCTACGCGGTACTACCAGCTCCTGAACATCCTCATCGACCGGCCCGAGGCACTCGAGTGCGACCCGATGCTGGTCAAGCGGCTGCGCCGGATGCGGACGCAGCGGCAGCGCCGCCGTGCCGCGAGCCGGCTCGGCATCAGGCCCTGACATGGCCAACACTGGTCCATGTGAACTCTCCCCGCTCTGTGACGGCCGCCGGCGCTGACGGCCTGGACGCCATCCGTGACACTCCCGCCGGGGCCGTGCTCGGCTTCGACTTCGACGGCACTCTCGCCCCGATCGTGGACGATCCGTCCGCGGCCAGGGCCCATCCGGGCGCGGCCCCGGCCCTGGCACGCCTCGCCCCGCTCGTGGGCTCGCTGGTGATCGTCACCGGCCGTCCCGCCGCTCTCGCGGTGGAGTACGGCGGTTTCGAGGACATCGACGGGCTCGTCGTGCTCGGGCAGTACGGGCGCGAACGCTGGGACTCGGGCACGCTGACCGTGCCCGAGCCTCCGGCGGGCGTCGCCGAGGCGCGGGCGAAGCTGCCCGGCGTGCTCAGCGCGGCGGGCGCCCCGCCGGAGACCTACGTCGAGGACAAGGGCCAGGCGCTCGCCGTCCACACGCGCCGGTGCGCCGAGCCCGAGGTCGCGCTCGAACGGTTGCGCGGCATCCTCGCCGCGCTCGCCGAGCGGACCGGTCTCGTCGTCGAGCCTGGGCGGTTCGTCCTCGAACTGCGACCGCCCGGCATGGACAAGGGCATGGCGCTCCGGTCGTTCATCGACGACCGCGGGACGCCGCCGTCCGCCGTCCTGTTCGCCGGCGACGACCTCGGCGACCTGGCCGCATTCGACGCGGTCGAGGTCCTGCGCGCCGACGGCGTGCCGGGGGTGAAGGTGTGCAGCGGCTCCGCCGAGGTCACCGCCCTCACCGACCGTGCCGACGTGGTCGTGGACGGCCCGTCCGGTGTCGTGGCCCTGCTCGGCACCCTCGTGTGACAGGAGTGACAAGAGTCACCTCTGTCATCGTTCGGATCCCGTGAGACTCCAGCGCCCCCAGTGGCCGTGCCCGTCGACGACAGGCCGCCGGTAGGGGCTCGGGAGACCAGCGGCGTCCGGGTGCGGCTCGGCGGCCTGCCGGAGGAGGCGGGCCGAACGCGCCGGGCGCGCCGCGAGCGGAGGCAGGCGGGGCGTCGCCGCGCGCTGTTGGCGGCGGGCGTGCTCGTCCTCGCCGCGCTGGTCACGTCCGCTCTCCTGCTGACGCACGGCTCCGGCGACGGGGCCGGGCGAACGGTCGGCCCGGCGTGCCACTGCCGCGTAGCGGGACGGCGATCGAGGTTGGGACCGCAGACGGGGCCACGTACCGGATCGCGACGGTGACCGGGGGTGTGAGCGACCGCGCGGTGAATGACCCTGCCGTGAATGACTCGGCGGTGACGACGTTCCAGTCACCCACGTCGCCGGGGGCGTTCGCCTATATCGAGTACATCCTGACGAATCCGACCGGCAGAGAGGTGCTGCTCGACTTCCCGGGGGACGTGTTCGTCAAGCGTGACCTCGTCACGCCGCGGGCACGGGGGCGGTGCATGCCGCAGGCCAGCGTCCCCGAGGACATGTGCACGCCGCCGACAAGGAGCGAGGTCGTCCGGCGGCTCGCGGGCGGCGAACCGATCGCGGGGGACGGCGGCGACACGTTCATGCCGCCCGGCGCGTCCTATCTGGTGCGCGCGACGGTCGACGTGCCGGTCGAGCGGCGGCTGACCCGCGAGGACATGGGGCTGTACGTGTGGAGCAGCTCTACGTGGCCGACCGGCTGGCAGAGCATGCGCCTTTCCCGCGTTGACGCGGGCGAGGCAGGCGTCCCGGCGCGCCGGGACGGAACCGCCGTGGCCGGTAGGACGGCCACGGCGGTCGCGGTTCACTCGGCTTCCGGGTCATCGGCGAGGATGCCGTAGAGGCGGCGGCGGGCGTCGTTGACGACGTCCAGCGCTCGCGCCTTCTGGGCTTCGCTGCCGACGGCCATGACCTGTTGCAGCGCTCCGAGGAGCTGGCCGATGGCCTCGCGGCCGCGCATGACGTTCTCGCCCGCGGCCTCGGTGACCTCGTCCCAGGGGGCGGCGTTCTGTGCCGCCGCCTCCTCCCGGCCGGAGTCGGTGAGGACGAACAGCCGCTTGCCGCCCTGCTCCTCGCTGCTGACCAGGCCCTCGTCCTCCAGCATCTGGAGGGTCGGGTAGACCGAGCCGGGGCTCGGACGCCAGACGCCGCCGGTGCGGTTGTCGAGCTCCTGGATCATCTCGTAGCCGTGCATCGCCCGCTCGGCGAGCAGGGCGAGCAGGGCCGCCCGGACGTTGCCGCGCCGGGTCCGGCGACCTCGGCCGCCCCGCCCGCGGTGGCCGGACCCGGGACCGAAGCCGCCTCCCCATGGACCGAACGGATCGCCTCGGCGCTCGCGCTCCTCGGGGTTCCGGAAGCCTCCGCGCCTTCTCGTGTTGTGCTCACGCATCGCAGTCTCCTTCATGTAGTGATCGGTTGCGATGCATTAACGATATATCGAGATGGCTCGCGATGCAACACTCGGACTGTGGTGATGCCATAAGAGTGCCCCTGAGCTGCGGCGATTCCCTCTGGTGAAGGGTGGGCGCGCGGCTCAGGGGCCGATGGTGATCTAGTGATGAGGGCCGGGGGCGGCGGCCGAGCCGGAGATCAGGGCCCGGCGACCGTCAGGTGGTCGAGGATGTCCTTGGTCGCGTTGCGGCCGTCGGTCTCCTTGACCCGAATCCACAGACCGAACTTTCCTGACTTGTCTCTCAGGCCGACCTCGGTGACCGACGGCGTCCCGGACTTGCAGGCGGTGAACCGCGTGATCGTCCCGCTGAGCGCCTTGTCGGGCGAGGTGTAGTTCTCCGGCGCCGCCTTGGTGCACTGCGAGTGGACCGCGGCGCTCGGCGGCGGCAGCTTCCCGTCCTGGACGTCGGTGGTCACGCCGATGAAGACGCCGGGGCCCGCCCCGTCACCGAGGAACGCGGCCATGTTCGGCGTCGCGCGCAGCACCGGTCGTGGCTGCGTGTCGTTCAGCCGGACGGTGGACGGTGTCCACGTCGCCTCCGGCTGCTTCGGCCACGCCTTCGGTGCCGCCGCCTTGATCTTGCCGGAGGCGTCGGTGATCTGGACGAAGTCCTTCGGGATGGCGGACGCCTTCTTCCCGCCGCCGCCCTTGCCCTTGTCGTCGCCGGAGAACAGCGTCCCGAGGGCCAGCCCACCGACCAGGGCGAGCGTCAGCACGACCGCCGTGATGATCAGCGGCGTGACGAACTTCTTGGGCGGGCCGCCGGCCTGCCCACCACCCTGCCCGCCGCCCTGGGGCCCGGGACCGCCGGGGCCACCCGGGCTACCGGACTTCCCTCCGCCGATGCCCTTGAGCTTGCCGAGCAGCCCGCGCTTGGCGCCGGCACCCTGCTGTTGCCCGTGACCGGGAGGCGGCGGCTGGAAGCCGGTCGGCGGCGGAGGGAACTGACCGCCCTGACCGGGGCCTGGGCCTTGCCCCGGGCCTGGGCCTGGGCCTGGGCCTGGGCCAGGTCCTTGACCGGGACCGCCCGGACCGCCCGGACCGCCCGGACCTGCTGGCCCAGGTGGGATGGGTGCGTTCTGCGGAGGGCCGCCCCCGTGCGGGACCGGGAACGCGGTCGTCTTGTCTTCGCCGTTCGCGGCCCCGCCGCCCTGGGGGCCCGGCTGGCCGGGGTAGGGCTGCTGTTGGAGCGACACGGTGCGGTCGTCGTCGGGGTCGGTCGGCTGCCCCACCGGCCCGCCGAACGGGGTGGCGCGGCCGCTCGGCTGGTCCACGACCGTCGCGGGCTCACCGCCTGCGGGCGGCTTCGGGGGCACGCGCATCTCCGACGTGTGCACGTCGTCTTCGGTGGACGGTGCGTCGAAGCGCGTCGACGGCGCCCGGCCTGGGGGCGGCGGGCCTTGCCCGGCAACGGCGGCCCGCCCCGGAACCGGCGGCTGACCCGGGCCGGACGGTAGGGGAGCGGCTCCCTGCGCCTGCGCCGCCGAACCGTCCCGGTAGTAGTCCTGGATGGTCGCGTCCGGCTCGATGACGGGACCCTGCCCTTGCCCTTGCCCCTGCCCTCGCGCTTGCGTGGACGGCTGCGCCGGAGGCCCGTACGAAGGCGGGACGGCCCCGGGCATCGACGTCGGCCGCAGCGTGGACAGGGCCTCCGCGAACGCCTCCGCGGTCGGCCACCGCTTCTCCCGCTCGACCTCCAGCGCCCGCAGGATGACCTGATCGGACGCGGGCGGCAGCCCCTCGCGCAGCTCGCTCGGCGGGGACTTCACCGGCGCCGGGCCGGGGGCCCGCCCGGTGAGCATGTGGTACGTCAGCGCACCCAGCCCGTACACGTCCGCGCGGACGTCGAGGCCGCCGCCGAACCGTGCCTGCTCCGGCGACATGTAACCGGGGGTGCCGACCGGGAGCGTGAACGCCCCGGACGCGTGCGCGAGGGCCTTGGCGAGCCCGAGGTCGGCGATGAGCAGCTTCTCACCGCCGTCGGCCGTCGACTGGAACAGCACGTTGGACGGCTTGAGGTCGCGGTGGATCACACCCAGCGTGTTGATCACCTCGACGCCGTACGCGGTCTCCTCGGCGAGCGCAAGGGCTTCGTTGACCGGAAGTGGCCGTTCGCGCATGCGATCCGCGAGTGTCCCCCGATCGGCGTACGACATGACGAAATAGGGGCGTCCGTCGGGCAACTCCCCGATGTCGTGGACCCGCACCAGCCGCTCGGAGTCGGCGCGGCGCAGGATCCGGGCCTCCTCCAGGAAGCGATTCCGCACGTCCAGGTCGTCGATGAGGCTCCCGGACAGGACTTTTATGGCGACCTGCGACTCAAGTGCGTCGTCGTGCCCGAGCCACACAGACGCGAACGCCCCGGAACCCAGGACGCGATCGATTCGGTAACGGCCGACTGATGGTGGGAAGGACACTCCCGTATCATGCCCAACAAACGGGGTGAGTGTGCGAACGAGCATTGAGGCGCCGCATGGCATTCGATGAAAGGACCGAGGAGCTGGCCGTCAAGGCCGCCCAGGGCGATCAGTCCGCCCTCAACGAGCTCCTCCGCAAGATCGAACCGGACGTGTTGCGGCACAGCTCCCGGTTCCTGCCCTGCCGGCAGGACGCCGAGGAGGCGTGCCAGGACGCGTTGCTTCAGGTCGCGCGGAACATCCACCGCTTCGAAGGGCGGTCGCGGTTCAGTACATGGCTGCACGTCGTCGTCGCCAACTCCGCGCGTTCGACCTACCGTTCGCTGAAGCGCCGCTCCGTCGAGCAGGCCGGCGAGCTGCCACAGCAGCGTCCCGACCCGCGCCGTACCAGCGTGATCGCCGGTTCGCGCGTCGACATCCTGGACGCCATGGAGGACCTGGAGGCCCGCAAGCCGGACCTCATCCAGGCCCTCGTCCTGCGTGACGTCTCGCAACTGGAGTACGCCGAGATCGCCGAGCAGCTCAAGCTCCCGCTCGGCACGGTGAAGTCCCGCATCCACGAGGCGCGCAAGCAGGTCCGCCAGACCCTGGGAGACTCCTACACCTGACCCCCACACGTGACCCCCCATGCCTGACCCCCACGCCTGCCCCCACATGACCCCGCCGACCGGTCGGGGTAGATCATGAGCGGGCGGGCGGTCAGAGGTCGGTCATCGGTCGGCAACCATGCTCCAAGGGTCCGTCCACGGCGGGCGCGTGTCGGCCACCATGCCGTGCATGCCTCCAGGTCAGCTCGGTGCCCGTCCCGACCGTCCCATCTTCGTCCTCGGCTGTCCCCGATCCGGGACGACCGTGCTGCGGCTGATGCTGAATGCGCACCACCGCATCGCGATGCCCGCCGAGACGAAGTTCCTTCTGCCCGCCTACATGGCGAGGTGCGAGTTCGGTGACCTGCGCGTAAGGAAGAACAGACGAGCGCTGGCCGAGTGGATCACCGAACGGAAGGAGACCCGGTTCGGGACGCTCGGCCTGGACGCCGCCGAGATCGTCAGGGAGATCGTCGCCGGGCCGCCCACACTGGGGTCGGCGCTCGCCATCGTGTTCCGGGCCCATGCCCGCCAGTGCGGCAAGCCGCGCTGGGGGGACAAGCGGCCGAGCTACCTCCGGCATGTCGGGACGCTGGTACGGATGTTCCCCGACGCGCAGTTCGTTCACCTCGTCCGTGATGGTCGCGACTGTGTCGCGTCCATGGAAGAGGCGCCCTGGTACCGGCAGGACGTCCACCATGCGATCTCGGCGTGGCGCGAGGCGATCGACACCGGACGACGGCTCGCCACGCGGCTCGACTATGACGCCTACTACGAGCTCCAGTACGAGCGGCTCGTCGCCGATCCGGCCGATGAGCTGATCCGGCTCTGCGGATTCCTCGGTGAGGAGTTCGACCCGGCGATGACCCGGCCGCAAGGTCTCGTCGAACCGACCATCCCGGCGCAGCGAAGGGAGCACGCCCGGGGGACGGGCGACCTCATCACGTCCAGCCGCATCGGAATGTGGGCGCAGCGCCTCGACCCGTGGGAGATCAGCCTCGCCGAAGCCGCGTTCGGTGAGCGCCTGGCCGAGTACGGCTACGAGCCCAGCGGACTGCCCCGTCCGTCCGCGGCGCAGCTCGCACGGTTCGGCAAGACGAGCACCCACCGCCGCATGGCCCAGCGCAAGGCCGACCTGCGCGAACGCTGGCAACGCCACCATGAACCCGGCCCGGTCGAATCCCTCCTGATCATGGAACCGGCCGTCCCGGAACCCTCCGCCCCCTGAAGGACGCGCCGGGACGGGCGGGGAGCACGCCGTAACCGGGCGGCACCCAACGAGCGCGAGTCAGTCGAGCGGGGGTCGGTCGAGGGCGCTCAGCTGGTCGGCGAACCAGCGTTGCGGGGGGAGGGCGGTCGCGGCGGCGGCCAGGCGCGCGCACCGCTCGGCGCGCTGGGCGCGGGGCATCAGCAGGGCTCGGTGCAGCGTCTCGGACGTCTGCGACACGTCGTAGGGGTTGACCATGAGGGCGTCCTCGGAGAGTTCGGCCGCCGCTCCCGCCTCGCGGGACAGCACCAGCGCGCAGCCGCGCTCCGCCAGGACGGGGCCCTCCTTGGCGACGAGGTTCATGCCGTCCCGGATCGGGTTGACCAAGAGCACGTCGGCGAGGCCGTAGGCGGCGAGGGAACGCGGATAGTCGTCGTTGACCTGAAGGATCAGCGGGTCCCAGGACGGGGTCCCGAACTCGTCGGTGATCTGCTTGGCTGTCCGCTGCACCGCCGCCGTGTACTCGCGGTACTCCGGCAGGTCGTAGCGGGACGGGTAGGCGAATGCCAGGTGCACGACGCGTCCGCGCCACTCGGGATGGTTGGTGAGCAGTTCCCTGTACGCGGCCAGTCCCCGGACGATGTTCTTCGACAGCTCCGTCCGGTCGATGCGCACGATGAGCTGACGGTCGCCCACCTGTTCACGCAGCGCGCGCGCCCGCTCCGTGACGTCCTGCTTGGCGGCGCGCTGGCGCAGCGCCTGCGCGTCCACGCCGAGGCCATGGACGCCGACTCGCGTCACGTGCCCGGAACGCGTGACGGTCCTGGCCGTCCGGTCGACGCGAGCGCCCGGCAGGAGTTGCTCGCAGCAGTCGAGGAACGCCGCCGCCCACCGTTCGGTGAGGAACCCGGCGTGGTCGGCGCCGAGGATGCCGTTCAGGATCTGCTCGCCGATGTCGTCCGGGAGAAGGCGGTAGTACTCCGGCGGCGCCCACGGCGTGTGCGAGAAGTGCACGATCTTCAGGTCGGGGCGCCGGTCGCGGAGCATGCGCGGTGCGAGCGACAGGTGGTAGTCCTGGATCGCCGCCTTCGCGCCCGGCGCGGCGTCGCGGGCCAGCGCGTCGGCGAAGGCCGCGTTGTACGCCTCATACGACTGCCAGTCCCGGCGCGCGCGTGCATCGAAGTGCGGGCTGCGCGGAGTGTCGTACAGCAGATGGTGAACGAACCACAGCGTCGAGTTGGCGACGGCGTTGTACGCGCGGTGGAATGTGGCGACCGGGATGTCCAGCATCCGGACGGCTGCGCCGCCGGTGTCATGGCCCGCCTGGTCCAGCCGTCCGTCCGGGGATTGGCGCACCGCCGCGCGGTCGGCCTCGCCGAGGGCCGCGCACACCCACAGGACCTCGGGCCGGGCGGCGCCGGTGACGCCGGCGAGGCCCGACACCAGCCCGCCGCCTCCGCGCCGCATGGTCAGCGCACCGTTCTCCGACAGGGAGAACGACACCGGGCCTCGGTTCGATGCCACCAGCACTTGGCTCATACCGGCAGGGTCTCAGCTGGGACCGAAGGGCTTCAAAGTGGCCCGCGGGATAGAGCGGCCGGAAGAAGGGACGCCCGCGATATGCCCGGTTAGGGTGGTCTGCTCCGGGTACCCGGTCGGGATGAGCAGGTCCGAGACTCATAAGACCGTGCTCGTCGCCGGTGCGGCAAACCTCATTCTCGCGTTCACGAAACTGATCGCCGGGGTGCTCGCCGGGTCGAGCGCGATGCTCGCCGAAGGCGCGCACTCCGTGGCCGACACCCTGAACCAGGGCTTCCTCTTCGCCTCGCTACGGCGCAGCGCCCGTCCACCCGACCGGCGCCACCCGTTCGGATACGGCAACGAACGCTACTTCTGGTCACTCCTCGCCGCGTTCGGGATCTTCGTCGCGGGCGCCGGCTTCTCGATCTTCGAGGGCATCCTCACGATCGTCGGCCATGGCGGCGAGGGCACGCACGTGTGGCTGGCGTACGCCGTTCTCGCCCTCGGCGCCGTGCTGGAGGGCACGTCCCTGGTACGGGCCTTCACCCAGGCGCGCCGCGAGACCCGCGACAACGGGCGCGACCTCGTCGACCACGTCCGCCGGACGCCCGACGTCACCTTCAAGGCCGCGCTGTTCGAGGACACCGCGGCCATGATCGGCCTCGCGATCGCCACGGCCGGGCTCACCCTCCGCGAGATCACCGGGTCCGCGTTCTGGGACGGCCTCGCCTCGGTCCTCATCGGGCTGCTGCTCGTCGTCGTCGCCTTCGCCCTCGGCCGCGACAGCATGGGGCTGCTGATCGGCCAGGCCGCCGACCCCGCCGCCCAGCGCGAGATCCACGCCGAGATCGCCGGTGCCCCCGGCGTCACAGGCGTCGACGAGCTCCTCACCATGCACTTCGGCCCCGAAGAACTGCTCGTCGCCGCCAAGGTCCACTTCTCGGACGAGATCAGCGCCGACGAGGCCGAGGACGTCGCGGGCGCGATCGACCGGCGGCTCCGCGAACGGGTCCCGATCGTCCGGCACGTCTTCCTCGACCCCACCCAGCGGCCTGCCCGGGACTCGACCCCGGCTGACGCGCCACAGGAAGTGGCCGCCGAGATGTGCGGGGACGGAGGGGTCGGCGTGATCAAGGACTCACCCGGGTAACGTCTGGATCGGCGGCACCCACCTGTCTGGCACCAGGTCGAATCATGTAAAGTTCGCATACGAGCTGATAGCGCTCACAGCGAAGGCACTGCCGTCGCCAACAACTGAATACCGCTCATCCAGAGGGGTGGAGGGACCGGCCCTACGAAGCCCCGGCAACCACCCGGCTAGTGTGCGCTCGCGATCCTGCGAGGCCGGCCGGGAGATGGTGCCAACTCCGGCCTGCGACCAAGGTGGCGCAGGGAAGATGGGGAGAGGCCTCGCCCACATGGCACTCACGCCTGCCGTCAATCTCGGACCAGCTACCGCTCTCGTCTGCCGCGAATGCGGTACATCCCGCGAACTCGGCCCGCACTACGCGTGCGAGGAGTGTTTCGGCCCGCTGGAGATCGCCTACGACTTCGGCGGGATCACCCGCGCGGACATCGAGTCCGGACCCCGCAACATCTGGCGGTACCGCGGGCTGCTGCCCGTCCCGTCCAACATCGCGGACACCCCGAACACCGAGCCCGGTCTGACCCGGCTCGTCCGCGCCGACAACCTCGCCGAGAACCTCGGTCTCCAGAGCCTCTGGGTGAAGGACGACAGCGGCAACCCGACCCACTCCTTCAAGGACCGCGTCGTCGCGGTGGCGCTCGCCGCCGCCCGCGAACTGGGCTTCAAGGTGCTGGCCTGCCCGTCCACCGGCAACCTGGCCAACGCGGTCGCCGCCGCCGCGGCGCGCGCCGGGATCCGCAGCGCCGTGTTCGTCCCGTCCGACCTGGAGTCCCAGAAGATCATCACGACGGCGGTCTACGGCGGCACGTTCGTCACGGTGGACGGCAACTACGACGACGTCAACCGGCTCGCCTCCGAGATCGCGGGCGAGCAGGAGGACTGGGCGTTCGTCAACGTCAACGTCCGGCCCTACTACGCCGAGGGCTCCAAGACGCTCGGCTACGAGATCGCCGAGCAGCTCGGCTGGCGGCTGCCCGACCAGATCGTCGTCCCGGTCGCGTCCGGCTCCCAGCTCACCAAGATCGACAAAGCCTTCACCGAGCTGATCAAGCTGGGCCTGGTCGAGGACAAGCCCTACCGCGTGTTCGGCGCGCAGGCCACCGGCTGCGACCCGGTGGCCGCGGCGTTCAAGGCCGGGCACGACGTCGTCCGCCCGGTGAAGCCCGACACGATCGCCAAGTCCCTCGCCATCGGCAATCCCGCAGACGGCCCCTACGTCCTGGACGTGGCGCGCCGCACCGGCGGCACGGTCGAGGACGTGAGCGACGAGCAGGTCGTCGAGGGCATCCGGCTGCTCGCCCGCACCGAGGGCATCTTCGGCGAGACCGCCGGCGGCGTCACCGTCGCGACCCTGCGCAAGCTGGTCGCCGGCGGCGCGCTCGACCCGTCCGCCGAGACCGTGATCATCAACTCCGGGGACGGGCTGAAGACCCTGGACGCCGTCGCGCCCGTCGTCGCCCCGTCCGCGAACATCGCCCCGTCCCTGGAGGCGTTCCGCGCCGCCGGCCTCGCCTGACAACGAAGGAGTAACCATATGAGCAGCGTGTCCGTCCGCATCCCGACCATCCTGCGGACCTACACCGGCGGCGAGGCGGAGGTGAAGGCGGAGGGCGCCACCCTCCGCGCGGTCGTCGCCGACCTGGAGACCAGCTACACGGGCATCTCCGCCCGCATCCTCGACGACGCCGGCAAGATCCGCCGGTTCGTCAACGTCTACGTCGGGGACGAGGACGTCCGCTTCGTCGACGGACTGGACACCGCGACCCCCGAAGGCGCCCAGGTCTCGATCATCCCCGCGGTCGCGGGCGGCTGACGCCCACCGGGGCTTTTTCGGGTAAAGCCTCTTCATGGGCATTGCGGACTACATCGCTGGCTCGGTCCTGGCGCACCCCACGGTGCGCCAGGTCGAGCTCGCCGGCTCTCGGGCACGCGGAACCGCCACGGAACTCTCGGACTGGGACTTCCACGTCTTTGTCGAAGACTTCGGCCACATAGCCTCTGACCTGCCAGAACTCGCCCGCCCCCGGAACCCGCTGGCCGCCCAGTGGGACCCGCTCGGCGACGTCGCGAGCTACCTGCTGATCTTCCCCGGACCCACCAAGATCGATCTGCTCTTCCCGGACGTCCCGCGCCGCTCGAACCCACCCTGGCGCGCCGGCCCCGACACCCTCGCGGCCATGGATGCTCACTTCTGGGATTGGACTTTATGGCTGGTCAGTAAGCGTCGCCGCGGCATGACGGACCGCGTCCGCGGGGAACTGCTGCGCATGAGCCGGCACATCCTGGAACCGTTGGGCATCCCGTCCGTCCCGCCCAGCCTCGAAGAAGCGGTGGCGCGCTACATCCGCGCCCGCGACCGCCTGGAGACCCGCTACGGGCTGCGCCTGCCCCGACAACTCGAACAGGAGGTGCTCCCGCTCGTCCACTACCGGCCGTCCGGTCTGGCCTCCTGACGTCCGGCCCACCCGCTAAGGTCATCCCCGATCACGCCGAGTCGACCCCGCCGCGGCCGCGAAGCCAAGGAGACACGGGTGTTCACGGATCTCGCAAAGGGGCGAGGTCCGAGACATCACAAGGAAAAACGGGGCAGGTTCGGCATGGCGCAGGGCACGGTCAAATGGTTCAACGCCGACAAGGGATACGGCTTCATAGCCGTCGACGGCGGCCAGGACGTCTTCGTCCACTACTCGGCGATCCAGATGGACGGATACCGCAGCCTGGAGCAGGGGCAGCGGGTCGAATTCGAGATAACCCAGAGCGACCGAGGCCCCCAGGCCGAAGGGGTAAAGACCCTCTGACCAGCAGATGCCCACTTACCTGGTGATCTCCCCCGGAGATTCCCGTCGCGGAGACCCGCCCGCTATCCCGAATTTCTTCCGCGCATGCTGGTACGAACATGGCACTAATCAGGGACATACCGTGTCTCACTCGTACAGCTAACGCGTCGAACGGAGACAAAGGGCAGGGTGGGGCAGAAACCACGTCGGTGCGCAAGTAACCGGTGGGCTTCTCTGCAGCCGATAGTCACGAATAGTCGACTGCTGGCAGCGCATTCTCGACGACTCGGTGTCGGGGAGCCCGCGCTATTCCAGCTCAACCGGCAACGCCCCCTGCTCCGCGGAAACGCTTGTGCCTGCTCTTGTGCGACTGGGCGACTCGGGCGGCACCGTGACTCCTGGCGGACCGTTGGTTGGGCGCGGCCGATCGCGGTGAGGTGCGAGCGGCGCCGCCCCGCCCATGAGGGCGCGCTGGGCGGTGGGTGTGGTCGGGGCCGACCCGCAAGGTTGCGCCGGAGTTGGAGTCGTTGTGCCCGGTGGTGGTGGCGGAGTGGACCGCACGTGTGCTGCCGGTCCATTCACCGGTTCGGCCGTTGCTGTGGGCGGGGGCAGATGATGGGCCTGGGCGTCCTGGGAGCGGGACGGCTGGCTGGTGGCGGGGCAGACCGAGCAGGCGTTCCGGGGCGCTGGCTTGGTATGGGCAGGCGACCGGGTCGTGGCGAGCGATGGTGCGGGTCGTTCCTTGGACGGCTGGTGCGCACAGCCGGGGGGACAGCAGCGTACGTCTGAACAGGCTTCGCAGGACTCTGACGCAGGTGAGAACGCCTTCGGTCAGGTAAGTGAACCTTCCCTCGGCACGGATGCGCGTCGCTTGCACTCGGCAGGGTAGAGTGCTAAACAAACGGTTGGCACTCTACTGTGGAGAGTGACAGCTTCACAGTCTGGGTCGGGACGATGAGGTCTCAGTCTGGCGGCGGAATGGCAGTCGTCAGGCGGGGCCGGCCGTCGCGGGCGTCGGCTCGATCCTTTAAGCCACCTTGTTCCGGGAGGACTGGAGCCTATGGCTGCAAAGATGATCGCGTTCGACGAGGAGGCCCGCCGCGGTCTCGAGCGCGGCATGAACCAGCTCGCCGACGCCGTGAAGGTGACCCTTGGTCCCAAGGGCCGCAACGTCGTGCTGGAGAAGAAGTGGGGCGCTCCCACGATCACCAACGACGGTGTGTCGATCGCCAAGGAGATCGAGCTCGAGGACCCGTGGGAGAAGATCGGCGCGGAGCTCGTCAAGGAAGTAGCCAAGAAGACCGACGACGTCGCCGGTGACGGCACCACCACCGCGACCGTCCTGGCCCAGGCGCTGGTGCGCGAGGGTCTGCGGAACGTCGCGGCCGGCGCGAACCCGATGTCCCTCAAGCGGGGCATCGAGGCCGCGGTCGAGCGAGTGAGTGAGGAGCTGTCCAAGCTCGCCAAGGACGTGGAGACCAAGGAGCAGATCGCTTCGACGGCCTCCATCTCCGCCGGCGACGCGCAGATCGGCGAGATGATCGCCGAGGCGATGGACAAGGTCGGCAAGGAAGGCGTCATCACGGTCGAGGAGAGCCAGACCTTCGGTCTGGAGCTCGAGCTGACCGAGGGCATGCGCTTCGACAAGGGCTACATCTCGCACTACTTCGTGACCGACCCCGAGCGGATGGAAGCGGTCCTTGAGGACCCGTACATCCTGATCGTTCAGGGCAAGGTGTCGGCCAACAAGGACCTGCTGCCCGTCCTTGAGGGCGTCATGCAGTCCGGCAAGCCGCTGCTGATCATCGCGGAGGACGTCGAGGCGGAGGCCCTGGCCACGCTGATCGTCAACAAGATCCGCGGCATCTTCAAGTCCGTGGCCGTGAAGGCCCCGGGCTTCGGCGACCGCCGCAAGGCCATGCTGAACGACATCGCCGTCCTCACCGGCGGCCAGGTCATCAGCGAGGACGTCGGCCTCAAGCTCGAGAACACCTCGCTCGACATGCTCGGCCGGGCGCGCAAGATCGTCATCGCCAAGGACGAGACCACCATCGTCGACGGCGCCGGTGACGCCAACGAGATCGCGGGCCGGGTCAACCAGATCCGCACCGAGATCGACAACACCGACTCCGACTACGACCGCGAGAAGCTCCAGGAGCGCCTGGCCAAGCTCGCGGGCGGTGTCGCGGTGATCAAGGCCGGTGCCGCGACCGAGGTGGAGCTCAAGGAGCGCAAGCACCGCATCGAGGACGCCGTCCGCAACGCCAAGGCCGCGGTCGAGGAGGGCATCGTCCCCGGTGGTGGCGTCGCGCTGCTGCAGGCCGGCACCAAGGCGTTCGACAAGCTGGAGCTCGCGGGCGACGAGGCCACCGGGGCCAACATCGTCAAGCGCGCTCTGGAGGAGCCGCTGAAGCAGATCGCCGTGAACGCCGGCCTTGAGGGCGGCGTCGTGGTGGAGAAGGTCCGCGGGCTCACCCCCGGCGAGGGCCTGAACGCCGCCACCGGCGAGTACGTCAACATGTTCGAGTCGGGCATCCTCGACCCGGCCAAGGTGACCCGGTCCGCGCTGCAGAACGCCTCGTCGATCGCTGCGCTGTTCCTGACCACCGAGGCCGTCATCGCCGAGAAGCCCGAGAAGAACCCGGCTCCGGCGGGCGGCATGCCCGACGGTGGCGGTATGGACTTCTGAGCGAGTCCATAAGCCGTACGCTTCCGTGCGAGTAGAGGGGCGGTTCCCCAGGAACCGCCCCTCTTGGCTTCCGCGGACGGCGGACGTGACGATCCTGGCCGGTCGCTCCGTCCGGACGGATCGGAGTCGCTGGAGCGGTGAATGACGATGGCACTCTTTGACGCCGCCGCGCACCGGCCGCGTCCTCACTAAGGGCTTCCACGAGCCGGAACCCGTGTGGGACCACGGCCAGGGCAGGAGTGCCCAGTGGTGTCCGGTGGCCTGGCCTCGCCGTGCCGCACGCCGGGCCTGAACCGAGGTGGGACGATGCCGCCGGTCATGGCGGGCTCACCTGCACTGCGTCCACAACGTGCTTCACCGCTCCGCTGATGTCCGCGGTGGGGCCGATCTCTCGGCCACTCATCGCCCAGCAGAACATCTTGTGCTTGCAGGTGATCAGCAGCTCTCGCTCGTCCGGCGCGGTGATGATCAGGCTGGTGGGGTAGAGGCGGGTGGGCATACCGCGTTCGGTTAGCTTGGCTGCAAGTTCGCGTAGGGCCAGACGGTGGTCGCAGTGTTCTGCCTCTTCCAGCAATTCACGGAGGAGGGCTGCGTTGTCGCTGTGCAGGCCGATTGCTCCGCCGTGTCCTGGTGCGAGTGTGCGGCTGGCGTCCCAGCCGACTCCGGTGTCGTCCTGGGTCACCTCGATCTGCCAACCAGGAAATTCCTCGACCAACGCGCGGTGGATCTCTTCCTGCCCGCTCACCGCCTGGCCGCCTCGGCACGGGAGTGCTCGCGCAACTTGAGCCGCAGTCCTTCGGCGGTGTCGGCGTCCAGGGTGGCGCCTTCGACCCGGGAAAGATCCTCACTGACGAGGGACGCCCGGGTCGCCCACCACCGCCCGGTGTCGCTGGTGCAGATAATGGTCCAGCCGCCGAACTCCTGACGCAGCGCGGCCTTCTGTGCCTCCGCACCCGCCCGTGGTGACGCCATCCCCATTGCCGGACCTCTCCCTTCGCCAGGCCTCGGCTCTCCAGGCGCTCTCTGCGCCGGGCCGGGGCCGCCCTGTGTTCAGCCGGGCCGCTGGCAGCCAGTCGGCTGACCACCGCCACGCACTGATGCTGAGGGTTCACAAGGCCAGGGAGTGACACACTTGAGGTCACCGCCTCTGAGCTGGCTAGATGGCGCGCGCCCAGTCGGCAAATGCTACAAGTTGGTGCGGTGGTGACATATGCAGGCGAAGGAGGGTGACTAGGGCATCACGGACGAAAGGATGTTCGCGTACGTGCTGGGGGGCGATCCGCCGGGCCGTCTGAAGCGCTTCGAATGCCCCGTCCCGCTTCCCGAGCCAGAGGCGGGCACGGGCGAGGTCGATGAAGTAGTGGGAGCGGCGTTCTGCGAGGAGGCCGTCAAGCCCGATCTTCTGGCCGGCATCCCCGCCTCCTCCCGCCAGCTGGACGGCGCGCGCCGGGTCGCCGAGTTCCACCGCGACCGAGACCTCGTGGACTTGCAGAGAAGCCGGACCGAAAGCGGTGCCGTTATAGATTCCTTCGGGAACATCCTCGGCCCTGCGCCGGGCCTCCTGTAGATGGTCATCGACGGCAGTGAAGTCCCCGGTCAGCCGTGCCGCCACGACGGCGGCGCGCATGTGCAGGGCACCGGCTGCCGCCCAGAGGTCCGGTGATGCCAGGTCCGGGATCGCGTCAAGTGCGATCTCCAGGGCCCGCAGTCCAGATGTGAGGTCGCGGCCACCGGCGAAGAAGACCTCGGTTCGCACGTAGGCGGCGGTGGCGATCAGTGCCGGGTCCTCGGAGATCTGTGCCGACCGCCGCATTAACTCGATCAGCCGAGCGGATAAGTCGTAGTAGCCGTACTTGTATGCCACGGCATCGGCGGATCGGTATGCGGAAAACAGCAACCCCGCGGGATAACGCCGCCCAGGCCCCTCGTCCAGCACGGCGCGTGACAACTCGACGAGTAATGGCGGCAGTTCCTTCGCCAGCCGGGTGTACTGGGCGGTCAGGCGATACCGTGTCGCGGCCTCGGTCGCCTCCCGCAGCCGGTCCAGGGGACGCACGGGTCCGTCATCGGGCACGTCGTAGGCGTCGATGGCGCTGCGGATGTCCGGGATAGCCGCGTGCACGCGGCTGTCAG
Source organism: Actinomadura macra NBRC 14102 (assembly GCF_001552215.1). Classification (GTDB taxonomy): domain Bacteria; phylum Actinomycetota; class Actinomycetes; order Streptosporangiales; family Streptosporangiaceae; genus Spirillospora; species Spirillospora macra. Next base: position 3,262 of record NZ_BCQT01000010.1, on the reverse strand, counting down.
TGCAGATCCGGTGGCCGGCGAGGACCTCCGGCTCGACCCCGAGAGCCCCGGCGACCGATTTCAGGACGCGATCGCCCGGGCTGCGTTTGCCCTGTTCGACTTTGCGCAGAGTACTCAGCGAGATGCACGCGGCTTCAGCCAACTGCACCTGTGTAAAGCGGCGCGCAACGCGCGTGGCGGCGATGCGATGGCCTATCTGCCTGTCCGGAATCACGGCGGGCTCCGTGGGTAGATCCTGCCGCCACCGTATACAGCAATCTGTGGTGGCCACCGGGTTTCAGCGGAGCAACTCCGGAAGGTCGGTCAGCCGGTCGACCATCCAGTCGGCGGTGCCCCTCACTGCCGGGTCGTCGGACCACAGGTAGCCCCACGGGCCTCGCCGGACGAGCGCCGTCCGCAGTCCGGCGGCGTGGGCGGGAGTGACGTCGTTGGCGGGATGGTCACCCACGTACAGGATCTCGTCGGGAGTGCTCTGCGCCCACTCGATGAGCCTGGCGAAGAAGGTCGCGCTCGGCTTGGCGGCGCCCCATTCCTGTGACGTGGCGATCGCGTCGGCGGGCAGGCCGAGGCTTCGCAGGCAGTCTCCCGCGCGGCTCGTCTGATTTCCCGCAATGCCGACCCACAGGCCCTGGCAGCGCAGCGCGGCCAACGCCGGGCGGACGTCGCCGTACAGGTCGGCCTCCGTTATCTGCTCGCCGCAGCCGGCGGCCACACGGGCCTGACGTTCGGCGTCCAGGTCGAAGCCCGGTCGGATGAGGCGCAGCGCGTCGGCGTTGTCGCGTCCCTGAGCGGTCACGGCGCCGACAAGGCCAGAAAGCGTGTGAGGGGGAACGCCCAGCCATTCGGCCCAGGCCCCCCATTCGCGAGTGTCGTCCACCAGGGTCTCGCCGACATCGAACACGACAGAGGAGATCATCCACTCAAGGTATGAGTCAGACGCCGTTCGCGATTCAGGTGTTCGCTCAGAACTTTGGCCAGGCGCGGACGGTTTGGGGCGCAGCCCGCCGGAAGGAACTCTTGATGCAGGCTGTCCATTCCGTTGCCGGCCGGAGTAGATACGGGCTCGAAGCGGACACGGCGGGTCGATCACTGGGAGGACCCGGCGGCGCCTGCGCCCACGAGCCGTCGGCGTTCGCTCTCGTCCGGGACGACGCCGGGAGCGTCCTGCTGCTGCGCCGGCCTGATCGCGGTCTGTGAACCATCTCCACGGGCGGTTCGGGTGCATCAAGGTCGGCGCGCTCGACGAGGTGCACCAGCTGGTGAACGTGTGCCCTCATGCTCGGCCAGTCGGGGGGCCGACGACATCGGACGAGGTGTCGGACGTCCGGCGGGTCGCTCCGGCCGACCCTGTCCGGCACGACCATCACTTGGGCTTGCGGCGGCGTATCGAGCAGGGCTTCCCCGGCAAGGAACCGCACGTGGACCGAGCGTCTGGAGGAGTGCGGTCGACTTGCCCGGAAGGCATCCGCCCGTCGAGGACGGCAGCGAGATCGACGTCGTCTCCCTCCCTCCCTCCCTCGCGTCGCCTGCCTGAGGTCGGTGTGGAGGACTTCGATCACCGGCGCCGCTGGAGGACCTCTACGGAGTTCACACACGTGAACGATGAGCGCGAAGCCTTCGGGTCGGAGAATCACGTCAGGGTCGGATGGGACGGGGGCGCTGATACCCGGAGCGTCATCACGTCACGTCCGGGATCAACGCGCATCGCACGTCCGTTGTCGGGGTGCGGGTAGTACCTCGACGCCAGAAGGTGCTTGCCGTTACGTGAGTCCATCCGGGTACTCGCCAGGTCAGGCAGGTGTCGCACCACGGACGGCGGTCGCGCTGATCGGACGCTCCGCGCAAGTGCTTCCCCCCGCAGGCCGTGCTTGGCAGGATCGCAGCTTGGATGGACGTCCCGATACGCGAACATCGTGGTGACCCGTCGGGTGGTCGATGAGGCAGGAGGACGAGTGCGCGAAGTGTTCAGCTCACCGGTGCTCAAGATCGAACAGCCTCGCAGAGGTCCGTTCGCCAAGTCCCGGTACAAGGTGCTCGACGGGGACGGCACCGTCCTGGCCATCGCCGGGGAGGCGAGTGAGAAGGGCCGTGCGGAATCACTGCGTACCGTCTTCCCGGGCAAGTCCGACCTCGACGCGCGGGCCGTCGTGCTGACCACCCCGGACGGCGAGCCCCTTCTCGTCATCGACAAGCAGTTGGGGCGCGAGCTCACCGAGGTACGCCTGCCCGACGGTGAGACCGTCGGCACGTTCGTGACGGAGCGGGTCGGGCGGCGCTACAAGATCCGCGATGGCGAGAACAAGGCGATCGGTACGGTCTCGGTGGACGTGCCGCGCAACAACTTCGAGGTGACGGACTCCGAGGGGGGCAAGGTCGCCCAGGTACGCAAGAAGTGGGCGGGCCTGGCCACCCACCTGCTGACGACGGCCGACAAGTACAGCGCGGAGATCTTCGATCCCGTCCGGGAACCGCTGCGGACGATGGCGGCCGTGACGGCGATCGTCATGGACCTGAACCTCCACGAGTCCAAAGAGATCACCTGACCGCGAATCGTCGGGCTCCGCAGGACGTCCACGCGTAGGGCTTCCCGCGCCGCGGGTGCGGAGGTACGTTCCGATCGTGCAGGCCATGCCCGGACGCCCGAACGGCTGGTGGATCTCACCGGCCATTCCGACGATCGCGAACGGTGCGCTTGCCCTGCTCTGGGTGTTCTCGGCCCTGGGAGGCTGGGGCGATGCGGCCTTCTGCGGCGACGACGACGCGCACGACCCCAGCTGCGGCACCGCGTTCGAAGACGCCGTTCTGTTCTCGATACCCGTCACCCTCCTGGCGACCGCGCTGGCCGTAGCCGCATGGGCCATGCCCGCCGTCCGACACAACGCGGGACGGTTGGACGCTCTCCTCACGGTGGCGGCGATCGTCTGGGTCCTGGCGGAGGGGGTCCTCTTCGTCGGTGGGTACCTGGCCCAGCCGTGAGCCGTGCCGGCGGGGACGCGCCCGCTCGACGTCACCGATGGGTGCTGGAAAGAAATTTTTCAACGACCCGGCACGGGTGAATAGAGGCGTTTGATCGGGACGATACGGGACAAAACCCAAGGTCGCGCGGCTGGACGAGTAGAACGCGCGTGGGGGGCGGGGCCGAGTTCGGCGCACTGAGACGCGCGAGCCGGTTTGACGTTGCCCCCTCGGGGGCATACTGTTCACTTTGCCCCGCAGGGAGCAGCACGCCGAAAGGCGGGCGGCCCTGGATGGGGAACCCACC
>NZ_BCQT01000009.1 GCF_001552215.1 Actinomadura macra NBRC 14102 | reverse complement strand
GCCGTCACGGCGGGGCCCTTTCCTATTTGTGCGGAGTGCGCGTTATCCGAGAGCGTTGAAGGTTGCTTCGGGGCTGGCCTGGTCCGTGTAGAGGCCCCAGGCCGCTTCTGCGATTTTGTCTGGGTCGAGCGTTCCGACAGCGAGGCCCGACAGATCGGTCTGTTGGGATGTGAACAGGCGGTGGATGTCGCCGCGTTCGATGAGGCCACCGATGGTCAGTGTTCCCGCGTAGATGCCCTGATCGGCCAGAGCGGCGTTCAGGGTGAGGGCATAGTTGCGCAGGGCGGCGGATGAGATCGCGTAGCTGCCGATGGCGGGGATCGGGACGACAGAGCTCAGCCCGCCGGCGAAGAGCAGCCCGCCGCGACCGCGTTCCAGCATTCCCGGCAGGACGGCGCCGACAGTGTCGAGTGCGGGATACACCCAGCTCATGGCTTCCTCAGCAGCGGGCACGTCCGTCGAGGTGATGGGGACCGGGCGGGCGTCCGGGTCGGCCGCGCCAGGGCCGTAATAGACGACGTCGACGGTGCGCTGGGCGGCGATGGCGTCCAGAGTGGAGCGCAGGGCCGTGCGGTCGCGGACGTCGGCAGGGTGGGATGTGGCTTCGATGCCCGCGTCGGCGAGGGCCGAGATGTAGCCGGAATGACGGGCCCCGTTGCGGGAGACCAGGGCGATGCGGTGCCCTTCACGGCCGAAACGGTGCGCGATGGACATGCCGAGTCCAGGGCCGGCACCGATGACGATGGTCGTCGCGGTCATGGTGACTCCAATAAATTGAGGGTACCCTCAAATTAGCACAGAACTTGAGGGTGTCCTCAATTTCGTAGGATGGAGGTATGTCCGGGAAGAGCAGACCGAGAGCCGACGCGGCGCGCAATCGAGACAAGCTGGTCGTGGCGGGCGCCGCGGTCTTCGGCCGGCGTGGGCTGGATGCGCCGTTGGAGGAGGTCGCGCGCCGGGCAGGGGTCAGTATCGGGACGCTGTACAACCACTTCCCCACGCGTCAGGATCTCTTCGACGCGATCTTCCCGGCCCGCCTGGCCGCGCTGGATCGCGTCTACGAGTCGGCGAAGGCGGCCCCTGATCCGTGGGACGGGTTCGTCGCCTTCATCGAGGGCCTGTTCGCCCTTCAGGCCGAGGATCGTGGGCTCAACGAGATCCTGGTCCGGCGTTTCCCGGCGGCGTCAGAGGTCAACAATGCGTGCGGTCGCGGGGCCGTGCATGTGGCGGAGATCATCGAGCGGGCCAAGGAGTCCGGGCGGCTGCGCGGCGACTTCGAAGTTCAGGACTTCGTCACGCTGATGTGGGCGATGTCCCAGGTCATCCGCGAGTCCATGGACGTCGCCCCAGATGCGTGGCGCCGTTGCCTGGCCTTCTATCTGGACGGACTGCGCGCCGAAGCCGCGCACCCCCTGCCCGTCCAGGCCCTGACCGGCGAGCAGGTCGCCTCAGCGGGACTCCCATTCGCGCAGCAGGGCCTCGACGGCGGCGAGGTCGGTCTCGGGGAAGACGCGGATACCTGACCTTTGCAGAAGGGCTGCGGTGAGTCCTTGGCCTCCGGTCTTGCGGCCGGTGAACGTGCCGTCGTGGATACGGGTGCTGCCACAGGAAGGGCTTCCCTCCTTTAGAAGGGCGAGACGGGCGCCGGTGCGCTGTGCGGTCTCCAGTGCGAGGTGTGCGCCTCGGAGGAAGGCTTCTGTTACGTCCTGGCCGGCGCTGGTGAGGACGCGGGACTCGACGATCTCGGCGGGTGGGCGCGGGACGGGAAGGCCACCGGCGACTTCGGGGCAGAATGGGACGAGGCGGCCTTCGGTGCGCCAGCGTTCGAACAGGTCGTCACCCACGGGCTTGGCGCCGCCGTCGTATCGGACGGGCCTTCCCATCAGGCAAGAGCTGACCAGTATGCGCTCCACACTTCCCAGCCTACTGTGATGCCTTGCGTCCCTCTGGGCACGGGCGAATAGTTGGGGGGCACCCCCGTACCCAGGGAGACCGGCATGGTCCTTCTCGGCCGTCCACTCCCGGAGGCGTCCGCCGCGCGGCGCCCCCGGGGCTCGGTTCTGGTGTCCTGGCTGACCAGCACGGACCACAAGGTGATCGGACACCTGTACCTGATCACGTCGTTCGGCTTCTTCCTGCTCGCCGGGCTGATGGCGGTGGTCATCCGCGGCGAGCTGGCCTCACCCGGACGGCAGCTGGTGAGCAACGAGCAGTTCAACCAGCTGTTCACGATGCACGGGACGGTGATGCTGCTGCTGTTCGCGACGCCATTGTTCGTCGGTTTCGCGAACGTCATCATGCCGCTTCAGATCGGGTCGCCGGACGTTGCGTTCCCGAGGTTGAACATGCTCAGCTATTGGCTGTTCCTGCTCGGTGGGCTGATCGTGTTCGCCGCGTTCATCTCGCCGGGCGGTGCCGCGAGCTTTGGCTGGACGGCCTATGCTCCGCTGACCAGCCAGATCAGGTCGCCGGGCGTCGGCGCCGATTTGTGGATCATGGGACTGGCGCTGTCCGGTTTCGGGACGATCCTCGGGGGCGTCAATTTCATCACCACGATCATCGGGATGCGGGCGCCGGGAATGACGATTTTCCGAATGCCGATCTTCACCTGGAACATCTTTCTGACGAGCCTGCTGGTCCTGATGGCGTTCCCCGTCCTGGCGGCGGCGCTGCTGGCGCTGGAGTCGGACCGGCGGTTCGGCTCACACGTGTTCGACGCGGCGGCCGGGGGAGCGCTGACCTGGCAACATCTGTTCTGGTTCTTCGGGCACCCCGAGGTGTACATCATCGCGCTGCCGTTCTTCGGGATCGTCACCGAGGTCATCCCGGTGTTCAGCCGCAAGCCGCTGTTCGGCTATTTCGGGATGGTCGGGGCGACACTCCTGATCGCGGGGCTGTCGATGACGGTGTGGGCACACCACATGTTCACCACCGGTCAGGTGCTGCTGCCGTTCTTCTCGTTCATGTCGTTCCTCATCGCCGTGCCGACGGGAGTGAAGTTCTTCAACTGGGTCGGCACGATGTGGCGGGGGTCGCTCAGTTTCGAGACGCCGATGCTGTTCGCGGTCGGTTTTCTGGTGACGTTCCTCTTCGGCGGGCTCACCGGGGTGATCCTGGCGTCACCGCCGCTGGACTTTCATGTACAGGACTCCTATTTCGTGGTGGCGCATTTCCACTACGTCGTCTTCGGGACCGTCGTGTTCGCGATGTTCTCGGGCTTCTACTTCTGGTGGCCGAAGATGACCGGGAAGATGCTGGACGAGACGTGGGGGAAGGTGCATTTCTGGTTCCTGTTCATCGGTTTCCACACGACGTTCCTCGTCCAGCACTGGCTGGGCGCCCAAGGGATGCCGCGCCGCTACGCGGACTATCCCGACGAGTTCACGGTGCTGAACCGCGTCTCCAGTGCCGGGGCGCTGATCCTCGGGGTCTCGACCCTGTTCTTCTTCTACAACGTGTACCGGACGGCCCGGCGTGGTGTTCGTGTCGAGGCCGACGATCCTTGGGGGTACGGCAATTCTCTCGAATGGGCGACGTCCTGCCCTCCGCCGAGGCACAACTTCACGTCGATTCCGCGGATCCGCTCCGAAAGGCCGGCGTTCGACCTGCACTATCCGAAGGTTCCCGAGAGCGGCTCGGGCGGTTAGCGGTGGTGCCGGTGTTTGACGCGCTCGGCGCCAGAACTCTCGCGTGCCGTACGCAGGTCATCACGCTATTTCCTGCATTGGAGGTCGAGAATAGCAGCTATAACGCCACCGTAACAATCGAAGTTTTCGAGACAGATCAGACGAACATTTGGCGTCGGTCCGGCTACGGTGCGGCGAACGGTGAGCTGCATCCCAGGGGGCGGCCGAGGTTGCGTTGCGGATGCGGCGGGGAGGCGTGATGGTCCGGCGGACACAGTCGGTCAAAACGAGGATCGTCTTACTGCTTGTCCCGCCGATCGCGGCACTGGTCGTGCTGTGGGTGTACGCGGCGGCGACGACACTGGGCGACAGTCTCCGGCAGACCAGGGCGCAGACCTTCACCGACAAGGTCATCAAGCCCACCGACGCCATGATCGCCGCATTGCAGGACGAGCGCCGCATGTCCCTGTCCTACCTGGGAGACGAGGCCACGATCGGCCGGTCAGGCTTCGACGCCCAGCGGGCGCGCACCGACCGGACCCGGACGGCGTTCCGCAAGGCGGCCGCCGACTCGTCCATCCGTGGCGCGGCGACCCCCGAGACCCGGCGCCGGATGGTCGACCTGGCCGAGTCGCTGGGCGAGGTCGAGAGCGTGCGCCGCTCGATCGACCAGGGGCTCATCGACCGCGCGGAGACGCTGGGCAGGTACACGGCGTTCATCGACCGGGCCGCCGAGATCTACGAGGAGCCCCGCTCCGCCGACGAGCGCATCGTCCGCGACACGCGGCTGCTCATCGGCCTGGAACGCGCTCGCGAGAATCTCTCCCGGGAGGACGCGCTGGTCACCGGCGCACTCGCGGCCCGCAAGATCAGCGATGCCGAACATCTGCGGCTGGTGCAGTTCGCCGGGGCGCGCACCTTCCTGTACGACGACTCGATCCGCTCCCTGTCGGGAGCCGACCGTGTCCAGTACGACGCGATCGTCGCCAGTCCCGAGTTCACCCTGTTCCGGAGGCTGGAGGAACGCCTTATGCAGGCGGGCGCCACCGAGGGGCGTCCCCTGGTGGACATCGGCGCCTGGCACACCTCCACCGAGAGTGTGAACGCGCAGTTCGCGAGCCTCTCCTCCACTATCCGCTCGGCCACCGCCGAGCGCGGCGCGCAGCAGGCGGACTCGGTCCTGCTGCGGCTCTTCCTCGCGGGCGGTGTCGGGCTGCTCGCCGTCGTGGCCGCCGTCGTCGTCGCCGTCCAGATGGGGCGGCGGCTGATCAGCGAGAGCCGCGACATGGCCGAGACCGTCACCGTGTTCACCCGCGACCGGCTGCCGCTGATCAGCGAGCTGGTGCGACGAGGGCAGCCTCTCCCCGCGGGCGAGGCCCCGCCTGCCATCGCTCCCGCGCCGGCGGACGGGCTGATGGACGACGCCACGCCCCCGGACGGGACCGCGATCAGCGGCGCGCGCAGGGACGCGCGAGAGGGGCCGGTGTTCACCGTCACCGAGATCAGGCGGATCGACGAGGCGTTCGCCGAGGCCCGGCGCGCCGTCATCCGCGCGTCAGCCGGGGAGGCGGCCGCGCACCAGCGCCTCAACGACGTGTTCGTCACCCTCGCCCGCCGCAACCAGTCCCTGTTGCAGCGGCTGCTCGGGCGGCTGGAGGCGATGGAGCGCGGCACCGAGGACCCCGACGCGCTGGCCGCGCTGTTCGAACTCGACCACCTGGCGACGCGGATGCGACGGCACGCGGAGGGCCTGGTCATCCTGTCCGGCCGCCCGTCCGGGCGGACCTGGCGGCATCCCGTCCGGCTGATGGACGTGGCGCGCGCCGCGGCGTCGGAGATCGAGGACTACACGCGGGTGGAGGTCGTCCCGATGGGCCGGGCCGCGTTGCTCGGCCGCGCCGTGGCCGACACCATCCACCTGATCGCCGAGCTCGTCGAGAACGCGGCCGCGTTCTCCCCGCCGAACACGCGGATCCGGGTGACCGGCGGGGAGGTCGCGCACGGCTTCGCGATCGAGATCGAGGACCGCGGGCTTGGACTTGAGCGTGATGAGCTCGCGCGGCTGAACGAGTTGCTGTCCGGCGATCCCGAGCTGAAGCTCGACGATTCGGTCCAGCTCGGACTCTTCGTCGTCGCCCGGCTCGCGGCCCGGCACGGGATGAGGGTCTCCCTGCGCTCCTCGGCGTACGGGGGCGTCGTCGCGATCGTGCTGATCCCGCATGCGCTGGTGGTCGAAGCGGGCCCGGAGGGGGCGGGCGGGTCAGGCGAGTACCGACCGCTGGTCGCGGTGTCCCGCACCCCCGTGGAGCCGGCGGTGGAGCAGGCGCAGCTGACACCGCGGTATGCCTCCACGTCGCCGCTTGCCGTCCCGCCACAGCTCGCGGTCCCGCCACCGCGCCGGGAGGAGGACCGGGCAGGGGACGGCGGGCCGGAGCGGCAGCCCCGAAGCGCACCTGAGATCGGAGCGGACGGGTTGCCCAGGCGCCGGCGGCAGGCGAGCCTGGCACCGCAGCTCAGGGAGGCCCCGCCCGACCCGTCCGGTGAGCAGGAACCGGCCGAGCGGTCGCCGGAGGCCGCGCGCAGCATGCTGTCGAGGATGCAGAGCGGCTGGCAGCGCGGCCGCGAGGACGCCGCCGGCCCTGCCCGGATCGGTCCGGCCGACCCGGGTGCCGAACCGGAGACGCCGCCCGCCGGGCCGGGCGGTGAGTGATGCCCGACGAACCCGGAGAGCCGGAGGAGTTGTGGGTCGACGAGATGGCCGGGCCCGTGCTGCGTCCGTTCGCCGTCGCCCGGGGGCGGACCAGGCAGGCGGACGCCGACCTCGACCTCATCGCGATCGTCCGGACCGCCGAGGTGCCGATACCCGACCCGAGCACGCTGGGCACCGAGGACGAGCTGATCCTCGACCTGTGCCTGCGGCCCCGGTCGGTCGCCGACCTGGCCGTCGACATGGCACTGCCGGTCGGCGTGATCCGCGTGCTGCTGGGCGACCTGTTGCGCCGCGGGCTGGTGACCGTGCGACGGCCCGCCGGAGCCGGCGGCGGGCGGCCCGACCCGCGCCTCCTCAAGGAAGTGATCGATGGGCTCCGTGCGCTGTGAGCTGCCGAGGCTGAGGTCCCTGCTCGCCGGCGCCGTGCTGCTGGCGGCGGTCTCGGCGGCGGGTTGCGGCGGTTCGGACGGTGGAGGCGCCGAGTCGGGCGTGAGCCGCGAGCCCTGCCCGCGCCCGGTGAACAAGGAGCACGGCTGCATCTACCTGGGCATCATCTCGGACCTGTCCACCGGCCCCTTCAAGAGCCTCGGAACGGCGGTGACCAGGGCGCAGCACGCTTTCTGGGACCGCGTCAACCGGCAGGGCGGCATCGGCGGCTACGACATCGACGCGGTGACCTACGTCCGTGACAACCATTACGAGGCGCGCGTGCACGTCGGCGCCTACAACGAGATCAAGGACAAGGTGCTGGCGCTGGCGCAGACGCTCGGGTCGCCCGAGACCGACGCGATCCTGGCCGACCTGCGCGCGCGGAAGATGATCGCGCTGCCCGTCTCCTGGACGTCCCGGTGGGAGTTCGAGGACACCATCGTCGAGTCGGGTTCGTCGTACTGCTTCGAGGCGATGAACGCCGTGGACTACGGCGCGGACGAGTACCAGGCCAGGAGCGTGATGGCGATCCACTACTCGGGCGACTACGGCGAGGACGCGGCGGCCGGTGCGCGCATCGCGGCGGAGGCGCGCGGGCTGTCGTTCACGGACGTGCCGACCGGGCAGGGGACGGCGGCGCAGGAGAACGCGGTCCGTGCCGTCCTGTCCCGCAAACCGGACCTGGTCGTGCTCAGCACGGGTCCCGCGGACGCCGCGGCCATCATGGGCAAGGCGGACGAGGGCGGCTTCGGTGGCCGCTTCATCGGCAACAACCCGACCTGGGCCAGGAACCTGCTGTGGCACCCGGCGGCGAACGCGATCAAGAAGCGTTACCTTCAGGTCGGCCCCTGGAAGCCGTTCGCGACCGACTCGCCCGGCCACACCGCGATGCGGCAGGCGCTCGGGCAGACGCAGGCGGACGACGCACTCGTCTCGGGGTGGGCGCTCTCTTACCCGCTGAAGGCGGCCCTCCAGCAGGCGGTCAAGGACAAGAACCTGTCCCGCGAGGGGCTCCTCCGGGCGGTCCGCGAGATCAGGTTCGTGGACTATGAGGGCATGCTCCCCGCCGAGGCGGGGAACTCCGCGGGGTCCCCGAACACCTCGGCGTTCCGCAAGACGGTGTTCGCCCGGCCGGACCAGCACGAGTTCACCGGAATCAAGGTGATCACCGATTTCACGGCCGGACCGACCGCGGAGAGGTACCGGCTGACCGCGCCCTGCGCGGGATGAGCCGTCACGTCCCGGAGCGGATACGGTTCACCGCGATCTGCGCGACGCGGACGGCGCCGCCGGGACTGAGCCGGACACCTCGCCAGGCGGCCCGGCCGTGCGCGGGCGCGACGATGAGCGCCTGGTTGCGTGCGACGCCGCGCATGACGTCGCGCGCGAGCTTGTCGGCCGTGTAGAGGCGCGGTGACGCCTTGGCGATGTCGCCGGTGGCGTCGCCGCTCATCGGCGTCTCGGGCAGGTCGGGGTTGACGTTGTGCAACAGCGGCGTGTCGACGAAGCTGGGGCAGACCACGCTGACCCGGACGCCGCGTCCGGCGGCTTCGGCGCGCAGCCCGAGGGACAGGCCGACCACCGCGTGCTTGGTGGCGGTGTAGGGGATACCGACCGGCATCGGGACGAGCCCGGCGAGCGAGGCGGTGTTGACGATGTGCCCCCCGCGCTGCTCCAGCATGATCGGGTAGGCGGCGTGGACGCCGTGCACGACGCCCTTGAGGTTGATGTCGATGGCACGGTTCCAGTGGTCGAGGGTGAGTTCCTCGGCCAGACCGCCGATCGCGATGCCGGCGTTGTTGAAGACGAGGTCGAGCCGTCCGTGCTCGTCCCGCACGCCCGCGTACAGTTCGGCGACGGCCTCGGCGTCGGTGACGTCCAGGCGGGCGGCGGCCGCCTTGCCGCGGCCGAGGGAGTTCAGCCGGTCGGCGACCGTGCCGGCGCCCTCGTCGTTGATGTCGGCGACCACGACGGTGTCGCCGCGTGCCACCAGGGACGTGGCGATGGCCCGGCCGATGCCGGAGGCGCCTCCGGTCACGATCGCGATGCTCATCTGCGCGCTCCGCTCGGTGCTCGATGCTGGGTGTCTGCGCCGGCCATGCTCAGGCGGCCCGGCCGTTGGACGACGACGTCTCGACCGAGCGACGCGTCCTCGGCTCGTCCCAGATCCCGAACGCCTTCCAGACCTGCCGGCCGACCGGGCTGATCACGCCGAGCTCGGCCATCAGGTCGCGGATCTTGCCGACCGAGTTGGAGATCTCCGCCTGGGACGCCTCGCTCTTGTACGCCGCGCGGACGACGTCCTTCGGGATGCCGAAGTGCCGGACCATCGGCCCGGGCGGGGACAGCATGATCCGCGCCATCACGCCGAGTACCACCGGGGTCGCGACGCCGAGGATCCGGCGGCGCAGCGGGTTCATGCCCGGCACCCGGTGTTTGAGGTAGTGCCGGGCGAAGGAGATGTGCCGGGCCTCCTCCGCGATGTGAATCTTCATGATGGTCTCTTCGAGCGGGTGCTTGATGTGCCCGCCCTTGAGTGACTTGCGCTGGACGTAGTCGATCGGGTCCTCGCCGCCGAGCACGAACACGAAGAACATCTCCGTGTTGATCAGCGGGATCCACGGGGCCGCCTGCGCGATCAGGCTGAGCGAGCGCGGCATCCCGCGGATCGGCATCTTCGTCCGGTTCACGAACTCCTGGAACATCATCCCGTGATGACATTCCTCGGTCGTCTCGTGGTAGACGTAGCGGAACTCCGGCCGGCCGTTCGGCAGCCGGTAGGCGTAGTTGAGCAGCCCCCGCTTCAGCAGGTTCTCGAACTGCAGTCCGATCTTCATCGCGGTGGCCACCCGCCACAGCCCGATCTGCGACTGGACCTCCGGCGGCTGCGACTGGTACCAGGCCGTCTCGCCGAGACGATCGAACGGCGGCAGCACCCAGCGCGGGTCGTTCTTGTCGACCGTGAACTCGGGGTCGTCCCAGGGGATGTCGGCGTAGGCCTCCCAGTGCTTGTCCACCGACGCCTTGTTCAGGCGGTCGATGACGGCGAGGTAGGACTTCTCGTCCTTGACCTGCTCGCGGACCTCGTCGGCGAGTTCGGTGGGGGCTTTCGGCATGTCGGACTCCCTCGGGGGTGGTGCCGGCGGCGTCGCCGCCCGTCTTCTCGATGTAGGGGATGGGGGCAGGGATCTCGTCGCGTCGTCGGTGTCAGGCCGTGGCCCGGGCTTCAGCGTCCTCGCTCGCCCGGGCCGCGGGAGGTGTCTCCTCCGCGGGCTGGCCGGGCTCGGGGACGACCAGCCGTGCGATGTCCTTGATCTGGCGGAGCACGGCCGTCTGGTGACCGCTTGCGTCATCGTCCAGCGCGTTCTGCACCGACAGCCCGACGAACATCGCGAACACGCCGCGCAGCATGGTGTCGGTGAAGTCGGGTGTCAGTGTGTTCGCGGGGAACAGCCGCTCGAACGTTTCCAGGATCACCTGAAGGATCCGCTCGTTCAGGTCGCGGCAGAGCGGACGTAGTTCCTCGTCGGTGCGCGCTGCCACGGCCAGTTCCACCAGCGCCTTGGCCGGAGGCTCGCGGAACACCTCCCAGAGCAGGTCGAGTGCTCCCGCCACGTTGCGCCGCTCCTCCGGCAGCACTGCGAAGGCCGTCTCGTACGCCAGCCGCTGCGCCTCCAGGAGGTGTTCCAGGGCCGCGGCGACCAGGACCATCTTGGTCGGGTAGTGGTGTTGCTGCGCGCCACGCGAGACGCCCGCGCGGCGGGCCACCTCGGTGGTGGACGTCCCGGACCAGCCGAGGTCCACCAGGCACTCCATGGTGGCCTCCAGGAGCCTGGCCTGCGTGCGGGACCGGCGTTCCTCCTGCGTACGACGGCCGCCGTCGTGGCGGCGACGTCGGCGGCTGCTGACTGACACCCCTCGACGGTACGAGCGACACATACAAGCAAGCAAGCCTGCATGTATGTTGGCCACATCACAATTGGACAACGCGTCTGACTGCTGGTCTATGCGGATCCATGCCGGTCCATGCGGGTTCGTTTCGGCCACTCAACGCCATGCTCCGTTCATGCGGTCTATACGGGTCCACCGCCGTCTGGTCGGACCCGGTCGCATCGCCCTACGCCCCGATGGATGCGGGCCCGACACCTCGCCCGCCTGGAAGCCTGGCGTGCCGCCGGCGGCAACCGCGCCCGCTACTGGGAGCTGGTGACGGACTGGCTCCGCGAGAAGCGGTGCACCCGATCGCCGCGCCGTGACAACACGGGAGGCGGGCGGCGCAGGACCCCGTCCGCCTCACCGTTCAGTTCCCTATCAACGCACTAGGGATATGGTCGTCCAAGTCCGCGACAAACGACTCACCATGCCAAGGCCGCAGCTCCATCCAGGCCTGCGCAAACGCTGAGCCGGAACCCGCCCCCGAGTCACCGCAGTGAGATCCACACACTCGTGGTGTTGCTCGGCCGCTGCTTCAGGAGCACCTGGCTGATCCGTGCGCAGACGCGCCACGGCGCGATCGGTCAAAACGATGCCCCGTTGCACGCTCTCGCGTGAACTCCCCAACGCTCGGGCCGCTCTAGCCAATTGCCGCTCGGCCTCCTCGGCCTCCCCTAGATTGATCCCGCAGACCCCCTCAAAGCCACGCAGCCGATCCCTGCTGAAAGCCTCACCCATCGGATCCCCGGTGGTGTCGGCGTCCAAGTCCCGCCACGCCAGATGCAACGCCGCCTGAGCATGCTTTTTCAGGCGAGTCTCCGCGTGCGGCCATCTTCGCCTCAAGAGCGCGCGCCCGTGCCCGCATCAGGACGCTCTCGCCACGCCGCGCATCCTGCACAGCAGCGCGTCCGCGAGCCGCCGTGCCCGCTCGATATCGCCGGTGGAGTAGAACGCCACCATCGTCTGGCTCGAACGGATCAGCGCACGCTGAGAAAGCCCGTTCTCGCCCCACCGCCGCGACCGCCTCGTCATACAGCGCGAGCGCAGCGGCGTCGTCACGGGTCTCAAACACCAACCGCGCGGCCAACGCGAACGCCCGACCGGCGACCAACTGCAGACGAGCCCGCACCAGAGCAGCCTGCTCGCCCAGCAACAGCTGCCGACAGGCATCCACGACCGCAGCCTGAACCAGGTGCAGCCGGACGAACGACACGCTCCCGATCTGCTCGTTCACCGAATCGGTGCTGGCCTGTAGCCCCTCGACCACAGCAAAGTCCAGGTCACCGGGGCGCGCGAGCGCTCCGGCCAGATCGGCGCGCCGAGGCGCGCCGAGAAGCGCCAGCAGGCTCGTGCCGGAATCCATGACTGCCCTGGCGACGGTAGTGCTCAGTTCACGAATCCGATCCTGATCCACGCCGAAACACGCCGACGCTTCCAGGAGCTGGCGAAAGTCCGAGCCGGGCCCTAGCTAGTGGGCAGCGTGTGCGCGTACCGCGGTGACGAGACCTTGGACGGCACGTGGATGCCTGCGGACTGCCAGGGGCCGCAGGAGGAGATCGACGCGCTGTACAGGAAGGAGCTGACCGGGCGGCTGCACCGGATGGAGCAGCGGCGCATGGCCGAGCTGCTGTTGGTCGTGGGCACGGACGAGCACGACTGGGCTCAGGCGCAGGTGTACGCCACCTTGGCCGGGCACCCGCTGGTGGAGGAGCGGAGGCTCCGGCGGTCGGCCGGTTGTTGAAGGAGCGACTGCTGCAGGCGTTCCGGCGGGCGGCCGACGACTGCACCGGCTTCCACGCGGACGACCTGGCGGACATCGCGATACGTGCGCTCACCGCGAACGGCGCGAACGGGGGCAGGCGTGATCGTCGAGGACGAGTACGGCAACCAGTGGGACCTACATGAGGTGCCCGGCCTCGACCGGAGGACTACCTCATCCAGCAGGCCAAGGACGAGGCGGAAGAGCACCGCCAGGAGCAGCACGGCGGCGGTCAGTGCGACTGCCCGGGGCCGGTGAGCCTGGCCAAGGCCGACGGGTGGTGTGACGAGCCGCCGTTCTAGGAGATGACGAGGCGCCCGCACCTCCGGTGGGGTTCGGGCCCTCTCGGGTGCCTTGGCTGGCTCGGCGGCAAAGGCGAGGCCCTGATCCATTATTGGGAGGCACTGGGCGTGTGGTGGACAGCCTTGACGTCAGCAGGGTGGCCGGATGCGGCCTGTGGATAACTGGTCTAGTTCTGGAACTGGGCTGATTCGCTGAACCTGGCTGCCCCTAGTTGGGAAATGACGTGATTCTCCTGCGGTAAGTGAACTATTGCTGTTTGACTGCATAGTCGCCCTACGTGACTTAGTGTCCATAAGGGCTTTGCTTACTCTGCGTGATTCTTTTACTCTCTAGTCAACTAAATTAGTATTGCGATTTTCGCAACTCCTGCATATACTCACTGCATGAGTACCCTGGAAGAGATCGTGCGCAACAGGGTGCGGCAGGTACTCGCCAAGTCGAGGATGTCCCACGCTGAGTTCGCGCAGAAGATGGACCTCGATCCAACCAAGCTCTCCAAGTCGCTGGCCGGCGCAAGGCGCTTCACCTCCTTCGAGTTGGTCTCCATAGCGGACCTGGGTAACACCACCATCGACTGGCTACTAGGCGGAAAAGAAGACACGGAGGCTGTGGCGGCCCGCCACGTCGACGGCGCAGTCGACGTCGAGCCTGCGATCGAAAACGCCCTGCTCCGGGCCAGGACGTACGCCGAGGTGGACAGCACACTCAGGCGCCTTGTCGAGATGCCGCCCCTGCCGCCTCTGCCGGATCCGCCGCTCGACAGCGAACCCGCCATCGCTGCCGGACCCCTCCTGGCTGGACGGGCCTTCAAGATGCTGTTCGAAGCAGACTTGGAACCTGAGGAAGTGCGCAAAGACCCGGCCACCGCAGTTGAGAAGGTCTTCGGAATTCACGTCGCCTTCGAGCCGTTCGATGATGCACTCGACGGTCTCGCGTTTGTTGCTGACGACTTCCGACTCGTACTGGTCAACAGCAAGCGATCGTGGAGTCGGCAGCGCTTCACCCTCGCCCATGAGTGCGGGCACATCTTCAGCAGGGACGGCGTCGATGCTGAAGGCGCCAGAATCGACCGTGATGTCATGCAGACGTGGGAAGGCCCTCGCCACAGGATCGAGGTACGGGCCAACGCCTTCGCTGCTGCTGTGCTGATGCCTGAGCAGAGCGTCCGGGAGCGCTTCGCCAACCACGACGTCGACGAGGAGAGCTTTGCTCGCGCGGTCGGGGCCTACCTGGTTTCCCCATCAGCGCTGGCCTGGAGGTTGGTCAAACTCGGGCTCCTGAACAAGGGTGACGCGCGTCGATACCTGAGGATGACCACAGTTCGCGCGGCAGACCTCGGAGGTTGGATCGACGAGTACTATGCGATGACTGTGCTACACAGCAGTGCCCGTAGACCCAGCGCCCTGACTCTGCACGCTGTGCAGGCATTCAACGCGGGGACGATCAGCGGGAGACCCCTGGCTGCTTTGTTCAACGTCCCAGTCGAGACCATCCTGACGCCGCCTTGTGCTGACCTGGCTGGAGAGGAGCCGGTGTTCGCACCGTGACCCCCTACGTCCTGGACACTTCTACCCTCGTCAATTTCGCGGTCGTCGGCCGATCCTCGCTGCTCATGCAGGCGCTGAAGTTTCGTGGCTGCTGGACGGCCGGAGTTGCGTGGGAAACGAGGGCGCTGTCGGACGATCTGCCGTGTGGTCAGCTTCGAATTTTGGAGGAGGGCCTGGGTGAGCCGTACTCCTTTGATATGGCTGACGCCAAGGGGATTGAGGACACTAGGCGAGCCTTGGGGGGGACGAAGCGGCTCGGAAGGCAGCACTACGGCGAAGCAGAAACGATCTACGGTGTCCGTAATCACCAGCATCTTTGCAGGGCGACGATCGTCATCGATGACATCAGCGCCGGGCATTACGCGCGTGCCCAGGGACTCAGTGTCGTCAATACCCCCTGGATCTTGAAAGCGGCCTTTTACCGACAGCTACTCGTATGCCCTGAGCCGTTTGAATTACTGCAAAAGATGCGAGCTTGCGGCAGGGGCGTATGGGCGCCAACTGATCACACTGACATCTGCCCTCCTTGACTGCCAGGACCACCGGCTCGGCTGGCTGGTCTCTCGTGCGCCGTGAGGGGCCAGGGCGTGTCGGGGTGTCCTTGCGGCTATTCGCCCCCGTCGATCACCCAGGTGTCATCCATCGGCCGGCGCCTTCGCGGTGGCCTGCCGGTTGATCGCATTCGTCCACGGCTATCACGCAGGACCTGTCCACCCATGTGCGGAAGGTGGTGCACAGGGAGGCCGCGGCGAGGGTGGTGCGGATTCTGCCGGAGCGGGCGGCTGAGCAGGTGTCAGGAACATGATCGCTACCGGGTGGTCACAGTCTGGTCGCATCCGGCGGCCCAAGAGCCCTTGTGAGGCGGATTGGAGATCGCGGTCGTGAATGAGGTATCGCCAGGTGAAGCGGGCAGTGACGATGAGGAAAAGGCTGTCGATCCTGCGGATCCTGAGCGGACAACGCGTCTGATTGATCGTCGGGACGGCAGGACGGCACTGTTCGTGTTCCGGGGCGTACCGCCCGGGCCTTAGCGGCGTACCGCACCGGGTGTAGGCGGGAGGCCCGCCGTGCCGCGCGGGGAGCAGCGCGGGTGCATCTCCTGGCCCGACGACGGACGGCACGTCCCGGCGCAACGATCCCGAACATGGGAAACGCAGCAGAGGCAAGACGGTCGATCAATGACGAGGCAGGCCCGGCCACGGCCGGTGCTTCCGCGCGGGTGAGGATGCCCAGCGGCGCCCGGACGGTGCACCTCAGCAAGGTGTACGGCTCGGGGAACATGGCGGTGCGCGCGCTCGACGAGGTGAGTGTCGAGTTCCCGGCCGGGCGGTTCACGGCCATCATGGGCCCGTCCGGCGCCGGGAAGTCCACGCTGATGCATTGCGTCGCGGGGCTGGAGGGCGCCACGTCCGGCAAGGTCTACGTGGGCGACCAAGAGCTCGGCGTGTTGTCGGACCGGCGGCTCACCAGGTTGCGGCGCGAGCGGATCGGGTTCGTGTTCCAGGCGTTCAACCTGCTGCCGACGCTCACCGCGCGCGACAACATCACGCTACCGATGACCCTGGCGGGGACGGCCCCCGACCAGGAATGGTTCACCACGGTCGTCCGCGTGCTGCACCTGGGCGAGCGGCTCTCGCACAGGCCGTCCGAACTGTCGGGCGGGCAGCAGCAGAGAGTGGCACTGGCGCGCGCGCTGGTCACCCGTCCGCAGATCGTGTTCGCGGACGAGCCGACCGGCAACCTGGACTCCCGTACCGGTGCCGAAGTACTGGACCTCCTGCGCGGAGCGGTGGACGACCTGGGGCAGACGGTCGCGATGGTCACCCACGACCCGGTCGCCGCGGGGCACGCCGACGCGGTGGTCTTCCTCGCCGACGGGCGGATCGTCGACATCATGCAGGCGCCCACGCCCGACCGGGTGCTGGACCGGATGCGCGGGCTGGGAGACCAGTCATGATCGGCCTCGTCTTCAAGGAACTCTGGGGACGCAAGCGGCGCCTGGCCGGCTCGCTGATCGCGGTCTTTCTCGGCGTCACGTTCCTGACGGGAACGCTCGTCCTCGGCGACACGCTCGCGGCCAGCATCGGCGGATACTTCTCGCGCGCCTATGGCGACACCGACGTCAGCATCCGCAACTCCACCACCGTCAGCGACGAGCCGTGGGGCGCGCGGGGGCAGATTGACGCGTCCGTCTTGGAGCGGGTGCAGAAGGTGAACGGCGTCGCCAATGCGGAGCCGTTCATCCAGGGTTCGGGTCAGCTGCTGGCGAAGGACGGGACGACGATCCAGTCGCGCGGCCCCCGGACGGCCGGCAACTGGCTCAACGACCCCAAGCTCAACCCGTACCGGCTTGCCGAGGGACGCGCCCCCCGCGCACCCGACGAGGTCGTCATCAACAAGATGTTCGCCGACGAGGGCAAGCTGAAAGTCGGCGACCGGACGGCGGTCCTCACCCCCGACCGGGTCCCCGTCACCGTCGTCGGGATCAGCAGGTTCGGCGACGAGGACGCGTTCGGCGAGACGTCCTTCACGGCGTTCAACCTCGAAGGCGCCCAGAAGTACGTCGCGCGGACTTCGGACCGCGTCACCGGTGTGTGGATCCGCGCCGCCGACGGCGTGAGCCAGGACGCGCTGGCCGCCCGGATCACACCCGTCCTCGCGCCCGGGACCGAGGCCGTCACCGGCGAGGCGCAGGTCGAGGAGGGCATAGACCTCGTCGAGAGCGGCTTCCTGCGCGTTTTCCGGATCGTGCTCGGCGCGTTCGGCGGCGTGGCGCTGCTCGTCGCGGCGTTCAGCATCCACAACACGTTCGCGATCACGATGGCGCAGCGCACCCGCGAGTCGGCGCTGCTGCGCGCGCTCGGCGCCGGCCGCCGGCAGGTCGTCACGATCGTCGGCTTCGAGGCGCTGGTGGTCGGCGCCGCCGCCACCCTCGCCGGGCTCGCGGGCGGCTACGGCTTCGCGGCGCTGCTGCGGCGACTGTTCACCCAATTCAAGATCGGGATCGCGATGGAGGGGCTCACGGTCGCGACCTCCTCGATCCTGATCGCCGTGCCGGTCGGGATGGTGGTGACGCTCGTCGCCGCGCTCGGCCCGGCGCTGCGGGCCTCGCGGGTGCCGCCGCTGGCCGCGCTGCGCGAGGTCGCGGCCGAGTCGTCCCGCCCGACCGACACGCGTGTCATCGTGGGTGGGGTGCTCGCCGCCGTGGCGGTCGGGACGGTCGTGCTGGGCGCAGTCAACGAGCAGATGGCGATGGCCGCCGCGGGCGCGGTGCTGACCGTCGTCGCGATGGTCGTGCTCGGCCCGGTCGTGGCGCGCCCGGTCGCCGCGCTCACCGGCGGCCCCGCCGCGCGGCTGCGCGGCGTCTCCGGCAGACTCGCCCGCGACAACGCGGGCCGCAGTCCCGCCCGTACCGCCGGGGCGGCCACCGCGCTGATGATCGGCGTCGGCGTGGTCACCCTGCTGACGGTGTTCATCGGCTCGCTGCGCGCGTCCCTCGAAGACGGCGTCGCCGGGTCCTTCACGGGTCCGATCGTGGTGGACAGCGGCAGCAACGAGACCGCGGGGTTCAGCACCGCCCTCGCCGGCGAGGCGGCGAAGCTGCCACAGATCGGCGGCGTCGCCGGAATCGGCGACGGCAACATGCGAGTGGACGGGCGCACCGCCAGCGTCCGCGTCGCCGACCCGTCCGCGCTGGGACGCGTCCTCGCCCTGGACGTGACGCAGGGCAGCCTGTCCGACCCGGGCACCTTCGCCGTCTCGAAGAAGGTCGCGGACGACCGTGGCTGGCGCGCGGGCTCCAGCGTCGGCGTCCAGTTCGCCGACGGCGCCCGGCAGACCCTCACCGTCGGCGCCGTCTACGAGAACGCCGACCTGACCGGCGACTACCTGGTGCCCCGCACCGTCTGGGACGCCCATACCCGGCAGCCGCTCGACGTCATGGCGTTCGTGACCCTGAAACCGGGTGCCTCGGCCGCCGACGCACGGCAGGCCCTGACCGCCCTGGCCGTACGGTACGGCGCCCCGGAGGTGGAATCGCGGGACGAGTTCGTCTCCCGCCAGACCGAGGACATGAACGGCTTCATCGCCGTCGTGTACGGGATGCTGGTCCTCGCGATCGTCATCGCGCTGCTCGGCATCGCCAACACCCTCTCGCTGTCGGTCCACGAACGGACCCGCGAACTCGGCCTGCTCCGCGCGGTCGGCGCGACCCGTCCGCAGATCAGATCGATGATCCGCTGGGAGTCGGTGATCGTCGCGCTGTTCGGCACGGCCGGCGGCCTCGGCCTCGGCCTGTTCCTCGGCTGGGGCCTCGGCACCGCCATCGGCAACCCGTTCGCGCCCCAGCCCGTCCAGGTGACGGTGATCGCGCTGGTCGGGGCGGTGGCGGGCGCGCTCGCCGCGATCCGCCCGGCCCGCCGTGCCGCGCGCCTGCCGATCCTGTCCGCCATCGCCGTGTAGCCCCCGGCCCGCGCAATCCACCCGAAGGCCGCACTTGTCACGCGAGCGCGCTACCAGTCCGCGTGAGGCGAAGCCGGAGACGAGCCTCACGCGGACTGGTCGCGATGCGATGTCGCGCTCGCCCAGCACGGTGACGGGGTGAGCAGCCAGGGGAGCACCTCGGGCCGGGATTGCGATAAATACCGCAGGGCCGTGGATATGGTATGTCCATGCAGGTCAACCAGTCGGGCAAGCTGACCAACGTCTGTTACGACATCCGCGGGCCGGTGCTCAAGCGCGCCAAGCAGTTGGAGGCCGAGGGGAACAAGATCCTCAAGCTGCACATCGGCAACCCGGCCCCGTTCGGTTTCGAGGCTCCGCCCGAACTCCTCCAGGACATGATCCGCAACCTGCCGGACGCGCACGGCTACAGTGACTCCAAGGGGATCCTGCCCGCCCGCCGGGCGGTCGTGCAGCGCTTCGAAGAGCACGGCGTGTCCGGCGTGGACGTCGAGGACGTCTACCTCGGCAACGGCGTGTCCGAGCTGATCGTCATGACGCTTCAGGCGCTGCTCAACGACGGCGACGAGGTCCTCATCCCCGCTCCCGACTACCCGCTCTGGACGGCGGCGGTCTCCCTCTGCGGCGGCACGCCCGTCCACTACCTGTGCGACGAGGACGCCGGATGGGAGCCGAGCCTGGACGACATCGAGTCCAAGATCGGCGATCGCACCCGCGCCATCGTGATCATCAACCCGAACAACCCGACCGGCGCCGTCTACTCCCGCGAGGTCCTCACCCGCGTCGTCGAGGTCGCCCGCCGCCGCAACCTCATCGTCTTCGCCGACGAGATCTACGACCGCATCCTTTACGGCGACGCCGAGCACGTCCCGATCGCGTCCCTCGCGCCGGATCTGCTGTGTCTCACCTTCGGAGGTCTCTCCAAGAACTATCGCGTGGCCGGGTTCCGCTCGGGCTGGGTGGTGCTGTCCGGCCCGAAGGAACACGCCGAGTCCTACATCGAGGGTCTGGACATACTGGCAAACATGCGGCTGTGCCCGAACGTCCCGGGCCAGCACGCGATCCAGGCCGCCCTGGGCGGCTACCAGAGCATCGAGGACCTCGTCCTGCCGACGGGCCGACTCGGCGAGCAGCGCGACCGCGCCTGGAAACTGCTGAACGACCTGCCCGGCGTCAGCTGCGTCAAGCCCGATGGCGCCCTGTACGTCTTCCCCCGTCTGGACCCCGAGATGTACCCGATCGAGGACGACATGCGCTTCGCCCTCGACCTCCTGGAGCAGCAGAAGCTCCTCATCGTCCAGGGCACCGGCTTCAACTGGCCCGCCACCGACCACTTCCGCGTCGTGACCCTCCAGTACGCCGACGACCTGGAGGACGCGGTCAGCCGCATAGGCGAATTCCTCGCGACCCGACGTGCCTGAACGTGCCGGCCATCTAGTCGCTGGTGGCGGCCTGGTCGAGGCGGCGGAGGGCGCCGCGCACGATGTCCGGGTCCGTGGTGGCCCAGAACGGCGGTAGGGAGCCTTTGAGGAAGCTCCCGTAGCGGGCGGTGGCCAGTCGCGGGTCGAGGACGGCGACGACGCCGCGGTCTTCCATCGACCGCAGGAGGCGGCCGGCGCCCTGCGCGAGGAGCAGCGCGGCGTGCGTTGCCGCGACCGCCATGAAGCCGTTGCCGCCGCGGGCGGCGACCGCGCGGGAGCGGGCCGAGGAGACCGGGTCGTCCGGGCGGGGGAACGGGATGCGGTCCATGATGACGAGCTGGAGCGACGGACCGGGCACGTCCACGCCCTGCCAGAGCGACAGGGTGCCGAACAGGCAGGTTCGCTCGTCCTCGGCGAACTGCTTGACCAACTGGGACGTGGAGTCCTCGCCCTGGCACAGCAGCGGATGGGACAGATGGTCCTTCAGTTCGTCGGCGGCCTGCCGGGCCGCCCGCATCGAGGAGAACAGCCCGAGCGTGCGGCCGCCCGCCGCCTCGATCAGCTCCGTGATCTCGGTGAGGTAGGCGTCGGCGAGCCCGTCGCGTCCTGGCTGGGGTAGGTGGCGGGCGACATACAGGATGCCGGACTTCGGGTGATCGAACGGAGAGCCGACATCGAGTCCGGACCAGACGATCTCCGTGGCGTCCTTATCGTCCTTTGTCGCGGTGTGGGCGAGGCCCTCGGCGGCCGTTCGGGCGTCCTTGGAGGTGTTCTCGGCGAGTGGCGGCAGCCCCCACTGGCGGGCCAGCGGCTCGAACGACCCGCCGAGTGTGAGCGTGGCCGAGGTGAGGACGGCGGTGCGACGCTCGAACAGGGTGGTCCGCAGCAGGCCCCCGACACCGATCGGCGCGACGTGCAACGCCGGTGGGCGCCTGGGCCGCCCGTCCTGGACGAACGGCTTCTCCAGCCACACGACGTCGAAGCGTTCGGCGATCTCGGGCTGGAACGCCTCCAGTAGCCGGACAGCGGTCTCATGCAGGTCTTCCAGGGACGAACGCGCGGCCTTGCGAGCGGCCATGTCGCCCGGGTCGTTGTCCTTCTTGTCCGGTCCGAAGGCTGAGACGCAGGCGTGTGCCGCGTCCCGCACGACGGTGAGGGTGTGGCCCAGGGCGGGCGACAGGACGTCCATACGACCGGCTGGCAGATCCTCCAGGAGGATCCCGAGGCCCTCCGCGGACTCCTTGAGCCGGTCCGCGGTGGCTTCCTCGATGAGCCGCCCGCACCGGCGGGCAGCCGTCTCGACCGCGGCGGCGCTCAGATCGCCCGTCGCGACGGACGTGACCCGGTCGACCAGTTCGTGCGCCTCGTCCACGATCACCACGTCGTGCTCGGGCAGGACCTGGAACTCCTCCAGCGCGTCGATCGCCAGCAACGCGTGGTTGGTGACGACGATGTGCGCCTCGCCCGCCTCGGCGCGGGCCAGCTCGGCGAAGCACTCGGTGCCCTGCGGGCAGCGCTGCGCGCCCAGGCACTCCTTGGCGGTCACGGCCACCTGCCGCCACGCCTGCTCGCCCACCCCGGGGACGAGCTCGTCACGGTCGCCCGTTCTGGTCTCCTCGGCCCACTCGTTCAGCCGCTTGACCTGACGTCCCAGTAGGGAGATCTGCTGAGGGTCGAACAGGCTCTGACCGGGCTCGTCCTCCTCCGGCACGCCGGTCTGCACCCGGTGCAAGCACAGGTAGTTGCGCCGGCCCTTGAGGATCGCGAACTTCAACTCGGTGCCGAGCATCGCGCCGAGCGCGTCGGCCAGCCGCGGCAGATCACGGTCGACGAGCTGGCGCTGCAACGCGATCGTCGCCGTGGACACCACCACCGTGGTCTCCTTCTCGACCGCGTACCGGATCGCTGGGACGAGGTAGGCCAGCGACTTGCCGGTGCCGGTCCCCGCCTGCGCGGCGACATGCTCACCCGACCCGATCGCCTTCTCCACCGCCCGGGCCATATCCACCTGGCCGGG
Source organism: Actinomadura macra NBRC 14102 (assembly GCF_001552215.1). Classification (GTDB taxonomy): domain Bacteria; phylum Actinomycetota; class Actinomycetes; order Streptosporangiales; family Streptosporangiaceae; genus Spirillospora; species Spirillospora macra. The sequence goes on along the minus strand of NZ_BCQT01000009.1, from coordinate 607,013 downwards.
GCGCTCCGCGCCTCCGATGGCCTCGACTGCGGCGGACAGCAGGGTCGCCATGTCCGGAATCTGGGTCTCGCTGCCGGTCAGCAGATCAGGGGCGGGCACGTCGGCCAACGCTACCGTCCTGCGCGGACATCCGTGCCGGCCCCTCGCGAAAGCGATGCCTGCTCGGGGCGGACAAGATGGGAGCGTGTCTGCCGAAAGAGAAGTCCTGACCTGGGAGTTGTTCGGCGCCGCGGGCCGGGCCCCGGCACAGGAGATCGCTGACAGCGGCCACCGTCCTGACCTGATCTGTCGATCGCCAGCGGCGGGCTGTTCTGCGGACCAGCTTCCCCTGGTCCACCGAACCCCCGTGGTCGCCTGCCCCAGCAGGTCCTCGACGGCTGAGTTATCCACAGGATGAGCTTTCGGTGTCGTCCGCCTCCGTGCACTGCCAGGGTGAAAGGCATGAAGCCACTGGTCATCCGCTCGGCCCTGGACGCCATCGCTACCGTCCCCTACCTGCTGGGGTTCCACCCGTCCCGCAGCCTCGTCGTGATCGGTTTCGACGGCCCGGACGGCACGTGCGCGGTTCGCGTCGACTTACCGTCGTCCCACAGCGCACGCGTGTCGGCCCTGCTCGCGGGCAACGGTTTCCGCCGCGCGCTCCTTCTGGCCTACGGCACACCGGACGAGGTCACGGAATCCACCGACGCCATGCGCGCGGCCCTGGCAGTCGCGGGCATCGAGGTCGCCGAGGCGATCCGAGTCGCGGACCACCGCTGGTGGTCGCTCACCTGCGCAGACGCCTGCTGCCCACCCGAGGGCACCCCGTACGACATCAGCGGCAGCGTCCTTGCGGCCGAAGCCATCTTCGCCGGTCACGTCGCCCTCGCCGACCGCTCCGAACTCACCGACTCCATCCGTCCGCTGGAGGGCCTCGCCCGCCGGTCGATGCGCGAGGCCACGCGTCGTGCAGAGAGACGTTTCCTCGCCTGGGCACGCGATGGCACGACCTCGTTCCAGTACCGGTCTCGCACGGTGGAGGAGGGCCTGACCGTCCTTCCCCGCCTGCTGTCCGCGGCCCGTACGGGAAGCCACCCGACCGACGACGAAGTCGCCTGGCTGGGCTTCCTCCTCACCGAACTCCGTGTCCGCGACGAGGCATGGGTTCGCATCGACGAAGAGTCCCCCACAGCCGATATCGCGTTCTGGCGCGACATCCTCCGCCGCATCGAGGAACCCTATGCAGCCGCCCCCGCGTCCCTTCTGGCCTTCGCTGCCTACGCCGCCGGAGACGGTGGCCTCGCCAACATCGCCTTGGAACGGGCTTTGGAGGTTGATCCTGCCTATTCCATGGCCGTCATTCTCCGCGAGGTCATGGCCGCCGGCATCCCACCCACCAAGGCCCGCATGCGCATGACGCCTGACCAATTAGCCGATGCCTACCAGGAGAGACAACACCGCCAAGCGAGCTAGTCCAGGTCCTGTCCGGGCGGATCGTGACATCGGTCCCGGCGGTACTCACGAACGGTCGTGCCAAGGTCGTGCGCTCCACGACCCTCGTCGCGCTCTGCGAGGTGCTCAAGTGCTAACCGGGCGACCTACTGCGCTGGGAAGCCGAGGACACCGCGGACGGATGACGTGCGGCCGATGCCGGACGTCCGGTGGACGGGTCTGTGCCTCGGCTCGCGAGGGGGCCCCAGGTCAGGGTGCTACCGCCTGGCCGGGGGTGCCGGGGTCGATCCGGCGGTCGCGGTTGCGGTCGTTCCAAGCGCGCATCCGCGGGGGGTAGCCGACGATCTGGACGTCGTAGACGGGCAGGCCGAGGTCGCGGGCCACCTTGCCGATGACCTTGGGGGAGCCGACGCGGCGGCGGGTCCACTCACCGTCATGGGCCACCGCCACCGCGGTGGTGTCGGTGGCGAAGGTCTCGGGTTCGACGTAGAACTCCACGCCGCGGCGGGCACGGGCGAAGGCGATCAGCGCCTCGATGTCGGAGTCGGTCGCCTCCCGGTCGAGCTTCGTCACCGTCGACCCGCGGTTCTTGCGGATCCCGAATCGGTCCCGGAACCTCATCGCTTGTCCCCGTCGTCTGGTGGTGCCCGGAGCCGTTCCGGGCCTGCTTCGGTGTACGACGATAACGATCGTTCGCCGTCGGCGGGTTCCCGACACAGCGGGGGGATCCCCTGTGGGAAAGGGCCTGAGCCCTAGACTTGCCGGTCGGGGGATCAGCAGCGGGGGTGTTGATGGACGGGCCGGGCCTTGTTCGGCGGGTGGTCGGCGGCGTGCTCGCGGTGACGGTGTGCGGGGCGCTGAGCGGCTTCTCCGGCGGGGCCGGGCGGGTGCGGCCGGCCCAGGTGACGGGCCGGCCCGCGGTCCCGGTGGTGACGAAGATCGTGAAGGGCGCCACCGCTCCGGCGGACGGGAGGGTGTCGTGGGGGCAGCGGGTTCTTCAGGGGGTCGGTGCTCCCGGGGTGGTCGGGCCCGCAGGGGTGAGTCCGGCCCGCAAGGCGGTGGTCACCAGGCAAAGGGATCTTTGCGCGCGGGCGAGGTGTGTGGCCCTGACGTTCGACGACGGGCCGATGGGGAGTACGGGCCGGTTGCTGGAGATCCTGGCCGAACACCGGGTGAGGGCGACGTTCTTCCTCGTCGGGCAGAACGTGGTCAAAGATCCGGAGATGGTGCGGCGGGAGTACGCGGCGGGGCACGAGATCGCCAACCACAGCTACACGCACGCCGATCTGGGACGCGCTCCGGAGGCGAAGGCCGTGGAGGAGGTGACCCGGACGCAGGACGCCATCCAGCAGGCGTCGGGCATGACACCGGTGCTGTTGCGGCCGCCGTACGGGTCGACGGGCAAGCGCCTGACAGCGCTCGCGCGGCGGATGGGCATGGCACAGGTGCTGTGGGCGGTCGATCCGCTCGACTGGGAGGACCGCGACACCAAGGCGGTCGAGCGGCGGGTGATGGCATCCGTCCGGCCGGGGGACGTGGTGCTGATGCACGACATCCACGCGACGACGGTGGCGGCCGTACCGCGGATCATCGATCGGCTGGCGGCCAAGGGGTACACCTTCGTCACGGTCACCGAGCTGTTCGGCGGGAAGCTGACGCCCGGCGGGAAGTACGTCCAGCGCGAACCCTGAGGCGGACCCGGCATCTCGGGGGAAGGCCAGGGTCATCCCCGATGGCCCGGAACGGGGGCGGCGCGCACCATGAGGGGCATGGACAGCAGCTACGCGGTGGGGGATCTGCGGGTCTCGGACGCCGAGCGAGAGCCGGTCATCCAGCGGCTTCAGGACGCGTACGCCGAGGGACGGATCGACCACGACGAGTTCGACATGCGTGTGCAACTGGCGATGACGGCCAAGACACGGCACGATCTGGAAACGGTGACGCGGGACCTCGTGCCCGTGCAGGACCAGGCCATGCTGGCGCAGGCCTCGGCGGAGCAGCCGACGGGGGAGGACCGGATGCTCGCGGCGGCCGCGCATGCCGTCGCGGTGCCGACGTTGTTCGTCGGGCCGCTGGTGCTGATGCTGGTCAGTGGGAAGCGGTCGGAGTATGTGCGGCGGCAGGCGAAGGAGGCGGTGAACTTCCAGGTCACGCTGCTGATGATCACCATCGTGACGTTCGGTGTCGGAGGCATCCTGTACGGTCTGGCGTGGATTCTGTCGGCGATCGCCGCGGTGTTCGCACTGACGGGCCAAACGTTCCGCTACCCCTGGATTCTCCGGCTGGTGAAGTAACGATTCGCCCCTGACCGCCGGCGCGGCGAACGGGTTTGTCGCCGTATGCCTTCGGGGAAAGGTTGACGTGGCCGCCCTCTCGCGGCACCGTCCGCCACCGAAGGGGCTGCCCGGAGATGAACCAGTCAGTTAAGGCTTTATTCCCCTCTCGACCTGTGATGACCCTAACGTCCGAGTTACATGGACCGTACATGGGATGATCGATTAACTGTGTCCGGGAGGGGTAGATGACGGAGCTTGCGGTCAAGGGCGATCACCAGCGGGCGGTGGAGGCGCTCAGGAGGTCCTACGACGCGATCCCGACGGGGACGCCCGTACGGCTGGCGAAACGGACCTCGAACCTGTTCCGGTGGCGCGACCCCTCGGAAGCGCCCGGGCTGGACGTGTCCGGCTTCGACAGGGTGCTGAGCGTCGCCGCCGAGGAGCGGACCGCGCAGGTCCAGGGCATGACGACGTACGAGGCGCTGGTGGACGCCACGTTGCCGCACGGACTGATGCCGACGGTCGTCCCGCAGTTGAAGACGATCACGCTGGGCGGCGCGGTGACCGGGCTCGGCATCGAGTCGACGTCCTTCCGGGACGGGCTGCCTCACGAGTCGGTGCTGGAGATGGAGGTGCTGACCGGTGACGGCCAGATCGTCACCGCGACGCGCGACAACGAGCACGCCGACCTGTTCTACGGCTTCCCCAACTCCTACGGGACGCTGGGGTACAGCCTGCGGCTGAAGATCGAGCTCAGGCAGGTGCGTCCGTACGTGCGGTTGCGGCACCTTCGGTTCCAGGACGCGGTCGAGCTGGCACGGGTGATGGGGGAGATCACCGAATCCGGGCGATACGACGGCGAGGACGTCGACTTCCTGGACGGGACGGTCTTTGGCAAGGACGAGCAGTACATCACGCTCGGCTTCTTCGCCGACGAGGCGCCGTACACCTCCGACTACACCGGCCAGAAGATCTACTACAAGTCGATCAAAGAGCGGTCGGTCGACTTCCTGACGATCCGCGACTACATCTGGCGCTGGGACACCGACTGGTTCTGGTGCTCTGGCGCGTTCGGCGTGCAGAACCCGACCGTCCGGCGGCTGTGGCCCGACAAGTACAAGCGTTCGGACGTGTACCGCAAGCTCGTGGCCTACGACCGGCGGTACCACGTCGTCGCGCGCGCGGAGCGCTGGCGCGGCCTACGCCCACGCGAGGACGTCATCCAGGACATCGAGGTGCCGGTCGAGCGGCTGGCGGAGTTCCTGGAGTTCTTCCACGACAAGGTCGGCATGAGCCCCATCTGGCTGTGCCCGCTGCGGGCGAAGGAGCGGTGGCCGCTGTACCCGCTCGAGGTGGGCCGTCCGTACGTGAACGCCGGTTTCTGGGGGACGGTCCGGTTGCCTCCGGGGCAGATCCCCGAGTACCACAACCGGCTCATCGAACGTAAGGTCGCGGCCCTTGACGGGCACAAATCCCTCTACTCGACTGCTTTTTACAGCCGAGACGAGTTCTGGCGGTATTACGACGGGGAGACCTACCGGCGGCTCAAGGGGGCCTACGATCCCGGGGGGCGGCTGCTGGACCTCTACGACAAGTGCGTGCGCGGACGCTGACCAGGCGTCCGCCGATCGGGGGAGGCCCGGAAGGGGTTGGTGGCCAACCGTCACCGTCCGCCCGGGGCGGAGAGACAGGAGGGATCAAGATGACGCTGGCCAGGGTCTTCGAGCAGCTCGCCGGGGCTGAGGCGCCAGTGGAGTTCACGGCGTACGACGGATCCCGGGCGGGAGTGCCCGGCGCCGACATCCGGTTCGACGTCCGCTCGCCGTACGCGGTGTCGTACCTGGTGCACTCACCGGGGGCGCTGGGGCTGGCCCGCGCCTACGTCAGCGGCATGATCGACGTCAGTGGGGACATGGTCACCGCGCTGACGACGATGCAGCAGGTGCTGGGGGACGTGACGCCCCGCGACAAGGCGGGGATCATCCGCGCGGTCATGGGCGACCCGATGCTGCGTGCCGCGATGTCCCGCCGGTTGGCCCCGCCGCCGCAGGAGGCTCCCTTCAGCCGCATCCCGGCGTGGCTCCGGCACTCGAAACGGCGCGACGCGAAGGCGATCTCGCACCACTACGACGTGTCCAACACCTTCTACGAGTGGGTGCTCGGCCCGTCCATGGCCTACACCTGCGCCTGTTACCCGTCCGAGGACGCGACACTGGAGCAGGCGCAGTTCCACAAGCACGACCTGGTGGCCAAGAAGATCGGCCTGAAGCCGGGGATGCGGCTGCTGGACGTGGGCTGCGGCTGGGGCGGCATGGTGATGCACGCCGCCAAGGAGTACGGCGTGCGGGCGCTCGGGGTGACGCTGTCCAAGCAGCAGGCGGAGTGGGCGCAGAAGGCCATCGCAGACCGCGGCCTGTCCGACATGGCGGAGGTCCGGCACCTGGACTACCGGGACGTGACCGAGACGGGGTTCGACGCGGTGAGCTCGATCGGTCTGACCGAGCACATCGGCAAGAAGAACCTGCCGTCGTATTTCGCGTTCCTGCACGGCAGGCTGAAGGAAGGCGGGCGGATGCTGAACCACACCATCACCCGCCCGGACAACCTGGCCCCGGCCATGAAGCAGAGCGGGTTCATCAACCGGTACGTGTTCCCGGACGGTGAACTGGAGGGCCCCGGCTACGTCCAGATGCAGATGAACGACGCGGGCTTCGAGATCCGTCACCAGGAGAACCTGCGCGAGCACTACGCGCGGACGCTTACCGGCTGGTGCGACAACCTCGACGACCACTGGGAGGAGGCGGTCGCCGAGGTGGGCGAGGGCACCGCCCGCGTATGGCGCGTCTACATGGCGGGCTGCGTGCTCGGCTTCAACCAGAACTGGATCCAGCTGCACCAGACGCTGGGCGTCAAGCTGGATGACAAGGGCGGCAGCCACATGCCGCTGCGTCCTGACTGGGGCGTGTGACCCGGGCATCGTTCCCGCACCGACAGGCATTCCTCGCCCCAGGGCAGGGTGCCGCTCCGCGAGGACAGAGCTTTTCTCCCTTACGGACAGACGACGAGCCGGCCGGCATCCTGGCCGGCTCGCCGTCTGTCATCCCCGCCTCAGAGCAGTTCGAGGGTGTTCGTGATCTGGTCGGCCTCGCCGGGCATCTCACCGTCCTTGGCGGTGACGGTCAGCGAGCAGGCGCGGCCGCCGTCCACGACCTGGACCTGCCGCCCGGTGAGGACGCCGGCGCCGGAGCGGAGCGAGTACGTGGTGCGGATTCCGGGCCGTCCGGCGATGGTGGCCCGGGTGATCTGCACATCCTGGGCGCCGAGCTGGCTCATGCCCTGCCGGGTCCCCATCTCCAGGGCCTCGACGGACGAGGCGGGCGACGGGGTGCAGAGGGCGTTGACGTTGGTGGCGTAGCCGCGCTGCGCCGACCCGGTCTCGACGGCGTACACGGCCTTCTGCTGCTCCAGCATGGCGAAGCTCTGCCGGAGGAGATCCTCGTTCGCGCCCTGGAGGCCCAGGCGCTTCAGGCCCTGCTCGGCTTCGCCGCTGGTCAGGTCGATCTCCATCCAGCCGGCCGGGACGGACATGCGGACACCGTTCTCGGGGCCGCCGATCGTCGTCCAGCCGGCGGGCGCGTTCCCGCCGGTCGTCGGTGGCGTCGTCTGGTCGGGTGTGGTGCCGGCCGGTGCCGTGCCGGCGGGTGCGGCGCTGGCCGGAGGGGTCGGGGCCGGGGGCGTCGCCTCCTTCTTGTCGCCCAGGCAACCGGTGAGGGACAGGGCGGCGGCCGTGCCCGCCATACTGCAGACGATCACCCGGCGGAGCATGTTGGCTTCCTTTCGCAACACAGTGTGTGAAAAGGGATGCTCTGCCAGTTGTCACGGTTCGCATCCCTGAATATGACCTACGTCACATTCAGGGTGATCCGTCATAGACGCAATGCCGCGGCGGTGATATTTCCGAAATGGCGGGTCCGCGCCGGCGGCCCTCAGGCGTCAGGAGCCTCCATGGAGTACGACTACGTGATCGTCGGGGCCGGGTCCGCAGGGTGCGCGCTGGCCGCTCGGCTGTCGGAGGACGCATCGGTCCGGGTCGCCCTGCTGGAGGCGGGCGGCCCGGACGACAAGAGCGAGATCCGTGTCCCGGCGGCGTTCTCCAAGCTCTTCAAGACCGAATGCGACTGGGACTACACCACCGTCAAGCAGCCGGAACTGGGCGGGCGCGAGCTCTACTGGCCGCGCGGCAAGGTCCTCGGCGGCTCGTCCTCGCTGAACGCCATGATGTGGACGCGCGGGCACCGCGACGACTACGACGGCTGGGACGTGCCCGGCTGGGCCTACGACGACGTGGAGCCGTATTTCAGGCGCCTCGAAGGGCGCGTGGGCCGCAACGAGGGCGGCGTGTACGGGACGTCCGGCCCGGTCACGATCTCCGAGCAGCGCAGCCCGAACCAGACGACCCGCGCGTTCCTGGCCGCCTGCGCGGCACGCGGTCTGACGCGGCTGCCCGAGCTGAACGGCCCGTCCAACGAGGGCTATGCGCAGTCGCCGGTGAGTCAGAAGCGGGGCCGGCGGTGGAGCAGCGCGGACGCCTACCTGCATCCCGCGGGCAGGCGGCCGAACCTGGCCGTCGTGACCGGAGCGCACGTGTCCCGCGTCCTGGTCGAGGACGGGCGGGCGGTGGGGGTGGACTACGGCGGCGAGCGTGTCACGGCCCGCCGCGAGGTGGTGCTGTCGGCGGGTGCGGTGGGGTCGCCGCACCTGCTGATGCTCTCCGGCATCGGTGATCCGGACCACCTGCGGGAGGCGGGCGTCGAGCCCGTCCTGGACCTTCCCGAGGTGGGCCGCCACTTACAGGACCACCTGTCGGTCGCCGTCATCCGGCGCTGCCCGAGAAAGGTCACGCTCACCGGCGCGGAGTCGCTGCCGAACATCATCCGCTACCTGGTCCTGCGACGCGGCCCGTTCACCTCGAACCTGGGCGAGGCGGTCATCTTCACCAGGACGGATCCGGCGCTGACCGCCCCCGACATTGAGTTGATCTTCGCGCCTGCGCCGTTCGTCGCGCACGGGCTCACCCCGCCGACCGAGCACGGCGTGACGGTCGGTGTCGTCCTGCTGCGGCCGGGGTCCGCCGGACGGATCACGCTCGCCTCCGCCGATCCCGCCGACCCGCCGGCGATCGACCCCGGCTACCTCACGCACGAGGACGATCTGAACCGCCTGATGTTCGGGGTTCGGTACGCGGAGGAACTCCTCGCCACCGAACCTCTCAAGGCGTACGTGGGTGACTGCATGGAGCCCTACGAGAGCGCCGAGGACGACGAGGCGCTGGCCCGCTACATCCGCGGACACTCCGAGACCCTCTACCATCCGACCGGCACCTGCCGGATGGGCGCCGACGCCGGATCGGTCGTGGATCCGTCCCTGAGGGTGCGCGGGATCGACGGCCTGCGCGTCGCGGACGTCTCGGTCCTGCCGCAGATCACGCGGGGGCACACCAACGCTCCCGCCATCATGATCGGCGAACGGGCCGCCGACCTGATCAGGACCTGAGCGCCCGCGCGGCGGCCGACTTTATCGGATACTTCGGATATCGGGATAGAGGCGCGCAATTGAAGCTGATTCCGTGGTCGCATAGCATGATGACGACGGAATCAATGACGGACATGCGCCGTCCTGAAGGTCTCCCGCGCCTCCCGGATCCGGCAGCGCGTCGGGGCCGCGCGTCCCTTCCGCGTTCGGTTTTACTTTGAGAGGGTGCTTGTAAACCGAATTGAGTTCGGACGGCGAGGTGGGGGCACGTGCTCAAGGTCGAGGACATCAACCTGACGGACTGGGAGTTCTGGCGGCGCACACACGAGTACCGGCACGAGGCGTTCAAGGCGCTGCGGTGGCACGCCGACCTCGTCCACTTCGAGGAGCCGGACGTCGTCATCGTCCCGCAGGGCCCGGGGTACTACGCGCTGACCCGGCACGCGGACGTCGTCGAGGCGTCCCGCAGGCCGCAGGACTTCTGCTCGGGGAAGGGCGCCATCAGCATCCCCGACATGCCGGGCGACCTGCACGAGTACTTCGGCTCGATGATCAGTATGGACGATCCCCGGCACGCCAAGATACGGCGGATCGTGTCGCGCGCGTTCTCGCCCCGCATGATCCGCCGGTTCGAGGACCGGGTCGAGGCGGTCGCCGCCGAGATCGCCCGGGACGTGGCGGCGGGCCGGGGCTCGGGCGACTTCGTCCGGGACGTCGCCGCCCGGCTGCCCCTGAAGATCATCTGCGATCTGATGGGCATCACCGAGGACCGGTACACGACCGTCTTCGAGGCCACGAACGTCATCCTCGCCGGCAACGACGCCGAGTTCCTGCCGTCCGGCGACCCGGAGCAGATCGCGCTGTCGCTGCTGTCGGCCGGCGAGACGCTCAAGGGCCTGGTGGAGGAACTCGGCCGCAAGCGCCGCGCCGAGCCCGTGGACGACCTGACGTCCGCGCTGGTGAACGCCAACATCGACGGCGAGTCGCTCACCGACCAGGAGCTGGGCTCGTTCTTCATCCTGCTGGTGGTGGCCGGAAACGAGACCACGCGCAACGCCATCGCGCACGGCCTGGACCTGTTCACCCGCCACCCCGACCAGCGGGAACTGCTCACCGCCGACTTCGAGGCCCGCGTCCCGGGAGCGGTGGAGGAGATCGTTCGGTACGTGTCGCCGGTGACCTGGATGCGCCGCACCGCGACCCGCGAGACCACCCTGAACGGGCATGAGTTCAAGGAGGGCGACAAACTCGTCCTCTACTACTGGTCGGCGAACCGGGACGAGTCGGTCTTCGTCGCCCCGGAGCGATTCGACATCCTGCGCGACCCGAACCCGCACGTGGGGTTCGGCGGGCCCGGACCGCACTTCTGCCTTGGCGCTCACCTGGCCAGGCGCGAGATCACCGTGATGTTCCGCGAACTGCTGGACCGGCTCCCCGGCATCCGCGCCTCCGGCGAAGCCGACCGGCTGGAGTCCAGCTTCATCAACGGGATCAAGCGTCTGCCCTACACGTTCTGAACACCTTCTGAGGGCAGGAGCGGACGGCCGGCCCTCAGAAGATGGAGGGCCGGTGAACGTTGCGTGGCGACCCGCGCGGATTCCGGAGACCGTGCGGCGGGCACCCCTAGCGTGAACGCAAGGACAGTTGCCGCCGATCCACGCCCGGAGTGCCCGTGCCCGACAACGACCCGACGACCGCCGAGATCACCGGTCTGCGGGAACGGGGCGACCGGCTCGCCGCCGACAACGCGGCCGTCCGGCTGCGGCTCGCCGAACTGGAGCGCGAACGCGACGACCGCGACGACCAGATCAGGCGGCTGATCGGCTCGCTGAACGAGGCCGCGCGCCGCATCGGTGAGCTTGAGCGGGGCCGTGCCGACGAGGCGCACCGGGCGGAGCGGGCGGAGTGGCGCTACGAGGTGCTGCGGCTGCGGCGCTGGTCGCGGCTCGGGCCGGCGCTGTCGGCGTTCCGGCGGCGGCCGTTCACACCCGCCTCCCTGCACGGTGTCGGGGACGCGCTGCGCGATCGCCCGCCGCCGCCCGAGCCGGCCGCGGAGCCCCGCAAGACCCGCCGCCCGGACGTCCGCGTCGCCGACACCGACCCTGTCGACGCGCCCGCGCCCCGGCCGCCGGACGGGCCGGTGAACCGGCCGGACCTCGTCGCGGCCGTCGTGCTCGGCCCCGTCCTGGACGCGGCGCTGCGCTATGAGTGGACCCGGCTGGGCGGTCTCCGGCCGGGCGACTGGTGGGAGATCCTGGAGTCCCGCCGGCCCGACCTGCTGCTCGTCGAGTCCGTCCCGACCGATCTGCCGGTGCGGGAGCTCGCCGCCTGGTGCCGCGAGCGCGGCGTCCCGACCGCGTACTGGGACACCGGCGCGGGCCTCGGCGACGCCGCCGGGTCCTTCGACCGGGTGTTCACCGTCGCCGCGGCCGCCGTGCCCGAGTACCGTCGCAAGCTCGGGCACGACCGCGTCACGCACCTTCCGTTCGCCGCGCAGCCCCGCCTGCACAATCCCGTCCGGGTACAGGATCAGGGCCGGTACTCGCTGCTGTACGAGGGCGAGTACGACCAGGACGCGGAGGCGCTGATCGCCCCCGCGCCCCGGCTCGGCGGCCACTTCGCCGCGACCGGTTTCCCGCACCTGTACCGGCAGCGGGTCGTCCCGCCATGGCCGTACGAGCAGGCGGCCGCCGCGCGCAAGCGCTACAAGGTGATGATCGCCCCGGATGAGCGGCGGGCCTACGAGGCGGCGGCCGCGGGAGTGCCCATCGTCCATCACCGGGCGGATCCCGAGCCCGCGTTCGGGCCCGCCGTGGTGGGCGAAGAGAACGCGCCACGGATTCTGCGGGCCCTTCTGGGCGGACCCGAGCTGCGCGATCGACAGGCCCATCTCGCCTTGCGTCACGTCCATGCCGAACACACGTACAGGCATCGGGTCGACACCGTCCTAGAACAACTTGGGATGGATGCCGCGCGCGCTTCGCGAAACGACCGGCCGGCCGTGTCACTCGTCATGTCCACCTGCCGAGCTGAGCAGATCGCCCCGGCGGTCGAGATGGTGGCCCGGCAGCGCTGGCGGCCATTGCAGCTCGTGATGGTCCTGCACGGCCTCGACCTCGATCCGGTGGACGTGCAGAAGCGGGCCATGACCGCGGGGATCGACGACGTGGTGGTCCTCGCCGCCGACTCCTCGCGCACGCTCGGCGGCTGCCTGAACATGGCGATCGACGCGGCCGACGGCGAGTACATCGGCAAGGTGGACGACGACGAACTGTACGGGCCGCACTACCTGTCCGACCTGCTCCCGGCGTTCTCCTACACCGAGGCGGGCGTCGTCGGGAAGCTCGCCCACTACGCGCACCTGGCGTCCATCGACGCGACCCTGCTGCGCTACCCCGACCTCGAACATCGGTACGTGGACGTGCTGCGCGGTGGCGCGCTCCTCGGCGAGGGCGACCTGATGCGCTCCTACCGGTTCGCCGACGTGGGCCGGGGCGAGGACACCGATCTGTTCCGGCGCCTGCGCTCCGATGGCGTCCGCGTCTACGCCGCCGACCGGTACTCCTTCGTCACGATCCGGCACGCGGACGCCAAGCGCCACACCTGGCGGCCCAGCGACCTGGAGCTTCTGGCCGACAGCCGCGTCGCGTTCTACGGGCTCGCCAAGGAGCACATCCTCTTCTGACCCTTCTGTTTCGGCGGCCGGACCTGCGGCGTCACCACGGCTCGGGACCGGCGTCGGTGATGAACACCCCGGTCGGACCGTCCGCGCCGAGGGTGGCCGCCTCCGCGATCACGGCGGCCCCCTCCGCCGCCGTGCGCGAGCCGGTGTGCCCGTTCAGGTCCGTCGCGCAGTGCCCGGGCGTCGCCGCGTTCACCTTGATCGGGCCGTCCGCGAGTTCCTTCGCGTAGGCGAGGGTCACCGCGTTCAGCGCCGACTTGGAGGTGTTGTAGGGCAGCAGGTTCACGCCGTGGCCGGGTGAGGACGGGTCGCTCTGCCGTCCCAGCGAGCCCAGCTCGCTGGAGACGTTGACGATCCGCGCCGCGGGGGAGCGGCGCAGCAGCGGCAGCATCGCGTTCGTGACCGCGACGACGCCGAGCACGTTGGTCTCGAAGGCGGCCCGGACGAAGGCGACCGTCGTGCGGCTCGGGGGCGCCGCGTCCGCCGGGTCGGAGGCGCCGGTCGCGGCGACGGCGGCGTTGTTGACCAGGATGTCGAGCCGCCCGTGCTCCTCCTCGATCCTCGCGGCGGCGGCGTCGATGGTGGCCGGGTCGGTGACGTCGAGGCGGACGAACCGGGCGTCGATCCCGCCGTCGGCGAGGGCGGTGGTGACCCGCTCGCCCAGCGTCTCCGAACGGGCGCCGACGAGCACGGTCGTGCCGTCCGCCAGGCTCACCGATGACGAGCGCGGCCACCTCCATTACCTGGCCGGTGAGACGCCGGAGCCGCCTGCCGGCCCCTCACGGGACGTGCCACAGGGAATCCTGCACCTGCTCGATCGGCTCGACGACACGCCCGCCTACGTGCTGGACGCCCGCCACGACATCCTCGCCTGGAACGCCCTCGCGGCGGCGCTGATGTGCGACTTCTCTGCCATGCGGCCCGGGGACCGCAACGTGATCCGCTGGCTGTTCACCGGCTCCGCCGCCGAACGGTACGGCACCGAGGAGTACGTGACGGCTCTGGCCCGCGAGTCCGTCGCCGACCTGCGCGCGGCGGCCGGCCGTTACCCCGGCGACCCCGGCATCGCGGCGCTGGTCGCCGAGGTCTCCGAGCGGAGCGCCCTGTTCGCCGGCCTCTGGGCCGAGGGCGAGGTGGGCATCAGGCGCAGCGGCCGCAAGCACATGACGCACAAGGTCGTCGGCCCGCTCGACCTGCACTGTGACGTCCTGTACGTCCCAGAACGCGATCAGCGGGTCGTGCTCTACACCGCCGTGCCCGGCACCCCGTCCCACGAGGCCATGAAGCTGCTCCGCGTCGTCGGAACGCAGGACCTCAGCTCGCGCTGACGTCCGGAGGACGCGCCGCGGTGCCGGTGCCCCGCGCCCGCGCTAGCCGCGCAGCTCGCGTTTGAGGATCTTGCCGGTGGCGGTCATGGGCAACTCGTCCCGGAACTCGACGATCCGGGGGTACTTGTAGTTCGCGAACTGCTCCTTGCCCCAGGCCACCAGCTCGTCCTCGGTGACGGTCGCGTCCGGCGTGCGGATCACGTAGGCCTTGACCTCCTCGCCATGGGACGGGTGCGCGACGCCCACGACCGCGGCCAGCGACACCTGCGGGTGGGTCATGAGGACCTCTTCCAGCTCCCGCGGATACACGTTGTACCCACCCCGGATGATCATGTCCTTGGAGCGGTCGATGATGTAGTAGTAGCCCTCCTCATCGCGGCGGGCCACGTCGCCGGTGCGGAACCAGCCGTCCTTGATCGCCTCGTCGGTCGCCTCGGGCCGGCCGTGGTAGCCCTTCATGATGTTGTGCCCGCGGACGGCGATCTCCCCGGGTCCCTCGCCCTCGATCTCCTTCCAGTCGTCGTCGATGAGCTTCATCTCGACGCCCCAGACGGGCAGGCCGATCGAGCCCGCCTTGGTCGGGCGGTCGGGACGGTTGAAGGAGGCCACCGGGGACGTCTCGGACAGGCCGTAGCCTTCCAGGACGTTCACTCCGAACTTCTCCTGAACGCCCTTGATGACCTCCATCGGCAGCGCCGCGCCGCCCGACACCGCGACCCGCAGGTTGGCGCGGATCGTCTCGACCTCCTCAGGCGCGGTGTCGTCGTTCAGCAGTGCCCAGTACATGGTGGGGACGCCCGCGAAGATGTTCACCTTCTCCCTGACCATCAGCTCGACGGCCTGCCGCGCGTCGAACCGCGGCTGCAGGACGAGGGTCGCGCGCCGGTAGAGGCCGACGTTCATCACGCACGTCTGCCCGAAGATGTGGAACAGCGGCAGCGTCACCAGGGAGGTGTCGTGCAGTGTCCGGTAGAAGAGCGTGTCGTCCACCATCGCGTTCATGAGCAGGTTGCCGTGGCTGAGCTCGGCGCCCTTCGGCTGCCCGGTCGTCCCGCTGGTGTAGATGATCACCGCGGTGTCGGTGGCCTCCGTCCGCGCCGTCTCGAAGGTGCCCGGCTGGCCGGACAACGCCGCCCAGAACAGCTCGGCGCCCTCGATCGGGGACTCGGTGGTCGCGAGGCTCGCCGGCAGCAGGAAGAAGTGCTCGCAGCCCGCGGTCTGCTCGAACCCCGCGTGGCCCATCTCGCCGAGCGGTAGCTCCGGCGTCCCCTCGAAGCAGAACAACGCCTTGGCGTCCGAGTCCGCGAGGTGGTAGGCGATCTCGCGCGGCTTGAGCAGGACGTTCAGCGGGACGATCACCGCGCCCGCCTTCAGCGCCCCGAAGTAGACCATTGGGAAGTAGGGCAGGTTGGGGCTCGACAGCGCCACCTTGTCGCCCGGTCCGATGCCGCGCGACCGCAGCAGGTTCGCCACCTGGTTGGCGATCGAGTCGATGAAGGAGTAGGAGAGCCGGATGTCGCCGAACACGAAGGCGTCCCGGTCCGGCGTCTCCCGGGCCGCGTCCTCCAGCAGCACGGACAGGTTGAGCATGGCACTCCTCGCGCGGGGTGGTCACGAGCCGGTTGTTACCGACGAGTGTATGAACCGTTCCGCACATCCTGCTGCATGGAGTTCCGCGCGCGCCAGCCCCGCCGGGGGGCTGTGACGTGCTGTTCCGCGAGATCGCCGCGCCCTGGGCGCCAGGTGTGACCAGCCGGTCGCTCAACCGGGGTCGGGTGGGGGCGCGGATGCCGGGTGACCGGGAGGGCCGGTGACCGGGCGGAGGCGCGGCCCCGCCCGGTCACCGGCCGCGGGCGGAGAGCGGTGCCCGCGGGGGAGGAGGCTCTAGCCGAAATCGACGTCCGAGCACTGGTAGAAGGCGTTACCGGTGTCGGCGATGTCCCATACGGCGACGATCAGGTGCCGGCCGTGCCGGGTGGGCAGCGTGCCGGGGTGGGAGACCGAGTTGGGCGGCTGCTTGTTCCCGCCGTCGACGCGCAGGAACGGCGTCAGGTCCAGGGCCGCGCGGGTCACCGGCCGCTTGGAGTCCCAGCCGTCCTTGGTGATGAAGTACCGGAAGGACGAGGTGGAGTGCGGCGCGGTCAGCTTCCACGAGAAGGTGAAGGTCTGGCCGCTGGTCAGGGACGTGGCGGGCCATTTCCCGTCGCGCTGGTCGTCCAGCGGGGCCCAGCGCGAGTCGCCGGCGGCGCAGATCTTGCCGTCCGCGGGGCCGGACTTCGGGAACCCCTTCGGTCCCTCGACGCTCTGCGGCTCGAACTTGACCTCGCCGCAGTCCTGCACCGTGCCGTCCTTACAGTGCAGGGCGCGGCTGACGGGGGTGGTGGCATAGCCGTGCGAGAGGGCCGGGGTGGCGACCACCACCGTGAGCCCGGCCGAGGCGACGGTGGCGAGGGCCAGCGACCTCTTGCGCGGTAGGCGGAACTTACTGGGCATACGCGATCCTCCTGGGGGCGGGGGCCTGGCGGGATGACCGGTCGGAGTCGGCAGCCGCTTGCGGGGCGGGACGAGGCGTCGTGGTCGGAACGACCTCCAGTACTAATAGGAAACCTTCCTATTTACTAAGAGCTTCGAGCATGTTCGCCCATTCGTCAAGCCTTCAAACACCTGACCGGATCCGGCCGCGCGAACCCGGCCCGCCGCCCGCGCGCCGGGAGCGCACGCGTCCCCGTTACGATGTGCCGCCTTACCGAGAAAGGGTGCGCGATCTTGATTATCTTCGGCTGGCGGGTGGTCTTCTTCACCCTGACCAGGGGAATCTTCCACTGCCCCGACTGTGGCGGCGACCGCGACTACCGCCGCCGGCAGGGGCGCAACTTCTTCACCCTGTTCTTCATCCCGGTCATCCCGCTGACGAAGGCGGGGGGCGAGTTCGTCGAGTGCGACACCTGCCACGGCCGCTGGAACCCCGGCATCCTGGAGATACCGACCACCGCGCAGCTCGCCCGGATGCCCGCGATGCTGCTGCGCATGGCCATCGCCCAGGTGCTGCGCTCCGGCGACTACACCCACCTGGGCGCCCGTGCCCGTGCCGTCACCGTCGTCCATGAGGCCGGCGAGCCCGGCTACGACGAGGGCGCGCTCAACGCCGATCTCGGCCGCCCCTTCGACGAGGTCCGTGTCGAGATGGGACGGGCGTCCTCCGCACTCGCCCCCGAGGCCAGAGAGAGCATCCTGCGCGCCGCCGCCGAGGTCGCCCTCATCGACGGGCCGCTCAGCGTCTCGGAGGAGGAGACCCTGTCCGCCGTCGGCGCCGACCTCGGCCTCACCCACGTCCAGGTGACCGGCGTCGTCTCCCTCGCCCGCCAGTTCTCCGGTCACTGACGGTCAAACCCCCGACGGGAGGGCTTGCGATTGCGCTACGCTTGATGTATGCCAGCCAGGCTGCTCCTTGAACGACCACGGTGACGAACTGACGTCAGCGTGGTGGCCCCTCCTGTGCGAGGGGCCGTTTCATGTCGGCGGGCGGTCTGGGGACCCTGTTGAGGAGAATGCGGAGTCTGGAAGCGTGAGCAGCGACGAGCACTACGACCCACGGGCGGTTCAGGACAAGTGGCAGGCCCGCTGGGCGGAGCTCGATCCGTTCAAGGCCGCCGAAGAGGACGAGGGCCGGGAGCGGCGCTACGCGCTGGACATGTTCCCCTACCCCAGCGGCGACCTGCACATGGGGCACGCCGAGGCGTTCGCGATCGGCGACGTCGTCGCGCGCTACTGGTTCCAGCGCGGCTACAACGTGCTGCACCCCATCGGCTGGGACTCCTTCGGCCTGCCCGCCGAGAACGCGGCGATCAAGCGCGACTCCCACCCCGCCGAGTGGACGTACGCCAACATCGAGACTCAGGCGGCCTCATTTCACCGGTACGCGCCGTCCTTCGACTGGTCGCGGCGGCTGCACACGTCCGATCCCGAGTACTACAAGTGGACGCAATGGCTGTTCCTGCGCTTCTACGAGCGCGGCCTGGCCTACCGCAAGGGCGGCCACGTCAACTGGTGCCCGAAGGACCAGACCGTCCTGGCCAACGAGCAGGTCGTCGGCGGGCACTGCGAGCGCTGCGGCACGCTGGTCGAAAAGCGCGTGCTGACCCAGTGGTACTTCAAGATCACTGAATACGCCGACCGGCTGCTGGACGACATGGAGCAGCTGGAGGGCAAATGGCCCGAGCGCGTCCTGCTGATGCAGCGCAACTGGATCGGCCGCTCCACCGGCGCCGACGTCGACTTCGTCATCGAGGGCCGGGACGAGCCGGTCACCGTCTACACCACCCGCCCCGACACCCTGTACGGCGCGACCTTCATGGTCGTCGCCGCCGACGCCGCGCTGGCCGAGGAGGTCTGCGCCCCCGCCCAGCGGGCCGCGTTCGAGGCCTACCGCGAGGAGGTCTCCCGGGAGAGCGAGATCGAGCGGCTGTCCGCCGAACGCGAGAAGACCGGCGTGTTCCTGGGCCGCTACGCGGTCAACCCGGTGAACGGTGAGCGGCTGCCGATCTGGGCGTCCGACTACGTGCTGGCCGAGTACGGGCATGGCGCGATCATGGCGGTGCCCGCACACGACCAGCGCGACCTGGACTTCGCGCTGAAGTTCGGGCTGCCCGTGCGGGTCGTCGTCGAGACCGGCCAGGCCGACCCGGCCGAGACCGGCGTCGCCACCCCCGGCGACGGCGCGATCGTCAACTCGGGCCCGATCGACGGGCTGACCAAGACCGACGGCATCACCCGGATCATCGAGATCCTGGAGGAACGCGGCGCCGGTCGAGCCTCGGTCAACTTCCGCCTGCGCGACTGGCTGGTGTCCCGCCAGCGCTTCTGGGGCTGCCCGATCCCGATCGTCCACTGCGAGGCGTGCGGGGAGGTGCCCGTCCCGGACGAGCAGCTGCCGGTGACACTGCCCGAGGGCCTGCGCGGCGCCGACCTGTCGCCCAAGGGCACCTCGCCGCTGGCCGCCGCGACCGACTGGGTGAACACCGAGTGCCCCAAGTGCGGCGGTGCCGCCAAGCGCGACACCGACACCATGGACACCTTCGTCGACTCGTCCTGGTACTACTACCGGTACTGCTCGCCCGGCTACGACGGAGGCCCGTTCGACGTCGAGCAGGTCCGCAGGTGGATGCCGGTCGACCAGTACACCGGCGGCGTCGAGCACGCCATCCTGCACCTGCTGTACAGCCGGTTCTTCACCAAGGTCCTGTACGACATGGGCATGGTGGGCTTCACCGAGCCGTTCAACCGGCTGCTGAACCAGGGACAGGTGATCCTGAACGGCAGCGGCATGTCCAAGTCCACGGGCAACCTGGTCGACCTGAGCGAGCAGATCGGCGAGTTCGGGGTGGACGTCGTCCGGCTGGCGATGCTGTTCTCCGGCCCGCCCGAGGACGACATCGACTGGGCGGACGTGTCCCCGCACGGCATGTCGAAGTTCCTGGCCCGCGTCCACCGGATCGCCGCCGAGGTCGCCTCGCCGCCCGGCACCGACCCCACGTCCGGCTTCACCGCGCTGCGGCGCGCCACCGCCCGTGCCGTCGACGAGGCCACGAAGCTGGTCGAGGCGCAGCGGTTCAACGTCGCCATCGCGCGGATCATGGAGCTGGTCACCGCGACGCGCAAGGCCATCGACTCCGGTCCCGGCGCCGCCGACCCCGCCGTCCGCGAGGCCGCCGAGGCGATGGCGGTGCTGCTGTCGCTGTTCGCCCCCTACACCGCCGACGAGACATGGGAACTGCTGGGACGCACCGCGCCGGTGGTCCGCGGGGGCTGGCCGTCCGTCGACCCGGCCCTGCTGGTGGAGGAGTCGGTCACCTGCGTCGTCCAGGTCGCGGGCAAGGTCCGCGACCGGCTGGACGTCGCGCCCGGCATCGCCGGCGAGGAACTGGAACGGCTGGCCCTGGCCTCCGCCAAGGTCCAGGAGGCCCTGGGCGGCGCCGAGATCGCCAAGATCATCGTGCGTGCGCCCAAGATCGTCAACATCGTGCCCAAGCGCTAGACGCGCGGCGGCGGCCTCCGGGACACCGGCGGCCGCCGTTCCGGCACCAGAGGTCACATCTTGCGGAGGACCGCCACGACCCGTCCGAGCACCGACGCCTCGTCACCGGGGATCGGCTCGTAGGCGGAGTTCTGCGGCATGAGCCAGATATGGCCTTCCTTGCGCTTGAACGTCTTCACCGTCGCCTCGCCATCGATCATGGCGGCGACGATGTCGCCCTGCTCGGCCACCGGCTGCTGCCGGACGACCACCCAGTCACCGTCGGCGATGGCGGCCTCGATCATCGAGTCCCCGGTGACCTTCAGCAGGAAGTGCGTGCCCTCGCCCACGAGTTGCTTGGGCAGGGTGAACACGTCCTCGACGGCCTCCTCGGCCAGAATCGGCCCACCGGCCGCGATCCGGCCGACGAGCGGCACGTAGGCGGGCGCGGGCTGCGTCGCGGACGGCTGGCCACCGACCGCCTCGTAGGAGTCGGTCTCCGTGCGCACCGGGGTCGCGCCCGGCACCCGCACCTCGACGGCACGCGGCCGGTTGGGGTCGCGCCGCAGGAAACCCTTGCGCTGCAGCGCCCGGAGCTGGTGCGACACGCTGGAGGTGCTGGTCAGGCCGACCGCCTCGCCGATCTCGCGCATCGAGGGCGGGTACCCCCGGCGCTGGACCGAATCGCGGATCACCTCCAGCACCATGCGCTGCCGTTGGGTCAGGCCCGTCTCGTCCATGGGCCCGTCGGGCAGCTCCCGGACCTTGCTCATCGCTCGTCGCCTCCCGGGCGCCTCGATCCGTCACTCCTTGTCATGTGACGTTATCGCGTCCGGACGGGATGATCAAACAATTGTTCGAAGATGTCCTCGCGTTTCGTCGGTGGTCTGCGGTAGAACTTCGTACAGGCGTTCGATCGAAAATGCATTCGACGTCGGGAGGCGAGAGATGTCCGGTTCGGCCCATGAACACGCTCCGATACGCCTGACGCGGCGTGGTCGCGCCGTCGTGGTCTCCTTCGTCGCCACCGTCACGCTGTTCGGCCTCTGGCTCACCGTGGGCTCCGGCGCTCTCGCCGGCGGACGGGAAGTCCACCGCGGTCCGTCCGGCCAGGGTGAGATGGTCGTCGTCGAGCCCGGGGAGACCCTCTGGGAGATCGCCGCCGGCTTTGACCCGGGCGCCGACCCCCGCATCATCGTCCAGCGCCTCATCGACCTTAACGGTCTCGGTGGCGACCCCACGGTCCAGCCTGGCCAGCATCTGCGCCTGCCCGCCGGCTGACCTTTCCCGGCCGAATCGACCGGCATCGCCCTCGGTGCGCCCGCTCCGCGCCCCTTCGATGGAGCGATCTGGGGGGTGGACGTCCTGCTGGGCGACGGGTTGCCGGCGGGGCCGCGACACGCCCGACGCAAGATCGTTAAGGCTCCGCGTGACCAGCGCGGACGTGGGCGATGTGACGCGGGTCAACGTTCGAGGTCCCCGATCAGGTTGCGTACGCCTGCGTGTCCCCGTACGGTTGACCACAACATCTAGTAGTCACACCGATGTACTTCACCTATATATGGCACTGTTCATCGGTCAGATGCGATTCTCGTCAGGGAGGGATTACGCGTGCACTGCCCGTTCTGCCGCAACCCTGACACCAAAGTGATCGACAGTCGTTCGACCGATGACGGAGGCGCGATTCGGCGCCGCCGGTCGTGCTCGGAATGCGGCAAGCGATTCACGACGCAGGAGAATGTGCTCGTGATGGTGGCCAAGCGAAGCGGGGTCACCGAGCCGTTCTCCCGGGAAAAGATCATCGCCGGGGTGCGCAGAGCCTGTCAGGGCCGCCCGGTCGACGAGGATGCGCTCGCGAAGTTGGGACAGCGGGTCGAAGAGGCGATCAGATCGTCCGGATCCGCGGAGATCCCCTCGCATGAGATCGGCCTCGCGATCCTGGGGCCGCTCGGCGAACTCGATGAGGTCGCCTATCTGCGATTCGCCTCGGTTTACCGAAGCTTCGAGTCGCTGGACGACTTCGCCAAGGAGATCGAAGCTCTACGCAGGTCCAGTTCTTCGGGGGAGCCCGGCCCGCCCGGTTAGGGCGATTCCGGCAACACACAGCAGCACATGTGCAAGCGCCACCGCGTCGGGCATGCCCCGCGCGGCGGCGGAGTTGTTCCTGAACAGGGCCCGGCGGGAGGGCCCGAGAGGGGGAAGGTCATGACGGAGACGGTGAGCGGCTCGGCGGCGCGGCGCGGCAAGGGGGGCCGCAAAGGGCTGAAGGTAGAGCGCATCTTCACCACACCCGGCGTGCATCCGTACGACGAACTGCGCTGGGAACGTCGTGACGTCGTCATGACCAACTGGCGCGACGGCTCGGTGAACTTCGAACAGCGCGGGGTGGAGTTCCCCGACTTCTGGTCCCTGAACGCGGTCAACATCGTCACGTCCAAGTACTTTCGCGGCGCGGTGGGCACCCCGCAGCGCGAGTGGAGCCTCAAGCAACTCGTCGACCGCGTAGTCCGGATGTACACCGAGACCGGACTGCGGCAGGGCTATTTCGCCTCCGCGGAGGACGCGGAGATCTTCGACCACGAGCTGAAGTACGCGCTGGTCCACCAGCTGTTCAGCTTCAACTCGCCGGTCTGGTTCAACGTCGGCACCAAGTCCCCGCAGCAGGTCTCGGCGTGTTTCATCCTGTCGGTCGACGACACGATGGAGTCGATCCTGGAGTGGTACAAGGAAGAGGGCGTCATCTTCAAGGGCGGCTCCGGTGCCGGCCTCAACCTCTCCCGTATCCGCTCCAGCAAGGAACTGCTGTCCTCCGGCGGCACGGCGAGCGGTCCCGTCTCCTTCATGCGCGGCGCCGATGCGTCCGCCGGGACGATCAAGTCGGGCGGCGCGACGCGGCGGGCCGCGAAGATGGTCGTCCTGGACGTGGACCACCCCGACGTGGCCGAGTTCATCGAGACCAAGGCGCGCGAGGAGAACAAGATCCGCGCGCTGCGGGACGCCGGGTTCGACATGGACCTCGGCGGTAAGGACATCGGCAGCGTCCAGTACCAGAACGCCAACAACTCGGTCCGGGTGTCGGACGAGTTCATGCACGCCGTCGAGGCGGACGGCGACTTCGGGCTGCGCGCCCGGATGACCGGCGAGGTCGTCGAGACCGTCAAGGCCAAGGAGTTGTTCCGGCTGATGGCCAAGGCGGCGTGGGAGTGCGCCGACCCGGGCATCCAGTACGACGACACGATCAACATCTGGCACACCAACCCCGAGACGGGGCGGATCACCGCGTCGAACCCCTGCTCGGAGTACATGTCGCTGGACAACTCGTCCTGCAACCTCGCCAGCATCAACCTGCTGAAGTTCCTCACCGCCGCCGGAACGTTCGATGTCGCCAAGTTCATCAAGCTCACCGAGCTGATCATCACGGCGATGGACGTCTCCATCACCTTCGCCGACTTCCCCACGGAGAAGATCGCCGAGACGACCCGCGACTACCGGCAGCTGGGCATCGGCTACGCGAACCTGGGCGCGCTGCTCATGGCGACCGGGCACGCCTACGACTCCGACGGCGGCCGGTCGCTCGCCGCTGCGATCACCTCGCTGATGACGGGCGTCGCCTACCGCCGCTCCGCCGAGCTCGCCGGGGTCGTCGGCCCGTACGCCGGGTACGCCCGCAACGCCGACGGGCACAAGCGGGTCATGCGCAAGCACGCCGCCGCCAACGACGAGGTGCGCACCCTCGACGAGATGGACAAGGCCCTGCACGTCGCAGCGACCAAGCAGTGGCAGGAGTGCCTGAAGCTCGGCGAGAAGCACGGCTACCGCAACGCCCAGGCGTCCCTGCTCGCGCCGACCGGCACCATCGGCCTGATGATGGACTGCGACACGACCGGCATCGAGCCCGACCTCGCGCTGGTGAAGTTCAAGAAGCTCGTCGGTGGCGGCTCCATGCAGATCGTCAACCAGACGGTGCCGCGTGCCCTGGAGAAGCTCGGCTACCAGCAGGAGCAGATCGAGGCCATCGTCGAGTTCATCGGCGAGCACGGCCACGTCGTCGACGCCCCCGGCCTGCGCCACGAGCACTACGAGGTGTTCGACTGCGCGATGGGCGAGCGGGCGATCAGCCCGATGGGCCACGTCCGGATGATGGCGGCCACCCAGCCGTTCCTGTCCGGGGCGATCTCCAAGACCGTCAACATGCCCGAGCAGGCCACCATCGAGGACATCGAGAAGGTGTACTACGAGGGCTGGCGGCTGGGCCTGAAGGCCCTGGCGATCTACCGCGACAACTGCAAGGTCGGGCAGCCGCTGTCCGCCGCGGGCAAGAAGGAGGAGCCGAAGGCCGAGACGGCGCCGGCGGAGATCCGTCCCGTCCGCAGGCGGCTGCCGAAGCAGCGTCCGGCCACCGTGACCCGCTTCTCCGTCGCGGGCGCCGAGGGCTACATGACCGCCTCGTCCTACCCGGACGACGGCCTCGGCGAGGTCTTCCTCAAGCTCGGCAAGCAGGGCTCCACCCTCGCCGGCGTCATGGACGCCTTCTCCATGGCGATCTCCATCAGCCTGCAGTACGGCGTTCCGCTGGAGACCTGGGTCGAGAAGTTCACCAACATGCGGTTCGAGCCCGCCGGTATGACCGACGACCCCGACATCCGCATGGCCACCTCGGTGATGGACTACATCTTCCGCCGCCTCGCCCTGGACCACCTGCCCTACGACGAGCGCTCCGCCCTCGGGATCTTCACCGCCGACGAGCGTGCCATGCAGGCCAACGGCGAGGACCCGGCCACTCTCCACGTCGAGGACGAGGTCGACCACGAGACCCTCGCCCAGTCCGCCGAGATCACCAGGCCCGCCGCCGCCCCGTCCCGCGAGGCGCACTCCTCCATGGAGGTCATCGAGAGCCGCCAGGGCCGCACCGCGGACGCCCCGCTGTGCCTGACCTGCGGCACCAAGATGCGCCCGGCGGGGAGCTGCTACGTCTGCGAGGGCTGCGGCTCCACCAGCGGCTGCAGCTGACACCGGGCGACGCGGACGTCGCAGAAGTGACGGCGCGCCCGGGGGCAAGGCACCCAGGCGCATCGCAGGCAGTGCCCGGCTTGATCGGCACCGTCATCATGCCTGGTGACGAGGGGGATCCGGAGGCCTTCCGGATCCCCCTCGACCTGTTCTCCATGCCGGAGCGATCGCTGGCGCGCCCGCCGGTATCGATCTACGAGTCTTGCTCGTCGCCCACGGGGTGCCCGGGCGGCCTCAGGCGGTCGCCCAGGAACGTGATGATCTCGTCCCTGGCCCTCAGGGTGGGATGCCCGTCCTCGTCGACGAGATGGGCCGTGACGACGCTGTGCGGAGTCCCGACCACGTCGCGGAAGAACGGGGGAGGATCGGCGTTGGCGGAGTCGTCCGGCAGGACGCGGCCGTCGAAGGCGTCGCCGAGGAGTGCCCGGTAGGCGGCGAAGCGCTGGCCGGTGCACCACCGATCACCCTCGAAGCGGTAGGCGAGGACCTTCAGGCCGTCGCGGGCGAAGCGGTCTCGGATCGCGCGCGCGTCCTCGTCGCTGAGCTCGAGCCCGGCGGCGTCGTCCAGCGGCAGCGACGGATGGTTGACCACGGGCGCGATGACGGCCGGTTCGAGCGTCATGGTGAGGGCGAAGTTGCCGGTGAAACACAGTCCGATCGCGCCGACCCCCGGACCGCCGCACTCGGCGTGGGCCTGGCGCGCGAGACCGCGGAGCCACGCTGTGACCGGGCTGGTGCCGCCGCCGGCGAACGCACGGAACTCGGCGCTCGCACACGCGCGACGGACGACCTCCTCGCCGCCCTCGGCGGTGGGATAGGCGCCGTCGACCCCGAAGAGCGAGGGGACATGGACGGTGAAGCCCGCGTCCCGCGCCCATCGCGCCAGCCGGAGCACATCAGGGCTGATGCCCGGCATCTCCGGCATCAGCACGACGGCAGGCCCCGAACCTCCCGCGTACACCGTCTTCACCACCCCGTCCACGTCGACGGATCGGCGGGAGAAGTCGGTGATCGCGTCGTCAAGGTGCCCGTCGGTGGCGCTCATGACGACAGGGTGGACTGACGCACCCGTCCAGGGCGACAGGCCATATCGCCATGTATGGCGGTAATCTCGCCATCGATCTGGTGGGGGGAGACGAGTGTGAGCGCACTGCGGGTCGGTGTCCTGGCCTATCCGGGCTGCTTCGCTTCCGAGGTATTCGGTGTGCCCGATCTCTTGACGATGGCCGCGCACATCGCCGGCCCACACCAGGCGGGATACGCGGTTTCGGTCGTCTCACCCCGCCGGCGCGTCGCCGCGTCGGGCGGCGCGGCGCTGGCCGTGTCCCCACCGCGCGAGGTCGATGTCCTCGTCGTGCCGGGTTTCGAGTTCGCCGCGGGCCTCGACCTGGACGCGGCGCTCGCGTCCCTCGCCCCCGAGATCGCCGTGATCCGCTCGCACGCCGCCACGGGCAACGTCGTCGTCTCGATCTGCGTCGGCGCGTTCCTGCTCGCCGACGCCGGACTGCTCGATCATCGCCGCGCGACAACGGCATGGCTCCTCGCGGACGAGTTGGCCCGGCGCTGTCCGGACACCGATGTCCGGCCCGAACGTCTGGTCGTCACCGACCGGGGGGTGACGACGACCGCAGCCTTCAGCGCCATGTACGACTTCGCGTTGGATCTGATCCGCGAACACAGCGGCGCCGACGTGGCACGGACGACCGCGCGGGTGGCGCTCGTCGATGATGCCCGCACGTCCCAGACCCCCTACGTCGACCCGCGGCTGCTCCCGCGGCCCGGGAACGACTTCTCCCGCAGGGTCATGCGGAGGCTCGACCAGAACCTCACCGCCCGATACGACCTGGCCGCACTGGCCGGTGCGTTCAACGTCAGCACCCGGACGCTGTTGCGGCGCTTCGCGGACGAGACCGGCCAGAGCCCGCTCGCCTACCTGCAGGCGTCGCGTGTCCGGCGCGCCCGCCATCTCCTGGAGACCACGGACCGGACCGTCGCCGGCATCTCCGCCGCGGTCGGGTACAGCGACGCCGGAACCTTCGCCGCCCTCTTCGCCAAACACACCGGGCGGCGTCCGAGGGACTACCGCGCGACCTTCCGGCGTGGGGCCGGCTGATCGCGGGCGGTCACCCTCCGGCGATGGAGGGTCATGCGTCGGGGTTGGACGGAGAGGGGGTGAGGGCCCTGGCGATCGTCCTGGTGGCGTGTTCCAGCGTGGCGATCCCGTCCGGCAAGGTGGGATGGCGTTCGGAGATGGCGGCGATCAGGCAGGTGCGACCGGCGGCGTGGACGAGGCCGATGCTGTTGACCGTCCAGAGACCGTCGTGGACGCGGCGGGGCAGCCAGCCGTTCTTGACGGCGACGCCGGTACCGGGGTCGGCGGCCGCGCTCACACCCCAGGCCTGTTCGGGCACCACGTCCTCCATCAGGCCGCGAACGTAACGGCGGTTCGCCGGCGAGATCCGGCTGTGCCCGGACGTGAGGGCCGTGAGCAGGCGTATCTGGTCGACGGATGTGGTGGTCGTGGAGCCCCAGGCGTCCCCTGGGCCGGGGACCGTCGCGCGGAGCCCGAGTCGCCGGTTCGCGGTGGCCAGCCCCTCCGAGCCGCCGATCCGGTGCCAGAGCGCGGTGGCCGCGTGGTTGTCGCTGACCGTGATCGCCTCTTCTGCCAAGGTCTTCTCCGTCGCGGTGAGGCGCCGCTTCGCATGCTGCGCCTTGAGCAGCAGCGCGAGGACGATGTCGAGCTTGACGATGCTCGCCGTAGCCGTCCGCACCCCCCGGCCATAGGTGTAGTCGTCCAGCCCGGCGGCGCGGACCGAGATCGACACGGCCCCTGGACGACGCTTCAGGTAGCGATCGAGGGCGCGGGTCAGCGCGGCGCGCTCGGACCGCGTGAATGAGGCCGGTGGATCCGCTGGTTCCATGGTCGGTGGTGCCGTTGTGAGACGCGCGGGGGCCGGAAGTGCGTCCTCCGGGAACCGCGATGGGCCGGTCAGGGACAGAACGATGATCGCAGTTGCGGCCGTCAGCGCGGCGCGGGTCCCTCGCGTCATGCACGCGAGTGTCGTGATCGTGGTGTTGCCCCTGCGTTAACCGTATTGCATGCAATGTATGCTTTGTATGCAATGGAGGTGCCCATGCAGGTCGACACCGTCTACCGGCGGCTACGAGAACTGATCGTCGCGGGCGAGTACCCACCCGGTGAGCGGCTCACGGAGGCGGCGGTGAGCGAGGCGCTCACCGCCGGCCGGACGCCCGTCCGCGAGGCGCTGCGCAGGCTTGAGGGCGATGGCCTGGTGCTGTGCGCGGGGCGGGGCGTCGTCGTGCATGCCCTGCCTCCGGAGCATCTCGACCATGCCTACGAGGTGCGGGCGGCGCTGGAGGCGCTCACCGCGGGGCTCGCCGCCGAACGGCAGCGCATCGGACGCCTCGCGCCGGCCGCGCTGGCCGACCTGGAGCGCGACACGTTGCTCCTGGAAGAGGTGACCGCCTCGGGCGATCTGGACAACGCGATCGTGCTGAACCGGCGATTCCACCGGAGTGTGGCCGAACTGGGCGGCAATCCGATCGCGCTGGAGACCCTCGACCGGCTGTGGGACCAGATCATCGTCTCGACGCGGGAGTCACTCACCCATCCGGCACGCCCGGAACGCGGAGAGGCGGTCGCGGCCGAGCACCGCGACCTCGTACGGGCGATCGTCCAGGGCGACCGGCCGCGGGCGGAGCGGGTCGCCGGTGATCATGTGCGTGCCACCAGGGCGACCTTGACCTGATCGGAGGGATGGAATGTCGAGGACCCATCGCTATGAAGTGTCCGTCACCTGGACCGGCAATCTCGGCACGGGGACGAGTTCCTACCGCGCCTACGAGCGGTCCCACGAGGTGGCGGCACAGGCCAAACCGCCGATCGCAGGCAGCTCCGACCCCGGTTTCCGTGGTGACCCGGAACGGTGGAACCCTGAGGAACTGCTGGTCGCCTCGTTGTCGCAGTGCCACATGCTGTGGTTCCTGCATTTGTGCGCCGTGGAGAAACTGGTCGTCACCTCCTATACCGACCATCCCTACGGAACCATGATCGAGACCCCCGACGGCGGCGGGCGATTCGACGAGGTCATGCTGCGCCCCCACGTCGAACTGGCGGACCCGGAGCAGGCCGACCAGGTCGCCAACCTGCACGAACGTGCCCACAAGCTCTGCTTCATCGCGAACTCGGTGAACTTTCCCGTCCGACACCAGCCAGTGATCGACGGGTGACCCGTCCTTCCAGCCTGCGGTACAACGCAGCCGGTGACGCGCAGGCCGTTCGCGAGGGTCGCCGCGCCCGGCCCATCAGAGTCCGCCGCAAGGCGGCCGTTTACGTGCCTGTGCGTTATGACCTTCTCGATCGCTGGGTGTCGGAATGGGCGACGGTTCAGGAGCGGCGGGCCCGCCGCCGCCTCCGCCATGAGATCCGGGTCGTGCTCCAGCGAGCTGTCCCGTCCGACTTCGCCATGACCCCGGCACGCCCTCGCCGCAGCGGAATCTGGCTGGCGTAGGTGATTCGCGGTGGGCACCCTTCGGCGATGGTCCGACATGTCCGGCGGTTCAGAGGGTGCGATGCGCGCCAGGGGAGACTTTTCTGGTGCTTCGATTCCAGAAGCGACACCGCTTCTGGAATCGAAGCACCAGGAGTTCACATGGTCGGTCGCATGGTCGCCGCCCAGCGACTGGACCACGCGGACAGTGGGTCAAGGGCCTCGCGCGCGTCCTGGCCGAGTTCCGTCAGGGTGTAACGGCCGTCCGGCGTCTGTTGCGCGAGCCCTGCCTCGATCAGTTCGAGAAGCCGCTGGCGCAAAACGCTGGACGACATGCCGTCACAGCGCTGCTGGAGCGGGCGGAACCCCAGCGGCTCCTCGTGCAGTTCCCAGATGATGTGCAGTGTCCAACGTCGGGCGAGGAGATCGAGTGCCGCCATGAGAGGCCGGCCGGTGGACAAGCCGCGGGCGGGTCTTCCAGGGATCACCATGCCTCTCATCTTCGGGCTCTGATTCGTTTTCCGGAAACCGCCGTGAGACAGAGCCCGGGTCCACCGGTATGGCCGACGGGTCGCCAGGACCGACTCGTCAGTTCGGCGTTTGCCGGCGTGCTCAGCGGACGACCGCTTGCCGTGGCTCTGCCAGCCTCTGCCGTGGATGGACCGATTCCGGTTTTGCAGGCTTCGACGAACCCCCGGGCGGATGGCGGAATCCGGGAAGGGCGGGTGGGGTTTGGTAATACGTGATGCACGGTGAGTACAAGGTGCCCGGCGGCAAGCTGGTGGTCGCCGATGTGGACGTCGTGGACGGGGTGCTGCGCGGTCCGAGGATCAGCGGTGACTTCTTCCTCGAGCCGGACGAGGCGCTGGATGTCATCAACGCGGTGCTGGACGGCTTGCCCGCCGGTCTTGAGGCCAGGGAGATCGGGGCCCGCGTTCAGGCAGGTCTGCCGCGCGAGACGGTGATGCTGGGAGTCACGGCGGAAGCCGTGGGGATCGCGGTGCGGCGAGCGATCGCGCGGGCGTCGGACTGGCGGGACCATGGTTGGCGGCTCGTGCACGAGGAGCCCCAGGGGCCGGCTCTGCACATGGCGCTCGACCAGGTACTCGCGGAGGAGGTGGGGGCGGGGCGGCGGCCTCCGACCTTGCGGGTGTGGGAGTGGGCGTCGCCGGCGGTGGTCATCGGCAGCTTCCAGTCTTTGCGCAACGAGGTGGATGCCGAAGCCGCGGTGCGGTACGGGGTGGAGGTGGTCCGGCGGATCAGTGGCGGCGGTGCGATGTTCATCGAGCCGGGCAATACGATCACCTATTCGTTGTACGCGCCGGAGACGCTGGTGGCGGGCATGTCGTTCGCCGAGAGCTATGCCTTCTTCGATGACTGGGTGCTGGGGGCGCTCGGCGAGCTGGGCATCAGAGCCTGGTACCAGCCTCTGAACGACATCACCTCGGAACAAGGGAAGATCGCGGGGGCGGCGCAGAAGCGGCTGGCAGCGGGAACCGTCCTGCACCACGTGACCATGGCGTACGACATCGACGCCGGGAAGATGCTGCAGGTGCTGCGGATCGGTAGGGAGAAGCTGTCGGACAAGGGCATCGCCAGCGCGAACAAGCGCGTCGATCCGTTGCGCCGTCAGACCGGGCTGCCTCGGGAGAAGATCATCGAGCGGATGATCGGGCACTTCCGGGGGCGGTACGGGTTGGTCGGCGACGGTCTGAGCGAGGATGAACTGCGCCTCGCCGACAAGTACGTCACGGACAAGTTCGGTACCCCGGAATGGACGGCTCGCGTGCCGTGAATCAGGGATGCACGGATTGTCGCCTTCCTGTCTCCGCCGAAAGCCGGACGGCGTCGAGGAGCCGGTGGACGCGCAGGCCGTCGTGAAAATCCGGCACGTGGTGGGAGCCGGTATGGATGTCGTCCGCGAGCTTGGCGTAGAAGCGAGCCACGTTGATGACCTCCGTGTTGGCAGGCGGCCCCAGGTAGTGCCGGGGAATGGGAAGCTCTTCGAGCGGGGAGCCAGGGCCTGGGGAACCGTGGACGGCCAAGGCGCCGATCTGGACGCCTTCCTCCGCGGCGGGGCCGCTGGAAAGGATCGCCAGGTCGCCCTCGGTGCCGGCGATCTCGATGCGGGTGCGGGGGCCGGAGAGCTTGGCGTCGTGGATGTGGACGGCGGCCGTGGCGCCGCCATCCAGGGTGGCGTTGATCACGATCTGGTCGGGGGTGGTGACCTTGATCGCCTCGTGGCCGGTGTCGACTGTGTACTCGGTGCGCTGGATGGCCAGCGACGAGGAGAGTTCGGTGACGTTTCCGGCCACGAAGGCCATGGCGTCGAGGGTGTGGCCGGCGCCCACTTCGAGTGTTCCCGCGGCGTTGACGCGGTCGAACGTGTAGGCCATCCAGCCGGGGATCTCCGCGGCGGCGCCCTTGCCTCGTGCCGAGTAGACGTTGACTGAGGTCACCCGTCCCACACGGCCATCGGCCACCAGATCGCGTGCGTACTGGACGGCGGGGGAGAAGCGGGCTTGCAGGCCCACCGCGTGACGGACGCCGGCGCGTTGGGCCAGGTGGAGGAGTTGTTCGGCTTCGGTGGTGGTCTGGGTGAGCGGCCACTCGCAGTACACGTGCTTGCCCGCGTCCAGTGCGGCCTGTACGAGGTCGAAGTGC
Organism: Actinomadura macra NBRC 14102; assembly: GCF_001552215.1. Lineage (GTDB taxonomy): Bacteria > Actinomycetota > Actinomycetes > Streptosporangiales > Streptosporangiaceae > Spirillospora > Spirillospora macra. The sequence continues at coordinate 574,566 of NZ_BCQT01000009.1, read as the reverse complement.
GTGGGCACCTTCACGGTGATGACCACCAGGTCGACCTCGGGATGGGAGGCGAGTTCCCGGGCGTCGGTGAACGCGTGTGGAACGCCGAACCGGCGGGCGGCCTCCTCGGCGGAGGCGCGTTTGCTGGTGCCGACGGCGGTGACGTCGTAGCCGGGCAGGATGCGGAGTGCGGGGACGTGCGCCCGCAGGCCCCAGCCCCGGTGGGGGCTGGCGCCGACGATGCCTACCCGGATCTTTTCGCTGGTCATGGGAGCCCTCCATCGCTAAGCGGACTTGATCTGTCCGCTTCGATCGAGGTTAGCCTAAGCGGACGCGACCTGTCCACTTGAAGCGGAGGGTAAGCGTCCGCTTATCGCTAGGATGGGATCATGACCACCACCCCGAGCGCCGTCGACCGGCTGCTGGACGACGGCTCGGGCCGCCGGCCGCGTGCCGATGCCAGGCGCAACGTGGAACGCCTGGTCCGCGCGGCGCGTGAAGCGGCCGGTGAGATCGGCGGGGAGATCACCGCGCACGAGATCGCTCGCCGCGCGGGGGTCGGGGTCGGGACGTTCTACCGGCGCGTCAGCACTCTCGAACTGTTGCTGGAGGCCGTCCTGGCCGAGGTGCTCGGCGAGATCGTCGCCAAGGGCGATGAAGGGCTCGCCGATCCCGACCCGTGGGAGGGCTTCACCGCCTTCGCATCGGCCTACATCCGCCTGCGCAACGAGTTGTGCGACATCAACGAGGCGCTCGGCGGACCGCTGGACCATGCGCGCGCCGACCTGCGTGATCGCATCCGCCAACTCGTCGGGCGGGCCCAGGACGCCGGGATCATGCGTACCGACATCACCTGGCAGGACGTCGCCTTCCTGCTGGTGTCGGTCTCCACGAGCGACCACACCCTGGGTCTGCGGGCGGGCCAGGCGCAGTGGGACCGGAACCTTCAGGTCGTCCTGGACGGTCTGCGCACGCCTGAGCCGGGAGGACTTCCCGGGACGCCGCCTGTCGACACGACCGCTTCCGGCTGACGCGCGCCGACCGGCGGGTCGCCCTGGCGTGGTGGGTTGTGCAGGGGCATCATCAGGCCGGTCTGTTCATGCCCCTTGGCCGCGCCACTCGCGATGATGGAGCGGGACACCGGAACTCCGTGGCCGCGCTGTCCGTCCTCCCCTCGTGGCAGGTCGCGGGGCCGCGCGACTGCCCGTAGGTTGGTGACGTCGGCTGATGATGAGGAGCGTTCATGTCCATGCAGAAGGGCGCCAACACCGCGGTGCCGGTTCCCTCGGTCCGGGTCGAGCTCGGCTGGCAGGGGGGTCCGGGCGTACCGGACGCGGATGCGTCCGCCCTGTTGCTCGCCGGAACGGGCCGCGTGCGCTCGGACGATGACTTCGTCTTCTACAACCAGCCCGCGCATGGCTCCGGCGCTGTCCGGCACGAAGGCAAGCAGCAGGGGCCGACCATTTTGGACGTTCTGGCGGTCGAGCTGAGTCGCGTGGAGCCCGACATCGAGAAGATTGTGATCGCGGCTTCCTCGGACGGTGGGACGTTCGGCCAGCTCCAGGGTTTGTACGTGCGTGTGGTGGACGCCTCGGGTGGGGCTGAGGTCGCCCGTTTCGACAGCCAGGGGGCCACTACGGAGACCGCCTTCGTGTTGGGTGAGCTATACCGGCGCCAAGGCGCGTGGAAGTTCCGTGCTGTCGGCCAGGGATACGATTCCGGACTCGCAGGGTTGGCCACCGATTTCGGCATCTCGGTCGACGAGCCTGGTCAGGCGGCTGCCCCGCCGCCTCCGGCCCCCCAAGCCGAGGCCACGCCTCCAGCGGCTCCGGTCCCCCCGGCGCCCCCACAGTCGCAAGCTCCGCCGCCTCCGCCTGGCGGCCAGTACATGCCACCACCGCCCGGCCAGTACGCGCCTCCTCCTCCGCCCGCGCCGGGCCAGTACGCGCCTCCTCAGCCTCCGCCCGGCCAGTACGCACCTCCGCCCGGCGGTCAGTACAGCCCGCCGCCTCCGCCTGGTGGTCAGTACCCGCCTCCGCCCGCTGATCAGTACGCGCCCGCGCCGGGCCAGTACGCTCCACCTCCGCCTGCCCCGGCGTACGGTCAGCCGCCGCAGAGCCCGCCCCCACAGCAGCAGCCTCAGGCGCAGGGCGGAAAGATCTCCCTGACGAAGAACTCGCCGTCGGTGTCGCTCACCAAGCAGGGCGCGACGTCCGGCCACATGCGCGTCAACCTCAACTGGAGCGCGCGGGAGGGTGTCGCCAAGGGGCGGCTCGGCAAGCGCCGCCGTGGCGTCGACCTCGACCTGGACCTGTGCTGCCTGTGGGAGCTCAAGGACGGCCGTAAGGGCATCATCCATGCACTCGGGGACATGGGCGCCCTCGACCGTCCACCGTTTATCAAGCTCGACAAGGACGACCGCACCGGCGCGGTGGAGGCGGGAGAGAACCTCACGATCAACCTCGACCACACCGCCGACTTCAAGCGGATCCTGGTGTTCGCGGAGATCTACGACGGCGCCGACGACTTCCGTGGCCTGGACGCGGTCGCCACGCTGTACCCGCTTGGTTCGCCGCCCATCGAGATGCAGATGAACGACTGCATGGACGCCTCCCGGGACGCGGTTCTCGCGCTCATCGAGAACGTGGGAGGGGAACTGGTCGTGCGGCGGGAGGGCCGGTACGTGCTGCCGCCGCCGGGACGTCCGCGCTGGGGCAAGATGACCGTGGACCAGGCGTACGGATGGAACCTGGACTGGGTGGCCTCACGCGGTAAGGACTGAACGCCTGCCCGTGTGCTGGAACGGCCCCGGAATCTTGGCTGGTCTTGCCGATTGTCCGGGGCCGGAGGCGCACGGTAGGAACGGTTCCATGAGCACTCAGCGGCAGTATCCCGTCGTCCCCGCCCCCCATTTCGATGTACCGGGCGAGGCGGCGATAGATCGTGTCCAGGCGTTCGCGGACTCGATGACGTTGCGCCGCACCGTGCGTGATTTCTCCAGCCGTCCAGTGCCGCAGGAGATCCTCGAACATGCGATCCGGGCCGCGGCGACCGCGCCCAGTGGCGCGAACCTGCAGCCGTGGAGGTTCGTGGTGGTCACCGATCCCGAACGGAAGAGGCGGCTGCGCGAGGCAGCCGAGGAGGAGGAACGCGAGTTCTACGAGCGGCGCGCCTCGCAGGAGTGGCTGGACGCGCTGGCGCCGCTGGGAACCGACTGGCGCAAACCGTTCCTGGAGGACGCCCCGGCCGTCATCATCGTCTTCGAGGTCCACAAGGGGCCCGAGACTCCCCGTCCGTACTACGTGAAAGAGTCTGTGGGCATCGCTGTGGGATTCCTCCTGGCGGGGTTGCACCAGGCGGGTTTGGCCACGCTCACGCACACTCCGAGTCCCATGCGCTTCTTGAACGAGGTGTGCGACCGGCCTCAGGAGGAGCGGGCGTACGTGGTGGTTCCCGTCGGCTATCCGGCGGACGACGCGATGGTGCCCGACATCACCCGCAAGCCGATCGATGAGGTCATCGTCAGGTTGTGACGGATCGTCAGCTGCCTCAGGCGCACAATGTCAGGCCGCCTTCACCGTGTCGGCCAGCTTCTTGTCGCGGGCCACCCTGACCAGGGCGGCGGTCAAGCGGGCCAGGTCCTTGTCCGGTACCTGTGCGGCCAGCTTCCTGGGGTCGCCGGGCAGGCCGAGCCGTTCGGCGCCCTTCTTGACCTGGGGGTCGACGTAGGGGCGCAGCCATGGCCATACCGCCTGCGCCTCCCGGCAGAAGATATCCACGCCCGTCGGCCCGATTCCGGGAAACTCCCGGAGCAACTCGGCGGCCTTCTTCGGGTTGTCATTCGCCTCGGTGGCCAGCCTGCGCAGATCGCCCTTGTACTTGTCCTGCACTATCTCCGCGGTCTCGCCGAGCCGTGTCGCGGTACCCTCGTCGTAGCGGACGTAGTGGCCCCTGCCTAGCGCGTCGACCCGCTCCTGCCACGTCAAATCGCTCATGCCGCGCGGTGTGCCGCCACCGGCCTCGAACAGCTCCCGAGCAGCGGCCAGGGCGATATCCGCGGTGATGCGAGCGCTGAGCAGGTTGGCCAGGACAAGCAGTTTGAAAAGTGCAGCGGGCTGGTCCTTCAGCGGCACCCCGGCTTCTTCGGAGAGCGTCTGACCGGACTCCCGCAGCAACCTCTTCACGACAGCGTCCATGACATGTACCTCCCGTTGCACGCCGCCCTACCCCTGCGTGGAGGGATGACTCCTACGGGACGGACGGGCGCGCCTCACAGGAAACTGAGCTGACCTTCCCCGACGAGCGGGTCACGGTGCTTCTTCAGATGGCGCCAGCGCGGCAGGTCGTCCAAGTAGGACCAGGACAGTCTGTGATGCGGTGTGGGACCGAACTCCTCAAGGGCCCGCTGGTGGACCGGTGACGGGTAGCCGGCGCTTTCGGCGAATCCGTACCCGGGGAACTCTTCGCCCAGATCGGTCATGAGCCGGTCACGGTGGACCTTCGCCAAGACGGAGGCGGCGGCGACGGTGACCGACCGTTGGTCGGCTTTGATCTCGCAGCGCACCCGCCAGGGGTTGCGCAAGAAGTCGTGCTTACCGTCCAGGATCACGATGTCGGGCGGGGCGGGCAACGCCTCCAGTGCGCGCACCGCGGCCCGGCGGAGGGCTTCCGTCATCCCCAGTTCATCGATCTCCTCGGGCGTGGACGCGCCGACGGCGTACGCATCCAGCCATCCGGGCAGCACGTCGGCGAACGACTCGCGATGTGCCTCGGTGAGCAGTTTGGAGTCGGTCAGCCCGATCGCCTTCTTGCCGCGGCCCTCCAGGACGGGCGGTGGGCTCAGATCGGTGACCGCCGCGCACACCACGACGGGACCTGCCCAGGCGCCCCTACCGACCTCGTCGACCCCGGCGATCCGTATGGGACTCTCCACGGCCAGCGCGGCGCGCAACTCGTCCTCGATCTCGTAGCCGGCAACGCGCGAGGACGTGGCGGTGGCGGTCGTGGCGAGTTCCACGCCGGGCAGGGCGCCGGTCGGATTGGTCAAGGAGTCCCCCTCATTAGGTGTGCGGCGACAGCGCAGTCCACGTCCACCGTGCAGTGCGTACTCCTGGACGTGCCGAGTGTTGGGCGCCTTCGATCGTAGGGGGCTCGACACGCGTGCGCCCGGATCCGCCACCCGCAGATTCGTGCGTCGGTTCCATAAGAGGGGCACCTACTTCTGGACACTACAAAAGTCCTGGTGTGGGGGTGCTTAGCAGGCGTGCGCAGCCGCATGGGACGACTGGCAGGAGTCAACGAACCGCGTGTGAGGAGTCCCGTTCTGGCACGTCCTGCGCTTTACTCGGTATGGAGATGGCTTTGTTTGGCTGGTTCCGCTCCCGCCGGGCGAATGGCGCCGCGGCACGGGATCTATTCGAGCGCCTGCGGTGGCGCTACTTCCAGATCACTCCTGGGCTGCGCTTCCTGGGGGGCCTGTTGCTCGTCGCCTTGGTGATCTCAACCATGGTCGTGCTGAACGGTCCCATCCTCGGCAGCGCGACCTTCGCGGTCATCCTGCTCATCGTCGTCCACCTGACACTGCGCTCGCCCAGCGGCATGGCGGTCATCGCGGTGATGACGACCTGGCTGGCACTGTCGATTCCGCTGGGCAGGCTCTACCCGGACGAAGGGCGCCCCTCCTACCTGAGCCCCGCGCTGCTCCTCGCGTTGCTCGCCCTCCCCGTCGCGTTCATCGCGTTTCGCCTACGTGGGTACGTGCCATGGCGCACCGCGGTGCTCTCCTTGGGCGTGGCGGGTGTCGTGACGGCCGCCGTCGTGCATCCCCTGCCGGAGGCGAGCGTCGCGCCGGGGTGGATCGCGGCATTGGCCGCTCTGGCCTACCGGTGGGATCAGGCCCGGCGTTCAGTGCCCGCCGAGGCGTACGAGACGGGCTGGGTTCAAGAGCAGTCCAGCCCCAACGGTGATGGCACACCTGCACCACGTAAGACCCCGCCTGTAGCTGACAAGAGCGACCGTTCTGACCGGCGCACTGGGGGAACTGGCTTCAACGACAGATCGGGCAACACTGCATACAGTGACGCACCTGTTCCTGCGGTCGTCCCAGAGCAACGTACAGCCGCGCAGGTGGCCGACATGTCTCCCGTGCCCGAGCAGGCGGCTTCCCCCGAGGAAGTCCCGTCCCTCTCGGTGGCCGAGGCCCTGGACGAGTTGGAGAGCATGATCGGCCTTGAGCCCGTCAAACGCCAGGTCCGTTCCATCGCCGCGTCGATCGAGGCCGCGCACATGCGTGCCGCCGCGGGAGTGCCGACCGAGAAGCCCATGCGGCATTTCGTGTTCGTCGGGCCGCCCGGGACGGGCAAGACCACCGTCGCGCGCGTCCTGGCGAAGATCTTCTACGCGTTCGGCCTGCTGCCGGAGCCGAGCGTGGTGGAGGCCCAGCGCGCAGACCTGGTCGGCGAGTTCCTCGGCGCCACCGCCATCAAGACCAACCGGCTCATCGATTCCGCGCTCGGTGGGGTCCTGTTCGTCGACGAGGCGTACGGTCTGGTGAACTCCGCGGAAGGCCAACCCGACCGGTTCGGTGACGAGGCGGTGCAGACGCTGCTCAAGCGCGCCGAAGACGACCGAGACAACCTCGTCGTCATCCTCGCCGGGTACGACGCGCAGATGGAGGAATTCCTCGACTCCAACCCTGGGCTGGCCTCACGCTTCGGTACTCGCGTGCACTTCCCGTCCTACAGCCCCGCAGAACTCCTGCAAATCGCCGATTACCACACCGGGCTTCGTGAGGATCGGCTGGACGCTGAGGCCCGCCAACGGCTCGCGGTCCGTTTCGAAGAGGTCGAACGGCGGGGCATCGTCGACGAACTGGGCAACGGCCGGTTCGTCCGGGCACTGACGGAGGCCGCGGCGCGCGCGCGGGACGTGCGCGTAGTCGAGGCCGTCTCGTCGTCCGGCGAACCCGCCAGGCCCACCGCCGATGATCTGGTCACCCTACGCGCCGAGGATGTGGAGACCGCCTTCGCCGAGGTCACCGAGCGGTACCGCGGCTACACGGAGACCCCCACCCTGGACGAGGCGCTCAGCTCACTCGATGCGATGATCGGCCTCGAACCGGTGAAGCGACAGGTCCGTGAGATCGCCGCGCAGATCCAGGTCGCCCAGATGCGTCATGAGCAGGGGCTGGTCACGCGTCCGCCCACCCGGCATCTCGTCTTCGCGGGACCGCCGGGCACCGGCAAGACCACTGTCGCGCGCGTGCTCGGCCGCATCTTCGCCGCGTTCGGGCTCCTCGCCCGCCCGGAGGTGGTCGAGGCCCAGCGCGCCGATCTCGTGGGTGAGCACCTCGGCGCGACCGCGCTGAAGACGAACAAGGTGATCGACTCGGCGCTCGGGGGCGTCCTTTTCGTTGACGAGGCGTATGCGCTGAGCAACCCGGGATATTCGGGAGGCGACCCGTTCGGTGCCGAGGCGGTGCAGACGCTGCTCAAACGCGCCGAGGATGACCGTGACCGCCTCGTCGTGGTGCTGGCAGGCTATGAGGCCGACATGGACCGTTTCTTGTCGTCCAACCCGGGGCTGGCTTCCCGCTTCGACGTCCGCGTTGACTTTCCCTCGTACGGACCCGACGAACTCCTCCGGATCGCGCAACTCATCGCCGAGCAAGACGGCGACCAATGGGAGGAACGTGCCCTCGACGATCTCGCCCTGGTGTTCCAGCGCGCCTGCGGAACGGGCCGGATAGACGAACTCGGCAACGGACGTTTCGCCCGCTCCATGTACGAGAAGGCATGTGCGTGCCGCGCGCTGCGCGCCGCCGAACTCGGCTCAGCCGCGACCGCCGCCGACCTCACCCTGCTCACCACCGACGACGTCCGGGACGCGTTCGCCGAGCTGGCACACCGTCTCACCTAGGGCTCTGTCGGTGGCGTGCGATGTAATCGGTGCATGTCTTCGGTGACGTGGGCGCAAGTGCTGGCCTGGCGGATGCGGCGGCAGTACGTGGCGCCGTTGGGGGACGCCTCGGCGCTGGACATCGCGCGGCGGCTGGCCGGTGTTCAGGCACAGGTGGCGTCGGCGGCGGAACTCGCCGTCGCGGTGCGGCAGGCCACACCCGCCCGGGGGGAGGTGTCACGGGCGTTGCTCGATGAACGGACGCTCGTCAAGACCTGGGTGATGCGGGGCACCCTGCACCTGATCCCCGCGGACGAGCTCCCTGCCTACCTCGTCCTCTGCGCGGCGGTACGCAACTGGGAGAAGGGCAGCTGGCAGAAGAACTTCGGCGCCACACCGGCCGATCTGGAGGCCATCGCCGAAGCGGCTACGGGCGCGCTTGCGGAGGGCACCGCGCTCACACGCGAGGAGCTCACCACCGCCGTCGTGGAGGAGACGGGTTCGGGGCACCTGGCCGATGTGCTCGGCTCCGGTTGGGGCATGCTTCTCAAGCCGCTGGCCTGGTGGGGTGTGCTCTGCTACGGGCCGCCCCGGGGCGCCAACGTCACCTTCACCGCCCCAGAACAGTGGCTCCCAGGATGGAAGGGGCTTCCCCCGGTGGACGAGGCGGCTCGGACGGTCGTCCACGCCTACCTCGGTGCGCATGGGCCCGCGACACCCGACATGTTCGACAACTGGCTGATGCGCAAGGGCAACCGGAAAAGAGATGTCAAGGCATGGTTCGCCGCCGCATCCGAGGGGTCGGCCACGATCGACGTCGAGGGTGAATCCATGTACGTGCTGGAGGGCCACAGGGAGGAACTGCTCGACACCCAGCCTGCCTCGTCCGTGCAGTTGCTCGGGGCTTTCGACCAGTACGTTCTGGGGGCGGGCACGAGTGCGACCTACCTGATCCCCGCTGAACGCCGGGGTGAGGTGAGCCGCGCGGCCGGCTGGATCTCCCCGGTCGTTCTGTACGGAGGCAGAGTCGCCGGTGTGTGGGATGCCAAGGACGGAGATGTCGCCGTGACGGCGTTCGAGGACATTCCAGCCGGCTCTCTGGAGGAGGCGAAGGCTCGTCTTCGGTTGCTCCTGCCCTGACCGCACAGCCGCCTCGTAGTCCGGATGAACCGGGTTCTCGCATGTGAAAGGCGCTATTCAGAACGTTCTTGCGCCGCGATCGGCGGAACCACGGGGGGCCAGGCGGAGAGGGCGAGGGCGGCCACCCGGTTCAGGTCGTCGCGGGAGACCCCGCCGGCGGCTTGGACCGACAGCCCGTAGGAGATCGACCAGACGTAGCGGGCCAGGCCGGGGCAGTCGGCGTCCGATGGAAGGTCTCCTTCGGCGCGGGCACGTTCGAAGCGAGCGGCCAGGTCGGCTTCGCCCGCGCGACGACGGGCCGCGATCTCCCGCTGCACACCGGCGTTCTGCTCGGCGGTCGCGAGGGCGCCCTGCACCATGAGGCAACCGTCAGGACCGCCGGTGATGACCCTTATCGCGCCGTACAGCAGACCTTCGACGACCGCCCGGGCGGTGGGTTCGGCGAGGGCTGTGGGCACGTACGAGGCGGGACCTTCCAGATAGCGGTCCAGGGCCTTGCGGAAGAGCGACTCCTTGTTGCCGTAGGCGGCGTAGAGGCTGGGGCGGTTGATGCCCATCGCCTCAGTCAAGTCCGACAGAGCGGTGCCCTCGTAGCCCTGCCGCCAGAACACGTCGAGGGCTCGGTCGAGGCGCTCGTCCACGTCGAACTGGCGGGGCCGTCCAGTGGTCATCCGTCCTCCTCACTTATGTATCGATCGGTATAGTACGCTACCGACTTCAATACCGATCGGTACAAAATGGAGGCGATGGTGGACCTCACGGGCATGGTGGATCTCAAGGGCAGGGTCGCGCTGGTGACCGGCGGTTCACGGGGGATCGGGGCGGCGACGGCGCGCGCACTGGCAGGGCAGGGCGCGGACGTGGCGATCGGGTACACCGCGGCCGCCGACAAGGCGAAGGAGGTCGTCCGAGACATCGAGGAGGCCGGTCGCCGCGGGGCCGCGTACCAGGCAGACCAGGCCGATCCCGTGCAGGTGACGGCACTCGTGGCCAAGGTCGTGGAGGATTTCGGGCGACTTGACGTGCTGGTCAACAATGCGGGTGTCATCACGCACGGCGTTCTCGGCGAGAGGGGGGCGGACCCAGGCGAGTTGGAGCACATGTACGACGTGAACCTGGGCGGCGTGGTCGCGGCGGTCCGTTCGGCGGCGCCGGTCCTGGAAGAGGGCGGACGGATCATTACGATCGGGTCGAACCTCTCGGCGCGGACGGGCTTTCCTGGCATGGCGGACTACGCGGCGACCAAGGCGGCCGTCATCGGGTACAGCAAGGGCGCCGCGCGTGACCTCGCTCCGCGCGGCATCACCGTGAACGTCATCAGGTCGGGCTCGGTGGGGACGGACATGAACCCCGAGGACGGGCCGTCCGCCGACGCGCAGCGGGCGGCGAACGCGATGGGGCGCTTCGGGCGTCCCGAAGAGATCGCAGCCGGAGTGGTCTTCCTGGCGGGACCCGGCGCCTCCTTCGTGACCGGCGCCGTCCTCGATATTGATGGCGGGTATCTGGCCTGAACTGGCCATCCCCTCGCGCGCCGTCCGTGGCCGTCTCATCCATGGCGGTGTGACTTATGGCGGTCGGATCGCACAGGCCCTGGCGTCCGCGACGGTCGCCAGGGCTCCGCTCCGATTCCGTCGGCTCAGGGGAACGGAAGATCAGGTGGACGAACCGCCCCTGTCCCTACAGGCGGAAGCGGATTTCTTGGCCGGGGCGCAGTTGAGCGGCGTCGGACAGCGAGGCGGAGACGAGCACCGCGATGACGGGATAGCCGCCAGTCGTCGGATGGTCGGGCAAGAAGATGATGGGTAGCCCGCTGGGCGGCACCTGCAATGAGCCGATCACCATGCCCTCGCTGCTCAGTTCACCTTCGCGTGTGCGGGGAAGAGGCGGGCCGTCCAGCCGGACGCCCACGCGGTTGCTGTCCTGGGTCACCGTGTAGGGGTTGGACGTGAGCATGGTCAGTGCCTCGGGGCGAAACCAGTCGTCGCGTGGGCCGGGCAGGATGCGCAGAATGGGCGTGTCCGGCAGTGCCGGTGCGGGGGCGATGTCCACGGTGATGTCGTCCAGGTTCTCGGCGGCGCCGATGGGCAGCTGGTCACCGGGCGAGAGGGGCGGTGGTCCCAGGCCCGACAGCAGGTCGCTGGAGCGGCTGCCGAGAACCTCCTCGACCATGAGGCCGCCGCGGATGGCGAGGTAGCTGCGCAGCCCGACCGGAGGTGTGCCCAGTTCGACCACCGCACCGGCCGGAACATGGCACGGAGCGTTCGTTCCGAAGGCGCGGCCATCGATGTGGAGCGGCGCCGGTGCACCCGTTACAGCGACCCAAGCGCGCGCGCAAAAGCGCAACACGCCCCCACCGAGCGTGAACTCCACCCCCGCCGCGCCTTCGGGATTGGCGACGAGCCGGTTCGCCAGCCGGAGGGCCTCTCCGTCCGCGGCCCCGGAACGCGGAACGCCCAGGTGGGCGTGCCCGGGCCTGCCGAGGTCCTGCACGGTCGCCAGCGGCCCGGTCCGCACGACCTCGATCAAAGGGACTCCCGGCGAACGAAACAGACCCGCGTCCCGGGACGCAGCAGGGACGGCGGGTCGCGGGTCACGTCCCACAGCGCGAGGCCGCTGCGGCCGAGAAGGCGCCAACCGCCCGGCGAACGCGAGGGGTAGACCGCGGCGTACGGGCCCGCGATCGCCACCGACCCCGCCGGGACCGCCGTGCGCGGCGACTCGCGACGGGGCACGTGCAGGGCGGGGTCGAGGCCGGTGAGGTAACCGAAGCCGGGAGAGAAGCCCAAGTAGGCGACCGTGTACGTCGCTCCGCAATGCCGCTGGACGACCTCGTCACGGGACAGACCGGTGAGCCGTGCGACCTCGTCCAGGTCCTCGCCGTCGTACACCACGGGGACCTCAACCGGATCCGCGTCCCCTCCGGCGTCCTCGGGGAGCGGGAGGCCGGGCAGCCGGGCGGCGAGCCGGTCGAGGTCGGCGGAGGGGGCTGCGACCACCAGGACGGTCCGCTCGCCCGGCACGACGTCCACGATGCCGGGCAGGGCCGCGTGCCGCAGCGCCGCGTTCAGCCGGTGGGCGGTGGACAGGTCACCTGTCTCCACGAGCAGTGCCGCGTCCCCGGCACGTCGGATCCTCACGCGAACGGGCCCAGCGTGACCCCCGCGCCGGACAGTGCCGACCGGACGGACCGGGCCAGCGCCACCGCGCCCGGTGTGTCGCCGTGTACGCACACCGACCGCGCTCGCAAGGCCACCTCACTTCCGTCCACGGCTACGACCGTGCCGTCCAAAGCCATCCGCACGGCTCTGCGCGTCACAGCCTCCGGCTCGTGGATCACGGCCCCGGGCTCACGCCGGGGTACGAGCGCGCCGGACGGTGTGTAGGCGCGGTCTGCGAAACATTCGGCGACAACGGTCAGCCCGTCGGCGACGTCGTGTACGACTGAGCCCGGCAGTGTCAGCAAGGGCAGGGAGGGGTCGTAGGCACGTACTGCCTCGGTGACAGCCCTCGCCTGGCCGGGGTCGCGCGTTATCCGGTTGTAGAGCGCGCCATGCGGCTTCACGTATGCCACCCGTCCGCCCTCCGCGCGGGCTATGCCGTCCAGTGCCGCGAGCTGGTAGAGGACTTCGGCGGTCAGCTCGGGCGCGGCGACGTCCATCTCCCGCCGCCCGAAACCGGCCAGGTCGCGATAGGACACCTGCGCGCCGATCGTCACCCCGCGTTCGGCGGCCGCCGCGCACACCCGCCGCATGATGAGCGGATCGCCCGCGTGGAATCCGCAGGCCACGTTCGCGCTGGTGATCACATCGAGCAGCGCGAGGTCGTCGCCCAACTCCCAGATGCCGAAACCTTCACCCAGGTCTGCGTTGATGTCGATGACCGCCATGTCCAAGAACTACCATCGCCCCCCGCGCGGGCCGCGCTCGGGCCAGGCGTCTCAGACGGACTTCTCGCGCAGGTCTTCGACCTCGCTCCGCGGTGCCCACGCCTGGTACACGCCCCGGTCGAACAGTTCGAGACCCAGTTGCTCGGCAACGGGCGCCTTACCGCCGGAGTACTCCACGCGCAGCCACTCCTTGTGCTCGCCTAGCACGACGAACGGCTCACCACGCCAGGTGCAGTAGGTGCTGACGTACGACAGCCCGTCCACCTCCGACACCGGCACCACCTGGACGAACCGACCCGGGCCGATCTGGCGGAACCCGTCCGCGAGTTGCGTCACGTACAGCCGCACGTGGTCGCCGTCCGGGCTCGCCTCGTACTCGGCGCCGTGCCAGCCCGCGTAAAAGCCGTGCCTGATGCTCATCCTTGACCTCCCGGCAGCCGGACCAGCCACCTGCGCAGATCGGCGTCGTACCCGGCCACCGGCGTGGCGGCGCCGGACGCGTCGATTCGGACCAGTTCGGCGCCGTGGGGCAGCCGCTGGCTCTCGATCTTGAACTCCGGGACGGCCGGACCCTCGCCTGGCGCGTCCCCCGCTCCCGGGAACGGCGCCTTCTCGATCACCCAGCCGCCCGGGACGATGCCCATGCTCGTCTCATCGGTCCCGCCGAACGGTCGCCGGAAGAGCGGCGGCTTGACCGCCGGCCACCGGACCGCGAAGACGCGCTCGTCCGCGAGTGAGAACGGCGACCCCTCGTACACCAGGCCGAGCCCCCGGATGACGGCCGCCGGGGTGTCGAGGCCCTGCACGTCCGGGAGCCGGTGGACATAACCGGCAACCAGGTCGTAACCACCCTCAAGGTAGTGCTGCACGTGTTCGGGGCGCACCACCTTCTGCATGATCACCACTTCGGTGGCCGACTCGACCGTGAGCCGTTCAGGGGGCGGTGGCGGCGCTGGGACGTCTCGCGGGGCCACCTCTCCGCCGTGCGCGTCACGCGGCGCTCTGAGGTCATCTGACGGCCGCTGGGGCGTGCTGGCCGCCCGCGCAGGCGGTTGCGGCCTGGTCGAGGAGCCGCGCCCGGCCGTCCAAACCGCCTCAGATGGCTGCGGCATGGACGATTCGCCTCCCTGTTCGGGCAGCGTCGAGCGGGTGCTCGGTCGCGGCGAGCGCGGAGGCGGGGGAGCGCGCCGGGGGGCAGGGGAGGGAGCCGCCACACGGACGTCAGGACGGCCCGGGGGTGCCGGAGGCGCGGGGGAATGATCTTCGACGGGGTCGAAGAGAGCGTTGGCGTCCAGGTAGGACGCGCTGGGGAGGCCCGGGTTGACCGCAAGCTGCCACTCCGGGTGCGGCCAGTGCCGCGACAGTTCGGGCAGGGACGCCTGCCGGTGGTGGACGGCCTGCCCCTGCAAAGAGCGGTCCATGGCCTCCGGCGAGGTGAACGCCAGGACGAACGTGCCGTCGCCGAACTGTGCCGTAGCGAACTGGTGGGTGCCCGAGGGTTCGCCTGAGGCGGGCAGGTAGAGCACGGCGCGGGCGAGGAGTTCCAGGTATGCCTGCTGGTCGCCGTGTTCGCGCGCCTCGGCGAGCGCCGCTTCGAGCGTGGAGCCGGCCGGACGCGCCGCACTGTCCGTGGGGACGGCGCGTTCACTCTCATCCTCGGGGATCGCCAAGGCGATGCCCAGACCGGGCAACGCGAGAGGGCCGCCACGGGGGCCGGACCGGCTGGCCTCATAGACCATCTCTATCGGTGAAACGACCTCGTAGACGTCGCGGCACGCCCCGACCATCAGACCGGCGAGAAGGGCGCATGCCTCCAGGTGCTCGGCCGGGGCCTGGGCTCCGCGGCCGCGGAGGGCGAAGTGCTGCCACCAGTTCCACCGCTGATCCTCGTCGGGCTCTTCCCAGCCCAGAGCCTTCAGGCGGCGTTCCTGGTGCGGTGCCAGAGGACGGGGCAGGAAGGCGCTTCCGACGGCCTCCGCATCCAGGGCGTTCTCGGAACGCATCGCCTGAACGTAGGGCAGCCCGCTGGGCCGCTGGACGATGAGAAACGACTTGACGGGCAGCCGCGAGAGTTCGAGCGTCAGCCGTTGGGCGAAATCGTTCCAGTCCACTCGGGATCCACTCTCGCGTGCGTGGTGCAGTACAGCTAGCCGTGCTCGACGGTAGTCGAACGTCGTGTCACTCGGCGTGGGGAGCGGGGACGGGGTCGGTCCGTACCGGCGTCCAGGCTCCGCCGATGGCGTCGTAGACCGCAAGGGGAATCTGGTCCTCTTCGCCACCTGACTCCCAGAGGCGGGCGCCGTGCGGTGGGCGGAGGGGGATGCCGGAAGGCCGTTCCCGAGCGGGTCCATCCTCCGTCGGGGCGCTGAGGGGTGCGACGACCAGCGGTTCGGGTTCTGGCTCCACCATCCGCGGCTCTACCGTCTGAGTCTCTACCGCCCGGGTCTCCAGCGTTCGCGCCTCTAGCGGCTGCGGACCGATCGGCTGCGGCCCAGTCTGCTGCGCCCCGGATGGCTGCGACCCAGTTTTCTGTGGCCCTGTTGGCTGCGGCTCAGTCAGCGATCCGGTCGTCTCCGGCTCGGTGGCCTGCTGGTCCATCGCCTGTGGCTGGACGGCCCGTGGCTCCAGCGCGGGCGGTTCGTCCGATGGGCGGTCGCCTTCGACGTCCGCGCTCTCCGCACCGGCCCTGTCGGCTGGACTGCTCTCCGCGTTCGGCGTTTTCTGGACGCCGCCGGATTCGATCACAGCCTTCAGTTCGGCCAGCGTGTAGGAGTCCACCGCCGTGTGGTCATCGGTGTACGGCGCCCCGTTGGTAGCGGGGACGGACCCGTTCGAGACGGGGATCGGCCCGCCTACAACCGGGTTCGGACCTGACATTGCGTGAGGGTCGACGCTGCCGTACGGGTTGGAGACGTCCGCCTTGGTACGCGGAGTGTTGCTCAGACGGATGAGCGTCGAGGTGTCCAAGAGGACCTCACTCGGCAACCCGGGGTTCACTGCAAGCTGCCAGGAGGGGTCGGGCCATCCGGCGGCGAGCATGGCGAACGTGGTGCGTCGGTAAAGCCCGGCATTCGCGGTGCGTGCCAGCGCACCGGCTGAGGTGAACACGGCCACATACGTGACGGACCCGAGGGTGATGGTCGGCAGTTCGGCGTGGTCAGGGTCCTCCACGGCCGGGCCGGTCGCCGGCAGGACGAGGTCGGCACTCGCCAAGAGGTCGAAGTAGGTGGTGTGGTCGCCGTGCTGCTTCGCTTCAGCGAGGCGGGGTTCGAGCAGGTCGGCCTCTGTGGCGGGCATGCCCTCCGGCGGCAGCGGCATGGGCGTGCCGGCGGGCGGCGTCCCCGCGGGGAGCGGACCGGTGCCGAGAGCCTCGGCGGACGATCGGCTCCTGGCGACGCGGGACGGGTCGGCGGTGTCGATGCCGAAGTCGAGCAGCTCGATCAGCCCCGTGCCGTGCCGGTGGAACGACTCGTACACGAGATCGGAGGGGCGCCGGACGCCTTGGACGTCGCGGAGCGCGGTGACCATGACGTCGGCCAGCCGGAAGTAGGCGCCGGTGGCGACCGTCGGCAGCCCGCCCGCCGATCCGGACTCCGGCAGTTCGGTCCACCAGTTGCGGGGAGAGGGTTCGGCGGGCGGGCGCCAGCCCGCGTCGCTCATGACCTCCTCGTCGGCCAGGGTGAGCAACAGCGGCCCGTCGAGGAAGTTGTTGCTCACTGCCTCCGCATAGAGCCGGTCGGGCTCGCGCATGGCCTGGACGTAGTGGCGGCTCTCCTCGCGTTCACGAACGATGAGGATGGTGTCCCGTTCGAGACCCGCCAGCTCGCGACCCAGCCGCCGGGCGAACTCGGACCACTCCAACAAGATCACTCCCTACGACCGGGGGCCGCCCCCGGGCCCCCGCGAGATCTGCCCGGCACCCGATGATTGTCGCCGCGGACGCCGCGCGCAAACCGGGAGTTCACTCGGGCGGGGGTTCGTGACGCAGCACACGCAGGGCCTCCCGGAGTGCCTCCGGGTCGGCGTGATGGCGGTCGAGGACGTCGATGAGACGGTGCAGGATCTCGTGGCGTTCGTAGCCCACGTCCAGCAGCGCCTGGGCGGTCTCCCACAGTTGGGGCGGATCTCCGTTCCACAACCTTTCTGCGAGGCGTTCGTGAGCGTCCAGGTGCTTCGCGTCCGCGCCAGGGTGCTCGAACTCCAGGATGATGCGGCGGTCGTCGGGATCGGCGGGATCGAGGGTGGACAGGTCGATGGCACCATGCCGTCCGGTCTGGCGGTGGGTGCCGGACAGGAACGGAAGCGCGAAGGCCCGGCGGGGCAGCGCGTCGAGTTCGCCGTCGGGCAGGAGCCGGTCGACGAGGTCACGATCGAGGCCGAAGGCGGACGGGTCGCGGTAGGCCTCGGCGAACTTCGCGGTGGCGTCCCACACGGCGTCCAGTGTCGCCCTGATGCCCTCCTCGGGCAGCCCAATGCGCTTGCCTGCCCAGCGCACCCAGGAGGCCAGCACGTGGGGTACGGCCTCCTGTTCGGTGGGGGAGAGCAGCACCTTGCGGGGCAGCCAGTCGAGCAGGAACATCTCACACTTGATCGGGCTGACCCGGAGCGGACGCCCGAAGTCGTGGGTGCAGCCGTAGTCGATGATGCGGTCGACGCAGCGGCTCGCGGCCGACCGGTCGGACAGGTCCTCCGCCTCGTCCGAGGCCAGGAAGCGGGCCGCGATCGTGGCCCGCCGGTCACGCCCGTACACCGGCGGCTGGGGAAGGCGCCCACCTGGCGGAAGGATGCTCACGCGCGCCCGGACAAAGGCGTGGTAAGAGCCGAAGTTCTCGTTCACCGGCGGGTCGTCGGTGTCGTCGGTGAGGCCCAAGGCGCTTTGCAGGAGCGCCTTGGTGTCGCGCGGGTCGAGCTGCTCGAACCGCATCAGCGGGTTGTCACGCCCCTCCCGGCGGCAGTGGTCGAGGAGCTTGCCGACCTGGGACGAGACCCACGCGTCGCGGACCATCCCGCTCGTCGGTGGCCGGCCGCTACGCGCGGCCGGCACGAACGGGACGCCGGCCTGCTGGACGGCCCCGGCCCGGTTGCGGTCGACCAGGACGACGAGGGCGTGCCTTTCTGCACCGCCGTAGGTGTAGGTACAGACGATGGAGTCCTGGTCGCCGTAGACGTCCCTGGAGACGAAGCACTCCTCGGGCGCGACCATCCCGACGCGATCGGCCCATCCCGGCCTGGCAACGCCGTGCTCCATGAGCTGCAGCGCGGCGCGTTCCGCCTTGGCGGCCTGCCGAGAGGTGCCCAGATAGGCCATACCGGTGAGCAGCGCGAGCGCGGCGGGCGTTCCGGCCCGTCCGGCGTAGCCGACCAGGGCCTCGCCGATGACCTGCTCCACGTCGCCGCCCGGCACATGGTGCCCCCACCAGGACCCGAGGATCTCGCTGACGATGAGCTCGGCGTCCAGCGGGCTGCGCACGGCCAGCAGTTCGCGGGCGTGCTGCAGCATTCCGTCGAATATCGCGGAGACTTCGTCCGGGGGAGGTGGGCCGTCACCTGCCGGATCCCCGGAGGAGCGGTGGCGGCTACGGGGACTCACTCCTCCAGTTTCTCAGATCCTATGCGGGGCGTTGCCCGCGACACCGGCGAAGGCCGCAATGGGACGCGCCCGAGGAGGGCGCGCCGCTCAGCCGTCCCCATCGCCGCCGGAGCCGTTCGCCCGCCCGGAGGGCGGCTCCGATTTGAGCATTCCCAGGAGATGCTCGCGCGCCATTCGCTCGACGCTGTCCGGTGTGGCGTCGAGCCCAAGATGCGTTATGCGCGCGTGGACGTCGCTGACGCAGCGATACACCGCGTCTGCGGAGAAGGTGTCGAACTCGTCGATGAGGCGGCGCGTGAGCGCGTCGCGGGTCTGGCTTCGATGATCGGTGAGTGTAGGCGTCTGTGCAGGCATCTGCGCACACCTCCGCGCACGGGGTACCGGCGGACGGGGGCCGAACCGTCGGGTCGAGACAGAGCACGCGCGAACCGACCCTGGCTGGGAGCTTCCGCCCAAACCCCGCCTCGATGTCTCATTCCAGCGCTTTTGCGGGGAGAGTCAAGACATACCGGGGCGACGTTTCGCAAATTCTGCTCCGTCCTCGCCGGACGACCCGTCCGATTCCGCCTCCGGTGCGCTGACCTGCGTCTTGGCTCGCGCCTCCGGTGCGATGTCGACCCAACCCGCGTGATGCCGCTGCGCCCACTCCCTGTCAACGCGTCCGGTGAGCATGCCGGTGAGCGCGCCGCGATCCCGCAACGCCTCCCACAGGTGCCCGGCTGTCACCACCAGGATCAGCAGGAAGAGCCAGTCGTGGACGAACGTGGCGCCCGTCCGCCACCGGTCTGGCCAGGGGCCGGGAAAGGTGAGCACCTCGCCCGTCCCGAGCATCAGGAGGATGGCTCCGGCGGTAAACGCCGCATTCAGCTTCTGCCCGGCGTTGAACTTGCCTACCGGCAACACTCCGCGGCCGCCTCGCACGGCCCTGCGATCGCTGCGCCTGAGCCACTCCCAGTCGTGTGGCGCGAACCTGTTCAGCCGGCGAAGGTCGGTCCTGAAGGCCCGCGACACAAGGCCGAGGACGATCGGCACGGGCAAGGCGAACCCGCACCACACGTGCACCGTCTTGAGCAGTTCACGGCGCCCCACCACCGTGGACAAGGCAGGGAAGTACAGGAACGCCGCCGTCACAAGACATACCAGCATCAGCAGGGCGGTCACATGGTGGATAGACCTTTCGGCCCGGGTGAACCGCACCAGCCAGAGCGGCGTGCGCGCCTCCTCAACGGGCGAATCATGTGGGGGCATCGTCACGCCCGTTCGACCGTCCGACCCAGGCGTCCACGTCGTATCCGCGGTGTTCCCAGTAGCCGGGCCGGACCTTGTCGGTCAGCTCGATGCCTCCAAGCCACTTGAGGGACTTGTAGCCGTACATGGGCGCCACGTACAGCCGTACCGGCCCTCCGTGATCGTGGGTGACCGGCCCGCCCTCCATCTGTGTTGCGACCAGGACGTCCCTGCGTTGCGCCTGATCCAGCGTGAGTGATTCGGTGTAGGTGCCGTCGAAGGACGTGAATCGCACGGCCTTGGCCCCAGGCGCGACGCCAACCGCCTGGAGTAGGTCGGGCAGCGCCACCCCCACCCAGCGCACGTCTGGCACGCGCCAGCCCGTCACGCACTGGAAGTCCTTGTCGAGCACTGTCTGCGGCAACCGTGCCAGGTCCGCCATCGTGAACGCACGTGGGGCGTTCACCAGCCCGTTCACGTCCATGCGCCAGGTGGCCGGGGTGTACTTTCTCACGCTGCCGGTCACCGTGTAGTAGCGAAACCCCCCTGCCGCCGGTAGGACGTCCCCGATGGGTCCTACCGGCGCCAAGGCGCGGCTCACCTTCTGCTGCACGGACGCTCCCACGGCGACCCCCGCCACGCCGAGGCCGAGCATCCCGAGCACCACCCGTCGGCCGACGGGACTGCCCTCCGCCCGTTCCTCCTCGTTCACCGTTCCATTCGACCACCGCGGCACCCGTGCCGCCACGTTCTGGACAGACCCGTAAGACTTCCGACAGATCTCGGCCCGGCCACCGATTCCGGCGGTTCTAAGCTGGGCGCATGGCCACGAAGGTTCAACTAGCGCAGCGGCCGGAGGCCGACGAACTGCTCGGGCGCAGCCCGCTCGCCGCACTGGTGGGGATGCTCCTCGACCAGCAGGTGTCGATGGAGTGGGCGTTCTCCGGCCCCTACACCATCACCCAGAGGCTCGGGACGGACGACCTGGACGCCCACGAGATCGCGGCGTTCGACCCTGAACGGTTCGCGGCGGTCCTATCGGAGAAGCCGGCCGTGCATCGCTATCCCGGGTCGATGGCAAAGCGGGTGCAGCAGCTGTGCCAGTACCTCGTGGAGAACTATGAGGGTGACGCCCAGAGAGTGTGGATGGGCGTCGACAGCGGCAAGGAGTTGTTCAAGCGTCTGAACGGCCTGCCCGGGTTCGGCAAGCAGAAGGCGCAGATCTTCCTCGCGCTTCTCGGCAAGCAGTACGGCGTGCGCCCCGAAGGCTGGCGTGAGGCGGCGGGCGCGTACGGCGAAGAGGGCTCGCACCGGTCCGTCGCCGACATCACCGGTCCGGAGTCGCTCGCGAAGGTTCGGGCGTTCAAGGCGGAGATGAAGGCGGCGGCCAAGGCCGCAAAGTGACCTTGCCGCACGAACGGGAGGGGGCGGCAGGGGACGGCGACGGGCGACGACGGACGTGAGCCGCTCTCGATCTCGCATTCCGGCAAGGCGAGCTTTGCCATCTTTTTGCCGGATGAAGCGGGCACGGGACGAGGCGTTTCGTCCGTGGCCGGAACTCGCCGAAGGGGCCGAGTTCACTGCCCGTGGCTCTCCGGCGCCGTAACATCTCCTACTCGCCGTCCGATCGAGCCGCCGCTGGCGTCCCGCGGGGACGGCGTCCGAATCCGAGGTCGTCGCAGGGGGCCGCATGGACAAGGTTGTCCATCAGGGGTTCCGTAGGGGGCGAACCATCGGGATGATGAAAACCTGACTCCGACCGGTGTTGTGATGGAGGCGGGAGCGCTAGCCTGCTCCCATTCACTCATAGTGATGAAAAATTGCCGCGCGGTACGGGACCTTCTGGGGCGGAGGTGTTGTCCATGAGCACCGAGACGTCCGTTCCGCATCCCCGCGTCTCAGGGGTGGAGGGCCAGCCCATGGATGCGTCCGACGCCGCGCTGTACGCGACCCTGCTCAGGGAGGCCCCCGGCGGGCTCGCCTTCTTCGACGGTGAGCTCCGCTGCCGCAGGGCCAACGACGCGCTGGCGGCATTGCTGCGCGTCCCCGTTCGCGATCTACAGCAGCGCCGTCCCGCCGAGGTCCTGCCCGGTGACGTGGCGACGGCGTTCGAGACCGCGCTCCGCAAGGTCCTCGACGAGGACCGGTCTCTCAGCGATCTGGATCTCGTCATCCCGGCCGTTGAGCCGCCCGGTCCGCCGGACGACGCCGCCTCGATCGCCACCGCGGTCGACGAGCGGATCCTGGCCTGCACCTGGCTGCCGGCCAGGGGTGCCGAGGGAGAGGCCCTGGGAGTCGTCCTGACCGCCCTGGACGTGACCGAACGGCGCCGTGCAGAAGAGGTCATCCGCCGCAAGGAGCAGCGCTACCGTTCGCTCGTCGAGGCCAGCGCCCAGGTGGTGTGGGTCGCGGCGCCAGGCGGCGGTGTGATCGACGACGCGCCCGAATGGCGCGCGATCACCGGTCAGACACCCGACGACTACGCGGTCGGCGGGTGGCTCTCGGTCGTGCACCCGGAGGACCGCCCCCGCATCGAGGCCACCTGGCGCGAGTGCGTGGAGGAGAACCGGGTCTTCGAGACCAACTACCGGGTGCGCACCAAGAGCGGTACCTACCGGCACTTCGACGTACGGGCCGTTCCTATCTGGCAGGGCGGCGCGGTCATCGAGTGGGTCGGCGCCAACACCGATGTCACCGGGCAGCGCGAGGCCGAGGAGATGCGCGGTCGGCTGACCGAGCAGTTGTCGGCGGCGGCGCTGCGCACGGCTCGGCTCCAGCAGGCCACGTCGATGCTGGCCGAGGCCCTGACCGTCTCCCAGGTCGTCCAGGTGATCACAGAGGTGGGGCGGTCGGCGATCGGCGCCGACTACTCCGCGGTGGCGCTGTTGGACGATGACAAGCTGCGGCTCAGCATCGTGGCGCCGTCCCAGCCGGGTGCCGAGGGCGAGGTCCGGCCGATCTCCCCGGACGCGATCAAGGTCAGTGACCAGACCGTGATGTCGGTGGCGGTGCGCGAGAGCCGGCCGTTCCTGGCCGAGCATCCCGCCAGCCTGCGCCTGCAACTCGGTCGGGACGAGAAGGGTTTGTTCGTTCAGCACACCGAGGAACGCGCCTGGGTGGGGTTGCCGCTACTGGCTGCCGGTGCGCCGATCGGTGCGCTGCGATTCTCCTTCACCCGTCCCCGGGAGATCACCGAGGAGGAGCGGGTCTTCCTGGAGGCCCTGGCCGGGCAGTGCGCGCTGGCCGTGGAGCGGGCCCTGCTGTTCGAGCGCGAGCACAAGACCGCCGAGGAACTCCAGCGCAGCCTGCTGCCCAGCGATCTTCCGCAGCTGCCCGGCATGGTGCTGGCCGCCCGGTACAACCCGGCGACCCGCCACGTCCAGGTCGGCGGCGACTGGTACGACGTGTTCCGCCTTCCGGACGATCGGCTCGCCGTAGCGGTCGGTGACCGTCATGGGCAAGGGCGTTCTCGCCGCGGCCGGAATGGGACGCGTCCGCAACGCCCTGCGGGCCCTCGCGCTGAATGATCCGCGACCCGCCGCGGTCCTGGCCGGGCTCGACCGCCTGTTCAGCGCGACCGAGGACGAGGAGCAGTTCACCACGGTCGCGTACGCGGTCATCGACCCTGAGACCGGCCACGGGGCCTTCAGCAACGCCGGCCACCCGCCACCCCTCCTGATCTCTCCCGACACCCCCGCGCGCGTCAGCACGCGGGAGCCGGGGACCCCCCTCGGCTGGCCCAGCCAGAGACAGCAGACAAGTTTTTCCATCGAGACCGGCAACACTGTGGTGTTCTATTCCGATGGACTTGTGGAGAACCGTAGACGCGGGGTGGACGCCGGGCTGGAGGAGCTCGTCGCCGTGGCGGCGGACGCCCCGCCTGAGGTGGTAGGAGATCCAGAAAGACTCGTCGACTTCCTGGTCGATCGGATGCTTGCGGGGTATGAGCAGGTAGACGATGTGACCGTGCTTGCCCTGCACGTCCCGCCCAAGCCCGCGTGATGCCCGCCGAAGTCGGCGCGAAGAAGGTCTAGTACGTACGAAGGACCGTCTCGCGCCCTCTAAGGTGGAGAGTTACCGGGCAGGACTTCAGAGCGGAATGCGCAGCAGTGCCAGAATGCTTGACCCTAGTAAGAGCGGGTACGCTGCGGTCCCGCACGGGGAGGTCCCGCCCAGTGTGTGGTCCCACCCAGTGTGAGGCCGGGCCCGTCAGGGCACTTGGGTCAACCCAGCCACACGTTCGTTCGAGAGGTATTTGTGTCGCCTGCTAGCTCGACCTCGAAAGCGTCAGATCTGCACGATCACGTCATCGCGCAACTGATCGAGCGTGGACGGTCCCAGGGTTACCTCGAAGCCGACGACGTACGACGTACGTTCGAGGAGGCCGACATCCCCGTGTCGAAGGCCTCCAGCATTTTGCGGAGCCTTAGCAAGGAGGGTGTGACCGTCATGGTGAGCGCTGCCGACTCAGCGGCGCCCAAGCGTCCGCGCAAGCGCGCGGCGCCGCCGGCGCGCAGGCCCAAGACCGCCGCCGCGGCCAAGGAGCAGCCCGACACGGTGACCGCCGTCGTCAGTGACGACGAGGTCGCCGAGGAGACCGTCGCCGAGTCCCGTCCGACGGCGGCCAAGCCCGCCGCCCGGAAGGCCACCCCCGCGAAGGGGGCCAAGCCGAAGAAGGCGGCCCCCGCCAAGAAGGGCGCGGTGCAGGCCGCCGCCCCGAAGGCGGCGGCACCGGCCAAGAAGGCGGGCGAGGACCCCGAGATCGACGACGAGGTCGATGTCGACCTCGACGAGGACCTGACCGACCTTGAGGTCGACCTCGAGGTCGAGGCCGCCGCCGACGAGGCGGAGGAGCCGGCCGAGGCCGAGGAGGACGAGGCCCCCGTGGCCGCGCCCGTCGCCAAGGCACCGCCCGGCAAGCCGGGGGCCGACGGCGCCGCCCCCGCCAGCGAGGAGGAGTCGTTCACCCTCGGTGACGACGACGAGGACGCGCCCGCCCAGCAGATCGCGGCCGCCGGTGCCACCGCCGACCCGGTCAAGGACTACCTCAAGCAGATCGGCAAGGTTCCGCTGCTCAACGCCGAGCAGGAGGTGGAGCTCGCCAAGCGCATCGAGGCCGGGCTGTTCGCCGAGGAGCGCCTCGCCGCCGACGGTCCCGCGATGTCCGAGGAGGACACCGAGGACTTCGAGTGGATCGCCGAGGACGGGCGCCGCGCCAAGAACCACCTGCTGGAGGCCAACCTTCGGCTCGTGGTGTCCCTGGCCAAGCGCTACACCGGACGCGGCATGCTGTTCCTGGACCTGATCCAGGAGGGCAACCTCGGCCTCATCCGCGCGGTCGAGAAGTTCGACTACACCAAGGGCTACAAGTTCTCCACGTACGCCACCTGGTGGATCCGGCAGGCGATCACCCGCGCGATGGCCGACCAGGCCCGCACCATCCGCATCCCGGTGCACATGGTCGAGGTCATCAACAAGCTCGCGCGCGTGCAGCGGCAGATGCTCCAGGACCTGGGCCGCGAGCCCACCCCGGAGGAGCTGGCCAAGGAACTCGACATGACCCCGGAGAAGGTCGTCGAGGTCCAGAAGTACGGTCGCGAGCCGATCTCCCTGCACACCCCGCTCGGCGAGGACGGCGACAGCGAGTTCGGTGACCTCATCGAGGACTCCGAGGCCATCGTCCCGGCCGACGCGGTCAGCTTCACGCTGCTGCAGGAGCAGCTCCACTCCGTGCTGGACACGCTCAGCGAGCGCGAGGCGGGCGTGGTGTCGATGAGGTTCGGCCTCACCGACGGCCAGCCGAAGACCCTCGACGAGATCGGCAAGGTGTACGGGGTGACCCGGGAGCGCATCCGGCAGATCGAGTCCAAGACCATGTCGAAGCTCCGTCACCCGTCGCGCTCGCAGGTGTTGCGCGACTACCTCGACTGAGCCACCGCCCGACTGGTAGCTGTGGTCAGGGCCCTCGTCCGGTCTAGGACGAGGGCCCTGGTTCGTTCGCGCTGAACGCGAGCCCTCAGGTGTTGAGGATGACGTCCAGGTTCGGGCCGTTCAGCTCGACCGTGTGGCCGAGATTGGCGACGGCCTTGAGCAGCTGGTCAGGGGTGCGGGGGTTGACGCCTGCCTTGAGCAGGTCGTGCGCGATCTGCCCGCGCGTCGCCTTGGCCATGTGGCTGACCACCGTCCGTTTGGCCACCCCGCCGAGGATCCGCTCCCGGAACACCCGCACCGCCACGGCGGGCTCCGAAGCCCTCCAGGCGGACGCGTACGGCCCTGAGCGCATGTCGACGACCAGGCCGTCCAATCGCAAGGCGTCCCGCATCGCCGGGCGCCAGAGAGCGCTCAGGCGTCCCTCAGGCGGGAGGGACACCGCCATGGCGAGCCGATAGGGCGGGATGCGGTCGGTGAGCCTCAGCGCCCCCCACAGGCCCGAGAAGACGATGATCTGCTGGGCGGCGGCCCGCGGGTCCAGATTCGGCAGGTCCAGATTGTCGTACAGCACGCCTGTGTACAGCCGGGCAACGGGCAGGGTCGGCGCCGTGTACAGGGCCCTGTTACGGGTCAGAGCCTCGTCCGCTTGACCGGCGGGGAACCCGAGCACCTCTGGCGCGTCTCCGCGCGTGCACGCCTCGCCCAGAGCCGCCAGGACGCGTTCCCGGATGGGATTGAGCTCGGGGAAGCTCAGCGAGGCCAGGTCGAGGGGAGGCCCGTCTCCGGTGGCGGCCTTCTTCTCCGACGGTGGAAGCAGGATGTGCACTATCCCCCCAAAGGCGGAACAGGTCGGTGAGCAGCAGGTGAAGACCGTCACCTTGTCGCCGGCACGTCGGGAGTCTCGTGATCCGGGTCACGGTGGCGGCCATTTCCGCTACATTATGTGATCAATTCATTACGGTGTGTAGTCGTATCCATTTTGGCTTCCCGAGAGGGCGGAACGGGCGGAATGCGAACGGCGGTCACCTTGGTCGGTGACCGCCGTGCGGGGGTGCTTCTATTTCGACGCCTACCGCTCGTCGCTCGAAGCGGTTGCCGGGGTTTCGGTGAGCCTGTCGGTCTCGTCCTGAATGTCGGCCCCGTTGGCGCGCAGGGCCTCTGCGTACCTGCGTCCGTGGTGGGCGCAGAACAGAAGGTCGCCGCCGCCTACAAGGACTGCACGGACGTAGGCCTGGGCGCCGCAGCGGTCGCAACGGTCGGCGACGGTCAACGGCTTGGTTGGGGCAAGGGCTCCAGTCACGGCACCTTCCTCATGCTCGGGGTCGGTACTTAGGAGAACATCTAACCCGACGTGGACGTTCCCAACCTGTTTCTTCGTACGCCCACAGCAGAATGGTCCAATTAGTGACCGAGGTCACATCAGGTGGTGTCCCACCGGAACAGACGCGTGGCGATCAGCGCGCCGACGACCGCAACACCGAGCAGGACGCCGATCTGCGGCAACGCCGATGTGGGACCGAGACCGCGTCCCATCACGTTCAGCATCCCCTCGTTCAGGTAGCGCAGAGGGAAGATGTACGACAGGGCCTTGAGCCACGTGGGCGCGGCGTCGAGAGGGAAGAACGAGCCGCCCAGGAACGCCATCGGCAGGACCACGAGCTGCGTCACCGCCTGGGCGGTCTCCTGCGTCTTCGCCCACGCGCCGATCAGCATCCCGATCGACAGGAACGCAAGGCATCCCGCCATCACCATCGGGATGGCCATCCACCACGCGTGCCCGAGCTTCAGCCCGAACACCGGAAGCTGAGCGACCGTGACGAACAAGGCGAACTGGATGAGCGCGACGGCCAGGCTGACGGCCACGCGAGCACCGAACACGGTGGGGATCGGCGCAGGGGAGAGCTGGAGGCGCCGCAGGATGCCCTTGGTCCGCCACGTGACGAGCGTCTGCGAGGCGCCGAACACGCCCGCGGACGCCAGCGCCCAGCCGAGCAGGCTCGGAGTGAAGAACTGGATCGCGTTGAGGGAGTCGTCCTCCACCTGCTGCGAGCTCATCTTGTACGCCGGGGGCTTCCCGGACGCGGCGAGGTTCGCCGACTGGACCATCGAGTCCATCAGGCCCCGCACCGTCCCCGACTTGACCTGGTCGGCCGCTGAGTAGTGAACGACCAACTCGCCGCCCCGCTGCTCCACGGCCGCGTCCGCGTCGCCCTTCTCCACCTTGCGCAGCGCCGCGGCCCGGTCGGACGACCTGGTGACCTTCATGATCTTGCCCAGCGAGGCGGAGTCGTGCGCCACGGCCTGGTCCAGGACGGCCACCGGGCCGATCTCCAGCACCTTCACCTTGGGCGTCGTCTGGTGCCCGAACACCCCACCGAAGATCACGAGGAACATCAGCGGGAACAGGATCGTGAAGAACAGTGCACCGCGATCACGGCGGAACCCGAGGAACATGGCCCGCGACAGGCTCTTGAAGCTCTCGAAGGTGCTCATGCCCGGTACTCCCGTCCGGTCAGGTCGAGGAAGACGTCCTCCAGGGTCGCGCCGCGGATCTGGACGCCGTCCAGGGCGTCCTCGGCGGCCATCGCCGCGACCACGGCCGACGGGTCGCGGGTGGAGATCGTCAGCGACACGCCGTCGTCGGCCGCCTCGTCGGCGCCGGGCAGCGCTCGCGCCGCATCCAGCGCGAGGACGCCGCTGGCCACGCTGATCCGGGACGGCGCGTCCAGGCCGCGTACCAGCGTCGCCGGGGGACCGAGCCGCAGCACCCGTCCCGCGTCCATGATCGCGACACGGTCACAGAGGATCTCCGCCTCGTCCATGTAGTGCGTGGTGAGCACGATCGTGCGGCCCTCGGTGTTGATCTTCTTGAGGACGTCCCACAGGTTGCGGCGGGCCTGCGGGTCCAGGGCGGCGGTCGGCTCGTCCAGGAACACGAGCTCCGGATCGTGGACGAGCGCGCACGCGATCGACAGCCGCTGCGCCTGCCCGCCCGACAGCTGCTCGACCCGGACGTCGGCCTTGTCGGTCAGCCCGACCGTCTCCAGCATCGTGTCGGCCCGCCTGGCGGGGACACCGTAGAGCGACCCGAAGGTCCGCAACTGCTCCCGCGCGGTCAGCCGCTCGAAGAACGACGACGCCTGCAACTGGACGCCGATCCGGGGCAGCAGCTTCGGATTGCGCGGCCACGGCCGCATCCCGAGCACCGAGACCTCCCCGCCGTCGGCCTCCCGGAGCCCCTCGATGATCTCCAGTGTCGTGGTCTTGCCGGCACCGTTGGGCCCGAGGATCCCGAAGAACTCGCCCTCGTCGACCCCGAAGGTCACCCCGTCCACCGCCCGGACGTCCCCGTATCGCTTGCGCAGTTCGCCGACCTCGATCGTTTGTGCCATGCGGAGGAGGTTAGGGAACGAACGAACCGCCCGGCACCCACCCGGAGGTGGACGTTCGGGACTCCACCCGCAGGCCCCGGGAGGGCCCTGGCGGCGAGCCTGCCGGTGGTTTGTCGGCGGCCGGGGGTACCCTGCTGGCGAATGTCCTACCCCCGAGGAGCACAAGCAGTTGACCGCCGCGACCGCCGAAGCGACCACCGACGACCCGCACGGCTACTCCGCCCGGCACCTATCGGTGCTGGAAGGGCTGGAGGCCGTCCGGAAGCGACCCGGCATGTACATCGGGTCGACCGACAGCCGGGGCCTCGCACACTGCCTGTGGGAGATCGTTGACAACTGCGTCGACGAGGCCCTCGCCGGCTACTGCACCCATATCAGCGTGACGATGCACGCCGACGGGTCGTTCGAGGTGGGCGACAACGGTCGCGGCATCCCGGTCGACCTGGAGCCCAAGACGGGCCTGCCCGGCGTGGAGCTGGTCATGACCCGGCTGCACGCGGGCGGCAAGTTCGGCGGCGTGTCCTACACGGCGTCCGGCGGCCTGCACGGCGTCGGCGCGTCCGTGGTCAACGCCC
Organism: Actinomadura macra NBRC 14102; assembly: GCF_001552215.1. Taxonomy (GTDB): domain Bacteria; phylum Actinomycetota; class Actinomycetes; order Streptosporangiales; family Streptosporangiaceae; genus Spirillospora; species Spirillospora macra. The sequence goes on along the minus strand of NZ_BCQT01000009.1, from coordinate 544,950 downwards.
TGTCCGCCCGGCTGGACGTCGAGGTCGACCGCGAAGGCCACACCCACGCCATCAGCTTCCGGCGCGGCCTGCCCGGCGAGTTCGCCGACGAGGGCCGCCCGAACGCCCGGTTCAAGAAGAGGTCCGGCCTCCGGCAGATCCGCAAGGTCGCCAGGAAGGTCACCGGCACCCGCGTCCGCTTCTGGCCGGATATGCAGATCTTCATCAAGGACGCCACGGTCGAGCAGGCCCTCGTCATGGACCGCATGCGCCAGACCGCGTTCCTGATCCCGGGCCTCACGATCGACGTCCGTGACGAGCGCGGCGAGGAGGCCGTCGAGGCGACGTTCCGCTTCGACGGCGGTATCGGCGAGTTCTGCACCTACCTCGCCAAGGACGCCCCGATCGTCGACGTGCTGCGGCTACAGGGGCGCGGCCACTTCACCGAGACCGTCCCCGTGCTGGACGACCAGGGCCATCTCACGCCCACCGACGTGGAACGCGACCTCGAGGTCGACATCGCGCTGCGCTGGGGCACCGGATACGACACGATCACCAAGTCGTTCGTGAACGTGATCGCCACCCCGAAGGGCGGCACCCACGTGCGGGGCTTCGACCGCGCCGTGCTCAAGGTCCTCAACGAGCAGCTGCGGGCGGTGAAGCTGCTGAAGAACGGCGACGAGGACGTCCTCAAGGAAGACGTCCTGGAAGGCCTCACCAGCGTGGTGACGGTCCGGCTGCCCGAGCCGCAGTTCGAGGGGCAGACCAAGGAGGTCCTCGGCACGTCCGCGGCCACCCGGATCGTCTCCCAGGTCGTGATGCGCGAGCTGCGAGCCGTGTTCGAGAACCCGCCGCGCGGTCAGAAGCAGCCGCTGCGCGCCGTCCTGGAGAAGGTGGTGGGCGCGGCCAGGACCCGCATCGCCGCCCGCACCCAGCGCGACAACCAGCGCCGTAAGAACGCACTGGAGAATTCGGCGCTGCCGGCCAAGCTCGTCGACTGCCGCACCGCCGACGACCGCAGCGAGCTGTTCATCGTCGAGGGCGACTCCGCGCTCGGCACGGCCAAGCTCGCCCGCAACTCCGAGTTCCAGGCACTGCTGCCGATCCGCGGCAAGATCCTCAACGTGCAGAAGGCGTCCGTCGCCGACATGCTCAAGAACACCGAGTGCGCCGCGATCATCCAGGTGCTCGGGGCCGGGTCGGGCCGCACGTTCGACCTCGACTCCGCCCGTTACGGCCGGCTCATCCTGATGGCGGACGCCGACGTCGACGGCTCGCACATCCGCTGCCTGCTGCTCACGCTGCTCTACCGCTACATGCGCCCGATGCTGGAGGCGGGCCGGGTCTTCACGGCCGTCCCGCCGCTGCACCGGATCGAACTGATCAAGCCGAAGAAGGGGCTCGACAAGTACGTCTACTGCTACAGCGACGGCGAGCTGACCCGCAAGCTGGTGGAGTTCGAACGCAAGGGCCAGCGCTGGAAGGAGCCCGTCCAGCGTTACAAGGGCCTCGGTGAGATGGACGCCGACCAGCTGGCCGAGACCACCATGGACCCGCGCCACCGCATCCTGCGGCGTATCCGCATCGAGGACGCCGAGGACGCAGCCAAGATCTTCGAGCTGCTCATGGGCAGCGAGGTGGCCCCCCGCCGCGAGTTCATCACCGCGGGCGCCTCCGAACTGGACGCCGAGCGCATCGACGTGTGAGGTGAGGGAGGGCCCCGTTCGCGGGGCCTCCCTCCGGCTTCCTCGGGCGAGAGGCGCCCATGGGTAGGAGAGCTCCACCCGACGGTGGAGACGTCGATTCCAGCCCTGCTCCGATACCGGGTGCCCGGGATGTCCCGTAGCGTCGACGGCATGACCATGCTCGACGACCTGCGCCTGGACCAGGTCACCGGCCCCGGACGGCGGACACCGGGGGCCTCCGCCGGTACCGGACAGTCCGGTCTCGTGCCGTGAATCCGTGCAAGCGGGCCGTGACCACCCGCAGGGGGCTCATCGGGGAGTGGATCACCAAGATCCTTGTCTTCGGCGCGCTGCCCCTCTGGGGTTTGAGCGCCTACGTGCGCAGCCTGTTCCAGGACACGCCCGCCCCGGCCCTGCACGGGGCGGGGCTGGCCGTCGTCCTCCTCACGGTGAGCATGTTCGCCCTGGTCGGAAGCGGACTGTGGGTGGGGCGCAAGAAGGACTCACCCTGGCGCAGTCAGGGGATCGCCCTGCTGCTGGCAGGGGTGGCGATGTCACTCGCGCTGTACGCGGTCGCGCCTCATTCCGGGGTGTTCTTCGCCATGGTCCCGCTCTGGGCGCTCATGGTGCGCCTGCCCCTGCCCTGGGCCATCGGCACGAGCCTGCTCATCATCGGTGCCGTGGGTGTGCTGGGCGAGCTGTTCCGGGCGGGCGGCGCCGATCTCGGACTGATGGCCGCGTTCGGCGGACTCTCCCTCGGTGCCCTCGCGAGCCGGCAGGCCGTGGCCGCGCAGGAGGCCGCGCGGAGGGCGGAGGCCGCGAACGCCGTGCTGGCCGAGCGGTCCCACATCGCACGGGAGATCCACGACATTCTGGCGCACTCGCTGTCGGCGCAGATCGTCCATCTGGAGGGCGCGCGGTTGCTCCTGTCCCGGGACGGCGACCGGGTTCAAGCCCTGGACCGGGTGGAGCGGGCCAGGGATCTGGCCAAATCCGGCCTGGAGGAGACGCGGCGGTCCCTCGCCACGCTGCGCGGTGAGATCCCGGAGCCGAAAGAGGTCATCGCCGAGCTCGCCGAGGAGTTCCACGCCAGTACCGGCCGCCCCTGTGACGTGCAGGTGGCGGGTACGCCCCGGGAGCTTTCCCCGCAGGCAGGGCTCGCGGTGGTACGTACCGCGCAGGAGGCGCTCACCAACATCCGCAAGCACGCGCCCGGCGCGCGCGCATACGTCGCGTTGCGCTATCTGGCCGGCACGGTGGAACTCGAAGTGACCGACACCGGCGGGACCGAGCCGACGCTGGAGCTGGGCGGCGGCGGGTACGGCCTGGTGGGCATGCGTGAGCGCGCCGAATTGATCGATGGGACCCTGGAGACCGGGCCGGATGGAAAGGGCTTCCGCGTGTCGCTCCAAGTGCCGGCCTGACCAGCGTCGGCCCGGACGTTCGAGACGGGGCACCAGGAGTCGGGGCACCGAGAGACGGGGCGCCGGGAGACAGGACAGCAGGAGACAGGACGCTGTGAGCGACAAGACGAGGATCCTGGTCGTCGACGACCAGACGGTGGTGCGCGAGGGCCTGGTCCTCCTGCTGGAACTGCTGCCCGGCATCGAGGTGGCCGGGTCGGCGGGAGACGGCGAGCAGGCCCTCGCCCTGGTGAACGAGGTGCGGCCCGACGTCGTCCTGATGGATCTGCGGATGCCGAGGGTGGACGGGGTGGAGGCGACCCGGCGGATCAAGCAGGAGCATCCGGGCGTCGAGGTCGTCGTGCTCACCACCTACGCCGACGATGAGTCGATCTTCGCCGCACTGCGGGCGGGGGCGCGCGGCTACCTGACCAAGGACGCCGGCGCGGAGGAGATCGCACGCGCCGTCGCGGCGGTCCGCGGGGGAGCGGCGCAGCTCGACCCCGCCGTCCAGCGCCGCCTGGTCGAGGCGGTGGCGGCCGGTGAGCGGCCCGCCCGCCGCCGGGACGGCGGGGAACTGCCCGACGGGCTGACCCGCCGCGAGGCCGAGGTGCTGGCGCTGATCGCCCAGGGCCGTTCCAACGCCGAGATCGCCGGTGACCTGTTCATCAGCGAGGCGACGGTCAAGACGCACATCAACAACCTGTTCGCCAAGGCGAACCTGCGCGACCGGGCCCAGGCCGTCACCTACGCCTTCAACCACGGCCTCACTTCCTGACCGCGGTCTGTGGTCAACATGCGGTAGCCGGGGGCAAGAGCTCGGTCAAAGCGGGGGCCGACGTGCCGCGACGTTTCCACTATGGGGGGAGGCGACCCCGAGAGGACTGCGGCGTGCTCAAGACGTGGATGATCGCGGAATACCTGCGGCCCTACGCGCAATGGCGGATCAACCGGGCCGACGAGCGCGACGACGGCCGCAACGCCCGCGCCGCGATCGGCCTCATCGACGCGGCGGTCTATGTGACGCAACTGGACGACGACGATCGAGTGATCGCCCGGATGGCCGTCGCCGGCTGCTTCACGCTGGGGCACTTCGACCCGGGTGCCGAAGGCGAGACCCTCGTCCGCCACTGGCACTACGACCGGGCGGAAGGCGGCCCGGCCGAACTGTTCGAGGCCCTCGCCGCGTCCGCCGAACGCGGGCGGTGCGCCCCGGCCCTCCCCCGGGCGAGGGAGGGCGAGGCCGCCTCCGCGTGATCACACCGGGTCGTTTCCCGGCTTCCACTTGATGCCGCAGCCGAGGCTGGGCGTGTGGGGTTCGGGGACGGGTTCGCCCGCGAGTACCAGGTCCAGGGCGGCGCGGAGGGAGGAGCCGTCCACGGGGACGTCGTTCTTCGGGCGGGAGCCGTCGAACTGCCCGCGGTAGGCCAGCCTCCGGTCGCCGCCGTACAGGAAGAAGTCGGGGGTGCACGCCGCCCGGTAGGCGTGCGCGGTCTCCTGCGTCTCGTCAAGGAGGTAGGGGAAGGTGAATCCGGCACGGGCGGCCTGCTCGCGCAGGTGGTCGGCGTCGTCGTCGGGGTAACGCACGGTGTCGTTGCTGCCGATCGCGACGGTGACCACCCCCTTGGCGGCGTACTCGGCGGTGACCGCGCCGATGCCCGCCTCGATGCGGCGCACGTACGGGCAGTGATTGGACAGGAAGGCCACCAGCAGGGCCGGGGCCTCGCGAAAGTCCTCGTCCGAGACGGTACCGCCCGCCACGGACGGGAGACGGAACGCGGGGATCGAGGAGCCGAGCGGAACCATGAACGATGCGATCGCCATGCGCCCATTGTCACCCGGGCGATAGGGCCCGCGGCGCCGGCGTCAGGGCCCTAGGGCCCTGACGCGGAGCCATCCCCGGTCCTACCTTCGGATACCAGGGGCCACTCCGCAGCCCGGTGACCACGCCGCACGTGAACGAAGGGGAACCGCGTCATGCCCGGCAACGAGATCGACGCCTACATCGCCGACAAGCTCGACCCCAGGTACGCCGGGATCGTCGACGTCCTGCGCACGCTGATGGTCGCGCATGCGCCCGGTGCCGAGGAGTGCCTCACCTACGGCTCGCCGGCGTGGCGTGGCGCGAAGCTCCTCGCCGTGATCAGCCAGAGCAAGACCCACCTCACCTTCGCCTTCGAGCGCGGTGCGGCGTTCCAGGACGCGCACGGGCTCCTTGAGGGGGTCGGCAAGAACACCCGGCACGTCAAGATCAAGAGCATCGACGACATCGACGAGGTCGCCCTGCGCGACTACATCGAGCAGGCCGTCGCGCTCGACAAGGGCTGACCGGAGGCGGTGCCCCGGGCCCTTGCCGAGCGCGACCGGCCCGGGACACCGGCGTCTCAGTCCAGTTCCGGTGGGTCGTCCTCGGGGGCCGGCCCGATCGGACCGCCGATCGAGGCGATGGGCTTGTCGAGGCTCTCGCCCGACCCGTCGCGGCGGCCGAGGGCGGCGTTCAGGGTGACCGGCCTGCCGTTCGCCCCCGACGCGCGCAGCGGGGTGGCCGCCGCCCACGCCTGGAGCAGGACGTCCTCGCCCTTGAGGAAGCGGTGCGAGCGGACCCCGCCGGTCGCGCGGCCCTTGGCCGGGAAGTCGGCGAAGTCGGCCAGCTTGATCGCGCCGTTCTGGGTGCCGGGCAGCGCCGAGGACGATCCGGAGATCGTGATGACCCGCGCCTCGCGCGTGGGGTCGAGCGCCCCGAACCACAGCACCCTGGCACCGGCGCCCAGCTTGATGCCCGCCATCCCGCCCGCGGCGCGACCCTGCGGCCGGACGTTGGCGGCGGCGAAGTGCAGGAGCTGGGCGTCGGTCGTGATGAACACGACGTGCTGGTCTTCGTCGAGGAGTTGCACGGCACCGACGACGCGGTCGCCCTCCTTGAGCCCGATCACCTCGAACTCGTCGCGGTTCGCGGGGAAGTCGGGCACGACCCGCTTGACCACACCCTGCTCGGTGCCGAGCGCGAGGCCGCCGCCGGTGTCGTCCAGCGAGGCGATGCCGACGACCGTCTCGTCCGGTTCCAGGTCGACGTACTCGGTGACCGGCGCTCCGCCCGCCAGGGACGGCGGGGTCGCGGACGCCGGCAGCGTCGGCAGGTCGAGGACGTCCACGCGGATCATCCGTCCCTGGGAGGTGACGGCGCCCACCTGCGCCCGCGCCGTCGCCGGCACCACCGAGACCAGCACGTCGTGCGGGGCGCGGGGGCCGCTGTCGGGCAGCGGCCCGGAGCCGTGCGTGCGCGCCATCAGCCCGGTGGCCGACAGCAGGACGGTACAGGGGTCGTCCGCGACCTCCAGCGGCACCGCGGTCGCCGCGGTGTGGCCGGACGACTCCAGCAGGATGGTGCGGCGCGGCGTGGCGAACTCGGCCGCGACCTCGCCGAGCTCCTTGGACACCAGCCCGCGCAGCTTGCGCTCCGACTCCAGGATCGCGGTCAGCTTGGCGATCTCCTTGGCGAGCTGCTCCTTCTCCTTCTCCAGCTCCAGCCGGTCGTAGCGGGTGAGCCGGCGCAGCGGCGTGTCGAGGATGTACTGGGCCTGGATCTCCGACAGCTCGAAGATCTGCATGAGCCGCTGCTTGGCCTGCGCGGCGTCATCGCTCTGCCGGATGACCTGGATGACCTCGTCGATGTTGAGCAGCGCGACCAGCAGTCCGTCGACGAGGTGCAGGCGGTCTTCGCGCTTCTTGCGGCGGTGCAGCGAGCGACGCCGTACGACCTCGATGCGGTGGTCGACGTACACCTGGAGCATGTCGCGCAGCCCGAGGGTGCGGGGCTGGCCGTCGACGAGCGCGACGTTGTTGATGCCGAACGTCTCCTCCATCGGCGTGAGCCGGTAGAGGTCGTTCAGCACGGCCTCGGGATTGAAGCCGTTCTTGATCTCGATGACGAGCCGCAGGCCGACGTTGCGGTCGGTGAGGTCCTTCAGGTCGGCGATGCCCTGGATCTTCTTGGCGTTGACCAGTTCCTTGATCTTGGCCTTGACGCGCTCCGGGCCGACCGCGTACGGCAGCTCGCTGACGACGATGCCCTTGCGGCGGGGCGTGACGTTCTCGATGGACGTGGTGGCCCGGGTGCGGAACGTCCCCCGGCCGCGCTCGTAGGCGTCGCGGACGCCGTCCAGCCCGACGATCTTGCCACCGGTGGGCAGGTCGGGCCCGGGGACGTGGCGCATCAGGTCGTCCAGCGACGCGTCGGGGTGGTCGATCAGGTGCCGTGCGGCGGCGATCACCTCGCCGAGGTTGTGCGGCGCCATGTTGGTGGCCATGCCGACCGCGATGCCGGACGCGCCGTTCACCAGCAGGTTCGGGAACCCCGCGGGCAGGACCTCGGGTTCGGTCTCCTGACCGTCGTAGTTGGGCCGGAAGTCGACGGTGTCCTCGTCGATGGAGGCGACCATGAGCATCGCCTCGCGCGACATCCGCGCCTCGGTGTAGCGCATGGCGGCGGGCAGGTCGTCGCCGCCGAGCGAGCCGAAGTTGCCGTGCCCGTCGACCAGCGGCATCCGCATCGCCCAGGGCTGCGCCATCCGCACCATCGCGTCGTAGATCGCGCTGTCGCCGTGCGGATGCAGCTTGCCCATGACCTCGCCGACGACGCGGGCGCACTTGACGTGCCCCCGGTCGGGGCGCAGGCCCATCTCGTTCATCGAGTACAGGATCCGGCGTTGGACGGGCTTCAGCCCGTCGCGCGCGTCGGGAAGCGCGCGCTGGTAGATCACTGAGTAGGCGTACTCGAGGTAACTGCCGCGCATCTCCTCGGAGACATCGACGTCGACGATGTTCTCTTCGAAGTCCGGCGGCGGGGGAGGGGCTTGGGATCCGCGTCGTGCCATGCCTGACATTGTGGCCGGTCCCGGGGACATCTTTCGCCCGCCCCACCGGGCGCGCCGCTTGATCGACCGGATTGGTGCCGTTCCGTCACCTGCCGCGGACCTGGCAGATTGATGCCGGACACAACGTCACGGCGGCCCCGCGGGGTCGCGTCCCCCGCCGGAGGTACCCGCATGAGCGCGCTCGCCGACTTCCAGAACTCCATCTACCTGCAAGGGCTCGGGGACGTACTCCCGGCGCTGCCCACGGATCTGACGAAGCTGGAGGGGCTCGCCGAGGGCGTCCTGTCGCAGCAGGCGTTCGGCTACGTGGCCGGGGCGGCGGGCAGCGAGGCGACGGCCCGCGCCAACCGCGCCGCGTTCGACCGGTGGCGGATCGTCCCGCGCATGCTGCGCGACGTCGCCGAGCGGGACCTGTCGGTGGAGGTGCTGGGCACGGCGATGCCCGCGCCGGTCGTGCTCGCGCCGATCGGCGTCCAGTCGATCTTTCATCCGGAGGGGGAACGGGCGGTCGCGCGGGCGGCCGCGGCCGAGGGGCTGACGATGGTGCTGAGCACGGCGGCGTCCCACTCGATCGAGGAGGTCGCGGAGGCCGGCGGTGACGGTGCGCCCCGCTGGTACCAGCTGTACTGGCCGAAGGACCGCGACCTCGCGGTCAGCTTCCTGGAGCGTGCGAAGGGCGCGGGCTACACCGCCCTCGTCGTCACCCTCGACACGTTCACGCTGGCCTGGCGTCCACGCGACCTCGACCGCGGCTACCTGCCGTTCCTGCGCGGCGTCGGTGTCGCGAACTACTTCAGCGACCCGGTCTTCCAGAAGGCGGTGGGCGGGCCGGTCACCGACGCCAACCGCGGCGCCGCGCTGCTGCACTGGGCCGCCAACTTCGGCGACCCGAGCCTCACCTGGGACGACCTGATATTCCTGCGGGATCACTGGGAGGGGCCGATCGCCCTCAAGGGCATCCAGCATCCCGACGACGCCCGGCAGGCGGCCGACGCGGGAATGGACGGCGTCATCGTGTCCAACCACGGCGGGCGGCAGGTGGACGGCGCCGTCGCGTCCCTGGACGCGCTGCCGGGGGTGGTGAAGGCGGTCGGCGACCAGGTGACCGTCCTTTTCGACAGCGGTATCCGGACCGGCGCGGACGTCGCCAAGGCGCTCGCGCTCGGCGCCGAGGCGGTCCTGGTCGGGCGCCCGTACACCTACGGGCTGGCGTTGGGCGGTCAGGCGGGCGTCCAGCACGTCCTGCGCTGTCTTCAGGCCGAGCTGGAGCTGACCCTGGCACTGGCCGGGCTCACCCGTCCGGGAAAGCTCTCCCCGGAGATCCTGTCCTGCGCGCCGATGGCGAGGTAGCGCCGGGGAACGACGCCGGCGGCCGGGCAGCGGCGTACCGGTCGGTCAGCGGCGTGCCAGGATGAGGGCGCCCCGCTTGGTGACCGGCAGCGGGGTGCGCAGCCGCCCCGCCGCCTCGGCGGCCTCCGCCCGGGGCACCTGGCGGGCGATGAGGTAGTCCCGGACGGCCGTGCGGTCGGGGAGGGTCATCAGCGGCGCATCCCAGCGTTCCACCTCGACGTCGCCGAACACCTCGCACACCTGCGCGGGCGCGTCCTCGGCGTCGAACGACGTCGGTTCGGGGTGCCACACCGGGGCCAGTTCGGGGCTGTCGGTCCGGCAGATCGCCGTGACGATCAGCAGCCCGCCCGGGACGAGCACCCGTCGCGCCTCGCGGAGGGCGAGCCGCGGTTCCTCCAGGTGCCAGAGCATGTTCACCGCGACGGCGGCGTCGAACGCCTCGTCCCGGAAGGGCAGCCGCGCGGCGTCGGCCAGGACCCGGGGGCCCGGATGTGCGCGGAGCATGGTCGCGGACGCGTCCACTCCGGCCAGGCGGAACGGGGGATTGCCGGGGAGTGCCTCGTTGAGGGCGCCTTCGCCGCAGCCGATGTCCAGGACGTGCGAGAGCCCGGCGTGCAGAAGTTTCGAGGCGATGTGGCCGTGCAGACACCGTGCCCCGATCAGGTATTTCCGTGTCACCCGCGTCGCGAGTCGGAAGCGCTCGGGATCGGCGTCGTAGTCGCGCGTAACGGCCATGGGGGGAGTCTGCCCGACGAGCCGCGGCCGAAAGCGGCGGCGTGCCGTGCGACATGGCGCGAATGGCTTAGAACGGTCCAGCGAAAGGGCGAGCGTGCCCTGCGGATCAGCCCTGTGGTCGGGCCGCGACCGGCGGACGGTCGAGGTCGAGCGCGTCCAGTATCGCCCCGTCCGAGGCGAGGGCCTCCACGACCGGGGCTCGGCGCGCCGACCACACCACCACGACGTGGCCGTGGACGGGGACCTCCAGCAGTCGCTTGCCCACCCGCAGCCGGGCGACCTCCGCCGAGACGCGCAGCCGCGCCTCGTTCACCCATTTCGCGCCCCACGGCAGCAGCCGGTTGGCGTTGCGGACCGTCCGTCCTGACCCGTATTTCTGGAGGTAGCGCCCCATCTCGCCGGACGAGCGGCGCGTCAGCGGCTCCTCGGGGGCCGCTCCGCCCGCGCCGCCGAGCTCCATCCACTCACCGTCGCGGCGATGGAACGTCCAGCCCTCGATGAACGGTGCCGCCCCGGACGCCCCGTCCCACTGCCGCAGGAACGTGACAACCGCGACGTCTCCATCCTTGTCAATACAGAGTGGAAGGAACTCCCGTGCCGCGCCGAGGGCGTCGGGCGCGGGGGCCGGCAGGCCGTCCCGCAGGAGTCGCAGACACTCCTCGTACACCTCGTGGTCGTTCATGTTCGGGGACCTCTGATCGTGCAGGCAGGGCAAGGGGCCCTCCCGGAAGAGGGCCCCGTCGTGGGACTCAACTCTAGAGGTCCGGCTCGTCTGGTTTCACCCGTCTGGCGTACTCCCGTCGATGCTTTGCCATCCGTGCTTCACCTGGGCGTCGACGGTCAGTTCAGGCGTGCCGTCCACTGTCCTGCGCCCGGTGCGGGCGCGGCGCCGCCGCGGCCGCGTTCACGGATCTGACGGCCCGCGCGGCGAGGATGCCGCAGAGGACGGCGGCGGGCACTTCGGCCCCGGCGGCCAGGATCAGCGCCGCCCTTCGGTCGGCGCCGGCCGCGGCGGTCATCACGTCGAACCACGCGTCCGCCAGCAGCAGGGCGCCGGTGGCCGCGGCCACCGGCCCGTACCGCGCGTCCCGCCTGGTGAACAGCGCGCCGGTGCCGAGCATCCCGGTGGCCACCATGAAGTCGAGACCGACCCACGCCGCCGACCAGTTCGACACCTGCGCGGTGGACGGAAGCCGGGTGGCGAGCGCCCACATCCACGGCACCATCGCGACTCCGCCCCCGATCAGTCCCCATCCGAGCCACCGTTCGTGGACGGCCCGCGCTCGCAGCGGCACCCGCGGCGGCGGGGCTGACGGTGAGGTTGGCCTTGACCGGCCAGACGGAGGAACGGGTTGCGATCGAGTGTCCGGCGTGTGGCGTGAGCGGACGCCGCGCCTGCGGACGGGACTGGGACTGAAGGGTGTCGTGCTGGCGACCATGGGGTGAGCTCCTGTGCTGGCGGACGCGGCGCCCGTTCCATCGGGTGCTGTCTCCAGCCTCGCCGCTCCACGGCCCAGTTTCAGTAGCACCGATATCCGATTCGAGGTGGTACCAGGTACACCCTCCAAGCGGAAGTGCACGTCATGGTGGTGCCTCAGTGGGGCCAATACGGTTGCTTCATGGCATCCGTCTCTCCGGCCCGGCGTGCCCTCGCGCACGCTCCGTGGTCGCGGGCGGCCTGGCGCGACACCGCGTTCACTGCCTCGGGGGTGCCCCTCCAGTTCGCAGGTTGGGCAATTCTGGGCGTGTTCTGGATGATCTGGACGCCGTCCAACATCACGTTCATCCTGCTCCTCATATGCGTGTCGCTCGTCCTGGTCCTGCTGGCGCTGCGCTGGCTGACGGCCTGGCAGCGGGAGCGCTGCTGGGCGATGCTCGGCCTGGACATCCCGCGCATGCCCGACTTCGACGACGGCCGACCGTGGGACGCGCTGCGCGACCTCCGCTCGCCCGAGCTGTGGCGGGTCGTGCAGTACCACCTGGTGGTGGGTCCGCTGCTGGCCATCGGTGCGCTCACCGTCATCGCGGCGTGGGCGGCGGGGCTGTCCTTCGCCGTCTACGACGCGTTCGCGTGGGCGTCCAGCCCGCTCGGCTCACCGCCCCGCCCCACCGGAGTGCTGGGGCTGGCCGGCGTCCTGCTGCTCGCGGTGGCACCCTGGATGGCGGTGGCCGTCCGCCGCGCGGATGCCCGCGCCGCCGCGGCGCTGCTCGGCCCGGACCGGGCGCGCGAGCTGGAACGCCGCGTCGAAGACCTGGCGGAGCAGCGCGCCAGCGTCGTCGACGCCGCCGACATCGAGCGCCGCCGCATCGAGCGCGACCTGCACGACGGCGCGCAGCAGCGGCTCGTCTCGCTCGCCCTCAATCTCGGGCTGGCCCGCGAGACCCTCACCGGCGTCCCGCAGGAGGCCATGCAGGTGATCGTGGAGGCGCACGAGGAGGCCAAGGAGGCCCTGGCCGAGCTCCGCGACCTGGTCCGCGGGCTGCACCCGGCCGTCCTGGAGGACCGCGGGCTGGATGCCGCGCTGTCCGGTGTCGCCGCGCGGGTGCCGCTGCCCGTCCGGCTGCGGGTCGAGGTGGAGCCGCGCGCGTCGTCCACCGTCGAGGCCGTGGCCTACTTTGTCGTCTCCGAGGCGCTCACCAACGTGGTCAGGCACGCCCGCGCGTCATCGGTGGAGATCGTGGCGCTGCGCCGGGGCGAGGTGCTGCGCGTGTCCGTGGCCGACGACGGCGTGGGCGGCGCCGACCCGTCCCGCGGGACGGGGCTGACGGGGCTCGCCCGCCGCGTCCGGTCCGTGGACGGTACGTTCCGGATCATCAGCCCCGCCGGGGGACCGACGACCGTCACCGTGGAGTTGCCGTGCGCATTGTGATCGCCGAGGACTCGGTCCTGCTGCGGGCCGGGCTGATCAAGCTGCTGGAGACCTCCGGGTTCGAGGTGGCGGCGGCGGTCGGGGAGGCCGAGGGGCTGCTGGCGGCCGTCCGCCGGCACCGCCCGGACGCGGCGATCGTGGACGTGCGGATGCCGCCGGGCTTCACCGACGAGGGGGTCCGGGCCGCGCTGGTGATGCGGCGGGAGGCACCGGAGGTCGCGGTGCTGCTGCTGTCGCAGTACGTCGAGGAGCGGTACGCCGCCGACCTGCTGTCCTCCAGCACCAGCGGCATCGGCTACCTGCTCAAGGACCGCGTCGCGGACGTCTCGGTGTTCCTGGACGCGCTGCGCCGGGTCGCCGCCGGCGGCACCGCCCTGGACCCCGAGGTCGTCGCCCAGTTGCTGCTGCGCCGGCACCGCGACCCCCTCGACCGGCTCACGCCGCGTGAGAAGGAGGTCCTGTCGCTGATGGCGGAGGGCCGCTCCAACGCGGGCATCGCCGCGGCGATGGTGGTGAGCGAGAGCGCCGTCGCCAAGCACATCAACAGCATCTTCGCCAAGCTCGACCTCCCGCACGCCGAGGGCGACCACCGCCGTGTCCTGGCCGTCCTCCGCTTCCTGCAGGGCGACACATGACCTCCGAACCGTCCGGGGTCGACCCCGAGGGCGTCCGGGGGCGGCCCCGGCGACGTGGTGTGTGGGTCTTCCTGGCCATCGCTACGGCGTTCGTCGCGGTCGCGCCGGCCGGCCTGTGGGTGCTGGGACGCGCCATCCGGCAGACCTCCACGTCCGTGACTCCGTACCGGTACGCGATCAAGGACGTCCGGCTCGACATGGGCGACGCGCAGGTCTCGGTCGGGCCCGGCCCCGAGGGCGAGGCCCGGGTCTTCAAGGATCTGAAGTGGGCGTTGCACAAGCCCACCGTGAGCGAGTCGCTGGTCGACGACGTGCTCTACGTCACCTTCCGGTGCGACGACTCACCGTCTCTCTACACGGGTCTGGAATGCGGCGGGGACATCGACGTCCAGGTGCCCCCGGGAGCGCGCGTCTCGGCCGTCTCGGGCTCGGGGGAGATCAGCGTTCGGGGGCTGACCGGCGACCTGGACCTGCGGACGGGAACGGGTGAGATCACCGTCGCCGACACCCGTGGCCGGCTGCGGCTCCAAGCCGGGTCCGGGACGCTCAAAGGGTCGGGGCTCGCGGCGCCCAAGACCCTGGCCCGCGTGGACTCCGGCGAACTGGACCTGCGCTACGCCGAGCCGCCGGCCTACGTGGAGGCGACCGCCGGTGGCGGGACGGTGAAGCTCATCGTCCCGCCTGGCTCCCACTACCGCGTGCCCGGCTGGAGCGGCGCGGGTTCGTCCCACCTCAACCCCGCGCTGGTGGACGACCGGTCGGCCAACCTGATCGTCGCTCACAGCCGCGAGGGCGCCACCTATGTGGATTACAGGGACGGCTGACGGCGGGCGGGCCGCGGGCCGCGCGCACTCCGGGCGCGAGTTGCGTCATTTGTCACGACCCGGTTAACTGATGACATGACCGCCGTACGCCCGTGCCCCGCGCGCAGCCCGCTGACCCGGCGGGTGGGCGGTATGTGCTGCCGTCGAATGTGTGACCGCTGAGGGCCCCCGCCTGAGCCTCGCGCCCCGAAGCGAGCCGTTCCGAGACCCGAGTCGCGCATGAACCTCCAACGCCACCTGCTGAGCCACACCCCGTACCCGCCCGGCCTGTCCTAGGCCGCCGCGGGCCTTCGGCCACCGCGAAGCCGGTCGGCACCGCGAAAGCCGGTCGGCACCGCGAAAGCCGGTCGGCACCCCCGTCCTGATCCGACGCACCGCCGCTAGTTCCCGGCGGCGCCCGCACGCACGGATGATTCCCTGTGATTCAGATCGAAAAACTTCGAAAGGTCTATCGCGCCCGCGGGCGTGAGGTGACCGCCGTCGACGGTGTCGACCTGACCGTCGCCGAAGGCGAGATCTTCGGCGTGCTCGGACGCAGCGGCGCCGGAAAGAGCACCCTGCTGCGCTGCGTCAACCTGCTCGAACGGCCCGACGCCGGCCGCGTCCGCATCGACGGTCGCGACCTGCTCGCGCTGCGGGGCGCCGACCTGCGCCGCGCCCGCCAGGGCATCGGCATGATCCACCAGCACTTCGGCCTGCTCGGCAGCCGCACCGTCGCCGGCAACGTCGCGTTCCCGCTGGAGGTCATGGGCGTGCCGCGGGCCGAGCGCGCGGCTCGCGTCGCCGAGCTGCTGGAGCTGGTCGGGCTCGCCGAGCACGCGCGCGCCCATCCCGCGCGGATCTCCGGCGGGCAGAAGCAGCGCGTCGGCATCGCCCGCGCGCTCGCCGGGCGCCCGAAGGTGCTGCTGTCGGACGAGGCGACCTCCGCGCTCGACCCCGAGACCACCGCCTCGATCCTGGAGCTGCTGCGCGACCTGAACCGGCGGCTCGGCCTGACCGTCCTGCTGATCACCCACGAGATGGAGGTGGTCAAGCGGATCTGCGACTCGGCCGCGGTGATGCACGACGGCCGGTTCACCGAGTCGGGGCCGGTGACCGAGCTGCTCGCCCGCCCGGGATCGGAGCTGGCGCGGGGGCTGTTCCCGCTCCCGCCCGCCGTGCCCCGCGACGGCACGACGGTCGTCGAGGTGACCTTCGTGGGCGGCACCGCCGACCAGCCGTTCGTGTCGGCGCTGGCCCGCAAGTTCTCGCTGGACGTCAACATCCTCGGCGGTGCCGTCGAGACCGTCGGCGGCGAGCGGGTCGGGCGGCTCCAGCTGGAGCTGCCCGGCGAGCCGTCCGTCAACGCGGCGCAGCTGGCCTTCCTGCGCGACTCCGGCCTGGCCGTGGAGGTCAAGACCTCCGGCGGGGCCCCGACCGGTGAGGAGGACCGGCGATGACCTGGGACGAGGTCACTCCGCTGCTGTGGCCCGCCACGCGCGAGACCCTGTACATGACCGCTGTCTCGACGGTCTTCACCGCCGTGCTCGGGCTGCTGCTCGGTGTGCTGCTGGTGATCACCGAGCGGCGCGGGCTGCTGCCGGCGCCGCCGGCCAACCGGGTGCTGGGCGTCGTGGTGAACATCGGGCGCTCACTGCCGTTCCTGATCCTGATGGTGGCGATCATCCCCTTCACCCGGGTCGTGGTCGGCACCAGCATCGGCAACGCGGCGGCGATCGTCCCGCTGACGGTCGGCGCGATCCCGTTCTACGCGCGGCTCGTGGAGATCGCGCTCCGCGAGGTCGACCCCGGCGTGATCGCCGCAGCGCAGGCGATGGGCGCGAACCGCCGGGAGATCGTCGGGAAGGTCCTGCTGCGCGAGGCGCGACCGGGTCTGGTGTCCGGCCTGACCGTCACCGTCATCGCGCTGATCGGCTACACCGCCATGGCCGGGACGGTCGGTGGCGGAGGCCTCGGCAACCTCGCCATCACCTACGGCTACGAGCGCTTCGAGACCAAGGTCATGGTCGCCACCGTGCTGCTGCTCATCGTGCTCGTCCTGATCATCCAGGCCGTGGGGGACCTCGTCGCCCGCCGCCTGACGCACAAGTAACGCACAGAAAGGGACCTCTCGTGCTCCGCAAGATCACCATCGCGCTGGCCTCGGTGAGCCTTCTCGCCGGACTGACCGCCTGCGGGTCGTCCGAGGCGTCCAACGACGCGGACGCCCCGCTGAAGGTCGCGGTCAACCCCGTCCCGCACGGGGACATCCTGAAGTACGTCAAGGACAACCTGGCGTCCAAGGCCGGCCTCAAACTCGACATCGTCACCTTCGACGACTACCAGCAGCCCAACACCGTGCTCAAGGAGAAGCAGGTCACGGCCAACTACTTCCAGCACGTGCCGTTCATGCAGGAATTCGAGAAGAAGTCCGGCACCAAGCTGGCGTTCGTCGCCCCCGTCCACCTGGAGCCGCTCGGCGTCTACTCCAAGAAGGTCAAGAGCCTGCAGGCCGTCCCGCAGGGCGCGACCGTCGCGGTGCCGAACGACCCGGCGAACGAAGGCCGCTCGCTGAAGCTGCTCGCCGACAACGGCCTGCTCACCCTCAAGCCGGGCGCACCCACCAGCGCCACGGAGCGCGACATCGCGAGCAACCCCAAGGGTCTGAAGTTCAAGCCCCTGAAGGCCGCGCAGTTGCCCCGCTCGCTGGACGACGTGGACCTGTCGGTCATCAACGGCAACTACGCCATCGAGGCGAATCTGGCGCCGAACAAGGACGCGCTCGTCGCTGAGAAGGCCGAGGGAAACCCGTACGCCAACGGCGTCGCCACCCTGCCGGAGAACAAGGACGACCCGCGTGTGAAGAAGCTGGTGGACCTGCTCCGCGGCCCCGAGGTGAAGAGGTTCGTCGAGGACAAGTACAAGGGTTCCGTGCTCATTTCCTCGTGATGCTGCGTCCTGCGTCCAGGACGAACCCTGCGCAGAGCCCCGGACGGACGGTTGCACCCTCCGCCCGGGGCTTTCGCACGTTGTCTAAACCGGTCGCGACCGCGCGCGGGCGCTGCCTAAGCTGGCCCGTGGGCGGCCGGACGAACGGGGGAAACCTGTGACCGATGCCGTGAGGGGCCAGGGAGACGGGGAACTCGACCTGGACACCGCACGTACCCTGGCCAGCGGGCTCCAGCGCCTTCTGCGCACCGCGGGTGAGCGGCTCACCGAGGACAACGCGGCGTCGCCGCTCGTGGCACGGATCAGCGATCACATCGGGATCGCGTTCCATGACCTGGTGACGGTCGGCCACGACTTCAAGAGCTGGGAGCACGCCGGCCTGCAGCGCGGGATCGACGCCTACCTGGCGGACCGCTCGCCCGGCGCCGAGTGGTTCGGCATCGCCGGCGCCGAGCGGCACTTCGACAACATCAGCTCCATGATCAACGCGGCGATCACGATGGGGACGTACCTGCTGGGCCGCCCCGACTACGGCACCGCCGCCGTCGGCCCCGCCGAGTCGATGGAGGTCGTCGAGCTGGGCCTGGTGCCGACGGTGGCCCCCGACGGGTCGCCGGTCGTCGTCGGCGTCGTCACCCGCGAGTCATACGAGGCGCTGTGCGTCCTCACCGTCTTCGCGCGGGACCGGGCGACCGCGGCCGCCGTCCGCGACGAACTGGACCGGCTCCGCCGCGAGCACGATGTGATGCGCGGCCAGGTGCTCGGCTTCAACGCCAGCGAGCACCGCGACAACGCGCTGGTCACCTTCTTGCCCCGGCCGCACCTCGCCGCGTCCGACGTCGTCCTGCCGGACGGCCGGCTGGAGGCGATCGAGGCGCACGTGGTCGGGATCGCCGAGCACGCCGAGCAACTCCTCGCCGCCGGGCAGCACCTCAAACGCGGGCTGCTGCTGCACGGCCCGCCTGGCACGGGCAAGACCCACACGGTCCGCTACCTGATGGGGCGGCTTCTGGACTACACGGTCGTCCAGCTCACCGGCCCCGCCATGCGGTTCCTGGACGATGCCGTGGCGCTGGCGCGCAGTCTCCAGCCCTCCATCGTCATCGTGGAGGACGTGGACCTCGTCGCCGAGGACCGCGACCTCGTCGAGGGTGGCTCCAGCCCCCTGCTGTTCTCCCTGCTGGACGCGATGGACGGGGTCGCGGGCGACGCCGATGTCGTCTTCGTCCTCACCACCAACCGGGTCGGCTCCCTGGAGAGCGCCCTGGCCGAACGCCCCGGACGGGTCGACCTGGCCGTCGAGATACCCCGTCCCGACCTCCAGGGGCGGGTGGCACTGCTGCGGTTGTACGGGCGCGAGCTGCGCCTCGCCGCGGACCTGGAGGAGATCGCCGCCCGCACCGAGGGCGTGACCGCGTCGTTCATCAAGGAGCTCGTCCGCCGCGCCGTGCTGGTCGCACTCCGTGAGGGCGGGGAACCGGACGCTCTGACCGGCGCCCATTTCGGCGCCGCGCTGGCGGAGATGTTCGACCCGGCCCAGTCGCTCACCCGCGGCCTGCTCGGCGCCGCCCCGGAAACCGGTTCAGGGACTGGTGAGGACGCAGAGCCCGGATTCGAGGGATTTGAGAACGAGGACGATTGAAGCGCCCCGGTTTGTCCGCCCGTGCTGATAGGACATGGACCCGACGAACTCGTGAAGGGGACCCATGGGCGTTTATCAGCATCTGGAGGAGTACGCCGGGCTGCCGGTGTGCAGGTTCTTCGGAAAGGAGTCGGGCGCGGAGGCCGGCCCCGACGGCAAGGGATACCCGCCTCCGGCGGAAGCGGCGTGGTACGTCGGGACGATGTTCGAGTCGGAGCCGTTCAACGAGACCTTCGCGCGCTTCCTGGAAGCGGTCGACACCACCCAGATCACGGCTCTTGTCATCGGCTACTGGGGCGCGTCCTACGACGAGAACGTCTCCGACCCTGTCAGCCTGCTCACCGGGGCCGCCTCGTCCTTCCCCAAACTGACGTCGCTGTTTCTCGGCGACATCGTCGGCGAGGAGTCGGAGATCTCCTGGATCGAGCACTCCGACATCTCGCCGCTGTTCACGGCGTTCCCGGCGCTGGAGCGGTTCGACATCCGCGGAGCCGAGAACCTCACCCTCGCCCCGATCAAGAGCACGACGCTGAAGGTGCTGCGGTTCGAGTCGGGCGGGCTGCCCGCGCGGATCGTCCAGGCCGTGGGCGCGAGCGAGCTGCCGAACCTGGAGCACCTCGACCTGTGGCTCGGCGAGGACAACTACGGTGGCGACGCGACCGTCGCCGACCTCGCGCCGCTCCTCGGTGGTGAACGGCTGCCCGCGCTGCGCCACCTCGGCCTGGAGGACAGCGAGATCCAGGACGAGGTGGCCGCCGCCGTCGCCGGAGCGCCGATCGTGGCGCGGCTGGAGTCGCTGAGCCTGGCGATGGGCGTCCTGACCGACCAGGGCGCCGAGGTGCTGCTGTCCGGCCAGCCGCTCACCCACCTGCGCAGGCTCGACCTGCACCACCATTTCCTGTCCGACACCATGATCGAGCGGGTCCGGGCCGCGCTGCCCGGCGTCGAGGTCGATCTGAGCGAGCAGGAGAAGCCGGACGACGACTGGCGCTTCATCGCGGTGTCGGAATGATCGCGGTGTGGGAATGATCGAGGAACACCTTTCCTCATTCGCCGGCCTGCCGGTGGTCACCGTGGACGGCGAACCGGAGCCGGACGGTGATCCGCTGCCGGCGGCCGGGGACGTGGCCTGGGCCGTCCGTCACCGTGAGCGTGACGGACGGTGGGTCGCGAGCTTCTCCGACAGCTTCGACTGGTTCCTGGAGAACGTCGACACCGCGCAGGTCACCCACCTGGTCGTCGGCTGGTGGGACTTCGACTTCGACGTGCGGGACCTGCTCGTCGGGGTGGCCGGCCGGTTCCCGCGCCTGCGCGCCCTGTTCCTGGGCGACGTCCTCGACTGGGAGCAGCACATCTCCTGGATCAAGTACGGCGACATCACGCCGTTGCTCGCGGCCTATCCGGGGCTGGAGCACTTCGAGATCCGTGGCGCGTCGGACCTGCGTTTCGAGCCGCCGCGCAGCGAACGGCTGAGGGTGCTGAGGATCGAGTCCGGCGGGCTGCCCGCCGAGGTGACGCGTGCGGTGGCGGCCGCCGACCTGCCCGCGCTGGAGCACCTCGACCTGTGGATCGGGTCCGAGTGGTACGACGGGACGTCCGCGCTTGAGGACTTCGCGCCCCTCATGACCGGGGAGCGGCTGCCGGCCCTGAAGCATCTCGGCCTGGAGAACGGTGCCTTTCAGGACGAGCTGGCGCAGGCCATCGCGACCGCCCCCATCGCGGCGCGGCTGGAGTCATTGAGCCTGGCCATGGGGATGCTGACCGACCGGGGTGTGGAGGCGCTGCTGGGCGGGCAGCCTCTCACGCACCTGCGCAGGCTCGACCTGCACCATGCCTTCCTGTCCGAGGCAATGGCGAACCGACTCCGCGCTGCTCTGCCCGGTGTCGAGGTTGATCTCGACGGATCGGTCGCAGAGCCGGAGTGGGTGAACGACCAGTCGCC
This sequence comes from Actinomadura macra NBRC 14102, assembly GCF_001552215.1. GTDB lineage: Bacteria > Actinomycetota > Actinomycetes > Streptosporangiales > Streptosporangiaceae > Spirillospora > Spirillospora macra. Next base: position 524,083 of record NZ_BCQT01000009.1, on the reverse strand, counting down.
TTCCAGCGCGCTCTACATCGCGGTGTCGGAATGACCACCGTCGTCATCGGCACGCCCGGCGACCGGCGTTCCGTTCTGTTCGCCGCCGCGTGCCGTTCGTCCGGGCTGCCCGAGCCCCGGCTCGTCCCCTGGACGGACGTGCTGCGCGGTTCCCCGCTCGTCCTCGACCCGGGCGACCTGCTCCGCATCGACTCGCCGGGGGAGGACCCGGCGGCCGACGCGCTCCTGCGTGGCCCCGGCCACCCGGCGCGTGTGGGCGGCGGCGCCGTCTGGTACTGGACGTTTACCGCCGCGCTCGCCAGGATCGACGCGTCGGCGGCGCGCGCGGGCGCGCGGCTGTTGGGGGACGTCGAGGACATCGCGGTGATGTTCGACAAGCGACGATCGCACGCCCGGCTGCTGGCCGCCGGGGTCCCGGTCCCCGCCGCGCTCCCACCGGCCCGCAACTACGCGGAACTACGCTCGCTGATGGACGGGGCTGGCGAGCGGAGGGTGTTCGCCAAGCCGGCGCACGGATCGTCCGCGTCGGGGGTGGTGGCGCTGCGGACGGCGCCCGGTGGACGAGTCAGAGCCGTCACGTCCGCGGCCACGACACCGTCCGGTCTGTTCAACTCGCTGCGTCTCCAGACGTACGAGAGCGAGCGGGACGTGGCCGCGCTGATCGACGCTCTGGCACCGGACGGTCTGCATGTGGAGCGATGGCTGCCGAAGGCCACGGTCGACGGGCGCGTGTTCGACCTGCGGGTGGTCGTCATCGGTGGCGAACCCACCCACGCGGTCGTCCGGACGAGCCGCAGCCCGATGACCAACCTGCATCTCGGCGGTGCCAGAGGAGACCTCGGGGCGGTGCAGCGCGCGCTCGGCGAGAACGGTTGGCGCCGAGCGCTCGACGTGTGTGCGCGCGCCGCCGCCTGCTTCCCCGGCAGCCCGATGGTCGGCGTCGATCTGCTCGTCCTCATGGGGTTGAAGCGGTTCGCGGTGTGCGAGGTCAACGCGTTCGGGGATCTGCTCCCGGGCTTGCTCGGCCTCCCCGGCACCTCAGCGGACGGGCTCGACACCTACACTGCCCAGGTCAGAGCCACTCTGCCGGAGTCCGCCCCCGCATGTACGACATGAACGAGGTCATCGGCAGCCACGATGTGCTGCTGGTGACCCTCGACACGCTGCGCTATGACGTGGCCGCCGAACTGGCGGCGTCCGGGGCGACGCCCACGCTCACGGGGCTTCTCCCCAATGGCCGCTGGGAGCGCCGCCACACGCCCGGCAGCTTCACCTATGCGGCGCACGCCGCGATGCTGGCCGGGTTCCTGCCCACCCCAGCGTCTCCCGGCCCGCACCCGCGGCTGTTCGCCGGGGCTTTCCCCGGCAGCGAGACGACCACCCCCGCCACCTGGACGTTCGACGCCGCGGACCTGCCGTCCGGCCTTGCCGCGGCCGGCTACCACACCGTCTGCGTGGGCGGCGTGGGCTTCTTCAACAAGCTCACGCCGCTCGGGTCCGCCCTGCCGTCGCTGTTCGCCGAGAGCCACTGGGAACCGGGATTCGGCGTCACCGACCCGGCGTCGCTGCCGCACCAGATCGACCGCGTCGCCGAGGTGACGGCCCGGCTGCCCGCCCGGCGGCGGCTGTTCCTCCTGCTGAACGTGGCGTCACTGCACCAGCCCAACTGGTTCTACCTGGATGGGGGGACCCGCTCGCACGGCGACACGCGTGCGAGCCACGCCGCCGCCCTGCGGCATGTCGACGCCCATCTGGGCCGGCTTTTCGCCCTGATGCGCCGTCCCTGCTTCGTGATCGTCTGCTCCGACCATGGGACGGCGTACGGGGAGGACGGGCACACCGGGCACCGCATCGGCCACGAGGTCGTGTGGACCGTTCCGTACGGGGAGTTCGTTCTGCCGTGACTTCAACAGACCGGTACCAGCACTACGTCTACGCGTACCCGCACAAGACCGCCTACCGTCCGTTCGAGCCGCCGCCCGCGCTGAGGGAGGTGTGGGCCGGGGAGGCCCTTGACGCGCTGTTCCTCTACCTGCACATCCCCTTCTGCGAGATGCGCTGCGGCTTCTGCAACCTCTTCACTCGGACGGGCGCGCCCGAAGAGCTGACCGGTGCCTACCTCGACGCGCTCGACCGGCAGGCCACCGCCGTCCTGGATGCCCTGGAAGGGGCCGGTTCGTTCGCCACGGCGGCGTTCGGCGGCGGCACCCCGACCTACCTGACCGCGCCCGAACTGGAACGCCTCTGCGATATCGCCGGACGATTCTCCGGATTCGGATCGGCTCCGCTGGGCGTGGAGACGTCCCCGGCGACCGCCACCACCGACCGGCTCACCGTCCTCGCCGAGCGCGGTACCACGCGCGTCTCCATCGGCGTGCAGAGCTTTATCGACGAGGAGGCGCGCGCTGCCGTCCGGCCGCAGAAACGTGCCGAGGTGGAGGCCGCGCTCGACCGCATCCGTGCCGTGGGGTTCCCGACCCTCAACATCGACCTGATCTACGGAATCGACGGTCAGACACCGACGACATGGCTGCACTCCCTGAACGCCGCCCTGGCGTGGCGTCCTGAAGAGATCTACCTCTACCCGCTGTACGTCCGGCCGGGGACGGGCCTCCATCGGCTCGACAAGGAGTCCCGCAGGGAATGGGACGACCTGCGCCTCGCGCTCTACCGGATCGGCCGTGACCACCTTCTGGCCGAAGGGTACGAGCAAGTGTCGATGCGGATGTTCCGACTGCCGGTCGAGAACGCGGGCGGCACCGAGTACTGCTGCCAGACGGACGGCATGGTCGGGTTGGGATGCGGAGCCCGCTCCTACACGACGGGCCTGCACTACTCGTTCGAGTACGCGGTCGAGGCAAGGCACGTTCGCGCCATCATCGACGACTACGTTCGCGAGGACGACTTCAGCACCGCCCGCGTGGGCTTCGTCCTGGACGAGGACGAACGCCGGCGTCGTCACCTCGTCCAGTCTCTTCTGCAAACTACCGGTCTGGACCGGAGCGCCTATCGTGCGCGGTTTGGCACAGACCCTTCCGACGACTTCGCCACCGATCTGGCATCCTTCGACAAGCGAGGATGGCTTGAGACTGCGCCCGCCTCCATCTCCCTGACCTCCGACGGGCTCGCGCACTCGGACGCCATCGGTCCAGCTCTGTTCTCGCCGCACGTGCGGGAACGGATGGCCGCCTACGAGACGCGCTGATGGAAGACCTCACGATCCTCTACCGGGGCCCGCTCGCCAGTTGCGACTACGACTGCCCCTACTGTCCGTTCGCCAAGCGCCGCGATACGCCGGAGCAGCTTCGTGCCGACCGTGCGGCGCTCGAACGCTTCACGGGCTGGGTCGCCGGCCGCGACCATCGCGTCTCGGTCTTGTTCACGCCGTGGGGTGAAGGGCTCGTGCGGTCGTGGTACCGGCGTGCCCTGGTGGACCTCAGCCGTCTTCCGCACGTCGAACGCGTGGCCATCCAGACGAACCTGAGCCACCGGACGTCGTGGACGTCGGAGGCGGATCCGTCCAAGCTGGCGCTGTGGGCCACCTACCATCCCGGCCAGGTGCCGTACGAACGCTTCCTTGGCAAATGCCGCGACCTGACGCGGCGCGGGATCCGGTACAGCGTCGGGATCGTCGGGCAGCCCGAACATCTCGACGCCGCCCGCCGGCTCCGCGCCGACCTGCCCGCCGCGACGTACCTGTGGGTCAACGCGGCCGAGGGGCGCCGCTACGGCGACGCCGAGGCCGACGCCTGGACCGAGATCGACCCGCTGTTCCCCGTCAGCCGCCATCCCCACCCGAGCCGTGGCCTTGCCTGCCGCACCGGCGAGAGCGTCGTCTCGGTGGACGGTGACGGGACGGTGCGCCGCTGCCACTTCGTCCCGACCGTCTTGGGCAACCTGTACGACGGCTCGTATCTCGGCGCCCTCGCGCCGCGTCCCTGCCCGCTGGACACCTGCGACTGCCATATCGGCTACGTGCATCTGGAACCGCTCGGCCTCTACGACACCTTCGCGGGAGGCGTCCTCGAACGCATCCCCGCGTTGCTCGGCCGAACGTAGCCGTCCCGCTTCGCGCTCCCGTCACGCACGGGAGCGCGGCGGGTGTCCCTTGGGGACAGGGGAAGTGCTACCAAGGGACACCCGCCGTGACCGGCGTCGTACCGGCCGTCCGAGGCTCAGGTCTGCTTCTCCGGGTGGTAGTCCGCCTCGTCCACACCGAAAGTCCAGGCGACGCCCGCGCGCGCCGTGCGTGTGCTGGGCGGGACCCGCAGATAGTAGGTGCGGCGCGTGCCGTCGGGTTCGGGCGTGGAGTTGACCACCTCCACCATGACGACGGGCTCGTCACCGGGCAGATCGATGGACCACAGCACCCCCGTCTCGTCGCGGTGCAGCGGGCGGGCACCCGTCTCGGCCAGGTACCGGTCGTAACCGAAGATCTCCAGCATCACCCGGCGTAGCTCGGCGTTCTGCTCGGCGGAGATCCGGCCGGGGGTGAGCCCCGTCAGCGAGTCGACGAAGTCGGGCGGGATCGGCATGCCGCGCCAGGCGTGCAACGAGAAGCCGTCCGGGTAGCCCAGAGCCGGGCCGTCGCCGCGATGCAGCCGGCCGGGTTCGTCGCGATACAGGTCCGAGGGACGCTCGGAGAGGATCACCAGGTTCTCGTACGGCCACCACCAGCCCGCGGACCGGGCGGCCTCCGCCAGCCCGTCCAGCGGGCCGGTGAGCCGCCCGAGCGACTCGAAGAGCGCGAGCCATGGCGCGTCGTGCTGGCCCAGGACCGCGTCGAGGGTGGCGGCGCGCAGGACGACCTCCGCCGCGTCCCGCGCCGGCGAGTCGGCACCGCCTGGGCCCTGGTCGGCGAGTGCGCCGATGGCTGCGCGCACCCGCGTGACCAGCGACTGCACCTGGTTCCAAAGGAGGCCGCCGGTCTCGGCCCATACCCGTGGCCACTGCTCCGGCCCCTGTTCGGAGCAGGCCGCGGTACGTTCCGCCTCCCATGGACGCGTCCTGACCGTATTCAGGACGCTCGCCCCGGCGGGCTCCTCGCCGAGGTCGCCCTGAGCGAGATCGACCAGGTCGCCCAACCCGGCCTTGCGCAGGTCGTCGCCTTGCCCGGCCAAGACGGCCGCCGCGACGGCTCCACGCGCGGGGGAGGGCACCCACACATACCGCGTGGGGACGTCCAGACCGGCGGACGTGTAGGCGGCGGCTACACCGGCCTCGGCTCGCCGACGGTCGGCGGGCCCTGTGCCGAAGGCGACGGACTGCCAGTCGCTTACCACGAAGTGCGCCGCGCGAGGGGTACCAGTAAGTGATGTTCCGGTGACCATGCCGTGCCTCAGTCCGCCACGACCCGGACGGTGCCGGGCACGTACTCGCGCTGGCGGATCACCCGGTACCAGCCCCTGGGCAGCGTGATCGCCGCGTGCTCCTCGTGCATCAGCCGGCCGCCCGACGGCAGGTGCAGGTGGTCGGGCGCGAGCGGGTCGGGCACCCGCAGCAGCGATCCGGGCGCGGTCAGCGCGTGCGCGTGCCCGGTCGCCTCGCCGAGCGCCAGGACCATGCGCCCGCGGCCGTCGCGCGGGGCCGGCGGCAGTTCCCGGACGGACTGCGGGATCGCCTCCTCCGGCACTGGCATGATCAGGATGTCTCCCTGTCGGTACATGCGGCGAACATAACGTCCGCCACCGACAGTTCTCAGAAGCCGCGCGTCCGTCGCGCGGCGGGACGGGCCCAGCGTCCGGAAGCGCTCAAGCCGACGTGCTGGAACGCGCGGACGAGTTCCCCGCCGAGGTTCACTCCGGCGCCCAGTGCCAACGCCACCGAAAGCGCCCCGATGAGGCTCAGCACGCCTGACTGCGGGGCGCCGGCGTTCAGCTCGACCATGCCCCGGTACAGCGCGGTCCCCGGCAGGAGCGGGCCGATGGCCGGGACCAGGAAGGGCATCACCGGCGCCTGGTGCCGTCTGGCGAGCCAGTTCGACATGACGCCCACGATGGTCGCCGCCACGGCCGAGGCCAGGACTGGTGGTACGTCCCAACCCACCTGGAGGACGTACAGCACCCAGATCAGCCCGCCGCCCAGCGCCGAGGCGAGCAGGACGTCCCGCGGTGCCGCCAGCGACACCGCGAAAGTCACCGAGACGGCCGCCGCCGCGATCACCGCGACGGGCTTGAGCGTCGCCGGCGCGCTCGGCAGGTGACTGACGTCGATCGACACGTTCAGCTTGACCGCGATGTAGACGATCGCCCCCAGCCCCGCGACGATCGCCGCGATCATGAAGAAGACCTCCAGCATCCGCGCCCCGGCGCTCACCAGGTCACCGGTGATGCCGTCCTGGATGCTCGCCACCAGCGGACGCCCGGGCAGCAGCGCCAGGATCGCGCCCGTGACGATCGCGGACCCCTGCGCGGGGTTGCCCATGGCCACCACCAGCACCGCACCGCTCGCGCCTATCGCCGCGGCCACCGTCAGCTGGAAGAACTCGGCCACACCACGGCGCGCCAAGGCCGCGGCGGTGCGGTCGCCGAGCAGTGTGGCCACGAACGCCGTCCCCGCCACGAGCGGCCCGCCGCCCGCCAGCACACTGCCGGACGCGGCGATCAGCGCGAGCGAGACCACGATCAGCCACGGCGGATACGGAGCACGGCCCCTCTTCATCTCCGCAAGCTGCCGATGCGCTTCGTCCAGATCCAGCATGCCGATAGACGCCTCTTGGACGAGATTGTGCAGCGCGGTGAGGCGCCAGTACGCGGGCGTACGGCGCCTAATGGACCGCGAGCCCGTCACCGGTTGCGCGTCCTTGCCCGGGTGGGCGCTGACCAAGAGGCTCGTCAGCGTGACCTGCACCTCGCACTGCGGTAGCTCGTAGGCCACCGCGAGGCCGAGCATCGCCTCGTTGACACGCTCGGTGGTCTCGCCACTGGCCAGCAACAGCTCGCCCACACGCAGCACAAGGTCGATCGCCCGCGGGTCGACGATCTCACCAGGCTCGTCCTCGGGGTGCTCCGGCGGCGACGCGTCCATGAGGACGTGCCAAGTCCGCCGCAAGCGTTCCGCCGCGCCCATCCGCCCCCCGGGTCCCTTCCACCAAGAAACTGATCTTGCTGGGCAGGCTACCCAGAGCGCGCACCTCCACCATCACCCGGGGGTTGTCCACAGAACACGATTCTGGTGCGGCCACCGCTCGCCCGCTGATACCAAGGGTGCATGAGCGATTTCGAGGGACTCCGTGACGAGGCCGAGCGGTGCCTGCGCGCCCTCGCCGGCGACCAGGCGCGCCTCCGCGACGACCAGTGGACCGCGATCCACGCGCTCGTCGTCGAGCGCCGCCGCGCCCTGGTCGTCCAGCGCACCGGCTGGGGCAAGTCCGCCGTCTACTTCGTGGCGACGCGGCTGCTGCGCGGGCGCGGCGCCGGCCCGACCGTGATCGTCTCGCCGCTCCTGGCGCTCATGCGCAACCAGATCGACGCCGCCGACCGGGCCGGCATCCACGCCCGCACCATCAACTCCGCCAACACCGACGACTGGGACCAGATCTTCACCGAGGTCGAGGCCGGACGCGTCGACGTCCTCCTGGTCAGTCCCGAACGCCTGAACAATCCCGACTTCCGCGACCTCGTCCTGCCCAAGCTCGCCGCCGGCGCGGGCCTGGTCGTCGTCGACGAGGCGCACTGCATCTCCGACTGGGGCCACGACTTCCGTCCCGACTACCGCCGCCTGCGCACCCTCCTCGCCGACCTGCCGCCCGGCATCCCGGTGCTCGCCACCACCGCCACCGCCAACGCCCGTGTCACCCAGGACGTCGCCGAACAGCTCGCCGGCGACGACGCCCTCGTGCTGCGAGGCCCGCTCGAGCGCGAGTCCCTGCGCCTCGCCGTGGTGCAGGTCCCCACGGCCGAGCAGCGCATCGCCTGGCTCGGCGAGCACCTGGAGAAGCTGCCGGGGTCCGGCATCGTCTACACCCTCACCGTCGCCGCCGCCCACGAGATCGCCGGTTATCTCCGCGAACGCGGCCACGAGGTCACCGCCTACTCCGGCCAGACCGAACAGGCCGAGCGCCTCCAGGCCGAGCAGGACCTCCAGGACAACAAGCTCAAGGCCCTGGTCGCCACCAGCGCCCTCGGCATGGGCTTCGACAAGCCCGACCTCGGCTTCATCGTCCATGTCGGCGCCCCGCAGTCCCCGGTCGCCTACTACCAGCAGATCGGGCGTGCCGGCCGCGGCGTCGACCGCGCGGAGGTCATCCTCCTGCCCGGCTCGGAGGATCGCGACATCTGGGCCTACTTCGCCAGCCTCGCCTTTCCGCCCGAACCGATCGTCCGCGCGACGCTCGACATCCTGGAGTACGCCGACCGTCCGCTGTCCACCAGCGCGCTGGAACCGCAGGTCGACCTCAACCGCGCGCGCCTGGAGATGATGCTCAAGGTCCTCGACGTCGACGGCGCCGCCCGTCGCGTCAAGGGCGGCTGGACCGCCACCGGCCGCCCCTGGACCTACGACCGCGAACGCTATGAACGCGTCACCTCCGAACGCCGCCGCGAGCAGCAGGCGATGCTCGACTACATCGCGGCGACCACCTGCCGGGAGAAGTTCCTGCGCGACCAGCTCGACGACCCGTCCGCCGCGCCCTGCGGGCGCTGCGACAACTGCACCGGAGACCACTGGCCCGCCGACGTCACCCAAGAAGGCGCCACCCGGGCGCGCGACCGTCTTCACCGCCCCGGCGTCGACCTCGCCCCCCGCCGCATGTGGCCCACCGGCGTCAAGGACGACCTGGGCGTCTCCGGCCGCATCAAGCCCGACCAACTGGCCGAGACGGGCCGGGCCCTAGGTCGCCTCACCGACATCGGCTGGGGCAACCGCCTGCGCGATTTGTTCGCCTCCGGCGACACCGACGTCCCTCCCGACATGGTCGACGCCGTCGTCAAGGTGCTGGCCGCTTGGGACTGGCCCGCCCGCCCCACCGGGGTCGTCACGATCGGCTCTCACTCCCGTCCCCGCCTGGTCACGAGCCTCGGCCACCGGATAGCCGACATCGGCCGCCTCCCGTACCTCGGCGAACTGACCCCGACGGGCGCGCCGATCGCTCGCCGCCACAACAGCGCCCAACGTCTCCGTTCCGTCTGGCAGTCCCTGACCGTTCCCGCCGACCTGGCCACGGCGCTCGCCAACACCCCTGGCCCGGTTCTCCTGGTAGACGACCGCGTGGAAACCGGCTGGACCATGACCGTGGCCACCCGTCTCCTCAGAGAATCCGGTGCCCCCGCCGTCCTGCCCCTGACCCTGGCGACCCCCAACTGATCACAACGCACCGGTCACAACGCACCGGTCACAACGCACCGGCCCCGATGGCGTCTGCGGCCCCAGCCCAATGAGAAACGCCCCCGCCTGTCGGCGGGGGCGTGTGCCGGTCGGTGCCGCTCGGCGGCGTCACCGCTTGAGTGCCTTGGCGAGCCGGACCCGCCGAGCCTGACGCGCCTCGGCGCGGAGGGCGGCGACGCGGTCGTTGACGAGGTCCCTGGAGAACTCCGGACGAATCATGTTCTGCTCCTTGGTCCTGCCAGGCCCTTCTCGGCCCGACAAGTACAAGGTTCGCTCTAAGGCCCCGCACCCCACATCGGGACGAAGCCTTACTCCACGGCCTCAGACTGCCTTAGTTCCGTACCGCGGCCTTAGCCAGGTCTTTCAACCTCCGAGCCGACCCTTTGTGGAGTCCGGCCGGTTGGGCGGTAGTTGATTGAGCGTGAGCACCCGAGCATCGAGGCGGCATGGCTGGTCGTATCGTTCACGGAGGGCAGCGTCATCTCGCCCAGTGGTGTCAGCGTGTGCCAGACCGTAGGCGGAGCCGCACGCCGGTGATGGTGCATCGGATCACACGGGGAACTTGAGTAGCTGGTGTGTGGCCCGGCGGTAACAATGAATTCGGGACGGGCGTCCCAGGTCAGCGCGATAATCGCGCTGGAAAGCAGGGGCAGCCCGTTGCTTCTGCCCTCATCTGGCCGAGGTGTATCGCAACATGTCCGCTGAAAGCGCCCGTAGCGGCGCGCGGTTGCGTGCCGAGCGTAAGAAGCGTGGACTGGTCGTCGCTGACCTTGCCCGACTGTTCCGTGAGGTCGCGCCTGAGCGTGTCGCCGCGGGGCTGCCCTCGCGCAGGAACATCGAGCGGCTGATTCGGGGTCATGAGGCAGGCGAGCATGCGGCAGGTCCGCGTTACCGGCTTCTGTACTCCGCTGCGCTGGAGATTCCCGAAGAGGAACTGTTCCCCGATCCTCCACAGGTGCCTGCCGCCGTCCCCAAGAGTACGGTGGAAAGGCCGGTCACCACCCCCAAAGATTGGGACGACATGGAGCGTCGGGCACTGCTGCAACTACTCGCCGTCCTGGGCTCCGGAGCCTCGGTCTCCGCCGCGCACTTGGAGACACTGCGGTCGGGCTTGGATCGCGCTCTGAACCTTCGTGACGACGTCACGGGCGAGGATTGGGAACAGGCCGTAGCCGATCACGCCTACTCCATCCGTGTCATGTCCCCGGCAGCCCTCGTCGGAGTGTTATCGGCCGACATCGCTGACCTCCGCCATATGATCGACCGCCGGCCTGACCTCGACCGGACGAGCATGCAACGGACGTCCGCTCAGCTCGCCGCGCTGATGGCTATGGCCCTTGAGGAACTCGGCGATCCTCTGGGTTCCCGCTGGTGGCGGACCGCCCATAGCGCCGCCGCAAGCGCGGGAGACCGGCACCTTGAGGTCTACACACGCGGTCGGCAAGCCCGTGTCAGCTCTACCCGCCCCGGGGCCTTGCGGCTTGCCAATCAAGCGGTCGAGCTTGCCGGGAAGCGCCCCAGCGCTGGACTCGCCGAAGCGCACGCGACGCGCGCCGTCATCCTCGCCCGGACGGGGGACCGCTCTGGCGCCGAACAGGCACTTCGAGATCTCGATGATCTCTACGCCCAGCTTCCGGTGGAGGTGACCGGCGACGACGCCGCCGTCTGGGGATGGCCCCGGCAACGCTACGTCAGTGAGCGCACCAACGCCCGTCTGCTTCTCGGAGACTCCAGTCTGTACGACGAGCTGCCGAAGAGGCCAAAGAGCGCGATCGGGGCACGGGGGCAGGCGCTCGGCGAGCTCAAGACCGCATGGGCGCGCATCAACGCGGGCAGCGTCAGCGAAGGGGCGAACGATGCCGCTCAGGCTGTGGCGGTTCTTCCCCCAGAACACCGCACGGTCACCGTGAAGATTCTCGCTGGCGCTGTGTGCAGGTCTCTGCCGGACGAGCAGGCTCGGACGCTTCCGGCCGCGCGAGAGCTGCGGGCGTTGGCCACAGCGACCTGATCCCAGGCAACACAGAGGCCCCGCCGATCATCGCGACCGGCGGGGCGTCGCCCGTCCAGGGGTTGTGAGTGAATCGGGAGTCGACAAAGAGACAGCTCCCGAACCTGCGTGCTCGCGTCGGGGCCGGATGCGGTGCCAGGATCGCGGCGGATGTCGTGTACGTCGGGAGACAGATCGCTCGACGCTCTGACCAGCCCGGGCACGAACAGGCCAGAGCGTCGCGGCCGAGTCTGATGCTGCGGTAGGCCGCGCCCCAAGCCGTCTCGTCATCCGTTGGGAGCGTGGACGGATGTGCGCGTTAGGCGCCGGACTTCCTGAGTGAGCACGACCCGGGCAACGACTTCGCAGAGGACGGGGCGATCGTCGGAGTCTGCATTCGGGCCGCGCAGGACGGGCAAGACGCGGCGTTGAGCCCTGCACGCTGGAGTAGGTCGCGCAACGCGGGTTGCGCCTGCACTTGCCGGCAAGGACTGTCTCGTGGGCGCGGCCTTTCAGTATGCCGCTGACCATCTAAAAGCCATTTGCGTCAGGCGTGTGAACGGTCGTAGCGGGTTTGTTGTCCTCCTCTGGTGAATCAATCTCCGTCTTACCGTACGTTTCGCCCGCAAAAGATAGGCTTCCGATCGGTATCTGGAAGGGGTGTGATGACGGGTTCGCCGGACGGAGGACTGGATTCCGGCGCCGTCGGTGAATGGTGCGCGCGTGCCTTCGCCGGGGCGCCGGTGGTGACGGGACGATTGCCTTTCAGCGCGACCGGCGTGCACGGAATGCATACCGAGCGGGCGCTCGCACTGCGGATGTGTGCCCTTGTGCAGCAGGTGCCTCCTTATCGCGCGCTCCGGGCCCTCCAAACGATGGCTCCGGATGGGTGGGCGGACGGCGTGGCGCGGCGGTACCCGTCGCACGCGGCGTTGGTGCCCCCGTTCCGGGACAGGGCCGCCGACCTGCGACCCACCGCTCATGGCTGGGTCGACATCGCCCCGGATCGTGGCACGGGGGGTCTGTCTGTCTCGAACGCCGACGAGTCCGGGCCGGGGGAGGGCGTGCTGTCCGGACTGCTCGGCCGTGTCCGGCGCTATTTCACCGCGCACTCGACCCCCGGCGTGATCGGTGATGCAGAGACCGGGCTGGCTCGAATCTGCCTGATGCTGGCCCGGTTCGAGGCGGGTGTGCTGCCGGAGCCGGGCGTGACCGTCGAGCAGATCCACCGGAGCGTGCCTGAGGACGAGGTGCGCGAGTTGGTCGGCCTCGTCAAGACGCTGCACGGTGCCCTACCGGGGCGGGCGGGCATTCCGCCCGGCGTCGCCGAACCCGTCTTCGTGCGTGGGTGGGCAGAGGGCGACCTGATGGTCGGTGGCACGCTGATCGCGGTGAGCCTCGGTGACCGGGCCGAGGTGGCCAGGCGCTTGAGGCATCTTGTCGCGCATGCGTGGCTCGATGTCGATGAGCTCTATCGCATCCGCCAGCTCGGGGTGTACCTGGCGGTTTCCGGAACCCTCGTCACCTGGCCCGTCGCCGACCTTGCGGCTCGGCTGTTGTCCGGCGCCGACCCGGACGCCGCCCGCGCCGAGTTCCGCGCGCTGGCCGAGCGGGAGATCACCGTGCCCCGGCCGGTGGCGTCGCCAGAGACAACCGTACGACGCAGAGATCCGGCTCAGGCCCAGGCGTCCAGACCGGCGAAGAAGCTCAACCGGGCGACCCCGGAGTGGACCGTGTACGGGCCGGAGGAATGGGACACGGTCGCCGGCGTCGAGTGGTCGTACTGGGATCTGTGGTTCAGCGTCGTGTGCGTGGTGGATTGCGGCGGCGACTGGGACGCCCTCGACGTGAAGGTCAACTCGCGGTCCTACCTTGGCGAGTCCGACGAGCGGATGTGGTCGCATCTGGTCGACCTCAGGGACCGTCTCACCGCCGCCGGGATCACGGGCGGGGACCTTGTCGGTGATCTGGCCGGCCACCGCAAGACGCTCACCAAGGCTCGGTCGAAGGTACTGGAACGGACGGGTGTCCGAGACAAGGACTATTCACCCGCGATGCGCGACGTTCCGAGCGGCCGCTATGCCGTCCGCGCGCATTTCGGGAGCTGGGACCTGTACCCGGTCTCGCCGCGTTCGTTCTACCAGCGATTGGCGGGAGCGACCCCGTTCGATCTGGAGGCGCCGGGCTGGGGCCTGCCGACCTTCGAGAACGTCGACCCCCTGTTCGAGGAGTTGGAGGAGCTGGAGGCGGAACACGCCGATGATCCGCCCACTCTGCTGGCCGTGCGGCGCGCCGGGCTCACCGCCTGTTCGCTGGCCCAGCACCGCTGCAACGATTCCTACGGTGACCTCGGCGAGCACACCCTGGCGGTGGTGCAGCGCTTCAGCCGTACCGACTGGCGTGTCACGGGCATCGATCCCGCCGTGTTCTGGCGCGACGTCCTCGAAGTGTTCGCCATGCTCGGGAACTTCGGCGCGACGTACGAGCACGAGAGCGAGTTGATGACGAACCTGGACGCGGAGCGGGACCGGGACCTGCTCGAACGGATCGTCGACGACCTGCGCGCTTCGTACGCCGCCGAGCGGCTGGACTGGCAGGCGCGTGAGGTCAAGAGCCTTCTGGAATCTGTCTAGCGTGTGTCGGATGGTCGGCGTTGGGCGCCAGTCCAGGTGGGGTCTGGGCTGGTGCCCGGAGCCGCCCCGCCCGCGCGCCCCTGTCGGCGCGGGCGGACGATCTGGCCGACCCGTGCGCGCGGCCCCGCGCACGGGTCGACGAACGGCCCGGGCGCCGCGGCGGAGAAGAACCGCGGCGAACCGGGAGTCTCAGGGGGCGGCCTTTCCGGAGTACACGAGCTTGTCCGCGGGCTCGACCCTGACCTTGGTGGGGACGGACGCGACGATCTTCGCGGGTGCGTCCGGCGGTGGGACGGGGCGGTCGGGGGCGAACGGGCTCACGGGTGCACTTCCTCGGTCGGGGACGGGATGAAAGTGTTCTAGAGGTTAGAAAACTCTGTCCAGTTGTTTCACAGAACATCTTGAGATAAGTTCAGCGGGAAATGTCATCATTTCCCGCCCCAGTGAACGCTCGGCCATTTCGGGAGCTGGTAGTAATGTCCCTCCCCGTGTCCCCTTCTCTCGACGAGTTGCTGGCATGCCCGTCCGCGCTGCTCGACACCACGTTCGATCAGTTGCGGACGCTGCTCGTGGTGCACGAGACGGGGTCGGCGCTGCGGGCGGCCCGGGTGCTCGGGCGCGAGCAGTCCAGCGTCCAGAAGCAGTTGGACACCCTCAACCGCAACAGCCAGGCGCTGTGCGGGGAGGTGCTGACCGTGCGGCAGGGGCGGGGCAGGGACTTCCTGTTCACCCCCACCGGGGAGACCTCGGTGGAACTGGCGCGCCGAACGTTCACCAACTGGCTGGAGTCCATCCACTGGAGCCGCCGGCGGCTCGGACGGATGCTGACGGTCGGCACGACGGAGTTCACGCTGCCGATCGTGTCGCGGGCGTGGGACCGGGTGTCGGAGGAGTTCCGGCAGCGCGAGGTGGAGTTCAAGGTCGCGCACGTGCGCACGAAGGACCTGTGGACGCGGCTGGAGACCAAGCAGGTCGATCTGATCTGCGGCAGCATCGTCAGCACGCCGGAGGGCGACCTGCGGCTCAAGGACTACGAGGTCGTCGAGTACGCGCGGGGTCGGGCGCTGCTGCTGACGAACCTGCCGGAGTCAGAACTGCCGGACGCGCCGGTGGAGACGAGTGGGCTCGGCGGCGTCCCCCTGGTGGTGCCGCCCGCGGGACTGGTCGCCGATCTGCTCGCGACCTGGTACGGGCCGAACTTCCGGGACCGGCTGAACGTGGTCGCCGACATCGACGACGTCCACTACGGGCTGTCGCTGCTGAGATCGGGCTTCGTCCACGGCTGCATGATCGTGACGGGGTCGATCGGCCGCGGCATGGCCGGGCGGGACGATCCCGACAGCGTGCCGCTGCGCGCGATCACGCTGCGCGACGACCTGGAGCCCAAGGCCGAGCTGATGACGGGCGCGTTCGTCCGCCGCGACGATCTGGAACGCTATGACGCGGGCCACCCGCTGAACCGTCTGTGGGCCGCGGTGCGCGAGGACGTGCGCACCTACACACCGCTGGCCTGATCCCGCGACCCGGTCAGTTCTTGATCTGGTTGTCGACCACGTCGAGGGACGGACGGGCACCGAGGTGCTGCATGGCCGTGGCGGCGAGGCGGCATCCGGCGGTGAGGGCGTCGGCGGGCTGCTTGCCGTCCAGCCAGGGCGGCAGGAAGCCGGCGATGAAGGCGTCGCCCGCGCCGGTGCCGTCGATGATCTTCTCGACGGGTTCGGCGGCGACGGTGACCGGCTCGGGGCGGCCGTTGGTGTACCAGAGCGCGCCGTCGGCGCCGACCTTGACGACGACCTGCGGGTACCAGGCGGTGAGCACCTTGGCGGCCTGGTCGGGGTTGTCGCGGCCGGTGAGGATCTCGGCCTCGGAGGCGTTGACGACCAGCAGGCGGGCGCCCTGCGTCCACTCCAGGAAGGGCTCGGCGCCCATCCGCTTGAGGGGCGAGGACGAGCCGCCGTCCACGGAGATGGACATTTGCGCCTTGCGGGCGAGGTCCAGGGTGTGGGTGGCGGCCTTCCGGGAGCCCTCGTTGATGAGCGAGTAGCCGGACAGGTGCAGGTGCGTGCCCTGGGAGAACAGGTCCTTGCAGCGCTCGATGTCCTCGGGGAGGAGGGCGGCGTTGGCGCCCGGATCCGAGAGCATGGTGCGGTCGCCCTTGTGGGTGACCATGACCACACAGGTACCGGTGGGACGTTCCTGGTCCATGACGAGGCGGGCGTCGACGCCGTACCCCATCAGTTCCATGTCCCGGTTCCGGCCCGCGATGTCGGAGCCACGGCGGCCGACGAAGGCCACCTCGATCCCCTCCAAGGCGAGCCACGAGGCCACGTTGGCGCCCGAGCCTCCCCCGTGGATCGTCACGGCGGCGGGCGTGTCA
Organism: Actinomadura macra NBRC 14102; assembly: GCF_001552215.1. Classification (GTDB taxonomy): domain Bacteria; phylum Actinomycetota; class Actinomycetes; order Streptosporangiales; family Streptosporangiaceae; genus Spirillospora; species Spirillospora macra. The sequence goes on along the minus strand of NZ_BCQT01000009.1, from coordinate 507,762 downwards.
CTGCCCTTGGCCAGGGGGAACGCGGCACGCGCCACGGTATCTGTCATAAGATCGCCGACCACGACCACGCGCGTCATGGAGTCATCACCTCGATCAACACGGCCCGCGCGAGCGGCATTCTGGGCGTGTGCTTGACCGTAACAGCTCTTGCCCCCCGAAGAGGTCTCGAACGCGCAGCGAAACCAAGGAAGCCTCGATTTTCCCGGCGCGGCGACCTGGGACGGCGTGCCTTACGCTCGGATGCGTGACCGAGCGTTACCCGGATCAGTGGGAGGCCGACGTCGTCCTCAGCGACGGCGGGACGGCCCATCTGCGCCCCATCCGGACCGGCGACAGCGAGATCCTGCGCGTGTTCTACGCACGGCTGTCGCCGGAGTCGATCTACTACCGGTTCTTCTCGCCGCGACCGACCCTCACCGACCGTGAGGTCGAGCACTTCACGTCCGTGGACCACGATCGGCGTGTCGCGCTGATCGCCACGATCGGGGAGGAAATGGTGGCGGTCGTCCGCTACGACAGTTTTCCTGATCGTCCGGAGACGGCCGAGGTCGCCTTCCTGGTCGAGGACGCGCATCAGGGGCGTGGGCTCGGCGCGGTGCTCCTGGAGCACATCGCGGCGGCGGCACGGGAGCGGGGCGTGCGCCGGTTCGTGGCCAGCGTGCTACCGGACAACCGCCGGATGACGCGGGTGTTCCGGGAGGCGGGCTACCAGGTCGGGCAGCGGTTCGAGGAGGGCGTCATCGAGCTCGTCCTGGAACTGGAGCCCACGGAGACCTCGCTGGAGGTCATGACGGCACGCGAGCACCGGGCCGAGTCGCGCTCGATCCAGCGGCTGCTGTTTCCCCGCTCGGTGGCCGTGATCGGTGCGAGCAGGGCCGAGCACAGTGTCGGGCACACCGTCCTGCGCAACCTGCTCGGCGGGGACTTCAGCGGGCCCGTGTACCCGGTGCATCCGACCGCCGTGGCCGTCGCGGGCGTGCGTGCCTACGCGTCGGTCCTGGAGATCCCGGACGATGTGGACCTCGCGGTCGTCGCCGTACGCGCCGACGCTGTGCGTGACGTGGTGGAGGAGTGCGCGAGCAAGGGCGTGCACGGTCTGATCGTGGTGTCGTCCGGATTCGGGGAGACAGGCCCGGAAGGACGGGCGCGCCAGGAGGAGCTGGTCCGTCTTGCGCGCGCCTACGGGATGCGGGTCGTCGGGCCCAACTGTCTGGGCATCGCCAACACCGACGCAGAGATTCGCCTGAACGCGACCCTTGCTCCAACCATGCCCGGACGGGGTCCGGTGGGCTTCTTCTCCCAGTCGGGTGCGCTCGGCATTGCGATCCTCCAGCGGACGGCAGAACGAGGGCTCGGCCTGTCCACGTTCGTTTCTGCCGGGAACCGCGCCGACGTGTCCGGCAACGACCTGATGCAGTACTGGGAAGAGGATCCGGCGACCAAGGCCGTCCTGCTGTACCTGGAATCGCTCGGCAACCCGCGCAAGTTCGCGCGGCTCGCGCGCAGGCTCGGGCGGCGCAAGCCGATCGTGGCGGTCAAGAGCGGACGCAGCACGCAGGGTGTTCCGATCGGGCACGCGGCGCGCGCGCTGACCCTGCCAGATCACGCGGTGAGCGCGCTTTTCGCGCAGGCCGGAGTGATCCGGGTCGAAGACCTGTCGGAGCTGTTCGACGTGGCGCAGCTGCTGGCCTATCAACCGCTGCCCGCCGGCGACCGCATCGCGATCATCGACAACTCCAACTCGCTCGGACTCCTCGCGCAGGACGCGGCGGCGGCGCTCGGCCTGGAGGTCAGGCCGCGGCTCGACCTCGGGCCCCGCGCGGGCGCCGACGAGTACGAGGCCGCCCTCGCCGGGGCCCTGGAGGACGACACGGTCGACGCGGTGGTGGCGCTGTTCACGCCCCCGACGATCGGCGGCTACGACCTGCGCGTTCCGGAGAAGATCCTGCGGCTGGCGGAGGGGAGTTCCAAGCCGATCGTCGCGACGTACCTGGGCTTCAAGGGCATGCCCGCGGACCTCCGCGTCCCCGGGCCCGACGGCACCGCGGCCGAAGGGTCCATCCCGTCCTACCCGGCGCCTGAGGACGCCGTCCGGGCGCTGGCATACGTCATCCGGTACGCACAGTGGCGGCAGCGCCCGCCCGGCCGCAGACCGGAGCTCACCGGCACCGACCGCCAGCGCGCGCGGGGGCTGGTGGAGGGATGGCTTGATTCCGGTGCTCCGGTGCATGCGACACCGGAACAGGCATCCGAGCTCCTCGCCTGTTACGGCATCGAACTCGCGGAAGGCGGCGGGGGAGTACCGACCCGCATCGTCACCATGGAGGACCCCTCGTTCGGAGCGGTCGTCTCCTTCGGCCTGGCCGACGAGACCGCCGCCCTCCTGGACGATCGCGCCTACCGGCTGGGACCGCTGGCCGACGTGGAGGCCGCGGAGCTGGTCCGCGCCATCCGGACGGCCCCGCTCCTGCTCGGGCACCGCGGCGCCGAGCCCGTGAACGTCGCCGCCCTGGAAGAACTGCTGCTCCGGGTGTCACGCCTCGGCTACGACCTCCCTGAAGTGGCGCGCCTGGAACTGAACCCGGTCATGGCGGACGCGTCCGGCGCCGCGGTCACCCAGGTGTCGCTGCGCCTGGAGCGCCCACTGGGGCCCCGGCCCGAGCTGGGCCCGCGCCGCCTTCCCTGAGAGCGCGTCTTCCCTGACCGCCCGGTCTTCCCGGACCGCCCCGCCCGGTGACACGTGGGGCGGGTCCGGTCGTGCGGTCAGCCGGGGGGCGGTGGCGGGCTGGGCTGCGGTGTCGGCGGGATCGGGTCGGGCGGCGGTCCGGGCGGAGTCGGGTCGGGGGCCGGCCCGGGTGGTGTCGGCTCCGGTGGCGGTCCGGGCGGGACGGGATCGGGCGCGGGGCCCGGTGGCACCGGCCCGGGAGGCTGCGGTGCGGGGCCTGGCGGCGGCTCGGGGGGCGGTACCAGCGGTTCCGGCTGGGGAGCCGGGTCGGGGGTGGGCGGCGGGACCGGCGGCGGTGATGGCAGCGGATCTCTGTCCATGCTTCCCCCGTACCCCGGGAGACGGCCGATGACCACGCGTCCGGGCCGCCATGTGCGCGTCCGCCCCCGGACAGGGCAGGATGGGGCCATGAGGGAAACCCGAGCGACCGCTCACGGTTTGCGCACGGCGATCGAGCGCAGCGGCTACTACCCGGTTCTGGTCGCGGACGCGGTCGAGTCGGCCATTGGGGACGAGCGAGTCGTCGCCTACGTGGTCCACCACGAGGCGACCTTCGACCCCGCGATGGAGGTGCGGCGGCATGTGACCGTGCTGGTGCTGTCGGCGAGCCGGCTGCTGGTGTGTCACACCGACGAGCATCCGCCCGGCGAGGGAATGGCCCAGCCGCACGCGTCCACCACCACCGAGGCCGTCAGGCTGAACCGCGTCCAGTCGGTCGCGGTGACCCGGGTAGTCCCGGATCCGGCGTCCTACGTGCCGGGGGTACCGCCGACGGAGGTGGTGCTGACGATCGGCTGGGGCGCCATCGCCCACATCGACCTGGAGCCCGCGACCTGCGGTGACGAGAACTGTGAGGCCGACCACGGCTACACCGGAAGCGTCACGGCCGACGACCTGTCACTGCGGGTGAGCGAGGCCGCGGACGGTGCGGAGGCCGTCGGGCAGGTCCTGGCCTTCGCCGAGGAACTGTCCGCCGCGACCGCCCGGTGAGCGTTCCACCACCTGACCCGCCCCGGTACGGGACGGGTGCGCTCGCCGACCTTCCACCGTCGGTCCTGGCCGCGCTGGGCGTGCCGGACGCGGTGAACGTGCTCGGCCTGCCCGCACTGCCGCGCGCCTGCGTCCTGCTCGTGGACGGGCTCGGCTGGGAGCAACTGCGCGCCCACCCGGACGAGGCGCCCTTCCTGAACGCGATGGACGGCCGTCCGATCACGGCCGGGTTCCCGGCGACGACCGTCACCAGCCTGGGCTCGCTGGCCACCGGGCTGCCGCCGGGCGGGCACGGGCTGCTCGGCGTGCAGGTGGCGGTCCCGGGGACCGGACGGCTGCTCAACTGCCTGCGGTGGCGGGACGACTCGGTCGACCCGCGAGAGTTCCAACCCGCCCCGACCGTGTACGAGCGGGCCGCGGCGGACGGGGTCGAGGTCGCCTACGTGGCGCTCGGCCAGTACCGGGGCACGGGCCTGAGCCGCGCCACCGCCCGCGGTGCCGACTATCTGGGCGCCGAGAGCCTCGGCCAGCTCGTCGGGCGGGCGGAGGAGGCGTTGCGCCGGGGCGCCCGGTCGTTCGTGACCGCCTACCACGCCGATCTGGACTCGACCGGCCACCGGTTCGGCGTCGCGTCCGCCGACTGGCGCCACCACCTGCGGTTCGTGGACGTCCTCGCGCAGCAGATCGCCGCCGTCCTGCCCGCCGGGTCGGCGCTGTACGTGACCGCCGACCACGGCATGGTCGATCCGTCCGAGCGGGTGGACGCCGACACCGTCCCCGGGTTGCGGGACGGCGTCGCGCTGCTCGGCGGGGACGCCCGCGCCCGCTACGTCTACACCGAACCCGGCGCCCAGGCCGATGTCCTCGCCGCCTGGGCGGATGTGCTCGGCGACCGCGCCTGGGTCGTGTCGCGGGACGAGGCCGTCGAGGGCGGCTGGTTCGGCCCGCTCGATCCCGGCATGGCGGAGCGCGTCGGCGACGTGATCGCCGTCCCGCGTGCGGACCTGGCGATCGTGGCGTCCGAGCGCGAACCGTGGCTGGAGCGGATGGTCGGTATGCACGGCTCACTCGTCCCGGCGGAGCTGCTGATCCCGCTTCTCAGTACGTCCCGGCCCTGACACCGTCGTGTCGTGTCGCGTCGTGACGGCGCCGCCGATGCCGGATGCCTAGGCTCTGAGAGTGACGAACCAGAATTCGCCCCTCCCGAATTGGGGCAACCCCGGTCAGACTGGCGAGGTGCATCCTCTCATCGAAGTGCCTGCGCTGGACCGGCTGCTCCGGCGACAGACACCCGTGGTCCTGCTGGACGTACGGTGGCACCTGGCGGGGCCGCCGGGAATCGAGTCCTACCGCAAGGGACACCTGCCCGGCGCGGTCTTCGTCGACCTGGACCGCGACGTGGCGGGGCCGCCCGGGGCGGGCGGCCGGCATCCGCTGCCCGCGTCTGGGGACTTCGAGGCCGCCATGCGCCGCGCCGGCGTCTCGGCGGACCGGCTGGTCGTGGTCTATGACGACGCCGACTCCACCGCCGCCGCGCGGGTCTGGTGGTCGCTGCGCTACTTCGGCCATGACCGCGTCCGCGTCCTGGACGGCGGGTACCGGGCATGGACGGAGGCCGGTCACGCGGTGACCACGGACGACCCGAAGGTCAAGCCGGGCGACTTCATCGCCGACCCCGGACGGCTGCCGGTCCTGGACGCCGAGGGCGCCGCGGCGCTGGCCCGCGCGGGCGTCCTGCTGGACGCTCGCGCCGCCGAGCGCTTCCGTGGCGAGCAGGAGCCCGTCGACCCCGTCGCCGGGCACATCCCGGGCGCGCGGAACGCCCCCACGTCCGGCAACGTCGGCGTGGACGGCCGCTTCCTGCCACCGAGCCTGCTCCGCGAGCGCTTCGCCAAGCTCGGCGCGACCGACGCCCTGGACGTCGGTGCCTACTGCGGCTCCGGCGTGACGGCCGCGCACGAGATCCTCGCGCTCAATCTCGCCGGCATCCCGGCCGCCCTCTATGTCGGCTCCTGGTCGAACTGGGTGGCCGACTCCGCGCATCCGGTGGCCACCGGCGACTCCTGACCGCGTCCGGCGTCACCCGGCGCCCAGGCACAGGAAGCCCGCCACGCCGGGGGAACGCCGGACGGACGCCAGGGCCCGCGCCGGTGACCGTCCCCCGGCCAGCTCCGCATGGAAGGCGGACATGAACTCCGGCGTCACCTCGTCCCGGACGGGGGCGACACTGGCGATCACCGTCGCGGTCCCGAGGGCGAGCAGGACGCCCGCCATGCCGAGGACGGCGTCGCCCTCGTCCGCGCGTCCGATGTCGCACGCGGACAGCACCATGACGTGCGGCGGCGCGGACAGCCCGTCCAGGTCGTGGACCATCAGCGGGCCGTCGGCGAGGCGCAGGAGCGAGAACAGGGCGTTGCCCGGCCGGAACTCACCGTGGGCAGCGATGTGGGCGAGCAGGGCACCGTCCATGGCGTCACGGACATGTTCCGCGCGCGCCCCCGGACCGTCCAAGACGAGAGCGTGGGGGTAGACACGCCGGAGTGCGTCGAGTTCACGCGCCGTGTGCATCAGGTCGGGCCCACTTGCGAGGACGACATGGCCGGTCGGACGAGTGACCGCACAGGCACGCAACCACGCGCCCGCGGAGGGGGCGACCGTGAACGGACGTCCGGCCAGGAACGGCAGCGTCGCCCAAGGCAGACCGTGAAGCAGCCCGGTCGGGGCGATGACCAGTTCACGGTCGCCGAGGTCCGCGCGCAGTGGGGCCAGCAGGAGACGTTCCAGACGAGTGCTGGAGTGGACCAAGGCCGCGACGGCCTGCGGGTCGTCCTCATCCGCAGCCAGGCGGCGCAGCGCGAAGCGGGCCATGCCGATGTCGTGGCTGGCCGCGTCCCACGGCCCGAGGCGCCGTCGGCGGACGCGCCCGTCGGTGACCGTCACGGCGTGCAGTTCGGGCCCGATCGCGACCAGTTCGACGAGCGCGCGACCGTCCAGCGCGGCGGCGATCTCACCGATGTCGGGGCAGTGGCTCGGCAGCCCGTCGGGCGTCCGACGGCGCGTGTGCGCCATCACCTGGGCCTCCAGGGCGACCAGGTCCTCCGACAGGACCGACGGAACCCCGCCGCGCGCAGTGTCGGCCGTGTGCTCGACGCTCAGCGCCCGCAGTGCGGCCAGTGCCGCGGCCCGTCCGGGCTCCTTGGGCGGACGGACCCGCACCGGACGCGCGAGTACACGGCGCCGTTCCTCCAGAGCGAGCAGCTCTTGCGCGGAGCCGGCCAGGCTCAGGCCGAGTTCCGCGAGTTCGGTCGCGAATCCGGCCGCCCGGGCCCGCAGGTCCAGAGCACCGAGCACCTCGGCGTGCTCCTCGGTCACCCGGAGACCGGCCTGAACCGCCTCGATGGCGCCTCTATGGTCGTCCTTGGCCGATCGTTCGAGGGCGATGGCGTGCCAGGCGGAGATCTTGGCAGCGGCGGGTCCGCGCATCCGGCCGACCACCCTGAGCAGATCGCCCGCCGGCCTGCCCTGCGCGATCGCCACGCGCGCTGCGACGATACGGGCGTCCGCCGCCGCATCGCTCCAGCCGCAGTCGTCCAGCCCTTCCGCCGTGGCCACCGCCGTGTCGAGAAGGGCCTCCGAGCGCTCCCCGGAGACCCACCTCGCGCGGAGCAGCACGTGCTCGGCGAGCAGCATCCATCCGGTGCGCTCCTGCCCGGCGAACTTGTCCCGTGCCCGCTCGGCCGTGCCCGCCGCCCGTCCGGGCAGGCCATCGGCAAGTTCGGCGTGGGCGAGAAGAAGCAGGCCGTCCGCGACGTCACACCGGTACCCGTTCGCTGTAGCCGCTGCCAGAGCCTCCTCAAGGACCGGACGGGCCTCGCCTGGCAGGCCCGCGACGATGAGGGTCTCCGCCTGGTCGAAACGGCACTGCGCCAGGCGTTCGCCAGTCAGTTGGGGCTCGGCCTCAGCGAAGAGCCGAAGCGCGCGCGGTACGTCCCCACGTCGGGACACTACGAAGGCCATGTTGCCCTTGGCCATCGCCGTTTGGTGGCGCAAACCCGCTGCCTCACCCACCGCGACCGCCTCTGCTAGAGCCTGCTCCGCATCGTCGAAGTCCCCGCGCAAGGCTCGCGCAAGGCCCAGATTGGTGAGCAGACCACTCAGCGTCGCCGGGTCGTTCCCGTGCCGCAGCCGAGGCAGAGCGCGCGCGGCGAGATCGTGCGCCTCGGAGACCCGCCCGGCACGCGCGAGCACGCACGCCCTGTTCGCGGCCAGCCGATCCGCGTCCGGCCCGCTCAGGACCGGCTCCGCCTCCGACGCGTGCGCGAGCGCCGCCTCGCACTCGCCCCGCGCCGCGAGCAGCCCGACCAGATTCATCCGCACCTGCGCCGCCGCGTACGCGTCGCGGTCGCCCGGCGGCCGCCGTCCTTCGGCGAGATCCAAGGCATGGCGGAGATGACCCAGACCCTCGTCCAGATGGCCCAGTTCCTTGGCGGCCAAGCCCGCCACGCGCAGCGCGAGGATCTCCTCGGACGCGGTGACCGCGCGTTCGAGGAGGGTCAAGGCGCGGGTGCGCGCGGTCGTGGGGGCCATGGCCGCCAGACGCAGCAGCGCGCGTTCGCCGGGCGCGCTCACAGGTGGATCCAGCTCGTGACGATGGACGTCCCGTCCGCGAACCGCAGGACGAGGCTGGTCAGCCCCTCGGGTACGCGCGGGAGGCAGAACAGCCCGTCGGACTCGGCGCGGGCCGTCAGCCCTCCCGGTGTAACGTCCGGATGGCGGACCTCGACCAGCGCGGGAGCGGGCGGGTCGAGCCGTCCGGTGACCTCGCGGTGCCGCCCCGCCCCGGTCACCTCGACCTCCAGCCTCAGACCGGGGCAGGTGAACGTCAGCGCGCGGGACGTCCCGCCCCGGACCCCCGCTTCCACGGGCCCGGTCCGGTCGGCGGCGAGCCCGGCCAGCACCGCGGACGGCACCCGCCACCCGATCGCGGAGCGTCCCGCGGACAGGACGCTCTCCGGAATCGGGTCGAATGCCTCGAACGCCGCCCGCACCTGCGCCAGCAGGTCGTCCTCGTTCACCGGACGAGCCTGCGCAGCGTGGCGAGACACCGCGCGCGCGTCGGGCCGACGCTGCCGACCGGTATGCGCAGCGCCGCCGCCAACTCGGCCTGACAGGCGGCCTGCGCGACCAGCCGCAGCAGCATCTGGCAGCGGCGAGGGAGCGCCGAGAGGGCGGCGGCGACCTGACCGAGGCGCTCGCGGGCCATCACCACCTGGTCGGGAGCGCGGTCGAGCGCAGCGACGACCGGTGCGGCGGACGACGGGAGGTCACGGCCCCGCCGGGCCGCCAGGCGTGCGCTCTCGTGACGGGCGGTGGTCGCGAGCCAGCCACCGACCGCGGGGGGATCACGCAGCTCGTCCAGCCGCTCCACGAGCCGCAGCCACGCGGTCTGCACCACGTCGCCCGAGTCGGCGTCGTTCAGCCCGTGCCCGCGCGCGATCGTCCACAGCATCGGGCTGTAACGCTCGACCAGCCGGGCCCACGCGGCGCCGTCGCCGTCGCGGGCCCGGACCACCAGCGATTCCGTGCCATCGTTGTGCAGGGGCACCCCAAAGACTCCCTTCGCGGCCCCCCCGCGCACTCCACCCTAGAACGATGGTGACGGTATGCGCACGCTCAGTTACCGAATCGGCGCCATCCCGTGCTCAGGAATCGATGAGCACACCGAGGTCGGGCAGGACGGCGCCGTCCGCCCGGTCGAGGACCTGGTCCGCCGCCGTCGCCGCGTCGAGATCCTCCGCGGCCGCCTTCCCGGCGATCCGTCCCGCGACCGCCGGCGCCGCGAAGGAGGTGCCACTCCATGTCGCGTAGCCCTCGAAGTCCGTCCGGCCGTCGAAGGTCACGTAGCTGCTGGCCACGTCCACGCCCTGCGCGCACGCGTCCACCCACCAGCCGTAGTTGGAGAACGCGGCGCGGTCGTCGCCGTCCAGCGCCGCGACGCCGATCACCGGCTTGAGCGCGGCGGGCCAGAACGGCCGGTCGGTCGCCGCGTTGCCCGCGCACGCCACCACCACCGTCCGGCGGGCCAGCGCGGCGACGGTCCGCGCCAGCACCGGGGACGGACGGTCGTCGAACGTATGGCATCCGAGCGAGAGGTTGACGACGTCCGCCCCGGCCCCGGCCGCAAGTCCCGCCAGCGCGCGGATCACCCCGGCCTCGTCGCCGACGCCGTCCCCGCCGATGACGCGCACCGCCCGCAGCCGTGCGGACGGCGCGTGCCGCAGCACGACGCCCGCGATGAACGTGCCGTGCCCGGCCTGCGCGTCCAGCTCGCAGTCCAGGTCCGCGTCGAGGTCCTCGGCCACCTCGTCGCGCTGCTCGCGGAACCAGTCCGTGTCCGCGTACCACGGGTGGGGCGACAGACCCGTGTCCAGGATCGCGACCGTCACGTCCCTGCGCGCGCGCCCGCCCTCAGGGGCCGGTACAGGACGGGACGGGCGCGGCAGGCCCGCGGGCCCGCTCCACCACATTGGCTGCCCCAGGACGAGATGGTTGGGCGACACGGCCAGCCTGCGGTGCCGACCGTCTCCGGCCAGTTGGACGGCGAGCTCGCACACGTCCACCTTCGCCGGAGCCCGCAGCCGCAGCCGGGTGACCCCCTCCTCGTCGTGCCGCGAGTCGTACCAGTGGCGCACCGCGTCCTCGGCCGCGCCGGCGTCGTGCCCGGCGACGAGAATCTGGTCACGGCGGACCAGCGCGGGCCGTCCCGGTACCGGCTCCACCATCGCCGCGTCGGGGTGCCGCGCCAACAGCCGCTCCAACCGTGCCTGCTGATCGATCATCGGTCCTCGCCTCTCACCAGCGCCGACCGCTTCCCGCGCCCATCGTGCACCTTCCGCTGTACCGTGCACCCCGAAACGCCTACTCTGGACGTCCGGGCACGATGAACGGTGTGCATCCCGTGGTCAAGCGTTCGACAAACAGCCAACTCACGGTGGTGCGACCGGTGCCGATGATGCACAATGAGGGACGCGGACGCCGTCTTGGGACGTACGAGGCCGTAGGGGAAGACGAGCCTCGGTACAGATCCAGGAGGTCCGGTGACCGCACGTGGCGTTTTCTACGTCCACTCCGCGCCACCTGCGCTGAGCCCGCATGTCGAGTGGGCCGCCGCAGGTGTTCTCGGTGTGCCCGTTTCCCTTGAGTGGGCCGATCAGGCGGCGGCCCCGGGAACGCTGCGCGCCGAGCTTCATTGGGAGGGCAAGCCGGGCACCGCGGCGGGCATCACGTCCGCGCTGCGGAATTGGAAACTGCTGCGTTTCGAGGCCACCGAGGACCCCACGCCGGGCTGCGACGGCGTCCGCTACAGCTTCACCCCGTCCCTCGGGGTGTTCACGGGCGTCATCGGGGCCAGCGGCGACATCATGGTCCCCGAAGACCGGCTCCGTGCGGTGATGGCGAACGCCGCCGTCGGCAAGACGACGCTGGAACACGAGCTCGACCGGCTCCTCGGCACCCCGTGGGACAACGAACTGGAGCCCTTCCGCAGGGCCGGCGACGGCGCCCCCGTCCGCTGGCTCCACGCTGCTGTTTGATGCAATCCCGGCCCAAGGGGGCTCGCCTGGCGGCTCGCCCCCTTGACCGTGCTTGGGCGACCGCGTCATCGCTTCGCGATCTTCCCAGTGGGGCTCGCCTGACCCGGGGTGCGCTTCTGTGACTCCAGAGAGGGATGCGGTGTGGATGGCGGCAGCCAAGCCGCAGCGGGTGGCGGTCACCCCTACGGCGCGCCCGCCAGCCTGCCGATGGCGTGACGGCTCCTGACCGGCGCGGGTGCCGGACCCGGCCCCGGCCGCCGAGAACGGTCACGTCGGGAGCGCCCTAGGGGGCGCGATCCGAGGAAGCTCAGACGGCTCGCTGGAAGGCGACCGACACGTTGTGGCCGCCGAAGCCGAACGAGTTGTTGAGCGCCGCGGCGGGGCCGTCCTTGAGCCTGCGCGGCTCGCCCCGGGCGATGTCCAGGTCGACCTCGTCGTCGAGGTCCTCCAGGTTGGCGACCGGGGGGACGAGCCCGTCCCGCAGCGTGAGGATGGTGAAGATCGACTCCAGGGCCCCGGCGCCGCCGAGCAGGTGCCCGGTCATCGACTTGGTCGCGGTGATGATCACCTTGCTGGCGGCGTCCTCGCCGAGCCCGGCCTTGATCGAGGCGAGTTCGGCCACGTCGCCGGCCGGGGTGGAGGTGGCGTGGGCGTTAATGTGCACGATGTCGGAGGGGTCCAGCTCGGCGTCGGCGAGGGCCCGCCGCATGGCCTTGGCCTGGCCGGCGCCGCTCGGGTCGGGCAGCACGATGTCGTAGGCGTCGCCGGAGTAGCCGCAGCCGGCGGCGATGCCGTGGATCTGTGCCCCGCGCGCCCGCGCGTGCTCCTCCGACTCCAGGATCATGACGGCCGCGCCCTCACCGAGCACGAAGCCGTCGCGGTTCTTGTCGTAGGGACGGGACGCACGCTCGGGCTCCTCGTTACGGGTCGACATCGCGCGCATGGCGCCGAACGAGGCCATCTGCAGCGGGTGTATGCACGATTCGGTGCCCCCGCAGATGATGACGTCGGCGCGGCCCGCGCGGATCATGTCGATGGCGTAGCCGACCGCCTCGCCGCTGGAGGCGCAGGCGCTGACCAGGGCGTGCGAACCGGCCATCGCGCCGAACTCGATGCCGACGTGCCCGGAGGCGCCGTTCGGCATCAGCATCGGCACGGTGAAGGGCGAGACCCGTGACCAGCCCTTCTCCCGGTAGACGTCATAGCTGTTGAGCGCGGTGTGCAGGCCGCCGATGCCGCTGGACAGCACGACGCCGAGGCGCTCACCGTCCACGGCGAATCCGCCGTCGACGCCGGCCGCCTCCTCGCCCTTCTTGGGTCTGCGGGTGGCGGGCGGGGCGAACCCGGCGCTCGTCCATGCCTCCCGCGCCGCGATCAGCGCGATGGCCTGGTTGCGGTCGAGCTTGCGCAACTGCTGCTTCGGCATCACCTCGGACGGGTCGACCGCCAGCGTGGCGGCGAACCGCACCGGCAGGTTCTCGACGCCCTCCCACGTCAGCGTGCGGATACCGGACTTGCCGGCGAGCAGGGCCGACCATGTCGACGGCAGGTCTCCGCCGAGCGGGGTCGTGGCCCCGAAACCGGTCACGACGACTTTGGTCTTGCTCGTGCTCATACGTGCTGCTCCTTGCGAACGGGGAGGGAGTGGGCATGGCGCGCCGCGCCGCCGGAACGGTCCGGCGGGCCCCCGGACCGGCAGGCCCGTGCCGGCCGGGGCGGCGCGCCGTCCCCGCTGATCAGCCCTGAAGCTTCTGGACGAAGTTGATGACGTCCTGGACCGTCTTGAGGTTGCGCAGCTCGTCGTCGGGGATCTCGACGCCGAACTGGTCCTGCGCGGACACCGCGATCTCCACCATCGACAGCGAGTCGATGTCGAGGTCGTCGATGAAGTTCTTCTCCGGGGTGACCTCCGCCTTGTCGATACCGACGATCTCGTCGATGATCTCGGCGAGGCCGTCCAGGATCTGCTGTTCGGTGGCGACTGCCATGGTGCGGGTTCTCCTTCAGTGGGTTGGTCCAGAGCTCTGGATGCAGGCGCGCCGGCCTACGGGATCTGGATGACTTGGGCGGCGTAGGACAGCCCGGCGCCGAACCCGACCAGCAGGGCCGGGGCTCCGGACGGCACGTCGCCGCGCTCGATCATGTGGGACAGGGCCAGCGGGATGGATGCTCCCGAGGTGTTGCCCGAGTGGACGATGTCGTCGGCGATCACGGCGTTGGTGGCCTTCACCCGGCGGGCGATGGCCTCGATGATCCGCAGATTGGCCTGGTGCGGGACGATCGCGGCGAGGTCCTCGGGGGCGATGCCCGCGCGCTCGCACGCCTCCCGCGCGATGGGTGCGATGGCGGTGGTCGCCCAGCGGAAGACCGCCTGCCCCTCCTGCCGGATGAACGAGTGCCGGTCATCGATGATGATCTTGTCGAAGCCGTCGCCGGCGCTGCCCCACACCACCGGGCCGATGCCCGGCGCGTCGCTGCCGGTGACCACCGCCGCGCCCGCGCCGTCGGCGAAGATGATGCATGTGGAGCGGTCCGTCCAGTCGATCCACTGCGACATCTTCTCCGAGCCGATCACCAGCACGTTGCGGGCGCTCCCAGCCCGGACGGCGGCGTCGGCGGTGGCGAGGGCGTAACAGAAGCCGGCGCAGGCGGCGTTGATGTCGAACGCGCCGGGCGCGTCGATGCCGAGGCGGTGCGCGACGGCGGGCGCATGGCCCGGCATCGGCGACTCCGCCGAGCAGGTGGCGAGGATGACCAGGTCGATGTCGGACGGGGCGAGCCCGCTGCCGGCGAGGGCCTTGCCGCCGGCGTGCACGCCGAGCTCCACGATCCCCTCGTCGTCGCCGGCGATACGGCGCTCGGCGATGCCGACCCGGCTGCGGATCCACTCGTCGTTGGTGTCGACGGTCTCCGACAGTTCGTCGTTGGTGAGGATCCGGGCGGGCTGGTAGTCGCCGAACGCGAGGATGCGGGCCCCGGCGGTCGCGGCGGGGATGCGCAGTGCGGCGGTCATGACGTGTGCGCCCCGATCAGCTCGCGTGCCTTGTCGAGGTCGGCCGGGGTCTTGAGGGCGACCCGCTCGATGTCCTTGAGCTCGCGGCGGGCGAGTCCCGTCAGCGTCCCGGCGGGCGGGAGCTCGATGATCGCGGTGACGCCGTCCTCCCGCATCGTCTGCATGCACGCGTCCCAGCGGACGGGCGCGCTGACCTGCTCGACGATCCGGGCGACGAAGTCGGAACCGGAGCCGACGGCGGCGCCGTCGCGGTTCTGCAGGAGCCTGGTCCGGGGGTCGGCGACGCGGACTCCCGGCGTGAGCCGGCGCAGCGTGTCGACCGCGGGGGTCATGTGCTCAGTGTGGAACGCGCCGGCGACCGCCAGGGACCGCAGCCGCGCACCGGCGGGCGGCTCTTCGGCGAAGGCGGCCAGCTGTTCGGTCGTACCGGCGGCCACGATCTGGCCCGCGCCGTTGACGTTGGCGGGGGTGAGCCCGTGCTTGTCGATGGCGGCGAGGACCTCGTCGGGGTCGCCGCCGAGCACGGCGGTCATCCCGGTCTGGGTGACGGCGGCGGCCTCGGCCATCGCCCGCCCCCGCTCCCGGACGAGCACCAGCGCGGACTCGGGGGACAGCACCCCGGCGATCGCGGCGGCCGACAGCTCTCCGACGCTGTGCCCGGCGACCACATCCGGGAGGGCGTCACCGGGGTAGAGCGCCTCGTATGCGGCGAGTGCGGCGGCGACCAGCAGCGGCTGCGCGATCGCGGTGTCGCGGATCTCCTCGGCGTCCGCGGTCGTCCCATACCGGACCAGGTCGAGTCCCGTGACGGCCGACCACCAGGCCAGGCGGTCGGCGACTCCGGGTATCTCTAGCCATGGCTGCAAGAAGCCGGGGGTCTGGGCGCCCTGGCCGGGCGATGCGAGGAGGATCACAGCGTCCAGCTTGCCGGTTGGGGCCCCCCGTGCCGATGCGGAACAGCACGAACTTTGGTCACGAGGGTTTGTACGAGACCTACAAGCGGCCCTTACCCGCGACCCGTCCGGGTGCCGAACCGGCCGAGGACCAGGGCGATCCGCAGGGTGAACGCGTTGCGGCCGTCCGTGGGGGCGAGGCCGGTGAGCTCGGTCACGCGTCGGAGCCGGTAGCGGACGGTGTTGGGATGGACGAACAGCAACCGGGCCGTCGCCTCCAGTGAGGATCCCTGTTCGAGATAGGTGGTGAGGGTGTCGAGCAGGGGGGCACCGGCGGCGAGCATGGGGTTGTAGACACCCTCCACCAAATGCCGGCGGGCGTCGTCGTCGCCGTCCAGGGCTCGTTCGGGCAGCAGTTCCGTGGCCAGGACGGGGCGCGGCGCGTCGGGCCAGCCGACGGCGGCGCGGAGCCCGGCGACGGCGGCCTGCGCGGACCGGGTCGAGTCGTAGAGGTCGCCGACCTGCGGGCCGACGACGACGGGCCCGGGGCCGCACTTGGCGGCGATCGGGCGGGCCGCCTCCAGGGGGTCGGTGTCGCCGCCGACGATGACGATGACGCGGCGTCCCTGGACGCCTGCCAGCACGTCGGCGCGCGCGCGGCGGGCGGCCAACTGCATCTGGTCGATGGTGACCTCGGGCTCCTCGTCCTCGGGCGTGAACCCGGCGATGACGGTGACGGGCTTGGACGTCCAGCCGAGGGCGGCCGCCCAGGAGTGCATGCCGTCGTCGACCTCGCCGCGCAGCACCGCGTTCACCACGAGGGCCTCCAGGCGGGCGTCCCAGGCGGCGCGCGTCTCGGCGGCGCGGGCGTAGACCTGGGCGGCGCCGAACGCGACGTCCCGCGTGTAGCGCAGGATGGCCTCGCGTAGCTGCGCCTCACCGCCGGGCGCGGCGAGCTCGTCGAGCCGGGTCTCTACCACGTCGATGATCACGCGGATCATGTCGATGGTGTGCTGGAGTTTGATGGAGCGCAGCAGCTCCCGGGGCGCGGTGCCGAACACCTCGCCGGCGATGGCGGGGCGGGTCTGCTCGCTGCTCTTGAACCATTCCACGAACGCGGCGATACCGGCCTGGGCGACCAGGCCGATCCAGGAGCGCTGGTCGGCGGGCATGCGCCGGAACCAGGGCAGCTGCTCCTCCATGCTGCTGAGCGCCGCGGTGCCGAACGTGCCCATCGCCTTCTCCAGACGCTGGGTGGTCTGCTCTCGGATTTCGGCCTCGTTCGCGGTATCCACCTCCCCAGAGTGCCATTACCTGGGCGATGACCCGTCCCAGAGTGCGCCGATCAAGGGTTTGTGCGGGAGCGGGGAAAGGCGTGCCCGCCTGGGATCCGGCGCCGGACCTGGCCTCTACCGGACGGTCAGCCGGGTGTGACCTCGTCGGGGTCGCCCAGCGCTATGCGGGTGAGGTTGCCGAGCGAGGGCGAGCCGGGCAGCAGGTAGTCGCTGTGGCCGCCGGTGCCCGCGTCGAAGACCCGGGCGCCGAAATCACGCGATACCGGGTCGGGCCCGAGGCCGAGGCCGAAGATGCGGACGTGGGGGACGTCCTCCATCCAGTCGGAGGCGCCCCGTCCGGCCCAGACGCGTGCCGTGCCGCCCAGCTTGGAGGCCGACCAGGCGGTGGTTCCCGGGCTGCCGAAGAGCGCGATGTCGGTGACCTTCTGCCAGGCTCCTCCGTCGTTGCTGGTGCGCGCCAAAGCAGCTCGTCCGCAGACGACGGAACCGTAGCTGTGACAGAGCAGGCCCACCTGCGCGCCTGGGTTCGCCTGGTGCAGTCCGGCCAGGAATTGCCGTAGCCGCACCGCGCCTTGGGCGGCTCTCTCGTCGGTGAGGACGTCGCTGCTGAACGTCTTGGGCGAGGCATAACCGAGCCAGGCCACCACGGCCAGCCCCGGACGTGGCGTCAGGGAGCCGGCTTGCGCGTAGACGGCTCGCGCGCCCCCGCCTGGCGTTGACCACGGCTTGCTGGACCGGTCGTCGAACGCCGTCAGTGTCGTGTCGGCCCCCGGGACGAGCACCGCCACGCGGCGCGCGCGTGTGAGATCGCCGATGACCTCGACGGCCTGTCCGCGTCCACGTGGGTCGAAGTAGAGGAACCGCCTGCCGGGTTTCAGGAACGCGCCGAGTGCGCGCTGCCGGTCGTCGTCGCCGATCGCCTGCGCCGTCTTGAGCGCCTGCTCGATGGAGCGGCGCTCGGCGGTGTAGCGGGCGTCCAGTGTGGACGGCGCCATCGACGGGACGGGGACGGGCGCGGCGTACGGGTCCGCGTGCCCGGTCCCGGCGGTGGTCAGCATGATTCCGGAGATGGTCACGGCGCAGGCCAGGGCCCGCCTGAGTCGTCGGGAGCGCGGCGAGGTCGTCTTGCGTGGCGGCATCGTCCGTCTTTCTACCATCCGAGATCGTCCGGCGGGTGCCGGGTGACCTTCCGGAATCAGGGGGTCGCTTGTGAGATGTCCCGGGTGGTGACGGAGTTCGGCCGAGCCTGCGCCGATGCCGCCGTCCTCTTCCTCGCCGTTCTTCCGGTGCGTTCGAACCTGTGGGTGACGGCCCCGATCCCGGCCAGTACCGCACCGAAGACGACCAGCCAGGGCAGCCGCCGCACGACCCATTCCGGCTGGTCGGGTGGCGTGTGCAGCCCTGGCAGGCTGCCCACGGCGAGGAACGTTGCGACCGTGACTGTGAGCAGCGCGGTCTGATGCCACAGGAAGATCGTCATGGCCGAGCGGTTGGCCGCCGAGACGGCACGCCACGCCCGGGCGTGCCGGGTCCACCGGGTCAGGGGGCCGTGCAGCAGCAGCGCCAGGCCCGTCTGGGCGAGTCCGAACGCGACAGCCGCGAGCGTGGGCGGGCTGAGGTTGGAGACGGCCGCGCCCGGCACGCCGACCATGCTCGCGGGATACCCGGCGAAGACGATCAGCAGCGCCGTCGCGGTGCCGCCGCCCGCGAGCAGCGCGAGTCCGGTGCGGCGGCCTCTCAAACCCCCGTCCGCCCAGCCGATGCCGAGATAGAACGGCACAAGCCAGCCGGTCAGGACGGTCGCCCAGCCGATCCAGCCCGGCGCGCCGAGCGCGAACCGTCCCACGTCGATCGCGGCGGTCGCCCCGACCAGGAGGACGGCACCCCAAAAGCCGAGCCGGTTCCAGACGGCCGCGAGTGCGGGGGCGAGGGCCGTCAGGACGACGTACACGCAAAGGAACCACAGTGGGCTCAGCACCAGCGTCATCAGCGAGTACAGGCCAGCCGGTGTGAAGCCGGCCAGGCTGAGGAGGGCGGTGGCCGGGATCCAGGCCAGCAGCAGGACGGGCAGGGGCCGCGCCAGCCGGGCGAGGCGCCGTCGAAGCCGGGCGCCCTGTGGTTCGTCCGGGCGCAGGCCCCTCGCGGCCGAGTACCCGCCGACCAGGAAGAACACCGACAAGGTCTGGAGCACCCACGAGATCGGGGCCAGTCCGGGCATCGCGGCGAGCGGGCTGGTGACACGCAGGTCGTCCGCGCCGCCGGGCAGGACGAGTGCCGTGACCAGCCAGTGGCCGAGGACGACCCCGAGGATCGCGCAGGCCCGGAGCACGTCCACCGCGCGGTCCCGCTCGCGCGGCGCGCCGGCCGCCCGGCCGCCCTCGCCCCACACGGTGTCACGCACGGGTGACCTCCCGGTCGCGGCCGAGGGCGATCAGGGCGAGGTTGCGGAGCGCGACGGACCCGGGCTTCAGGTAGCCGCTATGCGGACCCGACCCGGCATCGAAGCGCAGGGCACCGAACGTCCGGGACACCGGGTCCGCGCCGAAACCGAGCCCCAGAAGGCGGACGTTCGGAACGAACCGCGTCCAGTCGCCGCGGGCCCGTCCCGCCCAGACATGCGCCGTGGTCCCGAGATCGGACGCGTCGCGTTTGGTGGTGCCGGGGCTGCCGAACAGGGCGATCTCGTCCACCGGCAAGGGGGCGAGCCGGCGGGCGGCCTTGCCGCACACCACCGATCCGTAGCTGTGGCAGAGCAGCGCGAACCGGGCGTGCCCGTTGACCCTGTGTACGCCGGTGAGCAGCTGGTCGAGGCCCCGCGCGCCGGACGTGGCACGGCTCCCGGTGAGGACGCCCGCGCTCGTGATGGACGGCGCGTCGTAGCCGAGCCAGGCGATCACGGCGAGCCGGGTGCCCGGTGCCTTTGCGCGGCCCCGTCGGTTCGGTGCTCGATCGTCCAGTGCCTGATCGTCCAGTGCCTGATCGTCCAGTGCCTGCTGGTACAGCGCGCGGCTGCCACCGCCCACGAACTTGGCGGAGTCGTAGGTGGAGAGGGTGTTGTCCGCGCCGGGCACGACGACCGCGACCCGGTCGGCGCGCACCAGGTCGCCGAACACCTCGACGGCCCGGCCGTGGCCGCGCGCATCGAACGACAGGAACCGGCGTCCGGGGGAGAGGAACGCAGACAGGATCCGGGTGCGGTCACCATCGTGCAGCCGTTCCGCCGTGGCGCGTGCGCGGACGATCTCCCGGCTCGCCGCCTGATAGCGGGCGCCGAGGGTGGCGGCCGACAGCTCCGGCGCCGGGGCCGGCGCGGAGTACCGCTCGGTGTGCACCGTGGCCGCGCTCGTCGAACCGGCCGCCATCAGCACGGCGGAACCGGCGAGGGCCATGCGGAGACGGCTGCGCATCGGACGTCCTTCCTGGTCAGTGGCATCAAGCACTGACTAGGAAGGTAGAAATCGGACGCTGTACCGCAGATCAACCGACGGTGCGGTCTTCTCCCGTACGCCCGCGGTACTACACGCTGTCCTCCGGTATCAGTCGCCCGGCCGGACCAGCCCCACCTCGTAGGCGTAGACGATCGCCTGCGGCCGGTCCCGCAGCCCGAGCTTCATCAAGACCCGCCCGAAATGTGTCTTGACGGTCTGCTCGGCGACCACGAGCCGCGCCGCGATCTCGCCGTTGGACAGCCCGCGCGCCACGAGCGTGAGCACCTCGGTCTCCCGCTCGGTCAGCTCGTCCAGCCGCTTGCGGTGCGGCGCCCGCGGCGCCCCCAGCCGGGAGAACTCGGCGATCAGCCGCCGGGTGATCGACGGGGACAGCAGCGCGTCGCCCGAGGCCACGACGCGGACCGCGTCGGCGAGCTCGGTGGCGGAGGCGTCCTTCAGCAGGAACCCGCTGGCCCCCGCCCGCAGCGCCTCGTAGACGTAGTCGTCCAGGTCGAACGTGGTCAGCATCAGGATCTTCGGCGCGCCGTCCGCCGCGTCCGCGAGGAGCCGGCGGGCGGCCTCCAGGCCGTCCATCACCGGCATCCGCACGTCCATCAGCACCACGTCCGGACGCAGTTCGGCGACGCGGCGCAACCCCTCCTCGCCGTTGACGGCCTCGCCGACCACCTCGATGTCGGGCTGGGCGTTCAGCAGCACGCCGAACCCGGTCCGCACCATGCCCTGATCGTCGACGATCACGACCCGGACCGTCATGTCGCGCTCACCGGCAGGGTGGCGGTCACGGCGAATCCCCCCTCTGACGTGGGCCCCGCGGTGAGCTCCCCGCCCAGTGCCGCGGCCCGCTCCCGCATCCCGACCAGCCCGTGCCCGCCGCCCGGCGGGGACGGCGTCGGGACCTGGCCCTCCCCGGAAGGGCCGTTGACGACGCCGAGCCACACTAGTGCGTCCTCGCGAGCCACCTCGATGTCCACGCGCGATCCGGGCGCGTGCCGCATCGCGTTGCTCAGCGCCTCCTGCAGGATCCGGAACGCACTGAGGCCGACGCCCTGCGGGAGCCCGGCGAGATCTCCCTTCAGCCGCGTCGAGACGCGCAACCCGGCGCCGCGCGCGTTGCCGACCAGCTCCTCCAGCCGGTCCAGGCTCGGCTGCGGGGCGGTTTCCGCGCCGTCCTCCGAACGCAGCACACCGAGGATCCGCCGCATCTCGGTCAGCGCGTCCAGCGCCGTCGCGCGGATCTCGGCGAGGTCCCGGCGCGTCACCTCCGGCACCGACTCGACCTTGTAGGGCGCCGCCTCCGCCTGGATCGCGATCATCGACATATGGTGCGCGACGACGTCGTGCAGCTCCCGCGCGATCCGCTGCCGCTCGGTCAGCACCGCCTCGGCGTCCAGGTGCCGCCGCTCCTGCTCGGCCAGCTCGCGCCGCGACGTCTGCCGCACCCGGACGGCGTAGCCCACCACCAGGGGAAGCAGCAGCAGCACCGACGCGCCCGGCGCGCTCTCGGCGTCCTTGATCCAGACCCCGGCGAAGGACAGGATCCCGACGCCGAGCGTGACGTCCCGGGAGCAGCGCACCGCCACCGTGTACAGGCACACGATCGCGGCGAACGCCCCCGCGGGCACGTACGGGACGGTCAGCCAGTCGCCCACGTCGAACAGCAGCGTCGCCGCGAACGCCATCCGCCACGCGCCGAGCGGATGCCGGTCGCGCAGCGCCAGCGGTGCGACCACCGCGACGGCGATCAGCAGCTCGGTGCTCTCGGACACCTCGATGCCCCGCCGCGCGGTCTCGGTGTTCAGCAGCGACACCGTCCCGGCGATCAACCCGACCGTCAGCGCGAGCCCGAACAGGTTCACCACCACGCCGTACGGCAGCCGTCCGACCCCGATGTACCGCGTCCAGCGCAGGAAGAAGGGCCAGGGCCGCCGCAGCGGCGCCGGGTCGGCACGTCCGGTCACGGCGGCGGCCAGGATCACGTCCCGCAGCAGGGTCCGCAGCAGCTTCGGCTCCCCGGTGTTCTCGCTGGCCATGTGACCAGGCTAGAGAAGCCCCGGCCCGCCCGGATGACCCTGTGGTGCGACGCGTCCGTCATACCTGGGTACGGTCGTGGCGTGGAGCCCGTCGAAGCCCTGCGCCGGATCGCCTTCCTCCTGGAGCGCGCGCACGAGCCGACCTACCGCGTGCGCGCCTTCCGCAGCGCCGCCGACCTCGCCGAACGCACGCCCCCGGATGATCTCGCCGCCCGCGCCCGCGAGGGCACGCTGACCGCGCTCCCCGGAATCGGGAAGGTCACCGCCGTGGTGATCGAGGAGGCGCTGCGCGGCGAGACCCCCGTCTACCTGCGCCGCCTTGAGGCCACGGAGGGCGAGCCTCTGGACGAGGCCACCACCGCCCTCCGCACGGCCCTGCGCGGCGATCTGCACACCCACAGCGACTGGTCGGACGGCGGCTCCCCGATCCGGGAGATGGCCGAGACCGCCCGCTCGCTCGGCCACGACTACATCGCGCTCACCGACCACTCGCCGCGGCTGAAGGTCGCCAACGGGCTGTCCGCCGACCGGCTCCGCCGCCAGCTCGACGTGGTCGCCGAACTGAACGCGGACCTCGCGCCCTTCCGCGTCCTCACCGGCATCGAGGTCGACATCCTGGAGGACGGCGCCCTCGACCAGGACCCCGACCTCCTCGATCGGCTCGACATCGTCGTCGCCAGCGTCCACTCCCAGCTCCGCATGGACCGCGTGGCCATGACCAAGCGCATGGTCACCGCCATCGCGAACCCGCGCGTGAACGTCCTCGGCCACTGCACCGGACGCATCGTCAAGGCGGGCGGCAAGCGCGGTGGCCTGCGTCCCGAGTCGGAGTTCGACGCCGCCCTCGTCTTCGACGCCTGCGCCGCCTACAACGTCGCGGTGGAGATCAACTCCCGTCCCGAACGGCTCGACCCGCCGAAGCGGCTGCTCCGCCTCGCCGTCGAGACGGGCTGCCACTTCGCCATCGACTCCGACGCCCACGCCCCCGGCCAGCTCGACTGGCAACCGCACGGCTGTGAACGCGCCGCCCGCTGCGGGGTCCCCGCCGCCCAGATCGTCAACACCCTCCCGCCCGACGATCTCCTCGCATGGTCCCGCGGCTGAGCCGGTAATCCACCACGCACCGCCTCCGCAGGGCTAGCGTTGGGGCGCACGGCTTCCCTCGACCGGCTGAGGTGGTTCCGATGACCGAGATCACGCATCGCTTCGTCCAGTCGGCGAGCGGGTTGCGCACGCACGTCGCCGAAGCCGGCGAAGGCCCCCTCGTCCTGCTGCTGCACGGGTTCCCCGAATGCTGGTACTCCTGGCGCCACCAGCTCACCGCGCTCGCCGACGCCGGCTTCCACGCCGTCGCGCCCGACCAGCGCGGCTACGCCCGGACCGGCGGCCCCGCCGACGCCGGGCAGTACACCATCCTGCACCTGGTGGGGGATGTCGTCGGGCTGATCGACGCCCTCGGCGAGGAGCGCGCCGTCGTCGCCGGGCACGACTGGGGTGCCCCCGTCGCCTGGGCCACCGCGCAGATGCGCCCCGACAAGGTCCGCGGCGTGATCGCGCTGTCCATCCCGCACCGCCCCCGCGGCGACGCCCCGCCCATCGAGACCATGCGCCGGCAGATCAGCGACGACTTCTACATGGTCTACTTCCAACAGCCGGACGTCCCGGAAGCGGAGTTCGACCGCGACCACGCCGCGACCTTCCGCCGCCTGTTGTACGCCGGGTCCGGCGACGCGCCCGGCCTGATGCCGATCATCCCGGAAGGCGGCGGCTTCCTGGACCTCTGCCCCGAGCCGGACAAGCTCCCTGACTGGTTCAGCGCGGACGACGTCGCCGCCTACGCCGCCGAGTACGCGGGCAGCGGCTTTACCGGACCGCTCAACTGGTACCGCAACCTCGACCGTAACTGGGACCTCACCGCCGCCTGGCACCGTGCCCGGGTCGGCCCGCCCGCCCTGTACATCGCCGGCGACCGCGACGCCAGCGCCAACGCGCCCGGCGCTCACGAGACCATCGCGCGCATGCCCGAACGCGTCCCCAACCTCCGCGAGACCCTCTGGCTGTCCGGATGCGGACACTGGACCCAGCAGGAGCGCCCGGCCGAGGTCAACGACGCGATGATCGGCTTCCTCCGCGCCCTCTGAACGTCCGCGCCCGCTGAATGTCGCAGGCGGGGCGTACGGTCGCCGGGTGAATCGCACCGACCGCTTGTACGCCCTGGTGGAGGAACTGCGGGCGTGCGCGCCGCGCCGTGTCAGCGCCCGGGAGTTGGCCGCGCTGTACGAGGTGAGCGTCCGCACCATCGAGCGCGACATCGGTGCCCTCCAGCAGGCCGGTGTGCCGATCTACGCGGACGTGGGCCGTGGCGGCGGCTACACCCTCGACAAGAGCCGCACGCTGCCGCCGCTCAACTTCACCCCCGCCGAAGCGGTCGCCGTCGCGATCACCCTCGCCCGCGCGGGCGGCTCCCCGTTCTCCCGCTCCGCCCGCACCGCCCTCCACAAGATCGTCGCAGCGATGTCGGCGGGCGACGGCGCCTCCGCCCGCGAACTGGCCGAACGCATCCGCTTCATCACCCCTCCGGACGCGGGCGAGCCCGCCTCGGTGCCCGCCGTCCTGGAGGAGGCCGTGGCGGCTCGGCGCGTCGTCCGGCTCGGCTACGTCGATGCGGCCGGCCTGGAGACCGAGCGGGACGTCGAGCCCGTCGCGTTCACGGCGGTGTCCCTGCGCTGGTACTTCATCGGCTGGTGCCGGCTGCGCGGCGAGGCCCGCGTGTTCCGCATCGACCGCGTCCGCCGCGCCGCGCTGCTGGAGGAGCCCGCCCCCGAACGCCGCTTCGAAGACCTCCCACCAGGCCCGCCCGACCACATCGTCCAGCCCCTGGAGTTCGTCTGACGCGCAAGGCGTTCTGCCCGGTGGCCCTCACCTGCCCTCCGGGGCGTCGGCCTGCGTGGCCCGGGCCGAGGTCAGGCGGGCTGGACGCCTGGGCGGCGGTCTTCCACGACGAAGGAGGCACGCGTGGTCACGGGTGCGCCGGGCCGCTGGACGTACGGCAGGACGCGGAAGTCGCTGCGCCACCGTTCACGGTCGATGTCCACCCGCACGTAGCCTCGCTGCGAGTTGAAGAACTTCATGTGCGGGTTGGCCGCCAGGAACGCCCGGCCTTCGTTGGTCATGTCGGACCCGTCCCCGCCCCTGGTCACGGAGGTACCGACGAACTCGCTGGCGACCGTCGGCGAATCGGTCTCGTTGAAGTCCCGCTTGAGGTCGCATGCGTAGTTCTGGTGGCGGTCACCGGTGATGACGACCAGGTTGTGCACCCCACGGTCCTGCGCCGCGCCGAGCACGGCGGCCCGGTCGGCGGCATACCCGTCCCACGGGTCCATCGCCAGACTCTTCCCGGCCCCCGGGTCCCAGTCTGTCTCGGTCATCGGCGCCTGGTTGCCGAGGACGTGCCAGCGGGAGCCGGACGAGCGGAAGCCCTCCAGCAGCCACTCGCGCTGTCGGCCACCGAGGATCGTCCGGTCCGGGTCGAGCCGCTCGTCGCAGTCCGCGACCGGCCCGCGCCCGCCGCACGCCTGGATGTCCCGATGCCCCCTGGTGTCGATCATGGTGAAGGTCGCCAGCCGCCCGTACGGCACGCGCCGGTGCAGCCGCATGTCCGGCCCGTTCGGCAGCTGGGCCCGGCGCAGCGGCAGGTTCTCGTAGAAGGCCTGGAACGCGGCGGCCTTGCGCGCGGCGAACCGCTCCGGCGGCGGGTTGGGGTCGCGGCCCACGATGACCGTGTCTCCGGCCCAGTCGTTGACGACCTCGTGGTCGTCCAGCGTCACGATCCACGGGCAGCGGGCATGCGCCTTCCGTAGCGGCGCCTCGGCCTTGTAGAGCGAGTACTGGAGCCGGTAGCGGGCCAGGTCCATGGCCTCGGTGCCGAACTGCGGCGGCACCTGGACGCCGCGCAGATTCGAGTTCGTGATCTCGGTCTCGTAGATGTAGTCGCCTAGGTGGACGACCAGTTCGATGTCCTCGTCCGCGATGTGGTCGTACGCCGTGTAGTACCCGTCCCCCCAAGCCTGGCAGGAGGCGAAGGCGAACCGGAGACTGCGGGGGTCGGCCGCCGCCGGGTGCATTGTTTTCGTGCGACCCGTCGGGGAGATCTGACCGCCCACGCGAAACCGGTAGAAGTACTCGCGACCGGGCTGAAGCCCGTGGATCTCCGGGTGTACGGAATGCCCGAGCTTCGGCGTCGCCACCGCGGCCCCGCGCCGGACGACATGCCGGAATCTCTCGTCCCGCGTCACCTCGTACTCCACCTTGACCGGCCGGTCCGGCATGCCCGCCTTGCCATCGGGCGCGAACGGGTCGGGCGCCAGCCGCGTCCACAGGACGAAGCCGTCCGGCGACGGATCGCCCGAGGCGATCCCCAGTGTGAACAGCTCCTCGCTCTCGGCGAACGCGCGGGTGCCAGGCGCACCCCACGCGCCAGTGCCGAGCACCATCGCAGTGGCCGTCACCCCGCCGAACCCAAGAAACCTGCGCCGCGACACGCCCGCCAGCCCCATGGTGCCCTCCCGGCCAAGATCGACTAGCAATCAGCCAATCACCGGGCCAGGACCGACGTCGATAACCAGTGGGTGATCACCGCGTTTCAGCCCGTACCAACGCATACGAATGCTCTTCATCCTGCGGGACATGCGGCCCGCCGGCCATCCGGGCCTGGACGACCGGGTGACCGCCGGCAGTGAGGTTGTCGGCAACGCCAGCGCCCACACGGCCTCTGGAGACGGCGGCCGGGTGACGGTCACCCTGCTGACGGGCGGGGGCCTCTATCGCCTGGCGGCCGCGGACGACGGGGCGGGCGGCAGGCGACCGTACGTCAAGGCGGAGGATGGCGCCGAGGGCGGGCGCGGGATGCGGATCGTCGAGGCCCTGTCGAGGCGGTGGGGATTCCGGGCGGACGGCTACCGCACCGTCGTTCGGGAGTGCCGCTTCGGGAACTCGTCTGGAAACTCCGACAGAGGGTTGTCGCCGAAGCCTCCGAAGCTGGTGCCGACAGCGCGCAAGAAGGAGAATCGATGACCGTTCCCGCTTTCAACACCGTGACCTGGTTCCAGGTGGGCACCGACGCCCCGGCGGAGGCCCGGCGCTTCTACGGCGACCTTTTCGGGTGGCAGTTCGCCGTCGACCCGGACGAGGACGGCTACGACCTGATCAGCTACCCGGGCGATGACGTTCCGAAGGGCGGCGTCTCCCACCACACTGATCCGTCCGAGAACCATGCGATGTTCCTGGTGATGGTCGAGGACGTGGACGCGACCTGCGCTCGTACCGAGCAGTCGGGCGGCAAGGTCGCCGTCCCCGCCGTGACCACCGTCAACGGCCTCCGGTTCGCCTATGTGGAGGATCCGTCCGGCAACCGCTTCGGCGTCTTCAAGCCCGCTCCCTGACCCGACGCGAGTGAAGGGCCCCGATCTGTCGGGGCCCTTCGTCATGCGCGGGCATTGAACACAGAAGGTCTGGTAGATCGTTATTTCCGCTGGTCAGAGGCCATTTTCCAGGTTTCGTGCCGGTGCTTTGCGCTATGTCACCACAGACATGCGGGCCTTGCGCCCGCCGGATGAGCGGACGCACGAGGCTCGACACCGGCACCGGACGTGCCGGATCAGCGCCACGAGGCGAAGTGATAACCATGGTTCAGACAGACACCCCGGACACGGACACGGGCCGCAAGAACGGTTCCGGTCAGGACGCGCCAGAGGGGCTTCCTGTCGGCGAGCTCAAAAAGGCCGGGCAAGAACTCTTGCAGGCGTTGGTGGTGAAGGTACTCGGTTCGGCCAGCGGCAAGATGCAGGGCATGACCCAGCGGCTGACCGATGTCGCGGAGAAGAGCGATAGCGCGGGGGTGAAGGCCGCCGCCGCGGGTGCCGAGAAGCTCGCCGAGGGCGAGTCCCCGCTCAAGGCCGGACTCAAGGCGGGCACGACCGGCGCCAAGGAGACGATCAAGGGGGCCGTCGGGTCCAAGGGAGAGGGCGCGAAGGGCAGCAAGGGCGCCAAGGGCGGCGAAGCCAAGGGCATCAACATCATCGAGGAATTCGATGTCGGGTTGCCGCTCCGAGTCGTCTACGACCAGTGGACCCAGTTCGCCGACTATCCGAGTTTCACCAAGAAGGTGGAGAGCGTCGAACAGGAGTCGGACGAGAAGATCAACTGGCGGGCGAAGATCTTCCTGTCCCACCGCGACTGGGAGTCCACGATCATCGAGCAGGTCCCAGACAAGAGGATCGTGTGGATGTCCAAGGGCGCCAAGGGGTACGTCGACGGTGCTGTGACGTTCCATGAGCTGGCTCCCACGATGACGCGGGTCCTGCTCGTCGCCGAGTACTACCCGAGTGGGTTCTTTGAGAAGACCGCGAACCTGTGGCGGGCCCAGGGACGCCGCCTCCGCCTGGAGTACAAGAACATCAAGCGCCACATGATGACCCAAACGATCCTGGAGCAGGACGAGGTCGAAGGGTGGCGCGGCGAGATTCGCGACGGCGAGGTCGTCAAGACGCACGAAGAGGTGCTCAAGGAGGAGCAGGACAAGGGCGAAGACAAGGAGAAAGAGACGACGGCAGAAGCACCCGAGGACGAGAACGGCCCTGAGCCGGAGAAGGAGAGCGATAACCGAGAAGACACCTGACCAGGTGCCGGACAGATCTCAGGCTCCGGCGGCGGGGGAGAAGCGGACGCCGTCCGCCGAAGGGCCGGACGTTCACCTCGACGTTCCGCTGCTCAAGGTGGACGAGATCTCCCTTGAGGTGGCGGACCTTGAGGCGCATGTGTCCCTGGTCGCCCAGGTGCTCGACCTGCTCAGGCTGAACGTCGGCGCTGACGTGTTCCTCGGCAGGGTCAAACTGGACATCAGGGGTGTCGAGGCGCAGGCGCTGCTGGATGTCCGGTTGAACAACGTCGCCGAGATCGTCGATCGGGTCCTGACCACGCTCGATCGCAATCCGGAGATCCTCCAGCATGTCGGACGCGGGGTGGAGGCGGCGGCGCGTGGCATTGGAACCGGGGCCGGTGAGGCGGTGCGTGAGGTCGGCCGGGGTACCGGTGGCGCGGTTCAGGAGGTTGGCCGGGGCGCGGGTGGCGCGGTTCAGGACGTCGGCCGGGGGGCCGGCGGCGCGGTTCAGGACGTCGGCAGGGGAGCCGGTGGCGCGGTCGAGGGCGTCGGTCGCGGTGCTGGGGGCGCGGTCCAGGAGGTCGGCAAGGGCACTGGCCACGCTGTCGAGGGCGTCGGCGAGGGCGCGGGCGGTGCGGTCGGGGACGCGGGCGCGGCCGTCGAAGGTGTGGGCACTGGCACAGGTCAGGCCGTCGGAGGAGCAGCAGAAGGCGCCGGTAAGGCCACTCAGGGAGAGGGGGAAGGCGCCGGAGGGACCGCTGGGGGAGCGGATGGCGACAGCGGCGACAGCGAGACGTCCGGTGGCGGGGGAACGGACGAGGCGGACCCGGACGACGTGGGAGCGGTTCGGAGCGCCCTGCGCGAGACCGAGGAGTCAGTCCGTGGGCTGGGACGGGCCTTGTTCCAGAAGGTCACCAAGTAGAGGTGGACGATCATGAGCCGCGAGTATCCAGGGCGGGACACACGCAAGTCGGCGGACATCCTCATCGAGGCCCACGTGAAGGCCGACGAACTGCGATTCGACGCAGTCCCGGACACCTCGGTGGAGTTCACGGGGGACGCCGGTGACGAATCGGCGTCGGGGAGCGCCAGAAAGAACCTCCCCGACGAGGTGGCGGAGCACGTCACCTACCGCGACGTCCAGATCGACTACGCGATCGCGGCGAAGCTGACGGTGGACGAGGCCGAAGGCCAGTAAGGCCTGAGCCGACGCGACCGAAAGGGCCCCGAGATCCTCGGGGCCCTTCGCGGTTCGAGGTGTCCGGTGGGGATCGCGGCCTACACCTCCGCGATCACTTCCGTGAGCACCCCTGCGGTCGTTACCTCAGCGGTCGACCACCTGAGCGTTGCGATCGCGTCCGAAGGCAGTTCCGAGCCTGCGAGGAACTGATCGCGAAGCGAGCCCCCAGGCGAGTCGAAAGCGATGCAGCGATCGCCGCAGTGCCCGCTGAAGAGAGGGCCGCCAAGGCCCGACCGCCGAGGGATCTGCAATCAACACAGCGATCGCCGCAGCGCCCGCTGAAGAGAGGGCCGCCAGGGCCCGACCGCCGAGGGCACTGCAATAGATCACGCGTCACCGCCCGTGTTGCTTTCGGCGCTGCCCACCCCGCCGGCGAAGACGTCGCTGACCGGGGCGTCGAGCCGGTAGCGCTCGATCGCCTGCTGGAGCGTCTCCGGCTTGACCTCGCCGTTGCGGGCGAGGCGGGTCAGGACGGCGAGGACGATCGACGCCGCGTCCACGTGGAAGAAGCGGCGGGCGGCGGCGCGGGTGTCGGAGAAGCCGTAGCCGTCGGTGCCGAGCGAGGAGAAGTCCCCGTGGACCCAGGGGGCGATCTGGTCGGGTACCGCGCGCATGTAGTCCGATACCGCGACGATCGGGCCGGGCACGCTGTCCAGTGCCCGGGTGACGTAGGGGACGCGCTGTTCGGAGTCGGGGTTCAGCAGGTTCCACTCGTCGCAGTCGCGGGCCTCGCGGGCCAGTTCGTTCCAGGAGGTCGCCGACCACACGTCGGCGGCGACGCCCCAGTCCTCGGCGAGGAGGCGCTGGGCCTCCAGGGCCCACCGGCCGCCGACGCCGGAGGCGAGGATCTGCGCCTGGGGCGCCTGCCCGTTGCCGGAGGCGACCTCGGGGGCGCCCTTGTAGCGGTACAGGCCCTTGAGGAGGCCGTCGACGTCCACCCCGTCGGGCTCGGCGGGCTGCTGGTAGGGCTCGTTGTAGACCGTGAGGTAGTAGAAGATGTCCTCGCCGGTCGGGTGCTCCTCCGATGAGCCGTACATGCGGCGCAGGGCGTCCTGGACGATGTGGGCGAGTTCGAACGCCCACGTCGGGTCGTAGTGGACGCAGGCCGGGTTGCTCGCCGCGAGGAGCGGGGAGTGGCCGTCGGCGTGCTGGAGGC
Organism: Actinomadura macra NBRC 14102; assembly: GCF_001552215.1. Classification (GTDB taxonomy): domain Bacteria; phylum Actinomycetota; class Actinomycetes; order Streptosporangiales; family Streptosporangiaceae; genus Spirillospora; species Spirillospora macra. The sequence continues at coordinate 476,721 of NZ_BCQT01000009.1, read as the reverse complement.
CTTCCCCGGTGAGGGTGGTGCGGCCGGCGGTGGCGCCGAGGAGGAATCCGCGGCCCATCTGGTCGCCGAGCGCCCACATCTGGTCGCCGGTCCGCTGGAACCCGAACATCGAGTAGAAGATGTAGACCGGGATCATGTGCTCGCCGTGCGTGGCGTACGAGGTGGCCGCCGCGATCGTGGAGGCCATCGAGCCGGCCTCGCTGATGCCCTCGTGCAGCATCTGGCCCTGCTCGGACTCCTTGTAGGACAGCAGGAGCTTGCGGTCGACCGCGTCGTAGGTCTGCCCGTGCGGCGAGTAGATCTTTGACGTGGGGAACAGCGAGTCCATACCGAACGTCCGGTACTCGTCCGGGGCGATCGGGACAAAGCGGGCGCCGAGGTTCCCGTCCTTGATCAGGTCTTTCAGCAGCCGGACGAACGCCATGGTGGTGGCGATGTTCTGCTTGCCGGACCCCTTCTTCAGCTCGGCGTAGACCGAGTCGCCGGGAAGGGTGAGCGGTTTGGCCCTGACGACCCGCTTCGGCAGGAAGCCGCCGAGGGCCGCGCGGCGCTCGCGCATGTACTGGATCTCGTCGGAGTCCTCGCCCGGGTGGTAGTAGGGCGGGAGGGGCGCCTCCAGGGCCGAGTCGGGAATGTCCAGGTAGAGCCGGTCCCGGAACTCCTTCAGCTCGGCCTTGGTGAGCTTCTTCATCTGGTGGGTGGCGTTGCGGGCCTCGAAGTCGGAGCCGAGCGTCCAGCCCTTGATGGTGTGCGCGAGGATCACGGTCGGCTGCCCGACGTGCTCGCGGGCGGACTTGAACGCCGCGTACACCTTGCGGTAGTCGTGCCCGCCGCGCGACAGCTTGCGCAGGTCGTCGTCGTCCAGATGCTGGACGATCTTGCGCAGCCGGGGATCGGCGCCGAAGAACTTCTCCCGGATGTACTCGCCGGACTCGACGGTGAAGGTCTGGAACTGGCCGTCGGGCGTGGTGTTCATCTGGTTGACCAGCACGCCGTCGACGTCCTGGGCGAGCAGCGGGTCCCAGTCGCGGCCCCAGATGACCTTGATGACGTTCCAGCCGGCGCCGCGGAAGAAGGACTCCAGCTCTTGAATGATCTTGCCGTTGCCGCGGACCGGCCCGTCCAGCTGCTGGAGGTTGCAGTTGACGACGAAGGTGAGGTTGTCGAGCTCCTCGCGGGCGGCGAGGCCGATCGCGCCGAGCGATTCCGGCTCGCCCATCTCGCCGTCGCCCAGGAACGCCCACACGTGCGAGCGGGACGTGTCCTTGATCTTGCGGTTGTAGAGGTAGCGGTTGAACCGGGCCTGGTAGACCGAGTCGATCGCGGTCAGGCCCATGGACACCGTGGGGAATTCCCAGAAGTCCGGCATCAGCCGCGGGTGCGGGTAGGACGACAGGCCGCCGCCGGGGTGCGAGTGCTCCTGCCGGAACCCGTCGAGCTTGTCGCCGGGGAGGCGCCCTTCGAGGTAGGCGCGGGCGTAGATGCCGGGCGCGGCGTGGCCCTGGATGAAGACCTGGTCGCCCGACTCGCCGTGGTCCTTGCCGCGGAAGAAGTGGTTGAAGCCGACCTCGTACAGCGACGCGGCGGAGGCATAGGTGGCGATGTGCCCGCCGACGCCCAGTTCCGGGCGGTTCGCTCGCGACACCATGATCGCAGCGTTCCAGCGGATGTAGGCGCGGATGCGCCGCTCCACGTGCTCGTCACCGGGGAACCAGGGCTCGGACTCCGGCGGGATCGTGTTGATGAAGTCGGTGCTGCGCAGGCCGGGCACCCCGACCTGTTGCTCGCGCGCCCGCTCCAGGAGCCTGAGCATCACATAGCGTGCCCTGCCGCGGCCCTCGGTCTTGATGACCGTGTCCAGCGATTCCAGCCACTCCCGAGTCTCGTCCGGGTTGATGTCCGGAAGCTGGCTCGGCAGGCCGTCGCTGATGATCGAAAAGCGTTGACGTCCGGAAGCCACGGGTTCCCCTCTGTGCTTGCCGTCTTTGCTGGTGAGACCCGTGGCGCCCCGGTGGGGCACCGCCGGTCTCCGGCATGACTGTTCGTCGCCTCATTCGTGATCCATCGTCGCCGTTTATGACGGCTAACGCATCTCTACCAACCGGTAACCATTCTCCCCGGTCAGCCGGGGTACCGGACCCCCGAGGACGGATTTTTCGGGCCGCGGACGGGATTGCTCTCGACGGCACGCCCCGGACGTATGAAGGTGGGAACAACAGCACCATGCCCGATAGGTCCCGTCCTATGACGGGCCGAAGCGAGCTTGGGGGAGTCATGAACGCGAACATCGGAGACCGACTGCACGTCCACGGCAACGTGGTGGGCCAGGTCGACCGGCAGGGCGAGATCATCGAGGTGCGGGGCCCCGACGGCGGACCGCCGTACCTCGTCCGCTTCGACGACGGGCACGAGACCCTCGTGTACCCGGGCCCGGATGCCGTCATCGAGCCTGCCGAAGGCGTCGCAGGCTAGGGCCTGTCGCACGATCACGGCCAGGCGGGCGAGCCGCAGGGCGCGCCCGCTCGGCCCGGGACGGCACGAGTACGCCGGGGATTGCAACAAGCACGCGTCCGCCGGCGCGGATCGGGTACACCAGCGATCATGGAGAGCACCGTGGTCCGGGTGGCCACCGGTTCGCAGGAGGTCGTGCATGACATCACGGCCGAGTGCGAGCGTTTCGCCACGTCCGCGGGTGGGGACGGGCTCTTGCATGTGTTCGTTCCGCACGCGACCGCCGGTGTGGCGATCATCGAGCTCGGGGCCGGGAGCGACGAGGACCTGCTCGCTGCCCTCGGTGACCTGCTGCCGGCCGACGACCGTTGGCGGCACGCGCACGGCTCCCGCGGGCACGGCCGCTCGCACGTGATGCCCGCGCTCATCGCGCCTTTCGCGACCGTTCCCGTCCTGGGCGGCCGGCTCGCCCTCGGGACGTGGCAGTCGGTGGCCCTGGTCGATCTCAACGTCGACAATCCCGACCGGCAGGTCAGGTTGTCGCTGCTTAAGGGATAGGCGTGGATTGTTTAAGGGATGAGCGTGGAATGTCACCCTCTGTGGGCGTCCGATGACGGCTGCATCCGTAATCGGGCCAATGAGGCCACCAAAAGCCGGGAAGACACTTGCGCGAGGGGCCCCCACTTGTGTGGACTGTCCCGCAAACACCGCACTGGTGTGGGCGGGCCACCCCGTCCCGGGGGCCCGGAAACGCACCGTGCATCGGGCACCGTGCGGATTGACGACCATGGGAGGACTTTCGTGAGCGCGACCGCGGGTCAGGCGCAGTCTGAGCGCAGCCTGGCCGAACGGCTCGGCCTTAAGGCGGGCCAGGTGGTGCAGGAGATCGGCTACGACGACGATGTCGACGAGGAGCTTCGCGGCTCCGTCGAGACCGTCACGGGGAGCGAGCTGGTCGACGAGGACTACGAGGACGTGGTCGACATCGTGCTGCTGTGGTGGCGCGAAGAGGACGGCGACCTGTTCGAGGGCCTGACCGACGCCATGTTCCCGCTCACCGCGGGCGGCACCATCTGGTTGCTGACGCCCAAGGCGGGCCGGGACGGGCATGTGGAGCCGAGCGACATCGGCGAGGCCGCCCAGACGGCCGGGCTGTCGCAGACGAGCAGCATCAGTGCCGCCAAGGAGTGGTCCGGCACGCGCCTCGTCGCGCCCAAGGTCCGCAAGTAGCCCGCGGGCTCCTTCGGCCGGATGGGGAACGCCCCCACCCCGGCCGCGGTCCGGCGTGTCCGGATGGCAGACTGGGGCGCGTCCCCACGCCCGTGGGGGCCACCGTCCCCCGCCGCGGGCGGGGACAACCGCGGGAGAGGCATTGGCGGTCGAGGTAGGCGATATCGCACCGGACTTCGAGCTGAAGGACCAGCACGGGACCCCGGTGAGGCTGTCGGGCTTCCGTGGCGACAAGAACGTCGTCCTGGTGTTCTACCCGCTGGCGTTCAGCGGCGTGTGCACGGGCGAGCTGTGCCAGATCCGTGACGAGCTCCCCACGCTGGGTGGCGAGGACGTCCAGGTCCTGGCCGTCTCCGTCGACTCGATGTTCGCCCTGCGCGCCTGGGCCGAGCAGGAGAGGTACGAGTTCCCGCTGCTGTCGGACTTCTGGCCGCACGGCGGGACGGCGCAGCGCTACGGCGTGTTCGACGCGGAACGGGGCCTCGCCACGCGGGGCACCTTCATCATCGACACGCAGGGCGTCGTCCGCTGGAAGGTCGAGAACGCCATCCCGGACGCACGCGACTTCGGCGAGTACCGCAAGGCGCTCGCCGAACTCTGAGCGAACCGGACCGATGCCGGGCGAACGGCACCGGTCCCCGCACCTCTGGAGGTGTGATGCCCTGCTTCCGCTGCGGGGCGCGGCAGACCGACCCGGTGCGCGGCGCGAGCCCGTGGAAGCGCGGCGTCCGGGCCGACCACCAGGTCCTGGTCTGCCCTGACTGCCAGGCCGCCCGCGACTGGGCGGCCGACCTGGACCGGTGCGCGTCCTGCGGCTCGGCGGCCCTGGTATGCCGGCTCGGCGAGGTGGAGTGCCGCGACTGCGGGCACACCCGCGACGCCGTCCGGGACGACCCGCCGTTGGTGCGTTCCGGAGCCGCGCAGGCCGACGGGCTGTCGGAGGAGGTGGCCGCGGCCCTGAGTCGCGTCCTGCGGCGCGGCCCCTGAGGGTGTCCGGCTTCGGCCACCAAGGGCCGAACGATCCTTGACGTGGGATTTCCTGTCCTGACACGCTGCGCGGATGCCGATCGTGCTCATGCGCCTCGTCCACCGCATCGCCGCGCGGTCCTGGCGTGCGCCCGCGCTGGTGCTGGTGGCGGCGTTCGTGGCGGGCTGGGCGCTGATCGCCGTGTTCGAGGCGCCCGGCGCGAAGATCAAGAAGCCGCACGAGTACCTCTGGTACTTCTTCGTCAGCGGCACCACCACGGGGTACGGCGACCTTTTCCCCACCTCGCCCGGGGGCCGGCTCGGCGGCGCGATCGTGATCATGGCGGGGCTCACCGCGGGGCTCGTGCTGTTCGCCGAGCTGACGCTGTGGATGGCGAAGGGCAGGACAATGAAGGCCAACGGCCAGGCTCAGCTGCATCACCGTCGGCACGTCGTGACCGTCGGCTACAACAGGGACGGCCTGCGCGCCATCATCGGCCAGCTCCGCGCCGACCCGGAGTACGCCAGAACGAAGATCGTCACGATTTTCTGGTCGGACGAGCTGACCGGTGAGAACCCCGATCCGGACCTGTACGACGTGGTCGCCTTCGACGACACCGCGTTCGAGCGCGCCTGCCTCCAGGACGCCCGCACGGTGGTCGTCGTCGGCCACACCGATGACGAGACCGTCCGGGTGATGCTTCATGTGGTCGCCTACCTGCGCCGTCACGGCGAGCCGCCCGTCCACCTCCTGGCGGGTGTCCACGACGGCGGGCGCCGCGCCGAGATCACCGAGGCGCTCGGCCTGATCGGCTCGGACATCGAACCGGTCGACATCGACGATCCCGCGATCGTCGCCGTCGCCATCCGCAATCCGGGCGTCGCCTCGATCTACCACAACCTCGCCAGCACCCTGGACGCCGACTCCACCCTGTTCCGCGTGGACATCCCCGCCGACGCCGGCGAGTGGTCCCGCCTCGACCTGGCGATCCATCTCCTGCAGAACGGCAGTACCCTGCTGGCCGTGGGCGAGTCGCACCGCCCCAACGCGCGTTTCCGCCTCGCGGCGAGACCTGACGAGACCATCCGAGGCGGCCAGTCCCTGGCCGTCGTCTCCGAGTCCCGTCCGGCGATCCCCTGGCACGAGATCTGAGGGCCAGGAGGACGCCCCGCGCTGGAGCGCCCTCCTGGCCGCCGCGACGCGCGGCCCAGGGCACAGGTCCGCAAGACCCCGGGGCCTCCCCGCGCGTCCGCGGGGCTCCCTGTACGGCGACGATCATCCTTTCCGTCCCATGACACTGCGCAGGCCATCTCGTCAGTGTTGCCTTGCCGCCCTGCCATCCTTCGTCCCGCGGAGTTCGGTTTTCGCACAGTAGGGCAAGACGCGCCATGGTTCTTCCCCCATCAGGGGAGACCAGGGGTGAAATATGGCGAACAACGAGCCACTGATGGGTAGCTCTCGGTCGTTATCGTGCCGGAATGGGAGTTCCCGTACGTGTCGTCCCGGTGGACGGCCGCGAGAGGGTCCTCGCCGGGTTGCGGGCGATGCCGGCCGGGTTCGCGGGGCAGGTGCGCGTGGTCGGGCAGGCGGAGGCCATGATCTCGATTCCGGGCCGCCGCCGGCTGTGACCGACCGGGGCCGCGGCCACCGCGACGGACCTTCTTGACCAGGTCGCAAAGGGGCTGCTAGCTTTGCCGCATCCTGGAATAGCATTCCGTATGACGGAAATCAGGAGTGCCGACGGAGGGACCCCGTTGAAGAAGCTCATCCCGATCCTCGCCGCGGTGCTCCTTGGCACCGCCGCCTGCTCCTCGTCCGGCGACGGGGACTCCGGCGGGCCCGTCGAGCTCGTGATCTGGCACGGCCAGGACGACATGGCGTCCGAGTCCATGGAGAAACTGGTGGCCTCGTTCAACAAGTCGCATCCGGGCATCAAGGTCAAGACCGACTCGGGCGGCGCCACGGCCGACACGATGCTGCCGAAGGTCACGGCGGCCTTCGCCGCCGATACCTATCCCGACATCGCCTACATGTACGGCTCGTGGGCCGCGGCGCTCGCGCGCAGCCCGAAGGTCCCCAACCTGAAGAAGTACATCGGTGACCCCGCGGTCGGTTGGAACGATTTCTGGCCCAACACGCGGGAGGCCGCGGCGGTCAACGGCAAGGTGATCGGCTTCCCGGCCGTCTCCGACAACCTGACCGTCCTCTACAACAAGAAGATGCTGGCCAAGGCCGGCCTGAAGCCGCCGCCCCCGACCTGGACGTGGGACGACTTCCGCGAGATGGCGCGCAAGCTCACCGACGCCGAGGCCAAGACGTACGGGACGACCTGGGCGATCGCCGGCGGTGAGGAGACCACCTGGACGCTGTGGCCGCTGGTCTGGCAGCACGGCGGGGACATCCTGTCGGCGGACGGCAAGAAGGCGGTCTTCAACTCCCCGCAGGGCGCGAAGGCGCTCTCGCTGGTGCAGCAGATGGCCGTCCAGGACAAGTCGGTCTATCTGGACACCAGCCCGGCCGAGAAGGGGCAGAAGCTGTTCGAGTCCGGCCGCCTCGGCATGTTCCTCGCCGGCCCGTGGGTGCTGCCCGACGTCAAGGCCGCGAAGATCGACTACGGGTTCGCGCCGCTGCCCGGGACGAACGGCGACCACCAGACGGTGTCCGGCATGGACAACTGGGCCGTCTTCGACCACGGCAACCGCCGCGTCAAGGCCGCCGTCGAGTTCCTCACCTGGCTGACCAGGCCGGAGCAGCAGCTCGTCTGGATGATGGACACCGGTTCGCTGCCGACCCGCGCGTCGATCGCCAAGCTCCCCGGCTACCAGGACTACCTGAAGAAGTACCCGGGCATCGGCGTCGTCGCCGACAACATCGTCAACGCCAAGAAGATCCGGCCCGCCACCTCGAAGTACCCGCGCATCTCCGCGTTCGTCGCCGACGCCATCGCCTCGGCGCTGCTCGGCAGGTCCGACGCGCAGAGCGCGCTGAACGACGCCGCACGCAAGTCCGACGCGTTGCTGGCGGTCCCCGGCCAATGAACGCTGCGCTCGCCACGAAGAAGAGCGACCGGAGGGCGCCCGCCCGTCCCGGACGGGGCCCGGGACGGCGCGGACCGGGCAGGCGCAGGCGCCTGGCCGACCAGGCCGCCGGATGGTCGTTCGCGGGACCCTCCACGCTGCTGGTGCTCGGGTTCTCGCTGCTGCCGATGGGGTGGGCGCTGCGGCTGTCGCTCACCGACTCCGACCTCGTGACGGAAGGGCAGAGCGTCGGGCTCGACAACTACCGGGCGCTGGCCGACGATCCGGTGTTCTGGAAGTCGATCCGCAACACCCTGGAGCTGACCGGCCTCTACATCCCCATCTCGCTGCTGCTCGGGCTCGGGGTCGCGCTGCTTCTGAACAAGCCCATCCGCGGCATCGGCTTCTACCGCGCGTGCTTCCTCGTCCCCTTCGTCGCCTCGGCCGCCGCCGAGGGACTGCTGATGGCCTTCGTGTTCGACAAGGACTTCGGCGTGGTGAACGGGCTGATCACCCGCGCGGGGCTGCCCGCCCAGGGCTTCCTGGACGACCCGTCCCAGGCGATGATCGTGATCACCGGGATCTTCATCTGGACACAGTTCGGGTTCAACGTCGTGATCTATCTGGCGGCGCTACAGGAGATCCCGGCGGAGGTCCTGGAGGCCGCGGCGATCGACGGCGCCGGGCCCTGGCGGACGTTCCGGCACATTATCGTGCCGTCGGTCCGCCCGATCTCGTTGTTCCTCGCCGTGTGGGGCCTGATCGACTGCCTCCAGTTCTTCGACCTGCTGATGACCTCGACCAAGGGCGGGCCGGTCAACTCCACGATCACGATCGTCTACTACGTCTGGCAGCTCGCCTTCGAGTACTTCACCGCCGGGTACGGCGCCGCGGTCGCCTACGCGCTGTTCGCCGGAAGCCTGGTCGCCATCATCGTCGGCCTCGTCTTCGGTCGCCGGAAGGGGTTCCTGCTGTGACCACCGCATCCGCCGCCTCCACCTCGCCCGTCGCCGCGCCGGCGCCGCCCGCGCGGCGACGGCGCCGGCGGCCGAGCCCGCGGCATCTCGTCCTGCTGCCGCTGTCGGTGCTGATGGTGGTGCCGTTCGTGTACATGCTGGGCGCGTCGGTGATGACCCGGGCGCAGCTCAACCGGTTCCCGCCGCCGCTCTTCCCGTCGGCGGTGCACCTCACCGGCTACCGGGAGCTGCTGTCGGACTCGGAGTTCCCGCGCTGGTTCCTCAACAGCCTGCTCGTCTCCGGCGCCATCGTCGCCTCGCAGCTGATCCTGTGCAGCATGGCGGGCTACGCGTTCGCCCGGCTGCGGTTCGTCGGCCGGAAGGTCGCGCTGGTCCTGGTCATCGCCACGGCGCTGATCCCGTTCCAGCTCACGGTCATCCCGACGTTCCTGATCTTCCACAAGCTGCATCTGATCAACACCCTGGGCGCGCTGATCGCGCCGCAGCTCGCGTCGGCGCTCGGCGTCTACCTGATGACGTCGTTCTTCCAGAACTTCCCGCGCGAGCTGGAGGAGGCCGCCCGGATCGACGGCTGCTCCCGCTGGGGGGTGTTCTTCCGCGTCGTCCTGCCGGTCGCCCGGCCGGCGCTGGCGGCGCTGGCCGTCATCACGTTCATCTATGCCTGGAACGACCTGTTCTGGCCGCTGGTCGCGATCTCCTCCTCGGAGAACTACACGGTGCAGGCGGGCCTGACCACGTTCCAAGGGCAGCACCGCGCGGACTGGCCACAGATCATGGCCGGGACGGTGCTGACGACCGTCCCGGTCCTCATCGTCTTCCTCGTGGGCCAGCGCCGGTTCGTGCAGGCGCTGGCCGGCGCCGTCAAGGGATGAGCGGTCGGGAGATGGCGGGGTGGGCGACGCGCGCTCAGGCGGGGACGCCGAGGAGGCGCCCGACGTTGGACGCGTAGACCTGCCCGAGGACGTACTCCGGCAGACCCAGACCGCTGATGTGCCACCGGCCCATCAGCGGCGGGTCGTCGGCCGAGTGGGGAAAGTGCTCGTCGAGCGTCTCCAGGAACCGGAAATGGGTCGCGTAGGTCTCCGCGGACGGCGGGAACTCGTCGGTGCCGAACAGCACCCGGCCCGGGAAGCGCATGACGAGGTCACGGGTCGCCCGCGGCTGCCGGCCGAGCTCGGCGATGCGGGCGGCGATGTCGACGTTCAGGTTCGGGTAGGTGGCGAGCATCTGCCCGACCCGCCCGAGGTCCTCGGCCTGGCAGCCGGCGTGGACGGCGATGAACGTCGTGCGGGGATGCGTGGCGACGAGCGCCTCCAGCGCGTCCATGAGCCGGTCGAAGCTGGGGAAGCGGTCGCGATCGGCGAACGACCAGTCGGGGTGCGCGAGGAGCTGCTCGTACCGCTCGTTGCGCTCGTCGACGGGGTCGAAGAACGCGATCGGGTCGGCGGTGTGGATCGCCACGGGGATCCCGAGCTCGGCCGCCGTCTCCCACAGCTCCGCCAGCCGGGGATCGTCGGGCAGGACGAGCTTGCCCGCGTCGTCCCGCACGTGCAGGCCGAGGTCCTTCCACACCTTCAGCCCGCGCGCCCCCGCCCCCACGGACCGCCGCAGGCTGGCCGCCAGCGCCCCGTCACGGCCGATCTGGTTCCAGTCGACGTGGCAGAACGTCAGAAACCGGCCGGGATGCTTCCGGTCGTAGCGGTCGAGGTTGTCCTCCAGCTCGTCGTCCCAGCGCCCGTCGAGGTTGACGATCGCCCGGATGTTGCACGCGTCCATCAGTTCGAGCAGGGCGCCCACGTCCGGGACGGCCCAGTCGCACGTCAGCCACCGTCCAAGATGGTTGTGGGCGTCGATGGCCGGCACCGCCGCCCGTTCGACGCGCGACCCCGGCACGCGCAACCGCGGCCGGGGTCGGTACTCGCTCAGTTTCATGTCTGGCTCCCGTGGAGATGCGGCGGGCCCTCGTTGCGAGCGCCGCCCGGACGAGCGCCCGCCGCAGGTGTACTCGGTCAGGGGCGGACGCCCTCGGGGAGGGCGTCGCCGTGGGCGGCGATCATGTCGTCGACCAGGGCGTGGATCTGGGGGAGGGTGAGCGTCGCGGCGGCATTCGGGTCGAGCATCGCCGCGTGGTAAACGTGGTCGCGGCGCCCCTCCAGCGCCGCCCGGACGGTCAGGTCGCCCACGTTCAGGAACGTCCGGTTGAGCGCGGCGAGCTGCGGCGGCATCGCGCCGACGCGGGTGGGCCGCACGCCGGCCCGGTCCACTACGCACGGCACTTCGACGCACGCGTCCGCGGGAAGGTTCGCGATCAGCCCGTCGTTGCGGACGTTGCCGTGCACGATCCGCCGCTCGCCCATCTCGATCGAGTGGATGATCTCCGAGGCCAGCTCCGACATCGGCTCGATCTCCACGCCCTCGCCCGCGGCCAGCCGGCGGCGCGTCTCCTCGTAGGTGCCGAGGTTCTCCCGCGACCACTCCAGGTACGCGCCGACCTGGATGCCGAAGTGCTCCACCTGGTCGTCATGGCGCAGGAACCACGGCAGGTACTCCGAGCCGTGCACGGACGACTCGGTGGGGAAGTGCCCGAACCGCGTGAACACCTCGGCCCGGACGGTCCGGCGCAGCGCCGGATCGGCGTCGATCACCTCGGCCAGCCGGGGGTACAGGTCCTCTCCCGCATGCTCGAACTTCAGGACGAACGCCTGGTGGTTGACCCCGGCGGTGACGAAACCGACGTCCTGCACCGGGACGCCGACGAGGCCCGCGAGCCGCGCCTGCGTGTCGCGGACGGAATGGCAGATGCCCACCACGTTCTGGAACGGCGTCCCGTCCCACACAGCCCTCGGGACCATCGTCATCGGGTTGGTGTAGTTGAGCAGCAGCGCGTGCGGGGCCAGCTCGGCGAGATCGTTCCCGAGCGCGACCATCACGGGGATCGTCCGCAGCGCGCGGAAGATCCCGCCGATTCCGAGCGTGTCGGCGATCGTCTGGCGCAGCCCGTGCCGGGCGGGGACCTCGAAGTCGATGCGGGTCGCCTCGAACCCGCCGACCGCGATCTCGTTGATCACGTAGTCGGCGCCGTCGACCGCCGCGCGCCGGTCGGTGTGCGCCTCGACCTTGGCGGGCAACCCCAGGTGGTCGACCATCCAGTGCGCCATGGACTCGGCCGTCGCGAGCCGCTCCGCGTCGATGTCGTGCAGGACGAGGGTGGAGGCGCCGAGCCCGGGGAGGGTGAGGATGTCGGACAGGACGTTCTTGGTGAACTCGACGCTGCCAGCGCCGACGAAGACGATGCGTGCCATGGTTCCCTTACCGGTGTCCCTTACATGATCGCGAGCTGGCCGCCGTCGACGACCAGTTCGGCTCCGTGAACGAAGGAGGCGTCGTCGGAGGCCAGGAAGGCGTAGGCGGAGGCTACCTCCGCGGCCTGCCCGGCCCGCCCGAGGGGGATGTGGTCGCGCTGGTAGGCGGCGACGAAGTCCGGGTCGAGGGTCGCCTCGATCCCGGCGTTGAGCGGGGTGCGGATGTAGCCGGGGCAGACCGCGTTCACGCGGATGCCGTGCCGCCCGAGCTCCACCGCCATGGTCTTGGTCAGCAACAGCACCCCGCCCTTGGACGCGTTGTAGTGCGCGTAGTCCTCCTCACCGCCGAGGCCGTTCGTCGACCCCATGTTGACGATCGAGCCGCGCGTGCCGCGCTCGACCATCAGCCGGCTCACCGCCTGCCCGACCAGGAACATCCCGCGCAGGTTGACCGCGATGATCGTGTCCCAGTGCGCCGGGGTGATCTCCAGGAACGGCTCCCGCCACGATGTGCCGGCATTGTTGATCAGCACGTCGATCCCGCCCAGCGCGGCCCCGGCCTCCGCCACGAGCCGCGCGACGTCGTCCTCCCGGCTGACGTCGCAGACCGTCCCGGAGATCTCGCCGAGCGACGCCAGACCGGAAACGGCCTCGTCCACCCCGTCCAGGCCGCAGACGAAGACCCGCGCGCCCTCCTCCAGGAACCGCCGCGCGGCGGCCTCACCGATCCCGCTGCTGCCGCCCGTGATCAGGACGTTCTTACCGGTCAGCCCGTGCATCACCGCACCTTCCCCCGGGCGGTGACGGTCAGCTCCCGTTCGAGCCGGCCGCCGCGCACCCCGTACGCCGTGTCGAAGAGGTTGGAGACGGGGCAGACATGGTTCGGGACGAGCTCCAGCCGCTCGCCGATCTCCGGCATTGTGTGCGTCTTGATGTGCGGGCGCAGCCGCACGCCGTGCCGGGCGGCGACGCCCGCCATCTCGGCGATGTTGGCCTCGGCCGTGTCCAGGTCGACGATCAGCGCGGGAGTGTCGATCTCCTCGTAGCCGGTCACGATCCCCCTCGGGGCAGGTGGAGGACCGCGTCGATCTCCACCAGGATCCCGTTGAGGCCGGCGGCCACGGTGGTGCGGGCCGGCCGCGGCGCCGGCACGACCCGCGCGTAGACGGCGTCGAACGCGGCGAAGTCCGCGATGTCGGCCAGGTAGACGTTGATCTTGACCGCGTCGGCGAGGGAACCGCCCGCCGCCCGCGCGAGCGCGCCGAGGTTCGCCAGGGTCAGCTCGGTCTGCTCGGCGACGGTACCGGCGACGATCTCGCCGGTCCCGGGGTCGAGCGGCCCCTGCCCTGAGATGTACACGAAGTCCCCCGCCCGGACCGCGGGGGAGTAGGACCCGGCGGGCGGCGGGCCGTCCGCCGTGGTCACGGTCTGCCTGGATGCCATGCGCAAGCCCTCTCATACTCCCAGGACGACCGGCCGGCCGACCTTCGGCACGAAGTACTCCTGGTCGGGGAACTGGCGGTCGAGCGTGTCGACGAACGTGGTCACCGATTCGGCGTTGACGGCGAACAGGTCATGGTGGCTCGGCAGCAGCCAGCGCGCGTCCGCCTTGGCGGCCAGGTGCGCCGCCTCCCGGACGGTCAGGTTGCCGACGATGCCCATCTCCTCGCGGATCCGGTCCCGTCCGTTCACCGGCAGCAGCGCGACCCTCGGCCGGAGCCCGTCCAGGGCCCGGTCGATCTCGGGGTGCAGGACGGTGTCGCCCGCGTGATAGACGCTCACCCCCTCCCCGACCTCGACGACATAGCCGAGGAACCGGTGCGCGCCGTCCTGCACCATGACGTCGTAGCAGGTGGGGCCGGTGTACTCGGGAGAATGCGCGGCCGGGACGGGGTGGATGCGGATCCCCGCCACGTCGATGGGCTCGCCCGCGTAGGCCGGCTCGAAGGGCGCGCCGAGCGCTTTCACCTCGTCCCGGAGAACTGGCGGGGCCACCAGCGTGAACGGGTGGCGCGCCTGGGCCGGCCGGAGCGTGCTCGGGTCGAAATGGTCGGCGTGCTCGTGTGTGACGACCACGACGTCGGCGTCGAGGGCACCGGGCTCGAACGGCGGCGGGAATCGGCGCGCCCACCGTCCGGGCGGGCCGAACTCCGAGTCGGCCGCCAGCCGGTCCGACAGGTAGGGGTCGACGGCCACGACCGTCCCGCCCGACCCCTTGAGCAGGAATCCCGCCTGCCCCAAGGCGCAGATGCCGACCATGCCCGGGGGCACGACCAGGTCACGGAAGCCCGCGCTCACGTTCATGTATGCCTCCTTTCCTGGGAACGCCCGGCGACCCCTCCACCTCGTCAGGGGGTGAGAAGGGCCTTGACCGGTTCCGTTCCCCCGTTCATCAGGTCGGTGAACACCCGGGCGCCGTCGGCCAGGGGGAAGGTGTTCACCCAGCTCAGGTCCCACTCGGCGGCGAGGTCGACGGCGGTCGCGAACTCGGCGGGCGTGTAGCCGAACGAGCCGATCAGCCGCTTCTCGGTCCGGACGAGGTCCGCGGCGTCGAAGCCGGGGTCCGCGCTGGCCAGGCCGAGCGCCACGGCGGTGCCGCCGGGCACGAGCCGGGCCAGCGCGTCGGCGCGGGTGACCGGCAGGCCGACCGCGTCGAAGACCACGTCGAACTCTCCGCGAAGGGACGGGCCGGCGCTGTCCGCGCCGAGCCGGGACGCGATGGCCGCGCGCCGATCCGATACATCGGCCGCGACCACGGACACGGCGCCGCGGCGGCGGGCGAACTGCACACAGAGCAGCCCGATCGTCCCGCAACCGACAACGCCGACCCGCGCTCCCTCGGGGATCTGTGAAACGTTCCAGGTGTGAACGGCGTACGCGATCGGCTCGATGAGCCCCGCGGCCGTCCAGGGCATGCCGTCCGGCAGCGCGTGGACGGCCGAGACGGGCACCGCCACCCGCTCGGCGAATCCGCCGGGCCGATGCACGCCGATCAGGGCGCGGCCGCGGCAGAGCTGGCGGTGTCCGCGGACGCACAGATCGCATCGGCCGCACGACACTATGGGGTTCACGGCCACGCGGCGGCCGTCTGGGGTCGTCCCGGCGAACTCGTGACCCATCACCAGTGGCGGGGTGCGGAAGCCCGGGGTGCGCACGCCGTGCAGCTCGCTGCCACAGATGCCGGCGGCGGCCACCTCGACGAGGATCTCATCGGGTTTCACGGACGGTTCGTCGATGTCATGCAGTTCCACCACACTCGGTGCGGTGAAAACGAGTGCCTTCATCACGCGGCGAATGTAGCAGGGCATCCGTATCGTGGGCTAGCATTCCGTATAGCGGAAACACAGGGAGAGATTGCATGGCAAAGAACGAGTCGCCGGTGGGCAGCGTGGACAGGGCGCTGCGCATCATCCAACTGCTCTCCGAGAGCGGTCGCGGTGTGACGCTGGAGGACCTCGCGGGTCGCTCCGGCATCCCCCGCAGTTCGCTGCACCGGTTGCTGGGGGCGCTGCGCCACCGCGGGTTCGCCGCCCAGCCGGAGCCGAACGGGCCGTACTTCCTCGGTACCGAGCTGCTGGCGGCGGCGTTCCGCTTCTACGACCGGATCGACCTGCGTTCCCTCGTCCACCCGGTGCTGCTGCGGTTGCGCGAGGAGCTGAACGAGACCACGCACATGGCCGTCCTGGAGGGCGGCGAGATCGTCTACGTCGACAAGGTCGAGGCCATCCATCCGATCACCATGACCTCGGTGATCGGGGGCCGGAACCCGGCCCACTGCACCGGCGTGGGCAAGGCCCTGCTGGCCTGGACGTACCCGACCGACGAGGCGATCAAGCTCTGGGCGTCGGCGCACGAACTGCGCGCCGTCACCCGCCACTCGATCACCTCGCCCTCCCGGCTCGCCGAGGAGATGGCGGAGATCAGGGAGCGCGGCTACTCCCTCGATCTGGAGGAGAACGAGGAGGGCGTGCGCTGCGCCGCGGTGCCGGTCTTCCTCGGGCGCGCGACCCCGTCCGCGGGTGTCAGCGTCACCGCCCCGAAGGACCGCTTCCCCAAGGCGCGCCTGACCGAAGTAGCCGCGCGGCTCCGTACGATCCTGGCAGACGAACTCGACCGGCCTGCCCCTCTCGTCCCTTAGGGTCTCAGTGGTTGACATGGTCGATACACGGCTGGTTGTCTGTTCTGCGGAAATTAGTTCCGTATTACGGAAATGGGGCGCTAGTGACGAAAGTTGCGGCTGTGGTTGGGCTGCTGCTCGTCATGGGAGCGGCGGCATGTTCGACCGGATCTGATGAGGGCGGCGGGACGCGGTCCCCGAGCGCACGTCCGCCGAGCACACCGGCGCCGAGTGCCTTGGGCACATCGGCCGGGTCGGCCAGGCCGTCGCCGAAACCGTCCGGCAAGCCGGCCAGGTGGAAGCCCGCCGTCGGCAGCCGGTGGCAGTACCAGCTCTCCGGCAACCCCGCCTTCCGGGCGACGGGCGGGGTGAACGTCGACATCTGCGTGCGGCCGCACGCCGGCGGCGCGTGCGCGCGCCCGCAGGTGTTCGACATCGACCTGTACGCCGACGGGTCCGTGGCCGGGAACAACAGCACGCTCAACACCGCCGCAGTCAAGGCGATCCACGCCAGAGGCGGCAAGGCGATCTGCTACCTGGACGCGGGCTCGGTCGAGAAGGGGCGCCCCGACTACCAGCAGTACGTCGACTGGCACAACTCCCACGGACGGTCGCTGATCGGCAAGGCCTACCCCGGCTTCCCGGACGAGAACTTCGCCAACATCAACAACGACCGGGGCCAGCGCGACTTCGTGCTGCGGATGCAGGAGGCCCGCGTCCGCAAGTGCGCCCAGGCGGGGTTCGACGGTGTCGAGTTCGACGTGGTGAACGCGCACGAGGAGAAGCCGCAGACGACCGGCTGGAGCGTCACGCCCAGCACCCAGCTCGTCTTCAACCGGGCGCTCGCCGACATGGCCCACCGCCACGGGATGGCCGCCGGGCTGAAGAACAACCTCCGTCAGATCCCGGAACTGCTGTCCTCGTTCGACTTCGCGATCAACGAGGAGTGCTGGGAGTACCGCGAGTGCGGCCTGCTGAAGCCGTTCATCCGGGCGGGCAAGCCCGTGTTCGGCGTCGAGTACAACCCGTCCCGCAGCGCGGGCGACCCGCTGGGCTTCTGCCGTGAGGCGGCGGCCATGAGGTTCAGCACCATCAAGAAGGGCGAGGACTACGCCCTGAAGGACAAGCCGTACACCCCCTGCCGCTGACGGCGGGGACGATCGAGAGAGCACGCATGCAACTCCTGACCTACCGCACCGAGGACGGCACCCGCGCCGGGCGACTCGACGGCACGAACGTCACCCCGCTGGACGCGCCGGACGTGGGCTCCCTGCTCGCCGCGGGCGCCGACTGGCGCGACCGGGCCGCCACCTCCGCCGGACGAGCCGTTCCGCTCGCCGGCCTCGACCTCGCGCCGGTGGTCACCCGCCCCAGCAAGATCATCTGCGTGGGTCTCAACTACAAGCAGCACATCGCCGAGACCGGCCACGACACCCCCGAGCACCCGACCCTGTTCGCGAAGTTCGCCCGCTCGCTGATCGGCGCGGCCGACCCGATCGCCCTGCCGGCCGGGTCCACCGCGATGGACTGGGAGGCCGAGCTGGCCGTCGTCATCGGACGGACCGCCACCCGCGCCGGCGGCGCCGAGGCCCGTGCCGCGATCGCCGGCTTCACCGTCGCCAACGACGTCAGCGCCCGCGACTTCCAGCGCCGGACCACGCAGTGGCTCCAGGGGAAGACGTTCGACTCCACGACCCCGCTCGGCCCCGCACTCGTCACCGGCGACGAGGTGGGCGACGCCGCCGACCTGGAGATCTCCTGCACGGTCGACGGCGAGGTCATGCAGCGCGGCCGGACGTCGGACATGCTGTTCCCGCCGGAGGAGATCGTCTCCTACATCAGCGGCATCGTGACGCTCGACCCGGGCGATGTGATCCTCACCGGGACGCCCTCGGGGATCGGCGACAGCCGCACGCCGCCGGTCCGGCTGCGTTCCGGGGACCTCGTGGAGACGGAGATCGAGGGCCTCGGCGTCCTGCGCAACCGGTGCGCCGGGTGAACGCGGGCAAGTCGAACACGGGCAAGTCGAACACGGTCGAGTCGATTGCGGGCGAACCGGGCACGGCCGAGTCGGGCAGGGGCGGGCCGGATGTCGGCGGGCTGAGCGCGCGGCTCCCACCGGGCCGCGTCATCTCCGACCCCGACGCGATGGACGCCTACACGCGTGACCAGACCTACGCCGCGCCCGGCACCCCGATCGCCGTGGTGCTCGCCCGCGACACCGGCGACGTGGTCACCGTGATGACGTGGGCGTCCGAACACCGGGTGCCGGTCGTCCCGCGCGGCGCCGGCACGGGGCTGGCCGGCGGCGCCACCGCCGTGGACGGATGCGTCGTCCTGTCGCTGGCGAGGATGACCGCGATCCGCGAGATCGCCCCGCAGGACCAGCTCGCCGTGGTCGAGCCGGGCGTCATCACCGCCGACCTCGACCGGGCCGCCCGCGTGCACGGGTTGATGTACGCGCCCGACCCGTCCAGCCACGAGATCTCCACGATCGGCGGCAACCTGGCGACGAACGCGGGCGGGCTGCGCTGCGTGAAGTACGGCGTGACCCGCGACTCCGCGCTCGGGCTGGAGGTCGTCCTCGCCGACGGGCGGATCGTGCGTACCGGCGGCAGGACGGTCAAGGGCGTCACCGGCTACGACCTCACCGGCCTGTTCGTCGGATCGGAGGGGACGCTCGGGGTGATCACGTCGGCGACCGTGCGGCTGCGGCCGGCGCCCGCCGAGCCGCCCTCGACCGTCCTCGCGACGTTCGGGACGCTCGCCGCGGCCGGCCGGGCGGCGTCCCTGATCATGGGTGCGGGCCTGCGGCCCAGCCTGCTGGAGCTGATCGACCGGGCGACGCTGCGGGCGATCGACGAGTGGCGCGGCATCGACCTGGACACCGCGACGGCGGCCGTGATCCTCGCGCAGACCGACGGGCCCGAGTGCCCGGCAGGCGAGCTGCTGCGGTGGTGCGAGGAGGCGGGCGCGGAGTTCGCGGCGGCGTCCACGGACGAGGCCGAGTCCGCCGCGCTGCTGGACGTCCGGCGGCTGGCCTACCCCGCCGCCGAACGGCTCGGGAACTGCCTGGTCGAGGACGTGTGCGTGCCCCGCTCCCGGCTCCCGGAGATGATCGGGCGGATCGAGCGGGCGGCGGAGCGGCACGGCGTGCGGATCCTGACGGTCGCGCACGCCGGCGACGGCAACCTGCATCCGCTGTTCGTGTTCGACCGGGGACGGGCCGGGCCGCCCCCGCCCGTCCAGGCCGCGGCGGACGAGGTGTTCTCCGCCGCGATCGAGCTGGGCGGCACGCTGACCGGCGAGCACGGAGTCGGCGTGCTGAAGCGGCCCTGGCTGGACGGCGAGCTCGAGCCCGACACCCTGGCCGTCCACCGGCAGATCAAGCACGCCCTCGACCCGGCCGGTCTGCTGAACCCCGGCAAGGCCATCTGACCCGGCGGGCCAGACGGACCAGACGGACCAGAGGGATCGGACGGGCCAGACGGTCAGCCCGCGTCGAGGACACGGAAGGTGAGTCCCGCCTTGACCAGCCGGTCGATGAGCGCGTCGCCCATCGCGGCGGCCGTGGTCACCTGCCCGGCCGTCTCGGGCAGGTCGTCGTGGGCGAGGCACAGCGCGGACTCGCCGAGCATCCTGGCCGTCTCGGTGTAACCGGGGTCGCCGCCCGCGACCTCGGTGACGACCCGCCTGCCGCCGCCCTCCCCGGCGAACGTCAGGCTGAACCAGTTGCGGGCCCGCCGCTCGGCGGAGGGGCCCTCGCCGGGTGCGCGGAACCGCAGCAGGAGAGCACGGGCGGGCGGCAACTGGGCCAGGGTGAAGAGCGCCCCCGCGCCCGCTGCCAGTCCCACCGCGCCGGCCAGCCGCCGGACGGCGAGGTAATGCCCGTAGCAGAAGTCCGGGCCGTACCGGTCGAGCGCGGCGGCGGAGCGGGCGACGATCTGCGGGTCGAGCACGGGCAGCGGGAGGGTCCAGCCGTCCCCGACGCGCGTCTTCGGGGCGGGCCGCCGCGAGATGCGCACGCGCCGTCCGGCGGGCCGTCCCTCCACCCTCCGGCGTTCCCGCTCGGCGCTCATCATGCCGGGCACGTCCGCGAAGATGCCGATGGCCGAGTGCAGGGTGCCGCCGGACACGTCGCCGTGCACGCGCAGGAAGCCCTCCACGTGGAGGGGGACGTCCTCGGGCAACTGTTTGACGGTGAAATAGACGCCGAGGTCGGCCGGGATCGAGTCGAAGCCGCAGGCGTGGACGATCCGGGCGCCGCTGCGGGTGGCCTCCTCGTGATACTTCAGATACATACGGTCGATAAAGGTGGGCTCGCCGGCGAGGTCGACATAGTCCGTCCCGGCGCGCGCACACGCGGCCACGAGGGGCTCACCGTGCTGCGCGTAGGGCCCGACCGTGGTGATGACCACCCGCGCCGCCCCCGCGATCTCCTCGATCGAGGCGGTGTCGGCGGTGTCGGCGTGCAGCAGCGGCAGGTCGGCGCACGCGGGGTTCACGGCGGCGACCCGATCACGGACCTCCGTGAGTGTGGCCTGGTTGCGCCCGGCCAGCGCCCACCGCGTCCCCGGGTCGGCGTGCCCGGCGAGGTATTCGGCGGTCAGCCCGCCGGCGAAGCCGGTGGCGCCGAACAAGACGATGTCGTACGGGCGGTCGGCGGTCATGAGAACCCCTTTCGCGTAGCCGAACCTGATTCTGTCGCGTATGCGCCACGGCCTTCACCGCGGGTCCCCGATAGGCGCCGGTCGCTGGCCTAATGTGGTCACGACCGAGGGAGGATAGTGGCGTGACCTGGCTCGCCGTGGTGATGGACGTCGCCGCGCTGCTGCTGTTCGGGTGGTTTGTCAGGACGCTGGTCCGGCATCCTCCGGCCGGCGTCCCCGGTGTCGACTCCGGCAGATCCACCGCGCCCCTCCTGATCGCCGTCAGCCTGATCCTCCTCTCCGTCCCCCTCCTGGCCCAGACCTGAGCTCCAGCGGGTTCGGGTGGTCGTCACCCCGGTAAAGTCAACGGCACTGCCGTGAATCAATGTGGGGGAGACGTTGCTTAACCCTGAGGATCTGTACGAGCTGGACACCGACCTGCCGGAGATGACCGGGCCGGTGCTGCTGCACAGCCTCGACGGTTTCGTCGACGCGGGATCCACGGGGCAGCTCGTCCGTGAGCATCTCCTTGAGGCGCTGGAGCATCGTGTCGTCGCCCGCTTCGACGTCGACTCGCTGATCGACTACCGTGCGCGCCGCCCCAGCATGACGTTCGACCGCGATCACTGGGCGTCCTACGACGCGCCCGAGCTGGTGGTCCGGCTCGTCGAGGACGAGGCGGCCAGCCCGTTCCTGTTCCTGTCGGGACCGGAACCCGACCGGCTCTGGGAGGGGTTCACCGCGTCCGTCCTGCACCTGGTGGAGCGGCTCGGCGTCGGATTGGTCGTCGGGTTCCACGGCATTCCGATGGGAGTGCCGCACACGCGGCCGGTGGGGATGACCTCGCACGCCACGCGGCCGGAGCTGGTCACGCGCAACTCCTGGTTCGACAAGGTGCAGGTGCCGGGCAGCGCGGCGGGGCTGCTGGAGCTGCGACTCGGGGAGGCCGGGCACGACGCGCTGGGCCTCGCCGTCCACGTCCCGCACTACCTCGCGCAGTCCGCCTACCCGGCCGCGGCCGTGGCCGCGCTGGAGGCGATCGTCGACGCCACCGGCCTGGAACTGCCCGACGAGCGGCTCCGCGAGGCCGCCGCCCGCACCGACGCAGACATCGCCGAGCAGGTGGACGGCAACGACGAGGTCGAGAAGGTCGTCCGGGCGCTGGAACAGCAGTACGACGCGTTCGCCGGCGCCGCCGAGCGCGACAGCCTGCTCGCCGAATCGCAGGACATGCCGACCGCGGAGGAGCTCGGCGCGCAGTTCGAGCGGTTCCTCGCCGAGCAGGACGGTCCCGAGCAGCCCGGCTGACATATCCGCCTGGCCGGTGGGTACGCGAGCCCCTGAGGGGAGGCTCGCTCATGGCCCAGAAGGTGAACGAAGTGATGACGCCGGTGCCCGTGGCGGTGTCCCCGGACACGAACCTGGTCAGGGTCGGGGACCTCATGCGCCGGCACGGCATCGGCGACGTGCTCGTGGTGCATGAGGGACGGCTACGGGGGCTGGTCACCGATCGCGACATCGTGGTACGCGCCGTGGCCGTCGAGCGGGACATGGCCGGCACCGCGGTCGCCGATATCTGCAGCACCAACGTGGTGACCGTCGCGCCGGACGAGGACGCCGAGGCCGCGGTGACGCTGATGCGCCGCCACGCGGTCCGGCGGGTGCCCGTCGTGGACGGCGACCGGCCCATCGGGATGGTGTCCATCGGGGATCTGGCCGTCCAGCGCGACGAGCGCTCGGCCCTCGCCGACATCAGCGCCGAGCCGCCGAACATATGATCAGGATCGCGCTGGCCGACGCCGTGCTCACCGGTGACCTGGCCATACCGGATGAGCCCACCGGCATCGTGGTCTTCGCCCACGGGAGCGGGAGCTCCCGGCACAGCCCCCGCAACCGCGCCGTGGCGGAGGGACTGAACGCGGCGGGCATCGGGACTCTCCTGCTGGACCTGCTCACCGAGCACGAGGATCAGCTCGACTCGCTGACCGCGACGCTGCGCTTCGACATCGAACTGCTGACCATGCGCCTCATCGGCACGATCGACCGGCTGTCGGAGGGCCTGGAGTCCGCGCCGCGCACCGCGGGCCTCCCACTGGGCCTGTTCGGCGCGAGCACCGGTGCCGCCGCCGCGCTGGCAGCGGCGGCGGCGCGTCCGGGCGTCGCGGCCGTCGTCTCCCGAGGCGGGCGGCCGGATCTGGCGGGCCCTTCCCTGGCGCGGGTGCGGGCGCCGGTCCTGCTCATCGTGGGCGGGCGCGACACCGAGGTACTGGAACTGAACGAGCAGGCCAGGCGACGGCTGGACGGCCGCGCCGAACTCCACGTGATCTCCGGTGCGACCCACCTGTTCGAGGAGCCGGGCGCGCTGGAGGAGGTCACCATGCAGGCCGCCGAGTGGTTCAACCGGCACCTGCGGCAGGCGGCCCTGCGCTGACGAGGTTCGGAACCGTCCGCCTGGGCACCATGGGTCCATGACGGACGTCATCGTGGTGGGCGCGGGGCCGGCGGGCTCCGCCGTGGCTTGTCATCTCGCGCGCTCCGGCCTGGACGTGCTGATCTTGGAGAAGACGGCGTTCCCCCGCGAGAAGGTCTGCGGGGACGGCCTCACGCCGCGAGCCGTCCAGGAACTGGTGACGCTGGGCGTGGACGTCGAGGAGCCGGGCTGGTTCCGCACGTCCGGCCTCCGGCTGGTCGGCGCTGGCCGCCGCCTGGAGATCCCCTGGCCGGACGGCTCGCTCCCCTCCTACGGCCTGACCAGGACCCGCCGCGACCTCGACGAGCTGCTCGTCCGGCGGGCGGTGAAGGCCGGCGCCACGCTCCAGGAGGGCACCAAGGTCACCGGGCCCCTCCTGAACCGGGCGGGCCAGGTCGTGGGCGTCACCACCGCGGCAGGGGAGCAGCACGCCCGGCTGGTCGTCGCCGCGGACGGCGCGTCGTCCCGGCTGTCGGTGGCGCTCGGCCTGTACCCGCGCCGCGACCGTCCGATCGGCGTCGCGGCCCGCCGCTACTACCGCAGCCCCCGCCACGACGACGACCTCCTGGGGGTGTGGCTCGACCCGGCCCCCGCCGGCTACGGCTGGGTCTTCGGGATGGGGGACGGCACGTGCAACGTCGGTGTCGCCCTCCTCCGGACACCCCACGCCGACTACCGGCGGCTTCTCAGCCGCTGGCTGACGACGCTCCCGCCCGAGTGGGGTCTCACCGAGGAGAACGCGACGACGCCCGTCCGGGGCGCGGCGCTGCCCATGGGCTTCAGCCGCCAGCCGCACTACGTCCCCGGCCTGGTGCTGGTGGGCGACTCCGGCGGCATGGTCAACCCGTCCAGCGGCGAGGGCATCGCCTACGCCCTGGAGGCGGCGCGGCTGGCCGCCGAGACGATCGAGACCGCTCTGGCGCGCCCGACCGCCGGGCAGCGCGAGCGGGCCTTCCAGCGCTACCCGGCCGCGCTCAAGACCGCGAACGGCGGCCACTTCACGCTCGGCCGCGCCTTCGCGCGGGCCGTCGAGCATCCGCACGTCATGCGGCTGGCGACCCGGCACGGCCTGTCCCACCCCGCCCTGATGCGCGTCGCGATCAAGATCCTGGGCAACATCACCGACCCGGGGGGCCACCGCGCCCCCGACCGGCTGGCCGCCGCCCTCTCCAAGATCACCCCCGTCTCCTAGGCGGCGGGCCTCAGCCGAGGAGCTCCGCGGCCTTCTCCCCGATCATGATCGCCGGCGCGTTGGTGTTGCCGGTCGTCACCGTGGGCATGATCGAGGCGTCCGCGACCCGCAGCCCGTCCACACCGTGGACGCGCAGCTCCGGGTCGACCACCGCGTCGTCATCGACGCCCATCTTGCAGGTGCCGGCCTGATGGTGGTACGTGAGCACGGTCCGCCGGACGTAGTCGCGTAGACCCTCGTCCGTCGCGGCCAGCGGTCCGGGGTAGAGCTCCCGTGCGCCCCACGCGTTCTGCAGTGCCGTCCCCGCCACGATCTCCTGGCACAGCCGGACGGCCGCGCACAGCGCGTCGAGATCGGCCTCATGGGACAGCACCCGCGGGTCGATCAGCGGCTCGCTCTCCGGGGAGCGGCCGGACAGCCGGATCTCGCCCGTGGACTCCGGCCGTACCAGCCCGGCCATGAGCGAGAAACCGTGCGGGGGACCGTCCATCCACGGTTCGTAGAGCGGCACGCCGAAGTGCAGCGGCTGAAGGTCGGGCACCGGCAGCTCGGGCCGGCTCCGCCAGAACAGGTGGCTCTGGGTGTGGGGCAGGCCCCGCGACAGGGTGGGCGGACGGTTCGTCGAGGCGATCACCGGCACCAGCCAGTGGTCCTGGAGATTGCGGCCCACCCCCGGCAGATGGATGGCGTCGCCGCCGAGCGCGTCGGCATCCCCGATCCCCGAGCGCAGCAGCAGCGCCGGCGACCCGATGGCGCCCGCGCACAACACCACCAGGTCGGCGCGCGCGCTCTCCACCACCCCGTCGCGGTCCCACTCGACGCCCACGCACCGACGCCCCTCCAACAGCAGCCGCCTGACCTGCACGTCCGGGACGAGCGTCACCCCGCGCTCCAGCACCGGCGCCAGGTACGCGCGGGCCGTCGTGAGCCGCTGGTGGTCACGAATGGTGAACTGCATGAACGACACGCCGTCCTGGACGGTGCCGTTGTAGTCGGGGTTGAACGGCAGCCCCGCCTGCTGCGCCGCCTCCACGATCGAGCACTGGACCGGGTCCGCCTTGAAGCCCGCGAGGATGTCGAGCGTCCCGGGTTCGTCCGTCCCGAGCCCGTCGATCCTCTCGAAGAGCGGCCGCACGTCCCGCCAGGACCAGCCGGGGTTGCCGAGCGACGCCCAGTGATCGTAGTCGGCCGGATTGCCCCGGACCCAGATCATGGCGTTGAGGGCATGCGACCCGCCGACGACGCGGCCGCGCGGCAGGTGCAGCGTCCGGTCCTGCGCGTGAGACTGGGGAACGGTGCGGTACCCCCAGTCCAGGGGCGAGTCCCAGAGCTCGTGCATGCGCGCCGGATCGTCCACCGCCGGGACGTCGCGGTACGGCCCGGCCTCGACGACCAGCACCTTGTGACCGGCGTCCGCCAACCGCCGCGCGACGACCGAGCCGGCCGAGCCCGCGCCGACCACGATCACGTCCGCCTGCTGGTCGCTCATCCAAGGGCCTCCCGCTCTGATCCGCTGATTGGCGGTCAGCGTAGGCACGGACGCCCGGGATCCGGCCGGGCCGCCGCGTGTCGTGCCGCCACAGACAAGCATTGTTCAGACAGAGCCAAGAGAGCATGTCCAACCGATGATGTGCTCGACTGGCAAGCGACCGGCTCCCGGGGGCGAGGTGTCCCAGGAGCGATCCGAACCGACGAGAGGGCAACCATGAGCGAGGCGTCCGACATCATCAAGGCCCACTACGCGGCCTCCGACCGGGGCGACCTGGACGGCATGGTCGAGGCGTTCGCCGACGGCATCGAGTGGACCGAGATGGCCGGATTCCCCTATGCGGGCACCTACGTCGGCACCGACGCGATCAAGGCCGGCGTGTTCGGCCGCCTGGGCCAGGACTGGAAGGGCTTCCGCGCCGACGCCGAGGAGATCGTCGACGGCGAGGGCGGCACCGTGGTCGGGATCGGCCACTACTCGGGCACCTACCGTGAGACCGGACGGTCCATGCGCGTCCGCTTCGTCCACGTGTGGCGGGTCCAGGACGGCAAGGTCATCGGGTTCGAGCAGTTCTGCGACACGCACCTTGTCCGTGCGGCGATGGACTGAGACCCCTGGTGCGACCGGCCTCCGGCAGTGCAGTATGTGTGCGGGAGGCCGGGGATCTCACCTGGGAAAACACGCATGTCCATGCTCATCCGCACTACCGATCTGCCCGTCCGTGAACGCTTTGAGTTCTGGCGCAGCTCGGTCTCGGAAATGTTCGTTCCACTGCGCTCGGACACGTCCCGTCCGGACCGCTTCGACGGCCGCATGCGCGGCTGCGAACTGGGGGCACTGAAAGTGGCCGAGGTCGCGGCCACCTCCCACGTGGTGCGCCGGACCGGCGCCCAGATCGCCCAGTCCGATCCCGGCTACTACAAGCTCGGCGTCCAGCTCAGCGGCTACTGCCTGCTCACCCAGGACGGCCGCGAGGCCGCGCTCGTCCCCGGCGACTTCACGATCTACGACACGACCCGCCCCTACACGCTGGCGTTCGACGACTCCTACCGCCAGCTCGTCCTGATGGTCCCGCGCCGTCTCCTGCACCTTCCCGAGGAGGCCATCGCCGGGATCACGGCCACCCGGATCTCCGGCCGCCAGGGCGTGGGGGCGCTGCTGTCGCCGTTCCTCGTCCAACTCGCCCGGACCCTCGACGAGCTGGACGAACAGGGCGGCGTGCGCCTCGGCGACAACATCGTGGACCTGCTCGTGACGTTGCTCGCCGAGCGCCTGGACGTCTCGACCCCCACCCCCGACGCGAGCCGCCGCGCCCTGCTGATCCGCGTCCGCGCCTACATCGAGCGCCATCTCGACGACCCGGACCTGTCCCCGGACGGCATCGCCGCCGCGCATTTCGTCTCCTCGCGGCACCTGTACAAGCTCTTCCGCGAGGAGGGCACCACGGTCTCGATGTGGATCAAGCAGCGCCGGCTGGAGCACTGCCGCCGCGACCTGCGCGACCCCCTCCAGCTCAACCGCCCGGTCAGCGCGATAGGCGCCCGCTGGGGCTTCGTCGACGCCGCGCACTTCAGCCGCCTGTTCAAGGCCGCCTACGGCGCCAGCCCCCGCGAGTACCGGGTGACGATCACGGGGGAATGATCAGGCTCAGTCAACACCCGTACAGAGACAGACAAGACTCCCCAAGCCGGGCCCGCGAAGCTGGTGCCGCAGGCTAAAGGGAGGCCACCATGAGCACGAAAGCCCAGCTCTTCATCAACGGAGAGTGGACCGGGGCCGCCGACGGCGCCGAGTTCACCACGTCCGACCCCGCCACCGGGAAGATGCTCGGAGTCTGCGCCGAGGCCGGGCCACAGGACGTCGACAAGGCGGTCGATGCGGCCCGCGCAGCTTTGAACGACGCCTCCTGGGCTGCCATCCCGCCAAGCGCGCGCGCCCGCCTCCTCTGGCGAGTCGCCGACCTGATCGAGGAGCACGAGGCCGAGCTGGCCGAGTTGGAGACCCGCGACCAGGGCCAGCCCCTCGGCGTCGCGCACTCGGTGAGCGTCACCGGCGCCGCCGAGCATTTCCGCTACTTCGCCGGCTGGTGCACCAAGATCGAGGGCTCGGTGTCCCCGATCTCCTTCCCGGACACCCTGCACTACACCCGCCGCGAGCCGGTCGGCGTCTGCGCGTTGATCACCCCGTGGAACTTCCCGCTGATGATCGCCGCCTGGAAACTGGCCCCCGCCCTCGCCTGCGGCAACACGGTGATCATCAAGCCGGCCGAGCAGACCCCCCTCACCACCGTCAGGCTCGTCGAACTCTGCGAGCGTGCGGGCTTCCCGCCCGGCGTGGTCAACCTGCTCACCGGCGGCCCGTCCGCGGGCAAGGCCCTGGTCGCGCACCCCCACGTCGACAAGGTCTCCTTCACCGGCTCCAGCTCCGTCGGACGCGAGATCGTCAAGGCGTCCGCCGGCAACCTCAAGCGCGTCACCCTCGAACTCGGCGGCAAGGCCCCCAGCGTCATCGCCCGCGACGCCGACATCGACCTCGCCGTCGCAGGCAACCTGCAAGGCGCCCTCCTCAACAGCGGCCAGGTCTGCGCCGCCTACACCCGCCTCTACGTCGACCGCCGCCGCGCCGACGAGTTCACCGAGAAGCTCGCCGAGGCCGCCTCCGGCCTCCGCCTCGGCCCCGGCCTGGACCCCGAGACCCAGATCGGCCCCCTCGTATCCCTGGACCACCTCTCCCAGGTCGACTCCTACGTCCGCACCGGCGAGAAGCAGGGCGCCCAACTGGTCACCGGAGGCGAACGCGCCGACGGCCCCCTCGCCGACGGCTACTTCTACCGCCCCACCGTCTTCGGCGGCGTCACCGACGACATGACCATCGCCCGCGAGGAGATCTTCGGCCCCGTCCTGCCCGTCCTGGCCTACGACGACCCCGAGGAACTCGCCGCCCGCGCCAACGACACCGACTTCGGCCTGGCCGCCTCCCTCTGGACCAGCGACCTCGCCACCGCCCACCACCTGGCCGCCGAAATCCGCGCCGGCGCCGTCTTCGTCAACATGCTCCCCATCCCCGACGCCGCCGCCCCCTGGGGCGGCTATAAGTCCAGCGGCTGGGGCCGCGAGATGGGCCCCTACGCCATCGACGCCTACACCGAGGTCAAGGGAGTCTGGGTCCACCTGGGCACCTCCTGACGGGTCGCCCCCGTACCCGGTTCGCGCCCTCCGCACCGTTTCGCACTACCCACCGCGAACCGGGTACGCTTTCCCGGTCACGAGCACGCGGGCGCGTAGCTCAGGGGTAGAGCACTCGCCTTACAAGCGAGAAGTCGGCGGTTCGAAACCGTCCGCGCCCACCTGCGAAAGACCCCGTTCCCCGGTGTAGGGAGCGGGGTCTCTGTGTGTCTGGGGCGCCATGAGCTCGTGAGCGCGATGCCTTCGGCCGCCCGTCATCGTCGTGCGGGGCGGGGTTGTTGATGAGGAGATCCAGGTCCGGCTGAGCCTGTGGCGTGGTGCGCTGGGCGACGTTGCTGACGGTTGGTGAGGGATTACTCTGGCATATGCAGGTAAATACCTGCATAATGGACCCTGTGACCGCACAGCAGGACGTCCTCGATCTGGTGTTCAAGGCGTTGGCCGATCCGACCCGGCGCCTGCTCCTCGACCGGCTCCGTCAGCGGAACGGGCAGACGCTCACCGAGCTCTGCCGCAGCCTTGAGATGGCGCGCCAGTCGGCGACCCAGCACCTCGACCTGCTGGCGCAGGCCAACCTCGTCGTCGTTGTACGGCGAGGGCGGGAGCGCCTGCACTACCTCAATCCCGCCCCGATCCACGAGATCGGGGAGCGCTGGATCGCGGCGTACGACGCGCCGCGACTGGCAGCCCTGAGCACC
Organism: Actinomadura macra NBRC 14102; assembly: GCF_001552215.1. Taxonomy (GTDB): domain Bacteria; phylum Actinomycetota; class Actinomycetes; order Streptosporangiales; family Streptosporangiaceae; genus Spirillospora; species Spirillospora macra. Next base: position 446,977 of record NZ_BCQT01000009.1, on the reverse strand, counting down.
ATCCGAGACCGAGCAGAGGAGTACGCAATGAGCGAGACGACCACGACCATTCCGACGTACGTCTACGTCACCTACATCAAGGCGACCGCCGAGCAGGTGTGGAAGGCGCTCACCGACGCGGACCTGACCTCGCAGTACTGGCACCACGCCAACGTGTCCGACTGGCAGGTCGGCTCGTCCTGGGAGCACCGCCGTGTCGACGGTTCCGGCGCCATCGACGTTGTCGGCACCGTGCTTGAGGTGCAGGCACCGACCCGGCTCACCGTCACCTTCGAGGACTCCCCGCGCGAGGAGCGGGTCGACGGGCCATCGGTCGTCACCTTCCTGATCGAACCGTACGGTGACATCGTCCGGCTGACCGTGACCCACGAGAACCTGCCCAACGAGGAGATGCTGAACGGCATCTCGAGCGGCTGGCCGGCGGTGCTCGCCAACCTCAAGACGCTGCTGGAGACCGGGGCGGTCCTGCCGGTGGCGCCCTGGGAGGCGCCGGAGCAGTCATGAGCCGTGCCATCAGGACGGGTGCTCACGGGGGAGCGCTGAGTCGGGGCGAGACGAATCTTGCTTTGGCCACGCTGTTCTTGGGGATGTTCGTGCTGGGCAGCAGCGAACTGCTCGTGGTCGGGCTGCTCAACCTGATCGCCGCGGACCTTGAGGTCTCCATCCCCACGGCCGGTGTGCTGGTGACCGCGTACGCGTTGGGCCTGGCCATCGGCGGCCCGATCCTGACCGCACTGACGATCAAGGTGAACAAGCGGACGATCCTGGTCGGCACGGTCGTCCTGGTCATCCTCCTCACGCTGGTCCCGGTGCTGACCAGCAGCTTCGGCCTGTTCGTCGTGGTGCGTACCAGCATCGGGGCGCTGCACGGGCTGTTCGTCGCCGTCGGGTTCGTCCTGGCGATGTCGATCGTTCCGCCGGAGCGGATGGGGCGGGCGATCTCCGTGGTCGTCTCCGGCCTCTTCGTGTCGACCGCGTTCGGTGTGCCACTGGGCACGCTGGTCGGGCAGGTGCTGGGCTGGCGCGGCTCGTTCACCGCGGTCGCCGTGCTCGGTGTGGTGGCACTGATCGCCACGCTGGCCCTGATCCCGTCCATGCCCAGCACCGGCGGCGGCGCGGGGAGCCAGGCCAGGTACGCGTTCGCGCCGCGGGTGCTCGCCGCACTGGCCGTGAACGTCGTGGCGTTCGCGGCGGTCTACTCGGCGCTGACGTACATCGTGCCGTTTCTGGAGGACGTCACGGGCATCTCCGGCGCGCTGATCAGCTTGTTCCTCCTGGCCTACGGTGTGGCCACCGCGGTGGGCTCGTTCGCCGGTGGCCGGTTCGCCGATCAGAATGCCGCGCGCACCCTGATCGTCGGTGCCGTCGGCGTGGCGGTCTCCCTGCTGGTGCTCTACCTTGCCGGGACGATCGCCGTACTCGTGGCGCTGGCGCTGCTGGCTTTCGGCCTGTTCGCCATGGGCATGGTGCCCTCGATGCAGTACCGCGTGGTGAGCCTGGCCGGTCCGGGCGGGCAGCTGGCGTCCTCGCTGCCCGCCTCCGCGGCCAACGTGGGCATCGCGTTGGGCGCGTACTCCGGTGGTGTGGCGCTCGGCGCCTTCACCGCCTCGTCCGCGGTGATCACCGGTCTGGTCATCGCGGTGATCGCCATCCCGGTCGCCTGGGCGGCCAGCCTCCTGACGCCTCCGGTCATCGGGGAGGCGGCGGAGTCCGCGGTGGCGGATGCGATCCCCGAACGTACGTAATCATGAATCGATCACATGGAGAAAGCAAATGAGTGGCTTGCTGCTGGAGAATAAGAACGCCGTCATCTATGGCGGCGGGGGCGCTATCGGTGGCGCCATCGCGCGGGTGTTCGCGCGGGAAGGCGCGAGGGTCTTCATCGCCGGGCGGACGCAGGCGAAGCTGGACGCCGTGGCGCGTGATATCGCCGCCGCAAGTGGAACGGTCGAAACAGAGCTCGTCGACGTCTTCGATCAGCAGGCGGTCGAAAAGCACGCCGATGCGATCGCGGCGACGGCCGGCAGCATCGACATCGCTCTCAACGCCGTGAGCGTCGTACACGACCAGGGGACGGTGCTGGCGGACCTCTCGCTGGACGAGTTCATGCGGCCGATCGACGGTTTTCTGCGGACGCTTTTCATTACGAGCAAGGCTGTCGCACGGCACATGGGGCGCGGTCGTCCTGGCGTCATCCTGACCTTGTCCGAGCCGGGCGCCAAACTGGCTGTCGGCGGCATCTTGGGGCACGGCGTGAGCGCGGCCGGCAAGGAGGCGTTCTCGCGCCTTCTGGCCGCGGAACTGGCACCCGACGGCATCCGGGTCGTCGACATCCGTCCGCACGCTGTTGTCGATGCGCCGGCAGAGGGTTCCTACACCAAGGACGTCTTCCAACAGTTCGCGACAGCGGCCGGACAGTCGGTTCAGGAATTCCTCGACGAAGGGGGAATGGCGCAGGGGACACTTCTCAAGAGGCTGCCGACGCTCTCCGAGGTAGCGGAGACGGCCGCCTTCCTGGCTTCGGATCGTGCCGGAGCCATGACCGGGACAGTTGCCAATCTGTCCGGCGGCGCGCTTGTGGACTGAGTTTCGGGCCCTCCGTTCGCGAGCCTGAGTGGTCACTGGAGGGAGGCGATCGATGTGTCGGTTGCGATCGGTCGCTCCCCGCCGTGGCCTCGTTGTTCGCTCGGTACGCGCTTCGGCCGGTTTCCGTAGGATGGGAGCCCAGTGTTCGCGTGCCAATGCGGGAAGTGAGACGACTGTGCCGCCGCGCAACCAAGCGACGCCCCGCCCGGCCGGTCCCAGGGGCGGCTACCACGTGGAGGCACTGGCGAAGGGGCTGCGAATCCTCGGGCTCTTCTCCGAGCAGCGCCCCGCCATGAAGCTGACCGACATGGCCGCCGAGGCGGGGCTGCCGCTGCCGACCGCCTTCCGGATGGCGTCGACCTTGGCGACCGAGGGGTTCCTGGAGCTGTTGCCGGACGGTGCCTACCGGCCGGCGCCGAAGGTGCTGACGCTGGGCTTCTCCGCGTTGCGCGGCCTCGACATGGTGCAGCTCGCGGACGGCCCGTTGCGCAGGCTGGTCGGGACGACCGGGCAGACCGTGAACCTCGGCGTGCTGTCCGGCGACCATGTGCTCTACCTGGTCAGGCTGCGCAACAACGACCTGGTGACGGCCAACATCCAGGTGGGATCGCGGCTTCCGGCCGTCCGTACCTCGATGGGCAAGATGCTGCTCGCCCACCTGGACGGCGGTGAGCTCGAACGGCTCGTGACGGGCGAGTCGTTCGCCGGCTCGGCCGGGCCCAATGCGGTCATGTCATTGGACGAGCTGCGTCCCGCGCTGGCCGAGACACGCGGGCGGGGCTGGGCGGTGCAGGACGAGGAGCTGGCCTACGGGTTGCGGTCGGTGGCCGGGCCCGTCCGGGACGCGTCGGGGGCGGTGGTGGCCGCGGTGAACGTGGCCGTTCCCGCGACGCAGGTGCCCATGTCGCGGCTGCTGGGGGAGATACGGCCGCTCGTCCTGGAGACGTGCGGGGAGATCTCGCGGCTGCTCGGCCGGGGTTGAGCTCAGCGGGTTCTCTTGTGCAGGTTTCCACCCTGCATGATCACGGTCAGGTTCGCCGCGTCCTGGAGGAGGGCGATGTTCTGGGTGGGATCGCCGTGGACGACCAGCACATCGGCGAGGAACCCGGGGGCGAGGACGCCTAGTTCGTCGGCCATGTCCATGACCTCACCGCCCCGTTTGGTGGCGGCGACGAGCGCCTCGGCCGGGGTGTAGCCGAACAGGTCCACGAAGAGCTGCAGGTCGCGGGCGTTGCGACCGATGGGGGTCTGCGGGAAGCCGTAGTCGCCGCCGGGCAGGACGCGGATGCCCCGCCGCCGCATCTCGGGGTAGAGGGCGATCTGCGCCTCCAGCTGGGCGACCGATCCCATGCGCTCGGCGGTCGCGTGGTCGATGCCGAACTCGTGGGCCTCGTGCACGTTGGCCCACATGATTCCCACCGCGGGTGCGGTGAACAGTTCGTCCCGGTGCTCCTCCAGGAGGTCGAGCGCCTCCTCGTCGGCGTAGGAGCAGTGGTAGACCGAACGGAACCCGTTGCGGACGGCGAGCTTGATCGATTCGGGGTTCTGGGCGTGGCAGTTGAGCCAGACGCCGGCCTCCCGCGCCGCCGCGCCCGCCGCCGCGGCCTCCTCGGCGGTGTACTGGGTCTGCATCGACCCGCCGGGGACGAACACGTCGTCATTGCTCAACAGCAGCTTGACCGCGTCGAATCCGAGCGCGGCCTGCTCGGCGATGAAGCGCCGCAGACCGGTCGGGGTGATGTTCTCGGCGCCGTGCCGCACGGGGTTGTTGTCCCGCTCGAAGCTCGCGGCGCGCAGCCGAGGACCGGGGACCTTCCCGGACGCGATCGCGTCGCGGAGCTGGACCTCGACGTTGCCCGGGGTGAGCGAGCCGGCCGAGTAGGCGCTGGTGAAGCCGGCATCGAGGAGGATGCGGGCGTTGCGCTCGGCGAGCGCGAGATGCTCGTGCGCGGAGGGCGGACGCTGGAAGAACGACACGTCCACGGGTGGGTTGAAGCCGGGCTCCAGGTGCCCGACGGCCGAGGGGAACGTCAGGTGCGCATGCCCCTCGACCAGCCCCGGCATGACGGTGGACCCGGAGCAGTCGATGACCGTGGCGTCCTCGTCCCCGGGCGCGAGGGAGTGGCCGGGACGGACGGCGGCGATGCGGTCGCCGCGCACGACCACCTCGCCCGGGAAGGCGGGTCCGCCCGTCCCGTCGAACACCGACCCGCCGGTGAAGACGATCTCGCCCATGCCGCTGCTCCTTCGCTGACTTTGCTGCCGGACGCGGTTCGCGAACTGGAGCGACCGCGCGACCGGACGCGGACCTGCGCGGTCATGGCGCGTCCCCGGCGACGAACCGCTGGATGATGCGGCCGACGCCCTCCAGTTCGCTGACCAGGACCTCGCCCGGCCGGACGAACCGCTTGGGTGTGCGGGCGTTGCCGACCCCCGGGGGCGTGCCGGTGAAGATCAGGTCACCGGGGAACAGGCGGCAGACACGCGACAGTCGGACGAGGAGCTCGGGAACGTCGTAGATCATCGCGCTGGTGCGTGCGCTCTGCATCGTCTCGCCGGACAGGCTGCACGAGATCGCCAGGTCGGCAGGGTCGTCGAATTCGTCGGGAGTCACCAGCCACGGCCCGGTCGGGCCGAAACCGGGGAACGACTTGGCCAGGCTGAACTGCGGCTTGGAGCCGGCGAGCTGCGATGTCCGTTCGGACAGGTCCTGCCCCAGGGTGATGCCCGCGACGTGGTCCCAGGCGTTCTCGCGCCGGACGCGGCGGGTCTCCCGCGCGACCGCGACCACCGCCTCGACCTCCCAGTCCACGGTGTCGGACGGCAGTTCCACGTCGCTGACCGGCCCGGCCAGGCAGCTCGGGAACTTGGTGAACGTCACCGGCGCGGAGTCCGGCGGGTACCCCGCCTCGCGGGCGTGCTCGGTGTAGTTGATGCCGATCGCGAACACCTGGGCCGGACGCGGGACGGGCGGGCCGAGATCCTCGACGGCGAACGGCGTGCCGGTCGTGGCGTCCTGCGTTGCCGCCCAGCCGCGGAAGGCGTCCCATTCGCTGAAGACGGCCTGCGGGTCGGCCGGGAACCGGCCGCCGCTCGCCTCGGCGACGTCGACGGCCATCTCACCGTCGACCAGGACGAGCCGTCCTCTCAGGTTGGCGGTCCTCACCAGCCGACCCTTTCCGGCGCGGGTTCACCGTACGCGTCCGCCCAGGACACGACGGGGTTGCGCAGTGTGCCGACGCCCTCGATCTCGGCCTCCACGACGTCTCCGGGACGCAGATAGAAGTCGAAGGGGTCCGGCTGGACGGCCGCGACACCCGAGACGGTGCCGGTGGTGATGATGTCGCCCGCGCTGTAGGTCTGCGGCGAGTGGTAGGCGACCAGGTGGGGGATCGACACCCGCATCTGGCTCGTGTGCCCGGTCTGCCGGACCTCACCGTTCACCCGCAGCCGCATCGCCAGGTCCTGCATGTCGTCGATCTCGTCGGCGGTGACGATCCACGGGCCGATCGGGCAGAACGTGTCGATGGCCTTGCTGAAGGAGAAGACGCCGGACTCCATCTCGCGGCGCTGGATGTCGCGCGCGGTGACGTCGTTGAAGACGGTGAAGCCGGCGATGTGCTCCCGTGCCTCGTCCGGGCCGAAGAACTTGCCGGGCCTGCCGATGATGACGGCGAGCTCCAGTTCGTAGTCCAACTCCTGGGTGAGGTGCTCGGGGTGGACGATCGGGTCGTCCGGACCGATGATCGCGTCGACGTTCTGGAAGAACACGATGCCCTTGTGCACCGGGTGCGACCAGTTGACGGCCTGGAGTTCGTCGTGGTGGTCGGCGAAGTTGCCGGCGGTGTGGAAGAACTTCCTCGGCTGGATCGGCGCGCGCAGCCGGACGTCCGCCAGCCGCAGCCGCTCGCCGGTCTCGCCGGCCCGGCCCCCGCGCTCGAAGAAGGCCCGCGTGGACGGGACGTCCAGTTCGATGACGTCGTCCCCGTCGAGCCGGCCGACGCGGCCCGCGTCGAAGGTGATCAGCTTCACGGGTCAGGCCCCCACCATGTTGAAGCCGCCGTCGGCGAGCATGTAGGCGCCCGTGATGTGCGAGGCGTCCTCGGTGGCGAGGAACAGCGCGGTGCCCGCGACGGCCTCGGGCGGCGGGATGGTGCCGAGCGGCGTCTGCGCGATGAGCTTCTCGCGCCGCCCGGACCTCCAGTCCGCGCGCTCCAGCGTCGCGCCGGTCTCCATGAAACCGGGCGCGAACGTATTGACCCGGACGGTCGGCGCGAACGCGGCGGCGTAGGACTTGGTGATGCCGAGCAGCCCGTACTTGGCGGCGGCGTACTGTGGCGCCCGCGCGCTGCCGCGCACCACCACGGTCGAGCCGATGTTCACGATCGAGCCGTGCCCCTGCTCCAGCATCCGGGAGCCGAACTCGTGCGTCATCAGCAGGGTGCCCTTGACGTCCACGTCGATGACGCGGTCGAGTGACTCCTGGGTCAGCTCCCGCCACGACATCTGGTCGCTCGCCACGTCCCCGACATTGTTGACCAGCACGTCCAGCGCACCGGCGCGCTCGAACGCCTCGTCGGCCAGCCCGCGGATCGCGTCCCAGGACGAGATGTCGGCCTGGACGACGAACGCCTCGCCGCCCGCCTCGCGGACCCGTTCGGCGGTCCGTTCGGCGCCCTGCTTGGAGCTGTTGTAGTGCACGCCGACCCGGGCCCCCCTCCTGCGCGGCGCGGACGGCGATCTCGGCACCGAACCCGGTGCCGGCCCCCGTCACCAGCACCGTCCTGCCCGCGAACCGGGGAAAGATCCTCGGCTCGGTGTTCTGGCCCATGGGTTGTCTCCGATCGTTCAGACGAGCGTGCGGCCGCCGTCCACGTACATGATGTGGCCGGTCATGAACGCCGCGTGCGGCGAGGACAGGAACAGGATCGGGCCGACGACCTCCGCCGCCGTGCCCAGCCGTCCGGCGGGCACCTGCCGCACCAGCTCGTCGTGGACCCCGGGCTGCGCCAGGTAGGCCGCGGTGAGCGGCGTCTCGACGTATCCGGGCGCGACGGCGTTCACGGTGACGCCGTGGCAGGCCCACTCGGCGGCCATGACCCGCATCAGCTGGTTCATACCGCCCTTGGACGCGGCGTACGGGCCGTGCTTCCGGTGCGCCAGGTGCCCCGACACCGACGACAGGAAGACGATACGGCCGCGGCCGGCGCCGATCATGTGACGGCCGGCCTCCCGCGCCGCGCCGAACGCGGTGAACAGGTTGGTGCGCAGGACCCGTTCCCAGTCGGCCTCGGTGAACTCCAGCACGGGGCGCCGGTCGTTGACGCCGATGCAGTGCAGCAGGACGTCGAGCCCGCCCATCGTCTCGACGGCCTTCCGGACGACCGCGGGGCCGGTGTCCGGCTCGGTGAGGTCGGCGGTGATCGTGTGCGGTGGCGTGCCGTCCAGGCCCGAGGGCAGCGCGTCCAGCCGGTCGGGGTCCCGGTCCACGGCCGTGACGACCGCGCCTGCGCCGAGGTAGCCGCGGACGCACTCCGCGCCGATCCCGCCCGCTCCGAGTACGAGCACCCGGGCACCGTCCAGGCCCAGCCATGTGGCGCTTCCGTTGGGCCCCGCAGCGGTCGCCCGCGTCGGCTCCGTCACTATGCGGCCCTCGCCTCCTCGCAGTACTTTCACTAGATGAAAGCTGCTTTCAATAATGTCGGACCCGATCCGGGGCGTCAACCGAGCAGGCATCCTTCCGAGGACGTGGTGACCCGGCGCACGTCTTCACGCCCGATGAACTGGACGGTGACCGGCTGGCCGTCCACCGGTCGTTTGCTTCGTGCTGACCGTGGGCGTGGAGGTCGTTGTGACCAACATCTCACCAAATGTGGGCAGGTCAGCGGGCGTTTTACATGCCGTTCACATTTGGGCAACAGGTCGGAAACGGCCTGTTGGCAGCTTCTGGGGGAACCCACAAGGCCCTCCGGAGGGATCGACGTTGAGTTACAAGGCCGAGTACATCTGGATCGACGGCACCGAGCCCACCGCGCGGCTGCGGTCGAAGACGAGGATCCTGGCGGACGGCGCCGACCTGCCGGACTGGGGTTTCGACGGCTCCAGCACCAACCAGGCGCCGGGCGACAACTCGGACTGCGTGCTCAAGCCCGTGTTCTCGTGTCCCGACCCGATCCGGGGCGGTGACCACAAGCTGGTGCTGTGCGAGGTGTTCCTGGTGGACGGGACGCCCCACGAGACCAACAAGCGGGCCGAACTCCGTCCGATCGCCGAGAAGTACGAGGCGCAGGACTCCTGGTACGGGATCGAGCAGGAGTACACCTTCTTCAAGGACGGCCGCCCGCTGGGCTTCCCGGAGCGCGGCTTCCCGGCCCCGCAGGGCTTCTACTACTGCGGCGTGGGCGCCGATGAGGTCTTCGGACGCGAGATCGTCGAAGCGCACCTGGACGCCTGCGTCGAGGCCGGGCTGAAGATCTCCGGCATCAACGCCGAGGTCATGCCCGGACAGTGGGAGTTCCAGATCGGCCCCGCCGGGCCCCTGGAGGTCGGCGACCACATGTGGGTCGCGCGCTGGCTGCTCTACCGCATCGCCGAGGACTACGACGTCTCCGCCACCCTCGACCCCAAGCCGGTCGAGGGCGACTGGAACGGCGCGGGCGCGCACACCAACTTCTCCACCAAGGCGATGCGCGAGGGATACGACGCGATCATCACCGCGTGCGAGGCGCTCGCTTCGAAGGCGCAGGAGCACGTGGCGGGGTACGGCGCCGACATCGAGCGCCGGTTGACCGGCATGCACGAGACGGCGCCGTGGAGCGAGTTCAGCTACGGCGTGTCCGACCGCGGTGCCTCGGTGCGGATCCCCTGGCAGGTCGAGGTGGACAAGAAGGGCTACATCGAGGACCGCCGTCCGAACGCCAACGTCGACCCGTACGTGGTGGCCCGCCTGATCACGGACACCTGCTGCGAGGCGCTGGAGAAGGCCGGCCAGGTCTGACTCGCGCCGCGGGACCCCGGGGGTTTGTGGGACCCCGGGGTCCTTCGTGGCTGCGGGGGCGCACTGCGACGGACGTGGCCAAAGCTCAGCAAATCTTTCAGGTTGGGGGAGTTCCGCCCATCGGTGCCGGGTAGCACCTACTCGTTCGCACCGGGGGAGGGAACATGCCCGATACGCCATTCGGGCGGTACTCCGGCGGCCTGCCCGGCAGGCACGCCAGCCGCCCTGCGCCACGGCCCTTTGAGCGTTCGTTCCGGTGCCCCTCCACGGCGCGGCGGCGCCCGGTAGAGGCTCCGGCCAAGCGGTACCAGGACTTCGTCGCGCTGCACGAGGAGATTTCCGGAAGATCGGATCCGGCGCTGCGTCCGCTGTGGTGGACGGGCATGGCCTGCGCGCTGGTCGCGGCGGGCCTGGCGTTCGCCGTCGTGCTGGGAACACGCGGCCTGCTCGGCGCGCAGATCCCCGTGTTCGCCGGACGGCACACCGGCACGGGGGCCGCGGCGACGAGTTACGCGCTGTGCGCGATGGCGGGCACGATCCAGGCGACGGCGCTGATGCACCTGCTGCTGGCGACCGCGGCGCGGCCGGTCCGCGCGTTCGGCTGGATCGGCGGGACGGCGGTGGTGCTGGTCGCGGTGCTGCCCCTGACCCTGCACGGCCCGCCGGCCGCGGCGCTCGGCACGGCGGCGCTCAACCTGGCCGGTGGTGCGGGTGTGATCGCCCTGCTGGCCGCGGTGGTGGCCGCGTCGGGCGGCGGTCCGCGCGGCTGGCCGGAGGGACGGGTCAGGCGCGGCCGACCGTGATCGTCAGCGGGTCCGGGGCGGTCGTGGACACCACGCGGACGTGCCGGAGCCGCCGCCGCACGTGCACGTCCACCGGGTCGTGCGGGGCCAGCACGCGCAGCTCGCGGTGCATCCCGGAGAAGCCCAGGCAGAGGGAGACGTCCCAGGTGCCGCGGGGGAGCGGGTCGTCGATGAACGCCCGCGTCACCGGCACCCGGGCGGTGTAGCACAGGCCGCTGGGCCGCTCCTCCAGCATGGCGATGACCTGGTACGACTCGCGGGTGTGCCGTTCCAGGAGGTTCAGCGTCCCGGAGATCGGCATGGTGATCTGCTGGGCGTCGATGTGTCCTCTGACGGCGACCTCCTCCTCCCGCTCGTCCCAGCCGAGCCGGTCGGCGGTGGTGCACCCGCCGGCGTGGGGACGGCCGCCGACGTCGATCTCCAGGCCGCCCTCGACGCCGAAGTAGGCGGCGACGGTGATGGAGCCCGGCAGGAACCGGCGCTGCGGCGAGGTGTCCAGGTGCGGTGCGCGCTCACGGCCGAACGGCAGGACGGTGGCGCCCAGCGGATGCAGAATCGCCACGGACACGTCCCAGAGCCCGCCGGTCAGCGGATGCCCGTCTTCGAGGGACGCGACATCCACGAGCGTCTCGAACGCGACCGTTCCGTCTCCGGCGGTGACCGCCGCGGGCAGGCGCAGCAGGCCGCCGTTCTCGCGCTCGCGCAGGCGGAACTCGATCTGGGGGACGGTGCCGTCGCGGGTGATCCGGCCCGCCAGCCAGAGGGCGGACCCCGCCCAGCCCATCTCCGTCAGATAGGGATCTGGCATCGCATCCCCGTCTCGTCATCCCCGCCGTCAAAGGATCATTTCCCCGGGACGCGGTGATCGAACCGGCGGGGCTCAGGGCACCACGGTCACCGGCCAGCGGCCGGACCGGACGAGCCGGACCGCGACCGAGCCGATCAGGCGGTGCCCGGCCTGCGCGGACGCGCCGACGACGACGGCGTCCGCGCGGGTGTCGTCGGCGACGCGGGCGAGGACGGTGTACGGGTCGCCCGGCTCGGCCACCAGCTCGTACTCGACGGAGCCGCGCTCGGCGGCGGCCGCCTCCAGCAGGCGCCGCAGGTCGCCGGTGACCTCGTCGGCGGCCTCGCGCATGGCCGCGGCGCCGCCGGGGGTGAGCGCCGACAGCGCGGCGATCGGTGACACGTGGACGAGCACCAGCCGCGCGCCGCCGCGCCGGGCGAGGCCCCACGCGTAGGCGCCGGCGCGCATGGACGTCTCCGACCCGTCCACACCGGCGACGATCACCTTCGGCCCGTCGACGCCGTACTCGAACGTCATGGGGTCAGCGTAGCCAGGCCGTCAGGGATGGACGAAGCGGGCGACAAGGTCGTCCAGACCCAGCGAGCCGGTGGTGAGCGCACCGTACATCTCGTCGATCTCGCCGTAGCCGAGGGCGCGGGCGACGGCGAGGGAGTCGCCGCACGCCTCGACGGCGAGCAGGTCGACGCGCCGTCCGGCGAGGGCCTGGACGAGGCGGCGCCGCCCGGCCTCGGCAGCCTCCTCGGCGCGCCGCAGGGACAGGCACTGCTGGATGCGGACGCGCGCGGGCACGGTCACCGCGAACTCCAGCCAGTCCTCGGACGGGCGGCCCGCCGGGTCGGTGAGGATCTCCACGACGTTGCCGCTGCGGACCTGCACCGACATCGGTGCGAGGCGGCCGTTGACGACGGCGCCGATGCAGCGGTCGCCGAGGAACGGTTCGAGCGCGTACGCGAAGTCGAGCGCGGTCGCCCCGGCGGGCAACGCGACCGCCTCGCCGCGCGGGGTGAACGCGGCGATGTTCCCGGCGGCCAGATCGGCGCGCAGGCTCTCCAGGAAGTCCGCGGACGGCGCGTCGGACTGCCAGGCGAGCAGCCGGCTCAGCCAGACCAGGTCGCGGCGGCCCGCCACGGCGTCGACGGTGGCGGCGTCGTCGCCGGCGTCGCGGATGTGGGCGACGATGCCGTACTCGGCGACCGGGTGCATCGCGCGGCTGCGGACGATGACCTCGAACGGGTCGCCGTCCGGGCTGATCACCCGGGTGTGCAGCGACCGGTACATGTTGTCCTTGGGGGTGGCGATGAAGTCGCGGACCTGACCGGCGACGGGGTGCAGCGCGGCGTGCACCGCGCCGAGCGCGATGTAGCAGTCGCGTTCGGCGCCGTCGACGACCAGCAGGAGGCGCGCCGCCTCGCACGGCCGCAGCCCGGCGAGCCTCCCGCCGAACGACTGGTGCACCGCGTACAGGTGGGACGGCCTGATCCGCATCGTCGCCTGGACGCCGTGCTCGGCGAGGGAGCGGCGGAGCCGGAGCATGGCGGGGCCGAACGCGCGGCGGGCGTCGCGCAGCGCGGCCCGGACGGCGGACCCGGTGGCGGCGTGCGCGTCGGGAGAGCGCGCGGCGAAGGCCAGGTCGTCCATCTCCCGTTTGAGGACGTGGATGCCGAGCCGCTCGGCGAACGGGACGAGCAGCTCGTGCGACGCCTTGGCGTAGCGGGCCCATTTGTGGGGCGGCTGGTACCGCAGCGTGCGCAGGTTGTGCAGCCGGTCCGCGAGCTTGATCACCAGGACGCGCAGATCGTCGGCGGCCGACAGCACGATCTTGCGGAAGGTCTCGGCCTCGGCGCGTTCGCCCCAGCGGCCCCCGTCGAGCTTGGTCACACCGTCCACGAGTACGGCGATCTCCTCGCCGAAGTCGGCGCGGACCTCGCCGAGGGTGTAGGGGGTGTCCTCGACGGTGTCGTGCAGCAGGGCGGCGACGAGGGTCGTGGTGTCCATGCCCATGCCGGCGAGGATCATCGCGACGGCGAGCGGATGGGTGATGTAGGGGGCGCCGGACTTGCGGAGCTCGCCCCGGTGGAGCCGCTCGGCGACGGTGTACCCGCGCAGCAGTTCGGCCTGGTCGGCGCCCGGGTAGGCGGCGCGGTGCGCGGCCAGCAGCGGGGCGAGGGCGGCGCGGACGGGGTCGCGGCCGGCGGCGGTGCTCCGGCGGCGCAGCGGCAGCCGGAAGCGGCCGGGCGCCGGGGCCGTCGCGGCACCGCGGATCGCGGCGCCGGTGAGGGCGCCGGAGGCCGAGCCTGTGGAGTTCACCGGATCGAGGGTCGCCATCACGCACCCGCCTGACCACTTGCCCCGTCACGCCCGATGCTACGGGGTGTAGCTGACATTATGCGCGATGTCGTCGTCGCGATGTGAGAGCAGGGCGGGAACCGTGCGGAACGGATGCCGTGCGGTGTGCCGCGCCGGGGTCTTCCCCGTGTCAAGGGAAGTCCCAGACTCCTTTGAGGTCCCGTTCCCGTCGCGCTCACGGGTGTGTCGCCCCCGTGATCGATACGTCGCCGACCGTAATGTGGCGCACCGTCGAGCCAGGGTTTCAAGCCGCGCCGTCGGGGGCGGGCCGCGCGGGACGTCGGGGGGCAGTGCATGGCGGCGGACAGGGACGAGGGCCGGGACGGGACGGGGCGGCCGCGGCCGGGCCCGGTCCCGGGAGGCCGTCCCGGGACCGAGATCATCGGGGTCGGCCCATTCGGCCGTCCGGCGTCCCGGTTGGCCGTCGCGGTCGCCCGGGCGGGCGGGCTCGGGGTGCTCGACCTCGGCACCGACCGCGCGGCGGCGCTCGCCGCCCTCGCCGACGTCCGCCGCTGGTGGAAGGGGCCGTTCGGCGTTCGTGTTCCGGCGGGCTGCCGGGTCCGTCCGGCCGAGCTCCCGGACGCGGCGGGCACCGTGCTGGTCGACGCGCCCGCGCTGCGTTCCGACGACTCGCTGGACGTCGCCGGGTTCGCCCGGGGCCGCCGCCTGCTGATCGAGGTGGTCGGCCCGGACGAGGCGGCAGCGGTTCTGCCCGTCGCACAGGGCTTGGCCGGGGCGGGCAACATCGGGCTGATCGCGCGCGGCGGTGAGGCCGGCGGGCGGGTCGGGGAGATGTCGACGTTCGTGCTGCTCCAGCAACTGGCCGCCGATCCGGCCGTGGACGTCCCGGTATACGCGGCCGGGGGGATCGGCCCGGCCACCGCCGCCGCGGCGGTGGCCGGGGGCGCGGCGGGGGTCGTGCTGGACGTCCAGCTCGCGCTCGTCCGGGAGATGGACCTGCCCGCCGCCGTCGTCGCAGCGCTCACCACGATGGACGGGAGCGAGACGGCGGTCGTCGAGGGGCACCGCGTGTATGCGCGCCCAGACCTGCCGGGCACCGCGCCGGTGGAGACCCCGGCGGGGGCCCTGCCGGTGGCGGGCCTGCCGGTGGGGCAGGACGGCCCGCTCGCGGCGCTGCTCGCGGGCCGCCACAAGACCGCGGGCGGTGTGGTCCAGGCCGTCCGCGGGCAGATCGCCGAGCACATCAGGGCCGCCGTCCGCGCCGCGCCGCTCGCCCCACCCGGCGGTACCGCGGACGGGCCGTCCGGTGCCGGGCATCCGGTCGTGCAGGGGCCGATGACGCAGGTCAGCGATCGGCCGGAGTTCGCCACGGCGGTCGCGCGGGAGGGCGGGCTGCCGTTCCTGGCGCTCGCGCTCAAGGACGGCGACCAGGTGCGCGAGCTGCTGCGCGCGACGGCCGACCGGCTCGGCGAGCGACCCTTTGGCGTCGGCGTGCTCGGGTTCGCGCCGCCGGAGGTCCGCGAGGCGCAACTGGCCGCCGTGTGCGCGGCCGCACCCCCGTTCGCGGTGGTCGCGGGGGGCCGCCCGGCGCAGGCCGCGCCGCTGGAGGCGGCCGGGATCAGCACGTTCCTGCACGTCCCCTCGCCGGAGCTGCTGGAGCGATTCCTGGCCGAGGGCGCGCGCAAGTTCGTCTTCGAGGGCGCCGAGTGCGGCGGGCATGCCGGGCCGCGCGCGAGCTTCCCGCTGTGGGAGGCGCAGGTCGGGCGGCTGGCGGCGTTCGGCGGCGACCCGTCCGAGCTGGAGGTGATGTTCGCGGGAGGGATCCACGACGCGCGGTCCGCCGCGATGGTCGCGGCGCTCGCGGGACCGCTGGCCGAGCGCGGCGCCACCGTCCGGGTGCTGATGGGCACCGCGTACCTGTTCACCGCCGAGGCGGTCGAGGCGGGTGCGATCCTGCCGGGCTTCCAGGAGGCCGCGATCGAGTGCGAGGAGACGGCCCTGCTGGAGACGTCCCCGGGGCATGTGACGCGGTGTGCCCGCACCCCGTACGTCGTCGCGTTCGAGGAGGCGCGCCGCGAGCTGGTGGCCGTCGGGATGGCGCGGCGGGAGGTGTGGCGGCGGCTGGAGGAGCTCAACCTCGGGCGGCTGCGCATCGCCAGCAAGGGCCTGCGCCGCCGCCCGTCGAGCGCGGAGCCGCAGCCGGTGGAACCCGCTGTGCAGCGGGCCGAGGGGCTGTTCATGATGGGCCAGGCGGCGGCGTTGCGCTCGGCGCCGACCCGGGTCGCGGACCTGCACGAGGAGGTCACCGCCGGGGCGACCGCGCTGCTGGCGGCACGCGCCGCCGAGCTCGGCATCGCCGCCGACCGCCCGCCGCTCCCGGACGCGGCACGCCCCGCCGACATCGCGATCATCGGGATGGGCTGCGTGTTCCCGGGTGCCCGCGACGCCGGCGCGTTCTGGACCAACATCGTCCGCGGCGTCGACTCCGTCACCGAGGTCCCCGCGAGCCGCTGGGACACCGATCTCTACTTCGGCCCGGCCGCGGACGGCAGGACGCCGTCCAAGTGGGGCGGGTTCATCCCGGACGTCCCGTTCGACGCCCTCGCCTACGGCATCCCGCCGAACACGCTCGGCAGCGTCGAACCGGTCCAGCTCCTCGCACTGGAGGTCGCCTCGCGCGCACTGCGGGACGCCGGGTACGCCGACCGCCCGTTCGACCGCTCCCGGACCTCGGTGTTCTTCGGTGCCGAGGGCGGCGGCGAGCTCGCCGCCGCGTACGGCATCCGCGCGACCCTGCCGGCCTACCTCGGTGAGGTCCCGCCCGGACTGGACGAGCAGCTCCCGAGGCCCACCGAGGACACCTTCCCCGGCGTCCTCACCAACGTGATCGCCGGGCGGATCGCCAACCGGCTCGACCTCGGCGGCGCCGGCTACACCGTGGACGCCGCCTGCGCCGCGTCCCTCGCCGCGCTCGACGCCGCCTGCAAGGACCTCGCCGCGGGCGCGAGCGACATGGTGCTGTGCGGCGGCGCCGACCTGCACAACGGCATCCGGGACTACCTGATGTTCTCCTCCGTCCGCGCGCTGTCGCCGTCCGGCCGCTGCGCCGCGTTCGATGCGTCCGCCGACGGCATCGCGCTGGGCGAGGGCGTCGCGTGCGTCGCGCTCAAGCGCCTCGCGGACGCCGAGCGCGACGGCGACCGGATCTACGCGGTCGTCAAGTCCGTCGCCGGCTCCAGTGACGGCCGCTCCCTCGGTCTCACCGCCCCCCGCGCCGAGGGCCAGCGCCTCGCGCTGGACCGCGCGTACGAGCGGGCGGGGGTGTCCCCGTCCCGGGTCGGGCTGGTCGAGGCGCACGGTACCGGTACCGAGGTCGGCGACCGCACGGAACTGGCCACGCTCGCCTCGGTGTTCGCCGGCGCCGCGCCCGGCAGTGTCACCCTCGGCTCGGTCAAGTCGCAGATCGGGCACACCAAGTGCGCCGCCGGGCTCGCGGGCCTCATCAAGACCGCCTACGCCCTGCACACCGGCGTCCTGCCGGGCACGCTTCACCTGGACGACCCGAACCCGGCATGGGACCCCGCCGGCCCGTTCGCCTTCGGCCGGACGGCCCGCCCCTGGGCCGCCGCGCCCGGTGACCGGTACGCGGGGATCAGCGGCTTCGGCTTCGGCGGCGCGAACTTCCACGCCGTCCTGTCCGGGTACGACGGGGCGCCCGAGCCGCTCTCGGGATTGACCGACTGGCCCGCCGAGCTCTTCCTCATCCGCGGCGAGGACCAGGCCGCCGCCCGGACGGAGCTCGACCGGCTCCGCGACCTGTGGAACGGGCGGCGGGGCGACCTGCGCGCGGTGGCCCGCGCCTGCGCCTCCCATGAGGGTCCCGTGCAGGTCGCCTTCGTCGCCACCGGCCCGGACGACCTGGAGGACAGGTTCGACGCCGCCGCGGCGTTCCGTCCGGCGCCGGGGGTGTTCGTGGCTCCCGGCGAGACCGGACAGGCCGCCGGCGGCGCCGGGCAGGTCGCCTTCCTCTACCCGGGCCAGGGCAGCCAGCGGCCGGGGATGCTCGCCGACCTCTTCGTCGCCTTTCCCCGCCTCCAACGCCTCCTGCGGCTCGCGGGCGGCAGGCACGCCCCGGTGATGTTCCCGCCCGCCGCGTTCACCCCCGAGGAGTCGCGCCGGCAGCGGGACGCGCTGACCGACACCCGCGCCGCGCAGCCCGCCCTCGGGATCGCCGGGCTGGCCGTCCACCGGCTGCTCACCGCCGTCGGCGTCCATCCCGACCTCGCCGCGGGCCACAGCTACGGCGAGCTGACCGCCCTGTGCGCCGCCGGCGTCTTCGACGAGGCGGACCTGGTGGAGCTGAGCACCGTCCGCGCCGAGGCGATCCTGTCGGCGGCGGGCCCGGAACCGGGCGCGATGGCGGCCGTCACCGCGTCGCTGCGGGAGGTCCGCGAGGTGCTCTCGGGTATCTCGGAGGTCGCCATCGCCAACCACAACGCGCCCCGCCAGGTGGTCGTCTCCGGTACCGCCGCCGGTCTCGACCGCGCCGTGGCCGTCCTGGCCGAGCGCGGCCTGACCGCCGAGCGTCTCCCGGTCGCCTGCGCGTTCCACAGCCCCCTCGTCGCAGCGGCCTCCGCGGGTCTGCGCACCGCTCTCACGGGCCGCGACCTGCGTTCGCCCGCCTACCCCGTCTGGTCGAACACGACCGCCGCGCCGTACGAGACGGACCCCGCCGAACTGGTCGACGGTCTCGCCGGGCAGCTCGCGGCGCCCGTCCGTTTCGTCGAGCAGATCGAGGCGATGTACGCCGCCGGCGCCCGCATCTTCGTCGAGGCCGGCCCCGGCCGCGTGCTGACCGGGCTCGTCGGCGCGATCCTCGGCGACCGCCCGCACACGGCCGTGAGCTGTGACGTCCCTGGCGAGGACGGGCTGTCACGCTTCCTGCTCGCCCTGGCCGAGCTGGCCGCCGCCGGGGTCCCGGTCGACCCGCTGCCCCTGTTCGCGGGCCGCGACACCGCAGCCGCGTCGCCGGCCCCCGGCTGGCTGGTGAACGGCCATCTCGTCCGCACCGCCGACGGCGGCTACCCGGCGGGCGCGCTGCGGCCCGCCCGGCGCGTCACAGGAGGAACGATGAGCGACCGTCCCCGCGGCTCCGAGGCCGCGGTGCTGGAGTACCTGCGCGCGGGGCGCGAGCTGATCGCCGCGCAGCGGGAGGTGATCCTCCGCCATCTCGGCACGGCGGGCACGGGGCCGTCCCGCCCGTCCATCGCACCGGGGCCGCCGATCCCGCCCGTCCCCTCCCCGCGTCCGGTCCTCAAGGGGGAGACGGTGGAGGCACTGCCCGACCGGGATCCCAAGCCCGAGCCGGTGCCCGCACCGGAGGCGGTTCCCGTACCGGAGGCGGTGCCCGATCCTCGGCCCGTGGCCGACGTCCGCGCGTGCGTCCTCGCGGTGATCAGCACCCGCACCGGTTACCCGGAGGCCATGCTGAAGGACGACCTGGACCTGGAGGCCGATCTCTCCATCGACTCCATCAAGCGCACCATCATCACCGGGGAGCTGGCCGACCGCGTCGGCCTCAGGATCGAGGACACCGTTCTGGAACGGCTCGCCCGCCTCACCACCGTCGGCGAGATCGTCACCTGGCTCCGCGACCGCCTGACCTCCCGCCCGGCTCTCCACCAGGCTCCACCGGAGGCGCCCCCCGCCCCCCGCGCGCCCGTCCCGTCGCGTCCGGTCAGCAGCCCCGGGACCCACGTGGGCACCTCAGCTCTCTCGGGGGCCGGCCCGGCGGCGTTCCCCCCGCACCTCCAGGCGCCCGTGCTGCGGCAGGTCGTGCGCGCCGTGCCGCTGGACGTGCTGCCGGTACCCGGCGAGTCCGGTACGGCGTTCGCCGGGTACCGGTTCCTGATCGTGGACGACGGCTGCGGCATCGCGCTGGAGCTGGCCGACATGCTGGAACGGCACGGAGCGCAGGTGCGGACGCCGCTGGACGTGGACGGATCGTGCGACGGGCTCGTCCACCTGGCGGCGCTGCGGCCCGGCGCCGCGCCGGTCCTGCCCGAGGCGTACGGGGGGATCCGGAACGCGCTGGCCGGGGGGTTGCGCCTGCTGGTCGTCGCGACCGGGTCCGGCGGTGACTTCGGACGGCGGTTCGGCGGCGGGGGCATCGGCGACCCGGCGCCGGGCGCCGGGCTCCGGGGGCTGGCGCGGACGGTGGCGCAGGAGTGTCCTGACGTGCTCGTCCGGGCGATCGACGTCGACACCAAGGACACGCCGCGGGCGATAGCGCAGCGCATCCTGGCGGAGATGCTGCACCCGGAGGCCCCGGTTGCGGTGGGCCACGAGGGCGACCTGCGCAGGAGCCTGTCGGTGGTGTCGTCCGAACTCACCGGAGAACCCGCCGTGGACCTCGGACGGGACGCGGTGGTGCTCCTCACCGGAGGAGCCCGGGGAATCACGGCACGGGTGGCGCGCGCGCTGGCCAAGACGAACGGCTGCCACATCGAGGTCATGGGGCGTACACCGGAGCCGGAAGGCGAGCCGTCCTTCCCTGATGCCGAGGGCGAGGCCGGGCTGCGCAGAGCTCTCGTCGCGCAGGGCGGCCGGCCCCCGTCCGAGATCGAGGCGACGATCCGGCGTCTGCTGGCGGAGCGGGAGGTCCGGCGGAACCTGGAGGCGCTGCGCGAGGACGCGGCATCCGTGCGCTACCACGCGGGCGACGTCCGGGACGGGCAGGCGGTCCGGGACGTGGTCGAACGCGTGTACCGGCGGCACGGCCGCCTGGACGGGGTCGTGCACGGCGCGGGCCTCATCGAGGACCGGCTCGTCAGGGACAAGGACCCCGAGTCGTTCGAGCGGGTGTACCGGACGAAGGTGGACGGCGCGTGTGCGCTCGCGACCGCCGTCCGCCCCGATCTGAAGTTCTTCGTCGTGTTCGGCAGCGTCGCGGGTGTGCACGGCAACCGCGGGCAGGCCGACTACGCGGCGGCCAACGACGCCTGCGACACGCTGGCCCGGGTATGGCGGACGCGGCTGAAAGGGCGGGTCCTGGTCGCCGACTGGGGGCCGTGGGCGGGCGGCGGGATGGTGTCGCCCGAGCTGGCGCGTGAGTACGCGCGGCGCGGCATCGGGCTGATCGAGCCGGACGCCGGCGTGGCGGCGCTGCTGCGGGAGCTCGCGCACGGCGACGAGACGCAGGTCGTGTTCACCGGGACGGTCCGGTGACCGACGCCGCAGAGCCGATCGCGATCGTCGGCGCCGGCGCGGTGTTCCCCGGCGCCGGGTCCGCGGCCGAGCTGTGGCGCAACGTCCTGGACGGGTTCGACGCGATCACCGAGGTGCCCCCCGGGCGATGGGACCCCGCGCTCTACTACGATCCCGGCGCGTATGGGCGGGCACCGGAGAGCGACCGGTTCTACTGCCGGCGCGGCGGGTTCGTCGACGGGCTGGCCACGTTCGATCCGGCGAGGTTCGGCATCATGCCGGCGTCGGTGCCGGGGATGGAGCCCGACCAGCTCCTCGCGCTGCGGACGGCCGGGGAGGCCATCGAGGACGCGGGCGGCGAGGAGCGGCTGCCCGACCGGTCGAGGATCGGCGTGGTGATCGGCCGCGGCGGCTACATCACGCCGGGCGTCGCGCGGTTCGACCAGCGGGTCCGGACGTCCCACCAGCTCGCGGGGCTGCTCGCCGAGCTGGTGCCCGACCTTGACCGGGACCGGCTGGAGGAGATCCGGCGCGCGTTCTGCGAACGGCTCGGACCGGACGGGCCGGACGCCTCGATCGGCCTGGTCCCGAGCTTCGCCGCGTCCCGGATCGCCAACCGTTTCGATCTGCGCGGCCCTGCCTACACGGTGGACGCGGCGTGCGCGTCCTCGCTGCTGGCGGTCGAGCACGCGGTGCGGGCGCTGCGGAGCGGGCAGGCGGACGCGATGCTGGCGGGGGCCGTCCACCACGCCCACCACGCGACGGTCTGGAGCGTGTTCAGCCAGCTGCGGGCGCTGAGCCCGACCGAGACGATCCGGCCGTTCGACCGGCGGGCGGACGGGACGCTGCTGGCGGAGGGCACGGGAGTCGTGCTGCTCAAGCGGCTGTCCGACGCGCTGCGGGCCGGGGACCGGATCCACGCGGTGGTCCTCGGCGCCGGGTCCTCCAGCGACGGCCGCGCCGCCGGGATCATGAGCCCGCTGGTGGACGGGCAGGTACTGGCGGTCGAGCGGGCGTGGCGCGACGCGGGCCTGGACCCGGCGGCGCCGGGCATGGTGGGGCTGGTCGAGGCGCACGGCACCGCGACCCCGGCCGGTGACGCGGCGGAGCTGGCGACCCTGCGGCGCGTCTTCGGCACCGGCGGCCCGCCGATCGGGCTCGGCACGGTCAAGTCGATGATCGGGCATGCGATGCCTGCCGCCGGGATCGCCGGGCTGATCAAGGCCGCGTTCGCGCTGCGCGACGGCGTCCTCCCGCCGACGCTGCACGTGGACGATCCGCACCCGGCTTTGGAGGGCGGCCGGCTGCGCCCCGTCCGGGAGGCGGCGGAGTGGGAGCCCGCACCGGGCGCGCCGCGCAGGGCCGTGGTGAACGCCTTCGGGTTCGGCGGCGCCAACGCGCACGTGATCCTCCAGGAGCCGCCCGCCACGCGGGTGCGGCGCGTGCGGCGGCTCCGGCCGCCCGACTCCGAGGAGGGGGTGCTGCGGCTGGCGGCCCGCACGACCGGCGATCTGTCGGTGCTGCTGGCCGCCCCCGACGAGGATCTGCTCGCGCGGGTGTCCGCCGACGTCCCGGACCTGCCGTGCCGCCTGGCGATCGTCGGCCCGACCCCGCGCCGGCTGGACCTCGCGCGTGCCGTCGTGCAGCGCGGCACGGCCTGGCGGGGACGGAGCGACGTCTGGTTCGCGCCCCGGCCGCTGCTGGCCGGGGGCGGCCGGCTGGCGTTCCTGTTCCCCGGCTTCGAGCCCGCCTTCGACCCCCGCGTGGACGACGTCGCCCGGCACTTCGGGCTGCCGGGGTTCGCGCCGTCCGGCCGCACCGACCTGCCGGGCCGCGCCGCCGACGTGATGGCCGTCGGGCGGCTGCTGGCCGCCGCGCTCGCCGAAGTGGGCGTCGAGCCGGACGTCGCGGCCGGGCACAGCTTCGGCGAGTGGACCGCGATGGCCGTCACCGGACTGTACGACGGGGACGCGTTGGAGGCGTTCATCCGGGGCCTCGACGGCGCCGCCGTGAACGTCCCGGACGTCGTCTACGCGGCGCTGGGCTGCGGCGCGGGCCGCGCCCACGAGGCCATCGGCGGGCGGCCCGGCGTGTTCGTCAGCCATGACAACTGCCCGCATCAGTCGGTGGTGTGCGGCCCCGCCGAGGAGGTCCGCGAGATCCTCGGCCGGCTCGCCGCCGAGGGCGTGCTCGGCGGCGAGCTCCCGTTCCGGTCGGGCTTCCACACCCCGGCGGCCGAGGTGTACCGCGATCAGGTGCAGGGCTCCTTCGAGGTGCTGGCGATCCGCGAGTCCCACGTCCCGCTGTGGTCGGCGACGACGGTCGCCCCGTTCCCCACGTCGCCCGCGGAGGTCCGCGACCTCGTCATCCGGCACCTCCTGGAGCCCGTGCGGTTCAGCGAGCTGATCGAAGAGCTGTACGGGACGGCGCATGCGCGCGTGTTCGTGCAGGTCGGCCCCGGGAGCCTCACCGGCTTCGTCGGCGACCGGCTCGGCGACCGCGAGCATCTCGCGATGGCCGTCAACGTGCCGAAGCGGGACGGGATGGCCCAGCTGCGCCGCGTCGTGGCCGCGCTGTGGGCCGAGGGCTACGGGGCGTCGCCGGCGCCTCCGCAGGCCGCCGGCGGCATCCCGCTCGATCTCGGGACGCCGCTGGTGCGGCTGGACGGCGCGGTGCCGCCGCTCTCCCTCGCCCCCGGCCCCGGCGAGGGGGCCGGTGTCCCGTCGCTCCCCGCGGACGATCCGGTCCTGGCCGAGCTGGAGGCGCTGCTCAACGACGCCACGGCCGGCGCGCAGACCGTCCTGGAAGCGCTGGGGAGTGGTGGCGCTCACGCGCCCGCGGAGGAGGGCGCCGCGCCCGCCGAGGGGCTCCCGCCCGAGACGGGAGAGCTGGTCGTCTCCCGGGTGTTCTCGCTGGAGGCGATGCCCTACCTCGCCGACCATTGCGTCATCCCGCAGCCCTCCGGCTGGCCCGACATGACGGACCGGTTCCCGGTCGTCCCGCTCACGACGCTGCTGGAGGTGATGGCCGACACCGCCCGCGAGCTGCTGCCCGACACGCGGGTCGTCGGCTTCGCGAACGTCCGCGCCGTCCGGTGGATCGTGGCGGCGCCGCCGACCGGCGCCGACATCCGCGCCTCCCTCGTCGAGGGCACCGGCCCGCGCAGGGTGAAGGTCGTCATCCCGGGCCACGCGGACGGGACGGTCCTGCTGGACGACGCCTACCCGCCACCACCGCCCCCCGACCGCACGCCCCTGACCGCCGAAGGGCCGCCCGTCGTCACCGCCGACCGGCTGTACGAGGAACGCTGGATGTTCCACGGCCCGCTCTTCCGCGGCGTCACCGAGATCATCGCCCTCGCGGAGGACGGTGTGCGCGGCGCCCTCACCGCGCTGCCCACGCCCGGGGCACTTCTCGACAGCGCCGGCCAGTTGTGCGGGCACTGGATACAGGTCTATGGCGAGAACAACCACATCGTCTTTCCCGTCGGCATCGACCGGGTCTCCTTGTACGGGCCCTTGCCTGCCGATGGGGAGCGCCTGGAGACGACCGTCTGGAACCAGTCCCTCACTGAGACCACCATGCGCTGCGACGCCGAGATGGTCCGTTCCGACGGAACTCTCTGGGCACGCATCGACGGATGGACGACGCACCGCTTCTACACCGACGAAGCCGTCTGGCGTATGAGGTTCACACCGGAGCTGTCGGGAACGGGGGAGCCGCAAGAAGGCGGCTGGTGCCTGGCCCGCAGGCGCTGGGACGGTGCCGCGTCCCGCGACCTGCTGATGCGGCAATACCTCCAGGCCGCCGAACGCGCCGAGTACGAAGCGCTTCCGTCGTTCGCGCAGGGCCCGTGGCTCCTCGGCCGGATCGCCGCCAAGGACGCCGTCAGGGACCATCTCTGGCGTGCCGGTCACGGCCCGTTGTTCCCCGCGGAGCTGACCGTCCGGGACAACCGGGCGCACCGGCCCGTGGTGACCGGACCCTTCGACAGGCCGCTGACGCTGTCGGTCGCCTGCGACGCGGAACTGGGCGTCGCGATCGTCCGTTCCGGACGCGAGCCGGCGGGCATCGGCCTCGCCCTGGACGACGTGAACGGGCAGGTCCGCGCGGCGAAGCAGGCCGTCCTTCAGTCGATGCCCGTCAGCCCGGACCGTCCCGAACTGGTCGTGACCGCGGCCGAACCCGACCGGCTCCTGATCGCCGGCAACGGGACCGTCATCACCGTGCGGACGCGCGACCTGGACGGGCACGTCATCGCCTGGACCGCCGCGTCGGGCGGCACCGATATGGAGGAGAGCAGAGCATGACCGAGGTCATGACGGAGTTCGTTCGAATTCTGACGGACGTGGTGGGGGAGGACTTCCTGCTGGACGTGGAGATCGGCCCGGAGACCACGCTCAGCCGGGAACTGGCCCTGGAGAGCATCGAGTTCGTGGCGCTCATCGAGCGGCTCCGGCAGCGCTACACCGAAGTGGACTTCCCCGCGTTCCTGGCCGGCATGGGGCTGGATCAGATCGTGGACCTGACGGTCGGTGACGTGGTCTCCCACATCGAGTCGTTCCCGCGAAGCGGCGCCCATGCCTGAGATCACCGCGCGCGGCGTCCGCTTCCACGTGCAGACGATGGACCCGGACGTCCCGCCAGTCGCGAGCCCGCCGGTCATGGTGTTCGTTCACGGGCTCGTCATGGACAACCTGTCGAGCTTCTACTACACGATCGCCGGGCCCATGGCGGCGGCCGGAGCGCGTTGCGTCCTGTACGACCAGCGCGGGCACGGACGAACGGAGCGGCCGCCCACCGGATACGGACCCGCCGACGCGGTCGCGGACCTGTTCGCCATCCTCGACGAACTCGGCCATCGCGCTCCGGTGTTCCTGGTCGCGCACAGCTGGGGAGGCGTGGTGGCGCTCAACGCGGCTCTGGCCGACCCCTCCCGCATCGCCGGACTCGTGCTGATCGAGGGATGCGGCCCGTCCGAGCACCCCGGCCAATGGACGGAGAAGCTCCTGAACTCGCTCGGGAGGATCTCGCTCGTCCTGGAGCACGATCGGCCGGCCGAACGGCGCCTGGCCTTCGGCTGGCGTCGCGACAGCAAGGCCGCCGCCAACGGCGACGCCCTCGTCAACGGAACGACCCTTCTGGACGATGTCGCCGTGGCCGCCCCCGTCCGGATCGCCGACCTGTCCACCATCGCCTGCCCGCTGCTCGCCATCTACGGGCAGCATTCGGACGTGGTCGACGCCGGTCTGCTGTTGCGTTCCGTCCCGGGCTGCACCCTGCACATCATGGCGGGCCACGCCCACACCATCCTGCGGGAGGGGACGGCCGAACTCCTGGAGGTCCTGCTCCCGTGGATGGCACGCCACGCGGGCACCAGCGCACCCGTCGTGGAGGGGGCGCGATGAACGCCCGCCGCATCCACGTCCCGCCCCTGCTCGGCGACACGAGCGTCCGGCGTGCGAAGCAGCCCCCACGCCGGTTCCTGTTCGCCGTCCCGCCGCTCGCCGGCCACGTCAACCCGACCGTCGCCGTGGCGGCCGAGCTCACCCGCCGGGGTCACAAGGTCGCCTGGACGGGCTACCGCCCCGCGCTCGAACCACTGCTGCACCCGGGATCGCGGATCTACAGCGCGGTGGACCGGGACTTCGCCTCGCGCCTGCCCGGGCTCCAGGACGTCTGGTTGGGGCTGCGCGGCCACGCCACGGTCCGGTTCCTGTGGGAGGAGTTCGCGGTTCCGCTCGGGCACGCGATGATGCCGGGCGTCCTGAACGCCGTCGACCGCTTCCGGCCGGACGCCGTCGTCTGCGACCAGATCACTCTCGCCGGTCCCGTCGCGGCCCGGCTCCGCGAGATCCCGTGGGCGAGTTCGGTGGCCGCGTGCACCGAGGTCGTCCGCCCGCTCGCGGGGACCCCGAAGGTCGAGCAGTGGGTGCGCGACCGGCTCACCGGGTTCCAGGCCGAGCACGGCATCGAGGACCCGCTGGACCTGCGTTTCTCCGACCATCTCGTCCTGGTGTTCTCCACCGGCGCCCTCGTGGGCGACACCTCGATCTTTCCCGACCACTTCGCCTTCGTCGGCCCCGCCCTCGGCCGCCCAGCCGGGAGCACCTTCCCCTGGGAGTGGCTGGACGGCCGGCCCGCCGTCCTCGTGTCGCTGGGCACGCTCAACGGGCCGTCCGGCGAGCGCTTCTTCGGCATCGCCGCCGAGGCCGTCCGCGACCTGGACGTTCAGGCGGTCCTGGTGGCCCCGCCCGCCCTCGCCGCGCGTGCCGGCCTCTCCGATCCGCCGGCGAACGTTCTGGTGCGCAACCACGTCCCGCAGCTCGATCTCCTCAAGCGGCTCTCCGCCGTCATCTGTCACGGCGGGCACAACACCGTCTGCGAGACCCTCGCGCAGGGGCTTCCGCTGGTGGTCGCGCCGATCCGGGACGACCAGCCGGTCATCGCCCGCCAGGTCGAGGCCGCCGGCGCCGGGATCGCCGTGCGCTTCTCCCGCGTCCGGCCGGAGGAACTGCGTGCCGCGCTCACCACCGTCCTCGCCGACGGTCCCCACCGCGCCGCCGCCCGCCGGGTCCGCGACTCCTTCGCCGCTGCCGGCGGCGCCACCGAAGCCGCGGACCGCCTGGAGAAGCTGACGTGATTCCGCTGCCCGGGCTCCCGGAGGACGGAAGCGCGTTCGGTGTGGCGGCGGCCCCCGAGATACGCCTGGCGGCCTACAACTTCGAGCGGGTGTTCGGCTCCGCGCCGACGGCGGTCCTGCGCGTCCCGGCGTCCCTGCCGCTGCTGGACGGCTTGGCGGTGCCGGTCCCCTGGGGCGCGGTCGTCGCGGCGAGCCGCACCGGGGACGGCTCGGTGTCCCTCTTCTCGGTGAACCAGCACCGCACGGCCACCGTCGCCGAAGGCCCCGCGTGGGCGGGGGAGGCGATCGCCGTTCTGCGGGCCCATTCCGATCCCGTCCCCGGGACGCGGCTCCTGCTGGAACGCGAACTCCCGGAGGCACTGGGCCTCTTCACCGGGAACGAGATGATCAACGCGACCGCGAGGGTCCTGCGGGCCGTCCACGGACCGGCCGCACGACCGTGCGCCGCGCCGCAGGCCCGTCCGGCCCACGCGCTCCTCACGACGCCGGACGGCGGCGAGCACCTGCCGTGCGACCTGGCGGCCGCCGGCCTCCGGCTCCTGATCATCGCTCTCGCCGCAGGCCGCGTCCCGCCGCCCCTCCAGGTCGCGCCGGAACACGCGGCCGCGGCCTTGCGGGCGGCCCGCCCGGCGGATCTCGGTCCGCTGCTCACCGAGGCCCACCAGCACGGCGACCAGGTATCCGATCTGGCCGTGAAGACCGCGCTCGCCGCCGGTGCCCTGGGAGGCCGCGCGCTCGGTACCTGCGTCGTCGCACTGGCGCCCGCGTCTGCCATTCCGCGCATCCGCGCCGAGGTCACCACGGGTCTCACGCCCCATCTGCCACGTCCTCCCCGCTACCTGACTGCCGCCTGATCCCCGACGATCACCACAGACCGGTAGGGGGCAGTAACGTCATGTGGCATGAAGGTTGCATTCGTCGGTGACGTTCACGGGTGCGTGGTGCATGCGCTGGGAGCGGTGGTGCTGCTGCAAAGGCACCGGCAGATCCAGCTCGACGCCGTCGTTCAAGTGGGGGACCTGGGGGCGTATCCGTCGCCTGGCCGGTGGGACGATTCGAGCCGCCAGTTCGGTGCGGGGCATCCCGCACAGAGCGACTTCTTCCGGCTCCTGGACCGGGCGCCGCGGGTGGCCGAGAGCATCCAGCGCGCGCTGGAGGAGGTCCCGCCCGTCCTGTTCCTCAGCGGCAATCACGAGGATCACGACTGGCTCGCCTGGCTGCACGAGACGAGCGGCGCCGCGGTGACGCCGGTGGATCCGCTCAGCGCCTACCATCACGTCGCCTGCGGGCACGTCGCGGACGTGGGCGGGCTGCGGACGGCCTTCCTCG
This sequence comes from Actinomadura macra NBRC 14102, assembly GCF_001552215.1. Lineage (GTDB taxonomy): Bacteria > Actinomycetota > Actinomycetes > Streptosporangiales > Streptosporangiaceae > Spirillospora > Spirillospora macra. Next base: position 418,298 of record NZ_BCQT01000009.1, on the reverse strand, counting down.
GGATGATCGAGTCGCCCGGGGTCATGGACTTCGACGCGGACGCCTACGACGCGCTGATGGCCGCCGAGCCCGGGAGCATCGACGTCCTGGTCACCCATGAGGGGCCGCACGGGATGTCGAACGACCGGCACGGGAAGGCCCAGGGGTCGGCGAAGCTGTCCCGGCTCATCGAGCGGCTCCAGCCGCCCGTGCACATCGGCGGCCACTACCACCACGAGAACGGGCCGCGCAGTTATGGGCGGACCGCCTCCTACGCGCTCGGTCAGCTGGTGGAGCCGAAGGTCAGCAGGTGGGACCCGGTGCGGGACAACCCTCAGCAGCAGGTGATGCGCGGCAGCGTCGGCCTGCTCGACACCGCGACCCTGGACTTCGAGTTCGTCCACGACGATTGGCTCGCCGACGTCAGCGGCGACGAGCTGGACCTGGCCGGCCTCCTCACGGGGGATTCGCCCCGGCCGACGACACCCTGACCTGCCGGCGATGTGGACCGTGACCAATTCCCCGGCCCGCTGCGCGCCGATTGATAGGCGTAACTAATCGGGAAATTAGGCAATTAAAAGCTGAACCCGATTGGTCGGGCCCCTCGTACCCCTGGTCGTACGGAGGGCGCACAGAGACCGCGATCTCCGACTTTCCCAGAGACCAGGGAGAAGAAATGTCCGCAAGCGCGTTCCCGGCACGCCGAATCGCCACCGCCGCCGCCATGGTGGGCGCCGCCGGAGTGATCGGGCTCGGAATGGCCTCGTCCGCCGATGCCGCCGCACCCGCCAAGGTCACCGTGAAGGTCACGCAGAAGGGCAACTACACCGCCACGGTTTGCGTCGGCGACATCCTTGAGGCCCGGTGCACCGAGAACATCGCCAAGGGCCAGACCAAGACGTTCACGGTTGCTCCCCCGAAGGGCACCGCGGTCAGCGTCAGCGTGATCGTCAAGGGTGGCGGCTCCGCCGACAAGTCGGTGGTCAGCAACAAGACCCAGCTCAAGTTCGAGACGGCCGGCAGCAAGGCCAAGCCGGTCGTGAAGCAGGTCTGATCCGCCAGGGCTGAACACCGATCCGATACCCGGTCCCGCAATTGCCCCGCGGTTGCGGGGCCGGCTTTCCCTCGTCCCGCCGGCACTTTCGTCCCGGGACATCTTCATCGTCGAGATCAACCAGTAGTGAAGCGTCCACCATAGGACGCGAGAACTCTGTGAAGGCGGCGGGCGCCGCTCAACGCGGCCTTCTGGACGGCCTCGGCTATCGCCCGGGTCAGAAAATGGCAGATCCAGGTGACCATAAATGTGCCGATAATCAGGATCGGCGCCCAATTCCAGGTCAAATGCAGGACGATTCGCTCCAGCGCCGCCTGCGGGGCGACCACCGGTTCCCAGCTGTTGAGGCGGGCCCACCTGCCAAGGAAGATCCCGACCGCGCAGAGCGCGTGCGCCGCCACGGCGACCCGCCCCTGATACGCGCCCAGCCCGATTCTGGCGAGGTGGCGGAGCGCGGCTCCGAGCGCCAGATAGTAGGCGAGGAAACCCGACCCGACGAGCACCGCGTAGACCGGCAGGACGGCCGTCACCACCGGCCCGCCCTGGTCGGACTGCACGATGTCGTTGCGGAGATGCACGAGGTCGGTGACCACGTAGGGCGCGTTGGGCAGGAACAGCGCGAACAGCACCAGCCCGGACCACCACAGCGGCGACCGCGACAGGGTCCGTCCCCGGAAGAGCATCCAGGCCAGGCCCACGGGGATCCATGCCAGCAGAAGGTTCCACCCCATCCACCAGGCGTCGCGGCGGAGGACGCCGGTGAGGTTCGGGGCAATCTGCTCCAAGAGGCTCATGGGGTCAATACTGCATGGCGGGATCGCTTTCTCCCCTACGCCGTCCGGATCACTCGGTGAGAGGGAGGGACTTGGCGACCTCGACGAGATCCTCCACGCTGATCTCGCGCGGGCCGATCACGCCGAAGACGCGTGTCGGCGTCCGGACGGTGACCGAGTGCGCGAGTCCGGTGGTCCAGCGGGGGCGCAGGTCATGGTCCCCGTCGGTCCACGTCCCGTCGTGATACACGGCCTGGGCCGCGACGTCCCCGAGGTTGATGGGAACGCCCGGACGGTTCTCCGTGGCGAGCAACTGCGCGTCCGGCTCGGTCGTGACGTGCACGACGAGCGGGTTCGACCAGTCGGCGAGGGCCCAGCCCTTGGTATGCACCAACCTGGTCTGTTCAGCCGGTCCGAGGAAGCCCGCCGCGGCCTCGCCGTCGATCTGGCGCCGGAAACGGAAGCCGGGTGGCAGCCACTTCGGCTCGACCTGGGTGCTCGAATGCGTCGACAATGCATCCCCCTTCACGTATGGCGCCGCCCGACCGCCGGGGCGGCGGCATTCATGCCATGCGCGGGGGAGCGTGAAGTCCCGGCTGTGCCGTGGCCAGGACCCACTTCAGGTCGCGCGGATGTTCAGGGTGAGCACTGGTCGGCTCAGCCCTTCACCGGCGACCCCTGCCAAGCGTCGACTGGTTCGGGTGGGGGAGTGATCAGAGCATGCCGGGGGAGGCGGGCGCAAGCCCTCCGCCGCCCCGGAGGCGGGTTGGTGCGGTCCCATCGCGGTGACGGTGAGCGACGGCCCGTCGGTCGGTCCACCTGAGAGGGGGTGCACCACCGGGTTCCGATTGGTCCAGATCGAGATGGCCTAGACCGGCCAGATGGATGTTCCAATGCGTATGGTCGGCGGTCGGAGGTCCTAGAGCTTCGGGGTGAAAGGACGGCGGTGGGCGGGGTCGTCGGGCTCGGTCAGCCCGCGCAGGGCCGTCTCGATCAGTTCGATCCCCTGGAGGAGGGCGACGAGGCGGGCGCCCTCGCGCCGGTACGTCTCCAGGACGGCCTCGATCCCGTGCGGTGGGACGACGTCGCCGAGATCGACGCGGGCGGTGCGGAACCCCTCGCGGGCGGCCTCGACGGAGGCGGTCACATGATGCCGGGCCATCCGGGCGAGGATGATCGGGTAGCGGCGCAGCACACCGTAGCGGCGGTACTCGGGCGGGACGAGCTCGAGCAGCCACGCCATGGCGGTGTCCTCGAAGCGGTCGGTGCCCGGTGGGTGCACCTGCGCGGGCCAGCCGGGCGGTACGTAGGCGCTCACTCGCTCAGGATAACCCCGATTCGAACCTATGTTCGATACAAATCGGACAAAATCACTCCGCGGTCGGCGGCGGGGACGCGGCCCCGTTACGCCGGATGCGGATCTTGCCGGAGTCCAGGTCGTCGCGGCGCGACGCCCCGGACCCGGCCTGCTCGTGATCGTCCTGCCGCAGGATCTTCTCGCGCTGCTGCTCTTCCTGCTTGACCTTCTTGGAGCCTTCGAACGCGGAGGCGAGGTCCTCGAACATGCCGCCGCCGAAGCCGGCGCCGGTCTCGCCGTCGCCGCGGATGGCGCCCATCAGGGTCGATTTCCCCGTCCCGTCGCGGGGCCACTCGACGATCTCCTGCTCGGCCGGCTCGGGTTTGTTGCCCATGGCGCGGCCCTTGACGCGCTTGCGGCGGCGAAAGGGTGACTTCACACACTCTCCAACGCGATGAGTCTCCAGATTGATCCCGGCGGACGTTCAGGTTCCGAACGACCACCGGGTGGGAGAGCCGGTGAAATCTCCCTGGCGCAACCCGAACGCCCGCTGCGGCCGTACCGCTACGGTCGCGTTCACCACGGGGTCCAGGAAGTCCACACGATAGCCGGTGGAGTACTTGGCATTGACCAGGTCGATGAACCGCTGCAAAGCCTTCTGTTCGGTGACGACCTCGGCGGTCCCCTCGATGACCACCGGTTCCTCGGCCTCCTCCGTGGTCACCACGACGTTGGGGTTGGCCCGGAGATTCACCATCTTGCGGGACGGCACGCTGCTGCTGAACATCAGAGCCTCCCCGGACCACGCACCCCACACCGGCATCGCGTGCGGACGGCCGTCCGGCCGCACCGTGCACAGCCAGAAATTGCGGGCGGCGCGCAGCCGCTCCAACGCCCAGGACCACGGGAGCAGCCCGCTGCCCTCCTCAGGGCCCAAGGTGCCGTAGCCCGGCATGTGCGGGCGGTCCGCGGTGGGCGTACCCAATCCGGAAGGCGCCGACCCCAGGGCGGCGGGTGCCAGACTCAACCGCCTGGGCGTCGCACCTGGTGCGCTGGGCTGCGCATTCGATGCGGCGGGACTCGGTGCGGGCTTCGGTATCGCTTCAGTGGGCCTCGTTCCCGCTTCGGCGCCGGAAGCCGACATGGCGTTCTCCCCTCGATCGGGCTCTCCCCGGCATATCGTTTCAGACCGTGGCGCCCGACGGTAACGCTCGGTGGCTCGGCGGGAGCGGCTCGGCGCGGTAGCCTGCGGGACGTGCGCCTATCCCATGTCATCGCGGCCTTGGACGAGCTGTACCCGTCCGCGTGGGCGGAGTCCTGGGACGCCGTGGGGCTGGTGTGCGGGGACCCCGACCAGGAGGTCGGCCGAGTGCTGTTCGCGGTCGATCCGGTGGCGGCCGTCCTGGACGAGGCGCTGGAGTGGGACGCCGACCTGCTGGTCACCCACCACCCCCTGCTGCTGCGCGGGGTGCACTCGGTCGCCGCGACCACCCCCAAGGGGAGGCTGATCCACCGGATGATCCGGGACGGAGTGGCGCTGTACACCGCGCACACCAACGCCGACCGCGCCGACCCGGGAGTGTCGGACGCGCTGGCCCGGGCGGTCGGCCTCACCGGCGACCTGCGTCCGATGGTCCCCGCCGAGGACGACCCCCGCCGCGGCCTCGGCCGCATCGGGGACCTGGCCGAGCCGGTGACCTTGCGGGAGTTCACCAGGCGGGTCGCCGGCGGGCTGCCGTCCACCGCCTGGGGCGTCCGGGCCGCGGGCGATCCCGGCCGCGCCGTCCGCACGGTCGCGGTGTGCGGCGGCGCGGGGGACTCACTGCTCGACACGGCGCGCGCGGCCGGCGCCGACGTCTACCTCACCGCGGACCTGCGCCACCACCCCGCGTCGGAGTTCACCGAGCAGGACGGTCCGGCACTGGTGGACGCCGCGCACTGGGCGACCGAGTGGCCCTGGCTGGCCGACGCGGAGCGGCGACTGGTCGGGGCATCGAAGGAAGCGGGCAAGTTGGAGACCCGGGTGTCCACGCTCGTCACCGACGCGTGGCGCCTGCATTTCGAAGGAGCAATGTGAAAGCCGCACCGCAAGCCCAGCTTCGCCTGATCGACTTGCAGGACCTCGACAGCTCGCTGGACCGGCTGGCGCACCGCCGCCGCACGCTGCCCGAGCTGGCCGGGATCGAACGGCTGGAGGGCCGTCTCACCGAGTTGCGCGATGCGATCGTGGCCGCCGAGACCGAGGTCGGGGACCTGGAGCGGGAGCAGCGCAAGGCCGAGCAGGACGTCGACCAGGTCCGCAGCCGGGCCGACCGCGACCGGGGGCGGCTCGACTCCGGGCAGGTGACCTCCGCGAAGGACCTCAGCGGACTGCAGGCGGAGATCGCCTCGCTCCAGCGCCGCCAGTCCGACCTGGAGGAGGTCGTCCTGGAGATCATGGAACGCACCGAGGAGGCGGAGGGCAAGGTCGCCGCCCTGCGCGCCGACCAGACCGCCGCGCAGGAGGAGTTGGCCGAGCTCGTCAAGTCCCGCGACACGGCCCAGCAGGAGATCGACGAAGAGGCCGGGACGACGAGCACCGCCCGCACCGCCGTCGGCAAGGACATCCCCGAGGACGTCCTCGCGCTCTATGAGAAGCTGCGCGGCCAGTTCGGCGGCGTCGGCGCGGCCAAACTGTTCCGCGGTGCCTGCCAGGGGTGCCACCTCGCGCTGAACACCGTCGACCTGAACCGGATCCGGGCCGCCGCCGAGGACGAGATCGTTCGCTGCGAGGAGTGCCGCCGCATCCTCGTCCGCACCCCCGAGTCGGGGCTGTGACCGCGCGGAGGCTGATCGTCGAGGCTGACGGGGGGTCCCGGGGCAACCCGGGGCCCGCCGGGTACGGGGCCCTCGTCCGCGACGCCGTCACCGGCGAGGTGCTCGCCGAGGTGGCCGAGTCGATCGGCCTCGCCACCAACAACGTGGCCGAGTACCGGGGCCTGATCGCCGGCCTGGCCGCCGCCGCGGCGATCGACCCCGCCGCCCGCGTCGAGGTGCGGATGGACTCCAAGCTCGTCGTCGAGCAGATGGCGGGGCGCTGGAAGATCAAGCACCCCGACATGATCCCGCTGGCCCTCCAGGCCCGGGAGGTGGCGGAGCGTCTGGGCTCGGTCGGCTATCAGTGGATCCCGCGCAACCGCAACGCGCACGCCGACCGGCTCGCCAACGAGGCCATGGACGCCGCCGCCCGCGGCGAGCCGTGGACCCGCAAGGTCGAGGAGGCGCCGGGGGAGCCCGAACCGCCCCCGGGCCCACCCTCCTCCACCCCGACGACCACGCTGCTCCTGAGGCACGGCGAGACGCCCCTGTCCGCGGAGAAGCGCTTCGCCGGGACGAGCGACGTCCCGCTCACCGCCACCGGGCTCGCCCAGGCCCGCGCCGCCGCGCTCGCCCTCAAGGACCGCGGGATCGACGCCATCGTCACCTCGCCCCTGTCGCGCTGCCGCGACACCGCCGCCGAGGTCGCCGCCACCGTCGGGCTGGGCGTCCGCGTCGAGGACGGCTTCCGCGAGACCGACTTCGGCGCCTGGGAGGGCCTCACCTTCGGCGAGGCCGGCGAACGCCATCCCGCCGAGCTGCGGGAGTGGCTGCGGGACCCGGACGTCGCGCCCCCGGGCGGAGAGAGCTTCACCGCCGTCTCCCGCCGCGTCACCACCGCCCTGGACAAGCTGAAGGTCCGCCACCGCCAGCGGACGGTCCTGGTCGTCTCACACGTCACGCCCATCAAGCTCCTGGTCAAGCACGCCCTGGGTGCCCCCATGGCGGCCCTGTACCGGATGCACCTGGACGTGGCGTCACTGTCGGCCGTCGACTGGTACGCCGACGGTCCCGCGACCCTCCGCCATTTCAACGACGTGCATCACCTGGACCGCTAGGCAGCCCGTCGAGGAACGCGCCGATCGCGGAGGCCACCTCCGCCGGCGCTTCCTCGGCCATGTGGTGGCCGGAGTCGACGGGATGGCCGCGAAGGTCGGCTGCCCAGTTCCGCCATATGTCGAGGGGGTCGCCGTACAGGTCCTCCAGATCGTCCCTGAGGGACCACAGGACCAGCGTCGGGCACCGGACGCGGCGGCCCGCGGCGCGGTCGGCCTCGTCGTGCCGGCGATCGATGCCGAGCCCCGCCCGGTAGTCCTCCAGCATCCCGTGCACGGTCGCCGGGTCGTGGATCGCCTCCTGGAAGTCGGCCCACGCCTCGGGCGCCATGTGCTCGCCGGTGGTGGAGTACCAGGCGTCCGGGTCGGCGTTGATCACGCGCTCCGCGGGCTTGGCGGTCTGGCCGAAGAACCACCAGTGCCACCACGCCGCGGCGAAGCGGGCGTCGCAGCGTTCCAGGTGCTCCACCACCGGAAGGCCGTCCATCGCCACGAGCGCGCTCACCGCGTCCGGATGGTCCATGGCGGTCCTGAAGGCCGCCAGCGCGCCGCGGTCGTGGCCCGCCACCGCGAAGGAGGTGTGGCCGAGAGCGCGCATGAGGGCGACGAGGTCGCCGGCCATGGCGCGCTTGGAGTACGGCGTGTGCTCGGCGTCGGTGGGCGGTTTGGAGGACTTTCCGTAGCCGCGCAGGTCCGGGCACACCACGCTGTACCGCCCGGCGAGCAGCGGCGCGACCTTGTGCCAGGTGGCGTGCGTGCGGGGATGACCGTGCAGCAGGAGCACCGGCGATCCCGACCCCCCGTGCCGCACCCGCAGCTCGGCCTCGCCCGTATCGATCCGCTCCAGCGTGAAACCCTCGAAGAACATCCTCCGGGCACTACCCCGAAGAAGATCGTCCAACCGGCGTGCTCGCGTGACCCGCTACCCTTGGATCACGGCGGACGAGCCGGCCGGACGGCCGCGTCGGGGAGCGATCCCCGTCGAGGAAAGTCCGGGCTCCACAGGGCGTGGTGGTCGGTAACGCCGACCCGGGGCGACCCGCGGGACAGTGCCACAGAAAGCAAACCGCCGCCGGTCCGCCGGCGGTAAGGGTGAAACGGTGAGGTAAGAGCTCACCAGCGCCCACGGTGACGTGGGCGGCTAGGTAAACCCCACCTGGAGCAAGGTCAAGAAGGGGTCTCGCGAGAGGCCCCGCGCAGGTGTCCGAGGGCGGCCCGCCCGAGCCTGCGGGTAGACCGCTGGAGGCCGCCGGCAACGGCGGCCCGAGATGGATGGCCGTCACCCGCCGCTCCGGCGGCGGGAACAGAACCCGGCTTACAGGCCGACTCGTCCGCCGCCACCCGCCCACCTGTCACCCAGGTGCGGGAATTTCGTCCCGCGCGCATCACCGGGGGACGGAGACGCTGGATCCGAACTCGTAGGTGCTGTTTTGGCCGGGGGAAAGCACGGCGAGACGATGGCCGCGGCAGCCCGGCGCGTTGTAGACGATGATCGGGGTGTCGGTGCCGTTCTCGACGATCAGGGGGAGGAGATCGCTGTTGTAGCAGCCTCGCTGTGTCAGGTCGTTCTCATATCCCGGAGCACTCCTGGGTGGTGGGGATGGTGAGGTTGTCGACCGACTCGTGGAGGCCGTCCCATGCTGTTCTCGTGTCGGGCGAGTGGTGGTGCGGGGCGCGGAACCAGTCGATGTAAAGGGAGACCTCGTCCAGGTCCCAGCGGAGCCGGTAGAGCGTGAGGGCCGCCGGGTCGGGGGTGCGGCCGGTGGACGTGGTGTACAGGTCCAGGTCCTCGGGGGTCTGCACGACTGACCACAGGTCCCGTTCGGGGAGTGCGACGCCGACCGTGTCCCAATCGATGAGCAGGTAGCGGCCGTCCTGTTCCAGGAGGTTGCCCGGGTGCGGCTCGCCGTGGGTGAGGACGGGTGGGGCACCGCTGTTCCGGACGTCCCGGGCCAGGTGGTCGAACTCCTCCAACCGGCGGCGGAGGAGGGGAGCACGGTCTGCGATGAGGGATCGCGCGGGGTCGGCGAAGGGGCCGTTCGTCCAGGTGAGTGTGCCGTCCAAGGCCCTGTTCAGGAGGGCCCGCAACGGCAGGTCGACATCGAGGACCGGCGCCGCGGCCGGAGGCGCTTGGCGGTGCAGTCCGGCGAGCAGGTCCAGGACGGCCGCACGTTGGCCGGGGGTCCGAGGCCGGTCGACGTCGCCCGCCTTGCCGTCCATGAACGGGAAAACGGCGAGCGCGTGGCGGGCGCCGAGCGGGCGGAGGGTCTCGCCCTCGGTGGTCCGCAGGGGCGCCAGGACGAAGTCCAGATCCGCGTCCTCGCGCAGGGACGCGGCGGTGTCCATGGCCGCGCGGAGGCCCCGCAGGGCGCCTCGGACGTCCGGTCCGCCCTTGAGCGCGAGGTCGGCGACGGTGACGAACCACCGCCGCCCGTCCTCGGCCGTCGCGACCCAGTGGTGGTCGCCGAAGCCGACCGGGGCGTACGCCAGCGCGGTAGCGCGGACGTCCCACTCGGCCAGGATCCGCAGCACGTCGCGTTCGTCGAGGTCATCAGGCTGGGACTGCATCGTGATCAAGCTAGGCGATCTCCGCCGGCGCCGCACCCGAATATCTCCCGCGTCGGCCTTGGCGGAGCCGGGCCAGGCTGCCGCGGGAGGACGGTGTGGACCGGTGTTCCTGCTGCTCGCTCCGGTGCCTGCGGGACGGGACGGGCGCCAAAAACGGGCGCCAGGATCACGTGGTGTGGAACATGGCAGGTTCGGGTCACATGACACAAAGGATTTGAAACGGCGCGCCTAACGTCCAAGGTAGAGCTGATCTACTGGTCGGCGGTGACGGCGGGGCACGTGACCGGCCCCGCGGAGAGGGGCGCCGGTGTTCATCGTGAGCATGGTGGCGATAGCGCTCGTCGGATTGTTGGCGTCACTGGTCTACCTGGTGGACTTCGCGCGGGCCAGCCGCCGCGACGCGTTGTTCCACCCGGCGTCCGACCGGCGCGCGCGGAGAGCACGCCGGGTGACGGGGATGTACACGCGTGGTAGCGATTTCTTCGAGGGGAACGACGAGGTCAGCGGCGACGAGCTGGTGGGCCGCTGAGGCGCGGGCCGTCCGGCGGGGGACGGCCCGCGCCTCAGTGTCGTCGATGCGGCGCCGGTCAAGGGCGCCGGGCCGGGGCGGCCGGGTGAGCGCCGCTAGGTGAGGGACGTCCGCGTCCCGCCGCCGTCCGGGGCCTCGTCGGGGACGGGGACGAAGGTCCCGGCGGCACGGTCCAGGATCTGCACGTTGGCGGACTGCAGGTCCAGGTAGAGGCCGACCAGCTCGATCTCGCCGGCCTTCACCCGGTCGTGGAGCCAGGGGTAGGTGAGCAGGTTGTCGAGCTGCTGCATCACGTTGATCTTGCAGAGGCGGGTCAGCGGCGCCTCCCCGGTCGGCTCGGTCGCGAGGAAGCGGGCCAGGCTGTGATTGCCGTGCTTGAGCCAGCGCGACAGCCCGTGCAGGTGTTCGACCTCGGTGCCGCCGGCGAGCAGTGCCGCCATGGCGCCGCAGTTGGAGTGGCCGCAGACCGTGATCGTGCGGATGTCGAGGACGTTGGTGGCGTACTCGACGGTGGCGGCGACGGAGTCGTCGAAGGTGCGCGACCCGTGCCGGGGGACGAGGTTGCCGACGTTGCGGTTGATGAACAGGTCGCCGGGGCCGCTCGCGGTGATGATGTTGGGCACCACACGCGAGTCGACGCAGGTGATGAACAGATGCTCCGGCTTCTGCTCCATCGCCAGCTCGGCCATGATCGGCCGGACGAGCCGGGCGGTGCGGCCGTGGTACTCACGGACGCCCGCCAGGAGCAGCGCGCTGGGGGATACCTCGGGCCCGTCGAGCTCGGCCTCGGAACGTCGACGCCGGTTCCCCCAGGGCGCCCACCAACGTGTCTGCGGCGGCGACTTGCGCGGCGAGGACAATTCACCTGTCACCGCTCTTTCATACCAAGTCTCGTGAACCTCGTCGATGTCGACCCGGCCACCCTGACGTTCGTGGGCGGCCCGCCACTCGTGGATCGCCTCGAACGCGGCGTGGTCCATGAAGTCCACGTTGAGGTCCAGGTCGACGGACGCGCCCGCCGGGACGTCCTGGAGCAGGCGGGTCACCTTCGGGACGCCGAGGAAGGTCAGCGTGCCCTCCACGACGACGTGGCAACGGGGCGGCGCCGGGGCGTCACCCGGTACGGGGACGAGCTGCTCGGCGCGGACCGACAGCCGGGTGAGCCGCCGCAGCGCCATCACGGCCATGATCCCGATGCCGAGCAGGACGCCTTCGCCGAGCCCGAGCATCACCACGCCGACGAGGGTGGCGAAGTAGGCGGGCGCCTCGCGATGGTGGCGCAGGTCGCGGACGCGGGCGGTGTCCATCAGCCGCACGCCCAGCACCATCAGCAGTGCCGCGAGCGCGGACAGCGGGACCTGCTCGATGATGGGCCCGCACGACAGGGCCAGCACGAGCACCCAGACCCCGTGCATGACGGTGGACGCGCGGGTGCGGGCGCCGGCCTCCAGGTTGGCGGTGCTCCGGACGATCACCCCCGCGACCGGCAGGCCGCCGAGGAAGCCCGAGACGGCGTTCGCGGCGCCCTGGCCGATCAGCTCACGGTCGAGGTCGGCGCGCGGCACGCCGGCCGGCCGCCTGCGGTCGATGGCGACGCTGCACAGCAGCGACTCGACGGCCGCGACGAGCCCGATGGCCACGACGGCGCCGACGATGCCGTGCAGCGACCCGTGCGGCAGGACGGGGGCGTGCCACCCGTCCAGCAGCGAGTCGGGAAGGTCGACACGGCGTGCGTTCCAGCCGAGCGACCAGGCGGTCAGGGTGGCGAGGGCGATGGCGGGGAGCGGACCGGGGACAAGGCGCAGCGCCGTCCCGAACCGGCCCTCGCCGCGGGGTAGCCGGGACCAGCCGAACAGGACGAGCACGGTCAGCCCGCCGAGCAGCGCCGGATGGGTCTGCGGGTGCAGGATCTGGCCGGGCAGCTCGCGGAGGTTGGCGATCGCGGACTGCTGCGGGCTTCCGCCGAGCACCACGTGCACCTGGGCGAGGACGAGGACGACGCCGACTCCGGCGAGCATCCCGTGGACGACGGCGGGGGACACGGCGAGGGCGGTGCGGGCGACCCGGCTGGCACCGAGGGCGAGCTGGAGCAGCCCGCCGAGCAGTGTGATCGTGCAGGTGGCGCGCCAGCCGTAGGTCTGGACGGTTTGGGCCACGATCACGGTCAGACCGGCCGCGGGGCCGCTCACCTGCAGCGGTGATCCGCCGACCAGTCCGGCGACGATCCCACCGGCGATGGCGGCGATCAGCCCCGCGGCGATCGGTGCTCCGGAGGCGACCGCGATGCCGAGTGACAGCGGGATCGCGACGAGGAACACGACGAAGGAGGCGAGCAGGTCTCGCCGGAAGGTGAATACGTTGGGTGGCGTGGGAGTCACCTAACGTATTAAATCTTGTTCACTTCGTCACACAAAGGGCCGCGAGAGACACGGCAGCCCATGTGTGTGGCGTTCCAGACGACGGGTCCTCGGACGGCTCCCCAGGTGGCGAGACGGCGGCGTGTCAGCGGCGGTAGTCGCGGTGACTCTGCCAGTCGTCGGGCTGCTGGCGCGACCCGTACGGGCCGGTGTCGCCGCCGGGCGAGGTGCCCTGCGGGTAGCCGTCCTGGGTGTAGCCCTCCTGCTGAGATCCGGGGAACCCCGGGTTGTACGCCTGGGTGGAGTTGGGGTCGCCGTAGCCGCCCTGCGTGTTCCCGTTCGGGTCCTGCGGTGTGGCGAGCGGGTCGGAGCCGCCGTTGTAGCTGCTTCCGCTGAAGTCGCCGTAGCCGCCCGTCCCACCGGAACCGGTGTCGCCGAAGCCTCCTCCGTAGGACGATCCGCCGCCGGTGCTGAGCGGGTCGTCGTAGCGGGGGGACTCGCCGTAGGCGGGTGCGGTCGGATACCCCTCGGATTGCGGCTGGCCGTACCCGGGTGCCGAACCGAGGCCGGAGTCGTAGCCGGACGTCCCGCCCGGGGATGTGCCACCGGACGACCACGGGCCGGTACCGGTGCTGCCGGCGGCGCCGCCGGTGCCGAACGAGCCGGTGCCGAGCGGGTCGCTCAGCGGGTCGTTCAGCGAGCCGTAGCCGCCGTCACCCTGCCCGCCGCCCGACGTCCGCTGCCGGTCGGTCTGGATGCGCTGGAGCAGCTCGTCCACGGTCGGGAGCTTGTGGTTGTCGGTGTCGGATCCGGCGGCACCACCGTGGGCGGCCGGGGCCGCCGGCGCGGGCGGGACCGCCGAGGAGGGAGGCCCGGAGGGCACGGCGGGTTCGGATGGGCCCGGTAGCCCGCCGGTCGTCTCGCCGAAGCCGCGCATCGGGTCGTCGGTGCGGCCCAGGGGCAGCCCGAGCGGGTCCGACGCGCGGGAGTCGCCGCTCTGCGGCGACGGGTAGGCGTCCGGACGGCCCACGGGCGGAGGCGCGGCGGCGGCTGCGGGACGGGTGCCGAGGGGGTCGGAGCCGTAGTCGCCGTAGGACGGCTCGGGGGAGCCATACTGGGGCTGTTCGGGGACGCCGAACGGGGACTGCTCGCCGTAGCCCTGCTGTTCCGGCCCGCCATAGGACGGTTCGGGCGTGCCGTAGGGCGTCTGCTCTGCGGATCCGTAGGAGTGCTGCGGCTCCTGACCGCCGTACACGGGCTGGTCGGGTGCGCCGGGGACGCCATAGGGGGCCTGCGGGCCGGTGCCACCCGCCATACCGAACTCGGCAGGGATCGGGTCGCTGGCGGTCGAGCCGGGGTCGCCGAACGGGGAGCCGCCCTGTTGGAAGCCCACCTGCTGGAAGTCGCCCTGCTGGAAGTCGCCGGGAGACTGCGGCATCTGCTGCGGGCCGGTCCCGGACGGGCCGCCGGGGATGCCCGGGGTGCCGAGGCCGTTGAGGATCGAGCCGTCCGCGCCGAGCGTGACCGGCTGGGTCAGGCCAGGCTGCTCGACCGGCTGGACGGATTGCTGCTCGTGGCCCTGCGGCTGGCCCTGCGGTTGCGGCGGTGCCTGCGCGTGCAGCGGGTCGGCGGCGAGGTCGGCCTCCGTGCGCTCCCCTTCCTGGTCGTGCTGCCAGGGGAACTTGGGCTTGTCGAAGGTGATCGTCGCCCAGTAGTCGTCGTCTTCCATCTCGTCGGACGCCTGGCCGCCCGGCGCGGGCGGCGGCGGGGCCGACGGGGGAGCGGTGGGGGCGGCGAGCGGGCCGCCGGCGACGCGGCGGTCGTAGGCGGGGTCGGCGGCGCCGGGGCCGTACGAGGCGTCGTCGTAGCCGCTGTCGTACCCGCTGTCATAGCCGCCGTCGTAACCGGTCTCGTAGCCGTCCTCGGGTCCGGCCGCGCCGGCCTGCTGCGGCGGGGCGGCCCGGCGGCCGCGCGGTTGCTGCGGCTGCTCGTCGGCCATCCAGTCGTCGTCGTCGCGTCCTGCCCTGCTGGCCCGCAGACCCAGGGCCACGAGGACGACCACGAGGACCACGACCACAATGAGGCCGAAGACCACGATGTAAGAAGTCATGCCACCACCCAATGCCTTGGCCCTGCGAGAGTCGCAAGCGCGGACCGCGCGTTCGTCCCGTTCGTCGCCGACGGCCGGATCCCCTCGGGCCTAGCCCGATTCTGTCCGACCGCTATGACCGTTGTCACACCTTTCGCGCACATTTACCCTCACCCGACGCATCCCGATCGGTGCCTTCCCACCGACCCGTACGCGCCTGCCAGCTCCAGCCCCCGAGGGGTCCGCCCTGACCTTGTGCCTCAGGCTCCACGGTCAACGCGCCTGCTTGCCGCCGAAGTTCCCGGTGATCCGTCCTCGTCCCACCGTGTGCTTCGCGATGGCGCCGAGCGAGTCCTTGAGCTTGGCGCCGTTCCTGAACGGCGCCGGATCGTCCAGCGCGTAGATGGTGAACCTGTACCGATGCCGTTCTCCCTTGGGCGGGCACGGCGGCGTGTACCCCGCCTTGTCGTCTGTGGTCAGCCCCTCGACGGCGCCGTTGATGCTGGCACCCTCGACGAGCTCGTTGATCGTCCCGTCGATGCCCGCGATCACCCAGTGGACGCGGGCGCCGTTGTCGGCGTCCGGGTCGTCCATGACGATCGCGAACGACCGGGTCGCCGGAGGTGTCGGCGCCCCCGACCACCGCAGTGGCGGGGTCTTGCCCTGCCCGCCAGCGTACGTCGTGCAGCCGTAGCGCGTGGGCAAGTCGCGGCCATCACGCCAGACCGGGCTGGTCACGGTGAACCATTCCGACAGTTCGGCGCTCTCGTTCTGGGGCCGGCCGATCAGCCCGCAGCCGCTCAGGGCGGTGGCGAGCACGAGGGTGCCCGCCGCGGCCAGGATCGGACGCCGGTCTCTGCTCATCATCGTCGATACGCTCCCGCGCGAGATCGTACGCCGCGCTCCGCCGGATTCGCTCGCATCCCGCGGCGCGCGCCCCGCAGGCGGCGCCCCCTTCCTCGTCCGGCCCAACCATAGAGGCTCGGCGGGGGTGGAACGGGCCTTTCGTTTGCGGGCCGCCCCGCGCCTTCCGGGATCGGCGGTGTGAGGTTGGTCATGCGTGTTTCATCCTGTTGTGTCCGGAAAAATGGCAAGGAGTGGTGAAGTTCCCAGCGAAGGTGGCGGCGCGGTTTGCCGGTATGACAAATTTTGTCGTTCTTCCAGGGGTATTGGCTGGCGTTGGGCACGGTCCATCGGGTAGCTTGTGAATGTCTTCACAAGCCGACCGTGAACATTGGAGGCCGCAATGGCCAGGACCGCCGAGGGGACCCCTGGCGCTCCCCACATCCTCATCGTGGGTGGCGGCTATGTGGGCATGTACACCGCCCTCCGCCTACAGAAGAAGCTCCGCACCGAGCTGCGCAGGGGCGAGGTCAAGGTCACCGTCGTGGACCCGAACTCGTACATGACGTACCAGCCGTTCCTCCCCGAGGCCGCCGCCGGGAACATCTCCCCGCGCCACGTCGTCGTCCCGCTGCGCCGGGTGCTGCCGAAGTGCACCGTCCGCAAGGCGCGGGTGACCGAACTGAACCACGACGAGGGCTGGGCCATCGTCCAGCCGCTGGCGGGGCCGCCGGAGCGGATCTCCTACGACTACCTGGTCATGGCCGCCGGCGCGGTGCCGCGGCTGCTGCCGATCCCCGGGCTGGCCGAGAACGGCATCAGCCTCAAGACCGTCGGCGAGGCCATCCACCTGCGCAACCACGTACTGGAGCAGCTGGAGATCGCCGAGTCGACGGACGACGTCGAGCTGCGCCGCAAGGCTCTGACCTTCGTGTTCGTCGGCGGCGGGTTCGCCGGCGTCGAGGCGGTCGCGGAGCTGGAGGACATGTCGCGCGACGCCACCAAGTACATGCGCAAGGTCACCCCGCAGGACCTGCGCTTCATGCTGGTCGAGGCCAGCGACCGGATCCTGCCCGAGGTCGGCCCCGACATGGGCAAGTGGACCGCCGAGCAGCTGCGCGGCCGCGGCATCGACGTGAAGATGAAGACGCTGCTGCGGTCGGCGGTGGACGGGCAGATCGAACTGTCGGACGGCAGCAGCTTCCCGGCCGGGACGCTGGTGTGGAACGCGGGCGTCAAGCCGTCCCCCGTCGTCCGGCACGGCGACCTCCCGGTGGACGAGCGGGGCCGCGTCAAGGGCACCGAGTACCTGACGATCGAAGGGCTGGTGCGGGCCTTCACCGCCGGCGACAACGCCGCGATCCCGGACCTCACCCAGGACGGCATGTTCTGCCCGCCGAACGCCCAGCACGCGGTGCGGCAGGCCAAGCTGCTCGGCGACAACATCGTCCGGTCACTGCGGGGCAAGACCCTCAAGCCCTACGTCCACGGCAACCTCGGCGCCGTCGCCGGCCTCGGCCTGCACAAGGGCGTGGCGAATCCGATGGGCTTCAAGCTCAAGGGCTGGCCCGCGTGGTTCTTCCACCGCAGCTACCACGGTGCGATGGTCCCGACCTTCAACCGCAAGCTGCGCGTCATCGCGGACTGGACGCTCGCGCTGTTCCTCAAGCGCGAGACGGTCTCGCTCGCCACCATCGAGCAGCCGCGCGCCGACTTCGAGCTGGCGGCCCTCGACGACGCGAAGGCCAAGCGGGGGGCGAAGGAGACCGCGGCCTGACCCGGCCCGACCTCCGTCCTGCTCGTCGCCTCACCACGGCGCCCCGGCGATCTTCGCCGGGGCGCCTGCTCGTCCCCCCACCACAGCGCCGCCGGCACGGCCGGGGTCATGGAGAATCGACCTGTGCGGATCAGGATGCTGGGCCCCCTGGAGGTGCTTGCGGACGGCCGCCCCGTCGAGATCGGGGGCGCGCGGCTGCGGGCCCTGCTGACGCTGTTCGCGCTCGACCCCGGCGCGGTCGTGCCGACCGAGCGGATCATCGACGCCCTCTGGGAGGACGACGTCCCGAAGGGCGCGCCCAACGCGCTGCAGTCCCTCGTCTCGCGGCTGCGCGCCGCGATCGGGCGGGACACGGTGGAGTCCCGGCAGGGCGCCTACCGGCTCGTCCTGCCGCGCGAGGCCGTGGATGCGCACGACTTCGAGGCGCGGGTGTCGGTGGCGCGGCGTGCGGCCGGTCCCGCCGCACGGTCGGCGGGGCTTCGCGACGCCCTGGCGTTGTGGCGCGGCCCGGCGCTCGCCGACGCCGCCGGACGCCGGTTCGCCACCGCGCCCGCCGCGCGCCTGGACGCGCTGCGCCGCGCCGCGTTGGAGGAACGGCTCGACGCCGACCTCGCGCTCGGCCGGCACACGGAGGTGCTGCCCGAGCTCCAGGCCCTCGCGGCGGAGGACCCGCTACGCGAGCAGGTCGCCGCGCTGCAGATGCGCGCCCTCTACGCTGGGGGCCACCAGGCCGAGGCACTCGCCGCGTACGAGGAGGCCAAGCGCGCCCTGGCGGAGACCCTCGGCGTTGATCCGTCCCCCGATCTGGAGGCCGTCTACCTGGCCGTCCTGCGGCAGGACCCGGCGCTGCGCCCGGACGCCCGCGCCCCCGTGCCCGAGGAGGACCCCGGGCCGGCCTCCGGGCCGGCGCCGCGGAGTCCCGCGGGTCCGCCGCTGGAGGGGCGGAACGGGAACCTGCGGGCGCGCCTCACCAGTTTCATCGGCCGCGACACCGACCTCAAGCGGGTCGGTGACCTGCTGACGGAGGCACGGCTGGTCACGCTCACCGGGCCGGGCGGCGCGGGCAAGACACGGCTTTCCTTGGAGTCCGGCGAGCGTTACTCCGAGGGGATGCCGGACGGGGCGTGGCTCGTGGAGCTGGCACCGGTCACCGACCCGGCCGAGGTCCCCGCCGCGGTCCTCAGCGCACTCGGGCTCCGCGAGATGACGCTGCTGGCGGCCGGTCCCGGGCGGATGGCGGTGCCGGACGCCTCCGAACCGCTGGAGCGCCTCGTCTCGGCACTGGCCGGCAGGCGGTTGCTGCTCGTCCTGGACAACTGCGAGCACCTGCTGGACGCCGCCGCGCGGCTCGCCGACCAGGTGCTCGCCACCTGCCCCGGCGTGCGGATCCTCGCCACGAGCCGGGAGCCGCTCGGGATCACCGGCGAGACCCTCTGGCCGGTCGAGCCGCTGGAGCCGCCGCCGCTCTCGGCGGGCCCGGAGGCGGCGCTGGCGTGCCCCGCGGTCCGGCTGTTCGCCGACCGCGCCGTCGCCGTGTCCCCTGACTTCGCGGTCACGGGAGCCAACGTCGCGTGGGTCACGCAGATCTGCCGGGCGCTCGACGGGATGCCCCTCGCCATCGAGCTGGCCGCGGCCCGGCTCCGGGCGATGACCCCGGCGCAGATCGCGATCCGGCTGGACGACCGGTTCCGGTTGCTCAGCGCGGGCAGCCGCATCGCCCTGCCCCGCCACAAGACGCTCCGTGCCGTCGTCGAGTGGAGCTGGGACCTGCTGGACGATCCGGAGCGCGCGCTGTGGCGCCGGCTCGCCGTCTTCCCCGGCGGCGCGACCCTGGAGGGCGCCGAGGAGGTGTGCGCGGGCCCAGGCCTCGACCGCGCCGACGTTCTGGACGTGCTGGCCGCGCTCGTCGACAAGTCGCTGGTGATCGTGACCGGCGCGGACGGCGAACCCCGCTACCGGATGCTGGAGACGCTCCGGGCGTACGGGCTGGAGCGGCTCGTCCAGGCGGGGGAGGAGGACGCGACGCGGCGCGCCCACGCCGTCTATTTCGTCGGCTTGGCCGAGGCCGCCGAGCCGCATCTGTTCCGCGCGGAGCAGCTCGTCTGGCTGCGGCGGCTGTCGGCCGAGCACGACAACTGCTCCGCCGGGCTGCGCTGGGCCATCTCCGCCGGGGACGCGCCGCTCGCCCTGCGGTTCTGCGCGGCGCTCGGCTGGTACTGGTTCCTGCACGGTCAGCTCGGCGACGGCGCCGACAACGTCGAGGAGATCCTCGCGCTCCCGGGCGTCCCCGACGACCACACCACCGCCGTGGCCCTCGCGCTCGCCGCGATGACCTCCATCGACAGCAACGAGAGCGGCCGGGTCGCCTCCTGGATGGAGCGCGTCCAGGCGATCTGCGCCGGCCTGGAGGACGGCGCGTGGCACCCCGCGCTGCGGCTGATCCTCACCACCGTGGAGATCCACGCCGAAGGCTGGAACCCGTCCTCGAATCTCGCGATCGACGCTCTCCTGGACGACCCGGACCCGTGGGTCCGCGGCCTCGCGAACTTCATGCGCGGGCAGGTATCCCAGAACTTCGGCCGGATCGAGCTGATCGAGGACGCCTTCGACCGGGCGCTCGCCGGGTTCCGCGAGGCCGGGGACCGCTGGGGCCTGTCGTTCACCTACACCGCGCAGGGCGAGATCCTCGGCCGGCGCGGCGAGCACCGGGCCGCGATCGCGCTCTTTGAGGAGGGGCTCCGGCTGACCACCGAGCTCGGCGGCGGCAACGGGTCGTTCCTGCACGTGACGATGAAGCTGGCGAACGAGCTGGACCTGATCGGCGAACGGGACCGGGCCGAGGCCCTGCTGCTGGACGCCCTCCGCGACCCCGAAGGGCCGCGGCGGCCGGAGGACGCCGCCGCGCTGCACTACCAGCTCGGTGAGCTCGCCCGCCGCTCCGGCGACCACGCGGAGGCCCTGCGCGGGCTGGGCCAGGCCGAAGAACTCGTCACCGACCTGCCGGGTCCGCCGCAGTTCCGCTCGATGGTGCTGTGCTCCCGGGCCCAGCTGGATCTCGCGATGGGCGCCATGGACGAGGCCCGCGCCCGGCTGGAGGAGGCGCTGCGCGGCGGCGTGCGGGCCCATGACCTCCCGATCGTGGCCTACGTGCTGAGCGGTTACGCGGAGCTGGCGCGCTTGGACGGCGAACCCGAGCGCGCCGCCCTGCTGCTCGGCACCGCCGACGGCCTCCGCGGTTCCCGCGACCTCTCGCTGCCCGACGTCCTCGCCATCGAGGACGCCGTCCGCGCAGAGCTCGGCGGGGCGGCCTTCACCGCCGCCTACGAGCGCGGTCTGACCAGGATCTTCGCCGACGTTCTGGAGGAGTTCGGGCTGTCCCACCTGGCCGCGGAGTCCCCGGTCCGCCGGCTGGACGAAAGACCCCGGCAGACCGGGGACGACGAGGGCGGCGGCCCGGACAGGGCGACGGCCCGGCCACCGTGAGCGGTGGACGGGCCGTCCGGGGCGCCGTGTTCCGGCGCCGTGGTCAGGCGCGCTGCTTGAACGCGCGGAGCGACAGCGGCGCGAACACCAGGGAGATCCCGATGCCCCACGCCAGCGCGATCAGGGCGTGGTTCAGGACGGGACCGCCGACCAGCAGCCCGCGCATGGCCTCGACCAGCTGGGTCACCGGGCTGTTGTTCATCACCCAGGCGAGCCAACCGGGGATGCCCTCGGTCGAGCGGATGAACGCGGTGCTGAGGAAGCTCAGCGGAAAGATCACCACAAAGCCGAAGATCTGCACCTTCTCCGGTTCGCTGACCTTCATCGCGATAAACACCGACGTCCACGAGAACATGACGGCGAACGTCAGCAGCAGCACGAACGCGGTGAGCAGCGCGAAGACGTTCGTCTCGATCCGGAAGCCGATGGCGAAGCCCACCGCCAGCAGGATCAGCATCGACCACGCCTGCTTGACGGTGTCGGCGAGGATCCGGCCGGCGAGCGGCGCGCTGCGCGAGATCGGCAGGCTCCGGAACCGGTCGAAGACGCCCTTCGTGATGTCGGTGTTCAACCCGAAACCGGTGCTCATCCCGGCGAACAGAGCGTTCTGCGCGATGATGCCGGGGATGACGATCGGCAGGTAGGCGCTGACGCTGCCTTCCATCGCCGGGCCGAACACGTAGGCGAACAGCAGCACGAACATGATGGGCTGGATGGACAGATCCAGCAGTTCCATCGGGTTGTGCTTGATCTGCACCAGGTTGCGCCAGGCGAGGGTGAGCGTGTTGCGCAGGGCGGTGCCCGGCGCGACCCGCTTGGACAGGTCCTGCGGCGCGAAGGTCGCGGTGGTCATGCCGACGCCCCTTCCTTGTCGGTGGCCTGCTTGTCGGCGGACCGGGCGAGTTCGCCGGCTTCGGCGTCGATGTCGTCGGTGTGGTGGCCGGTGAGGGCGAAGAACACCTCGTCCAGGCTGGACTTGCGGAGCGACAGCTCGCCGACGGTGACGCCGGCGTCGTCCAGCCGGCGGACGACGGCGGGCATCAGCTCCGGGTCGGTGATCGGCGCGGAGACCAGCCCGTCGCGCAGTTCCGGCTCGGCCTCGGTCAGCTCGCCGACGATCCGGGACACGGTGTCCGCGTCCGCCTCCTTGATCGGCCTGACCTCCAGCACCTGCCCACCGACCTGTGCCTTCAGCATGTCGGATGTGCCGTGCGCGATGACCTCGCCGCGGTCGATGACGATGATGTCGTCGGCCAGCTGGTCGGCCTCCTCCAGGTACTGCGTGGTCAGCAGCACCGTGACGCCGTCGTCGGTCAGGCCGCGCACGATGTCCCACAGACCGTTGCGGCTGCGCGGGTCGAGGCCGGTGGTCGGCTCGTCCAGGAACAGGATCTGCGGGCGCCCGACGAGGCTCGCCGCCAGGTCGAGACGGCGGCGCATCCCGCCCGAGTACGTCTTGGCGGCGCGTTCGGCGGCCTCGGTGAGCTGGAACCGTTCCAGCATCTCGGCGGCGCGGGCCCGCGACTCGCGCCGCGGAATGCCGAGCAGCCGGCCGATCAGGACGAGGTTCTCGGTGCCGGTGAGCATCTCGTCCACCCCGGCGTACTGACCGGTCAGGCCGATGAGCTGCCGTACCTTGTGGGCGTCCTTCACCACGTCGAAGCCGCCGACCCGGGCGCTGCCCGCGGTCGGTTCGATCAGTGTGGCGAGGATGCGGGTCGCGGTCGTCTTGCCGGCGCCGTTCGGCCCCAGCACGCCGAGGACCGTTCCGGGTTCGGCGGTGAGCGAGACGCCGGCCAGCGCCTGGGTCTCACCGAATCGCTTCTCCAGACCGTCGGCCTGGATGGCGTACGTCATGTGATCTCCTAGGGACTTATATGCCGGACATCTCACGGTCCTGTGGACTGGACCTGCCAAGTTATGCGTTGTCCGGTGCGATGCGCATCCAGTTTTCTCACCGCCGCTGTCAGATCCCTGGCAGCGCAGTGCGGCGTCCAACAACATCGCACGTGCCACTGACAAAACGCTGACACCACCGTGATCCCTTCCCCGCCGGCCCGGGTCGAACGGTCTGGCGCCCCTCCGAGGGGTTCTAAACTCACGATGTGACGTCGGTGCGGCGCAGTCACGACCACGACGGCGGGGGGCCGCACCCGCCGCGCTTGCGGCCGCCCGCACACCGTGTCTCGCCGCGTGCCATCGCGCACTGGGCCATCGAGTACCTGCTGCTGTGGGGGCTGGGGTTCGGCCTCGCTCTGGGCGTCGCCGCCTGGATCGGCGACTCCGGCTGGAGCGCCCTGCCCGGCTGGGTGTCCGGCCGGATCGGCTGGCTTCCCTACATCGTCGGCGGCGCGGGCCTGCTGATGGTGACGGTGGCGCCCATCTGGCGGTACCGCGTCCACCGCTGGGAGGTCAGCGCGGACGTCGTCTACACCCGGACGGGATGGTTCAGCCGCGAATGGCTGCTGGTGCCCGTCAGCCGCATCCAGACCGTCGACACCGAGCAGGGCTGGATCGAGCGGATGCTGGGCCTGGCCACGATCGAGGTCAACACCGCCTCCCACACCGGCTCGTCCGAGGTCTCCGGCCTCCCCGTGGACGTCGCGACCCGCCTGGCCGACGACCTGGCGCACCGCGCGCACGACCTCCGCGACGACGCAACATGAACGACGCGACATGAACGACGAGCTCCCGACGGCACGTGACGATTACCTGACGGCACGTGACGAACATCCGACGGTGCGGGATGAGCCCATGCCGCTGCCGGACGAACCGCCGGTGCAGGACGAACCGCCAGGATCCGACGAACCTCCTGGACCTGTTGAGTCCGCGTCGGCGCGCAACGGCGCGCACACGCAGCGCCTCCACCCGCTGACCTTCGTCGTCGGCGCGGTCCGGGAGCTGATCGCCCTGCTGGCGGCGGGCGCGACCGGCCTGGCGGTGGGCGGCGTGTCCACGGCGTTCTACTTCACGCTCGTGGGGCTGGCGTTCGGGCTGTTCTTCCACATCGCCGGGTGGGCGACGTTCACCTACGTGCTGCGGGACGACCGCATCGAACTCCGGCGCTCCCTGATCGGACGATCGGTCAAGAGCATCCCGCGCGACCGGATCCGGGGCGTGGACATCACCGCGTCCCTGCCCCACCGCCTCCTCCGCCTCGCCGTCGTCCACATCGACGCGGGCTCCGACGGCGGCGAGGGGGAGCTGAACGCCGTCTCCCGGCAGGAGGCCGAACGGCTTCGCCGCATCCTGCTGACCCGCGCGTCCCCGGCCGCAGCCGAGGACGCCCCGCCGCGCCGCGTCCTCGCCCGCATGCTCCGCCGCTGGTACATCTACGCGCCGCTCAGCGGCGCCTACCTGCTCACCCCCTTCGCCCTGGCCGGCAGCCTCCTCGGGACCCTCTACAACCTCGGCGACGATCTCGGCCTCATCACCCAGGAGCGCGTGGAGAACCTCGGCCACGACGTCGTCGGCCTCCCCACCGTGCTGGTCGTCGCGCCGGCGATCCTCGTCCTCATCGCCATGCCGGTCATGTCGGTGATCGTCTTCACCCTCTTCAACTGGGACTTCACCGTCCACGAGCGGGACGGCTCGATCGTCGCCGAGCGCGGCCTGATCACCCGCCGCAGCGTCTCCCTCGAACGGCGCCGCCTGCGTGGCGTCGAGCTGGCCGACAACCCCTTCGAGCGCGTGGCGGGCGTGACCCGCCTCGGCGCCCTCATCACCGGTCTCGGCGACGCCGCGCACCGCGGCCGCCTCCTGCCCGCAGCCCCCCGCACGGTCGCCGGATCCCTGGCCGCCCGCGTCCTCGGCAGGGTTCCGGCCCCCTTGATCGCCCACCCGCCGGCCGCCCGGGGCCGCCGCGTCGCCCGGGCCGTGGCACCCCTTGTCGGCATCGGCGTCCTCGCGGTCCTTGCCGGGCAGCCTTGGGCCGCCTACACCAGCGCCGCCTTCGCCGTCCTCGCGGTTCCCCTCGGCCTGGACCGATACCGCCAGCTCGGCCACGCCACCGACGGTGAGCGCCTCACCGTCCGCTCGGGTTCTCTCCGCCGCCGCCAAGTGGTGGTCGAACACGGCGCCATCGTCGGCTGGCGCATCCGCCGGACCCTCTTCCAGCGCCGCCTCCGCCTGGCGACCCTCTTCGTCGCCGTGGGCGCCGGGGAGGGCGGCTACTCGGCGGTCGACATGTCCGAGGACGACGCCATAGCCCTGGCCACCGCGATAACCCCCGACTGGCTGACGCCCTTTCTGGAGCCCCCTCCGGCTCCCGCGCTCCAGGACGACCTGGAAGCCCGCCTGCCCTAGCCGCCGCCGGTGGCCGAGCGGTACAGGCTCCTGTACTGGGAGACGGCCGCTGGCTGGGTCGTCCACCACGTCAGGGCGACTTTAGCGTCGGGACGCACGATCATCAGGTCCGGTGGGCCCCTCCCGTAGTGCCTCCGGACGCACCGACCACACCGGAAGGACATGCACTGTGCGCAACTTCCGCCTGACGCTGGCCGTGTCGGCCGCGGCGCTGCTCTGGCTCGGTCTGACCGCGCCGTCCGCGCTGGCCGCCCCGGCCGATCCCGACCCGCCGCGGCCGGACGGCCCGGCCTCCACCATGATCATCGGCGGTGAGGACGCGACGGAGCCGTACCCCTTCATGGCCTCCCTGCAGACACCGCGGAACGACCACTTCTGCGGCGGCAGCCTGATCAACGCCGAGTGGGTGGTCACCGCATGGCATTGCGTGGAGGGCAAGGAGCCTGACGGGGTCCGGCTCCGCATCGGGAGCCACCGCCATGCTGAGGGCGGGAACTTCCGCGGCGCCCGGCGGATCGTCCGGCATCCCGAGGGCGACTGGAACCACTTCGACATCGCGCTGATCCAGCTCGACCAGCCGGTCCCGGAGGCGCCCATCGCCCTGGACACGCGGCAGCCCGCCGGCACCCCGGCCCGGCTGATGGGGTGGGGATGCACCGCCCCCGGCCCGAACACGGGCTGCGACACGCCCGATGTGCTGAAGCAGCTCGACTCGGCGATCCGCCAGCCCGGTACCTGTAGGCACGTGACCGGTGGCCCGGTGGAGCCCGACTCCGAGGTGTGCACCGGCAACCCGGACACCGGCGCCGGACCGTGCTTCGCCGACTCGGGCGGGCCGCTGATGCGCCGGACCCCGGAGGGCTGGCGGCTCATCGGCGCGTTCAGCCGGGTCGAGTCACTGCCCCCGGATCCCGACAAGCCTCAGCCGCAGCTCCCCGACTGCCGTACCGGACTGGGCATCTACACCGACGTGACCGTGCACAAGGAGTGGATCGACAGTGTGATCTCCGCGGTCTGAGGAACCGGCACCACGCTCCGGTGCGGCGACAGCCGCTCCGGAGCGTTCTGCTGTGCCGAGCGCCGGACCGAAGCCCGGCGTTCAGCCGGCCGGCTCGGATTCGCGTCGCCCACGCGGACCGGACGCGGTGCCTGCCTGGCACGGCGAACCGGGCCGGACCGGGTTATTCGGGACGGCGCGCACCGAACATGATCTCGTCCCAGGACGGCACGGAGGCGCGCTTGCCCTTGGCCTTGCGCCGTCCACGCGCCGCCGGACGCTGCGCGGCCGCCGGAGTCTCGGCCGCGGCCGCCGGCTTGTCCTGTGCCGCGGGCGTGGCGGGCCGCCCGGTGGGCTTTTTCTTCGCCGGTGGTCGGTGCCCCGACCGCTGGGCCGCGGACCCCTTCCGGGCCGCCGGCGCCTTCTCCTCGGCGGGCGCCTCGTCTTCGTCCGCCTCGTCCGCCTCGTCCGCGGACGCCGCGGGCTCCTCGTCCCTGCCGTCGCCGTCCTCCGGGGCCGCGACGCGTTCGGCCGCGCCCGTACGCGCACGGGCCGGCGCCTCCTCCTCGTCGGCCTCCTGGACCGCGGTGCTCTCGGCCGCCGCCTCTGCCTCGTCGCGCTCGTCGGCGTCCTGATGCGCCGCGGCCTCCCGGGGTGCCTCCGTCCGCTCGCGGGGCGCGCTCGCGCGGATGTCCCGCGGGGCCTCTCGTGGTGCAGCGGCCGCACTGTCGTCGGTGCCTTCGGTCGGCTGGGCGGGCTGGTCCGTTTCGATGTCCTCGCCGGGTGCGGTGGCCCCGGATGCATCGGCGTCGCGCGGCTGGGCGTCGTCGCGGGGGCCGGCCGCCCGTCCGCCGGTCGCTTCGCCGGGGTGTGCCTCGTGCTCGTCGCCGGACGCGGCGGCCTCGCGTGCTTCGGTTTCCTCACCGGGCTCTTCGCCGGGCCGGGGCGCCTGGCGCAGCCGCACCTGGTCGCGTGGGGCGGCGCCCTCGCGTCCGCCGGCGGCGTCGCCCGGCTCGGCGGCCCGAGGTGTGTCGAACTCCTCGCGTGCTTCGGCGGCCTCGCGGTCTCGGACGGCGTCGCGGGGTGCCGTGGTCCGGCTCGCGGGGGCGACCTCCGCCATCGCTTGCGCGAACTCGTCGGCGGCCGTGGACTCGCGCTGCCGCGCGGCCTCGCGGGACCGGGACGTCTGCGCCGGATCGCGGGGCGCGGCGGCGGCATGCCCGTCGGTGGCTTCGCGTTCGTCGGTGCCTTCGGCCGGCTGGACGGCCTGGTCCGTTTCGAAGTCCTCACGGAATGCGCTGGCCTCATGCGCTTCGGTGTCGCGGGGCCGGGTGTGGTCGCGGTGCGGGGTGGGGCTCGTCCGGGTGCCCCTCGGTGCCGTGCGTGCCTGCGCGGCCTCGTGGGCGGCCATGGCCTCGCTCGGCGGGGCGGCCTGGCGCAGTGCGGGCGGCTCGCGGCCGGCGTCGCGCAGCTGGGCCGCCTCGCGCAGCGGCGTCGGGTCGGTGGCCGGGAAGGTCGGGTGCGGGTCGAGGACGCGGCCGCGGTCGAGAGCGTAGTCGCGCGGCTCGGCGGCGCGGAGCGGGCCCGGCTGCTCGGACTCGGCGGGGATGCCGCGGTCGTTGGAGACGACCTTCATGGCGGGACGGCGCGGGACGAGCGGGGTGACGGTGTCGGACAGGGACTCCTCGTCCCATTCGACGGCGGTGAGGCGGGCGGCGACCTCATCGAGGGGGGAGACGTGGCGGCGGCGGGGGTCGAAGACCCATTCGGCGGCGTGCGGGCGGCCGTTGTCGAAGAAGGACAGGCGGACGCGCCAGGTGTTGTCCTCGCACTTCCAGGAGTCCCACTCGACCTCGTCGAGGTCGACGCCGCCGCGGCTGAGGCGCTCCTCGACGGTCTCTCCGAGGGCCGGGCCGGGCGTGGACTCACCGGGCCGGCGGACGGTGACGCGCTGCGCCTGCTGGGCCATGTACTCGCGTTCCTGTAGGACCGGCCCTTCGAACCAGCGGACGCGTTCGACGGGGATGCCCGCCGACTCGGCGATCTCCTCCGCGGTCTCGCCGGACCGGATACGGGCCTGGATCTCCTTGGGACGCAAGGGACTCTCCACTTCGATCTCGAACTGGCCGAGGCGGGAGAAGTGCCCTCGGACCGCGGCGCGGAGCCGGTCGTCGACGGGCAGGGTGAACCGGGTGCCTCGGCCCGCGGTCGCCAGGACGAGGTACGTTCCGTCCTCGCTGACCGCGACGAGGCGCAGCTCCTGCATGCGTGTCCTTCCTGCCCTGTCCAGACGGCACGGAGGGCGCCGGACCACGCCACCGATGATGAGCCCGCCTCCATCGTGCTCTCATCGGCCGGTCGTCCGTTGCCCGCCGAGGGCGCATGCGTGCCCTTCCCCCCGGGTTCCCGAGTCTCTCTTTCGGACACACCTGCTGCCAGCACCGTACCCGGCATGTCCGAACATCGCCGCTCTCGAAGCCCCCTTCACGAGGCTGAAGAGGGCACCTGACCAAGCTTGCCGGGGACGGGGTCCGCCCGTGGTCGCCCTGCCTGATTCTTGTGCATCCTTTTCCACACTGTGCCTGACCGGGCCCCTGGACTCCACCCGTTTGGCGTAGCGAGCATCACGTCCGTGCACGGAACACCGGTAAGTGGCCGTTAGTTTCGGTTCGGGGGATTTGTTACCGATGGACGGGGGGAAACGGGGCAATGCAGCGCAAGCTGCCCGATCTGAGCACGACGCAGCTGATCGCGAGCGGACTGGCGACGCTGGCCGCGGCGGTGGGGGCGTCATACCTCGGCGTGTACGGGACGATCCTGGGCGCGGCGTTCATGAGCGTGGCCTCGACGGCCGGCTCCGCCGTGTGCAAGCACTACCTCGACCAGGGCAGGGAACAGATCAAGGATCTGAACCATCTGCAGGCGGTGGTGCAGCAGCGGGACGCGGCGCGCGGCGCCGCGGCGGAGGCGGTGAGCGCCGACCCGACCCGCACGGTGGTGTGGTCCGACCCGAACGCGACGCGGATGGACCTCGACCCGAACGTGACGCGCGTGGACCCGGCCCTGGATCCGTCCCGGACCGTCGCGGACGTTCTGGCCGGGATGGCGGGGGAGGAGGCGGTGCGGGAGGTCGTCCGGCGGTCGGCGTTGCAGAGCACGGTGGAGTGGGCCAGGCATCACTGGTGGAAGCTGGTGGTGACGTCGGCGGTGGTGTTCGCGGTCGTGCTCGGCGGCATCACGCTGTACGAGGCGGCGGCCGGCGGCCCGATCGGCAATAGGGGCAACGGGCTGACCGTCACGAAGGTGCTCGGTGGCGGTGGCGGTGGTGGCACGCGGGAGACGCCGTCGGACGCGCCGTCGACCGGTGAGCCCTCCGAGGAGACGCCCAGCGGGACCCCGTCGAGCGAGACGCCGTCGGGCCGTCCGAGCGGCGACCCCACGGACGAGACGACCGCGCCGCCGACCGCGCGGCCGACGGAGCGCCCCACGACCACACGGCCGTCCACGCCGACGGCTCCGAGCACGCCGGCGCCGACACAGAGCCAGGGTGGTGATGAGCAGGGCGGCGCGGATCCTCAGCGCACCGGCTCCGGCGGTTGAGCGCGGCCACCGGTGTCCGAAGATCTGATCAGTTCCCGAACACCTGCGTCGTGTAGGGGTTGGCGAAGCGGCGGTCCGGGTCCATTTCGTCGCGCAGTTTCTGGAAGTCGCCGAACCTCGGATACACCTTCTCCAGGTAGTCGGCGTCGCGGGTGTGCAGCTTTCCCCAGTGCGGGCGTCCGCCGAGTGCCGTCAGCAGGTCTTCGACGCCGCGGAAGTACGCCTCGTGCGCGTCACGGTTGTAGACGTGAACGGCGATGAACGCGGTCGGGCGCCCGTACGCCATGGACAGCCACGCGTCCTCCGGGGGGAGGAGCCGGACCTCGATGGGGAAGCTGACCCGCCAGTCCTTGCGGGCGAACAAAGAGCGGAGTTCGCGCAACGCGGGGACGAGTTCCTCCCGCGGGATGGCGTACTCCTGTTCCTTGAAACGCACTGTCCGGGGACTGGTGAAGACCTTGTAGGACGTGTCGCTGTACGTGCGCGCACCGAGCGCTTTGGCGGAGATGCCATTGACGAAGGGTGTCGAGACGGGGGCAAGGTGCGTGACCCTGTTGATGGCTCCGAACACCGTGTTGGACAGGAACCGATCGTCCAGCCAGTGCTTGGCCTTGGACAAGGGTCGCGCGGGCCCCTCGACGCGGTTGTTGCGCTTGGTCAGGCAGCCTTCGGTGTGGGGGAACCAGTAGAACTCGAAGTGCTCGTTGGCGAAGTCGAACTCGTCCATGCGCGCGAGCACCTCGTCCCACTTCATCGGTTCCTCCTGCGCGCACAGGAGGAACGACGGGACGGTCTTCCACGTGATGGCCGTGACGATGCCGAGCGCGCCGAGCCCGGCACGGGCCGCGTCGAACAGGTCAGGACGCTCGTCCGGCGAGCAGGCGACGGTGGTGCCGTCGGCGAGGACCAATTCCAGGGCGGCGACCTGGGAGGCGAGCCCTGCGGCGTCGCGGCCGGTGCCGTGCGTGGCGGTCTGTAGGGCGCCGGCGACGGTCTGCTCCTGGATGTCCCCCATGTTGGCCAGCGCGAGACCGTGCTCGTCCAGGACCCGGTTGAACGCGTGGAGCGGGAGGCCGGCCTCGACGGTCACGAGTCCGGTGGCGGTGTCGACGGAGCGGATTGCGGTGAGCTCGGTCGGGCGCAGCAGGACGCCCTCGGCGACGGCCGCGCCGGTGAAGGAGTGCCCCGTGCCCGTCATCCGGACCGTGAGGCCGTCGTCGGCGGCCGAGCGCACCGCGTCGGTGACCTCGCCGGCGGTACGCGGCGTGACGGACCGATGCGGCGTGGCTTGCTGATTTCCCGCCCAGTTTCGCCACTTCTGGCGGGTCTTGGGTGACATGCGGCGACTCTACTCGGCAGACGATTGCGAGGAAAGTTCACGTTTGCGCAGGGACCGGGCCCCCGCCAACCCGATGACCGCCGCGATCACCGCGCATCCCAGCGGGACGAAGAACGCGGTGTGCGAGCCCTCCGCGTCCACGACCCGGCCCGCCAGCGAGGAGCCCAGGGCAACCCCGATCCCGACCGCCGTGGAGACCAGTGCGAGCCCCTCGGTGAGCTGTGCCGCCGGGACGAGCCGCTCCACCAGCCCGAAGCCCGGGATGATCGTCGGGGAGATCGCCAACCCGGAGAAGAACACCACGAACATCATCAGGTAGAGGTTCCCGATGAGGACGGGAGGGACGAGTCCCACCACCAGCAGGCCCAGCCCGATCAGGAACCGCTTGGAGAGCGGGCTGCGCCAGTGCCGCGCGCCGTACCAGAGCGCCGCCGCGCCGCTGCCCAGCGCGTAGCAGCCGATCAGCACTCCGGCGAGTGCCTTGTGGCCCTCCTCTTCGGCGAAGGCCACGCCGCTGACGTCGATCGAGCCGAACACCATGCCGAGCATCAGGAACACCGGCGACATCACCAGCACGCCAGGGTTGCGAAGGACGCTGCCACCGTGCGACCCCGGCTCCCGCGGGCGGGGGGCGGGCTCGGTGTCGCGCAGATACGCCAGTGCCAGGCAGCCCACCAGCGTGCAGGCCGCCGCGGCGGCGATGCCCGCCGCCGGATGGACACCGGTGGACAGCGCCGTGACGAGCATCGGCCCGGTGATGAAGATCGTCTCGTCCACGACCGACTCGAACGAGTACGCGACGCCGATGCGCGCGGGGGTGTCGCGCAGGACATAGGACCACCGTGCCCGCACCCAGGCGCCCAGCGACACCTGCGTGAGCCCGGCCGAGGCGGCCGCCACGAACATCGTCCAGATCGGCAGCCGCGCCTGCGCGAAGATGATCAGAAGGGTGTAGCTCGCCGTGTTCGCCAGTACCACCGGGACCAGCACGCGGTGCTGGCCGTACCGGTCGGCGAAGCGCGCGGTGAGCGGGGCCCCGGCCGCGAAGCCGAGGGCCAGGGTCGCGCTCACAGCTCCGGCGATACCGTACGATCCGGTGACCGCGGACACCAGAAGGACGATGCCGATGCCCTCCATCGACATCGACATGCGGCCGACGAGGCCCGCGGCGACAAAGAGCCGGGCGCCCGGGATCGCCAGCAGCTCTCGGTACGGACTGGCCAATCGTTCTCCCCCCGCACCGGGGGGAGGAGCAGGCCCCCGAGCATGTTCTTCGACTTCAGCGCGGTGATCACGTTACCTGGGGGAAAGAAGTGAAAAGACAGGTAACTGGCCCGTAGCGAGACTCGTTGGGAAATGTTGTGGCTCCACCATCAGCACCGCCGCCCCACGGGACCCCTGCCCCGCGCTCACGTTCGCGGACGACGCCCAAGCAGGAGAAGCGGCGGCAGAGGACGCCGAACCGCGGGCTGCCGCTCGCCATCGCCGCCATCGCGGTGCTCGCGGCCGGGACCGCCGCAGGCGGGGCCTACACGGCGCTGACGGCCGAGGAGGACGACCTGCCCGCCTCCACCGCACCGGAGGTGGGAGTGCAGCCGGGCACCGCCCCTGGCGGTCCGGTGAACGTGGTGGAGGACGGCCAGGTCGCACCGCTGCGCCGCGTGGTCCCACCGGACGTGCTGGCGGTCGCGAAGGGCCCGATCTCCGCGGCCCGGCTCGCCCGGATCTCCAAGCTGTCCAAGGTCAGGGACGTGGTGACGGCCGCCGGCGGCGCCGTCCAGCTCCAAGGACGGCAGGTGAACGCGCTCGCGGTCGACCCGTCCTCGTTCCGCTCCTGGACGCCGCCGGGTACCGCGCAGAAGACCGACCTGTGGGCGGCGCTGGCGGGCGGGCAGTTCGTGGTGTCCCCGGCCGCCGCCGGTCAGCTCCGGCTCAGCAGGGGTCTCCACTACACGGTGGTGGCCCGGACGACGCCGAACCTGACCATGGGCGGCTCCGGTCAGCTCGGCCTGCCCGGCATCGACATGCTGGTCGGGAAGGCGTCCGGCGCGCAGATGGGCCTCGTCCCGGACATCGCGGTCCTGGTCAACGCGCCCGGCGTCAGCCCCACCAAGGTCGTCGCGGCGGTGACCAGGATCCTCGGGCCGGGCTCGAACGTGGTAAATCTGCACGAGGGCAGGTACCGGCCGACCGGGGACGGCGGCCGCCCCGGCAGCTACCTGGACCTGTACCGGCAGGCGGCCACGAGCTGCCAGGGCCTGTCCTGGACGGTCCTCGCCGCGATCGGGCAGGTCGAGAGCGACCACGGCCGCAACGCCGGCCCCTCCAGCGCGGGCGCGCTTGGCCCCATGCAGTTCATGCCCACGACGTGGCGCTCGTACGGCGTCGACGGGGACGGCGACGGCAAGGCCGACATCATGAACCCCTTCGACGCCGTCCCGGGCGCCGCCAAGTACCTGTGCGCGAACGGCGCGGGCAAGGGCGGGCAACAGCTCTACCGGGCGGTCTGGCAGTACAACCACGCCGACTGGTACGTCCAGAAGGTGCTCCACCTGGCCAAGGCCTACGCCGCGCGCTACCGGTGATCGGGCCCTGCCAGTGATCGAAGTGCCGGACGGCTGGTTGGATGGAGGCATGACGTCGTATGACGCGTTGCTTCTGCTGTCCTTCGGGGGGCCGGAGGGGCCCGATGACGTGATCCCCTTCCTGGAGAACGTCACCCGCGGCCGAAACATCCCTCGCGAGCGCCTGGAGAAGGTGGGGGAGCACTACCACCTGTTCGGCGGGGTGAGCCCGATCAACCAGCTCTGCCGCGAGCTCAAGGCCGCGATCGAAGCCGACTTCGCCGCCCATGACATAGATCTGCCGGTCTACTGGGGGAACCGCAACTGGACGCCCTATCTCGCCGACACCGTCCGGCAGATGGAGGCCGACGGGATCCGGCGGGCGGCCGCCTTCGTCACCTCCGCCTACAGCGGCTACTCCACCAACGACCAGTACCTAGAGGACATTGCGCGCGCGCGGGACGAGGTCCCGGGCGCTCCTGAGATCGACAAGCTCCCCGTCTATAGCGGTAGGCCCGGCTTCGTGGACCCCTTCGCGGACGCCACCAGAGACGCTCTCAGCCGCCTGCCGGCAGGAGCGCGCCTGGTCTTCACCGCGCACAGTGTGCCGCTCTCACAGCCCAACCGAGAGCTGTACGTGGCGGAGCTGGAAGAGGCCGCACGGACCGTGGCGCACGCGGCGGCACCGGGGGCGCCGTGGGACCTGGTCTACCAGAGCCGGAGCGGCCCGCCGGGCCAGCCGTGGCTGGAGCCGCAGATCGACGACCACCTGCAGAAGCTGCACGGTGACGGCGTCCGCGCGGTCGCCGCCGTGCCGATCGGGTTCGTGTCGGACCACATGGAGGTCAAGTACGACCTCGACGTCGAGGCGGCTGGACGGGCGGAGGAACTCGGGATCGCGTTCGCCCGTGCGGCCACGCCCGGCGCAGACCCGCGCTTCGCGGCCCTGCCACGCGAGTTGCTGGCCGACGCAGTGGGACACGGGGGGACGGGATGAGCCTGGCGGAGGAACTGCTCGAACTGGCCGCCGCGACCGCGCGGGAGGCGGCCCGGATGCTGATCGACAAGCGCCCGGTGGACGGCCCCGACGTCGTCCAGACCAAGTCCAGCCCCACCGACGTCGTCACCCAGATGGACCGCGCCGCCGAGGCACTGATCATCGAACGGATCACGGCCGCCCGCCCGGACGACGCCTTCCTCGGTGAAGAGGGCGGCACCCGGCCCGGCGGCAGCGGCGTCCGCTGGGTGATCGACCCGATCGACGGCACCGTCAACTACCTGTACGACCTGCCGGACTGGGCGGTCAGCATCGCCGCCGAGGTGGACGGCACCGCGGTCGCCGGGGCGGTCGAGATCCCCCGGCGCGGCGAGTCGTACACGGCCATGCTCGGCGGCGGTGCCCTGCTGCACGACGCGTCCGGCGCGCGTGAACTCCGCGTGAACTCTCAGGTGCCGCTGGACCGGGCCCTGCTGTCCACAGGATTCGGCTACTCGGCGGCCAGACGGGCCGGCCAGGCGCGGGTGCTCACCGGCGTGCTGCCCGCCGTCCGTGACATCCGCCGCGGCGGTTCCTGCTGCGTGGACCTCTGCTCGCTGGCGGCCGGACGGATCGACGCCTACTACGAGCGCGGCGTCCAGGCGTGGGACGTGGCGGCGGGCGCCCTGATCGTCCGCGAGGCCGGCGGCCGCGTGGAGGGCCTGAACGGCACTCCGGCAGGCCCCGAGCTCACCATCGCCGGCGGCCCAGGAACCTTCGAAGCCCTCCACGACCTGCTGGCCCCTCTAGACCCCTTGCAGGACTGACCGCGACTGCATAGCCCCTGGACGCCGGCCACGACGACACCCTCCCGAGCAAGGCGGCGACCACACCCCCGACCCGCCGCGATCGCGTGCGAGGCCAGGTTCGAGCGAAGCAAGAACATGATCGCGAAGCGAGCCCTCTAGGGCGAGTCGGGAGCGATGCAGCGATCGCCGCGTTGCCGTTGAAGGAGGGCGTTCAGCGCCCGACGCCAAGGGCAATGCAACAAGTAAGCACGGTTACTCGCGGGGTTCAACGCCGATGTCGTGATTCGCTGCGATCCGGCGTAGCTCGTTGATCTCCTCCTGGCGGATGTCCGCCAGGTAAGTGTCTCCATCTGCGTGGGCGCTGCGCAGCGACGCGTATGCGTCGTCTAGCCGCTGCTGAATCATGCGTGACAACTCGCCCATGGGCCTCCTCCCGGATCGTGCCCATGCCTACCCAGCCCTAGGCTGAAGGTAAACCTGTTCGCCGATGCAATTTTCGCGGAACCTTGCGGTGAGCATAGACAGGCCGGCGGGCGGCAAGTTGAACGGGTGCTTACGGGCGTCTTACGGGATCCGTGGCATACCTGGATCGCGGGGCGGCGGCGCCCCGACCGGAGGGGGACGCGGTGCGTGTTCTAGTCGTCGAGGACGAGCGGGTGCTCGCCGACGCGATAGCCACCGGCCTGCGCAGGGACGCGCTGGCCGTGGACGTGGCCTACGACGGCGCGGGGGCGCTGGAGCGGGCGGGCGTCAACGAGTACGACGTGATCGTCCTCGATCGGGACCTGCCGAGGGTCCACGGTGACGATGTGTGCAAGCAGCTCGTAGCGCAGCGCTACCCGGCGCGGATCATCATGCTGACGGCGGCGGGGGAACTGGACGACCGGGTCGAGGGCCTGTCCATCGGCGCCGACGACTACCTGGCCAAGCCGTTCGCGTTCGCCGAGCTGATCGCCCGGGTGCGCGCCCTCGGCCGGCGCGCCGCCGCGCCGCTGCCGCCGGTGTTGGAGCGCGCCGGGATCACGCTCGACCCGGCCCGCCGCGAGGTGCTGCGGGACGGCCGTCCGGTCGAGCTGACCCGCAAGGAGTTCGCGGTCCTGGAGGTGCTGCTCAGCGCGGACGGCGCGGTCGTCAGCTCCGAGCAGCTCCTGGAGAAGGCGTGGGACGAGCACATCGACCCCTTCACCAACGTCGTGCGGGTCACCATGATGACGCTGCGCAAGAAGCTCGGCGACCCGCCGGTGATCGAGACCGTGCCCGGAGTGGGGTACCGGCTGTGACCTCCGAATCCGCGCCGCACAACGACCCGGACGGGCCGGGCGGGCCGGGCGCCACCGATCGCCCGGACGGCCGTCCCACCGCCGCGTCGCCGAGCGCCCAGCCCACAAACCCTCAGCCCACAAACCCTCAGTCCACCCATCAGCCCGCCGGCCAGTCCACCCAGCCCGTCACCGCCCCGAACGCCCAGCCGAACGGCAAGACGGGCGGCGGCCCGTGGCGCCGTCCGGGCCCGCAGCAGTTCCCGCCGCCAAGCCAGGGCGCCAAGGGCCTGTGGCGGACCGAGGGCGGGTCGTTCGCGACGGACCTGAAGTCGCTGCCCGGCCGGATGAGCGTCCGGCTGCGCCTCACCCTGCTCTACGGGCTGCTGTTCTTCATGGCCGGGGCGCTGCTGCTGTTCGTCATGTCGATCCTGATGGCCAACATTCTCGGTGGCGTCAAGGTCATCGGATTCGGGATCAACGACCCCGAGACGGCCGCCGAGGTGCAGCACCAGTTCGTCGAGCAGACGATGCGCCAGCTCGTCGGCCGGTCGCTGGTCGCGCTCGGCGGGGTCGGGATCATCACGCTGGTGCTCGGCTACTTCGTCGCCGACCGGGCGCTCAGCCCGCTGCAGCGGGTCACCGCGACGGCGCGCCGCCTGTCGGAGAGCACCCTGCACGAGCGGATCGCGCTGGAGGGCCCCGACGACGAGATCAAGGAGCTGGCCGACACCTTCGACGCGATGCTGGAACGGCTCGGGCAGGCGTTCGACTCCCAGCGCCGGTTCGTCGCCAACGCCTCGCACGAGCTGAGAACGCCGCTGGCGATCAACCGGACGCTGCTGGAGGTGGCGCTCGGCGACCCCGAGGTGTCGG
This sequence comes from Actinomadura macra NBRC 14102, assembly GCF_001552215.1. GTDB lineage: Bacteria > Actinomycetota > Actinomycetes > Streptosporangiales > Streptosporangiaceae > Spirillospora > Spirillospora macra. The sequence goes on along the minus strand of NZ_BCQT01000009.1, from coordinate 380,913 downwards.
ACGACCTGCGCGCCGTCGGCCGCACCCTGCTGGCCACCAACGCCCGGCACGAGCGGCTGATCGAGGGGCTGCTGCTGCTGGCCCGCAGCGAGCGCGAGCTGACCGCCCGCACCCCGGTGGACCTGGCCGAGGTGGCGGCGACCGTGCTGGAGCACTCCGCCCGCCGCGACCATGACAACGACGTCTCCGTCCACCCCGAGTTGACGTCCGGGACGGCGCTCGGCGACCCGGTGCTGCTGGAGCACCTGGTGTCCAACCTCGTCGAGAACGCGATCAAGCACAACGAGGACGGCGGCGAGCTGTGGCTGCGCACCGGGCTGCTCGAAGGCTGGGCCACCGTCCAGGTCGAGAACACCGGCCCCGCCGTGCCCGCGTACGAGGTGGAGAGGCTGTTCGAGCCGTTCCGGCGGCTGAACGCCGACCGTGTCGAGTCCGCCAAGGGCGCGGGGCTCGGGCTGTCGATCGTCCGCTCGGTGGTGCTGGCCCACCGCGGCGCGGTGTACGCGGCGCCGCGTCCGGGCGGCGGGCTGATCGTCACCGTCCGCCTCCCACCCGGCTGACGGCCGCCCGCCCGGCCATGAGAACGGTGCTACTTGAGGGCGGCGGTCGCCAGGGTGGGGTCCCCGTCGTAGTCGAAGTCCAGCCCGACGTACTTGGCGCTTCTCAGGGCGCGCCTCCCGAGGTTCAGCAGCGGGATCAGCGCCATGTCGTCCAGCGCGATCTTCTCGGCCTGCTTGTACAGCTCGGTGCGCTCCTGCGACGAGATCGTCCGGACCGCCTTGTACATCACCCCGTCAAAGCGCGTGCTCTTGTACTTGGCCAGGTTGTAGTAGGTGTTCGACTCCGTCGCGATGCTGGTGCTGCCCAGCAGGTTCCAGAGCATCGTGTAGGGCGTGGGGTAGTCGGGGGCCCACGCGAAGAGGGCCAGCCCGGACGCGTCGTCCGCGATGAGGGACTTGCGGTACTCCTGGAACTCCGCGAGCGGCGTCTTCTTCCGTTCGATCTTCCAGCCCAGCGCCGACTCCAGCTGTTGCGCTATCACGTCGGCCAGCTGCTGGTAGACGGGCAGGTCCTGGGTGTGGAGCACGACGGTCGTCCCCGACCCGAGCCCGGCCTGCGTGGCGAGCGTCTTGGCCCTGGTGATGTCCGGCGCGTCGCAGGACGGGCAGGTGCCCGGTCCGCCGAACCCGGGGAGCGCCGCCGGGACCAGCCCGCGTGCGGGCTGGTTCGCGAGCCCCGCCGCCTGGCTGATCTTCTTGCGGTCGAGGGCGTAGGAGACCGCGAGCCTGCCCTCCTTGGACGCCATCGGCCCGCGCCCGGTGAGCGGGACGAGCATCCGCTCGGACGCCAGGAGGCGGGTGGTCACGTTCGGGTCGCCGGACGTCGCGCGGTCGTCGGAGGGGAGCCCGGCCCAGCCGACCTCGCCGGAGGTGAAGGCCGCCCGCGCCTGGGCGTCGACGACGCCCAGCCGGATCTCGACCCGGTCCAGCCTGGTCTTGCCGAAGGCCCACCGATCGTTGCGGACGAGCGTGACGGACTTGTCCTTGACGTACGACTGCACCTTGAAGGGGCCGTTGCCGACGGGGTTCATGTTGTAGGTGTCGTTGTCGGCCTTTCCTGCGGCCTCGGGTACGGGCGCGAACACCGGGTCGGCCAGCCGGGCACCGAAATCGCAATTGGGGGAGGTGAGCGTGACGGTGAGCACGCCGCCGCCGGAGGTGGTGACGCCCGACAGCTGCGTGGCCTTGCCGCCCGCGACATCGCTGTAGCCCTTGATGTCGGCCATCAGCGTCGGCGCGTCGCCGCTCGTGACCGCGGCGGCGCGGGCCCAGCCGCGGGCGAACGCCTGCGCGTCGACCGGTGTGCCGTCGCTGAAGGTCGTTCCCGGCTTGACGGAGATCGTCCAGGTCGTGCAGGTCGCGTCGGGCTGGAGCGAGGAGGCGAGGCGGCCGCGGACGACTCCGTCCGTGCCGGTCTCGGTCAGTCCGGTGAACAGTTGCTTGACCACGAAGCGGCCGGTGCCCGACAGGCTGTGCGAGGGGTCGAGCTGCCCGCTCGTGTTGAGGTCGCTCTGGGCGGCGATCGCCAGTGTGCCGCCGACGCGCCCGGCGGGCGTGGGCGACGGCTTCCCGTCGTCGCTGAGCCGGACGGCGATCACGGCGCCCGCGAGCACCAGCGCGACCAGGGCGGCGCCACCGGCGCCGGCGAGCACGCCGATCCCGCGCCGGCGCCCGCCGGTGCCCGTCCCGTGTGGTTTGCTCAGGTCGACGACGGGCGCGGTGGAGCCGCCCACCGGCCAGGTGGCCGCGCTGGGCGGCGGGGACGGAGGAGGGCCGTGCATCGGCAGACCGGGCGAGTACAGAGGGGCCCGCTGCGGCGGCGGAGCCATCTGCGGCGGCGCCATGTGCTCAGGCGGCGGCGAGGCGTGCAGCCCCGCCGACTCGGCGGCGGCTTCGGCGCCCTGGTTGAGCATCGTGGTGTCGTGCTCGGCGCCCACCCCGGCGAGCTGAGGGGCGCCGGCCTGGGGAAGGCTTCCGGCGAGCCGCAGCAGGTGCGCCAGGACGTGCTGCGACTGCGGGCGGAGCAACGGGTCCTTGGCGAGGCACGCGGCGACGAGTTCCCGCAGCGGCTCGGTGAGCGCCCCGAGGTCGGGCGGCATGTTGAGGATGCGGTGCATGACCGCGGGGATCGAGTCCTGACCGAACGCCGGACGCGCGGTCGAGGCGTACACCATCGTGGCCGCCCACGCCCACACGTCGGCCGCCGGGCCGACCGGCGCGCCGGAGATCTGCTCGGGCGCCATGTAGGCGGGGGTGCCGATGGCGGTGCTCGACATCGTGCCCGTGGCGTCCAGCGCGCGGGCGATCCCGAAGTCGATCACCCGGGGGCCGTCCGGTGCGAGCAGCACGTTGCCGGGCTTGAAGTCGCGGTGCACGACCCCCGCCTGGTGGATCGCGGCGAGCGCCGTCATCGTGCCGATCGCGATGCGGTCGAGGTCGGCGCCGACCCGCGGGCCCTCGGCCGCCAGCACGTCCGACAGCGCCGGGCCGTCGATGTACTCGCTGACGATGTAGGGCCGGTCGCCCTCGACGTCGGAGTCCAGGACGCGGGCGGTGCAGAACGGCGAGACCCGCTTGGCCACCGCCACCTCGGCCGCGAACCGGGACCGGGCCTTGGCGTCACCGCTGAACCGCGCGTGCAGCAGCTTCACCGCGACCCGGTGCCCCGGTTCGTCTTCGGCGAGGTACACCGCCCCCTGACCGCCCTCCCCGAGCAGTCCGATCAGCTGGTAGGGCCCGAGATGGGCCGGATCACCCGTGCGGAGAGGGGCGACCTCTGCCATCTGCGTCCTTCCGGGAGGGGCGGCGATACAGGGTTATTACCGGCGGGCCACTATTTGCTCACGTACCCATAGGCGTCCGCGGTCGTGGTGGACCGGTTCGGCCGCCACTCCCACCGCATCGAGGTGCTGGACGACGGGATAAACGTGAGGTAGCCCGAGGCGCACTGCGTGGTGGACATCCCCGACATCGGGGTCTCCTGATACTCGATCCTGGAGCTGCTCTCGTCGCCCGACAGCAGCGACAGGCGCGTGATGCAGGTGGGCGTGCTGGTGTAGGTGTAGCGCGCGGTGCCGAACGAGCGGAGCAGCGCGAACCGCACCTGGAAGGTCGACCGGCCCGCCCCCGCGCTGGGCTGGAAGCCCGTGCCGGAGTACGAGCCGAGCAGGCCGCCGGTGGTGGCCGGGGTGGGTGTGCTGCCCGTGCTCGGCGTGTAGGTGGTCGTCGGCAGGATCGGGTCGTCCGGGTCGTCGCTGTTGGCGGCGGCGATGGCGATCACGACGATCACGACGATCACGATCAGGGCCAGCACACCGCAGCCGATCGCGATGATCGGCCCGGCGGAGCTGGACTGGCGTGCCGGCGGCCCGTACGTGGGCCCCATCGGCGGGACCGGTCCCGCCTGCTGCATCGGCATCTGCGGTGGCATGGACCCGTGCGCCGGTGGCGTCGACACGTTGTGCACCCCGGCGCCCTGGTACATCGGCATCGGCGGCGGCGTGATGGGCTGCGGCGGGGGCGTGGTCGGCCCCTGCATCGCCCCCTGGTTCATCGGCATCGGCGGCGGGGTGATCGGCTGCGGTGGGGGCGTGTGCCGCGCCGGCGGCACCGGCGGCGGCGCCGGCAGCTGCGCCGCGATGCGGGTGCCCTGGTTGAGCAGGTCCTCCGAGTCGGCCCCGGGGTTCGCGGGCGCGGCACCGACGTGACCGAGCAGGTTCAGCAGGAGCTGGGCGGCCGGCGGGCGTAGCCCCGCGTCCTTGGAGAGGCAGCGGCCGATCAGATCGCGCAGCGGGCCCGCGGGCAGCGCCGACAGGTCCGGGTCCTCGTTCAGGATCCGGTTGATGATCACCGGCAGCGTGTCCGCCTCGAACGGCGACTGCCCGGTCGCGGCGAACACCATGGTCGCGGCCCAGGCGAAGATGTCCACGGCCGGGGTGAGCGGCGCGCCGGTGAGCTGCTCGGGCGCCAGGTAGCCGGGCGTGCCGACGACCATGCCGGTGGCGGTGACCGCGCTCTCCTGCGAGTTCACCGTCCGGGCGATGCCGAAGTCGACGACGCGCGGGCCGTCGGAGGCCAGCATGACGTTGTTCGGCTTGAAGTCGCGGTGCACGATCCCGGCCTCGTGGATGGCCGCGAGCGCGGTCACCGTGCCGATCGCGAGGCGCTCCAGCTCCGCCGCGCCGCGCGGCCCGTTGTGCGCGACCACGTCGTGCAGCGAGGGCCCGTCGATGAACTCGCTGACGACATAGGGCTGGTCGCCCTGCACATCGGCCTCGAGCACACGGGCCGTGCAGAAGGGCTCGACCTTCTGCGCCGCGGCCACCTCGCGGGTGAACCGGGCGCGTGCCGCCGGATCGTTCGCCATCTGGGCGTGCAGCAGCTTGACGGCGACGTAACCCCCGTTCGGCGCCTTCCCCAGGAAGACCGCTCCCTGCCCCCCGGCGCCCAGCCGCCCGACGACCTCGTACTGTCCCAGTGCCCTAGGATCGCCTGGCTCCAGCGGAGCGGCATCCGGCATCTGACCCTCCAGTGACCCGCAGTGATGTCCCGCGATAGTGTGCGCCGGGCCCTCGCAGACAGGCCACAGCCGGCAATCGCCGGACGGCCCCGCGGGGGGCCCGCCCCCTAACCTCAGGCGGGCACGATATCGCGTTAGTTCAGACGTTTCACCGAAGCGTCTGGTTCAGTCGCCGACCAGCCGGTTCAAAGAGTCCCGGACCAGGCTGCCGGGTCGGCGCGCGCAACGCCCCCGGGACCGATATGATCCCCGCCGCCGCGGGATACCCGACGGACGTCCCGGCACGGTATCTATGCCGTGACATCTGCCGGGTATGTGATGGAAGACACACTACGAGGAAGAGATCCGGGTGATGGGTGTCACTCGTGGGAACGGTCGCGCCTTGTGTGTCGTACGTCACCAACCGTGACAGAATTTCCGGCCCGGATCGGGCACAAGAACGGTCCCCCGAGCGTTAGATCCGCGCGACGGGGCGCATAAAGCACTGAGGGGGATGGAGATAGAAGATGGCGACCGACTACGACAGCCCACGCAAGACAGACGACGACATCAACGAGGACAGCCTTCAGGAGTTGCAGGCGCGGCGAGCCGACAAGGCCGCGAGCATCATCGACGAGGACCTGGACGCCGGTGAGGTCGCCGAGCTTCCCGGCGCCGATCTGTCGAACGAGGAGCTCACCTTCCGGGTGGTTCCTCGGCAGGCCGATGAGTTCACCTGCACCCGTTGCTTCCTGGTGCACCACCGCAGCCAGTTGGCCACCGAGAAGAACGGCCGGCCGATCTGCCGCGAGTGCGCCGCCTGACCGGGAGCGGCCAGGTGACGGGAGACCTTGAAAGGCGCCACGACGGGGTGGAGCCGCCGCACGGCGACGGCTCCACCGAGCTCGGCGAGCTCATCGGCAGACTCGCCGGCGACGAGAAGATGGACCGCGAGACCCGCGGTCGCCTCCTCGGGCGACTGGCCAGGCTGCTCGGCCAGAGTGCCCGCAAGGTGGGCGCCGCGGGTTACGCGCGCGGCCGCTGGCTGAGCGACATGCTGGTCGAGATCGCACCGCACATACCGATCCGCGACCTGGAGACGCTGCAGGCGCACCACCGCGGGCTGATGGGCGAGGAACTCGCCGACCGGCTCGTGAAGGTCGCCGGCAACGCCACGACCACCGTGGGCGCGGCGGGCGGAGCGCTGGCGGCGGTCGAGTTCGCCGCCCCGCCGCTGCTGCTGACCGCCCCCGCCCAGCTCGCCGCCGAGGCCCTCGTGGTCGCGGCGATCGAGGTGAAGATGATCGCTGAGCTGCACGAGGTGTACGGAGTCCAGGTGCAGGGCTCGGGCACGGCGCGCGGCGCGGCGTTCCTCACGTCCTGGGCCAGGCAGCGCGGCATCAACCCCCTGGAGAGCGGTTCGATCACAAGCGCGCTGGGGACGGCTGCCAAGTCGGCCCTGCGTAAACGGATGCTGCGCACCTTCGGCCGCAGCATGAGCACGATGGGCCCGTTTCTCACCGGGGCCGCCGCCGGCGCGGCGCTCAACCGGGGGGCGACCAAGGCCCTCGCCGCGAAGGTCAGAAACGACCTGCGCGGCTCTGCCGGCGGCCCGCCGCCGCTTCCGGGTGACGATGGCCACGGGGGGCCACGGCACCTGAGGTCCACCGGCTAGGACGCCCGCACGCGCGGGCGCCCCCCTCGCCCGCGCGTCGGCGTCACCGGCCTTCGCGTCTCAGACCGTCGGGTCAGACGTCCACTTTCAGGTGGGACGGCAGCTCGCCGGTGCCCTTCGCCCACTGCCGGGCGGCCGCCCGGGTCGCCAGGAGCCGCGCGAGCTCCATGCCCACGCCCATCACCACGGCCCACCCGATCGCCTCGGCGAGCGCCACGTCCGGGGACTCGGGATTGGTCGGCGGCTCCTTGCCCGTGCTCTTCTTCCAGGCCAGCGTGATCGCCTTCTTCGCGACGAAGCCCCCCGCGAAGGCGGCGGCGCCGGCCACCACTCGATAGCCGATGTCGCCCTTGTCCGCCATGTTCGTCCTCCAGTCGTCCAGTCGGCTCCGACGCTACCGGAACGGATGGTCACGGACCGTCCGGACGGCGGAGTGATCGCCGCGTCCCCGGCCCGGCCGGCGGGCGGTTAATTGGCATGCGAGCCGTGGCGTTGTCAATACCATTGGCCCATGACAGAGCGGCCACGTACCCCGAACGTCCCTGCCAAGCCATCCCTCGACGGCCTGGAGGACAAGTGGGTACGCGTCTGGGAGGACGGCGGCGTCTACCGCTTCGACCGCACCCGCCCGCGCGGCGAGGTCTACTCGATCGACACCCCGCCGCCCACGGTGAGCGGCTCCCTCCACGTCGGCCACGTCTTCTCCTTCACCCACACCGACACCATCGCCCGGTTCCAGCGCATGCGCGGTCGGGCGGTCTTCTACCCGATGGGCTGGGACGATAACGGCCTGCCCACCGAGCGGCGGGTCCAGAACCACTTCGGTGTCCGGTGCGACCCGGGCCTCGCGTACGACCCGGACTTCGAGCCGCCCGCCAATCCCGACCCCAGGCGGCAGGTGCCGGTCTCACGCCGCAACTTCATCGAGCTGTGCGTGCGGCTCACCGAGGTCGATGAGAAGGCGTTCGAGGAGATGTGGCGCCGCGTCGGCCTGTCCGTCGACTGGAGCCTGCTCTACACCACCATCGGGGACGTCTCCCGGACGGCGTCGCAGCGGGCGTTCCTGCGCAACCTGGGGCGCGGTGAGGCGTATGTGGCCGAGGCGCCCACCCTGTGGGACGTGACCTTCCGCACGGCCGTCGCGCAGGCCGAGCTTGAGGACCGTGAGCAGCCGGGCGCCTTCCACCGGATCCGGTTCCACGCGAACGACCGTCCGGTCTATGTGGAGACCACCCGCCCGGAGTTGCTGCCCGCATGCGTCGCGCTGGTCGCCCACCCCGACGACGAGCGGTACCGGGAGCTGGTCGGGACGACCGTCCGGACGCCGCTGTTCGGCGTGGACGTCCCGGTGGTCGCGCACCGGCTCGCCGACCCGGACAAGGGCTCGGGCATAGCGATGATCTGCACGTTCGGCGACGTCACGGACGTCACGTGGTGGCGCGAGCTGGACCTGCCCACCCGCGCGGTCGTCGGCTGGGACGGGCGGCTCGCCGCCGAGCCCCCGGCGGGCGTCCCGGCGGACCCGTACGGCGAGCTGGCCGGCAAGACGGTCCACTCGGCGAGGGAGCGCGTCGTCGAGTTGCTGCGCGAGTCCGGCGACCTGGACGGTGAGCCGCGCCGGATCAGCCGTCCGGTGAAGTTCTACGAGAAGGGCAGCAAGCCCCTGGAGATCGTCACGACACGCCAGTGGTACATCCGCAACGGCGGGCGCGACGGAGCGGTTCGCGCCGAGCTGCTCGCACGCGGGCGCGAGCTGGCATGGCACCCGGGCTACATGCGGGGCCGTTACGAGAACTGGGTCGAGGGGCTGAACGGCGACTGGCTGATCTCCCGGCAGCGGTTCTTCGGCGTGCCGATCCCGGTCTGGTACCGGCTGGACGGGTCCGGCTCCCCGCTCTACGAGGAGCCCATCACCCCGCCGGAGGACGCGCTGCCCGTCGACCCGTCCTCGGACGTCCCTCCGGGCTTCACCGAGGACCAGCGCGGCGAGCCGGGCGGCTTCATCGGCGACCCGGACGTGATGGACACCTGGGCGACATCGTCGCTGACCCCCCAGATCGCGGGGGGCTGGGAACGCGACCCCGACCTGTTCGGGCGGGTCTTCCCCTACGACCTGCGCCCGCAGGCCCACGACATCATCCGCACCTGGCTGTTCTCCACCGTCGTCCGCGCGCATCTGGAGCACGGCACGCTGCCGTGGGCCGCCGCGGCGCTGTCGGGATGGATCCTTGACCCGGACCGCAAGAAGATGTCCAAGTCCAAGGGCAACGTGGTCACGCCGATCGACCTGCTGCGCGAGTACGGCTCCGACGCCGTCCGGTACTGGTCCGCCAGCGGCCGGCCAGGCGCCGACACCGCGTTCGACACCGGTCAGATCAAGGTCGGGCGGCGCCTCGCCATCAAGATCCTCAATGCGTCCAGGTTCGTGCTCGGTCTCGGCGAGGTCGTCGGCGGGGGAGCGGTGGCGGCGGTCACCGAGCCCCTCGACCGGGCGATGCTGGCCGCGCTGTCCGGTGTCGTCCGGGACGCGACGGAGGCGTTCGAGGGCTACGACTACACGCGCGCCCTGGAGCGCACCGAGCGCTTCTTCTGGGAGTTTTGCGACGACTACCTGGAGCTCGTGAAGGCCCGTGCGTACGGGGACGGCCCCGAGGCGCTGTCGGCGCGGGCGGCCCTCCAGACGGCGCTGTCGGTGCTGCTGCGCCTGTTCGCGCCCGTCCTGCCGTTCGTGACCGAGGAGGTCTGGTCGTGGTGGCGGACGGGGTCGGTGCACGCCGCGTCGTGGCCGGTCGCCGCCGAGCTGCCCCCGGACGGCGACCCCGTCGTCCTCGCCGCGACCGGCGAGGCGCTCCGGCAGGTCCGCAAGGCCAAGTCCGAGGCGAAGGCGTCGATGCGCGCGGACGTGGCGCGCGCCGTCGTCCGCGGCGCCAGGGTGACCCACATCGCCCGGCCCGACCTGGCCGCCGCGGGCCGCATCGCCGACCTGGCGCTGGAGGACGCGCCCGCGGACCTGACCGTCGAGGTCGTCCTGGCCCCGGTCGCTCCCCAGGGCTGAGAGCACCGCGGGCCAGTGCGCACGCCCGTGGAACGCTCTCAGGCCCTCACAGCGCGGGCGCCACGATCCGGCGATGCAGCATCGCCCGCTCCACGGCCGTCCACAGGTTCGACGTCAGCAGGTAGACCCCGGCCGCCAGCGGGACGAACGCCGCGAACACCACCGTCCCGAACGGCATGATCCGCGCCACCGCGCCCATCGGCCCCTCCGCGGTCACCCGTCGCGACGTCCACAGCGCCACCAAGGCGAGCAGCGCGAACAACCCGAGGAACACCAGAGACGGCCCCGCGAGCAGCCCGCCGCCCAGGAGCCCCACCCAGTTCTGCCCCAGCGGCGCGCCCAGAAGCGTGTGCGCGAGCAGCAGGTTCTGGTGGCCGCCCACCGACGCTGACACGAACAACCGGTACATGACCATGAAGAACGGCACCTGCACGAACATTGGCAGGCATCCGGTGAGCGGCGTGCTCCCCTCCGCGTCGTACAGCGCCGCGGTCTCCCGCTGGAGCCGCTGCGGGTTGTTCGCGTGCTTCTTCTGGAGCGCCTGAACCTGGGGCAGCAGCCGGGTCCTTGTCCGCTCGCCCTTGGCCGCGGAGACGGCGAGCGGGACCATCAGCAACCGCACCGCGGCGGTGAACACGACGATCGCGGTGGCGGTCGCCAGGCCGCCCGCGGCGGGGCGCAGGACATCGGCCAGGCCGGTGACGAGATCGTAGGCGAGCGAAACGGGGGTATCGAGCAGGAACATCGGAGCCCTTCCGGAGGGTGTGGCGGATCGACGGCTTCTGGCCGCGCTCAGGCGGCCGCCATCTCCGCTCCGGGTGCTCTCGGACGGGGCCGCCCCGCCGCGTCCGGATCACGTTGGGGGAGGAAGGCGGTACGGGACGTCCGCTCCCGCAGGGCTGTCCGCACCCGTGCGAGCGCCGCCCGATGTCCGCGCCGTGACGCGGCGCCCCGCACCGTCGCCAGCACCAGCAGCCCCGCCACGGTGACCGTCGCCAGCGCCAGCAGCGTGCTCTGGCCGGGCACCGACCCGGCCCAGTCGGCCACGGCCAGGATCCGCAGCAGAGCGGAGATCACCAGCGACCAGTACACGGGCGAGCCTTCCTCGACGGCGGGTCCGCCATGTCCGACGCCCGCGACCGGCGAGAGGTTCCCGAGCGTCAGAGGACGAGAAGAGCCAGGGCGGCGAGGGAGGCGAGCGCCGTCAGGGTCTTGACGGCTGGCATGCGGACGGCTATCGCGGCGTCGCGGTGATCGTCTCGGGCCAGGTAGGACAGCAGGGCGCTGAGGGCCCTGCCGGCGCCGAAGGCGGTGCCGGCGATGAGGGCCGCGCCCATGGCCGCGTGGCCGAGCAGGAGGGCCAGGGCCAGGACGTAGGGCGCGCTGGACGGGACGTACGTGCGGACCCCGGTCCCCAGCTCGAAGCCGAACTGGAGCGAGCCTCGGCGCAGGTGAGTCTGGAGGACCTCCTGGGGGATCTGCCGGGCGTTCTGCGGGAGGGGCAAGGAGAGCAGGCCCGACTCGCGGGCGGCGCCCAGAGCGGCCACCACCAGGATCGCGGCCGCGCGGACGTGCGGCGGCAGCGGCGCGGAGAGGCCGGACAGCGACCACAGCACCGTCGCGCTCAACGTGCCCCCGAGCAGGAGCCCGAGGGTGAAGACGGCGAGGATCTCGCCCTGCCGTATCGGGGCTCGCCAACCTGGCGAGAACAGCACGGATTCGCTGTTACGCGTTCAGACGCTGCCCGACAGCGAGAATCCGGCGAGGGCACCGACCGAGGCCCAGCACAGGACCGTGGCGTCCAGCGCCGCCGCCGCGACCGCGAGCAGTGCCAGCGCGGCGGCGGGGAGAAAGGGATCGGTCAGGCCACGGCGGACGGTCAGTTCTTGCACGCCGTCGCCTTGCGGCAGATGGTCTTGTACCAGTTGCCCTTCTTGGTCTTGTTCCAGCCGTCGTGGCAGCGCCACGTGACGCCCTTGCTGCAACTGCCGCACTTCTTGGCGTAGGCCCACAGCCAGCCGTCGTAGCCGCCGCTGTAGCACTGGTTGGGACGCAGCTTGTACCAGCCGGGATCAGACGACCCGGACTTGTGGAAGCCCTTGTACGTGCCGCTCGTCCGGCAGCACCAGGCGCAGACGTAGCTCGGCCCGCAGCCGGGGGAGCAGTTGTGGTCCCGCGCATAGGACGGGCAACGGGGATAGATGTCGTAGTAGCCGACCAGGCTGAATCCGGACGAGATGGCCTGGCGCGCGGGCGGGAAGACGCCGAGCGCGTTCAGCCCGGCGGTGGCGCCGGCGGCGGCGAGGCCGGTCAGCAGGCTGCGCCGCGCGGGCCTGAGGTCCCGGTCGCGCTCGGCGCGGCGGCGGACGCGCTCGGCGCCGGCGGGGCGGGGGCCGCGCAGCGGCGGGATGTCCTCAAGCTCGATCATCGCGCCGCCTCCAGGGCCAGCTCGCGGAGCGCCTCGGGAGAGCCCACGGGTTCGGACGCCCGGACCCGTCCGTCCTCGCCGACGAGCACGGCGAAGGGTGTGGCGGGGACGCCGTAGTCGGCGAACAGGCCGTCCCGCTCCCCGTCGAGGACCGTGCCGGGGAACGGCGTTCCGGGCGCCGCGCCGGAGAAGATCGCGTGCAGTGGTCCGCCCAGCTCTCCCGCGGTGGCGAGGACGTCGGTGCAGACCCCGCATTCGCTGTCGACGAAGAGCAGCAGTCCCGGTCCGAGGCGGTCGAAGGCGGGCGCGCGCGTGCCCGCCGCCGGACCGAGCGCGGTCGTGCCGTGCGCCCCGCGTGCGGGCGCGGCCTGGCTGAGCGCGTGCACCTGCCGGACGAGACCGGCGACCACCAGGGCGAGCAGCAGGATCGCCGCCCAGGAGAGCAGCAGCGCGCTGGTCTGGAAGCTCATCCAGCGGTACTCCTTTCGATCATGGCGTGCGGGAGCGTCCAGAGGATCACCGTGAACCCCAGTCCCGCCGTAACGATGACGGACATCTCTGATCCGGATGTTCCGCCCGGAAGACCGTGCACGGCGCCGGCGAGGGCCAGCGCCGCCAGCGCCGCCGCCCGTCCGGCGACCCATCCGGTCATGGGGGAGGCGGCGTCGCCCGCGCACCCGCAGGGAGCGCCTTTCCGCCACCGCACGATGGACGTTCCGTACAGCGCGTAGGCGGCCAGGAGCAGGGCGGACGCGGCGGACGCGGCGCGGAACGCCCCGTCCAGCCACAGGAGCAGGGCGATCGCGGCGGAGGCACCCGCCATGCCTTCCGCCGCGACCACGATCACTGCCGCGGGCACCGCCAGCGACGCCGGCAGGACGCCCTGGGCCCGCAGCGCGGCCGGGAGCGTCCTCGGCCGTCTGAGCTGCCCGAACGCCGACCCCAGCAGGACGAGCGGCACCGCGACGGCGGCGATCCCGGCCAGCAGGGCGGTCACCGGACCGCCTCGACCGCCAGCCGCGCCAGCCGTCCGGGGACCTCGCGCACGCGGTCCTCCTCGGGCAGGACGGTCACCAGCAGCGACCGCAGCGCCAGCAGGAAGTAGGGGCCCTGGCCCTCGATGGTGTCCTGGAACAGTTCGCCGCCCGCCACCGAGGCGCCGCGCCACGACGGGAGCCGCTTGCGCGTCTGCCCCGTCAGCGGGGTGATCTCCAGGAGCCCGAGGCCGGGGACCTCCTTGACCATCTCGGCGGGTTCGGGCCGCCGCGCGCGCCCGCGCGTGTCGGCGGTGATCCCGTCGTCGTGCTCGGTCAGCCGCAGCGTCCCGAAGAAGGCCACGACGTCGGCCGGACGCGCGTGGTAGAGGTGCGTGAAGACCGCGTGCCGGCGTCCCTCCCAGACCGCCGCGAGCATCGGGTCGCTGACCCCGGTGTCGATGTCGCGCGTCCGCGCCCGCCCCACCCGCAGGCGCCCGCCCTGGAGCCGGAACTCCTGCTCGAAGCGGGTGACGCCGACCTGGCCGGCCCAGGCCAGCGCGTCCGCGCGGGTGCCGCTGGAGATCTCGTGGAGCCGGCCGCCGTCGGCGACGCGCGCCACCGACGTGCAGGGCCGCCCGAGATCGTGCGGGCCGGCGATCCGGACCCGTACCCCGTCCAGGGAGCGGTGGGTGACCTCACGATCAAGTGAGTGCCCACTCATGCCGTTCACCTGCCCCTTCGTGCGGGACGTACGTTGAGTGACAGGTGTGACGCTACGCGCGATAGGGCGCTTTGGGGGCAAACCTTCCGGAAGTGGTCACTCTCCGGGAGCGGGTAGTCTCGCGCCGGGACACGCCGCGCCGCTTCCCCGCCCGCCCGGCGGCGTTTCCCGTCCGGCCGCCCCCGCCGCCCCCGGTAGGGTCGGGTGGCCTCTCAGCAGGCCCGGCGGCACGACCGCCGTGATGCTCCCCGAGCGTGAGGTGGACCGTGAGCAAGGTCGATGTGCTGATCAAGCGGCTGGACCCGGACCTGCCCCTGCCGCACTACGCCCATGCGGGCGATGCGGGGGCCGATCTCGTCGCCGCCGTGGACGTCGAGCTGCCACCGGGGGAACGTGCCGTCGTCCCCACGGGAATGGCCATCGCGCTACCGGACGGCTACGCAGCTTTCATTCACCCTCGGTCCGGTTTGGGCGCTAGGTTGGGGGTGACCATAGTGAACGCACCCGGTACGGTCGATGCCGGCTACCGCGGTGAGATCAAGGTGACCCTGCTGAACACCGACCTCCGCGCCACCGTCACTCTCCGGCGCGGGGACCGCATCGCGCAGATGGTCGTGCAGCGGGTGGAGCAGGCGGTGTTCCACGAGGTCGCCGAGCTTCCCGGATCGGCGCGCGGGACCGGTGGATTCGGCTCCACGGGCGGATTCGCGGATAATGAGCACAGTCGAGAAGGAGCGTGAGTCGTGGCTTTTGGACGTCGCCGGCAGGCCGATGAGCCCGAGAAGGGGCCCGAGCCGACCGAAGAGCCGGTGGATGCCGTTGACGAGGCCGGCGAGGAGGCCGCCGCCGAGGCCACCGAGGCCAAGCCGGACGAGGGCGGTCCCTGGGACTCCGCGGACTCCTTCCCCGAGCTGCAGCGGCTCGATTTCGGATCCCTCCAGGTGCCCGTCGCGCCCGGCCTCGGTTTCCAGGTGAACTTCGAGGCCACCCAGGTGGACGACGAGGGCAACCCCCTCGACGGCCGGCCCGTCGCGGTCCTCGTGCAGTACGAGGAGAGCGCCATGCAGCTCCAGGTGTTCGCCGCGCCCAAGCGCAGCGGCATCTGGGAGGACGTGCGGCGCGAGACCGCCAAGGACATCCAGGAGGAGGCCAACGGCCAGACCCAGGAGGGCGAGGGCCCGTTCGGCCCCGAGCTGCTGGCGATGGTCCCCGCGGCCCTGACCGAGGAGGTCCTCGCGGAGATGCCGCAGGAGGTCCGCGAGCAGATCCCCGCCGAGTTCGTCGAACAGGGCTGGGCCCCGCAGATCATCCGCTTCCTCGGTGTCGACGGCCCCCGCTGGTTCCTCCAGGCCGTGGTCCAGGGCGCCGCGATCGAGGACGAGGAGCAGTGGCAGGTCCTGGAGGACGTGCTCCGCGGTGTCGTCGTCGTCCGCGGCGACGCCCCGATGCCCCCGCGCGACCTCCTGGAGCTCCAGATCCCGCAGGAGTTCAGCGAGGCCGGCGAGGACAACGGAGAAGAGGGCGTCCAGACCTTCGACCCCTTCGAGCGCGGCCCCGAGATCACAGAGGTCCGATAGAAGTTTTTGCGGCGATCGTCGCATCGCTTTCGACTCGCCCCAGAGGGCTCGCTTCGCGATCAGGTTCTCGCTTCGCTCACACCTGGCTTCGCATGCGATCGCAACGCTTGGGTCGTTGGTGGCTGGTGTTGGAGACGGTGTAGGTGTGCGCGCTTGTTCGGGGCACGTCCCTTTTCGGACGTGCCCCGGTTGTGTTCTCGATTGCCGCCGGCCGTCCGTTCCTTGCTTGGAAGGGGCGAACGGGTGGTGAATCGGGGGCATGTCGAAGAAGACGCGCAAACGTCGGGCCCGTAAGCGCTCCAAGCACAACAAGGGGAAGCGGCCCAACGCCCGCCACTGACCCTCAGGTCGCGATCAGCTCGAACGGCATCGCGTGCCGGACGCCCACCGCTCGTCCGGCCGGCTCCACCATGCCGGTGAGGAACGCGGCGGCGTCGAAGTCCGCGCCGAGGTTGGAGAAGTACACCTGGTGCGCCAGTAGCGAGTCGATGCCGTCCTGCAGGTGGCCGGTCACGTCCACGTAGTGGGTGGCCTGCGGCGATCCGCCGAACAGCGCGAACCGGACGCCCTGCCATGGCTCCAGGTCGAGGTCGCGGAACACCCAGCGGTTGGCCGCGTCCCGGACGGCGTCCGCGACCGCGAGGCCGAGGACGCGGTGGTCGGCCATGTTGAACCCGCCGCCGGGGAAGGTCTCCCGGAAGTTCACCGAGACCACGACCTCGGGACGGTGCCGGCGGATCGCCGCGGCCAGGACGCGCCGCAGCGGCAGGCCGTACTCCAGCATGCCGTCCTGGAGGTCGAGGAACTCCACCGTCTCGACCCCGACGCGGCGGGCCGCCTCGATCTGCTCCTCGGTGCGGACGCGGCGGACCTCGTCCGGGTCCATACCGTCGATGCCGGCCTCGCCGCGCGTGGCGAGCACCTCCACGACGGTCTTGCCCTGCCCCGTCCACTTCGCGACCGCGGTGGAGCCCCCGTACTCCAGATCGTCGGGGTGCGCCACGATCGCCAGCGCCCGTTCCCAGTCCTCAGGTACCACGTCCATGGTTCCATCCTTGCCTATCCCGCACCTCCCTAAGATCGGCGCCATGACATCGGTGGACGAAAGCGTCATTTCCGACCTGTGCCGTCTCGCCGATCGCCTCGACGCGGGGCTCGGCGGGGACCTGGCCGGATACGCGGCGGCGCTGCCCACCTCACTGCCCCCCTCGTTGGACGAGTCGCCGGACACCGCGCTCGTGCTGGCCCGCGTCTACCTGCATCTGCACGCGCACGTCCGCGAATGGCCCGCGTGGCGGACGGCCGGCCTGCCGGTCCGCGTCCAGATCGCGTGGCTGCGCGCCGAGATCGCCCACCGTCCGGAGAGCGTCCGGGACGAGCCCGCCGGCGACCTGCTCTACCAGGCCGTCCGGGGGCTGAGCGCGCACGAGGGGACGCTCACCGCCGAACTGGCGCGGCGGGCCGATCCCGTCCTGCGTGCCGAGGCGTTCCGGATCACCCGGGAGTCGCTGGAGCAGTCCCTGATCTCTCCGGGGCGGGCGCGGGCGCTCGTCGAGGAACTGGCCGACGATGTACCGGATGCCCTGCGCGAACTCGCCTTGCCGTGGGCCGCCCTCGATCCGCTGCCGGAGGGTCGGATCGACCGCTACCTGACCACCGGCCCGGCCGATGCCGCGATCGAGGTCGCCGCCCGTCACGGGCATCACCGCCTGCTCCGCGACGTCGCCGCGGACACGGCCCGTCCACCGGCCCTCCGGCGGCGGGCGCTCGACCTGCTCGGCGACCTCGCCACCCGCAGGGACGTGGGCGAGATCATCGCCATCGCCGTCCAGGATCCCCTGCTGCTCGCCGGGCCCGCCGTCGCGTGCCTGGGCGGGATGCACCGGCGCGGCCACTTTCCCTCCGGACGCGACGTTCCCGGGATCATCGGACTCGCCCTCGCCGACCACCGCGTCGCCGCCGAAGAGGTCGCGACCGTCCTGTACTCGTGCAGGCACGAGGCTCTGCGCGAACTGTCGGCGAAGCCCGGCCCCCGCCATCTGGAACTGCTGATCGCGCTCGACGCCCAGGGCATGCCGGACATGGACGTGGGTGGCGCCCTCGTCCCCTCTGCGGATGATCCGGCGGGGTATCTGCGGGCGATCCGCGAGCTCGGGTACCTGCCCGCTGAGGAGACCGTCCTGGCCCTGCTGCCCCGGGTGCCCCGGGAGGCGCTGGCCGCCCTGGAGGCCGTGGGCGGGCCGCGGACGGCCGAGATCCTCCGCGAAGGGCTCGGGCTGGACGGCGGCGGCATCGTCCGGCACCTTCGCCCGCACCGGCACCGTGCCCTGGAGATCCTCTGGCACCTCACCGGCGACCCCGCGCAACGGCGGTCGATCATGGAACGGCTCGATCCCCGCGACCTGCCCCGCCGCGTCGCCGACGATCTGGGCGGTCCCGACGCGGGTGAGCTGGCCATTCTGCGCGCCGGGCTGGATCCCGCGGACCCGGCCGGCGCCTTGTCCCGGCTGGCTCGCAACGGCGACGCGTCCACGCTCCCGGCCATCGCGGACCTGCTGCTCCGTCTCGCCTCGGCGGACGACGAGCCGCCCGCCGAAGCCCTTGAGGCCGTCCGCGACCTCGGGGCCCGCCTGTTCCGGCGCGGTGCCATCCGCCCGCGCTGCCTCCTCGACGCCGCCTCCGCGTCCGAGGCCGGGCACGCCCTCCTCGCGTCCCTCCTGCTCGACCTCCTCGACCGCCGCGACCTCGCGCCGCCCGAGCAGGCGGCCCTGCTCGACCTCCTCCGCCGCACCCCGCACGCCGGCGTGAAGGCCCGCGTCCACCGGCTGCTGCGGCACCGCGATCCGCACGTCCGCAGCGGTGCCATCGCCGTCATCGCGCGGAACGCGGGCGACGCTCGCGCCATGGCGGCGAGCATGATCCCGCTGACCAGGGCGGATGACGTCCAGACCGTCCGGCAGGCGCTTCTCGCCCTGGCCGAGGCGGGTGTGAGCGGGGCGGGCCCGGCGATGGCGGCCTGCCTGGACCACCCGAACATGAACGTCAAGAAGACCGCCGCGTCGGCGCTGGCCTCCGTGGATGCGCCGTCCGCCGTCCCGAAGCTGCTGTACTGGCTCGGCCACCACGACAATCCGGGCTTCCGCGACGCGCTGGTCGGCGCGCTGCGCGCGACCCTGGGCCGCACCTTCACCGCGACCGTCATCGCCGCGGCCGACCGCGCCGACGACCGCGCCCGCTCGCTCCTGCTCCAGCCCCTGGACGGCCTGCTCACCTCCCGCTGCGTGACGGCGCTGGCCAGCCAGGGCTCACCCGCTGGCAAGGCGCTGCTCACCCACCTCACCGCCCGGCCTCCCGCGGATGCGGACACCCTCGCCCGGGACGGCTGGAATGCCGGACTCGCCCGTCGCATCGTGGACGCGCACTCGCGCAACCCCGACGCCCGGCCCGACCCGCGGCTGCGGCCCCACCTGGCAGACTGGCTCCGCCTCGCGGCATCGGACGATCCCGGCCCCGTCTTGCGCTTCGTCCTGCGGTTGTGCCCTCCACCCTGGACGGACGAAGAGCTGGCACTCTTCGCACCCGCGGCTCCCCTCCTGGTGGACGTCCTGAACGTCCTAGAAGGGCATCACTCCCGCGGTCTGGATCTGCTGGAAGGCACGATCGCCCGCTCGGCCCCCGCAGAACGGCTCGTCCTCGCCGACCACGTACGTGGGCGATCGCTCGGACGGTCTGGTCTCGTCCTTCTCAGTCGTTG
Organism: Actinomadura macra NBRC 14102; assembly: GCF_001552215.1. Lineage (GTDB taxonomy): Bacteria > Actinomycetota > Actinomycetes > Streptosporangiales > Streptosporangiaceae > Spirillospora > Spirillospora macra. Next base: position 361,668 of record NZ_BCQT01000009.1, on the reverse strand, counting down.
CGGAGCCGTCCTCACAAGGGACGATCTTGACCACGCGCTGGCGACGTCCGATGACCAGGAGGCCGTCCTCCGCGAGGCGCTCGCCCAACCGGTGATCGACGACCCGTCCGCCCCTGCCTGGCGCGAGGACCTGCGCAGAGCGACGCAGGACCCGGAATCGCTGGCGCGCCTGCGCACCCGGGAAGGGGGTTCCTCACGCGACCGCCTGGACGCGCTGATCGCCGCCTTCCCCACGGCCCCCGCAGACGTCCGCGAACCGCTCCTGAACTGGATGCTCGACCTGCAACCCCTGGACGTCCCGCCCTGGATCCTCGCGGAGGACGCCCGCCGCCCCGCACCAGACGTCCGGACCCCGCGCCCCGACGATCTGGACCAGCCCCGTTCCGCCGCCCAGCAGGCCCGGTTGCTGGCGATGCTGGACGATCCGTCCCCGGCCCGTCGCGAGACCGCGGCCCGGCTCCTGCGCGGCTGGCCCGAGCCCACCGCTCGTGACGCGTTGCTGCGCGCCTACCTGACCGGTGGGATCGACCTCCCCGTCCCGCTCGGCACGGACGTCCCCGAGGGCAACGAGCGCCTCGCGCACCTGGCCGACCGTCTGCATGGCGCCGACCTGGACCGTCTCGTTCCGTACCTCATCCCTATCTGGGAACACGGCACGACTCCGTCCGTCCGTGCCGCCGCCGGAAGCGCCGTCCGCCGCACGGCCCCCGACATCGTGGCCGAATCCCTCTCCGCTCGCCTCGCCGACGGCGCCTGGGGAATGCTCGACCTCATCGTCAACCGGCCGCTGCTGCGCACCCCGGCCCTGACCCGCACCGTCCAGCTTCTCCGGGACGAGGGCCGCGACGCCCTGGCCGACCAGATCATCCTGGTGGACGGCCCCCTCCGCGCCCCCGATTCGGCCGCCGAGCACGAGGCCGCCCTCGCGGCGCTGCGGGAGTACCGGCCCGAGCCCGTCCAGGAATGGTCGAGGGACGAGCTGTTCAAGCGGGCTCGCGAAGGCGGGCCGAAGGAATTCCGCAGGGCCCTGACACGGCTCGCCGAATTTCCCGTCGACGACGAGTTCAGGGAATTGCTGGCGGAGTTGATCGGCCATCCGGAAACGAGCGTCCGGCTGCACGCGCACCGCATCTCCCGCCGCGTCCTGAGCCGACCCGAGTACCTGGAACAGACGATCCGGCTCCTGGACGACCCGGAACCCAACGTCGTCCGGTCGGCCGTCAAGACCTTGAGCCACGCATCCCACGAACCCGCTATCCCTGGCCTGGTCGCACTTCTCTCACATGCGCACCGCCTCGTCCGCCAAGCCGCCGAAGAGGGCCTGCTCCTGCTCGGCGAATCCGCCGTCCCCGCCCTCAAACACGCCGCCGCCCGAGCCCGCCCCGACCGCCGCCCCCGCTACACGACCCTCCTCTCCCGCCTCACCGACTGAGCCACGCCCGACGCACCCCCGGCCCTCCGAGACCATTCCCTCGCCCGCGCCGCGGCTTCGCGACAAGGTCCCGCACGGCCGGCAGCGTCCCGTCGCCGGGTCGGTGATCCACTGCCGCGAGCTTTGTCCTGTTCGGACGGATGTCGCGACCAGTCATGGTGTGTGTAAAGAATTATGACTGGCCGACGTCGGCCAATTCTTCTCATTCGTTCGATGAGGCCGGAGCCGATGCGTTCGCGCAGGCCACCCACGTGGTGGTGTTCTCTTTTGTTCGGCCTTGCATTGACCACGGTTGGATCGTGCCCGTGCAAGATCGGCTCTGACCTTGTGTTTCGTTCCATCTGTCGTGCCGGATGATATCCGCATTTCGGCAGACTTGATCAAATCCGGTGCCCTGGGTTAGCTTTGAATTGATCATCACTGCTCCCCGATGTGACGGCTATCGCCTGCCGCAGGGCCCACGCCGAGGTAGCCGGTTCCCACGCAACGCAGTGACGCACCTGTATGCCGTGCGAGCAGGGCGCGGCAATTCGTACGGACAAGGGTTCCTTCGGGAGCGATCCAAGAAGGGCATGGCACCATGCGTAAAATTCTCGCCGCGATGGCGATCGGCCTGGGACTCGCCATCAGCGGGCTCAGCGGTATCGCCGCTGCCGGCGTGCCGGAAGCGAACGATGGCAGTTGGGTCCTCACGAGCCCGGCCAACGTGAAGACAGCGACCTCGAAACTTCGGCACCGCACTTATCAAGACGTACTCGAAAGCGCCGCCAGGCAGTTATATGTCGCAGACTCAAGCAACTATCGTAACGGAGTTCCTGACCAGCGCAAGGCGGATCCCGGGCAGCTCGCGGAGTGCGCCGGAACGATCATCGGAAATCCTGTCCGCGGCTACCTCAAGGACCGCTTCCACTTCTGTAGCAACTGGTCGGCCCGGCTTGACCACAGGAACAGTGAAGGTGTGGTCGACGGTGGTTTCACCTTCGACGTGATCTTCATTGGCACCAGCTACCAGGGCGCCCGCAAGGTCGATTTCGAAGTCCTCGTCGAAAGGATCCTTCTGTGGGGGAATATCTCCTCGAATCCCAATCCCCTCGTGACGTTCAAGATCGACTGCTATAAGATCACGTCCGATCGCGGCTGTGACGCTCAGAGCAATACCGGCGTCAGTAAGCGTATATCCCAGTGGGTCGTCTCGCCGCACAGCAAGATGTGGTTGCAATCGGGTTTCAACGACGGCATCGGGCCGGACAAGGTCAACTTCGTGGGATGGCAGGTGTTCCTCAGCAGTCCCGACCTGCCCGGAGCCGGAACCCCGCAACTCCAGGTCGATCAATCGGCCCGCTTCGACTCGGCACCGTACATCACGAACTATCCGCAGGGATCTGTCTTCCCCGAGGTGACGCCTCACCTTCTCTACAAGACCAGCGATCCGGAGGTCAATGAGACCGCAGAACATATCAAGGCCGCCTGCGACGATCCGCAGAGCACCATTCCGACCGTCCCGAACAAGGTGATTCCAGGCTGTCGGGACGGAAAGTCGATCTATCGACTCTACTACGACCAGAATCGCCGTAATCAAAATCGCGCAATGGCGGTGCGCACCTGCGAGGCGAAGTGGCCGAACTATCCAGACGAGGGAAAGGACTGCGACGAATTCCCCTTCTCGGCCACCTACGAGGGTGCGGCGATCGGTGAATTCGAACCGACCGCCACCCCTGGAATGTATTCGGTTCGCGCACTCGACTCCGCCGATAACCAGAAGGCCGGAAGTCGCCTCGGTACCTGGTACACCGCGGACAGGATACTGGACGGGCGTCTCCCGGTCGGCGGCTCGGTGCAGTACTATGAACCATTCAAGGTGTGGATCCAATCCTAGCCTCCGTTATGCGGAATGAATTGCCGCTCCTCTGCGCCCGAAGGCGCAGGGGAGCGTTGCCCTTGGAGGGGATGGCCGTGAATCTCTGTCTTGAAGAGCACGAAGAAGAGATTTTGATCGAGTATCGTCAATTCACCCTGGTGAAGATCGTGGACGTCGATCCACAGATTCAGGCCGAGGGGGGCCGCTCTTCCTGGATCGAGTGCAAGGACGAACGGCTGTATTTCAAGAGCGCGGCCCCGGATCACTACGCCGCGGTAAGGCTCCAGCACTGGAACGGAGAGCCGCCGGTCAACCGTGACTTCAGGTGGGAGGAGTTCGACGAGTTCCGCATCATGAGCGCGAACGACACGTTGTCCATCTGGACCGTCACCATGGGACCTGGCGGCTTGCAGATCGCCCTTGAGCCAGGCTGGTACCACATGCGCGCACTGAGCACGGGAAGGAAGGCCATCAGCCGGAAAATGCGCGACCACGACCTGACACAGGGTTTCCCCCGGTCGGTCGAACGCTACCTCTTGCAAATCTGGGCTGCCGAGTAGACCCGATCGCGGAAGGCCGGCGTCGGCGTCAGGACAGGCCGCCATCGACGGTGATGCTCTGGCCGGTGATCCACCTGGCCGCATCGGAGGTGAGGAAGGTGGCTTGTGCCGGCCGCGTCGAACAGCATACGGAGCTCGGCGGGGTCGGCGGCGTCCGCGCGCATCATCATGGCGCGACCACCGTCGGCCTCGATGTCGCCGACCACCCGCTTCGCCGCGTCGGCGTCGGTGCGGTAGTTGACGACGAGGGCCGCCCCACCCGCGGCCAGCCGCAACGCGGTCGCTCGGCCGATTCCGCGTGAACTCCCGGTGACAACCGCTACCCGACCGGTCGCGTTCGACGACATCCGCGCTCCCTTAGTAGGTGATATAGACTGTTGATGTCACATACTAAATAGTGGACGTCATGGACTGTCAACTACACTCGGACCATGAGACGCGCGGCCTCCGATCCGGAGCTGGCAGAGGCGTTGCTCGAACTATGCTGTGTGATCGAAGGGATCAGGGGCACGACCAGCCGGGAGTTCGGGCTCACCCCTCAGCAGGCCCAGTTGCTCACCACGGTGGCCCCCCAGGAGCTGACCCACGGCGAGCTGGCGAGCCGGTTGCACTGTGACAAGACCAACATCACCGGCCTGGTAGATCGGCTGGTGCGGCGCGGACTGGTACGGCGCCAGCCCGATCCCGTGGACCGTCGAGCGGTCAAGGTGTCCCTCACCGACCAGGGCACGGAGCTGGTCACGCGCTTTCGCGAGTCGGTCAGCACGGCACTCACGGGGCATCTAGCGTCCTGGCCGGCCGCCCGCCACCAGCAACTCGTGACCCTCGCACGTACCGCAACCGAAGCCCTCAGCATGTAGCCACCCCAGTGACGGACCACCAATCCGCCACCTCGCGGCGCCTTCAGGGGCCGCGGTCTACCTACCTGCTGCCGGACCCGCCAGGCGAGCGGGCGAGCTTGAACGGGGGGTTTCGGACAAAGGGGCATGGATGAGATGTCTTCGCGTCAGCAGACATCACTCCGCCGTGCTTGGGTACCCAGTATCACAGCCGTAGATCATGCTTGTGACCTGCGGTGACGCTGGACGCAGAGCACTGTGCGGCGCCCTTGAAGACCGGTCGGCATGCGCAGTTCGGGAAATCGGACGCGCGGGTCCGTATCAGGGCGCACGGCATACCTGCTCGGCGTTACAAGGACGCTGACCGCAGGGCGGGATGGTGACCGATGCACCGGCGCGGCGGTCGGCGATTGCGAAGCCGGGTGCCGTCGCAGCGATGAGTCTGCCGGCGCACCCAGAGGTCTATCTCCCGACCGAGACAACCAACCCATCGGGAGTAGCCATGGGTCTCATCCATATCGAGCTGTTCACAACCCTCGATCTCGTCGGGCAAGCGCCCGGCGGCCCCGACGAGGACCCGGTGGGGTTCCCGTTCGGTGGCTGGCAGGCGCCCCTGCTGGACGAGGTCGCCGGGGCGCAGGTCGGTGCCGCGTACGAGGGTACGGACGCCCTCCTGCTCGGCCGGCGGACGTATGACATCTTCGCCGCTTACTGGCCGCGCCAGGAGGGCGGGCCGGACAACGAGATCGCCACACTCTTCAACAGCATCCCCAAGTACGTGGCCTCCCGCGGCAAGCCCGACCTGTCGTGGGCCGGGTCCACGCAACTCGGCCCGGATTTGGGTGGCGCGGTGCACGAGATCCGTGACCGGCACGAGAACGTGAAGGTCGTCGGGAGCCTGAACCTGGTGCAGACCCTCCTGCGCGAGAAGCTCTTCGACCGTCTCGACCTCTGGGTGCACCCGATCGTTCTCGGCGTCGGGAAGAAGATGTTCGACGGCGGCGCAGTGCCCACGAACCTCACACTCCTCGAACCGCCGGCAGCCAGCACGAAGGGCACCGTGTACCTGCGCTATGGTCTCGCCGATGGCACGCCCGAGACGGGGGACATGTCCGCGCCCGATCACGGTGCCGGGCGTGTCGACTGAAGCCGCCCCGTGCTAAGGAGACGCTAGCTTCGGTGGTGTATCGGCATCACACCCGAACACGCCGCCTGCTTGGTGGGGTTCGAGCGCCGCGCGGTTTGGAGACCCGCCGCGTCGGCTTCAGTGCCTCCGGGGCCGACGCTAATCGAGGGCCTGCCCGCCGTCACGAGGAGAGTGGTACGCCGGGGAGGGCCCCTTCAGCAGCTGAGGCAAATGGTGGGGTTTTGCCTACCCCTTTCGGTGTGCTGGGCCCATCCTCACGGGCTCGGGCCGTCCGTAATTTCTTCCTCAGCGGCGCTCACCTGGAGCCGCCGGGCGGAGAGGGGAAGACGATGTTCGGACGCAAGGCGGTGGACCAGGCCGGGGCGGTCACGGCCCCGGGCGAGGCGCTCCGGCTGGAGGGAGTGCGCAAGGTCTACGGCGCCGAGGGAAATCAGGTCGTGGCGCTGGACGGGGTGTCGCTGTCGCTGCCGTCCGGGTCGTTCACCGCGGTGATGGGCCCCTCCGGTTCCGGTAAGAGCACGCTGCTGCAGTGTGCCGCGGGGCTCGACCGTCCGACCGAGGGGCGGGTGTTCGTGGACGGCGCGCTGCTGGCCGGGGACGGTGAGGCGGCGCTGACGCGGTTCCGGCGGCAGCGCATCGGGTTCGTGTTCCAGCAGTTCAACCTGCTGCCGACGCTGAACGTCCTGCAGAACGTGACGTTGCCGCTGAAGCTCGCCGGACGCAGGGTCGACCGGCAGCGCGCGGAGACGATCCTCCAGCGGGTCGGGCTCGGGGACCGGCTCGGGCACCTTCCGGCGGAGCTGTCCGGCGGGCAGCAGCAGCGGGTCGCGATCGCGCGGGCGCTGGTCACCGAGCCGCGGGTGGTGTTCGGAGACGAGCCGACCGGCGCGCTCGACACCCGCAGCGCCCGGGACGTCCTGTCGCTGCTCCAAGAGGCCGTCCGGATGTTCGGGCAGACGGTGGTCATGGTGACGCATGACCCGGTCGCCGCGGCCTACGCCGACTCCGTGCTGTTCCTGGCGGACGGGCGGATCGTCGGCCACCAGCCCGCACCGACCGCCGAGGCGGTCGCCGAACGTATGACGCACCTCGCCGAAGAGGTCGAGCGGCAGCGCGCCATGACGGAGGCGGGACGATGATCGGGCTGGCGTTTCGTTCCCTGCGGGGGCGCGGGGGCGCGTTCGTGGCGAGTTTCCTGTCGATGTTCCTCGGCGCGACGATCCTGATGGGGTTCGCGTCCATGCTGGACACGGCCGGCGGCGACAACGTCAACGGCACCGCGAAGAGCACGCTGGTCACGATGGCGAGCGTCGTGGGCGGCTGGGGCCTGCTGCTGGTGGTGTTCGCGGTCACCTCGACGCTGACGCTGTCGGTCCGGCAGCGGGCCTCGGAGATGGCGCTGCTCAAGAGCGTCGGCGCGACCCCGGCACAGCTCGGCCGGATGATCGTCGGTGAGGCGGCCGGGCTGGCCGTGGCGGCGGCGGTGCTGGCGATCCCGCCGGCCGTCCTGGTGGGGCGGGGGCTGCTGGGCCTGCTGCACGACACCGACCAGGTTCCGGGGAACGTCTCCTACGCGTTCGGCCCCATCGCCGTCTCGATGGGCCTCGGCATCACCTTCGTGTCAGCCACGGCCGCCGCGCTGATCACCGCGCGCCGCGCCACCCGCGTCCGGGTGACCGAGTCGCTGATGGCCGCGTCCGTCGACACCGGGAGGATGAGCAAGAAGCGCGTGGTCTTCGCCGGGTTGTTCCTGCTGGTCGCGCTCGACCTCGCGGTCGTCACGTGCACGGTGATGCGCGACAAGGGCAGCGACGCGATGGCGACGGCCGGGCAGGCCGACATCCTCGCGGCGATCGGACTGGCGCTGCTGTCCCCGGTGATCATACGGCGGGTCACGTCGCTACTGGCCGGGCCGCTGCGGCTGCTCGGCGCGACCGGCGACCTCGCGGTCACCAACATGCGCCGCCGGACGGGCGCCATGGCCGCCGCGGTCACCCCGATCATCCTGTTCACCGGCACGGCGGTCGGCACGCTGTTCCTCCAGGCCACCGAGAACGCCGCGACGGACGCCGCGGGGCTGTCCAAGACCGCCGAGCAGAAGAGCATCGAGACGCTCAACCTGGTCGTCATCGGCATGGTCGTGCTGTTCACCGCGATCATGTTGGTGAACACCCTGGTCGCCGCGACCGCGCACCGCCGCCGCGAGTTCGGCCAGACCCGCCTCGCGGGGGCGACGCCCGGCCAGGTGCTCGGCACCGTCGCGCTGGAGTCGGTGGTGCTGACGGTCACCGGCGTCGTCTGCGGCACGGTCGCCTCGGTCTTCACGATCGTCCCGTTCGGCATCGCCCGGATGGACTCGCCCACCCCGGACGGGAGTGTCTGGACCTACCTCTCGGTCGTCGCCCTGGCCGCCGTCCTCACCGGCGCCACGGCCTACGGCTCGACCCGGCGCGCCCTCCGCGCCCCCGCGGTCGAGGCCGTCACCGCCTGACCCTGAATGGCGAGCCGCCCTGACGAGAACCCTCGTCAGGGCGGCTCGCCGTGCGCCGTCCGAGGCTCAGACGGCAGGCTGCTCGCTGCCGCCGCACTGCTCGCGAGAACCCGCGGCCTGGTGAAGTGGCGTGGCCGAGCCCTTGCCGGCAGACGGCCTGGCGCCACATGTCGGACAGTTCGCCATTACAGGGACTCCCGCTGCTTGAAGTCGGACTCTCGCGTGGACTGTTGCCCTGCACTGAGAGTCTGACGGAACAGCCCGGAGATGATGGCGCCCGAGTGGCAGAGGACCCTCACCCCGTAGGGCTGCCGCTCGCTGCCCAGCTTCGGATCTTGCGTGTAGCCGGTAACGGAGATCAGTTCGGGATTCGCCCCGTTGTTCAGCAGCGCGGTCAGGTGCCGCTCCACATCCGTCGTGGGGATCTTGCCGGTCGCGGGGAGATCCGGGACGTCGACCTGGGCGGGTGCCTCGCCGGTGACGATCTTCTCGTCCTGACCGCTTCCGTCACCGCTGGGGGCGCCGTCCGTACCCATTGGACGTGCAGCTGGGCGCCGTTGGTCATCGTGATGCGCGATCCGTGGGAAACCTGGTCAACCCCGGGCTCGATGCCTTGGACGACGTGCCTTTCGCCTCGGTGAGGGTCTGCTCTGCCCACGGTTGGAAGCGGTCCAGCCTCATCTTTGTCTCTGCCCCTCACTCGCCATGTACCGAGGACCCGACTCTAGGGGCTCGCCAGCCCTTCCAGATGGAACGCCGTGCTGTTCGCCCGCATCGGGCGCCCCTTTCGTATTCGCGGTCACCGTCCTCTAGAGTGGGTGAGTACTCACTCATTGGAGCGGACATGAGCGGTTGGGTAGGCGGCGTGCGGGGCGGGGGCGCCCTGGTGGCGGCGGCGGGGGGCATCTGGGCGGACGCGCGGCGTGTTGAGCGGGTCGCGTATGTGGTCGGGGCGCTGCTGATGGCGTCCGGGGTGTTCCATCTGGGCGTCTTCGCGGTCGACGGAGGGCCGTGGGAGGGGCCGGTGTCGTGGCGCAAGGCCGTCACGTTCGGGCTGTCGTTCGGGCTGACGCTCGTCACCATCGCGTGGGTCGGTTCGTTCGTGCCGCTCAAGGAGCGGACGCGGGCCGTGATCCTCGGGGTGTTCACGGCCGACTGCGTGGCGGAGGTCGCGCTGATCACCGTGCAGGCGTGGCGGCGCGTCCCGTCCCACTTCAACATGGAGACGGTGCTCGACACGGCCATCTCGCGGATGCTCGCGGTGGGCGGCGGGATCCTGATCGTCACGCTGGTGACGCTGGCGGTCGCGTCGTTCCGGGAGAACCCGGCGGTCGCGCCGAGCATGCGGCTGGCGATGCGGGTCGGGTTCGTCGCGCTGATGCTGGCGCTGCTGTCCGGCGCCGCGATGATCGCGCGGGGCGTGGCGGAGGTGCAGTCGGGGGACCAGCGGCTCGCCTATCACGTGGCCGGCGCGCTGAAACCGGCGCACGCCGTGACCATGCACGCGATCCTCGTCCTGCCGGCGCTGGCGTGGCTGCTGGCGTTCACCGGGCTGGCGGAGGCGCGGCGGGTCAGGGTCGTCGCGACGGTCTCGTGGGCGTACGGGGTGGCGGCGGCGGTCGTGATCCTCTGGTCGGCGGCCGAGTTCGCCACGACCTGAGAACTCGGCCGTCCGGACGGGCGGGACCGGCCGTTCGGACGAGGGACGCGCGGCGGCGACAGGGCATACTTCGGCACCAGGACCACGGGGGTGCCGATGGGTGAGCGCGAGCAGCGCCGGATGATGCCAGAGGTCATCGAGGCCGCGGAGCGGGACGAGCCGCCCGGCGAGCCCGAGCACGGGCTGGTGCCCGTCCGCGACCCGGAGGACGTGGGGGACCCGCCGAGCGTCGTGCACTCCAGCGCCGTCATGGCGGTGGGGACCGTGTTCTCCCGCTTCACCGGGTTCCTGCGGACGGTCGTGATCGGCGCCGCGCTCGGGACGGCGTTGCTCGGCGACGCCTACCAGGCCGCCGAGATGATCCCCTACACGGTCTACGAGCTGCTGCTCGGCGGGCTGCTGACCAGCGTGTTCGTCCCGTTCCTGGTGAAGCGCCGGATCCGGGACGCCGACGGGGGCGCGGCGACCGAGCGGCGGCTGGTGGGCGTCGCGCTGCTCGCGCTCGCGGTGCTGACGGTCGTGGCGGTGCTCGCCGCCGACCGGCTGATCTCCCTCTACGCGGGCGGCTACGAGGGACGGCAGCGTGAGGTGACGGTGCTGCTCACCCGGTTGCTGCTGGTGCAGATCTTCTTCATCGGCGTCAGTGGCCTGTCGAGCACGATGCTGAACGTCCGGCAGCGGTTCGGCCCGCCGATGTGGGCGCCGATCGCCAACAACCTCATCACGATGGGCGCCGGGCTGCTGTTCCTGTGGGTCGCCGGGCGGGGCCGGACGCCGGAGACCGTCACCGACGCGCAGCTCACTCTGCTGGGCCTCGGCTCGGCGTTCGGGACGATGGTGCAGAGCGTCCTGCTGGCGTGGACGCTGCGGTCCGCCGGGTTCCGCTGGCGATTCCGGCTCGATCTGCGCGGCTCGGGGTTCGGAGAGGCGCTGCGGACCGCGATCTGGATGTTGGTGTACGTCGTCGTCGCGCAGGCCGGGGTGCTGGTCACCGCGAACGTCGCGACCCGCGCGGGGGGCCGCGCCGCCGCGGAGGCGGGCCATGCCGTGGCGGGCAGCGGTCTGGCCGCCTACCAGTTCGCGCTGGTGGTGTTCCAGCTCCCGTACGCGATCATCGCGGTGTCGGTGATCACGGCGTTGCTGCCCCGGATGAGCGCGCATGTCGCCGGCGGGCGCCGGGACCTGGTGCGCGACGACTTCTCCCGCGGGCTGCGGCTGGCGTGCGCGCTGCTCGTCCCGCTGTCGCTCGGGATGCTGGTGTTCGCGGTCCCCGGCTCGGTCGCGCTGTTCGCCTACGGCAGCATGACACCGGACGGGGCGCGCCGCATCGGCGCCGTCCTGACGGTGCTCGCGGTGATGGTCGTCCCGTTCACCCTGCACCAGTTGCTGATGCGCGTCTTCTACGCGCTCGGCGATACCCGGACGCCCGGCCTGATCGCCGTCCCGGCCGGGGTCGCGCAGGCCGCGACGGCGTTCGCGCTGCTCCGGTTCGTTCCGGCGCAGCAGGTCGTGCTCGTGCTGCCGGTCGCCTACGGGCTGTTCTACGTGATCGGCGCGGTCTGCTCGTCGCTCGTCCTGCGCCGGCGGCTCGGCGGGATGGACGGTCGCCGGATCGTCCGTACGCTCGTCCGGCTGCATCTGGCGGCCCTCCCCGCGCTGGCGTTCGCGGCGATGGTCGTCTGGGGATTCGGGCACATGCACGGCGACCGGCTTCCGAGTGTGCTGGCCGTTCTGGTGGGCGGCCTCGGTGGGGGCGCGCTGTACCTCGGCACCGCCCGCCTGATGAACGTCGCGGAACTCGGCTACTTCACGTCCCTGGCGCGGGCCCGTCTCCGCCGCGTCTGACGGGAGTAAGCGCGGCCGTTCCGGCGTTGCCTCCGGACATGACGGATTCTCGCGGCACGGTCCTGCGCTATTCGGCGTTCACCACCGATCCGGACGGGGGCAACCCCGCGGGGATCGTGCTCGACGCGTCCGCGCTGGATGAGGCGGGGATGCTCGCCGTCGCCGCCGACGTCGGCTATTCCGAGACCGCGTTCCTCACCGACCCGCCCGAGGGGCTCGGGGAGCCGGGGCGGGCGTTCACCGTCCGCTACTTCAGCCCCAAGGCCGAGGTCCCGTTCTGCGGGCACGCGACGGTCGCGGCGGCCGTCGCCCTCGCGGAGCGGATCGGGCCGGGTGCGCTGACGTTCGCCACCCGCGCGGGCACCGTTCCCGTGGACGTCGACCAGGCCGCGGACGGGACGTTCCGCGCCACCCTCACCAGCGTCGAACCCCACGTCGAGGACATCGGCGAGGACGAGGTGGCCGAGGCGCTCGTCGCGCTGCGGTGGCGCGCGGACGACCTCGATCCGGCGCTGCCGCCGCGCGTGGCCTTCGCCGGGGCGCGCCATCTCGTCCTCGCCGCCGCGACCCGCAGGCGTCTCGCCGACCTCGACTACGACTTCGACCGGCTGGCCGCGTTCATGACCGTCCGCGACCTCACGACCGTCCAGCTGGTGTGGCGCGAATCGTCCGGCGTGTTCCACGTCCGCGACCCCTTCCCGGTGGGCGGGGTGGTGGAGGATCCGGCGACCGGTGCGGCGGCGGCCGCCTTCGGCGCCTACCTGCGCGAGCGAGGTGAGGTCGTCGCCGACGCGACGCTCACCCTGCGGCAGGGCGACGACATGGGCCGTCCGGGTGTGCTGACGGTGGGGCTGCGCGCGGACGACCCGAGGGTCAGGGTCTCGGGGGCCGCCGTCGCGATCAGGGATTGATCTCCGCCGGGGCGCTCAGGAACGGGTGGTCGTCACCGCGCGGTCGAGCGCACTGCCCGCGACCCACTGCGACCAGGGGAGTTGCCAGAAACCCCAGCCGTTGTTCCACTCCAGGGCGCGGTTGGTGCCGGTGACGTTGACGACGTCGCCGCGCAGGGAGCCCGCGTAGAACCAGCCGGCGAACTGTGGCGGGGCGTTGACGCAGCCGTGGCTGACGTTCTCGTGCCCCTGCGACTTCACCGACCATGGCGCGGAGTGGACGTACTCGCCGCTGCTGGAGATCTGCACGGCGTGCCGGACCTTCATCTTGTAGTAGCGCGGGTCCTTCTTGTCCGTCACGCCCATCCACGCCGACGACATCACGACCGGGTCGCCCTTGCCCATCGTCAGGTGCACGCCGCTCGTGGTGGTGTACGCGCGGCGCCCGCCCTTGCCCGCGCTGATCCCGACCGTCCGCACCAGTCGGCCGCCCTCCCGGACGGTCATGCGGTGCCGCAGCGTGTCGACCGTGCTGACGCGGGAGCGGCCGACGCGGAACGCGGTGACGTTCCCGGACGCCCCGTAGATGCCGGGCGCCGCCCGCACGCCGGCGGTGTGGGCGAGGAGCCTGACACGCTCGCCGGCACGCCAGTACCGGCGCGGGCGGAACACGATCTGCTGGGGGCCCGTCCAACGCCAGGCGCCTGTGACGCGCCGGGTCGTCCGTAGTTCCAGCGACCGTTCGACGGCGGCGCGGCGGGTGATCGGCCGGTCGAACGTGACGATCACCGGCATGCCGACGCCGACGACCTCGCCGGTCCGCGGGGTGACGTCGCTGATCCGGAACGTGGCGGACGGGCGGAGGGTGCTGAACCGGGAGGTGACCGAGGTGCGCCCGCCCCGTCCGTCCGACCCGGTGGAGGCCGCGGTGTAGGCGGTGCCGGGCTGGAGGGGCCAGCGTGTCCGCCATGACCGGTGGTCGGCGGACAGGCGGCCCGCCACCGGTCTGGACGCGCCGTCGGCACGGACGTCGACGCGGCCGAGGGTGCCGCGCACGGCGGTGACCACGACGCCCTGGTCAGGGCGCACGTCGCGGGAGCCCTCGGCGGGCTCGATCGTGATCGGCGGTGCCTGCCGCCGGGGCTCGACGTTCCCGGACGCGCCGGGGCCCTCGGTCGTCTCGCCGCTCGCTCCGGACGCGCAGCCCGCCGCCGCCATCAGGACGGCCGCGCCCAGCACGACCGGCGTTCTCCTCGTGGTGGGCGGTGGGCGCCGCCCGGCCTCGTGTTCCCCGAACTCGCGCAACATCTCGTGCCACCAGTCTGCTCGCCTGCACGTCTTCTCACCTGTACGCCAAAACCCTCCGTAGTGAAGTACCTACGGAGGGCGAGTTTGGCAAGCCAGACGCTCGATGAGGTCTGGATCAGGAGGTGCGGGACCGGCGGGGGAGGAGGAAGGCGACCAGGAACGCGACCGCGGTGAGGCCGAGCGTCAGCAGGGCGACGAGGGACGCGGCGTCCAGGGCGTGCTGCCGGTGCAGACCCGCGCCCGCCTGCGGTGCGCCCATGACCTCGAAGAACACCGTGCCGAGGACCGCGATGCCGAGGGAGGCGCCGAGCTGCTGGATCGACTCCAGCATTGCCGAGGCCGAGCCGACCTCGTGGTCGGCGATGCCCGCCACGATGATGTCGAACAGCGGGACGAAGATCATGCCCATGCCGGCGCCGAACAGCAGCAGCGGCGCGGCCAGGTGCCAGCCGCCCTGGACGGGGTCGGCGCCCGTGCCCGCGGCCTCGAACACCCAGTACAGGGCGGCCAGGCCGGCGGCCATCAGCGACAGCCCGATGTGCAGGACGCGCCGTCCGAGGCTGTTCATCGTCATGCTGCCGAACGCCGAGCCCACGAACGCGCCGACCGCCCAGGACGCCATGGCCAGGCTGGCGTGCAGCGGGGTGTAGCCGAGGCCGAGCTGCAGGAACATCCCGGTGGCGAGGGAGAACCCGGCGATCAGTCCGAAGAAGACGACGACGAACAGCACCCCGGAGCTGTAGGAGCGGTCGGCGAACACGCTCAGCCGGACCAGCGGCGTCCGTCCGGCGCGGCGGCGGCGCAGTTGGTGGACGGCGAACAGCGCGAGGACGGGCAGCGACCCGGCGAGCAGCGCCAGCGACCAGGTGGGCCAGCCCAGCTCGCGGCCCTGGACGAGCGGGTAGACGAGCATGCTCATACCGGTCCCGCCGAGCAGCATTCCGGTCACGTCCAGCCCTCCGGAGCGGTGGGTGCTCGCCGGGGCGGGCAGCACCCGGGCGCCCACGACCAGCGCGTATGCGCCGACCGGCACGTTCAGCAGGAAGATCGCGCGCCAGCCGGTGCCGAGCGGGTCGGCGTCGATGAGCAGCCCGGCGACCACCGGGCCGAGGATCGTGGCGAGCCCGATCACGGGGCCGAACAGGGCGAACGCCTTGCCCATGTCCTTCGCGCCGAACAGGTCGCGGATCAGCCCGAAGCCCTGCGGGATCATCACCGCGGCGGCCAGGCCCTGCGCCACCCGGAAACCGATCAGGCTCTCCGGAGACCAGGCGAACGCGCACGCGACCGAGGTGAGGAGGAACCCGGCCGCCCCGGCGAGCAGGACGGGCTTGCGGCCGAACATGTCGCCGAGCCGCCCGCCGGTGAGCAGCGCGACGGCGAGGGCGAGGGTGTAGCCGGCGGCCATCCACTGGAGCGCGGCGAGTGACCCGCCGAGGTCCGCCCGGATCGCGGGGGCGGCGACGTTGACCACGGTGGAGTCGAGCAGGTTCAGCAGGGTCGCGGCCAAAATCGCCGACAGGCCGAGCCAGCGGCGCGGGTGCGGCGCGGCCCCCGTGCGGCCCTGGTTCGGGCGGGCGGTCCCGGGTGGTGCGATCGGCGTCTCGATCGTGGTGGTCACGGCTCTTCCTTCCGTTCGGAGCGGAATGCTCTGTTCCAAATATAGCAGAACGGAATGATTCATTCCACTCTTGCCTCGGGGCTTCGGGTGGGCTGTGGTGATTCGTCCCCCGAGATGCCATACGCTTCGAACATGGACGAGCTACCGGCCGGGGCGCCGCGCGAGACCGACCCCGCCGTGCCGGACCGAGGCAAGGGCGGCCTGCGGCGATTCCTGCGGCGCATGGCGTCCACCAAGGCCGAGCTCGAAGCCGAGGAGCTCCAGAAGACCACCGACGACGAGGGCGCGACGCCGATCACCGACTGCGCCGCGCGCAAGCGGCACTGCGTGGCGGGTACCCTGCGTACGGTGACGCTCCGTCCGCGGGGCGGCGCCCCCGCTCTGGAGGCCGAGCTCTACGATGGCACCGATGTGATCAACCTCGTGTGGCTGGGCCGCCGCAAGATCGCTGGTATCGATCCGGGCCGCCGGCTCCGCGCCGAGGGACTGGTCAGCCTGCAGGACGGGCGCAAGGTCATGTTCAATCCGCGATACGAGCTGCGCGGCGGTTCGTGAGGCCGCGCTGGGCCGGGAGAGCGACGTGAGTGAAGCAGAAGCGACCGGCCGGCGCGCCACCGACACCGCCGACACTCCCGATACCGGGGGCGCCGGTGCCCCGCCGTCCACCGCCCCGGCGGACCCCGCCACCCCGCCCGCCGCGGGCGGGAACGCGCACGACACCGTCGAATCGGCGGTCCGCGCCCAGCTCGGCAAGGCGCTCGGCGGCGTCCGGGGCATGGTCGAGGCGGCCGTGCCGACCATCGCCTTCACCGGCACCTATGTCGCCGCCAAGGACATCAAGCTCGCCGTCGGCGCGGGCGTGGGCGCGGCCGTGGTGCTGCTCCTGGTGAGGGTCGCCCAGCGGTCCAGCCCCCAGTTCGTCCTCAACAGCCTCGTCGGCATCGCGATAGCGGCGTTCTTCGCACTGCGGTCCGGCAAGGCCGAGGACGCGTTCCTGCCCGGCATCATGCTTAACGCCGGCTACACCGCCGCGATGATCTTCTCGATCGTGGTGCGGTGGCCCGTCGTCGGCTTCATCATCGGCTCGGTCACCGGCGACCCCACCGCCTGGCGGTCCGACCCGGGCATCCTCAAGCTGTGCTCGCGGCTGACGTGGCTGCTGGTCCTGCCCTGCGCGCTCCGCGTCGCCGTCCAGTACCCGATCTACCTCGCCGACGGCGACCAGAGCGGGCTGCTCGGCCCCGCGAAGATCGTGATGGGCTGGCCGCTCCAGGTGGCGGCCCTCGCGGCGATGGTCTGGCTCCTCGCCCGCGGCCGCACCCCCCTCGACCGCGACGACCGTCCCGCCGCCTGACCCGCCTGACGGCTGGGAAGCCGTGATCGCGTGCGAAGCCAGGTTCAAGCGAAGCGAGAACCTGATCGCGCAGCGAGTCGCCAGGCGAGTCGAAGCGATGCAGCGATCACCGCGGTGGCCGTGGAAGGAGGGCGTTCAGCGCCCGACGCCGAGGGCACCGCAGTACTTCAGCGCGCTCCGAGCAACTCGGCCAGCTCGTCCTCGACATCCTGGCTGGCGACGAACATCAGCTCGTCGCCCGGTTCCAGGGTGTCGTCCGGCATCGGGACGAGCACCCGGCCCTCCCGCAGGATCGCCACCAGCGCCGTGTCGCGCGGCCACGCCACCGAGCCGACCCGCTCGCCGCCGAGCGGCGCATCCTCGGGCAGCGTCAGCTCCACCAGGTTCGCCTCGCCCTGCCGGAACGTCATCAGCCGGACGAGGTCACCGACGCTCACGGCCTCCTCCACCAGCGCCGACAGCAGCCGCGGCGTGGACACGGCCACGTCCACGCCCCACGACTCGTTGAACAGCCACTCGTTCTTCGGGTGGTTGATCCGCGCGACGACCCTCGGCACCCCGTACTCGGTCTTGGCCAGCAGCGACACCACCAGGTTGACCTTGTCGTCACCGGACGAGGCGACCACGACCTGGCAACGCTCCAGCGCCGCGTCGTCCAGCGCGGAGATCTCGCACGCGTCCGCCAGCAGCCATTCCGCCCGCGGCACCGTCTCCACCTTGATGGCCTTCGGGCTCTTGTCGATCAGCAGCACCTCGTGCCCGTTCTCCAGCAGCTCCTGCGCGATGGAGCGGCCCACCGCGCCAGCCCCCGCGATAGCGACCCGCATCAGGCGTCCTCCCCGCTCCGCGACGCGACGGCGGCGTTGACGCGCTCCACGTCGTCCGCGCGCGCCATGATGTGCACGATGTCGCCGTCCTGGATCACCGTGTCCCGCTCGGGGACGAGGGCCTCGCCCATCCGGGACAGGAACGCCACCCGCGTCCGTGCGTGCTCCTCCAGCGCGGAGACCTTCTCACCCACCCACAGGTGCCCGGTGTCCAGCTCGGCGAGCACCACGGCGCCGGTCGGATCGCGCCACAGCGGCTCGGCCCCCTCCGGCAGCAGCCGGCGCAGGATCTGGTCGGCGGTCCACCGAACGGTCGCGACCGTCGGGATGCCGAGGCGCTGGTACACCTCGGCGCGCCGGGGGTCGTAGATCCGGGCCACCACGTTGTCCACGCCGAACGTCTCGCGCGCCACCCGCGCGGAGATGATGTTGGAGTTGTCGCCGCTGCTGACGGCCACGAACGCCGACGCCTGCTCGATGCCCGCCTCGGCGATCACATCGCGGTCGAACCCGAACCCGGTGATCCGGCGCCCCCGGAACCCGCTGCGGAGCCGGCGGAACGCCTCCGGGCTCTGGTCGATGATGGCCACCGAATGGCCCTTGTCCTCCAGGATGTGGGCGAGCGTCGACCCGACCCGCCCGCACCCCATGATCACGATATGCACGGCCGTTCCCTCGATCCCGTCCAGGAGGACGTTCCCCCTGGCGCCCCCGCGCCGTCCACGGCATTCGTCGTCCAGGCCGACCACTGCCCGCCGACGCCGTGCGCACCCGAGGATCGCTTCCCGATGAATGATCCTGCCGGGCTGCAAACCTACACATCCGCCCTACACATCCGCCATGGGGATCGCTTCCCGGCCCGGCTCCCGCACCTGCGGTGGAGCATTCCCCACCGGTGTGCTCGCCAGGCCCCGGGCGACCCGGAGACCGTCATCTCGACGGGCTAGAGTCTCGTCCCGTGTCAAAGGTTCCCGACCTTGCGAAGCGGCTGCTCCTTGGCCGCGCCCTCAGCAGCTCCCAGCAGCACGAGCAGCTCCTGCCCAAGCGTATCGCGCTACCCGTGTTCGCCAGCGACGCCCTGTCGTCGGTGGCCTACGCTCCGCAGGAGATCCTGCTCGCGCTCGGCGCGGGCGGGCTGGTGATGTACCACTACACGCCCTGGGTGGCCGCGGCCGTGGTGGTGATCTTGCTGACCGTGGTCGCCTCCTACCGGCAGAACGTCCGGGCCTATCAGAGCGGCGGCGGCGACTTCGAGGTCGCCACCACCAACCTCGGCGACAACTGGGGCGTGCTCGTCGCGAGCGCGCTGCTGGTCGACTACGTCATGACGGTCGCGGTGTCGGTGTCGTCCGGTGTGGAGAACCTCGGGGCACTGCTGAAGTTCATGCAGCCGCACGAGGTCGCCGTGGCCATCGCGATGGTCGTGCTGCTCACCCTCGCGAACCTGCGCGGGCTGAAAGAGGCGGGATTCGCCTTCGCCGTCCCCACCTACCTCTTCATGTTCGCGATCGGCAGCATGCTGCTGTGGGGCGGGCTGCGGCTGGTGGCCGGCGCCGACCTCCAGGCCGAGACCGCGCACTACGAGATCCGCGGCGACGAGGCGGACGTCGCCGGCTTCGCCCTGGTGTTCCTGCTCCTGCGGGCGTTCTCGTCCGGCTGTGCCGCGCTGACCGGCGTCGAGGCGATCAGCAACGGCGTGCCCGCCTTCAAGAAGCCCAAGGGCGACAACGCGGCCAAGACCCTGCTGATGCTCGGTGTCGTGGCGATGACGATGTTCGGCGGCGTCACCGCCTTCGCGTTCATCACCGACGCCAAGTTCGCCGAGCCCGACCAGGGCAGCCAGCTGATCGACCCGTCCACCGGCAAGGCCGTGCAGGACGCCGACCCGGTGATCGCCCAGGTCGCGCACACCGTGTTCTCCAACTTCACGCCGGGCTTCGCGCTCGTCACCGCGATGACCGCGCTGATCCTGTTCCTCGCCGCCAACACCGCGTTCAACGGTTTTCCCGTGCTTGGCTCGGTGCTCGCCCAGAACCGCTACCTGCCGCGCCAGCTGCACACCCGCGGCGACCGGCTCGCGTTCAGCAACGGCATCATCATCCTCGCGACCATGGCCGGGCTGCTGATCTACGCCTACGACGCGTCGGTCAGCCGCCTGATCCCGCTCTACACCGTCGGGGTGTTCGTGTCCTTCACCGTCAGCCAGGTCGGCATGGTCCGGCACTGGAACCGGCTGCTGGCCACCGAGGGCGACGCGGCGCAGCGCCGCCGGATGAAGACCTCCCGGGGCATCAACGCGTTCGGGGCCACCCTCACCGGCGTCGTCCTGATCGTCGTGCTGATCACCAAGTTCGCGCTCGGCGCCTACATCGTCTGCATCGCCATGCCGGTGCTGTTCCTGCTGATGCGCGGGATCAGACGGCACTACGACCGTGTCGCCGAGGAGCTCGTCCCCTCCGGCGAGGATGTGGCGCTGCCCGCCCGCAACCACGGCATCGTCCTCGTCTCCAAGATCCACAAGCCGACGCTGCGGGCGCTGGCCTACGCCCGCGCGACCCGTCCGTCCTCGCTGGAGGCGGTGACCGTCGCGGTCGACGCGCAGGAGTCGCAACGCCTCCAGGACGAATGGGACGCACTCGACATCCCCGTCCCGCTGAAGATCCTCGACTCCCCGTACCGGGAGATCACCCGACCCGTCCTCGCCTACGTCAAGGGCGTCCGCCGCAAGAGCCCCCGCGACGTCGTCACCGTGTTCATCCCCGAGTACATCGTCGGCCACTGGTGGGAGCAGCTCCTGCACAACCAGAGCGCCCTGCGTCTCAAGGGCAGGCTGCTGTTCCAGCCCGGCGTCATGGTCACCAGCGTCGCCTGGCAGCTACAGTCCTCCGACCGGCTCAAGGGCAGGCAGGAGCCGCCCGGTCCCGGCGCCTCCCGCAGGCCACCACGCGCGGCGGCCGATGCACGCCCGGGTGGCGGTAGTGTTTCGGACCGTGACTGATTCGGAACCGGCCCCCGATCTCCTCGAACTCGAGGTCGGCAACGTCGCCAACGGCGGCTTCTGCGTCGCCCGCCACGAGGGCCGTGTCGTCTTCGTCCGGCACGCCCTGCCCGGCGAACGGGTCCGCGCCCGCGTCACCGACACCACCAAGAACTTCCTCCGCGCCGACGCCGTGGAGATCATCGAGGCGTCCCCCGACCGCGTCCCGCCGCCCTGCCCGTTCGCCGGGCCAGGCCGCTGCGGCGGCTGCGACTGGCAGCACGCCTCCCTGCCCGCCCAGCGCGCCCTCAAGGCCACCGTCGTCGAGGAGCAGCTCCAACGCCTCGCCGGGATCACCCGCACGGTCGTCGTGGAGGAGGTGCCCTACCCGGTCGACAGCGAGGTGGCGCCGCCGCCCGGCCTCGGCTGGCGCACCCGCGTCCAGTTCTCCGTCGCGAACGGCGCCGTCGGCCTGCGCCGCCACCGCTCCCACGACATCGAACCCATCGACGAGTGCCTGATCGCCCACCCGGGCGTCGAGCTGATGGGCATCGAACGCAAACGCTGGCCCGGCGCGTCCGGCGTGGAGGGCATCGTCTCCGCCACCACCGGCGACCGCCTCGTCGTCCTGCGCGGCCGCGACCGTCGCAAGGTCCGGGTGCCGCGCCTGGACGTCCCGGTCCGCCTCGTCCGGGGCAAGCCCGAACCCGGGGCGAACCTCCCCTACGTCCGCGAGTCGGTGTCCGGCCGCCTCTACCAGGTCAGCGGCAGCGGCTTCTGGCAGGTCCACCCCGGCGCCGCCCAGCTCCTCGCCGACGCCCTCCTGGACGCGCTGGAGCCCAAGCCCGGCGACATCGCCGTCGACCTGTACTGCGGCGTCGGCCTGTTCGCCGGCGTCCTCGCCGACCGCATCGGCCCGAACGGCCTCGTCGTCGGCGTCGAATCCGACGGCCAGGCCGTCCGCGACGCCCGCTTCAACCTGCGCGACCTCCCGAACGTCTCCATCGAGCGCGGCCCCGTCGAGGAGGTCGTCGCCGACCTGGAGTTCGGCCGCGCCGCCTCCTCGTCCCGCGCCCAGAACAAGCGCGGCACCGGCCACGGCGTCGGGCACAGGGGCGGCTCCCGCGTCCGCCGCGCCGACCTCGTCGTCCTCGACCCGCCCCGCACCGGCGCCGGCCGCGACGTCGTCGACCACATCACCCGCCTCGCCGGCCGCAAGATCGCCTACGTCTCCTGCGACCCCGCCACCCTGGCCCGCGACCTGTCCTACTTCAGCGACAAGGGCTGGACCCTGGACACCCTCCGCGCCTTCGACGCCTTCCCCATGACCCACCACGTGGAGCTCTTGGCGACCCTGGTCAAGGGCTAGGCGGCTGATCCAGGCCCGGCGACGATCCTTGCCGATGCGGGCTCAGCGGTGCAGGGTGGTCTCCCGCTCGACATGCGCCAGCTTCTCGGGATTGCGCACGATGTAGAGCCCGGTGATCAGGCCGTCGTCGATCCGCAGCGCCACGACATCGTCGATCTTCCCGTCGAGCCGGACGATCAGGGCCGGACAGCCGTTGACCTGCACCGGCTCGACCGACACCGCGCCCCCGGTCAGGGGCATGCCGATCGCGAGCAGGCGGGACACCCGGTCGGCCCCCACGACGGGCTTCGGCAACGCCTGCACGACTCCGCCGCCGTCACCCAGGAGGACGACATCCGGTGCGAGGACGTCCAGCAGCCCTTGCAGATCGCCCGTCTCGACCGCCCGCTTGAACGCCGTCAGCGCGCCGCGGGTCTCGGCCGGGGAGACGCCCCCGCGTGGCCGGCGCGCAGCGACGTGCACCCGGGCCCGATGGGCGATCTGGCGGACCGCGGCCGGGGTCTTGCCGACGGCTTCCGCGATCTCGTCGTACTCCACGTCGAACACCTCGCGCAGCACGAACACCGCCCGCTCGGTCGGCGTGAGCGTTTCCAGCACCAGCAGCATCGCCATCGAGACGCTCTCGGCCAGCTCGACGTCCTCGGCCACGTCGGGCGAGGTGAGCAGCGGCTCGGGCAACCAGGGGCCGAAGTAGGACTCCTTGCGCCGGCCGAGAGTGCGCAGCCGGGTCAGCGCCTGGCGCGTGGTGATCCGGACCAGGTAGGCGCGCTGATCCCGCACGGTGTCGAGATCGACGCCCGTCCAACGCAGCCAGGTCTCCTGCAGGACGTCCTCCGCGTCGGCTGCCGAGCCGAGCATCTCGTAGGCGACGGTGAACAGCAGGTTGCGGTGGGCGACGAACGTCTCGGTGGCGGAGTCCATACGCACAAGACGCCGATCCCCGCCGCTTTGTGACATCCGCGCCCGGTGGCGCACGTCACGGTGGTGGGGATGTCACAGGGATCGGGCCGACGGCATCTCCATGGCATCAGGACGTCGCGCGAACGACGAGCGCGGCACCCGAGTCCACGAGGGAGAACAGACCATGGCACCCCGTTTCGACCTGCTCGCCAACGAGATCGGCACCAAAATCGCCAAGCGTCTCTACACCATCAACCAGGTGATCGAGCAGTCACCGCTGCCGAAGGCCACCCAGGATCTGGTGATGCTGCGCGCCAGCCAGATCAACGGCTGCGGTCCCTGCGTCGACATCCACACCAAGGAGGCCGCCGCGGCCGGTGAGACCGCGCTCCGGCTCAACCTGGTCGCCGTCTGGCACGAGGCCACCGTGTTCACCGAGGCCGAGCGGGCGGCGCTGGCGCTCACCGAGGAGGGCACCCGCATCGCCGACGCCCACCGCGGCGTGTCCGACGAGACCTGGGCCCGGGTGCGCGAACACTTCGACGACGATCAGATCGCCGCGCTGGTGTCCCTCGTCGCCCTGATCAACGCGGCCAACCGGCTCAACGTGATCGTACGCAACCAGGGAGGAGCCTACGAGCCCGGTATGTTCAGCAGTTTCACGAGCTGATCGGCGCCCGATCTCCGGGCCGACCGTGAGCGGTCCGAGCCGCACACGGTGATCCGGGTGGCGCGGCAGCCCCTCGCGAAGGGCGCCGCGTCAGCCGGTGGCATCTCGGGCTCCATCACGAGCCCCGTCACCAGGTGGTCCGTCGACCTTTCCAGGCTGCGTTCGGCGAACATCGAAGCGATTCCAGACATGGTTCCTCCCGGTTCAGCCGTTGGCGACGCCCCTCCGCCCAGAAGGCTTCATGACACCGTCGGCGGTCCCTGGAGGTGGATCTTCGCTCGGTGGCTTACTACTGGTCGTGGATGCAAACCATCGAGCCCCGCGGATCCACGTCCCGCGGGACGTGGATCCACGAGACAGGCCCTATCGGAGCTGGAGCGTCCGACGGTAGGCCGGGAGCGGCCCTGCGTTGGCCAGGATCGCGGCACAGGCGGGATTGTCCGCGCAGGCGCGGCCGGGGTTCTCCGGGTTCAGCAGGGTGTTGCCGGTGAAGTGGAGTCCACTGGGTTCTCCGCATTCCTGCTCGGCGGTCGGCCAGGCCCCGGGAAAGCTCTTTCGCTCGACCCAGGTGGGAACGGCGTCGTCCCAGAAATTCCCGCGATAGTGGACGTTCTGGACGGGACGGTCACCCCACACCTCACTGCATCCGCCGATAGAGGCTGCGTAGTCGTAGACGGCATTGCGGTTCACGGTCACCCAGTTGGTGCTGTCGTCTGTGTAGATCCCGACGTTCCACACGGGATTCTTGCTGTCGTTGACCGCGTTGCCGCTGATGACGGCCCCGTCCTCGAACGAGGTTCCCTGCTCGCCCCGCAGGTAGATCCCGCCACCGTCCGGCAGTACCAGGTTGGTCTTGAACACCCGGTTGTTCAGAATGCGGTTCTTGTGAATGATGCCGCGCAGGTCGTCACTCGGACCCGTGAGGATGCCGCTGTAGGGGACGTTGTCGACCTGGTTGTGCGCGATGGTGGTCTCCGAGGTCGCGGTATCCCAGATGCCGGAGGACGCGTGGTAGTCCTGTCCGGTGTAGTTGATCCAGTTGTTGGTGATCCGGTTACCGCGATTGACCCCCTTCACGTCGGGAGGGACGACGCCCATGAGGATGCCGCCGTCCGAGACATCGGTGAAGACGTTGCCGTCCACGACGTTGTGCGAGCTGTTGTCGGAGATCTCCAGGGCCTGCGCGCCCAGATGCACGAAGCGGTTGCCCTCGAAAGTGAGCCGTTCGGCTCTGTGGAAGGCGACATTTCCCGGTACCGTCAGCAGCCCTTCCGGCCGCATGTACATGCTCCACGCGGAGGCGAATCCGGCGGCCTCACTGGGCGCGAGCCAGGTGGCGTACGCGAAGGTCAGGCCCTTGAAGCTGACGTCGTGCAGCGGACGGCCCTCCCGTCCGCTCCCGCTGACCAGCGACTCCAGGACAGGGGCGACCGCCTGGACACTGCGCATGTCCTCTCCCGGGCGCGGCAGGTACAGCAACTCGTGATGCCCAGGGCGTGACCGGTCGAGGTACCAGCTGCCCGGCTTGCGCAGGAAGCTGGGGGAGTTCTCGACATCCGACACCTCTTGCAGCGCCTCGGCGCCGTAGAGCTCCCGGGCCAGCCGCCAGCACGGCTCGTCCATGGTGATCACGCTGTGCTTGGCGTCCCCGGAGATCCCGGACACGCCGCAGCGCCCCTCGGCGTAGGCGAAGCCGTAGATGAACTCCAGGTCACGCGGCGTGCGCCACGACTGCGGGGCGGTGCTGTCGGTCTCGTATCCGGTCTTGGTGACGGTGACCTTGCCGGGGAGGGGCACCCCGATCGAGGGACGCGTGGCACGCCTGCCGTTGACGTAGAGCTGACGGGTGTCGAGCCCGCCCACCTCGGCGCGCCAGGCGCCCTTGAGCTGCTTGTCCGGCTGCCAGCCCGTCACCTGCCGCCCGCCGCTGATGGTCACCGGTTCCGGCCGCGCTGTCCCGTACCCGTGGGCCTGATAGATCACCCGATGCCCGTTGCGGCCGGAGTCGCCCGCCTCCTCCGACAGCCGCAGGGGAGCGTCCAGGGTGTACGTCCCGCCGCGCAGGTTCACCACCAGGTTCGACTTCATTCCCGCAGTCTGGGCACGCACCGCCTGCTGCGCCCGTTTCAGGGTGGCGAAGGGGCGCTCGGCTGAGCCAGGCCAGGTGTCCTTGCCCCAAGGCGCGACGTACAACTGCTCCGCGTCCGGCTGGGCGCGTGCTTGTGCGGCCGCCGGCGCCGCCGTCACGAGCACGCCGACCGCGAGCGCCGCGGCCGTGCCCCGTCTCGCGGGCGTCCACAGAATCGCCAAGCTTCCTCCTCAGTCGATGATCCTGATCCCACCCTCCAATCGGCCCAACAGGACCCGCGTCGGCCGAAGGTCGATCACACGATCGTCCTTAGACGGAGTCGAAACACGACCATCGTCAGGCCCTTCACCCGCCCACCAGCCAGGTGGCACGAACAAGCACAGACGAGCACGCATTCGAACTGACGGGAAGGGCCGCGCACCGTAGCCTGAGTGTGCCGGACTCGAGAAGGGGTGTGGCCCTATGCCGGAGAGCATCAGCGCACCCGACGCGGCTGCTCCGTTTGCAACGCGTCTCTCGTACTACCGGCGCCGGGCTGGCAAGAGCAGAGCCGTGGTCGGCGGACTGGTGGGCCGATCACCCGAGTGGGTCAAAGGGCTTGAGACAGGACGGCTGGGAATGCCGCGCCTCCCCATGCTGATCCGACTTGCCGAAGTCCTGGACGTTGACGACCTCGCCGAGCTGACCGGTGAGGCGAGGCTGTCCAGGGTCACCTACTCCAAGCGCGCCCCCGGAGATCTGGACTCGATTCGCAATGCCATGGCGTCCCCGGTCGACCGGGCCGGGGCTCCGGCGTCGCCGACGCATTTCGCCCATCGCGTCGCGACGGCGTGGCGTGTCTGGCACTCCAGCGAGACTGAGCGCGACGCGGTGGCGCCGATGCTGCCAGAACTGATCTCCGACGGCAGGGCGATGATGCGCGCGCTGGACGGGACAGAGCGCCGTGACGTCGCCCGGGATCTCGCGAGGACCTATCACCTGGCCCAGCTGTATGCCTCCCACACGCCCGCCGCCGAACTGGTGTACATGACCGGTGATCGCGCGATGCTCGCCGCTGAGTACGCTGACGATCCGATCGCCGTGGCCGGTGCCGCCTGGTACATGAACCACGTGTGGCGTGACGCGGGAGAAGCCGCCGAGGCCAGGGTGGACGTGGCGACGGACGCCGCCTCGATGCTGCGCCCGGCCGACTCGACGGAGGAGCGGGCCCTCTACAGCCTCATGCATCTTGCGGTCGCCCTCTCGCACGCGAAACTCGGCAAGGACGGCGAGGCGTGGTTCCACTACGACAGGGCGACACGCGCGGCTGCCTCCCTGGACGGCTACGTCCACCCGTGGCTGATGATCGGTAGAGGGATGGTCGAGCACTATGCGGTGACGATCCATCTCGACCTACAGAAGCCGGGCCTCGCGGTGAAAGCCGCCAACGCCATACGCCCCAGCGGGGTGCCTAGCCGGACGCGACAATCCAGGTATTTGGTAGAGGTGGCGCGCGCCCATCATCGGCAGGGTGACGCGGTGGCCGCCGTCCACCTGATGAGCAAGGCCCGGAGCGTCTCCGTCGACACGTTCTCGTTTTCCCTGTTCGCAAGGTCGATGGTGGCGGAGATGCTGCCAGGGGCGCCGGCCTCGGTCGAGGGTGAGGTGCGCGATCTCGCGCGCACGCTCCACTTGATCACGTAGCGGGTACATTCTGTACCTCTCCGTATACAGGCACAGGCTGGGCCGTCGCGATGGCTCCCGTAGGGCTGAATGTTGCACATGAGCACACAGACCCGTGATGCCGAAGCGGCCAAGGCGGAACTCTGCGCTGAGTTTCCCGGCTGGTCGATGATCTTGACTCGTGACACCGGGCGGTGGTGGGCGATTCGTCGGCCGCCGCCGGAGGGGTGGCGGGGGGTGCGTGCGGTCACCGAGGTGGATGCGGATACGTCCGATCTTCTGCGGGAGCTGCTTCGGGAGGTTGTGGAGGCGGAGCGGGGTGCGGGGTTGTGAGCGGGCATCAGCGGGGTGTGGGGTTCATGTTGTTGTCGCATGAGTTGTGGCAGTGGATTTTGGCGGCGTTGGATTCGGATGTGGAGCGGGTGCGTGAGCAGGCGTATCTGTTCTTGCTTGCGGAGGCGCCGCGGGTGTGGGAGCCACAGGCTGATCCCGTTGGTCAACGAACGGGGGATTGAGTGTCGTGTGGCTGGACGCCCGGCGCCGGTGAGGGCGCTCGTGAGCGAGGCCGCGCGATGGGCACGGACGTTCCGGTGGTGCGGGCGTTTCGTGTCCTACCGGATCGAGGAGTCACCTCGTCCCCTGCGCGGCGCGACCTGCCTGTGGGGGTGGAGTGGGGGAGCGGCAGGTCGGGGGAGCGGCCGGGTCGGCTGGTGTCCTCCAGGTCCTGGACGATGGTTTTCGGGCCGGTTGCCCGCACATACGGCCGGCCTCATCCTGGCGGTAGGAATGACCGGAGTCCGTGACCCCCCGTGCACGGGTGGGGACGGCTCTGTGATAACCGTTGGGAATGAAAGACCTGGAAACCGAGCGGCTCGTCCTGCATCCGCTGAGCGTCACCGAAGCGGAAGGGCTGCTCGAGGGTGAGCCGTCCGGTGCCGGGTGGGCGCCGGGATATCCCACCGACAGCGATCTCGCGGGGGCGAGGCGGTACCTGGCGACGTGCGTGCACGCGGGTGATCCCCGGCCCTTCGGCGCGTACGAGATCCGGCGGCGGGAGGACGGCCTGGCCATCGGTGGGCTCGGCTTTCACGGTGGGGCCGACGAGAACGGCACCGTGACGATCGGGTACGGGCTGATCCCCTCGGCGCAGGGCAACGGGTACGCGACCGAAGCGCTGCGGGGGCTGCTGGAATTCGCCTGGGATCAGGGCGTCAACGCGGTGGAGGGCGACACCGACCACGGCAACGTCGCCTCCCAGCGCGTCATGACTGCGGCCGGCATGAAGTTCGTCGGCGCGGACGACCGGCTGAAGTACTACCGGATCACCTGGGAAAATCGGTTGCGCCGCAGGCATACCGTAAAAGCATGACCGATTTGGAGATCAGGGAGATCCCCGAGGGTGACGTGGACCGCATGCTGGACATTGCGGACCTGGTCTTTCACCACCGCACCGAAGAGGAGAACCGCGAACGGTACCTGTGGGTGGCCCGGCGCGCGGAGCGCATCGGCGCCTACACGGGGGAGGCCCTCGTCGGCCAGCTCGCGGCCCTCCCGATGCGTCTTTCGGCCCCGGGCGTCCTGCTGGACTGTTCGGCGATCACCTTCGCCGGGGTTCTGCCCACGCACCGGCGCCGTGGCGTCCTGACGGCCATGATGGAGCGTGCGCTGGCGGACGCCGGCACGGCGAACCGTCCGGTGACCGCGCTCTGGGCGTCCCAAAGCGCCATCTACGGACGGTACGGCTACGGACTCGCCAACCGGATGATCGGGATGGAGATCGACACGTCCCGCCCGCTCACCCTGCGGACCGAGGCCGACCCGCGGCCCCTGCGGCTGATCGACCGTCACGCCGCCGCCGAGATCCTGGGACCGATTCACGCCCGCGCGATCGAGCGGCGCCCCGGCGGCCTCGTCCGCGACACCGAATGGTGGGAGCACGGCATCCTCCCGCTCGTGGACGAGGAGGCGGAGTCGTTCACCGAGCCCCGGATCGTCGTCATGGACGGGGAGCCCGGCGGCTACGCGATCTACCGGACGCACTACACCGACCGGGGCGTCGTCCGCCTCGAAGACCTCGTCGCCGACACCCCGCAGGTGGAGGCCGCGCTGTGGCGGTATCTCGCGTCGATCGACCTCACCAACCGGATCAAGGCGGATCAGCGTCCCGAGGACGACCTCGTCCCGCACATGGTCGCCGACCCCGACCAGGTCGTGGTGAACAGCCTCTCCGGCGCGCTCTGGCTCCGCCTGGTCGACGCGCCGGCCGCCCTCCGTGCCCGGAACTGGGCGTCCGACGAGTCCCTGGTGATCGACCTGCGGGACGCGCACCTCCCCGCGAACCAGGGCCGCTGGCGGCTCACCGCGGGCGCGTGCGATCCGACGGCCGACGCCCCCGACCTCACCCTCGACGCCGCCGCGCTGGCCGCCGCCTACCTCGGCGGCGGCAGCCTGCGCACCCTGGCTCGGCTCGGTCTGATCACAGAGCACACGCTGGACGCCGCCGGCCGGCTGGACCGGGCCTTCTCCGTTCCGCTGGCGCCGTACACGAACGACAACTTCTAGCCCGTTCGTCCGGGAGTATGGGCGGATGAGTGATCTTGTGGACTTTCTGCGCGCCCGCCTCTTCGAGGACGAGGACACGGCGCGCTGGGCGGCCGACTACCGCAGCCGTCCCCGGGGTGGCCCCGACACCTCTGCGGTGGAGCGGTGGCAGTGGGTGGAGGCGGAGACCGGCGAGCGGCTCCGCCTCGGGCGGCGGCCCATGGACCACATTCAGCGGCCGGTGGAGATGCGAAGCGTCAACACCTATCCCTGGCAGAGCAGACCGGGAGTCGGGCCGCACCATGTGCTGGACGTCCGCTGGGTGAAGGAAGGCGTGGCGCTGCATGTGGCACGCCATTCCCCCGCCAGGGTGGTGGCCGAGGTCCAGGTCAAGCGGCACCTGCTCGAACATCATTCCGGGATGAACGGGACGGGGGTGTGCCAGACGTGCGGCGAGGCCGTGCGGGATGGCGGCTGCTCGACACTGCGTCTGCTGGCCATGCCGTACGCCGACCATCCGGCGTACCGGACGGCGTGGCGTGCCTGAGGACGGTCCGGGCGGTCAGGTGTCGCCAGAATCGAGGAAGCCGAGGTCCAGGTCATGGAACGCCTGCCGTGCCCAGGGATGCGCCGCGGGCCTGGCCTTGATGGATTCGCGGAGTTCGTCGAGGACGTCCGCCCGCCATTCCCGGGGCAGCCGGAAGGCATCCGCCGCCAGTGGCCGAAGTATCGCCTCGACGGCATCGAGAAGATACTCGAAATCAAGGCATTCCTCATAGGCCGCGGCAAGTTCGACGCTGGTCGCATCACCTTTCCCGGACACGCTCCATAGTCGGACCAGAGCATGCGTGAACGAGATGACCCGGTCCGGACCGGTTCTCGTGAGTTCGGTGGTGAAATTATCCGCCTCCGGGATATCCGATGATCGCAGCGGCTCCAATGCGTGGCTCATGATGTCCTCGATTTCATCGCAGCTGAAGGTCGTGGAGAGTTTGATCTCCGCCATATCTGCGACCGACCACGCGGTCTGGTCCGATGGTAGATGGAAAGTCCAGGGCAAGGAGATCGGTTTCGGATCCCAGGGCGAGCGCGGGACGGTGAGCCGAATGTCTCGACTGTTTCCCTCTGTCGTGATGCGTTCGAGGCGGATGGTGTTGATCATTCCTGACCAGCCGGACCGCTGGAGTTGAGACTGCATCAGCCGTGCGCACCGCCACCACGGGCCGACCGGATAGGGTTCGCCGGGGAAGAGTTCGCCGCCGGTCACCGAGCCTCTGACGATCGTCGTGAGCACGAGGATGTTCGCCAGGTAGACCGCGTGATGCGCGGGGACGGTCTGCTGAACGGGTGCGTAGGCGCTCTGGTCACGGCGAGGCTCAAGAGCGGTGTGGAAGCTGCTCAGAAGAAAATCGCCCATGACCGCACGCTCCCCGGCGGGGAGAGCGGACAGGAATTGCTGAAGAAAATCGACGATCGGCTCACGGTCGGTCAGGGGCGCGTAGGAGATCAGCGCGCGAAGGAACGTGTCGTCCACCATCTGGTGGCGGGAGCGGGCGGCGGCGACACGGGCGAGTGCCGTCAATTCTTGTGCCGTCAGCCTGGCCACGAGGAATTCGCCGAATGTGGCGTGCAGGAACTCGTAGGTGCTCAGCCGTGTTTCGTGCGTCAGTGCCTGTGACTGGTGGATGAAGAAGAAACGTCCAATGACTGTCTGCCCCGGCGTGAGGGGAGTACGGAAACCGATGCCGACCTGGCCGGGACGCTCCGGAAAGAGGGCCGCGAGGTCACCGGTCAGTTCCTGTTCCGTCGTCCACTGGCGGCCCCGGTTGAACATGGCGAACGCGGCGATGGAGAGGCGGAGCAGTTCCGCCTCGACGGACTCGGTGAACGCGTGCGGGTCCAGCCCCGGTTGGGTCTTCCCGATCTCGCGTTCGGCGAAGCGGGTGAGGAGCCGTTCGTAGAGTCCGGCCAGGTCGAGTGATTCACCGTCGTTCCCGAGCGCGTTCGCGTCCGCATCGTAGAGCGCGAGCATCAGCAGCAGAAGCGGCTGCCGTGCGAGGTCGCCATGCGACAGGGCGGCGGCCACCGAAAGAGGATGGATGCCGCGGTCGGTGAAGTGCTGGGAATTGGTGGTGTTCCAGATGTCGAGCCAGTGGCCGATCTGCTCGTCCGAGAACGGTTCGAGCCGGATCGCGGTGACGCCGCCGATCGGGATGCGAGCGCGGTCGGCGACGGCGGTGCGGCTCGTGACGATGACCGCCACGGGCCGCCCCTGGTCGGACTCGCGCTCCTGGAACCGCACGACCTGCTGGAGATAGTCCGACTGGCTGACGCCCGTCGCCTGGAGCAGTTCGTCGAAGCCGTCGAGGATCACGACGGGAAACGCGTCACCGGAGCTGCGGGCCAGCTCCGTCCAGACCATGGCCTCGCCCGTGGCGTCGCGCACGGCGTGCTCGATCTGGCCCTGGAGGTCGGCGTCGGCGGGGGTCTCGCGCAGGACGACCCGGACGACCATGAAGTCGGCGGCGGGCAGCCGCGCCGCGAGGACCTGGGTGAGCACGGACTTGCCCGAACCCGGCTGGCCGAGCAGCAGAAGGGGCTCCCACGCCGCTTCCGGAGCCGTGAGATGGCCGATCAACAGCTCCTGAAGATCGTCCCGGACGGGTGCCGCCTGCCACCAGTCCTCGCGGCTGAGCGCGTCGGACGGGCCGGCGAGCCTTATGCGGCAGTGCGGATTGACATAGGCGTCTTCGAGCGTGGGGATGGCCAACCCGCCGGGGATGTCGCCGGACTCCGAGACCGGCCGTCCCAGCCGGGCCTGGTAGCGGCGTGCCAGCGCGGCGCGGCGATCGTCCGGCACCCGGCCTGCGGCGATCTGGTCCAGGATCTGCCGGAGCCCGGCGAGGCTCGTCCGGAGGTGATGGATCTCCTGCCGGGCGGCCTGGTGGTCCGCGCGGTCCGTCCAGAACGCGACCTCGGGGAAGTCCGTGGCGAGCCGTCGGAAATGCTCCTCGAAACGGCGGGTGGCGGCCGAGGGGACCTCATACCTCAGGAGGTCGAACAGCCGGGTCCGGTCGGCCGCGTCGAGCCGGTCCCAGACGACCAGGCCCATGATGAAGCGCAGCAGATCCTCGCTCAGGCTCGCGTGGAAGACCAGGAGATCGCTCAGCACCTGCTGGTACGGCGTCGCCGGGGTGACCAGCGGGATCTCCGCGTTGGTCAGGCCGTCGACGAGCAGCGGGAAGACCGACGGGTCGCCACCGGCGAGGGCCATCTGGTCGGCCTTGCCGAGGCGCAGTTCCGCCGTGTCGAACGGCAGGCCGACTTCCGAGACCACCTCGAAGAAGGCCGTCACGGCGAGAACACGCTGGGCCGCGGCGAGGCGTTCGGTCCGGTCGGCGCGGCCGAGACCGTTCTTCTTTTCGACGAGCCTGCCGACCAGGGCGTGGCCGTGCCGGAACAGCTCGCCCTTGGCGTCGAAGAGGCTGAGGGCGAGGGCACTGCCGCCGCTGGAAGCGGCCAGCAGGATGCCCCCGGTGAGCCGATCGAGCGCGGTGACGATCGCGCTGTCGGTGCCGCCGAGCAGCTTGACGGCGTCGGCGTAGCTGAGTCCACGTGCCACGGGCGCTCCAGGGGGACGAGGAACGGTCTCATGTCCCATCGTTCCAAGGTGGACGCCGTGCGTTCACCTGATCCCCTGGTGCGCCTTGACCGGTTTCGGTAGATCGGAGCCGTCAGCGGCTCAGCATGGTCGTGAGGAGGGCCACGGCGACGGACGCGATGGCGGCGATGAGTGACAGCAGCGCCAGCGTATGGCGAAAGCGGTTGTCGAGGTGGGCCCGGGTGACCTGCTCGCGTTCGGCGGCGCTCAGCCGGTCTTCGAGCTCGTTGAGCTGGCGAGCTTGATCGCGCGCCTGTAGTTCGTTCAGTTCGTTGCGCTGGAAGAGCAGCGCGAGCTGGCCTTCCAGATTGGCCAGCTGTACATCGGTGTCACGGCGGAGTTCTGACAGCGCCAACTCCATGGTGATCGGACCCTCCTCAGTCACAGCGTGAACGCCCCTTTCCTTTCGGGGACCGTGCTGGACGACCGCCCAGAGCTTTGACCCCTTCTATCAGGTACTTACCGGTAATATTTCTAGATCAAACCAGTAAGTCATGGAAAGTTTACTAGAAAAAATGTCCGTTTTCAGGTCGCTGGATGTTTCTTACTGTTTCCGTCATGCTGGGCAGCATGGCTGGAGAGCTGGACCGGGAGCGGGTCGCCAAGTACGTGGTCGCCCGGCGTGGATCTCTCGGTCTGACCCAGGAGCAGCTGGCGGAACGCGCCGGGGTCACGGTCAAGACGATCTACAACCTGGAGGCGGGGGACCGCTGGCCGCAGGCGCGGACCCGTAGCTCGATAGAGAACGCCCTCCAATGGCGACCGGGTGATCTTTTGCGTGTCGGAGAGGGGATGGAGCCGCTCGGCCTCGAGCTCAAGGGCGGGCCGGACGAGGCGCTGCGCGAACTGTCGGAGCTCAACGCCTACTTCGCCGACCTGAGGGCCAATCCGGGAGAAAAGCGGCGTATGGCGCTAGCGTTCCTGCGTGCGCTCTACGGGGAGCCGGGTGGCCGGTGAGTTTTTCTGCGATCTGAAGACTTTCCGGTACTGACCGGTTGTTGCGGGAGCTGACAGCCGGGCAGACTTGTTGTGCCGGGATGAGGTCAAACACGCCCCGGCTCCTGTGCGAAGGAGAGTCGGCGATATGCGCGGAAGCGCCACCTGCGTCCGGGGGGCGGTGTGTGCTCTCGCGGCCTGCGCCGTGTCGGCCGGAGCGGGGTTCGCCGTGATGGCGGTCCACGACGGCCGGGCGGAGTTGCTCGTCCTCGTCAACGGCGGTCTGATCATCGTGGTCGTCGCCCTCTCGGTGGTGGGTTTCCGGCTGTTCCGCGACCTCCGCGAGCAG
Source organism: Actinomadura macra NBRC 14102 (assembly GCF_001552215.1). Taxonomy (GTDB): domain Bacteria; phylum Actinomycetota; class Actinomycetes; order Streptosporangiales; family Streptosporangiaceae; genus Spirillospora; species Spirillospora macra. The sequence goes on along the minus strand of NZ_BCQT01000009.1, from coordinate 326,682 downwards.
CAGCGGCGGATCTTGCGTCATATCGAGGTCCAGACCAACGTCCTGCACAACGCCGCCCGCGCCGCCGCCGCGGAGCATGGCGACGACCTGTACTGACGCACGCGATACCCAGCACCACAAGCAGCCACCGAAGCGAACACCCGGCCGTGAGGTGGGGCGTTCCGTGAGGATCTCGGATCACCGCCAGAAGAAGACCTTGGCGCTGCCGCCGGTGAGGGTGGCGGCGGCTGGGCCGTGCTGGACGAGCTGGAAGCGGACGCGATGGTCCTTGCGGACGGTGTCGGCGGCCAGCCCGTACAGGACGTTCATCTCATCGCCGACCGCGACGAAGTCCTGGATCGGGCCGGGCTCGTACTTGTCGGTGTCCGCGATCTCCACCTCCACGACCCGCGCCTGGATGAGCGTGCCCGCGGGGACACCGCCGACCTTCACCGCCGCGCTCAGCGAGTAGCGGGCCGAACCGGTCAGCACGCTGGGGCCGCCCGTGTCGCTGTGCTGGTGCTCGGTGTCGGAGTAGTCGATATGCCAGCTGACACTCGTCCACGTGCCGGGGGGAAGCTGCTGGGCGGTTTCGGTGCCGACGGACACGTAGTCGGGCATGTCGTCTCCCTCGGGCGAGACGCCGACACGCCACTGCCCGTAGTCGCTCTTCAGGGCGCGGTCGTAGTCGGTGCTCACACCATTGATGTCATGGTCGTTGGAATACTGCTGGAGCTGGGCACGGGAGTCCCAGTCGCCGCCGGACCAGGCGTACGTCTGCCAGCCGTAGGTGATCTTGCCGGCGTCGAACGCGCGCTTGATCGGTCCGTGGCCGGCGTACAGGCCGACCCGTTCCCGTCCGATGACGGACGCGGCGCCGTCCAGGTAGGCGTTGATGGCGCGCTGCTGCTCGGACGTGGCGTCGAAGTCGACCGCGAAGTAGATGGGACGGTCGTCCGGCATGCCCAGCGACTCGGCCTGGCCGGCGGCGGCGCGGGCGTCGTCCTCTCCGGCTTCCCGTCCGTCCAGGGCGCGGGACGCGGTGGACTCCCAGACGACCACGAGCCACAGGCCGGCCGCGGAGAGTTCGTTCGCTTCGTCCCGGGTCAGGTTCTTGCCGGTGGTGTCGTGCGAGAGGTAACGGCACACGAACTTCGCGCCGGCGCGTTTCAGCGCGGCCACGCCCGGACGCCCCCACGCGTAGTCGACGCCGAAGACTGCCATCTCAACTCCATGCTCTGAATTCAGGTCATCGCCGATTCAAGCGGCTGTTGCCTTACGGTTGCATGAAATCTCGAATATTGACGTGCCCACGGGCGCTGTTATCACTGTCGGTGACGACACGCCGACGTTACGCTAGCGCGAGAGCCGGCCGGTCGCTACAACGGACCTGATCAATGAATCCGCAGGTCACGGGGGTCCACAATGTTCCGGAACGCGAGGGAGCGCATCAGCGCACGAGGTCTCGTGCTGCTGGCGGCGGCTCCGCTGCTGGGCGTCGTCCCGATGCAGGACGCGAATGGCGGGACCCCAGCAGAGGGGCCGGCCCCCGTCGCGCACAAGCGTCCGCACAAGGGCGGCGAGGTGACGCCCGGGAAGCCCAAGCCTCCAGGTGGACCGGCGCCACAGGTCAAGCCGAAGACGCAGACCAAGCCGAAGTCCCAGACCAAGCCCAAAGCACAGGCCAAGCCCAAAGCACAAGCCAAGCCCAAAGCGCACGTCAAGCCGGGCGCACACGCCAAGCCCGCGAATCCCAAGGCGCACCCGAAGGGCAAGGGCGACACCGTTCTGCTCAGCATGAGCGGGCCGGGTACGCAGGTCATCCCCGGCGGAACCTACAACTGGCCGTTCGCCGTGACCACCAAGGGGAAGGCAAGGGGAGAGGCCAAGGCCCACCGCGCGGTGTTCCGCGTGACGCTTCCGCGGACGCTGAAGTTCGTGTCGGGACAGCCGAACTGTTCGGCGGTCGAGCGCAAGGTGGTCTGCCGGCTGGGCGTCGTCAAGCCGGGCCAGACCGTTCCAGGGGTGCTCACCGCGAAGGTCTCCAAGGGCGTCGACGCCGGACGGACGATCCGTAGTCGTGGGAAGGCGAAGTGGGGCAAGGCGCGCACCAAGCGGATGTTCCCGCCGGTACGCGTCGCCAAGACCGCCGACCTCGCGATGTCCAAGAAGGCCCCGGTCACCGCACGGGCGGGTGCGGCCATCCCGTACGAGACGAAAGTCCGGAACCTCGGGCCGTCCACGGCCGAGAACGTCGTCGTCCAGTCGGAGGGCGCGGCCAACCTCGTCGGGCGCGACAGGGCGTGCGTCTCGAACGGCACCGGCTACACGTGCGCGATCGGTTCCCTGCGGCCAGGCCAGGAGCGGACGCTCCGCACCACGGTCATGCCGGACGCGAACGCCAGGGCCGGCACCGTCGTGGAGTCCCCATCCCAGGCCACGACGTCGACGATCGACGTCAACGCCGCCAACAACAGGGCCGTGGCCCGCACGACGATCACCGGTGCGGACTCCACCGCCGCCACCAAGCCGGAGCAGGAGCAACTGCCCCGCGCCGCGGAGACGATGGTGCCGGCCAAGAGGAAGCACATCGCCGCCCGTCCTGTCGCCTATGTCGACGGCGCTCCCCTCGGCGCCCCGGCGGACGAGGCGGCGCGTCCGTCGAAGGCAATGGCGGGGTTCTCGCTGACCGGGACCCGTACCGGGGTCGTCCTGGAGATCGCCGTGGTCATGGTCGGGACGGGCTTCGTCCTGACCCGGCTCGGCCGCCGGCGCCGCAACCAGCGCGCCGGGGACTGACGGCGACGGCCCGGTTCACGTCCCGCGCCAGGTTCGTACGAGGATGGGCCCATGCGACTTCGGATCTTCACAGAACCCCAGATGGGCGCGACCTACGAGACGCAACTGGCGGTCGCCAAGGCCACTGAGGACCTGGGTTTCGATGCCTTCATCCGTTCCGACCACTACCTCACGATGGCGGGCGGCGCCGGCGATCCGGGGCCGACCGACTCCTGGGTCACCCTGGGCGCGCTGGCGCGTGAGACGAGCCGGATCCGGCTTGGGACGCTGGTGACGGCCGCGACGTTCCGGCTCGCCGGGCCGCTGGCCATCTCGGTGGCGCAGGTCGACCAGATGAGCGGCGGGCGCGTCGACTTCGGGCTCGGGACGGGCTGGTTCGAGCAGGAGCACACCGCGTACGGGATCCCGTTCGGGAGCTTGGGCGAGCGGTTCGACCGGCTTGAGGAGCAACTGCGGATCGTCACGGGTCTGTGGCGTACGCCGGAGGGCGAGACGTTCTCGTTCGCGGGCGAGCACTACACCCTGGCCGACTCGCCCGCGTTGCCCAAGCCCGCCCGGGCGGGCGGCCCACCCGTGATCATCGGTGGGGTCGGAGCGAAGCGGACACCGAAGCTCGCGGCCCTGTACGCCGACGAGTACAACGTGCCGTTCCGGTCGTTGGACGAGACCGCCGGCGCGTACGACAGGGTCCGCGCCGCCTGCCTGGAGCGGGGGCGGACGAAGCCGCTCGTCCGCTCGGTCGCCCAGACGGTGTGCTGCGGCCGGGACGAGGCCGAGGTGCGGCGGCGCGCCGACGCCATCGGACAGGACGTCGCGGACCTGCGCGCCGGCGGCCTCGCCGGGACGCCCGCCGAGATCGTCGAGAAGATCGGCAGGTTCGGCGAGCTGGGCGCCGAGTGCGTCTACCTCCAGGTTCTCGACATGCACGACCTGGAGCACATCGAGCTTCTGGCGTCGGAGGTCCTCGCCAAACTCTGACCCGCCCGAGCTCTGTTCCGGCACGAGCTCCGGCTGTACGGCAATGGGCCCGCGGTGGGGACGCGCGTTCCGTCATCCCGGAACGCTCGCCCTCGCCGCGGGCCGTTTCCCTTCCCGAGGTTGCCGGGCCAGGGACCTCCGGAGGCGCTCCGGTGATCGCTGAGCCGGGAGCCGTCGGGGGCCTATGCGGTGGCGGGCATCTTCTTGACCGTGCCCTCTTCCTCAGGGGCACCGCCCGCTTCGGGACGGGCGTGCCTCGGCAGCAGGAACGTCGCCATGAAGGTGAGGCCGAGAAGACCGATCTCGACCCACAGGGTGAACTTCATGGCGTCGCTGAAACCGGTCTTGGCGGACCGCTCACCGGCCTTTCCGACCGCCTGCCCGATCACCGCCGCGGACGGGGGCACCGCGGTGGTGGCCGCCTTGACCTCACCCTCCAGCCGCGCGCAGGAGCCGGGCACGGCGGCGGCGTCCTCGGCGGTGGCGCGGTCATGTCCGCAGGCGCGCAGGCCGGCGACGATGCGGTCCTGCCGGTCGGCCGGGACGGACGCGGCGGCGAGGTCGCGGCGCAGCTCGCCCGCGCCGTCGTCGGCGGCGCTCGTCACATGCCCGCCGAGCAGCCCGAAGAAGATCGTTCCGAGGACGGCGGCGCCGAGTGCGCTGCCGAGCTGCTGGACCGCGGTGAGCGTGCCGCCCGCCGAACCGGTCTCCTCGGGCTCGACGCCCGCCAGCACGATGTCGAAGAACGGCGCCATCAGCAGGCCCATGCCGGCACCGGTCACGATCAGGGCGGGGATGAGCTGCCACGGCGTGACGTCGATGCCCGCGCCCTGGAGGGTGGCGTAGAACGCGGCGATGCCCGCGGCCATGATGGCGGTGCCCGCGTGGATGACCTTGCGGCCGAAACGTTGCTGCACGCCCTGCGCGGCGACGAACCCGAGGATGATGCCGACCGACCACGGGATCTGCGCCAGCCCGGCCTTGAGCGCGGAGTACCCGAGGCCCATCTGGAAGAACAGGGCCAGCACCAGGGCGATGCCCGCCATGCCCGAGAAGAACACCAGGCCGACGACCAGGCCGCCGGTGAAGCCGCGCTTGCGGAACAGGCTCGGGACGATCAGCGGGTCGCCGCCCGCGCGCTGCTTGCGCATCTCGTACCAGGTGAACAGGGCCCAGACGGCGAGCGACGCGACCATCATGCCGAACGTCCAGAGAGGCCAGCCGAGCTCGCGGCCCTGCACGAGCGGGTAGATCAGCAGCCCGGCGCCGAGGGAGGCCAGCACGGCGCCGACGAGGTCGAGCCGGGAGGCGTGCTCGGAGCGTCCCGAGGGCAGGAACCTCAGCCCGGCGAGCACGGCGGCGACGCCGAGCGGCAGGTTGATCAGGAAGATCATCCGCCAGCCGGTGCCGAAGAGGTCGGCGTCGATCAGCCAGCCGGCCAGCACCGGGCCGCCGACCGACGACAGGCCCATGACCGGTCCGAACAGGCCGAACGCGGCACCCATCTCCTTCGGCGTGAACATCTGCTTGATCATCCCGATGCTCTGCGGAAGCATCAGCGCGCCGAACAGGCCCTGGAGGAGGCGGGCGCCGACCAGCATGCCGGGAGAGACGGCGACGCCGCACAGCAGCGAGCCGAGCGTGAAGCCCGCCGCACCGACCAGGAACATCTGCTTGCGACCGTAGAGGTCGCCGAGGCGCCCGCCGGTGATGAGCCCGACCGCCATGGCCAGGGTGTAGCCGGCGGCCAGCCACTGGAGGGTGCTCGTCGAGCCGCCCAGTTCGCCGCGGATCGTGGGCGCCGCGACGTTGGTGATCAGCCCGTCGAGCATGTCCATGACCTCGCCGGCGAGAATCACGAACAAGGCGGCCCAGCGCCAGCGGTAGCCCGCCCCGACCTCCGCTCTCGGCTTGGACTCCGCCATCTCGGTCATCGATGCCTCCGGGGGAACACTGTTCGTAATCGACGAACATCGTTCTACGTGGAGAACGCCGTTCGTGTCAAGTACGATGTTCGCGATCGCCTGCTCTTCTCTCGCCACCAGAGACGATATATCGCGTTTCGTGATAGTCAAGATGTAACGCGACTTCTTGGAGGATCATCGTGGGCACCGACATGCCGACGCCCCCCGGGCGTAAGCCGCGCAAGACCGCGCCCGCGCGACAGCCGCTCACTCAGGACCTGATCGTCGCGACGGCGCTCCGCGTCTTGGACGCCGAGGGGCTGGAGGCCGTGAGCATGCGCCGGGTCGCCCAGGAGCTCGGCACCGGTCCCGCCTCCCTGTACGCCCACGTCTCGGGCAAGGAGGAGCTCCGCGAGCTGATGCTGGACCAGGTCGCCGCCGAGGTCCGGCTGCCCGCGGTCGACCCGTCCCGCTGGCAGGAGCAGCTGAAGGAGCTGGCGCGCGAGATCCGCCGCGTCTACACCTCGCACCGCGACATCGCCAAGGTGTCCATGGGGCTGATTCCCACCGGACCCAGCCTGCTGGCCATCGCCGAGGCGCAGCTCGCTCTCATGCTGGAGGGCGGCGTCCCTCCGAAGATCGCAGGCCTCGCCGTCGACACCCTCGGTATGTACATCGACGCCGACGCGATCGAGGACACGATCTACATGACGAAGACACCCGATGGGGAAGACCCGTGGGAGGCCTTCCAAGTCCACTTCCAGCAGATCCGCGACTATTTCAAGGCACTGCCGGTGGACCGCTACCCCCACATCACCAGCATGGTCGACGAGCTGACCAGCGGGACGGGGGACGACCGCTTCGAGTTCGGCCTCGACATCCTGATCCGCGGCATCGCGTCCTACGTTCCCGGCGCCTGAGTGCGCGTGCCGTCAGGCGAAGGTGCGCTGGAAGGCCGTCAGGCGGGGCGCACCCTCGGCGGTGTCCCAGACCGCGAAGACGACGTGCTCGAAGTGGTTCGCGAACTCGCCGTCCGGGCCCAGCGGCGCGGCGAACGCCTCGGCGACCTCGTGCGGGTCGTTGCGGAAGACGCCGCAGCCCCAGGCGCCGAGGACCAACCGCCGGTGACCGTTCGCGCGCGCCACTGCCAGAACCTTACGCACGCGCAGGGCCAGCACCTCTGGAATCCGCTCGGCCTTGGCCGGTTCCCGGATCGCGCCGCGATTGGGTGCGGCGGAGGTCAGGAACGCGGTCTCGTACGGCTCCTCCAGCAGCCGCCCGCTGTCGTCCCGGAACACCGGTACATCCGGTGAGTAGATCATGTGGTCGCTGTAGAGCAGATCACGCTGGGCACGGTGGAAGTCGTAGAACTCACCGACCTTGCACAGCGACGAGAACAGGCCGGAGGAGCGGGCCAGGCCCTCTTCCTGGGCATGTGCGCCGTTGAGGAATCCGCCACCCGGGTTCTTTGCCGACGCGAAGTTGAGTGCGAGTGGTACCTCGCCGGGCGTGCACAGGCGGTGCGCTGCGGCGAGGGTGGTTTCGTCGGTGACCTCGATAAGCGTTTCCCTGGGCGTCTCTGTAGGCGCCTCTGCGCCTGTCACGGCGTCGGGCGTTGCTGGGGGCAAGCGTGTGAGGAGTGCGTCCAACTCGTCCGGACGGTACAGGACGGTGCCGTCCACGGCGCGCGCGAGGCGGTCGGCAACGGAGACGGTGCGTCCGGAGGGGGACGGGTAGGCGCCGCGCCCGAGGATGTCCACGGTCTCCCGCGCGATCATCCGGCGAGGTTGTGTGCTCATGTCCCTCCGGATTGTGCAGGTGACGGCGCCGGGCCCGCAATCGGTTTTCGCGGTCGGGCCGCCACCCTGCGTGCTCGCTCTGCGTGCCGTCCAAGTTATGGGGATTTGCCTGAAACCTGGGCAAAGTCGGGAAATGATCACTTTGGCCAGTCTTTCTGGCATGCTGTGCTCGCGATGCAGCCTCCAAGATCACGTACAGGTCGCCGCCGGGCCACGTCCCATCGCAAGGGCTCCCGGCCATCGCCCCCATCGCCGCTCGCGCCCCCGCCTTCACCGGGTTCGCCCTCACCGGCTCCGCCGCCTTCGCCGCCACCTCCCTCCGGGCGGCGGCCGGGGACGATCGCAGGGATCAGCGACGATCTGGACCGCGAGTTCGAAGGAGCACGGCGGACGCGGCTGCGCGGCATCGTCCTGGGGATCGCATCACTCACCCTGGTCATAGCCCTGGGCATCGGCTGCGCACTGGCATTGCAGTTCGCGTCCGGTTCCAAGCGCGCCCCGTCCGCGCCCAAGGGCGACTCGGACGCCAACCACAACAGGACCGAGTCCGAGCCGTCCGACCCGCCCCTCGTCACGCCGAAGAACCCGCCTTACATTCCCGCCCAGGGGACCGGGAAGTTCATCCGGCCGGCGTCGGTCGGACGCGTGTACGGGCACGGCAAGCTGATGCGCTACATGGTCGAAGTAGAGGGCGGCCTCCGGCAGAATCCCACGACCTTCGCCCGCAGCGTCGACAGGATATTCGCGGACCCGCGCGGTTGGACGGCGGGCGGGAGATGGTCGTTCCGGCGCGTCGACTCCGGCCCGTTCGACTTCGTGGTCCGGCTCGCCTCGCCGGGCACGGTCGACAAGATCTGCGCCGCGTACGGGATGGAGACCGAGGGCAAGGTCAACTGCAGCGCGGGCAAGCAGGTGGTGGTGAACCTGAAGCGCTGGCTCCTGCTCACGACGTACTACCGCGGCCAGCCCGATCACTACCACGCGCTGACGATCAACCACGAGGTCGGCCACCGCCTCGGCTTCGGGCACATGACGTGCCCCGGGCGCGGTCGTCCCGCGCCGGTCATGCAGCAGCAGATCTTCGGGCTGAAGGGCTGTGTCATCAATGGCTGGCCCTACGATCGCCGTCGCCGGTTCCTGACCGGTCCGTCCGTCCCCTGACCGCCTCGTCCACGCCGCGGCCGGCCCCTTGCGCACCGAAAATGAATAGGGGTGAATGGCCCGGTCCGCCAGACTTGTCGCGTGCTTCTGACGATCACGACGACCCTGAACCAGGCGACGGACCTGGGCTTCCTCCTGCACAAGCATCCCGACCGGGTGCATCTGTTCGAGCAGTCCTTCGGCACGGCGCACGTCTTCTACCCCGACGCGGACGAGCATCGCTGCACGGCGGCCCTGCTCCTGGACGTCGACCCGGTCAAGCTCGTGCGGACCCGTGGCAGGGGCACGCCCGACTTCTCCCTGGGCCAGTACGTGAACGACCGCCCGTACGCGGCGTCCTCCCTGCTGGCGTCCGCCATGGCGAACGTCTTCCGGACGGCCATGCGCGGCCGGTGCAACGCCCGCCCCGAATTGGCGGAGACACCGCTCCCGCTCCAGATCGCACTGCCCGCACTGCCGTGCAGGGGCGGACCAGGCCAGGCCGAGCGCTTCTTCGGCCCGCTCGGCTGGCACGTCGACGCCGTCCCCGTCCCGCTGGACGCGGAGTTCGCCGAGTGGGGCGACTCCCGGTACGTGACGCTCACGCTCACCGGGGAACTGCGGCTATCCGATGCTCTCAACCAGCTGTACGTGCTGCTGCCCGTCTTGGACGACGCCAAGCACTACTGGCTCGCCCCAGACGAGGTGGACAAGCTCATCAGGGCGGGGGAGGGCTGGCTGGCCGCGCACCCTGACAGGGGCGCCATCACCCGCCGCTACCTGGCGAACCGGCGCAGCCTCGTCCGCACCGCGCTTGGACGCCTGGCGGACTCCGACGGCGCACCCGAGGACGCCCTCGATCCGACCGAGATCGAGGAAGAGCCCTCCGCATCCGAGCCGGATGAACAGGGAGAGCCGGATGAACAGGGAGAGCCGGGGCAGCGGGGAGAGCCGGGGGCGCCCCAAGACTCCGGCAAGGCCGAAGCCAAGACGACGGTCGTGTCGCTGGCCGAGCGGCGTATCCAGTCGGTCATGCATGCGCTTCACGACGAGGACGCCCGTCGCGTCATCGACCTTGGCTGCGGCTCAGGGAAGCTGCTCGCACGGCTCGTCCGGGACGACTTCTTCAGCGAGATCTCGGGAACGGACGTCTCGTACCGCGCACTGGGTCACGCGTGGCGTCGCCTTCGGTGGGACCAGCGTCCGCGCCGCGAGAACGACCGCGTCCAGGATGTCTTCCAGGGCGCGCTGACCTACGCGGACGAACGGTTCCGCGGATACGAGGCAGCCGTCCTGATGGAGGTGGTCGAGCACATCGACCCGCCCAGGCTCGGCGCCATGGAACGCGTCGTGTTCGGCCACGCGGCGCCACGGGTGGTGGTGGTGACGACGCCGAACGCCGAGCACAACGTCCGCTACGAGGGCCTCGCCCCCGGGGCGATGCGCCACCCCGACCACCGTTTCGAATGGACCCGCGCCGAGTTCCATGACTGGGCCGGCCGTGTCGCCGCCGAGCACGGCTACCGCGTCCGCTACGTGCCCGTCGGGGACGACGACCCCGAGGTCGGCGCCCCGACGCAGATGGGGGTGTTCACCCGATGACCGACCTGGAAGGCCGCGACGGCCGTGAGATCAAGGTCCCGGAGATGGGGCTCGTCGTGCTGGTCGGCGTGTCCGGCGCGGGCAAGTCGTACTTCGCGCGCAAGCACTTCGCGCCCACCCAGGTGATCTCGTCCGACTTCTGCCGCGGGATCGTGTCGGACGACGAGAACGACCAGTCCGCCACCGGGGACGCGTTCGACCTGCTGCACTACATCGTGGGCAAGCGGCTGCGGCGCGGACTGCTCACCGTCGTCGACGCGACCAACGTGCAGAGCAAGGCGCGCCAGTCACTGCTGGGGCTCGCCAAGGAGCACGACGTCCTCTCAGTGGCGATCGTCCTGGACGTCCCCGAGCACGTCGCGGTCGAGCGGAACGCGGGCCGCCCGGACCGGGATCTGCCCGCCCACGTCATCCCGCGCCAGCGCCGCGAGCTGCGGCGTGGCCTGCGGACGCTCAACCGGGAGTTCCGCCGGTCCTACGTCCTTGCGGGCGACGAGATCGACGCGGTCACGGTCGTCCGCGAGAAGGCGTGGAACGACAGGCGCGAGCTGACCGGGCCGTTCGACATCATCGGCGACGTCCACGGCTGCCGCGCGGAGCTGGAGGAACTCCTCACCCGCCTCGGCTACGAGATCGAGCGGGACGGCTCCGGACGCGCCGTGAACGCGAACCACCCCGGCGGACGGACGGTCGTGTTCGTCGGCGACCTGGTCGACCGCGGACCGGACTCGCCCGGTGTGCTCCGGCTCGCGATGGGCATGGTCGGCGCCGGCAACGCGCTGTGCGTCTCGGGCAACCACGAGGCGAAGCTCGTCCGCGCGCTGCGGGGGCGCAAGGTGCGCCTCGCGCACGGCATCGCCGAGTCGCTGGAGCAACTCGCCGCCGAGCCGGAGGACTTCCGCGATGACGCACTGCGCTTCATGGACGGGCTCATCGGCCACTACGTCCTGGATGAGGGCCGTCTTGTCGTGGCCCACGCCGGGCTGAAGGAGGACTACCACGGCCGTGCGTCCGGCCGTGTCCGGTCCTTCGCGCTCTATGGCGACACCACGGGAGAGACCGACGAGTACGGGCTGCCCGTCCGCTACCCCTGGGCACGCGACTACAGGGGCAAGGCCATGGTCGTGTACGGGCACACGCCCGTCCCCGAACCGGAATGGATCAACAACACCATTTGCCTGGACACCGGCGCCGTCTTCGGCGGCAAGCTCACCGCCCTGCGCTATCCCGAACGTGAGCTGACCTCCGTCGCAGCCCAGCAGGTCTGGTACGAGCCAGTGCGTCCCCTGGACGCCCCGGACACGTCCGTCGCGGGTGGGCGCAGGGAGAGCGACGTCCTCAAAATCGAGGACGTCCTCGGCAACCAGGGGGTCGAGACCCGCCTCATGGGACGCGTCACCGTGCGGGAGGAGAACGCCCTGGCGGCACTGGAGGTGATGAGCCGGTTCGCCATGGATCCGCGTTGGCTCGTCTACCTGCCGCCCACCATGGCCCCGGCCGAGACCTCGTCCCTGCCGGGATACCTCGAACATCCGGCCGAGGCACTCGCCGCCTACAGCAACCGGGGTGTCGTCCAGGCGGTGTGCGAGGAGAAGCACATGGGCTCGCGCGCCGTGGTGGTCGTCTGCCGGGACGACTCGGTCGCCAGCGCGCGCTTCGGCGTCGACGACGGGACGTCCGGCGCGGTCTTCACCCGTACGGGGCGCGCCTTCTTCCGCGACCCGTTCCGGACCAGTGCGGTGCTCGACCGTGTCCGCGCCGCGATCGGCGCCGCCGGGCTCTGGGACGAGCTGGACACCGGCTGGCTCGTCCTCGACTGCGAACTGCTGCCGTGGTCGGCGAAGGCCATGGACCTCATCCGCACGCAGTACGCGGCGACCGGCGCAGCAGCCCGCACGGCCTTGCCGATGGCGTCCGACGTCCTCGCGCGCGCGGACGCCCGCGGGCTCGACGTCAGCGGCCTGCGCGGGCACGTGGATCGGCGCGCGTCCAACGCGGCGCGCTTCCGCGACGCCTACGCGCGCTACTGCTGGCCGACGGACGGGCTGACCGGTCTGCGGCTCGCGCCGTTCCAGATCCTCGCCGGCCACAACCGCACCTGGGCCACCGTCCGCGACCATGACTGGCACATGGACATGGCCGCTCGTCTCGCCGCGGCCGACACCACCGGCCTCATCCAGCGGACGGATTCGGTGACCGTCGACCTGGGGTCACCCGAGTCGGAGGCGGCCGTGACCGAATGGTGGGAGAAGCACACCGGGGCGGGCGGCGAGGGCATGGTCGTCAAGCCGCTCGGCCCGCCTCCCGAGGACACGAAGGTCCAGCCGGGCGTCAAGTGCCGCGGCCGGGAGTATCTACGGATCATCTACGGCCCGGACTACACCGAGCCGGAGAACCTCGACCGCCTGCGCGGCCGGTCGCTCGGCCGCAAGCGTTCCCTGGCGATGCGCGAGCACGCCCTCGGGCTGGAGGCCCTCGACCGGCTCGCCACGGGCGAGCCGCTGTGGCGCGTCCACCAGGCCGTCTTCGCGGTGCTGGCGCTGGAGTCCGAGCCCGTGGACCCACGCCTCTGACGCGCCGTCAACCGCTCCCCGGGGCCGCCGCTTTCACACGGCCCCGGGGAGCGGTCATGCGGCCCGCCGCGCCGGGGCGGGCCGCCACGTGACATCGTGACCGGTCAGGTCGAGAACAGCATGTTGAAGACGCTGCCGTGGCGAGGGCGGTGGTGCCCGCCGTGGTGATGGTGGTGCACCGCCCCCGGCTGCGCCCCCCACCCGGGTGCGGCGGCCGGAGGAGCGGCCCGGTACTGGGCCTCCATCTGGCTCAGGGCCTCAAGCTCGCCGTAGTCGAGGAAGATCCCCCGGCAGCTGTCACATTGCTCGATGTGGACGCCGCTGCGGGTGTAGGTCCGCATTACGCCACGACACTTAGGGCAGTGCATCGCTTTGTCGTCCTTCCGATCTGGATCCCCAGGTAGAGGCTAAATGTAGGGCAGGTTAGCCGCCACGTCATGCGGGGTCCCCTGCTGTGGAGATTCTCGCGCACGCGTCTACCATCGCCTGCTCCGAACCGTCGAGTGATCGATTCTCGTTCCCCGCGGATATGACGCACGTGGCGGCGATCTGGATCGCCAGACTTCGCGCGGGCAGGTCCAGAGCCGCCCACGGGTCCCCGGTGGCGGGCACCGCCGGCCCCCGCGCCGCCCTGTAGGCGTCCAGGAACCGCCCCCATTCCTCGGGAGGCAGGACCCCGGCGGAGTAGAGCGCCGCCGGTCTGGCGAGGTCCCACGCGGGGACGCCCCGGCCGAGATCCTCGATGTCGATCAGACGCCACTGCCGGTCCGTGCCGCGCACCATCTGACCGAGATGCCAGTCCCCGTGGATCAGGCACTCAGCCCGCCCGGACGGCTCACCGGCCGCCCCCTGGACCCAAGCCGGGAGCGTGGCGAACGCACGGCGCACCACGTCCTCGGCGGGGCCGTTCCCCAGGCGTGACACCAGGCGACCCACTCGCGTAGGACGGCCCCAGGACGGTGCGTCCGGCGGCACAGGCACAGAGTGGAGAGCCGCCAGAAGCCGCGCCCCGTCCTCCCAGGGGAGTTCCTCTTCCGGGTTCACGGGTTCGCCGTAGGGCGAGATCGTGACGGTCCGTCCGTCCACGTCGATCGGCGGGGCCAGCGGACCCACCACGATGTGCTGCAACGTCTCGGCCAAACGGGTCCGTTCGAGAAAGGGAACGCCGTACTCGCGGTCAGGCTGATGTGCCTTCACGGCCACGTCCCCGACCCGTACCACCAGCACGCCGTGCCGGTCATACAACGTCTCCGGCTCCGTGGCCTGCGACGGGGACGTGATCATGTGCGGGGCCGCATCCGGCGACCGACGCGCGGCGTGCCGGCCGGTGATGCGGGCCGGGTCGCGGCCGATCTCGACGAGCCGGGCGAAAAGGCCTGACTGGGCGGTCTCGGTATGCACCCGCCCAGTCAACCACCTGGACGGGGTTATGGACGGTCACCCACGCCTTGCGGCCGGTCCCCCGTCCTCGTCCCGGAGCCGCTGGCGGACGACCTTCCCCATCGTGTTCCTCGGCAGATCCGTCTGCGGGCGGAACTCACTGGGGACCTTGTAGTGCGACAGGTAGCGCTCGCAATGGCGGCGCAACTCGTCCGCCGAAAAGGGGTAGGCGGGATGCTCCACCACATGGGCCACGACGCGCTCACCACGCCGTTCGTCGGGGACGCCGACCACCGCGCATTCGTGGACGGCCGGATGCCGGCGCAGCACCTTCTCGACCTCCGAAGGGGACACGCTGAACCCGCTCACCTTGATCATGTCCCGGTGGCGGTCCACGATCGTGACGAAGCCCTGCTCGTCCATCACCGCGATATCGCCCGTGCGGAGCCAGCCCTTGGACAAGGTCTGCGCCGTGGCCAGTGGTGCGTTCCAGTACCCGACGAACACCTGAGGGCCGCGCACGACCAGTTCACCCGTCTCGCCCGGCGCCAGCACGCGCGTGGGCTCCCCGATGTCCACGATGACCGCGTCCGTCATCGGGAGGGGCACTCCGACGGTCAGGTTGCGGGCACCGCCGCCCAGCGGGTTGCCGGTCACCCCCGGCGACGCCTCGGTGAGCCCGTAGCACTGGATCAGCTCGCGCGCGCCCGCCCGCTCCATCCGGTCGATGGTCGCCTGCCCGAGCGCCATGGCGCCGGAGATGAAGATCCGCAGCGAGCGCAGGTCCGACCGGCGGAAGCGCGGGCTGTCGATCACCTGGTCGTACAGCGTCGGCACGCCCGGGAAGATCGTGGGCCGGTGCCGCCGGATCGCCTTCAGCACGCGGTCGCGGTCAAAACGCGGCAGCAGCACCACCGCCCCGGCCGACATCGCCGGCGCGATCATGCAGCTCATCATGCCGAACGAATGGAACAACGGCAGGACCCCCAGCGTGACGTCCTGCCCCGGCCGGCCGCCGGGATCCCACGCCTTCTGCTGGCACGCGTTCGCGACGAGATTCCGGTGCGTCAGCATCGCGCCCTTGGGACGCCCCTTCGTCCCGCCCGTGTACTGGATCGCCGCCAGATCCCGCGCCGGCTCCACCGGAAGCTGCCGCACGTGCCGCCGCGCCGGCCGCTGCATGTCCCGGAACCGGACCACGCCCGGACCGTCCGGCACGTCCGCCGCGATGGCCGCACGCCTGCGCCGCATTCGCGCCAGCGGCAACCGCAGAGCCGCCTTCCGGACCACCGGGAGGAAGTCGATCAGGGACGTGACGATCACGTGTTCGAGCTCCACCTTGCCCCGGACCGCGCGCACGGTCGGGTAGGAGCGATCCAGCACGACCGCGGTCCGGGCACCGCAGTCCGCCAGCTGACGGAGCATCTCCTCCTCGGTGTACCGCGGATTGTGCTGCACGGCGATGGCGCCCCTGCGCAGCACACCGTAGAACGCGATGACCTGCTGCGGGCAGTTGGGCAGGATCAGCGCCACCCGGTCACCCGGCTGCACCCCCAGCCGGTGCAACCCGTCCGCGAACCGGTCCACGGCCTGGCGCAGTTCCCGGTAGCCGATCCGGCGCCCGAGGAACAGCAGCGCAGGCCGGCGCGGATACCGCTCGGCGGCGTCGTCGAGCAGCCGCGTGACGGGGACATCGGGGATGCTGATGTCGGTAGGAACCCCCGGCTGATACCACTGTCGCCATGGAAGTGATCTTTGTGACGAGGGCCACATAACCGTGGATTCAACCACTACTCGGGCCGCGGCGAAAGATCTTCAAACACGCCTGGCATGTTCGCCGATCAAACGGCCTGCCATGACCGCCCCCGCGGCCCGCGGCGACCTCAGTGGCCGGTGGCCCCATCGATCCGCTCGCGCAGCAGGTCAGCGTGCCCGTTGTGCCGCGCGTACTCCACGAGCATCGCCGAATAGACCCAGCGCAGGCTCATCTCGGACCTGCGCTGAGGGTCCATGTACACCTCGTCGAGCGGGCGCCCGGACGTCGTCCGACGGCAGGACTCGATCTCCCGCGCGTAGATGGCGAGATCCTCCTCCGCGTCCGCGCCGTCCACGTCGAACTCCGCGGTGAGGTTGTCGTTGCTGCAGTAGAGGTAGCCGACCTGCTCACCGGCGAACCTCGTCCTGAACCAGTCCCGCTCCACCTCGGCCATATGCCGGACGAGGCCGAGCAGGGACAGCTTCGACGGCTCGACGCAGCGGAGCCTGAGCTGCTCCGCGGTCAGCCCCCCGCACTTCCACAGCAGCGTCTCGCGCTCAAGGTCGAGCCAGCCGTCCATGAGCGTGCGCTCATCGCCGGTGAACGCCGCCAGCGGCTTTAACTCGCGGGTGATCTCAGGTGCAGTCCAGATCATTCACCCATCATGCCCAACCGTGATGGGGGAAAGACATCCGTGCGGCCGGTACATTCCGATGGTGAGCGCCAACGAACTGGGTGCCTTCCTGCGGGCATGCCGGGAGGCCGTCACCCCCACCGAGGTCGGGCTGCCCGCGGGAGGCCGCCGCCGCACACCCGGGCTGCGCCGCGCCGAGCTGGCCACGCTGGCCGGCCTCAGCGTCGAGTACCTCGCGCGCCTGGAACAGGGACGGGACCGCCATCCGTCGGCGTCGGTACTGGGAGCGCTCGCGGACGCGCTGCGGATGTCCCCCGACGAACGGCTCCACCTGCGGATCCTGTCCAAGGCAGGCGACGACATGGGCTGCTGCGTCCCACCGGCGGAATCGGTGCGCCCGACCGTCCGCGCGGTCCTCGAACGCCTGGAACCGGCACCCGCGATCCTCCTCAACCGGCTCTGCGACATCCTGGCCTGGACCGACGGTTACGAGCGGCTCACCGGCCCGGCCGGGCTGCTCGACGTCCGGCCGCCGAACCTCGTGCGGTATATGTTCGCCGACCCCCGCGCCAGAACGGTCTACCCGGACTGGGAGCGCGTCGCCGACGAGCGCGTGGCCGGCCTGCGCGTGGGCTCCGCCGCCGACGACCCGCATCTCGCCAACCTCGTCGACGAACTGGTCGTCACGGCCGGCGCGCCGTTCGGCGACCGGCTGAAAGCCCCGCCCCGCCTCCCGAAACGCGCGGGTGTCGAGCGGTTCGTCCACCCGGACGTGGGAGAGATGCGGCTGGCCTACGAGACGCTCGAACTCCCCGTGTCGGACGACCAACGCCTCGTCGTCTACCTGCCCGCGGACGACGCCGCGTCCAAGGCCCTCGACAGGCTGGGGCCAGGCGGCCTGCGCATGGTGTCCGGGCTCGGCGCGTCCCCGTGACCGGCCGTGGTCAGTCGGCGACGGGCTGACGCGCGCCCTCGATCCGGCCTCGGACGAGCCGGGGATGGAAGTAGCTGATGCCGACGCGACCCGTGCCGGTGACGCAGAAGATCTGGTAGCCGTTGCGGCCGTCCTCGTCCGGGACGGCGAACTCCTCGGGGACGAACATCCCCTCGGTCGTCATCGCGCCGAACCAGCGGCCGAGCGCGTACTCGTCCGGGAAGCTCTCCAGGCCGGCGCCGCGGCGGCCCAGCGTGTACCGGACCTCATAGGAGCAGCCGTCCGGGGGGAACCTCATATGCGTCCCGCCCCGCGGCAGACATTGCAGCGCACGCCGGTGGCGGTACTGGTCCCGGTGCCGTCGCAGCCGGGACAGGTGCGCGTGGCCGGCTTGTTGTGCTTGCCCACGGTCCCCCCTCCCGGCGGCTCATCCTAGGGCCTCGCCGGGGCCCAGGTCAGGCGTCCGCGAGTTTCATCGTCACGTCGGTGACCCAGTTGTTCGGGTCCGGTACCTCCAGCGGATGCGTCTTGAAGACCTCCAACCGGCACGCCCAGCGCTCCCCGCGCTCACTGTCGGCCATGTCCCACGTGAGGCCCCGGGACTTCCCCCAGCCGAGGACCGCGGCGGTGACACCGACCAGTTCGTCGGGGTGGCCGGTGTGTGTGTACGTGACGTAGCGCCCAGCGGGAAGCGTGCCGGCGAAGATCTCGCCCTCACCCTCGACCGGCGCCGCCAGCGGTACGCCGCCCTCGACCTCCAGGGTGCCCGCCATGTCGATGACGTTGTACTTGATGAACGGAGCCCCGGCCGGCGCGATCCCCCGTGCGCCGAGCCATTGCAGGATCATCGGGATCCGGTCGGCGATGCGCGCGAACGTGGTCAGCGTGACGTCCCTCGTCACCGCCACGTAGGGGACGGCGGGACGCTCCTCGATCACCGGCTCCGCCGGCAGGTTCGTGGTCATGGACGAGTAGACCCCCCAGACCACGAAAACTCATCGCGACGCCCCACCTGGACCGGTCGCAGATCAGAGCCTCAACGCTTCCTTAACACGGGCATAAGACAGCGGCCGAACCGGCTCTGGGGTGCGAAGTTCGTCGTGTGGCACTGCGAATGGGCAAGAACACCGGTTCGCTCGTCCCTGGCTCGCCGGGGGAGCGGATGCGCCAGGCGGTGGTCGCTCGGGCCTTCCGGACGTTGCCGCCCGCACACCGCGAGATCCTCACCGAGACGGTCTTCCGGGACCGATCGGTCAACGAGGCCGCCGCCGCGCTGGGAGTGCCGGTCGACGTGGTCAAGATCCGCGTCTATGAGGCCCTCCGCGCTCTCCATGCGGCCCTCGGTTGACGGTCGAAAAACATGTTGCCGGACCGGCGGCGCCCCAGGCAGAGTGAGTGCCAGGGAGAACGCCCGATGACACCGGAGGGAGCGGCGTGATGTGCCATCACCGAATGCATGGCAGTAGCCGAAGCCATCCCGGTCCCGGGAGTCGTCTGCGGACGTGACCTGCGCGTTCTGACGCCCACCGCCCGCGGACCGCACGTCCGAGGGCGGTTTTCCGTCTTTCCCGGAGGGTTGGCCGAGCGGAAAGGCATCGGCTTGCTAAGCCGTGGTCAGGGGTCACCCTGCGCGAGTTCGAATCTCGCACCCTCCGCCGAGCTGAGTAGGGACGCTGGTGCGTCCGGCGGTCTCATAAGCCGCATCAGGCAGGTTCGATTCCTGCACTCAGCACGTCTCCCAGACATGGCGCCCGTGGTGTGGTGGTCTGCATGCCAGGTTGTGATCCTGGAGGTTCCGGTTCGATCCCGGGCGGGCGCCCTGGTGGTTTGTGATCTCAGATGGCCACCGCGGCCGTGTCACGGGGTTCGGCTTTCCCGAACCGTCCGCCGCCGAAGAAGAGCAGGACGGGCCTTTCGGTGAGAAGCCGTGCCTCGTAGACCTCACCGATGATCAGCGTATGGTCGCCCGTGCGCAAGGTGTTGCGGGTGCGCGCCGAGAAAGTCGCGCTCGCATCGTGGAGGCGCCATCCCCCCTGTGCGGTCCCGATGAGGTCGACACCGCTGAACTTCTCCGGACCGCTCCGTGCCAGCTGGATGGCAAGATCCGACTGGCCAGAATGCAGCACGCTCACGGTGAAGTCGGTGCACTGCACGAAGGCGGGGTGACTCGACGCGGCGTGGCCCACCGACAGGCCGACCAGCGGAGGCTCAAGAGAGAGCGAGACGAGCCCCGTGGCGGTGAAGCCGACAGGTCCCTGGGCAACGGGGTCCTTGGCGATGGCGACGATGACGCCCGTGACGAAGCTGCCCATGACCTGGCGCAGGTCGGCGCTCGCCGGCCGACCCTTGGACGTCCCCACGTGGTCGAGCATCTGAACGGCGCGTTCGGCGCAGGCGCGCTCGATGTCGGCGCTGGTTGCGCGTGCGGCCACGGCGAAGTCCGCGCCGTCGCGCTGACGGATGAGCAGTGAGGTCCCGCGTGCCACGGTCGCGTTCTCCGGTACGGCGGTGCCACCCCGACTCTCCGCCCGCCGGCTGCGGAGCGTCGCCGAGTCCTGCCGGGTGCGCGCGCTCGTCTCCGCCAGCGCGCGCGCCTGTGTTTCGAAAGTCCAGTCGGCATCACCCCCGCGGCTGGACGCCAGGCACCGGCCCGACCCGTCGGCGATGGCGATCGCGATCGGCTCGCCGTGCAGGGTCGCCAGGCTCAGCGCCGACTCGAGTGCGGCTTGTGCGGTGTTCATCTTTGACGCGCCTTTCGTGACGGGGTGCTCCGAAGGGGGCGGATACCACGTCGACGATGCGTGACGGTCTGCGTCACGACCAAGCCCAGTTGCAGTCCGCGCAACCCGCTCTCCGGCGTCGGGCAGTGTTGCGATACCTGCAACCGCGGTTCGCGCGGGTGTG
Organism: Actinomadura macra NBRC 14102; assembly: GCF_001552215.1. Lineage (GTDB taxonomy): Bacteria > Actinomycetota > Actinomycetes > Streptosporangiales > Streptosporangiaceae > Spirillospora > Spirillospora macra. The sequence goes on along the minus strand of NZ_BCQT01000009.1, from coordinate 306,300 downwards.
CCTGCTGGGTCACATTGGCGGTTAGCAGAAGCCGAACAGCAGTGGAACGGCCGGGATGGCTGCACTCAGGCCGAGCCACCGCCCCTTCGACGAGAGACGCCGTCCTCCTGCCTGGGGCAGCGGACGTTCGTCTCGTCCGGTTCGTTGGAACTCCTCGCATCAAGCCCTTGACCTGGGAAGAGGAGGAATCTAACGTCGGGCTGACGCTAGTATAGAGACTATAGTCTAGCGTCTCGTTGTCGGATCGGCGATGATGAGGAGGCGATCATGGGTACGACGGAGCGGGCGGCGGAGCTCGACGCCGACGTGGACGAGAGCGGGGGTGCGAGGCCGCTGCGCGGTGGCCGGTGGCACGTCGGCTATTCCCAGGCCCGTCACGGGCTGCGGAACTACTGGTACCCGGCTCTCTTCTCACACGAGATCGAGGAGGGGGCGTTCCGGTCCCGGCGCATGCTCGGGGAGAACATCCTGTTCAACCGGGTGGACGGCGCCGTGTTGGCCGTCGCGGACATGTGCGTGCACCACATGGTGCGCCTGTCGGCGAAGCCCGGCGGCGCCGAGAGCCATGTTCCGGGCACGGTGACGTGCTGGTACCACGGCTTCACCTACGACATGCACACCGGTGATCTCACTGGCGTCCTGACCCAGCCGGACTGCCCGTTGATCGGACGAGCGAAGATCACCAGCTATCCGGTGGTCGAGCGCCAGGGCGTCGTGTTCGCCTGGATCGGTGACGACGAGCCCGGCCCGCTGGAGGCCGACGTCCCGCCCGGGTTCCTCGGTGCGAACCACAAGGTCGTCGGCATGCGCCGGACGATCGCGAGCAATTGGCGGCTGGGCGCCGAGAACGGCTTCGACCCCACGCACATCTACTTCCACCGCGACGCGCCCATCGTCACGGGTACCTCACGCCTCATGCCTCTGGGCCTCACCATGGTGCCGGGCAAGGAGCCGGAGTTCGTCTCCGCAAAGGGGCGGCGGGGTCTGGTCGACATGCTGCGCGAGAACTACGAGCCGTTCTACGAGGCCGAGGTCAACGGCAGTGTCGTCAAGGCGACCGGTACCCAGCGGTCGACGACCGAGGAGGGGTCGATCTGGCTCCCCGGAGTTCTGAAGATCACGAAGTTCCTTCCCGACCCTGAGATGACCCACTTCGAGTGGTATGTCCCGATCGATGAGGGCCGGCACGACTACGTGCAGATGCTCGTGCGGCCGTGCTCGAACGAGGAAGAGGAGCAGGACTTCGCCGCCCAGTACCACGGCATGTGGCAGCAGATGTTCCACCGCGACGGCTTCAACGACCAGGACATCTGGGCCCGCGGCGCGTTGCAGGAGGTCTTCGCCAACGAGGGCGAGTGGTCTTCTGAGCAGCTGATGAAGCCTGACATGGCGCTCGTCCACTGGCGCCGGATGGTGAACGAGCATGCCCGCGGCTTCCAGCGGCCACCGCGATTCTCCGCGCCCAAGGACTGGGTGGACTGAACCATGCGCAACCCCACCACCTCCGGCGGTTCGAAGCAGGGCCCGGTCTACTGGAAGCAGGTATCCGCCGCCATGGTCGCGGCCTCGCTCGCGCTCACCGCGTGCTCGGGCAGCGAGGAGCCGTCGGCCACCACGATCGTGATCGGGCTCAACCTCGAACTCACCGGCATCGGCTCCTTCCTCGGCAAGGGCATGCAGGCCGGTGTCCAGGCCGCGGTCACGAAGATCAACGCCACCGGCGGCATCGACGGCAGGCGGATCACCCTCGTCACACGCGACAACCAGAGCGATCCGACGCGCGCCGCCACGCTGGTCTCCGAGCTCAAGCGCAAGGACGCCGACCTGATCATCGGTCCCGGCTTCGCCCAGGACTGCGCCGCCGCGGCCCAGATCCTTGTCCGCGAGGACATCGCCGGCCTCTGCATCAGTGCCGGTGACCTGCCGAAGAACGATGCGAACATGTTCGGGGTCGGCCTCGACTACGCCACCATGGAGAAGGCGATCGCCGAGCAGTTCGCCGCCGACGGGGCCAAACGGGTCGGCCTCGTCGCTGCGAACGACACCAGCGGTGACCAGACGGTCGGCCCCTTCGTGAGCGCCGCCAAGGCACGCGGTATCACGGTCGATGTCGAGCGGTTCAACAGCCCGGCCAACAACCTCACCCCGCAACTGCTCGCGCTGAGCCGCAACAAGCCCGACGCCATCCGCATTCAGGCGACCGGTCCAGACGCACTCGTCGGTGTGGCCAACGTCAAGGCGCTGGGCATCAGGACGCCGGCCTGGCTGCCGAACTCGGCGGCCTCGCTGCGCTTCGCAGGCCAGGTGAAGGGCGACGCGGGCGGCGGCAACATCCTGACCTGGATTCCGGCGATGCTGGCCCCCGACGGGGCCAAGGACCACCCCGCCCAAGCCGCACAGATCACGGCGCTGAACGCGGCGCTCTCGGGGGCCGACACTATCTCCGCCGCCGGTTGGGACGCATTGCAGATCGCCGCCGCCGCGATCAAGAAGGCGGGTGGCACAGAGACCGACGAGCTCAAGGCCGCCCTGGAGAACGGCCAGAAGTACTTCGGCGCCTATTCGGTGCAGCAGATCACCAAGGACGACCACCGGGGCGCCAGCGAAGAGGGCACGCTTCTACCGGCTCGCTTCACGCCCCAGGGCGGATTCGTCTTGAAGGACTCACCGTGAGTTCGGCCGCCACCGGCTGGATCCGCGGCAGGGTCGTTCAGCCTCAGATCTGGATCGCCCTGGTCCTGATCGGAATCTGCGCGGCGGTGCTCGGCGGCGAGTCGGAGCCGGTGCTGCTGGCGGTCGGCATCTGGGGGATCGCGGCCGTCGGGCTCGGGTTGGTGCTCGGATTCGCCGGCCAGATCTCCCTATGCCAGGCCACCTTCGTCGGCGTGGGCGCGTACGCGTACGGGATCCTGACGACACGGCTCGGAATCCCCACTGTGGTCGCGCTCGCCGGTGGAGCGCTCGCCGCGGGCGCGCTGGCCGCGTTCGTCTCGCCCATCTTGCGCATCCGAGGCTATTACCTGGCGATCGCGACCATCGTCTTCAGCCTGTTGCTGTCGGCGTTGGCCGTATCGGGCATCGGCGTACCGGGTGGCTCAAGCGGTCTCTCGGGAATCCCCTATATCGAAGTCGGCGGACTCCGCCTGGAAACGCCCCGCGAATACGCCGCACTCGCGCTCGGTCTGCTGACAGTCTTCGCCATCGGTTCACATCTGCGCTACGGACGGGGCAGGCGATGGCGAGCGATCCAATCGATCCGGCACGACGAGGCACTCGCCGACGGTATGGGCCTCAATGTGGTCGGCATCAAACGCGAGCTGTTCACGGTCTCGGGCTCCGCCGCCGGGCTGGCCGGCGGCATCCTCGGCGCCGCCTTCGGTTTCATCGCGCCCTCGCAGTTCACCTTCAGTGAATCGTTCGCCCTCGCGTTGGCGGTCTTCATCGGCGGATCGCTGAGTCTGTGGGGGGCCGTCCTGGGGGTCGTGCTCCTGGAGGTCTCCGGTCCCCTGCTCGGTGACGCCGGAGCTCTGCACGGTCTCCTGATCGGCGTCGCCGCGCTGCTGACCGTCCGGCTGGCGCCTCAGGGGTGGATCCGGCGCCGCGAGGGGGATGCCCACGGCCAAGCACTCCCGCTCGCGGCAAGTCGCGCGACGGCCGCCGAGCCGGTAAAGGCGACAGGGCGCGACGGCGGCGCTGATCTGACGATGACGGGCCTCGGCCGGTCGTTCGGGTCGCTGCACGCGGTACGCGACGTCGATCTGCAGATCGCCCCGGGCACCGTGGTCGGCCTGATCGGCCCCAACGGTGCCGGCAAGACGACCCTTCTCAACCTCATCGCCGGTGAGGTGCGCGCGAGCAGGGGCACCATCCGCCTGGACGGCCGCGACGTCACCGGTCTTTCGGCCTACCGTCGTGCGCGCCTGGGAGCGGCGCGCACCTACCAGCAGTCACGGATCATCACTGGGCTCTCGGTCATCGAGAACATCCAACTCGGTCTCGATGCCTCGGCCGCGGCCGGTGTCACCGTTCCGCGCGGCGAGCGTCACGCGCTGGCGGTCGCGGCCGCGCAGGATGCCGGCGCCGCCCACCTGCTGGCCAAGCCGACCGGTTCGCTCACCTTCGGCGAGCGTCGCCTGGTCGAACTCGCCCGGCTGCTGGTGAGCGCCCGGCGCCTCGCCCTGCTGGACGAGCCCTTCTCCGGCCTGAGCCACTCCGAGGGTGAGGCATTGGGCCAGGTCATCAGAACGCTCAAGGCGCGTGGCACGACCGTCATCCTCGTCGAGCACGCGATCCCGTTCGTGCTGTCGCTCGCGGACGAACTCGTCGTGCTGGACCAGGGGCGGCTGATGGCCGCGGGCGCGCCCGACGAGGTGGTCCGGCTGGAAACCGTGCGCGAGTGCTACCTCGGGTCGGTACTGGAGGGGGAGGTGTCATGACGGCCGATGCCCTGTTGCGAGTCGAAGGCGTTTCAGCCGGATATGGCGACATGACCGTGCTGCACGGGGTGACGTTCGCCGCCCAGGCCGGCACCGTCACCGCCGTTGCCGGTGCGAACGGAGCGGGAAAGACCACGCTGCTCAAGACCATCCTCGGGCTGCTGCCGGCCGGTGCCGGAGCCGTCTGGTTCAGCGGAGCACCGGTCACCCGATGTTCGGTCTCGGACCGGATCGCCCAGGGAATGGGGCTGGTGCCCGAGGGCCGGGGACTGTTCAGCACGATGAGCGTCGGCGACAACCTTCGGCTGGGGGGCCGGGCCGCCGGCGTGGGTGGCGCGGCGCTGGGCGCGGCGATCGGCGAGGCGCTTGAGCTGTTCCCCGCCCTGTCGGCGAAGCTGAAGGTACCGGCCGGACGACTGTCGGGCGGGCAGCAGCAGATGCTGTCGCTGGCCCGCACGCTCGTGGCGAGTCCCCGCCTGCTGCTGCTCGACGAACCATCCATGGGACTCGCGCCGAAGGTGTGGTCGGAGCTTCTCGTCCTGATCCGCGCCCTCGCCGGCGAAGGACGCGCGGTGATCCTCGCCGAGCAGAAGATCCGGCCTGTCCTGGAGATCAGCGATCACTGCGTGGTCCTGCAGCGTGGACGGGTCGTCTTCACCGGAGCCGCGCGGGACGAGGCGGCGGAACGTTCAATCAGCGGCGCCTACCTGGAGACCGAGATGGTGACGGGAGGCGACCATGGCTGAGTTCCTTCAGCTGACCCTGGCCAACATCACCCTGGCGGCCGTCTATCTGCTGATCGGCCAGGGATGGAATCTCAGCATCGCCGTGTCGGGCCTGCTCAATCTGGCCATCGGCGGCACCTACATGATCGGGGGGATGCTGAGCTTCCGGTTCGCCGCCGAATGGGGCATGCCGGCGGCCGTCGCCGCCCTCGTCGCCGTCGCGGCGGTGGCGGCGATCGCGCTCGTCGTGGAACGCCTGCTGTTGCGGCCCGCCGATGACCGCGTCGTCGTGCAGATCATCGCCACCATCGGCGTCTCGATGGTGCTGATCGAGGCCGCGCGGCACTGGTTCGGCGTCGACCCGCTGAAACCGCCCGCGCTGCTGCCCGGCGATCCGATCCCGATCGGATCAGTGTTGGTGCCCCCGCAGGCCGTGTGCGTCATCGTGGTCGCCGTCGTCGCGACCGTGGGACTGCAGGTGTTCTTCCGGCGCAGCGACCCGGGTCGCGCGATGCGCGCGTGCGCTGACAATCCCGACGGTGCCCGGGGGCTCGGCATCGACGTGCCCCGGCAACGCACGATCGCCTACACCGCGGCCGGTGCGCTGGCCGCCCTGGCCGGGGTGCTGATCGCCCCCCTGATCCCGATCACCTACGCCGGAGGCGACTTCATGGCGCTGAAGGCGTTCATGGCGATCGCCATCGTCGGTCTGGGCAACTTCGCGTGGGCGCCTGCCGGAGCCCTGGTGGTCGCCTCCGTCGAGGGCTACATCGCGGGTTATGTCTCCTCCGACTACCGCGACGTCGTGGTGCTCTCCCTGCTGCTGATGATGCTGCTGGCTAAGGTGGTCCGGCCCACAGAACGCCTGCGCCTCCTCAATCGGTTCGCGCCCCGGTTCTCGGCGGTGAGTTCGCGATAGCACCGCGCGAGGAGGCCGCGATGATGCGCCCAGGTTCTCACGTCGAATCGGAAGGCAGATTCCATGGCTAGCAGTACGCCCTTTGCCGATAGTGCCGGCGGTTGGGCCGGACGGCCGACCAGCGCGCAGGAAGTCGCGATGGAGTACCTGCTCTATGGCCTTCGCACCGGCCGCTATCGCGCCGGTGAGCAGATCATCCCGGAGGCGGTCGCGGAAGAAGTGGGCGTGAGCCATGTTCCCGTCCGCGAAGCCGTCCGGAAGCTTGAGGGCCGCGGCACACTGACCCATCGGCCGCGCAGGGGCTATTTCGTGGCCGAGCTCGACGTCGACGACCTCGACACCATCGTCGTGCTCGGCAGCCTCCTGGAGAACGAGGCGCTGCGGCGCGTCCTCCCGGTGATCACCGCGGACCAGATCGAACGGATGCGCAAGGCGATCGAGAACAGTCGCGCGCTCCAGGGACGGGACCCCGTGGGGGTGGTGTCGGCCAACCGGGTCTACCACGAGGTCATGTTCGAACGCGGAGTCCCCAAACTGCTGCTACGCCACCTCAGCATGCTCTGGAGCACGATGGAGCCCTACCGGCCGCTGCTCTATTCGGCAGAGCAGAACCAGAACTCCTCATGCCTTGAGCACGAGGCCATTCTCGCGGCGATCGAACGCCGCGACATCGATGCGGCCGTCGCGGCCTACGACGAGCACCGCGTGAACGTCTTCCGCGCGATGCGCGACCTGATCCCGCAGAAGGATCCCGAGACAGGCTGAGGCTGATCCACCATGCACCTTACGGTCAAGCAGATCCGCTGGGAGTCCGACGGCGTCGTCTCACTGACGCTTGTCGACCCGAGCGGGTCGGAGTTGCCGGCCTGGGAACCGGGCGCCCACGTCGAGGCCCATCTCCCCACGGGCCTTGTGCGCCACTACTCCCTGTGCGGAAGTGTGGACGACCCGACCTGCTACCGGGTGGCCGTCCTCCGCGACCGGCGGAGCCGGGGCGGCTCCCGCTTCGTCCACGAGGACCTGCGCGTCGGCGCACGGCTCGACATTCGCGGTCCGCGCAACCGCTTCCCCTTCACACCGGCGGCACGGGTCGAGTTCGTGGCCGGCGGGATCGGTATCACGCCGATCCTGCCGATGGTCCGCGAGGCTGTTCGCCGGGATCTGGACTGGCGCCTGTGGTACGGCGGGCGCACCCGCTCGGCCATGGCCTTCGTGGACGAGCTCTGCGCTCTCGACACCGGCCGGGTCCGGCTGTTTCCGGCCGACCGTGACGCGTTCATCGACCTGGACGCCGCGCTCGGGCGGCCGGCGGACGACACGGCCGTGTACTGCTGCGGTCCCGAGTCGCTGCTGCGGTCCGTGCAGGACAGATGTGCCGGGTGGCCCGAAGGCGCCCTGCACTACGAGCGCTTCGTCGCGCCGAGGACCGCCGAAGACCCCGCGGCCCGCGGCGTCCAGACCGCGGCCGGGGACGGCACGGATGTCTTCGTGGTGGTGGCCGATTCCTCCGGCGCGGAGGTGAAGGTGCCGGCGGGCAGGTCGATCCTCGAAGCGCTGGAGGACGCGAACGTCGCGGCGCCGTTCTCCTGCCGTGAGGGCATCTGCGGGACCTGCGAGGTCAGGGTCCTCGAAGGGATCCCCGACCACCGCGACCTGGTGCTCAGCGACGACGAACGCCGCACGGGGAATTCCATGATGATCTGCGTCTCCCGAGCGAGAAGCCCGCGCCTGGTCATCGAGCTTTGAACGTGAGACCGCAACGACCGTGAACGTGCAGGGAAGGGACACTCGATGACGGTGAACGTCACGGAAATGCCTCCGGACTCGCTGTGGATGACGCTACTCGGGACACGGGTCGAGTTCCTGGGGAATCAGTACCGGACCCGTGTGATCGAAAACGGTGAGGGCCATCCGCTGGTCCTGGTTCACGGCAATGGAGGCCATGCGGAGTCCTATGCCCGCAATGTGAAACGTCTCGGTGACGCCGGTCACCGGGCGATGGCGATCGACCTGCTGTGGCACGGGCTTTCGAGCAAGCCCGCCTTCGATCCCGACATGGTGCCGGCCTACGCCCGCCAGATTCTCGACCTCCTCGACGCGGAAGGCATCGAGCGGGCTCACATGGAGGGCGAGTCCCTCGGCGGGTGGATCTGCCTGTGGCTCGCGCTCCACCACCCCGACCGAGTCGGCAAGATCATCCTCAATACCACGGCGGGAATCCGCTGGAAGCCCGGAAGCGTCGGGGAGGACGTGGCCGGCGGCCGTGAGGCGCTGCGCGCACGCAGCCTGGACGCCCTCCAGAACCCGTCGAAGGAGAAAGTGCGGCGCCGCCTTGAATGGCTGGTCTCCGATCCGGCGTCCGTCACCGACGAACTGGTCGAGCTGCGCTACTTCATGATGACCGACCCCGCTGGGCGGGAAGCGCAACTGCGGATCGCCGACAACTCCTTCGGATTCGGCTCCGGCACGCGGGCCGAGATCGACGAGGCCCGTCTGGCGGACGTCGCCGCCGAGACCCTGGTGCTCTGGACCGAGCACAACCCCGGTCACGGTCCGGACACCGGGCACAGGATCGCCGAACTCATCCCGCGCGCGCAGTTCCGACTCATCGGCGACGCCGCCCACTGGCCCCAGTGGGAGCAGCCGGTGGAGCACGATCGCATCGTCATCGCCTTCCTCAGGGGAACCCTGGGCAACGCCGCGAAGGAGCAGGACACATGAGGGTCAAGGCCCTTGCCTATCTGGCCGTCCACGCCCGTGACCTCGACGCATGGGAGGAGTTCGCGACCGCCGTTCTCGGCCTGGCGCCGGACCGGAGTGGCGCACGTCTGAAGTTGCGGCTCGACGAGCGGTCCTACCGGCTCGATATCCGCGCCGCCGGGAACGATGCCCTGGCGTGGATCGGCTGGGAGGTCGCCACGCCCGAGGACCTGGCGGAATGCCGAGCCGCGTTGGAGGAGGCCGGTGTCGCGGTCGAGCGCGGCACGGCGGCGGAGATCGCTGATCGCGAGGTCATCGACCTGCTGCGCTTCGTGGACCCCGACGGCCTCCAGCACGAACTGTGCCTCGGTGCCTCGGTCGCCCCGGCGCCGGTGGCCTTCAGCCGCCCCGGTGTCGGCTTCGTCACCGGAGACCTCGGCCTCGGCCATGTGGCCCTCGGGGTCACCGACCTGACCGCGGCCGTCGATTTCTTCTGCGGCGCCCTCGGTTTCCATATCACCGACGTTATGCCCGGGGCGTTCTCGTTCCTGCGATGCAATACACGCCACCATTCCGCGGCCCTTATGCAGTGGGAGCGTCCGGAACTACACCATATTCTCCTTCAGGCACTCGACCTGGAGCAGGTCGGGCGCAGCCTGGATGAGGCCGCCAAACGAGACCTGGTGACCAAGACGCTCGGCCGGCACGCGATCGACGATCTCGTCTCCTTCTACGTCAGAACCCCTTCCGGCTGGGATATGGAGATCGGCTTCGGCGGCATACGCATCGACCGAGAATGGGCCATGCGACGGGTCGGCCGGCCGTTCAGCAGTTGGGGGCACCGGCCCGTCGCCGCCGGATAGTCCCGACGGCGCCCGGTTGCAGATATCGCAAGCAGGATTGCCAGTGCCTGGCGAATTCGGCAGAGTCAAATGAAAGGCCCCGACAATTCTTCGAAAGTGACCGGCGTATGTGGCATGCAACCTTCCGTACCGGCAAGGCGCGAATCCAGGACGAAGCCGTCTGGGGAACCGCCATGTACCGCAACGACGAAACAGGCGAGATCGTCTTTCGTCGACACAGTCCGACGGTCGGTATCTCCCCCGGACACAACCCGCCGTTGCCCGACCCGGGCAGCGAAGTGATCAGGAAAGAAGACTTCGCACCCATGGACTGGACTTCGAACAATGACGCTCTCTGAAGTCGACTCCGCCGCCGTCTCCGCGCTGCTCTACATGGACGAGTACGCGAGCCGCGTCTCGATGCACCACACCGACGCCGCAGGCGTCGTCTACATCGGTCATCCCATTCAATGGGCGCAGGTCGGCCTGGAGAACCTCTTCCGCGCCGCGGGGCATCCGGTCGAGGAACTCGGCCAGGCCAACGTGCACTACCCGATGGTCCGCCAGGTGATCGATCACCACCGCAGGCTCAGCCTGGGTGACCTCCTCGTCGTCCGCACGTTCGTCACGGCGGTCGGCAACCGCTCGTTCACCACGACCACCCAGATCGCGAAGCCCGGGGGCGAGGTGCACGTCACGGTCGGGCTGACCGGCGTCGCGGTGAGCCGCGACGGCTCCAAGCCGATCGCCGAGCAATGGCTGCGCGACCTGCGGTCCGAGGCCGCGCGGCACGGGCTGACCGCTGACCGGACGAAGGAGGACCCGTCGTGAAGCTTGGTGTCTCCACCCAAGGCTTCGTGGGCAAGCACGGTGACCCGGCCCACCGGATCCAAGAGATCGTGAAGGAGGCGGCCGTCGCCGACGACGCCGGCCTGCACTCCTTCAGCATCTCCGAGCAGCACTTCAAGTTCCCGACGAACGTCACCGGTCCGATCGATGTGATCATGACGGCGATCGCAATGGAGACCTCGCGGATCATCATCCGTCCGGGCGTGGTGATCACGCCGCTGCACCACCCGCTCAACGTGGCGGAGCGCTGGGCGGCGATCGACGTCCTGGCCAACGGCCGCATGGAGTTCGGCATCGGGCGCGGGAACACCCCGCTCACCGCCGAGGCGTTCGGCATCCCGGTGCCGGAGACCGAGCCCCGGACCCTGGAGGACCTTGAGATCATCCTCGGGGCCTGGACGCGGCCGATCCTGACCCACCGCGGCAGGTTCCACGAGATCGCCCCCGTCAGCGTCGTGCCCAAGCCCGTCAACCAGCCGCACCCGGCGATCTACTGGGCGGCGACCAGCCCGGGATCCCATGCGACCGGTGGCAGGCTTGGCCTGGCGCTCCTGACCGGCGGCAACGGCATCTACTGGGATCAGGCCGAGCGGCGCGTCGCCCGGTACCGCGAGGCATTCGAGGCGGCGGCCGGAGCGAGGTCGCTGCCCGGCCTCAAGCCGCTCGACCGGGTGGCGATCGTGGTCAACGGGCACTGCGCGGAGTCGATGGCCGAGGCCAGACGCCGGGCCGGCGACTACGTGGTCGGCTACGTCAACCGCACGGTCGAGATGTACGAGAAGATGGTGCGCAAGACGGGGTCGTCGGTGTCCTTCGAGCGGGCCAAGGCGTTCAAGAACGACCTCGACATGATCATTAACGAGAGCCCGAGTATGTTCGGCAGTCCCGAGGACTGCATCGCCTCGGCACGGCGGATGTACGAGCTCGGTATCGATGAGGTCGACGTCCTCTTCGACGGCGCGACCCACGAGCAGCACCTTGAATGCCTCCAGTTGCTCGGGAAGGAAGTCGTCCCGGTCATCGCCGAATGGCCCGAACGGCGATGACCGGCCACGACCCGGCCCACCAGGGGGCGCGACTCGGCCTCTCGCGCCTCCTCACCGCCGCCGTTCCGACCGACCAGAACACGCTGCGCCGCGGTATCGCCGCCCTGTGGCATCTGTCGCTGAAGGAGTCGCTCAGCGTGACCGAATTGGCCGACCTTCTGCCCTGCGACAAGAGCCAGGCGTCGCGAGTGCTGAAGGTACTCGGCGAATACGGGATGGTGACCCGGAACGCGGAGACGCAACGGTATTCACTGGGCTGGCTCGTGTATGCCTTCTCTGTACGCGTCAGCGGTCGGCAGATGGTCTCCATCGCCGGCCCGATCGTCCGCACGCTAGCCGTGCGCACGGAACAGACGTGCTGGATAGCGGCCCAGTCCGGGCACGAGGTGCTCACGCTCTATACGTCGCGCCCTAAAAGCGGACAGATCATCGTCAACGAATGGGCCGGGGGAGTGCCCCCGGGAGGGGTCGTCCCGATCTACTGCACGGCCTCCGGACGCGCTCTGATAGCAGGCCTCGCCGACGAGACCGTCGAGGCACTCCTGAAGGACGCGACCTATGACAGTTGCGGGCCCAACGCGCCGCGCTCGTTCGAGGAGATCCGCGCCCGCTTGGAGGACGTCCGCCGACAGGGCTACTGCGTTACCGTCGATGAACTCCAGCGCGGCACCACCTCCGTCGCAGCGCCCGTGCACGACGGTGTGGGGTCACCGGTCATGGCCATTGGTCTTTCCGGCAAGACCACGTCCCTGCGGGGCCGCCACGACGTGATCGCCCGCGAGGTGGTGCTGGCGAGCAAACACATCACTTCGCTGCTGTTCGCCGAGCGCGCCGCTGGTGCACGTGGAGCGGCACCTCGACGTGGGAGTACGGCCTGATGAGTGGTGCCCAGCCAACGATCGAACCCACACTGCTACAGCTACGGGAGCGTTTCCGCACGGGTGAGGACACTCCCCAGGCGGCGGTCGAACGGGCCCTGCAACGCATCGACGCACAGGACGAGACGATCTGTGCCTTTCTGGCGGTCGATCGCGACCGGGCGCGGGCCGACGCCGAGGCGGCCACGAGGGCGTGGCGCACCGCCGGTCCCCATCCGACCCTGCTCGGGCTGCCGATCTCGGTGAAGGACACCATCGAGGTGACCGGGATGCCCACCACCTACGGGTCGGCGGTGTTCAGGCACAACCGGCGACCCGACAGCGTGATCGCCCAGCGCCTGAGGCAGCATGGGGCGATCATCATCGGCAAGACCAACACCTCCGAGTTCGCCCTCGCCACGGAGGTGCGCAACCGGCTCACCGGCCCGGGCCGGAACCCGCTCGACCCCGACCGGACCTGCGGTGGGTCCAGTGGCGGAGCCGCCGCCTCGGTGGCCGCCGGCATGAGTGCCGCCGCCCTCGGCACCGATTCCGCCGGCTCGATCCGGATCCCTGCCGCCTACCAGGGCTTGGTCGGTTTCAAGCCGTCCCATCAGCGCATCCCATGGGTGCAGGACTGGAAGGCCGCACCGACCCGCTCGCACACCGGGCCGATCACCCGCGACGTCCGCGACGCCTGGGAGCTGACGAGAGCCCTCAGCGGCCCCGACTGGCGTGATCCCGCCAGCGGATTCGGCGCGCTGGTCGACGAGGAGTTCGACAGCGCCCTCGCGAGCGGTACGCGCGGCCTGCGGGTCTGCCACATCGGTGAAGCGAGGCCGCCGGCGGCGGCGGAGGAGTCCGCCCTGGCGCATGAGCTGACGGCCTTCGTGCAGCATGTCTTCGGAGACCTCGACCGGCTCCAGTGGGACGACCTCGTGCCCCCGCCGGTCGCCGCACGGGTCTGGCCGTACGCCGGTGAGCATGTCGCGGCCGCGATGAGGCTCTCGGCGGACTTCTTCGATGCCGCGGGGGAACTCACCGACTACGTTCGCCCAATCTACGAGACCGGGCGAACCCAGACAGCCACGGAGTATCTGTGCGCGACCGGTGAGGAGCGCATGCGCGGCCTCGCGCTGAAACAGGCACTCACCACCTACGACTACGCGTTCTCGGTGGTGGCGCCCGAGGCTCCCCGCCTCACCGACACCTACACACCGCTGAAGTTTCCGCGGCTGGCGCTTCTCAACCTCGCCGGGCTCCCCGCGGTCTCCGTCCCCTTCGGCACCTACGCCTCAGGCATGCCGCGAGCCATGCAGATCATCGGGCGGTTCGGTGACGACGCAGGAGTCCTCGCCATGGCGGAAAAGCTCACCCGGTCGCTCTGACCGGACACTCGACGTCACACGCGGTGCCGCGCGGCAACCCACCAGGACATTAGCGACCGAGCACAAGGAGACGGCCCATGGCACAGCCGAAGCAGCCGCAGGACTTGCACGCCGCCCTGACGACGGCCCTGCACCAAGTACCGTTCTACACACGCCTGTGGACCGAAGCCGTCGGATTCATCCCCACCGCGGTGCCCGCCCTTCAGGAGTGGCCAACCTGGGCCGTTGAGGAACTACGAGCCGCCATCGCGGCGCAGCCCCCCTTCGGTGACCTCTACGTCGAGGAGGCCCTGGCGGACCTGGCGTACATCCACTCCAGCACCGGCACGACCGGAAAACCGCGCATCTTCCCCGTACCTCGCACGGACCTCCCGCACATGGAGAACGTTTACCGCGAGCACATGGAACTGATGGGCGTCCGCCCCGACGACATCTGCGCCATCACGCTGACCTTCGGCCTCCCCCGCGGCGCGTGGTCGTGCGTCCAGGCCGTCCAGTCGGTGGGCGCGACCATCCTGCCGCTCAGCAGCGGCAAGGTCACCCCGGCCGAGAAGCTCCTTGACGTGATCCATACCGTCGGCGCGACCGTCCTCCACGGAGCGGGGTCGTACATGGTCTACCTGACCCGCAAGGCACGCGAGCTCGGCTTTGACACGCGTACCTCCAGCGTCCGTCTCTTCCTGACCAGCGGCGAGGCCATGAGCGCCGAAAGCCGCCGCTACCTCCAGGAGGCATGGGACGCGCGGGTCGTCATGCACTTCGCCTCGACCGACCTGAGCTGGGTCTCGGCCGAATGCGAGGCCAGCAGCGCCCGCGACGGCGCGCTCGGCATGCACGTCACCCCCGGCGTCATCGCCGAGATCCTCGACGAACATCAGCGGCCGGTCACCGACGGCGAGTACGGCGAGCTGGTGGTCACCTCCTGGCTGCGGCCCTCCACCCCGCGGATCCGGTTCCGCACCGGGGACCGCGCCGCCCTCACCCGGGAACCCTGCCCCTGCGGCGGTACCTCGGTGCGCATCCTCCCAATCCAGGGCCGGGTCGACGAGGCCGTACGGTTCCACGGGCAGACGATCTGGGCTTCTTCGGTCGAGGACGTCCTGACGGCCAACCTGGGGGCTCCCGTCGACTTCTTCCTTGAGCACCGCGAGCATCCCGAGCGGGGTTCGGTACTCGCGGTCAAGCTCCCCACCGCGGTCGCATCTTCGGCCGGCGACGGGCTCGCCACCACACTGCAGCGGACGCTCAACGTGCGGTTCCTCGTGGAATTCATGGACGATGCGGACATCGTCGAGAAGACCGGTGTGGCCGGTACAGGGAAGGTCAAGCGCGTGTTCGACCTCGTGGGCGGAAGGGGGTGACGTGACCCGCGACACGGCGCCCGAGGATGCCGTCATCCCCGCACGCCCCGGGGGTTAGGCGTTGAGGCTCGCCAGCGCCTCCGTGAGGACGGCGGGCTGCTCGATGTTGACGAAATGCCTGACCCCCGGCAGCAGGTGGCACCGGCCATCGGCTACCGCCTCGACGATGATCTCTCCGGCCCGCCACGGGCACGAGGTGTCCAGCTCACCGATGAAGACATCCAACGGCCCCCTGATATCCGCCAAACGTGGGGTGAGCGGGTCCTCGTGCATGGAGGCCATTGCCCGAGCCCCGTTCGCATAGCCCTTCCCGTCGCCGATCGCCGCGAGCCGGGAAGCAAGCTGTTCCTCCCAGTCGGTCGGCCGGTTCAGCACGTTGGTGGAGAGGTTCTCCATCAGAGCGGCACGGGCGAAAGCCGCCCCCTCGGAAGCGATGCCGTCCGCGCGTGCCCGGAACCGCTCGGCGACCCGGCGGCTGACGACACTTGAGGTGCAGACCGGCACGACGTGCTCGACAAGACGCGGCTGCCGGGCCGCAGCCGCCAGAACGATCGCCCCGCCCATCGAGAAACCGACACACACACTCGGACCGACGGATTCGAGAAACCCAAGCAGGTCGTCGGCCAGTTGCCGCAGCGTGCCGTTCGCAAGTCCGATGCCGGTACGGCCATGTCCCCGGACATCGACCGCATACGTGGGCCGTGTCTCTCCGAGCGCGCTCATCTGAACCGTCCATGAGGTGGAGTCCTCACCCAGGCCATGAACGAAGACCCATGGCACCCCGCTCTGGCCGGCCCCGGCATGGAGGAATCCGACCGCGATGTCGTCAACCTGTACGACGTCTGCGTTGAGCCGCATCAGTTCCAGACCTCCTTTGTCTTGCCGCTCTGTCGACCGGAGTTCAGGACCAGGCGTTCCGCGGTCCATCGCCCCGAGAGATCAGTCTGGCCGAGCGGCCAGGCCGTCCGTCAAAGCGAATTGCACTATCGGCAAGCCCCCTTCCTGATCAGCACGCACCGCTCGGGAGCTCCCCCCGGCGAGCCCGGTTCTCAGGAAGGGCGCCACGCGTGGTGGTCTGCATGCCAGGTTGTGATCCTGGAGGTTCCGGTTCGATCCCGGGCGGGCGCCCTGGTGGTTTGTGGTGGTTGCGGGGCTGGTGACCACCAGAAATTGCCCAGGCGCTGAAATCGGCTGGCATTGCGATGAGCCGATCTTGGAAACGCTCGCCCCATGTACTGCTCCTCCACGCCGGTCGTGCGCCGGTGCCTGGCCCTTGGCATGTCGGTCGTGCTGGCCCTGACGCCCATCGGCGCGCTCCGGGCGGACATGGGACCCGTCCGCTATCTCGATCCCGGACGTCCTGTCGCGAGCCGGGTGGACGACCTGCTCGCGCGGATGAGCCTGGACGACAAGCTCGGCCAGATGACCCAGCCCGAGCGCCGCCACATCGAGCCCGACGAGGTCACCCGCTTCCGGATCGGTTCGGTGCTGTCGGGCGGCGGGTCCGCGCCCAGCCCCAACAACGTCCGGAACTGGGCGGACATGTACGACGGGTTCCAGCGGGCGGCGCTCGCCGCACCTTTGCGCGTGCCGATCCTGTACGGGGTGGACGCCGTTCACGGGCACAACAACGTCGTCGGCGCGACGATCTTCCCGCACAACATCGGGCTGGGCGCCGCCCGCGACCCGGAACTGGTCCGGCGGATCGGCGCGGCGACGGCCGAGGAGATGACCGGGACGGGCGTGGACTGGAACTTCGCGCCGTGCGTGTGCGTCGCCCGCGACGACCGTTGGGGACGGACGTATGAGTCGTTCGGTGAAGTCCCCGAGCTGCCGTCGTCGATGACGACCATCATCGACGGGCTTCAGGGGAGCGCGCTGGGTCGCGGCCCCACGTCGGTCTTGGCGACGGCGAAGCACTACGTGGGGGACGGCGGCACGGCGGGCGGCAGGGACCAGGGCGACGTGCGCCTGTCCGAGGAGGACCTGCGCGCCGTCCACCTGCCGCCGTTCCGGGAGGCGGTGCGCCGCGCAGTGGGCTCGGTGATGGTGTCCTACAGCTCATGGAACGGCCTGAAGATGCACCAGAACCGGTATCTGATCACCGATGTGCTGAAGGGCGAGCTGGGTTTCTCCGGTTTCGTCGTGTCGGACTACAACGGCATCGACCAGATCGACGGCGCACCCGGCTTCACCCGGAAGGAGGTCGCCGCCGCGATCAACGCCGGCATCGACATGGTGATGGTGCCGGCGGAGTGGCGCCGCTTCATCGAACGGCTGCGCGCGGCGGTCGAGGACGGCACTGTGCCCATGGCGCGGATCGACGACGCGAACCGGCGGATCCTGACCAAGAAGTTCGAGCTGGGCCTGTTCGAGCGCCCGATGGCCGACCGCCGCTACCTCGGCACCATCGGCGGCGCCGCGCACCGCGCGCTGGCCCGGCGCGCGGTCGCCGCTTCACAGGTGGTGCTGAAGAACGACGACGTCCTCCCACTCGACGAGGGCGACAGGATCTTCGTCGCCGGCCGCGGCGCCGACGACATCGGCCTCCAGTCCGGTGGCTGGACGGTCACCTGGCAGGGAGCACCGGGCGCGACCACGCCCGGTACCACGATCCTCCAGGGCATCCGGGAGGCGGCCGGCGGGTCCGCGACGGTCACCTACGCCAGGGACGGCACCGGCATCGACCGCTCCTATGACGTCGCGGTCGCCGTCGTCGGCGAGCAGCCGTACGCCGAGTACGAGGGCGACCGCACCGACGACCTGCGCCTGGACGACACGGACCGCGAGACCATCGGCAGGCTCCGCGCCGCCGGCGTGCCCGTGGTGGTCGTCCTGGTCTCCGGACGTCCCCTGAACGTCACGTCCGAGCTACCCGGCTGGGACGGCTTCATGGCGTCCTGGCTTCCCGGCACCGAGGGCGCCGGTGTCGCCGACGTCCTGTTCGGCGACACCGACCCGTCCGGCCGCCTGCCCGTCACCTGGCCCCGCTCGGCCGCCCAGGAACCCATCAACGCAGGCGACGGCCAACGCCCCCTCTTCCCCCTGGGCGCCGGCCTCGGCTACGACTGAATCCCGGCCCTCGACGGCATTACGTAATTTTGTTTCATAAGTAGATTGGCAATAATGTCGTCCGTCTGCCGATCGCTGTCAAGAGGTGCCGTGTCCGAACACTCCCTGCACGGGGGCGACCCCTCGGTCCTTCGCCGCCTCAACTCCGCCGCGGTGCTGCGCGCGCTGCGCGACGGCGGCGAGTCGACTCTGACCGGGCTGGCGAAACAGGTCGGGCTATCCCGGCCGACCACCGAGGGCGTGCTCGGCGAGCTGGCCGGACGCGGCCTGGTCGCCGAGGCCGCGGCGCGCCCGGGCACCGGCCTCGGCCGCCCCGCCCGCCACTACCGTTTCCGCGCCGAGGCCGGGTACGCGCTCGGTATCGAGATCGACGCGCACCGCGTCCGGCTGCTGGTCGCCGACCTTTCCGGCGAGGTCGTGGGCGGGCATCGCGCCGACCTCGACGTCGCCGGGGGCCCCGCCGAGCGGATCGCGGCCGTGCGCGCCGCGATCAAGACGTGCCTGTCCCGCGCGGGCGTCCGGCGTCAGGCGCTGTGGGCGGTCGCCGCGGGGACCCCCGGCGTCGTCTCGCCGGAGGGCACCATCGCGTTCTGCACCGTCGTGCCGGACTGGGAGGGCGTCAATCTCGCCCGCGAGCTCGGTCGCTCGTTCTCCTGCCCCGTCCTGGTGGACAACGACGCCAACCTCGCCGCGCTCGCCGAGCGGTGGCGCGGTGCCGCCCGCGAGGCCGACGACGTCATCTGCGTCCACGTGGGACTGCACACCGGCATCGGCGCGCTCATCGGCGGGCGCCTGCACCGGGGCCGCTACGGCGCCGCCGGCGAGATCGGCATGCTGCCCGAGCTGGGGCTGCGCGACACGACCGCGACCCTCATCACCGGGACGGACGTGGGTCCCGAGGCCGCCCTCGCCGCCCTCGCCGGGATCGCCGCCGCGGGCCCGGAACTCGACGACGCCGAGCGCGTCCTCGCGGTCGCCGGCTGGGGCGGCGCCGAAGCACAGGCCGTCGTGGAACGGCTCGCCGCCCGGATGGCCCGCGGCATCGCGGCGATGGCCCTCGCGCTCGACCCCGAGATGATCGTCGTCGGCGGGCCGCTGATCCGGGCGGGTGACCTGCTCATCGCCGAGCTGCGCCGGCAGGTCCGCCCGCTGTGCCTGAGCCCCGTCCGGATCGAGGCGTCCGAGCTGGGCGATGAATCGGTCAGTCTCGGCGCCCTCCGTCTCGCTCTCGACCACATCGACGAGGACCTGTTCCGCGTCGACCGCGCCATCCCGGCGAGCTGAACGGTCAGGGCGGACGAAACGGGCGAGGTGCGCCAAGCCGGCTCGCCCCGGACGGCATGAAGCGCCACATCTCGCCCGCGTGTTGACCCGTGGCCCGGTGTTCGGTTCACAATGGCCTCAGGAGTCGCACGAGCTCGGTCACGAGGCGAGCCCCGTGGGCCGGGTTCCCGACAACACAGCGCGTCCCCAGGGAGGCGCCGCGCCGATGCCCCCGTTCCCCCGCTCCCGCCGCAGGTCAGGTCATGATCGGACCGTGCATCGGTTCCTGCTCGTCCTGCTCGCCCTGTCCGCGGTGGTCACGGTGTCGCTACCGGTCCTCGCCGAGGGATCCGCCGCCCTCACGCCGCCGTCCGATGTCCATACCTACCTGGACGATCCCGAAATGACCGGCGAGGGCCAGGAACCGCCGCACTCGGTGCTCCGCCCCTACGCCGACGCCCGTGCCGCGCTCGATGGGGACGCCGGGAGGTGGACGCGGTCACTGGACGGTGCGTGGCGTTTCGCGCTCGCCGACCGTCCGTCCGAGGTGCCGGACGGCTTCTACCGCGCCGGGTACGACACGTCCGGCTGGCGTGAGGTGAACGTCCCGCACACCTGGCAGAGCGACCGGCTCGACCATCCGATGTTCCGCAACATCCCGACCGAGGTCGTTCCGGACGATCCGCCGAAGACGCCCCGCGACATCAATCCGACCGGTGCGTACGTGCGGAAGCTCCACATCCCGGCGGACTGGGACGGCCGCCGCACGTTCCTGCGGTTCGAGGGCGTCACCAGCGCCTACCTCGTGTGGGTGAACGGCCGGTACGCGGGCTATGACCAGGGCGGATACACGCCGGCCGAGTTCGACGTCGGTGATCTCGTCCACCCGGGCGCGAACACGGTCGCCGTCCAGGTGCACCGCTGGAGTTCCGGGTCCTACCTGGAGGACTTCGACCAGTGGCGGTTCAGCGGGATCTTTCGCGACGTGTGGGCGTACTCCACCCCGACGACCCATGTTCGCGACGTCGCCGTGCACACCGACCTGGACGCGGCCTACCGGAACGCGACGCTCGACGCCGACGTCACCCTGGGGAGCAAAAGGGGGCCGCAGGGCGAGCACACCGTCCGCGCCACGCTCGTCGATCCGGCGGGCCGCGCGGTGCAGCGCTTCTCCGGGACGGCGACGGTGCGCGGCGAGACCACGTCCCTGCGCCTCACCGCGCCGGTCGCCGATCCGGCGAAATGGACGGACGAGGCCCCCGACCTCTACACGCTGCTCCTGCAACTCGCCGACCCGCGAGGACGCGTCGTCCACACCACCCGTGAGACGTTCGGGTTCCGGGAGATCGAGGTCAAGCACCGGCAGGTCCTGGTCAACGGCCGGCGCGTCCTCATCAAGGGCGTCAACCGGCCCGAGACCGACGCCCGGACCGGACGGCACCAGACGCGCGCCCGCATGGAGTCCGACGTCGCGCTGATGAAGTGGCTCAACGTCAACGCCGTCCGCACGGCGCACTACCCGTCCGATCCCTACCTGTACGACCTGGCCGACCGGCGTGGGCTGTGGATCGACGACGAGGTCGACATCGAGACCCACAACTGGCAGGACTGCACCCGGTCCGGAAGGCCGGACTGTCTCGCGGACCGTCCCGAATGGCGGAAGGCGTTTCTCGAACGATTCCAGGCGATGGTGGCGAGGGACAAGAACCATCCGAGCGTGCTGCTGTGGGACACCGGCAATGAGGCCGGTCTCGGTGACGCGCACTACACGATGGCGGAGTGGGCGAAGGAGGCCGATCCGTCCCGTCCGCTGTATCACCAGTCGAACAGCCCGAACGGCGACGCCCCGTACGCGCACGTCTGGGGGCCGCGCTATCCGACTCCGGCTTTGCTGGAATCGCAGGCGGCGACGACGAAGAAGCCGATCATCCTCGGTGAGTACGCGCACGCGATGGGCAACAGCCTCGGGAATTTCCGCGAGTTCTGGGACGTGATCAGACGGCATTCGCAGACGCAGGGCGGGTTCATCTGGGATTGGGCCGAGGCGAACCAGCGGCAGCCCGTCATCACCACCCCGGACGGCTCCGGCAACAGAATCCTGAGCTGGACGCAGGGCCTGCCGAAGGTTGTCGGCGGCCACTGCGGCAAGGCCCTCTACTTCTCCGGCCTGGACGATTTCGTGGAGATCTACCGTGACCGACGGTTCGACCTGACCGGGACGTCCGTCACGCTCGATTCGTGGGTGAAGCCCGTTCGCCCGTGGACGGGGGACTTCACCATCGTCGGCAAAGGTGACCATTCCTACGCCCTGAAGATGTCGAACGAGAGCACCTTGGAGTTCTTCGTCCACAGCGGAACCTGGCGGACCGTCCGCGCCCCCGTGCCCGCGAACTGGTACGACACCTGGCATCGGGTGACGGGCACCTACGACCGGGCCGCGCTGCGCCTCTACGTGGACGGAAGCCAGGTCGCGTCCGTGCCCTTCTCCGGACCCATCGACCGGTCGTCGTCGGACGTCACCATCGCCCGCAACTCCGAGACCATGCAGGACAACTACAAGGGCCGCATGGCGCACGGCACCATCGACGACGTCCGCGTCTACGACCGGGCGCTGACGTCCGCCGAACTGGCCGCGGGCGCAGATCCCCAACGGCAGGCGATCCTGGCGCTCGACTTCGACCGTTACGACACCAAGGGCACGTTCCTGTCCAATGGGCAAAGCCTCTCCGGGGTGGACGGGCTGCTGGGCTCCGACCGCTACGTCCAACCGGAAACGGCCCAGCTGTCCTGGGTCCATTCCCCCATCCGTGTGACCCGGCCAGATGAAGCCGTAATTGTTGCAAGCGAGCGCACCTTCGCGGACACCTCAGACCTCGAACTTCGCTGGAGCTACACAGAGGGCCGCCGAACGCTTAGATCGGGCAAGGTGTCCTTGACGCTGAGGCCGGGAGAAGCGGTTGCACCATCCATTCCGGAACCACCCGCCAACCCGTTTAAGAGGGAACGCTGGCTGACGGTGGAGGCCGTGCTAAAGGACCGAACCTGGTATGCGCGGCAAGGGCACGTTGTGGGCTTCGGTCAGTTCCCGGCCGGTGGCACGTCTATCCCGAACCTGCGCAGACCAGCCAAGGGGAAACCCACGGTGACGCAGAACACGAAACAGATCGTCGTCGCAGGAAAGGACTTCCGTTACATCTTCGACAAGGCCAAGGGCACCCTCACCTCTATGCGCGCCCACGGCACCGAACTGTTGCGCACCGGCCCCGAACTCGACGTGTGGCGTCCCCCGATCAGCAACGAGACCTACACGTGGGGCCGCGCCGAGGGGGAGGACTGGCGCAAGGCGGGCCTGGACCGCCTCGTCACGACGCCCGGCGCGACAACCGTCACGCCGGGGAGAAAGACGATCGTGTCCATCGCGTCGAAGAGCGCGGCTCCGGACCGTCCCGACGCCTGGTTCGACCAGAAGGCGACCTATGTAATCGACGGTTCGGGGCAGATCGAACTGACGCATCAGGTCGTCCCGCAGGGCCGGGTCCGGACGCTGCCCTACCTCGGACGCGTCGGCTACACCCTCAAGGCCCCCGCGCGCTTCGGCACGTTCGCCTGGTACGGGCGTGGCCCTGTCGAGAACTACGCCGACCGCAAGGACGGCACGCGCATGGGCGTCTGGTCGTCCACGGTCGAGGAGCAATACGTCCCTTACTACCGTCCCCAGGACCACGGCAACCACGACGACGTTCGCTGGGCGGTGCTGACCGACGGTCGCGCCGGGCTCCTGGTCGGCGGTGACGTCGAGGCCGGCGTCACCCCGTACGACGACCTGGACCGCGCGCTGTACCCCTTCGCCCGCGTCCGCAACCCGGGCTGGAACACTCTGCACATCGACCACGCCGTCACAGGCGTCGGCGACACACCCAACCCCGTCCGCCCCGAGTACCAGGTCCGCCCTGACGTCACCTACAGCTACACGACCCTGCTGCGTCCGCTCACCGCGGACGAGGTGGACACCCAGCGTTTTCGACGATGACCGTGTGTAATGACGGAGGCCCTCAGTATGGTTCCCGAAGAAGGGGCGACCAGCGAACCGGATGAGACACGAAGGAGTCCCATGAGCGCAGAGCCGGTGGAGCCTCCCCTGCTGCCGGGCCAGGTCCGCCGCGTCCCGCGCACGATCAAGGGCATCAGCGACTGGCTGCCCGAGGAGCAGCGCGTCCGATTCCTCAGCGAGGTGATGGGGGCCGAGCTCGGCACCGACCTTCAGAACCTGCTGTCCGGCTGGTACGCGGAGGCCATGTTCGGTCAGCTACCCGATCGGGAGGAGCGCCGCGCCAGGGCGGTCGAGGAGATGAGGAACGGCAGGAAGGTCTCCCTGGAGGACATCAAGGCGGGGCGAGGGTTCCGAAAAGGCGAGGAGTGAACGCTCCCAAGAGGGGCTGGACGGTCTTCTGCTCGGAAGTGGCGGGGGAGGTGCTCCACTCCTTGCCGAAGCCGATCGAAAGCCGGCTGACCGACTACTTGTGCGAACTGGCCCGGCTCGGAGGCGCCCTGGTCGACTCGGGGGCGTCGCCCCCGGGGAAGCCCCTCGACGCGGTCGGAATCGAATACACCGTTTCCGTCGATGATGTCGACGCCTGCATCGAGTACATGGTGATCGCGGACATCAAGGAGTTCTACATCGCCGATATCGTCTGGGCGGGCTGAGCGAGGGCCAAGGGCTGTGGGCTAAGGGGTCAGCGGGGCACTCAACGTCCAGCCCCTCGCCAGCAGATCATCGGTCGCCCGCGCGGCCGCCGCCAGCCGCTGTTCGTGGGGGCCGGTGACGACGATGTGCGGCAGACTCCGCCGTTCGAGTTCTTCCTGGAAGCGCTCCGCCATCCACGATCTGATCGACTCGCCGTCGCGAAGGCCGTCCTGCTCGAACGGGACGCCCTCCGGGGAGCAGAGGATCCACAGGTGATGCGGCACGCGGTCGTGGACGGCCTCCACGTCCGGGGCGGGGGAACCGAGATAGCGCTCCTGCCAGAGCACGGTCGCGAACGCGTCCGTGTCGCACACCAGCAGCGGTGAGCCGGACCGGGCGGCGGCGTCCTCCAGGACCGCGTGGCGTTCGGCGATGCGGGTGAACTCCGCGGGCTCCCAGGTCAGGTCATCGAGCCACAGCGAAGGGTCACCGGTGGCGCGGCGGGCGGCGGCGAGCTTCTCCTCGGTGAAGGTGCGGCCGTACTCGGGAACCCACCGCGTCGTGGCCCAGACCCCACCCTTCTCGGCATAGTGCACGGCGTACGCCCGCAGGGCGACGTAGACCACCTGCAACCCGGAGTCGGCGTAGAGCCCGCCGTCCAGGAACACCAGGCCGAGCAGGATCACGAGCGGAACCGCGGTCCGGGACGATCCGGTCGCCACGTGGGAGTGGCTCGCCCCGCCCGTCCGGGCGTACCTGGCCCGGCGCGTCGTGGTGGTCGGCGCCGAGTCCACCGGCACGACGACGCTGGCGCGCGCACTGGCATGCGGCCGCCGGTGCGGGGCCCGGCCGGCGGTCCCGCACATCGCGGCGCCACGCCAGCAGGCCGAGCACGCACAGGGTCAGGAAGATGACGTACAAGGCGCTCGTGAGCTTCAGGTCCTTGTACCAGTAGAGCGGGATGTAGACCAGGTCGGCGGTGATCCACAGCCACCACGACTCCAGCAGTTTGCGCGACTGGCCGTAGGTCGCCAGGTGGTGGATCTGGCTGTACGGCGGGGACGGCCGCGACCGGCTGCCGGTCAGGAGCACCACGCCGCCGGAGTGGGCCTGGCTGATCGCGGCCGGGGCCGCGGGCACCGGGCTGCTGACCTGGGTGTTGTCGTCCTGGACCGACTCCACCGTGCCGTTCTGGGACGCGCTGACCACCGCGCTGTCGCTCATGTTGGCGATCCCGATCGGCCAGTTCAGGATGTTCTGCCGGACGACCAGCCACACGTTCACCGCGCCCGTCGCGAAGCCGAGCAACTCGGCCCACGTGGTGGGGACGCCGCCGAGGTGGAAGGCGGGCTCCAGCAGCAGACCCAGCGGAACGTTCACCGACATGACGGCCATGGTCACACATTGTCGAACGCGGCGGCGGGCGAGCACGCCGGCGCGCTGAAGTGCCGCGCGGTGGCTTGACGAATGAGTGAGTGCTCACTCAGAATGGTGAGTGTCCACTCAGTGAAGACGTCATCGCATGGGAGATCGTCATGTACGCAGAACTCAACGGCACGGTCGTCGTCGTCACGGGCGGCTCGCGCGGGATCGGCGCCGACACCGCGCGCGAGTTCGCCGGAGAAGGCGCCAAGGTCGCCGTCATCGGACGCGACGAGGCGGCCCTCGCGCAGGTCGCCAAGGAGATCGGCGGGATCGGTGTGCGGGCCGACGTCACCGATCTCGCCGCGATCGAGGAGGCGCGCCGGCGGGTCGAGGACGAGCTCGGGCCCGCCGGTGTCCTGTGCGCCTTCGCCGGCGGCGGCATCGCCCGTCCGGGGCCGACCGCGGCCATGAGCGAGCAGGAGTGGCGGTCGGTCCTCGACGGCAATCTCACCGCGACGTTCCTGACCCTGAAGAGCTTCCTGCCCGGCATGCAGGAACGCCGGGCCGGGGCGATCATCACGATGTCGTCCTCGGCGGGGCGACTGCCGACGAACCTGCCGGGCGGCGGCGGCCGGGAGATGGGCAACCGGTGGGGCGCCCCGGTCGCCTACGAGGCCGCGAAGGCGGGCGTCCAGGCGCTCACCCGGCACGCCGCGGCCGAGGTCGGCCGGGACGGCGTCCGGGTCAACTGCGTCGCCCCCGCGACGATCCGCACCGAGCGCACGGCCCGGTTCATGCCACCGGAGGTGCAGGACGCCGTCGCCGCCTCCCACCCGCTCGGCAGGCTGGGGGAGACGAGCGACGTCGCCGGAACCGCGCTCTTCCTGGCCTCCGAGCGGGCGGCCTGGCTGACCGGCCTCACGATCGACGTCGCCGGAGGCCGGGTCATGCTCTAGGTGTACCTGGCCATGCTCTAGGCGACGATGAGCAGGGGGTTCTGGAGCAGCTCGGCCAGCCGCGCCAGGAACCGCGCGGCGGTGGCGCCGTCGCAGGCGCGATGGTCGACCGAGAGGGTCACCGCCATGCGCTTGCCCGGTACGACCTGCCCGTCGCGGACGACCGGCTCGTCCCGGACGGCGCCGACGGCGAGGATCGCGGCCTCCGGCGGGTTGATCACCGCGGCGAACGAGCCGACGCCGAACATGCCGAGGTTGCTGACGCTGAACGTCCCACCGCTCATCTCCCGCGCGGACAGCCTGCCCTCCCGCGCCCTGCCCGCCAGCTCGCGCGTCTCCTGGCCGATCTGCGAGACGCTCTTGCCGTCGGCGTCCCGGACGACCGGGACGACCAGGCCGTCCTCGACCGCCACCGCGACACCGATATGGACGCGCTTGTGGAAGAGCAGGTTCTCCTCGGTGTAGGAGACGTTCACCGCCGGATGCTCGCGCAGCGCGGTCGCCACGGCCTTCACCACCAGGTCGTTCACGCTGACCTTGGACGGGGCGAGCGCCGCGTTGAGGGTGGCGCGGAAGTCCAGCAGCGCGTCGGCGTCCACCTCGCGGTTGAGGTAGAAGTGCGGGGCCTCGCGCTTGCTCTCGATGAGGCGGCGCGCCGCCACCTTCCGGAAGCGGTTCAGGGGGACGGCCTCGACGTCCGGGTCGTCCACAGGCGCCCTGGCGGGCGACGTGGGCGACGTGGGCGATGTGGGCGGCACGGTCGGTGCGGCGGCTGCCAGGGCAGGCGCCGGGGCCCCGGCGCGGATCGCCGCTTCGATGTCGACGCGGATGATGCGTCCGCCCGGTCCCGTGCCGTTCAGCGTGGCCAGGTCGATGCCGTGGTCGCGGGCCAGGCGCCGTGCCAGCGGAGACGAGGGCGGACGGGAGGTGGCGTTGCGGGGCGCGGGGAGCGCGGCCGCCGGGGACGGCACGGCCGGGGCCTTGACCTCGGTGGCCTGCGCGGCGGGCGGTGGAGCCGGGGCGGCGGCCGGGACCGGAGCGGGGGCGACCGTGGACGTGGCCACCGGCGCCGTGGTCGCCGGGGCCTTCGCGCCGACGGGGGTGACCACCGCGATGGGGGCGCCGATCGCGGCGGACTCGCCCTCACCCACCAGGATCTTCTCCAGCACGCCGGCCTCGTACGCCTCGTACTCCATGACCGCCTTGTCGGTCTCGATGTCGACGATCACGTCGCCCACCGCGACCTCGTCTCCCGGCTGCTTCTGCCAGGAGCTGATGACGCCCTCCTCCATCGTGTCGGAGAGCCGGGGCATGAGGATGTCGGTCATCGGGCGTTCTCCAGGACCAGACGGCCGGTTGCGCGAAGCGTGTCGCGGACGGCGGTGAGCAGCGATTCGGCGGACGGCAGTGCCGCCGTCTCCAGGGACTTGGCGTAGGGGAGGGGGACCTCGGCCATCGCGACCCGCCGGACGGGCGCGTCCAGCCAGTCGAAGGCGCCCTCCTGGATGGTGGCGGCGATCTCGGCGCCGATGCCGTAGGTCAGCCAGTCGTCCTCGGCGACCACGGCGCAGCCGGTCCGGCGGACGGAGTCCACGACGGTCCGCCGGTCGAGGGGGCGCAGGCTGCGCAGGTCCACGACCTCGGCGGAGATCCCCTCACCGGCGAGGGTGTCGGCGACCTCGGCGGCGACGCGGGCCATGCGGGAGTAGCCGATGATCGTGATGTCGGTGCCCGGGCGGGTGACGGCGGCACGGCCGATCTCGGCGGGCTCGATGGCGTCGATCTCGGCGGGCAGGTCGCCCTTGCTGTTGTAGAGGGCGAGGTTCTCCAGGAACAGCACCGGGTCGTCGTCGCGGATGGCGGCCTTCAGCATCGCGGACGCCTCGGCGGGCGTGCTCGGTGCGATGACCTTCAGCCCGGGGATGAAGGAGTAGAACAGCTCGACGTTCTGCGAGTGCGTGGCGCCGAGCTGCTGGCCGCCGCCGCCCGGCGTGCGGATCACCATCGGGACGCTCGCCTGGCCGCCGAACATCCCGTAGATCTTCGCGGCGTGGTTGACGATCTGGTCCAGCGCCAGCAGCGAGAAGTTGATCGTCATGATCTCCACGACCGGGCGGAGGCCGAGCATGGCCGCGCCGATCGCGGCGCCGACGAAACCCTCCTCGGCGATCGGGGTGTCGCGGACGCGGCGCGGCCCGAACTCCTTCAGCAGACCCTCTGTGATCTTGTAGGAACCCTCGAAGAGCCCGATTTCCTCGCCCATCAGGAAGACGTTCTCGTCCCGCAGCATCTCCGAGCGGAGCGTGTCCCGGAGGGCCTGGCGGTAGGTGACGGTTGCCATGGACGGCTCCTCAGGAACGGAAGACGGGGTCGGCGGGCAGGCGGCGCAGCTCACCCGGGACGGGGGTGGCGTAGGTGTAGTCGAACAGGGTGGACACCTCGGGCGCGGGACTCTCGTCGGCGAACGCGGCGGCGGCGTCCACCTCGGCCGTGACCTCGGCGTCCAGCCGGTCGCGGTCGTCGTGGGACAGGATCTTGGCGTCCGCCAGCTCCAGCGCCATGCGGGCGAGGGGATCGGCCGCCTTGAGGGCCTCCTTCTCCTTCTTGGACCGGTAGCGGGCCGGATCGACGACCGAGTGGCCCTTGAGGCGCGGGCTGACCGTCTCCAGCAGGTACGGCCTGCTCTCGGTGCGGGCGCGCTCGACGGCGATCCGCGCGGCGTCCCGGACGGCGACCACGTCGGTGCCGTCCGCCCGGACGCTCTCCATCCGGTACGCGGCGCCGCGCCGGTACAGTTCCGGTTCGGCCGCGGACTGCTCGACCGTGGTACCCATGCCGAGCCCGTTGTTGATCACGACGAAGACGACGGGCAGGTCCCACAGGGCGGCGATGTTGAGCGACTCGTGGAACGCGCCGATGGCGGTCGTCCCGTCGCCCATGTGGCACATCACGACCTCGTCGCCGCCCTTGTAGGAGACGGCGAGCGCGGCTCCGGTGGCGAGCGGGAGCTGCCCGCCGACGATGCCGTAGCCACCGAGCAGCCGTGCCTCGGCGTCGAACAGGTGCATCGACCCGCCCCAGCCCTTCGACACGCCGGTGGAGCGGCCGTACAACTCGGCCATGACCCGGTCCGCGCCGATGCCCTTGGCGAGGGCGTATCCGTGCTCCCGGTAGTTGGTGAACAGGTAGTCGGTGGGACGCAGCGCGGCCATCAGCCCGACGACCGTCGCCTCCTCACCGAGGTTGAGATGGCAGTAGCCGCCGATCTTGGCCTCGGTGTAGGCGCGCGCCGCGCGCTCCTCGAAGCGGCGGATCAGCAGCATCTGCCGGTAGTAACCGACCAGCTCCGCGGCATCGGCCGCGGGGACGGCCGCGCTGGGCCGCGTCGTCCTCGCGCCGCGCGCCCTGCGGGGGGCTTGCGCGGGAGCCGGAGCGGTCATGCCCGCCGACCGGGTGGTCTCAGCCATCGGCGACCTTCCTCTGTCCGGGGGAACGCCATAGGATCACCACGACGTTCACCGATCATCATTGATCAATGATCGATCATATTCTACCCGTCAAGGTTCACTTACCGTCCCGCCGTCTACTATCTACTCCGTGAACTCGCCGCTCCCTGCACAGCTGCTCCGCACCGGACTCGCCGACCAGATCCGTGAGTTCATCGTGGACGGCATCAGCTCGGGGCGGTGGGAGCCGGGGGAGCGCCTCGTCGAGCGGCGGATCGCCACGGAGCTGGGCGTGAGCCAGGGGCCCGTCCGGGAGGCGCTGCGGCAGTTGGAGGCGCAGCGGCTGATCGAGACACTGCCGAACCGGGGCGCCCGCGTCCGCGCGTTCACCGAGCAGGACCTGGCGGAGATCTTCCCCGTCCGCGCCGGGCTGGAGCGGACGGCCGCGGAGCTGGCGCTGCCGCGCCTGGCCGATCGCCTGGACGCGCTGGAGGAGCACAACCGCCGGCTGGGCGAGGCCGCGCGGGACGGTGACCTGCACGAGCAGATGCGGCTGAGCATCGTCTTCCACCGCGAGATCGTCGAGACGGCCGGCAACCGGCTGTTGGTGTCGGTCTGGGAGAGCCTCGGGATCGAGCTGTGGACGACCCTGTCCCTCCGCCTGCACCACACGGAGATCTACTCCAAGTCGGTCGAGCACGCCGAGCTGATCGAGGCGTTCCGGCGCCGCGATCCGCAGGCGCCGCGGCTGCTCCACGACCACGTCATGAACTACGCCCCGTGAACGTGGTCAGCTCGCCTCGCGGTAGGCCGTGGTGAGCTGCGCCTCGGCGTCGTCGAGGTAGGCGCGCAGTTCGCGCTCGGCGTCCTGGACGGCGCCCGCCGCGAGCAGATCGTAGATGCGCCGGTTGCGGGCAAGGTACGGCTCGTGGAACTCGCGGGGCGATCCCATCTCGTGGAAGACCAGCCGCATCTCGGCCAGCAGGTGCCGCGTCATCTCATCCACCCGTGGGCTGCCGACGAGCGCGGCGAGCGCCTGGTGGAAGCGGATGTCGGCGGTGCCCACGCCGGGCCAGTCGCCGGCGGCGGCGGCGCGTTCACCCTCGCCGACGGCCGCGCCCGCCCGCGCGATCGCCTCACGGCCGGCGGACGGAGCGCACCGCACGCCCTCGCATTCCAGGATCCGCCGCACCCGGTAGAGGTCGGCGAGCCCGTCGGCGGTGACGCGGCGGACGAACACCCCGCGGTTGAACTCGTGGACGAGCAGCCGCTCCTGGACGAGCAGCCGGAACGCCTCGCGCATCGTGTTGCGCGACACCTTCACGGCGCGGCAGAGGTCCTCCTCGGGAAGCCGCTCGCCGGGGACGAGCCGTCCGTGGGTGATCTGATCGCGGAGCAGGTCGGCGACGCGGGCCGCCGTGCTCGACCGGTCGAGACCGTGCCGGGCCGCCGCGATGTCGTCGAGCCACGACTCCTGCGCGGGCATGACCTGCCTTCCCTCCGGTCCGGACGAGTGTCACGCAAGCGTATCGCCACCGTACCGAGAATCAATCAACAGGGGGATTGATGGATTGTTGAACAATATCTACGCTGGCGGAAAGCAGACTCCCCCGGAGGGGCAGCTATGACCGACCGGACCGTCCTCGATACGTCCCCGCCTCCCGCCACCGCCGCCTCGCGCCGCGCCGCTCTCACCGGCGCCATGTTCCTGATGGCCACCAGCGCCATTGGCCCCGGGTTCATCACCCAGACCACGGTGTTCACCGCCCAACTCGGCGCGGCCTTCGCCTTCGCGATCGTGGTGTCGGTGCTGGTGGACATCGCGATCCAGCTCAACGTGTGGCGCATCGTCGGGGTGTCCGGACGGCGGGCCCAGGATCTCGGCAACAGCGTCGTTCCCGGTGGCGGCTACGCCCTCGCCGCGCTGGACCTCTTCGGCGGCCTGGTGTTCAACATCGGCAATGTCGCCGGGACGGCCCTCGGGCTGAACGCGCTCCTCGGCCTGGACGTCAAGATCGGCGGTGCGCTGTCCGCGCTCGTCGCCATCGCGATCTTCCTCAGCAGGCGCGCGGGCGTGGCGATGGACCGGATCGTCGTGGTGCTCGGCGCCGTGATGATCCTCATGACCCTGTACGTGGCGATCGTGTCCGGGCCGCCGCTCGGCGACGCGCTCCGCCAGAGCGTCGCCCCCGGCGAGGTCGACTTCCTGGTGATCACCACGCTCATCGGCGGGACGGTCGGCGGCTACATCACCTACGCCGGCGCGCACCGGATGATCGAGTCCGGGGTCACCGGGCCCGGCAGCATCCACGAGATCAACCGCAGCGCCGTCACCGGCATCCTCGTCACCGGCCTGATGCGGGTGCTGCTGTTCCTCGCCGTACTCGGCGTCGTCGCCGGCGGCGTGCGGCTGGCCGCGGACAACCCCGCGCCCTCGGCGTTCGAGCACGCGTCGGGCGAGGCCGGGCTGCGCGTCTTCGGCCTGGTCATGTGGTCGGCCGCGATCACTTCGGTGATCGGCGCGTCCTACACCTCCGTGTCGTTCCTGGTCTCGTTCGCGCCCTGGATCGACCGCAACCGCAACCGCCTGGTCGTCGCCTTCATCGCGGTGTCCACGGTGATCTACCTCGCCATCGGCGCGACTCCCACGAAGCTGCTCGTCCTCGCGGGCGCGCTGAACGGGCTGATCCTGCCCTTCGGCCTCGCCGTCCTGTTGTGGGCGGCGGGCCGCCGCCGCGACCTGCTCGGCGGCTACCGGTATCCGGTGTGGCTGCTCGGTCTCGGTGTCGCCGCCTGGCTCCTGTCCCTCTACCTGGGCTGGAACGCGCTGTCCGGCCTGGACGACCTCTGGAAGTAGGCGATCGGGATGCGGCTTTCCGCGACTGGGAACACGGCGATCATCGTCGAGTGTCCGGCGCTCGCTGCGGCCTGGGAGGCCTGGGCGGTCTCGTCCGTGGGGAACCAAGGGGTGCGGACCGGACGTTATGGAGACGGGGCCGCTGGCGACTGTCCACGACCTCGGGCGTCCGGGGAACGCGGCGTCTGGCGTGGGGGTGTCAGGCGCCGCGGTCCCGGACACAAGATGCGCTGCGCCCCGCCGACCGGCGCTCGGCGACCGGTTTTCGTGCCGGCCTCGCCATCCGGCCAGTTCCCTCGCGGCGTCCCCCTTCCCCCGGACGCTTCTGCCCGATCTCTCGCTGCCGCCCGTCCGGCTCGTCCTGCATCGCTTCCCGGTGGTGCGGGCTCGTTCCGGCGACTGCCCGTGCCCGACCTCGGAGAGGAGCGATCATGACCAATCCCATCGACCCGGGTGCCCTGTCCCCGGACCAGGCCCGCGCGCTGTTCCGTGCCGGCCTGCGCGTCCCCACCGCGGGCTGGTGCGCCGGCTGGACGCAGGCCAACCTCATCGCCGTCCCCCGCGAGCAGGCGTACGACCTGCTGCTGTTCGCGCAGCGCAACCCCAAGCCCTGCCCCGTCCTGGACGTCACCGAGCCCGGCGCGACGTCGGCCTCGCTGTTCGCCGGCGACCTGCGCACCGACCTGCCCGGCTACGTCGTCTACGAGCACGGCGAACCGGTCGCCGAGGTCACCGACGTCACCGACCGGTGGCGCGACGACCTGGTCTGCTTTCTCATCGGCTGCAGCTTCACCTTCGAGGACGCGCTCCGCGAGGCCGGCGTGCCCGTCCGCCACATCGAGCAGGGCGTCAACGTCCCGATGTACCGGACGAGCCGGACATGCCGCCGAGCGGGTGGTTTCGGTGGCCCGCTCGTCGTCTCCATGCGCCCCGTCCCCGCCGCGCAGGTCGCGGACGCGGTCCGGATCACCTCGCGGTACCCGTCCGTCCACGGCGCCCCCGTCCACGTCGGCGACCCCGTCGAACTCGGCATCACCGACCTCGGCGCCCCCGACTTCGGTGACCCGGTCGAGGTCCGCGTGGACGAGATCCCCGTTTTCTGGGCCTGCGGCGTCACCCCGCAGGCGGCGGTCATGGCGTCCCGTCCGAAACTCGCCATCGGGCACGCCCCGGGCCACATGGCCGTCACCGACGCCCGCGACACCCGCTACATCGTGCCCTGAGGGAGCCTCGCCGCGCAGCGGAGGTGATGGCTGACGTCGCCGGTGAGGTCCAGGTAGATCCGCCGCTCGGTGAAGCGCCAGCGGCCGTCGCGGCGGGCGAACCGGTCGTGGTAGCGGCCGCAGGCGATCGGCTGCAAGGTCAGGCCCGGCACCGCCTGCAGGACGGTGTAGGACGCGCGTGACGCGGCCGTACCCGCGACCTCGTCCACCTCGATGTGGAGGTTGGTGGTGACGTGCCTGGTCCGCAGGGTGCCGTCGGCGTGGACGATCACCGTGGCCCGGAACATGTCCGCGATGGCGTCCCCGCCCCACCAGGTGGCGTTGCTGCCGATGAAGGCGGCGTCCGCGAACAGGTCCCGGATGCCGTCGAAGTCGGCGCCGTCCACGAGCTCGGCGTACCTCGCGATCAGGTTCGCGATGGCCTGCTGGCTCGGTGGTTCGGTGGACATGGTCGCCTCCTGGGCCCGGGGGAAGTCCTCCGCCCATGACAGCACCCTCCCCCTGGTGCTGGGAATCCAGTCCCACAGAGTGGAACCGATAGTCTCGGCATTTCTTGCTGTTTGCCGTATTTATGTTATCGGGTGGGAATGGAACGGCGCACCTGGGGGAGTTGGTATTGTCACTCCGGTCGCCCAGAGGAGAACACCATGCTCGCCTTCGGAATGGCGTTGGTGCTTGCGATATCCGGTGCTATTTCCCGAATCGCCCCACATTCACAAATACTCGTGGAATACGAGCGGACGGGTGGTTTCGCGGGCGTCGACGTCCGGGTGACCGTGGACGAGTCGGGAACGGTCGTGCTCCGGACGGGCCGCTTCGCGCTCACCCCGGCCGAACTCCGCGACCTGCGCGGTGACCTGCACCTGATCACCACGCACAGTTCATCGAGGGCCGGATGCGACATCGCCGACCATTTCACCTACATGCTCGCTCATCACGCTCATCGTGCGACCCGCTGCCTGCTGCCGTCCGACTGGCGACCCGCGGTCACGCGCCTGGACGGACTGGCCGCGCGGGGTGGCGATAGGACGGGCTAGCCCTCGTTCACCCCTGTCTGGGCCGTGATGTCCGCCAGGCGCGTCGTCCCGAGCTCACATCAGCGAGTCTCGGCTTCCCACCACAGTGCGGTGTCCGGTGGCAGTTCGGCGCATCCGCCGTTCACCCGGTAGGGGCCGCTCGCCAGCAGCGGAGTGCCGTGCAAGGGGACGCGGACGGTGCGCGCACCCATGTTCACCGCGCACGTGAGGGTCCGGCCCTCGGGCGCCTCCCGGACGAAGAACAGCGTGCCGGGCGGGCCGACCAGCCAGCGCAGCGGGCCGTCGCCGAGCGCGGGATGCCCGCGGCGGACGCGCAGCGCCTCGCGGTACAGGACGAGCATCGAGTCCGGGTCGGCGGACTGTGCCGCGACGGTGAGGTCGCGCCAGTTCGGCGGCATCGGCAGCCAGGAGGCGGCGCCGGTACCGAAGCCGAACGGGGGCTCCTCGCCCTCCCACGGCAGCGGGACGCGGCAGCCGTCACGGCCCGAGCTGGCGCCCCGCGCGCGCTGCGGG
This sequence comes from Actinomadura macra NBRC 14102, assembly GCF_001552215.1. Lineage (GTDB taxonomy): Bacteria > Actinomycetota > Actinomycetes > Streptosporangiales > Streptosporangiaceae > Spirillospora > Spirillospora macra. The sequence continues at coordinate 270,761 of NZ_BCQT01000009.1, read as the reverse complement.
TCCTGGAGGAACTCCTCCGGCAGGTCGAGCACCTCGGGCAGGCCCAGTTCCTCGCCCTGGTAGACGTACGCGGAGCCCGGGAGCGCGAGGGTCAGCAATGTCGCGGCGCGGGCCCGCCGCAGTCCCGTCCCGCCGCCGCCGTACCGGGTGACATGCCGCTTGACGTCGTGGTTGGACAGTACCCAGGTCGCGGGCGCGCCGACAGCCTCGGCGGTGCGGAGCGACTCCTCGATCACCTCCCGCATACCAGGCGCCGCCCACGGCGCGGTCAGGTAGTGGAAGTTGAACGCCTGGTGCAGCTCGTCCGGACGGGTGTAGAGGGCGAGCCGCTCGGGCGTCGGCGCCCACGCCTCGGCGACGGCGATCCGGTCGCCGGGGTAGGAGTCGAGCACCCGCCGCCACTCCCGGTGGACGTCGTGGACGGCATCCTGGTCGAAATAGGGCAGAACGGCTGTCCCGAGCATGTCGACCTGGTTCGCGTGGCCGACGTCGGGCAGGCCGGGTGCCTTGGCCATGCCGTGTGCGACGTCCACCCGGAAGCCGTCCACGCCGAGGTCGAGCCAGAACCTGAGGATGCTCGCGAACTCGGTGCGGACCTCGGGGTTCTCCCAGTTCAGGTCCGGCTGCTCGGAGGCGAACAGGTGCAGGTACCACTGACCGTCGGGCAGCCGCGTCCAGGCGGGGCCGCCGAACACCGATTCCCAGTCGTTCGGCGGGCGCGACCCGTCCGGGCCCTGGCCGTCCCGGAAGATGTAGCGGGCGCGTTCCGGCGAGCCGGGTGCGGACGCGAGGGCGGCCAGGAACCAGGCGTGCCGGTCGGAGGTGTGGTTCGGGACGACGTCCACGATGATCCGCAGGCCGTGGGCGTGCGCGTCGGCGATCAGGCCGCGGGCGTCGGCGAGCGTGCCGAACAGCGGGTCCACGTCGCGGTAGTCGGCGACGTCGTACCCGAAGTCGGCCATCGGGGAGACGTAGAACGGGGTCAACCACAGCGCGTCCACGCCGAGACCGGCCAGGTAGGGGAGCCGGGACCGGACGCCGGGCAGGTCGCCGACGCCGTCCCCGCCCGAGTCCGCGAAGCTGCGGACGTACACCTGGTAGATGACCGCGTCGCGCCACCAGGAGGTGGCGTCCCCGGCCGGCGTGCCGGCGGGGACGGCGAGGCTGTTCTGCGTCATGAACATCCTTCTGGTCGGGGGCTGTCAGGGACTATTTCACCCCGCCGGCGGTACGTCCGGCGACGATACGGCGCTGGAACACCGACACGACGGCGACCAGCTGTTGATCATTGTGTGGGGGCGCATCACGGCGCGGTCAGTGGTCCGAGCTCGCCCTGAAGGCCGGACAAAGCACGATCGACGGGAATCCTCCCGGTCACGGCGTCGTGTACCGAGCCCTGGATCGCGGCCGTCACGTCCCCGTACCTCGCCGCGGCCGGACGCGGCCGGGCGGACTGGATCGCCGCCCTGAGCACCGGCAGGTACGGGAACCTCCGCACCATCTCCGGGTCGTCGTACAGCGCGGCGAGGGTCGGGGCCTGCGAGGTGGCGAGCAGGGCGGCGCGCTGTGCCGCCTCGCCGGTGAGGTAGCGGATGAAGTCCAGCGAGGTCAGCTTGTTCCTGGCGAAGGCGGAGATCCCCAGGTCGTGGCCGCCGAGGCCCGCGACGCCGGGGCCGTCCGGGCCGGGCAGCGGCGCGACCGCGAACCTGCCCGCCACCTCGGACGAGCCGTCGTCCTTCTCCGCGAGCGTGTACTGGTAGGCCCACTGCCGCTGGAACAGCAACCGGCCGGACTGGAAGTGGCGGCGACCGCCCTCGGTGTCGAGCGTGTCGGCGGCCTTCGGCATCCGCCCGTCCTTGCGCGCGTCGACGAGGAACCCCAGGCCCCGCCTGGCGGCCGGGGTGTTCAGCGCGGGTCTCCCATCCGGCCCGAGGATGGCCCCACCGGCGCTGCCGATGGCCTCGACCGCGCTGACCGTGCCGCTCTCGGACCTGTCGACCCCGGTGAGGTAGCAGTCGACGCCCCTGCCCTCGGGGATCTTCCGCACCCTGTCGCAGGCGGCCCACATCTCGGCGTAGGTCCTCGGTGGCGCGGAAATCCCGGCCTTCTCCAGCAGATCCTTGCGGTAGTACAGCATCCCGGCGTCGGACGCGGACGGCACCGCGTACAGCCTCCCGCGATACCGCCCGGTCGCGATCGTCGCGGGCAGCATCGTGGACAGGTCAAGCCGCGCCCCCTTCAGGGCGGGCGACCCTTGGGAACCTCCGGGGGCGCCGGGTGGGGGAACCGTGGGGAGCGGGGCCAGCCACCGGTTCGCCGCGAACTCCGCCGTCCACGCAACGTCGAGGTTGAGGACGGAGTAGGCGTCGGACCTGTTCGTCGCGTTCTGGATCATCTGCCGGCGCTGGTCCGCGGGCTCATCCGGCAGTTCGATGACGCGGACCTTCTCGTCCTGATGGCCCTCGTTCCAGGTGTCGATCTGTTTGTGCAGGGAGCCGGAGCGGTCCTTGCCGGTCACGAACGTGATCGGCCCGCGGCCCTTGAGGCCGGCGGCCTCGGCGCGGGATGACCCGTCACCGTCACCGTCGCAGGCGGAGAGTGTGAGCGCGGCACAGGTGACGATTCCCGCGAGGACGCCGTAGGTGCGCCGCATGTGTCCTCCTTCGCGTGCCGGTGCGTCCCGTCGTCCCGCCGTTTCCGGGACGGGGTGGCTGGACCGGGACGCTAGCAACGACCTCCACGCTCGTGAACTCCTTGCTGAAATCTTCAGAAACTCCATGCTCAATCCGTAATCCCTTGCAGGCACCCCACCATCCTGGCGGTCGCGGACGGCGCCCGCGCGTGGCCCCGCCGGCCCCGGCGCGCCCGCACGCGGATTGAAGATCGTCGTTGGCGTGAACCTTCCGCGGGTCTCCCTGCGTGTCACCTGGTAACACAGCGAATCCGATTCATTCAATCTCTGAATGATTCATAGATAGAGTGATTTCGGACGCAACCGTGCGGCGGTCCGCCCCGTACCAAGGGTGATTGCCGAGCCGAGGAAGGGGAACGATGCGCGACCAGGGCATCGATCACGACGACATGGCGGAGGCCGACCTGAGGACCCGGCGCGGCGTCTTCCGTGCCGTCGCGTTCCGGGACCCGGTCGACGGGCACGAGCACATGGCCCTCGTCCGGGGGGACGTCGGGGAACGTGAGGACGTGCTCGTCCGGATGCACTCCGAGTGCATGACCGGCGACATCTTCGGGGCGACACGCTGCGAGTGCGGGGACCAGCTCGGCGCCGCGCTGGACGCCGTCGCGCGGGAGGGGGCGGGGGTGCTGGTGTACCTGCGCGGGCATGAGGGGCGGGGGATCGGGCTGGTCGCGAAGGTCCGCACCCACGTCCTGCAGGACGACCAGGGACTGGACACCGTCGACTCCGCCACCGCGATCGGGCTGCCCGTGGACGTGCGCGACTACGGGCCGGCCGCGCGGGTGCTGCGGTATCTCGGGGTCCGGTCGGTGCGGCTGATGTCGAACAACCCCGACAAGGTACGCGCACTGGAGTCGTACGGGATCGCCGTCTCGGCGCGAGTCCCGCTGCTGGTCCCGGTCAGCGACGACAACATCCGGTACCTGACCGCCAAGCGCGACCGGCTGGGCCACGACCTGCCCCAGCTCGACTCGCTGACCGCGGGTGAGGTGCGCGGATGACACGCGGGCAGGAGCTTGGAGCCGCCGTCGCGGCGCAGCTCGTCCTGCTCGCGGCGCTCCGGCCCGGGCCGGTGGGCTGGGCGGCCGGAGCCGCCTACGCGGCAGGCTCGTGGAGCGTTCTGATGTCGGCCTTCCGGGGCCGGCGGAGGCTCGGGCCGGCCGATCACGTGACCCTCGTCCGGGTCGTCCTGGCCGGCGGCGTGACGGCGCTGGTGGCCGGCCACCTGACGCGCGGCGGCGGATCCGTCGCGGTCCTGGTCGGCATCGCCGCGGTGGCGCTCGTCCTGGACGGGGTGGACGGCCGCGTCGCCCGCCGCACCGGAACGGCGTCGGAGCTCGGCGCGCGGTTCGACATGGAGGTCGACGCGTTCCTGATCCTGGTGCTGTCGGTGCAGGTCGCCGCCTCCGCCGGGCCATGGGTGCTGGCGATCGGGGCGATGCGGTACGTGTTCGCCGCCGCGTCGTGGGCGGCGCCGTGGCTGCGGGCCGCCCTGCCGCCGAGCCTGGCGCGCAAGGCCGTCGCGGTGGTCCAGGGGGTCGTGCTCGTCGTGGCCGCGGCCGGGATCGTCCCGCATGCGGAGCTGATCGTGGCGGCGGCGCTCGCGCTGCTCGCGTGGTCGTTCGGACGGGACGTCCTGTGGCTGTCCGCACGGCGGCACACGGTAAGGCCCGGCACGGGGCCGGGCATCCGGCGCGGAAGGAGGGCCCATGGAGCGCGACGCCCTCGCGTTCTGGATCCGGTCGCCAGGTGACGGGGAGATCCGCGCGGAAACGCTGCCCGAACCCGGCCCGGACGACGTCCTCGTCAGGACGGTCTGCTCCGGCGTGAGCCGCGGCACCGAGGCGCTCGTCTTCCGCGGCGGCGTGCCCGAGAGCCAGCACGAGCTGATGCGCGCGCCCTTCCAGGACGGGGAGTTCCCCGGGCCGGTCAAGTACGGGTACCTGAACGTGGGCGTCGTCGAACACGGACCGGCCGCGCTGCTCGGCCGGGCGGTGTTCTGCCTCTACCCGCACCAGACGCGGTACGTCGTCCGGGCGGCGTCGGTCACCCCCATCCCGGCGGACGTGCCGCCCGAACGCGCCGTCCTCGCCGGCACGGTCGAGACCGCGGTGAACGCGCTCTGGGACGCGGCGCCGCTGGTCGGCGACCGGATCGCGGTCGTCGGCGCCGGGATGGTCGGGTGCGCGGTCGCCGGGGTCCTCGCCGGCCTGCCCGGGGCGTCGGTCCAGCTCGTCGACACCGACCCGTCCCGCGCCGCCGTCGCGGCGGCGCTCGGCGTCGGATTCGCCGCCCCGCAGGACGCCACGGCCGGCTGCGACCTGGTGATCCACGCCAGCGCCACCGAGGAGGGCCTCACCCGCGCGCTGGAACTGCTCGCGCCCGAAGGTGAGGTCGTCGAGCTGAGCTGGTACGGGGACCGCGGCATCGGCGTCCGGCTCGGGGAGTTCTTCCATTCGCGCCGGCTGACGATCCGCAGCAGCCAGGTCGGCGCGATCCCCCTCCGACGGGGGCGCCGGAGCTTCGCCGACCGGCTCGCGCTGGCACTGCGGCTGCTCGCCGCCCCCGCGTTCGACGCGCTGATCACCGGGGAGAGTCCCTTCGCGGAGCTGCCGGAGGTCATGCCCAGGCTGGCGGACGGCGCGCTGCCCGCCCTCTGCCACCGGATCGTCTACCCCTGATCACCCACAGCCAGATCGTCCAGCCAGGAGGTCCTCGCTTGTTCGGCATCACCGTCCGCGGCCACGTCATGATCGCGCACAGCTTCCGGGGGGAGGTGTTCGGGCCCGCACAGCGGCTGCACGGCGCCACCTACGTCGTGGACGCGACGTTCCGCCGCGCCGAGCTCGACGCGGACAACATCGTCGTCGACATCGGCCTGGCCACCGGCGAGCTGGGCGATGTCCTCGCCGCGCTGAACTACCGCAACCTGGACGACGAGCCCGAGTTCGCCGGGGTCAACACCTCGACGGAGTTCCTCGCCAAGGTCATCGCCGACCGGCTCGCCGACCGGGTCCGCGCGGGCGCCCTCGGCAAGAACGCGCGCGGGCTGTCCGGGATCACCGTCACGCTGCACGAGTCCCACATCGCCTGGGCGAGCTACGAGTGCACGCTGTGAGCCACGACGGCGCCGCGACCACGGTCGCCGCGAACGAGATCTCCGTCGTCGTCCCCGGCGACGTGGACGACGCGACCGCCCCGAGTGGCGGCAACGTCTACGACCGGCAGCTGTGCCGGAGCCTCGCGTCGGCCGGGCGGCCCGTCCGCGAACTGGCGGTACCGGGCACCTGGCCCCGGCCGGCCGCGCGGGACCGCGCCGCGCTCGACCACGCCCTCGCCGGGCTGCCCGAGGGGGCCGTCGTGCTGCTCGACGGTCTCGTCGCATGCGGGGTCCCCGGCGTCGTCGTCCCCCACGCGGACCGGCTGCGGCTCGCGATCCTCGTCCACCTCCCGCTGGCGGACGAGACGGGGCTGCCCGACCACGTCGCCGCCGACCTCGACGCGCGGGAGCGCGCCGTCCTGCGGGCCGCCGCCGCGGTCGTCGCGACGAGCCCGTGGGCGCGCCGCCGCCTCGTCGACCACCACGGGCTGCACCCCGGCCGCGTCCACGCCGTCCCGCCGGGCACCGAGCCGGCGCCGCTCGCGCCCGGCACCGACGGGGCGACCCGGCTGCTGTGCGTGGCGTCGCTGACCCCCCGCAAGGGCCACGACCTGCTCGTCGAGGCTCTCGCCGCCGTCGCGCACCTGCCCTGGAACTGCGAGTTCACCGGCCCCCTCGACCGCGACCCCGGCCACGTCATGCGGCTGCGCCGGCTGATCGGGCGGCACCGTCTCGGCGACCGCGTCCGCCTGACCGGCCCGAAGGGCGGCCCGCGGCTCGCCGCCGCGTACGCCGCCGCCGACCTCACCGTCCTGCCGTCCCGCGCCGAGACCTACGGCATGGTGGTGACGGAGGCGCTCGCGCGCGGCGTGCCCGTTTTGGCCACGGCGGTGGACGGCGTCCCCGAGACCCTCGGGCACGCGTCCGGCGCCGTACCGGGCCTGCTCGTCCCGCCGGACGACCCGGGCGCGCTCGCCGCCGCGCTCCGGCACTGGCTCGTCGAACCCGAACTGCGGTCGCGGCTGCGCACCACCGCGCGGCTCCGGCGCGGCACCCTGCGCGGCTGGGACGACACGTCCCACCGCATGGCCGCCGTCCTGGACGGGCTCCGCCGGGAGGGCCGATGAGCGGATACACCCCGTCCTGGCTGGCCCTGCGCGAACCCGCCGACGCCGGCGCCCGCGCCGCCGAGCTGCTCGACCCGCTCCGTGCCGCCCTCCCGCCCGGACCCCTGCTCCTGTGGGATGTCGGCTGCGGCACCGGTTCCCTCGCGCGCTGGCTCGCCCCCCGCCTGCCCGGCCCGCAGCACTGGATCCTGTACGACAGCGACCCGGCGCTGCTCGCGGAGGCGAGCGTCTCCGCGCCGCACGAGACACGCCAGGGCAGGATCGCCGACCTGAGCGCCGCCGACCTCGCCGGCGCGTCCCTCGTCGCCGCGTCCGCGCTGCTGGACATCCTCACCCCCGCCGAGCTGGACGGCTTCGCCGCCGCGATCACCGGCGCCGGCGTCCCCGCGCTGCTGACCCTGTCCGTCGTGGGACGCGTCCGGCTGACCCCGTCCGACCCGCTCGACGCCGAGATCGGCGCCGCGTTCAACGACCACCAGCGGCGCGACGGCCTCCTCGGCCCCGACGCCGTCGCCGCCGCCGCCGAGGCCCTCGGACGACGCGGCGCCGCGTTGCGCACCCGTCCCAGCCCGTGGAAGCTCGGCCCCGCACGCGGGGAACTCGCGGCCGCATGGCTGCGCGGCTGGGTCGCCGCCGCCGTCGAGCAACGCCCCGACCTGGGCCCGGCCGCCGCCGGCTACCTGCGCCGCCGCCTCGCCGCCGGACTGCACGTCGAAGTCCACCACGCCGACCTGCTCGCGATACCGGGGGAGACACCGATATGGGGGAACACACCGACATTCGGAAACCTGTCATGACGCGCAGGCTCTGGCCATGGCTGCGCCTACTCGGCGGGCTCGGCCTCCTCGCCACGCTCCTGTGGTGGCACAGCACGGCCGCGTTCGTCGACGCGCTGCACGCGATCGACGGTCCCTCCATCGCGATCGCCCTGGGCATCGGCCTGGCGACGACCGTGCTCAGCGCCGCCCGCTGGTGCACGATCGCCCGCCGCCTCGGCCTCCGGCTCCCGCTCGGCAAGGCCGTCGCCGACTACTACCGCTCGCAGTTCCTCAACGCCGTGCTGCCCGCCGGCATCCTCGGCGACGTGCACCGCGCGGTCAGCCACGGGCACCGCTCCGGGGACGTGGCACGCGGCGTCCGCGCCGTCGTCCTGGAGAGGGCCGCAGGCCAGGCCGTCCTGCTGGCCGCCGGGCTGGTGGTCGTGCTGACCCGCCCGTCCCTGCTGTCCGCGCTGGCCCCGGCGCTGATCCCGGCGACGGTCGTGCTGAGCCTGCTGGCCGGGGTCTTCGTGCTCGTCCGCCGGTCCTTCGACGTCCGCCCGGTCCTGGACGCCTGGCCGTCCGTCACCGCCCTGTCCGCGGGGGCGCTCACCGGGCACGTGACCCTCTTCCTCGTCGCGGCCCGCGTCGCCGGCGCGACCGCCCCCCTGCTCGACCTCGTCCCGCTCGTCCTGCTCGCGCTGCTGGTCATGGCTCTGCCGGTGAACGTCGGCGGCTGGGGCCCCCGCGAAGCCGTCCTCGCCCTGGCGTTCGGCGCCGCGGGATTCGGCTCGGCCCAGGGCCTCACCGTCGCCGTCGTGTACGGGGTGCTCACCTTCATCGCCAGCCTTCCCGGCGCCGCGACACTACTGCTGAAGGACCGCCAGGCAGCCCCCGAACGCCCGGACGAGACTCGCCAGGACGTCCTCGCCCTTGCCGGCCGAAGCCAGTGACGGCCGGCCCACCACACCCGACTCGGTGTAGGGCCCCATCCCCACCGTGAGCAGATGCCGCCGGTCATCGGCCAGATGGTCGGCACCGGCATACCCCTCATGCACCAGTTCCGGACGGGCGTGCAGCAGGATCGACGTCTCCAGTTCCCCGGCGTGCATGTCGCTGAACGCCGGCGTCTCGATGCCCGCCGCGTCCCGCGCCGTGTCCCAGTCCTCCAGCGCGGGGAAGAGCGCCATGGTCCCGCCCGCCTCCTGGACGACGTTCCCCAGCACGTAGTTGCCCCCGTGCCCGTTCACCAGCACCAGCTTCGGCACCCCGGCCCGGCGCAGCGACCCGGCGACGTCCCGCACCACAGCGCTCAGCGTCGCCGCCGAGATGCTCACCGTCCCCGGCCAGTCGGCGTGCTCCTGCGAGCACGAGATCGTCACGGGCGGGAGCAGCCGTACCGGATACGACCGCGCGATCCGCTCCGCGATCGTGCACGCGATCACCGTGTCCGTCGCCAGCGGCAGGAACGGCCCGTGCTGCTCGTGACTCCCGACCGGCAGCACCGCCACGGGAACGTCCGGCTCCTCGCCACTGGTGTGCAGGGGAATCATGCAGCCATTTCACCACGAGCATGGCCCCCGCCAGCAGGCCCGCGGCCACCAGGCCATCCGTCCAGTAGTGGTTCGCCGTGACCACGACCACCAGCACCGTGACCGGTGCGTGCAGCGCGACCACCCACCGCCACCGGCTCCTCGACACCCGCACCACCGCGATGGCCACCAACAGCGCCCACCCGATGTGCAGCGACGGCATGGCCGCGTACTGGTTCGCGATCCCGTCCGCGGCCGCCGGATATGCCGACGGCCCCACCGTCAGCATCGTGTCCACGGCCCCGATCCCGGCCAGCCTCGGCGGCGCCAGCGGGAACAGCATGTGCACCGCCAGCCCCGCGGCCGTCAGCACCACCAGCTCGTTCCGCACCCGCCGGTACGAGCTCCGGTGCCGCACGTACAACCAGATCAGCAGCGCCGCCGTCCCCGGGAAGTGCACCGCCACGTAGTACACGTTCGCGAGGTAGGCCGTATGGTCCCATTCCAGCGCCCAATGCTGGAGCGACACCTCACTCGGCAGCCACGACCGCTCGAACCCCCACAACCACTGAGCGTTCGTTAGGGCCTCCCCGGGCCCGTGCTCCACGAGCGTCCGCCCCCACTTGTAGAACGCGAACAGCCCCAGCAGCAGCGCCACCTCCGTCACCAACGGCCGCGCCGCGCGCACCGTCCACCCCCCGCGAACGCGGATCACACCGTCAGCCATACCGTCCTCCGAGCCAGGTCGTCCTCGTAGCAACAACCCTGCCGCCCGAAGTCCTCCCGAACACTGGGCCCAACCACCCCCTCCCCGGAGCCCACCCCCAAGATCAAAGGTGGAGCTAACCCCACCCCCGGGACCGGCGAAGGTGATCAGCGATCGGTCAGGACCGGCCGGACGTCCTGCGGCGAAGCAGGCGGTGCAGAACGGGGGCGAGGACGAGGGCGGCGGCCGCGCAGGCGACGGGGGGCCAGGTTCGGCGGCGGCGGGCCGGAGGTTCTGGCGGGGGAGCGGGTGCGCGCCGGTACTCCTCGTCCAGAATCTGGTGGAAACGCTGAGCCCGCTTGTTGCCCGAGGTGTTCATACGGACCTGGCGAGCCTCGTCCCAGTAGGCCCGTCCAGGGCGGGCGCTGAACATCTCGTGCGCGATGGCCCGCAGGCGGATCTCGGGGAGCGCTTTCGTCTCGAAGGACATCTGCCACTCGGACACGATCATGTTGATGTACATGAGCTGCCGTCGCGCCTTGCGGTCCCCACCCGGCGGCACCGGACCCCACGCCTCGTCCAGGTCGGGGTCGTCCATGGCCATCTTGAGTAACTCGGCCACCGCGATGCGCCGAGCCTCCTCACGTGCGATCTTCGTGTCGCGCGCCTGGAAGATGAGCGTGGCGGCGATGCCGATCAATGCCAGGGCGGCCAGGAGAGCGGACGCCGCACCGTAGGTCTGGCCGATGAAGCTCAGGCGTTCCCACCGCGTGGTGGATCCGCCGAATGCGCGCAGAGCCCAGGGGGAGGCGCCGATGAGGCCGATGACCACGACCGTGGCGAGGGTGAGCGTGACCGTTCTCACCCTGTTCTGGGTCGTGCGAACCGAGGACATCTACGAACGATAGATCACACCGCCGGTGCGGGGAGCGGGGCCACTTCCCGTCCGAAGAAGTCGAGCAAGGGTTCGCCCCTATCGAAGAGGCGGGATATCTCGGATGAGGCGGTATGAATCACCTGCGGGTCACCGATGCTCCGGGCACCACAGGGCGTCCAATCCCCGGAATACTGAACCTCGTAGAGGACCCGCCTGCCGATGACCACGAGCTCGGGCAGTCGATCGTGAATCTCAAGGTCGGCCACCTCATCGGAGTGAAGGACGCTCACCTCGAAACCCTCCTCGGCGAGCATCCGCAATGCGTACAGTTCCCACTGGACATAGGGGGTCAACGGGCGCTCGACCACGCGGACGCGGCGGATCCTCAACCCCTGACGCCGGTTATGCCTCGCTTCAGTACGAACGGCATCGCGGTCCTCTTCCAACAGGTCGAGCGAACGCCGCCAGTCGCCGTCGACGAACGCCTGCCAGCTGGGGTCGTTCAACTCCTGGAAGACCTGGGAGCGTTCGAGCTTCCAGATCACGCCCCGCAGATCCTTGGTCTGCCTGGCGAAGTCCTCGTGGTAGGCGGCGTGGTCGAGCGTGACCCCCGGCAGCGCCGAGATCCGGTCAAGCATCGGGGATGTCCGGTTTGGCGGCCGAAAGCAACCGCCCAGAAATGATCACGAGCCGTTCGTCGGTGCCGATCCTGACCCCCGGCGGAAGCCGGTCGCCGTACGCGCTGGTCGCGTCACGGCCTATGACGGCGATATCTCCGTTGTCCAGTTCCCAGATCTCGGGACAGTCCTGCGTGGTGCGGCTGTCGCCCACCTCGGCGGCCGTCTTGCCTAATCTCCGATGAAATCCCGCGCCATGATCGGCTTCCCATGGTCTGGTCATGATGTCACTCACTTCCAGTCGCCGGTCCTTGCCGAAATATTCCCACCGGATCCCCGATGCGGCAAGCGCTGCCCTAATCGTCCGATCTAGTGGTAATTGATGGCGTAGAGGGTGAATTTGGGGCCGTATGGCAGGCGCCTGGGGGCTCACCAGCCGAACTTCGAGCAGGTCAAGCCCGTCATGCGGGCGCACTTGATCGGTTCTCCGGACAGCTCGGAAGGCCAGATCGAATCCACCGCACTGGGCGAGTCCTGTTTCGGCCACTTCTGGGAAGCGGACCAGGTCTAGCAAGGACAGGAATTTTGCTCGATTTTGACCTAGTGAAAGTTCTGCCTGCTCGACAGCGAAGTGCCGGGAAGAGGAGAGATGTCCCCTCTATTTTCGGGTGGCATCTAATTGGGTGATGGATGCGTCCCGAGGTTCCTGACGGGCTGTGCTGCTTGTCAGGGGGTGGTGTCGATGGTTTCTGGGGCGAGGGTGTGTGAGAGGACCATGGTGGCGCAGCCGGTGAGGCCGGCGGTCTCGCCCAGGCGGCTTGTCTCTATGCGGAGGTTGCGGGTGGCGAGGGCCGTGGAGCGCTGGTAGACGACCTCGCGCAGGCCGGCGATGAGGGGGGTGTCGGCGTCGGCGAGGTCGCCGCCGAGGACGACGACGGCGGGGTTGAGGAGGTTGACCGCGGTGGCGACGACCTCGCCGATGCGGCGGCCGGCGTCGCGGAGGAGGGCGACGGTGGGGGCGTCCCCGGAGCGGGCGAGGGCGGCGAGGGCGGACAGGTCGGCGGCGGGGGAGCGGGCGAGGAGCGCCGAGCCGCCCGCGACGGCCTCGACGCAGTCGACGTTGCCGCAGCGGCAGACGAGGCCGCCGCCGTCGGGGACCGGGACGTGGCCGATCTCGCCGGCGGCGCCGAAGGCACCGCGCTGGATACGGCCGCCGGCGATCACGCCGGCGCCGACGCCGGTGGACACCTTGACGAACAGCAGGTCGTCGACGCCGGGGTGGGCCTGGTGCTCGCCGAGGGCGGCGGCGTTGACCTCGTTGTCGAGGTAGGTGGGGACGCCGAAGCGGTCGCGGATCGGGGGAGCGACGTCGGCGCCGTGCCAGTGCCCGGGGGCGTGTTCGACGGCGTCGGGGACGGCGAGCCCCGCGCCGCGGACGGTGCCGGGGTCGATGCCCGAGGACGACAGGAGGTCGGCCCAGCGGTCGAGGAGGCGGGGGAGCGTCTGGGCGGGAGAGCCCTCGGGCGGGGGGCCGTCGGCGCGGGCGAGGATCGTCCCGGCGAGGTCGCAGACGGCGAGCTGGCCGCGGGACTGGCCCAGGTTCGCGACGAGGACGGCACCGCCGGCGGCGTTGAACGTCAGCCGGGCCGGGGGGCGTCCGCCGGTGGACGGGCCGTCCGCGCGTTCCATCACCAGGCCGCGAGTGATGAGGTCGGCGACGCGGGTGGCGACGGCGGGGCGGGACAGGCCGGTGATGCGGCCGAGATCGGCGCGGGTGGCGACGCCGTCCTCGCGGATCAGGCGGAGCACGTCCCCGGTCGTGCTGGGGCGGGAGGCGCGAGGCATCTGACCAGTCAAGCATGGGCTTGATAGACGCGTCCAGTTGGTGTAAGTGAGGGGGTTTTGTAAGCTTAAATTCATAAGTAGGGTTGTATGGGTGACTTATGTCTCGGTAGTTTTGTGAGCTGGTGTCCCCCTGGTCTGGAGCGTTCGAATGGCTGTGCATCCCGTGCTGGAACGCGTCACCCGGCGCGTCGTCGAGCGGAGCGCCGGGCGGCGCGGCGCGTATCTGGGGCGTATCCGGGAAGCCAGGACGCAGGGTCCGGTCCGGAGCGGGATGGGGTGCGCGAACCTGGCGCACGGGTTCGCGGCGTGCGGCGTCCAGGACAAGCTGTGGCTGCGCGGGAACGCCACGCCGAACATCGCGATCGTGTCGGCCTACAACGACATGCTGTCCGCGCACCAGCCGCTGAAGGACTACCCGGACCTGATCAAGGCCGCGATCCGCGCGGCGGGTGGCACGGCGCAGTTCGCCGGGGGCGTGCCCGCGATGTGCGACGGGATCACCCAGGGCCGGGCGGGCATGGAGCTGTCGCTGTTCAGCCGGGACGTGATCGCGATGGCCACGGCGGTGGCGCTGTCGCACGAGATGTTCGACGGCGCGCTGATGCTCGGGGTGTGCGACAAGATCGTCCCGGGGCTGGTGATCGGGGCGCTGTCGTTCGGGCACCTGCCGGTGATCCTGGTGCCGGCGGGGCCGATGGCGTCGGGCCTGCCGAACGGGGAGAAGGCGAAGGTCCGCAAACGGTTCGCGGCCGGGGAGATCGGGCGGGACGCGCTGCTCGCCGCCGAGGCCGCGTCCTACCACTCGCCCGGCACCTGCACCTTCTACGGGACGGCCAACTCCAACCAGCTGCTCATGGAGGTCATGGGCCTGCACCTGCCGGGCGCGAGCTTCGTCCCGCCCGGTACCAGGCTGCGGGACGCGCTCACCGAGGCCGCCGCGCGCCGGGTCCTGAAGCTGACCGATCTGGCCGAGGAGTACACGCCGATCGGCGAGCTGCTGGACGAGCGGGCGTTCGTCAACGGGGTCGTCGCGCTGCTGGCCACGGGCGGGTCCACCAACCACACGCTGCACCTGGTCGCGATGGCCTCGGCGGCGGGCATCGAGCTGACCTGGGATGATTTCGACGAGCTGTCCAAGGTCACGCCGCTGCTGACCCGGCTCTACCCGAACGGGACCGCGGACGTGAACCACTTCCACGCCGCGGGCGGCACGGCGTTCCTCATCGGCGCGCTGCTCGACGCGGGGCTCCTGCACGAGGATGCGAGGACGGTCGGCGGCGACACCCTCGCCACCTACCGCCGTGCCCCGGAGCTGGGCTCCGACGGTAGGGCCGTGTGGCGGGACGTGCCGCCGGAGTCCGGCGATCTCGGCGTCCTGCGCCCGGTGGACGAGCCGTTCGACACCCACGGCGGGCTGCACACGGTGCGCGGCAACCTGGGGCGCGCGGTGGTGAAAGTGTCGGCGGTGCGGTCCGAGCACCGGACGATCGAGGCGCCGGCCCGCGTGTTCGAGACGCAGGAGGCGCTCCAGGAGGCGTTCGCCGCCGGGGAGCTCGACCGGGATGTGGTCGCCGTCGTCCGCTACCAGGGACCGCGCGCGAACGGGATGCCGGAGCTGCACCGGCTCACCCCGCCGCTGTCGGTGCTCCAGGACCGGGGGCACCGTGTCGCGCTGGTCACCGACGGGCGGATGTCGGGCGCGTCGGGCGCGGTGCCCGCCGCGATCCACGTGTCCCCGGAGGCGGCGGCCGGCGGGGCGCTGGCGCGGGTGCGGGACGGCGACGTGGTCCGGCTCGACGCCGACAAGGGCCTGCTTGAGGTGCTCGTCCCGGACGAGGAGTTCGCCGCGCGGGAGCCCGAGGGAGCGGCGCCGGTGGAGTGGGCGGGGACCGGCCGGGAGCTGTTCGAGTCGTTCCGGAGTGCGGTGGGACCGGCGGAGCGCGGCGCGGGCGTCTTCGCGTGAGCGGCCCCTGGCTCGTCGCCGATGTCGGCGGCACCAACGCCCGGTTCGCGCTCGTGGACGGCCCGGGCGGCGAACCGTTCCGGGTGGGGTCGCTGCCCACCCGTGACCATGCGGGGCTGGCGGACGCGGCGGCGGCCTACCTGGAACGGCACGCACCCGGCGTCCGCCCGTCCGCTGCCTGCCTGGCGGTGGCCGGGCCTGTCGCGGGCGGGACGTTCCGGCTGACCAACGCGGACTGGCCGGTGGACACGCCGGAGGCCGTCCGGGCGCGCCTCGGCATCCCGCGCCTGGAGATCCTCAACGACTTCGAGGCGCTCGCGCTGTCCCTGCCGCGGCTGCGTCCCGCCGACCTCGTCCCGATCGGGGGCCCTCGGCCCGGCGCGCTCGGCGCGCCGATGGCGGTGGTCGGGCCGGGGACGGGCCTCGGCGTCGCGGGGCTCGTCCCGGTCGGCGGCGGGTGGGTGCCGGTGCCCGGTGAGGGCGGGCAGGTCGACGTGCCGGCCGCGACCGGCCGTGAGATCGAGGTCATGAAGCTGCTGCGCGCCGAGCGTGGCGCCGCGACGGCCGAGTACCTGCTGTCGGGGGACGGTCTGGCCCGCATTCACCGCTACCTCGCGGAGATCGACGATGTCGAGTCGGGCCCGCTGGGCGCCGCGGAGATTTGCGCGCGCCCGGGTGACCCGCGCTGCCGGGAGGCGCTGCACATGTTCTGCGCGCTGCTCGGCTCGCTCGCCGGGAACGTGGCGTTGACGCTGGGTGCGCGCGGGGGCGTCTATCTTGGCGGCGGGATCCTGCCGCGCATGGCCGACGTGCTGCGGGAGAGCACGTTCCGCAGCCGCTTCGAGGCGAAGCCGCCCGTCGAGGACTACCTGCGGCCCATCCCGACCGCGCTGATCGTCCATCCCGGCCCGGCTCTGGCCGGCGCCACGGCCCGGCTGGCGCAGAGCCCGCGCGGCGCCGAGGGGCGACCAGCACAGACCGTCACCCCGGCTCCCGCCGGGTCCTAGCGACAGGCACCGTCCGGGTGCTGTGAGAAGGATGTGCCCGCATGACCATCGACGTGACCGACGACAACCTCCTGGACCTCGCACCCGTCATCCCCGTCGTGGTCCTGGACGACGCGGACGCCGCCGTTCCGCTGGCGCGCGCGCTCGTCGACGGTGGCCTGCCGGCCATCGAGGTGACGCTGCGCACGCCCGCCGCGCTGGAGGCGATCACGCTGATCGCCGCCGAGGTCCCGGACGCCGTCGTCGGCGCGGGGACGGTCCTGCGCCCCGAGGACGCCGAGCGGTCCGCCGCCGCCGGGGCGCGCTTCCTCGTCAGCCCGGGCCTCACGTCCCGGCTCCAGGCGGCGATGGTCGCGACCGGCGTGCCGTTCCTGCCCGGCGTCGCCACGGCGTCGGAGGTGATCGCGTTGCTGGAGGACGGGATCACGGCGATGAAGTTCTTTCCCGCCGAAGCCGCGGGCGGCAGGGCCTACCTGAAGTCCCTCGCAGGGCCGCTGCCGCAGGCCCGGTTCTGCCCGACCGGCGGTATCGCGCTCGGCAACGCCGCCGACTACCTTGCGCTTCCCAACGTCGGCTGTGTCGGCGGGTCATGGCTCACGCCGGGAGATGCCCTCCGCGCCGGGGACTGGGAGCGGGTCCGCGGCCTCGCCGTCGAGGCCGCGGCACTGCGCCGCTGAGGCGTCCCGGGCCGTTCACGCGGGTGCGTGGCAGCGTGCGCAGGGGCCGGCGGAGATCGGCTTGCCGCCGCCGCGCGGGACGAGGTCCATCCGCAGCCGCCCGCAGGCGCAGCGGCTCCAGACGACGACGCCGTCGCTGGTCAGATGCCGGGACAGGGTCCTGCTCTGCTGTGTCATACCAGTAGTCTGCCTGTGCCGAACGTTGCCGTCTATTTCACGTTTCTATATCTGATCGTGCAGAATGAATACATGATTGATCTGCGGCGGCTGCACATGCTCCGGCTCGTCCACCAGTACGGGACGGTCACGGCCGCCGCGGAGGCGCTGCACCTCACCCCGTCCGCGGTGTCGCACCAGCTGCGCGAGCTGGCGCGGGAGCTGAAGGTGCCGCTGCTGGAGCCGCAGGGCCGCAGGGTGCGGCTCACCCCGGCCGCCCACCTGCTGATCGAGCACGCCGACGCGCTGCTGGCACGCTGGGAGGAGGCCCTCACCGACCTGGAGTCGCATCGCGCCGGCGCCGTCGGCCCGCTGCGCATGTGCGGGTTCACGACGGCGGTCGGCGGGCTGATCGCGCCGGCCGCCGGGGCCCTGCTCCGCGGCGACCCGGAGCTCACGGTCGAGATCCGCGAGTGCGACACCGACGTGGCCATGGGGCTGCTCGCCGCGGGGGAGACCGACCTCGCCGTCATCGAGCCCACCGCGGACGCGCCGCCGCCCGGCGACCCCCGGTTCGACCGGGAGCCGCTGCTGGTGGAGGCCCTCGACCTCATCGTCCCCGCCGCACACCCGCTGACGCGGCGGCCCGGGGTCCGGCTGGAGGACGCCGCGTCCGAGAACTGGATCAGCGTCCAGCCCGATGTGTGCGCCCACCACCAGCAGGTCATGACCTACTGCGCCGCCGCGGGGTTCACGCCCCGCATCGCACACAGGGCCACCACCTGGTCGGTGATCTGGGCGCTGGTCGCCAACGGCCTCGGCGTGTCCCTGGTGCCCCGGCTGGCGGACGGACCGTCCGACCAGCCGGTCGTCCGGGTGCCGCTGACCGGCGACGCCGTCCCGAAGCGGCGCGTCCTGACCTGCGTGCGCCGGGGGAGCCGGGACAGCCCGCTGATCGCCCGCGCCCTGGCCGCCCTCCAGGACGCCATTCCGCCCCGATGCGATCGCCTCCCGCAGGAGGCGGCCGCGTAGCGGCCCCGTCAGCCGGTGGCGATGGCCTGGAGGACGTCCAGGCGGGCGGCGCGGGCCGCGGGCCAGACCGCGGCGACGACGCCGATCGCCGCGGCCGCGGCCACGCACAGCGCGAGGAGGCCGTAGGGGACGGCGAGCACCTCCATGCCCGCGTCCCCATCGGCGATGGCGCGCTGCAGGACGACGCCGAGGACGGTCCCCGTGCCCACCCCGAGCACCGCGCCGAACAGCGACACCACCACGGCCTCGCAGCGGATCATCCGGCGGATCTGGCGGCGTTGCATCCCGACCGCGCGGAGCAGGCCGATCTCCCGCGTCCGCTCGGTGACCGCCAGCGCGAGGGTGTTGACGATCCCGAGCGCCGCCACCAGCACCGACAGCACCAGCAGGCCCAGCACCAGTGTGAAGAACCGGTCGATGTCCCCGGCGGCGTCGTCCTTGACCTGTGCGCGGTCCTTGAGCACCAGGTTGGGCCAGGGGGCGAGGGCCGCCTCCAGTGACGCGCGGTGGGCGTCCCCCGCCGACACCTCGATCCGCCCGATCGGCGCGTCCGGGTCGCGGACGCGGTACCCCGCCCAGTCGATGATCATCGTGGGTGCGGACGGGGTGAGGGACGGGCGGTCGGCGTAGACGCCGGCGATCCGGAACGTCCGCCTCGTCCCGTCCTGGTACTCGCCGGGGACCGTCCGGCCGACCGTCCAGCCGCGCGCTTCGGCGACGCTGCGACCGACGAGCAGCTCATCCCCGTGGACGGATGCCGTGCCCTGTCGCAGCGGGAGGCGGAAATGGGCGAGCAGTTCGCCGGGGGTCCCGGCCGTGGCGGCGCGGACGGTGCCGTCCAGCCGGAACCGGGCGGTCCGGATCGGGATCGCTGAGCGGACGCCCGGCACGGCGGCCACCGCCTCCGCCGCGCCGGCGCTGACCGGGGTGATCTGGCTGCGCCCCGTCACCTGGTAGTCGGCGGTCAGCGCGGCGTCGAGCTGCCGGTCCACCGAGGACGCCAGCGACTGGACGATGATCGACACGGTCGTGATGAGCGCCAGCCCGATCGTCAGCGCGGACGCCGTCGCCGCGGTCTGCCGGGGCTCGCGCAGCGCGTTGCGCGCGCCCATCCGTCCCGCGCTCCCGCCGAACCGCGCGAAGGGACGGCCGAGGAGACCGACGACGGGACGGCTCAGCGCCGGCGACATCAGCACGACTCCGACGAACAGGACGGCGGTGCCGGCGCCCGCGAGCCGCAGCCCGGCGTTCCCGTCGCCCGCGAGGCCGGCCGCGGCAAGGCCCGTCCCGGCCGCCAGGGCGAGGCAGCCGCCGAGCACCCGCCCACGTAGCGGACGAGGCGGCGCCGTCCCTTCGCGCAGCGCCGCGACCGGCGGGATCCGTGCCGCGCGGCGAGCCGGGACGACCGCGGCGGCCAGCGTGACCAGCGTCCCCACCGCGTAGGCGGCGACGACGGCAGGGACGGGCAGCACCAGCGTGCCGAACGGCAGTTCCTCGCCGCCGGTGACGGCCTCCATCAGCGTGGCCAGCCCGACCGCGACCCCGGCCCCCGCCGCGAGGCCGACCGTCGAGCCGGCCAGGCCGACGCCCGCGGCCTCACCGAGGACCGAGCGCGTCACCTGTCCCCGGGACGCCCCGACGGCCCGCAGCAGCGCCAGCTCCCGGACCCGACCGCCCACCAGCATCGTGAAGGTGTTGAAGATGATGAACGAGCCGACGAACACCGCGATCAGCGCGAAGACCAGCAGGAACGTCCGGATCACCTTGATGATCTCCTGCAGCGGCCCGGCCTGCTCGGCCACGGCCCGCGCGCCGGTGACAGCTTCCAGCCCCGGCGGGAGCGCCGCCGCCACCGCGTCCCGCAGCCGTTCCTGGGGCACGCCGTCCGCGGCGCGCACGACGATCCGCTCGAAGGTCCCGGGATGCTCCGACAGCAGCACCGGTGCGGTGTCCGGTGCGAACGCCGCCATCGAGATCGAGTCGCTCAGCGCCGAGTCGCCGACCGTGAACAGCCCGGTCAACCGGAACGCGCGGGTGCCCAACAGCAGCGCGACCGTGACCCGGTCACCGATCCGGTACTCGGCGTCCCGGGCCGTCGTGGCGTCCACCGCGACCTCGTCCGGCGCGCGGGGCGGCGAGCCCGCGGTGAGCCGGGTCGGTGACAGGTCGGGATCGTCGCTCCAGGCCACGCCCGTCTGCGGTTCGGCCCCGGTGATCGCGCCGCGCCGGTCGACGACGGCGGCGAACCCGGTGACGACGCCCTGCGCCCTCGCGACGCCGGGTACCCTCCGGACGGTCGCCAGCGCCGACGCCGGGACCGGCCGGGACGGGGCGCGCTCGCCCAGGCCCGCCGCGAACGACCGCTGGGACCTGACGACCGTGTCCGTGCCGCGCCCGAGGTCGTCGAAGGCGCGCTCGAACGAGCGGTCCAGCGTGGCCGAGAAGATCAGCGTGCCGGCCACGAACGCGACGCCGGCGACCACGGCCACCGTCGACAGCAGCAGGCGGGCTCGGTGGGCGGCCAGCCCCCGGAGTACGAGCTTCACCATCATGGCCACGATTCGACCCGGCGGCGGGTGCCGGCGGGCAGGGCGCATCGTCGCGTCCGTCCCCTACGAACGGGCGGGGCCGAGGCGACTTTCGTAGGGTCGCGGACGGGCCCGGGGTGCGTACGGTGTGCTTGTGCCCCTGAAATCGCCGCGTCTCGTCCCGGCGCGCGGCCGTGACCTGGCCGCGGACGCCGCCGTCGTGGCGGTCGCGCTGGTGCTCAGCCTCCAGGCGGTGGCCGGCACCGATTCGATCCTGCGCCCCTACGGCGGCGCGACGGCCGTGGTCGTGGTGCTGCCCGCGCTCGCGCTGGCGGTCCGGCGCCGCGCCCCGCTGACGGTCGCCTGGCTCACCGTCGCGCCGGCCGCGCTGCTCTGTGTCGGGGAGTGGGTCGCCCCCGGCACGCTGCTGCGGTCCGGCGGGTACGACGCGTTCAGCCCGCTGCTGTGGTGGCCGCCGGCGCTGCCGTTCGCCGCCTACGCCACCATGGCGTTCCCGGGCGAGGGGGGACGGCCCGCCTGGATCCGCGGCCTGCCGGTCGCCGCGCTCGTCGTGCTGGTCGGCCTCACTCAGGACGTGATCCCGGTCGGCGCCATCAGACGGATCTCCGGCCAGGAGACCGCCCCCGTCGAGGCGCTGATCTTCCGCAGCCAGGCCGTGCTGGTCGGCGGGGCGCTGCTCGGCATGTACGTCGCCGCGCGGCGCCGCGTCCTGCACGGGCTGACCGAGCGGGCGGAGCGCGCGGAGCGGGAACGGCACCTGCTGGCCGAGCGGGCCCGCGCGGAGGAGCGCGCCCGGCTCGCCGCCGAGATGCACGACGTCGTCGCGCACCGGGTGACGCTGATGGTGCTGCGGGCGGGGGCGCTGCGCGTCAGGGCATCGGACGAGGAGACCCGCGCCGCCGCCGAGGAACTGCGCGACGACGGCTGCCAGGCCCTCGAAGAGCTCCGCGACGTCATCGGGCTGCTGCGGCGCGACGGCGGGGACGGGCCCGGCCTGGCCGAACCGGACGCTGCGCCGCTGCCCGACCTGTCCGCGCTGGTCGCCGAGTCGGTCGCGGTGGGCGTGCCGGTGGAGCTGGTGGAGCGCGGCGAGCCGGCGCCGCTCTCGCCGGCGGTCGGGCGCACCGCCTACCGGGTCGTCCAGGAGGCGCTGACCAACGCGCGCAAGCACGCCCCGGGCGCGGCCGTCCGGGTGGAGGTCGGCTACCGCACCGACGGGGTGTGGCTGGCGGTGACCAGCGCCGCCCCCGCGATCGAGCCGGACGCGGTGCTCGCGGCCAGCGGCTCCGGGACGGGCCTGTCCGGCCTGCGGGAACGGGTCGAGACGGTCGGCGGGTCCTTCACCGCGGGGCCCTTCGGGGATGGCTTCCAGGTCGAGGCGTCCCTGCCCGCCTATGTGCCGCTGCCGTCGCCGCCAGGCCGGTGAGCGCCCCCCGCCGTCTGCTGCCGCACTCAGGTCAGGCCGTCGAGCCCGCCGTCAGGCACGGGAGGACAGCCGCGGTTCGCCGCGCCGGGACCGACGAAGTCCGAAGGCCATCAGGGCGGCCCGCACCACCCACAGCACCAGCGCGATCTGCAAGATGACCAGGAACCCCATCCCTGGTCCGACCGTGAAAGCCAGCACCAGGAACACGCCGAGCAGCAGCGGCCCCTTGGGAAACCCTCCGTGCCGGTGCCCCCGGTGTGGGTGCCAGTGCTGATGGCTCAGCTGCCGGTGGCCCGGATGCGGACCCCACGGGACTGGCCCGTAGGACGGCGCCGGGTTGCGTTCGGGCTCGGCCAGGCCGCTCGGGCCGGGCAGGTCCCGGACGAGGCCGCGCAGGTCGCCGTGCGTCTTGGCGGCCAGCGCGGTGCCGAGGCGCTCGTCGAGCTCGTCGCGGTCCAGCCGTCCGGCGGCGAAGTGGTCGTGCAGGGCGACCATGACCGCGTCGCGTTCGGTGTCGCCGATACGGATCTCGTCCTGGTGCGTCACGTCCGCTCCTCGGTGTCGTCGTCGACCGTCAGACCCGAGTCCTGCTCGATGTCCTGCTCTGCGTCCTCAGCGAGGATCTGGTACAGGCTGCGCCGCGCGTCGGTGAGGATGTCCTTGGCCTGTGCGACCTGCTGCGGCGTGCCGGAGTGGACGATCTGCATCACCGCCGCCCCGGTCTGTGCGGCCTGCTTGAACAGCTCCGGGACGCCCTCGCCGTACTCGGGCGTCATCTCCGCCCACGGTTCGGCCAGCTCGTCGGCGTGCTCCTGCACATAGGCGCGCCCCTCGTCGGTGAGGTGGTGGGTGCGGCGCCCGCCGGCCTCCTCGCCCGCGATCAGCCCCTCGTCCGCGAGTTGCTGGAGCGCCGGGTAGACCGCGCCGGGGCTCGGCTTCCACGCCCCGCCGCTGCGCTCGTGGATCTCCTGGATGATCTGGTATCCGTTGCGGGGCTCCTCGGCGAGCAGGACGAGGATCGCCGCGCGCACGTTGCCCTTGCGCGCCTTCGGTCCCCGGCCCCACGGGCCGCCGCGCCTGCCGCGCGCCCAGGGCGGGCCCGGGGCGAAGCCGCCGGGCGGCCCCCAGGGCCCCGGCCCTCCGCCGAACATCCAGCCGAAACCCGGGAAGTCGCCGCGGCCCCTCATATGGGCGGCCTTCGCGCCGAGCGCCGCGGCCGCGAACGCCCAGCGCGGATCGGGTCCGTGCGCGTGAGTCGCTCCCATGTTCTCCACCACCTTCTGAGATCCCTCTTTGATCTCTCGCGATACGACAACGATATATCGAAGACGTACGGATAGGCCAGATGGTTCCCGGGATTTCGCGTCGGTTGCGGCGCCCACGTCCATGTACACTCGGTAATTGCATGATCACACAATCCGGTCGGGGCTCGTCTGACCGGTGGAAATCCTGGGTAACCCACCGGTGTGGGGGGACGATGGGGACGCAGGAGGCGGTGACCGCGCCGGACGCGGTCGTCTCCCGGGCCGGCGCCGTCGCACGCGGGCGGCTCCGCGTCGAGGTGCTGCTCGGCCTGACGGTGTTCGGGCTGTACGCGCTGGTGATGACGCTGCCGCAGGGCGCCAGGGAGCAGGTGGCGCGCGCCCACGGCCTGATGATCTATGACGTCGAGCGCGCCCTGCACATCGACGTCGAGCGGACGTTGAACGAGTGGCTGGCCGGCCAGTCGCTCTGGCGCGTCCTGGCGAACTACGAGTACGCCATCACCTACATCGCGAGCGCACTCGGGCTGCTCGCCTGGCTCTACGTGCGCCATCCCGAGCGCTACCGGACCGCACGCAACGCGTTCCTGCTGATCAACCTCGTGGGGATCGCCTGCTTCGCGCTGTACCCGGTGATGCCGCCCCGGCTGATACCCGAACTCGGCTTCGTCGACACCGTCCGGCTCGGCCGGACCTGGGGGTCGTGGGGGTCGCCGCTGGTCGAGCACGCCGACCAGTTCGCGGCCGTCCCGTCCCTGCACATGGCCTGGACGCTGTGGGTCGGAGTCGAGCTGGCCCGGGCGTCGGCGCGGCGGTGGGTCCAGTCGCTGAACGCCGTGCACATCGTGCTGACCGGTTACGTGATCATGGCCACCGCCAACCACTACCTGCTGGACGCGGTGGCCGCCGTGCCGCTGGTGGTCCTGGCCGTGTACGTGGCCGAGCGCACCACACCGCCGTGGACGGCCGACCGGGTGCCGGCTCCGGACGCGTTCTTCCTGGCCGTGGAGACACCGTCCGCGCCGCAGCACGTCGGCGGCGTGATCATGCTGGACACCTCGCGGACCACGGTTTCCCGCGAGGACCTCGTCGACCTGGTCATCGAGCGGATGGACCGGCTGCCGCGGTTCCGGCAACGGCTCGCCGCGCCCACGCCGTGGCGCCGTCCCGTCTGGCGCGAGCACACGGAGATCGACTGGTCCTGGCACGTCCAGGAGCGGCGGGTGGACGGCATGGACGGGCTCCGCACGGTGATCGCCGGGATCCAGTCCGAGCCGCTGCCCCGCGACCGGCCGTTGTGGCGGATGATCCTCGTCACCGGCGTCGGGCCCGGCCGGTGCGCCGTCGTCTTCCTCATGCATCATGTCGTCGCCGACGGCGTCGGGGTGGTCGCCCACGCGATGTCGCTGATGGAGCCCTACCCGGCGGGTTCGGGGGACTGGAAGCGGCCCCGCCGCAGGCCGGTCCGGGAGGCCGCCGCGACCGTCGTCGGGCTCGGCCAGCTCGCCGTCGACGTCGCGCCGTCCACGCGGCTGCCCGCCGCCGGGACGTCCGAGCGCCGGTTCGGCACCCTGCTCATCCCGCTCGGCCTGACACGGGACGTGGCGCGGCGGTACGGGGCGCGGGTCACCGACGTGGTGCTGTGCGCGGTGGCCGGTGGTCTCTACCGGGTCGTCCGGGAAAAGCCCGGCGCACCTGTCCGGCACGGTGACGCGTGCCGGGTCGCGGTGCCCCTCATGATGCGCCCGCCCGGCGACGACGGACAGGAACCCCCTCAGGGCAACCACACCACCGCCGTCATGGTCGACCTGCCGATCGGGAGGATGGCCGAGACCGACCGGCTCGCCGCGATCGTGAAGCGGAGCCGGGTGCTGCGCTCCGGCACCCGCCCGCTCGCGGCGTGGTTCGTGATGCGGCAGGCCGGCCGGCTGATGCCGGCGCCACTGCACGCCCGCTTCGCCCGCGCCGTCTACAGTGCCCGGTTCCTCCAGGGCATCGTGTCGAGCCTGCCCGGCCCGGACCGTCCGATGCGCCTGGCAGGGGCCCCGCTCACGCAGGTCTATCCGGTGATCCCGCTGGCGCCCGGCGCGCCGCTCGCGGTCGGGGCGCTCGGCGTCCACCGCGAGCTGTGCTTCGGCCTCTCCGTGGACCCCGGCCTCGTGGCCGACGCCGACCGTCTCGGCGAGGCCATCCTCGACGTCATCCGGGAGCTCCGCACCGCGGAGTAGCCCGGCTCAGACGCTGTAGCCCGGCTCAGACGCTGCGGATCGCGCGGATCGACTGCGTCAGCGACCCTATGGTCGTGAACACAGCGGTGGGCTCGTACCCGCAGTGCGCCATGCAGTTGGAGCAGCGGTCGTCGCGCCCGCGGCCGTAGGCGCCCCAGTTGGTCGTCTCCACCAGCTCCTGGTAGGTGTCGGTGTACCCGTCGTCCATCAGGTAGCAGGGACGCTGCCAGCCCTTCAGCGAGTAGGACGGGATCGCCCACGCCGTGCAGGGGAAGTCGGCCTTGCCCTCCAGGAAGTCCAGGAACAGGGGCGAGTGGTTGAACCGCCAGCGCTTGCGGCGGCCGTCCGCGAAGACCTTGCGGAACAGCTCCCGGGTCTCCGTCACGCCGAGGAAATGCTCCTGGTCGGGCGCCTTCTCGTAGGCGTAGGCGGGCGAGATCATCATCTGGTCGACCCGCAGGTCGTCGTTGAGGTAGTCCAGGACGTCGATGACGGTCTGCGGGGTGTCGGTGTTGAACACGGTGGTGTTCGTCGTGACGCGGAAGCCGCGCTCACGGCACATCCGGACCGCCTCCACCGCCTGGTCGAACACCCCCTCCTTGCAGACGGACGCGTCGTGGCGCTCCTTCAGCCCGTCGATGTGCACCGCCCACGCGAAGTAGCGGGACGGCGCGAACTCATCGATCTTCTTCGGGATCAGCGCCGCGTTCGTGCACAGGAACACATACCGTTTCATCCTCACCAGCTCGGCCACCATCTCGCCGATCTGGGGATGCATGAGCGGCTCCCCGCCCGCGATCGACACCATCGGCGCGCCGCTCTCGCGGACCGCCGCGACCGCCTGCTCGACCGGCATCCGCTGCTTGAGCAGGCTCGCCGGATGCTGGATCTTCCCGCAGCCCGCGCACGCGAGATTGCACGCGTACAGCGGCTCCAGCTCGACCAGCAGCGGGAACTTGGACCGCCGAGCCAGCTTGTTGCGGAGGATGTAGCCGCCGACCCGCAGGCTCTGGCGCAGTGGCATGGCCATTACGACCCGCTTCCCTTCGTCCGGTTGACGTACCTGCCGAGCGCGCTCACGGGGAACACCAGCCGGTACAGGTGATAGTTGATGTAGAAGTAGCCGGGGAATCCGGTACCGGTGAAGTGGTCCTCGTCCCAGGTCCCGTCAGGGCGCTGGTGCGCGGTGAGCCAGGCGACGCCCCCGTCCACCGCCGGGCCGCGCTCCCCGGCCGCCAGCAGCGCCAGCAGCGCCCAAGCGGTCTGCGACGCCGTGGACGCGCCACGCCCGATCCACGCCGGGTCACGGTAGGAGCGCAGGTCCTCGCCCCAGCCTCCGTCGTCACGCTGGTGGCGCTCCAGCCACGAGACGGCCCGCCGGATCACCGGTTTCTCCGGCCGGACGCCCGCCGCGATCAGCGCGGGCACCACACTGCCGGTGCCGTACACATGGTTGGCGCCCCACCGGCCGAACCACGACCCGTCCGGCTCCTGCGCCTTCAGCAGCCAGACCACGGCCCGCCTGCACAGCGCCGAGTCGCCCATGCCCTGCTCGCACAGCGCCTCCACGACGTGCGCGGTGACATCCGCGGACGGCGGGTCGATCACCTCGCCGAAGTCGCAGAACGGGAGCTTGCGGCAGAGCGCCCGGGTGTTGTCGATGTCGAACGCGCCGAACCCGCCGTCCGAGGAGACCATCCCGGCCATCCACCGCAGCCCCCGCTCGATCGCCGGGCGCGCGTCCGGGCCCGCGGCGCGGCTCAACGCGAGGACGACCTCGGCGGTGTCGTCGACATCGGGGTAGTAGTCGTTGTCGAACTCGAACGACCAGCCGCCGGGCGGCAGGCCCGGGCGGCGCACCTGCCAGTCACCGGGGCCCTTGACCTCCTCGCCGAGCACCCAGCCCGTGGCCCTGTCCAGCGCCGGATGCCCGGCGGGCACGCCCGCGTCCGACAGCGCGATCATTGCGAGGACGGTGTCCCAGACGGGGGACTGGCACGCCTCCAGGCGCCGTCCCGTCTCGTCCCGGATGGTGAAGCGCTCGAAACCGGCGAGGCCGCGCCGCATCACCGGATGGTCGATGTCGTATCCGAGGAGGTTCAGCGCGATCAGCGAGTACACCCACGGTGGCTGGATCCCGCCCCACGATCCGTCCGGCTCCTGCCGGGCGATGATCCAATCGCCGGCGCGCCGCAGCGCGGTCTCGCGCAGCCGCTTCAGCGGACGGCGCTGGTACACATGCAGGGCCCGGTCGAGCGCGCCGAACGCCTCGTCCCAGCCGGGAACGCGCAGGCGACGCGACGGTTTCGTGGGGCCTGCCGCGTCGGGCCCAGGGGCGGCGTACAGCTCGGCGAGGTCGAACGGCAGCGGCCGGACCGGACGCAGCGCCCCCACCACCGTCAGCGGGACGATCGTCTGCCGCGCCCAGCACGCCCAGTCGTAGACGTTCAGCGGGAACCAGCGCGGCAGGAAGATCATCTCTGGTGGCAGCACCGGCAGCTCGTCCCACGACCACTGGCCGAACAACGCCAGCCAGAAGCGGGTGAAGACGCGGGTGGCCGGAATGCCGCCTTCGCCACGGATGAGGGCGGCGGCGCGGCGCATGTGCTCGGCGTCCGGGGAATCCCCGGCGAGCCGCAGCACGACGTAGGCCTCCACGGTGGTGGACAGCTCGGGCGGCCCTCCGTGGAAGTTCGCCCAGGAACCGTCCTCGGCCTGCTGGGAGCGGATCCAGCGGGCCGCCTCCCGCGTGTCCTCCTCGGTGCGGATGCCGAGGAATTCGCGGAGCAGCAGATCCTCGGCGTCCATCGTCACGTTGGTCTGCAACTCGCCCTTCCACCAGCCCTCCGGCGACTGGAGGGCGAGCAGGTGGTCACGCGCCGCACCGAGCGCGGCCGCGGCGGCGTCCAGAGGCGTCGCTGTCGCCGACGCCTCTGACTCGGCCCGTGCCTCTGCCTTTGTCCGTGCCTCTGACTCGGCCGGGGTCTTCACCTCGGGCTGCGTCTTCGTCCGTGGCTTCGCTCTCGTCTTCGTTGGCGGCTTTCCTGGTGCCTTTGCCGGCGTGGGCTGCGGTTGCTGAGTGGGTTCTGTGGTGGTCATCAGTGGTCCCGGCGGGTGATGAAGTCGGCGACGTGCAGGAACTCGGTACGGACGGCGTCGGGCAGCCCCGCGCGGGCCAGCCGATCGCGGGCCTGCCCGATCCGGCGGGCGGCCTCGGCCTCCGTCCACGCCCTCCCGCCCGCCATGTCGATGAGCCGCGCGGCCTCGGCCAGCTCGTTCTCCTCCAGCGGCTCCGGACGGGTGTACAGCTCGGCCAGCCGGGCGGACGCGGGGGTTCCGGAATTCAGTGCCGCCACCACCGGCAGCGACATCTTGCGGGAACGCAGGTCCGACAGCGCGGGCTTGCCGGTGACCGCGGGGTCGCCCCAGATGCCGAGCAGGTCGTCCACGAGCTGGAAGGCCATGCCGAGGTCGGCGCCGAACTCCTCCAGCGCGGTCGTCAGCCGCTCGGGCGCCGCGTCCAGGACCGCGCCGATCGAGCAGGAGCAGGCCAGCAGCGCGGCCGTCTTTCCCGCGACCATGTCCTGGCACTCGTCCAGCGTGATGTGGTCGCGGGCCTCGAAGGCCAGGTCGAGCGACTGCCCGGCGATCAGCCGGCGGGTGGCGACGGCCATCGCCCGCGCCGCCCGCGCCGAGCCCTGACCGGGCGCCTCCAGCAGCACCTCGACGGCAAGGGTCATCAGCGCGTCACCGGCCAGGATCGCACCGGACTCGCCGAAGACCGTCCATGCCGCCGGACGGTGCCGACGTGTCCGGTCGCCGTCCATGATGTCGTCGTGCAGGAGCGAGAACGCGTGCGTCAGCTCCACCGCGACCGCGCCGGGCAGGGCGCTCTCCGGCGGCGCCCCGGCGGCACGGGCCGACAGCAGGGCCAGTGCCGGCCGCAGGGCCTTCCCAGCCGGTCCCGGGCAAGGACGCCCTTCGCCGTCGGTCCAGCCGAGATGGTAGGCCGCCACGCGGTACGTGTGCGGATCGAGCCGTCCTACCGCGGCGCGCAAAGCACCGTCGACGAGCTCGCGGACATCGGTCAGCGAGACCGGGATCGCCGTCATCGGCCCCTCACCTCCTCCAGGTGGTGACGGACCAGGCGTGCGGCCGTGAGACCGCTGCGCACCGCGCCCTCCATCGTGTCCGGCCAGCCCGTGTCGGTCCACGCGCCGGCGAGGAAGAGCCCCGGCGCCCGCGTCGCCGCCGCCGGGCGCGCCGCGCCGCTACCGGGATGCTGCCGGAACGTCGCCCGCCGCTCCCGCGTCACGAAGAAGTCCCGGACCACCGCCGGACGGGTGCCGGGCAGCAGCCGCCGCAGCTCCGGCAGGAACCGCGCCCGCATCTCCGCGGTGGGCACGTCGATCCAGCGGTCCGCGGCCGACAGGGAGATCGCCACGTACTGGCCGCTTTCCAGGCCGCTGACCGCGGTCCGGTCGAACACCCACTGGACCGGCGAACCGACCGCCGCCGCGAACGGCAGGTCCATCACCGGACGGTCGTAGACGACGTGCACGTTCACGATCGGGCTCACGCCCAGCTCCTGCCAGCGCAGCGGATCGGGCAGCGCCTCGACGGGCAGCAGCCGCGCGGCGGTCTCGTGCGGCACGGCCATGACGACCGCGTCCGCCGCGATCGGCGTTCCGTCCACCACCACCTTGGGGTCGGCCGTCACCGCGTCCACCTTGGACTTGAGATGGACGGTGCCGCCCGCCTCCTCGATCCGGCGCAGCGCCGGCCCGCCGTGCAGTTCCTCCAGCGGGACGGACGGGACACCGATGTCGGCGGCATCCGCCCGCCCGAACAGCGCCCGGCGGCAGACCATCGCCGACAGCCCCAGCGCCGCGTCGTCCACCTCGGCGTTCAGCGCCGCCGTGATGAACAGCCCCCACAGCGCCTCGCGGGCCCACGGCCGCTGCCCCCGCGCCGCCAGCCACGCGCCCGCCGCCTCCTCGTCCAGGACGGGGTCCGCGGGATCGAGCCGACGCATCCACGCCGACGCCCACAGCGCACGCAGCCGGTCCGCGCCCGACAACGGCGTGTACCGGGCCAGAGCGGGCAGCAGATGCAGCGGGCTCGGCAGCGGCGCCCGGCGCAGCCGAGCGGGCGGTCCGTCCGGCCGCAGCACGGTGACGTCGAACCGGTCCTGGACGTCCACCAGGTGATCGGTGCGGAGCCTCCGGAGCAGCCCCTGGTACGCCGTGCAGCAGCGCAGCGACACGTGCTGCCCGTTGTCGACGCTCAACTCGCCCCGGCCGAAGGAATGGGTGGCGCCGCCGAGCCACGGGCGTGCCTCCACCACCGTGACGTCCACACCGGACTCCTGGAGCGCGATGGCCGCGCTGATGCCGGCCAGGCCGCCTCCGACGACCACCACGCTCACCGCTCCACTCCCGTCAGCGCGCGCGCCGCCACGACGGCCTTCTGCCATGTCGGAAGCGAAATCCGCGATTCCAGCGCGATGGACGGACGCTCGGCGATGCGCTCAAGCACCCGCCGGTAGATGCCCGCCATCGCCGCGGTGCACGCGGCCGACCTCCGGTCCAGCAGCGGAAGGAGCCTCAGCCCCTCCGCATACCAAGCCCGCGCGCGCTCCGCCTGGAACCCGATCAGGTCATGCAGCCGCCACGACGGATCGACGAACTCGCCCGACTCGTCCTGCTCCAACGTGCACCCGAACCGGGCGAGATCCTCGGCGGGCAGGTACACCCGGCCCGCCATCCCGTCCTCACGGATGTCCCGCAGGATGTTCGTGAGCTGGAACGCGACCCCCA
This sequence comes from Actinomadura macra NBRC 14102, assembly GCF_001552215.1. Lineage (GTDB taxonomy): Bacteria > Actinomycetota > Actinomycetes > Streptosporangiales > Streptosporangiaceae > Spirillospora > Spirillospora macra. The sequence goes on along the minus strand of NZ_BCQT01000009.1, from coordinate 239,385 downwards.
GCGAGTCCGCGAGCCCCTCGGCCCGCTGGCGCCCGTCATACCCGAACACCCCGAGCGACAGCCGTCCCACCGTCCCGGCCACCTGCTGGCAGTACCGCAGCAGATCGTCGAAGGTGTCGTACGCGGCGCCCCGCACATCGCTCTCGCACCCGTCGATCAGCTCCGCGAACGCGTCCAGCGGGATCGGGTACCGGCCCGCCGCGTCCGCCAGCGCCGTCAGCACCGGATGTCCCTCCAGCGCCCGCGAGTCGGCCCGCCGCCACAGCACGTCCTGGACGGTCTCCAGCCGCTGTCGCGACCGGTCCAGCAGGTCCAGCCGCACGCACGCGGGCTCCGGCCCGTCCCCGATGTCGTCCACGCCCCGCGCGAACGCGTAGATCGCGCTCATCGCGCGCCGTTTCGGCGCGGGCATCAGCCGGATCCCGTACCCGAAGTTGCGGGCCTCGTCCCGCACGACCCGCTCGCAGTGCCGATACGCCTCGACGACCCACTCGGGCCGCTCGCACGTCTCCGAAACCGTCATCGCCCACCCCTTCTGAGAGTGCGGGTTTCTGCTTGTCCCTCTCTTCCGGGAATGCACGTCATCGCCCTTCCCCTCTGAGAGTGCGGGTTTCTGCTCGTCTCCTTCTTCCGGGAATGCACGTCATCGCCCATCCCCTCTGAGAGTGCGGGGCTCTGGTCGTCTCCCGCTTTCGGGAGCCCACGTCATCGCCCTTCCCTTCTGAGAGAGCGCGCCCAACCGGCCAGCAACACGGTCCGGCGCGGGCTCGGCGGGCACGCGAGCACGTCATAACGGCCCCGCGCGAGGGCGGCCAACGTTGCCCGCCCCCCGGCGACGTATCCCGCCACCGCGAGGCGTGCCCAGCCGTGCAGGCCCGAGAGCAGCGGTGCCGCACCGCGGTCGAGCAACTCCCGCGCCCGTCCGGCCTCCAGGGCCAGCACACCCCGCAGACGCGTCGGGGTCACCGCCCGCGCCAGGTCGTCCTCGGCACAGCCGAACCGCTTCAGGTCCTCGCCCGGCAGGTAGATCCGACCGGCCCGATAGTCCTGGCCGACGTCCTGGCAGTGCTCGATGACCTGCAACGCCGCACAGACCCGGTCGGACGCCTCCTCAAGCCCCCGCCCCTGCGCGCCGAACACGTGCAGTACGATCCGCCCGACCGGATTGGCCGACAGGCTGCAATAGCCCAGCAGTTCCTCGAATGTTCCATACCGGTTCACGACCTGGTCTTGGCGATTCGCCTGCACCAGCAGCCGGAAAGGCTCCTCAGGAATTCCCCTGGCGCGGACGGTGCCGGCCAGGCTTCGTAACTGCGGAAGACCGGGCGTCCTGCCCTTGAAGACGAGGTCCAGATCGTCGTCCACCGAATCGAGCAGCGCCGCCCGCTGCGCGCGCGGTGCCTCGTCCCCGATGTCGTCGACGAGCCGGGCGAAACCGTAGACGGCCCGCAGGTCGGCGCGGTGCCGCCGTGGCAGCAGCCGCGTCGCGATCGGGAAGTTCTCCCGCCTCGCGAGCCCGTCCAGCGCGCGCTCGTGCTCCTCGGCGCTCCAGGGTGGTTCAGTGGTCACCACTGAGAGATTCGCCGGTCCGGCACCAGAAAAACTCTGATCAAGGTATGGAGTTATTGAACTGCCGCGCGTTTCCGCGACGGAAAGGGCGCAACAGGAAAATCGCCCTTATGGCAATCGGTCGACCAGGCTCAGGGCGACGTCCAGGGCGCGGCTCCCCGGTCGGTCACCGCCCTGGACCGTCCACACCTCCGACAGCACGGCCTTGACGAACGCCCACGCCACCACCCGATCCACCGGCATGCCGAGACCGTCCGCGACCTGCTCGATCCGCGCGGGCACCTGACTGAGCAGGGCCGGATCCCGATCGTCGATGTCGGGGTTGTAGAACAGCGCGCCGACCTCGTAGCCGGAATCACCGATGTAACCATGCGGGTCGATCGCCAGCCATGGCTCACGCCCGGCGCTGAGAATGTTGTCATGGTGCAGGTCACCGTGCAGCACGACCCGTTCCGGCGCGCCCGCGCACAACCCGTCGAAGAGCCGCCCGGCCCGCTCGACCAGGAACCGGGGGAGCGGATCGTCCCCCGGGTGTTCGAGCAAGTGGTCGGAAAAGGAGGCGCTTTCCCTCTCCAGCGGAGGCAACGGGGAATCCTCAGGCGCGGCCCTGCGCAGTCCTCGCGCCACACTGACGAACGCGGCCGTGGCTTCCTCGTCCTTTTCCGGCACAAGCGAACTCAAGGGCACGCCAGGTTCGGCCCGCTCCAGCAGCAACACGCCCCTGACATCGTCGTATGCCAGCAGCCGTACGGCCCCCTCGCCACCGTAGAACTCCAAGGCCGCCGCCTCCACGGCCAGGTGACCGGGACCGGGCGGGCCCACCTGTGGCGGTGCTCCCTGCGGCGGCGCTCAGATCACCCGATTCTCGGTGTGCCTCTCGTCGCGTTCGTGTCTTACCGCTTCTCACCATGCGGACTCGACGCTGAGGCCCTTCTCTCGCAGGGTTGGCAGCGACTCCCCGCCCATTATCGTGCCAAGTCGCTCACCCGAACAGTCCCCGCCTGCCCGCACGGCCAGCAGGATCATGACGTTGTCGTCCGGGTAGGTATTGGCAGCAGACTGGATGGGAAACGGTGGCTTCTGGCATGAGCGACCCGGGCTGAACCTCGTCATCTCCCCGGCGAACTCAGGCTCCGACCAGCCGCACAATGCGTTCTCAGGGCAGTTTCCAAGGCCGCTCGTGGTCACCGCGGACGCGAGCGACGTCGGCAACGCAATGGCCGAAACCAGCGCCGCCACCGTCAACGGGACACGACCCAAGGTCCGCCGCATGATGGACTCCATTCCGATAGAACCTCTGTGCTCTTCGCTGCTCTGGATTGCGTCGGGTTCACTGCGCGGACCGCTTCACCACACGGACCGCTTCACCACACGGACCAGACGCTGAGACCTTCCTCGCGAAGGGTCGGCAGTGACTGTCCGCTCGACACCGAGCCGAGATCGCCGCCCGAGCAGTCCTTGCCCGTCAGCACACCAAGAACGATCGGGATGCCTCTTGCTCCCCCGTAGGTGTTGGCGACCGACCGCAGGGGAAACGGAGGGTTCAAGCACCCTGCACCCACGCCGAAGGTCGTCATCTTTCCGGTGAACTCGGGCCCTGACCAGCCACAGAGTGATCTGGGCGGACACTTTTCGAGACTGCTGATACTCTTCGGCGCCGCAGACGCCAGCGACGACGGCAACACGACCGCCGCCGCGACCGTCGCCACGGTGAGCGACACATGACCCAAGGTCCGCCGCATGAATGAACTCCGTTCTGGTGTGGTGTTGTGGCTTCACATGATCACCTTAGATTCCCGTGCCGTCCACTGGCGAAGAGAGATTTCCTGAAAGGGACAGCACTTCTGGTCATTTTGTGTTGGCCGTCCGCTGTGTCGTCTCCCGATGTGTTCGTGTCGTTCGGATGCTGTCATTCACTGCCCTTGCGCCAACGTTGCCGACGCCGCCGACGGGACGCATGGATTGGATGCGCTGGGGTTGTGAATGCATCGGTCCCCTCTTGTACGGCGTCCCGTCCCGTTGGCCGTCTGGCCTGGGTGGGTGGGGTGTCGCGCTCTCAGTGCTGCCGTCGGCGTCGGCGTCGCGTCGTCCGCACTGCCGGTCGGTGGTGGGGTGTTGTGGTGTGAGTTGCGCCTGGGCTGGTGATGTCCAGGTCGGGTTGGTTCGGTGGTCGGTTGGTGTTGATGGCCGTGTGGAGGTGGTCTCGGGAATCTGTCTGCGCGCGCTGCGCGCGAAAAGCCGTCGCCTAGGAAAGGTGGTGGCCGCGGGTTTCTGTCATGGGTGCGGTGTTGTGGATGCAGGTTAGGGATTTAGCTTCGCGCTTCAACTTTTGTGTTCGTCTGCCCTGCGGGCTCTGGAGTGGAGTTGCTCTTAGGTTGTGTAGTTGTTGGGTGTGGTGACATTGATATGGCGTGTCTGAATTGTGGTGTGATCGAGTGGCGATCTTGCTTTACAATAGGAGTGAGATGGCGGGCTTAATGGGGGGTGATCTCTTGTCGGTGGCCGTCGAAATTGGGTCTGGAACACGTGAGTGGAGCGGCCCGGAGTGGTTTCCGCCCGGCCCTCAGCTCGCGGTCTGTCTGGCTGGCCGAAACGAACGCCTGGCCGATCTGTCCGACGACGGGCTCTTGCAGGTCGCCGCGGCCGCGCGCCGCCAGACGTCTTGGGCGCAGGCCCGCGAGTTGGCCGCGATCGCCGAACTCGCGCGCCGCCGCGAGGATGCCGAGACTGCGGGGGAGTCTGACTACCGGATTCTGTCCGCGTACGAGTCGACCATTGAAGAGGTCGCCGCCGCGCTGACGGTCACCAGCAACACGGCCGCCACCCTCGTCCACATCGCCGGTCGGCTCACCGGTCCTCTGGCCGCCACAGGAGAGGCTTTGGAGACCGGGCAGATCGATCTGGCGAAGGCCCGCGTCATCTGCGACGCGCCGAAGCCCTTCCCGACGACGTGCCGGACGGCTCGAAGCCGCCATCCTCGATACGGCCCCGACCCAGACCACCGGCCAACTGCGCCGCCGGATCAAGCGCATCGTCCGCCGGTTGGCCCCCGAAACGATCGAGGAACGCGCGCGTGAGGCGGTGGCCAGGCGCCGCCTGGAGTTGTGGGAGACACCGTCCGGGACCGCTGACCTGCCTCTGCGCGACCTCCGCCCCGAGGAGGCCCGGGCCCTCTTCAACAAGATCACCGCGGCCGCGCAGGGCCTGCGCAAGGACGGCGACCGCCGCCCACTCGATCTCATCCGCGCCGATCTGGCCACGCGACTCCTTCACGGCGAACCAATGCCTGATGCCGTTCGCACCCTTCTGATCAGCGCTGACGGTGACCGCGAGGAACTCGCCACCGCCGATGCCGTCGGAGGGACCGCGAGCCCGCCGTGATCCCGGTACTGGCCGCCACGGTCCACCGGCATCTGACTCGCGTCCGCCGACGGTGCCCGTCCGACGACCTACCCGCCGCGATCGTCAGCGCCGTTCAGCACCCTTGACCACGGGTTCGAGTTGCAGGAGCGGGTCGGCTGGTCGACGGTGATCAAGCGAGCTCGGCGGGCTCTGGAAGAGCTGCCGGACGAGACCATCCTCGCCGGACTCTCCATGGGCGGCGGTGTCCTCTCCGAGGTGTGGGCCGAGCGACCTGTCACCGTCGGTGTCCTGCTCCTGCACGCCACGGCCGAGATCCCCGCGTCCGTGCGGCCAGGACTCCGGATCTAGATGCACGCCGCCGAATCCGACCAGTTCGCCCCGCCGGAGCGCGTTGCGCGCATGATCCAGGCGGCGGGGGAGACCGGGGCCGACCCGGAGATCTTCCGCTATCTGGACGCCGGTCATTTCTACACCGGCCATCACTCTTCCGATTACACCCCTTCGGCGGCGGAGCTGACCTGGGGTCGCGTGCTGGACTTTCTCGGCCAGATTCATTGACCTGGCTACCCTCGCCTGGGGAATGGGTGGGGTACAGGACGTTGGGTCGGTATCCAGACGCGCTGTCCTTCCTTTCCGCATCGTCGGACTCCGGTGCGGCTACGCCCCCGCGGTGCCGCCTCCGCCACGGTCGCTGAGATAGGGGCGGGACCACCAGAGGCGCGTGTCACTGAGTGACCCGGCCGGTGGCATTTCGTCCGCGCAGACCCGAACATGTGGGGTATGGACGACCACACCGTCGCCGGACGTGTCGTTGCCGTGCTCGACGCGGTCGCCGTCCGCGGCCAGCCGGTGACGCTGGCCGATCTGACCCGCGAGGTCGGCATTCCCAAGCCCACGGTCCGCCGCATCGCCGCCGACCTGGTCGCCCGGAAGATGCTGCAACGGTGCGCCGACGGCCGTTACCGGCTGGGGACGCACTTACTGGATCTCGGGACCCGCGCGGCGGTGCAGCATGGTCTGCTTCAAGCCGTCACCCCGTACGTGCAGGACTTGTTCGCACGCACCGGGGAGATCGTATGGGTCTGCCTGACGGACGGCTCCGCGGTCACCTTCATGGCCAGTGCCTTCGGCGCCAACCGAGCCCCTGACATGCAGCGTACTTGCTGGCCGCAGGACTTTCGCAGTGCCGCGCTGCAAAGCTCGGCCTTGGGGCGCGTGCTGCTGGCCGACCGGCCCGACCTGCTGGAAGAACTGCGTGGACGTCCGCCGGTTCCGCAGACCCCGCACGCCACTACGTCCTGGCCCCGTTTCCTCGCCGGAGTCCAAGCCGTGCGCGACACCGCGATCGCGGTCGAGCATCAGCAGTGCCTGCTCGGGTTCAGTTGCGTCGCGACCGGGCTGCGGGGCCCGGACGGATCGTTGATCGGCTGTATCGGCATCACCGGACACACTGGCAGTTTGTCCACCCAGCGCCTGACCCGCCCTCTGCTGGCCGCGGCACACAACATCAGTCGATGCGCCCGAGCCCTGCACGAGGAGCCCGAGTCCTTGGGCCATCGCGCTCCAGTTCGGGCAAAGGGGGCATTCGGTGTGGTTGATGAGGACGACAGGTTCTGACTGGACCAGCGATGTTCTCGCGGAGCCCCGCGCGGTCTGTCTGGGGGCCGCTGTGCTAGTTGTGGGACAAGTGATCTCGATCTCACGTGGAGACTTCGATGGTGGTTCGCCGCGTCGTACCCAACGCCCAGGCCGCGCCGGGCAGCCAGGAGTTCTATGGGCTGTTGGGGCTTGAGGAGGTCATGAATCACGGCTGGATCGTGACGCTTGCCTCCCCGTCGAGTCCGGCGGCTCAGATCAGCTTCATGACCAGTGACAAGACCGCACCGGTCAACCCCGATCTGAGCATCGAGGTGGACGATGTGGACGCCGTCTATGCGGCTCTGCAAGAGACCGGGGCGGAGATCGTGCACCCCCTGCAGGACGAGGAATGGGGAGTGCGCCGTTTCTTCGTGCGTGACCCCAACGGACAGGTGGTCAACGTGCTGGGCCACCGGGGATAGTCAGCGCTTCAGCCCTGTGATCAGGGTCGCGAAGTCGTCGCGGCTGACGACGAGCCGGGGGCCGTTCGGGTCCTTGCTGTCGCGGACGCCGACGCTGCCGTGGAGGCTCGCGACTTCCACACAGTCGGACTGTCCGGTGGTGCCGCTGCACGTCGATCTGCGCCACTCGGTCATGGGTACTTCTCCGATTCGGCTTTCAGAAGAGCCCGAGATGGACCAACCGGGAGGGCAATGTCGCTGATCCAGTCGTACCTTACTGCGATCTCTTGGACGTCGAAGGGGTCCATCAGGAACCGACCGTGGGTCGCCGCCTCGGTGTAGGCGAGGTCGCGGTCGCCGACCGTCAGGAGCTTGAAAGAACCGTTCAACCCGGGATGCGCGCCGGCCTGGTTCTCCACGATCCGGATGCTGACGTGCTGTAGTTCGCTCAACTCGACCAGATGGGCGAACTGCCCGCGCATGGTGTCCGGCCCGCCGACCAGTTGAGTGACGGCCACCCAGCTGAGGAACGCGGACACTCGTGGTGGCCTGGGTTTGCCGAACACCGCTGCCTGCCGTGCGATTCGCTGTTCGAGTGCGATGTCTGGATTGTTCTCGGTGCCCGCCGTCAGGGCGGCGCGCGCGTAGTCGGGCGTCTGGAGTAGGCCGGGGATGACGGACGCCTCCCACATCCGTATCCGCGTCGCGCGGGCCTCGTACTCCGACAGTTCCACGAGCCAGTCGCCCTCGTCGGCCCGTTCGGCGAAGCCGATCAAGTTCGTGAACATGCCGTTGGTGTTCCAGCGGCGGTCGATGATCTCCGCGTGCCCTCGCTTGAGGCGGAGCCGGTTCGATTCGTACCGGGAGACCGTCGAACGGTCGCAGCCGAGGACGTCGGCCAGCGCCTGGCCCGACATGTGGTGCGCCTCGCGGTAGCGGCGCAGATGGACGGCGATGAAGTGCCACATCGATCGTGCTGGGTCGAGCGACTCCCGCGCGTGCATGGGGGCTCCCGTCTGTAGCGAATAGTGACGGAACGTAGCGACCTTAGCCCGGAGCGTGCACGCTTGGCAGTCAATCGACTTGACGCGCACGGCTCGCGCGGGCGGGACGGCTCGATCGTGGTGCGTGTCTGCGCAACGAAGGAGGCATGGTCACATGGGTGAGGCTTCATTGACGCGCTGCCGGATCCGGCGGAAGATCCGTCTTCGCTACCTGAGGTGGCGGACGGAACGGAACCGTGACGTGGTGCTGCGGTGCCTGGACTCCCTCGCTCTCGCGTTGGAGGCGGGCGGGTGGCGGTGCGTGAAGACCTACCACGCCGAGACGGCTCCCGTTCGTGTCCCGTTGCTGCGGGTGTACGGCACCGCCGTCACGGCCACGCTGTGCGTCATGGCGTTGCCCGGCGGACAGTGGGGCTTCCACGAGGCGCCGCGCGGGCATGGGGGATTCCTGTGTCACTGCGAGGGAGACGTCCAGCACGCCGCGCAGGTCATCGACGGATTCCTGCGGGAGCGGTCGGTGCGGTGAGCCGGTGGCGCGGCCAAAGTAGCTTGATGTCGAGATAAATTCCAGGTAGCTTGACATCAAGAGAAAACCTGCGGAAGTTAGGCGGACCTGATTCCCGGTCGGAAGCCTGACTAGGGCAGGATCAAGGGAGATGAGCATCCGCCCCGCCGCCTCATGAGCGCCCGGGGCGGTCATGAGGATCGAGTTGACAAGCGCCGCGCGATCATGTCCCGGACCGGACGCGCGGCGGCGACGGAGGAGGAGTCCGTGTCCGCGAACAGCTTCGGCAGCTTGAGCAAGCTGCAGGTGGGCGGCAAGTCGTACGACATCTACCGGCTGGACGCGGTCGAGGGCTCGGCCCGCCTCCCGTACAGCCTCAAGGTGTTGCTCGAGAACCTGCTGCGCACCGAGGACGGCGCGAATGTCACCGCGGAGCACATCCGCGCGCTCGCCGGGTGGGACGCGCAGGCGCAGCCGAGCAAGGAGATCCAGTTCACGCCCGCCCGCGTGATCATGCAGGACTTCACCGGCGTGCCGTGCGTGGTGGACCTGGCGACGATGCGGGAGGCGGTCCGCGAGCTGGGCGGGGACGCCAAGCGGATCAACCCGCTGGCGCCTGCCGAGATGGTCATCGACCATTCGGTCATCGTCGACTACTTCGGCTCGCCGGACGCCTTCGAGCGCAACGTGCAGGTCGAGTACCAGCGCAACAAGGAGCGTTACCAGTTCCTGCGCTGGGGGCAGACCGCCTTCGACGAGTTCAAGGTCGTCCCCCCGGGGACGGGCATCGTCCACCAGGTGAACATCGAGCACCTGGCCCGCGTTGTGTTCGACCGTAACGGCGTCGCCTACCCCGACACCTGCGTCGGAACCGACTCGCACACGACGATGGAGAACGGCATCGGCGTGCTGGGCTGGGGCGTCGGCGGCATCGAGGCGGAGGCCGCGATGCTCGGCCAGCCGATCTCGATGCTCATCCCGCGCGTGGTCGGCTTCAAGCTGACCGGTGAGCTTCCCGCGGGGACGACGGCCACCGACCTGGTGCTGACCATCACCGAGATGCTGCGGGGGCACGGCGTCGTCGGCAAGTTCGTGGAGTTCTACGGCGAGGGCGTGCAGGCGCTGCCGCTGGCGAACCGCGCGACGATCGGGAACATGAGCCCCGAGTTCGGGTCCACCTGCGCGATCTTCCCGATCGACGACGAGACGCTGAAGTACCTGCGGCTGACCGGGCGGAGCGACGAGCAGATCGCGCTGGTCGAGTCCTACGCCAAGGAGCAGGGGATGTGGCTCGACCCGTCGGTCGAGCCGGAGTTCTCCGAGTACCTGGAGCTGGACCTGACGACGGTCGTGCCGTCCCTGGCCGGCCCGAAACGCCCACAGGACCGCATCTCCCTTTCGGTCGCCAAGGACACCTGGCGCCGGGACGTGCAGAACTACGTCACGAGCATCCTGGGCCCGGCGGACGAGGCGTCCGCCGAGAGCTTCCCCGCCTCGGACTCCCCGGCGATCAGCCACGACGGCAACGGCGACAAGCCGCGCGAGGTGTCGCCCGACGGGTCCAGCCGGCCGCACAAGCGGGTCCCGGTGACCCTGGACGACGGGACGAGCTTCGAGCTGGACCACGGGCATGTGGCGGTCGCGGCCATCACGTCCTGTACCAACACCTCCAACCCGTACGTGATGATCGCCGCCGCGCTGCTGGCGAAGAACGCCGTCGAGAGGGGCCTGACCCGCAAGCCCTGGGTGAAGACGTCGCTGGCGCCCGGGTCACAGGTCGTCACCGACTACTACGAGCGCGCGGGCCTCACCCCGTACCTCGACAAGATCGGTTTCAACCTGGTCGGGTACGGCTGCACGACGTGCATCGGCAACACCGGGCCGCTGCAGCCGGAGATCTCCAAGGCCGTCAACGACAAAGACTTGGCGGTCACCGCGGTCCTGTCGGGCAACCGCAACTTCGAGGGCCGCATCAGCCCGGACGTGAAAATGAACTACCTGGCCTCGCCGCCGCTGGTCATCGCCTACGCGCTGGCCGGGACGATGGACATCGACATCCTCAACGACCCCATCGCCGAGGGCACCGACGGCCCGGTCTACCTGCGCGACCTCTGGCCCGCGCCCGAGGAGGTCGCCTCGATCGTCGAGTCGTCCATCGGCCAGGAGATGTTCGTCAAGGACTACGCGGACGTGTTCAAGGGCGACGACCGCTGGCGCGGCCTCGACATCCCGACCGGTGACCTGTTCGAGTGGGACCCCTCGTCCACCTACGTGCGCAAGGCCCCCTACTTCGACGGGATGGGCGCCGAGCCGGAGCCGGTCACCGACATCCACGGCGCCCGCGTCCTGGCGAAGCTCGGCGACTCGGTCACCACCGACCACATCTCCCCGGCCGGGTCGATCAAGGTCGGCACGCCCGCCGCGCAGTACCTCCAGGACCACGGTGTCGCGGTCAAGGACTTCAACTCCTACGGCTCGCGGCGCGGCAACCACGAGGTGATGATCCGCGGGACGTTCGCCAACATCCGGCTCCGCAACCAGCTGCTGGACGACGTCGAGGGCGGCTTCACCCGCGACTTCACCCAGGACGGCGCGCCGCAGTCCTACATCTACGACGCCGCGCAGAACTACGCCGCGCAGGACACGCCGCTCGTGGTCATCGCGGGCAAGGAGTACGGCTCCGGCTCGTCCCGCGACTGGGCCGCCAAGGGCACCGCGCTGCTCGGCGTCCGCGCGGTCATCGCCGAGTCCTACGAGCGCATCCACCGCTCGAACCTCATCGGCATGGGCGTGCTGCCGCTGCAGTTCAAGGACGGCGAGTCCGCCGCGTCCCACGGCCTCACCGGCACCGAGACCTTCGACATCACCGGGGTCACGGCGCTGAACGAGGGCGGCATCCCGGAGGAGCTGACGGTGACGGCCACGGATCCCGCCGGGCACGGAGCCGGCAAGGAGTTCACCGCCGTCGTCCGCATCGACACCCCCGGCGAGGCGGACTACTACCGCAACGGCGGCATCATGCAGTACGTCCTGAGGAACCTCATCGGCAAGTAACGCGCGACGCCGAGCGGGCCGCCCTCCGATCGGGGGGCGGCCCGTGAATGTTCCGGTCCCGGTCGGGAATGGCCGCCGCGCCCCGGGGATTGCATCAGTACATGGCTGACATCACCAAGAAGATCGGCGACCTGGACGTCTTCCCGCTGGCGCTCGGCGGCAACGTCTTCGGCTGGACCGCGGACCGGGACGCCTCGTTCGCGATCCTGGACGCCTACACGGGGGGCGGTGGCAATCTGATCGACACCGCCGACGCGTACTCGTCCTGGGTGGAGGGCAACGGCGGCGGCGAGTCCGAGACGATCATCGGCGAGTGGACGGCGTCGCGGGGCAACCGCGGGGACATCGTCATCGCGACCAAGGGCGGCCGCCACCCCGAGCGCCAGGGACTGGCCGCTTCGACGATCAGAGCGGCCGTGGAGGATTCGCTCCGGCGGCTGCGCACCGACTACATCGACCTGTACTACACCCACTTCGACGACCCGTCGGTGCCCGTCGAGGAGATCCTCGGCGCGCTGGACGCGTTGGTCGCCGCGGGCAAGCTCCGGCAGATCGCCGTGTCGAACATCGGGCTCGACCGGTTGGAGGCGTCGTTGGCCTTCAGCGAACGCGAGGGGACGGCCCGCTATGTCGCGATCCAGCCGGAGTACAACCTGGTGGCCCGCGACGGCTACGAGGGAGCGCGGCGCGACCTCGCCGAAAGGTACGGCCTGGTCGCCTTGCCGTACTACGGTCTCGCCTCGGGTTTCCTGACCGGGAAGTACCGTCCGGGATCCACGGTGGACAGCGCGCGCGCCGGAAAGGCGGCCGCTTACCTGGAGACCGAGCGCGGGCCTAAGGTTCTCGCCGCTCTCGACGCAGTCGCCGACGAACAAGGTGTCCCGATCGCAACCGTGGCCCTGGCCTGGCTGGCCGCCCAGCCGACCGTGGTGGCCCCGATCGCCAGCGCCAGCACCCTCGATCAGATCCAGCCCCTTCTGCAAGTGCCCGGGACGGAACTGACCCGCGACCAGTTGAAGGCCCTCACCGACGCGTCCGTCTGACCTTGGGGGACGGTAAGGTCCGGCTTTGTGCCGGATATTGACTTCATCCTCGTCCGGGGTCTGGCCGCGCTGCTCGGCGCGATCGTGCAGGGCAGCGTCGGCCTCGGCTGGGCGTTCGGCGGCGTCTCGCCGGGACGCCGTTCGGCTGCGGGCGGCCCTGCTGGTGGTCGTGGGCATGTCGGCGGTCGTCCTGATCGTCCGTAGTCTGGTCTGATGCGACCCGCCGAGCGCCCCACCAAGGCCGACCTGGAGGCCGCCCGCGACCGCGTCATCCCGGACGTCCTGCCTCCCGACGGCGGAACGCTCCGTGTGCTGTTCTGCGGCATCAACCCCGGCCTCTACTCCGGCGCGACGGGCCATCATTTCGCGCGTCCCGGCAACCGGTTCTGGCCCGCGCTGCACCGTTCCGGCTTCACCGACCGCCTCCTGGACCCCTCCGAGCAGCATCTGCTGCCGGGTTACGGTCTTGGCATCACCAACCTGGCGCAGCGCACCACCGCCCGCGCGGACGAGCTGACCGGCGCCGAGCTCCGCGAGGGAGGCCGCCGCCTCACCGCGCTCGTCGAGCGCTGCCGTCCCGCCTACCTTGCCGTCGCCGGGGTCACCGCCTACCGCACCGCCTTCGGCCGTCCCCGCACCGCGATCGGCCCGCAGGAGGAGACGTTCGGTCCCGCGGGGCTCTGGGTGCTGCCCAACCCGAGCGGCCTGAACGCGAGCTGGACCCTCGACAGGATCGCCGCCGAGCTCACCCGCCTCCGCCACGCCGCGGACGGGGCGTGAACCCTCAGCGGGTGTGGTGCAGGGAGGTCGCGGCGGCGAACATCGCGTCCACCGCGGTGACGAGGGAGGGCTTCGGTTCCCAGAGTCCGGGCCGGCCCAGCGCGACGATGGGACGGGGCAGGGCGCGGACCGCCGTCAGGTGGTAGTGGTGGGCGCCGCGGTCCGCCCAGGGGCCGCACTCGCAGGCGGCCCCCGTGACGGCGGCCGAGCAGACGTGGGAGAGGTCGGCGACGGCGATGACGGCGCCGATGGTGGCGAGCGGGTCGCGCGGATCCCAGCCGGCGGCCTGGATCAGCGGGGAGTCGCACGCCTTCAGGTCGACACGCATCGAGGCGTGGACCAGGAGCGAGCCGCGGTAGGCGGTCGGCAGCGCCTGGTTCCAGACGGTCTTGCCACCTCGCGCGATGGCGAACGCCCAGGGCTGCTGAACACTGATCGCCTGCACGCGGTCACCTCCAGTGCTCGACCCTGCCTCCGCTGCGCGGGACGATGCCGTGAGAGTAGGCGCATCTTGGCCGATATGCCAACGGAGTGGGCGAGTATGTGTCGACATTGATCAGTTATGGGACGCGCGAAATTCTCACGTGGTTGTCGCGATCACTACGCGTACCAGGGTCCATGTGGCCGTCAGCCCTTCAGCGCGCCCGCCATGAGCCCGCGCATGAAGAAGCGGCCCAGGAGCAGGTAGACGAGGAGAGTCGGAAGCGAGGCGAGCAGCGCCGCGGCCATTTGCTGGTTGTACTGGACGGCGACCGCACCCGAGCCCGCGGTGTTGTTCAGCATGACGGTGACCGGCCAGCTGTCGGGCGCGCCGAGGAACACCGCGAACAGGAAGTCGTTCCACATCGAGGTGAACTGCCAGATAAGGGTCACCGCGAACGCCGGCGCCGATACGGGCAGGACGATCGACCAGTACGTCCGGAGCATCCCGGCACCGTCCACCCGGGCGGCCTCAATCAGTTCGTCCGGAATGGTCACGTAATAGTTGCGGAAGATGAGCGTGCAGATCGGGATGCCGTACACGACGTGGGCGAGGACGAGCCCGCGGATCGTCCCGACCAGCTCCATGTCGGTCAGCAGGCCCGCGAGGGGGATCATGACGGCCTGGTACGGGATGAACATCCCGAACAGGAACAGCGTGAACACGGCGTCCGCGCCGGGAAAGCGCCACTTGGCCAGGACGTAGCCGTTCAGCGAGCCGAGCACCGCCGAGATCAGCGACCCGGACACCGCGATCTTGACGCTGTTCTCCAGGCCGGGCCGCAGCGTCTCCCAGGCGGCGCTCCAGCCGGACGTGCTCCAGTGGCTCGGCAGGTTCCACGCGCTGCCCGGGTCGGCCTCCTGGAGCGGCTTGAAGCTGGTGACCAGCAGGACGTACACCGGCATCAGGAAGAGCAGGACGAACAGCAGCAGGATCGCGGGCCGCACGATCCGTACCGTCCTGCCGGAGGTGGTCGCCGCCGTCATCGCGTGCGCTCCGCCCGCACTGACCAGACCAGATAGGGGACCACCAGCAGCGCCACGGCGAGCAGCAGATAGGTGGCGATGGTGGCGCCGTTGGCCGGGTCGTGCCGGTCGAACACCTCGACGTACGTCGCGATGGCCGGGACGTAGGTGATGATCTGCTTGCCCGCGATGGCCATGATGAGGTCGAACACCTTCAGCGAGATATGGCCAAGGATGATCAGTGCGGACAGCGTCACCGGGCGGAGCTGCGGGAACACCACGTAGCGATAGACCTTCCACTCGGACGCGCCGTCCACCCGGGCGGCCTCGCGCAGTTCCTCGGGGACGCTCCGGAACCCGGCGAGATACAAAGCCATGACATAACCGGACATCTGCCAGATGGCCGGGAGTGCCATCGCCGCCATGCCCCAGTCCGGGTCCTGCCACCAGTCGTTGGCCAGCGCTCCGAGGTGCAACTCACCGAACAGCTGGTTGAGGCCGACGGCCCGCTCGGGCGGCGCCGGGTTCATCAGCCAGCGCCACACCACCCCGCTGGCGATGAACGAGATCGCCATCGGGAACAGGTAGACCACCCGGAACGACGCCTCGCCCCGGATGCCCTTGTCCATCAGGAACGCCAGGAACGCGCCGAGCAGCAGCGCGCCGAGCACGAACACGGCGGTGAACAGCAGCGCGTGCTTCACCGCGCCCGGCCAGCTCGGCTGGTCCCACAGATCGACGAAATTCTTCCCCTTGTCGAACTTGTAGGGGGAGACCTCGTCATGCCTGCCGCTCAGCGCGACCCGCGTGTTCCAGAAGATCAGCCCGTAGACGAACAGGCCGATCGCCACGATGGACGGGGAGACCAGGAGTAGACCGGGCAGCCAACTGCGGGCCCGGCGGGTCATTGACCGCTGTTCTTCGCCGCGCTCACCAGGGACGCCTGCAGCTTGCCCACGTCCTTGTTCTGCAGGAACAGGCCCACCGCCGTGTCGATGTCGGTGTGCTGCTTCTTGCTGGCGTTCACCCCGTGCCAGAACGAGCCGGCCAGCTTGACGCCGGGCCTGTTCCACTCGTTGAACGCATACTCCAGGTAGCCCTTGTAGAGCGTCTTGTCGGCGTCCTTACGGGCGGGGATGGAACCCTTCTTCGGGTTGAAGAGATCCTGCCCCTCCTTGCTGGACGCCTCCTTCAGCCACGCGAGCGCACCGCCGCGGTGGGGTGCGCCCTTGGGCAGGGTGAAGGAGTCCGACAGCCACATGTAGGTGCCGTCGGTGCCGGGGGACGGGGCGTACCCGAAGTCGGTATCGACCTTCTTGGCGAGGCCGTTGGGCGCGCTCCCGGTGAAGTACCCGTAGGCCCAGTCGCCCATGATGTTGAACGCGGCCTTGCCGTCCACGACTGCCTTCGCCGCGCCCTGCCAGTCGGTGGACGCCGCCTCCAGCGTCGTGTACTTCATGATCTCGGCGAAGTCGGCCAGGGCCTTGCCGACGGCCGGGGAGCCCCAGTCGGCGCCCGGCTTCCACAGCGCGTTGTAGGCGTCCGTGCCGAGGTCGCCGAGCAGGACGCTCTCCAGCAGGTGGTCGGCCGTCCACTGCGCGCCGAGCGACAGCGGGACCTTCTTCGTCTTCTCCTTGACGGCCTTCAGGCCGGTGATGAACTCGGCGATCGACTTGGGCGGCGCGGAGATCCCGGCGTCCTTGAGGATGCCCGGGTTGTACCAGAGCATGTTGGACCGGTGGATGTTCACCGGCACCGAGTAGATCTTGCCCTGGTAGGTGATCTGCTGGAGGAGCTGCTCGGGGTAGGCGGCCTTGAGGTTGTTGTCGTCATAGAAGGAGTCCAGCGGCTCGATCTGCCCGGCCTTGATGTAGTCCAGCAGTTCGGCGCCCGCGTGGCCCTGGAACGAATCCGGCGGCTTGCGGTTCTGTAGGCGGCTGGCCAGCACCGCTTGGGCCTGCGTGCCCGAGCCGCCCGCGATGGCGGCGTTGGTGAACTTGGTGCCGGGGTTCTTCTTCTCGAAGTCGGCCTTCATCGCCGCGAGACCGTCGGCCTCGCCGGGGCCGGTCCACCACGAGAAGACCTCGACCTCGGACGTGTCGTTGGACCCCTTGGAGTCGTTCCCGCCGCAACCCGACATGGCCAGCGCGCCGGTCATCGCCACGGCCGCGACGGCCGTCCAGCGCCGGCTGGGTGCCTGTCCTCGCATCGCCCGTCCTTTCGTTGCCCCGGAAAACAAAGCCTCCGATCGGTCGGGTCAGCGGGTCAACAGCGCACATCGAAAAGTGATCTCGCGGTTATCGAGCGTCGCCCCCGCCGGGCCGAGGGCACGACGGGGGCGACACGGGTCAGAGCGCGGGACGTTGGCGGGTCACCAGCCGAGGGCGGGCGGGAGCGGGGCGGTCCCCGCGTCGGGCCAGTCCCGCGGTTCTCCCAGCGGGGCCAACTCGGCCAGTTGCAGCCGGTACCAGGGCGAGGACTCGGGACGGTCGACCAGGTCGAGGCACTCCTTCCACGTCCACCACTCGGCGGCCTCGACCTCCGCGCGGTTGGCCCGGACGGACGTGCCGGCCGGCACCGTGGCGCGCACGACGGGGCAGCGTTCGTGCTCGACCGTCCCGTCGTCGGCGACGGCGCGGTAGTGGAAGCCCGGCAGGACGGGCGTCAGGGATTCGAGTGATTCATCCAGTAGGCCCAGTTCGTCACGCAATCGCCGGATCACCGCACCGCGCAGTCCCTCGCCGGGGCCCGGATGCCCGCAGCAGCTCCCCGTCCAGACGCCGGGGAAGGTCCGCTTCCCGAGCGCGCGTTGGGTGATCAGAACACGACCCTCCGTATCCACCACATAGCAGGAAAAAGCCAGGTGATACGGGGTGTCTCTATGGTGACTCTCTGCTTTCGGAGCGGTACCGACGGCTTCGTCTTCCGCGTTGAGCAGCACGATCTCTTCGACGCCCATGCTCTGTTCCTACCCCATCGCGGTCCCGTGGGTCAGTTGTTTCACACCCGTGGGGGAGGCGGGGTGCGGCGCGTCGTGGGCGAACCGGGATTAAACTCGGAACGGCCCGAGACCAGGGGAGCCCCGGGAGTGGGGGCGATGTCCCCGACGGAGGAGTTGACACGCGTGAGCCTGCTGGAGTCGATCACGGGTCCCGAGGACCTCAAGCGACTGGACGCCGGGCAGTTGCCTCGCCTCGCAGGGGAGATCCGCGAATTCCTCGTCGAGGCGGTGTCCAAGACCGGCGGGCACCTCGGCCCGAACCTCGGCGCGGTGGAGCTGACGATCGCCCTGCACCGGGTCTTCGACTCGCCGCACGACAAGATCCTCTTCGACACCGGGCACCAGGCGTACGTCCACAAGATGCTCACCGGACGGCAGGACTTCGACCTGCTGCGCCGCCGCGGCGGCCTGTCGGGCTACCCGAGCCGCGCCGAGTCCGAGCACGACATCATCGAGAACTCGCACGCCTCCACCGCCCTGTCGTACGCCGACGGGCTCGCCAAGGCGTTCCAGCTGCGCGGCGAGGACGACCGGGCCGTGGTCGCGGTCGTCGGCGACGGCGCGCTGACCGGCGGCATGTGCTGGGAGGCGCTGAACAACATCGCGGCGGGCGTCGACCGGCCGGTCATCATCGTCGTCAACGACAACGGCCGGTCCTACTCGCCGACGATCGGCGGGCTCGCGAGCCACCTCGCCGACCTGCGCGTCACCCAGGGCTACGAGCACGCGCTCGACCTCATCAAGAAGACCGTCCCCCGCGCACCGGTGGTCGGCAACGTCGCCTACGAGGCGCTGCACGGCATCAAGAAGGGCCTCAAGGACGTCCTACAGCCGCAGGCGATGTTCGAGGACCTCGGCATGAAGTACGTCGGCCCGATCGACGGCCACGACGAGGACGCCGTGGAACGTGCCCTGCGCCGCGCCCGCGGGTTCGGCCGCCCGGTGATCGTGCACTGCATCACCACCAAGGGACGCGGCTACGCGCCCGCCGAGAACGACACCGAGGACTGCATGCACGGCGGTGGCGCGTTCGACCCCGTCACCGGGAAGTTCCTGCCCAAGAAGGGCGGCACCCCCTGGACGAGCGTGTTCGGCGAGGAGATGGTCGCGATCGGCCGCGAGCGCCGCGACGTCGTCGGCATCACCGCCGCCATGCTCTACCCGGTCGGGCTCGCCCCGTTCGCCGAGGCGTTCCCGGACCGCAGCTATGACGTCGGCATCGCCGAGCAGCACGCCGTCACCTCCGCCACCGGCCTCGCCCTCGGCGGCCTGCACCCGGTCGTCGCGCTCTACGCGACGTTCCTCAACCGCGCGTTCGACCAGGTCCTCATGGACACCGCCCTGCACCGCCAGCCCGTGACGTTCGCGCTCGACCGCGCCGGTGTCACCGGTGACGACGGCGCCAGCCACAACGGCATGTGGGACCTGTCGATCCTGCAGCTCGTCCCGGGCCTGCGCGTCGCCGTCCCCCGCGACGGCGCCCGGCTCCGCGAACTGCTGCGCGAATGCGTCGCCGTCTCCGACGGGCCGACCGCGATCCGCTACCCCAAGGGTCCCGCGCCCGCCGACATCGAGGCGATCGGGCAGGTCGGCGGCATGGACGTCCTCGCCCGGCACGACGGCTCCAACGGCACCCGTGTCCTGCTCGTCGCGGCCGGCTCGATGGCGGGGCCCGCGGTGGAGGCCGCCGGGCTCATCGCCGCGCAGGGGATCGGCGTCACCGTCGTCGACCCCCGCTGGGTCAAGCCGCTCGACCCGGCGTTGCTCGACCTCGCCCGCGAGCACGCGCTCGTCGCCGTCGCCGAGGACAACGGCCGCACCGGCGCCGTCGGCGACGCCGTGGCCCGGCTGCTGCGCGACGCCGAGATCGACGTCCCGATCCGCACCTTCGGCATCCCCCAGGAGTTCCTCGACCACGCCGCGCGCGCCGAGATCCTCGCCGACATCGGCCTCACCCCCCAGGCCCTCGCCCGCGAGGTGACCGAATGCGTCGCCCGCGCCGGCGCGTCCGAGACCCACGAGCCCGCCACGTCCGACTAGCGCCGGAAGGCAGGCCCGGCTCCACCCGCGGGTCCCGGCTAGACCCCCTCGGCGGACACCAGGTGCCAGAAGTGGGTGATGGACGCCGCGGAGGTGCCGAGCTCGCGGCCGGAGTACGTCCACCGGCCGCGCAGCCGCCACGGCCGCCCGGTGCCGTCCTGGACGAAGACCTGAAGAGGGAAACAGGCGTCATGCGCGCGGATGACACCGCTCGGATCGACCGAGGGGCGCAGGTCGGGCTCGCCTTCACAGCGCACGCCCATGACGGACGTGCGGGGGTCCTGGCGCAGGAGCCCCTGCGTCAGGTCGTACACCAGTACGGAGACGTAGTCCGGACCCAGCCACCGCAGATCGGGCAGTGTCGCGGGCGGGGGAAACCCGTACAGTTCTGGACCGCCGGTCACATGCCGCACGGTAGCGTCCCCGTCACACTCCCGTCACTACCTGCGGGATGGTTTTTGCCTGGATGGCGACCTCTGGCAGTTTGGTCCTCACCCGGTAGGTCTCGACCCCGTCCCCCTAATCCCCTCTGCACGCCTTGGTCATGGCCTCCCAGCGGGCCAGCTTCACGCGCTCACCGCGATCGAGACTGCGGGCCAGAGCGATCTCGGCAGCGTCCAGATTGAGCCAGTCGGCATAGGTGACGACGGGAAGGTCGCGCGCTTCGAGAAGTTCCTCGATGGTGCCGCCGGGGGCCGTCCGGTCGCCCGAGAGATCGTCCAGGAGGTTGCGGACGGTCTCGGCGGCGTCGGACTTGTTGGTGCCGACGACGCCGGTCGGGCCGCGCTTGATCCAGCCGGCGACGTACTCGCGGGGGACCCGGGTGCCGTCCGGGGCGAGGATGCGGCCGCCGTCGTTCGGGACGACATAGGCGCGTTCGTCGAACGGGATGCCCTCCAGGGGGACGCTTTGATAGCCGACGGAGCGGAGCACCATGCCAACGGGGAGCGTCTCGTACTCCCCGGTGCCGGTGACGCGGCCGGTCTCGTCCAGGCGGGTCTTCTCCAGGCGCAGGCCCTCGACACGGTCGGTGCCGAGGATCTCGATAGGGGCGCGCCAGAAGCGGACGTCGATGTGCCGGGGCCGGTCGGCGGGCTCACCCGTCCAACCGCTGAGGACCTTGATGTTGCCGCGCACGTGCCGGTCGCTCTCGGCCAGCGCGGCGCTGGCGGGGTCGAGCTCCATGTCCTGCGGGCTCACGTGGATCGCCGCGTTCGGGAGCTCGCCCAGCTCGCGGGCCTCCTTGGTGGTGAACTTGGCCTGGGCGGGGCCGCGGCGACCGATCATGTGGACGCGGCGGACCCGGCTGCGCGCCAGCGCCTCGATCACCTGCTCGGGGACGTCGGTCTCGCGCAGCTCGTCCGCCGTCCTGGCGAGGATGCGGACGACGTCCACCGCGACGTTCCCGACGCCGATCACCGCGACCTCCTCGACCGACAGGTCGAAGACGTGGTCGGCGGCGTCGGGATGACCGCAGTACCAGTTGACGAAGTCGGTGGCGGCGATGCTGCCGGGCAGGTCCTCGCCGGGGATCGCCATGTGCCGGTCGACCATCGCGCCGGTCGCGTAGATCACGGCGTCGTAGCAGTCGAGCAGGTCGGCGCGGGTGAGGTCGCGGCCGAGCTCCAGGCAGCCGAAGAACCGCACTCCCTCGCCCTCCAGCACCTTCTGCAGGTACCGGGCGATCGCCTTGATCGACTTGTGGTCGGGCGCGACGCCGTAGCGGACGAGGCCGTACGGCGTGGGCAGCCGGTCCAGGACGTCCACCCGCACGTTTCCGCCGGTCTGCTTGACGAGCGCCTCGGCGGCGTAGAGTCCCGCCGGGCCTGAACCGATCACGGCGACGCGCACAGGTTCTGCCATGCCGGCCATTCTGCCTACGCGGAGGTCGAATTGACAGGTGGGTCAGGCTGCGACGGGCAGTGTTGCGACTGCCGTTCACGCAGGCGGCTGCGGCGGTGCCCGTAGGTGAAGTAGATGACGGCGCCGACCGCGAGCCAGGCCAGGAACCGCAGCCAGGTGTCCACCGGCAGGTTGATCATCACGAACAGGCAGGCCAGCACGGACAGGACGGGGACCAGCGGCACCAGCGGCGTGCGGAACGCGCGGGGCAGTTCCGGCCGCGTCCGGCGCAGGATCAGCACGCCGACCGAGACGACGAGGAACGCGAAGAGGGTGCCGATGTTGACGAGTTCGGCGAGCTTGGCCAGCGGGATGAGCCCGGCGATCGTCGCGACGATCACGCCCATGATCACCGTGGAGCGGTAGGGGGTACCGAAACGCGGGTGGACGGCCGACAGCCACGCCGGAAGCAGCCCGTCCCGGCTCATCGCGAAGAACACGCGGCTCTGGCCGAGCAGCAGGATCAGCACGACGGTGGTGAGCCCGGCGACGGCACCGATGCTGATCACCGTGGAGAACCCCGGATGCCCGGCGGCCTTGAACGCCTCCGCGAGCGGCGCGTCGACGCTCAGCTGCTTGTAGTTCTGCATTCCGGCGACGACCACCGACACGGCCGCGTACAGGACGGCGGTGATGACGAGGGAGCCGATGAGCCCGATCGGCAGGTCCCGCTGGGGCCGGCGGGCCTCCTCCGCGGCGGTGGCGACGATGTCGAAGCCGATGAACGCGAAGAAGACCACCGCGACGGCCGCGAAGATGCCGAGCCAGCCGTAGCTCACCGGCGTGACCCCGAACAGCACCTGCATCAGCGGCGCCGCCCCGCCCTCGACGGACGGCGTCGACTCCGACGGCGGGATGAACGGGTGGTAGTTCGCGCCCTTGACGAAGAACAGCCCGGCGACGATCACCAGCAGGACCACGAACACCTTGACGGCCACGATCACCGCGTTGACCCGCGATGACACCTTCACCCCGAGGACGAGCAGCCCCGTCACGGCCAGCACGAGAAGGATCGCCGGAACGTTGACCACGCCGCCGGACTCGCCCGGCGGATGGATGATGGAGGCGGGCAGGGTGACGCCCGCGTCGTCCAGCAGCGACACCGCGTACCCGGACCAGCCGACGGAGACGACCGCGGCGGCGAGAGCGAACTCCAGCACGAGGTCCCAACCGATGATCCACGCGGGGAACTCGCCGAGGGTGGCGTAGGAGTAGGTGTAGGCCGACCCCGCGACCGGGATGGTGGAGGAGAACTCGGCGTAGCACAGTGCGGCGAGACCGCAGACGATCGCCGCGAGAACGAACGAGATCGCGACCGCCGGACCGGCCTTGTCCCGGGCGACCTGGCCGGTCAGCACGAAGATCCCGGTACCGATGATCACGCCGACCCCGAACACGACGAGATCCAGCGCGGACAGGTCCCGGCGCAACTGGTGCCCCGGCTCCTCGGTGTCGCGGATCGACTGCTCGACCGACTTGGTGCGCAGCAGGTTCATGGCTCGGAGCTCCTCCTGGCCGGTCTTCGGGGCCGACACGCCTATGCCCGTATGTGCGCGCTTTATGATCAGGCGAAACACAGGTTTCCCGTGGCCTGCGTGGACGCCGGGAACACTCTGTCCTCGCCGGTGTCTCGGCACCTGCGTGGCGGTCGTGGTGGTGGCGGCGGTATCGGCGTCGCGGAACTGGACGCCGGTCATGGACCCGGTCCTCGTCGTGACCGCACCGTTGATCGGCACGGTCACCGGGCTCGTCGCGGGGCTCTATCCCGCGCTGAAGGCCGCGCGCATCGAGCCCGTCCAGGCCCTCAACCGCTGACGGATGGCCCGTGTCCACCTCGGGACACCGGATGACGGAGGTCGGCGTGACCACGCTCTTGTACGCACCGGTGACCATGGCTAACGTGGTGTGAAATCGCTGGAGGAGGGGCGCGGTGGTCCACGCGAGGCCCGTCTACCGGCCGGGATTGCGGCGACGCATCGGGCACAGCCGCGATCTCTCCGCTCTGCTGGTGCGCACTGGTCTGCTGTTCTCCGGCGGCCTCGGCCCGAGTGGCACGCTCCGCCAGCTCGGTGCGCTGCACCGCTGGGGGACCACGCTCGCCGGCATCGTCATCGGCGCCGCCGCGCGTTCCCCGGGCAAGACCGCCCTGATCGACGACGAGGGCGCCCTCACCTTCGCCGAGCTGGACGAGCAGGCCGCTCGCCTCGCCGCCGGACTGCCCCTGCAAGGCCCCCGCAAGCGCGTCGGCGTGCTGTGCCGCAACCACCGCGGCATGGCCGTGACGCTCGTCGCGTGCAGCAGGCGCGGCGCCGAGGTCGTCCTGCTCAACACCGGATTCGGAACGAGCCAGATCAGCGCTGTCCTCAGCGAGCTGCGCCCCGACCTCCTCATCGTGGACGCCGAGTTCGCGCCGCTGCTCGGGGGCGTCCCTCTCGCGCTGCGCAAGAACGTCCTGTGGGCCGACCGCCATCCGGGCCCCAGCATCAGCAAGATCATTGCCTCCGTCCCGCGAAGCAAGACGACGGCCGAGCCCCCGCAGATCCAGGGCCGGACGATCATGCTCAGCTCGGGCACCACCGGGCGTCCCAAGGGCGCCCGCCGCCCACCCCGTCCCGGACTGTGGCCGCTGGCCTCGATGACGTCCCGGATCCCGCTGCGCGCCCGCCAGACGATGATCATCGAAGCGCCGCTGTTCCACACCTGGGGCTATGCCGCGCTGCAGATGGCCTGGGCGCTGCGTGCACCGGCCGTCCTGCACCGCCGGTTCGACCCCGAGCAGACCCTCCACTCGATCGCCGCGCACCGCGACGTCACCGTGTTCGCCGTCCCGGTCATGCTGCAACGCATCCTGGAACTGGCGCCGGAGGTCCGCGCCGCCCACGACATGTCCTCGCTGCGGATCGCGGCGGTCAGCGGCGCCGTGCTTCCCGGCGACCTCGCCACCCGGTTCATGGACGAGTTCGGCGACCGGCTCTATAACGTCTACGGCTCCACCGAGGCGTCCTGGGTGTCCATCGCCACCCCGCGTGACCTGCGGCTTGACCCGCGCACCGCCGGCCGTCCGCCCCGCAACACCTCGCTGGCGATCATCGACGCGCAGGGCACCCGGGTGGGCCGCTCCACCATTGGCCAGATCTTCGCCGCGAACGAGCTGCTCTTCGAGGGCTACACCGGCGGCGAGCCGATGGAGGTCCGCGACGGCCTGCTCGCCATCGGCGACCTCGGCCACATCGACCACCGCGGGCTGCTGTTCGTGGACGGCCGCCGGGACGGCCTGGTCGTGTCCGGCGGCGAGAACGTCGTCCCCCGCGACGTCGAGGACGCGCTGCTGCGCCTCCCGGAAGTCCATGAGGTCGCCGTCGTCGGTGTCCCGGACGACGACTGGGGGCAGCGGCTCGCCGCCTTCGTCGTCCTGCGCCCCGGCGCCCGGCTCGCCGCGGACACCGTCCGCGACCACGTGCACGCCCAGGTCGCCCGGTACGCCGCGCCGCGTGACGTGCACTTCATCCCCGAACTGCCCCGCAACGCCACCGGCAAGGTCGTCCACCGCTGGCTGACCGCCCGCCCCGGACCGGAGCCGGAGGGCCGGGTCGCCTGGCCGGCGACCCGCCCCGAGCCGACCGGCCGCGCCGGCCGGGCGGTCACCCCGTCAGGGCCGCTTTCCGCGCCGCCGGCAACAGCACCGTGATCGACAGGCCGCCCTCCGTCCGCGGGACGGTCTCGATCGTCCCGCCGTGCGCGGCGACCACCGCCCGCACGATTGACAGGCCGAGACCCGCACCGTCCGCCGACCCGACTCGGTCCCTGACGCCCGCCCGATCCGCGCGCAGCCGCCGGAACGGCTCGAAGATCGTCCCGACCTCGTAGGACGGGACGGGCCGGCCCGTGTTGACCACCTGTAGGAACACCATGCCGTCGCGCTCCCCGGTGCGCACCCACACCCGCCCTTCCGGAACGTTGTACTTCAGGGCGTTCTCCAGCAGATTGACCGCGCAGCGCTCCAGCAGCACGGGATCGCCGGTCGCCATGGCCGGCTCCAGCCGCGCCTCCACGTCCACGTCGCCGGCACGCCCGTCCAGCTGGCCGAGGGCACTGCGGACCACGTCGGGCAGCGGCGTGCCCGTCCGGGTGCCGAGTTCCCGCTCCGACCGCGCCAGCAGCAGCAGCCCCTCGATCAGCCGCTCGTGCCGCGCGGTGTTGCCCAGCAGCACGTCCGCCAGCGCCTTGGTCTCCGGCGGGCTCTTCCCGCTCGCCAGCGCGACCTCCAGCACCGTCCGGTTGATGGTCAGCGGCGTCCGCAGCTCGTGCGAGGCGTTCGCGACGAACCGCCGCTGTGTGTCGAACGCCCGGTGCAGCCGGTCCAGCATCCGGTCGAACGTGTCGGCCAGGTCCTTGATCTCGTCCTGCGGCCCCTCCAGCGCGATCCGCTCGTACAGGTTGCTCTCCGACAGCCGCCGCGCCGCCGCGGTGACCGTGTGCAGGGGCCGCAGCATCCGTCCCGCCACCACGTACCCGATCACCACCGCCAGCACCCCGAGCACCAGCATCGTGATCAGCGAGCTCTGCAGCAGTTGCGCCAGCATCTCGCGCTTCTGCTGCGCCGCCTGCCGGTCCGACTCGGCCTTCAGCGCCATCAGCCGCTTCACCGCGTCCGCCGCCATGACGTTCCGCAGCTCCGCGACGGTCGTGGACGATCCCGCGTTCCCCCTCGGGAACCGCTGCTCCATCGACCGGACGGTCAGCAGGTACGTCACCGTCACCAATACCGCCGACATCACCAGGAACAGCGACCCGTAGACCAGCGTCAGCCGCGTCCGGACGCTCAGCCGGGGCCGCAGGCTCGGCCGGGGCCTCACGACGCCTCCAGCCGGTAGCCCGCGCCGGTGACCGTTTCGATCACCGGCGGTTCCCCGAGCTTGCGCCGCAGTGTCGCCATGGTCACCCGGACGATGTTGCTGAACGGGTCGATGTTCTCGTCCCACGCCCGCTCCAGCAGCCGCTCGGCGCTCACCACCCCGCCCTCCGCCCGCAGCAGCTCCTCCAGCACGGCGAACTCCTTCTTCGTCAGCCGCAGTTCCCGCCCGTCGCGGACGACCCTGCGGCGATACGGGTCGAGCCGGATGCCCCTGCGCTCCAGCACCGGCGGCACCGGCGGACCCGCCCGCCGCGACAGCGCGCGCACCCGCGCGACCAGCTCGTCGAACACGAACGGCTTCGGAAGGTAGTCATCGGCGCCCAGCGACAGGCCGTCCACCCGATCATCGACGTCCCCGGCCGCCGTCAGCATCAGGATGCGCCCCGCGTGCCGCCGCGTGACCAACTCCCGGCACACGTCGTCCCCGTGCACCGTCGGCAGGTCACGGTCGAGGACCACGACGTCGTACTCGTTGTACGAGGTACGTTCCAGCGCGTCGTCGCCGTCGTAAACGACATCGACCGCCATGGCCTCCTCCCGGAGGCCCATGGCGATCGTGTCCGCCAGCACCCGCTCGTCCTCGACGACCAATACCCGCATGCGCCCGAGCATGACCGACGGCGGGTTAAACCCTGATAAGTCAGCGACCGAGGAGACCCTCGCTCACGGCTGGACCGCGATGACGTCGTACGGGGTGTCGGGCGCGGGCGTCGTGTTGAAGCGGGCGTTGGGCAGATAGATGCGCTTGTCGAAGTGCGCGACGGTCGTGGGCACATCGAACCGGGGGTCGGTCAGCTTCTTGACGAGCTTCCCCTCGCCGCCGTCCTCGCTCAGCTCGATGACGGCCACGGTGTTGAGCCGGTTCTGCACCGCGTACAGGGTGCGGCCGTCCCGCAGGATCCCGTCGCCGGCGGTCAGCGTCTCACCATGGAGGTCCACCGTCTTCGTCACCCCCGTGGCGGGGTCGACCCTGAACAGCTTTCCGGTGTTCGACTGGATGAGAATCAGGGACTTGCGGTCCGGGCTCGTGGTGATGCCGTTCGCGTTGAACCCCGTCTGGTAGACGATGTCCCCGGTCAGCGGCAGCTTCGTCGCCTCACCGTCCCCGCTGAGGGGCACCTTGTAGAGCGTGGGATTGGTCGAGTCGGTCATGAACGCGGAGTCGTCCGTCAGGGTGACGTCATTGATGAACGACGGAATCGTGTTGAGCGTGTAGGTCTTGAGCAGGGCGCCGTTGTGCGTGTCATAGACACGACCCGTCCCGCTGTTGCCCCCGGCCACGTACAGCCGGTCCTTGCCGATCTTCATTCCGAGCGACGGCTTGCCCACCGCCGGACTGATCACCTCGCCCTTTCCGGTGCGCAGGTCCACACGGTAGATGGCGCCGGTGGCCCGCGAGCCGAGGAACGCCTCGCCGTTGGGACCCGCGGCGATGCCCTCCGGCTGGAATCCGGCGGGAAGCGGGATGCGGTCGGGTGGAGGCTCCGTGGCGCCGAGGGCCGAACCCCCGAGCGGAAGGACGAGGCCTGTTGTCAGCGCGGTGATAAGAAGTCGGTACCACATGCCCGTCAAGATTCCCGGATTCATCCGTCGGCGCTAGTCACACCCGTATACACGGGTCCGAATCGCCCCTGGCGTTCCAGTCCCCAGGTCTTGAGCTTCCAGGTCGGGCCCCGCACCACCACAAAGGGTCCTGAAAAACAGAGTTTGTGGGCTCGTCCGAAACTACAAGAACCAGGGCGTCACTTGGTGGCCGGCGGCGCGGCGTCGAGGACGAGGTAAGAAGGCTGAGGATGGTCAGAGCTATGATGCCCGCCACGACGGCGGTCGCGATCGGCGATACGGGCACCCCTGGTAGATCTCGGCCAGTCGCGAACGGCACGGCTCTGGCAGCAACCCGGCGGAGGCGGCTCGGACGCGCAAACCGGCCCGGGCCGAACAGCCAACCGGATCCTGACGATCCTGGCCAACCGCCTCTATCGCCAGCGCTGGTCGGACCTGTGCTACGGCTACGTCGCCATGCGCCGCGACGCCGTGGACCGGCTGCAACTGGAGTCGACCGGCTTCGAGATCGAGACAGAGATGTGCGTCAACGCCGTCCACGCCGGCCTCCGCATCGCCGAATTCCCCAGCCACGAGACCCACCGCCGCTTCGGTGAATCGAACCTCCGCAAACTCCGTGACGGCCGCTGAATCCTCTGGCCCCTCATCCGCTTCCGCTTCCAAGGCCCTCTCGGCCAGGACACTTCGACTGCCCTCACTCTCTCGTCCCCCGCCTTCGGTCACACAGGCACGGAATGAAGACGGTATAGCCGTCCGAGTCGACTCCGATCAGGCAGAAGCTCCCGGGCGGTTCGCTCCGAGCTGGACGGAGATGGTGCCCCGCACTGTGCAGGTGTAAGTCGCGGCCCGACTGTCGTCGTGTCGGGCTCCCGCCGCCTCGACGTCGTACCGCTCATTTCGCCGTTGGCCAGCGGGGAGTCACTACTACGACGACCCCAATACTTCAGGCTTACGGGGGGAATCCCTCGCATGGGCCGCTCCACAGTCAGCAAATCGTGTCTGAGCGCAGAGTCCAGGGAAGTGCTGGGGCCATCAAGATCAGCTTCTGGGGAGAAACAAGGACGGGCGATACGGCTACGCAAAGGTCACTACATGGTTCGGTCTGCAGCTCCGATCGCCAGCCGAGGACGCCTCACCTGTGGAGCGAGATCTTGGTCTCAGAGGTAGTGTTGCGAAGTCTGACTTAGTCCGGCCAACTTCTTTACAAGACGGGTTGATGCTCTTAGTGTTCCCTGGAAGGGATGCACGGGGGGACAGGGATGGGAAGTCGGCCGACTCGGTACGAAAGAAGACGCAACAGGCAGCTCGGGTGGTGGGCATTTGTGGTGGCGCTTTGCGTCCTCGCCCTGCAGAGCCGAGAGTTGCAGCTGTGGCTCTTGCCTTTGCTTGCGTGGATCACCTACGAGCTATGCTACGTCCCCACCACGTGCGGTGTGCAGACGACTCGTAATGAGCCCTGTCGCAACGCCGCAGATGGGCGCCTGTACGCCTGCAAGGAGCAACCATCACATGCTCCGCTCAAAAGAGACGCACTCTATCGGCTGTTAGGCTTGCGACATGGACCGGCCCTGGCTTCACGGCAGCCCCGGACCGCCTCAGGGACGTCGAACGCAGAGCCTCCACCGGAGCAAGCGACTATCGATCCCCATCAGAAGATCATGCTATATCTGACAATTGTCGCGACTATTGCGGGAATGGTTCAGACATTTTGGGCCGTCAAGGACTCATTCGGCTAGCCAGATGCGGCTGCTGCGCTCGATCAAATCGTCAGATTGAGCTGGAGGCAAGGTTGGGCCGTGACTCTCATAGCGGACGGTCAGTCGCCCAACGGCCAGGCCAGAGTTCGTTCGATCGACAAGCGGTGAAGCCCAGCCGTTACTCATTGGTCACGCCGACACCAAGCACGCGCTCGCCGCACTACCAACAACAATGACGCCTCATCGATCATGCTTTGTGACTCAAGCTCCGCGTACGTGGTGGAAGCGAATCAATCAAATAGTGAGGCGCGTGTCGCGGGCAGCCAATCTAACGGAAGTGCCTGAACGAGACGCTCCTTCGTGGTCTTGGCGATAGCGGCTTTGACGAGTTTGTCGGTGCCCGCTGCGATCGGATCGAGACAGCATCTCGACACAGCTTCATGGCGCTCTGGCGCCTTGCACATGAGGATGGCGAGTGTTCGGGTGGGCCAGAGTAGATCTTCGACCTTGCCGGTAACTGGTAGTGGGACGGCCATCGGTATCGCCGTTAGAACTGCGCGAACGGCGAACTTTACGGTTTCATCGGCGATGTGATTCCTGCAATCAGACGCCACCATCACGAGCGAGAGATGTTCGGCTATGCGGTCGTTCCAGCTTCGGAAAGTGTCGAGCGTGCACGCTAGCGATGCAAGGAGCTCGCACCAGAAATGGTTGACGGAAGTCTTCTTAAAGGTGTCGAGTCCGACAGTTCCGAGTTCACCCTGCAGAGCCTCCATTACATCTTGGGTTAGTGCATTTCCGATGGCCTGCACGAGGTCGGTGATTCGGGTGGTGTCGGCCAACCAGTCGATCAAGTCGGCTATCGAAGTATCGACTGCTGCTTCTTTCATAGGAAAAGTAGGTCTCTTTCCCTCTCGTCCGTTGCTCTTGGCGGCCCACTTCCTCTCCGCTTGCTTGCGAACGACCTCCCGTTCCTCTCTCGTCGGTGCATAGGCAAGTCGTATCCTGTAGGGCCAGCCATGTTCCAGCCCTCCACAGTTGCTGCAGAGGCATTTGTGTTGCTGGGCCTTTTCGCAATTGACTGGATGTGTCGCCATAACCTCGCCTCGAAGTATCGGTCGCCGTGGTCGGTTGTTTAAAACATGTCCGTATCTACTCTGTTGTTGATGTGGAGTTTCCCTACTTATCGCTTCTTTCATTCGACTTGTAACCTTGCTTGCAGGCGGGGGCATATATTCATGACCGAAAAGTAAGACCACTCTGGCAATTAGGAAACTCCTATCCGGGATCTGAGTAACAGCGGGTATCTTGGGTCCCGTGTTACTGTGATTGATTTGTGTTATTGGTGATCCGTTCCATGTTCTCTTTGCTGGGCGACGAGTTCGTGTGCATGGTGAATGAGATGACGGCGGCCACTGCGGTGACTTCCTCAGACTTGATCCGATCCGTCCAGAGGCAGTGCGGCTAACACGGGTTTAACCCTCTGGGGGGTCTAGTTGGGCTTCGTTGGGGCGTGTGGCCTTGGCGGAGAGGGAGACATGGGGTTGCGAGCTTGGGGGCTTGGGCTTGTGGTCGTGGGGCTCTTTGGGGTCTCGGGGTGCGGGGGCGGCGATGGTGGGGGTGGGGTGGCGAGTGTGGGTGGGGTGACGGCCTCGTCCTCGGCTGGTCGGTCGTTGTCGCCGGAGGACGCGCAGGTGAGATTCGCGCAGTGCATGCGGGAGCACGGGGTGGACGTTCCGGACCCCGGGAGCGGGAAGACCATGCGGCTGGGGAAAGGCGGGGATCGGACGAAGGTGCGGGGGGCGCTGAAGAAGTGCCAGTCGTGGTTGCAGGTGGGCGGGAAGATGCCCGATCTCAAGGACCCGAAAATCCATGACCAGTACGTGAAGTTCGCGCAGTGCATGCGGGAGCACGGGGTCGACATGAAGGATCCGTCGCCGGACGGGGAGCTTCAGCTTCCGTCCGGGGATCTGGATTCGGGGAAGGTCCAGAAGGCGCGTGAGGCGTGTCGGGGGAGCCTGCCGGGGGGCGGGAGATGAGGTGGGGGCTGGTCGCCGGTGGTGTCGCGGTCGTGGTGGCCGGGGGTGGGGCGGTCGCCTTCGGCCTGGACGGGGGTGGGGCGAAGGTGGGGAATGGGGCCCGGCTCGGGACGGCGGTGGTGAGCCGGGGTGATCTCGTGGACACCGAGAAGGTGGACGGGAAGCTCACCTATGACGGGGCACGGGACGTCTGGACGGGAGCGTCCGGGGTGGTCACGTGGGCGCCGGAGCGGGGGGCGACGGTCAGGCGGGGCGGGACGCTGCTGCGGGTGGCGGGGAGGCCGGTCACCTTGATGTACGGGGGGAGCCCCATGTACCGGACGCTCAGGGAGGGGGACTCGGGTGCGGACGTGCGGCAGCTTGAGACCAATCTGGTGGCCCTGGGATATGGGGATCTCACTGTGGACGGCGAGTTCACCGGCGTGACGGAGGCGGCGGTCAAGGAGTGGCAGGACGACCGGGGGCTTGAGGAGACGGGCGTCGTCGATTCGGGTCAGGTCGTGTTCCAGGAGGGGGCTGCGCGGGTGCGGGAGGTGAAGGCGCCGGAGGGGAGGCAGGTGGTGAAGGGGCAGCCCGTGCTGGAGGTGGCGGGGACACGGCGGGTCGTCCATGTCGATTTGGATGCCGACAAGCAGGACCTCGCGCGTGAGGGGGCAAAGGTTGCGGTGGAGTTGCCTGGCGGCAAGGTCGTCCGGGGGACGATCAGTGAGGTCAGCAGTGTCGCGGAGAGTTCCGGGACGGGGCAGGACAAGAAGAGCACGGTGGGCGTCGACATCGCGCTCGGCAACGGCGGGACGGGGCGGCTGGACGAGGCGCCCGTGACGGTGGAGTTGGAGAGCGAGCGGCGGGTGGGGGTGCTGTCGGTGCCGGTCGAGGCGCTGCTGGCGTTGCGGGAGGGGGGATTCGCGGTCGAGGTCGTGGACGGGGGGAGACGTCTCGTTCCGGTGAAGGTCGGGGCGTTCGGGGGCGGGCGGGTGGAGGTCGGCGGGGTGCGCGAGGGCATGAAGGTCGGGGTGCCGGTCGGGTGAACGGGATCGGGTGGGACGTTCCCGCGTCCGCGATCGTCGAGCTGGCCGGGGTGACGAAGGAGTACGCGGGCGGGGTCGCGGCGTTGCGGGGCGTGGACCTGGCGATCGGGGCGGGGGAACTGGCCGCGATCGTCGGGCCGTCCGGGTCGGGGAAATCGACGCTGCTGCACATGGTCGGGACGCTGGACCGGCCGACGGCGGGCAGCGTGCGGGTCGCCGGGCACGAGGTCGGGGGGCTCTCCGACCGGGAGCTGTCGGCGCTTCGGGCGCGCCATGTCGGGTTCGTGTTCCAGCAGTTCCATCTCGCGGCGGGGGTGACCGCCCTCGACAATGTGGCCGACGGGCTCCTCTACGGGGGCGCGCGGCTGGGGGAGAGGCGGGAGCGGGCGAAGGCGGCGCTGGAGCGGGTCGGGCTCGGGCGGCGGGCGGGGCACCGGCCGCATCAGCTGTCGGGTGGCGAGCAGCAGCGGGTCGCGGTGGCGCGGGCCGTGGTCGGCGAGCCGGATCTGCTGCTGGCGGACGAGCCGACCGGCAATCTCGATTCCGCCGCGGGCGCGGAGGTGCTGGCCTTGCTGGGCGACCTGCACGCGGCCGGCACCACCGTTGCGATCATCACGCACGACCGGGAGGTGGCGGCGGCTGTGCCGCGGCGGGTCCGGATGCGGGACGGGCTGATCGTCGCGGACGAGGCGGGGGTTCGATGAGGGCGGCGCTCGTGCCGGCGCGATTGGACGTGGCGGACGTGCTGCGGGTGGGGGTCGGTGGGCTGCGGGCCCGTCCGACCCGGGTGGTGCTGTCGGCGCTCGGCATCGCCATCGGGATCGCCACGATGGTCGCGGTCATCGGGATCTCCTCGTCGAGCAAGGAGGACCTGCTGCGGCGGCTCGACCGGCTCGGCACCAACCTGCTGACGGCCAAACCCGGTGACACGCTGTTCGGCGAGAAGGCGGCGCTGCCGGAGGCGGCGCCGGCGATGGTCGGCCGGATCGGGACGGTCACGGCGGTCGGCGCGACCGGTGTCGTGGACGCGACCGCGCGCCGTACCGATCGCATTCCCGAGGAGGTCACGCACGGCATCGCGGTGCAGGCCGCGACTCCGGAGCTGCTGCGCACCCTGGACGTCCGGACGGCGAGCGGGGGCTGGTTGGTCGCCGGACGCTATCCCGAGGTCGTCCTCGGTTCGGAGGCGGCCCGGCGGCTCGGGTTGGACCGGCCCGGCGAGCGGGCGTGGATCGGCGGACGCTGGTTCACCGTTCTCGGCGTGCTGGAACCCGCCGGGCTGGCGCCGGAGATCGACCGGTCGGCGCTCGTCGGATGGGACGCGGCGGAGCACTACCTCGGTTTCGACGGGCATCCGACGACGATCTACGAGCGGTCGGCGGACGCGTCGGTGGCGGACGTCCGCGCGGTGCTGGCCCGGACGGTCGATCCGGAGAATCCGGAGCAGGTCCAGGTCAGCCGTCCCTCGGACGCGCTGGAGGCCAAGGCGGCGGCGGACGGCGCGTTCACCGGGCTGCTGCTCGGTCTCGGGGCGGTCGCGCTGCTGGTCGGCGGCGTCGGGGTCGCCAACACGATGGTGATCTCGGTGCTGGAACGGCGCCGCGAGATCGGCCTGCGCCGATCCCTCGGCGCGACGCGGGGGCAGGTGCGCGTGCAGTTCCTCGCCGAGTCGCTGCTGTTGTCGGCGCTCGGTGGCGCGGTGGGGGCCGTCCTCGGCACCGTGGTCACGGTCGGGTTCGCGCTCGTGCGGGGCTGGCCGGTGGTCGTTCCGGTGTGGGCACTCGGTGGCGCGCTCGCGGCGACTCTGGCGATCGGGACGGTGGCCGGGCTGTATCCGGCGATGCGAGCGGCGCGGCTGTCGCCGACAATGGCCCTGGCCACGGTCTGAGGAACCGGGGCATGATTGGGACGGCCGACGATGTCCCACCCTGGGGGAGGTGCCTCCGCATCATGCCCGTGCCACGCCCGCTCCGCGAGCGCTGCCGCGAGTTCCTCGGGATCGACGGAGAGATCCGCTACCTGTTCCCTGCGATGGCCTACGGTGGCGGGGCGGGTTTCATCTTCGTCGTCACCGACGATCAGGTCGCCGTGATCTCCACCGGCTCGCTGAGCCGCAGTACTCCCAAGAGCGTCTGGGGCAGCTATCCGCGCGGTACCCGGATCGGGCCGGTGGAGACGGGGGCCGGTGCGTCCTTCGAGTTCGCGGGCGCGGTGTTCGAGGTGGACGACGAGTACATCCCGGTCCTCAACGCCGCCGACACCGAGGTCTTCGCACGCGACAGCCTGCCCCGGGATCCGCTGCCGGACCTCTAGGACGCGGCGGGCTCGGTGGTCTTGGACGGCGTCGGCCTGGACGGTGCGGAGGGGCGCAGGAACAGCGCCATCACCGGCACCAGGTAGAGCGCCCACATGGTCAGCTGGAGCCAGGTGATCTGCGGCGTAACGTTCAGGACGCCCTGGAAGATCGTCTGCATCCAGTCGCCCGTGGTCCCGAACTTGGCGAAGAACAGGTGCGGCTCCAGCGCGATCGAGCCGATGCCGGGGAAGACCTCGGCCTCCTGCAGGTCGTGGAAGCCGTAACCGAACACGCCTGCGGCGACCACGATGAGCGCGGCGCCCGTCCAGGCGAAGAAGCGCTTGAGGTTGATCTTCAGCCCGCCCCGGTACAGCAGGTAGCCGAGCGCGACGGCGACGGCCAGCCCGAGCAGCGCGCCGGTGATCGGCTGTGCGGAGCCGTCGGAGGAGTTGCTGATGTTCGTCCACAGGAACAGGGCGGTCTCCAGCCCCTCCCGCCCGACCGCCAGGAAGGCCACGGTCGCCAGCGCGAGGGGGCCGACGTCCAGGGCGCCCTCCAGCCTGCCCTCAAGCTCCGCCTTCATGAACCGCGCCGTCCTGCGCATCCAGAAGACCATCCAGGTGACGAGCCCCACCGCGATGATCGACAGGATGCCGCCGAACAGCTCCTGCGTCTTGAACTGCATCTCCGAGGACACGGCGCTCAGCGCGATGCCGAACCCGACGCTGAGCGCGATGGCGACGCCGATGCCCGTCCACACGGGCAGGAGTGCCCGCCGGTTGCCGGTCTTCACCAGGTACGCGATCAGGATGCTCACCACCAGAGCGGCCTCAAGCCCCTCGCGCAGCCCGATGAGGAAGTTACCGAGCAACATCGTGACACCCCTCCACAAACCACCACTCGTTTAGGCAAAGCTAACCTAAATAAGTCTGCGCCCGGGCACCCGGCCCCTGCAAGAGCGCGCCTCACGCCGGCGGATCGTGTCGCTACAACTCCTTGACTTCCAGCCTCAGGAACGCTCGGGCCAAGGGGTGTGCTGTGAGTTCCACCTGCCAGTGGCGGGCGCCGAGGGCACGGAGTGCGGCGCCTATGGCGGAGGCGGACGACTCCTCGGGTGGAGTCCAGGCCAGGCGGCGAACGGAGTCGGGCTGCATCAGGTTCTCCGACGGCATGGTGTGCTCGTCGGCCAGCGCGGCGACGACCGCGCGGGCCGCGGTGAGGCGCTTGGCGGCCTCGGGGTCGCGGTCGGCCCAGCGGTGGGCGGGCGGCGGACCGTCGCCGGGGACGTTGGACTCGGGCAGGTCCTTGTCGGACAGGCCGCGGGCGCGCGACACGGCGCGCAGCCATGCGGACTGGTGGCGGCGGGCGCCCCGACCGCGCATCGTGGGCAGCGCCTGGAGTTCGGCGGGGGTCTTCGGCGCCTTCAGCGCCAGTTCGACGATCGCCGCGTCCTGCAGGACCCGGCCGGGGGACAGGTCCCGCTCGCGGGCGATCTTGTCGCGGGCCTCCCAGACCTCGCGGACGGCGGCGAGCGCGCGCCGGTTGCGGACGCGGTGGATGCCGGACGTACGTCGCCAGGGGTCGGCGCGCGGCGGCTTGGGCGGGGTGTCGAGGATCGCGGCGAACTCCTCCAGCGCCCAGGCGAGCTTGCCGGCGGCCTCCAGCTCCTCCTGGAGGGCGTCGCGCAGTTCGACCAGCAGTTCGACGTCCAGGGCGGCGTAGCGCAGCCAGTCGTCGGGGAGGGGGCGGGTGGACCAGTCGGCCGCCGAGTGGCCCTTCTCCAGCAGGTAGCCGAGGACGTTCTCGACCATCGAGCCGAGGCCGACGCGCGGGTAGCCGAGCAGCCGGCCGGCCAGTTCGGTGTCGAACAGCCGGCGGGGGACGAGCCCGACCTCGGCGAGGCAGGGCAGGTCCTGGTTGGCGGCGTGCAGGACCATCTCGGCGCCCGCGAGCGCGGCGTCCAGACCGGACAGGTCGGGGCATCCGACGGGGTCGATCAGCGCGGTGCCCGCGCCGGCGCGGCGCAGCTGGATCAGGTACGCGCGCTGCCCGTACCGGTAGCCGGAGGCCCGTTCGGCATCGACAGCGACGGGGCCGGTGCCGGCGGCGAACGCGGCGATGACACGTTCCAGTCCGGCGGCGTCGTGGACCACGTCCGGGACGCCCTCGCGCGGTTCCAGCAGCGGAACGGCCGGGGGCCCGGTGTCTTCCGCCGTCGTTGGCACGGTCCCCGCCGCGGTCATCGCGGCCGACTTCTCCGCACCGGCGTCCCGCTCGGGGCCGGTGGCGCGCGTTTCGGACACTCCCACTGTTCCTGTGTTCTCCCCCGCCGCCTCGGTTCTGGACGCATCTGCCACGCCCCCTACCGTACGTCTCTCAGCGGCCTGTGCCGCCTGGACGGTCGGGTAGGGCGGCGACTCCGGCGGGCGGAAGGCCCGCCGTCGTGCACATGACCTCACACCAGGCGGTCACATGGCCGGCGAGGTCATCGCCGATGGGGGACCAGGAGGCGCGCAGCTCCAGCTCGGTGGTGGACGGTTCGTCGCTCTTGTCGCCGAAGCTCTCGGAGACCGCGCGGGTGATCGTCCCGGACTCGCCGGTGTAGCCCGCGGGTTCCAGGGCCTCCAGCAGCCAGCTCCACGCCACCGAGCCGATCAGTTCGTCGGCGGCGATCTCGGGCTCCAGGTCGGCGCGGATGTAGGCGACGATCCGGAAACCGTGCGCCCACCCCTTGGCGCCGTCGGGGTCGTACAGGACGATCAGCCGCCCCATCGCGACCTCGGTGTCGTCGTCGCGGTAGACGCTGCCGGACAGGGCGGCGGCGTAGGGGGCGAGGTTCCGCGGGGCGGGCATGTCCTCCAGGTCGAGTTCCGGGCGGACGCCGGGTCCGTCGAGGAACTCGCGCAGGGTGTCGAGGGCCCGCTGGAAGGCAGGTGGGTTCATGGTCGGACCGGCCTGGGGGCGGGGGTGAGGCTCGGATCGGTGGTGCCGGGACGGAGCACCGCCGCGGGCGACGGGCGGATGTGGGGGAGAGACAGGCACAGCACAGGTGGTTTCGTTTCGGGGGCCGGGCCGGTCAGGCGACGGCCCGCACGGAGCCGGTGCGGGATGGGGAGGTGTCGCGCTCCTCGACTGGAGTCGGGACGGGCACCGCGGGGAGTAGGCCGACCAGGACGGCCGTTCCGCACTCGACGCAGGCCCGTTCCGGGCACTCCCCGCCATGCCCGTCGGGACACGGCGGCTGCTCGAACATACGTTCATCACCGCAGCTGGAGCAGTACAAGGGGGAACCTCCCTCGGCTATGACACGCATCACGTTCGCATGAGCCGGTGACAGAATGCGGGACTTCGCTCGGCGTGTCCGGAACTTCGTTCGCTTGTCCCGGGTTCCGGTGCCCCTGGCGCACGACCCGGTGCGCCTGAGCCGGGGATTCGTGGGACCATCGCAGCGTGGCACTCGACGTTGCTGGTTCCGACGACTCCCCCCTGAACGCGCACGGCGGCTCCGATCTGAGCCGGAGCCCGTTCCTGCTGGCCTGCCGCCGCAGACCGGTCCCGCACACGCCGGTGTGGTTCATGCGCCAGGCCGGGCGGTCGCTGCCGGAGTACCTGCGGCTGCGCGAGGGCGTCCCCATGCTGGAGTCGTGCGCCCGCCCGGACATGATCGTGGAGATCACGCTGCAGCCGGTGCGCCGGTACGCGGTGGACGCGGCGATCTTCTTCAGCGACATCATGGTGCCGCTCAAGGCCATCGGCGTGGACCTGGACATCAAGCCCGGCGTCGGCCCGGTGATCGCCGACCCGATCCGGGACGCGGCGGCCCTCGGGGCGTTGCGCCCGCTCGAACCGGACGACGTCCCCTACGTCACCGAGGCCGTGCGCGGGCTCGTCGGAGAGCTGGGGTCCACGCCGCTGATCGGCTTCGCGGGCGGCCCGTTCACGCTGGCCTCGTACCTGATCGAGGGCGGCCCGTCCAAGAATCATGACCACACCAAGGCCATGATGTACGGCGAGCCCGAGCTGTGGGCCGCGCTGATGGAGCGGCTCGCCGACCTCACGATCGCCTTCCTGAAGGTGCAGGTCGCGGCAGGAGCCAGCGCCGTGCAGGTGTTCGACTCCTGGGTCGGCGCGGTCTCCCCGCAGGACTACCGCGAGTCCGTGCTGCCGCACACCAGCCGGATCTTCGCCGAGATCGAGCCGCTCGGCGTCCCGCGCATCCACTTCGGTGTCGGGACGGGCGAGCTGCTCGGGCTGATGGGCGAGGCGGGCGCCGACGTGGTCGGCGTCGACTGGCGGGTGCCGCTGGACGAGGCGGTCCGCCGTGTCGAGCCCGGCAAGGCGCTGCAGGGAAACCTCGACCCGGCGGTCCTGTTCGCGCCGTGGGAGACGGTGGAGCGGCGGGCACGGGACGTGCTCGACCGCGGCCGTACCGCCGAGGGGCACGTCTTCAACCTGGGCCACGGCGTGCTGCCGTCCACGAACCCTGACATGCTGGCCCGCCTCGCGGACCTCGTCCACGAGGCGAGCGCCGAACACTAGCGATCAGCGGGGCGGCGGCGGGCCGTGCGGGGGCAGTTCCTCCGAGGCTGACGGCGTCGCCGAGCCCACCGAGCCCACCGCGGCCATCTCCCGCTCCTCCCGCTCGGCACCGTCCGCCTCTCCGGACGGGGACGGGCCGGGCCGGGGACCGCGCATCCGCCGCCGGACGGCGGCGAGGGGCAGGCCGATCACCGTGGCGGCCACGAGGAACGGCAGCAGCCAGCCGAGAACGGTCGCGATGCCGCCGATGAACGCGGTGAAGGCGTCCCAGCCGTCCTTGAGGCCGCCCATGAACCCGCCGCCGTCGTCGTTCTTCTCCTCGGTGGGCTGGGACCGCGCCTCCAGCTCCACGGTCAGGGTCGCGTACCGGGTGCTCTCCTGCAGGGACTTCTGGCGCGCCTGGAGGGACTCCAGGTCCGCCTCCCGGCTGGCGATCTCCTGCTCGACGTTGATGACCTCGCCGACGGTCTTGGCCTTGTCGAGCAGCTTGCGGAACGAGGCGAGCGCGGCCTGCGCCGACCGCACCCGGCTGTCGACGTCGGCGACCTCGCCGGTGACGTCCTCGGCCTGCTGGCTCAGCGACCGCTTCGTCCCGAGATCGGTCGAGAGCCGGGCGAGCACGCCGGCGTACCGGTCGGCGGGGATCTTCAGCCGCAGCGTCGAGGACGGCGGGCTGCTCGATCCCGTCTCCTGCTCGACGTAGCCGCCCGCCGCCGCCACCTGCTGTTTCGCCTTGGTGGCGGAGGCGTCGACGTCGTCGGCCCGAACCCGCAGCGTGGCCGTGTACACCACGGAGCGCGCCGCGGGGAGCGGCACCTTCGCCTCCGCCGGCCCGCCGCCGTCCTTGGGGGAGCGGTAGGCGGGGGCCTGGGGCGCCGCCGCCCCGTTGCGGGAGGCGGAGGCGGTGTCGCCGCTGCCGCCGGTGGACTCCTTGGTGGACGACGACTCGTTCGACGACCCGCTGGAGCACGCCGCCAGCCCCCCGGCGAGCAGGAGGACGATCAACGCGCAGGCCACGTACCTGATGCTTCCGACGATCCGCATGGGGCTTGGACGGGTGTGTCCCAGGTCACCGTTCCGCCGGGCGAATCGCGATCCGGCCACGATGCGGGCACGCACCGGTCACGGCACCCGGTGCGCGGTCCGCCGGAACGTCTGGGAGGCTTGAGGACATGACGAGGCTTGCGGACCTGAGCACGTCCCACGCCGTCGTCGTCGGGGGCGGTATCGCGGGCCTCGCCGCCGCGCGGACGCTGGCCCGCGACGGCGTGCGGGTGACCGTCCTGGAGGGCTCGCCGCGGATCGGCGGCAAGCTGCGGGTGAGCGAGATCGCCGGGCTCGCGGTGGACGAGGGCGCCGAGTCGATGCTCGCCCGCCGTCCCGAGGGCCTGGACCTGGTGGGCGACCTGGGCCGCTCCGACGACCTGGTGAATCCCGGCACCACATCCTCGGCCATCCTGAGCCGCGGGGCGCTCCGGAGGATCCCGTCCGGGCAGGTCATGGGCGTGCCGTCCGACCTGCGCGCGCTGGCCGCCTCGCGGGTGCTGTCGCCGGCGGGACTGGCCCGCGTCCCGCTGGACCTCGTGCTGCCGGAGACACCGCGCGACGCGGATGTGTCGGTGGCGGACTTCATCGGCGCCCGCGTCGGCCGCGAGGTCGTCGACCGCCTGGTCGAGCCGCTGCTCGGCGGCGTGTACGCCGGGCGCGCGGAGCTGCTGTCGTTCGACTCGACGCTGCCCGCCGTCGCCGCCGCCGCGCGCGGCCACCGGTCGCTGATCTCCGCCGTCCAGGGGGTCAGGGACGCGGCGCCGCGTGATCCGGGCCCGGTGTTCGCCACCCTCCCGGGCGGTCTCGGCGCGCTCCCGCCCCTGGTCGCCGCCGACATCACCGCCGCGGGAGGGACGATCAGGACCGACACGATGGTCCGCGGGCTGAGCCGCCGCCCAGGCGGATGGCGGCTCACCCTCGGCGCCGCCCGCGCCCCCGAGTCCCTCGACGCCGATGCCGTGCTGATCGCCGTCCCCGCGGCCCCCGCGTCCCGGCTGCTGAAGCAGGACGTGCCCGCCGCCGCGCATGAGCTGGCGGGGATCGAGTACGCGAGCATGGCGATCGTCACGCTGGTGTACCGGGCCGGTGCGTTCCCTCGGCTGCCGAAGGGCAGCGGCTACCTCGTCCCGGCCGTGGAAGCCGGCCACGGCGTCAAGGCCGTCACGTTCAGTTCGGTGAAGTGGCCGCACCTGCGTGATCGCGAACCCGGGCTCATCGCGGTGCGCTGTTCGCTCGGGCGGTTCGGCGAGGAACATACCCTGCAAAGGTCGGACGAGGAGCTGGCGGCGGCGGCGATGGCGGAGCTGGCCGCGACCTGCGGCGTCGCCGAGCCGCCCGCCGAGACGCGGGTGACCCGCTGGGGCGGCGGGCTCCCGCAGTACAACGTGGGTCACGCCGACCGCGTGGCCAGGGTCAGAGCCGCCGTCGCGGCGGAGCCGG
The DNA here is from genome assembly GCF_001552215.1 of Actinomadura macra NBRC 14102. Taxonomy (GTDB): domain Bacteria; phylum Actinomycetota; class Actinomycetes; order Streptosporangiales; family Streptosporangiaceae; genus Spirillospora; species Spirillospora macra. Next base: position 197,075 of record NZ_BCQT01000009.1, on the reverse strand, counting down.
GGCTGGCGGTGGCGGGCGCCGCCTACGACGGGCTGGGCATCCCCGCGTGCATCGCGTCCGCGCGTGCCGCGGCGGCCCGGCTGCTGGAGCATCTGCGCGGGCCAGAGCGTCCGCGCGGTCGAGAAGGAGCAGAGGATGTCAGTGACGGAGCCGGCGGGCAAGCCGAAGGCACGCGAACTCAATAACACCATCCGCTACACGATGTGGTCGGTCTTCAAGGTCACGGACCCGGGTGCGATCGGCGAGCAGCACGCCCCCGAGGTTCAGGACCTGCTCGACCAGGCGGCCGAGAAGGACGTCACCACCCGCGGCGCCTACGATGTCGCCGGGCTGCGCGCGGACGCCGACTACATGTTCTGGTGGCACGCCCCGTCCGCGGAGGACCTCCAGGAGATCTACACCCGTTTCCGCCGGACGGCGGTGGGCCGCGCGAGCGAACCGGTGTGGTCGCAGATGGCGCTGCACCGCCCGGCGGAGTTCAACAAGAGCCACATCCCCGCGTTCCTGGCCGAGGAGGAGCCGCTCGGGTTCGTGTGCGTCTACCCGTTCGTCCGGTCCTACGAGTGGTACCTGCTGCCCGACGAGGAGCGCCGCGCGATGCTCGCCGAGCACGGCAGGATGGCGCGCGGCTATCCGGACGTACGCGCGAACACCGTCTCCTCGTTCGCGCTCGGCGACTACGAGTGGATGCTGGCGTTCGAGGCGGACGAATTGCACCGGATCGTCGACCTGATGCGCCATCTGCGGGGGGCACGCGCACGGCTGCACACCCGCGAGGAAGTGCCGTTCTACACGGGACGACGCAAGCCCGTCGCGGAACTCGTCGCCAACCTGCCCTGAAGGGCGGCAAAGTCTGGGTAAAGTGCGCCCCGTGACCGAGTCTCTGGACGAGCAGTCCCCCGACGAGCAGCCCTCCGGCAGGCGGTCCTCCGCACCGCAGTCCCGCGGCCGTCACGCCAGACCACCGTCCGAGCTGTCGGTCCGCTGGAACCGGCTGGTCGGACGGTCGGTGAGCGGACCGTGGCGCCGCGCCGCCGTCGCCGTGACGGGTACCGCGTCCGCCGCGGCGATCGCCGCCGTGGTCGTGCTGTGCCTGCCCGGCGGCGGCTCCGACGGCGAGCCGCGCGCCGAGGTCGCCGCGCACACCGCACGTCCGTCGGCGAGCCCCAGCGCCGAGACCGAGGCACTCGCGGACCCGGACGAGGTCCCCGAGGCGATGCCCTACTTCGAGACCAAGGACCCGGACCGGAAGATCGTCGGGCATGTCACCGAGGTGCGGCGCAGCGGACAGTTCATCCGCGTTTACACCGACCTGGGGGAGAGCGACGAGAACTCCAAGCCCGCGCTCTCGCTCTGCGAGTGGACGACCCAGTTCCTCAAGGACGGCGGCGAGGACGAGCCGCGCGTCTTCGTCCACGGCAAGAGCAGCGACAACGGAAGCGTCGTCCTGGCGAACAAGCAGAGCGACAAGGACGACTGCGAGGTCGCCGAGACCCGCTAGCCGCCGGTGCCGTACTGCGTGTCGGACAGGCTGCTGGAATCGAGGTCGCGGTAGCCGCCTCCCGCCTCCTTGGGCAACCTGAGCGGTTTCGGGTCGTCCGTCGAGAGGACCTCGCGCATCTTGGCGTCCTGGACGCCCTCGGGGCCGAGCGCGGCGAGCCGGGCGACATCGCCCGTCCCCGGACCCTGCGCGAACCCCCGCCGCAGCGCCTTGCCCTCCTTGGTCGGACGGAGCGCTCCGCGGAACCCCGTGTGCAGCAGGTCGTCCGCGATCAGGTCGTCCGCCACGGCCCGCACCTCAGGTGACCCGGCCACCGCCTCCAGGAGGGGGCCCAGCAGCATCCCGGTGCCGGGAACCTGCTCCAGCACCGCGGCCTGTAGCGGGTCGTCCGGCTCTCGCCGGACGACATTCACGCGGTGTGTCCCTCGTGAGACGCGGACGCGACGCTGCTCGTACAGGGCGAGGAGCGCGGTCTGGGCGACACGCGCCGGCCCGCCGCACAGGAACGCGATCTCGTAGGGACTGAACTCGCTCATAGAACCCCCTGCGCCGTGCCGCCCCCTACTGGGACGCGCACGGCGGACCGGCGGTTGCACCTAAGGCGGCCAGGGACCGCGCCCAGCCCTACTCGGCGGGCTCCAAGGTGAGGCTGATGCTGTTGATGCAGTAGCGGTCGTCGGTCGGGGTGTCGTAGCCCTCGCCGTGGAAGACGTGGCCCAGATGGGAGTCGCACGTCGCGCACTGCACCTCGGTGCGGACCATGCCGAGCGAGCGGTCGTCGATCAGCACGACCGCGTCGGACTCGGAGGGCTCGAAGAACGACGGCCAGCCGCAGTGGCTCTCGAACTTGGTCTCCGAACGGAACAGCTCGGTCCCGCAGGCGCGGCACCGGTACACGCCGACGGTCTTGGTGTCGGTGTACTCACCGGTGAAGGGCCGCTCGGTGCCCCCCTCGCGGAGCACGTGGAACTCCTCGGGCTTCAACTGCGCCCGCCACTCTTCCTCGCTCTTCTGGATCTTCTCCATGCCTTCGAAGGTACCCGCCAGGGACTGTCATGCCCCTGGGTTAACCTGCACCTATGGCCTCGCCCTACATCGAGATCCCGGTCGGGGATCGGCTCGTCAAGGTGACCAACCCCGACAAGGTCTACTTTCCTCAGCCCGGCTACACCAAGCGGCAGCTCGTGGAGTACTACATCGCCGTCGGCGAGGGCATCCTGCGCGCCACCCGTGACCGTCCGACGACCCTGGAGCGCTGGCCCGCCGGCGTTTTCGAGGGCGCCAAGATGGCCACCCGGGAGGACTACGCTCGCGGCCAGATGGGCATGGGCGCGGGCAAGTCCGACGCTTTCTACCAGAAGCGCATCCCCAAGGGCGCCCCCGACTGGGTGCGGACGTCCCGGATCGAGTTCCCGAGCGGCCGTTCCGCGGACGAGGTCCGCCCGACCGAGGTCGCCGTGATCGCCTGGGCCGCCAACCTCGGCACCTTGACCTTCCACCCCTGGCCCGTGCGGGACGGCGACGTCGACCATCCCGACGAGCTGCGCATCGACCTCGATCCGCAGCCGGGCACCGACTTCTCCGACGCCGTCCGCGTCGCGCTCGGCCCGGCCCGCGACCTGCTCGGCGAGCTGGGTCTGACCGGCTTCGTGAAGACCTCCGGCAAGGGCGGCGTGCACATCTACGTCCGGATCGAGCCGCGCTGGACGTTCACCGAGGTCCGCCGCGCCGCCCTGGCGTTCGGCCGCGAGGTGGAGCGCCGCGCCCCCGACCAGGTCACGACCCGCTGGTGGAAGGAGGAGCGCGGCGAGCAGGTGTTCATCGACTTCAACCAGAACGCCCGCGACCGCACGATCGCCTCCGCCTACAGCGTACGACCGGCCTCGCACGCGCCCGTCTCCGCGCCGGTCACCTGGGACGAGCTGGCCGACGTCGACCCCCATGACTTCACCATCGCCACCATGCCCGAGCGCTTCGCCAAGATCGGCGACCTGCACGCCGCCATCGACGACCAGGCGTTCTCGCTGGAGGGCCTGCTCGACCTCGCCGACCGCGACGAGCGCGAGCACGGCCTCGGCGACATGCCGTATCCCCCCAACTACCCCAAGATGCCCGGCGAGCCCAAGCGCGTCCAGCCCAGCAAGGACACCGACCGCGGGTAAGGCGGCCGCCGCCTCCCGTGGCGGGCGGTCGTACGACCCGGCTCAGGGGCGAGCCCCTGAGCCGGGCTGGGGTTGCGAACTAGGAGAGCTTGCGCTCCTGGACGGGCAGGGTCACCTGGGACGGGCCGCGCCAGGGGGTGGCGGGCCGCGGGGTGAGGAGGGCGGCGGGGTCCTGCCCGGTGATGATGGGAACGCTGATCGAAGCGCCGCTCAGGTCGACGGTGACCTTGGCGCCGGTGGCCTTCTCGGTGTTGTAGTCGGCGTCGGTCCCGGCGAGGACGAGCCCCAACCGGTGGCCCTTCTTCAGCAGGTACTCCTGGCTGAGCGTGTCCCAGCGGACGTCGTAGTAGCTGCCGGGCTTCAGCGGGGACGGGTCGCTCAGCGACTCGCGGTTCTGGGCGTCCAGCCAGCCGCGCGCGACGACGTTCACCGCCGAGGAGATCGTCTTGATCCGGGTCTGCTTGTAGCAGCCGTCGTCGGACGCGGTGCCCTCGCCGTTGCAGTCCTCGGTGGTGAGCGTCTCGATGCCCGAGCCCGTGCCGAGGTAGTCGACGCGGGTGTCGTCGCCGTAGTCGACCAGCAGCGCCGTCACGTTCGAGGTGGGCTTGTTCAGCATGATCCGCAGGCCGGCGGTGGGGGTGCCGGACAGGCGGGTGGTCTCCGGCAGCGGTCCGGAGACGTAGGCGACGCGGAACGGCTTGGCGGTCGTCGGGCTCGCGACCATCTCCGCCTCGGTGGTCCCCTTCCCGGCGCCGGGCACGTCGGTGAACGTTCCGGTGGAGCCCTTCGCGGCGGGCTCGGGGCCGAGGGAGCCGTCGGCACCGGGGTGAAGCGTCACCGCCTTCGCCTCCTGGGCCGGCCAGTCCGACTGGGTCACCCACTGGTCGGGGCCGAGCTGGATGTCGGCGCGCGGCAGCCGGAGCACGTCGTTGTCGATCTTCTGAAGCTCGTGGTCGAACCACTTGTGCAGGACCTCGACCCAGGCGGCACGGCGGATGTCGAACGGGTCGACGTGCCCGGTCTGCGACAGCCACACCTTCCGCTGGACACCGCGCTTGGCCAGGGCGTTCCACCACTTGGCGAAGTGGTCGTCCTTGACGTTCAGGTCGTTGACGCCGTGGTAGGCGAAGATGCTCGCGCGGACGTTCTCGACGCGGCCGATGGTGCCGTCCAGGTAGTCGGTGGTCTTCCAGTAGGCGTTGTAGTTACCGGTGGCGTCGTCCTCGCCCTTGTCGAGGTCGGCCCGGACGGCGGCGCACTTGGCGGCCGGGTCGGTGTCGACGTAGTCCGACAGCCAGGGCTGCTCGTCATCGGTGTACTTCACGCCGTTCATCCGGCTGTAGGCGTACCAGTTGCTGATCGCCGCGATCGGGACGATCGTCTCCAGCCCCTGCACGCCGGTCGCGGCGACACCGTTGGCGAGCGTGCCGTCATAGGACTTGCCGATCATGCCGGTGCGACCGGTGGTCCAGGTGGCCGTGGCGGCGCTGCCGTCGGGCTTGTAGGCCTTGGCGCGGCCGTTGAGCCAGTCGATGACCGCCTTGCCGCCCAGCACGTCGGACGGGCCGCCGCTGACGGGGCAGCCGTCCGAGCGGGTCGTGCCGACCATGTCCACGGCGAGGAACGCGTATCCGCGCGGCACGAAGTAGTTGTCGTAGTACAGGGGGAACTTCTGCGGATCCCCCTTCGCGTCGTAGGTCTTGCGCTCGCTCTCGTTGCCCCGTCCCGCGTTGTCGTAGTAGGGGCTCTCATCCATGATCACCGGCACCTTGAGACCCTGTTCGGTCTCCTTGGGCCGGATGATGTCCACGTTGACCCGGTCTGTCTTGCCGTCACGGTCGCTGTCGACGCCCGTCTCGACGTACACGTGCTCGCGGATCGCGTCCTTGTAGGAGAAGACCGGCTGGGTCACGCCGTGCTTCACCACGATCTTGGGGACCGGTCGCGCGGCGGCGGTCGCGCCGCCCGCGACAACGAGCGCCGCGCCGGTCAGCACGGCCACGGTCGTCGTGCGTCGGGTCCGTCTCAGGGGTCGCCTGGCCAACCCGCACCTCCGGAAAATGGGAGCATTCATTCCGGGCACAGGTTCCTCGTCCGCGCGCTCGCGGTAAAGGTCGGCGCTCGACTAACTCCGTCTGGTTTTGGTCACATCCTGCCCTTGCGCCGCCCCCGGCCCGCCGTGGATCGTGCAGGCCGGGGACGGGGTGTCAGGCGCCCTTCCTCGCCCTGTTCACGGCGGACAGCACGGCCTGGACGGACGCCGCGAGCAGCGAGGTGTCGCGTCCGGCGCCCCAGCGGGTAACTCCGTCGACGCGGCATTCGGCGTAGGCCATCGCCGGGGAACTCTGCCCGGGCCGGGTCGAGTGCTCGACGTACTGCAGGACGTCCACCTTGATCCCGGCGGAGGCCAGGGCACAGGCCAGGGCGTCGAGCGGGCCGTTGCCGGAGCCGGTGTGCTCGCCCTCGTCCCCGTCGACGCGCAGGACGCCGGTGAAGTCGTGCCGCCCGGGGCCGGTGTGGGACGTCCGCCATCCGGTGAGGGCCATGGGCCCGGAATGGTCCAGATACTCGGCGCGGAACAGCTCCCAGAGGTCATCGGCGGTGACCTCCTCCCCGCTGCCGTCCGTCGCATGCTGCACGACCTGGGAGAACTCGATCTGCAGGCGGCGCGGCAGGTCCACCCCGTGGCCCGTCCGCAGCAGGTAGGAGACGCCGCCCTTGCCGGACTGGCTGTTGACGCGGATGACCGCCTCGTACCCGCGTCCGACGTCGGCGGGATCGATCGGCAGGTACGGGACGTCCCAGGGCGCCGCTTCCGGCGGCACGCCCAGCTCCGCGGCGCGCCGGGCGTGGTGCGCCATGCCCTTGCCGATGGCGTCCTGGTGCGTCCCGGAGAAGGCCGTGTACACGAGGTCGCCGCCGTAGGGATGCCGTTCGTGGACCGGCAGCCGGTTGCAGTGCTCGACGGTGCGGCGGATCTCGTCGATGTCGGAGAGGTCGATCCGCGGGTCCACGCCCTGCGCGTGCAGGTTGAGGGCCAGCGTGACCAGGTCGACGTTCCCGGTGCGCTCGCCGTTGCCGAACAGGCAGCCCTCCACCCGCTGCGCCCCGGCCAGCATCGCCAGCTCGGCGCAGGCCACACCGGTGCCCCGGTCGTTGTGCGGGTGGACCGACAAGATCACCGAGTCTCGCCTGGCCAGCTCGCGGTGCATGAACTCGATCTGGTCGGCGTAGAGGTTCGGGGTGGCGATCTCGACCGTGGCGGGCAGGTTGAGCACGACGGGGCGGTCGGGTGCGGCGTCCCACAGCAGCGTCACCGCGTCGCACACCTCCAGCGCGAAGTCGGGCTCGGTGAAGTTGAACGTCTCGGGCGAGAACTGGAACCGCACGCCGGGCCCGGCGAGCCGCGCCACGTCCGCAGCCCCGTCCAGGATCAGCCTCTTCAGCCCCTCGCGGCCGAGGCCGAGGACGACCTCGCGCCAGGCCGGGCCCGTCGCGGTGTACAGGTGGACGACCGCGGCGGGCATCCCCTCGATCGAGGCGATGGTGCGCTCGATCAGGTCGCGGCGCGCCGGGGTGAAGACGACGGGCGTCACGTCCGCCGGCACGGCGCCGGGCTCGGCGAGCTGCCGGACGAAGTCGAAGTCGGTCTGGCTCGCCGAGGGGTAGCCGACCTCGATCTCCTTGTAGCCCATGGTGGTGAGCAGGTCGAACATGCGGCGCTTGCGGACGGGGTCCATGGGCTCGGCGAGCGCCTGGTTGCCGTCTCGCAGGTCCACGGGCACCCAGAGCGGCGCCTCCTCCAGCCGCCGGGACGGCCAGGTCCGCGCGACCTCCGGGACGGGCGACGGCACCCGTTCGTGGACGGACCGGTAGCGGTGGGACGGCATGGAGCCGCCGCGCTGCGGGTTCCAGAAGGGCGCGCCCTCGGGCACGGGGCCGGACGGGGTTCGCAGGGTCGGAAACAGGGTGGGGGAACGGTCGTTCACGTGGCTGTCCTCAGATGCCGGTGGGGGACCGGCAGCATCGGGCCCCGCGGCGGGGTGCCGGTCGGTTCAGGCCCCGCCGCGGCGGCCGAGAAGCAGCACCCACCACGTCATGGCGCTACCCTATCCACACCTCAGCTCCTCAGACAACCTGCGGAGGCGATACCCTGGTGCTACCGGTGCCCGTCCAGGAAGGGATCGCGATGCCGCTCGGGCCGCTCCGACCCAGCCCGCTCGTCGAGCAGGCCGCCGACCGGCTGCGCCACCAGATCGCCGACGGGTCGTGGCCGGTCGGCACGAAGCTGCCCGGTGAGACGACTCTCGCCCGGGACCTCGGCGTGGGCCGCTCCACCGTCCGGGAGGCGCTGCGGGCGCTGGCCGGGGCGGGGCTCGTCCGGGCGCGCCAGGGTTCGGGCGTCTTCGTCATCGCGGTCGAGCCGGACGAGGACTGGACGGCCAGGCTCCGCCGCGCCTCCGTCGCCGACGTCTACGAGATCCGCATGATGCTGGAGGTCCGCGCGTCAGAACTGGCCGCGGAACGCCGTACGGACGCCGACCTCGACGCCCTCGACGCCGCACTGGCCGCCCGCGACGCCGCGTTCGCCGCGCTCACGGCAGGGGCGCCGGCCGAACCATCTCCGGAAACCTCGCTCCAGGCATCGAGCGGGACATCGAGCGGGACATCGACGGAGGTGTTCATCGACGCGGACATCGCGCTGCACGCGGCCGTCGTGGGCGCCGCGCACAATCCGGTCCTCGCCGACCTGTTCGCCGGGTTCGTGCCCGTGCTGCGCGAGGGCCTGCTCGACCTCGCGCGGCTGGTCGATGTCCGCAGGGCCGATGCCGCGCACGGGCGGGCCGCGCATGCCGCGCTGGTGGAGGCGGTCCGCGACCGCGACCCGGCGGCCGCGCGCCGCGTCATCGAGGCCGAGTTGCGCCGGACGCTGAGCGGGCTCACGTCTCGATGAGACACGCCTTCCCGCGGGTGTAGGCGCCGTCGAGGGCGATGGTGCCCGTTGCACGAATGATCTCCTTTCTCTACTATTTCGATTTGTTTACTAAAACAGTAGGGAAAGTGGGTTGCTCATGACCGAGACGGAACGCATCCCGGACGAGACGTCCGGATCGGGGGTGAGCAGGCGGGGCGCCACCGCGGCGATGAGCGCGATGGCCGCCGCCGCTGCGGCCGGTCCCCTTGTCGCCGGGACGGGCACCGCGCAGGCGGCCGAGCGGCCCTTCCGCGCCGATCCGCGGCAGGGCGGGGGCGGGCGGCCCAACGTCCTGATCATCCTTGGCGACGACCTCGGCTGGGCGGACCTCGGCTGCTACGGCTCGCCCGCGATCCGCACCCCCCACCTGGACGGGCTCGCCCGGCAGGGCGTCCGCTTCACCGACGCCTACTCCGCCGCCGCCGTCTGCTCGCCCACCCGCTTCGGCCTCTACACCGGCCGTTACCCGGGACGGCTGCGCGGCGGCCTGGAGGAGCCGATCGCCCGCCCCGACGAACTGCACGGCATCCCGCCGGGGCACCCGACGCTCGCGTCCCTGCTCAAGGGCGCCGGGTACGCCACCGCGATGTTCGGCAAGTGGCACTGCGGCTTCCTGCCCTGGTACAGCCCGCTCAAGTCCGGCTGGGACACCTTCTTCGGCAACCTGTCCGGCGCCGTCGACTACTACTCCAAGATCACCTCAGAGGGGCGCGACCTGTACGAGGGCGAGGTCCCGACCGAGTCCCTCGGCTACTACACCGACACCATCGCCGACCGCGCCGCGGCGTACGTCCGCAAGGCGCGCGGCGGGCGGCCCTGGCTGCTCAACCTCAACTTCACCGCCCCGCACTGGCCGTGGGAGGCACCCGGCGACCGCGCGGTGAGCGAGGAGATCACCGCCCGGGTCAAGGCCGGCGACGCGCGGGCGCTCTGGCACGACGACGGCGGTTCGCTCGACACCTACCGCCGCATGGTCGAGGCGATGGACGCCGGCGTCGGGCGCGTCCTGCGGGCCCTACGCGAGACCGGACAGGAACGTGACACCCTCGTCCTGTTCTCCAGCGACAACGGTGGCGAGCGCTGGTCGCACCAGTGGCCGCTCACCGGCGCCAAGGCCGGGCTGAACGAGGGCGGCATCCGGGTGCCCAACATCCTGCGCTGGCCCGCGCGGATCCGGTCCCGGCAGGTCAGCGACGTGCCCGTCATCACCCAGGACTGGACGGCGACGATCCTGGACGCCACCGGCGTCCGGCCCGCCGCGTCCCACCCGCTGGACGGCCACAGCCTCGCCGGGCACCTGCTGCACGGCGAGCGCCCACCCGCCCACGACCTGTTCTGGCGGACCCGGACGTCCCGGGCGCTGCGCCGCGGCCGGTGGAAGTACCTGCGGGTGAGCGCGTCCTCCCCGGGCGCCCTCTACGACCTGGCGGCCGACCCGCGCGAGCAGGCCAACCTGGCACGCCGGCGCCCCGAGATCCTCGCGTCGCTGAGCACACGCTGGGAGGAGATCGACAAGGAGCTCCTGCCCTACTCCTGAATCGCTCTCCCCCTGCTTGCCCTACTCCCTGTCCGCGAGGCGCTCCAGCATGTCCGGCAGAACGCCGTCGTGGACGACCGTCAGCCGGCGGGTGGCGCGAGTGAGGGCCACGTAGAGGTCCTGGCCGCCCATCGGCGACTCGGCGAGGATGCCGGCCGGGTCCATGACGACGACGGAGTCGAACTCCAGGCCCTTGGCCTCCTCGGCGGTCAGGACGACGACGGGGGAGTCGAGGGCCTCCGGGGTGGCGCCCACGGCGGCGTCCGGGAGGACCTCCCGGACGCCGGGATGCCACCCGGCCGAGGAGATCACGGCCAGCCGTCCCTCCGCCAGGCCGCCGCCGGCGGACGGGCCGGGCGTGACCTCCCCGAGCTCGGCGTCGACGAGGGCCGGCAGGTCGCGGACCGGGAGCGCCAGGGCACGGGGCGGGGCGCCGTCGTCGCGGACGGGCACGGGCGGGAGCTGGTCGGGCGCGACGGCGGCCAGCACGTCCTCCGCCACCTTCATGATCGCGGCCGGGGTGCGGTAGTTGACCATGAGGCGCTGCTCGCGCCAGCGCCCCGGGACGTAGCGGTCGAGCATCTGTCCCCAGGACGCGGCGCCCGCCGCGCTACCGGTCTGCGCGATGTCGCCGACGACGGTCAGGGAGCGGGTCGGGACGCGGCGCATCACCGCGCGCCAGGCCATCTCCGACAGCTCCTGCGCCTCGTCCACGATCACGTGCCCGTAGGCCCACTCGCGGTCGGCGGCGGCGCGCTGCGCGGTGGTGAGCGGCGGTCCGTCGTCGTGGTGGCGTTCGGCCAGGGTGGCGGCGTCGACGGTCTCGGCACCGGTCGACTCGATCACCTCACGGGCGTAGCGCTCATCGTCCTCGCGCCGCGCGGCGGCGGCGCGACGCCGGGCCTTCTCGGCGGAGTCGTCGGAGCCCAGCCATTCGGCGGCCTCGTCCAGGACGGGCACGTCGGCGGTCGTCCAGGGCGAGCCGGGCGGGCGGTGCAGAAGCGCGGCGCCGGGCAGGCCGGCGGCCTCCCCGAGCCGGGCGAGGGCCTCCGGGTCGGCGTAGAGCTCGGACAGGAGCCGCTCGGGTGTCAGCTCCGGCCACAGCGCGTCGATCGCCTCCCGGACGGGCAGCTCGTGCCAGAGGGACTCCTTGGCGAGCCGCAGGTCGGTCTCGTCCAGGAGCGGCATGTCCTCGGCCTCGTCGAGGAGTTCCTGAAGCCACTCGGGGACCTGGCCCGAGCGGGTGATCTCCTCCAGTGGCTCGTCGATCATCCGGTCGAACTGTTCGGCCCGGTCCACGGCGAGGGCCTCCAGCAGGTCGTGGACGAAACGCCGCCGCTGGACGTTGTGGGGCGCCCGCAGCGCGCGGGCCCGGTCGCGGGCCAGCTCGCAGGCGGCGGCCTCCACGCGCAGGGTCATGCCCTCCGATACCACGCGCAGGCCGCCGGCCGGGACGCGCTGCCGGTCGCGGACCGCGGCCTCGACCAGGTCGGCCATGCGCAGGCCGCCCTTCACGACCGCGACGGCGGGGGAGTCCGTCGCGGTCGCCTTCAGGCCCGGGTACAGCTCGCCGACCGTGGCCAGCGCGACGTCGGTCTCGCCCAGGCCCGGGAGCACCTGCTCGATGTAGCGCAGGAACGTCGCGTTCGGGCCGACGACGAGGACGCCGCGCCGCTCCAGCACGTCGCGGTGCGTGTAGAGCAGGTACGCGGCCCGGTGCAGCGCCGCGACCGTCTTGCCGGTGCCCGGCCCGCCCTGGACGACCAGCACCCCTTGCAGCGCCGAGCGGATGACCTGGTCCTGCTCCTCCTGGATGGTGGCGACCACGTCGCTCATCCGGCCCGTCCGGCCGCGGCGGAGCGTGGCCAGCAGGGCCGCCTCGCCGACGATCCCACCGCGCTCGGCCTCGTCCAGCCCCTCCAGGTCGAAGACCTCGTCGTCGAGCCGGACGACCTCGCGGTGGCGCAGGTGCAGGTGGCGGCGGCGAGCGAGGGTGCCGGGAGCGCCGGGCGTGGCCGTGTAGAACGGCCGGGCCGCCTCGGCGCGCCAGTCGATCAGCATCGGCTCGAGGTCCTCGTCGCGCAACCCGATCCGGCCGATGTAGAACAGGTCGCCGGGGCCGTCCGCGTCGGAGCGGTGGTCGATGCGGCCGAAGCACAGGCCGTGCTCGACGCCGCTGAGCCTGGCCAGCCGCCGGGCGGCCTCGTCGGTGGCGACGGCGCTCTCCAGCCGTGCCTGGAACGCGCTTCCGCCGCCCGCGGCCGGGCCGTGCCGCAGCGCCGTCTCGGCCTTGGCGCGCTCGGTGTCGAGGCGCTCGTACACGCGGGACACGTACTCCTGCTCAGCGCGCATGGCCGCACCGCGCGCCCCGTCCTGGATCTCGGGGTTCTGAATTTCCGCGCCCTCGGGCTTGACAGCATCCGCTTGACGGAGTCCCATACCTCGGGTACGCTCCTGTTCGTAGGGTGGAGATTTGTGTGTCCGACAGTACACAAGTGCCCAGCCTATCAGCCGGCTCCCCTCATGTGCGCCTTTCTTGTTACCGCGCCCACGTGACCGCCATGTGATCCTTAAAAGATCGTCTTTGTTGCGGCGCATGTCACTCGCGCGGTATCTCCCGGCCATCGGCCTTCACGAGGCTGTCCGGCGTTCCATGTCGGACATCCGAAAGGTCGCGCACCCATGGCCGACTCTATGCCTCCGCTCAACCGGAGATCCTTCCTCGTCGCCGGCGGCCTCGCCGTCGGCGCCGCCTATGCCGTGGCCGGCGCTCCCGGTGCCCCGGGCATTCCCGGCACCGCCCACGCCGCGCTCCGCTCCCGAGCGCTCGCCGGCGACCCGTTCACCCTCGGTGTCGCCTCCGGAGACCCCGACCCGGGTGGTTTCGTCCTGTGGACGAGGCTCGCCGTCAAACCGCTCGCCGAGGATGGCCTGGGCGGCATGCCCGCCCGCTCGGTCCCCGTCGAATGGGAGGTCGCGTCCGACGAGCGGTTCCGCCGTATCGATCGGCGGGGCACCGCCACCGCCCGCCCGGGCGCCGCGCACTCCGTCCACGTGGAACTGGACGGCCTGCGCCCCGGCCGCGACTACTGGTACCGCTTCCGGGTCGACGACCACGTCTCCCCGGTCGGACGGACCCGTACCGCGCCCCGCGCCGACACCTTCGGCCCCGCCCTCGCCATGGGATTCGTGTCGTGCTCGCAGTTCGAGCACGGCTACTTCACCGCCTACCGGCGGCTCGCCGAAGAGAACCCCGACCTGATCCTGCACCTCGGCGACTACCAGTACGAATACAAGAAGAGCGTCTACAACATTCCGGGCGGCAACGTCCGTGACCACGAGGGCCCCGAGACGGTCACGCTGGCCAACTACCGGCTCCGGCACGCCCAGTACAAGACCGACACCGACCTCCAGGCCGCGCACGAGGCCGCTCCCTGGCTCGTCGTCTTCGACGACCACGAGGTCGAGAACAACTGGGCCGACGAGGTCCCCGAGGCCGGCTCCGACACGCCGAAGACCGCGGACTTCCTCAAGCGCCGGGCCGCCGCGTTCCAGGCGTACTACGAGAACATGCCGCTGCGCCGCCGCTCCATCCCCGACGGGCCGGACATCCAGATCTACCGGCGGCTCCAGTGGGGCAAGCTCGCCAACTTCCACATGCTCGACACACGCCAGTTCCGCGACGACCAGGCGTGCGGCGACGGCAACAAGGTGTGCGACGACTCCGACGACCCGAAGCGCACCATCACCGGCGCCCGGCAGGAGCGGTGGCTGATCGACGGTTTCCGCGCCTCCAACGCCCGCTGGGACATCATCGGCCAGCAGGTCTTCTTCGCCCAGCGCGACAGCGACGCCGGGCCGCTGAAGAAGACCTCGCAGGACGCCTGGGACGGCTACGTCGCCTCCCGCGACCGCATCACCCAGGGCTGGGTGGACGCCGAGGTCCGCAACGCCGTCGTGCTCACCGGCGACGTCCACGCACACTGGGCGAGCGACCTCAAGGAGGACTACGACGACCCGGACTCCGAGACCGTCGGCTCCGAGCTGGTGTGCACCTCCATCACCAGCACCGGTGACGGCAAGGACTCCAACCCCGCCGACCACCCCTACCTCAAGATCAATCCGCATCTGCGCTTCTTTAACAACCAGCGCGGCTATGTGCTGACGACGATCGGCAAGGACGAGATGAAGGCCGACTTCAAGACCCTGCCGACCGTCCGGACGCGCGGCGCCAAGGCGTCCATCAAGGCCACGTTCGTCATCGAGGACGGTGTGCCCGGCCCGCAGCAGACCTACCTGCGCCCCTACGCCTCGGCGAAGATGTCGGCGAAGGCGGAGCAGGATCTGATCGAGCAGACCATCCGCAACGAGACCCAGCCCTGACCCTCACCGGCCGGTGGCCGGGCCGCGCCCCCCTCGGCAGGGCGCGGCCCGGCCGCCTCGTCTCAGCCGCCTCGTAGCCGGCTCATCTCAGCCGAGCCGGCTCAGCGGTCGGCGCGCGGGCTCGTGGCCGAGCCGCCGAGGATGTCGTCCAGGTCGTAGGCGACCGGCTGTTCGAGCTGCTCGTAGGTGCACGACTCCGGCGTCCGGTCGGGCCGCCAGTTCCGGAACCGCGCGGTGTGCCGGATCCGGTCGCCCTCCATCGCCTCGTACGCCACCTCGACGACCAGTTCCGGGCGCAGCGCCACCCACGCCAGGTCCTTCTTGCCCGTCCAGCGGGAGATCGCGCCCGGCATCCGGTCGGCGGTCGCGTCCGTCTGCCGCGCCCACTCCGCCCACGGATGATCGTCGAGGTCCTCCAGCAGGTACGGCTTCAGCTCCTCGACCAGCTCGGCGCGGCGCTTCATCGTGAACGAGGCCGCGACGCCCACGTGCTGGAGATGCCCTTCGGAGTTGTAGAGGCCGAGCAGCAGCGAGCCGACGATCGGCCCCGACTTGTGCCAGCGGAAGCCCGCCACCACGCAGTCGGCGGTCCGCTCGTGCTTGACCTTGAACAGGACGCGCTTGTCGGGCTGGTACGGCAGGTCGCGCGGCTTGGCGATCACCCCGTCCAGCCCCGCCCCCTCGAACTCCTCGAACCAGCGCAGCGCAAGCTCGTAGGAGTCGGACGCGGGCGTGACGAACACCGGCGCCCGCACCCCGGCCAGAGCCTCGACGAGCCGCCGCCGGCGCTCGCCGAGCGGCACCTCCATCAGCGACTCGTCGCCGATCGCCAGCAGGTCGAACGCCACGAACGAGGCGGGCGTCTCCTCCGAGAGCAGTGTGACGCGCGATGCCGCCGGGTGGATGCGCTGCTGGAGGCCGTCGAAGTCCAGGCGCGTCCCCTTGCGCAGCACGATCTCGCCGTCCACGACGCATCGCTCGGGCAGCTCCCGCCGCACCGCCTCGACCAGCTCGGGGAAGTAGCGCGTGAGCGGCTTCTCGCCGCGGCTGGACAGCTCCACCTCGTCGCCGTCGCGGAAGACGATGCAGCGGAACCCGTCCCACTTGGGCTCGTACAGCAGATCGCCCTTGGGCATGGCCTTGACCGCCTTGGCCAGCATCGGCGACAGCGGAAGACTGATCGGCAAGTCCATTCCCCCATCTTGCGCCCTGCCCCCGACAAAGGGACACGGCGGGGGACCCGAAACGGCCGTTGGATAGCCTGCCGACCATGCTCCGCCTGCTTCCCGGACCCGCCACGGCCGATGTGGATCCCTATGAGGCGTACGGGGACGCACCCGGCCTGCGGATCGGCATGGTGATGAGCGCGGACGGCTCCGTCACCGACGCCGAGGGCTGGACGGACGGCCTCGGCGGCGCCGCCGACTTCCGCGTCTTCCGGACGCTGCGGGCCCTCGCTGACGTGATCCTCGTCGGCGCCGGAACCGTCCGGACGGGACGGCTCGGCCCCGCCCGCCTCCGCTCGGACCTGCGCGCGCGCCGGGGGCGCCCGCCCGCGCCCATCGCCGTGGTGAGCCGCTCCCTCGACCTGGACTGGACGCTCCCGCTGTTCACCGAGGCCGAGACACCGACGATCATCGTCACCTCGGAGCACGCGCGGGCCCGGGTCCCGTCCGGGATACCGGTGGTCGCCGCCGGTGGGCAGGACATCGACCTTCCGTCCGCGATCCGCCGGCTGGGCGAAGAGCATCCACACGGTGGCCAAGGCCGTGGGCGCCTGCTCTGCGAGGGCGGGCCCGCCCTCGCCACCGCGCTGATCCGCGCCTCCCTCGTCGACGAGCTGTGCCTGAACATCGCCCCGGCCCTGGTCGCAGGTGCCCGCCACACCCGGCTCCTCGGCGATCTGGACGCCGAGGTCCCGCTGGAGCCCTCCGCCCTCTACCTGGACGAAGGGGTGCTGTTCGTCCGCTACCGGCTGGGCGCGGCCGCCCCGCCACGCAAGGCGTAGCGCAGGAAGAGGAAATCGTCGTCCTGGAGAGCGTGCACCAAGGCCATGTCGGGCGGGACGGGAAGCGGTGGCCCGTTCAGGATGCGCGTCGGCCGGCCCCCGAGGATCTGCGGGCTCAGCGTGAGGCACAACTCGTCCAGCAGGCCGGCCTCGACCAGCCCCGCGAGGATCGCCGGGCCGCCCTCGCACAGCATCCGCGCGAAGCCGCGCGCCTCCAGTTCGCCGACCGCGGCGCTGAAATCCAGCGAGACGTCTCCGGCGACGATCACCTCCGCCCGCTCCCGCGCCATCCGCAGCCGCGCCGGGTCCGCGACGGCGGGCGTCAGGACGATCGTTCTGGCGGCGGCCTCGGTGAACACCGGTGCGTCGAAGTCCAGGTCGAGGGTGCGCGAGACGATCGCCAGGGGCGGCGCGGGCGGGCGCCCGCCCCGCAGCCCGTCCCATCCCTCGCCCGGCCGGACCGGCCCGTAGCCCTCGGCCCGTACCGTCCCGGCGCCGACGATCACCACGTCCGCCAGCGCGCGCAGTAGCAAGAACAGCGACCGGTCGGAGGCGTTGCCGAGGCCGCCGCTGCGCCCGTCGCGCTGCGCCGCGCCGTCCAGGCTCGCGATCATGTTCGCCCGCAGGTAGGAGCCCTGCGCGGGATAGGCGTACCGCTCGGCGAGATCCACCGGAAGGTCGGTGGGAGCAAGATTCCGCATAGGACTCACAAGCTACTGCACCGCCATTTTGACCAGCGGGGTAACGGTCTGTGCGGCAATCTGTGGGAACCCGCCATGAAAGCGGATCCGGCGCGCGACACTTGTCCCGGGGACGGGAACTACAGCGAAGGGAGCGGAGGTGGCGTTCGCCGCGCTGGCCGCATGGGTTCTCGCCGCGGTCGCGGGGGGATACCTACTGGTCGTCTGGACGGCACGCGAAGGCCGGGCGACGAAGGTGACGCGATTCCCGATCCTGGTCATCGTGGGCCATCCCCTCGCCGCCCTGCTCGGGCTCGCCGTCTGGATCACCTACCTCGCCACCGGGGTCGCCGGCTACGCCTGGGGCGCGTTCGCCGCCCTGCTCGTGGTCGCCTTCCAGGGCTTCATGCTGTTCACGCGCTGGCTCGTCGGACGCGGCGGACGGCACGCCCGCGGCGCCGAGCAGGCGTTCCCGGCCACCGCGGTCGCCGTCCACGGGCTCGTGGCCCTCACCACGGTCATCCTGGTCTTTCTGACCGCCATCCAGGTCGGCTAGGGCCGCCGCCCACGCTCATCGCGGCTCACGCTCAGCGCGCCCACGCTCAGCCCGCCACGCTCATGCCAGCCGGCGGAGCACGATCAGGGAGCGTGCGGGGGCGCGGACGTCGTCGCGCGCCTTGACGCGGGGACGCTCGTCCGCCGTGTCCGGCTCGGCGGTGTCGAGCACGAACTCCCAGCGCTCGCCGTACTCCCCGCCCGGAAGGGTGAACCCGACGGCCTCCGAGCCCGCGTTCACCAGCAGGAGGAACGAGTCGTCCCGGACGCGGCGGCCACGCGGGTCGGGCTCGGTGATCGCGTCGCCGTTGAGGAACACCCCGAGCGACTTGGCGAATCCCACGTTCCAGTCGTGGTCGGTCATGACCTCTCCCGCGGGGGTCAGCCAGGAGATGTCGGCGGCGGCGCCGGTGCCCGTCCCGGTGAAGAAGCGGCGCCGCCGGAACACCGGGTGGTCGTGCCGCAGCCGGGCCAGCCGTCCGACGAACTCCATGTCGCCCGGATCGTCCCAGCGCACCCAGGCGATCTCGTCGTCCTGGCAGTAGGCGTTGTTGTTGCCCTTCTGCGTGCGGCCCATCTCGTCCCCGTGGGACAGCATCGGCACGCCCTGCGACAGGAAGAGGGTCGCGAGGAAGTTGCGGCGCTGGCGAGCCCGCAGGTCGAGGACGTCGGGGTCGCGAGTCGGGCCCTCGTGGCCGCAGTTCCACGACCGGTTGTCGTCGGTGCCGTCCCGGTTGTCCTCGCCGTTGGCCTCGTTGTGCTTGTGGTCGTAGGAGACCAGATCCGTCAGCGTGAACCCGTCATGGCAGGTCACGAAGTTGATGGAGGCGAACGGCCGCCGCGCGCTGTGCTCGTACAGGTCGGACGAGCCGGTGAGCCGGGACGCGAACTCCGGCATCGTCGCGTACGAGCCGCGCCAGAAGTCGCGGACGGTGTCGCGGTACTTGCCGTTCCACTCCGTCCACAGCGGCGGGAAGTTGCCGACCTGGTAGCCGCCCTCGCCCACGTCCCACGGCTCGGCGATCAGCTTGACCTGCGAGACCACCGGGTCCTGCTGGACGAGGTCGAAGAACGCGGCCAGCCGGTCGACGTCGTGCAACTCGCGGGCCAGGGCCGAGGCCAGGTCGAACCGGAACCCGTCCACGTGCATGTCCAGGATCCAGTAGCGCAGCGAATCCATGATCAGCTGGAGGGCGTGCGGGTTGCGGACGTTCAGCGAGTTGCCGCAGCCGGTGTAGTCCAGGTGGTAGCGCTTGTCGTCATCGCGCAGCCGGTAGTACGAGGCGTTGTCGATGCCGCGGAATGACAGCGTCGGCCCGAGGTGGTCGCCCTCGGCGGTGTGGTTGTAGACGACGTCCAGGATGACCTCGATGCCCGCCTCGTGCAGGGCGCGGACCATCGCCTTGAACTCCAGCACCTGCTCCCCGGCCTGCCCGGACGAACTGTAGGAGTTGTGCGGCGCGAAGAACCCGATCGTGTTGTAGCCCCAGTAGTTGTCCAGACCCCGCGCCACCAGCGCGTGTTCGGGAATCGACTGGTGTACCGGCATCAGCTCGACGGCGGTGACGCCGAGGTCGAGCAGGTGGTCGATCATCACCGGGTGCGCGAGCCCCGCGTAGGTGCCGCGCTGCTCCTCCGGGATACCCGGGTGCAACCGGGTGAGGCCCTTGACGTGCGCCTCGTAGATGACGCTCTCGTGGTAGGGGACGCGCGGCGGCCGGTCGTCGGCCCAGTCGAAGAACGGGTTGACGACCACGTTCTTCGGCATGGACGGGGCGCTGTCGTCCTCGTTCAGCGCGCTCGGGTCGGCGAACCGGTAGGAGAACAGCGACTCGTGCCAGCGCACCCCGCCCTCCACGGCCTTGCCGTAGGGGTCGAGCAGGAGCTTCGCCGGGTTGCAGCGGTGCCCGTCCCGCGGGCTGAACGGGCCGTGCACCCGGTACCCGTACCGCTGCCCGGGCCCGACGCCCGGCAGGTAGCCGTGCCAGACGAACCCGTCCACCTCGGGCAGATCGCGTCGCGCCTCGTTCCCCTCGGAGTCGAACAGGCACAGCTCGACCCGCCGCGCCACCTCTGAGAACAGCGCGAAGTTCGTGCCGGTGCCGTCCCAGGTGGCGCCCAGCGGGTACGGATCCCCGGGCCAGACCTCCCGCATGCGCTCCACTCCTCGACCGGTCGACGACAGACCCCGTCGATTCTGGCCTACCCGCTCGCTCACCGCCTGCCGCGCCCGACATCAGAGTGTCACCGCGGCGCGTCGCGGGGGAGCCGCCAAACGGTCTCACCGTCGGCGGTCTCGGCCGTGGGGCGCAGGCCGACCCGCGCCGCCACCGCGCCGGAGGCCGCGTTCTCGGGATGGATGGCGGCGACGATCTCGCCGGCGCCGTGCGCGAGGAGCCAGCCGACCAGCGCGTGGGCCGCCTCCCCGGCGAAGCCGAACCCCTGGAACGGCATGCCGATGACCCAGGCGACCGAGGCGACGTTGCGCGCGGGCGACGGGGTGACGGTGGAGCCGGCGGCCCGCGGCGTCACCGTGAAGCCCGGCTGCGCCGGTTTCACGGTCGCCTGGACGTATCCGACCGCCTGCCCGTCCCGGGCGCGGCGCACCACCCAGTTCAGCCAGCACTCCTGGTGAAAGGGCGCCGGACCCGCCACCAGATGCTCGTACCGGGCGCGCAACTCCTCCCTGGTGAGGGGCTCGCCGCCGATGAAATGGTGCAGGCGCGGGTCGTCCAGCACCACGGCCATCTCGTCGGCGTGGTGGACGGCCAGCGGCTCAAGGACGAGGCGCGGCGTGGCGATGGTCTCGGCGATCGGCCCGTACACCCGCCGATCCTATGCGCCGGGTCCGCGGACCCGGCAGACGCGCGGCGGTCAGGTTTCCAGCGCCTGGACGCGACGCGTCCAGGCGCCGGGGGAGTGCTGGGACGGGGCCAGCCACAGCCACGGCTGGGAGTGCCGGAACGTCAGGTCGGTGCCCGGCTGCCAGGGGAACAGACCCTCCGGGTTCGGCCAGACCACCTGCAGGATCGGCAGCGGAGGCCGCCGGTAGAAGGCGACGGCGCCGGAGAACAGCGCGTCGTACCAGCGGACGTCGGCCATCCGGAACGCGGCCTGCTGCCCTCGCAGGATGTCGTCGCGACGCTCGCCCTCGGCGGGGCCGTCGCCGTCGGCGGTCTGCCGGCCGAGCGCGTTCAGCGTCTCCTCCATCTCGTACACGTCGCCGCCGAACAGCGCCAGCTCGGCCGACCGGTGGCTGTGCCACAGCCCGATCGTGTACGCCCAGCCGGGGAGTTCCCCGTCCGGATGTACGAGGACGACGCTCCAGCCGTACTGGCTGATGTGCACGATCGTGCGGAGCTGGAAGTTGTCCAGGCGTTCGCGGTCGCCGTAGTCGTGACAGATCACGCAGGGGCAGGAGGGACGGCCGTCGGGCATGGCCTTCAGCTTACGATCAAATGATGACATCGGGTTCCGCCGGAGGACCCCGGCGTAGCCGCTCCTTCACCCCGCGCACACGTATCCGCCGGTCAGCGCGTCCTGCTAACAAAACGTGAACAACCCGCCGGACCTGGCCACAGGGGCTTTTCAGCGGCCGGGCCGCCTACTGGCGGACGATCCAGTGGTCGTTCGCGCCCGCGCGGACGAACTTCAGCGCCGGGCACAGGTAGTCGTTCGGATTCGGCTCGGCGGTCGGCTGCCACGGCGATTCCGATGGGCTCGCCGCCTTCCACGTGCCGCCCTTCCGGAGCTGGATGGAGCTGCTCTCGAACACCACGTTCTTGGCGTCGGTGCAGTAGTAGCCGGTGTTGGTGGCGGAGTTGCGGCTGGCGTAGATCTCGAAGATGTCCCAGCCGTACTTCAGCGCGCTGGTGTCGGTTCCCGACTTGCTGTAGAACAGGCTCCAGCTGCTGGTCTTGTAGTTGTAGAGGTACGCCGACCACGCGTTCTGGCCCGCGTCGGTCTGGACGAGCTGGACGCTGTAGGCGGGCTGGCCGTTCACGGGCTTAGTGTAGGTCTGGACGAAATCGGCGTCCATCTTGATTTCCTTCTTCGGCCCGTCGCCGCCGCACCAGTCCCACGCCCATATCTCGTTACCGACGAGCTGGGAGTAGACGGTGGTGATCTCCATACAGGATCCGGCGGCCTTGATGGTCGGCGTGTAAGTGAAGTCGTCCTTGAAGGACACCTTGTAACTCGTGTCTACGCTATGTGTGGCCTGGAATCCGTCGTGGGAACCGGCGGCCGGCTCGACTCCCCAGAAATGGTGGACCTTCTCGCGTGCGATACGGTCGCGATGCAACTCGCGGAAGGCGGTGACGGCCTTGGCGCTGCCCGCGTTCTGGACGAAAGGACGGGCGGTGGCGACGGTTCCGCGTTTGGGTGCGGCCGGGTCGGGGGTCGCGGGGGCGGCCTTCTCGCCGGGAGGCATGCGCCCGGCGGATGCCGGGGCGGCCGCCGGGACGGCGGCGGGAACCGCTGTGAGGACGGCGATGGCGGCGACGGCGAGCAGGGTTCGACGCGGCATGGCGCAACTCCTTGCGGGGCGGGAGCGATTCGGCATGCGCGCGCTGGCCGGAGCACGGGGAGTGGACCGTGCCGGTCCCAAGGATCATGACGTGACCGGCCTATTGTCAATGACAGGTTTTTCAGTGCCCATTCGAAACAGGTCGAAGGGCTCCGGGACGCGGCGGTCGGGTCAGGCCTGCGCCGTTGGTTCCGTCGTCAGCAACAGCATCGCCGCGTCGTCGTCGAGTGGCGCGCCCACATAGCGGAGAAGGTCCGCCTGAAGGGCGTCCAAGGCCATTTCGGGATCGGTGTCCAGGAGGGCGTCCACCCGCTGGGTCAGCGGATAGAAGTCGCCTTTTCCATTTCGCGCCTCCACAACGCCGTCGGTGTAGAGCAACAGTTGATCACCGGGGCGGAACTCGACGGAGAAGGTGCGCGCGGATTCGTCGACGAGCCCGGACAGGCCCAGCGGCGGCGCCGCCGCCGGTGGGTCGAGCGACTCGGCCGCCTTGCCCGCGTGGACGAGGAGCGGCGGGGGATGACCCCGGTTGAGCAGCGTGACCCGATGGTCGGGATGCAGTTCGGCGAGCACCGCGGTCACGAACTGCTCGCTGGTGAGATGGCGCGCCAGCGCCCGCTCGATCCGGTCGGCGACACCGGGCAGCCCGGGCTCGTCATAGGCCGCCTCGCGGAAGGCGCCGAGCACGACCGCCGCCGTCTCCACCGCGTCGAGGCCCTTCCCCTGCACGTCTCCGACGATCACCCGCACGCCCTGCGACGTCATCACCACCTCGTACAGGTCACCGCCGATCCTCGCCCCGGCCGCGGCCGAGATGTACCGGACGGCGGCGCGGTTGGTCCCGACCCGGCGTGGCACGGGCCTCAGCAGCACCCGTTGCGCCACTTCGGCGATGCTGCGCATGCCCGCGAGCTCCCGCTCGTTGCGCTCCCGGTAGACGCTGGCGAGCATTCCCGCCGCCGTGACGCCGATGAGCGAGGCGAAGGTGAGCGCGCTGTTGCGGGAACCGAGAATGTGGTTGAAACGCGCCAAAGCCAGGCACAGCGCGAGAGCGAGCACGCCGACCGCCGCGGTGCGCAGCACTCCGCCGGACAGGCTGGCGAAGGCCGGCCCGAGGGCCAGCAGCGGCAGATACCCCGTGCCCGGCCCCGCGAGGACGTCGCCGGCCGCGACGAGGGCCATCATGGCGAACGGCAGGATCGTCAGGGGAGACCAGTTGTCGCGCCTGTCGTACCCCATCCGCCCA
Organism: Actinomadura macra NBRC 14102; assembly: GCF_001552215.1. Lineage (GTDB taxonomy): Bacteria > Actinomycetota > Actinomycetes > Streptosporangiales > Streptosporangiaceae > Spirillospora > Spirillospora macra. Next base: position 173,500 of record NZ_BCQT01000009.1, on the reverse strand, counting down.
CCCCCGGTCTGCGACCAGCCCCTTCTCCGGTGCAGCCTAATGTCACCGCCCACGGCCGGAAGGGCACCGGGGCCACCAACTCGTCGTTCTCGACTCGGATGGAGCCCCGGCGCCGGTCGACAGTTCGCATTCGCCGAACAGGCCGTCGCACTACAGGCTTCTCACCCCGTGGATCCATGGATTCGTGAACCGTGGGGCAGTTCTATACGAACCTGTACCGAGACGTCCTTAACGAAGCCGAGGCCGATCATGTTGCTGCGCCGCTTGGGCGTTTGGACGAGCAGTCTTCCGCCGGTGTACTCGACGCTCGTCTGTTCTGTGGTCCGTACGCCGGGCGCCTTCGACTGGTCGCCGGGACGCGCCTCGACGACGGTTTCGTCTAGGCCGTCGGCGGTGGTGTAGGCATCGCCGACGAAAAGCGGGAGCAAGGTGGAAATCGGCTCGGAGGTGCTGAACGTTGGCATGGGGATGCCTCCCGCTTGTGTGGGGACGGACCTTAGCGGTCCTGGCCGGTGAAGGGCGGGCCAGGCGCGGGCACTCGGCGGATGGGGCGCGGCCCGCGGCCGATCTGCTTCCTGGCCTCAGCCACCGGCGCCGTCGGCTCGCTTGCCGTAGTGGTTGGTTCCCGTGGCCCGCAGGGTGTTCTTCTGCAGCCGATGAGGAATTGGCCTTCGTCGGCCTGGCGGTGGGCGCGGACGCTCTTCTCGCAGCGCCGTCCGGGGGTAGGCCTCAGGGAAAGGACGGACTGCGCCTAAGGTGCCCCGGCGGCCGACCCCGCGCGACCTGCGGGCGAAAGCTCCGAGTGGGCGATCCGCGACCCGAGGTTACCGCGCGAAGGGCATTGGCGGAAAGGATCCGGTGTTCGCATCGGAGCGCGGGTCGTTGCGAAATTACATCGTCCGCCTATCATCGGCTACTCTTCGAACTGAGAAACCGAGCGAGAGGAAGTTTACTGATGGCACAGAAGGTCCAGGTTCTCCTGGTTGATGACCTCGACGGCGGGACGGCGGAGGAAACCGTGTCCTTCTCCCTCGACGGCCGAGCGTATGAAATTGATCTGAACAAGAAAAACGCGGCCAAACTACGCAAGGCCATCGCACCGTACAAGGACAATGCCCGCAAGGCTCGTGCCACGGCCGGGCGCAGGGGTGCCGCCCGCGTGGCGGGCAACCGCGAGCGCAGCGCCGAGATCCGCGAGTGGGCCCGGTCGGCGGGGATCAAGGTCAACGACCGCGGTCGCATCCCCGCGAACGTGATCGAGCAGTACGAGGCCGCCCACTGAGCGAGCGCGCGGCGCCGGGCGTCGGGCCGGCGAGGGGCGCCCGGGTCAGAGGCGCACCTCGCGGCGGGAGGTGACGTTCAGCTTGCGCAGGACGCTGGCGACATGGTCCTCGACCGTCCGGCGTGACAGGAACAGCGCTTGGGCGATCTCGCGGTTGGTGCGGCCGCCGGCCAGCAGGCGGGCGACGTCCCGTTCGCGGGGTGAGAGCTCGTTGCCCTACCCGCGGCGGCCACCGGACGGGGCGGCGGCGTCGCGGACGAGGTGGCGGCAGCGAGCGGCGTCCAGCGGGGCGCCGAGCCGTTCGTAGGAGCGTGCCAGTTCGCCGAGTGCGCGGGCGTCGGCCGGGCGCCCGCGGGCGGCCTGTTCGGTGAGGCGCGCCGTCCGGTAGGGAAGGTCGAGGCGCTCGTAGCGGCGGATCGCGGTCTCGAAGAGGCGGGCGGCCCCGGCGGGGTCGCCGTCCGCGAGGGCGAGCTGGGCCCTGCAGGCGGTCAGGGCGGCGCGGGCGAGCGGTGCGTCCAGGCCGGCGAGCCCGACGCGCATGTCCTCGACGAGGGCGTGTGCGTCCTCGCCGCGGCCGGCGCCCAGGTACGCCTCGACGGCCTGTGGGGCCAGGTCGCCCGCCCACGCCCACAGGCCCTTGCGGCGCAGCAGGGCGGTCCCGCGACCGGCGTGGGCACAGGCCGCGGCGACGTCGCCGCGGTCCAGCAGCATGGTGATCATCCCGCCGGTGGCGGCGTTCGCGACGGGGATGAGCGCGGAGTCGGGCTGGGACATGCGGGTGGCCCGGTAGCAGGATTCGGCCTGGTCCCAGTCGCCGCGGGCGGTGGCCAGCCAGCCCAGGACGAGTTGCAACTCGCTGGTGACGGGCAGCAGATGCGTGTACGTCTGGGCCATCCGCTCGGCCCGCTCCTCCAGCCCCTCCCAGTCGCCGGCGAGCCAGTCCAGCCGGATCCGGGTGGTCTCGGCGGTGCCGACGGCAGCGGACGCGCCCGCCTGGGCGGCGAGGTTCAGGCCGGTGTGCAGGTGCTCCCAGGCGCGTGCGTAGTGCCCGATCCACGAACACGCGTCGGCCAGGCTGAAGTGCACCCGGGCCAGTTCCCGCGTCTGCTCGGCGCCGCCGGGATCCGAGGGCGCGGGCAGCAAGGCGATGCGGTGCCAGGCGCGGGGGTCACCGGAGATCAGCTGGGCACCCACGACGTCGGCGAGCAGCGAGGTGCGAGGCGCGCCCGCGGGCAGCTCGCCGAGGCCGTCGTCGACCTGGTCGAGCCATGCGCGGCTCTCGGCGATCGGAGCGGTACCGAGGTAGGGCAGGGCGAGGACGGCCATCCCGCGCAGCCTCCGGTCGGGACGGTCGCGCAGCGCGTCGACGGCGACCTCGATGTGGGCGCGGCCCCGGTCCATCTCGCCGGTCTTGCGGACCAGGAGCAGGCCGAGCCACAGCCGTACCTCACCCCGGACGCCGCCGGACAGCCGGGAGTCCGACGACAGCCGCTCGATCTGGGCGATCACCCCGTCGTGGTGCAGGCCGCTCAGCGCGTACCGGCACAGCTTGGTGGCCATCCGGTCCACGTCCTCGGCCGCGAGGGACGGCTCGGCGACCGCGGCGCACAGCAGGTCGATCGCGGTCGAGGCGTCACCGGCCTCCAGGGCCGCGTCGGCGGCGCCCTCGCTGTGGCGGAGCCAGTCGTCCAGGAGCCCGGCGTGCCTGGCGTGCGCGGCGAGCCGTACCAGCGGGGGCCGGTCGAGTCGCGCCAGCGCCGCCAGCGCGCGCAGGTGCAGCGCCCGCCGGTCCGGGCCGGGCAGCGCGTCGGACACCGCGCGCTGGGCCAGCGCGTGCCGGTAGCCGAACTCGTTCTCGGCGATCTCGACCAGGACCGCGTTGTCGACCAGCCGGGTGACCTCCTCGCATCCCCCGACCTGTGCCACGGCGCCGAGCAGCCCCGCCGTCGCGGGTACGGCGAGGACCGCCGCGGCCTCCGCGAGGGAGCGCGCGGCGCCGGGCAGCGCGCGCATGCGCGCGGCCATGGCCTCGTGCAGCAGTGCGGGCACCTCGGCGTTGTCGAGCAGCCGCCGGGCGGCGCCGTCGAAGCGGACGCCGCGGTCGAGGTCGCACAGCGAGTACGTCGTCTCCTCGACGAGGAACGGGATGCCCGCGGTGCGCTGTCGCATGGTCTCCGCGAACCCGGCGGGCACCGTCCGGCCGCCGAGGATGGCCTCGACCAGCCCGCGGACTCCCTCGGTGTCGAGCGGACCGAGGACCAGGTGCGCGGCGGTGGTGCCGGGCGGGGGTCGGAACGCCCGGCCGAGCGGGGCGTCCGCGGGCAGGTCCTCGCGGCGGAACGTCACCAGCAGCGAGAGCCCCGGCGGCGGGTTCGTCATGATGAAACGCAGCAGCTGGCGGGTGCCGTGGTCGGCCCAGTGGACGTCCTCGATCACCAGCACCGCGGGCCCCACCGCGGCCAGCAGGTCGCGGACGGCGCGGAACAACCGGTACCGCTCGGCCGCCGGGTCGCCCAGCGGTTCGGGCCGGACGGGCAGCCGGTCGGCCAGTTCGGGCAGGTGGGGGCGCAGCGCGCCGGTCACCGCGGTCGGCTCACCGAGCCGGTCGCCGCAGGCGCGCAGGCACTCGAAGATGACGCCGTACGGGAACGGGTCGCACAGCGGCCGGCAGTACCCGGTCGTCACCCACGCCGGACCCGTGCGCAGAGCGGACACCAACTCGGCGACCAGCCGGGTCTTCCCCACACCCGCCTCGCCCTCGACGAAGGCGACGGACGGGGACGCGGCGATGGCGGTCGCGAGGGTGCTCAGCTCGGCGTCGCGCCCGATCAGCACGGGAGAGCCGGTGCGGACGGAGGAGGGGGACGGCCCTGACCGTCCGCGCTGGATCCGGCGCGCGCCGTCGGTCATCGTTCGCTCCCCGCCGGAGTGCCACGCCCTAGGTATGTCGGCCCCGAGCACCAGCGTGGGTTCCCTGAGAATAGGCGTCACCGTACGTTTCCGGAAGCCCCGCGAATCGTTGTCGTCGATCCCCTATCCCTCGCGGGTAATGCCATGGTTGTTCGGCGAGCGTCAGCGGGCTGCGGGTACCGACAGCCACGCTTCGGCGTGCGTCTCCTTGACGTTCACGGCGCGGCCGGCGCGGCGACGGTACGTATGGAGGTAAACGCTCTATCGAGCCTCGACCCGAGGGGACCGGGACCGCTGAAAGTACTTCGCGATCTCGACGAGGACGTAGGACATGACGGCGACGGCGGCGATGCGGAGCCAGGCGGCGGCGTCGAGGGCCGCGGAGTCGAACACCTCGTTCATCGCCGGGGTGTAGGTGTACAGGATCTGAAGCCCGATGAGCGCGAGGGCGCTGACCGCGACCCAGGGGTTGCGCCGGACACCGCGCAACAGCAGCGGGCGGTCCAGGGACAGGCAGTTGAACAGGTAGGTCAGCAGGGTGAGCGCGAAGACGTTCACGACGATGGTCTGCGCGGTCTCGGGTGAGGCGCCACGGGCCCGCTCGAAGTGCTGGAGGCCGAAGGCGCCGGCGAGCAGGACAGCCGAGACCAGCAGGACGCGCAGGGTCATCGCGCGGGTGAGCAGCGGCAGGGCCGGGTCGCGCGGCGGACGGTCCATGATGTGGGCGTCCTTGGGCTCGACGGCGAACGGCAGGCCGAGGGCCAGGACGGCGGTCATGTTCAGCCACAGGACCTGGAGCGGCAGGATCGGCAGCGCGGTGCCCGCGACGATCGCGGCGACCAGGACCAGGCCGAGGCCGATGTTGGAGGGCAGCGCCCAGACGATGAACTTCACCAGGTTGTCGAAGACGCCGCGGCCCTCCTCGACGGCCTGCTCGATGGAGGCGAAGTCGTCGTCGGTGAGGACCATGTCGGCCGATTCGGTGGCGACGTCGGTGCCGGTGCGGCCCATGGCGACGCCGATGTCGGCCTGTTTCAGGGCCGGGGCGTCGTTGACTCCGTCGCCGGTCATCGCGATGACGTGCCCGGCGGCCTGGAGGGCTTGGACGAGGCGGAGTTTCTGCTCGGGCGAGACGCGGGCGAACACGGCGGTGGCGGCGATCCGCTCGGGTGTGACGTCGGCGCCGGACAGTTCGGTGCCGGTCATGACGGGGCCGTCCAGTCCGATGTGGGCGGCGATGGCGCGGGCGGTGGCGGCATGGTCGCCGGTGATCATTTTGACCTGGATGCCGGCGTCGTGGCATCTGCGGACGGCCGAGGCGGCCTCCGGGCGGGGTGGGTCGATCATGGCCTGGAGGCCGAGGAATCGCAGCGGGGGCAACGCGTCCAGCGTGGTGGCGGGTGTGTGCCCGCGGGCGAAGGCGAGCACCCGCAGGGCCTGGGCGCCGTAGGACTCGGCGCGTGCGATGACGGCGGCGGCGTCCAGCGGGCGCGGCTCGCCGTCGGGCCCGGCGGCGTGGTCGCACAGCTGGAGGATCCGCTCGACCGGGCCTTTGACGTAGACGGCGCCGTCGGCGTGCAGGGTGGCCATGTAGCGGCGCTCGGCGGTGAAGGGCTGTGCGTCGACGCGGGGCGGTGCGTGGTCGAGCCCGGCCTTGGCGGCGCTGGTGAGCAGGGCCCCTTCGGTCGGGTCGCCGGCGATCTGCCAGCCGCCGTCGCCGTCCCGGGTGAGCTGGGCGTCGTTGCAGCCCAGACCCACCAGCAGCGTCTCGCGCAGCACCGGATGGTCGGCCAGGTCGAGTTGCCTGCCGTCCTCCTGGAGTGTCCCATCGGGAGCGTAGCCGGTGCCGGTGAGGGTGTAATCGCGGCCTCCCGCGGTGATGGCGGTGACGGTCATCTGGTTCTGGGTGAGGGTCCCGGTCTTGTCGGTGCAGATGACGGTGGTGCCGCCGAGCGTCTCGACGGCGGGCAGGTGCCGGACGATCGCGCCGCGGCCGGCCATCCGCGCGACACCGAGCGCGAGAGTGATCGTCACCACGGCGGGCAGCCCCTCGGGGATCGCGCCGACCGCCAGCGCGACCGCGGCGGTCAGCATCTCGGTCGCGTCGCGCCCGCGCAGGACGCCGATCAGGAAGGTCAGAACCGCCAGCGCCAGGACGGCGACCGTGATGATCTTCCCGAACTGCGCGATCTTGCGGGTGAGTGGTGTCTGGACGGTACCGGTGCCGCGCACGAGCCGGTGGATGTCGCCCAGTTCGGTGCCGGTGCCGGTGGCCGTCACCACGCCCGTGGCCCGCCCGCCGGCGACGAGGGTGCCGGAGAAGGCCATCGCGGTGCGGTCGGCCAGGGCGGCGGGTGCGGGCAGCGGCGCGGGGGCCTTGGCGACCGGCATCGACTCCCCGGTCAGCGCCGACTCATCGACCGCCAGCTCCTCGGCGCGCAGCAGCCGCACGTCGGCCGGGACCTTGTCGCCGGCCTCCAGTTCGACCAGGTCGCCGCGGACCAGGTCCGACGCCGGGACCCGGCCCGGCGTCCCGTCCCGGACCACCGCCGCGGTGGTCTGCGACAGTGCGGCCAGGGCGTTGAGAGCCTTCTCCGCGCGGGCCTCCTGAACATAGCCGACCACCGCGTTCACGATCACCACGCCGCCGATCACCAGCGCGTCCACGTGTTCGCCGAGCAGTGCCGTCACCGCCGCCGACACCAGCAGGACATAGATCAGCGGGCTGTTGAACTGGAGCAGGAAGCGCACCAGCGGGCCACGACCTCGCGCGGCGGGCAGCGTGTTGGGCCCCTCCCGCGTCAGCCGCGCCCGCGCCTCATCCGACTTCAGCCCCGCCACGGGATCGGTCCCCAGATCGCGTGCCACCGCATGTGCGGGCCTCAGATACGGCGGCGGGACGGGCGTTCCGGCGGTCATCCCGGACCGGTCTGGCGGATCTTCATGGCCGCACCTCCTCACGGATCCACCTGAAGATCCCCCGAATCCCCACAAGCCACACCGCGCCGGCCGAGGTGTCGCGGGCCCGCCGGCCGGGCACTGTCCACGGTGAAGATCGATCACGGAGCACAGAACGGTGCGAGCAGGTGGGCGAGTCGCGGGCGGGGTTGGACGGCGCGGTGGCCGATGCGCTGGTGGGGACGCGCAGGTTCTTCACCCGGGCCGAGGTGTCGCCGGATCTGCGGACGATGACCAAGACCGGCGGGCGGCAGGCGGATGCGTTCTACCGGGAGCGTTGGGCGCATGACAAGGTGGTCCGGTCCACGCACGGGGTGAACTGCACCGGCTCGTGCTCGTGGAAGGTGTACGTCAAGGACGGCATCATCACCTGGGAGGCGCAGCAGACCGACTATCCGTCGGTGGGCCCGGACCGCCCGGAGTACGAGCCGCGCGGGTGCCCGAGGGGTGCGGCGTTCTCCTGGTACACCTACTCGCCGACGCGCGTGCGCTATCCGTACGTGCGCGGTGTGCTGCTGGAGATGTACCGCGAGGCCAGGGCGCGGACGGGCGACCCGGTGGCGGCGTGGCGGGAGATCGTGTCCGATCCGGAGCGGGCGCGGGCGTACAAGTCGGCGCGCGGCCGCGGCGGGCTGGTGCGCGCGAGCTGGGACGAGGCGGCGGAGATGATCGCCGCGGCGCACGTCCACACGATCGCAGAGTTCGGCCCGGACCGCATCGCGGGGTTCTCGCCGATCCCGGCGATGTCGATGGTGTCGCACGCCTCCGGCGCCCGTTTCCTGTCGTTGATCGGCGGGACGATGCTGTCGTTCTACGACTGGTACGCCGATCTGCCGGTGGCCTCCCCCCAGGTGTTCGGCGACCAGACCGACGTGCCGGAGTCCGGGGACTGGTGGGACGCCGGCTACCTGATCATGTGGGGGTCCAACCTGCCGGTGACCCGCACGCCCGACGCGCACTGGATGGCCGAGGCGCGGTACCGGGGGCAGAAGGTCGTGGCGGTGTCGCCCGACTATGCCGACAACGTCAAGTTCGCGGACGAATGGCTGCCCGCCCAGCCCGGCACGGACGGCGCCCTGGCGATGGCCATGGGGCATGTGGTGCTGAGGGAGTTCTTCGTCGACCGGCGCGTGCCCTATTTCACCGACTATGTAAAGAGATACACCGACCTGCCATTCTTGGTGCGGCTGGAGTCGCGCGGCGGCGTCCACGTGCCGGGCAAGTTCCTCACGGCTGCCGATGTGACCGGCGCGGACCTGCCGGACGGCGAGGCCAGGTCGGAGCATGCCGCGTTCAAAACGGTGATGCTGGACGCGGGCACCGGGCGTCCGTTCGTCCCGAACGGCTCGGTGGGGTTCCGGTACGGCGACGCGGGGCAGGGCAGATGGAACCTGGACCTCGGGGCCGCCGACCCGCTGCTGTCGGTCGAGGGCGGAGAGTCGGTCGAGGTGGAACTGGCGCGTTTCGACGCCCCGGACGGCGCCCCGGGGACGCTGCGGCGCGGTGTGCCGGTCCGGGATGTGGGCGGTCATCTGGTCACGACCGTCTATGACCTGCTGCTGGCCCAGTACGGGGTGGCACGGGATGGCCTGCCCGGTTCGTGGCCGTCCGGTTATGACGACGCGTCGCAGCCGTGCACCCCGGCATGGCAGGAGGGCATCACGGGCGTGCCCGCGCAGGCGGCCGAACGGATCGGACGGGAGTTCGCCGCCAACGCCGAGGAGTCCCGCGGGCGTTCGATGATCGTGATGGGGGCGGGCACCAACCACTGGTTCCACTCCGACACCATCTACCGGGCGTTCCTGACGTTGACGACGCTGACCGGCTGCCAGGGCGTGAACGGCGGCGGGTGGGCGCACTACGTCGGTCAGGAGAAATGCCGTCCGGTGACCGGTTGGGCGCAGCTCGCGGGCGCGCTGGACTGGTCGCGCCCGCCCCGGCAGATGATCGGGACCGCGTACTGGTACCTGCACACCGACCAGTTCCGCTACGACCTGTTCGGCGCCGACACCCTGTCGGCGGCGCGCCCGTCCGGCGGGGGCGGGCGGCTGGCCGGACGGTCCACCGCTGACACCATCGCGCAGTCGGCGCGGCTGGGCTGGATGCCGTCCTACCCGACGTTCGACCGCAACCCCCTCGACCTGGCCGACGAGGCACGGGCCGCGGGCAGGCCCGCCGCCGCGCACGTGGTGGACGAGCTGAAGGCCGGCCGCCTGGCCTTCGCCTGCCAGGACCCCGACGCGCCCGAGAACTTCCCCCGGATCCTGACGGTCTGGCGCGCGAACCTGCTGGGTTCGTCGGCCAAGGGCAACGAGTACTTCCTCAAGCACCTGCTCGGCGCCGACTCCTCCGTCCGCGCGCGGGAGGCGCCGCCGGAGGTGCGGCCCAAGGAGGTCGTCTGGCGTGCGGAGGCGCCGACCGGGAAGCTGGACCTGCTGCTGTCGCTGGACTTCCGCATGACTAGCACCACGATCTACTCCGACATCGTCCTCCCGGCGGCGACCTGGTACGAGAAGCACGACCTCAACACCACCGACATGCACCCGTTCGTGCACTCGTTCAACCCGGCCATCGCGCCGCCCTGGCAGACCCGCACCGACTGGGACGCCTTCCAGACGATCGCCGCCGCGTTCAGCCGGCTCGCCGAGGGCCGTCTCGGTGTCCGCGAGGACGTGGTGGCGGTGCCGCTGCTGCACGACACCCCCGACGAGCTGGCCACCCCGCACGGGCGGGTCGCCGACTGGGCGGCGGGGGAGTGCGAACCCGTACCCGGCGTGACGATGCCCAAGCTCGTGACGGTGGAGCGCGACTACCCGGCGGTGGCAGCGCGGATGGGTGCGCTCGGCCCGCTCACCGAACGCCTCGGCGCCGCCACCAAGGGCGTCGCGTTCGAGCTGGGACGCGAGGTGGACTACCTGCGGCACAAGAACGGCGTGATCCGGGGCGGCCCCGCGGACGGGCGGCCCTCGCTGTTGCGCGACGTCCACGCCTGCGAGGCGATCCTCGCCCTGTCGGGGACGACGAACGGACGGCTGGCCGCCCAGGGATTCCGGACCCTGGAGCGGCGGACCGGGACCCGGCTGGCGGACCTGGCCGCCGAGCGCGAGGGCGAGCAGGTGACCTTCGCCGACACCCAGGCGCGGCCGGTGCCGGTGATGACCTCCCCCGAGTGGTCGGGGTCGGAGAGCGGGGGCCGCCGGTACTCGCCGTTCACCGTCAACGTCGAGCGGCTCAAGCCATGGCACACCCTCACCGGACGCCAGCATTTCTATCTCGACCACGACTGGATGGCCGAGCTCGGCGAGCAGCTCCCGACGTTCCGGCCGCCGCTGAACATGCACGCCCTGTTCGGAGAGCCCGAGGTGGGGGAGACCGGCGAGCTGGGGCTGACCGTCCGGTACCTCACCCCGCACAACAAGTGGTCGATCCACTCCGAGTACCAGGACAACCTGTTCATGCTGTCGCTGTCGCGCGGCGGCCCGACCATCTGGATCAGCGGGACGGACGCGGCGCGGATCGGCGTCCACGACAACGACTGGGTCGAGGCCGTCAACCGCAACGGCGTCGTGGTCGCCCGCGCGGTCGTCTCGCACCGGATGCCCGCGGGCACCGTCTACATGCACCATGCCCAGGACCGGCTCATCGACGTCCCGCGCGCCGAGACCACCGGGCGGCGCGGCGGCATCCACAACTCGCTGACCCGGCTGCTGATCAAGCCCAGCCATCTCATCGGCGGGTACGCGCAGCTGTCGTTCGCCTTCAACTACCTCGGCCCTACCGGCAACCAGCGCGACGAGGTCACCGTGATCCGCCGTCGCTCGCAGGAGGTGGAGTACTGAGATGCGTGTGATGGCGCAGATGTCGATGGTGATGAACCTGGACAAGTGCATCGGCTGCCACACCTGTTCGGTCACCTGCAAGCAGGCGTGGACCAACCGGAGCGGCGTCGAGTACGTCTGGTTCAACAACGTCGAGACCCGCCCGGGGCAGGGCTACCCGCGCCGGTACGAGGACCAGGAGCGCTGGCGCGGCGGCTGGACGCTCAACAGGCGCGGCCGGCTCGCGCTCAAGGGCGGCGGACGGTTCCGCAAGCTGCTGACGATCTTCGCCAATCCCAAGCTGCCGGGCATCGGCGACTACTACGAGCCCTGGACCTACGACTACGAGACCCTCACCAACGCGCCGCTTCAGGAGCACACACCGGTCGCACGGCCCAAGTCGCTGCTGTCCGGCAAGGACATGGCGATCTCCTGGTCGGCGAACTGGGACGACGACCTCGGCGGGTCCCTCGACCACGGCGACCAGGACGTCCTGCTGAAAGAGATCTCCGACAAGGTGACGATGGAGTTCGACAAGACCTTCATGTTCTACCTGCCGCGGATCTGCGAGCACTGCCTCAACCCGTCCTGTGCGGCGTCGTGCCCGTCCGGCGCGATCTACAAGCGGACCGAGGACGGCATCGTGCTCGTCGACCAGGACCGCTGCCGCGGCTGGCGGATGTGCGTGTCGGGCTGCCCGTACAAGAAGATCTATTTCAACCACCGCACCGGCAAGGCCGAGAAGTGCACGTTCTGCTTCCCGCGCGTCGAGGTCGGCATCCCCACGGTCTGCTCGGAGACGTGCGTCGGGCGGCTGCGCTACATCGGGCTGGTCCTCTACGACGCCGACAAGGTGCTGGAGGCCGCGTCCACGCCCGATGACACCGGGCTGTACCGCGCGCAGCGCGAGGTGTTCCTCGACCCGCACGACCCCGGCGTCATCGCCGCCGCCGAGCGGGACGGGATCCCGCGCGACTGGATCGAGGCCGCGCAGCGGTCCCCGGTGTACGCGCTGATCAGCACCTACGAGGTGGCGCTGCCGTTGCATCCGGAGTACCGCACGATGCCGATGGTCTGGTACATCCCGCCGCTGTCGCCGGTCGTGGACGTCGTCCGCGACACCGGGCACGACGCCGAGGGGGCCGGCAACCTGTTCGCCGCGATCGACGCGCTGCGCATCCCCGTCGACTACCTCGCGCGGCTGTTCACCGCCGGGGACACCGCGCCGGTGGACGCCGTCCTGCGGAGGCTGGCGGCGATGCGCTCCTACATGCGCGACATCAACCTCGGTCGCGAACCCGACGAGGCCATCCCCGCAGGTGTCGGGATGTCCGGTGAAGCGATGTACGACATGTACCGGCTGCTGGCTCTCGCCAAGTACGACGAGCGCTATGTCATCCCCACCGCGCACGCCGAGCAGGCGCACAAGCTGGAGGAACTGGCCACTGACTGCAGCCTGGACTACGAGGGCGGGCCCGGCATGGGCGGCTGGGGCCCGTTCGGGGAGACCTCCGGCGGCGCACCGCCGATCGCCGTGGAGAACTTCCACATGCTCAGGCAGCGGCAGACCGCCGACGCCCCCGCCGACCCGGCCGCCGGGCGCACCCGCGTCAACCTGCTCAACTGGGACGGCAAGGGCACCCCCGCCGGGATGTTCCCCGCCCCCGACCGCGAACCGGGACCGGGACCGGGAGGGACCAACCCGCCCGCCGACTCCGGTGACGCCGAGACCGGGCGCCGGCCATGAGGCGCCGCCGCGGACCCACCGGCACCGACCCGATCCTGGCCTGGCAGGCGGCGTCGCTGCTGCTCGGCTACCCCGACGAGGAACTCCTGGACCGACGCCCGCTGCTGCGCCGTGCCACCGCCGGGCTTCCCCCCGGCACCGGGGCGCCGCTGGGCCGCTTCCTCGACCACCTGGACGCCACGCCCCTGTCCGACCTGGCCGCCGACTACGTCGCCACGTTCGACCACCGCAAGCGCTGCTGCCTCTACCTGACCTACTACGCCCACGGAGACACGCGCAATCGCGGCATGGCGCTGCTGCGCTTCAAGCGGGCCTACACCGCCGCCGGTCTTGTCCTGGACGACGGCGAGCTGCCCGACCACCTCGCCGTCGTGCTGGAGTTCGCCGCCACCGGCGATCCGCGCGAGGGACGGCGGCTGCTGCTCGAACACCGCGCGGGCCTGGAACTGCTGCGCCTCGCGCTCGCCGCCGACGCCTCGCCGTGGACGTCCGTCCTGGACGCGGTGTCGGCGACCCTGCCACCGCTCACCGGCCGGACCGAGGAGGCCGTCGCCCGCCTGATCGCCGAAGGCCCGCCCGAGGAGGAGGTCGGCCTGGCCCCCTATGGCCTGGCCCCCTATGGCGGGCGGGCCACCGGGCCGGTCCCGCTGCCCGATCCGGTCCTCCCGTCCGGGACGGCGCTGGGGGCACGCCGGTGACCGCCGTCCTGCTGTGGGTCGCGCTGCCCTACGTCACCGTCGCGGTCTTCGTCCTCGGGCATTACTGGCGCTACCGCTACGACAAGTTCGGCTGGACGACCCGCTCGTCCCAGCTCTATGAGAGCCGCCTGCTGCGGATCGGTAGCCCGCTGTTCCACGTCGGCATCCTGATCGTGCTGCTCGGCCACGTCGGCGGGCTCATCATCCCCGACAGCTGGACGGAGGCCGTCGGCATCGGCGAGACCGCCTACCACGTGGTGGCCGTCATCCTCGGCACTGTGGCCGGGGCGTGCACCCTGGCCGGGCTCGCGATCCTGATCTACCGCCGCCGCACCGTCGGGCCGGTCTTCTCCGCCACCACCCGCAACGACAAGATGATGTACGCGGTGCTCACGCTCGTGATCGTCCTCGGGCTGTCGGCCACCGTCGCCGCGAACCTGGTGGGCGGCGGCTACGACTACCGCGAGACGGTCTCGCCGTGGTTCCGATCGGTGTTCTCCCTGCGGCCCAAGGCCGACCTGATGGAGGACGTGCCGATCCTGTTCAAGCTCCACGCCCTCAGCGCGCTGCTGCTGTTCTGCATCTGGCCCTTCACCCGGCTGGTGCACATGCTCACCGCGCCGGTCGGCTACCTCACCCGCCCCTACATCGGCTACCGCAGCCGGGATGAGCGGCTCGGGACGACACCGCCCCGGCGTGGCTGGGAGCGCGTTCCCTGAGGCCCGCCGCGCCGGCTCCGCCGGGCTTCGGGACGGCCTGGCGAGGAGGGGCCGTGCAGGGTGGTGGCCGCGATTTGGGGGGAAGAAGAGCATGTCAAGGGCGGGCCCGCCGGTGCATCCTCCTGAAGTGGTGAGGCGATCTCGTTCGCGCGGCGGATTGCCCGTGGGCCGCGGGGGCATACTTTCGGAACCATGAGTCAGTCCAGTCCGCAGCCGGGACGGCCGTCCCAGAGCCGTCCCACGGACCGGCGCCCGGAGCCCCGTCCCGATGTCGTACCGGAGCAGGCGGCGGGCCCCGGCGGGTACCGGGCCTCCGACGCCGAGCGGGAGGCCGTGGTCGAGCGTCTGCGGGTCGCCTCGGTCGAGGGGCGGCTGACCTTCGAGGAGCTGACCGAGCGGACGGAGGCGGCCTACGTGGCCGTCACCCACAGCGACCTGGAGCGCATCACCCGCGACCTGCCCGGCATGGGCGCGCCCGGCGCGAACCCTGCCCCGCTGCAGGTCAAGCGCAAGTTCAGCGCCATCATGGGCGACTGCAAGGAGCGCATCGTCGGACGCATCGACGAGCGCCTGGAAGTGGTGTCGGTGATGGGCGACGTCGAGCTCGACCTGCGCGGCGCCCAGGTGCCCACCGGCGAGGTCACCGTGCACGCCACCGCCGTGATGGGCGACATCAAGATCATCGTCCCGGACGGGGTCTGTGTGCAGCTGTCCGGCCGGGCGGTGATGGGCGATCGGCGGATCACCGTCCGCGAACCCCGCCCCGGCACGCCCGTTCCCGTCGTGCACGTGATCGCCCACGCCATCATGGGCGACATCAAGATCGTGGACGACGCGCACCATGCGCCCCTCCGCAGCGCCATCGCCTCCTGGTGGAAGGACCGGGGCTCCGGCACCGCCTGACGGCGCTCCGGCGGCCACGGGCCGCCGGTCGGGCGGGTCAGACGGCGGCGACCTCGCGGGAGGCGGCCAGGGCCTCCTCGTAGCGGTGCACGGCCAGCTCCGCGATCTCCGGAGCCGCGCCGAGGACGGGGGAGACGGCCACGGCGCCCGCCGCGAGCGACTCGGCCCGCACCCGGTCGGCGAAGTGGCCCGGCGCCAGGATGTAGGACGCGATGGCGACCCGCGGGGCGCCCGCGTCGCGCAGCGCGGCCACCGCCTCGGCCGGGCCCGGCCGGGACGCGACCGCGAACGCCGGGACGACGCCCCGCCACCCCCGCGACCGCCACCCCCGCGCCAGCCGCCCGATGGTGGCGTTCGCCGAGGCGTCGGACGATCCCGCCGCGACCAGCACGACGGCCGTGTCCGGGTCGCCGGGGGCGACGTCCACCTCGGCCAGACGCCGCTCCAGGGCGTCCATGAGGAGCCCGTGCGGGCCCAGCGTCGCGGCCGTGCGCAGGTCCAGCCGCGGATGCCGGTGCCGGACGCGCCGCAGGACACCCGGGATGTCGGTCTTGCTGTGGTACGCCGCGGTGAGCAGGAGGGGGAGGACCACCGCCTCGTCCGCTCCGCCGCGCGCCAGCCCGTCCAGAACCCGGTCGGGAGCGGGCGGCGCGTGGTCCAGGAACGAGGCGTGGACGGGCACGTCCGGGCGGCGCGCCCGGACGGCGCCGAGCAGGTCCATGACCGTCGCGGCGGCGCGCGGATCCTTGCTGCCGTGCGCCACCGCGACCATGGGCGGCGTCCTCACAGGTGGATACCGCACTCGGTCTTGCCCATCCCGGCCCACCGCCCGCTGCGCGGGTCCTCGCCCGGCGCGACCGGCGAGGTGCACGGCGCGCAGCCGATCGAGGGGTAGCCGTCGTAGTGCAGCGGGTTGACCAGCACCCCGTTGTCCTCGATGTAGTTGTCCATCTCGTCCTGGGTCCAGTCCAGGATCGGGTTCACCTTGACCATGCCGCGCTTGCGGTCCCACTCGACGACGCGGCGGTCGCGGCGGCTCACGGTCTCGTCCCGGCGGATGCCGCTGAACCAGGCCATGTAGCCCTCCAGCGCCCGGCCGAGCGGCTCCACCTTCCGCAGGTGGCAGCACAGGTCGGGGTTGCGGCCGAACAGCCGGGGGCCGAGCGCGGCCTCCTGCTCCTTGACCGTCCTGGACGGTGTCACGTTGATGACGTTCACCGGGTAGACGGCCTCCACGGCATCCCGCGTCCCCACCGTCTCGGCGAAGTGGTAGCCGGTGTCGACGAACAGCACGTCGATGCCGGGCTTCACCTTCGACACCAGGTGGATCAGTGCGGCGTCCGACATGGACGAGGTCAGGCAGATCCGGTCACCGAACGTGGCCGCGGCCCAGCGGATGACCTCCAGCGTGGGCGCGCCCTCCAGGGCGGTCGCGGCGGACTCGACGATGTCCTCAAGATCGAGTGTGGGTCTGTCGGTCTCCAAAAGAGTCACCGAAAGTCCTCCTTGTGTGTTCGGGGCGCTCCAACACCGAGGAACTTCAACGTGAAAGAACGGACGCAGTCATGGCAGAACCACGCCCCCTCTTCTTCTCGCGGCTCAAGGTTCTCCTCGCCGCAGTACGGGCAGTAGAACGGCGCGGCACGTTCGCTCATTTCCGCTGCCCTGGATTACTTCAGGTCTGCTTCGTCGGCACGGCGCACCCACTCGGCGAACGTCTCGCCGTCGGTGCGCTGCGCGTCGAAGTTCCGCACGACCCGCTCGACGTAGTCGGTCAGCCCGGTCGAGGTCGTCTTCAGACCGCGGACCTTCTTGCCGAACGAGGCGCCGAGCTGCCCGCCCAGATGGATCTGGAAGCCTTCGACCTGGTCGCCGTTCTCATCCACGACGAGCTGGCCCTTGAGGCCGATGTCGGCGACCTGGATGCGGGCGCAGGCGTTCGGGCAGCCGTTGACGTTGATGGTCAGCGGTTGATCGAAGTCCGGGAGCCGCTTCTCCAGCTCGTCCATCAGGTCCATCGAACGCTGCTTGGTCTCGACGATCGCGAGCTTGCAGTACTCGATGCCCGTGCACGCCATCGTCTGGCGGCGGAAGGTGGACGGGCGGACCTGCAGGTCGTGCTCGGCCAGCGCGTCCGCGAGCGCCTCGGTGTTCTTCTCCGGCACGTCCAGGATGACCAGCTTCTGCTCGATCGTCGTGCGGACGCGGCCCGAGCCGTAGCGGGTCGCGAGGTCGGCGATGACGCCGAGCAGCTCGCCGTTCACCCGCCCCACCCGCGGCGCGAACCCGACGTAGAAGTTCCCGTCCTGCTGGGGGCGGATGCCGACGTGGTCGCGGCGGGCGAGCGGGGCGGCCGGCTCCGGGCCGTCCGGCAGCGCGTACCCGAGGTACTCCTTCTCCAGCAACTCGCGGAACTTCTCCGGGCCCCAGTCGTTCATCAGGAACTTCAGCCGGGCGCGGCTGCGCAGCCGCCGGTAGCCGTAGTCGCGGAAGATGGACGTGACGCCGTGCCACACCTCGTGCGCCTGCTCCGGCTTGACGAACACGCCGAGGCTCTTGGCGAACATCGGGTTCGTGGACAGCCCGCCGCCGACGTACACCTGGTAGCCGGTCTCGCCCGCCTCGTTCACGACGCCGGTGAAGGCGATGTCGTTGATCTCGTGGACGGTGCAGTGCGAGGTGCAACCCGACAGCGCCGTCTTGAACTTGCGCGGCAGGTTGGAGAACTCGGCCGAGCCGATGTAGCGGTCGTGGATGTCGCGCAGCTGCGGCGTCGCGTCGATGACCTCGTCCGCCGCGA
This sequence comes from Actinomadura macra NBRC 14102, assembly GCF_001552215.1. GTDB lineage: Bacteria > Actinomycetota > Actinomycetes > Streptosporangiales > Streptosporangiaceae > Spirillospora > Spirillospora macra. The sequence goes on along the minus strand of NZ_BCQT01000009.1, from coordinate 155,665 downwards.
TCCCGGCCAGCGGGCAGCCGATGATCGTCCGCGGGGTGTCGCCGCACGCCTCCATGGTGTGCAGCCCGACAGCCTCCAGCGCTTCCCAGATCGCCGGGACGTCCTCGATCCGCACCCAGTGCAGCTGGACGTTCTGCCGGTCGGTGATGTCGGCTGTCCCGCGGGCGTAGCGGGTGGAGATGTCGGCGATGGTGCTCAGCTGGGCGCCGCTGAGCTGCCCGCCGTCGATGCGGATCCGCATCATGAAGTAGCGGTCGTCGAGCTCCTCGTCCTCCAGCGCGCCGGTCTTACCGCCGTCGATCCCGGGCTTGCGCTGGGTGTAGAGCCCGTACCAGCGGAACCGGCCGCGCAGGTCGGCGGGATCGATGGAGTCGAAACCGGCCTTGGAGTAGACGTCGATGATCCGGCGGCGGACGTTGAGCCCGTCGTCGTTCTTCTTGTTCTCCTCGTTCTTGTTCAGCGGTTCGCGATAGCCGAGGGCCCACTGGCCCTCGCCTTTCTTCTTGCGCTTGATCGCGGGTGGCACGGCGCGCGTCCTCATCTTGTGGTCGTGAGGGACACGTAGCGCACCGGCAGTCTCGAACAGCCGGCTCGGCACTGAGCAGGATGGGGCGAAAGGCGACGCCGATGCACCACGCGCCCGGGGCTGAGCAGGGCGTGGTCGGGGCGTCAGCGACAGATCGCGCTGCGGACGCGCAGGAAGTCGACGTGCCGGCGCTTCGCCAGCAACGGATCCGCAGCAGTCATGCCTAGACTCTGACACGACGTCTTGCGGACTGTCCAGTTACGTCCGGCATACGGACGCGTGAGAAGAGTCATCCCTGCCGCCTCCAGTTCACCTGTGGCTCCGCGGGAGGGACGGTGTCCGTCTCCGGCCGCGCGGCGTCCAGGCGCCCCTCACCGGGCGTAACGGGCCTTCGGCGGGTATCCGAGACGGGCTGGTGCTGGCAGTCGCACCACGAACCACCACGGCACTCCCCGTGGTGGCGCTCCCGGCATGACTGGCAGATCACACCTCCCATTGTCACCGATCGGCGGCGATGCTCGCACCTCCCCGTAACGATCATGGGCCGGACGACGTTCCGGGTCGTCAAAGCGGGTATGGGCGCGAGAATGTACGACCGGGGGATGGCACGCCCCCCGCAGTGACGGAGCCGAGGGGGCGGCCGGCACGCGACGCGCGGAGTGGATCACTGAAATGGGCGATGGGGAAAGTTTCGGGCACGTAACGCTCTACCGTGGGGCGGTGTGACCACCGTCTCCGGCGCCGCGGGCGTCACCCCGGCCGGGGAGCCCGGCCCCGGGGCGGGCGCGGGAACCGGCTCCGAGGGGCCGGGTACCGGGCTGCCCGAACGGGCCCGCGCGGGGGCGCGGACGGCCGCCCGGACGACGTGGACGCTCGTGCGGGGCACGGCCGTGGCGGCGTTCCGCTACCGCGTGACCGGACTGGCCGCCGAGGCGGCGTTCTTCGCCCTGCTGTCGCTTCCACCGCTGGTCATCGGGCTGATCGGCACGATGGGCCACTTTCGCGGCGCGCTCGGGGCCGAGACGGTCACCGACATCCGCACCTGGCTGATCGAGCACGCCCAGACCGTTCTGACCGGCCCGGCGGTGGACTCGGTCGTCGTGCCGCTGATCGACGACGTGATCAAGGGCGGCAGCCCCGACATCGTCTCGGTCAGCTTCCTGATCTCGCTCTGGGCCGGGTCGCGGGCCACCAACGTCTATGTCGACACGATCACCATCGCCTACGGCCTGTCGGGCATCCGCGGTGTGGTCCGCACCCGGCTGCGCGCGTTCTTCCTGTACCTCGTGGGTCTGCTGGTCATGCTGATCCTCATCCCGCTGCTGGTGGCGGGGCCCGCGCTGGTACGGCGCGCGCTGCCGGAGGGCGCGGGGTTCGTCCTGTTGTTCTACTGGCCGTTCGTCGTGTCGCTGTCGATCGCGTTCCTGGCGACCCTGTACCACATGAGCGTCCCGGTGCGGACGGCGTGGTGGCGCGAGGTGCCCGGCGCGGTCGTCGCGCTGCTGATGTGGATCCTCGGCAGCGTCACCCTCCGGCTCTACCTGACCGGTTCACTGAGCGGGGTGTCGGTGTACGGCTCGCTTGCCGCCGCCATCGCGGTGCTCGCCTGGCTATACGTGGCGGCGCTCGCGGTGTTGATCGGGGCGGCGCTGAACGCCGAGATCGACCGGCTATGGCCGAGCGTGGGGACCGCGCGGGCGCGCGCCGTCCGGGATGCGCAGCTGGAGCCGGCCGACGAACAGCCCGCGGAGCCGGGCGGGAACCCGGGCGCGGAGCCGGGTGGGGAGCCGTCCCGGAAGGGCGCCGACGATGGGGCGTAGGTAAAACTGCCGCGACTGACGTCCCGAAATGGCAAATATGTCGTAGCCTCGCCTGACATGACCCCCCGTGAGGAGACTGGCCGGCTCCGGACCGTGACCGGCACGATCGCGACGTCCGACATCACCGGTCCCGTGCTCTCCCACGAGCACCTGCAGATGGACCTGCGCTGGCCGGCCCGTCCCCAGCGGGCCGAGTCCGACCCCTACCGCTGGCTGGACGAGGAGAAGGCCGTCACGCGGGAACTGGCGGCGCTGCGCGGCGAGCACGGTCTCGGCCTCGTCGTCGACCTGACCTGCACGGGCATGGGACGCAACGCCGCCGCGCTCGCCCGGATCAGCGCCGGGGCGCGGGTCGCGGTGGTCGCCGGGACCGGCGTGTTCACCGAGCCGTTCCACCCCGGCTTCGTCCGGGAGGCGCTCGCCGCAGGCGCCACCGGGAGCGGTCCGTCGGGGGTCGACCGGCTGGCCGAGCGGCTGCTCGCCGAGATCGGCTTCGGTCTGGACGGCACCAACTCCCTGCCCGGCGTGATCGGGGAGATCGGCACGTGGGGCGAGGCGCCCACGGAGGCGGAGGAGGCGTGCTTGCGCGCCGCCGCCCAGGCCGCCCGCTACTCCGGACTGTCGGTGGCCACCTACGGTCGCGCGGGCGTCGCCCAGCTGGAGATCCTCACCGCGGCCGGGCTGTCCCCCGGGCGGGTCGCGGTCGGGCAGCAGGACCGCGTGGACGACCCGGGGCAGCACCGCAAGATCGCCGAGACCGGAGCGTACGTCTCGTTCGGCACGCTCGGGCTGGCGGGGGAGGAGCACGCGGCCATCGGCGCCCGCGTCCGCGGCGTCATGGACCTGCTGGAGGCCGGCCACGCCGACCGGGTGCTGCTGAGCACCGGCGTCTCCCGGATGTCCCACGTCGCCCGTAACGGGGGCGGCGGCTACGGCTACCTGTTCGAGATCTTCCTGCCCGCCCTCCGCGCCGCCGGCGCCGACGACGCGACCCTCGACGCCGTCCTGAAGGACAACCCCCTGCGCTGGCTGACCGGCGCCTGAACGTGCGTTCGAGGCAGGCGGGGCATGTAATCCGCCTCCAGCGTGGGTAGGGCTGACTAGAGGCTCTTAGCGACCCCGGGAGGGGGTGCGCCGATGCCCTGGAACAGAACCGCGCGCGACGACCCGCGGAAGGGCAGGCCCGTCCGGCTGCCCTACGCGGATCGAGCAGAGGCGGGGCGGGTGCTCGCCGGGAGGCTGGCTCCGCTGGGTCTGGAGGGCGCTGTGGTGCTCGCACTGCCACGCGGGGGTGTCCCCGTGGGGTACGAGGTCGCCCGGCGGCTCGGCGGCCCGCTGGACGTCCTGGTGACCCGCAAGATCGGATATCCGCCGCAGCCCGAGCTCGGCGTCGGGGCCATCGCGGAGGGCGGCTCACCGGTGTTCGACCGGGAGCTGCTCGGACGGCTCGGCCTGGCCGAGGACGACCTCGCGCCGATCGTGGACGCCGAGCGCGCCGAGTTGGACCGCCGCGTCCAGGTCTACCGGGGTGGCAGACCGCTGCCGGTGATGTACGGGCGGCCGGTGGTCATCGTGGACGACGGGTTCGCCACCGGCGGCACCGCCCGCGCGGCGCTGCGCGCGGTCCGCGGGCGCGGGCCGTCCCGGCTGGTGCTGGCGGTGCCGGTGGGCGCCGCGGAGACCGTCCGGTCGCTGGAGGCCGAGGCGGACGACGTGGTGGTCCCCGTGGCGCCCTGGGAGTTCCGGGCGGTCGGGCAGTGGTACCGCGACTTCGGTCAGCTCGCCGACGACGACGTGATCGCCTGGCTGGCGCGCTCGGGGACGGGCGCCTGAGAATGGATCGGTTGAATTTCCGGGAATAAGTCGCGCGGTGCGTCCTGGTGCGCTAAACGCACCAGAAATCCGGACGCCGTTGTAACGCACATGTGACACACATGTGACCGGGTGATCCACGGAGGTCCGGAGGTGTCCGGTTCCGGGCAACGCAAACGGCCCCGCAGTGCGGGGCCGTGACGTTTCTCGGTGGCGTGCCGGGGTGCGCGATGGGAGCGTTCGGGCGGACGGGTCGGTCCGCTAGGCGGCGTTGGCGCGACGCATGCGGCGACGGCGCTCGGATGCACGCTCGTCTTCGTTGAGGCCGCCCCACGTGCCGTACTTCTCGGGCCGGGACACCGCATAGTCCAGGCACTCCGTGCGGACCGGACAACCCATGCAGATCTGCTTCGCCTTGCGCTCGCGGATCTCACGTTCGGGCTGGCGCTCGCCGTCGGGACCGAAGAAGAGGACGAGGTCTTCCCCCCGGCACGCCGCGGCGTCCTGCCAGCCCCAGCTGGGACGAGGGAGGTTTGCCTGCCGACGTACCTGAGCCATGGAACACCCACCTTGATTGGTTTCGAACAATTTCGGGACGTGGACGCTCGACATGCTTCAGGAGACATGCGTCAGAAGCGCCGAATGGTCCAACGTCTGGAGTTGCCGCTCTGTTCCCCGTCCGGTTACTCCGGAAACCTGGGGTCGTGCGACAGGGAGCCCTCGAATGGGGCCTCCGCGAGATTACACGAGGGCCGCCTCGTTGAGAAGGGTGAGTTCCCTAACAACGTAGGTTCTCTGGTTCTCGCCGCACTCCGGGCCGCACGCGTGGGACTGCTGGACGGCCTCCACGACGACCCGGTAACGGCTCTCCCTGCTGGTGACGACCGCCTCGTAGCGCGAGGCCCCGGTGATGGACTCGATGGTGATCGCGTCCAGCCCCAGCAGCCCCGTCAGTGCTCTGACGTGGTGCTCCGCGGCCTGCGCGGGTTCCGGCAGTCCCGCCCGCCCGCGCAGCCGGTCGAGCACGACCTCGCCGCGCAGGTAGGCGTCCACCGCCGTCATGGCCTCGGTCTCGCCGAGGTCGCCGTAGTAGAGCCCGTGGGGAAGACATACCAAATTCGCTGCAAAACGGTCACCGCCGACATGTGTGGTTTCCCAGACAAGGCGCTCGAAACGTCCGGAGAGGGTGCGGGCCAGCGGGGCGCCCGTCCGCGCGCAGCAGGCGTTGCGCCGCCCATGCGTGCAGACCAGCAGGACGGGCTCGCGGACCGGTTCGCCGAAACCCGGGGGAGTGCCCGCCGCGAGGGCGTCGAGGTCGAGCCCGGCCAGTTCGGCCGGATCGGCGAGCTCGCGACCCTCGATCCAGACCTCGGTTCCGAGTGAGTACGCGGCGTACACCTGGAGGGGCGTCGTGCGCCGCCGGCGCCCCGGCCGGCGAATGAGCTGCGGGCGGATGCCCTTCGCCTGTGCCGCCCGGACGACCCGGGCGATCGCCTCGGGCTGGGCCAGTCGCTCGACGCGCTCGGGCCAGGGCCCGGGGTGCTCGATGAGCAACCAGGCCCCCGCCTTGGTTGTCGCACTGGCCAGGCACGGGCGCTCACCTGTGTGGCTGCCCGGACAGTGAGCACAGCCCTTCCCGCGCGTCAAAGAATCCCCCCGCGTTCATTGATCGCAATTAGGTAAGGGTAACCTAACACCTCCCGATTACGCCAGGCAGTGACAGAGTCCATACGGTCTGTTGACGACTTGTCACCCTTGAGTCACCTTGAGTCATTGCGCCCGTTGAGGCCGGTGTCGTCCTGGACGGGCAGGAGCGCCTCGGCGGCGGGCAGGGCGGCGGCGCGATCGGCCGCGACGAGTCCGATCCGCGTCCGCCGGTCGAGGAGATCGCCCGCGTCGAGGGCACCTTCGTGCCGGACGGCCCAGGCCAGTTCCACGCCCAGCACCGGCAGCCCCGGGACGACCGGCTGGAGCAAGGCCGGCTCGTCCTCCGCCATCGCGGCCAGAAGCGGCGCCTCCGCTCCGTACCGCTGGACCAGGCGTCTCGGGGCGTCCAGGGCGGCGAGCCGGTTGGGTGCGGCCGCGCCGACGAGCGGGATGCGCGCCGTGCGGCCCGGGCCCGCGTCCAGGCCGCGCGCCGCCACCGCCGCGTCCACCGCGTCCTGCGCCATCCGGCGGTAGGTGGTGAGCTTGCCGCCGACGATCGTGACGACGCCCTCCCGCGAGGTCAAGACGGCATGACGGCGCGAGATGTCGGCCGTGTCGCCGTCCCGCCCGGTGTCCAGCAGGGGCCGCAGACCGGCGAACGCCCCGATCACGTCGTCATGCCGCACCGGCACGTCCAACACCGAGCCGAGGACGTCGAGCAGGAACCCGATCTCGCCCTGTGTCGGCTCTGGCACGTCCGGGATGGGCCCGTCCGCCGGCTCATCGGTGAGACCGACGTACACCCGGCCGTCGCCCTGCGGGAGCACCAGAAGGAACCGTCCGCTCCCGCCCGGGACCGGGATCTGGAGCCCCGCCGACGTCCCGCGCAGCGCCTCCGCCCGCACGACCAGGTGGGTCCCCCGCGACGGGCGCAGCCGCACCCCCTCGACCAGGCCGCCCGCCCACACCCCGGCCGCGTTCACCACCGCGCGGGCCCGGACGGTGATCTCACGGCCGGTCAGCTCGTCCCGGACGAGCGCGCCGTCGCCCGCCAGCGCCACCGCCCGGCACCGGGTCAGGACGCGGGCACCGTGCGCGGCGGCGGTCCGCGCGACCGCGATGACCAGGCGCGCGTCATCGGCGAGCTGCCCGTCCCACGACAGCAGCCCGGCGCGCAGCCCGTGCGAGCGCAGCGCCGGCGCGAGGCGCAGCGTCTCGACCGCCGACAGCCGGCGCGGGCCGGGCAGCACCGAGCGCGGGGTGCCGGCGGCCAGCCGCAGCGCGTCCCCGGCACGCAGCCCGGCGTGGGCGAGCGCCGCGTGTGCGCGCGGCACCAGCGGCGTCAGCGGGAGGACGAACGGGAGCGCGCGGACCAGGTGTGGCGCCGTCCGGCACATCAGCACGCCGCGCTCGACGGCGCTCTCGTGCGCCACGTCCACCTGCCCGGAGGCCAGGTAGCGCAGCCCGCCGTGGATGAGCTTCGAGCTCCACCGGGACGTGCCGAACGCCAGGTCGTGGGCGTCGACGGCGGCCACCGACAGGTCGCGGGACGCGGCGTCCAGGGCCACGCCGGCGCCGGTCGCGCCGAGGCCGACGACCAGCACGTCCACGACCTCGTCCGGCAGCGCCGCGAGCTCACGCGCGCGGCGCGCGGCGTTGAGCGAGGACCGCTGGGGTGCGTTCACGGGGCGAGCATCCTCTCCAGGGTGTGCCGGAGCTCGTCGTCGAGGGCGTCGGCGGTGAGCTCCGGGTCGTCGTCGCCGGTCATCGTCGGTCCCGAGAGCGCGAACGACTGGACGACGAGCAGCACCGCGCGCGCCTGCCGGGCGGGATGGCCGGGGCGGATCGTCCCGTCCCGCTGCCCGGCCCGCAGCGCCTCCTCGAACAGCTCCAGGAACGCGTACTGGCTGGCGCCGAGCCGGTCCAGGACGTAGGGGAGCAGCAGCTCGGGGTCCACCTCGACGATCTTGCGTAGCAGTGGGTGGCCGCGGAACACGCGGACGCCGGAGACCAGCTCGTCCACCATCCGGGGCCGGACCGGCCGCCCGTCGTCGGGCGGCCGCACCGCGGCGCCGATCCCGACCCACTCGCGGGTCATCAGGTCCGCGACGATCGTGCGGACGTCCGGCCAGCGCCGGTACAGCGTCATGCGGGAGACACCGGCGCGGCGGGCGATGTCGGTGAGGGTCGTCCGGCGCACGCCGACCGCCAGCACGCAGTCACGCGCGGCGTCCAGCACGGCGTCGTCGGCCGTCTTGTTGTGACGATTCGACGTCATATGTCACAGTGTAAGCACACGGTGGGCGGGACATGGGAGGCGCGGTGGAGACGCGGGACATGCTGTGGAGCGGCTGGGGGGACCCCGCCAGGGCCACGCCGCTGCCGGAGCCGACGGTCGCGCTCCTGCGCGACCTGCTCGGCGTGCGGCCCGCGGGAGCCGCGCCGGTCGCCCTCCGGGACGTCGGGGTCCCGGCGAACCGGCTCTCCCAGGACGACCTGGACGCGCTGGCCGCGACGGTCGGCGCCGCCCATGTCCGCACCGGCGCCGAGTCGCGCGTCCGGCACACACGCGGCAGGTCCACCTCCGACCTGCTGCGCATCCGCACCGGCGAGACCTCCGACGCCCCCGACGCCGTCGTCCTGCCCGCCACCCACGACGAGGTCCTCGCCCTGCTCCGCACCTGTACGGCCCGGCGGATCGCCGTCGTCCCGTACGGCGGCGGCACCTCGGTCGTGGGTGCTCTCACCCCACGGGGCGCGAGCCTTCGCGGCGTGGGATCCGGCGGGTTCATCGCTCTTGACCTGCGACGGATGAACGCCCTGGTCGCGCTGGACGAGACGTCGCGGACGGCCGTCCTGGAACCCGGGCTGCGCGGCCCCGCGGTCGAGGCTCTGCTCGCCGGACGCGGCTACACGCTCGGGCACTTCCCGCAGTCGTTCGAGTGGGCGTCGGTCGGCGGGTTCGCGGCGGCACGGTCCAGCGGGCAGGCGTCCGCAGGATACGGGCGGTTCGACGACATGGTCGTCGGGCTCACCGTCGCCACCCCCGAGGGGACCCTGGACCTCGGACGCGCGCCGAAATCCGGCGCCGGGCCCGATCTGCGGCAGCTCGTCCTCGGCTCCGAGGGCGCGTTCGGGGTGATCACGTCAGTGACCGTCCGCGTCCACCCGGTGCCGGAAGCGAGGGCCTACGAGGGCTGGCGCTTCGTGTCCTTCGACCGGGGCGCCGCCGCACTGCGCGGGCTCGCCCAGGACGGGCCGCTCCCGGCCGTGCTGCGCCTCTCCGACGAGGCCGAGACCATGGCCGGACTCGCCGACCCCGAGGCGATCGGCTCCTCGGCGGACGCCGGGTGCCTGGCCGTCCTCGGGTTCGAGGGGACCGCGGCGGAGGTCGCCGGACGCCGCGCCGCGGTCGCGGAGACGCTCGCCGGAGCGGGCGGCGAACCGCTCGGCAGCGGCCCCGGGGACAGGTGGGAGCATGGCCGCTTCGACGCCCCCTACCTGCGCGACGCGCTGCTGGACGCCGGCGCGTTCGTGGAGACGCTGGAGACGGCCACGTTCTGGTCGGACGTCCCGAGGTTGTACGAGGCCGTCAGGTGCGCGCTGATCGGCGCGCTGGCCGGCGCGGGGACTCCGCCGCTGGTCATGTGCCACATCTCGCACGTGTATCCGTCCGGTGCGTCGCTCTACTTCACCGTGGTCTCCGCCCAGGGCACCGACCCGGTCGAGCACTGGGCGAAGGCCAAGCACGCCGCCTGCGACGCGATCATCGAGGCGGCCGGGACGATCAGCCACCACCACGGCGTGGGCACCGACCACCGCGACTGGTACGGCCAGGAGATCGGGCCGCTCGGCGGCGCGGTGCTGCGCGCCGTCAAGGACCGGCTGGACCCGGCCGGGATTCTCAATCCCGGCGTCCTCGTCCCGGGGGAGTAGCGATGGCATCGCCCCGCGCGTTCACCGCGGTCGTCAACCCGGCCGCGGGCGGTTCCGCGTCCGCCACCGGACCGGCGGGCAGGCTGATCCCGCTCGCCCGGCTGCTGCGCGAGGCGGGTGCCGACGTCACCGTCGAGTACAGCCGCGGCCTGGAGCACGCCGGAGCCCTCGCGCGCCGGGCGGCCGGGACCGGCCGCGTGGTCCTCGCGGTGGGCGGCGACGGCATGGTCGGCCGCGTCGGCGGCGCCCTCGCCGGGACGGACGCCGTCCTCGGCATCATGCCCGCCGGGCGCGGCAACGACTTCGCCCGCCAGCTGGGCGTCCCGTCCGGCGCGGGGGAGCTGGCGCGGCTGCTGCTGGAGGGGGAGCCACGGTCGGTGGACGCCATCGAGGCCAACGGCACACCCGTCCTCGGCAGCGTGTACGCGGGAGTGGACGCCGTCGCCAACGACAACGCCAACAGGACGCGGCTGCTGCGAGGCTCGGCGGCGTACTACGTCGGGGCGCTCCGTGCCATCGCGTCGTGGCGCCCGGCCGACTACCGGGTGACCGTGGACGGCGAGAAGCACCGGCGGCAGGGCTACACGGTCATCGCCGCCAATTCCGGCTACTACGGATCTGGCAAGCACATCGCGCCGAGCGCCCGCGTGGACGACGGACTGCTCGACGTCGTCCTGATCCGGTACGCGTCCAGAACGCTGTTCTTCGCCGTGATGCGGGAACTGGCGGACGGGTCGCACGTCCGGCGCCCCGAGGTGGAGGTGCTGCGCGGCCGGGAGGTACGGATCGAGCTCGAGGGGCCGTCCGCCGCGTCCGGTCGGACACTGCCGTACGGCGCGGACGGCGAGCTGCCCGGCGTGCTGCCCGTGACCGCCCGGGTGATGCCGGGAGCGCTCGGGGTGCTGGCCCCCTGACCTGGGGTTCCGGGGAGCCGGCGCCGCGGCGGAGACCGATGCGGTCCGAGATTTGGATCTCGCGTTTGGGTCGATTTACATCAACATTACGGCTCCCCGGATAGCGTCGTGTACGTCCCGCTTTCGGGACCTTGGGGCTGTCTGTGGAGGCATCATGGGAAGGCGACTCTTCGCCGTTCTGGGGGGACTCATGATGACCACGGGCGCCCTCATCGTGGTGGCGCCGGCGTCCCTGGGGGTGGCGTCGGCGCCCACCACGCTTCGCCTCAGGTGGGAGAGCCTTCTGCGGGAGGGCCTGCTCCGGGAGGCCACGACGCGCCCCGTTCCGATCAGGAGCCTGACCGCTCCGGCCGCCGGTGCGCCGCTCCGCCCGATCACCATGGCGTGACCCGCCCATACCGCACGGTTCATGTGAGGAAGATCACGGTCTAGCATCGGGGTCGCATCAGGCGGGTCTCCGTTCTCGCATGCCCGTCGAGTTCTTGGTCATTTGGCCTGCATCGGCCATCTCTGTGGTGCATCGTTGCCGCGGTTCTCGGTGAGATTCGCAGTGTGATCGTTCGGCGGAGGTGGTCGTGACAACCGAGTCATCAGGGCCGGGGCCCGCGTCAGGCGGGCTGGATAACGCGGCATATGCGCAATTGAGGCAATCGCCGGAGTTCGAGCGGCTGCGCCTCGCCTTCCGCCGTTTCGTCTTCCCCATGACGGCGGCCTTCCTCGTCTGGTACCTGCTCTACGTCGTGCTATCGGCCTACGCACGCGGCTTCATGGGGCACAAGCTGGTCGGCGAGATCAACGTCGCACTGGTCTTCGGCCTCCTCCAGTTCGTCTCGACCTTCCTCATCGCCTGGACGTACGAGCGGTACGCCCGCGGCAAGCTCGAACCACTCGCCGAGAACGTGCGCGGCGCCGCCGCGTCCGCGGGCGGCGGCGCGACGGCCGCCGGTTCCGTCCTCCAGAAGGAGAAGCCCGAGGCCACGCCCAAGGGCGAGGCCGCCGAGCCGCAGGCGTCCAAGGAGACCGGCGAGTCCAAGGCGTCCAAGGAGGACGGCGAGTGAGCCCCCAGCATTTCGCCGCCCCCGTGCTGGCGGCCTCCGACAGCGAGCACCGCACATTCTCGCTCGTCCTGTTCGCCGCCTTCGTGGCGATCACCCTATGGATCACCCTCTGGGCGTCGCGGCAGAACAAGACCGCCGCCGACTACTACGCGGGCGGTCGGCAGTTCACCCCGATCCAGAACGGGCTCGCCATCAGCGGCGACTACATGTCGGCCGCGTCGTTCCTCGGCATCGCGGGGCTGTTCGCGCTGTCGGGCTACGACGGCTTCCTGTACTCCATCGGCTTCCTGGTCGCCTGGCTGGTGGCCCTGCTGCTGGTCGCCGAGCTGCTGCGCAACTCCGGCCGGTTCACGATGGCCGACGTCCTGGCCTTCCGGATGCAGCAACGGCCGGTGCGCGCGGCCGCCGGCATCTCCACCATCGTGGTGTCGATCTTCTACCTGCTGGCCCAGATGGTCGGCGCGGGCGCGCTGGTCGGCCTGCTGCTGGACGTCGACGGCGAGAGCGCCAAGATCTGGACGATCGTCGTGGTCGGCGCGCTGATGATCTTCTACGTGACGGTCGGCGGCATGAAGGGCACCACGTGGGTGCAGGTCGTCAAGGCCGTCATGCTGATGACCGGCGCGGTCGTCATGACGGTGTGGGTGCTGTCGAAGTACAGCTTCAACCTGTCCGACCTGCTCGGCGCCGCCGCCGACAAGAGCGGCAAGGGGGACGCGTTCCTCAAGCCGGGCCTGAAGTACGGCGCCACCGATGTGTGGTCCAAGCTCGACCTGCTGTCGCTCGGCCTCGCGCTCGTCCTCGGGACGGCCGGGCTGCCGCACATCCTGATCCGCTTCTACACCGTCCCGACGTCCCGCGCGGCCCGCACGTCGGTCAACTGGGCCATCGGGATCATCGGCGTGTTCTACCTGATGACGCTGGTCATCGGCTTCGGCGCCGCGGCGCTCGTCGGTGGCAAGGCCATCGCGGCGCAGGACAAGGGCGGCAACACGGCCGCGCCGCAGCTCGCCCAGGAGCTCGGGGGCGGGGCGGGGTCGACGGGAGGTGCGATCTTCCTGGCGATCATCGCGGCGGTCGCGTTCGCGACGATCCTCGCCGTGGTCGCGGGGCTCACGCTCGCCTCGTCGTCCTCCTTCGCGCACGACCTGTTCGCCAACGTGTTCAAGCGCGGCAAGGCCACCGAGCGGGACGAGGTGCTGGTGGCGCGGTACGCGGCCGTCGTCATCGGCGCTGTCGCGATCTTGTTGTCGATCTTCGCGCGCGGGCTGAACGTGGCGTTCCTGGTCGCGCTGGCGTTCGCGATCGCCGCGTCCGCCAACCTGCCCACGTTGCTGTTCTCGCTGTTCTGGAAGCGGTTCAACACCGTGGGCGCGGTCGCGGGCATCTACGGCGGGCTCGTCTCCGCGGTCGGGCTCGTGCTGCTCAGCCCGATCTGCTGGGGCGGCAAGTCCGACACCATCCCCAAGGGCAACCTGGACGCGTTGTTCAGCGAGACCACGGTGGCGCCGATCCCGTTGCAGAACCCCGGGCTCATCTCGATCCCGATCGGGTTCCTATGCGCCTACCTCGGCACCGTCCTGTCGAAGGAGCGCACGGACGAGAAGTTCGCGGAACTGGAGGTCCGGTCGCTGACCGGAACCGGCGCCCACTGAGACCAGTCGGCGTCGGCCACGTCGCTTGACTGGCGGAACACCTCCGGGACAGGCTGTGAGCATCCCCTCACTCCCCCCGGAGGTGTTCTGTGCGTGCCGAGGAAACCCCCGGGCCCGCGCCGGTAGCCGACAACTCGCGGACCTCCGAGTCCGGCGCGGGCTGGACGTGCCAGAAACCCGGCACGTTTCAGGAACTGCTCCCCGAGCGCGTACCGGACTTCTCCTGGCGACGTCCCAGGGTGCTGTGGCGCTCTCGCAACGACGTGCTCGCCCGTCTCTTCGGCGACCCGACCGACGCGATCCGCAGCCGCTGCGTCGCCGCGCTCCGCGAGCGCGGGACGCCCGCGACGTTCACCGTGCACCGCCCCGCGTCCGAGTTCTCGTTCGTGCTGCTCGGCGACACCGGCGAGGGCGACAAGTCGCAGTACGCGGTGGTCCCGCCGCTCCTGCACGCCGCCGCCGACACCGACTTCATGATCATCGCCAGCGATGTCATCTACCCCACCGGGGACGCGAAGGAGTACCCCGACAAGTTCTTTCGCCCGTACAAGGACTACCCCGGCCCCATCTACGCGATCCCGGGAAACCATGACTGGTACGACGGGCTGCGCGGCTTCCTGCACATCTTCTGTGACCTGGACGAGGACTGCTCGCCCCCGCGCTGGGGCGGGGCCCTCGGGTTCCTGCCCCGCCTGCTCTGGCGGCAGCCCGGAGCGGTCGACGCGGGCGTCCTCGCCGAGGCGCGGCGCACCTACCGGGGCGCACCCGGCCAGCAGGCCGCGCAGCCGGGACCGTACTGGGCGATCGACACACCGTCCCTGCGCATCATCGGCATCGACAGTGGAATCACCGGCCGCGTCGACCGTGAGCAGGGCGAGTGGCTGCGCGAGGTGTCGGCGGGCCCCAAACCCAAGATGCTGATCACCGGCAAACCCATCTACGTGGACGACGACCACCGTCCGGGCGCGATCGAGGGCGGCGGAACGGTCGACGCGATCGTCCGCGACCCGGCGCACCACTACGTGGCGGCGATCGGCGGCGACATCCACAACTACCAGCACTACCCGGTGCCGCTGGACGACGGCCGCACCATCCACTACCTGGTGTCGGGCGGTGGCGGCGCGTTCATGCACGGCACCCACATCATCCCGCGGACCCGCGTGGTGGAGGAGTCCGAGTTCCGCTGCTACCCCCTTCGGGGCGACTCCCTGTCCCGCTACAGCAGGCTGTACGGACACTGGCTCCGCCTACCGAAGCTCTTCGAGCTCACCCCCCAGGAGGCGACCGCGGCCATCGAACACCGACTCGGCATCGAACCGGGCCGCGGTTACCTGAATCCCTCACCGTCCCGCCGCGCCCGCTTCGTCGCCGGCGTGCTCGGCGTGCCGCGCGGCCGCCGCGTCCGTCCGCGCTTCGCGCGCCTGCCCGTCCGCAAGCTCCCGCAGCGGTTCCGTTCCGAGCTGGCCGACTGGGACACCCCGCCGTTCTTCAAGAACTTCCTGCGTGTGGACGTGACGGAGAGCGAACTCCGCATCCGTTGTTACGCCGCGACAGGCTGCGGGGATCACGAAACGTCACCACCGTGCGAGGACGACGTGCCGATCTCGCTGCGCTAGATCACAAATCAGACAAACTTGCAGGATATGCCAACGAATCTGTGCGATCCTTCCCCGTCTGCGACCGCAACCCCGTTACAGTCTTGGCTCACCAATCGGGTGAACGGTAACGGACGGTCGGCCGGAAAACGACCGCGTCCTCAGGAGAGCGACTCAATGAGTTACCCCCAGCAGGGTCAGGGCCAGCCTTACCAGCAGCAGCAGGCATACCAGGGCGGCTACGCCCCTGCTCAGCAGCAGCCACAGGCGCCCGTCGCCCACGGCGCCGGAGCCAACATGAAGCGCCGCAACCCCGTCGGCGCCTGGCTCGGCCTGCCGATCATCACCTTCGGCATCTACGGCATGGTGTGGTTCTACAAGGTCCACGTCGAACTGCACGAGTACGACCGCCGCATCGACAACGCCGCCACCAACGCGCTCCTGTCGATCCTGTTCGGCAGCATCACGCTGGGCATCTGGCCCCTCGTCATGTGGTGCAAGCTCGGCGGCCGCATCGCCCAGGCCCAACGCGCCGCCGGCCTGCCCGCCAGCTGCAGCGGCGGCATGGGCTTCCTGCTCGGCATCCTCGGCTTCGGCGTCCTGTACTACCAGCTCCAGCTCAACAAGGTCACCGACCGCTACGGCGAGACCCAGCCAGGACAGCAGGTCTCGCTGGTGGCGTAGTTTTCCTGGGGGAGCGACCCCCATACCCCCCGGCTGCGCGGCTCGTCACCTCCTCACTCGCTAGCGCTCGCTGCGGGGGCACGGCGCGCCGGGCATGCCCGCTGCGCTCGCAGAGCTCGCTCCGCGTGCCTGTCCCGTAACCGCCGGCTGAGGTTCAACCCTGCCGGGGTGCGGTTCAGACCCTTGGCTGAGGTTCAAGCTTGCCGAGTTGGGGTGGGCTGTTGGGGTGAGGTACGGGGGTGGCGGGACATTGGTTCAGAACAGCGTTTACACGTAGAGGCCGCGGCCCTGGTCTCCTGAAGAAGCGTCGGCCCCTTCGCGCTCAGCGGCGCGGAGGGGTCTTCGTGTGCCTGCGCGTGGTTCTGTCGGTGGGCGGGACGACAATAGGGGTGTGAGGATCGCGGTGGCCGTCTTGCCTGGTGGCGGGGGAGAGCTGCGGGTCCTGGGGGAGGACGGGACGCCCGGCGGAGCGGTGTGGGGGGTGCCGGATCTCGTCGCCGAGATCGCTGGGCGGGAGAGAACGGACGCGCCGCGCTGGGTGTGGGCGTCCACCGGGCGGTTGTACCCGAGGCTGCTTCAGGCGGGGGTACGGGTGGGGCGCTGCCATGACCTGGAACTGGTGGAGAGCCTCCTCCTTGGCCATGCCGGACGGTACGGGGAGCCGCGCTCGGTGCGGGCCGCGTCGGCGCGCCTGCGGGGGGAGCCCGTTCCGCCCGATCCGCCACCGCCGCAGGAGGCATCGGCGCAGGCGTCGCTGTTCGACGATGACGCGCATGAGGCCGAGCAGGCCGGCGACGACCTGGAGCAGATCGTCGCGGTGCATGCCGCGCAGCAGCGGGCCATCGCCGGGCTCGACGGGTTCGCGTTGCTCGCCGCGGCCGAGTCCGCGGGGTCGCTGGTGGCCGCCGAGATGGGCCATGACGGGCTGCCCTGGTCGGCGGACGAGCACGACGCGCTGCTCACCGAGATGTTGGGGCCGCGCCCGTCCGGCGGGCTGCGGCCGCGCAGGCTGCAGGGGCTCGCCGACCGGATCAACGCCGCGTTCGGCGGCCGCGCGCATGTCAATCCCGACTCCCCGGCGCAGATCGTCAAGGCGTTCGCGGCGGCCGGGCTGCCGGTCCCCTCGACGCGGGCGCACGTGCTGAAGCGGCTCGACCATCCGGCGGTGCCGCTGCTGCTGGAGTACAAGGAACTCTCCCGGCTGCACACCGCGCATGGCTGGGCGTGGCTCGACACGTGGGTGAGCGGCGGGCGGTTCCGTCCGGAGTACGTCGTCGGCGGCGTGGTGTCGGGACGCTGGGCCACGAACGGCGGCGGGGCGTTGCAGATCCCGCGCGTCCTGCGCAAGGCGGTGGTCGCCGACCCAGGGTGGCGCCTTGTCGTCGCGGACGCGGCGCAGCTCGAACCGCGCGTCCTCGCCGCCCTCGCGGGCGACCGGGCGTTCGCGGACGCCGCCGCCCACGGTGACCTGTACGCCGCGCTCTCGCACGCCTTCCGCGGCGCGGGCGAGGAGGGCTCGGGGTCCCGGCGCGACCCGGAGACGCTCAGCGCCCGCGACAAGGCCAAACTCGCGCTGCTCTCGGCCATGTACGGTGGCGGGACGGGGGAGGCGGTGCAACTGCTCGGGGTGCTCAAGAGCCGGTTCCCCGACGCGTTCGAGTACGTGGAGTCCGCCGCGCGCGCGGGGGAGCGCGGACGGCTCGTCCGGTCCCGGCTCGGGCGGACCTGCCCGCCGCCGTCGGCCGGCTGGCGTGAGCTGACCTCCGCGGGCGACGACGCGGAGGATGCGGGCGGGCGGCAGTCGGGCGCCGCGCAGGCCTTGCGCAGCCGGGGGCGTTTCACCCGCAACTTCGTCGTCCAGGCGACGGCCGCGGACTGGGCGCTGGCGCTGCTCGGCTCGCTGCGCCGCCGCCTCACCGCCCTCGGCCCGCCCCGGCTGGTCTTCTTCCAGCACGACGAGGTGATCGTGCACACCCCCGCCGAACTCGCCGACGAGGTGACCGAGGCGATCCACGCCGCCGCCGGGGAGGCACGGCGGCTGCTGTTCGGCGACACCCCCGTCGTGTTCCCGATGGAGATCGCCGCCGTCTCCCGCTACTCCGACGCGAAGTGACCCGGCCCGGTGGCCCCGGTGAGCCGGCGGCCGTCGGGGCGCCGGCTCACCGCGGGCCGGGGGTCAGGAGGGGGCGGTCACTCCGCGGACCAGGCGGCCCACCTCCGCGCGGAGCCGGACGAACTCCGGTTCGGCGCGGGTCCCGATCTGGTCCCGGGACGCCGGCAGCGTGACGGTCAGCTCGCTCCGGATGCGGCCCGGGTTGCGGGCCAGCACCACGACGCGGTCGCCGAGATAGACGCTCTCGTCGATGTCGTGGGTGACCAGCAGGATCGTCATCCCCTCCGCCCGGTGCACCTGCAGGACGAGGTCCTCCAGGTCCTCGCGGGTCTGCGCGTCCACCGAGCCGAACGGCTCGTCCATCAGCAGGAACGAGGGACGGTAGGCCAGGGCGCGGGCGATCGACACGCGCTGCTGCATGCCGCCCGACAACTCCCACGGGTACTTGCCGCCCGCGTCCGCGAGGCCGACCGACTCCAGTGCCTTCAGCGCCTGCGCGCGGCGCGCGGCCCGCCCGGCGCCGCGGCGCCGCAGCGGCAGCGCCACATTGTCGCGGACGGTCAGCCACGGCAGCAGCGAGCGGCTGTAGTCCTGGAACACCACCGCGAGCTCGTCGGGGACGCCGTGGATGGGGGTGCCGTTCAGCACGACCTTGCCCTCGGTCGGCGCGATCAGCCCGGCGATGCAGCGCAGCAGCGTCGACTTCCCGCACCCCGACGGTCCGACGATGGTGACGAGCTCGCCCTCGGCGACCTTGAGGTCCATTCCCTGCAGCACGCGGCTGGCACCGTACGCGTGGCCCAGTCCGGAGATCTCCAGCATCCCGGTCACCTCGCCCTTGTCTCGTAGAGGGGGGAGTCGTCGGCCTCGACCTGGACTTCCACGAGGAACGGCCCGTCGTGCCCGAGGCCCTCCTCCAGCGCCGCGCCGAGTTCGGCGGCGGAGACGACCGTCCGGCCGGGGCAGCCGAAGCCCTCGGCGACCGTCACATAGTCGATGCCGGCGATGTCGCTGCCGGGGACGGACTCCATGTCGATCCGGCGGCCGAGCGCCCTGATGGCCCCGTACCCGCCGTTGTTGAGCACGACGACGGTCAACGGCACGCGCCGTTGGACGGCCGTCCAGAGCGCCTGTACCGAGTACATGACCGAGCCGTCGCCGATGACGCAGACGACGCGCTCGCCCGTTCCGGCCAGGGCCCGGCCCACCGCGACGGGCAGCGCCCAGCCGAGCGCGCCGCTGCCGGAGGCGAGGAAGCCGCCCGACCGGGTGATCGGCATCCGCGCGTGGAATTCGTCCCGGTGGCTCGGCGCCTCCTCGACGATCACGACGTCCTCGGGCAACCGGTCGCGGAGCGCCTCGATCGCCAGCGCGGGGTCGATGGGGTCGCCGGCCCGCGGTGGCGCGGGTCTCGGCCGTGGCTCGGGCGCGGGCCGGTCCGCTTTCTCGACGAGGTCGAGGAGCCCGGCGACGCCCGCCTGGATGGTCGTGAGCACGCTGGTGCCGACCGGCGCCCAGGCCGTCTGCGCGGGATCGCAGTCGAAATGGAACAGCCGCGCCCCGGCCGGTACGGCCGGCCCGTCGCTTTCAACGTGGTAGGTGAACACCTGGGTGCCGAGGACGAGGATGACGTCGTGGCCTTCGAGGCGCGCGGCGAGCTGGTCCTTGACCGGCGGCAGGAACCCGCGGAACAGCGCGTGGTCCTCAGGGAACCCGGATCGCCCCGACAGCGGGCTGATCCATGCCGGCGCGCCGATGCGTTCGGCGAGCTCGACGACGGCGGGCAGCGCCCCCTCGTCGTCCACGCCCGAGCCGACCACGATCACGGGGCTGCGGGCCGCGTCGAGCGCCTCCGCCACCTCGCGGAGCGCGGCGGGATCGGCAGTGAACCCGGCGCGGACCTCCCGGTGGGGAATGGGATCGGCGGGACGGTCCCAGTCGTCCGCGGGCACCGAGAGGAAGACCGGCCCGCGCGGCGGTGTCATCGCGACGCGGTAGGCCTCGGCGAGCGCGGCGGGCACGTCCTCGGCGCGCTCGGGCTGCCGGCTCCACTTGACGTAGGGACGCGGGAACAGCGCGGGCTCGTCGGCGCCGAGGAACGGGCGCAACGGCAGCATGTCCCGGGACTGCTGGCCGGCGAAGATGACGAGCGGCACCCGATCGCGGTAGGCGTTGAAGACCGCCCCGAGCGCGTGCCCGACGCCGCCCGCCGAGTGCAGGCTGACGAGGCCGGCCCGTCCGGTGCCGATCGCATGTCCCGCCGCGGTGGCGACGGCGACCGTCTCCTGGAGCGCGAGAACGTACTCGAAGTCCTCGGGGAAGTCGCGGAACATCCGCAGCTCGGTGGAGCCCGGGTTGCCGAAGACGGTGGTCATCCCGGTTCTGCGACAGAAGTCGAACACCGCGTCCCGGACGGTGTGCCCGGTCCTCATGAAGCCGCCTTTCGCGCCGCGCGGTGCCAGGTGAGGACCCGACGCTCCACCGCGAGCAAGATCGTGTTGAACAGATAGCCCAGGACACCGAGCAGCACGATCACGCACCAGATGGTGGGCATGTCGGACTGGCTCTGGGCGTTGGTCAGCTCGAAGCCCAGCCCGTTGGTGGTCCCGGGCAGCAGCTCGGAGAAGACCATCAGGATCAGCGACAGCGACAGCGCGAGCCGCAGCCCGGCGAAGATCTTGGGCAGTGCCGAGGGGATGATGATGAAGCGGATCCGGTCGGCGCCCGACAGCCGGAACGTCTCGGCCGTGGCCATCTGCACCTGATCGACCGACCGGGCGCCGTCGGCGGTGTTCAGCAGGATCGGCCAGATCGCGCTGAAGATGATGGACGCGACCTGCATCTGGGTGCCGAGCTCGAACAGCACGATGAAGACCGGCACGAGGGTCGGCGGGGGGATCACCCGCGCGAACTGCATCAGGGGGTTGAGGAAGGCCAGGACCTGCTCGGAGCGGCCGAGGGCGATACCGAGCACGATGCCGACGACCGCCGACAGGAACAGCCCGAGCACCATCCGGCCGAGGCTCGGCAGGATGTTGCCGGTCGCCTCGCCGTTGAGGAACAGGTGGCTCGCGGGCCCGGTGAACCACAGCTCCCTCATGCGCTGGACGATCTCCCACGGCGGCGGGAAGAAGGGGCTGTCGGAGATCCGCGTCGCCACCTCCCAGCCGACGACCAGGATCGCGAGTGGGAGCCAGCGGTGCAGGACGCCCCGCACCAGCGCCCCGGCGAACCCGCCGCGGGAGCGCGGCACGGACACGGTCGCGGTCGCGGCGGTCACGAGGCACCACTCCTCAGCGCGAAGTGCCAGCGGAACATGCGGTTCTCGGCTTGGACGAGCACGGTGTCGATGATCAGACCGAGGCAGCCGGCCCACACCGTCCCGGCGAGGACGTCGCGGGTGCCGTCGGGCACGTTGCTCGCGGAGGCGATGAAGATGCCGAGCCCTTCCCCGAAGCCGGAGAGGATCTCGGTGCCGACCGCGAGGATCAGCGCGATCGACGCGGCGAGCCGCACGCCGGTGGCGATGAACGGGGCGGCGCTGCGCAGCGAGACCCGGAGTAGCACCTGTGTCCGGCTGAAACCGAAGGTGCGCAGCGTCTCCTTGGCCGTCGGGTCGACGTCGTCCAGCCCGTACATGGTGTTGAAGAGGATCGGCCAGCTCGCGGCGTACACGATGAGGGGCACTTCCATGCCCAGCCCGGACCCGAGCAGGAGCCCGGCCAGCGGGATGAGCGCGACCGACGGGATCGGCCGCAGGAACTCCACGATCGCGCGGGCACCGGTGTTGACGGCCGGGACGCTGCCGAACAGGAGCCCCAGCGGTACGGCGATGGCGATGGCGATGGCGAGCCCGAGCGCCCAGGCGGTGAGCGTGACGCGCACGTTGTGCAGGAAGTCGGGGTCGCCGAACAGCTCGAACGCGCGGGCTATCACGGTGGAGGCGGGGGGCAGGTAGGAACGATCCACTATCTCGGCCCTGCCCAGGGCCTCGCTCGCCAGGAACAGAACCGCCACCCCGGCGGCCCCCCGCGCCCACTTTCCTGGACGCGAGAGACCGCGGGATGGCGCCGACTGGTGTGTCATGGGTGAACCGGTGTCCCGCCGTCAGGAGGTCGGCTGGAAGAGGACGGTCTTCAGGTCGGGCTTCTGCTTGAGCAGCCCGGCGGTGGTCATCAGGTCGATGACCCGCTGCATGCGCGTGGTGTTCAAGGAGGTTGGGTACCCCGGCAGCGTGATCACCGAGGCCACCTGCTTGTCAATCTTGGTGTAGGTGGGCAGGACCTCCTCGACCCGCTTGCGGTCGCCGCTGGCGAGCCCCTGCGCCTTGAAGATGGCCCGCTGGAACGCCGCGGCCGTCTTCGGATACTTGCTGGTGAACTCCTGGGTGGAGACGAAGCCGGCGATCGGCAGGCCGGTCACCGGCTCGCTGCCACCGTCGACCGCAACCCGGGCGCCCTGCTTCTTCTGCGTGTCCGACAGGAACGGCTCCACGATGTGGACGGCGTCAACCTGCCCCTTCTCCAGCGCCGCGGCCATCTGCGGGAAGGGGATCGCGACGTAGGTGACCTTCGAGGGGTCCACGTTGTTGGCCTTGAGGATGGCGTTCAGTGTCAGCGACTGGATGTTGTTGAGGATGTTGACCGCGACCTTCTTGCCCTCAAGGTCCTTCGCGGTCTTGATGCTGGAGTTGGACTTGACCAGCACGTTCATCATGTTGGAAGTGAGGGAGGCGCCCTCGGCGACGATGCTCAGCTTGAGCGTGCCCTTCTCGTTCGCCTGCAGGAAGGACACGTAGTTGGCGCCCGCGATCACGTCCACGTCGCCCTTGGCGAGGGCGGGCAGGGCCTGGATGCTCTGCTGGACGGGCTTGATCTGTACCTTCAAGCCCTCGGCCTCGAACAGCTTCTGCTTCTGCGCGACGTGCAGGGCCGCGGCGTCCACAAGGGGGAGCGAGGCGACCGTCAGTGTCTTCTTTTCGAGTCCCTTGCCACCGTCGGAGGACTCGGAGTCTCCGCAGCCCGTGGCGAGGGAAGCGACTAGGAGAAGAGCACCGAGGAGAACAGAGCGACGTCCGGATTGCCTCATGGCACTCCTAAATCTCATCAGGGGGGAAGATGCTCGGCGTGGCTGGGCGACCAGGGCGAGAGAGCCAGGGGGAACGACTGCGGCCACTGTTCCCGCCGCGCCTGATGATCACGTTCGGGGAGAGTATCGCGGGTTGGGCGTCTTGGGTGGATTGGTTCTAGCTTGCGTGACTGTCTTGTGTCCTGTGGTGCTTGTGGGACGCATGGTACGTCGGTCGGTGCCCCGGACCGCATCCCGGGTGTTCCACTGATTGGTATCAGGGGGTTTATTCGATGATTCATCCAACAAGATGGGATTCTCAGAGGCTGGAGCGTCCGGCCGCGGTCGGGGGCCGCATCTGGTCGGCACCTCGGAGCCGTCGTCGGCTCCCTGCCTCCGTCCTCCTCTCCAACTGTGTGACGGTCCAGCGCCGACCGACTCCGGAGAGTGATCTTTTGATCGGACTGCGCGACGGCCCCGTCTTTTGTGATCATGAAGTACGCCCAGACTACCGGGAGCCGTCACCCACTGCCATTTTTCGACCACTGAATGAACATGTGCGGACAGTGACCAAACGTACCCGCGAAAACGGACAGACAGTAACGAAATCACGATTGTCGCATTAGTCCATATCGACTCGCCTAGGGTCCTTTGCGGCCCATCCCTGGATGTGCTGCAATGTCGAGCGCCGGAGGCGGAACGATGTTGCATTTGGACCCTTCGTGGTGGTTCGACCACAGAGGATGCGGCACATCGTGATGGAGAGGTGTTAAGGCCGGATGCAACCAAGCGACGCAGGTCGCGACCTTCCTCGGCACGGGGACGTCGAGGCACGGTCCGATCCATCACCACGGACGGGCGGCAGGCTCAGCCTGAGGAACTGGCGTGTACCACAGCGCCTCATCGTGCTGATCCTTGTCCCGACGGTCGCGGCCGTCGCGCTCGCCGGGCTGCGCATCTCCGGCTCCGCGAGCCGGGCTGCGGAGTACGGCCGCGTCGAGAAGATGGCCGAACTCGGTGAAGACGTCACCCGGTTCGTCCAGGAGTTCATCGCCGAGCGCGACACCGCCATCGAGTACATCGCCTCTGAGCGCGACCCCACCCTCCTGGAGGCGTTGCAGGCCCGGCAGCGCAAGACCGACGAGCAGCTCGACCCGGTGCGCACGGCGGCGCTCCGCATCAACTCCACCTTCGGCGACCAGGCCGTCCGCGACGCCACGACGGTGCTCAGTCGGCTGGACGGTGTCAAGGCCGTCCGCGCCCTCGCGACCGGTACCAAGGTGCCCGCCTTCACCGTGCTGCAGAAGTACACCGAGTCCGCCGGAGAACTGGTCGGCATCCTCGACGGCCTCTCGCAGAACGTCGCCGACGACCGGCTCGCCGCGGCCAGCCGGGCCCTGGGCTCCCTTGCCCGTGCGAAGGAAGCGGTCTCCCGGGAGCGCGCCCTGCTGCTCATCGGAGCGCACAGCCGCCGGCTGGCCACCGACGAACTGAACGCGCTCACCGCCGCCCGGGCGGAGGAGGACAGCGAGATCGGCGCCTTCCGCGGCGCCAGCTCCGTGCAGCAGCGCCAGAAGTTCGAGGACACCGTCGTCGGCCCCAAGATCGACCAGGCGCGGGACCTGCGGCAGCGGGCCATCGCCTCGGCCAGCACGGCCAACGGCCGGCTCCCGCTGTCCCTCGGCACCGGTACCGCGGCGCTCGTCATCCGCTCCGCGATGACCGAGATGGTCGACAAGATGCGCGTGGTCGAGCAGTCCCTGGCCGCCGACATCCGCGCCATCAGCGACCGGCAGGGCGCCGACGCGCGGCAGTCGACGATCACCGACGGGATCGTCGCGACCGTGCTCCTGCTGCTCGTCCTGCTCATCACCGCGTTCATGGCGCGGTCGCTGGTGCGGCCGCTGCGCCGGCTCCAGCAGGGCGCGCTGGAGATCGCCGGCACCCGGCTGCCCGGCCTGGTCGACCGGCTGCGCGATCCGGAGGCCGCCGCCGGCGGCATCGAGGTGCAGCCGATCGACATCGCCACCACCGACGAGATCGGCCAGGTGGCCCGCGCGTTCGACGAGGTCCACCGCGAGGCGGTGCGGCTCGCGGCCGACGAGGCCGTCCTGCGCGGCAACATCAACGCGATGTTCGTCAACCTCTCCCGCCGCAGCCAGTCGCTCATCGAGCGGCAGCTCCGCCTCATCGAGGAGCTGGAGCAGAGCGAGCGGGACGAGGAGCAGCTCGGCAACCTGTTCCGCCTGGACCACCTGGCCACCCGTATGCGTCGCAACTGTGAGAACCTCCTCGTCCTTGGCGGACAGGAGCAGGCGCGCCGGTGGAACCGGCCGGTCCCGCTCATCGACGTCGTCCGCGCCTCCCTGTCCGAGGTGGAGCAGTACGAGCGGGTGGCGCTGCGCGTTCAGGGCGACATGACGGTCGTCGGGCCCGTCGTCAACGACCTCGTCCACCTGCTGGCCGAGCTGATCGAGAACGCGACGGTGTTCTCCGCCGAGCACACCAAGGTCACGGTCTCGGGGCAGTTGCTCAGCGGTGGCGGCTCGATGCTGCAGATCACCGACAACGGCGTCGGCATGTCGCCCGAGGAACTGGAGCAGGCCAACTGGCGGCTCGCCAACCCGCCCGTCATCGACTTCTCCGCCGCCCGCCGCATGGGTCTGTTCGTGGTCGGCCGCCTCGCGGTCCGGCACGGGATCCGGGTCGAGTTGCGCGCCGCGCAGGGCGGCGGTCTCACCGCGTTCGTCGTGCTGCCGGACGCGGTCGTCAGCCCCGGCGAGACGACCGGCATCGGGGCGCGCGGTCTCGGCGCCCCCCGCGAGGCGACCGGTACCGGCCATCTCGCCCTCACCCCGATGACCGACCCGTCGGCCCTCGGCACCGGCGCGTTCGAGCAGGTCGGCGGTGCGTTCCAGCAGGACGATCTCAGTTCGGGCCCGCAACCGCCGCTCGGCACCGGCCCGCAGCCCCGGATGGGCGGCACCGGCGCGCAGCCCATGATCGGAGGCGCCGGCGGGCACCGCACCGGCCCGCAGCGGCCCGTGCCCGGGGACGGGCGCCCGCAGCCCACCGGCCCACTGCCCGCGCTCGGCGGCAGCGGGTCGCACACCGTCCCGCCCGGCGCCAGCGGCCCGATCCCGATCGTCCCGCCCGTGGAGCAGCGCCCGCCGCTCGGCCAGCGGCCGCCCGGCGAGGGCTACCCCGTCGAGCCGTTCGGTTCCGGCGCCTACCCGATCGACCCACACGCGTCCGGCGCCTACACCTCCGACCCGTACGCGCAGTCGGACAACCGCCCTCCGCCCCGCCAGCCGGGGGAACTGCCCGTCCGTGAGCCCGGAGCGAATCTGCCGGGACGTCCCGGCGGCGCCGCGCCCGACGACGGCCGCCCGAACGGCCTGTTCCAGCCGCGCAGCGAACGCTCGCAGGAGGGCGGCGTCAGGAACGGGCTCTACCGCCCGGGCCGGCACACCGGCCCCCAGTCCGTCGTCCCGGAGGCCCAGCCGGTGGTGCCGGAGTCCGGCTCCCAGCGCCGGATCCCCTGGGAGACGGGCCCGCTCCAGCAGGTCGGCGGCGACACAGGTCCGCTGCCGACCGACGCCCACGCCGACGGCTCCCCAAGCGGCGCGCATCCCCAGTTCCCCGGTGGCGGGGCTCCGTGGGGGGAGATCGGCGACCCGGCACCGCCCAGCCGAGGGCGTCCGGGACCGACCACTCCCACCCCGCCGGAGGACGCCATCCCGGAGACACCCGTAGCCGACCCGTCCGGATACGAGCACCCCGTGCAAAGGGCCGCGGCCGGGCCGAAGCGCGTCCCCGAACGCTCGCCGATCTTCGACGCGATGCAGTCCGAGTGGTTCCAGCACCGGACGGGCGCGTCGTCGGGCGAGGACCCGCCCAAGGACTGGGAGTCCCCGGCGGATGCGGGCTTCCGCGCCGCCGAGGCCCTTCGCGAGCCGGTCGCGGGCGCCCGCACCTCGGTCGGGCTCCCCAAGCGGGTGCCCGGCAAGAACCGCGTGCCCGGCGCGGTGGGCCGGCAGCAGGCCCCGGCCGGGCAGGCACCGGCGGCCCCGCCCACGGAGCGTCCGGCACAGGAGCCGCAGGCACAGGCCCCGTCGGCCGAAGTAGTGCGCAACCGCTTCGCTAGTCTGCAGCGCGGCGTCCATCGGGGCCGCACCGAGACTCGCGGCGGAGGCACGTCAGGTGAGGTGTCGTCGCAGGGCGACGACGAGACAGGAGGCACCCGGTGAGCGGGCAGGATCTCAACTGGTTGGTGACGAACTTCGCGGACCGTGTCCCGAAGGTCGCGCACGCCGTCGTGGTCTCCTCCGACGGTCTGCCGATGGCCTACTCCTCGGGCTTCCCGCCCGAGCGCGCCGACCAGCTCTCGGCCATCGCGTCGGGGCTGATGAGCCTGACGCAGGGCGCGGCCAAGATTTTCGATGCGGGCGGGGTGAACCAGACCGTGGTCGAGATGGACCGCGGGCTGCTGTTCGTCATGTCCATCACGAACGGGTCGGTGTTCGCGGTGCTCGCCGCGCCCGACTGTGATCTAGGACTGGTGGCGTACGAGATGACGCTGCTGGTCGAGCGCGTGGGTCGGGCTCTGACCCCCGCGCTGCGCTCCCCGGACCAGCAGCAGCCGCCTTACTCGGGACCGTCGGTGACCGAGATGGGCGCCGGGCCCGCCCGGTACTGACCGGACTGATGCTGACGGAGGTCGGGCGACATGGATCGAGGGAGTTCCTACGGAGGCGGGCCGGGCGGCCCCGGGCGCTGGCCGGGAGACCAACCGCGGATGCCGGGGCAGGGACGTCCACCCGCGCGTGAGGAGGAGGACGCCAGCTCGCTGGTGCGCCCGTACGCCGTCACCGGGGGACGCACGAAGCCGCGGTACGACCTGGCCATCGAGGCCCTGGTCACCGCGGCCCCCTATCCGCCGCGGGACGTGGCCATGCTGACCCCGGAGTACCGGGCGATCATGGACCTGTGCCGGTCGGCCCGGTCGGTGGCGGAGGTCTCGGCGCTGCTGCGCCTCCCGCTCGGCGTGGCCCGGGTGCTCGTCGCCGACATGGCCGTCGAAGGGCTGCTGCGCCTGCACCAGTCGCGTCCCACCACAGCCGGCGGCCAGCCGGACCTCCGCTTGCTAGAAAGGGTGCTCAGTGGCCTTCGGAAGCTCTGACCAGGTTCCACCTTCGGGGCCGCCCGGCGCAGAGGCCGAGCTGACCTCAGTCAAGATCGTCGTCGGCGGCGGTTTCGGCGTCGGCAAGACCACCTTCGTCGGGTCCGTCTCGGAGATCATGCCGCTCACCACCGAGGCGGTGATGACCGCGGCCAGCGCCGACGTGGACGACCTGTCGGCCGTCCCGGACAAGACGACCACCACGGTCGCGATGGACTTCGGCCGTGTGTCGCTCGACAGCGAGCTGATCCTCTACCTGTTCGGCACGCCCGGACAGCACCGCTTCTGGTTCATGTGGGACGACCTCGTCCGCGGCGCGATCGGCGCGGTGGTCCTGGTCGACACCCGCCGGCTGGAGGACTGCTTCGCGGCGGTCGACTACTTCGAGGAGCTCGGCCTGCCGTTCGTCGTGGGCGTGAACGGGTTCCACGGCGAGTTCCAGTACGCCGTCGAGGACATCCGCGAGGCCCTGTCGATCAGCGCGCACGTGCCGATCGTCCAGTGCGACGCGCGGAGCCGCGAATCGACCAAGCAGGTGCTGATCACACTCGTCCAGCACGCGATGTCGGTGCACGCCACCGCCGCGCCCGGCGCCTCCGCACCCCCCGCCGCTCCCGGCGGCCCGCTCGGCAGCGCGTCCCCCAGCTGGACATAGCCTCGTAGGCAGAGGCCGGTGTCGCGTCTCCCAGACTGAAGCGGGCTACGGTCGCGTAGGTTATGTGCACGGTGCATCATTAACCTACGTGATCGAGAACGAAGCGGTACTAGGGGATGCGATGAGCGAAGTGGAGCAGATCCGGACGTACGTAGCCATCGGCGACAGCTTCACCGAGGGCCTCAACGACCCCTATCCCGGCGAGAGGGACCGCTTCCGCGGCTGGGCCGACCGGCTCGCCGAGCATCTCGCCGAGCACAGCCCCGGCCTGCGCTACGCCAACCTCGCGGTCCGCGGCAAGCTTGTCCGGCAGATCGTGGACGACCAGGTGCCGCGGGCCGTGGACCTCGCCCCCGACCTGGTGACCTTCTGCGCCGGCGGCAACGACATGCTCCGCCCCGGCGCCGACCCCGACGCCCTCGCCGTGGTCTTCGACGACGCCGTCCGCCGGCTGCGCGCGGCCGGCTCCCGGGTGGTCGTCTTCACCGGCTTCGACACCCGCGGCCTGCGCACCGGCGGCCGCATCCGCGGCCGCGCCGCCACCTACAACATGCACCTGCGCGCCATCGCCGACCGCCGCGACTGCACGATCGTCGACCTGTGGCCGCTGCGCGTCTTCAACGACCCCCGCGCCTGGTACGAAGACCGCCTCCACCTCTCACCCGAGGGCCACCGGCGCATGGCCCTGCGCGTCGCCGAGGTCCTGGGCGTACCGATCAAGGACGACTGGCGTGAGCCCTGGCCCCCCATCGACCCCACCGACTGGCTCACCATGCGCCGCGAAGACGTCCGCTGGGCCCGCACCTACCTGCTTCCCTGGATAGGCCGCCGAGCCACCGGCCGCTCCACCGGCGACGGCCGCTCACCCAAACGCCCAGAGGCGAGTCCTCTGTAGCTTGTAGTGCCCCCGCCGAGCGGATGCGACATGCGAGGTTCTGACATTTGGTGGCGACAACCGAAACGTTGCGATCGCGTGCGAAGCCAGGTCCGAGCTTGCGAGGAACTGATCGCGAAGCGAGCCCTCCAGGGCGAGTCGAAAGCGATGCAGCGATCGCCGCGGTGCCCGTTGAAGGAGGGCGCTCTGCGCCCGACGCCGAGGGCACCGCAATAAGTAGGGTGGGTTCCCCTGCTGACACGCTGCTTAGGAGAAGGACCCCAGGTGAGTTCCCCCCGGCTGCCGGACCATCTCGAAGTGCTGCTCACGGACGAGCCTGTCCTGGACGTGTACGCGTTCGGGCCGTGGCGGGTGCCGGACGGCTTGTATGAGGAGATGCGCGAGCGCGCGGTCGCCTATAACGCGGATCCGCGGGCGGTGGTGCTGACCAGGCAGCTCAGTGACTTCTATGGGCAGGACACGAGCGCGGCGGGGGCGGAGCAGTGGTCGCTGCTGACGTTCCTGTTGGGGGCCTCGGCGGTGCGCGGGGGGTTGCGCGGCGACGTGGACTACGAGCTGTTGTCGGATTTTCTGGCGACGCCGGAGTCGGCGGTCCGGGATCCGGCGGCATGGTTCACGCAGGGTGGGCGGTGGCGGCCGCCGGGGTTGTGGCTGCCGGAGCCCGCGGGCAATGACCGGGAGCGGCGCGCCATCATGTTCGAGCTGGCGCGGGCGGGGTTGGACGTTTTCGACGGGTTGGAGCCGTTGGAGCGTCGGCGCCGGACGCTGATGGATCTGTTCGATCGGCGGGCGGCCGACCCGGCGCTGCGGGAGGAGGACATGACCGTCCCGCAGAAGGCGCTGGAGGATGTGTGGGTTGCGGGCCTCACCGAGGAAGAGCTCGCGGTGCTGCCCGAGCTGGCCGGTCCGGTGGCCTACCTGGGGTGGGCGTGCGCCGGTCTGGACGCGGCGCAGGAGCGGCTCGCAGGTGCCGTCGCGGACGGGGACGACGCGGACGTCGCGCTGGCCCGTCTGCTGCTGGCGGCCGAGGCGCAGGTGGTTCCGGCGGAGTTGGCGGTGGTGCTGGGCACGACCCGCTACGAGAACGTGGAGGAGCGGTTCCGCGCCACGCGCGAGGGTTTCTCGTCGGAGGCGTGGCAGCACGAGGTGCGGGCCTGGCTGGCGCGGGGGCTGGTCGCGGGTGAGGCGGACGCGTCCCGGGCCTGGCTGGACATGGCCGTCCGGGTCACCGGCGCCGTGCAGGGGTTGCCGGACGCGCCGATCAGCCCGCGCTGCCGGGTGCCGGTGCGGCAGTTCCAGGCCGATCTGCGCCGGTTGTTCGTGGCGCGCCGGGTCTTCAACCCGCTGGGCTCGGCGCTGTTCCCCGAGCATCTGCGGGATGCCGGTACGGATGAGCTGGACCGCGCCGTCGCGGGCGGCTGGTCCGGTGGCGACGACGGTGTCGAGAAGGCACTCGTCGGGCAGCCGGAGCTGACCCGTGCGGTGCAGGACGCGCTGGCGGCGCGGCTGGCGGGGGAGCGGCCCGTCCGGATGCTGATCGCGGGGCCGGAGGGGACGGGGAAGGGGACCGCGGCCGAGGTGCTGGAGCGGCGGCTCGCCGAGTGCGGGGTGGTCCGCGAGGCGCTGTGGATCTCCGACCAGGTGTTCGCGTCGCTCGGTGTGAGCGATGCGGTGCTGTGGCTGCAGGCCCGCGTCCGCGAGTGCATGGACGCGCGGATGCTGCTGGTGGTGGACGATCTGGAGCGGCTGGTCACCTATGAGCGGTGCGGTGCGGCGACGGTGGAGGAGTTGCGCCGGTTGATGGCGCGTTCGCCCTCCCTGGACGTTGTCGCGCTGTGCCGTCCCGGCGGAGATCGGCGGCTGTTCGACGCCAATCCGGCGCTGGTCCGTGCGTTCGAGGTGGCCCGCACGCGCGATTTCGCCGAGGACGGGTTCGCCGAGCTGTTCACCCGGGCCGTCGCGCGGCGTGGGGCGGGCGTCGCCGCCGACGTCGCCGGTACCGCCGGGGTGCTGCTGACTCGTACGCCGCCGCTGCTGAACCTGCGCGGCGCCCGGTTGGTCGAGCACATGGCGGCGCAGTGCACCGCGGCCGCGCGGTCCCGGCTGGCCGCCGCCCGTCGCGCCGAGGCGGGTGAGGTGGGCGCGGACGCGGCGGAGCCGCCCGGTGAGCTGGAGGTCACCGCGGCGGACCTGCCGCAGCGGCTCATCCCGGGCCGCCGCGCCGAGGGCGACCCGCTCGCCGAGCTGGCCGCCTGCGCCGGCATCGAGCCGGTGAAGCGGGAGGTGGACGCGCTGGTCGCCGAGGCGAAGGCGGCGAGCCTGCGGCGTGAGGCGGGCATGGCGGTCGCGACGCGGCCCCGGCATCTGGTCTTCGCCGGGAATCCCGGAACCGGCAAGAGCCTCGTCGCGCGGATCCTCGGCCGCATCTACGCGGGGCTCGGCGTCCTGTCGTCGGGGCACATGATCGAGGTGGACCGCGCGGACCTGCTCGGCGAGTACGCGAGCGAGAGCGTGCTGCGCGTCCGCCGGGCGGTGGAGCAGGCGATCGGCGGGGTGCTGGTCGTCCGCGACGCGCACGCCTTCGCGACGGCCGCCGCGGCGGAGGCGACGCGCGGGCGGGAGGTGCTGGACGTGCTGGTCACCGCCGTCCAGGCGCACATCGACGACCTGGTCGTGGTGCTGGCCGGTCCCGAGGCGGAGCTGAACGGGCTGCTGAAGTCCACGCCGGATCTCGCCGTGTTCTTCCCCCGGACCGTCCGGTTCCCCGACCTGTCCGAGGACGAGCTGGTGGAGGTGTTCGCGGGCAAGGCGGCCGACGCCGGGTTCGCGCTGGCCCCCGGCGTGCTGGAGAAGGTGCGGGGCCTCGCGCAGGCGGCACCCCGCGACCGCGGCTTCGGCAACGCCCGCATCATGATCAACCTGCTGGACCGGGCGGTCGCGATGCAGGGCCGCCGCGTCCTCGCCGACGGCGTCGTCGACGAGACCGAGTCGCTGGACGAGCTGCTGCTGGAGGACGTCCCCGACACCCTCGTCCGGGGCCGGGACGGGGTGCCCGGCGACCCGCTCGCCGACGTCGCCCGGCTCATCGGCCTCGACGCGATCAAGGCGGAGGTGGCCTCGCTGGTCGCCGAGGCGCGCGCCGAGCAGATCCGGCGCGACGCGGGCGTGCCGCTGGCGTCCCCGACGCGGCACATGGTGTTCATGGGCAACCCGGGCACGGCCAAGACGACGATCGCCCGGCTGATCGCCGCCGTGTACGCCCAGCTCGGGCTGTTGTCGTCGGGTCATCTGGTGGAGGTCACCCGCGCCGATCTCGTCGGCGAGTTCATCGGCCAGACCGCGCCGCGGGTGCGGGCCGCGGTCGACCGCGCCCTCGGCGGTGTGCTGTTCGTGGACGAGGCGTACGCGCTGTCGGCGGCGGGCGGCGACCAGCGCGACTTCGGTCACGAGGCGGTCGCCGAGCTGCTGCGGCTCATGGAGGAGCACCGCAACGATCTGGTGGTCATCGTCGCCGGCTACGACGCCGAGATGGAGCGTTTCCTGAAGTTCAACCCGGGGCTCGACTCCCGCTTCCCGAAGGTGCTGCGCTTCCCCGACTACTCCGACGACGAGCTGGTCACGATCTTTGAGTTCATGGCCTCGGAGAGCGGGTTCGCGATCGCGGCGGGGTTGCTGGAGGCGCTGCACGGTCTCGTCTCCGCACAGCCGCGGGGTTCGTCCTTCGGCAACGCCCGGCTGGTCCGCAACCTGCTGGAGGCGGCGATGTCCCGGCAGGCGCAGCGGATCACCGCCGCCCACGACGAGGGCGCCGGCGAGATCGAGGCGAGCGAGGTGCGGTTGCTGCGTCCCGTAGACCTTCCGGAGGCCCCGCCCCGCGAGAACGCGAGCGGCTTCGGCCCCTACATCTGACGGGAGCGGCGCACGGCGATGTCGCCGAGCCGCAGCTCACCGGTGCGGTACGGGGCGCTGACGTACTCCCGGACCAGGTCGCCG
The DNA here is from genome assembly GCF_001552215.1 of Actinomadura macra NBRC 14102. Lineage (GTDB taxonomy): Bacteria > Actinomycetota > Actinomycetes > Streptosporangiales > Streptosporangiaceae > Spirillospora > Spirillospora macra. The sequence continues at coordinate 122,113 of NZ_BCQT01000009.1, read as the reverse complement.
ACGTCACATCGCTCGAACTCGTCGACGAGTGCGCGGTAGGCGGTCTCGGTCTCCTCCAACGTCGCGGACTCCCGCATCTGTCGCAACCTGCCGATGAGCGCGGTCCGGAGCATGTGCGCGGGGGACACGTAGTTGATGCCGAACGACAGATGGGTGGACAGCGCAGCGGGACCGGTGCAGGCCGCGTGTCCCCAGCCTCGCGGGATGACGAGTGTGTCACCGACGTCGAGGTTCACCTCCGCGGACAGCGACTCCGGTTCCGGACGGGTCGGATCATCTTCGGTCCACCCGTCGGGGGCCGCGTCGTAGAGCCGCCATGTCTTGGAGCCCTCGGTCTGGACCACCACGACATGGTCGTCGGGGTCTCGGTGCTGGTGGAACCCGCTGCTTCCGGGCGGGGTGAGGAAGATCATCGTGTTGAGCGAGGCGACCATCGCCCCGACGACGTCCAGTGCGGACCTGCGCAGGGCCTCGTCCCAGATCTCGGGCCCACTGATGACCATGGTGTAGCCGTCGTTGACGAGCCGCCGGACCTTGTCCGATGACAGTAGGAACGGCCATGTCCGTCCCTGCACCTCGAAGTCGGACGAGATCAGGGACAGCGGAGCCGCCGCGTTGTCCCGTGAGAAGGCCACCGACGCGCTGGTGATCTGGCCGCGGTCCAGCCAGGCGTCCACACGTTCGGACGTGACGTCGTAGTCGTCCGACACGACGACACGGGCGGCGACGGGCTGCCCCGGGCGTTCGCTCGCGGTCGCGACGAGGAGTTCGGTGACGGACACGTGCTCCTTGGCGGCTCGCAGGTCATGCATGTCGAGATTCCTTAGGTGCGTCATCGCGAATGAAGCGTTCTGCCCGATGGGCGACACGCGGTGTGCGGCGGACTGCCACCGCGACGCCGACGACCGCCACGGTGGACGCGAGAGTCCCCGAGATCACCATGGTGGTGGCCGGTCCCATGGTGGCCACGGCGGGAGCGCCGGCGATGGCCCCACCGATGGAGGCGGTCTGGATGAGCGCGCCGCTCGCGGCGAAGGCCCGGCCCCGGAGGGCCTCGGGAGTGCAGAGCCTGATCACCGCGCCCTCCCCGGCGTTGCTCATGCCGTTGCCGATGCCGCCGATGACCGCGGCGGCCAGCGCCAGCAGATAGTTCCCCGCCAGGCCGATTCCCAGCACGCCCAGGCCCAGCAGGAGGTTCCCGATCCCGAGCAGCCGTTCCTCGTGCCTCTTGCTGGCCTCGAAGGTGAACGCCTGGATGCCGATCAGCTCGCAGACCGAGTACAGGGCCTCGTACACGCCGAATCCGATCGCCCCCGCCCCGAGATCGTCGGTGAAGCGGTAGGGGGCGGCGACGTTGTCGGCCAGGGCGATCCCCGCGGCCAGGGCGGTGAGCGGGATCGCGAGGCGCAGGACGGGGTGACGAAGGATCAGCCCGAATCCGGTCCTGGCGGACCCGTGCTCGCCCTTGTCGTGGCCGGGCTCGCTCACCGGGCGGCGGCGGGCGCTGATGCTCGTCATGGCGAGCGCCAGGATCAGGAAGCTGACCGCGTTGAGGAGCAGTGCCGTGCCGGTGTTGCCGGACACGCTGGCGAACCCGCCGACGGCCGGCCCGACGATCGCGCCCAGCGCGCGTCCGGTGCCCAGTCGCGCATAGCCGCGGGTGGCGTTCTCCTCACCGGTGAGGTGGGGGACCAACGCCGCGGCCGCCGGCCGTTCGATCGCCGCCTGGGCGCCGAGCAGCGCGACCAGCGCGGTGATGGCCGCCGGGCCGTCCACCAGACTGAGCGCGAGGCTCACCACCGCCTGGCCGATGCTCACCCAGATGAGGACGCCCCGCGCCTCAAACCGATCCACGATCGCCCCGGCGACCGGTCCCATCAGGATGAAGGGGGACAGCTCCGCCAGCAGCAGTGCCGTCACCCAGCCGGCGCCCGCCTCTCTCAGATGGAGGACCATGGCGAGGAACGCCGCGGTGGTGCCGAGCGTGGAGAAGCCGGAGGCCGTGGCGACCAGCGCCAGGTCTCTACGGGGGTGAGCACTCCGCATGCGCACCCCCGATCATGCCGCGAGCCGTGGAGACGGCCGCCGGTCCGCGGCCGGTCACTGGTACGCGGCTCCGGAGATCTGCAGCGCGCGGTCGAGTTCGTTCCGTGCCAGGCCGAGTTGATCGCTCAGCAGGTCCACGCCCGCCGCGGCTGACGTGAGCACGTCATCGAGGTCTGTTCCGCGGCGTCCGAAACCCCGCAGGCCGACCTCTTCCAGCGTGTCCGGTTTGGTGCCGGCGGCGAGCCGGTCGACCAGCCGGCGGAAGAACATCACCGGAGCGTGGCGCAGCGTGACGCTGTCGAGCTGGAGGCGGGACAGTTCCTCCCAGGGCCCGGCGCGTTCACCCAGGCATTCCACGGCGAGCGGATGCTTCAGCAGCGTCTCTGTTTTCGCGAGCAGATTGTCGATCCTGCCCTGGTACCGCTCACCGAAGTCCTGGACGAGCCTCCACCAAACCTGTAGTTCCGCTCGCTCGAACAGGTCCGCGGTGTCGGGAAGAGTGCCGCTGACGAACGGCTTTCCCCAGCGCTCCTCGTAGAACTCCCGTATGGGCGTGCCCTCGTACAACGCGAGACTGGTATAGAAATGCTCGTGGGGATAATGGTCGAGGAAGTGGCGCTCGATGAAATCCATGTTCATCTGGAGATCCTCGACGGTGCTCGCCGGATCGACCATGATGAAGTCCAGGGCTATCTCCACGCCGACGCGCGTTAGGAAGCTCACGGCCGCGTCGTTGACCTCGGGCCCTACCCCCTTGGCGAGGCGTTCCAACACGGTCGGTGATGCGCTCTCCACGCCGACCTCGATGAATCTCAGTCCCACGGTGAGCATTTCCCGGATCACGTCCTGGGCTTTCAGGATCTGATTGACCCTGGTTCCGAAACTGAACGTGATGCGGTCGTCCGCCGCGTGCAGTGCGCGGACTATGCCCAGCGCGCGTTGGGCCTGCACGAAGAAGTTGGCGTCGCTGAAGTAGACGTGGCGGTAGTCGATGCCGTCCCGGTCTCGAAAGAACGCGAGTTCCTCGACGACGTTCTCCGGGCTGCGGGAACGGTATCGCCGGCCGATCGTGAGGACGCCGCAGAAGCTGCAGTTGTACGGGCAGCTGCGGGATGTATTGATCGTCAGGGCGGGACGGAGTTCGTCTCGGAGCGCATCGTAGAAGTGCAACTTCCCGTATTCGCGGTCCGTGACGAACTCCGCGGCGGGGAAAGGCAGTGCGTCCAGGTCGTCAGGGGCGGGCATCTCGGGATTCACCCGGACGGCGTCGCGGTCGCGCCAGGTGAGGTTCGGCACCGCGTCGAGCCCGTCCCGGGCGTCGAGACGCCGGACCAGTTCCAACGTGGGGTGCTCGCCTTCCTTGCGCACGACCCCGTCGATCTCGCGATGGCCGCGGATGATCGCCTCATGGGTCGCGGTGGCCTGCGGACCCCCCATGACGATGAAACAGGAGGGGTTGCGTCGCTTGATCTCACGGGCCATATCCAGGGCCACATGGAACGACTCGTTGTAAACCGACATGCCGAGCAGATCGTAGTTCCACAACTGGTACTGCTCGACCAGCTCGCCCGCGCTTGTCGTCGAATCCCCGAAATCGAAGCCGGTGGACGGGTGCCCTGCGGACTCCAAGAAGGCCATGATATAGGCAAGGCCGATGGGGATGGACTTGCGGCGATCGGAGAACCCGACCGAAGGATTGAGGAGTGCGATCCGCATCAAACGTCATCCCCGTCCCCAGTAGAAATGATCACACGCCGGGCCAGCAATGTTTCGATGAACGCCCGGTCGTCCTCGGGCATGGTGCCGGGATCACAGGTCCCGGTGGCGGCGAGCCGGCGCCACAGCGCGCTGGCCCGATCATTCAGCCGGATCACCGCCCCCTTGTCGCCGGCGCCCGAGACATATACAGCGCCGCACTCGTCGAGATAGGGCGTCAGGATGGTGTAATGCGCCACAGCCAAGGACCTCCCCCGTGCGCGGTCGCTGCGGGAGGACGCCCCCTCCCGCAGCGACATCACGCCTCAGGTGCGCTTGCCGAGCATCTTGGTGTAGGTCGCGCTGCCCATCGCCACGTTCGCGAACGCCGGGGCGTCCTTCTTGGTCTGGCGAAGTTCGTCCCGGACCAGGTCGCGCAGGGACTTACGGTCCGCACTCATACTGTTTCCCCCTCTCAGGATGATCGCCGCCCGACAATGTCGTGATCCATTATCAGGCGATCTCGGCGGATGGGTAACAGTAGATATATTCGTTATCAACCCGCTGTTTAGCAATGGCCTTGACCAAGCTTTGACTCAATTGTCTGCACGCTTGTTCGATTGCATTGCGGGTGTTATTGCCCGATCGGGCGGCGGTTCCGGGTGGTGCGCCTAGGCGGCCGGGGGGTCGGCGGCGCCGTACGCGGCTGCCTGGAGGGAGTACAGCTCGGCGTAGAGGCCGCCGTGCGCCATCAGGGTGTCGTGGTCGCCTTCCTCGATCACCCGTCCGTGCTTGAGCACGTGGATCCGGTCGGCGTAGCGGACGCTGGCCAGCCGGTGCGTGATGAGCAGGACCGTCCGCCCGTCGGCGTGGGTACGGATCCGCTCGAACAGCAGGTGCTCGGCCCGCGCGTCCAGGGCGGCGGTCGGTTCGTCGCAGATCAGCAGTGGGGCGTCCCGGTAGAAGCCGCGGGCGACCGCGAGCCGCTGCCACTGCCCGCCCGACAGCTCGGCGCCGCCCTGGAAGCGGCGGTCCAGCAGCGTGTCGTAGCCGCGTGCCAAGTCGGCGACCACCTCGTCGGCTCCCGAGGCGCGGGCGGCGGCGAGGACGGCCGGGTCCTCATCCCCGGAACCCGCACCGGTGGCGGTGTGCGCCCCGCCGCCGACGCCCGTTCCGGGCCCGCGGCCCATGGTGATGTTCTGCCGCGCGGTCATGGGCCAGTGCGTGTACTCCTGCGCGATGACGGCGACGCGCTGCCACACGTCCTGCGGGGGGACCCCGGTCAGCGGGACCCCGTCCCACCGCACCTCGCCCTCGTCGGGGTCGTACAGCCCCGCCATGACCCGCGAGAGGGTCGTCTTGCCGGAGCCGTTCTCGCCGACCAGCGCGACGACCTCGCCCTTGCGCAGCTCCAGCGAGACGCCGTGCAAGGACGGGGAGTCGGCGCCCGGATAGGTGAACGTGACGTCCTTCACCTGGATGCGGGCGAAGTCGTCCGGGAGCCGCCGGCGGTCCTCGCACTCGGACGCGTCGGCCTCGCCCGGCAGGGCGCGGCGCGGGATCCTGGCCTCGGCGGCGTCGCAGAAGGCCAGGTAGTCGCCGAAGTACAGGCCCTCCTCGTAGCACTGGTTGACCGCGAACACCAGGTTGGCCAGGGACGTCTGGCCCGCCTTGATCGCCAGGACGGCCGTGCCCGCCACCGCCAGCGGCACCGCTCCCTGCCACAGCATGAGCCCCAGGGCGACATACACCGCCGCCGTCGCGACGCCTTGCAACATGTCGCCGGTGACCCGGGCGAGGGTCTGGCGGCGCGCCAGGTCCAGCTCCACGGCGCGCTGGTACGCGGCGAACCGGTCGTACTCCTCCAGCAGGAACGGTCGCATCGTGAACGAGCGGATCTCGGCCGCGTGCCGGCGCTCGACCATCAGGTCCGCGAGGATCCACTTGCGGCGGACGACCTCGACCAGCGCCAGCTCGGTCAGGTAGCCCATGCGGGCGCTGCGGACCGAGGCCCAGCCCTCGGGCAGCGCCGTCAGCAGGAGCAGCGGCAGCAGCAGCGGGTGCAGGACCCCGAGCGTCCCGGCGGCCGCCGTCATCCCGACGGCGCCGGTAAGCACGTCCACCGCGTGCCGGACGACCCTCGGCGCCGCCAGCATGCCCCGGCTCCGCGCGCGCTTCAGCTCGTCCAGGAAGTCGGAGTCGTCGAGCGCGGGCAGGTGCACCGCGGTGGTCGCCTCGTACAGCCGCAGTTCCACGAGCCGTTCCACCTGCGGCTCCAGCCGCGCCTGGGCCCAGCCCGCGCCCGCCTGGAGTCCGGCCCGCAGCGCCGCCGCGCCCGCGACCAGCGCAAGCGAGGGCAGCGCTTCGCGGACCCGTCCCGGCGTGGGGCCGCCGCTGAACAGCGCCGTGAGCACGCCGGTGGTCGCCAGCAGTCCGAAAGCGGTGAAGATGCCGGCGAGGAGATTGAGGGAGATGGTCACGATCGTGTCGGTACGGCTGGCCCGCCAGGCCAGTCCTGCCGCCTGTGCGATGACCGACGGTAGGCGCCGGGCCATGGTGCTCATCCCGGTCTCGGCCAGTTCACCGGTCCGCGCGTGCCAGTTGTGGGTGGACAGTTCAGGGAGAGCGGACGCCGCCGTACGCGTGTCCCGCCTGCCCCTCTTTCTCCCTAAGCCTCTGCTTCCTCGCCGTTCGCCCCTGTCCTTGTCGCGTCTTTCTCGCCGCGGGCCCATCCGTCGTCCCTCGCTCACACGTACCACTCCCCGCAGGCAGTGTGCTCCGCGAGGAGGAGGCTGTCCGCTACTTATGTCACATAGCGTGGTGATTTGGAGCTGTGGACAATCATGCGCCGGAAGGACGCGCCCGACGTCCCGGTTGTCTAGGGTCTACGACATGAGCGACGGCTGGCCGGACGGCTGGACACGCAAGGAGGGCGAGCGCGTGGCGCGCAGCAGGCACGAGTCCGTTTCCGCGGAGCACCCGCACGAGCGGGACCCGTACGCGGACCGGTACGCCGGCGACCAACTCGCCGGAGGCCGGATCTGGCAGGACGGCTCGCGGGCCGGGCGGCGCCGGCGGCGTTGGCCCTACGTCCTCGGCGTCCTGTTCACCGTCCTGGCGTTGGTGCTCGTCGGCGGGTACTTCTACCTCGACTCCCGGCTCAAGCGGGAGTCCGTCCTCGTCGACTATCCCGGACGGGTCGCCGACACCCCCGGGACCAACTGGCTGATCGTGGGCTCCGACAGCCGCGAAGGACTGTCCAAGGCCGAGCAGAGGAAGCTGCGCACCGGTTTCGCGTCCGGCCGCCGCACCGACTCGATGATGCTCCTGCACTACGGCTCGGGAGGCAGCTCGCTCATCAGCCTCCCACGTGACTCCTACGTTCCGATCCCGGGCCGTGGGTCGAACAAGCTGAACGCCGCCTTCGCCTTCGGTGGGCCCAAGCTGCTCGTCCAGACGGTGGAGCGGAGCACCGGCATCCATATCGACCACTACGCCGAGATCGGCTTCAACGGCTTCGTGGGCGTCGTGGACGCGGTCGGCGGCGTGGACATCTGCGTCAAGGACAAGATCAACGACCCGAAGGCCGGGCTCAAACTCAGCCCCGGCTGCCAGACGTTGAACGGCGGCGAGGCGCTCGGGTATGTGCGGACCCGTGCGTTCGCCCGCGCCGACCTGGAGCGCGTCGAGCACCAGCGGCAGTTCTTCGGGGCGCTGATGAAGAAGTCGACGAGCCCGGGTGTGCTGCTCAACCCGTTCCGTGGCGTCCCGCTCGCGATGAACGCCACCAGCAACTTCCTGGTCGACGACAACGACCACCTCTACGACCTCGTCCGGATGATGTGGGCGATGAAGGGCGTCAGCGGCGGGAACGGCGTGACGACCACGGTCCCCATCGGGGGCACCGGCAACGCGGCCGGTGTCGGCGCCTACATCACCTGGGACAGGGCGAAGGCGGCCACGCTCTTCGACGCGCTCAAGTCCGACAAGTCAATCCCCGACAGCGTCGTCACGAAGTGATATCTGCCCCGTTGGTTAGAGTCGGGGCATGGCCGATGTGACACCAGACCGGGCGGAGTTGGACGACCTGCCGTCCAAGGAGCTGTACGACCGCGCGATGAAGCTGGCCAGGGAGCGGCGCGACGTCGGCTTTCTGTGGGAGCTCTTGCGCGCCATCCCCGCCGCCGCGGCGGCCACGGGGGAGGTGGACCGAGCGGAGTTCGACCTCCTGCATGGAGTGTCGCTGTTGGAGGAGTTCACGCACGCGGGGGAGGGTGAGCTCGCCGACGCCCTCCGTCCGTTCTACATCGACTACCTCGCCACGCACGGCGCGTCCTGATTTCGGCGGTCTTCCGCGCCTGATTTCTCGCCCGGCCCCGGCCTTCTGACCAGGGGTGCCAGAAGATCAACCGGAGATGGCGCCGTCTTTACCGCCGGTTGCTCTCCGTTCGCCCCCCACGGGGCACTACTCTCTGTAGGCAATTGACCGCAGAGGGTGGTTGAAGTGAACAAGAAACATCTGAAGGTGGCCAGCCTCGCCTTCGTGGTGTGGTACGTCATCAGCAGGCCCGAAGGGGCGGCGAGTCTGGTCAATAACGCCCTGGGCGGCCTCGGGAACGCGGCAGAGTCGTTGTCCCAGTTCATGAGCGCGATCCCGAGCTGACGCGGCTCCTCCAGCCCCGTGCCCGCCGTGGGCGCGGGGCTTTTTCACGTCCGGGCACCGCGCGCCGGCGCCGCTGTCACAGTAAAATCTCGCTTTGCGGTCAGACGTGGCTGGGCACAATCAGATCGGGTCATTGTGTCGCTGCGCTACTACAGGGACGGCGTTACGGATGAAGAAGAACCTCCGCTATGTGGCGATCGCCTTCGTCATCTTCTACCTGCTGAGCTCGCCGCAGGACGCGGCAGGCGTGGTGAACAACGCGTTCAGCCAGCTCGGCACGGCGGGCGACCAGCTCGCCTCGTTCGTGAACGCGTTGGGGAGGTGAGGCCGCGCCGGCGTTTGGCGGAGACGCCGGCCGCGGCCGCACCACGGGCATGTCGGTCCGATCTCCTAAGATCGGCCGCATGTCTGTCTTCGACGTAGAAATTGATGGTCTGCGGGGAGGATCCGCGGACCTCGGTCAGTACCGGGGCAAGGCCGTACTGGTGGTCAACGTGGCCTCCAAGTGCGGCCTGACCCCGCAGTACTCCGGTCTTGAGCGGCTGCAGGAGCGGTTCGCCGAGCGCGGCTTCACCGTTCTCGGTGTTCCCTGCAACCAGTTCATGGGCCAGGAGCCGGGTACCTCGGAGGAGATCGCGGAGTTCTGCTCGGCGACCTATGGGGTCACCTTCCCGCTGACGGAGAAGGTCGAGGTCAACGGCGACGATCGGCATCCCCTCTACCGGGATCTGGTCGGCACGCCCGACGCCGAAGGCCACACCGGCGACATTCGGTGGAACTTCGAGAAGTTCCTGATCGGCCCGGACGGCGCCGTCACGGCGCGGTTCTCCCCCCGGACCGAGCCGGAGTCCACCGAGGTGGTCGCCGCCATCGAGAAGAACCTCCCGCCCGTGTGAATCGCGCCACATGGCGCTGTAGCCCGCCCGGCACGGCGCGTCCGTCGTGCCGGGCCGCCGCGGCGCCGGGCCGGCCGGCCTTCGCGGGTCAGGGGGCGTTGGTGATGTCCCAGTCGAGGGTGGCCGGGATGGAGCCTTCGAGAGTGAGCAGCCAGCGTTTGACCTCGACGCCGGAACCGCCGCTGTAGCCGCCGAGGCCGTTGGAGGCGACCACCCGGTGGCAGGGCACCACCAGCGGGATCGGGTTGCTGCCCATCACCTGGCCGATGACCTGGGCGTGGACCCCGGTGCCGCTACGGTCGCCCAACTCGCCGTAGGTGACGGTCCGGCCGTAGGGGACGGATTCGTGCAGCGTGGTGAGCACCTGCCGCTGGACGTCGGACGTGAGCCGCCAGTCGATCGGCAGATCGAAGCTCTTGAGGTCGCCGGAGAAGTAGTCCCGCAGCGCGGACAGCGCGGGGGCCAGCCGGTCGGGGGCGTCCACGACGGGCAGGCCGGTCGCCTTGGCCGTGCGGGCGCGGGCGGCGGGAGTGTCACGGAAGTGCAGCGAGACGATCCCCGTCTCCGTCTCGCCCACGAGCAGGCGGCCGAGCACGGTGTCGGCCGTACCGAACGCGAGGGTGTCGTTCATCGTTCAGGCTCCTTCCCGGGTGGACAGCTTGTCATGAGGGTCCGTCATTCCTCTTAACACCGGCCGGACCCCGTTCGTTGCGCGGCGGCGGGCCGGCGGCTCGGCGGGCGGGGCGGCCCAGCCGGCGTCAGGGTGCGGCGACCAGCGTGCGGTGGAGGTGGGCGGCCTCCTTGACCAGGCGGCTGGAGCCGCGGCGGGACGCGACGACCTCCAGGGCGGGGATGGCGCCGCGCGCCCCGCCGAGCTCCGCCGTCCGGGTACCGAGGGCGATGAGGTCGGGCAGACCGGCCGGCGCCCGGGTGCCGGGTGCCGGCAGCGCGGCCGGGAGGGCCGCCGCGATGATCGCCCATACGTCGGCGTGGGCACCGGCGTCGGCGGCCGCGCCGAGCGCTCTGGCGATCCGGGTGGCCTTCACGCGGCCCCGCGCGGCCAGCCGCCCGACGGCCGCGCCGAGCTCCACCGTGGGCAGCCGCCCGCGGCCGCTGAGCGCGAGCAGTGCCTCGACGGCGTCGGCGCGCTCACGCGCGTGTTTGTTGCCGAGCGCGCCCGCCAGCACCGTCGCGGTGGCCGCGCCGGACGGCCCGTCGGCCTCCGCGAGGGCGAGCATGGTGCCGCCCTGGCCCCACTCGTACTCGTCGGTGCCCGCCAGGTACGGGACGAGATGGGCCGCGGCGACCTCGCGGTGGGAGGGCGTCACGGCGGGCCAGGACCAGGTGGAGGCGCGATGATCCGGCCTGCCGGGGTCCGTCCAGCCGCGCTCGGGGAAGGCGCAGACCTGGACGATGTCGGACGGGGCCTCGCCGCGCAGCGTCACCGTGGGCAGGAGGCGGGTCGGGAGTCGCAGCGTCCGCCCGTCCAGCAGCGCGGCCGGCTCGTCCAGGATCCGGCAGTCCACGGCAGGGTCGGCCAGGCCGCCGGCGGCGAGCCACGACGCCAGGGCCCGTCCGGCGTCCGAGTCCAGGGCCTTGGCGCGGGTCATGGCGTCTGTGTCGATCGTGCGGGGGACACGCAGCATTGCCTGGACGAGGTCGGCGCGGCCGGGCTCGAGCCCGGCCTCCTCCAGCCGTTCCAGGCGCCGGACGAGGACGCCGGCGTCGACATGGCCGCCGCCCTCGGTCGGGGTGGCGAGGAGCAGCGGGACCACCCCGACCGCCGCCGCGGTCTCGCGCCTGCGCCAGCGGAGGAACCGGTCGAGCTGGGGGGTGTACGTCGTCCCGGAGCCGCCGAGCCGGCCTCTGACGAAGGCGGCGCGGGCCTCGGCGACGTGCGGCACCTCCGGCAGGAGCAGGCTCCGGACGGCGGACAGGACCCAGCGTCCCTCCGCGTAGGAGCGCCGGTACCCGTCGTCAGCGCCCGCCACCCACGGATCGTCGCCGACGGCCCTGCCGAAGGCGTCCCGCGTCGCGGCGAAGTCGTGGAAGGCGTGCTCGATGAGCGCGGCCAGGAAACGTTCGTCGGCGACCCATCTCTCGGGCGCGTGGGCGAGCGCGCCGAACTCCGCGACCAGCTCGGCGAGTGAACCGATCGGTGGCGGCAGGTCGCGCGGCACGAAGGGTGGTGGTCCCGCCGGCACCGGTGCCGCGGCGGCGGGCTCGGCGACCGCGCCGAACGCGGCGGCGACCGTCGCGCGCAGGCCGGCAGGGAGGTCGGCCGCCGCGGTGCGGACCTCATCGCGGGCCTGCGCGCCCGCCTCACCCGCATGCCGGACCACGATCTTGACGGCGCGTTCCCGCAGGTCGAGGGCGTCCGAGGCGAACATCGCGGTGGCGGCGCGCAACGTCGCGTCGATCCGGTCGAAGGGCCGGGCCGTCCGGTCGAGCCAGCTCAGGGTGGCCCGGACGAGCTTCTTCTCGGGACGGAACAGCAGTGCGCTGATGGCCTCCTCGAACAGCGCCCCCTCCAGCCGTCCGAGGTCGTCGGCACGGCGCACCTCGCGGAGCGCCAGGTCGGCGACGGCGGGCGGCGCGGTCGGCAGCAGCCGGACATAGTCCCGCGTGCGGGCGGCCGATTCCTCGTCCGTGGGATGCAGGTCGTGATGGAGAAGGACGAACCAGCGCAACGTGTGCGGTGTACCGCCGCGCAGGAAACGGTTGACGCACCCGTCCAGGAGGGCCGTGCGTTCGAGTCGTTTGGCCTCGGCCAAGGTGACCAGTGCGTTGATCCAGACGCGCCTCCTGTCGTCCGCGTCCATCGCGAGCGCGACAACCACCCCGTCCGTCTCGAACAGCTTGGGGACGAGCGGCTCCAGGAACGGGTCCTCGCCGAGGGACGCGGCGTCGGCCCCGCCGAACACCCAGCCGATGACGAAGCCGTCCGACACCGGGGGCTCCGCCCCGGCGGACAGCGCGAGCGTCGCCGCCATGTGCCAGAGGGGAAGATCCCGCCAGACGGCGTCGGCGGTGCGGATCCGGGCGGCGACGCGGTGCGCGACCTCCGCGCGCCACTCGTCCGGACGCGCGGCGGTGACCGTGCGCACCGCCGCGCACAGGTCGTCGTAGCGTTCCGACCCCCACGGGACCTCCAGGTCCCGGCGTGCGAGCCAGGCGGCCGCGGTGGCGGCGCCGCCGATCGCGCCCGCGCCCGCCACCAGCAGGGACTCGATCCTCCGCCGGTTCAGCAACCCCCATTCCGATGCCGCGCGCAGCTCCTTCGACAGGGCGGGGAGCTCCTTGGCGACGGTGCGGCGGCCGGCGGTGTCGAGCGCCGCGACCAGGCTCGCGGTCCTGGTGAGGTCACCGGAGTCGATCGCGGTCCGGACGGCGTCCCACGAGCTCATCGGCCGGCCTCGACGCTCACGGCCGCGCCACGGCGGACGATCCTGGCCGCCAGGACGTGCTTGCACGGGCCGCGCTCGCCCCGGTGGTCGAACCACCATGGGCATGTGCAGGAGGCGCGGTCGCGGTCGAACCGTACCTGGCGGTCGCCGCCGTTGCTCACCACGATCGCGGTGTTCTCATCGACGAACCGCACGGCGCTGTCATCGGCCAGCGCGCGCGCCGAGCGCAGCCGTGGGTTGAGGTCGGCGACACGCGCCGGATCGTACGGGAGCTCACGATGGAAGAAGGCCGCCTCGGCACTATCGAATCCCACCCGGCCCGAGGTGCCCAACTGGGTCAGTGCCGCTCTCGTCCGGGCCAGGTCGAGACCCGAGCGTTCGGACAGCAGGTCTGGGTCGACGCACGGTTCGAACGACAGTTGCGCGCCGAGCAGATCCGCGTCGCCGGCCGCCTCGTCGGTCGCGAGAGCCTCCAGGACGGCGCCCTCACCGGAGAACCCTCGCGCGGGCTGGGGGGAGAGCGCCAGCACGTACCGCATCCCGGGAAGTTCCAGCTCCCACGCGCTCGACACAGGACCGCTCGTGTTCGTGACGGACGGCCCGTACACCCGCAAGGCGCGCGCGAAGCGGAGGAGCGGCAGCATGGTCTGCAGCCGGTTCGCCCCTGCCAGGCACACGGCGCCGGGCATCGGACGGGACGCGACCCGTAGTGTCCGTCCGGCCGACACCGCCCAGAGGGTCTCCCGCGCGCGCTTGGGGAGCGACCGCAGCAACCGCACGGCGTCAGGGGCCTTCAGTTCCGCCCGGGGATCGAACCCCGCCGTGATGACCTGGACCTCGGCGAAGCCGCGCAGCCACCGCTCCGGGAGCGGCACCTTCTTCTCCACGACCGCGCCGTCCAGCGTCGTCACCGCCAGTTCCTCCGCGCCGACGGCGAGGTGCAGCGGATCGGAGCCGCCCACCCGGGCGAGGGCCTCGCGCAGGGGGTTGTTCACGTCCACGTTGGTCGTGCCGCGCTCGTGGACCTCCCCGTCCATCGCCTGCTCCAGGACGTCCAGCCGCGCGTACACCCCACCGCAAGCGGAGAACGACTCCAGCCGGAGGCGGTCGCCGTTGCAGGTCACGACCGGATCGCGGAACGCGGTGGGACGCGGCTGGTGGTAGCGCGTCCGGGCGACGTCGGCCAGCGCGAGCAGCGCCGCCGCGGCCGGCGCCGCCTGGGTGAGCACGCCGCTGAAGAAGTGCGGATGCGGCCGCGGACCGGCCGTCGTCGTCCCGCCGGACGTCGACAGGCCGAGCAGCCCCCCGTCCAGCCCGGACGGGCGCGTGTAGGTGTAGGACTGCGCGGCCCCTGCCGCTGCGGTGGTCGCCATGCCGGAGAACGTAGAGTGCGCCGCCGACAAACTCCGGCGAATCCCTCAATCCGAGAGGTCAGGCGCCAGGAATCTGGTCCGGGAAGAGCAGCGCGAGCTCGCGTGGGTATCCGGCGATCAGCCGCAGCTCGTCGTCGGTCAACGGACGTCCCGTCTGCGCGTTGCACAGCTGGACGAGCGTGAACGCCAGGTCCTCGTCCGCTGGTTCGATGCCCAGCCCGTCCATCACGTGCTTGAATCCGGACTTGCCGCCGTACTCGCCGGTGAGGACGACCCGTCCGCGACGCGCGTGCCAGTCGTCCGGGAAGGGGCCGAGGGTCTCCTCGTCGTACAGCTCGTAGTTGCCGTGGTCTTTCAGCGCACCGTCCGCGTGGATGCCGGACTCGTGCGCGAAGGCGTTCCGTCCGACACCGACCTGGTTGTAGGGGAGGGGCTGGCCGAACGCGTAGCTCGCCCAGAGCGCGAACCGGCGCGCCCACGACAGGTCGATCGGATCGCCGAACTCGGCGCTGTGCCCTTCCAGCCCGAACCCGTGCCGGAACGCCAGGATCGTCGACAGCAGATCCGCGTTGCCCGATCGTTCGCCGATGCCGTTCACGCACGTGTTGATCCATGCGTCCTGGCCCGCCTCCAGGTCGCCGAGCGCACCGGAGACGGAGTTGGCGACGGCGAGGCCGAGATCGTTGTGGCAGTGCGTCTCGACGGGCATGCCCACGGCCGCCGCCAGTTTCGCGAAACGCTCCCGGATCCGCTCCGGCGTGTCGCCGCCGATCGTGTCGCAGTAGCGGACGCGGTCGGCGCCCGCCTCCTTGGCCGCCAGCGCGAACTCCGTGAGGAAGCCGTCGCCGGTGCGGGAGCCGTCCTCGGCGTTCACTCCGACCGTCGCCGCCCCGCCGGCCTTCGCCGTGCGCACCGCCGCGACCATCTCGCGGACGATCGCGTCCCGGTCCAGCCGCCCCCGGAACTTGTTCGCGAGCATGTAGTCGGACGTGGAGATCGACAGGTTGTAGTGGGCGAGCCCGGTGTCCCCGGCCTTCACCCGGACGGACTTCTCCACGTCCTCCGTGACCCCTCGGCACCACCCCGACAGCCGCAGCCCGCCGAACGCGCCGGCCTCTGCCAGGGCGAGCTGTGCCCGCACGTAGGGGGCCTCGTGGAACAGGAACGGGAAGCCGATCTCCGACTGCGCCGCGCCGAGCCGTCCCAGATAGAAGTTGACCATCGTCTTGCCGAACTTCGACAGCCCGGTCCGGGTCGTCTGCACGCCGTCCCGGTTGGTGACGTCGAGGAAGTGAATCTGAGGCATGGCCTCAGATTGACAGCACGATCCACATGTATCAATATTGATCAAAATCAATGTAAGAGGGGGAATGGGCTGGTGGATGGCTGGATCGACGCCGTGACAGCCGCGGAAAGGCTCGGTGTGAAACCCGCCACGCTGTACGCCTACGTCAGCCGTGGCGTCCTGCGCCGCAGGCATGCCGCCGACGGCCGGCGCAGCCTCTTCGACGCGGCCCAGGTGGAGGAAATGGCTCGGCGCGGGAAGCCCCGCCGTCCGCCCGGCCCGGGGGAGTTGGCGATCGAGTCGCAGATCACCGCGCTCGGCCCGGATCGCCCGTACCACCGGGGCCGCGACGTCCTCGACCTCGCGAGCGGCGCGGCCTTCGAGCAGGTCGCCGCCTGGCTCTGGACCGGTGCGCCGCCTTGCGCCGACGCCATCTGGAGCCCCCGCGCGGACGGCGTCGCGGTGGCCGTCGCCGCTCAGTCGGGCCTCCCCGCCGGGCTCCTGCCGATGGACCGCCTCCAGCTGATCGCCGCCGCCCTGGCCGCGACCGACCCCCTACGCCACCACCTGGACCCCGAAGGCGTGACCACCACCGCCCGCTCCCTCATCGCCGGTCTCGTCGAAGCCCTGCCGTTCGCGGGCGAACCCGTCCCCGAACGACCGTCCGCCACCGAACCGATCGCCGTGCGCCTGTGGTGGCGGCTCTGCCTCGATCCGCCCGAACCTGCGCTGCTGCGGGCCTTTGAGGCCGCGCTGATCCTGCTCGCCGACCATGAACTCGCGGCGTCCACGGTCGCCGCGCGGGTGGCCGCGTCCGTCCGCGCCGACCCGTACGCCGTCGTCGTCTCCGGTCTCGGGGTGCTGAGCGGGCCGCTGCACGGCGGCGCCTCCTACGGCGCCGAGCGCCTGCTCGCCGAGATCGGGGACCCGGCGGACGCGTCCAAGGCCCTGGACGGCAGATTGCGCGCGGGCGAGCGCGTCCCCGGCTTCGGCCACCCGGTCTACCGGTCGGGTGATGCCCGCTGCGCCTTCCTGCTGGACCTCGTCCGGGAGGCGGCGCACGGACACGAGCGCCTCGCCGCCGCCGAGGCCGTCCTGACCGAGGCACGGAGGCGGCGTCTGCCCCCGCCCAACATCGACTTCGCGCTCGCCGTCCTCGGTGCGGTCGCGGGGTTGGTCGCCGGTAGCGGGGAGGCGGTCTTCGCCGTCGCCCGCACCTCCGGATGGCTGGCCCACGCCCTGGAGGAGTACGGCCGCACGACACCGCTGCGCCCCCGGGCCGTCTACACCGGCACCCCGGTACGGACCCCCGGAGACCGGGGGTACGCTCAGTGACGTGCGACGGTTCCTCACCCCAGGCTGGCTCGGGCTGCATGCGCTGGCGATCGTCCTGTGCGCCTCGTTCCTCGGCTTCGGCTGGTGGCAGTACGACCGCGCCCAGGCGGGCAACGACCGCAGCTGGGCCTACACCTTCGAATGGCCGATCTTCGCGATCTTCGTGATCGTGATGTGGATCAAGATGATCCGGGACGAGCGGGACGGGGTGGAGCCGCAGGCGCCCCGGGTGATCGAGGAGCCCGCGGAGGCCGCCGTCAAGCGGGAGATCATCCGCCGGCAGGAGGAAGAGGACCCCGCCCTCGCGGCCTACAACCGCTACCTCGCGCGGCTCAATTCCGAATCGCACCGGCGCGACTGAGGGCCGCCTCGCGCGGTGGACGAAAGGTGTGTTCTGTGGAAGGCGCGGTGACCAGGTATCGCATCCTGGCCCTGGTGGTGGGCACGCTGCTGGTGCTGCTGGCCGTCGGCATGGTGCTGAAGTACGGGCCGACGGACGAGCCGGCGATGGCGGGCATCGTGGCGCCCGTCCACGGTGCGATCTACGTCGTCTACCTGCTGGCCGCCTACGACCTGTGGCGGCGCACCGGGTGGCCGGTGAGCCGGATGGCGCTGATCGTCCTCGGTGGCATCGTCCCGCTCATGACGTTCTTCGTCGAGCGCAGAGTCGTGCGCGACGCGCGGACGCTGGACGAGGGCGTCCAGGTCGGCGCCTGACGATCTTCTCCCCGGGGCTGGCCCGGCGGCCCCTCGTCCCGTAACGTTTGACGGAGTCAAATATTAGGAGGCGGGGGATGGGGGCGACCGACACCGACGTCGCTACGGTCCGGACGTTCAACCGGTTCTACACCGGGGTGATCGGCGTGCTCGGCGAGGGCCTGGTCCGCACGCCCTACTCCCTCACCGAGGCAAGGGTGATCTTCGAGTTGGCGCAGCGGGCGGACACCGAGGTGCTCGCCCTGCGCCGCGCGCTGGAACTGGACGCCGGGTACCTCAGCCGGATGCTCGCCCGCTTCGAGAGCGACGGGCTGGTGGTCCGCGAGCGGGCGGCGGGCGACGCGCGCCGGCAGATCGTCCGCCTCACCGCGCGGGGCCGGGAGGTGTTCGCGATGCTGGACGAGCGGTCCCGGGCGGAGATCCGCGGGCTCCTGGACGGGCTGTCCGGCGATGACCGGCACCGGCTGCTGTCGGCGATGCGCTCCATTCACGGCGTCCTCGACGACCGTCCGCGCCCGGCCGGGTTCGTCCTGCGCCCGCTCCGCCCCGGCGACCTCGGCTGGGTGGTGCAGCGCAACGGCGCGCTCTACGACGCGGAGTGCGGCTGGGACCGCACCTACGAGGCGCTGGTCGCCAAGGTC
The DNA here is from genome assembly GCF_001552215.1 of Actinomadura macra NBRC 14102. Lineage (GTDB taxonomy): Bacteria > Actinomycetota > Actinomycetes > Streptosporangiales > Streptosporangiaceae > Spirillospora > Spirillospora macra. The sequence goes on along the minus strand of NZ_BCQT01000009.1, from coordinate 104,055 downwards.
GTCGCCGAGTATGTCGATCAGCACGATCCGGAGCGCGAGAACGCCTGGATCGCCGAGATCGACGGCGTGGCGATGGGCGGTGTCTTCTGCGTCCGCCGCGACGACGCCGTCGCCCAGTTGCGCCTGCTGCACGTCGAACCCGAGGCCCGCGGCACCGGTATCGGCGCCGCCCTGGTCGCCGAGTGCGTGCGCTTCGCGACCGCGGCCGGCTACTCCGAGATCATGCTGTGGACGACCGCCCTCCAGCGTCCCGCGCACCGCGTCTACGAACGCGCCGGATTCACCCTGGAGACGGAGGAATCACCCGTTCGCCGTTTCGGAGACCTGATCAACGGTCAGGTGTGGCGCAAGAAGCTCTGACCACCGGCCGGGCAACGGGGCGGGCGTTGGTGGAGACGCTCGTCGGGGCCGGGGCCCGGGGAGGTTCGAGCCTCCGCGGGCCCCGGTTCGCAGCGATCCCTTACTGCGTGGTGGCGGCCGGGACGGGGGTCGGACGGAGTGCCGGCCGCCGTGTGCTCACCGGCTTCGCGCCGGTTCCGATCGAGGTTGCACCTCACCTCCCTTCCGAAGCCGACCGGGCGGGGGCGTGACATCCCGTCCGGTGGGGTGAGCGGGCGCCGGGGCGCCCGGTCGTGAGCGGGCCGGGCCGGCGGCGCTTCTCAAGGGCGCCGTCGGCCCGGCTGCGACGGACACCGGTGCCGCGGGGGCGTGCGGCGCCGGGGTCCTCGGCGGCGGGGTGGCTGCCGGTCGGGTAGGGCCGAGGACCCGAGGTGTGTCGCCCTGCCCCGGGCGAGGCGGGCGAACGCCCTCGGCCGTACCGTGGGGGACCGGCGTGAGGTGCGCGGTGATCCTCATCTGCCCCTCCTTCGCCTGGTGGTCTCCGGCCGGGTTCTTTGCCGCCCGGAGAACCTCTCCTTCACTCACTGTCACGATCTCGTTGCGGTAAGTACCCCCAGGTCATGCGCGTGTAAACCGAACCTGGCGCAAAGAATCAAGATCCCCTAGGAGCTTTGCCAGCCCATTGCCCAGCCGGTCGCGGGCGGGCTTTTCGAGGTGTTTCCGGTGTGGCCGGCAGCCCCCGGTGAAGCTCGACTGCGAGCCGGTCGCGAAGGTCGAGCGCCTGCGCCTCGATGGGGAGATCTATCGGTATGGCAAGTGATGGACTATTCGTCGGGACGGTGGCGTATTGGGCTTTTTCGTCCGGGCTGGTGGCGGGGCTCACGGTGAGTTTCGGATCGTCCAGGAGACGCCGTGGACGATGACGGTCTGGTCGTCGCCGATCGAGACGAATCGGGTCCGGCCGTCGTGTCGGAGGGCCTGCCGGTCGTGCCGTTCGGCGTTGCCGCGGTTGCGATGCGGTAGCACCGTGAAGGGGACGAGACCCAGGCCCGCGGTCGAGGTGACCTCGCCGGGGTCATCGTCGTCGCGGAAGAAGCGGTGGTCGGGCCCCGCGAGCGCGGCCCCGGCCGAGATGCCGGCGTAGGCCGTCGTCCGCCGACGGCTCGGCGGGAACGCGCTCGGCCGGAGGGGAGGACGCGATGTCCCCTCCGGCCGACTCTCGTAGGGCCTGAGGAGGTCAGGTCCGCAGCGCCGGGCCGCTGTTGTCGATCTGACCCGAGATCTCCGCGTAGACGAGGGTGATGCGGGTTCCCCAGTTCGGGCAGCCGCCGAGGTGGTGCAGCGCGATCACCTTGTGCGAGGAGGCGGCCAGCACCGGGGAGCCGGAGTTTCCGCCGGAGCTGTCGCACAGGTAGCCGGTGTTCACCCCGGACGACACACGGTCGATCTTGCAGTACGTGCCGCCGTCGCGGTCCTCGTAGAGGGAGAGGCGCTTGGGTTTGACGTCGCCGTGTCCGGCGATGTAGATCCGCTCACCGGCGACGGGCTCGCGCACGTCCAGGTAGAGGGTGCCGTACTTCTGGATCGAGGCGAAGTCGTTCACCGAGAACAGCGTGTAGTCCAGGGCGCTGAGCGGACTCGTCTTGATCAGTTCGGCTCCGCTGACCTTGGTGCCGGTGCGGGGGTCGTTGCCGCCGCACGTGGCGCACTGGTAGTCGAACTGGAACTCGCTGGCCCGCAGGTCGGCGGCGCTCTCCATGCAGTGCTGGTTGGTGAGCATGCGGTTGGTGTTGCCGACCCGCCAGGTGGTGCAGTGCCCGACGCCCTTGAGCAACTGGCGGGCGACCGCACCGGACCGGGCGTACTCGGTGGGGTGGCTGGTCTGGTAGCAGCTCACGTCGCGGCGGCCTTCCGCACCGCAGACGCTGAACGTGCCGGGGTTGGCCGCGGCCCGTTCGGCCTCGTCGAAGCCCCGGAAGTACGTGCCGATGCGGGCGCCGAACTCTCGCCGGGTCAAGTCGGCGGCGTCGTGCCGCGTCGCCGCGGAGTGCAGGGTGACCACGGCGGTGTCGCCGTCGACGGACATCGCGGCGAAGCCCGGCTTTCCGTGCACGGTGTGGCTGGAGTCACCGGGGAACCTCTGCACGGTCGGGTCGCCGTGGTAGGTGTGAACCTCGCGGCGGGTCGGGTCGGCGACCGTCACCCGGTCACCCGGCACCAGTTTCAGTGACGCGAAGTGCACCTTGATGTAGGTGGCGCCAGGCTCACGGATGACGACACGTGAGCTGTGGCCGGTGGGCGCGTACCGCAGAGCGGCTCCACTGGCCTTCTCCTCGCCGGCGACGGTCGGTCGGGTTCCGGCGGCGGGCGGTACCGCCTTGGCGGCGCTCGGCGATCGTGGCCCGGTGGCTTGGGCGGTCGGGCCCGGCAGGACGGACGCGGCCGCCAGCAGGGCGGCCGCGATGGACAGGATGCGTGGCCGGAGGAACACGGCGCACCTCCTCGGTTGCGGGGGGCAGGGGGTGTCCGGGGGGACGTCGTGGATGGGCGGGGGCTCCGGGCCGGGACGTCAGGAATGGGGGAGCTGTCCCGGTTGCTGGGGCGGGTGGGTCCGGCGTGAAATCGAACGCAGATGCACGTGCTCCCGTGGTCGATGACGCCGATGTCACCGGGTGTCACGCCCGGCGAGGACGAGATTGTGACATTCGGGATGCCGTCCTCATCACTCGCAACCTGGCATAGCTCCGGGGCTATCGATCCGGGGCCAGAGGATGCCAAGCGTCGGACGACTCAATGCGGAGGTCGAAACCCTGAGGCACGAATACAAGACAGCGAAATCCCTGCCTGATGGGTTCGAGGTATCCGTGGAGGTCTACGTGCGTGGGCAGCCGCCGCTGTCATCAGGTCCTCTGAGCCATTGGAAGGGGGTGGATGAACTCCGCCAGCGGGGCGAAGACGGGGAAGTCACCGGGCGCGGGGGGTGAGCGGGTCAGCCGGGCAGGGCACGGTGGGGAGGATGACGTGCGAGGCCCGCTGCGTGTCGTGGAACACAGTGCTGTCGGCGATGACGTGCCGCCGTTGTGTGCCGGGTGGTTCGCCGGTGTTTGGGTTGATGTCGAAGCGCGGGTGGTTGGAGCTTGAGATGTCGAGGCGGATCCGATGGCCGGCCACAAAGAGGTTGCTCGTGGGGTAGAGCGTGATCGTGACCTCGGTGATCTGGCCGGGGGGCAGCGGGCTCGGCGGGTCGCCGGCCCGGTACCTGAGCCGGATGATCGAATCGGTGAGGTTGAGGGCGTAGCCGTGGGGATAGGCCGCCGAGGGTGGGTAGAGGTCGATCAGCTTGGCGGTGAAGTCGGTGTCGGCCGCGGTGGTGGCGACCCACAACCGGACCTCGATCGGCCCGGTCACCTCAAGGTCGTCGACGAGCGGATCGGTCTGGAAGACCAGAACGTCAGCCCGTGCCGCGAGCGGCAGGTAGGGGCGGCTGGCAGCCGTACAGCTGCGCGGATTCGCGCTGGTCGAAGCCACCCGGTTCGAGGAGGTTCTGGACGCCCTCGAACAGGAATGTGTCCCGGGGGTGGGCGATCCCAGGTGGCAGGCCGGGGGCCTCGAACAGTGAGGACACGTTGCCGCCGATCGAGGGCACTGGGTCGGCCGGGTCGAACCGGTAGGTAGTCGAGGATCTGTCCACCGCGGGCGGCTGAGGGCTTAGGCCGCCGTCTTGGTGCAGGTAGTAGGGGACGTAGACGGTCCGCGCCAGTGGCCATTCGAACTCGTCACGCCATCGGCCGCCGTGGCTGAGCCGGCCCTGCGGCCCGCGTGCGCCCGATCCCCCGCCCATCACGAAGATCCGCACCGGCGGGTCATGGTCGGCGCCGTTGGGTCGCTCTTTGAGCCACCGGTCGTACCAACGCAGGTGAGTACCGATGACGTCGATGGCTGCGTCCTGGCCGAACCACAGGTCACCCGCTGACGTTTCCCCTGTCTGGTCGTGCGACCAGGGCCCCACGATCAGCTTGACAGGCCCGGTCTTGCGGGCAGACAGCCCCTCGAACAGCTCGAATGTGGCGCGAGTGTAGGAGTCGTACCAGCCGCCCATCAGCAGAGTGGGCGCATCGGTGAAACGGTCGAGATGGGCGGCCGGATTGATTCCCGGGTTCGTCCAGAAGTCGTCGTAGCGGTCGTGGGTGAGCAGCGCGAACGCCAGCCGCTCATACGGCGGGACAAGGGCGAGCTGAGTGGCTCCGGGCCGGATCGGCCAGCGTCGTAGCCATTGCCCGAACGGTATCGGGTCCAGGTTGAGGGCGGCATCCACCCACGGCTGTGCCTTGAGCGCCGCCTGGGTATTGCGTGCGGAATGCCAGAACAGCCAGGCGATCCACCGCAGTTCCAGCGCACCGCCGTGCCGGATCGAGCTGGTGTAGCCGTTGGCGCCGCTCTGGTTCGGCACGATCGCGGCCAGCCCTTCGGTGCCGGCGGCGGCGGTGGCCGTCTGCGTCCAGCCGAGATAGGAGGTGCCCCAGGTGCCGACCTGGCCGTCGCACCACGGCTGGGCGCGCACCCAGCCGACCGTGTCATGCCCGTCCTCGGCCTCGCAGCCGAGAAAGCCCAGCTCTCCCTCGGACCCGAAACAGCCGCGGCAGTCCTGGATCACCACAACGTATCCCCGTGCGGTGAACCAGTGCGCCCACTCGCTGTCCTCCCCGGCGGCGGACTTGTCGTACGGGGTCCGGACCAGCAGGGTCGGCAGCGCCGTGCCGACAACGCCGTCCTGCCCGGCAGGCCGGTACACATCCGTAGCCAGCCGCACACCGTCGCGCATCGGGACCATAAGGTCCGACTCCAGGGCCGTGTGATACATCGGCTCGGAGAAGCCTCCGTCGGCTGCCATGGAGACCTGCCTACCCAAGATCCAGTTACCGTGTCAACGGTCTTTCGGCAGGACCGCCCTACGAATCGCATCCGCGGCCACCTTGCGGACCCCGGCCATGTCATAGACGACCTTCATCCGCTTGCGGACGGACTCCCGATGCCGCTTGGCCGACCGAACCGCAGGGCGTCCCTGCTCGAGAGAGGCCTCTCACGCCTCTGCGAGATCGCCCCGGGGCTTCCCGTCGTCGGCGGTCGCCTACTCGATCTCGAAGCCGTCGACTGGCCGTACAGGCTCGCCCAACGCCACCGACAACTCAGTCGCGCACCGCGTACTGTGCCGCGCCGAGGTGCCGACTTGATCCGAACGTTGCAAGGTCGGCTGCATCCTGGGTCCGAAGGTGCAGGGTTCGCTCGGACGGGACACCAAGGGAGTTGATCGCTGAGAGCGAACGTTGCTGAGGAAACAAAATCGTGCTCCGTTTTCTTGAGTGTGGATGACTCAACTTGATGTTGGGTGACACACGCGGACTTGGAGCTGAGCATGAGCGAGACCCTGACGCTGCCGGTGCTGCCCCTGGACGACGGGGCCGTTCTGCCGGGCATGGTGGTGCCCCTCGACCTGTCCGAGAGCGGGGAGGTGCGGGCGGCCATCGAGGCCGCGCGTGCTGTGGCCCAGGCCAAGGGGCCGGGGATCCGGTCGGAGACCAAGCCGCGGGTGCTGCTGGTGCCGAGGCTCAACGGGCAGTACGCCGGTGTGGGAACGCTGGGCGTGATCGAGCAGGAGGGACGGCTGCCGGGCGGGGAGCCGGGTGCGGTCGTCCGGGGTGTGTCGCGGGTGCGGATCGGGACCGGGACGACCGGGCCGGGCGCGGCCCTGTGGGTCGAGGGAACCGTGATCGAGACCCCGCCCGCGAGCGGGCGCGCGGAGGAACTGGCCAAGGAGTACAAGGGCCTGGTCAGCGTCATCCTGCAGAAGCGCGGCGCCTGGCAGGTCGTGGACGTGGTGCAGCAGATCGACGATCCCTCCACGCTGGCCGACAACGCCGGATACGCCCCGTACCTGTCGAACGAACAGAAGATCGAGGTGCTGGAGACGCCCGACGTCGTCGAGCGGCTCACGCTGGTGATCGGGTGGGCGCGCGACCACCTCGCCGAGCTGGACGTGGCGGAGACGATCCGCAAGGACGTGCAGGAGGGGATGGAGAAGACGCAGCGGGAGTTCCTGCTGCGGCAGCAGCAGGAGGCCATCCGTAAGGAACTGGCCGAGCTGAACGGCGACCCCGCCGACGAGGAGGACGACTACCGGGCCCGGATCGAGGCCGCGGATCTTCCCGAGAAGGTGCGGGAGGCGGCGCTCAAGGAGGTCGACAAGCTGGAGCGGTCGTCCGATGCCTCGCCGGAGGGCGGCTGGATCCGCACCTGGCTGGACACGGTCCTGGACATCCCGTGGAACGAGCGGACCGAGGATTCCTATGACATCGCGGGCGCGCGCGCGATCCTGGACGAGGACCACGCCGGTCTCGACGACGTCAAGGAGCGCATCGTCGAGTATCTGGCCGTGCGCAAGAGGCGCGCGGACCGGGGTCTGGGCGTCGTGGGTGGGCGCAGGAGCGGCGCCGTGCTGGCGCTGACCGGCCCTCCTGGCGTGGGTAAGACCTCGCTCGGCGAATCGGTCGCGCGGGCCATGGGACGACAGTTCGTGCGTGTCGCCCTGGGCGGTGTCCGGGACGAGGCGGAGATCCGTGGTCACCGCCGTACATACGTGGGGGCCCTTCCCGGGCGGATCGTCCGGGCCATCCGTGAGGCGGGGTCGATGAACCCGGTCGTCCTGCTGGACGAGGTGGACAAGGTCGGCGCGGACTACCGGGGCGACCCGACCGCGGCGCTGCTGGAGGTCCTCGACCCCGAGCAGAACCACACGTTCCGCGACCACTACCTGGAGGTCGAGCTCGACCTGAGCGACGTGCTGTTCCTCGCTACGGCGAACGTGGTGGAGGCGATCCCCGGTCCGCTGCTGGACCGGATGGAGCTCGTCGAGCTCGACGGCTACACCGAGGACGAGAAGGTCACGATCGCCCGCGACCACCTGCTGCCGCGCCAGCTCGACAAGGCCGGGCTGGAGGCGTCCGAGGTCGGCTTCGGCGACGATGCGCTGCGGCTGCTGGCGGCCGAGTACACCCGCGAGGCCGGGGTCCGCTCCCTGGACCGCTCGATCGCGCGGGTGCTGCGCAAGGTCGCCGCGAACGTGGCGCTGGAGAAGGCGACCCTGCCGGTCGGTATCGGCGCGGACGACCTGAAGAACTACCTGGGACGGCCGAGGTTCACGCCGGAGGTCGAGCTCAGCAGGTCGGAGCGGCGGACGGGCGTGCCGGGCGTGGCGACGGGCCTCGCGGTCACCGGCGCGGGCGGCGACGTCCTCTACATCGAGGCGTCGCTGGCCGACCGGGAGACCGGTGACACCGGCGTGACGCTCACCGGACAGCTCGGCGACGTCATGAAGGAGTCGGCGCGGATCGCGCTCAGCTACCTGCGCTCGCGGGGCGCCGAGCTGGAACTGCCGGTCGGCGACCTGAAGGAGCGCGGCGTGCACGTCCACGTGCCCGCCGGCGCGATCCCGAAGGACGGTCCGAGCGCGGGCATCACGATGACGACGGCCCTGGCCTCCCTACTGTCGGGACGCCCGGTGCGCTCGGACGTGGCGATGACCGGCGAGGTCTCGCTGACCGGGCGGGTCCTGCCGATCGGCGGACTGAAGCAGAAGCTGCTGGCCGCGTCCCGGCTCGGCATCACGACCGCGATCGTTCCGAAGCGTAACGAGCCGGACCTGGAGGACGTGCCGGCCGAGGTGCTGGAGAACCTGACGGTCTTCGCGGTCAGCGACGTCCGTGAGGTCCTGGACCTGGCCCTCGAACCGGCCACCACGCCGGTCGCCGTCTGACCCGCACCGCCCCCGGGATCCCCGCTCCCGGGGGCGGTCGCTCGTATTCGGGCTGTCCCAAATGAAGGTCGTGCACCGGATTAAATGGCGATATCGCCTCATGTGCATACTTCGGAACGGAGCGGGGACCAGGGGTTCGTGGTGGTGCAGATGTGGCAGCCGGCGGCGCCCGGCAAAAGGCTTCCCTGGTGGATGATCGCCCTTCGGGTGGTCGCGGTGACGATCGCACTCGGCTTCCTCCTGGTGTTCTGCTATATAGCGTTCCGGCTCACGCTGACGCCTGTCCGCGATAATGGGCAGGCCGGAGGGAACACCGATCCGGGGCGCTCGCTGCGCTTTTATATGGACCGTCCGATCAAGGAGGCGGTCCTACAGATGGGCGGCAACCTGGTGTTGCTGGCGCCGCTCGGCGTGCTACTCCCCATCGTCTGGGTGAGCCTGCGCGGGCCGATCCGTCTGGCCCTTCTGACCGGCATGTTCTCCCTGGCCATCGAGACCGTCCAGGGCACTGTCGTGATAGGCCGCGCCTTCGACGTGGACGATGTGATCCTCAATGTGGCGGGAGTCGTCCTCGCCTATCTCTTGCTCGGACGGAAACTATCGAAATCTGTACGCGGCTGAATGGCGGCGCCGATTCGGCATGGAATCACCGTGGGGTCAGCCGGAAGATTCTCAGCTGGCGGTCCGTGCGTTCCACGTAACGGTCGTAGACGGGCCAGACCTCCACCAGGCCGGGCCAGACCTCGGCGCGTTCGGCGTCGTCGAGAAGGTGCGCGGTGACCGGCACGGTTCGGCCGCGATAGCTGACCTCCGCGTCCGGGTGCTTCATGAGGTTGCCCGTCCAGGCGGGGTGCTTCGCGCGGCCGAAATTGGACCCGACGACGAGCCAGCCGCCGTCCTTCTCCGGGAGGCAGGCGAGCGGCGCCCGGCGCGGCCGGCCGCTGACGGCGCCGGTCGTGGTCAGGACGAGGCTTGGGACGAGCGCTTGGCCCAGCAGGAGCCAGCCCCCGGTGAGCCTGTGCAGGGCCCGGTCCAGGGGAGGGACGACCTTGGGCCCCACCCTGGAGAACCAGGAGGCGCCGGAGATCCGCTGAAAGAGCGGGCCCAACGTGCGCTGGACGAGGCCGGGCATCGGCTGCTCGTTGGCGACGAGCCGCCCGGCTCTGCGGGGGTTCAGGTGGCCGCTCTCGGCCAGCCAGCGCACACTGTCGGCGACCGTCTCCTCGATCGGACGGAGCGTGAGGTCGAGCGCGTCCAGGATGGGGCGGTCGTCGGTCGGGACGAGCGTGACCATGAACTCGGCGGCGTCGCGGGTGAGCGGATAGCCGAAGGGGCGGACGTGCTTGGCGGCGTCCAGCACCGCCCCGAGACCCAGCAGGACGCCGCCCGGCACGGGGACGCGGCGGCACCGGACACCGGTCAGCGCGTCGCACAGGTCGGCGTACCGGGACCAGGCCAGATGGTGGCCGCCGAGAAGCCAGCGGCTCGCACCCTGGCGCGTCGCGACCGAGCGGGCCAGCGCCTCGCCGAGGTCGCGGACGTCCAGGACCGGCACGCCGCCGCCCGGCAGCGGCCAGAGCGTGCCGAGGGCCGCGGCGAGGCCCTCCATCAGCGAGTCCAGATGGGGTTGGTCCGGCCCGCAGACGCCGCCCGGATAGATGATCGTGACCGGTGCGCCCTCGTCCTGGAGACCGCGCACGTAGCGTTCGGCGGCCAGTTTGGAGCGGCCGTAGGCGGTGCGGGGTCTCCCGAGAGGCGCGTCCGCCGTGATGACCGGCGCGGACGGAGGGACGAACACCGCGATCGTGGACACGTGGATCACCGGGGCGAGCCCCTGTGCGACCGCCCCGCCGACCACGTTCCGGGTGCCGGCGAGATTGACCTCGACCAGATCGCGGCGCGTACCGGTCACGCCGACCGCGGCCGCCGCGTCGCAGCCCGACAGGGCCTCGGTCACGGCGGCGGCGTCCCGCATGTCACCGGTCACCAGTTCCACGTCGCCGACGGGGACGCCGATCGTCCGCAACACCCCGGCCGCCCTCTCCGGGTCCCGCACGAGCGCGCGCGGACGGTGCCCGGCGCCGAGCAGGGCACGGACGGTGAAGGATCCGACGAACCCGGAGGCCCCGGTGAGGAAGACCCGCATGGCCAACAAACTAGCTCCCGGTGCCGTCCGCGAGAGGGAAGAATGGGCGCGGTGCCGCCAACTATGATCAACTCCTCCAATTGACCCGCCCACTCCATCGGGGAGAAACGGAGAGCGTTCGATGAAATGCAGCTTCCGATGAAGAACGTCGCAGGGCGCAGGCCGTCCACGAAACTCATGGTCCTGGCGGCGACGGGGGTGCTGGCACTCGGCGCCTGTAGCGGCTCGGGCGGCAAGAAGGCGGAGGAGAGCGCCAACGCCGCGCCCGGCGCCGGGCCACGGCTGAAGATCGCGATGGTCACCCACTCGGGTCCGGGCGACACTTTCTGGGACATTGTTCAGAAGGGCGCGAAGGCCGCCGCCGCCAAGGACAACGTGGAGTTCCTCTACTCGGCCGACCCGGACGGCGGTAAGCAGGCCCAACTCGTGAAGGCCGCCATCGACAAGAAGGTGGACGGCATCATCGTCACCCTCGCCAAGCCCGACGCCATGAAGGACGTGCTCGCCCAGGCCACCGCCGCGAAGATTCCGGTCGTGTCGATCAACTCGGGGGCGGGCGAGTCGGCGAGGCTCGGCGCGGTCGCGCACTTCGGGCAGGACGAGTCGATCGCGGGCGAGGCGGCGGGCCGGGAGCTGGCGCGGATCGGCTCGAAGAAGGCGCTGTGCGTCATCCACGAGCAGGGCAACGTCGGGCTGGAGGACCGTTGCGCCGGGGCGGGCAAGACCTTCGGCGGCGACCTGGAGAACCTGTTCGTCAAGGGCACCAGCATGCCGGAGGTCAAGTCGTCCATCACGGCGAAGCTCCAGGCCGGCAAGGACATCGACGGCATCCTCACGCTCGGCGCGCCGTTCGCCGCGACCGCCGTCGACTCCGCCAAGGAGGTCGGCAGCAAGGCCAGGATCGGCACGTTCGACATGAACAAGGAGCTCATCGCCTCGATCAAGGCGGGTGACATCTGGTTCGCCGTGGACCAGCAGCCCTACCTCCAGGGCTACGGCGCCGTGGACGAGCTGTGGCTGCTGAAGACCAACGGCAACGTTCTCGGCGGCGGGCGCCCGGTGCTCACCGGTCCCGCGATCGTCACCAAGGACAACGCCGCCGCGTTGGAGGCGTTCGCCCAACGGGGGACCCGGTGACACAGACCGTGGCGGAGCCGCCCGTCACCGGCTCCGACGAACGCCTGGCCCGGCGGTCGCCGCTGTGGCGGCTGCTGGGCCGTCCGGAGCTCGGCGCGCTGCTCGGCGCCGTCGCGGTGTTCGTGTTCTTCTCGCTCGTCGCGGACGCGTTCCTGCGCGCGAGCTCGTTCTCGACGGTCCTGTACGCGAGCTCGACGTTCGGCATCATGGCCGTCGGCGTGTCGCTGCTGATGATCGGCGGTGAGTTCGACCTGTCCGCCGGGGTGATGGTGACCAGCTCGGCGCTGGTCGCGGCGCTGACCGCCTACCAGCTCACGCTGAACGTGTGGGCGGGCGTCGCGATCTCGCTCGTGCTGACGCTGGCGCTCGGCGCGGTGAACGGGCTGCTGTACGTCAACACCCGGCTGCCGAGCTTCATCATCACCCTCGCCACGTTCTTCATGCTCGCGGGCCTCAACCTGGGCGTGACCAAGGCGATCACCGGCAACGTCGCGTCCGACTCCGTCCGGGACATGGACGGCTTCGGCTCGGCCCGCGCGGTGTTCGCCTCCGATGTCGGCGTCGGCGGCGTCCAGGTCGAGATCACCGTGTTCTGGTGGCTGCTGCTCGTCGCGGTCGCCACCTGGATCCTGCTCCGCACCCGGATCGGAAACTGGATCTTCGCGGTCGGCGGCGACGCGGGCAGCGCCCGCGCGGTCGGCGTTCCGGTGACCCGCACCAAGATCGGCCTCTTCATGGGCGTCGCGTTCTGTGCCTGGATCTCCGGGATGCACCTGGTGTTCGCCTTCGCGACCGTGCAGTCCGGCGAGGGCGTGGGCAACGAGTTCTACTTCGTCATCTGCGCGGTCATCGGCGGCTGCCTGCTGACCGGCGGCTACGGGTCGGCGATCGGAGCCGCCATCGGCGCGTTCATCTTCGGGATGACCAACAAGGGCATCGTGTACGCCGAGTGGAACCCGGACTGGTTCAAGTTCTTCCTCGGCGCGATGCTGCTCATCGCCACCGTGGTCAACCTGATCGTGCGTCGCAGAGTGGAGCGTTCGGCATGACGGACGGGAAGACGGGCGGGAGGGCCGTCCCGCTGGTCAGGCTTACCGGGGTCGGCAAGAACTACGGGACGGTCCTCGCGCTGCGGGACGTCGACCTGGAGGCGGCCGCCGGCGAGGTGACCTGCGTCCTCGGCGACAACGGCGCGGGCAAGTCCACCCTGATAAAGATCATCGCCGGGCTGCACCGGCACGACACGGGCACCTACGAGGTCCAGGGCGAGCCGGTGTCGTTCGGCTCGCCCCGGGACGCGCTCGACCGGGGCATCGCCACCGTCTACCAGGACCTCGCGGTCGTCCCCCTGATGCCGGTCTGGCGCAACTTCTTCCTCGGCTCGGAGCGGCGCAAGGGCTTCGGGCGCCTGGACATCGGCTTCATGCGCGCCACCACCCGCGCCGAGCTCGGCGCCATGGGCATCGACCTGCGCGACGTCGACCAGCCCATCGGCACCCTGTCGGGCGGCGAGCGCCAGTGCGTCGCCATCGCCCGCGCCGTCCACTTCGGGGCCAGGGCCCTGGTCCTGGACGAGCCGACCGCGGCACTCGGCGTCAAACAGGCCGGGGTCGTGCTCCGCTACGTCGTCCAGGCGCGGGAACGGGGCCTCGCCGTCATCTTCATCACCCACAACCCGCACCACGCCTACCCGGTCGGGGACCGGTTCCTGATCCTCAACCGCGGCCAGAGCATCGGCTACCACACCAAGGACGAGATCACCCGAGAGGAGCTCACCGCCCTGATGGCGGGCGGTGCGGAGTTGGAGCAGCTGGCGCACGAACTGGACGCGGCGGGTTCCACGGCGGCCGCAGGGCGGCTGGCAGCGGAGGCCGAGCGCCTCGGCCTCACCGACGACTAGGGAGGGCGGCCGGTAGCTGCCGGAGCGGCGTGCCCCGCGCTTGACGCCGAGCCCGCCCCGCGGCCGCTCCTCAGACCGGTCCCGGACTCTCTCCTGCCGTCTCCCCGGCCGGCTCGGTCCGCGCCGCCGTCATCAGCTCCGCAAGCTTCCGGACACGCGGCTCGTGCTCGTCGTAGCCGACCACGACCGGCGGCTCGTTGTAGGGCATCGTGTCGGACGAGCGGCGCAGCTTCACGTACTGCCCGCACGCGTCGATCGCGTACGGCTCCATGTCGTCCTGGAGCGCCCCGATCACGGTGATCCCGTGCGTCTCGCCGATCTTGCGGAACAGCGCGACGGCCTCCTTGCGGTGCTCCTTGCCGAGGTTGCGGCCCAGCTCGTCCAGGACGAGGCAGAGCCGCCCGCCGCCGGAGCTCGCCAGCGCCGCCGCGCACACCAGCTTGACGGCCTTCTCGTCCATCAGCGCGGTGTTCGCGCGCCGGTTGTAGGGGACGTAGCGCTGCCCGTCGGAGCGGCGCCACTTCGGCGTCACCCGCCAGCGCCACTCCTGCTCGGGGTCGCCCGGCTGCTCGGGCGTGGGGAACTCCAGCGTCGCCCCGTACCCGCCGTACGCCACGTCCAGCTTCTCGAACTCCTCCGACACCCGCTGGAGTCGCGCGCGGATCGCGGCGGTCAACGCGGTGCGATGCGCCTCGGCGGCGCCCGCCGCCTCCCGCGCGCCCTTCTGCGCCTTGTCCAGGTCGGCGCGGCGCCCCGACAGCTGCACCTCGATCTGCCGCCGCTGGTGCCGCTCGTAGTCCTCCTGCTGGCGCAGATAGCCCTCCATCGCCTTCACCAGCCGCGGGAACGTGGCCTGCTCACGGTCGGTGCGGCGCCCCTCGCCCTCGGCGCGCTCGCGCAGCAGGAAGCGCGTCTCCTCCGGCATGTCCTCATCGGACGGCCCGTCCGGGAACACGCGACGCAGCGCCTCCGACAGGTGCTTCTCGGCGGTGTGCCACCATTCGGCGGGCGTCCAGGTCGCCTCGTCGTCGTCCAGGCCGGCGAGCCATTCGGCGGCGCCGTCGCGCGACCCGCCCCAGTCCTTCTCCAGGTCGTCCAGGCCGAGGGCGGCGCGCTTGTCCGCCAGCTCGGACGCCGCGCGCCGCAGCTTGTCGCGCTCCCGGTCGTGCGCCTCTTTACGCCCGCGCAGCCGATCCACCTCCAGCGCGCGTGTGTCCGCCTTCGCCTGGAGCCTGCGCAGCGCCTGCTCCGCCGACCCGAGGCGCGGCCCAAGCCGGGACTCGCTGCCCGCGAGCTCCTCAAGCCGCTCGCGCAACTCCGTCATCCGTCCGCGGACGTCGTCCAGCTCGGCGGACGCACGCGCCCCCGCGAGTCGCCTTCCCGCGAGCGTCACGTCGGCGGCGGCATCCGACGTCGTCTGCCGCGCTTTCTCCAGTGCCTCGTTCGCCGCCTCCAGCGCCGCACGGGCGGCCTGCACCCGCGCGACCTTCCCCGTGACGGCCTCGGGGAACCCGCCGATGATGACGACGGCCTCGTTCTCCAACGACGTGAAGAAGGCGCCCAACGGCCGATCGCATTGGACGCCCCGTGGGTGTTGCGCAGCCGCACCCGCATCCGTCGGGCCGGCCTTGGTCGCCGCGGCGCCGGCCGACTCGGCGTGGGCCGGGACGATCATGGATCCGGGCAGGTCCTTCAGAGCACCCGCCGCCGCGTTCAGATCGGCGGTGCCGACGACGACGGCCTCTCGATAGGGCCACAGGGCGGCCTCCCATCGGTCCCGGACGTCCTCCGCCAGCTCCACCGCGTCCAGCAGCCCGACCGCGGTGATCCCGGCGGCGGCCAGCGCCCGGAGCTGCGCGGGCGCGCTGCTCTCGCCCGCCTCGGCTTCGGCCAGCGAGCGCTCGGCGCGGGCGACCGCGCCCCGCGCCATACCGAACTCCTGCTGCGCCTCGTCGCGGCGCGCCTCGGCCTGGGCCAGCTCCGCGCGCGCGGTCGCGCCGTCGCGTCCGTCCGCCTCCCGCTGCCGCTCCTCCAGCGCCGACACCTGCCGGCGCAGCTCGTCGAGTCGGTTGCGGGCGACGGCCTTGTCCGCGCCCAGCTTGTCCGCCTGCCCCTTGAGGTCGGCGAGCGCCGCGTCCGCCTCGCCGAGCCGGGCGTCCAGCGCGCCGCCGGTGAGCTGCTCGATCTCCCGGTCGGCCGCCTTCGCCGCGGCCGCCAGTTCCTCGCCCTCGGCGCGCAGCCGCTCCTGCTCGGCGGCGTGCGCGGTGTCGGCCTCCGCCGCGTCCACCAGCAGCCGCGCCTGCCGCGTGCGCCAGTGCCGCAGCGCCGCCGCCACCTCGTCGCGGGCCCGGTCGCGACGGTCGAACGTCCTCAGCAGCGCCGCCGCCTCGCGCTCCCACTCGGCCAGCCGCTCGGTGGCCTCCGCCGCCTTGGCGCGCTCGCGGTGCTCCTCCGCGCGGGACTTGCGCTCGGCCTCCAGCTCCCTGTCCAGCCCGGTCAGCGCCGCGATGGCGCTGAAGATCCGCTCCGGGCCGATCTCGTTCAGCGGCTGGGACAGCAGGTTCGTCGCGACCTTCGACCGCACCGACGTCGACAGGAACGACACGCATCGCACCTGCCCCCCGTACAGGACGCGGCCGAGATCCTTGGCGACCAGGTCCCGGCGGCCCGCGCTGCGCGGCAGACCCGCCCACAGCCGGTCGGCGAGCGCCACCCGCCCGGCCTCGGACGGCGCCGACGCCAGCCACACCCCCCGGCGCCACCGGATCTCCAGATGCGGAGCGTCCACGTTCACGCGAAGCCACACGGTGACGGCGGTCTCGCCGTCCGTCCCGGCGTCGGGCCCGGCGTCGGGCCCGGTGGAATTCTCGTCGTCGGACGTCTCGTCGGTGTGCTCACCGGCGCCGTCCCCGCCAGCGGACTTTTTGCCGTTGGATCCACCATCGGCGGTCACGCGAGATGGCGTCTTGCCGGGCGGCTCCGCATAGTCGAAGACGCCGACGATGTAGCCGTGGTCGGCGCTCGCCCAGCGGCTGTCTCCCTGCGCCGCGAGCTCGGCGTTGAACAGCAGCTCCGCCACCGCCCGCGCGCCGGACGCGAACCGCCACTGCTCGTCCCCCAGGAGCGCGGTGATGGCAGCGATGAACGACGACTTACCTGCGCCGTTGGAGTCCTTCGGCCCCTGACCGGCCACCACTATCAGCGTCCCCGGCACGGTCGGCACCGGATGCGTCGACAGCCGTGAGATGTTGACCGCCTGCACCGCCACGAGCGTCCGGTCGCCGACGATGTTCTCGGCGTCGCGCGCGGGGCCTGGCACCAGCGGTTCGAGGACGGCCGTCATCTGTTCTCCCCCTGATCGCGTTCCCGTCCCCGGCGGCGCGCCCGGATCGCCGCGGCCAGCGGCGAGTCCGGCCCGGCGGCGAGGATCAGTTCCTCCTGCAGGCGGCGCCGCGCCCCGGCCGTCAACCGGTGGAACTGCGGCCCCGGGACGAAGCCGCCCGCGTCGTCCGCGCCTGCCTTGACCTGCGACACCAGACCGGCCAGCCGCAGCCGCCGCAGCGCGGCCTCCAGTTCCCCGACCGGGAGCTGTGTGCGGCGGCGCAACTCCTCCAACGGCGTCGGATGCGGCGACAGCCACGAGTCGTCCGCCAGCAGGCCCGCCGCGCGCGGGATCGCCACCGAGTGGATCAGCACCAGCGTCAGCACCGCCCGTTCCTGGACCGGTGGGACGCACGCGGGGTCCGCCGCCAGCTCCGCCGCGACGTCGTCGCGGTAGCCGGAGATCCACCGGGTCTGCTCCGAGCGGACCAGCGTCCGCCCGCTCAGCGCGAGCATCCCCTCGACCGTCCGCCGCAGCGCCGGTTCCCGCAGGGCCGCGAACCGCACCTCCGGCACCGGCTCGGCGGCGTGCTCCACCGCCATGTACGCCGCGACGACCTCGGCCCGCCGCCGCTCGTCGAAGGACCGCAGCAGGGGCTCGAACACCTCACTCATCCAGGTCCTCCGGCAGGTTATCCACAGTTGCCGAAGTCGTGGCCGCGGGGCCCGGACGGGAGGGAGACTCTGGTTCAGACGAGGAATCCGGTGCCGAGGGGGGCGACGATGCGGGTGGTTCGGGGAGACGGCGCAGCAGGTCACGCAGGGACGCGAGCGACTGGTCGGCCCACAGGGCGACGCGGGGGCCAGAACGCACCGTGCCGGACGGCTCGTCCAGGAGAAGCCAGCCGGTTTCTGCCAGACGGCGCAGTTCGCCGGTCGCCCACCGGCGGGCGAGATCGGCGTCACCGCGCGACATGCCCGCGTAGACCTCCAGGACGTCCGCGACCTTCGCCGGCGTTCCGGGCCAGGGGGCATCGTCCAGACGTGTCCAGCAGCAGCGAAGCACGGCGGCGAGCACGCGGCGGGCCTGCCCCGCGCGGTCCAGCGGCATCGGCGCCGTCTCGTACTCCTCCAGGACGGCGGGCGTGGCGCCGTCCGGCCAGATGGGCAGGAGCCATACGTGCGTGCCGTCCGATACTCCGTTGGTGCCGGCGGGCATGGGCTCTGACACGGCCGTCGCCGGAGTACCCAGGACGCGGGCTCGGGCGCGGGCCATGGCCTGCGGGTTCACGCTCACCGGCTCCACGCTCACCGGCTCTTCACTCACGGGGTCGCCCTTTCGAACCAGCCGGGGGACATCCAGGTGGGGGAGCCCTCAAGGCGGACGGTCAGGCCGTCCGACCAGACGAGCCGGTAGGGCAACTCGGGATGCAGATGCACGGAGGACAGGTCCGCCAGCACGCGGCGCGCCGTCACCCAGTCCCGTGCGAGGACGTCCTCCACCGCGACCCGGTCGCGGCCGCGCAGGGTCTGCTCGGCGATCTCGCGAAGTCGCTCCACGGTGGCGCTGTCCGACCCGGTGTCGTCCGACAGCCCGGTGTCGGGGACGGACGGGCGCGGCGGGGCGGGCCGGGCGGGGGTGGCGCGCGGGCCGTCCTCGACGGCCGTCACCACGGCCGACGGTTCATGCCAGGGCGCCGCCGCGTCGAACACGAACCCGTCCAGCACGGCCGCGAGGTCCTCGCGGGAGGCGGTGCGGGCGAACGTCCGCCAGGTCTCGGGCGGCAGCAGGGTCAGGTTGCGGGTCGTGCCCGCCGAGTCCGACAGCCGCGCCGCCGCCCGGCGGGACGCGTCGCCGTAGGCGTAGATCGCGGCGCGCAGGTCGGTGCAGGTGCGGTCGAGCTGCGGCCAGCGGCGCAGGATTGCGCCGTGCAACCGCTCGGCGCGCAGCAGGATCTCCTCGGTGCCCCACAGCTTCGGCGCCTGCTCGCGCAGCTCCTCGATCGTCCCGTTCGTCAGGGTGACGAGCTCGACGCTCCACAGCCGGAAGGCGCGGGCGAGGCCGTCCGCCCCGTCCCGTGCCTGCTCTGGCGTCATGCGCGGGTCGGCCACGTTGAGCTGCTCCAGGGCGAGGAGCCGATGCATCTCGCTCTGCCCGCCGTCCAGCATCATCCGCCGCACGAACATCAGCCCGACCACGCTGGTGAACGACGCCCGGTAGCGCAGCTGGTTCGGCTTCGGGAACACCTCGCGGACCGCGCCGAGCCCCTTCAGCACCCGCAGCCGATTCTCGAACACCTCGGGCGGGTAGCGGCGGCACACGTACCGCATCTGCTCGCGGCTCAACCCCTCTTCGCCCGCGTCGGCGAACGCGGCGAGAAGGGTCTCGGCGACGTCCACCAGCTCGGGATCGTCCACGACGGCGCCGCTGTCGCGGGCCAGTGCGGCGAACATCTGCCGGTACACGCCCAGCACCGCCTCGCCGACCAGCGCGTCGTCCAGGCTGGCGGCCGTACCGGAGCCTTTCTCGGAGGTGGGGGACACGGCGCACTACGGTACGGCCCCGTGGCCGCCAAGGTGGAATCGGCGGGCGCGGGCCGGGGAATCAAGACCGCGAAACGGCGGACGCGACACGCACAGCGATGCGACACTCACGCTCTAGAGTCACGGGACGTCGCGGGCCCCGCAAGGTGCACCGGGTACAGAACGCACCGGGCCGGGCCCTTCGGACACGGCAGGGAGCATGACAGCGCTGAACACCCCCGCGAGGACCAACCTCCCGGCGGAGCCCAACGCGTTCGTCGGTCGCGACCGCGACGTGCAGGACCTCGTCCGGCTGCTACGGGACATGCGGGCTGTCACCCTGTGCGGTCCCGGCGGCATCGGCAAGACCAGGCTGGCGCTGCACGTCTCCCACGCGATGGTCGCCGCCCACCCCGAGGGCGTGTGGCTGGTCGAGCTGGCCGACGTCCAGCCGGGTGGGACGCCCGAGCCGATCGCCCGGCGCGTGGCCGCGGTCCTGGACGTGACCGAGGAGGACGGTCGTGCCCTGGCCGAGACGCTCGCGGACGCACTGCACGGGCCCTCGGTGCTGCTCGTCCTGGACAACTGCGAACACGTCGTCGAGGAGTGCGCGGCGCTGACCGGGATGCTGCTGGCGCGCTGCCCGCGGCTGCGCGTCCTCGCCACCAGCCGCGAGCCGCTGCAACTGCCCTGCGAGAACGTGTGGCGGGTGCCGCCCCTGGAGCCGGACGACGCGGCGCGGCTGTTCGTCGAGCGAGCCCGTGCCGCGCGCCCCGGATTCGACCGGACGGGCGCCGTCGAGGAGGTCACGCGCGCCCTGGACGGGGTGCCGCTGGCGCTGGAGCTGGCCGCCGCCCGAGTGCGGGTCCTGTCGGTCGAGCAGATCGCGCGGCGCCTCGCCGACCGGTTCCGGCTGCTGAGCGCCGGCGACCGCTCGGCACCGCTCCGGCAGCGCACGCTGCGCGCGGCGATCGACTGGAGCCACGACCTGCTCGGCGACCCGGAGCGGATGCTGCTGCGCCGCCTGTCGGTCTTCGCCGGCTGGACCCTCGACCAGGCCGAGCACGTCTGCGGCGACGACGCCCTGGACACTGGCGAGATCCTCGATCTTCTCACCGCACTGGTCGACAAGTCCCTCGTCGCCGTCGCGGGGGAGACGGCGGGCGAGGTCCGGTTCCGGCAGATCGACAGCATCCGCGAGTACGCCGCCGAGCGGCTGGACGCCGCGGGCGAGGACGCGGCGTTCCGACTCCGCCACCGGGACGCGGTCCTGGAGGCCGCCGAACGGCACGGCGAGATCGCCGTCGCGGAGATCCGCGCGTCCTGGCAGGAGCGGGTCGCCCTGTTCCGCCTGTACGACGCGGAACTCGGCAACGTCCGCGCCGGGCTCTCCTGGTCCCTGGAGCACGGCGACATCGAGGAGGGCCTGCGGATATGCACCGCCCTACGGACATTCTGGATCGTCCGCGGTCGGGTCGCAGAATGGGCCGAGTGGACCGACCGGTTCCTCACCCGGGGTCCCGCCCTTCCCGCCCGCGTGCGCGGCGCCGGCCTCGCCGGCCGGGCGCAACTCGCCGCCGGCGGCCGGGACTTCGCGCAGGCGCAACGGTACGCCGAAGAAGCGCTCGCCCCCTGCCGCGCGTCCGGCGACGACTTCATGACCGCGTGCTCGCTGATCACGATCGCCGAGGCGCTCACCCGCGCCGGCCGCACGGCCGACGCCGTCGCCCGGCTGGACGAGGCCGACGCCATCGCCGCCGCACCCGGCCAGGAGTGGAACCGCGCCTACTCCCTGGCCACCCGCGGCTACCTGCTGATCCGCGGATCGCGCCGCCGCGAGGCCCGCGACCGTCTTACGGACGCCGCCGCGATCATGCGGGACATCGGGCAGCTCTGGGGCGCCTCGCACGCCATGATCGGCCTCGGCCGCCTGGCGGAACTGCGCGGCGACCACGACGCGGCGCGCGGTCACTACGCCGAGGTCCTGCCGATCCTCGCCGAGATCGGCGCCCGCCCGGAGATGGCCCGCGCCCTAGCCGGCCTTGGCCGAGTCGCCCTGGAGCGCCAGGACGCCGCGGGTGCGCGCGAGGCCCTGGCACAGAGCCTTACCTTGAGCCGTTCGTCCGGCATCCGCCTGGACGTGGCCCGCGCCCTGGAGGCGTTCTCCGACCTCCTCGCCCGCGAGGGCGACCCTCGCGGCGCGGTCCTGCTGGCCGCGGCCGCGTCCGCCCTGCGCGAAGCCGCGGGCCGGCACCCCGGCGCGGGCGCCCGCAGGGAACGCACCCTCGCCCCGATCCGCCGCAAACTGGGCGACGCCCTCGTCACCCAGTTCTGGGCGGAAGGGTGCGCCATGCCCGCCGACGACGCGGTCGCCTACGCCCTTCACCCCACCGCGCCCACCGCAGTAGCAGGAGGACCGTCCACCACACCAGAGCAGTCCCCCGCCCCCACAGTCCCCTCCGAGGAAACGCCACCGGTCAGACTCACCGGCCGGCTAGACGAAGCCGCGTCCGGTTCTCTCACCCCTCATCCACGAGAGGCGCCCCAGCCGACCCAGCTCGCCGGGCGAGAAGGCGATGCTGCCTCTGGTTGGCTTCCCTCCGCTCGAACCGGGGAGACGGCGCCGGGTGGACTCGTCGAACCGGAGGGGCGTGCTTCTCGCGGTTCTGGTTCCCCTGTCTCGTCTGGTTCTGTCTCGTCTGGGGGGGGTGGTTTCGGATCGAGGCCCCGGACGAGAAGGCGCTGTTGCCGCTGGTTCGTCTTCTTCCGTTCCGTCTGAAGGGACGGCGCCGGGTGAGTTCGTCGACCAGGAGGGGTGTGCTCCTTCTGGCTCTCTTTCTGCTGGTGGGGCGGCACCGAGAGTGCCCGCCGCGCGGGAGCCTGCCCCCTATCCGCAGGCGTCCTCGCCTTCAGCGGCCAAGCTGGGGGCGGGTCTGCTCACCGCCCGAGAGCGAGAGGTGGTCGCGCTGGTCGCGCGGGGGCTGAGCAACCGCGGTATCGCCGAAGAGCTGGTGATCAGCCCCGCGACCGTCGCGCGGCACGTCACCAACATCCTCACCAAACTCGGCTTTTCCTCACGCGCGCAGGTCGCCGCCTGGGCGGTCACCAACGGGCCGACGAGAGATCTCTGACGCGGTCTGTAGCCGGGCGCGGCCAGAGGCACCGAGCTGGTGGTAGTGCTCCAGTGGTTTCGTGGAATGCGTTGATGGCGATCTGATCTGTCTCGAAGTGGGCGATTTGAGAGCGCCTGACCATGCCGGTCATCGGTTGCGCCGGTGGTTCACCGCCGGTCGACACTGATTGCTGGCCTGCTGTGTACACGGTGCGGGCGGTGTGAATACGCAGTCGTTTGCTCGGTTCAGGGCATGTCTCGGAGGAGGCACCGATCTAGCCTCGGCGGCATGATCTTCTACGGTGTCGGTGTGGCCTATCCCGTGGTGACGGTGACGGAGGCGGTCCTGTGTCCGGGCCGCGCGTCCGGGCGGCGCGCGGTGGTGGACGGGGTGTCCGGCCGCTCCATCACCCATGCCGCGCTGGCGGACGAGGTCGCGCCCGCGTCGGCGGCGCTGACGGACAGCGGCATAGGTCCCGGTGATGTGGTGGGTTTGCACCTGCCGGACGGTCCCGAGTTCGCGGTCGCCTTACATGCGTTGCTGGCCGTGGGTGCGGTGCCGCTCCCGCTTCGGGCGGCGGATCCGGCCGAGCTGCTGGACAACGCGGGGATGCGGGTCATGATCGCCGGGTCGGGGCCGGCCGACAGGCTCCTGACGGTGGCGAGGGCGGCCGGCGTGGAGAGGGTCCTCGGTCTCGGTCTCGGTCTCGGTGGCCGGTCCGGCGCCCGGACCGCGGCGCCGAACGTCCGGGCCGATCCCGCGCACGACACCGCCCTGGCCGTCCGGGCCGGAAACGGGCCTCCGCGTGTCGTGCGGCTGACACACGCTGAGGTCGTCGCGGGGCTGGTCCGCGTCGCGGAGGCGGGCCTGATCGGGGGTGATGACATCGTGCTCACCGCGCTGCCGTTCGCGAGCGCGATCGGGCTGAACGGCGTCCTCAACCCGGTGCTGCGGCTCGGCGCCACCGTCGTCGCGCTCCCCGAAGCGGGCCGCCATGACCTGCTGCGGGCTATCCAGGACCACCGCGTCACGGTGGCCGTGCTGCCGCCACCTCTCGTGGAGGCGCTGGCCCGCGGACGCACCGCCACTCACTTCGATCTCGGGTCCCTGCGTGCCGTCGTGGCCGCCGGGGGGCCGCTCGCCGCCGAGGACGCGCGCGCGGCGGCGGCGCGGGTCGGGTGCCCCGTCCGCAGGGCGTACGGGGTGGCCGAGGCCGCCGGGATCACCCATCTCAACCTGTGGGCCGACGAGGAGGGCGCGCTGGACTCGGTCGGGCGCGGGCTCCCGGGTGTGTCCTGGCGGATCGTCCACCCGCGGACGCGCGCCGTCCAGCCGTCCTACCGGCGGGGCGAACTGTGCGTGCGCGTCCCCGCCGCGGCCGAACCCGCGCGGTGGGTGCCCACCGGCGACGCGGCCTTCGCCGACGACCACGAGCGCGTTTTCATCCTCGGGCGGCTCGGCCCGCGGTCGTGAGCTACACACGTGCCTACACACTTCTTCGGATGTGGTCCGCGATGCGGGCGGCATACCGTCGGCCCATGCCCGACGGAGACACCGCCGCCCCGCCGACCGTTGCCGAGACCACGGTGACCCGCGTCGTACTGGGCGCCGCGGCCGACAACGCCGCCCGGTACGGCGACCGGAGCGCCCTCACCGACTCGGGAGGGGAACTCGGCTACGCGCGGTTCGCGGCGGCGGTCCCGGCCGCCGCGTGCGGACTGCGGCGGCACGGAGTCCGTCCCGGCGATGTCGGGGCGGTCCATGTCACCGGCGCCTGTGACCTCGCCCTCGCCGTGCACGCGATCACCGCCGCGGGAGCCGTGCCCGCCCTGCTGCGGGCCGGCGCGGACGCCGCCGAGCTCGCCGCGATGATGAACGAGTGCGGCGCCCGCTTCCTGCTGACCGGAATGGAGGGCGCCGGGCAGGCCGTGGCCGCGACGGAACGCTGCTACGTCCGGCAGGTCTTCGCGTTCGGGGACGTCCCCGGCGCGACTCGGTTCGTCCGCCTGATGGACGAGGTGTCCGGCGAGACCTTCCCGGTCCCACCGCCCGACCCGCTTCGCGACACCGCGCTGCGGTTGTGCGGGCCGTCCGAGGAGATGACGCACGCCGACCGCCTAGCGGACCTCTACCGGCTGGGTGGGGTGGCGGGCCTCGGTGACGGGGACGTGCTCGCTTTGTGCGGACGGGACGTTTCCACGCCGACCTGGCTCGGCCTGGTCGACCTGTGCCTCACCCAGGGGGCGCTGCTCGCCGGCGTGTCCGGCACCGGCGCGGGCGCGCTGCTCGATGCGATCGTCCGGCAGCGGGCGACGGCGGCCGTCGTGACGCCCACCAAGCTTCGCGCGATCGCCTTCGACCACGACACGGTCCCGGTGCCGGGCGTCCGCCTGCTGGTCACGGGCGCCGCGTCCCCGGAGGCGGTGCGGGGCTGCCGCACCCGGCACGGCTGGACGGTGTCGCCGCTGACCTGACCGGCTGCTCCACACGGCAGGCGAGGCTGGCACGTCGTCGTTCAGCGGGTGGGGGCTGAAGTCGCGCACCGCGCCCCGGCGCGACTGAAGAGGGGGGTGGCCAGCCCCTTGTCGTCGAGCTGCCGTTCGCCGTCGCGCCGCTCGGTGATCCCGTCGGTGACGCACAGCAGCAGGTCCCCCGGAGCGAGGTCCACCGAGCCGAGGTCGTAACCCGTTCCCGCGAGGGCGCCGAGCAGGATCTGGGACGCGCCTACCTCGGTGACCTCACCGGACGCGTCGAGCAGCAGCCCTACGACGCCCTCTTCGTCCCGGCGGCACCCGACCTGTGATGTCGTGCCGGCCGCGGGATGGATCGGTGCTCCAGGCAGGCGGTCGGCCCCTGATCCGGCGGTCAGAGCAGGTGGGCGTTGGGCTCGCGGGCCCGGTCGGCGAGCTCGGGCAGCTCGACCGGCTCGACGCCCGCCGCCGCGAGGATCTCCGCGCCCGTTCCGGCCGTGAACAGGGACGGCTCCCGCCACGCGAACACCACGCGCCGCGCGCCGGACGCGACGATCAGCTCCGCGCACGGGCGCGGGCGCGAGGCCCGGGCGCCGCACGGCTCCAGCGAGCTGTAGACCGTCGCGCCGCGCAGGCGCCCGGCCCGCCCCACGAGGATGCCCGCCTTGGCGAGCGCGGCCTCCTCGGCGTGGTCGTGCGGGTCGCCCTCGCGGGAGAAACCGCGGGCGATCTCGCGTCCGTTGGCGTCCACGATGACGGCGCCGACCGAGAAGGCCGTCGTGGACGGCGGGCACAGCCGGGCGAGGTCGCAGGCCAGCCCGAGCCAGCCGAGGTCATCCACGCCCCGCCCCGGTGAGGAAGCGCAGCAGTGCCAGATTGCCGATGCGGGTGATCTCCTCCAGCCGCATCGGGTGCTCCGGGGACTGCGGGAACACGCCCGAGCCCACGAACCGCGGTGCGGAGGGGTCGCCGATGAGGAAGGGCGCCACGACGAGTTGCAGTTCGTCCACCGCTCCCGCGGTCAGGAACAGCGTGTGGATCCCGCCGCCGCCCTCCACCATCAGCCGCCGGACGCCGCGCGCCGCGAGGTCGCCGAGGACGGTGTCCAGGGTGAGCGGCTCGCCGGCGTCGACGACCTCGGCGAGGTCGCCCAGCCGCGCGGCGAGGTCGCCCGCGGTGCCCGCCGGGGCGTAGACGAGCTTCGGGGCGGAGCCCGTGGTGAAGAACTTCGCGGCCGGGTCCAGGTCGCCGCTCCAGGTCAGCGTCACCTTCGTCAGGTCGGACGGCATCCCGCGCGCCGCGCGCTGCTCCTTGCGCGCGGGCGAACGGATCAGCAGCTGGGGATCGTCGGCGCGTACCGTCCCCGCGCCCACCAGGATCGCGTCGCACCCGGCCCGCACCGTGTCCACCCGATCGAAGTCGGCCGGGCTCGACAACCGCAGCCGCTCAGGAGTCGCGTCGTCGATGTATCCGTCGACGGACATCGCACAGCTCAGCAGCACATAAGGACGCTCGCTCACGCCAGCAAGCCTAGAGCCGTCCTCCGGTGCCACCGGCCGGATACCCATGAGAAGAGCCGGTTTCGCTCTGACCTCAGCGATCACGCGAGCGCGTTACCGGCCCGGGTGGGGCGATGCCGGAGGCAAGGCCTCACCCGGGCCGATCGCGAAGCCATGTCGCGCTCGCCCAGGGACGGTGAGGAAGGTCGAGCCGCCAGGCGCGCCCTCTTCACCGAGATTGAAAGCAACACGGCGTTTCTGCGCGGGATGTGTCGGAGGGGGTGCCTATGGTTGCCGGGACATGCGAATCCTGCACACCTCCGACTGGCACCTGGGGAGATCGTTCCACCGCGAGGACCTGATGGCGGCCCAGCAGAGCTTTGTCGACCATCTGGTCGATACGGTCCGGGCGGAGCGGGTCGACTGCGTGCTGATCTCCGGTGACGTCTACGACCGGGCGCTGCCACCCGTGGACGCCGTCCGCTTGTTCGACGACACGCTCGGGCGGCTGAAGGGGCTCACCCGGGTCGTGCTCATCGCGGGCAATCACGACTCCACCCGCCGCCTGGGCTTCGGGTCGGCGCTGATGGACGACGCCGGGGTGCATGTCCGCACCGACTTCGCGCGGGTGGGGGAGCCGGTCCTCGTCGAGGACACGGCCGTCTACGGCATCCCCTACCTGGAACCCGAGCTCGTCCGGCAGCCGTGGGACCTCGACGAGCGCAGCCACGCCGCGACGCTGGCGGAGGCGATGCGCCGCGTCCGGGCCGACGCCGCGCGGCGCGGCCCCGGCGTGCGGTCGGTCGTGCTGGCGCATGCCTTCGTGACCGGCGGCGAGGCCAGCGAGAGCGAGCGCGACATCTCCGTCGGCGGCTCCTCTCACGTTCCCGCGTCGGTGTTCGAGGGCGTCGACTACGCGGCCCTTGGCCACCTGCACGGTGCCTGGCCCGTCACCGACCGCGTCCGCTACTCGGGCTCGCCGCTGGCCTACTCCTTCTCCGAGGAGCATCAGGTCAAGGGTTCGTGGCTGGTGGACCTGCGCGCCGACGGGGTCGCCGCGGAGTTCGCGGAAGCCCCGGTCCCGCGCCGGATCGCGCGGATCCGCGGCCGCATCGAGGACCTGCTCGCCGACGCCTCGTTCGAGCCGTACGAGGACCGCTGGCTCCAGGTGACGCTGACCGACCCGCGCCGCCCGTCCGCGGCGATGGAGCGGCTGCGTCGCCGTTTCCCGCACGCGCTCGTCCTCGGTTTCGAACCCGGCGGCCGCGAGGCCGGTGCCGGGCGTACCTGGTCCGAACGGGTACGCGAGCGGTCCGAGTTGGACATCGCGGGCGACTTCGTCGCCGAGGTGACCGACGGGCCGGCGAGCGCGGCCGAGCGCGACCTGCTGCACGAGGCGTTCGAGCACTGCCGTCGGAAGGAGTCCCTCGCGTGAGGTTGCACCGGCTGGAGGTCACCGCGTTCGGGCCCTTCTCCGGGACGGAGCAGATCGACTTCGACGCGCTGTCGGACGCCGGGCTGTTCCTCATCCAGGGCCGGACGGGCGCGGGCAAGACCAGCGTGCTCGACGCGGTGTGCTTCGCGCTCTACGGGCGCGTCCCCGGCGCGCGCAGGGCGGTCAAGGGCCTGCGCAGCGATCATGCGTCGCCCGGCGCCGTGCCGCGTGTCGTGCTGGAGACGACGATCCGGGGGCGCCGCATGCGGCTCACCAGGTCTCCGGAGTGGGAGCGGCCGAAGCTTCGGGGGGACGGCACCAAGAAGGAGAACCACAAAGTCCTGCTGGAGGAGTTCGCCGACGGCGCGTGGTTCGGGCACTCGACCCGGATCGACGAGACCGCCGACCTGGTCAAGAGCCTGCTCGGCATGGACGCCGACCAGTTCTGCCAGGTGGCGATGCTGCCGCAGGGCGAGTTCGCCGGGTTCCTGCGCGCCGGGGCCGACGAACGCCGCAAGGTGCTGGAGCGGCTGTTCGCGACCGAGGTGTTCGCGCAGGTGGAGAAGTGGCTGGCCGACCGCCGCGCCGCCACCGGCCGCGAGGCCGGCGAGCTGGGAGCGCGGGCCGTGTCCATCGCAGACCGCGTCGCGGAGGCGACCGGCGCCGCGGCGCCGCGGCGGGAACGCGCGGCCGTCCCGCAGCCGCGCCGCGGGGAACCGATGCCGGAACCGTCCGCCGACGTGGCGGGCCTGCCCGCGTGGGCGGCCGAGTTGGCCGGCGTCCACGAGGACGTCCGTGTCGTGACCGAGGAACTGCGCGCGGGTGCCGCCGGCACGCTGGAGGCCGCCCGCGAGGCGCTCCGCGGCGGCGCGGACCTCGCCGACCGGCAGCGGCGGCACGCGGAGGCGCTGGTTCGCCGCGACGCGCTCGCCGAGCGCGCCGCGGAACGGTCCGAGGTCGCCTCGCGGCTCGACACCGCGGCCCGCGCCGACCGTGTCGTTCCGCTGGTGCGGGCGGTCGCCGACCGGCACGAGCGGGCCCGGCACGCGCGCCGCTGGGCGGACCAGACCCGCTCGCGGGTCGCGACGATGCTGCCGCCGAACGCGCCGGAGGACGTCCTCGTCAAGGCCGAGCGGCAGCGCCGTGACGAGGTCGCGGCGCTGGAGGGCATGCGCGGCAAGGCCGCCCGGCTTCGCGAGATCGAGGACGAGCGTGGCCGTCTGGCCGCGGAGCTGGCGCGGCTGGAGCCCGAGGAGGCCCGCGCCGCCGCGGCCCTGGCCGAGCTTCCCGGCCGGGTCGAGGAGCGTCGCGCCGGGCTGGACGAGGCGCGCGCCGCCGCCGCGGGGCGATCCGGCGCGCTGGCGGCCGTGGACGCCGCGCAGCGCAGGCTGGACGCGGCGCAGCGCCGCGACCAGGTCGAACACCTGCTCGCCGAGGCGGAGGCGGCGAGGCACGCGGCCGTTGACGCCGCCCAGGGCGCCCGGCAGCGCGTCCTCGATCTCCGGCAGGCGCGGCTGGACGGGATGGCCGCCGTACTCGCCGAGGACCTGGTGGACGGCGAACCCTGCCGGGTCTGCGGCGCGACCGAGCATCCCGCCCCCGTCACCTCGCTCGCACTGATCCCGACCGAGGAGCAGGTGGACGAGGCACAGGCCGAGGCCGATGCGGTGCAGGGCGTCCGGGAGTCGGCCACCGCCGAGGTCGAGGCGCGGCGCACGGAACGCGACGGGCTCCTGGAGAGCGCCGGTGAGGCGACCGTTGAGGCGCTCGGCGCCGGGCTGGCCGAGGCCGAGCGGTCCCTCGATGCCGCGAACGCCGTGGCCGCGGAGGCCGAGCGGCTGGAGGCCGCCCTGCACCGCGACGAGCAGGAACTCGACCGCGTCCGGGACGAGCACGCCGGGCTCGGCCAGGCCCTGGCCGAGCACCGCGCCCTCGACGGTCAGCTGTCGGCCGAGGGCACGCGGCTGCGCGGCGAGCTGGCCGAGGCGCTCGGTGCCGACGGCACCCTGGAGGCTCGTGTCGCCCGGCTCGGCCGCGAGGCGGGCGCGCTCGCCGAGGCCGTCGACGCGCTCCGCGCCGCCGACCTTGCGGCCGGGGAACTGGCCGCGGCCCGCGCCGCCGCGAAGGCCGCCGCCGAGGCGGAGGGCTTCCGCACCCCCGACGAGGTGCTCGGTGCCGCGATGGCGGACGAGGACCAGGCCGCGCTGCGCGACAGGCTCCGCCGTTTCGACGGCGAGGAGGCCGCCGTCCGCGACCGGCTCGCCGATCCCGCGCTGCGCTCGGCGGCGGCCGAGCCCGCCCCCGACCTGCCCGGCCTGGAGGCGGCCTTCGCCGCCGCCGAGGCCGCGCACACCGGTGTCGCGTCCGCCGCCGACCGCGCTCGGCTCCGCTGCGACCGCATCGCCGAGCTGCGCGCCGAACTGGACGGGGCCGTCCGCGCGTGGCGCCCGGCGCAGTCGCGGCACGCGGTCGCCGAGCGGCTCGCCGGGCTCGCCTCCGGGAAGTCCACCGCGAACCGGCACGCGATGTCGCTGTCGGCGTACGTGCTGGCGGCGCGGCTGGAGCAGGTCGTCGCCGCCGCGAACGAGCGGCTCGCCCGCATGTCCGGGACCCGCTACGCGCTCGTCCACACGACCGAGAAGGCGCTGGGCGACCGCAGCAAGAGCGCGGGCGGCCTCGGGCTGCGCGTCGCCGACGCCTGGACGGGGCTGGAGCGCGACCCGGTGACGCTGTCGGGCGGCGAGTCGTTCATCACCTCCCTGTCGCTCGCACTCGGCCTCGCCGACGTGGTCACCGCCGAGGCCGGCGGCACCGAGATCGGCACGCTGTTCGTCGACGAGGGCTTCGGGACCCTCGACGAGGAGACCCTCGACGAGGTCATGGACGTCCTGGACGGGCTGCGCGACGGCGGCCGGGCGGTCGGCATCGTCAGCCACGTCGCCGAGTTGCGGGCCCGCATCCCCGCGCAGCTGCGCGTCACCAAGGACCGCGCCGGATCCACCGTCAAGATCATCGTCTGACGGTCCGGGACGGTGGCGGGGGCACTGGTCAGGGCTTGCGGCCGACGCCCGCGAGCAGCCATCCGGAGGCCGGCTCGTAGGGACGGTCGGGGCGCCACTCGGGAGCGTGCACCAGACCGGGCTCGACGACGTCGAGGCCGCCGAACAGGCCCGCCAGCCGCTCGGCCGAGCGGAACGCCAGGTGGATCCCGATCTGCTCGGTGAGCTTGCGATGCGCGGCCCAGTCGTCCGCGGTGAGGTTGTCGGCGAGGAAATCGCAGACGACGAGGTGGCTGCCGGGCGCCATCGCGTCCCGGAACGCCCGGACGGTCGACTCCGGGTCGTCCTCGTCGCGGACGTGGCCCAGCACCGAGATCATCAGTACGCCGACCGGCCGGTCGAAGTCGATGAGCGCCGTCACCTCGGGATGTCCGATGATCTCGTGCGGGCGGCGGGCGTCGCCGTGCACGGCCGTCGCGCCCGGGACCGAGTGCAGCAGCGCCTGGTAGTGGACGACGGCGACGCGGTCGTGGTCGACGTAGGCGACCCGCGCGTCCGGGGCGGCACGTCCGGCGACCTCGTGCACGTTGCCCTTGCCGGGCAACCCGCAGCCGACGTCGACGAACTGCCGTACGCCCGCCTCCAGCAGGTAACGGACGGCGCGCCGCATGAACTTGCGGTTCTCGCGGGGCAGCAGGTGCGCGACGCGGTGCGCGGCGAGCGCGGCGGCGGCGGCTTCGCGGTCGGCGCTGTAGTTGTCCTTGCCGCCGAGGGAGTAGTCGTAGACGCGCGCGCTCGCGGCGCCCGCGAATCCGAGGTCGGACGGGTCACTGTCGATCATCGTGTCCCCTCGACTGAGAGCGGGGGTGGGGTCGAGGAGGCCCCAGCTTAGTGGATCACGATCACGGTATGCAGGGCGGGTGTCGCAGAAAGTGGCGGACCCGCCGGGTCGGCGGGAGATGTACTGCAGGATCACGTTGTGGACGTGGTGGCTCGACCCGACCGGTCGTGCGGGATCGCGTTGCCCATGCGTCCTTCTGTGCCCTGTCTCCAGAGGCCGGTCTCCTGTGGCCTGCCTCCCGTGCCTCCTGGTCGGCGACTCGGCGACTCGGGCCGTTCCGGCGTGCCCGTGCGGTGGCGGTAGCGGCTCAGCCGCCGCGTGCCGGGCGGGCGGTTTCGAGGAAGTCGACGCAGCGGCCCAGCAGTTCGATCAGCGCGGCGCGCTCGTCCTCGGTGAACTCGGCGGCGAGGCCCCGCTCGACGCGCACCGCGCGGACGTCGGCGTCCGCCAGCGCGGCCTCGCCGTCGGAGGTGAGGCGGGTCTCCAGGATGTTGCGGTGCCACTCGTGCGGCGTCCGCTCGATCAGCCCGCGCTCCTGGAGGTTCTTCAGGACGGTGTTCATCGTCGGCGGGGTCACGGCGCACGCCCGGGCCAGCGCCGCCGCCGACATGCCGGGGTTGTCGGCCAGGTGCAGCAGGGCGGCGTACTGCGGAACCGTGAGCCCGCTCGGCCTCACCGCGGCCTGCTTGGCCCCGTTGAGCGCCTGCTCGGCGCGCTTGAGGTAGGAGCCGATGCGCTCCGGAACGGGCATTGAGGTCATCCCCGCATGGTATCGAGCCTGCGAACGAAAGAGGGTTGACGAGTATTAGAGTTCTATCTAGTGTTCGTATGCGTTCTGATCTTGCGATACGAATCTTGTAGTGCGAATGGAGAGTCATGTCCCGGTTCATCCGCTCCACCGCGGCGGCGGCCACCGCCCTCGCCACGGCCGTCCTGCCCGCGTCCGTCTCCCTCGCCGCGCCGTCCGCCGCGCCGGTCCCGGCGGCGCCCGCGCCGTCCCGGGTGCGGATCAGCACGGCGTTCGAGCTCCCCGGAGATCGCGTCTACCCGGAGGGCATCGCCACCGACCCCCGCACCGGCGCCTTCTACGCCGCGTCCTTCGAGGACGGCACCGTCTACAGGAGGGCGCCCGGCCACCGGGTGGCCGAGGAGTTCCTGCCCGCGGGCGCGGACGGCCGCCGCACCGCCAACGGGCTGAAGGTCGACCGGGCCGGACGGCTCTGGGTGTGCGACTCCTCATCCGGTGTGTCGGTGTACGACACGCGGACCCGCCGTCTCCTCGCCCGCTTCGTCGTCCCCGGCGGCGCGGCCACGTTCGTCAACGACGTGGCCATCGCCCCGGACGGCAGCGCCTACCTCACCGACAGCCTGCGCGCCGTCGTCTACCGGGTGACCACGCGCGAGGTGACGCAGGGAGGGGTCATCACCCTCAAGTCGCGCTTCGACCTCGGCCGCGTCCTGGAGGCGCACGCGCCGGGCGCGTTCACGCTCAACGGGATCATCGCCGACCCCGCGGGACGCTACCTGCTGACCGTCGACATGACCGGTGGCGACCTCTACCGCCTCGACACCGCCTCCGGCGTCGTTGGCAAGGTGGCGCTGCGCGGCGGCGACATGCGCAACGCCGACGGCTTGGAACTCCAGCACGGCCGGCTGTGGGTGGTGCACAACGTCGACAACGCGATCAGTCGCTGGCGGGTCGGGCGCGGCGGTGCCACGGCCGGCCAGGAGCGCCGGGTCACGGACACCGGCCTGCAACTCCCGACGACCCTGGCCCGCAGCCGGAACACGCTCTACGTCGTCCGCTCCCAGTTCGACAAGGGGGGTCCCCTGGGACCGGGCACCCCGCAGAAGCCGTTCACCATCGCCGCGGTCCGCGGGCTCTAGCAGCCGGACGGACGCGGGGCCCGGTCACTAGTCGTGGCTACAGGTAGAGGCCGGTGCCGTGCTCGGGACGCTCGCTGGCGATGGCGTGCAGGTCGCGCTCGCGCATGACCAGGTAGTTCTCGCCCTGGATCTCGACCTCGTACTGGTCGCCGGGGTGGAACAGCACGCGGTCGCCCGTCTTGACGATCCGGACATGGTGGCCGACGCCGCAGACCTCGCCCCATACCAGGCGGCCGGCCTGCTCGACCGTCGCGGGGATCACGATCCCACCGGTGCTGCGGCGCTCGCCGCTGTCCTTCTCCACCTTGATCATGACACGGTCGTGCAGCATCTGGACTTCGAACTTCGGCTCGGGCACGCCGGGGAGTTTAGCCGTCCGCGCGGGTCAGGGCGTCCCACGAGCCCGCGATGATCTCCGGTAGGGACGAGCGGGCCGGCCGCCAGCCGAGCCCGCCGATGATCGCGGCGGCGTCGCAGAGCAGCACCGGCGGCTCGGGACGCGGCGGGCGGCGCAGGGTGGGGACCTGCCGGCCGGTGACCTCCTGCACGGTGGCGACGACCTCGTGGACGGCCGCGCCCGCGCCGCTACCGACGTTGTAGACGCGCTCCTCACCGGGGCGGACGGCCTCCAGCGCGCGGACGTGGGCGGCGGCGAGGTCGTCCACGTGCAGGTACTCGCGGACGGCGGCGCCGTCGCCGTTGATCTCCAGATGGGGGGCGCGTCCGGCGGCGACCGCGAGGGCCTTCGGGATCAGCCGGGTCTCGTCGGGGTCGGGCCGCCCGTCCACCGAGCCCGCGACGTTGAAGGTCCGCAGCACCACGGCGCCGATCTCGCCCGTGCGGGCGTGGAAGCGGACGGCCTGCTCGGCCGCCAGCTTGGACGCACCGTACGGGCTGGTCGGGGCAGTGCCCTCGGTCTCCGGGATCGGCTGCCGCTCGGGGGTGCCGTACACGGCGGCCGTCGATCCGTACACGACCCGGGTGCCGCCCACGGCCTGGAGGAGGTTGACCGTCCCCTGCACGTTGACGGTGAAGAAGCGGAGCGGTTCGGCGAACGACTCGCGGACCTGCGTCAGCGCGGCGAGGTGGCACACCCCGTCGTAGGGGCCCCGCGGCAGCCCGCCGGGGTCGAGCAGGTCACCGACGACGGGGCGCACCCCGTCCGGGACGCGGGCGTCCGGGTGCCGGACCAGCCCGTCCACCTCGTGCCCGGCGGCGATGAGACGCCGCCCGACTGCATACCCGACATAGCCCGACGCACCCGTCACCAGTACCCGCATGCCCCAAGCATCCCGGAATCAGGGCGGGGACGTGGCATGCGCGCGAACTTCATCCGCTCCCGGACGTCACCCGCCCTCGAACTGCGGCCGCCCTCGAACTGCGGCCGCCCTCGGGCTCCGGCTCGCCGCCCGTCCGCCGAGCCGGATCAGGTGTACTTGCGCCCCCGGTTGGAGCTCAACCGCGCGACCAACTCACGGGGCAGCAGCCGGGTGAGGCTCACGATCGCCTTGTACTGCGCGCCGGGGACGCTGATCTGCACACCGCGCCGCAGGTCGCGCAGCGCCGCGTCCACGACAGCCGTGTCCTCCAGCCACATGAAGTCCGGCAGGCCCGACATGTCCATCTGGGCGCGGTCGTGGAACTCGGTGTGCACGAACCCGGGGCACAGCGCCATCACATGGATCCTGCCGTGCGAGCGGCCCGCGATGTCGGCGGCCACACCCTCGCTGAAGCTCACCACCCACGCCTTGGACGCGCCATAGGTGCCGCGCGCCGCGAACGCCGCCACCGACGAGACGTTGATGACGGCACCCCGGCCCCGGTCCAGCATGCCGGGCAGCGCCGCGTGCGTGAGGCGCAGGACGGCCTCGCAGTGCACCTTCAGCATGGTCGTCTCGTCCGAGACGGGCACGTCCAGGAACTTGCCCTTGTTGCCGAAGCCGGCGTTGTTGACGAGCAGGTCGACGCCCGCGCGGACGCGCTCCTCGGCGGCGGCCAGCCCCTCCTCGGTGGACAGGTCGGCGCGCAACGTCTCGGCCTGGACGGCGTACTTCTCGCGCAGGTCGGCGGCCGTCCGGTCGAGACGCTCGCCGTCGCGGGCGAGCAGGACGAGGTCGAGTCCGTCTGAGGCGAGGCGGCGGGCGAACGCGGCGCCGATGCCCGCGGTCGCGCCGGTGATGAAGGCGGTCGGCATGGGATCGAGCCTAGGGCGGCGGACTACCGCGTGGTAGCACCTTGGACGCGGAAGTGCCGGGGTCGGGACGGCGGGGCGCGCGGCGGTAGGCGAACGCGAAGCCGGGCCAGTTGTCGACCACCGCGCCGTCGGCGGTCATGTACCAGCTCCGGCAGCCCGCCTCTGGCGGACGAGCGGTCCCGTGTCGAGACCCTGATGTCGGCCGAACGGGAGTGGGACTTCGCCGACTGGTGCCGCCACTACCGTGACCATCCGGTCACCGGGCACATCGCGCAGGCCCTGATCTGGGAGTTCGAGGACGCGGACGGGCACCGGCACGCGGCCACCCCCGGCGGCCGGGCGCTGCCCGTCCCGCCGCTCGTCTTCAGCGAGGCGGTGCGGGACGTGGAACTGCTCGTCGGCACCGCCTCGATCGCCACGGACCCGCGATGGCCGGGAGGGGTCCGGGCCGCGGCGCCGGACGCCACCGCACTACTGGCAGAGGCGGCGTTCGGTGCGCTGACGGCGCCCGCCGGGGTCAGCCGAGCAGCCCGAGCTCGTGCGCCCGCAGGCCCGCCTGGAACCGCGACTCGGCGTCCAGCAGTGTGAGGATCTCGGCCACCCGCCGCCGGTAGGTGCGCAGCGACAGCCCGAGCCGCCGCGCGGCGGCCTCGTCCTTCAGGCCGCCGCCGAGCAAGCGCAGGATGTGCCGGCTCTCCTCGCTCAGCGCGGGCGGCCGGTCCCGGCGGTAGTCGGCGAGCTCGGCGGCCGTCTCCCAGGTCGCCCAGAACAGCGAGATCACGCCCTTCACCACGCCCGGCGACCGGACGATGGTGTACTCGCGGACCCCGGCCCGCGGCGGGCCCGCGAGGATCGCGATCCGCCGGTCGATGACGATCGTCTCGTGCGGCAGCGGCGTCGCACAGATCCGGACGCGCGGGCCGCGCTTGGCGATCTCCACCAGCCGCCGCTCGGAATCCTCGTCGGCGAGCGCCGCCGGGTTGTGCAGCTTGTAGGCGAGCAGGCCGGGCCGGCGCGCGCGCTTGGCGATGATCTCGTCGCGGACGCCCGGCAGCGCCCAGGTCCGCAAATCTTGCGCGGCGCAGACGAACTCCTCGCGGGCGTCGAACAGATGCCCCGCGCGCTCGGCCAACTCGACCTCGCCGCGCAGGACCACGTTCCGGTCGAGGTCGACGCTCATCGCCTCCCAGTCTGCCAGCCCGCCCGGACCGCCGGAATGGCAGCAAGCTGCCAGCCGATCGTCCCCTCGCGGTCCGCCCGGCACAGTGAGGTCATGACCACCGAGATCACCGAAGAACGGCATTTCGACCTGGGCGGGGACCTGCGGGTCGCCCGGATGGGCCTCGGCGCGATGCGCCTGCCCGCCTCGACGCGGGGCGGACCGGCCCACGACCGCGACACCGTCCTCGGCGTCCTCAGCCGCGCCGTCGAGCTGGGCGTCGACCACATCGACACCGCCGCGTTCTACCACCAGCACGGGCTCGCCGCGAACGAGCTGATCCGCACGGCGCTGAACCCCTATCCCTCCGGCCTGGTGATCGCCACGAAGGTCGGGCCGTACCGGGGCCCGGACGACCCGTATCCCACCGGCCAGCTCCCGGCCTCGGGCCTGCGCGGCGAGGTGGAACGCAACCTGCGCGAGCTGGACCGCGACCGGCTCGACCTCGTCTACCTGCGGCCCGGCGGCCTGGACACCCCGATGGACGAGTCGATCGCGGAGCGCTTCTCCGTCCTGGCGGAGCTCCGTGAGGAGGGCCTCATCCGGCACCTCGGCGTCAGCCATGTCAGCCTCACGCAGCTGGAGGAGGCCCAGGCCATCGCCCCGGTCGCCGCCGTCCAGAACCGGTTCGACGTGACGCGACCCGAGGACACCGACCTCCTCAAAGCCTGCGAGCGCGACGGTATCGCCTACGCGCCCTACTTCCCCCTCGGTGGCTTCGGCATCCCCGACGACGAGCGCGTCACGGCCGTCGCGGCGCGCCACGGCGCCACGGTGCCGCAGATCCTCCTCGCCGGGCTGCTCGCGCTGTCACCCGTCATCCTGGCGATTCCCGGCACCGGCTCCCGCGCGCACCTGGAGGAGAACCTCGCCGCGGCCGACCTGCGGCTGACCGCCGAGGACCTGTCCGTGCTACGAAACCGGCCGTGATCGGACGGGGTGGGGGGCCCGCGCCCGCCGGGACGCTCTAGCCTGATCCCCGGACGCGGTCAGGTGAGCGCGTCCGGGGAACGGGGGAAGGATGTCGACGACGCGGCTGCTGGTCCTCGGCGGGGTTCGGCGGTTCGGGCGGGCGCACGGGTACGAGGTGCGGCGCGAGCTGATCTCATGGGGCTCCGACGAGTGGGCCCACGTGAACCCCGGCTCGATCTACCACGCCCTGAAGCAGCTCGCCAAGGAGGGCCTGCTGCGCGCCCACGACGTGGAGGAGAGCGACGCCGGACCGCCGCACACCGACTACGAGATCACCGAGGCCGGCCGGGAGGAGTTCCTCCGGCTGCTGCGGTGCGCGCTCGCCACGGTGGACGTCCGGCACCCCGAGATGCTGATGGCCGGTCTCGGGTTCCTCACCGAGCTGACCCGCGAGGAGGCCGTCCGGCTGCTGCGCGAGCGGCTGGACGGTCTGGCGGAGTGGCGCGGGTCCGTCGCCCCGCACCTGGACGAGCAGGACGCCGGCGACCACCTTCGTGAACTGCTCGGCTGGTGGGTCCACTCCGCCGAGTCCGCCGCGGCCTGGACCCGCGGCCTGATCGAGCGACTGGAGTCCGGCGCCTACACCATGGCCGGGGACCCGCGGTGACCCGCGGCGGGTCGCCGTCCGCCCTCGCACGACGACGACCCGCCGCGGACGCTCCGGTCACTCCTCGTCGGCGGCACCCTTGAGGTGCCAGCCGCCGCGGCGGCGCAGCACGAGCGCGAAGTAGGCCGTGGAGACGACGATCACGGCGAGGGTGACGTACAGGCTGGGACGGCCGACCTCCGTGTCCTTGGCGTTCTGGTAGATGACGTAGACGAGCGCGGCGAGCGCGGCGACCGGCGCGACCGGGAAGAAGGGCATCCGGTAGCCGGCGTGGGCGGTGCTCCCGTTCCGGCGCCCCGCGATCACCGCGAGGCAGAGCGCTCCGTACACGACGACCAGGGACGTCCCGGTGACGACGAGGAGGAACTTCTCGTCCAGGAAGCACGCGCCGGCGCTGAGCACGCCGGTGAGGATCGTCGCGATCCAGGGCGTGCCGAAGCGCGGGTGGAGCGCGGTGAGCGCGCCGTCGATCTTCGGTGACCAGGTGCCGTCCCGGCCCGAACTGAAGATCAGCCGGGCGGTGAGTAGCATGATCGCGATGACCGCGTTGAGGATGGCGAGCGCGATGGCGAGGCTGATCACCGTGTTGAGGGTGTCGCCGCCGCGCTCGGTGATGAAGTACTCCAGCATGTTCTCGGAGTGCAGCAGCGTGTCCAGGTCGGGGGACCCGAGCAGGACGGCGGTGATCGGGATCAGCTCCGCGGCCACCGTGATGCCGAGGGCCCACAGGATCGTCCGGGCGATGGCCTTCTGCGCGTTGTGGGTCTCCTCGCCGAAGTACACGGCCGAGCCGTAGCCGTTGTAGGAGAAGATCGCGACGGCGGTCGCGGCGGCGATCAGCCCGGCGGACGCGGCGGTCACGCCGGAGCCCTCACCGGCCACGACCGGGTTCGTGATCAGGTCGGTGAAGGGTCGCTCGACGTGCAGGAACCCGAGCGCGGACAGCACGACCAGGGCGATCATCTCGATCGCCAGGAAGATCCCGGTGACCACCGCGTTGACCTTGATGTCGAAGATCGCGATCACGGTCGCGGCGGCCACCGTGACGGCCGCGACGACGGGGCCGTTCAGGCCGTCGATGAGGACGCTGAGGTAGGTGCCGACACCGAGCGCGATCACCGCGAGGATCAGCAGCTGGGTGATGAGGATCAGGCCCAGCACGACGAAGCCGGGCAGCCGGCCGAGCGTCCGGCCGACGATCGCGTACTCGCCGCCGGTCAGCGGGTAGGCCGACGACAGTTCGGCGTACACGAACGCCATGAAGATGCCGACGACGCCCGCGGCGGCGAAGCTCAGGAACGCTCCAGTGCCCGCTTGCGAGATCACCCCCGGCGCGATGATGAAGACCGAGGACGCGGGCGTCACCGCCGACAGGACGATGAGCAGCGCGCCGACCGTGCGCAGGCCGCGATGCAGCGCGAGCGGCCGGTCGGCGGCGACCGGGGGACGGACTTCGGGGGCGGCCATGGGGCACCTCCTCCTGAGAGAAGAATTCTTTGAATGAGTATCAAAGAACACCCGGTCACCTGGTCAAGGATTGCCGGTGTAACATCTTGGTCTCGGCTTATCTGCTCCCACCCCTGACTTGAATTGTCTGAAAGATCTTCGGAGAATGTCGGCATGGCACGACCAAGCAAGGCTCATGAGCGGCGCGCCGCCCTCGTCGCCGCCGCCCGCCGCGCGGTGATCGAGCGCGGCGTGCTCGATCTGCGGTTGCGTGACGTCGCCGAGCAGGCCGAGATGTCGTCCGGGTCCGTCCTGTACTACTTTCCGACCCTGATCGACCTGCTGCGGGAGGTGCAGCGCGAGGCCGTCGACCGGTTCTGCTCCGGGCGGGAGGAGGCGGTGCGCCGCGAACCCGACCCGCGGCGCAGGCTGACGGCGATGATCCGCAGCGGTCTGCCCTCCGGCCCGGGCGACGAGCTGTGCGTGCTGCTGTACGAACTCGGCACCATCGCCCGCCGGGAGCCCTCGTACGCCGCCGAGCACATCCGCCTGTACGAGCGGCAGGTCGGCATCTACGCCGGGATCCTGGAGACCGGCGTGGCCACCGGCGCGTTCACGCTGACCCGCGACGCCACCACGATCGCCCGCAACCTGGTCGCGCTGGAGGACGGGTACGGGCTGCACATCGTCATGGCGGTGCCCACCCTCGACACCGCACGGGCCGCACACCTGCTGCTCGCCTCCGCCGCCGATGCCACCGGTTGC
This sequence comes from Actinomadura macra NBRC 14102, assembly GCF_001552215.1. Lineage (GTDB taxonomy): Bacteria > Actinomycetota > Actinomycetes > Streptosporangiales > Streptosporangiaceae > Spirillospora > Spirillospora macra. Next base: position 63,431 of record NZ_BCQT01000009.1, on the reverse strand, counting down.
GCACTTCACGACCTGGAAGGGAACACATGACCCGCGCCCGCCTGTTCGGCCTGCCGCTGCCCGGCGCTCCCGGCCCGCACAACGCGATCACCGACGTCCCGGGGGTGGAGGTCGGCTACACCACGCTGATCTCCGGGGACGGGCCGCTGACCGCGAGCGGCGGCCCGGTCCGCACCGGTGTCACCGCGCTGCTGCCGCGCGGCCGGTCCGGCTTCACCGACCCGTGCGCCGCCGGGATCCACGCGCTGAACGGCAACGGCGAGATGACCGGATCGCACTGGATCGCCGAGACCGGTGCGCTGACCCTGCCGATGCTGATCACCAACACGCACGCGGTCGGGCCATGCCACCGCGGCGCGATCGAGTGGGCGCTGCGCGAGCGCCCGTCCGCCCGCGAGTGGATGCTGCCCGTCGTCGCCGAGACCTGGGACGGCTACCTCAACGACATCCACGGCGACCACGTCCGGCCCGAGCACGCCATCGCGGCGATCGACGCGGCGCGCGGCGGCCCGGTCCGGGAGGGCTCGGTCGGCGGCGGGACGGGCATGAACTGCTACGGCTACAAGGGCGGCAGCGGCACGTCGTCGCGGATCGTGGAACACGGACCGGACACCTACACGGTCGGCGCGTTCGTCCAGGCCAACTTCGGTGGCCGCGAGCAGCTCACGGTGTGCGGGGTGCCCGTCGGCGCGGACATGGCCGACGACAACCCGATGCGGGACACCGACTGGCTCGGGCTGTCCGGCGCGGGCTCGGTCATCGTGGTCGTCGGCACGGACGCGCCGCTGCTGCCCGGCCAGTGCACCGCCCTCGCCCGCCGTGTCCCGATGGGCCTCGCCCGGACGGGCACCTACGGGCAGCACTCGTCCGGCGACATCTTCATGGCGTTCTCCACCGCCAACCCGGGCGCGATCAGCGGCGGCTTCCCGGCGGGGGAGGGGGGCTACGACACCCTCCGGTTCGTCCCGTGGAACCTGATCGACCCGTTCTACGAGGCGGTCGTCCAGGCGGTCGAGGAGGCCGTGCTGAACGTCCTGCTCGGCGCCGAGACCATGGTCGGACGGGACGGGCACCGCTCCCCGGCACTCCCGCACGATCGGCTGAAGGAACTGCTCGCGGCCCGCGGCGTGCTCTAACGAGGGCCGCGGAGCCGGGCGGCGAGCAGCTCAGGTGTCCTCGAAGCTCCGCGGGACGATCACGCGCAGGGCGTTGCCGCGCAGCCGGATCGTCACCGGTGTGCGGCCGCGGACCTCGCCGTCCACGTCCACCCGCAGCGGACGGTCGGTCTCGATCTCCACATGCGCGGTCGTGAGGAAGGCGTCCTCGTCCAGCGACCGCCACGGCCCGGTCAGCACGTGCCGGGCCGTGGCCGACGCCAGCCGCAGCCGCCGCTCGTCGCCCAGCCGGTAGACGGCGAGGAGCCGGTCGTCGGGGCTGGCGTCGCGGGCGATGCGCTGCCCGCTGTGGTGCGCGCCGTTGGCGACGTTGAGCTGGTGCGTCATCACTTCGCGGGTCTCGCCATCGATCGTGATGCGCGCGGTGAACGCCTCGTGCCGGGGCAGCAACCGCGCCGCCGTCAGCGCGTACGCGGGGCGGCCGACGACGCGCTTGAGCGCGTGCGGGACGTTCCCGGCGACCTCCACCGACAGCCCGATACTGATCATGTTGGCGAAGATGTGCTCGCGGTCGCCGCCCGGCCCCCCGTCCTGCGGGTCGCCGGTGCTGGCGAACCAGCCGACGTCCACGTCGGCGACCTTGCCGCCGTCCGGGTCCGCGACGGCGAGCGTGCGGACGGCGCCCGGCAGGTCGAGCGGCAGCTCAAGGCTTCGCGCGAAGTTGTTGGTGGTGCCGAGCGGCAGCACGCCGAGCGCGACGTCGCGGTGCGCCAGGTGGCCGACCGCCTCGGCGACCGTCCCGTCCCCGCCGCCGACGACGACCAGGTCGGGTTCGAGGGCGAGGACGTCGGCGAACAGCTCGCGCAGCCGCCCCGGTTCGGTCACCGGGAAGACGTGGACGAACTCAAGCCCCGCCTCGCGCAGCAGCCGCCGCGCCGTCCCGTACAGGCGGCGGCCCCTGCGGGAGCGGGAATTGATCACCAGGACGGCGCGGCCGCCGGCCCCGATCGCCGCCTCCAGCTCCGCCTTGCTCCGCACCCGCGCCACACTACCCGGCGCGGGGAACGGGTCTTTGATCGTCTAGGGTCTGGGGCGTGCTGGAGCCCGTTCCGATGCGGCCGTCCCGGCCTTCTGGCAGGCGCTCGGGCTGCCGGGCCTGATCGACGTGCACGTCCATTTCATGCCGCCGCGGCTGATGAGCGCGGTGCGGGAGTGCTTCGACGAGGCCGGCCCGCTGCTCGGTGCGCGGTGGCCTACCAGTCGGAGTCACTGGTCGCGCTGGAACTGGGCGATGACTGGCTTCGGGCCGTCTGTCACGACTCCGCGGCCGCCCTCTTCGGTTGGTGAATCCCGGCAGGCGGGTCCCAGAAGGACGGTGCGTGAGCGCAACCCGTGCTCAGTGTTCGCAGGAGGCCTGGCCCACGTGCTCGTGGGGCGCCTCACCGGACACGTGGCGGGGGCCGTGCGGGTTCTCGCAGTGGCCGTGCCCGCCGTTGGACGAGGCGGCCTCGTCGATGTGATCGACTTCCAGTGTCGTGTGCGTGATCCCGTACGAGCTGCGCAGCAGCTGTTGCAGATCACGCCGTACGGCGTGGCAGTCGCCCTTGGCGTCCACGAGCACGTGCGCCGACAGCGCGGGGTAGCCGGAGCTGACCTCCCACACGTGCAGGTCGTGGACCTCCTCCACGCACGGCCGCCGGGCCAGCCGGCCACCGAGCTCGGACGGGTCGATGCCGGCGGGCGCGGCCTCCATCAGCACCCGGCCCGCGTCCCGCAGCAGCCCGTACCCGGCCTTGAGCATCAGCGCGGCCACCACCAGCGAGGCGAGCGCATCGGCGCGGGCGAAGCCGGTCGTCCACACCACGAGCCCGGCGATGGCCGTGGAGATGAACGCGTACAGGTCGTTCAGGATGTGCTGGAAGGCCCCCTCGACGTTGAGGCTGGCCCGGTTCGCCTTGCTGATCAGCCACGTCGCCGCCACGTTCACCACGATCCCGGCGAGGGACGTCCAGAACACCAGATGGCCCTCGACGTTCGGCGGGTCGATCAGCCGCTGCACGCCCTCGTAGACGAAGAAGACCGCGAGCAGGATCAGCGTCAGCCCGTTGAGCTGCGCCGAAAGGATCTCCGACCGGCGCAGGCCGTAGGTGTAGCCGCCCTTCGGGGGACGCGCCGCGATCCGCATCGCGACCAGCGCCAGCGCGATGGCGAACGCGTCGGTCATCATGTGCGCGGCGTCGGAGATGAGCGCCAGCGACTGGGCGAGGAGGCCGATCACGACCTCGCCGATCATGTAGACCAGGATCAGTGCGAGCGCGCCGCCCAGGTAGCGGCGGTCGGCGTCGGCCGAGACGCCGTGGCCATGCCCATGCCCATGCCCGTGCCCATGGCCCTGGTCATGGCCCTGTCCGTTCGTCGCAGGATCGTCCTGCCAGGTCATGTCTCCTCCTCCCTATGCCCGACATGGGCGAGGGCGAGGTCGAGCAGCAGCCGGACGTGGGAGTCGTCCAGCCGGTAGTAGGCTATCCGTCCGGCTCGGCGGACCCGGACGACGCGGTTGGCGCGCAGCAGGCGCAGCGCGTGCGAGACCGCAGACTCCGAGGTCCGGCAGGACGCGGCGATGTCGCAGACGCACATCTCGCCGCCCTCGAGCAGCGCGGTGATCACCCGCAGCCGCCCCGGGTCGGACAGCAGCCCGAACACCTGGGCCAACTCGGTGATCGTCTCGGCGTCCGGCAGCGAGGCCGAGACGACGGCGACCTTCTGGGCGTCGACCACGCGGACGGCGCACGCTTCGGCGGGGGTCACATATGAAGCACTGCTCATATGAGCAAATGTACCGCATTGGCTTTCACCAGGTGGGCGGGGTCTCCGGTTCCCGGGACGGCGCCATGGAGATCGGACTGTCCGGCGCCCCGCCCGGGTTCGGCTCCGACGCCCCCGGCTCCATCCCGGTGCCGCCGTAGTTCGGGCCGGCGGACATGCCCGGTGCCGGCTCGCTGCCGGTCGGGCCCGGCTCGGTGGGCTGCTCGGACGGTTCGGTGGGCTCCGTCGGCTCGGTCGGCGTGTCAGTGCCGGGCGTCATGCTCGGGTCGTCGGTGGGCACGTCGGTGCCCGGCGAACTGCTGCCGGAGTCCGACGGCGTCGGCGTGTCGGACGGCCCGACCAGCTCCGTCGAGGGCAGCTCGGTCGGCGGGCCGTCCACCGGGCCCGCAGTGGCGCGGGGCCGCTCGAAGCCCATCGTGGCGCCCGGATCGACGAGCACGAACGTCTCGATCGTCCCCTTCCGCGAATCCCTCGGCTGCACCTTGGTCACTTTCGCCTTGGTGAAGCCCGGCCAGGAGCGGCCACGGTACGACGCCTTCCCGGTGGAGATCTTCTTCTCCGGCTGAGTCAGCGGATTGCCGCAATTGCACTTCACCGTGGGGACCCCGTAACCATTGACCAGGACGCCCATTCCGGCCTGGAGGACGGCGGGTCCGCTGGTCGCCTTCCCGGCGTTCCAGCCGTGGTTGGTCACGAGCGTGTCAGTGCGGAGCAGGACCGGGGTCAGCCGCGAGACATAGCGCGGGATGTCGCCGACGGGGATTCCCTGGACCCCCGCCCAGGCCTTCGCCTTGTCCGGGTTGGCCTGCAGGAACGCGATCAACTTGCCCTGGTCGCAGCTCGCCGCGTGGCGCGTCCCGCCGTACAGGCCGGGGGAGTCGCCCTGCCGCGTCCCGCCCGCCTGCGGACGGTTCGCGACCTTCGTCTGGTCGGTGCCCGACATTAGCGTGTACGGCTCGGGCCCCGGCGTCCCCACGGTGAGACGGGTGATCGTCGCCCCCGCATCGCCGCAGCCCGCCAGCGTCCCCGCGGCCACGCACAGTGCCGTGAAGGACACCGCCGCGGCTCTGCGCCGGGCAATTCTCGAATGGATCTCACGCATGCGTCGTCTCCCGCTCCGGGCCTGCCGAACCTATACTCTTTGATGCCGGGTGAAGCGGTTTTGTGCCCGGTGAAATGCTTAAATTTTCGGGGACCCACGGGGGTACGAATGGCGAGCCCGCTTCCCCTCGACGCCGCCGATCCCACTCACCTTGGTGGCTGCGAGCTGCTCGGCCGGATCGGCGTCGGCGGGCAGGGCGTGGTGTTCCTCGGCCGCCCGGTCGATCCGGGGACCCTGCCGCCGCTCGTCGCCGTCAAGCTCCTGCATACCCAGTTGCTCGGCAACGCCGCGGCCCGAGGCCGATTCGTTCGCGAGCTCGCGCTGCTCCAGCGGGTCGCCGGGTTCTGCACCGCGCAGATGCTCGCCGCCGACATGGCGGGCGACCGTCCCTACATCGTCAGCGAGTACGTGCCGGGCCGGTCACTGCGCGACCTCGTCCTGGAGGACGGCCCGCGCGCCGGCGCCGACCTCGACCGGCTCGCGATCAGCTCGGTCACCGCACTGACCGCTATCCACCGCGCCGGCATCGTGCACCGTGATTTCAAGCCGCAGAACGTCCTGATGGGCCGGGACGGCCCCCGCGTGATCGACTTCGGGATCGCCCGCGCGTTCGACGCGGGCGCCACACTGACCAGCCAGGTCGTCGGGACGCCCGCCTACATGGCGCCCGAGCAGTTCGCGGGGCGTGTCAGCCCCGCCACCGACCTGTTCGCCTGGGCGGGGACCCTGCTGTTCGCCGCGACCGGCCGCGACCCCTTCGCCGGCGGCCCGCTGCCCGCCGTGATGTACCGGATCATGCACGAGACGCCCGACCTCGGCCCCCTGCCCGGGCCGATCGCCGAGGTCGCCGCGGCGTGCCTGGCCCGCGACCCGGCCGCCCGCCCCACCTCCGAGGACGTTCTCCTCCGCCTCCTGGGCGAACACGGTTCTGCCGAGCCCGCCCACGACTTCCCTCCGCCGCCGCATCCCACGGCGATCTCCGGCGGCACGATCCCGGGCACCGCCGCCCACCCGGGCGCCGCGCCGCCGAACGCCGGCGTGTCCTCGGGCACCGCCGTGAGCTGGGGTACGACCGCCACTCCTGGCGGCGCTGTGCCGCATGGGAACGCCGTGCCGCATGGGAATACCGGGACATCCGGAGCCGGTGTGACTCAGGGGGCCACCGAGCAGTATCCGGGCCCTCCGGCCGGAGCCTGGGGCGCCGCGCCACCGAACGGGCCGGTGGGCGCCGCGGCGGGCCGACCCACCGCCGAACTCACCCGCGGGGCCGACCCGGCGACGCTCCGGGAGCCCGCCCCCACGCCGTACGCCCCCAACGGGGGCGCGGCCTCCGGCCTTCCGCCGTTCCCCCAGGGGCAGGTCACCGCCGAGCCGCCGCACCGGGTCCTGCGGCGTGGCCCCGCGACCGTCATCGCGCTGATCCTGGCCGGGCTGCTGGCCGCGCTGGACGTCGCGTCCCTCGCGATCCTCATCGCTCGGCCGTCGCTGACCGTGGGCCATCGCGGCGGCCTGCTGCCCGTGGTCGCCACATCGTTCACCCTCCTCGCGGCGGTCACCCTGGTCGCGGTGATCATGGCGTGGCGGGGCAGCCGGGCCGGCGCCTGGACGGTGATGGCCGCCCGCGTCGCCCGCGTCGCGTTGTGGGGCGCCTGGGGCGCCCTCGTCGACATCGACGTCCCCGCCCTGGCCGGGCACGCCATCATCACCGCGCTGGTGGTGGTCCTCCTCGCGATGGGGCTGCGCTCCTCACCCGGCCCCCGCTGAGCGCTCCGACCACTCCCTCAGGTCACGGCGCTCGATCGCGGCGGCCATCAGGCCCGGGAACGCGTCGGGCGTGCAGGCGAACGCGGGCACGCCGAGGGCGGCCAACGCCGCCGCGTTGTCGTGGTCGTAGGCCGGGGCGCCCTCGTCCGACAGCGCCAGCAGCACCACGACCTGCACGCCGGACGCCGTCAGCGCGCCCACCCGCCGCAGCATCTCCTCCCGGATCCCGCCCTCGTACAGGTCGCTGACCAGCACGAGGATCGTGTCGTTCGGGCGGGTGATGAGACCCTGGCAGTACGCGAGCGCCCGGTTGATGTCGGTACCGCCCCCCAACTGCGTGCCGAACAGCACCTCCACCGGGTCGTGCAACTGGTCGGTCAGATCGGCGACGGCGGTGTCGAACACCACAAGCGACGTCCGCAGCGACCGCGTCGAGGCCAGCGCCGCGCCGAACACGCTCGCGTACACCACCGACGCCGCCATCGAGCCGCTCTGGTCGATGGCGAGGACCACGTCCCGTTCGACGGACTGCCGCCGCCGCCCGTATCCGACCAGCCGTTCCGGGACGAGCGTGCGGTGCTCGGGCAGGTAGTGCCGCAGGTTCGCGCGGATCGTCCGCTCCCAGTCGACATCGGCGAGCCGCCGGGGCCGGTGGACGCGCGCCGTCCGGTCCAGGGCCCCGCCGACCGCCGACCGGGTCCGCTGCGCGAGCCGGCGCTCCAGATCGGCGACGACCGTCCGGACCACCGCCCGCGCCGACTCCCGCGCCCGGTCGGGCATCACCCGGTTGAGCGACAGCAGCGTGCCGACCAGATGGACGTCCGGTTCGACCGCCTCCAGCATCTCCGGCTCCATCAGCAGCCGGGTGAGGTCGAGCCGTTCGATCGCGTCCCTCTGCATGACCTGGACGACCGTCGACGGGAAGTAGGCGCGGATGTCGCCGAGCCAGCGCGCGACCGACGGCGCCGAATCGCCGAGCCCGGCGCTGCGCCGCCCCGGCCGGGACCGGCCCTCGTCGCGGTCGCCCGCGCCGTAGAGCCGCTCCAGCGCCCCGTCCATCCGCGCGTCGTCGCCGGTCAGCGCCACACCGGTGCCGTCCGCCCGTTCGCCGCCCAGCACGAGCCGCCACCGCCGGAGCCGCTCGCCGTCGTCGCCGCTCACCGGGACCCCTTCCAGCCGAGGATGGCCAGCGCCGTTTCCGCCGCGGGGGCCGCGCGGGCCGCGTCCAGGTCGTCCCCGGCGGCATGGGCCGGCCCCGCGGTCGCGCCGAGGCGACGGACCCGCTCGCCGATCGCGCGCCGCTCCGCCGCCGCGAAGGCGCCGAAGGTGCGGCGCAGCAGGGGCAGGACGTCGGTGAAGGAAGCGGCGGGGAGCCTGGAGATCCAGCCGTCCACGAGACGCAGCAGCGCCTCGTCGTGCATGAGCAGCAGGCCGCCGCCGGACAGGAACCCCTCGACCCAGGCCGCCGCCCGGTCGGGCGCGGCGCCCACGGACACGGCCCGGGCCATCCGATCGGCGACGTCGGGCAGGCGCCCCGCGTCGTGCAGGAGGCGGGTGAGGCGGCCCTCCACGAGGCCGTGCAGAACGTCCGGGCGGGCGACGAGGCCCTCCAGCGTGCGGCGCCAGCGCTCGATGTGCCCCTCTGCTACATCGTCGCCGAGCAGGGCCAGCGCGCCGTGGACGGCGTCGATGTGGCCGAGCAGCTCGCGGGCGGCGGCGTCGTCCAGGCCGGCGAGCGCGGGCGGCAGGCCGACGCAGATCCGCACCACGAGACCGTCCACGACGGTGCGGAGCGGGCCGGTCGACGTGCCCCGCACGTCCCCGTACCGCAGCGCCCGGACGAGCGCGGGCAGCGCCGCCATCAGACGCGCGACATCGGTGTCCACGGCGGCCCGGTCGGCCAGGGCGTGCATCACCGCGGGCAGCGCGCCGCCGAGGTCGGCCAGCAGGCACCGCTCGGCGACGGATGTGAGATCGGCGAGCGTCCGCGCACCCGTCGCCAGCGCCTCGGCGCGCGCGGTGGCGGCGCCGCGCACGGTGGTGCCCCAGGCGCTCGCCTCGATCAGCTCGACATCGAACTCCGGCCGCCACACCAGCGTCCACGTCTCGCGGAACGTGCCCTTCGACCGGCTCTCCGCCGGGACGCCCCAGTCGACGTCCAGCAGGCGCAGCCGGTGCAGCAGCCGGCTGCGGTCCACATCGGTGGGCTTGCGCAGATCGAGGTCCTGCTCCTTGTCCAGCGCCGACGGCTTGAGCCGCAGCCGCCGCTGCTCGGCTTGCAGGTCGCGTTGCAGCGGCACCATCGGGGTCCGCTCCGGTACGGCACCGAGCCGCTCACCGACGACCAGACGCCGCTGGATCAGCTCGACGGGCAGCTCGGCGCCCTCGCACAGCACCGCCCGGGTGGCCTCGGTGACCTCGTCCAGCCCGGCGAGGGGACGGCCGCGCAGCGCGGCGAGCGCCTCCGCGAGCCGGACGGCCTCGATCACGTGCGCGGACGAGACGTGCAGGCCCTCCTCGCGCAACACCCGCGCGGCGGCGGTGAGCCAGCGCTCGACCGGACGGTCGCGCGCCGCGAACAGGTGGTGGTACCAGCCGGGGGAGCGCACGCCCGCGCCGTACCCGGACCGCCCGGCGAGCCTCCCGTGCGTCCACGGCACCCACGTCGTCGCGACCCTCACCTTCGGCAGGCCCCGCAGCGTCCGGTCGTCGCGGGCCGCGGGCACGGTGGCCAGCAGCGCCGGGACGTGCCAGGCGCCGCACACCACGGCGACCCGCTCGTACCCGTCCTTCAGAGCCCGGCGCAGCGTCCGGCGCATGTGGGCCTCACGCTGTTCCTCGCGCCGCAGATATCCCGCCGGCAGGCCCGCCCGTGCGGTCTCCTCCGGCAGGGTGGCCAACTGCTCCCGCAGCTCCGTCATGGCCTCGGCGATGGCGGGGAACGGGGACGGGTCGTCGTGGCGATGCTCCACGACGTCGTCCCACCAGCGCTCGGTGTCGTCATACCCGGCGGCCTTCGCCAGCCAGCCCAGCGGATCGAGCCGGATCCCCTCCTCGGGGGCCGGAGGCCGCGCCTCGGCGGGCGGATCACCGGCGGGTGGCTCCTGGGGTTCCTCCTCCGCCGGGACGAGCTGGTGCGCCGCCGGCAGGTCGCAGAACCGGACCGCCGCGCCCGCTGCGAGGGCGTGCCGCACGGCCTGCCATTCCGGGCTGAACTCGGCGAACGGCCAGAACGCGGCCTTGCGGTCGTCGCCGTCCGCCGCGGGGGAGTAGGCCAGCAACGCGACCGGCGGCACCATCCCGGGGTCGGCGGCCAACTCCACGATGGCGTCGGCCTCCGGCGGGCCCTCGATCAGCACCGCGTCGGGCCCGTAATCCTCCAACGCTGCCCGCAGCGCGCGGGCCGAGCCCGGCCCGTGATGCCGGATGCCGTAGACCTCGACCCGGTGACCCGTCAAGACACCTCCCGGCAGGCCCGGTAGAAGTCGAGCCACTCGGCACGGTCCCGTACGACCGTCTCCAGGTACTCCTGCCACACCACGCGGTCCGACACCGGGTCCTGGACGACGGCGCCGACGATGCCGCCCGCGACGTCCGCCGCGCGCAGGACCCCGTCGCCGAAGTGCGCGGCGAGCGCCAGCCCACTGGTGATCACCGAGATCGCCTCGGCGGTGCTGAGCGTCCCGCTGGGCGACTTGAGCTTGGTCTGGCCGTCGCCGGTGAGCCCGGAACGCAGCTCCCGGAACACGGTGACGACCCGGCGGATCTCCTCCAGCCCCGCCGGGCTCTCCGGCAGTTCCAGCGCGCTGCCGATCTCCTCGACCCGGCGGGCCACGATGTCCACCTCGTCCTCAGCGGACTCGGGCAGCGGGAGCACCACGGTGTTGAACCGCCGGCGCAGCGCGCTGGACAGCTCGTTGACGCCCCGGTCACGGTCGTTCGCGGTCGCGATCACCGTGAAGCCCTTGCGCGCCTGCACCTCGGTGCCGAGCTCGGGGACGGGCAGCGTCTTCTCCGACAGGACGGTGATCAGCGTGTCCTGCACGTCGGACGGCATCCGGGTGAGCTCCTCGATCCGCGCGACGGCCCCGGTCCGCATCGCGTGCATCAGCGGGCTCTCCACGAGCGCCTTCTCCGACGGCCCCTCCGCGAGCAACCGCGCGTAGTTCCACCCGTACCGGACGGCCTCCTCGGAGGTTCCCGCCGTCCCCTGCACCAGCAACGTCGAGTCGCCGCTGATGGCGGCGGCCAAGTGCTCCGACACCCACGTCTTGGCCGTGCCGGGGACGCCGAGCAGCAGCAACGCCCGGTCGGTGGCGAGCGTCGCGACCGCGACCTCCACCAGCCGGCGCGGGCCCACGTACTTCGGGCCGATCACCGTGCCGTCCGGAAGTTCGCCGCCGAGCAGATACAGGGTGACCGCCCACGGCGACAGCCGCCAGCCCGGCGGGCGCGGCCGATCGTCGTGCTCGGCCAGCCGCTTCAACTCGCCGGCGTTCTCCTGCTCGGCGTGCGGTCGCAGAACGGCCTCTGCGCTCTGCTCCCTAGGGGGACGACCCGCCAGACCCCCCGGCACAGACTCGTTGGTCATCACGGAGCGAGCTCCTTCAGCATCTCGTCACGGAACCGCAAGGTAGCGATCAGTTCAAGGACGGCGCGCGGCGCCGCCGGGCCGGCGGCCTCCAGCCGGGCGGCGGCGGCCGGGTCGAGCCGCTGGTCGGCGAGCCGGCACAACTGGGTGAGCGCGTGCTCGTCGCGGTGCGCGGGCCGCTCGGCCGCGGACGTCAGCGTCGCGACCACGGCGGCCGCGAGCGCGCTCGTCCACGGACCCGGCACCCGTTCGAGGACGCGCAGCAGATCGGGATGGCCGTCCACCCACCGGATCAGGTCCGCCGCCGCGGACTCCCGCTCGTCCGAGGGCAGGACGGCCAGCAGGTCGGCGAGCGCCTCAGGCTCGTCGACAACGACACCGCCCTTGAGCAGCGCGCGCGCCCACTCGGCGTCACGCTGCCTGAGCGCCGCCCGCGCCCACCCGATGTGCACGTCCCGCGCCACCCGCCCGTCGACATCGCCGAACGCCCTCTGCGCGGCCCCGCCGTCCGGCGGACCAGGACGCTCGGGGGTTCCCAGCGGCAGGCAGACGATCTCCATCGGGGGCAGCCCGAACGTCTCCGTCCAGGTGCTCAAGGGGGTGCGGGCGAGGATCTCGCGGAGCCACGCGGCCCTGGCGCCGATCGGACCGTTCGGGCCTCCCGGCGTGAACGAACCGCTGGGGTGGAACGGGACGCCGTCCCGCGCGAGGTCCTCGTCGTGCTCGCGCGGCGGCTCGACCACGACACAGGTCTGGTCACGTCCCCGGACGGCGCGGGTCTGGGGCGCCACGCAGGCGCGGGCGCGGGCCGCCATGCGCCGCCCGTACGCCGAACCCGGCACGCGGGCGAGCAGGTCGGAGGCGAGCTGCCGGACGTCCTTACCGCGGTCTTCCAGAGCCGTTTCCAGGAACTCCTCATCGTCCAAGGACAGCCCGTGCTCGAACGTGGCGAGAAACGCCGCGCGGTCGGGCGCCGGCTCCTTCACCCATGTCTCGCAGAGCAGCTCGCGGGCCCCGCCCGGGTCGTCACCGCGCAGCCTGGTCAGAAAGGCGACCCGCTGGTTGCGCGTCCCGGTCTCCCACACGTCCGCCCCGCCGCCGGGGTCGTCCCCCGCCCCGACGAGGTAGGCCCAGTCGGTGTTCTGCAGGGCCAGCCAGACTCCGCGGCGTCCCGCGGACCGGGCGATCGACGGGCGCAGCATCCGGTCGCTGCGGCCCCGCTCCAGCAGCTCGGGCAGCAGCCGGGCCGGCACCCGCCATCCGTGCGCCGCCGCCGCGTCCAGCCACTCGGGCAGCACCCGGATCTGCTCTCCGGCGAGGATCCGCCCCAGCCGCCCCGCCGCCACCGCCGGGACGGTCGGAACGCTCTCGGCCGGCGCCGCCGCGATGACCTCGGCGGCGCCGGTGGGCCGGCGGCCGGCGCGGCGTCGGACGGTGAGGAGGGCCGCCTGGTCGAGCAGCCGGGCCGCCTTGTCGCCGGGACCGGCGGGCGCTTCGGGGAGAACGGGCGGGTCGCGGCGCTCGGTGCCGAGGAGGGCGGCGGTGACGTGGTCGGCCCAGGCGCTCACAGGATCACGGCCCCTTCGTCGTCGTGCCAGGCGGCCAGCGGACGAAGGCCATGGGCCGTCCATTCGCCGGCCAGGGTGACCGGGCCGCCTCCCGAAACCGCGAGGAGCCGCCACGGATCGGCCAAGCGGAGCGGAAGCGAGTCGCCCGCACCATCGACCGCGTGCAGGCCGCCTTCCGCGGTGCGGGCGAGCCGCACCCCCGCGAGCGTGGCGGGCCAGCGTTCCAGCCAGGGATCGCGTGCGAGTGCCGCGGCGTGCTCGCCGAGAAAGCCCCGGACATCGGTACCGTCGGGCGTACCCGCCCCGGCCGGCCCGTACCGTTCGGCCACGAGCGCGCGCAGCGGCTGGGCGCCGGGGTAGAACGCCAGCTCCGCGTCGACCTCGGTGCCCACGAGGAGGGACGTGTCGAGGGCACCGCCGGGCGGCGCGAAGGACAGGACCAGCGCCGGACGTCCCGTTCGCCGCCCCCGCAGCCACACCCGCCGTGTGGTGAGCTGCTCCTGCGGGATGTCACGCGACCCGGTCACCGACCACAGGTCCTGGACGCGCTCGCCCTCGGAGAGCACGTCATCCTGCGGGACGGTGAACCCGATCCTCGCGCGGACGGTGTCGCGCAACCCCTGGGGCAGCTCCGCCCGCCGCTGGTAGGCCCGGACGAGCAGCCGCAGCATCGCGTACTCCTCCAGGAGACGGTCGGGCCAACCGGGCTGGCGTGGGATCGCCGCGAGCCCCCGGACGGGGCCCGACAGCCCGCCCGCCTGCGCGTCGACGAGCCGGCGGGCCGCGTCGTCCCACAGCCGGTAGGACTCCTTGGCGGCCTGCGAGAGCCCGTGCGCGACCTGGTCGCGCAGCCACTGGTCGAGCTCGGCGAGTCCGTCATCGACCCGCCGCTCACGCCGCTCGACGGTCTTCGGGTCGCGTGCCTTGACGGCCGACGCCGCGCGACGTTCCCGCGACCGGTCGTCCCTGTCGCGCCGCTCCTCCACCCATTCGGCGACCCACCCCGGACGGGGACCCACCCCCACGGCCCCCTCGCTCCAGAGCAGCAGCAGCGCGAGCGCGTGCTTGCAGGGGAACTTGCGGCTCGGACACGAACAGCGGAACGCGGGCCCGGCCAGATCGGCGCAGGTCCGGTAGGCGGCCTTGCCGCTGCCCTGGCACTCGCCCCAGACGGCCTCGCCGTCGCAGCCGGTACCGGCCCACCCGGCCGGACGGGCGATCCCGCCCGCGGCCTTCGCCGCCGCGGCGTCCGGCGCCAGCCCGAGCACCTGCGCCCGGTCCCATCGATCGCTCACAATGCCGAAACTATCGCCGACCTCGGACAGTGTTGATTGCAATCCCGGCCCAAGGGGGCTCGCCTGGCGGCTCGCCCCCTTGACCGTGCTTGGGCGAGCGCGTCATCGCTTCGCGATCTTCCCGTTGGGGCTTGCCTTGGGCTTTGCCCCAACGCTCAGGTCGCGCGCTCGCGTGACGGTTGAGGTAGTTCTGCACCGGGCGGGCTTCCGGCGCCAGTGCCTCGAAGCCTAAAAGCCTGGCGGGCGGGGGAGGTGGGGGACTGCGGCTGCGTCGGGGACCAGGAGGGCCGCGCCTGCCAGGAGCGCGGCCAGGGCCACGGCGCCGAACAGGCTCACCCAGGCCAGGCCCGGCACGCTGGTCAGGTGCGCCAGCTGGTCGGCGTCCGAGCTCGGCGCCATGTGCCGGGCGCGCATCCGCTGTAGCTCGATGACCGGGCGGGTCGCCGCCAGGAGCAGGAACCAGGCCGCCAGGTAGGCGAATCCCGCCTGGACCTTCGCGCCGCCCAGCCAGGACACCCCGAAGATGACGGCGCCGGTGATGATGACCGACAGTGCGCCGTAGGCGTTGCGGATCATCACGAGCATCCCCGCCAGCAGGGCCAGCGAGAACCACAGCATCAGCGTGATGCGGCCGCCCGCCAGCAGGGCCGCGAACAGCAGCCCGAGCAAGGGGGGAGTGAGGTATCCGGCCATCGCGGTGAACACCATGCCCGGCCCGTGCGGCTTGCCGCGCGAGACGGTGACGCCCGAGGTGTCGGAGTGCAGCTTGATGCCGTCCAGCTTGCGTCCGGTGACCAGGGCGATCAGGGCGTGCCCGCCCTCGTGGGCGATGGTCACGACGTTCCGGGCGACGCGCCACGTGGGGCCGTGGACGACCGAGCCGAGGGCCACGAGACCGACGAGCAGGACCAGCCACCACGGTGGATCGGGCTGCGTTCCGGTCACGCGGTCCCACAGGTCGGCGATGCTTGCGTTTTCCACGTCCACCTCGGTGTCGTCGTTCGCGATGCCCAACAGTAGGACGTCAGGGATAACGTTCGCGTTCGGTTCAGGCGGGATCGGAAGCCGCAAATCCGAGAATGTGATCCACATCACACTTACTCTCGCGTAACCCCGGCTGGTCTGGCGGTTCCGCAGGTGAAGTGTGATTCATCCCAATATGGTGTGAGCCGCATTACCGTTAATGTGCCCCTCGCGCCGAGCTTCCAGCTCCTTCCGGCGTCAGGCCCCCGCCCGCCGGTTCACCGGCGGCCGGGCGGGGACGAGCGCCGACCGGCATGGTGCCACCGCGAGTTCAGGAGCGGGTGGCCACGGCGCGACGAGAGGGTGGCGGGGATTGAGCGGGGACCGATCCCCCGCGCGGGCCACGGGTCTGCGCGGGTTCTTCCGGCGCGATCGCATCACGGGGCAGATAGCGATCGGCCTCGTCGGGGTGCTCTGCGTGAGCGCCCTGGTCTACGGGGTGGGCAGCGCGAGCGCCCGCTACAAGCTCGCCGATGTCGGGGCCTGGCTGAGCGCGGGCGCCAAGGGTCTGGTCGTGCACGCCAACGGTCTCGCGGGCAAGGTGGACGGCAAGGCCGGCGTGATCCCGCAGATGCGCGGCCACCACATCAGGATCGTCCAGGACGGGACGACCGTGCTGCTGATCGACGAGGACACCGGCGTCGTCAGCAGGATCGACCCGTCCCAGCTCAAGATCACGCAGAGTCGGGTGCTCGGCGGCTCCGCCCTCCAGGTCGTGGCGGGCGCGGGCACCGCCTACACCGTCGATCTCGTCAAGGGCGCCGTCCAGCAGATCGACCCGCTGACCCTCGCGCCCGTCGGCCAGGGCGCCACCCTGCCCGCACCGCTGTCGGCCGGCGGCATCGACGCCGCGGGGACGCTCTGGGTCCCCGTCCCGCAGAACGGCCACGTCGTCCCCTTCCAGAACGGACGCCAGGGACGGGCCGTCGTCGCCGGTGCCGCGGGCGACCGCCTCGCGCTGACCATGGCCGCCGGAACCCCCGTCATCACCAACAGCACCTCCGCGACCGCGCTCGTCGTCCGCGCCGCGGGGAGCCAGAAGATCAACCTGCCCGCTCCTGTCTCCCGGTCGGCCGCCGGGGTCAAGGTGCCTCCGGTCGCCGACGGGCAGGTCGTTCCCATGCTCGGAGCGGGCGGCGCCCTCTACCTGCTCAACACCGCCGTCGGGCGCGTCGACTCCGTCGCGCTGCGCATGCCGCGCCACCAGTTCGAGTCCCCGCACGTTCTCGGCTCGCGCGTCTACCTGCCCGACCGCACGTCCGGGCAACTGCTGGTCTTCAACACCGACCGCAACGCCTGGGAGCGGCCCATCACCGCGACCCGTCCGGGCGGGACGATCGAGATCCTCGTCCGCGACCACATGCTATGGGTCAACGACCCCGACGGTTCGACGGCCCTCGCCTTCGACCCCGACGGCGCCGTCAAGCGCATCAAGAAGTACGAGGACAAGATCCCCGGCAGTGCACGGCGTCCCATCCCGGCGCCCAACCCGGGCGGCGGTAACGGGAACCGTGCCAACGGCGGTGGCCGGGGCCCCGGCGGCTCCACCGGCGCCGGCCCGCCCTGGACGCCGCCCGCGCCGCCGAAGCCGCCGGGTGACGGTACCCCGTCGGAACCGCAGGTCGTGCGCGTCGATCCGCTCTCGGGCGGTGCGCGGGTGACCTTCGCTCCCTCCGCCGGAGGCAGGCCCGAGGGGTACGTGCTCAAGGGTGCGGAGGAGTTCCAGGTCCGGCCGCGCCGGGTCCCGGCCGGCGCGTCGCCCAGCTTCACCCTGGCGGGCGGGAGCTGCGACAAGTCCTACCAGTTCACGGTGGCCGTCCAGTACGAGGCGCCGAACGGGAGGCGGGCCGAGAAGGAGTCGCGGCCGAGCATGCCCGTGCGGCCCTGCGTCGCCCCCGGCCAGCCGACCGGCTTCGCGGCGGCGGGGGAGGACCACGGGGCGCGCCTCACCTGGAGCGCGGCGCCCGGCACGTCCGTCGTCTACCGCGTCACCGGGACCAACGCGCCGGGCGAGGTGACCGGGACGTCGGCCACCGTGTCGGGCCTGACCAACGACGCTTCCTACCCCTACACGCTCGTCGCGAAGAACGGGGCGGGGGAGAGCACGGCGGTCACGGCGATCGCGAACCTCGCCTACCGGCGCGCCGGCTACCGGAACAAGGCGAACAACCAGACGAACACGATCATCCGGCCGGGACCGGCGAAGACGGGTGAGGTCGGCAGGATCTCCCAAGGGACCTACCAGACGCTGACCCTGATCTGCCAGGTCAGGGGCGAGAACGTCAGGGAGGCCGAGACCGGCGAAACGAGCGTGTGGTGGAACCGGATCGAATGGAACGGCGGCGTGGGCTACCTCAGCGTGACGCTCATGGAGGGGCCGCGCTCACCCGGCGGGAGCACGTTCGAATGCGCATGATCCGCAGACGCGGGACCACACGGGGGTGTGCGGGATGAGCGAGAACGCGGGGGGCGACGCTGAGGCCCTGGTCGGGCGGTTCGCGCAGATGTTCGGGGCGCTGGCGCAGAACATCGAGCGGGTCGTCCGGGGCAAGCGGGAGAAGGTCGAACTCGCCCTGATCTGTCTGCTGTCGGAGGGACACCTGCTGGTCGAGGACGTGCCGGGGGTGGGCAAGACGACCCTCGCGCGGGCGATGTCGGCGTCGGTGGAGGCGAAATGGGCGCGGATCCAGTTCACGCCCGACCTGCTGCCGAGCGACATCACCGGGGTGTCGATCTTCAACCAGGGCACGAGCGCGTTCGAGTTCCACGCCGGGCCGATCTTCGCGAACCTGGTGGTCGCGGACGAGATCAACCGTGGCTCGCCGAAGACGCAGTCGGCGCTGCTTGAGGTCATGGAGGAGCGGCGGGTGACGGTGGAGGGGACGCCGCATCCGGTGCCCCGCCCGTTCCTGGTGATCGCGACGCAGAACCCGGTCGACATGGACGGGACGTACCCGCTGCCGGAGGCGCAGCTCGACCGGTTCCTGATGCGCATCTCGATGGGCTACCCCGACCACCAGGCGGAGGTGGCGCTGCTGGCGGGCGCGCCGACCGGGGCGGTGCTCGACCAGATGCCGCCGGTGATCGGCCGCGACGACGTCTCCCGCATGGTCGAGTTCGCGCAGCGGCTGCACGTCGCGGCGCCCCTGTACGACTACGTGGTGCGGGTGGTCGCGGCGACGCGGGAGCATCCCGACCTGCGGCTCGGCGCGAGCCCGCGGGCGAGCCTTGCGTTGCTGCGGGCGGCGCGGGTGCGGGCGGCGGCGGCTGGCCGCGCCTACATCGTGCCCGAGGACGTGAAGGCGCTCGCCGTGCCGGTCATCGCGCACCGGTTGATCGTGACGCCGGAGGCGGAGCTGCGCGGGCGTGGCGGCGCGGACGTCGTCGGCGAGGTGCTCGCGAACACGCCGACCCCGCAGGCCGCCGGGGTGTGACGTGCTGACGCCGCTCGGATGGGGGACGGCGGCCGTGTCGGCGGCCCTGTACGCGGCGGGCTGGTGGCTCGGCTACCCCGAGCCGGCGATGCTCGCGGTCGCCGGGCTGGCCGCGGTCGCGGCAGGGGCGCTGTGGACGCTGCCGCGTCCCAGGCTGGAGGTTCGCAGGGAGATCGCGCCGTCGCGGGTCGGGCGCGGCGAGAACGCCGTCGGGGTCCTGCACGTCACCAACGCCGGACGCGGGGTGCGCGGCATCACGGCCAGGGACCGCGTCGGCGTCGGGGAGGCGGGTGGATCGTCACGGGGCGCGGTGACCACCGACGTCGCCGTCGAGATCCCGCGGCTGCGGGCCGGGGGCAGCCGGACGGTCAGCTACCGGCTGCCGACCGGGCGGCGCGGGCGCATCCCCGTCGGGCCGCTGACGCTGGCGCGGGCCGACCCGCTGCGGCTGGCCCGGCGGACGCGGGAGTACGGGGCGCCGCAGATCCTGCTCGTCCGGCCGAGGACGGTGGCGCTGTCGCTGCTGCCGTCCGGTCGCGCGCACCATCTGGAGGGGCCGACGAGCGACCGGTCCCCGGCGGGGACGGCGACGTTCCACGCCCTGCGCGAGTACGTGCTCGGGGACGAGCTGCGCCACATCCACTGGAAGTCCTCCGCGCGGACGGGCACGCTCATGGTCCGCCAGCTCGTCGACGCGAGCCTGCCGACCACGACGGTCGTGCTGGAGGCGCGGCCGGAATCGTGGCCGGAGCCCGACGACTTCGAGCTGGCCGTGGACGCGGCGGCCTCGGTGGCGACCGCCGCCGCGGCCGCGAGCTTCCCGGTCCGGGTCCTCACCGGGAACGGACCGGTCGCCGACACGCGAGGCGGGCCGGACGACCGGGAAGTTCTGCTCGACCGGCTTACCGCCGTCATGCCCGAACCGGGTCCACGGTCCACGCTGGACGTGGTGCGCCGTGTGCGCGCGGGCGGGTCCCTCGTCGTCGTCACCTCGGGGGACGCCGAGCTGAGCCGGGTCGCGGCCGTCCGGGGCCGCTTCGACCGGGTGGTGGTGCTGCGGGTCAGGCCGCAGGGGCCCGCGCCGGAGCCCCCCGGCGTGCAGCTGATCGATTTCGGTGATCTGGACGCGCTGGCGGAGTCGTGGCGGCGGCTCGGGGGCACCCGGTGACCCGCTACGCCTCCGTCGCGGTGACGGCGTGCCTGGCCGCCGTCGCCGGGCTGGCGTTCCAGCGGGTGTTCGGGCCGGGGCCGGTGCTGCCGGTCGCCGCCGTCGCCGCGGTCGTGCCGGCGCTGCTGTCGGCGCTGCTGTCCGGGCCGCGCAAGTCGGGCCGGCCCTGGCCACTGTGGATCTCGATCGTGCTGACGGTCGCGGCGTGGACGGGCACGGCCTCGGTCACCGTCCTGCGTCCCGCGCTGGGCGACGGGACGTTGCCGCAGACGCTCCGGGAGGGCGTGCTCGGCTCCTGGAAGTCGATCCTGACCACGCTGCTGCCCGTCCCGGCCAAGCCGGAGTTCCTGCTCCTGGTGCACCTGCTGGTGTGGCTGGCGGCGTTCGCGTCCGCCGAACTGGGGCTGCGGACGGCGTTGCGCGCCGTCCCGTGCCTGCCCGTGCTCGGCGTGTGGGCGGTCGCGCTGCTGCTGGGCGTGGACGGCCCCGGCAGCAACCTCCCGCTCGTCGCCGCCACCGTCGTGCTGATCGGCGTGCTCGTCCTGCTGCGCTCCGATGCCCCCGGCGGCCCCGACTGTCCCGACAGGCGCCCGGCGTGGCGGCCCCTCGCGGTCGGGTTGCCGGCCGCGGCGGTCCTCGGCGCGCTGGCGTTCCTCGCCGGGCCGGTCGTCCCGGTCAGCGGCGACCCGTACGACCCGCGCGAGCAGGTGCAGGCCCCGCCGCCGCAGCAGCGCGACGGCATCAGCCCCCTGGACCGGGTGGGCGGCTGGCTGCTCAGCCCCGACCAGGTGATGTTCACGGTCGCCGCCCAGCGCACCGAGGTCCAGCGGCTCGCCGTCCTGGCCGCCTTCAACGGCGTGACCTGGTCGTCCACGGCCCGGTTCGTCCCGACGGGGAGCCGGATCCCGGCCGGGCCGCGGCCGGATCGCCGGCACACCACCGGGCAGCGGATCACCATCCGCGACCTGCCCGGCGTGTGGGTGCCCGCCGCCGACCGGCCCCGGCGCGTCGACGGGACGGCCGTCGTCGTCGACCCGGCCAGCGGCGCGCTCGCCGCCGCGCGGCCCCTCCGCCCCGGCCAGGCGTACACCGTCGAGTCGCAGGTGCCGGAGTGGTCCGCCGCCGATCTCGCCGGCGCGGCCCTCGCCCAGGACGCCGAGGCGCGCGCCGCCCGCGAACTGCCGTGGGGGCCGGGCGCGACGCGGCCGCCCGTCCAGATCGCCGAGTTCCGGCGCTTCGCGCAGGCGGCGACGCGGGACGCGGTGTCGCCCATCCAGCAGGCGGCGATGCTGTCGGAGTACCTGAAGCGGTACGCCCGCTACGACGTGACGGCGCCGCCTGGGCACAGCTACCGGCAGCTCGACTACTTCCTCGGCGAGGGCAGGCGCGGCACGCCCGAGCATTTCGCGACCGCCTACGCGCTGCTCGCGCGGTCCCTCGGCCTGCCCACGCGGATCGTCGTGGGGTTCGACGGAGGGAACCGCGTGGGCGACACCGTCCAGGTCCGTTCCGGGGACGTGATGGTGTGGCCAGAGGTCAAGTTCGCCCGGCTCGGCTGGGTGCGCTTCAACCCCCTGCCCGACAACGCACGCCGATCCAACAAGAACGACTCCGTCGCGGCCGGTGAGACACAGCAGAAGCTGGAGCAGGCGCAGAAGAACGCCGCCTCCCAGCAGCACGGCCCAGGACCGGGCAAGACGGCGGAGAAGACCACTCCGAAGAAGCCCGCCGTGAAGGAGAGCCCGACGCCATGGTGGGTGTTCGCGTCGATCGGCGCGGCCGTGTTGCTCGCCGGCTACCTGCTCGCCGTGCTGCTCGCGCCCGCCCTGCGCAGGCGCCGCCGCCAGAGCGGCCCGCCCGCCGAGCGGATCGCGGGGGCCTGGCACCAGGCGCTCGACCACCTGTCCGACGTCGGGCTGTCCACCGCCCGGACGCTCACCGCACACGAGGTGGCGCGGTACGGCGCGTCCACCGTGGGCGAGGACGCACACCGACATTTGGTCCCGCTCGCCGACCTCGTCAACCGCAGCCGGTTCGCCCAGGCCGGCCCCGACCCGCGCGCCGCCGACCAGGCGTGGCATCACACCGACCAGCTCGGACGTCTCGTCACCGCCCGGGCCGGCCGTGCCCGCCGCCTGCGACGCCGCCTGCACCCCCGTTCCCTGCGGGACCGGCGCCCAGCATGATCGCTAATCTGGGGGGATGCGATGGGGGAGAGCACCTTCCGGGGGGTGCGTGTGACCGTCCGTTCCGTCCGTCCACCCGAACCCGGTGACCTGGAGCGCGCCTGGCGGACGGTGTCCGCCGAGCTTCCGCCGACGCCGCTCGTGGCGTCCGCGCTGGCACCGGGCGCGTTGCTGAAGCTGGAGACGTTCCAACCGACCGGGTCGTTCAAGGTGCGAGGGGCCCTGGCCGCTCTGGGCGCGCTTCCGGACGGCGAGCCCGCCGTCACCGCGAGCGCGGGCAACCACGGGCTCGGCATGGGTTTCGCCGCGTCCCGTCTCGGCCACGGTGCCGGGGTGACCGTGGTCGTGCCCACCCGCGCGTCCCAGGCCAAGGTCGACAAGATCGCGGCATTTCCGGTACGCCTGGTCGAGTGGGGGGCGACCTATGAGGACGCCGAGGCGCACGCGATGGGCCTGCCCGGACGGTACGTCTCGGCCTACAACGACCCCGACGTGATCGCCGGACAGGGCACCATCGGCCGCGAGCTCGACGCGCAGGTGGACGGCCCGCTCACCGTCGTCGCCCCGGTGGGCGGCGGCGGTCTCGTCGCGGGCCTGTGCCTGTGGGCGCGCCTGCACGGGGGCGAGCGGGGCGGGGTGCGTGTCGTCGGGGTGGAGTCGTCGCAGTCGCGGGGGGTGTCGGCGGCCGTGGCCGCCGGACGGATCGTCGAGGTCCCGGTCGGCGACACGATCGCGGACGGGCTCAGCGGCAACCTGGAGGCCGGCAGCGTCACGCCCGCGGCGCTGGGGGACACCGCCCGGCTGACCGCGGTCACCGACGCCGAGATCCGCGCCGCGCTGCGCTGGCTGTTCCGCGAGCACGGCCTGGTCGCCGAGGGGTCGGGCGCAGCCGGGGTCGCCGCCGTCCTCGCCGGGAAGGTCGAGGTGGAGGGGCGGCTGGCCGTCGTCCTCTCCGGACGGAACATCACCGTCCCCACCTATGCGCATGCACTTTCCGGAACCTGACGTGGCGTTCGCCGGCCGGGGAGGGAGTACGGGCCCCAGTCAGGTCTTCGTGCGCGCCTTCCGGACGCAGGCGGGCGCCGACCAGGACACGTCCGGAGCCTTGCCCTGGTTCAGGCGCAGCACGGCGCCGACCTTGAAGCAGTAGGCGATCTTCGGTCGCAGACCCGGCACGGTCGCCGAGCGGGAGCCCGCCGGGACCGACACGATCGGCCTGGTGCCCGCCGGCTGCTGCTGGACGATCAACGGCAGTCCCCGCGAGGCCTCCGGCAGTGCCCACAGGAGCACCGCCGTCCGCCCTGCCTGCCTGACGGTCACCTTACGCGGGCGGGTGGCCGCGAACTGCGTGACCGGGAGTGGAGCCTGGGGGTCGCCGGGGCCCGCGCCCGGGTTCCGGGGCTCCACGGTGGACGGCGAGCCCGCCGCCGGGCTCCCGCCTTTCGCGCCGTCCCCGCCTCCGGACAGGGCGAGCGCTCCGATGCCCAGCCCAGCTCCGCCGACGAGCGCGATCGCCGCCGCGACGATGAGGCCGCGGCGCGGCCCGTCCGGAGTGGGCGTGGGAGGCAGGGCAGGCGGCACAGCGGGAGGGAGAGTCGGAGACGGAGCGGGAGACAGGACGGACGAGGCCGCGGCGGGGGACGGGGCCGACTGCCGGGTCGGCGCCCACTCCGGCACCAGGGGTGGCCCGGACGCCTCGGGGAACGTCAGCCTTGGCCCGGTCGGCGCGCCGGACGCGGAAAACTCCGAGAGACCCGAGGTGGCCAGAGGCCCCGCCGCTCCGCCCGCCGGAGGGGACGTGCCAGAACCGCTGCTGTAGGCCACGTCCGTCACAGGCAGCCCCAACTCGGCCTGCACCTCCTGGAGCCGCTGCGCGAACTCCACCGCGGACGCGAACCGCTGCTCCGGGGTCTTGGCCATCGAGCGTGCGATGGCGTCCGCGGCCTGCGGCGGCACGTCCGGGCGGGGGATCGGCGGCGGCGCGTCGTTCAGGATCCGCAGCATCAGCAGGGCGATGCCCTCGCCCGGCGGGCCCTTGAAGGCGGGTTGCCCGGCCAGCAGTTGGTACAGCGTTGAGCCGAGCGAGTAGATGTCGGCTCCGACGCCCGGGGGTCTGCCTTCCAGCACCTCCGGGGCCGCGTGGTGTGGCGTGAACGCCTGCGTGTGGGTCGCGTCGAAGGAGTCGACGAGCCGGGCGATGCCGAAGTCGGCGAGCGCGGGCTCCCCGTACCTGGACACGAGCACGTTCTGCGGCTTGACGTCGCGGTGCAGCACGTCGGTCTCGTGGGTGGCGGCCAGCGCGCCCGCCATCTTCACGCCGATGCGCAGCACCTCGGCCAGCGGCAGCGGCCCCTCCCGCGCGAGCCGGTCGGTGAGCGCGCCGTGCTCGAAGTACTCCATCGCGATGTAGGGGCGGCCGGACCGGGTGGTGCCGGTGTCCAGCACGGTCACGATGTTGGGGTGCCCGGACAGCCGTCCGGTGATCTTGCATTCGCGCTGGAAGCGGCGCATCGCCGCGTCGTCGACGGCGCTGATCGACAGGACCTTGAGCGCCACCATCCGGTCGAGCCGCTCCTGGTGGGCGCGGTAGACCACGCTGAAGCCGCCCTCGCCGACCTGCTCCAGCACCCGGTAGCCGGGGACGTCCTCGGTCATGGGTCCTTCCGGGGTGGACGGCGGTCTCGCGGCGGGGGCGCGATCGTTCGACGCCGGTTCGATGCCCGGCGGCCCGAGGCGGTTCCCCCGGAGGTCAACAGCGTAGTACGG
This sequence comes from Actinomadura macra NBRC 14102, assembly GCF_001552215.1. Lineage (GTDB taxonomy): Bacteria > Actinomycetota > Actinomycetes > Streptosporangiales > Streptosporangiaceae > Spirillospora > Spirillospora macra. Next base: position 38,593 of record NZ_BCQT01000009.1, on the reverse strand, counting down.
GGAGGAAACGGGCGTAGCGTGCCTGCCGCCCCCCAGATAGACACTGGCCCGACCCCAACCGGCAGCCTGAACCGAACGTCGGCAGGTATGAACCTCGGCCACCGGTTACGGGACAGGCACGCGAAGCGAGCGCCAGCGAGTGCAGCGGGCATGCCCGGTGCGCCGCGCCCCCGCAGCGAGCGCTGGCGAGTGAGGAGGTGGCGAGCCGCGCAGCCGGGGGTCTGGGGGACGCCCCCCAGGTAAATAGCGAGAATTGTACTGACCTTGGTAATCGTTGTTTCAATTCCGTCTCCAGGCCGTCCCGTGCTGCCTAACCTCGGGGTTTGCGACAAAGGAGAAGTCAAAGGGAGTGGCCGCCGTGGCGGAAGAGGTCATCACGAACTCGGCGACGAAATCGCCTTACAGTGAACTTGTCCGGATGGCGTATTTTGTCCTTCCGGGACGGGGAAAGCGGGTCTACCGGCTGGCGGTCGCGCGCCGGATCGTGGACGGCACCGCCCGCCGCGACCGCTCGCCCGCGGCGCTCGCCCGGCGCCGCACCCGGGTCCTGCGCCGGGCGATGTACCCCTCCCGGCGGCTTCAGATCGGGCTCGGCCCCTGGCTGCGTTCCCTGCCCGCCCGGTTGCCCGACCCGGCGCTGACCGGGGCGCTGTCGAGGCTGGAGCCGCCCGTCCGGGTGGCGTACGTGCTGCGCCACATCGAGTGCATGCCGCGGTACGCGGTGCGCGACCAGCTCATCAAGCTGCGCGTGCCGGACCCCTGGCCGGTGATCGACGCCGCCGACGCGCTGGAGGTCCCGTCGGGGGCGAGCCCGGAGCGGTTCGAGACCGCGCTGCTGCGCCCCGTCCGCAACCGGTCGCTGCTGCCCCTCGCCACCGCCGCCGCGCTCACCGCGGGTCTCGTGGGCGCGCTGGTGATGACCGAGGGCGGTGGCTCGTTCGCGGGCGGGCGCACCGCCTCGGCGCACGGCCTGCGCCTTCTCACCGCCGTGCCCGGCGCCTGGGCGCGCGGCCCCCACACGCTGGACACCTGGCCCGCACGCGGTGACCTCGTTCACGACCGGGCGCTCACCCGACGCGCCGTGGACGCGTGGGCAGGCGTCACGGGCGACCGGCGCGCGCGCGGCGGCACGGCACAGCTCATGTACGCGGGCCACTCCGGCACGACCGCGCTGGTCCTGCTGCGCAGCGGCGACCGGCTCGCCCGCTACGCGTCGTCCGGGCTCGAAGTGGTGACCGCGGGCGCTGACCCGTCCGCCCCGATCCATCTCGGCAGTGGCCGCTACCTGCTCGCGCCATGGGACGCCCGCCCCGAGACCCTCACCGGAGACCCCCTCGACGTGCGGGACGGAGTGACCGCGCCCGCCCTCGCCCGTACCCGCTGCGGCCGCGGTCCCGCCTTCCACGTCGACGGCCCCGGTGGGGCCCGCACCGTCGGTGATCTCGGTGGGCCGCGCGGCGCCGTCCTGACCTACCACTCACCCGCGTACCGGCCGTCCGCCGGGGCCGCCACGGAACCCGCGCCGACGCGGCTCGGGCCCGAGGGCCTGCGCTTCTGGGAGCGGCTCGGTTGCGCGACGCCCCGCCCGGAACGGCCGGTCACCGAGGCGATGGCGTGGAACTTCTGGTCAGGGACGCTGCCGCACGGCGGGAGGGCCGCCGACTGGGCCTGCACCCGGCTGACGTTCGCGGACAACGGCACCGCCTCCTGGGCGACGCTCCTCGGTGCGGACGGGCCGCGGGCGGTCGGGCAGCGCGCGACCGGCGCCTGCGACGCCCGGCGGCCGGTGAGCGGCACCTGGTGGCGCGCGCCGGCCGGTCGCTGGTACTACCTGGCCGCCGCCGGTCCGGGCCTGCTCCCGCGCGCCGAGGCCCCGTTCCGCTCGGCCGGGACGCAGAACCGCCTCCTGGTCGCGACGGGCCGCCCCAACACGCCGGTGGCCCTGACGGCGCGCTGACCGGGGCCCGGGTCAGCGACCGCTTACCTCGATCGTGCACACTAGGCTGCACCGAACGAGGTTCGAAAGGGGTCGCAGATGGGCAAGGGGCCGCTCGCCGGAGTCCGCGTGCTCGAACTGGCCGGGATCGGGCCGGGGCCGTTCGCCGCGATGCTGCTGGCCGACCTCGGTGCCGACGTCGTCCGGGTCGACCGTGCCTCCGCGGTGGGCGCCGCCGCCACCGGCGGCACTGACTTCACCAACCGTGGCAAACGGTCGATCGCGGTTGACCTCAAGAGTGAGCGGGGCCGGGAGGTCGTGCTCCGCCTCGCCGACAAGTCCGACGTCCTGCTGGAGGGCTTCCGCCCCGGCGTCACCGAGCGGCTCGGCGTCGGTCCGGACGACTGCCTCGCCCGCAACCCCGCGCTCGTGTACGGACGGATGACCGGCTGGGGCCAGCAGGGGCCGCTCGCCCAGAGCGCGGGCCATGACATCGGCTACATCGCCATCACCGGCGCCCTGCACGCCATCGGCCGCGCCGGCGGACCTCCCCAGGTGCCGTTGAACCTCCTCGGCGACTTCGCGGGCGGCAGCATGTACCTCGTCGTCGGCGTCCTCGCGGCCCTCCTGGAATCCAGGACGAGCGGCCGGGGCCAGGTCGTGGACGCCGCGATCGTGGACGGCACCGCGCACCTGTCCACCTTCATCCACGCCTTCCTCGCGAGCGGGCTGTGGCAGGACCGGCGTGGCGTCAACATGCTCGACACCGGCGCCCCCTGGTACGACGTCTACGAGACCGCCGACGGACGCCATATGGCGGTCGGTGCGATCGAGCCCCAGTTCTACGCCGAGTTCCTGCGCGTCCTCGGTCTCGATGGTGAGGATCTCCCCGGCCAGCATGACCAAGCCGGGTGGCCGGAACTCCGCGACCGCATCGCCGCCGCGTTCAAGGCCCGTACCCGCGACGAGTGGACCGAGCTCTTCCTGCCCGGCGACGCCTGTGTGGCACCCGTCCTGTCTATGCAGGAGGCGCGGGACCACCCCTACAACACGGCCCGGGACGTCTTCCCCGAACTGTCCGGCCACCGCCAGCCCGGCCCCGCCCCGCGCTTCTCCCGCACGGTTCCCGAGACCGACGGCCTTCCCGTCCTTCCCGGCGGCCAGACCCGCGCCGTTCTGGAGGATCTCGGCTTCACCGACACCGAGGCCCTCCTGGCCGAGGGCGCGGTCGTTCAGGCCTAACAGGCAGCAGACGCGGTCTCGGTGAGGACGTCCTGCCCGGCGGCGTGCGGCTCGGCGACCGAGCGGGTGTAGGTGCGGACGACGTCCACCTGGCGGGCCATCTCCACGATCTTGTGCCGGACGAGCTGGCGGGACTACAGGGGCCGGCCGAACGTCTCGTGGGCCCGGACCCACGTCAGGGCGAGGTCCACGCAGCGCTGCGCCGTCGCGTACGCCTGGACGGCGAGCGACAGCCGCTCGGACACGAAGTTCTGGACGATCTGTAGGAAGCCGCTGTTCTCCCCGCCGACCAGGTTCGGGTGGGGGAGCGCGATGCCGTGCAGCGCCGCGCGCTCGGGGTGTTCCACACATCCAACGCCGCTCCCAGCTTAGAATCGGATTCGGATTCTAGCCCGGGGGCGGTTTCACCCCACCGCGTCGGCGACGGCGGCCGACCACCGGGACAGGGCGTCGTCCATCTGGGCGTCATCGACGATCAGCGGCGGGATCATCCGGACGACGTTGCCGAAGGGGCCGCAGGTCAGCAGCAGCAGCCCGTGCTCGGCGGCGGCCTTGTGGGCGCGTTGAGCGGTCGCGGCGTCGGGCTCGCCGCCCGGCGTGGTGAACTCGCTGGCCTGCATCAGCCCGAGGCCGCGGACGTCGCCGATCACCGGGTGGTCGGCGGCGACCTTGCGCAGGCCGTCGCTCAGCCGGGCGCCCTGGCGCCGGGCATTGGCGACGAGGTCCTCGTCGCGGATGACCTCCAGGGTGGCGAGGGCGGCCGCGCACGCGACCGCGTTGCCGCCGTAGGTGCCGCCCTGCGACCCCGGCCACGCCTTCTCCATGAGGGCGGTCGGCGCGGCGATGGCCGACAGCGGGAACCCGCTGGCCAGGCCCTTGGCCGTGATCAGGATGTCGGGACGCGCGGCCGAGTGCTCGTGGCCCCAGAAGCGGCCCGTCCGGCCGAATCCGGTCTGGACCTCGTCGACGATGAGCAGCGCGCCGTGCCGGTCGGCGCGCTCGCGCAGTCCCTCCAGGAAGGCGGCCGGGGCGGGGATGTAGCCGCCCTCGCCGAGGACGGGCTCGACGACGAGCGCGGCGGTGTCGGCGGGGGAACTGGCGGTGGCGAGGAGGTAGTCCAGTTCGCGGAGCGCGAAGCGGGTCGCCTCGTCTTCGTCCCAGCCGTACCGGTAGGACTGCGGGAACGGGGCGACGGCGACGCCCGGCATCAGCGGGCCGATCCCGGCGCGGAACTTGGTGCCCGCCGTGGTGAGCGCGGCGGCGCCCATCGTCCGGCCGTGGAAGGAGCCCTGGAAGACGACGATGTTCTGCCGTCCGGTGGCGTGCCGCGCCAGCCGGATCGACGCCTCGACGGCCTCGCTGCCGCTGTTGAGGAAGAACAGCGAGTCCAGGGGCGCGGGCAGCACGTCCCCGAGCGCCTCGGTCAGCCGCAGCAGCGGTTCGTGCATGACCGTCGTGTACTGCCCGTGGATCAGCGTCGCCACCTGCTTCTGCGCGGCCTCGACCACCCGCGGGTGGCAGTGGCCGGTCCCGGTGACGCCGATGCCCGCGGTGAAGTCGAGGTGCCGGCGCCCGGCGGTGTCGTAGAGGTACACGCCCTCGCCGCGCGCGGCGAGGACCGGGGTGGCCTGCTTGAGCAGGGGGGACAGCGTCGCCATGGTGGGTGCACTCCCGGACTAAGATTGCAGATTGTCGACAATCTATGCCATCACAGGCTTGCCCTCCTGTCCAGAGCGGGCCCGGCCTGGGGTCAGGGCGGGCGGAGCCGTTCGATGGAGTCGGTCATGTGCTCCTCGATGAGCAGCAGCAGCCGCGCCTCCTCGCCGTCGCCGATCGCGTCCACCAGCCGGCGGTGTTCGTCGACGAGCTCGGACGGCTCGGGGTAGGTGTCCTGGAGCGCGTTCAGGCACATGCGCGTCTCGACCAGCAGCGTGTGCGCCATCCGCTCCAGGCGGGGGCTGCCGGACGAGCTCACCAGCACCTCGTGGAACGCCTGGTCGGCGTCGCTCATCGCGACCCGGTCCCGCTCGCGCGCCGCGTCGACGAGGGCCTCCAGGGCCTCGGTCAGCCGGGCGACGGCCTCGCCCCGGTTCCGCTCCATGATCAGCCGGCACGCCTCCCGCTCGATCGCGAGTCGCGCCAGGTAGACGTCCTCGACGTCGCCCCGGTCCAGGGTGATCACGAACAGTCCGCGGTGCGGCTCGCTGACCAGCAGCCCCTCCTGGACGAGGCGCTGCATGGCCTCGCGCAGCGGACCGCGGCTGATACCGAGCCGCGCGGCGAGCTCGGCCTCGCCGAGCTGCGCGCCCGGTTCCAGCGAGCCGTACATGATCGCCGACCGCAGCTCGTCGGAAACGATCTCGACGGTCGACTTGCGGGGGACGGGTTCCAGCTCACCCAATCGGCCCATCCGCGGGCCCCTTTCGTCTGTATTCAGATAGGTTGCACCGGCACCGGCACCGGCCCGGGAGCGGCCGCGGTGGCGGGCGTCGCGAACAGCGTGCCGAGGCCGGTGCGCGGTCGCGGCCCGCTCGTGCTGGCCGCGAGCCGCAGACCCTCCCAGACGCTGACCTGGTTGGCGGTAAGGACCGGCTTGCCGACCCGTGCCTCCAGGTCGTCGAGCCAGGACACGGTGTGCAGTGCGGTGTCGGGAACCAGGATCGCCTCGGCGTCCGGATGGTTGTTGGCCGCGACGAACTCCAGGACCTCGGCGCGGCCGAGCGTGCCGACCTCGGCGGCGGTGACGATGCCGCGCGCGGACAGCGCCACCACCTCGATGCCGGCGTGGCCGAGGAACGCCCCGAACCGCTCGGCGACGTCGGCGGGGTAGGTCGCGGCGACCGCCACCCGCCGCACGTCCAGATGCCGCGCCGCGTTCACGAACGCGAAGGAGGTACTGGACGCGGGGACCCCCGCCGCCTCGCGCACGCCCTCGACCTGGGCGGCGGCGCCGTCCCAGCCGAACACGAAGCTTCCGCTGGTGCACGCCCACACAGCGGCCTGCACGCCCAGCCCGCGCAGCGCGCGGGCCCCCTCGGCGAGCACGTCGGCACCCCCGATGTCCAGGAGCGCGTCCACCCGGTGGGCGTCCTCGCGCATGAGGGTGTGCACGACCGGCAGGCTCACGCCGCCGAGGGCGCGTTCGATCGCGGGGTAGTCGTCTTCGGCGCTGTAGCCGGGGTAGAGGAACCCGGCGCGCGGTCCGTTCTGGGGCATGTTGTCGACAATCCTACCCTTCTCGATCATGGATCAGGCGGCGGTCGGGCGGGTGAGCTGGATCAGCGACTGCTCGGGGCCGACGGGCGTGCGCCCCATCGCGCGCAGCGACGAGGACATCGTCACCTGATTGGCCGTGAGGACGGGCTTGGCGATCATCCGTTCCAGCGGCGCGATGATGTCGTAGGTCGGCACGTTCGTGCAGCTGATGTACACGGCCTCGGCGTCCGCCCGGTCCACGGCCGACACGGCGTTGACGATCTCGCCGTATCCGACCTTCCAGATATGGCTGAGCAGCCCCATCCCGACGGACGCGACCACGGTGATGCCGTACTCGCCGAGGAAGGAGACGAGCCGGTCGGTGACGGCGTCGATGTAGGGGGTGACGACGGCGATCCGCGACGCGCCCAGCAGCCGCAGCGACTCCACGAGCGCGCCCGAGGTGGTCGCCACCGCCGGCGCGCCCGCCGCCCGCATCGTCCGGTACAGCTCCCGCTCGCCCTCCGCACCCCGGATGAAGCTGCCCGAGGCGCACGCGTACGCGACGGCGAGCGGCTCGGGCGCCAACACGTCCCGGGTCGCCTGCCGGACGATGGAGTGGTCCGACAGCGCGGTGGCCATCTCCACCGTCACCGGCACCGGGACGTACGGCAGCCGGGTCATGAACAGCGACACGTCGTCGGGGGTCCACCGCCACAGTTCACGGTCGAGGGCGAAGTCGAACGGGGCGACCACGCCGACGCCGTGCTGGGCGAGCAGCTCGGGGCCGACGACCAGGGTGGGGTCGAAGGTCATCTGGGCGCCGCCGCTCAGGACTCGGCGCGACGGTAGACCAGGCGTTCTCCCACGGCACCCGACCGCCACACGTCGTTGCACGCCTCGGCCATACGGTCCAGGCCCTCGACGATCGTGGCGTAGACGTTCCCGGGCACCCAGCCGACGTCGCCGTTCAGCAGCAGGTTGTTGCGGCCGTAGAAGATCGCCAGGTCGATCACGCCGGGCAGCCCGTGGATGTTCTTCTCCTCCTTGAACGCCCGGTCGAGCATCCCACCGGGGAAGGAGAAGTACACGACGTCGCCCGGGATGGGCGTGACGGTCGGGTTCTCCAGCCCGACCTCCTCGTCGGTGAACCGCTCCACCATGGTGTACACCTCGTTGCGGGCGTACTTGGCGTGGTAGGCGTCGCCTTCGAGGGGAAGGGCGCGCCACACCGCCTCACAGGTGCGCGGCGCGTCCTTCTCCAGCAACTCGGCGACGCACGAGACGCCGCGCCGCTCCAGTGAAATGGTCATCAGCCTCGACATGCCGGACCTCCCCGCGGACAGGGGTGGGCGAGAGCGTCGCCACCCGAAAGGACTCTTCCGTTAGAGCGCTCTGGGATCCGTCCTGGCCCTGTGCAGCGGTTGCGACGGTCTTGCAGCACGTGGTCATCGCGGCCGTGGATGCTCGTTGGACCGCGCTGATTGTTGACAATCCTACGAAGCCTTCCTAGCGTGTCAATGCCTTCGCGAGTTGCCTTCTTGTTAAATCAACGCTGTTCGGAGGGGTCGCCGATGGAGCAGGTGCCGCCCGCGCCCGCAGGATCGCCCGCCGTGGTGGTCCTGACCGGGAAGGACGGGCCGCCGGGCATGGCCGCGGTGGAGGCGGCGGTGGGGCCGGCGATGTGGGCGTCGATGCGCGTGCGCTACGTGCGTGAGCCGGAACTGGCCGCCGCGCTACCCGATGCCGACGTCCTGTTCCTGTGGGACTTCTGGTCCGGCGCGCTCCCCAAGGCGTGGCCGTCGTCCGGCGGGCCACGCTGGGTGCACATCGCGAGCGCGGGCGTCGACCGGCTGCTGTTCCCCGCGCTGATCGAGGCCGACACCATCGTCACCAACTCGCGGGGCGTCTTCGACGAGCCGATCGCCGAGTACGTCCTCGGGCTCGTGCTGGCCTTCGCGAAGGACCTGCCCGCCACCGTCCGGCTCCAGGACGAGCGGCGGTGGCGGCACCGCGAGACCGAGCGGATCACCGGGGCCCACGCGCTGGTCATCGGCACCGGCCCCATCGGCCGCGCGATCGGCCGCCGGCTCACCGCGGCGGGGCTCGGCGTGTCCGGCGCGGGCCGCACCGCCCGCGCGTCCGACCCCGACTTCGGCACCGTCCACCCGGTGGAGCTGCTGGACGAGGCGATCATCGAGGCCGACTACGTCGTGCTCGCCGCCCCGCTCACCGAGCAGACCCGCGACATGATCGACGCCGCCATGCTCGACCGGATGAAGCCCACCGCACGCCTGATCAACGTCGGCCGCGGGCAACTCGTCGTCGAGGACGACCTGATCGCCGCGCTGCGCGCGGAGCGGATCGCGGGCGCCGCGCTCGATGTGTTCGTGGACGAGCCGCTCCCGCCCTCCTCCCCGCTGTGGGGCATGCCGAACGTGATCGTCTCCCCGCACATGTCGGGTGACGCGACCGGCTGGCGGGAGGACCTGGTCCGCGTGTTCGCCGGGAACCTCCGGCGTTGGATCGACGGGCGTCAGCTGCGCAACGTGGTGGACAAGAACCTGGGCTATGTGGGCTCGAACAGGGGGCGAGGATGACCGATCCGGCGGACCTGACCGCGACCGAGATGCTGGACGGCTACCGGGCCGGGACGCTGTCCCCGGTCGAGGCGACCGAGGCCGTCCTGGCGCGGATCGGGCGCGAGAACCCGCGGCTCAACGCGTTCTGCCTCGTGGCGGCCGACTCGGCGATGGCCGCCGCGCGCGCCTCGGCCGACCGGTGGCGGCGCGGCGCGACCCTCGGCGCGCTGGACGGCGTGCCCGTGTCCATCAAGGACGTCCTGCTCACCCGCGGCTGGCCCACGCTGCGCGGCTCGAAGTCCATCGACCCGTCCGGCCCCTGGGAGGAGGACGCGCCGTCCGTGGCGCGGCTCCGCGAGCAGGGCGCGGTGCTGGTCGGCAAGACCACCACGCCCGAGTACGCGTGGAAGGGCGTCACCGACTCCCCGCTCACCGGCGTCACGCGCAACCCCTGGGACCCCACCCGCACGCCCGGCGGGTCCAGCGGCGGCGCCGCGGCGGCGGTCGCGGCGGGCATGGCGCCGCTCGCGCTCGGCACCGACGGCGGCGGCTCGGTGCGTATCCCCGCCGCGTTCACCGGCACGTTCACCCTCAAACCGACCTACGGCCGCATCCCGCACTACCCGGCCAGCCCGTTCGGCACGCTCGCCCACATCGGGCCGATGACCCGCAGCGTCGCGGACGCGGCGCTGCTGCTCGACGCGGTCTGCGGCCCGGACGCCCGGGACTGGTCGTCGCTGCCCCCGCCCGGTGCCCCCTTCACCGGCGGGCCGGACGAGGGCGCCGACCTGAGCGGGCTGCGCATCGCGTTCAGCCCCGACCTCGGGTACGCCTCCGTGGACCCGGACGTGGCGGCGCTCGTCGCCGCCGCGGCCGAGGTGTTCACCGAGCTCGGCGCCAAGGTCGAGCAGGCCGAACCGGGCTTCGCCGACCCGGTGGAGGACTTCGAGGCCCTGTGGTTCGCGGGCGCCGCCAAGGTCGTCGAGAACCTGCCGCCGCAGGCCCGCACGCGGCTCGACCCGGGCCTGCGCGAGGTCTGCGACCGGGGCGCCACGCTGTCGGCCGGGGACTACCTGGGCGCCACCGCCCGCCGGATGGAGCTCGGCCGGATCATGGGCCTGTTCCATGAGCGGTACGACCTGCTGCTCACCCCGACGGTGCCGATCGCCGCGTTCGAGGCGGGCCGGGAGGTCCCGCCGGGCGCGCCGTCCCGCCGCTGGACGGGCTGGACCCCGTTCACCTACCCGTTCAACATGACGCAGCAACCCGCCGCGAGCCTGCCGTGCGGCCGCACGTCCGAGGGGCTGCCCGCCGGGCTCCAGGTGGTCGGCGCCCGCCATGCCGACGCCCTGGTCATGGCCGCCTGCCGGGCCTACGAGCAGGCGAGGCCGTGGCGGGACGGCCCGCCCCCGCTCGGCTAGCGCCGTCAGGAGGTCTCCGGACCCTCGATCTCGGCGGCCTCGCGGCGCCGCATCTCCTTGCGCAGCCGCTTGTCCTGCTTGCGTGCCCGGCGCTTGACGTTGACGCCGCCCCAGAACGCCAGGCCCCGGACGACGACCTTCGGGGCGCCGGGGACACCGGGGCCGCTCGCCCGCTGGTCGAACCCGCCCATGATGCCAAGGCCCTTGACGTGCACGCTGAGATCGTCCGGCACGATGACCTCGACGCCGCCCATGACGGCCAGCGCGCTGATCGTCACCTCGCCCTCGGTGAACCGGGCCTCACGCAAATCGATCTTGCCGCCGCCCCAGAACGTGAACGCCGCGAACCGGCGGGGGACGTTCCACACACCCGAGCGCCGGAAACCGCTCATGATCCCGATGCCGCCCCGCCAGGACGGGGCACCGTCGACCGGCCGGTAGTCCGTCCCGGACGGGTGCGCGGGCGGGGCGGGCGACCCCGGCACGGGCAGGTCCCGGGTGATCGGCTCCAGTTCCGCGTAGGTCTTGGCCGCATACACCGCGTCCAGTCGCTCGTCCAGTTCCTCCAGGGTCAGCCGTCCCTCACCCGCCGCCTCGCGCAGGACGTGGGCGGCCCGCTCACGGTCGGCGTCGGCGGCCCGCATCTCCGGCCGTCCGGACGGACCGGCGGGTTCAGGGAGGTTCGTCATGCACCGAGCCTAGAGTCTCCCGCGGAACGTCATCAACGGTCGCGCGAGCGTGCCACCGGCCCGCGTGAGAGGGCCCCTCGGCGGGGAATTGCGGCTAACACAGCCGAACGATGATCGACTTGGACGTTGGCGTGTTGCTGATGTCGGCGGTGCTGTCGAGAGGGACCAGCACATTGGTCTCGGGGAAGTAGGCCGCCGCGCAGCCCCGCGCCGTGGGGTAGGCGACCACGCGAAAGGACGGCGCGCGCCGCTCGACCCCGTCCGCCCACTCCGAGACGAGGTCCACGATCGCGCCGTCGGCGATGCCGAGGGCGGCGAGGTCGTCGGGGTTCACGAACACGACGCGGCGCCCCGACGTGATGCCGCGGTAGCGGTCGTCCAGCCCGTAGATCGTGGTGTTGTACTGGTCGTGGCTGCGGACGGTCTGGAGCAACAGCCGCCCTTCGGGGACCCGCAGCACCTCCAGTTCGTTCACCGTCAGGTTGGCCTTACCGGTCGCGGTGGGGAAGCGGCGCTCGTCGCGGGGGGCGTGGGGGAGGGTGAACCCGCCGGTCTTCCGGATGCGCTCGTTGTAGTCGGCGAACCCGGGGACGACGCGGGAGACGTGGTCGCGGATCACGTCGTAGTCGCGCTCCATCGCCTCCCAGCCGATCTCGGAGCCGGACAGCGTGGCGCGGGCGAGGCGGCTCACGATCGCGACCTCCGACAGCAGATGCTCCGACGCCGGGGCGAGCCGTCCGCGGGAGGCGTGCACCATGCCCATCGAGTCCTCGACGGACACCAGCTGCGGGCCGCCGTCCTGCACGTCGCGCTCGGTCCGTCCGAGCGTGGGCAGGATGAGGGCCTGCGTGCCGATGACCGTGTGCGAGCGGTTGAGCTTGGTGGAGATCTGCGCGGTCAGCCGGCAGCCGCGCAGCGCCGCCTCGGTGACCGCCGAGTCGGGCGTCGCGCGGACGAAGTTGCCGCCCATCCCGAGGAACACCCTGGCCCTGCCGTCCCGCATGGCGCGGATCGCGTCCACCGTGTCGAGGCCGTGCTCGCGCGGCGGCTCGAAGGAGAACTCCTTGGCGAGGGCGTCCAGGAACGCGGGAGCGGGCTTCTCGTAGATGCCCATCGTCCGGTCGCCCTGCACGTTGGAGTGGCCGCGCACCGGGCAGACCCCCGCGCCCGGTCGGCCGATATTGCCGCGCAGCAGCAGGAAGTTGACGACCTCGCGGATCGTCGGCACGGAGTTGCGGTGCTGGGTCAGGCCCATCGCCCAGCACACCACGATCCGCTTCGCGGCCAGGACGTCACCGAGCGTCGCGTCGATCTCGTCCCGTCCGAGCCCGGTCGCCTCCAGCACCTCGTCCCAGTCCAGGCCGAGGACGTGGTCGCGGAACCCCTCGAAACCGTGCGCGTGGGCGGCCAGGAACCCGTGGTCGAGCGCGTCCGGCGCGTCCGACTCCAGGAGCAGCCGGTTCAGCGCCTGGAACAGCGCCAGATCGCCGTTCAGCCGGATCTGCAGGAAGCGGTCGGCGAGCCCGGTGCCGCGTCCGGTGACGCCGGACACGCGCTGCGGGTTCTTGAACCGCATCAGCCCCGCCTCGGGCAGCGGGTTCACCGCGACGATCCGGGCGCCCTCCTTCTTGGCGCGTTCCAGCGCCGACAGCATCCGGGGATGGTTGGTGCCCGGATTCTGCCCGACGACGAAGATCAAGTCGGCGCGGTAGAGGTCCTCCAGCAGCACCGAGCCCTTGCCGATGCCGATCGTCTCGTTCAGCGCCGACCCGGACGATTCGTGGCACATGTTGCTGCAGTCGGGGAGGTTGTTCGTGCCGAACGCGCGGACGAACAGCTGGTAGACGAACGCCGCCTCGTTGCTCGTACGGCCCGAGGTGTAGAAGACCGCCTCGTCGGGGGAGTCCAGGGCGTTCAGCTCGGACGCGAGCAGCCCGAACGCCTCGTCCCACGCCACCGGCTCATAGTGCGTGGCCCCGGTCCGCAGGATCATCGGCTCGGTCAGCCGGCCCTGCTGCCCCAGCCAGTGGTCGGATCGTCCCGCCAGGTCGGCGACGCTGTGCCGGGCGAAGAACTCCCGGGTGACGCGCCGGGTGGTGGCCTCCTCGGCCACGGCCTTCGCGCCGTTCTCGCAGAACTCGGCGACATGGCGATGATCACCTTCCGGCCAGGCGCAGCCGGGGCAGTCGAAGCCCTGCTTCTGATTGACGCGCAGCAGCGTCAGCGCTGTGCGGCGCACTCCCATCTGGTCGTAGGACTGGCGCAGCGCCGCCGTGACCCCGGGCACGCCCGCGGCCCATATCTTCGGCTTCGACACCCCGATGCCAGCGGTGTCGTCGGCCGGGTCGAAGTCGTCGGCGGGCGCCTTCCGGCTCATCGCTCACATCCTCGGGATCGGGGGTCTCGGTCCCCCCACTGTGCCACGACCTGGCGTTTCCGGCACCGGCCGGCATTCCGCTGGACGGACGTCAGGACTCCGCGCGTGCCGTCCCGGGCGCGCCCGCGTCACTGCGGCGGGCCGCTGGTGAGGTGCAGGTCGCTGTACTGGCGGGCGCCCTGGGGGGTCGTCCACTCGATGCGGACGGTGTCGCCGGGATGGTGGGAGAGCATCAGGTCGGTGAGCGTGGCGGGGGAGTCGACGGGGCTGCCGCCCAGGGACACGATGACGACGCCGACGGGGACGCCGGCGGCGTCGGCGGGGGTACCGGGGACGACCTCGGCGACCAGCGCGCCCGCGGTGCCGCCGGCGCCGCGGACCTTGACGCCGAGCAGGGCCGTCGGGCCGATGTGGACCGTGCGGGACGCCTGGCCGCGCTGGATCTGGCGGGCGATCTCCAGCGCGCGGCCGGAGGGGATGGCATAGCCCCGGCGTGCGCCCTTCCGCCGCATCTCGGTCCCGCCGGACGCGGCGGTGTTGATGCCGATGACCCGGCCGCCGGCGTCCAGCAGGGGGCCGCCGGAGTCGCCCGGCCTGATCGGGGCGCTGGTCTCGATCAGCCCGGTGAGCCGCTCGGAGGTGCCGTCGCTCTCGTCCCGGGCGGTGACGGCCTGCCCGAGCGAGATGACGCGGCCGGTGACGACGGTGGGGGTACCGCCCTTGCCGCCCGCGTTGCCCACGGCGGTGACCGGGTCGCCGACGCGAACGGTGGAGGCGTCGCCGAACGCGGCGGGCTTGAGGCCGGTCGCGCCGGTGAGCCGGATCACCGCGATGTCGCCGGCCCTGTCGTAGCCGACGACCTGCGCCGGGTAGCCGCGCCGGTTGTCGGTGTCGGTGCCCTTGATCGAGGTGGCGCCCTGGATGACGTGGTTGTTGGTCAGCACGAACCCCGAGGGGTCCAGGACGATGCCCGTCCCGGCGGCGGTGGTGCTGTTGAGGCCCTGCTCGGTGTCGATGTTGACGACGCCGGGCCGGCGTCCGCTGGGCTTGGCGTGCCGGGTGGGCGTCGCGGCGACCGGCGGGGCCTCCGCGGCTTCCTCGACGGGACGGCAGGCGGGGGCGACCAGGGCCGTCAGCGCGACCAGGATGATCAGGACGGCGGCGCGGGCGCCGCGCCGCTCCGGGATCTCGCTCACCGGCGTGCCTCCCTCGCGGTAGTTCCTCCAATGATTCCCGATCTCCCGTGAATAGTCCTTGACGCCCAAGCTGGATAACCGTTATCTATGGGGCTGACCGTTAAGGGGTCGCCCATGCAGGACATCGTGCTCGCGCTGCTGGCCAAGGAACCGTCGCACGGCTACGAACTCCGCGCACGCCTGTGCGAGACGCTCGGACCGCTCGGTGAGGGTCTCAACGGCGGACAGATCTACGTGACGCTGCGGCGCCTGGAGAAGGCGGGGCTGGCCCATGCGCGCGTCGTGGGCCAGATCGACCGCCCCGACCGCAAGGTCTACGAACTCACCCTGGCCGGGCGGGACCGTGTCACCGCCTGGCTGGGCGAGCTGGACTGGGAGCGCGCGGCGCCCACGGAGTTCCACCTGAAGCTGGCCGCCGCAGCCGCGTCGGGCCTCGGCGACCCGGTCGCGATCGTGGAAGCCCAGCGCAGCGAGCTGCTGCGCCGCCTGGCCGGCGCCCAGCGGACCGTGCTCAGCCAGCCGGACGGATCGGGCGCCGGCCTGCTGCTGGAGGGAGCGATCCTGCGGCTCCAGGCCGACCTGCGGTGGCTGGACGCGTGCGAGACCCACTGGACGAAGAGCACGACGTGACGCAGGGCGCCCTGCCTACGCGCGACCTGCCCCGCCACTTCGGCGATCAGAGCATTACTTGGCGTGATGTTCGGTCAGGGGTTGCGGCGGTCGTCTTTCGCCGTGGCGTGCGGTGGGGCGGAGCGGGTGGTGAGGGTGATGGCGGCGGCGGCGAGGGCGAGGGCGGCGATGGTGAGGGACATGGGCATGGCGGTGTCGGGGCCGGCGATACCGGCCAGGGGGGCGACGGCGCCACCGATGGCGAACTGGGTCAGGCCGAGCAGGGCGGAGGCGCTCCCGGCGACGTACGGGGGGCGGTCGGTCAGGGCCAGGGCCGTCGCGTTCGGGATGATCAGGCCCTGACCCGCCGCGACCAGGAACAGCGCGGGCAGGATCCCGGCGAGGCCCGTCCCGGCGAGGATGAGGATCGGCAGGGCCACGCCGCCGCCGGCGATGATCGTCAGGCCGGCGGCCAGCAGCCGCTCCAGCCGGACGCGTCCGGCGAGCATGCCGCTGATCTGGCCGACGGCGATGATGCCGAGCGAGTTGACGCCGAAGACGACGCTGAACCCCTGCGGGGACAGATGGTAGATGTCCTGGAGGACGAAGGGGGAGCCGGAGATGTAGGTGAACAGCGCGCCGAACGTCAGCGCGCCGGCCAGGCCGTAGCCGGTGAACGCGCGGTCGCGGGACAACTCGCGGAAGGTCGCCAGCGTGGCGCGGGCTCCGCCGGTCTGGCGGCCGTCCGGCGGCAGGGTCTCCTTCAGCCCGAGCAGGGCGGCCAGGAACAGCGCGACGCCCATCCCGGCGAGGACGGCGAACACGCCCGGCCAGGGCATCAGCCGCAGCAACTGCCCGCCGAACACCGGCGCGAGGACGGGGGCCAGCCCGTTCACCAGCATGAGCAGCGAGAAGAACTTCGCCGCCGCGACGCCGTCGTAGAGGTCCTGGACGATGGCGCGGCCGATGACGATCCCGGCGGCACCGGTCGCGCCCTGGACGAGGCGCAGCGCGATGAACGTCTCCACGTTCGGCGCGGCGACGCACAGCAGCGAGGTGATCGCGTACGCGGCGACCCCGATCAGCAGCGGGCGGCGGCGGCCGAGCGCGTCGCTGAGCGGGCCCGCGACGATCTGCCCGACGGCGAGTCCGATCACGCAGGCGGTCAGGGTGAGCTGGGTCTGCATCGCGCCGGTCGACAGGTCCGAGGCCAGTTCCGGCAGGGCCGGCAGGTACATGTCGATCGACAGGGGCGCGACGGCAGTCAGCGTGCCCAGGATGAGGAGCAGCGCGAGCCGCCGGTCGGGTGCGGCGGCCCGGGTCTGGGACGGGGTGGCCGTCTGGGACATGGGGGTCTCCGTGGGGGGTCGGCGGCCGGCGTGCATGGCTCAGGCGGAGGGGCGCGGAGCCGATCGGCTCCGAGAGCCTTAACGCGATGACGGTACGTTATCTGCCTCGTCAGGAAGTGGTGTCCGTCACATCACGGTCAGTACGGGAATCGCTCCGCCGCGGCGACGACCGCTCCGGTCACCGTGGCGATCGTCAGGACCGACAATCCGGCGAGGACGGCCCAGCGTCCGGCCTGGTAGCCGGCCGGGACGCGCCCGGTGCCGCGCCCGCGTACCGGCCAGGGCGCGCGCAACGGCGCGGTCCCGGGCACCTCCTGGCCCTCGCCCGACGCGGTGGCTGGACGGTCGTCCGCGGCCGGGGGAGCGGCCAGCCCCGAGGCCCAGCCGAGCAGGTCGGCGACGTCGGCGGGTTCGGTGGCCAGGCCGGAGCCGAAGTAGCGGACCTGGCCCGCGACCTGGTCCAGGGTCCGGACGGTGTTGCCGAGCCCGACGCGACCGAGCCAGTCCCGCAGGTCGGGCTCGTGTTCCAGGCAGCGGCCGATCTCGGTGCGGGCCAGCAGGTCGGTCTTGGTGACGATCACGGCGACCCGCTTCTGCCGCCCCTGGTCGGGACGGGAGCGCAGCTCGTTCAGCACCCGCTGGAGGGTGTCGGCCGGGTCCTCCTCGGAGGAGACCGCGGAGCCGTCCACCAGCCGCCGTTCGTCTTCGGTGAGGGCCCGGCGGACCTGGGGGAGCGCGAACGGGTCCACGACGAACAGCAGCGCCTCACCGTGGTCGAGGTAACGCAGGGACTCGACTTCTGTGGCGCCCGTGTAATGCTCCCCTGCCGGATCGAAGAGGTAGAGGATGCGCCGGGCGCGCCCTGGAAGATCCACGTCCACCATGGTGGCGAGCGGCAGTTCGGGTCCGGTCTTGGCAGGACGTCCGCCACGCTGGAACTCGCGTATGGCGCCCGCGTAGGCCTGTGCGTGCCGCTGTTCTACGAACGTCAGCCGTCCATGGACGGCCTGCGCGCGCGCGTGCAAGGCCCGGATGCCGAGCACCATGAAGGTGGTCTTGCCCGCTGCGGGACCGCCGACGAACGGCAGCGGCTCCACGCGGACCCGGCCGATCCGGTCCGGCAGCCGGCCGTTGCAGTGCGGGCAGTAGGCGGCCAGTCGGAAACGTCCCAGCGGGACGGTGGTGGGCAGGCGCGCACCGCAACGGCACACATGGCGGAACGCACCGCCCGCTCCCGGCGTCAGCCGCCGGTGCCGCGCGCCGCAGCCCGGGCATTCGTACTCCGGTAGTCCGATCCGCTCGTAACAGAACGGGTGCGGGCAGGTCTGGAGGATCCGCCCGTACGCCATGAACACCCGCTCGACCGCCGCCAGGACCAGCACGCACGCCAGCCATCCCGCGAGGCCGATCGCCGCGACCAGCCCGTACAGGACGGTGAGCGCCAGCACGAACACCACGGCGGGGACGGCGGCGGTGGCGATGCCCGCGCACAGCGCCGCCCAGATCGGGAAGGCGAAGAACCCCCACAGCCCGCCGAGCAGCAGAGTACGGGTCAGCTTCACCACGATCCCCGAGGCGGTCTTCCACACCTGCGGGACGACCGTCCGTGTGATCGCCCACCAGTCGCGCCACACCTGGGCGAGCAGGTAGTGCCGGTAGGCGACCGTCGGCGAGGCGACCGGCGAGGGACCCTCCAGCGTGGACGGCGCGAGCGTCCGGCACGCGTGCAGGTAGTACAGGCCGAGCGCGGCGGCCCCGGCGACGATCAGCGTCGCCGGGAACAGCACCGGGAACACGACCATGAAGCCGAGCCACATGGCGCCGAGCCATACCGCGATCAGGATCAGCACGATGATCGGATGCACACCTCACCTCCCCCTGGCCTCGGCGAGGAGGTCCTTCAGCGCCGCCTGAAGTTGCGGCTCGCCCGCGAGGTGGGAGTCGAGCTGGCGGCCGGCGAGCCACCGCGCGGCGGCCGCCCGCGCCCACGTCTCCAGGGCCGGTTCGGTGACGCCGCGCTTGCGCAGCCTCAGCACCACCTCGACGAGCTGGTTGCGCTGCTCGATCTCCGCGGCGCGCAGCGGTGCGCGCCCGGCGCGCGCCCGGCCGGGCAGTTCCGCCGTCCACTGCCCGCCGAGCCTCGCCCGCACGGCGGTGGACACGGCGGCGAGCAGCGCGGCGCGGAACCGTGGCGGCCGCCGGCACAGCCGCCGGGCCGCGCCGGTGAACGCCGCGTCCGCCAGCCGGGCGTTCGCGCCGGCCACGCCGGTCATCTCCTCCAGTGCCCGCGCGGCTCCCTGGGGGCCGTCGGCGGTGATGGCGTCGGCGTGCGCCTGGACGACCGTCGCGTCGCAGCCAGCGGAGCCGTGCGGCAGAACGGCGCGGACGCGCGCGGCGAGTTGCAGCGCCGCCGCGTCCGCCAGCGCCGAATCGGTCCGGCCCGCGCTGCCGGGCGGGCCCGCGTGGGACTCGGCCAGCAGGGCGAACGCGCGGCACGGCAGCGCCGCCAGCGCCGGGCGCTCCGCCATCGCCGCGGGATGCGCGTCCAGCAGCGCGACGCATTCGGACGCGGACGGCGGCGTCGTCCATACGGCGTCCAGCGCCGCGTCGAGGTCCCCGCCCACCGTGCCGCTCTCCGCGCCCTCCCGCGTGCCGAGGCGCAGCAGCTCACCGGTCACGGCGACGCGCCGGTCCGGCCGCCGCCGGCCCACCGACGCCAGCACCGCGACCGCCACCGATGGGGCGGCCCGCAACCGCCCGGCGTGCTCGAACAGCAGGTCGCAGGTGGCGGCGGTGAGCTCGCGCCGCCCGGCCTCGGCGAGCCCCGACACCAGGCTGTCCAGCAGTGGCGAGCCCGGGCCGGCGTCGCCGAGCCGTGACAGCAGCCGCGCCGCCGTCTCCTCCTCGCCCGCCGTCACCGTGGCGTCGCCCCGGCACAGCGCCAGCAGCGCCGCCGCCCCGTCGGGTGTGGCGGCGCTCAGATGGGCCAGTTCGGCGAGCGCGTCGAGGCCGGCGAAGTCCGCGTCGCGCCAGCAGTCCGCGACCGTGCGGGCGAAGCGCGACGGACCGGCAAGGGCGGGTTCGGCCGCCGTCCCGCCGCCTCGCAGGTCGATGGCGGCGGCATGGGACGTGTGGTGGCGCACGGCGGCCCAGACGTCCGGCGTGGTGCCGACGAGGCGTTGCGCGGCG
The DNA here is from genome assembly GCF_001552215.1 of Actinomadura macra NBRC 14102. GTDB lineage: Bacteria > Actinomycetota > Actinomycetes > Streptosporangiales > Streptosporangiaceae > Spirillospora > Spirillospora macra. Next base: position 18,808 of record NZ_BCQT01000009.1, on the reverse strand, counting down.
CCGTCCGGATCGGCGGTGTAGGTGACGAACGACAGTCCGGCCGCGGCCGCCACCGGCAGCGAGTAGGACACCACCGCGATCCAGCGGACGATCAGCTCGACGTCCCCGGCGATGAGGACGACCCGCCCGTGCCCCTGGTCGAGGACGCCCGCGACGGCGTCCACCAGGCGCGCCAGGGTGGCGTACGGGTCATCCGATCCGTTCCGGGGTGTGGCGTGGGGGATCGCCTCCTCACCGGAGGCGGCCGCGGAACCGGCGAGCCAGGCGGCCAGGGCCTCGGGGTCCAGGACGGCGCCGGGCGTCAGCTCGTCCAACTCGTCCAGGACGGGCTCGGGCGCGGGGCCGTGGGTCCACAGGGGGGCGTGCCACAGCTCGGCGGGACGCAGCCCCTCCAGCTCGCCGGGCTCGGCGACGACCGCGTGGGCGAAGAAGTTGCCGTACCGGCCGGAGTAGTCCTGGCCGAGGTAGCGGCAGCGAAGCAGCAGCGGCCTGCCGTCCACCCGGTCGTAGAGCAGCGAGACGGGGAACAGGTCCAGTTCGGTGTCGTCGGGGGACAGTGGCGCGTCCGGCGGCGGACGGTAGGACAGGTACGGCGTCACGCCCGCCCGCACGCCGTCGGGCAGGCCGGGCGTCTCGGCGACGAACTGGAAACCCGCCCGGCCGGTGGGGCCGCGCCGGGCCGAGGTGTAGTGCAGCTGCCAGGCCACCGTCACGTCCCTCCGGGGCGGACTCCGTCGAGCATCCCGAACCGGTACAGCAGCCACAGCAGCGGATCTTCGGCGCGGTGCGGCCGGACGCCGCCCGCGCCGACCCGCCCGGACTCCGGGACGCCGCCGAGCGCCGACAGCCCGAACAGGGCGTGATCTGCGTACTGCTGCCCGAGATAGGTGTCGAGCTGCCCGGCCTGCCAGTCGTGCAGCAGCGCGCGGACCTGTTCGTCCACGGCGTCCCGGTCGTCCAGGTCGAGGACTCCCGTCCCGGTACGGGTGCGGTGCAGTGCCGACTGCCGCAGCAGCGACGGCCGCAGGACGTCGATCTTCGTCAGCGCGACCGCGACCGGAACGGGCAGCGGGTCGCCGGGCCGGGTGCCGTGCCGCTGCCGCAGCGCCTCGGTGACACGGGCGATGACGTTGAGCGGCTCGCTGTCGGGATCGGCGTGCGGGGGATCCCCTCCCCGCTGGAGCTCACCCTGGGCGCCGGGCAGTTCCAGCGGGTCGACGAGGAAGATGATCGCGTCGGCCGCCTCCAGGTAGCGCAGGTGCAGGTCGGTGACCTCGCGGCTGCGCAGGTCCTCGCCCGCGGTGTCGAACAGGACGAGCGCCAGGGAGTCGTTGCGGGCTCGGGCGAAGCGGCCCCTTCTCGTTCTGGTGAGGAGGTAGACGAGCGGTTCGCGGGGGCCCGTCGTGGCGCTGGCCGTCGTCGGCAGCAGCCGCCGCTCCTCCAGCAGCGGGCGGGCGAAGTCCCGCTTGTAGCGCTCGATCGTCCGGTCGTCGCAGGCCACGAGCGAGGCGTCCAGCTCGGTGCCGACCCGGTTCATCAGCTCGTGCAGCAGGACGGCGATGTAGGTGCTCTTCCCCGAGTTCTTCGCGCCGACGAGCGCGACGATCCGGCCGGGAGAGTCGCAGTAGGCGGCGGGGAGCGGGTTGTGGCATTCGGGGCAGACCCGGTTGCCCGTCGGGCGCCCGCACGCGGGGCAGTCGGCGCGCCCCTTGCGCCCCGCCGCGGCGAACACCGGCGGCAGTGAGGCGCCCGCGGTCGAGCCCGTGTAGGCGGCGAGCCGCTCGTCCAGGACGGGCGCGCATCCCTGGGTCCGGCCGGCCTGCCCACGGCACCGGAACGGGATCCGCTGCGGCGCCGCGGACGCGAAGCAGTACGGGCAGGTGACGCCGTGCCTGGACGGCGCGCCGGGCAGCCCCACGCGGGCCAGTGGTCTCGTCATCTGGTGACCTGGAGTCGGCGGACGGGGGGATCGCTGAGCTCGACGATCTCGTCGTCGGTGAAGCAGCGCAGCCAGTAGGGGCCCGCCGCGTCCGGTGCGGACAGCGACAGCTCACCGGGGACGGGCACCTGTTCCCACGCGGCGAGCGTCCGGCCGTCGGCCGCGCGGTGCGGCATCACCCGGCCGGCGCGCAGCACCAGCGACAGCCTCGCCACCCGCAGCGGCCGGGACGAGGTGAGCCGGATCGTCAGCGACCGCCGCCAGGGCGGGCCCGACCGCAGCACGTCGTAGTGGACGACGGCGCGGGCGGCGACCACGGCGGTGACCTCCGGGCCGGTCATCCGGGTGTCGCCCACGGTGCCCGCCGCCGCGACAGACACCCGCACCGGCTCGTCCTCGGGGGCGGGCAGCCTGATACCGCCCTGCGTGTCGTAGGCGGCGCGCGTCACGACCTCCCGGGTGGGGGGCCCGCCCTCCGCGGAGCGCGTCGGGTCCCCGCCGACGTGGTAGACGAGGTCGACCTCGGCGACGTCCGGCGGCCAGTCGAACCCGACGTGCACGTGGTCGCCGCGCCGCTCGGCGACCAGGCGGCGCGGTGGCGGCAGGTTCACGTGCCGGTGGTAGGCGCCGATCGCGGCGGTGCCCTCGGCCAGCGTCACCGCGAGCAGCCAGCCGCCCGCCCCCGGCCGCACGTCCAGCCCGCCGCCCGCGGGCGTGCAGGCCAGCCGGCGCGTCTCGCGCCGGACCTCCTCCACGGGCACCAGCGCGCTGCGCGGCCACGGCGGCGGCCCGGCCGACAACACCAGCTCGACCCGCCCGTGCGCGGGCCGTTCGAACCGCACCCGCAGCAGCCCCGGGTCGGACGGGTCGGGCTCGGCGGTCAGCTCGTACACCGGCCGCGGCGGCGCGCTCGGTGTGACCGACGCGCGCACCCCCGTCGTGACGACCTCGTTCCCGGCGCCGTCGAGGTACACCGCGCCGATCCGGTAGTGATGCGTCCGGCCGTTGGGGACGTTCTCCTGGAAGCCGTCCCGGCCGGCGGGGACGATCCTGCCCTCCCGGGCGACCACGACCCGCGCCGCCTCGGCCGGGCACCGCCACCGGCCGGTCACCCGCCCGTCGCCGGGCAGCAGTTCGACGTCGGAGGGCTCCGGCCGCACGATCAGCGGCCCCACCACCGACGGCGCGGCTGCGGCGTCCCCCCGCACCGCGACCACGCCGTAGTACAGCGGCACGTTCACCGGGGGACGCTCGTCCCGCACGCCGGTGACCGGCACCCCGTCCCGCGCGTCACGCGGCGCCCGGTCCTGCCGCCGCACCACATGGCAGGCCACCTCGCCCACCGTGGACGGCGACGCCTCGTAGGACAGCCGTACCGATCCGTCGGCGGCGTCGACGTGGGCGTGCGGGGGCGGGACCGGCCGGGGCGGGAGGCGGCGCTGGTGCTCGGCGGCGCCGGGCAGGTCGCGGACGAGGCGCAGGGCGTCGGCGAGCAGGACCCACGCGCGGTCGGGATCGGGTTCGGCGACGGCGGACTCGCGCAGCCGCAGCGCCGTGTCGAGCCGGTGCCGGGCCTCGGTGGCGAGGACCTCCTCCTCCGGCGGATCCCCTCCGGCACCGGTGTGGTCCACCGGGTGGTCCGCGGCGGGGCGGGGGATGTCCGCCGCGTCCGCCAGCTCGGCGGCGGCGTACACCTCGCCGGCGTCCAGCAGGGCGCGCAGCCGCCCGGCCAGGCCGCCGCCCGCCGGGCCCGTCTCGCGGACGACGGCGAACACCAGCCGCCGCGCGTCGTCCTGCTCGACGCCGAGGTCGTCGACGGCGTGCCGGAGCAGGGCGTGCTCGGATGCGCGCTGCCGCCGCCGCTCCCGGAGCCGGTCCACGATGTCGTACAGGACGAGGCCGGGCAGCGCGTCCGGGTCGTCGGCCCGGGACCGCAGCGCCGCCAGGACCGTGTCGGCGTGCGTGGTGCTGGTGTCGCGGCTGCGGCGCGCCCACTCGGCGCCCGCGGCGGCGACCGCGGCGGCGTCCAGGTGGAGCCCGGGCGCCGCCGCGAAGCCGCCCAGCACGCGCATCGGCCCGGTGAGCCGGGCGCCGAACAGGAAGTCGGCCAGGTGCCGCTTGCCCAGGACCTCCAGCGACTCGCGGACCTTCCGGTACGCCGGATAGGGGGCGGCGGACGGCAGCGCGTCCGGCTCGCGGACCCCGATGCCGTCGGCGGCCGCGACGCCGTCCAGTTCGGTGCGTGCCACGCCGCCGGTGCGGGCGATGCCCTCGATCTCGGCGGGCGTCACCATCCGCAGCGTCCCGGCGGCGTCGGTCAGGCGGGCACGGGCCTGCGCGCGGCGCCGCTCGGTGCGCTCGCTCCCGCCGCGCAGCCGGCCGGTGAGCGGGCGCAGGTCACCGCGCCCGGCCGCCTCGAACAGCGGCGCCAGCTCGCGGTGCTCGGCCTCCAGCCGGTCGATCAGCTTGCGGTACTTCAGCTGCCCGCGGGCCCGCCGCCAGCACTGCCTGACCTCCTTGACCCGCGCGGCGACCGCCTCCGCCGTCAGCGGGTCGGGCAGCGCGTACCGGAGCCGCAGGTCCTCGGGAGGCTGGTCGCCGGCCGCCCGCGCGGGCTCCAGCACCTCCCGCCGGTAGTCGTCGTCGAACGGCACGGCGCGTCCCTAGCTCACCTGCACCCGGGAGAGGGCCTTCCGGGAGCGCTCGACCTCCTCCTCGGACATGCCGCCGACGTCCACCTTCAGTTCGAGGCGCTCGCCGGTCTCCTTCTCCACGGCGGTGACGTTGAGCAGGCCGGAGGCGTCCAGCGCGAACGTCACCCCGATCGGCCAGCCCGCCTTCTTGCCCGGTGGGACGCGGATCTCGCCGGTCGCGATCTCGGTGTTGTCGATCAGCTCGGCGGACTCGACGCTGCCCGCCTGCTCCATCACCCGGATGTCGGCGGACGTCTGGTCGTCGTAGACGGTGAAGAAGTCCTCGGTCTTGGCGGCGGGCAGCTCGTCGTTGGCGTGGACGAGGTGCGCGACGTGCTCGGCGCCGCTCTCCCGGTCGACGACCACGATGCCGAACGCGTGCGAGGCGACGGTCTTGATCTGCCGCCCGGCGATCTGTTTCTGCTGCTCGGCGGACAGGCCCGCGCGGTTCGCCATCTCCTCGGCGCGCTCGGCGGCGCCCTCGCGGACGAGCCGCCGGTAGGTCTCCTCGAACGCGTACAGGGCGGCGCCCTTGGCAACGGCCAGGTCGGGGTCCTGCAGGCGGGGCGCGAGGCCGAGCTCGGTCTCCAGCCGCGCCGCGACCACCGGCATCTTCGTCGACCCGCCCACGAGGACGAGGTCGTCGTAGTCGTGCACGCCCTTGTCGGCGGCGGTCGCGAGCGTCCGTCCGGTGATCTCGACGGTGCGGTCGAGGAGGTCCTTGGTCAGCTCCTCCAGCTTCTCGCGGGTCACCTCGACGACGGCGACCCGCCCGCCGTGCATCACCCGGACGGTGTGCGCCGTGCGGGTGGTGAGGGCCTTCTTGGCGTCCTCGGCGTCGCGCCGGAGCTGCTGCTCGGTCTGCTTGTCGTCGAGCGGGTCGCCGGCGTCGGGGTGCTCGGCCCGGAACCGCTCGGCGAGGTGCTCGACCAGCCGCGCGTCCCAGTCGGCGCCGCCGAGTTCGTGGTCGCCGTCGGTGCACACGACCTCGATGTGGCCGCCGCGCAGGGCGATGACCGTGGTGTCGAACGTTCCGCCGCCGAGGTCGTACACCAGGATCGTCCGGTCCGCCTCGGGGTTGAGGACGCCGTAGGTGATCGCCGCGGCGATCGGCTCGGACACGATGTCGATGACGTTCAGGCCTGCGATCCTGCCCGCCTTGCGGGTCGCGTCACGTTCGGCCGCGCCGAAGTACGCCGGGACGGTGACGACGACGTCGCGGGTCTCCTCGCCCGTCGTGGTGCGGGCGTCCGTCGCGAGCTTCAGCAGGATGAACGCCGACAGCTCCTCGGGCGCGAAGTCGATCCCGTGGATGGGCCGCGTCACGTCCCGGCCCATGTCGCGTTTGATCAGGCTGACGACGTTGTCGGGCTCCAGGACCGCGGTGTCCTTCGCGGTCGCGCCGACGACGACGTTGTCGCCGCTCTCGAAGTACACCACCGAGGGGGTGGTGTCGGTTCCTTCCAGGTTGCGTAGCACCGCCGGCCGCCCCACCTCGTCGATGGAGGCGATGCACGAGTACGTGGTTCCGAGGTCGATCCCGTAGACAGCCATGTCCCACTCACCTATCGGTGCCGAGTCCGGTGTTCATCGTCTCGCCGCGCCCTGCCGCGCGGTGGCGACTTGACCGGGCCTTGTCGAGCCCCGTGTCGTCGAGGCCGGTCTTGTCGAGTTCCGTCCTGTCGAGTCCGGTGATGCTGAGCCCCGTGCCGCGGGGCAGGTCCGTGTCGAGCTTGCCGACGCACACCGCGGCCTTGCGCAGCACCTTGCCGCCCTGCTCGAAGCCGTCCGACTGGACGGTGACCACGGTGCCGTCGTGTGCGGGTTCGGCGACGGAGGTGACCGCGACCGGCCGGTGCCGGGACGCGTCGTAGGGCGCGCCGGGCTCGACGGTGAACCGCTCGACTCCGAGGCGGGCGAGCGCGTCGGCGACGTCGTCGGCCACCGCGGCCAGCAGCACCGCGGTCTGTGCCGGGTCTGGTGGGTCGTCGCCGTCCGGCTCGGCGAGCCGGCCCGACTCGCGGCGCGCCTGATCGTGCAGCCGGTACAGCGCGGCGCGCACGGGCTCCAGCATCGCCTGGAGTTCCCCCCTGCGCAGCCGCTGGTTCTCCTCGTGCAGCCGGTCGATGACGGCCTCCCGGTGCGCGGCGCGCTCGTGCTCGCGGTCAAGTCGGGCGGACATCCCGGCGAGGGCCCGCCTGACCTCCGCCTGGAACGCGGCGTGGCCGTCGCCGTCGGTGCCCGCTTCGGCGGGTTCCGGCTCGGCTTCAGAGCCGTCGTTGACTGGGCTGTCCCGGTCCGTCGACACGTGCGGTTACCTTAATGGTGAGGCGGCTAACGGCGATAGGCATGTGGTTGACCTTCAATGGACTCTAGTTTGACCCGTGCCCGCCGATCCAGCACCGCGTTGTCGGCGTCGACACGCGTGGGTAACACGATGGAAACGCCCCTCGCGCAGTCTGGAGGGGATTTCGGACACTGGAGGTGGCGATGTTGTTGCGGATTCGCATCCGCCTGCCGGACCGTCCCGGCTCGCTGGGGCAGGTGGCGCGCACGCTCGGCGCCGCCGGCGCGGACGTGGCGCAGATGGCCGTACTGGAACGAGACAACGGCCGGGCGCTGGACGACTTCACCGTCTCCTGGCCCGTGGGCGCCGACCCCGGACGGCTCCGGGACGGGCTGGGCTCGGTCCCCGGCGTGGACGTCCTCGGCATCTGGCCGACGGCAGAGCCGCAGGGCGCGTTTCCGGACGCCGCCGTCATCGGGCAGGTCGCGGCCGTGCCCGAGCGTGGCGCCGAGATTCTCGCCGACGCCGTCCCGGCCATCCTCAGCGCCGACTGGGCCGGGCTGGCGGAGGTCGGAGCGGACGGCGCGGCGGCGCTCGTGCACGCCAGCGTCGGCGGGATGGCGGGCGCGGAACTGCCCGTCCTTGAGCCGCTGCGGCCGAGGGCCTTCACCGCTCCGGACGGCGCGCAGTACGCGATCTGCCCGCTGACCGAGGGTGTCGGGGCGCTGGTGGTGTCCCGGACGGGCGCGCCGCCGTTTCACCAGACGGAGGTGCTGCGGCTGGAGCAACTCGCGGGCGCCGCCTCGGCGGTGCTGTCCGCGGGCTGCTCCGCGCGACCTAGCGTCGGCGTGCCGGACCGCCTCAGTTCGGCAGCGCAGTTTCAGTAGCTCCAGTTTCAGTAGCCCAGGTTCAGCAGCGCCAGGCCCGTAGCGTACGGCTGGAGAGATCGAACGTGAGAGGTATTCGCGATGCTGCTGGAGGACGAGCGGGCCGCGCTGTGCCGCGTCGGCCGGAGGCTGGCGGAGACCGGGCTCGTGACCGGTGCGTCGGGCAACGTCAGCGTGCGTGCGGGCGACCTTGTCGCGGTCACGCCCGGCGGGGTCATGCTCGACCGGATGGAGCCTGCGGACTGTCCGATCGTGGATGCCCGGGGCCGGACGGTCGACGGGCTCCGGGTTCCCTCGTCCGAAACGCCCCTGCATCTCGCGCTGTACGAGGCGACCCCCGCGTCGGCGATCGTGCACACGCACTCGACCTACTGCGCGGTCGTGGCGACGACCATGACCGAGCTGCCGCCGATCCACTACAACACGCTGCTGCTCGGCGGGGTGGTGAAGGTCGCCGCGTACGCCACGTACGGGACGCCCGAACTGGCGGCGAACGTGCGCGCGGCCATGGAGGGCGGCAGGCGCGCCGCGCTCATGGCCAACCACGGCGGCGTGGCGATCGGCGGTGACCTGGACGAGGCGTTCGAGAACGCGCGGCTGCTGGAGTGGCTGTGCGGCGTGTACGTCCGGGCCAAGATGATCGGCGAGCCCCGCGTCCTGACCGCCGAGGAACTGGCGAAGGTGGTGGAGCGCGGCCTCGCACCCCCGGAGTACGGCGCACCCCCGGAGTACGGCGCACCCCCGGAGCACGGGCCGCCCGACCTCACCGGCTGACGCACCTCGGACGGGTCCGGCGCTGATACGACCACGCCGCGGCGCCCAGCGCCACACCGTGGATCCCGAAGGCGACGATCCCGCACGCCGCGATCGTCCACCCCGACCATCCCCGCGCCGGGCCCTCGTCGGGGAGGTGCCCCAGGCCGAAGAGCGGCGGGACGAGGTAGCCGAACGTCGCGATGACGCCGTACGGGCCGAGTGTCAGGGCGCCGAGCCACGCCGGGGTGAGCGGCAACCAGCGGGGCACACGCCGTCCCGCCAGCGGCGGCGCCCAGCGGGGGAACACATGACGCTGACCGCGCCGATGTCCGCGTCCGCGGCGGACCGGAGGGCGCCTCCCGCCGCGGACCGATCCGCCTCGCCCGTACGGGGGAGGTGCGCGGGGACACCGCGGCATGGCAGGGTGCTCGATGTGCCCAGGCTTCCGGTGGACGACGCGCTCCGGCTCCTGACGTCGGTCCCCGTCGCGCGGCTCGCGACGGTCGACGAGGCCGGCCGCCCGCATCTTGTCCCGGTGACGTTCGCCGTCCATCGCGGCGCGGTCCACACCGCGGTGGACCACAAGCCGAAGGCCGGACGGGACCTGCGGCGCCTGGCCAACATCCGCGCCAACCCGCGCGTCACGCTGCTGGCCGACCACTACGAGGACGACTGGGACCGGCTCTGGTGGGTCCGCGTCGACGGCCACGCCCGCGTCGTCGAGGGCGAGGACCGCATGGCCGTTCCCGTCGACCTGCTGTCGGCCCGCTACCCCCAGTACCGCGACCGCCCGCCGGGCGGCCCGGTCATCACCATCACGATCGACGCGATGACGGGCTGGACGGCGACCGCGCTCTCCTGAGGCGCGTCAGCGGGTGACGGCGCGGTGGAAGGCGGTGACCGCCTCGGCGACCCGCTCGGGGAACTCCACGTGCGGGTGGTGCCCGGCGCCCTCCAGGACGACGACCTCGGCGTCCAGGCGTCCGGCCACCCACTGCGCCTCGGCGACCGGGTCGGGCCAGTCGATGTCGGCGGTGCCCATGATCACCAGCGCGGGCGCGGTGACGCGGTCGAGGCGCGCCTCGGCCTCGGCGTGCGACATGCTCATGTAGGCGCCGATCACCTTGGCGCGGCCGGGCCGCCGGAAGCTGGCGGCGAGGAGCGCCTTGTGCTCGGCGAAGTCGGCCGGCGGCTGGGGCTCCCACTTCGGGTAGTACCCCATGTAGAGCGGGCGGGCCAGCACGGGGACGCGCATGATCGCCTGGGTGAGCCGCTGCGCGAACCCGGCCGCGCCGTCCCGGACGAACGGCGCGGACAGCACGAGCCCGCTGATCAGCTCCGGTGCCTCCGCCGCCGCGTAGACCGCCGCCGCGGCGCCGTTCGAGCAACCGTGGACGAGCGCGGGCCCGGCGTCCAGGTGCCGCAGCAGCGCCATGAGGTCGTGGGCGAGCGGGGTGCTCCCGTACTCGTCCCAGTCCGCGCTCGTGTCACCCATCCCGCGCTGGTCGACGGTGACCACCCGGTAGCCCGCTCGGACGAGCAGCGGCGTGAGGAACCGGTACTGCGAGCGCAGGTCCAGCATGGACGGCAGGCACACCACGAGCGGCCCGTCGCCCTGGTCGTCGTAGGCGAGGCGCCCACCGGGAAGGTCCAGGTACTCGGTCATCACATGCTCCTCAATGCTCTGTAGCCCTATAGCTAAGTAGATTAGCCATAGAGCTACAGTTCGTCAAGCACGGTCAGTCCCAGGCGCCGCCGATCCTGGCGAGCTCACCGGCGTACTCGATCCGCCCCGCCCACTCCCGCGGCCAGGCGTCCATGCCGAGATGCGCGCCCGCGAAGGCGCCGGCCAGGCAGGCGATGGAGTCGGAGTCGCCCGAGCTGGCCGCGCCGCGCCAGATCGCCCCGACCGGCTCGTCCGGGAAGAGCAGGAAGCACAGCAGGCCGGTGGCGAGGGCCTCCTCGGCGACCCAGCCGGCGCCCGTCGCCTCGCACGGGTCGCCCGCGCGGTCCGGGTGCGCGAGCGCCGCGTCGAGCCGGTCGAGCGCCACCAGGCACTCGTCCCAGCCTCGGGAGATGAACGCCTCCGGGCCGTCCAGGCCAGGACGCCGCCACAGGGCGCCCAGCCAGCCCTCGTGGTAGACGGTGCGCTGGGCGTGGCAGCGGTCGCGGAGCGCGGCGGGCAGGTCGGCGGGCGCCATCCCGTCCGCCAGCCACCGGACGGCGAACGCGGTCAGCTCGCTCGCCGCAAGGCCGGTCGGGTGCCCGTGCGTCATCGCGGCCTGGAGCTGGGACGCGGCGGCGCGCGTCTCGTCCGACAGGCCGGGGGCCAGTCCGACCGGCGCCACCCGCATGTTCGCGCCGCAGCCCTTGGAGTCCGGCTCCGTCGCCTCCACCCAGGGCCTCCCGGCGGCCAGGCCGCGGCAGGCGCGCATGCAGGTGTGCCCGGGCGCCCGGGTGTTGTCGGGGCTGTCCAGCCAGTCGACGAACCGCCGCCGCCACATCGGCGCCACCAGGTCGGGGGTGAACGGAGGGCGCTCCAGGGCGTCGAGCAAGGCCAGGGCGACCGCGATCGCCATCTGCGTGTCGTCGGTGACGAGGGCGGGATCCCCGTTGAGCTGGGTGGGCCCGTGGTCGCCGAAACGCTGGTGGATCTGCTGCATCGTGAGGAACTCGGTCGGTGCGCCGAGCGAGTCACCGTACGCCAGCCCGAACATCGCCCCGCTGGCCCGTCGAATCGCGGTCATGGGCCGGATTCTCCCGCACTCCGCCCAGCCTCCTCCCGTGCCGGGGAGGGCCGTGCTCAGCGGGGATCGCGAGCCCCGGCAGCCCCAGCTGCCCGGCCATCAGGGCCCACACCTCGGGGTCGTGCCCGTCGGCGGTCTCCATCAGCCGGCGCACCTCCGACGCGGGGGAGCGGTCGGCGAAGAAGCGGCGCAGCGCGTCCCGCAGCTCGCGCTGTTCGTCGGTGACGACGAGCCTCATCCGGCGGCCTCCCGAACTCACGCTTGCCTGCCCGGCCTTCGGGTGCCGCATCCGGCCCTCACCCGGCCGGCCGCCTTCCGGTCACCGGGACGACCGGACCCCGCCGCTCAGGGCGCCCAGTCGTGCGGGCCGAGGACGTAGCCCTTGGACGTCGAGTGGAGATGGTTGATCGAGACCAGATGCCCGAGGGCGGCCCACAGGTCCTCCTCCGGGCCACCGACCAGCCGGCTCACCGTGTCGAAGTCCGCCGCGCCGCCCTCCTTGTCGATCTCCGCCACGGTCTCGTACACCGTCAGCTCGAAGTCGGAAAGCTCCTGGACGTCCCCTCGCCTGTCCTCTCTGTCATCCATGCACGCAGCCTGCCCACTGGACGCCGCTCTAGCCCCGTCCGCCCCGATCACCCCGGTTCCGCCGTGAACGGGCGGCGCCGTGGCCTTAAAGTGGCGGCGAAGAGGAGTGTGCTTGAGCCCGTTCCGGAGGAGTGATCACGTGACCTGGTTCCGTTGCGCCGAGGCACGCCCCTGGGCGTCGATGCGGCTGTTCTGCCTGCCGCACGCGGGCGGCTCTGCGGTCGCCTACCGGACCTGGGCCAAGGAGATCAGCCCGGCCGTCGAGGTGCACGCCGTCCAGTACCCCGGACGCGCCGACCGGCTGGCGGACCCGCTCGTCCCGGACGCCTCCCGGCTCGCCGGCCTCATCGCCGGGGCGATGGCCCCGCTGATGGACCGCCCCACCGCGCTGTTCGGGCACAGCATGGGCGCCGTCCTCGCCTACGAGGTGGCGCGACTCCTGCAGGAGCGGGGCAACGCCCCGGTGCATCTCTTCGCCTCCGGTGCGCGACCGCCGCACGATCGCGGTGACGACCGGGTCGCGGCCGCCGACGATGACACCCTGGTCGCCGAGATGATCAAACTCGGCGGCACCGACGCCGAGGTCCTCCAGGACCCGGAGCTGCGCGAGCTGGTCCTGCCGTACGTCCGCAATGACTTCGGGCTGGTCGAGGACTACGTCCACCGGGCGGGGACGCGGCTGGCCGTCCCGATCACCACGATCATCGGTGACGTCGACCCGCATGTGACCGAGGCCCAGGCCAAGAAGTGGGCCGACCTGACCGACGGCCCGTTCGCCCTGAAGGTTCTGGAAGGCGACCACTTCTACCTGACCGAGCGGCAGCGGCAGGTGATCGACGAGATCCAGCTCGCCCTGGAGATCTCCCGCTGAGCCGGACATGGGACGGCCCCCGGTCCCGCCGAGCGAATGCGGAACCGGGGGCCTCCGGGGGACGGATCAGTAGATCTCGACGCCGTACACCTGTGCGGCCTCGCTGACCGGCTGGAAGAACGTCGTCCCGCCGCCCGAGCAGTTGCCGCTGCCGCCCGAGGTCAGGCCGAGCGCGGCGGTCCCGGCGAACAGGGAGCCGCCGCTGTCGCCCGGCTCGGCGCAGACGGTCGTCTTGATCAGGCCGCTGACGCTGCCCTCCTGGTAGTTCACCGTCTGGTTGAGCGCGGTGACCTGCCCGTCGTGCACCTGCGTGGTGCTGCCGCTGCGCTTGACGCTCTGCCCGACCGTCGCGTTACCGATGCTCGTGATGTCCTGGGTGCCGCCGTAGAGGCTGACCGCGCCCTTCGTGTCCGCCGGGGCGGACGAGTACTTGACGATGCCGTAGTCGTTGCCAGGGAAGCTGCTCCCGGTCTTGTTGCCGAGAAGCTGGGTCTTGCCGCGATCGGAGTACCACTGCGCCCCGCCGTTGGTGCAGTGCCCGGCCGTCAGGAAGTAGTACTCGCCGCCCTTCTTCACGTTGAAGCCGAGCGAGCAGCGGGAGCTGCCCGTGTAGATGGCCTCGCCGCCGAGCGTGAACGTGCGGAACTTGCCGGCGATGTTCTCGGTGCGGACCGCGGAGCCCTGCTTGGCCGCCGCCGTCCGTACCTTCCGCAGGTTCTCGCCGGTGACCGTGCTGTCCACCGACAGCACGACCTTGTTGGAGGCCGGGTCGACGGCCCAGGCGGTGCCCGGGACGGTCGCGTCGCGCTTGAGCGCGGCCATGACCCGCTTGAGGTCCTTGCCGCTGCGCGTGACGGTCTTGGCCTCCGCGCCCGCGGCGCGCACGGCCCGTGCGGCGCTCGCGTCGGTGACCGTGACGACCAGCTTCTGGGTGGCCCGGTCGATGTACGAGCCGGCGGTCCGGGAGCCGAGCTGCTTCTGTAGTTTCGTCGCCGTCCTCGACTGCGCGGACTGGTCGGCGACGGGGTTGGCGGGGGCGGAGGGCGCGTCATGGGTCGCATGGGCGGCCGGGGCGGCGACCAGCGCGGTCGCCATGAGCCCCGTCGCCGTCATCGTGACGGCGGCGCCGCTGATGCGGACGTGACGGATCTTCACTGGGCCTCCAGGGGGGATTGGGCGCACCCGTGTTGGCACGCCGGAGGTCACCGCACATGATGGAAGACCACAAAGACGGACGGAAGGCAATAATGTGCCTAACTGCTGACCAGTGGATTGGCACAATGGGTGCGGGTTTGTCTATAGCCCTCGGGAAGTATGGCCCGTTCAGGCCAGTTCGGTCGTTTGGAACGAGCGCAAAACGTGCTTCGGTTCGGCCTTCCCTGCTGTATCGCTCCCGCAGTACAGCGACGGGGTAAGGCGCCGCATGCGGGGTCACAAGCGGCGTGGCGGGGAGGGTTGCCTTGCCCCCGCGCCAGGGGCCGTGCGCACCGGCAGGAAGGGGGGTTGGCCAGGCGCGCGGATGACCGCTGCTGGGAGAATGGTCCAGTGACGCTCCTTTTGACCAGATCTGATCTGGAGTCGGTGCTCGATCCCGCCGCGTGCCTGGACGCGCTCCGCCGCGGTTTCACCACGGAGGAGGGCGAGATCCTCCCGCGCCGGGTGGTGACCGGGCTTCCCGGCCAGGGGTCGGCGACCACCCTGCTGCCCGGCCTGGTCAGGGGCACGCCCGCGTACACGGTGAAGGTGAACGCCAAGTTCCCCGGGAGCCGTCCGGCGCTGCGCGGCGTCGTCTGCTTGCACGACCTGCAGACCGGCGAGACCCTCGCGCTGCTCGACTCGGCGACCGTGACCGCGTGGCGCACTGGGCTCGCCGCCGCGGTCGGCACGCACGCCCTGGCCCGTCCCGAGGCCGACACCGTCGCGGTGATCGGCGCGGGGGCGCAGGCCGAACTCGTCATGCGCGGGCTCGCGCATCTGCGGCCGGTGCGCGGGCTCACGGTCTGCGACCTTGAGGCACGCCGCGCCGCGGACTTCGCCGGCCGGCACGGGGCCCGGCTCAAGGTCGATGCCACGACCGTGCCCGATCCCCGGGACGCCGTGCGCGACGCCGGGATCATCGTCCTGGCGACGTGGGCGCGGCGGCCGATCCTGCACGCGGCGGACGTGCCGCGCGGCACCCACATCACCTCCCTCGGCGCGGACGAGCCGGGCAAGGCCGAACTCGGCGCCGACCTCCTCGAAGGCGCCCGGGTCGTGGTCGACGACGTCGCGCTCGCGGTCGAGATGGGGGTGCTTGCGAGCGCGGGCCTGGATGTCAAGCACGCCGCCGGGACGCTGCGCGACCTGCTGCGCGGCCAGGTACCCGGCCGGGTCAAGGGCGATGAGGTCACCGTGTACGCGCCGGTGGGACTGCCCTGGCAGGATCTCGCGCTGAGTTGGACGGCCTACTCGGCTGCGCGCGCCGCCGGCGTTGGCCGGGAGTTCGATTTCCTGGCCTGAACTGGCCGTTCTCTGACAGCGGATCCGTACAATTTCCTCACCGAGAGTAATTGTTAATATTCTATCCCGTCTTTATGCTGACTCGGCGATTACTGTTGGCTGCATTCGGTAAGTCCCCCCCATGAATCCCTGCGCGCCAAGGTGCCTCCATGCAAGATCGCCAATGTTTGCAGCACGCCCCCGGGGCGCCCTCCCGGTCCCCGCCTCGATGCCTCATGACTTGACAAACGTTGGGTAAGTGCTTCTCGGGCCACATGGGTGGCGGGCCTTGGGAGACGGAACATGATTCGGATACTCCTCGCCGAGGAGGCGCCGCTCCTACGTGGGGGGCTGGTCGCATTTTTCGGCGGTATGAAAGACCTCGATGTCGTGGCCGCAATCGAATCGGGGGAATGCCTCTTACGAACAGCGCTCTTCCGGCGGCCGGACGTGGCGTTGATAGACGTCGCGCTTCCTGGACTGGACGGCTTCTCGGCGGCCCGCAGGCTGCGCGAGGAGGTCCCCGAGTGCCGGACGGTGCTCATGGCAGGCCGTCAACGCTCGGGGGACCTGCGCCGGGCGGTAGCGTCCCGGGCGGCCGGGCTCGTGTTGAAGGACACCTCGCCCGGCGCCCTGGTCGAGTCGATCCGGCGGGTGGCGGCGGGGCAGCGTGTCGTGGACGCCGAGCTGGCCTTCAGCGAGCTCGGCTCGGCGGCCAGCCCGCTGACCGAGCGGGAGAGCGAGGTGCTCGAACTCGCCTCACGGGGCGCCTCCGCGTCCCAGATCGCCGAGGACCTCGTCCTCACGATCGGCACCGTCCGCAACCATCTGTCCCGCATCAACCGTAAGGTCGGCGCGCGGAACCGGGTGCATGCCATTCGCATCGCCGAAGACGCCGGATGGCTCTGAGTCGGACCGTTCCGGTCGCGGCTCGGAGCCGTCCGGCTCCGGTCCCTCCTCCCAACGGCCGATGAGGTCGCGGTAGAGCGGTGACACGGCGGGGAGGTCCGTGTGCCGGCCGATCTGCGCGTGCGTCCCGTCCAGTACCAGGACGCGGCGCGCGCGCACGGCCGAGCTCACGCGGTGCGCGATGACGATGAGCGTGCCGGGGCGGCGGGCGAACGCCTGCTCGGCACGTGCCTCGGCCGCCGCGTCCAGCCGGTACGCGGCCTCGTCCAGGACGACCAGCGGGGCGGGCGCCAGATAGGCGCGGCACAGCGCGATGAGCTGCCGCTGCCCCTCGGTCAGCGCGGCCGGATCCACGACGGCGCCATATCCGCCGAGGTCCCGCACGAGGCGTGCCAACCCGACCGCGTCCGCGGCCCGGCCGACCGTCGCGTCGTCGGTGCCGGGCGCCAGGTAGGTCAGGTTCTCGTGGACGGTGCCGGTGAACACGTACGCCTCCTGCGGGATGAGCACCCGCGCGGACGGGTCGCCCGCCGGCCGGCCGTCCACCAGCACCTCCCCGGCGGTGGGGGACAGCAGCCCCGCGATCAGCGCCGCCAGCGTCGACTTCCCGATGCCGCTCGGACCCACCACGGCGAGATGGTCGCCGTGCGGGATCGTCAGGTCCAGGTCGCTGAGCACGGGTCGGGCCCCGTCGCCGTAGGCGAACGACACGCCGCGCAGCTCGACCGCCGGAGCGTCCCCGTCGCGGCGTGCGTCACCCGCCGTCGGCGCGGCGGGCCCGCCACGCCCGTCGGCTGAGCCCTGCCTGTCTGCCGAGCCCCGCTTGTCTGTTGAGCCCTGCCCGCCGGTGGCGCCCGGCTCGTCGGGTGCGCTCGTCTCCAGGATGCGGCCAAGGGTGACCGCCAGCCGCAGGCCGCTGCCGCCCATGCCCTGCACCAGCGTCCGCAGCGCCGGCTGTAGCCCGTGCAGGACGTAGGCGAGCGCGCCGACGATCATCCCGGGGGTCGCGCCGCGCCGCATCAGCCAGGGCGCCGCGGCGAGGACGGCCAGTAGCGGCAGCCAGCCGCTGACCGCCAGCGCGAGCGCCCGCAGCGCCGCGAACCGCGCGACCGCCCGGCCCGCCGCCGCCTGCGCGTCCACCGCGGCGGCGAGCCCACCGCGGATCGTGTCCTCGCCGCCGCACGCGACGGCGTCCCGCAGCCCTTCGGCCAGCGCGGTGGTCCGCTCGGCGATCTCCTCCTCGCCCACGACCTGGTCGCGCTGCCGGACGGCCGCCGCGCCGAACGCCGCGCCGAACAGCACCAGCCCGGCCACGAGCGGCGGCAGCACCAGCAGGGCGACCTCGGGCATCAGCGACAGCAGCCCGGCCAGCGCGGCGCCGGCCGCGAACACGAACCCGCGCGCGACGACGAGGATCCCGCCGAAGGTGTCGCGGACGATCTCCACCTGGTGCGTGAGCCGGGCGACCGCCCCCGTGTCGGGCCTGCCGCGCAGCGACCGGTGCAGCGCGCCGCGCGTGACCTTGTGGACGAGCTCGTCCCGGAACGGCTCCACGAGCGCGGCGAGCGCGGGATAGAGGCGGCGGCTCCCGTAGGCCCCCGCGAGCGCCGCGAGTGCGAGCGTGCCGAGCCAGATCGCCGCTTGCACCGGCCGTTCGCCGGCGAAGGCGTCGGTGGCCTGCCCGACGGCCCGCCCGAGGACCGCCGTGGGGACGGCCTCCAGCAGCGACCACCCGACGACCGCGCCCGCCGCCCGCGGATGGTTCCGCACCGCGTGGGAGATGGTGCGCCACAGCAGCCGTGCCGCGTCCCGCCGCGAGGTCACCTCTCCTCACCGCCCGGTCCGCCCGCCCCAGGGGCGTCGCCCCCCGTGCCGACGGGGGCGGCGAAGACGGCGCGGTAGTCGGGGTCGCGCCACAGCGTCCGGTGGGATCCGCAGGCGCGCACCCGGCCCCCGTCGAGCCAGACCACGAGGTCGGCGCGGGCGGCCGTGCCCGCACGGTGGGCGATGATCAGTCGGGTCCGGTCGCCGAACCGGTCGAGGAGGGCGTCGGTGATCTGCAACTCGGTGACGGTGTCCAGGCTGGAGGTCGCATCGTCCAGGACCAGGACGCGCCCCGCATGCGCGAAGGCGCGCGCGAGGCCCATCCGCTGAAGCTCTCCGCCCGACATCGGCGCGTCCGCGAGGGGCGTCGCGTATCCGTGCGGGAGGCGCCGGATGAAGTCGTCGGCGCGGGCCGTGCGGGCCGACTCCCGCACCCATGACTCCGGCGGGCGGCACGGGCCGAACGCGATGGCGTCCCCGACGGTGTCGCCGAACAGGAAGGGGCGGGCGAACGCGTAGCCGATCTGACGGCGCAGCGCGTCCCGGGTCAGGCGGGGGAGCGGCGTCCCGTCCATGAGGACCTCGCCCTGGTCGGGGTCGGTGAGCCGTCCGGCGAGTGCGGCGAGCAGCGACTTCCCGGCGCCGGAGCGGCCCACCACCGCCACGGCGAGGCCGCCGGGGACGATGAGGTCCAGGCCGTTCAGCACCCCGGCGGCCGACACCGACCGAAATTCCAGGCGTCCGGTCCCCGGGGGCGCGGCGGCGTCGCCGTGCGCGAGGGCGGGCCGGGCGAGCACCTCGGCGGCGCGGCGGGCCCCGGCGCGCGCCC
>NZ_BCQT01000008.1 GCF_001552215.1 Actinomadura macra NBRC 14102 | reverse complement strand
GGGCCGGGCGAGCACCTCGGCGGCGCGGCGGGCCCCGGCGCGCGCCCGGCCGAGCCGGAGCACGTGCGTGAGGACGGGCCCGAACCCGGCCGCGAGCCCCGCGTACTGGACGGTCGCGACGAGTTCGCCCGCGGTGAGGCGGCCCGCCATCAGCTCCAGACCCGCCGCGCCGACCGCCGCGACCTGGAGCAGCAGCAGCGTCAGCAGCCCGCGCGCCGCGACGCCGCCCTGCACCCGCCACATCGCGTGGCCTTCGGCGCGCAGGCCGGGCAGGGGTGCCAGGATGCGGTCGGCCTCCCGGTCGACGGTACCCGCGGCGGCGATCGTCC
The DNA here is from genome assembly GCF_001552215.1 of Actinomadura macra NBRC 14102. GTDB lineage: Bacteria > Actinomycetota > Actinomycetes > Streptosporangiales > Streptosporangiaceae > Spirillospora > Spirillospora macra. The sequence goes on along the minus strand of NZ_BCQT01000008.1, from coordinate 570 downwards.
GGGCGCCGGTGAGCGCCTCGGCGAGCCGGCCCGCGATCGTCCCCTGAACGGTCAGGTAGCGGTGCGCGGACGCGGTGATGTCGCGGACGAACACGCGCAGCAGCAGCGCGATGGCCGGGAGCGCGACGGCGATGGCCAACGCGATCCGCCAGTCGATGAACGACAGGACGACGAGCGCGCCGAGGGGCGGCAGCAGCGCGACGGCGGCCTCGGGCGCGGCGGAGGGGGCCGTGCCCGCCTCGGCGGCGCCGCCGACCGTGCGTCCCGCCACGTCTCCCGGGGGGATGCGCAGTGCGGGGCCGGCGGCGAGGACGTGCCGGACGAGCGTGTGCCGCAGCCACGCCGTCGCTCGCGCCGCGCCGCAGCCGGTGGCCAGCTCCGACAGCACCTCGGCGGTGGCGGACAGGGCGACGAGGGCCGCGCACGGCCAGAAGGCCGCGGCGGCGGAGGGGCCGCCCGGCGGGGCGGCGTCGATCGCGCGGGCCAGCGCGAGGGGCAGCAGCACGGCGGCGGCCGCGTCCGCGAGGGCAGCGGCCGCGACGAGCCCGGTCCAGCCGCCGCTACGGCGGG
>NZ_BCQT01000007.1 GCF_001552215.1 Actinomadura macra NBRC 14102 | reverse complement strand
CCGCCGCTACGGCGGGCGGCGCCGAGCAGGAGCCGGTCCGCGCCGGCGGCCGTCGGATGCGTCATGGGTCTCTCCTACGCCGACGGCCATGGTCTGCCCTGAAGGCGAGACCATGGCCGTCGTGTGCCATTACAGGCAGATGGTGATGCTGTGCGAGCTGTGGCAGAGCAGGCTGAGGCTGCTGTTACCGCCGCCGCCGCCGTTCTCGCTCACCATTCCCTGAAGGTCAAGAAGCGCCATTTGTCTTCACCTCCTTTCGGGCTGGATAGAGGTGGCCGCCGTGGAGGTCTCCACGGGGGGAACATGGGCCGTTCCGAGGAACGGCAGCCCCGCCGGGGCGTCGTGGCGCGCCGCGCCGATGGCCAGCAGCACGCCGGCGGTGCCGGTCGCGAGGTCCATCGACAGCCGGTACATGTGCTCGCCTGGTACCGCGAGCCCGTCCGCGTACGGCAGCGCGTGCCAGGCCAGGTCGCGGATGTGGCGCGCGACGCAGGGGTCGTCCCGGTCGTGCCCGGCAAGGTAGAGCAGCATCCCGGCGCGCCCGTTGAACAGGCCCGGCTGGGCGTAGTAGCGCGACCTCGCGGCGAGCCGGACGGATACGCGGACGTCCTGGAACTCGGCGTCGTCCGGGCGGTGCCGGAGATACTCGTCCACGACGAGCCCGACGCCCACGCTGCCGCGGCCGAGGTAGGGCAGGACGCGGTGGCCCTGGTCGACGTGCAGCGCCCCGTTGCCGTCCTTGACACAGGCGGCGAGGTCGCGGCGCAGCGCCGCCTCGGCGAGGTCGAGCAGCGCCTTGTCGCCGGTCCTTTCGTAGGATCGGATGAACATCAGCGCCGTTCCCGCCCCGCCGTACATGAGGCCGGGGCGTGGGCTCGGGCTCGGTCCGTCCGGCGAACGGTCCGCCGTGATCTGGACGGCATGGCGGGCGGCGTCCTCCAGCGAGGGTTCGCCCGTCAGGTCCGCGAGGTGGCCGAGGACCAGCGCGTACCCGGGCAGCCCGCCGTACAGGTCATCGCCGAGCCGCTCCCACCGTTCGTTCAGGCAGTGCGCGACCGCGTCGAGCGCGGCGTCGACGTGCCCGAGGCGGGCGAGCGCGTAGGCGGCGCCCTGGAGGCCGTCGTACAGGCCGAGTCCCGTCCCGCGTGGCGGGTCGGCGGCCCGCGCGGCAAGCCACTCCTCATGCTCCGGATGGCGCCCGGCGCCGGTCACGTCCAGCGTGTACAGGACGCCCGCGGCGCCATGGGCCAGCCCTAGGGCCGCCCCGGCGAACTGCTCCACGTCGCCCGGGAAGAGCCGGTCGCGACGCTGCGGGGTGGCGCTCGCCAGGACGGCGCTGGCAAGGGCGCCGCGGGCGCGGTCCCATCCCTCCGCGTCCGTGCCGAACACGGGCGCGGGGGCGTCGGGGACGCCGCGGGTGATCTCCTCGACCGCCTCGTCCAGGAACGGGCGCGGCACCGGGAAGTACTCGCTGATCAGGTCGGCGAGCTGGCGCGCCTTCCCCCGGTCCATCACGAACAGGGTGGTCATCGGGACGAAGAGCGCCAGCCGCAGACACGCCAGGCTGTAGCGGTCGACCTCGGTGCCGCGCCGGTCGGGCGGGGCGAGGAACGCGGGATTGGCGAGGGTCTGCCGGCCGCCGTCGGCGGCGGGCGCGGCGACCTCGAAGTCGATGAGCGCGACGGTGTCGTCCGGGCGCACCATGATGTTGAACATGTGCAGGTCGTTGAAGGCCACGCCGCGTTCGTGGACCGCCTCGACCACCCGCTCGACGCCCTCGTGGACGCGCAGCGCCCATGCCGTGTACGCGGCGACCTTGCCGGGCTCCGGCTCGGGGTCGAGCATCGGATGCTTTTCGGCGAAGAACGTGTTGAGCGTCCGTCCCTCGATGAACTCCTGCACGAGGAAATGATGCTCGCCTAGGGTGAAGGAACCGCGGACACCGGGAATTCCGTCGATGCCGTCCAGCTGTTTCAGGATGTCGCGTTCGCGGCCGAGCCGCTCGACCGCGTCGGCGCCGTCGGCGGCCAGTCCCGCGTACGGTCTCGCCTCCTTGAGGACGACCTTCTCCCCGGTTCGCGTGTCGATTGCCTGGTAAACACCGCCGCCGTTGGAGAAATGCAGCGCCTTTTCGATCCGGTAGGGCAGATCAGTCGTCGTGGTCGCGCTCCGTGCCGCCAGATGCGGTTCGAGACAGCGCGGCAGCGTTACCCATTCGGGGACGGAGAAGACGGGATTGCGACGGTCCGGGACGAGTTCGCCGGAGCCGTTCTCCAGCGCCGCGACCAGTTCGCCCCGCTCGTCCAGGCAGCGCCGCTCGGCGAAGCCGCCGTAGCGGACGTGCAGGGGACCCTCGCCGATGCGCAGGTCACTGAGGATGTAGGGCCCCGGTAGGCCGGACAGGCGCTCACCGAGCACCTCCAGCACCGCCGCCAGCTCCTGCTCGTCCCGCGGGTAGATGGTGACGAGCTTGCCGCTCGCCCCGCGCGGCGCGTACTTGGCGTTCCGCATCCGCAGCGTTCCCGGGCCGCGCAGGTGCTTGAACTCGATGCCGTTCTCCACACAGTGGTCGAAAGAGTGCGCGAGGACCTCGTCCGCACTTTCCGCGCAGCCGGTGACGTGGACCTTCCAGCCCTGGAGCGGTGTGCCCTGCTCCGGCGGAACGTACACCGTCCACTCGTCCCCGCGCACTCTTTCCCAGCCTTCTGGAAGCGGCCGGTCCGCAACGTCGAATTCAGTTTCCCGGGTGGTCGGAGGGGAGTCGTAAAAGAACTTGTCCGCGAGGCAGTAAAGCTCATACCTCTTGTCCACGACGACATTCCCTTCCGTTCGGCGCCGGCGTCCGGCGCTCATGAGAAAAGAATGGCAGCCACAGCGGAACGGGACTAGTAGCCGATATAACGACTCAACCGTGAAGATCTACTACAGACCGTGCGACGTTCGTCACCGAACCGCCCGCCCGCCTGCGCGGGCGCTCATCCCGCGGGGCTGTTGAGGATCGTGACGAGCCTGTCCTCCTCGTGGTCCAGGTGCGCCTCCACCTCGGTGGTGAGCCGTTCCACCTCGGCTGCGAGGTCCGCCGGATCGGGGCGGCCGCCGGCGAGGACGGCCTGAAGGTCGTCCAGGAGCCGCCTGATCACGCGGTGTTCCTCGCGGAGCATGTTCAGGGCGGGGGTAAGGCCCGGGGCCTCGCTCTCCAGGACCGGGAACATGCCCTGCTCCTCGCCGGCGTGGTGGTTGCCGAGGCCCTCGCAGAGCGTCAGGCAGTTGACGCGGAGCTGCGCGCCCACCGTGGACCCGGACGCGGTGACCTCCTTGCGGATCAGTTCGAGCTCCCGGCGGAACAGGGCGTGGATCGCGACGAGCTTGTCGCCCGGGCCGCCCGGCACCGGCGGCGGCCCGGCGGTGACCGGATCGAGCGCGACGACGGGCAGCGTCCGGGCCGCCTTGGTCTCGTACTCGCCCCAGCCGGGGTCGGCCTCGACCGCGCGGGCGAAGACGGTGTCGCGGTCCGCGCCCTCCAGCGCGGTGGCCCGCGCGTCGTAGGTGAACAGGCCCGTCTCCACGGTGGCCCGTGGGTCGGCCAGCAGGTTGTGGTACCAGTCCGGGTGGCGCGGCGCGCCACCGGCCGAGGCGATCACATGGATGCGGCCGCCGAGGTCCGGCAGGTAGCCGACGGGGACGGTGTGCGGGGCGCCGGACCGTGCGCCGGTGGTGGTGAGCAGGACGAGCCTGCCGCCCTCGAAGGGGCCGCCGACGCGCCCCTCGGTGCCGCGGAACTCCTCGATGATCTGCTGGTTGACGTCGTTCGACATTTGTGGTGTTGCTCCTGATTTAACGGCCCGCAGACGATTCGCGGGCAGGCTGAATTCGCCACGGAATCGACCTTGGCCGCGGCTTGTCAAAGGCGTGTGGACGCGCCGGAAAAGGGCGGGGCGCGCGAAATGCACGGCACCGGTCCAGCAGGACACGCGGTACCGCGGTAAGGGTGAAGAGGGAGCGCGAAGTGCGCGGATACAGGCGGCGGTGGGCCTCGGGCCCTGGCGCTCACGCCGTGGCCGGGTGCCTCACTCGCTTTTGGCCCATGGCCGACCCGGCAGTCACGAAATCAAGATTAATAGAGCGGGAGACCGGTGGCAAGTGCCGTTCCTAAAGACCCTCGCGATGCGCGAATGCGGCGGCCTGGGTGCGGCTGGCGACGTTCAGCTTGGCGAGGATGTTCGAGACGTGCACGCTCGCGGTCTTCGGAGAGATGAACAGCGCCGCCGCGATCTCCCGGTTGTTGCGTCCCTCCGCGACGAGCGTGAGCACCTCCCGCTCGCGGACGGTCAGCGCGGCGAACGGCCCGGAGCGGACGCCGGCCGCGGAGCCGGAGCCGGGCGCGGACCGTCCCGCGTCCAGCCGCGCCCGGGTCCCGAGGTCGCGCAGCGCCGCCAGCAGCGGCGCGGCGCCGAGCCGTTCGGCGATGTCGACGGCCGACCGCCACTGCGCGGTGGCCTCCTCGCGGTCGCCGGTCTCGGCGAGGGCCTCGGCCAGCCGGTAGCGCGACCGGGCGACCTCGTAGACGAACCCGTCCCCGCCGTAGGTGAACAGGTCGGCCGACGTGCGCCACGCGCCGGGGTCGTGGTCGCCGTCCAGCCTGCGGCGCTCGGCCTCGGCTCGGGCGAGCCAGGCGTGCCCCTCCAGCCCGAGCCAGGCGCGCGGATGGTGACCCCAGGTGGTGGTGGCGACCAGCCGCGCCAGGTCGAGCAGGCCGTCGCCGGCCTCGGCGGCGGCGCGGACGGCGTCCTCGTCCCCGGCGGCGCGGGCGCGGGCGGCGAGGTCGGCGTGCGCCCACAGGCCGGTCGCGGCGATCCGGATGATGCCGGGCTCGTACGGGTACAGGACGCCCAGCACGCTGGTGATGTGCTCGATCGCGGTAGCGGGCTCCCCGCGCCAGAGCGCCTGCTCGGCGGCGAGGCCCCGGGCGACGTAGGTGAGGAAGCCGTCCCCGCCCCACAATGGCGCGATCCAGCGCAGCCGTTCGTCGACGGTGGGCGCGCCACGTGCGACCTCCACGAACAGCGCGTACGCGGAGACCCTCGCCTCGGGCGGGCGGACGACCTGGATCGTGAACCCGTCGGCCAGCCGCGCCGCCTCGTCCCAGTCCCCGGACGTGTAGTGGATCAGGTACTGCAGGCTGCGGAGGACCGTCCCGAACGTGCTCCATTCGAGGCCGTTGTCCAGGGCGTGTTTGACGCCCTCGTCGGCGGCGAGCGTCGCGCCGGCGAGGTCGCCGCGGTCGAACTTGGTGCGGGCGTAGTGGAACGCGGCGCGCAGCGCGACCGGCTGGTTGTCGTCGTCGGCGGCGAGGTCGCGGGCCCGGGCGAACACGTCGGCGACCGCCTGGTCGGCCTCCCGCGACTCGCGGTAGAGACCGAGCGTGACCAGCAGGCTGGCCTCGGCGTCGCCGGCGCCGGCCGCGCGCGCCTCGACGACGGCGTCCTCGGCGAGGCCGGGCAGCAGCTTGCCGGGGTCCTTCCAGAGCAGTTGCCGGGCGTAGGTGGCGAGGGCCCCGGCCCGCACCTCGTCCGGTGGGCCGGGCGGGAGCATCTCCACCGACTCGCGGGCCACCGCCAGCGCCTCGTCGTCCTCGTCGATGTCGGAGAGATAGGACGCCAGGTGCTCGCGGATCCGCGAGCCGAGCCGCAGGTCGGCGGGGTCGGCCACATCCAGCAGCCGCCGTAGCCGCGAGATCGCCCGGCGGATCTCGCCCGCGCGGCCCGACGCCCGGACGGCGGCGAGGGAGAGCGTCATCCGGTCCTTCCCGGCGACGCGCTCGGGGTCTGGGACGGTGTCCCACAACTCCAGCGCCCGGTCGAAGTGCTCGAACGCCTCCGCGGGGGCGCCGAGCCGCTCGGCCTCGCGGCCGGCGCGGACGGACGCGGCGAACGCGGCGGGCAGGTCGTGCGCGGCGAGGCTGTGGGCGGCCAACTCGGCCGCCGAGCCGCGCCGCCGGTCGGGTGTCCCGTCCGGCCCGCCGGCCAGCAGCCGGGCGAAGTCGGAGTGCAGCCGGGTCCGCTCGCCCGGCAGCAGGTCGGCGTAGATGGCCTCCCGCAGCAGCGCGTGCCGGAAGGTGTAGCCGGCACCCACCGGGACGAGCACCTGGTGCGAGACGACCTCCCGTAGTGCCTCGCCGGCGGCGGCCTCGTCCAACCCCGACACCCGGCGGACCAGCTCGTCGTCGACGCGCCGCCCGGCGACGGCGGCGGCCCGCACGACGCGCTGCGCGTCCTCCGACAGCCGCTCCATCCGGGACAGCAGCAGGTCGGCGAGCCCGGCGGGCAGCGCCTCACCGGTGCTCTCGGCCGAGTACAGCTCGGCGGCGTAGAACGCGTTTCCCTCCGAGCGGTGGTGGACCCGCTCGACGATCTCGGCGGTCACCGGCGCGGCCCCGGCCGCCAGCGCGGCGAGGTACTCGGCGGTCTCGCCGGGCCCGAACGGCACGACCTCGACGGCGGTCACGTTCGGCAGCCGCAGCAGCTCGGCGACGACCGGGCGCAGCGGATGGCGCCGGTGCAGGTCGTCGGAGCGGTAGGTGCCGATCAGGCAGACGCGCTCCCGCTGGAGGACGCGGCTGAGGAAGGTCAGCAGGTGCCGCGTCGAGCGGTCGGCCCAGTGCAGGTCTTCCAGCACCAGCAGGACGGGCCGTTCCCGTCCGAGCTCGCCCAGCAGCCCGAGCGCCGCGCCGAACAGCTGCTGCTGTCCGAGCTCGGACGCCGTGCCCGGTGCGCCGTCACCGTCCGGCAGCAGCCGCCCCAGCACGGGACGGGAGTCCAGTGCGGCGCGGACCGCGCCGGCCTCCGGCGTGGCAGCGCGCGCGGCGGTCCACAGCGCGTCGGCCAGTGGCAGGTAGGGCATGCTCTCGCCCAGCTCGGCGCACTGACCGACGAGGACGGCGCAGCCGCGGTCGCGGGCGGCGCCGGTGAGCGCGGCGACGAGGTGGGTCTTGCCGACCCCGGCGTCCCCGCTGACGAGCACGACGCCGGCGCTGCCCGCGGCGGCCCGGTCGAGCGCGGCGGTCAGCTCGCCGAGCTGCGGCGCCCTCCCGATCAGCACCCGGCGCCCCCGGACGTCGCGTATTCGGCCATGTCGCACAGTATCCCACCGGCGAGAACGCCCGGTCACGTACGAGCCGGACACGCGAGGGCCCCGGATCCGGGGAGGGATCCGGGGCCCCTACGCGGCGATGCGCGTCAGCCGGCCAGGGCGGGGGCCAGGTCGGCCTCGCGCTCCGCCTCGTCGGTCTCCCGCGGCCCGGGGACGGGCACGGGCTCGGGCTCGGGCTCGGGGAGCGCCTTGGCGTAGGCGCGCAACGTCTCGCCCGCGATCCGCTCCCAGGAGTAGCGGGAGCGGGCCCGGTCCGCGGCGGCGATCGCGTAGCCGTGCAGCGTGGTCTCCTCGGCGAGCAGCGCGCGGATCGCCCGTCCGATCACGGCCGGCCGTCCCGCCGGGACGTGCAGACCGGTGATCTTGTCGAGCACCTCGTCGGTGTGGCCGCCCGCCGGGGTCGCCACGACGGGAACGCCGCAGGCCATGGCCTCCAGCGGCACCGCCGGGGACGGCTGGACGGGGGCCAGGCACAGCGCCAGCCGGGCGGTGCGCAGCAGCTTGGGCAGCGCCTTGCGGGGCAGCCGTCCCAGGAAGATGACGCGGTCGGCGACGTGCAGTTCCTTGGCGAGGAGCATCAACCGGTGCACGACCGGGTCGTTCTCCAGGTCCTCGCGGTCAGGGCCGCCGGCGACCGCCAGTTCGGCGCCGGGGACGTGCACGAGGGCGCGCAGCGCGGTCTCGACGTCACCGGCCTCCAGGTCGCGGCAGACCATCACCAGACGGTCCCGGTCGCTGGAGGGCATCGCGGGCCCGGCCTGCGCGAACTGGTCGGCGTCCACACCGTAGGGGATCACCTTGACGGCGGGCCGGGGGACGCCCATCCGCACGACGGTGCCCGCCTCTTCGGCGTTCCCGGCGAGGACCGTGTGGGCGCCGCGTCCGATGGCCTTCTCCAGCCGGTCGCGGTGCGGGTGGACCTCGTGCCCGGCGCGCCGCTCGGCGGCGGCGACACCGTGGTAGCTCTGGAAGAAGGGGATGCCGAGTTCGCGGGCCACCGCGCAGGAGGCGAGGCCGGCGACCCAGCCGTGGGCGTGCACGACGTCGGGGCGGCCCGCACCCGACCATCGGCGGCGCAGCGCGTCGGCGAGGTCGCGGACGTGGGCGAGGTGCTCATCGTCGGTGAGGGGCCGGGCGGGCCCGGCATCGAGGTGGACGAGCGCGGCACCCGGCCCGAGCCGGATGCGGCCGCGTGCGGCCGGGTCCTGGCGCCGGGTGTACAGCGTGACGTGGTTGCCGTCCGCGTCATTGGTGCGCGGCCTCGCCAGCGAGCGGGCGAGATCCCGGACGTGGACGGAGTGCGCGTGTTCGCCGTCGAGGTCGGAGGCGGACACGAGAGCAATGTTCAGCGGGCGGTTCATGACGAATCCTCCGGGACAACACAGGGGAAGCCTGGAGGTATCTGCGTCGTAGACACCTGCTCGGAGGAGACTATTTCCGGGCACGCACCCCGTCAAACCTCGCGAATCGGATCGTTTCCTCGGTCACCCCTTCGCACCGGGGGTGACCGGCGGGGATACTGGGAGGGATGGACGACGAACCGCTCTGGTACGTGGCCTACGGCTCGAACCTCTTCCGCGAGAGGTTCGGCTGCTATCTGTCCGGCGGCCGTCCGGGCGGTGGCGCCCGCCGCTACCCCGGCTGCCGTGACCCACGCTCGGCCCGCGCGGAGGCGGCGGTCACGCTCCCGGGCGGCATCTACTTCGCGTTGACGTCGCTGACCTGGGGCGGCGGTATGGCCTTCTACGACCCGGAGCTGCCCGGGCGCGCGGCCGCCCGCGCCTACCTGCTGTCGCGCCGCCAGTTCAGCGACGTGATCTCCCAGGAGATGCGGCGCGCACCCGGCACCGACCACGACCTGTCCGAGGTGATCGGGACGGGTCGCCAGCGGCTCGGCCCCGGCCGCTACGAGACCGTCCTGAAGGTCGGTGAGCGCGCCGGCCACCCCATGGTCACCTTCACCGCCCCGGCCCCGCACGGCCCGGCGGAGCTGAACGCGCCGACGGCGCCCTATCTGACCATGCTCGGCAACGGCCTGCGCGAGGCCCACGGCTGGACGGCGGAGCGGGCCGCCTCGTACCTGTGCGCCCGCCCCGGTGCCACCGGCGCCTGGCACCCAGGTACGGTGATCCCCCTGCTCACCTCATGGAACCTCGACGACGTTCGCTGAGCCACCGATCCCCTCGCAGAGGGGGGCCGGGGGCTTACCCCATGATCGGGAGGATGATCGCCGAGGGGTGGGCGGGGGAGTGGAACACCTCCTGGTCGGCGGTGAGCATCGCGGTGGCGGTGCCGATGGGCTCACCGGTGCCGGGGTTGCGGGCGACCCGCGGGTAGGCGCCGCTCGCGACCTGCACCCGGACGCGGTGACCGCGGTGGAAGCGGTGGCCGGCCGGCCACAGCTCCACGGCGACGCGGCGGACGCCGTCCTCGTCCGGTTCCGGCGTGCCGGGGACGAGCCGGCGCATGCCCTCGCACAGGTTGCGGGACTCGCCGTCGGGCGAGACGTCGCAGAGCCGGACGACGAAGTCGGTGTGCTCACGGTTCGAGCGGACCCGCAGGTCGGCCAGGACCGGGCCGATGATCTCCAGGTCCTCGTCCAGGATGGCGGAGGTGTAGGTCAGCACGTCCCGGCGGCGCTCCAGGCGGGCCTGGTCGATGGACGGGCGGCTGTCGCCGAGCAGGGTGGGGCCGCCGAGGAACGGGGTCGGGTGTTCCGGGTCGTAGCGGTAGGTGTCGGGAGGGTTGACGGCCGGATCCGGCCCCGGCGGTTCGTCCGGTGCGAGGGCGCGGCCCGGTTGAAGGTGCCAGCGTTGCTCCCGCATCCCCGGGACGGGCCAGTCGGGGAACTCGTGCCACTCGCCCGCGCCGGTCACGAACAGCCGGACCGGCTGTTCCCGCAGTTCGGACGGGTCGTCCAGCAGATGGGCCCGGAACCAGCGCACCGATTCCCCGACCGACCCGCGCATCATCCGCTGGTCGGCGTGGAACCACGGGCCGATCGTCAGGTAGGGGCGGTGCCCGGCGGCCCGCAGGGCGGCGTAGTCCTTGAGCTGCCAGGGCAGGAAGATGTCGTACCAGCCGCCGGTCATGTTCACCGGTGCCCGCACCTGCGAGACGGTGGGGCTGAAGTCGCGCTTGTCCCAGAACGGCGTGTCGGGGCCGTTGACCAGCAGTTCCTGGAAGAAGCGCTGTTGCGCGCCTGTCGCGAGCCGGTCCAGCTCGGCGAGCGGACGCCCGGACAGCGCGGCCCGGCGGGCGCGGCGCGGCGACATGATCCCGGTCGTGATGCCCGACAGCGAGTGCTTCATCCGGGCGGTCAGATCGACCCAGATCAGCGCCGACTCCAGCGCGAACGTCCCGCCGACGTTGACCGCGTCCCGGAAGGTGGACGCCGTGACCTGCATCGACAGGGCCTTCAGCTCCGGTCCGGCCTCCGCGGCGACGGCCCACTGCACGTAGCCGAGATAGCTCGGGCCGTGCATGGCGAACGTGCCGCCGAACCAGGGCTGCTCCTTGAGCCAGGCGATGGTGGCGAGGCCGTCCTCCCGCTCGTCCAGCGCCTCGAACACGCCACCGGAGCCGAAGCCGCCGCGCACGCTCTGCACCACGGCCTGGAACCCCTGCGACGCGAACGCCTGCCCGCACATCAGCCCGAACGGGCCGCGCCGTCCGTAGGGGGAGCGGACCAGGACCGTCGGTGCCCGCTCCACGTCCGCCGGCGCGTACCGGTCGGCGAGCAGCGTCACGCCGTCCGCGGCCGGTACCCGCAGGTCCTTGTCGACCGTGACCCGGTGGGGGCCGTTCTGCAGTCCCAGCGCCGAGACCCCCAGTCGGCGCATCATCCCCTCGCCTACCACTTGATCGATCGTAATCGCCACTTCCGGGTGCCGGGCGGGTGCCGACGTTCCACGACGCGTCTCACACACCCCGGTCCTTCACTACGATCAGGGGCAAATCCGGATTGATGCCGCAAATCAGATCTCACCGATGGGGAGTGGACGGGTGCTCTATGGATGACCTGGACTGGCAGCGGGTCATCATCGCGGCGATCGTCATGGTCGCCGCGCTGGCGGTCGCGGTGGTGCTGCGGCTGCTGACCGGCCGGCTGTTCCGCCGGGCCGGGGATACCCGCTGGGCCTGGGACGACCTGGCCGCGCGCCTGGTCCGCGACCTAGCGGTGCCCGTCGCCGTGCTCGGCGGCGCCTGGATCTCCGCCAAGGTCCTGCACCTGCCGCGCGGCAGCCTGGACGTGACGGCCAAGGTCCTCACCGCGGCCACGATCTTCGTGGTGTCGCTGGCGCTGGCCAGGCTCATCGCGGGCGCGGTCGCCTCGGTCGCGATGATGCGGCAGGGCGTCGCCGCCAACGTCACGATCTTCGCGAACATCACCCGCGTGGTCGTGATCGGCATCGGCCTGCTGGTGATGCTGCAGAGCCTCGGTGTGTCGATCACGCCGCTGCTCGGTGCCCTGGGGGTCGGCGGCCTCGCGGTCGCGCTCGCCCTCCAGGACACCCTCGCCAACCTGTTCGCGGGCGTGCACGTCCTGGCGTCCAAGACCATCGAGCCCGGCGACTACATCAAGCTGAGCAGCGGGCAGGAGGGGTACGTCGTCGACATCAACTGGCGTAACACCTCCATCCGGACTCTGTCCGACAACATCGAGGTCATCCCGAACGCCCGGTTCTCCGACACGATCCTCACCAACTTCCACCGGCCGGCGCAGGACATGTCGCTCCTGCTCCAGGCGAAGGCGCCCTACGAGGCGGACCTGGAACGGGTGGAGAAGCTCGCCGTCGAGGTCGGCGAGGGGGTGATGGCGGACGTGCAGGGCGGCGTGAAGGACGCGGAGGTCCTCGTGCGCTTCCACACGTTCGGTGAGTCGTCCGTCGACTTCACCGTCATCCTGCGCACCAGCGAGTTCGGCGACCAGTTCCGGATCAAGCACGAGTTCGTCAAGCGCCTGCACCGGGCGTTCCGCGAGGCGGGCATCGAGATCCCCTACCCGCGTCGCCGGGTGACGCTCGACGAGGTCCCGAGCCGGGACGGCCTGAGACTGTAACGCCTCGGCCCACCGGCTCTACCGGGGCCGGACTATCGGGATCAGGACGTCGTCGACCACCGAGGCGAGTTGCTCGTCGTCCATGGTGACGCCTTCGGTGAGGTTCCGGTAGACGATCATCGCCGGGCCGACCTTGGCGATCTGGCGGGTGGCGGCCTCGGGGCGGACCTCCCCGCGCGCGGCGCCCTCCACGAGCGATTCGTACAGCCGGTCCATGACCGGCTGCGAGATGCGCGCCCGGATCACCTCGTGCATGATGCCCTTGCCGTCGCCGCTCTCCTCCTTCAGCACCTTGAGCGCGGCGCCGCGGCAGGCGACCAGCGTGTCCCGCAGGCAGGTCAGGAGCAGCAGCATGTCCTCGCGCACCCGCCCGGTCGAGGGCGCCGACGGCGGGTCGGGCAGGACGTGCTTGAGCGCGTCGGTGACGAGCTCGTCCTTGGACTGCCAGCGCCGGTAGAGCGCGGCCTTGCCGGTCCGGGCCTCGGTGGCGATGCCCTCCATGGTGAGCCCGCGGTAGCCGACCGCCTTGAGCTGCTCGAAGACGGCCTCGTAGATCGCCGCCTCCAGGTCGCCGCCGCGGCGGCGGGTTCCCGTGCTCACCACGCGCCCCCCTGCCGTCGAGCCGGCGCCGCCCGATCCGACCCCGCGAAAATAGTGAACGGTAGCGTTCTCTTTCGCGGGAATCGGTGATACGTTCCCCACATAGTGTACTTCGCCGTTCCTTAAATCCTCGTCCCCCGGAGGGTCCTCGTGACCGCATCCAACGAGCGGACGGCGGCGCGCGGGGAGTTCACCGCTCCCGACGCCGTCGTTCCGCCTCTCCATCATCGCCTCTTCCAGCGGCCGGGAGTCATGCTCGCCGTCATCGTGGGCTGCCAGCTCATGATCGTGCTCGACACCTCTGTCGTCACCATCGCGCTCCCGCAGGTCCGCGACGGGCTCGGGCTGTCGACGGGCGGGCTCGCCTGGATCCAGAATTCCTACATGCTCGCATTCGGCGGGCTGCTGCTGCTCGGCGGCCGCGTCGGGGACGTGTTCGGCCGCCGGCGGACGTTCGCCGCCGGGATCGTCGGGTTCACCCTGGCGTCCCTGGTCGGCGGGTTCGCCACGAGCGGCTGGTTCCTGCTCGCCGCCCGCGCCGCCCAGGGCGCCGCGGCCGCCGTCGCCGCGCCGAGCGCGATGGCGCTGATCGCGACGAACTTCCAGGGCGCCGCCCGCGTTCGCGCGCTGAGCGTCTTCTCCGCCGTGAGCGGCGCGGGCGGTGCGATCGGCATGCTGGTCGGCGGTGTGCTGACCGAGGCGGGTTCGTGGCGGTGGGTCTTCTTCATCAACGTGCCGGTCGGTGTCGTCCTGGCGCTGCTCGCGCCGCGCGTGCTCACCGAGACCGAGCGGCGCCCCGGACGCTTCGACGTCGGCGGCGCGCTGGTCTCCACGGTCGGGATGACCGCGCTGGTGTACGGGCTGATCCGGGCCGGGTCGGACGGCTGGAGCGACGGCCGGGCCCTCGCCGCCTTCGCCGCCGCGGCCGTCCTGCTCGGCCTGTTCGTGGCCATCCAGGTGCGCGTCCGGCAGCCGATCATGCCGCTGTGGCTGCTCACCGGACGTGACCGCGCCGCGTCCTACCTCGTCCTGCTGCTGCTGGTCGCGGGGATGTTCGGGGCGTTCTTCTTCCTGACCCAGTACCTCCAGCAGAACCTCGGCTACGGGCCGCTGCGGGCGGGCGCGGCGTTCCTGCCGCTGGTCGGGCTCCAGTTCGCCACCGTCCGCGTGCTGCCGCGGGTGCTGCCCCGGACCGGCGCCCGGCCGCTGGTCGTCGCCGGGACGCTGCTGTCGGCGGTGGGCATGCTCTGGCTGTCGCAGATCTCCGCCGGGGACGGCTACGCCGTCGGCGTGCTCGGCCCGTTCCTGCTCATCGGTGCCGGTGCCGGGATGTCGATGATGCCGCTGAACGTGACGATCCTCGGCAGCGTCGCCCCCGAGCACTCGGGAGCCGCCGCCGGCGTCGCGCAGACCATGCTGTGGTCGGGTGCCTCGCTCGGCTCCGCCGTCCTGGTCACGGTGCACAGCTCGGCGGCCACGGCCACGGATCCGCTGGGAGGCATGGGGGTGGCCTTCGCCGCCGCCGCCGCCTTCGCTGCCGCCGCCTTCCTGGTGAGCCTGCTGATCATGCGGGTCGCTCGCGCCTAGCACCTCGTCCTCGCGGGTCAGCGGTGTTCGGGCGGGTCCTCGAACCACGCCAGCAGCTCGGACTGGCCGAACAAGCGGGCCGTGTCTGCGGCGGACGGGGAGCCCGCGTGCGGGTCGGCGCCCGCCTCCAGCAGGGCCCGGACCACGTCCGGCTCCTTCTTGAACACCGCGCCCGCGAGCGGGCGCTGCCCCCGGTCGTTCGCCCGCTCGGGGTCGGCGCCGTGGGCCGTCAGTGCCCGGACCGTCCCGGCGTGGCCGTGGTAGGCGGCCAGCATGAGAAGCGTGTCGCCCTTGTCGTTGGCCAGGTTCACCGGCACCCCGGCCTCGATATAGGCGATGAGGGACTTGGTCTCGCCGGCGCGAGCCAACGCGAACAACCGGGTGGCGAATCCCTCCAGCTCAGGGTCGGGCTCGCTCATGGGAGGACCCTACTGTCCGTCCGAGCCGCTGGCGTCGGCGACGAGACGGCCGCCGAGGCTGCCCTTGCCGTACCGCAGCCGCTTCTCCAACGCGACCAGCGCCCCGTCATCGGGGACGGAGGAGAACCGGACGTCGTCGGCCAGCGTCCGCATGATCAGCACTCCGCGCCCCCGCTCGGCGCCCGGGCCGGGGAGCGGGATCGTCTCCGGCTCGAACCCGGGCCCCGAGTCGATCACCTTGATCACGCAGCGCCGGTCGAGGATGGTGGCCCGCACCGTGTACCCGTCGCCGTTCTCGGCGTGCTGGATCACGTTCGAGCACGCCTCGGTGAGCATCAACTCGATGTCGTCGCAGATCTGGTCCTCCACGCCGAGCGCCTGCAATGCCGCGTCCAGGATCTTGCGGGACGCGGGGACGCTCGCCGCGTCCCGGGGCAACAGCAGGTCCAAGCTGATCTCCACGTCGTCTCCGTCTTCGCTCGATATGTCCCCTACTCGTGCCCTCGCCGCCGCGCTCAAACCATCGCCCGCGCGCCGCGCCCGCCCGTCGCCCCCGCCCTTCTCAGGCCGGGATGCCCGGCCGTGGCGCGTAGTCGTCGACGTACTCCTGGCCGGACAGATCCCGGATCGCCTGCATGATCTCGTCGGTGACGTCGCGGGCGGCCCGGCCGCGCGGGGTCCCCGCGTCCCGTCCCGCGAAGTCCAGCGGCGGGCCGATCCGCACTCCGATCCGGCCCGGTTTCGGGACGGCCTGGCCGCGCGGCTGGACCCGGTCCGTGCCCTCGATCGCCACCGGCAGCACGGGCGCGCCGGTCCGCATCGCCAGCCGCGCCACTCCCGTCCGGCCGCGGTAGAGCCGCCCGTCGGGGGAGCGGGTGCCCTCCGGATGGATCGCGAACACGCCGCCGCCCTCCAGCACCCGCGCGGAGGTGTCGAGCGCGTCGAGGGCGGCCCGTCCGCCCGACCGGTCGACCGCGATGGCGCCGACGCTGCGAAAGAACGTCGCCATCACCCGGCCCCGCACGCCGGGCCCGGTGAAGTACTCGTGCTTTCCGAGGAAGTGGACCCGCCGCGGCACCATGAGCGGCAGCACGAACGAGTCGAGGAACGCCAGATGGTTCGCCGCGAGGATCACCGGACCCGTCCGCGGCACATGCCGGAGCCCGCTCACTTTCGGCAGGAACACCACGCGCATCGCGGGGCCGAGCAGGACGTGCTTGAGCAGGGGATAGATAAGGCGTTCGGGGTCCATGTCCGAGCAGGTTATGGCTCCCGCGCCCACCATCGCGGTGCTGCCCCGTTACAAGAACCCGCCCCCGATTCTTGTAGGGCGCCGCCATTGTCCGGTCGTTGCGCCGGCCCGTTCCCGGTGGGGAGCCGGTCAGCCCGCGGCGGCGGCGCGCTCCGCGCTGATCAGCTTGCGGACCGCCGGCGCGGCCGGGCCCGAACGGGCCGTCAGCTCCGCGATCCGCCGCCGGTACCGCCGCCGGTCCGGGCCCGGGAGCACCGACGACATCTCCCCGGCCGCCGCCAGCGCCACCGCCGCCGCGTCGTAGCTGTTCACATGTGCCACCGGACGTCCCCGCAACGCCGACGACGCCCCGCCCCACAGCGCCTTCACCACCCGCGGGTCCTTCACCGTCACCCGATCGGACGGGAACAGCCCGAGCGTCCGGTGCCGGGTCACCCGGATCCAGCCGCCCCGCCGCAGCTCCTCCCGGACGGTCGCCACGAACGCCCTGCTGTCCTTGCGGATCCAGTACCGCCAGGAGCGGGGCCGCGACGCCGAGATCTGCGCGAGCACGCCGTACGGGTCGTCGCCCGGTGTGCCCGGCACCGGACGGCGGCCGTCCTCGCCGAGCCGGCCGTCCAGGTACAGCTCGGTCAGGGCCGCCGCGCGCAGCACGTACCCGAGGTGCGACCCGCGCGTGGTCATCCGCTGCTTGCGCAGGTCATAGGCCAAGAGGAACATCCGTGCCGGCAACGAGTCCGGAGTCTCGATCATTCATCGCTCCCGTCAGTCTCCGCTGTGGACGGCCGCCCCGGGCGGCGCATCCGCCTCGCCGACCCGGGCATCCGCCCGGCGTCGGCGAGGGCCTGCCGCAGTAGGAACTCGATCTGGGCGTTGGTGCTGCGCAGCTCGTCCCCGGCCCACCGGGCGAGCGCGTCGTGCACCGCCGGGTCGAGCCGCAGCAGGATCTTCTTGCGCTCGGAACTCACTGGTAGAGCGAGCCGGCGTTCACCACCGGCTGGGCATCCCGGTCGGCGCACAGCACGACCAGCAGGTTGCTGACCATCGCCGCCTTGCGCTCCTCGTCCAGCTCCACCACGTTCTCCTCGTCCAGCCGGTCCAGCGCGAGCTGCACCATGCCGACCGCCCCCTCCACGATCCGCTGCCGTGCCGCCACCACCGCGCCCGCCTGCTGGCGGCGCAGCATGGACTGCGCGATCTCCGGCGCGTACGCCAGCCGGGTGATCCGCGACTCGATGATGTCCACGCCCGCCGAGGCCACCCGCAGGCGCAGCTCGTCCGACAACTGTCCCGTGATCTCGTCGGCGTTGTCCCGCAGCGAGGTCCGGTCGTGCGCGTCGTAGGGGAAGCTGCCCGCGATGTGCCGGACGGCCGCCTCGGTCTGGAACGCCACGAACTCCACGAAGTCGTCGACCTCGAACACCGCCCGCGCCGTGTCCCGCACCTGCCACACGACCACCGCCGAGATCTCGATCGGGTTCCCGTCCAGGTCGTTGACCTTGGCGTGCCCGGTCTCGTGGTTGCGGATCCTGGTCGACACCTTTCGCCGGTCGGTGATCGGGTTGACCCACCGCAGCCCGTCGGTGCGGACCGTTCCGGCGTACCGCCCGAGCACCTGGAGCACCCGCGCCTCGTTGGGCGCCACCGGCGTCAGCCCGACCGCGACGACCAGCCCGGCCAGGATGAGGAGCACTCCCACGACGATCCCGACCGCGATCGCCGCACCGCCCCCGGCAGCGATCCCGACCAGCACCGCCACGGCCCCCAGCAGGATCAGGCCCAGCGCCAGCCCCAGCATCGGCCAGCCGCCCGCGTCCCGCGCGGGCCGCTCCGAGATCTGCGGCCGGGGCATCTCCACCCGCGTCGACTCCTCCATGAACCCCTCCTCTTGTTATCACCAACCTATCAAAGTGATATCACTTTTTCCACTCCACGGTACGCTCCGGCACCGCCTCCTCCGCGGCGTCCTCGATGACCTTGGGGACGGAACGGAGTGTGACCAGGGCGAAGCCGGCCACCAGGGCGGCGAAGCCGGCGCTGCAGGTGAGGGCGGCGTGCATGCCGTCCACGAAGGCGACGCGGGCCGCGGCGGTGACCTGTGCCGCGAGCCCGCCGGGCAGGCCACCGGCCGCCTCCATCGCGCCGGCGAGGGAGTCACGGGCGCCGGCCGCCGCCGCACCGGGCACGCCCGCGGGCAGATCGAGGCTGTCGCGGTAGACGGCGTTCAGCACGCTGCCGAGGATCGCCATGCCGAGCGCGCCGCCCAGCTCCGTCGCCGTCTCGGAGATCGCCGACGCGGCGCCCGAGCGCTCCTTCGGGACGGAGGCGAGCACGGTGTCGGAGGTGGTCGTCAGCGCCAGCCCCACGCCGGCGCCGGCCAGCACCATCATCGGGACCATCGCCAGGTACGGAGTGTCCAACCCGATCGTCAGGTACAGGGAGAAGGCGGCGGCGGCGAGGGTCATGCCGAGCGCGACGACACGGGCGCGGCCGAGGGCCGAGATGAGCGGCGGGGCCAGCGCCGCGCCACCGACCATCGCACCGGCGGCGCCCGGCAGCCCGGCCAGCCCGGCCTTGAGCGGCGACCAGCCGAGCGCGAGCTGGAAGAACAACGAGAAGATCAGCGACTGCGCGACCAGGGTGAACATCGCGAACATGGTGGTGCCGACCGAGCCACTGAACGCCGGGAGCCGAAACAGCCGGATGTCGATCAGCGGCTCGTCCACCCGGGTCTGCCGGAGCACGAACGCGGCGAGCGCCGCCGCGCCGAGGACGGCCGCCACCGGTACCCGGGGCCCGTCCACGCCGTGCGCGGCCGCCTCCTTCACCGCGTACACCAGGCCGAGGACTCCCGCGACCGACAGCGGCACGCTGAGCACGTCCATCCGACCCACCCCACCGAGGGGACGTGACCCGGGCAGGACCAGTGCCCCGGCGACCAGCGCCGCGACCATGATCGGCACATTGATCAGGAACACCGAGCCCCACCAGAAGTGGTCGAGCAGCGCGCCGCTGACCACCGGGCCGAGGCCCACCGCGAGGCCGCCCATCCCCATGAAGAGCCCGACGGCGGTCGTCCGTTCCTTGGGATCGCTGAACACCCGCCGGATCAGGCTGAGGCAGGACGGCATCAGCGTCGCCCCCGCGACGCCCAGCAGCGCGCGGGCCGCGATCAGCAGTTCCGCGCTCGGCGCGTAGGCCGTCACGGCGGACGCCCCGGCGAACAGGGCGGTGCCGATCAGCAGCAGCCGCTTGTGTCCGATGCGGTCGCCGATGCCGCCCATCGTGATCAGCAGCCCGGCGAGGGCGAAGCCGTAGGCGTCGGCGATCCACAGCGTCTGCGTCGCGGACGGGTGCAGGTCCGCACCCAGATGCGGGATCGCCTGGTTCAGCGCGGTGAGGTCGATGTTCGGGACGATGGCGAGCAGTCCGCAGATCGCGAACGTGCCCCACTTGCGAGCCGGTGAGTACATGCAGCAGAGCGTCGACGCCGGCGCTGACCACCCGCGCACCGTCCGCTGACCGTCCGCCCGGCCGCCGTCAGGTGCGCAGGAGCGCGAGGGCCTCGGCGCGTTGCGCGGCGGCGCCCCGGGCGTAGGACGCCTCGTACGCGGCGTCGCCGGCGAGGCGTCGCGCGCCGGACGCGACGCGCTCGATGTCGGGGTCCCCGGCGACCCGCACGCCGCGCAGTGCCCGCGCCGCGCCGAGCAGCAGCGCCGCCCGCGTCCCGTCCCCGTCCACGAGGTCCGCGCCCGCCAGGCCGACGGCCGCGCCGGCCTGGTGCATGAAGACGGGATGGTCGATCGCCACGTCCAGGGCCTCGCGGAACAGCTCCCGCCCTCGCGCCGTGTCGCCCTCGTCGACCGCGACCCAGCCGAGCCCGACCAGCGCCAGCGCGCGGATGGCGGTGGCGATGAACCGCTCGGACGCGAGCCCGGCCAGCGCCATCTCGTGCAGTCGCCGCGCCTCGCCCAGGTCGCCGCGCAGCCGCGCCACCCGGCCGAGCCCGTGCTGGGCGCCCGCGACCTTGTCGGGCGCGCCCGCGCGGCGCGACAGCCCCGCGCCGCGCGTGAAGTCGGCGTGCGCCGTGTCCAGGTCCCCTGCGTGGATGTGCACCTCCCCGCGCCGGTACAGCAGGTCGGCGGTGTCCTCCAGCGCGCCCAGCCGCTCGACCAGCGCGAGCGCCTCATCCAGCAGCGCCAGCGCACGGACCCGGTCACCGCGCCAGTCGGCGAGCTGGGCGAGCGGGTCCAGGGAGTTCGCGATGCCCCAACCGTCCCCGGCCGCCCGGAACCCGGCGACGGCCTCGGCGCACGCCCGCTCGGCGCCCTCCAGATCGCCGCGGAACTGGCACAGGAAGCCGTCGCTCATCAAGATCAGCGACCGTGACCACGGATCGTCGCCGATCTGGCGCACCATGACCGGGACGTTGGTGCGGCTCGGTCCCGCCGTGAGCGCCCAGAAGACGGTGGTGACCGGGTACGCCAGCGTGTGGTCGATCCCGTTCAGCAGCTCCTCGGCCCGGTCCAGCCACGGCCCCGCGCGCCCACCTCCTGCCACCGCGTTCGCCACGCACAGGACGTACTCCTCGTGCAGGTCCGCGGGCGGGTCCAGGTCGACCACGCCCAGCAGCGCGGTGGCCAGCGCCGTCCCCTCGATCCGCCCCCGCAGCCACCAGTACCACGACAGCGACGCGACGAGCCGCAGCGCCAGCCCGGGATCCAGCCGGACGCACCGCCGCAGCGCCGTGTGCAGGTTGCCGTGGTCGGCGGCGAGCGCCTCCAGCCACGCCACCTGGTCCGGGCCGCGCAGATGCGGGTCGGCGCGGCGGGCGAGGCCGAGGAAGTACTCGGCGTGCGCCCGCTGGAACCGCTCGGTCTCCCCGGCCACCTCCAGCCGCTCGGCGCAGAACGCGCGGACGGTGTCGAGCATCCGGAAGCGCGTGCCGTCCGTCTGCACCAGGGACTTGTCGGCCAGCCCGACGAGCAGCTCGTCGGCGTCCTCCACGTCGCACACGCAGCCGGCCGCCTCCAGCGTGAGCCCGCCGGAGAACACCGTCAGCCGCCGCGCGAGGGTCTGCTCCGGCCCGTCCAGCAGGCCCCAGCTCCACTCGACGACGGCCCGCAACGTCTGGTGGCGCGGCGCCGCGCCCCGGTTCCCGCGCGACAGCAGCCGGAACCGGTCGTCCAGCCGCGTCGCCACCTCGGAGACGGGCAGCGAGCGCAGCCGCGCCGCCGCCAGCTCGATCGCCAGCGGCAACCCGTCCAGCGCTCCGCAGATCCGCAGGACCGCGGCCACGTTCCCGTCGTCGACCGCGAAGCCCGGCCGGACCGCCACCGCCCGGTCGGCGAACAGCCGCACCGCCGGGAAACCCGTCGCGTCCCCTACCGGCGTGCCCTCGGGCGGCACCGCGAGCGGTGGCAGCGGGCGCAGCGCCTCACCCGTGACGGCCAGCGCCTCCCGGCTCGTCGCGAGCACCCGCAGGTCGGGGCAGGCGCTCAGCAGCCGATGCGTCAACCGCGCGACGGCCGCCACGATATGCTCGCAGTTGTCCAGGACGAGCAGCATCCGCTGCCCGGCCAGCGCCGCGACCAGCCGCTCCTCCGCCCCCGGGTGCGGCTCTCCGGCCCCCGGCAGCATCCCGCTCTCCCGCAGCCCCAACGCGGCGAGCAGCGCCTTCTCCACCTCGAAGCGGTCCACCGGCGCGAGGTCCACGAAGCAGACCTCGCCACCCTCCC
The DNA here is from genome assembly GCF_001552215.1 of Actinomadura macra NBRC 14102. Lineage (GTDB taxonomy): Bacteria > Actinomycetota > Actinomycetes > Streptosporangiales > Streptosporangiaceae > Spirillospora > Spirillospora macra. The sequence continues at coordinate 122,940 of NZ_BCQT01000007.1, read as the reverse complement.
GGCCCGCCGCCTCGATCGCCAGCCGTGTCTTGCCCGCCCCGCCCGGCCCGAGCAGCGTGACCAGCCGCCCGTCCGCGAGCATCGCCCCGACCCGTCGCACCTCCTCCTCGCGTCCCACGAAACTCGTGAGCTGCGCGGGCAGCGCGGCCCGGACGGGACGCGCCGCCTCCCGCGGGACCGCGTCACCCCGCAGTATCGCCAGGTGCGCGTCCGCCATCTCTCGGGACGGGTCGGCGCCCAGTTCGTCCGCCAGCAGCCGCCGCCCCTCCTCGAACAGCGCGAGCGCCTCCGCCTGCCGCCCGTCCCCGTACAGGGCCCGCATGAGCAGCGCCCGTGCCCGCTCCCGCAACGGGTGCCGGTCCACCAGCTCCCGCAGCTCCGCGACCACCGCCCCCGGCGCCCCGAGGCCGATCTCCGCCTCGGCGCGGTCCTCCGCCACCGCGACGCGCCGCTCCTCCAACCGCACCACCCACACCGCCGCGAACGGTGCGTCGACGTCGGCGAGCGCGGGGCCCCGCCAGAGCCCGAGAGCGTCCTTCAGCAGACCGGCAGCCCTCGCGTGGTCCCCGGCGGCCAGCGCCTCCCGCCCGTCCCCGGCGAGCCGCTCGAACACGTGCGCGTCCACCGCGTCCCGCTCCACGGCCAGCCGGTAGCCCGCCGGATGCCCCTCGACGAGCCCCGCGTCCCCCAGCCCCCGCCGCAGCCGCGACACCTGCGACTGCAACGCGTTGGCCGCCCCGCTGGGCGCCTCCTGCCCGTACAGCCCGTCGATCAGCCGCTCCGCCGGGACGACCCGCCCCGCGTCCAGTGCCAGCATGGCCAGCAACCCCCGCACCCGGGGCCCGCCCACCGCGACGACCTCACCCCGGCCGCCCCGGACCTCCACGGCCCCCAGAACCCCGAACCACATCCCCCGATTCTCGCAGCCCGCGCGGACCGCGGCCCGCCGGGTTCCGCGCCTCCCGCCGATAGGGCCCGATTCGCGAACACGCTCCATTCTCACAGTGGAATCGAAGCCCTCTCAGACGCTATACACGCGTAGCTGTATCGCATGGGCCGAGGCTGAAGTCAAGTGGCCGCTAGCGGCCGTTGTGACGGTTCGGGAATGGCGTACATTCCAGATCATGAGCGAGATGCCTGACGCCCTGATCAGAAAATATCTCCCGCTGGGAACCGATCATTTCGATGGGACGTCCAAGGGTGAGCGGCCACCGGCCGAACCTTTCAAGGGCAACCATGTGGAAGCCCTGGTCGACGCGGTCGCCTACTTCGGCGCGCTCGATGACGAGATCGCCGCCCTCAAGGCCGGAAGGGGTCCTGGACGGTACTTCTATTTGTCGGCCTGGTGGCTCGGCCTCGTCGGCCACACCGGTGCGGTCGCGGTCGAGAGCTTCGGCGCCAAGGCCGGTGAAATCGCCAAAAGGTTCGGCGTCCAACCGCGATGGTCCCTGACCGTCGAGGCGGAGCAGTTCGTCCTGCCGAAGAGCGGGAGGGCACTGCTCTACGAACTGTGCGAGCTGGCCATGAAGGGCGTGGATGTGCGCGTGCTCGCCTGGACCTCACCTTTTCTGCCGAAATACAAACCGGTGGCGGACAAAGTCCCCGGCGTCGCGGCATTGAACCTGCACACGATTCTCAGCGTCGACGCGCTGCGCTCCGCGCCCGCCATGAGGGACGCCGTGATGCTCAACATGCTCGCTCATCCGATGGGCGCGGCGCACCTCAAGACGGTCGTGTGCGGCGACCAGACGTCCATGCGCGCCTACACCGGCGGGCTCGACCCCCACATGAGCCGTTTCGCGTCCGTCGACGAACCCGGCGGCTGGCACGACGTGGCCGCCCGCGTCCAGGGCCCCGCGGCCGCCGCGATTCACGACTTCTTCCGCCAGCTCTGGAACGAGCAGCGCCGCCGGCCGACGCAGACCTTCCGGGTGGCCGGGAAGGAGATCCCCTCGCAGACCAAGGGCGTCAAGGAGATCCCCGCCCGTGAACCGACACCCGCGCCCGCCGGTGCGGAGCACCTCGTGCAGGTCCTGCGGACGGTCCCGCGGATGAACTTCTCCTCGTCCGGCCCGACACACTTCCCGGGCGGCGCATTACAGCGCTGGCTGGTGACGAACCTCTCAGGCTTCCGCACACCGGCCCTGTCGTTCGCCCCGGACGGCGTCTTCGAGTTCAAGGCGGCCCTGGAGAAGGCCATCTCGTCCGCCGAGCGCTACATCTTCATCGCCGACCAGGCATTCCAGAGCCAGGAGGTCATGGACTGGATCAACACCCGCAAGGCGGCGAGACCCGACCTGAAGATCATCCTCGTGTACGGCCCTGACCCGGCCGACACCCCGACCGGCCTCTTCCACCAGGCGATCAACAAGCACCTGCTGCGCGGCCCCGACCAGCCGACCGGTATCGCGATCCACCAGTGGGCCGAGGTCACCGCGCACTGCAAGGTGACGATCGTCGACGACCGCTGGTGCGCGATCGGCTCGGCGAACTGCATGCGCCGCAGCCTCTACACCGACATAGAACTGTCGATCGGCGTCCTCGACACCGGGAACGCGTCCTTCGTCCGAACCCTGCGCCGCGACCTGTGGGCCCGCTACTGCGGCCTCTCCCTGCACGCGGAAACACAACCCGCCCGAACGCACGGCGCAGAGCTCGACGCCCTGCAAGACCTGGACAAGGCCCTAGGAGTCTGGGACCCCGACTGGGGCACACCCCCCGAAGGCATCAGCTTGCGCCCAACCTTGCAGCGCCTCCCACTCCCCGTCCCGGAGACGATCCCCTACACCGAGGAGGTCCGAGACCTAGCCGACCCCGACTCCCGAGAAAGACTCTGACCCGGCCGTTCAGCGAAGCAACCGCGACAGGAAGGCCTGCGTCTCCGCGTCGACGGAGTAGATCAGCGTGCCGGCCATGCCGCGGGTGAGGAGCACCTTGTAGGTGTTGCGGATCAGCCCCGCCGCCTCCTCGTCCGTCACGGTCGACGGCTTGAGGGCAGGGTCGTGGCTCTCCTCCCGCCTCGTGACGAGCTTTCCGCCCCTGTAGACAAGGTCGGGGCCGAGGATGACCCCGTTCCAGTCGTACTCGAAGCCCTGCGCGGTGTAGACGCATCCGACCTGCCCGAAACCGCCCGGTGCGGTGGCCCACAGTTCGCTCGGAGGAGCGTCCCCGACCGACCTCTCGCCCTTGACGTTCCAGGGGCGGGCCCAGTCGCCGATCCGCACGTCCGGGACGAGCGACTGTTCCCTGCCCCCGGCGTCCTGGCGCGGGCTGCTCCAGCGCCAGCAGAAGCCCGCGGTCATCCGCGCGCTGCGCCCCTGCTCATGCTGAGACCGTAGTAGCGCCTCCATCTCCTGCGCGGATTCCGCGAGGGAGACGGCGAAGTCATCGTCGCCCGTCCACGCCTGCTCGGGCCCGTTGTGAAGCCCGAGCAGCGTCAGCACCCATTCCTCGTACTTGCGGCTCCCACCGCACCGGAACTGCTCGTCCAGGGAGACGTGCTGGACGTGCAGGCCCTTCGACTCGGCGTGCCCGCGGATTTCCTCCAGCGTGCCCATTTCCCCGGGCCGGACGTTCTGCTGGCCGTCGAGGAGGAACACAGGGACCCGGGCCGCGTCGATCAGCTCGTCGACCTGCGGGCGCCCGGTGCGCAGACGGGCGGCCGTGAACCGGTTCGCCGACTCCTTGCGGATGCGGTGAGCCTCGTCGCAGATGAGGACGTCGATGCCGTTGCGGTTCGGCCTCCATGAAGTTGTTGAAGTACTTGAACAGTTCCTTCGTCTGCCGGGACCCTTTGGCGACATGCTTGCGCATCGTCTGGGTGAAGGATTTGGAACCCGTCGCGTGCAGCACGGAGAGCCCTCGCGCGGACAAGGTGCCGAGAAGGGAGAGCGCGATCACGCTCTTCCCGCTGCCGGGCCCGCCGGTGATCACCACGACGGTCTTCAGGTCCTCCTTGCGCGCCTTGTCGACCGCGTGCAGGACGATCTCGTACGCCAGCCGCTGTTCGTCCAGCAGCACGAACTGGTCGCGATCGCGGATCTCCTTCGCGGCGTGCTTGAGAAGCTGCTTGGAGGGACGCACCTCGCTGCCCAGGAAGCGGTCGGCTGCGGTGCGCCCCGGTGCGGGGGCGAACCGGTCCCGCAGATAGTCAACGAACGCCCCGCGAGTCGACTGGGTGAACAGGCGCGTCCGGTCGTCCTGGACGGCGTCGTAGAGATCGGCGACGTCTCCCCGGGCGGCGTTGTGCAGGTACGCGACGGCGTGCAGGGCGTCGGGCTTCTCGGCCAGTTCCACAAGGAACCCATAGATGTAGTCGGTGTAGCCCTTGGCTTGCAGGGCCGGGTGCAGCTTGGGTTTCCCCGTCATGTTGTGGACCAGCACGCGGCTCGGATCCTCGTCCCACACCTCGGCGTGGCTCCACTGCTTCAGTTCGACCACCACGTACGCGTCGCCGCCGGTGCGCCGATCGACCCCCGCGAGCACCACGTCCGCGCGCTTACTGGTCAACGGCAGCTTGTACTCGATGAGCATCTCGACCTTGCCCAGCCCCGCCTCGGTGAGGTCCTGGGCGAGGATCGGGAGGCTGCGTTCCCAGGACCGCACCTCGGACGCGGAGACCGAGATCCCGTCCCTCATCTTCAACTGCTCGGCGAGGACCTGCGTGAACCTTTGCTCGGCGGGTGACAGCAACGACTCGGCGGTACGACGGAAAACCGTCAAGGGACCTTCCCCCAGGCAGCACGAAAATTTCGTGCGGTATGGGGGCATGTCCTGAGCCCGCGCTCACGCGGGACGAAGGAAGCCCGTCGGGCCGCAACTCCTTACCGGGAGAGGCTATGCGCGATCCCTGACATTTCTCACGGCTTTATCGGTGGTGCCTTACGCGCCGACCCGCGGTATGTGGCGGCGTCGTACCGGCGCTCGCTCTCATCGAGCTTGGCGTGCGCCGCCTCCGCCAGATCGATCCCGAGGACGTCGGCGAGACGGGTGAGGTAGATGGCGACGTCGCCCAGCTCCGCCCGTAGCCGCCCGGCGGCCTCGGCGTCCGCCATCACCGACGCCGACTCCTCGGGCGTGAGCCACTGCAACTCCGCGAGCAGCTCACCGACCTCACCCGCCAGCGCCATCGCGAGGTTCTTCGGCGTGTGGAACTGCTCCCAGTCGCGCGCCGTCGCGAACTCCCGCAGCCGAGCGGCGAGCCTGCCGTCATCATGCATCCCGCAAGGCTAGACGCCCGCCGCGGAGACCGGCGGTGACGGTGGCCTTCATTGAGCGGGCCACGCCGAAGCTGATGACGCGAGGGCCGCCCGGGCCGAAGAGGACGTTGCCGGGTTGAAGCCGCGGTGCACGGGCTGAGGTCACTCGTCACGCGGTCGGCCGCGTCGGCGGGGGAAGGAGGCGATCAGTTCTCGGAGGCGGGGGGACATCTCGGTGGGGAGGGCGTCGAGGGGGAACCAGCGGGCTTCCAGGATTTCTGATGTGTCGAGGTGGAGTCGGCCGCCGGTCACTCGGGCCTCGTAGTAGACCTCCACCCGGAAGCGGAGACCGCTCGCGAGGTGGACGGGCGGTCCCTCGACTTCGACCGTCAGGGACGTCTCCTCGCGGATCTCGCGGGCTACGGCGTCCTCCAGGCGTTCGCCGGCGTTGACATAGCCGCCGGGTAGGCCCCATGCGCGGTAGGCAGGCCAGAGCCGGTGTCGCAGCAGGAGGATTCGTCCCTGGTCATCGTGGATGATTCCGGCGGCGTAGACCAGGAACGTGTGGTGCCTCAGGCGGGCGAGCCGCCATTGTGCGCGGCCGCCCAACTGTTTCCACAGGCGTGCCAGCAGCCGGGGGAGCAGCGGGCCGTGATGATCGGTGGGCCGTCCCTTCGGCGGGCGTGTATTCGTTTTCACGTGGGCGGCCACCTGTTTCCGTAATGCGATCTTCGCCGCGGACGGGCTGGGCGATCTCCATTGTGCTGGTTCCCGGCCGTCGCGCCGGCCGTCGACTCCGGTCGGGGGCGCCTGGGGCGGCCGGCCGCCTGGGAGGCAGGGGAGCGTGGAGGGCCGTCGGAGGGGTGCTCTGACGAGCGCGGGAGGCAAATGTGGCGTTTGTTGGGTGCGGGGTGCTTTGCCGAACTCGCTGCTAATTCCGGACGGGCGCAAGTTACGGTTCCGGAGGATTGAAGGCGGCAAGGGCGAAATCTGACAAAGATTGTTGATCAGAACGTTAGCTCCGCGGAATGGCGGGAGGGGTATAAAGGGGAGACCCATTTCGCCTCCTCGTCCGGAGTTCAGATGCGCCTCTCCCGCCCCTGTCTGATCGCGTTCGGCGCGGCGACATTCGCCGCCGGCTCGTTCACCTGGCCCGGGTCCGCCTCGGCGGCCACCACGAACTACGTCGCCCTCGGTGATTCCTACTCCTCCGGTACGGGTGCGGGGGCTTACGATCCCGCGAGTGGGTCATGCAATCGCAGCGCGAACGCCTATCCGAAATTGTGGGCCGCAACGCACGCGGCGGGCTCGTTCAAGTTCGTCGCCTGCTCGGGTGCGACGACGGCCTCGGTCACGGACGGGCAGCTCAGCGCGCTCGGCTCGTCCACCACACTGGTGAGCATCACGGTCGGCGGGAACGACGCGGGATTCTCGGACGTGATGCTGACGTGCGTGCTGCAGTCGGACTCGGCGTGCGTGAACGCGGTGAACAACGCCAAGACCTTCGCGAAGAACACATTGCCCGGACGGCTGGACTCGTTGTACTCGAAGATCGAGTCCAGGGCGCCGTCCGCGCAGGTCGTGGTGCTCGGGTACCCGCGGTTGTACAAGATCGTGGACGTGTGCGTCGGGTTGAGCAACACCAAGCGCACCGCGCTCAACGGCGCGGCCGACACGCTGGACTCGACCATCGCGTCGGCGGCGGGGCGCGCCGGCTTCACCTGGTCCGACGTGCGGGACGAGTTCGCCGGGCACGAGCTGTGCTCGGGCCAGGACTGGCTCAACTCGGTGACCGTCCCGTTCGAATCGTCCTACCACCCCACGGCGAAGGGGCACCAGGGTGGATACCTGCCCGCGTTCAGCGGCTCCGTCAAGGCGCCGGTGCACGCGAATTCCTAGACCAGCGGGTCGAGGGGGCGGGCGCGATCGCGTCCGCCCCTTTCGGCGTCTCCGGCCCTGTCCTGCTCAGACCGAGGGGTCGCCGGCGCGACGCTCAAGCCCGGTTGGTCCGGCGACGCCAGTAGGCGACGGTCACCGCGGCCAGGAGTGGGCCCCACAGCACGAGCGGCGCGTAGGCGGCGATGGCCAGTACACCTTCCCAGCTGTGGAAGTTCAACGGGTTGTCGCCTTGGACGGGACGCCCTTGCATGGTCCGTCCTAGGGGCATGGTGATGGCGGCCACCGTCCACAGCAGCGTCAGGATCGTGGCGCCCAGGGCGGCGGGGATGACGGCGCCGAGCGGCGGCACGGGACGTCCGCGCAGGAAGGGAACCCAGCGGGGGAACACCTCGCCCCAGGTGGAGACCAGCCCGACGGCGGTGAAGGCGAGGGTCTCGGACAGGGCCGACAGGAGCACCACGTACATCTCGATGGGCAGCCAGGACGGAAGGTTCCCGCCGTCCTGGAGGTCGTCGGCCCCCGCGATGATCGGCACGTGGAAGGTGATCCCGACGATCCGCCACAAACTGGACGGCAGTACGAGGAGGGGGATGGCGAAGGCGGTGATCTGCGCCCAACGGGGGACGCCGGCGACCGGGGTGTGGGCGGCCTTCCAGGCCGTCCGCGTGGTGGCGAGGGTGGTCATGGATCCGAAGATCGCATGGCGTGCGGGCCGGGTGATCGCCCCAGGGAGGGAACCCGCTCCCCCGGAAGGGGGAACGAACTTACTATGTAAAGGTCAGCGGCGGAGCGTCCGGCAGGCGAACACCCCCACCGGGACCGGCGCCCAGAACGTGATCGCACGGAACAGCAGGACCGCCTGGAGGGCCGGACCGGCGGCGATGCCCAGGGCGGCGAGCGCGGCGACGAGGGCGGTCTCGGTGGAGCCGACGCCGCCGGGGGAGGGGATCGCCGAACCGGCCGCGGCTCCCACCAGGTAGGCGGCCAGCAGGGCGAGGACGTCCCCGGGGCCGGTGGTGGTGCCGGGCACGGCGAGCACGCTGAGCGAGAACGCCAGCCCGAGGACGAGCGTGGTCGTCGCGGACGCGCCGAGGGTGACCGCGAGGTCGCGGGGCCGGCGGCACAGGTCGGCGAGGCCGTCGACCGCGCGTCCGACCGCGGCGGAGCGGGCGGCGCGGCGGCCGGTCAGCACGGCCGCCGGGATCAGTACCCCGGCGACGATGAGGAGCGGGACGGGCTGGACGAGACCGGCCGCCCGCGCGGCGTGGTCGCCGAGGGCGTCGAGCATGCGGTCGTTTCCGCCGCCGGTGCCGAGGACGGCGCCCATCAGCAGCAGGTCGGCGGGCAGGCCGGCGACCTGGAGCACGGTCACGGCGACCGCGGCGCGCGGGAGCGGCAGCCCGCGGCAGACGAGGTAGCGGGTGTTGACGGCGACGGCGCCGAGGCCGCCCGGGGTGATCCGGTTGGCGGCCGCGGCGGTGAACTGCGTGAGCGTCGTCTCGTACAGCGGCAGCGGGCGGCCGGTCGCGCCGCGCAGCGCGACGGCGGCGAAGACGTAGTGCAGCAGCGACAGCAGCACGAGGGCGGGCAGGAAGCCCCACCGCAGGTGCCGGATCGACGCCGCGGCCGGGCGCAGCGGCCCGGTGCCGAAGACCACGATCGCGACGGCGGCGAGTCCCGTCAGGAGCAGGCTCGCGACCGCCCAGCGTATGCGGGGGGTCGGCGAGGGGGTGTCGGTGGTTGCCGCGGCGTCGCCGCCAAGGTCGGGGAGCCTGGCGGGCGCCGCGTGTTCAGCGCCGGCGGTGATCGTCTCCACACCCTATTTGTCGACCTTTTGGCTGAAGGGTATGCGACCGCGGGCTGCCTTGGAGCGGAACGTGCCATGGGGGGTTGGTGGCGGATGTCGGTGGACCCGCCGGAGCGGGTCCACCGGGTGACGTCAGGCGGTCCAGCGGGGGTCGCGTCCGAGAAAGTGGAGGAGTGCGGTGACGTCGTCGCCGTCTCCTTCGATCGCGGCGGCGTAGGCGCCGTACTGGCGCAGCGGCTCGACGATCTCCTTGGCGACGGTGAGCAGCTCGCGGGCGAGGTCCGGGGTGAGCGGCGACGGTTGGCCGGTGGCCACGGCGATGTCCCAGGCGTGGACGCCGGCGTCGAGCGCGGCGGCGCCGGCGCCGATGCGCGGCGGGAGGGCGTTCGGCGGGACGGGCACGGGCACGGTCTCGGCGTCCTCGCCGATGGTGGCCCAGGCGGCGGCGCAGGCGGACAGCATCGGCTCCAGGAAGGCGCCCGGCTCCCCGGCGATCGTCCCGGACGGTGCGAACGGGTTGAAGTCGGGGCCAGGTTCGCCGGTGATGGCCGCGGCGAAGGCCAGCTGGTCGCCGGCGGCGTGCTGGACGACCTGGGTGACGTTCCATTCCGAGCAGGGCGTGGGTCGCGTCCATCCGTCGGCGGGGACGCCTCGGACGGTGGTGCGCAGGGCCTCGTGTGCGGTGTCGAGCACGTTCCAGCCGGATGTGGTGATGTCCATCGACGCTTCTCCCTTGGTGTGGCGTGTGAGATCAGTATAGCAGAACGGAATGATTCGTTCCACTCGGGGAAGTTTTCCGGATCGGCGCGCCGCTTTGGGCACCGTCATTGATTCTTTTCACACTATGATTAAGAAGAATTACGTTAGGTGACCGTCGCCTGATGGGGGAGAGTGACGACCATGACCAGCGCCCACCAGCGACTGGGCGAGCGCATCCAGGACTTCCGCGGCGCCAGGGGCAAGCGCCGTGCGCGTCCCGCCCAGGCGCCGGGGACCCGAGCGATCGTGCTGACCTGCAGCGACTACCTGGCCATCGCCGAGCATCCGGAGATCAGCGGTGCGATGATCGCCAGCCTGCGGGCGGCGGAGGGCGCGGCGCCGATGCCCGGCCCCTACCTGCCCGACGATCACCCGCAGATCGAGCTGGGCAGTGGCTTCGCGCGGCACATGGACGCCGGCGCCGGGGTGCTGTGCCCGTCCGGGTGGGCCGCCAACACCGGGCTGCTCCAGGTCGTCGCGGGCCCCGACGTCCCCGTCTACCTGGACGTCCTGGCGCACATGTCGCTGTGGGAGGGCGCGCGGGCGGCGGGGGCCGAGATCGCCTACTTCCGTCACAACGACCTGGAGCACCTGCGGCGCCGGATCGAGGTCGGCGGCTCCGGCGTGATCGTCGCCGATGCCGTCTACAGCACCGACGGTTCGGTATGCCCGCTGCGCGGCCTGGTCGACGTGGCGCGCGACCACGGCTGCCTGCTCGTGGTGGACGAGTCGCACTCGCTCGGCACGCACGGCGAGCACGGTGAGGGCCTGGTCGCCGCGCTCGGTCTCGCGCACCGTGTCGACTTTCGTACCGCGAGCCTGGCCAAGGCCCTGCCCGGTCGGGCGGGGCTGATCGCCTGCAACCGTCCGGACTTCGTGGAGTACTTCAAGCACACGGCGTTCCCGTCGGTCTTCAGCACGACGCTGCTGCCGCACGACATCGCGGGCCTCGCGGCGGCGCTGGAGGTCGTCCGGCAGGAGGGGTGGCGGCGGGAGCGGCTGCACAAGGTCACCGGGCGGCTGCGCCGCGGCCTGACCGCGCTCGGCTATGACCTCGGTGCGGGTGACACGCAGATCATCGCCCTGCACGCCGGGTCGGAGGCCGACGCGATGCTGCTCCGCGACGCGCTGGCGAGCCGCGACATCTTCAGCGCCGCGCTCTTCCCGCCGGCCACGTCGCTGCGCCGCACTCTGGTCCGCCTGTCAACGCACGCGGGCCTCAGCGACGATGACGTGGAACGCATCCTGGTCGCCTGCCGTGAACTGTGCGACAAGGTAGCGATGCCCGCATCTCCCCACCGCGCCTGACGGCCGCGAGGCGGTCCGGCCAGGTGGGCCTCAGCCGGAGAGCTCCTCGGCCAGAGCGGCGGCGAAGGCGTCCACGTCGTCTTCGGTGAGGTCGAAGGAGCACACCCAGCGGACCTCGCCGGTCCGCTCGTCCCAGGTGTAGAACGCGAACCGCTTGCGGAGCCGCTCCGCCACGTCCGCCGGCAGGACGGCGAACACCGTGTTCGCCTCGACCGGACGGACGATCTCGACCCCCGGCATCCCGCCCGCCGCGCCCGCGAGGCGCCGCGCCATCGCGTTGGCGTGCCGGGCGTTGCGCAGCCACAGGTCACCGTCCAGCAGCGCGATGAGCTGCGCTGACAGGTACCGCATCTTGGACGCCAGCTGCATGCCGGTCTTGCGCAGGAACGCCATGCCCCGCACCGCGTCCGGGTTCAGGACGACGATCGCCTCACCCAGCAGCAGCCCGTTCTTGGTGCCGCCGAACGACAGCACGTCCACGCCGGCGTCGGTGGTGAACGCGCGCATCGGCAGGTCGAGGGCCGCGGCGGCGTTGGCGATCCGGGCGCCGTCCATATGGACGAGCATGCCCCGCTCGTGCGCCGCCGCCGCGACGGCCGCGATCTCCTGCGGCGTGTAGACGGTGCCGAGTTCGGTGCTCTGGGTGATCGACACCGCCGACGGCTGCGCGCGCTGGACGTTGCCGAAACCCGTCGCGTACCGGTCGAGGAGCTCGGGCGTCAGCCTGCCGTCCGGTGTCGGGACGGGGATGAGTTTCAGGCCGGCGACCTTCTCCGCCGCGCCGCACTCGTCGGTGTTGATGTGCGCGGACTCGGGGCAGACCACCGCGCTCCACCGCTCCGACATCGCCTGGAGCGAGACGACGTTCGCGCCCGTCCCGTTGAACACCGGGAACACTTCGGCGTGTTCGCCGAAGTGCCGTCGCATGACGTCGCGGAGCCGCGCGGTGACCGTGTCGGCGCCGTAGGCGGGCTGGTGGCCGTCGTTCACCGCGGCCAGCGCCGCGAGAACGTCGGGGTGGACCGACGCCTGGTTGTCGCTGGCGAAGCCGCGTGCCGCGAGTCCGTCCGTGCGGTCAGGAGAGGTCACGCCGGGTCCCGTTCACCTCGGCGGCGGGCTGGGCCCACAGCTCCGCGACGGCGTCGGCCAGGTCGTCGACGTGGGTGAACGCGCTGAAGTCGGCGCCGGGACGCTGCCGGCGCATCTCGTCGGTCAGCAGGGCCTCCACGACCAGGATCACGGCGGCCGGACCGGTGTCCGCGGGTGGGCCGCCCTCGGATGGGGCGTTCGCGGAGAGGGCGTCCGCGAACGAGTCGGCCATGGCGAGCGTCCATGCCTCGGATGCCGCCTTCGCGGTGGCGTACGCGGCGGCGTTCTGCTTCGGGTGCTGTGCCGCGTGCTGCGACACGATCGCGAACCGTCCGCGTGGCGCGGCGCGCAGGTGCGGGTGGAAGGCGAGGGTGGTGTGCTGCACCGTGCGGACGAGCTGGTCGTGCAGGAAGGCCCAGTCGTCCAGGTCGGTGTCCTCGAAGGGCGTGCCGCCGCGCCAGCCGCCCACCAGGTGGACGAGCCCGTCGACCCGCCCGTGGCGGGCGGCGACGTCCGCGGCCCACGCGCGGGTGGCGGCGGCGTCCAGCAGGTCCACCACGGCGGGGGAGACACGGTCGTCGTTCCAGTCGAGGGGGCGGCGGCCCGCGGCGACGACGTGCGCGCCGTCCACCGCGAGGCGCCGTACCACCGCCTGCCCGGCGGCGCCGTTCGCGCCGGTCACCACGACGACCCGCCCGGTCCCATCTTCGCTGCCCGCAGACTCCGTCATGCGCCCATTCTTCCGGATCACCACGCCGGCCGGGACCCGCGGGCGGCCCGGCGGGTCGGGGGTGCGGGGAGTCCAGTGTTCAGGGGAGTCCAGGGTCAGGCGGGGCGGTCGGTGATGTGCTCGGCGGGGAGCGGCTGGGCCGGCTCGGGAACCGGGTCGGGCACCGGGGCGGGCGGATCGGCGGCGCGGACGCCGGTACGGACGCGCAGGGCGTCGACGTCGTCGCCGAGCCTGGCCAGGGTGGCCTGAAGGTCGCGCCAGAGCCCGGCGCGCTGCTCGGTCTGCGCGAGCTTGGCGCGCAGGTCGCCGATGCGCTGCTCGGCGGCGTCGAGGCGGGCGCGGTTCCCGGCGGTGTCGCGGCCCGTGCGGATGAGGCTGGTGGCGACGGCGGCCAGGTCGCGTTCGGTGTCGTCCATCCGCTCGTCGAGGCGGGGGAGCAGGCGGTCGTTGAGCTGGGCGACCAGTGACTCCAGCTCGGTGCGCAGTGCGGTCAGCTCCGCATCACGGGACTGCACGGTCTCCTCGAGCGTGCGTATACGCTCTGCGTACGAGGGGAGGAGCCGCCCGAGTTCCGCCGACCGTTCCAGATCCCGGCCCAGTCTCGCGAGCAGGCGCATGCCCTCGGACATGCCCACCCGCAGCTGGTGCTCCGCCTCGGCTGCGGCGCGGCGGACGAGACCCGGGATCACGGTCATGATGCTCCCCCCAGGGGTTGGTGGTCGGATGCCCCCTAACTCTAGGCGAACTGGCATGAAACGGTTCATGTACTTTGCGTGTCGTTCTGTGGAACGGCGTGTTTTCGGACACCGTCCGGGCGCCGCCCCAGCGCTGTTCGGACGGACATCGCGCCGCACGTGCACAGTCCCCGCAGGACGATGAGGCGGGCGCGGTCGGCGGTGTAGTCCGTCCGGCTCAGAGCCGGACGGACGCGCTGACAGGTCAGGCACAACATGCTCTTCCTCCCCCTGGCGCCGGGAGCGCCGATGGTCGGCCTGCCCCGCCCGCCCCGCGCGCATTCCCCCCGGACGCGCGCGGGGCGGCGGAGCCCACAGGATGGTCCTCTGCCTCCCGGCGTGGGGGTACGGTAGGCGGCCGTACGTTGCATACACGTTGCGACCATGTCATCACCGATGGTGTCCGGTTCCGGGCCGGTCAGGTTCGCCGGAACCGGTTGCGCCGCCATCGTCCTAGGCCGATCCTCGGATGGGCCGAGTGTTCTCTGTCCGGGGAAAGGGCTGATGGTGGTGCACGATCAGGCCGCGCCGGCACCGCACGCGTGCCGCGAGCCGAAGGACCTGGTACGCAGGCTCGCTCTCGCCCACGAGGCGGCGCACGCACCGGGGCCCCGCCGGGGACGGGACGTGGGCGGACGGCCCGACGCGAGCCCCGCCGCCCGTCCACCGATCGCCGAGTCGTGGCGGCGCTCGCGGGAGGCCGGTGTTGACGCCGGGGTGCGCGCGGCGCCGCTGGTGTTCGACCGCGACACCCTCGCCGACGCGCGCGTCGCGCACCCGCTGGATCCGCACCTGCCGCTGCTGCGCGACCTGCTGCGCGGCCTCGCCGACGAGTCCGACCACCTGATGGTGATCGCCGACGAGTCGGGGCACGCGCTGTGGACGTACGGGCCGCCGGCCGTGCGCCGGGCGGCCGACGCGGTCGGGTTGACCGAGGGGTTCTGCTGGTCGGAGGGGACCATCGGCACCAACGGCATCGGTACCGCGCTGGCCACCGGGCGCCCCGTGTACGTGTACGCCGCCGAGCACGTCGCGCATATCCTGCACCGCTGGTCGTGCGCCGGCGCCCCGATCACCGATCCCGACTCCGGGCGGGTGATCGGCTGCATCGACGTCAGCGCCATCGCGGACACGCTGCACCCCGCGACGGTCGCGCTCGTCGCCGCGGCGGCGCGCCTCGCCGAGGCCCGCCTGGAGAACGACATGCGGCTGCGGGACGAGCGGCTCCGCGAACGGTTCCTGCCGCGGCTGCGGGGGCTGTGCGGCGGCGCGCTGCTGCTCACCGCCACCGGTCGCGTCCTCGCCGCCGGGCCGGACGAGTGGCGTGGTCGCCGCCTCGCCGTTCCCGTCCCGGGCGCCACCGTCACCCTGCCCGACGGGCGCGCCGCGGTCGCCGAGCCGCTCGGTGAGGTGTTCCTGCTGCGGATGCCGTCGGGGCGCCGCCCCGTGGTCACCGCCGGGCAGGGCGCCGGCGGCGGGCCGCTGCTCGCGCTGTCGCTGCTCGGCACCGATCAGCCGTCCGCGCGGCTGGACGGCGCGCACCTGCCGCTGACGCTGCGGCACGCGGAGATACTCGCGCTGCTGGCGTTGCACCCCGAGGGGCTGAACGGCGACCGGCTGTCCGCGCACCTGTACGGGGACGAGGGCAGCCCCGGCACCGTCCGCGCCGAGATCCACCGGCTGCGCGTGCAGCTCGGTGACCTCGTCCGCGCCAAGCCCTACCGGCTCGGCTGCGCGGTGGACGCCGACTTCCTCACCGTTCGGCGGCTGCTCGACGAGGGAGACGTCACCGCCGCCGTCCGGCTGTACGGGGGAGAGCTGCTGCCCCGCTCCGACGCGCCCGCCGTCCGCGCCGAGCGCGACGAGCTGGCCGTGCGGGTCCGCGGGCAGGCCCTGGACCGCGGTGGCGCCGACGCGCTGTGGACCTACGCGCAGACCGAGCCCGGGCGCACCGACCTGGAGGCGCTGGAACGGCTCCGGGCCGTCCTGCCGCCGGGGGACCCGCGGTTGCCCACGGTCGTGTCCCGACGCGAGCGCCTGCTCAGCGGCGACTGACCACCGGCGGGTCAGTGACCGACCTCCGGCGGGTCAGCCGGTGGCGGAGCCGGCGGAGGTCAGGTGCGAGCTGTCGTTGTAGCACACGGCGCGCAGGCCGCCGCCGTCGTCGTGCCAGCGGCTCAGTGATGTGTTGCCGACCGGTGCCCGCTCGATGTCCAGGACCTCCCGCTCGGTCAGCTCCTCCACCAGGTAGCGGGTCATCACCACGATCGCGTCATGCGCCACGACCAGCACCCGGCCGCCCGGCGCGGCGGCCTCCAGGTCGCGGTAGAAGCTGCGCAGCCGCAGCGCCAGGTCCGTCCACGACTCGCCGCCGGGCGGGCGGTAGTAGAACTTGCCGAGCCGCCGCAGCCGCTCGGCCTCCGCGGGGACGCGGCGGCGGACGCCGGTGGGGGTGAGGCCCTCCAGGATGCCCTGCTCGCGGTCGCGGAGCCGTTCGTCGATCCGCGGGGTCAGCCCGTCCGGCCGCTGCGGCGCGGCGTAGGAGGTCTGGGCGAGGGCGATCCGGGCGGTGTCGAGGGCGCGCAGATAGGGGGACGTGACGACCATCGTCGGACGCTCGTCCTCGGGGAGCGCGGCGAGCCAGCGGCCGAGCGCCGCCGCCTGCGCGCGGCCCGTCTCCGACAGCGGGACGTCGGCGTCGCGTTCGGTGACGCCGGTCTCCTCGGCGCCGGCGGCGAGCGCGATGCCGTTGGCCACGTTGCCGGTGCTCTCGCCGTGCCTGGTCAGGTTGAGCCACTGGAGGGCGTTCACTCACGCAATGCTGCCACGGTCCACCGGCCCGCCGCACCCGGTAGGCCCGTCCAGAAGGGCCCGCGCGCACTCGATGCGCATTCCCGGGGACGGGCTGTGGGGTCCTCGATCGAGGCGACCCGGCTCACCGGATCGTGAGGGACGGCGCCGCCGATCCCGCAGCGGTCGTCCAGCCCGGACGCGAGGGGACTCGCGGAACATTTCTGACTTCCTTCAGGCCGATGGCGTACCACCGGAATATGAGCCGCCGGAATGCGGGCTGCCAACGAGCTGATCACCAAGGCGAGTTACATTGGGTCGCAAACCAGAACAATCAGCGCATTGCGTCAAGGTGTTTGTGGTACAGGTTCTTCCGGACACGATGCCGCACGATCCATGGATGATCTCGGTCCGGATCGGGCCTCCGCACCGAAGCCGCCGGGTCATGTCGCTTGGGTGCGGCCAGACGCTGCTGTCCCTGGCGTCCCGGGCGGACGATGGTTTCCTTACCTGACCGCAACCCGGCTCTCACGAGTCGCGGCCGTCCCATCCGCTTCGCGCTGGCCAGGGCCCTCCCAGAGGCCGGCTTACACGAGCCACGAACGTTAATCAATGGCTTGTCAATATTCTGTGCACATGACACTGTCTCGCTTGACTCTCAGCAGTCGAATCATTTCCCTTCGCGGTGAAAGGTTGGTTCGGCATGGCAACATGGAAGAATGTCTCAGGCGGGTTAACGGCGATCGCGGCCGGCTCCAGGACCAACGTGTGGGGTGTGAACTCCAGCGAGCAGATCTACCGCTACACCAACGACGACGCCAATCCCTGGATCGGTATCCCCGGCTCCCTCGTCGATATCGGTGCTGGTGCGGACGGCACCGTGTGGGGCGTGAACTCCGGGGGCGGGATCTACCGCTACACCGGTGACCAGGGCGCCAACCACTGGGTCAACATCCCCGGGTCGCTGGCCCGCATCGCGGTCGGGTCCCGCACGAACGTGTGGGGCGTCAACTCCGCCGGCGCCATTTACCGGTACACCAACGACGACGCCAATCCTTGGGTGAACATTCCCGGCTCCCTCGTCGATATCGGTGCCGGTGCGGACGGCACCGTGTGGGGCGTGAACTCTGGAGGCGGGATCTACCGCTACACCGGTGACCAGGGCGCCAGCCACTGGGTCAACATCCCGGGTGGCCTGACCCGGATCACGGTCGGGTCCCGCACGAACGTGTGGGGCGTCAACTCCAACGGGCAGATCTACCGCTACACCAACGACGACGCCAATCCCTGGGTCGGGATCGACGGTTCCCTGTCCGACATCGGCGCCGGTGCGGACGGCACCGTGTGGGGCGTCAACTCCGTCCATGCCATCTACCGCTATACCGGAGACCAGCCGGGCTGAGCCCGAGTGGCTCACCCGAGACCCCGCCGAGTCACTCGGCGGGGTTCTCGTCGTCCTGCGGGCGACCGGGCACGCAGGCGGACCTAAGCAGAGGTCAGCGCCCGCACCTCCCGCGGCCGGTACGCCGAGGATGACTCGGGCTGGTGGCGCGGCATCCTGCGCCGCCGGGTCCGCCGCCTCTTTCCTGACCAGGCGCCTTCGATGAACAACAGGCGGTAGTACTCTCTCTTCGTGACGAACGTGCTGGCCATCATGATTGTCGTGGTGGCGTTGCTGGCCGCCGCCCACGCCCTGGTGACGACGCTGCGCGACCGGGCGATGGGCGTCCCGCACCTGGTCGTCCTCGGCGTCCTGGAGGCGCTGTTGATCGCGCAGACCGTCATCGGGTTCGTCAAGGTCGGCGGTGATGAGGGCCCGGACGATCCGGCCACCTTCATCGGGTACCTGCTGGGGGCGCTGCTCGTCCCCGCCGCGGGCGCCGGCTGGGGGCTGCTGGAGCGCTCCCGCTACGGGCCAGGCGTGATCGTCGTCGCCTGCCTGGCCGTCGCTGTGATGATCGTCAGGATGAACCAGATCTGGGACGGCACCGGTGCCTGAGTCCGAGCGGGTCGGGCCCGGAGCCCGTGCGGACGCCGGTGCCCGCGCCGGCACCGATGCCCGCACGGGCACCGCGGGGGCCCGCGCCGCCACGGGCACCGGGCCCGGGCGGCTGCTGGTCGCCGTCTACGCGATCTTCGCGCTGGCCGCGGGGGCGCGTGCCGGCGTGCAGATCGGCACGCGGTTCTCCGATGCGCCGGTCGCCTACGCGCTGTCGGCGTTCGCCGCAGTCGTCTACGTCCTTGCGACGGCCGCGCTGGCCCGCGGTGGGCGCACCTCGTTCCGCGTCGCCGTCGCAGCGTGCACGGTGGAACTGGCCGGCGTGCTGGTCGTGGGGACGCTGAGCGTCGTCGACGCGGCGGCGTTCCCGGACGAGACGGTCTGGTCCGGTTTCGGGCGCGGTTACGGCTTTGTGCCGCTCGTCCTGCCGGTCGTGGGACTGCTGTGGCTGCGCCGCACCGCCCGCACGGGTGGCGGTCCCCGTACGGGCGGTGGGCGCCCTGTGGGCGGCGGGTGAGCCCTCCGGCCACAGGTGCTGGGGCCACACATCCGCGGGCGCTTCGCTGACGCGGCGCCCCGCGGCCATGTGGCGGTCCGTTCGGGCGCCCGCGCGGTCCGCCGCGCGCTGCCCGGAATCCGGACGGTTGGTGTCGGCCATCACTTCGCCGTCGAGACGGCGGCCGGCATGACGCGTCCTCCGATCGGCAGCGCATGGACGGCGGCGCGGGTGATCTCCTCCACCTCGTCCGCGGTGTAGTCGGCGGTCGGGTTGCGGCGCATCCAGCGCACCAGCTTCAGCGGCCGGGCGAACGTGATGCCGTCGGCCTGGAACGGCGTCCGGCGCGGCAACTGCCCGCCATGGACGGCCAGCACCGGCGTCACCTTCACCGGCGTCTGCGCGCGCTCCGAGATCAGCCGTGCGGCGGCCTCGGCCCGCGCGGTCAAGCCGCCGACCAGCTTGGACTGGGTGCGGCCATCGATGAACAGGCGACCGCCGTGGTGCGACAACTCGAAGTCGGGCTGCCAAGCCTCGTTGTGCACCAGCCACACGCCGCCAGGTCCGACGACAAGCTGGTCGGCGGACCCATGTCCGGGGATCGTCCGCGCGATCAGCACCCGGTGGCCGCGCCGCTCCAGGGTGAGGCGCAGCAGCCGGTTCATCCGGTCCTCGCCGCGCAGCCCGCGGCGCCACACGCTCGCCGCATGGTATATCCGCCAATGCACCAGGGTGTCGGCTCCCGCGACCAGCAGTGCGACCACGATTCCGAAAACTGCGTTGACCAGCGCTCCGCACAGTCCGAGCGCCGCCCCCGCCAGAATTGCGCGGGTCCGCAATCTCCCCTTTCGGTCCTTCTGCCAAAGTTCCTCGTAAACCGCCTGCGGCGAGCCCCCCGTGAACGCTGCCCTATCTCTGAGGTAGATGGAGCTGCCGATCATCTGAACCTCCTGGCACCCTGCGACGACGACCCCATTATGGGGATAGCGGAGGCTTTGTCGCCACACTTACCTTGGTGAGAGAAGTCAGTCCGCATGGCAACTTCGAGGGTCGAAGGCGTTGCTTACCTGGACTTTTGTCATGGTTGGCCGGGCAGATTTTTGGGAGGCTCTTAGAACGTTCTACATGAATGGACGAAATGCTCGATGCAACTATCACCGTAACCCGCACTGCGCCCTTCGTCCTGGTGGCATTTCTCACGTGGACGATCACCGAGCGGACACGCTAGTGGCCACTGCCGCCACACTGGAGTGATGCAACACATCCGCTCCCCGCGCATGCCGGACGCGGAGGGCCTGCCCGTCCATCGCGCCGTCCCCGCCCTACGCACGGCCCTCGCCGGTCACGGCGCGGCCGTCCTCGCCGCGCCACCGGGGACGGGCAAGACCACCCTCGTGCCGCTGGCCCTCGCGGGCCTCGCCCTCGGCGGTCCGTCCACCGAGGGCAAGATCCTCGTCCTGGAGCCCCGCCGCCTCGCCGCCCGCGCCGCCGCCCGCCGGATGGCCTGGCTGCTCGGCGAGCACGTCGGCGGCCGCGTCGGCGTCACCGTCCGCGGCGAGGCGCGCCCCGGCTCCCGCATCGACGTCGTCACCACCGGTGTCCTGCTCCAGCGTCTCCAGTCCGACCCCGAGATCGCGGACGTCGGCACCGTGATCCTGGACGAGTGCCATGAGCGCCACCTGGACGCCGACACCGCGCTGGCCTTCCTGCTCGACGTGCGCGCCGCGCTGCGCCCCGACCTGCGGCTGGTCGCGGCGTCCGCCACCGCCGACACCGGCCCCTGGGCGCACCTGCTCGGCGGCGACGCCGGGCCGGCGCCCATCGTGGAGACCGCGGCCGCGCTGCACCCCGTCCGGACCGTGTGGTCGCCGCCGCCCCGGCCCGTCCCGCCTCCCCATGGGATGCGCGTGGACCCGGCGCTACTCGCCCACGTCGCCGCCACCGTCCGTCGCGCGCTCGCCGAGCAGGACGGCGACGTCCTGTGCTTCCTGCCCGGCGCGGGGGAGATCGCCCGCGTCGCGGGGCAGCTCACCGGTGTTCCCGCGGACGTCCTGCAGATCCACGGGCAGGCGCCGCCCGCCGTCCAGGACGCGGTGCTCACCGCCGCCGCGGGCCGCCGCGTCGTCCTCGCCACCTCCGTCGCCGAGTCGAGCCTCACCGTCCCGGGCGTGCGGATCGTCGTCGACGCAGGCCTGGCGCGCGAGCCGCGTACCGACCACGCCCGCGGCCTGGGGTCGCTGACCACCGTCCGCGCTTCTCGCGCCACCGCCGACCAGCGTGCCGGTCGCGCCGGACGCGAGGCCCCCGGAACCGTCTACCGCTGCTGGACCGAGGCCGAGCACGACCGTCTCCCCGCCCGTCCGCGGCCCGAGATCGAGCTGGCCGACCTCACCGCCTTCGCCCTGAAGGCCGCCTGCTGGGGCGACCCCGACGCGAGCGGCCTCGCCCTACCCGACCCGCCCCCCGCCGCGGCCCTGGACGCCGCCCGCACCACCCTGCACGCGCTCGGTGCCGTCCGGGACGGCCGGGTCACCGACCGTGGCCGGGCCCTCGCCCGCGTCGGCGTCCACCCCCGCCTGGCCCGCGCCCTGATCGACGGCGCCCGCGAGGTGGGTGCCCGCGACGCCTCGCACATCGTCGCGCTGCTGTCGGAGCCCCCGCCCCGAGCGGCGGGCGACGACCTCACCGCCACCTGGCGCGCCCTCCGCCGCGGCCGTCCCGCCGACTCCCACGCCGCCCGCTGGCGCGACGAGTCCCGCCGCCTCCACAACGCCCTGCCCAACCCAGACCAGGACCTGCCCACCCAAGGTGAGTCCCTCACGCGGGGTGAGGTTTCTGCCGGGTGGGGTGTTCGGGGGAGGGGGGACGACCTTGTGGCGGGGGCGGTGGTGGCGCTGGCGTTTCCGGAGCGGGTGGCGCGGGCGCGGGGCGGCGGCGGGTATCTGATGGCATCGGGGACCGGGGCGGTGCTCGCGGACGGGTCGGCGCTGGCCGGGGCGCGGCCGCAGTGGCTGGCGGTCGCGGCGGCCGACCGGCCCGCCGGGAGCGCGTCGGCGCGGGTGCGGCAGGCCGTGGTGATCGACGAGGACATCGCCCGGCTGGCGGCGGCGCCGCTGCTGGAAGCGGTGGACGAGGTCGTCTGGCGGGACGGGGACGTGGTGGCGCGGCACGTCGAGCGGCTCGGGGCGATCGAGTTGGGGACGCGGCCGTTGCGCAAGCCCGATCCGGGGCTGGTGCGCGCGGCATTGCTGGAGGGCGTGCGCGCCGAGGGGCTCGGGCTGTTCACCTGGACGCCGGGCGCCGTCGCGCTGCGGGAGCGGCTGGCGTTCCTGCGCGACGCGATCGGCGAGCCGTGGCCCGCGGTGGACGACCCGGCGCTGCTGGAGCGTGTCCCGGAGTGGCTGGGCGGGGCGCGGCGGCGGGCCGACCTGGCGCGGGTGGACGTCGCGGCGATGCTGCGGGGGCTGCTGCCGTGGGACCTCGCGGCGCGGCTGGACGAGCTGGCACCCGAGCGGGTGCGGGTGCCGTCCGGGGCCCGGATCCGGGTGGACTACGCGGGGGAGCGGCCGGTCCTGGCGGTGAAGCTGCAGGAGCTGTTCGGCTGGGAGGAGGCGCCGCGGCTCGCGGGCGGGCGGGTGCCGCTGGTGGTGCACCTGCTGTCCCCGGCGGGGCGGCCCGCAGCGGTCACCGCGGACCTGGCGTCCTTCTGGGGCGAGGGGTACCGGGCGGTCCGGGCCGAGCTGCGCGGCCGCTATCCCCGGCACGCCTGGCCCGAAGACCCGCGCCGCGGGTGACGGGCGGCCGAGGGAGCGGTCAGCGGGAGGCGATCAGGGACTCGATGCCGTCCAGGATGCGGGCCAGGCCGAACTCGAAGGCGCGGCCGGGGGCGACCGCGGAGTTGTACTCCTGGCCCGCGGCGGTGCCGACGCGGCTGCCGATCGGATAGTCGGCCGGGTCGATGACCTGCTCCAGCAGGGGCGCGGTGGCCTCCCACCACTCCAGGTCGCTGACGCCGCTGCGCCGCTCGGCCTCGGCGGCGTTCACCGAGCCGCGCGCGGCGCTCTCGGCGAAGCCGGTGACCAGGGCGATGACCGAGTCCATCTCCAGGTCGCTCAGCCCGAGGCCCTCGATCGCGCCCAGCTCGTACTCGTACTTGGCGAGCATGTTGGGGCCCATCGGCGGGCGGGCGACGGCGATCTGGAGCATCCACGGGTGGCGGTGGAACAGCGCCCAGCCCTCGCGGGCGATGTGCTCCAGCCGGGCGCGCCAGGTCGGCGCGGACGGCGGCGTCAGCTCGCCGAGTGCGCGGTCCAGCATCACGTCGATCAGCTCGGCCTTGCCCGGCACATAGGTGTAGATCGACATCGTGGCCACGCCCAGCTCGTCGGCGATACGGCGCATGGACAGGGCGTCCAGGCCGTCGGCGTCGGCGACCTCGACCGCCGCCCGGACGATCTCCTCCACGGTGAGGCGGGGCTTCGGGCCGCGCCGGGGCCTGGCCTGGACGCCCCACAGCAACTCCAGGCTGCGCTTGGGGTCACCGGCCCCGCTGTACTCGGTCGTCACCGTCGCATCCTCCCAGGGATGAAACTCCGTACGACGTACGTTATAGTCTCCGTGATGGTAAATCCGTATTGCGTACGGAGTTTTGCTGGACGCGGGGAGAGGAGACCCATGAGCGAACCGGTGTTCGCGGTCATCGCCGAGGGACTGCGCAAGCGCTACGGCGACACCGAGGCCCTCGCCGGACTCGACCTGCGGGTGCCCGCCGGGACCGTGCACGGGCTCCTCGGCCCGAACGGCGCGGGCAAGACGACCGCCGTGCGCGTCCTGACCACGCTGGCCAGGCCGGACGGCGGCACCGCCAGCGTCGCCGGGCACGACGTGGTGCGCGGCGCCGCGCGGGTGCGGACCCGCGTCGGCCTCGTCGGGCAGCACGCGGCGGTGGACGAGGTGCTCAGCGGGCGGCAGAACCTCGTCATGTTCGGCCGTCTCTACCACCTCGGCGCGCGCACGGCCCGCAGGCGGGCCGACGAACTGCTCGAACGGTTCCGGCTCACCGACGCCGCCGGCAGGCCCGCCGGGCAGTATTCCGGCGGGATGCGGCGGCGCCTCGACCTGGCCGCGTCGATGATCCTCGCGCCGCCGGTGCTGTTCCTGGACGAGCCGACCACCGGCCTCGACCCGCGCGCTCGCATCGAGGTGTGGGACGAGGTCCGCGCCCTGGTGGGCGGCGGGACCACCGTCCTGCTCACCACCCAGTACCTGGAGGAGGCCGATCGCCTCGCCGACGGGATCTCGGTGATCGACCACGGCCGCGTCATCGCCGAGGGCACCCCCGACGAGCTCAAGGCCCGGCTCGGCGGCGACCGCGTCGAGGTCGTCCTGCAGGACCCGGCCGCGCTGCCGGTGGCCGCCGGGATCGTGTCGCGCGCAGCCGGGGCCGAGGCGGACGTCGACGCCGAGGCCCTGCGGGTGGGCGCGCCCGCCGCCGACCGTGCCGCGGCGCTCACCGAGGCCGTCCGGGCGCTGGACGCCGCGGGCGTGCGCGTCGCCGACGTCGGGTTGCGCCGCCCCACGCTGGACGAGGTGTTCCTGCACCTCACCGAGGACGCCGAGAGCGAGAAGGAGGTGCCCGCATGATGACCTTGCCGCAGACCCCGATCGGACGGCTCCGCTGGGCCGTCGCCGACAGCCGGACCCTGACCGTCCGCGCGCTCGCCCACTGGGCCCGTCAGCCCGGCGACGTCGTCGTCGGGCTGCTGTTCCCGGTGATGGTCGTGCTGATGATGGGCTACCTGTTCGGTGGCCAGATGGACGTGCCCGGCGGCGGGAACTACCGGGAGTTCATCATGCCCGGCATGTTCGCGATGACGATGGTGTTCGGCGTGGAGACCACGTTCGCCGCCATCGCCGGGGACGCCGCCAAGGGCGTGACCGACCGGTTCCGCGCCATGCCGACCGCCCCGTCCGCCGTCATCACCGGGCGCGGCGTCGCCGACATGCTGCACTCGGTCGCCGCGCTGGCCGTCATGGCCGGCTGCGGGCTGCTCATCGGCTGGCGCGCGCACGAGGGTGCCGCGAAAGCGCTCGCCGGGCTCGGGCTGCTGCTGCTCCTGCGGTTCGCGCTCGTCTGGATGGGCGTCTACCTCGGGCTGGTCGCCAAGGGACCGGAGTCGGTCGTCACCGTCCAGATCCTGGTGTGGCCGATCGGGTTCCTGTCCAGCGCCCTCGTCGCGCCCGGCACCATGCCGGGCTGGCTCGGCGCGATCGCCGAATGGAATCCGATGTCGGCGACCGTGACCGCCTGCCGCGAGCTGTTCGGAGACCCCGGCGGTGCGGGCGGCTCGTGGGCCGCGCAGCACAGCATCCTGATGGCCGTGCTCTGGCCACTGGTGATCACCGCGGTGTTCTTCCCGCTCGCCGCGCGCCGCTATCGCGCCATGGGCCGCTGACTCAGGCGTCCGGGAGGAGGGCGGCGCGGTGCCGGGCCAGGGCCAGCGCCGGGTAGCACGCCTCGGGCGGGGGCTCCGCGCCGTTCAGCGCGGCGCGGAGCCTTACTCCCACCGCCGCCGCGCCGTAGGGCTGGACGACGCACAACTCCGCCTGCATGGCCTGGCGGGCCGCCGTCATGAGCGCCGGCACGTCCCCGACGACCACGACTTCGGCGGGGACGTCGCCGTAGGACAGCCGGACCGCCAGCGCGTGCATCCCGGCAGGGCCCCGTTCCCCGTACCGGAACTCGCAGACCAGGCGGTCGCCGTCCAGCGGCCCCTCCTGGATCAGCCATGCCTGCCCGGGGACGACCCGGCCGAGCGCGCCCTCCCACGGCGCGGGCTCGACGCCGCCGAGCGCGTCCGCCGCCCGGCCCGCCGCGCGGCGTCCCTCCCGCGGGCCGATCGCAGCGAGCGCCCGCAGGAAAGCCCGTGTGCCGGGGGTCGCCGCCGCGCGCAGGCAGGTGATCAGGTCGCCGAGCGCGGCGCGCCGCCCCTGCGCGTGCGGGGCCGCGGCCTCCAGGGTCCCGAGCCGCGCCGACGTCCACACCTCCGCCCGCAGCGCGTCCGGGAGCGCGGGCAGGGCGGCCGCCTCCCGCACGTAGGCGTCGTAGACCTCGCGGAGGCCGGGCAGCGTCAGCCGGGAGGCCGGGGACGATCGGGTCGCGCTCACCGTCCCAGGCTAGGTGACGTCACCAGGGAGACGCGGCGCGCCGCCGGACCCGGTGCGGCCGGACCAGACGGCGCGCCGCGAGCGGCGACACCTCGGGCCGGGATTCCGGGCGGATGCCTCAAGCGAGACGAGCGGGTGGCAGGTCTCGGGCGGGACGGTCAGGCGGGGACGGTCAGGCGGGGACGGTCAGGATCGTGCGGCCGTCGCCCATCGTGCGGACCTCGAAGCGGCTGATGTCGCCCGGCTTGAGCGCCGTGCCGCCCTGCAGCGTCAGCTGCCGCATCGGGGACCCGGGCAGCCCGTACCCCTTGGCGGGCACAGACCAGCCGGCGACGGTGTGCGGGCGGCCCGCGTTGTCCACGGCGACGAGCTGGCATTCCAGCGGGCCCTTGACACGGGTCAGCCGCAGCCCGATCCGGCTGCCCCACATCTTCGCCTCCATCGCGACCGTCCCGGACACGCCGGCGGCGTCGCTCGCGGTGAGCCGCTGCCCGTCCCGGAACAGCGCCTCGGTGCCATCCGGCGCGGCGACCGTCCCGCTGTCGCGGTCGGCGCCGAGCGTGAACCCGGCGCCCACCGCCCCGCCCAGCAGGACGATCCCGGCGGCCAGCCCGGCCACCGCCCGTGTCGTGCGCCGCCTGCGGTCGCGGCGGGCGCGATGCCGCAGCAGGTCGGAGACCACGGCGGGCTCCGGCGGGACGGGCGGCGCGGCGGCCGGGTCGGCGATCGGTGCGATCCCGTCCAGCGTGGCGGCGAGCCCGCGCAGTGCGCCGAGCTCGGCCCGGCAGGACGGGCAGGACGGCAGGTGCGCCTCGAACGCGCGCCGATCCGGCTCCTCCAGCAGACCGAGGGCGTAGGCGCCGACGTCGATGTGCAGCAGTTCCGCGCTCATGGCGTCACGCCCCTCTCCTCCAGGGCGACGCGCAGCGCCCGGAGCGCATAGTAGACCCGGGACTTCACCGTGCCCACGGGGATGCCGAGCTGTTTGGCGGCCTCGTTGACGGAACGGTCCCGGAAGAAGGTTTCGTTAAGGATCTCGCGGTGCGCGGGAGACAACGCGAGGAGGGCTTCGGAGACGACGACCGAGCGCAGGAGATCCTCCAACCCGTCGGGCACGCGCAGGTTCTCCAGCGGACCCTCGCCCGCCTCCTGCGGCCGCGCGTTCTTGCGGCGCTGGTCGTCGATGACGATCCGGCGGGCGACCGTCGCCAGCCAGGGCAGCAGCGACGCCGCGTTCTCATCGAGCTGGTGGGCGCTGCGCCACGCCCGGATCATGGTCTCCTGCACCACGTCCTCGGCCCAGTGCCGGTCGCCGCCGGTGAGGCGGAGCACGAACGACAGCAGCGGGCGTCCGTACACTCTGTACAGCTCTGTCACGATCACCTGGTCGTCCACGCCGCCGGCGGGGGGCTGCCCGCGGAACCAGCTCCACGGGGAGGCGGGTTGTTCGCGGACGGCCGGCGCTGCGGCCGGTGATCTACGGGCCATCGGGGTCTCCGGCTGGTGCGGGGGCGGGGACGGACTGCGCGGTGACCGTGAGCCAGGTGTCACGTTGGTGGGCAGTACGGCGCGCCGGGGCCCCGAGGTTCAATGAATCCTCGTGGAACTGGAGATCAGACCGTTTTGTGGGTGACGATCCGATTGATCACTTACTAGTTCGCTACTTGTTCCTTACCCGCGGGCGCCGCCGCCGCCGAAGCGGCGTCAGAGTAGGCGTTCATCCAGGCGTACAGGCGCGGTACACCGGAACGGGAGGGAGCTCACCCGGCGCCACCCGTCTACCTTCACGGAAGTCCTCCACCAAGCAACACTCACTCCGCATGTGGAGCGAATGTGGGCAACCGGCCCTGTTTGCTCGGAGGACGACCGAGGGGCGGATCGGGAGTGAAAGGGAACGGGCAACATCAGCTGGTTTACCGCCTTCTACTGGCGGTGGACATACAGGGGTACAGCAAGCGGGACGTGCGGGAGCAACTGCTCGCGCAGCGCCAGCTGTCGGACGTGCTCGACCGGGCCGCACGCGGCGTCGGCCTTGACCGTTCGGAGTGGGACAAGCAGGTCGGCGGGGACGGAGAGCTCGCCACCCTGCCCGAGGGGGTCGACCCGGCACCAGTGGCCGGCGACTTCGCCATCGGGCTCGCGGACGCGCTGCGGGAGGTCAACGGCGGCGCGCCCGGCGGGGGATCGGGCTTCCGGCTGCGGGTGCGGCTCGCGTTGCACCACGGCACGCTGACGGCCGGGCCGTTCGGGCCCGCGGGCGACGCACCCATCGTCGTCCAGCGGCTGCTGGACGCGGGGCCGCTGCGGCGACTGCTGGTCGACGACGCGCACCGCGACCTGGCCTACGTCGTGTCGGACTCGCTGTTCGAGGACGTCGTGCAGACCGGGTTCTGCGCGCTGCCTCCAGGGGCGTTCCAGCCGATCAAGGTCACCGCGAAGGGCACCGCCTTCCGCGGGCACATCCTGACCGGACGGATTGCCAAGGACGGTGATGCCGGCGGGGGAGAACGCGGCGGGCCGGAGGGCCGGCCCGCCGCTGACGCCCGGGTCTTCGACTTCCCCGCGCTGGCCGTCCGGTAGCCGCCGGCGGCCGGCGGCCGTGGTCGCCGGGAACGGGAAGCCGACGGGCGGCGCCGCGGTTGACCCCTCCAAACAGACGACACTCGATGGAGGCGGGCGATGGCGGACGACACGGCGCTGGCGAAGCTGCTGGCCGGGCGGGACCTCGGGGTGCTGGCCACCCTCAAGCGCGACGGGCGGCCCCAGCTGTCCAACGTCAACTATCACTTCGACGAGGGCCGCCGGCTCATCCGGGTGTCGGTCACCGCCGACCGGGCGAAGGCCCGCAACCTGCGCCGCGACCCTCGGGCCAGCCTGCACGTCAGCTCGGCGGACGGCTGGTCCTGGGCGGTCGCCGAGGGGACCGCGGAGCTGTCGGAGACCGCCGCCGCCCCCGGGGACGCGGCCGTCGAGGAACTCGTCGAGGTGTACCGCGACATCCGCGGCGACCACCCGGACTGGGACGAGTACCGCCGCGTCATGGTCGCCGACGGCCGCCTCGTCATCCGCCTGCACGTCGAACGGCTGTACGGGCAGGCCCGCGGCTGACATGCCGACCCCGGCCGCCCGCCCCGGTCGTGAGGGGAGGTCCGCGGGGACGGGGTGTCATCGGCGCCGGTTCGTGGGCCGCACGCCGGGCGCGCCGCTCGGCGCCGTCCTGCGTTCGCGCGCCCGTTCCACCACCTCATGGACCGCGGCGGGCGACTCGCCGAGGAACTCGGCGATCTGCTCCGGCGTGTGCTCGTGCAAGACGAGCTCCATGACGAGGCGTTCGCGGGGACGCAGGCGGCGCAGCCACTCATCCACCGGCACCGGGTCCGGCGGCGCGTCCGGCGCCCACGGCGGCTCGCCGGCAGGGTCCGGTCCCGCCGGCCGCCCGCGGGGCGGCGCGAGCCAGCAGGCGGAGGCGTCGGACGGTGGCATCGGACCTCCCGGGAAGGGGAAAACGCGGCACTTACGAGCGTGACCGGATCGCCACGCCCGGAATGAGTCGCGAGGCGCAGACAGAACGTCCGGGAGAGTGGCGATCCGCGCGGGCGGGCATTGGTAGTCCGGCGGAGGCGGATCCCCTGTGGCGGGAGGATGTCCGATGGGCGTGTCCCGGCTGCCGGAGCACCTGGAGGTGCTCCTGACCGACGAACCCGTGCTCGACGTGTACGCCGAGGGTCCGTGGAGGGTGCCCTCCGGTTTGTACGAGCGGCTGCGCGAGCGGGCGAAGGAGCTCAACGCCGATCCGCGCGCGCTCGTTCTGACGCGGCGGCTCAGTGACTTCTACGGTCCCGGGACCGGCGTCGCCGGGGCCGAGCAGTGGTCGCTGCTGACCTTCCTGCTCGGCGCCTCCGCCGTCCGGGGCGGGTCGCGCGGGGACGTCGACTACGAGCTGCTGTCGGACTTCCTCGCCACGCCGGAACCGGCCGTGCGCGACCCCGCCGCGTGGTTCACCCAGGGCGGGCGGTGGCGGCCGCCCGGCCTGTGGCTTCCCGAGCCCGCGGGCGACGACCCCGAACGTCGCCTCGTCATGTACGAGCTGGCGCGCGCCTGCCTGGAGGTGTTCGAGGGGCTCGAACCCGTCGAGCGGCGGCGCCGCGCGCTGATCGGCCTGCACGAGCGGCGGACCGGCGACCCGGTGCTGCTGGAGCGGGAGATGACCGTCCCGCACGACCTGCTGGAGGACGTCTGGGCGAGCGACGTCCCGGAGGAGGTCCTCGACGCGTTGCCGGAGCTGGCCGGCCCGATCGGCTACCTCGGCTGGGCCTGCGCCGGGTTCGCCGCCGCGCACGAGCGGCTCGACGCCGCCGACGGCGCCCGGCCCCTGGACGGCGCGCTCGCGCGGCTGCTCCTCGCGGCGGGCGTCACCGACGTGCCCGCGCAGATGTCCGCCGCGCTCGGCACCGCCCACTATGAGAACCTGCACGACCGGGTGCATGCCCTGCGGGACGATTTCGACACCGGCACCTGGCAACGGGATGTGCGCGCCTGGCTGGCGCGCGGGCTGGTCGCCGGCGAGGCCGACGCCTGCCGCGCCTGGCTGGACATGGCCGTCCGGATCACCGGCGCCGTCCAGGGCCTGCCGGACGCCGCGACCAGCCCGGACTGCCCCGTCCCCGTCCGCGGTTTCCAGCTCGACCTGCGGCGGATGTTCGGCCGCCGCCGTGTCGCCAACCCGCTCGTCCAATGGCTCGCCCCCGGCCCCGAGGCAGCGGCGCCCGTACCCGTCGAGGCAGGGCCGGACGGTGACGCGTTCGCCGAGATGCTCGGCCCCGCCGCGCTGGCCGATGCGCTCCGGGACGCGGTGGGTGACGCGCACCGCCCCGTCCGCCTGCTGATCTGCGGGCCGGAGGGGTCGGGCCGCCGTACCGCCGCCGCCGCGGTCGAGCGGGTGCTGATCGAGGACGGGCGGGCCCACGACGCGCTGCGCCTGTCCGACCAGGTGTTCGCCGACCTCGGCGTGAGCGACGCCGTGCTGTGGGTCCAGGCCCGCATCGGCGAGTGCGCCGTCGACGGGCGGGTGCTCGTGATCCGCTACCTGGACGCGATCCTCGGCTACGACGCCGCGGGCACGGCGGTCGTGGAGGAACTGCGGCGCGGCATGGCCGACCATCCCGGGCTGCACGTCGTCGCGCTGTGCCGGACGGGTGGTGAGGAGCGCCTGCTGGCCGCGAACCCGGCGCTCGTCCACGGGATGCGGGTCGCCCGCACCGCCGACTTCGGGGTGCAGGATCACGCCGAGCTGTTCCGCCGCGCCGTCGGGGACGGGGGCGGGCGGGTCGAGCGGCGGGTGGCGCGTGCGGCCGGGGCGCTGCTCGTCCGCACGCCCGCGCAGCTCAACATGCGCAACGCCCGGCTGGCCGGGCACCTGGCCGAGCTATGCCTGATGCGCGCCCGCCAGCGGACGGGCGATGCCACCGGCGCGGGCGTCGAGGTGACGGAGGCGGATCTGCCCGCCCGTCCGGCGATGCCCGGCGCCGCCGTCGCCGACCCGCTCGCCGATCTGGCCGCCTGCGTCGGCATCGCCTCGGTCAAGCGGGAGGTCCGGTCGCTGGTCACCGAGGCGAAGGGGGCGCGGCTGCGGATGGAGGCCGGGATGACCGCCCGCACCCGGCCCCGGCACCTGATGTTCGCCGGGAACCCCGGCACGGGCAAGGCCACGGTCGCCGGCATCCTCGGCCGGCTGTACGCCGAGCTCGGCGTGCTGCCGTCGGGGCATCTGGTGCGCGTCGAGCGCGCCGACCTCGTCGGCGGGCACGCGGGGGAGAGCGCCGCAAAGATCCGCCGCGCGTTCGAGCGGGCGGCGGGCGGCGTGCTGCTGATCGCCTGCACGGACCTGCTCGACCCGACCGGATCGCCGCGCGACGCCGAGGCCGCCGACGCGCTCGCCGCCGCGATCGAGTCCTGCCCGGACGACCTGGTCGTCGTCCTCAGCGGCCCGGGCCCCGGGCACGGTGGGTTGCTCGCCGCCCGCCCGGCGCTGGCCCGGTTGTTCCCGACGACCATCCGGTTCCCCGACCTGACCGAGGCGGAGCTGGTCACCGTGTTCGCCGAGCGTGCCGCCGCCGACCGGTTCCTGCTCGCGCCCGGCGTGCTCGACCGCGTCCGCGAGCTGGTCGCGGCCGGGCCGCCCGCCGCGCGGCTCGGCAATGCGCGGCTCATGGCCGCGCTGCTGGAACGCACCGTCGCCCGGCAGGCGCACCGCCTGATGACCGGTCTCGACGAGGACGAGTCGCTGGACACGCTCGTTCCCGGTGACGTCCCCGGGGCCCTCGTGCCCGCCGGGAGGGTCGAGCAGGCCGACGACCCGCTCGCGGAGATCGACCGGCTCGTCGGCCTCGGCACCGTCAAGCAGGAGGTCGGGCTGCTGGTCGCCGAGGCCCGCACCGAGCGGCTGCGCCGCGACGCCGGGATCACCGCCACGCGCCCGACCCGGCACATGGTCTTCACCGGCAACCCCGGCACCGCCAAGACGACCGTCGCGCGGCTGCTCGCCGACGTCTACGCGCGGCTCGGGCTGCTGTCGTCGGGGCATCTGGTCGAGGTCTCCCGCGCCGACCTCGTCGCCGAGTTCGTCGGGCAGACCGCGCCGCGCGTGCGGGCAGCCGTGGAGCGCGCGCTCGGCGGCGTGCTGTTCGTGGACGAGGCGTACGCGCTGCACGCCTCCGGTGCCGACTTCGGGCCCGAGGCGGTCGCCGAGCTGCTGCGGCTGATGGAGGAGCACCGCTTCGACCTCGTGGTGATCGTCGCGGGCTATGACCGGGAGATGCGGGAGTTCCTGGTCTCCAACCCCGGCCTGGCGTCCCGGTTCCCCCGGGTCCTGCGGTTCCCCGACTACACCGACGACGAGCTCACGGCGATCTTCGCGACGATGGCCGCCGACGCCGGGTTCACCGTCCCGCCGACCGCGCTGGCCGCCGTCCGCCGGCTGCTGCCCCGCCTCGGCCGCGGCGCCCGGTTCGGCAACGCCCGCGAGATGCGCAACCTCCTCGACCGCGCGGTGGCCGTGCAGGCCCGGCGGATCACCGCCCCGGGCGGCCCGGGGGAGGGGCCGCCCGGCGATGAGGAGGTACGGACCCTGCGCCGCGCCGACATCGAGGCCGCCGCCGGCACCGCGCCCGCCGCCGACGGCCCGGGCCACTACCTGTGAGCGGACCGGCGCGCCTTGTCAGCGGACCGGTCAGGGCGGCGGTGAAGGGCGGCGGTGAAGGGCGGCGAGGTCAGGGCAGGAGTGCGGCGAGGAGGCGGTTGTCGCCGCGTTGCCAGAGCGTGCCGACCTCGCCGAAGCCGGCCCCGCGCAGGGCGGCGGTGTGCGCCGACAGCAGCTCCGACTCCGAACCGTGGTGGCCGGACGTCTCCTCGCGGAGCGCGCGCAGGTCGGCGAGGGCGGGATCGGCGGCGACCGCGTCCCACCACTGCGTCCAGTCTTCCGGGCGGTCGTGGGCGAACCGGCGTTCCCGCTCCCGCTCGCGGAGCGCGGCGTCCAGCCCGGCCAGGCCGGGAGCGGTGTCGCGGACCGACAGGTTGTCGCCGTTGAGGAACAGGCCGCCGGAGCGCAGCACCCGCGCCAGCTCGCCGTAGGTGACGCGCAGGGCCTCGCCCGAGATCCAGTGCAGCGCGGTGGTGCTGACGGCGGCGTCGGCCTGCCGGTCCAGCCGCAGCCGCGCCGCCCAGCCCGGCTCACGCAGGTCCAGCTCGGTGAAGACCAGGCCCGCGCGGTCGGCGTGGACGGCACGGCCGAGCGACATCAGCAGCGGGTCGGTGTCGATCGCCACGACCGTGGCGGCGGGGATGCGGTCGAGGATGCGGCCGGCGAGCGAGCCCGGCCCGCAGCCGAGGTCCAGGACGAGCGGGTCCGGGCGCCCCGCCGCGGCCTCCAGCGCGTCGATCATGGCGGTGAACCGTTCCTCGCGGTCGGGGATGTACCCCTCCTGCTGGACGTCCCAGCGGGCGATCCAGGTGCCGGCGGCCTCGCGGGTGAGCATGGACGCACCCCTCCAGTCACTGTCGTATAACCTTTGGACAGTGACAAGCTAGTACCGAAGGGCGTAACTGGTCAAGTGAACTTCAACAGTCACACCGATGCCGTGGTGCAGGCCGCCGCCGGGTTGGTCAACGTGTTCACCGCGGGGGAGCGGCGCGGGCGCCCCTACCCCCTGCCGCCGGCCGCCGAGCTGAGAGTCCTGGCGGCGGAGGTCCTCGGGACCACCGGCAGGGGCGTGCGCGTCTCCGAAGCCGAGCTGGCCGAGCTGGCCGCCGTGGCCCGCGACCTGCGCGCCGTCTTCGAGGCGATCACCGCCGGCGACGTCGACACCGCCGCGGCGCAGGTCAACGCCCTCCTGGAGGGGACGCAGGCCAGACCGCACCTGGACCGCCACGACGGCGAACCCTGGCACGTGCACTTCCACGGCGCGGGCGACAGCATCGCCGACCTGTGGGGCGCCCCCTGCGCCACCGGCCTCGCCGTCGTCATCGGCAGCGAGATGCAGGACCGGCTCGGCGTCTGCACCGCGCCGCACTGCGACCGCGTCTACGTCGACACCTCCCGCAACGGCACCCGCCGATTCTGTTCCACCGCCTGCCAGAACCGCGTCAAGGCCGCCGCGTTCCGCGCCCGCGCGGACACCGGCTGAGCGGACGCCGGCTGACCCGCCTCCACACGAAGAAGAGTGCAGGCCGAGAGCACCCCGCAGTTCTCTCGGCCTGCACGAACCTGGACGATCCCGATCAGTCGATGTCGGGACCGTAAACCTCCCACAGCTCCCCGGCGAAGAACCTGCCGAAGCTGACCAGCTTTCCGGTGCCGTCCGGCCCCGCCGTGCGGAACGTCGTCAGCTGCCGGGCGAAGTCGGTGAGCTGGATGTGCAGTACGCCCGCGCCCAGCACCTGCGCGCCGCCCTCCGCGTCCTCGTCGACGTGGCCTTCCAGGATCCGCACGTACAGTGTCGACGTGTCGGGCCAGATCCGCGTCGGCGGGCCGTGCAGGACGTTCTTGTGGCCGACCAGAGTGCGGGGCCGGTCCTCGCCGTCGCTGAAGTACAGCCGGTACTTCATCAGCCGGCGGTCCTCCGCGCCTCCCGGCGCGAAAAGGTTGAACCAGCCCCGCTGGACGGGACGCCGGCCCCCGTAGCCAGCGGCGTCGATCCATCCCTCGGCCCTCGCGGCATGCTCGGGCTCGGCCAGGAAACGGTCGGTGTCCTCGGCGGTGATCGTCAGCCGGAACGCCAGCCGCTCGCGCTCGTCCGCGAGTTCCCCCGCCCGCGGATCGATCGCGCCATAGGTGACGAACCCCTTCATCTCCTCGGTGAACGACAGCGACGTACGGTCCGGTGCCACGGCGATCGATCCCCCGATACCGCCGCGGCTCCCCGAAAACGGACCGTACGCCGAGCCGTTCCCCGAGCTGTCCCCCGCCCCGTCGGTCGAGCCGGCCCCCCCGGCCGGCCCGGCCCCCGTGTCCGTCGAGGCGGCGATGACCGTGCCCGCACCCCCGCGTGCGGGCACGCTCTCCAGCAGCCGCGTGGCCAGGCGATCGGCCTGCGCGGCGATGGTGAGCGAGGGATTCGGGCCCACTGCCCCCGGCATCGCCGCCCCGTCGGCGATGTAGAGGCCCGGAAACCCGAACACCTCGCCGAAGGCGTCGCAGACGCCCTCGTCCTTGGTGGCGCCCATCGGCGCCCCGCCCAGCGGATGGACGGTGATGATGCGCTTGCGGAACCACATCGGGTTGTCCGCGTACTCCGCGCCGAGCACGTCCGCGATGCCCTGCATCGTCTTGCGGACCCGCTTGAAATGATTCTCGCTGGTCCGCGTCGTCCAGTCGGCGGCGAGCCGGCCGTCCCGCAGATGCAGCCGCCCGTCGGCGATGTCGCGGCCCATGCCGAGCAGCGGGAGCGAGCTGACCGTCAGGGCTCCATCACCGATCAGGTCCGACAGCTCCTTGGACAGGTTCGTGTCGGGCGCGTCCCTGAAGAACTCGGTGAACCGGTTCCACAGGAACTTCACCGCGCGCTCGATCTCGTTGCCGACGTCGAAGCCCTGGATGATCCAGTCGGCGAACCCCGGGTAGCCGCCGTCCTGGATGTAGGCGCCGCGGCCGGCGCCGTGCATGCCGTCCAGCTCGTCCGCCAGCCGGATCGCGCTGGTGATCACCGGGCCGCGGGCGGCGTCCAGCGGCCGGACCCGGTTGCGGTCCTTGGCCTTCAGCAGGAAGGTCAGCAGGTCGCCGTTGCCGCTGAACCGGGTACCGAGCGCCTGGCTCAGCCCCGGGAACGCCTTCTGCGACTTCAGCAGCAAGTACGTCGTCCCGTAGGTGCCGGCGCCCAGGATCAGCCGGTCGCACGACATCGTCACCACCCGCGGGCGGCTCTTGCGCGCGGTGAGGTCGGCGTGGTGGACGTAGTCGACCTGGTAGCCGCCGCCCGGCCTCGGCCGGATCGCCTTGACCTCGCGGGAGGTACGGATGTCGGCGCCCTGGTGCGCCGCCGCGGACAGGTAGGTGTGGTCGAGGCTGTTCTTGGAGCCCTCGTTGCAGCCGATGTTGCACTCGCCGCACAGCTTGCACGTCCGCCGGCCGACGCGGTGGATGTTGGGGTACGCCGCGTCCGCGATCGGCAGGCTCACCCCCGGCGTGCCTCCCGGCTCGGAGGCGAAGCTCACCGCGAGCGGCGGCAGCGTGCACTGCAGGCCCAGCTCCGCGGCGGCGTCCTGCATCGCGTGCGCCTTCGGGGTGTCGTCGAACGGCGGACGGTTCAGCGGGTACGGGGTCGCGCCGAGCATCCGCTCCACCACGTCGTAGTGCGGATCGAGGTCGGCGCGCGAGACCGGCCACGGCTCGTACCCGCCGTCCGGCAGCGGCTGGTCGTGGACGAACCAGTGCTCGTCCTTGCGGAGGAGCACGTTGGCGTAGATCAGCGATCCGCCGCCGAGCCCCGCCGACACGACCGAGTCGCAGCCTTTGAAGGACCACACGTCGAACATGCCGTACAGGCCCGCGGCCGGGTCCCAGAACGCGCGGCCCATCTGCCGCGGTGAGCGCGGGAAGCTGCCGGGTGGGTACGGCTGGCCGCGCTCCAAGAGCACGACCGACTGTCCGGCCTCGGCCAGCCGGTACGCGGCGACCGAGCCGCCGAATCCGGACCCGATGACCACGGCGTCAACGTGTTCCATACCAGTCACCAGTCACTGGGCTTTCCGCTAGTGCGCCGCCGGGTCCTCATGCGCTGTGCCGCTTGAGGAAGTCGACGATGCGCGGAAAGACGTCGATGTAGGAGTTCTTTCCGATCAGGGGGTCGAGGTGCCCGTAGCCGGGCAGTACCGCCAGCTCGTGGCGTCCAGGGGCGGCCTTCTCCAGGATCTTGTGGAGGTGGACGTTGGAGTCGGTGAAGACGCGGTTGCGGTCGGGCGCGAGGAGCAGCAGGGGGGTCCGCACGTCCGCCGCGTTCTTCAGGTAGTTGTTCGGCAGGCTCGCGTAGCGCGGGTCGTCCGGCGCGTACTTCACCGAGTGGCCGGCCGAGACCATCTTGCGGACGTGCCGGTAGTAGTGCAGGCCGGACGCGGAGCAGATGTCGGCGACCCGCGCGTGCGTCTCGGGCAGCAGGTTGGCGTGCTCGTACATCGCCGGCTTGCCCGCGCCCCACTGGAAGCTCTGCATGTGACAGGCGGGCGCCTTGCACTCGTTGTGGAACAGCGACACCAGGCGCGAGAGCATCCAGGGGCGGGTGAGGAACGGCGCTTCACCGAACCTCGGATCGAGGAACGGCAACCCGACGACGTACTCCAGGAACCAGGTCCCGAACGAGAGCTTCAGCTTCGAAAAGGCCGGCACCCGCGGTGTCAGCGACACGCTGTTGCACGTCAGGCTGGTGATGCCGTCGACGGCGCCGGCGAACAGGCTCATCGAGAACGACACCGCGCCCAGGCAGTGCGCGATGACGTGCACCCGGCGGTCGCCGATGTGCTTGCGCAGTTCCTTGAGGGTGGCCGGGAAGTCGTAGAGCGCGATGTCGTCCAGCGTGTAGCGGTGCGTCTCGGCGTCGTAGGGGAAACGGCCGCTCATCCGGAAGTCCACGGCCCAGACGTCGCCGAAGCCGTTGTCGAGCAGGTGGCTCGCCAGGTTCCGGTGCTCGGGCATGATGTAGACGTCGCTCGCGGAGGTGAGGCCGTGGACGAGCAGGACCACGTCGTCGCCCTCGGTGCGCAGGAAGCGGGTCAGGTTGAGCCCGAGCCCGTCCTCGGTCGCGAACGGGTGCACCGATATCTCGGCGTTCGACACGCCTGCGTGCGTGAAACGCGTGATCGTCCGTGTCATGTCCTTCACCTCCGTCGTCCCGCAACGATGATGCGGTGACCGGCTCATTTGGGGCATCGTGGTAAACACCTACTTCTTCCCCCGACCCCGGTCAGCAGGTATGGAGCTGATCCGTACCGGCATACGTAACGTCTGTGACGCACGGAGTCGGGCAGAGGTTCTGGAACCGACAGGACGTGGCTGAAACAGGACAGAACGGAACGTTCCAATGCCTTTGCGGCGACCGTATCCGGGTTCTCGTCAACCGCCCTGCGTGTCCGGATCCGCCTCTGTCCGGCTCAGCGCGCTCACTACGCCCACACGCGAGTTCACGCCGAACTTGGCGAAGATGTGCGACAGGTGCGTCTCCACGGTGCGGATGCTGACGAACAGCCGCTCGGCGATCTGCGAGTTCGAGCAGCCCTCGACGACCAGCATGGCGACCTCGTACTCGCGCTTGGACAGCCCGCCCGGCAACCCGGAGCTCCGGCCGCCCCTGGTCGGCACCCGAACGCCGATCCGGCGCTGCTCGCGGACGGCCTGCGCGTGCAGCGTCCGCGCACCGCACTCGGAGAAGATCCCGGCCGCCGTGCGCAACTGCTCGCGGGCGGCGGCGCGGTCATCGGCCTCGGCGTAGGCGGTACCCGCACGCAACCGGGCCCGGCCCGTCTCGATCTGATGCCCGGCATTCTCGAACATCTCCGCCGCCGTCACCGCCTCCCGCGCGGCCTCCGCCGGCTCGGCGAGCTGGAGGGCGTGCGCCCGGGCCAGGTGGGCGAGCGCGTTGTGAGCCTCCAGGCCGGGGATCACGAAGCCCTCGGTGCGCTTCACCCACTCCATCGCGGCGTCGGGGCGCCCACGGCCCGCCTCCAGCCCCGCCATGGCCTCGCACAGCGACAGATGCGTCCGCTGGTCCAGCGGGCCGCCGAACGCGACCTCGACGGCGCGGGCAGCCTCGTCGAGGCGGCCGAGGCCGATCAGCGCCATCGCGCGGGCGTAGCGGGCCATGGATCCCCACCACTCGCCGACGCCCGCGCCGCACTCGATGGCCTCCTCGGCATGCCGCAGCGCGGACTCATCGTCGCCCGACCAGCCCGCCACCAGGCTCTGCTGGGTCAGCGCGAACACCAGCTGCTGGCCCGAGGTCAGCAGCCGGGCCTCCTCCACGGCCTCCTCGGCGGCGGCCGCGGCCTCCTCCAGCCGCCCGAGCATCCCGTAGGCGCGGGCCTGGCCCGCCCTCAGATTGGTCACGATGTAGAGCTGGCCGGTCGCGCGCGCGACGGTGACGGCGCGCTGGAAGCGGTCGGCCGCGCTGAGGAAGTGGCCCATGAACGTCGAGGCCCAGCACAGCCAGGCGATGGCGTCCATCCACTCCGACAGGTGCTCGTCGGGGGCCGCGTCGACCAGGACGCCCGCGGCCTCCAGATAGCGCAGCGCGTCCTCGACGCGCCCGGCGGCGAGCGCGGGCATCGGGCGCAGCGCGGCGACCGCCAGCTTCAGGCCGGGCTCCCAGTCCTCGGAGTCGTCGGGCATCAGGTCCAGCACCGCCTGCGCGGCCCGGAAGTCGATGCGCATCATCCGCTCGGCGACCAGCCGCATCCGCAGCGGCACCGCGGCGGGGGAGCGCGGGTCGGGCATGCGGCGCAGTTCGTCCAGCAGCAGGGCGCGCGCCTCGTGCGGGCGGTCGAGCTGCCGCTCCATCAGCGCGGCGAGCCGCGCCGCCCGCGCCCGGCGCTCGTAGTCGTCCTCCGGCAGCATCTTCAGGACGTTGCGCGCGGTCTCGCGGCCCTCGGTCAGGTGCCCGCCGACGGTCTGGACCTGCGCCAGTTCCATCATCAGCTCCAGCCGCGACGGCAGCACGGGCCCGCCCGCCTCCGCGGCCACCGGCGTCTCCGGCCGGGTCTCCGGCATCAGCCGCAGCGCCGCCTGCAGCCAGTGCGCGGCGGTCGCCGGGGCCTGCGTGGCGAAGGCGCGCGCGGCCTCCACCAGGGTCGCGATGGCGACCCGGTCGCCGGCCCGTCCCGACCGCTCGATGTGCCGGGCGCGGACGGCGGCGGGCGCGCCGATCTCGGTGAGGTAGGAGGCGATCCGCCCGTGCGCGGCCAGCCGCCACCCGGCCGCGGCGGAGCGGTAGGCGGCGTGCCGGACGAGCGGGTGTCGGAACCGGAACCGCTCGGCCCGTGGCCGGACGATGTCGCGGGCGACCAGCTCGTCCAGCGCCGCCAGCGCCACCTCCTCGCTCACCTCGGCGGCCGCGGCGGCCAACAGTGGCGGGAACTCGTCGGCGGCCACCGCCGCGCTCTGCGCGATCAGCAGCGCGTTCGCGGACAGGCCGCTCAGCTCCAGCTGGAGCGCGGCGCGCACGGCGGGCGGCAGGTCACCGCCCGGCTCGCCGACGGCGAGCGGCTCGTGACTGCGGGCCAGCGCCTCCAGGTAGAACGGGTTGCCGCCGCTCGCCTTGTACAGTTCGCGGCAGCGCGCCCCGCTGACCTGCGGGCCGAGCAGCTCCGCGACCTCCGACTCGGTCAGCGGCTCGACCGACAGCCGGTGCCCGCCCACCGCCTGGACCGACGCCTGCACCAGCGCGGCGAGCCGCGCCGACGCCTGGGCGGGACGGTAGGCGAGCGCGATCAGGACCCGGGCGCGGGGCGGATGGCGGACGAGATGGTCCAGCAGCTCGATCGTGGCGTCGTC
Organism: Actinomadura macra NBRC 14102; assembly: GCF_001552215.1. Lineage (GTDB taxonomy): Bacteria > Actinomycetota > Actinomycetes > Streptosporangiales > Streptosporangiaceae > Spirillospora > Spirillospora macra. Next base: position 81,933 of record NZ_BCQT01000007.1, on the reverse strand, counting down.
GGCCCAGTGCACGTCGTCCACGATCAGCACCAGACCCGACGGGGCGGCCAGCTCCTCCAACAGGTGCCGCACCGCCCGGTAGAGCTGGTACCGGGCGACCGGGGTCGTCTCCGGGGCGCTGCCGGGCGCACCGCCGGGCACGCCGTCGCCATCGCTCAGGACCGTGAACAGCGAGGGGAACACGGGGGCCAGCAGCCGGACCGTCGTCGGGCTGAGGTCGGGGAAGTGGTCTTCCAGATGGTCGTCGAGCGCGTCGACGACGGCGCCGAACGGCATCTCCTGCTCGAACTCGGCCGCGCGGCCCGACAGGATGCTCAGCTTCCGCGCGTCCGCGGCCGAACACAGCTCGTTGAGGAGCCGCGTCTTGCCCGCGCCCGGCTCCCCGACCAGAGCCAGGAACCGGAAGGCTGACGCCGCGGTGGCGTCCAGGGCCTCCTCGAGCTCTTGAAGTACGGACTGCCGCCCGACCAGGGGAACGCCGTTCCCGGGCGCTGCGCCCTGCCGGGCCGTACGACCCTCCATGTCCACACCCCAACAGCGACAGGCGGTCGATACGCCATTACCTGAGAATCCGCGGGATTTACCCTATAGGGTCATTCGTCAATAAGGCGGGACAACACGCCCCATCCCACAGCCTGGCCCCTACAGGCCAGCCTCTCCGTGACCATGTTGTTCATAGCTATCAACCGTCGCCGGGCGCCTCATGTCAACCTCCGGGAGGTAAACCGTTCCGCGCTCGTCACCCTGCACACCTCGTCCCATTTCGCAACTCAGTTCGTCAGGCGGGCCCATGACCGGCGCGGGGAATCGGCCACGCGGCTGAGCGCGACCACCGCCGCGGGCGGCCGACCGGCCCGCCGGTCGCCGAGCCCTCGCATGAACGACAGCTGTTCGAGTGTCGGCGGACCCAGCGCGAGGCTGCGCCGCGCCGCGGTGCCGGCGTCCGCCTGTCCCGTCCGCACCAGGTAGGCGGCTGCCATCGCGCCCGTCCGGCCGACGCCCGCGCCGCAGTGCACGAACACGGGCCCGCGCGCCCGGCCGACCTCCGACAGGAATCGCCCGACCTGCTGCGGGGACGGGGCCTGCCCGTCCCGCAGGGGGAGCCGTACCGCCGTGAGGCCCGCCCGCCCGGGACGGGCGAGCACCTCGGCGGGCAGGTGCTCCGCGCGCAGGTCGATGACCGTCCGGACGCCCTGTGCGGCGAGCCACCGGTACCCGTCGGTGGTGGGCGCGGCGCCGCGCCACAGGTGGTCGTCCACGACCGCGAACTTCCCGATCCCGGGGGCCTCGCGCAGCCCGGCCCGCGCCGACTCCTCCGCCCGCGCGGACCCGCTCATCCCGAGCATGGTCAGGCTCACGCCCGTCCACGCCAGCGCGTAGAACGCCACGCCACCGAGCAGGGACCATCCGAGAATCCGCCGGCGCGACCGCATCCGCCGAGCATAACCGCGCCCCCACGGCGCCCGGACGCGAACGCTCAGGTCACTGCGCGACCAGCACATCCAGGGTCCGGGGGCCGTGCACGCCCTCGACACGGGACAACTCGATGTCGCTCGTCGCGGACGGCCCCGACACCAGCGTCAGCGGGCGGAGCGGGTCGAGCCGTTCGAGTGCCTCGGGCACGTCGGCGGCGATCTGCCCGGCCCGGACGACGATCAGGTGGAAGTCCGGGACGAGCGACAGCGCGCGGGGTCCCTGGTCCGGTCCGTGGTCGAGGATGATCGTGCCCGTCTCGGCGATGGCGACCGCGCAGCCGGTGACGGCGCCGGCCAGCCCGTCCAGATCCCCGGCGGCGGGGTCGCGGACGATCCGGACGCCGGCCGTCCACTCCGCGGGGAGCCCGGCGGGCACCGCGTAGGCGCCCGGCCGCGCGGACAGGCGGCCGGGGATCGCCGACGGGAGGTCGGCCGCGGGCACGCGCAGGACGGTCGCCCGGTAGTCGGCGACGCGCGCCGCGAACAGCCCGACCGTGCTCTCCTCGTCTCCCTCGTGGTGGCGGCGCAGGTAGTTCCGGTCGATCCGGTCATAGGAGGCCGCGACCTCGGCGGCCGGACGAGAGGGCGCCGCCCGCTCGATCCGCCGGAGGATCTCCTCCCGCGCGCTCACCGATCCGCCTCCGCGCCCGGGTGGCCCCCTGTGTCGCGGTCCGTGCCGCCGCCGGTGCGCGTCCACCAGGCACGGAACGACTCGGGGGGCGGTACGGGCGCGTCGCGGGTCTCGGTCCACGCGCCGAGCGGGCCGGGCAACCGCCGGATCCGGCCGCGGCGGGCGACCAGGCGGCCGCCGGCGGCCGCGGCGCGCTGCGCCAGCGCCAGGCGGGTGGGCGAGCGCAGCGTCCACCCGGCGGCCCCCATCGCGGCGCGCTCCAGCGGACGCCGCGGTCCCCGCTCCACCACGCGGGCCCGCAGGTGCACGAGCACCTCGGGGATGTCGATCGCGACCGGGCACGCGTCGAAGCACGCCCCGCACAGCGACGACGCGTAGGGCAGGGACGCGTCCACCGCCGACCCGATACCTCTGATCTGCGGCGAAAGGATCGCGCCGATCGGCCCCGGATAGGGCGAGCCGTAGGCGTGGCCGCCCGCCCGCCGGTACACCGGGCACACGTTGAGGCACGCCGAGCAGCGGATGCAGCGCAGCGCCTGCCGTCCGACCTCGTCGGCGAGCGTGTCGGTGCGGCCGTTGTCGAGCAGGACGAGATGGAAGTCGCGCGGTCCGTCGCCGGGGTGGACGCCCGTCCAGGCGGAGGTGTAGGGGTTCATCCGCTCCGCCGTGGACGAGCGGGGGAGGAGCTGGAGAAAGACCTCCAGGTCCCGCACGGTCGGCACGATCTTCTCCACGCCCATCACCGAGATGAGCGTGTCGGGGAGTGTCAGGCACATCCGGCCGTTCCCCTCCGACTCCAGGACGAAAAGCGTCCCGGTGTCGGCCACGGCGAAGTTGACGCCCGAGACCGCGACCTTCGCCGATAGGAACTTGGCCCGCAGGTGCCGCCGCGCGGCCTCGGCCAGTTCGGCGGGCGAGTCCGTCAGGCCCGCGGGCGCGTCCTCCATGGCACGCAGGAAGATGTCGCGGATGTCGGACCGGTTCCGGTGGATGGCCGGGACGAGCAGGTGCGAGGGCCGGTCGTCGCCGAGCTGGACGATCAGTTCCGCGAGATCGGTCTCGTAGGCGGCGATGCCCTGCGCGGCGAGCGCCTCGTTCAGCCCGATCTCCTGCGTGGCCATGGACTTGACCTTGACGACCTCGGTCTGGCCGGTCGCCTTCACCAGGTCCGCGACGATCCGGTTGGCTTCCGCGGCGTCCCGCGCCCAGTGGACGGTGCCGCCCGCACCGGTGACCCTCTCCTCCAGCAGCCGCAGGTAGTGGCCGAGGTTCGCCAGGACGTGGTCCTTGATCTGCCGGCCCGACTCGCGGAGCTCCGCCCAGTCCTCCAGTTCGGCGACGGCGGCGGTGCGCCGTCCGCGGATCGTGGCGGTGGCGCGGGCGAGGTTGCCGCGCAGCCGCGCGTCGTTCACCGCCCGCGCCGCCGCCTTGGGGAAGGCGGGCATCCCGAGGTAGGTCGGCATCGCGGTCACCGCGGGTCCCCCTCGGTGGAGGCGAGGATCTCGGCCAGGTGGACGGTCCGGACGCCCGCGCGGGTGCGGGTGAGCGCACCGCCGATGTGCGCCAGGCAGGAGTTGTCGGCCGCGCACAGCGCCTCGGCGCGCGTCCGGCGGACGGCGGCGACCTTGTCCGCGCACATCGCGGCCGACACCTCGGCGTTCTTCAGCGCGAACGTCCCGCCGAAGCCGCAGCACTCGGCGGCGTCCGGCAGGTCGGCCAGATCGAGGCCGCGGACCTCGCGCAGCAGCCGCAGCGGGCGGTCGCCGACGCGCAGCATCCGCAGCGAGTGGCACGTCGGGTGGTAGGCGACGCGGTGCGGGAAGTACGCGCCGACATCGGTGACCCCGAGCACGTCCACGAGGAACTCCGACAGCTCGTACACGCGGGACGCGACGCCGGCGGCGCGCGGCGCGAGCCGCGGATGCCAGTCGCGGATCATCGCGCCGCAGGACGCCGACGGCGTCACCACCGCCTCGTACGGGGCGAACGTCTCGGCGAACCCCTCCACCAGGCGGAGCGCCTGCCGCCGGTATCCGGTGTTGAGGTGCATCTGGCCGCAGCACGTCTGCGCGAGCGGGAAGTCCACATCGTGGCCGAGCCTGCGCAGCAGCCGCACCGTCGCGCGGCCCGTCCCCGGGTACATCGTGTCGTTCACGCACGTGAGGAACAGTGCGACCTTCACGCCGTCTCCCCTCCGGCCAGTGCCGGCCGCCGCACCGGGCACCGCCGTGACCCCGGCCGCGAACTCGATGGGGTCGTACCCGATCAGCGCCGCGCCAGTCCGGACAGGCGCGCCCCATCCGGCTGCGGGACGGCGCAAGAGGACGGCCGGCGCCCGGACCGTGCGTTGCCGCACCGTCCCCACCCGGGCAGCCGGCCGTCCTGATGGGGTTCGCTCGCCGGCCACCGTGACGGCCGGGGAACCCGAAGGGACAACGACGGACCCCGCCGAGAAGTTCGCACGGAACGAGGACGTGCTGACGATGGTGGACACGCGGTGCGAACCCGATCGGTTGCACCTGGTGAGGGTGGGTATGGCCGTCGAGGCGAGCGGCGGGGGGTGGACAACGGGGGGCGAGATGGGCGAGGTCATCCGGGCGTTGCTGCCCCTCACGCTGGGGGTGGCGATCAGCCCGATCCCGATCATCGCGGTCATCGCCCTGCTGCTGACGCCACGGGCGAGGGACGCGGCGCTCGGCTTCCTAGCGGGGTGGACGGTCGGCATCGTGGCCGCGACGACGCTGCTCGTGGTGATCGCGAACGTCATTGGAATGAACTCCGACACCGGCGAACCGAAGTCACCGGTGTCATGGATCGTGCTGCTGTTGGGCGTGCTGGTGCTGACCATCGCCGCTCGGGAGTGGACCTCCCGCCGGACCGGACGGCATGACGTCCCGGGGCTCCTGGACGACCTCTCACCGGTGAAGGCCGCCCAGCGGGGGCTGCTGCTGTCGATCATCAATCCGACGAACGCGTTGATGTTCGTCGCCGCCGGGATCGTCGTGTCGCAGGGTCTGCTGAGCATCGGTGAGGAGGTCGTGGCCGTCGCGGTCTTCTCGATCCTCGCCGCGTGCGGGGTGGCCGTCCCGGTGATCGTCTACCTCGTCGACGCCGAGCGGTGGCGGCCCCGGCTGGACGCGTTGCGCGCGTGGCTGGAGCCGAACAGCAGGACCGTGGTGTCGGTCCTGCTGCTGGTCATCGGCGTCGTCCTGCTGGGCCAGGGCATCGGCGGGCTCATCGACTGATCCGGGCAGGACCGGAGGCGATGCCAGGGCCGGGCGGCCGTGGGCCGAGACTCATCGTCATCCGAGCAGGGAGAGCTCCAGATGCGCGGAGACGATCCAGTTGGGGACGTCGACGATCTCGGAGATCTTCAGGTCGGCGGCGATGCTCGCGAGCAGGTAGGCGTCGACGGGGGCCAGGCCGGTGCGGGCGACGACCTCGTCGACGAGGTTGCGGGTCGCGTCCTTGGCCGCCCGCATCAGGTCGGGGCCGATGCCGGTCGTGGCGAGGGCGGGGCCGGAGCGGTGCGTGCGCGGGTCGGTCTCGACGACCGGGGTCGCCGGGGCGGCGCCGCGGCGCAGGCCCACCCGGAGCCGGACGGACGCCTCGGTCTCGACGCCGGTCCCGCACACCTCGCCGTCGCCCATCGCGGCGTGCGCGTCGCCGAGGGACAGCAGCGCGCCGTCCACCCCGACGGGCAGGACGAGCCGCGCGCCCGGTCCGATGTGCCGGATGTCCATGTTGCCGCCCCAGCGGCGCGGCGGGACGATCGAGTGCGCGCCGGGCTCGGGGGGTGCCACCCCGATGGTGCCGATCATCGGGACGACCGGGACGCGCAGCCCCGGCAGCGGCTCGGCCCAACCGTCCGCGATCTTGGAGATGCGCAGGTGCGGGTCGGGGAAGTCGTCGGCGAGCAGGCCGAACCCGGGGATGCAGGCCGTCCAGCCCCAGTCGCCGACCGTCATGTCCAGGATGTCGATCACCAGGGCGTCGCCGGGGCGGGCGTCCTCGACCAGGAACGGGCCGGTCACCGGGTTGACGCGGGCGAAATCGAGCGCGGCGACCTCGGCGGTGCCCGCGCTGGGGCCGAGCTGACCCCCGCTCGCGTCGCCGGTGTCGACGGTGATCTCGGCCTCCGGGACGAGGGCCGCGACGGGCGGGATCGCGTTGTCCCAGGCGTTGTGCGCGCTGGTGCGGCGGATGTGCATCAGTCCTCCAAAGCGAGGTCGGTACCGCGGCCGGAGAGCCGGTAGAACAGCAGCACGAGGACGCCGACGCCCAGCCAGGCCAGACCGCCGATCTTCGCGTCGGCGTCGGCGTGCCACAGTACCGAGCCCGTGATCATCAGGCCGAGCGCCGGAGCCAGCACGTGCAGGTGCCAGCGGGTGCTGCGGTTGCGCAGCTTGAAATGCACGAACACGGCGACGTGCAGCATCAGGAACGCGAACAGCGCGCCGAAGTTCACCAGCTGTGACAGCAGGCTGATCTGCCCGGTGAAGAAGAGCCCGAGGGCGAGGGACACGGCGGCGACGAACAGGATGGCGCGCTCGGGCGTCTTGCGGGTCGGGTGGACGTAGGCGAGGAACGCGGGCAGTTTGCGGTCGCGGGCCATGCTGAACAGCAGCCGGGACGTGGCCGCCTGCGCGACGAGCGAGTTGGCGACACCGGTGGCGAGCGCGGCGGCGACCGCCGTGGTGTCCTTGAGCCAGCCGCCGCCCGCGATCCAGGCGATGTCGTAGAACGCGGAGTTGGTGGCCTCGTCCCCGTCGAACCCGGTGCGGCCCGGCACCAGCAGCGCCGCGACCCATGTCTGGAGCACGAAGAGGGCCGCGACCAGGCACAGCGCCACCAGCGTGGCCCGGCCGACGAGATCGCGGGCACCGCCCTTGACCTCCTCGGAGAGCGTGGAGATCCCGTCGAAGCCGAGGAAGCTGAGCACCGCGATGGACAGCGCCCCGAAGATCAGGCCGGGGGTGAGCAGGTCGGCGTTCACCAGCGGGTCGAAGGAGAAGCGCGCGCCGTTCTCCCCGCGGGCGACGGCGGCGACGCCGAACCCGATGAACAGCGTCAGCACCACCAGCTCGGCGAACAGGAAGATCCGGTTCAGCCGCGCCGTCGACTCGATGCCCAGGAAGTTGATCGTGGTGTTGACCACCACGAACATGACGACCCAGGACCACTGCGGGACCTCCGGCAACAGCGAGTTCAGCGCCGCCGCGCTCATCACGTACAGCAGGGTCGGGACGAGCAGGTAGTCCAGCAGGATCGCCCAGCCCGCGAGGAACCCGACCTTGTCGTTGATGCCGCGTCCGGCGTAGGAGTAGACGGACCCGGCGATGGGGAACGCGCGCGACATCTCCCGGTAGCTGAGCGCGGTGAACAGCATCGCCACCAGCCCGATGAGGTAGGTCAGCGCCACCATGCCCTTGGACTCGTTGAACACGGCGCCGAAGATGGTGAACGGCGCGATCGGGAGCATCATCACCAGGCCGTAGATGACCAGGTCGGGCAGGCCGAGCGAGCGTTTGAGCTCCTGGGAGTAGCCGAAGGACTCCAGGGTCTGCTCGCCTGGGCCGGAACCGGGGCCGGAACCGGGGACGGGGGAGCCCGCGGGCTCGGAACGGGTCGTCATGTGCGCACACGCCTTTCAGGGGTCCGCTTCGTGGGCGTCGAGGGCCGCGAAACGGCTCTCCGGCGGTGGCCGGTGCGGTTCCGCGGTCCTTCCTCCGGGCCGGCCGGACGGATGCGGGTGCGAGAATAAGTGGTGAAAGATTGAATATCTAGGGCGACGTCGAGACCGCCGCCCGCGTCGCCGCGCGGCAGTTCGCGATCACCGAGGATGCCCTGCGCCGCCTCGCCGAGCGGGTCCGCCCGCGTGTTCCGCCCATGCCGGAGGAGAGGGCCGGTGATCACCGGATTTGGACGGTCCATTCCTGGGCACACGAGCCCCCGCACCTGCACCGCTCAAGGGGGGACACGAAACCGTGACCGTACCGAACGTTGACCTCATCGACGGGAACTCGATGCCGCAGCTCGGCTTCGGGGTGTTCCAGGTCTCCAACGCCGAGGCCGAGACCGCCGTGACCACGGCGCTGCGGAACGGCTACCGCAGCATCGACACCGCGGCCGCGTACCAGAACGAGGAGGGCACCGGCCGGGCGTTGCGCGAGTCCGGGCTGCCCCGCGAAGAGCTGTTCGTCACCACCAAACTGTGGAACAGCGACCACGGCCACGACAGCGCACTCCGCGCCTTCGACGCGAGCATGGCCCGCCTCGGGCTGGAGTACCTGGACCTCTACCTGATCCACTGGCCGATGCCGTCCCGCGACAGCTATCTGGACACCTGGCGCGCGTTCGAGAAGCTCAAGGCCGACGGCCGCGTCCGCTCGATCGGCGTCTCCAACTTCACGGTCGAGACGCTGCGGCGGCTGCTGGCGGAGACCGACGTCGCCCCGGTGATCAACCAGATCGAGCTGCACCCCTACTTCCAGCAGGACGGCCTGCGCGCCTTCCACCGCGAGCACGGCATCCACACCGAGGCGTGGGCGCCGCTCGGGCAGGGCCGCGGCCTGCTGGACGACCCGGCGCTCGCCGCCATCGCGCGGGCCCATGGCCGCACCCCCGCCCAGGTCGCGCTGCGCTGGCACATCCAGATCGGTGATGTGGTCATCCCGAAGTCGGTGACGCCGTCCAGGATCGCCGAGAACATCGACGTGTTCGGGTTCGAGCTGAGCCCGGACGAGATGAAGGCGATCGGCGAACTGGACAAGGGAGTCCGCCTTGGCCCGGACCCCGCCACGTTCAACGTGACGGGCTGACCGCCCGGGTTCACCGTCCGGCCACCCGCCCGGTGATCGGGCGTTCCACCCGCCGGGGACGTTGCGGATGTGAGAATCGTCCCCCGCCGCGCCACCGTCGCAGGACGCCTGGCCCCGGCCGTCGCGCTGGCGACGGCCGCCGGAGCGTCCGCCCCCATGGCCGCCGTGCGTCCCGCTCCTGACCGTGTCCCCGTGCAGGTCGCCGCCGCGACGGCCCGGGCCGGGCCGTGCCGGGGCCGGGCACCCGCCGACTTCGACGGCGACGGTGCGCCCGACCTGGCCGCCGGCGCCCCGTACGCGACCGTCCGCGGCCAGACCCGCGCGGGTGCGGTGGCGATCCGCGCCGCCTCGGGGGTGGCCTGGCTGTCGCGGGAGGAGGCGGCACGTCGCGGTGACGGGTTCGGTGCCGCGCTCGCCGCCGGCGACTTCGACCGGGACGGCTGCGACGACCTCGCGGTCGGCATCCCGGACCAGGTGCACGGCGCGCGCGGGCCGGGAGCCGAGGGCGCCGGCGCCGTACAGATCTTCGCGGGCACCCCGTCCGGCCTACGTCCGGGTGCGGTGCTGACCGTCCGTGCCTTCCACCGCCCCTACGGCACGGACCGATTCGGGGCCTCCCTCGCCGCCGCCGACCTCGACCACGATCGCGATGACGAGCTGATCGTCGGCCTGCCTGGGCTGAAGGGCGGCGGTGGCGTCGCGGTCTTCGGCCTCCAGGGGCGTGCGCTGCGGCCCGGACCCCTCATCACCCAGCGGACGGCCTGGGTGAACCAGTCGGCGGCCGACACCGACGGCTTCGGGACCGTGCTGACCGCCGGCGACTTCGACGGCGACGGCCGCGCCGAGATCGCCGCGGGAGCCCCGGGCGACGGCGCGCGCGGTGCGGGGACGGTGACCGTCCTGGATCCGCTGGAACGGTCCGCGAACTATGTCTCGCAGGACGAACCGGACGTGGACGGCACACCCGAACGCGCCGACGGTTTCGGTTCGGCGCTCGCCGCCGCCGACTTCGACGGCGACGGCCGCGACGACCTCGCGGTGGGCGCCCCCGGCGAGGACCGCGCCGACTCGGCCGCCTACGCCGAGGGCGCCGTCCAGATCCTCGCCGGGCCGGACATGCGGCAGCTCGGCGCCACCCGGACCGGGCGGGGCCGCTACGACCGTCTCGGCTCCGCTCTCGCCGCGGGCGACCTGACCGGCGACGGCGTCCCCGACCTGGCGGCGGGCGCGCCGGGCAACGGCACCGTCCGGATCTTCCCCGGGCGGGGCGGTGCGAGGACGGTCACCTCACCGTTCGGCCCCTACAGCCGCTTCGGTGACGCCTTGTCCATCCGCCGCCGGGACCTGCTCGTCGGGGCGCCGGGCGCCCACGACTTCGCCGGCGCCGTGCTCGTCCTGCCCGGCCTGTCCGCGAGGGTGCGGCCACTGCCGCTCGCCCCGCGGGGCCTGACCGGCTACTCCCTGGGCTGACGCGGGGGGTCAGCCCTTGTCGATCCGGAGTTGCACGCGGTAGTCACCAGGGGAGACCGGGCTCTGCGACCGCCGCTCCGGAGCCAGGCCGACCAGCCCGACCACGTACCCGGAGACGGCCGTCGTCTTCGCGGCCGGGGCGGTGACGTGCAACTCGCGTGCCGCCGGCCGTCCCTCCCCGGAGGTCACCGACACCATCACGGTCGCGTCGCCCGCCCACACGCAGGTGACGTTGACGGGGCACCGGCTGTCGTCTTTCACACCGTCGAACCGGACCGTCAGCCCACCGCCGTCGAGGCGCGCGGTCTGGCCCGGCGCGAGCGTGAACGCCGTCCCCGGCGTGACCGTCGGGCCATCGGGCGGGCCCCCGGTGCCCGCGGAGGCACCCGATCCGCACGCCGCCAACGCGGCGGCCCACGGGATGAGCAGCGTGACCAGGAACGGGCGGAGTTTCAAGGCCGCCATGATTCCCCCTTCGGGAGCGACAACGGGGCAGACCTTGGACGCGCCCGGCGCGCCCGGGGTTCCGTCCCGTGCCGGCGGACCTCGGGGCGGCCTCCGGTCAGCGCCAGGCCCCCAGGGAACGCGCGCCGGACGGAACGGTGAAGGCGGCGGCGACGGAGGACGGGGCGCCCCGGCGGGTGACGTGGGGGAGCGTGTGGAACTCGGCCCGCAGCTCGTCCGCGCCGGCCCTGGCCAGGAGGAAGCCGCGGCGCTGGTCGATGAAGGCGATGTGCGGGTTCTCGGCGCGGACGGCGGCGTTCTCCACAGGGTCGGCGTAGCCGTCACCGTCGCTGGCGACGGACGTGGCGACCAGCTCCACGCCGATCCGGGCCGAGGACGGGTCGTCGAAGTCGGCGAGCAGGTCGCACGCGTGCGCCACGTGCACGTCGCCGGTGAGGACGACGGGATTCGCCGCGCCGGAGGTGGCCAGCGCGCGCATCAGCCGGTCCCGCTCGGCGGCGTAGCCGTCCCAGCCGTCCAGTGCCATCCTGCGGCCGGGGCCGAGCCGGTGGTCGCGCTGGGCGAGGAACACCTGCTGGGCCAGGACGTTCCAGCGGGCGCGCGAGCCGCGCAGGCCCGCCTCCAGCCAGCGGAGCTGCGCGGGGCCGAGCAGGGCGCGCCGCCCGTCCAGCCGGTCGTCGCACCCCTCGCGCAGCCCGTCGTCGCAGGGCTGGTCGGAGCGGAACTGCCGGGTGTCGAGCAGGTGGAGCGCCGCCGTCGCCCCCCAGTCCAGCCGCCGCGTCAGCCGGATCCGGCCGTTCCGCCGGACGGCGGAGGGGCGCAGCGGCATGTGCTCGTAGTAGGCGCGGAACGCGGCGCGCCTGCGCTCGGGGAACCCCGGAACCTCCGTGCCTGGAACGTTCCCGGCCCAGTTGTTCTCCACCTCGTGGTCGTCCCAGATCACCGCCCACGGCGCGGCGGCGTGCGCGGCCTGCAGGTCACGGTCGGCACGGTACTGGGCGTGGCGGCGGCGGTAGTCCGCGAGCGTCCGGCACTTGCCGGGGGTGTGCCTTCGGACGATCGGCAGCGTCTCGTGCGCGCCCGCGGCGTCCTCGTACAGGTAGTCGCCCAGGTGGAACACGAGGTCGGGATGCCGCTCGGCGAGCCGCCGGTAGGCGGTGAAGTAGCCGTGCTCGTAGTACGCGCAGGACACGGCCCCGAACGTCAGCGGGGGCGACGCGCCGGCCGCCGGGGCCGTCCGGGTGCGACCGGTCGGCGAGACGTGCCCGTCCGCGCGGAACCGGTAGAAGTACTCCGCACCCGGCCGCAGGCCGCCCACCTCGGCGTGCACGCTGTGGGCCTCCGCCCGGCGCGCGGTCGCCCGGCCGCTGCGCGCCACCCGGCGGAACAGCTCGTCCTCGGCGATCTGCCACTCCACCGTGACGTCGCGATCGGGCATGCCACCGTGCCCGTCGTCGGCGAGAGGGCGGGGCGCGAGGCGTGTCCAGAGGACGAACCCGCCCGAATCGGGCTCCCCGGACGCCACGCCGAGCTCGAACGGCCCGGACGTCCGGAACGACCGGCGCGCCGCGGGAACGAGCGGCGTCTCCGGCCGGACCGGCGGTGTCTCTGGCCGGGCGGGCACCACCGGGGCCGCTCCGGCGAGCGATGTGGTGGCCAGGAACGTCCTGCGTGTCATGTCCACACCACTCAGTGCAGATCACCTGATTGAGCCGGAACCGACCATCAAGGCAACGGAGCGTGAAGTCGCCGTGGCGCCCGGGCCGAGCGGGTCCGCGACCGGAGGGCCCCTCCGGGACTCGTGCCGGACCTGCCGCGCCCGTTCACCGGGCCGCCCGTCACGGTTGCCCCGGCCGTCACCGCGGGGGCGGTACCGTCCCCGCGGCGGTGATCTCCGGCGACGGACGCCCGGGATGCCGCCGCGAGAGGAGCCGACATGCTCGCGCGTGTGACGGGGAAGAGGGCCGCGCTCCTGGCGGCCGTGGCGGTACTGCTGCCGGGCGCCATGGTGGGCGGCGTGGTGGGCGGTGCGATGGGGGCCGCCGAGGCGGCGCCGCACGCGAAGGAGCCGACGATCTTCGGGCATCGCGGCGCGGCCGGATACCGCCCCGAGCACACTGTCGGGTCGTACGAACTGGCCGTCCAGATGGGCGCCGACTACATCGAGCCCGACCTCGTGCCCACCAAGGACGGTGTGCTGATCGCCCGGCACGAGAACGAGATCGGCGGCACCACCGACGTCAAGGACCACCCCGAGTTCGCGTCCCGCCGGACGACCAAGACGATCGACGGCACGAAGGTCACCGGCTGGTTCACCGAGGACTTCACGCTCGCCGAGGTGAAGACGCTGCGGGCCGTCGAGCGGCTCCCGTCCGTCCGGCAGCGCAACACGCTGTACAACGGCCGCTATCAGGTGCCGACCCTCCAGGAGGTCATCGACCTGGCCGAAGGGCTGAGCGCCAAGTACCACCGCCGTATCGGCGTCATCCCGGAGACCAAGCATCCGACGTACTTCCGCTCGATCGGCCTGCCGCTGGAGGGCGGGCTCGTCAAGGCCCTCAAGGACAACGGGCTGGACAAGCGGGACGGCCGCGCCATCGTCCAGTCGTTCGAGCCATCGAGCCTGCGCATCCTGCACCGGTCGCTGCGCGTCCCCGGGCTTCAGGACCTGTCGGCCGGCGGCGCCCCCTACGACACGATCGCGACCGGCACGGGCCCGACCTTCGCCGAGATGATCACACCGGCCGGGCTGCGGGAGATCCGCACCTACGCGCAGTGGATCGGCCCGGACAAGTCCCTGGTGATCTCGCTGAAGGCGGACGGCACCCTCGGCGCGCCGACCTCGCTGGTGAAGGACGCCCACGCCGCGACGCTGAAGGTCGGCCCGTACACGTTCCGGAACGAGAACCAGTTCCTGCCCGCCGACCTGCGCGTCGGAACCGTCCCGTCCGACTACGGCCAGGCCCTCAAGGAGTACGACGCGTTCTTCGAGGCCGGCATCGACGGCCTCTTCAGCGACAACCCCGACACCGCCGTGGCCGCCCGCGGCGACTTCCTCGACGGCTGACGCCGCGCCTCCCGGGCCCACCCATGCCCGTCCCGACCTGGTTCTATCACAGAAAGTCGCGGAGCGTAACGTTCTGTGCATGGGGGAGGATCGGAAGGGCTGGGCCGGGCCCGGGGGGCTTCAGGTGGTGGCGGTGCGCCTGACGGGGGCGCACCGGGTGTGGGCCGACCTCGCGGGGGTGCGCGGGGAGACGGCCTTCCTGGTGACAAGGCGCGGCGCTCTCGTCGGCTACTACCCGTCCGTGGAGGAACTGGCGGAGGTCGTCGATCTCGCCGACCTGGACATGGACTGAGCGCTGGGCCCGGCCGGACCCCGCCCGCCGCCGCGGGTCAGGGGCGGAGGCGGTAGAGCTCGTCGGCCACGTCGTGGACGTCGGCGCCGAGGTCGAACGCGCTGAACAGGTGCAGATCGTCCGCGGTCTCGATCTCCAGGAGCCGGGTGTGCAGGAGGAGCCGGCGCCGCTCGTCCACCCGGATGGCGATGACCTCGTCCCAGGGGATGCGGCGGTGCCCGGCGTAGCCCGTCACGACCGTGACGCCGTCCCGGTCGGCCGCCACCCGGACGGGAACGAGCAGGTCGCGCAGCGCGAGCGCGGCCAGGCCGGCCGCGGCGACGCCCGCCAGCAGCAGCCGCTGCACGTCCCCGGCAGAGAGGACGGCGAGCACCGTCACCGCCGCGGCCGCCGCGCATTCGGCCACGATCTGCTTCGGCCGCACCCGCCAGCGCCGCGCCGTCCTGATGTCACCCTCCATGCCGCCACCGTAGCGGCAAGTGAGTTCTATCCTCATCAATGCTGATCTGCCCGAACTTGTACGGAGGCCGTCCGATAGCGTCATCCTCATGCGACTCGGCGTGCTGGACGTGGGATCTAACACCGTGCATCTCCTGGTGGTGGACGCCCATCAGGGGGCGCGGCCGCTGCCCGCGTTCTCCCACAAGGCAGAGCTGCGCCTCGCCGCCCACCTGGAGGACGGGGACCGGCTGTCGGAGGAGGGCGAGACACGGCTGCGCGCGTTCGTCGACGAGGCCCTGCAGATCGCCGAGGACAAGGGGGTCGAGGACCTCGTCGCGTTCGCCACGTCCGCCGTCCGGGACGCCTCCAACGGTGAGGACGTCCTCGCGCGGCTCCGGGCCGAGACGCAGGTCGACATCAGCGCCCTGTCGGGTGAGGAGGAGGCGCGGCTGACGTTCCTCGCCGTCCGCCGCTGGTTCGGCTGGTCGTCGGGGCGGCTGCTGGTCGTGGACATCGGCGGCGGCTCGCTGGAGATCGGGGTCGGCATCGACGAGGAGCCGGACGCGGCGTTCTCGCTGCCGCTCGGGGCGGGGCGGCTCACCCGCGACTGGTTCAGCGCCGACCCGCCGTCCCCGGACGAGGTGCGCAAGCTGCGGCGGCACGTCCGGGCGGAGATCGCCAGGCACGTCGGCGAGGTCGCCCGGTACGGGCCGCCCGACCACGCGGTCGCCACGTCCAAGACGTTCAAGCAGCTCGCGCGGATCGGCGGCGCGTCGCCCTCGGCCGATGGACCGTACCAGCGGCGGGTGCTGCGCGACTCCGACCTGACCGAGTGGGCCGAGAAGCTCGCGCTGATGCCGCCGGGTGAGCGTGCCGCGCTGCCCGGGGTGTCCGAACGGCGCGCTCCGCAGCTTCCGGCGGGTGCGATCGTCGCCGACGCGGCGATGGACCTGTTCGGGCTGGCCGAGTTGGAGGTCTGCCCGTGGGCGCTGCGCGAGGGCGTGATCCTGCGCCGGCTCGACATGATCACCGCCTGAGATCGGCTGTCCGGATCCGGTCGCGCCCCGGCTGAGCTGCGTCGTGTACCTGAATGTCCACTTTACCTTTTCGTGAAAAAACGCGATATGTCTTGACGTCTCCGGGTGTGTCGACGTAAGGAATAGGCGGGCGGCTCACTCCCCAGGGGGTTTCGGAGATCTCATGACCGGCGCGAACCGTTTTTCCTCCCTGCCCTGTGGGAGGCGCAGCAAATACATCGTCCTCGGGATCTGGATCGTGATCCTCGCCATCGCGGTGCCGATGGCCGGCAAGCTCACCGGCGCGCAGACCAACGAGGCGTCGGCCTGGCTGCCCAAGGACGCCGAATCCACGCGGGTCGTCGACGCGGCCGAGAAGTTCGTGCCCGCCGACACGATCCCCGCCGTCGTCGTCTACCACCGTGACGGTGCCCCCGTCACCGCCGCCGACCAGGCCAAGGCCGCCGCGGACGTGCCGCGGCTGAAGGCCGTCATGGGCGACCCGAAGGGCTCGGCGCCGCCCCGGCCGATCACCGAGGCCGTGCAGCCCCCCGTCACCGCCAAGGACGGCAAGGCCATCCAGACCATCGTCAACGTCAAGATGGGCAACGACGGATGGGATCTGCTCGGACCCGCGGTCAAGGACTACCGCGACATCGTGCAGAACGGCGATCCGGGCCTGAAGACCCACGTCACCGGCCCCGCCGGGTACGGAGGCGACTTCAGCAACGTCTTCTCCGGCTTCGACAAGACGCTCCTGCTCATCACCGCCGCCATCGTCATCGCGATCCTGCTGATCACCTACCGCAGCCCCATCCTGTGGCTGGCGCCGCTGCTGTGCGTCGGCGTCGCGCTGATGGCGGCCGAGGCCGTGGTGTACCTGCTGGCCGAGAACGCCGGGCTGACGGTCAACGGGCAGGCCGCGTTCATCCTCACCGTCCTGGTCTTCGGTGCCGGGACCGACTACGCCCTGCTGCTGATCGCCCGCTACCGGGAGGAACTGCGGCGGCACCGCGACCGGCACGAGGCGATGGCGATAGCGCTGCACCGCGCCGGGCCCGCGATCATCGCGAGCGGCTCCACCGTCGCCATCAGCATGCTGTGCCTGCTGATGGCCGTCCTCAACTCCACCAAGAGCATGGGCCCGGTCATGGCGATCGGCGTCGTCGTCGCGCTGGCCGCGATGGTCACGCTGCTGCCCGCGCTCCTCGTCATCTGCGGCCGCTGGGTGTTCTGGCCCAAGCGGCCGACGCACGGCTCGGACGAGCCGACAGAGCAGGGCATCTGGGCACGCGTCGGGACGTTCGTCGCCCGGCGCCCCCGCGTCACCTGGGTGACCACCGCCGTGATCCTCGGCGCGCTCGCGTTCGGCCTGTTCGGGCTGAAGACGGGCTCGCTGCAGAACAAGGACGCCTTCAGCGCCGGCAAGCCCGACTCGGTCACCGGCGAGGCCGCGCTGGTGCAGCACTTCCCGGCGGGCAGCGGCTCGCCCGTCCAGGTCGTCGCCAAGGCCGGGACGCAGGACGCCGTCAGCGCGGCGCTGGCCAAGGTCCCCGACATCACCGACGTCAAGCTCGCCGGGAACAGACCCGGACAGCCCGTCGACGGTCTCGTCTACCTTGAGGGAACGCTCACCGCGGCACCGGACGGGCAGCGCGGCTTCACCGCCATCGAACGGGCCCGCGAGGCCGTCCATGCCGTCCCCGGCGCGGACGCCGAGGTCGGCGGCGGTTCGGCGGTCACCCTCGACATCAGCGACGCCTCCCACCGCGACCAGAACGTGGTGATCCCGATCGTCCTGGTCGTGGTGTTCCTCATCCTCGCGGTGCTGCTGCGCGCGATCGTGGCCCCGCTGCTCCTGGTGGCGACGGTCGTGCTCTCGTACGCCGCGGCGCTCGGGGTCAGCGCGCTGGTCTTCCATCACGTGCTCGGGTTCGCCTCGGCCGACCCGTCGTTCGCGCTGTGGTCGTTCGTGTTCCTGGTGGCGCTCGGCACCGACTACAACATCTTCCTGATGACGCGCGTCCACGAGGAGTCCAAGCAGCACGGGACGCGGCGCGGCTCGCTGATCGGGCTCTCGGCGACCGGTGGGGTCATCACCTCCGCGGGCGCCGTCCTCGCCGGGACGTTCGCGGCGCTCGGCTCGCTGCCACTGGTGTTCGTCACCGAACTCGGCTTCACGGTCGCGTTCGGGGTGCTACTGGACACCTTCGTCGTCCGATCGGTGCTGGTCACCGCACTGAACCTGGACGTCGGCCGGCACATGTGGTGGCCGAGCGCCCTCGCCAAGGCCGACCCCGTCCCCGCCACTCCCGAGGAGGCGCCCGCAGGCGTCGGCGGCGACTGACGGCGGCGACCGACGAACCCGCTACCAGCTCGGGTGGCCGAAGGTGCGGCCGGCGGGGGTGACCGTGCGGTCGTCGGTGCCGTCGGCGCGGACCGCGCGGACCTCGGGCTTCTCGACCGCCCCCTGGACGTAGCAGACCCAGCGGCCGTCGCGGGACCATCCCGGGTCCATCTCGTGCTCGCCCGCCCGCGTCAGCGGGCGGGCGCCGGACCCGTCGGCGTTCATCACCCAGATGTCGGAGTGCGGGGACGCGCCACGCGTGTAGGCGACCTTGGAGCCGTCGGGGGACCACGCGGGGTCGACCGCGCGGACCCCGTCCCGGCTGAGCTTCGTCCACGGGTCCGTGGGATGGTCGGGATCGAGGGTGTAGAGCTGCTCGGTGCCGTCGCGCTTGCTCCAGAACACCAGCCGCCCGGTTGAGGACCACATGGGGTCGTCCTTCGCGGACGAGTCCGTGGTGAGCGGGGTGGTCGAGCCGTCCTGGAGACCGACGGTGTAGAGCTGGGAGGTGGCGCCCTGCTTGCCGACGTAGGCGAGCCGTGTCCCGTCGGGCGACCAGGTGACCCGCCCGCCCGCGATGTCGGCGACCTTCCGCGCGCCGCTGCCGTCGGCGTTCGCCACCCACGCCGCCGAGGCGCCGACCGCCCTGCGCGTGAACGCGATGCGCGTGCCGTCCGGCGACCGTACGGGCAGCATGTCGCACTGCGGGCCCCGGATGAGCGTCTTCGGCGCCGCGTCCCCGGGCTTGTAGGTGCCGATGTCTCCGTGGCACTTGTCCGGCCATCCCGGCGCGGTGTCGATTCGGACGAGCATCGCCCCGGTGGGGAACCCCGGCGCGCTGGAGGCCGGCTTCGCCTTCTTCTCCGGGCGCGTGAGCAGGTAGGCGCCTCCCGCGATACCCCCGGCGAGCAGCAGGGCGAGCACGCCCGCCGCCACCATCCGGGAGCGGCGGGGTGATGACTCCCTTCCGTCCTGTGTCATCGGGGCCTCCCACGTGGAGGGCTCCGCGATCGGGAAGGCGTGCGGGGCGGGAGGCGGAAGGTGCGCCTCCGCGGGGACCGTGCGGCGCTCGTACGACGGTTCGGTGTGACGTTCCACCGGCTGCTGCGTCGTCGGCGGTGCCGGCGGCGGCATCTGCGCCTGCTGTGGCGACTCCTGTCGCGGCGAGGGCCGGGGCGGTGGGGCGGGTGCAGGAGCGGGCGGGGCGGGTGCCGGGGCGGGTGCCGGCGCCTGGACGGTCACCGGGGGCGGCGCCGTCCATGCCTCGCCGAGCGTGGTGTTCACGGCGGCCTCGCCGGCGCCGCCGACCAGGGCGAGCAGCAGGTCGCGGGCCGACGGGCGCTGCTCGGGCTCCTTGCGCAGGCACGACCGGACCAGCCCGGCGAGCGGCGCCGGCAGGTCGCCGACCTCCGGCTCGGCGTGCACGGCGCGGGCCGCCATGATCTGGAACGAGCCGTGCCCGAACGGGTTGCGCCCGCTGGCGGCGTAGGCGACGAGGCAGCCCCAGGCGAACACGTCCACCGCCGGGGTGACCTGCTGGGTCAGGATCTGCTCGGGCGCGATCCAGCCGGGGGTGCCGACGACCTGGCCGGTGCGGGTGTGGGAGCTCGCCATGTCCAGCGCCCGGGCGATGCCGAAGTCGATCACGCGCGGCCCGGAGATGGACAGCAGCACGTTGCTGGGTTTGAGGTCGCGGTGCACCAGCCCCGCGCTGTGGATGGCGACGAGCGCGGCGGCCACGCCGACCGCGACGCCGTGCAGCATCCCCGGCGACAGCGCGCCGTTCTCCGACACGTGCTGGAGCAGGGAGGGCCCGTCGATGTACTCGGTGACCATGTAGGCCATGCCGAGGTCGTCGCCGTGTTCGAGGACCTGCGCGGTGCAGAACGAGGCGACCCGCTCGGCGTTCGCGGCCTCGTCGTGGAAGCGGGCGAGGAACGTGCGGTCGCCCGCCAGCTCGGAGCGCACGACCTTCACCGCCACCGGCCGGCCGCCCGCGTCGCGGCCGAGGTAGACCGCGCCCATCCCACCCTCGCCGATCTTGGCCTCGATGTGGTACCGGCCGACCCGTGTGGGGTCGTCCGGTCGCAGCCCGCCCAGCGACGCGGCGACGCCCGGACGGGAAGGTGGGCTCTCCATCGGCGATCCTTTCGGCCCCCAAGAGCCACGTCTTGGCGGCCGCCACCACGGCGGCACGCGGCCCCCCTCGGCCCCCACGATGACAGAGGACGGGGCGTCACGGCCAGAGGCGGCGAAGGTCAACGCTTTCCCAAGACCCCATCGGTGCACGGCAAAACTCCGTTCGCCGGCCGTCCAGACGGTGATCCTGGACGCGACCGGGCATACCCTGGCGAACCAGTTGGATCAACTCAAGATCGAACCAGTGCGGCTCAGTAGGGGAAAACGGTGATCGTCCCAAGGGTCAGGGTGGCGGCCGCGGTGTCCGCCGCTCTGCTGACCGCGCTGCCCCTCGCGGGCTGCGCCGGGGACCCCGAACGGCGTGGCCGCCGGATCGTCGACGACACCGCCGTCCGCACCGTCAACCCCGCCTCCGTCGCAGGTCTGACCGCCCTGACCCGCTTCGAACAGGACACCACGCGCCGCGTCTACGCCGCCTACCCGCGGGTGCCCGGCGCGGACGCGTTGACCAAGCGGCTCGCCGCGGCCGTGGACGAGCAGATCCGCCCGTTCACCGCCCTCACGACCAGCGCGCCGCCGCTGGCCGACGGCGGAGTCCCGGAACTGAACGTGCAGTGGTCGCTGACCGCGGCGTCCCACCAGGTGGTGGGCGTGCGGCTGGTGACGTGGCAGTACCTCGGCGTGTCCGGCGGCGAGGCCCGGCGGACGCTCTGGTACGACGGCGTCACCCACACCGCCCACTCCTCCGCCGACCTCATCGACGGGCGGGCCGGGCTGACCGCGCTGGCCGAGAGCGTCCGCGACCGGCTCGGCTCACGGGCCAACCCGGCGCAGGTGCGCGCGGCCGAGGCGACGTTCCCGTCGCTGGCGTTCAACGAGGCCGGCGACCTGGTGGTGGAGTTCGGCGACTACACCGTCGCGCCCGGCTCGGCGGGACGGGTGGCCGTCACGCTCGGCCGCGAGGTGTACGAGCCGATGCTGTCGGCGTTCGGGCGGCGCGCCCGGGACGCGGCGCTCGCGCCCCCGGCACGCTCGGCGGCGTCGGCCCCCGAGCTGGCGGCGGCCCGGCCCGTTCCGGGGCCGGTCGACTGCGCGCACGCCAAGTGCATCGCGCTCACCTTCGACGACGGCCCCGGCCAGTACACGCGCGGGCTGCTGCGGACGCTCGCCGAGCGGCGGGCCCGCGCCACGTTCTTCGTGGTCGGCGACAACGCCGCCGCCGACCCCGGGCTGCTGCGCGACGCGGCCGCCGCGGGCCACGAGCTCGGCAACCACACCCAGGGCCACCGCGACCTGACCCGGCTGCCCACCATGCAGATCAACTCCGACGTGCAGCGCACGCAGGACATCCTGCGCACCGCGCTCGGCAAGTGCCCGACCCTGCTGCGCCCCCCGTTCGGCGCCACGAACAGCACGGTCGCGGGCGTCGCCAAGTCCCTCGACCTGGTGCAGGTGTTGTGGAGCATCGACGTGGGGGACTGGCACGTGCGCGACGCCGGGAAGATCGCCGATCGGGTGATGGAGCGGGCCAGGCCGGGCGCGGTCGTCCTGCTGCACGAGAGCCGCAGGCCGACGATCGACGCGGTACCGAAGATCCTGGCGCGCCTTGCCCGCCAGGGCTACAGCTTCGTCACCGTGTCGGAGCTGATGGCCGACCGGGAGGTCCCGACCGGAGGGCACTTCTCCGGCATGTGAGCCGGTCAGTGGAAGTTGCGGGCCCGGACCCTGCCCGGGACCGGCAGCCGCCGCAGCCGTGTCGCGCGGATGTTGGTGACGCCGTCGGCCCGTTCCAGCCGTCCGCTGACCAGCAGCGCCTGCGAGTCGACGGCGAGGGCGCGGTGTCGCTGGAACACCTGCGGGGGACAGACGACGTTGATGATGCCCGTCTCGTCCTCCAGCGTCATGAAGACGATGCCGCCGGCGGTCGGCGGTCGCTGCCGGTGGGTGACCAGCCCGGCGACGACGACGTTCGTCTCGGCTGGGGCGCCCGCGAGCCGCTCGGACGACAGGGCCCCCAGTTCGTCCAGCGTCTCCCGGACGTGCGCGACGGGGTGGGTGTGGGAGACGCCCGTCGCCCACAGGTCCGCCAGGGTCTCCTCGATCGGCGTCATGGCCGGTAGGGCGGGTGCGGTCACCCCCGGTGTGACCCCTTCGAGCCGGCCGGGCCCCGAACCCGCCAGCGCACCCGCCGCCCAGAGCGCCTCGCGGCGCGACAGCCCGAGGCAGTCGAACGCACCGGCCGTGGCGAGCGCCTCCAGGGCCGCCGCGGACAGCGGGACGCGCCGCGCCAGATCCTCCATGCTCGTGTAGGGACGTCCCGCCGCGATGGTCTCCGCCGTCTCGGTGCCCAGGTTGCGGATCCCGTTCAGGCCGACCCTGATCGCGGGCTGTGGTTCGGCCGGTGCGTGCGGGTGGGGGCAGTCCACGTCGATGGGCTCCTCCAGAGTCGGGTGGACGCCGCTGGCGTTGATGTCCACACCCCGCACCACCACGCCGTGACGCTTGGCGTCCGCCAGCAGACTCTGCGAGCTGTAGAACCCCATCGGCTGGTTGCGGACGAGCGCCGCCGTGAACGCGGCCGGGAAGTGCCGCTTCAGCCAGGCGCTCGCGTACACCAGGTGGGCGAAACTCTGCGCGTGCGACTCGGGGAACCCGAACCCCGTGAAGCCCAGGATCTTCTCGTAGACGTTCTCGGCGACGTCGGCGGGGATACCGCGCTCGGCCATCCCGTCCAGGAGGCGGCGCCGGAGCCGCTCCACGCGCTCGGGCGCGCGCTTGGCGCCCATCGCCTGCCGCAACTGGTCGGACTCCGCCGGGGTGAAGCCGGCGCAGTCCACGGCCAACTGCATCATCTGCTCCTGGAACAGCGGCACTCCGAGGGTCCGTGACAGGGCGGGCTCCATCAGCGGGTGCGGGCAAGTGGCGCGCTCCAGCCCCTTCCTCCGCCGCAGGTACGGGTGGACGGACCCGCCCTGGATCGGCCCCGGCCGGATCAGCGCGACCTCCACCACCAGGTCGTAGAACTCGCGGGGCCTCAGCCGCGGCAGCGTCGCCATCTGCGCCCGCGACTCCACCTGGAACACCCCGACCGTGTCGGCGTCGCCCAGCATCTCGTAGACCTGGGGATCGTCCGGCGGGATCGACTGGAGGTCGTGGCGCCGCCCGTGATGCTCGGCCACCAGGTCGAAGCAGTCGTGCAGCGCGGCGAGCATGCCGAGGCCGAGCAGGTCGAACTTCACCAGCCCGGCGGCCGCGCAGTCGTCCTTGTCCCACTGCAGGACGCTGCGGTCCGCCATCGAGGCCCATTCGATCGGGCAGATCTCGCCGACCGGCCGGTCGGCGATCACCATGCCGCCGGAGTGGATGCCGAGGTGCCGCGGCAGCCGCTGCATACGGTCCGCCAGCTCCAGCACGGGCGCGGGGATGCCCGTCTCGGTGCCCACCGGGTCGCGCGGGTCGATGCTCTTCGACCAGGCGTCCTGCTGGCCGGGAGAGAACCCGAGCGCGCGGGCGGCGTCGCGGACGGCCATCCGCGGCCGGTAGCTGATCACGTTCGCGACCTGCGCCGTGCACTCCCGCCCGTACTTGCCGTAGACGTACTGGATGGCCTCCTCACGGCGGCGGTGCTCGATGTCCAGGTCGATGTCGGGCGGGCCGTCGCGGCCGGGGGACAGGAACCGCTCGAACAGCAGCCCGTGGTGGACGGCGTCGACGCCGGTGATGCCGAGCGCGTAGCAGACCGCCGAGTTCGCCGCCGACCCGCGCCCCTGGCACAGGATGCCCTCGCGCCGGCAGAACTCCACGATGTCGTGGACGATCAGGAAGTAGCCGGGGAAGCGGAGTTCCTCGATGACGTCCAGCTCCCTGGCGATCTGCGCGTACGCGCCGGAGACCCGTTCGGCGTCCGGCGGCCCGTAGCGTCGGAGCGCCCCGTCCGCGACCAGGTGCCGCAGCCAGCTCGCCTCGGTGTGCCCGTCGCCGACGGGCCAGTCGGGCAGCCGGGGCGCGACCACGTCGAAGCGGAACAGGCACTCGCGCGCCAGGTCGACCGTCCGTTCGCGGACGCCGGGGAAGCGCGCCAGCCGGGCCGCCATCTCCGCGCCGCTCCGCAGGTGCGCGGTGCCACCCGCGGGCAGCCACCCGACCATGTCGTCCAGGCCGCGCCGGGCCCGGACGGCGGCCATCGCCTGCGCCAGCCGGGCGTCGGGGCCGGGCGCCGCGAAGTGCACGTTGTTGGACGCGACGGTGTCCACCCCGGCACGGGCCGCCAGCGCGAACAGGACGTCGTTGCGGTGGTCGTCGCCGGGCTGGTCGTGGTCGACGAGCTCGACGAACACGTTGCCGCGCCCGAACATGCCGATCAGCCGGTGCAGCTCCCGCTCCGCCGCGGCGGGGCCGCCCGCCGCCAGCGCCGCCGGGACCGGGCCCTTGCGGCAGCCGGTGAGCACCGCCCAGTGCCCGTCATGCGCCCCGGCCAGCGCGTCCTGGTCGTACACCGGGCGGCCCTTCCGGCCGCCCGCGAGCTGCGCCGCCGTGATCGCCGAGCAGAGCCGCGCGTAGCCGGGCGCACCGCGGGCGAGGACCAGCAGATGCCGGCCCGCCGGGTCGGGTTCCCCGGTCTGCGGGCCCGGGAGGCCGAGGCTCAGCTCCGCGCCGAACACCGTCCCGACGCCCGCCTCGTCGGCGGCCCGCGCGAACTGCACCGCCCCGTACATCCCGTCGTGGTCGGTGATCGCCATCGTCTCGACGCCCAGCCGCGACGCCTCGGCGACCAGCGAGTCCGGGTGGCTCGCCCCGTCCAGGAAGCTGAACGAGGAGTGGCAGTGCAGCTCGGCCCACGGCACGCCGCCGGACGCCGCGAGCTCCGGGCGCCCGGGTTCCGAGCGCCCGGGTTCCGGGCGTCCGGGACGCGGCGGATATGGCTCCGGCGGCCTGTCCGTCCCTTTGGGGCCCCGCCAGGACAGCCGCTCCTCGAACTCCCGCCACGGGATCGGCGGATTGTGCCAGCCGGTCATCCGACGCTCTCAGTCATAGGTCGCCTCCACATGCCACCGGCCGCCCTCGACGCCGAGCAGGTACGCGGCGCCGTCCTCGGTGACGACCTGGAAGCGGGCGCGGCGGCGGGCGCGGGCGGGGTCCCACCAGCGTTCGTCCGCGGGCCAGGGACCCGTCCAGCCCGTCACCGCCGCCGTGGCACCGTCGACCGCCAGCGCGGCGGGCGCCGCCGACACCGCGCAGCGCGCCGACACCGCGACCGGGTCGCCCGCCGCGTCCACGACCTCGGCGCGCAGTGCCCGCGGCGGGACGGCGGCCGGCGCGGGCGCCGTCACCCGGCCCGGCCACGGCCCGTCCGGGACGCCGCCGGGCGGCAGGTCGCCGACCGGGACCCGGACGACCTGCTCGCCCGGCCCGCGCCCGCCCGTCAGCACCGGGCGCGTGATCGCGGCGTGGCCGAGCAGCGCCTGGACGCGGTCGGCGGCTCGCGCGATCCGGTCGGTGATCGAGGACCGGCCCCACAGGGCCTCCTGGCGCCCCTCGTCCGGGACGAGCTGGTCGGGTGTCAGCTTCAGCCACGCGACCCCGCCCCAGAGCGTCTCGCCTGACTCCTCGCCCGTCCCGTCCAGGGCCGGCGTCTCGATGCCCTCGGGGTCCGTACCGGGCGCCGGGCGCTCGCTCCGCCAGGCCGACAGCTGCCACCGGACCCGCTCGGCCACCGCGAGCGCGGACAGCCGCCCGTCGTGCCGCCACAGCCGCCGCAGGACGCGCCCGTCCGCGAACCCGACCGACGCCTCCAGCCGCACGCAGGTCAGCCCGCCCGCCGCGAGGCCCTCGTGCAGCTCACCCGCAAGCCGTTTCGCCGCGAACACGATCTGCTCGGCCTGCCCGGCGGGCGGGTCGAAGTCGTCGCGCACCGACAGGTCCGCAGCGCCCGGGAGGGGGGCGAGCGGGCGCGGCTGCTCGCCGCGCGCGAGCCGGTGCGCGAGCGCGCCGTCCGCGCCGAACCGTTCCGCGACATGCCCGGTCGGCAGTGCCGCGAAGTCCCCGAGGGTCTTCACGCCGAGCCGCCGCAGCAGGTCCGCCAGCTCCGGGCGGTCCAGCACCGACAGCGGGTACGGGGCGAGGAACTCCGCCGCGCCGCCCTCGGGCACCACGACACCGCCCTGCCCGGCGCGGGCGGCCAGTTCGGCGGCGAACAGCCCGTCCGCGACGCCCGATCCGCAGTCGTGCCCGGCTTCCACCACCGTGTCCTGGACGAGCACGCGCAGCGACTCCTCGCCGCCGTAGAACCGGGCGGGCCCCCGCGCCTCGATCGCGCACAGCCCCGGCCGCACGACCTCCACCCTCGGCGCCAGCTCCGCGACGGCTGCGGCGACGTCCTCGAACAGCCGCCCTTCGACGTCGGGGTCGCGCTCCCGGACGGCCAGCTCGGGGCACCGCCGCTGCGCGTCCCGGATCCGCTGCCCGCGCCGTACGCCCTCGGCCCGCGCCGCCGCCGTGCACGCCACGACCCGCCCCCGCACCACCACCGCGCCGGGCGTCGCCGCCTCCATCCCGGTCGCCGTCGCCGGCCAGTCCGGGCACCACACCACCAGCACCCGCGTCACGCGATCTCCTCCTCGGGCGACGTGTGGACGGGTCCGCCGGACGAGACTTGCCCTCTGCCGTTGCGGGGGGTGGGGGGCGTCGTTCCCTCACCGGGGTCCGCGCCCGGGACGACCGTCAGCGCCGGGACGGAGTCGTCGTCGGCGACGGCGCCGTCCGGGCCGGGGAACCAGAGCCGGGCGCGGCGGCCAGCACCGGACCCCTCGGCCACCACGTCGGCGAGGCGACCGCGCAGCCGCCCGTGGCCGTCGCCGAGGCCCTGCCAGGCGATGTCCTCCAGCCGCAGCCGGAGCCGGACGCCCGGCCAGCCGCCCGCGTGCGCGCCGGTCAGGGCCAGCACGCAGCCGTGCTTGCGCGCCAGCGCCGACAGGCGGCGGACGGCCGCGGCGGCGGGCCGTTCGGGCGGCCGGAGCAGGATCAGCTCCACGGCCTCGGCGAGCGCGGCGACCACGTCGGGCCAGCGTTCGCCGGGTTCGTCGACCAGCAGTAGCCGCTCGGGCACCGCACCCATCCCGGCGGCGGCGAGGACCCCGAAGTCCGGTATGCCGACGACGCCGCACCAGCCGCCTGTCCCGTCTTCCCCGCCGTGCGCGCCGACGCCCGCGACGAGCGCAAGACCGAGGGACGACGCGCCGGGCCCGGACAGGCCCACGATCGAGCCGGGCCGCAACCCGCCGCCGGGGATCACCGGCCGCAGCGCGGGCAGCACCGGCACCGCCGCCGGACCGGCCGTGCCGGCGGCCGTGCCCTCGCTGCTGGCCGCGACGTTGCGCAGCGCCGCCTCCGGCACGGACGTCCCTCCCTCCGGTGTCTGCACACAATTTCGAACACAGATTCGACTCGTGTCAAGTTCTCGCAGGTCACAGAGGTGCTCGCGATCACGCGAAAAGCCCGCCGGCATAGGGCCTCGCGTCATTTTTCGCGGCAGACTAGACGGCATGGACAACGAGGTGCGGACCGTGGAGTGGACGGGCGACGGGCTGCGGCTGCTGGACCAGACCGTCCTGCCCGGGCGGGTGGAGCACGTGGTGGTCCGCGACGTCGCCGCGCTCGTGGACGCGATCCGGCGGCTGGTCGTGCGCGGTGCCCCGGCGCTCGGTGTCGCGGGCGCGTTCGGCGTCGCGGTCGCGATGCGCCAGGCCGACCGTGAGGGCTGGGGCCGCGCCGCGCTGGACGAGGCGATCAGCCGGGTCCGGGAGGCCCGCCCGACGGCGGTGAACCTCGCGGCGGGCGTCGACCGCGTCCGCCCGCTCGTCACCGCGGGCGTCGCCGCCGTGGTGGCCGAGGCCCAGGCCGTCCTGGACGAGGACGTGCGCGGCAACCAGGCGATCGGCGCCGCCGGCGCGGCCTGGATCCTCGACCGTCTCGGCGACCGGACGCTGCGCGTGCTCACCCACTGCAACGCCGGCGCCCTCGCCACCGCGGGCTGGGGGACGGCTCTCGGCGTCGTCCGAGCGCTGCACGCGCGGGGCCGCGTCGAGATGGTGTACGTGGACGAGACGCGCCCCCTGCTCCAAGGGTCCCGCCTCACCGCCTGGGAGCTGGCGCGCGCCGGGATCCCGTGCGCCGTGCAGGCCGACGGGGCCGCGCCGAGCACGATCCTGCGCGGCCTCGCCGACGTCGCCGTGATCGGCGCGGACCGGATCGCCGCCAACGGCGACACCGCCAACAAGATCGGCTCGCTGGGCGTGGCGCTGGCCTGCGCGGCGGCCGGGGTCCCGCTGGTCGTCGCGGCGCCGTGGAGCACCGTCGACCTGGCCCTCCCGGACGGGCGGGGCGTCCCCATCGAGGAACGCCCCGCCGCCGAGATCCTGACCTGGAACGGTGTCCCCACCGTCCCGGACGGCGTGGCCGCCCACAATCCGGCCTTCGACGTCACCCCCGCCCATCTGGTGACCGCGCTCGTCACCGAGACGGGCCCGCTGGAGGTCGCGGCGGGCGAGACCCCCTCAGCGGCGAGGGCGGCGGCGAGGGCGGCGGCCGGAGCCGCCCATCGCCTCAGGGAGTGAGCGTCCGGGTGGCGGCCCGCAGACTGGCGCGGAGGCGGGCCTCGTACTCCTCCGCGGTGTCGGGGTCCTCGTCCACGAACAGCGCGTCGTAGAGGGCGGGCAGCCGTTGCGTGGCGTAGCCGGTGTCGATGCCGGGCGCGTAGATCTGGTGCCGGTACCAGGGACGACCGGGCAGGCCCGCCGAGGTCAGCAGGTCCCGCTCGGTCTGCATGATCTTGTCGTTGAGGCGGCGGAACGCGGTGGTGTCACCCTCGCGGAGCGCCTCGTCCGCGCGCTCCTGCAGTGCCTCCGCCGCCCGCTGCCACGCCTTCGCCTGGGCGATGGAACGCGAGACGTCCACGACGACGGACCCCAGCCGTTTGCGCTGCTCGGCGGTGAAGTCCGCGAGGTACCGGGCGGTCTCCTCGGCGTACGGGCGGTAGCCGAGCGCCACCACGTCGGCGTTGGCGAGCCGGAGCGTCGCGATGCCGACCAGGCGGGACATCGCCGCGTGGTACTCGAACTCCGGGTCGCCGAAGTGCGACGTCCAGTAGTGGTCGTCGCAGGCGCAGTGGTAGTTGCCCGACGATCCCGGCGTGGACGAGCCCAGGTCCATCGCGGGCACGCCGAACCGCTGGAAGAACGCCTGGAAGTCGGAGCCGCCGCCGATCCGGCTGATCGGCGTCGCGCCCTTGTTCTGCGCCTTCCACGCCTCGTACAGCGTCCCGGACGTCCCGGGCCAGCCGACCTCCTTGGCGGCGTCGACGACGAACCGGTCCAGCGCGGGCGTCGCCGAGGCGCCGAACTGCGAGCCGCCCGCGCCGTCCATGTTCACGTAGGCGACGGCGTTGCGGAGATCGCGTTCCCGCTGCTCGGCGTACTCGGTGGAGCCGAACAGCCCGTACTCCTCGCCGTCCCAGGTGGCCAGGACGACGGTGCGCTTGGGACGCCATCCCTGCTTGAGGAGGCTGCCCAGCGCGCGGCCGATCTGGAGCACGTTCTCCGCGCCCGAGAGGTTGTCGACACTGCCGTACGTCCACGCGTCATGGTGCGCACCCAGGATGACCTCCTGGTCGGGACGCTCGCTGCCGGGGATCCGCACCGTCACGTCCCACAGCGGACGCACGCTGAACTCGTTCTCCAGGTCCAGGTGGACCTTCGTCCCGCCCGGCCCGAACCGGTAGCGGAACGGCAGCCCACCCTGCCACTCCTTCGGGACCTCCGTGCCCTTCAGAGCGCGCAGCAGCGGCTCGGCCGCGCCGTAGGAGATCGGCGTCGTCGGGACGAGCCCCTCCAGCATCGGGGCCTCGGACGGATCGATCCGCCGCGCGCCCTTCACCGCGGGCCAGCCGGGCGTCTGCGGGTCGCCCGCCGCGAGCTGGATCTGCGCGATGCTGCCGCGCTGGATGCCGTCCGCGGCGCGCCACGGCCCGTCCGGGTACACCTTGCCGCGGGTGAACCCGTCATCGGCCGGGTCGGAGTAGATGAGCACGCCCTTGGCTCCGTGCCGGGCGGCCTCGCGGGGCTTGATGCCGCGGAAGACCTGCCCGTAGCGGGCGAGGACGATCTTCCCCTTGACGGAGACGCCGCTCTTGGCCAGCAGCGCGAAGTCCTCGGGACGCCCGTAGTTGGCGTACACGACCTCCCCCCGGACGTCCCCGGACGGCGACATCCCGTTGTGCCCGGGGATGACCTGGTCGAAGTGCTTCTGCCAGGGCTGTTGCTTCTCCTTCACCGGCAGCGTCCTGTGGTCCGGCGCGGTCATCTCGACCGTGACCCGCTTCGGCATCGACAGGTACGCGTAGTAGGTCTTGATCTCGGGCTCCAGCCCGTACGACTTCAGCCGCGCGACGATGCGTTCGACCCGGTGCCGGTCACCGGTGGTGGTGGTCAGCCCCGGTTCGCTCGCCAGTTCGGCGTCCAGGGCGCGGGCCTCCTTGGCGGACGGGACGGCGCTCAGCAGTTTCTCGTACTGCCGCTGCCACTTGGCGTTCTCCTCGGTGAAGCCTGCGATCGGATCGGGCCGGGCGGGCGCCGCCTCGGCGGGTGGGACGGCCGCCGCCATGGCGAGCGTGACGGCCAGCGTGACGGCCGGGGCGCACAGCGCCGCCAGGGCCGGGGTTCGGGAGCGGAACACCAGCGTTACCTCTCAGTACTCTCGGTACGAGTGCGCCCGGACCGTACGTCGCGATCACCGGAAGATCCAGAAGCGCTGCCGGATCCGGCCATCATGTCGGCGGGATCCGCCATCATGGACGCTGTGTCGAGTCCCCCCACGACCCCCGCCGCCACGCCACGGCCCGCGGTGCTGGAAGCCGTCCTGGAGCGCGTGACCTACGCCAACGAGGACACCGGCTACACCGTCGCCCGCGTGGCGACCGAGAAGAGCGGCGCCGACCTGCTCACCGTGGTGGGGGCGCTGCTCGGCGCGCAGGTGGGCGAGAGCCTGCGCCTGACCGGACGGTGGCGGTCACACCCGAAGTACGGCAAGCAGTTCGAGGTCGAGTCGTACTCGACCGTCCTGCCGGCGACGGTGCAGGGCATCCGCCGCTACCTCGGCTCCGGGATGATCAAGGGCATCGGGCCGGTGATGGCCGACCGGATGGTCGGGCACTTCGGTACCGACATCCTGCGCGTCATCGAGGAGGAGCCCGGACGGCTCGTCGAGGTCCCCGGGCTCGGCCCGAAGCGCACCAAGCGGATCGGCGAGGCGTGGGAGGAGCAGAAGGCCATCAAGGAGGTCATGGTCTTCCTGCAAGGTGTCGGCGTCTCGACGTCGCTGGCCGTCCGCATCTACAAGCAGTACGGCGACGCCTCCGTCGACACCGTGCGGCGCGAGCCCTACCGGCTGGCGGCGGACGTGTGGGGAATCGGGTTCAAGACGGCCGACACGATCGCGCAGGCCGTGGGCATCCCGCACGACAGCCCCCAGCGCATCAAGGCCGGGCTCCAGTACACGCTGTCCGAGGCCGCCGACGACGGGCACTGCTTCCTGCCCGAACCCAACCTGGTGACGGCCGCGGAGAAGATCCTCGGCGTGCCGCGCGAGCTGATCGTCCCGGCGCTGGAGGAGCTGGCGCGCGACGAGGGCGTGGTCCGCGAGCCGATCCCCGGCGCCGGGGACGACGCGGCGACGATCCCGGCCGTCTACCTCGTCCCGTTCCACCGCGCCGAACGCTCCCTCGCCCGCGGGCTCCGCGAGCTGCTGGACGCCCCGACCGACCGGCTCCAGGCGTTCGCCGGCGTCGACTGGGACAAGGCGCTGCCGTGGCTGAAGGAGCGCACCGGCCAGGCCCTCGCGCCCGAGCAGGAGGAGGCCGTCAAGCTCGCGCTGACGTCCAAGGTGGCGGTGCTGACCGGCGGGCCGGGCTGCGGCAAGAGCTTCACCGTCCGCTCGGTGGTGGAGCTGGCCGCCGCGAAGAAGGCGAAGATCGTCCTGGTGGCGCCGACCGGGCGGGCGGCCAAGCGGCTGGCGGAGCTGACCGGGCACGAGGCCGCGACCGTCCACCGCCTGCTCCAGCTCCAGCCCGGCGGCGACGCCAAGTTCGACCAGGACAGTCCCTTGGACGCCGACCTCGTCGTCGTCGACGAGTGTTCGATGGTCGACCTGATCCTGGCCAACAAGCTGGTGAAGGCGATCCCGCGGGGCGCGCACCTGCTGCTGGTCGGGGACGTCGATCAGCTTCCGTCGGTCGGCGCGGGGGAGGTGCTGGCCGACCTGCTCGCCGCGCGGGCCATCCCGCGCGTCCGGCTCACGAAGATCTTCCGGCAGGCGCAGCAGTCCGGCATCGTCGTCAACGCGCACCGCGTCAACTCCGGCGAGCACCCGCAGACCCGCGGCTTCCCCGACTTCTTCCTGTTCGCCTGCGAGGAGCAGGACGAGGCCGCCGAGCTGACCGTGGACGTCGTCGCCCACCGCATCCCGCGCAGGTTCGGGCTCGATCCGCGCCGCGACGTGCAGGTCCTGGCGCCCATGCACCGGGGCGCCGCCGGGGCGGGCGGTCTCAACACGCTGCTCCAGGAGACCCTCACACCGCACGACGACGCCCGCCCGGAGCGCCGCTACGGCGGGCGCGTCTTCCGGGTCGGCGACAAGGTCACCCAGCTGCGCAACAACTACGACAAGGGCGAGGCCGGGGTCTTCAACGGGACGGTCGGCGTCGTCACGTCGGTGTCGCTGGAGGAGCAGTCGCTGACCGTCCTCACCGACGAGGACGAGAGCGTCGACTACGCCTTCGACGAACTGGACGAGCTGGCCCACGCCTACGCCATCACCATCCACCGCTCGCAGGGTAGCGAGTACCCGGCCGTCGTCATCCCGCTCACGACCGGCGCGTGGATGATGCTGCGCCGCAACCTGCTCTACACCGGGATCACCCGCGCGAAGAAGCTGGTCGTCCTCGTCGGCTCCCGCCGGGCGCTCGCCGCGGCCGTCCGCACCGCCGGTGCGGGCCGCCGCCACACCGCCCTTGCACATCGCCTGATCCCCTGACACCGACCGGCGCCGCGTCGCCGTCCCGCCCGACCGTGTCCAGCAGCGGCTGGAGGGGACCGCCGCGGTCCTGGCGGCCCTCGGCGCGCTGCCCGCGCTGGTCGGACCGCGCGCCAGGGCAGGTGGCGAGGTGGGCGGACGGGCCGCCCGGATCAGTCCTGGACGCTCAGCCGATCGAGACGCAGGCCGGTGAACGCGCCGGCGGTGACGCCGCGGACCCGCTCCGACCACACCAGGTGGTCGTGCGCCGACCACAGCGGCATCGCGGGCATGTCGCGCAGCAGCGCGCTCTCCGCGAGCCGTGCCGGGATCACACCGTCCTCGGCGGTCCCGGCCTCCTCGGCCTCGGTGACGAGGCCGCCGGCACCGTCCGGGTCGAGGCTCGGCGCGGCCTCCAGCAGCGCCGCGAGCGAGGCGACGGGAGCCGGGTAGGCGGCGGTCGCGTGGACCGCGAACGGGCCGTCCACCGCGTGCTCGTCCAGGGCCTTGCGCAGGTCGGGGACGGGGTGCGGCCGCGCGTCCAGGGACAGTTCCCCGTGAAGCTGGTCGGCGACGGCCTTCACCCACGCGTCGTCGCCCGAGCCCGCCTGGTACCAGAGCGTGAGGGGGCCGGTCAGTCCACCCGCGTCCTGCAGCGCGGCGACCGCGGCCCGCGAGTCGTGGACGCACAATCGGCACTGGCCCGCGCGGTGCCCCGGCAGGATGCCCGGCGCGACCAGCGAGTCGGCGGGGGAGTACTGGTGCCCGAGCGCACCCTCGGTCACCGCGGACCGGTCGATCGCCATGGACAGCGCCGTCCGCACGGTGGGCGAGGACAGCCGCTTCCGCCCGCTGGGGAACGCCAGGTAGGTGACGCTCCGGCCGGGGACGGCGCGGTGGCGGTCGTCGAAGTCGGCGTCCATCGACCCGTGCCGCGCGGTCGGCACCCGGGTGGCGACGTCCAGGTCGCCGCTCTCCACCGCGGCGTACTGGCGGGCCGCGTCGGGCATCGCCTCGACCACGACCTCCCGGCCGCCGCCCGGACGCTGGAGGACGATCTCGCCGCCCGTCCGCGCCTTGACCCGCAGCGGGCCGTTGCCGACCGGGCTCCGCGCGTACGACGCCCAGGCGCGCGACCCGAGGACGCCGGCGGGCATCGGGAAGAACGCCGGGTCTCCGAGCAGCGCGGGGAACCCGCTCAGCGGGCGGTCGAGCGTCACCTCGAACGTCCGGTCGTCGGTGACCTTCAGCCCGTCCACGCCGTCCGCGCGGGGATGCCCGGCGCCCTTCACGCGGGCCACGTCGGTCAGCAGTCGCGCGCCTGCCCATCCTTCGCGCAGGACGGCCGTCCAGGCGCCGGTGAAGGAGCGGGACGTGACGGGCGAGCCGTCGGAGAAGGTGCCGCCGGGCCGTAGCCGCACCGTCCAGACCCGGCGGTCCTCGCTCGTGACCGACTCGGCGGCGGCGTTGACGGGTGCGCCCGTCGCCGGGTCGTAGGACACCAGGCCCGTCCACACCGCGTTCGCGATCATCCGTCCGGTCATGTCGCGGACGTCGCCGGGCAGCAGCGTCGCGGGTGCCGGCGCGCCCACCGAGATCCGCGGGTCGGCCGGGTCGCTCCGCGCCTTGAGGGCCAGGACCGGGGCCACCAGCACCACGACGGCACCGGTGACCAGGGCGGCGGTGCGCGGGGCGCTCTTCAACGGCCTCTCCCGGGAGGGCGGGGGCGGGACGCGGGGAAGCGTACGGCACCGGCGCCGGAGGGTGGAAGAGCGACCATGGACCGACCGGCCCCGCACTCCCGACAGTCGCCACCTGCTCTTACGGTGCTGAGTCCAATTCGTGACATACCGCCCTGTTGATCATCGTTCCAACTCTGGTCACACTGACGCTGCGCAGATCGTTCGAAGTGGAGGCGCCCATGACCCCCCGCCCGTTCTCCCGCTCGCCACGCCGGACGCGTCGGCTGATCCAGGGCGGCGGAGCCGTCGCGGCCTCGCTGGCGCTCATGGCCGGTTCGGCCTGGGCGTGCCCGCCCGAGCCCGGATATCCGCAGTCCGGCGCCACGGCGGCAGCGGAGGACGAGGGCCAGGGCGGCCACGGCGGGCACTATCACCGCCCCGCCGCAAAGAGCGCCGAGCCATCCGAGTCGATCAAGAACGTGCGGCGCGTCGGCGGCGTCTCCGACGCCAAGGGCGCCATCTCGCTGATGTTCATCGACTACGGCCACGGCCGCCACAAGCGCACGATCCTCTACGCGACGGGCGAGTTCGGGCTGAAGGCCTACGACATCACCGCCGACCCGCGCGTTCCCACGCTGGTCGGGCAGCTCAACATGCCCGGCATGTGGGAGACCGAGGACACCGACTTCGACCCCAAGCGCAAGATCATCTACTTGTCCCGGGACCCGCGCGCCTTCGGTGGCACCACCGCCAAGGGCGAGTCCGGCGTCTACGTCGTGGACGCGTCCAAGCCGGAGAGCCTGCGGCAGATCACTTACGTCAAGGTTCCGGCCGGACACACCACCACGTGCGTGAACGACTGCAAGTACCTGTGGACGGGCGGCCCGTCCAAGGCGGACTGGATGCCCGCCGACTGGGGCGGGCGGCCCGTCTGGGTCACCGACGTCCGGGACCCGGCCAATCCCAAGGTGCACCAGGACCCGATCGACACCGGGCGCAACGACGGCAAGACCGACTACACCCATGACATCCAGGTCGACTCCGACGGCGTCGCCTGGGCGTCCGGACGCGGCGGCGTCCGCGGCTACTACACCACCGGCCGCCACTACGACCCGCTGAAGAGGCAGTGGCGCCGCGCCACCGCGATCGACCCCGTCCCGTATGCGGGCGGCGGGCTCGACGAGGCCACGACCAACTCCACGTTCATGCACAACAGCTACCGGGCCGTCGGACGGACCCGGAGCCAGGCCGCGGACCCGCGCAGGTGGGGCAACGGCAAACTGCTGTACGTCACCGAGGAGACGTTCAACGCCGGCTGCGCCAACGACGGGCTGCTCGTCATCGCCTCCCTCAAGGGCTCCTACGACGGCCAGGGCTGGCGCTCCACCCCGGAGAAGAAGTTCCGCCTCCAGACCGTCGCCACCTGGGGTGTCGCGGGCCAGGAGGGCAGCGACCCCACGAGCGACGACTGCTCGGCGCACTACCTCGACGTCCGGAACGGCGTGATCGTCCAGTCGTTCTACTCGCAGGGCACCCGGTTCCTGGACGTCAGCGACCCCACCAACCCCCGGCAGGTCGCCTACTACCGCCCCGCCGACGCCGCGTCCTGGCAGCCCTACTGGCACGGCAGGTACGTCTACGTGGCCGACAACACGCGCGGTATCGACGTTCTGGAGCCGACCTTCCGCTGACCTTCCCGCCGGCCCCGACCCCGGCCGGCGCACCACGCAGAGGCCCGTCCCGACCCCCATGGACGGGCCTCTGCCCGTCCCGGGCCCTACCGGAAGTGGTAGGGGCTGTCGGAGTCCCGTGCGGCGCGCTCGGCGGCGGCCACCGCGGACGCCGCGGCCCTGCGGAGCTGGTGACCCGCTTGCCGGACGACCCGTATCGGCCGCTCGGGCAGGTGCCGGGTCGCGCCGCGATGCCGCCGCCAGTGCTCGCGGGCGCGGGCGCGATGCTCCACCCGCAGGTGCTCCAGGAGCCGGTCGAGGTCCATGGAGATCTCCCCGTACAGCGGCCACAGGTCACCGGCGGCGGCACGCTCGTGCAGCTCCTGGGCGAGCCGCGCCCGGCGCTCCCGCGCGATGTCGACCTGCACCTCCAGGTCCTGCTCGGCCTTGAACGGCCGCGCGTCGCGGTCCAGGTCGGAGCGGGCGAGCCGGCCGTAGGCGGCGATGCTCGCCGCGACCCCGGCCAGCGCGTCCGCGAGCTGCGGGCGCAACTGGGGATCGGTCAGCAGCCGGCCGTGCCCGCCGAGCCGCTCGTCGTCGGCCAGCGACCGGGTCAGCCCGCGCAGCGACAGCGTGAAGTGCTCCATCGTCTCGACGGCGTTGCGCAGCGCCACGCCCGCGTCGACGAGCCGTCGGGCGCGGGTCCGCGGGTTGAGCCGGACGCTCTGCTCTGCCGCGCCGAGCGCCTGGTCGGCGCGGGCGAGATCGCGGGCGAGCCGCTCCGCCTCCTCCTGCCAGCGGGCGGCCTCGTTCTCGACCGGCTCGCCGCGCAGACCCTCGGCGATGTCCTCGATCAGCGCCCGCAGCCGCTCGGCGATGTTCTGGACGGCCTCCTCGGCGGGCCGGACGCGCACCGAGGGCACCAGCAGCGTCGCGGCCAACCCGGTCGCCGCGCCGATCAGCGTCTCCCAGAACCGCTCGGCGGCGCCGGACTCGCTGGCCGCGCCCAGCGCGAAGATCAACATGGTGCTGATCGGCACCTCGAGGACGTGCTCACCGAGCCGGAGCACGTGCCCGATGACGAGGGCGGCGAGGATCGCCAGCCCGAGGCTCCACCAGGAGAACCCCACGGTGCTCGCGAAGAGCACCGCCACCAGCACCCCCGAGGTGACCGAGGCGACCCGCAGCATGCTCGACTTGATCGTTTCGTACACCGAGTACTGCACGACGAGCAGCGCGGTCAGCGGCGCCAGCAGCGGTTGCGGGCCGCCCTCGGGCAGCACCGCCAGCGCCAGCACGAAGGACGCGACGGCGGTGACGGTCAGCCGGGCGATGCGGAAAGCGGTGGACTGCACCTCCGTCGCCACCTGGAGCGGTGAACGGTCGGTGCGGCGGCCGGGTCGAAGAAAGGCGAAAGGCATCTGTGCACGCAGGTGATTGGTTACTCGATCAGGTACCCCTGGCTCAAGGGGTTCCAGAACCTCTTTCTTCCCACATCCCGGCAAAACTCTCAGGGGCGCCTGCGGGCGCGGAAGGCGGCGACGTTCGTCCGGTTGGCGCAGGTCTCGGAGCAGAAGCGGCGGCGGCCCGAGCGGGAGGTGTCGGCGTAGACGCGATCGCAGCCCCCGGCCGCGCAGACGCCGGTCCGGCCGAGACCGTGCTCGACCACCAGTTCGGCGAGGTTCATCAGCGTGGTGGCGCGGAAGCGGTGCGGCAGCCGGGACGAGGGCGGCGCGTAGTGCATGTGCAGCCCGTGCGGCTCGTGGTCGGCCAGGTGCGGGTGCATCGGGATCTCCAACATCAACTCGTTGAGCAGGGCCATCGCCTCCTCGACGGTGGCGGCCTCGAAGAACGGGCGCAGCGTCCGCCCCCAGTGGCGGAACGCCTCGGCGTCGCGTGCCTCGAACTCCTGCCAGATGAACTCGTTGTCGCGCAGGATGCGGCGCAGCGCGTCCACGGAGGCATCACCGGACACGCTGGTCACCGCGTTGACCAGGGCCACCGCGGCGGAGACTCCGTGGCTCTTGTAGCCAGTGATCCGCATTTGTCCCGGCCTCCACTCCCGCACCCGCTCTGTAGTTGATATCTTGATTTTAACCCTTACATGGCTTCCTTGAGGATGCGCGGTGGAGGAATGCCCACGCTGTGGCTGGCCCCAGACCGAGGTGTACGAGGTCCTCTCACGACACCTGACCTCCGAGGGCGTGGTCAGTTACACCCGCTGCGCCTGCGGTGAGATGCAGGTGAGAGTCCAGCCCTACGCCCCCGGCGCCGTCCTCACCACCGGACCCAAGGCAGCACCCCCAAACCCGTCCTAGCGCCCGACCTATTCGTCCCAACCGCCTCAACCGTCACGCGAGCGCACTACCTGACCCGGTGGGGCAAAGCCGAAGGCGAGCCTCACCGGGGGAAGATCGCGAAGCGATGACGCGCTCGCCCGAGCCCCTGGGCCGGATTGCGCAATGCAGCCGGGGTGGAATCAACTCAGTGCCGCCAGCGGGTCGCGGCGGCGATCTGCTCCGGGGTCGCGTCGGCCAGCAGGGCGATCTCACCTCGGCGGACGGTCGCGACCGTGTCGGTCACCGCCTCGCCGAGCGCCTCCCGCAGGACGGCGTCCGCCTCGAACGCCGCGACCGACTCGGCGAGCGAGGACGGCAGCTCCATGATCCCTCGTGCGGCCCGTTCGTCGGGTGCCAGCGTGGCCGGGTCGACGTCCACCGGATCGGGCAGCGCGGCCTCGGCGGCGAGCCCGGCGCGCCCCGCGGCCAGCAGCGCCGCGAGCGCGAGGTAGGGGTTCGCGGCTCCGTCGAAGCACTTGATCTCCAGGTTCGCCGCGCCCGCGCGCTCCCCGTCGGCGCCGGTGACCAGCCGCAGCGCCGCCTCCCGGTTCTCCAGTCCCCAGCAAGCGAACGCCCCCGCCCAGTGGGACGGGACGAGCCGCAGGTAGCTGGCCACCGAGGGGGCGCCGACCGCCAGCAGCGCGGGCAGCCGCTCCAGGATCCCGGCGGTGAACGACTGCCCGGCCCCGGTCAGCCCGTACGGTCCGTCGCCGCCCGCCATCGCGTTCGCGGCCCCCTCGGCCTGACCCCGGGGCGTGTCCGCCTTGGCCCGCGGCGCGTCCGCGTCGTCGCGGGCGTCGCCGGTGCGCCACAGGCTCAGGTGGACGTGCGCGCCGTTGCCGACCGAGTCCGCCTCGACCTTGGGGGAGAACGAGGCGATCAGGCCGTGCTCCATGGACACCGCCCGGATCGTCTCCCGGACCAGGACGGCGGTGTCGGCGGCACCGACCGGGTCTTCGGCGGCCACGGAGATCTCGTACTGCCCGGCGGCGTACTCGGGGTGGAGTTGCTCGACGGTGACGCCCGTCGTGTCGAGGGCCCGGAGGAGGTCGCGGAGGTAGCCCGACAGCTCGCTGACCCGCGTCATCCCGTAGGCGGGGCCGTGGCAGGCGGGGGAGAAGCCGTCGCCGTGGCTTTCCGACAGCGCCCACTCGATCTCGAACGCCGCCCTCACCGTCCAGCCGTCCGCGGCGAGGCGCGCCATCTCGCGGCGCAGCAGGGCCCGGGTGTCGAGCGGGTGGACGGCGCCGTCCTGCGCGTACCGGTTGGCGGGCGCGTGCGCCCAGCCCGGCAGCGCGGCCATCGGGACGAGCCGGTCCAGGTCGGGATGCAGGCGCAGGTCGCCCGCGGGGCCGCCGATGAACCGGCCGGACACGATCGAGTCGTCCAGGAGGAAGACGTCGAACACCGGTGACATGCCGACGCCCCAGGAGGCGGCGTGCTCCAACCGTCCCACCGGGACGGTCTTGGTCCGGGTGATCCCGCTGACGTCCACCCAGGTGAGCGCGACGGCGACGACCTCCTGCCCGGCGAGTCGGCGGGCGGCCTCGGCGGCGCGGGCGCCGAGCCGGGCCCGCTCGTTGCCGTCGAGTGCCCCGTCGAAGGCGGCGGTCTGTCCGGAATCATCCACAGTGAGGCTCCTGAGAGGAGTTGGCGAGGGGGCGGGCGGCACGGGCTCTGCCCGTATAGGCATCGTAGGAAGAACCGTGGGTGCTTTTCAGGGGAGGGAGACGGGTGTCGTGCTCGAATGGCTGGAGTCGTTGGGCCTGGCGGACCATCACTGCCATGGCGTCCTCGATCGTGATCTCGACCGCGCCGAGTTCGAGGGGATGCTCACCGAAGCCGAGACTGGCGGACCGCCGGGCGTGAGTCCGTTCGACTCGCAGATCGGTTTCGCGCTGCGGCGGTGGTGCCCGCCCGTCCTGGACCTGGAGGCGCACGCCGGACCGGAGGAGTACCTCGCGCGGCGCGCCGAGTTGGGCGCGGCCGAGGTCAACCGCCGCTTCCTGACCGCCGCCGGGCTGGAGTCCCTCTGCGTGGACACCGGGTACACGCCGCAGTCGATCCTGGAGCCGCGCGACCTCGGCCGGCTCGCCGGCGCGGCGGCGCACGAGGTCGTCCGGCTGGAGACGGTCGCGGAGCAGGCCGCGCGGGACGGTGTCGCCGCGTCGGGCTTCGCAGACGAGGTGCGCGCCCGCGTCGCCGCGTACGCCCCGGCGGTCGTGGGGGCCAAGTCGGTCGCCGCCTACCGCGCGGGGCTGGAACTGGCGGGCGCGCGCCCGTCCGCCGCAGAGGTGTCGGCGGCGGCCGGGCGGTTGCTGCGCCAGGAGACCCCGCGTGTGTGCGACGAGGTCCTGCACCGCTTCCTGGTGTGGTGCGCGTCCGACGCCGGGCTGCCGGTGCAGTTCCACGTCGGGCTCGGGGACGTGGACGCCGACCTGCGGCGCGGCGACCCGCTGCTGCTCATCGGGCTGTTGCGGGCCCTGGACGACGCGGGGACGCCGGCGCTGCTGTTGCACAACTATCCGTTCCACCGGCAGGCGGGCTATCTGGCCCAGGTCCTCCCGAACGTGTACGTGGACGCGGGGCTGGCCACCCACAACCTCGGGCACCGCGCGCCGGCGCTGATCGCCGAGCTGTTGGAGCTGGCGCCGTTCGGCAAGGTGCTGTACTCCTCGGACGCGTTCGGCTTGGCCGAGCTGTACCACCTCGGCGCGCTGCTGTTCCGGCGCGGCCTCGCCGGGATGCTCGCCGGGGGTGTGCAGGACGGGGCGTGGACGGCGGCGGACGCCGAGCGCGTCGCGGCGCTCGTCGCGTCCGGCAATGCCCGCCGCGTCTACCGTCTCTAACGCCGGCACGCCCTCCGCCGCCGGGCCCCGGGTACGCTCGAAACGATCACTGGGGAGGTCGGGACATGGCCGGACGCGAACGGCTGGTCGTCATCGGGGGCGACGCGGCCGGGATGAGCGCCGCGTCGCAGGCCCGCAGGCGGCGCGGTCCGGACGAGCTGGAGATCGCCGTGTTCGAGCGCGGGCACCACGCGTCCTACTCGGCGTGCGGCATCCCCTACCTCGCGGGCGGTGTCGTCGCTGACGCGGACGCGCTGATCGCCCGCACGCCGGAGGAGTTCCGCGACCGTGACATCGACCTGCGCCTGCGCACGGAGGCGACCGAGATCGATCTGCCCGGCGGCCGGGTGCGGGTCCGCGGTCTCGACGGGGGCGGCGAGCGCTGGGAGGGCTACGACCGGCTGATGGTCGCCACCGGCGCGGTGCCGGCACGGCCCCGCCTGCCCGGCGCCGACGCGGAGGGCGTGCACGGCGTGCAGGTCCTCGACAACGGCATCCGGATCCGGCGCGTCCTCGACCGCGACGGGCCGCGCCGGGCGGTGGTGGTGGGCGGTGGCTACATCGGCCTGGAGATGGCCGAGGCGATGGTGTCGCGCGGCCTTGAGGTGTCCCTCGTGGACGTCGCGGACCAGCCGATGCGCACCCTCGACCCGGATATGGGCGCGCTGGTCGCCGACGCCCTGCGCGACATCGGTGTGCGTCTATATCTGGGTGAGCCGGTCGAGGGCTTCGACACCTCCGGTGGGCGCGTCACCGCAGTCCGCACCGCGGACCGCTCGCTGCCGGCCGATCTGGTCGTGCTCGGGCTCGGCGTGCGGCCGGGCAGCGACCTGGCCCGCGCGGCGGGGATCGAGGTGGGCGCGACGGGCGGGATCGTCACCGACCGCCGGATGCGCACCCGCGCCGACGGGGTGTGGGCCGCGGGCGACTGTGTCGAGACCCGCCACCTCGTCTCCGGGGCGCCCGTCGCCATCGCGCTCGGGACGCACGCCAACAAGCAGGGCCGCGTCGCGGGCGTCAATCTCGGCGGCGGGTACGCGACGTTCCCCGGCGTGGTCGGCACGGCCGTCGCCAAGATCTGCCAGGTCGAGGTCGCGCGCACCGGGCTGAACGAGCGCGAGGCGGCCGAGGCGGGGTTCGAGACGATCAGTGTCGTCGTCGAGTCCACCACCCGCGCCGGCTACTACCCGGGTGCGACGACGATGCACACCAAGCTGGTCGCCGAGCGCCGCTCGGGACGCCTGCTGGGCGCGCAGATCGTCGGCGAGGAGGGTGCCGCCAAGCGCGTCGACGGCCTCGCCGTCGCGCTGTGGAACGGCATGACCGTTGAGGAGATGACGGGACTCGACCTCGGCTACGCGCCGCCGTTCGCCCCCGTCTGGGATCCGGTGCTGATCGCCGCCCGCAAGGCCGCCGAGCGCGTCGAGGAGGACATGCGCGCGGCACCGTGACCGGCCCGCTGGGGCATCACCGCGCGGCCTCGGCCAGGGCTCGCCGCACGTCGGCGAGCGGGTCGCCGGTGTCCTCGATCCCGGCGGAGAACCGGACGAAACGGGCGCCACCGCCGTGCGCCCTTCTCTGCCGGGCGGACGTCCCGCTTCGACCGCTGGCGCCCCGTCTCCGATCTCCACGCGTCCCTCCCGAAAGGCCGGTCAACCCTCTTTCTCTCCTGTCGGAACGCGCCCTGTCGGACGGCCGCACTAGCCTGATGATCACCCCCCGGACGAAGGAGCCCCGCGATGGTCGACGCCCTCCCACCCGTGCTGGCGAGCCCGCCCTGGGCGGCCCGGCGGGACGATCCGGAGCCGGTCGTCGTCAAGGGGCTGAAGCCACCGCCGCCCCGCGCGGCGTGGGCGCCGGGCGAGCGCGAGGAATGGGCGTCCGCCGCCGGCGCCCCGCCCCCGTCGCCCGACTGGGAGGACGCCCTCGCCCAGCAGGGGCGCGGGAGGCTGTTCAACCGCCATGCCCAGGTGACGCTCTTCAAGCACGGACCCGCCGACCGCCTCGTCCCGCTGCTGGCGAAGTGGCGCCCGGAGATCGACTTCCAGAAGCGTCCGATGGAGCCGATCGTGGCGCGGTTCGGGGTGGACGCCGTCGCGCCCGCCGTCCACGCGGCCAAGCGCCGCCCGGTGGAGGGCGGCCCGGCGCTCCTGCCGTTTCTCGACGCGCGTGTCGCCCGACTGGTCGCCGGTTGGCTCCCCGGACGCGGCGACGAGGCGCGCGAGACCGCCCGGTCCTGGCTCGTCCGGCACGGCGTGGAGGCCGTCCCGTACCTGCTGCCCGACGCGCTGGGCGTCCGCGAGAGCCTGCGGGAGAAGGCAGGGACCGCGCTGCGCGTCCTCGCGGCCGCCTACTCCCCGGAACGCGTCATCGAGGCCGCCCCCGACCACGGGCCGGCGGTCGCGGCCATCGTCGCCGGCGTGCCCCGCCTCGACCCCGGCGACCCGTGGCTGATCCGGCTCGTCGACCCGCCCGCTCCCGTCGCCTGGACGGACGCGCCCACCCTTCCCCCGGTGACGCTCGGCGGTACCGCCCTTGCCCCGGAGACGGCCGCCCACCTCGTGACGATGCTGGCCTTGTCGACTCCGGACCGGCCGTTCCCGGGGCTCGCGGAGGTACGCGCGGCCTGCGAGCCCGGCTCCCTCGCCGCCTTCGCGTGGGCGCTGTTCGAGCGCTGGGAGGCCGCGGGCGCGCCGCCGGACGGCGTCTGGGCGCTGACGGGGCTCGGTGTTCTCGGCGACGACACGACCGTCCGCCGCCTCACCCCCATCATCCGGGCCTGGCCGGGCCAGACCCTGCATCATCGGGCCGTGCGGGGCTTGGACGTCCTCGCCGCGATCGGCACCGACACGGCGCTCGCCCACCTTGACGGCATCGCGCGGAAGGTGAAGTTCAAGGCCCTCCAGGCGGAGGCCGGCAGCAAGATCAGACAGGTCGCCGCGCGCCTGGGGCTGACGGACGAGCAACTCGCCGACCGGCTCGTCCCCCGCTTCGGGTTGGACGGCGCGGGGACGTTGATCCTCGACTATGGGCCGCGCCGCTTCACCGTCGGCTTCGACGAGCAGCTCAGGCCCTACGTCACCGACGAGGCCGGACGGCTCCGCAAGTCGCTGCCCAAGCCCGGTGCGAAGGACGACCCGGCGCT
Organism: Actinomadura macra NBRC 14102; assembly: GCF_001552215.1. GTDB lineage: Bacteria > Actinomycetota > Actinomycetes > Streptosporangiales > Streptosporangiaceae > Spirillospora > Spirillospora macra. Next base: position 37,022 of record NZ_BCQT01000007.1, on the reverse strand, counting down.
CGCGCCCGCCGCCCATCAGCGCTTCGCCGACCTCAAGAAGGACGTCCGCGCCGTCGCGGCCATCCAGGTCCGCCGCCTGGAGGCGGCGATGCTCACCGGGCGTCGCTGGGAGGCCGGGGAGTTTCGTGAACACCTGGTCGGCCATCCGCTCCTGTGGCACCTCGTCCGCAGGCTCGTCTGGACGTCCGGCGGTGTGGCGTTCCGCGTCGCCGAGGACGGCACCTTCGCCGACGTGCACGACGACGCCGTCACCCTCGCCGGCCCCGCCGCCGAGGTCGCCCTGGTCCACCCGCTCCACCTCGGCGGCGATCTCGCCGCCTGGGCGGAGGTGTTCGCCGACTACGAGATCCTCCAGCCGTTCCCGCAGCTCGGGCGGACCGTCCGCGCGCTGACCACCGAGGAGTCGGCGGCCTGGCGGCTGCCCCGCTTCGAGGGGATCACCGTGCCCACGGGCGCCCTGCTGGCGCTGGAGAAGCGTGGCTGGGAGCGCGGTGCCCCGGAGGACAACGGCACCCAGAACTGGATCGAGTACGGGACGGGTTCCGCTCGCGTCGTCCTCAGCCTGCACCTGGGCATCCAGATCGGCGATCCCTTCGGCCGCGACCACGACACCGTCACGGCGGTCTGGATCACCGACCGCCCGTCCCGCTTCCTGCCGGCGGACGGGTCGGGCCGCACCTTCGCAGAACTCGAACCCGTGACCGCCTCGGAAATCATCACCGACCTGGAGAACCTCACGCAAAGTACGTGAACCGTCAGAGTGCTCCGCTACGGTGAGGCGGCATGGAAGATCACCTCCCCGCTCTCCCCGCCGAAGACGTTCTGACGATCCCGGAAGCGTGGCGCAAGTCGCTGCACGCCCGGCGCGGTGGGGCGCCGGGCCCCGAGATCAAGCGGGCCGCGGCCGCACCGAAGGCCGCGCGCAAGCTCGTCGAGGCCACCGGCGGCGCGGTCGACTCGCTGCTGAAGGGGGAGGCCGGGGACCAGGCGCTGACCGAGGCCGCGCGCCGGTACCTGGACGGGGCGGACGACGCGGCGGGGGCGGCGGTGATCGCGGCCGTCACCTCGCTCGGCACCCCGCGGGCGAGCGCTGCGGTGAACCGGACGTTCGTCGACGCCTGGGTCGCAGAGCACGGCATCGGGTTCGCCGCGTGCGCGGTGGTGGAGCGGAGCCGCACGCAGGCGATCCGGCGCGGCGGCGGTGACTGGGTCGGCACCTGGGTCGGGGCTGAGCATCGCAAGAACGATGACGGCGGCGGGGCGGCCGAGGAGACGCTGCGGCGGGTCCGGGGCCTGCTCGCGGTCGCGGCGGAGCACGAGTACGCGGACGCGGTGGAGCGGCTTGCGGCCCACCGCCTCACATGGTCGATGCGGTGGATCGTGTCGTACCTCGCCCCGACACGCGAGGACTGGGTGGACGAGTGCTGCGCCGCGCCCACCCCCGCGCCGAGCGGCGGCGGCCTGCGGTGGCTGATGTACTCCGCGCTCGGCACACCCGCCCAGCTCGCAACCCCGCTCATGGCGAGGGGGCTGTTCTGGAAGGACGCGACCCGCGCACTGCTCGTCACGATGGCGGACGGTGTCGGCCCCGGCGCCCTCGACTTCTTCCTCGCCAACGCCGGGAGCGGTCACCTGGAGTCGGCTGATCGCCGGCGCCTCTACGAGACGATCGCCCTCCTGCCGACGGACGAGGCGTTCCAGGGACTGCTGGACCGGATCGACCGCAAGCACGTGCGGCCCGCCCTCGGCGAGGCGATGAAGCGGTTCCCGGTACGGGCGCTGCGGCTGCTGGCGCGCGCCGGCGCCGACGACCTGCTCGCGGAGCACGTCATGCTGCACCCCGAGGTGGTCGAGGCGGCCCAGCCGGGCCTGCCGGGTGACGTCCGCGCCGAGGTCGAGCGGATCGCGGCCTCCTCCGTCCGGGTGCCGGACGCGCCGGAGGACGTGCTGCCCGCCGTCCTGACGGACCCTTCGTGGGAGCGGGCTCGCCGCCCCGCCGTGGCCGGCCTCCAGGCGCCGCCGCCGCGGCTCGCGTGGCTGGACGGCGAACACCGGGAGTGGCTCGACGCCGATTCGGGCGTTGGCGCGCCGGAGGGCGCGGACTGGGCCATGCTCGTCGAGGGTTATACGTCCGGCGACCACAAGACCGGGTCGGTGCAGCTCATGGTGCACGGCCCGGAGGAGCTGATCCGGCCGCTGCTGCCCGGCTTCACCGGCTTCGCCCGCCGTGATGCGCACCGGTGGACGCGCCCTCTCGCCGCCCGGTACGGACTGGACGCGCTGCCCGTCGCCGTCCGGATGGCGGAGGCGTATCCCGACACCTGCGCCGATCCGCTGCTGCCGTATCTGGACGAGGGGGTGGCGCTGCTCGCCGCGGACTGGCTCGCCCGGCGAGGTAAGGGTGCTGACGCCGGACGCCGATGGCTCGATCGGCACGGCCTCGACGCGGTCCCGCTGCTCGTCCCGGCGGCGCTCGCCACGACGGCCAAGCGGTGGCGTCCGGCCGAGCACGCCCTCCGCCACCTGAACGGCGCGCATGACCTCGCTGGGATCGTGGCGGCGACGCGGACCGCGCACGGCGACGAGGCCGCGGCCGCGATCGGGGAACTGCTGGCGGCCCATCCGGCGGGGACGGGACTGGTCCAGCCGCCGAAGATCGGCGAGTGGCTGGACCCGGCGGTCCTGCCGCAGGTGCTCCTGCGCGGTGGGGATCGGGCTCTGCCGCGCGAGGCGGCGCGTCGCCTGCTGGAACTGCTGGCGATGTCCGTTCCGCACGGAATGGAGGAGATTCGGCGGGTATGTGAGCCGGAGTCCGTCGCGGAGTTCGGGTGGGCGTTGTTCCAGAAGTGGCGGGAGGCCGGGAAGCCTTCCAAGGACGGTTGGGCGCTCACGCAGCTCGGTCGCAGCGGCAATGACGCGACGGTGCGGCTGCTGACACCGGTTGTGCGCGCCTGGCCGGGCGAGGGTGGTCACAAGCACGCGGTCACCGGCCTTGGTGTGCTGGCCGAGATCGGGTCGGACGTGGCGTTGATGCACCTGCACGGCATCGCGCAGAAGGTGAAGTTCAAGGGGCTCCAAGGCGAGGCGCAGGCGCGGATCCGTGAGGTCGCCGATCGGCTCGGCCTGAGCACCGAGCAGCTCGCCGACCGTCTTGTTCCCGACTTTGGGTTGGACGCCGACGGTTCGATGACCCTCGACTACGGGCCGCGTCGTTTCCGCGTTGGCTTCGATGAGCAGCTCAAGCCGACCGTCGCCGACGAGGACGGCAAGCCGCGCAAGTCCCTGCCCAAGCCCGGTGCGAAGGACGATCCCGAACTCGCTCCGGCCGCCTCCAAGGCGTTCGCGGCGCTGAAGAAGGACGTCCGGACCGTCGCGTCGAGCCAGCTGATGCGGCTGGAGCGCGCCATGGTGACGCAACGGGAGTGGACGGCGGGTGAGTTCCGCGAGTTCGTCGTGGGCCATCCGCTCGTCCGGCACCTCGCGCGTCGCCTCGTGTGGGTCGCCTCCGACGGGGACACGGTGTCCACGTTCCGGATCGCCGAGGACGGCACGTTCGCGGACGTGGAGGACGAGGCGTTCACGCTGACGGAGTCCGCCGCCGTCCGCGTTGCGCATCCCTTGCACTTGGACGTCGCCGCTTGGGGAGAGGTGTTCGCCGACTACGAGATCCTCCAGCCGTTCCCGCAGCTCGGACGGGCCGTCCACGCCCTCACCGAGAAGGAGCGCGACGGCGAACGGCTCGATCGGTTCGAGAACCTGGCCGTCCCCTTCGGTCGCGTGGCCGGGCTCGTCCGGCTCGGCTGGGAGCGCGGCGAACCGCAGGGCGGCGGCAACGAGACCTGGATCTCGCGGCCCGTCACCGGCGGCCGCCACCTCGTGATCGGGCTCGACCCTGGCCTGTCCGCCATGGAACTCGGGGCGAACGGCGACTACCAGACCCTTGAGCATGTGTGGCTCGCCGACGAGCCCGGCGAGTACCGCTACCGGAAGGACAAGAAGTCGACGCTCCGCCTCGGTGACCTGGACGCGATCACCGCGTCCGAGGTGCTCGCCGAACTGACCGCCCTCACCGTCTGACCCCCGGAACAGGACATGACGAAGGACACCGACGACTATCAGCGGCCGCCGGCCGAGGTCCGGTTCGCCGACGAGCTGACGCGGCTGCGGGAGGAGGACACCGGGCCGCGGCCCCCCGGCTGGGCGCTGAGCCTGACGGCCGCGCGGCGGTTCATCGTCGGGGACCCCGCGGCCGGTGTCACCCGCAAGTTCGTCGGCGACACCTCGCTCATCGACCGGGCACTGGTGACGCTGGCGACGAGCCGGGGGCTGATGCTGGTCGGGGAACCGGGGACGGCGAAGTCGCTGCTGTCGGAGCTGATCGCGGCGGCGGTGAGCGGGACGTCCACGCTGACGATCCAGGGCGGCGCCGCCACCACCGAGGACCAGATCAAGTTTTCCTGGAACTACGCGCTGCTGGTGGCGGAGGGCCCGTCCACGCGGTCGCTGGTCCCGGCGCCGCTGCTGGACGGGATGGCCGAGGGGAAGATCGTCCGGTTCGAGGAGATCACCCGCTGCCCGCTGGAGGTCCAGGACGCGCTGCTGTCGCCCCTGTCGGACCGGGTCCTCGCGATCCCCGAGCTGTCCGGGCGGGACGCGATGGTCTTCGCCCGGGACGGGTTCAACGTCATCGCGACCGCGAACACCCGCGACCGCGGCGTCAACGAGATGAGCGCGGCGCTCAAACGGCGGTTCAACTTCGAGACGGTGTTCCCGATCGCCGACTTCGCGACCGAGTTGGAGCTGGTGGAGGCGGAGGCTGCGCGGCTCCTGGAGCGCAGCGGGGTCGGTGTCGCGCCGCGCAGGGACGTCCTGGAGGTGCTGGTCACCACGTTCCGGGAGCTGCGGAACGCCACGACGGAGGAGGGCCGGTCGATGGACCGGCTGTCGGCGGTGATGAGCACGGCGGAGGCGGTGTCGGTCGCGCACGCGGTGGGGGTGCGGGGGTGGTTCCTGCGCGGCGAGGCGGGCGGTGCCGCCGACATCGTCGAGTGCCTCGCGGGCACGGCCGCCAAGGACAGCCCCGACGACCTGACCCGGCTGCGCCGCTACCTGGAGCAGCAGGCACCGAGGCGCGAGGGCGAGCAGTGGAAGGCCCTGCACGCCGCCCGGCACCTGCTCCCCGGCTGATGGCGGTCACGTTCGTCGGGGTCCGGCACCACAGCCCCGCGTGCGCGCGGCTCGTCCGGGACGTGATCCGGCGGTTGCGTCCCGCGTACGTGCTGGTGGAGGGGCCGGCCGATTTCGGGGACCGGCTGGGGGAACTGCTGCTCGGCCACGCGCCGCCCGTCGCGATCTTCAGCCACTACCGGGACGCCGAGCGGATGCACGCGTCGTGGACGCCGTTCTGCGCCTACTCCCCAGAGTGGGTCGCACTCACCGAGGGCCGCGCCGTCGGAGCGGAGCTGAAGTTCATCGACCTGCCCGCGTGGCATCCTGCGCTCGGCGAGCGCCGCAACCGGTACGCTGACGCCGAGCGCCGCTACGCCGAGGTCACCGAGCGGCTCTGCCAGGAGTTCGCCGTTGATAACACCGACGTCCTCTGGGACCACCTCTTCGAGATCGCGGACGGGGACCTTCCCGAACGGCTCGGCGCGTACTTCGACCTGGTCCGAGGGGAGTCGGAGGCCGGACCGGACGACGCGGACCGTGAGGCCTACATGGCCGAGTGGGTGCGGGCGGCAGTGCACGCGTCGCAGGACGGGGCGCAGGACGGCGCGGGGGACCGTCCGGTGGTGGTCGTGACCGGCGGTTTCCACAAGCCGGCGCTCGAAACGCTCGTCGCGCGGCACGCGGGGGAGGGCGGGACGGGCTGGCCGGAGGTGCCACGGCCTCCCGACGGTGCGACGGGCGGGAGCTTCCTCGTCCCGTACTCGTTCCGGCGGCTGGACGCGTTCACCGGCTACCAGTCCGGGATGCCGTCGCCGGAGTACTACCAGCGGTTGTGGGAGGCCGGGCCCGACGCCGCGGCGGCGGCGCTCACCGAGACCGTCGTGGCGCGGTTGCGGGGGCGCCGGCAGGTCGTGTCGACCGCCGATCTGATCGCGGCACGGACCCTCACCGAGGGGCTGACCCGGCTGCGCGGCCACCGTTCGCCCGCCCGCACCGACCTGCTGGACGGGCTGGTCGCCGCGCTCGTCACCGACGACCTCGACCAGCGGCTGCCGTGGACGGCGCGCGGGGTCCCCGCTCCGGGGGCGCATCCCGCGGTCGCCGAGATGGTCGCCGCGCTCAGCGGCGACCGCGTCGGCCGCCTGCATCCGGACACCCCGGCGCCACCGCTGGTGCACCACGCCACCGCCGAGCTGGAGCGGCTCGGCCTCGACCGCGGCGGACCGGTCTCCCTGAAGCTGGCCGAGCCGCGGGGGCTGGAACGCAGCCGCGCGCTGCACCGGCTGCGCGTCCTGCGCGTCCCCGGGTACACCCACGAGTCCGGGCCTCTCCTGGGTGGGGGGACGACACCCCACACCCCTCGGAGCGGCCTGGAGGCCGGCGCCGACCTCGTGCTGGAGGAGCGCTGGCGGGTGGACCCGCCGGACCCCGCCGGTCCCCGGCTGCCCGCGCTGATCGAGGCGGGCGCGTACGGGCCGACGCTGCCGGACGCGGCCGCCGCCGCGCTTGAGGAGCGCATGGCACAGGCGGGCGCGAACATGGGCGGGCTCGCCGAGGTGCTGTTCGACGCGGCGCTGTGCGGGTGTACGGGCCAGTCCGACCGGATCGCCGGATGGATCCGCGCGGGGATCGCAGGCTCTGCCGACGTGCCCGCGCTCGGCCGGGCGCTGGAGGTCGTCCTCGGGCTGTGGCGGCATGACGGCCTGCTCGGGACCGCCCGCAGTTCCCTGTTCGGCACGGTGATCGAGGAGTGCACGGCCCGGCTGCTGTGGCTGGTGGAGGGCGTCCGGGGCGGCCCGGCGCCCGCCGATCTCGGGCGGCTGCGCGCCGTCCGCGCCGTCCGGGACGCGCTGCTGCACGCCGCGCCCCGGCAGGGCATGGGCGGGCTCGGCCTGGACCGGGACGCGGCGCTCGGCGTCGCCCGCCGGGTCGCCGCCGACGACGAGGCACCGCCCGACCTGCGGGGCGCCGCGTTCGGGCTCGCCCGCTCGCTCGGCGACGCCGGCGACCCGGCCCGCGCGGTGCGCGGCGCGGCCGGCCCCCGGGTCTTCGGCGACTGGCTCGCCGGCCTGTTCGCGCTGGCCCGGCAGGAGGTGCTCGACCCGGACGCCGCCGTCCTCGACGTCCTGGACGAACTGGTCTCGGACCTCGGCGAGGCGGACTTCCTCATCGCGCTGCCCGCGCTGCGGCAGGCGTTCGAGTTCTTCCCGCCCCGCGAACGCGCGACGATCGCGCAGGGACTGCTGGACCGCCGCGGCCTGCGCGGCCCCGCCCGCGCGCTGCTGCGCACCAGCGCCGCCCCACTGGTCGTCGCCGAGGCACGCGCCCTGGAGGAACGCGTGAACCGGGCGCTCGCCGCCGCCGGGCTCACCGGAGCCGCCGGGCTCACCGGAGGGGAACCGTCATGACCACGCCCGACCTGGAACGCTGGCGGCTGATCCTCGGCGCGCCCGCGGAGGAGTCCACCGGCGCCCTGGCCGAGTTGTCCGCCGAGCGCGACAGGGCGCTCGGCTGGCTCTACGGCCGCGACCCCGAACTCGAACGGCAGGGGGTGCGGACCGAACGGGCGGGCGGCGCCCCTCCGGACCGCTCCGACGACCGCACCGGTGGCGACGGCCCGTCCGTGCTCACCACCGTCGACTGGCTCGACGCCATCCACCGGCTCTTCCCCAAGGAGACGATCGAGCGGCTCGAACGCGACGCCGTCGAACGCTACGAGATCCACGAGATCGTCACCGATCCCGCCGTGCTGGAGCGCATCGAGCCCGACAAGGCGCTGCTGCGCGCCGTCCTGCGTACCAAGCACCTGATGAGCCCGGAGGTCCTCGCGCTCGCCCGGCGCATCGTCGAGGCGGTCGTCCGGGAGCTGATGGACAAGCTCGCCACCGAGGTCAGGGAGTCCTTCCACGGGACGCGGTCGCGGCGCCCCAGCCGGATCAAGAACTCCCGCAACTTCGACTTCCACGGGACGGTCCGCGCCAACCTCGCGCACTACCGTCCGGACGATCGGCGCCTGTACATCGAGCATCCGCGGTTCCTGTCACGGACGCGGCGCCACGTCGAGCAGTGGCAGATGATCCTGCTGGTCGACCAGTCGGGCTCGATGGTCGGGTCGGTGATCCACGCCGCCGTCACGGCCGCGTGCCTGTGGGGGCTACCGGGGCTGCGTACGCACCTGGTCGCGTTCGACACCTCCGTCGTGGACCTGACGTCCGATGTCACCGACCCCGCCGAGTTGCTGATGAAGGTGCAGCTCGGCGGGGGCACCGACATCTGCCGCGCGGTGACCTACGGCGCCGGGCTGGTCGACAACCCGCGCCGCGCGATCGTCGCCGTCGTCAGCGACTTCTACGAGGGCGGGGACGTGCACGGGCTCGTCCGCGAGGTGCGGCGGCTCGTCGAGCAGGGCACGCACGTGCTGGGGCTGGCGGCGCTGGACGAGGAGGCCAACCCGTCCTACGACCGGGGCACGGCGCAGCGCCTCGCCGACGCCGGAGCGCACGTCGGCGCGATGACGCCGGGCCGGCTCGCCGCGTTCGTCGCCGAACGGATCGGCCGGTGACCCGCGCCGACCTGCTCGCGCTGACGCCCGACGCCCTCGCCGCCCTCGCCAACCGCGGCCTGGTCAAGCGCGCCGCGAAGGACCTGGACGCCGGGAACGGGCCCGCCGTGACCGAGGGCCCGGACGGTGGCGTGCACGGCGTCTTCCCGGACGGGACGGAGGCGACGCTCCCGCCCGGCGCCGGGCTGGAGGCCGCGACCTGCACCTGCGCGGCCATGTCCACCTGCCGGCACCGCATCTGTCTCGTCCTGGCCTACCAGCGCGACTCCGCAGGCGAACTCGAACCAGAGACAGGGCCCGGACCAAAGACAGCGCCCGGAAGAGAGGTCGAGACCGCCGCGGGTTGGTCGCCGGGCGCGTTCGACGACGGGGCGCTCGCCCGCGTCCTCGGACAGCGGGCCCTCACCGCCGCGCGGCGGACGCTCCGCGCGGGTTACGCGGCCCGCGTCCACCGGCCGTCGGCGGGAGACCCGGTGGCGCGCGTGGAGCTACCGTCCTGCACGGTGCGGTTCCTCGTCCCGGGCGAGCTCGGCTACGTGGACACCGACGCCGTGGCGGTGGTGCGCGCCGAGGTCATCGTGCTGGCGGCCTGGGCGTTCCGCGCCGCCGACGAGCAGGCCCCCGACAGAGCCGACGTCCGGGTCGACGTCGGCGGCAAGGGCGAGGGCACGGCAGCGGGGACCGGGTTGGAGACCGCGCTGGAACTCGTCGACCACGTGCTCCTCGACGGGGTGGTGCACGCGGGCCCGGTCCTTGCGACGGGCTTGCGGCGCGCCGTCGCGGAGCTGGCGGCCGGAGACCTGCACTGGCCCTCCGCCGCCGTGAACGAACTGGCCGAACAGATGGACGCCTACCACGAGCGCCGCGCCGACTACGACTCCGGACGGCTCGCCGCCCTGCTGGCCGAGGTCTACGCCCGCCACCTGGCGGCGGGGAGCGGCGCCCCTCGCACGCAGGTGCTGGGCACGGACGAGTCCGCAGAGACGCCGCTGCGCCGAGTCCGGCTGGCCGCGCTCGGCTGCCGCGTGGGCGGCACCGCGGAGGTCCGCACCGCCGACGTCTATCTCGCTCACGTCGACACCGTGCTCGTCCTGAAACGGCAGTGGGCGGTGCCGGACGGTGAGTGGATGACCGGGGCCGACCTCGCCGGACGCAGAATCCTCGGGACGTCGCTGCGCGCCCTCGCCGGCGCCAACGTCGTGTCGGAGACCGCGACCCGCAGCGCGGGCCGGGTCGTGCGCGTCGCGCCGGGCCGGGTCGCCAGGACCACGGTCACCCCGCTCGGCGACGCATGGGACGGACTGCCGGACGCGCTGCTCGTCCGCGACCTCAAGGCGGCGGAACGGGCGCTGGACGCGCTCCCGCCGAGGCTGGTTCGGCCGAGGGTGGAGGCGGAGCTGGTCCACGTCATCGCGGTCGCCGAGGTGCGCGATGTCGGCTACCACCCCGGCGACCAGCGGCTCGACGCGGTGGTCGCCGACGAGGCGGGGACGACCGCCACGGTCTCCGCCGACTACGCGCCGTACCGTCCGGGTGCCCTGGACGCCCTGGCCGAGGCCCTCGCCGCAGGTCCGCGCCTCATCGGCGGCGCCGTCCGCAGGGACCGCGGCGGCCTCGTCATCGACCCGTTCGCCGTCAGGACCGACGATGGAATCGTCGTCCCCGACCTTGCGCCCGGTGCCGGCGGCGCCGCCCTGGACGGCCCCGCCGCCCGCCCACGGGATTCCTTGGGCTCGGTGCTGGAGGATGCCCTAGCCGTCTGCGCCGAGGCCGCCCAGCGGGGGCTGTCGCACGTCCCGCGCGGGCTGCGCGACCGCATCGCCCGCGCCGAGAAGGATCTGGACCGGGTCGGTCTCCGGGCCGCCGCCGCGACCATTGCGCGCTTCGCCGCCGCCCTGGACGGCGACGACCCGCACCTCATGACGCGGACCTGGGCTGACGCCCACATCCGCCTCATCACCACGGCCGAGCACCGCTGACCGTCCACGAAGGGGCCCCTGGCCCGGCCGAAGACCGGGGAGCGGGACGCACGGACCGGCCCCGGTCGCGGTGGGCGACCGGGGCCGGGAGCGGGGACGCGTATCAGTCGGCGCAGATCGCGTAGACGCTGATGCCGACGTCGTTGTAGCCGTCCTGGCGGCCGATGCCGATCCAGCTGCGACCGTCAGGGCTGGGGAACGATCCGACGAGGATCGCCCTGTTGCCCTGTGCCTCGGCGCCACCACCGAGAACCCGCTTGGTGCCCGGGCAGGTGAGCGTGCGGCGCTGGAAGTTGGGCACGTTGGCGTTGGGCAGGGCCACCAGCTGGTAGCCGGGGGGCAGGGCGGCGGCCCGCGCGGTCGTCGAGCGGTGCCCGGTGGTCTCCGCGGACTGCGCGGCGGCGGTCGTCGCCAGACAGGCGCCGGCGGCCAGGGTGGCCAGCGAGATGGCGGTGATCTTCTTCGAGAACATGTTTTCTCCTCGTTCGGGGGTACCTACCACGAGGAGTTTCCTATTGATGACTCTGAGTTTCCATAGCTATATGTGATCCTTCAATTACTGTACGCATCTAACGATGGTTATGTGGCGCGCGTCCTGCCCTGCGCATCACGCTCACGTGCGGTAATCAAACGAGGTGGGTGGCCACGGTGACCGTATGCGGTCACGGCAGCCACTCCTCACCCGCCGGTGACGACCGTCGGGAAGGACCCGCGAGGACGGCGTGGTCGCCGCGTGCGGACATGGGTGCGTACGGGCTGGTCAGGCGCGGCAGGTCAGCGGCCGGCCGCCGTTGTAGGTGATCATGTCGTCGAGTGCGGAGACCAGGTCGATGGGCGCGCCGGGGGCCAGTCCGTCCAGCTCGGCGTACGCGCGGTGCAGATTGCCGACGATGCGCTCGGGGTCGGTCAACTCCGCGTACTCGCCGAGATCGGTCTCCCGTGCCGCCTCCAGCGGCGTCAGCCCCGCCGCCTTCGCCTCGGTAGCCACGTGCTGGACGAACCGCGCGTATCCAGGTAGTTGCCGAAGGTGTGGTCGCCGTGGTGATGGGTGTTGACCAGCGTCCGGACGGGACGCGGCGTCACCGACCGGATCGCCTCCAGGTAGGCACGGGTCCGGCGTTCGGTCGAGCAGGCGTCCACGCTTGTCACGCCGCGCGTGCCCGCGAGGAACCCGGTGTTGTTGATCCACCAGGTGCCGTCCGGCTGGATGTAGGCGAAGATCCCGTCCGAGACCTCCTCCAGACGGGGGCTCGCGAGCCCGTCGCGGTCGGGCGCGTCGCTCATGAGGGTCTCCCAGCGGTCGGGCCCAGGCGGACGGTCTCCACCCAGGACGGCGGGTCGGGCGGCGCGTCACCGACGAGTGCGGCGACGAGCCGGCAGGAGGGGGCTTCGGCGGGCCACGGGGTGAAGCCGTCGGTGAGGACGATGACGACCTGCGGGCGTTCGCGCGCCCCGAGCGCCGCGGCGATCCCGACGCGCATGTCGGTTCCGCCGCCGCCGTCCAGTTCGACCTGCCCGGCCGAGCTCACGCGCGACACCGCCCGCACGTCGGCGTCGCAGGCCAGCACGCTCACCCGGTTCCCGCGCACGCCGACCTCGCGCAGCACCCCGGTCACCTCGGCGAGCGCCGCCGCCAGGTCGTCCTCGCCCATCGAACCGGAGGTGTCGATCACGATCGCGACGCGGGGCAGCGGCCGGCGCAGGCTCGGCAGCACGACCCCGCGCATGGCCGGCGTGCGGCGCGACGGCCGCCGGTAGCTGTAGTCGACCGCGCCGCCCGCCCACGCGACCGCCTCCCGCACCGCGCCCGCGAGGACGCGCCGCCAGTCCACGACCGGTTCGAGGACCTCCTCCGCCCAGCGGCGCCAGCCGCCGGGCAGCGCGCCCCGCGCCCGCTGGTGGCCGCGCATCGCCTCGGCCGTGGCGCGCCGTAGCGCCTGCGCCTCCATCGCGCTCACGGCCGGCGGGCCCGTCCCGTCCAGTTCCCACGGCACCGGGCGGCCGTGCGCGCCCGACCCGCAGTCGTGGTGCGGCCGCGGCGGGATGCCCGGCAGGTACTCCTCGAACAGCCGTCCCTCGTCCAGCCCGAAGTCGCGCGGGTGCATGCCGCCCGCGGGAAGGACCAGACCGTCCGCGAGCAGGTCGTCGTTGATCTCGCAGTCCTGCGCGATGTTGACGCGCGCCGGGTCGCGCTGGTCGGCGGCGGGCAGCCGCTCCGCACGGCCGTGGTGGTCGCGCAGCAGGTGCGCGGTCTCGTGGATCCAGACGCCCGCCAGCTCCGGGACGGGCGTCGCGTCCACGAACGCGGGGGAGACGTAGCAGCGCCAGTGCCGGTCGACGCCCATCGTCGGGACGGCGTCGCTCGGCACGACCGTCAGCGAGTACAGCGCGGACGCCAGGTAGGGGCGGTCCGTCGCCGCCCGGTAGCGCGCGGCGAGCAGCTTCGTCCGGTCGAGCGCGACGGGGCCGCGCGGCATCGCTACCCGCCGCCCGGCAGCGCGCCGGACAGCTGCAGCAGGTCGATGAACCCCTCGATACCGCTCGGGACGGGCCAGTCGGTGTCGCGGAGCGCGGCCAGGTCGCCCGCGGCGCGCGCGGCGATGTCGGGGACGCCCGCGTCCACCGCCTTGGCCAGCACCTCCCAGCCCGCCTCCCAGCGCCGGCGGGTGCAGTCGCCCTGGACGGACGCGACCACGGCGGTCAGGAACGCCAGCTGCCGGTCGCCGCGCTCGGGCAGCGCGAACGCGGACGGGTTGGCGAGCACGCGGTCGGGGTCCGGGAGATCCAGCTCTTCCAGGTAGGACAGCAGCTCAAGCCCGGCGCCGTCGCCGACGGCGCCGACCACCGCGGCGGCGACCGCGTCCCGCGCGGCGCCGGTGGCGTAGCCGGTCGCGAGCAGCCGCAGCGCCATCTCCCAGCTGCGCGGCGACGGCCACGCCCCGCCGCGCGCCTCCGCGTCGGAGGGCAGGTGATGCGCCAGCCCTGGGCGCGCCGTGAGGAACCCCGACACCGCGCCGCGTGCCCGCGCGACGGCCGCCGCGGCCTTGGCCCCGTCCACGACCGGGACGGTCAGCTCGGGCCAGGTGCCCGCCATGCCCCGCGCGACCGTCCGCGGGTCGTGCGTCCAGTGCAGATGGACGAACCGGTTCGCGAGCGGCGGGCTCAGGTGCCAGCCGTCCGCCGCGCTCGCCGGCGGGTTCGCGGCGGCGACGACCCGGACCGGACCGGGCAGCGCCAGGCTCCCGACCCTGCGCTCCAGGACGACCCGCAGCAGCGCCGCCTGTACCGCCGGCGGCGCCGACGACAGCTCGTCGAAGAACACGATGCCGCGTCCGGCGCCCGCGAGCCGTACCGCCCAGTCGGGCGGCGCCATCGGCACTCCGGTCACGGCCGGATCGTCCCCGATGACCGGCAGCCCGGCGAAGTCGGACGGCTCGTGCACGCTGGCGATCACCGTCTCCAGCGGGACGCCGAGCCGTCCCGCGAGCCGCTCCATCCCCGCCGACTTGCCGATGCCCGGCTCCCCCCACAGCAGTACGGGGACGTTCGCCGACACCGCGAGCGCCAGCGCCTCCAGCTGGGCGCTGCGCGCCGGCTCGGTGCGCCACGCGCCGGCGCGGGCGTTGAGCTCGTCCGCGGCGGCGAGGAGGTCAGCCGGCACGGAGCCACTCCAAATCGTCCCGTCCGTTCGACTTGATCATCTCTGTCAGGCTCCTGCCGTACCGGTCGGTCGTGTCCGTGCGCGCCCCCGCCTCTACCAGCGCTCTGATCAGCGCGACCGGGCCGATCTCGCAGACCGCGGCATACAGCGGCGTGCGGGTGTTGTGGTCGAGGTCCTCCAGGCCGAGCCCTGCCTCCAGCAGCCGCGGCAGCAGCACCTCGTGATCCAGCGCGCTGAGCGTGTGCATGAGCGTCCGCCTGCGCCCGTCGCGGACGAACGGGTCCATCCCGGCGTCCAGCAGCCGCAGCACGCCGTCGGTGTCGCCGTGCTGCGCGCGCAGGAACAGGTCCTCACGCTGCTCACGCAGGCCGCGGGGCAGCCGTCCGTCCCCCGACCGCCACACCCGGTGGACGGCGAAGCATCCGGGGATCTTCCCGCCGAACCCCGCCAGTGCCTGCTCTCGCCGCTGCTCGGCCGCCGAGTGCGGCATCTCCAGGCCGCCGTGGCCCGACCGGACCTCGTGCCACTCGCCCCGGCACCGCACCCGCACCGCCGCCGGCCGCTCCACGCCTGGCGGCCCGTCCGGCCGGTCGGGGACGGGACGGGCCGGGAACAGCGCGGCCGAGACCAGCGGGTGCAGCTCCGCCGGCGTGATCATCCCGGCGCGCAGCAGGTCGAGGTCGGGCAGGCGGCGCCCCTGGTGCTCCTCCAGCTCCGGGTTCTCGGCGGACGCCGCGTCCTCGTGCGCGAGCCGCGCGAGCGGGCGCCGGCGTCCCCCGCCGGTCGTCACGGCCAGGGCGGAATGCCGGAGCAGGTCGCCGGCGCGCCGGGCGTCGAACAGGTGCGGCGCGGACGTCCAGTCCCGCGCCCCGGGCGACCACGGGCGCACCGCCAGCGTCAGCCGCTGCGGGCCGCAGAGCAGGGCCGGCGTGTCGACGTGCAGGACCGGGGCGGGCGCGGGGGCGCGGTCTCCGCCGTAGCGCCCGAGAGCGAGCGACAGCCGGGCCACGAGGCCCGTTCGGCCGCCACCCGAGACCCGGGGCAGGTGCCAGCGCAGCAGGTCGGGCGCGAAGTGCCGGAGGTCGTCGGCCAGCTCCGCCGCGGCCTCGGCGCCGTACTCGCCGGCGACGCCGTCCAGGTCGAACGCGACGTCCACGTTCGCCGCCGCGCACGCGCCATGCCAGTCGCCCGCCAGCCGCCGCGCAGTGGCCTTCTCGATCATCGAGCGGGGCACGGCGTACCGGCGGATCCGCCGGTACGCGGCCAGCTCCTCCCGCGACGGCGCGCCGATCAACGGTAGACGCTCGCGATCGCGCGCAGGTCGGGATGGGTGCCCGCGGCGGGGCGCAGGCGCCCGGTGAACGCGCGCTTGACCTTGCGCGGCACGCCCGGGCCGAGCCCGACGTACTCCAGGCGCGTGCCGTCGCCGACCTTCGCCAGCAACGTTTTCGCGCCGCGCCCGGTGATCCCGGTGTGGCGCAGTTCGAGGCGGCGGAGCGGGCTGCGGGACAAGGCCGCGGCCAGCGCCGCCGCGCCGTCGTCGCCGGTGGCGTTGGGGGGCGCGCCGAGCGCCCGCTCGGACGGCGGGCGGCCGAGGTCGAGCGCCTCGATCCGGCCGAGCGCCCCCGCGAGGGCCCGCGCCCCGGCGGGGCCGACGCCGTTGCCGCCCAGCCCGAGCCGGACGGGACGTTCGCCGGAGCCCGCCGCGTCCGCGAGGTTCGCCGCGCCGTCGTCGCCCAGGTGGTTCGCGGGCGCGTACAGCTCACGGACGCCCGCGTCGCGCAGCAGCGCCGCCAGCACCCCGGCGGCGTCCGGGCCCAGCCCGTTGCCGCCGAGGAACAGCCGCTCCAGCGGAGTCTCCCGCGCCGCGAGCGCGTCGAGGAGAGCGCGTAGCCCGGTCAGGCCCAGACCGGTGTTGACGAGGTCGAGCGTCCGGATCGTCTGGTTGGTTCGGAGCATCCCGGCCAGTGCCGCCGCGCCCGCGTCGCCCACCGGGTTGCGTTTCAGCCACAGCGCCCGCACCTCGCCGTCCGCGGCCAGCCGCCCGGCGAGCGCCGCCGCGCCGTCCGCGTCGATGCGGTTGCAGCCCAGGTAGAGGGTCCGGACGCCGTGGCCGGGGTCGAGGGCGTCGGCGATCGCCTGGGCGCCGTCGCCGCCCATCGCGTTCGTGCCGAGCAGCAGGTGCACCGCGTGCGGCGACGCGACCGCGGCCGGGACGAGCCGCGCGACGCCCGCCGCGCCGAGGCCCCGCTTGCACAGGTCGACCCGCCCGTCGCCGCGCAGAGTCCCGAGCGGGAACGTCTCGTCGGCCTCCAGCGGCGCGCCGTCGGCGAGCCGCGCCAGCAGCGGGCCGAGCGCGGCCGGGTCGGCGAGCGGCACGGCCGGGTGCTCGATCGCGGGGCAGCGTACGGGGGTCGGCTCCATCACCACTCCACCGGTCGGTAGTCCTTCAGGAACAGGCCGGACAGCCGCTCGCCGCCGACGCCCCGCACGATCGGGTCGTACACGCGGGCGGCGCCGTCGATCACGTCCAGCGGCGGGCGGAACCCCGCCGCCCGCTGCGCGAGCTTGCCCGGATGCGGCCGCTCGTCGGTCACCCAGCCGGTGTCGACGCTGGTCATGTGGATGCCGGCCGCCGCGTAGTCGGCGGCGGACGTGCGGGTCATCATGTTCAGCGACGCCTTGGCCATGTTGGTGTGCGGATGGCGGACGGTCTTGTGCACGCGGGAGAAACTGCCCTCCATCGCCGACACCTGCACCACGTACCGGTCGGGCCACGGCGACGCCTCCAGCAGCCCGCGCAGCCGCGCGGTCAGCAGGAACGGCGCGAACGCGTTCACCATCTGCACTTCGGCCCACTCGGCGGGATCGACCTCGTGCAGGCGCAGGTTCCAGCTGTTGCGGGCGCGCAGGTCCAGGGGCTCGCCCGTCTCGTCCGTGCGTCCGGAGGGGAACAGGGCGTCGTCTCGCAGTGCGAGGTCCGCCATGGCCCCCGGGGCGAGCGTCGCGCCGGGCCCCGGGGCGAGCGCGGTGCCGGGCGCCGCCTGCGCGACGTCCACCCGCGCGGCCGGGCCGGTCAACGGCAGCGCCTCCGCCGCGCGCACGTCCCGGTGGTAGGCGGCCGGCCGGCGGACGGTCTGCGCCGCGTTGTTGACCAGGACGTCCAGATGGTCGAACCGTGCGTGCACCGCCTCCAGCAGCCCCGCGACGCCGGGCAGGTCGAGCAGGTCGACGCCGTGGACGTGCAGCCGTCCGAGCCAGTCGCCGCAGTCGTCGACCGCCGCGAACCGGCGTGCCGCGTCACGCGGGAAGCGGGTGGTGACGAGCACCTCCGCGCCGTCCCGCAGCAGTTTCAGCGCGACCTGGAAGCCGATCTTCACGCGCCCGCCCGTCACGACGGCGCGTCGTCCGCGCAGGTCGCACCGCGCATTCCGGCGCGCCGCGTTCTCCCGCGCGCACGCCGGACACAGCTGGTGGTAGTCGGGATGGACGTCCCGAAAGGGCGCCTTGCACACGTAGCACCGCCGTGCCGCCGCCAGCACCCGCTGCCCGGCGCGCGGCGGCCGGGCGTCCGCGCCTGCGGCCGGCCTGGCGTCCGGGGACGGGTTCTGGTCCTGGAAGCGCGTCGTGGCCGCCAACAGCGCGAGATCGTTACTGCGCCGCTCGGCGCTCCGGGCGGCCTTGCGGGCCTTCTTGCCCGCTCGGTGCACCTGCGCGGCGGCTTCGTGCACGGTGCGCCAGCGGGGGTCGTCGGGGGACGCGGACCGCGCCAGTTCCAGCAGCCGCAGGCATGCCGCGAGGTCGGCCGGGTCGGGTGCCTGCACCGGTGGCGGCTCGTCGGCCTGCTCTGCCGGTGGCTGCTCTGCCGGGACGGTCGGCACGGCACTCCTCGCTCCCCGGGGGTGGACGGGGCAGGGCCGACCGGATTCGAACCGGCGTCCTCCAGCGTGCGGCGGTGGCGCGACGACCTCTGCGCTACGGCCCTGCCGTGCGGCAGCCTAGCGAAGGGCCCGGACGTCCCGCCCGCGGATCCGGTGCCCAGTCAGCCCTCCTCGGCTTCCTCGTCGGAGGGGCGGGCGGCCTCCGGGCCATCCGGGCCCACCCTGATCATCCGCACGACCCGGACGATACGGAACCGCCGCCCGCACGCCACGAACTCCACCCCGCGGTCGGCTTCGACGCGGTCGGCGGCCCGCGCGTACTCGGCGAGTTCACCGGGACTCGGCGGCGGCGCGCCGTCCGGCGAGTAGCGGGGCAGGATCACGCGGAAGTAGTGCGCGAGCGCGGCGCGGGCGTCCTGCGGGCCGTCACCGCCGGTCAGCGGCCGCCACCGGTCGTCCAGATCCTCCACGACGGTGAACTCCGGCGGCAGCAGCACGACACCCGGATGGTCGCGGATCGCCGTGACGGCCTCCCGGCGCAGGCCGTCGGGGACCGTCCCGGCGGCCGGGACGAGGCTCAGCAGTTCCAGCCGGAGCGCCGCGTCGGACGGGCCGACCGGTGCGGTCGGATCGATGGTGAACGAGCGGAGCGGGCCCTCCTCGGTGTCGGTCGCGCGGACCGGTTCGGGCCCGTCGTCGCCGAACCGCGTGAAGCCCAGTACCCGGATGATCCGGTACCGGCACCGGCCGGCCGCGAAGTCGTTCTGGGTGGTCGCCTCGCCGACCTCCGGGTCGCACCGGTCGGCGATGGCGAGCATCCGCTCGCGGACGCGCCGCTCGAACCGCCCCGCCCCGCGGCGCAGGTGCATCGCCAGATCGACGCGCGCCCCGTACGGTTCGATCGCGCCGAGGTGCAGGATCCGCCATGCGCCGGCGGACCGTTCGGCGACGCCGAAGTCCGGTGGTCCCGCGCCGACGATCTTGGGATACACGCGCATCCGCTCGGCGGCCTCCTGGTCACGGACCGCCTCGACGGGCCCGAGATCCCTGACGAGGTTGATCAGGTCGTATCCGGGCATCCCCTCGATGGCCATGTACCCATCGTGACGTCACAGCGACCCGTACGTGACGGAAACGGCCACCCGGTCACCTCGTTTTGCCGAATTGCGGGTCAGTACTGCGGGACGGTGGTCAGTAGATGCGGGCGCGGTGTGATGTCGCGGGCGGGATGCTGGGCGCCGGCGGTGCGCAGCACGTCCGCCGCGCCGATCACGGCCGCGTCGCCGGTGTCGTCGCCGAGCCAGGCGCTCAGTCCGGTCCGTTCGCGGATCAGCCGCTCCAGCCCTGGCAGCCGCGCCGACCCGCCGGTGAGCGTGACGCCGACGTTGAGCAGTTCCCCGGAGATCTCGGGGGAGCAGCCGCCGAGACCGGTCCGGACGGCGTCCACGATCTTGGCGACGGGACCCTCGATGGCGCGCTGGACGTCGGCGGTGGTGAGCACCAGCCGCCGGGGCAGCCCGGACTCCACGTCCCGTCCCTCCACCATCGCCTGGCGCATCGGGTGCCGTCCCACCGGGGGCACCGCGCCGACCGCCACCTTGGCCGACTCCGCGGCGGCGAGCGAGAGCGACACCCCGTGCTCGCGGCGCACCAGCGCGACGATCGAGCGGTCCAGGGACGTGCCGCCGACGTGCGCGGTGTGCGAGGTGACGAGGCCGCCGAAGGCGATGACGCCGACATCGGTGACCTCGGCGCCGATATCGGCGATGACCGCGATCTCGGGGCCGGCCTCGGTCATGCCCATCCCGACGGCGGCGGCGATCGGCGTCGGCACCAGCGTCAGCCGTCGCGCACCGGCCTGATAGGCGGAGAACTGCAGTGCCCGGTAGTGCACGGACGTCATCCCGCTCGGTACCGTCATGACGAGGCGGGGCCGGGCCATGTAGTGGCGCCGGTGATGGGTGCGGACGAGGTGCCGCATCAGGTACTCGGCCTCGTCGGTCTCGGTCGGCGCGCCCTCGCGGATGGGCCGCACGAGCGTGACGTCGGGATTGCGCCCCGCCATCTGCTGCGCGGGGACGCCCAGCGCGAGGATCTGCCCGGTGCGCCGCGATCGCGCCAGCAGCGAGGGCTCCCGGCAGACGACCCCGCGGTCCTTGACGTGCATCCGCACGGTCGCGCTGCCCAGGTCGATCGCTGTGTCCCGGCCCGCGTAGTCCCACATTCCTGTCCCCCAATCGCCCCGGAATGCTGCACGGAGTCCTGTTCATGCCCTCGTGGTTCGCGGCGATGCCCACGGCCGGGTAAGCGAATGGCAACGACCCGGCGACCACCGATCCGAAATGTCGGACAGCACCCCCAGGGCGTCCCGTCTATCGGCGGCCCAACGTCCGGGGTGCGCCCAAGAGATCATCTACTTGGTCACCGGCGGGGGAGCGCCGCGTCACGGTGATCACCGCCTCCCGGTGATGGCCGCGTCACGGTGATCGCTACGTCCCGGTGATCGCATAGGTGATGCCGTCGTCGGGGGACGTCTGGAGCCCGGTGCTGTAGGCGGCGTCGTACGCCTCGTCGCCGAGAGCGGAGCGCAGCCTCCGCTCGCACGCGGACCGCGCGGCGGCGAGCTCCGGCGAGCCGAGCTGGGGCAGGCCGTGCGCGCGCCAGATCCGCTGCCCGATCCCGGTGAGCCGTGCAGCCCGTCCCGGCTCGCCGGTCGCGGCGACGGCCATGGCCAGTGCGTCCAGGCACAGTGCCATGAACCAGGTGTCGTGCAGCGGCCGCTTGGCCTCCAGCGCGTCCCGCGCGTGCCCGGCAGCGGACGCCGCGCGCCCGAGCCCGAGCTCGGCCAGCGCCTGCACGTAGTCGCCCCACGCCTGCAGGCAGCGTTCGCCCGTCACGGCGCTGCACACCCGCGACTCCTCGGCGAGGGCCGCCGCCTCCTCCAGATCGCCGAGCTGCACGTGCGCGAACGCGCGGACACCCCGTTCGAGGTACCAGACGGCCTCCTCCACGCCGCCGCGCGCCGGATCGGGCTCCAACGCGCGCAGCACGGCGACGGCCGCGCCGTTCTCGCCCCGCAACGACAGCACGGACGCCTCCAGGAACGCGGCGGCCGTCTCCGCGGACGGCTCGGTGTCCGCGCGGCACATCGCGGCGCATTCCTCCGCCGCGACCAGGTCTCCCTGCGAGAGCGTGATGAGGCCGCGCGCCCACGCCGCCCGTGTCCGCCTCGGGTCCGGGCCCACCGACGCGGCGAGCGCCCGTTCCAGGTAGTGGCGTCCCTCACGCTGGAACCCGCACGCGTACCAGTAGAACCACAGCGCCCCGGCCAGCTCCAGCGCGTCGCCCTCGTCCCGGGGGTCGGCGAGCGAATGCTCCAGCGCGACCCGCAGGTCCGAGTGGACGGCGCGGACCCGCTCGAACCAGGAGACCTGCCGGCCGCCCATCCAGCACGCGTAGGCGCGCCGGGCCTGGTCGATGTGGAAGTCGCGGTGCCGCCGCGCGATCTCCGGCTCCTCGCCCAGCTCGCGCAGCCACCCGGCGCCGTACTCGCGGACGGTGTCGAGCATCCGATAGCGGGCGTGCGGGCCGGCGCCGTCCTCCAGCAGGATCGACTTGTCGACCAGGCGTTCCAGGACGCGCGGAATGTCGGCGGCGGCCAGCGGACCGCCCGCGCACACCTCCTGGACGGTGCGACGGTCGAATCCCCCCGCGAACACCGACGCCCGCGCCCACAGCAGCCGCTCGGAAGGGCCGCACAACTCGTGGCTCCATCCGATCGCCGTCCGCAGCGTCTCATGCCTGCCCGGCTCCCGGCCGGGACCTCGCGCGAGCAGCCGGAACCGGTCGTCGAGCCGGTCCGCGACGGCCTGCACCGGCAGCACCCGCAGCCACGGCGCGGCCAGTTCCAGCGCCAGCGGCAGGCCGTCCAGCCGGCGGCACAGGCGCACCACGTCGGCGTGGTTCGCCTCGTCCACCGCGAAGCCGGGGACGGCGTGCCGGGCGCGTTCGATGAACAGCCGCACGCCGTCGCCGCCGTCGGCGCCGTCCTCGACGGGCAGCGGCAGAAGCGTGTGGACCCGCTCGCCGGCGACCTTGAGCGGCTGCCGCGTGGTCGCCAGGATCCGGAGCCCGGGCGCGTCCGCGAGCAGCTCGGCCACCAGTTCGGCGCACGCGTCCGCCAGATGTTCGCAGGTGTCCAGGACCAGGAGGATGGAACGGGGGGCGAGGAAATCCGCCAGGACGGCGCCCAGCGGCCGCGTGCCCTGGTCATGGACGTTCAGTGCCGCCGCGACCGCATGCGCGAGCAGTAGTGGATCGCGCAGCCGGGACAGCTCCACCAGCCAGGCCCCGTCGGAGAATCGGTCCTGGACACGGCGCGCCGCCTCCAGCGCGGTGCGCGTCTTGCCGACGCCGCCGACCCCCGTCAGGGTGACCAGCGGCGACGACTCCAGGAGGCCGTCCAGCTCGGTCAGCTCCACCGTTCGTCCCACGAGGCTCGGCAGCCCGGCCGGCAAGTTCCCGGCCCGCCCTCCACCGGCGCCTCTCGTCGCCGAAGTGCTCATCGTCCGACCGTAACCGTGGAATCGCTCGCGGTGAGGCGAACGGCCGAAGCCGGTCTGTGTCCGGTTCAGGACTGGCGGTGATGGATTCAACCGGCGCGGGCGCCGACCAGCTCGGCGACGGCGCGCAGGTCCGCGGCGGGGCCGGGCAGCGGTCCGGCGGCGTCCAGGCAGGCCACCGCGCCGGCGAGGTTCTCGGCGGCGAGCCCGGCGGCCAGCCGGCGGGCGCCCGTGCGCTCGACGAGCGCCGCCAGATGGGACAGGACGGCGGGGGAGAACTCCGCGTCCGTCTCGTAGGCGGCGGCCAGCTCCCGGCCCGCCGCGGTGCCGGACGCGAGCGCCGCCACCACCGGCAGCGACCGCTTGCGGCGGGCCAGGTCGCTGTGGACGGGACGCCCGGTGCCGCGCGGGTCGCCCCAGATGCCGTGCACGTCGGCGGCGAGCTGGAGCGCGTGCCCGAGGCGCTCGCCGAACATGCGCATCAGCCGTACCTGCTCCGTGCCGCCGCCGTGCATGGCGCCGAGCGAGCACGCGCAGCCGAGCAGCGACGCGGTCCTGCCGGCGATCACCTCGTGGCAGTCGTCCAGGGTCGCGCCGGGCGCCGACGCCAGCCGTAGCGCGGCGCTCTGCCCGGCGCACAGGTCCTGGAGCCCGGCCGAGAGGTCGCGCAGCGCGCGAGACGCCACGTCCGGGTGGCCCGCGGCGAGGGTGTCAACGGCCGCGACCAGGAGCGAGTCACCGGCCAGCATGGTCTGCGGGATCCCGAACACGGTCCAGGCGGCGGGCCGGCGCCGGCGCGTGGCGGTGCCGTCCATGAGGTCGCCGTGCAGCTGCGAGAAGGTGTGGACGAGTTCCACGGCGACGGCGGCGGGGAGGGCCCCGGCCGGTCCGGCCCCGACCGCCTCCCCGCACAGGAGCGCCAGCGCGGGACGGATCGCCTGCTCGCCGCCGTCGGCGCCCGCGGGCCGCTCGTGCTCGTCCCACCAGCCGAGGTGGTAGCCCGCGACGCGGCGGACGTCGGCCGGGAGCCGGTGCACCGCCGCGCGGAATGCGGGCGCGAACACCGCGCCGGTCCGCGCGAGCGCCCGCCCGCCATGCCCGGCGCGCCCGGCGCCTTCGGTGAGCGGTGGCGGTGCCTCGGTCGCCGTCATGCTCTTCCCTCCAGTGGTTCGTCCCGGCAAGTCGAGGCCACCGTAATCCGAACCATCCAGAACACGTGGAAGGCATGGCCGGGCGCGCCGGGATTACCTTTCCGTGAATGTTTCCAGACCTTGTCATAACGTGGCAAAGGCCCCGGCCGGAAGGGGAGCCCCGGCGGCAAAACGAGGATCAAGGGGCCGGACTTCCTGATTGCCTCGGCGACGACACGGCGAACTCGCCACACCAATCCTCAAGAAACGATCGGCAAGGTTGAAAATGGACACGGAAGAAAGGGGCATCGAAGGGGAGGCGTTCCCACCCCTGGACGTGCTCGCCGCCGCGGACGCGGCCGTCGCCGCCACCCGGCTCACAACGCGCGCCACCGAGTGGGCCGAGCGGCTCGGCCCGCCGTTCGATCCGGCGCTCGCGCCGATGTGCGCGCTGCCCGCCGCGTTCGTCGCGCCCTGGATGTCGCGCCGCGGCGCCCGCCTGACCGTGCGGACCGGACTGTGGATCTTCGCCCTGGACGCCTGGACGGACGGCCCCGCGGCCCGCCGCGAACCCGTCCGCCTGCGTGTGGACCTGGCCGCCCTCCGCGCCGTCGCCCGTGGCACGGCCCCGGCGAAGGACGCCCTGGGAACCGCACTGGCACAGATCCGGGACGACGTCGCGGCCTCGCCGGCGATACTGCCCCCGTGGCAGCGGGCCGTGGACGCGGCCCTGGCCGGCGCCCTCTTCGAGTACGAGGCGGCACTGCGGATGCGGGCGGGCGGCCCCGCCCCCACACTCGGCGAGTACCTGCGGCACGGCGCCGCGAGCATCGCCCTCGCCCCGCTCGTGCTCGCGATGTGGTCGGACATGTCGCCCCCCGCCCCGGCCGGCGCGTGTACGGCGGCGCCACCCGCGACCTGTGCACCGGCACCTTCGGCGTCCGCAACGACGGTGCACGCAAGATCAGTGGCCGCAAGATCAGTGCCTGCAACCTCGGTGCCCGCGAGATCAGCGTCCGTCACGTCAGCGTCCGTCCGATCAGGGTCCATCACATCGGCGTCTGGCACATCAGCGTCTGTCCCAGCAGTGCTGCGGCGGCCCTTGCGGGACGCCTGTCTCGCGGTCCGGCTGGCCAACGATCTGCGCGGACACCACCGCGAACGGGACGAGGGGGTGGTGGACGCGCTCGCCCTCGGGCTGCCGCCCGACGAGGTGCGATGCCGGATCACCCGGCATGTCGCGCGCTGTCGGCGCGGGCTGGGCCCGCACCTCGGCGCGCAGCCGGGCCCGGCGCTTGCGCTGGAACGCCAGCTCTTGTGGTCCGTGCGCCACTACGAGCAGTTCGACGCCGGGCACGCGGCATGATCGGGCGGGACTTCCGGGCGGAATCGTCCACGCGCCACAGGGCGGAGGCGCTGCTCGGCCGGTTGGGGACCGGTGGTTCGTTCGGGCCGTGCCCGTACACGACGGCGTGGCTGTCCCGGCTACGCCGCGACGACGGCGCGGTCCGCTTCCCGCGGGCGCGGCGATGGCTGATCGGCCACCAGCGGTCAGACGGCTCGTGGGGCGGGGAGGTGGAACTTCCGCACGACCGGACCGTCTGCACGCTCGCCGCGGTCGTCGCGTTGACCGACCCGGGTCCGCCTCTGCCGGGACGGATGGGCGCGGTGCGTGCGGGGCTGGGCTACCTGCGTGCCCATTCCTCCGCGTGGCGCGGGGCCGCCACCGGGGAGACCATAGGGTTCGAGATGGCCGTCCCGTTGCTGCTCGGCCAACTGTCCGCGCGAGGGCTCGACCTGCCCAGCGGGGACTGGGCCGACCTCACCAAGACGCGGCAGGCGAAACTGGACCTCATCCCCAGGGACCGCCTCCTCGGCGAGCCCACTTCGCTCATGTACTCCCTGGAGACCATCGAACCTGATCCTGCGCTGCGCGCGCTCGCACGCTTCACCGCGCCGGACGGTTCCCTGGCCAACTCGCCGTCCGCGACGGCCGCGCTCTGGACGGCCGGGGGCGGTGGCAGAACGCTCGCGTACCTGGAGGCCGTGGCCGAGCTCGACCCCGACGGGGGTGTCCCGGCCCTCTATCCGACCGAGGCTTTCGAACTGGCCTGGGTGCTGCACCACCTCCAGCGGGCCGGGCTCCTCGGCGCCGGGACGGCCGCCGCCGGCCGCTGCCTGGGCCGGCTGCGGACGCTGCTCGGTCAGCGCGGTCGGATGGGCCTGAGCGGCGGGTTCCCGCTGCCCGACCCCGACGACAGCGCGATGGCGATCATCGTGCTGGACGCGGCGGGCCACGACGTCCGGCACCTGCTGGACGGACTGCTCGCCTTCGAGGGCGAGCACTGCTTCTTCACCTATCCGGGCGAGCGGGACGGGTCGGTGACCCCGAACGCCCGCGTGCTGGAGGCGCTCGCACTGCGCCCGGACGCGTATGCGCGGCCGATGAGGAAGGTCGGCGAGTTCCTCCTGGAGACCCGCCGTGAGGACGCCTGGTGGTACGACAAGTGGCATGTGTCGCCGTACTACGCCACAGCGCAGGTGACGTTCGCGCTGACCAGGGCAACGAGTGTGCCACTGGACCGGACCCTGGCCTGGCTGCTCGACACCCAGCGGCCTGACGGATCCTGGGGCTGGTACGGGCGCGGCACGCCGGAGGAGACGGGCTGCGCCGTCCTCAACCTGGACGCGCTGGCACGTCACGGCATGCGCGTGCCCGCATCAGTGTGGGGTAGGGCCCGCCGCTATCTGCGCGACCATCTCGACGGGCCCTTCCCCGAGCTGTGGGTAGGCCGGAGCCTCTACACGCCGTACGTCGTCTCGTCCTCGACGGTGCTGGCCGGTGCGGAACTGGCCTCCGCGTATGCCGCCGTACATGCCGACACCCGTTGCGCCTTGCCGTAGCCGTCCGAGGGCCGGTGCTTCACGGTCATCGGCAGGTGGTCCGGACGGAGCGCTCCGGACGCCCGTTCCCGGACGCGGTTCCCATCCGCCGGTGTCACCGTCCAGCGCGCGGACACGGTCGCGACGATGACGGTCATCTGGATATAGGAGAAGTGGTCGCCGATGCACTTCCGGGGGCCCGCACCGAACGGCACGAAGTTCTCCCGCGGCGGCGGTGAGAGCCACCGGTCGGGATCGAAACGGAGCGGGTCCGGGTAGAGGGCCGGATCCCGGTGGAGGGTCGTGGGACTGAACAGCAACTCGGCCCCCGCGGGGATCCGGTACCCACCGAGATCGACGTCCGTTCGCGCGCGCCGGGACATCATCCACGCGACGCTGTGGAGCCGGAGCGTCTCGTCGATGAGGCGTCGCGTGTACGTCAGCTCGGGCAGGTCGGCGAACTCGACGGGCCGCCCGTCCAGGACCGTGTCGAGCTCGCCTTGGAGCCTCGCCTGGACACCCGGGCTGCGGCCCAGCTCGTGGTACAGCCACGACAGCGTGGACGGGACGGTCTCGGAGCCGCCCGCCAGGATGGTCACGACCTCGTCCCGCAGCCGCTCGGGCGTCATGGCCGCGCCCGTGTCCTCGTCCCGCGCGTCCATCAGCATCGACAGCAGGTCGTCCCGCGTGCGGGACGGCGTGCGGCGCTCCTCGATCATCCCGTCCACGATCTCCCGTAGTCGTGCGGCGACCCGGGCGAATCGCCGGTTGCCGGGGGTCGGCAGGCGCTCGGCGAAACGGGGGAGCACCGCACGCAGCGGGATCTCCCGCAGGAACACCGTCACGCAGTCGTCGATCTCGGCGACGATGGCGTCGTCCAGGTCGGTGCGGAAGAGGGCCCGCAGGGCCCCGGCGGCGCTCGTCCGGTGCAGCGCCTCGTCCATCGCGACGCGCTGCCCGTCCCGCCACGATCCGGCGAGGACGTCCGCCTGCGCGCGCATGACGCCGGTGTAGCCGAGCAGCCGGGCGCGGTGGAAGGACGGCAACATCAGCCGCCGCTGCCGCAGGTGCGTGTCACCGTCGGAGGTGGCGAGGCCGTTGCCGAGGATCGGGCGCGCACGGTCGTAGGCGAGGCCTCGGACGAAGGAACCGGCGTCGGTCACCAGCATCCGCCGCAGCAGGTCCGGCGAGTTCACCACGTAGACGGGCCTCGGCCCGACGTGGAACAGCACGACCGGCCCGGCCGCGCGCAGCGACTGGAGCAGCCCGACGGGGTCGCGGAACAGCCGGTGGGCGTGGCCGAGCAGCGGCAGGCGCCCGGGGGCGCGTGGAACGGTCAGGGCCGGCATCGAACTCCCTCTCATCGTGGGGCGAATTCCCCACCGGAATGGAACCCGCCCCGCTCCCGTGACCGGCCTTTCAGCGGGATGTTCAAAGAGAATTTTACCTAAGCACGGAAAGGGCTTGACTGGGCAAGAGAATATCTCCCTTCAAGCGGGCTTACCGCGGTTACCGCACTGAGATCGTCGATGCTGTCGTTGCCGACTCTCGAAAGGTTTGCCCGTGAATACGACAATTTCTCCCATTTCTGGTTCGCGTGCTCTGCCGCCCTATCCGGACGGCTGGTACGGCGTCGCGTTCAGCGGCGACCTGCGGCCCGGCGGCGTCCTGCGCCGCCGGTTGATGGGCGAGGACGTCGTGCTCTACCGCACCCGCCGGGGCCTGACGCGCGCCGTCCGGCCGTACTGTCCGCACCTCGGCGCGCATCTCGGCCACGGGTCCACGGTCGAGGGCGAGAACCTCGTCTGCCCGTTCCACCGTTTCGCCTTCGCCGTGGACGGGACGTGCGTCGCCACCGGCAACGGTGCGCCGCCGCCCAGGACCGGCCTGGAGCACCTGGAGATCTGCGAGATCGACGGGATCGTCCTCGTCTGGTGGGACGCGGCCGGCGGCCCGCCCCGGTGGAAGGTCCCGCCGGTCATGGCCGACGGCTTCCCCGCGCCGATCAGACGGTTCCACCGGCTCACCGCGCACCCGCAGGACATCGTCGAGAACACCGTCGACATGGGCCACTTCACCGCCCTGCACGGATACCGGTCCGCGCGGATCAGGGAGCTGGACTTCGACGGCGCGAGCATGCGCGCGGACGTCGTCACACGGCGCGGGTTCCCGCCGCTCGGCGCGCTGGAGTTCTGCTTCGTCGCCCGCGCGTACGGGCTCGGCGTCAACTCGGCGCGGGGCGTCGTGCCGAGCCTCGGCCTGGAGGTGCAGGCGTTCTTCCTGCAGACACCGACCGATCCCGGCGAACTGGAGTTCCGCGCGCTGCTCGCCCTGCGCCTCACGCGGCCCCGCCGCCCGAAGCTTCTGGCGTGTCCCGCGGCCTGGCTGGCCACCCGTGTCATCGGCCCGACCATGTGGGCGGACGTCCGGGAGGACTTCCCCATCTGGAACAACCGCGGTTACCTGCGCCGCCCGAGACTCGCGGGCGGCGACGGACCCATCACTCCGTACCGCCGCTGGGCAGCCCAGTTCTACACCGAGGCCGACGCCGCCCCTGCAAGCCGTATCCAAGAGAAGGTCGCTTGTGAATTGAGTTAATGCGTGCTTCCATGGTGTGCATGGCTCACCATGTGCTTCGGTTCGCGGCGGGGACGGACGTCGGGCAGCGGCGAAAGGTGAACGAGGACTCGGCCTACGCGGGTCCGCGGCTTCTCGCGGTCGCCGACGGGATGGGCGGCCATCCGCACGGCGACGTCGCGAGCCGCGCCGCGATCACCGCCATCGCCGAGCTCGCCGCCCGCCTGTCCCCGGACCTCCCGGCCGGGGACGATCTCGCGGCCGATCTCGCCGCCGTGGTCGCGGGCATCACCAGGCGCCTGGACGACCTTGGCCGGCAGGACGCGGAGCTGCGGCGGATGGGCACGACATTGACCGCGATGGCCTGGGGCGGCGCCGGGTTCACCGTGGCGCACGTCGGCGACAGCCGCGGCTACCTGCTGCGTGACGGGGCGCTCGTCCAGATCACCCGCGATCACACGATGGTCCAGTCCCTCGTGGACGGGGGGCAACTGACGATGGAGGAGGCCGCCCGTCATCCGCGTAGCTCGGTGCTGGTGCGGGCGTTGCAGAGCGGAAGCGACGCCCACCCGGACATCTACCGTCAGGACGCGCGGCCCGGCGATCGGTTCCTCCTCTGCTCGGATGGCGTGTTCGGATACGTCCCCCATGAGGCGATCCGATCCGCGGTGGCCGGGTCGGCGGAGCCGGAGCGTGTCGTCGCCCGCCTCATCGACCTCGCCAACGGCGCGGGCGGTCCCGACAACATCACCTGCGTCGTCGCCGACGTCCTCCCGGCGTCGGCCGGCGCGGGGGAGCGGGTGCCGCTGACGATCGGCGCCGCCGGCCGCGATGCCGCCGGGCCTCTCGCGCGGCTGGGCCGGCGGCTGCGCCGCGCGTGAGACACCTTCTGTCCGTTGACTCGGTTCACGGGCGTTCTCCGGGCGGACCGGTGTTCCGAAGATCAAGTAGGGTGGCGCCATGACCGGGGACCCGAGCGTGACCGCGGGCGACATCGCCCGGATCGCGGGTGTCGGGCGCGCGACGGTCAGCAACTGGCGGCGTCGCCACGAGAGCTTCCCCCGCCCCGTCGGCGGGACGGCGGCCAGCCCGTTGTTCTCACTCGCCGACGTCGAGGGCTGGCTGGAGCGCAGCGGCAAGCCGTTCGAGGTCTCCCTCGGTGACCGGCTCTGGCAGCGGCTCCGCGCAGCCGATGACGACTTCCGGCTCGCCGACCTCGTCGGCTGGGCGGGCCTGCGGCTGCTGGAGACGCGCGGTGGCGTCGCCACGGACCCCGCCACGGACCCCGCCACGGACCCCGCCACGGAGCCCGCTATGGCGCCCGGCGAGGCGGCCCTCAAGGTGTCCCGGCCTGATGTCGACCCGTCGGCGGCCGACCCCGAGCTGCCCCGGATGCTGGACGGGCTCGCCGCCGAGCGCGGCCACCGGGACGCGTTCACCTTCCTCTTCGAGCGCTACATCGCGGCGCATTCGCGGCGCCTCGACGTCACGCGCGGCGACGTGGCGCGGCTGATGACGCGGCTCGTCTGCCGCGAGGGCGACATCGTCCTCGATCCGGCCTGCGGCCTCGGCACCCTGCTGCTGGCCGTCCCGGGTGCGCGCCTCGCGCTCGGTCAGGAGAGCGACCCGGCCGCCGCGCGGATCGCCGCCGTCCGGCTGCTTCTGGCCGGGACGCCCGCCGAGATCGTCGCCGCCGACTCCCTGCGCGGCGACGGCTTTTGCGGGGAGGTCGTGGACGCGGCCGTCTGCCATCCGCCGTTCGGCGACCGCGCCTGGGGCCACGAGGAGCTGACCGGCGACCCCCGCTGGGAGTACGGGCTGCCGCCGCGCGGCGAGCCCGAGCTGGCCTGGGTGCAGCACTGCCTCACGCACGTGCGGCCCGGCGGCCGGGCCGCGGTGCTGATGCCGTCCGCGGTGGCGGGCCGCCGTCCCGGCCGCCGCATCCGCGGCAACCTGCTGCGCGCCGGCGCGCTGCGGGCCGTCGTGACGCTCGCCCCCGGGGGACCCGATCTGTGGCTTCTGCACCGTCCGGGCCCTGGCGAGCCGCCGCCGGCGCGGGTCCTGCTGCTGGACGTCGACGGCGACCTCGACCGGGTCGCCCGAGAATGGGACCGGCACGCCGACGGCGCGGACGGCGAGTTCGCGGTGCCGGTCGTCGACCTGCTGGACGACGAGGTCGATGTCAGCCCGTCCCGGCACCGCCCCCGGCACAGTGGTCCCGCGTTCGGCCGTCGGTTCGCCGACGCCGTCGAGCGGCTGGCCGCCGCGGCCCCCGAGCCGCCGCGCGTGGAGCTGCTGCCCGAGCAGCGGCCGCTGCCGTTCACCACGATCTCCGAGTTGGCGAGGGCCGGGGTGCTGACCATCGTGCACGCGCCGACGCGGCTCCCCGCGGGCGGCGGCGTGCCGGTGCTCACCGCCGACGACATCACCGCCGGGACGGGGCCGTCGGGCGCCGCGGCCGCCGATCCGGGCCTGATCCCGCTCCGGGAGGGCGACGTCGTCGCCACCGCCGCCGGATCCGCCCGCGTCGTCGACGGCGAGAGCGCGGCCTCCGGCGCCGTCCTCGGCCCCTATCTCACCCTCTACCGTCCGGACGGCGCGCGGCTCGACCCGCATTTCCTCGCCGGTTTCCTGACCTTCGCGCACACCCGCACCGGTACCGGCTCCAGCCGGATGGACCTGCGGCGGATGCGCATTCCGCGGTTGTCTCCGGACCGGCAGCGCGAGTACGGCCGCGCCTTCGCGGAACTGCTCCAGCTGACCGCGACATTGCGGGAAATGTCGACCCTTGGCGATGCCCTCGTTCGGCTAAGCTTTGACGGGCTGGTGGACGGCCATCTGCGTCCCCGCCGATAGCCCCCTGGAGGCCCGCCCCGATGCTCATCGCCGACCGGTATGAGCTCGACGAACTCCCGCTCGGGCGCGGCGGGATGGGCGCCGTCTACGCCGCCGCCGACACCCGCCTCGGCCGCCGGGTCGCGGTGAAGTTCCTCTCGCTCCCCGGTGGCCCGGACGACGAGTTGGAACGGCGCTTCATCCGCGAGGCGCGCATCCTCGCCCGGCTGGAGCACGCGGGCGCCCCGACCCTCTACGACTTCGGCACCTTCGAGCAGCGGCTCTACCAGGTCATGCAGTTCATCGACGGCGTCACGGTCGCCGATCTGATCGCCGAGCACGGGCCGGTCCCGGTCGCGTGGGCCGCCGGGATCACCGCGCAGGCCGCCGCCGTCCTGTCCGCCGCACACGCGCTGTCCATCTGTCACCGCGACCTCAAGCCGACCAACCTGATGCTGTGCCCGGACGGCAGCGTGAAGGTCCTCGACTTCGGGTTGGCCGTCCTCGGTGACCCCGACGTCACGCAGTTCACGCGGCACGGCCAGATCCTCGGTACCCCGGCGTACATGGCGCCGGAGCAGATCGAGGAGGGCGTCGCCGGGCCGCGCAGTGACCTGTACGCGCTGGGCTGCGTCCTGCACGAGATGCTCACCGGACGTCAGCTGTTCGCCGGGCCCACCGCCTACGCGGTGTTCGACAAGCACGTCCGGGAACGGCCGCCGCCCGTTCCCGGCGTGCCCGCCGAGCTGAACGCCCTCGTGCAGGACCTGCTGGAGAAGAAGCCCGAGAACCGGCCGCCGGACGCGCCGTCCCTCTACGAACGCGTCCGCCCCTTCGCGGGTGACCTGCCGCTCCTGCCGGGCTTCCTGGAACCGGCGTCCACGCCCAGCCCAGAGCGGATGTATGCGCTCATCGTCGGCCAGGTCCTCACCGGCGCGCTCCAGCGCGGCTGACTACCAGGCGAACGCCTCCGGCGCCGGTCCGGGGCCCGGGAAGATCTCCTCCAGCGCGGTGAGGAATTCCGCCGGGAGCTCCTGGTCGACCGCGCGCAGGGCCGAGTCGAGCTGCTCACGGGTGCGGGGACCGACGATCGGGCCGGTGACCTCCGGGCGGCTGAGCAGCCATGCGAGGCCGGCATCGCCGGGCGCCGTGCCGTGCTCGTCGCACAGGTCCTCGTATGCCTGGATCCGTGCCCGCTCCACCGGGTCGGCCAGCATCTTCGCCGCGCGTCCCGACCGCGACCGGGACCCGCCGCCGTCCCGTTCCTTGCGCAGGGCGCCGCCGAGCACCCCGCCCTGCAGGGGCGACCACGGGATCACGCCCAGCCCGTAGGCGTCCGCCGCCGGAATGACCTCCATCTCCGCGCGCCGCTCCACCAGGTTGTACAGGCACTGCTCGCTGACCAGGCCGAGCGTCCCGCGGCAGGCGGCGGTCTCGTTGGCCTGTGCGATGCCCCAACCGGGGAAATTGGACGAACCGACGTACAGCACCTTGCCCTGCTGAACCAGAACGTCCAGCGCCTGCCAGATCTCGTCCCAGGGCGTCGAGCGGTCGATGTGGTGGAACTGGTACAAGTCGATGTGGTCGGTGCCGAGGCGCTTCAGCGACGCCTCGGCGGCGCGCCGGATGTTCAGCGCCGACAGCCTGCTCTGGTTCGGCCAGGGCGCGTCCGGTGCCCCCATGTCGCCGTAGACCTTCGTCGCGAGGACGGTCTTCTCACGGCGCCCACCGCCCTGGGCGAACCAGGAGCCGATGATCTGCTCGGTGCGGCCCTTGTCCGCGGCCCAGCCGTACACGTTCGCCGTGTCGAAGAAGTTCACGCCCGCGTCCAGCGCCGCGTCCATGATCGAGTGGCTGTCGGCCTCGCCGGTCTCGGGGCCGAAGTTCATGGTGCCGAGCACGAGGCGGCTGACCTTGAGGCCGGTGCGGCCGAGCTGCGTGTAGTCCATGATCCGCAGCCAATCACCCCGGGTGGGTTCCGGGTCAAGTACTGCCCTGGTGCGCCAGGCCCGGCCGGACGGGCGCGCGCCTCGTCCGGCCGGGCCCGCGCGGGTCAGCGGGCGTCGGCGGCCGTTTCAGACGTGACCGCCGTCGTGACCGCCGTCTGGGGCCGAGCCCCGGACCTTGGCCGAGGTGCCGGAGCCTCCGGCCGGGCGCCCTTCACGGGCTTCCCGTGGCTCGCGTGCACCTGCGGTCTCGGGTGGCTCGCACGCGGCTTCGCGGGCCTCGGCTGGTGCGCGGCCGGTTTGGCGGGCGGCTTCGCGGCCGGCTTCGCGGGCGCGGCGGATCCGGCCTGGCCCGTGGCCGGGATCGCGGGCCTCGGCTTCGTCCCGGGTGCCTCGACGTCGTTCGCGGCCGTGTCGGTCGCCGTGTCGGTGGCCCCGACAACGGGGTCGGGGTCGGGGTCGGGCGGTGGTGCGTCGCTTGGCGACGCGCTCGGGACGACGCCTGACTTTCTCCCGTCCATTCGGAAGTCATCTGGCATTTCGGTGGTAGGTGGATTCGACGCAGTATCGGGCGGTTTCAGATTAGCCTCGTCATGCTGCGTGGCGTTGTCCTGTGCGCTCATCCGGTCGATCTTGTCGACGAGTTCCCGGATGGAGGGCGACCACTTCTTGTAAGCGGGCGCCCCGGGACGCACGGCCCCGGCGAACTGCCTCTTCCGCGCGGCGCCGAACTTGTCGATCCTGATCGTGGAGCCGCGGTTCGGCGCGTGCAGGAACTTGCCGTCGCCGAGATAGATCCCCACATGGCTGCGGCCATGGAAGAAGATCAGGTCGCCGGGGCGCAGGTCCTTGAGGCGCACCTTCCGCTTCACTCCCGAGTACTGGGAGTAGGTGACGCGCGGAAGCTTCACGCCCGCCTTGCGCCACGAGGCCATCGCCAGGCCCGAGCAGTCGTATCCGCCCGGTCCCGCGGCGCCCCAGCGATACGGCTTGCCGATCTGCTTGCGGGCGAAGGCCAGGGCCTTCTCCGCCTTCTCCTTCTGGCCCGCCTCACGCGTGCGGTACCGGTCGTACGCCTTGACCTTGCTCAGCGTCGCCGCGTCCAGGTCGAGCCTTTTCAGCACGACCGGGTTGAGCTGTGCCAGCGCCTGCGTGCCGGCCGGAAGGCTGACGGCGAGCCCGGTGACGGCCACGGTGACCGCCGTCCGGACGATCGTCTGTTTTCGTACGCTCGTTCCGCCGTGACGGGGCCGGCCGGGGAATGCCCGGGTCCAGCTGCGCTCCCGATCCGAGTGGCGTGCTTCGCACATTCGCGTGCTCCGTTTTCCTGGTGTCGGATGATCTACTGCCGACAGTTCGGGTACCCGTTGATCGGGGTCGAATGGGGAGCACGTCCCGATTTTACATGATCATGGTTTGGAATTGGGGGCGGCGTTTCGTGTCTTTGATCATGTGGTCAGGTGGGCGAGCGAGCGGAGCGGTACCGGCAGCCATCCCGGCCGGTTCTGCGCCTCGTACCGGACCTCGTAGACGGCCTTCTCGAACTCGAACGCGCGCAGCAATGCCGCGTGCGCGGCGGGGTCGGTCCCGCCGGCGGCCGCGTAGCCGCGGCAGAACACGGCCCGGTTGCGCGCCGCCCAGGCGTGCGCGCGGGTCTCCAGCCTGCGGCCGGACTCGGGCGGCACGGTGCCCGCCCTGGCGATGAGGAACCGCGCGGCGTACTCGAACGAACGCAGCATCCCGGCGACGTCGCGGAGCGGGTGCGCGAGGGCTCGGCGCTCGCCCTGCGTACGGGCGGGCTCGCCCTCGAAGTCCAGCAGCGTCCAGCCGGACTCGGTCCGCAGGACCTGACCGAGGTGGTAGTCGCCGTGCACGCGCTGGACCCGCAGCGGCGCCGCCTGCGCGGCCAGGTCCACGAACGCGCCGGTCAGGGCCTTCGCGTGCGGCGACAACTCCGGGACGGCGCCGCAGGTGGCGGTGAGTTCGGCGGTCATCCGCGCGGCCATCGCACGCACCTCGTCGGCGGGGACGGTCGTCACGCCGAACGCTCCGGCGAGGGCGCCGTGCACCTGCGCGGTGGCGGCGCCGAGCCGCTCGGCCTCGGCCGCGAAGTCCCCGCCGGCGGCGCTGGCGTCCAGTTCCGCCCACTCGTCCTCGCCTGGCGGCATCGCGTGCGCGTACCAGTCGCGGACGCTGGCGATCGCGAGGCTCCAGCCGTCCGCGCCGGTGCGCAGGTAGTCCGACAACAGGCCGAGCGTGACCGGCTCACCGTCCACGCCGTCCCTGGACTCCATCTCGATCCATCCGAGGACGGCCGGGACGTGCGCGCACCCGGCGCGGGTCAGCGCGAGGTTGACCTCCAGATCGAGGTTGACGCCGCGGCTCAGCCGCCGGAAGAGCTTGCAGATGTAGTCGTCGCCGAACAGCAGCGAGGTGTTGCTCTGCTCGGTGGTGATGGGCAGGCTCGTCAGGTCGGTCCGGATGTCGGCCCCGGTGACACGGCGGAAGCGCAGCGGACCGACGGTCGCCTCGCCGGCCAGGTCGTCCAACAGCGTGCGGGTCAGGTCCGGATCGTGGGCGGCGTCGTAGAGGTGCGCCTGCGGACCGTCCGGATCGTCCTCGGCGTAACCGCCGATCTCGACGTGCCGGAGCCGGTCCGGCAGGTGGCGGCGGATGCCGAGGAGGAGCTGGTAGTGGTCGGTGGTGGTGTTCTGGCGGACGTCGAGGACGAGGTGGTGGAGGCCGGGGTCGCCGGGGACGAGTTCGGTCGAGGTGTCGATGGTGAGCTCGTCGATGGGGCTGTCCTTGCCGCCGAACCACCGCTGCCGGGGCAGCCA
>NZ_BCQT01000006.1 GCF_001552215.1 Actinomadura macra NBRC 14102 | reverse complement strand
GTTTTTTGATTTGTGAATACCGAGCCTGGTCTCGGATGCCTGGGTTTGCCTGCCCCTTTGTTTGTGGGGGTGGTGCGTGAGGCGTTCGGTGGTTTTGGCGAGGGGGAAACACCCGGTCCCATCCCGAACCCGGAAGTTAAGCCTCTCAGCGCCGATGGTACTGCATGGGAGACTGTGTGGGAGAGTAGGACACCGCCGGACTTGTTGTGTGGAAGGGCCCCGCCGTCACGGCGGGGCCCTTTCTATTTCCGGCTCATAATGCCCGACTGTCCGCTAGATATCGTCCCCTGAGAGGACGGTGGTGGCGTCGATGATTCGGTAGGCATAGCCCTGTTCGGCAAGGAAACGCTGCCGGTGGGCCGCGTAGTCCTGGTCGAGGGTGTCGCGGGCGACGACGGCGTAGAAGCGGGCACCCTGGCCGGAAGCCTTCGGGCGGAGGAGGCGGCCTAGGCGCTGCGCCTCCTCCTGGCGCGAGCCGTAAGCGCCCGAGACCTGGACGGCGACGGACGCCTCGGGGAGGTCGATGGAGAAGTTCGCGACCTTGGAGACGACCAGGACGTTGACCTCTCCGGAGCGGAAGGCGTCGAAGAGGCGTTCGCGTTCTCGGACTCGGGTCTCGCCCTTGATGACCGGGGCGTCCAGGAGAACGCCCAGTTCGTCGAGCTGGTCGATGTACTGGCCGATGACGAGGGTCTGCTCGCCGCGGTGGCGGTCCACCAGGGCTTGGACGAGCTTGGTCTTGGTGTCGGTGGTGGCGCAGAAGCGGTAGCGCTCTTCGGGCTCGGCGGTCGCGTAGGCGAGGCGCTCGGAGTCGGTGAGGGTGACGCGGACCTCGACGCAGTCGGCGGGGGCGATCCAGCCCTGCGTCTCCATGTCCTTCCAGGGGGCGTCGTAGCGCTTGGGGCCGATCAGGGAGAAGACGTCGCCCTCGCGGCCGTCCTCGCGGACGAGCGTGGCGGTCAGGCCGAGGCGGCGGCGGGCCTGGAGGTCGGCGGTCATGCGGAAGATGGGCGCGGGGAGCAGGTGGACCTCGTCGTAGACGACGAGGCCCCAGTCGCGGGCGTCGAAGAGTTCGAGGTGCGAGTAGACGCCCTTCCGGCGCGTGGTCATGATCTGGTACGTGGCGATGGTGACCGGACGGATCTCCTTCTTCGTACCGGTGTACTCGCCGATCTCGTCCTCGGTCAGGGTGGTGCGCCTGAGGAGTTCCTGCTTCCACTGGTGCGCGGAAACGGTGTTGGTCACGAGGATCAGCGTGGTCGCCTCTGCGCGGGCCATGGCCGTGGCGCCGACGATGGTCTTGCCGGCGCCGCAGGGCAGGACGACGACGCCGGAGCCGCCGTGCCAGAACGCCTCGGCGGCGTCCCGCTGGTAGGAGCGCAGTTCCCAGCCGTCCTCGGCGAGGGAGATCGGGTGTGCCTCGCCGTCCACGTAGCCTGCGAGGTCCTCGGCGGGCCAGCCGAGTTTCAGCAGTGCCTGCTTGAGGGCGCCGCGCTCGCTCGGGTGGACGGCGACGGAGTCCTCGCCGATCCGCTCGCCGATCATGCCCTTGACCTTCTTGGCGCGCAGGACCTCTTCGAGGACGGCGCGGTCGGAGGAGGAAAGGACGAGGCCGGACGTCGGATCCTTCTCCAGGCGCAGGCGCCCGTACCGGGCCATCGTGTCGGCGACGTCGACGAGAAGGGCGTGCGGGACGGGGTAGCGAGAGTACTTCAGGAGGGTGTCGACGACCTGCTCGGCGTCGTGTCCGGCGGCGCGGGCGTTCCAGAGGGCGAGCGGCGTCACGCGGTAGGTGTGGACGTGCTCGGGTGCCCGTTCCAGCTCGGCGAACGGGGCGATCTCCTTGCGGCATGCGCCGGCGAGCTCGTGGTCGACCTCGAGCAGGAGGGTCTTGTCGGACTGGACGATCAGTGGACCATCGGACACGTAGCAGCAGCCCCCGTCGAGTCTCGGTGATGGATGCCTTGCCCCGCGGGTGCACCGTACCCGAGGCTCGGCGGTGCGCGGTGCCTCCTTCGGTAACGGCCAGGGTCGGATGTCTCTTCCCGGCCCAGGCCTGGCCGGGTGTCCTTGCTGCCTGTCGAGCACGGTAAATAGACCTGTCGCAAAGCGGCCTCAGCCGTCACGCGAGCGCGCTACCTGAGCGGTG
Source organism: Actinomadura macra NBRC 14102 (assembly GCF_001552215.1). Lineage (GTDB taxonomy): Bacteria > Actinomycetota > Actinomycetes > Streptosporangiales > Streptosporangiaceae > Spirillospora > Spirillospora macra. The sequence continues at coordinate 974,834 of NZ_BCQT01000006.1, read as the reverse complement.
GGACGAAGCCGAAGGCAAGTCCCACCGGGAAGATCGCGAAGCGATGACGCGCTCGCCCAAGCACGGTCGAGGGGCGAGCCGTCAGGCGAGCCCCTCGGGCCGGGATTGCATCAAACACTGCCGCTAGGCCGGGATCGACATCAACACAGCGGGGAGCAGGCCGGGGAAGCGTGCGTCTAGGTCCTCGCGGCGCAGGGACAGCAGGTTCTCGCGGCCGGAGGGGCGCTGCCAGATGACGCCGCTGTCGCGCAGGACGCGCCAGTGGTGGGTGAGGGTCGACTTGGAGACCTCGTCCAGGATGCTGCCGCACGAGTGCTCGCCGCCGTCGGCCAGGACGCCGATGATGCGCAGGCGCAGGGGGTTGCCGAGGGCCGACAGGACGTTCTCCAGCAGGATCTGGTCCCGCTCGGGGTGTTGCGCGATCACGGGTCCAGCCTACGCGAAGGTACGGCTGTACGTATATTGACGAACTGTTGGACTGTACGACAACATTCGAACAGTCCCGTTCCTTTGCCGGAGAGGTGTTCGTCCGCATGCCTGAAAACGATCACCGGCCGCTCACCGCGCGCCGCCTGCGCTGGAGCCTCGTGCTGCTCGCGCTGGCCCAGCTGATCTTCTCTCTCGACCTGAACATCGTGTACGTGGCGCTACCGGAGATCGGCGCCGACCTCGGTTTCACTGAGCAGACCCAGCAGTGGGTCGTGCACGCCTACGTCGTGTTCGCGGGCGGGTTCCTGCTGCTCGGCGGGCGGGCGGCCGACCTGCTGGGCAGGCGCCGGATGTTCGTCCTGGCCCTGGCTCTTTACGGCGCGTCCTCGCTGGCGGGCGGGTTCGCGGGGTCCCCGGGCGTCATCGTCGCGGCGCGCGTCGTGCAGGGGGTCGGTGGGGCGCTGCTGTTGCCGTCCACGCTCTCGCTGATCGGCACGCTGTTCGCGGAGGGGCCGCGCCGCAACCGGGCGCTCGCCGTCTGGGGCGGTGCCGGCGCCAGTGGGCTGACGGTGGGGGCGCTGCTCGGCGGTGTCCTCACGCAGGCGTTCGGCTGGTCGGCGGTGTTCTTCGTGAACGTCCCGCTCGCCCTGCTCGTCGCGGCCGCGGCGCTCGTGGTGATCCCAGCCGACGCGCGGGCGGACGGGCGCCGGCGCTTCGACCTGCCCGGCGCGCTGACCGTGACCGGTGGCGCGACCCTGCTGGTCTTCGGACTCGTTCAGGGTCCCGAGGCCGGCTGGACGGATCCGGTCATCGTCGGTGCCTTCGTCCTGGCGGCGGTGGGGCTGGTGGCGTTCGCGCTCGTCGAGGCGCGTGGCGCCGACCCGCTGATGCCGCCGGGCCTGCTGCGCAATCGCAGCCTCGTGGTCGGGGTGTCGATCACGTTCGTCTTCATGGCGACGTTCGGTGCCTTGCCCTACTTCCTGACCATCCTGTTCCAGACCGTGCACGGGTATTCGGCGCTGGAGACAGGGCTGGCGTTCCTGATCCCCTCCGCGGCGATCGCCACCGGCACGCAGGTGGGCGGGCTCATGGTCGGACGGATCGGAACACGCCGGACCCTCGTCGTCGGATTCTCCGGGGGCGTCGCCGGTACCGTCCTCCTGGCGGCCGGGTTCGACGTGGACGCCGCGTTCCTCACCACCGTCCCCGGGCTGATCGTCTCGGGGGTGGGGCAGGGCATCGCCTGGACGGCCATGTGGATCGCCGCGTCCACGGGTGTCACCGGGGACCGGCAAGGCGTGGCCAACGGGATGGCCTCCACCGCGCTCAACCTCGGCAACGCGATCGGCCTCGCCGTCCTCACAGTGATCGCGAACAGGGGGACGGGCGGTGGCCTCGTGGGTGAGCCCTTCCGCGCGGCCACCGCCGACGGAGGGCGGACGGCCGTCCTGCTGGCCGCGGGGGGAATGGTCGCCGGGGTGTGCATCGCGCTCGCTCTGCGGCGCGTGGAGGCGTCCTCAGCAGGCGGCGCCGGGGCGTCGACGGTCAGATCCCGGACGAGGAGCCGTAGTCTGGTTCGGAGTTCGCGGCAAGGACGATCCAGAGGACCAGGACAACGATCCCGATGACGATGGACGCGCCGAACAGGATCCAGCTCCACAGCGTCAGCTTCCGCGCCGAGTGAGGATCGGACTGGACGCGGCCCATCGCGATGGCCGCGAGGATCACGCCGGGGATGGCGACGATGTTGCAGCACAGCACGATCGCCACGATGTTGCAGATCAGCGCCGCGATGGTGGAACCGTTGCTGGCGGGCGCGTACGGCACTCCCGGTGGGCCGTATCCGTATCCGGGTGGCGGGCCCTGGCCATAGGGGCTTCCGGGCGGCGCGCCGTATCCGCCGGCGCCGCCCCAGCCCTGCGACCCGCCGTAGGGGTCCTCCCAGCCGGGTGGCGGACTCCCTCCGTACCCGCTCACAGGCAGCCTCCTTGTCGCCGTCCGCCCCGGACCGGCCGCTCGGTCCCAGGTTGAGGGTGGCACGTTACCGGTCCGGTACGTCACCCGTTGGACAGTCTGCGTGCTTCGCCGGTTCCCTCCAGGTCGGAGCCGGGTCCCTTGGATCTCCCGAGGGCGGCGCGGGGCCGTCCCGCGTCAGGTGGCGCCGGGGTCGTCGTCCAGTTCGGAAACGCCGGTGATGCGGTGCAGCGCGAACCGGTGCACGGCGGCGCGGGTCGCGTCGAAGCCGGTGAGGAAGCCGCCCTCCACCCGGACGGGTTCCACGATCCGGCTGGACGCCTGGCCCTGCTGGTCGAGGTAGCCGATCCAGACGCGGCCGCCGCGCTCCACCGCCGTGCGGAGCCGCTCGACGGTGGCCATCGCCGGGGACCGGGGCGGGTCGCCCGCCGGGGCGTCGGCGCGCAGCCGGGCCTGCTCGGCGCCGTGCGCGGCCGCCTCGTCGCCGGCGCGCAGGGCCCGCACGGCCGCGGAGATCATCGAGTCGTCCGTCGACTCGTCCGGACGGAGCCGGACGATCTCGGCGGTCGGCGGCGGCTCGGCGCGCTGCGCGTCCGGCCGGGTCACGATCACGCCGCCGCCCGGGGACTCGGCGACGGGGGCCAGGCCCATCGCGCGAAGTCCGTCGAGCAGCTCCGACCGGTGCAGCCCGGAGGCGAGCACGGTCGGGGCGAGCCGGTGCAGGCGCAGCGGGTCGGCGCGCCGGTCGGCGAGGATCTCATCGAGCGTGGCGGGCGAGTCCGTCCGGACGTAGGACGCGAGGGACCCGACCCGCAGGTGCCCGTGCCGGCGGGCCACGTCGTCGATGAGGTAGGTGAGCGGCTGTGGCAGCTCGGTCGCCGAGTGGCGGCCGAGGAGCGCGGTGAGGTCGGCGGCGGTACGGCCCGCGTCCAGCGCCCGGCGGACGGAGTCGGGCGTGAACCGGTAGACGGTCGCGCCGCCCGTGGACTCCACGTCCGCGGCGAGCGCCAGCTCGCGGGCCAGCTCGGTCACCAGCGGGCCCGGCGCGATGGCGGTCAGGTCGGCCTGGATGACGATCTCGTCGACGGGCTTGGGGAGGTACTTCTCCAGGACGGGTTCCGGGTCGTCGCCGGCGATCAGGTCGCGGGCGAACGGGGCCAGCTCGCCGAACCCGGTGAGCCCGAGCGCGCCCGCCTCGCGCAGCGTCCACCCGAGCAGCCGGTCGCGGGACGGGCCCCCGCGGCGCGGGCGCAGCCACGCCACCCGGGTGCGGAGCGCGTCGGCGTCGACGGCCACGCCGCGGCCCGCGCCCGCGAGCACGTCCAGGGTCGTCCGGCGGACGGAGGGGGCGCTGCCGCGGACCATTCCCTCGCTCAACGCGTTGATCAGCCGGTCGCGGTCGTCGCGCTCCCCGGCGAGCCCGGCGGCCCGGTCGGACTTCAGCCAGCCGCGCGCCAGCTCCGTCCAGCGGCCGGGGATGTCGCGCATCAGCCACAGGTCGTAGGCGGGGGTGGGCAGCCATTCGCCGTCCAGGTCGCCGCTCCGGGTCAGCAGGCCGGCCGCGTAGGCGACCTCGGCCAGCAGCGCCGCCTTCCACTCCGGGACGTCCAGCAGCGTCCCCGCGGCGCGCAGGTCGCGGACCGCGAGGCCGCCGCTGCGCAGGACGGGCGGCGGGTCCAGGCCCCAGCGCTCCAGCAGCTCCTCGGTCAGCCGGACGGCGTTGAACGCCTCTCCCGCGGCGGCGCGTACCACCAGGTCCTCTCGCCGCTCCGCGGCGGCCGCGGCCGTCGCGCCGCCCGCCGGGCCGGTCAGCGGGGGCGGTTGCGCGGTGAGGTCCTGGAAGAGGTGGCCGCGGCGCAGGTGGAGGGCGATCTCCCGGGGGAGGGTGACGGTCCGGTCGTCCTCGGCGGCGAGGAGGCCGCGGGCGAGGAGCCGTTCGATCGGGGTGGTCGCGGTGGCGATCCGGACGGGTCGGCGCGCGTCGGCGACGCGACCGACGGGCGGTCCCCACATGAGCTGTTCGAGGGCGGCGCGCGCTTCGGGGCCGGCGTCGTCGATGAGCGCGCCGGGGTAGTCGAGGAGTTCGGCGAGGCGGCGCAGCAGCCGCCCGGTGTCGGCGAATCCGCGTGGCGGCTCGCCGTCCAGGTCGGTGATCAGCATGATGAGCCGGTCGGTGGAATAGCCGGCGAAGACCTCCCGGACGGGCGGGCCGAGCCCCGCCGGGTGCGGTATCACCTGCCGGACGCCGGGGGCGGTGGCCAGCGTTTCGTCCCCCCAGGCGAGCCCGTAGCGGCGGAGCGTACGGGCGGCGGCGCCGACCTCCTCGGGGGTGGCGCCGAGCGCGTCGGCGAGCGTGTCCGCGTCCACCGGCGGCGCGAGGACGAGCAGGGACTCCAGCAGCGCGAGCGTGAAGCGGTCGAGGCGGTCCAGGGCCCGGGAGATCGCGGCGGGAGTGGCGGCGCGGGCGGCGAGCGCGGTCAGGTCGGCGGGCATGGGCGCGAGGAGTTCCGGGCGCGCGGACAGCAGCGCGCGAAGCTCGTCGTCCTCTCGGGCGCGCAACCAGTCCGCGTACGTTTCCATGCCGTTTCCCAACCTTAGGTGCCGTGCGGCGTGCGTTGCCGGGCCCCCTAGCGTAGGAGCAAGGCGTAGGAGAAGGGGCGGCGCGAACGATGCGGGCTCGGCGGAGGGACGTCAGGAGGCGGGTGTGCGCTCCAGGTCCACGAGACCGAGACCGAGGCGCGCCCAGCTCTGGACGAACCGCTTCTCGTCGATGCGGGTCGGCGGCTCGTACATCGACTCGTTGGCGAGCCAGTAGTTGACGACCGCGCCGCCGAGGACGGCGGCGACGGCCGGCCAGTCCTCGTCGGAGCCCGCGAACTCCGGCTGCTGGGACAGCCAGGTGGCGATGCCGTCGTACAGGGGGTTGACGATGCCCTCGCGCATCTCGGCGACGAGGTTCGGGAACTGGTCGAGGTCGCGGAACAGCACCCGGATGAGGTCCTGCTCCTCGCGCATCTTGGCGAGGCCGGCCTGGCAGGTCATCCGCAGCCGGATCTCCAGGGGGCGGTCGGCGAACGCGGTGGCGTGCTTCAGCACGTCGCTGATCTGCTGACGCGTCCGCTCGATGTGCTCGCGGATGGCGGAGGCGAGCACCTCCTCCTTGGACCGGAAATGGCGGTACAGGCCGCCCGCGCCGGGGGAGAGGCCGGCGGCGGCCTCGATCTCGGCGACCGAGGTCGCGGCGTAGCCGCGGTCGGCGAACAGCCGGAGCGACTCGGCCACGATCCGTTCGCGCGTAGATGTCGTCATGGTGATGAGATCCTCCGCGAGAACAGTAAGGCATCTTCGACCTGGGAGTCCCTGCCTCGGGTGCGGCACGCCCGAATTCGTGATCTGTCTCGCACCCGGCCAGGTGCGACTAGAGTTCTGTGCTTCGCGCCCCTGTCGCCGGAGGGGGCGTCGCCGGAAGGGTCGACGGATGTTCCTTTCTCCGCGGAAGGCAGGCCAGGGGGCCTTCCTTCCCGAGGAGTTCGTAGTCCCCACGCTCGTCGCCGGACCCCGCTTCCAGATTCGCCCGATCACGGTGTCGGACGTGGTCAAGGACTATGGCGCGGTGATCGGCAGCCTGGACCGGCTGGCCGGGCGCTTCGGTCCCGAGTGGGGCTGGCCCGACCAGGAGTTCACCTTCGAGCAGGCCCTGATCGACGTCGCCTGGCTGCAGAAGGAAGGCCAGCTCAGACGGTCGTTCAGCTACGTCGTGATCACCCCGGACGGGGACCGCCAGCTCGGCCGCATCCACGTCGCCCCCTGCGACGGGCCGGACGCCGACGCGGTGGTGGTGTTCTGGGTGCGGGCCGACGAGGAGAACTCCGCTCTGGAGAAGGAGCTGGAAGAGTTCGTCCGCGAATGGGTCACGACGGCCTGGCCGTTCGACACCGTCCGTTTCCCGGGACGGGAAGGTAAGTAACGGGTGGCGTGTCTGGGTGACAGTTTTCTGACCTGTTCGGTAGGTGATCAGTCGAAACGGCGGGCGGGTCAGCCGAGACGGCGGACGAGTGAGACCAGGGTCCGTCCGATCACCAGGTAGACCACCGCGGCGAGCCCGTAGTTGACCACGACCGTCGCCTTGGCGTTCGCCGGCTGGAAGACGTCCTTGAACTGCCAGGCCAGATCGGTGGCCCGGCCTGCGAACCAGCGAACGAGGCCGTTGCCGGTGTTCGCCTCGAACGCCACGAACACGATGTGCACGGCGAGGATCAGCACCACGGCCGTGGTCGCGAGGGAGATCACGGTCGCGGCGACGTTCCTGACGGTGTCCGCGGTGCGACGCCGGGTCTCGGTGCCGGGCCCTGTCATAGCGCTCTCCTCGGTCGTTCTTTTGCTCCCGGTGGCCCGTTCGAGCCCTGCGTTTTCCCTGGTCACGTGGTTTGTGGCCAGGGGCTCGGGTATATCCGCAGCACGGGCGACTGTTCCGGTCGATCGGACAGACCAGTTTCGGTCGATGAGAAAAGCGGCAGTCGTCGCGCGAGAAGGTTCCCGCGTTCTCCTACTCGGATCCCGTCGCATCGCCACTACCAGGGGAGCGCGGGTTCTCTCGCGCGCCGTCCGGGCGGGGGGCCTGACTTGGTCGCCATACCGGACCTTTACCCTGAGTGGCGTGCCGGATCTCCCTTCCTCGCGAAACATCGCCGCCCGCAGTGCCGCCGCCGCGTCCGCCCCGCTCGCCGTCGGCTTCGACCTCGACCTGACCTTGGCCGACACCCGTGCCGGGATCAGCGCGGTGTACGCGGCGCTCGCCGCCGAGACCGGTGTGCCCATCGACACCGCGCAGGTCGTCCGGCGTATCGGGCCACCGCTGGAGGAGGAACTCGGCTACTGGTTCCCCCCGGGCGAGGTTCCCGTGATGGCCGCCCGGTACCGGGCCATCTACGCCGACGTCGCCATCCCCGCGACCGTGGCCATGCCGGGGGCCGTCGCCGCGCTGGACGCCGTCCGGGCGCGAGGAGGACAGGTCATCGTCGTTTCCGGCAAGAACCAGGCCGACACCGAGCGCACCGTCCGTTACCTGGGGTTGCAGGTGGACGTCGTAGTGGGCGGCCTCTTCGGTTCCGACAAGGGCGTCGCGCTACGCGAGCACGGCGCGCGCGCGTACATCGGCGACCACACCGGTGATGTGGACGCGGCGCGGGCCGCCTCCGCCGTGGCCGTGGCCGTGGCGACGGGCTCCTTCGATTCGGCCGCCCTGGAGGCGTACGGCGCCGATGTCGTCCTGCCCGACCTGCACCCCTTCCCCGGCTGGCTGCTGGACTTCGCCGCCGCCTGATCCGGCGGGCGATAATCGTGTTCACCGCGTCGCGGGGAGGCACTAATCTTGGGGCGAATTCCGGACGATTACTAGACGAGGTTTCCCGTGCCGACTGGCAAGGTCAAGTGGTACGACTCCGACAAGGGATTCGGCTTCCTCACCCGCGACGACGGGGGTGAGGTCTTTGTGCACTCTTCCGCACTTCCGGGCGGTGTGACGACGCTCAAGCCGGGCCAGCGCATCGAGTTCGGGGTGGTCGAGGGCCGCCGCGGCCAGCAGGCGCTGTCGGTGCGGATACTCGACACGCTGCCGTCGGTCGAGAAGACCATCGCCAAGCAACGCCGCAAGAAACCCGATGAGATGGTCCTCATCACCGAGGACCTCATCAAGCTGCTGGACGGGATCTCCACCACCTACCGGCGGGGCAAGCATCCGGCCCCGGCCGAGGCGAAGAAGATCGCCACCGTGCTCCGCGCTGTGGCGGACGACCTGCACCCCTGACGCGCGCCACGGGTCGTCCCTGTGCGGGCGGCCCTAGCGGGGCGCGTCTGGGGCGGGTTTGAGGTGCCGGGGTTCAGGTGCGCATCTCGGAGTGGGCGGCGTCGTTGATCGTGGCGGGGCGATGGGTCTGCTCGTGGTGGCCGCGCGCCCCGCGCGACAGCAGCAGCGCGAACGCCAGCGCCAGGACGCCCGCCACGACGGCCATCGCGACCCGCCCGTCCGCGACGATGGACATGCCGAGGCCGAGCAGCCCGCCGATCACCCAGACGAGCTGGTGCAGCGTCTCGGAGACCGCGAACGTGGACGAGCGCATCTCCTCGCCGATCTCCCGCTGGACGACCGCGTCCATCGACAGCTTGCCGAGGACCTGGCCGAGCCCGGCCGCCAGCGCCACGGCCAGCGCCGCCCACAGCCCGAAGAACGCGGCGCTGACCGCCGTGACGGCCGTGACCGACCCGAGCGTCGCCGAGACGATCAGCCGGGGCGCCCGCGCCTTCATGTAGGCGCCGAGCGTGGTGCCGATCAACCCGCCCGCACCCGCAAAGGCCGCCAGCAGACCCAGCGCGACGTTGTGGGACACGGGGTCGAACCGTTCCTGCCGCAGCAGGAACGCCAGGTAAAGGATCAAGAAGCCGGAGAACGCCCGCAGGACGGCGTTCGCCAGCATCGCCTCCGCGACGACCGGGCCGACACGGGGGAGCGTCCGCCAGTGGCTTCGCGGTTTCGTGTCGTCCGCCGGACGCTCGGTCTCGGGGGTGTCCGCGTGGCCGGGCAGGCGCATGGTGAACACGACGCCGAGCAGGAAGACCACCGTCGCTATCCGCAGCGCCCAGTCGGCCCCGGCGAGCGCGGCGAGACCTGCGCCGAGCGGCGCGGTGATCGACGCCGCGATCAGGCCCGCGAACGAGGCCCGCGCGTTCGCCGTCACCAGCGTGATCTGGTCGGGCAGGACGCGGGGCGTCACCGCCGCCCGCAGCACCCCGAACGCCTTGGACAGCACGAGCACCCCGAACGCGGCGGGCAGGAACGTCACCTGGTCGCCGTTCAGCACCGCGCTCGCCATCGCCCAGCACAGCAGGCCGCGGATCACGAACGAGCTGGCGATGGCATACCGGCGGACGTGCCGCGTCCGGTCCAGGGCCGGGCCGATCAGCGGCGCGACCAGCGCGAACGGCGCCATCGTGACCAGCAGGTAGAGCGCGACCTGACCGCGCGCCTGGTTGACGTCCAGACCGAAGAACAGCGTCCCGGCCAGCGCCACCGCGACCAGCGCGTCACCGGCGGCGTTGACCGCCGACGCCTCCACGAGGCTGCCGAGGCCGCTGCGCCCGGCACCGTGCGCGTGCGTGACGCGGCGGGTCAGCCGGCCCGTACGCAGCACCGCCGAGCACGCGCGGCGAAGTGCCCGTCCGGCGCCGCCGGCCCCGGCGCGCACGGAACGCCCGATCGGGTGGGGCCCGTCTGCCATGCCGCTTGATCCCCCCATTGTGGTCGTCCGCGGTCTTCGTCGAGGTACGGCCGTCGGAGTGGCTCAACTGAGGGTACGTTCCCCTCTTCGTGCCTGGCTCACCTCCGCCAACGAGGTGGATGCCCGCTCCGTGCCCGTTGTTCGGGGTTGATCCGGGCCGGTTGAGGACGATCAGGGGGTGGTCAAGGGTGGTGGTGTGCCCGGTCACATCCCCGGATGCGCGAGAATCGATATGTGAGTCCACTGCGCCAGCCCAGCACCGCGCGTCCCGCCACCGCGCGCACCACCACCCCGCGCGCCACCGGGACCGCCCGCCGCGCCCGGACCCCCGCCGTCGACGCCACCTGCGCCGAGGCGGTGGACCTGGCCCGCGAGGCCGCCGAAGAGACCGCGTACCCGTTCCCGGTCGGGGAGCATCTCGGCTTGCGTCCCGAGGGCGACCGCGTGGTCACGCACGACTTCGCGTCCCATGATCCCGCCTACGTGGGCTGGCGGTGGTCGGTCACCGTCACCCGGGCGTCCCGCGCCAAGATCGTGACGGTCAGCGAATGCGTCCTGCTGCCCGGGGACGACGCGCTCCTCGCGCCGCCGTGGGTGCCGTGGCTGGAGCGGCTGCGTCCGGGCGACCTCGGTCCCGGCGATCTGCTGCCGACCGCCCCCGACGACGTCCGGCTCGTGCCCGGCTACACGCAGGTGGACGACTCCATCGAGCACGAGGCGGCGTGGGAACTCGGCCTCGGGCGCGTCCGGGTGCTGTCCCAGGAGGGGCGGGACGAGGCCGCCGCGCGCTGGTACGACGGGGTCGCGGGGCCACGTGCCTCGATCGCGACCTCCGCCCCGGCACAGTGCTCCACCTGTGGCTTCTTCGTGGCACTGGCCGGTGAGCTGCGGCAGGTCTTCGGTGTGTGCGCCAACGAGTACGCCCCCGACGACGGCCGTGTGGTGTCGGCCGACCACGGCTGCGGCGCGCACTCCGAGGCGGTGTCGATCCCGGCCGCGTCCGAGCACGGCCCGCCCATCATCGACGAGCTGGGCTACGACGTCGTCCCGGTGGGCGCCGCCGCGGACGGCGCCGAGATCCAGGACGAAGAGGCTCTCGGTCATAGCTGAGCTGCGGAGCGGACCGGCCATGCGGCGAGGGGGGACGTCCGGTGACTGAGACGCCGGACCCGTTCGGCACACGCGGTCTCCGGGACCGGGTGCTGCGCGCCTGGGCGGAGTCCCCGGCGCGGTTCCGCGAGGACGCCAACACCGAGGAGGACCACGCCCTCGGCGGCTACCGTGACCGCGTCGTGGTCGAGCTGGCCCAGAACGCCGCCGATGCCGCCGTCCGCGCGGCCGTCCCGGGCCGTCTGCGCCTGACCCTGCGGAACGGGGTGCTGGTCGCGGCGAACACCGGGGCGCCGCTGGACGCCGCCGGAGCCGAGGCACTGTCCACTCTCCGCGCGTCCGCGAAGCGCGGTGAGGCGGGCGCCGTGGGCCGGTTCGGTGTCGGTTTCGCCGCCGTCGTCTCCGTGACCGACGCCCCCGCCATCGCCACGCGGCGGCCCTCCGGGGGGCCGGGCGCCGGCACCATCGACACCGCCGACACCGCGGGGATCGAGTGGTCACTCGGGCGCGCCCGGGAACTGGTCCGGGGCGTTCCGGGGCTCGCGGACGAGCTTGAGCGGCGCGCCGGGCAAGTTCCGCTGTTGCGGCTGCCCTTCGCCTGCGCCGATCCCCCCGAGGTGCCCGACGGGTTCGACACGGTTGTGCGGCTGCCGTTGCGGGATACCGCCGTCGACGGGGTGCGGCGCCAGCTCGCGGAGGCCGGGCCCGCGCTGATGCTCGCGTTGCCCGCGCTGGAGATCGTCGAGATCGACATCGACGGGGACCTGCGGACGGTCACCGCCGAGCATGGTGCCCCGGACGCCGTCACGATCGACGGGTCCGTGTGGCGCACGGTCGAGGCGCACGGGACGATCCCGCCGGAGCTTCTGGCAGACCGTCCTACGGAGGAGCGTTCCCGGCCGGTGTGGCAGGTGCGATGGGCCCTGCCCGAGGACGGATTGCCCAAGGAAACGCCTGCGGTCGTCCATGCGCCGACGCCGAGCGATGAACGTCTCGATCTGCCCGCCTTGCTCATCGCTTCGTTTCCGCTCGCACCGGACCGGCGGCATGTGGCGCCTGGTGCGCTCACTGACTTCCTTGTGGAACGGGCTGCGGAAGCCTACGAGAAGCTCCTGCAAGGACGATCCGGCACGCCGCGCCTGCTGGAGTTGGTCCCGGGGCCGGTCGGGGCAGGTGAACTGGACGCACGCCTGAGGCGCGCTGTCCTGGAGCGGTTGCCCGAGGCGCCGCTCCTGCCGCACCGGGCGCGGGGCCGGGACTCGGTCGCGCTGGACGCGCCGCCCGCGTTCGTGGACCTGCTCACCGAGGACGGCCTGCTCGCGGGCCTGCTGCCGCCCGGCTGGCCCGCCCGGAACCCGGCGCTGGCCGCGCTCGGCGTCCGCCGGGTCGAGCTCGCGGACGTGATCGATGAGCTGGCCTCTGTGGACCGGGAACCGGTGTGGTGGCACCGGCTGTACGGGACGCTGGCCGAGGCCGCCACAGACGCTCTGGGGGCCCTCCCGGTGCCACTGGCGGGCGGGGAGGACCGCATGGGCGGTGCCGGCCACGTCTCCCGGGCCGGCCACCTCTCCCGGGGCGGCCGTCTCGTGCGCGGGCCGCGCGGGCTGCTGATCGCCGAGGGGGTCGACCCCGCCGGGCTGGACGCGTTGGGCCTGCGGTTCGTCCACCCCGAGGCCGTGCACCCGCTGCTGGTCAGGCTCGGCGCGGTCGAGGCGGGCCCGCGGGCCGTGCTCGTGGATCCCGCCGTCCGGGCCGCGGTCGAGGGCTCCTTCCACGACGAGGATCCGGACGCGGTCGCCGAGGCCGTTCTCGGTCTCGTCTCGGCCGCGCGGATCGATCCCGGCGAGGAACCATGGCTCGCCGACCTGGCGCTACCGGCGACCGACGGGGACTTCTACCCGGCGGGCGAACTGCTGCTTCCCGACAGCCCGCTGCGCGGCGTCATGGCCGAGGACGCGCCGTTCGGCGTGGTGGACGGCGAAACACTGGAGCGGTGGGGCGCCGGACCCCTCGCCGCAGCGGGTGTTCTGAACGGTTTCGCCCTGGTGCGGAGCGAGGACGTGAACCTGACGGGTCTGGCCGACGAGGCCGAGACCCTCGAACTCGACGACGAGGACCGGTGGGCCGACGAGGTGCTCACCCGGGTGGGGCCGCAGGACCTTCCACCGCTTGTGCCCGAGTTCCAGGCCGTCCGCGATCTGGAGCTCGTCGAGGACTGGCCCGCGGCGTTGCGGCTCCTCGCGGGGCCGCCGTGGCGGGCCGCGATCGTCGAACCCGCCCATGTGACCCTGCACAACGGTCGCCGCGTCGCCGTCCCCTCCTACACGGCGTGGTGGCTCAGCCGTCACCCCGTCCTGGACGGACGTAGACCGGGCGAGTTCCGGCTCTCCGGTGACGAGGGCGACGCGCTGGCCGGGCTCTACGACGCCGCCCCAGAAGGGGTGGACGAGCATCTCCTGCTCGCCCTGGGCGTCCGGACGTCCCTGGCGGGTCTGCTCGACGAGCCCGGAGGCGCGCAGGAACTCCTCGAACGGCTCGGCGACCCCGCTCGGTACCTGACCCGCGTCCAGTTGGGCGGCCTCTGGACGGCCCTGGCCGAAGCCCCCGACGTCACCGTGGAACCTCCCGACCAGGTGCGGGCGGTCGTCGACGGTGAGGTGGAGGTCGTGGACGCGGCGGACGCCCTCGTCCTCGACAGCCCCGACCTCATTCCGCTCCTGCCGGGGCAGCCTCTGGTCATCGCCGCGCAGGGCCGGGAGACCCGGCTCGCCGAACTCCTGGATCTGCCCCTGGCGAGCGACGAGGTGCCCGGCGTCGTCGAGTCGGCGGGGGAGAAGCGTCCAGTGCCGCCGGTGGTCCGGGCCGTCCTTCCCGACGCGCCGGCCACCTACCTGGCGCACGAACGCCTGATCGTGGACGGGCAGGATGTGCCCTGGTGGGCCGGTGACGGTGAGGTCCACGCGAGCGGCCCGGCGGGGCTCGCCCGCGCCCTCGCCTGGACGACCGGGGACTGGCCAGACCGTCTCCTCGTCGAAGCCGTCCTGCGCGATCCCGGATCCCTGCCGGTCTTGCAGGCGGAGTCCGACCTGGAGCCCTAGCGCACCTCGGGCTTGACCGTTTCGGGCTCGACCGTCTCAGACTCGGTCGCCTCAGACTCGGTCGCCTCGGGCTCGGCCCCCTGGTGAGCGGCGGCGCGCGTCTCCTCCAGGCGGGCACGTCCGGCTTGCAGGCGGGGGATGTACCACACGCCGAACAGGCCGATCACGATTCCCGCGACGCACACCCAGAGCCACCAGCGGTCGCCGGACGGCAGGTCGACGATCAGCAGCACGACCAGCGCCACCGCCCAGGCTGCGGTGCCCGCGGCGGCGATACGGACGTCGTTGGTCCGCATCGGGGGCGGGTCGGGGAGGCGCGGTCGGCTCATGGGATCAGGTTACGCGGCGCCTCCACGGTGGCGGAGTGGCCGCGGGCGTGGGGGAGCCCGCCGGTGACCATGGTGATGAGCAGTTCGTAGCTGGTCTCCAGGTCCTCCGGCAGGCCGAACCCGCCTGCCGCCTCCAGGACGGCGAAGCCGTGCACGGCCGAACGCAGGCAGCGGGCGGCGTGGATGAGTGCGGAACCCTCCAGGTCATATCCGCGCAGCACCGCGAGGATGATGCCCAGAAGCCGTTCTCCGGCGGCATCGATCCGCTCTATCGGCTCGGCTGACTGCTCCATCGAGGCGTACCGGGCCGGATGCTCCATGACGTAAGACCGGTAGGCGCGCATCACGGCGCGCACCGCGTCGTCTCCGGAGCGTCCCAGAGCGGCCTCTCCGAGCCGTTCTGTGAGCTCTTCCATCACCCGAACGGTCATCAGGAGTCGCAACTCGGCCAGGTTACGGACATGCTTATAGAGGGAGGGCGTCGCGACCCCCGCCCTTCCCGCCACCGCGGCCAGCGTGAGGGCACCGGGGCCCTCCGCGTCCACGATGGCGATGGCGGCGTCCACGACCGCGTCCGGCGACAGTCCTGCGCGCGGCAAACCAGCCTCCTTAATAGTGATAGCCATTAAGCTAATAGACTTAGCCTGCATTGTCAAGAGGTGGACGTGCGAGCGAGGGATCTGGGAGAACGATGACGATGACACCGCCACCGGACGGAGGCCGCACGGCGGCCGCCCCGGGGCTGGCCGAGCAGCTGCGCATCTCGATCGCGCGGCTCTCCCGCCGGCTGCGCACGCTCCGGCCCGCCGGCGACGGCGTCCCGGGCCCGCTGTCGCTCACCCAGTTCGCGGCGCTCGCCGCCATCGAGCGGCACGGCTCCATGACTCCGCGCGAGCTGGCCGACCACGAGAAGGTGCAGCCGCCGTCGATGACCCGCGTCATCGCCTTCCTGGAGGAGCGCGGCCTGCTGGCGCGCAGCCCGCATCCGACCGACGGGCGCCAGGTGGTGCTGAGCGCGACCGCGGCGGGCGCGACCCTGCTGCGGGACGAGCGGCGCCGCAAGGAGGCGTGGCTGTCCCAGCGCCTCGGGGAACTGACCGAGGACGAGCAGGAGATCCTCCGCCAGGCCGCTCCGATCATCGACAAGCTCAGCCGGTCCTGACCCCCCCGGGGGCCCGGTCTGGCCCTCGGGCGGCCGGTCTGGACCCCGGTCGCCGGTCGTGATCCCCGGCGACGGCGCCCCCGGACGGGGTGGGTGACATGCCGCAGTTGCCGGAATAGCCCACTGCCGATTATCGTTAGCTTTGGTAATGACTTCTGCTAACGATGGCCCTGGGGAAGCGGACGGGCCCGCGGCGCGCGGGCCCGGTGGCGTCGCGCTCCGGAGCCCGGAACCGCAGGGCGTACCCGGAACCGACGGAACGCTCCAGGACGTCAAGGCCGAACCAGAGGACCCCGAGCCGGAGGAACCCGAGCCGGAACAGGCCAGGCTTGAGGAAGGCGGATCCGACGCCGCCAGAAGCGGCGGAATGTTCCGCTCGCTCCGCAACCGCAACTACCGGCTGTTCACCGCGGGCCAGGTCGTCTCCAACACCGGCACCTGGATGCAGCGCGTCGCGCAGGACTGGCTCGTCCTCGACCTCGCCCACGGCAGCGGGACCGCCCTCGGCATCACGACCGGCCTCCAGTTCCTCCCGCTGCTGCTGTTCGGCCTGTGGGGCGGGGTGATCGCCGACCGGTACCCCAAGCGACGCGTCCTGATGCTGACGCAGCTGGCCATGGGCGCGCTCGCGCTGGTCCTCGGCCTGCTGGCGCTCACCGGGGCCGCCCAGGTCTGGCACGTGTACGTGCTGGCGTTCGGGCTCGGCCTCGCGACCGTCGTCGACAACCCCACCCGGCAGTCGTTCGCGATCGAGATGGTCGGCCGGCGCGACCTGCCCAACGCCATCGCGCTGAACAGCGCCAGCTTCAACGGTGCCCGGCTGCTCGGCCCGGCGGTCGCCGGCGTGCTGATCGCCGTGCTCGGCACCGCGCCGGTGTTCCTGCTCAACGCGGCGTCCTTCGGTGCCGTCCTTTTCGGCCTCTACGCGATGCGGACGGACGAACTGCACCCCGCCGCCCCCGTCAAGCGCGCGCGGGGCCAACTCCGCGAGGGCCTGCGCTACGTCCGCGGCCGCCGCGATCTGATGATGGTGCTGGTGCTCGTCGGCTTCGTCGCGACGTTCGGCATGAACTTCCAGATGACGACCGCGCTCGTCGCCCGGGAGGTCTTCCACACCGGCGCGTCCTCGTTCGGCCTCGCCTCCAGCATGCTCGCGCTCGGCGCGCTCACCGGCGCGCTGCTGGCCGCGCGGCGCGCGTCACGGCCCCGGTTGCGGCTGCTGCTGACGGCGGCGCTGGCGTTCGGCGTGCTGGAGGTCGTGACCGGGCTGATGCCGACGTACTGGGCGTTCCTGGCGCTGCTCGTCCCGACCGGCATCGCGCTGATGACGTTCACCACCGCCGCCAACGCCACCATGCAGCTCAGCGTGGCGCCGGAGATGCGCGGCCGGGTCATGGGCCTGTACATGTTCGTCTTCCTCGGGACGAACCCGCTCGGCGCACCGGCGGTCGGCTGGATGGCCGAGCAGTTCGGGCCGCGCCTGAGCATCGTTCTCGGCGGGGTGATCGCCGTCCTGACGACCCTCGCCGTGGGGGCACTGGCGGCACCTCGCGAGTCGATACGGCTCGCCCTTGCCCCGGTACGCCGCACATCTGCGTGACAACGGGTGCCAACGGCTGAAAAGCTGGCGAGGTGGATCTCCGGACGTTCCCATGAGGCTTTTTGTGGCGCTCATTCCGCCACCGGACATCCTGGACGAGGTCGAGGAGACCGTCCGGCCGCAGCTGGACCGGGTGCCCGAGCTGAGATGGGTCCGCCGCGAGCTGATCCACGTGACGCTGTCCTTCCTCGGCGAGGTGGACGACCGGACCCTCGACCGGCTGCTGCCCCGGCTGGAGCGGGCCGTCGGGCGGCACGGGCGGATGTCGCTGTCCCTGGCCGGGGCGGGCGCGTTCCCCGGCAGCGGCGCCCATGCCCGCGTGCTCTGGACGGGCTTGTACGGGGACCGGCGCGGGCTCGTCCGGCTGGCCGCCTCCACCGGCGCCGCCGGACGCAGAGCGGGCACGCTGCCCGACAAGCACCGCACGTTCCGCCCGCACCTGACGCTGGCACGGTCACGGCAGCCCGTGGACGTCCGCCCGCTCATCGAGTCGCTGTCGGCCTTCGCGTCGTCCTCCTGGACGGCGGACGCCGTCCACCTCATGCGCAGCCATCTCCCCGGCAAGCAGTACAGCCAGGTGACGTACGAGTCCCTGAAGACCTGGTCGCTCCGCGGCCCGGAGCCGGGGGGCGGCCGTAGCCCCGGCAGCGGTCAGAGTCCGGGTGGTGGTCAAGATCCGGGTGGTGGTCAGAGTTCCGGTGGTGGGGGTGCGGGGCGGTCGGCGTCCGGTGGCCCCCAGGGGACCCCGTAGCGCTCGCAGGCGCGGCGCAACTCGTCCAGATCGGGCGGGAACGTCACCTGCCGCAGCACCCGCCCCGACGGGTTCCACACCACCAGGCGGGGCATCCGCTCGGCGGCCTCGTCGATGCCGACACCGCCGATGCGGTCGCGGCCCAGGTCCCACTCGACCCTGCCGCGCTTGGTGACGACCGCCAGGCCCGCGGACGACACGCGAAGCTGCGCGCGGTTGCGGTCGTACAGCCAGTAGCCCGCCAGACCGATCAGCAGCCCGGCGGGCGCCGACCAGCTCGCCGTGGCGCTGAACCCGCCCAGATCAGGGCCGAGCCACACCGCACCGATCAGCGCGACCGCCTCGCAGAGCAGGACGCTCATCCCGTACGTCCCGATCCGGGACCGCCGGGTCGCGTCCAGGAGCGTTCCCGGCGCGGTGACAGGTCCGTGGGGCGCGGGAATGGTGATCGTGAACTCGTCGGTGGAACGCTCGTCGGGCGGTAGGGGCCCGCCGTCCCGTGCGGCGGGCAGCGCGGCGGCGGCCGTCTCCGGCTCGCCCGCCGGGATCTCGACCTCGGGCGCCGGGACGGCGAGCGGCGACACCGCCGAGTGGAACGCGGCGCTGAGGTAGGCGTCGTACTCGGCGTCGTTCACCGGCAGCCCCGCCCGGCGCGCCGCCTCCCGCAGGTCGGTCCGCGAGATCCGCAGCGCCGACAGCGGCGCGGCGAAGAACTCGTCGCCGTCGGAGTCGTAGAGCCGCACCCACGCGTGCCCGCCGATGGTCAGCAACTCGATGCCACCGATGCGGTCCTCGGGCATCTTCAGCACGACGTCGCCCGCCGCGTCCGCCCAGCCGAGGCCGCCGTCCGCGACGACCAGCCGCCCGCCGGGCACCTGGGCGAAGATCTCCGGCAGCCCCTCCAGGCCGTACTCGGGCCTGCGGGGCGGGCGCGCGCCCGGCGTGACCACCCGGTAACCGTGATCGTCGAGGGCGTGCGCGAGCTGGAAGCCGTCCAGGCCGTGCGCGGGCAGCCGCGCCAGCAGTTCCAGCCGGTGCCCGAACGCCAGTGCGGCGAGGTCGGCGCGGCGCGGCTCGCCGCTCAGCGGGTCCAGCCGCAGTCCAGGCCCGACGACGACGGCGGCCACGTCCGCGGACGGCAGGGCCTGGAGTTCGCGGCGGCCGGGACGGCCCCGCACCAGCAGCCGCTCCGCGGTGATCGTCCAGCGGACCTGCGCGGCGCGCAGCAGCCGCCGCCGCGCCACGAGGACCCCGGCGATGGCGGCCAGCGCCCAGCAGCCCGCGGCGAGCCGGGCCCCGAACCCGCCCGCGCCCTCCACGGCGATGCGCGCGACCATGAAGGCGCCCAGCAGCGCGACCAGCGTGCCGAGGACGGCGATCCGCCGCCGGCTCGGCAGCGGCGCCGGCGTGTCGATCCGCAGCCCCGGCTCGCGCCGGCCCGGCCGGGAACCCGGTTCGCGCCCCACACCGGGCACGGGCGGCCGGGGCGGCTCGTGGGCGGCGGCCAGGAGCGCCGCCTCCTGGTCCAGCAGCCGCTTCTCGGCGGCGTGGTCACGGGGCAGCGGACCGCCGGCCGGGACGTCGGACTCCAGGCCGCCGCTGCGCAGCGCCTCGTCCAGCGCCGGGTCGAGCAGGTCGGACGCCTCGCCGTCCAGCACGTGCATCGGGATGCCGAGCCGGCGGGCCGTCACGAAGAGCGCGAGCGGCTCCAGCCCCATCGACGTCATCCCGCCCACCGCGGTGCGTCCGAACCGGTGGAACACGGTCAGTACGCCGTCGCCGGTGGTGAGCGCCAACCCGTCGATCCGGGACCGCTCGTAGCGGACCATGCCGGCCCCGCCCGGCCCGATCCGTTCGAGACCGGCGGCCGAAAGCCGCCAGTACGGTCGGGGCCGGCGTCGCCGCGCCTCCGGGGCCGCGCCCAGCAGCCACGGGATCGCGGCGACCGCGCCGATCAGCACCGCCCAGAGCCAGACCGGCCGGATCGGCAGCAGCGCGAGCGCCACCGCCAGGAGGGCGAACGGCCCCGCGGCGACGGGTCGCCACCGGCCGCCGGGACCCGCGAGGCCCACCAGTTCATGCTCCACAGTCCGCATCCTCACACGGGTCCCCGCGGGACCGTCGCCTCCTTTTGCGATCTGTCAGCACTCGGAACCCTCTTGCAGCGCGTCGGTCAGGTCCCCCTGCCCCCGCGTCTGCGGACGAGGCCGAAGCACACCGCGCCCGCGATGGCGAGCGCGAGGAACAGCCCCGTCCGGACGTTGCCCGGGTCGTTGTGCCCCTCGTCCGCGTTGTCCTTGCCCGCGGCCTTGGCCCCCGGCGACGCCGCCGGCGACGGTTTCGCCTGGTCGGGCACCGGGATCTCGTAGACGGGCTGGTTCTGTCCTTCCGAACCGGCCAGGAACGATCGTCCGTCCGCGGTGTAGGTGATCGACTCGCCCTGCCCCTGGAAGGGCAGCGACACCGACCTGATCGACTTGCCGGGCCTGCCGTCCTCGTCGACCGAGTAGAGGCGGGCGCCGAAGTAGGTGCGGATGACGCAGGTCCGCCCGTCGGGGGCGAACGCGCCGTCCGTCGCCATCGCTGGGGCGTCGCCGATCTTGCGTAGCGTGTTGGAACGGCCGCTGCTCAGCCGCGCGGGCCCCTCGTACAGGGCGCCGGAGAACAGCTTGCTGGCGATGTAGAGCCGGTTCGTCCGCGCGTTGATCATCACGGTCTCGGCGTTGCGGGGGCCGTCGGCGTACTTGAGCCGGAACCGCGTCGCCTGGATGCTCTGCGTGCGCAGCTGGGCGGGCTCGGGAATCCGGTAGAGGGTGACATAGGGCCAGGCGCCGCCGAGGTTGTCGCCGATGTCGGCCACGTAGATGGCGGGACGTCCCTGCTCGTCCTTGCCGAGGGCCATGCCCTCCCAGTCGCGCGCGCCGGCCCCGGCCAGCGTGAGGACGGCGCGGACCCCGCCGTTCGGCCCGAGCGCGTAGACCTTCGGGACGCCGCCGGAGTCGTTGTGGGTGTAGACGATGCCCGGGTGCCGCACGCTGGCGGCGAGGCCGCTGGACTCGGTGATCCGCGGGTCGCTGATCGTGAAGGCGACCTTGGGGGCACGCGCGTCCGCCGCGAGGCCCCCGGGAACAGAGCCGGCGGCCGAGCCGGCCGGGGAGGCCGAGGCGGGTGCAGGGAAGGCCGAGGCGGTACCGAGGAGGACGAGCGCGGCGGCGGCGCGGACGGCGCGCCTCCGCCGGGACGGACGCAATGACATGCCCTGCCCTTCCCCGTGACGCACCCCGATGATCATGCATGTCCCGCGCCGCGCCGCAGAGGCCGGCCGGGGGCGGCCCCGGCGTTCACTTCAGCAGCGCACCGACGACCACGGCCAGGACGAGCGCGGTCAGCACGGTGGGAAGCAGCCAATGAGGCGCGCGGTTCACGCATCGAGCTTATGCGGCTCCCCGCACACCTGGGACCGTGCCTCCATGATCTGCACCTCATGCGGCATGTCGGCGATTCCGGCCATGCCCGCCAAGGTGCCCCGAAGGCGCCCCCTGGGCCTGCCGACCATGTGCCTGCCAAGGTCCCCGTCCCCGATATGGCGACGCCCCGGGGAGCGCGTTCCCCGGGGCGTGCGGTGCCGTGCTAGAGGCGCTCCACCACGTGGTCCACGCAGACCGTGAGGGCCTCCACGTCGGACGGGTCGATCGCCGGGAACATGCCGATGCGCAGCTGGTTGCGGCCGAGCTTGCGGTAGGGCTCGGTGTCGACGATGCCGTTGGCGCGCAGCACCTTCGCCACGGCCGCCGCGTCCACCTCCTCGGCGAAGTCGATGGTGCCGACGACCTGGGAGCGCTGTGCCGGGTCGGTCACGAACGGGCGCGTGTAGGTGGTCTTCTCGGCCCAGGTGTAGAGCCGCTGGGACGAGTCGGCGGTGCGGGCCGTCGTCCAGGCCAGGCCGCCCTGCCCGTTCATCCACTCGATCTGGTCGGCGAGCAGTAGCAGCGTGGCCACGGCCGGGGTGTTGTACGTCTGGTCCTTGGCGGAGTTGTCGACGACCGTCTTGAGGTTGAAGAACTCCGGGACGTACCGGTCGGACGAGGCGATCTCGTCGATCCGCGCGAGGGCGGCGGGCGAGGCGAGCGCGATCCAGAGGCCGCCGTCGGCGGCGAAGCACTTCTGCGGCGCGAAGTAGTAGACGTCGGTCTCGGTGACGTCCACGGGCAGGCCGCCCGCGCCGGACGTGGCGTCCACCAGGACGAGCCCGTCGGCGGCGGTCGTGCCGGCAGGCCGCCTGATCGGCATCGCGACACCGGTCGAGGTCTCGTTGTGGGTGAGGGCGTAGACGTCCACGTCCTCCTCGGCGGACGCCTCGGGGTGCGTGCCGGGCGGGCTGTCGATGACGGTCGGGTTCCCCAGCCACGGCGCGCCCGTGGTGACCTTCGCGAACTTGCTGGAGAACTCGCCGAACGTCAGGTGCTGCGACCGCTGCCGGACGAGGCCGAACGAGGCGGCGTCCCAGAACGCGGTCGTGCCGCCGTTGCTGAGCAGGACCTCGTATCCCTCGGGGAGCGAGAACAGCTGGGCCAGGCCCTCACGGACGCGTCCGACGACGGACTTCACCGGCTTCTGCCGGTGCGAGGTGCCCATGTACGTCGAGCCGGACTCCGCGAGCGCGGCGAGCTGGTCGGGCCGCACCTTGGACGGGCCGCATCCGAAGCGGCCGTCGGCGGGCTTGATGTCGGCGGGAATGACAATGGCTGGATTCGCGCTGTCGGTCACTCGCAGTA
Source organism: Actinomadura macra NBRC 14102 (assembly GCF_001552215.1). Lineage (GTDB taxonomy): Bacteria > Actinomycetota > Actinomycetes > Streptosporangiales > Streptosporangiaceae > Spirillospora > Spirillospora macra. The sequence continues at coordinate 952,332 of NZ_BCQT01000006.1, read as the reverse complement.
GGCTACTTGACCTGCGGTGAAGATCGTGGGCCGGGTTCACATGCCGAGACTCTGCTCTTCGTCGGCCCTTCGTCGGCCCTTCGTCGGCCCTTCGTCGGCCCTTCGCCGGGATCCTCACCGCCGGCGCCGGACGGCCCCGACGACGAGCGCCGCGAGCGCGGCCCCGCAGACACCGGCGATCACGGCGGGCGGGTAGACCCAGTCGCCGCCCCTGGAGTGGGCCTGGACCGCCGTCCGGACCGAGTCGTAGAAGAGGAACGCCAGCAGAGCGGCGGCGAGCGCGAGGGCGATCCGTCCGGAGGCGGCATTGGCCCGGCGGCGCCGCTCCTCGCGTTCCGCCTCGTAGCGCCTGAGCGCCTCCGCTCTGCCGTTCGCCGAATCGCCGGACTCCGGTCCGACGGCCTCCCGCGTCAGGGAAACGCGGGGCGCGGCCGATGCGGGGCCTATGTCGCCTTCCAGCGGTTCACCTTCCGGGGGTTCGCCCTCCAGGGGCTCGCCTTGCGGTTCGGAGTCGGCGGAGTTGTCGGTCACGAGGCCAATGATGACAAAGTGGCTGATTCTCGGCTCGCGACCAGAGAATCTCGGAAATTTTCGATCCTTTTCCCGTTTGGCCGCGTCCAACGCCAGACGAAGGGCCACTGCCCGCCGGGCCAGTGGGGCCGCCTGAAGTGAGCGAACCCGCTGGGAAGAGAAGCCGAGGCGCGCCCGGAGACGGGCGAGGCCCCCGGTGGGGTACACCGGGGGCCCTCAGCGCGTTCACGGAGATCGAGGATCGGGGGTGGAAGTGTGGGTGGGGGCGGTTCAGCCGGCGTGCCGCTTGAGGATCTCGGCGGCCCCGTTCACGTCCTTGATGGAGCGGCTGCCGGGGCCGGTGTACCGTGCGCTCGGCCGGACGAGGCGGCCGGTGCGCTTCTGCTCCAGGATGTGCGCGGCCCAGCCGGCGGTGCGGCCGCAGGTGAACATGGCGGGCATCATCGCGGTCGGGACCTCGGCGAAGTCCAGGATGACCGCGGCCCAGAACTCGACGTTGGTTTCGATCGGACGGTCCGGACGGCGCTCGCGCAGCTCGGCGAGCGCGGCGTCCTCCAGAGCCTTGGCGGCCTCGAAGCGCGGCGCGTTCAGCTCCCTGGCGGTGCGGCGCAGCACGCGGGCGCGCGGATCCTCGGCCCGGTAGACGCGGTGGCCGAAGCCCATCAGCCGGTCGCCCGAGTCGAGGATGTCGGAGACGACCTTGCGGGCGTCGCCGATCCGCTCGACCTTCTCGATCATCGGCAGGACGCGGGCCGGGGCGCCGCCGTGCAGCGGGCCCGACATGGCGCCGATCGCGCCGGAGACGCTGGCCGCGACGTCCGCGCCGGTCGAGGCGATCACCCGGGCGGTGAAGGTGGAGGCGTTCAGGCCGTGCTCGGCGGCGGAGACCCAGTACGCGTCGATGGCCTGGACGTGCTTCGGGTCCGGCTCACCGCGCCAGCGGACCATGAACCGCTCGGTGATGGTCTCGGCCTCGTTGATGCGCTCCTGCGGCACCATCGGCACGCCGATGCCGCGCGCCGACTGGGCGACGAACGACAGCGCCGTCGCCGACACCCGGGCGAGGTCGGAGCGGGCCTGCTCGTCGGAGATGTCGAGAAGGGGGCGCATCCCGTACGCGGGGGCCAGCGTCGGAAGGGCGCTCTGCACGTCCACCCGCACGTCGCCGGAGGTGACCGGCAGGACGTGGGGGTCGGCCGGGGCGAGTCCCGGGTCGAAGCTGTCGTCCACGAGGAGGCCCCAGGCGTCGCCGAAGGAGACGCTGCCGACGAGCTCCTCGATGTCGACGCCGCGGTAGCGGAGGGCGCCGCCCTCCTTATCCGGTTCCGCGATCTCGGTCTCGAAGGCCACGACCCCCTCGAGGCCGGGTTTGAAGTCGGACATGTCGTCCTGCCTTTCGTCCCCAGAGTGATAAGGCGGTGCCGTGCCATTGAACCCTGCCCGCCTTACTGAGCAGTACCCAGGTCCATGTGAGATGCACAAAGCCCAGGTGAGAGGCTCAGACGCTGTGGATTCCCCAACGCCCGACCCCGCACGGCTCCGCAGATCCTACGAGGGGGACGAATTGACCGAGCCGGCGCTCCCCGCCGATCCGCTCGCGCTGTTCGCCGCGTGGTTCGCCGACGTGCACGCGTTCGGGCTGGCCGAACCGAACGCGATGGTGCTCGCGACGGCGTCCGCCGACGGCGTGCCCAGCGCCCGGACCGTCCTGCTGAAGGGGTACGGACCGCAGGGGTTCCGGTTCTTCACCAACCTCACGTCCGACAAGGGCCGCGACCTCGCCGGGAACCCGCGTGCGGCCCTGGTGTTCCCGTGGCATCCGATGTACCGGCAGGTGCGCGTCGCCGGGCCCGTCCTGGAACTGCCACGGGAGGAGTCGGCGGCCTACTTCCGGACGCGTCCGTACGGTTCGCGTATCGGGGCGTGGGCGAGCGAGCACCAGTCGGGCGTCATCGAGGGCCGCGAGATGCTGGAGCGGCGCTACGCGGAGCTGGCCGAACGCTGGCCCGAGGCGCCGGTGGGCGGCGAGGACGACGTGCCGCTGCCGGACTTCTGGGGCGGCTACCGCGTCGTCCCCGAGACGATCGAGTTCTGGCAGGGACGCCCGGACCGGCTGCATGACCGCATCCGGTACCGCCGCTCGACAACCCCGGACGCATCCGGCGAATGGGACACCGTCAGACTGTCTCCGTGACGTCGGAACAGCAGCCAACCCCCACCCACGCTCATGACAGTGACAGCTCCCACGCCACCGACGGCCCTGACGACGCGGAACGTTCCCCTGGCCGCCGCGGGATGCTGCGCCGTCTGACCATCGACACCCGTCCGCTCGCCCATGTCGCCTTCCGGCGGCTCTGGCTCGGGCAGGGCGTGTCGTTCATCGGGTTCCAGGTCACCGCCGTGGCGGTGCCCGTCCAGGTGTACGACATGACCAAGTCGTCGTTCTGGGTCGGCGTGCTCGGGCTGGTCAACCTCGTCCCGCTGATCGTCTTCGGGCTCTGGGGCGGCGCCGTGGCCGACCACATGGACCGCCGCAAACTGCTGCTCGTCTCGTCCTGCGTCACCTGGGCGTCCACGCTGATCCTGCTCGTCCAGGCGCTGGTGGGCGTCAACAGCCTCGGGTTGATCATGGCGGTGGTCGCGCTCCAGGCGGTCGGGTTCGCGGTGTCCTCGCCGACCCGCAGCGCGATCATCCCCCGGCTGATCGACCGGCCGCTGGTCTCGGCCGCGAACACGCTGAGCTTCACCGCCAGCACGGTCGGCGGGCTGGCCGGCCCGCTGTTCGCCGGCGTGATCCTCGCCCACGGGGGCTACGCCGCCGCCTACGCCCTGGACGCCGCCCTGTTCACCGTCGGGCTGTACGCGGCGATGCGGCTGCCCGCGATCCCGCCGCTCGGCGAGATCGCCGGGGCGCCCGGCGTGCGCGCGGTGCTCGACGGGCTGCGTTTCCTCGCCACACAGCCGGTCCTGATGATGTCGTTCGTCGTGGACATCATCGCGATGGGCGTGGCGATGCCGCGCGCGCTGTTCCCCGAGCTGGCCGACACCCGGTTCGGCGGGGGCGGCGCCGTCGGCTGGCTGTTCGCCTCCATCGCGATCGGCGCGGTCATCGGCGGGCTGATCTCCGGCTGGATCGGACGGGTGCACCGGCAGGGCGTCGCGCTCGTGGTGTCGATCGTCGTGTGGGGCCTCGCCGTGGCGGCCGCCGGACTGGCGCACCAGCTCTGGCTCGCCGTCGCGCTGCTGGCCCTGGGCGGCGGCGCAGACCTGGTCTCGGCCGTCTTCCGCCAGACGATGCTCCAGACCTACGCGCCGGACGAGATGCGCGGCCGCCTCCAGGGCGTGTTCACCGTCGTCGTCGCGGGCGGCCCCCGGCTCGGCGACGTGCGGGCCGGGGCGACCGCCAGCGTCGTCGGGGCCACCGCGTCGTGGGTGGGAGGGGGAATCGCGTGCGCCGTCCTGGTCGTGCTCGCGGCCCTGGCCGTCCCGGCGTTCCTCCGCTACGACACCCGCACCGCCGTCTCACCGGAGGGCGTCCCGTAGGGCCCGGGAAGAAAATGTGTCCATCGGGCGTTCCCTACTACCCGCTGTTCGTGGGATATTCACCGGCCCGGGCGCCGAGAGGGTCGAGCAAGTAGACTCCTGCGCATAATGACTGGAGGGAGCTGTGACCTCACACGGCCTGATCGATACCACGGAGATGTACCTCCGGACGGTTTTCGAGCTCGAAGAGGAGGGAATCATCCCCCTTCGCGCGCGGATCGCCGAGCGGCTCTCGCAGAGCGGCCCAACGGTGAGCCAGACCGTCGCGCGTATGGAGCGTGACGGGCTGCTGCGGGTCGAAGGAGATCGGCACCTCGAACTGACCGATAGCGGCCGCGGGCTCGCGACGCGCGTGATGCGCAAGCACCGTCTCGCCGAATGCCTGCTGGTCAACGTGATCGGACTGCCCTGGGAGGACGTCCACATCGAGGCGTGCCGCTGGGAGCATGTGATGTCGGAGGAGGTCGAGCGCCGCCTCGTGGCACTGCTTGACAACCCCACCACGTGCCCGCACGGCAACCCCATCCCCGGCATGGACGAACTGGGCGGACACGGGGACGACAGCCTCTCCGCGCCGCTGTCGGTGATGACCGCGGTGGCCAGTCCCGGCGGTGCGACCGCCGTGGTCCGGCGGATCAGCGAGCAGGTGCAGAGTGACAGCGACTTGATGCTTAGACTCAAGCAGATAGGGATACAACCGGGACGAGAGGTGACTCTTCGGGCGACCGATGACGGGGTGCGGGTGACCTGTGACGACGAGGCCGACAGTTCGGACACAGAACTGCCGCGCGGCATCGCCGAACACGTGTTCGTCAGCAGGCGCTGACCCGCCGCGCGTGCCATCCCCCGCCCCCGCTTCGCCGGTCTATACCGAAGATCTCCATACGTTCGCGCCTTGCGGGCGTATCCCGGCGGCGAGTTCGTCGTTCAATACGACGGAAGAGGTACGCGCGGCATCCGCGCCGCGACGCCCGGTGATCATGATGCCGGGCGCCGGCAGGTGGCCGTATGGAGATGACGTGGTCACCGGCGGGGCCGCAACTGCTAGCGGGATGGGGAGATGAATCGTTGGGGGGACGCCTCTTTCGAGGCGCATCTGCCACCCGAGACCGTCCTGACCCAGATGGAGATGGCGGTCATCGTCTGCGATCGCTTCAGCAACGTCATCTACGGCAACGCGTTCGCGCGGCAGCTCTTCGGGTTCGGCGGCGACGAGGTCATCGGGCACTCGATCCTGTCCCTGGGCATCGCCGAGGAGGATCACGAGCAGGCCACCGAGCTGGCCAAGCACGTCCTCAAGGGCGGTGTGTGGGAGGGCACGTTCTGTAACCTGCGCGGTGACGGCACCACCGTGTACACGCGCGCGCACGCCGTGCCACTGCGGCACCCGTCCGGCGCCGTGGACGGGGTCGTCATCTTCGCGCGGGAGGCCCTGCGCTCCAACCAGCGCGACCAGGAGCGGTACGGCCTGATGGAGCGCATCGGCGAGCGGCTCGCCGGCTCCCTGGAACTGGAGAACACGCTGCGGAGCGTGGCCGACACCCTCGTCCCGCAGTTCGCCGACCACTGCTTCATCGACCTGTTCAGCGGCGATCGGCTCTACCGGCGGGTGTCCCGGCACGCGGGTGGCTGGGAGCCGCCGCCCGGCACCTGGGCCGAGGTCGGCGAACCCGTCTCCTACCCGCCCGGGCATTTCAGCGCCAAGGCGATGGCACGCCGTGACGCCGTCCTGGTCGAGGACATGATCCAGCACCGGTTCGCCGCGCCGAGTGAGGAGTCCCGGCGGCTCGGCGACGCGATGGGCATCACCTCGGTGATCTCGGCGCCGCTGCTGGTGCGCGGGGAACTGCTCGGCGTGATGAGCCTGGCGCTGTCCAACCTCTCCAAACGGCCCGACCCGCACTACGACAGCTTCGACCGCGACCTGCTCGGCGCGATAGCCAGCCGTGTCGCGCTCGCCGTCGACAACGCGCTGCTGTTCGAGGAGGAGCGCGAGACCGCGCTCGCCTTCCAGAAGCACCTGCTGCCCGGCGACCGCCCGCCCAAGCTGGACGGCCTCCAGATCGCCTGGCGGTACGAGCCCGCCCGCCCGCTGGAGGCGCACGGGCACGGCATCCAGACCCAGGTCGGCGGCGACTGGTACGACGTGATCCCGCTGTCGGCGGGCCGCGTCGGCCTCGTCATCGGCGACGTCGAGGGCCGCGGCGCCCGCGCCGCCGCCGTGATGGGCCAGCTCCGCGCCGCGCTGCGCGCCTTCGCCCAGGACGACAAGCCGCCCGCCGACATCCTGCGCAAGCTCGACGAGTGGGTCCGCACGATGACCCGGCCCGAGCGGATGCGCTCCGGCTGGAACAGTGACGACCTCGTCCGCCCGCCGCTGGTGTCGTGCACCTACTTCGTGTACGACGCGTGGTCGCGCGTCCTGGAGTTCGCCAACGCCGGCCACGACCCGCCGCTGCTGGTCGTCGACGGCCGGGTCGAGGAGCTGTCGTTCGAGAGCGAGGGCGCGATGCTCGGCGTCCGCGGTCCGGGCATGGGCGGCGAGATCCTCTACAACGAGGAGACGTCCGTGCTCAAGCCGGGCGCGACGCTCGTCCTCTACACCGACGGCCTCATCGACCGGCGCCCCAAGGACGACGGCGAGTACTACACCCGCGAGGAGTCCCGGGAGATGGTCCGCTCGGCCGTCGCGCAGGTGGCGCGCGGCGGGGTCGAGGCCATCGCCAACGCCGCCTACGAGGCGGTGCCGGGCGACATCGACGACGACGTGGCCATCGTGGTGATCCGCACCGCCGCCGACGAACTGGCCGTCGAGGAGCGCACCTTCCCCGCCGAACCGATCATGGTGTCGGAGGCACGGCGGATGGCCGCCGACGCGTTCGCGAACTGGGGGATGCTGGACGAGCAGGCCGAACTGGCCTGCCTGCTGGTGTCCGAGGTCGTGACGAACGTCGTCCTGCACGCCACCGCGACGCCCGCCCCGCGCCGCGAGATGGTCGTCCCGGTGCCCGCCGGGTCCCCCGGACGCGGCGGTGAGCCGCTGTCCGCGCCGCCGCCCGTCCAGTTCAACGCGGCCGAGTTCACGCCCGGCGCGTTCGACTCCGGCGGGTTCGACGCCGGCCCCTTCGACGAGGACGACTGGAGCCTCGGCGCCGACCTCGGCCGGCGCGAGCCGCCCACCAAGGAGTTCCGGCTCCGACTGCGGCGCGGCGCCGACGCCATCTGGGTCGAGGTGTTCGACTCCGACATGCGGCTGCCGCGCATCCGCAGCGCCGGCGAGACCGACGAGGGCGGCCGCGGCCTGTACCTGGTCGACCAGCTCGCGACCCGCTGGGGCGCCCGGCCCACGACGGCCGGCAAGGCCGTCTGGTTCGAGCTGCCGCTCACCCCGTAGCCATGCGCGCCTGGGCCGTCGAGACACCGGCACCGATAACCTCGGGCCCGCTGCGTCGCGTCGAGCGCGACGTCCCGTCACCGGGTCCGGGCGAGCTGCTCGTGCGCGTCCTCGCCTGCGGCGTCTGTCGCACGGACCTGCACGTCGCCGAGGGTGACCTGCCCGTCCACCTGCCGGGCGTGACACCGGGCCACGAGATCGTCGGCGAAGTGGTCGAGTCCGGCCCGGGCACGCTGCGTTCGGCGGGTGACCGGGTCGGGGTGGCCTGGCTCCGCGGAACATGCGGCGCGTGCCGCTTCTGCCGCCGCGGAGCCGAGAACCTCTGCCCCCAGTCGGTCTACACCGGCTGGGACGCCCACGGCGGATACGCGGAGTTCGCCCTGGCGGTGGACGCCTACGCCTACCCGATCCCGGACGAACTGGACGACGTCCGCGCCGCCCCGTTGCTGTGCGCGGGCATCATCGGCTACCGCGCCCTGCGCCGCGCCGCGCCGCCACCGGGCGGACGCCTCGGGATCTGGGGCTTCGGCGGCTCCGCCCACCTCGCCGCGCAGATCGCGCTCGCCGAGGGAATCGAGGTGCACGTCTTCACACGCAGCCCCGCCGCGCGCGAACTGGCCCTCGACCTCGGCGCGACCTGGGCGGGCGACTCGCTGGACACCGGCCCCGCCCCGCTGGACTCCGCGGTGATCTTCGCCCCGGCCGGGACGCTCGTCCCCGCCGCGCTGGAGCGCCTGGACCGCGGCGGCACCCTGGCCATCGCCGGAATCCACCTGACCGACGTCCCGTCCCTGAACTACCAGCGACACCTCTTCCAGGAACGCCAGGTCCGCTCGGTCACCGCCAACACGCGAGCGGACGGCGAGGAGTTCCTGACCCTGGCGGCCCGCCTGAACGTGTCGGTCACCACGCGCACCTACCCCCTGGACGAGGCGGACCGCGCCCTCGCGGACCTGGCAGCCGACCGCTTCACCGGCGCAGCGGTTTTGCAATCCCGGCCCGAGAGACTCGCCTGAGGGCTCGCCCCTCGACCGTGCTCGGGCGAGCGCGTCATCGCTTCGCGATCTTCCCGGCGGGGCTCGCCTTCGGCATCGCCCCGCGGTCAGGTAGCGCGCTCGCGCGATGGTTGAGGCCAGTGACGCGTCCGGTCAGGGGATGGGCTCGGTGGCCACGTGCGCCCACGACTGGGTGAACCAGAGCTCCCCGCCGATCATCCTGGGCTTGGCGCCGGTGCGGGGCCCGCCGTCCACCTCGTCGGTGAGGGCCTCGCGGATGCGGTCGGCGGCGGCGACGTCGCGCGCGCCGTCCAGCCAGGGCTCGACGGGCCGCTCGACGGTGAACACGTCCAGCCGGCGGATACTGCCGCCCGCCGAGGTGATCATCTCGGTCAGCCGGGCGATGGACGGGGTGCCCGGATGGTCGGGATCGCGCAGCCGCTCGATCCGGTCGCGGTCAGGGCAGGCCAGGTTCCCCCGAACGAGGTCGGCGATGACCAGCCGCCCGCTGGGCCGGCACACGCGCAGCAACTCGCGCAGCACGTGCTCGGGCTCACCCAGGTTGTAGAGGGAGAACCGGGCCGTCACCAGCGAAAACGTGTTGTCCCTGTAGGGCAGGGCGGCGGCGTTGGCCCGGACCGTCACACCGTCCGGCCCTCCGGAGTTTGTGGGACGTTCCACTCGCGCCGGCGGCGCTGGAGGCAGGTCGCCGTCGGCGATCCGCACTGGACCGGTCCCGAACGTGACCGTGGACATGCGGCCGTCCCGGCTCGCCCCCGCCGCGGCGGCCGGCGTCGCGTCCACAGCGGTCACATGGCGGACCCGCGGGCCGAGCGCGGCGGGCATCGGCCCGTGCCCGCGCGAGACGTCCAGGCAGACGTCGTCGTGATCGGGCTCGACGAAGTCCAGGAGTCGCCTCAGGTGCGGGGCGATCGCGCGGCCGGTCTCCTGGATCGCGGTCGCCGGATGCGGCACGGGTGCCCTCCCTCGCGTCAGGCCGGCACTGCCGGACGGGGTGCCGCCCGCCTCCGCCCGAGGCAGGCAACGAAACCGGTTTCGCCAGGTATGACTCACGGCCCGCGCGGGAAGTTCGGCCCCGGCCGGTGAAAATTGCAGGCCGTTTCGCTCAGCCGTTCAGGGACTGTCCGTACAGCGCCCCGACGACCAGCACGAACACGATGATCACCGCGACCCTCGTCGGCGCGGGCACGCGCAGCCGCACCGCTGCCCAGCGCACGCAGAACGCGGCGAGGAGGGATATGACGACGAGGCTCAGGATGCCTTCCATGGCCACCTTCGTTCCGGAGGGACTGCCGCCTCCTAGAACCTTAGACGTGTAAGGACGGGGTTATCCGGTCCTCCCGCGGGGTGCGCCTGCCGATAACCTCACCGATGTGGCAGATGCGAAGGAAACAGACGGCCGGGACACGCTGGACGGCCTCATGCTCACCATGGCGCGCACCCGCGTCGCCCTCGGCCTGGCAGCGCTGACCGCTCCGGGACTGACCGGCAGGATCGCGGGCATGAGCGGCTCCGACCCCGGCCGCGACTACATGACCCGGCTGTTCGGCGCCCGGGAGATGGCCCTGGGCGCCGGCTACCTGTTCAGCGACCCCAACGGCCGCCGCCTCTGGGCCCGAATCGGCCTCGCCGTCGACTCCGCCGACACCCTGAGCGGCCTGCGGACGCGTCCCGGCCTCCCGATCTGGGCCACCGCGGGCGCGATCGGCGTAGCCGCAAGCGCCGCCGCGCTAGGCGCGGCCAAGGTCGCCAAGGACGAACTCAACCGCAGCGCCGGCAGGGTCAAGCGTGTGAGCGCCCTCCTCCGCCGCTCGCAGGACTGAGCTGATTGCATCCCGGCCCAAGGACTCGCCTGGCGGCTGTGTTCATGCAAACCTGGCCCAAGGACTCGCCTGGCGGCTCGCCCCTGACCGTGCTTGGGCGAGCGCGACCTCGCTTCGCGATCTTCCCGGCGGGGCTCGCCTCCGGCATCGCCCCGCCGGTCAGGTAACGCGCTCGCGCGACAGTTGAGGACACCGGGCAACAGGCACTGGCCCAAGACGATCACGCGACGAAACAGGTTCAGCGAAGCGAGAACCAGTGCCGCGAGGCGCCGAAGCACAGGTGGTAACGCCAAGGGACAACCGACCACCACGTTGCGATCGCGTGCGAAGCCAGGTTCGAGCGTGCGAGAACCTGATCGCGAAGCGAGCCCTCCAGGGCGAGTCGAAAGCGATGCAGCGATCGCCGCGATGCCCGTGGAAGGGAGGGCCGCCAGGCCCGACCGCCGAGGGCGGTGCAGTAAGTACTGGCATAAAGGCGCGGCCATCGGACAGGTTGTAACCAGAAGCGTCAACGACCTTAACTGGGCCATCGCGTCCGAAGGCAGTTGCGAGCCTGCGAGCAACTGATCGCGGAGCGAGCCCTCTGGGGCGAGTCGGGAGCGATGCAGCGATGGCCGCAGTGCCCGTTGAAGGAAGGCCCCCAGGGCCTGACGCCAAGGGCACTGCAAACAAACGAGAGCTGTACGTCATCCTGGGCGCGCTCATGTTGGCGATGTTGCTCGCCGCGCTGGATCAGACGATCGTGTCGACGGCCTTGCCGACGATCGTCAGCGACCTTGGGGGACTCAATCACCTGTCGTGGGTGGTGACGGCGTACCTGCTCTCGTCGACGGCGTCGACGCCGCTGTGGGGCAAGCTCGGCGATCAGTACGGACGCAAGCGGCTGTTCCAGACGTCCATCGTGATCTTCCTGATCGGGTCGGCGCTGTGCGGTATCGCGCAGGACATGACGCAGCTGATCGGGTTCCGGGCGCTCCAGGGCCTCGGTGGCGGGGGCCTGATGGTGCTCGTCGTCGCGATCGTCGGGGATGTGGTGCCGCCGCGTGAGCGGGGCCGGTACCAGGGGTTGTTCGGCGCCGTCTTCGGTGTGGCCAGTGTGTGCGGGCCGCTGCTGGGCGGCTGGTTCGTCGACAACCTGTCGTGGCGCTGGGTGTTCTACATCAACGTGCCGATCGGTGTCGTGGCGCTGGTGGTGATCGCGGCCGTGCTGCACGCGGCCGAGCGGCGGGAGCGGCACCGTATCGACTATCTCGGCACGCTGCTGATCGTGGGCTGGTCGGTCGGGCTCGTGCTGACGGCGACCTGGGGCGGTACCCGCTATGACTGGATCTCGCCGCAGATCATCGGGCTCGGGGCCGCCGCGGTCGTGCTGATCGGGGTGTGGCTGCTCGTCGAGCGGCGGGCGGCCGAGCCGGTCATGCCGCCGCGGCTGCTCGGCAACTCGGTGTTCTCGCTCGGTTCGGCGATCAGCTTCGCGGTCGGCTTCGCGATGTTCGGGGCGCTGACGTTCCTGCCGATCTTCCTTCAGGTCGTGCACGGGGTCTCGCCGACGCTGTCGGGCGTCCATCTGCTGCCGATGATGCTCGGGATGCTGTGCAGTTCGATCGGGTCGGGCCAGCTGATCAGCAAGTTCGGCCGGTACAAGGTCTTCCCGGTCGTCGGCACGCCGATCATCGCGGTGGCGCTCTACCTGTGCTCCCGGTTGGACGAGGATTCCTCGACGCTGTCCATGAGCCTGTGTTTCGCGCTGCTCGGTTTCGGGCTGGGGCTGGTCATGCAGGTGCTCGTCATCGCTGTGCAGAACTCGGTGTCGTATCGGGACCTGGGCTCCGCGACGTCGGGGGTGACGTTCTTCCGGCAGATCGGTGGCTCGTTCGGTGTCGCGGTGTTCGGATCGGTGTTCAGCAACAGGCTCGCCGGGCACGTCGAGGACCTCGCCAAGGACCGTATTCTTCCGCCGGGCTTCGACCCCGCCGCGGTCCAGGGCAATCCCAAGCTGCTGGACCGGTATCCGGCGCAGGTGAAGGACGCCGTCCTGCACGCGTACGCGCAGTCGATCGACACCGTGTTCTTCTGGGCCGTCCCCGTCGCGGCGGTGGCGTTCCTGCTGACGCTGTTCCTGCGTGAGGTCCCTCTGCGGGCGACGGCGCAGGCCCCCGACTACGGCGAGGGCTTCGGTGGGGCGCCGACCGTCCGGTCGTCCAGGCATGAGATCGAGCGGGCGCTGAGCGAGCTGATGCGCAGGGACGCGCGGGCGCTGGAGCTCTACGACCGACTGGGCAGGCTCGCGGGGGTCGACCTGACGGCCGGCAGCATGTGGGCACTGTGCAGGATCGCCAAGGACGGGACGGTCGCGGGCACGGATCTCGCCGAGCGCGCCGGTATCACCGTCGAGCACGGTCGCCCGTACGTCGACCGGCTCGTCGAGGCCGGCCATGTCGAGCGGCGGGACGGCGTGCTCGCCATCACCCCGTCCGGGCGGGCGGCCGCCGAGCGTTTGTTCGCCGTCCGCCGGGCCTGGCTCGCGCGGCACCTGGAGGGCTGGTCGCCCGAGGAGCATCCTGAACTGGCGGACGTCCTGACGCAGCTCACCCAGGCGTCCCTCGGGGATGACGCGGACGGGCACGAGATCTGCGGTCCGAGATCCAGCTCACATGGCGTTGCGCCGTCCGCGAGGTAATCTCATACTGACAACCGAATCCCACTCGGTTTCGAGTTCCCAACCCCTGCTTTGGAGGCGAAGTGGCCGAGGCGTACATCGTCGGTGCGGTCCGTACCCCCGTCGGTACCAAGAAGGGCGCCCTGAAGGACGTGCACCCCGCCGACCTCGGCGCCCACGTGCTCAAGGAGCTCGTCGACCGCACCGGCGCCGACCCCTCAGCGGTCGAAGACGTGATCATGGGCTGTGTGATGCAGGTCGGTCCGCAGTCCCTGGACATCGCGCGCACCGCGTGGCTGTCGGCGGGCCTTCCGGAGAGCGTGCCCGGCGTGACCATCGACCGGCAGTGCGGCTCCTCGCAGCAGGCGATCCACTTCGCCGCGCAGGGCGTGCTGTCGGGGACGCAGGATCTGGTCGTCGCGGCCGGCGTCGAGCAGATGGCGATCGTGCCGATGGGCTCCTCGGTCACGATGGCGATGGAGAAGGGCATGCCCTTCCCGTACGGCGACGGCTGGGCCGAGCGGTACGGGATGCAGGAGGTCTCCCAGTTCCGGGGGGCGCAGCTGATGGCCGAGAAGTGGGGCTTCAAGCGCCGGGACCTGGAGGAGTTCGCGCTGGAGAGCCACCGGCGCGCCAGCAAGGCCATCGAGGCCGGCTACTTCGACCGCGAGATCGCGCCCCTCGCCGGCCTCGGCAAGGACGAGGGCCCGCGGCCCGACACCTCGCTGGAGAAGATGGCCGGGCTCCAGCCGCTGCGCGAGGGCTGGGACATCACCGCCGCGGTCGCCTCGCAGATCTCCGTCGGCGCGTCCGCGCTGATGATCGCCTCTGAGGAGGCCGTCAAGCGGCACAACCTGACGCCGCGGGCGCGCGTCCACACCCTCGCGGTCTGCGGCTCGGACCCCGTCTACATGCTGACCGGCCCGATCCCGGCGACCGAGAGGGCGCTCGACCGCGCCGGCCTGAAGATCGGCGACATCGACGTCTTCGAGGTCAACGAGGCGTTCGCCCCGGTGCCGATGGCCTGGGCGAAGGACACCGGCGCGTCCCTGGACAGGACGAACCCCAACGGCGGCGCCATCGCGCTCGGCCACCCGCTCGGCGCCACCGGCGGCGTCCTGATGACCAAGCTCCTGCACGAGCTGGAGCGCACCGGCGGCCGCTACGGCATCCAGACCATGTGCGAGGGCGGCGGCCAGGCCAACGCGACGATCATCGAGAGGCTGTAGTCACCGCGAAGCCGGCCGAGGACATGGACGAGACGATCCTCTACGAGGTGGACGAACGGGTCGCACGGATCACGCTGAACCGGCCCTCGGCCCGCAACGCGCTCGACGACCGGATGATCGGTGAGCTGCTCGCCGCGTTCGAGCGCGCCAAGGACGATGACGGCGTCCGCGTCATCGTCCTGACCGGGGCGGGGGAGCGGGCCTTCTGCGCGGGAGCCGATCTCGGCGGGCTGGCCCAGGCCGGCGGGCGCGCGGTGGGCGGCGCGGCCGCCGTCCGGGACAGCGCGCCCTTCCGGCTGTTCACGGCGTTCCCGAGGCTGGGCAAGCCGATCATCGCGCGGCTCGCCGGGCACGCCGTGGCGGGTGGGCTGGGGCTGGCGGCGGCGTGCGATCTGGTGGTCGCGGCGGACGATGTCCACCTCGCCACGCCCGAGGTGAACGTGGGGCTCTGGCCCATGATGATCATGGCGATCATCGACCGGAACGTCGCGCCGAAGCACGCGTTCAAGCTGTACTACACCGGTGCGCGGATCACCGCGGCCGAGGGGCGGGAGATCGGGCTGGTCACCGAGGTCGTCCCGCGCGCGGAACTGGACGCGAGGGTGGACGAGCTGGCCCGTACCATCGCCGGCAAGAGCCCGCTCGGGCTGCGCCGGGGCCGGGACGCGTTCTTCGCCGTCGAGGGCCGGCCGCTGGAGGAGCAGGTGGAGTACCTGCTCGGCGAGCTGGCTGAGCTGGCCGCGACCGAGGACGCCCGCGAGGGCATCGCCGCGTTCCTGGAGAGGCGGCCCCCCGAGTTCCGGGGGCGTTGAACCCGTCCGGGTTCGATGGCGGGCGCCTCCCCTCCCGGGCTCCCGCCACCGAACCGTCGGACCACACGGGAACTTTCAGTGGCTGGCCTTCGTGATCGCGGTCCGCGGAAGCAGACGGTGCTTCTCCGTCTGGAGAGGCGGCCCGTGACCCGTCCGGCCACTGACCAGTCTGCTTGTCCGGGGTCCCCTCGCGCATCGGGACCGGCGCGAATACGTATACCTAGACGCGTCTTCGCCGGAATTCCGTGCGATGACCGACACAATGGTCTGCCCTCGGATGCCCCGGAGTAGGGGAAAGGGCGGACCACCCCAGGTGGCCCGCCCTCTCGGGACGTTCTGTCGTGATGGTCAGCGCGGGACGCGAGCGACGCAGAAGACCGTCTGGCCGAACGGCGGCCTGATCAGCCGCTCGATGCCCCGCGTGAGCGGCACCACCGTCCGGTCATAGATCTTGACGAGCCTGGGGTCGGGGTAGCCGGCGCCGCCGCGGCGGACGGCGAACCACCAGGCGATGCCGCCCAGGAAGTTGATGGGCTTGAGCACCTCGGGGACGAGCCCGGCCGCGCGGACGCTGGCCTCCAGCGTCGCCGGCGTGTACCGGGTGACATGCCCGACCTTGCGGTCGAAGTCCCCGTAGAGCTGCATGTAGCCGGGGACCCAGATGACGATGCGGCCGCCGGGCAGGGTGACCGACGCCAGGTCACGCAGCGCCTGCGTGTCGTCCTTGATGTGCTCCAGGACGTTCATCATCACGACGGTGTCGACCTTCTGCCGGATGTTCACCTCGGCCGGCAGTTCCAGGTCGATGACCTCGACGTCGTCGTTGCCCTCGTAGCGCTTGCGCAGCTCGCCCACGCAGTAGGGGTCGTTGTCGCTGACGACGAGGTAGTCGAGCCGTCCGGCGAACTGCTCGGAGAAGTGCCCGAGCCCGGACCCGATCTCCAGCAGCGAGCGCCCCACATGCGGCGCGACCGTGTCGTACTCGTACTTGCGGTAGTTGCGGGCCTCGTCGCCGCCGAGATGGTTCTCCAGAGCGCCCTCGCCGGCGGCGGGCTGGACGAGATCGTCCTCACCCGCCGGGGAACCGGCAGCGCCGGGCTGCTGCCGGCTGCCGATGAGGCTGAGGAGGGTGCCTGCGATGGACTTCTTCTGACCAGGTGGCTGCATACTTCCCGCTCGCTGGGTGCGTTGGCGTTCGGCTTCTTGTTCGCCGGATCGAGGGACCGGATCCCCCCGGGATGGTCCGATCTCTGGCGCAAGGTCGGGACAGTCTACCCATCCGTACGGGTGCTCTGGCGTCAAGACGCCCGCAGGCCGTTCAGCTGCGGCCGCTGAACTGCCTCGCCGCCGCCGTGCGCGGGCCGGTGAGATGCCAGGCCAGATCACCGTAGCGCACCGCGTGGAGGTGGTCACGGACCGCACGCTCCACCGCGTCCGGGTGGCGTGTTCGGGCGGTGCCGAACTCGTTCATGACCGCGCCGAGCACCGCCGCGCGGACCGCGTCCACCGTCATCCCCGCGCCGAGGTCGGCGAGCGCCGGCCGCGTCCCGGCCGCCGGGCGGACGCCGGACGCGGTGCAGCGGTGCGCGGTCCTGCTCCCGGCGACGCGGAGGGCGGAGCGCACCTGGACGGCGACGTGGGTGAGGCAGGCGTCCCTCGTCCGCAGCGTCGCGGCCTGCACCACCCGGCCGTCCCGGAGCGCGTCGCCCGGCATGCCGAGCCCTTCGAGGGCCGAGATCACCAGCGCGTCCAGCGCGACGCGGTGCCCCGGGCGCTGGACGAGGCTGAACGCGAGCGTGCCGGAGTCGAAGCAGATCGCCCCGCCGCCGGTCGCGCGACGCACGACGTCGATGCCGTCGCGGGCACAGGCGACCAGGTCGACCGCGCGCGCGACGTTCTGGAAGCGGCCCACCACCACGCTCGGCGAGTTCTGCCAGACGCGCAGGACGGGCGGCGCGGAGTGCGCCGCGACACCCCGGGCGGCATCGAGCGGATCCTCGCCGCGCCGGACGGCGGTGCGCGGAGCCGGGATGTGCGGGGGCGAGGCGGGTCCGCGGGGGGCCGGGACGCGCGGCGCGGGGACGCGCGAGGTGCGGACGCGCAGCGCGGCGGCGCGGACCAGGGCTTCGTCGAGGGCGAGGTTGCGCGCCGGGTCGCGCGTGTCGTCGAGGATGACGTTGAGCATCCCGCCGCCGCTCCTCTCCCCATCGCACCCCATCGCAGCGAATCCGCAGCGAAAACCGCAGCGCACCGCCCGATCCGGGAACGGGCGGTACGCCGCGGTCGGTCACCGGTGAGAAAACTATCTCCTTTGCGCTCGGATTGCATGCGGATAGTCTTCTTTTGGCGACGGAGAGTTACTCGATGGTGCGGTGAACGGTCTCCCTGCCGCTCGGGCCGGGGTCGGACGCGGCGATCCACGGCCCGGGAATGGACGGGTCGAGCACCCCTTCCTCCACCCAGGCGAAGTCGCCGGCGAGGACGGCGCGCGCCAGCTTCACGTCCATCGCGTCGGTGTTGCGCCAGAGTCCCTCGAACAGTTCCTCCACGCGGACGCGCGCCTGCCGGCAGAACGCGTCCGCGAGCAGCAGGGCGGACGCGCCGGGCGCCGTCGCCGGTCCGGTGCCGCCCGGCCCGGAACCCGCGAGGGGACCGTCCGGCGAGGCGTCGGCGTGCGCCCGCACGCACACGGCGCTCATGGCGTACAGCTCGGCGCCGATGTCGACCATCCGGCCGAGGAAGCCCTGCCGGTACTCCAGGCCGCCCTGCCAGCGTCCCGCCGCGTAGAAGATCGACCGGGCGAGCTTGCGGGACGCGCGCTCGACGTAGCGCAGGTGCCGCGCCAGCGGCCCGAACTCGCCGTAGGAGCGCGGGCGCTGCCCCGCGCCGGTGACCAGCGTCGGCAGCCATCGCGCGTAGAAGCCGCCCGCCCGCGCCGCCGCGCGCGCCTTGCGCCCGGGGGAGGCGCCGGGGTCGATGACGTCGCCCGCCACCGACAGGTGCGCGTCCACCGCCTCGCGGGCGATCAGCAGATGCATGATCTCGGTGGAGCCCTCGAAGATCCGGTTGATGCGCAGGTCGCGGAGCACCTGCTCGGCGGGCACGCCGCGCTCGCCGCGGGCCGCGAGCGACTCGGCGGTCTCGTACCCGCGGCCGCCGCGCAGCTGCACCAGCTCGTCGGCGACCCGGCAGGCCATCTCCGACGACCACAGCTTGGCCAGCGCCGCCTCGATCCGGATGTCGCCCCGCTCGTCGTCCGCGAGCTGCCCGGACAGGTCGAGGATGGCCTCCAGCGCGTACGCGGTCGCCGAGATGAACGCGATCTTCCTGGACACCGCCTCGTGCTCGCCGACCGGACGCCCCCACTGGACGCGCTCCCCCGCACCACTCACGCGCGATCCTGGCGGCCCACTTGGCGCTCGCCGCGCAGGTCGCGGGGAGCGACAGCCGCCCGGTGTTGAGCGTGGTCAGCGCGATCTTCAAGCCCGCGCCCTCGGCGCCGATCAGGTTGGCCGCCGGCACGCGCACGTCGTGGAAGCGGGTGACGCCGTTCTCGATGCCGCGCAACCCCATGAAGGCGTTGCGGTTCTCGACGGTGATACCGCCGGAGGCCATGTCGACGATGAACGCGGAGATGCCGCCGCGGTGCTCGCCGGACTTCGGGACGCGCGCCATCACGACGACGAGGTCGGCGACGACGCCGTTGGTCGTCCACAGCTTGACGCCGTTGAGGACGTAGGAGTCGCCGTCCGGGACGGCCGTGGCGCGCAGCCGCGCCGGGTCGGACCCGACATCGGGCTCGGTGAGCAGGAACGCGCTGATCTCGCGGGCGCAGCGCGGCAGCCAGACGTCCTTCTGCTCCTGCGTGCCGAACAACTTGACCGGCTGCGGGACGCCGATGGACTGGTGCGCCGACAGCAGGGCCCCGAGCGCGGGGCTGACCGACGCGACGACCATCAGGGCGCGGCCGTAGTAGAGCTGGCTGAGACCGAGCCCGCCATAGCGCTCCGGAACCTTCATACCGAGGGCGCCGAGCGACCGCAATCCCGCGATCACGTCATCCGGAATGCGGGATTGCCGTTCGATCAGTGCCGGATCGACCTTCGTCGCACAGAATTCGGTAAGCCGGGTCAGGAATTCCTCACCCCGGCGCCGTCCCTCGTTGTCGGGGCGCGGATGAGGATGAATAAGATCAAGACGGAAATCACCCAGGAAGAGCTGTTTTCCGAAGCTGGGCAGCCGCCATTCGGTTTCGCGCGCCTCCTCAGCGACCTTTCGGGCGGTCCGTTCGTCCACGGGATCCGGGCTGTGACTCGGCTGGCTCATGCCGGCTCCTTTGAAGCGACTTCCCTCCATCCTGAAGTTACTCCCCGGTTGACCTCTGGGTAGTCTTGGTCGGACTGGCGTGTCGCGTGCGATTCGCGAAACCATTCCGAACAACCACCAGAAGTGATGCAATGGACGTGTACCGCCAAAGCCCTTGACCCGCCCGTGCCTGAAGGGTTCGCTGTGCGTGATGGATGAGACACGCAGACCCACTCTCATCGCCTCCGTGCAGCGTGCTCTGCATCTGATGGAGGCGGTGGCGTCGCATCCGAGCGGAGCGCCCGCCAAACAGCTCGCCCGGGAGGCCCGGCTCCCCCTGGCCACGACGTACCACCTGCTGCGCACCCTCGCCCACGAGGGCTACGCCATGCGGCTGTCGGACGGCGTGTGGGTGCTCGGCGACCGCGTCCAGTCCCTGCACGGGCAGAGCAGGATGCAGCAGGTGCTCGCGGCCGTCCGCCCGACCCTGATCGCCCTGCGGGACGAGCTGAACGTCGCGGCCTACTTCAGCCTCCACGTGGACGACGAGATCCAGCTCATCGACGTCGCCGACGGCCCCCGCAGCCCGCGCGTCGACCTGTGGGTCGGGTTCGCCGACGCCGCGCACGCCACCGCGATCGGCAAGTGCGTGCTGAACCAGCTCGACGAGGACCGCCGCCGCGACTACCTGTCCCGGCACCCGCTCGTCGACCTGACCCCGCACACCATCACCGAGCCCCGGCGGCTGCTGGGCTCGCTCAGCACACCCGACGGCCTGTCGCTCGACCGCGAGGAGTACGCCCTCGGCACCGGCTGCGCCGCCGTCCCGGTCGCCGACGGCACCGGCCCCGTGGGCGCGCTCGCCGTCTCCTGCCGCCCGAGCCGGCTGGCCAAGATCGAGGCGTCCGCCCACCACATGCGGGCCACCGCCGCCAAGATCCAGCGCACCCTGACGCTGTGTACATAACAATCCCGGCCCAAGGGTTCGCCTGGCGGCTGTGTTCACCGCAATCCCGGCCCGAGAGGCTCGCCTGGCGGCTCGCCCCTCGACCGTGCTTGGGCGAGCGCTCCATCGCTTCGCGATCTTCCCGGTGGGGCTTGCCTTCGGCTTTGCCCCACCGGTCAGGTAGCGCGCTCGCGTGACGGCTTGGGCCCTAGACCGTGCTGTTGGGTGTGGGTTTCTGGGCTGCGGCGAACAGCGCTAGTCGGTGGGCGGTGGCGGCGGCTTCGCCGCGGTTGGCCACGTCCAGTTTGCCGAGGATGTTGGAGACGTGGACGCTGGCCGTCTTGACGGAGATGAACAGCGCCTCGGCGATGTCGCGGTTGCTGCGCCCGTCCGCGACGAGGCGCAGGACCTCGTACTCGCGGGGGGTCAGGCCGAGCGGGGCCACCGCGTCCGTGCCGGTGCGGCGCGGGCCGCGGGTGCGGCGCCGCAGGTCGTCGATGCGTCCGCCGAGCGGGGCCGCGCCGAGCTCCGCCGCGAGGCCCGCCGCGGTCCGCAACCGGTCGGCCGCCGTGTCGTGGTCGCCGCCCGCGAGCGCGGCCTCGGCGGCGCACGCCAGGGCGTCGGCCCGGTTGAAGGGGTTGCCGAGCGCCTCCCACGCGGCGGCGGCCTCGTCCCATGCCGCCAGGTCGAGGACGCCGCGGGCGCGGGCGGCGGTGGCGACGAACGTCAGGTGCAGGGCGTGCAGCAGCGGGCCGCCCGTCCGCAGCGTCGCGGCGCGCTCGGTGATGGTCTGGAGGTCCTCGGACGCGGCCGCGCCGAGTTCGGCGCAGGCCCGCGCGCCGATCACGAGGACGGGCCAGGTGTAGCGGGCGTCGTCCGGCAGTCCGGCGTGCTCGATCACCTCGCGCGCCGCGGCCAGCGCGTCGTCGTGCCGGCCCTCCGCGAGCGCCAGCCGTGCCTGGAGCCGCAGCGTGGCGAAGTAGTCCTGGGTCTTCAGCCACTTCATCTTGAGGTTCATCACCTCGCGCGCTCCGCCGAGCTGCTTGCGGGCGCCACTCAGGTCACCGCGCGCCAGCGCCACCTCACCGGCCAGGACGAGCAGGGACGTGCGGGTCGTGATGGCGGGTTCCTGCTCCACGGCGTGCGACAGGACGGCCAGGGCCTCGTCCCAGCGGCCGAGGGAGACCAGCGGCTCGGCCTGGTTGATGCAGAGGAACGTGCCCTGGGTGCGGCTGACGCCGTACTTGCGGGCCTTCTCCTTGCCGATCCTCGCGACCTCGGCCGCCTCCTCGTGGCGTCCGGCGCCCTCCAGGAAGTGGGATTTGATCACCGCGTAGCGCAGCGTGACCCGGTGGTTGCCGCTGCGCTGCGCGGCCTCCTCGACCTCGGAGATCCGCACGGGCTGGGTCCCGTAGTCGATGTCGGCGCAGAAGAGCGTCATGAGCGCCTCGGCCTCGGTGACCGGGTCGTCCAGCTTGCGGGCGATGGCCAGCGACTCCTCCGCCGCGGCCCGCGCCTGGTCGATATCGGTGGTGAGCCGAACGTAGGTGGCGAGCGTCGCCAGCACCCGGGCGCGCAGCGCGGTGGGCGGGCCGCCCTCCAGCGCCGACACCGCGGTCCGCAGGTCCTCGACGAAGCCGGGTCGCGCGACCTGGTAGCACATCCGGGCACGCCGCTCCAGCAGAGCCGCCATGCGGTCGCGTGCCCCGTCCTCGTCCGCGGCCTCTCGCTCTGCCTCGATCTCGCGCAGCCCCGCCGTGGCGAGCTTGATCCCGCGGTCGTACTCACCTGCCATGTCCGCGGCGGCCGTGGCGTCCTCCAGGACGCGAACGTGATCGACGCCGATGCGCTCGGCCGCGTCCGGGACCCGGTCCCACAGTTCGAGGACGCGCGACAGCATCGCCAGGCACTCGGCGTAGGCCAGTGCCTTACGGGCGTCGGCGGCGGCGCGCCACGACGCGACGAGCGCCCATGTCGCGTCGTGGGCGGCGAACCAGTGGTGGCTCAGCTCCACCCAGAGCCGGCCGGACGGGACGAGCCCCGGGTTGTTCTCCAGCGCCTCGGCGTACCGCGTGTGCAGGCGCGTGTACTCGCCGGGCAGCAGATCGTCGTGGACGGCCTCGCGGATCAGCGCGTGCCGGAAGGCGTAGCCGTCCCCGTCCACGACCAGGACGTTCGCGGCGACGGCCGGCCGCAGGACGCGGGTCAGCGCGGTGTCGTCGAGCCCGGACACCGCGGCCAGCAGCGCATGCTCGATGCGGGTGCCGCCGCCGCTGGCGTCCCGCAGGACGTCCTGTGTCTCGTCGGGCAGCCGCTGGACGCCCGCGAGCAGCAGGTCGCGCAGGGACTCGGGCAGCTCGCAGGCCAGGGTCCCGTCGTCGTCCAGCAGGGCCTCGACGAACAGCGGGTTGCCCTCGCTGCGCGCCGCGATCCGCTCGACCAGTCCGGGCGGCGGCGCGCTGCCGAGCGCCTGCGCGACGAGCGCCGCGACCTCCGCGCGCGACAGCCGGCACAGTTCCAGCCTCCGGACGCGGTCGGCGCGCTCCAGCGCGCCCAGCAGGGGCCGCAGCGGATGCGTGCGGTGCAGCTCGTCCGTCCGGTACGTCGCGACGACCAGCAGCGGCACGGCGCCCACGTTGCGCACGAGGAAGGCCAGCAGGTCGCGGGTGGAGCGGTCGGCCCAGTGCGCGTCCTCGATCACCAGCACCACGGGGCCGCGCTCGGCCAGCCGCTCCAGCAGCGCCAGCACCACCTCGAACAGCCGGGCGCGCTCCTCCCCGGACGCCGAGTCGCTCTCCGGCTCCCCGAACTCCGGCAGCAGCCGCGCGAGGCCCCCGGTGTCGCCGCGCGGGACGAGCCCGGCGACGCCGTCGATGCCGATGTCGCGGACGAGCCCCCGCAGGACGGTCGTGAAGGGGGCGAACGGCAGGCCGTCCGAGCCGAGCTCCAGGCAGCCGCCGACCAGCAGCCTGGCCCGCGGGCCGCCGGGCCCCGCCAGCCGGGCGGCGAACTCGCGGATCAGGCGCGTCTTGCCCAGGCCCGCCTCGCCCCCGACGAGGATGGCGCCGGGGGCGGCGGCGAGGGCGTTCTCCAGCTCTCCGAGCTCGGCCGACCTGCCGACCAGGACGGGACTCATCGCACGCACGCTCACGCCACAAGCATGCCAAATGGATCGGACAATCCCATCTGAATTTCTCTTCGCACGACATCGCCGGAGCCCGCCACAGTGGCCTGTGGGGTCACGACAGGCGGCGGCGGACCCAGAAGAAGCAGAAGCCCGACAGGCCCGCGGTGAGCAGGGCGAAGACCCCGGTCTCCCTCCACTGGAGGGCCCAGAAGCGGCTGCCCGGGTGGTAGCTGATCTGCTGCCGGTAGCCGAGCCGGGCGATCTCGGTGAAGCACTTGGGATCGGGGCCCGGCGGGGGCTCGGTGGCGCCCGGGGGGGTCGGCGGGGGCTGGCAGGCGGTCACGGCCAGCGAGCGGGGCATCCATGTGACCTTCCGGCCGGCCGAGTCGACCGTGTAGTTGGACAGCGTCCAGGCGCCCGGGTCGGCCACGCTCGCCCCCATCGACACTCCCTCCTCCGACAGCGACAGCTCGCCGACGTTCGCGGGCGTGACCGTGATCTTGGCCTCCTTCGGCGGGATGAGGTACGGCCGGACGAACAGCGGCATGGCGATCTGGACGGCGGCGAAGACGGCGAGGGTGATCGCCATCGCGGGCAGCGTCCGGCGGACGAGGACGCCCACGGTGACGCCGAGTGCGAACGCGAACGCCGCGTAGCCGATCGGCGCGATGCCGCGGGCGTCGAACATCAGCGGCGCCAGGCGCGGCATCCGCTTGCCGGCGGCCTCGTCCAGGGGCTCCGACCACCAGGTCACGGCGAGGCAGGCCAGGCCCGCGGCGACCATGGCGACCGCGCCGACGATGCCGAGCTTGACCGACAGCCAGCGGGTGCGGCTGATGCTCTGGTTCCAGACGAGCCGGTGGGTGCCCGCCTCCAGTTCGCGGGTGATGAGCGGCGCGCCCCAGAAGACGCCGATGACGCCCGGAACGAAGATCACGAGGGAGGTCAGGCCGAAGAAGTAGGCCCGGTGATCGTCGAAGAACCGGGTGGTGAACCGGGTGCAGTCGCCTTGGGCGGTGCAGGTCGCGAGCCCGCTGGAGTAGTCGTCGGACAGCCCCGGGCCGGTGAGCGCCAGCACGGCGGCGAGGGCGGCGAGGGCCCCGGCGGCGACCAGGGCCTGGACGCGGAACTGGCGCAGGGTCAGCCAGATCATCGGAGGGCCTCCAGGGTGGGACGGTCGCTGGTCTTCGGGGTCATGTAGGCGAGGACGAGGTCTTCCAGGCCGACCTGTCCGACCGTCCAGGCGGGATCGTGGATCGCGCCCTCGGAGCGGACGAGCAGGGTGCTCTGGCGGTCGGTGTGGCTGGCGGTGATGATCTGCTGGTCCGCCGGGAGCCGCGCCGGGTCGCGGCGGGGCCCGCTGAGCCGGTGGTGCGAGGCCAGCAGGTCGTCGACGTCCCCGGCGACCTGGACGCGGGACGCCACGAGCACGACGAGGTAGTCGCAGACCCGCTCCAGGTCCGACACCAGGTGCGAGGACAGGATGACGCTCAGTGAATGCTCGGTGACGGCCTCCATGAGCCCGGACAGGAACTCGCGGCGGGCGAGCGGGTCGAGCGCGGCGACGGGCTCGTCCAGGATCAGCAGCTCGGGCCGTTTGGCGATGCCGAGCGTGAGGGCGAGCTGCGCGCGCTGCCCGCCCGACAGCTTCCCGGCCTTGTGCGCCGGATCGAGGCCGAGCCGCGCGATCCGGTCGCGGGCGAGCGCGTCGTCCCAGCCCGGGTTGAGGCGGGCGCCGAGCTTGAGGTGGTCGCCGACGCTCAGCCCCGCGTAGGTGGGGGTCTCCTGGGCGACGAAGCCCACCTTGGCGAGCTGGCCGGGGCCGCTCGCGGGACGGCCGCCGAGGACCTCGATGCTGCCCGCGGACGGCGCGAGCTGCCCGACCGACAGGTTCAGCAGCGTTGTCTTGCCGGCGCCGTTGGGCCCGACGAGCCCGACGACCCGCCCGGCCGGGATCTCCAGCGTGCAGTCCGACAGCGCCCAGCGCTGCCCGTACTTCTTGCCCAGCCCCTGGGCCTTCACGACGGCGGTCACGCTATGTCCTCCTGAGCGCCGGACCGAAAGGTCGTCATGAACAGCGCCTCGATGCTCTCGTCGTCCAGCCCGGCCAGGCGCGCCTTGGCCAGCCAGCGCCGCAGGTCGTGGCGCAGGGGCCCGTGCGCGGCGAGCGAGGCGTCGGCGAGCGTCCGCGTCACGAACGTCCCGACGCCGGGCCGCGCCGCGACGAGCCCCTCGTGCTCCAGCTCCCGGTAGGCCTTCAGGACGGTGTTCGGGTTGATCGCGAGCTGCGCGACCACGTCCTTGACGGTGGGGAGCTGGTCGCCCTCGCGCAGCACGTCGAGCCGCAGGGCGTGCCGGACCTGCCGGACGAGCTGCATGTACGGGGAGACCCCCGAGCCGGCGTCCAGGTGGAACTCGATCACCAGCCACCTCCATTTAACTAGGGTCCTAGTACTTTAAGACTCTAGAGTGGTGGTCTGTCAACAGGAACCGGCCCGCACGGTGGGCGAAGAAGGAGGTCAGGGGAGGAGGAGGCCCCAGTACAGGGCCCAGGGAAGGAACGCGACCCCCGCGGAGAGCAACAGCCCGAGCCGTATCCGCTCGCCGCGCGGGACGGCCGCGCGGTCCCGGCGCCACGCCAGCGCGGTCGCGACCGACGCGGCGACGGCGACGACCGCGAGCGCCTGGAGCGCGAGCCAGGGGAGCGGGCGGCCCGCGACGACGGGCCCGGGGTCCGGCCACCGCCCGGCGGCCATCAGGTAGAAGACGTAGACGAACATGCCGAGCACGGCCGCGGGCCCCGCCCCGGCCAGCCATCGGGCCCAGCGGCTCACCGGGCGCACCGTCCGCCCGCGCAGCCGCCGTACCAGCGCCGTGAGCGGGTAGGCGGTGAACGCGACGGCGAACAGGACGAACGCCGCGAGTTGCGTCCAGCCCGACGCCCACCAGGCCGTCGGCGGGACCGCGACGCTCCCGTACTTCTGGACGGGCGGTTCCTGGAGGACGGGCGGGGCGGCGGGGCCCGGTGACCGCCCGCTCGTCACGTCCCCGACCCACGAGCCGACCAGGTCGGCGTAGCCGGGCGCCAGCGCCGGCCCGCGCGTGAAGCCGCCGTCGGGGCTCTCGTGCGCGCCGTGATCGGCGCCCTGGAAGAAGCGGAACGTGGAGTGGGTGTTGCCGCCCTGCCGCAGGGCCCGCGCGAACAGCGGCGGGTTGTCGCCGGGCGGGGTCTGATGGTCCAGGGTTCCCCAGATGCCGAGCAACGGCTGCCGGACGCGCCGCAGCACGGCCGGGGCGTCGAAGTACGCCTCGGCGAACAGGCCGGCGTCGGCCCCCAGTCGCGCGAAGTTCCGCTTCCCGTGCCCGATGAGCGAACCCGAGACGCCCGCCCGCCGGAGCGCGGACGTCTCGTTCCAGAGTTGCTGGCGCATCGGTGTCATCGCGTTGCCGCCGACGGTGATGACGAACGCGACGTCGGTGGAGCGGGACGCGGCCAGCGGGGCGACCCAGCCGCCCTCGCTGAGCCCCCACAGCCCCACCTTGGCGGGATCCACACCGGGACGGGCGCGCAGTGCACGCAGCCCTCCGAGCGCGTCGTCCGCCAGTTCGGAGAAGGAGCGGCGGAGGTTGGTGTAGCCCACCGACCGCTTGTCGTAGATCAGGACTGCGAGGCCGCGCCGCGCGAACTCGGTGGCCTCGGTGAGCAGGTGCTCGCGTGGCACACCGGCCCCCGACCCGGTGATGAGCACTACGCCTGGCCGGGGCCGATCCGCCTTCGCGGGCGCGAGGACCGTGCCGTGCAGCGTGAGCCCGCCGTACCCCGTGAAGCTCACGTCGGTGGAGGTGAGACCTGGTGGGGCCGGGATCGAGACGGGCGCGGCGGCGCGGGCGGGCGGCACGCCCAGGACCCCGAGGACGATCACCAGCGCGGTGAGGATGGCTGTCTTCATGAGCGGGGACGCTAGTTCACAGAGAACTCTCTGCAAAGGTTTCTCTGCAAAGATACCTCTGCGGTATTAGACTGCTCCCCATGAAGGACGATGCCGAGCCCGTCATCCTCGACGACCCGGGACGGATCAAGGCCCTGAGCCATCCCCTGCGCCGCCAGATCCTGCACCGGCTGCGGGTGCACGGCCCCGCCACGTCCACGACCATCGGCGAGGTGCTCGGCGCCAACACCGGCACGACCAGCTACCACCTGCGCCAGCTGGAGAAGCACGGCTTCATCGAGGAGATCCCCGAACGCTCCGCCGGCCGCGAGCGCTGGTGGCGCCCCGCCGGGCAGCGCGACCTGCGGATGCCCGCTCCGGAGACGCTGGCCCCGCAGGACCGTCCCGTCCTCGCCGAACTGCTGCGCGTCGGGCACGCCGAGGACATGGAGATCCTCGCCCGGCTCCCCGCGGGCTACGAGCGGGAGCCCGCCTGGGCGCGCCTCTCGCGCGGCTTCGCCCACATGACCGAGGAGGGCCTCGCCGAGTTCTTCGAGGACTACATCCGCCTCCTGCACCGGCACTCGCACCGGATCGAGGACGCGCCGCCCGGTGCCCGTGCCGTCTACATCCGCCTCTTCTCGCTCCCCGCCGACGAGACATGACGTCCGGTCCCGTGGTGGCACGGTCTGGCGGCGGCACGGAATCCCGCCCGGACCGTTTTGTGCGGGTGGCGGACTTCGGCGATGCTGGGGACGTGTCAATGGAGACTCTTACCGGCGCCGCCGAGCTGCGCGCGTTCCTGCACGGGCTTCCCGGGGTCGACCAGGTCGGCACGGAGGAGCGGGCGGCGCGGCTCGCGACGCGTTCGATCAAGACGTCGGCGAAGGCCGAGGCCATCGACCTCGCCGTGTCGATGGTGGACCTGACCACCCTGGAGGGCGCGGACACGGCCGGGAAGGTGCGCGCGCTGTGCGCCAAGGCCGCCCACCCCGACCCGTCCGACCCGTCCGTCCCGAAGGTCGCCGCGGTGTGCGTGTACCCCGACATGGTGGGCGTGGCCGTCGCCGCGCTCGCCGGGACGGGCATCGGCGTCGCGAGCGTGGCGACCGCGTTCCCGTCCGGACGGGCCCCGCTGGCGGCCAAGCTCGCCGACACCCGGGCGGCGGTCGAGGCGGGCGCGAGCGAGATCGACATGGTCATCGACCGGGGCGCGTTCCTGTCCGGCGACCTGGTCAAGGTGCACGAGGAGATCGTCGCGGTGAAGGACGCCTGCGGCGGCGCGCACCTGAAGGTGATCCTGGAGACCGGGGAACTCGCCACGCTGGACAACGTGCGGCGCGCGTCGTGGCTGGCGATGCGCGCGGGCGCCGACTTCATCAAGACCTCCACCGGGAAGGTCGCGCCGGCCGCGACGCTGCCGGTCACCCTGGTCATGCTGGAGGCCGTCCGTGACTACCGCGCCGAGACCGGACGGCAGGTCGGCGTCAAACCGGCCGGCGGGATCAAGACAACCAAGGACGCGATCCGGTACCTGGTGCTGGTGAACGAGACCGCCGGGCCGGACTGGCTGACTCCGCGCTGGTTCCGGCTGGGAGCGTCCAGCGTGCTGAACGATCTGCTGATGCAGCGCCGCAAGCTCGCCACCGGGGTGTACGCCGGCCCCGACTACTTCACGCTGGACTGATCATGGTTTTCGAGTACGCGCCCGCCCCCGAGTCCGCGGCGATCGTCGACATCCGGCCGTCCTACGGCCTGTTCATCGGCGGAGAGTTCGGCGACGGGCACGGGGAGCCGTTCAAGTCCGTCAACCCGTCCGACGAGACCGTGCTCGCCGAGATCGCCTGCGCCGACGAGGCGGACGTGGACCGCGCGGTGAAGGCCGCGCGCACCGCGTTCGACACCGTCTGGGGGCCGATGCCGGGAGCCGAGCGCGCCAAGTACCTGTACCGGATCGCGCGGATCGTCCAGGAACGGTCCCGGGAACTGGCGGTGCTGGAGTCGATCGACAACGGCAAGCCCATCCGCGAGTCGCGGGACGTGGACGTGCCGCTCGCCGCCGCGCACTTCTTCTACTACGCCGGGTGGGCCGACAAGCTCGCGTACGCGGGGTTCGGACCCGACCCGCGTCCGGTCGGGGTGGCGGGGCAGGTGATCCCGTGGAACTTCCCGCTGCTGATGCTCGCCTGGAAGATCGCCCCGGCGCTGGCGTGCGGGAACACGGTGGTGCTCAAGCCCGCCGAGACGACGCCGCTGACCGCGCTGCTGTTCGCCGACATCTGCCGCCAGGCCGACCTGCCGCCCGGCGTGGTCAACATCGTCACCGGCGCCGGTGCGACCGGCCGGACGCTGGTCGAGCACCCCGGTGTGGACAAGGTGGCCTTCACCGGCTCCACGGACGTCGGACGCCAGATCGCCCGCTCGGTCGCCGGCACCGCCAAGAGGCTCACGCTGGAACTGGGCGGCAAGGCGGCCAACATCGTGTTCGCCGACGCGGCGCTGGACCAGGCGGTCGAGGGGATCGTCAACGGGATCTTCTTCAACCAGGGCCACGTGTGCTGCGCCGGGTCCCGGCTGCTCGTGCAGGAATCGGTCGCCGGCGACGTCCTGGACCGGCTCAAGACCCGCATGGCCACGCTGCGGGTCGGGGACCCGCTGGACAAGAACACCGACGTCGGCGCGGTCAACTCCGCCGCCCAGCTCCAGAAGATCCAGGAGCTCGCCCAGGCCGGGGAGGACGAGGGCGCCGAACGCTGGTCGCCGCCCTGCGAACTGCCCCCGCAGGGGTTCTGGTTCGCGCCGACGGTGTTCACGAACGTCGCGCAGTCGCACCGGATCGCGCAGGAGGAGATCTTCGGCCCCGTGCTGTCGGTGCTAACGTTCCGCACCCCCGAAGAGGCCGTCACCAAGGCCAACAACACCCCGTACGGGCTGTCGGCGGGGATCTGGACCGAGAAGGGCTCACGGATCCTGTGGACGGCGCAGCGGCTGCGCGCCGGGGTCGTGTGGGCCAACACCTTCAACAAGTTCGATCCCGCCTCCCCGTTCGGCGGCTACAAGGAATCGGGGTTCGGCCGCGAGGGCGGACGCCACGGACTGGAGGCCTACCTCGATGCCTGACCGGTTGAGCGTCCGCAAGACCTACAAGCTGTACATCGGCGGCGCGTTCCCGCGTTCGGAGTCCGGCAGGACCTACCCGGTGAACGACGCCAAGGGGAACTTCGTGGCCAACGCCTCCCAGGCGTCCCGCAAGGACGTGCGGGACGCGGTCGTCGCCGCCCGCACGGCGTTCGGCGGCTGGTCGTCCCGGACGGCCTACAACCGCGGCCAGGTCCTCTACCGCATCGCCGAGATGCTAGAGGGCCGCCGCGCCCAGTTCGTCGACGAACTCCGACTGACGGGCCTGAGCAAGCCCCAGGCCGCCGCGGAGACGGACGCGGCGATCGACCGGTGGGTCTGGTACGCGGGGTGGGCCGACAAGCTCGCCGCCGTCACCGGCGCCGTCAACCCGGTCTCCGGGCCGTTCTTCAACTTCTCCACCCCCGAACCGGCCGGCGTGGTCGCGGTCGTCGCCCCCGACTCGCCGCTGCTCGGCCTGGTCTCGACCGTCGCCCCGGCGATCGTGTCCGGCAACACCGCCGTCGTGGTCGCGTCCGAGCCCGCGCCGCTTCCCGCGGTCACCCTCGCCGAGGTCCTCGCCACATCCGACCTGCCCGGCGGCGTCGTCAACATCCTCACCGGCCGCCGCGCGGAACTGGCGCCCTGGCTCGCATCCCATATGGACGTCAACGCCATCGACCTCACCGGTGCCGCGGACGAGGACGTCCGGGCCCTCCAGGAGGCCGCCGCGGGAAACCTCAAACGCGTCCTGCACACCGCGTCCGGCGACTGGACCGTCACCCCCGGCACCGGCCGCATGACGGCCTTCCTGGAGACCAAGACCGTCTGGCATCCGGTCGGGATCTGAACGATGAAATGACAGAGTGTGTGTAGAGCGTCACCAAGTGTGGAATAGATCTCCCCGTAACTGATCATCACTGGGGGGAGATCAGTGCCTACCAACACCGCATCGCGTACGGCGTCGAGCCGAGGTACGGCTAGTCGTACGAAGAGCACAGCGAACAAGTCCACGGCCGCCAAGAAGCCGGCCACCAAGCGGGCGTCGGCGGCGAGGTCGTCGACGTCCAGGACCACCGCGAGGACGACGGCGGGCCGCTCGACGGCGCGCAAGCCCTCGACGGCGCGCAAGTCGACCACCGCGCGCAAGTCCACCACGGCGAGCAAGCCCGCCGCGAGGCGGACGAGCGCCGCGTCGGGCCGGGCGTCCTCGACGGCCGCGACGCGGGTCACCAAGGCCGCGAGCCAGGCCAAGGCCGCCGCGACGCAGATGAAGTCGGTGGCGACCAAGGCGTCCACGTCGGCCAAGGCCATGACGGCCATGACCAAGGCGATGACGACCGCGACCAAGGCGATGACCGACGCCGCCAAGGCGATGGACTCGGCGGCCAAGGTCATCACGACCACGGCGAAGTCCACCACCGCCCGCGCGGGGAGCAGGTCCACGACAGCGAGGAGCACGAGAGCACGAAGCACGGGCACGCGGAGCACGGGTACGCGGAGCACGGGTACGCGGAAGACCGGCACCCGGAGCACGGCCGCGAGGAGCACCGCTTCGCGCTCGGGCACCAAGGCGTCGACGGCGCGCAAGAGCATGTCGTCCCGCTCATCCACGGCGCGCAGGCCGTCCACGTCGGCCGCGAGCCGGGCGAGGTCCACCGCGTCGAGTCGGGTGGGGTCGGCGAAGTCGGCCACGGCGCGCAAGACGACCTCGTCCAGGGCGAAGCCGTCCACGACGAGGTCGTCGGCGGCCAAACCGAAGACGACCGCCGCGCGCAAGTCCACCACGTCGCGTACCACCGCGACCAGCCGGACCGGCGCGGCCAAGCCACGGGCCACCGCGTCCAGGACGGCGACGGCCCGCTCGTCCACGGCACGCAGGGCACCGGCCCGCCGCGCCACGGCCGCCGCGTCGCCGCCGGGGCCGATGGTCGAGCCGAAGGCGAACGGTGGTTCGCTCCAGCACTCGACGAGCACGGACGGCGGGTTCCTGACCGGCCTGACGAGCGCCGCCGAGCGGGGCCGCTGACCATCGGTGCCGGGCGCGGAGCCCCTGCCCGTTCGCGGGACGGGGCTCTGCCGGAGTTCAGCCACGGACAGAGGGAGCCCGATGGACGAAAAGGAGATCCTCCGGCGAATCGACGAGTATGTCGGCGAGGAGCAGCGCCTGCGCGACCGCTACCAGCGCGGTGATCTCGGACGAGACGAGGAGCATCGGCGGCTGGAGGACCTGGAGGTGGCGCTGGATCAATGCTGGGACCTGCTGCGCCGCCGCCGGGCCCGGCTGGAGGCGGGGGAGGACCCGGATGACGCCGGCGTCCGCCCGCCGGACGAGGTCGAAGGCTACCTGCAGTGAGCGTGGCGGGCCGGCGGCATCCGCTGCGCTTCGGCCTCTCCCTCGCACCCGAATCGGCGAGGCCCCTGGTCCGCATCGCGCAGGACGCGGACCGCTACGGGCTCGACCTGCTCGGCGTCGGCGACCACCCGTACCGGCGGGGCACCGCCGACGCGCCCGCGGTGATGGCGACCGTGCTGGCCGCCACGTCGCGGATCCGGGTGCTGCCGGCCGTGGCGTGCCTGCCGCTCCGGCCGCCCGCCGCGCTGGCCAAGGCCATCGCCACCCTGCACCGGTCGAGCGGTGGTCGCGTCCTGCTCGGTCTTGGCGCCGGGACGTGCTGGGACGGCATCGAGGCGTACGGCGGCACGCGGCTCGCCGCCGCCGAGGCGCGCCGGGCGCTGGAGGAGGCCGTGCAGGTCATCCGGCTGCACTGGAGCGACCAGCAGGGGCTGCGCTTCCAGGGCGAGCACTACCGGTTCGCCGCCGGGCAGTCGGGACCGGTGCCCGAGACGCCGATCCCGATCTGGCTCGGGGTCACCGGCCCGCGAGGCCTGGACCTCCTCGGCCGTGTTGCGGACGGATGGATCGTCCCGTCGTCCCTCGTCCCGCCCAAACGGCTGGCGGAGGGGCAGCGGCGGCTGGACGAGGCCGCGGCCCGCGCGGGCCGCGACCCCGCCGAGATCCGGCGCGTCTACCTCCTCGAAGGCACCCTCGACGTGCGCGGCTCCCGCGGCTTCCTGCACGGCCCGCCCCGCCAGTGGGTGTACGAGCTCACGGAGCTGGCCGTCGGCCACGGCATCGACTCGTTCCTGTACGGAGGTGACCCCGAGCACCTGGCCCCCTTTGCGCTGGAGATCGTCCCAGCCGTCCGCGAGCTGTGCTTGCAGCAATCCCGCTCGGGGGCCGCGAGGCTACATGCGGTCGGGAATCGGGACGCCCAGGAGGTCTAGGCCCGTGGTCAGCGTGCGGAGCGTTGCCGCGCACAGGGCCAGCCGCGACGCCCTGGTCTGCTCGTCCGGCGCCTTCAGCACGGGGCAGTTCTCGAAGAAGCCCGTGTACGCCTGGGCCAGCTCGAACAAGTAGGCGGCGAGCCGGTGCGGTTCGCTGGTCTCGCCCGCCTGCGCCACGATGGAGCCGAAGTTCAGCAGCTTCAGGGCGAGCGCGCGCTCGGCCTCGTGGCCGATCACGATCGGGCCCTTCGCCGACTCCGGGTCGACGCCGCCCTTGCGGAAGATCGACCGGATCCGCACCGTGGCGTACTGGAGGTAGGGGCCGGTCTTGCCCTGGAACTTGGTCATCCGGTCGAGGTCGAAGACGTACTCGCTGTCGAGCGCCACCGACAGGTCGGCGTACTTGACCGCGCCGATGCCCACGGCCTCGATGATCGCGGCACGGGTCCGGTCGTCGAACGACTCGTCGTGGGAGATCTTGTCGAACTCGGCGCCGGCGCGCTCGACGGCCTCATCCAGCAGCTCAGCGAGCTTGATGGTGCTGCCGGCGCGGGTCCGCAGGATCTTGCCGTCGGTGCCGAGGACGTTGCCGATCTGCGCGTGCTCGGCGGCCACCTCGTCGCTGAGCCAGCCGGCCATCCGGGCGACCGCGAACACCATCTGGAAGTGCAGCGACTGCGGTGCGCCGACGACGTAGACCATCCGGTCGACGTGCTCGGTGTCGACCCGGTACCGGATGGTGGCGAGGTCGGTGGTCGAGTAGTTGTAGCCGCCGTCGCTCTTGCGGATGATCACCGGGAGGGGCTCGCCCTCCCGTCCGGTGAACCCGGGCGGGAACGCGCACAACGCCCCGTCGCTGGTCACCGCGATGCCCTTGTCCTCCAGCTCCTGGACGGTCGGGGCGAGCAGGTCGTTGTAGAAGCTCTCGCCCCGGATGTCGTCGTCGGTGAGCGTGACCGCGAGCCGTCCGTAGACCGAGTTGAAGTAGCGCTTGGAGACCTCGACGAGGATCTGCCAGAGCCGCAGCGTCTCGGGATCGCCCGCCTGGAGCGCGACGACCCGCCTGCGCGCCCGGTCGGCGAACTCGGCGTCCCCCTCGAACTTCTGCCGCGCGGCCCGGTAGAAGGACGTCAGATCCCGGACGGACGAGTCGTCCCGCGCGGCGGCCTCCTCGCCGAGGTCGAGCAGATGCTCGATCAGCATCCCGAACGGGGTGCCCCAGTCGCCGACGTGGTTGTCGCGGATCACCTCGTGGCCGAGGAACTCCAGGATCCGGGCGATGGCGTCCCCGACGATCGTGGTCCGCACGTGCCCGACGTGCATCTCCTTGGCGACGTTGGGCGAGGAGTACTCGACGATCACCTTCTGCGGCGCGTCGACGGTGGGGACGGCGAGCCGCGCGTCCTCCAGCGCCCGCTGCGCCTGCGCGGCGATCCATTCGTCACTCAGCGTCAGGTTGAGGAACCCGGGCCCGCTGACCTGGACGTCCGCGATGGCGCCGGCGGTGTCGATGTGCGCGGCGATCTCGTCGGCCACGTCTCGCGGCTTGCGGCCCAGCTTCTTGGCCAGCGGCAGTGCCACGTTGGCCTGAAGGTCGGCGAACTGCGACGGCCGGATGACCGGGTCGGCGTCCGCGTACGACGGTCCGAAGGCGGCGGCGAGCGCGGCCTGGACCCGGGCGGCGAGTACGAGTTGCGGAGCGGGCATGGCTCAAGGTTATCGGCGTGCGGGGCCTGTCCTCGAACGCATTGCTCAGTCGGCGGTCCCACGGGGCTCGGAACTCTCCGTGACGGCGTCCCCCGTGAGGGGCCAGGGGAGGGCGTTGCCCTCGCGGGACGTGTCCGGGGGCGGCCCGGCGGGCTTGTCGGGCGTCCTGTCCGGCGTCCTGTCCGGCGTCTTGTCCGGGCTGTCGCGCTCGCCGTGCGTCCAGCGCCCGAACCGGGAGGTGCGAGTGGCGGCGATCTGCTCGCGGATCCGCTCGACGATGCGCCCGGCGGCGAGCCGGTGGGCCAGCTCGCACGCCGAGGTGATCGCGCGGGCGCGGGAGGCGCCGTGCGCGATCACGACCGTCCCGTTCAGGCCGAGCAGGACGCCGCCGCCGTAGCTGTCGGGGTCGAGGCGGTCGCGCAGCTCCTGGAGGCGGCGGCGCTGGAGCAGCGCCCCCACCCGGGCGGCGGGGCTGGACGTCATCGCCGAGCGGATCTCCGAGAACGCCGTCTGGATGGTGCCCTCCATCGTCTTGAGCGCGACGTTCCCGGTGAACCCGTCCGTCACGATCACCTCCACGGCGCCGCTCAGCAGATCGTGGCCCTCCACGTTCCCGGCGAACTCGATGCCGTGGCTGCCGCCCGCGAGCAGTTCGTGTGCGCGCCTGGTCACCTTGTCGCCCTTGCCGGGCTCGGCGCCGATGGTGAGCAGGCCGACCCGGGGCCGTTCGAGCCCCATCAGGATCTGCGCGTACGCGGTGCCGAGCGCGGCGAACTGCACCAGCCCCTCGGGCTTGACGTCGACGGTGGCGCCCGAATCCAGCAGGATCGTCGGGCGGGGGCGGGTGGGCAGGGTCACCGCGATGGCCGGCCGCATCACGCCCTGCTGGCCCTTCAACCGCAGCCGGGACGTCGCCACGACACCGGCGGTGCTGCCCGCCGACACCAGCGCCGATGCCCGCCCCTGTTTGATCAGGTGGCAGGCGATGGCGATGGACGAGCGGGGCTTGCGCCAGGAGGCGAGCGCGCCCTCGCCCATGTCGAGGGCCTCGTCGGCGTGCACGATCGGGATCTGGCCCGCGACCCCGTGCCGTTCGAGCTCGCGCCGGATCAGGGGCGCCCGCCCGACCAGCACCAGCCGGACGCCGTGGGCGCTGACGGCCTCGACCGCGCCCGCGATGATCTCGTCCGGGGCGTGGTCGCCGCCCATCGTGTCGACGGCGATCGGCAGCGGCCTGACCGTCGCCGGGCGGCGGGCCGCCGGGCGTGACGGCTTGCCTTCGCCGGTCATGGCCGCTCCAGGAGGGTGAAAGGACGTGGCGGGCCGCAAGAACGCAGCTCACCGCATCGTAGGACCTTCCTTCCCGTGCCTTGACTATGCCCTGGCCGGAGGTGGTGATCGTCACCCTGCGGGTACGCCCGCTCAGCCGTCCTCGTGCCGGCAGTCCGCGCCGAGGCACGAGGCGTTCTGGACCACCGGGCGGCCGCCCACGAGGATGGTGTAGTACGACTTGCCCGACTTCTCCTCACCGCTGCCGAGTACCTGGACATCCTGCTTGTCGGTGGTGGTACCCGTGCAGGACGCGCGCAGCTTGTCCTTGGTCCAGCCGGGCAGGTCCTTGCATTTCAGCGGCGACGTCAGCGTCACGCCGCGCGAGTGCAGCTCGGCGGCGGCGGTCGTCGGCAGGGCCTTGCGCAGCGCGGACTGGGTCTTGTACTGCAACTCCTCGCCCGAGAGCGTCAGGTACGCGATGCCCGCGCCCAGGAGCACGAGGACGAGGAGCGCGGCGGGACCCAGGATCAGAACCTTCTTACGAGTTATCTCCATAGAGGTGACATCACCGACCGTAGGGTCGCACATGCATGGAGTAGTGGCGTTTTCCGTGATCATGCCGATTCGTTGGCCGTCGTTGAGGGGCCGGTCGTTGAGGGGCCGGTGGACGGGTCAGTGGCAGCCGAGGCCGAGGCAGTCCTTGCGCAGCACCTCGCGTCCGTCGATGGTCACGACGTAGGTCTCGCGGGGATGCTTGGTGTCGGCGTCGTCGGCCACGCCCTCCACGGTGACGTCCTCGCCGGTGCTGGTCAGGGCCGTGCACCGCACGTGGACCACCGAGGTGCCCGAATCCTGTGTCTCGCACGAGGGCCGGTGCTCAAGCCGGATGCCCCGGTCCGCGAGCTCCGCCACGACACCGTCGGTGACGGCGTTGTTGTACGAGCCGTCCGAGATGCGCTGCATGACCTTGCAACCGGGCAGGGCCAGGGCGAGCGGCATCAGCGTCGTGACCGCGAGGAGCCGCCTCACACCGCCTCCTCGGGCTCCTCCGACCGATGGCCGAGCACGACGGCGACCGCGTCCGCGACCGCGTCGGGACGGTCGAGATGCACCATGTGCAGGGAGTCGGGCAGCTCGGTCCGGCTTGCGTGCGGGCTCATGGCGGCGAGGAGGCGGTGCCCGTCCGACCATTCGCGGGCCTTGGCCGGGTCCTTGACGTCGCCGAGTGCGGTGATGACCGCCAGCGGGACGGGCGGGAACGGGCGCCGCTCGCGCAGCGCTTCCAGGTCGGCCGCCATCTCCCGGTAGGCAAGTTCCTCCGCCAGGACCGCGCCGAGCACCGTCCCGCGCCCGTAGACGGAGCGGACGACCGAGGGCGGGACCGGCTCGTCCCGGCGGCTGGTCCGCTTGAGGACCGCCCGGCGGCCCATCGGGCCGAGGGCCTTCGCCAGCCGGGTCGCGCCGAGCGCGGCGCCCGCCGCCTTGGTGAGGGGGTGCAAGGGGCCCGCGAGCCGGAGGGGTGCGCGCGGGTCGCGCTCGTGGCTCGGATCGATCAGCACCAGCGCCCGGACGAGGTCCGGGTGCAGCCGGGCGAGCGCCTCGGCATGGAAGGCCGCCATCGAATGGGCGAGGAGCGTGACCGGACCTCCGGTCCGCTCGGCGAGTCCGGCCAGGAGGCCGGTGTCGCGGCGCAGCGACGGCGCCGCGTGGGCGGACGGGCTGAGCCCTAGGCCGGGCCGGTCGAAGACGATCACCCGGTGCCGGGCCCGGAGCAGCTCCACGCTGGGCCACCAGTCGAACCAGGCGCCGCCGAGCCCGGAGCTCAGCAGCAGGGCGGGCCCGCCGGCGGGGCCCGTCTCGACGACGTGCACCTGCTCCCGGCCGATGTTGACGATCTCCGTGGGCATGATCTCGGAGGGGACGATCCCGGTCATAGCGGCGTCTTCTCTCGTGCGGAGGGGGCCGGGCGTGCGGCACGGCCCGCGGCCCGCCGGTCGGCGTACAAGGCCCAGGCGATGGTCAGCAGACCCAGGCTCAGGATGGTGATCTGGACGCGCTGGATGATGCCGAGCCATTGGCCCAGGTACATCGCCAGCAGCGTGCTCAGCGCGAAGGCCGCCTCCGCCAGGGCGAGCAGCCAGCCCCAGCGGGCGAGCGCCGGCCACCAGTCGTAGCGGCGGGCGGCCATCGACAGCGTGAACAGCGCGATCACCCCGCAGATGATCACTGCGCTGCTGGTCACCGAGTGGAACTCGTGCGAGAACGAGACGTTCTCCGAGCGCTCCCGCAGGGCGCACCACGTCTCCAGGCTGGGGGCGCAGTCCAGCGGGAACGTCGCGTCACCGATGGCGCACACCCCGAACAGCCCGAGGAACGCCCAGCCGGTCGTGGCCAGAGGCCACCGCCGCAGCCTGCGCAGCGACCCGAGCGACACGATGATCGTCAGCACCCCGGTGACCAGGTCGCCGCCGCTGTAGACCAGGTGGTAGGGCTGGTCGGACGCCGAGAGCTCGCTGACGTAACCGTTCACACCGTCCAGTTCGGGGCTGAGCAGGTGTTCCAGCAGGAACGTGCCGTAGGAGGCCGCCGCGATGACGGCCAGGACGATCACCCAGACCGGGACGGCACCCGGCCCGGCGTCGTCCGCCTTGTCCGCGTCCACCAAGGCCTCCTCCCACCGGCCGGCCCGCCCACCTGCCAGTATCGACGACCCTCCCGCCGGCCGGTGACCCGAGTCCGGGTTTTCGGAGAATCCCCTGGACGTGGCCTCGCCGGAGCGGTTGACGTCCCGTAGTCGTTGTACAACCGGCCGGACGTCCACGATGATGTCGAGGCGGTTTGTCTGCATTGTCTTGACCAGCTTCTTCGTATCCTGGAAGGGGTATCAATTCGGCACGAACCAGCTCGAAACCATCCGAGGGGGATGTCCGGCGGCTTTGCGATCACAGTCCGTGACGAAACGTCCCGGGTGCGTCTCCCCCGCCGATCTCAAGGAGTACCGACACGTGACACTGGTGAACGACGCGGCTCCCGCAGTGCGATCCACTGGTCGCAAGTTCCGCGCCTTCACGGCGAAGCACCTTGACGAGCTCACTGCTCGCGCGGGGCTGTCGCCCGCGCAGCAGCTCGCGACCCGGGCGGTGGCGACGGTCCTGCCGTTCCGGACCAACGCGTACGTCGTCGAGGAGCTCATCGACTGGTCGGCCGCGCCCGACGATCCGATGTACCGGCTGGTCTTCCCCCAGGAGGACATGCTCCCCGCCGAGGACGTCGCGCACCTGTCGGACCTGCTGCGCCGCGAGGCCCCGAAGGCAGAGGTGGAGGCCGCCGCGCACGCGGTGCGGATGAAACTCAACCCGCACCCCGCCGGCCAGATGGAGCTCAACATCCCGAGCTTCGGCGACGGGAAGATCCCCGGGATGCAGCACAAGTACGACGAGACAGTGTTGTACTTCCCCAAACAGGGGCAGACCTGCCACGCCTACTGCACCTACTGCTTCCGCTGGGCGCAGTTCGTCGGCGAGGCGGATCTGAAGATGGCCGGCGACGACGTCACGGCGCTGCGCGACTACCTCATCTCGCATCCGGAGGTGACCAGCGTCCTGTTCACCGGCGGTGACGCCATGATCATGGGTGAGCCCGTCCTGCGCCGCTACATCGAGCCCCTGCTGGACCTGGAGCAGCTCGAATCCATCCGCATTGGGACGAAATCCCTCGCGTACTGGCCGCAGAAGTTCGTCACCGACCCGGACGCCGACGCCATGCTGCGCATGTTCGAACAGGTTGTCGAATCGGGCAAGAATCTGGCCTTCATGGCCCACTTCACGCACCCGCGCGAGCTGGAACCGCTCATGGTCGCCGAGGCGTGCCGCCGCATCCGCGACACCGGCGCGATCATCCGCACGCAGGCCCCCCTCATCCGGACGATCAACGACGAGGCCGCCGTCTGGGAGAGCATGTGGCGGACGCAGACCCGGATGGGCCTGATCCCGTACTACCTGTTCGTTGAGCGCGACACGGGCCCGCAGGACTACTTCGCGGTGCCCCTGGCCCGCGCGTACGAGATCTACCGGGATGCCTACAAGAACGTCTCCGGCCTGGCCCGCACCGTCCGGGGCCCGTCCATGTCCGCCACCCCCGGCAAGGTCTGCGTGGACGGGGTCGTCGATCTGTTCGGGGAGAAGGTGTTCGCCCTGCACTTCATCCAGTGCCGCGACGCCGAACTGGTCAACAAGCCCTTCTTCGCCCAGTACGACCCCGAGGCGGTCTGGCTGGACGACCTGAAGCCCGCCTTCGCCGACCGCTTCCCCTTCGAGCGGTGACGACCGTGGCGTGTTCGCCGTCGTCCGGCGGGCACGCCACACTCAGCCTCTGGCACCGAGCTGGAGGACCATCCTCGACCACCACGATGCCGGGTCGGCGAACGCGCTCGGATCGATCCGCATGAGCCGCTCGCGCAGCCGCTCGGCCCGCTTCCCGCGTCCCCGGCGCCCGGTGTCGGCGTCGATGAACCGGGCGCACTCGTAGAGGAAGCCGGTGAACTGCGCGAGACAGGAGTTCACCGGCTCCAGCGACGGCTCCCGCGTGTCCAGCATCATGATCCGGCCGCTCTCGGTGTCGAACAGGAACCACGCCGCCGGGTTCTCGGGCACGACCCCGATGAGCAGCAGCCGCAGCGCCCTTTCGCCCGGCTGCTGGACGCGGACCTCGTCGTACAGCCGCACCTCGCCCTCGACGAACGCGGTGAAGACGACCGACAGGTCCACCGGGAGGAAGCCGACGTCCGGATAGGCCCCCGCCGGAGCCGGCAGCACCTCCATCCACTGCTGGCGGGGATAGACGACGGTGTTGTCCCGCCCCCAGGCGTCCAGGTACTCGGCAGCGCTCGGCACGATCGTCCTCCGGTCCGGGGGGCGCCGGCGACAGTCTCCACCGCCCGCCGCCATCGTCCGGTGGCCGAACGACTGGTCCGCGGGCGGTCGCTCTAGACGCCGTATTCGGGGATCACGGACGCGCGGGCGAGAGTGTGCGCGGTGATGTTGAAGCCCGCCACGGCGGGGGAGACGTCGGAGTCGATGCCGAGCGACTCCACGTCCAGGGCGTGGACGGTGAAGACGTAGCGGTGCGGGTCGCCGGGGGGCGGGGCCGCACCGCCGAACGCCTTGCTGCCGTAGTCGTTGCGGGCGTGCACGCCGGCCTTGGAGTCGGCGGCGCCCGCACCCGCGGGCAGCTCGGTGACGTCGGCGGGGATGTCGAACAGGACCCAGTGCCAGAAGCCGCTTCCGGTGGGCGCGTCGGGATCGAAGCAGGTCACCGCGAAGCTCCTGGTCTCGGCGGGGAAGCCCGACCAGCGAAGGTGCGGGGACTCATTGCCCCCGCCGAGGCCCCAGTCGTCGAACACGTGCCGGTCGGCCAGGCGTTCGCCGTCGGCGACGTCGTCGCTGGTGACGGTGAACGACGGGACCTCGGGCAGGTGTTCGTGGGGGAGCGGCGGCTTGCCGGGCATGGCGACCTCCTCGTCAGCGATCAGCTTTGTCACCCCCATCTCTATCAGGGGACGGGGCGGATCGAGGACGGCTACTTCCCGGTGGCCTCGGTGTAGGCGGCGATCACCTCGGCGGGATCGCCGTCCATGTGCATGCGCCCCTCGTCGATCCAGATGACGCGGTCGCAGGTGTCCTTCACCACGTCCAGCTGGTGGGCGACCAGGAAGACGGCGCCGGCCTCGCGGCGCAGCTCCTCGATGCGGCGCTTGCTCTTGACCTTGAACTTGGCGTCGCCGGTGGCGAGCGCCTCGTCGATCAGCAGCACGTCGTGGGTCTTGGCGGCGGCGATGGCGAACCGGAGCCGGGCGCCCATGCCGGACGAGTACGTCCGCATGGGGTACTGGATGAAGCCCTCCTTGAGCCCGGCGAAGTCGACGATCTCCTTGTACTTGGCCCGTGTCTCCTGCGGGGACATGCCCATCGCCAGGCAGCCGAGCACGATGTTGCGCTCGCCGGTGAGGTCCTTCATCAGCGCGGCGTTGACGCCGAGCAGGGACGGCTGGCCGTCGGTGTAGACGCCGCCGCGGTGCGGGGGCAGCAGCCCGGCGATGGCCTTCAGCAGCGTCGACTTGCCGGAGCCGTTGGTGCCGATGATCCCGACGGCCTCGCCGCGGTAGACCACGAACGACAGG
Organism: Actinomadura macra NBRC 14102; assembly: GCF_001552215.1. Lineage (GTDB taxonomy): Bacteria > Actinomycetota > Actinomycetes > Streptosporangiales > Streptosporangiaceae > Spirillospora > Spirillospora macra. The sequence goes on along the minus strand of NZ_BCQT01000006.1, from coordinate 909,456 downwards.
CCCTTGATGGCGTGCACCTCGGTCATCGACGGGCGGCTCTCACGGCGCAGGACGCGCGAGAACGCGCTGGCGGCGTTGCCCTTGCCGCCCGCCCCGAACACCCGGTAGATGATGTGCAGATCGTCCACGACGACGATCGGCTCGCGGTGCGGGTCGATCTGGACGGCTCCGCGAGTCCGCGGGGCACCCACGGTGTCAGCCACGTCCGTAACGCTCCTCGGCCCGGTAGAAGAACATGAACCCGCCGACCAGCGCGACCCCGGCCCAGGCGAGCGCGTAGATCCACAACTGGGCCGTGGAGTGGCTCGGCAGCGCCTTGTCGACGTAGTCGCGGTACTTGCCCAGCAGGGCATGCCGGCTCAGCTCGACGTACACATACCCCGGGTTGGCCTTCAGCAGCTCGGCCGCCCACGGGTGCTCGGCGAGCTTGGAGCCGGGCTTCATCAGCGACGGCAGGCTGAAGATCACGCCGGACATGTACAGCCACGTCCGCATGATGAAGGGCAGCAGCTGCGTGATGTCCCGGTTGAACGCGCCGAGCCGCGCGACGATCAGGCTCGCGCCGACGTTGAACATCAGCTGGAGCAGCAGCACGGGCAGGAACAGCACCATGTTCACCGTGATCGGCTCACCAGAGACGAGCACGATGCTGATCAGGACCACCAGGGACAGCAGGAGCTGCTGCAGCTCCACGACCGCGATGGCCAGCGGCAGTGTGGCGCGCGGGAAGTGCAGCGCGCGGATCAGCGACAGGTTGTCGCCGACCGATTTCGAGCCCGCGGTGATCGAGCGCTGCGTGAACCCGAACATGAAGACGCCGGTCACGAGGAACGGCATGAAGTCCGGGACCCCGCGGCTCGTGCTCAGCAGCACGCCGAAGATCAGGAAGTAGACCGCGACGTTCAGCAGCGGCGTCAGCAGCTGCCAGAGCTGGCCGAGCCGCGACTCGGTGTACATCGAGATGTTCTTGGCCGACGCGAACGCCCAGATGAAGTTGCGTCGAGCCCAGACATCCTGGATGTACTTGCGCAGCGAGGGGCGCGCGGCGCTTTGCTTCAGCCCATACCGTGCGGCGTAGGCGGCCAGCGTCTCGTTCACGTGAGGAGGCTCCGCGATCGTGCCGACCGACTCGCCACCCGGGGAACCGAGCCGTTCCGGGTGACTCATGCCGGGAAGCCTATTGCAGTCGACGATGTGTCAGCGACGTTCGCCGCATGTGACCCCCGATTTGAGATCTTTACGGAATCATGTCGCCCCCACAGGGGATACCCCCGTCATGCGCGTCAACCATCGACGGCCGGGACTCCGGTCACTGTCCGTGCTGGCCCGGCCCCTGTCGCGGGGCCGGCGCCGACCGCCCCCCGGTGAGGCCCGCGCCGGCCTCCTCGCCCGTCTGGGACGGGCTGACCGGTGGGCCTTCGACCGGGTGGCCGCCGCCCGGCTCCCCGGCCTGGAGTACGTCGTGCCACGCCTGTCGCGGTTCGCCGATCACGGAGTGTTGTGGTTCACCACCGCGGGCGTCCTGGCGGTCAGCCGCCGGGCGACGCTGCGCCGAGCCGCGCTGCGCGGGTCCCTCGCGGTCGCCGTGGCGAGCCCGATGGTGAACCTTCTCGGCAAGCAGGCGTTCCGTCGCAAGCGTCCCGTGGTGGACCTGGTGCCGCCGATCCGGATCCGCTGGAAGCTGCCGACCTCGCACGCGTTCCCGTCCGGGCACTCGGCGTCCGCCGCCGCGTTCGCGACCGGGGTGGCGCTGGAGGCGTCGCCGGTGTTCGCCGTCCCGATCGCGCTGACGGCCGCGGCGGTCGCGTTCTCCCGCGTCTACACCGGGGCGCACTATCCGGGCGACGTGCTGGCCGGGGCCGGGATCGGCGCACTGGCCGGGCTCGGGACGCGGCTGGTCTGGCCCGCCCGCCCTCCGGTGGCCCGGGTGACGCGGGCCGAGGGCGAGCAGGTCAGGGTCACCGCTGACGGGCACGGTCTGGTCGCGGTCCTCAACCCCGGTTCCGGCAGCGGCTCGGGGGAGGCCGCGCGGGGGATTCTGCCGGGCAACGCGGAGCTGGCGGTCGGCCTCATCCGGCTGGAGCTGCCGGCGGCGGAGATCATCGAACTGGAGCCGGACCAGGACCTCGACAAGGTCTTCGAGGAGGCGGCCGAGCGCGCGGACGTCCTGGCCGTCATCGGCGGGGACGGCACTGTGAACGCGGGGGCGCGCGCAGCGCTGAAGCATGATGTGCCCCTCCTCGTCATCCCTGGAGGCACATTCGACCATTTCGCCAGGGCGCTCGGCATGGAGACCCCGGCGGAGGCGATCGCCGCCTACCGGCGCGGGTATCTCGGACGTGTCGACGTCGCCTACGCGGCTCCCGCCTCCGACGGTTCCGGCGGTGCCGGTCACGAGGAGGAGCAGCTCTTCCTCAACACCGCCAGCTTCGGCGCCTACACCGAGCTGGTCGACCGGCGTGAACGGCTGGAGCGGCGGCTCGGCAAGTGGCCCGCGCTGGCCGTCGCCGCCGTCCGTACCCTGCGGCACTCCGAGCCCGTGGAGGTCGTCGTGGACGGCCGCCACCGTCGCGTCTGGCTGGCGTTCGTCGGCAACTGCGCCTACGGTTCGCGCGGTGCCGCGCCCACCTGGCGGAAGCGCCTCGACGACGGACGGCTGGACATTCGCATGATCACGACCGGGCGCCGCGTCCCGCGCGTCCGGGCGGTGGCGGCGGTCATGGTCGGTCACCTGCACCTCACGCCCGGCTACCGGGCCTGGCGCGCGGGCGGCCTGGAGTTGGTCGGCCCGGACGACGGGCTGCGGCTGGCGCGCGACGGCGAGGTCTCGTCGTTGCCCGCCGCCGTCCGTTTCGCCAAGCACGCGACGGCCCTGCGCGTCTTCGCGGTTCACCCCGAGGTGATCGGGTAGGGAAGGGGCGGCATGGGGGCGGCACTGGCCGAGGAGGTCAGTGATCCAGAAGGCCCAGGCCGCGTTGCTGGAGGGAACCACCACATGACGATGGGAATCGACCCGGGCGAGCTCAGCGATGAGGATCTGCTCCGCGAACTGGGCCATCTCTACGAGACGCGGCTGGACGCCCTCCGGCACGCCGCCGACCAGGCTTTCGGGGAGCACACCCGGCGTATGAACCAGCTTGAGGCCGAGTACCTGCGCCGTTGGCCGGGACGCGAGATCGATCCTGAACGGCTGCGCGAGGGCGCGCGCGCACGCTGATTCCGTGGCTCCGCGGCGTGGCAAGGTGAGGGGCATGGCTGTACCGGAGGGAACGCACGAGCTGGGCCCGGACGACGGGCGGCTGCTGATCAGGACCGGCCGCAGCGGACTCGGCCGGCGGGCGGGCCACGACCTGACCATCGAGGCCACCCGGTGGACCGCGGCGGTCACGGTCCGCGAGCCGCTGGAGGAGTCGTCCGTCGAGGTGATCGTCGAGGTGGACGGGCTGGAGGTGCGGGAGGGCACCGGCGGTGTGAAGCCGCTCACCGACCAGGACCGTGCCGACATCGGCCGGAACCTGCGCACGGTGCTGGACGCGCGGCGGCATCCGCGGATCATGTTCCGCTCGACGGCGGTCGGTGAGGACGTGGAGGGCGACCTGGCGATCCTGGACGTGGTGAAGCCCGTGCGCGTCCGGGTCGTCGTGGAGGGCGACCGGGTGCATGGAGACGCGGTCGTCCGGCAGAGCCGCTGGGGGATCAAGCCGTACTCGGCGTTCTTCGGCGCGCTGCGGCTCGCCGACGACGTGGAGGTCGCCTTCGATCTCCGGTTCCCGCCCGCTGAAGACCCTCACTAGCGTTCGCGAGCGCCGTGCTTGGGCTGTCTAGCGGGCGGCATCCCTCGCGCGGGCGGCGCGTGCGAACTGGTCGTCCAGGCTGCGCGGGAACGGCAGCATCCGGTGCCGGTCCCGCCAGGGCGCGAACTGCCGGACCGCATTGAACCCGGCGGCCGTGACGATCCGCTCCACGCGCGGCCCGGGTGGGCAGGCGGGGTAGGCGTCCAGATGCGCGACGCCGGCGGGCAGCCCCTCCGGGCGGTGCGGCGAGACGAGGGTCAACGGCGGCCGGACACCCTCCAGCGCGGCCATCTCCCGCGCGTACGCGACCAGTTCGAGGATCTCGGCGGCGGGCCCGCCGTGGACGATGAGCCAGCCGTCCACATCGAGCGGCCCGGACGGGGGATCGGCCAGGACCAGGGGGGCGATCTCGTCCGACACCGTACGGAGATACGCCTCGTGCCCTGGTTCGAGGGGCTCCAGGATGTACGTCCGGTCGAAGCGCGGCGGGTCGGCGGGCAGCAGCGGGCGGTAGGCGTCCCAGCGGAGTCGCCGCGCGAGATGCGTGACGCGGACGCCGCCCGGGAACCGACGCAGTTCGCCCTTGAGGCCGGCCGGGAACGCGTCGACGATGACGTCCGTGGCGGCACCGTCCGTGGCGACGCGCTCCATGACCAGGTCGTCCAGCGTCTCGGTGATCCGCCAGCCGTGCGCGACCCGCGGGTCGGCCGCGTGCGGCGAGCCGGTGACCACGGTGACCTCGTCGTCCCACACCAGGGTGTGCAGGGTCGCCCGCAGCCGAGTCAGGTGCCCGAGCCCGTCGCCGCGCGCGTAGCAGACGATCAACGGGTCTCGTCGAGGACGGCGAGGTACCCGGCGGTCTCGGCGGCCGGGGTGAAGTCGTGGCGGATCCGCTCGGCGCCCGCCGCGCCGAGCGCGGCCAACCGCTCCGGGTCCGCCCGCGCGGCCCGGGCGAGGGCGGCGCGGCAGGCGTCGGCGTCCCCGGCGGGGAAGGTGAAGCCGATCTTGTCGTCGGCGACGTCCGCGAGCCCGCCGGCGTCCGAGGCCAGCAGCGGGACGCCGAGCGCCGCCGCCTCCAGCGCCACGTTCGGCATCCCGTCGTAGAAGGACGGCAGCGCGACCAGGTCGCAACCGGCGTACACGGCGGGTAGGTCGTAGCGCTCCAGGAACGGCAGGAACGAATGCGGGACGGTGTCGGCCCGCTCCGCCAGCCAGCGCGTGACGCTCTCCTCGACCTCGCCGACGAGCAGCAGATGGAACGCGTCCGTGTGGCCCGACGCGACGAGGGAGTCCAGCAGGAACCCGATGCCCTTCTTGTTCTTGAGCTGGCCGATGACGCCGATCGTCCGGCGTTCCGGCGCGACGTTCTCCGCGCGCCATGCGTCCCCGCGTGCCCGCTCGGACGGCAGGATCCGCCACTGCGTCGTGTCGACGCTGTTCGCCACGAACGTGCTCGCGGCCTCCGGGACCAGCGCCGAGACGAGCGGTATGTGCGAGCGGGCGACGACGCACACCCGCGCGGAGGCGCGCAGCGCGTCGGTCAGCACGCCCCGGCGCCGCAGCGAGAACACGCCGACGTCGATGTCGTTCCCGCGCAGCAGCGTGACCAGCCGGGCGTCCAGCAGCCGCGCCAGGACGGGCGCGGCCAGCATCGAGTAGGTCCCGCCGAACCCGATGACGTGGCTGTACGCGCTCTCCAGCCGTTCGGCGGTCAGGGTCGTCCAGAGGCGGCGCAGCGCGTGCTCGGGGTCGTCGCCGAGCGGCGCGGTCAGCAGCCGTCCACCGTGCTCGCGTGTCACGGCCCAGGGCCGGTCCCGCCGTGTCAGGTGCGCGACGTCCACCTCGACGCCCGCGGCGCGCAGCCCCCGCACGATCCGGTCGCAGGACTGCGCCATGCCGCCCTGGCTGGGCGGGTAGTGCTCGGTGACCCACAGGACTCGGGGAAGAGGCTCCATCAGCTGTCCACGAATCCGGTGCCGTCGTCCGGGCCGAAGTCGCCCTCGCCGTAGGAGTAATCGTCCCCCGGGTTGAACGCGCCCCGGTCGAACTCGTCGAACGACGAGTACCAGTAGGTGTCGCTGTAGGTCTGCGAGCTTCGCTCGTAGAAGCGCCGCCGGTACCCGCCAGTCCAGGACGGGTCGAACGGGTTCTGCGACCCGTATCCGTGGGCCGCCATGCACTCGGGGCAGTGCCCGCTCTGCGGTGCGGCGTGCCGCTCGCAGACGGGACGCCGGCACTGCGGGCAGGAGACGACGGCCGCCCGCCCGCAGCGGCCGAGCACGAAGAACCCGGTGGTCACGATGCAGGGGGTCATGTCGTTCTCCTCGCTGCCGGTGCGGCGGTGCCCGGCGGCGTCCAGCGGAACGCCTCCGTCGACACGAGCAGGATGCTCTCGATCAGCTGCGCGTCGGGACGCGTGCCGTGGATCTTGGCGTTCGTCCGGATCACCATCCGCGTCCCCTGCCTGACCTGCACCCTGATCCAGCCCGGCGGCGGTGCGCCGGGGCGGCGGACGGTCGCGCCCTTCGGCAGCCGCCGCGTCACCCGGATCAGGTGCACCGACTTCGATTTCCGCTTCGACTTGATCTTGCCGCGCGGGTTGCGCTTGCGGATCTGCCGCTTGCGCAGCCGCTCGGTGACCGACAGCTCCAGGACGCTGCCGTCGCGCAGCTCCGCCCGCATCCGCAGCCACGGGTCCACGGCGTACCACTGCTTGATCGACAGGATCGGCCGCTGGACGGGCAGGTCGTGGGCCGGCCCGTTCTTCTGCGGGACGTCGGCGCCGCGCAGGTCGGCGGCGACCGACAGCACGCCCTCCGGGCGCATGTCCGCCGCCAGCACCCGCAGCATCGGCACCACGATCCCGGCGGCCCGCTCCGGCGGCGCCCACCTGCGGCGCCGGACGTGCTGGGAGTGCCCGGCGAGGCTCTGGATCATCGGTTCCCAGTCGTCGCGCCGCAGCGACACCGTGAAGCCGCGTTCCAGGACGAGTGCCCTGTGCAGCGGGTGGAACCGCTTGATCGCCGCGCGCTGCTTGCGCCAGAACATGACGACATCACCTATCGTTCCGCTGATCGGATGGCGCGTGCGCCGTGACCGCCCGGTAGACCGCGGCCAGCTCGGCACGCGAGTGCGCCCAGGTCAGCCCGTCCTGGATGCGGCGCCGGGCCCGCTCGCCCATTGCCGCCGCCTCGCCGGGGTACTCCAGCAGGATCCGCACGGCCCGCGCCAGTTCCGCCGGACGGTCCGCCGGGACGAGCCGCCCGTGCTCCCCGTCCGCCATCAGCTCGCGCACCGCCGGCAGGTCGGAGGCGACCACCGGGACGCCCGCCGCCATCGATTCGATCACCTTCAGCGGCGCACACCCCTGGTCGAGGTTGCGCGCGCAGCCCGTCAGCGGCGCCACCGACACCTCGGCGTGCGCCAGCCATGCCGCGACCTCGTGGTGCGGCAGCGCGAACCGCCAGTCCACCCGATCGGCGACCCCGAGCCGCTCCGCCATCCGCCGCACCGGTTTCGCCCGCCGCTCCGGGACGGACGCGCAGACCACCAGCCGCAGCCCGGCCAGGTCGGCGAGCCGCGCGAACGCGCGCATCAGCACGTCCAGGCCCTGCCATGGCTGCAACGCGCCCACGTAGATGAGGTACCGCTCCGGCGCGCCATCGGGACGCTCTGGCGTGTCGCGGACGTCGGCGCCGTTCGGCACGAGCCGGACCTTGTCCGCGGGGACGCCGAGCCGCCGCACGGCCGCGCCGATGACCCCCGACGGCACCACGACGGCGTCGCTGCGCTCCAGGCAGAACCGCTCCAGCTCGCGGATCTTGCCGAGCGCCGCCCTCGACGCCCACGGCCACGTGTGGGCCATCTCGATCGACGGCAGCCCGTTCACCTCGTACACCACCCGGCGCCGGCCGGGCAGCGAGACCACCGGGAGCGCGCTCCACGGATCCCGCACGTGGCAGACCTCCAGGGTCTCCCGGTGCGGCTCCAGAAGATCGGCGACCCATCCGGAGAACGCCTCGGCGCGGTCGATCAGGTTCGGGATCTGCGCGTCGAACCGGGCGATCTCCCGGTCCCCTTCCCGCTGGTAGCGGGGCAGGCCACCGCCGCCGAGCACGCCCAGCAGACCACCTCCGAAGGACGCGAACAGCTCGTCGGCCATCTGCGCGATGTGCACCGCCGACCCCTTGCTGGACGGGAACCGGTCGAACGCGACATAGGCCGCCCGATGGCGCGGGGCGGAACTCATACCGGGACCTCCTGCACGCGCAGCGCCCGGTGCCAGGCGATCTGGTCGGCGAGGCCCTCGGCCAGGCCGGTGCGGGCCGTCCAACCGAGCAGTCGCGCCGCTCGCCCGGTGTCGGCCCAGGTCCGCGCCGCGTCCCCGGCCACCGGCGCCTCCCGCTGGATCTCCGGCCGCACCCCCAGCACGCCCGTCAGCAACCCGATCGCCGACCGCACCGCCACGGGCTCGTGATGCCCGACATTGACGGCGATCCCGGCTTGCAGGTCCGCGCCGGCGGCCGCCAGCGTCGCCGCCACCACGTCCTGGACGTGCGTGAAGGAGCGGGAACGGCGGCCGTCTCCGAACACCGGCAGGGGCCGCCCGTCCAGCGCCGCCTCCACGAACCGGTGGAACGCCATGTCGGGCCGCTGCCGGGGACCGTAGACGGAGAAGTACCTGAGCAGGACGGTCCGCAGCCCGTCCCGCGCCGCCAGCACCGCCAGCCGCTCGACCTCCACCTTGCTGGCCGCGTACGGGCTCGCCGGGTTCAACGGGTCGTCCTCCCGGTTGGGCCGGGACCCCGCCGACCCGTACACCGACGAGCTGGACGCGACGATCACCCGTGGCCGCAGCCGCGCGGGCCGCGCCGCGCACGCCGCGAGCAGCCGCCCGGTCGCCAGCACGTTGTCGCGCTCGGCCGCCGCCCGTCCCGTACCCCACGAGCTGCGCACTCCCGGCCGTCCCGCCAGGTGGACGACGACGTCGGCGGCCGCGACCGCGCTCAGATCGTCGAGCGCCAGGTCGGCCTGGACGGCTCGCACTCCGGGCCGTGCCGCCACCTCGTCCCACGTCCGGCGGGCGACGTCCGGTGCGAGCGACCGTGCGGGCGCGTCGACGGCGAGCACCTCATGCCCCGCGTCCGCGAACGCGTCCGCCACATGGCTCCCGACGAACCCGGCAGCCCCCGTCACCACCACCCGCACCCGGGCACTCTACCCATCCCTCACAACCCTTGGGTAGCCCGCTGATCAGCCCAAACCCACCGACTTCTCAGCGGGGACGGGCGACGCGGGTCTCGTCCCAGACCGGTTCGGGGGACTCGTAGACGGAACCGTCCGAACCGAACACCAGAAAACGGTCGAACGGGCGGGCGAACCAGCGGTCGTGGGTGACGGCCGCGACCGTGCCCTCGTAGGACTCCAGCCCCTCCTGGAGGGCTTCGGCGCTGGCCAGGTCCAGGTTGTCGGTCGGCTCGTCCAGCAGCAGCAGCGTGGCGCCGCCCAGCTCCAGCAGGAGGATCTGGAGGCGCGCCTGCTGCCCGCCCGAGAGGGTCCCGAACGGCTGCTCGGCGCAGAACTGAAGCTCGTAGCGGGCGAGCGCGTTCATCGCGTCGTTGCGCAGCCGCGCATGCTCGGTCATGACGATCTCGCAGGGCGTGCGCCCCGCCAGGTCGGGACGGGCGTGCGTCTGCGCGAACAGCCCCGGGACGACACGAGCGCCAAGACGTCCGGTGCCGGTGTGCGCGACGGGCTCGACCGGGGTCGCGCCGCGCGGCAGCGTCTCGGCCGCCGCGGCCAGCAGCCGCAGGAAGTGCGACTTCCCCGACCCGTTGGAGCCGAGGACCGCGACACGCTCGCCGTACCAGATCTCCGTGTCGAACGGCCTCATCAGCCCGGTCAGCTCCAGGCCCTCGCAGATCACCGCGCGCTTGCCGGTGCGGCCGCCGCGCAGCCGCATCTTGATGCTCTGGTCGCGCGGCGGGACCTCCGGCGGCCCGGCCTCCTCGAACTTGCGGAGCCGGGTCTGCGCGGCGTGGTAGCGCGACGCGAGCCCGTCGTTGAACGTGGCCTTGTTCTTGAGCATGAGGACGAGCTGCTTGAGCTTGGCGTGCTCCTCGTCCCAGCGGCGGCGCAGCTCCTCCAGGCGTTCGTTGCGCTCGCGGCGCGCGTCGGCGTACGTCGCGAACCGCCCGCCGTGCACCCAGACCTTGCCCGCCTCGACGGTCACGATGCGGTCGGCGGCCCGGTCCAGCAGCTCCCGGTCGTGCGACACCAGCAGCACCGTCTTGGACGTCTCGCGCAGCCGCTCCTCCAGCCACTGCTTGCCCGGCACGTCCAGGTAGTTGTCGGGCTCGTCCAGCAGGAGTACCTCGTCCGGGCCGCGGAGCAGCGCCTCCAGGACGAGCCGCTTCTGCTCGCCGCCCGACAGCGTCCTGACCTCCCGCCACCGGCACCCGTCGTACGGGACGCCGAGGGCCGCGACGCAGCAGGCGTCCCAGAGCACCTCGATCTCGTAGCCGCCCGCGTCGCCCCATCCGGCGAGGGCCGTGGCGTACCGGAGCTGCGTCGGCTCGTCCTCGCGCTCCATCATGGCCAGCTCCGCCGCCTCCACGGCCGCGGCGGCCTCCCGCACGCGCGGCGGCGCCGTGGACAGCAGCAGGTCGTGCACGGACGACTCGTCCCGGACGTTCCCCACGAACTGCCGCATCACGCCGAGCCCGCCGCTGTGCGCGACCGTCCCGTCCTGGGGTGCGAGGTCGCCGGCGATCAGGCGGAGGAGGGTGGTCTTGCCGGCGCCGTTCGGGCCGACGAGCGCGGCCGTGACGCCGTCGCCCACCCGGAACGAGACGTCGTCCAGCAGGACCCGGCCGTCCGGCAGCGCATGGCCGACATGGCCGACCTCCACGTGCCCCACGGTCCCCCCTCGGCTGGAATCCCGCCGTCGAGTCTCCGGAACCGCGGGCGACCACGTCAAATCGATTTCGGTGTCGGTCGTTCGGGCGCGGGCCCGGCGTCAGGCGAGTTTCGAGCGGACGTGCGCGACGACGGCGTCCAGGGCGATTCGCTCGGTGTCGCCGGTGGCGCGGTCGGTGACCTCGGCGACCCCGTCCGCCAGCCCGCGGCGGCCCACCGTAACGCGCAGGGGAATGCCGGTCAGCTCCACGTCGCGGAACTTCACCCCCGCCCGCTCGGGACGGTCGTCGATCACCACCTCCACGCCCGTGGCGCCGAGGCCCGCGTAGACCTCCTCGGCCGCCTTGGCGACCTCCGCGTCATCGGACTGGGCGATCACGACGGCAACCTGGAACGGCGCGACCGCGAGGGGCCAGACGATCCCCCGGTCGTCGTGGTGGACCTCCACGATCGTGGCCATCGCCCGCTCCACGCCGATGCCGTAGCTGCCCATGATGATCGGGACGCGGTCGCCGCCGGCGTCCAGGACGTCCACGCCGAGAGCACGCGCGTAGCGGTCGCCGAGTTTGAAGATGTGGCCGACCTCGATGGCCCGCAGCACCTCCAGGCGCTCTGCGCAGCGGACGCACCGCTCGCCCGCGGCGACCTCGCGCAGGTCGGCCCAGGCGGTGACGGGGATGTCCCGGTCGACGTCGACGCCGCGCAGGTGGACGTCGTCGGTGTTGGCGCCGGTGAACATGGCCTTCCGGCCGCGCAGCGCCTCGTCCGCGATCACGGGCAGCGACACCCCGACGGCACCGAGGCTGCCCGGCAGCGCGCCCAGCGCGTCCTTGATCTCCTCGGGTGTGGCGGCGCGGGTCTCGGCGGCGCTTGCCGCGTCGGTGAGCTTCTGCTCGTTGAGGGCATGGTCGCCGCGCAGCAGGACGAGGGTGAGCGTGCCGTCCACGATGTGGACGAGCGTCTTGACCTGCCGGTCGGCGGGCGCGTCGTAGGAGACCAGATCGTCGATCGTGCGGACGCCGGGCGTGTCGAAGCGCTCGGGCGCGGGCAGGCCCGCACCGTCCGCCGCGACGGCCAGCGCGGAGGTCGCACGCTCGATGTTGGCCGCGTAGCCGCACGCGGGGCAGTGGACGACGAGGTCCTCGCCGACCCCGGCCGGGACCATGAACTCGGTCGAGCCGGCGCCGCCCATGGTGCCGCTGGACGCCTCGCACGGCAGGGCGCGCAGCCCGAGCCGCGCGAAGATCCGCGCGTAGGCGGCGTGGTAGGAGTCGAACGAGACGTCCAGGCCCGGCCGGTCGACGTCGAAGCTGTAGGCGTCCTTCATGGTGAACTCGCGGGTCCGCAGCAGGCCGCCCTTGGAGCGCGGCTCGTCCCGGAACTTCGTCTGGAACTGGTACCACTGCTGCGGGAGGTTCTTGTAGGAGTTCAGCTCCCGGGCGACCGTCGCGAAGATCTCCTCGTGGGTCATGCCGAGCGCGAACTCGGCGCCGCGCCGGTCGCGGAGCCGGAACATCTCGTGGCCCATCAGGTCCCAGCGGCCCGAGCGCTTCCACGGCTCCGCCGGATGCAGCGCGGGCAGCAGCATCTCCTGCGCGCCGATCGCGTCCATCTCCTCCCGGATGATGTCCATGATCTTCGCGCGGACCCGGACCGCCAGCGGCAGCAGCGAATAGTGCCCGGCGGTCAGCTGCCGTACGTATCCGGCGCGCAGCAGCAGCCGGTGGGATGGCGCGTCCGCCTCGGCCGGATCGTCGCGGAGCGTGGGCGCGAACATCTGGGACCAGCGCATCCGGCGAGGGTAACAGCGGGGCGGCGAACGGCTCCCACGTCGGTTATTGCGTCGGCGTCCGGTGCCGCCAGTCAGTACCCTGAAGCCGTGAGTCGAGAAGGTGTGACACCGCAGAGCGAGGATTTCTCCGCCTGGTACAACGAGCTGGTCGTGCAGGCCCAGCTCGTGGACCGCGGTCCGGTTCGCGGCACGATGGTCATCCGCCCGTACGGGTACCGGGTGTGGGAGCTGCTCCAAGCCGATCTGGACCGGCGGATCAAGGAGGCGGGCCACGACAACGCCTGCTTCCCGATGTTCATCCCGGAGTCCTACCTCAAGCGCGAGGCCGAGCACGTCGAGGGCTTCTCCCCGGAGCTGGCGGTCGTGACGATCGCGGGCGGCAAGGAGCTGGAGGAGCCGCTGGTCGTGCGGCCCACCTCCGAGACCGTCATCGGCGAGTACATGGCCAAGTGGATCGACTCGCACCGCGACCTGCCGCTGCTGCTGAACCAGTGGGCGAACGTCGTCCGCTGGGAGATGCGGCCCCGGATGTTCCTGCGCACGACCGAGTTCCTCTGGCAGGAGGGCCACACCGCGCACGCCGACGAGGACGACGCCATGCGCGAGACGATGTGGGCGCTGGACGCCTACGCCGCCGTGGCGCGCGACCTGGCGGCGATCCCGGTGGTGGCGGGGGAGAAGACGCCCGGCGAGCGGTTCGCCGGCGCCGTCCGCACGTACACGATCGAGGGCATGATGCGGGACGGGCGGGCGCTGCAGTCCGGCACGTCCCACTACCTCGGCACGAACTTCGCCAAGGCGTTCGAGATCCAGTACCAGGACGAGGGCGGGAAGCTGACGCTCGCCCACACCACGTCCTGGGGGATGAGCACCCGGATGATCGGCGGCGTGATCATGACGCACGGCGACGACAAGGGGCTCGTGCTGCCGCCGCGGCTGGCCCCCTACCAGGTCGTGATCGTCCCGATCGGGCGCAAGGAGCAGGGCGAACAGGCCGCCGCCGAGGCGCGCCGGCTGGGTGCGGCGATCAAGTCGATGGGCATCCGCGTCCACGTGGACGACAACCGCCCGCAGCTCTCCCCGGGCTTCAAGTTCAACGAGTGGGAGATGCGCGGCGTCCCCATCCGTATCGAGCTGGGCAAGCGTGACATCGAGGGCGGTGTCGCGACCGTCGTCCGGCGCCTGCCGACCGTGGAGGGGCAGGGCAAGGAGCAGATCCCGCTGGAGAAGGTCCCCGAGGTGCTGCCCGGCATCCTCGCCGACTTCCAGTCGTTCCTGCTGGCCAGGGCCGAGGCGTTCCGCGAGGGCCGCACCGCCGTGGTGGACGGCTGGGACGCGTTCGGCGCCCGGGTCGCCGACGGCTGGGCCCGCGCGTTCCACTGCGCCCGCGCCGCCTGCGAGGACGAGATCAAGGCCGAGACCGCGGCGACGCCGCGCGTCATCGCCGCCGACGCCCCCGAGGAGACGGGCGTCTGCGTGAAGTGCGGCGAGCCGTCCGCCTACGGCAAGCGGGTCATCTTCGGCAAGGCGTACTGATCCCCGGGGCCTCCGGTCGCACGATCACCGCTCCCCGTCGGCCCCGTCGGTATCGCCGTCGTCATTCGTCGCCGTCGTCATCGTCGTCATCGTTCGTGCGGCCGTTGGCCTTCATACGGGTCAGGTAGGGCTGGATGAACCATGTCCACGAGCACAGGGCGAGCACGACCACGGCCGTGGCGACCGCCGCCGCGGTCGCCACGTCCTCGGCGGCGAGGGTTTCGACGATCAGCGTCGCGGACGCGGTGATGGAGATCGCCAGTGCGAACGCGCCGTAGATCCCGAACCGGTTGGCGCGGCGGATCAGCAGCGCCTTCTGCCCGAGCTGGAACAGGATCCGGTGCTGGAACACCGGCGCGATGAAGCAGATGGAGGCGAGTGCCGCCCCGAACAGCGCGATGTAGAACAGCACCTTTCCCGGCCGATCCACGCGGTCGAAACCGGCGGAGAACGGGACGGTGAGCAGGAAGGCGAACAGCACCTGCACCCCGGTGACCGCGACGCGGAAGCCTTGCAGCAGCTCCATGAGCTGCCGGTCGAGACGCTCGTGCCGGGTCTCGTTCCGGGGTTTTGATTCGGGATCAACACTCATGAAAGCCTCCTACCCGGCAAAACACCCGTCAGTCCGGCAGCCGGCGGTCGGGAGCGGGTGGCGTCTCTCAGGGCGGGGCGTCAGTCGAGCGTGGGGGCGTCCACGCGCAGCGCCAGCATCGACACGTCGTCGCGCAGGTCGCCGTCGCAGAAGTCCAGCAGCGCCCGCTCCACCGCGCCCAGCATCTCGTCGAGCGGGTCGGTGGCGTGCGCGGCCAGCGCCTCCAGCAGCCGTTCCTGCCCGAATTCGACGCGCTGGAGGTCACATGCCTCCAGCACCCCGTCCGAGTGCAGGATGAGCGTGTCGCCGATGCCGAGGTCGATGGTGTCCAGGCCGGCCTCGAAGTCCTCGAACAGCCCGAGCGGCACGCCGCCCCGCGACGCCGACCTGATCACCCCGTCGGCGCGGATCACGATCGCCGGCGGATGGCCTGCGGTGCCGAGCGAGACCGTGACGCGCTCGGTGTCGATCTGGAGCCCGGCCATGACGGCGGTGACGAACCGGTCCTCGTCCAGCAATGCCTGGTTGACCATGGCGAGGATCTCGCCGGGACGGTCCTTCCAGCGCGCCGCCAGCCGGGCGCAGTGACGGGCGGTCGAGGTCACCGCCGCGGCGTCCTCGCCCTTGCCGCACACGTCGCCGAGCACCAGCCCCCAACTGCCGTTCTGGGTGCGGAACACGTCGTAGAAGTCGCCGCCCACCTCGGCTCCGCGGGTCGCCGTCATGTAGCGGGCCGACACGCTCACACCCGGGATCGCCGGAAGCGTCTTCGGCAGCAGCCCGGCCTGGAGCGTCTCGGCCACCTCGGCGCGGCGGCGGTAGAGCCGTGCCGCCCGGATGACCAGCGCCAGGTACCGGCCGAGCCGCTGTACGACGCCGAGGTCCATCAGATCGAACGGGCCGTAGTCACCGCTCGCCGCCAGCGTGATCGCGCCGATGCAGCGGTCGCCGTCCTCCACCGGGACGCACAGGACCGACGTCGCGCCGATCTTGGCGCAGACGGGCGTGCCGTCCGGGCAGACGCCGAGCAGGTCGAGGTTCTCCACATGCGGGCGCAGCGCGCTCTGCCGGGTGACGAACACCGTCTGCGGCAGCGTGTCCAGGGCCGGTTCCAGGTCCTCCAAGGCGCCCACGGCCTCGACGGAACGCTCGTCGGCCGGGCCCATCACCACCTGGCGGCGCAGCGGCGGGGCGGTCCCCACCACCTTCGTCCCGCCCTGCTGGGAACCGCCGGGACCGGTCCCGACCGGGCCGGTGAGATCGATGAACGCCCAGTCGGCCAGCTCGGTCGCCAGCAGCCGGGCACAGCGCCGCACGGCCACGGTCTCGTTGAAGACCGGCTCGTCCAGCAGCAGTTCGCTGGCGGTGGCGAGGACGTCCATCCGGTGGACGATCGTGGCCACGGCCTCGTCGTCGCCCTGCGCCGGCGGCGCGGCCTTGACCGCCTTCGGCTGCCTGGCGACCTCGTTCTGCGCCCCGTCCGGGTTCCCGTCGGTGGGTGTGTTCGTCGGGCCGGCGGCCACCACGACCATCGGGTCGGGCTCGCCGCGGATCCACACCCGCGCCAACGTCACCACCGCGTCGATCGGGTGATCGCGGCCGAGGAACCGGACCTGGACGCGCCGCCGCCGCCCCGTCCGCACGACCGCGGCGAGCTGCGACCGGACCGCCGCCCGGGTCGCCAGATCGCAGAAGGCCGTGAACTGCTTGCCCGACACGTATCCGGAGGACGTGCCGAGCAGTGACGCCGCCTGCCGGTTGACCCGCCGGACGCTGGTGTTGCGGTCCAACAGGAACAGCGGCACGGGCGCGTCCTGGAAGACCGTCCGCAGCACCCGCCGCTCGTTCTCGGCCGCCGCGGACCCGTTCCGCTCGCCGCCCTGCTCGGTGCCCATCGTGCGCAGGGCGGTCAGCGCCAGTTCCAGCTCCACCAGCGCCGCGTCCAGCGTCGCGCGCAGGTCGGGCTCGGGCATGCCCGCGGCCTGGCGCAGCTCGCCGATGCGCCCCTCCAGATCGGAGATCTCCCTCAGCAGGGTCTCCGGTTCGAGCTGGTCAGGCTGCTCGTGCATCTGGTCTCCCCCTTGTCCGCGAGGCACGGTGAAACCAGATCGGCTCGTGCTCTGGGTCGGGCGGTCCCACGGCCTTCGGGGCCCGCTGTCCGCAGCTTATTCCCGTTTTCCACATGGGGCCTAGTTCAGTGTCTAGGAGAGGCCCTGATCGCCGACGATCCGCTGTGCGAGAGCGGTGAGCTTCACATGGCGCGTCTGCGAGATGCGCCGCATCTCGGCGAACGCCTCGTCGGCGTCGCAGCCCAGCGCGTGCATGATGATCCCCTTCGCCTGGTCCACGATGGCGCGTGCCTCAACGGCCTCCTGCAACTGTACTGCGGTGCGGTGGACGACGTCGTACTGCTGGGAGTTGGACACCGCCGCGCTGCCCTGGGCCACCAACAGGGCGGCGAGCGCGTGCCCGCCCGAGCCGAGTGCCTTGGGCGTCACCCCGTACAGCGTGAGCGTGACCAGGACGGGCGGGTTGAGGTGCGGGGAGGTGATGAAGCAGCGGACGCCACGGCGCAGCATGTCGGCCATCGCCTCCGGCCAGCGGGTCTCGGCGAGGAGATCGTTCGAGCTGAGCGCGCGGCGGCCGAGCACGACGTCAAAGACCGGGCCGCGCCCGCGCGACAGCTGCCGGTCGGTCACTTCGGCGAGATCGGGGTGGCTGGCCGCGGCGGCGAGCGGCTCGGGTCGTTGCATGTCGGCGCCCGGCTCCGGGGACGGCGCCGGGACCGGTGAGGTGCCCGCCGGGCCCGTGTGCGACGGCAGGGTGTCCTGGACGAGGTCCGGCGGCAGGCTCGGCGTGAGGGACAGGCCGTTCGTGGAGATCTTCGGCAGGGCCCAGCGGACGCTCGCGGCGCCCGCGCACCCCGGCACGGCCCGGGAGGCCAGCTCGGTGATGCGGTGCAGCGTGCCCACGTCCGAGGATTCCCCGACCATGCCCAGCCGGGCGATCTCCAACGCGAGCTGGTCCGTCAGGACCGTTTCCGTGGGTGTCACCCGTCCGACGTTATCCTGCGAGCTGGGATGCCCCGGTGCGCGGACCGGCGGCGCCGGGTCGATCCCCCCGGTGTGGTGCCGTTCTCTCCGGTCCATGTCCGCCTCGGTCGTGTGCGTCGTCCGCTGCGCCCCGGGCTTCGCCAGACTTCGTCCTGGCGTCGTCTCGGGGTGGGTCCCTGGTCGTTGGGTCCCGGGTAGCCGACCCTCAGTTGTTGGGTGGCGCCTTGCTGATCGCGGGCAGCGGCCCACCGCCGCCGTCCGCGAGGGCGAGATCGCCGATGGTCACGATCCCCACCGGGCGCTGCATGGCGTCCACGACCGGGAGCCTGCGGACGGCCTGCTCACTCATGAGCCGCGCCGCGGTCGTGGTGTCGTCCTCCGGATGGACGGTCGTGAGCTCGGCGGTGCAGACGTCGCCCAGCGGCGTCAGGGTCGTGTCGCGGCTCTCGGCGACGGCCCGGATCACGATGTCACGGTCGGTGACCACGCCACACAAGCGTCCCGCGTAGGTGACCAGAACGTCGCCGATCCCCTCGTCGCGCATGACACGGGCCGCCTCGTAGAGCGTCGCGTCCAGGGGGAGCGCCTGGGGGGTCACGGTCATGACGTCGCTGACTCTTCGTGGCATCGCGCGCTCATCCTCCTGAACGTCCGGCGGCTCGCGGAGCCGTGACGCGCGTGTACCCACGGTGGACGCGCCTATGCGACGGATGGAGAATCGGCCCAGGTCGCTATCCGAACGAGAAGGGTCCGGCGACGGGCCTCGAGCGCGAGCCGGCGGTTCAGAAGGCGAAGATCTTGCCCGTGCGGGCGTGCATCTCGCAGTCGTTGCCGTACTCGGTGCGGAACCGCACGGGCTTGCCGCGCCACTGGCCCTGGGCCTGGGCGACGACCGGAGAGTAGATCGCGGTGCAGGCGCGGTCGTCGGGGGTGCGGATGAACTTTCCGCCTGTCGCGTTGAGATCCCTGCACGCCCGGGCCGCGTCGGGATGGTTGCCGCCGACCGGCTCACAGCGCAGCGTGACGGTCCTGGAGCCGGACGTCTGCTGCCCCGGATTCGTCAGCGTGAGCCGCAGGGACGTCTCGGGTGCTTCGGCCTGGGCCGGGACGGTGTGCAGCAGCACGGCGAGCGCGGCGAGAGCGGGAGCCGTTGCTCTGAAGGCGGCAGTGGCAGGACGGGCCATCGAATACTCCCCGATGATCGGACGGATCATCGCTCAGTGTATCCGAAACACTACTCACCGTGCTGCGAATGGACGATCCCGCAGTCACGGGGGGAACTGCGGGATCGCGTCCGGTGGGGCGGGACGGGGCCACGAAGAGGCCGACGGGAGCGGGTCGTCAGGCGGCGAGGATGTGGGCCCGGCGGTGGTCGGCGAGCGCCTCGCGGAGCTGCTTGCGCCCACGGTGCAGGCGGGACATCACCGTGCCGATGGGAGTGCCCATCATCTCGGCGATCTCCTTGTACGGGTAACCCTCGACGTCAGCGAGGTACACGGCGTCGCGGAAGTCCTTGGGCAGAGCGCGCAGCGCCGTCACGACCTCGGAGTCGGGGATCCGGTCGAGGGCCTCGGACTCGGCGGACCGGAAGCCGGACGCCTGGGCCTCGGCCTGGGCGATCTGCCACTCCTCCAGCTCCTCCGAGCCGGCACGCTGGGGTTCGCGCTGCTTCTTGCGGTAGGTGTTGATGAAGTTGTTGGTGAGGATGCGGTGCAGCCACGCCTTGAGGTTCGTGCCTTCCTGGAACTGGTGGAAGTTCACATACGCCTTGGCGAGGGTCTCCTGAACGAGGTCCTCGGCGTCAGCGCTGTTGCGGGTCATCCGCACCGCGCTGATGTACAGGGGGTCGGCGAGGGGGAGGACGTCGCGCTCGTAGCGCTCGGTCTTCTCGCCGTTCGCGGTACCTGGGGCGTTCCGGCGGACAGGCATGGTGACAGCGGTCATCATCTCTCCCCGTAGTCGTGACCCGTGAGGGCCGGTTGCGGGCGCGCGTTCGGGAGCGCGCGCGGACCGGGCGGACGAACCGCCCCCCGTGCTAGTGGTACGTGCCACCGTTCCCGACGGGTTCGGAGCCGGCCTGTGGACGCGGTGCAGCGAGTGTTTCTCGCGGCGCCGTGCCGTTCTCCCAGGGGAGAACCGACATCATGTGGGTCCCGGTCTCGCGTGGAGTACCGGGGTTTCGCGCGGGTCGGTGCTTTGACCAGGGCGACCCCGTTGCTCCGGGACGTCGCGGGCCTTGCCCGATCAGGCGCTTCCACTCGTCAGTGGTGTTCCCTGCTAAGTAAGACGCCCGGGACCGGTCTAAAGGTTGCGTGGCGTCCATCACATGTGAGGGTCAAGTGGCCGGACCACTCGTCAGCAGGCGTTATGGGGTGCACGGGCGCTGTTGGGCTCACGGGCGCTGTGGGACTAATGAGTATGGGCGAGGGCCCCGGCCGGTGGAGGTGGCCGGGGCCCTCGCTTGTGGGGCCCCCGGGGGCGAAGGGGCCCCTGGAGTCAGCCGAGCAGGTGGTCCAGGGCCCTGGAGACCAGGGTCCTCTGCTCGGCCGGGGTCGTGGCCTGCTCGATGCCGAAGCCGAACAGGACGGAGTCTCGGGTCGCCACCGCCGAAGCGGTGTCGACCGTGGCCAGTGCCCCGGCGGGCCTGGGAGCGTCGCCGCCGAGATAGTCGCCCACCTTCCAACTTGCGAACTGCGGGAAGGCGTCCCTGGGGAGGACGGTCGAGGTGACCTGGAAGCGGCCGGCCTCGTTGAGCGGGTTGGACGCGGTTCCGCCCAGTTTGGACGTGACGCCGTCGAACGGGCCCTTTACCCCGGTGAACTGGGTCGGCGCCCCCGCCCGCTGCCTCTCGTAAGCGCCGAGGTAGTACTGGAAGAAGTCGTCCGATAGCAGCTCGCAGTCGTCCCGGTAGTTCCCGGTGACGACGCATGGCCGCTCCGGGTGGCCCTTCAGTCCGTAGTAGATGCCGCCGCCGTTCAACTGGCTGAGCGGCCCGAAATAGCCGCTCGTCTCGCCGGCGTGCAGCAACTTGCCACCCTCGTTCAGATACGCGCGGATGGACAGCAGCAGGTTCTTGGCGCGGTCGGCCACCTGGGAGTCGGGTGCGTCGCCCTGATGGGTCTTAACCGGCTCGTCGGGCGCGTCCTGCGTAAGTCGGTTGTCACCCAGGTACCAGACGACCGCCTTGAAGTGCTTCAGGATATTGAGGTGCACCGGGTCGATCGGCGCCGCGGAGAAGTCCCAGATGATCGGTTTGTGGCCGGCGGCCTTGACGAGGTCGGCGTACTGCTGCGCGTACTTGGGCGAGCGCGTCCCGGGCGGGTAGGTCGGGTTGACGCCGCGGTAGTCCTCGTCCGCGATCACAAGGACGTCCGCCTTGTCGCGGGAGTTCACGGTGTAGGTGAAGTGCCTGCTCTCGACGAGCTCGCCGTTCTTGTCGCCGGAGAACCACACTTCGACCTTGTCGCCCGGCTTCTGCTCGGCGACCTCGCCTCTGTACTCACCGAAATAGTGGTCGTTCTCGTTGCCGAACCGCTCACCGCCGCGCCATTCGTGCGCCTCTTCCTGCTGGTCGGGGCCCGCGTTGATCCGGTAGTGGAAGGTCTTGTCGTCCAGTGACCGGCGGATGTACGCCTGGACCTCCTGCGTGTCCCCGTAGGACACGGGGAACCGCTTCGCCTCGAAGTCGGGGACCGTGCGTCCCACCACGGACACCGGGTTGTCCGGAGTCCGCGCCGACTTGCCGATCGAGAGGGCGAACGGCAGGTTCTTCTCGAACTCGTGGGCGATGAGTCTTTCATCGTCCGGGAACTCGAAGACACTGCCGCACTTTTCCGGCGTCCACTCGTCGTCCGGGAAGGTGTTGGCGGCCGTCTTGCAGGTCGCCATCTCCGGAGTGACCGACAGGGCGCCGTGCTTGTTGTCGGCCTCGCCGTCGGTGTCGCCGTTGGTGGTGTAGAGCTGCGCGCCGAGTTCGGGCGTGTAGCCGGGGACGGCCGGCTGGTCGATGTCACCGAGGAGCGCGTCATGGATCACGTCGTCGGGGCTGCGGGTCAGGGCCTGCCAGCCCACGCCGTGCAGCAGCAGTTCCGCCGCCGAATGGTAGTTGATCAAGTAGGCCGGCCGAAGCCGCTTGTAGAGGCCGATCTGTGCCCTGGTCTCGGGTTCGGACGCGGCGGCCGGACCGCGGTAGACCTCGCTGGCCGGCCGAGGGGACGAGCCCTCGTTGTCGTAGCCCCACTTGTAGGTGAAGTTCCGGTTGAGGTCGATACCGTCACCGGTGGTGACCTTGCCGTCACCGTTGTTGTCGCGGGCGTTCTTGCGCCAGAGCCGGAATCCGTCCGTGAACGTCAGGTCGTAGCCGTCCACGTTGACCACGGGGAGGAACCACAGGTCCGTGGTGTTGATGATCTGTGTGAGCTCAGCGTCCTTGCCATAGCCGTTCACGTAGTGGTGCAGGAGCCGGCGGACCATCTCGGGTGTGATCCACTCGCGTGCGTGCTGGGCGGCCTGGTAGATGGCCACGGGTCGTTTGCGGTCCTTGAGGTTCCGCACGTTCTTGCTCACCCTGACGGCGGTGATCGGCTTGCCCTGGACGCTGGTGCCGATGTCCACGGCGGTCGCGATGGACGGATGCTCGGCGGCGACCTTGAGAAGCTCCTCATGGAGGTTTCCCGGGCCGCTGTAAGGGCGGAACACCTTCGGGGGTGCCGCCTTCAGTCGTTGAGCGACGTCCTTGCCCTGCACCGTCTTCACCGTAAGGCGAAGGCCCTGCTTGTTCAGCTCGGCTACCTGCGCGCCGTTCAAGACCGCTTCGACCTGAACGCGGCCGCCTTGGCCTTTCCCTAGGCTGATGTCCTCCTGGTCAATTCCGGACCGGTTCAGCAGCTTCACCTGGTCGGTGGTCAACTCGCCGGTGTACACGTCCACGGCGCCGCCCGGGGCCTCGGGTTGGGGGGCGGCGTTCGCGGGGGTGGCCACCAGCGCTCCGATCAGGAGGGCGGCGGTGGCCAGGACGGGAGTGAGTCTCTTGCGCCGGGTACTGGCGTGCCGGAAAACCGTGCGCGTCATCGCGCCTCCCTGGCATGGATCACAACGGGGGTTGCGTGATCTTCTGCCGCGGGACGGAGGGTGTCAATGTGACACTAGCGTCGTTTGCCGCATTCGGTCAGTTTCATGCTTACTGTGCACCAATGGGGGAGTTTGAACGTCCGTCAGGCAATGGAACGCGCCATTATCCGGACCTCAGGACGGGACGTGCCCGGCCATGATCGCTCCGACCAGCGCCGCCGCGAACTCCTCCGGATCATCCGGCAGCCGCGCCCCGGCGGCGACCGTCTCGGGTCCCGCGAGCCGGGTGAGGAAGGCATGCTGCTGGCAGCCGCCCAGAAGGGCCGCCGCGAGGAAGGGCAGGGGCGCGCCGTCCGCGATGCGCCCCTCCCGCTGTTCGGCCTCCAGGTAACCGATCAGGGCCGCGTGGCCGAGCACCGGACCCGCCGTCGGGCCGCCCGGAGGCCCGGCGGGAGGGCCACCCGGTGCGCCCGGAAGAGCGTCCGGCGCATTCGTGGAGGGACCATGGAGGGCGCCCGGCGGATGGGCCGCGGCGGCCTGGCCGTCCCTGGGGCGTGCGCGGGACCTGGCGCCCGCGGCCACCTGTGCCTTCTGGGGGCCGTCCGCCCTCAACCAGGCGATCAGTTCTGGATCGGCCAGGACCGGGCCGGTCATCGGAAGAAGCTCGCCGTAGAAGCGGACCATGTCCGCGGCCAGCCGGACGAGGTTCCCCTCGACCGTCCCCTGGCCTGCCGAGCCCAGGAGCGTCGCCATCGCCGTGCGCGCCGTCCCCGTCACCTCGGCCAGGGCCGCTGCGAAGAGCGCCGTCTTGTTGGCGAAGTGGTTGTACAGGCTGCCCTCGGAGACGCCCGCGTTGCGGGCGATCTCCTTCGTCGTCGCGGCCGTGATCCCGCGGCTCCGGATCACCTCGATCGCCGCCGCCAGGATCCGGTCCCGCATCGGCTCCATCACCGCTGCCACCCGTCGCCACCTCGCCTTCCCGGGCTGGACAGTAGCACGCTCAGCGTGCTGAGTGAGTACTCACCCGAACTAGTGTAGCGGGAACTCCAGCACAGCGCCCTCACTCGGAGTAACGTCTCGTTCACCGCGGGTTGCGGAACGTGACGGCCGAGTTCCCGCCCAGGGAGGTGTCCGCGTGAGCATCACCGGTAGTCAGTCGCCGCCGTACGCCGGAGACGGCGCGCCACGGGGCGGCCTCGCCCCGCCTCAGACCGGCACGCCCACCACCGGCGTTCCCTCCGCAGACCCGTCCACCCCAGACATCTCCAGCACAGACACTGCCACCACGGACATTGCCACCACGGATGCGACTCGCGGCGAGCTCCACATACCGCGTTTTCTGGAGCAGCATCTCCTCGGCGTCGCGTACATGGCCACCATCTCGCTGGACGCACGCGCCCGGATCGCGCACTGGGACCCCACCGCCGTCGACCTGTTCGGCGTCGGACGCTGCCAGGCCATCGGGCGCCCCCTCGCCACGGTCCTGCGGCTGCCACGGGAGTACCGCGGCGCCCTCGAACCGGCGGAGGTGTTCGGGCACGCCTGGTGCAGTGCCTGCACGGTGCCTCGGGTCGACAACGGAGAACTCACCGAGGTCGGCTGGTGGGTGTACCCGATCGACCGTCCCGGGCTCCACGGCGGGACGGGCGACGCGGGCATCCGCGTCCTCGCGCTGGCCGCCGACCTGAAAAGGCTCCGCGAGGACGGCCTCGGCCTCATGCTGGACGACGTCCTCGTCGCCCGCCCCGACGGGACCGCGCGCCGGGCCGCGGGCGCGCGGCTGCTGCGCGTCGAACCGGCGCTCGCCCCGCCGTCCGAGGGCGGTGACACCGCCGCGTTCGCCCGGCACCTCGCCCACCTGCTCCCCGTCACGGGCGCCGAAGCCGAGCCCATCGCCTCGCGCATCCTCGGCCTCGGCAGCCCGGCGGTCAATCTCAGCTTGCGCGTCCGCTTGCCGATCGCCCCCTACCGGGGCGACGTGCCGCGCGCACTCCGGGTCAGAGCCCGCGCCGCCACCGGCGCCGCGCGGCCACCCACCACCGATCCGCGCCCTGAACAGGGATGGGAGACGATGGCCGTGAGGGAGCCACTGACCTTCCTCAGCGAGGCCGGACAGCAGATCGGCAGCTCGCTGGACCACCTACAGGCCGCCCGGACGCTCGCGGAGGTGCTCGTCCCGCGGCTGGCCGACTTCGCCGCCGTCGAGCTGCTCGACGACGTCGTCACCGACTCGGCGCCGCCCGTCATCGACATCGACGAGACCACGGTGATGCGCCGCGTCGCCGTCGTACACAACGAGGAACCCGGACGATGGGACGACACCGTCCCCGAGAACGAGAGGCTGCGCCTCCCGCAGCGGACGCCGTTCGTCCAGGCCATGCGGACGGGACGGCCCGTCCACATCCCGAGGGTCGGCCGTGAACGCGCCGAACAGATCGCCGCCGCCGTCGGCGGGCGCGACCTGCGACCGCTGCTCACCGACCGCGCCCTGCTGATCGTCCCGCTGATCGCCCGCGGGCGCGTGCTCGGCACCTTCGAGCTCCTGCGCAAGCCCGACCGCCCGGGCTTCGACGAACTCGACCGAGCCATGATCGACGAGCTGGCCCGCCGGGCGGCCCTCACCATCGACAACGGGCGGCTCTACCGGCGGGAGGTCCAGGTCGCCCAGGAACTACAGCGCAGCATGCTCCCCGACGACCCGCCAGAGGTCGCGGGCGCGCGTGTGTGCTACCGCTACCGTCCCGCCGGGCAGGCCGCACAGGTCGGCGGGGACTGGTTCGACGCCATCCCGCTGCCCGGCTGCCGACTCGGCATCGTCGTCGGCGACGTCATGGGCCACGGCCTCACCTCCGCCGCCATCATGGGGCAGCTGCGCACCGCCGTCCGCACCGTCGCCGCCCAGGACATGCGGCCCGACATCCTGCTGCGCCAGCTCGACGTGCTCGCCCGCCGCCTCGGCGAGGACTACCTCGCCACCTGCCTGTACGCGGTGTACGACCCGATCGCCGGGAGCTGCCGGATCTCCAACGCCGGCCACGTCCCGCCTGTCCTGGTGTCGCCCACCGGGGAGACCCATGTCCTGCCCGTCCCGGCCGGAGTGCCCATCGGTGTCGGCGGCGAACCCTTCGAGACCATGGAGATCCGCGTCGAGGACGGCTCCCAGCTCATCCTGTGCACCGACGGCCTGCTCGAACGCCGAGACCGCGACGTCGAGCAGGGCCTGGAGGAACTGCGCGCCGAACTCGCCGGCGGTCCCCGTCCGCTGGACGGAACCTGCGACGCCCTCCTGGCCACCCTCGGCGCCGGCACCCCCGCCGACGACATCGCGATCGTCGCCGTGGGCCTGGACGGCATCTCCCAGGACGACGTCGCCACCTGGGAACTGGAACCCAGGTCCAGCATCGTTCCCGCGGCGCGCGCGCAGGTCGCCGCCAGGCTCACCTGCTGGCGCTTGGAGGCCATCACCGACACCGTCCAGCTCCTCGTCAGCGAACTCGTCACCAACGCCCTCGTCCACGGCGCCGGCGCCATCGGCCTCCGCCTGATCAAGGGAACGACGCTGCTCGGCGAGGTCTACGACGACGGCCAGGAGATGCCCCAGCTCTGCCACGCCGAGGCCACCGACGAGTCGGGCCGCGGCCTCCAACTCGTCAGCCACCTGGCGGAACGCTGGGGCATCCACCGCGCCGACCAAGGAAAGGTCGTCTGGTTCGAGCACCCCTTCCAGCGTTAGGCGTGGTCGTGGGTTTCCCTCGCGATCCTGGGAGGTAACTGTCTCCGCTACGACAGGTACGTTCCAACGCCGGTGTCCGCTCTGATCGAGGGAAATGCACCGAGGAGCCCGCCGGGGGACGAGTTGGGTGAGAAACTGACGCTGCCCGTGCCTGAGACCCTGTACGGCACCTACGCCGTGGCCTTCGCCAACCCCGTCGCCGACCCCGGTGCCCTGGCCCACGACCAGATCACCCGCCACGTCGACCTTCCCCTCCGCAACCTCGTCCTCGGCATGCTCGACAGCCCGATGCTCACCCTCGACCAGCGGCTGTCCGGCGACTTCCCGCCCCTGCCGGCCGTCTACAACGCCACCCCCGCCGACCGCGCGGCGATCGGCGCCGCCTCGCACATCCTCGCCGTCCGGGCCGCCTACCGCGCCGGCTGGCCGCCCGCCCACGAATGGTCCGCCCGCGTCGTGGCCGGGGCCGTCGCCGCGGCACTGTCCGCCCCGGTGATCGACGTCTTCACCCCGCGAATCCTCTCCCTGGACGACCTGCGGCGCTCCCTCCCCGGCCCCGACGGCGCCGTCCGCCTCACCGACTGGATGCTCCTGCCGCACACGGCCGGCCCGGAGGGCTTCTGGTTCACCACCAGCGGCCTGGCCCGTTTCGGCCTCCCCGAGCTTCACACCGAGAACGTGCCGGCGCCCCTCGTCGAACCCTGGGGCCGCCTCCTCAACGGCCTGGCGCGCCGCCTCCTCGATCTGTGGCTGGACGAGTTGCGCACCGGAGACCGGCCCGCCACCATCGACCTCCCCGAAACCGTCTCCGTCGGCCTCCAGGACATCGCCGCCGCCCAGGGCACCGAGGACCCGATGCGCCGCGAGGTCTCCGTCCGCCTACGCCTGGACGACACCGTCCTCACCCTCCCGGACGAGGCCCCCGAGGCCCTCTGCGCCGCCCTCTTCGGCGCGCCCGGCCACTGATCCCCGCTTGCCGATGACACCGTTCTCGGCGCAGGATCGTGAACGTGAACTCCGGCCCGCAGGACCCCGAGGACGATCCTGACCGCACCGTCCCCCACCCGGGCGACGTCCACGTTGCAGGAGGACCGGCACAACCCCCTCAAGAGGACCCTTGGACCCCGTACGCGGAGGTGTCCGAACCACCCCCCGCGAACACCCCACCCGACCCGTCCACGACCCGCGAGGACCCTCTCCCGCAACCACCGCCCGGCGAGCCGCGAACCGCCTGGGCCCCCGACTCACCCGAAGCGCAGTGGACCCGCGAGCTCCCACTCCCCGCCACACCCCCCGGCGCACGCGAGGAGCAGCCCCCGGAGTCACCACCCGCCTCGCCGGAACCCGCCCCCTGGACCTCTCCCTCACCAGAGTCCCGGGAGGTGCCGTCCAGCGAATCGGCCCCAGGCGGAGACGCGTCCGCGACGCGCGGGGAACAACTCCCCCCGCCCCCCGGATCCTCGTGGACCTCCTCCTCACCGGAGACGCAGTGGACGCGAGCGGAGACGTCACCCACTGACCCGCCGCAGCCGCCGCCATCCTGGGCCCGGCCACCGGAGTCGCCGGGTTCGGCTGAGGAACAACCGTCACCGATCCCACCAACCTCCACCGAGTCGCAGTGGGCGCGGGAGGGGACGTCGGCCAGTGAGTCGCCGCTGGGCGGGGACGTGTTTCCTCCGCGTGCGGAACAGACTCCAGTTGGGGGTGCCCCGGCTGGTGGGGGATCGCACCGGGCGGGCCCGGCTTGGACTGATTCGGGGAGGACGGCGCCGGACGAGCCGTTCCTGCCGCGGAAGGGGCTGGCGGCTGAGCCGCCGGGCGATCGCGAGGTGCGGTGGGCGCCTCGGTTGCCTGAACGGGGGTTGGCGACGGAGCCGCCCGGTGGGCGGCCGGGGCCGATGGCGGATCCGGAGCGGCGGGAGGCGTTGGCGGACGCCTTCGTGGCGGAGTTCGTGGGGAGTTCCACCTGGCGGGCGATGCTGGCCGTGTTGGAAGGGGCCTTCCCCGGGCTGGGCATGGCTGCGGCGCTGTCGGGCCGGACGGACGAGCTGTGGCGCACCATGGACGGACTGGATCGGCGGGCCGCGGCGAAGCTGGGATTGCCCGCCTGGCTGGACGACGCGGGGATGGTGTTCGACCTCAGCGCTCACCTGAACGTGCGGAGCGCGGCGAAGGGGACGTCAGGGGTGCCCCGCGCGTCCCGGCCGTACGCGGGGGCGTTCGTCATCGACACCCTGGATCCGCTGCGCTATCACCGGGCGGTGGGCGGTCCGCTGGCACCGGGTGAGGGGGTGCTGCCCGTCCCGGCGGCGTCGGGCGAGGAGGACGACACCGGGGTCGTGATCGTGGCGAACCTGACGTCGGCGGGGGTGCGGGTGCTGGACTCGGCGGCGCTGTGGCGGTACGCGGGGCGCGTGGTCACGAATACGTTGCACGAGGCGGCGCGGCCGGAGACACGGGTGCGTACCCGGCGGGCGCTGCGGGCGCTGCGGCGGGTCGTCTTCGTCGATCCTGATCTCGGGGTGGGGCTCTGCTTGCAGACCGACGTCGCGCGGACGCCCCGGTGCCTGCTCGCGTTCAAGGTGGGTAACACGACCGCGCCGCAGTTCGTGCGGCCCTGATCAGTTCTCGGGGCGGAGCCAGGACAGGTCGCACTGGAGGTCGTCGGGGAGTTCGCGGATGTAGCCCGCGAGCTCCCACGGCTCGGACGGCACCAGGCGTTCGTCGTTGTTCGGGAGGAGGCCGCAGACGAGCGCGCTCGTCGTGCGGACGGCGGTGAACGAGCCGAAGCGGGCCACACCGCCGCCGCGCAGGTTCGCGAGTTCGGTGAGCAGCGCGCTCACGCCGGACGGGTCCTGGGGGTCGTACAGGCCGCGTGCATAGGAGAACAGCTCTTCGGCGAGCGGGTCGGGGCGCCGTCCGGACAGGTAGTAGACCGTGCCCCAGTAGGAACCGTTCGCGGCCGGCCCGGAGCGCTGGTCGCGGATGCGGACGCGTAGCCCGTACTCGGTGGCGCAGCGTTCGTACGCCTCGGCGAGGAGCGCCTCGGCCTCGCCCTCTTCGCTGAGCACGATGCCGGTGACGACGCCTTCCTCGCGGTCGAGGCGGTCGAGCATCTCCCGGTGCAGTTCGGTGATGTTCTGCTCCACCGAGTCCAGGGAGCGGGCCAGGGCACGCTGCGCGTCGCGTTCGAGGTCGAGGCCCGCTATGCCGGAGGTGATCTCGCCGACCTCCTTTTCGAGCCGATCCATGCGGACGGCGATCTGTTCCACCCGGCCGGAGACGTCGTCGTCGGGCGGGTGGGGGATCACGATCCCCGACGGCTCGCCTGACGCGTCGACCTCGGTTCTGAGGGTCTCGTAGCGTTTGGACAGCTCGGCCACCTGCGTGCGCAGTTCGCGCAGCTCCGCCTGCGCGCGGGGGAGGCGTTTGTCGGAGGCCAGGTAGAGCTCGCGTCCGGCGATGGCCAGGCAGAGCAGGACAAGGATCACAGTGGTCATGTGGCTCCTCGGGAGGCGGGCTGCGCTCTCGACCTTAACCAGCGGATGGCGCGCGGACCGTGTGTGCGCCGGATCTCGTCCGAAAGGCCCGGCATTTTCTCCGGATCAGCCGAACAGGCCGCCGAGGAGCCCGCCGAGGATCTCGCCGACGCCGCCCGCGATCTCCCCGGCGACGTCACCGGCGATGTCGCCCATGGCTCCGTTGGCCGCGTCCGCGATGACGTTGCCCGCGACGTTTCCCATCACCTGGCCGGCGACCTGTCCGGCGTATCCGCCCACTGCGTTGCCGAACGCGTCCACGGGGACCCCGGCGGCGTAGCCCGCCACGTTCTGGGCGAAACCCGCCGCGCCTACGGCGGCGTCTCCCACCGCGCCGACCGCCATGCCTCCGGCGATGCCCGCGGCCGCCGCGCCGCCGACCAGTCCGGCCGCTGCGATGCCGGGACCGTAGTGGCTTCGGTGGCCGTGGTGACCGGGAGGGCCGTGGTGGCCGGTAGGGGCGTGGTGGACGTGGACGGGCGGTGGTGTCGGGTGGCCGTGGGCGGCGGGCGGGTAGGGAGTCGCGCCGGGGCCCGGGTAAGCCGGAGGGGGCGGGCCTGCGGGTGCGTACGGTGCGGGTCCGCCCGGTGCTGGGGGTGGGACGGCTCCTGGTATCGGGGGGCCCGGCATAGGCGCGCGGCCGGGTGCCGGTGGTGGTGCGTGGCCGGGCATGGGCGAGTGGGCCGATGCCCCTCCGGGATTGGGTGGGTACCCAGGGTTGGACGGTCCGTGCCCAGGGGCGGGTGGGTAACCGGGTGCGTTTCCGAAGCCGGGCCCGGGTGGTGCCTGCCCTGGCATGGGGCCGGGCGGGGGCGCGTGTCCGGGGATGGGGCCGGGCGGAGGGGCGTTGCCTGGCGTGTGCATCGGGGCGGGGGATTGGCCGGGGGCCGGCGCGGGCGGGGGGAATTGGGCGTTGCCCGGCTGCCCGTACTCACCGGGACCGCCGTAGGAGGCCGCCGCGGGTTGCTGCCCGGGCGGGGGCGGCGGGAACTGCGCGTGGCCGCCCGGCGGTGGCAGAGGCGCCTGTCCGTGGGCCGCCTGTCCGTGGGAGGCCGGGCCCGGGGGCGGTAGTGGAGCCTGTCCCGGAGGCGGGCCACCATAAGCGGCGCCCGCTCCGCCGCGTCCAGGCGCGGAGCCGGCGGTGCGGGGCAGCGCGGTGGCCGCCTCAAGCCATTCGCTGATTTTCGCGTTCCAGTCAGTCTCGGCGGCCTCGGCGTGCCCGACCTGGAACACGCCGAACGACTCGTCGGACGGAGTGGAGCGGTCCTCGGCGCGAAGCGTGAACGCCATGCTGCGCGGGCTGGCGATGAAGCTCAGGCCGACCTTGTCCAGCCGCCCCTGGAACGCGGGCGGGGGGACGAGGTGGATCTCCTGGTGGAACGGTAGCTGCTGCGACAGCCCGCGCAGCTTGGACGACTCGAACGTCACGTTGGTGATCTGGAAGCCGAGGCGGGCGATCGAGGCGAGCACCCACTGCTGGGATTCCAGCGGCTCGACCGAGATCGGGTCGACGTCGCCGGGGTCGGGCTGGCCCTTGGCGTCCACCTCGGTGCACATCCCGATGGTGAATCCGGGCAGTTCGTGTCCGAGGACGGTCGTGAACGGCAGTTCGTATGGCAGCGGTATGGAGAACGACAGGTCGCGCTGTTGCGCGGTCTCCAGGGTGAAGCCGCGGGTGAGCGCGCCCCGGTAGACCTCCGGACCCGCGGTCTCCCCGCCGTAGCCGTTCTGCATGCGTGGCATGAGCGCCAGCGTCACGTGCCGGATCTCCACTGGACGGTCTCCACCGCGCAGGTGCACCTTCCCGGCCACGACACCGCCGGGCCGGCAGTTCGGCTCCGACAGGATCGTGTCTACGGAGGGTCCTCCCGCTCCGTACCCGCCTGCCATCCGCCCGTAGGACACCGACCGTTCCCCTCTCCGGACAGCGAGGTCGCTTCCTCGCACATGTCAGACGGACTCCACCATGCCATCGGTTCACGCCCGCAAGCGAAAACACTAGGGCAGAAACCAATGTCGTCCTATAGAGGTCCTTGGGAGAAGACGTCCGCCCCGCCTCATTCCTCCTTGGAGGTGACAGTGACCGGCGCGTAGCCCAGCTTCTCCAGCGGCTCCCGGATCTGGGCGGCGTCGCCCACGGCGATGATGGTCAGCGCCTCGGTGTCGATGTGCTTGCGGTAGGCGCGGGCGACTCCGTCCGGCGTGGACGCGCGGACGGCCGCGAGGTAGGCGCTCGGGTAGTCGGCGCCGAGCCCGTTGGCGGCCGCGTCGGCGAGCTCGGCGGCGACGGCGCGGGCCGTCTCGAACTCGGCGGGCGCCCGGTCGGCCAGGGCCCGTACGGACGCACCGTGCTCTTCGGCGTCGACACCACGGGACACGACACCCCGCAGCTCTGTGAGGGCGTCGGCGACGGCGTTCGCGGTGACCTCGGTGTGGACGGCGCCCTGCGCGATGAAGAGCCCGCAATGGCGCATCCGCAGCAGACCGGCCCGCACCCCGTAGGTGTAGCCCTTCTCCTCGCGGAGTACTGCGTTGAGCCGCGACGTGAGGCCGCCGCCCAGCACGTGAGAGGCGACCATCAGGGAGGGCCAGTCGTGGTGGGAGCGGTCGGGGACGCCGTGTCCGATGCTCAGGTAGGACTGTACGGAGCCGGGACGGTCGACCACGACGATCCGGGCGGCCGACTCCGGCATGATCTTGTCGGCGGTGCGGAGCGGGTCGCCGGACCCGGCCCAGCCGGTCAGAGCGTCGGAGAGTGCCGCGTCGGTGTCCACCCCGGCCAAGTCGCCGGTGACGACCGCCGTCGCCTCAGCGGGCACCACAGAGCCGTAGAAGGCCCGGACGTCGGCGCCTTGGAGCGCGCCGACGGAGGTCCGCGAGCCGCCGGTCGGCCGGGACGCGCGGGCCCGCGCCGGGAACATCACGGCGCGCAGCTCGCGCATGGCGCGCGAGCCGGGGTCGGCGTCCTCCTGCGCGATCTCCTCCAGCCGCTCGCGGACGAGGCGGCGGATATCGGCGTCGTCCAGCGCGGGGCGCCGCACGACCGAGGAGAACAGCTCCAGCGCCGGGCCGAGCCGCGTCACCGGCACGTCCAGCGCGACCCGTAGCGCGGTCAGGTCGGCGGCGGCGTACAGGCTCGCGCCGAGCCGCTCGAACGCGGCGGTCAGCGCGGTGCCGCCGCCCGGTTCGGTGCCCTCCATGAGGGCCCGCGCGGCGAGCGCGGCGACGCCGTCCGCGCCGTCCCGCTCGCGTCCGGCACCCGCGTGCAGGACGAGCCGGACCGCGGCCAGGCGGCGGCCGGGCATGTCGACGCGGAGTGTCGCCGGGCCGGCGGGCACGCGCCCCGCGGTGCCGGCCGGGAACGCCCACGCAGGGACCGGCCCGGGGACGGGACGGGGCTGCAGGGTGAGTCCGCTCACGACGACGTACCTCCGTAGGTCAGGGCGGTGCGGGCACCGGATGCGAGCCAGCGGGCGGCCATCTCCTTGATGGCGTCCCCGGTGACGGCCGCGGCTCGCCCCGGGGCGGTGAAGACCCGGCCGGGGTCGTCGAACTGGTTGGCGTTCTGGGAGAGCGCGTTGGCGAGCCCGGTGACGGTCTCGGTCTGCTCCAGGAATCCGCGCTCGGCCTGGGCGGTGGCGCGAGCGGTCTCGTCGGCGTCCGGCCCGGAGGCGGCGAACCGTTCGAGTTCCTCGTCGAGGACGGCGGAGATCTTGTCGGGTTCCGGTCCGATCGCGTCCACGATGGCGAGGGACTGGCCGGACGCCAGCCGGGTCACGCCCGCCCACACCTCCGTGGCGATCTGGTCGCGGCGCACCATGCGGTCGTAGAGGCGCGACCCCGAGCCGCCGCCGAGGATCTCCACGGCGAGTTCCGCCGCCTCGATGTCGTCGCCGCCGTCGGTGGGGAGGGTGAACATCGCGAAGTAGGCGGGCGAGGGGACCTCTTCGTCGAGGGTCTCCTCGCGGACACCGGTCAGCGGGCCGAGATCCCCGGGCCGCGCCGCAGGCTTCTCCGGACCGGCCGGGATGCCGCCGAAGTAGCGTTCTACCGCCGCAAGGGTCTTCTCCGGGTCGATGTCGCCGACGACCGACAGGACCGCGTTTCCGGGCGCGTACCAGGTGGCGAAGAAGTCCGTGCAGTCTTCGAGGGTGGTCGCGTCCAGGTCGTCCATGGAGCCGATGGGCGTGTGCGCGTACGGATGCCCCTGGGGGAAGGTCAGTGCGCAGAGCCGCTCGAAGGCGGTGCCGTAGGGCTGATTGTCATAGCGCTGACGGCGTTCGTTCTTCACCACGTCACGCTGGTTGTCCAGATTGGTCTGGGTGAGCGCGGCGGGCAACGTGCCCATCCGGTCGGCCTCCAGCCAGAGGGCTAGCTCCAGATGACTGACCGGGACGGTCTCGTAGTAGTTGGTGCGCTCGAAGGACGTGCTGGCGTTGAACGCGGCGCCCGCGCTCTCCAGCAGCGCGGCGTGCTCGCCCTCTGCGACGTTGGCTGACCCCTGGAACATGAGGTGCTCGAAAAGATGAGCGAGCCCCGTGCGGCCGGCGCGCTCGTGCCGCGACCCCACGCCGTACCAGAGGTTGACGGCGGCCAGCGGTACGACGTGGTCTTCGCAGACCACCACCCGCATGCCATTGCCGAGCGTGTGCTCATGCAGCGGCTGTTCTGCCACGGAGCGCTCCCGTCCGTTCGATTGATCGGCTGGCGGACAGCACCGCGCGCGTCAGTGGGACGGGCCCCGGCGGCGGGCTTGATCTCTCGTCTCACCGTACCGGGTCGGTGCACGTGCAAGGGGAGGGAGCGGGGGCTCGGAGGACTCAGGACGCGGCGGACTCGTGGGCCGCGATCGCATCCTCCAGCGAGTGGTGCAACACGAAGATCTTGGTGAGCTGGGTGACGTGGAAGACCCGGCGGACCCGGTCGTTCACTCCCATGAACGACATCGATCCCTCTCGCGCGCGCAGGCGATGGTAGATACCGACGAGCACGCCGAGGCCGGTGGAGTCGAGGAACGTCACCTCGCCGAGGTCCACCACCAGGTGCAGCCCGCCGTTGTCGATGATGTCGAGCAACTCCTCGCGCAGCCGGGGACTGGTGAAGACGTCGATCTCGCCGCTGATCTTGACGACGGTGACGCCTTTCTCGACGCGGTGTTCGACGGCGAAGTCCACCGTTGCTCCCTCTCTGCCGCTCGCCGGGGGGAAAGGCCCCATACCCCGTGCGACTGATGATTACCCCCGTGCGGCCACCGGACGTCAAGGAGAACGGAACAGCGCCCACACGATTTTGCCCTGTGGGAGCGTCCGCCAGCCCCAGCGGACGCTGAACGACTCGACCAGGTGCAGGCCCCGTCCGGTCTCCGCGATGTAGTCGGGTTCCTTGCGGCGCGGCGCCGCGCGGCTGGAGTCCATGATCCCGCAGAGCAGCCACGGTGCGTTGTGGACGATCCGCAGCTTGATCGCCGATGGTGCGGAGCCGAGCGGGTCGGCCGGGTCGTCGTACACGCCCTCGCGGTGCACGTCGTCGCCCGGCCGCCCGATGATCGCCCTACCGCTGTGCCGCAGTGCGTTAGTGACGAGCTCTGAGACCACCAGCCCGACGTCGTCCGCCAGTACTGGCACGCCCCACTCGGTGAGGCGCGACAGAGCGAAGTGCCGTGCGTCGGTGACGGACTCGGGATCGGGTCGGACGGTGAAGGAGACGGTGGGACATTCCAGCTCCGTCAGCGCCGTCAGGCCCCTGTCCAGAAGCGGCGGCAGATCATTCGATTCCGGCACGGGCGTCGAGTTCGCGGCAGGGGCCCGTGGATCCGCCGGCCCCGCGACGGGGCCGAGCTCCCACCGTGTGTCGTCGTGCGCGTGGCGTGACGTCATTCCCCGGACCCCGCAGAGTGATCTCGTTGTGCAGCCGTGGCTCGGAAGTCTCGTGCGTTATCCTGCGCATCGTAGCGTGCGAATGCAAGACCCAATGCACGTGCATCCGGGTTGTGTGGGTGTGGGGGCGACGCGGATGCGCACGGGTGATCGGAGGTAACCGCAGGACACGGAGGCCAGTGGCACACTAGGTTCGCTGTCCGCCATTTAGCCGGGAGGTTGGGCGTGACTCCAGAGACGCCGGGAAGCGGGTCGACGGTCCGTCGGATCCTGCTCGGGTCACAGCTTCGCCGTTTGCGCGAAGAGAAGGGTGTGACCCGTCAGGACGCCGGCTACGTCA
Organism: Actinomadura macra NBRC 14102; assembly: GCF_001552215.1. Taxonomy (GTDB): domain Bacteria; phylum Actinomycetota; class Actinomycetes; order Streptosporangiales; family Streptosporangiaceae; genus Spirillospora; species Spirillospora macra. The sequence continues at coordinate 873,213 of NZ_BCQT01000006.1, read as the reverse complement.
TCCGTGCGTCGGAGTCGAAGATCAGCCGCCTGGAGCTCGGGCGAGTCAGCTTCAAAGAACGAGACGTGGACGACCTGCTCACGCTGTACGGCGTCGGCGACAAGACCGAACGCGAGTCGCTGCTACAGCTGGCGCGGGAGGCCAACACTCCCGGTTGGTGGCACCGGTATAACGACGTTCTGCCCAACTGGTTCCAGACCTATGTGGGTCTGGAGGAGTCGGCGGCGTTGATCCGCACATATGAACTGCAGTTCGTCCCGGGACTGCTGCAGTCGGAGGGGTATGCACGTGCGGTCATCCGCTTGGGCAACGCCGGAGCCGCCGAACACGAGATAGACCAGCGTGTCGAGCTGCGCCCGCAACGCCAGGAGCGGCTCACAGGCCCGGACGCACCGCGCCTGTGGGCGGTACTGGACGAGGGGGCGCTCCGGCGTCCCATCGGCGGACCGGAGGTGATGCGTGGCCAGTTCGAGCATCTCATCGAGATGTCCAAACTGCCCAACGTCACCATCCAGATCATGCCGTTCAGGTTCGGCGGACACGCCGCCGAGGGTGGCGCCTTCACGATCCTGCGGTTTCCCGAGCAGGATCTGCCGGACGTGGTTTACGTCGAGAACCTCACCGGCGCGATGTACCTGGACAAGCGCGACGACGTCGACACGTATCTGCAGGCGATGGAACGCCTCTGTGTCGACAGTGCGACCCCGGAGCGCACGGTCGAGCTTCTTGGTGATCTTCTCAGAGAGACATGATGCTCCAGACCCAACACGGCCACATCACGATCGGCCCGAACGACTACGACAACGGGATGCCCGCCACCCAGCTCTTCGGTGCGCGATGGCTGAAGTCCCGGCGAAGCAACTCCCAGGGGAACTGCGTCGAGATCGCCGAACTGCCTGGCGGTCAGGTCGCGATGCGCAACTCCCGCCACCCCGAGGGCCCCGCCCTCATCTACACCCGCCCCGAGATCGAAGCGCTCATCCTTGGCGCCAAGGACGGCGACTTCGACCATCTCATCGCCTCCCGTAACTGAACACCCACCTTTAACCGCCAACGAATCGCCGCCTCGTGCGGCTCGTCGAACGCGGCGGGTCGGCTCCGGTGCACCGAACGTCGACCCGTCCGCTCCGCAACAGCGAAGGCCACCCGCAGAGGGGCGACCTTCAACCGCAGTTGCCGTAGGGGGCGGCGGCGCCGTTGCCGCCGAAGCGGACACAGACACCGGGTGCGCTCACATAGACCGGGCCTGCGTACCATGCGAATGCCCCGCCGTCGCTCACCTGGCCCCCGCCCTTGCGCTGGATCCAGACCGAGACAGAAGAGCTCTTGCCCACGTTCTTGGTCTTCATCGTGACGGCGCAGTTCTTCTTCGTCGCGTTGCTGTAGAGCAGGTAAGCGCGGCCGCCCGATACGGCGAGAGAGCGCTGCACGTTGTAGCCACCACCGCACGCGGCCTGTGGTGTGTACTTGTTAGGCGGCTCTTGGACGGGTGTGGAACCGCCTCCACCCGCCCCCTTGCTCGGAGTGCCGTTTCCCGTTCCGCTTCCAGGCCGTCCGTCCGGCGCCTTCGGATCGCCTGGTTGGCTCGTTCCCGGGCTCTTGCCGTCCTGCGGCCGGCCATCCTCGTTCTTCGGCTTCTTGGAGGCGCCGCCCGCCCCGCTCATGCCGGCCGAGCCGTCCTGGGCGCCCTGGTCTTGGCCGGCGGATGCGACCCGCTCGTCCTTGCCGCCCCCACCGTCCGGCCTTGTCGCGGCCCAGACCGCACCACCCGCGACGATCGCCGCGACGGCCGCCGCCGCGGCGATCGGGAGGAGAAGACCGCGCCTCTTGCCCGATGGCCCCGGCCCCTGCCGCCGGGGCGTCGGGGGCGGGACGGGAATCTGCTGAGCGGCGGGCTTCGGTGTCGCCTCGTCGAAGGGTGGCGGCTGCGGCGCCGTCCTGTGCCGCGCGCTGGACGGGTCCGTGACGTGCTCGGGTGGCAGGACGGGGAACGCGGGCAGCGGCGGGATGGGGGAGGGGGAGACGGCCGGGGACGTCCCGCTCGCGGCGCCGACCAGGCGCTCCTGGGCCTCGCGGGCGGTGGGCCGCTGCGCCGGCTCCTTGAGAAGGCACGCCACGACCAGGTCCCGCATCGGGTCCGGCAGGTCGCCCAGGTCCGGCTCGCCGGTCAGGATCCGATGCATGACCGTGGCCATCTCGTCGTTGCCGAAGGCGGGCCGGCCTGTGGCGGCGAACACCATCGTCGTACCCCAGGCGAACATGTCGGACGCCGGGCCGACCTCGCCGCCGGTGAAGTGCTCGGGCGCCATGTAGGCGGGAGTGCCGACGTTCTGCGTTTCTCCGGCCGCGCCCAGCGCGCGCGCCACGCCGAAGTCGATGACGCGGGGGCCGTCCGGTCCCATCATCACGTTGTGGGGTTTGAAGTCCCGGTGGACGATCCCGGCCTGGTGGATGGCGGTGAGGGCGGTCAACGTGCTGACGGCGAGACGTTCCAGTGCCCCGCCGGTGCGCGGACCCTCGGCCCGCACGACGTTGTGCAGGGACAGGCCCGGGACGTACTCACTGACGATGTACGGCTGGTCGCCCTCCACGTCGGCGTCCAAGACCTGCGCGGTGCAGAAGCGCGCCACCCGCTTGGCGACCTCCAGTTCGCGGACGAACCGGGCCCGCGCGGACTCGTCACCGGCGAGGCCGCCGTGCAGCAACTTGATCGCGACATGGTCGCTGGTGCGGGCCGCGCCCTCGCGGTCCGGCCTGCCGAGGAAGACCGCGCCCTGCCCACCCTCGCCGAGGCGTCCCAGGATCTCGTAGCCGCCCAGCCGGGTCGGGTCGCCCGACCGCAGCGGATGGGCGTCCGGCGTCGTCCTGTCCGTCACACCACTCGCTCCCCGTCACTTCAGGCTCGTCCCGCAAGGGTATTGGCCCGACGAGGGTACGCGCTCCCGGATGATCGATAACGCGGCACCCAGGGGAGGCGGCCGTCTCGGTGGGACACGGTGAGACGGCCGCCGTCGTCGATGGGGGTGCCCGGAGCGTCAGCCGGTCTCGGTGGGCAGGCCCGCCTCCGTCCAGTCCTGGATGCCCTCGCGGTAGGTGCGCACATTGGTGTAGCCGAGCTTCTCCAGGCGCAGCGCGACGGCCTTGCTGTTGTTGCACGCGGTGTTGGAGCAGTAGGTGACGATCGCGGCGTCCTTGTCGGGCAGCAGGGTCGCGGCGCGGTCGGCGACCTCGTCCTCCACGAGGTTGAGGGCGCCGGGCAGGTGCTGCTGGGTGTAGTAGGACTCGGGCAGCGCGTCGACGACGGTGACCGTGCCGTCGGTGATGGCGCTGTGCAGTCCGGCGCGGTCGATGGTGGTGGTCACTGGTGCACCTTCCTTGTCGTTGCCTCTTCCGAAGCAAGTGGACTATAGTCCGATTGAAGCGATGGGAAGGACATTAATGGACCACGGTCCGGTTGGCAAGGGGGACCTCGACCTGATGCGGACTCCGCCGCCCAAGGAACGCGCGGACGCCGCCCGCAACCGCGCGAAGGTGCTCGCCGCCGCCGCGCGGCTGTTCGCCGAGCACGGGGTCGAGTCCGTGTCGATGGACGCGGTCGCCGCCGCCGCCGGAGTGGGCAAGGGGACCCTCTTCCGCCGGTTCGGCGACAAGGCCGGGCTGGCCGTCGCCCTCCTGGACGATCGCGAGCGCGAATTGCAGGACGCGATCCTGACGGGCCCGTCCCCGCTAGGCCCGGGGCGAGCGGACGAGACCGTACCGCCGTCCGAACGCCTGCACGCCTTCGCCGACGCCTACCTCGACTACGTCCTGGAGCACCTGGCGCTGGTGCGGATGTCGGAGACGGCCGCGCCGGGCGCGCGCTACCGCATCGGCGCCTACCGCTTCTGGCATCGCCACCTGACCGTCTTGCTCGATCAAGCCGTCCCCGACGCCGAGGCCGTGGCGCACACGTTGCTGGCCACCCTCGGTGGCGAGCACCTCACGGCGATGGTCGAGACACTCGGTGCGGAACGCGCGCGCGCCGCCGTCCACACCCTTTTCAAAGTGGGCGAGTAAAACAGGAGCCCCCGTGCTCACACGGGGGCTCCTGTCGGAAGTGGTCAGGCCGGGTCGGGTGTCCGCCGCGCTGGGCGGCCCTCCGCCCGGCCGTCCTGGTGGCCCGGCGGGCCCTCCGGGGCATGCTCGCGTTCCAGTCGTGCGGCGACCGCGAGGGCGCGTAGCGACGTGGACTTCACGAGCGCGCTTCCGGTACCGGTTCGGGGCCTGAGGATGCTGCTGGGCATGGTCGCCTCCGTTGGGTCGTGGGTGGACACGCTCAAAGACAGGATGTGCCGCCCCGGCACGCGGGGTCTCGCACACATCGTTGCAACCGCAAAGATCCCCGGCGTATTCCGAATGATCGTTCTGTTTGGCGCTCGCCCATCGATCCCGCGCCCGGGGCAGCGGTATCGAGACAGCGGATCCGGGTCAGAGGTAGAGCCCGACCGCGGCGGCGGAGGACGGGGCGGCGGGCTGGAGGTCGGTCGCGCGCAGCGTGATGATCTCGGTGTCGTCGGGGCGGTCGCCGGAGGTGAGGCGCTGGCCCTGGGCCGCGATGGCGGCGTCCAGCAGGTTGCGCATGAGACGGCCGTTCCCGAAGGACGGGCCGCGCGGGACGTCGTGGAGCAGGCCGCGCAGCCGGGACGGGACGTCGGGGGCGAGGGTGAGGCCCTCGGCGGCGGCGAGCCGCTCGAAGATCGCGACGAGTTCGGCGTCGGAGTAGTCGGGGAACCGCAGCCGCTTGGGGAAGCGGGACTCCAGGCCGGAGTTGCCGGTCAGGAACGCCGTCATCTCGCGTTCGTAGCCGGCGGCGATGACCACCAGGTCGCCTCGGTACTCCTCCATCAGCTGGACGAGGGTGGCGACGGCCTCCTGGCCGTAGGCGTCGCCGGCCAGCGCGTACGCCTCGTCGATGAACAGGACGCCGCCGAGCGCCTGCTCGACGGCGGCGCGGACGCGCGGCGCGGTCTGGCCGAGGTAGGGGCCGACGAGGTCGGCGCGGGACACCTCGACGAGGTGGCCGGACGAGAGCAGCCCGAGCCGCCCGTAGACGGACGCGACGAGCCGGGCGACGGTGGTCTTGGCGGTGCCGGGGTTGCCGGTGAACACCATGTGCCGGGTCGGGGTCGCGACCTGCTGGCCGGCGCCGCGGCGCAGCTCGGCGCCGCGGGCCTCGGCGACGAGGAGGTGCACCTCCCGCTTGACGTCGCGCAGGCCGACGAGGGCGTCCAGCTCGGTGAGCGGGTCGGTGGCGGGCAGGACGCGGGAGGTGCCGCTGAGGCTGTCCGGGATGTCGTCGGGCAGGAGGACGGCGAGGTCCCGCGGGGTGGCGCGCTTCTTGGCGGTGACACGGCGGGCCTGGAGGGCGGTGGCGCGCTCGGAGAGGTTGCGCATGACGCGGGCGTTGCCGAAGGAGCGTCCGCGGGGGGCCTTGCGGAGCAGCCCGGCGACCTTCGCCCGGGTGGCGGGGGCCGGTTCCAGTCCCGCGGCGAGCGCCTGGCCCATGAAGATCTCGATCAGTTCGTCGTCGGTGAAGTCGGGGAAGCGGATCGTGCTCGGGAAGCGGGAGGCGAGGCCGGGGTCGGAGGAGATGAACCGCTGCATCTCACGCTCGTAGCCGGCGACGATGACCACCAGGTCGTCCCGGTTGTCCTCCATGACCTTCAGCAGTTCGGCGATGGCCTCCTGGCCGTAGTCCTCGGACATGCTGGTCTGCGTCAGTGCGTACGCCTCGTCGATGAACAGGACGCCGCCGACGGCCTGCCGCGCGACGGCGCGGGTCTTCACCGCGGTCTCGCCGACGTACTGGCCGACGAGGCGGGACCTGGACGCCTCCACCAGGTGCCCGGACGTCAGGACGCCGAGGTCCTTGAAGATGCGGGCGAGCAGCCGCGCGACGACGGTCTTGCCGGTGCCGGGGTTGCCGGTGAAGACCATGTGCCGGGCGGGCGGCGCGGGCGTGGGCAGACCGGCCTCGCGGCGCAGCTTGGCGGCCTTCGCGCCCGCGGTGAGCAGCTCGATCTCCTGCTTGACGGTACCGAGGCCGGTCAGCGCGAACAGTTCGGCGAGGGGGTCGCCGGGAGTGCCGGAGACGTCGAAGACGGCGGGCACGTCCGGGCGTTTGACGACGAGTTCCTCGCCCGGCCCGGTGCGTTCGCGGACCGCTTCGACCACGACGTCGGCCAGGCGCTGCGCGAGACGGGCGTTGCGGAGGTTCCGAACGGGATGAGTGCGGACGAGTAGTTCCCCGGCAGCGGTCAGCGCCCGCTTGTGCGCGCGCGCCCCGCGCTGTTGGAGGGCCCGGTTGAACAGCTCCGCGTACCCCTCGCCGGTGAACGGATGCGTGGGGACGACCTGGAGCCGTAGCGCCAGACCGGGATTGACTTCGCGGATGCGCTCGTCCCCGCCCGGTTCGCACAGCGCGACCACGTGCAGGTCGTCGTGGACGTCGAGGGCGCGGTGCAGTTCCTCCACGATGGCCTCGCCGCTGCGCACGTCCCGGGACATGTCGTCCAAGCCGTCAATGACCATCAGCCGGTGTCCGGCGGAGTCGCGGGAGTCGTTGTAGATGTGGGTGGTAGCGGCGGAGACCTCCTTGGCGGCGAAGAAGTCACCGGCCAGCCACAGGGGCGGCTCGGTGATCTGCCGCTCGCGCAGCAGCCGGGCGATCTCCTGCGCGGCGTCGCGCTTGCCGGTACCGTCCGGGCCGACCAGCATCAGGCGGACGGGACCGGAGCCGGACGCGACCTCCTCCAGCGCCGCGACCACGTCCGGCTGGCCGACCAGGCCCGAGCCCACCTCGGCCTTGCGGGCGCGGCGCGCGCGTGTGGACGCGGTCTTGCCGACGCCTGCCGCGAGCGGGTTGACCATACGGCGGCGGGGAGTGAACAGGCGCCGGACGTCCTCCTCGAACTCGCCGACCGGGATCCACTCGGGTTCGGGGATCTGCGCCTCGTCCGGGAAGCCCTGCGCGGCGCCGGTGAAGCGCATCGCCATGTCCAGCCAGGCGCGGCACGCCTCGACCGCGCCCGCGCCGAGGGCACGTCCCAGCCAGGCGCGGGTGCCGGTGTACCAGGGGTGGGCCTTGAACCCGGCGCGTTCGGCGGCGAACCGTTCGAGCAGTTCCCCGTACCGGTCCTCGGTGACGGTGGCCGACAGTTCGACGGGCACCTGCTGTAGGCCGCCTTGCAGCAGCAGGTGGACGAGCATCTCGTCCACCGACTCGTCGTGGGGCGCGACCTCGAGCAGATGTTCGTGGACGGCCAGGAGCCCCGAGCACACCCACTCCAGATAGCCGATCGGCCCGGCAAGCTCCGGCAGGACGGCGACGATGTCGTCGTCCGCGTGTGCGGCCCATAGCGCGCGCTGCTCCGACAAGGGCGAGTTGAGATCCAACCCGGCAGGAGGGTTGTCGTAGAGGCGCATCATTGCCTGGCGCCGCTGCTCGATGGGCTCCAAACCGTCCAGGACGTCGAGCGCCTCCCGCGCGAGGGTGAGCGCGAGTTCGCGATCGGGTACCTCTTCCAGCCACTCCAGCGGACGGAAACCGCCCTTGGTGACGCCCCAGTCGTTGACCGTCCGCAAGGGTTCGCGGGGCTCGCGGTGGAAGCGGCCGAAGAACTGGTACTGGAGCCGGGAATGCGTGCCGGAGTTCACGGCCGCCGCCCCGCACAGGAAGTCGACGTACAGCATCAACTCGGCGACGATCAGCGGGGTGGGCGCGGTGAGCACCGAGTGCTGGTCGGTGGTCAGCCCCGCGCAGCGCGGGTCGGCCGCGAGCTTGTCGATCCGGGCGCGGATGTCGTCGTAGAGGCCGTCGGGGACCCGCCAGGGGCCGAAGGAGTACAGGTCGAGGACCGGCTCGTCGCTGACGAGCAGTTCCAGCTTCTCCGGCAGCCGCACTGCTTTCCCCTCTAAGCACATCAATCCGGCGCGAACAGACTAGAGCGTCCGCCTGACTTCGGGGACCGCGCTTGGGGAGGAGGGCATGAGGAGAGCATGAGGAAGGCGAGGAAGGCATGGACAAGGGCCGGTTCCGGCGGCGGAACGTTCGGGTGTTTTTCCCGGGCGGTGTCATCTGTCGCTTTGTTCACCGGGCCCAGCCGACCCCGTCACCCTTCCGCACCGTTGAACTGGGTACGTATCCGAAGATTCGGCCGCCCGCCCGTCTCCTGGGAGAAGCCCGTGATCACAAAGTTGCTCGTCGCGAACCGGGGTGAGATCGCCGTTCGGGCGTTCCGCGCCGCCTACGAACTCGGCATCGCCAGCGTCGCCGTCTACGCCCACGAGGACCGGCTGTCCCTGCACCGCCAGAAGGCGGACGAGGCGTACGAAATCGGCGAGCACGGTCATCCCGTTCGCGCCTACCTGGATGTAGACGGGATCGTCCGGACGGCGCTGCGAGTAGGAGCGGACGCCATCTACCCCGGGTACGGGTTCCTGTCCGAGAGCCCGGAGTTGGCGGAGGCCTGCGAGCGCAACGGGTTGACGTTCGTCGGGCCGCCGTCGGCCGTGCTGAACCTGGCAGGCAACAAGATCGAGGCGGTCGCCGCGGCGCGGCGGGCGGGGCTGCCGGTGCTGCGCTCGGTGACACCGGAGCCGGGCCGGGAACTCGCGGCGGCCGATGAGGTGGGCTTCCCGCTGTTCGTGAAGGCGGCGGCGGGCGGCGGCGGCCGCGGGCTGCGCCGCGTCGACCATCGTGAGGACCTGGAGGCGGCCGTCGACACGGCGCGCCGCGAGGCCGAGAGCGCGTTCGGTGACGCGACGGTGTTCCTGGAGCAGGCCGTGGACCGGCCCCGCCACATTGAGGTGCAGGTGCTCGCCGACGGCGCCGGGCATATCGTCCACCTGCGGGAACGTGACTGCTCGGTGCAGCGGCGGCATCAGAAGGTGGTCGAGATCGCGCCCGCGCCGAACCTGGAGCCGGCGGTCGCCGAGCGGTTGTGCGCGGACGCGGTGAGGTTCGCCCGCGAGATCGGTTACGTCAACGCGGGCACCGTCGAGTTCCTCGTGGACGAGCGGGGCGAGCACGTCTTCATCGAGATGAACCCGCGCATCCAGGTCGAGCACACCGTGACCGAGGAGGTCACCGGAGTCGACCTGGTGCAGAGCCAGCTGCGCATCGCCGGCGGCGAGACGCTGGCCGACCTCGGCATCGCGCAGGAGGACGTCACGGTCTCGGGCTACGCGGTGCAGTGCCGTATCACCACCGAGGATCCGGCGAACGGGTTCCGCCCGGACACCGGCAAGATCTCGGCGTACCGGTCGCCGGGCGGCGCCGGGGTCCGCCTCGACACCGGGACGACGCACGCGGGCGCCGTGGTGACACCGCACTTCGACTCGCTGCTGGTGAAGCTGACCTGCCGTGGACGGACGTTCGAGGAGGCAGTGCGGCGCGCACGCAGGGCGGTCGCCGAGTTCCGCATCCGGGGTGTCGCGAGCAACATCCCGTTCTTGCGGGCGCTGCTGGACGAGTCCGACTTCCGCGCGGGCGGCGTCACCACGTCCTATATCGCCGACCACCCGGAGTTGCTCACGGCCCGGTCGAGCGGCGACCGTGCGACGCGGCTCGTCCGGTTCCTGGCGGACGTGACCGTCAACAAGCCGCACGGTGAGGCGCCCACGACGCTGAACCCGGCGACGAAGCTGCCGCCACTGGCGCTGGACGGGCCGTTCCCCGAAGGGTCACGCGACCGGCTTCTGGCCCTCGGCGCGCGCGCGTTCGCCGAGCAGCTTCGCGCCCAGAACGCCGTGGCCGTCACCGACACCACGTTCCGGGACGCGCACCAGTCACTTCTTGCCACCCGGGTACGCACCTACGACCTGCGCACGGCTGCGCCCTACCTTGCCCGGATGACACCTCAGCTGCTGTCCGTGGAGGCATGGGGCGGGGCCACGTACGACGTCGCGCTCCGTTTCCTGGGAGAGTCGCCGTGGGATCGCCTGGCAGCGATCCGTGAGGCGGCCCCGAACCTGTGCATCCAGATGCTCCTGCGTGGCCGCAACACCGTCGGCTACACGCCGTATCCGGACTCGGTCGCGCGCGCGTTCGTCAAGGAGGCGGCCGACACGGGCGTGGACATCTTCCGTGTGTTCGACGCCCTGAACGATGTGGAGCGGATGCGCCCGGCCATCGACGCCGTGCTCCAGACACACGCGCTGGTCGAAGGGACGCTGTGCTACACCGGCGACCTGTCGTCCCCGGACGAACGGCTCTACACGCTTGACTACTATCTGCGCCTCGCAGAGGAACTCGTCGAGTCGGGCGTCCACATCCTGTGCATCAAGGACATGGCCGGTCTGCTCCGCGCACCCGCCGCGCGCACACTGGTGACCGCCCTGCGCGAACGGTTCGACCTGCCCGTCCATCTGCACACCCACGACACCGCGGGCGGGCAGATCGGGACGTACATCGCCGCGATCGAGGCCGGTGTGGACGCCGTGGACGGGGCCGCCGCGCCACTGTCGGGCACCACCAGCCAGCCCCCGCTCCAGGCGATCGTCGCCGCGACCGACTTCACCGGGCGCGCCACCGGGATCGACCTGGACGCGCTGACCGTGATGGAGCCGTACTGGGAGGCCGTACGGAAGCTGTACGCCCCGTTCGAAATGGGCCTTCCGTCACCCACCGGACGGGTCTACCAGCATGAGATTCCCGGCGGCCAGCTGTCCAACCTGCGGCAGCAGGCCGTCGCCCTCGGGCTCGGTGACCGGTTCGAGGAGATCGAGCGGCTCTACGCGGCGGCCGACCGGATCCTCGGCCGGCTCGTGAAGGTGACCCCGTCCAGCAAGGTCGTCGGAGACCTGGCGCTGCACCTGGTCGCCGCCGGCGCCGACCCCGACGATTTCGCCGAGAACCCAGAACGCTACGACATCCCCGACAGCGTCATCGGGTTCCTCAATGGTGAACTGGGCGACCCGCCGGGAGGCTGGCCGGAGCCTTTCCGTAGCAAGGCTCTAGCCGGACGTCAGTACACACCCGCGCGCGCGGAGCTTGACGGAGCCGAGGAGAAGGCACTCGCCGGTCCTGATGTTCGGGACACACTCGACCGGCTCCTCTTCCCCGGGCCTGCCAAGGACTACCGCGAGGCACGCGCGGCCTACGGCGACCTCTCCGTCCTGCCCACGAGCGCGTTCCTGTACGGGTTGCGCACGGGGCAGGAGGTCGCCTTCGATCTGGAACCGGGCGTGCGCGTCCTCGCCGGTCTGGAGGCGGTGGGCGGGATCGACGAGGCGGGCGTCCGGCAGGTCATCTGCACCGTGAACGGCCAGCTCCGAACCCTCTCCGTCCGTGACAAGTCCGTCGCGTCGGACGCGCCGCCGGTCGAGCGCGCCGACCCCGCCGAGCCCGGCCATGTCGCCGCGCCGTTCGACGGGTCGGTGACCTTGCGCGTGGCCAAGGGCGAGGAGGTCGCGGCCGGGGACGTGGTCGCCACCATCGAGGCGATGAAGATGGAGGCGGCCATCACCGCCCCGGTGGCCGGCGCCGTCGCCCGTCTCGCCGTCCCCGGGATGACCCCCGTTCAGGCGGGCGACCTGCTGCTCGTGATCTCCTGAACCCGTCGACTCCGGTACCTGTCATCTCCTGGATCGGAATCCTCCGTCCGCATCCTCCGTCCGCGTGGCGTTCGCCCTCCGGGTGCGCGCCGCGCGGGCGGCCGGATCAGGTCATCGGGCGGACGGCGTAGTCCGCGAGTGCCGGTTCGAGGAGGTCGAACGCCTCCCGTCCCGCGTCGGCCAGCGCCATGGCGATCTCCTCGTGCTCCTGGCCGGCCAGCGTGCGGCGGAGCGTCTCCTGGAACAGGACGCGGTGGACGCCGCCCACCTGGGCCGCGACCAGCCGGGGGAGCAGGTCGCCGGGGGCGGCGCCGGTCTCCTGCGCGAGGACGGCGGCCAGCGCGTCCGCGCGCTCCTCGTGGAACTCGCGGAGCCGCGCGACCAGCGCCGGGCTCCCGATGATCATCCGGGCGAAGTCCGGGCCGGAGAAACCGAGGACGGCGTCGTGCTTTGCCACCCCGGCCAGAAACGCGCGGCGCAGCGCGGCGAGCGCCGACTCGCCGGGCGCGCGTTCGGCGACGGTGCGGGCGAGCAGGGCGACGAACTCCTCGTGCAGGTCGAGGGCCAGGTCCTCCTTGCGCGGGAAGTAGTTGGTGACCGTCATCTTGGCCACCTGCGCCGCCGCCGCGACGTCGGCGATCGTCACCTGGTCGAAGCCGTGCCGCAGAAACAGGCGCGTCGCCTGGTGCGAGATGTTCTGCCGTGTCTGCTGCTTCTTCAGCTCCCGGAGTCCCATGGCCTCCATCCTTGCATACTTCGACCTAAGTTTATTATTGACATATTTCTATGTCGATCCTAAGTTTATGTCGCGGGAGTCGCGGGTACCCGAAACAGGTGACCCGTTCCCTCCCCGCTCGGATGAGCACCGGACGAACAAAGGACACCGTTCTGAACGCCAGCCACGCCCCCAGCGCGTCCCCCCGCGTGCCCTCTCCCCGCGCGGTGGCCGCGACCCGTGATCTCACCGACCCGATGAAGGACTACCTGTCCCGCATCGGGCGCACCGCGCTGCTGACCGCCGACAAGGAGGTCGAGCTGGCCAGGCGCATCGAGGCCGGCCTGTTCGCCCGCGAGCGGTTGGAGACGCGCGCCGACCTGTCCGGGCAGGACCGCGAGGACCTCGCCTGGATCGCCGCCGACGGCGCCCGGGCCAAGGAGCACATGGTCGAGGCCAACCTGCGCCTGGTCGTCTCGCTCGCCAAGCGCTACATGGGGCACGGCCTGCCGCTCAACGACCTGGTCCAGGAGGGCAACCTCGGCCTGATCCGTGCGGTGGAGAAGTTCGAGTACCGGCGCGGCCTGAAGTTCTCCACCTACGCGGTCTGGTGGATCAAGCAGGCGATCAGCCGCGCGCTCGCCGACCAGAGCCGCACGATCCGCATCCCCGTGCACGTCGTCGAGGTGCTCAACCGGATGACCCGGCTGCGCCGCACGCTGGCGCAGGACCTCGGCCGTGAGCCGACCTCGGCGGAGCTGGCCGCCGAGCTGGACGTCACGACCGAGAAGGTGGAGTGGCTGCGCCGCCAGGCGCGCGAGCCGCTGTCGCTGCACACCCCGCTCGGCGAGGACGGCGACGGCGAGCTCGGCGACGTCATCGAAGACCCCGACGGCGGCGACCCCGCCGACGTCGTCGCGTCCTCGATGCTGCGCGGCCGGCTCGACGCCGTCCTGGAGACGCTCACCGAGCGCGAGGCCGGCGTCATCTCGATGCGCTTCGGCCTCGCCGGCGGCGAGCCGAAGACCCTTGAGGAGGTCGGCAAGGTCTACGGGGTGACGCGCGAACGGATCCGGCAGATCGAATCCAAAGGCATGCACAAGCTGCGCCACCCGTCCCGCCGCGAGACGTTGGCCGACCTGCTGAGCTGACCCGCGCTGAACCGGCGGCCGCCGTCCCGCGTACTCGATCTTCAGAGCGTCACGCCGTCCTCAGAAGGATGTCGATTTCCTCCCTCGGTGGGATGACACCGTGGGGGATTTCCGAGAAGACTTCCACTCGACGTATCGCGAACTGGAGAGAGAAGAGGCATGACGGCGAGGCGGTTCGGACGGGCCACACGGCCCACGGCCACCGGCACGGGGGGACGCCCGCTCGGGCGTCCGGGACGGCGCACAGCACGGGGAGCGGCGATGGGGATCGCCGCGATGGTCATGTTGGGCCTGGTCCAGGGGTCGGCCACCGCCATGTTGCCCGCGCCCGCCCCGGGACCCGCCTACCTCGTGCCGGGCACCCCCGCGGACGCCGCGTCCGGCATCGAGCCCGCCAACCTCCGCGCCACGCTCGACGCCGTCCACGAGGCCGGCATGTACGGGGTGTTCTCCTCCGTCCGGGACGGTGAGCAGCGGTGGAACGGCGCGTCCGGCGTCGCCGACGTGCGGACGGGACGTCCCGTCGCCGCCGGCATGCAGACGCGCGTGGGAAGCATCACCAAGACGTTCGTGGCCACCGCGATCCTCCAGCAGGTGGAGAAGGGCACCGTCGAGCTGGACGCGCCCATCGGCCGGTACCTGCCCAACCTGTTCCCGGGGCAGCGCGGCCAGCAGATCACGGTGCGGATGCTGCTGAACCACACCAGCGGCATCGGCGACTACGTCGTCTACGCCTTCCCGTCTCTGAGTCAAGGGTCGCCCAAGAGCCTGGACACTGAACGCTTCCGCTCGCTCAGTCCCAAGCAGCTCATCGACTGGGGGCTGCAAGCGCCGCCCACCGGCGACCCGGGCGAGCATTGGTCGTACTCCAACACCAACTACATCGCCGCCGGGCAGATCCTGGAGAAGGTGACGGGCACCAATGCGGAGACCTACATCACCCGGAACGTGATCCGCAGGGCCGGCCTGAAGCACACCTACTTCCCGTCCGGCCCCGATATCCGCGGGCCGCACCCCCGCATGTACGAAGCGCTCTACCGGCACGTGAACCCACCGCGCGACTACAGCACGTTCAACATGAGCTGGGTGGCGACCGCGGGTGCGCTGGTGTCCACCATGGACGACCTCAACAGCTTCTACCGGGCGCTCCTCACCGGCGGGCTCATCAGCCGCCTGTCCCTGGCACAGATGCAGCAGACCGTGCCGGTCAGTGATGCCGACGGCAACGTCATCATGAAGTACGGCCTTGGCATCTACTCGCTGAGCCTGCCGTGCGGCACGTACTGGGGTCACGACGGCGCCGTCTTCGGGGCCGGTGCGCAGGCGCTGTCGAGCGCGGACGGCCGGCGGCAGGTCTCCTTCGCCTTCAACCTCATGAAGTACCAGCGGCTCGACGCCGACGGCGCCCCGCTGCCGGACCCGATCGACAGCGCGCTCGGCGCCCACGCCATCCAGGCGCTGTGCGGCGCGCAGGCGGCGACGCCGTCCGCGCAGCCCGGTCCGCTCTTCCGGGCGCTGCCCCTCCAGTTCGCGCGCCCGACACCCTGAGCCGCGGCGACGCCGACTGTCAGAGGCGTTGTCTAGCGTGCCTGGCATGGCGAGCGCAGCGCTGCACGCCCCACCCGACGGCCCGACTGACGCCCCTGGGGCACCGGACGCGGCCTGGGCCGAGATCGCGGGCCTGATCGACGCCTGCGACGCCGACGGTGTGGCCCGGGCCGTCCGCGCCCTCGACGCGGCCGGCCGGCGCGCGGTCGCCAAGGGACGCCCTTCTCCGGGGGTCAGGAGGCGAGGTCTGAGGGGTCGGTGTTGGCGCCGCACAGCACCACGACCACCCGCTCGCCGGGGGACGGACGGTACGCGCCGGTGCGGAGGGCGGCGACGGCCGCGGCCGTCCCGTGCTCGACGGCCAGCCGGTACTCGCTCCACACGAACCGGCGGGCTTCCACGAGCGCCTCGTCCGTGACAAGGACCGAGAGGACCCCGGTGCGGGTCGCCACGTCGTAGGCGATGTCGCCAAGGCGGGACGCGCCGAGCGAGTCGGCGGCGATCCCGGAGACCTGGACCTCCACGGGACGCCCGGCGTGCAGGGCCCGTTCCAGGGTCGGCGCGGTCACGGGCTCGACGCCGACGACGCGCGCGTGCCCTTCGAGCGCGGCGGCGACACCCGCCATGAGGCCGCCGCCGCCCACCGCCAGCAGGACGGTGTCGACCTCGCCGCCCGTCTGCTCCAGGATCTCCAGGCCCAGCGTGCCCTGGCCGGCGCACACGTCCGGCTGGTCGTAGGCGTGGCAGAACAATGCGCCGGTGTCGGCGGCGTGCTTGGTGGCGGCCTCGTAGGCGTCGGCGTAGCGGGTGCCGACCTGGACGACCGCCGCGCCCAGCGCCAGCAACCCCGCGACCTTCACCGCCGGTGCCGTCTCCGGGACGAACACCTCGGCGGGGACGCCGACCCGTCCCGCGGCGTGGGCGAAGGCGAGGCCCGCGTTGCCGCCCGAGGCCGCCACGACGCCAGTCTCCGGGAGTCGCCCGGAAGCCTGCGCGGCGAGGATGCGGCTGAACGCGCCGCGCGTCTTGAACGAGCCCGTGTGCTGGGTGTGTTCGAGCTTCAGCCACATCTGTTCGGCGGACCCGACGAGGTCGTCGTCTGGTGCGGCGGCGGGGATCGCCTCGATCGCGAGCAGTGGCGTCCTGCGGATCCGGCCCGCGACCCGATCCCCGGCGGCCTCGACGTCCCGACGAGCGATCACAGCGTCTCCCTCCCCGCACGGCCCGTGCCGTGCCAGGTTTCCATCCCTACCAGGCACCGGGCGCACCCGGCCCCGAGGGCGGGTGCCGCGGCGCGTTCGGTGGGGTGCCCGTCACGCCGGCGCGGTCTCCCGGTCGGCGTCCCCGCTGCCTCCCGGATCACCGGCGCCGCCGGCCTCCGCGCCGGCAGGCCGCATGGACTTGTCCACCAGCGGGACCTCTTTGACGAACCAGGCCAGCGCGAACGCCAGGACGCCCATGCCCGCCGCGACCATGAACGCCTGGTGCGTCCCGCCCGCCACCGCGTGCTCATAGGCGTCGCGGACGGCGGCGGGCAGCGTCCGCAGGCCCGCCGCGTCCAGCTGGGCCGAGCCCTCGGTGACGGCGGAGACGCCCCGTTCGGTCATGACGTCGCGGACGCGCCCGGCGAACAGCGCACCGACGATCGACACGCCCACCGAGCCGCCGATCGTCCGGGCCAGGGTGGCGGTGGACGAGCCGACGCCGAGATCCTTCGGCTCGACGCTCTGGAGCGTGACGATCAGCGTCGTCTGCATCAGGCAGCCCATCCCGGCGCCGACCAGCGCCATGAACGCGCCGGTGGTAAGGCGCGCGGTGCCGGTGTCCATCGTGGACAGCAGCGCCAGCCCGGTGGCCAGCAGCGCGGCGCCCGCGACGATGAACGGCTTGTAGCGGCCCGTCCGGGTGATGAAGGGCCCGGCGAACATGTTGATGACGACCATCGCCAGGAACAGCGGCATCCCGAGCAGGCCCGCGTTGGTCGCGGACGCGCCCTGCACGCTCTGCTGGAACAGGGGCAGGTACGTCATCGCGCCGAACATCGCGAAGCCGAGCAGGAACCCGATGACCGTCACGATCGTGAAGTTGGCGTTGCGGAACAGGCCCAGCGGCAGGACGGGTTCGGCGGCGCGGCGCTCGACGGCGAGGAAGGCGGTGCCGGCGGCGACCGCGAGCACCGCCAGCCCGACGATGACGCCGGACGTCCAGGCGTACTCAGCGCCGCCCCACGTCGTGACGAGGACGAGCGAGGAGATCGTGGTGGCCAGCAGCGCGACGCCGAGATAGTCGACGCGCGCCTTGGCGCGCTGCTTGGGCAGGTGCAGGACGGCCGAGATCATGACCAGTGCGAGCACGCCGAGCGGCAGGTTGACGTAGAAGCACCAGCGCCAGCCGAGGTGGTCGGTGATCGCGCCGCCGGCCAGCGGCCCGGCGATCATGGCCAGGCCCATGACCCCGGAGATCATGCCCTGGTAGCGGCCCTGCTCGCGGGGCGGCAGCAGGCTGCCGATGATGGCGAGCGCGCCCACCATCAGCCCGCCCGCGCCGAGCCCCTGGAGCGCCCGGAACGCGATGAGCTGCGTCATGTCCTGCGACAGTCCCGCCAGCGTCGAGCCGACCAGGAAGATCACGATGGCGGTCATGAAGGCGCCCTTGCGCCCGTACATGTCGCCGAGCTTGCCCCAGACGGGGGTGGAGACGGCGGTGGCCAGGGTGTAGGCGGTGACGACCCAGGACAGGTGGCCGAGACCGCCGAGGTCGCCGACGATGCTGGGCATCGCCGTGCCGAGGATCAGGTTGTCGAGCGCGGCCAGCAGCATCGCGATCAGCACCGCGCCGATCACGACGTACAGGTTGCGGCCGCGCTCGCCGCCGTCCGGTGGGGAGGGTTCCCGGTCCATGTCCGTCTCCTTACTTGCCGACCGGCTAGTTAACGGTTTCGAGTGTGCGGGCTAACTAGCCGGGCGTCAAGTAAGTTAAGGCGATATCGTGGGACCTAGGACGAACGGAGGAGGCGACCGTGGCCCAGACGCGCCGCAAGGACACCCGGCAGCGCATCCAGGACGTCGCGCTGGAACTCTTCCTGGAACGCGGCTACGACCAGACCTCGCTCCGCGAGATCGCCGAGCGGCTGGAGGTCACCAAGGCCGCGCTCTACTACCATTTCCGCACCAAGGAGGACATCGTCACGAGCCTCGTCGAGGACATCGGCCGTCCCGTCGAGGAGCTGATCGCCTGGGGGCAGGCCCAGCCCGCCACCCTCGAAACGCGCCGCGAGGTGCTACGCCGCCTGAACGAGGCGCTGGAGACGGGCGCGCCGGTCTTCCGGTTCCTCCAGGAGAATCAGGCCGCGCTGCGCGGCCGGGGCGCGCCCAACGCCTTCCGCGACCGCATGCGCGCGCTCGGCGCCCTGCTCGCCGACCCCGACGCCACCGTCCTGGAACAGGTCCGCGCCCTCAGCGCCCTCTTCACCGTCTACTTCGGCACCTTCGCCCTGGACGCGATGGAGGGCGCCCGGGAGGAGAAGCGCGCCGCCCTCCTCCAGGTCGCCTGGGAGCAGATCGACGCCGCCCACAACACCGGCGCGTAACCCCTCAGAGGTTACTGAGGGGTTACGCGCTACTGAGGGACGCTGAGAGACGCGGCCCGGTCGAGCAGTACCTTCCGCGCGGGCGCGTTGCGGGTGAGCTCCGCCGCGCGCTCGAACTCGGCGCGGGCCTCCGCCGGCCGCCCGAGCCGCGCCAGCAGATCGCCGCGCACGCTCGGCAGCAGGTGATAGCCGCGCAGGGACGGCTCGTCCACCAGGGCGTCGGCGAGCGCGAGGCCCGCCGCCGGACCGTCCGCCATGCCGACGGCGACGGCGCGGTTGAGCTCCACGACCGGGGACGGCGTGACCCGCGTGAGGATCTCGTACAGCGACGCGATCTGTGTCCAGTCGGTGTCCTCGGCGGTGTGCGCCTGCGCGTGGCAGGCGGCGATGGCGGCCTGGAGGACGTACGGACCGGGCGGTCCGCCGATCTCCTTCGCGCGCAGCAGGGCGGCGAAGCCGCGGCGGATGAGCAGCCGGTCCCACAGCCCGCGGTCCTGGTCCCGCAGCGGGACCGGCTCACCGGACGGCCCCGTGCGCGCCCGCGTCCGGGAGGCCTGGATCTCCATCAGTGCGGCGAGCCCGTGCACCTCGGGCTCGTCCGGCGCGAGCCCGGCGAGGATACGGCCAAGGCGTAGCGCCTCCTGGCACAGGTCCGTGCGGACCCAGCTCTCGCCGGCCGTCGCCGCGTACCCCTCATTGAAGATCAGGTAGATGACCTCCAGTACCGAGGCCAGCCGGGCGACCCGGTCCGGACCCTCCGGCACCTCGAACGGCACGCCCGCCTCCGACAGCGTCCGCTTGGCCCGGACGATCCGCTGCGCGACCGTCGGTTCCGGGACGAGGAACGCACGCGCGATCTCGTCGGTGGTCAGCCCGCCCAGCATCCGCAGCGTGAGCGCGACCCTGGAGTGCGTGGCCAGCACCGGATGGCAGGCGGTGAACACCAGCCGGAGCACATCGTCCTCGATGCGCTCCTGGTCGAGGACGAGGTCGAACTCGGGCGGCTCCTGCTCCCCGGACTCCAGCCGGTGCCCGATCTCGGCCAGCTTGGTCTGTAGCCGCTGTTCCCGCCGGATCCGGTCGATGGCGCGGCGCTTCCCGACGGCCATGAGCCAGGCGCCCGGGTTGTCCGGGACGCCCGACTCGGGCCACTGTTCGAGCGCGGCGACCAGCGCGTCCTGCGCCAGCTCCTCGGCGAGGCCGACATCGCGGACCAGACGGGCGAGCCCGGCGATGATCCGCGCGGACTCCATCCGCCACACCGCGTCGATGCCCGCGCGCACCCCGGAAGCCGTCACGCTGCCGATGACAGCACCCGCACGGGCCGCCGCGCAAGCTCACCGGCAGGTCATCCCTCGGGGAAGGGGTCCTCCGGCCCGAAGACCTGCTTGATGACGCCCTCGCCGTCACCGACGATCGCCCAGAACCGGCGGGACAGCTCGATCGCCTCCTCCCTGGTGCGCACCTCGATCAGCGCGAAGCCGACCACGGACTCCTTGGCTTCGGCGAACGGGCCGTCGGTGACGGTCACCTTGCCCCCGGACGAGGCGATGCGCGTGCCGTGCGGCTCCAGCCCACCGGTCGCGAGGAGCACGCCCGTCTTGGACATCTCGGCGATGAACGCGCCCATCTCGGCCTGGAGCTTCTCGTCGGGCGGGGCCTGCTCGGAACCGCTGTCCGTCGTCATCATCATGAAACGCATCGTGATGCCTCCCTGTTCACGTCCCGGGGTGTCTCCCGGGCCCTTCACCGGACGCGTCGAAGAGCCGGCGGCCGGATCGACATCGTGGACGAACTTTTCTCCGATATTTTCTCGCAGCCGCATCGTGCCAGGTCAGCGCCGGTGGAGACGAACAACACGGTTCCGCCCCTTGGGATGACCCCGCCGCGCCGAGTAACTTTGCGTCGAAGGCAGGAATTCTCACGCCCAAGGAGGCGTCCCCGTGGGAGACCCGCCGCCCGGATTCGGCATGCCAGCAGTCCCCGGCTCGCCCGCAGCGCAGGGGCGCGAGCTGGCGGGGCCCACGGTCCTGCGGATGCTCGTCGGCGCGCAGCTCAGGAGGTTGCGCGAGGCCGCCGGCATCTCCACCGAGGCCGCCGGATACGAGATCCGCGGTTCCCATTCCAAGATCAGCCGCATGGAGCTCGGCAGGGTCGGGTTCAAAGAACGCGACATAGCCGACCTGCTCACCCTGTACGGCGTGACCGACGCCGCGCGCCGCGAGCCCCTCCTGCAACTGGCCGAGCATGCCAACATGCCCGCCTGGTGGCAGCGGTACGGGGACGTGGTGCCCAGCTGGTTCGAGCCCTACCTCGGTCTCGAACAGGGCGCCGAGATCATCCGCGCGTACGAGGTCCAGGCCATCCCGGAGCTGCTCCAGACCGAGGACTACGCCCGCGCCCTGATCCGCGCCCGCCACCCCGACGCGCCCGCGGACGAGATCGAGCGGCGCGTCGAGCTGAGGATGCTGCGCGCCCGCATCCTCATGCGCCCGGGCCCGGTGAAGTTCTGGGCCGTCCTCGACGAGGCCGCCCTCCGCCGCGCGGTCGGCGGCACCCCGACGATGCGCGCCCAGCTACGGCACCTGAGCGAGCTCGCCACGGAACCGAACATCACCGTCCAGGTGCTGCCCTTCGCCGCCGGAGGCCACGCCGCCGAGGGCGGCCCGGTGACCCTCCTGCGCTTCGCCGAGCCCGAACTCCCCGACGTCGTCTACATCGAGCAGCTCGCCGGCGCCTTCTACCCCGACCGTCCCGCGGAGGTCCTGCGCTACCGCGACGTGATGAACCGCCTGGGCGTCCAAGCCCAGGCCCCGGCCCGCACCCCCGCGATCCTGAACCACATCCTCACCCAACTCTGACCTACCGACGGTCGCCGCCGCGGATCTGCCGCTCGTACTGCTCCCACAGCCCGAGCGACTCGATCAGCACCTCCTCCACATGTTCGGCAGCCGCCCGGTACGCCTGCGCCTGTCCGGTGCACACTCCGGCGTCCCACGTGCGGCCCTGCCCCGACCACACCCGCGCCCGCGCTTCCTCCAGATCGGCCAGCAACCGCCACGACCGCGCCTCTTGGGGGAATGCCTCGAACGCCTTCGCCACCTCAGGACCCAGCCGCGAGAACAAGAAGACGGTCCTCGGGCAGGGCTCGGAGCAGCGCGGCACCATGTCCCTTCGTGGCCCTCGCACGGACGAGCTCCCCGCCACCCGTCGCAACACATCCCGGACACTCCGCAGCACCCGCACAGTCGTTCCCTCCTCCTGATCGTCGCTTGTCTCGACCGCACGTGATCGGCTCACACCTGGGCGTCCTGATCACTGCCCTCGCCGCCGTCCACCGGGACGGCGTGGAGCCGGGCCCAGGTGATCTTGCCACCCTCCGCCAGCGGACGCGTTCCCCAGCTCCGGACGAGCTGCTCGACCAGGAACAGCCCGCGTCCTGTCTCCTCGGCAGGACCGGCCGCCTGGACGGTCGGCATCTCCCCGGACTGATCCCAGACCTCGATCGTGGGCGTCTCGCCGTCGGCCAACAGCACGCGCACCACGATGTGCTGCCCCGCGGCGGAGGCGCGCACCGCGTTGGTGATGAGCTCGCTGACCACCAGCCGCGCCGTGTAGTCCTCCAGCCCCCAATGCAGGAAGGCGAATCCCACGAGGTCGCGCGCCTCCTTGCAAGCCTCGGGCACCGGCTTGAGGACGAGCACGAAGAGGTCGCCATCAGGAGTCACGATGTGATCACTTCCTGTCACGATTGACGAGCTGAAGTGGCGCGATGCGGTCGCCTCGCGTCGACTACGATGCACCTGTGGAGCTTAATTCGCAATACCTAATTTAAGTTGTGTACGTTAGGTCATGTGATGACCGATTTCATACCGTCACCAGCCATGTGCTCTATGCTCAGCCGGTCGAGCGGTGATGGAGGTGGCGTGATGGCGGGTAGTCCGACTCTGCGGCGCAGGCGCCTGTCCGCGGAACTTCTGAGGCTGAGGGAGGCCGCCGGGATCACGGCGACGGCGGCGGCCAAGCGGCTGGACTGGCATCCGTCGAAGCTGACGCGCATGGAGCGCAACGAGTGGCGGCGGCCGCTGCCCCGCGACGTCGTCGACCTCCTTGATCTTTACGGGATCACCGACGAGGGCCGGCGGGAACGGCTCGTCACGCTGGCCAAGGAAGGGCGCCAGCGCGGCTGGTGGCACCCGTACGAGGCCGAGCTGAGTGACCAGTACACGACCTACATCGGACTGGAGGCGGAGGCCGCGTCGGTCTTGAGTTTTGAAGCGCTTATGGTGCCGGGCCTGGTGCAAACCGATGACTACGCGCGGGAGGTCATGCGTTCCGGGCAGGCGGAGATCGCCGACGACGAGGTCGAGCGTCGGGTGGAGTTGAGGCTGGCCCGCCAGCGAGTGCTGACCCGGGACGATCCGCTACGGCTATCGGTGGTCTTCGACGAGGCGGTGCTCCACCGGGTCGTCGGCTCTCCCGAGATCATGCGAGTGCAGTTTCGGCACCTGCTGGAGATGGCTAAACATCCACGCGTCACCCTTCAAGCCATTCCCTTCACGGCGGGAGCACACCCGGGGGTGCTCGGTCCCTTCGCCATTCTGCGGTTCGCGGACCCCGCCGACCCGGAGGCGGTGTACGTCGAGAATCTCGCCGGTGAACTCTTCGTGGAGGAGCCGGTGGAGGTGGAACGCTTCCAGATCGCCTTCCAGCGACTGGTTGCGGTGGCACTGAGCCCCAAGGATACGATCAAGTTGATTGCCGACAAGCTGTAGGTTCGGTCCCCCCAACCGGAGATGTGTGGTCGATGTCTCGATCTGTTGTCTCACCGTGCATTTCGTGGCGCAAGAGCAGTCGCTCTGGACAACAGGGGGCGTGCGTCGAGGTAGCTGGCCAGCCTGGCGCCGTGCTGATCCGTGACTCCAAGGACGCGCGAGGTCCGGTGCTCCGGGTCGGCCAGAAGAGCTTCCGGACGTTGGTGAGCGACGTCCGCGCTGGACATCACGACACGTTGCGCTGAACCGTGGCCGGGCTCTTTAGGTGCCGCTAGTGGCGGCATCCCCCGGGAAGCGTCAGGCGGACGGGGAGCTCTAGCCAGCCTTGGAGCATGAAGGACGGCGCCTGGCGTATTCGTGTGGGGTCGTCGGCGAGGCGGAGGTCGGGGAAGCGGTCGAAGAGCGCCGGCAGGGCGGTGAGCATCTCCTGCCAGGCGAGCGGTTCCCCGAGGCAGTGGTGCGCGCCGAGCCCGAACGCCAGGTGCTTGTCCGGTGCCTCACTGGCGTCCCGGGCCCGTCCAGCTTCTGGAAGATCGTGACATGTGCCGCGCTCCGGGCCAGGAGGCGGAGCCCGGTGCATCGCTAAGCGGCGCGACACCGAGTAGCCATGCCGGACATGCCCCTGTCCTCCGAGGTGGGGCGTTCGCATTGTTCAGGACCGTGTTGAGGCTGTCCCGCACATGCCCTTGCAGGGCAGATCCGGGTGAGTAGGGTCTGCCGCATGACGGACTACTTGCAGGTCTCGACCACCACCGACAGCCATGAGGCGGGTATCGCGCTCATCAGCTCCGCGGTCGGCGCGAAGCTCGCGGCGTCGGGCTAGGTGTTCGGGCCCGCAGGATCGGCGTTCTGGCATCTCGGCGAGCTGGGGACCGGCGAGGAGTGGCAGGTGTTTCTGCGTACGACGGGCGAGCGGTACGCCGAGCTGGAAGCGCACCTCATCGAGTTAGCCCGGTCGATCACCTCGGCCACGGCAGGGGTAGAGGTGTGCGGGCGGAGCCTCTCGACCACCTCCGACACTCGTTTCCGTGGGCGGCAGGAGGCCACGTCGCCGCCCAAGCTGATCGCGTCTCCCAGCGTGCGGGCGGCCTTCGGGATCTGGTCTGCGTCGATGTGGGCCTCGGCGAGCCAGGTCAGGTACAGCGCCTTGTCGCGTGCGTGCGCGTCGTCGTACCGGGCGAGCGCCCAGGTCAGCGCTGGGACGACACGGTCGGGGCGGCGCAGCACCGACCAGCATCGGCCGGTCATGATCTGGAGTTCGACGTCGTCCACCCGGCGGGCCCAGTCGGGCGCCGGGCCTTCCGGCGCCGCATGGCGTGCCGGGCTGGAGCCGGCACGCCATCGGCGGGCTACTTCCTGGTGGGGGTGTAGGTGGCGATGAGGACACCGGACTTGAAGGACGTGGTGCCGGCGAGCTCGAAGGACGCCGAGAAGTCCCTGTGGACGAGGAGCTCGGACGGGTCGTCGGTGCCGACGATGACCGGGTGGATCCACAGGCGCAGCTCGTCCAGCAGGCCGTTCTCCACCAGGGCGCGGGACACCGGGCCGAAGCCGTACTGGAGGATGTCCTGGCCGTCCTGCTCCTTGAGCTCCCGGATCGTGGCGACGGCGTCGGCGCGCTTGATGATGGTGGTGTTGTTCCAGGTCGGCTTGTCCAGGGTGTCGGAGACGACGTAGTGCGGGAGGTTGTTCATCCGGACGCCGAAGTCTCCGGTCGCCTCCTCCATCGCGGGCCACGCCTCGGCGAAGCCGTCGTAGGTCAGACGGCCCATCAGCAGGGCGTCGCTGGAGAACAGCAGGTCCCTGGCGAGGCCGGCGGCCTCCTCGTCGAAGTAGGCCGAGGTCCAGTTCTGCGGGTTGCCGATGACGCCGTCGAGCGAGATGTACGTCGAGCTGATGATCTTGCGCATGATTCCCTCCCTGGGATTCAGGTCGTGTACGGGGTCGTGTTCCGCGCCTCGCGGAGGGCCAGGGCCCACCAGGAGAGCTGGTCGAGCGTGGTCTTGACCGCGGTGTTGCAGGCTGCCGTTGCCCTGGGCCAGGAGCCGTCCGCCGCGAACTCCTCCCAGTAGCAGTCCAGGGCGATGCCGTCCCGGACCACCACCGCGTGCAGTTCGCCGAACACCTCGCGGAGCTGCGCCGCGGCGTGCCGGCCGCCGGATTCGCGGCCGTAGCTGACGAGGGCGACCGGTTTGGCCTTCCACTCGTCGTAGTACCAGTCGATCGCCGTCTTCAGCGGTGCGGGGTAGCCGTGGTTGTACTCCGGCGTCACCACCGCGTACGCGTCGGCGGCGGCGAGACGGATGCCCAGCGCGAGCACCGGGTCCGGGGCCGTCTCGTCGTGGTCGGGCAGTGTTTCGGGGAGCCCGGTCTCGGCGAGGTCGATCAGGTCGACGTCCAGGTCCCCGTGCTTGCGGGCCCGGTCGGCGAACCAGCCGGCGACGGTCGGGCCGAAGCGGCCGTGACGCGTGCTGCCGATGATGACCGCCAGTTTGAGGTGTTCCCGCATGTCCCGCCTCCTTTGCCGTGGTCTCCGGCTCGACGGGACTTACTGTGCCCTGACCCTTTTACGGGATTCTTACGGTCCGCCTCCGGTGAGATGGTCCATCAGCCCGCGGAACCGCGGCCAGGCCGCGTCGTCGCCGGCCAGCACGTACCACAGGCCGGGTGCGGCGGAGCCGCCGATCTTCTTGCCGGTCACCTCGGCGGCCAGGGCGTGCTCGATCCCGGTCTCCGCGGCGCCCTCCGGCCCGATGCCGAGGGCGAGGGGTGAGGGCACGCCGATCGCCCGGCTCGGATAGGTGAGATCGGGGAGCGCCGGCGTCCACTGGACGTTGAGGGTCCGCAGGATCCCCGTCCGCGCGTGCCGGTCCGCGAGCGCCTCCAGCTCGTCCAGCGGCGGCTCCTCACCGGCGGGGCACGCGACGGCGAACGTGATCGTCTCCTTCACCCCCGAGGTCACCCGGGAGACCCGCGCCGTCCCTCCGAAGGGAGGCGCCGCGGCAGTCGTGCCGTGCGGGCCCATGAAGACCAGCGAGGTCGAGCGGGGCGAACGGCGCCTGCACAGGTCGGTCAGCTCCGAGGGCGACCACCGGGACAGCGCGGGCTCGGCCGTCCCCCAGGACCGCGGCGCGGTCCCGGCCAGGGCGCGGGCCAGGTCCTCGGTCACCGCACCGAGCTCCAGTCCCACGGTGGCCTCGTGGACGACGCGCAGGCCGACGATCAGATGGTGGCCCAGCTCGTCCGGAACCTCCCGCAGGAACGTCTCGGAGGGCCCCTCCTTCGCCTTCCCCGCGAGGACGAACTCGGCGCCGTCCCAGGCGAGGGGGAACCCGGTGAATCCGTCGAAGTAGCCGTCGTCCGGTTCCTGGACGACCCACCGCGTGCGCGGGCCGCCCAGCGCCAGCCGGAGGGGCAAGGTGATCCGGGCGTCGTGCGGCGTGAGGATCTGGAACGCCTGGCCGCTGTCCGCGCAGTGCGCCATGGCGTCGGTCAGCCAGGACGACAGCGGCACGAGCGGGCGGTCCTGGATGACGACGGCGCTCTTGGCGGTGGCGATGTCGACCGCCGGGTGCGTGCTCAACCCGCCTCCTCCTCGCCTGTGGCGCCCGGTCCCTCGGTCGGCCAGACCGCGCCGCCCAGGCGGCCGACCATCGCGTCGGCGAACCGGTGCGCGAGGACCGGCGCCCCCGGATCCCCGCCCGACGCCCGGACCTCCACCCACCAGTACGGGACGGTCAGCCCCGCGTCCACGGTCTCGCCCAGCACCCGCCCGACCTCGCCCTCGACGTCGACGCGCTGGGCCGATTCGATGCTCACCAGCGGCCGGCCCTCGTCGTCGCAGAGCCGGATGATCGCGCCGTCCCCTCCGCCGCGCACCCGCAGGGTCTCGCCCGCCGCCACCATGCTGTCGACGATCGCGCGCACGTCGGGGGCCCGCTGCGTCAACACGACCATGTCGTAGGTCACCGCTGCTCCTCACCGGAGGGAGGGGGCGCCTCGTCGAGCAGGGCGGTCTGGACGAGCCGGGCGCTCTCGCCGCGGCGGATCCACTGGGCGCGGCCCGGCGGCAGCGACTCGGCGTACAGGCGCGGGAACAGCTGCCCTTCCGCCCGTTCCCCCGACATCACGAGGGCGCCGCTTCCGGTCTCCCGCATCGCCTGGAGGAGCGGGTCGTACAGCCCGCGGCCGGCACCGGCGACGCGGCGCGCCACGACGCAGTGCAGGCCGATGTCGCGGCCGCTCGGCACGAAGGGCACGAAGGGGGCGAGCGGCTGCTGACCCGCCGTGGTCAGCAGATCGTAGTCGTCGGCGAGCACGACGATCCGGGGGCCGCGCACCCCGGTCCCGCCGGGGACCGCGGACGGGTCGTCGGGCATCCGCTCCTCCAGTTCCTTGGCGACGCCGCCCGCGAGCCCGGCGCAGACCCGGGGGGTGGTGGCGTAGCCGCCCATGTACGGCTCGGGCACCACCTCGCGCAGCGACCGGCGCGGGTCCATCACCGCGAACACCACCTGCTCGGGCGAGTACCGGGCGATCAGCTGGTGGGCGACGAGGCGCAGGAGGTTGGACTTGCCGCTGCCACCGTCACCGAGGACGATCAGATTCTGGTCGACGTCGAACAGGTCGAGCAGCAGCGGCTCGAAGGCGCGCTCGTCCACGCCGAGGGGTGCCAGCCGGGGTTCACGCCCGGGATCGGGCAGGTCGGCGGCGGGCAGCCGGTGCGGCAGCACGCGCACCGGTGGGGTGGGCTCGCCGGTCCACGCGTTGCGGATCGCCCCGACCGCCGAGTCGACGGCGGTGCCCAGTCCGGCCGGATCGGGGACGCCGCCGAGCGCGGGCACGGCCACGTGGCCGAAGAGCCCGGCGTCGGTGAGGGCGCGGCCCGGCAGTTCGGCGCTGATGGTCTCGGCCAGCTTGCGGCTGACCGTCGAGTCCGACGGATCGTTCAGCCGCAGCTCGACGCGCTGCCCGAAGGTGGACTGCGCGGCGATCCGCACGTCGTTCCACCGCAGCATCCCCGCCACCACGTGGACGCCGTAGCCGCCGCCCCGCTGCAGGAGGTCGGAGACCATACCGTCGATCTCCTCGAAGTCGGCGCGGATCGCGCCGAAGCCGTCGACCACCAGCACGACGTCGGCGGACGGCAGTTCGGGGACCTGGCGGGCGGCGTGCATCCGCCGCAGCCGCTGGACACCGTCGATCCCGTGCAGGCGGAACACCTCCATGCGGTGCTCCAGCATCCCGTGGACCTCTTCAACGGTGCGGCGGATCCGCTCCAGGTCGGTGCGGCCGGCCATGCCGCCCACGGTGGGGAGCCTGGACAGCACCTGGAGACCGCCGCCGACCAGGTCGAGTCCGTACACCGCGACCTGGTCCGGTGTGTGGGTCAGCGCCAGCGACATCACGAACGTGCGCAGCAGGGTGGTCTTGCCGGTCTGCGGGCCGCCGATGATCGCGACATGGCCGCCCGCCGCCGTCAGGTCGAGGTTCCACACGCCCTGCCACTGCCGGCGCGCGTCGTCCAGCACCCCGATCGGCACCCGCATCGGGCCGGCCTTGACCGGCAGGCGCATGCCCCGTTCGGTGATCCGCACCGGCCCGGTGACGGTGTCCAGCTTGGTGAGCGCGGGCAACGGCGGCAGCCAGATGGTCTGCACGCGGCTTCCGTGCCGGGCGAGCTGTCCGACCAGCACGCCGAGCAGGGTGGGGCCGACGGTCCGCTCCGGCAGCTCCGCCTCGTCGCCGCCAGCGCCCGCCGGGGCCCCGCCGCCCGCCGGGCCGCCCAGGTTGTAGGCGGTGTAGGGGAGCACGGGTGGACGGCCGGACGTCTCGTCGGACGCCGCCACCGCCCCCCGGTAGGGCCCCGATACGTAGCTGCCCTTGAAACGCAGGTAGATGCTGGTGTCGACCTTGAGGTAGCCGAAGCCGGGCAGCGCCGGGAGGTGGAAGGCGTCCGGGGCGTCCAGCACCGTCCGGCTCTCTTCCTCGGAGAACGTGCGCAGCCCGATCCGGTAGGACAGATAGGTCTCCAGGCCGCGCAGCTTCCCGCTCTCGATGCGCTGGCTGGACAGCAGCAGGTGCACGCCGATGCTGCGCCCGATCCGGCCGATCGACAGGAACAGCTCGATGAAGTCCGGACGCGCCGTGAGCAGTTCCCCGAACTCGTCGATGATCACCAGCAGGTGCGGGAGCGGCGGCAGCTCCGGCCGCTGCCGTCGCTGGTGGTTGTAGTCGCCGATGTTGGCGATGTTCCCCGCGTCACGCAGCACCTGCTGCCGCCGCTGCACCTCGCCGGACAGGCTGGCGTACACCCGCTCGATCAGCCCGGCGTCGTCCTCCAGGTTGGTGATGACGCCCGCGACGTGGGGGAGCTCGGCGAACGGGGCGAAGGTGGCGCCGCCCTTGTAGTCGATCAGCACCATGCTCGCCTGGTCGGGCCCGTGCGTCGCCGCCAGCGCGAGCACCAGCGTGCGCAGCAGCTCGCTCTTGCCCGACCCGGTGGCGCCCACGCACAGGCCGTGCGGTCCCATGCCGAGGCTGGCCGCCTCCTTCAGATCGAGGATCACCGGCCGGCCGGTGTCGTCGAGCCCGACCGGCACGCGCAGGAAGGCGCGCTCGCCGCGCGGCGCCCACAGCCTCGGGACGTCGAGGTCGCCGGGATCCCGCACGCCGAGCAGCGAGGCGAAGTCGACCTCGCCGCCCTGCGCCGCGCCCTCCTCGACCGACTCCCGCGAGAGCCGCATCGGGGCGACCATCCGGACCAGGCCCTCCAGCATCGCGGCCGGGACCTCGTCGAGCGTCCCGGTCATCGTCACCGGTTCCGCGCCCCGCAGGTCCTCCACCCGGACCTGATCGCCGTCGACAGTGATCCGGACGCTCACGTCCCCGGGTTCGTGCGTCCGGTCCGACAGCAGGTGCACGACCGTCGCGGCCAGGTCGGCCGGTGGAACGCCCTCGTCCGGACGGACCAGGTCGGCAGCCACCTCGCCGTGCGTGTCATGGAAGACCACCAGGCGGCGCAGCAGCCGGAACGAGTCGCGTTTACCCAGCCCGCGGCGCACCTCCGCGGCGTAGTCGGTGCGCTCGCGCAGGCTGTCGGCCAGCAGCGCCGCCAGCCGCAGCGGGGAGGAGGCGATCAGCCGGACGGGCACCCCGCCGTCGCGGCGGTGCGGATCGAGCACGTGCGGCAGCCACTTGATCCAGTCCCAGTCGGCCGAGGCGCCGCCATAGGCCGCCCCGATCGCGACGTCCTCCGGCGCGTGGAAGGCGACCAGCTGGGCGACCATGGCGCGCACCAGCCGCAGCGCGTCCTGGTGGGTGCCGATGACGCTGACGTCGCCGGCCAGGTCCAGCGGGAGGGTGAGCGGCATGTCCGGCGCCGTGCGGAAGCGCTCGATCAGCGCCCGTGCCTCCGAGGACATGAAAGGGTCCGTCGGGTTGAGCGCGGTGCCCTGCTCGCCCAACTCCAGGGGATGGCCGGGCATGAGCCCGGTGCCGACGCGGACCCGCAGGAAGTCATCGTGCGTGCGGCGCCGTTCCCACAGCCGGGCCGGGTCGCGGACCACGTCGTACAGCGCCTCCGGCGGCGGGTCCAGCACCCGGGCCCGCGCCCGGTTCTCCCGCTCCTCGGCCGACAGCTCCTCGCGCAGCTCCTCCAGGAACTCCAGGTAGCGTTCGCGCTGGTTCTTGCGCTGCCGGGTGACCTGCCCCCGGCGCGACAGCAGCAACGCCCCGCCGCCGAGGACGGCCACGACCAGCAGCACCGCGCCGAACGCCATGAACGCGGGATTCCGCATCACGGTCATGATCGTCAGCGAGCCCATCATGCCGACCATGGGAAGGATCGTCATGATCTGGTTGCCCGTGCCGCCCGCCTCGGGGAGGGTGGGAGGGGCCTCGACCTCACGGGGCTCCCGCCCGGAACGGGGGTGCACGGTTCGCGCGGGGCGGTGCACTGCCCGGGTCGTCATTCCTGCCCACTCCTCCCCGTCGAGCGGTCCCCGCCCCACCCTAATGTCGGTCACTAGGTCATGTTGATCAATTCGTCCGGGAGGCGCCGATGGAGCTCTTCGAGGTGTCGGCGGACGTGCACGCCCTCATCGAGGACCTGCTACCGGTGATCAACCCGGCGGCCCGGTTCGACGCCCCGCTGGCCAGGGTCGTGTTCACGGTGGGCCGGTTCGAGCCGAGCGCCCCCACGCTGACCATCCTGGAGCGGTGCGCACAAGCGGAGCGGACCGCGTGGCCGAGGCTGGTCGAGGACTGGCTCCGCGAGATGGGCGACCGCGCGGCGATGGCCATCGCCGAGATCGAACTCCTCGGAGACATCCGCAAGCTGCTGCGCCTGCGTGTGGTCCCCAAGCTCACCGAAGCCGAGCGGGAGGGGCTGCTGGTCTCTTCCGCCGGGGACCACTTCGACGCCGTGGTCGTGATCGAGCACCCCGACCACGGGGGGCCGCTCACCCGGGACAGGGCCTCGCTCCTCGGACTCAGGCGGCTCGGCGACATCGCCGTGCCCAACACCTACGAGGGGGAGCTGGCCGACGTCGGCGTCCATGAGCAGCCCCTCACGGCGAGCGAGTCCGTCCGCGTCATCAGCAAGCCCGGGTGCCGGTACGTCTCGGCGCTCATCGCCGAACTGCGCCACTTTCTCCACGACGCCGGGAAGCCCGGCGCGCTCGTCGCGGTTCCCTCGCACAGCACCATCCTGCTCTATCCGATCGTCTCAGCGGCCGTGAGCGATGTACTCCCGGCCTTCTCCCAGGTCGCGAGGGAGATGCACGCGGGGTCCGACGATCCTGCGACGCCGGAGGTGTTCTGGTGGCGCCGCGACCACGCCCTGATACGGCTCGATCCCGGCTCGGTGACCTTGCCCGATCAGTCTCGGCCTCAGTCCCGGCCTCAGCCCCGGCGCCGGACCCGGCTGCCTTGGCGGCGTCGCTGACCCGCCCGTGGACCGTGTCTCTTCCGCGACCGGTTCAGCCGGTGACGGCGCGGCGGAGCGCCTCGGCGGCGATGGCGATCGCCGTCAGGCGGGTGGCGTAGGCCAGCCGGCCGTGGTCGAGCGTGGTGCCGACGGCCAGCTGCCGGTCGAAACCCAGCCTGATCACGGCCACGCCGACCTCCGCGAGGATGTCGGCGGCACGGTCGACGTCCACGGTTCCGGCCTTGTGGGGCGAGCGGGAGGTGAACACGACCAGCGTGCGGGGACGCAGCGCCTCCAGGCCGCCGGCGGCCATCCAGTCCATGACGCGGCCCACCTTCGCCGCGCCGTCCACGGTGGCGGGCGCGACGAGGATCTGCGCGTGGGCCGCGGCGAGGACGGCCTGGTGCAAGCGCGACTGGATCCCGGCCCCGTTGTCGGCGACCGTGATCCCGAAGAACCGGCTGAGCTGGGTGCCCGCGGATCGGTACAACTCGGCGTCCACGTGCCCCGCCCCCAGCCGCCCGCGTGTGGCGGGCAGGGCCCACAGCCGATCGCCCAGCGGTGTCAGGAACTGCCGAACCTGCTCGAACGAGGCGGTGCTCAGGTTCTCCTCCGCCAGGTCGGCGAGCGAGTGCTCGGCCCGCACGCCCAGCCGGAGTGGGAGCGTGCCCAACTCGGGGTCGAGGTCCAAGGCCAGTACCCGGTCGTCCCGGTGGCGGGCATACGCCGACGCGACCAGTGCCGCCACCGTGCTCTTGCCGGAACCTCCGCGTACGCCCATCACCGCGATCCGCCTGCCCGTGGTGACCGGATGCTGGATCCACTGGCCGTGCTCGGTGACCGCACGCACCTCGTCGGCGGACCGGAACGGGCGCATCGCGCCGCGGCCGACCCGCCGCAGGAGGGAGTCGCCGTGCACGGAGCCGGCGACGAGGTCCTCCGGACGGACCGGCCCGGCCGCCGGTGGTGCGAGCGCCGGGGGCGATGGAGACGGGCCCGGAGCGGCGGGCCGAGGCTGCGGGATAGGCGGCGAAGGTACGGATGGGGGCGGGACGGGTGCGGATGGGACGGGAGGGGTTTCCAGGGGCTTGGACCGTCCACCGAAGGCCGGCGGCGGGACCTGGGGTTGGGTGGCCTGGGGTTGGGCGGCTTGGGGCTGGGTGGCTTGGGACTCCGCGGGGCCGGGTTCGAGGTCGGTGTACCAGCGCACCGCCTCCGGTGCGGGCCGTTCTTCCGGAAGCGGAGGCGGAAGCAGGGGCAGTGGCGGAGGCTGCCCGGTCCGGCGTGGGCTCAGCGAGGGAGGGTCGACGACCGTCGCGTCAGGCTCGGGCGGAAGCTCGTCCCGGTCCTGGTCAGCCACCGTGTCCTCTCAGAAGGTTTCCAGGAGACGTTCGAAGGTCCCGAAGGTGCCGACGGCGACCGGGATGACCGCCGCCACCGCGGCCGCCTCGACCCGGTTCATGATGCGGCGCAGCCGTGCGCGGACGTGCTCGGGCTGCTCCCGCGTGAGCACCACCACCGGGATCACCAGTCCTGCCAGGAGCATACCCAGCGCGGGGCCGACCCCCCACGTGACGTGACGCGTCCACTGGACGGCGAGGGCCACGACGATCACGAGGCCCGAGCCGAAGAGCGCGGTCTTCTGCAGGATCAGCGGGAACATCCGGGCCCGGCTGACCACCACGATCGCGAGCAGCCCCGCCAGGCCCGCCGACCACGCGTCGAAGTCCGCGACGGCGCCGATCCCGGCCACGGCGGCGGCCAGCGCCACCGCCAGTGTCGCGATCACCATGCTGCGGTGCGCGCTGTCCAGGGCGTTCATCACGTCGCGGCGCGCCACCACGCCGCCGGCGCCGCGCCGGTCGTCGAGGGAGGTCAACCCGGACAGCGACAGCGCCACCCGCAGCAGCGCGCTCAGCAGGACCACGCAGGTCAGCGCGAGGACGGCGCCGACCCGGCCGCCGTCCAGGCCGAACGCGGCACCGCCCGTCCCGATGGTCGCCAGCGCTGCGGCCAGCCCGCCGCCGACAAGCCCGCCGCGGCCGAGCGGCGAGCCGATCCCGAGCAGCAGGACGACCGCGGCGGCGGTCAGGGCGAGCGCGCCTCCCAGCGCCCAGCCCTCCCAGCCGTACAGGTCCGCGGCGAGCCACAGCGCCGGCGTCGCGGTGACGCCGCCGGCGAGGGTCATCGCCGTCCCGAGGCGCTCTTGCCCGGCGAGCCCGGCCGCCGTGCCGCCGAACGCCAGGCAGGCCGCGACGGCACCGACGATGCCGAGCGCCGCGCCGTCGCCGAGCCGTTCCACGATGAGCATCCCGACGGCGAAGGACAGCCCCATGAGGGCACCGGTCGCGTTCCAGCGGACGGCCGCCGGGCTCCACCGCCACAACCGGCCGTCGAGCGTGTCGCCGACGACCTCCGGCACCTCGTGGACGACGGGTGCGGGGATCGGTTCGTCCGAGAGGACGAGCCGCAGGACGGCGCCGTCGGGGATCCGCCGTTCGGCGAGGCTCGCCCCGGGGTCGAGCACGTCCCCGGTGGCGGTGACCAGGTGCCGCAGCCGGGGCGGGCTCTGCGGCTGGTCCCCGAGGAGTTCGAGGACCTCGGGCATCAGCGCGCCGATCGGCTCCTGGGCGGGGAGCACCATGTCCACCTTGCGGTGCTCACCGACGAGAGTGACCCGGCTCCACGCGGTCATGGCACCCTTCCATCATCGATCGTCCGGCCGGGGGCCGGATGGCTGCTGCGGGTCGTCCCGGCCTACCCGGGCACGGCCGTGCCGGAGACCCGCTCAAGGTAGCCGTTGCGCAGCAACCAGCGGACCGTCGGAAGCGCGGGCGGCCGCGGGAACAGGTCCGCGTTCACGGTGAACCGGACGCCGCCGCCCGGACTGCGCGGCGCGGGAGCCGAGATCGAGGCCGTCACCAGGAAGGGCTTGACCACCCGATACCGCAGGTAGCCCGCCGGGACACCCGGGATCGTGTCGGCGCGCGCCGGCGGCGGAAGGCCGCGCTGCGCGAAGGCCATCCCGAACGGGAACAGCACCGACCCGCTCTCCTGGCCGAACTGGTCCACGAACCGGCCCTGGGGCAGGGGATAGGAGACCGCCGCGCCGCCGCCGAGATTGATCTTGGAACGGGCGTCGGCCGCGAGTGCCGCCCCCTGCCGCAGGGCCTGCTGCTCGGTCTGCGGAGTGAGGACGTGCGAGGGCGTCTCCTTGACAGCCAGTTCCCCGTACAGCCACCGGCAGGCATCGTCCTCGGTGGGGAACTCCGCCGCGACGCGACCCTGCTCGAACTCGACGATCCCGCCGGTGAACTGGTTCTCGCCACGCGCGACCACGTAGTAGCTGGAGGCCCGGCGGGCCGGGGGGCGGGCCTGCCCCGGCAGGACGTACAAGGTGGCGGGCACATTGGCCCGGGTCAGGGCCGCGCGGAGCCGCGTGAAGGTGACCTGCGTACCGACCCAGTCGGCGGGCACCTGCGCCGTGGCGCCGTCGGGGACGGCCCCCTGCTGCGACTGCCGGACCTGTTCCCGCTTCTGTTCCTGGAGACGCGACCGCAGGAACGACCAGCCCACCGTGCCCGCGCACAGCACCGCCGCCAGGCACAACCCTGCGACGATCTTCCCGACGTTCTCGTCGAAGGTCCGGCGCGTCCGCTGCGGCCCGAACAGCAGCGCGTCCCGGAGGCGCCGGCGCCGCACCGCCACCGACTCCAGCAACTGGGTGTCGTAGTCGCGTGCCAGGGCGCGTCCCCTCCGCCTTCGTGCAGTTCGTCTTCAGGGGCCCCCTTCGCTTCCGGCAGCCCCGACGTGGGGGACGCCCCGGAAGGGAGCGCCCCCGTCGCCCCGTGGATCCGCGCTGGGCGGACCCGTCCTCAGATCGCCTGGACGGCGGCGCCGGCCTTGCTCAGCGCCGTCTGGGCGTGCTCGTCATTGCTTTCCAGCGTCGCCTTGACCAGCCGGATGATCTCGCGCACCTCGTTGGCGGCGGTGTGCCACTTGATCTCCTTGGCGTGGTACTCGTCGTCCACGCCGGTGGCCTGGAAGTCGGCCATGGCGGTCTTGACGTCGGTGTCGCGCGTGCCGATCAGCGCCTCCAGGCGCGACACGATCGTCTGGATGTTGGCCTGGGCCTCGCCGGAGGCCCCGGTGTCGTAGCTGCGGCGGCCGTTGGTTCCCACGTTGTCGTCCCCTCCTGGTCCGTCGGTTCAGGTCGTCCGGAACTTGGCGCCGTCGAAGTTGGCCGCGGCCATCATCCGGCCCGCCTCGTCGGCCATCGTCTGGTCGCCGGTGGCGAACGCCTTCTCCATGCCGATCTGGCCGACGTTGACCCTGTTCAGGCCGACCTTCAGATCGGCGGTGATCTGGTCCGAGCGGGCCTTGAAACTGTCGAAGGCGGCCTTCCCCGCACCGTTGAACTTGCCCGAGAGCGGCTCCGCGGCCGCGATCAGCTGCTTGACGAGCCCGGCCAGTTCCTCGCCCGAGGTTCCGGTGTTCTTGGCCAGGGTGACCAGTGTTTCCTGCCCGTGGTCCCAACGTCCCATCGTGTCCCACCTGCCAGTCGGGTCGTGACGTCTCCGCGTGCCGATGAAGTGGATCTTCGACGATAGTTCGTCCGGATCCCCCGCGCCACCGGTCTTCATCGAAGACCTATACCTCCTCAGAGTAGGACTTCGGAAAGGCATCCGTGGTTCCCTGCGGGCAGATCGGCATGAGTATCGAAAGGGCTTTACAGAGGTCATCTCGACTGGTCACCATTGGACGATCGGCAAGGGTCGGCCGATTCCCCCCGAGCAGCGAGAGAGCCATGAAGTTCGAGCTGGTGGAGCCCCCCGAGACGCCTGCGCCCGAGGTGGAGGACAGGGCGCCCGCGGACGCCCCCGCGACGGCGGAGGACGCGGTCGCCGGGTTGGCCGAGGCCACCGGTCGGCTACGCGCCGACGTGGCCGCGGAATCGGAGCGGATCGACGCCTCACTGGCCGAACTCGCGCAGGTCATCCGCGATTCCCGGTGGCCGGGACCAGAGCACTTTGCGGCCGGGCCGCCCGGCAATTTTCGGCCCGATCGATTTTCTCCGCCCGATGACGAGGAGAAGGACCGTCGCACATGAGCGTTTACGACATCGACGGCCCGGGGGTGGGTTCCGTCGTGGGCAAGGTCGGGAACTATGTCGCCGGCGAGGGCGGAAAAGGGGAGGGCGGGCTGGTCAAGCAGCTCTCTGACTTCGGGAAACACGTCAGCGACGCCGGAACCGCGGCGGCCAGCCAGCCGATCGGAACCGCGTTGAAGGAGTACGTGGAGCACACCCAGCCTGGCCTCAAGGGCATGGTCACCAAGACCGCGAGTTGTATCGAGGGTGCGGTCAAGGCGGTCAAGGCGTACAACCAGGCCGACTACGAGATGGTCCAGGAGGCCCAGAAGCAGGCCGCCTCGGCGCCGGCTCCGAAGATCGGGAAATAGCGCGGACGTTAGTGATTCATCTCACAGGGGACTCCGCGCCGCCGCTCGCCACGAAGATCCGCGAGATCCGAGGGCGGTCCTTGTGGCCCGGGGACGAGTACGAGGGGTGCGACGTTGAGTGGTGTGTTCGATCCGAACGCGATTCCGATCCCCAAGACGAACGCCGACGAGGTTGAGACGGCCGGCCGGGCCCTCAAGAGCGACGGACAGGGAATCGCCGACACCGGTCACAACATCGACACGGGGTGGCAGGCGCTCGATCCGCACTACAACGCGCCTGAGGAGCACCTGCTCCTGGACGCCACCAAGCCGGTCGCCGCCGCGGGGGAGGCGTTCAAGACCGAGGTGACCACCGTCGGGGACGCGCTCGTCACCTTCGCCGGCGAGGTCCGTCCGATCATCAGCCGTCTGCAGACCCTCAAGAGCAATGCGCAGTCGTTCCGCAACAAGATCGAGGACGATGACGACTGGCGCAAGGACGAGGACAAGGTCAACGAGCACAACAAGCTCAACAACGACGTCCTCGCCGCCGTCGCCCAGTACCAGGCCGCCGAGCGGTCCTGCGCCAACAAGATCACCGGGATCTTCGGGGGAACGAGGTTCGTTCCCGCCGACGGAAAACCGGGCAGCGGCGAGAAGGGATACGGCCTCGGCAAGGCCCCGACCAACGTCGAGACCCCGTGGGCCAAGCCCCAGGAGCACGACAAACCGTGGTACGAGGACGCCTGGGGCGCGGTCTGGGACCTGGGCAGCGGTCTCGTCACCGGCATCGCCGACCTTGCCGGCCTGCACGGCGACAACGGCTGGGTGTGGGAGGGCGACTCCCACTTCTGGTCGAACCTGGGCAACGGCTGGATGGGCAAGCTTGAGGAGGTCAGCGGCCTGGTCGGCCTGCACGGCGAGAATGGCTGGGTGTGGGAGAAGGACTCCCATTTCTGGTCCAACCTCGGTCACAACTGGAAGGAGATGGCCCACTCCTTCGTTCCCTGGCGCGAATGGGGCGACCGCCCCGGCTATGTGATCACCACGACCACCATCAACGTCGCCACGATCGGCATCGGCGCGGCCGCGAAGAAACTCCTGGGCCGCAGGGGCGGCGGAGGCGGCGACGACCACGACGCCCGCCCCGGCGACGCCGACGGGGACGGCAGGCTCGACGGTAACGCCGATCTCCCGAACGGTCGCTACGACTCGAGTACCGACCCGACCGCGAGGGAACTACAGGACAGGACGAACGACCTCGACCCCGGCGATCTGGATGAGCTGGAGCGCTCGCTGGACGAAGCCGAGAACCTCCCGGACCGCGAACCGGCCCAGGTCGGTGGCCGCGAGGAGGGCGACCCCGGCTCCGGTGAGCCGGGGACTCCGGGCGGCGACAGCGGCACCGGAAAGCCCGACGGCAACGGCACCCCGGGCGACCGAGACCCCGGAGGAGAGAACACCCCAGGCGGCGACGGAAAGCCGGACGCCGACGGACAGCCCGATGGTGACGGCAAGCCCGATGGCGAGGGCAAGCCTGACGGTGAGGGCAAGCCCGACGGTGAAGGGAAGCCGGACGGTGACGGCGCTCCGGATGGCGAGGGCAAGCCGGATGGCGAGGGCAAGCCGGATGGCGAGGGCAAGCCGGATGGCGAGGGCAAGCCGGATGGCGAGGGCAAGCCGGATGGCGAGGGCAAGCCGGATGGCGACGGTCCTCCGGATGGCGAAGGGAAGCCGGACGGCGACGGCGCTCCCGATGGCGAGGGCAAGCCGGATGGGGACAACCCTCCCGAGGGTGACGGCGATCCCGGCGGTCCGAACGACCCGCCCGGTGACACCGACCCGGGGGACGGCAACGACGAGCCCGATCCGGAGCGGGAGGGAAAGCTCAAGAAGGCCGACGATCTTGAAGGCTCGCTACGCAGGGGCGGGCTGTCCGATGAGGACATTGATCGGTTGCGTGGCGATCACCCGCGTGACGGCGACCATTGGCAGCGGCTTGCCAAAGCGCTGGAGCAGCAGTTCGGCAAGAAGGCCCTCAAGGGGGACCCGAACCTGCATAGGGACGCGCTTCGGTTCGCGATGGAAGGGGCGGACAATCCCCGCGAGGTCGCCTACCGTTACGAGTATTACAAGGCCCGCTACGATGAGGTGAAAGCACAGGTCGAGCAGGAACTCAAGGACGGCACGCGCGACCGGGGGACCAAGAGCAACGCCCAGCATGTCGCCGAGCAATTCCGTGATCTCGATATGCGGGCTGAGTTGGAGCGGGACCACCGAGAGTTCCGGGCGGCCCGGCCGAACCCGGACGGAGCGAGGATCGATCCGGATCTTTCGGGGGATGCCAGGATCGACGGTGTGCGTGGTCACGCCGGGCAGATCGGCATGGGTCACGAAACCTCAGCGGCATACCACGTGCGCAAACACC
Source organism: Actinomadura macra NBRC 14102 (assembly GCF_001552215.1). GTDB lineage: Bacteria > Actinomycetota > Actinomycetes > Streptosporangiales > Streptosporangiaceae > Spirillospora > Spirillospora macra. The sequence continues at coordinate 833,044 of NZ_BCQT01000006.1, read as the reverse complement.
TCGACGAACTGCCGCCAGAGGAACGCCGCGGCAATCCCGTGCGCGACTTCATGGACAGCGCGGAACGGACGATCCGTGAGGGAACCTTTGCCGGGCGCAAGGTGGGTGCTGATGGCGCGGAGCGCATGCTGTTCACCCGCAGGGTAGGGGACCGGACGCTGGAGGCCCTGGTCCTCCTACGGCCGGACGGCAAGATCATTATGTTGACCTACGGCGGAGAGAAGATCGGACACCTCTGATGTCTGGGATCAAGGAGCTCAGCGATGGCGCGTGGCGCGCTCGGCTCGACGAGATGCGCAGGCGTGCGGCGTGGCTGGAGACGGTGGATCCGGGCGGTCAGGCTGATGGGGGCATGGCGGTGATGGAGGCACTGCTGTACGTGTATGACGGTTTGGCGAAATGGAGGAATGCCGATCCGGCCGAGGCAGAGATACTCCGAGCCCGAGTCCGGCGGCCCGGGCTGATCGAGACTTTGCACGGCGAGCGCGCACAGAACACGCTGGGCGCCTACAGCGGTAAGGGCGAAACATACGCGTTGCGAGGGCGAAATGACGGCTACCGGGAGGCGTGCGAGCATCGTTCCGCGATCGAGTCGCTGACGGACGACTTCGCCGATGTCGTGGTCGATCCCTTCGTCCAAGAAGCGGTCGAGGACTTCGACGAGGAACTGCGCGACGTGGCCGATGACGCCACCCCGGTGCACCGGACTCAGATCCCCTCCTGGGCCCCCAGGTCACACTGGTGGTGGTGGAAGCCCGATCACATCAACATGAGTATGCGCGAGTACGGTGACCGCATCTACGCGGGTGACCTTGGAAGCGATCTCGCGCCCGGCGACGCCGACTGGTTGCGTTGTGGGGACAAGGAATGCTGGTGCTTCAGCGCACCGGGTTGATGACGTACAGGGGATGGCATGGCGAGCGAGCGGGACGCTGAGCGGGCCGCGGCCGGACGGCTGCGTCTCGACCCGGAGGAGATGAACAGGCGGCTGCGCGGCGACGTCGGCGAGATCGAGGCGCTGGGTCGTCGTGGTGCCCGGGTCGATCCCGGGCTGGGTGACGCGACCGTCCCGGAGCAGGTACGGGGGCAGGCGGCGCGCATCGGGTTCGAGTCGCCGGTGGAGGCCGCCGCGGTGTCGCTTCGGCGCATCCGTGAGCTTCCGGACTCCGAGCGGGGGAGCGGGTCGCCCTTCCCCCCGTACCACGCCGCCGCGGGCCGGACCATCGCCGAAGGCGAGCTGAAGGCTCACACGACCCATGCGGGGATACGCCGTCTGGTGTTCCAGCGGACGGCTCCCGTCGCCGCGGGGATCACGGTGAGCCTGGAGGCCGCGGTCCGTGTGACGGCCGATGGTTCGGTCTGGCTGGACTCTTTCGGGTGGCCCCTTGCCGAGACCGACGTCCCGGTCTACGTGTTCGGCGGCACCCGCGAGGGGTATCTCGCCGAGGCGATCGGCGGCCTGCAGCGGGGGTGGCCGTTCGAGCAGGCGATGCTGATGGTCTTCGCCACCGGCCTGGGTTTTCCCGACGACGCCGACGACACCGGACGGACGGAGCTGGCCGAGCTGATCGCCGCACGGCCGGGACGGCTGATCGCCTACGTGGGGGAGGCCGAGACGCACGCGATCGCCGTACGGGCCAATGGCGCGTTCGGCGCGTGTCTCTACCGGTCGGCGATCGAAGTCCTCTTCGAGAACTACCTGGGAAGCGCTGCCTTCTCGGTGGTCGACCTGGAGGACGTGGACGACGTTGACGAGGAACTGCGGGAATCGCTTCCCGCGGCGGACTCCCTGTCGCCCAGAGCGATCCCGCCCGGGACCCCCGTCCATCACTGGTGGTGGGAGCTGGCCGCCAGGCTCTGAGGCGGATGCCGCACCCTTTTTGCGGTGTCTTACCGTCCGCGTATGGTGCGGCCATGCGTTTCGGGGTGCTGGGGCCGCTCGCCGTCTGGACCGATGACGGTGGGCTCGTTCCCGTGCCCGGGGTGAAGGTGCGGGCGCTGCTGGCCGATCTGTTGGTGCACGAGGGACGGCCCGTTCCGGCGGATCGGCTGATCGACGATCTGTGGGGCGAGGAGCTGCCGGGGAACCCGGCGGGGGCGCTGTCGGCGAAGGTGTCGCAGCTGCGGCGGGTGCTGGAGGACGCGGAGCCGGGGGCGCGGGCGCTGGTGGCGTCGCGTCCGGCGGGGCATCTGCTGGCGGCCGAGGATGTGGACGCGCGACGGTTTCAGCGGCTGGTGGACGAGGCGCGCCGGGCCGGGGACACGCGGACCAGGGCCGGGCTGCTGGGGGAGGCGCTGGGGCTGTGGCGGGGGAACGCGTTCGCCGACTTCGCGGACGAGGCGTTCACGCGGGCGGCCGTGGCGCGGCTGGAGGAACTGCGGTGGACGGCCCTGGAGGAGCACGCTGAGGCGCGGCTCACGCTGGGTGAGCACGGCGCGCTGGCCGGAGAGCTGGGGGACGCGGTCGCCGCGCAGCCGCTGCGGGAACGGCTGCGGGCCGCGCATATGCGGGCGCTGTACCGGGCGGGGCGGCAGAACGAGGCGTTGGAGAGTTACGAGCGGCTGCGGGTGCTGCTCGCCGATGAGCTGGGCCTGGATCCGGGTGCCGAGCTGGTGGCCCTGCACCAGGCGATCCTGACGCAGGACCCCGCGTTGGACGGGCCGCGGTCGAACCTGCCCGTTCTGGCCGGTGAGCTGATCGGACGGGACGGGGCGGTCGCCGAGATCCGCGCCCGGCTCGGCACCGACCGGCTGGTGACGCTGACCGGGCCGGGCGGGGTCGGTAAGACCCGGCTCGCGGTGGAGGCGGCGGACGGGCTGGCGGACGCGTTCGCCGACGGGGTGTGGATGGCGGAGCTGGCCGGGATCGAGCGCTCGACGGTGCCCGACCTGGCGGAGGCCGTCACGGCGATCCTGGACGTGCGGGACCGCCCGGGGGAGCGGGGGACGCCCCTCGACCAGCTCGCGGCGGCGCTCGGGGCGCGCCGGCTGCTGCTCGTCCTGGACAACTGCGAACACATGATCGACCAGGCGGCGGAGCTGGCGGGGTCGCTGCTGCGCCGGGTTCCGGGCCTGCGGGTCCTCGCGACGAGCCGGGAGCCTCTCGGGCTGCCCGGCGAGGTGGTCTGGGCGGTCCCTCCGCTGGAGGTGCCCGGCCCGTCGGACGGCCCGGAGGCGGCGGCGCGGACGGGCGCGGTGCGGCTGTTCGTGGCGCGGGCGGAGGCGGCGTCGCGGGGGTTCCGGCTGGACGAGGGGACGGCGGCGGCGGTCGCGGTGTTGTGCCGCCGGCTCGACGGCATCCCGCTCGCGTTGGAGCTGGCCGCGACCCGGGTCCGCACGCTGGGGGTGGAGGGGCTCGTCGCGCGCCTGGACGACCGGTTCCGGCTCCTCGCGACGGGGCATCGGGGCGCGCCGCCCCGGCAGCGGACGCTCACCGCGATGATCGACTGGAGCTGGGATCTGCTGACCGAGCCGGAGCGCGCCGTGCTGCGGCGGCTGGCGGTGCACGCGGACGGGTGCGCGGTGGAGTCCGCGGAGGTGGTCTGCGCGGGTGGGGACGTCTCGGAGGTGGAGGTCCTCGACCTGCTCGCGCGGCTGGTCGACCGGTCGCTGGTGGTCATGTCGGAGCGTGCGGGGGAGGGGTCCCGTTACCGGCTGCTGGAGTCGGTCGCCGCCTACAGCGCGGATCGTCTGCGGGAGGCCGCCGAGCACGATCGGGCTCGTGACCTGCACGTCCGGTACTACGCGGGGCTGGCGGAGCGGGCGGAGGGGATGCTGCGCGGCCACGACCAGGCGCGGTGGCTGCGCGTCCTGGACGTCGAGACCGCGAACCTGCGCGCCGCGTTCGACGCCGCCGTGGGCGGTGGGGACGCGGGTTCGGCGTTGCGGATGGCGGGCGGGCTCGCCTGGTACTGGTTCCTGCGCGGGCGGCTGTCGGAGGCGTTGCGGTCGTTGGACGCGGCGCTCGCCGTGGGCGGTGGCGCGTCCGTCGCGCGGGCGCGGGCGGTGGTGTGGCGGGCCGGGCTGGGGGTGCTCGCCGGCGCCGACCCGGACTGGACGGCCCGCCGGGACGCGGCGCTCCGGATCGCCGATGAGGCCGGCGATCCCGCCCTCGCCGCCTGGGCGCGCTGGTTCCTGTCCTTCGCCGGTTTCGAGGCGGACGACGTCGCGGCGAGCGCGGTCGTCGTGGCGGAGGCGCTCGCGGCGTTCCGCGCGTCGGGTGACCGGTGGGGCGAGGCGGCGGCGCTGATGCTGCGGGCCAAGCAGGCGCACGCCCACGGCGATCCGGCGGCTCTGGAGCGTGACGCCGAGCGGGCGGCCGCGCTGTTCGGCGATCTCGGCGACCGGTGGGGGCGGTCGCTGGCGATGGAATGGCTGGGCGGGATGGCGGAGCTGACCGCCGACTACGACCGCGCCGACCGGCTGCACGGCGACGCGCAGCGGATGGCCGAGGAGCTGCACCTGTGGCCGGACGTCGCCGTCCGGTTGGCGTGGCGCGGCTGGGTCGCGCATCTGCGCGGCGAGCAGGGGGAGGCGCGCCGGCTGGCGGGTCGGGCGCTGCGGATCGCCGCGGAGCAGGGGCACGCGCAGGCGGTGACGTTCGCCGAGATCGTCCTCGCGCTGTCGGCGCTGCGGGACGGGCGGCTGGACGACGCGGAGGAGCGGCTGACCCGGCTGCTCAAGGGCGTCCCGCCGACGGAGTTCCCGCCGCTGTACCTGCCGTTGATCCAGACCGGGCTCGGCCACGTCGCCGAGGCACGCGGGGACGCGGGGGCGGCGCTGGCGTTCCAGCGCGACGCGCTGGAAACCGCGATCATCCTGGAGGCGCCCCGCGACCTGGTGTTCTCGCTGGAGGGGCTGGCGGCCGCGCTGAGCCTGGACGGCCGGCACGAGGACGCGGCGGAGCTGCTCGGCAAGGCGGCCGAGGTCCGGGCGGGGTCGGGGCTGCGTCCCGGGCCCGCCGAGCGGGCCGACATCGACCGTGTCACCGGCCGGGTCCGGGCGGCACTGGGCGCCGAGAAGCTGGCCGCGGCGGCGGTCACGGGCGCCGCCCTGGCCCCCCGGGATTTCCTGGACCGTCTCCGACCTCGATAGTGGGAGCATGCCGATCTCTTTCCGCCGCCCCGGCCTCGTCTGCACCGATCACTTCCTGGACGTCCCGCTGGACCACGCGGCGCCGGACGGGCCGTCCGTGCGGATCTATGCGCGCGAGGTCGTCGCGCCCGGAAGGGAGGACGCGGACCTGCCGTGGCTGCTCTTCCTCCAGGGCGGGCCGGGCTACAAGGCGGTGCGTCCGGGCGCGGGCACGGCGGCCTGGCTGGGGCGGGCTCTGCGCGATTACCGGGTGCTGCTGCTCGATCAGCGCGGCACCGGCCGCAGCACGCCCGCGAACCGGCAGACGCTCCCGGCGGATCCGCGGGAGGCGGCGGCCTACCTGCGCCGCTTCCGTGCCGACTCCATCGTCCGGGACGCCGAGCTGCTGCGCCGGCACCTGGCCGGGGACCGCCCGTGGAGCGTCCTCGGGCAGAGCTTCGGCGGCTTCTGCGCGGTGACGTACCTGTCGTCCGCGTCCGAAGGGCTGAGCGAGGTGTTCATCACCGGCGGGCTGCCCAGCCTCACCGCCACCCCGGACGAGTGGTACCGGGCGTCGTATCGCAGGATCGCCGCGGCGAACGAGCGGTACTTCGCGTGCTACCCCGGCGATCAGGACGTGGCGCGCCGCGTCGCCGTGCACCTGGAACGGACCGATGAGCGGCTCCCGACGGGGGAGCGGCTGACCCCGCGCCGCTTCCAGGGCGTCGGCATCGACCTGGGTCACTCTGCCCGTTTTCACGATCTGCACTACCTGCTGGAGGAGGCGTTCCTCCCGGACGGGCGCCTGTCCGACACGTTCCTGCACGGGGTGGGCGACGCCGTGTCGTTCGCCGGGCAGCCGCTCTACGCGCTCGTCCACGAGGCGTGCCTGTGCGACGGGATGTCGTCCGGCTGGTCGGCGGACCGCGTGCTCGGGGAGCTCCCCGAGTTCGCCCCGCAGGCCGACCCGTTCCGTTTCCTGGGCGAGACGATCCATCCGTGGATGTTCGATGAGGACCCGGCGCTGGCGCCGCTGCGGGAGTGCGCGGAGGTGCTCGCCGCGTCCGAGTGGCCGGCGCTGTACGACGCGGCGCGGCTCGCGGCCAACACCGTTCCGGTGGCCGCCGCCGTCTACCACGACGACATGTACGTCGACCGGGACATGTCGCTGGCGACGGCGGCCGCGATCCCGGGCCTCCGCACCTGGGTGACCAGCGAGTACGCCCACAACGGGCTGTCGGCCGACGCCAGGGTGCTGGACCGGCTGATCGCGCTCGTGCGCGGCGACGCCTAAGGTCCGCGGCCCGCTCAGGGCTTGCGGCCCACTCCGCACAGGGTGGACGTCCGCCTGGGCGGGCCGCCCTGGTCCGGTTCGGGCCGCCACTCCTCGCACGGCACGACGCCGGGCGCGACCACGTCGAAGTCGTCGAAGTAGGCGATGATCTGCTCGGGCGGCCGGAGCCGGTACGGGACGGCGCCGGTGTCGTCGTAGTCCCGCTGCGCCCGGTTGTGCGCCTCGTCGGTGTCGGTGTCGTCGTACAGCGCGAGATAGCCGCCGGACGGGAGCGCCCCGCCCAGGTGCCGGACGATTCCGAGCGCCTCCTTGTGATCGCCCATGTGCCCCAGCACGCCCATCAGCAGCAGCGCGACGGGCTCGCCGAAGTCGAGCTCGGTGGCCGCCAGGTCCAGGATCCTCTCGGGGTCGTGCAGGTCGGCCTCGACGTAGCTGGTGGCGCCTTCGGCCGAGCTCGTGAGCAGGGCCTGCGCATGGGACAACACGAGCGGGTCGTTGTCGACGTACACGATGTGGGACGCCGGTGCGGCCCGCTGGGCGACCTCGTGGGTGTTGTCGGCGGTGGGCAGTCCCGTCCCGCAGTCGAGGAACTGCCGGACGCCGGCCTCGCCCGCCAGAAACCGGACGGCCCGCGCGAGGAAGGCCCGCCCGCTGCACGCGATGTCGACGATCCCGGGGAACACGTCGACGTACTGATCGCCGGCGGCCCGGTCGACGGGGTAGTTGTCCTTGCCGCCCAGCCAGTAGTTCCAGATCCGGGCCGAGTGCGGGACGGTCGTGTCGATCACGGGCGAGTCGGGCGCGGGGGTCTCGTCGGCCACGGGTGACACCTCTGCTCTTTCCCTTGTCCTGCTCCCCCTGTACCCCGCGGAATCGGCGGGCCACTCTCGAACGGTGAGGAACTCGTCACGGAAATCGCACCGGCCAAACAGTGAAATGTTGCGAAAAGTAAAAGAAAGATCGGGCGGTCTCGACCGTCACCGCCCTGCTCTCCGGGGCCGACCGCGTCCTGAGCCTGGAGGACGGCGCCATCGGCGAGGCTCCCGTCCCGGCAGGCTGACGCCCCGCGGCGCCCCCGCGAGATGATCACGGGGAGGCGGGGCATAACCGCCGGGAGCCGGTTCGAGGCGGCTGGATTCAAGGCGGGCGGATTCAAGGCGGGAGGGGGTTGCCGATGGCCACGGTCGTGCTGGTGGGGACGCTCGACACGAAGGGACCGGAGTACGCGTGGCTCCGTGCGCGCGTCCGGGAGCTGGGCTGTGACGTCGTGCTGGTCGATGTGGGCGTCGGGGTGTCCGGGGCCACGACGTCCGAGACCGGGGCGGACGTGTCCGCCGAGCAGGTGGCGCGAGCCGGGGGCACCTCTCTGGAGGCGCTGCGCGGCGCGGCGGACCGCGGCGCGGCGGTCACCGCGATGGGGGAGGGCGCCGCGGTGGTCCTCGCCGGTCTGCTCGGCGAGGGACGGGTGGACGCCGTCCTCGCGGTGGGCGGGAGCGGCGGGTCCTCGATCGCGGCACGGGCCGTCCGGGACCTGCCGATCGGGCTGCCCAAGGTGATCGTGTCGACGATGGCGGCCGGGGACGTCGCGCCGTACGTGGGCGCCAGGGACGTGACGATGACCTACAGCGTCGTCGACATCGCCGGCGTCAACCGGGTGTCACGGCTGATCCTCGGGAACGCCGCCGCCGCGGCGGCCGGGATGGCCAGGGCGCACGGGGCTCGGCCGGCGACGGAGGACGGGCGTCCGCTGGTCGGGGCGTCGATGTTCGGGGTCACCACCCCGGCGGTGGACGCGGCGCGGGAGCGGCTGGAGGAACTCGGGTACGAGGTGCTGGTCTTCCACGCGACCGGCGCGGGTGGGCGGGCGCTGGAGGGTCTCGCCGGGGACGGGCTCCTGGCGGGCGTGCTGGACCTGACCACGACGGAGCTGGCCGACGACCTGGTCGGCGGAGTGCTGTCGGCCGGACCGGACCGGCTCACGGCGGCCGGCCGGCGCGGAGTGCCGCAGGTCGTGGCGCCCGGGGCACTCGACATGGTGAACTTCGGACCGCGCGACACCGTCCCGGAACGGTTCGAGGACCGCACTCTCTACGTCCACAACCCGACCGTCACGCTGATGCGGACGACGGCGGAGGAGATGGCCGAGCTGGGCCGCCGCGTGGCCGCCAAGCTGGCGGCCGCGACGGGGCCGGCCGAGCTGTTCGTCCCGCTGCGCGGTGTGTCGGCGCTAGACGCGCCGGGCATGCCGTTCCAGGACGCGACGGCCGACGCGGCGTGCTTCGAGGCACTGCGGGCCGTCCCGGGCAAGCGGCTCGACCTGCACGTCAACGATCCGGAGTTCGGCCGGGCGATGGCCGCGCGGCTGCACGAGATGATCTCGGGGGGAGCACGGTGAACCGTCGGACGGTGCTGGAGCGGCTGCGGGCCGCGGGGACCGCGGGCAGACCGGTCATCGGCGCGGGGGCGGGCACCGGGCTGTCCGCCAAGTGCGCGGAGGACGGCGGCGTCGACCTGATCATCATCTACAACTCGGGCCGGTACCGGATGGCGGGCCGGGGATCGCTGGCGGGGCTGCTGCCGTACGGGGACGCGAACCAGATCGTGGTGGAGATGGCGTCCGAGGTGCTGCCGGTCGTGCGGGACACCCCCGTCCTGGCCGGAGTATGCGGGACGGACCCGTTCCGCGTGATGCCCGTCTTCCTTGACCAGCTCAAGGCGATGGGTTTCGCGGGCGTCCAGAACTTCCCCACGGTCGGGCTGTACGACGGGGTGTTCCGGCAGAATCTCGAAGAGACCGGCATGGGCTTCGACCTGGAGGTGGAGATGGTGCGGCTCGCCCACGAGCGCGACCTCGTCACCGCCCCGTACGTGTTCGACGAGGAGCAGGCGCGGGCGATGGCCGAGGCGGGCGCGGACGTCCTCGTCCCGCACGTCGGGCTCACCACCAAGGGCAGCATCGGCGCGGGCACGGCCCTGACGCTCGACGAGGCGGTCGACCGCGTCCAGGCCATGGGTGACGCGGCGCACGCGGTGCGCCCGGACGTGCTCGTGCTGTGCCACGGCGGTCCCATCGCCGAGCCGGACGACGCCGCGTACGTGCTCGCCCGGACGCGGGGCGTGGTGGGCTTCTTCGGCGCGTCCTCGGTCGAACGGCTGCCGACCGAGCGGGCCATCACCGCGCAGGTGGCCGCCTTCAAGAACCTGGAGCTGTAGATGCTGCTGACCCCTGGCGACGTGGCCACGATGACCTTCGACTGGGGGTCGATCAAGTGGTTCGTCACCCCGTCCGCCGTGCCCGGCGCGTCCAGCACGCTCGGCGAGGTCATCGTCAATCCCGGCAAGGGGCACGCCCGGCACCACCATCCGGGCGCCGAGGAGGTCATCTATGTGATCTCCGGTGAGGCGACCCAGATGGTGGACGACGGGGAGCCGTTCACGATCCGGGAGGGCGACGCCGTCCACATCCCGAAGGGCGCCTGGCACTCGACGTACAACGCGACGTGGCGGCCGCTTCGGCTGATCGTCACCTACACGCCGGGCGGGGAGGAGAGGGCGCTCGAAGGCGCCCCCGACTACCGCGTCCACGACGCGGACGAGACCCCGGAGTGGCGCCGCGCCTAGCGCCGGTCACGGGGCTCCGGCGGCGCTGCGCGACGGTGTGATCACTGAGGCGACTTTTACGTTCTTGTGATGTTCGCCTCGCGGGTGTCAGGGCGCGGCGGGAATGTCGCGCACCAGGGAGAACCTTCCGGCCGTGAAGGTCGCCATCGTGACCGAGTCGTTCCTCCCCCGCGTGAACGGGGTCACAGGCTCGGTGTGCCGCGTACTCGAATACCTCGCCGCCCACGGGCACGAGGCCCTGGTGATCGCCCCCGGGCCCGCGCCGGACTCGCACGCCGGTGCGCCGGTGGAGCCCGTCCGGGGCATCGCCCTGCCGTTCTACCCGACGTTCTCCGTGGGAGTGCCGACCCGGCGCGTCACCGCGGCGCTGCGGAACTTCGGGCCCGACATCGTCCACCTCGCGTCGCCGCTGGTGCTCGGCGCGTCCGGGCTCGCCGCCGCGCGTCGCCTGGACGTCTCCACGGTCGCGGTGTTCCAGACCGACGTCGCCGGGTTCGCGCGCCGGTACGGCCTGCGCGGCACCGACCCGCCGATCTGGTGGTGGCTGCGCCGCCTGCACGGCCGCGCCGACCGGACGCTCGCGCCGTCGTCGCCGGTGCTGGCGGAGCTGGAACGGCGCGGCGTCCCCCGGCTGGCGTACTGGGGCCGGGGCGTGGACCGGCGCCGCTTCCACCCGTCCCACCGGTCGGAGTCGCTGCGCGCGCGCCTGTCACCGGACGGCCGCGCGATCGTCGGGTACGTCGGCCGGCTCGCCGCCGAGAAGCGCCCGGAGATGCTCACCCGGCTGGTCGGCGTTCCCGGCGCGCAGGTGGTGGTCGTCGGTGACGGCCCGGAGGAGGAACGGTTGCGCCGCCGCATGCCGGACGCGGTGTTCACCGGGTTCCGCACCGGGACGGAACTGTCGGAGCTGGTCGCCTCGTTCGACGTGTTCGTGCACACGGGCGCGGACGACACGTTCTGCCAGGCCGTGCAGGAAGGGCTCGCCTCGGGCGTGCCGGTGGTCGCGGCCGCCGCGGGCGGTCCCCTGGATCTCGTCCGTCCGGGCGCGAACGGGCTGCTGTACGCGCCAGACGACGGGGGCGAGCTGCGAGCGGCCGTCCACACGCTCGTCGACGATGTCGGGATGCGGCGGCGCATGTCCGTCCAGGCGGTGGAGTCCGTGCGGGGGCGTGACTGGGAGACGGTCTGCGGCGAGCTGATGGGCCACTACCGGGCCGTCGTCTACGGGACGTCCGAGCGGCGCGCGAAGAGCGCCGCATGAGGGCGTTCCCGTTCGTCGTCTCGATCCACGACGTCGCGCCGTCCACCGCCGAGGCCACGGCCCGGTGGCTCGCCGACCTGGACGAACGCGAGGTGCCGTGCACGCTGCTGGTCATCCCCGGGCCGTTCGAGGGAAGGGCCGCGCTGCCCGACGACGGGCCGCTCGTCACGTTCCTGCATTCCGCCGCCGAGCGCGGGCACGAGCTGGCCCTGCACGGCTACCTCCACGAGGGCGTGCCCGGCGGGCCGCTGTGGCGGCGCGGCGTCGACCAGGCGCTGGTCAGGGGGGCCGGCGAGTTCTGGTCGCTGACCGGCGCGCAGGCCGTCCGCCGGCTCCGCGCCGGGCTGGCCCTGCTCGCCGAGGCGGAGATCGACGTCGTCGGGTTCACCCCGCCGGGCTGGCTCGCGTCCCAGGGCACCCGGCAGGCCCTCGCCACGCTCGGGTTCACCTACTGGACGAGCCACCTCGGTGTCCACAGCCTGCCCGGCGGCCCGGTGCGGCGGATGCCGGCGCTCTCGCACCGTCCCGGCGGCGCGGGGGAGCGCACCGGTGCCCGCGTGATGACCGGCGCCGCCCGGGCGTTCGCCCGGACGGGAGTGCCGTTCCGCATCGCGCTGCATCCGGCCGACCTCGGCAGGCCGGGCCTGCGCCGCGCCGCGCTCGCCGCGATCGACGCGACGGTCGCGGCGGGTGGCCGGCCGGTGACCTACGAGACCCTGGTGACCGCGTGAGGATCGTCCAGCTCGCCAACCTCTACAGCCCCGTCTCCGGCGGCCTCCGCACGGCCGTGGACATGCTCGGCTCCGGGTACGCGGCGGCCGGGCACCGGCGCGCGCTCGTCGTCCCCGGCCCCGCCTACACGCGGCGCCAGACGGCGGACGGGCCGGTCATCACCGTGCCGGGGCCCTCGGTCGCGCCCGGGTACCGGCTCGTCCTCGATCCGCGTCCGGTGCTGCGCGTGCTCGGGCGGCTCCGCCCGGACGTCATCGAGGTCTCCGACAAGGCGACCCTGACGGTCGCGGCCCGGTGGGCGCGGCGGCGCGGCGTCCGGACCGTCCTGTTCTCGCACGAGCGGCTCGACGCGATCCTCGCGCCGCGCACGCCCGACTGGGTGCCGCTGGAGGCCGTCGCCGACCGGTGGAACCGGCGGCTGGCGGCCTCGTTCGACGCGATCGTCGTCACCTCGGCGTTCGCCGCCGCCGAGTTCGCGCGGGTCGGCGCGCCGGCGCTGCACCGCGTCCCGCTCGGCGTGGACCTGGCGACGTTCCGCCCGCTCGTGCCCCGCCACGAGGACGGGGGCGAGGCCGGGGACGGGGACGGGCTCGTCCGCCTGGTGCACCTGGGACGCCTGTCGACCGAGAAGCGGCCCGATCTCGCGATCGGGGCCGTGGCGGAACTGGTCCGCCGGGGCGTCCCGGCGCACCTCGACGTCGTCGGCGACGGGCCGTGCGGTCCCCGCCTGCGGGCCTGGGCGGAGCGCGAGCGGCTGCCCGTCCGCTTCCACGGGCACGTCGGCGGGCGCGCCGCCGTCGCCGCGCTCCTCGCACGCGCGGACGTCGCGCTCGCGACCTGCCCGATCGAGTCGTTCGGACTGGCCGTCCTCGAAGCGCTCGCCTGCGGGACGCCGGTCGTCGCCGCCGACCGCGGCGCCGCGCACGAACTGCTCGTCCCCGGCGCCGGGGCGGGGGTGGCGCCACGGGCGGCGGCGTTCGCCGACGGCGTGCAGGAGGTGCTGCGGCTCCCGCCCGCCCGGCGGCGCGCCGCCGCCCGCGCCCGCGCCGAGCGCTACCCGTGGACCACCACGATCGAGGGCATGCTGGACGTCCTCGCGGTCAGGACGGGCGCGGGGACCTGACCACGCTCGCGGACCTCACTGGCCGAACGTGCAGTCCGGCGGAAAGTCCGGCTGCTCGAACTCGCCGTCCGGGATCGGCAGCGGGGCGTCCTGCACCGTGTATCCCGCCAGCCATTTCCCGAAGGGACCGGAACTGTTCGCGCTGTGCGGCGCGGGACCGCTTCCCATCTGCTGGCACTGCGCCAGCGTGACGCCCCAGGAGAAACCCGCCCGGTCCCATTTGTGGCCGCGCGGCGACTGGTAGAACGTCAGGTTTGCGCGCTTCTCGTTCGCCGGCACATCGTCCTGCCGGATCCCCGAGACGATGGCGACCGGTCCGGTCGCCATCACGTAGTCGACCTTGATCCAGCCCCAGTGGTGCTTGGACGGTCCGCCCGGCTCGTCCGGCGAGTAGTGGTCGAACTTCACCGTCCCCCGCGCCGCCCCGAACACGATCTTCCCGTTGACGACCTTCCAGGGCGCGCCGTGCGCGTCCACGATGAACCGCCGGTACGGGTATTCGGGATCGGCCGGGAACTTCAGCCAGGCATCCCCGGTGACATGGGCCTCCTTGACCGGAGCCGGGGCCTTGCCCTTCCCTGTGCCCTGCTCCTTGGCCAGGGCCGTCGCGCTTCCCGTCCCGGCCATCCCGACCGCCGCGAGGACGGCCGTACCGGCCAGCAGCGCGCGCATCCCGTGCGTCATGTGGGTCCCCTTTCCGCGGACGCCGTCCGTCCGCCCCCCACAAGTTCGCAGTGACGCCCCATGCCGCTCTTCCCCCGCGCGATGGAACCGGATCGCCCGCAGGGGGGAATGTCAGCTCACTTTGCCCCGGACATAGACCCAATCGCCGTCATGCCGCACGAAACGGCTGACCTCCTGCAATTCCCCGGCTTCGGACCCCACCGTGTAATGGGCGCGGAATTCCACAACCCCCTTGTCGTCCTCGGGCCCGCCGCCTTCCATCCGGACGATCTCCAGCCGCACCCAGCGCATCCCGGCGTCGAAGTCGACCCGCTCCGGCCGCGTCGCGGGATGCCAGCTACGCAGCAGGTACGCCTCGTCCCGCCTGGCGAACGCGCTGAAACGTGACCGCATCAGCTCTTCGGCCGTCCCGGCCCGCGCCTGTCCCCGATGCAGCCGCCCGCAGCAGTCCCGATACCGTGCCCCGGCCCCGCAGTCACACCCAGCCATCCCCCAATTCTGCGACACCGCCCCGGACGCCGCGCTGGCGGCCTCCGGGGCGGTGCGGTGTGGGGGACGGGTGCGGCGAGGGGACGTGCGTCAGTTCTTGATGGGGGTCCAGGGCTCCTCGGCGTACTCCTTGGCCAGGCGGAGGTTGCCCATGCTGTTCGCGCTCAGCACCTTGCGGAGGTACTTGCGGGCACCCTCCACGGTCATGCCGTCGCCGAGCAGTCCGTCCGCCAGACCGGCCCCACCATCGGCGCCGCCGGCGTCATCCTCGGCGGCTCCTTCGCCGCGCTGACCGCCGCCGAGAACCACGTCCTCGCCGTCCTCGGCTTCGCCCTGGCGATCGGCATGTTCATCGCGGCCTTCGTGATGGCCACCATCTTCACCCCCGCGGTATCGGCCCTCCTCGGACGCCGGGTGGTGGGCGGCGGCACGCCCCTCCACCAGCCGCCCCCGGAAGCCGCCGCGGATCTCCCGTCCCACTCCGGCGGGTAGCAGACCCTCCGGTGCCCCCGCCCCCGGCCTTGCGGTCCACCGCCTGCCGCAAGGCCAGGGGGGCGGGCGGGACCGACACCTGGGAAAGGGCTTCTACTCGGCGATCCTCGTGCGCATGGTCCATTCGAAGACGTTCTCGCTCGTGCCGTCCTTCGTGTCGACCAGCTCGTAGTGCTCGTAGCCGCCGTTGCGCGGGACCTTCACCTTGCGCTCGCGCATCGTCGTGAGGGGGACGTGGGCCCGTTCCGGGGTCTCCAGCGGGCCGCCGACGAGGGTGACCTCGACCGTGCCGCCGGCGGATGTGTCGCTTCGCTTGGTGTGCATGGGACCTCCTGGCTACGAGATGACTCACAGGGGGATGTCGCCGTGCGGGGCGTCGGCCGCCGCGAACCGTCCGTACCGGCCCCGGTAGTACACCAGCGGACCAGTGGTGTCGTGGGCGCCGAGGCTGTGCACGCGGGCCACGACGATGACGTGGTCGCCCGCGACGTGCTCGGCCTCGATCGTGCACTCCAGCCAGCCCAGCGTCCCGTCCAGCAGCGGGAGTCCGGCCGGTGACGGCGACCACGGCAGGTCGCCGAACTTGGCGCCGCCCGCCGCGGCGAGGCGGCGTGCGTGCTCGCGCTGGTGCTCGGCGAGAAAGCTGACGCAGTGGCGTGCGCCGCGCCGCACCCGCGGCCAGCTGACGCTGGTGTGCGCGACGCAGAACGACACCAGCGGGGGCGCCAGCGAGACCGAGGTGAACGAGCTGACGACCAGGCCGACGGGGACGCCGTCGTCGATGCCGGTCACGGCGGCGACGCCGGTGACGAAGCGGCCCAGCACGCCGCGGAAGGCGACCGGATCGAGACCGTCCGGGGGCGCGCCCGCCGGTCTCAACCCGTTCAGCGGTTCGATGCTGTTCGCCGCCATCGTCGTCCTTCCGCGGGGTCGTCGCCGGAGCGGTGGCCTCCCCGCCATGCTCGTCCGGCGAGCTAAAGACGGCCTTAGGACGGACACCCGCGGCGGCCCGCAGGACCGGAGCGCGTCAGTAGCATTGCTTATGTTCGATTTACGTAGTTTCTCTGACGAAAGTCTCCGTCTCTCCCTGTAATCCTGGTGCTCCGATTCGGCGCGTCCGACGTCGCCGATGTGGGTTCTTCCTACGGAGGAGACTTGCGATACGAGGTCCTTGGATCTCTTCGTGTGATCGACAACGGGGAGAGTCTGGCGGTTACCGCCCCCAAGATGGAGGTCGTGCTCGCGGCGCTCCTCATCCGGGCGGACCAGGTGGTGTCGGTCGAGCAGCTCATCACCGAGATGTGGGGCGGCACCCAACCGAGACGCGCCACCGCGGCGCTGTATGTGTACGTATCGCAGCTGCGCAAGCTGCTGGCCGGACGGACGGGCACCCCGGGCCCCATCGTCACCCGGGCCCCGGGGTACGTCCTGCGCACCGGGTCGGACGAACTCGACCTGCACGAGTTCCAGCGCCTCGTCCGCGACGGCCGCGAGAACATGCGGCGGGACGCCCACGAGCCCGCGAGCAGGGCCTTCGAGGCCGCGCTCGGGCTGTGGCGGGGACCGGCGCTGAGCGAGCTGCGGGAGGGGCCGATCATCAACGGGTTCGCGATGTGGCTGGACGAGGTACGGCTGGAGTGCCACGAGATGCTCGTGGAGACGAACCTGCGGCTCGGCCGCCACCGCGAGATGGTCAGCCTGCTGCACGAACTGATCCGGGACCACCCCCTGCACGAGGCGTTCTACCGGCAGCTCATGCTCGCGCTGTACCGGTCCGAGCGCCGCGCCGACGCGCTGGCGGTCTACCAGTCCGCGCGGTCGGCGCTGAACAGGGAACTGGGTCTGG
The DNA here is from genome assembly GCF_001552215.1 of Actinomadura macra NBRC 14102. GTDB lineage: Bacteria > Actinomycetota > Actinomycetes > Streptosporangiales > Streptosporangiaceae > Spirillospora > Spirillospora macra. Next base: position 816,429 of record NZ_BCQT01000006.1, on the reverse strand, counting down.
AGCCGGGCCGGCACCTGCGGGAGTTGCAACGATCCATCCTGGCCGCCGCCGACGTCCTCGACATCCGTCCCGCGGTATGAGCGATGCCGGGGACCTGTGGCTGCGCCGCTACCATCCCGCGCCCGACGCGCGGGTGCGGCTCGTGTGCTTCCCCCATGCCGGGGGTTCCGCGAGCGGCTACTACACGATGTCCGCGCGGCTCGCACCGGACGTCGAGGTGCTCGCCGTCCAGTACCCCGGCCGCCAGGACCGGCGCCGCGAACCGCCGGTCACCGACATCGCCGACCTGGCCGGACGCGTCTTCGAGGCGCTGGCGCAGGAGCCGCCGGACCGTCCGCTCGCCCTCTTCGGGCACAGCATGGGGGCGACCGTCGCCTACGAGGTCGCCCGGCTCCTCGCCCACCGGTCCGGGGTCCGGCCGCACACGCTGTTCGTCTCCGGGCGGCGGGCGCCGTCGCGGGTCCGTCCCGAGAACGTGCACGCCGGGGACGACGACGGTGTGCTGGCCGAGCTGGAGCGGCTGAGCGGCACCGACGCCCGGCTGTTGCGCGACCCGGAGCTGCGCGAGCTCATCCTGCCGGTGGTGCGCGCCGACTACACCGCGATCGAGCGGTACCGCCGGCGGCCCGGTCCCGAGCCGGGCTGCCCGATCGTGGTGCTGGTCGGCGACGCCGACCCGCTGACCACGATCGACGAGGCGCGTGCCTGGGCCGGTCACTCGGAGGCCCCCGTGCACGTGCGGGTCTTCGCCGGCGGCCACTTCTACATCGAGGACCACCTGGACGCGGTCGTCGAGGTGCTGGCCGAGCGCCTCACCGGCTCGCCGGTCCCGCGCGACGTCTGATCTTCTGAGCCTGACCTGGGTGGTCTCCCGGCGGTCCGCCGGGAGACCACCCACATCAGTACCTGCTCACATCAGTGCGCCGACGTGATGTCGGTGTGCGCCTTCGGCTGCGGGACGGCGGCCAGCAGGGAGCGGGTGTAGGGGTGCCGCGGGCTCTCGAAGATCTGCTCCACCGGCCCCGCCTCCACCACCTCGGCCTCCCGCATCACGATCACCCGGTCGCTGACGTGGTGGATCACCCCGAGGTCGTGCGAGATGAACAGCAGCGCGACGTCCAGCTCGTCCCGCAGGTCGACGAACAGGTCGAGGATCTGCGCCTGCACCGACACGTCCAGCGCCGAGACCGGCTCATCGCACACGATCACGTCGGGCTGGGGCGCCAGGGCGCGGGCGATCGCCACCCGCTGGCGCTGCCCTCCGGACAGCTCCCGCGGGTGGCGGGTGAGCAGCCCCGCGTCCAGCCCGACGCGGCGGAGCAACTCGGCGATCTGATCGCGGTGCCGCCGCACGGCGCGCCTGCCGGGGGAGCCGAACGCCTCCCCGATGATGCGCTCGACGGTGTAGCGGGGGTCGAAGGAGGCCAGCGGGTCCTGGTGGACGAGCTGGATCCGGCCGCGCCGGGGGCGTCGGGACGGCTCGGGCACCCGCGACCAGGGACCGCCGAGGAAGCTGACGCTGCCGTCGTCGGGTTCCAGCAACCCCATGACCAGGGCGGCGAGCGTGCTCTTACCGGACCCGGACTCGCCCACGACGCCGAGCGTCTCCCCGGCGTACAGGGTGAGCGAGACGCCCGCCACCGCGGGACGGTACCGGCGGTCGGGTCCGCGGAACGCCTTGGCGAGGCCGCTGACCTCGATGACCACCTCGTCGCTCCGCTCGCGGCCGGCGCCGGCCACGGTCACCGCCGCGGACGGCTCCTCATCGCCGGTCCGCCAGCACCAGGCGCCGTGGCCGGGCCCGGTGGACACCAACGGAGGGGCGTGCTCGCGGCAGCGCTCCTCGACCAGCGGGCATCGGGGCGCGTAGCGGCAGGCGGTGGCGGCATCCGCCGGGACACGGTCCGGTTCGGGGGGTGCGAGCCGCGCGCCGCGGGGCCGGACGCCGGGGACCGCCGCGAGCAGCCGCCGCGTGTACGGGTGGGCCGGCGACTCCAGCACGTCCTCGGCGGATCCCTGTTCCACGAAGGCGCCCTGGTACATGACGGCGATCCGGTCGGCCAGGCTGGCCACGACCGACAGGTCATGGCTGATCAGCAGGACGGCGGTCCCCGCGGCCTTCATCGCGGTCAGCAGGTCGAGGATCTGGGCCTGGACGGTCACGTCCAGGGCTGTGGTCGGTTCGTCGGCGATGAGGACGGCGGGGTCGGCGGCCACGGCCGAGGCGATGAGGGCGCGCTGGCGCAGTCCCCCCGACAGCTGGTGCGGATACTGGCGGGCGCGCAACTCCGGGTCGGGCACGTGAACCCGCTTCAGGAGCGAGACGACCCGCTCCTGGCGGGCCTGCCGGGGGACGGTGCGGTGGTTGCGGAGCGTCTCGCCGATCTCCGCCCCGACCGTCCGCACCGGGTCGAGCGAGGACAGCGCGTCCTGGAGGACCATGCCGATCCGGCGTCCGCGCAGTTCCCGCCAGCGGCGGTCCCCGGCGCGGGTCAGGTCCTCGCCTTCCAGTTCCAGCCGCTCCGCGGTGACCGTGGAGGTCGGCCCGGCGAGCCCGAGCAGCGCCCGTGCGGTCACGCTCTTGCCGGAGCCCGACTCGCCGACGATGGCCAGGCACTCCCCGGCCCGCAGCGTGAACCCCACCCCCCGGACGGCGTCCACCCGGTCCCGGCCGGAGCCGAAGGTGACGTGGAGGTCGTCGACGGTGAGCAGGGGGTCAGCGTCCTGATCGCTCCACACGGGGGAGCCTCCCTTCGAACCGTCGTTGCAGCCACCGGCCGACGACGTTGACGGCGAGGACGGTCGAGGTGACGGCCAGGCCAGGGAAGACGGCGAGCGCCCACGCGATGCCGAGGAAGTCGCGCCCCTCCGACAGCATCGCGCCCCACTCGGGGGTCGGCGGCTTCGGCCCGAGGCCGAGGAAGCTCAACGAGGAGCCGGCGATGACCGCCGTGCCCACATTGATCATCGCCAGCACGAGCAGTGGCGGCAGGGCGTTGGGGAGCACGTGCCTGCCGAGGATGGCCGCCCGGCGCTGCCCCAGCGTGACCGCGGTGCGGACGTAGTCGGAGTTCCGCACGATCAGCGCCTGCCCGCGAGCCAGCCGCACGAAGCCCGGGACCAGGGAGGCGCCGATCGCCAGCGTGGCGTTGAGCGTCCCCGTCCCGAGCACCGCGACGATGAGCAGCGAGAGCAGCAGCCCGGGGAAGGCCAGGAACACGTCCGAGACGCGCATGATCAGCTCGTCCAGGACGCGGCCGCCCGCCGCGGCGAGCACCCCGAGGAGCGAACCGGCGAGAACGGCGATGCCGGTCGCGCCCAGCCCGATCGTCAGCGACGGACGCGCGCCGTGGACCACGCGGCTGTAGACGTCCCGGCCGAGTTGATCGGTGCCGAAGAGGTGGTCGAGGCCGGGCGGGGCGAGCGCGTCGGCCGGGTCCCCCCGGTCCGGCGGGTGCGTGGCGAGCAGGTCCGGCCAGACGACGGCGACCGCGATGAGCGCGAGCACCGCGGCGGCCACCCACACCCCGGGCGGCGCCGTCCCGGCCCGCCGCCGGCGGCGCGGCAGGACCGCCGGCCACGTCGGGCGGGGCACCGTGGTCAGTCCCATGGCAGGCTTCCCTCGGCGCGCGGGAGGTGGAACCGGCCGCGCGTGACCACCAGCCGCGGGTGCCGCAGCACCGACAGGTCGGCGCGGGGATCGCCGTCGACGACGACGAGGTCGGCGTCCAGACCGGGGCGCAGCCGCCCCGTCCGGCCGCCGAGATCCAGGGCGTCGGCCGCGACCGAGGTGGCCATCGCGATGACCGCGTCGGCGGGCAGCCCGGCGCGGCCCAGCCAGCGCAGCCCCTCGGCGTACTCCTCGACCCCCACCCCGGTGACCCCGGCGTCCGTCCCGGCGATCAGCCGGACCCCCTGCTCGTGCTGGTGGCGGCGGATCTCCAGCCAGGGGCGCAGGACGTCGGCGCCGAACCGGGCCTCCAGCGCCCCCATGCCTCCGTGAAACGTCGGACAGACGAAGATGCCCTTCTCCGCGATGGTCCGGATCAGCTTCTCGTCGGCGTCGGGGCCCGCCGCCGGGCCCGCCTCGGTCAGCAACGTGCAGTGCTCCAGCGTGTGCGCCCCGGCCGCCACCGCGACCTCGACGCCCTCCCTGCTGTGCACGTGCGCCGCGACCCGCAGGCCGAAGCGGTGCGCTTCCTCGACGGCGGCGCCGACCTCCTCGACGGTGTACTGGAGGTCCCAGCTCGACGGGCCGTCCGGGGTGAGGTGGCCGCCCGTCACCATCACCTTGATGAGGTCCACGCCGTCCGCGGCCTGCCGGCGCACCAGGGCGCGCACCTGCTCCGCGCCGTCGGCCTGCCCGCCGAGGAACGAGCAGTGCCCGCCGGTCACCGTGATCGGCGCGCCGGCGGTGAGGATGCGCGGGCCCGGGACCGTTCCGGCCGCGATCGCGTCCCGCAGCCGCGCCGCGAGACCGCCCCGGTCGCCGAGGTCGCGCACCGTCGTGACGCCCGCGTCCAGCAGCCGCCGCGCCCGTCCGGCCATGTCCAGTGCCAGGGCGCCGTCGTCGAGGGCGGCCAGAGCGGCCACCGGGTCGTCGCCGCCGTCGAACACCAGGTGGACGTGGACGTCGATCAGGCCGGGCAGGATGCGGGCGCCCGGGAAGGACGCCCGGGGCGTCCCGGCCGGCGCGCGGCCGATCACGTCGGGGGCGGGTCCCACGTCCTCGATGAGGCCGTCGCGGAGCAGCACCGCCCCGTCCGGGATCACCTCCCCCGCGGTGCCGGTGAGCACTTCCGCCGCGGTCAGGATCCGTTCCGTCACGGGGCCGACTCCCTCAGCCTCGGGTCGACGATCCGGTAGAGGCCGTCGACTGCCATGTTGATCAGTGAGAACGCCAGCGCCGACACCAGGATCACGCCGGTGACCACCGGCAGGTCGCGGCTGGCGATGGCCGCCGCCATGACCCTCCCGATGCCTTGGCGGCTGAAGATGGTCTCGATCACCACGGCCCCGCTGAGCAGCGCGCCCACGCTCCATCCCGAGATCGTGATCATGGGGATGAGGGCGTGCCGCAGCGCGTGCCGGAGCCGGACCGCGGTCTCCCCGCCGCCGCGGGTGCGGGCGGTGAGGACGAACGGTTCGTCGAGGGCGCGTTCCATCCCTTCACGCATCACCTGCGCGTAGACGCCGACCAGGCCCAGCGCGAGGGTGGCCGAGGGCAGGACGAGCGCCCCTGGCCCGGACCCTCCCGCGACCGGGAAGAGGTGCCAGCGGAAGGCGAAGAAGGTGAGCAGCAGCACCCCGACCCAGAACCCGGGGGTGGAGATGGCGATCAGTTCCAGCCCCACCGAGAGGCGCCGCAGCGCCGGCCGTCTCCCGGCGGTCGCCACGGCGAGCGCCGTCGCCACCGCGAACGCCACCGCGAAACCGGTGAGGGCGAGCGCCGCCGATGACCACGCCTGGTCGCCGATCAGGTTCCCGACCGGCTCCCGTAGCTGGTACGAGCGGCCGAGGTCGCCCTTCGCCAGGCGGCCGAGGAACAGCCCGTACTGGACGAGCACCGGGCGGTCGAAGCCCAGCTCATGGCGCACCTGCTCGACCTGTTCGGGGCTCGGGGTGGTGGAGCCGAGGATGACGCGGGCGGGGTCTCCGGGGGTGAGCTGGAGCCCGGCGAACGCGACCGTCGCCGCGCCCAGCATGACCAGGATCGTGAGCAGCAGCCGGCGGACCAGCCATCGCGCGGCGCTCACGATCCTCCCTTCCGCGTGTCGCGCGCGTCGTAGAACATCGGGTAGCCGTTGGCGTCGAAGCTGAGGCCCTTGACGTGTCCGGCGGCGCCGACCAGGCGCACCGGGACGTAGGTCGGGATGGCCAGCCCGCGCCGCAGGATGCGGTCCTGGATCTTGGCGTAGTACCCGGCGCGGGCGGCGGGGTCGATGGTGGCGGTCGCGGCGCGCAGCCAGCCGTCCAGCTCGCCGTCGTTGAGGCGGAAGAAGTTGCCGCCGCCCTTGGTGGGCGGCCAGGCCGCCGCGAAGAAGTACCGCAGGATGTCGGGCTCGGCCCGGACGAACCCCGTCGAGTACAGGTCCATCGTGCTGCCGGTGAGGATGTCCTTGGCCAGCGCTCCGCCGTCCTCGCTGACCAGGTCGATGTGGATGCCGGACTGCTTGGCCTGCGCCTGGACGCCCTGGGCCAGGACGTCGCGCCGGTCCCGCATGAGCTTGGCCAGGTAGGGCCAGCGCAGGGTCAGCCGCCGCCCGGCCTTGGTCCGGTAGCCCGCCGAGTCCCGCCCCGTCCAGCCCGCCTGGTCGAGCAGCTTGGCGGTCAGCGCCGGGTCGTACGGCCAGGTCCGCTCGGTCGCGCGGGAGTACCCCACGGTCGCGGGACTGAGCAGGCTCCAGGCGCGCGTGTACTGGCCGAAGTAGATCGACTTGACCAGCTGGTCGAGGTCGATGGAGCGCATCAGCGCGAGGCGGACCCGCTCGTCCGTCAGGGGGCCGTGCGTGGTGTTGGGGAAGATGGCGAACACCGCGCCGGTCAGGTTGGCGCGCAGCAGCTGGAGCCGGCCCGACGCCTCGACGGTCTTGACGTTCATGGCCGGCACGTCGTCGATGGCGTCGGCCTGGCCGCTGGTGAGGGCGCCGAGGCGGACGGCGTTCTCCGGGATGAACGCGATCGTCAGCCGGGGGAGGCGCGCGGGCCCGGTGTGCTCCGCGGTGGGCGGCCCCCAGGAGTATCCGGGGTTCGCGGTCAGCGTGATGTTCTTGTTGCGCGTCCACGCTCCGAACCGGAAGGGCCCCGAGCCGACGGGCCGCATGCACAGCCCCGCGGGGTTCTCCCGTATCGCCTTGGGCGACTGGACACCGAGGTAGGCGGTGCTCAGCGCCTGGAGGAACGAGGCGTCCGGCTCGGACAGCCGGACCTCGACGGTGTCCCCGTCGACGGCCTTCGCCTCCGCGTAGGACCGCAGCAGGCTGGCGGCATAGCGTGACTTGGTCTTCGGGTCGACCGCGTGGTCGAGGGTCGCCTTGACCGCGGCGGCGTCCAGGGGCGTCCCGTCGTGGAACTTGACCCCGGGCCGCAGGTCGAACGTGTAGGTCTTGGCGTCCTTGGAGACCGTCCAGCGCTGGGCCAGCCAGGGATGGAACTTGCCGTCCGGGGTCAGCGCGACCAGGGAGTCGAAGACGCCCCGGACGATGACGGCCGTGACGTCGAGGCCGCTCATCTGCGGGTCGAGGCAGTCCGGCTCGATGCTGGCGGCGAAGGTGAGGTTGCCGTCGGACGAGGCCGAGTCGGCTCCGTCGCCGCACGCGGCCGCGGTCGCGAGCAGCAGGGGAACGGCCGTCCAGACACCGGCCCGGCGGAGGGGGTGCGTGGATCGTCGAATCCGGGGGTGGGGCATCTCGGCTCCTTGGAGGACGTGGGGGCGCTTGGCGCCGTGACCGGCGGGTTCCGCGATCCATGCCGCACTCTCCAGGGGCGATCTAAAGATCACCTTAATGTGGCGGCCGGGTAAGAGAGCGTGCGGCGGAGCCGGGGATCACTCCGCGGACCGCCAGGTCGAGGAGCCGGGCGGTCACCTCGGGTTCCCCCTCGGTGGCCATGGCGATCGCGCCGGCGAGCCGCAGCACGTCCAGGAACTCGGTCCCGGACGGGACGGCGCCGTCCTGGAGGGCGCGGGCGAACAGGGTCTGCCCGGCCGAGCGCATCGCGTGGCAGGAGTGGAACAGCTCCGACCGCTCGTCGCGCAGGGTGACCATGACCGAGGCCGCCATGCCGCGGAAGGGCGTGACCTGGGAGATGAACGCCTCCAGCCAGGTGACCAGCGCGCCCCCGGGGGACGGGGAGTCCAGCAGTTCATGCGCGCGCAGGCCGAGTTGGTCGTAGCCGTCGGTCAGCAGCGACTCCAGCAGGTCCTGACGGGTGGGGAAGTGGCGGTAGAGGGTCCCGATACCGACGCCGGCGCGCTCGGCGACCGATTCGAGGGACGCCTCGGCGCCGTGCGCGGCGAAGATCTCGCGGGCCGCGGCGAGCAGGTTCTCGCGGTTGCGGCGCACGTCGGCGCGTAGCGGACGGGCCGGGGCGCCGGCCGTCTCCTGGGGCTTCATCCCTCTCCAGTTCTCTCGTTGCAAATCGGAGGCACCCTCCGTATTGTGTGGAGGGTGCCTCCATATGGAGGCACCCTCCGATTGTAACCCGGAGAACTTGGAGGAAGGATGTCCGTCTCTCCGTCGTCGCCCAGCGTGACGACACGGCCCCCGGGAGCTGCCCGCCGCGGGGACCGGCCCGGGATCGCCCTCGCGGTCATCGTGGCCTGCCAGCTGATGATCGTCCTGGACGGCACGATCGTGAACATCGCCCTGCCCGAGATCCAGCGAGGGCTGGACTTCTCCGAGACCGGCAAGGCGTGGATCATCACCGGCTACACGCTGACGTTCGGCGGCCTGCTCCTGCTGGGCGGCCGGGTCGGCGACGTCTTCGGCCGGCGCCGCGTGTTCGTCGCCGGCGTCGCGATATTCACGGTCGCCTCGCTGCTCGGCGGCCTCGCCACCACCGGGGAACTGCTGCTGGCGGCCCGGGTCGGCCAGGGCGCCGGCGCCGCGCTCGCCGGGCCGAGCACGCTCGCCCTCATCGTCACCAACTTCAGGGAGGAGGCCGAGCGCAACAAGGCGATGGGCATCTACTCCGCCATCGCCGGGTCCGGCCTGGTCATCGGCCTGATCCTGGGCGGCGCGCTGACCTCCGGCGGCTCCTGGCGGTGGGTCATGTTCATCAACGTGCCGATCGGCCTGGCGATCGTGCTGCTCGCGCCGCTGTTCGTCAACGAGCCGCCGCGGCACAGCGGCCGCTTCGACGTGGCCGGGGCGCTCACCTCGACCATCGGCATGGTCGCGCTGGTCTACGGGTTCACACGCGTCGCGGAGAAGGACTGGGGCGACGGCGTCGCCCTCGGCTCGTTCGCCGTCGCCGTCGCCGCCCTCGCGCTGTTCCTGGCGATCGAGGCCCGCGCGAAGCAGCCCGTCATGCCCTACCGCCTGCTGCGCGACCGCAACCGCGCCGCCGCCTACGTCAACATGCTGCTGCTCCCCGCGACGCTGATGGGGCTGTTCTTCTTCATCACCCAGCTGCTGCAGAACGTGTACGACTACAGCGCGATCAAGGCGGGTCTGGCGTTCCTGCCGATGGCGATCTTCCAGATCGTCACCGCCCGCAGCTCGCCCGCGCTGCTCCCGAAGTTCGGCCCCAAGCCGCTCATGCTGACCGGCGCGGTGGGGGTCTTCATCGGCATGGCCTGGCTCAGCCGGCTATCCGACGGCAGCGACTACGCGACCGCCGTGCTCGGCCCGCTCATCCTGGTGGGCGCCGGCATGGGCCTGTGCTTCATGCCGATGAGCGTCACCATCCTGTCCTCGGTGTCGCCGCAGGACTCGGGCGCGGCCTCCGGGCTGCTCCAGACCATGCAGCAGGTCGGCGCCTCGCTCGGCATCGCCGTGCTGGTGACGGTCTACGGCGAGGCGATCCGCGACGAGGCCAAGCACCCGGTGGCCGGGGCGAGCCCCCAGGAACAGGCCCACCACCTGCTCACGCACGGCATCGCCACCAGCTTCCTCAGCGCGGCGGTCATCGTGGTCATCGCGTTCCTGATCCTTCTGTTCGGTTTCCGGGGCAAGGCCGCGGCGAAGAAGGACGACTGACTCCCGGGGACGCGGCGCCGGTCGACCCGCCGTGACCGGCGTCCCGTCTCCGGCAGGTTCCGCCCGGACATCGCATCGACGCGTCCGGGCATCTCATCGAAGGGAGCCACGGCTTTGTCCGAACCTGCCGCCATCAAGCTGTCCGTCCTCGACGTCGCGCCCGTGTGGCGCGGATCCTCGCAGGCACAGGCGCTCCGCGACACGCTCCAACTCGCCCCCAAGGTCGAGGGACTCGGCTACCACCGCTACTGGGTGGCCGAGCACCACAACACGCTCAGCATCGCCAGCTCGTCGCCGCCCGTCCTGGTCGCCGAGATCGCGAACGCCACCTCCACCCTGCGCGTCGGGTCGGGCGGGGTGCTGCTGCCCAACCATCCGACGCTGGTCGTCGCCGAGCAGTTCGGGATGCTGGAGGTGCTGCATCCCGGCCGCATCGACCTCGGTCTCGGACGGGCGCCGGGCACCGACCCGCTCACCGCGCTGGTCCTGCGCCGTCCCACCGGCGGCGGTGGGGACTTCCGCCAGCAGATCGCCGAACTGGAGGGCTACTTCGGCGACGACGGTGCCGGGGACGACCCGGAACGGCAGGTCGTCGCGGTGCCCGCCCGGGGCCACCGGCCCGCGATATGGGTGCTCGGGTCCAGCCCCGCCAGCGCCCGGCTCGCCGCGGAACTCGGGATGCCGTACGCGTTCGCGCACCACATCGCGCCGCAGAACGCCGTCCAGTCGCTCAACCTCTACCGGCAGGAGTTCCGGCCCTCCGCGGCGCTGGCGCAGCCGTACTCGATCATCGCGTCGTCGGTGATCGTGGCCGACTCCGACGAGCGCGCCCGCTGGCTCGCCGCACCGCTCGCCGTCACCAGCCTCCAGCTGCGCACCACCGGCACGTCCAGCCCGATGCTGCCCCCGGCGGAGGCGGTGGACTACCCCTTCACGCCTTTCGAGCGGCAGGTGATCGGGGAGGGCTCCGGCCGGCACCTCGTCGGCGACCCCGACACCGTCGGACGCGCCGTCCGCGATCTGCTGGCCGCGGCCCGCGCCGACGAGCTGATGGCGCTGACCACGGTGCACGACCCGGTCGCCCGGCTGCGCTCGTACGAACTGCTCACCGAGATCGTCCCCCTCGCGGCCCCCTCCCTCGCCGGAGACGCCGGGGATTGACCTCCTGAGCGAGGCCGGGCCCGCCGGGTCGAGCGGGTGACCGGCGGCGCACAGAGAGAGCAGACACAGACGCGAACGTCCCGGGCCGACCCTGCGGACCCGGGGCGTTCGCATGCCCGCACCCGCCCCGCGGGTCCTTAGATCGGGCATAGGTCACGCCTAGGTGATGCAAAGGATCGCCTTGGCCGCGCTCGTGATGCTGGGACTCCCGTCACCTCACGAGAGGCCGACCATGACCAAGCCGGTAGGCGCGGCCGCGGCACAGGCGCCCGAGACGCTGGACGAGCGGATCGAGCATTGGAGCCTGTACCAGCCGTGGCTCCAGCAGGACCCGATCTCCCACTGGAACGAGGTCCGGGACAACGCCCCTCCGATCGTGCGCTCGGAGGAGGCGGGCGGCTTCTGGATCCTCACCCGCTACGAGGACATCGAGTGGGCGGCCAAGAACCCCGAGATCTTCTCCAGCGCCCAGGTCGGCATCCCGCACCGCACGGTGTTCCCGGCCAAGCAGATTCCCATCCAGCTGGACGGCGACGAGCACCGCAAGTGGCGGCAGACGCTCTCGGACCTGTTCAACCCCGGCGTCGTCAACCACTTCGCCCCGCAGATCCGGCAGGCGGCGATCGACTCCATCACCCCCATCGCCGAGAAGGGGCACTGCGAGTTCGTCTCCGAGTTCGCCACCGCGCTCCCCGCCGAGACGTTCCTGATCACGTTCGGGATCGGGCGCGAGCACCTGAAGGCCCTGCTGGACCACAAGACCTGGCTGCGCCGCGAGGGCATCCCCAACGCCCGCACCGACGAGGACATCCGGGCCGCGAACCAGCCGCTCTGGGACTTCTTCGGCGAGGCCATCGACCGGCGGCGCGCCGAGGGCGTGCAGGGGCGCCGCGACGTCATCAGCGCGATGCTCCGGACGACCTACGACGGCCGCGAGCCCACCCGCGACGAGATGATCAACGCGCTGTTCGTGTCCATGCTGGCGAGCCTGGACACCACGACCGCCGCGCTCAGCCTGATCTTCCTGCACCTCGCCGCGCACCCCGAGATCCAGGAGCTGATCCCGGCGTCCCCCGACAAGGTGCCGGCCATCGCCGAGGAACTGCTGCGCCACTCGCCGGTCTCCTCCACCGGGCGGCTCGTCACCCGGGACGTCGAGCGGCACGGCGTGGTGCTGCGCGAGGGCGACCGGGTCCTGCTGTCGTGGGGCCTGTCGGGGCTGGACCCGGACGTCTTCGAGCGTCCCGACGAGGTCGACTTCGACCGGGCGCAGACCCGGCACCTGGCGTTCGGCGCCGGCCCGCACCGCTGCCTCGGCATGCACGTCGCCCGCCGCATCATCAGGATCGCGCTGGAGGAATGGCACGCGCGGATCCCCCGCTACGCGCTGACGGAGGGCACCACCCCCGTCCACCACTACTCGCCGGCCCGCGGCGTGCTGAACCTCGACCTCACCCTGGGGGAGAGGACCCGGCCGTGAGGGTCCGCGTCGACCAGGGGCGCTGCCTGGGCCATGGGCTGTGCGAGGCCCTGGCCGGCGACGTCTACGAGGTCACCGACATGGGGTTCAACGAGATGGGCGAGTTCGAGGTCGCGGACGCCCTGCGGGCCGCGGCGCGCAAGGGCGCCTCGGCCTGTCCCGAGCGGGCCATCGCCCTCCTCGACGACCAGCCCAGCCCGACGGCACGACAACCCGAGACGAAGGAGCACCGCCTGATGTCCGAATCCGTCCCCGCAACCGACACCGCAACAACGACGGTCGCCACCCCCCGAGAACTCGTCGACCAGATCATCCAGTACATGCTGGACATCGACATGGCCGGCTTCGGGAACCTGTGGGCCGAGGACGGCGACCTCGACCTGCTCTTCGCGCCGAAGGAGGCCGTCCGCCACCTGCGCGGCCGGGACACGATCCGGGACTACCTGATCAAGGGGCAGGCGGCGACGCCGCTCAAGCTGGAGAAGATCGATTCCCTCGTCGTCCACGAGACGGCCGACCCCGAGGTGATCGTCTTCGAGTTCGAGGGCTTCGGTTCGGTGTCCACGACGGGCGGCACCTACCGCACCACCTACATCGACGTGCTGCGCGCCCGCGACGGCCGGATCGTGAACCTGCGGCACTTCGCCGAGCCGACCGCGTGGCTCATCGCCGCGTCGCAGACCGAGGCCGAGGCAGGGGACCAGCGGTGAGCGGGTCCGGGACGGCGGGTCGGCTCCTTGACGGACGGGTCGCGCTCGTCATCGGCGGCAGCCGCGGCATCGGCGCCGAGGTCGCGCGGGCGTTCGGCCGGCACGGCGCCGCGGTCGGCGTCAACTACCTGAACAGCGCGGACGCGGCCAAGGAGGTCGTCACCGACATCGAGGGCAACGGCTCCCGCGCGGTGGCCGTCGCGGGCGACGCCGCCAAGGCCGGCGACGTCGCCGAGATCGTGCGGCAGACGATCGACGCCCTGGGCGACATCGACGTCCTCGTGTGCAACGCCGTCGGCAGCACCGAGAACGCGATCGACCGGGTCCGCAAGGGCCTGACCCTCGCCCTCGACAACGCCGAGGACGTGCAGGCGCGAGTCGCCACCCAGCTCGCGACCACGCTGTTCCCGGCGCGGGAGGTGCTGCCCGGCATGCGCCGCCGGGGCGGCGGCTCCATCGTGCTGATCGGGGCGACCGCGTCCCGTGGCCGGCCGGGGCGCGGCATCGCGGAGATCTCCGTCGCCAAGGCGGCGCAGGACGCCCTCGCGCGGTCGCTGGCCGTCGAGCTGGGCCCGGACCATATCCGGGTCAACGTCGTGGCGCCCGGCATGGTCCCGACCGACGCCAACGCCGGCCCGCACCAGAAGCCGATGATCAGCGAGATGGCCAAGGTCACCCCGCTGGGGCGCGTCGCCCACGTCGACGACGTGGCGGACACGGTGGTCGCCTTCGCCTCCGGCCTGACACGGCACGTGACGGGCGCCTATGTCGGCGTAGACGGCGGCCGAAGCATGCTCTGAAGCGATCCGGCGTGCCCCTTCGTGCCCGCTAGCGCGTAGGGGCCCAGGGCCGGTCACAGTGCCTCAACCGTATCGCGAAGCGATGTCGCGCTCGCCCAAGCACGGTCAAGGGCGAGCCGCCAGGCGAGTCCTTGGGCCGGGATTGCCATAAGCGGGCCGGGATTGCACAAAAGGAGAGCGGGAGATGGAAGACAGGGTCGTCATCGCCGGCGGGGGACCGGCCGGCCTCATGCTGGCGTGCGAGCTCAGACTGATGGGAGTGGACGCCGTCGTCCTCGAACGGACCGTGGAACCGGACGAGAACGCGCAGGGGATGGCCGTCCACGGGCGCTCCCTGGAGGTGTTCAAGCAGCGCGGGCTGGCCGACCGCATCCGGAAGGAGGACATCTGGGCATGGCCTCGCACTCCGTTCGCCTTCTTCTGGCTCGACCTCGACGGCGTGGGGGAGGCCGACCACACCTACGCCTTCCCCCAGTGGCGGACAGAACGGCTCCTGGAAGACCGCGCCCGCGAGCTGGGTGTCGACATCCGCCGGGGGCATGAACTGGTGGGATTCCAGCAGGACGCGACCGGTGTCACCGTCGAGACCCGGTCGGCCGCGGGGGACGGCCAGGTCCGCGGCGCCTACCTGGTGGGCTGTGACGGGGCGGAGAGCAGGGTCCGGGACCTCGCCGGGATCGAGTTCGAGGCGGGCGGGCTCACCTACTACGGAGTGCTCGGCGACGTGGTCCTGCCGGACGGGCCGCAGCCCGAGTTCACGACCGGGCTGTTCCAGCAGGGGATGTTCGGCGCGCTGCCGCTCCAGGCCGGCGAGCTGCGCCTGATGACCATCGAGTTCGGGTCGGCGGGGCCGGACCGTGACACCCCCGTCACCGTCGACGAGCTGCGGGCGAGCATCCGCCGGGTGACCGGCACCGACCCGCGGGTCGAGGGGGTGCGGTGGCTGTCGCGGTTCGGCGGCGCCACCCGGCACGCCCAGCGCTACCGGGACGGCCGGGTGCTGCTGGCCGGGGACGCCGCCCACGTCCTGTACATCTCGGGTACACAGGGCCTGAACGCCGGCATCCAGGACGCGGTCAACCTCGGCTGGAAGCTGGCCGCCGAGATCCAGGGCTGGGCCCCGAGCGGTCTCCTCGACACCTACCACGGGGAGCGGCACCCGGTCGGCGAGCGGATCTGCGTGCACGCGCGGGCGCAGATGGCCCTGATGCATCCACTCGACCGGGTCACGCCGCTGCGCGGCCTCGTCGCCGAGCTGCTGGAGATCGACGCCGTCAACCGGTTCCTGCTGGAGCTGCCGTCCGCGACGGGCTATCCCCTGCCCGCCGCGGACGGTGCCGAGGGGGAACCGCATCCCCTGCTCGGGCAGCCGATCCCGGACGTGCCCCTGGACACCGGCGGGGGACCCGCCGGAACGGCCGAGGCCCTGCACGCGGGTCGCGGGGTGCTCCTCGACCTGTCCGGCGGTGCCGTGGACCTGGGGGACGCCGATGCCTGGGCCGGGCGTGTCGACGTCATCACCGCGGAACCGGTGCCGGAGCTGGACGCGGCGGTGCTGCTCGTCCGGCCGGACGGGCACGTGGCCTACGCCGACCGCACCGGCGGCTCGGGCAAGGGGCTGCGTCCGGCCCTCGCCGCCTGGTTCGGCGAACCCGCCTCCGCCGATGCCGGTGCCGTCGGTGCAGCCGGATGAGCCCGGACGGCCAGACCGGCGAAGGGGCCGGTGAGCCGGCGCCCGAGCACGACGTCGTTATCGTGGGCGGCGGCCCCACCGGGTTGCTGCTCGCCTGCGAGCTGAGCCTGGCCGGGGTCGGCGCCGTCGTCGTCGAGCGGCTCACCGAGCCCAGCCGCACGTCGCGGTCGCTGGTGCTCGGGCAGCGTCCCGCCGAATGCTTCGCCCAGCGGGGGCTGGACTGGTTCGCGGACAACCCCCAGGTGCGCGAGTTCAAGTTCGGGCTGCTCGACCTCACCTCGGTCGTGCCGCCCGAAACGCTGCCGATCCGCGTCCAGCAGTGGCGCATGGAACAGCTCCTGGAGGCGCGCGCCCGCGACCTCGGTGTGGACGTCCGGCGCGGCCACGAGACGATCGCCCTCGACCAGGACGACGCGGGCGCCACCGTGCGCGTGCGGTCCGCGGCGGGCGAGTACCGGCTGCGCGGCTCCTACGTCGTGGGCTGTGACGGGGCGCACAGCACGGTCCGCAAGGCCGCCGGGATCGGCTTCCCCGGGACCCCCTCGACCACGTACGCGATCACCGGGGAGATGGCCCTGATCGACGAGCCCTTCCCCGGGCGCGTCTCCATCAACCTGTTCGAACGTGGCATCGTCTCCATCGTTCCGCTCGCCCCGCTCGAACCGGGCATGCACCGGGTGATGGCGGTCCAGTTCGAGACCGAGCCGCCCGACCGGGACGGGCCGGCGACCGCCGCCGAGCAGCGCGAGGCCGTGCGGCGCGTCAGCGGCATCGACCTGACGATCGGCGAGGTCCGCTGGCTGTCGCGGTTCGGGAACGCGACCCGGCTGGCCGAGACCTACCGCAAGGGCCGCGTCCTCCTGGCGGGCGACGCCGCCCACGTCCACTTCCCGTCCGGCGGGCCGGGACTGAACACCGGCGTGCAGGACGCGGTCAACCTCGGGTGGAAGCTGGCCGCCGAGATCAACGGGTGGGCGCCTCCGGGGCTGCTGGACAGCTACCACGACGAGCGGCATCCGGTGGGCGAGCGCGTCTGCCGCAACAGCCGCGCGCAGACCGCGCTGATGCATCCGCTCGACCAGGTCGAGCCGTTGCGGGATCTGTTCGCCGAGATCATGCGGGCGGGCCGGGCCGAGGCGGGCCGGCACCTGATCGAGACACTGAACGGGCTGGACGTCCGCTACCCCCTCGACCCCGGCGCGGGGCAGGCGCACCCGCTGATCGGACGGCGAGTGCCGCACGTCCCGTTGAGCACGCCCGAAGGTCCGATCCCGTTCGCGCGGACCCTGCACGCCGCCCGCGGCGTCCTGCTGGACATGTCGGGAGGCGGTCTCGACCGGGACGAGGTCGCGGGGTGGCGGGACCGGGTGGACCTGGTGCCCGCGGAGCCCGTTCCCGAACTCGCGGCGTCGGTGGTGCTCGTCCGACCGGACGGCTATGCCGCCTGGGCCGGGGGCACCGGCGCCGCGGACGCCTCCGCCGACGTCGGTGACCTGAAGGGGCTGCGCTCGGCGCTGGCGACCTGGTTCGGTGACCCGTCCGTCCCATGACGGGCGACCGACCGGCAACTGATCGATCCGCTCAACGGCCCCTGATCCGGCATCGCTGACAGCCGGATCAGGGGCCTTCCGCTGGTCGGGGGCCTTCCCGCGTCAGGGGGCCACGGGAGCCGGGTCGCCGAGAAGCTCCCTCAGCAGGTACCGGACGAGCGCGGCGGGCGTCGGATGCTCGAAGACCGCCACGGCGGGCAACATCAGGCCGGTGGCGGCGCACAACCGGTTGCGCAGGTCCAGGGCGGTGAGCGAGTTGAGGCCGCTCTCGATGAGGGGCAGGTCCGGGTCGATCTCGTCGGCCGCGTCGTGCCCCAGCACGGCCGCCGCCTGACCGAGGACGAGGTCGGACAGCACCCGCTCGCGCCCCTCCGCGGACTCGCCGGCCAGCCGGTCGAGCAGCTGCGCGTACGCCTCCGGGTCCGGTTCGTGCTCCGGGCCGTCCTCGAACGGCAGGCCGTCCGGGGGAGCCGGACGATGGCTCCGCCACCAGTCGGCCAGCGCGGGGAGCACCTCCGACAGCGCCTTCGCCCGGTCGGGGTCGTCGGCCTGGAGCGCCTCGGCGAGCCACGCGAGGTCGCCGCTCTCCACCGCTTCCCAGAAGCGGGCCTGCGCCCCGCGTGCGGGCGTCCCCGTCGAGGCGTCGATCCAGTAACGGCGGCGCTGGAACGGGTAGGTCGGCAGGTCGATCCGTCCGGCTCCGGCGAACACCGCGTCCCAGTCCACCGCCACGCCCCGGGCGAACGCCGACGCCACGGCGTGCACCACCGCGCGCGGGCCCGGCAGGTCGCGGCGAAGCGCCGGAACGCACGCCTGGGCGCCGGTGAGGACCTGGTCGGCCATCGGCGTGAGGACGGCGTCCGGGCCCAGCTCGATCGCGGTGGCGACCCCCTCCGCCTCCAACGCCACGACCCCGTCGTGGAACCTGACGGTGTCGCGGATGTGGCGGGTCCAGTAGTCGGGAGAGGCCAGGTCCGCGGGGTCGGCGACCTGTCCGGTCACGTTCGACACGACGGGGATGACGGGCGGGCGGTAGGTCACCGCCCGCGCGGCCTCGCGGAACCGGTCGAGGATCGGGTCCATGTGCGCGGAGTGGAAGGCGTGGCCGACGCGCAGTCGCTTCGTCCGGTGGCCGCGTGCCCGCCACTCCCCGGCGATGGCGGTGACCACCTCGGCGTCGCCGGAGATCACCGTCGTGGCGGGGCCGTTGACGGCGGCGATGGCGGCGTCGTGCCCGCGCAGGGTGGCGGCGACGGCGTCGGCGGGGGCCTGAATGGAGATCATGGCACCGTCGGTGCGCGTGGACAGCATGAGCGTGCCGCGTGCCGCGACGAGCCGGGCGGCGTCGGGAAGGGTGAGCACGCCCGCCGCGTGCGCGGCGGTGAGTTCGCCGATGGAGTGCCCGATGACGATGTCGGGGTGGACGCCCCAGTGCGCGAGGAGCCGGTGGAGCGCGACTTCGAAGGCGAAGAGCGCGGCCTGGGTGTAGAGGGTCTGGTTCAGCCGGGTGGGGTCGCTGTCGAACATCACCTCCTTGACGGGGTGGTCCAGATGCGGGTCGAGATGATGGGCGACGTCGTCGAGGGCTTCGGCGAAGGCGGGGAAGGCGTCGTACAGGTCGCGGCCCATGCCGGCGCGCTGGCTGCCCTGCCCGGAGAACAGGAACGCCGTCCGGCCCGGCCGGGTGGTCCCGCGTACCAGGTCGGGCGACGTCTCGCCGCGGATCAGGTCCGCCAGCCCGCGCAGCAGGTCGTCGCGGTCCAAGCCCAGCACCGCCGCGCGACGCTCGAACGCGGTCCGGGTGGTCGCCAGGGACCGGGCGAGGTCGGTGACGTCCGCTTCGGGACGTGCGGCGACGAAGTCGTGGAGTCGCTCCGCCTGGGCCCGGAGCGCCTGTTCCGTCCGGCCGGACAGCACCCAGGGCAGCACGGCGGGGGCGGCGCTCCCGGGGGCCTCGGCGGCCTCGGCGGCGGCCTCGGCGGCGGCCTTGTCCGGGACCGGGTCGACGTCGGGCTCGGCGGGTGGCGCCTGTTCGAGGATGACATGGGCGTTGGTGCCGCTGATGCCGAAGGACGAGACGGCGGCGCGGCGCGGCCTGCCGGTCTCCGGCCAGGGGATCGCCTCGGTGAGCAGCCGGACGGCTCCGCTGTCCCAGTCGACGTGGGGCGTCGGCTGGTCCGCGTGAAGTGTCTTGGGGAGCCGGTCGTGCTGGAGGGCCATGACCGTCTTGATGATCCCGGCGACTCCGGCGGCGGCCTGGGTGTGCCCGATGTTGGACTTGATGGAGCCGAGCCAGAGCGGCCGGTCGTCCGGGCGGTCGTGCCCGTAGGTGGCGAGGAGCGCCTGCGCCTCGATCGGGTCGCCGAGGGTGGTGCCGGTCCCGTGCGCTTCGACGGCGTCGATGTCCTGCGGGGTGAGGCGGGCGTTGGCGAGCGCTTGGTGGATGACCCGTTGCTGGGACGGTCCGTTGGGTGCGGTGAGCCCGTTGCTGGCACCGTCCTGGTTGACGGCCGAGCCGCGGATGACGGCGAGCACCGGATGCCCGTTGCGCCGGGCATCCGACAGCCGCTCGACCAGCAGCAGGCCCACGCCCTCGGCGAAGCCCGTGCCGTCCGCGCCGGCGCCGAATGATCGGCATCGGCCGTCGGGCGAGAGCCCGCGCTGCCGGCTGAACTCCACGAACAGCCCCGAGGTGGCCATCACGGTCACCCCGCCCGCCAGCGCCAGGTCGCACTCACCGTTGCGGAGCGCCTGGACGGCCAGGTGCAACGCCACCAGGGAGGACGAGCAGGCGGTGTCCACCGTCACCGCCGGGCCCTCAAGCCCGAGGGTGAAGGCCACGCGCCCCGAGGCGACGCTGCCCGCGCTCCCGTTGCCGAGGAATCCCTCCAACCCTTCCGGCGCGTCGTGCAGCCGGTGGGCGTAGTCCCCGTACATCAAGCCGGCGAACACGCCGGTCGAACTGCCGCGAAGGCTCCCCGGATCGATCCCGGCCCGCTCCACCGTCTCCCATGCCGTCTCCAGCAGCAGCCGCTGCTGCGGGTCGGTCGCGAGTGCCTCGCGGGGGCTCATGCCGAAGAACCCGGCGTCGAAGTCCAGGGCACCGTCCAGGAACGCGCCGTGCCGCGTGGAGGACTTCCCCACCGCGTCCGGGTCGGGGTCGTACAGCTCCTCGACGTCCCAACCGCGGTCCTCGGGGAAGCCGCCGACGGCGTCGCGGCCCTCGGCGACCAGTTCCCACAGCCGCTCCGGTGTGTCCGCGCCGTCCGGATAGCGGCAGCCCATCGCCACGATCGCGATCGGCTCGCGGACCCCGGCCTCCGCCTCGTCCAGGCGCTTGCGGGTCTTCCGCAGATCGGCCGTGACCCACTTGAGGTATTCCAAGAGCTTCTTCTCGTCAGCCATAGGGCGCATTCCTCCGGTGGTCGGCGGCCCGGTCGTCACGTCGAGGCCCGACCGAGGTCCTTGTCGATCAGTTCGAAGATCTCGTCGGCCGTCGCTTCGCCCAGCGCGTCCTCGTCGCCGTCCTCGCCTCCGGGCGCGCCCGTCGCCGCCGCCCGGCCGCCGAGTCGGGACAGCAGCGCCCGCAGCCGGGCCTCGACGCCGAGGCGCTCGGCCTCCTCGGTCCCGACGGCCGCTAGCGCCTCCTCCAGCCGGTCGAGTTCGGCGAGGACGGGCGGGACCGCGTCCCCGCGGACGGCTCCGGCGATGTACTCCGCGAGCGCGGTGGGCGTCGGATGGTCGAACACGAGCGTCGCGGGCAGCCGGAGACCGGCGGCGGCGCCCAGCCGGTTGCGGAGCTCGACCGCCGTGAGGGAGTCGAACCCGAGCTCCTTGAACGCGGCGCCGATGTCGATCGTGCCCGGCGTGGGGTGCCCGAGGACCGCCGCGACCTGGCCCCGGACGAGGTCGAGCACGACCCGGTGCCGCGCCTCGGGCCCGAGCCCGGCGAGGCGTTCGGCGAGCGGGGCGGGCCCCGCACCGTCCCCCGCAGCACGTGCCGGCGCCCGGACCAGGCCCCGCAGTACCGGCGGCAGCAGCCCGGCGGACGCCTGCGCCCGCAGCGCGGGAACGTCCAACCGGGCGACCGCCGTCACACCCCCGCCGCGCCCGAGGGCGGCGTCGAGGAGGGCGAGCCCCTCGTCGTCCGAGAGCGGCAGCAGCCCGCCCCGCCCCACCCGGTCGAGGTCGTCCCGGTCGAGGTGACCGGTCATGTTCCCGGCCCGCTGCCACAACCCCCAGGCCAGCGACACGGCGGGCAGCCCGTGCGCGCGGCGATGATCCGCCAGCGCGTCCAGGAAGGCGTTGGCGGCGGCGTAGTTGCCCTGCCCCGCGGTGCCGAGCGTCCCGGCCAGCGAGGAGAACAGCACGAACGCGGACAGGTCCAGATCGCGGGTGAGGGCGTGCAGGTTCCACGCGGCGTCGACCTTGGGCCGCAGGACGGCGTCGACGCGCTGCGGGGTGAGCGAGCCGATGGTGCCGTCGTCGAGGACCCCGGCGGCGTGCACGACCGCCGTGAGCGGACGCTCGGCGGGCAGCGAGGCCAGCAGGGCGGCGAGGGCGTCGGGGTCGGCCGCGTCGCAGGCGGCGACGGTCGCCTCCGCGCCGCGGGCGGCGAGGGCGTCCACCAGTGCGGAGGCGCCCGGTGCGGCGGGGCCGGTGCGGCTGATCAGCAGCAGCCGCCGGACCCCGTGCTCGGCGGCCAGGTGCTCGGCGACGAGCCCCCCGAGCGCGCCCGTCCCGCCGGTGACCAGCACCGTGCCGTCCCCGAACGAGGGGCCGTCACCGCCCTCGCCGGCCGCGTCGTCCGATGGCCGTGCGATGAGGCGCGGCACCCGGATCTCGCCGCCGCGCACCAGGACCTGGGGCTCGCCGGTGGCCAACGCCGCCGCCACCGCCTCCGGGGACGGGGTGTCGAGGTCGAGCAGCACGATCCTTCCCGGCTCCTCCGCCTGCGCGGAGCGGACCAGCCCCCACACGGTCGCGGCGGCCGGATCCCCGACCTCGTCACCGGGGTCCGCGGCGACGGCTCCCCGGGTCACCACCACCAGCCGGGACGCGGCGAAGCGATCGTCCGCCGTCCATTCCTGCACCACGGCGAGCACGCGATGTGCGAGATCGTGGGCGCGGTCCAGGACGTCCACCGGCCCGGAGACGAGCGGGAGGAGGACGGCCTCGGGCACCGGCGCGCCGCCGGCGACGGCCTCGCCCAACGCCGTCAGATCGGCGTACGGCTCGGCGTGCCTGTCGGGCGGCGGAGGGGGATCCTGCACGCCGAGCCGTGCCCAGCGTCCCGGCCGCGCGGTGGACGGGACGGCCGCCGGTGTCCACTCCAGGCGGAACAGGGATCGGCCGCCGCCTCGCATGGCCGCGAGCTGTCCGGCCGTGATCGGCCGGGTCGCCAGGGACCCCACCGTGGCGACCGGCGTCCCGACCGGATCCGTGATCGACAGCGACACCGCGTCCCCGCCGGCGGGCGACACCCGCACGTGCAGAACCCCGCCGGGCCCGCCGGTATGGAGGGTGACGTCGCTCCACGCGAACGGCAGCCGGATCTCAGTGTCCTTGGAGGGCAGGCCGTTGGGGGACGGCCCGGCGGCGGACAGTCCGGCGGCGTGCAGCGCGGCGTCGAGCAGGGCGGGGTGCAGGCCGAACCCCGTCGTGTCGGTGTCCTCGGGCAGCGCGACCTCGGCGTAGATGTCGCCTTGATGCCGCCAGGCAGCGCGTAGGCCCCGGAAGACCGGGCCATAGTCGTAGCCGCTGACGCCCAGGCGCTCGTACCTGTCGCCGACCTCCACGGCGACCGCGTCCGGCGGTGGCCACGCACCCTGCCGCGGGAACGGCTCCTCGGTGGACCCGGCGAGGAGCCCGTCCGCGTGGTGGACCCATTCGTCCTCCGGTGCGTCCTCGGCACGGGAATGGACGGTCAAGGTCCGGCGACCGTCATCTTCAGGCACGCCAAGGGTGAGCTGGATCCGGACCCCGCCCGTCCTGGGGACGATCAGCGGTGCGGACAGCGTCAGCTCTTCGAGGCGGTGCAGACCGACCCGCTCGCCCGCATGCAGCGCGAGATCGACGAACGCGGTGCCGGGAAGGAGCACCGTCCCCGTGACGGCGTGGTCGGCCAACCAGGGGTGGGTGTGCAGGGAGATCCGTCCGGTGAACAGCGACCCGTGCCCGTCGGCGAGATCGACCGCCGCGCCCAGAAGCGGATGAGTGCTGGCCCCCAGCCCGGTCGAGGTGACGTCGTTCGCGCGTACCGGCGGCTCGATCCAGTAGCGCTGTCGTTGGAAGGCGTAGGTGGGCAGCTCGATCTGGCGGTGCTGTGGCGGTGTGCCCCAGTTGATGGGTGTGCCGTGGGTGTGGGCGGTGGCGAGTGCGGTGGTGAAGGTGTGCAGGTCGCCGTGGTCGCGTCGCAGGGTGGTGATGACGCTGGTGGTGTTGGTGGTGGTGTCTTGGATTGGTGCGGTCAGGACGGGGTGGGGGCTGGTCTCGATGAAGAGGGTGTGTCCCTCCTCGTTGAGGCGGCGGATCGTCGGCTCGAAGTGGACGGTGTGGCGCAGGTTCCGGTACCAGTACTCGGCGTCGAGTGTGGTGGTGTCGATCGGTTCGCCGGTGAGGGTGGAGTAGAAGGGGATGGCGGCGGGTTGGGGGTTGATGTCGGCGAGGGCGTCGAGGAGTTGATCGCGGACTTGTTCGACGTGTGTGGAGTGTGAGGCGTAGTCGACGGGGATGCGGCGGGCGTGGATGCCTTGGTTTTCGCAGGTGGTGAGGAGGTGGTCGATGGCGTCGGTGTCGCCGGAGGCGATGGTGGTGGCGGGTCCGTTGATGGCGGCGATCGACAGCCCGGTCCCCAGTAGTTCTCGGGCTTGTTCCACCGGCAGTGAGATCGAGGCCATGCCGCCGGTTCCGGCGAGTGTGGTGATGGCTTTGCTGCGTAGTGCGACGACTCTGGCGGCGTCGTGCAGGGTGAGGGCTCCGGCTATGTGGGCGGCGGCGATTTCTCCTTGGGAGTGGCCGATGACGGCGTCGGGGTGGACTCCGTGGTGGCGCCAAAGATGGGCGAGGGAGACCATGACGGCGAACAGTGCGGGTTGGACGACATCGACACGTTGCAGGGCGTCGGGGTCATGCAGGGCTTGGTGGAGGTTCCATCCGGTGTGGGGGGCGAGTGCGTCGGCGCAGGCGTCGATGGCCTCCCGGAAGACCGGTGAGGTTTCCAACAGGTCGACGGCCATTCCGGTCCATTGGGAGCCTTGGCCGGGGAACACGAACACGGTCTTGTTGTGCGACCGGGCGATCCCACGCACTACATGAGGTGACTCTTCGTTGTGAGCGAGGGCGTCCAACCCGGCCAGCAACTCGTCCCGGTCGCTTCCCAGTACCACCGCACGGTGATCGAAACGGGTGCGATCGGCCAGCGAACGGGCGATGTCGGAGAATCCGGCATCGGGCCGGTCCACGATGTGGGCGCGGAGACGTTCGGCCTGGGCGAGCAGCGCCTCTTCGGTCTTGGCGGTCACCAGCCATGGCACGATGCCCGGCTCGGGGGACGTCACGTCCTGCGCAGGTTCGGCGGCGGGTGCCTGTTCGAGGATGACGTGGGCGTTGGTGCCGCTGACGCCGAACGAGGAGACGGCGGCGCGCCGCGGATGGCCGTTCTCCTTCCACGGGACCGGCTCGTGCAGCAGCCGCACGGTCCCGGAGTCCCAGTCGACATGCGGGGTCGGTTCTTCGGCGTGCAGGGTCGGGGGCAGCAGGTCGTGGCGGAACGCCATGACCATCTTGATGATCCCGGCGACTCCGGCGGCCGCCGCCGAGTGCCCGATGTTGGACTTGATGGAGCCGAGCCAGAGCGGCCGGTCGTCCGGGCGGTCGTGCCCGTAGGTGGCGAGGAGGGCTTGCGCTTCGATCGGGTCGCCGAGGGTGGTGCCGGTCCCGTGTGCCTCGACGGCGTCGATGTCGTGGGGGGTGAGGCGGGCGTTGGCCAGCGCCTGCTGGATGACGCGCTGCTGCGATGGCCCGTTGGGTGCGGTGAGCCCGTTGCTGGCGCCGTCCTGGTTGACGGCCGAGCCGCGGACCACGGCGAGCACGGGATGGCCGTTGCGCCGGGCGTCCGAGAGCCGCTCGACGAGCAGCATGCCCGCGCCCTCGCCCCAGCCGGTGCCGTCCGCGCCGGCGCCGAATGATCGGCATCGGCCGTCGGGCGAGAGCCCGCGCTGGCGGCTGAACTCCACGAACAGGGCCGGGGTCGGCATCACCATGGCGCCGCCGGCCAAGGCCAGGTCGCATTCGCCGTTGCGGAGCGCCTGGCTCGCCAGGTGCAGCGCGACCAGCGAGGACGAGCAGGCGGTGTCGATCGTCATCGCCGGGCCCTCCAGCCCGAACGTGTAGGACAACCGGCCGGACGCGACGCTCGTCGCGTTCCCCGTCATCAGGTAGCCCTCAAGGGACTCCGCCGCCTCGTGGATCCGGGGGGCGTAGTCCTGCGAGACCACACCGGCGTAGACGCCGGTGGCGCTTCCGCGCAGCGAGGTCGGGTCGATGCCGGCGCGCTCCACGGCCTCCCAGGCCGTCTCCAGCAGCAGCCGCTGCTGCGGGTCCATCGCGGCGGCCTCGCGCGGGCTGATCCCGAAGAACGCCGGATCGAACTGGTCGGCGTCGTAGAGGAAGCCGCCCTGGGTGGCGTAGGTGGTGCCGGGATGATCCGGATCGGGGTCGTAGAGCGCCTCGGCGTCCCAACCGCGGTCGGTGGGGAAGGGGCCGATGGCGTCGGTGCCGGTGGCGACGAGCTTCCACAGCTCCTCCGGCGTGCCGACCCCGCCCGGGTAGCGGCAGGCCATGCCGACGATCGCGAGGGGTTCGTTCCCAGTCGCGGCGGTGACCGCGCGGACGCCCTTCGCCCTGGACCGTCCGGCCGTCGTCGCCGTCCCGGCGTTCGCGGTCTCGGCGAGCAGGTGGGCGGCGAGGCCGGCGGGAGTGGGGTGGTCGAACACGAGGGTGGCGGGCAGCCGCAGGCCCGTGGCGGCGTTCAGGCGGTTGCGCAGCTCCACACCGGTGAGCGAATCGAACGCGAGGTCCTTGAATGAGCGGTCGGCGCCGATCGCGGCGGCAGAGGCGTGCCCGAGAACGGCGGCGGCCTGCGCGCGGACCAGGTCCAGGGCCGTGTCGTAGCGTTCCGCCTCGGGCAGGTCGGCGAGCCGCCGCGCGAAGGACGAGGAAGAGTTCCGCGCCTCGGTCGCGGCCGTCCGGCGGCCGGGTGCGGACCGTGCCAGGTCGCGCAGGATCGGCGGCACCGCGTCACCGGAGGTCGCCGCACCGCCGAGACGGGCCGCGACGACGCTCGCCCGCCCGTGCGCCAGAGCCGCGTCGAAGAGGGCCAGTCCCTCGTCGGAGGACAGGGGGACGAGTCCGGCGCGCGCGATACGGGCGGTGTCGGCCGGCTCCAGCTTCCGGGTCATATCGCCGCCGGCCGCCCACAGGCCCCAGGCGACTGAGGCGGCGGGCAGCCCGCGTACGCGGCGGTGCTGGGCGAGTGCGTCGAGGTAGGCGTTGGCGGCGGCGTAGTTGCCCTGGCCGGGGTTGCCGAGGGTTCCGGCGAGGGAGGAGTAGAGCACGAAGGCCGACAGGTCCAGGTCGGCGGTGAGTTCGTGGAGATGCCACGCGGCGTCGACCTTGGGACGGAGCACCGCGGCGAACTGTTCCGGGGTCAGGGAGCCGAGCGTGCCGTCGTCGACGACTCCGGCCGTGTGCACGACCGCGGTCAGCGGATGCCCGTCCGGCACCGACGCCAGCAGCCGGGCGAGCGCGTCCCGGTCGGCCACGTCGCAGGCGGCAACCGTGACCTCGGCGCCGAGCGTGGCGAGTTCGTCGACCAGGGCGGGGTCCGCCTCACCCCGGCGGCTCGTCAGCAGCAGCCGCCGCGCCCCGTGCCGGGCCGCCAGGTGCCGTGCCGCCAGTGCGCCGAGAGCACCGGTCCCACCGGTGATCAGGATCGTGCCGTCGGGGTCGAGCGGCGCCGGGAGGGTGAGGGCGACCTTGCCCACGTGCCGGGCCTGTCCCAGATGCCGGAAAGCCTCTGGCGCCTGGCGCAGATCCCACGCGGTGACGGGCGGCAGCCGCAGGGCGCCGTCCTCGAACAGCGACAGGATCTCGGCCAGCATCTCGCGGATGCGGTCGGGCCCGGCCTCGTTGAGATCGAACGCCCGGTACTCGACGCCCGGATGCGCGCGCCGCACGTCCTCCGGGTCACGCAGGTCGGTCTTGCCCATCTCGGCGAACCGCCCCCCGCGCGGCAGTGTTCGCAGCGACGCGTCGATGAACCCGCCCGCCAGGGAGTTCAGCACCACATCGACCCCGCGACCCTCCGTGGCCGTGAGGACGTGCTCCTCGAAGTCCAGGGTCCTGGAGGACGAGAGGTGGCCGTGGTCGAGGCCGAGCGGCAGCAGTGCGTCCCACTTGCCGGGGCTCGCCGTCCCGAACACCTCGGCGCCCAGATGCCGGGCGAGCTGGACGGCCGCCATGCCCACGCCGCCCGCGGCGGAGTGCACGAGCACGGACTCGCCTGGACGGAGCCGTGCGAGATCGCACAGCCCGTAGAACGCGGTGAGGAAGACCACCGGCACGGAGGCGGCCTGCGCGTACGACCACGACCGGGGGAAACGGGCGACCAGCCTGTGGTCGGTGACCGCGACCGGCCCCAGCGCGCCCGTGAACAGGCCCGTCACCCGGTCACCCGGCGACAGCCCGGTGACGTCCGGGCCGACGTCGAGCACCACGCCGGAACCCTCACTGCCGGGCAGCGCCTCTCCCGGGTAGACGCCCAGGGTGATCATCACGTCGCGGAAGTTGAGGCCGACCGCGCGCATCTGCACCCTGACCTGCCCCGCCTCCAGGGGGCCGTCGGCCGCCGCCGACGGCACGACGGTCAGGCCGCCGAGCGTTCCGGCCCCGTCGGCCTCCAGCCGCCAGGTCGGTTCCGGCGGCACGGCGAGCCCTCCGTCGGCGGAGGCACGGGCCAGCCGGGGCGCGTACGCCGCACCGGCCCGGACGGCGAGCTGTGTCTCACCTGCGGCGACGGCCGCCGCGAGCAGCGCGGGCAGCACGTCCCATGACGCTTCGGCCTCGTCCAGGTCGGCCAGGATCAGCCGGTCGGGGTTCTCCGTCTGGGCCGTGCGGACCAGGCCCCACACGGGCGCGGAGTTCAGGCCCGGCACGTCCTCCCCGTCCGTCGCCTGCACGGCGCCCCGGGTGACGACGACCAGACGGGAATCCGCGAACCGCTCGTCCGTGACCCAGGTCCGGACGGTGCGCAGGACGCGCTGGAGCACGGGACGGACATCCCCGAGGCCGTCCACCGTGCAGGGCAGCAAGACCAGGTCCGGGACGGTTTCGCCGAGCGACCCCAAGTCGGGATCGTCGGCGTCGAGCACGGCGGTCTGAGCGCCGGCGCCTTCTGCGAAGGGGATCGGTCTCCAGCCCACGGAGTACAGCGAGTCGTGGTGCGCCGGGCGTGGGGCGAGCTGGTCGGCGGCGACGGGCCGGACGGTGAGGGCCTCGACGGTGGCCACCGGGGCGCCCGCCGGGTCGGCGATGTTCAGCGAGAGGGTCTGCGGACCCGTGGGGGACAGGTGCACGCGCAGGGTGCCCGCTCCTGTGGCGTGCAGGGTGACGCCGGTCCAGGTGAACGGCAGGAGGACCTGCCGCCCGGACTCCTCGGACACGGCGTTCTGCCCGCTGAAGGCGTCGGCGCCGAGCGCGTGCAAGGCGGCGTCGAGCAGTGCGGGATGCAGGCCGTAGCCGGTGCCGTCGACGCCGTCGGGAGGCGAGATCTCGGCGTGGACGTCGTCCCCGACCCGCCAGGCGGACCGCAGCCCGCGGAACGCCGGGCCGTAGCCGACGCCGATCTCCGCGAACCGCTCATACAGATCGTCGGTGCCGAGACGCTCCGCACCGGGCGGTGGCCATGCGGGGGCGTCCTCCTCCTGCTGCTGCTCCCCGCCGTCGTCGTCGCTGTCGTCGCCGGATTCCACGGCCGGTACGTCCGGACTCAGGAGTCCGGAGGCGTGCAGTGTCCACGGGCCGTCGGGCGCGGCGCCCTCCGCACGCGAGTGGACGCCGACCGGCCGGCGCCCCGACTCGTCAGGACCCTCGACCCGGACCTGCACCTGGACCCCGCCCTCGTCCGGCAGGATCAGCGGCACCTCCAGGGTCAGTTCCTCGATCCGGCCGCAGCCGACCTGGTCGCCCGCCTGGATCGCCAGTTCCACGAAGCCCGTCCCGGGCAGCAGGACGGCGCCGTGGACGGCGTGATCGGCCAGCCACGGGTGCGCCTCCAGCGAAAGGCGTCCCGTGAGCAGCAGACCATCGGCCCCGGCCAGTCCGATCGCGGCGCCGAGCAGCGGATGCCCGGTGGGGGAGAGGCCCGCCGACCGCGCGTCGGCGATCGGGGCCCGCGCGTCGATGCGGTACCGGCTGCGCTGGAACGGATAGGTGGGCAGTTCCACCCGGCGCGCCCCCGGCCCCGCCGCCGTCTCCGGCCACCGGGGCGCCACACCGTGCACGTGCAGGCGGCTCATCGCCGTCATGAGGCCGTCCACCTCGGGCCGATCGCGCCGCTGCGCGGAGACGAGCACGGCCGCGCCGGCCGCCTCCCCCAGGCACTCGTGGCTGAGCGAGGTCAGTGTGGTGTCGGGTCCGATTTCGATGTAGTGGGTGGTGCCGTGGTGGTGGAGGGTTTGGATGCCGTGGTGGAAGTGGACGGTGTCGCGGATGTGGCGGGTCCAGTAGTCGGGTGAGGTGAGGTCTGTGGGGTCGGCGATGTGCCCGGTGACGTTGGAGATGATGGGGATGGCGGGTGGGTGGTAGGTGACCTGTCGTGCTGTTTCGCGGAATTGGTCGAGGATGTGGTCCATGTGGGGGGAGTGAAAGGCGTGGCTGACACGAAGCCGCTTGGTGCGGTGGCCGCGGTCTTTCCATTGCTGGGCGAGGGTGGTGACGGTGTCGGCGTCGCCGGAGATCACCGTCGTGGTGGGGCCGTTGACGGCGGCGATGGCGGCGTGGTGTCCGTTGAGGGTGGCGGCGATGGCGTCGGCGGGGGCGTTGATGGAGTACATGGCGCCGTTGGTGCTGGTGGAGTGCATGAGGCGGCCGCGTGCGGCGACGAGTCGGGCGGCGTCGGGCAGGGTGAGGACGCCTGCGACGTGGGCGGCCGTCAGTTCGCCGATGGAGTGGCCGATGAGGATGTCGGGAGTGACGCCCCAGTACTGCATGAGGCGGTAGAGGGCTACTTGGTAGGTGAAGAGGGCGGCTTGGGTGTAGGTGGTCTGGTCGAGTGGTGAAGTGTCGCCGCTGAACATCACCTCTTTGATGGGGTGGTCGAGGTGAGGGTCGAGGTGGTGGGCGATGTCGTCGATGGCGTGGGCGAAGGCGGGGAAGGCGTTGTAGAGGTCGCGGCCCATGCCGGGGCGTTGGCTGCCTTGCCCGGAGAACAGGAACGCCGTCCGGCCCGGTACGACGCCGCCGAGCACGGCACCGCTCTCCGGTGATCCGTCGGCGAGGGCCGCCAGTCGCGCCAAACCCTCCTCCCGGCCGGTGGCGATGACGACCGCTCGCCGGTCGAGGACGGCGCGGGACGTGGCCAGGGAGAATCCCACATCGGCGGGCTCCAGCCCCGGCCGGTCGGCCAGAAAACTCCGCAGACGGTGAGCCTGGGCCCGCAGCGCCTCGTCGTCCTGAGCCGTGACCACCCACGGCACCGGCCTTTCGCCGGAACCTTCCGGTTCGGCGGTCTCCTCCGCGGGTTCGGTGGGTGGGGCCTGTTCGAGGATGACGTGGGCGTTGGTGCCGCTGACGCCGAAGGAGGAGACTGCGGCGCGGCGGGGTCGGTCGTGGTCGGGCCAGGTGATGGA
Source organism: Actinomadura macra NBRC 14102 (assembly GCF_001552215.1). GTDB lineage: Bacteria > Actinomycetota > Actinomycetes > Streptosporangiales > Streptosporangiaceae > Spirillospora > Spirillospora macra. The sequence goes on along the minus strand of NZ_BCQT01000006.1, from coordinate 785,424 downwards.
TTCCTGGAGGAGCCGTACGGTGCCGGTGTCCCAGTCCACGTGGGGAGTGGGTTCGTCGGCGTGGAGGGTTTGGGGAAGCAGGCCGTGCCGCAGCGCCAGGACCATCTTGATGACACCCGCGATGCCGGCGGCGGCCTGGGTGTGCCCGATGTTGGACTTGATCGACCCCAGCCACAAAGGACGATCACCAGGACGATCCTGGCCATAGGTGGCGAGGAGGGCACCGGCTTCGATGGGGTCGCCGAGGGTGGTGCCGGTTCCGTGCGCCTCGACGGCGTCGATGTCGTGTGGGGTGAGGCGGGCGTTGCTGAGGGCCTGCTGGATGACGCGTTGCTGCGACGGTCCGTTGGGTGCGGTGAGCCCGTTGCTGGCACCGTCCTGGTTGATCGCCGAGCCGCGGAGGACGGCGAGGACGGTGTGCCCGTTGCGCTGGGCGTCCGACAGCCGCTCCAGCAGGACGAGCCCGACCCCCTCGGCGAAGCCCGTGCCGTCCGCGCCGGCCGCGAACGACCGGCAGCGCCCGTCGGGCGACAGTCCACGCTGCCGGCTGAACTCCACGAACAGGCTCGGTGAGGCCATGACCGTCACACCGCCCGCCAGCGCGACATCGCATTCGTCGTTGCGCAGCGCCTGGGCGGCCAGGTGCAGCGCGACCAGCGAGGACGAGCAGGCAGTGTCGATCGTCACCGCCGGGCCCTCCAGCCCGAACGTGTAGGACAACCTGCCGGACGCCACGCTCGTGGTGTTCCCGGTCAGCAGATAGCCCTCGACCTCCTCCGGGACGTCCGGCAGCCGCGGCGCGTGCTCCTGGGCGATGGCGCCGACGAACACGCCGGTCCGGCTGCCCGACAGGGAGAGCGGGTCGAGCCCGGCGCGCTCGAAGACCTCCCACGCCGCCTCCAGCAGCAGCCGCTGCTGCGGGTCCATCGCCGCAGCCTCGCGCGGGCTGATCCCGAAGAGGCCCGCGTCGAAATGGTCGGCCTCGCGCAGGAAGCCGCCGTGCCGCGTGTACGTCCGGCCGGGTCGGTCGGGGTCCGGGTCGTACAGGCCCTCGATGTCCCAGCCCCGGTCGGACGGGAACGGCGAGATCCCGTCCGCCCCGTCGGAGAGCAGGCGCCACAGCTCTTCCGGGGAGTCCGCGCCCCCGGGAAAGGAGCAGGACATCCCCACGATCGCGATCGGCTCGGCGCTCCGGGCCTCGATGTCGCTCAGCCGCCGCCGGGCCTGCCGCAGGTCGGCCATCGCCCGCCTGAGGTAGTCGCGGAGCTTCTCCTGGTCGTTCATCTGGGAATGCATCACTCAGCCCCGTCGGTTCGTTCGGTCATCGGCTTCAGCGTGTTCCGAGCTCGCTCTCGAGGGCGTCGAACAGCTCCTCGTCGGTCACCGGGGTGAGATCGTCGCCGGCCGGGTCCGGCACGTTGCCGCCACCCCATTTCCACAGGAAGGCGCGCAGCCGCGGGCCGATCCGCGCCTGCGTCTCCTTGTCCCACTCCAGGGCCGACAAGACGGAGTCGAGTTCGTCGAGACGGCCCAGCACGGGTGGCGCGTCCGCCTCCTCGGGGATCAGCTCGTCCCGCAGATGGGAGGCGAGCGCGGCGGGTGTCGGACGGTCGAACACGAGCGTCGCGGGCAGCCGCAGCCCGGTGGCCGCGTTGAGCCGGTTCCGGAACTCCACCGCGGACAACGAGTCGAAGCCCAGCTCCTTGAACGCCCTGTCCTCCCGGATGGCCTCCGGCGCGGCATAGCCGAGGACCGCGGCGCTCTCGGCCCGGATCAACGCCAGCAGCGCGTCCCGCTGCTCGTGCTCGGGCAGGACCGCCAGCCGTTCGCGTAGATCCTGGCGGTTCGCCGCGGTCGTGGTCCCGGCGGCGCGGCGGACGGGCGTCCCGGCCAGGCCGCGCAGAAGCGCCGGAACCGGCCCGCCCCGTAGCGCCGCGGTGTTCAGCGGTAGTGGCAGCAGCAGCGCCTCGTCCCGGACGAGCGCGGCGTCGAAGAGAGCGAGGCCCTCCTCGGTGGAGAGGGGTGCGAAGCCGGTGCGGGCCAGCCGCTCCCGGTCGGCGTCGTCCAGGTGCCCGGTCATCCCGCTGGCCTCGGCCCACAGACCCCAGCCCAACGACTGCGCGGGCAGTCCGCGTGCTCTGCGGTACTGCGCGAGGGCGTCCAGGAAGGCGTTGCCCGCCGCGTAGTTGGCCTGCCCCGGCGTGCCGAGGGTGCCGGCGGCCGAGGAGAACAGGACGAAGGCGGCCAGGTCCAGATCGCGTGTGAGCTCGTGCAGGTTCCAGGCCGCGTCGATCTTCGGCCGGAGCACCGCCGCGAGCCGTTCCGGCGTCAGGGACGTCAGCACGCCGTCGTCCAGGACACCGGCGCAATGCACCACCGCCGTGAGCGGGTGCCCGGCCGGGACGGACTCCAGGAGCCCGGCAGCGGCGGCGCGGTCGGACAGGTCGCACGCGGCGATCGTGACCTCGGCGCCCAGCGCGCCGAGCTCGGCGCGCAGCCGCTCCGCGTCCGGTGCGGCGGGACCGCCCCGTCCGGCCAGCAGCAGCCGCCGCACGCCGTGCCGGACGACCAGGTGCCGGGCGAGCAGGCCGCCGAGGGTGCCGGTGCCGCCGGTGACGAGGACGGTCCCCTCCGGGTCCAGGTTCGGCGGCACCGTCAGCGCGACCTTGCCGGTGTGCCGGGCCTGGCTGAGGAACCGGACCGCGTCGGGTGCGCGGCGCACATCCCACGCCGTCACCGGCAGCGGACGGATCGCGCCGCTCTCGAACAGCTCACGCAGTTCCGTGAGCATCTCCTGGATGCGCTCCGGCCCCGCGTCCAGCAGGTCGTACACCTGATAGGACACTCCCGGGTGAGCGGCGGCGACCTCGCCGGGGTCGCGGACGTCGGTCTTGCCCATCTCCAGGAACCGGCCTCCGGGCGCCAGCAACCGCAGGGACGCGTCGACGAACTCCCGCGCGAGCGAGTTCAGGACGACGTCGACACCGCCCTCCGCCGCCGTCGCGGCACGGAAGTGCTCCTCGAAATCCAGGGATCGGGACGAACCGATGCGGTCGTCGGCCAGCCCCTGGGCCCGCAGCACCGGCCACTTCGCCGGGCTCGCCGTCCCGAGCGTCCGCAGACCCCAGTGCCGCGCCAGCTGCACCGCGGCCATCCCGACCCCGCCGGTGGCGGCGTGCACCAGCAGCGTCTCCCCGGGCCGGACGCGCGCCAGATCCACCAGGCCGTAGTAGGCGGTGAGGAAGACCACCGGCGCGGACGCGGCCTCGGCGAACGACCAGCCCCGGGGCATCCGTGTGATCAGGCGTCGGTCGGTCAGCGTGACGGGACCGATGCCCGCCGACATCAGCCCCATCACCCGGTCGCCCGGGACCAGGTCCGTCACCCGCGAACCGGCCTCCAGGACCACCCCGGCCGCCTCGCCGCCGAGCGGACGGGCGTCGTCGGGGACCATGCCCAGGGCCAGCAGCACGTCGCGGAAGTTCAGCCCCGACGCCCGCAGCGCGATGCGCACCTCGTCCGGACCGAGCGGCGCCTCGGCATCCGGATTGGGGTCCAGCGACATGCCCTCCAGCACCCCGTCACCGGTCAGGTTCAGCCGCCACGTCACCGCGTCCGCCGGGATCGGCAGCCCGCCCGGCGCGGCCTGCCGCGCCAGCCGGGGCGCGTGGAGCCGCCCGGAGCGGAGCGCGAGCTGGGGTTCGCCGGTCGCCACCGCGCCGGCGAGGGCACCGGCGACCGCGCCGGCCGATGCGTCCGAGCCGTCGAGGTCGAGGAGCACCAGCCGATCCGGATTCTCGCTCTGCGCGGTGCGGACCAGACCCCAGACGGCGGCGTGCGCCAGGTCGGCCGGATGCTCACCGGTGTGGGCGGTGACCGCACCCCGGGTCAGCACGACGAGCCGCGCCGCGGCGAACCGCTCGTCGGCGAGCCAGTGCTGCACCAGCCGCAGCACGCGCCGCACCGTCTCGTGGGCGGCGGCGACCGGGCTACCGGCGCCGCTACCGGCGAGCGGGGCGACCACGACACCCGGCGCCGCGCCGGCCAGCGCGTCGAGATCGGGATACGTCCCACCGGACAGCCCGGATAGACCGGACGGATCGAAGCCGTCGCCACCGAGGAGGACGGGTGCGGCGTCGGAAGCCGCGCCTACCGGGATCGGGACCCATTCCAGCCGCAGCAGCGCGTCCCGCCCCGGCGACACCGCGAGCCGGTCGCCCGACACGGGCCGCGCCGTCAGGGACTCGACCGTGGCCACCGGATCCCCGGCGGGATCGGCGACGATGATCGACACCGTCCCCGCGCCGGTGCGCGACAACCGCGCGCGCAGCACCGCCGCGCCGGTGGCGTGCAGAGTGACACCCGACCAGGAGAAGGGGAGCCGCGGCGCGGCGGAGTCGTGCGCGAGCGGATGCAACGCCGCGTCCAGCAGCGCGGGGTGCAGGCCGAACCCGGCGACGTCGGTGTCCTCGGGCAGCGCGATCTCGGCATAGAGGTCGTCGCCGTCGCGCCATGCGGCACGTACACCCTGGAAAGAGGGACCGTACTCCAAACCCAGATCCGCCAGCCGGGGATAGAACTCGTCCAGGTCGAGGGGCTCGGCGCTGGGCGGCGGCCACACCTTCAGTTCGGCGCCGGGCGCCGCGCTCGGGGACAGGACCCCGGCGGCGTGCCGGGTCCAGGCATCGTCACCCTCGTCACCAGGACGCGAATGGACGGTGACGGCGCGCCGCCCGTCCTCGTCGGGTCCGTCCACGGCGACCTGGACCTGTACGGCCCCGCCGCTCGGCAGCGGCAGCGGATTCTCCAGGACGAGTTCGTCCACCCGGGCGCAGCCGACCTGGTCACCTGCCCGGATGACCAGTTCGACGAACGCGGTGCCGGGGAGGAGGACCGTCCCGGTGACGGTGTGGTCGGCCAGCCAGGGGTGGGTGTGGAGTGAGATCCGTCCGGTGAAGACGGCGGTGTCGCCCTCGGCCTTCCGCACGGCCGCGCTGAGGAACGGGTGCTCGATCGGCGTCAGCCCCAGGGCGGTCGCGTCCCCGACGCCGGCGGGCGCGTCGATCCAGTAGCGCTGTCGTTGGAAGGGGTAGGTGGGTAGGTCGATGGGGTGTCCGGTGAGCAGTGGTGTCCAGTTGATGGGTGTGCCGTGGGTGTGGGCGGTGGCGAGTGCGGTGGTGAAGGTGTGCAGGTCGCCGTGGTCGCGTCGCAGGGTGGTGATGACGCTGGTGGTGTCGGTGGTGGTGTCTTGGATTGGTGCGGTCAGGACGGGGTGGGGGCTGGTCTCGATGAAGAGGGTGTGTCCTTCCTCGTTGAGGCGGCGGATGGTGGGTTGGAAGTGGACGGTGTGGCGCAGGTTCCGGTACCAGTACTCGGCGTTGAGTGTGGTGGTGTCGATCGGTTCGCCGGTGAGGGTGGAGTAGAAGGGGATGGCGGCGGGTTGGGGGTTGATGTCGGCGAGGGCGTCGAGGAGTTGATCGCGGACTTGTTCGACGTGTGTGGAGTGTGAGGCGTAGTCGACGGGGATGCGGCGGGCGTGGATGCTTTGGTTTTCGCAGGTGGTGAGGAGGTGGTCGATGGCGTCGGTGTCGCCGGAGGCGATGGTGGTGGCGGGTCCGTTGATGGCGGCGATCGACAGCCCGGTCCCCAGTAGTTCTCGGGCTTGTTCCACCGGTAGTGAGATTGAGGCCATGCCGCCGGTTCCGGCGAGTGTGGTGATGGCTTTGCTGCGTAGTGCGACGACTTTGGCGGCGTCGTGCAGGGTGAGGGCTCCGGCTATGTGGGCGGCGGCGATTTCTCCTTGGGAGTGGCCGATGACGGCGTCGGGGTGGACTCCGTGGTGGCGCCAAAGATGGGCGAGGGAGACCATGACGGCGAACAGTGCGGGTTGGACGACATCGACACGTTGCAGGGCGTCGGGGTCATGCAGGGCTTGGTGGAGGTTCCATCCGGTGTGGGGGGCGAGTGCGTCGGCGCAGGCGTCGATGGCCTCCCGGAAGACCGGTGAGGTTTCCAGGAGGTCAAGCGCCATTCCGGTCCATTGGGAGCCTTGGCCGGGGAACACGAACACGGTCTTGTGGTGCGAACGGGCGATCCCACGCACCACATGAGGCGACTCTTCGCTATGAGCGAGGGCGTCCAACCCCGCCAGCAATTCGTCCTGGCTGGAGCCCAGCACCACTGCGCGGTGATCGAACGAAGTTCGTGTGGTCGCCAGTGCCAAGGCGAGCGACGTCGGCTCGGCCTCCGCGAGCTGGCGCAGATCGGCGGCGCGGACGCTGAGAGCAGTCTCGTCGTGAGCCGATATCAGCCACGGGGTCACCGCTGGCGCGACGGCGGGCTCCGGGGCCTCGTCGCCCGCGAATGCGGGAGGCTCCTCCAGGATGACGTGGGCGTTCGTGCCGCTGATGCCGAAGGACGAGACGGCCGCGCGGCGCGGGTGGCCGTTCTGGTTCCACGGGACCGGCTCGTGCAGCAGCCGCACGGCACCGGAGTCCCAGTCGACATGCGGGCTCGGCTCGTCCGCGTGCAGCGTTCTCGGGAGCGTGCCGTGCCGCATCGCCTGGACGAGTTTGATCACTCCGGCGACGCCGGCGGCGGCCTGGGTGTGCCCGATGTTGGACTTGATGGAGCCGAGCCAGAGAGGACGGTCGCCGGGACGGTCCTGCCCGTACGTGGCGAGGAGGGCACCGGCCTCGATGGGGTCGCCGAGGGAGGTGCCGGTGCCGTGCGCCTCCACCGCGTCCACATCACCGGGACCGAGCCTCGCCCCGGCGAGGGCCTGCCGGATCACCCGCTGCTGAGCGGTCCCGCTGGGGGCCGTGAGCCCGTTGCTCGCCCCGTCCTGGTTGATCGCACTGCCCGGGATGAGCGCGAGGACGGGGTGCCCGTTGCGCCGGGCGTCCGAGAGCCGCTCGACGAGCAGCAGCCCGGCGCCCTCCCCCCAGCCGGTGCCGTCCGCGCCGGCGGCGAACGCCTTGCAGCGGCCGTCGGCGGACAGCCCGCGCTGCCTGCTGAACTCGATGAAGGTCGCCGGGGTGGCCATGATCGTCACGCCGCCGGCCAGGGCAAGGTCGCATTCGCCGTTGCGGAGTGCCTGCGCGGCCAGATGCAGTGCCACCAGCGAGGAGGAGCAGGCGGTGTCGATCGTCACCGCCGGGCCCTCCAACCCGAGGGTGTAGGCGACCCGGCCGGACGCGACGCTGCCCGCGCTGCCGTTGCCCAGGTAGCCCTCGAAGCCGTCGGGCGACCGCCCCAGGTACAGGCGCGCGCCGTAGTCGTTGTACATGACCCCGGTGAAGACCCCGGTGCGGCTGCCGCGCAGGCTGGACGGGTCGATCCGGGCCCGTTCGACGGCCTCCCAGGCGATTTCGAGCAGCAGCCGCTGCTGCGGGTCGATCGCGGCGGCCTCGCGGGGCGAGACGCCGAAGAAGGCGGCGTCGAACCGGTCGGCGTCGCGGAGGAACCCGCCGTGGCGCGCGTAGGTCTTGCCCTGCCGTTCCGGGTCGGAGTCGTAGAGGGCCTCGACGTCCCAACCGCGGTCGGTGGGGAAGGGGCCGATGGCGTCGGTGCCGCCCGCGACCAGGTCCCAGAGGTCGTCGGGGGTGGTGACGCCGCCGGGGTAGCGGCACGCCATGCCGACGATCGCGATCGGTTCGCCCGCGTCCGCCGCGGAGGTCGCCCGTGCTGGGGCGCCGGCGGCCCCGCCGGCGGCCTCGTCGCGGAGGTGGCGGGCCAGGTCGGCCGGGGTCGGATGGTCGAAGACCAGCGTGGCGGGCAGCGGCCGTCCGATGGCGGTGCCCAGCCGGTTGCGGAGTTCCACGGCGGTCAGCGAGTCGAAGCCGAGATCGTTGAACGCCTTGGTGGTGTCCACCGTCGCCGGGCTCTGGTGTCCCAGCACGTCCGCGACCTGGTCCCGCACCAGATCGAGCGCGGCGCGATACTGCTCGGCCTCCGAGAGTTCGCGGAGCCGCTCGTGCCATCCGGTCGCCGTCGTCCGGCGGCGCCGCGCCGGAGTCTGGACGAGCCCGCTCAGCAACGCGGGCAGCCGCTCCGCCTCGGCCTGAGCCCGTAGCGCCGCCATGTTCCAGCGGACCGGGACGAGCGCGCCCCCGCCGGCCGTCACCGCGGCGTCGAATGCGTCGGTCCCCTCCCGCGAGGTCAGCGGCGCGACTCCCGAACGTCCGACGCGGGCGCGGCCGGTGCCGTCCAGTCCGCCGGTCATGGCGCTGGGCTGCTCCCACAGGCCCCAGGCGAGCGAGACGGCCGCGAGCCCCTCGGCCCGCCGGTGCTGGGCGAGTGCGTCGAGGAAGGCGTTGGCGGCGGCGTAGTTGCCCTGGCCGGGGTTGCCGAGGGTTCCGGCGAGGGAGGAGTAGAGCACGAAGGCCGACAGGTCCAGGTCGGCGGTGAGTTCGTGGAGATGCCACGCGGCGTCGACCTTGGGACGGAACACCCCGTCGATTCGCTCGTCGGACAGCGACGCGAGGACGCCGTCGTCCAGGACCCCGGCGGTGTGGACGATGCCCGTCAGCGGATGTTCCTCCGGGACGGACCTCAGCAGCGCGCTCACCGCGTCCCGGTCCGCGGTGTCGCAGGCGGCGATCGTCACCCCGGCGCCAAGTGCGGTCAGCTCGTCCGTGAGGTCCCCGGCGCCCTCGGCGTCCGGACCCCGCCGGCTGACCAGCAGCAGGTGCCGCACCTGATGTGCGGTCACCAGATGGCGGGCGATGACCCGGCCGAGCGCCCCGGTGCCGCCGGTGACCAGGACGGTCCCGTCCGGACGGAAGGCGGGAGCGGCGGCGCTCTCCTCGGTTCCCGCGCGGACGAGCCGGGGCACGAGCACCCGGCCCTCCCGGAGCGCGAGCTGAGGCTCTCCGTTGGCGAGCGCGGCGGCGAGCGCGGTGGGGATCGCCAGCCGCGCGGCGTCGGAGCCGTCGACGTCGACGAGCACGATCCTGCCGGGGTTCTCGGCCTGCGCGGTCCGGATCAGTCCCCAGGCCGCGGAGGCGTTCGGGTCCGGGCGTTCCCCGTCCTCCGTTGCGACGGCGCCGCTCGTGACGATCACTAGCGGTGTCCCGGAGGGGCGTTCGCCCGCGAACCAGTCGTTCAGGACGCGCAGCGCCTCACCGGTCACGGCGCGCGCCCCTGCCGGCCCGGTGCCGTCGCCGGACGTCAGGGTGACGAGCGATGCCTCCGGCGCGGGCGCGGCGGGGTCGGCCGCGATCGGTGTCCAACGCACCTGGAACAGGACGTCTCCCGAAGCACGGGACGGGATCTGCTCGGCCGCGAGCGGCCGCACGGCCAGCGACTCGACCGAGGCGACGGCATCGCCGGAAGTGTCGGTGACGTGCACCGACACCGTGTCGTCCCCCGTCCGGGACAACCGGACGCGCAGGTCGCTCGCCCCGGCGGCGTTCAGCTCGATGCCGGTCCAGGCGAACGGGACCCGCGGGGACGTGGCGTCGTGCGCGGCGGCGTGCAAGGCCGTGTCCAGCAGCGCCGGGTGCAGGCCGTATCCGGAAGCGTCGACGCCGTCCGGCGCCTTCACCTCCGCGTAGACACCGTGCTCGGTTCGCCAGGCGGCGCGAAGGCCCTGGAAAGCGGGCCCGTAGTCGAGACCGAGGTCGGCGAGCCCGACGTAGAGGGCTTCCAGGTCGATGGCCTCGGCGCCGTGCGGGGGCCACACCTCGACCTCCCGCCCCGGCGGCTCCGTCTGCTCGGACGCGGCCAGGGTCCCGGTCGCGTGGCGGGCCCAGGGCCCGTCATCGGAGCGGGAGTGGACGGTGACGCGGCGCCGGCCCGCATCGTCCGGCGCGGTGATCGCGAGCTGGATCTGGACGGAGCCGGAGCGCCCGAGCGTGAGCGGTGCTTCGAGCGTGAGGTCCTGGACACGCGGCAATCCGACGCGGTCACCGGCGTGCAGAGCGAGCTCCACCAGGGCGGTGCCGGGCAGCAGGACGGTTCCGTGGAGGGCATGGTCGGTCAGCCATGGGTGGCTCTGCGCGGAGAGACGGCCGGTCAGCAGCAGTCCGCCACCCTCGGCCAGCTCCACCGTGGCGCCCAGCAGCGGATGCTCGGCCGGACCCAGGCCCGCCGTGGTCACGTCGCCGCCGGCCGGTGCGTCCAGCCAGTACCGCTGTCGCTGGAAAGGGTAGGTGGGCAGGTCCGTTTGCCTGCCGGGCAGGACCGTCGACCACTCCACCTTTACCCCGTGGACGTGCGCGGTGGCGACCCCCGTGACGAGGGCGCGCGGCTCGGCCTGGTCGCGGCGTTGCAGAGGGATCACCACGGTGCCGGATCCGGCTCGCTCGTCCAGGGCCTCCTGAATGAGCGGCGTCAGTGTGATGTCGGGTCCGATTTCGATGTAGCGGGTGGTGCCGTGGTCGTGGAGGGTTTGGACGCCGTGGTGGAAGCGGACGGTGTCGCGGATGTGGCGTGTCCAGTAGTCGGGCGAGGCCAGGTCTGCGGGGAGGGCGACGTGGCCGGTCACATTGGAGATCACCGGGATGGCGGGCGGGTGGTAGGTGACCGCCTGAGCTGCTTCGCGGAACGCGTCGAGGATGGGTTCCATGTGCGAGGAGTGGAAGGCGTGGCTGACGCGGAGTTGCTTCGTCCGGTGTCCGCGTGTCTTCCACTCCTGGGCGATGGCGGTGACGGCGTCGGTGTTGCCGGAGATGACGGTGGTGGTGGGGCCGTTGATGGCGGCGATGGCTGCGTCGTGTCCGTCCAGCGTGGCGGCGACGGCGTCGGCGGGGGCATTGATGGAGTACATGGCGCCGTCTGTGCGTGTGGAGTGCATGAGACGTCCACGCGCCGCGACGAGCTGGGCGGCATCCGCGAGCGTGAGGACGCCTGCCACATGTGCGGCCGTCAGTTCACCGATCGAGTGGCCGATGACGGCGTCAGGATGGACGCCCCAGTGCGCCAGGAGCCGGTGAACGGCCACTTCGAAGGTGAAGAGGGCCGCTTGGGTGTAGGTGGTCTGGTCGAGTGGTGAGGTGTCGCCGCTGAACATCACCTCTTTGATGGGGTGGTCGAGGTGGGGGTCGAGGTGGTGGGCGATGTCGTCGATGGCTTCGGCGAAGGTGGGGAAGGTGTCGTAGAGGTCGCGGCCCATGCCGGGGCGTTGGCTGCCTTGCCCGGAGAACAGGAACGCCGTCCGGCCGTCCTCGGCTTTCCCGCGTGTCACGTTCGCCGCGGTCTCTCCCTGAGCCAACGCGTCAAGGCCGGGCAGGGGGTCGCCGGTGGCATCGACGATGACGGCCGCGCGGTGGTCGAACGTCGCGCGGCCGACCGCCAGCGAATGGGCGACGTCCGCTGAGTTCGTGTCCGGGCGCGTAGCGGTGAGGGTCCGCAATCGAGCGGCCTGGGCCCGCAGCGCCTCGTCGTCCCGGGCGGAGATCAGCCAGACCGCAGGGGCCGGGCCCCGCACGGCCGGTTCGGCGTCAGGCTCGGTGAGCGGGGCTTGTTCGAGGATGACGTGGGCGTTGGTGCCGCTGACGCCGAAGGAGGAGACGGCGGCGCGGCGGGGGCGGTCGTGGTCGGGCCAGGTGATGGATTGCTGGAGGAGCCGTACGGTGCCGGTGTCCCAGTCCACGTGGGGAGAAAGTTCGTCGGCGTGCAGGGTTTGGGGGAGCGTTCCGTGCTGCATCGCCAGAACCATCTTGATGATGCCCGCGATGCCGGCGGCGGCCTGGGTGTGCCCGATGTTGGACTTGATCGACCCCAGCCACAAAGGACGATCACCAGGACGATCCTGGCCATAGGTGGCGAGGAGGGCACCCGCTTCGACCGGATCGCCGAGCGTGGTCCCGGTGCCATGCGCCTCCACCGCGTCCACGTCGCCGGGGACGAGGTCCGCGCTGGACAGCGCCTGTTCGATCACCCGCTGCTGGGCGGAGCCGTTGGGGGCGGTGAGCCGGACGCTGGCACCGTCCTGGTTGACGGCCGACCCCCGGACGACCGCGAGGACGGGATGCCGGTTGCGTCGCGCGTCCGACAGGCGTTCGACGAGCAGCAGCCCGGCGCCCTCGCCCCAGCCGGTGCCGTCCGCGCCGGCACCGAACGCCCGGCATCGGCCGTCCGGTGACAGCCCGCGCTGCCGGCTGAACTCGATGAAGGTCCGCGGGCTGGCCATGACCGTGACCCCGCCCGCCAGCGCCAGGTCGCATTCCCCGTTGCGCAGCGCCTGGGCGGCCAGGTGCAGCGCCACCAGCGAGGACGAGCAGGCGGTGTCGATCGTCACCGCCGGCCCCTCCAGCCCGAAGGTGTAGGCGACCCGGCCGGAGGCGATGCTGCCCGCGCTGCCGCTGGTCAGATACCCCTCGAACTCCTCGGGGGCCCGGGGCAGCCGGGCGGCGTAGTCGTTGTACATGACCCCGGTGAAGACGCCGGTGCGGCTGCCGCGCAGGCCGGACGGGTCGATCCCCGCTCGTTCGACGGCCTCCCACGCCGTCTCCAGCAGCAGCCGTTGCTGCGGGTCGATCGCCAACGCCTCGCGCGGGCTGATGCCGAAGAACCCCGGGTCGAAACCGGCGGCGTCGTGCAGGAAACCGCCATGGCGGGTGTAGGTCGTGCCCGGCCGCTCCGGGTCGGGGTCGTAGAGCGCGTCGATGTCCCAGCCGCGGTCGGACGGGAACGGAGTGATCGCGTCGGTGGCGGTCGCCACGAGCTCCCACAGGTCCTCGGGGGAGGTCACCCCGCCCGGGTAGCGGCAGCTCATGGCCACGATCGCGATGGGCTCCCGCCGGGCCGACTCGGCCTCGCGCAGCCGTCCACGGGTCACCTTGAGGTCGGCCGTGACCCGCTTGAGGTAGTCCCGGAGCTTCTCCTCGTTCGCCATGCGGTGTCGGTCCCTTTCCAGAGGGCGGGGGATTCAGACGGTCCCGAGCTCGTTGTCGATGATGGTGAAGATCTCTTCGTCGCTCGCTTCCTCGATCTGGCCGTCGTGCTCGGCCCGCTCCTGCGCGCCGGTGTCGAGCCTGGTCAGGAAGGAACGCAGCCGGACGGCGAGCCGGTCGCGGGCGCCGGCGTCCGGCAGCAGCGCCTCCAGGCCCTCCTCCAGCCGGTCGAGTTCGGCGAGCACGGGCAGCCGTTCGGCGGAGGCGGGGACGATCAGCACGCCCATGTGCGCGGCGAGGGCGTTCGGGGTGGGATGGTCGAACAGCAGCGTGGCGGGCAGGCGGCGTCCCACGGCGGCGCCGATCCGGTTGCGCAGCTCCACGGCGGTGAGGGAGTCGAATCCCTGGTCCATGAATCCGCGCTCGGCGTCGACCGCGCTCGCGGACGGGTGGCCGAGCGCCGCCGCGGCCTCGGTGCGCACGAGGTCGAGCAGCGCCCGGTCCCGCTCCTGTCCCGACAATCCCGCCAGCCGCCCGGCCAGGTCGGGTCCGGGGGCGGGGACCGCCGTGCGCGGCGCGCCGACCAGCCCGCGCAGCGGCGGCGGCAGGGCGTCCCGCGCGGCCAGCCCGCGCAGGGTCGCTGTGTCGAGACGGGCGGGGACCACCGCGGGACGGTCGAGCGCCAGCGCCGCGTCGAACAGCTCCAGCCCGTCCTGGACGCTCAGCGCACCGATCCCGGCGCGCGCCAGGCGGCCGCGGTCGGCGCCGTCCAGGTGTCCCGCCATGCCGCCGTCCTGCTCCCACAGCCCCCATCCGAGGGAGGCGGCGGGGAGCCCGGCGGCGTGCCGGTGCCCGGCCAGGGCGTCGAGGAAGGCGTTGGCGGCGGCGTAGTTGGCCTGCCCGGCGGTGCCGAGCGTCCCCGCGAGGGACGAGTAGAGCACGAACGCCGACAGGCGCAGGTCGCGGGTGAGATCGTGCAGGTTCCACGCCGCGTCGACCTTGGGGCGCAGGACGGTCCTCAGCCGCTCCGGGGTCAGCGACCCGATCACACCGTCGTCGAGGACACCGGCGGTGTGCACCACCGCGGTGAGCGGACGGTCCGGCGGGATCGCGGCGAGCAGGCCGGTGAGGGCGTCGCGGTCGGCGGCGTCGCAGGCCGCCAGTTCGACGACTGCGCCCAGGCCGGTCAGCTCGGCGACCAGCGCGTCCGCGCCCGGGGCAGCGGAGCCGCTGCGGCTGGTGAGCAGCAGCCGCCGCACGCCGTGGCGGGTCACCAGGTGCCGGGCGAGGACGGAGCCCAGCGCGCCGGTGCCGCCGGTGACCAGCACCGTCCCGTCCGCGTCGAACGCGGGCCGCGGCCGGCCGGCGGCCCCGATCCGGGTGAGCCGGGGGACGAGGAGGCGCCCGCCGCGCAGCGCGAGCTGGGATTCGCCCGAAGCCAGCGCCGCGGCGACCGACTCCCCGGAGAGCGACTCGGGGCCGATGTCGAGGAGCACGATCCTGTCGGGGTGCTCGGTCTGCGCGGAGCGCACCAGGCCCCAGACCGCGGCGCCGGCCGGGTCCGGTGCCTCCCCGTCCACGGCGGCGGCGCCCCTGGTGACGACCACAAGGCGGGACGCGCTGGACTGTTCGCCCGCAAGCCACTCCTGGAGGAGGGCGAGCAGGCGTTCCGTGGCGCGATGGGTGCCGGTGACGAGGTCCCCGGGCGGGATCGTGACCGGCAGCAGCACGGTCCGCGCCGTCGCGCCGTCGAGCGCGCCGAGGCCGGGGTGGCGCGGCGCGGGCAGGCCGAGGTCGTCCTCGCCCAGGACGGTCCACGTCTCGGCGGCCGTGGCGTCCGGCAGGGCCGGGATCGGTGTCCACTCCACGGTGAACAAGGCGTCGCGGTTGGAGCCGCGGGCCGCCGCGAGCTGCTCGGCGGCGAGCGGCCGGGTCACGAGCGACTCCGCCGAGAACACCGGGCGTCCGCCGCCGTCCGTGGCGGAGATCTCCAGGGTGCCGTCGCCGGTCGCCGCCAGCCGCACGCGCAGCGTGGTCGCCCCGCCCGCGTGCAGGGTCACCCCGCGCCAGGCGAACGGGAGCCGGACGGTCGCGTCCCCGCCGCCGCTCGCCACCGGGTGCAGCGCCGCGTCCAGGAGCGCGGGATGCAGGACGTAGCCCGTCGTGTCCTGCCCTTCCGGGACGTGGACCTGCGCGTACACGGTGTCCCCGGCGCGCCAGGCGGCTTCGAGCCCGCGGAACGCGGGGCCGTACCCGAGGCCGAGGTCGGCGAGCCCGGCGTACAGCCCGTCCACGTCCACGGGTTCGGCGCCGGTGGGAGGCCACGCGACGGTGGGTGCGGGTGCGGTGGCCGGGGCGTCGGAGAGGACACCGGAGGCGTACCGGGACCAGGGGGCGTCGTCGTCGGACCGCGCGTGCACGGCGAGGCGGCGTTTGCCGTCCTCCTCCGGTTCCGAGACGGTCACCTGGAGTTGGACGGAGCCGTCCGGCGGCAGGACGAGCGGCGCCTCCAGGGTGAGTTCCTCCAGGTGGCCCTGCCCGGCCTGGTCGCCCGCCCGCGCCGCCAGCTCCACGAACCCGGTGCCGGGGAACAGGGCCGTTCCGTGGACGGTGTGGTCGGCGAGCCACTCGTGCGTCCGCGCCGACACCCGGCCGGTCATGACCAGCCCCGCGCCGCCCGCCAGGTCGATGGCCGCGCCCAGCAGCGGATGTCCGGCGGCCCGCATTCCGAGCCCGGCCGGGTCCGTCGGTGCGGCGGACGGCGTGAGCCAGTAGCGGCGGTGCTGGAAGGCGTAGGTGGGCAGCGCGACGCGGCGGGCATCCGGGAACACGGCGTCCCAGTCCACCGTGCCGCCGCCGGCTGCCAACTGGGCGAGCGCGCGCATGTAGGTCTCTGGTTCGGGCCTGTCGCGGCGGAGCGTCGCCACGGCCGTCACGGACTCGCCGGCATCCGTGCCGGCGAGGCATTCCTCCGCCATGGGGGCGAGGACCGCGTCCGGGCCCACCTCGACGAGTCCGGTGACGCCCAGGTCGGCCAGGGCGCGGACCCCGTCGAGGAAACGCACGGCCTCCCGGGCGTGGCGAACCCAGTAGGACGGAGAGCCGAGCTCCTCGGCGGTGGCGGGCCCACCGGTCACGTTCGAGATCACGGGAATGCGCGGGTGGCCGTAGTCCAGCCCTTCGGCCACCCGGCGGAAGTCGTCGAGCATCGCGTCCATGTGCGGGGAGTGGAAGGCGTGGCTCACCCGCAGCCGGCGAACCTTTCCGCCCTGCGCCTCCCACGCGGCGGCGGCCTCCAGCACGGCGTCCTCGTCCCCGGAGACCACGGTCGACGCCGGGCCGTTGACCGCGGCGACGCAGGCCCGCCCGTCCGGGAGCAGCGCGCGGACGGCGTCCTCGGGCCCCTGGAACGAGACCATCGCCCCGCCCGGCGGCAGCGCCTGCATGAGCCGGCCGCGAGCGGCGACGAGCGCGGCGGCGTCCGGGAGCGAGAGGACGCCCGCGACGTGGGCGGCGGCCAGCTCGCCGACGGAGTGGCCGATCAGCAGGTCGGGCGCCGCGCCATGGTGCGTCAGCAGCCGGAACAGCGCCACCTCGACGGCGAACAGGGCGGGCTGGGTGTGGCCGGTCAGGTTCAGCGCCGCCGCCTCCGCGCCGAAGACCACCTCGCGCAGCGGGCGGTCGAGGTGGGCGTCGAGGTGTCCGATCACCTCGTCGAGCGCGTCCGCGAACACGGGGAAGGCCTCGTACAGGCCGCGGCCCATGCCGGGGCGCTGGCTGCCCTGCCCGGTGAACATGAACGCGGTCTTGGTGGACGCCGTCCTGCCCGCGTCGCCGCCCCGGACCACCGAGGGCGAGGGCTCACCCGTCGCCAGCGCGACCAGACCCGCGCGGAGCCCGTCCCGGTCGGCGGCGACCAGGACCGCCCTCTCCGGCAGCGACGGCCGGGTGGCGGCCAGGGAGAACCCGAGGTCGGCCATCGCCGTCCCCGGGTGCTCGCCCAGGTGGTCCAGCAGCCGCCGGGCCTGGGCCCGGAGCGCGGTCTCGTCGTGCCCCGAGATCGGGAACGGCAGCGGCTCGGCGGGCGTCGCCGTCCGCTCCGCGGGCCCGTCGAGGTTCTCGTCCGTGTCCGCCGCCCCCGTCTCATCACCGGGCGCCTGTTCGAGGACGAGATGCGCGTTGGTGCCGCTGATGCCGAACGACGAGACCGCCGCACGGCGCGGCCGGCCGGTCTCCGGCCAGGCGACCGGCTCGGTGAGCAGGGCCACCGTCCCCGAGCCCCAGTCGACGTGCGGGGTCGGCTCGTCCACGTGCAGGGTCTGGGGGAGCAGGCCGTGGCGCATCGCCAGGACCATCTTGATGACGCCCGCGGCCCCGGCGGCCGCCTGCGTGTGCCCGAGATTGGACTTCAGCGATCCCAGCCAGAGGGGCCGCTCCCGGTCCTGGCCGTAGGTGGCGATGAGGGCCTGCGCCTCGATCGGGTCGCCCAGCGTCGTCCCCGTGCCGTGCGCCTCGACCGCGTCGACGTCGCCCGGCTCCAGCCGCGCGCCCGCGAGGGCCTGCCGGATCACGCGCTGCTGCGACGGCCCGTTGGGCGCGGTCAACCCGTTGCTGGCGCCGTCCTGGTTGACGGCCGACGCACGGATGACGGCGAGCACCGGATGGCCGTTGCGGCGGGCGTCCGAGAGCCGCTCCACCAGCAGCATCCCGGCACCCTCCGACCAGCCGGCGCCGTCCGCGCCCGCGGCGAACGCCTTGCAGCGCCCGTCCGGGGACAGCGCCCGCTGCCTGCTGAACTCCACGAAGAAGCCCGGGGTCGCCATGACGGTGACGCCGCCCGCGAGCGCGAGGTCGCATTCGCCGTTGCGCAGCGCCTGCGCGGCCAGGTGCAGCGCCACCAGCGAGGACGAGCAGGCGGTGTCGATCGTCACCGCCGGGCCCTCCAACCCGAGCGCGTACGCCACCCGGCCCGACGCCACACTGCCGGTGTTCCCGGTTGCCAGGTAGCCCTCCAGCTCCTCGGGCACACCGGCCGGGAGGGCGCCGTAGTCGTTGTTCATCAGCCCGGCGAACACCCCGGTCGGGCTGCCGCGCAGGCTGGACGGGTCGATCCCCGCCCGCTCGACGGCCTCCCACGCCGTCTCCAGCAGGAGGCGCTGCTGCGGGTCGGTGGCGAGGGCCTCGCGGGGGCTCAAGCCGAAGAACCCGGCGTCGAAATCCGCCGCCCCGGCCAGGAACCCGCCCCGGCGCGTGTAGGTCTTCCCGATGCTGCCGGGGTCGGGGTCGTAGAGCGCGTCCACGTCCCAGCCGCGGTCGCCGGGGAAGGCCCCCGTCACGTCGGCGCCGTCCACCAGCAGCTTCCACAGCGCCTCGGGGGAACCCACGTCGCCGGGGAAGCGGCAGCCCATCCCGACGATCGCGATCGGCTCGCCTGCGGTGGCGGGGCCGGACGCCACCGCGGGGGCGGCGGCACGGCCGTGGCCGCCGAGGAGGGCCGTCCCCAGGAACCCGGCGAGGGACTCCGGCGTGGGGTGGTCGAAGACCAGCGTCGCGGGCAGCCGCAGCCCGGTCGCGGCGCCCAGCCGGTTCCGCAGCTCAACGGCGGTGAGCGAGTCGAGGCCGAGATCCTTGAAGGGACGGTGGGCCGCGACCGTGGCCGCGTCCGCGTGCCCCAGGACGGCGGACACCTCAGCCCGTACGGCCTCCAGCAGCGCCGCGTCGCGCTCGGCCTCGGGCAGCCCGGTCAGCCGCGCCACCAGCGGGGATGTGCCGTCCGCGTCGTCGGCGGAACCGGCGGCGCCGGACACCCGCATGATCGGCGTCCGGATCAGCCCCCGCAGCACGGCCGGTACCGTCCCGGCCTCGCGCGGGGTCCGCGGGTCCAGCCGGAACGGGACGAGGGCCGCGTCGTCGCGGGAGAGCGCGGCGTCGAACAGCGCCAGCCCGCGTTCGGTCGTCATCGGGGCGATTCCGGTGCGCGCCAGGCGCGCCAGGTCGGCCGCGCCGAGGTGACCGGTCAACCCGCTGGGCTGCTCCCACAGCCCCCACGCCAGCGACGTGGCGGGCAGGCCCAGCGCGCGGCGGTGGACCGCCAGCCCGTCCAGGTAGGCGTTGGCCGCCGCGTAACCGGCCTGGCCCGCGGTGCCGACCGTCCCGGCGATCGAGGAGAAGAGCACGAACGCGCCGAGCCCGTGTCCGACCCCGTTTCCCAGCCCGTTTCCGGGCCCGTCGTCGGGCCTGCTGGTCAGCTCGTGCAGGTTCCATGCGGCGTCCGCCTTCGGCCGCAGGACGGCGCCGGCCCGCTCGGCCGTCTGCGCCTCCACGGGCCCGTCGTCCAGCACCCCGGCGGCGTGGACGACCGCCGTCAGCGGACGGTCGGCCGGGATCCGCGCCAGCAGCCGCGCCAGTTCCTCGCGGTCGGCCGCGTCGCACGCGGCCACCTCGACCTCGGCGCCCAGCCCGCGCAACTCCTCGGCCAGCGCGCCGGCACCGGACGCGTCCGGTCCCTGGCGGCTCGCCAGCAGCAGGTGCCCGGCGCCGTACCGGGTGACCAGGTGCCGGGCGAGCAGCCCGCCGAGCGCCCCGGTCCCGCCGGTGATCAGCACGGTGCCGTCCGGATCGAAGGCGGCCCCGGAACCGGCGGGGCCGGCGGGGTCCGCCGGAGCGCGGACGAGCCGCGGCACCAGCACGGTGCCGCCGCGCAGCGCGGACTGCGGCTCGGAAACGGCCGGCGCCCGCAACGCGGACGGGGGGACGGCGGCGTCGACGTCCACCACGGCGAACCGCCCCGGATGTTCGGTCTGCACGACCCGCAGCAGGCCCCAGACCGCCGCGTGGCCGAGGTCGGTGACGTCGTCGCCGGGCCGGGCCGCCACGCCGCCGCGTGTCTGGAACACCAGCCGCGCATCGGCGAACCGCTCGTCCGCGAGCCAGGCACGGACGAGGTCCAGCGCCCGTCCGACGATGTCGCGCGGAGCGGCGTCCGGCTCCAGCGGCGCCACGACCACGTCCGGGACGGTGCCGGACGACCGCAGCGCGTCGAGATCCAGGTCGGTGCCCAGGGCACCGACCGGGGTGTCCGGCCCCGGCCCGGCCTGCGCGGCGGACCAGTGGAGCCGGTACAGCGCGCCGTCCGCTCCGCCGCTCGCGTCCGCCAGGGCCTCCGCGGCGATCGGGCGGAGGGCCAGCGATTCCACGGTCGCGACCGGCAGCCCGGACGGGTCGTCCACGGCGATCCGCACGGTGTCCGCACCGGCCGGCGCCAGCCGGACGCGCAGTGCGGTGGCGCCGGCCGCGTGCAGCGACACCCCGGCCCAGGAGAACGGCAGCAGCCCTTCGGCGCGGTCGCCCAGCAGGCCGAGCACGATCGGATGCAGCGCGGCGTCGAGCAGCGCCGGGTGCAGCCCGAAGTCGTCCGGCTCCGCCGCCAGCGCGACCTCCGCGAGGACCTCCTCGCCCTGACGCCAGGCCGCCCGCAGCCCGTGGAAGGCGGGGCCGTACTCATAGCCCAGGGCGGCCAGCCGCTCGTAAGGACGGTCCAGATCAATCGGCACGGCGCCCGGCGGCGGCCACGCGCCGGACCCTGGCCGGGCGATGACCGTCGCGTCGGGGACATCGCGCACATCGGGGACATCGCGCACATCGGGGGCGTCCGGCGCGAGGACGCCGGTGGCGTGCCGCGTCCACGGCACCCCGGTCTCGGCGCCGTCGGGCCGCGAGTGGACGGTGACCTGGCGTCTGCCGGTGCCGTCCGGGGCGCCGACCGCCAGCTGCCACCGCCGGGCGTCCCGTTCGCCGAGCACCAGCGGAGCCTCCAGCGTCAGCTCCTCCAGCCGGTCGCAACCGACCTCGCGGCCCGCGTGCAGCACCGCCTCCAGGTAGCCGGTCCCGGGCAGCAGGACCGTGCCCCGGACGGCGTGGTCGGCCAGCCACGGCTGGGCGTGCGCGGAGAGCCGCCCGGTGAACAACCGCTCCCCGTCTCCGGCCCGGTCGACCACGGCGCCCAGCAGCGGATGCCCGGACGCCTCCAGCCCGGCGGCCTCGGCGTCCGCGGCCCCGGCCGGCACGTCCAGCCAGTACCGCCGCCGCTGGAACGGGTAGGTCGGCAGATCGACGCGCCGGCCGCCGGGCAGCGCGCGCCGCCAGTCCACGCCGAGACCGGCCGCGTGCGCCTCGGCGAGCGAGGCCGTGAAGCGTCCGGCGCCGCCGTCGTCACGGCGGAGCGAGCCCACGACGACGGCGTCCGCGCTGGCGTCGTCGGCGCTCTCCTGGATTCCCGCCGCGAGCACCGGATGCGGGCTGACCTCGACGAAGATGTCGTGCCCGGTGTCGAGCAGGGTCCGGGTGGCGTCCGCGAACCGCACCGTCTCCCGCAGGTTCCGGTACCAGTAGGCGGCGTCGAGCTCGGTGCCCTCCACGACGGTGCCGGTGACGGTGGAGTGCAGCGGCAACTCCGCCGGGCGTGGACGGATCGGCGCGAGCCGGTCCAGCAGTTCCTCGCGGATCGCCTCCACGTGGGGCGAGTGGGAGGCGTAGTCCACCGGGATCCGGCGGAAGCGGATCTCCTCGGCCGCGCACCGGGCGCCGAGCTCCTCCAGGGCCTCCGGGTCCCCGGCGACCACCGCCGAGCCGGGGCCGTTGACGGCGGCGAGATCCAGCCTGCCCGCCCAGCGTGCCAGCAGGCCGGTCACCCGCGCGGCGGGCAGCGCGATGGAGGCCATGCCCCCGCTCCCCGCGAGCCGCGCCAGGGCACGGCTGCGCAGCGCCACCACCCGCGCGGCGTCCTCCAGGGACAGCGCTCCGGCCACGCACGCGGCGGCGATCTCGCCCTGCGAGTGGCCGACGACGGCGGCCGGTTCGACACCGTACGAGCGCCACAGCCGGGCGAGCGACACCATGACCGCGAACAGCGCGGGCTGGACGACGTCGATCGCCTCCAGCGCGGGCCCGTCGCGCAGGACGTCCTTCAACGACCACGGCACGTGCGGGGCGAGCGCGTCCGCGCACTCCCGCAGGTAGCCGTCGAACACGGTCGAGTGGGCGGCGAGGTCGAGTGCCATGCCGGTCCACTGCGACCCCTGGCCGGGGAATACGAACACCGGCGTCCCGGCGCCGCCCGCAAGGCCCGACACCGGACCGGGCTCGCCCCGGACCACCTGGTCGAGGCCGTGCAGCAGCCCGTCCCGGTCCCCGCCCAGCACGATCGCGCGATGCTCGAAGGCGGTCCGTCCGGTGGCGAGGGAGAAGCCCACATCCGCGGGGGACAGGCCGGACGTGGCCGCGACCCGCTCCCGTACGCGGGCCGCCTGCTCGCGCAGCGCCGCCCCCGTCCGGCCGGACAGGACCCACGGGACGATGGTCGGTTCGTCCCCGCCGTCCGTCTCCGGTGCGCCCGTCTCCGGTGCGGCCGCCACGGTCTCCGGGCCCGGACTGTCCGGGGACTGCTCGATGATGACGTGGGCGTTGGTGCCGCTGACGCCGAACGCCGACACCCCCGCGCGGCGGGGGCTGCCGTCCGCCGGCCACGGGACCGGCTCCGTGAGCAGCCGGACGGCCCCGGCGTCCCAGTCGACGTGGGGGGAGGGCTGGTCCGCGTGCAGGGTTCCGGGGAGCCGGCCGTGCCGGAGGGCCATGACCATCTTGATGATCCCGGCGACTCCGGCGGCGGCCTGGGTGTGCCCGATGTTGGACTTGATGGAGCCGAGCCAGAGCGGACGGTCGCGGTCCTGCCCGTAGGTGGCGAGCAGGGCACCGGCTTCGATGGGGTCCCCGAGGGTGGTACCGGTCCCGTGCGCCTCGACGGCATCGATGTCCCGCGGAGCGAGCTGGGCGTTGGCGAGGGCCTGCTGGATGACGCGTTGCTGCGACGGTCCGTTGGGTGCGGTGAGCCCGTTGCTGGCACCGTCCTGGTTGACGGCCGAGCCGCGGATGACGGCGAGCACCGGATGCCCGTTGCGCCGGGCGTCCGACAGCCGCTCCAGCAGGACGAGGCCGACCCCCTCGCTCCAGCCCGTCCCGTCGGCCGCCGCGGAGAACGGCTTGCACCGCCCGTCGGGTGACAGCCCGCGCTGGCGGCTGAACTCCACGAACGTCGCGGGGGTGGCCATCACCGCCGCCCCGCCCGCCAGCGCCAGCCCGCATTCGCCGTTGCGGAGCGCCTGGCTCGCCAGATGCAGCGCCACCAGCGAGGACGAGCACGCCGTGTCGACCGTCACCGCCGGGCCCTCAAGGCCGAGGAGATACGAGACGCGGCCCGAGGCCACGCTGCCCCGGCTGCCGTTGCCGAGATACCCCTCCAGGTTCTCCGGCGCCCGCCGGAACCGGGACCCGTAGTCGTTGTACATGATCCCGGTGAACACGCCCGTCGGGCTGCCGCGCAGGACGGACGGGTCGATCCCCGCCCGCTCGACGGCCTCCCACGCCGTCTCCAGCAGCAGCCGCTGCTGCGGGTCCATCGCCGCCGCCTCGCGCGGGCTGATCCCGAAGAACTCCGGGTCGAAGTCGGCCGCGTCCCGCAGGAAACCGCCCGCACGGGCGTACGAGGTGCCGGGATGATCGGGATCGGGGTGGAAGAGCCGCTCAAGATCCCAGCCCCGGTCGTCCGGGAACGGCCCGATGGCGTCGCCCCCGGCGGAGACCAGGTCCCACAGGTCCTCCGGCGAGGCCACACCCCCTGGATAGCGGCAGGCCATCGCCACCACGGCGATCGGCTCGTCGGCCGCACGGACCGGCGCCTCCGGCGCCCGCCGCGCGGCGGGCGCGGAGCCGCGCACCTCACCCCGCACGTACTCGGCCAGCGCCCCCGGCGTCGGATGATCGAAGATCAGCGTGGCGGGCAGCCGCAACCCGGTCGCGGTGTTCAGCCGGTTCCGCAGCTCGACGGCCGTGAGGGAGTCGAACCCGAGCTCCTTGAACGCCCGCCCCGCCTCGATCGCCTCGGTCGCCGGAAGCCCCAGTACCGTCGCGACCTGCCCGCGCACCATCTCGCCCACCGCGCGGTCGCGCTCGGCGGACGGCAGCTCCCGGAGCCGTTCGGCCCACGAGGACGGTGCGCCCGCGCCCGGGTCGGCAGCCGGCCTGGCCGAGCCGCGCACCAGCCTCCGGAACACGGTGGGCATCGCCTCGGCCTGCGCCCGCGTCGCCACCAGGTCCAGCCGGGCGGGCACCGTGAACGGGCTGTGCAACGCCAGGGCCGTGTCGAAGAGCGCGAGCCCCTGGTCGGTGGACAGCGGGACCAGGCCGCTGCGGTTCACCCGGCTGAGATCGCGCCGGTCGAGATGCCCGGTCATCCCGCTGGCCTGCGCCCACAGTCCCCAGGCCATCGAGGTGGCGGGCAGGCCCTGCGCGTGCCGGTGCTGGGCCAGCGCGTCCAGGAACGCGTTGGCGGCGGTGTAGTTGCCCTGGCCGGGACTGCCGAGCGTCGCGGTCGCCGAGGAGAACACGACGAACGCCGCCAGATCCGCGTCCAGGGTGAGTTCGTGGAGGTGCCAGGCGCCGTCCGCCTTCGGCCGCAGGACGGTGTCCAGCCGGTCCGCGGTCAACGAGCCGATGACACCGTCGTCGAGTATCCCCGCCGCGTGCACGACGGCGGTGAGCGGGCGCTCCGCCGGGACGGTGGCCAGGAGCGCGGCGAGCGCGTCCCGGTCGCCGACGTCGCAGGCGGCCAGCGTCACCTCCGCGCCATGGGTGATCAGCTCGGCCTCCAGCTCGACGGCACCCGCGCCGTCCGGTCCGCGCCGTCCGGCCAGCAGCAGATGGCGGATGCCGTACTCGGCCACCAGATGCCGGGCGACCAGCCCGCCGAGCGTCCCCGCCCCGCCGGTGATGAGCACCGTCCCGTCCGGGTCCAGGCAGGACGTGGTGCGCACGGCGGTCGTCGCCGCGCGCGCGAGCCGGGGGACGTGCACGGTGCCATCGCGCAGCGCGAGCTGGGGTTCGCCCGTGGCCAGCGCCGCGGGGACCGCTCGCACGGACGAATCGGCGTCGTCCAGGTCGAGCAGGACGAGCCTGCCGAAGTTCTCCGACTGGGCCGTGCGGACCAGTCCCCACACCGGCGATTCCGCCAGCCCCGGCACGTCGTCCCCGGCATGCACGGCCACCGCACGCCGGGTCACGACCACCAGCCGGGACGTGTCGAGCGCGCTCTCGGCGAGCCAGTCCTGAACGGCCCGCAGCACATGGCGCGCCGTCGCGTGAAGCCTGTCCGGGACGTCGCCGCCGTATTCGGGCACTGGAAGCAGGACCAGCTCCGGAATGGGCGCACCGCCGTCGACAGACGCGCGCATCGCGGCGAGATCGGCGTACGGCGTCCCCGGCAGGCCGGACCCGCCGTCGCCCAGGACCGCGATCCGGCCGGTGGCGTGCACCGGCGGTGCGGACGGCACCGTCCACTCAAGGGTGAACAGCGAGTCCTGGTGTCCCGCCCGCGCCAGCCGGTCGGGCGAGACCGTCCGCAGAGCCAGCCCGTCGACGGAGACCACCGGCCGGCCCTCCAGGTCGGTCACCGACAGCGCCACCGTGTCCGCCGCGGTCGGCCGCACCCGCACCCGCAGCCGAGACCCCGCCGGGGCATGGCGGCTGACCCCGCTCCAGGAGAACGGCAACCGCGGCGACGGCGCGGCGTCGCCGGTGCGGTCCGCCGCAACGGCCAGGTGGAGCGCGGCATCGAGCAGCGCGGGGTGCACGCCGAACCCCGCGATGTCGATGTCCTCGGGCAGCGCGATCTCGGCATAGAGGTCGTCACCGTCCCGCCACGCCGCCTGGACCCGCTGGAAAGCGGGGCCGTAGTCGTACCCCTGGTCGGCGAGGCGCCCGTACAGACCGGTGACGTCGATGGGCTCCGCGTCCGCCGGCCAGGTCAGCGGCTCGGACACCGTCGTCTCCGGGGCGAGATGGCCGGTGGCGTGCCGCGTCCAGGCATCGTCGGGCCCGTCCTCGGGACGGGAATGAACGGTGACCGGACGGCGCGCGGCGTCGTCCGCGGGACCCACGGCGAGCTGGAGCCACACCGCCCCGTCCTGCGGCAGCGGTAGCGGGTTCTCCAGGGTCAGCTCATCGATCCGGACAAGACCCACCCGCTCACCGGCGTGCAGGACGAGATCGACGAACGCCGTGCCGGGGAGGAGCGTGGTGCCGGTGACGGCGTGGTCGGCCAGCCAGGGGTGGGTGTGCAGGGAGATCCGTCCGGTGAAGACCGCGGTGTCGGCCTCCGCCATGTGCACGGCGGCGCCCAGGAAGGGGTGCTCACCCGTCGTCAGCCCGAGAACACCCGCGTCCGCCGCCCCCGTGGGCGCGTCGATCCAGTAGCGCTGCCGCTGGAAGGCGTAGGTGGGCAGATCGATCTGGCGGTGCTGTGGTGGTGTGTCCCAGTTGATGGGTGTGCCGTGGGTGTGGGCGGTGGCGAGTGCGGTGGTGAAGGTGTGCAGGTCGCCGTGGTCGCGTCGCAGGGTGGTGATGACGCTGGTGGTGTTGGTGGTGGTGTCTTGGATTGGTGCGGTCAGGACGGGGTGGGGGCTGGTCTCGATGAAGAGGGTGTGTCCCTCCTCGTTGAGGCGGCGGATCGTCGGCTCGAAGTGGACGGTGTGGCGCAGGTTCCGGTACCAGTACTCGGCGTCGAGTGTGGTGGTGTCGATCGGCTCGCCGGTGAGGGTCGAGTAGAACGGGATGGCGGCGGGTTGCGGGTTGATGTCGGCGAGGGCGTCGAGGAGTTGATCGCGGACTTGTTCGACGTGTGCGGAGTGTGAGGCGTAGTCGACGGGGATGCGGCGGGCGTGGACGCCTTGGGCTTCGCAGGTGGTGAGCAGGCGGTCAATAGCGTCGGTGTCGCCGGAAACGATGGTGGTCGCTGGTCCGTTGATGGCGGCGACCGACAGCCCCGGTCCCAGTAGTTCTCGGGCTTGTTCCACCGGCAGTGAGACCGAGGCCATGCCGCCGGTTCCGGCGAGCGAGGTGATGGCTTTGCTGCGCAGCGCGACGACTCTGGCGGCGTCATGCAGGGTGAGGGCTCCAGCTACGTGGGCGGCGGCGATCTCACCTTGCGAATGGCCGATAACAGCATCGGGGTGGACGCCGTGATGGCGCCAAAGATGGGCGAGGGAGACCATGACGGCGAACAGCGCGGGTTGGACGACATCAACACGTTGCAGAGCGTCGGGGTCATGCAGGGCTTGGACGAGGTTCCATCCGGTATGAGGGACGAGCGCGTCGGCGCAGGCATCGAAGGCGTCACGGAAGACCGGTGAGGATCCCAACAGGTCGACGGCCATTCCGGCCCATTGGGAGCCCTGGCCGGGGAACACGAACACGGTCTTGTTGTGCGACCGGGCGATCCCACGCACTACATGAGGTGACTCTTCGCTATGAGCGAGGGCGTCCAACCCGGCCAGCAACTCGTCCCGGCCGCTTCCCAGCACCACCGCACGGTGATCGAAACGAGTGCGGGCGTTCAGCGCCTGCGCGATCTCCCCGGTGTCGGCGCCGAGGTGCGTCGTCAGGTGTTCGTGGAGCCGTCCGGACTGGGCCCGCAGCGCCTCCTCGCTCTTGGCGGAGAGCGGCCAGGCGATGACGGGCGGAGCGTCCGCGTCCGCCTTGTCCGGCGCGGGCTCGTCGGGCGCCGGGACCTGTTCGATGATGAGGTGGGCGTTGGTACCGCTGATGCCGAAGGACGAGACGGCCGCGCGGCGCGGGTGGCCGTTCTGCCTCCACGGGATCGGCTGGGTGAGCAGCCGCACCGCGCCGGAGTCCCAGTCGACGCGCGGGGTCGGCTCGTCCACGTGCAGGGTCTTCGGGAGCGTCCCGTTCCGCATCGCCATGACCATCTTGATGACGCCGGCGACGCCGGCGGCGGCCTGGGTGTGCCCGATGTTGGACTTGATGGAGCCGAGCCAGAGAGGCTGGTCGCGGTCCTGGCCGTAGGCGGCGAGGAGGGCCTGCGCCTCGATCGGATCGCCCAGCGTCGTCCCCGTGCCGTGTGCCTCGACCGCGTCCACATCGCCGGGACCGAGCTTCGCCCCGGCGAGGGCCTGCCGGATCACCCGCTGTTGGGAGGGGCCGTTGGGGGCGGCGAGTCCGTTACTGGCGCCGTCCTGGTTGATCGCCGAGCCGCGGATGACAGCGAGCACGGGATGGCCGTTGCGCTGGGCGTCCGGCAGCCGCTCCAGGAGCAGCATCCCGGCGCCCTCGCCCCAGCCGGTGCCGTCCGCCGCGGCGGCGAACGCCTTGCATCGCCCGTCGGGGGACAGCCCCCGCTGCCTGCTGAACTCCACGAACATGCCGGGGGTCGCCATGACCGTGGCGCCGCCCGCGAGCGCGAGGTCGCATTCGCCGGCGCGGAGCGCCTGGGCGGCCAGGTGCAGCGCCACCAGCGAGGACGAGCAGGCGGTGTCGATCGTCACCGCCGGGCCCTCCAACCCGAGGGTGTAGGCGATCCTCCCGGACGCGACACTGGGCGTGGAGCCCGTCAGCAGGTAGCCGTCGAGACCGTCGGCCGGATCGTGGAGCCGGGGCCCGTAGTCCTGGGCCGTGACGCCCGCGAAGACGCCCGCACGGGTGCCGCCCAGCGAGACCGGGTCGATGCCCGCCCGCTCGATGGCCTCCCAGGAGATCTCGAGCAGCAGCCGTTGCTGCGGGTCCATCGCCGCGGCCTCGCGGGGCGAGATCCCGAAGAACGCCGGGTCGAAGGCCGCGGCGTCGTACAGGAACCCGCCGCGCTGGGTGTAGGAGGCACCGGCCCGGTCCGGGTCGGGATCGTAGAGGCCCTTGAGGTCCCAGCCGCGGTCGGACGGGAAGCCGCCGACCACGTCCCGGCCCGCGGCGACCAGTTCCCACAATTCCTGCGGCGAGGTGACCCCGCCCGGGTAGCGGCAGCCGATGGCCACGATCGCGATCGGGTCGGCGGAGCCGGCCGCCGCCTCGAACGGCGCGCCGTCCCGTCCGTCCTCGACCTCGCCGCGCAGCCGCCGGGCGAGCGCGACCGGGGTCGGATGGTCGTACACGAGCGTCTCGGGCAGCCGCACGCCGGACGCCTCGGCCAGCCGGCTGCTCAGCTCGACGCCGAGCACGGAGTCGAAGCCGAGATCCTTGAAGGTCCGTTCGGCGTCGATCGCCTCAGGCGAGCCGTGTCCGAGCACGACCGCGATGTGGGCGCGGACGAGATCCAGCGTGCTCTGCTCGCTCCCGAGCGCAGCCGCGGGCGGTCCGGCCGGTTCCGGTTCCGGTGCCGGGGCGGGCGGAGTCGGCAGGGCCGGCGCCTCCTCGCCGTCGAGCCAGAAGCGCTGCCGCTCGAAGGCGTAGGTGGGGAGCCGGACGTGCCGGGCGCCGTGCCCGGCGAGCGCGGCGTCCCAGCCGACCGGGACGCCGCCCGCGTGCGCCCGCGCCAGCGCGGCGACGAGCGATTCCGGCTCCGGCCGGTCGCGGCGCAGTACGGAGAACACGGGATGCTCGCCGCCGAGAGAGGCGTGCGCGAGGGGCGTGAGGACGGCGTCCGGCCCGAGTTCGAGGAACGTCGTGGCGCCCGCGTCGCGCAAGGTCCGGACGCCGTCGTGAAACCGGACGGCTTCGCGGATGTGCCTCGTCCAGTACTCGGGGGAGCCGAGCTGCTCGTCGGTGGCGAACCGCCCGGTGAGGTTGGACACGACCGGTATCTCGGCCGGACGGTAGGACAGCCCCTCCGCGACCGCGCGGAAGTCCTCCAGCGCGGAATCCATATGGGACGAGTGGAAGGCGTGGCTGACGCGCAGCCGCCGGGTCTTGACCCCGCGCTCGCGCCACGCGGCGGCCAGGGCGAGAACCGCGTCCTCGTCTCCGGAGACGACCGTCGAGGCCGGGCCGTTGACGGCGGCGACCGACACCCGGCCGCCGTGGGCGCCGAGCTCGGCGGCGACCTGCTCCTCCGGGGCCTGGACGGAGACCATGGCGCCCCCGGTCGGCGCCGCCTGCATCAGCCTGCCGCGCGCCGTCACCAGGGCGCACGCGTCCGGCAGCGAGAGCACGCCGCTCACATGCGCGGCGACCAGCTCGCCGATCGAGTGCCCGATGAGATGGCCGGGCGTGACACCCCACCCCTCTAGCAGCCGGTAGAGGGCGACCTCCACGGCGAACAGCGAGGTCTGCGTCACCGCCGTCTGATCGAGCCGGGCCGCCTCGGACGAGCTGGGGTCGGCGAACATCAGCTCCTTCAGGCCGGGTTCGAGATGGGACAGCACCTCGTCGAGCGCGCTCGCGAAGGCGGGGACCGACTCGTACAGCCCCCGTCCCATGCCCGCGCGCTGTGATCCCTGGCCGGAGAACAGGAACGCGACCGACCCCAGGCCCGCCGTGCCCTGCACGACGCCTGTGGCGGGTGAGCCTTCGGCGAGCGCGGCCAGCCCATGCAGCAGCCGCCCGCGGTCGCCCCCGACGACCGCGGCCCGGTGGGCGAAATGCGTACGTTCGGTGGCCAGCGACAGGGCGATGTCGGCCGGGTCCGCGTCCGGATTCGCCTCCGCGAACTCCCGCAGCCGCGCGGCCTGGCCTCGCAACGCCGCTTCCGTCCGGCCGGACAGCAGCCACGGCACGATGGACGCCGGCCGCGTCCGGGCGACAGGCTCGTCCAGCGCAGGAGGCCCCGACAGAACGACGTGGCAGTTGGTGCCGCCCATCCCGAACGAGCTGACCCCGGCGACCAGCGGTTCGTCCGGCCGGGGCCATCCGGTCAGCCCGGTCTGGACTCGCAGGTTCAGCTCGTCCAGAGGAATGTCGGGGTTCGGGGTCTCGAAGTTCAGGCTCGCGGGGATCCGCCGGTGGCCGATGCTGAGCGCGGCCTTGATCAGCCCGACGATCCCGGCGGCGCCCTCCAGATGACCCACGTTGGTCTTCGCGGAGCCGACCAGCAGCGGCCGGTCGTCAGGGCGGGCCGACCCCACGGCCGCGCCGAGCGCCGCCGCCTCGACAGGATCGCCGCGCCGGGTACCGGTGCCGTGCAGCTCGACGTACTGCACGTCGACGGGCCGAACGCCCGCCCGCTCGTGAGCGCGACGTAGCAATTCCTCCTGAGCCCCGGCGCTGGGAACGGTGAGCCCCTCGGTGACACCGTCGTTGTTGACCGCGCTGCCGCGGACGACGCAGTAGACCGGGTCGCCGTCGGCCACCGCGCGCTCCAGCGGCTTGAGCACGACCGCCCCGCCGCCCTCGCCGCGCACGTACCCGTTGGCGCGGGCGTCGAAGGTGTGGCACCGACCGTCGGGGGACAGGCCGCCGAACCGGGCGGTGACGACGGCGCTCTCAGCAAGGATGTTCAGATTGACGCCACCGACGACCGCCAGGTCGGACTCACCGGTGTGCAGGCTCTCCACGGCCAGGTGCAGGGCGACCAGGGCGGACGACTGTCCGGAGTCCACCGCGAGGCTGGGACCGTGCAGCCCGAGCAGGTAGGACACCCGGTTGGCGATGACGCTCCGGCTCACCCCGGTGATGGTGTGCGGGGTGATGGCCGCCGGGCCGCGCCGGTGCAGGAGCGCGGCGTAGTCGTCCCAGATCGACCCCACGAACACGCCGGTCCGGCTTCCCCGGAGGGACGCGGGGACGGTGCCGGAGTCCTCCAGCGCCTCCCAGCTCAGCTCCAGCATGAGCCTCTGCTGAGGATCCATACCGGCGGCCTCGCGGGGCGAGATGCCGAAGAACGCGGGATCGAACTGGTCGATCCGGTCGAGGAACGCGCCGTGCCGGGGTGCGCCATCGGCTTCCCAGCGGCCCGCGGGCACCTCGGTCACGGCGCTGCGGCCCTCGCTCAGCAGCCGCCAGAAGGCGGCCGGGTCCGGGGCCATCGGAAGCCGGCAGGCGATGCCGGTGATCGCTATCGCGTGCTCCCCGGCTGCGGAAACGGCCTCACTCGTCATCGGTGCGAACCTCTCGCGGTGAACGGCGGTCCTGCCATAGACCCTCAGGTTGCTCGGACGAGCTAAAGATCACCCTTGGCGTGATCTAAAAAGCGGCTGTGCGCCGCCCCCCGAACGAGCTCTACAAGCGAGAAACCCCACCCCGCGGAGCCGAGAGCCCCCAGCCAACGGCCTGAGCCGCACCCCGGGACCGCGACAAGGCACAGCCCCTCACCGCAAAGATACGGCCCGCGCATCCCCCCATCGATGGGATGCGTGGGCCGCATCTTCCGTCTTTCTACTCTGTTCAGGCCACCCCGCTGACGGGAACCTTTCGATGTTCTTCCGGAGCGCGTCGACTTCGACGCAGTATGGCACGATCACTCCTTTGTTGTTCGGGATGACCGTGTCCAGCGTACGGCTAGGACTCTCCGAGGGGATATGCGGCGTTCTGTTCGGCGATGGTGCGTCGCACTGCTAGTGCCGCTCCTTTCGGGTCGTTCACCGGGTGGGTCGCGTTGTAACCCCACCAGAAAAGGTCGTCCTTTACGAAGACCAGAACGCTCTTCAGCGGTGTTCCGGCGACGGGGCATCGTCGAGTGAAAACCCGAAGGGCGTTGCGGTTACCCTTACCGGCGACAGAATCCGGAACCCGCAGCGGTTCGCTTGGAACACCTATGGCGGTCAACGCTTTCGCGAGGCTCTGGAGTCGCATTTTGTCGCTTCCCATAGAAAGGAACTCCTGGTGGGGTGTACTCGAAATCGAGGAGGTTGCGTGCGCTGTACGGCCAATGCTCATGGTGTGGGCTCTGCTGCCCTTCTTTGGATCTCGAACCACACGACTCGCCCGGGTCCGTCGATGTCGCGTTGGTGCCCCCATGACGTAGAGAGGCTGTTGACGACCTTGAGTCCCCGTCCCGACTCCGTGCCGAGACCTGCTGCAACGTCGGGGTCTCTGTGTGGGATGTGTGGGATATGCGGGGGGCGGCGCATGTTGCCCTGGTCTATGACCTCGACGCGGATGGCGTGCGGGGGGCGTTCGATGACGAGCACGCCGACCAGCTGGCCGGCATCCCCATACCGGACGGCGTTCGCGACTGTCTCCGACGCGCATAGCCGTAGGTCGTCAAGGGCGCCGTCGGCAAGGCACACCCGCGCGCACCGGGCGGCTTTGACGATCCATTCGCGGGCGACCTTGACCTGTTCAAGGTCACGCTTGTACATGGCAGCGCCGAGAACAAAGATCGTATCGACATCGACCGTGCGCGGGCGGAGGATCACGGCCGCCCCCCGCGCCCACTATCCGTTTCAAACCGCGCGATGAGTGCGGCGAGTCTGTCTGGCGTGGTGGCCTCGACGGCGCCGTACCACCCGTCAATGGCGCGCGGCATCGCCCAGTAGTGGCCAGTGGCGTGCCCGTACCAACACACCCACCGCCCTCCGACCTGCGCTTGGATCCGGCGGGCCGTGTCGTCTTGGGGGACGCGGGCAAGTTGGAGACCTGTGGCCCCCGCGGGTGGGTTGCGCACGGGTCGGAACCTCCTATCCGATCAAGACCCCGGGTTCGGCGTGGCGACACCGGCTCGGGTTCGCCGCATTCCGGGCGTCCCACCTGGAGAGTTGTGCACGTCTTGGGGTACTCACGGTGACCCGAT
The DNA here is from genome assembly GCF_001552215.1 of Actinomadura macra NBRC 14102. Lineage (GTDB taxonomy): Bacteria > Actinomycetota > Actinomycetes > Streptosporangiales > Streptosporangiaceae > Spirillospora > Spirillospora macra. The sequence goes on along the minus strand of NZ_BCQT01000006.1, from coordinate 752,079 downwards.
CGGCCTACGATCGGTAGACGGAACACATACACACCGGTCGCACAAGACCGCCCCTCGATTTGTGCGGAGCTGTATCACCTTGACGATCAAGAGTCCGAGGTCTCCCCGCGGCTTTCTCGCTAGAGAGATACGAATGGCCCGTGACCGGATCGGGATGACACAGGACAGACTGGCTAATGCCGTCTTCGTCTCAACTTCGCTTGTGCGAGCATGGGAAAGTGGGGCAAGACTGCCAAAACCGGATAATCTTCTTAACCTTGAAAGGGTTCTCGGTTTCGGCGACGGCGAGACGCCCGGTGTTCTTTGCAGAATGGCGGAGGATCTTATCAAAAACGCGATAGCGCTTGAATGGTTCGGCGAGTGGCAAAAGGTCGAAGCGCGGGCGGTTGAGTTATGGTCGTTTGAAATCTTCGTCGTGCCCGGACTTCTCCAAACGGAGGCATATGCCACATCTGTCTTGCGCGCGGCGAATCATAACGCGGACTTGGAGGAGCAGGTCTCGGCGCGATTGGAGCGACGAAAGGTTCTAAGCAAGGAGGACGCGCCAAGCTTCATTGCTCTTATTGCCGAGAGTGCACTCCGAAACAATATGGGTGGAGAGAAGGTGATGTATGAGCAACTTATGTACTTGGTTGAGATGGCCACACAAGAGAACGTCATCATCCAAATTCTCCCCGCTAACTCCCTAGAATGTGCCGGATTTACCGGCCCGTTCGCAGTTGCAAATTTCGATGGGGGTGACGATGTCGTCTACGTTGATAACGCGATTGCTGGGGATGTGATCGAGGATCCAGAAGAGGTCGCACGACTTCGGAGAATGTTCAACAATTTTCGCGCGGACGCGCTTCGTGCAAGCGAATCGATCGACTTCATAACGAGGCTGGCAAACGAACTATGGACAGAATGAAGTGGCGTAAGTCATCGAGTAGTTCCGCCAACGGTGGCAACTGTGTCGAGGTCGCCCCCCTCGACCCTAGTGCCGTAGGCATACGTGACAGTAAGTCCCCGAACGCCGGTCATCTCACGTTCCCCCGGGACGTTTGGGCTGCGCTTACGGCCTCAATCAAGGCTGGTCGCTACGACCAGCGTTAGGTCCCCCGTGACCAAACGCAAGGAGCCTCCCGCGGGGGGAGGCTCTTTAGTTGACTCGTCCCTCCGAACGCCACCCTGAGTGAGGCGATGCCCTGACAAGACTCAGGCATATGTTCGACGCCTTTCGGGCGGACGTGCTACTCAGGTAGGAATCAATCGAATTTATAAGGAGGGTGGCGAAAAAATATGGGCGCAATGAAATGGCGCAAGTTGTCTTACACTGGCTCCAATGGCGGCGATTGTGTCGAGGTCGCCCTAGACTCGATCACGGGCGCAGTAGGTGTCCGTGACAGCAAGGCGCCGAACACGGGTCAACTTGCTCTCACGGTGGACGTGTGGGCAACGCTCACGGCCTCAATCAAGGCTGGTCGCTACGACCAGTGCTAGGACCCCCGCGACCAAACACAAAGAGCCCCCCGCGGGGAGGCTCTTGAGTTGATTCGTCCCTCCGATCGCCACCCCGGGTGAGGTGCCCTGACAAGATTCAAGCATATGTTCGACGTCTTTCGAGCGGACATGCTTCGTGCAGGCGAATCAATCGACTTCATAACGAGGCTGGCAAGCGGATTATGGAAAGAATAGAGTGGCGTAAGTCATCGCGAAGTACCACCAGTGGTGAATGTGTAGAGGTCGCCAACCTCGACGCCAGCGCTGTGAGCGTTCGTGACAGCAAGTTCCCGGATGCTGTACACCTGACTTTCTGCCTAGATGTGTGGGCGACGTTCGCGGACGCCGTCAAGACCGGACGGTACGACCGGCCGTAGCTCGCGCCCCCAACCCCTCACCAGCGCGCCGCGTCCCCGCAGCACACGTTCGGCTTCTAGGTTCACGACGTGCGTCACCCGCACCATGAACGACGACATGGTCGAGCCGACATCGGATGGAAGGACGGCAGACGAGATGACTGACTGGACGAGCCTCCGATACGTGGTGGTGGACGTTGAGGGCAACGGCCACCAGCCGCCCGATTTGGTGGAGCTGGCCGCCCTGCCGATTGCCGGCGGCAGCATCATGGGGTCGCCGGTGAGCTGGCTGGTTCGGCCCGATCGGCCGATCAAGCCCTTCGCTACCCGCATCCACGGCCTGACCAATAGGGACGTGGCCGACGCGCCGATGTTCGCGGAAATCAAAGACGAGGTGTTGAGCGCCCTGGAAGCGGACGCCATCGTGGCGCACAACGCACACGTGGACGCCGGTGTGCTTCGGCGCAAACTGGGCGACTGGATGACACCGGAGGTGTTCGACACGCTCAAGCTTGCCCGGCGGCTGCTGCCCGGTCGGGACAGTTACAAGCTCGGTGCCTTGGTTGGGGCGCTGGAGTTGGCCAAGGACCTGCCAGAGGGGCTCACACCGCACCGCGCCACCTACGACGTGATGGTCACCGCCCGCCTGTTCGTGCGACTGGCGATGCCGCCCACTACAGGCCCGTTGAGCCTGGAAGACCTGCGCGACCAGCCGTCAGGGGGTGGAGCGACTGAAGCTCCGGCCCTTTTCTGACCACCCGCGCGGCCTCTTCGTCCCTGTTCAGGAGCGGGAGACGGATGGGCGCGCACAGATGACGCCCCACCGATCGCGATGATCGGTGGGGCGTCGGCGTACGTGTAGGGCCTACAGGTCGTGTGCGCCCGCGCGGACGGCTCCGACGAACGCCGTGAACGCCGGACGGCTGAAACCCAGCGCAGGGCCGTCAGGGTCTTTGGAGTCCCGGACGGCCACCACGGGCGTGAGGTTGGCAACCTCGACGCATTCCCCGCCGTGCTGGTCGCTGTGGCTGCTCTTGCGCCAGCGAGAGGATGGTAGATCCATAATGTTCATAGTTCCTCCATCACGGTCCTGATCAAGGCTCGTGACTCGGTGACGTCCAAAACGTAACCTCGCACTAAGTCATATCGTACGAGGTGCTTCGCAATGCGTGAGGGCTCAGTGAAGAGGACGCCCTCCCCTCCTGACTCGGTATACGCGACGCTCGTGCCATCCTCGAATCCTAGGATGGTGAACATGCCTCCGAGCCCGTCATGGAATCCGACGCTTAGGGGAACGATGTGAACCATATTTGTGGGGCGCTCGCTAAACTCCATGATGTGGGAGAGTTGCTCCCGCATGACTTCGCGACTTCCCACGACTCTCCGCAAGACTGCCTCATCCATAAGGAACCATGTCCGAGGTGGCATGTCCCGATTGAAGATCTCCTGACGCTTCAATCTCTCATGCAAAAGCTGCTCGACTATTTCGGGTACTTGATTGGCCCCTAGAACGGTCTGGGCGTAGCCTCTACTTTGCAAGAGTCCAGGGACTAGGTTCGGACTGAAGTTGCGAATGGCGTCGGACCTTACCTCGTGCTTGAGGTACGCAGGGAAACCGGGTGGGATTACTGAGTAGTGCCGGGTTTCCAGGATGCGAGTACGTAGGCGCTCGAACAGTCCGTTGGTCTTGAAGTAGGTGTCGAGCGCTTCGGCGAATTCTTCGGAGGGGATGTTCTTGCACAGTTCGACCTGTCCGACGTAGGAGTCGGTGAATCCCAGAGCATCGGCGAGTTGCTTCTTGTTGAGTCCAGCGTCGTTCCGCCATGCCTGCAATTCGCGGGCGAAAGTGACGATCGCGGGGGCATCGTACGGCTCGGACACGGCAGGCATGTGAGGGGCTCCGGGGCTATACCTGATCGACGGGTTCGGACGATCTTGCATGAGGTCGACTAGCGGTAGTTCGAGGGCGCTTTTCAAGCCTATCCCCACTCTGTGATGCTGGTCACGCCTTCCCTGCTACCCAAACCCGGCGAAAAGGGTTGCCCGGGTGGGAGACGGGATGGCAAGGCGGGAAATGCGCCGTTGGAAACCGGTCGACCGGTGCGGCAGCCTCAGGGGCGCATGTCCCGCCGCCCCCGAACGTAAAGCGGCCCCGGACGCGGTGACTCAACCACCGGCCGGGACCTAACCGGAACGGAGGCCCGGCTATGGGGCAGGGTAACGAACTACGCGGAGCGGTCACGGGCGGTTGCTTCGATGGCACCGAGCATCGGCACGCCTACCCGAAGCTCTACGACCTGATGACCACCTTGCAGGGGCGGGGCTTCGCCGTGGAACTGCGGGCCAGTCCGCTGGCCATCATCGTGACCCGTCCGGACGATCCCACGGGCGCGACTCAGACGATCACGTGCAGGCCGCGGCCGACCGACTTCGATCAAATGTGGTTCTACGACGAGGCCAACAAGCCGATCGCCGAGGCCGAGCACATCGTGGACGCCGCCGTGATCGTCGCGGGCAACTTCGCCACCGCGCCATGAGCGCGGGAAACGCCGCGTCCTATCTCGGCTTGCTCGCGCGGGCCCTGATCACCGAGGGATGGAGGGTGCATCCCCACTACGACCGGGATCCGGCACTGTTGCGCGTGCTGTGCCCCAGCCTGCCCATGGCCGGGGAGAGCGTCGTCGTTGAGGCGGGCGAGGGCGGGGTGCCCTGGTTCGTGGGCTCGACCGGTGACCAACTCGCCCCCTGCCACGACCTGCCCAGAACGGTCGCGAAGATCGGCGCGCGGCTCACACCGGACGCCATGGCGGCGGCCGTCGGACGGCTGGCCTGCCCCGGACGGCGGGACGCACCCCCGCGCTTTCCCACCAGATGTCTCCAGACCCGACAGACTCGACTCAGGCGCCACGATGATGGCTGAACTCGCCGGCCTCAAGGTCGAGCCGTTCGGGCCGCTGGATGCGCTGTATGCCGCCGTCCGACGGTGCGCTCCGCAGGTCGCGGTGACGCGCGCCCGGGTCCCGGAGCAGTACACCATTCCCATACTGGGGACGGTCGGTGTGCTGGCACTGCGGTTGCACGTCTCGTACCGGGACCGTCCGGCGCGGCGGATCCGCTGGGACGAGGGTGCCGAAACCTATGTGTGGGCGTCTGGTCCGGACTGCCGGGTGCAGTTGCCAGCCGATCCGGAGCAGGCAGCGATGCGGGTAGACAGGGCACTCGGCGCCGGTGTCCCCGGCAGGGACCGAGCCGGAGCCGCCGGAGGGCGTGGGCGTTGTTGGTTTCCTACAAAGCGCGTGCGTTACGGTGCTCTGCCCATTGCTGGGCAATGGGCAGGTTGGCCGGAGGCTCTGCGTCTGGATTAGCTGCGGCGCGTCGTCTCCAGCGTTCAACCGATGCTCGCGTGTACAGGTCGAGCGCCTCAGGGGCGGCGCTTGTCCAGGCGGCGAACTGGGCCGCCCATCGTTCGGCGTCGGCGGGGGAATGCCCAGCGTGGATCAACCAGGGGATGATCTGACCGATCTCTATCCAGGGTGCGCCCCGAGACGCGAACCCCCAATCCACCACGTAGGCGCGGTGTTCTGGGGTGATCAGCAGATTGTGGGGGTTGAGGTCGGTGTGCAGAAGGGCGTCACCGGCCATCGGAGCCACGTCCGGTACGAGATGTTCCCAGCGACATTCCACAAGCATCACGACCGCATCCGGGCATGGCGTGCTCTGGAGTTGATGAACCGTCTTCGCCAGAGTCGCCAGATCGGGGGAACCGGGCGAGTAGTCGGCATGGCGGCCTTGGACGTGCTCGAAACCCACCGCGAGCCACCCCCCGGCTTCCACGGTCCACAGAAGCCGAGGGGCGAACTCGGGCACGACAGGGTTGATCGTGGCTTCCCTGCGCAGCGCGCGGACTCGTGGACCGTCCTGGCCCGGAGAGGTCTTCCGAGCGGCCTTGACGAACGATGACCCGGCCGAACCGGTCACAGCGGCAGCCAGGTCGGCGTTACTGCCGCCGTGAACCGCCTGGACGCTGCGGACCGCACCGGTTCGTCCGCTGATGGCCGTCCGGACCGCTTCCGGTAGGCGCGTCCACTGGTCGCGCATCTGCGCCCTTCGTCAGTTGCCGATGGTGCTGCACTCGGGCGGGCAGCAGCCCGCCCCGGCACCGGCCTCCCAGAATTCCATGTCCACGTGATAGCCCGTGGCCCACAAGATTGGGACGGTCCGCTCCAGAGCGGCCCCGGAGAGGATGTCAGCATCCACCACCGGCACGTGGTGAAGGTACGCTCCCGCGTGTGTTATGCCGAACTCATGGTAGGGCTTGGTGCGCTTGAGGAAGGCGTGCCAACCCTCATCCACCGGAACCGATGGAACGATTCTGACCCACGCCTCAGGGTCCGTCGCGGCGGCCTTGACGAGTTCGGCGTGGGCCTTGAGGAACACCAGGGCCTGGCCCATCAGGCGTTCGGCATAGGTGCGGGTGACGTGGTTGTACCGCGTTATGTCTTCCACCAGGAGGGCGAACACCTCAGGTGAGACCAGGTCGCGGGGGTCCTTGGCCGCTTCCGCCGTTCTCTCGGGAGCGATGGTCATTGCGACTACCTCCAGGGATTGAGCGCGGCCGGTTGCCGCGCTTGAGTCTCCGGACGGCGGCGGGGCGTGAGGGTCGAACAGGACCCACCACCACCGCCCGGAGGGGTCTAGGCGTCGGGTTCGGCGCCGTCGTCGTGCGCCGCCGCGTCGGCAAGCTGTGAATCGGCGTAGGCGTGAACCTCGGCGATCTTCCCCGCGAGCATCCCCGCGCGGGTCATGGCCTCCTGGTAGGCGGCCCTCGCTATCTCTGGCGCTGCGGCCACCTCTATGGCTGTCGGGGCTTTCATCGGCGCAACCTCCGAACAAAGCGCCAGCCCCAGCGCGCCAGATCGGGCCCGAGTACGCAACCGAACAAAGCCCCGAAAGCCACGCACACTGCCCCGAACAACGAAAGAAGTCGGAACACCTCGCCCAGTTCACCTGACATCAGCCACGCACCCTCGCGTGGGCGCCCACCGCATAGCCAACGAGATCGACAACGCCGTCCACATTGTCAACCGCCCCGATCGTGGCGCCCGACTCCACCCAGGTGAAGCACCAGCAACCATCAACGAAGTCCGCCCCGATCTCTACTGATCGACTCGCAGCCTCAGAGTTGATCACGTGCAGCACCGGCACACCGTCACGCGGAACCACACCGCATGACATCCCGCCACGCTCATGCACAGCCGCATCAAGAACGGCTAGGGACGAACGACGCTCACTCGTGGGTATGGGGTGATCAGCGGTTCTTCTTGCATGTCGGGGGGTGTCGGAGCTCATGCCCACAACGCTAGGAGCGTCTCTTCTCGCTCGTCCACGATGTTGCAGGTTGTTGAGCACTAGAACGCCGCAAGCGCCTTCCTGATCAAGGCTCGGGCACCCGGGCCGTAGACAGCAGCTTCCCTGAGCACGTCAAACATCCGAACATATTGCGCCACCTCTTGCGGGCGAGTAACTTCAATCGAAGCAGTAGGAGTTTCCAAGCAAACAACGGAATCATCGAAGATCCAGAACCCAGCGGAACCCACAGCTTTCCGCTCCCTCATCATCGGAATTATGCCAATCGATACATTGGGAAATCCCATGACAGCCAGCAAGCGATCAAGCTGTCCAATCTGAACTTCCGCCGTTCCGAACCATGTACATAGAGCTTGTTCCTCCAGAAGTACGGCAACACGCTTGCTACTCTGATATATGACCTTCTGACGTTCCATTCTAGTCTCCAAGGCGTGCTCTAGATCGTTAGGCGAGTCCAGAAAATCAATCCAGAAGGACAGCATTGATGCCGCATAGTCGGCGGTCTGAAACAGCCCAGGAATCGCGTTATGCTCGTAGATTCTGAAATGCTCAGTACGTTCGTAGAGTGGAACAGGTGCCGCCATCAGACGTTTCATTCCCGCGCGCGTTTGTCTGCGGAACTCCACGTAGGCCGACTCGACTGTCCGAGCGGTTGCAACGAGGTCTGGAGCCTCTTCCTTAACACCACAAGCGTTGCACCAGGCGCGAATATCTGCGTCCGAGGGAGCCTGCGAGCCCGTCTCCAGACGACTCACCTTTGAGTAGTGGAAACCCACCCGAGAGGCAAGTTCCCTGCCGGAGAAACCGGCATCCTTGCGAAGCTCCCGCAGGCGCGCCCCGAGCACCTCTCTCGCTTGCCTGGCCGAACTAGAAGGGACGGTAGTCACTGTGCGGGACCGAGAGCTTCCATACCGCCTCAAAAGAGGAACGGCAGAGGTCAGCTACATTTGGATTATCCGTCGCCGTCATTCCAACAGACAGGCCGTTGCCAGCATAGTGAAGAAAGACCGCCAATCGGCCGTCGAAGAGATAGAGGTCGTTCCCGGGAATCCCGACAGTGGACACCCTGGGGCGAGGGATCCACCTAATGTCCTCGCCAGCCTCCACCATCGGACCAGCGATGCTATGCGACCAGTGCTGGTATTCGCTCAGAGGCTCAGACACGATCCTAGCCCGCCGAACCGACCTCCCCGCCTTGACGTGCTCGCGAAGCGTTTGACACCAGCCATCTAGCCATTCCAAGTCATCCAGCTCACCGGCAAGCCATTTAGCGAGGTATGGCAACTCGGTGGCAGTGCCGTACGCATCCCTCGTCTCAAGATGCAGGGCTTCACGTTTGAACGTCTTCAAGAGCCGTTCAAACTCATCAGCTTCCACGTTCCGCACGAGCCTCCTCCTCGAAGAATTCTCGGAAGAACTGAATCATGCGGTCCGGGATCTCAACAACCGTCTCCCCCTCGGGGATGTCCATCGTCGCGAGCGCCTCCGGGTCCGACACGACCCACCCCTGAACGAACCAAGAGCCCCGGTCCGTCCGGTAGATCGTCGGCGAGCCAGTCGGGTTCGAGTCCGGGTCCTTGCCAGCCAATCTAGGACGCATGAACCTCTCCCGTCAGGTTGTTGCGCTGTGTTGCGCCCTCTCAGGCTCCTGTTGGGCCACGTTGATCGTCAAGGGGTGTTGCCCGATGTTGCACACCAACAGCCGCACAGCCGTGTTCGGCCCCCATTCGATCCCCACGGATGTGGTCGAACCCGAACGACTGGAGGAACTCCAGCGTGCCGCGGCCGAGGAAAAGGGGCTGCGTCAAAGGACAGAGGCTGGTCATACGACCAGCGATAGGACGCCCGCGACCAAACACAAAGAGCCTCCCCGCGCGGGGAGGCTCTTTAGTTGCAGCGAACCGTCCGCGTGCTCACGACGGGCAACCGGGCGTCGAGGTCGGCCAGCGGCTGGTTGCCCCAGGCAGATCTGTTCACCCAGCGAGGCGGGTTCGCGCGCGTTGGGCGCGGAGTAGTGCGCCGAGGGCGGCTCGGTGGGGGCGGTGGGTGCCGCCCAGTTCCAGGAGTGACCGGACGATCCACAGCCGGGTCTCGACGAAGTGGCGGGGCGATCCGTGCACGTCGTCGTTCTCGATGAGGCGCAGGTCGCGGACGTGCTGGCGGAGCAGCTCCGTCTCGGAACCGGGGATGATCTCGTCCCGGCGGCTGGCCATGTAGTGGACGGGGATGTCCAGGGCGGCGAGCCGGTCGCCGTCCAGTGCCATGTCGCGCAGGTGCGCGTGGACGCCGTCGGGGGAGACGCCGCTGATGTGGGCGAGCGTGTCGACGGTGATACGGGGTACCTGCCGCTGCCAGGTGGCATCGGTGAAGAATCCGCTGACCGGTGCGCCCACCGTGATGATGCCCCTGATCCGTGGATCGTCGGCCGCGCAGCCGAGGGCGAGGTGGCCGCTGAAGCTCAGAGTCACCGCGTAGGTGTTGCCGACGTCGGCGCGGCCCGCCACGGCGTCCAGGATCCGCGGCAGCAGCCGCCGGCTCTGCGGACCGTAGCGGGCCGTGTTCTCGCCCACTCCCGGCATCTCCGCGACGACGCCGGCGAGCCCGAGCCTGCGCGCCTGCGCCAGGACCGGCGCCCACTGTTCCTTGACGCTGACGATCCCGCCCATGACCAGCAGCAGCGGACGGGGGTCGCGCTCGTCCAGGCCGGTCGTCCAGCAGCGCACCTGGGCACCGTCCAGGTCGACGTCCAGTCGCTCGATCCCGTTGCCGTCCCGCCAGCGGTCGAAGGCGGTAAGGCATCGGTCGAGGGCGTCCTGCCGGGCGGGGCCGTCGACGTAGGGGAAGCGGGCCATGTTGTAGCGGCGGCAGGCGTCCAGGAACCGGCCGCGCCGCTCCAGCGCCTCGCCCGCCTCGACCCACGCCCGCACCCAGGAACCGGGTTCGTTCCCGTCGTCGGACTCGACGCGGCGCAGGATCGCCTGGTGCTCCCGTCCGGGGATTCCCTGCGCGCGGGCGTGCACGAGCACGAACCGTTTGAGCTCGGCGACGTCGTTCACCGCGGGTCACCGTCCTCGGCCGGCGCCTTGAACGACTCCAGCCCGTCCTTGATCTCCGCGAGTACGTCCGCGGCCTCCGCACCGTCGATGACGCGGTGGTCGAAGGCCAGGCTGAGCCGCATGGTCGGGGCGACCAGCACCTGTCCGCCGCGCGCCACCGGACGGTCGGTGACCCGGCCGAGGCCCAGCGTGATCGTGGTCCCGCCGACCGAATGAAAACCGTCGACCGGACGATGCCCGAGCGAGGTGACCGCGAAGGTGCCGAACCGCTCCGCCCTGCCCCGCAGCGGCCGGACCACCCGCCGGAAGGCGGCGCGGCCTACCGGGACCGGCAGCCGGTGTAGCGCCCGGAGCCCGGCGAACTCCTCCATTTCGGCGGGGTCACCGTCTCGGTACCGCTCCACCTGGGCTTGTAGGTCGTCCAGGCCCGCCTTGTCGGCGTCCCGCAGGACGGCCGAGAGCACCACGCGCTGCCCGTTCAGCGTCTTGTCCAACGTGATCTTCGCGTGGACGCCGGGGTAGCGGGCCAGCCGGGGGTTGATGCGGCCCCGGACGGCGGCGTTCGCGTCGGGATGGCGGGCCAGGACCCTCGCCGCCGTGTGGACGGCGTACGTCACCGTCGAGTAGCGCCGGTCCACGGACGCGCGGTGCGCGGCAAGCTCGGTCATCTCCACCTCGGTGTCCAGGAAGACCGGCGAGAACGCGCGCATCTCGTCGAGGAAGTACAGCGTGTGCCGGCGTTCCCGGGGGAGCGGCGTACCGGACGGACCGCTCACGCCACCGCCACCTTGTAGATGGCCGCGAGGCTGTCGGCCTCCAGCAGGTCGGGCAGTACGAGGCTGTGGCCCGTCGCCCGCTCCAGCGCGCCGGCCAAGGCCAGCAGATGCACCGAGTCCCAGCCCGCCACCTCGTCGAGGCTCCGCTCCGCATCGGCGGACGAGACCTCCAGCCCCAGTTCGTCCCGGACGAGCGTGAGGAAGTCGTCGATCGTGGTCACCGTGTCTCTCCTCCGAGGCCGTCGGTCAGCCGAAGATGGGCGGGCGGCGCGGCGATGGAGCGCAGGTCGTGCCGGAACTCCGCCGTTCCGCCGCCGTTCCCGTCGTCGCCGGTTTCGTCCACGCGGCTGAAGCCGTGCCGCGTGTAGAAGTCGCGGACCTTGCCGTTCTTGGCGGACGGCCTGTATTCGGCCAGCACCGCCTTCGCGTCACTCGCCGCCGCATGCCGCAGGACGGCGCTCAAGCACGCCTGCTCGATGCCCCGGGAAAAGACCCGGCAGCTCAGCAGGAAGTTGTCGATGCGCAGGACGGACCCGTCCCGGCGCAGGAACACGGCGCCGACCAGCCCGTTGTCGCCGAACCGGTCGGCGGAATGGACGGCCAGCACGGACGCGTCGGGGTCGGCGGCGAGAGCGCGCACGTCCGCCGGTTGGAGCCGCCGCGTCGTCAGGTTGAACTGGTTGGTCCGCAGCGTGAGCTGGGAGACCCGCGGCACCTGCGCCTCCGTCACCCGTTCCAGCCTCACCCGCACGTCCAGTTCGGCGAGGTAGCCCTCCAGCGACTCGAAGGTGTCGAGGAAGTCGCGGCGGGCGAGGTCCTCGCGGTAGCGCGCCGGGCGGGCCCGGTCCTCGGCGGTCAGGTCGCGGGTGTCGAACCAGCCGTCGGCCAGCAGCCGCTCGGCGTGCAGCGCGGGCTCGCCGTCCAGCCCGATCACCGCGACGCCCGGCAGTTCCCGGCGGACCAGGCCCCGTTCGAAGTCGCTGTCGTCGGCGAAGACGAGGGAGTCCACGCCGATGTTGAGGCCCGCGGCCAGTGCGGCGAGGTTGTCGTGCTTGGGCCGCCAGTTGGCGACCACCCGCACGAAGTCGTCCTCGCGCAGCACCATCCCGGGATGCTCGCGCAGCACCCGGCGGACCGGTTCGGGGTCGTTCTTGCTCACCGCGGCCAGGAGCACCCCCTGCGACCCGATCTGCTTGACCGTCCGCTGGAAGGTGGCGAACGCCTCGCCCCGATGGCCCTCCCCGACCTCGATGCCATCCTGCCCGTCGTCTCCCAGCACGCCGCCCCACAGCGTCCCGTCCAGGTCGACGACCAGGCATTTCTTGGTGCGACCGGTGAGGTTGCGGGCCAGGTGCCCGATCTCGCGTGCGTACCTGCCGAGCAGTTCGGCCGACAGGTGCATCCGGGCATAGACGTCCATCCGCGGGTCGGTGACGGGGATGCCTTCGGCGACCAGCGCGTCGAGGTCGATCGTGACGAGCGACTCGTGCGCCTCGGACAGCCGCAGCAGCGCCGCGCCCGCCTCCCGCCAGGCCGCGCCGAGCCGGGCACGCGAACGGTGGTCGGTGAGCTGTGCGGTCAGCCGCGACGGCAGCGGGAGCGTGTTGAGCACGAGCGTGCCGCGCGCCGTACGGGTGAAGTGTTCGGCGAGCCCTTCGATTAGGCGGAGCTTGCCCGCCAGCACCTGTTCGACGTCTTCGGGACGCCAGGGCGCCGTGACCTCGTCGAAGACCACCGCCGGATCCAGGACGCACAGCGCGAGGTCGGGATCGGTCGCGTACAGGGCGCTGCCGGGGTCGGACAGGTCGAAGACATAGCCATCGAAGTCGCCCGTGGACGGCCGTAGCAGCAGCCCGTGCCGCGCCAGTTCGGCCGTGAGAGCGGGGACCAGCGGGTCCAGCGTGCCGTGCCCGGTGATCGCCACCCTGACGGACGGGACGCCCGGATGAGACGCGGCCACCTCGTCCGGATCCAGCCGGGCCAGCAGCCGTCCGGCACGCGCCAGCCCGTCCGCGTCGAGATCGGCGAGCACCCCTGGCACCTCCGGGTACCGGGCCGCCAGCAGCCCGGACCGCAGCCACGCGGAGATCTGCTCAGCGCCTTGGAGTTGAGTGCCCATCAAACCCGCTCCAAGGCGAACCCGGCCTTGATCCACTTGCTGGACTCGACGGCGATGCCCACCACACGGTCGCCGTGCTCCAGCCGGCGCAGAGCGGGTTCCAGCTGGAAGAACAGCAGGCCGTTCCCGCAGTTCCCGGTCTCCTCCACGCAGGTGATCTCCTCCGCGACGGGCAGATCAAGGCGCGCTCCGATGCGTTCGCTCATCCGGCCCGAGAGCTGCGGCGGCAGCACGTAGTCCACATCGGAGGGCTTCCAGTCCAGACCGGTCAGCAGCTCCTCAAGGATCTCCGCGGACATCTGGGGGACCGACTCCTCGATCGCCTTATAGTCCTCGGCGACCGCCGCGCGCTGCGCGTCCCGCTCGGCCAGGCCGAACCACTCGACCGTCTGCCCGGGAGCGCGCCCCCGTCCGGTGAACCTGGTCAGCACCCGGCGGAGCGCCACCGAGTCGGGCGGCGCGTCCGCGGTGAGCACCGCCGCCCCGGCGCCGTCACCGAACAGCACGACGTTCACCAGCTCCGCGGGCGGCAGGGCGCGCAGGTCGGCACCGAGGTCGAAGTGCTTGGCGCAGCTGTCGCCCGCGATGACCAGGGCCGTGCGGTGCCCGCCCGCGAGCAGCGCCTGCCGGGCCACCTCCAGCGCCTGGACGGCCCCCGAGCAACCGCTTTGCAGCTGGTAGGTCGGGATTCCGTCGATTCCCAGCCGGTCCGCGACGACGTTGACGGTCGTCGGCATGAGGGTGTCGGGCGTCGCCGTCCCCATGACCACGACGTCGACGTCGGCGGCCCGGAGCCCGGCGGCGTCCAGCGCCCGCCGTGCGGCCCGCTCGCTCAGATCGGCGAGCGTGGAACGGATCTCGCCGCTGCCGAGATCGACCGACAGATGTCGGGTCCGGGTGCCGATGAAGACCTCGACCCACTGCTCCCACAGCGCGTCCATGCCGAAGCGCTCGGCGAGCTCTGCGTTCGTCACCGGCGGGCCGGGCAACGCCGTTCCGGCCGACAGGATACGGATGTCCGACGCGTCCATCCCCGGTTCCTCCCCTGGGGTCGAACAGGCTTGCGCATCGGTGCCGATCCTGTACGGCACGCCTAAACGTGACCTAATAGCCGCCGGCGTCGGGCGCTCAACCGGACTCGGCCATCAGCCGGGCCAGCGCGGCCCGCGAGCTGATGCTGAGCTTCCGGTAGATGCGCGTCAGATGGACGTCGACCGTGCGCGGGCTCAGCGAGAGCTCGGCGGCGATCTCGCGGGTCCGCAGACCGGTCCCCGCGATGCCGGCGATCTCGCGTTCCCGTTCGGTGAGAACCGACAGGTCCGCGTGCGGCGCCGTCTCGGCGGCCCCGGTGTCGAGGCTGCGCAGCAGCTGCGCCGCCGCCTGCGCCGCCCGATCGGCGCCGCAGCGGCGCGCCAGTTCCCGCGCCAGGACGAGGTTGGAGCGCAGTTCCTGGCGCGGACCGCTCTCGACGAGGTCGTGGGCGGCCAGCAGGAGCGCCCTCGACTGCGCGTGGATCATCCCGGCCTCGGAGAAGAGGTCGGCGGCCTCCTGGTAGGCCTTGGCGGCGTCCGCGCAGCGCCCCTCGTGCTTGAGCATCATGGCCCGTGCCACGCGCGCGTAGGCGCGCGGTGACGGCAGGTCGAGGCCCGCCGCCTCCTCCTCGGCGAGGTCCGCGCACTTGGGGAGCGGCTCACCGACGGCCAGCGAGGCCGCGAGGATCAGCGTCAGGGCCTGGACGCGCTGGAACGGCGGGATGCGCGGCAGATCGGCGCCGCCCCCGGCGTCGAGCAGCAGCATCATGGACCGCCGCGGGCCGCCGTCGTACCAGGCCGCGGCGGCCACCGCGATCGCCCCCGCCATGCTCCAGAAGAAGTCCCGCGAGCGCAGGATGAAGAACGCCTGCTCCGCCAGCCGCACCGCCGTCTCGCTGACACCCTCACCGGTGCCCTCCGCCATGGCGAGGGACTCCAGCGCGAGGGCCAGCCCGGACAGGTGATCGGCGTTGAAGCCCTCCGCCAGCTCCCGCGCCTCCACCGCCGTCCGCCGCGCGTCCGCCAGGTGCCCGGTGTGCCGGTGGACGTTGCCGAGGCCGAGAAGCATGGCCGGGAGCATGTAGCTGCGCCCGAACTTGCGCGCGATGTCCATGCCGCGGGCGAAGTGCCGCTGGGAATCCTGGAACAGTCCCGCCAGGGTCTCGGCCCAGCCGAGCAGCCCCAGGTACTCGGGGTGGGTGGCCAGTTCGGCGTCCGACAGCCGGTCGATGTACTCCGAGCCCACCGCCAGCGACGCCCGCGCCTGGGGGGCGCTGTTGAACGCGTCGCAGAGGCCGTCGAGGACCAGCGCGCCGGCCTCGGCCACCCGGTCCCCGTGCCGGCGGGCCAGCCGCACGGCGGCCTTCACCTGGTCGCAACTCGGCATCTGCCCGTCGAACGCGCCGATGATCCCGTGCTCGATGAGCAGGGTCGCCGCCTCCGCCGGCGGGTCGTCACAGGTCAAGATGGCGTCCAGCTCGCCCGCAAGGAGTGCCCGAGCCTCCGCGAAGTGACCGAGCAGGCACTCGATCACCGCGCAGAACGCCACCGTCGAGGCGCGCAGGTCGCGGTGGTCGTCGCCGACCGCCCGCAACACCTGGTGGAGCAGGTCGCGGCTCTCCGACAGACGTCCGGCCAGACCCAGCGTCCGGGTGCGCAGCAGCAGCAACTCGATCCGCTTGCGCGGCTCCATCCGTCCCTCGGGGAACGCCCGGAGCGCGACCTCCAGCCAGTGCGAGGCCCGCCCGGGGTCGGTGAGCAGGGCGTCCTCGGCGGCGCTCGTCAGGATGTCCAGGTCCAGCGCCTCGGCGCGGGCGATCGAACGCTCCACGTGCACGGCCTGCTCGGCCGCGGTGGCGCCGCGCCTGGCCAGCGCCTGAAGGGCCTTGCGGTGGGCGCACAGCCGCCACGTCAGGTCGGCGTTCGCGTAGACGACCCACCGCATGATCGGGTGCCGGAAGGTGAAGCCGGCGCCGCTGTTCACCGGACGCAGCACGTCGCGGGCGATGAGGGCGTCGACCGCCTTCTCGACGTCGGCGGAGCCGATCTCCGCGACCTCGATCAGCGCGTCCATCACGCAGTGCTCGCCCAGCACCGCGGCGGCCGCCGCGACGAACGACTCCCGCGCGTCCAGCGCGGTGATCTCCCCGAGCAGCAGGCCGGACAGGTGCGCCGGTGGATCGCCGGCCGGTAGCCCGCCGCGCAGGTCATGGCCGTCGGCGGCCAGCGCGGACAGGTACAGCGGGACGCCCTGGCTGGCCAGATGCAGTTCCGCGAGCCTCGGCTCCTCGCGGGGCATGCCCAGCAGCCGGGCGGACTGCTCCAGCGACAGCGGCCCCAGCTCGATCCGCGTCACCGAGCCCAGCTCGATGCCGTGGGCGAGGGTGCTGCGCAGGCGCGGGGACGCCTGCCGCGGCCGGTGCACGATCATGATCAGCAGCGGGCCGTCCACCGGCCGCCGGACGAGGTAGTCGATCAGCTCGACCGACTCGGCGTCGGCCCAGTGGAAGTCCTCGATGACCAGGACGACCTTCTCCGTCAGCCCGCCGAGGAGGGTGCGCATCGAGAACGACAGCCGGTAGCGGTGCCAGGCCGCGGGCCGTTCGGACTCGGCACAGCCGGTCTGCGGCCGCGTCACGACCTTGCCGATCAGGTTGCGATCGTCGGCGGGCAGGCGCAGGAGCCGGTCGGTCATCGGCCGGGCCGCCAGCAGATGGGCGAACACCTGGTAGGGGATGTTCTGCTCGAACTCGGTGCAGCGGGTGTGGAACACCGCGAGGCCGCGACGGTGCGCCTCGCCCAACATGTCGGCGAGCAGCCGGGTCTTGCCGATCCCCGGCTCGCCCACCAGCTCGACGATCTGGCCTTGCCCCTGGTCGAGAGCGTCGAGTGCGCCGTGCAGCCGCCGTGTCTCGCCGTTCCTGACGATGTTCGCTTGCGGACGCGCTACGGACTGTGTACGGCCCATCAAATCAGAGACCTCCTATGTGCGAGCCGCGGCACGGTTCTGGCGGAGGAGAATAATGATCGCAGTATGACCCACAACGCTTACACGGAATATCGTTCTCGGGTTGCCCAGTGGTTGGAAGGACATTCTTTTATTACGGCACGTACAAAACAATTTCTGTGCAATGCCGGGGGAACGTCACAACGTTTCTTCCAAGGTCTCTGGCATCCTTCTTCCGGGAGTGGCTGACGGGGCGGCGCTCGTACCGTTTAATCTTACGCGCACGAGCCCCTCCGCCCCTGGGACGGGAGCGGACCTCCGATGCATTGAGTGGTGGACGAACAGCGCATCGTGACGACCCCGGCCCTGGTCGGGTCACGCGACCCATCAGTGGAGTGGCACATGTGAACTGGTTGTTCGTCGGACGCCCGGCTTCTGACAGCCGCAAACGGGGCCCGCGTGTCCGTTCCCGCCTCAGCGGATGGCCGCTACCGGTCAACTCGGATCGTTCATGGGGGCAATTCCCCCGTCGACGCGGTAGGGATGGGCGAAGACTGGCTCGCCGCGGTCGATACCCTTCGCGCGCTTGAGCGCTCGTGCCCAGCGGCCAGTAGAGACACGTGGTGAGAGTCACACCAAGGTAGGGCTCCCCGTAAGGCGGGGCGTGGCGTCACGCACATTCATCGGCGGGAGAGGCGGCTTAGGCGTCGACTCACATGTCGACTTCGTCTGGTTCGTCTGGTTCGTCTGCGCGTCTCCGGTATTCCGCCCAGTATGCCCATCTACCGAAAACAGCAGTGGTGCTCCGACTTAGGGCATATGGGTCGCTACATGTCGTGATGCCATGGATGCCGTCCGTGACATCGGCAGGAAAGCGTAGATCCACTGACATCTCGGCCGACCTGTACGACCATGGGCCTGACACGTTCACGCGACCACCCCAGCGAGCACGTCGTCGCTGTGTGTGGTCAGAGGTGATTTATGCATCTTTGTGGCCGTGTGACCGATTTTACCCTCGCTCCGTCGCTGGGCCGTTCCGTCACAGACAAGGACTGTTCCGCCACAGCCAAGTTCGCTGGCGACGAAGGGGGTGAACTTGCCCGAAGCGTCCACAGCGGACGAGGAAGGGGGTCACCGTGACTGCGGACCGCCAGTCCGACACCGAGGAAAAAGCCGAACGGGCACCTCGAAGCCAAGACAAGACCACACCACCGGCACTCGGCCGGCTTCCAAACCTGGCCCTCAGAGCCGGACGCGGAGAGGCGACGAGCGTCCTGGTGGCGACCGTGGTCCTGATCGCGTTCACCAGCGTGCTGCATCCGGACTTCCTACGGCCCGGGCAGCTACTGGACACTCTACAGTCGTCCGTATACGTCGGGCTTCTGGCCTGCGGCATGGCCTATCTGCTCTCGATGCGTGAGATAGACCTGTCGGTAGGGTCGACGTTCGGGCTGACGGTGATCTGCACCGGGCTGCTCATGAACGAGGGGGTGCCCCCCTGGCCGGCGGCGGCGCTCGGCATCCTGCTCGGAGCCGGGCTCGGCCTGGTCAACGCGCTGATCGTGCAGTTCATCGGCATCCCCGCGATCGTCGCCACGCTGGCCACACTCTCGGTCTTCCGTGGTCTGGCGCTCGCGCTGAGCGGCGGCCAGCAGGTAACCGGGCTGCCGCTGGACAGCTCCTTCTTCACGCTGCTGGGCGGGAAGATCCTCGGCGTTCCCACCAGCGTATGGATCCTGATCCTCGTCGCCGTGCTCCTCACCCTGGTGCTGCGTTTCACACCGTTCGGGTACCGGGTGCGCTCGATCGGCTCGAACCCCGAGGCGGCGACGTTCTCCGGGATCTCGATCGCCCGGGTCCGGCTCCAGGCGCTGGTCCTCGTCGGGCTGCTCGCCGGGCTGTCCGGAGTGCTCGGGCTGGCCTTCTTCACCTCCGGCGACCCCAACATCGGTACCGGGTTCGAACTCCAGGCGATCGCCGCCGCCATCATCGGCGGGACGCCCCTGCGCGGAGGCAGCGCCACCGTCATCGGAGCCTGCCTGGGCGCCGTTCTCCTGAGTGTGGTCACCAGTGGGCTTCAGTACTTCAACATCCCCGCCAATTGGAGCGCGTTCGCGACCGGCGGCGTCATTCTCGCGGCGGTCGCACTCGACAGTCTTGTACGGCGACGGCGGCGACGTGACGACGCCCTGCTTGGACTCTGAACACCTCTGAGGAGGGCAACGTGAAGATCAGATCTCTTACCCTGACCACCGTGCTGATCGGTTCGGTCGCGCTCACCGCGTGCGGGACGAGCGACTCCGGCGGTTCCGGAAAGAAGACCGGCACGCTGAAGATGGGCTTCATCTACGCCAGCACAACGCAGAACCCATTCCAGGAAATGGCGTTCGGCGCCAAGGCGGCGGCCGCCGCGGACGGCAAGGTCACCCTCAACGCGGCCGCGCCGACCGGCGTCAACGGGCCCGCCCAGGTCCAGCTCTTCCGTTCCGCGATCCGGAACTCCAAGGACGGGCTCGGCCTGCAGAGCCTCGCCCCCGACCTGTTCGTGCGCCCGCTCGTCCAGGCCGACGACGACGGCGTCCCGACCGTCGCGGTGGACGCCGCTCCGCCGCCCGGAACGAAGACCAAGCTGTTCGTCGGCAACAGCAACACCGAGGTCGGAACGGCGCTCGGCCAGGAGTTCATCAAGAAGCTCCCAGCGGACGCCAAGGGCGAGGTCGTGATCGGCAACGACATCCCCGGCCTGCGGCTGCTCGAACAGCGCATCGAGGGACTGACCGCGGTGATCAAGAAGGAGCGCCCCGGCCTGACGATCAAGGGGCCGTTCGATTCCAAGTCCGAGCCCACCGACAACTACAACGCCTGGAACTCGATCGTCAAGGCGAACCCGAAGGCCATCGCGTTCCTCGGGGTCGGCGGTCAGGACGGTGTCTCGCTGCCGCTGATCCAGAAGCAGACCGGGCGCAAGTTCCTGGCCGGCTCGTGCGACATCGACCCGGCCGCGCTGAAGGCCGTCAAGGACGGATCGCTGTTCGCCCTGTCCTCCCCCGAGCACTGGCTGAAGGGCTATGTGGCGCTCCAGCTGATGATCGACCACAAGCGCAAGGGCACCAAGCTGCCGGAGGGCTGGTGGAACCCGGGCACGCTGGTCATCAACTCGTCCAACATCGACGAGATCATGAAGCGGCAGGCCAACGAGCAGAGCCGGACCGCCTACTTCAAGGCGATCACCCAGCAGCAGCTCGCCGACCCGGGTAAGTACCTCAAGCCGCTCAACCAGGCGAACTGAGCGTCATGGCGGTACTTCAGGCACGGGACATCAGCAAGTCCTACGGCGGTGTCACGGCGCTCTCGAACGGCACGATCAGTGTCGAGGCGGGCTCGGTGCACGCGCTCCTCGGCGAGAACGGAGCCGGGAAGTCGACCATGGTGAAGGTGCTGTCCGGGACGATCCGGCCGGACGCGGGCACCCTCACCCTGGACGGCAAGCCCGTCGCCTTCAACGACACGTTCGACGCCGTGCGCCACGGCGTGGCGGTCGTGTCGCAGGAGCTGAACCTGTTTCCCGACCTCGACGTGCTCGCCAACCTCTACCCGGTCCGCAAACCGCTCCGCGGTCCGTTCCTGGACCGGCGTGCGATGGTCGAGGCCGCCCAGCCGATCCTTGCCAGTCTCGGATTGGACGTGGACCTCCGCACGCTGGTCAGGGACCTCTCCCTCGGACAGCGGCAGCTCGTCGAGATCGCCCGGGCGCTGATCGCCCAGCCGCGCGTCCTCGTCCTGGACGAGCCGACCTCGGCGCTCGACCAGGACGGCTCGGACCGGCTGCTCGGCATCCTCCAGGTGCTGCGGGACCGGCAGGTGGGAGTGGTCTTCGTCTCCCACATCCTTGAGGAGGTCATGCAGCTCTGCGACGTGATCACGGTGCTGAGGGACGGCCAGGCGGTGCTGGAGGGCGCCGACCGGTCGACGCTGAGCATCGACGACATCGTGTCGGCGATGCTGGGTCCCCGTCCCGAACGGGAAACGGCACCGCCCCCGCCGTCGGTGTCGCGCGGCGAGCAGAGCAGGGAGCTGCGGCTCGACGGGGTGTCCGTCGAGGGCGTAATGAGCGAGGTCGACCTGCGGGTGTCGGCCGGGGAGATCGTCGGGGTCGCCGGCCTGGCCGGCGCGGGCCACCTGGCGGTCCTCGAACTCGTCGCCGGGCTCCGTCGCCCGGCCCACGGGACCGTCCGGTTGCCCGGTGACCGCCCGGTGCCGCGCGGGCTGCGCCGGGCGATCGCGGCGGGGGTCGCGGTGGTCTCCGGCGACCGGCGCGGGCGCGGGCTGATGTTGGACCAGCCGATCTGGGAGAACATCGGCCAGGTGCGCGCGATCGGGCTGAGCCGTGACGGCGTGATCGTGCGCCGTTCGGTGCTGCGGGAACGGGCGCGCGGACACGTCGAACGGCTCCGGATCCGATGCCGGGACATCGAGCAGCGAACCGGCCTGCTGTCCGGCGGGAACCAGCAGAAGGTGGTGCTGGCGAAGTGGCTCGACGCGGCGCCGGCGGTCCTGCTGCTCGACGACCCCACCCGCGGTGTGGACGTGGGGGCGAAGGCCGAGATCCACGACCTGATCCGCGCCGCCGCCGCGGACGGTGCCGTGGTCCTCCTCGCCTCCACCGACGTGGAGGAGCTCGCCATGATCTGCCACCGCGTCCTGGTATTCCACCGCGGCAAGGTAGCCGCGCGCCTGTCCGGCGACGATCTCGACCAGCACGCGATCGTCCGGATCTCGAACACAGGAGAACGACAATAGGCACCTGAGCCGGATGCCCGGCTGGTGCAGCAGTGCCGGGCGTGACCAGCGGAGGGTCCAGCCCGGGGGCTGCCCCAGGCAAGGGCTGCCTTTCCACAGTTGCATTCTCGATCCGGGGTGTGCCTCACAAAGGGCGCACCCCGGACGTCTGTCCCCGATCTTGTCACCGACCGATATCGAGTCCGCGAGACACCCGAGTCCATGGCCGAAAACGAGGCAGGGATCAGGCAGTGCCTCAAAGCCCCGGCCCGCGGTGCTCGCCTGGCGGCCCGCACTCTGACCAGGCCCAGGCGAGCGCGACATGCTCCGCGTTCTGACCGGCGAGGCTCGCCTCCAACGGCGCCTCACCAGCCAGGTGATGCCCCCGTGCCGGGGCTGAGGCAGCTGTGCGACACACCTAGGCGGGGCGTTGGAAACCGCGGACGGCGATGGCGGCGGCCAGCGTGGCGACCGTGAGGCTGGCGCCCAACGCGAGAGCCGCACCGCCGGTGGCCGGGTGGCCGAGGGTGAGGTCGCGGGCCGCGGCGATGCCGTAGCTCATCGGGTTCAGCGTCGCGATCACCTGGAGCCAGCCGGGCAGGCTGCCGATCGGGACGAACGCGTTCGAGCCGAACATCAGAACGAGCGTCACCATGCCCGACAGGTTCTGGACCAGCTCGATGTGCCGCATCCAGCAGGCCAGGGCGATGAAGACCCAGCCGAGACCTCCCCCGACGACCAGGGCCAGCGCCATCGCGGTCAGCACCCCGACGGGTCCGCCGCTCGGCCGGAACCCGAACAGCAGCAAGGCGAAGGCCAGCAGGAAGGTGAGCCGGATCGCGCCGCGGACCAACTCGGCGAGGCTGCGTCCGATGAGGATCGACCCCGGCCACACCGGAAGCGACCGGAGCCGCGTGATGATGCCGTCGCGCATCTCGTGGGTCAGCGCGATACCGGTCTGGAGGGCGGACTGCATCGCGGTGTTCACCATGATGGCCGGCAGCAGATAGTCGATGTAGGCGACCCCTGCGGGAAAGCCGGGGGTCGCCGCGACGCTGACGAAGATCTGGCTGAACACCACCAGCATCAGCAGCGGGGTCAGCATGCTGGTGAGGAGCACCCGCGGCTCCAACACCAGCGCCCGCAGCGAGCGCGCGGTCAGGACGAGGATCTGGTTGGCGCGTCCGCTGCCCGTCCAGGCCACGCCCGCATCGGCCGCCGGTGGTGGCGCCGTCTTGGCCGTGGACGTTGTGATCGACACCGGGAGTCCTCCTATTCGCGTCGAGATCGCCGGACGGAGTGGGGCGATGACACCCTGGTGCGTTCGGGTGCCTCGGCGGGGGGCCGTGCGGTCAGGGACAGGTAGACCTCGTCCAGTGACGGTTCGGCCAGCAGCAGTTCGGCGACCTCGATGCCCGCGTCGTCGAGTGTCCGGACGATCGCCGCGGTGTCGCGGGCCGACCCGACCGGGACGGTCACCTTGGTGCGGGTGTCGTCCGGGGTCGAACGCAGGCCCGCGCCCCGCAGGCATTGGACGCACGCGGCCAGCCGGGTCGGAGCCGCGAGCGTGACCGTCACCGTGCGGCCGCCCACCCGGGCCTTGAGGTCGGCGGGTGTACCGGACGCGACCACGCCGCCCCGCGCCAGGACGGTGATGGTGTCGGCCAGCCGGTCGGCCTCCTCCAGGTACTGCGTGGTCAGCACGACCGTGCTGCCGTCGCGGACGACGTCCCGAACGACCTGCCAGGTCGTGAGGCGGCTCTCGGGGTCGAGCCCGGTCGTCGGCTCGTCCAGGAAGATCACCTCGGGGCGGCCGACCAGGCAGGCGGCCAGGTCCAGCCGCCGCTGCATACCGCCCGAGTACGTGCGCGCCTGGCGCTTCGCGGCGTCGGTGAGCCGGAACGATTCGAGGAGTTCGTCGGCGCGGGCGCGGGCCTGGCGGCTCCGGGCGCCCAGCAACCGGGCGATGAGCACCAGGTTGTCGCGGCCGGAGATCCGCTCGTCGAGCGTGGCGGACTGGCCGGTGAGGCCGATGCGGCGGCGGACCTGCGGGGCCTCGCCGACCACGTCGTAGCCGGCCACCCGGGCGGTGCCGCGGCTCGGCCGGATCTGCGTCGCCAGGATGTTGATCAGCGTGCTCTTGCCCGCGCCGTTGTGGCCCAGCAGCCCGTGCACCGTGCCCCGCGGGACGGCGAGGTCGACGCCGTGGAGCGCGACGACCCGGTCGAAACGCTTCTCGACGCCGGTGACCTCGATCACCGGCCCGGGGACGGCCGTCAGCCCGCGACCACCGGTCCTGCTCATCGCCCGACCGTGTTCGCGGTCGTCACGGCGGTGCCGGGGCGGGCCGGGTGCAGCCTGCGCAGCAGCTTGCCGACCAGGACGTCGTAGTAGCGGATGAGCGTCCAGGCGGCGAGGAAACCGGTGATCAGGGCGAGCCCTGTCGGGAGCGGATCAAGGGACGGCGGGCCGGCCGGGGCGAGTAGCGCACCCGGTACGGCGAACGCCAGGAGCAGGACGTTGCGGACGATCAGCGGGTAGCTCAGCAGGGCGCTCCGTCCGCCGAAGCAGCCGCATTCGGCGAACACGCCGCCGCGCACCGCACGGAACACCACGGCGATGAACAGCGAAAGGAGGCCCGCGGCGAGTACGAAACCGATCCGGTGGATCGGGAGCAGCAGCAGGACCGCGACCGCGGTCTCGCAGCCGAGCACGAACGCCGCCGCGCGCACGGCGGCTCTCTCGGAGAACATGGTCAGGTTGCGTACCGTCGTACAGAAATGAGCGAATCGGGCGGCGCTGCGCCGCTTGGTGAACACCGCGACCGTGAAGACCGTTATGAGCAGGCACCTGGCGCCGAGCAGAAAGTAGAACTCCATACCCGTCCTCGCGGATGGTTCTCGGTGAGGGAACATCAGCCCTCGACCGAAACGGTCATGACCTTGTGAAACGGCGGCATTCCCGTCCCCTCTCCGATCGAGACGCCCGCGACCTCCACCCACGCATGCGCCCGGAAGGGCTGGGTCATGACCCCGGTGCACCAGTCGGGCCAGGTGCCGCTCAGCCGGCAGAGCAGCACGGTGGCCACCGATCGCTGGAGGCAGCCCTGTCCGGCGCACCGCACGCTCACGGAGACGACGGCGTCGCGGGCGGCCTGTGCCTGGGTGATCGTGGCCGGGCGGGCGCCGCGGCTCACCGCGCGCAGGAACCGGCGCAGGAACCGGGGACGCAGCCGGATCACCAGCGCCGCCAGGACGACCGCGACCCGCGCGGCGGCACGGCGCCGTGGCGGCACCCGGTCGGCCCGTTCGAGGACCACGGGCATGGTCATGAGGTGATCAATCGTGCCGAGCGCAGCGAGTCCAGGAGCGCCCGCACGTCGGCGGGTACCCGTTCGGCCTGCGCGGGATGGTCCCGTGCGAGCCGGGCGATGACGTCCTCGACCGTCGCCGCCTCGCCGAGCATCCGTACGACGGTGGCGCCGGTGCCGTTGAGCTGGAAGTAGCGGCCGCTGCGCTCGTCGAGCAGGACCATGCCGTTCTCGGTCTCGGTCATCGAGACGTGCCGTGAAAGGAGCCCCTTCATGCTGTTCCTCCGGTAGGGGACGCCGCCGCGGGCGCGGCGGACGCGGGCACGGACCTGAGCCACACTTCGCACGCCAGCGTGCGGTGGAGGAAGAGCAGTCCGCGCGAGTTGGGGTAGAGGCCGACCAGGGCCGCGCGGAAGGCGTCGGCGTCGACCAGGCCGAGCCGGGCCAGCCGCATGTCGTCGCACAGCGCCAGCAGTTCGGGAAGGTTCTCGCGAAGGCCGGTGTAGACGCCCTGGCTGAACTCGGCCTTGGTCCGCCGGGCGAGGATCGCATCGGGGACGGTCCCACGCATGACCGCCGCCAGGGCCGGCTTGTACGCGCCGGTGGCGGCGCGGTCCTCCAGGCGCAGGGACAGCGCCGCCTCGATGACCCGATCGTCCAGGAAGGGTGCCTGCCAGGAGATGCCGTACCGGCCGGTGATGCGTCCCGTGCGCCGGATGACCTCGCCTCCCTTGCGCAGCCCGCGCAGCGCCGTGTGCTCGCAGCGCAGCGGCGACATCGGCTGGACGTCCTCGGCCGCGTCGATGAGGGCGCGCACGGCGTCGACCGCGGCCGGTGTGGCCCACGCCGGCATCCTGATCGTGGCGTCCCAGCCGATCTCGGGGCTCCGCGACGGCCGGGGGAGCGGGTCGGTCAGCGTCGCGGCGCACGCCGAGAGCCACTCCCCGTACGAGCGCCCGTTGAGGACCTCGCGCACCGTGGCGGTCAGCCGCCACCGGTGCAGGGACCGGTCGACCCTCATGTTGCGGAGCCATCGGACGGGATGCCGGCGGGCGAGGGTGTGCAGGAACGACGGGCCCGCGTAGAACAGTTCGTCACCGCCATCGCCGGTCACGTGCAGGGTGGACCCGTGCTCGGCCAGGACAGCGGCGGTGTGCCGGATCTTCGCCCGTACGTGGACACGCGTCAGCGGCGACTCCGCGTCGGAGTCGGGTTCGCCGAGGCCGGCGAACATGCCGGGGACCTGCTGCCCGGGGAGGACGACGTGGTGGACGCCCGCCATCGCGCGCGCTGCCTGCCGCGCCCACGAGAGATCGTCGTTGCCCTGGTTGAGTGACTCGCGGTGGATCGTCATCAAGCGGGGCGCGTCGGGGGCGGCCGCCGCCGCGGCCATCAGGAAGCACAGGCTCGTGGAGTCGAGCCCGCCCGACAGGTCGGCGCTCACCGTGCCACCGGGCCGCACGCGCGCCGCCACCGCGTCGGCGAGCGCCGAGCGTACGTGTTCGGCGCCCTCGGCCAGCGGGGTCTCCGGTGTCGGCGGTGCCCACCAGCGCACTGCGCGACCGGCTCCGTCGAGGGCCAGTTCGAGGTAGCAGCCGAAGGGGAGGGCCTTCACACCCCGCCAGAGGCTTCTCTCGTTGAGCGGGTAGGGCGGCGCGGGGGCCAGCAGGTGCAGGGCGAGCGTCTCTTCCGCGAAGGGCGCGCCGGTCAGGTCGGCGAGGAGGTCGGGGGCGTTCGCGGCGACGGTGACCTCACCGACCCGGGCATGGAAGATCTGGCAGGCGGTCGACAGGCTGCCCTGCGCGCGGACGACGCCGTTCACCGCCGCCAGCACGTGGAAGCTGCCGGACAGCGAGCCGGCGAGCCGCGACACGTCGTCGACGGTGCGGATCCGGGGGAGGGCGGCGGTCAGCCTTTCGGAGTCGATCGTCGCGCAGCCGAGGACGGCCACCCGGCAGCGGCGGTCCGCCGCCCAGGTGACTTCTCCGGGCAACCAACGGCCCACGATCCAGGGCCGCCCGGACGCGTGCGGAATGGTCTGTGGGCGGGCCAGACCACCGGCGACTCCTTCCGCGGCGGCGTGGTCCGGAAGAGCCAAGATTTCCAAGGGAGACTCCATCGGTTCCGGCCGCGAAGGCCCGGTCGTCCATGTGCGGAAAGGCCGGAGGTGCGCCGGCGTCGTCGTGGACGCCGGCACACTCGCGCCGGTCGGTCAGGCATTGCTCGGCGACGTTGATCAGGAGGAAAGGCGACTAGCAGTCGATCCAGCACTGGTCGTAGTCGTCATATCCCCAGGTGCCCTGCCTCATGGTCACCTCGGAGAAATCGCCGACTTCGGCGATGAGGGGCGGTTCGTACACCGTGGCTTCCTGTGCCATGCCAACTCCCTTCCATTGTTTGCCGATCTCGTGCTCACTCACGGTAACAAGAGAACTGCTGTCCGTCTATGGAAGGTAAGGCAAAGGCATCCAGTTGGAATTCGAGTATATTGTTCCTCTTTTCTGGCGAGATGCCGTGATAGTGAGGGGGTGTGAAAGCATCCGGCGTCGCTTTCGGTGCAGCTGAGGAGCAAGCTTTCATTGAGAAGGCTCCCGATGCTCAGTTGCAGGCAGTAGGAACGCTTCCGTGGCGGCGTGAGTCACGCGAACGAGTGGCTGCCATGCGTGAAGGCAGGGTCACGGGGACTGGAGCCAGTGATCGAGCAAATCGTAGAAATCGGCATCATCGTCGAAATGCGCCATCTGTTCGTCACGCCACGCCTTGTAATCCGGTGGCATCTCCGTGCTCTCGCCCTTGCGGGCCGCCTCCTTGGAGGTGAAGTAGGCCACGCCGGTGCAGAGGCCATCGGGAGCGACGCAGAACATGCCGCCGATCATGTCGGGACGCAACCGATCCAAGACTCGCTCGGCCTCCTCGGGCACGAACGGGCGGACCGCCTCCCGGTTGAGGATCCGGGCCTGCAGGATCTGGACGAATCCCGCCTCGTCTGGGTTGCCCCGTCCGAACGTTTCCACGTCGGTGCACTCGTCAACGGTGACCTCGGTCTCGAACAGGCCGCGGGTCTCATCCCACCAGCGCATCTGCTCCCGCCGCCTGTCGTTGCGGTGAGCCGCCCTCTGAGACGCGAAACGCATCAGGTTGAGGTACACACCGTCACCGGTCACCCCGCCGGTGTTGCCCAGCCATCCCCGGGCTCCGGGGGCGACATCCCGATACCAGCGGTCGGCGGCCTCCCGCAGCCCCGCCGGGTCACGCGTCCGACCCTTGACGACTTGGACGCACGTCTTGCGCTGGCCGAACACCGACCACCTCCCCCTCCGACGCTAGCGATCGCGGGGCAAACCGGACGTCATCGCCAGTTGAAGATCCCACCGGGTGCGTCCCTCGACAGGGGCTGTTCACCGCTGCGCCGTCGGTCCTGCGCGTCCGCGTCGGGACGCCAGCGACTGCAAGATCACGAACCCGCCAAGGACGAGGACGGCCACGCCGATCACTCGTAGTCCGTCCTGGGTGCCGGAAACGAACGCTGCGATGACGTCGTGGGCGCGGTGGGGGGTGGTCGTGGCGAGTGCCTGGGCGACGGTGTGCGGGCCGTCCTCGGCGCGGATGTCGGCGGGAAGGGCGGCGGCGAACCGCGCGGTGAGCACCGTGCCGATGACGGCGACACCGAGAGCGCTGCCGAACTCGCGGGTGGTGGCCTGCAACCCTGC
Source organism: Actinomadura macra NBRC 14102 (assembly GCF_001552215.1). GTDB lineage: Bacteria > Actinomycetota > Actinomycetes > Streptosporangiales > Streptosporangiaceae > Spirillospora > Spirillospora macra. The sequence continues at coordinate 723,149 of NZ_BCQT01000006.1, read as the reverse complement.
TCCGACTCCGGCCTGGGCGGGCGGCAGCGAGCTGGCGATGGCGCCGGAGAGCGTCGGCAGTGCCAGCGTCACACCCGTCCCGGTCACGACGAGCCACGCGGCGTATCCGGCATAAGGCGTCTGCATCCCGCACGTGGACAGCCCGAGCAACCCGCAACCGACCAAACCGAAGGCCAGAGCGATGGTGGCATCGACGCCGATGCGCTGCGCCAGGCGTCCGACGTACCGTGCGCCGCAGATGATGGGGATGGTCATCGGGATGATCCCGAGGCCGGTCCGGAGAACGCTGAACCCCTTGCCGTACTGCAGGAACGATGCGTTGACATAGAAGAGCGCGAACATGCCGAAGAAGACCGCCGTCATGCCGAGGCAGGCACTGCGCAGGCCCGGGACGCGGAACAACCGGGGATCGAGCAGCGGATGCTCGACGCGCAGTTCGACGATCGTCCACACCGTGAACAGCAGGGCGGAGCAGCCGAATCCGGCGATGACGACCGCGCTGCCCCAACCCGCTTCCGGGCCCTGGACGATGCCGAGCAGCAGTGCGATCGACGCGCCGACGAGCAACACCGCGCCGAGCGGGTCGAGCCGGCGGTCATTGCGCGGCGACACCGGCGCGACGCGCGCCACCAGCGCGGCGAGGACCAGCGAGATCGGCACGGCGGCGGCGAACAGCGAACGCCATGATCCGCCCGACAGGACCGTCCCGCCGCCGACGTTGCCGACGACTCCGCCGATGCCCGTCATCGAGGCCCAGGTCGCGATCGTCGCGCCCTTGCGTCCGACCGGCACGGCGTGCAGAAGGACGGCGAGCGTGTTGGGCAGGACGGCGGCAGCGCCGACACCCGTGATCGCGCGACCGGCGAGGAGCAGGGCCATGTTCGGTGCTGCCGCCGACATCAGCGCGCCCACCGCGAACAGCACCAGGCCGGTGAGCAGGACACCCTTGCGCCCGAAGCGGTCCCCGGCCGCCCCACCGGGGACCACCAGGCAGGCGAAGAAGATCACGTACGTGTCGACGACCCAGACCAGCGCCGAGGCGGACGGGTGCAGCGCGCTCGCGGCGAGCATGGGGACGGCGAGGTTGATCGCGGCGACCATCCCGATGACGAGCACCACACAGGCGCACATGACCGCCAGCAGGACGCGTTGCGGCACGGGCCGCCCACGCGACGTCGGAGCGTGATTGTGGAGAACGTTGAGAAGCATGGTCACGACGCTAGAGACGCCGAAGTTATTCGTGCCACGCAACTTCTACAATGACTACTTGCATACGATGCAACTATGCCCGAACCCCAACTCGACCTGAACCTGTTGCGCGTGTTCGACGCCCTTCTCCAGGACGCCAGCGTCACGGCGGCGTCCGAGCGCCTCCATCTGTCCGTCCCCGCGACCAGCCGGGCGTTGGGGCGGCTGCGGCGAGCGATGGGCGATCCGATCCTGGTGCGTGCCGGCCGTGGGATGGCTCCGACGCCCTTCGCGCTGCGGACCGCCCCGCGGGTGCGGTCACTGCTCGACGAGGCGGCGGCACTGATCAGCGCCGACCGCGAGGTCACGGCCGCCGACCTCGAACGCACGTTCACGATTCGCATCAACGACGGCGTGGCCGCGACCCTCGTCACGGCGGCGGTCGAAGCCACAGCCGTCCCCGCCCCCGGCGTGACCTTGCGCTTCGTCGCGGAGGGCAGTGAGAGCATCGAGGCCCTGCGCGACGGCTCGGTCGACCTGGACATCGGTGTCGGCGACTTCGCCGCTCCCGACATCCGGACAGCCGTGCTGTACCGCGAGCGGCTGGTCGGCATCGTCCGCGCCGACAGCTCGCTCGGCCGTCACCGCAGTCCGACATTGAGTCACCTGTGCCGGCATCCGCACGTCTCGGCCTCCCGCCGCGGACGCGCCCGCGGGCCGCTCGACGACGCGTTGGACGCCGCGGGCCTCCAACGCCGCGTCGCCGCCGTCGTCCCCACCTTCGCCGTCGCCGCGTTCCTCGTCGCATCGAGCCACTACATCGGGCTCGTTCCCCAGCGCCTCGCCGAACAGCGCGGTCAAGCCCTCGGCATCCGCTGGTTCCCCATCCCCGCGCCCCTGCCGGAACTCGAAGTGAGATTGCTCTGGCATGCGCGGCTCGATTCCGACCCGGCCCAGCGCTGGCTGCGCGACACGATCCGCGATGCGCTTCGCTGACCACCTGCCAGCGTCAAAAACCCGAATGAACTGATTGCACAAGGCCGATAGCCGGAAACGCCCACAAACAGACGCGCCACGGCCGCGAGGCCATGGCTGCCTGTTGTGGAACTGGATCCCTGATCAGTCGGTCAAGGCGTCCTTGGCCTTTTCACCGGCCTGCTTGATGTCGCCCTTGGCCTGATCGGTCTTGCCTTCGGCCTCAAGTCGCTCGTTCCCGGTCACCTTGCCGACCGTTTCCTTGGCCTTACCCTTGATCTTGTTGCCGGTGTTGGCGGCTTTGTTCTGCTTGCCCATTGAAACGCCATCCCTCCCCTTTTGGTCTCTCCAGTACGCACCACCCCCTACCCGCTTCGCGGGCGATGATGCGACCGGGTGATGATGCGACGGGCATCGGACCTCCCTGACGGTCGGGGCCGGCCTCCCCTCAGGGACGGGGGATGGCCACGGCGTTGTACGAGATGTGAGGGGTCGGCCCTGGGGAGAAGAACTGGATGTTGGGGAGATACAGCCGGGAGCCGAAGGCGGCCACGGTCGTCGGCAGGGCGAACCGGGCATCTTGCACCCGCCGCTCTACGCGCCCCTCGGTCCCCGTCGGGTTCAGTCGCAGGACGGCCACGATGTCGAGCCGGTTCTGCACCGCGAACAGCGTCCGGCCGCTCAGCAGCAGGCCGTCACCTTCTGGCAGCGACTCGCCGTGCAGGTTCACCCGACGGGTCGTTCCGGTCGCCGGGTCGACGCGGAACAGCCCGCCCGTGTTCGACTGCACGACGATCAGGCCCTGGCCGTCCGGTGTTGGCGTGATGCCGTTGGCGTTGAACCCGGCACTGTCGGGGCTGCCGGGATCGCCCTGATACACGAGATCCCCGGTAAGCGGGATCCGGACCGCGGCGGAAGGCAGCCGCCCGCCGCGCAGCGGCAGCTTGTAGAGCACCGGATTGGTGGAGTCGGTGAACCAGGCGGAGCCCTGGGTGAGGATGACGTCGTTGATGAACGACGGACCGGTGGCCAGCCGGTAGGAGGCCAACACCCGGCCGGTGCGGGTGTCGAGAACGCGGGCGTCGCCGCCCGCGCCGCCGGCTACGAAGAGCCGTCCGCGCGGGTCGGTCTTCAGCCCGAGGGCCTGTGTACCGGACCCGCGGTTGACGATCGCGCCGACTCCGGTGCGCAGGTCGGCGCGGTAGATGGAGCCGTCGGCCATGGAACCGAAGTAGGCGAACGGACCGGGTCCGGTCGCGATGCCCTCGGGTTGGAACCCGTTCGGCAACCGGATCGTGGTCGGATACACGGCCGCCCCGGCACGGTGACCGACGGCGTGCGGGTCGGCGGCCGCCCGCGCCGGGGCGCTCATCGTGGCGGCCAGCCCGAACACCAGCACAGCAGAGATCATCTGACGTCGCACGAGCAACCTTTCAGCGTTGAAATGTTTAGCCTTGAAGACATTAGGTGGATGCTAACTTGATGTCAAACAGTTCAACGTTGAGAGGTGTTCGTGGTGCGTGACGCCGTCGACCTCGTCATGGAGCAGTGGGCTCGCGCCCGCCCGGACCTCGACCCGTCCCCCATGGGGGTTCTCGGCCGTCTGTCGCGGGTGACCCGGATCGCCGAGCGCGAGCTCAAAACACTTTTCAGCGAGTTCGGGCTGGAACGAGGCGAGTTCGATGTCCTGGCCACGCTCCGCCGCGCCGACTCACCCGGCGGCTTGACCGCGGGCGCGCTGGCCCGCTCCTCGATGGTGACCTCGGGAGCCGTCACCAACCGGCTCGACCGGCTGGTCGCCAAGGGCTATGTCACGCGCGACCTCGATCCCGCCAACCGGCGTACCGTCATCGTCGCCCTGACGCCCGCCGGCCGCGATCTCATCGACCGCGCCGTCGCCGCCCACCTCGACAACGAACGCCGCATCCTCGCCGCGCTCGACCAGCAGCACCAGGACGACCTCGCCGCCACCCTGCGCACCCTGCTGCTCAGCCTCGGCGATGACCCGAATGACCCCTGAGGGTGGGGTATCCGGCGCCAAGCGTGCACGTCCCGCACGCTTAGAGTGATTCCATGGCAGACACGCCGCCTCGCCTTGATCCCTTTACTTCGGAGACCAAGCCCGCGGCGCTCGATGACCTCCGCGCCCGGCTGCGCGCGACGCGCTGGCCGGACGCGCCCGAGGACGCCGGATGGTCGCTCGGGACCGACCTGGCCTACCTTCGCGAACTCGTCACCTACTGGGCGGACGGATTCGACTGGCCGGCGCAGGAAGCGGCGCTGGCCAGGCTCTCCCGCTTCCGTGTCCGACTCAACGGCCTACGGATCCACTTCGTACACGTTCGGGCCGCCGCGTCACCCGGGCCCGTCCTGCCGTTGGTCCTCAGCCACGGCTGGCCGGACTCGTTCTGGCGCTATTCGAAGGTCATTCCACTTCTCACCGACCCCGGCGCGCACGGCGCCGACCCCGCTGACGCGTTCGATGTCGTCGTGCCCGACATGCCGGGCTATGGGTACTCCGACCGCCCCAACGGACCGCCCTTGAACTCCATCGCCGTCGCCGACCTTTGGGCCGAGCTCATGAGCGTCCTCGGCTACCCGCGGTTCGGTGCGGCGGGCGGGGACATCGGTAGCCACGTGAGCCGCTACCTGGCGCTCGACCACCCCGACCGGGTCGTGGCCGTCCATCGCATGGACGCGGGCTCACCCACCTTTGCTCGCGCCCTGGCGGACCTGACCCCCGAAGAGCGCGCCTGGTTCGAGCGGGGCGCCGCTTGGGCTGCGGCCGAGGGTGCCTACGGCGCCTTGCACCGTACGAAACCCCAGACCGCCGCCTTCGGACTCACCGACTCACCCGCGGGACTCGCCGCGTGGATCGTCGAGAAACTCCAGGCATGGAGCGACTGCGACGGAGAAGTCGAACGGCGCTTCACAAAGGACGAGATCCTCACCAACGTCACGCTCTACTGGCTCACGGGGACGATCGGCTCGTCAATGCGGATGTACCACGCGAACGCCGCGATTCCGCCAGCCCAGCTCGCCCGCCGAGTCGACGTGCCGTCCGGTTTCTCGCTCTTCCGTGGCGATATCCTCCGCCCGCCGCAGGCATGGCTGGAGCGCACGGCGAACGTTGTCCGCGTGACCGAGCCCGAACGCGGCGGGCACTTCGCGCCGTTTGAGGAGCCTGAGCTCTACGCGGAAGAGCTACGCACATTCTTCCGCCCCTACCGGGGATGACGGCGCAAACGTAGAGAAGCGGCCAATCGCGCGCCCAGGTCACCGAACCACCGCTCGGACGCCGCCGCCTGCGAATCACAGGACCGGGCCGCCTGTCCCAGATCGTGACAGGTCCGTCACCGATGGTCGCCACCGCTCGCCCTCCGCTCTTTCGGCAACCGAGAGGATCAGCACCGCGCCGGCCCGCCGCAACGCGATCGTTCCGAGGGACGGAACATCGTCATTTCGTTCCGCCCGCCGGAAAAGGGGACTGGCTCGTCCGGGCACTTGAGGTCACCGTGCCGGGGACCTGACAGGAGGCCGAACGTGGGATCAGTGCGCGTTGACGAGCAGGCGACCTGGCTGCTGCGTGCCGAAGGCATGATCGCCGGTCCGCTCTCCGTGTCGACTGTCGCTGAACCCTGCTGGGGCACCGGTCGAACGCGGTCACACCATCGACAAAAGTTGGGCCGTCCTGTCCGAGGACTTGCGCCATAACGGCTTGACGCACCTGGGAACAGGCCCCTGTAACGGCAGTGCCACAGGACACGCTCGCCCGCACCCAACCAGGGAGAAGGACATGAGATCACTCATCACCAAGGGAGCCGTCGTGGCGTCGGTCGTGGCGATCGGCGGAACCCTGGCCGCTTGGACGACGCCCGCTCAGGCCGGCGGTGACACCGGCCAAAGGGGCATCCTCCACCTGAACGTACGCAACGACCAGTACGAGTTCCTCGACTTCGGTGCGAAGGGCGCGGGCGTCGGGGATCGGTATGTCTTCTCCGACACACTGTCCGGGGATGCCGCCGGCGAGGACGGCGGCTCCTGCGAGATCGTCAGGGTCGAAGGCGAGAAGATCACCACGAACTGCGTCATATCGCTCCGGCTTCCCCGCGGCGCGCTCACCGTCCAGTCCCTGTGGGTCCGCGGGAGCAACCCTCTGACCATGGCCATCACCGGTGGCACCGGCGCTTACCGCAACGCCCGCGGTGAGCTGGTGGCGACCGATATCCAGACTCCCCACGAAGCGTACCGATTGCGCATCCTGCCCGATTGAGCCCCGGGATCGCCACCACGTACCGCATCCCGCACTGGTTCAGGCCTTCCTGGAGGTTCGCATGACCGACCTGACATTTCGTTCCGCAGGCGAGCTCGCCAACGCCGTCGCGGCGAAGGAGGTGTCGAGCGTCGAACTGCTCGAGCACTACCTCGCCCGGGTGGAGCGGCTCGATCCGCAGGTGAACGCCATCGTCGCCCGGGACGAGGAGGGGGCGCGAGCCGCGGCGCTGGCGGCCGACCGCGCGGTCTCCCGCGGCGAGTCACTCGGCCGCCTGCACGGCGTCCCCGTGACGGTCAAGGACAGCATCGAGGCCGCGGGCATGCGGACCACCGGCGGATCGACCCGTTGGGGGCAGCACGTCTCGTCCGGCGACGCCGAATCGGTCGCGCGGCTCAAGAACGCGGGAGCGATCGTCTTCGGCAAGTCCAACCTGCCGGCCGACGCCCGGGACTGGCAGACCTACAACGAGATCTACGGAACGACGAACAATCCGTGGGATCCGACGCGCGGACCCGGCGGCTCGTCCGGCGGGTCCGCCGCGGCACTCGCCGCAGGGCTGACCGGCCTGGAGCTCGGCGGCGACACCGCGGGCTCGATCCGGGTGCCCGCCCACTTCTGTGGCGTCTACGGGCTGCGCCCGTCGTACGGGATCGTGCCGAGGCACGGGAGCGTCTCGGGACATGCTCCCGGGACGCTCGCGGAGTTCGACATGGCGGTCCTCGGCCCGCTCGGCAGGCATGCCGACGACCTCGACCTGGGGCTGGACGTCCTCGCAGGAGCCGACAACGAGCGCGCCCCGGCATGGCGGCTGGAGTTGCCCGCCTCAAGGGCAAGAACCCTGCGTGAGTTCCGGGTCGCGGCATGGCTCGACGACCCGTCCTGCCCCGTCGACAGCGAGCTGGTCGCGATCATGCAGGCGGCGCTGGAGGCGGTGCGGGCCGAGGGGGCCGGCGTGGTCGAGGGCCCGGGGCCGGTCGGGCTCGACGAGACGATGGCCGTCTACCAGCCGTTGCTGATGGCGCAGAGCGGGCTGATCGAGCCGGCCGAGTCGTATGCCGGGCTCGTGAAGCTCGCCGCGACGGAAGGGGCCGCGGGCGGGTTCGCCTCGGAGATGACGGTCCGCTTCCGCGACTGGCACGCCCTCGATGAGCGTCGGCAACACTCTCGCCGCCGCTGGGCCGAGTTCTTCCGCGACGTCGACGTCCTCCTGTGCCCCGTGAGCCCTACGGCCGCCTTCCCTCACGACCATCGACCCGATCCCGGCTGGTCCGTCCGGACCCTGCGGGTCAACGGTGTCGACCGGCCCTACGGAGAGATGCTCACCTGGATCGCACCGTCGTCAGTCAACTATCTGCCCGCGGCGGTGGCGCCCGTCGGGACGACCCGCGACGGGCTTCCCGTCGGCATCCAGGTGATCGCGCCCTACCTGCACGACCGCACCGCGGTCCGGTTCGTCCAGTGCCTGGCGGAGGTGATCGGCGGCTTCCGCCGCCCACCCAAATTCTGACCGCCGACCCACGGCGTTGAAGTGGGCCAGGCCCCCGACGGTTCAAAAGGCCACGACATCTGTGTTCGGCCCTGAGCGAGCCACAACACCACAACAACACCGGCTTGGACAAGTGTCGCCGAGACCGTTGCTCAAGGTGGGATCATGCGGGCTTTGATGGCATCTGGCCAACCCCCCGACCAGCCTGCGTCAGTTTCACCCCGGTAAATTGCTTCTTCGCGTCGCCCGGGCTCGTTCTATTTTCAAAAGGGCGGTCAGTTGAAAGCACGGCGATAGGAGTGGGGGCTGACGCCGGTGGTCTTCTTGAATCGGTCGCGGAACGCGGTGGGTGAGCCGAAGCCGACCTGGGCGGCGATGCGTTCGACGGGGTGGTCCGTGGTCTCCAGAAGGTGTTGGGCTTGGCGGACACGGGTGCGGTGGAGCCACTGGAGCGGGGTCGTCCCGGTCTGTTCGCGGAATCGGCGTATCAGGGTGCGGGTGCTGGTCCCGGCCTGGGCCGCGATGTCGGCGAGGGAGAGCTCGCGGCTCAGGTTGTCCTGCAGCCAGGCGAGCAGCGGTTCGAGGGCGGAGCCCCGGGGCGTGGGGAGGTGGTCGTGGACGATGAGCTGCGCCTGCCCGCCCTCGCGTTCGAGGGGCATCACCGCCAGGCGGGCCGCGTCGGCGGCGACGGCCGAGCCGTAGTCGCGGCGGATCATGTGCAGGCACAGGTCCAGGCCGGCGGAGGCGCCGGCCGAGGTGAGGATCTGCCCGTTGTCGATGTAGAGGACGTCCGGGTCGACTTCGATCTGCGGGTGGGCTGCGGCCAGGGAGGCGGCCGCGAGCCAGTGGGTGGTGGCGCGCAGGCCGTCCAGAAGCCCGGTGGCGGCCAAGGGGAATGTGCCGGAGCAGATGGAGGCGATACGTGTGCCGCTTTCCGCGGCCGCCTTCAGCGCGTCGCGCACCTTCGGGGTGAGTGGGGTGAAGGGGGCCGCAGTTCCAGGAACGATGATGGTGTCCGCTTGGTGGAGCCCGCTCAATCCCCACGGTGCGTGCAGGGTGAAGGCGCCTGCGTTGATCTCCCGGGATTCGGCGCACACGCGGATCTGGTAGCCGGGGCGGCCGTCCGGCAAGCGGGCGCGGGTGAAGACCTCGATCGGGGTGGACAGGTCGAAAGGGATCACCTGCTCCAGCGCGAGCACGGCAACGGTGTGCATGGCCAGAACTTACCTCGTCGCCGCTGCCATCAGTTCAACGATGAGGACTGATATTTCTGAGTTCCCCAGCTTGAAGTTGCACTCCGCAGTATTGGCATTAATCCGTTGGATGATGGCATTAATGCCACTGGGAAGCTGAGATGGGGACCTTTAGCGTCGACTGGAGCCCCGGCGTGGGGCCGGTGTGCCCTTTCGAAGGAGTTTCCATGGACGCTCAGCTGGTCCTGTTCGACGGCTTCGATCCGCTCGACGTCATCGCCCCTTTCGAGGTGTTGCACGCCGGCGGGGCTGCCTGCGGTGCGGTGACCGTGGAGCTCGTCACCGCCGAGGGACCGCGCGAGGTGGTCAGCGGAACCGGCGGGCTGGCGTTGCGCGCCACCTCCGTCCTCGATCCCACGCGTGCAGGACTGGTCCTTGTTCCCGGCGCCGCCGGCCGTATCGGCGAGCCAGGCGAGGACCCCGAACGTAATGCGGCGGCGGAAGAAGGGCGGCGGGACGACTCCATTCCCGTATTGCTGGGCCGAACCCTAGACACCCAACTGCCCGCGTTGCTCAAGGCGGCGATGGACGAGGCGACCGTGACCGTCGCTACCGTGTGCGGCGGCTCGCTCATCCTGGCCATGGCCGGCCTGCTGGAGGGCCGCCATGCCGTCACCCACCACATGGGGATGGACACGCTCGAAGCCCACGGCGTCCGCCCGGTGAACGCCCGCGTCGTCGACGACGGGGACCTCATCACCGCCGCCGGTGTCACCTCCGGGCTCGACCTCGGGTTGTATCTGCTGGAACGCGAGGTGGGTCCGCGGATCGCGCACGCCGTCGAGGCGTTGTTCGCGCACGAACGCCGCGGCACCGTCTGGCGCGCCCAAGGCCCGCTGCCCGTCGGTTTGTGATCCGGCACCGTCGTTCTCGACCTGGACAGGCCCTGACCTTGACAACTACGGCTTCGGCAGCGATGTGCGGCCCGCCTCCACCTACAGCGCAAGGCCGTGTTCTGGGAAGCTCTGCCTCGGCATCCAGGCGCCGGAGGCTCGTTCTCCCGCCCCTTCTGAAAGGGGCGGGAGGCGTCGCTCATTGGCGACCCGCTTAGCAGGGCAGGGTGGTGCGACCGGCAGCGCCGGTGGCACCTGTGGTGCCGTCAGCGGTGAACGTGGCGGCGGTGCCGTTGCCGCCGGGCTTGCCCGGGCAGACGGGGGCTGGCGGCGCCGCCGGCGCCGCCAGCGCCGCCCTTGTGGCCGCCTCCCGCCATGGAGGCGCCGCCGTATGGTTTCGATCGCACAGAGTGCCGTGTGTCAGACGGTCAGAAGTGGCCCCTGGCAGTCCAACCTCTCCAGACGTCATGTGCGGCAGATGGTTGGTCGGACTTGGGAGGACGCCGTAGCGCCTGACAGTGCGGCGACGGCGAAGGCAGTGGGAACGCATTGGGAACGGCCAGCCACTGTCGTCCGCGTCCAGTCGCATGGACAGGGAAGCCCCTGACCAGTTCTTGCTGGTCAGGGGCTCTTTGCGGCTGGTGGGGTGGCGCCTCCGGCAGGATTCGAACCTGCGACACCCGCTTTAGGAGAGCGGTGCTCTATCCCCTGAGCTACGGAGGCATGTCGTCGCTCGCGGAAGAGCGTAGCGGACGGCACCTACAGGGTAGGGGAAGGGGGGAGTTCTCCGCTCCTACTTATGGTGCCTGAAGGCCCTAGCTGGGCGGTGTCCGTGTCGGTACGCTTCGGTGTCGTGAAGGGTCGGCATCGCGGGCAGTCGGGCAACGTGTCCGACGAGGTGGAGGCCCCACCTCGTGGACGGCGGATGGCAGTGATCGTCGTCGCATTCGTCGTTCCCGTTCTGGTGGCGACCGTGGTCGCCTTCGGGTTGCGGGACGAGCCTGCGACGGGCCGGCCGGAGAGCGCCGCGGCTCCGGCGCGGCAGGGTGTGTCTGGGACGCCGAAGAGCGAACCGACGTTCGGGCAGTACGTTCCGCCGCAACCGCGGCCGCAGGCGGAGACGCAACCGCCTGAGCCGAAGCCCAAGCCGGTGGTGCGGCCGTCTCCACGAAAGACCCCGTCACCGAAGCCGCCGCACACCCGGCGGCGGGATCCACGGCCGTTGTGTCCCAACGGGTGGGGTTCTGTGCCTTTCTGGCAGAAGTGGTGCCTGGACAACGGTTACCGGCTTCGCTGATCCGGTTACGCCTAGCTCATCGGCGAACCTGTAGTAGCGTGCTGCCGCTGTTCCGTATTCGGGCATCAGGAGGAAAACCACCGTGCCTAATCCTCGGTCGGCGGCGCTGACCGCGGTCTTCCTGGTGGCGGTTCTCGCACCGCAGGGCATCGGCCGCGCGGCAGGGCCGGACGACGCGGTCGAGTCGCTGCGCCGGGAGGCGTCGAAGGCTCGCTCGGAGCTGGAGAGCGCCACGACGCAGATGGAGGACCGCAAGAAGGACCTGACTGCCTCGCAGGTGAAGCTGCGCGGCACGCTCAGGGATCTCGCGGTGGCCGAAGCCGAGCTCAACCGGATCCGGCTGCCGCTCGCGCGGCTGGCCAACGCGTCCTACCAGCAGAGCGGCGCCGCCGGGTCGATGGCGATCTTCGGCGGTGGCGCGCCGGACGCGGCGCTGCGTTCGACGGCGGACGTGACGCTGCTCGCCAAGTCTCAGCAGGCGCTTGTGGACCGCGCCGACGAGCTCCAGCGGCGGCGGCGGGAGCTCGCGTCCACGGCTCAGGACCTGCAGTCGCGCAATGCGATCGAGCAGACCCGTCTCCAGCAGCAGATCGACGGGCTGAAGGACAAGTCCGCGCAGCTCACCCGGCGGCTGAGCGTGATGCTGAGCAAGCTGAGCCCCGCCAAGCGGCTGGAACTCGGCTGTGACAAGAGATTGGCAGTGGACGCCAAGAGGTTCCCGAACGGGTTGATCCCCGCGAAGTACCTGTGCCCTCTGCCGCAGAAGGGCAAGGAGCTGCGCGCGGACGCGGCGCTCGCCTTCTACAAGCTGAACGCCGCGTACAAGCGGCACTTCGGACGGGAGATGTGCGTCACGGACTCCTACCGCAGCCTCTCCGAGCAGCATCGGGTGTACGCCCAGCGGCCGGGGTTCGCCGCGATCCCCGGGACGAGCAATCACGGCAAGGGGCAGGCCGTCGACCTGTGCGGCGGGATTCAGAGCTCGGGATCCGCCCAGTTCAACTGGATGGAGGCCAACGCCAAGACGTACGGATGGCTGCACCCCGCATGGGCTTACAGCAACCCGTTCGAGCCGTGGCACTGGGAGTTCGGCACGGAGAACGACCAGTGACTCAGTACGGCATCTCGGCGGCGGGGGTGACCTCGGAAGTGCAGAACCTGCAGCGCAGCGCCTTCACCGGGATGTCGCTGAGGCACTGCGGGCACTCCCGCTCGGCGGCCTCCTTGCCGCGGTCCATGCGTTCGATCAGCTTGGACGTCGGCAGGACGACCAGGAAGTAGACGATCGTGGCAGTGATCGCGAACGTGACGGCCGAGGTCACGAAGATGCCGTAGGGGAACGTGGTGCCGTCGATCGTCACCGCGAGCCGGGTGTAGTCGGGCTTACCGCCGATCAACGCGATCAGCGGCGTGATGAAGGAGCTCGCGAAGTCCTTGACCAGGCCGGCGAACGCGGCGCCGACGACGAACGCGACCGCGAGATCGACCAGGTTGCCGCGGATGAGGAACTTCTTGAAACCGCTCATGTGACGCTCCAGGGGGTTGGGGGCGCGTCCCACCGGCCGGGACACGTGCAGCGTTCGGGTGTCCCGCCGCGCATCGACCGGCTTTCCCCTGGTCAGCCCATCGTGACTGGACGAGATCGACCCGAACGGCCACGGATGGTAATCAAAGGTCGCGCTCATTGCCAAGTCAGCACGGGGTGGTGGGTGATCAACCTCCTGTGATCGTTACTGACAGGGTTCCGGCGGCGGCGGCGAGGGCGGCGGCCTGCGGGCGGTCGGTTGCCACGACGATGAGGGCTCCTTCCTGCTGGTCGTTCTCCTCCCTGGGCGGGACGGTCACGACGGGCACGCTCGACACCAGCACCCGCGCGGGCGCCCGGGGGCGCGCCTCTTCGCCGGGCACCCTCGGGCCGGTGCTCGCGGGGGAGGTGAGGATGTCGATGTGGTCGCCGGGATGGAGCAGGCGGGCGGTGGCGGCGTCGGATATGCGGACGGGGCTGGCGACCGTTCCTGAGGCGTATCCATGCAAGAGGGTGTCTCCGAGTATGCGGACGTCGGTCAGTGGCTCGCCGCGGCGTAGGGGGGCGGTGAGGACGCGGCCGGTCGCGTTGGCGCGGAGGGCACCGGACGGGACGGCGGTGGGCGGGAGGGCGAGCGCGCGTAGGTCGGACGGGCGGAGCGTCGTCCCGGCGGGCAGGTCGCGGGCGGCGCCGAGGACGCGGACGGACGGTGGCGGACCGGGGCGCAGGGCGGCGAGGGCGGACCCGGCGGCGGCCGCGGCGAACAGGGCGGCCAGGGGCCGCCTCAGGCGGGCTAACCGGGTGCTCATGGCAGTTCCAGAGGGAGTTTCATGCCGTCCAGGGCCTTCGGGCAGGGGCAGTCGCGTTCGGCCGGGAGGGACTTGACCACGTCCGCCACGAGGGTGCGAAGGCGGGCGATGTTCTCACCGAAGACGCGGAGCACCTCGTCCATCGTGACGCCCTCGCCCTCGTCGATGCCGGCGTCGAGGTCGGTGACGAGGCAGAGCGGGACGTAGCAGAGCGCCAGCTCCCGGGCGAGGACGGCCTCGGGGTGGCCGGTCATGCCGACCAGCGTCCAGCCCTGGGAGGCGAACCACTGGGACTCGGCGCGGGTGGAGAAACGCGGGCCCTCGATGACGACGAGGGTGCCGCCGTCGACCGGGTCCCAACCGGCGGTGCGCGCGGAGCCGAGGGCGGTGCGGCGGCCCGCCGGGCAGTACGGGTCGGAGAACGACACGTGGATCGCGGCGCCCTCGTCGTAGAAGGTCTGTGCGCGGCCATGGGTGCGGTCGGCGAGCTGGTCGGGGACGGCCAGCGTTCCGGGGGTGTGGTCCCGGGTGAGGGAACCGACGGCACTGGGGGCGAGGACCTGCCGGACGCCGAGCGAGCGCAGTGCCCACAGGTTGGCGCGGTAGGGGATCTTGTGCGGTGGGTAACGGTGGTCACGGCCATGCCGGGGGACGAACGCGACGCGCCGGCCGGCGAGCTCGCCGACCGCGAGCGGGTCGCTCGGCGGGCCGTAGGGGGTCTCGACCCTCACCTCCTCGATGTCGTCGAGGAAGGAGTAGAAGCCGGAGCCGCCGATCACCCCGATCTCGGCGGCGGGCTCTGCGGGTGGCGAAGTGGACATGGGGCCGACCCTAGCCACCCTCCGAAGGCGCCCGGGAGACCCGCCGCCAATTGTGGATAACCTCGCGGGACGTGCCGGAGGCCCGGCCGGATGGCCGGGCCTCCGTCCAGCTCAGCGCTGGATCCGCGGTGTGAGCCGCTCGGGTCAGCTGACCGGGTCAGCTGACCGGGTCAGCCGATCGGGTCGAGGACCCGTGGCTCCTCGGGCGTCGAGTGACGCTTGGCGAGGCGGCCCGGCGTCCAGATGCGCCGTCCGATGTCGTACGACAGGGCGGGCAGCAGCAGGGACCGGACGATCAGCGTGTCGAGCAGGACGCCGAACGCGACCACGAAACCCATCTCGGCCATGGCCACCAGCGGCAGCGTGGCCAGGGCGGCGAAGGTGGCGGCCAGGACCAGCCCGGCGGAGGTGATGACGCCGCCGGTGACCGTGAGTCCGCGCTGGATGCCGCGCCGGGTCCCGAGCGTCTGCGCCTCTTCGCGGACGCGGTGCATCAGGAAGATGTTGTAGTCGACCCCCAGCGCGACCAGGAAGATGAAGGCCAGCAGCGGGAAGCCGGTGTCGGTTCCCTCGAAGCCGAAGCCGTGGCGGAAGACCAGGGCGCAGGCGCCGAGCGAGGCGAGGAACGACAGGACGACGGTGCCCATCATCAGTAGCGGCGCGACGATGGCGCGCAGCAGCAGGATGAGGATCAGGAAGACCACGGCCAGCACGATCGGGATGATGACCTTGTTGTCGCGGTCGGATGCCCGCTTGATGTCCAAGGCGGTGGCGGTGGTGCCGCCCACCTTCGCGTCCGCGGACGGGACGGAGTGCGCCGTCTTGCGCAACCGGTCGATGGTGTCCTGCGCGGCCTTGCTGTCGGCCGAGTCGCGCAGGGTCGCCTCGTACTGGACGAGACCGTTCGCGGTGACGGGCTGGCTGAGTTCGGCGACTCCCTGGGTCTTCTGAAGGGCGGCGCCTAGCGGGCCGGCGGCGGACGCCTTGCCGATGACGACGGCGGGGGCACCGGAGCCGGCCGGGTAATGGCGGGCGACGATTTCGGCGCCGACCACGGAGTCGGGGCGTCCGGTGAACTGGCCCGCGTCCGAGAGCCCTTCCGCCTTGAGCGAGCCGAGACCGAACGTGAGGGCGATTAGCCCGATGGACGTGACGGCCCAGAGCGCGCGCGGGTGCTTGCCCACCAGACCGGAAACGCGGCTCCAGATGCCATGCTCGGCTTCGAACGCTTCAGGCTCCAGGTACTTCGCGTCATACCGGGGGACGAGCGGCCAGAACAGCCAGCGGCCGAAGATGACCAGAAGCGCCGGAAGCAGCGTCACCATGGAGGCCAGTGCGGTGAGGACGCCCGCGGCGGCGACCGGGCCCATTCCGGCGGTGGAGTTCATGTCGGCGAGCATCAGGCACAGCAGGCCGATCGCGACGGTGGCGGCGGAGGCGATGATGGCGGGAGCGGCGCGGTGCAGCGCGTACGCCATCGCCTCGTGCCGGTCCTCGTGCCGGTGCAGTTCCTCGCGGTAGCGGGCGACGAGCAGGAGCGCGTAGTCGGTGGCGACACCGAAGACCAGCACGGTCAGGATTCCGGCGCTCTGCCCGTTCACGGTCAGACCCGCGTTCTTCGCCAGCAGGTAGACGACCGACTGCGCGAGTCCGAGGGCGAACACCGCGCTCAGGACGGGCACGAACCACAGCATCGGGCTGCGGTAGATGATCAGGAGCAGGACGATCACGACGATGCCGGCGGCCATGAGAAGGAAGCCGTCGAGGGTCTCGAAGACCGCGAACATGTCCGCGCCGCCGCCGGCGGGTCCGGTGACGTGCGCGTTCAACCCGGGTGGCCCTCGCTTGACGAGATCGCGCGCCCCGTCGATGGCGCCGGTCACGTCCTGGTCCGTGAAGGGCACGAGGGTCTGGAGGGCTTTGCCGTCCTTGGACGGGAACGGTCCCTGTGCCTTCTGCGCGCCGGGCAGCTTCTCAAGTCCGGGCAGGTCGGCGGCGGCCTTGGCCTTGTCGGCGGCGGTGACCCCGCCGGGCCGCTCGTAGACGATCACCGCGAGCATCGTCTCGTCCTTGCGGAACTTCTCCTGCAATTCGACGACCTGCGTCGACTCGGCCCCGCCGGGGAGCCAGGCGGCGGCGTCGTTCTTCTCGACGTCGCCGAGCTTGCCGGCCAGCGGACCGAGGGCGGCCAGCAGGACGACCCACAGGGCCAGCACGGCCCACTTGCTGCGCCGGCCGGCGATCAGTCCGGCCAGGCGGTGAGCTGTCGTTCTGGGGGGAGGTGGGCTGGGTGCTTCCATGGTTCCTTCTCCTGTACCGGGGCATCCGGGCAGTTCGCGATATGTCGTGTTCTGGTAGGAGAATGTCTCGATTGAAGAGAGATGTCAAGTACTATCTCGTCAATGTCATCTCTTGTATGGCGAGCTTCTCGACACTAGAGTCTCTCTAAGTTAGAGCTTTGTCAAGTGGGCCGGTCGTCCAGGGGTGTGGTCCTCGATCGGGTTCCGCCATCGCAGACCATCGTCGTCGCGCGGGGGCCGTTCGCGCGTCGGGCGCGAGATGGGAACTGCGCTACCCCACACGAGGCAGAAACGATCAAGCGGCTACCCCTCAAGATGTAGGTGTGGCCGGAACGGATGCGCGGCACGTCGGAGATAACCGCCGAGGTTCTCGTTCCTGCCGGTGAGAGGGCGCACCGACTGGGCAGGTCGCCGGCCCTTCGCCGAGGGCGGATCCGGGGCTCCGGTTGGCAAGGTGAAGGGCCCTGGTCGGAGGTGGTCTGACCAGAGCCCGCGTCTCGTCGTCCTGAGTCTTTGTGTCGAACTCGTCTTTGACAGCTCAGCCGTCAGTAGAGGCGTCGAGGCGTCCGACCGCGTTCCACGTGTTCGGTCCGTTCAGCCTCAGGGGTGCGCTGAGGCATTGGCCGGGCGGCCGTGCGGCCGCGCCTGGGCGCCGTAGATCCCGCTCCCCGCGGCCGATGTCCTGGGTGGGTGCGAAGAAGCGAGGGCGTGCCCCTGAGGGGTCAGGCGACCTTCTCGGACGACGAGGACGAGGACGTCGTGGACGAGCTGGACGACGACGAGTCGCTCGACGAGGACGACGACGCCTCGGACTTGGCCGAGTCGCCGCCGGACTTAGCCGAGTCGCCCGATCCGCCCGAATCGCCGTTCGAGGAGGATCCGTTGGACGAGGCGCCCACGGTCGAGGTCTTGCTTGAGCCGCGGCTGTCCGTCCGGTAGAAGCCGGAGCCCTTGAAGATGATCCCCGCGGCGGAGAAGACCTTGCGCAGCTTGCCGCTGCACGCCGGGCATTCGGTCAGCGCGTCGTCGCTGAACTTCTGCACGACCTCAAGAGGCTCGCCGCACTCGGTGCAAACGTACTGATACGTCGGCACGGTTCCTCCTCGCTGACTCAGCCCGGTGATCCCCGGCCTGGCACTCACTCTGAACGACTGCTAATGGTACCCATGCATGGAACAGGATTCGTCCCCGCCCTGTTCCCGGGCCCCGCGTGTGGGGGAGCGGTCCCTGTGGACGGGGCCCGGGGCATGAGATTCCGCTGGTCAGGATCGTACGGCTGGACGCGCCGGCCAGGATCGTGTGATCAGGCTCCGGTTTCGCCGAACCAGCCCGCCAGCTTGCCGCGCCGGCTGACCGCGCGCAGACGGCGTTCGGTCGTCTCCCGAACCGCCTCGGTGGTCACGACCAGGAGCGTGTCACCCGATTGCAGAGGCGTGGTGGGTTCGGGGACGAAGCTCGACCCGTCCCGTACCACCAGGGTGACGGACGCGCCGGGGGGAAGCCGGAGTTCGAAGATCTCCACACCGCTCAGCTGAGAGTCGGAGGGGATCCGGATCTCGAGCAGGTCCGCGTGGAGTTCTTCCAAGGGCGCGGCTTCCACGTCCAGTTCGCGTGCCTGTTCGTCACTCTCCAGCCGGCACCAGCGCGCCACCAAGGGCAGTGTGGGGCCTTGCAAGAGGGTGAACACTACGACGATCGTGAAGACGATGGAGAACAGCCGTCCGGCGTCTGGGACCTCCTTCACCATGGGGATGGTGGCCAGGACGATGGGAACCGCGCCGCGTAGGCCGGCCCAGGACGCGAACAGTTTCTCGCCCCACGTCAGCTTGAACCCGATCGTCGACAACACGACCGAGACCGGACGGGCGATCAACAGCAGAACGAATCCGATCACCAGCGCGGGGACGATCTGCCCGGGCAGTTCAGTGGGCGAGGCCAGTAGCCCGAGCATCACGAACAGGCCGATTTGGGCTAGCCAACCGATGCCCTCTGCAAAACCGCGCGTGGCGGGACGGTGCGGGAGCCGCGCGTTGCCCAGGACGAGCGCACTGACGTACACGGCGAGGAACCCGCTGGCGTGCAGCAGCGTCGCCGCGCCATAGGAACCGACGGACAGCGACAAGACGGCGATGGGATAGAGGCCGGAGGCGGGTAGTGCGACACGGCGGAGTGCCTGGGCCCCCAACCAGCCGATGGCGATGCCTATCAGGCCGCCGGCGATCAGTTCGTACACCATGACGGCGAACAGCTCGGCGAGGTTCGGGGCGGCGGCGTGCGAGCTGAGCGTGATCACGATGATCACGACGGGGGCGTCGTTGAAGCCGGATTCGGCTTCCAGGAGCCCGGTCAGCCGGGATGGCAGCGGTAGCCGCCGCAGCACCGAGAACACGGCCGCGGCGTCGGTCGGGGCGAGCACCGCGGCCAGCAGGAACGCGGGCCGCCAGTCCAGGCCGACCAGCCACATGGCGGCGAGCGCCACCACGACGATGCTGATCAGGGTGCCGAGGGTGGACACGCTGAGCGCGGCGGGCACCGAGGGCCGGACGTGCCGCCAGTTGGTGGTGATGCCACCCTCGGCCAGGATCAGGACCAGGGCCGCGAGGCCGAGCGTCTCGGCCAGCTCGGCGTTGTCGAAGTCGATGTGGAGGGGGCCGGACTCGCCGATGAGAAGGCCGAGGCCCATGTACGCCAGCAGGGTGGGCAGGCCCGCCTGGTGTGACAGCCTGACCGCGACGATGGCGCTGAGTACGAGCGTGGCCCCGAGGAGTAGCCAGATGTCTAGCTGCACATCCCGCCCTTCGGGGTCGTCAAAGTTGATCGTTTAGGAATCCTACACATTCATGAGCAAATCGCACACTTGTAGTTGAGGGACGGGACGTCACAGGCGTCGGTCATCGACGCCTGACGTGCGGATTTACCCCGTGGACAACGTTCTGCACCTCGCGTCCCTCGACGACGGTGGCGACGTCGCCGCGGATCATCGCGATGAGGTTCAGCGGTGACCGGGGGGACGCTCGGCGGAGCGCGGGGGAGGGTGACGTTCCCGTGCGAACGCAGTGGAGGCCCCGTGCGGGCCTCGGCTGGCGGGAATGTCCGCAGAATGGCCCAATGCGGTCACGTTTGCAGGTCAGAGGGGGTGCAGGTGGACCGATCAAACCTCTCCGGCGAACCGCAGCAACCCGCCGGTAGGCGTCACCACGGAGCGAACACGTTGGTCGTGGGATTCGGCGGGCAGCTCCCGCACCAGCTCGCCGTCGTACACCAGCCCCACCGTGAGGATCGCCGGCCCCACCCGGGCCAGGACGCGATCATACGAGCCGCCGCCGCGCCCGAGTCGCATCCCCGTGCGGTCGACCGCGACCGCCGGGGTCAGGACGACATCGGCGCTGGCCACAGCGCCGGGACCGCGTGCCGGCTCGGTCGGCTCCAGGCAGCCGCGGGAGCCCGGTGCCAGCGAGTCCGGGCCCTCGTAGGACGCCCAATCCAGGTCGCCGTCCGGCAGGAGCTTGGGCAACAGGACGTATGCACCACGCTTCCACAGCGCGAACAACAGGCTACGGGTGTCCGGTTCAGTGCCGATCGACACGTACGCCGCGATCGTGCCGGCCATCTCGACCTCAGGGGCGGACAGCAGCGCGTCCCGCATGGCCCGACCGGCCGCGGAGCGCGCGTCCGGGGGCATCATCGCACGCTTTTCCAGCAGTTCCGCGCGGAGGCGGGTCTTCCTCGCTATGTCGTGCACGCTGTGGTCCTCATGGATGACTAGGGTCTTTTACATGGCCGACATTGCACCTGTGCTCAAGGCGGTCGTCCCGGCGGCCGGTCTCGGTACCCGATTCTTGCCTGCCACCAAGGCGACTCCAAAGGAAATGCTGCCGATCGTCGACAAGCCGGCGATCCAGTACGTCGTCGAGGAGGCGGTCGACGCCGGCCTCACCGACGTTCTGATGGTCACCGGACGCAGCAAGCGGTCCATCGAGGACCACTTCGACCGCGCTTACGAGCTGGAGGAGGCGCTGCGCGCTAAGGGCGACGACGAGCGGCTCGGCGCCGTCCGCGAGTCCAGCGAGCTCGCGATCATGCACTACGTCCGGCAGGGCGAGCCTCGCGGCCTCGGGCACGCGGTGCACTGCGCGCGCCAGCACGTCGGCCGCGAGCCGTTCGCGATCCTGCTGGGCGACGACATGATCGACTCCCGTGACCAGCTGCTCAAGCGCATGATCGAGGTCCGCGGGCAGTACGGCGGCAGCGTCGTGGCGCTGATGGAGGTGGAGCCGGACCAGGTCTCGGCGTACGGTTGCGCCGCCATCGAGGCCACCGACGAGGGCGATGTCGTCCGCATCAGCGACCTCGTCGAGAAGCCCGCCGTCGAGGAGGCGCCGAGCAACTGGATCATCATCGGCCGGTACGTCTGTGACCCGGCGGTCTTCGACGTCCTGGAGAAGACCCCGCCCGGCCGCGGTGGCGAGATCCAACTGACCGACGCGCTGCGCACGCTCGCCGACATTCCCGCCGACCAGGGCGGCGGCGTGTTCGGAGTCAAGTTCCGCGGGCGCCGCTACGACACGGGCAACAAGCTCGAATACCTGCGAACGGTCGTCCAGTTCGCCTGCGAGCGTCCTGATCTGGCGCCAGAGTTCATTCCCTGGCTGCAAGAGTTCGTCCGTCAACAGAATCCGTAAACCGCCCGTTCACGCTGGCCTGGTAAAACGCTACAACCGCACACTGGTGGACGTCATCTTTCGGGCGCGCCCGTGGCCGCCGGCCGGGCGCGCCTGAAAGCGCGCGATGACGGTCGATCGTCGGGGGTCCGAATGTGCGGTCGACCGAGTGGGGGCGGCGTGGAGTGTGTCGGGCAGCCCACAGGACGCGTCAGACTGGGAACGTGGGCATGAGATCGGTCGACGAGCATCTGACGGACATCCTCGGCAGCGTTCCGGTGTTGCCGCCGCTTGATCTGGCGCTGCTGGAGGCACAGGGGACGGTGCTCGCCGAGCCGATCTCCGCGCCCGTGCCACTGCCCCCGTTCGACAACTCCGCGATGGACGGCTATGCCGTGGTCGCCGGGGACGTCGCGGGAGCCACCGAGGCGGAACCGGTGGTGCTGCCGGTCGTCGGGGACATCCTCGCGGGCGACCCCGGCGTGTCCGCGATCCGGCCGGGCCTGACGGCGCGGATCATGACGGGCGCGCCGATGCCCGCGGGGGCCGACGCCGTCATCCCGGTCGAGTGGACGGACGGCGGCAACGCCACGGTCCGGATCTCGCGTCCGGCGCCTCCCGGCAACTACATCCGGCGCGCCGGAGAGGACGTCCTCGCCGGTCAGGTCGTC
The DNA here is from genome assembly GCF_001552215.1 of Actinomadura macra NBRC 14102. Taxonomy (GTDB): domain Bacteria; phylum Actinomycetota; class Actinomycetes; order Streptosporangiales; family Streptosporangiaceae; genus Spirillospora; species Spirillospora macra. The sequence continues at coordinate 701,054 of NZ_BCQT01000006.1, read as the reverse complement.
GCGGACGCGGGAACGCGGCTGGGCGCCGCGCAGATCGGCATGCTCGCCGCCGTGGGCCGGTCCCGCGCGATCGTCCGGCCGAGGCCGCGCGTCGTGGTGCTGTCCACGGGGACCGAGCTGCGCGAACCCGGGGAACGGCTCGGCGAGGGCCAGATCTGGGAGTCCAACTCCTTCATGCTCACCGCCGCGGTCGTCGAGGCGGGCGGTGTCGGCTACCGGCAGGCGACCGTCGAGGACGAGCCCGCGAAGGTCATGGAGACCCTGCGGGACCAGCTCGTCCGCGCGGACGCCATCGTCACCTCCGGCGGTGTCTCGATGGGAACCCGGGATGTCGTCAAGGAGGTGCTGACCGGCACCGGGACGGTCGAGTTCCACAAGGTGCGGATGCGGCCGGGCAAGCCACAGGGTTTCGGCCTGCTCGAAGGCACACCGATCTTCACGCTTCCCGGCAACCCCGTCAGCGCCTACGTCTCTTTTCAGGTCTTCGTCCGGCCGGCGCTGCGCGCCATGCAGGGGCTCGACCCCGAACCGCTGCCGACGGTCAGCGCCGTCCTCGGCGAGGACATCAAGTCTCCGGCTGGGCTGCGCCATTACGTGCGCGGCCGGCTCTCCCTCAACCGCGGTTCCTACGCCGTCCTCCCGGCCGACGTGCAGGGCTCACACCAGCTCGGTTCGCTCGCCTCTGCCAATGCGCTCATCGCGCTGCCGGAAGAGGCAGAGGCCCTGCCCGCCGGCTCCCACGTCGAAGTCATGAGGCTGCCGTCATGAGCGCAATGGGCACCGAGTTCACCCATCTGGACGAGAAGGGCGCGGCCCGCATGGTCGACGTCTCGTCCAAGAACGTCTCCTCCCGCACCGCCACTGCGACGGGTTTCGTCCGGTTGTCCGACGAGTGCGTCGGTTTGCTGCGCGCGGGGGACATGCCGAAGGGCGATGCCCTCGCGGTGGCGCGCATCGCGGGGATCATGGGCGCCAAACGCGTCCCCGACCTCGTCCCGCTGTGCCATCCCATCGCGCTGCACGGCGTGACGGTTGACCTCGCCATCGAGGACGAGGGCGTCGCCATCACGGCCACCACCCGCACCGCCGACCGGACGGGAGTGGAGATGGAGGCCCTCACCTCCGTCACCGTCGCCGCTCTCGCCCTGATCGACATGGTGAAGGCCGTCGATCCCGCCGCGGTCATCACCGACGTTCGGGTCGAGGAGAAGACCGGCGGCAAGACCGGCATATGGCGGCGTCCGACGTCTCCCTGAGGCGTCCTGCGGAGTCCGGCGTCGACGGCGATGTGAGGGTGGGGACGGTGGAGGGGTGATGATGCGGGCCATGGCGGTCACGGTGTCGAATCGGGCTTCGGCCGGCGTATATGCCGACAAGTCCGGGCCCGTGCTGGTGGAAATGCTGGAGGACCTCGGCTGCCAGGTGGACGGCCCGGTGGTCATTCCTGACGGCGAGCCGGTCGCCGGTGTCCTGAGGGACGCGGTGGAGGCCGGTTATGACGTCGTCGTGACCACCGGCGGGACGGGCCTCACGCCGTCCGACCAGACGCCCGAGATGACGCGCGGGGTGATCGAGCGTGAGATCCCCGGCATCGCGGAGGCGATCCGGCTGGAGGGGCGCGAACAGGTTCCCGCGGCGATCCTCTCGCGCGGCCTGGCCGGTGTCGCGGGGCGCACGCTCATCGTCAACCTGCCCGGCTCGACCGGCGGTGTCCGCGACGGCATGACCGTTCTCGGACGGGTCCTCGCGCACGCCGTGGACCAGATCGGCGGCGCCGACCACCCTCGCGCGACGGCACCCTGACCTGGCCTTTCCTGCCCGTCGTCGGCTATGCGCGGATCACTCGGACATCGGCCTGTGTGAAGGCCGCCACGTCGGCCTCCGGAACCGTTGCGTCCGTGACCAGGACGTCGATCCGGGTCGTGTCGCAGATCTTGGCGAAGGCGCGGCGGCCGACCTTGGACCCGTCCGCCACCACGACGACCTGGTCGGCGCGCTCGGTCATCAGGCGGTTGACGTCCGCCTCGCCCTCGTTGTGGCAGGTGGCGCCGTGCTCCACGGCGACGCCGGCCACGCCCAGGATCGCGACGTCCAGCGTCACGTGGTCGAAGATGTGGGCGGCGAGCGGGCCGGTCAGCTGGTAGGACTGCGGCCGGGGCACGCCGCCGGTCAGGACGATCTTGACGTGCGGGCGGACGGCCAGCTCGTTGCCGATGTTGAGCGCGTTCGTCACGATCGTGATCGCGGGCGATGAGCCCTCGGCGGGCGGGTCGGCGCGGGTGGCGAGGACCCGCGCGACCTCGGACGTGGTCGTACCGCCGTTCAACCCGATGATCGAGCCGGGACGCACCAGTTCGGCGGTGGCGGCCGCGATGAGCTGCTTTTCCGAGGCGTGCCGCGCGCTTTTGTAACGCAATGGCAGGTCGTAGCTGACGCTCTGCGCGACGGCGCCGCCGCGGGTGCGGGTGAGCATCTGCTGCTGTGCGAGCTGGTCGAAGTCGCGGCGAATGGTGGCGGTGGAGACCTCCATCCGGGTGGCCGCCTCCTCGACGGTCAGCCGTCCCGCGTCCGCCAGCAGCTCCAGGAGCGCGTTCCAGCGCTCATGTCTGGCCACGCCGGCCCCCTTGGAGGAGGACGGGTGCCGCGGGGGCGGGTGCCGGGGCGGACGTCCGAAAGGTCGTGCAAGGCGAGGTCACGGCAGGATTCTAGCGATGCGTGCTGATGGCCTTTTATGCATCATCTCGCTATGAAAAAATCATTAATCGGCAAAAGCGAGCATAGGGGTGTTTATGGCGGGTTTGCCGGATGGTGGCGCGCAGCCGTCCGCGGCGCTGCGCGAGGCCGCCGGGCACGGGGAGACCGATGCGTTCGCGGCCTCGGAGTTCCCGCCGGGCCGTCCCTACGACCGGCTGCTCGCCCTCACGCGGTCCGGGACGACGACCGAGGTGCTGGAGGTGCTCGGCCGTGTCCGCGGAACGATCCCGACCGTGGCGATCACCGCCGACCCCGCGACGCCCGTCATGCCGACCGCCGACGAGGTCGTGGTGCTCGGCTACGCCGACGAGAAGTCGGTCGTGCAGACGCGCTTCGCCACCACCCAGCTCGTCCTGCTGCGCGCCCATCTCGGCGAGGACGTCGCGGGCGCGGTCGCCGACGCCGGACGGGCGCTCGCCGATCCGCTGCCGGACGAGGCCGTCCGAGCCGAGCAGTTCACCCTTCTCGGACGCGGCTGGACGGTCGGGCTGGCCCGTTCCCGCGGCGTCGATCCGGACGCCCCGCGCCCCCTGACCCGTTCGGTCAATCTGGACGCGTCGTGACCGTTCTGCGCAACGCGCGCCTCGTCCTCCCGGACGGCGTCGAGCGGGGTGATCTGCGCATTCAGGACGGCCGTATAGCCACGAGCACTACACCCGGGGCCGACGAGATCGACCTGGGCGGGCGGTACGTGGTGCCGGGCTTCGTCGACATGCACGTGCATGGCGGCGCCGGAGCCTCCTACCAGAGCGGCCAGGCGGAGGACGCCCGGCGCGTGGCCGAGTTCCACCTCGCCGCCGGGACGACGACCACGATCGCGAGCCTGGTCACCGGAGACCCGCGCGAACTCGCGGACGCCATCGCCGCGCTGGCCGATCTCGCCGCGGACGGCCTGCTCGCCGGCGTCCACCTCGAAGGCCCCTATCTCGCGCGGGAACGGTGCGGCGCGCACGATCCGGCGCTGCTCAGGCCCCCCGACCTTGCCGAGTTCGGGCGGCTGGTCGCGCTCGGCCGCGGCCACCTCCGGATGATCACCCTGGCGCCGGAGCTGCCGGGCGCGCTCGACCTCGTCCGGGCGGCGGTGGACGCGGGTGTCATCGCGGCGGTCGGGCACACGGAGGCGCCGGGGGCGATCGCCCGCGCGGCGTTCGGCGCGGGCGCACGGGTGGCGACGCATCTGTTCAACGCGATGCGGCCGCTGCACCACCGTGAGGGCGGCCCGATCGCCGCCGCGCTGAACGACCCGCGGGTCACCGTCGAACTGGTCAACGACGGCGTGCACGTCGAGCCCGCCGTGGTCCGCCTGGCCGTCGCGGCCGCCGGCGCGGGACGGGTGGCGCTGATCACCGACGCGATGGCGGCCACCGGGATGGGCGACGGCGACTACCGGCTCGGCGTGATGGACGTCCAGGTCCGGGATGGGCGGGCGACGCTCGCCGGCGGATCGTCCATCGCGGGCAGCACGATCACGATGGCGGACGGGTTCCGCCGTGCCATCACCGACGTCGGTCTGCCGATCGAACAGGCTGCCGAAGCCGCGGCCCTGACCCCGGCGCGCGCGCTGGGCATCGACTCGCGTGTCGGCTCGCTGGAATCCGGTAAGGACGCCGATCTCCTCGTCCTGGACGACGACCTCACCGTCGCCCGCGTGATGAAGGGCGGGCGCTGGCTGTGATCCTCACCGTGACGCTGAACGCCGCGCTCGACGTCACCTACACGATGGCCAGCGTGACAGGGGGTGGCTCCAACCGCGTCGGCACCCTCCGCCCTGAGATCATGATCGACACCCTGCAAGGCCCCTCCGACAAGACGACCGCATCCACTCGTACAAAACCCCACGTCCGCACCCCGCGGCCCCCTGTAGGAGCCTCATGCCCCTCGTAGGAACCGGTGAAATCGTCGCGGCCGGTCGCGGCGTCGGCTCGTTCAACGTCGTCCTGCTCGAACAGGCCAGCGCCATCGTCGCCGGAGCGGAGGCCGCCGCCGCACCCGTCGTCCTCCAGATCAGCGAGAACTGCGTGAAGTATCACGGCGCCGCCGCACCGGTCATCGCCGCCGCGCTCGCGACCGCCCGCCGCGCGGCCGTCCCCGTCGCCGTCCACCTCGACCACGCCACGTCCATCGACCTCGTCTACGAGGCCGTCGAGCTGGGGGTCGGCTCGGTGATGTTCGACGCGTCCGCCCTCCCGTACGACGACAACGTCGCCGCGACCGCCGAGGTCGCCGCCTGGTGCCACGTCCGCGGTGTCTTCGTGGAGGCCGGATTCGGCGCGGTCGGCGGCAAGGACGGCGTGCACGCGCCCGGGGCCCGCACCGACCCCGCCAAGGCCGCCGCCTACGTGTCCGCGACCGGGGTGGACGCCCTCGCCGTGGCCGTCGGCACGTCCGACGCGATGCTCACCCGCGACGCCGTCCTCGACCTGGCCCTGATCGCCGACCTGCATGCCGCCGTGCCCGTCCCGCTCGTCCTGCACGGGTCGTCCGGCGTCCCGGACGCGACCCTGGCAGAGGCCGTCCGGCAGGGCATCACGAAGATCAACATCGCCACCCGGCTCAATGCGATCTTCACCGCGGAGATCAGGCGCGCCCTGGACGGCGCTCCCGCGCTCGTCGACCCTCGCGACTACCTCGCACCCGCCCGGACGGCCGTCTCCCACGAGGTCGCGCGGCTGTTGGACGTACTGTGCGCCGGAATTCTCGGCGACAATTGATGGCGTCCACCCGTCCTACCAGGGAATCATGGAGCTGTGGAACGCTTGCGGGGATGGCCGGTCACCCTGACCGAGGGCCCTGTGGGGCTGCGCCCGCTGCGGCATCGCGACGCCGCCACCTGGCGCGAACTGCGGGTCCGCAACGCCGACTGGCTCCGGCCCTGGGAGCCCACCAACCCCGAGACACCGCTGTTCCGCAGCGGTCTCGGCCCTTACCTCAGCATGGTCCACACCATGCGCCGCGAGGCCCGCCAGGGCCTGGCCCTGCCCTGGGTCGTCACCCACGAGGACCGCTTCGCCGGACAGCTCACGATCGGCGCCATCGTCTGGGGTTCCGCCCGCTCCGCCCAGATCGGCTACTGGGTCGACCGCCAGGTCGCCGGACGCGGCGTCATTCCCACCGCCGTCGCCCTCGCCGTCGATCACTGTTTCTTCACCGTCGGCCTCCACCGGGTCGAGGCGAATATCCGTCCGGAGAACACCGCGAGCCGCCGCGTCGTCGAAAAGCTCGGATTCCGGGAAGAGGGAATTCGGCGCCGCCATCTGCACATCGACGGGGCCTGGCGCGACCACATCTGCTACGCCCTCACCGTCGAGGACGTGCCCGGTGGTCTGCGCGCCCGCTGGCTCGCCGAACGCAACCAGGCCTTTCCCCGCTCGACGTCATGACGTCCGGCTGACTTTCCGGCCGTAAGAATCCTGCGATCGAGAAGGCTCGGCAAACGGAGAGTAACGGCGGACTCGATCTCGCGACACACCGCCCCTTATGCTCGTCAACCTCTGACACCGGCTCGTACCGTGCGGGGCGTGACCCTGCTCCCATTGCACGTTCGCGCGCCGAAAGTCGGCCCGCCTGTCAAGCGTGCCCTGGGAACGGCGGTGAGCCGGTGAGCAGCGCCGTCCTCTACCTCGCCATCGTCGCGGTCTGGGCCATCGTCCTCGTCCCGATGTGGCTGCGCCGCGACGGCGAGGCCGGGATCACCCGGCTGCTCCACAAGCGTCCCGAGGAGCCCGCCGCCGAGGACGAGACCGACACCGTTCCCGAGCCCGTGGAGACCCCGCAGGAGACGCCCGAGCCCCGCCGCCGCGCCGGCCGCGGCACCGTCATCGCGCGCCGCCGGCGGCGCACCGCGGGCCTGTCCCTGCTGCTGACGACCGCCGTCGTGGTCATGGCGTCCGGTGTCGCGCCCTGGTGGACCATCCTGCCCCCTGTGATCCTCCTCGCCGGGCACCTGGCGCTGCTGCGCGTCGCCGTCGGCATGGACATCGCCCGCCGCCAGGCCGCCGCCGAAGCCCGTGCCCTGGCCCGCGCGAGGGCCCGCGAAGCCGCCCGTCTCGCCGAGCAGGCCACCGAGGCCACCGAGCCCGCCGAGGTCATTGAGCTCGTCACCCTCGACGAAGTCTTCGACCAGTACGCCGACGACCGCCGTGCCGTCGGCGAGTGATCGCAAGGCGCGAGCACGCCCCGAAGTTTGCTAACCTTACGGAGTCCTCGGGGCTGTAGCGCAGTCCGGTAGCGCACCTCGTTCGCATCGAGGGGGTCAGGGGTTCAAATCCCCTCAGCTCCACCTGAGGCAGGGCCATCCTGGTCGACGGTGACGCGTCTTCCCTGGTGGCCCGCTGTGTTTCCCGGGGGACGCCCCCGGACCTCCGAGAGACAAAGGCCGGTCCCACTGCGGGGACCGGCCCTTTTGATCTCTGTTGTGCGGCAGCTCACTGCCGATCGGCTGCGGGATCGAGCACTTCTGCCAGGTGCAGGGCTGTGTGCTCGCCGAGCTGCGCGATCTGGGTGCGGCAGGAGTAACCGTCGGCGAGTACTACATCTGTGGGAAGGATCGATTCGAGCCCGGGGAGCAGCGCGGTTTCGGCGACCTTGACAGAGGTCTCGTAATGGCCTTTCTCCATGCCGAAGTTTCCGGCGAGCCCGCAGCATCCGGCGAGGGGCGAGATATGGGCTCCGGCCCGGTGGAGGAGCTTGGCATCCTCGCCCCAGCCTAGGACCGCGTGCTGGTGGCAATGGGGTTGCGCAAGACCGCGCAACGTTGTGAGGTCGGGTGGTTGCCAGCCGGGTGTGGCGTTGAGCAGTTCGGCCAGGGTGCGGGTCTGGCCCGCGACGCGTTCGGCCCGGGGGTCGTCGGGGAGCAGTTCGGGTAGGTCCTGGCGGAACACGGCTGCGCAGGACGGTTCCAGGACGACGATGGGATGACCGTGTCGGATCGCTTCGCCGAGTGCGTCGAGGCTGCGGCGAAGCTGTCGGCGCGCGCCATCGAGTTGGCCGGTTGTTATCCAGGTCAGGCCGCAGCACGCTCGGGAGTTGGTGAGGACCGGCTGGTATCCGGCGTCCTGAAGCACGCGCACGGCGGCTTCACCGACGTGTGGGGACAGGTGGTTGGTGAAGGTGTCGATCCAGAGCAGTACTGGCGTGCCGGTTCCGCGTCCGGCAAGCGTGCCTGAGGTGGTTCGCCGGAACGTCTGTTCGGCGAGAGCGGGGATCGCGCGCCGATGGTCGATGCCTCCGAGTCTCTTGGCCAGGCGTGCGACGAGTGGGACGCGCATTAGGGAATTGATGAGTCTGGGCGCCACCGCCAGGCCGGCCCATCGGGGTAGCCAGCCGAGGCTGTAATGGCTGAGGGGGCGGATTCGCCGGCGGTAGCGGTGGTAGAGAACTTCGGCCTTGTAGGTGGCCATGTCGATTCCGGTTGGGCAGTCGCTCGCGCAGCCCTTGCAGGACAGGCACAGATCGAGTGCGTCGGCGACTTCGGGTGATCGCCAGGCAGTGCTGATGAGCTGGCCGTTGGCCAGTTCCTGGAGGACGCGTGCTCGTCCACGGGTGGAGTCCTTCTCGTCGCGCGTCGCGAGGTAGGACGGGCACATGACGCCGCCGGAGACGGTGTTGTCGGCTCGGCACTTTCCGACGCCCGTGCATCGGTGGACCGCCGCGGTGAAGCTTCCTCCGTCCGAGGTGAGCGCGAAGCCACCTCGGGTGGTGAGGGGCAGGGCTTGCGGCAGCCGCAGATCATGGTCAAGGGGGAGGGGGTCGACGATGATTCCCGGGTTGAGGACGTTGGCCGGGTCGAAGATCCGTTTCACCTGGGCGAACAGGTCCAGCGCGGTCGGGCTGTACATGCGGGCCAGCAGCTCGCTGCGGGCGCGGCCGTCGCCGTGCTCGCCGGACATCGACCCGCCGTAACCTGCCACGAGATCGGCTGCGGACTCGACGAATTCGCGGAGGCCGGCCTTCCGGTCGGCCAGCGGGAAGTTGAAGCGGGCGTGCACGCACCCCTCACCGAAATGGCCGTACATGAGACCGTCGACGCGGTGCTCGGCCATGAGCTTCTGCAGATCGCGCAGGTAGTCGGCGAGGTGTTCCGGCGGGACCGCCGAGTCCTCCCAGCCTGGCCAGGCCGGCTCGCCGGTGGCGGTGCGTCCGCCGAGGCCGGCTCCGTCCTCGCGGATGCGCCACAGCCGCGCGGCCTGTTCGCCGTCGACGACGAGCGAGTCGATGCAGCCGCCCGCTCCCACGGCCTCGGCCGCGGTCGCCCTTGCCTGCGCGACGGATTCTCCTCCGAATTCGAGGAACAGCCAGGCACCGCCCTTCGGCAATGCCGGAACGGCCGACTCACCACGCGCTTGACGCAGTGCCGCGACGATGAGGCCGTCGAGACCCTCGATGGCGATGGGGTCGAGGGCGAGCAGTGCGGGAGCGGCGGTGGCGGCCGCCACGATGTCGGGGTAGCCCAGGATGACCAATGCGGTCGCGGCCGGCTGTTCGACGAGGGTGACGGTGGCTTCGACGGCGATGCCCAGCGTTCCTTCCGTGCCGACCAGGAACCTCGCCAGATCGGTGTCCTGCTCGGGGAGCAGGTGTTCGAGCGAGTACCCGGAGACCTGACGGCGGAACCGGCCGAACTCGGTGCGAATCGTGGCGAGGTTCCCGCGCACCAGGGCATCGAGCTGATCGCCCTCGGGGAGGGCGAGTGACGCCAATCCGCCGCGCCCCAGGGGGCGGGCTGTCAGCAGCGTTCCCGTCCCGGTGACGACCTGAAGCCGGGAGACGTTGTCCGCGCAGCGCCCGTAGGCGAGGGCTCGGGAGCCGCAGGCGTTGTTTCCCAGGGAGCCGCCGATGGTGGCCCGGGAGTGCGTGGACGGGTCGGGGCCGTAGCGCAGGCCGTACTTCGCCGCCGCGGCGGTGATCGAGTCCAGCGTCGCGCCGGGCTGGACGAGTGCCGTCCGTGCGTCCGGGTCGACGTCGAGCACGGCGTTGAAGTGCCGGGAGAAGTCCAGCACGACTCCGGGGCCGATCGAGTTTCCGGCGACCGAGGTTCCTCCGCCGCGGGCGGTGAGCGGGATCGACAGCTCTTTGGCCAGGTCGACGGCGGCGGTGACCTCGCCGGCGTCACGCGGATGGATGATCCCGAGTGGGGGAACGCGATAGTTGGAGGCGTCGCTGCTGTACTCGGCCCTGGCGCGCGGCGAGGTGTCGATCTCCCCGATGCCGAGCCGCCGGGCTCGTTCGGCGAGCAGCCGCGGGTCGATCGATGCGGTCATGTAGGTTCCTCGGGGCCCACGACCTCGTCCCAGAGCGCGTTCAGGTCCGCCGATTCGTTGTCGGTCCGCAGGGCCTGGGAGACGAGCAGCCTCCCGGTGTGGTGGACGTGCTCGCGCATCGCCCGGCCCGCGGCGGCCGCGTCACGGTCGGCGATCGCGGTCACCACCGGCAGGTGCTCGGCGTAGACGTCTTCGAGGCTTCGCGAGCGCTCGACGGTAGAGGCGCCGAGTACCCGCGTCGCTTCCCGGAGCGCGCCGATCGTGGTGACGAGCCGATCGTTGCGGGAGGCGTGCAGGATCTTCGAGTGCAGACGGCGATCGTGCGTCATGAACAGTGACTCGTCGTGCTCCTGCGACGCGGCGGCCATGGCCTTCAGTTCGCTGCGCATCTCGCCGAGCTGGGCCTCGGTCCGGCGTTCGGCCGCTCGCCGCGCTGCGGGCACCTCCAGCAGCAGGCGAATGTGGAAGATCTCCGCGATCTCGCGTGCGTCCGGGACGACCAGCCGGAATCCCTTGTTGCGCTCGATGCGGATCATCCCCGATTCGGCGAGCCGCATGATGGCCTCGCGGACGGGGCCGCGCGAGACCCCCAGCAGGTCGGAGATCTGATAGGCCGAGTACAACTCGCCGGGGAGGAGTTGGCCACTCTGCGCGGCGTCGCGGATCGCGGCGGCCACCTGATCGGTGAGGGAGGGACGGTCCGCGCTGAGCGGGGCGAAGTTGGGTTGCATCGAAGATCTGGCCATGTGCTCAGCATAGGTCTGGGATGTAACAGATCGCAGACCACTGGTTGGTCGATGTCGCCGATTCACTATCCACCCTTTTGTTCCGTCCCCTCACGGGGGATGGCCTAGTTGTAGGCCTTGACCTGCACCTGCCGCCGGCGCGGGGCGCTGGGAATATCTGCTATGTAACCATTGACAGCTAACATGTTACAACCTAGTGTCCGGCGTTACGAACACCGACCGTCACCGAGACGGACCCAGGTGCGAAGGACAGAGGAGGACGCGATGGCGACGGCGAACAAGCTGCACGTGCTGGACTGCGGCGCGATGAGCTGCGATCTGACGTGGCTGCTGCTCAAGCCAGGCCGCAGCATCCGGCCGCGTGCGGACAAGGATCGCCCGGTCGAGTGGTACCCGTGCACGACGCACGCGGTTCTCGTCGAGACCGATGACGGCGTGCTGCTCTGGGACACCAGTTGCCCCCGCGACTGGGAGACACGCTGGGAGCCGACCGGGCTGCAGGAGTTCTTCCCCTACGACCAGGTCACCGAGGAGCAGTACCTGGACGCCCGCCTCAGCCAGCTCGGCGTCTCACCCGACCAGATCGACTACCTCGTGCTCTCACATCTTCACTTCGACCACGCCGGCAACATCGACATGTTCGCGCGGACCGGAGCGAAACTGATCGTCAACGACAAGGAGAAGGACTGGGCCTTCGGCTATGACGGGGCGTTCAACGGCGCCCATCTGAAGGTCGACTACGAGAAGTACGCTTTCGAGACGGTCTCGGGCGACACCGCCATCCTCCCCGGCGTCACCGTCCTGGAGGCCCCCGGACACACGCCCGGAACGATGTCCCTGCGCGTCGACCTCCCCGACACCGGGACCATGATCTTCACCTCCGACGCCATCTACATGGGCGACTCCTACGGCCCTCCGGCCGTCCCGGCCGCCATCGTCAACGACCTGTCCGCCTGGTACCGCTCGGTCGAGAAGATCCGCGGAATCGCCGAGGAGACCAACGCCACCGTCGTCTTCGGGCACGACGCCGCGCAACTGCGCTCCATGCGCACCTCGCCCACCGGCTACTACGCCTAGCGGCGGAACGGAGCGTCACAAATGATCATCAGTGCCGCCGCACACCCTGAAACGGTCTTCACCTATGGAGCGCCTCGCCTGAAGTTCGGCAGCGGTGCCGCCGCCGAGATCGGCTACGACCTCAGCCTCACCGGCGCTCGGCGCGTCCTGATCGTCACCGACACCGGCGTCGCCGCGACGGGAGTGCCGCAAAGGGTCGCCGACCAGATGACGTCCTTCGGCATCCTCGCCGCGATCTACGACGGCACACACGTCGAACCCACCGATGCGAGCATGCGGGCGGCGGTGGAGTTCGCCCGCTCGACCGGGCCCTACGACGCCTTCGTCGCGATCGGTGGTGGATCGAGCATCGACACCGCCAAGGCGGTCAACCTGCTGACCACCAACCCCGGCGACCTGACCGACTACATCAACGCCCCCGTCGGGGCGGGAAAAGCGCCCACACAACCGCTCAAGACGCTCGTCGCCGTACCCACCACGACCGGTACCGGCAGCGAGAGCACGACGGTGTGCGTGCTCGATGTCCTCGACCAGCACGTCAAGACCGGCATCAGCCACGCCCTGCTCCGTCCCGACCTCGCGGTCATCGACCCCGACCTGACCATGAGCCAGCCGGCCACCGTCACGGCCGCCGCCGGTATGGACATCCTCTGCCATGCCCTGGAGAGCTACACGGCACGTCCCTACAGCAGCTTCGAGCGCAAGGAGCCCCAGCAACGGGTCCCGTACTGCGGCGCGAACCCGATCGCCGACATGTGGAGCGAGAAGGCCATCAGCCTGCTGGCCACGTCATTCCGCCGTGCCGTACGCGACGGCTCGGACAAGCAGGCCCGCGCTGACATGGCGTTGGCCGCGACCTTCGCCGGAATGGGCTTCGGCAATGCCGGCGTCCACATCCCGCACGCGAACGCTTATCCGATCGCCGGGCAGGTGCGGGACTTCCACCCGAAGGACTATCCGGGCGACGAACCCATGGTGCCGCATGGAATGTCCGTCGCGCTGACCGCACCGGAGGCCTTCCGCTACACGTTCGGCGCCGACCCCGAACGGCACATCCGCGCCGCCAGACTGCTCGAGCCCGACGCGTACCAACCCTCCGACCTGTCCGTCTTCCTCCCGTCGGTCCTGACCCGGCTGATGCGCGAGATCGAGATCCCCAACGGCATCAGCGCCGTCGGCTTCACCGCAGCCGACGTCGACGACCTCGTCGAAGGCGCGCTCAAGCAGCAGCGGCTGCTGGCCATCGCGCCCCGGCCGGTCGACGATACGGCGCTGGCCGGCATCTTCCATCGTTCTCTTGAGCTCTGGTAACCATGCCGATCTACGAATTCCGCTGCCGGTCCGGGCATCGCACAGAGGTACTGCAGCCCTACGACGACTCCGCGCCCACCTGCCCGCACTGCGGCGAGACCACGGCCCGCGTCCCATCCGCGCCGGCGGTGCTGTCCGGCACCACGACGCTCCCCGCCGCCGCGAGCATGCCTCAGACCTGGCGCGGAACCCATGACGGGAACCGCGAGTACATCCACCACCTCCAGCAGGTCAACGAGCAGCGGACCAGGCTCGAAGCCGAACATCCGGAACTCGCCGGTGATCGACGACCGGTCCTCGCACATGAAGGGCCCTACGAGGTCACTCCACTCCGGCAAGGCGATCAGCCCATCGCGACCGGTGACCATGCCCGGCATGCCCATCCACACGGGCATGGGCACGGGCGTCCCTCCGGCCCGTCCACGACCTCTCCGTAACGGACCTGGCCCCGACCGCCCCCGGACGTTCGTCGCCAGCAGCTCATCGTGGCTCTTCTCCATCAAGGGCCAGATCCCGTGCCAACCGCGGCCGTCAATCGCGGCCAAAAACAAGGTGACCCATGAGTCAGACAATGACCAATCCGCAGGTCCACACGTCGGAGCCGACACCGACACCCCAACCCACCAGCGCCGCGGCGCTCGGGCTTGCCGCGTTCGCCCTCAACCTGTTCCTCATCGCGGCGAGCTTCACCGGCGAACTGCCCTCCACCCTCGTCCCCCTGTTCCTTTCCACCGGCCTCGCCTTCGGCGCTGTCGAAGCCTGGGTCGGAGCCCACGAGTTCCGCATCGGAAGCCCGTTCACCGGACTGGTGTTCGGCTCGTTCGGCGCGTTCTGGATCGCCACCGGCCTGATCTTCCTCCTCATGAACGCGCACCTGCTCGACTTCGGCAACGACTTCCAGAAGGCGATGGGGCTGTACTTCATCGCCTGGACGCTGCTGACGTCCTACCTGTGGATCGGCTCCGCCCTGGTGAACGCCATCGGCTTCACCGTCTTCACGGTGCTCATGGCGGCCATGATCTTCTTCACCCTCTGGGGATTCGGCCTGGTGACAGTCAAGATCGGCGCTTGGCTCGGCGTCCTCGACGCCGTCCTCGCCTTCTACATGTCGGCCGCGATCCTCCTCAACACCATGACCGACCGCATCGTCCTCCCCGTCGGCCGGGCCCTTCTGAGCCCCGCGACCACGTGACGCCACCACCGGCGGGCCTGCCCGTCGGGTGGTCGAGGTCCCGGATCCGGCGCGTGCACGGCGGCCGCAACCACTGGTGAAGGCCGATAGGACCGGCAGGGTGAGCCGTGGCCATCGGCGTCAACGCCGCGAATGTCTGCATCGTCGATGGTGATTCGGGCGGCCCGGTCATCAACTCGTCAAGGCCGGCCCATCCTCGGGCCCGCCTCCCGTTCCGCTCCGCCGGGACCGCAGGCGGGCCCATCCGGTCCCGGCTCAAGCGCCGCACCGCCGTACCGCGGCGTGTCGATGTGCCTGGCCGTCAACACCAGCTGGCCCCTGTTCATGGACGACCCCAAGCGGTGAGACGGATCGGTGGAATGAGGGGCTGCGGCTTCGGTAACCACCCCTGCTCACCATCGGCGGGCGGGCACGGGGCTGTTGGACTCCAACCAGCCGGTCACTCCGCCAGGTTCGTGCCCTTGAGCAATCCGCGCCCCTAAGACAGACGTCCTTCAAGGTCGCGCCTGGCAGGCGTGCGCCCCTCATCTGGGCGTCCCGCATGTCTGCGTTCTGCAGGTCCGCGTGTCCCAGATCCACACCTCGCAGGTCCGCCTGCACCAGGTCCGCACCTCGCAGACTCGCGGCGTGAAGATCGGCAGAGGCCAGGCGGGCACGGCGCAGGTGCAGGCCACTGAGGTCCAGGACGCGGCGTTCAGGGCGGCGAGGGCGAGTCCCCAGCGCGGTCAGCGTCGCTTGGACGTCGGCGGCGGGTCGTTCGGGGAGCGGCGGACGTGGGGCCAGGCTGGGGCTGCCCTCGTCAGGGCGCGCGGCGGGCGCGCGGCGGCGCAGGAAGGCCTCCAGCACCTCCACCACATCATCATGGTGCGCACGAGAATCGGCGGCGACGTGGGCCAAGGCGTGGATACCACCCAGCCGGGCGTCCATGTCGGTGGAACCCAGCCGCTCCAGCGCTTTGGTGAACCGGTCGGTGACCTGGCCGCGGTACGAGCGGGCGGTGTACAGCAGCGAGATCGCCACCACCACCGCACCACCGGCCGACACCACCAGCAACCGCGCGTTGTGCCGGTCCTTGGGCTCCGACACCCCCATCCAGGAGGGCATCCGCCACAAGGCCACCGTGTACGCCACCGCCAGCGCGGCCAGACCCCATCCGGCTAACACCACCCCGATGACCCGGGCACGCGGCCGCGCCAACTCGTACTGCCCCCAGCGGTGCAGCCGCCTCAACCGGTCGCTCATACCGCACCACCCCATCGCAGAAACAAGCCACAACCCGGGCTTTCGCACTATTACCGACCCGCGATAGCGCGCGCATATTGTCGGGTTCAGCGGTCGCCGGAATCGTGGACCCGGTGCTGGTGCAGAAGGCGCTGGGCGCGTTGGCGGCCTACAACATGTTCGCCCTCGACGACGGGACCATTGGTGTGCACCGGCTGGTGCAGGCGCTGGCGCGCGCACCCGATCCCGCCGATCCGCACGAGTGGGACGTCGACATCGCCCATGGTCGCGACACCGCCATCGCCCTCCTGGGACGGGGCGAGCCACGACGATCCGCTGGACAAGGGAGGGGCCGTCCCAGGCCCGTGCCATCGGCCACTTCCAACGTGCATCCAAAGTGCATCGATCGACGCTTGCACGGCGACCGCCACCCCGCACCCTGGCCTCCCACAACAACTCGCCCGCGCTTTGAGGCTGACCTTTTGGCGAGTCGGCCATCGCTCACTCAGGTACCAGGCAGCTTGATCCATTCTGGGGTCAACACCGTCCAGCCGCCCTTCCCGTCCGGGCTGACGAATTTGGCGGCGCGGTTGGAGGCGTGGCTGTTCCCGGTTCCGAACACGTACGGCATGCCGGTCATCGGGGTCTCCAGTGGCTCGAACTCCTTCATCGCCTTGGTGACCGCAGCGCGGGTGATGTCTCCCTTGATCGAGCGCAGCACGGTGATCAGGTGCCGGGCGGCGAGGTAGCCCCCCTGGGCGAAGGCGGTGAGCGGCACATTGTGGCGCGTCATGATGTCCCGCCAGTCCTCGTTGGCCACGGACTTCTCGTCGGTGTAGGGCTCGAACTCCGACAACGCGATGACGTCTTTGCCGGCGGTGCCCAGCACCTTCGACGCCTCGACTGTGTAGGTGGGCGCGAGGAACAGCCACTTGATGTTGGTGATGTTCTGGGCCTGCGCGGCCTTGACCCAGCCGATGGACATCGGCTCCAGGCCGCTGAACAGGACGGCCTGGCAGCCGGCTCTGCGAGCGCGCTGTATGTAGGGCGTGTAGTTCGTGGTGGCGGTCGTCAGGCTCAGGTCGTTGACGACGAGCTTCTTACCGGTGATCTTGGACCAGCGGTCGACGCCCTCGCGGAAGGCGGCCAACGCCTTCGCGGTGAGAATGGTGAAAAAGGCGCAGACCTTGGTGGCCTTCAGCTTCTCGGAGGCGTAGTAGAGGGTCACGGTCGAGCCGAAGAACGGGCCGGTGTTGACCGGCGAGATGTTCGGCGAGGCGAAGCAGCCCGGATCCGCGCCGATGCCGCGGATGTCAGCGATCTTGTTGCGGTCGTACAGCGGTCCGTTAACCTGGCAGTCGACCAGGCTGGCGCCGCCGGCGAGGGCCACGGCCTTCTTGTTCTGGATGACCTCGCGGGCGACGAGCATGGCGGTGGCGGGGTCGCCCTTGTCGTCGCCCACGGTGTAAGCGATCTTCCGGCCGTTGATGCCGCCCTTGGCGTTCACGTCATCGAAGACGGCTCGGGCGGCTTGAGGCGCCTCGGAGAAGGTGGCGGGCCCACTCAGAGTCGAGACCGAGCCAATTTCGATCGGCCCCGGGGTGGACCCCGAGTTGTCATCGGCACACCCTGCCATGGGCAAGACAAGAGTGGCGGCCGCGAGAATGCGTTCGATGTGCATGACAGAGACCTTTGATGCTGTGGGCGGTCCTAAGTCGAGGGCGGTTATGGCGGTGAGAAGTTGGATATATGGGGGGTTGAGCGCTGTGAGGGTACCACTCCACACAGTGAATCCGGCAGGATTTGCCAGGTTCGAGACAACTTTCTTTGCTTGGCTAAGTCTTGGCACGCCTCATTTCGTGTGCGGGTACGTACGGACGACCACGGGCTGCCGACCTGTTTACCCAGGCCGAGCGTCTACCTGCTGACGACGCGTGCGAGGGGTGGAGGAGCCATTTGGTCCTCCTCGAACTGGGTCAGAAATGCGTGATCTCAGGGCCATTGTGAAGGGGAGCCCTGGTATGCCCTCGGGATCTCGATGGGCAGAGGCCGGTTCCGCAGCGGGAACCGGCCCTTTTTGATCTCCGTAGAGCAGTGAAATACGGTATGGCTTACCTAAGCTGCTTTCCGAGCTTGCACAGTGGTTTCCGCATGGCCGCTGTCGGGGCCTCGCTGTCGAAGACTCCACGTCTGACTACGCCCCGTAATGCTCCCAGATTGGGAACGGCACGCCGGACGCTGCTAGGCGATGGGCACAGAAGGTTCGCGGACCTCCTTATATTCACCGGTGTTCGGTGAACGGCCCCCGGAACTCAAGTGGTGTTCCGGGGGCCGCTCTTTGCCGTCCAGCGGACCGCGCCCGCCGGTCGCTACAGGACGGGGGTCTCGCGCCGGACGGCCTCCCCGCCCGAGCGGACGCCGGGGGGACGTCCCTGGACGGGACTCACACGCTCGTTCGGTTGCCAGTCACGAGCGCGTGAGCGTTGGTACGGGCCCCGGGGAGGGTGCGGTCACCGCGACGCATCCCCCGGGGCCCGCCTACCCGTGCGGAAGGGACTGGACCCAACACTTCGGCACGGGCTCTTGATGCGGACCCCGGGGGAGGGGCAACACCCCAGGGCCCGCCGCTCACGCGGGAACCTCTCGACTCGTTCGGCGTGAGCCGTCTAGGCGGGCCCCGAGAGAAGAACCACCCCGGCCGCTCCGAGGCCCGCCGCCCGCGCTGAAGGGCCCGGAATGGGACCTCTCATGCGCGGGCTCTTGGTCCGCGTAGTGAGTACGTCGAGTTAGGACGGCTCTGTCACGCGGACGTCTTGGGGCTATCCGTCCGACCCGTCCTGGACGAGCTTGCGGGCCGTTCGGACGAACTCTGAATGCCGCGCGTCGCCCGTTCCGTGCACCTGGTAGGCGAGCTTGTGAGCCTCGTCCCGGATCTTGGTGACCGTCCCCGGGAAATGTCCGGCCTCATACAGCAGGGTCCGCACATGCTCAGAGACCTCCTCGAAGGCCACGCCGAGCGCTTCTCGCGCAGGAGCCTTTGGCTTGTCTTTGAGCGCTGCCTCTGCCCGTTCGCGGGCAGTGTCGGCTACGTGCCGGATCATCGACCGGGGCTGCTTCTGAGCCGCCATGACTTCCTCGAAAGCGGCGGCGGCGGTCTGTGCGAGCCGCGCCGGAAGCATCGTGCCGGAACTCATCTCAACCTCTCCCGATGAAGCCGAGGAACCATCCGACCGCCCCGCACGCAACGCCAGAGAGCAGCGTCCAGATGAACATCCGCGCGAGATCCCGGGGCGGATTCATCGCCGCCGTGTCCTGTACCGCCGTCATGCCGTCCTCCGCCGCATCTCGGCAATCACGAGTCGGGCCACCGAGAGCGGTTCCCGAGCCGGAGCAAGCCCCACGACCCGACCATCCGCGTGACGCGTCGTGATCCACCACCGCCCTTGTGCCGGGACGTAGCCACACCCCAGCGTGAGCGTGCCCCCGATGCCGTCCAGGCGGGAGACGCCCAGCGCCGGGTACCCGTCCGCCTCGACGAGCACGCACGCCATGTCCCGCACGCGGAGGTCTGAAAAACACCTTTGAACCGCCCGGAGAATCTCCAAGCGTTCCGAATGAACAGAAGTGATCACCGGCAACAGACCGCATGAAGGACGGTCCTTGTTCGCGTCCAAGGCCGCGGTAGGCGCGGGGTGTGCGTGGGTTCCGTCCAGCGGTTGAGTCGTGTGTGTCCGTTTCGCGTGTATGCCCATGTCCCGGTATCACCTCGTGGGGGCCTATCGTCGCTGCGCCTTGAACTTGTGTTGCGCGGCACGTCGTAGGGACAGGATTCCGCCTGGGGGCTATCTTGTCGCGTATCGATAACACACCCGATACACCGGAGCGTGTCCCATGGCTCCCATACAGTCACTCGACCCTGATGCGTCGTTCAAGCACTGGATTGCCGATGACCTGCGTTTTTGGCGGGAACGCGAGGGGCTCTCGCTATCGCAGATGGGCCAGGTCATGGGATGCAGCCGGCACACTGTGTCGAACATCGAGCATGCCCGCGATGGTTGGAACATGAACGAGGATCACGCGGACAAGCTTGACGCACACTTCCGACTCAATCACCATTTCCGACGACTCGTCCGATATGCGCGAACGGCTCATGATCCGGACTGGTTCGCGGACTACGTGAAGCATGAAAAGCGCGCACTCGTGATCCGCACTTTCCGACTCTCGCTCTTCCCGGGACTACTTCAGACGGAGGCATACGCCCGGGCCCTGCTTACGTCTTCGCGACTCGTCAAAGACGTCGAAGGGGCCGTACGCGCGCGCATGCAGCGACAGGAGGTCTTGACCAGAGACAACCCGCCAAACCTGTGGGCCGTAGTTGACGAGAACGTCCTATATCGACCCGTGGGCGGTCCTGACGTGATGCGCGAACAGATTGCCCGGTTGCACGAGGCTGCCATGCTGCCGAACGTCACGATACGTTTCGTCCAGCAGTCTGCGGGCTACTACCTGGGGCTTGACGGCTCTTTCAACACCTTGAGCCTGGAACGCGGAGACCAGGTGTTCGTCGAGGCTCCGGGCGGGGGCAGGCTCGTTCAGGCTGATCCGGAGGTCCGTGAGTTCGGGGTACGTTGGGACCGGATTGGGGCAAGCGCCCTACCTTGGGATACCTCCCGGGAACTCATGGCACAAGCGATGGAGCGTCTTTAATGATCACCTGGCGTAAGTCCAGCTACAGCGGTGGCGGAGGCTCCGGCGGTCAAGAGTGTGTTGAGGTCGCCGCGATCTCCCGCCGCGTCGGCATCCGAGACAGCATGGACACCGATGGCCCCGCGCTCGCGCTCTCTCCGGCGTCCTTCCGAGCGCTCATCCGCGACGTCAAGGCCGGTAGCCACGACTTGCTCTGACGGACGGTGCAAGCCCCGATCGCATCGTGTGGTCGGGGCTTCGTGCTGCCGGTGAGATTTCTCCATCAGGTTGAGCGTGCGCATGGGGTGGCGGTGCCCAAGAGGCCGCAGCCGAAGGGGAGCCGTGCGCCCCGATCAGAAGCGTGACGACCGCCACGACCAGGGCCTTCACGGCCGCTGCTGTGGGGCACGGAGGTACGGCGACGTGCCCGCACAGCGGTCGGCGTCAACCCTGACGATGTTGGCTCTCGCGGCTGCGCTGCGGCGGCCGCGTCACCAGCGCGAATGCGGAGCGTCGCGCGTGGACGGATCGGCCGGGTCCGACGTCCGTCGGCTGCCGTGGCGGCCGCCTGCCTGCCTCTCCCATTCAGGGGCCGCAGTGGATCCTTCGCCGGCGTGGGCGTCCGCGGGGCCGGCCCGCTCGGTAGCCGCTCGCCTGCTCTCCGCTTGCCGCACCTCCCGCACCCCGACCACCAGGAAGCGCCCGAGCGCCACCGCCGCCAGGAAGATGATGATGGCGCCGAGGCCCTGGAAGAACGACAGCTGTTCGGCGATCTGACGTGTCTGGCCACCCAGCGCCGACCCCAGGCTGCCGTCCCAGAGGGCGGCGATCGTGGTACCCACCACGAACCACAGACCTCCCAGAATGGCCAGCCAGGAACCGATCAAGGCGATGGGGCGGTTGGAACTGGCGAGCAGGATCAGCCCGCCCACACCCACGGCGATCGCCGGGAGGATGCACAGCACCAGGCGATCCGAGGTGTACACCCATGCGTCGCTCGAGCCGAACCCGAAGTCGAAGTAGGGACCGACGAACGGTATGAGCCCGCCCCACAGCGCCAACAGCACCAGCAACAGGCCGCTGATCAGGCCCCGGGTACGGGGGGCCTTCAACATCCCAGTCATAGGAAACACTTCCCAAATGGGTCGAAAGATCCTATTTGGTACCACCCTACCCAGGGTGCCACCGCCCAACTGAGCAAGCCTCGCAAAGACTGGGTCACGCCGCCGGTGGCCGCCAGGGCCGTCAATGTCGCCATGAGCGCATCCCTGTTCCACATCACCGCCACCAGAACGGGAAGATCACGAACTGGTCGGGCCGGTGGTGCGCACGAGTCGGGCCACCCTGGTCGACGCTGAAGCGTCTTCCTGGGTGGCCCCCCGGCGTTTCCGGGATTGCCCCGGACTCCGACGGTCAAAGGCCGGTATCGCGGTGGAGTCGGCCTCTTGGTCTGCGTACAGCGAAGTCCAGCACGGCTTCTTCAAGCTGCTGACCGAGTTCGCGAATTGCTCTCCGCTTGGTCGCCGTATGAACCTCACTGTAGATGCCCTTGAGCGTCGGGGTGTGGTGGTCCGTTCAGTGCAGGTCCGTGACGGCGACGAGGTGGTGTTGATGATCGGGGGACGGGGCGTCGGGGAGGGTGAGCCAGGCGGTGATCGTGGACTCTTTGACGCGGGCGGTGAGGCTGCGGTACGGGGGGTCGGCGAGTTGGGGATGGTGCTGGATGACGTCGTTGTACACCAGCCCGGAGATCACGAAGGCCAGGTCGGCGCCGGTCGAGGCGAGTGCCTCCCTGACGGGTTGGGCGTCGATGAGCCGGGCGGCGTGGATGACCGCCTGGCCGTAGGCGCCGTGGTCATCCCAGTAGACCGGGCCGACGTGGAAGGCGGCGCGCAGCTGGATGTGGGCGATGGGACTGGCGCACTTGTTGTAGCGCCGGATCTCGCGGTGCAGCCAGAGCGGCAGAGCCGCGATGGTGTCGGCGGGGATCGTCGGAGGGAAGATGGCCAGAACCCCGTCGCCGTAGTCCTGCCGGTAGTAGGCGGTCGGCGGGGCGCCGACGTGCCCGAAGGCGCAGTGCAGGATCTGGTAGAGACCCGAGCGGACGAACCGCTGGATGTCGTTGTCTCGGCTGGAGTTGCCGAAGGCCGCGATGTCGAAGAAGACGATCGGGTGGTACGCGCCGCAGGGCGTCAGCGACGGGGCCGCGGCTCCGTCCTGGATCGGTCCGGCCTGCGGTGTATCGGGTTGGGGCGTCGATGGGTGGTGGTGTGATGGTGCGCCGGGGTATGTCATGGGACTGACCTCTCGGATTGTGGTCTGCGGAGGTTGCCTTCTGGGCGGGTGGGCCGCGTTCCGATGTCCCCGAGGTGGCTGTTGGCCCAGCTACCGGGGGTCCGTGGGCCCTCCGCTCAGAGGGCGTCAAAGCATCGGAGGGTCCGGGCGCGGTGATGTGCCTGGCGTGACATCTCCTGTGATCACCTCACGATCGGGGGTGTGAGTGTGAGACCACTGCTCGGCGCGAGGGCCTTTGTGCAGTTGAGATCGACGCTAATTGATCGGTTTCCGGCTGGCGATTGTGTGGCAGCCCCGCCTGCGGGCGGTTCTTTCCGGTATTGGTGCCCTTTGTGTAGTGGTCGCCCTGGCGGGCCCGCATGTCCCCGGCCACTACCGGATCCAGCCCTGTTTGTGCTGGTCCCGGGCCTCCCTGTCCTTGACGAGAATTGCGCGTCCCTTCGTCCCGGCGGGTGGATGTCCCGTGATCTCCCTCCCGGATGTCGCCTGCCGGCAATTCCCCGCGGATCACGGGGGGCTTCGGGCAGAGGGCGTGGCGGAGTCCCGGCCGTCCGCGACGAGAGGTTCAGGAGGCGTCCTGGCTGTGATGAGGGGGGCGTGTGAGCCGGGAGCTCGGGGTTTGCGCTGAATGGTTGGGTGCCGGGGACCTGGGATATCCGGTTGGGAGAGCCTGTAGCCGTCCGGGAGAGCGCGGGATGGCCGGGGGTCCCCGTCACTGCTGGTGGTCGGTGCCGCTTTGGGCCACGCTCGTCCGGTGCTTGGGGGGTTATCCTGAGTGAGGAGACGGTTCCCGACGATTCCCTGGTCCGCCCAGGGCGCGGGCGGCCGGGAAGTGCCGGGAGGTCCTGGTGGCAGTAGCCGTGAAGCGGGAACCCAAACAGGCGACGGTGCATTTCGTCGCGATGCTGCGTGCCCTCGACCTGGTCGTCTACTCCTACGGTGTGTCACATGCGGAGGTCGAACGGCGGCTGTGCGACTGGCTGATCGCGGGCCGGGAGGCCCAGACGGCACTCCCGGAGAAGGAAGCCGAGTTACGGGAGCGACCGGGACAAGACCGGGAGCTGCAGGTCCAGGAGTTGCGGGCGCTCATCGTCCGCAAAGAGGCCGTGGAGTTCAGCCGGCTGGCGCGAGTGGACGCCAACCGACGGAAGGCCGGCGGACAGCGGATCGGGGAACTGGTCACCGGGCGGGCACCGGCCGGGGGAGCGATGCCCGCCAAACCGCGCGTCGAGGTCTGTGTGGACGTGTTCCTGGCGATCCTGGAAGAGAAAGACCCGAAGGGATACCGGCAGGGCGATTACGGAACGCGCCGCTCCTGGCAGGACTGGTGGTTACAGGCAGACCAGGGTCGCCTGCCGCAGACCGGCGGCCAGGCCCCCACAGTCTGGGGCTACTTCGACGCCGCTCTGGAGGAACTGACCCAGAGCGGGACCCTCCCCGCCGCCCCTGAGTCCCGGGATGGTGGCCCCGACGCCCCCGTGGACGTCCAGCCGCCGCCGGTGATCGACACCAGCACGCCGCCGCCCGCCCCAGCGACCCGTGGTGTCGGCGACGCGGACGAGCCCTTGCCCGTCCCCCCGCAGGACGTGGTGCACCCCCGCTCGCCGGCCGGTACCCGTGTTGATCAGATAGATCGTGCCGTTCAGCGGGGGCCTTCCCTGGGCGCGGCGAGGATCAGGGCTGTCCGGCAACGTCTGCGCGGGATCGCGTTGGCGGCCGTGGTGGGTGGAGTACTGCTGGCTGGAGGCGCCGCGGGCTGGATGCTCCGCGGCCCGTCGACGTACACGGTGCAGTTGGCCGTTCCCACGCAGCAGATCACCAAGGCCGATCGGTCCGCGGCCCAGCAGCGGGCGACGCTTGACTTCCGTTCGTTGCCCGCGCACCGGACCTGGACCCTGCACCTGGCGCTCAAGGTACTGCCCACCGAACAGATCTCGCCCTGCACCTTCGGTATGCAGATCACCGCGCAGGTCAAGGCCGACGGGCAGATCCTGCGCTCGTTCACCTCCCAGCCGAGTCAGACGACCCTCAACCAGGAGATCCCCCTGGGCAAGCACGGCAGCCGCAGCCTCCAGCTCATCGTCACCGACCTGCGCACCGACCCTGGATGCACCCTGCGCCTGGATCCCACCGGCTCCCAGGCCACCGCGACCGACTGACACCGCTTCACCGACCGCATCTCCCTCACTCCGAAGAAGCCCAGAGCATGCACCAGCATCGTCGTTGGCTGGCCGTGGTGATCGCCACGGCCTTCGGCTTAGCCGGCACGGCCGCCTGCGGGGACACCGCCCCGCCGCCGGCCCAGCACGGGCCCCTCTACCAGATGCGGAACGCGCTGAACATCGGCGTCAAGTTCGACCAGCCGGGAATCGGGGAGTGCAACCCCGCCGCGACCCGGTGCAACGGCCTGGACATCGACATCGCCCGCGAGGTCGCGGCCGCCCTGCACGACACCCCGGTCTTCCGGCCGGTGGTCTCCAGCAACCGCGAGGACATGCTCCTCAAAGGGGCGGTCCACCTGATCATCGCCAGCTACTCCATCAGCGATGAACGACTGAAGATCATCGATTTCGCCGGGCCGTACTTCATCGCCGGCCAGGACGTCCTGACCCGTAACGGTGACACCCGAATCACGGACGTCGACGACCTCAAGGACAAGGTCACCTGCGGAGCGGACGGCTCGAACTCGCCCCGCCGGCTCGCCAGCAGGTTCGGCGGCACCGAATCGACCGGCAACGCCTGGGGCCGTAAGCACCTCAAGCTGGTCGACGGGTTCGGCGATTGCCTGCCGCTGCTGCTGGACAAGACCGTCGACGCGGTCTCCACCGACGATTCCATTCTGGCCGGCTACGCCAACCAACCCCGCTACAAAGGCAAGGTCCGCCTGCTCGGCAAGCGCTTCACCACCGAGCGATACGGCATCGGCATGGCCAAGGGCAATCCCATCGACCGGGCCCTGATCACCCGGATTCTCACCCAGATGATCCAAGACGGCCGATGGGAAAGGATCGTGAACAAGAACCTGGGCGCAGCCGCCCCCCTGTTCCTCACGGCGGAGAACCGTCCCACCCCGGTCAAATAGCTCCGAGCATTCATGCGGCGCGCCGGAATCACCATCAAAGATCTGAGAACACCCCGGCCGCCGGCCCCTCG
Source organism: Actinomadura macra NBRC 14102 (assembly GCF_001552215.1). Taxonomy (GTDB): domain Bacteria; phylum Actinomycetota; class Actinomycetes; order Streptosporangiales; family Streptosporangiaceae; genus Spirillospora; species Spirillospora macra. Next base: position 675,360 of record NZ_BCQT01000006.1, on the reverse strand, counting down.
GTCAACTCTGGGGACGCAGGACGACCCGGCGGATGAGTTGCACATCGGTAAGCGGGCCGGTGGAGGCGGCGAACCCGAACTTGTAGGTATCCGGGACGGGTTCGGGAGCGCGGAATCGTAGTACTCGCTGGAATCCTCTTCCGTCCCGGAAATCGATGTCGACCGTCGCCATGGGATTCGGCTCGGGTGACACCGTGACCCGGATGACCCGTTTCACCGGTTCCAGCAGAGCCTCCGCCCGCGCCGGGGTGACGTTGGCGGGCATCTTCTTCAGGTCACCGTGAAGGTACCCGGGAAGCGTCGACGGCCAGGGGCCGGTAGAGGTCTTGTTGCTGGTCGTGGCGTCGAGCAGACAGTACCCCTCGACGCCGTTTCCGGGGCCGCGGGCGGTGACGATGTTGGGGCCGGGAGCGGGCGGGCGAAACCTCGTCCCAGCGGGGGAGCGCTTCTCGCAACCGTTCCCGCGCCGTTCCCCGTCGCCGAAGTAGTCGCCCAGCACGTCGAGCCCGATACCGAGGTATCCGCCGTTGACGCCGGGGACGAACTGGGCGGTGCTTCTGTCCTCCGGGAGTTTCTGGGCGTAGCCGAGGCTTCCGCCGAACGCGCCCGGTGTGGTGAGGCTCGCGGCGCCGTCGGTGAGGAAGAACGAGATCCCGTCGGCCGGCGCCCGCGTGGTGTTGCCGTACTGCCACTGCTCGAAGGTCACCTCCAGCCCGTCCTCGGCCGGGATCGGCGAGTCGAAGAGCGCGGCGCCGGTCTCCTCCATATGGGCGTCGGTGAGCTGGAGGTACCCACGTGGCGCCGCGTCGCCCGGTGGCACGGGGCCGGCCGGGTCCCGGCGGCATCTCCCGAGCGGATGATTGGTGGCCTCCGCCGCCGCCTGTCCCCGCGGTGCGCCCGTCAGGCAGGCGGCGCCGTACCCGATGAAGCGCGAGTCTGCGGTGACTCCGGTGAACGACTCGTTGACCAGTACCGATTCCGGAGCCTGGTGCGCCGCCGCCGCATGTCCGGTCGACGCGACGGCCGCGAACACCCCGATCGACGCGACGACGCGAGTCACCCCATATCTCATATCGCTGGCTCTTCCTCTGCAAGTTCGGAGCGATCCCCTTTATCGCACTCAGCTGATCATGTACCCCGTGGCACGGAGTCGAATACTGCCATTCTCGTGAGGATATGCGTGACCAGATATTGCAGAAATGCGTGTCATCTCATGTAATGGTCATTTCTTCACCTGTCGCCGACAGGGGTCGGCGGGTGGATCGGGAGAGGAGCGATCATCCGCCAGGCGTGCGGGAGCAGCGTCCAGGCGCGTCGGGTCAGCGTTTCCGACACCTCGCCGTCGCTGTTGACCCGGAACTCCTCGCCGCTGATCGTGACGCTGCGCGCGGTGGTGTGCAGGACGTCGTCGCGGTGCCGGTGGGTGCCGCCGCGCAGGTGCAGCGCATAGCCGGCGCGGGCGAGAGGGCCGGTGGCGGCCGAGAGCACCAGTTCCAGCACGCCGTCGCCGGGGTGCCCGTCGGCGGCGAGCTCGGCGGTCCCCCCGGCGATGCCGGAGGCGTTGCTCAACGCCACCATCAGGAACTTGCCCTCGTCGACGACGCGGCCGTCGGCCTCCACGCGCAGGTGCCACCCGGGATGGCGCAGCCCTGCCAGGATCGCGCCCACCGGGAACGCCATGGCTTTCAGCAGCGGCTTGAACCGCGTGGCGCTCTGTGCGGCGGCGGCGCCGATCCCGGCGTGGACGGCGTTGAGCGTCACGCCGCCGGCGTCGTCCACGAGCAGGTCGAGCCCGCGCTCACCGCCGTCGAGCAGCAACCGCGCGGCGCGTTCGGGGTCCAGCGGGATGCTCAAGTTGCGCGCCAGATCGTTGCCGGTGCCCATGGGCACGAGCCCGACCGTCCACCGGTCCAGCTCGCCGCGCCGATGCAGGACCGACACGAGCCGGTTGATGGACCCGTCGCCGCCCACCGCCACTGCGGTGGGGGGACGCTCGCCATCCTCGCGGCCGTGCGCGTCGAGGGCCCGTTCGAGGTCGTCAGGCGCCGAGCAGGGGCAGACCGTCACCTGCCGTCCGGCGTCCCGGAGCAGGCCGGCGATGTGCTCCAGCTTCCGGGCGTCGTGCGTACCGGCTTTGGCGTTGACGAAGACCAGCATCTGTCCGCGTGGTGACGGGGGCGGGACTGCTTGGCCTTCGCCAGGGCGGACGGGCGGCGTGGGAGGTGGGGGTGAGCTCACGGCGGCCTTGCTTCCCCCAATCACCCCGATCATGCCGCCGGCACATGATGGCCCTTCAAGGTGGTGACGACAACAACACCCGACCTGAGTACTTGACTTCCCATTCCCCTCGGTGTCGTCGAAAGACTGACTCGGGCCACATCATTGCAGGTAAAGAGGGGTAGAGGGATGAGTCTTGCCGTCGGCTGGCCAATGGACACCGGGTGGCCTGATCAGGTCAAGTGTTGACTTCATCAACACCGCTGGGGACACTGTCCACATTCGTCACGGTCACCCGTTTCAGGGAGGTCCCGGACATGCCGACTTCGCCGTCCATACCGGTCTCACCTGGAACGTTGTCCACCACCAGGCGGTGCGCCGTGTTATCCGGGATCGTCCGCGGTCCAGCCGGACCAGAACTCTTCTCGCAGCAGGCGACGTGGACCTGAACATGCCTCCGTCGCTCGGCGGAACGGTGCCACAGCACCCCCGACGCCGGCTCGCCGACGCCCGCCGCGCCGGCCCCACCCCCCGATGCTCTCTGCCGACCACGACAACGAGCGCCTGATCGCACCGGTGTCCGCACCCTCCCAAACTGCGGGCGGCGATGCCGGTTCCGCCGTGCGAATCGTCCGTGGGCCACCACCGTGCCTGTGTGCCCATCGATGACAGGCGCGGCGGGACATGGAGAACGCCCGACACGAGTCCCCAAGGAGAAACTCGTCATGACCCCTGAGATGGACCGTCGCCAGGTACTGCGCGGGGCCGCGGCCGTGACCGCCGGCACCGCGGCCACGGGAATGCTGTCGACCGCGACCGCGCACGCGGGGACCTCGCACACCAACGGCAACGCCGACCTCGTCATCAACAACGGACGTGTTCTCGTCCTCGACAAGCACTTCCGCAAGGCGGAGGCCGTCGCGATCCGTGACGGACGCGTCCTCGCCGTCGGCAGCGCCCGCGACATGAAGCGGTACACGGGCCGCCGGACGAAGGTCCTCGACGCGGGTGGTGGCACGGTGCTGCCGGGCATCAACGACTCGCACCTCCACCTCGCCTCGCAGGGGTTGAGCGTCGCGCCGTTCAACATCAACGTGGACACGGCGACGATCGAGCAACTGGTCGCCGCGGTGCGCTCGGCGGCGGAGGGCGCGCAGACGCCGGACTCGTGGATCCGCGGCCGGGGATGGCAGGAACTCCGGTTGCCGCGGCCGCCGGTCGCCGCCGACATCGACCCCGTCTCGGGGAACCATCCGGTGATCCTCAACGACTTCTCGGGGCACGCGACGTCCGTGAACTCGGTCGTGCTGCGGAAGGCCGGCATCACCCGCAACACCGTTCCGCCGCCGGGCGGCGTCATCGACAAGGACGCGAACGGTGAGCCCACCGGCGTCCTGCGCGAGACCGCGCAGAGCCTTGTGAGCGGCATCGTCCCGCCGTTCACCCGGGACGAGCGCGCGCGGGCCATCGACGCCGCCATCAAGGTCCTGCACTCTCTGGGCGTCACGAGCGCCACCGAACCGGGCATCAACCTGGACACGTTGGCGATCTACGCCGAGAAGGCGCGTGCCGGAGCGCTTCCGTTCCGTCTCACCGCGCTGCTGGGGAGCGGAACCGGGCCGCGGTCGCTGCGCGCCGTCCTGGACGCCTACCAGCCTCTCCGCGGGGTCGATCCCCAGACGCTCCGCGTCGCCGGTGTGAAGGTCTTCGCGGACGGCATCCCCCGGTTCAGGACCGCGTGGATGAACAAGCCGTACCTGAACGGGGCCAACGGCAGCCTCACCATCGAGGGCGCGTCACAGGCCGAGCAGGTCGCGAACCTACATGAAATGATCAATATCGCCGTCAAGGGCGGTTTCCAGGTCGGTACGCACGCGTGCGGCGACGCCACGACCGACGCGGTGGTCGCGGGTTATGTCAAGGCGGGCGGAGCGCACTGGCACCGGGCGGACCTGCGCCACTATGTGATCCACTGCAATTTCCCGTCGGCGCGGACGCTGCGGACGATGGCGCGCCACGACATCGGCGCGAACCTGAACGCGGAGATCCTCTACCTACAGGGGCGCGTCCTCGAATCGATCATCGGCCCCGCGCTGACGGAGTACCAGTGGCCGTACCGCAGCGCGCTCCAGGCGGGCGTCAAGGTGACGTCCGGATCGGACGCGCCGGTGGTGGCGCCCCATTGGCTGCGCGGTGTCATGACGGCCGTTCTCCGGGAAGGAGCGGACGGCAGCGTTGCCGGGAAGGCGGAGCGCATCGCACTACCGGAGGCGCTGGCCACCTACACCCGCACGGCGGCATGGCAGGACCACGCGGAACGCTGGAAGGGCACGCTCGAACCCGGGAAGGCGGCCGACATCTGCATCGTCGGCGGTGATGTGCTCGGCCGTGACCCGCACGGTCTTGAGAACCTCCAGGTGACCGCGACGGTGGTCGGAGGCCGGGTCGTCTACGAGCGGCCGAGCGGCGCCCGGACGGCGGCTGTTCCCGCGGCGTTCGTCCAAGGCGGCAAGGCAGGGCACAACTGCCAGGCCGGCGACAGGTGCTGCTGCCAGCTCGCCGAGGAGATTTCCGGATAGAGCACTTGCCGGGGGCCGGGGAGAGGAACCTCCCCGGCCTTTTCCGTCCGGCGCCGAAAGGCCGCCGCGTTTCAGTACACGCTGTGCCAAGCTTCACTGCGGCTGTTTATCAACATCACAATGGGGGGCGGGTTACAGTTGCGCCGTGGCCTCCTCCGGATATTCGGGTACCCCGCTCGCCAAGAAGATCGGCATCAAGCCCGGCGACCGAGTGCACCTCACCCACCGCCCGGAGCAGTGGACCATCCCCGGCCTTCCCGAGGACTGCACCGTGACCGACGGAGGCCCGGCGAACGCTGACGTCACCCTGGCCTTCTACCGGGAGCTCGACGAGCTGGCGTCCGAGGGGCCGCGGCTGGTCGCGGATCTGGCGGATCATGCCATGGTCTGGATCGCCTGGCCCCGCCGGGCGGCGGGGCACAACAGTGACATCACCGAGAACGCGCTGCGCGAGCTCTTCCTGCCGCTGGGCGTGGTCGATGTGAAGGTCGCCGCGCTGGCGGACGACTGGTCGGGGTTGAAGTTCGTCCGCCGCAAGGAGAACCGCGGCTCCCGGCCATAGCTCCCGGCCATACTCCCGGCCATAGGCGCCTCCCACCTGTGGCCCCTTCGGGCCGGCCGCTCAGTGCGGGCGGAATGTCCGGTAGCCCGGGTGGACTCCGGGAGTGAGGCCCTGCTGGTCGGCGATGCGGCCGAGCAGCGAGATCAGTTGCCGGTGCTCGGCCGGGGAGAGCGCCTGGCAGAACTGCTGTTCGTGTGCCGCTCCGGCGTCACCGACCTTGGCCAGCAGGGCGACGCCCTGGTCCGTCAGGTGCAGCGCGTGCAGGCGGCGGTCCCGGGGATTCCGGCGGCGCTCGATCAGTCCTCGTTCCTCCAGCCCGTCGGCGAAGGGGACGAAGCGACTGGGGGGCATGCCGAGGGCGTCGGCGAGTTCGCGCTGGCTGCGTCCCGGAGTCCCGGCCAGCAGGCGTAGCAGTCCGGCCTGCGGAGGCGTCAGGTCCAGCCCGGCGATCCGGTCGCCGAACAGGGCCGCCGCGTGCGCCCCGAGCTGGGCCACCAGGAACGCCGCGCCCGTCGGGGGACGGGGCGGGTCGACGTCGGGCTTCGTGCTCATGTGGACATCATACTCACTTGACAATCGTTCTAAAATGTAATCATTATCTGAAGTGTATCGATTGTCGAGGAGGAGACATGACCACCGTTGCTGCCGAGCAGCGCCCCACGACACCGGCCCGGCGCCCGCAGTCCGGGCCGCCGCTGCTGGTCCCCGTCGCTGCTTTCACCGTGCTGACCATTGCCTATGTCGTGGCCAACCGGTCCACACCGCACCCGGACGCGTCCGGCGCCGAGGTCCTGACCTATGTCCGGGGGCACGCCACGACCGTCAAGGCCGGCGCCTTCCTGCTGCTGTCCTCGGCGGTTCCGCTGGCGTTGACGGCGGCCGTCTTCTACCGGCGGCTGCGCGCTCTGGGCATCACCGCGCCCGGCTCGGCGATCACGCTGGTCGGCGGTGTTCTGGCCGCCATGGCGCTGTTCGTCAGTGCGATGCTCACCTGGACGGGCGGACGGCTGCCGCGCGACGCGAGCCCCGCGCTCGCCCGGGCCCTCGCCGACCTGTCGTTCATCTCCGGCGGGCCCACCTATGCCGTGAGCTTCGCCCTGCTCATCGCGGGGGTGGCGGTGACCGGTCTGCTCGCCGGTCTGCTGCCCAAGCCGCTGACCTGGACCGGGTTGGTCCTGGCCGCCGTCGGCATGGTCTCCACGCTGACCCTGCTGGTCCCCGGCCTCGCTTTCCTGCTCCCCATCGTCCGTTTCGGCGGCGGGGTGTGGCTGGTGTTCGCGGCGGCCCTGCTGCCCCGGACCCGCCACCGCGTCCGGTAGGCGGGATGGTCAGCCAGGGTGATCAACGGCCTTTGCGGATGTGGCGGGTCACCTGCTTGCCCTCGGGTGAGGTGAGGGGGCCGAAGCTTTCCGGCGGGACGGTTCCCAGGGCCAGGGCCAGGGTGCGGCCGTGCAGGTCCAGGGCGGCCTCGCTGAGGTCGGTCAGTTCCGCCATCGCCGTCCGGGCGCGGGTCCATCCCGTCAGGCCGACGGTGAGCGCGATCAGGAGGGCGGGCCACCACCAGACGCCCAGGGCGAGGTAGGGCAGCGCCCAGGCGGCGGTGACCACGGTGGCGGCGAACTGTCCGTTGGCCGCGACGAGCTCGGCGCGGACGGTGTCGGGCAGGACCAGCCATAGGCGGGACCAGCCGAACCGGAGGTCCAGCCCGTAGCGGTCAAGGGCGATTCGGTCCACGGCGGCTACGCGGTCGCCCATCCAGGTGGGGCGGGCGGGGGCGGCCAGGGACAGCCGGTTGATGCGCTCCGCGGCGGCGTCGATGGCGGACTGCTGCTCGGCCGTGCGGGTCGTCCTCGGGTAACGATCTTGCAGGTCCCTGCGCTCGGTCACCAGGCGGTCCCAGCGTCGTGCCCGGGCGGCGGTGCGGCGGCGTCGGGCCCAGCCGAGCCCCGGCGGCCACCGCCCCAGCCAGCAGGCGCGGACGGGGCCGGTGAGCGCCTGGACCACCAGGCCGACGCCGCAGGAGGCGAGGAGCAGCCCGACCAGGGCCAGCACGCGGGACGGGCCGGGCTTTCCGCCCAGGGCGGACCCGAGCTTCGTGGCCTTCGCGGCCAGGAGCCCGGTGTCGAGGGCGTGACCCCATCCGAGCTGGACACCGGCCCAGGCGCAGGCGACGAACAGCAGACCGGGGACGGCGAGGAGGCCGACCCACCGCTCGGCCAGCTTCTTCGCCAGCTCGCCGAAGAAGTTCCCCATGCCGTCAGTGCCCGGCCATCGGCAGGCCGGTGAGCAGGCAGTGCGGGACGGGGCCGGCGGGGACGGCCACGGCGATGCGGTCGCAGGCACCGTCCGGGCAGGCGAATTCCTCTTCGTCGGCTCGTCCCGGCCCGGCGCCGGGCAGGCCGGCGCCGAGCCCGCGCACGGCGCCCGTCTCACCGGTGCCCAACAGCTCACCGAGCAGTGCGAGGATCGGCCTGCGGGCGCGGGCCTCGGTCTCGATCCTGGCCAGCAGCAGCCGTTTCTCCCCGGGCTCTGTGGCGCACTGCTCCCGCAACGCGGGCAGTTCATCGCACAACGCGCTCAGCGCCACTCGTTCGGCGGGATTCCCGCGCACTTCCTCCACGGGACGGGAACGTTATCCCCAGACGGCGGGAGGCCGTCAAGTCCCGATTCTGCGAGCCGAGATAATCGCCTTGGCCGGGTGGCTAGGATTCTGCGGGTGAAGCCCGAGGACATTGCCCTGGAGGACGGGCTGTATCGGCCCGTCATGCAGTGGGAACTGAAGGATTCCGGCGCTATGGACGGTGCCGTGAACATCCAGGTCGGAACGCTTTCCGACGGGAGATGGTACGTCCGGCACATGGCCTTCGGCACCCGCTCGTTCGACGGCAGGCAGGCCGCCTGGGACGCGGCGCGCGGGCTGATGGGCCGGCACGAGGGCCGGTGGGAGCAGGCCGCCGTCGACGCGGCGCCGTTCCTGGCGGTGCGCCGTTCCGATGGCTCGCGCGTCCTCTACGACATCAACGACGAGGAGAGCCTGCACGGGTGCTGGGGCGATCAGAAGGATCGGCTCTGGGAGCTGTACCTCGCCGCGATCAGCGCGGGCACGACAGTGCGCAGAACCGAGACCCACACACTGTTCGGCGGATACATCGAGCTGGTCGCCTATGACGATCCGCTCGACGGGACCCGGCGCCATCTGGTCGCCACCGCCCTCGATCCGGGATCGGACTACCGCGCGGTCGATCATCTCGATCGGAGGGTGGCCGAGGCGGAATACGAGAAGTCCGTGTACGCCCATTGGGACGAGGAGTTCCCGTACAAGTCCTGCGACATCGTCGAGATACGGGTGGATCGCAAGTCCAAGCGGTCCGGCGATCTGGTCGTCCTTCCGGACGGGACCGCCCTCGACAAAGGTGACCTGGACGAATACAACCGCCTCTACGGGCTGCCACTGCGCATGAAATGGCCGAGGACGGCCGGGCTCGGCGCCGCGGCGGGGCCGGTGGGCGCGATGACGGCCGAGCCCAGGTCCTGGGGGCCGTCCGTGAGCGTCCAGGACGTGACCCCGGACGCCTGGACGGTCCCGGACGAGGAACTGCGCTCGAACGAGCTCTCCCTCGCCGCGCTGCCCGATGGACGCCGCCTGCTGGCCTCGGCGCATGACGACGGCGCCCACGTCTGGGGCGTCGGCGACGGTGAGAGCGTCCAGCGGGTGTCCGGGCACAGTGAATGGGTCCTGTCCGTCGCGCTGACCGTGCTCGGCGACGGCAGGGCCGTCCTGGCGACCGGCGGGAAGGACGGTCTCGCCCGGATCTGGTCGGCGCGGGAGGGAGAGGCGCTTCAGGAGATCGAAGCGCACGACGGGCCCGTCAACTCCGTCGCCTGGGCGTCCCCGCCGGGCGAGGTGCCGTGGCTGGTCACGGGCGGGGACGACGCGACGGTGCGCCTCTGGGACGCCGAGACGAAGCTGTCGATCGGCGGCTTCGAGGTCGGGGAGCCCCGTGTCCACCTGGTGTGGTCGGTGGCCACGGCCGTGCTGTCGGACGGTCACGTGTGCGTCGCCGCCGCGGTCGACGACTGGAGAACGGCCGCCGTCCACGTCTGGGACGCCACGACCAGGACGAAGCTGCACGAGTTCCGCATCGACACCGGCGGCGCGATCTCGCGGATGCCCGAGGTCGCCGTGACGACCTTGGCCGACCGCTCGTTCCGGGTCGCGGCCGTCGCCGGACGCACCCTGCACGTGTGGGACGGCCACACCGGGCGGGCCGTCCGGACCTTCCCGGTGTCGGAGGACGGCGACTCCGACGTCGCGCTCGCCGTGCTGCCCGACCTGCGCGCGGTCGTCGCCGCCACCAGCGGTCGGGAGACCCTGGCCTGGGACGTCGAGTCGGGCGCCGTGCTCGCCACGGTGGAGCACGCGACCGGCGGGTTGCCGCAGGCCGTGGACCTCGTGGCCCGGCCCGACGGCGGGCTTCTGCTCGCGGCCGGACGCAGCGGTGACAGCCCGGCGCGCGTCCTGCGATTGGACCCGGAGCGGTAGCCGTTCACCGCGGTTTCACGACACAGGGGGCAGCGGATGCCGATCGACGACCTGACCGCGAGGGCCGAGGCCGTCGCCAGGGAGTACGAGGTGACGCGCGACCGCGGCCTCCTCTTCTCCGCTGAGGTGGACCGGGACGCCGCGGCGTTGTGGACGGCGGTCCGTGCGGTCGATCTCGACACGGCGTCCAGCTGGCTCGAAGCGCAGTTCACGGCGGGGAGCGTCGCGCTCGGGCGCCTGCATCATTTGCGGAACCGCGCGGCGGGGGAGGGGCGCGGGCTCGCCGATCTGGCGAGGGCCCTGCTGTGCCTGGAACCCGTCGCCGACGACTACTACGCCGTCCCGCTGGACGTGAACACCCTGGTCGGGCGGTTCACCCAGGCCGAGGACCAGGCGGAGACCGGAGCGGTCTTGTTGCGCGCGTCGGCGGGTGACGGAAGCGACCCGGCTCTGCTGGACGCGGGCATCCTGCTGATGGCGCCGGCCGCCAGGGCGGCGCCGCGGCAGGGCCTCGTCCGGGGTGCCCGGATGTCGCACTTGTGCCTGGCCCATCGCCGCCGGCACGAGCGCGACGGCACCGTGGCCGACCTCGACCAGGCCGTCGCCGCGGGGGAGGAGTCCCTGGCGATCGCGGTCGCGCACGGTGAGGAGTCCACCGAGCCGTGGTCCCACCTCGCCCACGCGTTCTGGTGCCGGTACCGGCTGCGCGGGGACGCGGCGGATCTGCGGCGCGTCATCGACCTGTTCGAGCAGGTCCTGGACATGGCGGGCGCCGACCCGACCCTCCTGTCGGACCTGGGGGCGGTCTACCGGCAGCACTACGAGCACACCGGCGAACCCGCGCATATCGAGCACGCGGTGGGCCTGGCGGAGCGGGCCGCGGCACTGCCCGGGGGAGGGACGGACCTCGGCGTCCTCGTGGGCCTCAGCCGCTCGCTGCTGCGCCGCCACGAACGCTCCGGGGCGCGGGCGGATCTGTGGCGGGCGGCCGAGATCGGCGAGCGCGTCGTGGCGGCCCTGCCGGACGACGATCCGGAGCGTGCCGTCCACCTCGCGGCCGTCGCGTCCGTGCTGCTCGAACGGCACAAGCATGGGCGGGCCCTGGACGACGTGCACCGTGCCGTCGACCTCGCGGAACAGGCACTGGCGGCGCTGCCCGAGGGGAATCCGCAGCGGCCGGACGTCCTGCGCGGGCTCGCCGCCGCGCTCCACCGGCGGCACCTGAGCACCGGCACCGGCCCCGACCTGGATCGGGCGGCGACGCTGGGCGCCTGGGCGCTCGCCGCGATCCCGTCCGACCATCCCGGACGGGCCGGCGCGGCCATGGAACTGGCGGGGGCCCACCTCACCCGTTACACCCGCACCGGCGTGCTCGCTGACCTCGCAGAGGCCATCGAGCTGGGAGAACAGGTCGTGGCGGGCGCGGCGGACCGTCTACCGGAGTGGGCGTCGCTGCTGGGCGGCGCCTACCGGCAGCGGTACCGCGCCTCCGGTGACGCCGCCGACCTCGACCGCGCCATCGAGCTCGGCGAGCAGGCGCTCGCCGGCACCGGCGACAGCGGCGTCGCGCTCGCCGGACGGCAGGCACGGCTCGCCGCCACCTATCAGCAGCGCCACGAGCACGGACGCGGGCACGGGGGCCGGCACGCGGATGCGGACGGCGGGATCTCCCTGGAAAGGGCGATCGACCTCGGCGAGCACGCCGTGGCCGCCACCCCCGCCGGCCACATCGACCTCCCGCAGCGGCTGGCCGCCCTCGCGGGCGCGCGGCTGGCCCGGCACCGCCTCACCCGCGCGTCCGCCGACGTGGACGCGGCCATCGACCTCGGTGAGCGCGCGCTCGCGAGCGTCCCGGTCGGCGATCCGGGGCGGGCGGGTCTCGTCGCCGGGCTGTGCGCCGCCTACCTTGAGCGTCTGACCGGCGGAGGGCCTCCACCGGAACCGGAGCGGTTGCGCGGGCTGGCCGCGGCCGTGGTCGAGGCGCGGGAGGCGGCCCCCGCCGACCGGGTGGCCGCGCACCACGCGGCCGGCGCGCTCGCGCAGGCCGCCGGGAACGACCGGCTCGCGGTGACCCTGCTGGACGGCGCCGCCGCGCTGCTGCCCTCGGTCGCCCCGCGCCAGGCGGACTGGGCCGATCAGCAGCACCGGCTCGGCGCGCACGTCGGCCTCGTCGGGACGGGCGTGGCCGCGCACTGCGCCGTAGGTGACGCCATGGGCGCGGTGGAGATCGCAGAGTTGGGCCGCGGGGTCCTGCTGGCGAGCCAGGCGAACACCCGCGCCGACCTGGCCGGACTGGAGGAGCGGGACCCGCGCCTGGCCGAGCGGTTCCGCTGGGTGTGCGAGCGGCTCAACACGCCGGACTTCCCGGCCGGCGAACGCGAACGCTGGTGGGCCGACCACGACGCGCTGCTCGCCGGCATCCGCGCGCTTCCCGGTCTCGGCGACTTCCTGGCGGCGCCGCGGCTCGCCGACCTGCGGTCCGCCGCGGCGGGCGGGTACGTGGTGCTGGTCAACGCCGGGCGGGGCCGCGGCGACGCGGTAATCGTCCGTGCCGACGGCGATCCGGTCGCGGTGGCGCTGCCCGATCTGCGGCCGGCGGACGTGGAGGCGCGCGTCGCGGCGCTGCTCGGGGCGGTCGACGGCGGCCTCTCCCTGGCCGGCGTCCTGCGTCGGCGCCGCGTCGTCCCGGAGGTTCTGCGCTGGCTGTGGGACACCGCCGTCGAACCGATCGCCCGCGCGCTCCGCCCGCTCTGCCCGCACGACAGGGCGCGGGTGTGGTGGTTGCCCACGGGCTTGCTGAGCCTCCTTCCGCTGCACGCCGCGGGGCGTCCAGGAGAGCCGGGCGCGCTCGATGCGATGGTGTCGTCCTTCGTGCCGTCTCTGCGGGCGCTGCGCGACGCACGCGACCGCCCCCAGGCCACCTCCCGCCGCCGTCTCACCGTCGCGCTGCACCGCACCCCGGGGCTCCCGGAACTGCCCGGCGCCGCACGCGAAGCGGCCCTGCTGGACGGCCCGGCGCTCACCGACGAACAGGCCACCGCCGGACGCGTCCTGTCCGCTCTCGGGCAGGCGACCTGGGCGCACTTCGCCTGCCACGCCGTCGCCGATCCCGTCTCGCAGGCCGACAGCGGACTGCGCCTGCACGACAGGACGCTGCGGCTGCCCGAGATCGGCGGGCTGCGGCTGGCCGGCGCGGAACTGGCCTACCTGTCCGCCTGCTCCACCGCGAACCACGGCACCCGCTACGCCGACGAGGTGCTGCACCTGGCCTCGGCCTTCCAGTTCGCCGGGTTCCGGCACGTGGTGGCGAGCCTCTGGCCCCTCGCCGACGAGGTCGCCGTGACCGCCGCGCAGCGCTTCTACCAGCGGCTTCCCGGTACCCCGGTCGCCGACGACGCCGCGTCCGTCCTGCACGAGGTGACGCTCGGCCTGCGCGACGAACACCCGGACCGCCCGGATCTGTGGGCCCCGCTCGTCCACAGCGGTCCGTGACGGTTCACCGGTCAGGGCACGTGCGGGTGCGGGGTGTCGGGGCCGTCGCGGTCGTCGCAGATCATGAGCAGGATCGTGGCGCGTTCCGGGCTGAGCGAGCGGACTTTGTGCGGAGTCGTGGCCTTGAAGTAGACGGAGTCGCCCGGCTCCAGTTCGACGGAGCGGGACGGGAAGAGGAGCTCGGCGCGCCCCTGGTGCACGAAGAGGAACTCTTCCCCCGGATGGTCCCGGAAGGGCACGGGGCCGGCGTCGTGCGGCGGGTACAGCATGAAGGGCGTCATCCGCTTGGTGCTGGCCTGGAGCGCGATGCCCTCGTAACGTGAGCCGGCCTCGTCCGCGGGCGTGAGGGGACGCCGCTCGCCGGCTCGCGTCACGGTGACGTCGGCGAGCTGCTCGGCGTCGACGAACAGGCTGTCGAGGGAGATGCCGAGGGCGCGGGCGAGCGCGGCGCTGACGGCGATCGACGGCGTGCTCTGGCCGCGCTCGACCTTGGACAGGTAGCTCTTGGTCACGCCGGCGCGCTCCGCGAGCGTCTCCAGCGTCATCAGCCGCTCCTTGCGCAGCTCCCGCACCCGATTGATCACCGTGGCCGCCTTTCACGCCGTTCCGGGGGGCCGGGGGACGGCCCGGCGGGAGTCCAAGTATGGCGTCATGGGGACATATCCCAGGCCAGGGCGTCGCCCAAGCACCTCTTGTTCGAGGAAACCCTGTGTCATATAGTGATCGAAGTTTCCTCACTTGGGAAGGGAAGCGGACATGGCATCGACACTGCACGACACCAAGGACGTGGTCGTCGGCCGCGCCGAGCGGCAGATGCGCGAGCACTTCGGCGACTCGAAACTGACCGTCCGGCAGAAGCTGGCGCTGACCTGCCGGATCCTGTTCGACGGCGGCCACGACTCCGGGCTCGCCGGGCAGATCACCGCCCGCGGGCCGCGGGAGGGCACCTACCACACCCAACGGCTCGGCCTCGGCTTCGACGAGATCACCGAGGAGAACCTGCTGCTCGTGGACGAGGATCTGAACGTCCTCGAAGGGCAGGGCATGCCCAACCCCGCCAACCGGTTCCACAGCTGGATCTACCGGGCGCGCGAGGACGTCAACTGCATCGTCCATACGCACTCGCTGCACACCGCGGCCCTCGCCATGCTGGAGGTCCCGCTGGTGGTCTCCCAGATGGACACCACGCCCCTCTACGACGACTGCGCCTTCCTCAAGGACTGGCCGGGCGTGCCCGTCGGCAACGAGGAGGGCGAGATCATCACCGCGGCGCTCGGTGACAAGCGGGCCATCCTGCTCGCCCACCACGGCCAGCTCGTGACGGGCGCCACCGTCGAGGAGGCGTGCACCCTGGCGAACCTCATCGAGCGGGCCGCCCGCCTCCAGCTCCTCGCCATGGCGGCCGGGACCATCCAGCCGCTGCCGCCGGAACTGGCGCGCGAGGCCCATGACTGGACGTCCACCGACCGGCGCCACCAGGCCAACTTCGCCTACTACGCGCGCCGGGCCCTGCGCGCCCACCCCGACTGCGTCGCCGAAGGGACGGAGATCTGATGGCGGTACCGCCGGTCGCGGGGATCATCGGCTACCCCGTCACCCCTTTCGTCCCCGACACGGGGGAGCTGGACCTGGAGAGGCTGCGCGGGCTGACCGGCGAGCTGGTCGACGCCGGCTGCCATGCCATCGCCCCGCTCGGCAGCACCGGTGAGAGCGCCTATCTCCGTGACGCCGAATGGGACGCCGTCTGCGAGACGACCCTGGACGCCGTCGCGGGCCGGGTTCCGACGGTGGTCGGCGTCTCGCACTGGAGCACCGAGACCACGGTGCGGCGCGCCCGCCTCGCCGAGCGCCACGGCGCCACCGCGATCATGGTGCTGGCCCAGAAGTACTGGAGCCTGACCGAAGCCGAGCTGGAGCAGCACTTCGCGGCCGTGGCGGCGGCGACCGACCTGCCGGTGATGCTCTACAACAACCCGGGCACCAGCGGCGTCGACCTGCCGCCGCTGACCGTCGTCGCCCTCGCCAGGAAGATTCCCGCCATCACGATGGTGAAGGAGAGCTCCGGCGACGTCGCGCGCTTCCGCGACATCCTGGACATGTCCGAGGGGGCGCTGTCGGTCTACAACGGGAGTAACCCGGTCGCGCTGGAGGCGTTCCGGGCCGGCGCGTCCGGCTGGTGCACGGCGGCGGCTTGCCTGGTCCCGCGATGGTGCCTGGAGCTGCACACGGCTGCGCTGCACGGACCACCGGAGCGGGCGGACGCGCTGCTGGCGACCCTGCTGCCGTTCCTGAAGCTCATCGTCGACCGCGGGCTGCCCCGGACGGTCAAGGCGGGGCTGGACATCCAGGGCCGCCACGCGGGCCCGCCCCGCCCGCCGCTGCGTCCGCTGCCGGCGGAGGACACGAGTCGGCTCCGCGAACTGCTCGACCGGCTCGACGCCCACCCACTGACCGCGGCGGCCCTGCCCGGCGGATGACGTCGTGAGGAGGTGGGCCGGGGAAACCCGGCATCCCACACCACCGGCGTTTCAGGGGACACCTGTTGCCTTGCGCATGAGGACCCGGCGGGAGGCGTGATGACGCCCGCGTTCCTCAGAACGGGTCCACCTGGACGCGGTCGGTGATCCCGGCCACCAGCGTGCCCGCGGCGATCCATCCGAGCGTCCCGTAGTCCCGGCGCCGGACGGCCATGATCGCTACGGTCACCATGGCGATGAGCGCGAGGACGGCGAGGGCAAGGGATGTCCTGTCCCAGGCCGTGCCGTTCGTGGCGGCCCTGACGAGCCTCGCCGATGCGATGAGGACGGTGGGTACCACCCACCATGGGCTGAGACCCTCGTGCGGGCTTTCCCCGTCGGACGGCGGCTGCTGCTTCTGCATTGTTCAAGGGAATCGCGCCGGAGCACGCCCACGCTTCGTGCGCGGGAAGGTACCGTGCTCGACCGTCCGGCAGGGTGGGGGTCAACCCTGGGGTGGAGGGCCCTGGCCGGGACGGACGAGACCTGCGTCGTAGGCGAAGATCGTGGCCTGGACCCGGTCCCTCAGGCCGAGCTTGCCGAAGAGGGCGTTGATGTGGGTCTTGACCGTGGCGTTGCGGATGCCGAGGGCGGCGCCGATCTCGATGTTGCTGAGGCCCTGGGCCAGCTGGACGAGGACGTCGCGCTCGCGCGGGCTCAGCAGGTCCAGGCGCTCGTCACCGGACGGCGGGGTGATCACGCCGGTGGCGAAGGCGTCGATGAGGCGGCGTGTGACGGCGGGGGCGAGCAATGCCTCGCCCCCGGCGACGGTGCGGATGGCGTCCACCAGCTCCTGGGGCGCGCAGTCCTTCAGGAGGAAGCCGGACGCGCCGGCGCGCAGCGCGCCGAAGACGTACTCGTCGCGGTGGAAGGTGGTGAGCACCAGCACCCGCGCGGGGGAGTTCAGCGCGGCCAGTTCCCTGGAGGCGGCCAGCCCGTCCACACCGGGCATCCGGATGTCCATCAGGACGACGTCGGGACGGTGCTCGGGGACCGCGCGCAGCGCCTCGGCGCCGTCCGCGGCCTGGGCCACCACCGTCATGTCCGGCTCGCCGTCGATGATCGCCGCGAAGCCGGCGCGGACGATGGCCTGATCGTCCACCACCAGGACCCGGATGCTCACGCCGTCTCCTCCATCGCGTCCAGCAGTGCCCGCATGTCGGTCAGGGCGGCCCGTGCCTGCCCGGTCACCACGCGGAGGGCCTCCCGCGCGTCGCCGTCGGTCCCGGCCAGGCCCGTCTCGGCGGCCTGTACCAGCCGGGCGGTTCGATCCAGGACGGTACCGCTCAACCCGACCGCGACGCGGCTGCGCTCGGCGTGGACGGCCCGGCTCGTGCGGGCGGTCGCGGTGTCCAGCTCGGCGAACCCCCACCGGCGGCTCCTGAGCGCGGCCGCCACGCCACAGGCCCACGCCCCCGCCGTCAGCGGGATGGTGACCAGGACGGCCAAGACCAGCCCGAACACGAACGCGACGGGGTCGCCGATCTCCGGGTCGGTCGCCAGCGACAGGCCCAGCCCGATTCCCCACGGGAGCGGCGCGACGAAAGCGGCCGGCCACGCCTGCCAGGCGCCGCGGTAGGCCGCGGCGGAGTAGACCATGACGAGCTGCGCCGGGCAGAAGAGCACGAAGAGCGCCAGCAGGTCCGGCGACCACAGCGTGCACGCGACGGCCCACACCGTGTCGGCCACGGTGAGGGCGGCGAGAGCGGCGTACGGCGCGCGGCGCCGCCACCACAGCGGCACGACCCGGCCGGCCATCGCGGCCACGACCAGCAGAATCCCCCCGGTCGGCAGGACCGGTACCAGCGCCTCCGGCGGCAGGAAGCCCAGCAGGGGCAGGGCCGCGTAGAACGCGAGCGTCACCGCGTCCAGGACCTCCGGCCAGCCCCGGCCATGCCCGGACGAGGACGTGGTCGGCAGGCGCGCGACGACCGACCAGCCGCCCCCCGGGGCCGGGCCCGCGTCGAGGACGCCGCCGAGCCCCTCCGCCCGCTCGCGCATGCCGCGGATGCCCCGCCGGCCGCCCAGCGCCGGGACCTGGGCGCCGCCGGGCGCCCCGTTCTCGACGTCCACCGCGAGCACGCCGGGACCGTAGCGGACGATCACCCGCACCGGCGCACCGGACGCGTACCGCATGGCGTTGGTCAGCGACTCCTGGACGATCCGGTAGGCGGCGGTGGTCACCTCCGCGGGCAGCTCGCGCGCACGTCCCTCCACGGTCAGGGACACCGGGACGCCCAGCCGGACCAGCCCGTGGCACAGCGGGGGGAGCAGCGTCCTGAGCCCGCCGTCCGGTGCGGGCGCGGTCACCTCGTCCACCAGCCGGCTCAGCGAGCTCAGCACCTCCTGGCCCGTGTCGGCGGCGACGCTGAGCGCCTGACGGGTCAGCTCGCGGTCGTCGCGGTGGGCGGCGGCGCCGCTGTGCACGACCACGGCGCTGAGGTGATGGCCCGCCACATCGTGCACGTCCCGGGCCAGCCGCTCGCGCTCGGCCGCGGCCGCCGCGCGGTGCTCCCGCTCGATGCCGGCCAGCCGGTCGCGCAGCCGCCCCCGCGCGGCCTTGTGCTGCCGCCGGACCTGGCCGAGCGTGGTGACGCCCAGGTAGGTGAAGCCGTCCAGCACCTCGTTGTACAGCACCTCGGCCGGGCTGGGCGCGTATCGCAGCGAGACGGCCAAGGCGACGGTGAACGCGGCCACGCAGCCGGCGACCGCACGGCGCGGTCCGTGGTGGACCGCCAGCGAGTACAGCGCGACCACGTCGGACACACCGCCGACCACCGCGTCCGGGTTGCCGACCGCCAGCACGCCGGCCGCGCTGATCAGGACCGTCGCGAACAGCACCGGTACCGGAGCGACCCGTCGCCACACCAGGGCCGCCGATGCGGTCACCACGGCGATCGCGGCGACCGTCCAGCCGCGGATGCCGAGCGGCGCGCCGCCGGCGTCGGTCACCAGCCAGGTGGCCGGGAGCTGGACGGCGATGAGGAGCAGCGGAACTCCCCAGTCGGCGGCGCGCCGCCACCGTCCGACGTCCCCGTCCGCCCGCACATGACGACCTTAGGGGTCACTCACCCGTTCTGGGGTGTTCTGTTCGAGTCCGGCGACCCTGTTGGTGCCATCGACCGGCACTCTCGCCGCGTGGGACGGAGCGAGCCTCCGCCCGTATCGACCTTTCAGATGGAGTCGCTTGTTCCATCTACTGTACAAGCGTACGATGATCGCATCGTGACGTTATTGGACGCTTGTACAGGCAGGTGACGGTGGTGGCGGAGGAGACCGCGTCCGAAGAGACGACATGGGTGCGGATCAGGACCGCGGCGATGGCGCAGTTCGCCGAGCACGGGGAGCGCGGCGCGACGATCCGGGGCATCGCCCGGGCCGCCGACGTCTCACCCGCCCTGGTCCAGCACTACTTCGGGACGAAGGAGAGGCTGCGGCAGACGTGCGACGAGTACGCGATCGAGGTCTTCCGCCGTACCAAGCAGGAGGCGCTGGACGGCGGGATGGGCAACCCGGGGTTCATGGCCATCGCGATGCGCACGGGCATACCGATCCAGCGGTACATCGCGCGGACGCTGGTCGACGGCTCGGCGGCCGCCGCCACGCTCTTCGACGACGCGGTCGAGTTCAACGAGGAACTGCTCCAGGCGGACAACCAGGGGATGTCCAAACCCACCACCGATGATCTGCACGGCTATGCGGCCGTGATGATAGGGATGAGTTTCGGCCTGGTCGTCCTGCACGAACATCTTTCGCGGGCACTGGGCGCCAACACGCTGTCGCCCGCCGGATACCGGCGCCTCGCGCTGGCCGCACTCGACATCCATATGGACGTCCTGCTCTCCGACGAACTCGTCGAGCAGGCGCGCACCGCCTTGAAGGAAATGCCGGACGACCCGGACGCCGTCCCTTCCGATGAGGGTGCCTCCGAGGGCACGGGGGCGGCCGAAGATGCGTGACGGCTCCGTCGCGGGCGGCCGCCGGTCGCGGACCGGTCGCATCCCCACCTCGGACGCGGCGGCCCGCAAGGCCGACTCCGACCCGCCGCCCGCGAGCGCGGCCTCGACCCTGGCACGCGACGCCCTCGACCGGTCCCGGTGATCCACGCGAGGGCCTGGCCGCATGCCGCCCTCCCCCGACAAGGAGCACGAGTGACCACATCCACTCCGATATACGTCCGCGGCCTGGTCAAGAACTTCGGCCGGACGCGCGCGCTGGACGGTCTTGACCTGAGCGTCCAGGACGGCGAGGTGCACGGATTCCTCGGTCCGAACGGCGCCGGGAAGTCGACGGCGATCCGCGTCCTGCTCGGCATGCTCCGTGCGGACGGGGGCACCGCCCGGCTGCTCGGCGGTGATCCCTGGAGCGAGGCGACGGAGCTGCACCGCCGCCTCGCCTACGTCCCCGGCGATGTGACGCTGTGGCCCAACCTGTCCGGCGGCGAGGTGATCGACCTCCTCGGCCGGATGCGCGGTGGCACCGACAAGCGCCGCAAGGCCGAGCTGCTGGAGCGGTTCGAGCTCGACCCCCGCAAGAAGGGGCGCGCCTATTCCAAGGGCAACCGGCAGAAGGTGGGCCTGGTCGCCGCGCTGTCGTCCGGTGCCGAACTGCTCATCATGGACGAGCCGACGTCCGGCCTGGACCCCCTGATGGAGGAGGTCTTCCAGGAGTGCGTCCGGGAGGAGCGCGACCGCGGGCGGACCGTCCTGCTGTCCAGCCACATCCTGTCCGAGGTCGAGGCGCTGTGCGATCGGGTGACCATCATCCGCAAGGGCGCCGCGGTCGAGAGCGGGACGCTCGGCGACCTGCGCCATCTCACCCGCACCTCCATCGACGCCGAGCTGGCGGCGCCGCCCGGCGGGCTGTCGGAGCTGCCCGGCGTCCATGACCTGCGGGTGGACGGCGTGCGGGTGCGTTGCGAGGTCGAGACCACACGGCTGGACGAGGTGCTCCGGCGCCTCGCGGACAGCGGTGTGCGGAGCCTGTCGAGTCGCCCGCCGACGTTGGAGGAGCTGTTCCTGCGTCACTACAAGGACGAGACGGCCGCCGAGGCGCCCACCGAGACGGCCACCGAGGCGGCCTCGTGAGCGCCGTCACCGGAGCGCCGTCCCCGCAGCGTGCGGCGGTCGCGCTCGCGGGGACCGGCGGGATGATCCGCCTCATCCTGCGCCGCGACCGGTTCCTGATGCCGGCGTGGGTGCTGGTCCTGTCGCTGATCCCGGTCAACTTCGTGTCGGCGACCGAGAAGATCTACCCGACCGCCGCCGACCGCGTCGGGTACGCGAACACCAGTGGAACGAACCCGACGTTCCTGGCGCTGTACGGGCCGCTGTTCGACAAGAGCCTCGGCGGCATCATCGCGCAGCGCTCGGGTTTCATCCCGGTCGTCCTCGGGCTGATCGCGATCCTGACGGTCGTCCGGCACACCCGCGCGGAGGAGGAGGCCGGGCGGCGCGAGCTGCTGGGCGCGACGGTGATGGGCCGTGGCGCCGGGCTCGCGGCCGCGCTCGCGGTGACGTCCGCCGCGGGCCTGGTGATCGCCGCCCTGCTCACCGCCGGGATGACGGCCCAGGGCCTGCCGTTCGCGGGATCGCTGGCCTTCGGGCTGGAACTCGGCCTCGCCGTGTGCGTCTTCGCGGCCGTCGCCGGCATCGCGGCGCAGCTCACCGAGGGTGCCGGCAGCGCCCGGGGGCTGTCCATCGCCGTGCTCGGCGCCGCGTTCGCGGTCCGGCTGACCGCCGACATCGGCGGCGCGGGCAACGGGCTGTCGTGGCTGGGCTGGCTGTCGCCGCTCGGCTGGGTGCAGCGGCTGCGCCCCTACGCCGGTGAGCGCTGGTGGGTGCTGCTCCTGATCGTCGTGCTGACCGGCCTGCTGATCGCCGTCGCCGGGATCCTGTCGGCGCGGCGGGACGTCGGAGCCGGGGTGCTGCCGCCCCGCCTCGGCCCGGCGGACGGCCCGTCCCGGTTGAGCGGGCCGTTCGGGCTCGGTTGGCGGCTCCAGAGCCGTCCGCTGTACGGATGGCTGGCCGGGTTCGCGGCGCTCGGCCTCATCTACGGCAGCGTCGCCGGCAGCGTCGAGGACCTGGTCGGCGACAACCCGGACCTGGAGAAGATCTTCACCCGGCTCGGTGGCCAGACCGCCATCGTGGACGCCTACTTCGCCTCGGTGATGGGCATGCTCGGCCTGGCGGCCGCCGCCTACGCCGTGTCGGCCACGCTGCGGCTGCGCACCGAGGAGGCCGCGCTGCGCGCCGAGCCGCTGCTGGCCACCCCGACCGGACGGCTGCGCTGGGCGGCCAGCCATCTGGTCTTCACGTTGCTGGGCTCGGCCGCCGTCCTCGCGGTCGGCGGCGCGGCGGCGGGCCTCGCCCGCGGGCTGGACGGGGGTGATCTGGGCCGCGACGTTCCCCGCGTCCTCGGCGCTGCCCTGGCCCAGCTGCCCGCCGTCTGGCTGGTCGCGGCGATCACGCTGGCGATCTACGGCCTGGTCCCCCGCTTCACCGCCGCGGGCTGGGCGGTGGTCGCGGCAGCGGCGATCATCACCCTCTTCGGGACGACGCTCGATCTCGCCCAGGGCGTGCTGGACCTGTCGCCCTTCACCCACGTCCCTAAGGTCCCCGGCAACGCCTTCACCGTCACCCCGATCATCTGGCTCCTGGCGGTCACCGCCGCGCTGACCGTCACCGGCCTGACGGCCCTCCGCCGGCGGGACCTGGCTCTCGGCTGAACTGAACCGGGCGAGTATTCGGAGACGTACTTCAGGTGGTGAAGGGGCCATCTGCGGGGGACGCGTTGAAGACGGAACAGCTCGACACCACGGCGATCGAGGACGGCGGCGCCGCGGACGGGCAGCTGACGGGCCGGTCGCGGACGCGCCGGATCGTGGGGCGGGTGGTGACCGGGCTGGCCTGCGTCTTCGTCTTCGCCGCCTTGGTCACCCCCACCGAGTACGCGCGGCTCACGCCGGGGGCGTTCGTGCGCGTGCCGGTGGAGGGGATCGTCGGCGCGGTGCTCCTCGTCGTGCTGCCGCCGCGGGCGCGCCGGGTGGCGGCGGTGCTGGCCGGGGCGCTGCTCGGGCTGCTGACCATCGTGAAGGTCGTGGACGTGGGGTTCGACGCCGTCCTCGTCCGGCCGTTCGACCTGGTCCTGGACTGGGTGCTGGTCGGGCCGGCGGTGGAGTTCCTCGACACCTCGCTCGGCCGGGGCGGTGCGATCGCGGTGATCGTCGGGATCGTCGTGCTCGCCGTCGCCGTGCTCGTCCTCATGACGCTGTCGGTGCTGCGCCTCAGTCGTGTCGCGGCCGAGCACAGGCGGGAGACGGTGGGCGGGGCCGCGGCTCTCTGGATGGCCTGGCTCGCGTTCGCGGCGCTCGGCGCCCAGCTCGTCCCGGGGGTGTCGATCGCGTCCGGCGGGACGGCGGTGCTGGCCTTCGACCACGCACGCGAGGTGCGGACGAGCCTGCGGGACGAGAAGGTGTTCGCCGAGCAGGCGTCCAAGGACGCCTTCCGGGGCACGCCGGGCGGCCGGCTGCTGACCGGGCTGCGCGGCAAGGACGTCGTGCTGGCGTACGTGGAGAGCTACGGGCGGGACGCGATCGAGGACCCGCAGTTCGCGCCGCAGGTGGACGCCGTGCTCGATGCCGGGACGAAACAATTGCGCGCCGCCGGGTTCTCCGCGCGCAGCGGATTCCTCACCTCGCCGACGGCGGGCGGCGGGAGCTGGCTGGCGCACGCGACGCTGCTGTCGGGGCTGTGGATCGACAACCAGCAGCGGTACCGGACGCTGGTCGGCAGCGACCGGCTGACCCTCAACCGCGCCTTCCAGCGGGCGAGGTGGCGGACCGCGGCGGCGATGCCCGCCCTCGTCCGGACCTGGTCGGAGGGCACCTTCTTCGGTTACGACAAGGTCTACGACTCCCGGAACATCGGCTACCACGGGCCCCGTTTCAGCTATGCGACCATGCCCGACCAGTTCACGCTCTCGGCCATCCAGCGTTCCGAGCGGGCCCGGACGGAGCCGGTGATGGTCGAGACGGCGCTGGTGTCGAGTCACGCGCCGTGGGCGTCCATTCCCCGGATGGTCGACTGGAAGGACGTCGGGGACGGCTCGGTCTTCGACTCCATGGTCACCGACGAGAACCCGCCGTGGCCGGCCCACATCCGCGACGAGTACCGGCGTTCCATCGAGTACTCGCTGAACAGCCTCATCTCGTACGCGCGGACTTACGGCGACGATGATCTCGTGCTGGTCTTCCTGGGCGACCACCAGCCCGCCTCGACGATCACCGGGCCGGGCGCCGGGCGGGACGTGCCGATCACCATCGTCGCCCGCGACCGCCGTGTCCTGGACCGGATCTCCGGATGGGGCTGGCAGGACGGCCTCAAGCCCGGCCCGGACGCCCCTGTGTGGCCGATGAGCGCGTTCCGCGACCGGTTCCTGACCGCTTTCGGCTCATGACCGCTCGGCTCAGGAGATCGGGTACGCGGCCCTGACGTCCTCCGGGCACGCCGTCCCCGGTCAGGGCTGGGTGCGGGCCTCGGTGGGGGTGCGGCCGAAGCGGGTGCGGAAGTGCCGGGCGAAGTGGGCCTGGCTGGAGAAGCCCCAGCGGTAGGAGATGTCGGCGATGGTGGTGCCGGTGGCGCCCGGGGCGGTGAGGTCGGCGTGGGCGCGCTGGAGACGGCGCTCCAGGATGTGCCGGGCCGGGGTGGTCCCCGCGGCCTCGAAGATCCGCCCGAGGTGCCGGACGGAGACCCCCATCACGCCCGCGACCTGGCCGGGGGTGAGGCAGGCGTCGTGCAGGTGCCGCTCGATGTAGTCCTTCGCGATGATCAGCTGGGTCTGGTAGGCGGCCGGGGCGGGCCGCCCGCCGGAGCGCCCGGTGGCCAGCAGCTTGATCAGGTCGAGGACGGCGCCGCGGGCGCCGGAGCCGGGGTTCTCCAGGACGGCGCGCAGCGCCACGACCAGCTCGCCCTCCCGGGCCGTCCCGCGCCCGAAGAGCATGGGGGCGGGGACGCCGCCCGCCATGCACTCCTCGACGAACAGGTCGCGGGGGATGTCCACCAGGAACTGCCGCATGGACGAGGAGAACCCGAACAGGTAGGGCCGCCGCGTGTCGTAGACGACGAGGTCCCCGGCGGTCGCGGCGAGGCAGCCGTTCTCGTGCAGGAAGACCGCCTCGCCCTTGACCAGCAGCGTCGCGAACACCGAGTCCTTCGGGGTGGACTTGGCGACCTGCGGGGTCCGCTCGACGGCATGCGCGTTGCCGCTGATCTCGGCCAGGCGGACGTCGTCGAGTTGGAAGTTGGACTGCCGTGCCAGCAGCCCCCGCTCGGAGTAGGAGGTACAGGACAGCCCGACCAGTGCCCTGCGGTTGTACTCCTCCCAGAACTCGATGCGCTCGCGCGGATCGATGTTCTCGGTGGTCGCATGGCTGGTCATGAGTGCGGGTGCCGGCATGGCGTGCTCCTCCCCGGGCTCTGGGCGGTCCTCTGAAGGAGCCTATGCGGTGATGGGCGTCATACGGCCAGATACCCTCCATCCACCGGAAGGACGGCGCCGTTGACGTAGGACGCGGCGGGGGAGCACAGGAACGCCGTGACGGCGGCCACCTCGCGCGGCTGCCCGTACCGTCCGACCGGAATCCGGGCGAGGACGGCCTCGGCGGCGGGCGGGTCGTCCAGCAGGCCCCTGGCCAGCGGAGTGACGACGAAACCGGGCGCGACCGCGTTCACCCGGACGCCGTCGGCGGCGTACTCGGCCGCAAGCGAGCGGGTGAGCTGGGAGATCCCGCCCTTGCTGGCGCTGTAGGCGGGCCGGTCGCGGCTGCCGGTGAACGCGAACATCGAGGAGATGTTCACGATCGAGCCCAGCGCCCCGTCCCCGCCGCGCGCCAGGGCGGGGCGAGCCGCCTGGCAGGCGATCATCGTGGCGGTCAGGTTGATCTCCAGGACGCGGCGCCAGCGCTCCAGGTCGTACTCGTCCCGGTCGTGGCTGACGCCCGCGCAGTTCACCAGCACGTCCAGGTCGCCCGCGT
Source organism: Actinomadura macra NBRC 14102 (assembly GCF_001552215.1). GTDB lineage: Bacteria > Actinomycetota > Actinomycetes > Streptosporangiales > Streptosporangiaceae > Spirillospora > Spirillospora macra. The sequence goes on along the minus strand of NZ_BCQT01000006.1, from coordinate 649,418 downwards.
CGGCGATCAGCCCGGTCAGCCCGCCGCCGTCCAGCACGTCGTGCTCCACGACCTGGACGCCCGGGTGGACCGGCAGTTCCTTCTCGTCCGCGGGGCGCAGGCCGAGCGCGGTGACCTCGGCCCCCAACTCGGCGAACAACACGGCGGTGGCGGCGCCGATCCCGGACGTGCCGCCGGTCACGAACGCCCGCCGCCCGGCGAACAGCCCCGGCTCGAATCCCTCGCTCATGGCCGCACCAGCACCTTGATCTCCTCCTTGGGCGAACCCGTGTCCAGCAGGGTCTCGAAGCCGTCCCGGACGACGGCCGCGAGCGGGACGGTCGAGGTGACGATCGGGGTGAAGTCCATCCCCTCCTCGGCGACGAGGCGGATCAGCTCGGGGTGGACGCCCCGGTAGCCGACCGTCCCGATGATCGACTGCTCGTTGTTGACCAGCGCGAACGCGTCGAACGCGAACGTTCCGCCGAGCCCGAGCAACACGACCCGGCCGCCACGCCGGGAGGCGGCGAGGCAGTCGCGCAGCGTCCCCTCGGTGCCGACGGCCTCGAACGCGACGTCGGCGTCCCCGGCGGGCAGGCCCCCGGCGTCCACGACCTCGGTGGCGCCGAGGCGCAGCGCCAGGTCGCGGCGGGTCCCGGACGGGTCGGCGGCGACGATGCGCCCCGCCCCGTACCGGGCGGCGAGCTGGACGACCAGCAGCCCGATCGGGCCGAGGCCGACGACCGCGACCGACTCCCCGTCCCGCAGCCCGGACCGGCGGATCGAGTGCAGCGCCACCGCCGCCGGCTCGAACAGGGCCGCCTGCTCCAGCGACACCCCGTCGGGCAGCCGGTGCAGCATGTAGGACGGCACGACCGCGCGCTCGGCGAGGCCGCCGTCGCCCATCAGCCCGGCGAACCCGAAGTGGCGGCACAGGTTGTACTCGCCCGCCCGGCAGCGCGCGCAGTCGCCGCAGCGGTAGTGCGGCTCGACCGCGACCCGGTCGCCGGGGGAGAACCCGGTGACCCCGGGCCCGATCTCGGTGACCGTCCCGCTGAACTCGTGCCCGAGGGTCAGCGGCGCCTGCCGTCCCGACTCCGGGTGCGGGGCGCCGACCGGGATGGCGTGCGGGCCGTCGGCGTACTCGTGCAGGTCGCTGCCGCAGATCCCGCAGTAGGCGACGGCGACCGCCACCTCCCCGGGCCCCGGGGCGCTGGACGGCACGTCCTCCACCCGGACGTCCCGCGCCTTGTACCAGACCGCCGCCTTCACGCGGTCACCCCCCGGCGGCGCAGGACCGCGGGGGCGGTCTCGCGGAGGCCGAACGACAGGGCGACCACCAGCGCGGCGCCTCCGGCCGCGATGAACATGGCGGACTGGAGCCCCCAGGTATCGGACGCCCAGCCGGCGACCAGCGGGCCGAGGAACCCGCCGGCCAGCTCACCCACACCCATGATCACGCCGAGTGCGGTGGCGAGTGCCGCACGCGGGACGGTCTCGGCCGGGATCGTCGCCATGAACAGCGTGAAGCAGCCGAGACCGGTGTAGGTGAGGATCATCAGCGTGCCGAGCAGCACCGGGCTCTGCACGTACACGACCGCGATCGGGCAGCACACCGCGAGGGCGGTGAAGCCGATCAGCGCGGGCCGGCGCCCGATCCGGTCGGAGATTCCGGGGGTCGCGAAGCCCCACAGCACCCAGGCGACGCCGAGGCAGGTCATGACGGCGCTCATGGTGCCCGAGCCCCAGTCCTTCTCGTCCGTCAGGTACTTCGGGGTGAAGGTGATCAGCGTGACGAACCAGGTGAGGTAGCAGGGGGCGATCAGCATGCAGATCACCACGTTGCGCAGCCGCAGCACCTCCTTGACCGGCACCTTCGGCGTCGCCTGCGCCGTCCTGGCCGCCTGCGCAGCCTTGGCCGATGCCGCCGCACCGGTGGCCGCCTCCGGCCGTCTGCCCGGCGGGTGCTCCAGCACGTACTTGGTGATCAGACCGGCGACGATCAGACCGGGGACGATCGTGACGAAGAACGCCGTCCGCCAGCCGAAGGTGTCGGCGAGCCAGACCACCAGCACCGGCGCCACGATGCCGCCGAGCAGGCCCGCCGAGGAGCCTTGGAGCAGCCCCATGTTGAGGCCGCGCCGCGATTCCCGGGACGCCTCGACCATGAGCGACTGCGACATCGGCAGCACCGCGCCCTCGGCCGTGCCCATCAGAGCACGTGCCGCCAGCAGGCCGACGAACCCGGTCATCAGGCCGGAGGCCGAGGAGAACAGCGAGAACAGCAGGACCGCCCCGATGAGGATCGGCTTGCGCCGCCCGATCCGGTCCGAGAGGCTTCCGGCGAACATCCCGGAGAGCGCCCACGTCAGCGCCAGCACTCCGGACAGGATGCCGAGCTGGGAGTTGGACAGCCCGAAGTCGTCGTCCATGTACGGTGCGAGGAAGGCCAGCGCCTGCCGGTCGAAGAACACGAAGCCGAACGCCAGGAACAGGACGATCAGCAGCTTGTTCTCGTACCGGTCGGCGGTGCCGCGCGCGCTGCGCGTCAGCGTCTCCGTCATGATCAGCGGAACAGCGCGTTGACGTAGTCCGCGCCGAGACCGACCGCGTCGTAGTGCTTGCGGCACATGTCGATGTAGTCGTGGACGTCGAAGAAGCCCTCGGGGTCGCCGTTCTCGTCCAGCCACACGAGCGGGCCCTTGACGATGAACAGCGTCTTCATCGGCTCCTCGTGCTCGTAGGCGACGAGCGTGTGCCCCTCGCCGGGCGCCTCGTAGATGAAGTCACCGGCGGTGGCGGTCCAGGGGCGCTCCAGGTAGCCCCACTTGCCGGAGATGGTGTAGGCGAACACCTCGTGCGGGTGGTAGTGCCGGTTGACGAGACCGGCCTCCTTGGACCGCAGGATGTCCGACCAGGTGTTGTCCTTGACGTTGATCCACAACGGCCGGGACCCGACGGTCTCGGTGAACGGCACGTAGTACCGGTCGTCGTCCGTGGCGACCTTGGACAGGTAGACCTCGGGCAGCGCGTCGGGCTTCTGGGAGTTCTCGATCGGCTTGAGGTTCTTCCAGAATTCCGAACCTGGGGTTTCAGGCATGTGAACGGCTCCTCTCACTTGCCGCGAGTGAACCCCGTCCAGGCCGCCCCCGTCTTTCCTGTGGCAGACGCCACCGTTTGCACATCTCAGACATGCCACCGTCCGCGCCGACGACGCGAACGAGATCGTGTGGGACGCCTGATCACCCCGACCGGTTGGCGACGGGCCCGCACATGGCCATCACCCACCGCAGATGCCCAGTTACCGATACATCTGGGGACTCACCGAACAGAAGGGAACTACGGGGTGAAGAAACTCGTCGTCATGGGGGCCTTAACGATCACCGGGGCCATGGGGGGCGGACTGCTGGTCGCCGGTCCCGCGGAGGCCGCGAGCGCGGTGCAGATCCACCGCGTCTACTACGACTCGCCGGGCAGCGACAACCGCTCCAACGCGTCACTGAACGGCGAATGGGTGCAGCTCTACAACACCTCGGGGACGTCCCGGCAGCTCAAGGGCTACAAGCTGCGGGACAAGACCGGCTACACCTACACCTTCGGGTCCTTCAAGCTCGGCGGCAAGAAGTCGGTGTACGTCCACACGGGCAAGGGCACCAACAACGCGACGCACCGGTACTGGGGCAGGTCCGCGTACGTGTGGAACAACACTGGCGACACGGCCTACCTCCGCTACCCGAACGGGTCCGCGGCGGACTCCTGCTCATGGGGCAGCGCGGGGTCGTCCAAGTACTGTTAGCCGCCTCAGGTCTCTGCGTGAACGAAGCGGGCTCGGACCATGTCCGGGCCCGCTTCGCCTGGGACCGGCCGATAGCGTCTGTTGCGTGGGTGAGGAACTCCGGCCGATCGATCTGGCGCGGGCGGCGGGGGTGTCGGCCCAGCGGATCCGGGACTATGCGGACGCGGGGATCATGCCGCCGGTGCCGCGCGCCGCGTCCGGGCATCGCAGGTTCGGGGCTGTCCACCGGGAGGCGGTGCTCACCTACCGGACGCTCGCGCGGGGCGGCTGCGGGTCCGCGCGTCCACGCTGCGAGTGTGGGAGTCCGCGGGGTTGCTGCACCCGCCCCGCGACGCTGCCGGGCACCGGGTGTTCGGACCGGCCGAGATGCGGGACATCAAGATCGTCCAGTTGTTGCGGCAGTGTGGCCTTCCGCTGCCACAGATCGGTCCCGTCCTCGACGACCTGCGGCGGACGGGCGGCCCGGGGCCGCTGCGGGACGCCGTCGCGCGGCGCCGGGCGGAGCTGACACGGCGGGCCGAGGCGATGCTCGAAGGCGCCGCCGCGCTGCACCGCTATCTCACGGAGCGAGCCACCGCTCGGTAGCGGCGGCGTCCGGGAGCCAGGAGTACCAGCCGTCCAGGCCGTCACCGCGCGTGGCGGAGATCGGCAGGACGCGGGCGCCCGGCGACAGGCGGAGCACGGCGGCGCGGCAGGCGTCCATGTCGAAGTCCACGTACGGCAACAGGTCGATCTTGTTGAGCAGCACCACGTCCGCGCCGCGGAACATGTGCGGGTACTTCAGCGGCTTGTCGGCGCCCTCGGTGACCGACATCAGCACCACGCGGGCGCGCTCGCCGAGGTCGAACAGGGCGGGGCAGACGAGGTTGCCGACGTTCTCGATGAACACCGTCGAGCCGTCCGGCGGGTCGAGCTCCGGCAGCGCGCGGGCGACCATCGCGGCGTCCAGGTGGCAGCCCGCGCCCGTGTTGACCTGGACGGTGCGGGCGCCGGCGGCGGTGAGGCGGTGGGCGTCCAGCAGGGTCTCCTGGTCGCCCTCGATCACCGAGACCGGGACGGCCGGGTCCAGGTCGGCGACGGTGCGCTCCAGCAGGGTCGTCTTGCCGGAGCCGGGCGAGCTCATCACGTTGATCGCGACGATGCCGTGCCGGTCCAGCCAGGCACGGTTGCGGGCGGCGAGGTCGTCGTTGCGGGCCAGGACGTTCTGCTCCAGGGTGACGACGTGGTGGTGGGAGTGCCCGAGGGTCGTCAGCCGGACGCCCTCGCCCGCGTCGCAGCCGCAGGTGTCACACATGTCCGGCCTCCACCGCCGTGATCTTCAGCCCGTCGCCGCCGGTGATCGACACATCGGCGCTGCCGCACGGGCACAGCGCCAGCGGGTCGCGGGCCGCGAACGCGGTGCCGCAGGCTCGGCAGTGTCCGGTGCCCTCGGGCTCGGTGATCTCCAGCCGGGCACCGGCCACACAGGTGCCCTCGCCCGCCAGTTCGAAGCAGAAGCGGACGGCGTCCGGCAGGACACCAGAGAGCCGACCGATCTCCAGATAGACCACAGAAACCTTCATTTCCGACATTTGCTGTGAAATTGCGTCGATCACGCTCTCGGTGATGGCCAGTTCGTGCACGCCGCGTCCTGTCCGTTCGTGGTAGCGCTCGCTTGCTGCCCGATATCTCGCCAGGTCAAACGCCATCATGCGACGGTGCACGTCGTTTCTCGATGCAGTGTTTCGCGGGTTTTCCCCAGGGCAGGGGGAGATCATCCCCCCGGAGAAGGAACGTTGGCCTTTGTCCGGCGGGAGGGAAGCGATGGTGAGCGTCGCGGAGACGACGCAGGGCGTGGACGAGGTCCACATCCTGTGGACGTCCGAAGGGATGAGCTGTGACGGCGACACGATCTCGGTGACCGCGGCGTCACTGCCGAGTATCGAGGACGTGGTGCTCGGTGCCGTGCCGGGCCTGCCGAAGGTCCATCTGCACAACAAGGTCCTCGCCTACGAGACCGGCGACGACTTCATGAAGGTCTTCCACGAGGCGGCGCGGGGCGAGCTCGACAAGCCGTTCATCCTCGTCGTCGAGGGCTCCATCCCCAACGAGAACATCAACGGGGACGGCTACTGGACGTCCATGGGCAACGATCCCGAGACCGGCGAGCCGATCACGCTGAACGAGTGGCTCGACCGGCTGGCGCACCGGGCCTGGGCGGTGGTGGCGATCGGGACCTGCGCGGCGTACGGCGGCATCCACGCCATGGCGGGCAACCCGACCGGCAGCATGGGCCTCGCCGACTACCTCGGCTGGGACTTCCGCTCCGCGGGCGGCCTGCCGATCGTGAACGTGCCGGGTTGTCCGGTCCAGCCCGACAACTTCATGGAAACGCTGCTATGGGTGCTGCACCAGGCCGCGGGGCTGGCACCGGTGATCCCGCTGGACGACCAGCTCCGTCCGACGTGGCTGTTCGGCAAGACCGTCCACGAGGGGTGCGACCGGGCCGCCTACTACGAGCAGGCCGACTTCGCACGCGACTACAACTCGCCGAAGTGCCAGGTGAAGGTGGGCTGCTGGGGGCCCGTCGTGAACTGCAACGTCACCAAGCGCGGCTGGATGGACGGCGTGGGCGGCTGCCCCAACGTCGGCGGCATCTGCATCGGCTGCACGATGCCGGGCTTCCCCGACAAGTTCATGCCGTTCATGGACGAGCCGCCCGGCGCGAGCCTGTCCTCCACGATGTTGCGGTCGTACGGGCCGTTCATCCGCACGATGCGGTCCATCACGAACAAGGGCGCCAACAAGGAACCGAAGTGGCGCCACAACGAACTCGTGCTGACGAGCGGCTACCAGCCGCGCTGGCCGCACGACGACTGACGTCCGCGAGAACGGACACCACGCCGCACATCACTGTGCATCAACGCAGACCAACGCAGATCAAGGCAGATCAAGGCAGATCAAAGCAGACAGGAGCGACATGGCCGGCGAGAGGGGCGACCTGGTCGAGGTCGCGTTCGATCCGATCACCCGCATAGTCGGGAACCTCGGGATTTACACCAAGATCGACTTCGCCAACCGCGAGGTGGCGGAGTGCCAGAGCACCTCGTCGATCTTCCGCGGCTACAGCGTGTTCATGAAGGGCAAGGACCCGCGGGACGCGCACTTCATCACCAGCCGGATCTGCGGCATCTGCGGGGACAACCACGCGACGTGCTCGGTCTACGCGCAGAACATGGCGTACGGGATCAAGCCGCCACCGCTCGCCGAATGGATCATCAACCTCGGCGAGGCCGCCGAGTTCATGTTCGACCACACGCTCTTCCAGGACAACCTCGTCTTCGTCGACTTCTGCGAGCGCATGGTCGGCGAGACGAACCCGAGCCTGCTGGCGCGCGCCAAGAACACCGAGGCGCCGCGCGGGTCGGTGCACGGCTTCCGGACGATCGCCGACCTGATGGCGGCGTTCAACCCGTTCGAGGGCGAGATCTACAAGGAGGCGCTCGTCCTCAGCCGGATCACCCGGGAAATGATCTGCCTGATGGAGGGGCGGCACGTCCACCCGTCCACGCTGTACCCGGGCGGGGTGGGGACGGTCGCGACGCCGCAGGTGTTCACCGACTACCTCGTCCGGCTCATGCGGTGCCTGGACTTCATCAAGCGCGCCGTCGCGATGAACGACGACATCTTCGACTTCTTCCTGGAGGCGCTGCCCGGCTACGACCAGGTCGGACGGCGCCGGACGCTGCTCGGCTGCTGGGGCGCCTTCCAGAATCCGGCCGTCTGCGACTACGACTACCGGCACATGACCGAGTGGGGGCGCGCCGCCTACGTCACGCCCGGCATCGTCGTGGACGGGCGGCTGGTCACGACCGACCTGGTCGACATCAACCTCGGCATGCGGATCCTGCTCGGCAGCTCCTACTACGAGGACTGGGAGGGCGAGGAGACCTTCGTCACCCACGATCCGCTCGGCAACGTCGTCGACAAGCGCCACCCGTGGAACCAGACGACGCTGCCGCGCCCGCAGAAACGGGACCTGGACGGCGGCAAGTACAGCTGGGTCGTCAGCCCGCGCTGGCTGGACAAGACGACCGGCGATCACCTGGCCCTGGACACCGGCGGCGGGCCGCTCGCGCGGCTGTGGGCGACGGCGCTGGCCGGGACGGTCGACACGCCCTACGTCCGGTCCACGGGCCACAGCGTGCAGATCGACCTGCCGAAGACGCCGGGGATGCCCGAGGTCAACCTGGAGTGGAAGCCGCCCCAGTACGCCAACACGATCGAACGGGACCGGGCTCGCGCGTACTTCATCGCCTACGCGGCCGGGATGGCGCTGCACTTCGCCGAGCAGGCGCTGGCCGAGGTCAGGAGCGGGAACACCAAGGTCTTCACCGACTTCGACGTGCCGGACGAGGCCATCGGCGCAGGATTCCACGAGGCGGTGCGCGGCGTCCTGTCCCACCATCTGGTGATCCGCGACAAGAAGATCGTGAACTACCAGCCGTACCCGCCGACGCCGTGGAACGCCAGCCCGCGTGACTCCCTCGGCACGCCCGGCCCCTACGAGGACGCCGTCGCCGGGCAGCCGATCTTCGAGGAGAACGGGCCCGAGGACTTCAAGGGCATCGACATCATGCGCACCGTCCGCAGTTTCGACCCGTGCCTGCCCTGCGGTGTCCACATGTACGTGGGGGAGGGCCGCACGATCCAACGGACCCATTCCCCCATGCTCGGGGAGCAGCGTCCCGGGGAGCAGCGGTGAGCTGGGACGACGACCGCGTCCGCGACCACGTCCAGCAGCTGGAGAAGATGCTCGGACGGCTGGACGCGCAGGCGGGGCGGACCGTCCAGGCCCTCGTCGAGCTGTACGGCGAGGCCCTGGAGCGGGTGCAGCGGATCGCGGCGAACGCGGGCGCGGACGCCGCCCTGACCGGCGACGAACTGCTCAACCACCTGCTGCTGGTGCACGGACTGCACCCGGACCCGCCGGAGGTGCGGGTCGGCCACGCGCTCGGCGCGATGGAGGCGTTCCTCGCCAAGCACCGCACGACAGTCGAGGTCGCCGGGATCGACGGCGCCGCGGTCCAGCTCGTGATCGCTGCGGAAGGCCGCACGCCCGCCGCCGGGTCCGTCACGGACGCGGTGGTGCGGGCGGTGCGGGCGGCGGCGCCGGAGGTGGAGCGGGTCGAGGTCCAGGCGCCCCCGCCGGAGCCGGTGCTGATCCCGCTGGCGCAGCTGCGGAGCCGCGTATGACGTCCGAACCGCTGTCGGGGCTGCTCACCCCGCGTTTCGCGGCACTGGCGGGCCGGCCCGCCCAGGCGCCCGGCGAGGTGGAGGCCGGCGAGGCGGCCGCAGGCGAACCGGTGACCGGCGAACCGGTGACCGGCGAACCGGCGACCGGCCGGATGAAGGCGGCCGAGTGGTGCGAGCTGTGCGCGGAACCGCTGCCGCCCGTCCACCGGCATCTGCTCGACGTCGAGAAGACGGAACTGCTGTGCGCGTGCCGGGCCTGCTCCCTGCTGTTCGACGACGCGCTGTTCGAGGACGCTTCCGGCGGTGGGGCGGCGCGCGGGCGGCACTACCGGCTCATCCCCGATACGCGGCGCAGGCTCACCGGCTTCCGGCTGGACGGGACCCTGTGGGCAGGTCTTGGCATACCGGTCGACCTGGCGTTCTTCACCCGGGACCGGGCGGGCGCCGTGACCGCGCGCTACCCGAGTCCCGCCGGGGCGCTGCACGCGACGGTCCACCCGGAGAGCTGGCGGCGGCTCGCGGACGCCAATCCCGTCCTCGCGGACCTGCGCCCGGAGGTGGAGGCGCTGGTCGTCCACCGGGCGCGGGACGCCGCCGAGAACTGGGTGCTGCCGCTCGACGACTGCTACCGGCTCACCGCGCTGCTGCGCGAGCACTGGACGGGGTTCGGCGGCGGCGACGCCGTCTGGGCCCGTATCGGAGGGTTCTTCGAGGAGATGGAGGGCGCACCATGATCAAGACTGGCAAGCCCGACGTGTCACCCGACCGGCCGTCGCACACGCGCGGCGTCCACGAGGGCAACAGTGTGGGCAACTACGAGAAGCAGGCGGGCCATCTGCCCGACGGGACCTCGACCGGGCGCCGGTCCACCGGGATCAACGCGGCCGACCGGGACCCGATCCTGCCCGGCATGCCGAACCTGTCCCCGCCATGAGCGCGACGCCCGATCTGGCGCTGGACCTGCTCGGCATCGAACCCGAGCGGTTCGCGGCGACGCCGACGCTGAACCTGCGGGTCGGGCTGCGGCGCGCGGACGGCGGTCCCGTCCAGTGCGTCCTGCTGACGACGGTGGTGAGCATCGCGGCGGCGCGGCGCGGTTACGAGGAGGAGGACCAGGACCGGCTCGCCGGGGTCTTCGGCGCGCCCGAGCTGTGGGACCGGTCGCTGCACGGGCTGACCTGGGCCCGCATCACCGCGACCGTCCCGGCGTTCCGGGGCTCGACGGAGCTGACGCTCGGGCTCCCGTGCGGCCACGACATGCAGGTGGCGGCCGACCAGTACCTGAACGCGCTGCGCGACGGCGAGGTGCCGATCGACCTGTCGTTCAGCGGGACGGTCTTCTACCCCGACGACGCCGGGGCGCTGCGGACCGGGCAGATCTCCTGGCAGTACGAGGCGACGGGAGAACTGCCGATCAGCCTGTGGCGCGACCTGATGGACCGGTACTACGGGTCGGCGCGCTGGCTGCGCCTCGACGAGGACCGCTTCGACAGGCTCGCCGCCTACCGGGCGCGGCGGGCGCACCCGTCCTTCGACGAGGCCGTGGACGAGCTGCTGCGGGTGGCCGAGCCGCCGGGCGGGCTGTCGGCCGTGGTGGTGCAGGGGAAGGAGCGGCGCGGGTGGACTCGGTGAGGACGATCGCGGACACGGTCCTGTACGAGGGCTACCTGCTGTGGCCCTACCGGCGATCTTCGCTGAAGAACCAGCGGCGGTGGACGATCGGCGGTGTCTACCCGCGCGCCTACGCCGAGCGGGTGGGCGACCGGTGGACGGTGCGCGCCGAGGTTCTGCTGGAGACAGGACCGGACACCGACGTCGAGGTCACGCTGCGTTTCCTGCATGCCGTGCGGCGGCAGGCGATGAACGGGGACGCGCCGGTGGACGAGGTCACCGTGGGCGGCGAGACCTTCACGACCTGGCAGGAGGCACGCGAGCGGGAGATCACGAGCGGTCGCCTGCGGGTGGCGCGGCTGCTGCGCTCGCCCGTGCGCGTCCCGGTCGCGGTGGCCGCGGGCGCGCAGGAGGAGATGATCGGCCCGGCCGGCCTGTCGGACGCCTGGTTCCTCCGGATGTGGGGACGCATGGACGGGATCATGGAGGTGTCCGCGACCGAGGCCGCGCCCGGCGTCGTGCGGCTGCGTGCGGACGTCGTCAACACCGGCATCGTCGACACCGGCATCGTCGACACCGGCACCGCCGGGAACCGCGACGAGGCAGCGCACCGCGACGAGGCAGCGCACCGCGACGAGGCAGCGCACCGCGACGAGGCAGTGGACGCTGCGATGCTGTGCGCCCACCTCGTCGCCTCGTCCACCGGGGGCGCGTTCGTGTCGTCCACCGACCCGCCCGGACGGCTGGCCGCGGCGGCGGCGTCCTGCCGCAGCGAGGGACTGTGGCCCGTGCTGGTGGGCGAGAGGGGAAGCCACGGTACGGTGCTCGCCGCGCCGATCATCCTCTACGACTGGCCGCAGATCGCCCCGGAGAGCCCCGGTGACCTGTTCGACGGCACCGAGATCGACCAGCTGCTGATCGCGAGCGTGCTCACCCTGACCGAGGACGAGCGGCGGGAGATGGCGTCCACCGATCCGCGTGCGAAGGAGATCCTCGACCGCTGCACCGCGCTCACCCCCGACCAACTGCTCGCGCTGCACGGCACGCTGCGCGACCCGCGAACGGACGTCTGGTGACCGGGGACGCGCCCGCGACCGGAGACGGACGGGCGATCGTGGGCGGCCGCTCGATGGCGGCGGGCAGCCGCGTCCGGCTCCGCCCGCGCGGCGGTGCCGACATCTTCGACCTCGCGCTCGACGGTCGGTCCGCGACCGTCGAGCGGGTCGAGGAGGACATGGAGGGCGGGCTGCACCTCGTCGTCGCGGTCGACGACGATCCGGGCCGCGACCTCGGGCCCCGCAACCAGCTCGGGCACCGGTTCTTCGTCCGGCCGGACGAGGTGGAGCCGCTGCCCGAGGACGCCCCGGCGCGCCGGGTGCTCGTCGCGGGCATCGGGAACGTGTTCCACGGCGACGACGGTTTCGGCGTGGAGGTCGCACGGCGGCTGCTGGAGCGCCCGGTGCCGCCGGGCGTGGACATCATCGACTTCGGCATCCGCGGCATCGACCTGATGTTCGCGCTCCAGGACGGCTACAGCACGGCCGTGCTCGTCGACGCGGCGGAGCGCGGGCACGCGCCGGGCACCGTGTCGCTCGTCGAACCCGGCCCGGGCGGCCTCGACGGCGTGGCCGTGGACGGGCACGGGCTGGACCCGGCGCGGGTCCTGCGGCTCGCGGCCGACAGCGGGCGGGTGCCGCCGAAGGTGCTGCTCGTGGCGTGCGAGCCGGCCGGCCCGGTTACGGAGGACACATGGGACATGGAGCTCAGCGCACCGGTCGCCGCGGCGGTGGACGATGCCGTCGCGATGGTCGAGGAACTGCTGGTCGAGGAACTCGAGAACGAGGAGGTGGACACATGAGGAAGGGCAACCGTGCCGGTCCCGGCGCTGTCCGGGTCATGACCGCGCTGCTGCTGGTCGTGGCGGTCGTCGTGCTGGTCAAGGAACTGCCGGCGGTGCGCCGGTACATCAAGGCCGAGAGCATGTGAGCAGATGACGCTGACCAACGACAGGGCCGGGCCCGCCGAGCTGTTCGGGCGCCGGGCGGGCCCCGGCGAGGCGCTCGCCGGGGACGCCGCCGCCATCGCCGCCGCCTGCCATGCCATGGCGGCGCGGTTCCGCCGCGGCGGCCGGCTGTTCACCTTCGGCAACGGCGGCGCCGCCACCGACGCCCAGCACGTGGCGGTCGAGTTCGTCCACCCGGTGATCGTGGGCAAGCGGGCGCTGCCCGCGCTGTCGCTCACTGGGGACGTCGCCACCCTCACCGGGGTCGGCACGTCCGCCGGGTTCGCCGAGGTGTTCGCGCACCAGCTGCGCTGCTTCGGCGGCCCCGACGACATCGCCCTCGGCATCACGCCGGACGGGCGCTGTGGCAACGTCCTGCGCGGACTCGGCGGCGCCAGGTCGCTCGGCATGCTCACCGTCGCGCTCGCGGGCGGTGACGGTGGGGCCCTCGGCCGCGGCGAGGCGGTCGATCACCTGGTGGTCGTCCCGTCCGACGACCCGCGCGTGGTCAAGGAGGTGCACGTCACGGCCTACCACCTGCTGTGGGAGCTGGTGCACGTGTTCCTGGAACATCCGGACGGCGCCGCACCGGCACGCGATGCGCAGGTGCGGCCGTGACCGAATGTGCCGGTGGTCACTGCGTGACCTGCGCGGACGAGGCGGTCGCCGTCCGTGTCGTCCGCCTCGTGGACGGCGGGCTCGCCGATGTCGACGCCGGGGACGGGCGGGTCGAGCGGGTCAGCGTCGCGCTGGTGGACGCGGCGGTGGGGGACACCGTCCTCGTCCATGCCAAGGAGGCGATCGGGGTCATGACATGACCGACATGAAGCAGCTCTACCCCTTTCTGGACACCGGAGGCTCCGGCGGTTCTGAAGGCGGCCGCGGGGGCGGTCTTGGCGGCGGCTCTGAGGATGCGGCTCTCGATGGGGTGCTGGCGGAGGTCCGCCGCTCGACCGCCGAGAAGGCCCGCGAGATCGTCCGGCTGCGCGGGCTCGTCCTCGACCGCTGCGGTGCCGACCTGACCGCCTGCGCCGTCCGGATGGCGGAGGCGTTCCGTGCCGGCGGCCGGCTGTTCACCTTCGGCAACGGCGGCAGCTCGACGGACGCGCAGGACGTCGCCGCGCTGTTCGTCAACCCGGGTCCACACGCCCGGCCGCTGCCCGCGCTGGCGCTCACGACCGATGCCGCCGTTCTCACCGCGCTGTCCAACGACATCGGGTTCGAGGTGGTGTTCGCCCGGCAGCTGGCCGCGTTCGGGCGCCGCGGCGACATCGCGCTCGCGCTGTCCACCAGCGGCGATTCCGACAACCTGATGGCCGCCCTCAGGGAGGCCGGGCGGCGCGGCATGGTGACGGTCGGCCTCGCCGGGGACAGCGGCGGCCAGATGGCCGAAACGCCCGGCCTGGACCATCTGTTCGTCGTCCCGTCCACCTCGGTGCACCGCATCCAGGAGGCGCAGACGACGATCTACCACGCGCTGTGGGAACTCACTCAGGAGGCCCTCTGATGTGCCTGGCGATTCCCGGGGAGATCGTGGAGGTCATGGCGGACCGCCCGCTGGCGACGGCCGACATCGGCGGGGTCCGCCGCGCGGTCGACACCGGGCTGCTGGACGGAGCGCCGCTCGCGGCCGGCGACTGGGTCCTGATCCACGTCGGCTTCGCCCTCTCCCGCATCGACGAGGACGAGGCGCGCGCCACGCTGGCGCTCCTGGAGAGCCTCGGCCCCGCCTACGACGACGAGATCGACGCACTCCGCGAATCGAGGATCGGCTGATGCGCCACGTCGACGAGTACCGGGACGCCGCGAAGGCGCGGTCCCTCGCGGCATCCATCGCCGCCCTGTGCGAGCCCGGTCGCCACTACAAGTTCATGGAGGTGTGCGGCGGCCACACCCACACCATCTACAAGCACGGCATCGAGGACTATCTGCCGGAGAACATCTCGCTCGTGCACGGGCCCGGCTGCCCGGTGTGCGTGATCCCGATGGGACGGGTGGACGACGCGATCGACATCGCGTCCCGGCCCGAGGTGATCATGACGACGTTCGGGGACATGATGCGGGTGCCCGGCGGGCGGGGCTCCTTCCTGGACGCCAAGGCCGCCGGCGCCGACATCCGGATGGTCTACTCGCCGCTGGACGCGCTGAAGATCGCCGAGCGGAACCCGTCGCGCCGCGTGGTGTTCATGGGCATCGGGTTCGAGACGACCGCGCCGTCCACCGCGATGACCGTCCTGCGCGCGGCGTCCGCCGGGGTGGAGAACTTCTCGGTCTTCTGCAACCACGTGACGATCCTTCCGGCGATCAAGGCCATCCTCGACTCGCCCGACCTGCGGCTGGACGGCTTCATCGGCCCCGGCCACGTCTCGACCGTCATCGGCTGCCGCCCGTACGGGTTCATCACCCGCGACTACGGGAAACCTCTGGTCGTCGCCGGTTTCGAGCCGCTGGACATCCTCCAGTCGATCCACATGCTGCTGACCCAGCTCGCCGAGGGCCGCTGCGAGGTCGAGAACCAGTACGGGCGCGTCGTGCCCTGGGACGGCAACGCCAAGGCGCTCCAGGCCATCAACCAGACCATGGAGCCGCGCCCCTATTTCGAATGGCGCGGCCTCGGCTTCATCTCTCATTCCGCGCTCCGCATGAAGGACGCCGCCTTCGACGCCGAGCGGCTCTTCGACATCCCCGGAAGCCGCGTCGCCGACCCGCGGTCCTGCCAGTGCGGCGAGGTGCTCAAGGGCGTCCTGAAGCCCTGGGAGTGCAAGGTCTTCGGGACCGCCTGCACGCCCGAGACGCCGATCGGGACGTGCATGGTCTCGTCCGAGGGCGCCTGCGCCGCCTACTACAACTTCGGCCGCTTCACCCGTGCCCGCGTCAAGGAGGCGACCCGGTGAAAGTCCGCGAAGAACAGGTCCTCGACCGCATCGACCGGGCCCGCGCGGCCCGGCCCCGCCTGCGCGAGGACCACATCACCCTGGCCCACGGCGCCGGCGGCAAGGCGACCCGCACGCTGGTGGAGGCGGTCTTCCGGGAGGCGTTCGGCAACCCCCTCCTCGACCGTATGGACGACTCGGCGCTGTTGAGCGTGAACGGCACCGGCCTGGCCTTCACCACCGACTCCTACGTCGTGTCCCCGCTCTTCTTCCCCGGCGGCGACATCGGAGACCTGGCCGTCAACGGCACCGTCAACGACCTCGCCGTCGCCGGCGCGACACCGCTCCACCTGTCCGCCGGCTTCATCCTCGAAGAGGGCTTCCCCGTCCGTGACCTGCGCCGGATCACCGCGTCCATGCGGCGCGCCGCCGAGGCGGCGGGCGTCACCATCGTCACGGGCGACACCAAGGTCGTCGAGCGCGGCAAGGCCGACGGCTGTTACATCAGCACCTCCGGTGTCGGGCTGCTCGGCTCCGCGCCGTCCGGCGAGGTGCTCGCGGGCGACGCCGTCCTGGTCACCGGCCCGATCGGCGAGCACGGTGTCACCGTCCTGCTGGCTCGCGGCGACCTCGACATCGAGGCGGAGGTCGGTTCCGACACCGCGCCGCTGAACGGGCTGATCGCCCACCTTCGCGACGTCTGCCCCGGCGCCGTCCACCGGATGCGCGACGCCACCCGGGGCGGTGTCGCCACCGTGCTCAACGAGCTGGCCGCCGACGCCGGTATGGCCGTGGTCGTCGACGAGGACGCCGTCCCGGTGAGTTCCGCCGTTCGGGGCGCCTGCGAGCTGCTCGGCCTGGACCCCCTCTATGTCGCCTGCGAGGGCCGCGCGGTGATCGTGGTGTCCCGCGATGCGGAGGAGGCCGCCCTGGCCGCGCTCCGCGCCCACCCCGACGGCGCGGACGCCGCCGTCATCGGTCACGTCAAGCAGGATCCGCCGGGCCTCGTCCTGCTGCGGACGTCCTTCGGCGGCACCCGTGTCGTGGACCTCCTGGTTGGCGACCCCCTTCCCCGCATCTGCTGAGTGCGTGCCCGGCGGGTGGAGCGTCCTGTGCGGCGCTTGGAACGCTTCCGGCGGCCGAATTGACAGGTGGCCCGCGAGTGGTGTGTCCGGTTGTCCGAAACTCGCATGGAACGTGCCCGGACGGGAGCGGCGGTTCGCGAGCCCGGATGGGGAAGCATGCAGGTCGCGTGTCGTCGTATGCCCTCCGGGAGCCGAGTGGATCATGGGGCTCCGCGTGACCTCGGCGGCCGGACCGGCCGTGACCTGCCCTTAACGGAAATAGTTACCCGCAGGTAACAATCTTCCGTTTTACCGGACGGCTGACTTAATTTACGAAACAGTGACATCCTTGTGTCCGATCGTTCACATATGAATCTGGAGACACGCCACCATTGAGCCGGTATCTTGCGGTGTGCTCGTCTCCGACGGCAATCGCGATTGATTTTGAAGATCCTCTGACAGAGGAGGAATGCGGTGAACGGGTCGGAAATAATTTCCCGTGACGAGCTACAAACGTGGCTTCTTGACAGGATCGCCTTCTACCTCGACAGGCCCGCCGAAAACATCGATCCAGGGGTCGAGCTCGCGCGCTATGGCGTGGATTCGGTCTATGCGATCAGCATCATCAGCGACATCGAGGACCACCTGCAGGTCGAGGTGGACGTGGCCGAGGCACGGCGCCGGGAGACGGTCGCCGCGCTCACCGACTACCTGCTCGATCTCGTCGCGTGATGGGCGGCCGGCCGGAGGCCGGCGGCGCCGGGCGCCCGATGGTGGTGCTCGGTGACAGCGTGGCCGAGGGATGGCATGATCCTGACCCCACCGGCGGCTGGATCGGCTGGGCCGGGCGGCTCGCACGCCACCTGGACTTCCCCCGCGACCGGCTCCGCAACCTCGCCGAACCCGGTGCGACGATCGAGCATGTGGTCCGCGGCCAGCTTCCGCAGGCCCGTGATCTGCACCCGCGGCTGGTGATGCTCGGCTGCGGAATGAACGACGCGCTCAACGGTTTCGAGGTGGCCGACGTCGCCGTGCGGCTGGCGGAGGTGTTCGGCTGGGCCCGGGAGACGGGCGCGGTCGCCATCGCCATTCCGGTGCCGCGCCCGCCATTTCTGGAGAGATCCCCCATGTCGCAGTTCCGGCGAAAACGGGTCGTGCAGCGCATCGCCGACTTCAACGCCGAGCTGGACCGCGTCTCCCGCGCGTCCGGAATGACGTTCCCGACCCGGGAATCGGTGTCCAAGGTGAGTGATCCGTCGATGTGGAGCGCCGACGGAATCCACCTGAACGTCGCGGGACACTCTTATGTCGCCGAGGTGGTCGCGCACATCGCCAGAGATCTGCTCAAGGAGCCGACCGTCTGATCCTCGGGGCCGCCCGAGGACTGGGGATAAAGATGAAAAGACCATTCGACCGCGTCCGGCAGCCGGTGGTGCTGGCGGCGCTCGCGCCGGTCCTGATCGTCCAGGCGTGGCTGACCATGCGCCGCACGCCGCGCCTCGACCCGGCGGCGGGGGACGAGCAGGGCGTCGCCGGCGGCGCGGAACCGGCGTTCCGGCTCGTCGTGATCGGCGAGTCCACGGCCGTCGGCGTGGGGGCCTCGCTCCACGCGCAGGCACTTCCCGGCTTCCTCGCCGAAGCGCTGCGGGAGCGTCTCCACCGGGCCGTGGCCTGGTCGGTCGCCGGTGAGAACGGGGCGACCGTCCGCAAGGTCATCGCCGACCTCATCCCCCCGCCCGCCGCACCACCGGCGCGCGACGGGGTCTCCGGGCCCGAGGAGACCGAGGAGAGCGGCAACAGCGGCGCCGAGGGCAGGACGGACCTCGTGGTCGTCGCCATCGGCATCAACGACCTGGTCCGGGGACGCCCGCTGAAGAAGTGGACCGACGACATGACCGCGCTCATCACCGCGCTGCACGACCGGTACGGGCACGCGACGGTCCTGGTGGCGGGCATGCCCCCGGTGCACCGGTTCCCCGCCATCCCGCGACCGCTGCGCTTGGTCCTCGGGACGCGGGCGCGGACCATGGACCGGCTCACCCGCGCGGCCACGCGGGCCGCCGGTGCCGTCCACGTGCCGATGGACGAGGCGATGGCGCGCGACCGCAGGCTGTTCGCCTCCGACGGCTTCCATCCGTCGCCGGCCGGCTACCGCGCCTGGGCCGAGGACCTCGCCCGGGCCGTCCCGGTTCGGACGGCGTCCTGAACACGGTGTCCGCGGGAAGCGCGGCGTCCGAGCAGAGGCGTCCCAGCAAAAGTGTGCGAGCAGAGATGCGCGAGCAGAGATGTCCGAGTGAAAGGCAAGGGGAGCAACGCAGGTGACGATTCCCGGAACGTTCCGACACGCGGTGGAGTCCAAGGACCTCGCCGCGATCACCCGGACCCTGGATCCGGACATCGAGTTCCACAGCCCGGTGATGGTGAAGCCCTACCACGGCCGTGACGCCGTCGCCGCGCTGCTACAGGTCCTCCTTGAGGTGTTCGAGGACTTCCGCTACACCGACGACCTCGTGAGCCGCGAAGGCGGCCCACCCGCCCAGGCGCTGGTCTTCAGCGCGCGCGTCATGGGCAAGTCCCTCCAGGGACTCGACCTGGTCAGGTTCGGCGAGGAGGGACTCGTCGCCGGTCTGACAGTCATGGTCCGCCCGCTGCCCGCGGCGATGACGCTCGCCCGCGCGGTGGGACGGCGGATGGAGGAACCGGGCCCGCCCCCCTGACCGGGGCGACCCCGCCGGCCAGGTCGCCGTCCCGCCCCGGCCACCTCTCCCGGCCCGGCCGGCTGTCCGACATCAACGTCCAGCCACAGGGAGTCGAAGGAAGATGGACAGAAAGGTCCCCGCACGCGCAGTACTGTCCCCGGCCCACCGGATCGCCGCCGATCTGGACGCCTTTCTCGGCGACCCGATGAACGACGAGGCCGGGCCCTTCTCGTACAAGGCCATCGTCGAGGCCGAGGAACGCGACGAGATCCCGCCCGGCGCGGTCGACGCCGTCCGGGCCTGGGGGTTTCCCGCCTACCTGGTGCCGAGCGGCCTCGGCGGGCGCCTGACCACGCTGGAGGAACTGTTCTTCGTCACCCGCGGCATCTCGCGGCGCAGCGTCACGGTCGCCGTGATGTACGGGTCCGGGTTGCTGGCGGTGAACCCCGTCTGGTTGTGGGGCAACGCCGCGCAGCGCAAGACCGTCGCGGACGGGGTGCTGCGCGGTGACTTCGCCTGCTTCGGCGTCTCGGAGGCCGACCACGGCAGCGACGTGATGGCCTCGGAGTCGCGCGCCGAACAGGAGGGCGACGGGCTGGTCCTCAACGGGACGAAGTGGCCGGTCGGCAACGCGACCAAGGGCCGGTTCGTCACCACCTACGCCAGGACCGGGACGCGCGACTTCTCCCTCCTCCTGGTGGACAAGCGCGAGCTGGCCCCGGAGTGCTGGTCCGTACTGCCGCCGGTGCGGACGGTGGGACTGCGCGGCCACGACCTCAGCGGCGTCGCGTTCACCAACGCCCGCCTGCCGGCGAGCTGCGTCATCGGCCGGAAGGGCTCCGGGCTGGTCCAGACGCTCAAGACCCTCCAGATCACGCGGACGGCCATCGCCGCCCTGTCCGTCGGGACGATGGACGCGGTCGTGCGGATCGGGATCGAGTACGCGCGCCGGCGCACCCTCTACGGCTCCGGCATCTACAACATCCCGGTCATCCGCGACCATCTCGTCAAGGCGCACCTCGACCTGCTGATCGCCGAGTGCGTCGCGATACCCGTCGCACGGTGCCTGACGACCGCGCCCGGCCGGCTGAGCCTGTGGTCGTCGATCGTGAAGTACTTCGTCCCGGTCCTCGGGGAGGAGGTGGTCGCCAGCATCGCGACGGTCCTCGCCGCCCGCGGCTACCTGCGCGAAGGCGTCGCCCACGGGGTGTTCCAGAAGTTGCAGCGCGACCACGCCATCGCCAGCATCTTCGAGGGCACCACGCACGTCAACCTCGCCAACGTCGCGGGCCAGCTCCCCTTCCTCGTCTCCCCGCCGGAGGAGACCGGGGACGAGGACGAACTGCTCGCCGAGCTGTTCTCCTGGACGCGCACGCCCCGCGCGTGGGACCCCGACGGCCGCCTGCTCCAGCTCACCAACGAGGGACGCGACGAGGTCGGACAGCGGTTCGAGGCCATCGCCGACGAGGTCCTCACCGCGGCCAACACGCATGCGGCCCCCGGTGTCGCGGCCGAGCTGAAGGACCTACTGGCCGGCATCGGCGGCATGCGGACCACGCTCGACGAGGCCATCCGCGCCTCCGCCGGCGACACCACCTCGGTGGCCGCCCTTGGCCGCGCCCGCCGCTATTGCGAACTGCATGCAATGGTCTCCTGCATGCTAACTTGGATTCACAATAGGCAGGAGTTCGGCGGGCCCTTCGCGGGCGGGGAGTGGCTCGTCCTCTGCTTGCAGCGGCTCCTGCAGCGCGTCCAGCCCGACACCGTCCTTTCCGAGGAGTTTCTGCCCACTCTGGAGGACGCCATGTTCCTCGGTTTCGACGAGCGCCGCTGGTTCTCGCTCCTGTCCATGGCCGAGAACGGCCGACCGCTCCTGCGCAAGGCGGAGTGACCGGCGATGCGGCCCCCCACCAATTCCGCGTCGAATAACAGGTCCTTATCGGGTTCTCCCGACGACTTCGTATCGGTCGCGCGCCGGAACATCCTTCAGTACGGAGACGAGCGCAACTTCACCTTCGTCCGGGAGCAGAGAGCCGGCACCGTCCCCGACCCCGCCGCGGGCGCGGTGGCCGGGCCCGTGTGGGGGCGCGGCTACCGGGAGGAGACGCTGGGATTCGCCGAATTGGACCGGCGTGCCCGCGGGTTGGCCCGCGTCCTGGAGGCGCGGGGATTGCGGGACCGCGCCGTCCTGCTGTTATATCCGGAGGGGCTGGAGTTCCTGACCGGGTTCTTCGGCTGCCTGTACGCGCGCGCCATCGCCGTCCCGTCCCCGCTCCCGGCGCTGGACGCCGAGCGGTTCGGGCGCACCCGGCGGATCATCGACGACGCCGACATCACGTGGATCCTCACCGACACCGCCCACAAGGCCGCGCTGGAGGAATGGCTGGCCGAGGACGGGCTGGCCGGACGGGTCCGCTGCCTGGACACCGAGACGGAGACCGACGCCGATCCGGACGGCTGGTCCGCGCCGGAGATGGGCCCCGACACCCTCGCGTTCTTGCAGTACACCTCCGGCTCCACCGGCGAGCCGAAGGGAGTGATGGTCTCCCACGGGAACCTGCTCCGCAACGGCGAGGAGATCAAGCGCCGGATCGGGGGGTCGTCCGAGACGGTCGGGGTCGGCTGGGTCCCGCACTATCACGACATGGGGCTCGTCGGTCAGTTCCTGGAGCCGCTCTACCTCGGCTGCCGGTACGTCTTCAGCTCGCCGATCACGTTTATCAAACGGCCGGTCCTCTGGCTGGAGATGATCACGCGGCATCGGGCCACGATCACCCTCTCGCCGAACTTCGGATACGAGCTGGCGTTGCGCCGCGTCAAGGACGAGCAACTCGCCGGGCTCGACCTGTCGTCCCTGCGCACCGTCAAGAACGGCGCCGAGCCCGTCCGCGCCGCGACCCTGGAGAAGTGGACCGAACGGTTCGCGCCGGTCGGGTTCCGGCACGAGATGTGGATGCCGTGCTACGGCATGGCCGAGACGACGCTCCTCATCACCGCCGCCCCGCTCGGGGCCGGCCCGGTGATCCGCGACTTCGACGCCGAGGCCCTGACACAGGACAAGGCCGTCCTCGCCCCGGGCGGCGCCGCTCGCAGGCTCGTGAGCTGCGGCCGGCCGGTGACCCTGGACGTGCGGGTCGTCGATCCCGAGAGCGGCGTCCTGGTCGAGGACGAGGGCGTCGGAGAGATCTGGGTGCGCGGGGGCAGCGTCGCCGGCGGGTACTGGAAGAAGGCGGAGGAGACGCGGGAGACCTTCGGGGCCTTCACCGCTGACGGGGACGGGCCGTTTCTGCGGACGGGGGACCTCGGTTTCACCTGCGGCGGCGAGCTGTACATCGCCGGGCGGATCAAAGACTTGATCATCGTCAACGGCCGGAATATCCACGCGCAGGACATCGAGGAGGCCGCTCGCGCCGTGCACCCGGCGGCGGGCCCCGCCGCCGCTTTCACCATTGACGACGGGACGGAGCACGTCGTCCTCGTCCAGGAGATCAGCACGCGGCTGGCCAGGGGAACGGCCCTGGACGAACTGGCGATGCTCATTAAGGGACGGGTCGCGCGGATATTCGAGCTGCCCGCATTGAGTGTCGTTCTGTGCGGACGGGGATCGGTTCGGCGGACGACCAGCGGGAAGACCCAGCGCCGCCATACCCGCCAGGACTTTCTGGACGGGCGGCTCACCGAGTTGGCGGGCAACATCGAGCGCGAGGTCGCCGCACTCCGCCCTGATCAGGAGCTTGCGCGGGACCAGGAGCCGGATTCGGCGCCGGGGTAATGCCCGAAATCCTGTCCGAAAAAGGGTTCAGAATCCGATCATAGTCAAAAGCATGACTATTCAGCTCTTTGTCTGCTAACGTCATCCGCAACCCTGAGTCAAGGCAGGGAGAACAGCCGATGGCACTTCGTCACGCGGTGCTGGCGGCGCTGCTGGACGGTGAGTACAGCGGCTACCAGCTCGCCAAGATCTTTGATTTGTCGGTCTCCAACTTCTGGCATGCCGTACCGCAGCAGCTCTATTCGGAGCTGTCGAGGTTGGAGACCGAAGGCCTGATCAGCGGACGGCAGATCATCCAGCATGACCGCCCGAACAAACGCGTGTACACCGTCACGCAGGCCGGTGTCGACGAACTGGAACGTTTCGCCGCCACCCCGGCCAAGCCCGGGATCATCCGCGAGAACCTGCTCGTCATGGTGCAGGCCGTGGACCACATCTCCGCGGACGCGGTGATCGCGCAGCTGGAGGAGCGCGCCCTGGCGTCCGCCGCGAAGATCGAGCTGTTCGAACACACCCTGAGACACCTGCGCGGCGACCTCGACGAGGAGGCGTTCCTGCAGAGTGCCGCACCGATCGGCCCGTACCTGACCTGCCTGCGGGGCCGGCGGTTCGAGCAGGAGAACCACGAGTGGTTCACGAGCACCGCCCGGCTGCTACGCGCCAGGGCCGGCGCCACCGCCGAGGGGGGTGAGCCGGCATGACCGCCGTCCGTGGGCCGTCCGGCCGCCTCCCCTCGCACACCGCTCCGACGCTCGCCCGAACGGCGGCGGCAGCGGCACCTACCCCCATGTGGCCCCCCGCCGGGCCACCACGCCTTAGTCAAGGAGGCGTTCCGTATGTCGGGCGAACACCACACCATCGAGTTGCCTAACGAGGCCCAAGCCGAAGCGCCGGAACACGCCGGCACCACCACGGCGGTCGCCCCGCCCGCTGCGGTGGCCCGAACCCCCATCCTGCTGGGCGAGCTGAACCTGCCCGCGACACTCGAGTCGGTCCCCCGGGCCCGGAACTTCAGCCGGGCCGTCACCACCGCCTCCGGTATCGGGCACGTCCGCGACGACGCGGAGGTCCTGGTCTCGGAGATCGTCACCAACGCCGTCCAGCACGCCACGATCCCGGGTGCGCCGTTGCGCCTGCGCCTGCTGCGCGCCGGGTCGCGGTTGCGCGTCGAGGTCCATGACACGAGCCCCGCGGTCCCGCGGGCCCGGCAGATCGACCTGATGGAGGAGACGGGACGGGGCTGGTTCCTCGTCGCGGTCATCGCCGAACGGCACGGCACCGACCACACCCCATCCGGAAAGTCCGTCTGGTGTGAGATGCGCGCCTGGCCGCGTGACGAGCGGCCCTCGCACTGAGCATCGCCGCGCAGCGTCCCGCCGGTCACGCGGGCGGTGGGAGGCCACGCGCGTAACACCGGCATGCCCGCGGTTACCTGCCGGTGCGCCGTCCCGGAACGGCGCGCTGACCGGCGGCGATGGGATGTGCGATGTCCGTGGACTGGTACCGGTCGGACGGTGAACGCGTCACCTCGGACGAGGCGCAACGGCTGCTGCTGGACGTGCGGGGACGCCTGCTCGCGCAGGATGTCGTCCGCGTCGGCGGGGTCGTCGTGGTCATCTCGACCTGGTTCACCGTGACCGACCTGGGATTCGCGGCGAATGGGAGACCTTTGCTATGGCAGACGATCGTGTCCGATCTGGCGATGCACGCCGATATCGGGCGCTACACGACACGGGAGAAGGCGGCCCGCGGGCACGCGGAGGCCGTCGAAATGATCACCGAGCGGCTCCGCGACCTCGTCGCCCGCGCCGCGCTGGACGGGACGCGGCCGTCGGCCGTGTTCCATCCCGAGCCGGGAGCGTGACCTGATGGCCACCGACAGGTCGACGTCCGGTAGCCGGCGCAGGCGCCCGATCCGGCTGCGCATCACGGCCCTGCTGCTCGTACCGCTGATCTCGCTGATCACCCTGTGGGCGTTCGCGGCGAACATCACGCTCGGTGCGGCGCACGACAAGTACGACTTCTCCACCACCTACGAGAAGATGGGGCTGCCGGGGATCTATCTGGTCGGGCAGCTCCAGCAGGAACGTTCGCTCAGCATCGTCGCGCTGAGCACCCGCACCCCGCAGGACCGGCAGAAGCTCGGCGCGCAGCGGGCGCGGGTCAGCGCCGTCCAGGCGAAGTTCCGCCAGTCGGCGCTGTCCAAGGACGCGATGGACGCGGCGAAGCAGGAGACCAAGCAGCGGCTCGACGAGGCGGTCACCTCACTCGACCGCCTCCCGGGGCTGCGCGCGAAGGTCGACTCCGGGCGCGCCTCCACGCTGGAGGTCATCGACTCCTACAGCACCGTCCTCGACGACGTCATCCGCGTCTTCACCGGCCTGGTGACGGTCAACGACCTGGCCATCTTCGAGCAGGGGCGCGCGCTCATCGCGATCGGTAACGCGCGCGCGTACATGCTCCGCGAGGACGCGCTGGTCACGGCCGCGCTGGCGAAGAACGGCCGGCTGACCCCCGCCGAGCACACCGCGTTCGTCCAGTGGGCCGCCAACGGTCAGCAGGAGTTCGACTCCGGGCTCGCCGACCTCGGCGAGGACATCCGCAAACCGCTGCAACAACTCGCCGCGTCCGACGGTTTCCAGCGGTACCGGGCGGCCGAGGCGGCGATCGTGAACGCGCGCGGCGACCGGCTGCCCGCCGAGGCCGGCGACTGGGCCGCGACCACCACACTGTTGTCGCAGGCGTGGGAGCAGAAGGTCACCCAGGCGAGTCTGGCGCTGAACGAGCTGGCCAAGCCCATCGGTGAGCGGATCGTGCTGCGGCTCGTCCTCGCCGGCGGTTTCGGGCTGCTCGCGGTGGTCGCGTCCATCGTGCTGTCGCTGCTGGCCGCCCGCAGCCTGTCGCGTGAGCTGCGCGACCTCCAGCGGGCCGCCCTCGACCTCGCCGAGGACCGGCTGC
Source organism: Actinomadura macra NBRC 14102 (assembly GCF_001552215.1). Classification (GTDB taxonomy): domain Bacteria; phylum Actinomycetota; class Actinomycetes; order Streptosporangiales; family Streptosporangiaceae; genus Spirillospora; species Spirillospora macra. The sequence continues at coordinate 623,429 of NZ_BCQT01000006.1, read as the reverse complement.
CCGCCGTGGTCGCCCGGCTGCGCCGGGGCGAGGAGGTGGACGTCGACGCGGAGGCGCCGCCGCTCGTCATCGGCAAGAGCCGGGAGGTCGCCCGCGTCGGTGACGCGTTCACCCAGGTGCAGTACACCGCGATCGACACCGCCGTCCGCGAGTCCTACCTGCGGCAGGGCATCAGCCGGGTGTTCCTGAACGTCGCCTGGCGCAGCCAGTCGCTGCTGCACCGCCAGCTCCGCATGCTGGACGAGATGGAGCGGAGTGCGTCCGACCCGAAGGCGCTGGAGGACCTGTTCCGGCTCGACCACCTCACCACCCGCATGCGCCGGCACGCCGAGGGCCTGGTCATCCTGTCCGGGACGTCCCCGGGCCGGGGCTGGAGCAAGCCGGTGCACGTCGAGGACGTGCTGCGCGCCGCCGTCTCGGAGGTGGAGGACTACACCCGGGTGGAGATCGTCGTGGTCTCCGGCCAGGCCGCCGTGATCGGCGAGACGGTCGCCGACGTGATCCACCTGCTCGCCGAGCTGATCGAGAACGCCACGGTGTTCTCGCCGTCGCCGACCGAGGTGCTGGTCCGCGGCGAGATGGGCGCGAACGGCTTCGCGGTCGACATCATCGACCGCGGGATCGGGCTCGACCAGGCCGAGTTGGACGCGCTGAACCTGCGGTTGTCGCGGCCCCCCGAGTTCGACCTCGCCGTCACCGACCGCCTCGGTCTGTTCGTCGTCGCGCGGCTCGCGGGCAGGCACGGCATCAAGGTCGCGCTACAGCCGTCCCTGTACGGCGGGGTCAGCGCGGTGGTGCTGATCCCCGCCCCGCTGATCGTGGACGTGGACCAGCCCGAGGACGAACTCGCCGCCGCGCCGCCCGCGGCCAGGCCGGCCGCGCCGGGGCCGTGGGATGTTCCCGTCGCGCGCCCGGTGCCGACGGAACCGTTCCGCGTGGACCACGTCCCGGGGAACGGCTCGAACGGGGCGTACCCGACGTCCACGGCGATGCTCAACGCGCCGGTGGCCTACGACGCGCCGCCGGTGCCGCCCCCAGTGCCCCCGGTGCCGTCCCCGCCGCCCGCGCCTGCGAACGGGACGGGTGCCTTCACCGCGGCGCCCGAAACCCCGATGCCCGAGGCCGTGATGCCGGAGACCCCGACGCCCGAAACCCCGGTGTACCAGACTCCGATGTCCGAAACGCCGGTGTCCGGAACCCCGATTCCAGATCCGCCGGGATCGTTCGGCGCGCCGCCGGGGGACGGGCGAGCCCCGCTGCCCCGCCGCGTCCGGCGAGCCAGCCTCGCCCCGCAACTGCGCGACGCCGGGCCGCCCGCGCCGCCGCAGGAGAGCGACGCGCTCTCGGTGTGGGAGGAGCGTTCGGCGGAGGCGTCCCGTGACCTGTTCGCCTCGCTACAGGCGGGATGGCTTCGCGGGCGTGAGAACGAAGGGCCGGCAGACGGTATGGAGGGAAGATCATGACGTATCAGGGTGTCGCCGCCGAACTGGGCTGGCTGCTGGACGACCTCGTGGACCGGGTCCCGCAGGTCCGCAAGGTCGTCGTGCTGTCGCGCGACGGCCTGGTCATGGGCGCCTCGCGCGGCGTCGGGCGCGAGGACGCCGAGTACCTCGCCGCGCTGGCCGCCGGTTTCCACAGCCTCGCCATCGGGGCCCGGCCACAACTGGACTCCGGCGAGGTCCGGCAGACCCTCATCGAGATGGACGGGGGCCTGTTCTTCGTCGTCCCGGCCGGGGCCAACAGCTGCCTGGCGCTGCTCAGCGATGTCGGCGCCAACGCGGGCCTCGTCGCCTACGAGATGACGATGCTGGTCAAGCGGGTCGGCAAACAGCTGTCCACCGGCCTGAGACAGACCAGACCGGGACCTGGATCCGGGTGACCTCCCATGGACCCCAGCGTCCCTAGCGTGCCCGGTACCCCGGGGGTGCCGGGTCCTCCCGGCGTGCCCGGGGTACCCGGCGGTGCGCGGGGTCCCGGGCGGGAACGGTGGCTGGACGACGCCGCCGGACCCATCGTCCGCCCCTACGCGGTGACGCGTGGCCGGACCCGCCCGAGCGGGGAGCCGCTGGACATCGTGGCGATCCTCGTCGCGACCGGCGCCCGACCGCCCGAACTCGGCCGGCTCTCGCGCGAGCAGCGCCGCCTGCTCGCGCTGTGCCGCCGCCCGCACACCATTGCCGATCTCGGCTCCGAGCTCGACCTGCCGCTCGGCGTCGTCCGCGTGCTCGCGGGCGACCTGCTGGACTCGGGTTTCGTGCGTGTCCAGCAGTGGTCGGAGCCGTCCGTCCAGCCCCATACCGACCAGAACCTGCTCAGGAGGGTGCTCGATGAACTCCGTGCGCTCTGACCCCCCGCCCGGCGGCCCTTCCAGCGACGGGACCGACGACCGATACGACGGCCCCCGCGTCGCGCTCAAGATCCTCGTCGCGGGGGGATTCGGGGCCGGCAAGACGACCCTCGTCGGCGCGGTCAGCGAGATCCGCCCGCTGCGCACCGAGGAGGCGCTCACCGACGCGAGCGTCGGCGTGGACGACCTCGAAGGCGTGGCGGCCAAGACCACCACCACCGTGGCCATGGACTTCGGCCGCATCACCCTGCGCGACGGCGTCGCGATCTACCTGTTCGGGACGCCGGGCCAGGAGCGGTTCTGGTTCATGTGGAACGAGCTGTCGCGCGGCGCGCTCGGTGCCGTGGTGCTGGCCGACACGCGGCGGCTCACGGCGAGCTTCGCCTCCATCGACTACTTCGAGGAGAAGGGCACGCCGTTCGTGGTCGCCGTCAACTGCTTCGAGGGCGCCGACCGCTACGAGCCGCCGGAGGTCCGCATGGCACTGGACATTGACCAGCATGTGCCCGTCCTGCTATGCGACGCCCGGCAGGAGGTGTCGGCGAAGGACGTGTTGGTGGCGCTCGTCGAGCACGCATTGCGCCTGGCCAGCGGTGCGCCGGTGCCCGGGCCGGGCCCGGGCCACGCGCCGGGGCGTCCGTCGGGACCGCGTACCGCGCCGGGGCTGCGCCTGTGGCAAGCCGTCCCCCCTGCGCGGTCCCCTGTGGAAGAGTGAGGAGCGGCCGGGCGTAGGACGCGTCGCCCGGTGCTGGGGGCGGGCGTCCGGGTCAGGCGTGATCCCCGTCTCCCTGGACGTCCGCTTCCCCGGGCTCCGGGGACCACCCTTCGGGCTCGTGCGGCGGACGCATGATGATCTCGTTGACCGGGACGTCGTGGCCGGACGCGCAGCGCACCTGCGACGCGACCGGTTCGTCGCATCCGGCGTGGGTGAGCATGACCTGGCGGCCCTCCTCGTGCGGGAGGTAGGTCTCGCCCCACTCCATGAGGCCGACCAGAGTCGGCGCGAGATCGAGGCCCATCTTCGTCAGGTGGTACTCGTAACGAGTGCGCTGGCCGGGTTCCTGATACGGCTCCTTGCTCAGCAATCCGGCCTTCACCAGGTGCCGCAGCCGGGCTGTGACGGCGGATTCGGTCATGCCGAGATTGCGGACGAAGTCTCCGAAACGGTTCGTCCCGAAGTAGGCCTCGCTGAGCACCAGGACCGCCGACGGCGGGCCGAGCGCCGACAGCGTCCTGGCCACCGGGCAGTTCTGCATCGACCAGGCGGACCGGTCGGCGAAGTGCCCCTCGAGTGTGATCGTCACGCGGCCGAGTATACGCAGCGAATCCACCTGACTTCTATTGACCAAAGTCAGCCTCCTCGCTAGCCTCCCTGACTATGGTGCAACAAAGTCAGGTTCGCTCCGGGTCGGCTCTCGCCGTGCTCTGCGTCGCCTCCTTCATGGCGGGCCTCGACCTGTTCATCGTCAACGTGGCCTTCGACGACATCGGACGCGACTTCCCCGGGGAATCGCTCGCCGACCTGTCCTGGGTGCTGAACGGCTACGCGATCGTGTTCGCGGCGCTGCTGGTCCCGCTCGGCCGACTCGCCGACCGCTACGGTCGCAAGTCGGGCCTGCTCCTCGGTCTCGCCGTGTTCACGCTCGCCTCGCAGGCGTGCGCCGCGGCCCCCTCCCTGTGGTGGCTGGTCGTCTTCCGCGTCGTCCAGGCGGTGGGCGCTGCGGCGCTCATCCCCACCAGCCTCGGCCTGCTGCTGGCGGTGTTCCCACCCGGACGGCGGGCCGGCGCGGTACGGATCTGGTCGGCATCCTCCGCGCTCGCCGCCGCGGCGGGTCCCGCGCTCGGCGGCGTCCTGGTGGACGTGTCGTGGCGCTGGGTGTTCGAGGTGAACGTCCCGATCGGCCTGCTCGCGGCGCTGCTCGCGCTCCGCTACGTCCCCGACTCCCGCGAGGGCACGGCGGCGCGCGTCCCCGACCTGCCGGGCGCCGCGGTGCTGACGGCGGCCATCGCGCTGCTGGCGCTCGCCCTCGTGAAGATCAATGACTGGCCGGCGCAGCGGACCCTGCTCGCCGTCGCCGCCGCGGTGGTCGTCCTCGGCGGCTTCTGGGCCCGCTCGGTGCGTCACCCGGCGCCGGTGATCGAGCCGTCCCTGCTGGCGGTGCGGACCTTCTTCTGGTCGAACGCGGCCATCCTGCTGTTCACCGTCGCCTTCGCCGCGAACCTGCTCCTCGGCGTGCTGTGGATGCAGCAGGTCTGGCAGTACTCGGCGATCCGGACCGGGCTCGGCGTCGCGCCCGGCCCGCTGATGGTCCCGGTGATGGCGCTGATCGCCGGGAAGCTGGCCGCCCGCGGCGTCCCCGTCGGCCGGATCACCGCCGCCGGGTGCCTGCTGTGCGCGGCCAGCGTCGCGCTCATCGCGGTGAGCCTCGGACAGTCGCCGGCGTACGCGTCCGAGCTGCTGCCGGGCTGGCTCATCGGCGGGACGGGCGTCGGCCTGGCGCTGCCCACCATCCTCTCGGCCTCCGCCGCGGACCTGCCGGCCGACAGGTTCGCGACCGGTAGCGCCGTCGTCAACATGAGCCGCCAGGTCGGCAGCGTCCTCGGCGTGAGCCTGGCCGTCGCGGTGCTCGGCACCCCGCACGGCTACGCCGACGCCCACCGCGGCTACGTGCACGCCTGGTTGGTCGTCGGCGCCTTCATGGTCGTGGCCGCGGCGGCGGGCCTCGGCATGTCCCCGCGGCGGCGTCCCCAGCCGTCCCCGAACGTTCCCGAAACCGAACACGTCCCCGGAAGAGAACAGGAGGCGGTCGCCGGAACCTCGTGAGCAAGGCCATCGTCAGTACGACCCCTGTGAGCAAGACCAGAGCCCGGGCGCGGACGAAACCTTGACCCGGACGGCCCGCCAGGCGGTCCGGTTCGTCCCGTCGCCCACTCGCCACGGTGGGCGCCTTCCATCCGGAGGAGGGCGCCCACTGGGGTGCGACCCCTCTGGTGCCGCCATCAGGGGCCGGGATTGCAATGGACACGCCCTAGAATTGCTGCGGGGTTGGATTACACGGAACCGACGCGGCGGGCTGAGTATGGAACAGGTCGACGGGGTGCGCCGGGCACAGGGCGCGGCACGGCTGCCGTCCGGGCGGCATCGCCTTTCGCGCAGTTATGTGGCCAGCAACCAGCGGGGCCGCATCCTCCAGGCGGTGATCGGCATCGTCGGCTCGAAGGGGTACGCGCAGCTCACCGTCGATTCCGTCGTGACGCTGTCGGCCGTTTCCAAGAAGACGTTCTATGAGCATTTCCGGAACAAGGAAGAGGCGTTCTTCGCGGCCTACGACTCGGTCGCCACGCGGCTGGTCGACGCCGTCTCCGCCGCCTTCGACACGCACGCGGCCCCGGACGCGCGACTGCGTGCCGGACTCGCCGCGCTGCTGGACTTCCTGGCCGCCGAGCCGCTCGCCGCGCGGATGTGCGTGGTGGAGGTGATGGCGGCCGGCCCGGACGCCGTCGCGCGGCGCGACGAGGTGAAGCAGCACTTCAACGCGACCATCGTGACGCACCTGCTGGCGCTGTATCCCGGCTGCCCCGAGCCGGAACTGACCGCCGAGGTGATCGTCGGCGGAGTCCACGAGGTGGTGTACAGCAGGATCAGCCAGGGTGAGGCCCACCTGCTCCCCGGGCTGTGGCGTGGCCTGGTCGGAATGTTCGTCCTCCCGGTACCGCCGGAGACCACCACGGATCGCTAGGTCCGCCCTTCTCCTTGGTTGACTCCCGTCCTTTGGCGCCGTGCTCTGGTTCTCCGGGCTTGGCCGTATCAGGCCATCTAGGGACGCGTCCGGAAACCCTCGTCCGCGTTTCCAGCCTTCGATAAGGACATTGGGTACGTCACCGTACCCCGATGCCGAAAAGGGTCTCCGTGATCATTGGGTACGGCGCCGTACTTGAGAAACGTTCCAGTTTATGTTTCGGTGCGAGGGCCACGGACCCCCCGCCCCTGTGTGAAAGGACCGCTACGGTGCCGAAACCGTCCACGATCGTGCTCCCCGCCCTCGGAGCCGGTGCCCTCCTGCTGGTCACCGCGACCGCGGCGCTCGCCTCCACAACGATCACCTCGGGTGGTGCGCCCTACAACGGCGACGTCAAGGCCACCAACCTCACCAGCACCCGGCTGTCGGGCAACGGGCCGGGCGTCGGCCTGATCACCACCACCTGCACCGGCGCGACCCTCGTCGCCTCGGTGGTCTCCGACGGCAGCACCGGCTCCCTCAAGGACATCGCGCTCACCGGCTGCACCAACAACTTCGGCGGCAGCGACACGATCACCGCGAGCAAGCTCCCCTACACCGGCGGATCGGTGGTCTACGACCCGGTGAAGGGTGGCCGCGACGGCTATCTGAAGATCAACGCCCCGAATCCGAGCGTGGACGTCAAGGCCGTCCTCCAGCTCACCTCACTGGGGCGCACCGAGACCTGCCACTACGGGCTCACGGGCAGCACTCCGCTCACCATCGACCTGTACAACGGCAGCAATCCTGCCCGGCCAGACACCGCGAATCCGCATTCCCAAGCTGAGCTCAAGGGCCAGTCGTTGCAGAAGGTCGCGAACGCCGAGAACACCAGCGGCTGCCCCGCGAGCGCTTCGGCCAACGGTCGGTACCAGATCCTGACCGCTCCCGGCGGCGCCGACCTCGTCCTCGGTCCCTGATCGAGCGCCGCAGGCCGCCCCGGTCCCGGAGCCGGGGCGGCCTCCACACCAGTTCACCGGCAGCCCGCTCCTGTCCCCACCCCACGGAGAACGCTGTGAGACCCCCGCTCCGCCTGCGCGGTCCGGCCACGAGAGCCGTCCTCGCCATCGCCGCCGTCCTGTCGCCCATCGCGCTGTCCGCCGTCCTCGCCCCGCCGGTCTCGGCGGAGCCGATCCCGCGCTTCAGCTTCGCCAAGTGCCCGAAGCTGCCCGCGGGCAGCGACCCCTCCTTCTGGAACTGCAACGTCGCCGTCATCACCGGCGGGCAGTTCACGTTCGGGCGCTTCGACCAGCGGCTCACGTCCCCGATCACGATCACCTACGCGGTGGGATTCGATCCCGAGACCCTGGAGCAGAAGGTGCTCGTCGGCGGCTTCGAGGCCGCGGCGATGCTGGTCAAGCCGGGCATCTTCGGCGACCCGATCCTCACCGCCGTGTACGCGCGTCCCGAGTACGCGGGGTTCATGGACCTGCGGGACGGCGACGTGCTGCTGAACCTCAAGGTCAGCGTGATCAATCCCGTCCTCGGCCAGTCCTGCTCCATCGGGTCGGACGCGGCGGCCGTCAAGCTCCGCCTCACGTTCGGGACGACCAAGCCGCCGCCGCCGAACAAGCCGATCTCGGGCAGCCAGCCGGTCGACGTGTCGAAGAACCCGCCGATCTTTAAGGCGACGATGGTGGACAACTCCTTCGCCGTCCCCGCCGCCCGGGGTTGCGGTCTCGCCGGGGCGCTGAACTGGGCGGTCGACCTCCAGGCGGCGCTGCCGTCCGCGGCAGGGAAGAACACCGCGATCTTCTCCGAGTACGTGAGCTTCAAGTCCTACACCGAGATCCCGTCCTAGCCGCGTCACGAGGGAGCACCCCATGAGAGCGACCCCCGCAAGCCGCGGAACCGCGCTCGCGCTCGGCGTGACGATCGGCACCACGGCCCTCGCGGCACCCGCCGGCGCGTCCGCGGTACCCGCTCGCGAGCCCCTGCCTCCCGGCCTCACCTTCGAGGACTGCCCGAAGCTGCCCGCGGGCGACGACCCGTCCCTGTGGAACTGCAACGTCGGCGTGATCAGCGGCGGGCGTCTCCAGGTGGGACGGATCGACCAGGCGATCGTCAAGCCGCTCAGGCTGACGTACGCGATCGGCTACGACCCCGAGACGCTCGAACAGAAGACGATCGTGGTGCCGCTGAAGGGCGACCCCATCCGGGTGGACGGCGGTGTGCTCGGAATCCCCGGCACGGACGTGCTGCCCGTGCTTCAGGTGAGCGCCAAGCCCACGCTGGCCGCGACGCCCGAGTTCAATGTCGACCCCCAGACGCTGCTGAGGCTCAAGCTCAAGATCGGTGTCCAGAATCCGCTGGTCGGCGACCAGTGCGCCATCGGTACCAAGGACGCCCCGGTCACCCTCTCGCTGACCGTCGGCACGACCAGGCCGCCGCCGCCCAACAAGCCGATCACCGGCAGCCCGCCCGTCGACGTCGCCCCCGACCCGCCCACCTACAAGATGACGCTGGTCGACAACGTGTTCGCGGCGCCCAAGGCCACCGGCTGCGGTCCGGCCAGCCTGTTCAACGGACTGGTGGACTGGCGGGGCGGCCTGCCCGCCAAGGCCGGGACGAACACGGCGGTCTTCGTCCAGTACCTGACCTTCAAGCCCTACACCGCCCTGCCCGCCCGCACCGGCAGATAGCGGCCCGGCGGTCACGCGCCCGGGGCGGTCGCGATCAGCTTGTGGTAGGTGCGCAGGTCGGGGGTGCCGGTCGCCGGGAGGCCGTGCCCGGACTGGAAGCGGATGAGCTTCTTCTTGGTGCGCGGGCCGTGGTAGCCGGTGATGGGCAGGTCGTCGTTGTAGCGCCACTTGTTGAGCAGGACCTGTAGCGCCTTGACGCAGTGGTTCTTCTGGCCGTAGCCGGTGGGCGCGGCGTGGGTGAGCAGGGCCTTCCAGGTGAGGGCGCCGGTGTTGCCGTCGAAGGAGGTCAGGTAGCGCTGCTGGAACGCCTTGACGTTCGCGGTGGTCTTCGGGCCGTAGTGCGAGGGGGCGGGCTGGTCGTAACCGTCGCAGCTCAGGAACCACTGGAGGGCGCGGACGTTCTCGCTGACCTGGCCCTGCCGCAGGACGGGCCAGTAACCGTACGGCGCGGCGTAGGAGGTGGTGTCGGCGGACGCGGGGGTGGCCAGCGCAGTGCCGCTCGCGACGACGGCCGCGGCGACCGTGCTCGCGATGGCGATCCGCTTGAAATTCATGGGGGGGTTCCTTCCAGCTTTTCGGTTATGCAGGATTAGAGGCCGCTTGACCTGCGATTGTTCGGCGATGGCCAGGTTGCGCCAGTGCCGAACCGGGGCTTTTGCTTGACAGTCAAAGGACTCTTCCGGGGGCGGGTCTTGACTGTGGCGGCGGACCCGGAATCATCTCCGGTGTGCGTATGACAAGGCCGATGCGCCTGCTCTCGACGGTTGTGCTGCTGGGCGGGCTGCTGACGGCCTGCGGGGACGGTGGCGGGGAGTCCCTGCTCGACAAGGACACCCTGGTCGTGGGCGTACGGCCGGACCTTCCCGGGCTCGGGCAGCGCCGTGCGGACGGGACGTTCGAGGGCTTCGACATCGACGTCGCCCGGTACGTGGCGGACCGGATCGGGCGCAAGGTCCGGTTCATCCAGGCCTACTCGTCCGACCGGATCCCGCTGCTGACGTCCGGACGGGCGGACATGGTGCTCGCGACCCTGTCAGTCACGCCGGAGCGCAAGACGATGATCTCCTTCGCGGGCCCGTACTACGTGTCCTATCAGGACGTCCTTGTCCGGAAGGAGGAACCGGCGAGGGGCGTCCGCGACCTGAAGGGCCGGCGGTTCTGCGGGGTGGGGGGCTCCGACCCGGTCGAGCGGCTGCTGGCGTTGCACGGGATGGCGGCGCGGATCGTCCCCGCGACGAACTATGACGAGTGCATGGCGAAGATCCGCGCGCGGGCGGTCGACGCGATCACCACCAACGACGTGATCCTGGCGGGGCTCATCCGGCGGGAGGGCAGCGGGTACCGGCTGGTCAACGCCCGGATCAGCGAGCAGAACACCGGTATCGGGTTGCGCCGCGGTGATGTGGACGGGTGCGAGGCGCTCAACCGGGCGATCACGCAGATGTACCAGGACGGCACCGCCCAGAAGCTGATCACCAAGTGGTTCACCGGCACCGGCCTCGATCTCTCGAAGGTGGAGATCCCGCAGTTCGAGGGCTGCGTCTGAGCCGTCCTCAGGTCAGCGCCCCCGCCCGCCCGTCCTTCCCGGCCGGCGCGTCGCGCCAGGAGCTGAGCAGCCTGCGCTGCTCATCGCGGTAGCGGGCGATGCCGGCGGTCTTGACGTCCTCGTACCCCCGGATCATGTCCGGCAGCTCCGCGATCCGCACCGCGAGGTCGTGCCGCTCCGCGTCCAGGCCGGCGAGCAGCTCGACGATCACCGCGCGGTACTCGGCGATCAGCCGCCGTTCGGCCCGGCGGTGCGCGGTCGCGCCGAACAGGTCGAGGCGGGTGCCGCGCAGCCGCCGCATCGCCCGCAGAACGTGGAACGCGGGGCGCGCCGTCCGGCCGAGTGCGATCTTCCGGTCCATGCCCAGGGCCTTGAGGACGGGCGGGTGCAGCATGTACCGGACGGTCGAGCCCGGACCGAACCGCTCCTCGACCCGCCGGGCCAGCTCCGGGTCGAGGTGCAGCCGGGCGACCTCGTACTCGTCCTTGTAGGCCATGAGCTTGTACAGGTTGCGCGCGACGGCGACCGCGAGCCGCTGCCCGGGGACGCCCGCGGCGCGCTCCACGTCCGCCACGCGGAGGACGGCGTCCAGATAGCGCCTGGCCAGCGCGAGGTCCTGGTAGGCGGCGAGGTCGGGGACGCGGATCCGCAGCACGCGCAGCAACTCGCCGTCCGCGCTCGACGCGGCGACCAGGTTCAGCGCGGCGGGCGCCGTGGCGTCCAAGGGCCGCGCGACGGCCTGGACGCCCGCGGCGGCGTCCGCGGATGCACCGTCGGCGAAGCCGGGGTCGAGGACGAGCCGCCGCCCGGCCTGGAACGCCTGCACGTTCGCCTCGACCTGCACGCCGTTGAGGGCGAGCGCCTCCTCGATCGCGGCGGCCGACAGCGGCAGCAGCCCGGACTGGTATGCGGCGCCGACCACGACGAAATTGGCCGTGGTAGTGCCGCCGAACCAGCGTTCGGCGAGTCCGAGGGCGTCCAGCGCGACGAGCCGCGCGGCGTCCGTGCGGTTGGCGATCCGCCGCACCAGCGACGCGCTCGGCGGCAGCGCCGCCGCGGTGTCGGTGATCATCCGTCCGGTAGGGACCTCGCTGGTGGACACGACCGCGGCGGTCCGGCCGGGCGCGCAGCGGCGCAGGTTCGCCTCGGACGTGCCGGCGAGGGAGTCGAACACCAGGTAGGTGTCCGCGCCGCCCGCGCCGACCATCCCCGGTCGGTCCCGGTCGGCGTCCCCGATCCGCAGATGCGACACCACGGCCCCGGCCTTCTGGCTGAGGCCGGTCTGGTCGAGCGCCCGGGCGTGCCGCCCGTCGAGCAGCGCGGCGGTCGCGAGGACCTGGTTGACGGTGACGACGCCCGTCCCGCCGATGCCCACGAGCAGGATGTCCGCCGCCACCGGACGCGCGGCCGGCTCGGGTGGCGCACCGATCGGCGCGAGGGACGGCGCGGCGGCCTTCGTGCCGCCCGGGATCACGGTGAGGAACGACGGGCAGTCGCCGTCAAGGCAGGAGTAGTCCTTGTTGCAGGACGTCTGGTTGATCTGTGTCTTGCGCCCGAACTCGGTCTCCACCGGCTCGACGCTCAGGCAGTTCGACGCGGTGCCGCAGTCGCCGCACCCTTCACACACCGCCTCGTTGATCAGCACGCGGGCGGCCGGGTCCGGCGCCTGCCCGCGCTTGCGCTTGCGCCTCGTCTCCGCCGCGCACGCCTGGTCGTACAACAGCACGGTCACGCCCGGGATCTCGCGCAACTCCCGCTGGACGGCGTCGAGGTCGTCGCGGTGCCGGACCCGGACACCCGGCGCCCAGTCCGTCCCGCGCGGGTAGCGGGACGGGTCGTCCGCCACCACGACGATCCTCGCGACGCCCTCGGCGTGCAGCATCCGCGTCACGGCCGCCGGGTCGGCGCCGCCGTCGGCGTCCTGCCCGCCCGTCATCGCCACGGCGGCGTTGTACAGCAGCTTGAAGGTGATGTTCGTGCCCGCCGCCACGGCCTGCCGGACCGCCAGGCTGCCCGAGTGGAAGAACGTGCCGTCGCCGAGATTCTGGAACATGTGCGCGGTGTCGCTGAACAGCGCCGCGCCGACCCACATCGCGCCCTCCCCGCCCATCTGCGTCGTGCCGATGCTGCGGTCGTTGAACACGGTCATGACGTGGCATCCGATGCCGCTCGCCGCGACCGACCCGGCCGGGACGACCGTCGACCGGTTGTGCGGGCATCCCGAGCAGAAGAACGGCGTCCGGGCGGCGGAGATCAGGTTCAGCGTCGGCTTGCGCGGCCGCAGCACCGGGTCGCGCAGGTCGAGGTGCTGCTCGCCGATCCGGTCGGCGAGCAGCCGGGCGAGCGCCTTCGTGAGGCGGTCGGCGTCCAGCCCGCCGTCCGCCGGGATCAACGGGGCCCCGTCCGGGCCATGCTTGCCGAGCACGGCGGGCCGCTCCGCCGCGTCGTACAGGACGTCCCGGATCTGCGTCTCGACGAACGCGCGCTTCTCCTCGACGACGACGATCTCGCGGAGCCCGTCCGCGAACTCCCTGATCCGGGCCCGGTCGAGCGGATGGATCAGCGCCAGCCGCAGCAGCCGGACCCCGCGCCGGGCCAGCGCGTCCTCGTCCAACCCGAGCCGGTCGAGGGCCTCGCGCAGCTCAAGGTAGGTGCGGCCGGCCGCCACCAGCCCGATCGTCGCGTCCGCCGCGCCCTCGATCCGGTCGAGGCCGTTCGCGGCGGCGAACGCGGTGGCGGCCCGGAGCCGCCCGTCCAGCACCTCGGCCTCCAGGGACGTCGTGTCCTTCAGATCCACCCCCGGCCTGCGGGTCGGCCGCCAGGGCCGCCCCCGCCACTCCCACTCGGGGACGACATGGTCCGGTACCGGTGCGACGTCCACGACCTCATGGGAGTCCGCGACGTCCGTCACGACCTTGAAACCGACCCAGGCCCCGCTGAACCGGGACATCTCGAAGCCCGCGCGGCCCAGCCGCAGCACGTCCCCGATGGACGCGGGGACCAGCACCGGCATGAACGCCTCGGCAAGCGCGCCCTCCGTCGCCGACGGAAGCGTCGAGGACTTGCAGGACGGATCGTCCCCCACCACCGCGAGGACCCCGCCGCGCTCGCTCGTGCCGAGCCAGTTCGCGTGCTTGAACGCGTCCATGGAGCGATCCACGCCGGGCGCCTTGCCGTACCAGAGTCCGAAGACGCCCTGGTAGCGCGGCCCAGGTAGATGCTCCACGAGCTGCGACCCGTACACCGCCGTCGCCGCCAGCTCCTCGTTCACGCCGGGCACGAACCGGATGTCGTGCTCGCCGAGCAGCGCCGCGTCCCGCATGAGCTGCTGGTCGAGCCCGCCGAGCGGCGACCCCCGGTACCCGGAGACGAACCCGGCGGTCGTCCAGCCCCTGCGGATGTCCGCGCGCCGCTGGTCGAGCAGCAGCCGGACGAGGGCCTGCACACCGCCGACGGCGATCCGCCCGCGCTCCAGCTCCAGCCGGTCGCGGAGCGGGTTCCCAGAGGCAGCGATGGTGGTCATGCGTGCATTGAGCCCCCCTCGCTGAGCGGCGTGCAAGATGTGAACGCCACAATTGAGCGGATTGCTCAAGTCAGAACCGAGTTACCCGCCGGAGGTGAGCGTTGTGACGCGCCCCACCCTGCTCGACATCCAGATCCTGCGCCGCCTCGTCGAGCAGCCCCGCATCGGTGTCACCGAACTGGCCGCAAGGCTCGGCATCGCCCGCAACACCGCCCACGCCCGCGTCGAACGCCTCGAACGCGACGGCGTGATCGGCCACCGCGGCCGCGAAGTCGACCTGGACGCCCTCGGCTTCGACCTCACCGCCTTCGTCACCCTGGAGGTGGCCCAAGGCCGTCTCCGCGAGGCCGCCGCCGCCCTGGCCGCGATTCCCCGCGTCCTGGAGGTGCTCGGCATCACCGGCCAGGGCGATCTCCTCGTCCGCGCGGCGGCCCCGAACGGCAGGCAGCTCCACGAGGTGATCGACTCGATCCTCGCCTGCCCGGGGGTCCGGCGCAGCACGACCTCGATCGTCCTCACCCATCAGGTCCCCTTCCGCATAGGCCCGCTCCTGGAGGACGAGGAACGCCGCGCCCGAGCCGAAGCCCGCAGACCAGGCCGCTAGACGGCTCGGGTCGAGACGTTGGTGGCAGGTGACTGACGGGTGGTCGGAGGCGGTGGGCTCCTAGAGGAGCCGACGGCGCCTGGGTGGGCGGCTCTGCCTGACCTCCTCGGCGAAGGCTTCGAGGCTGCTCATCAGCCGGAATTCGGGAGCGCCCATGAGTTCGCGTTCGCGCTCGACGAAAGGTGCGATCGCGTCCCAGACCCGGAGGAACCGGATTCCCATCGTCGCGAGGACCTGCTCGTCCAGCAGGCTGAGCCGCCAGACGAGGATGAGGTTCTGGAAGTAGTAGGCGATGTCCAGCACAGCCCGTCTCGCCTCGTCAGGTAACCCCGACAGGCCGTTGCCGGGCTCGTGCTCGTGCGGTAGCCGCTCGCAGACGAACCGGTAGCGGTCGTGGAACTCCATCGACCGGAACTCGTTGAGGAAGGCCAGGTAGACGGGCAGGTAGGCGGAGCGATGCATCAGGGTCACCTGGCGGTGGGCCAGGTAGGTGGAACAGGCGAGGGCCAGCGCGGACAGCGCGATCGCGACCAGGTTGAGCAGCATCCCGACCACCTCGGATTCGACGGCGATTTCGGTCGGTCAGACTCCTGGGAACAGTGCCGGGTTCCGCCGGGCGGACACGGCCACGGTCGAGGAGGCGGCGGTGCGTGTTGTGGGGAACACCGTGCCCTCCTAGGGCGAGGTCATCACCTTCCGCCGCCGGTGGCCGGGGTTCGCGTCAAGCTCCGCCGGGAGCGCAGCCAGATCTCGCAGGCCGGCGTCTGGAGCAGCTGGGCGTAGGCGACCGGGTGGGGAGTACGGAGGAAGGTGCGTAGCGTCCCGGCGCAAATGAAGAAGGTCATCCGTGAGGCTACGGGCCAGCGGTCTGGCGTTAACCGCATGGACGGCTGTTGGTTCGGGTGGCGTGGCTACGTGTGCGGGGACGGAGGCCAACCCGACGGGGCGTGGGTGCCGGTGGAGCCTGGTACCACGGGTTCGGGCGCGCGGTGTTCGGAGGTGGGAGGAGGCGGTAGGTGTAGCGGCCGCTCTCGTCGGTGGTGATGTGGAGCCGGGCCGGGGCGGTGTGCTTGAAGCGGTTGTGCCATCCGCAGCAGAGAGCGAGCTTGTCGATGCCGGTGGGGCTGTGTCTGAGGACCCAGCCGTTCACGTGGTCGACTTCGCACAGATGGCCGGGGACTTCGCAGCCCTGGACGGCGCACGTCGGGTAGATGGTCTCGAGGACGCGGCGTTGGGCGGGGCTGGCGAACCGGCGGCCGTGGCCGAGGTAGAGCGGTAGGTGGCCGCGTCCCAGCAGCAGCGGGGATACCCCGGCATTGAGGGCGATACGTCGGGCCTGTTCGGCGGGGATGGGGGTTCCGTCGGCGAGGCGGGCCGGGGCGGTACCGCCGGTGAGGGTGTCCAGGTCGCAGATCACGGTGACCTTGGTGGCGGTGTGACCGCCGGAAAGGACGCTGGTGAGGGCCGCCGCCATCCGCTCCGACAGGTCGCGGCGGTCATCGGCGCCTGCGGGCTTGGTGAGTCGGGGAACGGCTGCAACCAGGGCAGGAACGGTGACGCCGTCACGCCGTCTGTTGGGAGGAGGGGGCTCGGCCCGTACTGCTGGGGGCGCCGCTCGTGGCGCCTCAGAAAGTCCAGGGTCGTGTTGGTGGCGATCTTGTAGAGCCAGGCGCGGAGGCTGGAGTGTCCTTCGAACCCGGCCCGGTTCCGCCACGCCTTGAGCAGCGTCTCCTGGACGAGGTCCTCCGAGTCGTCGAAGGAGCCGACCATCCGGTAGCAGTGCACCTGGAGCTCACGCCGGTACGGCTCGACCAGCCCGGCGAACGACCACTCGTCGCCCGTCCGGATCGCCGCCGCCGGCCTGCCGCGACCGCTACGCCTTCTGGCGGCAGGCCGCCGAGCAGTACTCGGGCGCGCGCCCCGGCCTGCCGTCCGACGGCGGAAGGGGCTCTCCGCAGGTGCGGCATACGGGTTCCGGCATGCGCACATGCTCTCACCTGCGGGTGAGGACCTGCCGGACTCCTGCCGCTATCTCCAGGTCCTCGCGGGCGGCGATCACGAGGGCGCGGACGGCGGCGCCGTCGGAGGTGATGTCGGCGTCGCCGTCCGCGGCGGCGTTGCGGTCGGGGTCGACGGCGGTGCCGAGGAAGGCGAGGTCCTCGGCGAGGCGCATGCGGACGGACGGGGCGTGCTCGCCGACGCCGCCGGTGAACGCCAGCACGTCCAGGCCGCCGAGGGACGCGATCATGGCGGCGGCGCAGGCGCGGAGGCGGTGGTGGTAGACGTCCAGGGCGGCGAGGGCGGTCACGTCGCGGCCCTCGGCCAGCTCGCGGATCCGGCGCATGTCACCGGTGCCGGTGAGGCCGAGCAGCCCGGAGCCGTGTTCGAGCACGTCGTTGACGTCGTGGGCGGAGAGCCCGTGCTTGATCAGCCAGAGCGGGATGCCCGGGTCGATGCTGCCCGCGCGGGAGGCCATGACCAGACCCTCCAGGGGCGTGAATCCCATCGTGGTGTCGATGGAGACGCCGTCCGCCACGGCGGCCAGGGACGCGCCGGATCCGAGGTGGCAGACCACCATCCGGAGGGTGGCCGGGTCGGTGCCGAGCAGCTCACCGGCCCGGCGGACGGCGTAGGAGAACGAGAGCCCGTGGAACCCATAGCGGCGCAGGCCGAAGCGTTCCCGCCAGTCGGCCGGGAGCGCGTACGTGGCGGCGGCCTCCGGGAGCGTGGCGTGGAAGGCGGTGTCGAAGCACGCCACGGCCGGGACACCGGGCAGGACGCCGGTGATCTCCGACAGGGCGTGCAGCGACGCCGGCTGGTGCAGGGGCGCGAGGTCGGCGAGGGCGTGCAGCCGTTCGGTGACGGCGTCGTTCACGAGGACGGGGGCGGTGAAGTCCGTGCCGCCGTGGACGAACCGGACGCCGATGGCGTCCGGCCTGGGCATGTCCTTGACCAGCGGCGCCATCTCCTGCCGGGGGCCGGACGCCTCGGTGAGGACCGTGTCGCCGGCGTCGAGCAGGCTCAGTTTCAGGCTGCTCGATCCCGGGTTGACCGTCAGGACGCGCATGTGTTCCCTTCCGTGCGGTCGTGTCCTCGACTCCGCCGTTCAGTACGGCCAGGTCCAGTCGCGGATCTCGGGGGCGTCCTCGCCGTGCTCGCGGGTGTGCAGGCGCAGTTGCAGGCGCCGGTCCGACATCCGCTGCCGGATGTGGGCGACCCGTCCGCCCAGCGAGGGGACGCGGTCGATCACGTCCATGACCAGGTGGAAGCGGTCCAGGTCGTTGAGCATGACCATGTCGAAGGGGGTGGTGGTCGTGCCCTCCTCCTTGTAGCCGCGGACGTGCAGGTTGTGGTGCCCGGCGCGGCGGTAGGTCAGCCGGTGGATCAGGTACGGGTAGCCGTGGAACGCGAAGATCACGGGTTTGTCGGTGGTGAACAGGGCGTCGAAGTCCCGGTCGGGCAGCCCGTGCGGGTGCTCGCGGTCGGGCTGGAGCCGCATGAGGTCGACGACGTTCACGACCCGGACGCGCAGCTCGGGGAAGTGCTGGCGGAGCAGGTCGACGGCGGCGAGGGTCTCCAGTGTCGGGATGTCGCCCGCGCAGGCGAGCACGACGTCGGGGTCGGCGCCGCCGTCCGACGACGCCCACTCCCAGATGCCGATGCCGCGGGTGCAGTGCGCGATGGCGGCGTCCATCGGCAGCCAGTTGAGCGCGGGCTGCTTCCCTGCGACGACCACGTTGACGTAGTCGCGGGACCGCAGGCAGTGGTCGCCGACCGACAGCAGGGTGTTGGCGTCCGGCGGGAGGTACACCCGGACGATCTCCGGCTTCTTGTTCATGACGACGTCCAGGAAGCCGGGGTCCTGGTGGGTGAAGCCGTTGTGGTCCTGCCGCCACACGTGCGAGGACAGCAGGTAGTTCAGGGACGCGATCGGGCGGCGCCACGGCAGCTCCCGCGTGACCTTGAGCCACTTGGCGTGCTGGTTGAACATCGCGTCCACGATGTGGATGAACGCCTCGTAGCTGTTGAACAGGCCGTGCCGTCCGGTGAGGAGATAGCCTTCCAGCCAGCCCTGGCACAGGTGCTCGCTGAGCACCTCCATGACGCGGCCGTGCGCGGCCTGGTGCTCGTCGGTCGGATACCGTTCGCCCGCGAAGACGCGGTCGGTCGCCTCGAAGACGTCCCCGAGCCGGTTGGAGGCGGTCTCGTCGGCGCCCATGATGCGGAAGTCGGACGGGTTGGCCTTCACGACGTCGCGCAGGTAGGCGCCGAGCCGCCGGGTGGGCTCGGTGGTCGTGGTGCCGGGCTTGTCGACGGGCACGGCGTAGTCGCGGAAGTCGGGCAGGGTCAGCGGGCGCAGCAGCAGGCCGCCGTTGGCGTGCGGGTTCGCGCTCATCCGGCGCTCGCCCGCGGGCGCCAGGTTGCGCAACGCCTCCACCGGACGGCCCTCGTCGTCGAACAGCTCCTCGGGGCGGTAGGAGCGCAGCCACGCCTCCAGCTGCGCGAGGTGGTCGGGGTCGTCGCGTACCCCGGAGAGCGGGACCTGGTGGGAGCGCCAGGTGTTCTCGACGGGCAGGCCGTCGACCTCCTTCGGGCCGGTCCAGCCCTTCGGCGACCGCAGAATGATCATCGGCCAGCGTCGCCGCTCGGAGGCCCCGCCGTCCCGCGCGGCGGCCTGGATGGAGGCGATCTCGTCCAATGCCTGGTCGAGCGCGACGGCCATCTTCCGGTGCATCGATGCCGGATCGTCACCGCTCACCAGCGTGGGACGGTACCCGTAGCCGTCGAAGAGCTGGACGAGCTCCTCCTCCGGGATGCGCGCCAGCACCGACGGGTTCGCGATCTTGTAGCCGTTCAGGTGCAGGATCGGCAGGACGGCGCCGTCGTTCACCGGGTCCAGGAACTTGTTGGAATGCCAGCTCGCCGCGAGCGGGCCGGTCTCGGCCTCGCCGTCGCCGACGATGCACGCCACGACCAGGTCCGGGTTGTCGAACGCCGCGCCGTAGGCGTGCGCCAGCGAGTAGCCGAGCTCGCCGCCCTCGTGGATCGAGCCGGGCGTCTCCGGCGCGACGTGACTCGGGATGCCGCCGGGGAAGGAGAACTGCCGGAACAGCCGCGCCATCCCCGGGGCGTCCCGTGAGATCCGCGGGTAGACCTCGCTGTAGGTACCCTCCAGCCACGCGTTCGCGACGGCCGCCGGGCCGCCGTGGCCCGGCCCCATGATGTAGATCATGTCGAGGTCGCGCGCCCTGATCGTCCGATTGAGGTGCGCGTAGCAGAAGTTGAGGCCGGGGGAGGTGCCCCAGTGCCCGAGCAGCCGCGGCTTGATGTGCGCCCGCGTGAGGGGCTCGCGCAGCAGCGGGTTGTCCAGCAGGTAGATCTGTCCCACCGAGAGGTAGTTCGCGGCCCTCCAGTAGGCGTCGATCCGCCGCACGTCCTCGTCGGTCATCGCGACGCCCTCGGTCATACGTGTGCCTCCGGTGCTCGGTGTCTGGCTTGCGTTCGGTGTACCGCCCGGAGATCACGTCCCCCCGATCGGGCTCCAGTAACCGAGGGCGGCGCTGTGCGGTGCGCGTGGCTCGGCGGCGCCGCGAAGACCCGCATCGTCCGGCGTGACCTCGATGAGCTGGGCCTCGCCGAACTCGTCGTCCGCGGTCGCGGCGCGGACGATGTGGCCATAACCGGGCAGTTCCCGCGTCCAGGTGGCGGGGACGCCGTTCTCCAGGTCCAACCGGATCGGGGTACGGCCCTGCCACGTCTCGAACCGCCCGAAACCGGTCGCGAGCCGCCAGCGGGGTGCGGCCAGCGCCACGTCCGGCGGGGCGCCGTGCCGCAGTGCCCGGACGAGCAACTGCATGAGGATCTGCGGCTGGATATCGCCGCCGGTGGACCCGAGGACGGCGCGCAGCGCCCCGTCCGGCCGGGTCACCAGCACCGGGACGAGCGTGTGCGGCGGGCGGCGGCGCGGACCGTACTCGGCGGGCGACCCCGGGGCCAGCCCGAAGGCGATCCCGCGGCTGTGCAGGTTGATCCCGGTGCGGGGTTCGAACAGCAGCGAGCCGAGCCCGTTCGCGTTGGACTGGAGCAGCGAGACGCCCATGCCCCGTTCGTCCACGGCGCACACGACGGTGGTGTCGGCGGACATGATCGTGCCGCGCCGCCGCCAGTGCCGGACGGGGTCGATCGTGCCGCGCAGGGAGCGGATCCGCTCCGGGCGGACAAGCGCTTCGCCGTCGGCGTCCTCGTGCAGCATCGCCGTGCGGTCGGCGGCAGCGGCGAGGGCGGACTCGGCGAGCAGGTGCACCCACGCGGGGTCGTCCGGTGAGCCGGGCAGGCCGAGCCCCTCGGCGAGCGCCAGCGCGAGGAGCAGCACGTAGCCCTGCGAGTTCGGCGCAGCCGTCCACACGTCGTGCCCGAACGTGCGCAGGCCGAGGGGGCGGCACCACTCCGCGTCCGGCTCGGCGAAGTCGGCCGCGCCGTAGTGACCGCGGCCGAGGGCCCGCAGCCCGCTGCCGAACTCGCCCTGGTAGAAGCCGGCGCGTCCCTCGTCGACGATGGCGCGCAGGGCGCGGGCCGCGCCGGGACGCGCCACGACCTTGCCCGGACGGTCCGCCCAGGCGGGCCGCCGGGCGCCGGGCGCGCCGGCCGCGGCCTCGACGGCGGCCATGAGACCGGGGGTGGTGGCGAAGCCCCCCTCGGCGTGCAGGACGGCTGACCGCAGCACCTCCGCACGCGGCAGCCGCCCGTATCGGCCGTGCAGGGCGAGCCACCCGTCCACACAGCCGGGGACCGGGACCGACCGGATGTCATGCCGGACGGGCATCCGCTGGTGCCCCTCACGCCGCAGCGTCTCGGGGTCGGCGCCCGAGCCCGTCCGGCCGGAGGCGTTCATCACCTCCGGTGGACCGGGGCCGGCGTGCACGATCGCGAACAGGTCACCGCCCATGCCGCCGCGCTGCGGCGCGACGACCGCGAGGACGGCGCCCGCCGCGACGGCCGCGTCCACCGCCGAGCCGCCGGCGCGCAGGATCGCGAGCCCGGCCGAGGATGCTCGGTGGTCGGCCGAACAGATCATCGCCCGGTCGGCCGTGGTCGTCGTCATGGGAGCCTCCGGTGCCTTCACGACATGCGCCGAGGAGGGGTGGGCGCGCGTCGTCGGCTCGGCACGGGGAGCGGGGGAGGGCGGTGTCCGCTGCGCCGCGCCGGTCAGCCGGCATCGCCCGGCGCGTCCACGCCATCGACAGTACTGGCCGGAGGCCGAGGAGGCCACGGCGGCGGGCGCGCGCCTTCTACCACGCCGCCGCGGCCCCGTCTCTCCACCCCGG
Source organism: Actinomadura macra NBRC 14102 (assembly GCF_001552215.1). GTDB lineage: Bacteria > Actinomycetota > Actinomycetes > Streptosporangiales > Streptosporangiaceae > Spirillospora > Spirillospora macra. The sequence goes on along the minus strand of NZ_BCQT01000006.1, from coordinate 601,663 downwards.
GTGTGGACGTCACCGGCTGGGGGCGGCGACACGGCAGCCGCCGCCCCGCCCCCAAGCGAACCGGTGGGAGCACCTCCACAAGGTGCGTTGAAGCTTGCCGCGTACTCGCGTGTAGGTTGACGCGACGGGGACGGTGATCGACGAGTGGTCCGCGCTCTGCGGCGAGCGGACGGTGAACGTGCACTCACGCGCGGCGTACGGGCGCAGCTGAATCGGCGCGCGCGGTCTGCGATGCTACGCAGACGTGCGGATCACCTGATGGGAGGCGGTATGACCGGATTCTTCGCCGGACGGACGCTGGCGGACCTCGGCACCGGGCTGCGCTCGGGCACCGAGACGGCGACCGGGCTGCTGGCGCGCGCCCTGGAGTCGGTCGACCCGTCCCTCAACGCGTACGTGACCCTGGACCCGGACGGCGCCGCGACCGCCGCCCGCCGCGCCGACGAGGAACTCGCGTCCGGTACCGACCGCGGCCCGCTGCACGGCATCCCCGTCGCGGTCAAGGACATCATCGACGTCGCCGGCCTGCCCACCCGCATGGGCTCGGCCCATTTCGCCGGGAACATCGCGGATCGTGACGCGGGAGTGGTGACCCGGCTGCGCACCGCCGGCGCCGTGATCGTCGGCAAGACCGGCACGCACGAGTTCGCGTACGGAGGCGGCGGGGACGTCTCCGCGGACGGCCCGTGCCGCAACCCGCACGACCCCGCGCGGATGTCGGGCGGCTCGTCCAGCGGCAGCGCGGTCGCGGTCGCGGCGGGCATGGTCCCGTTCGCGATCGGCACCGACACGGGCGGCTCGGTGCGCATCCCCGCCTCGTTCTGCGGGATCAGCGGGTTCAAACCGCACTTCGGCGCGATCCCCACCGACGGCGTGTTCCCGCTGTCGACGTCGTTCGACCACGTCGGCGTGCTCGCCGCGACCCCGCCCGACTGCCGGACCGCCTACCGGACGCTCGCCGATCTCCCCGAGAGGCGGGACGCCACGTCCGGCGGGCGCGCGGCCTGGATCGAGCCGTACGACATCGACCCGGAGGTGGAGCAGACGGTCCGCGCGCTGTTCCCGGACGCCGCGTCCGAGAAGGTGGACCTGCGGACGCTGCGGCGCATCTTCGCGGCGATCCAGGACAGCGAGGCGTACGAGGTCCACGCCGAGCGCGTCGCCGAGGCGCCCGGCCTGTACCAGCCGCCGACCCTGGAGCGCCTGGAGCGCGCCGGGCGGACCCCTGGATGGGGCTACGTCCGCGCGGTCCGCGAGCGCGAGGATCTGCGGGCGGAGGTCGCCGGGCTCCTCGACCGCTACGACCTGCTCGTGCTGCCCACGATGGCGATCACCGCGCCGCCCATCGGGGCGACCGTCAGCGACTTCGGGCCGCTCACACCCCTGTTGATCAGCCTCACCTGCGCGTGGAACGTGCTCGGGCTGCCCGCCCTGAGCGTCCCGGCGGGCACGGTCGGCGGCCTTCCCGTCGGCGCGCAGCTCGTCACGAGGGCGGGCTCCGAAGACCTCCTCTTCGAGGCGGCGGAACGCCTCACGCCCTGACCCGAACCCGTGCTGGTCCGCTACCCGGACGCGGCGGCCTCGATCAGCGCCTCGGTGACCATCGCCGTGGGGACGGACGTGCGGGCCGCGATCCGGATCGCCTGGCGCGCCGCCTCGGCCGGGCGGGCGGTGACCACCGCGGCGGCGGCGCGGATCGCGCGGAGCCGCTCCTCGGCGGTGGTGAGCGTCCCGCCGGCCCGGCCGATGGCGGCGTCGACGACCACGTCCGTCAGCGGAGCGCGGGTCCGCAGGGCGCGGCGGACGGCGGCGCGGCCCCCGTCCCGCAGCAGGTCGGCGGGGTCGCACCCGGCCGGCAGGGACGCGACCTCCAGCGGCCCGCCGACGCGCGCGAGCGTCTCGAAGGCCCGGATCGCTCCGGAGCGTCCCGCTGCGTCCCCGTCCAGCGCGACGAGCACGCCGGTCGTGCCGAGATCGGCGCTGCCCTCGAGGGCGTCGAGGTGCGCCCCGGTCAGGGAGAGCCCGCAGGGGGCGACGGGGGCGTGCTCGGCCGGCCCGGCGAGCGCCACGGCGATGGCGTCCAGCGGGCCCTCGACCAGGACTGGGCGGGCGCCCGCCGCGAGCCTGCCACGCGCCTCGTGCAGGCCGAACAGCAGCTCGGACTTGTGGAACAGGGCGGTGTCGGGTCCGTTGAGGTACTTCGGCCCGTCCGCGCCGTCGCGGCGGCGGCCGATGAACCCGGCGATCGTGCCGTCCGGCGTGCGGATCGGGAACATCGCGCGGTCCCGGAAGGTGTCGACGAGCCGCCCGTCGCCCGCGCGGCGCGCCAGCCCGGACGACACGATGTCCTCCTCGCCGTGGCCGAGGCCGCGCAGGTGGCCGGTGAGCACGGCCGGCCCCGGCGGCGCGCAGCCGATCTGCCAGCGCCGCTGCGCGCCCGCCGCGACCCCGCGCCCGGCCAGGTAGCCGGTGACCCAGCTCCCGGCGAGCCGCGCCCGGAAGAAACGGTGTGCGGCGGCCATCACGCCACCGGCGGACGGATCCACGACGCTCTCGTAGACGCGCCGGCCGAGACGGAGGATCCGGTCGCCCGTCACAGGGCCGGCCCAGAAGGCATTGACGGGGAAGATCGGCGGCCGGGGTTCCAATCCGAGCCACGCCAGCACCAGGAAGGCGACCGAGTCGGCCTCGACCGAGCCGATGCCGTGGCGCTCGCGCAGCGCCGACGACAGGTCGGCGATCCGCTCCGAGGGGAGTCCGAGGGGTGAGACGCGGGCGGGCCGCGGCAGGGGAAGCCCCGCCGTCTGGGCCACGTCGAAGACGGCGCGGAGCCCGCCCGACCGGGTGAACACGCGGATGCCCGTCTCGCCCCTGCGGACCTGGCGACCGGCGGTCCGCCACTCCTCGTACGAGCGGACATCGGTCGCGGCGCGCCACTGGGCGGCGATCAGCAGCGTGTCGGTGTACCCGTACCGGCGGCCGTGCAGGACGGCGCGCTCCAGCCACCATTCCCACGGGCGCGTCCCGTCGCGCAGCCGGGCGGTCTCCCGGGCGGCGATGCCGCGCAGCAGCGCCGACTGGCGTTGCCGGTCCTCGTCCGGGACGTTCCGTACGGTCGCGGCCACGGCAGCCTCCTCACCAAGGCGGGGAAGCCGTGGAAAGTCATACCCGCCGAGCGCCCGGGCTACTAGCTGAACGCCCGAGTACTGGTGTCTGCCTCAACCGTCGAACGAGCGCGCTACCTGAGCGGCGGGGCGACGCCGAGGCGAGCCCCGCGGGAAGATCGCGAAGCGATGACGCGCTCGCCCAAGCACGGTCGAGGGGCGAGCCCTTAGGCGACTCCCTCGGGCCGGGATTGCAGTGAACACAGCCCTTAGGCGAGTGCCTCGGGCCGGGGTTGCGTCACAGGTAGAGACCGAAGAACTCTTCTGGGTGCTCCAGCAGGGGCGGGAGGTCGTCGGCGGTGAGCGTGATCAGCTCCTTCTTGGACGGGCCCTTGGGAGGCTTCGCGCCCTTCTTGACGTCCCGCCTGGCGGTGACGGCGGCCGTGGCGACCCGGTCGGCCTGGTTCGCGACCGCCACGTCCAGCATGTTGCGCATCAGGCGGCCGTTGCCGAACGAGGGGCCGCGGGGCGCCCGGCGCAGCATCGTCGCCAGGACGTCCGTGGTGCCGTCCGCGAGCTGGAAGCCGTCCGCGGCGGCGAGCTGGCCGAACACGGTGATCAGCTCGTCGTCGGTGTAGTCGGGGAAGTGCAGCTGCTTCGGGAACCGCGAGTCCAGGCCGGGGTTGGCGACGAGGAACTCCGCCATCTCCTGCTGGTACCCGGCGACGATCACCACCAGGTCGTCGCGGTGGTCCTCCATCAGCTTGACCAGCTCGGCGATGGCCTCGTGGCCGTAGTCGCCCTTCAGCGGCGACTGCGTCAGCGTGTAGGCCTCGTCGATGAACAGGACGCCGCCGATAGCCCGCTCCACCAGCCGGCGGGTGCGCGGCGCGGTCTGCCCGATGTACTCGCCGACGAGGTGGGCGCGGGACGCCTCGACCAGGTGACCGGACGACAGCACCCCGAGCCGCTTGTAGATGCGGCCGAGCAGCCGCGCCACCATCGTCTTGCCCGTCCCGGGGTTGCCGGTGAACACCATGTGCCGGGTCGGCGGGGTGATGGTCAAGCCGGACTCGCTGCGCAGCCGCGCCGCGTGCGTGCCCGCGACCAGCAGCGCGATCTCGTGCTTGACCGTCTCCAGCCCGGTGAGGTCGCGCAGTTCGGCGAGCGGGTTGCCGGTGGCCCGCGAGGTGTCGAATGTCTCCGGGATGTCCTGCTTGCGGACGACGGCCTCCGCGTCCGCCGCGGTCCGCGCCCGGACCACGGCCACGATCTGGTCGGCGAGGTGCGGCGCCAGGCGGGCGTTGCGGAGCGTCTGCATCGCCGGCGTGGCCGCCAGCAGCGCGCCCGCCGCGTCGAGCGCGTGCCGGGTCGCGCGGACACCGTGCCGGTCCAGCGCGCGGCGGAACAGCTCGGCGTGGCCCGCGGCGTCGAACGGGCGGGTCCGCGCGATCCGGAACCGCTGCGGCAGCACGGGGTTGATCTCGCGGATCCGCTCGTCGCCGTCCGCGTCGCACAGCGCCACGAGCTGGAGGTCGGGGTGGACGGCCAGCAGCCGGTGCAACTCGGCGGCCAGGGCCTCGCCGTTGCCGGGGTCGGCGACGATGCCGTCCAGGCCCTCGATGATCAGCAGCCGGTCGCCGGCGCAGTCGCGGGCGTCGGCGTGCAGCTTGGCGACCGCGTCGGAGAGCCGCTGCCCGGCGAACAGGTTGTCGGTGACCCACAGCGGGTCGCGGCTGAGCGCGAGCGCCTTGCCCAGTTCCTGCGCCGCGTCCCGTTTGCCGGTGCCGTCCGGCCCGGCGAGCAGCAGCCGGACGGGTTCCTTGCCGCGGGTCAGCTCGTCCAGCGCCAGGGTGACGTCGGGCTGGCCGATCAGCGAGGTCGCCAGCTCCGGCCGGGAGTTCGGCTCGCTCTGCGTGCCCGCCGGCACCTTCAGCCCCTCGGTCAGCGGGTTCACGACGCGGCGGCGCGGCGCGTACAGGCGCCGCAGGTCGGTCTGGAACTGCCCGACCGGGATCCACTCGGCCTTCGGGAACCACGGGTCGCCCGGCAGGCCCTGGACGATCGCGACGAACCGCATCGCCATGTCCAGCCAGGCACGGCACCCGTCCGCCGCGCCCGACACCAGCGCCCGGACGAGCCACGCCCGCGTCTGCTCCTGCCACGCGCCCGCCTTGAACCCGCGGCGCTCCCCGGCGAATCGCTGCTGGAGCTCGCGGTACCGGTCCTCGCCGAGCGCGGCGGCCAGCTCCGCCGGGACGTGGTCCAGGCTTCCCTGGAGGAGGAGCTGGATCAGGTGCGACTCGACCGTCTCGTCGCGGGGCGCCACGTCCGCCAGATGCGCGTACGCGGCGATGAGGCCGGCGCACACCCACTCCAGGTAGCCGACCGGGCCGAGCAGTTCGGGGACGGAGGTGACCGTGGCGTCGTCGGCGTGCGCATGCCAGTGCTCGCGCAGCTCCATCTTGGGCAGGTTCACATCGCACGTGGGCGGGTCGTCGTACAGCCGCAGCAGCGCCTTGCGCCGCTCGTCCAGCGGCTCGATGCCCTCCAGGACGGCGAGGCACTCGCGGGCCAGCTCGATCGCCGGCTCCCGGTCGGGCGCCTCGATCAGCCAGTCCACCGGTGGCCGCCATCGGCCGCCCGGCGCGTCCCACCGCGTCATCCGGGTGCTGAGCGGCCCGGGGTTGACCAGGTGGCGGTGCAGCAGCCGTTCCGGAAGCTGGGACCAGGAGCCCGCCTTGATCGCACCGCCGCCGGGCAGGAACGCCAGGATGCCGAAGATCTCCGCCGTGACGAGCGAGGCGGGCAGGGTCAGCAGCTTGTGCTCGTCGGTCGTCAGGTCCGCGGCCCGGGGGTCGGCGGCCAGCGCGTCGATCCGGGACGCGATCTCCTCGAACAGCCCGTCCGGGACCCGCCACGGTCCGTACGAGTAGACGTCGAGCACCGGCTCGTCGGTGAGCAGTAGCTCCAGATGCTCCGGCAGCCGCAACGAATTCTCCCCAAGAGTGATCAAAGCAGAGGTACAGCCTACGTTTCCGGAGTGGGTGCCGGCTTAGCGGTCAGGCGCATCTCGGGTATTGGGACGGGGTTGTTAGGCATCCGGCCGGATACGGCCGGTGACGAGCATCACACCCGCTTCGCGTGACCCCTTCTCAGGCCCTCGTGAGACTCTCAGCGAACGCGGCGCAGCCACTCGACCGCGAGCCGCGCGGCGGTACCGATGACGGCGTCGGCTTGCGGGAGGACGGCGTCGAGCAACAGCGAGCGGGTGAACACCGCCACCGCGTACCGGCCGCCGTCCGGGTACTCCACCACGCCCACCTCGTTACGGATCGTCGGCAGCGTCCCGGTCTTCCCGCTCACCACCACGTCGTCGAAGGGGAAGCCCGACGACAGCCGGTGCGGCCAGACCTGGAGGCCGAACAGCCGGCGCATCGCCGCGCACTCGGCGGGCGGCGCCGCCTCGTCCCGCCAGATCCGGCCGAGAAGGTGGGACATGTCGCGGGGTGTGCTACGGCTCGTCACGGCCGGGTCGAGCGCGCGCAGCCGGTCGAGCATGCCGGGCTCGTCGAGCCGCGCCCACACCTCGCCGAAGCTGTCGGCCCCGGCGTCGTCGAGCAGCGACTCGAACAGTTCCCGCCCGCTGCCCTCGATGCGGGTGTCGGCCAGGCCCAGCGCGGCGGCGGTGGCGTTCACCGCGTCGAGCCCGACCCGTTCGAGCAGGACGTCCGCGGACGCGTTGTCGCTGACGGTGATCATCAGGCAGGCGAGGTCGCGCAGGGACATCCGCACCTCGTCCAGCAGCGCCGACAGCCCGGTCGGCCCGGCGGTGCGGTCCTGTGGGCGCAGCGTGAGCTGTTCGGAGGGGTCGAGAGTCCCGTCGGCGACCTGCCGGTGGAACGCCACGAGCAGCGGCACCTTGAACACCGAGGCGAGGACGACCGGGGCGCTCGCCCGGAGGGCGACGTCCCGTCCGGTGTCCACGTCGACGGCGTGCAGGAAACCGGTCACGCCGGCGTCGCGGAACGCCGCCTCGATCCGCTCCACCGCGCCCGCGCCCGTGTCCCCACCCGCGTCCGCGTTCGTGCTTCTGCTTGTGCCGCTGCTTGTGCGTATGCCCGTGCCGCTGCTTGTGCGCGGGCCGCCGCGCCGTGGCCCGCTCACGCCAGGAACCCCGACGACGGGCGCGGAACGACCCGGCGGATGGGCGCGCGATCCAGCGGTGCCATCCCGGCCTCGCGGCGGAGAACGGCGGTCGCGGCGGCGGCGAAGTCGGCGACTCCGTCCGGCGGGGCGAGCCCGCCCTCGGGGGCACGCCACGCGCACGAGGTGCGCAGCGACAGCGGTTCCCCGGCGAGCGGACGCCATGTCACCCCGGCGGTGCCCGCGGCGCCGCCGGCCGGGACGAGCGCCACCGCGGTCCCGGCGAGGACGAGGCCGACCGCGAACTGGGCGTTGCGCGCCTCGTGGACGGCGGGCGGCGCGTACCCGTGCCGGCGGCAGGCGGCCAGCAACTCGTCGTGGCTGCCCGGCGCCTCCTCGCGCGGCGGGACGACGAGGTCGCGCTCCCCGAGGTCGCCCAGGTGCACCTCGGCCGCGGCGGCGAGCGGCGCGCCGTCCGGGAGCAGCACCCCGACCGGCTGGCCGAGCATCGGACCGTACTCCAGGTCGCGGGCGGCGCACGGGTGCCGGACGACGCCCGCGTCCAGTGCGCCCTCGGCGAGCGCGCGGACCTGCTCGGCCGTTGCCGTCTCCCGCAGTTCCAGCCGCAGGTCGGGGCGGCCATCGCGGAACGCGGCGATGAGCGCCGCGACGATCGGGCCGCCGAGATCGCTCGGCAGCCCCGCCCGCACCGTGCGGGCCGCGCCGAGCCGCGCCCGCTCGGAGACGGAGTAGATGCGGTCCACGCGGGTGAGGATGTCACGGGCCTCGTCCAGCAGCAGCCGTCCGGGCGCGGTGAGCTCCACCTTCCGGCTCGACCGGTCGAACAGCCGCACGCCGAGCTCGCTTTCGAGCCGCTGGATCCGCTGGCTCAGCGGCGGCTGGGCCATGCCGAGACGCTCCGCCGCGTGGCCGAAGTGCAGTTCCTCGGCGACGATGACGAAGCACTTCAGATGCCCCACCAGATTCACGAGCAGCAATGATACCCATTTCGATATCACTGTGGATCCGATATCAATCTTGGACTTTTCGCTGGTCAGCTGGTCTTCTGTGGGGCGTTGCCAGAAGGGCGGGCCCCAGCGGGCCCATGACGGAGGGAGTCCGATGATGCGCCGATCGCGCGTGGTCCTCGTCCTGACGAGCACCGCCGCGGCGGTGGCCGTGCTCGTGGGGGCGGTGTGGTTCATGCGGGACGGAGAGGGCCCCGGCGACGCCGCCAGACGCTACCTCGCCGCCTGGAGCGGCGGTGATCTCGCCGCGATGCGCGCGCTGACCGACCGTCCGCCCGCCGACTTCGAGCAGCGGTTCACCCGGATGCGCGACGACCTCGGCGTCACCCGGCAGCGGTACACGGTCGCCTCGGTGGGGCGTCCCAAGGACGGGACGGCGGGTGGCTCCTACAGCGCCGAGTTGACCCTCGCCGGCGACCGGCCGTGGAAGTACAGCGGATCGCTGCCGCTGACCGAGCGCGACGGGAAATGGCGCGTCCGCTGGTCGCCGCAGGTCATGTACCCGACCCTCGCGGAGGGCCAGCGCCTGCGTGCGTCCCGGGCGTGGCCGTCGCGGGCAGGCGTCACGGCGGCGGACGGGAGTGATCTGGGTGGTTCGCCGTCCGGGTCCGTCCAGCAGTTGACCGGGCCACTCGGCGCCGCGTCCGCCGAGGCGGCCAGGAAGCTCGGCGCCCCGTACCGGACGGGTGACACGGTCGGCGCGGACGGCCTCCAGAAGCAGTACGAGCGGCGCCTCGCCGGAACGCCCGCGCTCGCCGTGCAGATCGTCGGCGCGGACGGCACGCCGGTGAAGACCCTCCAACGGTTCGGCGGCACGGACGGCGAGCCCCTCAGGACGACTTTGGCCCCGAAGGTGCAGAAGGCGGCGGGGAAGGCCCTGTCCGGCGTCACCAAGCCCGCGTCGCTGGTCGCGCTCCGCCCGTCCACCGGGGAGATCCTCGCGGTCGCCAACAAGCCCGGCGGCTACAACCGGGCGCTGATGGGCCAGTACCCGCCCGGCTCGACGTTCAAGGTCGTCACGGCCGCCGCGCTGGTCGCGGGCGGCATGGACGCGCGGACGCCGGTCGGGTGCCCCGCCACCACCACCGTCGGGGGCCGCTCATTCCACAACTACCACCACGAGGACTTCGGGACCGTCCCGCTCCGGGAGGCGTTCGCGCACTCGTGCAACACCACGTTCGCGCGGCTCGCCGTGGACAAGCTGGGCGAGAAGCGGCTCGCGCAGGTCGCGTCGCAGTTCGGCTTCAACGCGCCGATCATCGCCGGGCTCCCCGCCGTCCGCGCCGCGTTCCCGGTCACCAAGGACGAGACCGCCTTCGCGGCCGCGTCGTTCGGGCAAGGGCAGGTGCTCACCAGCCCCCTGAACATGGCGAGCGTCGCCGCGGCGGCCGCGAACGGCACCTGGCGGTCGCCCCGCCTGGTGGACGCCACGCTCGCCGCCAGCGCCGCCGACGCCGGAGGACGCGCCCCCGAGCCGCCGCACCGGCTGGAGCCCGCCGTCAAGGCCGCTCTGCATGCGCTGATGCCCGCCGTCGTCAGCGAGGGCACCGCGGCCGGCGTCGGCTTCCCGTCCGGGACGGCGGGCAAGACCGGCACCGCCGAGTTCGGTGCGGGCGACAATCCGCCCACCCACGCCTGGTTCATCGGCTACCGGGGCGACCTCGCGTTCGCGGTCATCGTCGAGGGCGGCGGCACCGGCGCCGAGGCCGCCGCGCCCATCGCCGCGTCCTTCCTGCGGGGTGTCCGAGGGGCGGGTGTGTGAGGGGCGGGTGTGTGTGAGGGGCGGGTGTGTGAGGGCGGGCGTCACAGCCAGTCGCGCCACTTGAAGATCACGTAGAGGCCGACACTGCAGACGATGATGACGATGGTGCTGGCGATGAACCCGTCATGCTGCGAGAAACCGGGATAGGGGACGTTCTGTCCGTAGAATCCGGTCACGGCTGTCGGCACGGCGATGATCGCCGCCCAGCTCGTGACCTTCTTCATCACCTCGTTCATCCGGTTGCCCTGCAGCGCCAGCCGCGTGTCCAGCAGGTTGGCGACCAGGTCGCGCAGCCCGTCCGTCCACTCGCCCACGCGCAGCGTGTGGTCGTAGACGTCCTGGAAGTAGGGCACCAGCGCCGGAGGGACGAGCCGCAGGTCCCGGCGCAGCAGCGTGTTCACGACCTCCCGCATCGGCAGCGCCACCCGCCGCAGCGCGACGAGGTTCTTGCGCAGCTGGAAGCTGCGCCGCTGGATCTCCTTGACCGGGAACGTGTCGTCGAAGACCAGGGCCTCCACCTCGTCGGCCTCGTCGTCCAGCGCCTGGGCGGCGTCGAGCTGGAGATCCACCACCAGGTCGAGGAGCCCGTAGAGGAGGAGCCCGGCGCTGGTGCCGTCGACGCCCGGGCTCGCGTCCCACCTGTGGATGAGCTCGTCCACGTCGAACTCGGCGTCCTGCCGCACGGTGACGAGCGCCTGGTCCGTCAGGAACGCCGACACCTCGTGCAGGACGAGGTCGCCGTCGTTCACGCGCGGGACATAGACGTTGAGGAACGCGTACCGGTCGTACCGGTCGATCTTCGCCCGCTCGTGCCGGGACACGGCGTCCTCGACGGCGACATGGTCGAGCCCCAGTTCCTCGCTGATGACCCGCAGGTCGTCATGGTCCGGGGCGCACAGGTCGAGCCACACCACCACGCCGGGACGCTCCAGATGGTCGCTGACCTCGGCGACCGGGAACCCCTCCGCCTCGATCCTCCCGTCCCGCCACGCCCGCGTCCGGGGCGGTGCGCTGCCGATCCGGTTTCCGGGGTGCCGGTCGACGTCGGTCTCCGACGGATGCGTTGCCATGCGCCCCCTATACCCGCGCTACTCGTTTCCTTGACCCGCGGCGGGCCCGTCGTCCTGGCGGGCGCCACCGCGACCCGCCGAGTCTCGCAGACACGCGCGGCGGCTCAGCGCCGCGCGGCTCTCCGGGGAGGCGGGGAAGGGGCCGTGGAGCCCCGGACCTTCAGGACGCCGGGGAGAACGCGGCGGGGCGGGCGCCGGCCGTCCAGCAACTCCAGGAGCGTCTGCATGCCCTGGGCCCCCATCTCCTCCGCGGGGAGGGCCACGGTGGTGAGCTCGGGCTCCAGCGCGGTCGCCAGCAGGACGTCGTCGAAACCGGTGACCGACACATCGGACGGCACGTCCAGGCCGAGTGTGCGCGCCGCCTTGTAGGCCCCCGCGGCGATCAGGTCGTCGTCGCAGACCAGGGCGGTCGGCGGGTCGGGACGCGTCAGCAGGCGCGTCGCCGCGGCCTTGGCCGAGGTGACCTCGATCGCGCTGGTTGTTCGGGACAGCGCGCCGCCGGGCAGCGCGCCGACCTCGGTGGCCAGCGCGTGGGCGCGGGCGCGGAACGTCCACTGGTCGACGGCCGCCGCGACGTGCCCGATGCGGTGGTGGCCGAGTCCGGCCAGGTGCGCGACGATGGCCCGCATCCCGTCGGCGACCCCGAACCCCACCGTCGGGACGGTGCCGGACGGGTCGCTGTCGAGCATCACCGCGGGCGTGCCGCGGAACTCGGCGAGCGCGTCGACCGCCATCGACGAGGCGAGGATCCCGTCGATCGCCTCGCGGGGGGCCGCGAACGGGCTGTCGGCCGGACCCGCGTCGTCCGGCCACACGTAGGCGACGACGCCGAAGCCGTGCCGGGCCGCGACGCGGACCGCGCCGGTGTAGACGGGGCCGAAGAACGGCGCGGTCAGGGTCGGCACCATGAGCAGGACGGTGCGCGTGGTGCCGAGGCGCAGGTTCCGCGCCGCCTGGTTCGGCCGGTAGCCGAGCCGCTCGGCGGCCTCGTGCACGCTCCGCGCGGTCGCGGGGGACACCCGGCCCGTCCACTTCCCGCCCAGCACGAGCGAGACCGTGGACTGCGAGACCCCGGCCTCGTGGGCCACGTCCTTGCTGGTGGGACGGCTCATCGCCGGCACCTGCGCCTCCCCGCGGTAGGACGGAACGGAAAACAGACTAGAGCCGGAAGGCCCTTGGGTGGTACGTATGACGCGGACGAGTAATACGTATGACTACCCGGGTGACCGCACCTGTGACCTTCTGGGGGGCGAATGCGCGCCTATGTCGAGTTCCTGCGACGGCCGTACGCGTTAAGGCTTCTCGGCGGCACCCTGTTCGGCCGCCTGCCGAACGGCATGGGCATGCTCGCCGTCGTCCTGCACGTGCGGGCCGACGGCGGCGGCTACCCGCTGGCCGGCACCCTCGCCGCGCTGCTCGGCCTGTCGATGGCCGCCGGCCAGCCCGTCCTCGGCCGGGCCATGGACCGGTACGGGCAGAAACGTGTCCTGCTGCCCTCCGCCCTCGCCGCCGCGGTCGGGTTCACGGCGCTCGCCGCCGTCGGCGCGGACCCGCTGCCGCTGTCCGTCGGCGCGGTGCTGCTCGCCGGGTTCGCCTCCCCGCCACTGGAGGCCGGGCTCCGCGCGCTCTGGCCGGACGTCCTGGACGGCCCCGCGCAGGTGGACGCCGCGTACGCGCTCGACGCGGCCGCGCAGGAGATCCTGTTCACGGTCGGCCCGCTGCTCGTGGTCGCCGCCGCGGCGGTCAACACCGAGACGGCACTGCTGCTCACCGGCCTGCTCGGGGTCGCCGGGACGCTGGTCGTCGCGCTGTCGGAGCCCTCGCGGCGGTGGCGGAGCGAGCCGCGCGCCTCCGACTGGGCCGGGCCGCTGCGCTCCCCGGGCCTGCGCGTCCTGCTCGCCTCCCTCGCCTGCGCCGGGATCGCGCTCGGCGTGTACGCGGTGGCCGTCGTCGCCTACGCCGAGCGGCTCGACTCCGGCATCGCGTCCGGGCTGCTGCTGGCCGCCATGTCCGGCGGTGCCCTCGCCGGCGGGATCGCCTACGGCGCCCGGCCCTGGACCGGGGAGCCGCACCGCCGGCTGCCCTGGCTGCTCGCCGCGCTCGCGGCCGGGTACGTCCCGCTCGTCTTCGCGCCGGGCCTGGCGGCCATGTCGGTGCTCGCCTTCGTCAGCGGCGTGTTCCTCGCGCCGGTGCTGGCCTGTAGCTTCACCCTCGTCGACCGGCTCGCCCCGAGCGGCACCGTCACCGAGGCGTTCGCCTGGGTGGTCGCCGCGGTCGGCGCCGGCGGCTCGCTCGGCTCCGCGGTATCCGGCCTCGGCCAGGACCTCGCGGGCGTGCCCGGCGCCTTCGCCGGCGCCGGGGCCGGCGGCGTCCTGGCCCTCCTGCTCTGTCTGGCGGGCGCCCGCGCCCTCCGTCCCGTCCCGGACCCCGGCCCGGCCGGCCGGGTCCGCCTCAGCCCCGGCTCGCCCGCCTGAGCCCGCGGACGACGACGGGGCCTCAGATCCAGGTGCCGAACCAGATCCTGGCGTGCCAGTCGTCGTACGGGAGGGTCTGGGCGGCCAGGATCGGATAGAAGTAGGCGAAGTTCGCCAGGACCACCAGCAGGAACGCCCCCGCGGCGGCGGCGCCGGCGACGCGGCGCACCCCCGCGGCGGGCGGTGGCGGAGGACGGACCGCCGACGCGCCGGCGTCCGGCCCGTACTCGTCGAAGGCGTGACCGTACCCGTCGTCGGCCGGTGCCACGCGGGGGATGGACGGGGCGTGCGCGCCCACCGCCGCGGTAGGCGCGGGCCCGACCAGGTAGCCGATCACCAGGACGACCGCCAGCACCATGAACGGGATCATCGGCGTCGCGTAGAACAGGAACATCGTGCGGTCGGCGAACGCCGAGGGGAACCACGTCAGCCAGCCCGCGAGGAACCCGAGCACGACCGCGCCGGCCCGCCAGTCGCGCAGGACCAGCCAGATGAACAGCACACCGACGAGGGCGATGAGCGCCCCCCACCACAGCGCGGGCGTGCCGATGCCGAGGATCTCGCGGGAGCAGCGCGCCGCGCCGCAGCCGCCCTTCGGCTCGGTGTAGAAGAACGCGACCGGGCGGCGCAGGATCGGCCAGTCCCACGGCCACGACTGGTACGGGTGCTTGGCGTCCAAACCGGTGTGGAAGTGCAGCATCTCCTTGTGGTAATGCCACAGCTTCGGCATCGCCTCGAACGGACGCCACAGGAGATTCCCGGACGCCTCGCCGCGCCCCCACCCGCCGGGCCTGAAGATCCACCCCCACCAGGACGCGAGGTAGACGCCGAGCGCCACCACGACGAGCTGGACGAACGCGGGCCCGGCCTCGAACAGCAGGGTGCCGGTCAGCGGCTGCCGGACGGCGGCGGCGCGGCGGGCGCCGTAGTCCCACAGCACGACCATGAGGCCGAACGCGGCGATGTAGAACAGGCCCGTCCACTTGGTGGCGCAGGCGAGGCCGAGGCAGACCCCGGCCCCGTACCGCCAGCCGTGCGCCAGGAACGGCCCGTAGCCGGAGGTGTGCCCGGCCTCGATCTTCTCGGCGAGGATCCGGCGGGAGCGGTCCCGGTCGTTCACCAGGCAGGCGAACCCGGCGAGGACCCAGAACATCACGAAGATGTCGAGGAGCGCGGCACGGCTGGTGACGAACTGGAGGCCGTCCAGCGCCAGCAGCAGCCCGGCGGCGCAGCCGAGCAGCGTCGAGCCGGTCATCCGGCGCGCGACCCGGCACAGGATCAGTACCGACAACGTCCCGACCAGCGCGGGGACGAACCGCCATCCGAACGGTGTGGCGCCGAACATCCACTCGCCGATCGCGATCATCCATTTGCCCATCGGCGGATGCGCCACGAAGGACGGCCCGTCCGTCCAGATGTTCGCGTTCTTGTCGGCGATGAGCATCTTGTCGGCGTTATCGGCCGTGTTGTGTTCCCAGCCGAACTTCCACAGCGCCAGCGCGTCCTTGGCGTAGTAGGTCTCGTCGAAGACCACCGCCTTGGGCGTGCCAAGCCGGTAGAACCGCAGATACCCCGCGAGCGCCGTGACCAGCAGAGGCCCCAGCCAGCCGAGCAGCGCGCTGCCGGGGATCGCCGGCGCGAGCCACTCGCGGAGGGTGGGCGTCCGCCGCCGCAGGCCGGGTGTCGGCGCGGTCGCCAGATCCGTCGTCGCCATCCTGCAATCGTAGGGGTGCTCTCGCGGGGCACGCCGGGAACGGGCACGGATGGGACAATGACGGCGTGATGGGGACCTTGCTGCTGGGGGCGGCGCCGATCGGACGGCCCGAGGACGCGTCGGAGCGGCTCCGGGCGGCGCTCGCGGCCGCACCGGTGATCGCCGCCGAGGACACCCGGCGCCTGCGGCGGCTGGCGGGCGACCTGGGGGTGGAGCTGTCCGCGCGGGTGGTGTCGTACTACGACCAGAACGAGCGGGCCCGCGCGACCGAGCTGCTGGCGGACCTGCTGGCCGGACGGGACGTCCTGGTGATCACCGACGCGGGCATGCCGGGCGTGTCCGATCCGGGGTACCGGCTCGTCCGCGCGGCCGTCGAGGAGGGGGTGCCGGTCTCGGTCCTGCCCGGACCGTCCGCCGTCACCACCGCGCTGGTGGTGTCGGGCCTGCCCACCGACCGGTTCTGCTTCGAGGGCTTCCCGCCGCGCAAGCCGGGGGAGCGTACCCGGCGGCTGGAGGCGCTGGCCCGCGAGCCCCGCACGATGGTGTTCTTCGAGGCGCCGCACCGGCTGGAGGCGACCCTCGTCGCCATGACCGGCGCGTTCGGCGCCGGTCGTCCGGCCGCGGTCTGCCGGGAGCTGACCAAGACCTACGAGGAGGTCCGCCGGGGCCCGCTCGGTGATCTCGCGACGTGGGCGCGGGACGGGGTGCGCGGCGAGATCACCGTGGTGGTCGGCGGCGCGCCCGAGCCCGAGGGGCTGTCCGAGCCGTCCGACCTGGCCGCCGCCGTGGCCGTCCGGGAGGACGCGGGAACTCCCCGGAAACAGGCGATCCAGGAGATCGCCAAGGAGAACGGCCTGCCGAAACGGGTCGTCTACGACGCCGTCGTCGGCGCCAGGAAATAATCACTTCCTGGGAGCGGTCCAACCCCTGTCATCCGGGGAATAACCCGTCCAGCGTCACGTTCGGGGTGACCACGGGACAGCGCGCACTCGCGTCGCGAGGGGGTGACGGCCGTGCACGATGCATGGTCAAGCCACGAAGTGTGGGTCTACGAATGCCAGGCCTGTGCGACGACCTGGAACGAGAAGTTCAAGGTCCGCCACTATGACGACGGGCACGGCGGCGAGGCCGCCGTGTACGAGCGGGGCGGGCAGCGGTGCATGACCCCCTGGGTCGATCATGTGTGCCCGCGGTGCCAGAGCCAGAACATCAAGGTGTTCTCGACTCCGCTGGGCAGGCACACCCAGGTGCCCATGGCCCGCGATGGCAGCGGCGACGTCGCGATGATCTTCCATCTGCGCCGCCTGCACGCCTGGTGACGCTGGCCGTCCCGTGCCGGTCGGGCCGGGGCGTCCTCCGTGGTGAGGTCCGTGCCGCGGCCCTTCGTGAGGTCCGTGGTCAGGTGCCTGGTGAGGTCCGGCCGAGGTCTGTGGCGCCCGTGGCGCCGCTGGGCGTGCGGGTCGTGAGGCGGCGGACGCGGCGCGGCAGGGCGGCGAAGCGGCCGCGGGCCTCGGGCGTGAAGGCCATCCCCGCCGCCAGGGCCGCCAGTGGTACCGCCGGCAGGACGTAGCGGTAGTCGAACTCGGCGGTCGCGGCGGGTGCGAGGAGCAGGCCGGTCGCCAGCGTCCACGGCAGGAGCGCCGCTCCGCCGAAGCGCCGCCACAGCGGGACCATCCCGGCGAGGCCGATCAGCAGGATGCCGCCGAGCATGGTGCCGCGCAGGTAGAAGTAGTCCTGGTAGCCGCGGATGACCCCGGCGAACGGCTCGACCACCTGGGTGCGGGCGTTGCCGTCCTCGTAGGCGTGCGCCTCACCGGACGCGGTGGAGTCGGCGTCCATGTGCCAGTCGGGCAGGGGCGTTCCGGTCTTGCGGAACTCGTACTGCCGGTAGGTGGCCTCGTCGGGGAAGACCGTCCGCTCCCACCGGAACACCTTGAAGAAGTCGTGTGCGACGACACGCAGGTAGTCGACGGGTTGCGCGACGATCGCGCGCTTGGCGAAGTCGTTGCCGAGCGCGTTGTTCTCGGGGCTGAACCGCTTGCCGGTGTAGCGGTTGAGGGGGGAGCGGGCGTTCCAGATGCCGTCCTGGGAGTTCGGCAGGCGATTCGCGGGCTCGGTGCAGAGCGCGTACTCGCTCACCGGGAGATCGTGCATCTTGTGGCAGTCCGCGAACTTGTAGACGCGCGCATACAGGAAGATGCCGTTGCTCTCGGTTATCGCGAACTTGCCGCTGTCGGCCTTGTACCAGCCCATGTAGGCCAGGACGGGCAGCATGCACGCCACCAGCGTCACCGCCATGAGCCGCCAGCCGCTGCGCCGGATCAGCATGAACGCCAGCACGCCGAGCAGCACCGGCATGCCGACCGACCGGGTCAGCCACGCGACGCCGACGATGAGCCCCACGGACGCGGCGACCTTCCAGGTCGGGCGGTCGCGCCACAGCAGCAGCGTGACCGCGCACATCACCAGGAACGTGAACATCGTGTCCGACAGGACCAGCTCTTCGAGCTGGATCTGGTAGCCGTCCAGCAGCACCGGCGCGGCGGCGATCGTCGCCCCCCAGCCGGGCAGGCCGAACCTGCGGCGCAGCAGCGCGTAGATCATCACGCCCATCGCCAGGCCCATCAGGTGCTGGACGAGCACGACGAGGGCGAAGCTGTGGAACGGCTTCAGGGCGAGCAGCAGGAACGAGTAGCCGTCGGGACGCAGCGGGTGCGGGAACGGCTCCATCGCGACGTGCAGGTAGTCGAAGCTGTCATTGAAGAACATCGCCGGCTGGTAGCCGATCATCGCGATCAGCCGGAGCAGCGCCGCTGTGGCAATGATCACAGTGAAGGCGGGGTGTCGGCGGACCATCGCCCACAGCTCGGCCGCGCGGCCCTGCCGCCCCTCGTCGCCGGAGGGGGACGGCTCGTCCGGCGCGGGTGACTCTCCGGAGTCGGTGGCCGTACCGCCACCGGCGGCTTGACCGGAACCGGAGACCGTCTCGACCTCGGTCGCGGAATCGGTGATGGTCATCGTGCCGCCGGGCGTGTCGCCGGACCCGGCCTCGTCGAGCGCGGCCTCCTCGGGTGCGCCCTCGTCGAGCATGGTGCCGTGCGGCGAATCGCCCGCCACTACCGCACCTCCCCTTCGCTGTCCGGTGTCCCGCCTGGTGGCACCGCATTTCCCACGCGCGTCACAGCCGACCCAACCTTTCCGGGCCGCCGTGCCCGTATGCTTGATGTCCTAGCCTGCCGCCCGTGACCGTGGCGGGGATGGTTTTTCGGTTGCAAGTGAGCAACACGATACGGGCGCTCTTGTGGGGAGCGCCCGGCATTCTCCGTTCCCGGCAGGCATCATGAACGACGACGGGCCGCCCGGCGGAACACACGTGAGATTAGTGGACAACACCGCAGACGGTCACCAGGGGTAACGAAGGAGATCGCGTGGAACTCTCCGTAGTGATGCCATGTCTCAACGAGGCGGAGACGGTCGAGACCTGCGTCCGCAAGACGATCGGCTTCTTTGAGGACAGCGGCATCGACGGCGAGGTCGTCATCGCCGACAACGGCAGCACCGACGGCAGCCAGCAACTTGCGCGGGACGCGGGGGCGCGGGTCGTCCCGGTGCTCGACAAGGGCTACGGCAACGCGCTCATGGGCGGTATCGGTGCCGCGCGCGGGCGTTACGTCGCGATGGGCGACGCCGACGACTCCTACGACTTCGCGACCCTCGGCCCGTTCCTGGACGAGCTGCGCGACGGCGCCGACCTCGTCATGGGCAACCGGTTCAAGGGCGGTATCGCGCCGGGCGCCATGCCGCCGCTGCACCGCTACCTCGGCAACCCGGTGCTGAGCTTCGTCGGGCGGCTGTTCTTCCGCAGCAAGATCGGCGACTTCCACTGCGGGCTGCGCGCGTTCAACAAGGAGTCGATCCTGCGGCTCGGCCTCCAGACCGGCGGCATGGAGTTCGCCAGCGAGATGGTCGTCAAGGCGACCCTGCAGAAGTACGACATCCGCGAGGTCCCGACGACGCTGTCGCCGGACGGGCGGTCCCGCGCCCCGCATCTGAACACCTGGCGGGACGGCTGGCGCCACCTGCGCTTCCTCATGCTCTACAGCCCGCGCTGGCTGTTCCTGATCCCCGGCCTGGTCTTCATGACGCTCGGGCTGCTCGCGGGCATCGCGCTGTCCACCGGACCGGTCACGGTCGGGGAGGTCGCCTTCGACGTCGACACCCTCGTCGGCGCGTCCGCCGCGTTGGTGATCGGCTTCCAGGCGGTGCTGTTCGCGTTGCTCACGAAGGTCTACGCGATGCAGGAGGGATTCCTGCCGCATGACCAGCGGGTCCAGAAGATCATCGATTGGTGGAGCCTGGAGCGCGGCCTGCTGCTCGGCGGTCTGCTCGCGGTCGCGGGTCTCGGCGGTCTCGTCGCGTCGCTGCTGCACTGGCGCGTCAACAGCTTCGGTGAACTGGACCCGCGGCACTCGCTGCGCATCGTCGTGCCCGCCGCGACCGCGCTGGTGATGAGCTTCCAGGCCATCTTCGCCTCGCTGTTCGTCAGCATCCTCGGCATCCGCCGCCGCCAGCACCCGCCGCTCACCGACGCGGTCGAGGAGGCCGCGGGCGTCGTCGACGCCGCGGCGGCGAAGGTCGCGGGCGAGCGGAAGGCCGCCTCGCAGGAGGCGGCGACCGAGGCGGCGACCGGGGCGGGTGCCACCGCGGCGGGTGCCACCGCCGCGTCCGTCGAGCCGGGCACGAAGAGCAAGAAGTCCGCAAAGTCGAGTAAGTCGGCGAAGTCTGGAGAGTCCGGCGGTAAGTCCGAAAGCTGAGGGCGGCCGCCCCGTGCGCCCCGTGCGACCCGTGGCCCGGATCTGCGGAAGGCCACGTCGCTGAGCGTGCCGAATGCCGAGAACTTGCTGAGCGTTTCCGGGCGGCGGACGATGCCCCGCCCGGACTGTGACAGGCTTGTACGGCAATGGATCTTCCTCCCCTGACCGCGCGCCTCCGACGCGCAGGACGACCATGAGCACCGAGATCGAGCCCCGGCGGGCCGGGACCGGCGTCGCGCGCCCACAGGCCGCGCCGTCCGGTACGGGCACCGTCCCGGCGCCCGCCCGCCGCGGCCGCTGGATCTGGCTGTTCCTGCTCGGCTGGCTGCTCCAGGTCGCGGTACGGCTCTGGCTCGCGTCCGGGCAGACGATGCCGGTCGCGACACCGGACGAGGCGGGCTACCTGTTCGCCGCACGCGTCCTGACCGGCGGCACCGACGCCGACCTGTCGTACGGGACGGTCTACCGGGGCGGGTACCCGCTGCTGCTGACACCCGCGTTCTGGATCGGCGACGACCCGGTGACGGTGTACCGGTCCGCGCTGGTGATCAACGCGCTGATCAGCGCCCTGATGCTGCCGCTGGCCTACCTGCTGCTGCGCCGCCTCCAGGTGCGGCGACGCTGGTCGTATGTGTTCGCGCACGTGACCGCGCTGCTGCCGGGCGTGCTGTTCTACTCCGAGTTCGTGCTGACCGACGCGGTCCTGCCGGTGGTGCTGCTCGGCTGGCTGCTGCTCCTGCACTCGTGGCTGACGGAGCCGAACAGGCCGGGGGAGCGCGCGCCGCGCCGGGTGACGCTGTACGGGACGGGGGCGTCGCTGCTGGTCGCCTTCGCCTACACCTCGCACACGCGCGGCGCCGTCTTCCTCCTCGTACACGGCGCGCTGCTGACGGTCGCCGTGGTGTGCCGGTGGCGTCCCTGGCACAGCGCGGCGCTCACCGCACTGGTCGCCGGGGCCGTGACGATGGCAGGAACGATCCTCAACCACTCACTGCTGCCGCACCTGTACCCGGCCGGAGACAACAACCTGAGCGGCAACCTCGCCCGCCGCCTCACCACCCAGGACGGCCTCGCCTGGATGCTGTCGCTCGGCACCGGCCAGATCTGGTACCAGGCCGTCGCGACGGGCGGGCTCGCGGCGGTCGGCCTGGTCACCGTCGGCTTCGCCGCGACCCGGCGGGGAACACCGGCGCGGCTGCGCGCCCTCGCGCTCGGCATCCTCGCCATCGTCGCGGGCATCGCGTTCGCCACTTCGGGGGCACTGCCCGTCGAGTACCGCATCGGCAACTACGTCTACGGCCGCTACCTTGCCTGCGTCACCCCGATCCTGTTCGCGGTCGGCGTCGCGGTGCTGCTGCGTGCCTCCCGGCAGACGCTGCTGCGTGCGGTCTCCGCCGCGGTCACGCTGACCGTCCTCACGGCGTGCGTCGTCCAGTGGTACGCGGGCGACCGGCTCAGCCGCTTCACCTACACGCGCTACGACTTCCCCGAGACGTCATTCCTGACCTGGGACTGGACGTCGTTCCGGCTCTGGCACGCGACCCTCGCCGGCCTCACCCTGCTCGGCCTGGCCGTGCTCGCGACGCTGCTGCGCCGCCCGTCCCGGCAGGCGGGCCCGACGATGCTCGCCGGGCTGCTCGCGGCCGTCGCACTCGCCATGGTGGTGACGGCGACCGACCGGATCGCGCGCCCGCTCGTCCGCGAGACGACCGCCTACACCGACCTGCGCGGGCGCGCCGACCTCAAGCACACCCGCTCCATCGCGCTCGACTGGAACGTCCCCTGGACGATCCGGCTGTCCCACTACTACTGGGCCTGGTGGAGCGACGGCAGCATCTTCGACGCCCGCTGGACGAAACCACCGCGGAACGTCGACATGGTCGTCCTGTACTGGCCCAAGAACGTCCCCCCGACGGCCACGTGGCCGGGCGGCGCCCCCGAAGGCTGGAAAGTCCTCGACCACCGCCGAACCCCCGAAGGCGACTGGGTGGTGTGGTCTGCACCGCCCTTGGCGGTCGGGCCTTGACGGCCCTTCCTTCCACGGGCAGTGCGGCGATCGCTGTGTTTATTGCACCGCCCTTGGCGGTCGGGCCCTGGAGGCCCTTCCTTCCACGGGCAGTGCGGCGATCGCTGCATCGCTTTCGACTCGCCCTTGAGGGCTCGCTTCGCGATCAGGTTCTCGCACGCTCGAACCTGGCTTCGCACGCGATCGCAACGTTTCGCTTGTTGGTGGTTTGGGTTCTAGCCCTGTGGCTTGGAGGCTCAGCTTTTTGCTGCGTTTGGGGGTGGGTTCCAGAGTTGGAGGATGTTGTCTGAGGAGCGCCACATGAGCTTCCAGCCTTGGGCTGGGGACGGTTGCCAGCCGGCGGCTATCGGTGACTCTTGGCCCCGCCACCGGGTGTAGAGCATGGGGCCTTCCAGGGCGTTGCGGGGGATCTGCGGCATGTAGTGCGGGAAGTCGCGGATCTCGCCGTGCCAGATCGGGTTACCCCACATGTCGCGGGTGTAGAAGGTGAGGGTCTGCGCGAGCCGCCGGTCGGCGCAGATCAGCCGGATTTCGCCGTGCTCGCCCAGGTAGCCGCGCAGCTCGTTCCAGGCGGTGTCGCGCGGCAGGTCCGGGACGGCGCGGACGGCGGACACCGCGTACGACCCGCCGAGCGCCAGGGCCAGGACCGGCGCGACGACCGTGCGGACACGGGCGCGCCGGACCAGGCCGTCCGGCAGCATCCGGATCATCAGGATCACTGATCCGAGGCCGCCGGCGAGCAGCGCGGGCAGCACCGCGAACCAGTACCGCGGCAGCCAGGCCCGCAGCGAGATGCTGTTGGGGTCGAGGACGCCCGACAGCACCGTCAGCGGCACGGCGAGGGTGAAGAACCACACCAGGACGAGCGCCAGCCGCCGGTCGCGGGTGACGGCGAGACCCACGACCGTCAGCGCCAGCAGACCGACGAAGATCGTGCCGAGCGGCTGCCAGTCGTGCATCGCGCGCAGGAAGGAGCGCAGCGCCAGTTCCCGGGTCACGTAGTCGCGGGACTGGCCGCCGTGCTCGGCCGCCGACATCAGGCCCGCCAGCGGGTCACCCCAGACCACCGCGTTGTGGACGAGGTTGGCCGCCAGGAGCGCGACCATCGGCGCGCCGACCGTGACGTTGCGCCGCCACGGGATGCGCAGCAGCCACAGGTACACGGGGATCGGCAGGAACAGGAACGCCAGGAACTCGCGGACGAGGAACGCCGAGGCCAGCAGGGCCCCGGCGGCGATCAGATACCGGGTCTGGGCGCGTCCGGTCCGGCGGCCGGCGACGACCAGGGTCGCCATGCCGAGGGCGAACAGCCCCGCGCCGGGCATGTCGGGCAGCATCACGCCGGTCGACCAGGTGATGTCGTGGCCGAACGGGTTGGTCATCGTGAAGAACGGGTTGACCAGCAGGACCAGCGCGGACGCCAGCCCCGCGAGGTCCCCGAACAGCGACCGGACGACCAGGTAGGTCCCGACGAAGAACGCGCAGCCGCCGAGCGCCGCGATCACGAAGTAGGCGGCCTGGCCGGGGCCGAGGACGTCCTGGACGAGCCGCGCGGGCAGCACCAGCCCGATCCGGGTCACCTGGTGCGGGACCTCGTCGAACGGCCACTGCGTGAGCGGGACGTCCGGCCAGTCGCGGGCGCCGAGCCACACGTAGTACGGGTCGAAGTACAGCGGCGGCGTCATGATCACCCAGTGGGCGAGCACCGTGCACGCCGCCACCAGCAGGGCCAGCCACACGACGCGCCGCGTCCGCCGGACGCGGCGCAGCGCGCGGACGAGCGGGCGGGGCGGCCCGTCCTGCCGGGTCGTCGGTTCCTCGTCGGTGACGGACGGCTCGCCGGCCGTGGTCTGGGCCATGCCTCGCTTCTGCCTCGCTCGATTCCTGGTGCGGCTGGTTTCGGGTGCCCGGGGTCGGTGCGGCCGAAACGCCGGACCAGGCTACTCGCGTCCTGGACCGCCCGGAGGCGCCGGGCGGAGATCTCCGGGAACCTTCCAGCCGCCCCGCCGCCCCCCAGGGGCCGATATTGGTGCGGTTGCGGGGGTGGACGCGACTACCCTTGATTCCATGTCCTCGTCAAGCCGACACATCTTGGCCGCGCCCGCCTGGCCGTACGCCAACGGGCCCCGTCACATCGGGCACGTCTCCGGATTCGCGCTGCCCGCCGACATGTTCAGCCGCTACCAGCGGATGGCGGGCAACAAGGTCCTGATGGTCAGCGGCACCGACGAGCACGGCACCCCCGTCCAGGTGCAGGCCGACAAAGAGGGCGTGACCGCCCGCGAACTGGCCGACCGGTACAACGCCGTGATCGCCGAGGACCTGCACGGCCTCGGCATGTCCTACGACCTGTTCACCCGGACCACCACCCTCAACCACTACGCCGTCGTCCAGGAGGTCTTCAAGGGCCTCTACGACAACGGCTATGTCTTCAGCAAGAGCACGATGGGTGCGATCTCCCCGTCCACGGGCCGGACGTTGCCCGACCGCTACATCGAGGGCACCTGCCCGATCTGCGGGTATGACGGCGCGCGCGGCGACCAGTGCGACAACTGCGGCAACCAGCTCGACCCGATCGACCTGATCAACCCGGTGAGCCGGATCAACGGGGAGAAGCCGAAGTTCGTCGAGACCGAGCATCTGATGCTCGACCTGCCCGCCTTCACCGACGTCCTCGGCCGCTACCTGCGCGGCAAGCAGGGTGACTGGCGCCCGAACGTGCTGAAGTTCGCGCTGAACCTGCTCGACGACATGCAGCCCCGCGCGATCAGCCGCGACCTCGACTGGGGTGTGCCGATCCCGCTGGACGGCTGGCGCGAGAACCCCGCGAAGAAGCTGTACGTGTGGTTCGACGCGGTCATCGGCTACTTCTCGGCGTCGGTGGAGTGGGCGCGGCGGTCGGGTGACCCGGAGGCGTGGCGCGCCTGGTGGCAGGACCCGGACGCCCTGTCCTACTACTTCATGGGCAAGGACAACATCGTCTTCCACGCCGAGATCTGGCCGGCGATCCTGCTCGGCTACAGCGGCCAGGGCGACAAGGGCGGCACCCCCGGCTCGCTGGGCGCGCTGAACGTGCCGACCGAGGTGGTGTCGTCGGAGTTCCTGACGATGGAGGGCAGGAAGTTCTCCTCGTCCCGGCAGGTCGTCATCTACGTGAAGGACTTCCTGGAGCGCTACGACGTGGACGCGTTGCGCTACTACGTCGCGATCGCCGGCCCGGAGAACCAGGACACCGACTTCACCTGGGCGGAGTTCGTCCGCCGCAACAACGACGAACTGGTCGCGGCCTGGGGCAACCTGGTCAACCGGTCGGTGAACCTGGCGGCGAAGAACTTCGGCGCGATCCCCGGGCCCGGCGACCTCACCGACGCCGACCGGGCGCTGATGGAGCGCAGCCGCACCGCGTTCGGCGCGGTCGGCGCGGAGCTGGAGCGGTCGCGGTTCAAGAACGCGATCACCGAGGCGCTCGACGTCGTCCGTGACGCGAACCGGTACCTGTCCGACCAGGCGCCGTGGAAGCTGAAGGACGACCCCGCCCGCGTCCAGTCGATCCTGCACACCACGCTCCAGGTCGTGGACGACGCGAAGACACTGCTCACGCCGTTCCTGCCGAACTCGTCCCAGAAGGTGCACGAGATGCTCGGCGGCGAGGGGGTGTGGAGCGGCATGCCGGAGCTGACGACGGTGTCGGAGGACGGCGGCCCCGACTACCGCATCCTGACCGGCGACTACGCCACCCGGGCCCGCTGGGAGTCCACGCCGGTCAAGGTGGGGGTCCCGCTGCAGAAGCCGGTGCCGCTGTTCAAGAAGCTCGACACGTCCGTGGTGGACGAGGAACTCGCCCGCCTGGAGAAGCCGTGACCCGTGACCAGCAGGACGGGCAGGCCGCCCGCTCGTACCCGCCGCTGCCCGACCGGCTGCCCGTCGCGGTGTTCGACAGCCACTGCCATCTCGACATCGTCGGGACGCCGGTGGAGGAGCAGCTGGCGTCGTCGAAGGCGGTGGGTGTCACCCGGATCGTCACGATCGGCTGTGACCTGCCGTCCTCCCGGTTCGCGGTGGAGGCCGCCAGCGAGTTCGACCAGGTGTACGCGGCGGTGGCGATCCACCCGAACGAGACGACGCGGATCTCCGCCGCCGTCCTGGACGACATCGCCCGGCTGGCCGCGCACCCCAAGGTCTGCGCCATCGGTGAGACCGGCCTGGACTACTACCGCGACTGGGCGCCCAGGGCGGCCCAGGAGGAGTCGTTCCGCGGCCACATCGACATCGCCAAGCGCACCGGCCGGGCACTGGTCATCCATGACCGGGAGGCGCACGACGACGTGCTCGCGATCCTCGCGGACGAGGGCGCGCCCGACCGGGTCGTCTTCCACTGCTACTCGGGTGACGAGCGGATGGCGGAGATCTGCGCCGAGCGCGGCTACCTGATGAGCTTCGCCGGGAATGTCACGTTCAAGAATGCGGACCCGCTGCGCGCGGCGCTGAAGGTGGCGCCGCTCGACCTCGTCCTGGTCGAGACGGACGCGCCGTTCCTGACGCCGATCCCGCACCGGGGCAAGCCGAACGCCTCGTACCTGATCCCCTACACCGTCCGCGCGATGGCCGAGATCAAGGGCGTGGACGTGGCGGAACTGTGCACCGCCATCGCGGCGAACGGGGAGCGGGCCTTCGGCCCCTGGTGACATTCGGGCGTGCCGTGAAGCCGGATGTTTCACCCCTGAAGTGACCTTTGGGGGCGTTGAGGTGGCGAAGGGCCGGCGGCTGGCCTACTCTCTGGCGCGGTGAGACGGGGACCCCCCCAGCCCGGCCGGCCTTGGAGGAACACGGTGCGTCGAACCCCCACGACCCCTGCGATCCCCGTCCTGTTCGTGACCGCGCTGCTCGCCGCGGCCTGCGGTGGCGGGGGCGGCGGCGGATCCGGCGACCCGGGCAAGGCCGCGCCCGTCGCGGACGCGCCCCGGACGAGCGCCCCCGCACCACGCAAGATCGTCATCGTGGTCGACAAGAAGAAGACCGAGACGATGACGACGGGGACGACCGTCCAGCAGGTCCTCGACCAGGCGAAGATCCCGCTCGGCCCGCACGACCTGGTCGCCCCGCCGCGCGAACGCCCCGCCGGAAAAATGATCAAGGTGGTGCGGCTGCTGACGGCGCCGGTGACCAAGGTCGTCGCGGTGCCCGCGCCGACGATCCGCAAGAAGAGCTCATCGGTGCCGCCCTTCAGCGAGAAGGAGCTCCGCAAGGGCAAGCCGGGGCTGAAGGTCGTACAGACCGCCTACGTCCGCCGCAAGGGCAAGAAGGTCAAGCTGGTCATCTCGCAGAAGGTCAAGCGCAAGCCCGTCGCGCGGATCCTCGCCGTCGGCCCGCAGTCGGCCGGCGGCGGCAGCGCCGCACGGCTGAACTGGGCCGGCCTCGCCAAATGCGAGTCCAACAACAACCCCAAGGCCGTGAACCCGGCCGGCTACTACGGGCTGTACCAGTTCTCGATGGCGTCCTGGGCGTCGGTCGGCGGATCGGGCAAACCGTCCGACGCCAGCGCCGGCGAGCAGACCTACCGGGCGCAGATGCTCTACAACAGGGTGAACGGGCGCTGGCAAGGCCAATGGCCGAACTGTGGACGTTTTTTGTTCTCCTAGGTTTGAGACACTGGGGACGTGGGGGAAAAACAGGGGTTGCTCGGGCCGGCGGACGTCCGGGCGTTGGCCGGACGTTTGGGCATCAGGCCGACCAAGACGCTCGGGCAGAACTTCGTCATCGACGCGAACACCGTCCGGCGGATCGTCCGGGCGGCTGACCTGCGGCCGGACGACGTCGTCCTGGAGGTCGGGCCCGGGCTCGGGTCGCTGACGCTGGCGCTGCTGCCGGCGGCGCGGCGCGTCGTGGCGGTGGAGATCGACCCGGCGCTCGCCGCCGAACTGCCCGCCACGGCCGCGGCACGGGAACCGGAACTCGCCGGGCGGCTGGAGGTCGTCCACGCCGATGCGATGAAGGTCACAACAGTGCCGGGCCCGGAGCCGACCGCGCTGGTCGCGAACCTCCCCTACAACGTCGCCGTCCCCGTCGTCCTCCACCTGCTGGCCACGCAGCCCTCGCTGCGGCGCGCCCTCGTCATGGTCCAGGCCGAGGTCGCCGACCGGATGGTCGCCCCGCCCGGCTCCAAGATCTACGGGGTGCCGTCGGTGAAGATCGCGTGGTACGGGGAGGCCCGCCGTGCGGGGCCGGTGGGCCGCGCGGTGTTCTGGCCCGCCCCGAACGTCGACTCCGGGCTGGTGGCGTTCACCCGCCGCGACCCGCCGTCCACCACGGCGACCCGGGAACGGGTGTTCGCGGTGATCGACGCCGCCTTCGCGCAGCGCCGCAAGACGCTGCGGGCGGCCCTCGCGGGCTGGGCCGGTTCGGCCGCGGACGCCGAGCGGGCGCTGCGCGCCGCCGACGTTGATCCACAAGCTCGGGGCGAAGCGCTGGACGTGGCCTCCTTCGCCCGTATTGCCGAGTATGGTCCTTTGGGCGGTGCCCATAATCCCCCTGCGGCCGGACCCGGGGGCACGACAGATCCGGAAGAGGCGGAGGGCGATGGTGAAGGCGCGTTCGCGGACGGCGCGGGCGGGGGTGCCCGCGGGGGCGCCGATCGTGATAGCGGCGCTGGCCGCGCTGACCGCGGCGGGGTGCGGTAGCGGGGCGGGCGCGGCACCGAAGATCACCACGACCGCACGGGCCGGCGTCGCCCCGACACCACCGACGAAGGGCGCCTACTTCGGTGCCTGGGTCCCCCCCGAGGTCCGTGGCAAACGCACATCCCCCTCCACGTCCTCCCCGACGACGGCATCGGACACCCCCTCCGGATCACCATCGGGATCACCGTCCGGGTCGGGTGGGCCGTCCGCCAAACCGACCGGCAAGGACGCCGGCAAACCCGGCATGGCGCCCGTCGTCGGGTTCGAACGCCAGCTCGGACGGCA
This sequence comes from Actinomadura macra NBRC 14102, assembly GCF_001552215.1. Lineage (GTDB taxonomy): Bacteria > Actinomycetota > Actinomycetes > Streptosporangiales > Streptosporangiaceae > Spirillospora > Spirillospora macra. Next base: position 572,563 of record NZ_BCQT01000006.1, on the reverse strand, counting down.
ACTCGACATCGTCCAGAACTACGCGAGCTGGAAGGCACCCTTCCCCGGCGACCTGGACACCTCCGTCCTCAGCGGCAACCGCTACCTGCTGCTGACCTGGGGGAGCGCCGACACCAAGGAGATCGTCCAGGGCACCCACGACGAGCTGATCCGGGACCGCGCCCGCGCGATCAAGGCCACCGGCAAACCGGTCTTCCTCCGCTGGTCGCGCGACATGGACAAAAAGAGCGCGCTGCCGCGCGTCCACTCCGCCGCCGACTTCATCGCCGCCTGGAAACACCTGCGCACGATCTTCAAGCAGGAGAAGGTGGACAACGTCGCCTGGGTCTGGTGCCCGTCCGCCCGCGGCTTCGGCTCGGGTAACGCCGGGTCCTTCTACCCGGGCGACGGCGAGGTCGACTGGATCTGCGCCGACGCCCAGCCCGGCGGCGACTACGACTACCGCGACCTGTCCGAAGCCGTGAAGCTGTTCATGGAATGGGCCCGGGGCCGCGCCAAACCGATCATGATCGCCGAGTTCGGCGTCCCCCAGTCCTATGGGGAACGCCGCGCCGAATGGCTCCGCGCGGCCGCCAAGACCCTCCAGGACCCGCAGATCAAGGCCGTCGTCTACTTCGACTCCGACGAGCAGGCCGACGACCCCCGCGACAAACGCCGCGCCTTCTCCGTCACCGGCGACAAACGCGCCGTGTCCGCCCTCCGCGAGATCGCGACCACCCCCTACTTCAACCCCCGCAACCTCCCGGTGACCAGCGACTGATCGCGTGCGGGCGTGCGGGCTCGCCGCGTCCCGTACGCTTCGGTGGCGTGACCGCAGTGAGCGTACGCGTCCCCGCGAAGGTCAACCTCCAACTCGGCGTGGGGCCGATCCGCGACGACGGCTACCACGACCTCGTCAGCGTGTTCCACGCCGTGTCCCTCTTCGACGAGGTCACGGCGACACCCGCCGGGCGGCTGGAGGTGACCGTCGAGACCGCCCCCTACTCGCGGGTGGCGGTCGACGGCGTCCCCACCGGCGCGGACAACCTCGCGGCCCGGGCGGCGCTGCTCGTCGCGGCCCGGCTCGGCGTCGAACCCGCGGTGGCGCTGCGCATCCGCAAGGCCATCCCCGTCGCGGGCGGCATGGCGGGCGGCAGCGCCGACGCCGCCGCCGCGATCGTCGCCTGCGCCCGGCTCTGGGACGACCGCGACGAGCCCGTCCTGACCCGCGACGACCTGCTGGAGCTCGCCGCCGACCTCGGCAGCGACGTGCCGTTCGCGCTGCTCGGCGGCACCGCGATCGGGGTCGGACGGGGCGAGCGGCTCACCCCCGCACTCGCCCGCGGCGTCTTCCACTGGGTGTTCGCGACCGCCGACGGCGGCCTGTCGACCCCCGCCGTCTACGCCGAGTGCGACCGGATCCGCGCCGCCGACAACCGCCCGGGCGACCGGCCCCAGGTCTCGGAGGACCTGATGGCGTCCCTCGCCACCGGTGACGCCAAGAACCTCGGCGCCGCCCTGGTGAACGATCTCCAACCCGCCGCGCTCACCCTCCGCCCGTCCCTGCGCCGGACGCTCGCCGCCGGACGGGACCTCGGCGCGATCGGCGCGATCGTCTCCGGCTCCGGCCCCACCTGCGCGTTCCTCGCCTCGAACGACGAGCACGCCGCCGACCTGGCCGCCGACCTCGCCGGCGCGGGCGTCGCCGACTCGATCGTCCGGGCCTCCGGGCCTGTCCCAGGGGCCACAGTAGTGTGACTGAGGCGCACTAGCTGCTCTGGTCACACAAGCGAACCTCGGCCGCCCGCCGGACGTCTGTATCGGTGACGCCGATTCCACGACGAGGTGGAGAGATGACGTATCTGTCCGGGCTGCTGGGCCTCCTGGCCATCGCCATGCTGGTCGCGTTGGCCGCCCTGACCGTGCGCCACGACCGCGCCATCCGCAGGGACGCGCCCGGTTCGTCCGCCGAAGGGCACTCGCAGGGCACTAGCCTGATGTCGCGGCACGAGGGCTGAACCCCGGCGACCCCGCCGTCCCGAGCCCGAGCGCCCCGAAACCCCTGCGAACTCTGCGAGGCCATCCATGGCGACCAGCTTCGGACTACTAGAGATCCTGCTCCTGCTCGTCGTGCTCCTCGTCCTCGTGGGGATCGTCGTGGTCGTCGCCATCGCCGTGATGTTCAGCCGGAAACGCCAGACCCCCGGCAGCGCGCCAGGCTACGGCCCCTACCCGCCGCCCGGGTACGGCCCGCCCCCCGGCCACGAGCAGCCGCCGGGCCAAGGCCAGCCCCCGGGCCCGGCCGGGCCGCCCGCGCCCTGACCGCCCGGCCGCCCGCACGACCGGTTCGCGAAGGGCAATAGGCTTGAGGCGTCGTGAATCTGATCAACCTTGAGAACGTCACCAAGGCGTACGGGCCACAGCCGCTCCTCGACGCCATCTCCCTCGGCCTGGACGACGGCGACCGCGTGGGCGTCGTCGGCCGCAACGGCGGCGGTAAGAGCACCCTCGTGTCCGTCCTGGCGCGCCAGACCGAGCCCGACGGCGGGCGCGTCACCCACGCCCGCGGGCTGCGGCTCGGCTTCCTGACGCAGCGGGACGAGTTCCCCGAAGGCGCCACCGTCCGCTCCGTCGTGCTCGGCGACCGCGCCGAACACGAGTGGGCGGGCGACACCGGCGCCCGCGACGTCCTCGCCGGGCTGCTCTCCGGCCTCGACCTGGACGCGCCCCTCGCCGGGATGTCCGGCGGCGAACGCCGCCGCGTCGCACTGGCCCGGCTGCTCGTCCCCGAGTCCGACCTGCTGATCCTCGACGAGCCCACCAACCACCTCGACATCGAGGCGATCGACTGGCTCGCCCGCTACCTCAAGACCCGCAAGGTCGCGCTGCTCGTCGTCACCCACGACCGCTGGTTCCTCGACGAGATCACCGACCGGACCTGGGAGGTCGTCGACGGCCGCGTCGAACGCTACGAGGGCGGCTACTCCGCCTACGTCCTCGCCAAGGCCGAGCGGTCCCGGATCGCCGCCGCGACCGAGGCCAAACGGCAGAACCTGCTCCGCAAGGAACTGGCGTGGCTGCGCCGAGGCCCCCAGGCCCGCACGTCCAAGCCCAAATTCCGGGTGGACGCCGCGCAGGCCCTCATCGCCGACGAACCACCCCTGCGCGACGCGGTCGAACTCACCCGGTTCGCGACGGCACGCCTCGGCAAGACCGTCTACGACCTCGAAGACGTCACCGTCCGGCTGGGAGACCGCTCCCTCTTCGAGAGGATGACCTGGCGGCTCGGCCCCGGCGACCGCGTCGGCCTCGTCGGCGTCAACGGCAGCGGCAAAAGCACCCTCCTGCGGCTCCTGGACGGCTCGGTCGCCCCGGTCGCCGGCACGGTCGTACAGGGCAAGACCGTCCAACTCGCGCATCTAACGCAGAACCTCGAAGAACTGGACCCCTCCCGCCGCGTTCTCGAGTCGGTGGAGGAGATCCGCCGCCGCATCACCGTCGGCAAACGCGAATGGACCGCGAGCCAACTCCTGGAACGGCTCGGCTTCCCCGGCGACCGGCAGTGGACCCCCGTCGGCGACCTGTCCGGCGGCGAGCGGCGGCGCCTCCAGGTCCTCCGGCTGCTCATGGGCGAACCCAACGTCCTGCTCCTGGACGAGCCCACCAACGACCTCGACATCGAGACGCTCACCGAAGTCGAAGACCTCCTCGACGGCTGGCCCGGCACGCTCGTCGTCGTCAGCCACGACCGGTACTTCCTGGAGCGCATCACCGACCACGTGGTGGCGCTGCTCGGCGACGGACGCGTGTCCCTGCTCCCCGGCGGGATCGACGAATACCTGGAACGCCGCGCCGCCGGCACCGCCCCGTCCCGTCCCCCCGAGAGCCCCGCAAAGCCCGCGAAACAGGCGGAAGCGGCGCCGAAGCCCAAGGGCGGCCAGGACTGGAAGGCCCGCAAGGAACTCGACCGCCTCGAACGCCGCCTGGAGAAACTCGCCGGCCAGGAGGCCGAGCTCCACGAACGGCTCGCCGCACACGCCACCGACTACGCCAAACTCCAGGAACTGGACGGCCGCCTCAAGGAAATCCAGGCCGAGGCCGCCCAGGTCGAAGAGGAATGGCTCATGCTCGCCGAAGACGTCGGCTGAACTTATTTCAATCCCGGCCCAGGGGCTCGCCTCACCGCTCAGGTAGCGCGCTCACGCCGCGGCTGAGGCGCGTTGGACAGACCTAGGCGGGAGTGGAATCGAAGGGGACCAGGAGGGTTCGCAGCAGGTTCGCCAAAGTCTCCCGCTCGGCAGGGCTGAGGCTCTCCAGGATCGCGTGCTCTCGGTCGAGCAGGTCGGCGAACGCCGCGTCCACCCGCTTCAGGCCCGCATCGGTCAACCGGACGAGCACCCCGCGCTTGTCCAACGGGTCGGGATGCCGCTCGACCAGACCCGCCGCCGCCAGCCGGTCGATGCGGTTGGTCATGGTGCCGGACGTCACCAGCGTCGCGCGCAACAACCGTCCAGGGCTGAGCTGGTAGGGGCCGCCCGCCCTGCGCAGCGCGGTGAGGACGTCGAACTCCCACGACTCCAGATCATGTGCGACGAACACCGCCCGCCGGGCCCGGTCCAGATGCCGCGCGAGCCGCGAAACCCGGCTGAGGACGTGCAGCGGACGCACGTCGAGGTCGGGGCGCTCGGCGTTCCAGGCCGCGACCAGCCGGTCGACCTCATCCTCCATGCCGACACCCTACCTGTCTTGATATCGAGACGATCGCCATCGTGGTCGCCCAGGGTGGCCCTCCCAGGGAGGGTCTCCGCCCGGCCTCCCTCCCGGCCCCCGCCCGGCGTCAGAATCACGGCATGCCATCCCTCTCCCTCACCATGCCACCCCATACTGACGCCTTTGGACCGTCCACGCGGGAGGTGGCGTGATGCGGTACCGGTTGCTCGGACCGACAGGGCTCCGGGTCTCGCAGATGTTCCTCGGCGCGATGACCTTCACCGGCCCGGACGAGGCACGCGCGATGGTCGACGCCTACGCCGGCGCCGGCGGCAACGTGATCGACACCGCCTCCGCCTACGGCGACAGCGAGGAACTGCTCGGCCAGATCCTCAAGGACCGGCGCGACGGCTTCGTCCTGTCCACCAAGTACACGCTGACCCGCGACGCCAAGGACCCGAACTCCGGCGGCAGCCACCGCAAGAACCTCACCCTCTCGCTGGAGGCGAGCCTGCGGCGGCTCCGCACCGACTACATCGACCTGTTCTGGGTGCACACCTGGGACGAGAACACCCCCATCGAAGAGACCATGCGGGCACTCGACGACGCCGTCCGCGCCGGAAAGATCCTCTACGTCGGCGCCTCCAACCTCCCCGCGTGGCTCGTGTCCCGCGCGAACACCCTGGCGGAGTGGCGCGACTGGACACCCTTCGCCGGCGTGCAGGTCCGCTACAGCCTCCTCAAACGCGACATCGAGCGCGAACTGCTGCCCATGGCCGAGGCGTACGGACTGAGCGTCGCCGCGTTCGGGGTCCTCTCCGCCGGGATCCTGTCCGGCAAATTCGAGGAGGGCCGGCCACCCGGCGACACCCGCGTCGACCCCGGCACCCTCACAGCACGCGACCGGCGCGCGGCCCGCGCCGTCCGGGAGGTCGCCGCCGACCTCGGAGTGACCGCGTCACAGGTGGCGGTCGCCTGGACGATGGCCCGGTCCCGCGCGGTGCATCCGATCATCGGCGCGCGAGACGTCCGGCAGCTCACGGAGAACCTCGGCGCCTCCGACGTCGCCCTCCCGGCGGACACCGTGGCCCGCCTGGACGCGGCGGTGGACTTCGAGCCGGGATACCCGTCCGACGTCAACGCCGGGGCCCGCCCCTGGCTGCACGGCGACGTCACCTTGGAAGGCCGCCGGCCGGCTTGGGCGAACCCGAGTCGCGGTGACCTCGAGTGAGGCAGCGCAACAATCGTTGTCCACGCTGGGGCTCCAGGACCAGCTAGTCGCATCAGGCACCCCCGGGGGGATTCTTGACATCAAGATATGAGGCGGGGCATCCTATGTCTTGATGTCAAGAGATGCAGAATGGGACCCCGCACAGTACGGAGTCTTCGGAGACGAACGCGCCAGACCATTCGCCGAACTGGTCGGGCGGATCAGCGGCCCAGAACCCCGGTACGCCGTCGACCTCGGCTGCGGGCCAGGAGAACTGACCGCCACGCTCGCCACCCGCTGGCCCGACGCCGTCATCGACGCGATCGACAGCTCACCCGACATGATCGCCGCCGCACAGGCCCACAGCATCCCCGGACGGCTCAACTTCACGGTCGGCGACGTCGCGGCCTGGAAGCCGGACAAGGCCGTCGACATCATCGTGTCCAACGCCGTCCTGCACTGGGTCCCCGAGCACGACAACCTGCTACCACAATGGGTCGACGCCCTCGCCCCAGGCGGACGACTGGCATTCCAGGTACCCGGCAACTTCGACGAGCCCAGCCACGCACTACTACGGATGCTGTGCCGCTCGGACAGATGGGTCGATCGAATCGGAGACGTCCTGCAATCCGACCCCATCCTCGACCCGGCCAGATACCTGGACCTCCTGGCACGACACGGATGCCTCGTCGACGCCTGGGAAACGACCTACACGCAGGTCCTCCAAGGCGACGACCCCGTCCTCGAATGGGTCAAGGGCACCACACTCCGGCCCATCCTGACCGAACTCGACCAGCAGGAGCGCGACGAGTTCCTCGCCTCCTACCGAGACCTGCTCCGCGAGGCCTACCCCGCGGCCCCCTACGGAACCGTGTTCCCCTTCCGGCGAGTATTCGTCATAGCGCACCGAAACGCCCCATAGACGGGGTGCCGCCCGCCCACCGGGAAAGCGACTCGTTCCCCTGCGGTGTGCCAACCCGGCGGGCAGGCGGCATCCGACAACCCGGCGTCGTGACCCGACGGCGGCGACCCCGGCCGGTGGCCGACCGGACGAACTCCGGACGGCCACCGGTTCCACATCCGGGAGAACCTCACTCCTCCTGCGGCTCGCCCTCGGACTCGCGCCGACCCCTACGCTGCGCCTTCTCGGCCCTCGCCGCAGCCCTCTCCTCGGCCTTCTCCGCCTTGGCCGCCGCCTTCTCAGCGCGCTTCCCCAAACGCTCCATCTCCTTACGGCGACGGCGGGGGTCGAGAGAAGGACGCGGCTCCAGCCCGGACAGACCGTTCCAAGCGAGATTGACGATATGCGCGGCGACCTCTTCACGGCGCGGCTTGCGGACGTCCAACCACCACTGCCCCGTCAGCGCCACCATCCCCACCAAGCTCTGCGCGTACAACGACGCGAACTTGTCGTCGTAGTCATGCCGGTCGAACTCCTGGGCGAGGATGTATTCGACCTCTCCCGCGATCTCGCTCAGAAGGCTGGCGTAACTGCCGGTACCCGTACCGCCATGCGAATCACGGACGAGGATGCGGAACCCGTCCGGGCTCTCCTCGATGTACTCCAGCAGCGCCAGCGCGGCCTTCTCCAGCTTGCTCCGATAGTGGACCGCCGAATTCAGCGACTCCGTGACCAGGCTCAAGAGCTTCTCGAACTCCCGGTCGACGACGACCGCGTACAACCCCTCCTTGCCACCGAAGTGCTCGTACACCACGGGCTTGGAAACACCGGCGGCCGAGGCGATCTCCTCCACCGACGTCCCGTCCAAGCCGCGCTCGGCGAACAGAGTCCGTCCGATGTCCAGGAGCTGCTCGCGTCGTTCCTTGCCGGTCATCCGCTTTCTGCGGGCCCTGGGAGCAGGTTCTGTCACGGGATCAATTGTGGCGGTCAATTAGCCTGCTTGGTGCGTTTGGCGGAGAGCCTGTCGTGGTTCGGCCACCGGACGTCGTACGCCCAGCCCGCCTTCTCGAACACCCAGATGATCCGCGCGCTGATGTCGACCTGCCCCTTGAGGACACCGTGACGTGCACAGGTCGGGTCGGAGTGGTGCAGGTTATGCCAGGACTCACCGAGCGACGGGATCGCCAGCCACCACACGTTGCGGGACTTGTCGCGAACCTCGAACTCCTCCTTGCCGAAGGTGTGGCAGATGGAGTTGATCGACCACGTCACATGGTGGACGAGCGTGATCCGCAGGAAGCCCGCCCAGAAAAGGGCCGTGAGGAAACCCGCCCACGACATGGTGAGCAGACCGCCGAGCGCGGCCGGCAGCAGGAACGACACCGCCACCAGAGCGGGGAACAGCTTGTGGATGCGGACCATGTCCCGGTCGTCCAGCAGATCCTTCGCGAACCTCGACTTCGACGTGCGGTTGCTGTCGAACAGCCAGCCGTAGTGGGCCCAGACGAGACCCTTGCTCAACGCCTTCCAGTCATTGCCGAACCGCCACGGCGAATGCGGGTCGAACTCCTTGTCGGAATGCTTGTGGTGGCGCCGGTGGTCGGCGACCCACGTGATGACGGGACCCTCTATGGCGAGACTGCCGGCCAGCGCCATGAAAATCTTCAGCGGACGCTTGGCCTTGAACGAGCCATGGGTGAAGTAGCGGTGGTAGCCGATCGTGATCCCCGCCGCGGAGAGCACATAGAACACGGCCATGATCGCGATGTCGGTCCAGCCGAGGAACCTGCCCCAGGCGAGCGGGACGGCAGCGAACAGCGCCAGGAAGGGCACGCCGGTGAAGACCGCGACGAGCACCCGCTCGGCGTTCCCCTGCTGGTCGGGCCCGATCTCTGGGCGTCGTTGAGGTCGGGGAGGATCGAGGGCGGGGGCCGTGGTCATGTACTCACCGCTTTCCTTGCTCCTATGGGCAGCCTTACCTACGCCACCGTAACCTACGGAACCGTAAGTTGGACAGTGGTGAACCCAAATCAGTGGGAACCTGCCCCATGAGCCACAAGACTCACTTGCGTTCCAGATGTCGTCAGCCCGGGAGAGGAAGGGCCAGACAGCCCTCACCCCGGAGGAACGCTCGGCCGGCGCCGAAGGTTCACACGTCGGGTTGTCAGTTGGCGACGAACGCGGAGGCCGCTTCTTCCTCCTCGCCGACCCTGATGTCTCCGCGGAGACCGCGGTGCCGCCCGCGCCTGGGCTCGACCGGACGACACGAGGTTGGGGTGCTCCGTCCTGGAGGTTCTAAACCGTTTCGGGTGAATCGACCCAGAGATTCAGCTGCACTGAGCGATGGATCGAACACGTAGAGTTAAAAGGCTGCTAGCGTCGCGTCATGAGTGGATCAATGTCGGACGAGATCCGAGACAAGCTCAAGCCCAAGGCCATCGAGCTCCGCCGCCAAGGCTGGACCTACCGGGAGATCGCAGGCTCCCTGGATATCTCGATAAGCATCTGCTCCCTGTGGTTAAGGGATCTCCCGCGGTCTCCGCGCAAGAAGTACAGCCAGCAGAGGGCGGCCGCGATGTGGAACGGGCATTGGGTGCCGTTCCATGCGAGGCGTGAGCGTGAACGACGAGAGACGAAGCTGGCCGCCTGTCAGGAGGTAGGTCAGCTCACCGAACGGGACGTTCTCATCGCTGGGGCCGTGGCCTACCGGTGTGAAGGCAGCAAGGACAAGGCTCATCGACGCAGTGAGATGGTCGCCTTCATCAACAGCGATCCTGCGTTGATCGTCCTCTTCCTCCACTTCCTTGACGTGGCAGGTGTGTCCCTGGAGCGACTCCGTCTCCGGCTGCACATCCATGAGACGGCCGACCGGGAAGCCGCCACGGAGTACTGGTCCGCCCTAGCTGGGATCACGGCAGACCGCTTCCAGAAGCCGGTGATCAAGCGCCACAAGCCAAAGACTCTCCGCAAGAACACGTCCGTGGGCTATCGCGGCTGCCTTGAGGTCCGTGTGCTGGACAGTGCCGATCTGTACCGCCGCATCGAGGGCTGGGCCCACGGCGCCATTCTGGGGGCGGGGTTTGCCGAGGTCTATCTGACCCGACGCTCACAGCAAGCCGAGCGTCACATTCTGCGACAGGACGCGTCTGATAACTGATGTGTGCTCGCGCCCGCAGTGTCGGTATCGTGGCACCAGCCGGTTCGGCCATGTCTGGTTCGTCCCGTTTGGTCCGGCGTAGTGTAATTGGCAGCACAAGGGTTTTTGGTACCCTTAGACAAGGTTCGAGTCCTTGCGCCGGAGCTGTCGGAAATGTCCGTTCTCGGGTCATCCGGGTGGGGGGCGGCTGCGCCGGGGGCGGCGGGCGGTATCCTTCCCGTGTTGGGCGCGCTGTGGCCTGCCGTGGGCTGTTGCAGCAGGTAGATAGCCCAACCCAGGAACCTGTCCGCGACGCCGAGGAGCCTCCTAGTGAGCGCCGCCAGCCGCCCGGCCGCCGTCATCGTCCTCGCCGCGGGCGAGGGCACCCGGATGAAGTCCCGCACCTCCAAGGTGCTCCATGAGCTTTGCGGGCGCAGCATGCTCGGCCATGTCCTGGCCGCCGCCCGTGAGCTGGAGCCCGAGCGCCTTGTCGTGGTCGTCGGGCATCGTCGGGAGCAGGTCGTCGAGCATCTCGCCGAGCATGCGCCCGACGCCCAGGCCGCCGTCCAGGAACGGCAGGGCGGCACCGGGCACGCCGTCCGCATGGCGCTGGAGCAGACCGGGGCACTGACCGGGACCGTCGTGGTCACCAACGGCGACCATCCGCTGCTGCGCGGGGAGACGCTCTCCGCGCTCGTCCGCGCCCACGAGGATGAGGGCAACGCGGCGACCGTCCTGACGACCGAGATCCCCGACGCGACCGGGTACGGGCGGATCGTCCGGGCGACGGACGGCAGCGTCACCGCGATCGTCGAGCACAAGGATGCCGACGAGGCGCAGCGCGCCATCAACGAGATCAACGTCGGTATGTACGCCTTCGACGGCGCCCTGCTGGAGGACGCGCTCAAGCGCGTGACCACCGACAACGCCAAGGGCGAGGAGTACCTCACCGATGTCGTGGCGATCCTGCGCGGCGACGGGCACCGCGCCGGCGCGCACCTGGCGGCCGATTGGGTGGAGACCCAGGGCGTCAACGACAAGGTCCAGCTCGCGCAGGCGCGTCGGCAGCTCAACGACCGCATCCTTGAGGCGCACATGCGCGCCGGCGTCACGATCATCGACCCGGCCACGACCTGGATCGATGTGACCGTGACCGCCGGTTCGGACGCCGAGGTCCACCCGGGCACCCAGCTCCATGGCAGCACGCACTTGGACGAGGGTGCGCAGGTCGGCCCGAACTGCACGCTTACCGACACCCGTGTCGGTGAAGGCGCCCGCGTGGTCAATGCCGTCTGTGACGGTGCCGTGATCGGTCCGGAGGCGATGGTCGGTCCTTACGCGTACCTGCGGCCCGGTACGGTGCTGGCGCGCAGGGCCAAGATCGGCACTTACGTCGAGACGAAGAACGCCGAGATCGGTGAGGGCACCAAGGTGCCGCATCTGACCTATGTCGGCGACGCGGAGATCGGCGAGCACTCCAACATCGGCGCCAGTTCGGTGTTCGTGAACTATGACGGCGTCCAGAAGCATCGCAGCGTGATCGGGTCGTACGTCAAGACCGGCAGCGACAACATGTTCGTCGCTCCGGTCACGGTCGGGGACGGCGCCTATACGGCCGCCGGGTCGGTGATCGTTCAGGACGTGCCGGCGGGGGCGATGGGCGTCGCGCGGGCGCGGCAGCGCAACATCGAGGGGTGGGTCGAGCGCAAGCGTCCCGGCACGCCCGCGGCTGAGGCCGCCCGCCGTGCGCAGGAGGCCGAGCAGTAGGCCGGCGTGCGGGCGGGGTGACCCGTCCGCGATCACAGGACTGCCCCGCTTCAGGGTGGGGAGGTGGAGGAACAGCGGCGTTCCCCACACACAAGAGACAACACGGACAAAAGACAACCGCGCGACACGGAGACCCTTGTGCTGCGCGGGAGTGGGGACACCACCCCACGTGAGGGAACCGTTCCATTGAGGGGGAGTTGTCAGAGGTGAGTGGGATCAAAGCGAGCGGCCAGAAGAAGCTGATGCTCTTCACCGGCCGAGCCCACCCGGACCTGGCCAAGGAAGTAGCCGACAACATCCACGTCGACCTCACGCCGACGTCCGCGTACGACTTTGCCAACGGTGAGACGTTCGTCCGGTTCCTGGAGTCGGTTCGCGGCTCCGATGCCTTCGTGATCCAGAGCCACACGGCTCCCATCAACCAGTGGATCATGGAGCAGCTGATCATGGTGGACGCGTTGAAACGCGCGTCCGCCAAGCGGATCACCGTCGTCGCGCCCTTCTTCGGCTATGCCCGCCAGGACAAGAAGCACCGTGGCCGCGAGCCGATCTCCGCCCGGTTGATGGCCGACCTGTTCAAGACCGCCGGCGCCGACCGGCTGATCACCGTCGACCTGCACACCGCGCAGATCCAGGGCTTCTTCGACGGTCCCGTCGATCATCTGTTCGCCCTCGACCTGCTCGCCCAGCACTTCGAGAGCCGGCTGGACACGTCCCAGGTCACGGTCGTCGCCCCGGACGCCGGCCGGGTGCGCGTCACCGAACGCTGGTCCGACCGCTTGGGCGGTGTTCCCATGGCGATCATCCACAAGAAGCGCGACCCCGACGTCGCCAACGAGGTCAAGGTCTTCGACGTCGTCGGCGAGGTCAAGGGCCGCACCTGCGTCGTCGTCGACGACATGATCGACACTGGTGGCACCATCGTGAAGGCCGCGGACGCCCTCTTCGACCAGGGCGCCGCCAAGGTCGTCGTCGCCGCCACCCACGGTGTCCTCTCCGGTCCCGCGGTCGATCGCCTGAAGAACTCCCGCGTCTCCGAGGTCGTCCTCACCAACACCCTTCCCATCCCCGAAGACAAGCAGTTCGACAAGCTGACCGTCTTGTCCATCGCCCCCCTGGTGGCCCGCGCCATCAACGAGGTCTTCAGCGACGGCTCGGTGACAAGCCTGTTCGGAGGGCACAGCTAGGTTTGGGGGCTGGTCCTTATTGGGGGGCGACTCCCAGACCCCCGGCTGCGCGGCTCGCCATCTCCTCGCTCCGCTGGCGCTCGCTGCGGGGGCGCGGCGCGCCGGGCATGCCCGCTGCGCTCGCAGAGCTCGCTCCGCGTGCCTGTCCCGTAACCGGCGGCTGAGGTTCAGGCCGGCCGGGGTTGAGGTTCGACCTGTCGGGGTGCGGTTCAGGCCGCCGGGTGGCTGCTCAGGTGATGAGGGTGGCGGTGGTGTGGAAGCGTGGGTCCCGGTATTCACCACGGTGGTGACCATGTTGATCGCCGGTGTTGAGGGGTGCTCTAGCGCTGCCGGGCGCACCGTGCTGGCTTTGCGCGTCGCGGCCATCGGCTAGACTTGTTCAATCCGCGTATGCCCCGGGTCGTTCAGTGCGGTGCCTGGTCTGGAGCCGTACTCCCTGGGGAACGCAAAGAATCTTCGAGGCGCCTGACGCATCGAGCATCGCCTGATTCGCTCTGTCCGCAGCGGACGTCCATGCCGGACGGCCGTGGATCGCAACAACGAGGAGTTTTCGCCGTGTCCGAGGTACGCATTGCCGCCGAGCCGCGCACTGAGTTCGGTAAGGGTGCCGCGCGGCGCACCCGCCGGGCCGGCAAGGTGCCCGCCGTCCTCTATGGTCACGGCACCGACCCCCAGCACATCTCGCTGCCCGGTCACGAGCTGATGCTCGCGCTGAAGACCCCCAATGTGCTGCTGACCATCGAGGGTCTCGGGGGTGGGGCGGAGCTGGCGTTGCCGAAGGACGTGCAGCGTGACCCGATCAAGGGCTTCCTGGAGCATGTCGACCTGCTGCTGGTGAAGCGGGGCGAGAAGGTCGTGGTGGACCTGCCCGTCAATGTGGTCGGCGATGTGGTGGCGGGTGGGCGGCTCGTCCAGACCGAGGTGCAGATCTCGATCGAGGCCGAGGCGACGCACATTCCGCAGTCGGTGGATCTGGACATCACCGGTCTGGAGATCGACTCTCAGGTGCTGGCGAGGGACCTGAAGCTTCCTTCGGGGACGACGCTGGCCGCCGATGAGGAGACGTTGATCGTCCAGATCGTGGACGCGACGGTCTCGACCGAGCCGGCCGCCGAGGCGGAAGGCGAGGAGACCGAGGGCGAGGCCGCCGAGGGCGAGGGCGAGGGCGCCGAGTAGCGCGGACGCGAGCACGGGCTGTCACGGCCCCCGCAGGTGCGTGCCTGCGGGGGCCGTCGCCGGTGAGGAGTGAGGGTGAGCGCGGACGTCTGGCTTGTCGTTGGTTTGGGCAACCCGGGGCCGTCCTATGCGGGTAATAGGCACAATGTCGGGTTCATGGTGCTGGATGTGCTGGCGGGGCGGGTCGGTGGGCGGTTCAAGTCGCATCGGGCCCGTGCGGACGTGGTGGAGGGGCGGCTCGGTGGCGTGCGTGTGGTGCTGGCGAAGCCGCGGACGTTCATGAACGAGTCCGGTGGTCCGGTGAAAGCGCTCCGGGACTTCTTCAAGGTGCCGGTTGAGCGGGTGGTCGTCGTGCACGACGAACTGGACATCCCTTATGGGACGTTGCGGTTGAAGCAGGGCGGCGGTGATAACGGTCACAACGGTCTGAGGTCCATCACCAAGTCGCTAGGGGACAAGGACTACCTGCGTGTCCGTTTTGGGGTGGGACGGCCTCCTGGGCGGATGGACGCCGCCGCGTTCGTCCTGAAAGACTTCTCCGCGGTCGAACGCAAGGATCTGGCGCTTGAGGTGGAGCGGGCCGCGGATGCGGTGGAGGCACTGGTGAGTGTGGGGCTGGGCGCCGCGCAGAACACCTTCCACGCGGGTTGACCGGATTGGGCCACGACCGCTTTGAGGCGGATGCGAGTCTTGGGCCTGGCGTGATGGCAAAGCGCTCGTAAGATGCATCACTAATGAGGTTCAGGTTGTTTGTGAACCTGAAGCGCTCTTCAGCCGTCTTCGAGGTGGATCGAGCTTTCCGGGGCGCGCGTTACAAAGGTTGGTGAGGGCGTATGGCCGTCGTTGACAAGGTTCAGTCCGAGTCACCGATCAGCCACGAGCAACGTCGCCCGCAGCCGCAGAGCTGGAGTGGATGGTATCGGCGGTTCGCCGGCGCCCTCGACTTCTTCAGCATGCTGGCGGCCGGGGTGATCGCGTTCGTGCTCCGCTTCCCGGGGGTGCCCAGTGATCCGACGGTGCCGTATGTGGCCCTGACCGTGGCGCTGCCCGTGCTGTGGGTGCCGATGCTGATGCTGTGTCGGGCCTATCAGCCGCGGTACATCGGTGTGGGGTATGAGGAGTTCCACCGGGTGTTGCGTGCCGGGTTCATCTTCATGGCCACGCTCGCGATCGTCGCGTATGCCACCAAGACGGAGGTCGCGCGGGGCTATGTGATCATGGCGATGCCCCTCGGAACGTTCCTTGATCTTGTCGCGCGGTATCGGTTGCGGAAGTGGCTGCATCGCAAGCGGTGGAACGGCGACTGTATGCGGCGGGTGGTGGCGGTCGGGCACCGGACGTCGGTTCAGGACTTGATCCGGTTGTTGCGGCAGAAGCGGTACCACGGGATGGACATCGCGGCGGTGTGCCTGCCGGCTGCGCTGGCGTCGGGTGAGGACGCAGTCAGCGAGGTGGAGGGTGTCCCGGTGCTGGGCGATTTCGGTCAGGCGGCGGCTGTCGCCGATCGGATCGGTGCGGATTCCGTGGCCGTTCTGGCGTGCCCGGAGATGGACGGGGTGGCGCTGCGCCGGTTGGCGTGGCAGATCGAGCGGGATGACGTCGAGTTGGTGGTGGCGCCCGCGCTGATGGATGTGACGGGTCCGCGGATCTCGATCCGTCCGGTGTCGGGGTTGCCGCTGTTGCACGTCGAGCATCCGGAGCTGGACGGCGGCCGTAAGGTGCTGAAGGGCCTGTTCGATCGGACGGCGGCGCTGGCCGGGCTGCTGTTGCTGAGCCCGTTGCTGCTGGTCGTCGCGTTCTTGATCAAGGTGACGAGTGCGGGTTCGGTGATGTTCCGGCAGGTCCGGGTGGGGCGTGGGGGCCGCGAGTTCACGGTGCTGAAGTTCCGCACGATGGTGCGGGACGCGGAGGCCCGCAAGAGCGCTCTGATGGAGAACAACGAGAACGACGGCGTCCTGTTCAAGATCAAGCGGGATCCGCGGATCACGCGGGTGGGTCGGTGGCTGCGTCGTTACTCGCTCGATGAGTTGCCGCAGCTCATCAATGTGGTGCGTGGTGACATGTCGCTGGTCGGGCCGCGGCCGCCGCTGCCGGAGGAGGTCGCCCAGTACGGCGGTGACGTCTACCGCAGGCTGGTGGTGAAGCCCGGTCTGACGGGGCTGTGGCAGGTCAGTGGGCGGTCCGATCTGACGTGGGAGGAGTCGGTGCGGCTCGACCTGCGTTATGTCGACAATTGGTCGCTGGCGCTCGATCTGCAGATCATGTGGAAGACGTGGTCCGCGGTGTTCCGCGGTTCGGGCGCCTATTGAGCCGCCCATCCTGGCACCCCGGCACAAGCCGTCATCGGGTATCCATGAGACTGTGGGTCGACCGGGCCAGTCGGGTCGGGGTCGAGCGGACCTTTCGAGTCGGGAAAGTGATCGACGGATGACGGAGAGTGTGGCGGCGGACGACCACGCCCTGGCGGCTGAGCTCGCCACGGTGGCCGGGCGTCTGCTGCTGGGCGTACGGGACGAGGTGGGTTTCGCCGACGCGCGGGCCCTGAAGGACACCGGCGACCTGCGGGCGCACGAGTACCTCATGGCGGCGCTGGGCGAGCGCTGTCCCGGCGACGCCGTTCTCTCTGAAGAAGGCCGTTCCTCGGTCGCGGGCAAGCGTGCCCGTGGCGCCGACCGGGCGCCGACCGCCAATACCGCCGACGCCGAGCGGCTTACCGCCGGGCGGGTCTGGATCGTGGATCCGCTGGACGGGACGCGTGAGTTCTCCGAGGAGGGCCGCCGCGACTGGGCCGTCCACGTGGCGTTGTGGGAGCGGGGGAGTGGCGGGGGCCGGTTGGCGGCGGGGGCGGTGGCGCTTCCGGCGCAGGGGTTGACGTTGCGGACGGCCGCGACGGGTGGGGCGTTGCTCGTCCGGGACGATCCGGGGGAGCCGGGGACGTCGGGGCCGCGGAGCGGTGGCCGGGGCGGGTCGCCCTGTGAGGTGCCGTTGCACGCGCCTGCGCCTGATGCCGGGAAGCTGCGCATCGCGGTGAGCCGGACTCGGCCGCCCGAGTTCGTGCGGCGGCTGGCGGACGATCTGGAGCTGGATGTGGAGCTGGTGCCGATCGGGTCGGCGGGGGCGAAGATCTCCGCGGTGCTCCTCGGCGAGGTCGACGCCTACGTCCATGCGGGCGGCCAGTACGAGTGGGATTCGGCTGCTCCGGCGGCGGTGGCGCTCGCGGCGGGCGCTCACGCGTCGCGGGTGGACGGGTCGCCGCTCGTCTACAACCGGGAGGACCCCCGGTTGCCGGATATCCTGGTGTGCCATCCCATGTCGGCGTCGACGCTGCTGACCGGCATCCGGGTTCTTGAGGGAACTCTGCCGTAGCGCCCATCGTGACCCGGCGGGACGAAAACCCGGCGGGGAGACGTTCGATCCGGTGGGAAGGCATGCCGTCGATCCCCCTGCCACCGGTGTATCTGCCAGACCAGCGTGGAGAGAGCCGCAGACCATGCAGCGTTGCGATTACCTGCTATCCCAGCTAGACGTCCTCGAGGCCGAGTCCATCCATATCTTCCGGGAGGTGGCGGCCGAGTTCGAGCGGCCGGTGCTGCTGTTCTCGGGTGGCAAGGACAGCATCGTGATGCTGCGCCTGGCCCAGAAGGCGTTCTGGCCGGCGCCGATCCCGTTTCCGGTGATGCATGTCGATACCGGCCACAACTTTCCCGAGGTGATCGATTTCCGTGACCGGCGGGTCGCGGAGACGGGCGTGCGGCTGGTGGTCGCGTCCGTTCAGGAGTCGATCGATGCGGGGCGGGTCGTGGAGGAGAAGGGGCGCCGGGCGTCCCGGAACCGGTTGCAGACCGTCACGCTTCTGGACGCCATTGAGTCGCATGAGTTCGATGCGGCGTTCGGTGGTGCCCGCCGGGATGAGGAGAAGGCCCGCGCGAAGGAGCGGGTGGTGTCGTTCCGGGACGAGTTCGGGCAGTGGGATCCGAAGAATCAGCGTCCGGAGCTGTGGAATCTGTTCAACACCCGGATCGCCCGTGGTGAGCATGTCCGGGTGTTCCCGCTGTCCAACTGGACGGAGCTGGACATCTGGGACTATGTCCGGCGTGAGGAGTTGGAGTTGCCGTCCATCTACTTCGCGCACGCCCGCTCGGTGTTCGAGCGCGACGGGATGCTGCTGGCCGACCTGCCGTACGCCAACCGGGGCGAGGACGAGCCGGCCTTCGAGGCGACGGTCCGCTACCGGACGGTCGGCGACGCGTCCTGCACGGGCGCGGTGAAGTCGACGGCGGCGACGCTGGAGCAGGTGATGGAGGAGATCGCGGCGACGCGGGTCACCGAGCGCGGCCAGACCCGCGCCGACGACCGGGCGAGCGAGGCCGCCATGGAGGACCGCAAGAAAGAGGGCTACTTCTGATGGCGACCGGGCAGAGCACCCCCCCGAGGCCGGGCACCCCCAAGAGCATGGACATCCTGCGGTTCGCGACGGCGGGCAGCGTCGACGACGGCAAGTCGACGCTGATCGGACGGCTCCTGTTCGACTCGAAGTCGATCTTCGAGGACCAGTTGGAGTCGGTGGAGCGCACCAGCGCGGACCGCGGCGAGGAGTACACCAACCTGGCGTTGCTCACCGACGGCCTCCGGGCCGAGCGGGAGCAGGGCATCACGATCGACGTCGCCTACCGGTACTTCGCGACGCCGCGCCGCAAGTTCATCATCGCCGACACCCCCGGGCACATCCAGTACACCCGCAACATGGTGACCGGCGCGTCCACGGCCGACCTGGCGATCATCCTGGTGGACGCGCGCAAGGGCATTCTGGAGCAGTCCCGCCGGCACGCGTTCCTCACCACGCTGCTCCAGGTCCCGCACCTGGTGGTGGCGGTCAACAAGATGGACCTGGTCGACTACGACCAGGCCGTGTACGAGCAGATCGTGGACGAGTTCACCGCGTTCGCCTCCAAGCTGGAGGTGACCGACCTGACGTTCGTTCCGCTGTCGGCGCTGCACGGCGACAACGTGGTCGAGCGCAGCGTGAACATGCCGTGGTACGAGGGGTCGTCGCTGCTGCACCACCTGGAGCACGTCCACATCGCCTCGGACCGCAACCTCATCGACGTCCGGTTCCCGGTGCAGTACGTGATCCGCCCGCACGCCTCCACCGACCCCGAGCTGCACGACTACCGCGGCTATGCGGGGCAGGTCGCGGGCGGGGTGCTGAAGCCGGGCGACGAGGTCGTGCACCTGCCGTCCGGGCTGACCACGACGATCACGCATATCGACGGGCCGCACGGGCCGGTCGCGGAGGCGTACGCGCCGATGTCGGTGGTGCTGCGGCTGGCCGACGACATCGACATCTCCCGCGGCGACATGATCGCCCGGCCGCACAACCGGCCGGAGTCCGCGCAGGACCTGGACGCG
Source organism: Actinomadura macra NBRC 14102 (assembly GCF_001552215.1). Classification (GTDB taxonomy): domain Bacteria; phylum Actinomycetota; class Actinomycetes; order Streptosporangiales; family Streptosporangiaceae; genus Spirillospora; species Spirillospora macra. The sequence goes on along the minus strand of NZ_BCQT01000006.1, from coordinate 553,088 downwards.
ATGGTGTGCTGGATGACCCCCGACCGGCCGCTGTCGCCGCGGATGAAGCTGGTGATCAAGCACACCACGCGGACCGCGAAGGCCATGGTCAAGGACCTGCACTACCGGCTGGACGTCAACACGCTGCACCGCGACGAGCAGGCGGCGAGCCTGGGGCTGAACGAGATCGGCCGGGTGTCGCTGCGGGTCACCCAGCCGCTGTTCGTCGACGACTACGGCCGTAACCGGCTCACCGGCGGTTTCATCCTCATCGACGAGGCCACCCACAACACCGTCGCCGCCGGGATGATCACCAGCGTGCGGTAGCCCGACGCGGAACCCGGCCCTGGCGTTGACCTGCACGGCCAGGGCCGGACGTATCGGCGTCAGCGGCCTGCGAGGCCGGTACTGTCGAGTGTCGATCCCGGCACCCCGGCTTGTTTGGAGTCCCCTTGAACGTGCCCTCCCTCCAGCGCCCGCCCCTCCCGGCCGCCGCGTGAAGGCCCTCGTGCTGGCGGGGGGTGCCGGGTCCCGGCTCCGCCCGATCACGCACACCTCCGCCAAGCAGCTCGTCCCCGTCGCGAACAAACCGGTGCTGTTCTACGGGCTGGAGGCGATCCGGGACGCGGGCATCCGCGAGGTCGGCATCGTCGTCGGCGACACCGCCGCCGAGATCCGCCGGGCGGTCGGCGACGGCTCGCAGTTCGGGCTGGAGGTGACCTACCTCGTCCAGGACGCGCCGCGTGGGCTCGCCCACGCCGTCCTCATCGCCCGCGAGTACCTCGGTGACGACGACTTCGTGATGTACCTCGGCGACAACTTCGTCGTCGGCGGCATCGACGGGCTGGTGGAGCGGTTCCGGGCGGAGCGGCCGCAGGCCCAGATCATGCTGACTCACGTGTCCGACCCGCGTGCGTTCGGTGTCGCCGAGCTGGACCTGGACGGGCGGGTCGTGGCGCTGGAGGAGAAGCCCGAGTTCCCCAAGAGCGACCTCGCCCTCGTCGGCGTGTACCTGTTCAGCCCCGCCGTGCACGAGGCGGTCGCGGAGCTGAAGCCGTCCCGCCGCAACGAGCTGGAGATCACCGACGCGATCCAGTGGCTGATCGACCATGGCCACCGGGTCGAGTCCACGGTGATCACCGGCTACTGGAAGGACACCGGCAACGTCACCGACATGCTGGAGGTCAACCGGCTCGTCCTGGAGGGCGTCGAGGCCCGGGTGGAGGGCGAGGTCGACGAGGCCAGCGAGTTGATCGGCCGGGTCGTCGTGGAGGAGGGCGCGCGGGTCACCGGGTCCCGGATCGTCGGCCCGGCGATCGTGGGCGCCTGTTCGGCCGTCCGCGACTCCTACGTGGGACCGTTCACCTCCATCGACCGGGACTGCGCGATCCTGGACAGCGAGATCGAGTACTCGATCGTGCTGCGCGGCGCGTCCATCGACGGGGTCGGCCGCATCGAATGTTCCCTCATCGGGCGTGAGGCCGAGGTCACGCCCGCGCCCCGCGTCCCGAAGGCCCACCGTCTCGTGTTGGGAGACCACAGCAAAGTGCAGATCAGCAGATGAGCGCGCGGCGGATCCTGGTGACGGGCGGGGCCGGTTTCATCGGCTCCCACTACGTGCGGGAGCTGGTCGGCGGGGCGTATCCGGCGTGGGCGGAGGTCGAGGTGACCGTCCTGGACAAGCTCACCTACGCGGGGAACCTGCGGAACCTGGAGCCCGTCGAGGGCGGGTACACGTTCGTGCACGGCGACATCTGCGACGGTGAGCTGCTCGCGGACCTGGTGCCCGGGCACGACGTCGTGCTCAACTTCGCGGCGGAGTCGCACGTCGACCGGTCGATCGAGAGCGCCGGGGAGTTCGTGCGGACGAACGTCCTCGGCGTCCAGACCCTGATGCAGGCGTGCCTGGACGCGGGGACGCCGCGGGTCGTGCAGATCTCCACGGACGAGGTGTACGGCAGCGTCGACGAGGGTTCCTGGGACGAGGACGCCCCGCTCGCGCCGAACTCGCCGTACTCGGCGGCCAAGGCGGGCGGCGATATGATCGCCCGCGCCTACGCGCGGACCCACGGGCTGCCGGTCGCGATCACCCGTTGCGGCAACAACTACGGGCCCTACCAGTACCCCGAGAAAATCATCCCGCTGTTCGTCACCAACCTGATGGACGGCCGGACGGTGCCGCTGTACGGGGACGGCGGGAACGTCCGCGACTGGATCCACGCCTCCGACCACTGCCGCGGCATCCAGGTGGTGGCCGAGGGCGGCGAACCCGGTGAGGTCTACCACATCGCCGGGACTGCGGAGCTGTCCAACCTGGAGCTGACCCGGCGCCTTCTGGAGGCGTTCGGCGCCGGCTGGGACAGGGTGGAGCGCGTCGAGGACCGCAAGGGACACGACCGCCGCTACTCCCTGTCGGACGCCCGGCTCCGGCGCCTCGGCTACGCGCCCCGGGTGCCCTTCGAGGAGGGCCTCGCCGCGACCGTCCGGTGGTACGAGGAGAACCGCGACTGGTGGGAGCCGCTGCGCAAGCGGTCGGAGGACGCCACATGACCTGGCTCGTCACCGGCGCCGGGGGGATGCTCGGCGCCGACCTCGTCGCGCGGCTGGACGACGTCGTCGCCCCCAAACGCGACGAGCTGGACATCACCGACGCCGCGGCGGTGCGGGAGGCCCTGCGGCGGCACCGGCCCCTGGTCGTCGTCAACTGCGCCGCCTGGACGGCCGTGGACGACGCCGAGACCCACGAGGACGAGGCGCTCGCCGTCAACGGCACCGCGCTTGAGGCGATCACCGCCGGGTGCGAGGAGATCGGCGCGCGGCTCGTCCACCTGTCGACCGACTACGTCTTCGACGGCACCGCCGAGGCTCCCTATCCCGAGGGCGCCCCGACCGGCCCGATCAACGCCTACGGGCGGACGAAGCTCGCCGGTGAGCGGGCCGTGCTCGGCTACGGGCGCGGCTACGTCGTGCGCACCGCGTGGCTGTACGGGGCGCACGGCAACAACTTCGTGCGGACGATGGTGCGGCTGGCCGCCGAGCGCGAGACCGTCGAGGTCGTCGACGACCAGGCCGGGCAGCCCACCTGGTCCGGTGACCTGGCCGACCGGATCATCGCGCTGGCGGGGTCCGGCGCGCCCGCCGGCGTCTACCACGGCACCAACGGCGGCTGGACGAGCTGGTACGGGCTGGCGCGCGAGGTGTTCGCGCTCCTCGGCCTCGCCCCGGACAGGGTCCGGCCGACGACGAGCGACCGGTTCGTCCGCCCGGCGCCGCGGCCGGCGTCCAGCGTCCTCGGGCACGAGCGGTGGGCCGAGGCGGGCCTGACGCCGATGCGCGACTGGAGGCAGGCCCTCCACGCGGCGTGGCCGGTGCTTCGCCCCTCCTAGCCGAGCTTGGCGTAGTAGTCGAGGCAGGACTGATAGTCGGGGAGGAGGCCGGCCCGGTGGGCCTCCTCCAGCGTCGGCGCCTCGGCGTCCTTCGGGGACAGGACGGGCTCGACGTCCGCCGGCCATTCGATGCCGATCTCGGGGTCGAGGGGGTGGACGCCGTGCTCGCGCGAGGGCGTGTACGGCTCCGAGCACAGGTAGATGACGGTCGCGTCGTCGGTGAGCGCCAGGAAGCCGTGGCCGATCCCCTCGCCGATGTACAGGCCGGAGCGGGTCTTGTCGTCCAGCCGCACCGCCTCCCACTGGGCGAACGTGGGCGAGCCCACGCGGATGTCGACGACCACGTCCAGGATCGCGCCGCGCAGGCAGGTGATGTATTTGGCCTGGCCTGGTGGAACGTCCGCGAAGTGGATGCCGCGCAGGGCACCCTTGGACGAGATGGAGCAGTTGCCCTGGGCCAGGTTCAGGCCGTGCCCGGCGTGCGCCTGGAGGTCGTCGCTCCGGAACCACTCATGGAAGGACCCGCGCTCATCACCGTGCACGGGCGGGGTGAACAAGTAAGTACCTTTGATGCCGAGTGGATCCACATGCGCAAGAATGCCACACGGTCCCCCGCAGAGATGGACGTCACACAGTGAGAGCACACTCTCCGCGTGCGCGCCGCCTCGCCGCCGGCAGTGCGGTGGCGGCGCTCGTGGTCCTGACAGGCCCGGTCCTGACGGGCGCGCCCGCGGCGGCGGCGCCCACCCCAAAGCCTAGCCCCGCCGTGACCAGCACTGTTCCCGCGACGGCCGCGTTCCGGGCGGCCGACCCGCGGCTGAGCGCCCCCGTCGATCTGGTCGCGGGCGTCCTCCACCCGGAGATCTGGTGGACGATCGGGTCCGCTTCCGGCCGTCCGCTGCTGTTCGCCCTCGACGCGCGGGGCCGCACCCGCGCCGCCTACACCCTCGCCGGCGCCACCATCGGCCGGCTCAGCGCGGTCACGATCGTGAAGAACGGGGCGGGGGAGTCCGGGCTGTTCGTCGGGAACCTCGACGAGGGACGCGCCGGGAGCCTCACCCTGTACCGGGTCGCCGAGCCCGCCGCGCTGACGGGCGGCACGCTCCAGGTGAAGCCGTTCAGGTTGCGCTATCCCGACGGAGGCCACCAGGGCGGCGCGCTGCTGGCCGACCCCGCCGAGAGCCGTGTCTACATCATCACCAAGGGAGACACCGCCGCGGCCGTGTTCGCGTTGCCCGGCGTCCTCGGCCCGCAACTGAACGCCCTGACCCGGCTGCGGACCCTGTCGTTCCCCGTCCGCGGCGCCGAGTTCACCCGGGACGGCCACGTCGTCCTCAAGACGACCCGGGACGTGCGGGTGCTGGGCGGGATCCGGGAGAAGGTCGGTCAGGTCGTCCGGACGGCCGCCAAGATGACCGGAACGGCGTTCGGTGTCTCCGCGGACGGACGGCGGGTCGTCATGGCCGACCCGGGAACGCGCCCGGTCTTCCGGTCGGTCACGCTGCCCAGCGGGGCCGCCTCCGCGACCGGCGCCGGGGAGCCGAAGCCGTCCGGCACGATGCCGATCAACGACCAGAGCTCCCCGGTGTCGTTCCCGTCCGAGTCGGGGCCGCCCGGGGGGCTCCTCGGGACCGGCGCCCTCATCGGGCTGGTGCTGCTAGGGCTGCTGGGGGGCTTTTTCTACGTGCGGGGACGCCAGCGCTCCGGCTGACGCCCTCACCCGCGCCGGATCGTCGGTCAGCGCCTCGTCCTCCAGCGCGTCGTCCGGTGCCTGCTGCGGGTCGCCGCCCTGCCGCCGCATGGTCTCCGCCCAGGCCACCAGGAGCAGCAGCCACGCGCTGGAGACGTTGGCGGGCGCGGCCAGGCCCTCGGTGGTGATGCTGTCGGCCAGGAAGAAGCCGAGGATGCCGAGGAGCATCCCCGCGTCGGCGCGCAGCGTCCGGTGCCGGGCCAGCATCAGCAGGACGAACCCGAGCGTCAGCAGCAGCGCCACGAACGCGGCGGTACCGACCGTCCCGTTGTCCACCAGCGCGTTGACGAACGCGTTATGCCCGCCGCCGAGGCCGATGTCGTCCAGGAACAGCCCGCGCGAGGCGCCGAGGCCCCGCCCGAAGATCGGCTCCTCGGAGTAGGCCTTCATCGCCAGCGACCACAGGTCGGTGCGGGAGTTGAGGGACGACAGCGTCTCGGCGGACTCGCCCCGGGCCACGAACGCCAGGATGGAGTCGGAGAACGCCAGCACGCCGAGGGCGGCGACCGCGGCGCCCATCACCAGCACGTCCACCCGGCCCTTCGGCCCCCGCGCGGTGGCCAGCAGGACCACCAGCCCGAGCGCGCAGCCGAGCGCCGCGCCCCGCGTCCCGGTCGCCACGAGCGCGCCCGACAGCACCGCCAGGGCGCCCAGGTAGAGCATCGGATGCCAGAGCCGGTCCTGCGGGGTCGTCCAGCGGATCAGGTAGCCGACCGTCAGCAGCACCGCGATGCCCAGATACACGCCCGCCTGGACGGGATGGACGTACAGCCAGTTGAAGCGCTCCTCGGTGAGGCGGGTGCGCGGGAACGGGTGCGCGACGCCGATCCCGACCGAGATCACCACGATGCCGATGAACACGTGCGCCAGCCGCCGCAGGTCCGCGAGCGTCGCCCGTGTGGCGAGCAGGTGCGCCAGCAGCATCGTGACCAGCAGCTGCGCGCCGCGGACCATGCCGAGCGACTTGAACGGCGACCAGAACGCCGAGAACGCGACGTACCCGCAGAACACCCATGCCGCGAACAGCAGGCCGGTGATGCGCCGCGACGGCGGCCGCAGCCCGAACTTGTACACCAGGTACAGCGCGGCCATGCCGTACACGGCGACCTCGACCAGGACGGTCAGGTCGGCGCTGCCGCCCACCGCCTGGTCGACCTCCCGGCTGCGCAGCTTGTAGTCGCTGGCGAGCATGAGCGCGAGCGGCAGCGCGACGGCCCACCAGCCCGCGCTGGGCGGAGGCGGCGTCCGGCGCGGGAAGATCCCCTTCACGGTCATGGGCGTCCTCACAAGCTCTCAAGACGTGTCCAAGAATACGGGCGGCGGGCCGGTAATCTGTCCGCTGTGAATCGAGCGACGTTGCCCGGCCCTGTCGTGTCCGCGGGCCGCAGTGTGATCCGCGGATACGGGATGAGCACGGCCGCCCTGCGCCCCGGCCCCGACTTCCTGCTGATCGGCGCGAAACGCGGCGGGTCCACGTCGCTCTACTACACGCTGCTGGAGCACCCGCAGGTGATGCCGCTGTTCCCGAACGCGCGGCTGCTGCCCAAGGACAACCACACCAAGGGCGTCCACTACTTCGACTCCCACTACGACAAGGGCGGCACCTGGTACCGGTCGCACTTCCCGACCTCCAGCCGCCGCTCCGGAAAGGTCGTGGGGGAGGGGTCGCCGTACTACCTGTTCCACCCCCTGGCGGCCGAGCGGGCCGGACGCGACGTCCCGGAGGCCAAGATCCTGCTCGTCCTGCGCGACCCGATCGAGCGGGCGTTCTCGCACTACCGGGAGCGACGCCGCCAGAACGCCGAGGACCTCGCGACGTTCGAGGAGGCCCTGGAGGCCGAGACGGGCCGCCTGGAGGGCGAGGAGGAGCGGATCGTCTCCGAGCCCGGCTACCTCAGCTACGCCCACGAGCAGCAGTCCTACCGGGCGCAGGGGGAGTACGCCCCGCACCTGCGGCGCTGGATGCGGCACTTCCCCGCCGAGCGGGTCCGGGTGCTCGCCGCCGAGGAGTTCTACGCCGACCCGCAGGCCGCCTGCGACGAGGTGGCGGTGTTCCTCGGCCTCGAACCGGCGCCACTGCCCCCCTCTGCGATCAAGGTGTGGAACGCCGCACCGAGCCAGGACCTCACCCCCGAGACGCGCCAGCGGCTGGCCGAGCACTACGCCCCGTTCAACGCCGACCTGGAGACCCTCCTCGGCCGCACCTTCCCCTGGACCCGCCCCTGAGGCCCCTGGGCCCGCCCCTGGGGCTTGTCAGCCGGGCCGGGCGCCTACGTCCCGCCGCCTAGTCGGACCAGGCACCGATGTGGCGGGTGCCGGCCGGCCGGTCGAGGAGCGCGGCGATGTCGGCGGGCAGCGGCACCGCGTTGTTGGCGTCGGCGCCCGGCGCGACGGTGCGGTCGAGGTCGCCCTCCGCGCGGGCGGCGGTCGCGGTCGCGAGGAACGCGCCCCGCGTCTCCTGCCCGGTCGCCGTCTTGAACCGGCCGAGCTCGGCGAAGGAGTGCCGGGACCACAGGATCAGCGTGCGCGGGTTGGCGGCGTCCGGACGGACGTAGACGTTGCCGTTGACGGTCAGGTTCATCTGGGCGGCGGTGCGCTCACCGGTGTGGTCGGTCACGCACAGCAGGCAGGGGGTGTCCGGGCGGGCGTCGGCGAAGGTGTTGTTGCTGACGGCGGTCCTGCCGATCCGCCAGGTCATGGCCGGGTCCGGCCCCTTCTGCCGCGGGTCGCGGCCGGGCACGCCCGGGTCGTCGCGGCGCCGCGGGTCCTGGACGAGGAAGACGGCGCGGCCGTTGCCGGCCATCGAGTTGTTCCAGATCCGGACGTCGGAGGTGTTATTCACCTTCATCCCGTCGCCGGCGTTGCCGCTGATGACGTTGCCCGCCACCACCGCCTTGGCGCTCAGCTCCAGGGAGATGCCGTGGTGGGCGTTGCGCAGGATCCGGTCGCCGGTGATCGTGATGTCGTAGACGGACTCGTCCATCCACAGGCCCTTGCCGAGGTTGCCGACGATCTCGCTGTCGACCACCGCGACCTTACGAGAACGGGTGATCTTGAAGCCGCCCGAGACCGGTGAGTACTTGAACTGCTCCACGTTGTTGTGGTCGAGGCGCACCCCCTCCAGCCGCAGGTCGTCGGCGGTGTTGGCGTGGATGCCGAGGAGCCCGTTGTGCGAGCTGGTCACATGCCGGACGCGGCCGTGCGCGGCGACGACGGTGAGGCCGGTCGTGGCCGACTCGGTGACGACCACGTTCTCCACGGTGATCCGCGGCGCGGTGGCCCGGACCATGGCGATGTCGGGCAGCGAGGTCGCGTACCTGCGCACCCCGATGCCGCGCAGGGTGCTGCCCTCGCCGTCGATCGTGATGGCCTTGCCGAGCGTGCTCGCGCGCACGTCGTGCCCGCGCGGGTCGGAGCCCATGTAGAGGCGGGAGGCGCCCTCGTCGACGTAGAAGGTGCCGGGCTTGACCTCGTCCCGCGACCCGACCTGGCGTTGCGCGGTGCCGTCGAGCCACAGCTGGTCGGGGTGGGAGGCCATCGGATGCTTGGGGGACACGAACTGGAAGTCGACGTCCCTGCTCGGCCGCGCGCCCGGGGTGTAGGTGGGGCTGGAGTCGAACTTCGTCGTCCAGCCGTCGTGGACCCAGGCATTACCCTCCGCGTCTTCCGCACTCCAGTCGGTGACGCGGGAACTGCCGTCGAACCAGACGGCCTCGCGGGGATGGGACTGGATCGTCAGCCGCTTGCCGCGCGGGACGGTGACGCTCTCGTGGTAGACGCCGCCGCGCAGCACGATGGTGCCGCCGGAGCCGGCCTTGCCGATCGCCCTGCCGAGGGTGCGCAGCGGATGCTTGCGCGTGCCCGGCGCCCCGTCGTCGCCGGACGGCGAGACGAACACGGCCCCGTCCGGGATCTTGTAGGAGGTGCTGCCGACCGGGGCGGCGCCGGGCCCCGCGGGCAGCGAGGAGACGGGTGCCTTGCCGTCGTGCCGGGGCAGCTGCCAGCCGAGGAAGCCGACGCTGACGATCACCGGCAGTGTCAGGACCCGGACGATCGTTGTCCGGTGCGAGCTGTGCGGCACGGCGAGACCTCCTACCCCCGGAAAGCCTTGACATAAGGAACGTACCGACCACGGGCCTGTCCGGCCACTCCCGTCACCGGTCCGATGAGTGTGGCTCAGGGGCCGGGTGGCTTAGGGACGGAGCGCGCCCGCGAAGAGAGCGGCCTTGTGCTGGGCATCGAACTTGACGCCGAGAACGACCGACTTGTAGCCCGCCGGCGGGATCTCGAACGCGTAGGACGCCTTCTTGCCCTGGCCCGGCGGTACCGTCCCGTAGAAGTCGTTGATGTTGGCGTAGGACGTGGGCTTCGCCTCGGCCCGGCGGGGGCCGTATTTGGCCACGACGCGGACCTGGTTGAGGTCGAGCGGCTTGGCCGAGCCGTTAGTGAAGCTCAGTGTGAAAATGGTCACCACGCGTCCGGCGATCTGCCCCGGCCCGTCCGCCTTGTTCTTGACGTAGCGGATTCCGCCGATCTTCACGGTGATCTTGTCGTTATAGGTGACGGGCTTGCGCAGGCCGGTGGAAGACTTCAGGTCGAGCGCCCCCGGGGCCGCGTTGGCCGCCGATTCCGGCTGCGTGCTGGGCGGCGGTGGCGGATTCTGCTTACCGGCGGATTTGCCCCCGCCCCCGCCGCATCCGGCCAGTGCCAGCGCGAGGGCCAGCGTCGCGCCCGTCGCGACGAGACGCTTCGGCGGACGCGTTCCTCGGTCGGACATGCGGCTCTCCTCGAAAGTGGTCGGGCTGGGAAAGTCAAGGGCGGAGGGCGGGCCCCGTGTGAAACCGGCCTGGGGCTGAACAGTGTAGACGCGGTGACTCCGTTACTCTGCCTTTACTCCTGTGTCCGTGGGGGCCACGGGAGCGAACGGCAGGGGAATCACCCAGTGAGACTTGTACCTTCGCATTTGCGTGCCTCGCGTGCACGCAGAACGGCGACCGCCGCCTTGACCGCCTTGACTCTGGCGCTGCTGGGCGGCTCCGCCCTGCCCGCCGCGGAGGCAGGCGCCGACATCGACCCCCCGTCCGGCACGCCGCCGACGGTGAGCGCCGACCCGCTGCCGACGTGGCAGGTCAACGGGGTCGTGTGGAGCATGACCACGGTCGGTACGACCGTGTACGCGACCGGTAACTTCACCAAGGCGCGCCCGCCGGGGACGGCCACCGGCGGCGCCGGTGAGGTCACGCGTAACAACATCCTGGCGTTCGACCTGACCACCGGGAACCTGATCACCTCGTTCGCGCACTCGCTCAACGGGCAGGGCCTGCGGATCGTGGCCTCGCCCGACGGCAAGCGCGTGTACGTCGGCGGCGAGTTCACGCAGGTGGACGGTAAGGCCCGGCAGCGTCTTGCGGCGTTCGACACCGCCACCGGAGCTCTCGTCGAGGGTTTCGCGCCGCAGGTGGGCTCCATCGTGCGGGGCATCGCGGCGACGAACTCGACGGTGTACTTCGGCGGGAACTTCTTCAACGTCAACGGCAAGTCCCGCACGCGCCTCGCCGCGGTCAACGCCTCCACCGGCGCCAACATCGACACCTGGCGCCCGGTCGCCGACGACGACGAGGTGTACGCCCTGGCGATGGCGCCGGGCGACGAGCGGGTCCTGATCGGCGGGCGGTTCCAGAAGCTCAACGGGGCGACGCAGGTCGGTGTCGGGGCGGTGAACACCACCAACGGCGCGTCCCTGCCGTGGACCAGCAAGCCGGTCCCGACGAAGAAGGACGCCACCCACTTCTCGTACGTGACCGACCTGTTCGTCAATGGTGACACCGTGTATGGCGCGGCGGACGGCGAGGGCGGCCACTGGTTCGACGGCCGGTTCGCCGCCAAGGCCGCCACCGGCGACCTGGTGTGGCTCGACAACTGCTATGGCGCCACCTACGGCATGTTCGTCCAGGGCCAGGCCGTCTACAGCGTCTCGCACGCGCACGACTGCTCCTCGCTCGGCGCGTTCCCGGAGACCAAGCCGCAGTCGTGGCACCGCGCGCTCGCCGAGACCGCCTACCCGACCGGCACCGACAAGGCGCCCCCCGGCTCCAACAGCAACTACAGCGGCCAGCCGATCCCCAGCCTGCTCCAGTGGTACCCGACCGTCGCCCAGGGGACGTTCACCGGGCAGTACCAAGGGGCCTGGTCGGTCACCGGCAACGACAACTACGTCGCCCTGGGTGGCGAGTTCCCCAAGGTGAACGGCAAGGCGCAGCAGGGCCTCGTCCGGTTCGCGGTCAAGGCCAACGCGCCGAACAAGGCCGGCCCGATCGCCGCCGAGCTCGGCACCCCGACCGCGAAGAGCATGGCGGACGGCAGCGTCCGCGTGTCCTGGAACACGACCTGGGACATGGACAACGCCTCCCTGAAGTACGAGGTGCTCCGCGACAGCGGTACGACGCCCATCGGCGTGGTCGAGAAGTCGTCCACGTTCTGGGACCAGCCGAACGCGGCGTTCTTCGACAAATCCGCACCGGCCGGCGCCCACACCTACAAGGTCCGCGCGGTCGACTCCACCGGCAACGCCGTGACCAGCGCCGTGTCCAACGCGGCGACGCCCGGGAACGGCACCCCCGGCCCGTACGCGGGGGAGGTCACCGGTGACGGCGCGAGCGCCTACTGGCGGCTCGGCGAGAGCAGCGGCCCCGGCTACGACTATGCGGGCGTGAACGACCTCACGATCGGCTCTGGCGGGGCGCGCGGCCAGGCCGGCGCGATCTCCGGTGACGCCGACCGCGCGGTGACGTTCAACGGCACCTCGTCCGGGACGGCCGCCAGCGGCGCGGCCCCCACCCGGCAGGACCTCAGCGTCGAGGCGTGGGTGAAGACCACCTCCAAGAGCGGCGGGAAGATCATTGGGTACGGGAACGCCGCGACCGGGCTGAGCACCAAGTACGACCGGCACCTGTACATGACCAACGACGGGCGGATCGTCTTCGGCGTCTACCCGGGCGCGACGAAGACCGTCCAGAGCGGCACCGGGCTGAACGACGGCAAATGGCACCACGTCGTCGGGACCCTCGACGGCGACGCCGGCCTCAAGCTGTTCGTGGACGGCGCGCAGAAGGCCGCCGACTCCACCGCGAAGACCGCCGAGAGCTACGCGGGCTACTGGCGCGTCGGCGGCGACAACACCACCGGGTGGCCGAACAAGCCGACCAGCAACTTCCTGAACGGGACGCTGGACGAGGTCGCCGTCTACCCCCGCGCGCTGACGGCGGCGGAGGTGACGCGGCACCACGGCCTCGGCACCGGCTCCGTCCAGCCGAACCAGCCGCCGGCCGCCGCGTTCACCTCGTCCTGTGACCAGCTCGCGTGCACGTTCGACGGGTCGGGCTCCACCGACACCGACGGGTCCGTGGCGAGCTACGCGTGGGACTTCGGTGACGGGCAGAGCGGGACCGGCGTCAAGCCGTCCCATACCTACGCGACGGCCGGAGAGTACACGGTCAAGCTGAAGGTGACCGACGACCACGGCGCGACGGCCGAGGTCCTGCACACCGTCGCGGCCACGTCCAGCACGCTGGCGGCCGACGAGTTCGGCCGCACCGCCACCGGCGGGTGGGGCAGTGCCGACACCGGCGGCGCCTGGACCCGCAACGGCTCGGGCGGTGTCCTGTCGGTGGGCGGCACCGGGCACATCGAGCTGGGAGCCCCCGGCAACAGCGGGGGCGGCTACCTCAACGGCGTGTCGTCCGCGGACACCGACCTGACCTTCACGGCGGCGGTGGACAAGGAGGGCACCGGCAACGGTGTCTACCTGGCGGCCATCGGGCGGCGCGTGGGCGGCGAGGACTACCGGGCCCGGCTCCGGCTGCGGCCGTCCGGGGTGGTGTCGCTCAAGCTCAGCCGGCTGGGCGCGGGCGGCGCCGAGACCGACATCGTCGCCGAGCAGACCGTCGCGGGCCTGACGTACGAGCCGGGCAAGCGGCTGCACGTGCGGCTCCAGGTGACGGGCACGTCGCCCACCACGCTGAAGGCCAAGGTCTGGGCGGACGGGACGGCCGAACCGGCCTGGCAGCTCACCGGCACGGACTCGACCGCCGGGTTGCAATCCGCGGGCTCCCTCGGAGTCTGGACCTATCTCGCGGGTAACACCACCAACGCACCCATCGTGGTGTCGATGGACGATCTGCTGGCGGTTCGCGTCACCGGTTGACGGCAAAGCCGGACATCGGTGAGAAATCGCTGACGTGTGAAAGCGCCCCGGGGTTTACCTCCCGGGGCGTTTTCTTTTTCGCCACGACAATGAGATCGGTCCACCGAGCGGGCGAAGTCTCCTGTTCCATGAATTCGGTCACGATTTCATAAGGGCCCCGATGTGGCGCGCGGAGGGACCGCTAGGCTCTCCAGATCCAGAGTGGCCGTAGGGGCCACAAGGGGCTTATGCGCTAGGGGATCCGACTCGTGAGAGCTCTATTGCGACAGCGCCGGGCGGGCGTGCGCGCGGGTCTGGCGGCCTCCGCGACCCTCACGCTCGCGGGCGCGTCCTTCATGCCGGCCACGACCGCCGGCGCCGACACCGTGCCGGCGACCGGCACGCCGCCGACGGTGAGCGCCGACCCGCTGCCGACGTGGCAGGTCAACGGGGTCGTGTGGAGCATGACCACGGTCGGTACGACGGTCTACGCGACCGGCAACTTCACCAAGGCGCGCCCGCCGGGGACGGCGACCGGCAACGCCAAGGAAGTCACGCGTAACAACATCCTGGCGTTCGACCTGACCACCGGGAACCTGATCACCTCGTTCGCGCACTCGCTCAACGGGCAGGGCCTGCGGATCGTGGCCTCGCCCGACGGCAAGCGCGTGTACGTCGGCGGCGAGTTCACCGAGGTCGACGGCAAGGTGCACAACCGCCTCGCCGCGTTCGACACCGCCACCGGCAAGCTGGTCGACGCGTTCGCCCCGAAGGTCGGCAACATCGTGCGGGGCATCGCGGCGACGAACTCGACGGTGTACTTCGGCGGGAACTTCTTCAACGTCAACGGCAAGTCCCGCACACGCCTCGCGGCCGTGCACGCCTCCACCGGCGCCAACATCGACACCTGGCGCCCGGTCGCCAACGACAACGAGGTGTACGCCCTGGCGATGGCCCCGGGCAACGAGCGGGTCCTGATCGGCGGGCGGTTCCAGCAGCTCAACGGGGCGGCCCACGTCGGCATCGGCGCGGTCAACACCACCAATGGCGCGTCCCTGCCGTGGACCAGCAGGCCCATCCCGACCAGGCAGGACAGCCGTCGCTTCTCCTACGTGACCGACCTGTTCGTCGACGGTGACACCGTGTACGGCTCCGCCGACGGCGAGGGCGGCCACTGGTTCGACGGCCGGTTCGCCGCCAAGGCCGCCACCGGCGACCTGGTGTGGCTCGACAACTGCTATGGCGCCACCTACGGCATGTTCGCCCAGGGCCAGGCCGTCTACAGCGTCTCGCACGCGCACGACTGCTCCTCGCTCGGCGCGTTCCCGGAGACCCGGCCGACGACGTGGCACCGCGCGCTCGCCGAGACCAAGGCCGCGACCGGCACCGACCAGGCGCCCCCCGGCTCCAACAGCAACTACCGCAACCAGCCGATCCCCAGCCTGCTGCACTGGTTCCCGACCCTCTCGCAGGGGACGTTCACCAAGCAGTACCAGGCGGCCTGGTCGGTCACCGGCAACGACAACTACGTCGCCATGGGCGGCGAGTTCCCCAAGGTGAACGGCAAGGCGCAGCAGGGCCTGGTGCGGTTCGCGGTGAAGGGCAAGGCGCCCAACAAGACCGGCCCCGTCAAGGCCGACCTGGCCGCGCCGACCGCGTCCAAGGCGTGGATGTCCTCGCAGATCAAGGTGTCCTGGAAGACCACCTGGGACCAGGACAACGAATCGCTCACCTACGAGGTGCTGCGCGACGCCGAGACCAAGCCGCTCACCACGATCAAGAAGGACTCCTCCTTCTGGGTCCGGCCCACGTTGACCTTCACCGACACCACCGCACCCAGCGGCAAGCACACCTACCGCATCCGCGTGAAGGACGCGCTGGGCAACACGCTCACCAGCGCGGCCTCCCCGTCGGTCGGCTGACCGCCCTGGGTTGCAACCCCAGCACGATCTGACGAGAGCGCGCCCCGGCGGATGCCGGGGCGCGCTCTCGCTTTCTCGTCTTTCCCGCTGCTCAGGCCGTTCTCGCCCCCTCAGGCGACGTGCGGGCCCAGGGACCGCAGAACCTCGCTCAGCCGCACCTTGAGCGCGGCGTCATGGTCATCATCGGAACGCGACGCCACCCGCTTCAACCAGAACTCCGCCGCCTCCGCGTGGCCCCGGCCGGCCCCCGGGCTCGACGGCTTGCCGAACACGGTGATGTTCGTCGCCTCGTAGTAGACGAGGTCGGCGCCCGGCGGCGCCCACGCCGCGTCCTCCCAGTCGATCAGCCACGGCACGCCGGGGCCGCAGCGCCGCAGGTTCCACGCGGTGAGGTCGCCGTGCATCGGGACCCAGTGCGCCGGCACGTCCTGCGTGCGCGGCAGCACCTCCTTCAAGTGCCGTTGCAGGTCAGACAGCAGCGGTTCCAGCGCGACCCCGCGGGCCGGCCGGGCCGGCCGGGCCGGCATCGCCTCGATGACCATCCAGTGCCAGCCCGCGGTCTCCCCCCGGTCCAGCACCCGCGGTACCCGGAACCCGCCGGCCTGGCCCCCTGGAAAGGCCGCCAGGGCCCGCTCCTCGCGGTCCAGCTCGCCGGGCTCCTCGCGGAGCTTGAGGAAGCCCACCGGCCTTCCTGAGCGCAGCAGGACGGCCGCCAGCCCCGTCCGGGACGCCTGCGGGCGCTCGTAGAGGGCCAGATCGTCGAACGGCCCGACCCGCGCGGCCAGCGCCGCCCAGCGCTCCGGCCCGCCCGGCGGCTCCCAGCGGACCCGCGGGCCGGGCACGACGCGCGTCCCGAAGGCCGCGACCGCGCCGTACAGCGCCCACTGGGCGGCCAGCGCCGCGGGCTTGGAGCGGGTGATCAACGACACCCCCGCGAGCGCGCCGCGCCGCGACCGGGCCGGGATGAGGACGTTCCGCGTCCCCATTCCGGGCCGAATGAACTCGTGTCCAGATGTGGCCATCTCGTGTCCGCCCCCCGCGGGCCCCGGGCCCGCACGCTCGGGCTCGTCACGCCCCGTCATCGACCGCTCCCTCACTTCGCGCGCACGGTCTTGCGTGTGAGCCTGCGCTCGGCGAGGTCCGAGCAGAGCCGCTCGTACGCGGCGGCCACGTCGTCCCAGACGTACCGCTCGGAGGCCCGCTTGCGCGCCGCGTCGCCCCGGTCGGCCGCCGCGCCCGGATCGGCCTCGGCCGCATCGATCCGCGCCGCCAGCTCCGCCGCGTCGGCGAAGAACCGGCCCGCCTCCTCGCCCAGCACCTCGCGGTTGAAGTTGACGTCGTAGGCGAGGACGGACGCGCCGGCGCCCATGGCGCGCAGCAGCGAGGGGTTCGTACCGCCGACCGAGTGGCCGTGGACGTAGGTCAGCGCGCCGGCGTACAGCGCGTCCAGGAGGCCCTGGTCCCACACGCCGCCCATGAAGGTGATGCGCGGGTCGTCACCCGCCAGTTCCCTGACGCGGGTGGTGTACTCGTCGGAGTAGGGGGCCGATCCGACGACGACCAGGGGCTTGCGGGCACCGCTCCGCCGGTAGCCCTCGACCGCCAGGTGCACATGGTTCTCGGGTTCGAACCGTGCCACGACCAGGTGGAATCCGCCCGGCTCGTAGCCCGCCTCCGCCAGTTTGGCGGTGTCGGTACAGGTGAGGATCGGTGCGCCGTAGGGGATGAAGACCGACTCCGCGCCGAACTTCTCGCGGTAGTACTCCTGGATGCCGACCGCGTCGGCGATCAAGGCGTCCGACCAGCGCACGGCCATGGACTCGGCGGCACGGTAGTAGCGCTGGCCTGTACCGCTCCACTTGGTGCGCTTCCACTCCAGGCCGTCGACGTGCGTGGCGACCGGGATCCGCAGGGTCCGCAGCACCGGCAGCAGCGGCGCGTTCGCGGCGTTGAACACGAGCGCCACGTCGGCGCCCTCGCGGGCCATCTTGCCGCGGAACGCGTGCAGGACGGACAGTCCGGTGTGGCTGAGGGTCTCGGCCACTTTCTTTTCGATCGCCGGGAGATAGATGAGCCGCATCCCCAGGTACTGCGGCTCGGGATGGCGTTCGCCTCGACAGTAGACCATCACCTCATGGCCAGCTGTCACGAGCCGCTTGCCTATCTCCTCCACCGCTGTTTCGAAGCCGCCGTATCGCGCAGGCACTCCGCGTGTACCTACCATGGCGATGCGCACTCTGACCCCCACTCTGATTGCAGACGCTCTCGTTACGATCCGCACAGGTTATGCGCAAGGGGCAGCGCACGTCTTGGTGGCAAATAACAGTTAATCTGAAGGTTGCGGGAGACTGGTGTCCTGGATAGATCCGGGTGCCTGGAGGAGGGCAAGTGGCCGAACGGGACGCACGGTCCACGGTGGTGCTGGCGCACCCGTCGCCCGACCTGTACGGCTCCGACCGGGTGTTCATCGAGTCGGTGCGGGCGCTGGTGGCCCAGTGGCGCGTCATCGTGACGCTACCGGAGGACGGACCACTGTCGGCGGTGCTCCGCGATGCCGGTGCGGAGATCGTCGTGCTGCCGGTCCCGGTCCTGCGCAAGGCCTACCTCACCCCGATCGGGCTCGTGCGGCTGATGATCGCCGCCGCCCGCGCCCTGCCCCGTGCCCGGCGGCTGCTGCGCCGCGAGCGCGCCGCCGCCCTCTACGTCAACACCGTGACGCTCCCGTTCTGGCTCCTGGCCGGACGGGTCGCGCGGGTGCCCGCGCTCTGCCACGTCCACGAGGCCGAAGACGGGATGCCCCGCCCGATGCGCGCGCTGCTGTACTCGCCGCTGCGCCTCGCGCGCGCGGTCGTCGTCAACAGCCGGGCGAGCGCCGCCGCGGTCGGCGACTCCGGCGCCCAGATCATCTACAACGGCGTCGACGGGCCGCCGGCCGAACCCGCCCCGCCGCGCCCGGAGCCCGGCCCGCCGGCGAGGATCGTCCTGGTGGGGCGGCTGTCACAGCGCAAGGGCTCCGACATCGGGGTCAAGGCCGTCCAGTTGCTCCGCCGGCGCGGGTACGACGTGAACCTGACACTGGTCGGCAGCGTCTACCCTGGCTATGAGTGGTTCGAGGAGGAGCTGCGGGCCTTGGCCGGTGACGACGACTCCGTGGTCTTCGCGGGGTTCCGCTCGTCGGTCTGGAATTCGTTCGCCGAGGCGGACATCGCGATCGTGCCCTCGCGCGTCGAATCATTCGGGAACGGTGCGGTCGAGGCCATGCTCGCCGGGCGTCCCGTCGTGGCCTGCGCCACCCAGGGGCTGGTCGAGATCTTCACCGACGGCGACAACGGTGTCGTCGTCCCGCCGGACGATCCCGCCGCCCTCGCCGACGGTATCGCCCGGCTCCTGGACGACTGGGACGGTGCCCTGGTGATGGCCAAGCAGGCCAGCGCCGACGCCGCCCTGCGGTTCGGTACCGACCGTTACCACCGCGAGCTGCGTGCGGCCGTGCACGGCCTGACCGCGGCCTCCCCCGCGACCCTGCCCCCGGCCCCCTGAGGACTCAGCACCTGATGACAGCACAGACCCCCGCCACTCCGGAGATCAGCCTCGTCGAGGCCGTCTGGCGCTACCGGCTGATGTCGCTCATCATCGTGCTGGCCTGCGTCCTGGCGTCCGTCGCGGCCACGCAGATCCTGTTCGGCAGCGCCACGGCCACCGCGAAGTTCGCGGTCACCGACCCGACGAACAACAACAACGCGCTGCGGATGGGCGTCGTCTCCGGTCAGGGGTATGCGACCTACACCGCGCAGCGCGCGGCGTTCGCGGGGTCCACGCCGGTGATGGCGCGTGCCGCGCAGCTCGTCCGGGACAAGCGCGGCCCCAAGCTGACCGGCGAGCAGCTGCGCGGCCGGGTCAAGACCTCCAGCAAGCCGGACGGCGGCGTCGTGATCGTGACCGCGACCGGCGCCAGCATGACCGAGGCCGCCGTGATCGCCAACTCGGTCCTACAGGCGTACCAGGACGTCACGATCTCCACCAACACCGGCAAGCTGGACGAGCAGATCAAGAGCATCAAGTCCCTGCAGACCAAGGTCACGCAGGACATGGAGCTCACCCAGGCCGGGAGCCGCTCGTACCGGCTGCTCGCCGCGCAGCTCACCAAGCTCCAGTCCGAGGAGAGCGGGCTGCTGTCGGCCCGGTCCAAGACCAACGACGGCGTCCAGTTCCTCGACACCGCCGACCCGACCGCGCCGACCCCCAGCAAGCTGCCGCAGAACGGCGTGATCGGGCTGGCCCTCGGTGTGATCATCGCGTGCGTCGTGTCGTTCCTGCGCGCGTCCGCCCGTCCGCGGCGGCCGGCGGGCACCGGCCCGCTGCCCGCCGGCGGGCCCGCCCCCGACCTCGGCGGCGCGTCCGGCGCGCCGGGCGGAGCGCTTGGCAGCGGCCAGGGCGCCGGCGCGGTGCCGGAGCTTCCCGCCGGACGGTCCTACCAGGGGCGCAGGCACACCTCCGACGTGCGGGTGGGCGGCCTGCTGCCCGAGGGGCGCGACTCGCTGCGCGAGCGGACCGAGGAAGCGGCCCCGCCGCCGCCCTCATCCGGCCGCGGCAGGGGGACGCGCCGTGCCCGGTCGACCCCGGCCGCGCCGTCCGCGTCCGCCACGCAGGCAGTCCCGGCGACGCCCCCGTCCGTTCCGCCGGCGCCGCCCGCCGACCGCGACCGGGGCAGGCCCCGGCTGAACGGGGCCAGCCCGTCGGCTTCCAGCCCCGGTTCCGGCCTGCCGACCAGCACCGGGTCGGGTTCCCGGGGGGCGCGGGGCGGCGGCAACGGCTCGTCCTCGCAGAGCAAGGCGCCGCGTGGCAAGGGCACGCGCGGCAAGCCCCCGCCCGGTGAGGAGCCCGCACCCGAGCCCGAGAAGAACCCCGCGTCGGACCTGCCCGTGGACCTGTGGGGGGATGGCGGCGGCGACCCCACCCGCACCGCCGAGGACCCGGCATCCCTTCTCGGCGGCAAGAACTCCGCGACTGGAAAGTCCGCCCCCGCAAAGCCCTCCTCCGGCAAGCCCGCCTCCGGTAGCCCGGAGCAGGGCAGTGGGTCCGGCAAGGGAAAAGGCGACACGTCCCTGATGCACTACGACGTGGACAGGTGAGCCAGGCCGCTTCAGGGCACGGCACGGGCAAGGCCGGCGGACTCTCGGGTAAGGCCGGCCGGCTGCTGTCCTCGGCGGGCGGGGCGGTCACCGTCCAGTTCGTCACGGCGGGTGGCAGCCTGGTCGTCCAGGCGCTGTGCGCGCGGACGGTGGGTCCTTCCGGATACGGCGCCTACGCGCTGTTCGTCTCCGTCCTCGTCATGATCACGGCGGTGCAGACGAGCTGGGTGGGCGACAGCCTCACCGTGTTCGACCGGTTCGATCCACGCATCCGGGGCGCGCTGCTGCTGTCGGTGTGCATCACGGTCACCGCGGGCGCCTCGGTGGGTGCGGCCGTGACCGCGGTGATGGGCCTCGCTGGCGCGGCCGGGATCGCGATGTTCGCGCTGCTGGTGGCGCTCTGGCTGCTGAACGAGACCGGGCGGCGGATCTTCACCGCGCGGATGGAGTTCTGGCGGCTGGCCGTCAACGACACCGCGTACCTCGTGGTGACGCTCGGGACCCTCGGCGGCGCGCTGACCCTGGGCGCGGACGCCTCGGTGGAGCTGATGCTCGCCGCGATGTGCGCGGGCTGCCTGGTGTCCATCGTGCTCGCCCGGCTCCGGCTGCCGGCCCCCGAGTACGCCCTAGCCCCGCTGCGGAACACGGCGTTCCGGGAGATCGCCGGGTTCGCGGTGTGGCGGTCGGTGCAGGCGGGGCTGCGGCCGGGCTCGCTGCTGCTCGCCCGCGTCATGATCGCCGCCTTCGCCTCCACCGCCGCCCTCGCCGGGATCGAGGCCGCGCGGCTGCTGCTGGCGCCCGCGCTGACGTTCGTCAACGGCGCCGGCGGGTTCCTGCTCGGAGACTTCGCCCAGGCGGAGCGCACCGGGACGCCCATGCCCGCCCGCCGGGCGGTGCGCGTCTGCGTGCTGCTGTCGGTGATCGCGCTGGTGATGAGCCTGTCGGGGATCTTGCTGGTGGACTGGCTGGGCCCGCTGGTGACCGGCGGGTCGTTCTCGGTGGACCGGGTCGCGCTCGTCGGCTGGGGCGTCTACGCGGTCTGCTTCGCCTGCACGCTGCCGCTGGCCAGCCTGGCGACGGCCCGCAAGATGTCCAAGTCCGTCTTCACCGTGCGCGGCGTCGAGAGCGCGACCGGGCTGCTGGTCCTGCTCGGCCTGCTGGTCGCCGATCCCGGCCACGCGTCCATCGCCCCGTACTGCCTGGGCGCGGGCGGGCTGGTCTCGGCGGCGATGCTGTGGCGGGCGTTGCGCAAGACCGATCCACCCGCCGGTGAGCAGCGGGTCGAGCCGCACCCGACGGAAGGGTCAGTGGACGAGCTGGTCGGCTGACAGGTCCCGCGCCGTCCCCTCGCCGGACTCGGACCGGGCGGTGCGGCCGCGCTGGACGAGCCACACGGCCACGGTCGCGGCGGCCAGCACGACCATCGTCCAGGCCAGCGGCACCGCGCCGAGGCCGAACATCTTGAGCGCGGACGCGACCAGCACCAGCGCCAGGACACGGCGGATCAGGCCGCCGGGCGCGCGTGCGGAGACCTTCGAGCCGAGGTAGACGCCGGGGATCGAACCGACGAGCAGCGCGGCGGTGACCTCCATCCGGAAGTCGCCGAACAGCAGGTGGCCGAGCGCGGCGGCGAATACCAGCGGCACCGCCTGGAGCAGGTCCGTTCCGACGAGCTGGTTGGCCTTGAGCGCCGGGTACAGGGCCAGCAGCGCGACGATGATCAGTGAGCCGGAGCCGACCGAGGTGATGCCGACCACCAGGCCGCCGACCAGCCCGACCAGTACGGTCGGCACCGGCCGGATCGTGATCTCGGGGGTCTGCCCGCCGTCCGTGCGCGCGCCGGAGCGGCCCCGGTGGGCCAGGTAGCCGCGGACGACCAGCCCGGCCGCCGCGATGAGCAGCGCGACGCCCATCGCCTTGCTGATGACGTCCTCGACCCGCTCGCCGTGTCCGAGCGCGCGGGCGAGCAGCACGCCGGAGAACGCGGCGGGCACCGAGCCGAGGCAGAGCCAGCCGACCAGCCGCATGTTGATCGTGCCCTGGCGGTAGTGGACGGCGCTGCCGACGGGCTTCATCACGGCCGCGGCCACGAGGTCGCTGGAGACCGCCGCGAGCGGGCTCACGCCGAAGAACGTCACGAGCATCGGCGTCATCAGCGCGCCGCCGCCCATCCCGGTCAGCCCGACGACGATAGCGACCAGGAAGGAGCCGCCCGCCATCGTCCAATCGAAGTCCATCGCCATGACCTACCAGCTATATCGGAAAAACTCCCTAACACCTTAAAGGACATCAGGTCGCTGTTGTAACCGGGGCGAAGTGGGACAAACAGGTAGGGCGGACGGGCAGGCCCGAGGCGACCACCGACGCCCGTCGACGGCTCGGGGCCGCTACTCCGGCCTGACCCAGCCGCCTTCCACGAGCAGGTCCAGGACGCGTGCGACCGCGTCGTCCGGCGTCAGCCGGGAGGTGTCGAGCGTCAGGTCGGCGTCGTCCGGCGCCTCGTAGGGGTCGGAGATGCCGGTGAACTCGGGGATCAGACCCGCCCGCGCCTTGGCGTACAGGCCCTTGCGGTCGCGGCGCTCGCACTCCTCCAGCGGCGTGGCCACATGGACGAGCACGAAGTCGCCCGCGGCCGACACCATGCGGCGCACCTCCGCGCGGGTCGCCGCGTACGGTGCGATCGGCGCGCAGATCGCCGCCCCGCCGTGCCGGGTGATCTCGGCGGCGACGAAGCCGATCCGCCGGACGTTGGCGTCGCGGTCGGCGCGCGAGAACGTCAGCCCGGCCGACAGCAGCCGCCGCACGACGTCTCCGTCCAGCAGCGTGACCGTCCGGCCGCCGCGCTCGACCAGCGCGTCGGCGAGGCCCCGCGCGACCGTGGACTTGCCCGACCCCGACAGCCCGGTGAACAGCACCGTGATGCCGCGCGAGCGCTTGGGCGGCCGCGCCAGCGCCAGCTCGGCGGCGACGGCGGGCGGGGTGAACCAGTCGGGGACGGGCTCCCCGGCGTCCAGCAACTCGCCCAGCCGCTCCGGGGTCAGCTCGGCCTGGACGTGGTCGGGCTCGATCCGCGCGACCGGCCGCCAGACCTCCACGTCGGCGTCGTACGCCCAGGGCTCGGGAACGGCCACCGGGATCGCGGTGCCCTCCACCTCCCGCTCGGCGAGCAGGTGCGTGGCGCCGTAGGCGGCGGCGACATGGGCGTGCAGGAGAATGTCACGGTCCGGGGCGTCGCCGCGCGCGGGCAGCGGCACGGGGATGATCTGGGTGCCCTCGGGCAGTTCCTTGCGCACGCCCAGCACCGCCCGGACGAGGGACTCGTCGTGCGCGCCGCTCAGCAGCGGCAGGACGAGGACGCGGGCGCCGAGACCCTCGGCCACCTGGCGGAGCTGGCCGAGCTGCTTGCGGTGGAGGGGATCGCCGGTGGCGACGGCGAGCAGCGGCCCCGCGCCGGGCTCGACCTCGTCGGGACGGCGACGCAGACGGTGGAACGGTCCGTGCGCCGGCGCGCGGAGAGCCTCCAGAGGCCCCGCGAGCTGCCACGCGTTCGTGGTGGGGTCCTGCCACCTCTCGACGACCTGGAGCACCGCCAGCGGGACGCCCTCCGGGTCCTGCAGGACGATCCGCTCGTGGTCGGTCAGCTCCTTCGGGACCGCCAGCGTGACTGGCACCGGCCAGGGTGTCCCGTCCGCGAGCCGCCCGCCGGCGATGACCATCGCGGTGTCGAACGAGCCGAGGAACCCGGTCAGCGGCCGGTACACCCCGGCCAGGACGAGCTCCATATCGGCGAGCTCGCGTGCGTCCGGCGTCCAGGTGGGCAAGTCGCGCAGCGTGTCGGGTAGGCCGGCTTCGGCGGTCACCGCAGTCTCCGATCCCGCCCGGCGCAGGGCCGGGCCGAGCCATGTCATGTGCCAGTGTCGTGTGCACGCGGACGCCACCCCGCGCCCCGTTTCCCCTGGAAAACGTACTGCAGGAAAAATACTGCGATGGCGCCGGTGGGCGCACCTCGGCCCGGGTGGCCGGGAGGCTCAGATCACCCTGGCGAAACGGTTCTCCGGCTTGCGGATGACCATCGTGACCTCGCTGTGGTCTGCGGTGAGGCGACCGCGGCTGAACGCCGACACGAGGCGGCACAGCACGTCGGCGAGGCCGGTTCCGGCCCCGAGGGCGTCGATGGCCTGCCGGGAGGTGTACTCCTCGGCGACGACCAGCCCGCGCATCACGCAGTACCACTGCATTCCCTGCCGGGACGCGACCCGGTCGTAGACGGCGCGGGGCGGGTGGGCGACCCTGTTCCGGCCGGGACGGGGGTCGGCGTCCTTCGCCGCGGCCCGGTGCCCCCGCCGGGGCTCGCGCCGCCGTCCGAACTGCTCCTCCGCCGGCTGCGGCGGCGACCCGGTCGACGACTGGGGGGAGGGGGCGGCGGACGGCCTGGCCTCAGGCTGGGCCTCAGGCTGGGCCTCAGGCCGGGCCTCAGGACGGGCGGCGAGCGGTGCCGTGGTGGCCGGCTCCGCGGCAGCGCTCGTCGCCGGGTCGGCGGGCCCTGCCGCGGAGCCGGAGCCGGTGGCGGAGTCGGAGCCGGAGTCGGAGTCGGTGGCGGCGTAGGCGACGCGGGCGTGGGCGCCGCGGGCGGCCCGGGCGGCCCGGCCCGGCCGGGTCTTCCTTCGCCTTCCGGGCGCGTGCATCCACCGGGGGAGGTGCCGGTCGAGGAAGCCGAACGCGGTGTTGCGGTCGCGCAGGTGGACCAGCAGCAGCCCGCCGGGCTTCAGCGCCGCGACGAACCGGTCCAGGACGAGTTCGGCGTGCGGGACGCGCTCGATCAGGTAGGAGGCGTGCACCACGTCGTAGGCGCGCGGCGGCATGGGCACCGTGCGCAGATCGCCCAGGTACCAGGTGTCGAGGTCGGTGCGCTCGCAGGTGTGGGCGCGCAGCTCGGGGGACTCCAGATCGACCCCCGTGACCTGGCGGTCGCGGTCGCCGAGCTCCAGCCCCGTGCCCCAGCCGCAGCCCGCCTCCAGGATGTGGATCCGCTGCAAGGGCTTCTCGAGGGCGTACTGGCGGGCGCGTTCTGAGAAGAGATCGCCGTCGCTGACCGGCGGCGTACGCAGATCGGTCACAATCTCGCAGCGTAATCGTCCGACTGCACTCTGTCCGCTATTTGCCCATTCTTGGTTACCGTCGTGTCGCGCCCCGATAAAAGGTCATGACCAGCCGCACCGTGGTGGGACGGCACCCGCGGGCATCCTGCCCGCACCCCGGTCGGCCTAAGGGGGGACTCGGGGCCTGCACGCGGGCTCTGGCGGGCGCGTACCCTGGTACCCGGCACCGGGGTCCGCTGGGATCTCGGTACTTCGGGCTGCCCCGAGGCTGGACGGGGGGCCCGCGCGAGAACCGGCGGGAGCGCCGGAGCGGCCCCTGTCGGGGCGGATCGGGTAGCTGGCGAATGACGCTCATCGGACTTGTTGACCTTGCGTGCACCGACCCCGGGCTGGAGCGCGCGCTAGAGCAGGCGCGGGTGGACCACGAGGTCGTCGCGCCGCCGTCGCTGTGGCCGATCCTGGCGGCGGCGCTCACACGCGCCACCGGCGCGCCCGCGGGACGGCGCGGCGCGGTGCTCGCGGTGACCGCGACGGGCCGCGAGGCGGAGGACCTCACCGCGGCCCTGTCGAGCCTGCTCGACCCCGGCCGGGTGGCGCACTTCCCGGCGTGGGAGACGCTGCCGCACGAGAAGCTGTCACCCCGCTCGGACACCGTCGGGCAGCGGCTCGCGGTGCTGCGGCGGCTCGTCCACCCCGACGCCGGCGACCCGGCGGGCGAGGCCGGTGCGGGCCCCGGCCGGGGCGGCGGCCTGGACGTGGTCGTGACGCCGATCCGGGCGGTGCTCCAGCCGATCGTGTCCGGGCTGGCCGACCTGGAGCCGGTCCGGCTGTCCTCGGGCGAGGACGCGGAGATGGACGACGTCGTCCGGCGGCTGGTGGACGCGGGTTACCACCGGGTCGACCTGGTGGAGAAGCGCGGCGAGCTCGCGGTGCGCGGCGGGATCCTGGATGTGTTCCCACCCACCGAGGAGCATCCGCTGCGGGTGGAGTTCTGGGGCGACACCGTCGAAGAGATCCGCTACTTCAAGGCCGCCGACCAGCGCTCCCTCGAAGTGGCGCAGGACGGGTTGTGGGCACCGCCGTGCCGGGAACTGCCGCTGACGGACGAGGTGCGCCGGCGCGCACGGCGGCTGGCGTCCGAGCACCCGGCGCTGGAGGAGATCCTCGGCCGGATCGCCGATGGGGACACCGTCGAGGGCATGGAGGCGTTCTCTCCCGTCCTCGCCGACAGGATGGAGCTGCTGACCGACCTGCTGCCGGCGGGATCGGCGCTGCTGGTGTGCGAGCCGGAGCGGATCCGGACCCGCGCGGTGGAGCTCGTCCGGACCAGCCAGGAGTTCCTGGAGGCGAGCTGGGTCAACGCGGCGGCCGGCGGCGAGGCGCCGATCGACCTGGGCGCCGCCGCGTTCCGGTCGCTGGAGGACGTCCGCGCCCACAGCGCGGAGCTGGGGCTGCCCCGGTGGAGCGTGACAGCTCTCAACCCGGAGGGCGAGGCGCTCAACCTGGGGGTTCAGCCCGCGGAGGCGTATCGGGGCGATACGTCGCGGGTGGTCGGGGACGTCAAGGGCTGGATCGACGGCGGCTGGCGGGTCGTGCTGGTCACGGCCGGTCACGGGCCCGCCGAGCGGCTCGTCCAGCTGATGGGCGAGGAGGGGCTCGGCGCGCGGCTCACCGATCTGCCGGGGCCGCCGGAGCCATCGCTGGTCAACGTCGCGACCGGGCTGCTGGAGAACGGCTTCACGTGGGAGTCGGTCAAGCTCGCGGTGCTGACCGAGACGGACCTGTCGGGGCAGAAGTCCTCCACCAAGGACATGCGGCGGATGCCGTCGCGGCGGCGCGGCGGCATCGACCCCCTCCAGCTCAAGCCGGGCGACTACGTCGTGCACGAGCAGCACGGCGTCGGCCGGTACGTGGAGATGGTCAGCCGGACCGTCCAGGGCGCCACCCGCGAATATCTGATCTTGGAGTACGCCAAGAGCGACCGGCTGTTCGTCCCGACCGACCAGCTGGAGGAGCTGACCCGCTACGTCGGCGGTGAGGCGCCGAGCCTGCACCGGCTGGGCGGCGCCGACTGGCAGAAGGCCAAGTCCCGGGCGCGCAAGGCGGTCAAGCAGATCGCCGGCGAGCTGATCCGGCTGTACTCGGCGCGGATGGCGAGCCCCGGGCACCCGTTCGGCGCCGACACCCCGTGGCAGCGGGAGCTGGAAGACGCCTTCCCCTACATGGAGACGCCCGACCAGCTCGCCGCCATCGACGAGGTGAAGGGCGACATGGAAAAGCCCGTCCCGATGGACCGGCTGATCTGCGGTGACGTCGGCTACGGCAAGACCGAGATCGCGGTGCGGGCGGCGTTCAAGGCCGTCCAGGACGGGATGCAGGTCGCGGTGCTCGTGCCGACGACACTGCTCGTCCAGCAGCACATGTCGACGTTCTCCGAGCGGTTCGGGGCGTTCCCGGTCGTGGTGAAGCCGATCAGCAGGTTCCAGTCCGACACCGAGATCGGCGAGACGCTGCGCGGGCTGTCGGAGGGCGGCGTGGACGTGGTCGTGGGGACGCACCGCATCCTGTCGTCGCAGACCCGGTTCAAGAACCTCGGACTGGTGATCATCGATGAGGAGCAGCGGTTCGGTGTCGAGCACAAGGAGGAGCTGAAGCGGCTGCGGACGCAGGTGGATGTGCTCGCCATGTCCGCGACGCCGATCCCGCGGACGCTGGAGATGGGCCTCACCGGCATCCGGGAGATGTCGACGATCCTCACCCCGCCCGAGGAGCGGCACCCCGTCCTGACGTTCGTCGGGCCCTACGAGGAGAAGCAGATCGCCGCGGCGATCCGGCGCGAGCTGCTGCGCGAGGGCCAGGTGTTCTTCGTGCACAACCGGGTCCGGTCGATCGACAAGGTCGCGGCGAACCTGGCCAGGCTCGTCCCGGAGGCGCGGGTCGCGACCGCGCACGGCCAGATGAACGAGCATGAGCTGGAGCGGGTCATGGTCGACTTCTGGGAGCGCAACCACGACGTCCTGGTCGCGACCACGATCGTGGAGTCCGGGCTGGACGTGCCGAACGCCAACACGCTGATCGTCGACCGCGCCGACATGTACGGGCTCTCGCAGCTCCACCAGCTCCGGGGACGGGTGGGACGCGGCCGCGAGCGCGCGTACGCCTACTTCCTGTACCAGCCGGAGCAGCCGCTGACCGAGACCGCGCACGAGCGGCTCGCGACGCTGGCGCAGCACACCGAGATCGGCGCCGGCATGTACGTGGCGATGAAGGACCTGGAGATTCGCGGCGCGGGCAACATCCTCGGTGCCGAGCAGTCCGGGCATGTCGCCGGCGTCGGCTTCGACCTGTACGTCCGGATGATCGGTGAGGCCGTCCGCGACCTGAAGGAGGGGGGCCGCGAGCCGGAGGCGGTCGAGACCAAGGTCGAGCTGCCCGTGGACGCGCACCTGCCGCACGAGTACGTGCCGGGGGAGCGGCTCCGCCTGGACGCCTACCGCCGCATCGCCGCGATCACGTCCGAGGACGAGATCGAGGCGGTGCACGAGGAGTTGAAGGACCGGTTCGGGCCGCTGCCCGTCCCCGTGCTGAACCTCCTCGAAGTGGCACGGTTCCGCGCCAAGGCCCGCCGGGCGGGGCTCACCGACGTCACCCTCCAGGGCACGTTCGTCAAGTTCACGCCCGTGCACCTGCCCGACTCCAGGCAGGTCAGGTTGCAGCGGCTGTACCCGAAGAGCATCCTCAAGCCGGCGACGGACACGCTGCTGGTGCCGGCGCCGAAGACCGCGGCGCTCGGCGGCCGTCCGCTGCGCGACCAGGAGTTGCTGGCGTGGGCGACCGACCTGGTCGAGGCACTGTTCCTCGAACCGGTCCGCGCCTAGGCTGGCGCGGATCTGAAGTGATCATCGACGAGACAGCGACGAGATGGGGTCCCCGTGCTCGGTAAGTCCGTGAAGGTCGCGGTGGCCGCCCTGGTGGCGGCCGGCGCGCTGGCCGGCTGTAGCGGCGGCACCGCGAAGGCCGGCACCGCCGCCGTCGTCGGCGACGACCGCATCACCGTCACCTCGCTCAGCCAGACCGTCCGGGACTGGCGGGAGCAGTTCAAGGACGACCCGATGGCCAACCGGATGCGGGCCGGCTCGGTCGACCCGGCCGAGGGGATGGGCGAGGACTCCGGCGAGTCCGACCTGCGCGACGCGCTGACGCTGCTGGTCAACTTCCACGTCGCCGCGAAGATGGCGGCCTCGGAGGGGGTGGCGGTGCCCGACGGGAGGACCGACGAGGCCGTCGACCTGCTGAACCAGAAGGGCGGCGCGGAGTCGATCACGCTGGCGAGCGGGCTGCCCCGGGACAAGACCCGTGACCTGGCCCGCTTCCTGGCGACGCAGCGGCTCGTCATGCAGCGGCTCGGCGCGGACGGCAACCCGCAGAGCCTCCAGACCGCCGTGGCCGGGAAGCGGTGGAACGACCTGTTCCGCTCCACCGCCGACGGCCTGCACATCGAGGTCAACCCCCGGTACGGGACGTTCGACCCGGTCAAGGGCAACGTCGGGCCGGTCCTGTACCGGCTGTCCACACCGGAATCGGGTATCGACCGCACATGAGCCTGACGCTGCTGGCCACCACCCACCGGGTGGCGCCCGGACTGCTGACCTGGAAGGCGTGGGACGTGCTCCGGTCGGGCGCGCACGTCCGGGTGCGCGCCGGCCATCCGCTGCTGCCCTACCTGCGCGAGGCCGGGGTGGTCCCGGAGGAGGTGGACGCCCCGGACGCCGCCGCTCTGGTGGCGGCGGCGCGGTTCGGGGACGTCGTGTGGGTGGCGGCGCCCGAGGGCGACGAGTCGCTGATGCGCGAGGTCGGTGCGCTCGTCGTGGACGACCCCTTGGACGTGGAGGTGCTGCACGGGTCGTACGACCTGCCCGGCGCGCGGCTGCTCGACCTCGTGTCGGTGATGGACACGCTGCGCCGCGAGTGCCCGTGGGACCGCGAGCAGACGCACGTGACGCTCGTCCCGTACCTGCTGGAGGAGGCGTACGAGGTCCTCGACACCGTCGAGTCCGGCGACCTCGGGGCGCTGCGCGAGGAGCTCGGGGACGTGCTGATGCAGGTGGCCTTCCACTCGGTGGTGGCCGCCGAGCGCACCGACGAGACCGCTTTCACGATCGATGACGTGGCGGGCGGGATCGTCGACAAGCTCGTCCGCCGGCACCCGCACGTGTTCGGGGACGTGACGGTCTCCGGCTCGGACGAGGTCAACGCCAACTGGGAGCAGATCAAGGCGGCCGAGCGGGCGGAGAAGAGCGGCGCGGAGGCGTCGGCGCTGGACGGGGTGCCGATGGGGCAGCCCGCGCTGTCGCTCGCGGCGCAGCTCCAGCGGCGCGCCGCGCGGATCGGCGCGCCCGCCCGGATCGGGTCCGGGCCGGGTGCCGGTACCGGTACCGATGAGGTTTCCGACAACGGTTCCGGTACGGGGAGTGACCTGGGGATACGGCTTTTCGGGCTGGTCCGGGAGGCGGCTGAGCGGGGCGTTGATCCGGAGGCTGAGTTGCGCGCGGTTTCGCGGGTATTCCGCGATCGTGTCCGAGCCTGGGAACGACGCGAGCGAGACGTCTGAATCGGGGGATTTCGTCCGAAAGATCGCCGATGGGGTGGTCTGGCGGGGGACGCACGTCTACCCTAGGCGCGTGCCGAACGAGGCGGGAAGTGACGGCGGGGACGCCATCCCCTCACTGAGGGGCCGTCCCTCGGCAGGGCACGGCCCCTTACAAGGACGCCGCCGCTCGCGCCGTGTGTTCGCCACCACGACGACCCGCGCCGAGAAGGCGCGTGCGCTCCGTGGCCTGGGCGCGCTGGGCGGCCTCGCGGGCCTGCTCGTCGCCCTGATGCTCCTGCCCACCGCCTGTACCGCGGGGGTCGGTGCCCGCGACGCGGCGGGCTGGTTCGAGAGCGAGCCGGAGGGGCTGAGCACCTCCGGCGTCCCGCAGCGCTCCAGGATCCTCGCCGCGGACGGCTCGGTCCTCGCGACGTTCTTCTACCAGAACCGCGTGGACGTCCCCCTCGACCGGATCGCGCCGGTCGCGCGCCGCGCCGTCCTCGCCATCGAGGACAGCCGCTTCTACCAGCACGGCGCCATCGACTCCCAGGGGACGCTGCGCGCGCTCGCGAGCAACCTGTCCAACGGGCAGGTGACCCAGGGCGGTTCCGGCATCACCCAGCAGTACGTCAAGAACCTGCTGCTCACCACCGCCGACTCGGCCGCGGAGATGCGCGCCGCCAAGGAGGTCTCCGCAGCCCGCAAGATCCGCGAGCTGCGGTTCGCGGTGGCCCTGGAGAAGCGCTACTCCAAGGACGAGATCCTCCGCCGCTACCTCAACATCGCCTACTACGGGGACGGCGCGTACGGCATCGAGGCCGCGGCCCGGCACTACTTCTCCAAGCCCGCCGCCAGGCTGGAGCTCGGTGAGGCGGCGCTGCTGGCCGGGGTCATCCGCTATCCCTACGCCTACGACCCCGTCCACCACCCGGGCGCCGCCCGCGAGCGCCGCGACATCGTCCTGCGCCGGATGGCCGAGCTCGGCTGGCTCGACCACGACGCCGCGGAGGCGGCCGTCCGGGAGCCCATCGGGCTGCGCGTGCAGCACGTCCAGAGCGGCTGCGTCACCAGCTCGGCCCCGTTCTTCTGCGACTACGTCCAGCGGGAGATCCTCACCAACACCGCGTTCGGTGACACCCCGCAGGAACGGGAGAAGCTACTTAAACGAGGTGGCCTGACCATCCGCACCACGCTGGACTGGCGGGCGCAGAAGGCCGCGCAGCGCGCCGTCGACGGGCACGTCCCGCGCCGCAACTCCGCGGGTAAGGCAGCCGCCGAGGCGATGGTCGAACCCGGCACCGGCAAGATCAAGGCGATGGTCGTGGACCGCAGACTCGGCCCCGACCGCGAGCGCGGCAAGACCTGGATCAACTTCGCGGCCGACGCCAGCCACGGGTCCAGCATCGGCATGCAGGCCGGATCCACCTTCAAGGCGTTCACGCTGGCCGCCGCGCTGGACGAGGGACTGCCGTTCGGGACCCGGCTGATGGCGCCGCGCAGCTACACCCCCGTCGGCTACCGGGACTGCAAGGGCAGGACCCGCAGCGACCCCGACAGCGAACTGCGCAACTCCGCGGACGGAGAGGGCGGCCGGACCTTCAGCCTCGTCACCGGAACGCACCATTCGGTCAACACGTTCTTCCTCGCACTGGAGAAGAAGGTCGGGCTGTGCGAGACGGTCGAGATGGCCGAGCGGCTCGGGATGCGGCAGGCCAACGGCCAGGCGCTGGAGCAGTACCCCTCGTTCACGCTGGGATTCAACCCCGTCTCACCGCTGCGGCTCGCCGCGGCGTACGCGGCGTTCGGCGCGCGGGGCCGCTACTGCACCCCGATCGCCATCACGCAGGTCACCGTCGGGGACGGGCACCGGATGAAGGTCCCCGGCGCCGACTGCAAGCAGGCGATCGACAAGGGCGTCGCGGACGCGGTGAACTACGTGCTGAGCGGCGTCCTCACCAAGGGCACCGCGAAGGGCCTCGGGCTCGGCCGTCCCGCCGCGGGCAAGACCGGCACCGTGGACAACTTCTCCGCCGCCTGGTTCGCCGGGTACACGCCCGAGCTCGCGGCGGCCGTATGGGTCGGCGACCCGCGTGGCGGATACCGGTTCCCGATGGACAGCCTCTGCATGGACGGCCGCTGCTACGGCGCCGTGTTCGGGGCCACGATCCCCGCGCCGATCTGGCAACAGAGCATGGCCGGGGCGCTGTCGGACACGTCCGCCGGCTCGTTCCACCGCCCGCCGGCCCACTTCTTCAGCAGGGGCTCGGGCGAGGACAAGGTCAAGGTGCCCGACGTCCGCGGCATGAGGCCGGGCGAGGCCGTCGCCCGGCTGCGCGCCGCCGGCTTCACGGTGGGCGTCGGCTCCCCGGTCCGGTCCGACAAGTACAAGAAGGGCACCGTCGCGGAGACGTCCCCGCCCGCCGGCTCAGCCGAGCCGGGGGACACCATCACGCTGCGCATCAGCAAGGGCCCCGGGCCCCGGGGGCCCGGTGGCGGCGGCGGGGAGCACATCCCGGTGCCCCCGACCACGCCCCCGACGACACTTCCGACACTGCCGCCGGACCTTGCGGGGTCACCACCGCCCGACCAACGCGAGAACCCCGCCTGACCTGCACTTTCCCTGCCCGGTCGTGTGATCGTTCGACGGTCGGGTAGATCGACTTTCGGGGCTTTGCGCCCCGAAAGATCCGATCGGGGGGAACGATCGACATGCGAGCCATCGCCGTGTCCGAGTACGGCGCGACACCCGCGCTGACGCACGTGCCGCGCCCGGAGCCCGGCCCGGGGGAGATCCTGGTGAAGCTGATCGCCGCCGGTCTCAACCCGCTCGACTGGAAGGTCGCCGACGGCATGCTCAAGGACGACGTGGACGCGCCGTTCCCGCTCGTCCTCGGCCAGGACGGCGCGGGCGTCGTGGAAGACGCCGGCGACGGCGTGACCAGGCTGCGCCACGGCGAACAGGTCTACGGATCCTTCTTCGGCGTCGCGCGGGGCCTCGGCACCTACGCCGAGTACACCCTCGCCGACGAGCACGGCCCGGTCGGGCCGATGCCCGAGGGAATGATCTACACCCAGGCCGCGGCGGTGCCGACCGCGTGCATGAGCGCCCTGGAGATCGTCGAGACCGCACGCGTCGACACCGGACAGACCGTCCTGGTCGTGGGGGCGACCGGCGGTGTCGGCCAGGCCGCGGTGCAACTCGCCGCCGCCACCGGCGCCAAGGTGATCGCCACCGCCCGCGACGACATGGCCGCGACGATGCGGGGGCTCGGCGCGGACGAGACCGTCGACCACTCGGCCGGCGACCTCAACGAGCAGGTGCTCGCCGCGCACTCGGACGGCGTCGACGCCGTCCTGGACATGGTCAGCGACACCGCCCGCACCGAGGCGCTCGCGCGGCTGCTCCGGCCGGGCGGGACCTACGTCAGCACCACATGGTCGGTGAACCCCGACTCGATGGCCGCCCAGGAGATCCGCGGCGTCAACTTCGAGGGCGCGCCCACCGCGGCGCTGCTGGCCAGGGTTTCCGACCTCATCGACGCGGGCACGCTGCGGGTCGTGATCGAGCGCGAAGTGCCGCTGGAACAGGCACCGGAGGCGTTGGCGGACAACCGCGCGGGCGGTGCGAGAGGCAAGACCGTCATCCGTATCTGAGGAGGATCATGAACGACGCCGAGAGGCGGGAAAGACTCCGCGTGATCGACGAGGACCTCGCCCGACTGCGCAGCGACCTGTCGCCGCCCCCCGATGCTCCCCGCGATTTCGTGGACGCGGGCCAGGACCTCGCCGCCCGCGAAGAGCTGGCGGGCCAGATAGAGATCCTGGAGGCCGAGCACCAACGCCTAGAGGACGAACTAACGGAACTGGGCTAAGCCGGGTAACCAGCGGCCTCAAGTGTCACGCGAGCGCGCGACCTGACCGGTGGGCCGGAGCCGAAGGCGAGCCCCGCCTCTGGGGGCCGGGGCGCATTAGGCGCCGTCTTCTCGGGCTGGTCTTGCGCTAGGCAGCCGTAGGACGAAGCGGGCGCCGGGGTAGCCGTCGGCGCGGTCTGTGAGGGCGAGCTTGCCGCCGTGCGCCTCGGCGATGTCGCGGGAGATGGCGAGTCCGAGTCCCGTTCCGCCGGCGTCGCGGTGCTGCCCCTCGGCGAGGCGGGTGAAGCGTTCGAAGACCCGCTCCCGGTCCTCGGGGGCGATCCCGATGCCGTCGTCGATCACCTCGACCAGCGCGGTCGCGGGCAGCGCCGTCCCCACGATCACCGTCACCGCGCCGGCCGCGTGCCGGTCGGCGTTGTCGAGGAGGTTGGTCAGCAGCCGCGCCAGTTCGCTGCGCCCGCCGTTCACCCGCACCGGTCCCTCCGACAGGACGGTCACCTGCGAGCGGCGGGGGCGGCGCAGCACCTCCTGGTCCACCAGCTCGGTCAGGTCCACCACCTCGCGTGCGAAGTCCTGGTCGGCCTCCAGCCGCGCCAGCGCCAGCAGGTCGTCCACCACCGCGGTGAGCCGGTCGGTGTTGTCCAGCACGGCCCGGAGCGTCTCGGGAAGGTCGGTGGCGTCCGGGTCGGCGAGGGCCAGTTCCAGCTCCATCCGCAGCCCGGTGAGGGGACTGCGGAGCTCGTGGGAGACGTCCGAGACGAAGGCGCGCTGCCGCGCGACGGCCTTCTCCAGCCGGTCGAGGGTCGCGTTGACGCTGCGGGCGAGCAGTGCCACCTCGTCGCGGCGGGACGGCACCGGTACCCGGCGTTCCAGGTCGGTGGCGGTGATCTCGTCCAGCTCGCGGCGGATCGCGTCGACCGGGCGCAGCGTGCGGCCCGCCGACAGCCAGGTGCCCCAGCCCGCCAGCCCGGTGATGAGGGGGATGCCGAGCGCCAGCAGGCCCGCCAGCAGCGGGCGCGGCAGCAGGCCAGGCTCGGGCTCCA
The DNA here is from genome assembly GCF_001552215.1 of Actinomadura macra NBRC 14102. GTDB lineage: Bacteria > Actinomycetota > Actinomycetes > Streptosporangiales > Streptosporangiaceae > Spirillospora > Spirillospora macra. The sequence continues at coordinate 517,133 of NZ_BCQT01000006.1, read as the reverse complement.
GCGTGTAGACGAGGCGCTGCGCCCTGCCCACGCCCACCCGGTACACCACGACGAGGAAGCACCGCCCGCCCGGCGCGTCCACCGTGCAGGTGCGGCCGTCACGGCGCGCGTCGTCGTTCGGCGGTGGCGGGAACCGGACCGGGGGTCGCCCCTCCATGGGTGGGCTGGAGGCGACCACCCGGCCCTTTTCGTCCTGGACCTGGATCCGCTGGTCATCGGAGCCGTAGACGCGCGGGCCGAGCGCCCCGGAGTGGATCACCGTCGCGACCCGCCGGCCCTCCCGCGCCAGGTCGTCCACCCCGTTGGCGACCGCCTGCCGCCGCACCACCGCCAGGAGCACCACGTACAACGCCGTGGACAGCACCAGCGCCGCGAGGACCGCCGAAAGCGTCACCCGGACGCGGATCTCCGGGTGCCGGAGCGCGACCCGCCAGACCCAGTGGGTCAGGCCCCCGAGGGAGCGGCGGCGCCGGACATGGATGACGACCTCCACTGCGTGTTTGCCACTACCCGTTCTTTCTTGCCAGAGCGGGGCAAACACGACCGTGGTGCGGGGGTAAAAAGATCGTTCAGTCCTGGTCGACGCCCCAGCGGGTCCGGATCGAGCGGTCCACGAAGCCGAACAGCTGGTCGATCACGATGCCGATGATCAAGATGACGATCATGTAGGAGATCATGTCGGCGGTGTTGTTGAGCTCGCGCGCCTGCGACAGCAGCACGCCGAGCGAGGTGGTGTCGCCGATGATGACCAGCAGCTCGCCGGCCATCAGGCTGCGCCAGGCGAACGCCCAGCCCTGCTTCAGCCCCGCCACGAACGAGGGCAGCGACGCCGGCATGATCAGGTGCCGGTACAGGTTCAGGCCCCGCAGCCCCATCACCTTGCCGGCGCGCAGCAGGATCGGCGGGGTGTAGTCGACGCCCGCGATCAGCCCGTTGGCGATGGACGGGGCGGCGCCGAGCACCACCACGAACAGGATCGCGCTCTCGCTGAGCTGGAACAGCAGGATCGCGAGCGGGAACCACGCGATCGACGGCATCGTCTGGAGCCCGGTGATCAGCGACCCGAACGCCCGGCGCAGCACCCGGAACTGCGACACCAGCGCGCCGATCAGCACACCGATCGCGACGGCGAGCGCGAACCCGACCAGGGCGCGCTGCATCGTCAGGGCCACCGCCTCCCAGAACCGGGAGCTCGTGACCTGGTCCTTGAAGACCGGCAGGGTGTCGGCGGGGCCGGGCAGGACCCACGGCTCCTTCCAGCCGCTCCACACCACCAACTGCCAGGCGGCCAGCGCGATGAGCACGGCGCTGGCCATCGGCCACGTCGCCGACCACACCCGCTGGAGCAGCCTGCGTGACGTCCCGCCGCCGAGTTCCAGGGCGTCCAGCCCCGCGATCTCACGGTCGAGCCGTCCGCCGGGCGCCGTGATCTCGGGCGCCTGGCCGCTGTGGGACTTCACGTCATGCGCCATGGCGGCCTACTTCCTCGCGTAGCCGGTCGGTGATGGACGCGGCGAGCGCGGCCACGTCCGGCGCGTCGATCCGCCGGGGACGATCCATGGGTACGGGGAACTCCTCCACGACCCGGCCGGGGCGGCTGCTGAGCAGCACGACCCGGTCGCCCAGCCGTACCGCCTCCCGCACGTTGTGGGTGACGAACAGCACGGTCAGGCCGCGCGTCCGCCAGATCCGCTCGATCTCGTCGTGCAGCAGGTCGCGGGTCATGGCGTCGAGGGCGCCGAACGGCTCGTCCATCAGCAGGACGGTGCCGCTCGTGTCCCCCGAGTCCTTCCCGTTCTGCTGCTCCTCGACGGTCAGGGCCAGCGCGCGGGCCAGCGCGACGCGCTGCCGCATGCCACCTGACAGCTCGTGCGGGCGCCTCTTGGCGAACCCCCCGAGGTGCACCGACTCGAGTAGTTCGGCTGCCTTGCCACGGCGGTCCTGGCGCGGGACGCCGCGCATCTTCAGGGCCAGCTCCAGGTTCCCCGTGACGGTCAGCCAGGGGAACAGGGCCGGCTCCTGGAACATGAGCGCGACGCGCGCCCCGTTCTTGTCGATCGTCCCCGCGCTCGGCCGGTCGAGGTCGGCGACCAGGTTGAGCAGCGTGCTCTTGCCGCACCCGGAGGCGCCGAGCAGGCACACGAACTCGCCGGGCGCCACGTCCAGGGAGACCTGGTCCAGCGCCAGCAGGGACGCCTTGCCGGCCCCGAACGCCTTCGACACATCACTTAGCCGGACCGCCGTGGCCGCAGTCATTTGTCGCTGACCTGTGCCTTCCCGCTCGCCTTGAGCACCTCGTTGAGGGGGGTGAGGTGGTAGATGCCGTTCAGGTCGGTCTTCTCCAGGAGCCCGACCTCCTCGGCGTGCTGGGCCCCGGTGAACAGCGAGCCGGCGACCGGGTCGGTCGTGAACTCGATCTCCTTGAACGCCGAGTCCAGGACGTCCTTCTTGAGCGGCTTGCCGCTCAGCTTGCTGAGGGCGTCGTTGGCGACGGTCTTGGCCTCTTCAGGGTTCTTGTTGATGAAGTCGCTGCTCTCCACCACGCCCTGGAGGAGCTTCTTCACAAGGTCCGGGTGCGCCTTCTCGAACTTCTGGCTGACCAGCAGGTTCGTGATGACGAACTTGCCGCCGGGCCAGAGGGTCTTCTCGTCCAGCAGCTTCTTGCCCTTGCTCTCCAGGACCAGGCGCGAGGCGAAGGGCTCGGGGACCCAGGCGCCGTCGATCTGGCCCTCGGCGAACGTCTGGAGGGTCTGCGAGTTCTCCTGCGGGACGATCTTGACGTCACCGCTGCCGTCCTTGTTCGCGGTGAGGCCCTGCTTCTTCAGCCAGTAGCGGATCGCCACGTCCTGGGTGTTGCCGAGCTGCGGAGTGGCGATCTTCTTGCCCTTGAGATCTTGGACTCCGTTGATTCCGGGCTTGACGACCAGCGACACACCGCCGGAAGCCGCGCCGGAGATGATGTGCACGGCCTTCCCATGTGATTTGGCCCATGCGTTGATGGCCGGATTCGGCCCCACGAATGTGGCGTCGATCGCACCGGAGAACAGAGCCTCCACCGCTGCGGGGCCCGCGTTGAACGTCGCCGTCTTGGGTGCCGTGCCGAGGTGCTTGGCGAAGATGCCCTTCTGCACACCGACCAGAGCCGTAGCGTGAGTGATGTTCGGGAAGTATCCGAGCTTGAGCTGGACGGCCGCACCGGAGCCGCCGGATTCGCCGCCGTCATCGCCGCACGCAGTCAGCGTCCCCGCCCCCGTGAGAACGGCCAGTGCCACCGCGGCGATGCGTCCGCCGAGTCTGCGATGCAATGTCATGTTTTCCTACTTCTCAAGTCGGTTTGACGTGCACAGTAGATAAGGTTGGCAATCAGTTCGTCAAGTCGCTTGCCCGGAACGGTTTCGTAACGAGCGCCCCTTTTGAGAACGGCGAGCCAGTTGGGCCGCCCGGGGAACCGGCGGATAGGCTCGGTGACCGCACCAGACCATTCATGATCAGGGAGTCGCCGTGTCGTCGATCGAGGCCGTTATCGCCCGGGAGATCCTTGATTCCCGTGGCAACCCGACCGTCGAGGTCGAGGTACTGCTCGCCGACGGGACCGAAGCGTCGGCAGCCGTCCCGAGCGGCGCGTCCACCGGCCAGTTCGAGGCCGTCGAGCTGCGCGACGGCGGCGAGCGGTACGGCGGCAAGGGCGTCCGAAACGCCGTCCGGGCCGTCAACGAGACCATCGACGACAAGCTCGTCGGATACCCCGCCTCTGACCAGCGGCTGATCGACCATCTCCTGCTCGACCTGGACGGCACCCCCGCCAAGTCCGCGCTCGGCGCCAACGCGATCCTCGGCGTCAGCCTCGCCGTGGCGAGGGCCGCCGCCGACTCCGCGGGCCTTCCGCTGTTCCGCTACGTGGGCGGCCCCAACGCGCACCTGCTGCCCGTCCCGATGATGAACATTCTGAACGGCGGCGCGCACGCCGACACCAACGTCGACGTCCAGGAATTCATGATCGCGCCGATCGGCGCGGCGACCTTCAGCGAGGCGCTGCGCTGGGGCGCCGAGACCTACCACGCGCTGAAGTCGGTGCTGAAGTCCCGGGGCCTGAACACCGGCCTCGGCGACGAGGGCGGCTTCGCCCCGGAACTGCCCTCCAACCGGGACGCGCTCGACCTCATCGTGGAGGCGATCGGCAAGGCGGGCTTCACCCCCGGCCGCGACATCGCGCTCGCGCTGGACGTCGCCGCCACCGAGTTCCACTCCGACGGCCTGTACACCTTCGAAGGCGCCAAGCGGTCCGCCGACGACATGGCCGCCTACTACGCCGAGCTGCTCGGCGCGTACCCGCTGGTCTCCATCGAGGACCCCCTCGACGAGGAGGACTGGGCCGGCTGGGAGGGGCTCACCGCCGCCGTCGGCGACCGCGTCCAGATCGTCGGGGACGACCTGTTCGTCACCAACCCCGAGCGGCTGGCCCGCGGTATCAGGGACCGTGCCGCGAACGCGCTGCTGGTCAAGGTCAACCAGATCGGCACGCTGAGCGAGACGCTCGACGCGGTGTCGCTCGCGCAGACCAGTGGCTACCGCTGCATGATGAGCCACCGCTCCGGTGAGACCGAGGACACCACGATCGCCGACCTGGCCGTCGCGACCAACTGCGGTCAGATCAAGACCGGTGCCCCGGCCCGCAGCGACCGCGTCGCCAAGTACAACCAGCTGCTGCGCATCGAGGAACTGCTCGGCGACGCGGCCCGCTACGCCGGCGCCGCCGCGTTCCCGAGGTTCGGCGCGCAGGGCTGAGCGGACGCGGCCCGGCGTTCGGCACGCCCGCCCGCCGGGCCCCGCCCGCTCCCACCGGGGGACACCCCGGACCCCGGCACCAGCTCTCGTACAGGCAGGGGACACGCCATGGCGCAGGACGAGAAGGCCCGCTCCAGAGCGGCGCGAGCCGAGCGGGCCGAGCCCGAAGACGACGGTGCGCGCCGCGGCAACCCCGCGCTGACCAGCCGTGCCGCCATTCTCGCGGTCGTGGTGTGCGCCATCGCGCTGAGCCTTGCCTACCCGGTGCGCGAGTACATCGCCCAGCGTAAGGAGATCGCCGATCTCCAGCACAAGGAGGGCGTCGCACGCGGCCAGGTCGACGAGCTCGCCCAACGTAAGCGACAACTTGGTGATAAGTCGTACATTGAGCGTGAAGCGACACGAAGACTCCATTACTGCCGACCGGACGTGAAGTGCTACATCGTCCTGGACGGTGGCGGGAACGAAGGGCAGCAGACGCGCAAAGGCGGCACGCCGAGCAGGCCGCCGTGGTACGAGACACTGTGGCGGTCGGTGGAGGCCGCCGACAGGCCGCGCTGACAGCCGACGGCGCGTCCGGTGGTGTGCACGCGTGACACCGATCGCGAGATCCGCGGGTGGGGACACAGATGATCGAGGATCGCTCTCACGGAGCAGGTGGTGGGAGGCCTGGGGGGTCGTCCCCCCAGCATGGGGCGGCGGTCCCGGGAGGGACGCCGGCCAAGGAGGCTGGAACGGTCTCTGAGAAGACCGCCAAGATCGATGCCGGCGATGTGGCGGCGGTCGCGACGCAGCTCGGGAGGGAACCGCGCGGGATGCGGCGGGTCGCCTACCGTTGCCCGTGCGGCCGGCCCGCCGTGGTCGAGACGGCGCCGCGGCTGCCCGACGGCACCCCGTTCCCCACCCTGTTCTACCTCACCTGCCCGAAGGCCGCCTCGGCGATCGGGACGCTGGAGGGCGGCGGGCTGATGCGCGAGATGCAGGACCGGCTCGCCGGCGACCCGTCCCTGAAGGCCCGCTACACCGCCGCCCACGAGGACTACCTGCGCCGCCGCGGCGAGGCCGCCCGCGAGGACGGCGTCGAGCCGCTGCCCCCCGGCATGCAGAGCGCGGGCGGTATGCCCGAACGCGTGAAATGCCTGCACGCCCTCATCGCCCACGAACTCGCCGTGCCCGGCTCGAACCCGTTCGGCCAGGAGGCGCTGGACGCGCTGCCGGACTGGTGGTGCTCCGGTTCCTGCGTCCGCACCACCGAGGAGGCCCTGTGAGAGGATCTGTGACTCGCGTCGCCGCCATCGACTGCGGGACCAACTCGGTCCGGCTCCTGATCGCCGACATCGCCACCGGCGAGGACGGCGGCACCCTCACCGATGTGGAGCGCCGGATGGAGATCGTCCGGCTCGGCGAGGGCGTCGACCGGACCGGGCGGCTCTCGCCCGCCGCGCTGGACCGGACGTTCACGGCGATGCGCGGGTACGCCCGGCTGATCGAGCGGCACGGCGCCGAGGCAGGCGGCGGGCCGGTCAAGACCCGGGTGGTGGCGACCAGCGCCACCCGCGACGCCGCCAACCGGTCCGACTTCGTCGACGGCGTGGTCGAGATCTTCGGCGTGGTGCCTGAGGTGATCACCGGGGACGAGGAGGCCGCGCTGTCGTTCACCGGCGCGACCGGCGATCTGGCGCGGCTGCGTCCTGCCCGGCCCTACCTCGTCGTGGACATCGGCGGCGGCTCCACGGAGTTCGTGCTCGGCAGCACCTCCGCCGACGCCGCACGGTCGGTCGACATCGGCTGCGTGCGGATGACCGAGCGGCACTTCAAGGACGGCGACCCGCCGTCGCCGGAACAGATCGCCGACGCGGTCGGCGACATCGACACCGCCCTCGCCCAGGTCCGCGAGACGGTCCCGGTGGACGAGGCGCGCACCCTGGTCGGCCTCGCGGGCTCGGTCACCACCGTCGCGGGGATCGTCCTCGGCCTGCCCGAGTACGACTCGTCCCGGATCCACCTGTCCCGGATCACCGGCACGCAGGTGCACGAGGTGACGCGGCGGCTGCTGCACGCCACCCGCGCCGAGCGCGCCGAGTTCGGCGTCATGCATCCCGGCCGGGTGGACGTGATCGGCGCGGGCGCGCTCATCCTCGACCGCATCATGCGGGAGTACGGGTTCGGCGCGGTCGTCGTCAGCGAGCACGACATCCTGGACGGTCTCGCCTGGTCGCTCGTCTGAGGCTCCCGGCGGTCAGTACTTGAACTGGGCTAGCAGCGCCGGGATCAGCACGGCGTTCGGGTTCTGCTGCGGCACGTAGAGCACGGGCTGGGCGTTGCCGGACTGCTGGATCCAGACGCGTCCGCCGTCCACGGTGGCGCTGGAGATCGCGGACCAGCTCAGCGACACCCGGTTCCCGCGGACACCGCCCGGATGGACGGTCAGTCCCTGTGCCACGTCGATGGACTCCCCGGCCCTGACCCGGCCGGCGAGCTCGGCGACCAGCCGCTGCTCGGCATAGGTCCGGCACAGCTCGATCAGACGGCCCCAGATGCGCTCCGGCTCGCCCTCCGGGCCGAGGGGACGACCGGGCATCGCGTCCGGTTCGATGACGACCTCCACGCGGGGACCGCCGTGGAACGGGAACCGCCCCGCCTGGAAGATCCACCTGGTGGAGGTCCGCTGACCGGTATCGGCCGGGACCTGCGCCGCCCAGTAGGCGACCCATTCCACCCGGGGCCAGGAGAACGCCGAGGTCCCGTAGGACACGACCTGATCGTCGGCGTGCAGGCGCAGCCCGCGCACGTTCACCTCGACCGACTGGACCGCGTGCTGGCGCCCCCAGTCGTTCTGCTGCCCCAGGGGTGCCGCGTAGTACGGATTCCGCTCCTGAACCGGCTCCTGACGTGGCGGCTCCGGTGCCCGCAGCCGGGGCGGACCGGCGGGTTCGGGGTTGAGGCGCTCCGTCCAGACCTGACCGTCCCACCAGCGCAGGCTGCCGGTTCCATAGGGGTCGGGATACCAGCCCGGTTGCGACAAGGCATGCCTCCGCTTCGCAATGGCGCGCGCCGGACACCCACCTCCCCGACCGGCTAACGCATCGTATCGAGATGAACCCTGCTACTGATCGGTCACGCGCACAGTCGGCCACTCCCCGCCACCATGTTGGGTGCGTGGGAGAATTGGGTTATGGGCAACGCTCCGTTCGTGCCGCCCGGGTCGGGGTGGCTGGACGACCCCGCCCGGCCCGACACCCCCGTCGCGCACGACGCCGGCGAGGTGGTCGAGTTGGCGGCGAAGGCGCCCGATCTGGACGAGCTGTGCGCCCGGCAGTCGGTGTGCCGCGCGTGCGACCGTCTCGTCGAGTGGCGGGAGGAGGTCGCGGTGCGGCGGCGCAAGGCGTTCGCCGACGAGGAGTACTGGGGCCGGCCCATCGCCGGGTGGGGTGAGGCGGAGCCGCGGATCCTGATCGTGGGCCTCGCGCCCGCCGCGCACGGCGGCAACCGCACCGGACGGATCTTCACCGGCGACCGGTCGGGCGACTGGCTGTTCGCGTCGCTGCACCGGGTGGGTCTGGCGGCGCAGCCGACGAGCGTCCACTCCGGGGACGGGCAGCGGCTGCTCGGCGCGCGGATGGTGGCGACCGTCCGCTGCGCGCCGCCCGACAACAAGCCCACCCCGCTGGAGCGCACGACCTGCCTGCCGTGGCTGGCCCGCGAGGTCGAGTACGTCGCGCGCAGCGTGCGGTGCGTCGTGTGCCTCGGCGGGTTCGCGTGGCAGGGCGTGTGGCCGGCACTGCGGCAGGCCGGTTACGGGCTGCCGCGTCCCCGTCCGGCGTTCGGGCACGGAGCGGAGGTCGAGGTGGCGCCGCCGTCCTCGGTGACCCGCCGCGACCCGGTCCTGATGCTGGGCTGCTACCACCCGAGCCAGCAGAACACGTTCACCGGACGGGTCACCGAGAGCATGCTCGACGACCTCTTCACCCGCGCCCGCGACTACGCCTGACGCCAGGGAGACGCTAGGGAGTGAGGGAGAGCGGTGTCAGGCTGATACGGCCGTGCTGGCACACCGGGCCGTAGCTCCACGGCGCGGTCAGCCGTGTCGCCTCGTTCGGCGGGATCACCCGCAGGCTGGACGGGACGGGCTGGCACGTCGCGCCGGTCTCGTCGTCGGCCGGGACCACGGTCCAGTGCAGCTTCTCGTAGGCGCTGCCGCCGGGCGACAGGGTGATCGTGTGCGCCGTCCCCTCGCGGACGACCTGGGTCCGGATGGCCCCGTTCGCTCCGGCCTGGGCGAGCCCGGACCAGCCGCCGGTGGTGCAGGACCGCGAGGACGTGTTGGTGAGGACGAGCGTCAGGTAGCGCTGGCCCGCTCCCGCGTCGTAGTCGGTCAGCGACGCCTTGAGCATCGGGGTGGTACAGCGGAGCGCTCGCGGGTTCGTTGCCGGGCCGGTGCCGGCCCCGCCCTGCGAAGCGCCAGGCGTTCCGTTGGTCGGCGACCCGGTGGTCGGGGCGCCCGCGGACGGCGCGCCTTGCGTCGGGCCGCCCGACGTCGGGCCCTCGGGCGACGGGGTACCGGCGGCCGGAGCGCTGGGCGCGCTCGACAGATCACCGCCCGCCGAGGTCCGGCCCGCGTTGGTGGTGGAGCCGCAGGCCGTCAAGGACGCGGCGACGGCTGCGGCGGCGAGCGTTCCCAAGATGATGCGTGGCATGTGGGATCCCCCTAGAAATGGGCGACGACGGGGCAGGGCCTAGGCCAAGCGGCCGGCCGGTGAGGAGCCGACCCCTGTTGCGGCCCGCCGGTTCCGGCCGCTTGACGCCCCCGTCTGGCCCTGTCCCCGCCGTCTACTTTCTGGCGGTACACCTGTGTGATGCCGGTGCGGCGAGAGAAGTTCGGTGCCGCGACGGGTTTGATCATCTGGATCTTGGTCGCCGGATGATCGATCATCGTGACTGCCCGATTTGCGATCAAGGTGAGGTGGCCGCCTATGCGGGTATCGCTCCTGTTATGCCATCCGAGCGCACCACGGGCTCCGCCCAGCACATCGTGATCGTCGGCGGTGGGTACGTCGGCATGTACACGGCCCTGCGCCTGCAGAAGAAGCTCAGATCCGAGCTGCGGCGCGGGGAGGTGGTGGTGACCGTCATCGATCCGCAGTCCTACATGACCTACCAGCCGTTCCTGCCCGAGGCGGCAGCCGGGAACCTGGAGCCGAGGCACGTCGTGGCGCCGCTGCGGCGGGTGCTCGGCCGCTGCCGGATCATGAACGGCTTCGTGACGCGCATCGAGGACGCCTCGCGGACGGTCACCGTCCGCCCCGCCGGCGCGGACTCGACCGGCGCCGCGGACCGGCGGATCGGCTATGACCTGCTGGTGGTGGCGCTCGGTTCGGTCTCGCGCACGCTGCCGATCCCGGGCCTCGCCGAATGCGGGATCGGGTTCAAGACCGTCGAGGAGGCCATCTTCCTGCGCAACCACGTCCTGCACCAGCTCGACATCGCCGCGTCCAACCCCGGCGACGAGAAGATCAGACGGCGGGCGTTGACGTTCGTGTTCGTCGGTGCCGGGTTCGCGGGGATCGAGGCGCTGGCCGAGCTGGAGGACATGGCGCGGGACGCCTGCCGGTGGTACCCGAACATCGACGCCGACGAGATGCGCTGGATGATGGTCGAGGCGACCGGCCGGATCCTGCCCGAGGTCGGACCCGAGATGGGCCGCTGGACGGAGGAGGCGCTGCGCCGCCGCGGCATCGAGGTCAAGCTGGAGACGCTGCTGAAGTCCGCCGAGAAACGGCAAATCGTGCTGAGCGACGGCGAGGAGTTCGAGGCGGGCACGCTCGTGTGGACGGCCGGGGTGAAACCGCATCCGGTCGTCGGCGACAGCGACCTCCCCCTCGACGCCAAGGGCCGGATCAAGGCGACGGTGGAGCTGACCGTCGAGGGGCTGGAGCACGTCTACGCCGCGGGCGACAACGCCGCCGTCCCGGACCTGACCGACACCGGCGACTTCACCGCGCCGAACGCCCAGCACGCGGTCCGGCAGGCGAAGGTGCTCGGCGACAACATCGTCGCGGACCTGCGCGGCAAGACCCGCAAGCCCTACAAGCACGCCTATGTCGGTTCGGTGGCGAGTCTCGGGCTGCACAAGGGCGTGGCGAACGTCTACGGGCTGAAACTCCGGGGCGTTCTCGCCTGGCTCATGCACCGCACATACCATCTGTCTCGGATGCCGACCGTGAACCGCAAGTTCCGGATTACCGCTGACTGGACGCTCGCCCTGTTCTTCCGGCGTGAGATCGTCTCGCTCGGCGAGCTGGAGTGGCCCCGCCAGGAGTTCGAGCTGGCGGCCGGGAGGCGTCAGGACACCTGACACCGGCCCCCGAGGAGGCGCGCCCCATGACAGGAGTCGCCTCCAGGCTGGCTCCCCTGCTCACCAAGATCATGCTTGGTGAGGGGCGGGAGGCCGAGAACGAGCTGCCGATCCAGGTACGGGCGTGGGACGGCAGCTCCGCCGGCCCGGACGGCGCGCCCGCGTTCGTGATCCGGAACCGGCGGGCGCTGCGCCGGCTGCTGTGGAAACCGGGCGAGATGGGGCTCGTCCGCGCCTACGTGGCCGGTGAGCTGGACATCGAGGGCGACGTCTTCGCCGCGTTGGACGCCGTCCAGCAGGTGATGCGCAGCGGGGACCGGCCGATCCGGCTGAGCGGCGACGACAAGCGCGACATCGTCCGGACGGCGGTGATGCTCGGCGCCGTCGGGCCCGAGCCGAAAGCGCCGCCGGAGGAGTTCGCGCCCGGTCGTGCCGCCGAGCCGATGGCGGAGTCGGCGGAGTTCTTCGTCCGGGTGTTCGGGGACGGGCTGGCGCACAGCACCGGATTGTGGGACCAAGCCGTCGACCTGGATGAAGCGCAGGACGCCGCGCACCGCGCCGTGGCCGAACGGCTCGGGCTCTTCCCCGGCGCCCGGCTCCTCGACCTGAGCTGCGGCTGGGGCGCGTTCGCCCGCTATGCCGCCACCGAGTGCGGCGCCCGCGTGGTGGGGCTGGCCCGCACTTCCGAACAGGCCGACCACGTCCGCGCCGTGGCGGCCGAGACCGATACCGACGTGCAGGCCCGGGGCTGGGATCTGGCTGAGGCGGGGGACGGGCCGTACGACGCGATCGTCGGGCTGGCGGGCATCGAGTCCATCGACCGCTCCACGTCCCGGCTGTACGAGCTGCTGGCGCCCGGCGGGCGTCTCGTCCTCCAGCAGCCGGCGCGCCGCCCCGGCCCGCACCAGATCCGCCGCACGTTCACGACCAGTTACATGTTCCCCGAGGACGGTGAGCTCCGGCCGCTCGGCGCGATCGTCGGCGAGTTGGAGGACGCGGGCCTTGAGGTCCGGGCCGTCGGTGCCCTGCGCGAGCACCACGCGCGGACGTTGCGAGCGTGGGCGGCCAACCTGCAACGTCATTGGGCCGAGTGCGCGGAACTCGCCGGGACAGGTCGTGCCCGGGTGTGGCTGCTATACCTCGCGGCGTCCGCGCTGGCGTGCGAGAGCGGCCGCATCGGTATGAATGAAATCTGTGCAATTCGCCGTGACCGAGATGGTCGTGCCGGTACCACCCTGGTGGAAGGGCGCGCCGTAATAAGCCGTTAAGGCGCGCCTTTTTCCGGAGTGTCCTATCTCGTTCGGAAAATCACATCAGGCAGCTGACCTGGGATTTTGTTGTCCAAGGGGAGCCGCGAAGGGAGACGGTGGCGTGTCCTGGGACATATGTGGTCTCAGTCGAATATCACTTCACCGGACATCCGATGGCATCCCGGTATGATGACGCCGCCCCTGTAGCCCAATGGCAGAGGCAGGTTCCCTAAAAGAGCCTATGTGTCGGTTCGAGCCCGACCAGGGGCACCCGACGACCGGCCGGCGCCCTGCCTGGGGCACCGGCCGGACGCCTTCCGGACGTCGGTCCGCGGACGGTGCGCGTCCGCCGCTTAGACTGGTCACCAGGTCGCCCAACATGGAGGCTTTAATGGAGAGCAGAAACCCGGCATTCCGGGGTGATGCCTTCGGTCGGCGGGCCGCAGGCCCGGGATACGGCACCGCGGGTTACGGGGCACAGCCCTACGGCGGCCAGTACGGCACGCAGCCCTACAGCGGCGCACCGGGTGGTGCACCGCCCGGCTACGCGCCCCCGGACACACGCCCCATGACCATGGACGACGTCGTCGTCCGCGGATTCATGACTCTGGCCACACTGATGATCACCGCGGCGCTGGCGTGGGCGCTGGTGCCCACGAGCCTCGCGGCGCCCGTCCTGATCGTCGCGCTCATCGCGGAGATCGGGATCTGGGCGTTCATCACCTTCGGCCGCAAGGCCAACGCGCCGCTGGTGCTGGCGTTCGCCGCCGTCTACGGCGTCGCGGTCGGCATCATCAGCCACTCCTACAACGACATCTACCACGGGGTGGCCTTCCAAGCCGTGGTGGGCACGGCCCTGGCGTTCGCGGCGACGCTCGCCGTGTACGCGCTGCGGATCGTTCGCGTCACGCCGAAGTTCGGACGGTTCGTCATCGCGGCGGGCTTCGCGCTGATCGGGCTGATGCTCGTCAACCTGCTCGTGCAGGTCTTCGGCGGCGACGACGGGATCGGCATCCGCGACCCCGGCAACCCCCTCGCCTACGTCTTCAGCGTCGCCGCGATCCTCGTCGGCTGCTTCTTCCTGCTGCTGGACTTCGACGCCATCGAGCAGGGCGTCCGCTCGGGAGCACCGGAGAAGTTCGCCTGGTACTGCGCGTTCGGCCTGGTCCTCAGCCTCGTGTGGATCTACCTGGAGATGCTCCGCCTGCTGTCCTACTTCTCCGGGAGAGACTGAACCTACGCGCGTCATCGCTTCGCGACCAGCTCGCGTGACGGGGTGAAGTCGTCGAGATGGGCCCTGGCGTGCCCCAGAACAACGATCAGCCCCTCCGCCTGCACAGGCGGAGGGGCTGATCGTTGTGGGATCTCTGCGCCAGAGTCGTGGCGGCGGTCCGGCACGACGGCGGAGGACATCCGTTGGCGGGATCCCACCAAGTTTGTGTGAGCGTTGTTCAGTAGTGTCGGGCGCGGCGCGCGCGCTCGTGCTCGCGCACCAGCGCCGCGGCGTAGCCGTGGGAGAGGTTGTGCTCGTCGGCCAGCCAGGTGCAGCGTTCCTCGCAGCGGGAGAACGACGGTCCGTTCTCGATGGCGGTGAACCACTCGGGGATGTCACGTCCTGTGACTTGCGGAATGCGGGCTATCAGCTTGCTGTGCGTCTCCGGCGAGTGGTTCAGTGACAATTGGCACCTCCAGGTCGCGGGGCTCTTCCTGCCGACTCTGCAACAGCGACCGGGATGTGACAACCCCCTAACGGGGACCTATCTTTTACGTTACGTAGATCATTCGTAACGGGGATATCCTCCGGAAACCCGCAGGTGACCCGCGTGGGGGTCACCTGCGCGTTCGCGCGTTCCACGATGCGGACGCCCGGAAGGGCGTCAGGACAGCCGCTCCAGCACCATCGCCATGCCCTGCCCGCCACCGACGCACATCGTCTCCAGACCGAACTGCTTGTCGTGAAACCGAAGGCCGTTCAACAGCGTCGAGGTGATCCGCGCGCCGGTCATCCCGAACGGGTGCCCCACCGCGATGGCGCCGCCGTTGACGTTCAGCTTGTCGAGATCGATGCCGAGGTCCTCGGCGGACGGCAGCACCTGGGCCGCGAACGCCTCGTTGATCTCCACCAGATCGATGTCGTCGATGGTCATGCCCGCCCGCGCGAGCGCCTTGCGGGACGCGTCGACCGGACCGAGGCCCATGATCTCGGGGGACAGGCCGGTGACTCCGGTCGAGACGATCCGCGCCAGCGGGGTGATGCCCAACTCGGCGGCCTTGGCGTCGCTCATGATGACGACCGCGGCGGCACCGTCGTTCAGCGGGCAGCAGTTGCCCGCCGTGACCGTCCCGTCCGGCCGGAACACCGGCTGAAGCTGGGAGACCTTCTCGTAGGTCGTGCCGGCCCGGGGACCGTCGTCCTTGGCGACGACCGTCCCGTCCGGCAGCGTGACCGGAGTGATGTCGGTTTCCCAGAACCCGTTGGCGAGGGCCTTTTCGGCGAGGTTCTGCGAGCGGACGCCGAACTCGTCCTGCGCCTGCCGGGTCACCCCGCGCATCGAGGCCACGTTCTCGGCGGTCTGCCCCATCGCGATGTAGATGTCGGGGACGGCGCCATCCTCCCGGGGGTCGTGCCACACCGGCGCGCCGCCCTCGGCGGACTTGGCGGTCCGGCCCTCGGCCCCGGCGAATACCGGGTTCTTCGTGTCGGGCAGCCCGTCGCTGCTGCCCTTGGCGAAGCGGCTGACGGTCTCGACCCCGGCCGAGACGATGACATCGGCCTCACCGGCCCTGATCGCGTGCAGCGCCATCCGGGTCGTCTGGAGCGACGACGAGCAGTACCGCGTGACGGTCGCGCCGGGCACATCGTCCCAGCCCAGCAGGACCGACACCACGCGCGCCATGTTGTAGCCCTGCTCCCCACCGGGCAGACCGCACCCGAGCAGCAGGTCATCGATCTGCGCGGGGTCGAGTCGCGGCACCTTGGCCATCGCGGCGGTGATCATCTGGGCGGTGAGGTCGTCGGGCCGGATGTCCTTGAGGGACCCCTTGAAGGCGCGGCCGATCGGTGAGCGCGCGGTGGCGACGATGACTGCCTCGGGCATGTGCGGGTCTCCTGTCTCAGCGGGCCTGTCTGCCAAGACCTGGGCGGGCTCCCAGAGGGGACAGTGTTACCCGCCGGTCACCAGCAATCTAGCCCCCGGCCTCGTCGCCCGTACATGTCGGGTCCCACTGAGGGCTGGCAAGACGTCCAATAGACGCGTCCGCTCGCTTCTCCCGCAAATCCCGGCCCCACTGTGACACGCGCCCCATGCGAGCGGGACCGGGAGGGCACAGGCTGTAAGCACGCGCCCGGCCGGGCCGCCTCTGCGCGGACGGCGGCGGGGCAGGTCGCGGAAAACGACCGGGGCTCGTCATTGGTGACCGGACGGGCCCCGGTCCCCACGGGATCACGGGGCTCGTCTGATCTCGGAGAGGAACGCGCGCCACTCGCCGGCGTCGAGGGCCGGCTTCGGCCCATCGGGATTCTTAACGTCCCCGAACGGCCCCTCGCCGGATCAACCCGCGCCGCCTCCGCCTAATCGCCGTCGGACCCGCTGAAGATGTCTTGCGACTGTCCCGGACGACGAGGAAGAGGGATCAGGCCACGTCGGGGGCTGCGGGCGTGATGTCGGGGACGGAGCGGCGGCGCAGGAGGGTGGCCCAGCGGCCGCGGGGGCCGCGGTCGCGCCCGGCGACCGACGCGCCGGAGACCTCGGTGCCCGAGACCTCGGCGGCCTCGGCCGCGGCGAGGTAGACCGGGAGGACGCCCTCGCCGAGGAGCGGATCGGGCATGTCGGGTTCCAGGCCGAGCGCGTGCGCCATCGACGGCAGGACGGCGGCGGACGCGGCGGCGTAGCCGCGGGCGGACGGGTGGTAGCGGTCCTCGCTGAACATCGAGCGCGGGTCGGCGGCGAACTCGTGTCCGAGCAGGTCGCCCAGGGAGACCGAGCGTCCGCCGTGTTCGACGACGGCGATCGTCTGGGCGGCGGCGAGCTGGCGGCTGGCGCGCCGGGCGATCCATTTCAGCGGCTGCATGAGCGGCTTCACCGACCCGAGGTCGGGGCAGGTGCCCACGACGACGTGGCAGCCGGACGCCCGGAGCCGCCCGACCGCGTCCGCGAGGTGCCGGACGGACTCGGCGGCGGGCACCCGTCCGGTCACATCGTTCGCGCCGATCATGATGACGGCCATGTCGGGGCGCACCTGGAGAGCCTGCCCGACCTGCTCGGGGAGCGCGTGCGAGCGCGAACCGGGCCGGGCGACGTTCGTCAGCCGGACGGGCCGGTCCGCGATGGCGGACAGCCCGGACGCCAGCAGCGCCGCGGGCGTCTCCTCCGGGTCGTGGACGCCGAGCCCGGCGGCCGTGGAATCCCCGATCATGACCAGGGACAGCGGGGACCCGTCCAGCGATTCGCCGTAGAGGCCGTCCGCGACCGGCGGGTCGGCGTTGGGCGTCGCCTGGATGATCTTGCGTGCGAGCCTGGCCTCCATGACCACGAGCCCGAACGTGATGCCGCCGAGGGCCGTGATGCCCCCGCCCCCGTAAGCCGCGGCCGCCGCGATCCGGCGTGCCGTGAACGCTCTCCACATGCGTTGACCCTCCGTAATTGTGGTCTTACCCCCGCCTGAGGGCGTTGATGCTGCGATGCCCGTTCTCGGCTACCGTCGGAATGGGGAGCCCACCAGGTTTCCATCCTGCTTCCTCGCGGCCGATGCGAGGCTGAGCAGGGACACGACCGACACATCGAACCGACAAGGACGTCGCGGTGCACGTTTACGACTCGCTCGTCGAGCTGATGGGAAACACCCCTCTCGTCCGGCTGCGCAAGGTGACCGGCGGCCGGGGGCCGCAGGTGCTCGCCAAGGTGGAGTACTTCAACCCCGGGGGTTCGGTGAAGGACCGCATCGCGGTCCGCATGATCGATGCCGCCGAGCGGTCGGGGGCACTGAAGCCCGGTGGGACGATCGTCGAGCCGACGTCCGGCAACACCGGAGTCGGGCTCGCCATCGTGGCCCAGGAGCGCGGCTACCGTTGCGTCTTCATCTGCCCCGACAAGGTCGCCAAGGACAAGGTGGACGTCCTGCGCGCGTACGGCGCCGAGGTCGTCGTGTGCCCCACGGCCGTCTCGCCCGACCACCCCGACTCCTACTACTCGGTGTCCGACCGGCTCGCCGCCGAGATCCCCGGCGCCTGGAAGCCGAACCAGTACACCAACCCGCAGAACCCCATCTCGCATTATGAGACGACCGGCCCCGAACTCTGGGAGCAGACCGAGGGCCGCATCACGCACTTCGTCGCCGGCATCGGCACCGGCGGCACGATCAGCGGAACCGGCAAGTACCTCAAGGAGGTCTCCGGCGGCCGCGTCCAGATCATCGGCGCCGACCCGGAGGGCTCGGTCTACTCCGGCGGCAGCGGCCGCCCGTACCTCACCGAGGGCGTCGGCGAGGACATCTGGCCCGAGACCTACGACCGCGACATCTGCGACCAGGTGATCGCGGTCTCCGACAAGGACTCCTTCACGATGACCCGCCGTCTCGCCCGCGAGGAGGCCTTGCTGGTCGGCGGCTCCTGCGGGATGGCGGTCGTCGCCGCCCTCCGCGTCGCCGCCGAGGCCGGCCCGGACGCGGTCATCGTCGTCCTGCTCCCCGACGGGGGGCGCGGATACCTCAGCAAGATCTTCAACGACGAATGGATGGCGGACTACGGCTTCCTCACCCCGTCCACCGAGGAGGCCCGCGTCGGCGAGGTCCTCACCCGCAAGGGCGGGACGTTGCCGGAGTTCGTCCACGTCCACCCCCACGAGAGCGTCCAGACCGCCATCTCCATCATGCGCGAGTACGAGGTCTCCCAGCTTCCCGTGATGAAGGAGGAGCCTCCGGTCATGGCCGCGGAAGTCGTCGGCTCCGTCGTGGAGAGCGACCTTCTCGACATCTTGGTCAAGGAGCACGCCAAGCTGACCGAAGCGGTGGAGCTCCACATGTCGGCCCCGCTACCGACGCTCGGCTCCGGCGAGCCGGTCAGCAAGGCCGTGGGCGTCCTGGAGAAGTCCGGCGCCGCCGTGGTCCTCGTGGACGGCAAGCCCAAGGGCCTGGTGACCCGCCAAGACCTGCTGGCCTTCCTCGCCGGGACGTACTGAGGGCCCCGTCAACGCCGGTGGACGACGCCTCGACCTGGTCGGGGCGGACGTGGTCGAGGGCGCCCCCGGGTACGACGACGCCAAGATCACCGGCATTGCGCCCGCGGACGTGACCCACGACCTGCTCGCTTGAAGCGTGTGGGCCTCCGACCACGGACGGGCCCTGCGCCTAACCACGTGCAGTACGGGCTGGAGGACTACACCCGCATCAAGCACGCCGGGCACAAACACTGCCCCCGGCGGGCCGCCCTCCCGTCCGCTGCGACGCCACGCCCGTCAGCGGACCGTGAACAACCGGCGCTCGACGTCGTCCAGGGCCAGGCGGGCGGCGCCTAAGGCCACCGCTCGGTCGCCGAGGCCGGACAGGGCCAGCGCCGGACGGACGAGGGTCCGGCCGCTCAGATGGCGTTCGAGAGCGTCCAGGAGCGGAGGTCCGGCACGCACGATGCCGCCGCCGATGACGACGAGGTCGGGGTCGAGGATGAGGATCAGCGGGGCCAGACCCTGAACGAACCGGGCGGCGATCCTGTCGATGATCTTCAGTGCGGCCGGGTCTCCGGCGCGGGCGGCCGTGAGGGTCGCGATTCCCGGGTCCTGCGGCGAGGCGTCGTCCCCGGCCAACTCGGCGAGGGCGCTCGTTCCCACCTTCTGCTCGAACGGGCCGAGGCTCGCCGTGCCGATCGGCGGCCCCTGGTCCGCGGGCAGGAAGCCCACCTCGCCGGCGGCGCCGTGCGCCCCGCGCAGGAGCCGGTCGCCGACCAGGATGCCGGCGCCGACGCGGCTGCCCCACTGCACCGCGACCACGATCCCGGCGTCGCGCCCGTGCCCCTGCCAGCGCTCGGCGAGGACCGCGAGGTTGACGTCGTTCTCCACGACGACCGGGCAGCCGAACGCGGGACGGAGCCGGTCGGCCAGGTCGATCGACGTCCAGCCGGGCATGTCGGGCGCCTTGACGACGACGCCGTGCTCGGCCTCGACGATTCCGGGCGTGCCGGCCACGACCGCGCGCACCGTCTCCCGGGCGACCCCGCCGCGGTCCAGCGCCTCGCGGACCTGCGCGTGCACATGGGCGAGCATCTCCTCGCGGCTGTGCAGGCGGCTGCTGTCGCCGCGGTCCTCGGCCACGATGCGGCCGGTCAGATCCGCGACCATGACGAGCGTGCGATGCGGTCCGATGTCGATGCCGACGACATGGGCGGCGTCCGGACGCAGCCGCACCAGGCGGGCCGGGCGTCCGGGCGCACGCCGGCCGGCCGGGTCGGCCTCGACGTACTCGACCAGACCGTCCGCGGCGAGGGAGGCCACGACCTGCGCGACCGTCTGCCGGGACAACTCGGTCCGGTCGCTCAGATCGCCCAGCCGGAGCGGTCCGGCCTCGTGCAGCCTGGCCAGCACGGTGGTCTCGTTGATGCGGCGGAGCAGCGCGGGCTGCCCGCCTCCCGCGATCATCCCGTCGTCCCCCTCTTGACCCTCACCGCAAGATCACAGAATATTGCAATGTTCTTAACCGAATTACGTCGACAGGGGAGACACGACGGGGGCTCCAACGACACCAGGTGGTGGAGTATGAACGCAGGGCACGATCGCCGACGCTTTCTGATCGGCGCGGCCGCCGTCGGAGCCGGGTACACGGCCGCCGCAGTGGCGGCGGCCCCGGCCGAGGCGGCGGGCGCGCCACGGCACGACGACACGACGGCGCGGATCTTCGTCAACAACGTGGGGTACGACCCCGGCGCCCCCAAGCGTGCGGTCGTCACCGCGAGCGGATCGCCGGAAGGGTTCGAGATCGTCGATGCCGGCAGCGGCCAGACCGTCCACAGCGGACGGCTCGACGACGCCGGCACGGTCGCGGACTGGGACGAACGCCGCTACTGGATCGCCGACTTCTCGCAGCTGAAACGGCCGGGCGACTACTACATCGCGGTCGGATCGGCCCGGTCGGCCCAGTTCAAGATCGAGGCCACCGTGCTGGAGCGCTATACGCTCGCGCACGTCGTCCGCCACTTCAAGGGCTGGCGGTGCTCCGGCCAGTACGACAAGTTCGACCACCATCTACCGCTCGGGACCACCGGCAAGAAGTACGACGCGCACGGCGGATGGTACGACGCGACCGGCGATTTCGGGAAACACTTCACGCAATTGTCGAACCTATCCTATTTCAATACGCTGCAGATTCCGCTCACCGCCTGGTCGCTGCTGGTCTCCTACCGGGAACTCACCGCGCGCAAGGACGAGAACTTCACCCAGCTGCGCACCTGGCTCCAGGACGAGGGGCTCTACGGCGCCGACTACATCCGGCGCGTCCACGTTCCCGGTCAGTCCTTCTACAGCTCCGTCGGCCAGCCCGGCCCGCCGAAGGACCCGGTCAAGCGCACCCTCGGCACCGCGCAGGTCAACTACCGGGAGGGCGGTGGCGTGGCGATCGCCGCGCTGGCCATCGCGAGCACACAGGACGTCTCCGGCGACTATGAGAGCGCCGACTACCTGTCGTCCGCCAAGGACGTCTTCGCCTATCTGGAGGCCAACAACGTCCGCCTCACCAACGACGGTAAAGAGAATATCCAGGACGACTACAACGCCCTTCTCGCGGCGGTTGAGCTGTATCGCGCCACCAAGGATGGCTCCTACAAGCAGGCCGCCGACAAGCGCGCTTCCGCGCTGGCGTCCCGGCTGGTGTCCTGGAACCGCTATCGCGACTACTGGCGAGCCGACGACAAGGACCGGCCGTACTTCCACCCGTCCGACGCCGGGCTCCCCGTCGTCGCCCTGCTCACCTACGCCGACATCGCCGACGGCCGCGCCAAGGACCAGGCGCTCGACGCCGTCCGCCGCTCGCTGCGGTTCGAGCTGGAGGTCACCCAGGAGGTCCGCAATCCGTTCGGGTACGCCCGCCAGCTCGTCCAGGACAAGGACGGCAAGCGGGCCAGCCAGTTCTTCTTCCCGCACAATGTGACGCCGCGGACCAGAGACCAGTGGTGGCAAGGCGAGAACGCGCGCATCGCCTCGCTGGCCACGGCCGCGCGGCTGGCCGCGCGACAATTCTCCGATGACCAGTCATTCGCGGCGAAACTGCGCTCGTATGCCGCGGACCAGCTCAACTGGATTCTCGGGGCCAATCCTTACGACGTCTGTATGCTCGACGGCTCCGGGCGCAACAACCCGCAGTACCTGTGGCTCGCGTCCTGGCAGTTCCTCCAGACCGCCGGAGGCATCGTCAACGGCATCACCGGCAAGAACGAGGACGGCAGCGGCATCCTGTGGGACCAGGGTTACGCGCAGACCGGCAAGGACGACGACTGGCGCTGGGGCGAGCAATGGCTACCCCACACCAGCTGGTACCTGAACGCCATCTCTCTAGGCTGACCAGGTGGTCCGGGCGGGCGATCCGCCCGCCCGGCACGTCCGCCGGATCGTTTTCAGCCCGCTTGGACGGGATCGCTGGCGGAAGAGCGGATCCGGTTGTTGAACGGGTCGATGGCGCGGACCGAGTACGTATGCGAGCTGCCCGGTGTGAGCCCCGTGTCGGTGTAGCTGAGATTCTTCAGATCCCAGAACTTCGATTCGGAATCGGTGGTGTGCACGACGGTGGTCCCGTCACGGATCACTTCGTACGTGAGCTTCTTGTTGTCGCGGTCCCAGGTTTGAATCCAGGTGACGCGAAGCTGTCCGGTGGTGCCATCGGGTTTGGCGACGGCGGGCTTGCGGACGAGTTCTGGCGGGTTGACGTCACCGGCGATGCCGAGGCTCGGGAACCGGGTCAGTCCTTGCTGTTTCTGCCCGTTGACGTTGGTGAAGTCGCCGCCCACCCAGAGGTATTTCCCGTTGTTGTCCAGAGCACGGGGCCTTGGTACGGGCAGAGAATTTCAGCCATCGAATTGTACGACGGCTGGTTGCGCCCTCGGCAGGTTCAGGCTTTGGGTCCGGAAGGCCGCCTGGTCAGCGACACCTTCTACGACAGCCGGGGCAAACTTGCCAAGGAGTACGGCATGTACTCGGTCGCCGGTGCCCCCGAACCCAGGCTCTTCGGAGTCGACACCCCCGATTCTGTGGAGACTCAGACCCACTACTCCTACGACGGCCTGGGGCGCCAGACATTGGAACGCCTCCTGGCCGGCTCGTCCCAGGAGAAGTGGCGCACCGTGACCGCCTACGGAGGGAACTGGACGGCGGTCGACCCGCCGACCGGGGCCACACCCGCCACCCAGATCACCGACGCCCGCGGCCAGGTCGTCGAGCGTCGCCTGTACAACGGTGACAGCCCCACCGGCGCCTATGACGCCACCTCCTACTCCTACGATCCCGCCGGCCATCTCACAGAGCTCAAGGACTCGGCCGGCCGCACGTGGCAGAACATCTACGATCTGCGCGGTCGCAAGATCAGAACTGAAGATCCCGACACCGGTACGACGACCTCCAGCTACGACGACCTCGACCGGCTGCGGTCCACGACGGATGCGCGCGGCAAGACCCTGTTCCGTTCCTATGACGGACTTGGCCGCAAGCTCGATGTCCGGGAAGGATCCGCCGACGGACCGCGCCTGACCTCGTGGCTCTACGACACCGCGCCACGAGGCAAGGGATATCTGGCCTCCTCGATCAGGAACGGCCAGAACGGTGACTACATCAATCGCATCACCGGCTATGACGTCCTGGGGCGACCAGAATCGACCACGACCACCATTCCTTCTTCCGAAGGTCCGCTGGCAGGCAGTTACAGCTTCTCTCAGAGCTATAACCTTGACGGCACTCTAAAAACTGAGAATCTGCCAGCCGCGGGCGGGCTCCCCGCCGAAACCCTTACCCATACCTATGATGTGGTCGGTGGCCGCGGCGGATTGTCCGCAGACACCATCGACATCGGCCGGTCCGGCGCCCTATCGGGTGCACTATGCCTACAAGCCCGACGGCAGCCGACAGAAGGAGGACATCTACAACTCCGTAGGTGCCGTCGTCTCCAGCCGCGCCTACCTGTATCAAGGGGACCCCGGCGTTGACGGCAGTGTCGTCGGCCATATGCTCGGTAAAGTCGACCAGACGGGAACGAGCCCCTACACCGGCCCGGACACCAACGGCCGAAGCTGGCAGTGGAATTGCCTACGGGTGCCCGGGATGCTGTTCTCGATGCCGGGCACTATGACTTGGGAAGCCCGACGTGCATCAAGGATTTGGAGTTGGTCGGCTTCTCGATGGGAAGGAAGAGGGGGGCGGACCTTGAAATCAGGCTCAAGTCGGTCGCATGGGATCGCGACGTCGGGCTTGTCGTCACCTATTCGCGGGTTCGTCGGCTTGTGATGGACGTCACCGAGCGGAAGCACCTCATCCAGGAGTACAGGACCGAACTCCTGGAGGCCAGCACCACCCTCACCAGGTGGGTGCAGTCATGAAGTCGTGTTCACGGGCGGGGTCATCGTGGTCGAGAGTGAGGATCTGCGCTTTCTTTGGGAGTAGAAAGAACGGCCTGGCTCAGGACCGCCTCCGCCAACAATCGGCCACCCGGCTCGACCCCACAGGGCAGGACCGCACAATCGAGTTCGAGCCGCTGACCCACCACCTCAAGCCAAGCTCGTCGAGACGGCAGAGCGCGCCAAGATCAGGGTCCGCGAAGGTGGCGTCGGACGCGTCGAGGTCTTCCGGCCGGGCTGTGTGAGAACTTCCGCGTCGCGGCCTACCGCGACCCAATTCCGTATGAGGATCGGGCACTGGTGGTCGGTCGCGGGGGCGGCCGTGCTGGAGTCCGGGAACGAGGAGACCCCCGGCTTTCGCCGGGGGTTTCGTGTTTCGGAGGGTGTCGGGTTGTGGGGTCCTGGTCTGTGGGCGGCATTTCTGACCGGGGCCCCACAACCCGACGTCTGTGGGTTTCCTACTGGTGGTATCCCGAAGGGGCGTACTGGTTCTGGATCGGGTCCTGCGGGCCCTGGAGCTTCTTCTTCGGCTCGTCGCCGTGGCCCGGCCACCAGGCCTTGTGACCCAGCAGGGCGGTGATGCCCGGGACGAGGAAGGCCGACATCACGAAGGCCGACAGGGCGATGCCGATCGCGACCGAGAAGCCCATCTGCTTGAGCATCGAGACCGGGGCCAGCATCATGACCGAGAAGGTGCCCGCGAGGATGAGGCCCGCCGCGGCGACCGTGGGGCCGCCGTGCTGGACGGCGAGGGCGGCGGCCTGGCGTGGCTCGTTGCCCTCCTTCGCCTCTTCCCGGAGGCGGGCGGTCATCAGGATGTTGTAGTCGGTTCCGATGGCCAGGACGAACAGGTAGAGGACGATCGGCAGTTGGAAGGTGACGCCGGCCTCTCCCTGCGCGCCCTGGAAGACGTACACCGCGGAGCCGAGCGTGGCCGCGAAGCCGAGCAGGACCGAGATGACCAGGTAGATCGGTGCGACCACCGACCGGAGCAGCAGGGCCAGGATCAGCGCGATCAGCACCGCGGCCACCGGCAGGATGACCGACAGGTCGCGGTTGTTGACGGTGTTGATGTCGGCGAAGATCGCCGTCTGGCCGCCGACGTAGGCGCGGGTGCCGTCCGGCACGATCTTGTGCACCGCCGGGGTCAGGTCGTTCTTGACCAGGCTGATCGACTTGTTGGAGACCGGGTTCGTCTTGAGCACCAGGTCGACGCGGGCGACGGACTTGTCCGCGTTCTGGACGGGCTCCTGCACCCTCCCGACGCCGGGCGCGGTCTTGGCGGCCTGGCTGAAGGCGGCGAGCTGCCGCTGGGTGACCGGCTTCCCGTCGTTGCTCTTGATGAAGACCTGGACGGGGGTGGTGAGTCCGGGCGGGAAGCCCTTCTCCATGTCCTTGGTGGCCTGGGCCGACTCGGTGTCCTGCGGGAAGCCCGCGGCGAAGTCGTAGTCGGCCTTGAAACCGAAGGTGCCGGCGGCCAGTGCGACCATCACGATGCCGGCGAGCAGCGCGGCGACGGCGGGACGGCGGCCCACGCCGCGGCCGATCGCCGCGGAGATGGTGCCCTTGGGCTGCTTCTTCCACGCCTTGGACGGCCAGAACACGGCCGTTCCGAGCAGCGAGACGATCGCCGGGAAGAGGGTGAGGGAGGTGATGCCCATCACGACGACCGCGATGGCGAGGGACGGGCCCCAGGCGCTGAACACGCCGAAGGTCGCGAGCAGGAGGACCAGGAACGTCACGGCGATGGCGGCGGCGGCCGAGGAGATGACCTCGCCGACGCGCTCCACCGCGGTGATCATCGCGGTCTTCTTGTCGTCCCCGGCCCGCAGCCGTTCACGGAAGCGGAACATCAGGAACAGGTAGTAGTCGGCGCCGATGCCGAACAGGACGATCAGGATGATGGTGTTGAGGCTGTCGTCGCCGGAGAAGCCGAACACCTTCGACGCGGCTCCGATCAGGCCCATCGAGACCTGCATCGTCAGCATGATCACGACGATCGGCAGGATCGCCGCGATCGGCGCCCGGAAGATCAGCAGGATCAGCCCGATGATCAGGACGAGGGTGGCGATGCCGACGATCTCGAAGGACTTGTTGAAGGAGTCCTCGTTGTCGACGAAGCCGGCGACGTCACCGCCGACCTTGGCCTCCAGCCCGCTGCCCTTCAGAAGCGGTGGCAGATCCTTGCGGATCTGTTTGACCGCATCGCCCTGCTTCTCGCTGTCCGCGGTGGAGGTGCCCTTCATCGGGACCATGATCACCTGGACGGCCTTGTTGGGAGCTACGGCGTCCGCGCCCGTGGCGAAGGTCTGGACGGTCGGAGGCTTCTTGGCGTTCAGCGACGTGGCCGCCTGGTTGACCCGGGCATTGTCGGCCGGGGTCATGGCCTGGCCGTCCGACCGCTTCACGACGATCAGCGAGGAGGTGTCCTCCTGCTGCGGGAACGCCTTCTCGGCGACCTTCATCGCCTGGACCGACTCGTACTTCGAGGGCAGGAAGTCGCCCTGGTCGGACTCGGTGGTCAGCTTAGGGGAGAACACGATGACGACGGCGGCCACCACGAGCCAGGAAACGATCGTCCACCATGGGTGTCTCACGACGAAGCGCGCGAGCCGAGCAAACATGCGTCTTCCTTAAATCAAGGGTGGGTCAGAGGTACCTGTCAAACGGTAGAGATCGGAAACGCCGTTGTGGTCAACCCGCGAGCCGAATTGGAGCGTGATACCTACGGGGGAGATCCTCATCCTCCAGGAGGGCTCGCAGGTGGATAGCCTCGTTCCCATGGACAACGAGGTTCAGGGGTTCGAGACCCTGGCGATCCACGCGGGGCAGGCGGCCGACCCGGCGACGGGGGCGGTCGTGCCGCCGATCTACCAGGTCTCGACATATAAGCAGGACGGCATCGGGGGGCTACGGGGCGGCTACGAGTACTCGCGGTCGGCGAATCCCACGCGTACAGCGCTGGAGGTATGCCTGGCCGAGATCGAGGGGGGCGCGCGGGGGCTGGCGTTCGCGTCGGGGCTGGCGGCGGAGGACGCGCTGGTGCGGGCGGTGTGCCGGCCGGGCGACCATGTGATCATCCCGGACGACGCCTACGGGGGGACGTACCGGCTCTTCGCGAAGGTGGCCGCGCCGTGGGGGGTGGCCTACGACCCGGCGCCGCTCAGCGACGTCGAGGCCGTCCGGGCGGCGGTCCGTCCGGAGACGAAGATCATCTGGGTGGAGACGCCGACCAACCCGCTCCTCAACATCGCCGACATCCGGGCACTTGCCGTCATCGCACACGACGCGGGCGCGCTGCTGGTCGTCGACAACACCTTCGCGTCGCCGTACCTCCAGCGGCCGCTGGATCTCGGCGCGGACGTGGTCGTGCACTCCACCACCAAGTACATGGGCGGGCACTCCGACGTCATCGGCGGCGCGCTGATCGCCGCGGACGAGGCGCTGGGGGAGCAGCTGGCGTTCCACCAGAACGCCATGGGGGGTGTCGCGGGGCCGTTCGACGCGTGGTTGACCCTGCGGGGGATCAAGACTCTCGGCATACGGATGGACCGGCACTCCGCCAACGCGGAGCGGATCGTGGAGATGCTCACCCGCCACCCGGCCGTCCGGACGGTGCTGTACCCGGGGCTGCCCGAGCACCCCGGCCACGACGTCGCGGCCAAGCAGATGAAGGCGTTCGGGGGGATGGTGTCGTTCCGGATGGAGTCAGAGGACGAGGCCGTCCGCGTCTGCGAGCGGACGAAGCTGTTCACGCTGGGCGAGTCCCTCGGCGGTGTCGAGTCGCTGATCGAGCACCCGGGCCGGATGACGCACGCGTCGGCGGCCGGGTCGCCGCTGGAGGTGCCCGGCGACCTCGTCCGGCTGTCGGTCGGAATCGAGGACGCTGCCGATCTTCTCCGTGATCTCCGGCAGGCGCTGGACTGACGCTGGAACGCTCCTGAGCTGGGAGAATGCCCTGGGTGGCCGGTGCCGGATGTCCGGCCACCCGGTGGCGTCACCGGACAAACTGCCCATCCTTCCCGCGCCGCTCTTGATCAAACATCTATGATGTGCCCGCCAGGTTCCATCGAGAAAGGGCTCGGGGTGCGCAAGGTACTGGTCTGTGGTGCGGCGTTCGCCGCGACATGTCTGGCCGCGCTGGCCGTTCCGATGGGGGCCGAGGCCACCGTGCCCGACCCGAGCCCCACGGAGTCCGCGCCGACGGTCGTGCCGTCCGAGGAGACGGGCACCGGCGCGCCGTCCGGCAGCCCGGAGACCGGCGGCACCACGCCGTCCCCGTCGGCGCCTTCCGCGGACGGCGCCGGGACGACGGACGGCATCGTCTCCGGCAGCGCCGTCATGGTCACGCCGCGCCTTCCGAAGTTCAAGACCTACGCCTATGGCAAGGCGTCGCGGCAGCGGATCGACGCCTACTGGCGGCAGTCCGCGCCTGGGGCCGCGCCCCGCCCCGCCGTCCTGGTGATCCACGGCGGCTACTGGCTGGGCGGCGACAAGAGCAGCTGGAAGTACCTCGCGCGCCGCCTGACCGCCGAGGGATATGTCGTCCTCGCCGCGAACTACCGGCTCGCGCCGAAGGCGGTGTGGCCCGCCCAGCGCAACGACGCGATGTCCGCGCTGGACTTCATGAAGAAGCACGCGAAGGTCTGGAACCTCGACCCGAACCGCGTCGCCGTGATCGGCTCGTCCTCGGGCGGGATGCTGGCGACCCAGCTCGGCACCTACGGGACCGGCGGGCAGCGGGTGCGCGGCGTGATCGCGCTGTCCCCGCCGAACAACCCGTTCCTGGCCTATCAGAACGGTGGCGAGCCCGGCGCCGTCCCCGCGAAGCGGATGCTGCGCAAGGCCGTGGTCGACCTCGTCCGGTGCGTGCCCGGCGCGACGGCGAAAGCGTCGTGCTGGAAGCGGCTGGACGACGCCAACTCCACCAACCACGTCTCGGCCGGCGACGCGCCGATGCTGCTTATGCACGCCAGCGGCGACTTCGTCCCGGTCACCCAGAGCACGGGCCTCGCGAGCGCGCTGCGCGCCGCGGGCGTCCCGGCGACGGTGAAGGTCGTGCAGGGCGAGATGCACGCGTCCGGCCTGCTGGAGGACGAGCACACCTACCCGCAGATCGTGAACTGGCTCAACGCGCACGTGAAGTGACACCCGCACGTGGAGTGACCGGCCCCGGTGCGCCGCCTGTGGCCGGGTAAGGCGCGCTGGTCAGCCGTTCCACACCATCAGGACGAGGATCACCAGCCACACCAGCGCGACCACGCCGGACATCGCGGCGATCCGTCCGCGCTGCACCTGCGCGATGTCGCCCCGCGCGGCCGAAGGGCCTGCCGCCGGGCCCGCGGCCGGGGCGTCCTGCTCCGTCTTCTCCGATGCCTGCTCTGCCTCGTCGTCAGGACGCGGCGTCACCGGGGCGGGCGCCGCCTCGGCCGCGGCGACCTCCAGCAGGTGCGCGGCCTTCCGCTGGTCGCGCTCCACGATCAGCAGCAAGACGAGCGCCACGACAAACAGCGTCATCGACACCGACAGCCACACCTCCGCCAGGTCGCCCTTGGCGAGGGCCAGTCCGAATAGGAAGATCCCCAGGGTCGCGACGCCGTAGATCTGGGTGGTGCGGTGCAGGTACCGCACCACGACCACGTTCCGCTTGCGGATGTAGCGCGGGGTGGACATGGTCGCGGCGGTCAGCGGCCCCAGCGTGAAGATCGCGAACCCGATGTGCAGGAACAGCAACAGGCGGTCGGAAGTCGACATGATGCCGACCTTAGTCCGTTCGCCCGCGGCGGGCCGTCAGCGACGGGCGCGCCGCACCCTCAGGTAGTCGCTGACGACGTACTCGCCCAGCCGTTCGGCGTCCGGGGCGAACACCCGGCCGCCGTTGCGGCGCGCGACCTCCTCCACGAACGACACGAGACGGCGATCTTCGGCGAGCATGAAGAAGTTCATGCAGGCCCCCCGCCGCGTCATCTTGTCGACCTCGGAGAGCGTGAGTACCAGCGTGTCGGTGGACGGCGGGTAGTCGAACAGCGAGCGCCCGTCCGGACGCAGGTGCGCGGTGGGCTCGCCGTCGGTGACGACCAGCACGATCGGCTCGAAGTCGGGGTGCCGGTCCAGGTGCCGGCCCGCGATCATCAGCGCGTGGTGCAGGTTGGTGCCCTGGACCATGTCCCAGTCGAGGCCCGCCATCTCCGTCGGGTGCAGCACCCGCGCGTAGTTGGAGAACCCGATGATCTGGATCGCGTCCTGCGGGAACTTGCTCGTCACCAGGGTGTGGAGCGCCAGCGTGGTCTGCTTGGCCGCCGCCCAGGTGCCGCGCAACACCATTGAATAGGACAAATCCACCAGCAGGCAGACGGCCGCGCCGGTGCGCCGCTCGGTCTCGTGCACCTCGAAGTCGTCCACGCCGAGCTTGACGCCGCCGGGACGCCGGACGCCGTTCGGACGCACCAGATCCGATACGCCCGATGTGTTCGGCTCTGCCGGTTTGGTCGTGGACGCCGGGACGCTCGCGACGAGGCCGCCGCCCGCGGTGCCGCGCCCGTGGCCCGTGGCGCCGCGCCCGCCGTCCATGGCGCTGCGGCGGATCGCGTTGCCGACCGTCCGGACGACGTCCAGGGGCTGCTCGTCGCCGAACCGCCACTCCCGGCTCGCTCCGGTCAGCTCGCCCGCCTGGCCGGCGTCCCGCTGGTCGTGGTCGCCCTGCCGTCCGGACGTGAGCTGGGAGAACACCCGGCGCAGCGCCGTCTCGCCGAGCCGCCGCACCGCCTTCGGCGTCAGCTCCAGCTTGCCCTTGCGGCGCTGGAGGAAGCCCTGCCGTTCCAGCTCCTTCTCGATGCGGCGCAGTGCGTCCAGGTCGTCCACGGCCTGCCGGCCGAGGGCCCGCCGGATCGCCTCCTCGTCGATGTCGTCCAACCTTGCGCCGGGATACTCCTGGCCGAGCGCCGACTCCAGTTCGGCGAGGTCGGCCAACTCGGCCAGCGCGGTCGTCGCGTCGCCCATCCCGAGCGGGTCCCGCCCGGTCATCTGCTCGGGCTCGCCCCAGCCGAGATCGGGACGCCGGGCCCGCAGCGCGTCACCGAGCCGGGTCATCTCCATGGCGAGGCCCGCGTCCTGCATGGCCTGGTCCATGAGGCCGGCCAGCTCGGCGCGCTGCTCGGGGCTGAGCGAGGCCAGCAGCCGGTCCATCGCGGCGGCGCGGCGCGCGAGCGTGTCGACCAGCTCCTCCAGGTTCTGCGGGTCGTCGGGGAACATGTCCCCGTACTGCTCCATGAACCGCTCGAAGTCCTGCTGGGTGTGCTCGCCGCGCGCGTCACGTTCCAGCATCGCGTTCAGCGCGGCCATCATGTCCTTCACGCGCTGCATCGCGGCCGGATCCTGGTTCTCCAGGGCCTGCTTCATGCCCTGGAACTGCGCGTCGAGCACCTCGCGCCGCAGCAGGTCCTTCAGCTGCTCGAAGGTCGCGCGGGCCGCGTCGGAACGCCACTCGTAGTCCGAGAGCCTTCGGATCGCCTGGGAGGTGTCGTCGGGCAGCGCGTCGAGCTCCGCCTCGCGCAGGCGCGCCTCGTCGCCCGGATCGGGGAACAGCTCCGCGCGCTCTTGGCCGATGGCAGTGTCGAGTAGCGCGCGCGCCTGCTCCAGAGTGCCGTCCAGGCGGCCCCGGTCGCGGAGCGCGCGGCGCCGGTTCCGGACCTCCTTGAGCAGATCGTCGAGCCCTCGGCGGCCCTGCGCGCCCGGCAGGCCCCGCCGCAGCAGCTCCCGCAGCGCGTCGTCGGGGCGGGTGCCGTCCAGCACCGCGTCGCCCATGGCGTCCAGGGCGTCGCGGACGTCGTACGGCGGGGCCAGCGGATCGGGCCCGTCCTCGTACGCGCCGTAGCGGTAACGGCTCATCGACTCTCCTTGCCCGTGGAGACCTCAGGTGCGATAGGTGGCGGTCCCGTCGGCTCGTCCTTCGGAGACGTCCTTGGACAGGCGCCGGGTGAGGAACAGCCCCTCCAGGGCGAACTCCAGCGCGGCAGCGGCCTGACCGGGGGACTCCCCGCTCAGGCCAAGCCTCTCCATGATCTTGGCGAGCCCGGCGACCTGGCCGATCCGGCGCAGCAGCTCCGCCGCCGCGATCAGCTCGCCCGACTCCACCCGCTCTCCCGAGTCGAACTTGTCCAGCAGCCCGGTCAGGTCGGCGGCGCCCAGCGTCCGCCGGTAGGTCTCGGCGACCGCCCGGCGCAGCAGATGCTCCAGCACCTCCTGCTCGCGGCCCTCCTCGCTGACCTCGAACTCCACCTTGCCCATCAGCGACGGCACGATCGCCGGCAGGTCACAGACCCGCGCGACCGCGCGCTCCTCGCCGGTGAGCGCCGCGCGCCGCACCGCACCCGCCGCCACGGTCTCGGCGCCCGCGAGCGCGAACCGTGCGGACACGCCCGAGCGCGCGTCCACCGCGGTCGACTCCCGGACGAGCCGGGTGAACCGTCCGATGATCTCGACCAGGTGGTCGGGGACCTCGGCGGGCAGACCCGCGAGGTCGGCGAAGTCGGCCTCCTGCCGGATCAGCTCCAGCTCGGCGTCCAGCGCGAGGGGATAGTGGGTGCGGATCTCGGCGCCGAAGCGGTCCTTCAGCGGCGTGATGATCCGGCCCCGGTTGGTGTAGTCCTCGGGGTTGGCGGACGCGACGAGCAGCACGTCCAGCGGCAGCCGCAGCGCGTAGCCGCGGACCTGCACGTCCCGCTCCTCCAGCACGTTCAGCAGCGCGACCTGGATGCGCTCGGCGAGGTCGGGCAGCTCGTTGATGGAGAAGATCCCGCGATTGGTGCGCGGGACGAGACCGAAATGGACGGTCTCCGGGTCGCCGAGCGTGCGGCCCTCGGCCACCTTGATCGGGTCGACGTCGCCGATGAGGTCGCCGACGCTGGTGTCGGGCGTGGCGAGCTTCTCGCCGTAGCGCTCGTCGCGGTGCTTCCATTCGACCGGCAGGTCATCGCCCTTGGCGGCGGCCAGCCGGCGGCAGCGCACGCACACCGGTTCGTACGGATGGTCGTTGATCTCGCATCCGGCCACTACCGGGGTCCACTCGTCCAGCAGCCCGCCCAGGGTGCGGATCAGCCGCGTCTTGCCCTGGCCGCGCTCGCCCAGCAGCACCAGGTCGTGCCCGGCGAGCAGGGCGCGTTCCAGATGGGGCAGGACGGTGTCGTCGAATCCGAGGATCCCCGGAAACCGGGGCTCGCCGGCCTTGAGCCGGGCGAGCAGGTTGTGGCGGATCTCGGCCTTCACCGATCGCTGGACGTGACCGCTGGTGCGCAGATCGCCCAATGTGGTCTCGCGAGGTGTGGATGAACGCACGCGATCGACATTACGTCGCCGGTAAGGGGAATCGCACCCTCGTGCCGGTATTCGTCCTACGCGCGGCGACGTGTTGGGTGTGGGGCGCGCAGCGGGGGAGACTGGATGTGTGAAGCGAGCGGGTGAACGCGGAGAGGGAGGCGGCGTCGATGGCGCGATTCGGTGATGGCCTGGCCGTCGGCCCCGACCTGACCAGCGCGGCCGGGTCGGCGGTCGAGCAGGCACTGGCGCCGCTGAGCGCGGCACCCGACCTGGTGTGCGTGTTCGTCCGCGGGGACGACCCGGACGAGATGGAGGCGGCGGCGCGGCGCGCGGCCGATCTGGTGGCGCCCGCGCTCGTCCTCGGGTGCAGCGCGTCCGGGGTCATCGGCGCCGGGCGCGGGGTGGAGGAGACCGGCGCGGTCAGCGCCTGGGCGGCGGTGCTGCCCGGCGCGCGGCTCGAACCGTACCGGCTGGAGACGCTCAAGGCCGAGGACCGGCTGATCGTCGTCGGGATGCCGGAGGGGCAGCCCGACGACGTGGTGGGGGTGCTCCTCGCCGACCCGTTCAGCTTCCCGGTCGACGCCTTCGTGGAGCGCTCGGACGACGCGCTGCCCGGCCTGCCGCTGGTCGGCGGCCTCGCGGGCGGCGAGGAACGCGGCGAGACACGGCTGTTCGTCGGCGGTGACGTCTACGAGGACGGCGCGGTCGGCGTGGTGATCGGCGGCGACGTCGCCGCCGCCACGGTCGTCAGCCAGGGCGCCCGGCCGATCGGCCCCGACATGGTGGTGACGCGGGCCGACGAGAACGTCCTCTATGAGCTGGCGGGCGTCCCGGCGCTGGAGAAGCTGGAGCAGATCGTCGTCGGGCTGCCCGATGAGGATCAGGAGCTCGCCGGGCAGGGGCTGCTCATCGGCGTGGCGATGGACGAGTACGCCGACGAGCACGAGCACGGCGACTTCCTGGTCCGCGGGGTGGTGGGCGCCGACACCGACAGCGGCGCCATCGCGATCGGCGACGTCGTGGAGGTCGGACGGACCGTCCGGTTCCAGGTCCGTGACGCGGGCGCCGCCGAGGAGGACCTCGCCGCGCTGCTCGAACGGTTCGACCTCGCGCCGGTCGAGGGCGCACTGCTGTTCTCCTGCAACGGGCGCGGTCAGGCGATGTTCCCCGACTCCGACCACGACGCGAAGGTGCTCGACCGCGCGTTCGGACCCGCGGGAATCGGCGGGTTCTTCGCCTCGGGCGAGATCGGTCCCGTCGCGGGACGCAACCACGTGCACGGGTTCACCGCGTCCATCCTGGCGTTCGGGCGGCCTGAGGAGCCCGCGTGACCGACGCGGCCGCGCCCGTCCAGGCACCCGTCCTCGCCGTCGACATCGGCGGGACGAAGATGGCCGCGGCCCTGGTCGAGCCCGGCGGCCGCGTCGCCGCCTACGACCGTGTCGCCACCCCCGACGGCCCCGCGCCGGACGGGACGGCGTTGGACGCCGAGGGCCTGTGGCGGACCCTGGAGGCGCTGCTGGACAAGCTCACCGCCGACGCCGGGGATCCGCCGCTCGGCGGCATCGGCGTCGGCTGCGGCGGACCGATGACCTGGCCCGGCGCCGAGGTGTCCCCGCTCAACATCCCCGCCTGGCGGGGGTTCCCGCTGCGGGCGCGGCTGCACGCCCGGTACGGGGGCCTGCCCGTCCGCGTCCACAACGACGCCGTCTGCGTCGCGATCGGCGAGCACTGGCGCGGCGCTGGCCGCGGGCGCGGCAACGTGCTTGGGATGGTCGTCTCGACGGGCGTCGGCGGCGGGCTCGTCCTCGGGGGGCGGCTCGTCGACGGTGCCAGCGGCAATGCCGGACACATCGGACATGTCATTGTCGATCCGGACGGACCGCCCTGCGAGTGTGGCGGCCGGGGATGCCTGGAGGCCATCGCACGCGGCCCCGGCCTCGTGGCCTGGGCGCAGGAGGAGGGCTGGCGCCCGGGCAGCCCGGACGTCACCGGCATCGAGCTGGCCGCCGACGCCCGGCGGGGCCATCCGGTCGCCGTCGCCGCGATGCGCCGCGCCGGCCACGCCATCGGCGTCGCCGTCGCCTCCGCCACCCACCTGTGCGATCTGGAGGTGACGGCGATCGGCGGTGGTGTCTCGCAGGCGGGCGCGCTGCTGTTCGACCCGCTGGAGGAGGCGTTCCGGGCGCACGCGCGGATGGACTTCGCGCGCAAGGTCCGGATCGTCCCCGCCGCCCTCGGTCAGACCGCGGGCCTCATCGGCGCCGCCGCCCTGATCTTCGCGGGTGATCGTTACTGGAACGCCGGTTGAGCTGGACCGTGGGAAGATCGGGACATGACCCTCGTCAGTGTCGACGACGTCCGGGCCGCTCGTGAGCTGCTCCGCGACGTGGTCGTCACCACCCCCCTGATCCGCTCCCGGGTCCTGTCGGAGGCCGTCGGCGGCCCCGTCCTGCTGAAGTGTGAGAACGTCCAGCGCACCGGCTCGTTCAAGATCCGCGGCGCGTATGTGCGGATCGCCCGGCTCAGCGACGCCGAGCGGGCCCGCGGCGTCGTCGCGGCGAGCGCGGGCAACCACGCGCAGGGCGTCGCGTTGGCGGCGTCCATGCTCGGCTGCAAGTCGACGGTGTTCATGCCGGCGGGCGCGCCGCTGCCGAAGGTCGCCGCGACCCGCGGCTACGGCGCCGATGTGATCTTCCCCGGGCCGACCGTCGACGACTGCCTCGTCGCGGCGCAGGAGTACGCCGACGAGCGCGGCGCCATCCTGATCCACCCCTTCGACCATCCGGACGTGGTCGCCGGGCAGGCCACCATCGGGCTGGAGATCCTCGACCAGTGCCCCGACGTGCGGACCGTCGTGGGCGCGGTCGGCGGCGGCGGGCTCATGTCGGGGATCGCCGTCGCGCTCAAGGGCGTCGCGAAGGAGACCGGCGGCCACGACGTCAAGGTGGTCGGCGCGCAGGCCAAACGGGCGGCGGCGTTCCCGGCCTCGCTCGCGGCGGGCCGGCCGACCCGCGTCGAGATCGAGGCCACGATGGCCGACGGCATCGCCGTCGGCCGGCCCGGTGACCTCACCTTCAGGCTGTTCACCGAACTCGTCGACGCGGTCGTCACGGTCACCGAGGAGTCGATCTCGCAGGCGCTGCTGCTGTGCCTCGAACGCGCCAAACAGGTCGTCGAGCCGGCCGGCGCGGCCGGGGTCGCGGCGCTGCTGGAGCACTCCTACGCCGTCCGGACGCCGGTGGTGGTGCTGCTGTCGGGCGGCAACATCGATCCGCTGCTGCTGTCGAAGGTGCTGCGGCACGGCCTGGCGGGCACCGGACGTTACCTCGTCGTCCGGTGCCGCCTGAAGGACCGTCCGGGTGCCCTCGTCACGCTGCTCAGCGAACTGGCCGAACTCGGCGTCAACGTCCTGGACGTGGTGCACGAGCGGGTCGCCGCGCGCCTGCATGTCGAGGAGGCCGAGGTGCTGATGCACCTGGAGACGCGCGGCTCCGACCACTCCGAGGACGTCATCGGGCGGCTGCGGGAGAAGGGCTACACCCTCACGCTGAGTTGACCGAGGGGGGTGAGCCGCCCACCGCTAGCTGCCCGTCCGGGGGCCGAGCGGGGGTTTGCCCTCGGAGTACAGCCACGTCGTGGCCCACGCCCGCAGGTTCTTGTGCGAGATCCTCTCCGCGAAGCGGACGAAGTCCTCGGTGGAGGCGTTGCCGTGCCGGTAGGCGGCCGGCCACGCCTTGAGCAGCCGGTAGAACGCCTTGTCCCCGATGGTGCGCCGCAGGATGTGGATGGCCATGGCGCCGCGGTCGTAGACGAGTCCGTCGAAGATGCCGTCGCGGCCCGGGTCGGAGACCTTGCCCTTCCACAGCAGGCTGGTCGGCGGCGCCGCGAACGCCTCGTCGAAGCTCTGCTGGACGGGCGTGCCGGCGAACTTCTCCGAGTACAGCCACTCGGAGTAGGTCGCGAACCCCTCGTTCAGCCAGATGTCGGCCCAGCGCTTGGGGGAGACCGTGTCACCGAACCACTGGTGCCCCAGCTCGTGCGCGAGCAGGGTCCCGCTCGGGATGGCGCCGCCGCGGCGCATGTCGTACACCGGACGGCTCTGCGTCTCCAGCGCGTAGTCGATGCCCGCCTTGACGGCGATCCCGCCGGTGGAGGTGAACGGGTAGCGCCCGTACAGGGACGCCTGGAAGTCGGTGATATCGGCGGTTTGGTCGAGGAACTTCTTCGCGAGGTCCGGCTTGATGCCGAGGACCTGGTCGGTGGCGGTCAGGTTCGGGATGCCGGTGCGGGTACGTCCGGTGAGGACATCGAACTTCCCGATCGCCAGCATGGACAGCTCGCTGGCCATCGGGTCGCGGACCTGCCAACGCGCCGTCGTCCAGGCGCCCGAGGTCCGCGTGCCCTTCAGGTCGCCGTTGGCGAGGGCGGTGATGCCCTTCGGCGTGGTCAGGGTGAAGGTGTAGGTCGCCTTGTCGGTCGGATGGTCGTTCACCGGAAAGACGGTGGCGGCGCCCGTCGGCTGGTTCAGCATCACGGCGCCGTCGGGCGTCGGCACCCACCCGGACGTGCCGAGAGCGGGATCGTCGACGGTCCGCGGCACGCCCGAGTAGGCGACGGTCACGGTGAAGCGGTGGTTCTTGCGCAGCCCCCTGCGCGGTGTGATGACCAGCTCCTGCGCGCCCGTACGCGCGTAGGCGGCCTTGTGGCCGTTCACCCTCAGCGACGAAATGGTCAGGGGGCCGAGAAAGTCCAGGTCGAACCGGGACAGATTCTGGGTCGCCCGCGCGGTGACCCGGGTCACGGCCGTAATACCCTTCGTCTTCGGGTCGTACCTCAGGCCGATGTCGTAATGGGCGACGTCGTAACCGCCATTGCCCATGTCGGGAAAGTACGGATCACCAGCGCCGGGGGCGCCGGGGGTGAACCGTGCGGTGGCGTCGGCGGGCGTGGCCGGCACCAGGAGGCCCGCGGTGACGCTCAACGCCACGACGGACAACGCTCTGGGGGTTCTGGTCATGGACCTCGTCCTCGTCATGAAGCCATAGAATTTCTGGTGAGCTGCAGGTTCGCAAGAGCGATCTGCCCCTGGATCACATGGCCTGGCGCGGAATTGGCGGATTGGTTCGATCACAGATCACCACTTCTCCGGTTTCCTTGGGGTGAAGAGCCACGCCTTGAACAGGGTTCCGAGCTTCTTGCCCGAGACCTTCTCGGCATGCGCGATGAACTGGGTCGTCGTGCCGGACGAGCCGCGCCGCGCGTCCGCCCACGTCCGCAGAATCGAGAAGAAGGTGTCGTCGCCGACGCGATCGCGCAGCGCCTGGAGACACATGGCGCCGCGGATGTAGACCGAAAAGCCGAACAGACGGTCCGCGCCCGGGTCGCCCGGTGGCGGGACGAAGATCGGCGAGTCCGCGGGCTGCGCGTAGTACCGCTTGAAGATCTTCTTGGCGGAGTCCTTCTTGCCCCGCTCGCGCCACAGCCACTCGGCGTAGGTGGCGAAGCCCTCGTTGAGCCAGATGTCGCGCCACTCGTGGAGGCTGACGCTGTTGCCGAACCACTGGTGCGCCAGCTCGTGGACGACGAACTCCGCGTCCGGGACGAAGCCGCCGTAGACGGGCCGCTCCTGCGTCTCCAGCGCGTAGTCGAGCTTGGGGTCGTCCACGACGCCGCCGGCGGTCGCGAACGGGTACGGGCCGAAGACGGTGGAGGCCCAGGTCAACGCCTTGACCGTGCGAGTCTCCAGCTCCTTGGCGGACGCCTTGAACCTCGGGTCCACGGCGGTGATCACCGGAATGCGGCCGGCCGTGGTCTCGCGCACGTGGAACACGCCGATCGCGATCATGGCCAGGTAGCTCGCCATGGGCGACTCCTCGGCCCACGCGTAGGTGGTGGTGGCGGCGTCCTGGACGGTGGGGCCCGGCCTGCCGTTGGCGAGGACCCGCAGGCCCTTCGGGACGGTGACGTGGAACGCCCAGGTCGCCTTGTCGCGCGGATGGTCGTTCACCGGCAGCCAGGCGGGTGCTCCGTCCGGCTCGGCCACGACGAGCGCCCCGTCCTTGGACGGAATCCAGCCGTAGGTGCCGGACGTCTCGTTCCGGACGGGCTCCGGCTTCCCCGCGTACCGGACGGTGGTCGTGAACGCCCGGCCCTCAGGGATGGCGGCGGCGGGCGTGACGGTGAGTTCCTGGCCCGCGCGCCCGTACGGGACGGACCGTCCGTCCACCGCCACTTCCACGATCTTGGGGCCGCGGTAGTCGAGGTTGAACGCCGACAGCTCCTGGGTCGCCTTCGCGGTGATCGACACCGTGGCGTCCACCTCGCCGGTCTGCGGCCCGGCGTAGGCCAGCGCGACGTCGTAGTGGGTGACGTCGTAGCCGCCGTTTCCCGCGTTCGGGAAGTAGGGGTCGCCCACACCGGCGGAGCCCGGGGTGCCGGGATCCCGGGCCGTCGAGGCGGTCGCGCCGTGCGCCGACACCAGCAGGGTCGCGGCGGCCAGCGCCGCGGTCATCCGTCGAGGTGGCCCGCTCACCAGCAGATCGTGGGACGGCCACGGACCGGACGGCGCGCCGCCAGGCCATGCTTGACCAGGTCCTTACCCGTTCTTCACCGAGGCCAGACGCGGCCGTCCTGGAAGTCTGGTTCGTCCCTCAGCGGGGCGGACGGCCCCGCTGGTACAACCACGCGTCGAAGAACGAGTCGAGCTTCTGCCCCGAGACCCGGTTCGCCACCGCGATGAACTGCGGCGTCGTCGCGTTGGCGTGCCGCCGCTCCTTTGTCCACGTCTGAAGGATCTTGAAGAAGGTGCCGTCCCCGACCTTCTTGCGGAGCGCGTGCAGCGTCAGCCCGCCCCGGTCGTAGACCGACCGGCCGAACATCTGGCCGCGCCCCGGGTTCCCGGTCGGAACGTCCCACAGCTCCCGGTTCCCCGGGTCGCCGTACAACTCGTCGAAGTGCTCCTGCACCGACTGGCCGCCGGTCCTCTCGTCCCACATCCACTCGGCGTAGGTGGCGAACCCCTCGTTCAGCCAGATGTCCTGCCAGCGCGTCAGGCTTACGCTGTCGCCGAACCACTGGTGCGCCAGCTCGTGCGCGACGATCGTCGGCTGGAGGCCGAACGCCCCGTACACCGGCCGGGTCTGCGCCTCCAGCGCGAAGCCGACGCCCGCGTTGTCGATCAGCCCGCCGGTGGAGGTGAACGGGTAGGGCCCGAACAGCTTCGCCCACTCCTCGGTGATCTGGGCGTTCAGCTTGTGGAAGGTGTCCAGGTTCACCGTGGGCAGCGTCGGGTCGATCGCCGTGATGACCGGGACGCCGCTCGCGGTGCGGCTCGTCCGGACGTCGAACCTGCCGACGTTGACCGTCGCCAGGTACGTGGCCATCGGGTCCTTGGCGTGCCACTTGGTCGTCGTCGCCTGGCGGTGCGCGGCGGCCGGGACGACCGTCGGGTCCTGCGAGCCCCCGGGCGGTGGGCTCTCGCCGCCGGGACCGGGACTGGACGCGCCCCCGCCGGAGGTGCCCGGCAGCGGCGACTCGGGCTCGCCGTTGGCGATGGCCGTCAGCCCCGGCGGCACCGTGATCTCGAAGTCGAACGTCGCCTTGTCGCTCGGATGATCGTTGCTCGGGAACCAGGTGTGCGCGCCGCTCGGCTGGCACGCCACGAACACCCCGTCGGGCGTGCGCACCCACCCGTACTTGCCGAGGATCGGATCCGACACCGGACGCGGCGTCCCCGAGTACTTCACCACCGTGGTGAACTTCGCGCCCTTCTCCAAGGCCTTGGCCGGCGCGACCTCCAGCTCGCTCCCGCCGCGCTGCTGCCGCGCGGGTGCCCCGTCCACCGTGACGGACGCGACGTCCAGCGCGGTCAGGTCGAGGTTGAAGCGCGCGAGCCGTTCGGTCGCCGTCGCGGTGATCGTGGCGGTGCCGTCCAGCTCCTTCGCGCCGCCCGGCGTGATCGCCAGCTTCAGCCCGTAGTGCTGGACGTCGTAGCCGCCGTTGCCGTCGCCGGGCACGTACTTGTCGCCCGCGCTGGTGGGCCCCGCCGGGCCGTAGACGGCCGGCCCCTCGGGAGGGGGCGCC
Source organism: Actinomadura macra NBRC 14102 (assembly GCF_001552215.1). Lineage (GTDB taxonomy): Bacteria > Actinomycetota > Actinomycetes > Streptosporangiales > Streptosporangiaceae > Spirillospora > Spirillospora macra. The sequence goes on along the minus strand of NZ_BCQT01000006.1, from coordinate 475,765 downwards.
TCGGACGCGCCCGGCGCCCCCGTGTCGTCGTCCTCGAACGGGGTCTGGCAGGCGGTCAGCGACCCCGCGACAGCGAGCGCGGCCAACCCGGCCGCGGCCCGGAACGCGGTGCGCGAGCCGTGACGACGGGGGCTGGGGGTGTTTCCGGCCTTATGCACACTGCCCAGCCTGCCCGTGACAGGGCACGCTGGGCAACTCGGAGGTAAACGACCAAGCGCCTCACCGGTGAGCGTACGGGTCGGGCGCGTGCGGATCGGCCTTCATCACCAGGGTGTGCGCCACCTTGCAGTGCAGCGCCTGTTTGCGCCGGTCCCACAAGATCCACGCGACGTCGATCAGCGCGATGCACCCGCAGATCCCGCCGAGCACGGTGTAGAACGCCGACCGTCCGGCCGACCGCCCGTACCCGATCGGCCCGCCGTCCTCTTCCCGGACGACCCGGATACGCAGCAGCCTCTTCCCGAGCGTCTGCCCCCACTTGGCGTGCAAGAGCCAGAAGTACAGGAACCCCAGCACGATGCCGAACGCGTTCGACGCCGCCTGCCCGCCGTTGTAGAACGAGTCGCCCTCGTCCGGATCGAAGACGCGGTCCCAGTCGATGAACGGCAGCGACACCAGCCCGGTCACGATGCCGAGCAGGATCGCGTCCACGATGGCCGCCCCCAGACGCGCCCACCGGCTCGCCAGGCCCGCCGACGGATCGACGTACTCCCCGCCGCCCCCGCCGTACCCGGGCAGCCCCCCGTACCCCGGCGTCCCTGGATACGGCTGCTGCCCATACCCAGGCTGCTGCCCATACCCAGGCTGCTGCCCGTGGCCAGGTTGCTCGCCGTATCCGGGCTGCTGCCCGTATCCGGGCTGCCCGCCTTGCCCGGGTTGCTCGCCGTAACCCGGCTGGCCGCCGTATCCGGGCTGCTGCCCGTAGCCAGGTTGCTCGCCGTACCCGGGTTGCTGACGGTATCCGGGCTGCTGCCCACCCCCCGGCTGTCCGCCCTGGCCAGGCTGCTGCTGCCCCCACCCCGGCTGCTGCTGGCCACCATAGGGAGGACCCTCGTACGGGCCGGGCTCCTCCTGGCCGCCGCCGTGGGGCGGCTGCTGAGCGTGGGGACGGTGCTCCGGCTCTTCTCCGGGCGCGGGGTCGTTCGGCGGTTGCGTCATGCCGTCAAGGTGGGCCGAGCCGACCCCGCGCAAACGTCGCCGCGCCCGGATCACCGGAATGTTTACCCGTGGATGATTAAAGATTGCCGGGATCACCCTGAACCGGGCGCTTGGCGTAGGGATTGGGCGCCCACGCCGGGGCCTTCACCACGATCGTCCCGGCCACCTTGTCGTGCAGGGCCTGGCGCCGCGGGTCCCACAGGATCCAGGCGTTGTCGAGCAGCCCGACGATGCCCACCAGGCCCCCCGCCGGCCCGAGCAGGTTGAGGAAGGCCGTGCCGATCGTGATCAGGTACACGAACCCCTGCCGCGCCGCGGACTGGCCCCAGCTCACCGCCGCCTGGTCGGACGCACGGACCAGCCGGATCCCCGCGGCCCGCTTGCCGACCGTCTGCCCCCACCTGGCGTGCAGGACCGTGTAGTAGGTGAATCCCAGGACGAACGCGATGGCATAGCCGACGAGAAGCCGCGGGATGTCGTACATATCGGACGCGCTGGCGGTCTCGCCGGACTCGGAGATCTCCTCCAGCCGGTCCCAGCGGATCGCCTGGAGGAGAAAGGGCAGCGACACGGCTCCGATGATCAGACCGTCCAGCAGCCCGGCGCCGAGCCGGGCCCAGCGTCCCGCCAGGTGATCGGCCGGGCCGCCGTGCCCCGGCGGACCGTACGCGGGCTGCCCGTAGGGCGGCTGGCCTTGGGGGTACTGCTGCGGGCCGGCCTGCTGAGGGTAGGCGGGCAGCGGCTGGGCCGCGCCGGGTCCGCTGCCGTACGAGCCCTGGTAGGGCGGCGGCCGATCGGAGGGCTCGTCCCGTTGCGGCGTTGTGTCAGGGGGTTGCCAGTCTTGCGGCTTCTCGGGCGGTTCGGTCATGGCCACACAGTGTGCCTGCTCCGGGGGGTGCAATGTCACCCGGAAGTCGGCATGAAGGGAGAGGTACGGGGATGAAGCGGTCGCCGGAGAACCATCCGGTCCCGGCTCCGGACGCGGCGCGGCGCGTCCGGAGCCGAGCCCCCGATCAGGGGCCGGACTGTCACAGGTTCCCGCGACGCTCCTGCTCCCGCTCGATCGCCTCGAACAGCGCCTTGAAGTTGCCCTTGCCGAAACCGAGCGACCCGTGCCGCTCGATCAGCTCGAAGAACACCGTCGGCCTGTCCTGGACGGGCTTGGTGAAAATCTGCAGCAGGTAACCGTCCTCGTCACGGTCGACCTGGATGCGACGCTTCTGCAACTCCTCGATCGGCACCCGCACCTCGCCGATGCGCGCGCGCAGCGCCGGGTCCTCGTAGTAGGAGTCGGGACACTGGAGGAACTCCACGCCCGCGGCGCGCATCCGGTCGACCGACGTCAGGATGTCGTTGGTCGCGAGCGCGATGTGCTGCACGCCGGGACCGCCGTAGAACTCCAGATACTCGTCGATCTGCGACTTGCGCTTGCCCTCGGCCGGCTCGTTCAACGGGAACTTCACCTTGCGGGTGCCGTCCGCGACGACCTTGGACATCAGCGCGGAGTACTCGGTGGCGATGTCCGCCCCGACGAACTCGGCCATGTCCGTGAAATTCATGACCCGGTGGTAGTAGTCGGCCCACTCGTCCATGCGCTCGACGTTGCCGACGCAGTGGTCGATCGCCTGGAAGAACCGCTTCTCCGGCGGCTCCACGATCGGGTCGGCGGCCTCGAACCCGGGCAGGTAGGGGCCCGAGTACAGCGAGCGGTCGACCAGCGAGTGCCGCGTCTCGCCATAGGTGGCGATCGCGGCGATCGTCACCTTGCCGTGCTCGTCCTCCAGAACGTTCGGCTCCTCCAGGCCCGTCGCGCCGTTGGCGAGGGCGTGCCGGTAGGCGGCCTCGACATCGGGAACCTCGATCGCGAGGTCCACCACGCCGTCGCCGTGCGAAGCGACGTGCCGGCCGATCTCGGTACCCGCCTGAGTGGGCCCGCGGAAGACGAACCGTGCCCCGCCGGACTCGAGTACGTGCACGGCCTCCTCGCGGAGGCCGGTCTCCGGCCCGCTGTAGGCGACCCTGCGCATGCCGAAGGCAGTCGAGTAGTAGTGCGCTGCTTGATAGGCGTTGCCGACAGCGAAGACGACGGCGTCCATACCCTTGACCGGGAACTCATCCATGCCACCCAATCTCGACAAGCGCCTACAAGGTGCGCAACAGTGGATCGAAACGCTGCACAACCTGTGCAGTAGGCATGGGCGCTGACCGGCGGCTCTGTACAGGATGACCACAGTTGGAGGCGCGGTGTCGATCGACGAACTGGACGGACGGCTGATCGAGCTCTTCGCCGCGGAGCCCCGGGTCGGGGTGCTGGAAGCGTCCCGCAGGCTCAAGGTGGCCCGCGGGACCGTCCAGGCACGGCTGGACCGGCTGGCCCGCGACGGTGTCACCCGCGGCTTCGGCCCGGACATCGACCCGGCGGCGCTCGGCTACGGCGTGACGGCGTTCGTGACCCTGCAGCTGCGGCAGGGGGGCGGGCACGACCCGGTCGCCTCCCGGCTGGCGCAGGTGCCCGAGGTGATCGAACTGCACACGATCACCGGCCCGGGGGACATGCTCTGCCGCATCGTCGCCCGCAGCAACACCGACCTGCAACGCGTCATCGACGTGATAGTGGACGTGGCGGGCGTGGAACGCGCGTCCTCGGTGATCTCCCTGGCGGAACAGGTCCCGTACCGCACCCTCCCCCTGGTCAGAGCAGTGGCCCGCGGCCAGCCCAGCGGATAACCGCTGGACCGACCGCGGGCCGTACCGGCCTGGCCAAGGCCGGAGGAGAAGAAGGGGAACACCGCCGTGATCGCGTGCGAAGCCAGGTTCGAGCGAAGCAAGAACCTGATCGCGCAGCGAGCCCCTAGGCGAGCCGGAGCGATGCAGCGATCACCGCGGTGTCCGTGGAAGGAGGGCCTCCAGGCCCGACGCCGAGGGCGCTGCGATCAACACAGCGATCACCGCGGTGTCCGTGGAAGGAGGGCCTCCAGGCCCGACGCCGAGGGCGCGGCAGAAATACAACGCATCAAGAACCGGCGTAGGGGGTCGCGTCCAGGATCTCGACGCTCATGCTGCGGCCGTTGGGGAGGGCGTAGGTGGCCTTGTCGCCGACCTTCTTGCCGTTGATCGCCGCACCCAGCGGGGATTTCGGCGAGTAGACGTCGATCGGGGCGCCGCTCTCCTCACGGGAGGCGAGCAGGAAGGTGACCTCCTCGTCGTCTCCCTGGAAGGCGATGGTGACGGTCATTCCCGGCCCGACGACGCCCTCGGTGCGGGGCGCCTCCCCGACGCGGGCGTTCTCCAGGATGCCCTGGAGCTGGAGGATGCGGCCCTCGATCTTGCCCTGCTCCTCCTTGGCCGCGTGGTAGCCGCCGTTCTCGCGCAGGTCGCCCTCCTCCCGCGCCGCCTCGATCTTCTGAGCGATCTCGATGCGGCCCGGGCCCGACAGGTGGTCCAGCTCAGCCTTGAGCCGGTCGTACGCCTCCTGGGTCAGCCAGGTGACGTTGTCAGCGCGGGTCTCGGTCACGGGTACTCCTCATCCACATGTTGCGATCCTCGCCCACCCCGGACGGGGGAGAGCGCCACATCGACATGAAGTGCGGCCGGGTGAAACCTCTAGCCTATCCGGTGTGTGCGGGTAAAGGTTCCCTGAACTCGGCGTCTGCAACCGGCCAAACACACTTGGGCGTTTTGGGGTGTCCGCACCCGCCGCGATGGACCGTTTCAGACCTTGCGGCAGTCCTTCACACGCGCACCGGTGGCCCGCCGCGGCGTCTGGAGCGTCTCCGCCCTCGTCACACTGGACGTTCCGGACGGCACGACGACCTCTTTCTCCACGAGGACCGCGAAGTTCTCGTCGTAGGCGTCGACCTTGCAGCGCACCTCGTCCCCCTTCGACTTGGCCACCGAATAGTTGATCTCCACGGTGGAATCGCTCCGCACGTCATAGGTGATCGTCTGCGGGACGATGCCCGGGGTCTGCCCGGCATGACCGGCGAGGATGCCGAAACCGCCCGCCGCCACCGCCGTCACGATCCCGATGACCACCAGACCGAGCCTGCCGCGCTTCGGCTCGGCGGGCGCCTCTGCTCCGGACACACTGATCGTCATGGCGGGAATCTCCGTGCGGGATGCGGACGTTGTCAGGGACAATTCTCGTCTGTCGTGGCGCGTGCCCAGAACCGGGGTCCGCCCGGCGCGGTCTGTCCAGTTCGCGGAGAGGGAGATCCCCAGGTGTCCGAGGTCATCGACGGTACGACGCTCGAACGGCCGGGCGGGGGCGCGGAGCCCCTGCGCCTCATGGCGGTGCACGCCCACCCGGATGACGAGTCGAGCAAGGGCGCGGCCACGATGGCCAGGTACGTCGCGGACGGCGTGGAGGTGCTCGTGGTGACGTGCACCGGCGGCGAGCGCGGCGACATCCTGAACCCGGCGATGGACCGTCCCGAGGTCAAGGCCGACATCGGCAAGGTCCGCGAGGCGGAGATGGCGCGGGCCCGGGAGATCCTCGGCGTCCAGCAGCGCTGGCTCGGTTTCGTCGACTCCGGCTTCCCCGAGGGCGATCCGCTACCGCCGCTGCCGGAGGGGTGTTTCGCGCTGGAGCCGCTGGAGACCGCGTCGGCGCCGCTGGTGCGCGCCGTCCGTGACTTCCGCCCGCACGTGATCCTGACCTATGACGAGAAGGGCGGCTACCCCCACCCCGACCACGTGAAGTGCCACGAGGTGTCGGTGGAGGCGTTCGAGGCCGCGGGTGACCCGGAGCGCTACCCGGACGCGGGCGAGCCCTGGCAGCCGCTGAAGCTCTACTACCACATGACGTTCAGCAAGGAGCGGATCCTCGCGCTGCACGCGGCCATGCTGAAGGCGGGCCTGGAGTCGCCCTACGCCGACTGGCTGGAACGGTTCGAGGAGGAGGAAGGGCCACCGCGCTGGACCGTGACGACCAAGGTGCCGTGCGCCGACCATTTCGAGACCCGCGACCAGGCGCTGCTCGCCCACGCCACCCAGATCGACCCCAACGGTTTCTGGTTCGTCGTCCCGATGGACGTCCAGCGGGAGGCATGGCCCACGGAGGACTACCATTTGGCCAGGTCCCTGGTCGACACCGAGCTGCCGGAGGACGACCTGTTCACCGGTATCCGGGAGAAGGTGTCTCTGTAGTGCTTCCACTAGCCGCTCCTCTCAACGACGACACGGTCAGCCCCGGCCTCCTCGGCTTCGGGGTCTTCCTGGCGCTCGTGGTCGCCACGGTGTTCCTCATCCGCTCCATGAACAAGCAGATGAAGAAGATCCAGGCGCCGCGGGAGGCCGACCTCAAGCAGCAGGAATGGGAACGCGCCCAGGCCGCCCGGGCCGAGGGCCGGACGGTCACCAAGACCAAGGCCGCGACGGCCAAGGCGGAGCCCGAGGCCCGTGGTGACCGGCCCGCCGGCGACGCCTGACCCGCCGGCCTCCGGCGCGGCGGGCTCCGGCGTACCGGGCCGGCCGTCCGCGCTGTTGCGCCCGCGCGGGCAGGATGGCGCCCGCGTCACGTTCTTCGAGCTGTTCTTCGACCTGGTCTTCGTCTTCGCGATCACCCAGCTCTCGCACCGGCTGCTGGAGCACCTGACGGTCCGCGGGGCCGCCGAGACGCTGCTGCTCCTGCTCGCCGTCTGGTGGGCGTGGATGTACACGTGCTGGACGACCAACTGGTTCGACCCGAACCATCCCGTCATCCGGCTGATGCTCGTCGGAGTGATGATCGCCGGATTGTTCATGGCGGCGATGCTCCCCGGCGCGCTGGACGACAAGGCCCTGTGGTTCGCCGCCGCCTACACCGCGATCCAGGTCGGCCGGACCGCGTTCGTCGTGATCTGCACCTGGACCCATGAGCTCGGGCGCAACTTCCAGCGCATCCTGTTCTGGCAGGCGGTCTCGGCCGCACTGTGGATCGGCGGCGCGCTCGTCGACGACCACGAGGCCCGCGCCGGGCTGTGGCTGCTGGCCGTCGCGCTGGAGTACCTGGCGCCGTGGCACGGGTTCGCGACGCCGCTGCTCGGCCGATCCAGCACCGCCGAATGGACGATCGACGGCGGCCACATGGCCGAGCGGTGCCAGCTGTTCATCATCATCGCGCTGGGCGAGTCCGTGCTGATCACCGGCGGCACGCTTGCCGCGCACGCCCCGTCCGGGCAGGTCGCGGCCGGTTTCATCGCGGCGTTCGTCGGCACCGTCGCGCTCTGGTGGATCTACTTCGACCACACCGCGGAGGCGGCGGCGGAGAAGATCGCCTCGTCCGCCGACCCCGGCCGGCTCGGCCGCTCCGCCTACACCTTCATCCACATCGTCATGGTCGCGGGGATCATCGTCGGCGCGGTCGCGGACGAGATGGTGATGGCGCACCCCGGCGGGCACGTGTCCCACGGCTTCACCGCCGTCGCGCTCGGCGGCCCGGCGCTGTTCATCGCCGGGCACGCGCTGTTCAAGCGGGCGGTGTTCGGCGCCTTCACCGGGGCCCGGCTCACGGCGCTGGTCGTCCTGGCGGCCCTCGCCGCCGTCGCACCCGCGCTCACCCCGCTGGCCCTGCACATCAGCGCGGCGACGGTTGTGGTGGCGCTGGCGTTGTGGGACGTCCGCGCCTACCGGCTGTCCCGCCGCGAGAGCGCCCAGATCCCCCTGCCGGGCCAGGTCTCCGGCCAGGCCCCGTCGCCGGTCCCGGCGCAGGCCGGGCCGTTCGAGTCGCCGCCCGCGGAGATGTTCACCGACCCGTTCGGGCGGGAGCCCACGACGGACCGGTGACGTCCGCCGCCGGTCCCGTCCGGCCGGGTTGGATGCGCGTCCCGCCGGGGAGGACCCTCGACGTGCGCGCGAACTTCGAGGACGCCTACCGGGACCTGCGGCCGGAGGCCGCCCGGCTGTGGCGGCTGCTCGGCCTGCACCCGGGGGAGAACGTCGGCCCCCGGGCGGCCGCCGTGCTGGCGGACCTGCCCGAGGACGAGGCCGAAAGGCTGCTGGAGACGCTCGCCCGGCGCGGCCTCCTGACCGAGACGGACGGCGGGCGGTTCGCGCTGCCAGGCCCGCTACGCGACTACGCCCGCGAGCGCACCGAGCGCGAGGATCCCGAGGACGTCCGGGAGGTCGCGCTCCGCCGCGTCCTCGACCACTACCTCGCCGGCGCCGCCGCAGCGGAGGGCGTCGAGGCGGAGGGCCTCGCACTGCTGGAACGCGAGCGCTGGACGGAGGCCGCCGACGCCCTGGAGGACGGGCTGCGCCTCGCCGAGCGGGACGGCGATCCCCGCGACGTCCTGCTGGCCCGTCACCACCTCGGCCGGGCGCTGATCGAGACGGGTGCGCTCGACCGGGCCCTGGAACTGCTCAGCCCCCTGCCGGACGGGTTCGCGGCGCTGCCCGAACCCGACCGCTACAACCGGGGCAGGGCGCTGACCAGCCTCGGACAGGCCTACCTCCAGCTACGGCGCCCCGTCACCGCGATCAACTTCTTCGGCCAGTCGCTGGAGATCATGCGGGCGGAGGAGGCCGTCGAGCAGCAGGGCGACGCGTTCGTGCACATCGCCGATGCCGCCCGGCTGCGCGGCGACTCCGCCGCCGAGGGCGCGGCGCTCGACCGGGCGGTGGAACTGTACGCCTCCGTCCCGAGCCCGAAGGCCGACGCCGCGGCCGGGCGCCGCGCGGCGCTCTCCCCCTGAACGGCCGCTCACGCCTTGCCGTGGTCCCAGCTCACGATCCGGTCGGGTTCCATGACGATCAGCATGCGCTTGGCCAGCGCCTGCTCCAACCCCGCGGCGATCGCCGGGTCGATCGGCGCCCCCATCTCCGGGACGGGCAGCCCCGCCATCCGCGAGCCGACGACCGCGCCGACCTTCATCCTCGGCCCCGGCTCCTCGACGACGACGCCGCGCCCGTACAGGGCGACCCCGCGTAGCTCGGCGTACTCCACCCCGTCCTCGACCAGGCACGTCATCGTGGGGTTCCGGCGTAGGTTCAGCACCTTCTGCGACGCCGTGTACGTGGTGAAGGCGATCTTGCCGTCCAGCAGCGCGTAGAACATCGTCACCAGATGCGGCTCACCGTCCTTGCCGACCGTGGCGACCTGGACCTTGAAGTGCGCGGCCAGATAGGCCCGCGCCTCGTCCGGCGTCATCCTGATCTTCTCGCGCCCGCCACCCGCCACGGAGCCTCCCTCGCACTCGCATCGGCCCGACGGCGCAGCGCCGGGACGTCAGGATAACCGGGCGCTTGCTCGGGTCCCCACCCGGCACCATGGGGGGATGTCGGCTCGCGATCTGATCGTCCTCGGTTCCGCCAGCGCGGTGCCCACCAAGTCCCGCAACCACAACGGCTACCTGCTGCGCTGGGACGGCCAGGGCCTGCTGTTCGACCCGGGCGAGGGCACGCAGCGGCAGATGTCGCTCGCCGGGGTCTCCGCGAGCGACATCACCTGGATCTGCGTGACGCACTTCCACGGCGACCACTGCCTCGGCGTGCCCGGCATCGTCCAGCGGATCGCCCGAGACGGAGTCGAGCATCCGGTCCACGCCGCCTTCCCGGCGAGCGGAGCGCACTACTGGGAGCGGCTGCGGCGCGCGTCGGCCTTCCACGACACCGAGGTGATCCGCGAGCGGCCGGTGTCCGGCGACCGGGCACTGCTGACCGAGGAGCCGTTCACCTTGCGCGCCCGCCGCCTGTCCCACCCGGTCGAGGCGTACGGGTACCGGCTCGAGGAGCCGGACGGCGTGACGATGCTGCCAGCCGAACTGGCCGCACGCGGCGTCCACGGCCCCCTCGTCCGCCGGCTCCAGCGCGACGGCCAGGTCGCCGTGGACGGTCGGACGGTCACCCTGGAGGAGTGCAGCACCCGCCGTCCGGGCCAGAAGGTCGCGTTCGTCATGGACACCCGGCTCTGCGACGGCGTCCAGGAACTGGCAGCGGGCGTCGACATGCTCGTCATCGAATCCACCTTCCTCAACGAGGACACCGCCCTCGCCGCCGAGTACGGCCACCTCACCTCCGCGCAGGCGGCCCAGGTCGCGGCCGACGCCGGCGTGCGGCATCTCGTCCTGACCCATTTCTCCGAGCGCTACAAGTCCGACGACGAGCACCGCTTCCAGGACGAGGCCGCCGCCGTCTTCGACGGTGAGGTCACCCTCGTCCACGATCTGGAGCGCGTCCCGATGCCACAGCGCAGGACGATGCGCGCGTGACAGCGGGGCCGTTCCTGGGCAGGAGTCCGGGCATGGCTGAAGATGTCGATGTCGTCGTGATCGGACTCGGACCCGGGGGAGAGGACGCTGCGGGCAGGCTCGCCGAGGCCGGGCTGTCGGTGGCCGCCGTGGAGTCCCGCCTGGTCGGCGGTGAATGCCCGTACTACGCCTGCGTTCCGACCAAGATGATGGTGCGCGCCGCCGGGCTCCTCACCGAGGGCGGCCGCATCCCGGGCATGGCCGGGGACGCCGCCGTGACCTCTAGGTGGACACCGGTCGCCAAGCGGATCCGCGAGGAGGCCACCGACGACTGGGACGACACCGCCGCCGCCGACCGGCTCACCGCCAAGGGCGTCACCCTCGTCCGTGGCCACGGCCGCATCACCGCACCCCGCGAGGTCACCGTGGACGACCGGGTGCTGCGGGCTCGCCGCGGCATCCTGCTCAACACCGGCACCTCTCCCACCGCCCCGCCCATCGACGGGCTCGCCGACATCCCCTACTGGACGAACCGCGAGGCCGTCCAGGCCACCGAGGCCCCTGGCTCGCTTCTCGTCCTCGGCGGCGGCGTCGTCGGCGCCGAGATGGCGCAGGTCTTCTCCCGCTTCGACACCCGCGTCACGGTCGTCGAGGCCGCCGACCGGCTCCTGCTCAACGAGGAACCCGAGTCCAGCGCCCTGCTGAAGATGGTCTTCGAGCGCGAGGGCATCGGCGTCCGCACCGGCGTGAAGGTCACCGGCGCCTCCCACGACAACGGCGAGTTCGGCCTCCATCTCGGTGACGAGCGGCTGGCCGCCGACCGCCTCCTGGTCGCCACCGGTCGCCGCCCCAACCTCAAGGGCCTCGGCCTGGACGCGGTCGGCCTCGACGAGCGCGCCCGCCAGATCACGGTGGACGGTCACATGCGCGCCGCCGACGGCGTCTGGGCGATCGGCGACATCACCGGCAAGGGCGCCTTCACCCACGTCTCGATGTACCAGGCGTCCATCGCCGTCCGCGACATCCTCGGCGAGGAGGGCCCACCCGCCGCCTACCGCGCCGTCCCCCGCGTCACCTTCACCGACCCGGAGATCGGCTCCGTCGGCCTCACCGAGGCGCAGGCCCGCGAGCAGAACCTGCCCGTCCGCACGGGCATCGCCCAGATCCCCGAATCGACCCGCGGCTGGATCCACAAGGTGGGCAACGACGGCTTCATCAAGCTCGTCGAGAACCCCGAGTGGGGCACCCTGGTCGGCGCCACCGCCGCGGGCCCGTCCGGTGGCGAGATCCTCGGCGCCCTGGCCGTCGCCGTCCACACCGAGGCCACCACCGCCGCCCTCCGCGAAATGATCTACGCCTACCCCACCTTCCACCGCACCATAGAAACCGCCCTCACCAACCTCGCGACGTGAGGCGGCGGCTGGATCGGGCAGGATCGATGCATGAACCGGCTCAAGGACGCCACCAGCCCCTACCTGATCCAGCACGCCGACAACCCGGTGGACTGGTGGGAATGGAGCGACGAGGCGTTCACCGAGGCTCGACGGCGGGAGGTGCCGGTCCTCCTGTCGGTCGGTTACGCCGCTTGCCACTGGTGTCACGTCATGGCTCATCAGTCCTTTGAGGACGGTGAGACAGCGCGGGTCATGAACGAACTGTTCGTGAACATCAAGGTGGACCGGGAGGAACGGCCCGACATCGACGCCGTGTACATGGAGGCCACCCAGGCCATGACCGGGCAGGGCGGCTGGCCGATGACGGTGTTCATGACTCCGGAGGGGCATCCGTTCTATTGCGGGACGTATTTCCCGCGGCCCCAGTTCCGTGCGCTGCTCCAGGCCGTCGACAAGGCGTGGACGGAGCAGCGCGACGACGTGGTGGGGCAGGGACAGCAGGTCGTCGCGGCGCTCACCTCGCGGGGGTCGGGGCTGGCCGGGGACGGCGCGCCCGATGAGGACCAGCTCGCGCACGCGGTGCGGGTGCTCGCGGGCTCGTACGACGTGGCGCGCGGCGGGTTCGGCGGGGCGCCGAAGTTCCCGCCGTCGATGGCGCTGGAGTTCCTGCTGCGGCACCACGCGCGGACCGGGGACCCCGAGGCGCTCGCGATGGCCGGTCACACCCTGGAGGCGATGGCCAGGGGTGGGATCTACGACCAGCTCGGCGGGGGGTTCTCGCGGTACTCGGTGGACGCGGAGTGGGTCGTCCCGCATTTCGAGAAGATGCTGTACGACAACGCGCTGTTGGCGCGGGTGTACGCGCACTGGTGGCGGCTGACGGGGACGCCGTTCGCGCGTCGGGTGGCGCTGGAGACGTGTGACTGGATGCTGCGCGACCTCCGGACCGACGAGGGCGGGCTGTCCTCGGCGCTGGACGCCGACAGCGAGGGCGAGGAGGGCCGGTACTACGTCTGGACTCCGGCGCAGTTGCGGGAGGTCCTCGGTGAGGAGGACGGCGCGTTCGCGGAGGCCCTGTTCGAGGTGACCGGGACGTTCGAGCACGGGACGTCCGTCCTACAGCTTCCTGGTGACCCGGGGGATCTCGACCGGTATGAGCGCGTTCGGACGACCCTGCTGTCGGCGCGCGCGCACCGGGTGCCTCCTGCGAGGGACGACAAGGTGGTCGCCGCGTGGAACGGGCTGGCGATGGCGGCGCTGGCCGAGTGCGGCGCCTTGTTCGATCGGCCGGACCTCGTGCAGGCTGCAGAGGACGTGGCGCGGCTGCTCATCGACGTGCATGTGCATGACGGGCGTCTGGTGCGGACGTCGCGGGACGGGACGGCGGGGGCGAATGCCGGTGTCCTGGAGGATTACGCCGATGTGGCAGAGGGGCTGCTGGCCCTGCACGCGGTCACCGGCGAGCCCGCGCACGTGCGGCTCGCGGGTGAGTTGCTGAACACGGTCCTGGAGCGGTTCGCCGATGGGTCCGGCGGGTTCTACGACACCGCCGACGACGCGGAGCGGCTGTTCCGGCGGCCGCAGGACCCGACGGACAACGCCACACCGTCGGGGCAGTTCGCGGTGGCCGGAGCGCTGCTGTCGTTCGCGGCGTTGACGGGTTCGGACTGGCACCGGGAGTCGGCGGCGGCCGCGCTGGCTCCGGCGGGGCCGCTCGCGGAGAAGCACGCGCGGTTCGCGGGCTGGGGACTGGCGGTGGCCGAGGCGAACGTGGCGGGGCCCGTCGAGATCGCCGTGGTCGGGGAGCGGGACGACGAGCGCACCCGGGCTCTGCACAGGACGGCGCTGATGGCGGTTGCGCCGGGCGCGGTGGTGAGTGTGGGGCCGCCGGATGCGGGTGGCGTGCCGCTGCTGGAGGGGCGCGGGCTTGTGGACGGCGTTCCGGCGGCGTATGTGTGCCGCGGGTTCACCTGCCGGCTGCCCGTGACTGCGCCGGCGGAGCTGATCCGCGAGCTTCGCGATAATGGTTGAGTTTATGGGAACGTGACCTTGATCTCATCGTTCCGAGATGTTACTTATGGGTAGCTGAGGTGCGGCTGACCCGATGGGGCGGGAGTCGCGCGGGTGGCCGGCGGACTGCCGGGTACCTGGACGGTGGTCGCCCCTCTGAGCCATAGTCGTGCTGGGTCATAGTGGAGCCCGGGGTCGCCGACCAACGAGGGAGCGTCGCAGTGCGAAAGCCGAACCGCCGGGTCCTACCGACGATCATCGGTGTCACCACGCTGACGACCCTCGCCGTCAACGGCGCCGTCCTCGCCGCGCGCCACGGTGACCGGGAGCCGTCCCCGCGCCCTGACCAGAACGCCCGGTTCGTGGCCGCGTCCGGCACGACCAGCCTGTCGCCGACGGCCGTGGCGCCGCTCGGCAAGCGGCTCACCCCGCACGTCCTCGTGGCCGCGCCGTCCACCCTCCCGGCCGACGTGGTGGAGAAGGTCCGTACCACCAAGGGCGTCCAGGGCGTCGAGGTCGTGGACGCGGTGCAGGGCATGGTCGCGGGCAAGCGGGTCGGGCTGATGGGCGTCGAGCCGTCCACGTTCCGCAACTACACGCCGAAGCCGACCGCCCAGTCGGACGCGCTGTGGCGCAATGTGGCAGCCGGCGATGTCGCGATCTCCTTCACGATGGGCAGTGACGGCGGCGTACAACTTGGCAGTCAGGTTCCGGTGGGCGGCAAGCAGAACCAGACGCCCCTGCGCGTCGGCGCGTACGCCACGATGGGGATCGGTGACGTGGACGCGGTCGTCTCGCACGCGACCGCGCAGGTCCTCGGCATGCCGACCGCGAACGCGATGCTGATCAGCGTGCCGAAGAGCAAGCCCGCCTCCTTCATCAAGAAGCTGAAGAAGACGCTGCCCAAGGGCACCAAGGCGGTCGAGGTCAACCCGGAGATCGACTACCCGAAGGCCGGGGGGAACGCGCCGACCTCGCGTGGGCAGGTGATGACCGCGAGCCAGGTCCGCACCGTGATCCAGGCCGCCTACACGCGCCTTGGTTGGTCGTACGTGTGGGGTGGCGAGTCCGAGGCCGAGGGCGGTTACGACTGCTCGGGCCTGATGCTGTACGCCTTCGGCCGCGCTGGGATCAAGCTTCCGCGGGTGGCCGCAGACCAGGCGCGCGCGGGCTGGATCATCCCCTACAGCAAGGCCGAGCCAGGCGACATGCTCATCTGGGCCAATGACCCGACTGCGCCCGGCTACATCTCGCACATCGCCCTCTATCTCGGCAAGGGCAAGATGCTGGCCGCGCCCAGGACGGGCACCGTCGTCCAGATTCAGAACGTCTACACCCGCAACATGCGGGGTGCCGTTCGTGTCAGTCCAAAGATGGCAGCCCGCCTCGCGGGTTAGAGCGCCGCATCACAGGGGGCAGCCGCGCGACAGGAACTCCAGGTTGCGGTCCACCACGGCCGGTAGGTTCTCGATCGGGGCGCCGTCCAGCCACTCGTACATCGCCGCTTGGAGCACGCCCAGGACCGCCCAGGTGAACGTCTTCACGTCCGCATCGTCTTGGGAGCGACCGACCCGTTCGGCGACGAGCTCCTTGAGCACGGCGTGGGTGCCCTCGCGCAGCGACTCGAACGTGCGGGCTCGCAGTGCCGGGACGCAGGCGGTGAGCCGCATCCTGGCGGTCATCGCGTCCAGGTCGGTCTCGTACATCTGCGGGAGGATCTCGCGCATCGTGGCGCGCAGCGCCTCGATGGGGGACAGGTCGGCGGGCTGCTCCCGGAACAGCTCCGCCATGATCGGGTCGTACTCGTCGGTCACGACGACGTCTTCCTTGGTCGGGAAGTAGCGGAAGAACGTGCTGGGCGAGATCTCCGCGGCCGCCGCGATCTGCTCCACCGTGGTCTCGTCGTAGCCCTGCTCCTCGAAGAGCCGGAGGGCCTGGTCTTGGATGGCCCTCCGGGTCCTCAGCTTTTTGCGCTCCCTCAGCGGCAGCCGCTCAAGGCGGTCCTGGAGTCGGTCGATCGCATGCTCAGGAAGCGGCGTGCTCATGGTCCGATTCTCTGTCATCGGAGGCGGGACCCGCATCCTGTGGTGCGCGGCGTGGCTGGAAGGCCCACAGCAGCGCGCCCACGGCCAGCGCTCCGACGGCGCAGGCGCCGAGCACCGCGTCCATCCCCTGGACGTAGGCGTCCTGGGCGGAGGCGAGGAGGCCGCCGTCGTGGAGCCGGTCCGCGGCGGCGGCCGCGCCGCCGATCGAGTCGCGGGCCGTGTCGGCCGCCTCGCCGGGGAGCCCGGCGGTGCGGACGTGGTCGCGGTAGACGGCCGAGAGCAGGCTGCCGAGGCCCGCGACGCCGAGCGCGCCGGCCGTCTGGCGCAGTGTCTGGACGAGACCGGAGCCTCGTCCCGCCTGGTCGGCGGGGAGTGCCGCGATCAGCGCGTCCATCGAAGGGATCAGTGTCAGGCCGCAGCCGAGGCCGAGCACGACCAGCCACAGGCAGATCATCGTGTAGGAGTCGCCGACCTCGGTGAACGCGCCTCGGCCGAGGCCGGCCGCCATCACCAGCAGCCCGGTCACGATGATCGGCTTGTGCCCCGCGCGTGGCGCAACGCGGTCGGTGACGATCCCGCCGGCCAGCAGGCCGAGCAGCATCGGGATCAGCCGCAGGCCGGTGCCGAACACGCCGTTGCCCTGGACGGCCTGGAGGTACTGCGGCAGGACGAACAGGACACCCGCCATCACCAGGGTCCCCGCGACGGCGGCGAGCATCGGCCAGACGAACGCGGGTTCGCAGAACAGCCGGAGGTCCATCATGGGCTCCGGAGCGCGCCGCTCCCACAGCACGAAGCCGGTCAGCAGCAGCACCGCGCCGGCGAACGAGGTGAGCACGACCGGATCTCCCCAACCTCGCACGGGGGCCTCGATGACCCCGTACACGAGCGCGACCAGCCCGCCCATGGACAGCAGCGCGCCTATCCCGTCCACGCGGGGCGCCGCGGGGTCCTTGGTCTCGGGCAGCAGCAGCGCGATGGCGAGGCCGGCGATGACGACCACGGGCACATTGATCAGGAAGATCGAGCCCCACCAGAAGTGCTCCAGCAGCCAGCCGCCGAGCAGCGGGCCGAGCGGGAGCCCGAGCGCCGTCGCCGCCGACCAGATCGCGACGGCCCGCGTCCGCTCGGCGGGCGGGAAGATCGCGGGCAGCATCGACATGGACAGCGGTGTGACGATCGCCGCGCCGAGTCCCATGAACAGGCGGGCGACGATGACGCCGCCCGAGCCGTCCGCGAACGCCCCGGCGAGCGAGGCCGCGCCGAAGATCCCGAGGCCGGTGAGCAGCAGCCACTTGCGGCCGAACCGGTCGCCGAGCAGGCCCGCCGGGAGCAGGAGCGCGGCGAAGACCAGCAGGTAGGAGTCGACGATCCACTGGAGGGCGCTGGTGCTCGCGTCCAGTTCCGCCGAGAGCGTGGTCAGCGCCACGTTGAGGATCGTCATGTCGAAGCCGAGCGCGAGCATCGCCAGCGCCAGGGCGCCCAGGCCGAGCCAGCGCCGGGCGTACGGGACTCTCATGACAGTTACCTCCAAGTGAGTGTATGTCTGAAATGAAAGTAACTCTCAAAAGATGCCCACTGTCAATTGGGTTCGGGGGTGGCGCTGGTTGAGAGGGAGTTGTAATTTTGATTACATGACAACGAGTGAATCGGCGGAGCAGCTGCGGGGCTGGTTCTCCGGACGACTTCCCGAGGGCTGGTTCGAAGGGCCCCTGGAGGTCGTGGTCGACCGCGAAGAGGTCAGCGTCGTCGGCCGCCTGCCCGAGCCGGAGTCCGCTCAGGACGCGTCCCAGGCCGAGCGGTCCGCCCTGTTCGACGGGCACATCCAGCGCTTCCGCGAGGACACTCGTGACCAGCGCATCGCCATCGCTCGCGAGGCCGAGCACCGGTTCGGCCACAAGGTCTCCTGGGGCGCCGACTGCGGCGACCGCCGCGAGATGTTCACGACCCTGTCGGTACCGGTCATGACCCGGCTGCGGCAGTCGGAGCGGCGCGTCCTGGACACGCTGGTGGACGCCGGGGTGGCCCGCAGCCGCAGCGACGCGCTCGCCTGGTGCGTGCGCCTCGTCGGCAAGAACACCGACGAATGGCTGTCCGAACTCAGGACTGCCCTGGAGTACGTCGAGCGGGCCCGCGCCGCAGGTCCGCAAGCCTGATATCACCGGAACGGTGGGAGAAGTGTCCCCCTCGGGCCATAATTGAGCGTCGATCACAGCGACTATCCGGTCTCGACCGCATCAGAGACCGTCGCTAGGGACCGTCGCTCGAAGGGATGCCTGCATGGGGGTTCGGCGAAGCGGGATGTCGCGCGGCGGGGCGCGCCGGGACGGGGTTCGCCGCAACCCCTTGGACGGGGCCGCGCTGACGTCCGCGATCCGTCGTAGCGGCCCGTACGCGACGATCCGCGACGCCGTCTACCGGATGTACGAGCGCCGGGTCGAGGCGTCGCTGCCCACCGACATCACCCCCCGGCACGTGGGCGTCATCCTGGACGGCAACCGGCGCTGGGCCAGGTCGATGGGGCTGGCCGACGTCAACACCGGGCACCAGCGCGGCGCGCAGAAGATCTCCGAGCTGCTGCAGTGGAGCACCGAGGCGGGAGTCGAGCACGTCACGCTGTGGCTGCTGTCGACCGACAACCTGGGCCGCCCCGCCGCCGAACTGGACCCGCTGCTGGAGATCATTGAGAACACCGTCACCCGGCTGGCCGCCGACGGCTGGCATGTCAAGCCTGTCGGTGCCCTCGATCTGCTGCCCGATAAGACTGCTCGCGTCCTGAAAGACGCGGGTGAGGCCACATCCGGGGCTCCCGGCCTGATTGTGAACGTCGCCGTTGGGTATGGAGGTAGACGTGAGATCGCTGATGCGGTGCGCTCTCTGCTCGTCGAGCAGGCGAGTCGGGGCACCAGCATCGAGGAACTCGCCGAGATCCTCGACGTGGAGCACATCGCGGAGCATCTCTACACGCGCGGCCAGCCGGATCCGGACCTGGTCATCCGCACCTCGGGGGAGCAGCGTCTCTCCGGCTTCATGCTCTGGCAGAGCGCCCACTCGGAGTTCTACTTCTGCGAAGTCCATTGGCCGGACTTCCGCAAGGTCGACTTCCTCCGGGCCATGCGCTCGTACGCCGCGCGGCACCGGCGCTACGGTTCCTGACGGTCATGCCCTGATCACCGCCCCAGGCCCGTCCCCCAGCGGGGTCGCGGGCCGTACGGGGGCGGACTGTCGCGCCACCGGTTGGTTCCCCACAGTCAGGGAGATCGAGTGGCCACAACCGCCCCGCGCCGTCCCGGTTCCGGGATCCCCTCCGGAACGGTCGTTCCGGACCGGCGCACGTACGTCCTCGACACCAGCGTCCTGCTCGCCGACCCGGGGGCGATGACCCGGTTCGCCGAGCACGAGGTCGTACTCCCCATCGTCGTCATCTCCGAGCTTGAGGCCAAGCGCCACCATCCAGAACTCGGCTACTTCGCCCGCCAGGCCCTGCGCACGCTGGACGACCTCCGGCTGGAGCACGGTCGGCTGGACGAGGCGCTGCCTCTCGGCGACCAGGGCGGAACGCTCCGCGTCGAGCTCAACCACTCCGACCCGAGCGTCCTGCCGGACGGCTTCCGGCTCGGTGACAACGACACCCGGATCCTGTCGGTGGCGGGCTGGCTCGCCCACGGGGGCCGCGACGTCGTCCTGGTCTCCAAGGACCTGCCGATGCGGGTGAAGGCGTCGGCGGTCGGGCTCGCGGCCGAGGAGTACCGCGCCGAGCTGGCCGTGGTCGAGTCCGGCTGGACCGGGATGCGGGAACTGGAGGTCGGCGGCGGCCTGGTCGAGGAACTGTACGAGGCGGGCCGGGCGGACGTGGAGGAGGCCCTCGAACTGCCGTGTCACACGGGGCTGCGGCTGCTGTCCGAGCGCGGCTCGGCCCTCGGGCGCACCCTTCCGGACAAGTCGGTGAAGCTCGTCCGGGGCGACCGCGAGGTGTTCGGGCTGCGCGGCCGGTCGGCGGAGCAGCGGATCGCGCTGGACCTGCTGATGGACGAGGACGTCGGGATCGTCTCGCTCGGCGGGCGCGCCGGCACCGGCAAGTCCGCACTCGCGCTCTGCGCCGGTCTTGAGGCCGTCATGGAGCGGCACCGGCACCGCAAGGTCGTGGTGTTCCGGCCCCTGTACGCGGTCGGCGGGCAGGAACTCGGCTACCTGCCGGGCTCGGAGAACGAGAAGATGTCGCCGTGGGCGCAGGCCGTCTACGACACTCTGTCGGCGGTGACCACGCCGGACGTCATCGACGAGGTTTTGGACCGTGGCATGTTGGAGGTCCTGCCGCTCACCCACATCCGTGGCCGCTCGCTGCACGACGCGTTCGTGATCGTGGACGAGGCGCAGTCGCTGGAGCGCGGCGTGCTGCTGACCGTCCTGTCCCGGATCGGGGCGGGCTCGCGGGTCGTGCTGACCCATGACGTGGCGCAGCGCGACAACCTGCGGGTCGGGCGGCATGACGGCGTCGCGGCGGTGGTGGAGCGGCTCAAGGGCCATCCGCTGTTCGCGCACGTGACGCTGACCCGGTCGGAGCGGTCGCCGATCGCCGCGCTGGTGACGGACATGCTCGGCGACGTCGGCGTCTGACGCGGCGGCGACGCGGCGGGGGCGCGGCGGCGACGCGGGAGGCGCGCCGCACGTGCTTGACGGAGGTCTCGGCGGCCACGTTGGAGGAGGGGCCGCCGGGGCTTCTCAGGCGGCTCACCTGCCCGTGTTGCGTACTCGTGTCACGCACCCCGTGTTACCCGCGCGTCGTTCCTGCGGGTATGTATGCAGAGGGTGATGATTTCGCTCCATTGTGTTGATATGTGATGAACATCACACAGGCCGGGACGAGGGCGGAGAACCCCAGGTCTCCTCGCCGTTTCGGCGCTGTTCAGGCCAGGTTGACAACGGGGTGGGCGGCGGCACTTGTCTCGTTCTGGTTGCGGGGTATCCCCCGGATTCCGGCATTGTGTCCCCTCGTAAGCACCCCCCAGATCGGTACCCGACCAGCGTGCGCCCCTGACACTCGTGCGCGGGAACTGTGCCGGGCGGGGTCTGTGACCGCCCGCTCCGCGGCCGGCCAGGCCGGGGGTGGAAACAGTTCGTGCGCGCGTCCATGCGCGTGCGACCGTCGGAAGGACCGCCTTGTCCGGAGACCGTCCCGGGTCCCCTAGGCGAGACGATCGACAGAGCTTTGCCCCCCAGGAGCCGTGGGCCACCTCGGCCCCGGCCCCCGCCCAGGACCCCGCCACGCAGAGCCCCGGCGTCCCCCAGAACTTCGGTGCCCCCCAGGGGCCAGGCATGCCCCTGGCCTCGCCTTACACGCCTCCCTCGGCGAACGAGGACGACGTCAAGGTCGCCGGCACCCAGTCCGGGCAGCCCGCTCCGGCGGGTGACACGCTCGGCTTCCAGGCCCTCGGCTCCGCCCCGGCGCCCGTGCACACGGGCGCGCCGGCCGGTGCTCCTGACGAGATCGGGTCGGGTTCGCACGGAAGCGGACCGTCCGGCCGGTCCAAGGGCAACGCAGGCGCCGGGCGGCGCAACGGCATCCGGATCGCCGCGGTCGTCGCGGGTGCCGCCGTCGTGGTCGGCGGTGGCGCGGTCGCCGCGCTCGCGCTGACGGGCGGCGACGGCGGCAGCGACAAGGCCACCGTCGCCTCCAAGCCGCTGGCCGACGCCGCGGTCCCGGAGGTCGACCCGAAGGTCATGGAGGAGCAGCGCCGCAAGCAGGCGCTCGACCGGGCCTCCCGCGCCGCCCGCGAGGGCGCCGGCAAGGGCCCGTCCCTCCAGCCCAAGGGCAAGCCGCTTCCCACCAAGAAGCCCGAGGACGACAAGGGCGACGGTGGTGGCGGCAGTGGCGGCGGCGGTCCGAAGGGCGACCCCGTCCCGGCGGGCCAGGCGCAGGCGATCGCCAAGCGCCTCATGTCGGGCTACGGCTCGTCTTTCCGGAGCAGCGGCCAGTTCGGTTGCCTGGTGAACCTGTGGAACAAGGAGAGCCACTGGAACACCCACGCCGCCAACCCGTCCGGCGCGTACGGGATCCCGCAGGCGCTTCCCGGCTCCAAGATGTCCAGTGCCGGGCCGGATTGGCAGAACAACGCCACCACCCAGATCAAGTGGGGACTCGGCTACATCAAGAACCGCTACGGAAGCCCCTGCGGCGCCTGGAACCACTCCGAGTCGGTGGGCTGGTACTGACCCTGGGTCCGGCGCCTCCGGAGGTGTGACAAGACGCCTCAGGGGGCGCCGGACGAACGGCATCGTGGCGGAGCGCCGGTGTCCGGACGTCAGCCGCGTGCCGCGTTGGTCATGCCGAGGACGTCCAGGGCCTCGTCGAGCTGCTCGACGGTCAGCCGCCCCGCGTCCACGTGGCCCCGTTCCAGGACGACCTCGCGGATCGTCCGGCGTTCCCGCAGCGCCTGCTTGGCGACCTTCGCCGCCTCCTCATACCCGATGTAGCGGTTGAGCGGCGTCACGATCGCCGGCGAGGACTCGGCGTACTCCCGCATCCTGTCCACGTCCGCCTCGATGCCGTCCACGCAACGGTCGGCGAGCAGCCGCGACACGCTCGCCAGCAGCGCGATCGACTCCAGGACGTTGCGGGCCAGCATCGGCAGCATCACGTTCAGCTCGAAGCTGCCGGACGCGCCGCCGAACGCGATCGCCGCGTCGTTCCCGATGACCTGCGCCGCCACCTGCGCGACCGCTTCGGGGATCACCGGGTTCACCTTCCCCGGCATGCTCGACGAGCCGGGCTGCAGGTCGGGCAGCCGGATCTCGGCGAGCCCGGCGCGCGGCCCCGAGCCCATCCAGCGCAGATCGTTGGCGATCTTGGTGAGGCTGACCGCGATCGTGCGGAGCGCGCCGCTGGCCTCCACCAGGCCGTCCCGCGCGCCCTGCGCCTCGAAGTGGTCACGCGCCTCGGTCAGCGGCAGGCCGGTGACGCGGGCGATCTCGGCGATGACGCGCCCGCCGAAGCCCTCCGGCGTGTTGATCCCGGTGCCGACCGCGGTACCGCCGAGCGGCAGCTCCGCCAGCCGCGGCAGGACGGCCTCCAGCCGCTCCACGCCGTACCGGACCTGCGCGGCGTACCCGCCGAACTCCTGGCCCAGCGTCACGGGTGTGGCGTCCATCAGGTGGGTACGGCCGGACTTCACCACCGTCGCGAACCCGTCGGCCTTGCGCGCCAGCGCCGCCTCCAGGTGCCTCAGCGCGGGGACGAGGTCGTTCAGGACCGCCCCGGTGGCCGCGACGTGGATCGAGGACGGGAACACGTCGTTGGACGACTGAGAGGCGTTCACATGGTCGTTCGGATGCACCGGACGGCCGAGCCGCTCCTGCGCCAGCGTCGCGACGACCTCGTTGGCGTTCATGTTGGACGACGTCCCGGACCCCGTCTGGAAGACGTCGATGGGGAACTGGTCGTCCCATTTTCCTTCGGCCACCTCCAGGGCGGCCGCCCTGATCGCGGCGGCGAGATCGTCGTCCAGGATGCCCAGCTCGGCGTTGACCGTCGCCGCGGCGGCCTTGATCTGGCCCAGTGCGGCGATGTGCGCGGGCTCCAGCGTCCGGCCGGAGATCGGGAAGTTCTCCACCGCGCGCTGGGTCTGCGCCCGCCACCTGGCCGCCGCGGGCACCCGGACCTCGCCCATGGAGTCGTGCTCCACCCGGAACTCCTGCTCGGTCATGGACAAGCCACCTCCGACTACGAATCTAACGCCGTCATCGGTGGCAGCTCCGTGGGTGCCCTGCGCATTCCCCGCGAATCCATTCCCGGGAAGGCCCGTTCCAGGATGGTCAGCCTCCGCCGGTCCTGTTCAGGGTGTAGTTCTTGCGCTCGCCCGAGCGGCCGAGGGGCTGCTGCCGCCCGTTCACCCAGATGTCGCAGGCGGACGCGTCGTAGACGACCGCGTTGAGCAGCGTCTGATCGTACTTGCGGACCTCGCCGATGGTGAGGGTGGCGTCGGTGAGCACTGTGATGACGTCTCCCGGCATCGCCACGAAGATCCGGCAACCGGAGGTGCGGGCGCGCACCGCCAGTGTGCTGGTCGTGACGCCGGGCGGCGGGTTGCCGCGCACGGGCGGGTCGGCGGGGCTCGCCGAGGACGAGGAGGCGGAGGAACCGGGCTTCTCCCGCATCATCCCGACGATGAGCGCGGTGGCGCCGATACCGCAGGACGCCACGGTGGCGCCGATCAGCCCGATCACGACCATCATCCGGTAGCGGGGCGTCGGCGAGCGGCGGCCGGACCGTGGCCCGGCCAGCACGCGTTCGAGCCGGTCGGCGGCGCGGGCGTGGCTCAGCCGCCGGGTGGGGTTCTTCTCCAGCAGCCCGGTGATGATCGGCGCGAGGGCGCCCGCGTTCTGCGGGGCGGGCGTGGACTCGGTCGCGAGCGCGCTGAGCGTCGCCATCACGTTCTCGCGCTCGAACGGCGGACGGCCCTCCAGCGCCGCGTACAGGGTCGCGCCGAGCGACCACAGGTCCGACCGGGGGGTCGCCTTCTCCCCGGCGGCGACCTCCGGCGCCACGTACGCGGGCGACCCCATGAAGTGGCCCGTCTTGGTGAGGCTGGCCGAGCCCGAGGAGAACGCCAGGCCGAAGTCGGTCAGGACGACCCGGTCGCCGTCCAGCAGGACGTTGCTCGGCTTGAGGTCACGGTGCACGATCCCGGCCTTGTGCGCGGTGCCGAGGGCGTCCAGCAGGGCCCGGCCGATGTGCGCGACGCGGTCGGGCGGCAGCGGCCCGGACCGCACGATGAGCTGTTCGAGATTGGGCGCCTCGATCATCTCCATAACGATCCAAGGCCGGCCCTGCTCGATGACCACGTCGTACACCTCGACGATGGAGTGCGTGCGCAACTGGGCGGGAGCGCGCGCCTCACGCAGGGTACGACGGTAGAAGACGACCCGGTCGTCCTCGGACAGCTCGTGGGGGAGCCGTAGTTCCTTGATCGCGACGGGCCGGTCAAGGAGTTCGTCGTGCCCTCTCCATACGGTGCCGTTCGCACCCTGACCAAGCTCCGAGACCAGCCGGTAGCGCGTCGCGAGCACGAAGCGCTCAGACTGAGACATGGCGGAAAAGATACCGGAGTGGCCAGCCGGTCAGCGGTGAGACCTCGCTACCGAGTTGGATTTTAGGCCAATAAGTGTGATCTACCGGGTGTTATCCCCTTCTGCCAATCGTCAGAACGGGACCGGTGGTGTCGGCGAAGAAGTCCTCGCCCTTGTCGTCGACCACGATGAACGCCGGGAAGTCCTCGACCTCGATTCGCCAGACCGCCTCCATGCCGAGCTCCGCGTACTCCAGGACCTCGACCTTCTTGATGCAGTCCTGCGCGAGCCGCGCGGCGGGTCCGCCGATCGAGCCGAGGTAGAAGCCGCCGTGCGCGGCGCAGGCGTCGGTGACCTGCTGCGAGCGGTTGCCCTTGGCCAGCATGACCAGCGAACCGCCCGCGGCCTGGAACTGCTCGACATAGGAGTCCATCCGCCCCGCGGTGGTCGGGCCGAACGATCCGGACGCGTATCCTTCCGGCGTCTTGGCGGGCCCCGCGTAGTACACGGCGTGATCGCGCAGATACCGGGGCATCGGCTCGCCCGCGTCCAGCCGCTCCTTGATCTTGGCGTGGGCGATGTCACGGGCGACGACGAGCGGGCCGGTCAGCGACAGCCGCGTCTTCACCGGGTACTTGGTGAGCTCCGCGCGGATCTCGTCCATCGGACGATTCAGGTTGATATGGACGACCGAATTGTCCAGATCCTCGCCGGTCGTCTCGGGCAGGTACTGCGCGGGGTCGGTCTCCAGCCGCTCCAGGAACACCCCCTCCGCCGTGATCTTGGCGAGGGCCTGCCGGTCGGCGCTGCACGACACCGCGACGGCCACCGGGCAGGACGCGCCGTGCCGCGGCAGCCGGATCACCCGCACGTCATGGCAGAAGTACTTGCCGCCGAACTGCGCACCGATCCCGAGCCGCTGCGTCAGCTCGAACACCTGGAGCTCAAGCTCCAGGTCGCGGAAACCGTGCCCGAGCGGGGAACCCTCGCTCGGCAGCGCGTCCAGATAGTGCGCCGAGGCGTACTTGGCGGTCTTCAGCGCGAACTCGGCGGACGTGCCGCCCACCACGATCGCCAGGTGGTATGGCGGGCACGCCGCGGTTCCCAGCGAACGGATCTTCTCCTCCAGGAACGTCATCATCCGCGTCGGATTCAGGACGGCCTTGGTCTCCTGGTAGAGGAACGACTTGTTCGCGCTGCCGCCGCCCTTGGCCATGAACAGGAACTTGTACGCCTCGCCGGGCGTCGCGTACAGCTCGATCTGCGCGGGCAGGTTGCTGCCGGTGTTCTTCTCGTCCCACATCGTCACCGGCGCCATCTGCGAGTAGCGCAGATTCAGCTTGGTGTACGCGTCGTACACGCCGCGAGAGATGTGCTGCTCGTCGCGCCCGTCGGTCAGGACGTGCTGGCCCCGCTTGCCCATCACGATCGCGGTGCCGGTGTCCTGGCACATGGGCAGGACGCCGCCGGAGGAGATGCCCGCGTTCTTCAACAGGTCCAGTGCGACGAACCGGTCGTTCGGGGAGGCGTCCGGATCGTCCAGGATCCGGCGGAGCTGCGCCAGGTGCGCGGGCCGCAGCAGGTGGGAGATGTCACGGATCGCGGTCTCGGTGAGCAGCCGCAGCGCCTCCGGCTCGACCTGGAGGAACGTCCGTCCGCCGGCCTCGAACGTCGACACGCCCTCGGAGGTGAGGAGCCGGTAGTCGGTCTCGTCCGGGCCGAGCGGCAGCAGGTCGGTAAAGGAGAATTCAGGCATCTCAGGCAGGTCCTCGCGCGATTCCGATGGGGGCCGCCTCACAGGGTACGACCCGGGCGCGCAGCCCCACGACGACCCCCACCGCCACGAGCACCGCCCCCGCCACGTCGGCCGGCCCCGGCCGGTCGAGGCCGAGCGCGACCGTCGTGATCACCGCGCTGACCGGGATGACGCCCGCGAACAGGCCCGCCCGGTCGGGTCCGAGCCGTCCGAGCGAGTCGTACCAGAGCAGGAAGGCGACCGTCGTGACGACCACCGAGAGGTAGGCAAGGCCCGCCGCCTCGCCGCCCGTCGGCCTGCGCAGGACGGCGGTCCCGTCGGTGACCAGCCCGACCGCCAGCAGCATGGGGGCGGCCAGCCCCGCCGAGTACGCCGACACCCGTAGCGGCCCGAGCCGGGGCAGGAGCGGGACGGCCAGCAGCGAGAAGCACACCTCGCCGCCGAGCGCGCCGAGCGACAACAGCAGCCCTCGCACGCTTCCGCCGCCCAGCCCGTTCGCCAGCGCCGCGCCGGAGGCCACCACGCACGCCGCCAGCACCACCGCCGGAGCCGGGCGCCGCCGCTCCAGCAGCGGCCCGACCAGCGCCAGGACGATCGGGACCGTCGCGATCACCGTGCCGATCGTGGCCGGGCTCGTGTCCCGGGTGGCCGCCACGATGCACACGTTGAAGGCCACCAGCCCCGTCGCCGCCAGGGCGGCCAGCAACGCCCACTCGCGCGCCGTGGGCCACCGTCCGGGACCGGCCGCCAGGCGTGTGGCCAGCAGGAGGATCAGCGTGGCCACCGCGTAACGGACGGCCTGGCCGCCGAACACCGGGTAGCCGGAGATCGTCGCCGACACGGCGGTCAGCGAACCGACGAGGAACATGGCGGTCCCGGCGCCGGCCATGCCGCGCGCGCTGGAGTTCGAGTCCATGAGATGGCACGTTAAAGGCTGTTTGGACCCTGAAACAGGGCCAATCACCTCGTACTGATGTGGACCAAAACGACGGACCGTGACACCTGCCCTCCTCCCGGACGCTAAACGTGATGTGACCGACCTTCATCTCCCCCTCGACCGGGCCGCGGGCCGGCTTTCCGCCCAGATCGCCGCGGGATTCCGCGCGGCCGTGCGATCCGGCCGGTTGACCGCCGGGACACGGCTGCCGTCCAGCCGCGACCTGGCACGTGACATGGACGTCTCCCGTGGCGTCGTCGTCGCCGCCTACGAGCAGCTCACCGCCGAGGGGTTCCTGGTGGCCCGCCGCGGCGACGGGACGCGCATCGCACCGCTCGCCCGTCCCGACGACCCCGGGCCGTTGCCCGCACCGGAGTCGGGGGCCTCTCCGAACTCGTTCCCCTGCGCCGGGGCGGACGACGCGCACTCCTACGACCTGTCACCCGGCAACCCCGACCTGTCGGGATTCCCCCGCGACCGCTGGCTGGCCGCCGCCCGATCCGCGCTGCGCACGCTGCCGCACGACGCGTTCACCTACCCCGACCCCGCGGGCGTTCCCGCGCTGCGCGCCGAGCTCGCCGGCTACCTGTGCCGCGTCCGCGCGGCGCACGCCGACCCCGGCCGTGTCGTGATCATGAGCGGGGTGGCGCACGGCCTGTCGGCCCTCGTCGGCCTGCTCAAGGCGGACGGGTACACGACGCTCGCGGTCGAGGACCCGACCAGCGTCCGGCAACTGCCGATGCTGGCGGCCGGGGGCGTGCGGATGGCCCGCGTCCCGGTCGACCGCGAGGGACTGATCGTCGAGGAACTGGCGCGCACGGGCGCCCGCGCGGTGCTGGTCACCCCCGCGCACCAGTACCCGACCGGCGTGGTCCTGTCGCCCGCCCGCCGCGCCCAGCTCATCGCCTGGGCCCGCGCCGTCGACGGTGTCGTGATCGAGGACGACTACGACGCCGAGTTCCGCTACGACCGGGAGCCCGTCGGCTGCCTCCAGGGCGTCGACCCCGACCGGGTGGTCCTGCTCGGCTCGGTCAGCAAGTCCCTCGCGCCCGCACTGCGGCTCGGCTGGGCGGTCGCCCCGCCGGCGCTGGCGGAGCGTCTGCGCGTCCACCGCGGGCACACCGACCTCGGAGCGCCCGTCCTGGAACAGCACGCGCTGGCCGAGTTCCTTCGCGGCGGCGCCTACGACCGGCATCTGCGCACGATGCGCCGCAGGTACCGGGCGCGGCGGGACGCGCTGGCGGACGCGATCCGCGCCCACGTCCCCGGCGCCGTGGTTCAAGGCGTCTCAGCGGGCATCCACCTGTACGTGGAGCTTCCCCGTGGATGCGACGAGGACCGGGTGGTGGAGGCCGCCGCCCGCGCCGGCGTGTCGGTGGCCGGCGCCCGACCCATGCGCTCCCCGGCCCGCGCGGACGCCGCCGCCCCCGCCCTCGTCCTCGGTTACGCCAGGCTGGGTGAGGCCCGGCTGGTCAAGGCGGCAGAACTGCTAGGGCAAGCGATTGTCCACGGTGCTCGTGGGTAAGACCACGTTCCCCGGTGTAGGAGGTATGGATGAGTCTGGAAGAGGCCGCGCGGCAGCTCAAGATGGCTGGCCACGACGCACAGGTGGCCTTCGACTGCGTGGGTCTCGGTGATCTTGAACGCGCGCAGGAGCACGCCGTCACACTCCGCGCCGCCGCCGACGCCGCCGAGGTCGCACTGAGCCGCGCGTTGGAGGACCTGACGCCGGAACAGGCTCAGCTGGAGGGCGAGCGGGCCATCATCGCCCTGGAGGACGCTTGAGGGCTCGGCGCAAAACCCCTGGCCGTCGCGAAGACAACGAGGATCAGCACGGTCGGCGCGATGAAGGCTAGGCGCAGGCCGTGGTCGGCACTGACAGGCGCGATGGCGCCGACCACGGCCGCGCCGAGCACGAAGCCGACGTAGTTGAAGATGTTCACGCGGGCGACCGCGATGCCGAGCCCCGTCGGGTCCACCCGTCCGGCGGCGGAGAAGGACACCGGGGCGATCACGCTGAGGCCGAGCCCGGCGACCGCGAAGGCCATGATCGCGACGGCCGCGTTCGGGGCCGCCACCACCCCGGCCATCCCGACGACGCCGACGAGCGCCCCGAGCCGCACCACCTGGACCGGCCCCGACCGGCGGACGGCCAGATCGGCGACCGCCCGGCTGGCCACCATGGCGACCTGGTAGGCGACGTAGCCGAGCGGTGCCACCCAGTCGCTGCCGGACAACTCGTCGTCCACGTACTTGGCGCCGTAACTGGAGATCGCCGAATCCGCCAGATAGGCGACGGCCATCGCCGTGCCCACGATCAGGATCGGCCGCCACGGGACGCTGCGCCCGGCGGCCCGGAGCTCCTCGGCGGTCGGCCCGTCATCCTCCTCCGCACGCCCGTAAAGACGGTGCCCGGTAGCGAGCGAGACGACGGTGCTCACTGTGGCGGCGATGGCGAAGCCGGTGAACAGTGACAGGTCCAGCTTGTTGGTGAGCGACGCCCAGAGCCCGCCGAGGATCCCGGCAACGCTCCACACCGCGTAGAACCCGGTGATCAGACTGACCCCGTACCGGCGCTCCACGGTGACGGCCTGCGCGTTCATCGAAGCGTCCACCGCGCCGACGAACAGCCCGAACAGCGCGACCGCCCCGTACAGAGCGAGATCGTTGTCCCCGGTGAGCCCGATCAGCGCGATCGTCACCGCCACCGCAGGCTGGGACACCCGCAGCACCGCCCCGCTGCCGACCCGTTGGAACAGCGCCCCCGACACGACGCTGCCCGCGCCGGCGACCAGTGGCACCATCAGCAACACCAGCGACAGCGTGGCATCGCTCAGATGGTGCTCCTTCTGCATCTGCGGAACCTGCGTCACCAGCGACGCGAAGCACAACCCCTGCACAGCGAACGCCACATAGATGGCGAACCGGGCCTGCCGCCCCCCAAGCCCCTCGCCCATGGGCCAGCCTCCACAAATATGAAGAAGATTCGCGTCACCCTACCCCGAACCCCTACAGGCAGGATCGAACCCCAGCCACCGGCCTGAACCGCACCCCAGCAGGTTGAGCCTCGGCCACCAGTTACGGGACAGGCACGCGGAGCGAGCGCCAGCGAGCGCAGCGGGCATGCACGGCGCGCCGCGCCCCCGGAGCGAGTGCTGGCGAGTGAGGAGGTGGCGAGCCGCGCAGCCGGGGGGATTGGGGGTCGCCCCCCAAGAAAACTAATCGATGAGCCGCTTGCGCATTCCGCGGACGGCTATGAGCCACATGAGGGCGGCGAAGAGGATCAGGGCGCCCAGGTGGCCGAGGTCGGTCAGCGGGCGGATTCCGAACACGGCATGCCGGACCAGTTCCACGCAGTGGAAGAGCGGGTTCGCCTGCGCCGCGAATCGGGCCCAGTCGGGCAAGGTGCCGACGGGGAAGAACGTCCCGGCGATCAGGAACAGCGGTGTCACCACACCGGTGATCACATAGTCGAACGAGTTGATGGACGGGACGACCGAGGATGTCCACAGTCCGAACAGCCCGAACCCGAGTGCGGTGAAGAACGTGATGACCGGGACCAGGAGCATGCCGAAGGACGGGTCGAGCCCGAAGAACAGCGCGACGACCAGCGGTGTGCACGAGTAGACCGACGACTTGGCCGCGATCCACAGGGCCTCGGCCGTCACCAGTTCGTGGACGTCCACCGGGGCGGCCAGCATCGCGTCGTAGGTGTGCTGGAAGACCCGCCTGATGTAGCCGTTGAACATTCCTGGGAACACCGACGTGAACAGCGCGGCCGTGCCGACGACGCCCGTCGCGACGAAGTCGAGGTAGCGGTAGTCGCCGATCGCCGCGACCATCGAGCCGAACCCGTAGCCGAAGGCGAGAAGGAAGAACGTCGGCTCGACCATCGACGCGAACGACTGCGACTTCCAGTAGCGCTTGTAGAGGGCCAGCTCATGCCGCCAGATGCCCCGGACGGGCGCCAGCTCGAACCGTCGCAGCCGCGGCGCGCGTTCGGACCGGACGGTCATTCCACACGCTCCCCGGTCAGCACGACGAACACGTCCTCCAGGTTGGACGGGCGGCGGACCCCGTCCGGGCCCAGTTGCTCGTCCAGGGACGGCGGGATCGTCTCGGCCTTCAGCACCGACACCGACGGTCCGGTGCGGCGGGTGGGCAGTCCGGCTCCGCGTGCCAGCCGCTCGACGTCGGAGAGCCGGTCCGGCGGGCCGTAGTGCTCGACCACCCGTTCCCCGGCGTGCTCGGCGACCAGGTGGGCGGGCGAGCCCCGGGCGATCACCTTGCCGTGCGACATCAGCGCGCATTCGTCGGCGAGGCGCTCGGCCTCCTCGATGTAGTGCGTGGACATCAGGACGGTCGTCCCCCCGGCGCGCAACCCGTCGATCAGGCCCCACAGCTCGGCGCGGACCTGGGGATCGAGGCCCACGGTCGGCTCGTCCAGCAGGACGAGGGCCGGACGGTGCACCAGGCCGCGTGCGATCAGGAGCCTGCGCCGCATCCCGCCGGACAGGTCGTCGACCTTGGTGAGGCGGCGTTCGGTGAGGTGGGCGAGCGTGAGGGCGTCATCGACCGCCTGGCGCCGTGACCGGCGTGGCACACGGTACAGATGCGCGAAGACCTCCAGGTTCTCTTGGGCGGTCAGCTCCTCATCGAGGTTGTCCTGTTGTGGGACGACCCCCATCGCCGCCCGCGCGCGCTTGGACTCGCGGGGGATGGAGAAACCCAGTACTCGGATGGTGCCCTCGTCCGCCAGGGCCTGTGCGGTCAGCATCTTCATCGTGGTGGACTTGCCCGCCCCGTTCGGCCCGAGCAGCCCCATGCAGCTTCCGGCGGGCACTTCCAGGTCGAGGCCGTCCACCGCGGTGAAGTCGCCGAAGCGTTTGACGACACCGCGCAGGCTGATCGCCGGCGCGTCATCGCCGCCGCCCTCGGCCTCCGCGAGGCGGTCCCATTGCACCGTCATGGCGTCACCCTAGGTAGAGGCGCCGCCGGATCCCCAGTGGTTTTCTGGGGACGGGCAGTCCGGCCGCTAATCTCTAGGTGTGGACATCCCCCGACGCCCGGCCGCCGAACAGCCGACGCGCGTCCGCGACCTGCGCGCCTCCGACGCCGACCGGGAACGCGTCGCGGCCGTGCTCGCCGAGGCCCTCGCCGACGGGCGGCTGACCGTCGAGGAGCATGCCGACCGCGCCTCCCACGCCTACGAGGCCCGCACGCTGGGAGAGCTCACGGGCCTCACCGGCGACCTCGGCCCCGAGGAGGCCCAGCCGATCCTGGTGGACGATCGCCCGGTCTCGGTCTTCTTCGGCCGGACGCGGCGCGAGGGCCGCTGGGTCGTGCCCGTGAAGCTGCCGCTGCTCGCCCTGTTCGGGACGGTCGAGCTCGATCTGCGTGAGGCCGTCCTCCAGCGCCGGCACATCGTCCTGGACTCGCTGGTGTTCGGTGGCCGGATCCGGCTGCTGGTCCCCGAGGGCGTCCGCGTGGACGTGACGGGCCGCACCGTCTTCAGCACACGCGAGGTGCGCACCCGCCCGGCGCCCGAGGGGCCGACGATCGAGGTCGGCGGGACGCTGATCTTCGGTTCGGTGCGCGCCCGGGCCCCCAGGCGCTCGTTCCGTGACCGCGTCCGCGGCCGTCTCGGTCGCGGACGGCAGGGCTAGACGGGCCTCAGGACCTCGGCGAGGTGGACGGGCTCGGGCTCGCGCTCTGCTTGGTCAGGGGCCTCAGGGAGGCCGCCAGGATCGCCAGCTCCTCGTAAGAGGCGGTGCCGGTCACCACGAGGCTCACACCGTCCGGCAGGGTCCGCGCCAGGGAGTTCGCCTTCTTGTCCTTGCGGTGGTACTTGGTCCAGGTGACCCCGTTGACCTGCTGTGTTCCGAGCGGGTTGCGGTTGTTCGTCATACGCGGGACGTAGTCCGAGGCCTTCTCGTTGCTCTGCTCCAGCGCCGCGTACTCGTCGCTCGGCGTCAGGAACCCCAGATGCCAGGCGACGGGCTTGTCCCCGGCCTCGTCCAGGCCGTGCAGCCGGGAGCTGGTCGGACGCCAGCTCGGCGGGAGCCCCTCGGGCGCGTAGGAGGTGAAGGGCGCGTCGTTGCGCATCGCCCACAGCTGCGAGCCGTAGTCGACGGTCGGCAGGACCTCCTTGTTGCTGCGCGGAGTGATCACGAAGATCGCCAGCACGAGCAGCAGGCAGGCGCCCATCGCCATCGTGAAGCCGCCGAGACCCGTGGTCAGCCGCTTGTGGACGGCCGGGCTCACCGGAATCGCCGCGGGCGCGCCGCCGCGCCCTGATTCGGCCTCCGGCCCCTGCTCGGCCCGGGGTCGTGCGGCGGTCTCCTCGGCGTCCTCGGCGGGGACGGGGGTCTTGTCGGTCACCCCTCCAGGATCCCGCACGGTCAGCTCTGCTCCGTACCGGGGTTCCTGATCGTGCCCAGGATCGCCATGATCTCGCCGGCGAGCTTTCGCGCCGCGCCCTCGTCGTCCATCAGCGAGACCTCCGACACCGCGCCCGCCATCGCACCGGTCAGCACCATGACCAGCGCCTCGTCCACCCCGCCGTCCTCGGTGTGGAACAGCGCGGCGTTGCGGCGGGCCCACTTGTTGAGGCGCTGGCGCATCACGCGGTCGAAACCGGGCGGGCCGTCGCCGGAGATGAACAGCCGGGCGACGTCGCGCTCGGCGAGGCAGCCGTCGAGGTAGGCGCCCGCCCCGGCGATGAACTGCCGCATCGGGTCGCTCTCACCCGCCTCCCGGACGGCGTTGATCGCCTCGCGGGTGCGTTCCTGCTGGCCGGCCTGGAACTCCTCGAACAGCGTCAGGTAGAGGTCGGCCTTGCCGTTGAAGTGGTGGTAAAGACTCCCGACGCTGGCCCCGGCCTTGGCGACGATGTCGGTCACCGCCGCCTGCGCGAAGCCGGACTCGCAGAAGACGTCCCTGGCCGCGGCCAGCAGGGCGCTGCGCGTCGCGGCCCCGCGGTCGGAGGTCCGCGCGGGGGTGTCGGCGGTCCGCGCGGCACCGCCCTGTGTCACCCCGCCGGACGAGACGTCGATGTCGCTGCTCATGATGCTTGAGATTACGCCCTCTTCCCCGGGGGAAACGATCCCTTGCCCATGTGACCGCCGAATTCCCGTCTCACAGCGGTGCCTCGGCGTTCCCCGCGCGTCGGCTCTGGTCTGGTCCAATTTGTGGGCCGCCGTCCGGTCCGCAGAGAATCCGAGTCACCACCGACCTAAGGGGCCGCCCCGCCATGACCGACGACACCACCGTCTCCTCGCCGCTGGAGACCGAGCCCGCCGCGCCGGACCGCAACCTCGCGATGGAACTGGTCCGGGTGACCGAGGCCGCCGCGATGGCCGCCGCCCGCTGGGTCGGCCGCGGGGACAAGAACGGCGCCGACGGGGCCGCCGTGAACGCCATGCGCCAGCTGATCAACACCGTGTCCATGCGGGGCGTCGTCGTGATCGGCGAGGGCGAGAAGGACAACGCCCCCATGCTGTACAACGGCGAGGAGGTCGGGGACGGCGGCGGCGCCGAGTGCGACGTCGCGGTCGACCCCGTGGACGGGACCCGGCTGACCGCGCTCGGCATGAACAACGCCGTCGCGGTGCTGTCGGTGGCGCCGCGCGGGTCGATGTTCGACCCGTCGGCGGTCTTCTACATGGAGAAGCTGGTCACCGGACCGGAGGCGGCCGACTCCGTCGACATCGAGCGCCCGATCGCCGACAACATCCGCGCCATCGCGCGCGCCAAGGGCTCGTCCCCGAACGATGTCACCGTCTGCATCCTGGACCGGCCGCGGCACGAGGGCATCGTCAAGGAGGTTCGCGAGGCCGGCGCCCGGATCAAGTTCATCCTGGACGGCGACGTCGCCGGCGCGATCATGGCGTGCCGCCCCGGCACGGGCGTCGACCTGCTTCTTGGCATCGGCGGCACGCCCGAGGGCATCATCGCGGCCTGCGCGATCAAGGCGCTGGGCGGGGTGATCCAGGGTCGCCTCTGGCCACAGGACGACGCGGAGCGGCGCAAGGCGACCGACGCGGGCCACGACCTCGGCCGCGTGCTCACCACCGACGACCTCGTGACCTCCGATGACGTCTTCTTCGCCGCGACGGGGATCACCGACGGCGAGCTGGTGGACGGCGTCCGCTACAGCAAGGGGACCGCGGTCACGCACTCCCTGGTCATGCGCGCCCGCAGCGGGACGATCCGTACCATCTCCAGCGAGCACCAGCTCCACAAGCTTCGTGCCTACAGCGCCATCAACTTCGATACGGCTGTGTAGACGGCCTTTCGGCCCGGTCTGCTCGCCTGGGGCTCGCCAACCGTCCGGATGGCTGCGGGCGCTGCATCGCCTCGCTCGGCCGTGCTCGCGGCAGCGAGCCGCCGTGGAGCGGATCGGGTCGCCGGTGCAGGGTCAGAAGGGGGCGGGGGCGGTCGGGTCGCCGTTGTCGGGCGGGGTCATGGCGGCGGCCAGGCGGGCGCGGGCGCCCTCCAGCCACTCCTCGCAGATCGCGGAGAGCTTCTCGCCCCGTTCCCACAGGGCGAGGGATTCCTCCAGCGTCAGCCCGCCGGCCTCCAGCCGCTTGACGACGTCGGTCAGCTCGTCCCGTGCCTGCTCGTACGACAGCTTCTCTTCGGCCACCCGCACCACCCTCTCATCCTGGGGGGACGACCCCCCTGGGCTCCCCGGAAAAACCTTCAGGACGTCTCACGGTCGGACACGCTCACCCCGAGACGGCCGCCGGCAAGCCTGACCTGGAGCCGCTCGCCGTCCTTGACCTCGGCGGGCTCCCGCACGACCGACTCGTCCTCGCGCTGGACGATCGCGTACCCGCGCTGCAACGTCGCGGCGGGGGAGAGGGCCAGGAGGCGGGCGCGGGTGTGGGAAAGCTCGTCGCCCGCGCGATCGAGCGCTCCGGCCAGGCAGCGGCGCGTCCGGTCCCGGAGGGCGAGCACCTGCTCGGACTGGCGTTCCACCTCGCGGATGGGATCGGCCAGCGCGGGCCGTGACCGGACCGCCTTCAGCCAGGCCAGCTCCCGCTCCACGCCGCCCGTCAGGCAGCGGCGGCCCCGGTCACGGAGCTGCCGGACGAGCTGGAGCTGCTCGCGCACGTCCGGGACGGTCTTCTTCGCCGCATCCGTCGGGGTGGAGGCCCGCACGTCCGCGACGAGGTCCAGGATCGGGCTGTCCTGTTCGTGGCCGATCGCGCTGACCACCGGGGTGCGGGCCGCGGAGACCGCGCGCACGAGCGCCTCGTCCGAGAAGGGCAGCAGGTCCTCCATCGCGCCGCCGCCGCGCGCGATGATGATCACTTCGATCTCGGGGTCGGCGTCGAGCCTGCGCAGCGCCTCCATCACCTCGCCGACCGCGTAGGAGCCCTGGACGGCGGTGTTCTCCACCTGGAAGGCGACCGCGGGCCAGCGGCGCCGCGCGTTCTGCAGCACGTCGTGCT
This sequence comes from Actinomadura macra NBRC 14102, assembly GCF_001552215.1. Classification (GTDB taxonomy): domain Bacteria; phylum Actinomycetota; class Actinomycetes; order Streptosporangiales; family Streptosporangiaceae; genus Spirillospora; species Spirillospora macra. Next base: position 438,774 of record NZ_BCQT01000006.1, on the reverse strand, counting down.
CGGCGTCGGAGTCGCGCCCGCAGATCAGCCCGATCCTGCCCGGCAGGAAGGGCAGCGGCCGCTTGCGCTCGGGCCGGAACAGGCCCTCGGACGCCAGCACCTGCTTGAGCCGCTCCAGCCGGGCCAGCAGTTCGCCGACGCCGACCGGACGGATCTCCAGCACGCTCAGCGAGAACGTCCCCCGGTTGATCCAGAAGTCGGGTTTGGCGTGTACGACCACGCGGGCGCCGTCGGTCACCGCCGGGCCCGCGGCCTCGACCACCGCTCGGGGCCCGACAACCCGCACCGACATGTTCGCGACCGGGTCGCGCAGCGTCAGGTAGACCGTTCCGCCGCGCGCGTTGAGATCGGTGATCTGGCCCTCGACCCAGATCCGTCCCAGCTTGCCGATCCAGCCGCCCACCGCCTGCAGGACGGTCCGCACCGGGACGGGGGACTCGGCCGTGGTCTCCATAGCCATGCCGGGAAGCCTACGGTGTGGCGCGGGATGTGACCGGAGACACCCGGGACCATGCCAGCACTTAGACGCACTAACTTAGACTGGCTAAATAATGAGGAGAAGCGACCGTGACCGTTTCCGAGCGCGATCTGGCCGAACAGCTCAACCGGCGTCTGCGCCACGTCGTGCTGATGCTGCGCCAGGCCAGCGCCGACCAGCCGATCACCTCGCAGCAGCTGTTGGTGCTCAGTTCGCTGGAGCAGGGCCCGCGCCGGATGACCGAGCTGGCTCTTGAGCACGGGGTCCGGCTGCCGACCATGACTGCCCAGATCAACCGGCTGGAGCGCGACGGTCTCATCGAGCGCGGCCGGGAGAGGGCGGACGCCCGCGTCGTCACCGTCCGGCTCACCGAGACGGGACGCGAGCAGTTGGCCGCCGGACGCAAGCGGCGGATCGACTTCCTGGCCGAACGGTTCGCCGAGCTGACGGACGAGGAGCGCGCGGCGGTCGCCGCGGCGCTGCCCGCCCTCGACAAGCTCTTCGGCTCGCCCTGACCCCGGCGGCGGCCCCCGGAATTCCGGGGGCCGTTTCCCCCTCTGGCCGTGCGAACGTTCCGCCGTGCCCGCGCTCAGTTGAGGCCGTTCAGCTTGGCGATGCGGTTCTCGTACATCTTGATCACGTCGGGGCGGGAGGCGTGCTTGCGCTCGTACTCGCGCAGCAGCTTCACCTGGTCGGCGGACAGTCCCCGCAGGCGCGCGCGCAGCTGCGGCAGGGTGGCCGCGTCATAGTTCGGCACCGGAAGGTCCTTCGCGGCCTGCCCGGCCTCCGCCGGAGCAGCGGGCTTCACCTCGGGCTTCGGTTCGAACGCGGCCTTGTCCGCCGTCTTGTCCGCGGCCTTGTCTGCCTCTTTGCCCGTGACCTTCGGCCGCGGCTCCGCCTTGGGCTCCGGCGCGGGTTCGGGGGCCGGTTCGGGGGCGGGCTTCGCCTGGGCCGCGCGCTCCGGTGCGGGCTCGTCCCCCTCGGGCTGCGGAGCGGGCTTGGCCACGGGCTTGGCGTTCTGCGGCGCGGGGCGGGCGTGCTTGGGCGAGTGCCCGGACTCGGCGGGCCGGGCGGCGGGCTTGCCGATCGAGATCTCGCCGTCGTCCTTGTGGCCGCCGTCGTCCTTGTGCCCGCCGGCATGCTTCGGCGCCGTCCGGGTGACGGTCGGCCTCGGCCGCGGGGCCGGCTCGGGCTCCTCGCCGCCGCGGACCCGCTCCACCACGCGGCCGGCGAGCCTCTCGGCCGTGTTCTGGACGTCGGTGCGCAGCCGGCCGATCACCGGCCGTACGCCGCCGCCCTCGGTGATCTCCTTGTAGTCGCGGGTCACCCGGTCGCTGAGCAGCAGGGCACGGCCCACGCCGAACATGGCGAGCCGGACGGCGTGCAGCGGGAGGTCGCGGACCTGCTCGCCCACCGTGTCCTGGACCTGCTGTTTGAGGCGGCGTGGCGATCTCGTCATCGTCTTTCCTCTTCCTGCCGTCCTGACGCGGGAGTGGGTCGCACGGCATCGTCTCGTCGAACTTCACTCTGCCCCATGGGCGCGATTTCGGTCACCCCGGGTTATCGGATTCCGTCCAGGAACCGCGTGGAGTGGGTCACACAGCGGGCTTCACCAGAGCTTTCAGCCCCGCGGCACCGAGGCCCGCCGGGCTGGACGCCTTCCTCCCGTGCTGCACGGGGCGGAGGGGACGGCTCGTACGATAGACCCATGACCCACAGCCAGCGCCGTGTCCTGCTCGCCAAGCCGCGTGGTTACTGCGCGGGCGTCGACCGCGCCGTGCAGACGGTCGAGATCGCCCTGGAGAAGTACGGTGCGCCGATCTACGTCCGCAAGCAGATCGTGCACAACGTCCACGTCGTCAAGACGCTGGAGGAGCGCGGGGCGATCTTCGTGGACGAGACCGAGCAGGTCCCCGAGGGGTCGATCGTGGTCTTCTCGGCCCACGGCGTCGCCCCCGTCGTCCACGACGAGGCCCGCAGCCTTGACCTGCGCACGATCGATGCGACCTGCCCGCTGGTGACCAAGGTCCACAAGGAGGCCGTCCGGTTCGCCGCGCAGGACTACGACATCCTGCTGATCGGTCACGAGGGCCACGAGGAGGTCATCGGCACCACCGGCGAGGCCCCCGACCATATCCACCTGGTGGACGGCCCGGGGGACGTCGCCAACGTGACCGTCCGCGACCCTGAGAAGGTGGCCTGGCTGTCCCAGACCACCCTGTCGGTGGACGAGACGATCGCCACCGTCGAGAAGCTCCGCGAACGGTTCCCCAAGCTCATGGACCCGCCGTCCGACGACATCTGCTACGCCACGCAGAACCGGCAGACGGCCGTCAAGGAGATGGCGGCCCGCTCGCAGCTCGTCATCGTGGTCGGCTCGACCAACTCCTCGAACTCGGTGCGGCTCGTCGAGGTCGCCATGGAGCACGGCGCCGACGCCGCCTACCTGGTCGACTACGCCGAGCACATCGACCCGGCCTGGCTGGAGGGCGTCACCACGGTCGGCGTCACCAGCGGCGCCTCCGTCCCGGACGAGCTGGTCCAGGGCGTGCTGGGGTGGCTGTCCGAGCGCGGTTTCGGGGAGGCGGAGGAGATCGAGTCCGTGCAGGAGAGCATGCGTTTCGCGCTCCCGCACGAGCTGCGCAGGGACCTGCGTATCACCCCGGTCTGATCGCCGGTCGCGGGTCCGGTCGGTCAGTCGACGTCCCCGTGGGGGAGGCGGCGGGCGCGCGCCGAGGACGGCGAGTCGTCCCACTGGACCGGGTCCGCGTTCTCCTCCTTCTCGAAGAGACGGACTCCGACGAGCTTGCCGCGCAGCTCCCGCACGTTCGCCGGAAGCCCTCGGAAGAGACCGATCACCAGCACCAGCAGCGTGCCGAAGAACAGCCAGGGCGCGGTCGAGGCCAGCGCCGTCAGGACCCCGACGGTCAGGCCGCGCAGCAGCGACCCGTCCCCGAGCGTGTCGAGGAGCACCGCGGTGAACGTCGCCGCGAAGAACACCAGCGGCGGGCTGACGGCCAGCGTCAGCAGGTCGGCGGGACGGGTCGCGAACGCGGCGAGCGCGCAGCCGACCGCGAAGCCGCCGCCCGCGAGCAGACCGACGCCGAACCAGCGTGACAGCAGCGCGCAGACGAGCCCGGTGGCGAACATCACCACGATCCCGCCGCGGCCGGTGAGGGTGACGGGCGTCATCGGGCCGCGGGTCGCCGACGCGGCGTCCGAGCGCGCCCGCGAGGACGTACCGCGCTGACGTCGCACTTGACCCCCTGGGGCCGGAGACGCGCCGCCCGGCGCGTCGTCCACCGTCGAGTTGCTCATTGCCACCTCTCTCGCTGATCGAGCTGATCAGGGATGGCCCGTCCGCCGAAACCTACCGGTTCGCCGTCATGATCATCGTCGTGCTCGTCGAGGGGCTCCTCGTCGAACGGAGCGCCGGGGGCCGGCACCTCCGGGTCCCGGTGGTCGAGTCGGTGGTCGTGGGGCTGCTGGTCATAAGGCGGCTTCTCATGCGCGGTCAACTCGGCGGCCGAGAGCGCGCGCGGGCTCTCCTCGACGGGCTGGGGGCCGTCCAGAGAGTTCTCCACGACGCCCAGCTCGTTCAGGCGGCGGGCGCTGACGAGCACACGCGTCTCCAGAGAACCGACCGTCCGGTTGTAGGACTTGATGGCGCCGGTCAGCGCGCGTCCCAGTTCGTCGACGTGCTGACCCATCGTCCCGAGCCGTTCGTACAGTTCTCTGCCCAGCTCGAAGACCGCTCGGGCGTTGCGCGAAAGGGCCGCCTGCTGCCAGGCGTACGACGCCGTCCGCAACATCGTGATCAGGGTGGTCGGGGTGGCGATGTGGACCCGCCGGCGCATCGCGTACTCCAGCAGCGCAGGATCGCGGTCCAGCGCGGGGGCCAGGAACGCCTCACCCGGGATGAACAGGATGACGAACTCCGGCGCCGGGCTGAACGCCTGCCAGTACGACTTGGCCGCGAGACGGTCGACGTGGTCGCGCAGGTGGCGGGCGTGCGCGTCCAGCCGCACGGGGTCGCCGCTCTCGGCCGCCTGGAGGTAGGCGGCCAGCGACACCTTGGAGTCGACCACGACGCTCTTGCCGCCCACCAGCCGGACGACCATGTCGGGACGTACCGTCCCGTCCGCGGTGACCGCGCTGGCCTGCTCGTCGAAGTCGCAGTGGTGCGCCATCCCGGCGATCTCCACGACGCGGCGCAGTTGCAGCTCGCCCCACCGCCCCCGCGCCTCCGGCCGTTGCAGCGCCCGGACCAGCGTCTGGGTCTCGCGGCGCAGCTGGTCGGAGCTCTGCCGGACGAAGTCGACCTGCTTGGCCAGCATCGCGTGCGACTCGCGGCGGCCCGTCTCGACCTCGCGGAGCTGCTCCTCCACCTTGGCGAGGGTCTCGCGCAGGGGCGCGACGAGATGCTCGACGGCCTGCTGCCGCCGCTGGAGCTCGCCCGCGGCCTCGACGCCGGCGGCCTTGAGCCGCGTGTCCGCCAGCTCCAGGAAGCGCTGGTTGCTGGCGTCCAGTGCCTTGGCCGACAGGGTCTCGAAGTGCTCGGCCATCCGTCCCTCGGCGTAGGCGAGCTTCTCCTCGGCCGCCCGGGCCCGGGCGATCAGCGCGCCCTGCCGGCCCGTCGCCAGCGCGTACCCGGCGACGGCGCCGAAGACGGCGCCGACGAGGAGTCCGGCGAACAGCGCGAGATCCATCCGTTCATCGTGACAGCGGACGCGCGAACCGTGACCGCGACGCGCCGGAAACGACCACCGGACCGGACAATTGGCCCCAGTGCTCCCAGGCGTACGTCCGCTTCGCCCTGGCATGCGGGAAAGGTTCACCCGGTCGCCGTCGGGAGTAGGCACGCCGGGCCCATAAACTTGGCGGCCGTGAGCCTCTCCATCGGAATCGTCGGGCTGCCCAATGTCGGCAAGTCCACGCTGTTCAACGCGCTGACCAAGAACGACGCGCTGGCCGCGAACTACCCGTTCGCGACCATCGACCCCAACGTCGGCGTGGTCGGGGTGCCCGATCCGCGGCTGGAGGTGCTCGCGGAGATCTTCGGCTCGCAGAAGATCATTCCGGCGACGATGGAGTTCGTGGACATCGCCGGCATCGTCAAGGGCGCGTCCGAGGGCCAGGGACTCGGCAACAAGTTCCTCGCCAACATCCGGGAGACCAGCGCGATCTGCCAGGTCATCCGGGTGTTCGAGGACGCCGACGTCACCCACGTGGACGGCGACGTCGTCCCGTCCCGCGACATCGAGACGATCAACACCGAGCTGATCCTGGCCGACCTCCAGACGATCGAGAAGGCGCTGCCACGCCTCGACAAGGAGGCCCGGACCAAGAAGGACAAGGACAAGCTGGCCGTCGTCGACGCCGTCAACGCCGCCCAGAAGCTGCTGAACGAGGGTGTCACGCTCTTCGCGGGCGCTGAGGGTGCCGGGATCGACCTGGCGTTGCTGCGCGAGCTGCACCTGCTCACCGCCAAGCCGTTCCTCTACGTCTTCAACCTGGACGAGGAGGAGCTGCCCGACGAGACCGTCCGCGCCCGGCTCCGCGACCTCGTCGCACCCGCCGAGGCGATCTTCCTGGACGCCAAGATCGAGGCCGAGCTGATCGAGCTGCCCGACGACGAGGCTCTGGAATTGCTCCAGGGAATGGGCCAGGAGGAATCCGGCCTGTCGCAGCTCGTCCGGATCGGGTTCGCCACGCTCGGCCTCCAGACGTACCTGACCGCGGGCCCCAAGGAGTCGCGGGCCTGGACGATCCGCAAGGGCGCCACCGCGCCCGAGGCCGCCGGCGTCATCCACACCGACTTCCAGCGCGGCTTCATCAAGGCCGAGGTCGTCTCGTTCGACGACCTCACCGTCGCCGGCTCCATGGCGGTCGCCCGCACCGCCGGGAAGGTCCGCATGGAGGGCAAGGACTACGTCATGCAGGACGGCGACGTGGTGGAGTTCCGCTTCAACGTCTGACGTGCTCCGCTCACGGTCATGGCCGACGCGCTGCGTGTCGGGCCGGTGACGGATGCGAGGGGACGGCGGCGGACGTTTTCGGGGATCGGCGTGCCGAGGGTTGTGCGGTGACTGTGACGCGTGTTACATGTGGTGCCGGATGGCGCCCAAGAGCTGGGTTCCACGGTGATATGTCCCATGGAAGACACTTTGCCGGTTTCTTTCGGGAAGAGATTGCGGTCGTGTTCGCCATCACGTCACCAAGCACCTTCTGATCCGGGTTGCTTGTCTGGAACGTCGTAACGCGCCCTGTTCGGAGGCCCAGGTAGGGGATCGTCACCGTTTGGCAATCTTCCCTGTTCCTGCTGAGGTGGATTGCATTATCCACAACCGCGTGCCGGGGCTGTGCTTCGCTGCGATGCGCTGGAACAATTGACGCTCGTGGTTACGCTGGGCCCGAGGTGGGTTCAGAAACAGCCACCGGCACAGGACCAGGCACACATGACCGCGCCGACCGGGGGCGAGGCGCGAGCGGAGGCAGGATGGCTCGCAGGTCGGCCGTTGCACGCGGCCGTGACACGGCCGCAGTCGAGGAGACGGCGGCGCCCGGCCGGGCGCTCGCCTCGTCCGCCGACCCGTGGGACATGGTGGAGCGCGACCGCCGGCGCGGACGCTCCGGCGATGGCGGCTCGCGCGGCGGCGGGCGCTGGGGCGGTTCCGGCGGACGCTGGTGGATCTGGGTCGGGCGCGCCGTCCTCTGGGCCGTCATCCTCGTCATCCTCGTCAACGGCATCCGCGCGCCGTTCGAGCGCTTCACCGCGAAGGACACCGCGTCCCCCAGCACCGGTGCGAAGCCCGCGAAGAACGCGCAGTTCCCGAGCAGTGCCGCCAGCGCGTTCGCGCTCCAGTTCGCCAACGTCTACCTCAACTACGACCAGAAGAACGCGCCCGCCCGCGAAGCGCAATTGCGCACCTTCCTCCCTGACGGGGCCGACGCCCAATTCGGCTGGGACGGCGTCGGAACGCTGCAGGTCCAGTCCGTCCAGGTCGCCGGTGTCGACGCGCGCGACGCCAACAACGCCACCGTGACGCTGCTCGCCCGCACGGCCGACAAATGGCTGCGCCTGGCCGTTCCCGTCTACGCGGACAGCGGCGGTTCCCTGGTCGTCTCCGCCCGTCCCGCCCTCCTTCCCCCGCCCACGAAGGCGCAGCTGCCGCAAGGCGGCGTCCAAGACCGCGACGCCGCCCTCGAAGCCGAACTCCAGCCCTTCCTCGGCACCTTCTTCCAGCAGTACGCGACCGGCAACCAGGCGGCCCTGTCGCTGTTCTCCGACGGGACGACCATCACCGGGCTGGCCGGCTCCGTGACGTTCGTCCAGGTCAAGGAGGTCGTCGCGGCGAAGGGGTCCGCGGGCGAGCGCACCGTCACCGCCACGGTCGTGTGGCAGCTCACCGTGGGCGGTGGCGGCCAGCTGGAGCAGACCTACCAGCTCGCCATGGTGAAGAGGGGCACGAAGTGGCTCGTCCGAGACATTCGCGGCACCACGGAACCGAACGCATCATGAGAGGCCGCGACGTGACCCGACCACACAGATCAACCCCCGCCGACCAAGGAAGGTAACCAGTCGATGCTGCACCACATCATGGCGTCGATTCCGCACGAGATCCTGGCGGCGCCCGCGGAGAACGACGAACTCCAGACCGACCAGCTCGCGGACTGGCTCCGCCAGATATTCGGTCCCCTTTTCCTGGTGATCGTCTCCATTGTGGCGATCTTCTTTCTCTTCACGCGCGAGATCACGCGCTTCGTTCAGTTCATCGTGCTGGCGATCGGGATCGGAGTGGTCTTCTACGTACCGAACATCATCGAGACGACGGCCAAGGCCATAGCCAAGGCACTGGGAGTGGACATCACCTGATCTCCGTACCGGCGGACACCGAGGTCGGAGGGCCCCCGGGCGGGGCCCGGAAGTCGACACTGTGCTTGCACAGTTAGGGGAGTAGGGGCGTGGATCTACGCACGTACACGAACATCTGGCGCATCGAGAAGCGGCTCTACAAGCTGTACGACCTGCGGCTCCCGATGCCACTGCCGTTGGTCCAGATCGGTGTGTTCGCGGGCGTGTTCGTCCCCTGGATCGTCCTGCTGAAGGTCGCCGGGATCCCCTTCGAGTCACCCTGGCACGTCCTCTACATCGTCCCGCCGGGCGTTCTCACCTGGCTGGCCACCCGTCCGGTCATCGAGGGCAAGCGCCTCACCGAGCTACTGCTCTCCCAGAGCCGCTACTTCGCCGAGCCCCGTACCTGGTGCCGCCTCACCCCGATCCGCGAACCCCGCGAGGTCGTCATCGTCGCCCGCGTGTGGCGCCGGCCCGGGGCCCCGGCCCCCGTCGCCGCCTCCGAACGCGCCGCGATCAAGTCCCGCCGCAAGCGCAGGGCCGCCGAGGCGGTGCCCGTCCCCGAGCCGGTGTCTGCCCACGAGCGGGTGCCCGCCGTTCTCGTTCCAGGCCCCGCCGTGGCCTCCGCCCCCCAGCCCTTGGCCGAATACGCGGCCCAGCGCGCCCCCCAGACGGCTCCGGCGGTCCCCGCCCCGGCCCGCGCTCCGGCGGTGCCCGTCGCGCGCAGCGCGCCCCCCGACGTCCCTGCCGTGGGCGTCGAGCTGCACGTCGTGGCAGCCGACACCCCCAGCGTCGACGCCGACGTCCAGGTCGCGAGCCCGGACGTCCGTGTCGCGGGTCCCGAACACCGCGTCGTGAGTCCCGAACCCCGCGTCGCAGGACCGGAGCGTGTCGCGGGTCCCGAGCGGCGCGTCCCGGCCCGCCAGCCCAAGCCCTGGCGCCGCACCACCCGCGACATCTCCCACGAGGACGACGTCATCGTGGGGCAGCCGGAGTTGGAACGTCCTCCCGCGACGCCACATCTGGAGTCCCCGGGCTCCGGCAAGCGTGCCCTTGCGTCGGGCGTCCGCCGCCCTGGTGCTGCCCCCGAGTTCTGGGAGGCCATCACCCCGCCTCCCACTCGCCCTGACATTCCCCAGCAGCCCCCGGCCCCCTCGGCCCCCTCGGGATCCCAAAGCGCCGAGCCGTCGCAGGATGCGCCACGGCCATCCGCTGTCCTTGCCACGCCCGAAGCGGCGAGGGAGGAAGAACCCTCCGCCCCGACTCCCGAGCCCGCGTCGGCTCCCGCCGAGGCGCAGCGTCAGGAAGCGCCTCGGCGTCAGGACGAGCCCCAGCCGCACTCCATCCCGGGTGACGGTGAGAACACACCACCGCTGGGCGTCCCGATCGTGTCCCCGTCGCCGTCGGCCGGTGAACAGGACGCGTCCGCCGGCGAGGGGGCGCGTCAGGAGGCGCCGCCGGAGTCCGCGGTCCCTGCCGAGGACACGCCCGAGCCCCAGGCCGCCGCTGCCGCCGCGGGCACGGCCGAGAGCCCGCGTCAGGACGTGCCTCAAGCGCCCGCGGCGGCAACCCCTGCCGCCACTGCCGCGCAGGAAGGTCCCGCCCCGCAGGAGCCCGTGGAGGCCGAGAGCGAGACCGAGGAGGAGGCGGCCTGGCCTGTCGACCCGCCGGCCGCTCGCGGAGCGGCTCAGCAGCGGGAGGTGCCTCTCCCGCCGTCGCCATCGCGATCTCCATCGCCGCGCGCAGGAGGAGAACCGGGGGACCGGAAGGTGGCGGGGGCCGAAAATCCCCTGCCGCCCGCACGCCCGCAGCCGTCGATCGTCCCGGACGAGTCGGTGCGGCGGATCCGCCCGCAGCGCGGCCCCGGCACGCCGCAGCCGGAGCGCCAGCCCAGCACGCCAGCGGCGGAGCGGCGGCCGACCACGCCGGCGCCGGTCACACGGCCGGACGTCCCGATGGTCCCCGGGGCGTTCGGGGCCCGGCCGCCCGCCGAACAGCCGCAGGCCCCCGCCCTGCCCCCCTCACAGCCCTCTGCCCAGCCCCCCGCACAGCCTTCCGCGCCGCACCGCAAGGAGCCGCCGAAGCCGTGGTCCAAGGGGCTGTCCAATCCGGCACGTCCCACCCCTGTCGCGGGGCGCCCGTCCGCGCCGGAGCCGGTGCTCCCGCAGCCGACGCCGCCGCAACAGGCCTCCCCGCAGGGGGTGCCGTCGCAAGCAGCGCCCCAGCAGGCGGCACACCAGCAGGCGGCACACCAGCAGGCGACACACCCGCAGGCGACGCCTCAGCCGGCGGTGCCCCCGCCCGGGCCGCCGCCGCAAGGAATCCCCCCACAGGGCACCCCGGCCCAGCGGACGCCTGTGCGAGGGATGCCGGTTCCGCCTCCGGCGGAGGAGCCGGCACCACCACGGGAGGTGCGGTCGGGCCCGGCGTCACCGGTGCGGCCACGACCGCTCCCGCCACCGCCCGCACCGCCTCCGTCCGGCCCCGCGATCACGCCGCCGGACCCCGAGCACGAGGTCACGACCGGCGGGCTGCGGCGGCTCATCCAGGCCGTCGGAGGCGGGCACGGGGACATCGACGCCGAGTACCAGATGCGCTTGCAGCAGCCGTTCCACGGCACGCGCCACATCGTCGTGCTGGGCTGCACGGGCGGCGCCGGGCAGACCGTGACGGCGCTCATGCTGGGCCACACGTTCGCCCAGCACAACGGCGAGCCCGTCGTCGCGATCGACGTGAACCCCGGGCCCGGCGCGCTGGCGCGGCGGACGCGCAGCGAGACCAACGAGACGCTGACCGGGCTCATCACCCGGGCGGACCAGGTGGGCAGCCTGACCGCGATGCGCCGGTACACCTCGCAGGCCAAGTCGGGCCTCGACGTGGTCGCGGCGGGCAAGAACCCCCTACAGGCGCTGGACGACCGGGACTACGCCCTGGCGATCCGCACCATCGACCGCTTCTACTCGGTGACGCTGCTGGACGCGGCGGCGGCCGTGGTCGCGCGGGTGCTGCCGTACGCCGACCAGATCGTGCTGGTCGCCCCCGCCAGCTCCGACGCGCCGCGCGCGGTGGCGATGACGTTCGAATGGCTGGACGGGCACGGGTACGAGGAACTGCGGTCCCGTGCCGTGACGGTCATCAACGGGGTCAGCCGCCGCAGCATGGACGACGTCGAGCAGGCCGAGGCCGTGGCTCGCGGCCGCTGCCGCGCCCTCGTCCGCATCCCGTGGGACGATCACCTCAGCATGGACCGCGCGCCGCGCAACGAGCTGAAGTCGTTGCGCGCGCCGACGCGGCGTGCCTATCTTGCCCTCGCCGGTGTGGTCGCCGGCGGCTTCACCGTCGTGCCCGAGCGTTACCAGGAGCTTCAGCAGGAGCAGGAGGCCACCCGATGAACGCCCCTCGCGGGCATCGAGCGGAGCGGACCGGCACGGTGCAGGCATACCTGGCCGCCGCGCCTGACGTTGCTGACCATCCGGAAGTCAAACACTTCCCCGGCCAACCCTTCACCGGCCAACGCGCATCGGGAGAATCAGTGGTCGGGAGGACGGCATGAGCAAGTCCAGCCGGCTGGCGGTGCGGTACTTCGACGACCGCGTGCTGCTCACCGACAACGCCGCCTGGGCGTATTTCCGGCTGCCCACGGTGTCGTACGAGTTCACCACCGGTGAGGAGCGCGAGGCGCTCGCGACCAACATCACCATCGCGCTCGCCGGCATCCGCATGCAGGACGCCGAGGTGCATCTGCGGATCGCGCACCGAACGTATCCGGCGGCGGAATGGGCGCTGGCACTGGACCGTACGTCCGACGCCGGAGCCGGGTGGCGGGAGTACCTGGAGGAGACCTACGCGCACGTGTGGGCCAAGGACTTCTGGACGAAGGAGGTCTACCTCGGTGTGCGGCTCGGGCCGCGCGGGATGGGAGCCCACCTGTCCGGCGGGGTCCTGGCCCAGCTGCTCGGGTTCTACAAGCGCAGCGAGAACGTCCTCGGCGTGAGCGACGACGCGGTCGACAAGAAGGAGATCGGCCGCTGGACGGAGCAGGCCGAGCGCATCGGCCGTGCCCTGGGGGCGTCGGCCCTGTACGCCAGGCACGCCACCTCGACCGAGGTGGCGTGGCTGTTCCAGCACGCGGTGACGGGGTCGCTGGCCGATCCGCCGCCGTCGGCCGTGCCGCGCAGGACGTGGGGCAAGGGCGAGATCGAGTCGCTGGTGGAGGGCGCGATCCACAACGGTCGTTCGTACCTGCGGGTGGAGCAGCCGAACTTCACGGGCGCGGGCGGCGGTGCGACGGCCGCGTCCTACGTGGCGTACCTGTCGTTCGCGCGGTTCCCCGACGTCATGCCGTTCCCCGACGGCGAGCCGTGGTTCCACTACGCCGACGCGCTCCCCTTCCCCGTAGAGATCAGCGCGCGGATGAAGCTGATCCCGCCCGCCAAGGCGTCCAAGGACGTCTCGCGGAAACTGGCGCACGCGCGAGACATGGACCAGCACATCCGGGAGGCGGGCGCGGAGGCGCCCATCGCCCTGGCGGAGCAGATCGACGCGGCACGGATGCTGGAGCACGGCATCACCAAGGAACGGCTCCCGTTCGTGTACGGATGGCACCGGCTGATCGTGTCCGCGCCCACGGAGGAACTGCTGGCCCAGCGGGTGGACGCGGTGGTGGAGCACTACCGCGACATCGGCATCGACGTGGTCAACTCCACCGGCGACCAGTTCTCCCTGTTCCTGGAGTCGCTGCCCGGTGACCGGATCCGGTTGAACGCCTACGCGCAGCGGCAGCCGCTCCGCACGATCGCCGGCGGGATGCCCGTCGCGACCGTCGACCTCGGTGACCGTCCCGACGAGAACTCCGAGGGCTGGATCGGCCCCTACATCGGCGAGACGCTGGGGCGGGCCCGGTCCATCGTCCACTTCGACCCGCTGGTCGCCGCGGCGCGCAACCGTCCGACGGCGGTGGCGATCACGGGTGAACCGGGCGGAGGCAAGACGACGCTCGCGCTGCTGCTGATCTACCAGATGGCGTTGCGGGGCGTCACGGTCGCCGCGATCGATCCCAAGGGCGACGCCGAGTCGCTGGTGGAGCTGCTGAAGGCGCGGGGCCGCAGGGCGCGCATCCTGCCGCTCGGGTCGGCGGCGCCCGGCCTGCTGGACCCGTTCTCGTTCGGCGACGACCTCGCGGCCAAGAAGACCATGGCCACCGAGACGCTGCGGTTGCTGCTGCCGAGGATGTCGGAGGAGCGCGAGTCCGCGATGATCCAGGCGGTCGGTGCGGTCGCCAACGCCGAGCGGCCGTCCCTCGGACGGGTCGTCGACTTCCTGGAGGCCGCCGCCGACCCCGCGTCCAAGAACCTCGGCGCGGTGCTGCGCTCGATGTCGGAGATGCGGCTCGCGCGGCTGTGCTTCGACCCGTCCGGCGGCGAGCGCATCGACAGCGCCGGCTGGACGACGGTGTTCACGCTCGGCGGCCTGACCTTGCCGGACGTCGCGATCTCGCGCGAGGACTACTCCTACGAGCAGCGGCTCTCCGTCGCCCTGATGTACCTGGTGTCGCAGTTCGCGCGGCGGCTCATGCACGGGCTCGACCGGCGGCTGCCCAAGGCGATCTTCCTGGACGAGGCGTGGGCCATCACATCGACACCGGAAGGCGCCAAGCTGGTGCCGGAAGTGTCGCGTATGGGGCGATCCCGCAACACTGCGTTGATCCTGGTCTCGCAGAACGCCGGCGACCTCTTGAATGAACAGGTGACCAACTGCCTGTCGTCGGTTTTCTCCTTCCGCTCCACCGAACGCGTCGAGGTCGGCAACGTCATGTCTCTTCTGGGGGTCGAGACGTCCGACGAGCACAAGGCCGTGCTGCGCAACCTCGGCAACGGCGAATGCATCTTCCGTGACCTCGACGGCCGGGCGGGACGGATCGGCGTCGACCTGATCTCCGAGGAACTGCAGCGTTGGCTGGACACCAACCCGACCCGGCCTCATCCGGGTCCGTCCGAACTCACCACCGCGGGGGCCGAGGTCGAGGAGGTCCGTCGATGAGAGGTCCCCGCGACCGGATGGCGCGCCTGCAGCGCTCACCCGGTGAAGGGCTCGATCTCAGCAGTCTCTCCGGCACCCGCCGCCGAGCCCGCAGATCCCGCCGGGCCCGACGTCGCTCCGTCCTCTTCGTCATGGTCCTGGCCCTGTTCATGGTCGGCCTGTCGCCGATGGCGGGCGCCGGGCCGTTCGGGTCGGACCCGTGCCGTCCGGCCGACAGCCCGTCGCCGGAGCAGTACGGGTCGGGGACGGACGGGCTCATCAAGCCGCCCGACTACCCCGACGAGAAGCTGCGCAAGACGCCGGTCGAGCAGCTGACCTACTACGACCGGTACGGGACGGCCGGGCAGAGCTGGTACGCGGTCGACATGGGCTGCTCGGACGCGATGGCGATGATGGGCAACGCCCTCGCCAACACCACGTTCACCCTCGTCCGGGCGATCGACCGGACGACGATCAGCGTCTACCAGGCGGCGGCCTCGGAGTCGCTGCTGAGCTGGCTGAAGGACACCGTCGACGGCGTCATCAGCGGCATGGGCAAGACGTTCAACGCGCGCTACTGGTCATGGGTGGTCATCCTCGGCGCGATGTGGCTCGCCTGGTGGGGGCTCGTCCGGAGGCGGGCGAGCAAGGTCACCGAGGGCGTGATCTGGATGGTCGCGGCGATGGTGGCGCTGATCTGGCTGGTCGCGCGGCCCGCGGACTTCACCACGCTCGGGACGAAGGTGTCGGAGGCGACGAGCGCGGCGTTCAACGCGGCGCTGCCGCAGAGCGACACCAAGGGCGGCACCTGTGTCCCGCCGCCCGCCGGGAAGCAGGATCCGGCCGCGTCGGCGAACCTGGACGCGACGACGCGCAACGCGAACGGGCTGTGGGTGGCCCTGGTCTGCAAGCCGTGGCTGCAGGGCGAGTTCGGGACCACCGACCCCAATGCGAAGATCGTCAAGGACAACGCGGACAAGCTGTTGTGGTCGCAGGCCGTGGACATGCCGGAGACGTACGGCGGCCAGAAGGTCGATCTCGGCAAGAAGTCGGACGCCTACAAGGACGTCACCAAGGACATCAAGGACAACCATCCGGGGAGCTATTCGCTCTTCCAGGGCAAGAACTGGCAGAACAGGCTGGCGGTGGCGTTCGGGGGGCTGTTCGCGGCGCTGGTCGCCGGGCTGCTGATCATGGTGATCGCGATCGCGTTGATCGTGGTGAAGATCGCGTTCCTGCTGCTGCTGGTCGCCGGGCCGATCTTCCTCGGCATCGGGATACATCCGGGCATCGGACGGGTGATCGCCATCCGATGGCTGGAGTTGCTGCTGTCGATGCTGCTGAAACAGGCGGCGCTCATCGGGGTGCTGTCACTGCTGTTGTGGGCGTACGGGCTGATCCTCGGCGAGACATTGCCCTGGGGCCTGCAGATCCTGCTCATCGCGCTGGTGACGTTCGCGGCGTTCATCTACCGCAAGCCGTTCCAGCACCTGTTCTCCGCCGTCGGGTACTCGGCGGTCGGGGCGCGTGAGAAGAGCGAGGCACAGCTCGACAAATCGGTTGCCGAGGCGCGCCGCAGCACGACGGCGGTCGCCGGCGCGGTGGTGCCCGGGACGGCCGGGTACCGGCTCGGTCGCTGGGCCAAGCGCGAGGCGACGTCCGAGTCCGCCGCGGCGGGGGGGCAGTCCGATGTGCCGGGCAGCGGTGTGACCGCCGACCGGCGGGCGGGTGTCGCGGTGGCCGGGGCGGGCGAGGGTGCCTCGCCCGAGGAGGCGCCGGTGCTCGCGGCCAAGCCGCGGACGGCCGGTGCCGCGGCCGCGCAGGGACGTTCCCGGCGGGGTGCACCTCCGCTGAACCTGCCGTCCCGTGCGGGCGCCCTTGGTGAGGCACGTCCGGACGCGAGCGACACCGCGACGGCGCGTCCCGCTGGTGTCGCGGGCGCGCGCGCTAACGGTGGCGCCGGTGCGGCTCCCGCGGCGGCCGGCGGTGGCAAGCCATCGTCCGGCGCGGGTTCGGGCACGGGCACCGTTCGTCCCACGTCCTGGGCGGGACGCGGCGGGAGCGGCGACGTGTCCGCCGGAGCGGGAGGCGGCTCGGGTGGCAACGGCTCCAGCGGTGGCTCTGGCGGTTCTGGGGGCGCTGGCGGAGGCGAAGGCGGGGGCAACGGGTCCGGTAACGGATCGGGAGGCGGTGGCGGCTGGTTCGCCGGCGGCGGACGGTCCTCCGGTTCTGCCGAGCGAGGACGCGGACGAGCCGGTGGCGGTTCCGGTGGCGACCAGGGTTCCGGTGGCGGCTGGTTCTCGGGCGGCGGCTCGGACTCCGGCGGCGCCGGTGGCGGTTCCGGTGGCGGTTCCGGCGGCGGTTCCGGGGGCGGCGCGCCCGCGGCCGACCCGGCGTCCAACGTGCCGAGGCCGCGTGGGGGCGCGGGTGGCGGGGAGCAGGCCCCGTCCGCGGGTCCCGGGCCGGGTGGACGGCAGCAGCCCCCGCCGCTGTGGGGTGGGCGGCGCGGATCGCAGGAGGGACCCCCGATCCCGTTCTGGCTCCGTCCGGTGGACGGCCGGTCCGGTGAGGCGGATCGGGACGAGTGATGAACCTGAACGACCGGCAGCGCAAGCTCCTGTTTGCCGGGCTCGTGGTGGTGCTGGCGCTCGTCGGCGTCTATCTGACGATCGCCGCGCCCGACGACGATTCGGACGGGCCCGCCGACCGTCCGAGCGCCGCCGCGTCGGCGACCGCGGGCCCGACCGGCCCGGCGTCGCCTCCCGCGGGAATCCCCGGCGCCGTGAACCCGAGTGACTTCGATGTGTACCGGCTGCTGCCGTTCTCCCGGCAGGAGTTCGCGACGGCCGCCGACCTGGCGCAGCGGTTCGTCGCCGCGTACGGGACGTACCGCTTCGACGAGAACCCGCAGGCGTACATCGGACGGTTGTCGGGATACGTCACCGATGAGCTGCGCGGCGAGCTCGCCCGGGGCGCGGCGGCGCCCGGCATCCTGGACGAGCGCCGGCAGCAGCAGATCGTCGCGGAAGGGTCCTCCACGCTGGACCGGGTCCGCGATATCGAGGACAACTCGATCATCTTTCTGGTGACCGGCAAGCAGCAGCTCACCAAGGGCGGTAGGAGCAGTGGCGACAGCAAGCAGTACGCCGTGACGGTCGCGCGGGACGGCGGCTCGTTGAAGGTCTACTCCTTCCAGCCCGCCGACGCGGGCCAGGCGGGCGACACGGGTGATCCGGGATGACCCCCCGGCGGCTCATGCTCGCGGGGGGCCTCGGCGTCGCGGCGGCGCTCTTCATAGCGATGATCTTCGTTCCGGTCCTGTTCGGCGCCAGCCAGTTCGTGTTCGGCGGTGGTGTGGGCGGTGGCTGCGTGGACGTGTCGCAGGCGAACGCGCAGCCCGCCGCGGCGACGGACGCCAAGGCGATCCCCGCCAACTACCTGGACCTCTACAAGAAGGCGGGCGACCAGTACGGGATCCCGTGGAACGTCCTCGCGGGCATCGGCAAGGTCGAGACGGGGCACGGCACGTCCAACCTCCCGGGCGTCAAGAACGGCGAGAACTACGCCGGCGCGGGCGGCCCCATGCAGTTCCTGGCTCCCACCTTCAAGGCGTTCGCGGTGGACGGCAACAAGGACGGGCACAAGGACCGTTACGACCCCGCGGACGCCGTCCCCACCGCCGCCGCCTACCTCAAGCACAACGGCGCACCGCGGCGGATGCGCACCGCGATCTTCATGTACAACCACTCGTGGGACTACGTGAACCTCGTACTGGACTGGGCGAAGAAGTATGTCGGCGGCGACTTCGAGGTCGTCCAGTCCAACGGGGTCGAGTGCCAGGACAACCAGCTCCCGGCGAACGCGAGCGAGCTCGTCCAGAAGATCATCGCCTTCGCGATGGCGCAGCGCGGCAAGCGGTACATCTTCGGCGCGAACGGGCCGGACGCGTGGGACTGCTCCAGCCTGTTGCAGGCGGCCTACCGCTCCGCCGGCATGTCGATCCCGCGCACCACGTTCGAGCAGTGGCCGTACGGCGTGAAGATCGACAAGGGCAAGGAGCAGCCCGGCGACCTGGTGTTCTTCAACTCCGGACCCGGCACCTCGTCCAACAACCCGGGCCATGTGGGCATGGTGATCGGCGGCGGGAAGATGGTCGTGGCGAGCTGCTCGACATGCGTGCCGAACATCGGTGTGAAGCCGTACAAGCGCCCGGACTGGGTGGGGACCACGCGTCCCCTGGCGCGCAAGGACCTCCAGAAGAAGCTTTCAGAACTGGCGGCCCAGTAGGGCTCAGCAGCCGAAGTCGATGTCGTAGAACGTGCGGTAGTGATCGGGTGTCCAGTACATCCCGTCGTGGCCTTCGTTGCCGGACGTGATGATGCGGCGCGCGCCGCGGTCCGGGCTGCCGGGGGTCCTGACCGTGAACTCGTGGTAGAAACCGCGAGGCTGCTGCGGGAGCAGGCCCTCGCGGTTCTGGAAGACCGTGCCGTCCTGTGGGTACGGGTAGGGGCCGCCCTGGTCGATCAGGGCGATGGTGTCGTCGGCCTGATCGGGAAGCCGTGTCTCGCAGATCGGGGAGATCGCCCGGGTGTGGGCGCCGGTCGCGGAGGTGACGGCGGCGACGCCGGGCGGCGCGGGGACGGTGGCGGCCTGCGCGCCGGGGCCCACGAGCCCGCCGACGAGCAGGGGTGTGAGGAGGAGTATGCGGCGGAACCTGGAGTAGCGGGGGGCGTTCATGGAGTGAGTGTCACCCGGCACGGCCCCGGCCGTCACGCCCCCGAACCGGCAATTCAGCGGAATGTGCGGCTAGTGTCACCAGGGGGTCAGAGGAAGCGTCGCCGGCCGATCACCACGAGTATCTCGCGGAGCGCGTCGGCGGCCTCCCGCACGACCTCGGGCGGCAGCCCCGCCATGACCTCCTCGTGCACCCGCCCGGCCATCTTCGCGGCCTGCTCGCTGATGCGCAGGCCCTCGCTCGTGAGCTGGACGAATCGGCTGCGCGCGTCGCCGGTGTCGGCCTCGCGCTCGACGTAGCCGGCCTTCTGGAGCCGTTGCAGGACGTTGCTCGTCCCGCCCGAGGTGAGCAGTGCCGACTTGGTGAGCTCGCTCGGACGCAGCCGGTACGGCTCCCCGGCGCGGCGCAGGATGGTCAGCACCTCCAGCTCGGCGTAGGTCAGGCCGTACTCGGCGAGGCCGCCGCGTAGGGCCTGCTGGAGGAGCAGTCCGACCCGTTGCGCCCGCTTGCCGACCTCCAGCATCGCGATCAGGGGTTCGGAGACCCCGTCCCGCCGCCATGCCGCCGCCAGCACGTCGACCTCGTCCCGAGGGTTGCCGCCATCGTCCTGCACACGCTGAGAATACTCACTCACCTTGTTGCTTTTCAAAAAGCTTCTCTCTAACCTTTAAGGCATGACATCGACCCTTCTCCGCAACGGCGTGGTCATCGACACCGCACCGGAGCCCACCGTCCTCGACCGGGCCGACGTGCTCGTCGAGGACGGACGTATCGCCGCCGTCGGCTCCGGCCTGCCCGTCCCGCCGGGCGCCGAGGTGATCGACGCGACGGGCCGGATCGTCCTGCCCGGCTTCGTCGACACCCACCGGCACACCTGGCAGGCCGGGATCCGCGCCCTGCTGCCCGACGGCACGCTCGGCGGCTACCTTCAGCGCATCCTCGGTGAGATCGCCCCTGGCTACACGCCCGACGACGTGCACACCGGCACCCTCGCCGGAGCGCTGGAAAGTCTCGACTCGGGCATCACGACCCTGGTCGACTGGTCGCACATCCAGTTCGGACCAGCCCACACGGACGCGAGTGTCGCGGCACTGCGCGCATCCGGCGTCCGGGCAGTGTTCGGCTACTGCTACCTCGGCGGCGACGATCTCGACGCGTTCGCCGCCGAGACGACCCGCGTCCGCCGCGAACTGTTCGACACCACCGGAACCGTCTCCATGGCGATGGGCGCGCTCGGCCCGGAGATCGCCGACGGGGAGCGCGCGCTGCGTGAGTGGCGGCTGGCTCGCGACCTCGACCTGACCATCACCACGCACATGGGCGGTCACGGTGCGGAGAGCGCCGCGCGGGGCCTGGCCTTCCTGGAGCGCCATGGGCTGATGGACCATCCGACCATGTACGTCCACGCGAACTTCTACACCGGCGAGGAGTTCAAGCGAATCGCCGGGACCGGCGGGACGGTCTCGGCCACGCCGGCCATCGAGGCGGCCCTCGACCTCGGCCCGGCGGCCACCGGGCGCGCCCTCGCGGCCGGCGTCCCCACCGGGCTCGGCGCCGACACCGTGGTGAGCGGCCCCGGCGACATGTTCAGCGTCATGCGCGCCGCCTACGTCCTCGAACGCGGACGCCCGGACTCCGCGGGCCTCGCGTTCAGCACGTCCGACGCGCTCCGGGCGGCGACGATCGGCGGCGCCGAGACCGCCGGGCTCGCAGACCTCACCGGGTCGCTCACGCCCGGCAAGCAGGCGGACCTGCTCGTCCTGCGCACCGACACGCTGGGCATGGCTTCGGCGCACGACCCGATCGCCGCGGTGGTCCTGCACGCCGAGACCCGCAACGTCGACACCGTCCTCGTCGGCGGACGCACGGTGAAGCGCGACGGCGTCCTCGTCGGGCAGGACGTCCCAGCCCTCCTGGAGTCCCTGGCGGCTTCGGCAGAGCGCCTGGTCGGATAATCCGGAGGGCATCGGCGGGGTCGCGTGTCATGCTGACGGCGTGGAGCCCGAGATACACATCCGGATCGCCGACGAACTGCTGATGTTCCTGCCCGCCGCGCGGCGGGAGCCCGCACGCCGGGTGGCCTACGACGGGACCTCGACGCTGGGGCACCTCGTGGAGTCGCTCGGCGTGCCGCTGCCCGAGGCCGGTCCGATGACGATCCGCGGCGAGCCGGTGGAGCCGTCGTCCCGTCCCGCCGCCGGGGACGAGGTGCTGGTGGCGGCGATCCCGCGCCCGCAGCCCGTTCCACTGGAAACCGGGCAGGCCGCCCCCCGATTCTTGCTGGACGTCCACCTCGGCACCCTGGCGCGGCGGATGCGCCTCCTCGGGCTCGACACCGCCTACCACAACGACATGGACGACCCGGCGCTGGTCGTCCAGGCGAACGCGGAGCGCCGCGTGCTGCTCACCCAGGACCGTGGCCTGCTCCGCCGCCGCGCGCTGTGGTTCGGCGCGTACGTGCGGGGCTCGCGACCCGACGACCAACTCCGCGACCTGCTGGAGCGTTTCGCGCCCGCCCTGGAGCCGTGGACGCGGTGCACCGCCTGCAACGGACCGCTCGTCCCGGTCGACAAACGCGACATCGAACGGGAACTGGAGATCGGCACCCGCCGCAGCTACGACGTCTACGGCCGCTGCGCCGACTGCGGGCAGGTCTACTGGCGCGGCGCGCACGGCGACCATCTGGAGGAGATCGTCCGGGATGCGGCGCGCGTCGTGGCGGAGGCCCGGCCGAACGGAACCGGCCAGGCCCGCGCGACCGTCTCAGAGTGAACGATGATGCGGGAAGAGAGTTAAGGAGCTGGTGGCGATCGACCTCGTCGTGGTGGGTGCCGCGATCATCTCGGACGGCCGGCTGCTCAGCGCCCAGCGCGCCGAGCCGCCGCACATGGCGGGCGGCTGGGAACTGCCCGGCGGCAAGGTGGATCCGGGGGAGTCGGACGAGGACGCCCTCGTCCGCGAGTGCCATGAAGAACTCGCGATCAAGGTCCGCCTGGGCCGCCGCATCGGCGGCGACTGGCGACTGAGCGAGAGCGCGTGCCTCAGGGTGTGGACGGCTGAGATCGTCCAGGGCGAGCCACGCGCACTCGAACACCTCGACCTGCGCTGGCTCGCCCCGGACGAGCTCGACGACGTCGACTGGCTCCCCGGAGACCGCCCCGTCATCGACGAACTACGTCAGTCCCGCCCCTGGCACCCCTGACCCGGCCCAACAGGTCGCACCGGTCGAAGCCCAGCCCCCGGCCAGCTTCCTAGCCGATTCGGTTGGCGCCGGCGAAGTCGGAGCGTTCGGACAGTTTGGAGATCTTCACCACATCACCGGTCTGGGGAGCGTGCAGGAACTTGCCCTCGCCGAGGTAGATGCCCATGTGGTGGATGCTGCTGCCGAAGTACACGAGGTCGCCGGAGCGCAGCGAGCCGCGTGAGACGCGGTGGCCCAGGGCGAGCAGATCGCCGGTGTAGTGCGGCAGGCCCGGCTTGCCGACCTGGGCGTAGGCCCAGACGACCAGGCCGGAGCAGTCGAAGCTGCTGGGGCCGGCGGCGGCCCACACATAGGGGGAGCCGAGCTTGGTGAGTGCCTTGCGGGCCATCTTGGCGGGCAGGTCGGAACCCTTGATCGTCGCTGAGAGCCCGGTGCGGGGGTCCTTGATGTGGGTGGTGGTCAGCTTGTCCAGCCGCCTGGTGACTTCCGTCACTTTCGCTTTGGCGGCCTTGCGGGCGGTCTCCGCTTGAGCGGCTGCCTGTTGGACCTGGGCGGTCCTGGCCGCGGCGGCACGCTTGGCCTGGTTCGCCTGGTCGATCTGCCGTTGCAGTACCGCGACGGCCGCGGCCTGATTCTGCGCGAGGTAGGCCCTGTCGGACAGGCCGTCGGTGGAGCCCCCCGTACCGAAGATCGCGTCCGGTCCGCCGCTCATGTAGTTCGCGGCGGCCAGCCGGCCGAGGCGCTCGCGGGCGGGCGCCGCCTGCGCCTCCAGGGCGGCGGCGGCCTGTGCGGCGGCCTGCTCGGCCTTGCGGGCCCTGCCCAGGTCGACACGGGACTTGTTGTACTTCTCCGTGAGCTTCTCGGCCTCGGTGTTGAGCTCGTCGAGGCTCTTGCGCAGGCCGTTCTCCGAGGTGGGCAGCGGTTGCGGGGAGGGTGCCCCGAACGGCTGGGCGGCGTGCGCGGCGATGGGCGCGGTGGTGCCGAGGGCGATCAGGATGACGGTGGCGGCGGTGGCGCGGCGGCGCCGCCGGTGGGAATCCGGGGCCAAGCCGGTGTTCTCCTCTCCCTGCGCGCCTACCGGGTTAGCTGACGGGTTCGGGCCAGGAGGCGCCCTACGACGTGCGTCGATTCACCCCAGGGGATCTTGGGTCCCCGGTTCTCCGCGGTCGGAGATTCGGCGCTCCGGCCGCAAGCCCCGGGGGGTGGGGCCTCGGGACGACCGGATCTCGAGGAGATTACAAAGGATGGGCAAAGTTGGCCAATCCGAAAATCATGTGACGGGCGGTACGTCCCGCTAGGGCGGGGTCGGGCGCTCGGCCAAGTAGAATGGGGCTTGCCGCGCGTCTGCGGCGACTCCCGAACTCTCACGCAAGGCGAGCCCGCATGCCCATCTCCACGCGAGACGACCTCCGGAACGTCGCGATCGTCGCCCATGTCGACCACGGCAAGACGACGCTGGTCGACGCCATGCTCTGGCAGTCCGGTGCCTTCCGCGAGAACCAGGACGTCGACGACCGCGTCATGGATTCCAACGACCTGGAGCGCGAGAAGGGCATCACCATTCTCGCCAAGAACACCGCCGTCCGGCACAACGGCCTGACCATCAACATCATCGACACCCCCGGCCACGCCGACTTCGGTGGCGAGGTCGAGCGCGGGCTGTCCATGGTGGACGGCGTCGTGCTGCTCGTGGACGCCAGTGAAGGTCCCCTGCCGCAGACCCGGTTCGTCCTGCGCAAGGCGCTGTCCGCGCGGCTGCCGGTGATCCTCGTCGTCAACAAGACCGACCGTCCCGACGCCCGTATCGACGAGGTCGTGGACGAGACGTACGAGCTGTTCATGGACCTCGACGCCGAAGAGGGCCAGATCGACTTCCCGATCGTGTACGCGTCCGGCCGCGCCGGGCGGGCCTCGCTGAACAAGCCCGCCGACGGTGAGATGCCGGACAGCGCGGACCTGGAGCCCCTGTTCACGGTCATCACCGAGACGATCCCGGCGCCGTCCTACGACCCGGACGCGGCGCTCCAGGCGCACGTCACGAACCTGGACGCCTCCAGCTACCTCGGCCGGATCGCGCTGTGCCGGGTGCACGCCGGGACGATCAAGAAGGGCCAGCAGGTCGCCTGGTGCCGGCATGACGGCAGTGTCGAGAAGGTGAAGATCACCGAGCTGCTGATGACCGAGGCGCTCGCCCGCAAGCCCGCCGACGAGGCGGGCCCCGGCGACATCATCGCCATCTCCGGCATCCCCGACATCATGATCGGCGACACCATCGCCGACCCGGACGACCCCCGCGCGCTGCCGCTGATCACCGTGGACGAGCCCGCGATCTCGATGACGATCGGCACCAACACCGGGCCGATGGCGGGCCGCGAGAAGGGCACCAAGGTCACCGCCCGGATGGTCAAGGACCGTCTGGACCGGGAGCTGGTCGGCAACGTGTCGATCCGCGTCCTGCCGACCGAGCGGCCCGACACCTGGGAGGTGCAGGGCCGCGGTGAGCTGGCCCTCGCGATCCTCGTCGAGAACATGCGCCGGGAGGGCTACGAGCTCACCGTCGGCAAGCCGCAGGTCGTCGCCAAGCAGATCGACGGGAAGAAGCACGAGCCGGTCGAACGTCTCACCGTCGACATCCCCGAGGAGCACCTGGGCGCGATCACGCAGCTCCTGGCGGTCCGCAAGGGCCGTATGGAGCACATGACCAACCACGGCACCGGCTGGATCCGGATGGAGTTCCTCGTCCCGGCGCGCGCCCTGATCGGGTTCCGTACCGAGTTCATGACCGAGACGCGCGGCACCGGCATGGCCCACCACGTCTTCGAGGACTACGAGCCCTGGTTCGGCGAGCTGCGCACCCGCCCGTCCGGCTCCCTCGTCGCCGACCGCGCGGGCGCCGCCACCGCCTACGCGATCACGAACCTGCAGGAGCGCGGAACGTTCTTCGTCGGGCCGACCACCGAGGTGTACGAGGGCATGATCGTCGGGGAGAACTCCCGGTCCGACGACATGGACGTCAACATCACCAAGGAGAAGAAGCTGACGAACATGCGCTCCTCGACCGGCGACGAGTTGGAGCGGCTCACCCCGGCGCGCCTGCTGTCGCTGGAGGAGGCACTGGAGTTCTGCCGCGAGGACGAGTGCGTCGAGGTCACCCCGGCCGCCGTCCGCATCCGCAAGGTCGTCCTGGACGCCAAGGAGCGCGAGCGCACCCGCGCCCGCACCAAGCGCGCCGGCTGACTTGCCGGATTAGCCGGGTTCAAGAAGGGCAAGACCAGCCCGACGCAGCCCAGCCAGACCAAGCGTTCCGGCGGACCGAGCGCTGCGGCCGACCGCGGCGGCCGAGCCTTCCCGGCCGACCGAGCGCTGAAAGGGAGCGGGGGCCGTCCTGAGGGCGGCCCCCGCCTCTCTGCCCGTGAGTTATGTGCGGGCCGAAAACGGCGGTGGCCCAGGGGAGCTCCCCTGGGCCACCGCCGTTCTCGCTTCGCGTCAGTTGAGCTGGACGGTCCCCGTGACGTCGGCGGCGAGCCGGAGCTGGTCGCCGTCGCGGAGGGGGGCCTCCACGCCGCGGGGGAGCCGCTCGCCGTTGACGAACGTGCCGTTGGTGGAGCCCTCGTCACGGACCCAGGCGGTACCGGACGGATCGAGCCAGAGCGTCGAGTGCCGCCGGGACACGTTGTCGTACTGCGTGAACGTCGCCGCCACCGGGGACTGGCCCGCGTCCCGGCCGAGCACGAGGTGCTGCCCCACCGAGATCTTCAGCTCACCCGTGGGGAACTGCACCTTCAGGACCGGCGTCCCCTTCTGCGGCAGCGCGCGCAGGCACGAATCGCACTGCGCGGCGCCCGGATTCGTCAGGACCGCCTCGCAGTACGGGCACATGAACGCCGTGCTGTCGCTCGGCGGCTGTGACCGGGACGGGCTCTGGTGGTCCGCCGGCAGCAGCGTCGCCTCACGGCCATGCGGCGGCGGCACCACCGGACGGCTCTCGCGCTGAGGGGGCGGTGGCGCACCGAAATCGTGGTCGACAGGGCCGGGCTGCGGAGCGCCGTACTGGTTCTGCTGCTGGTACTGATCCGGCTGCTGCTGGGGTGGTGCGCCCCACTGGTCGGGCTGTTGCTGCTGCTGTTGGGGCGGCGCGGCCCACGGGTCGGGGGACGGCTGCTGGTTCTGCGCCGGTGGCTGGCCGCCGTGCTGCCCCTGTTGTCCGTAGTCCTGTTGTCCGTAGTCCTGCTGCCCGTAGTCCTGCTGCCGGTAATCCTGCTGCCCGTAGTCCTGCTGCCGGTAGTCCTGCGGGCCCTGCTGCTGCGGAGGGCCGGGAGGCTGTTGCGACTGCTGGGGCATGGGGGCACCCCACGGGTCTTGCTGCTGTTGCTGCTGCGGTGCGCCCCATGGATCCTGCGGTGGCGGGCCCTGCTGCTGAGGCGCCTGCTGGTACGGGTCCTGCGGCGCCTGCTGCTGGGGAGCCTGCTGATAGGGGTCGCCCGGGGCGTGCTGGGGCTGCTGCTGGTACGGCTGGCCGTGCTGAGCGCCGCCCTGCGGAGCGCCGTGCTGGGGACCGCCGTGCTGAGGCGCACCGTGCTGGGGACCGCCGTATTGCGGACCGCCGTGCTGCGGGCCGCCATATGGGGGAGCCCCGTGCTGGGGGCCACCATGCTGAGGGCCGCCATGCTGGGGGGCACCATGCTGGGGGGCACCGTGCTGAGGTGGCGGGGCCGTCGGGATCCGTGGCTGCTGCTGGTCGCCGTACCCGCCCTGGCCATGCTGGTGAGCGCTCCCGGCGCGCGCCAGATTGGCCCCGCAGCTCAGGCAGAGCAGATCGCCCGGCTGGAACGGTTCGTCACAGACAGGACAGTTCAAGGTCGCCATGACACATCCCCCGCGCGCACCCCGGCGCGTTCGAGCCTCGACGTGAGGTGATCCATGTCACCCCTTCGCGGGATCCCGATGTAGTACACCCGCCTTCCCTCCGGCCCCTCGTCCACGGACACCTGCACTCGGGGCCCTGCCGCTTTTCCAGACTCTGCCGCTACTCCAGACTCTGCATCTTCCCTAGTGTCTCCGATGTCGGCCAGTGCCCCGTACCGTTCGCGTCCCAGCGGGGACAGCGGCACGACGCGCTGATTGGCAGACCCCTTCCAGAGTAGAGAGCCACTCTCGGAGTGTCGTCCCCCCGGGTTGAGCCGGTCGACGTACGGCCCCGTGATCACGGCGTCACACATGTTCAGGATCTCCCGCATCGCTTCCGTCCGCGAGAGTCGAGAGTAGACATATCCGCTGTAGACCAATATGTCCAACCCAATCGTCTCATGCTGGCGGCCGTCCCGCCATGCGGCTATCCCTTGGAGCAGCGCCGCCAGCGCGGCCGGCTGCTGGAACGGTTCGCCGCCCGAGATCGTCACGCCGTCGACCGGCCCGGGGAGCGATTCCAGCCAGCCCAGGATGGCCTTGACCGGGACGGCCTTGCCCGGGTCGGCGTCCCAGGTGTCACGCGAGAGGCAGCCGTGGCAGTGCAGCGTGCACCCCTGCGTCCAGATCCCCGCGCGCGTGCCCGGGCCGAGCGTCGTCACCGGATAGTGGGCCTTGGCGAGGAGCAGGTGCTCCGCGGGGCCGTCCCGCCCGGAACCGCCGGTCACTGGACGTCCAGGTGCACGATGCTGCCCTCACGGCGGATACCGGACACGGTGATCCTCTCGTCCGGGACGAGCTCCCGGTCGAACAGCGCGCGTGCCAGCGGGTTGACGAAATGGGATTCCAGGGCCATGCCGATGCCCCGACCGCCCTTGTCCAGCTCGTCCGTGCACCACCCGCGGAGCGTCTGCAGCGCGTCGCCCTTCACCGCCAGGATGAGCCGGTGCTCCTCGGCGACCCGCTTGCAGATGTTCGCGAACTGGAGGTCGAAGATCTTGTGCGCCGCCTCGTCGGAGATGAAATCGAACACCACGATGTTGTCGCCGAACCGGTTGAGCAGCTCGGGCCGGTTGAGGACCTCGGTGAAGTGATCGGCGACGGCGCCCTTGATCCGCTGCTCGACCTCGTCGTAGGTCATCCCGGGCATGATGTTCTGCACCCGCGCGGCGGGCGCGTACGCGGCGCTGTCGCGGGTCGTCAGGTCCCGCCCCGGGACGTACATTCCCAGGTTCGACGTGAAGATCAGGATCGACTCGGAGAAGTGGACGGTGTTGCCGCGCCCGTCGGTGAGCCGGCCGTCCTCCAGGATCTGCAGGAACTTGTCGAGGATCCGCGGGTGCGCCTTCTCGATCTCGTCGAACAGCATCACCCGGAACGGGTCCTCGCGGACGGCGTTGGTCAGCTCGCCGCCCGCCTCGTGCCCCACATACCCGGGCGGCGAGCCGATCAGCCGGTCGCCCGAGCCCTCGCCGGAGAACTCGCTCATGTCGAAGCGCAGGTAGGCGGACTCGTCCCCGAACACCAGCTCGGTGATCGCCTTCGCCAGCTCGGTCTTACCGGTGCCGGTCGGCCCGGCGAAGAACAGCACGCCCCGCGGCCTGCTGCCCGACCGGATCGCCTGCGCGCCCGACAGCCCGAGCACCGCCCGCTTGAGGATGTCCAGGGTCTTGGTGACGGCCTGCGGCTGCCCGATCACCCGCTCCGGGACGCGCTTCTCGCCCTCCAGCACGCGGCGCCGCAGATGTCCGCGGCTCCACGGGTTGTCGAGCACGCCCAGCTTGTACGTCCGGACGGCGTCGGGCAGGTCGGCCAGGTCGACGTTGCGCTCCTTGGCGAGCCGCGTCACCTCGATCATCGACTGGAGGGTCAGCCCGTCCGCCTGCTCGGCGAACGCGTCGCACGCCGCGGCGGCCGCCTCGTCCCCGCCGACGTCGCTCACACCGAACGCGCGGGCCAGCAACCGGGCGGTCTCCTGCCGGTCGCCGAGGTGCGGCCGCGGGATGGTGATCTCGCGGATGTTCTCGTTGTCGGTGGTCAGCCACGGAGGAAGGTCGCCCGGCCGCTCCACCAGCCACAGGATCGGGTTGTAGAGCGGCTTGGGCCGTGCGCCCACCACCCGGACCGGACGGGCGTTGCGCGACAGCTTCGCGCAGAACCGGAAGAAGTCCCGCTCGGCCGGTTCCAGGTCGGTGGGCGTCCGCGCGATCCGGGACGCCGAGTCGATCACGAACGCGGCGCGGATGTTCTCCGCGGGCCGCGCCACCGCGGCCAGCTGCCGTGTCAGCCCCTCCAGCGACGGCTTCTCGTCCGGCTTGCGCTTGCCCAGCAGCTGGTCGGCCGCCCGGACCGCCTCGTCCGCGATCTCGTCGCCGGTGTCGGGGTAGACCTGCAGGCCGTCCACCGGGTCGTACACGATCATGCAGGACGCGCCGCTGGAGCGCAGGGTCTCCCACAGCAGACCGCGCAGCGGCAGCAACCGGGCCGGGCCGCCGCCTTCCAGCGGCGGCGCGAGGAAGCTGTCGTAGAGGTTGCCCGACAGGACGTACTGGGAGTGCACGGACAAGGTCGCGTCCAGCTCGCGGATGAACGGCGGCCAGCCCTGCAGCCGCCCGCCAAGGGTCGGCGAATCAATGCTCATCAGGCTCGCTCCACTCCGTTCCGCCCCTGCCCCCGCAGGGCCCCCGAACCGTCACTGGCCACGTTCCCGGTGACGTTCGCGCCGTCCGGCGCGCCCCCTAGTCTGCCGTGAACCGTCCGAAACCGGCAGTTCACGCACTCCGGGGTCCAGCCGCCAGGCCACCTCGGAGCTGATCCCGGCCGCGGCCAGCCGCTCCCGCGCGGCCTCGAACGCCTCGCACCACTCCCGTTCGCGCTCGACGTCCACGCGCCGGTCGTCCTCGCTCTCGGCGGGCTTCTCGCGCACCATCGAGGCCCGCACATGGGCCGCGTCGTCGACCCGCATCTTCACGCTGTGATCGGGCCAGCCCCCCCGGGTCAGGACGAGCGCGCCGCCGTCGGCCGTCAGCGTCTCGAACCCGGCCTGGACCTCATACCCCAGATCCTCGAACGCCGTGGTGATCGAGTCGAGGACGTAGCGGCGCTCGGCCTCGGCCTGCTCGGCGGCGTCCCGCTCGGCCGCGCTTTTGCGCTCCTGCGCCCGATGCTCCTCGGTTCGGCGGTTGGCGGCCTGGATCCGCAGCCGCACCTCCTGCAGGACGCCCTCCGCCTCGTCGGGGGTTCCCGTGCCCGCGAGGAGCCCGGCCGCCTCCGCGACCGCACGCCGCTCCTCCTCGGCCGCGTCGGGCAGCAGACGAGCCATGAGGCGTTCCAAAGTTCCTTGCACATCGTCTTGGACGCGTGGGGCGGGTGATGCGCCGTGGCCGGTGTCGGTCTGCAACCCGCCGTCGGGGACGGCGAACACCTGCGCGGTGATCTGGGCCGCGAGGTGCTCCGACAGGTGCCGCTCGGCCTCGTCCAGGACGGGATCGGTCGCGGCGCACCAGGCGGCGAGCTCCGCCGCGGACTCCTCGTCCGGCCGGAGCGGCGCGGGCAGCGCGACGTCAGCGCCGATCTTCGCTCGGGTCTCGGCGAGCGCGGCGATGCGCGCGTTGCGCTCGACGGTCTCGCGGAGCGCGCGCTCGTGCGTCCTCACCTCGGCGAGGGCGGTGGCCCGCGCCTCGGCCCGTCCCGCGGCGAGGGCCGCAAGGGCCTCCGCGCCCCGTCCGGCGAGGCCCGCGCCCCGGCCGAGGACGCGGTTCATCCCCAAGGTGAGGATCACGGCCGCGTCCAGGGCGATGTCGGCCTCGACGCCGCTGCTCATACTGTCCCTCCGGGGCGGTCGGTCGGATGTGCGGGGCGGTCGGTCAGGTCTCCCGGACGGATGCCCGGGCCCTCGGCGGCGCGGCCCTCCCGCCACCGGTGCAGCCGCAGCCCCGCGGCGACGGCGTGCGCGGCGGGAACCGCGACGAGCAGGAGGATCCACAGCAGGGCGGCGACGGACGTCACGGCCCCGAGAAGCAACAAAATGATCAGCAGCGGGACCGTCCCGGCGAGGAGGACCACGCCGCAGCCCCGCCGTCCGGTGCGCTGTGCGGCCCCCGACATCGTCTGGGACGCCTTGGACAGGCCCCGTCCACCCGCACCCAGCACCTTGGACAGCCACGACCACGGCCCCAAGGGCAGATAGTCCTTGCCCTGCGCGCGTGCCACCAGCACTTCGGTGCCGCAATGCACCGCCCATGCGAGGACGGAGGGAACGGCGAGAAGGCTGAACGACACCCACGGTGTCTTTTGGAGGTGAAAGCCGGCCGACGTGGTCCGCTGGCCACCCCCGCCACCGAACAGCGCGTCGACCACCGCGCTTCCGAGCAGCCACACGGCCAGCAGCGGGAGCGTCCAGAGAACGGCGCGGGTCATCGCCGCGCCGCGCCCCGCAAGCCGTTGCCTCTCCCGTTCCGCCCACTGCGCGCGCAGCGCCTCGTCACGCTGCTCGGCGGCATACCGGTCCCGAGCCCGCGACTCGGTCTCCAGAACGGCCTCAGGCGCGGCCCGGACCACGGCGAGTAGTCGCAGCGGATCGTCGCCCGCCCCGTCCGCCAACCAGACGAACCATGGCACGGGATCAGAGACAGCGGCGCGCGCGCTGGCGGCCGCGTCTGCGAGCAACCTGTGGGTCTCGGCGGGACGAGCCGCCAAAGCGAGCAGGGTAAGAAGCACGACCGGCGGCTCATCGACAGGACCGGACGGCCCTGCGACCCGCGTCCCCGGCCCGTCCGTACCCGCGTCGGGTAGCCGCATAGCCAACCCCGGCGGCGCGGCCTCCTGGCCCCGCAGCCACCGGGCCAGGTCGTTCCAGGCCGCCACGTGGGCGCGCCACTGGTCACCGACCCGGGCCAGGTCGTGCCCGTCCTCGAACCCGGCCAGAATCCGCAACAGATCGTGCGTCCACAGTTCCCGGCCCAACAGGCACGCGGTGCGATGGTCGGGATGTCCGGGATCGGCCGCCAGCGCGGCGAGGCCCGGGAGATCCCCCGCGGTCACGCGCCAGCCCAGATAATGCGGGGGCAGCGTCGGGTCCAGCCACCGCACCAGATGCAGCAGCTTCACATCGGGTGAAAGCCGGGCGGTCAAATGGCCGTCGATCAGCTCGATCCGGCCGTCGTCCTCGACGTCCGCGAGCCACTCCCGCAGGCTCCGCCACGCCTCACCGGACTCCCCACGTCCGAAGAAGTAGAGCGCCGCGTGCTCCCACTCCTCGACCAGCGCGCGCGCCAACTCGGCGCGGTCCGCGTAACGGCGCCCCTTGAACGGCAGCCCGGTTCCGGGAGGCGCCTGGGTCTCCTCGACGACCGGCGGTGACCCCCCGTCCAGCCACTCCGTGACCTGCTCGCCGGTCCATCTCCGGCGCGGATCGCGCGCGAGCAGCCCCCGGCACAGCAGCCGCAACCGCGGATCGGCGACATCGTCCGCCGACACCGGCCGCGTCGCGAGGTGATCGACCACCACGGTCTCGCTGAGCCCGAGGAACGGCGCCCGCCCCGTCGCCAATTCCCGGACGATCATGCCCAGCGACCACCAGTCACGCGCCGGCGACACCTGGCCGGACAGCGACTCCGGCGCGGCGTAGGCCAGCGTGCGCGAGGACGAGGCGAACACCACGCTCTGGTCGAGCACCTTGCTCAGCCCGAAGTCGGCGATCACCAGACGCAGCGGCGCCGTGGTCAGGACGAGCACGTTCTCGGGCTTGAGGTCACGGTGCACGATGCCCGCCCGGTGCAGCGCCGCCAGACCCGCCGCGAGCTGCGCCGCGATCTCGGCGACCCGCGCCGCCGGCATCGGCCCGGTCATCAACGCCCGCAGGTTGCCGTCCGGCGCGTACGCGGTGACCTCGTAGTCCCGGCCGTCCGCGTGCCCGGTCTCTAGGATCCGCAGGACGTGCGGGGAGTCGAGCGTGGGCAGCTTCTCCCACACCTCCCGGTCGGCGCGGTACCCGCGGCGGAAGATCTTCGCCACGTACTCGTCCGTGCCGCCCGCGTCCCGCACCAGGAGCAGATCGGACTCCGCGCCCTGAACCGGCAGTTCCGCGACCGCCTCGTACCGCTCGGCGAGCGCCGCCGGCAACCGCATGAGCGGGTCGGCCGCCGCCGCCCCGTCGCGACGGGTGTCCCCCGTCCCGCCGGAAGGCGCCGGTCGGGGCCCGGGCACCGGCGGGTCCCGCCGTGTCACCCCGGGATCGCGTCGTGTCTCGCGCGGGGGAGTCTTTCCGCCGTCCCCCGTCCCGTCGAATTCGCCCACCTGCCCGCCCGTCTAGATCTTGTCCTTGATGACCCGCAGATGCTCGGCCGTCTTGAACCGGACGACCACCGCCTCCATGAACAGGCGAACGAGCAGCAGTTCCGACAGCCAGACCAGCGGTGTGGCGATGAGCAGGAAGATCCCCCATGCCCAGAAGTCGTCCCAGGTGGCGATCCACGCCCCGAGGCCGAGGAAGAGGAGGCACTGCAGGCTGATCAGCATCAACGAGAGGACATAAGAGACCTTGGCGAGTTTCAGGGTCACCAGGTGGTTGAAGTTGGCATCGAGTAGAGCGCCGAAGAGTCCCTTGTCCGTTCGCTCTACCGGGACCCACTCCCGGGGCTGACCTTGAGGTCCCGGTCCCGGTCCCGGATGGAAACTCGGGGGCCGGGGGCCGGGGGCCGGCTGTTGCTGAGGGACGTACGGGTCTCCCTGGGGGCCGAGCCTGGGAGGGCGCGGTGGGTGACCGGGGTCCGATGGGTGCGTCATCGCCGTCTCCAGGGTGGGGCCGCCTACAGGAAGACTCTAGAGCCTGGACCGCGCCCGGCGCGGCCAGCCGGCGATGCCGTTGCGGCGCGCCGTCTCGGGTGCGGTCGGTCAGGCACAGGGGCTTCGCCCGCCGGCCTTGACGCCTCCAGTGATCTTGAGGGCGGGCGGGACGAGCCGGATTCCGCTCTTGCCTATGGTCAGCCGCACGCCGTCCTTCGGTGCGCCGGCGTCCGCGGCGAGGAGGGCGTTCGGGACGATCCGGGCCAGCGCGGACGCCTGTGCCTCGGCGGAGGGGGCGTAGGTGATGCGGCTCTCGGCCGCGGGGGGCTTCTTCTCGACCTTTCCGGCGACGTCGAAGCCGCGCCGGTCGAGTTGCCGAACGGTCCGTTCGATCAGCTTCGTGTCACCCCCCGCGTCCACCACCGTCACCTTGACCTGGGCCGGGGCGAGGGGCTTCTGCTTCTGGGCGGCCGGTTCGGCGGGCAGGTCGTTGTCGTGCTGGATCGCCGCGAAGAGCGGCTTGGCGCGCTCCATGTCCCACTGGACGCGGTTGGGGTCGGGTGCGTAGCCCTCGACCGGCACCGTGATGAACCGGACCTGGCCGGCGCTCATGCCCTTGAGGCCGTCCGCGAGCTTGCGCATGGTGGACAGGTCGAGTTCGTCGTCGGTCGTCATCGACTTCGTCGCGGCCTTCAGGAACTTGTAGGACTTGGTCGGGTCGGTGAGCATCGAACCGCTGGTGGCCTTGTCGACGACCGCCGCCATGAACCTCTGCTGCCGCTCGATGCGTTCGAGGTCGGAGCCGTTGCCGAGGGAGTAGCGGGCGCGGACGTACCCGAGGGCGTCCTCACCCTTGACCGTCTGCTTCCCCGCCTTCAGGTGCAGTTCCGCGCGAGGGTCGTCGACGGGCCGGTCGAGGCAGATCTCCACGCCTCCCAGGGCGTCCACCATCCGTTTGAAACCGGAGAAGTCGATCTGGACGAAGTGGTCGATGTGGATGCCGGTCAGCGACTCCAGCGTCTTCCAGGTGCAGGTCGGACCGGCGTAGGCGAACGCGGCGTTCAGCATCCCGAACTGCGCGGGGACGGTGCCGCCCTTCTCCTTCTCGCACTGGGGGATCTTCACCATCGAGTCGCGGGGAAAGCTGATCCCCACCGCCTGGTCGCGGTTCGGGGACAGGTGCAGCAGGATCGCCGTGTCGGACCGGGCCCCGGACATCCCGGCGGCCGCGCCGTACCGGGCGTTGTCGCCCTCGCGGGTGTCCGATCCGATGAGCAGGACGTTGAGGCTCTTGTTGAGCTTCTTGGGGCGGTTGGCGCCGAGTTGCCCGCCGACGTGTTTCTGGTCGATGCCGCCGACCAGGTCGTAGTAGAGCCCGACCGCTCCGGCGCCCGCGAGCAGCACCACGGCGGTCATGCCGACCGCGGTGCGGCGCAGGATCTTGCGGCGCCGGGGGCGCCGGGTGGTCGTCTCCTCCTCGGCGGCGATGACCGTCTCCTCCGGGGCGGCGGAGGTGACGGGCTGCTCGTCGCCGGAGGTGACCGTCGGCTCGTCGGCGGCGGTGTCCCCCGCGAGGTCGTCGCGGCCGGGGTCTTTGTCGCTCATCCGGTCCTGTCTCGGGCTGGCCCTGTCGAGGGCACGTCGTCTGTCAGCGTCTTCTGCCGGGGGATCTCCCTATCGTTGGATGCGCGGTGAGCCCGTTGTGTTGACACGTGCCCCCGAATTCGTCGTCTTGATTGTCACCGGGTCGTGCCCGCCACCATCACCCTCCGCGCGAGGCCCGGACGGGGAGCGGCACCGGGCGCCTACCGCGCTCTGCGCCGCTGAGGCACTGGGCCGAATAGAGGCCGGCTTCCGTTCTGCGGGCTGAAGGATTCTGAGGGAGATCACCTTCCGGCGGCGACCTGCGAAGCCGTCCGGAGGGTCGCTGAATGGGCCACTCTCGGCCAGCCGCAAGCCTGGACTTTCTCGAAATCAATGTTTTCTTGCCAATTATCGGATATCTGTTCTTACACTGGCCTCGGTCAGGCGGAAACCGCGGCGAGGGAGAGCTTGATGCGCGTATCCGGAAAGCATTCGAATTCGATCTTCACGCTCGGCCTCCCGGCTTCTCTCGCCGGATCGCGCGGACCGTCTGGGAGCTCACTGTTAGCGAGAGCCCTGCTCGTCGTCCTTTTCATAACGGCCGTGGGTATGGCCGTCCCTGGTCGCGCGCTGGCCGCGAGTGGAGAGACGGTCCTGTGCCAGTCGGGCGGCTACAACTGCCTGGCGGGCACGGGTTACAGCGGGCAGAGCGTATGGGGTTCGTGGGGACCCGGCCATAACTGCGTCAGCTACGCCGCATACCGGCTGTCGGCGAACGGCGCGTCCAAGCCATGGTCGGGGGCGATCGGCAACGCCCACGAATGGGACGAGAAGGCTCGTGCCGTCGGCATCACCGTCGACACCAACCCTGTGGTGGGGGCCATCGCGCAGTGGGACGGTGGCTACGGCCACGTGGCGTACGTCGAGGTGGTCACCCCCGCGTACATCGAGATAGGGGAGGACTCCTACATCACCGACACCTACGGGTACTCATCGCGGCGGCGCATCGAGCGATCCAGCGGCAGGTTCGCTTCGGCGGAGTTCATCCATGTTCGGGACGTACCGACACCGATCGAAGTCACCCTCCCCGGTTCGGCCGGTGCCATCTCCGCGCTGCAGCACGGCTCGCGCGTGAGCCTTCGCTGGGGCGCCGGAGCGAACGCGACCGACTATCAGGTGACGCGCAACGGCGTGCTCCTGGCCAACGTCACGGGGACGAGCTACCTGGACTCTCAGGCTTCGCCCAACCAGACCTACACCTATGCCGTCATCACACGGAACCAGCACGGAGTCGCCCCTCCGACGAGTCTCCAGGTGCGGACGACCACGGAGTCCGGGGACCGGGCTTACCTGCGCACCGCTCAGGGTCCGGCGTTGTGTGCGCGTGCGGGTGTCCAGTCGTCGCAGACGTTGGTGTGTCATGTGCTGACCGGTGGTGGGTGGGTCACGTCGAACGCGCCGGCGGGTGATTGGGGTTATGAGTCTGATCGTTCGTGGGTCGCGAATGCTGATGGCAGTGTGTCTTACTGTCGTCGTGTGGGGAGTCCGGGTGACCAGGTTCGTTGTGACACGTTCAATGGGTCGGGTTGGGCTTCGGTGACGTCGTCGCATCTGGATGTGGGTTATCCGGATAATCGCGTCTTCTTGCCTACGGGTAATGGTCCGGCGTTGTGTGCGCGTGCGGGCGTCGAGTCGTCGCAGACGTTGGTGTGCCACGTCCTGACCGGTGGTGGCTGGACCACCACGAACGCGCCCGGCGGCGACTGGGGCTATGCCCTCGACCGGGCTTGGGTGGCCAACACCAACGGCACGGTGGCCTTTTGCCGCCGCGTCGGCATGCCCGGCGATCAGGTTCGCTGTGACACGTTCGACGGTTCGGGCTGGACGTCGCTGACGTCCGCCCACCTCGACGTCGGCTATCCCGACAACCGGGCCTACCTGGCGACCGACGATGGGCCGGCGATGTGCGCCCGATCCGGTGTCCCGTCCTCGCAGACGTTGGTGTGCCACGTCCTGACCGGCGGTGGCTGGACCACCACGAACGCGCCCGCGGGTGACTGGGGCTACGACTCCGATCGCGCCTGGCTCACCAACACCAACGGCACCGTGTCGTTCTGCCGCCGCGTCGGCGTACCTGGCGATCAGGTTCGCTGCGACACCTCCGACGGCAGTACCTGGACCTCTCTGGTCTCGGCCCACCTCGACGTCGGCTACCCCGACGCCTACTGAACCGACGTCCACCGCCACCCGGCCTCGCTCCGATCGCGAGGCCGGGTGGCTCGCGTTCGTTGCGGCGGTGCCGCGGGAAATCACTGTGCGTGACTGGTGAGGAGCGGGCGGAGAGACGGCGAGGGTCATGCCGTGGAACACTCGTCTCGATTCCGTTCCGCCATAACAACTGGTTATGGAAGCCGGTCGGTGCGGGGGATGGTTTCGGGTCTAAAGTCTGTGGTCAGGGTCACATGCGGGTCTGCTTGTTATGTATGTCACAGCGCCCGGCGGGTGGCGTAAGGTCGCTTCGCTGGAAGCGCACACGAGGCGTCACCGCCCGCATGCGGCAGGCCCTGGCCGAGGCGCGACGGCCGCATGGGTGCGCTCGGACCCGTGGTACGGGGACACGACGACCCGAGCTCAGGAGAGCGATCGATGAGCACTGTGGAGGCGCCGGCCAAATCGCGCGCCCAGATCAAGGAACGTACGCTCCGGAAGGATAATTGGCGCCTTTACCCCATCACCACATTCGTGATCTTCACGGCGTGGGTGGTGTACGCGACCGTCCGGGCGTTCTGGGGATCCGCCTTCTACGTCCCGGAGTACCACTACCTGACGCCGTTCTACTCGCCCTGCCTGAACGAGATATGCAACAACGTCACGGTGGACGGGCACACGGGCGACGCGGCGGAGTTCGGGACGTTCCTCCCGGCCGGGACGAGGGGCTGGATCCCGTTCGCGGCGATCTCGCTGCCGTTCCTGCTGCTGTTCCGGCTGACCTGCTACTACTACCGCAAGGCGTACTACAGGTCGTTCTGGGCGGCGCCCAGCGCGTGCGCGGTGCGGGAGCCGCACAGCAAGTACACCGGGGAGCGCCGCTTCCCGCTGATCGGCCAGAACCTGCACCGCTACTTCTGGATGGCGGCCTTCCTCATCTCCCTCGTCAACACCTGGGACGCGGTCCGCGCCTTCCACGGCAAGGACGGTGGGTTCGGCATCGGGCTCGGCACCATCATCCTGGTGGCGAACGTGGTGCTGCTCTGGCTGTACACGCTGTCATGCCACTCGTGCCGGCACATCGTCGGCGGACGGTTGAAGAACTTCTCCAAGCACCCCGTCCGGTACCGGATGTGGGGATGGGTGTCCAAGATCAACCAGCGGCACGGCACGTACGCCCTGATCACGCTGGGATCGCTGGTGGCGGCCGACCTGTACGTCGCGCTGGTGGCCAGCGGCACCATCTCCGACCTGCGCATCTTCAACTGAGGCCAAGGGATCATGACTGAGATCGAGAGGCACGCCTACGACGTCGTGGTGATCGGCGCCGGCGGCGCCGGGCTGCGGGCGGCGATCGAGGCCCGCCTCCAGGGCAAGAAGACGGCGGTCATCTCCAAGTCGCTGTTCGGCAAGGCGCACACGGTGATGGCCGAAGGCGGCGCCGCGGCGGCGATGGGGAACGTCAACCCCAACGACAACTGGCAGGTGCACTTCCGCGACACCATGCGCGGCGGCAAGTTCCTGAACAACTGGCGGATGGCCGAGCTGCACGCCAAGGAGGCGCCGGACCGCGTCTGGGAGCTGGAGCACTGGGGCGCGCTGTTCGACCGCACCAAGGAAGGCAAGATCAGCCAGCGCAACTTCGGCGGGCACGAGTACCCCCGGCTGGCGCACGTCGGCGACCGGACGGGCCTGGAGCTGATCCGCACCGCGCAGCAGAAGATCGTCGCCCTGCAGCAGGAGGACCACCGCGACCACGGCGACTACGACGCCCGCCTCAAGGTGTGGGCGGAGACGACGGTCACGCGGCTGCTGAAGGACGGCGACCGCATCTGCGGCGCGTTCGCCTACGTCCGCGAGACCGGCAAGTTCGTGGTGTTCGAGGCGCCGGCGGTGGTGCTGGCGACCGGCGGCATCGGCAAGGCGTTCAAGGTCACGTCGAACTCCTGGGAGTACACCGGCGACGGGCACTCGCTGGCCATGCTGGCCGGCGCGACGTTGCTGAACATGGAGTTCGTGCAGTTCCACCCCACGGGCATGGTCTGGCCGCCCTCCGTCAAGGGCATCCTGGTGACCGAGTCGGTGCGCGGTGACCGCGGCGTCCTCAAGAACTCCGAGGGCAAGCGGTTCATGTTCGAGTACATCCCCGAGGTGTTCAAGGCCCAGTACGCGACCTCCGAGGAAGAGGGCGACCGCTGGTACGACGACCCGGACAACAACAAGCGGCCCCCTGAGCTGCTGCCCCGCGACGAGGTCGCGCGGGCGATCAACTCCGAGGTCAAGGCCGGACGCGGATCGCCGCACGGCGGGGTGTTCCTGACCGTCGTCGACCGGATGCCGGGTGGCGCCGCCGAGATCGTCCAGCGGCTGCCGTCGATGCACCACCAGTTCAAGGAGCTGGCGGACGTCGACATCACCAAGGAGGCCATGGAGGTCGGCCCGACCTGCCACTACGTGATGGGCGGCGTCGAGGTCGACCCCGACACCGCGGCGGCGCTGGTGCCGGGCCTGTTCGCCGCGGGCGAGGTCGCGGGCGGCATGCACGGCTCGAACCGGCTCGGCGGCAACTCGCTGACCGACCTGCTCGTTTTCGGGCGGCGGGCCGGTCTCGGCGCGTCCGAGTACGTCGACGCGCTGCCCGACCGTCCCGTCGTGTCGGACGCGGCGGTCGCGGCCGCGGTGAGCGAGGCGCTCGCACCGTTCGAGCGCAAGGGCGGCGAGAACCCCTACGCGGTCCACGCCGAGCTTCAGCAGACGATGAACGACCTGGTCGGCATCATCCGCAAGGAGGAGGAGCTGGAGCAGGCCCTGGAGTCGCTGGACAAGCTCCGCGACCGCGTCGCCAACGTCGGCGTCGAGCCGGTCGCGGTGAACGACGGCCGCGGCTACCACCCGGGCTGGCACCTCGCGCTCGACCTGCGCAACATGCTCCTCGTGTCGGAGGCCATCGCCAAGGCGGCGCTGGAGCGGCAGGAGAGCCGCGGCGGCCACACCCGCGACGACCATCCGAGGATGTCGCCGGACTGGCGCAAGGTCAACCTCGTCTGCCGGCTGACCGGTGACCCCTCCTCCCCGCGGGTCGAGCTCAGGCGGCAGCCCCTGGAGCCCATGCGGGACGACCTGATCGGGTTGTTCGAGACCGACGAGCTGAAGAAGTACCTCACCGCCGCGGAACTGCCCGGAGGCGCGGCGCCGGAGCCGGGCGTCGGGAAGCCGGGGGCCGGGGAGCAGAAGCAGGAGGGCGACCGATGAGCTACGAGGCCAAGTTCCGGGTCTGGCGCGGCGACGACGGCGACGGCGAGCTCACGGACTACACCGTCGAGGTGAACGAGGGCGAGGTCGTTCTCGACATCATCCACCGGCTGCAGGCCACGCAGGCGCCCGACCTCGCCGTCCGGTGGAACTGCAAGGCGGGCAAGTGCGGATCGTGTTCGGCGGAGATCAACGGGATGCCGCGGCTGCTGTGCATGACGCGGATGTCGACGTTCGAGCCGGACGAGACCATCACGGTGACGCCCGTCCGGACGTTCCCGGTCATCCGCGACCTCGTCACGGACGTGTCCTTCAACTACGAGAAGGCGCGGCAGATCCCCTCGTTCGACCCCGGTGACGTGCAGCCGGGCGATTTCC
This sequence comes from Actinomadura macra NBRC 14102, assembly GCF_001552215.1. GTDB lineage: Bacteria > Actinomycetota > Actinomycetes > Streptosporangiales > Streptosporangiaceae > Spirillospora > Spirillospora macra. The sequence goes on along the minus strand of NZ_BCQT01000006.1, from coordinate 397,373 downwards.
GCATGCAGCAGGTGGACGTCGAGCGCTCGCAGGAGTTCCGCAAGTGCATCGAGTGCTTCCTGTGCAACAACGTCTGTCACGTCATCCGCGACCACGAGGAGAACAAGCCCGACTTCGCGGGCCCGCGCTTCCTCATGCGGATCGCGGAGCTGGAGATGCACCCGGCGGACGCCGCCGACCGGCGTGAGATCGCCCAGCAGGACCACGGCCTCGGCTTCTGCAACATCACCAAGTGCTGCACCGAGGTCTGCCCCGAGCACATCAAGATCACCGACAATGCCCTGATCCCGATGAAGGAACGGGTGGTGGGCCGCCGGTACGACCCGGTGATCTGGCTCGGCAGCAAGCTCGGCATCGTGAAGAAGGGCCAGGACACCCCGTCCGCCTGATGCTCGGCAGAACACCCCCCGACGCGCTGCGTCGGGGGGTGTTCGTCGTTTGGCGGGTGGGGCGCGATGAGTTCTGGGGGGACGAAGGGTCTGCACGGTGATGGGACGTCAACGACCCGAGGGGGAGCAGTGACACGAACGACGGGGCGATCGGTGCCCGAGATCGGCAGCGTGCTCTTGGCCAGTACGGAGCCCGACCAGTTGCGCGCCTGGTACGAGGAGGCGTTCGGGGTGGCCGCCGACACGGACGGGTTCCTCCATCTGGGCGGGGTCGGGCTACTCGTGGACGGACGGGACGACGTGGCGGGCAAGGCGGTGGAGCCGTCGCGCGTGATCCTGAACGTGCATGTCGACGATGCGCGCGCGGTGGCACGGCACCTGGACGGCATGGACGTGACGTGGCTGGCTCCGCTGGAGTACCGCGATCAGGTGGGGGCCTGGTTCGGGACCGCGATCGACCCGGACGGCAACCACGTCCAGATCATCGAGTTGACGGACGCCTACTGGGCGGCCCGCCGGGAGCGCGCCGAACGGGCTGGTGGTCAGGAGCGGGCCGCCTGGTCGCTCGCGGACGCGTCCGTCTCCTGCAGGTTGCCTGCGCAGGATCTCGACCGGGCGAGACGGTTCTACGCCGAGAAGCTCGGGCTGGAGCCGGTGGAGACCCGTCCCGGCGGGTTGCGTTACGAGACCCGCAGCGGCGGCTTCTCGGTCTTCCAGTCGGCGGGCCGCCCGTCCGGGGAGCACACCCAGATGGCTTGGCGGGTCGACGACATCGATGCGGTGGTCGCCGAGTTGCGGCAGCGTGGGGTGGTCTTCGACGACGTGGACGTTCCCGGTCTGCGCACCGTGGACGGGATCACCGAGGTCACCGGGAACTATCCGTCCGCCGGTGGACGCGGCGAGCGGGCCGCGTGGTTCCGTGACAGCGAGGGGAACCTGCACGGTGTCGGCCAGCCCATTCGTGGGGTTGACCAGGGCGCATAGCGCCGCGGACGGCATGGGGGACAACACAGCGGGCGGCGCGCCCCCGGACCGCCGCCCGCCGTACCGCCGTTCCCCAATGAACGCCGTGGCCGTAGGGCGGCCTCCCGGCCGCACACGCCGGGTCCAACCCTCGCGTACCCCCAGGACACCGAATAGGGAGAAGTGCACACAACGCGTGACGCATTCGTGATTCTTGACTGGGTGACATATGGAACCCCGTTCCCTTTAGCGTGGGGGGCATGAGCGCCCTTGAACCGGGCTCGTTCCTTGCCGAACTCACCGCGGCGGAACGCGTCGAGCTGGAATCACGCGGTCGCGTCCGTGACTTCGACCGGGGGGAGACACTGTTCATCGAGGGGGAGCAGTCGAGTTGGGTCGCCGTCTTGCTGAAAGGGCGGGTCAAGGCGTTCTCCTACCGCGAGCATGGGGGTGAGGCCCTGCTGGCGGTGCGCGGGCCAGGCGCGCTGTTGGGGGAGGTCGCCGCGATCGACGGTTTTCCCCGTTCGGCGACGGTCGCGGCGCTGGAACCCGCGCAGGCGCTCGCCGTGACGGCGGAGGAGTTCATGGCGTTCCTTCAGGCGCATGGCCGCGTGTCCATTCTCATCATGCGGACGCTGTGTCAGCGATGGCGTGACGCTGACCGCAAACGGGTCGAATTCGGGATGTTCGACGCGACCGGCCGGGTGGCGCAGCGTCTTGTCGAACTGGCCGAGCGATTCGGCGTGCCGTACGAGCGCCGTGCCGGGACGGCGGGCAGCGGCCCGAACGGGGAGGCGGGCGCCGCGGGGATGGGCCCGGGCGGCCAGAGCGTCCGCATTACGCTGAACCTGTCGCAGGAGGAGCTGGCGGGCTGGGTGGGGGCTTCGCGGGAGGCCGTCAGCAAGGCGCTGCGCACGCTCCGCCGCCACGGGTGGATCGAGACGGGACGGCGGCGTGTCATCGTCCACGACCTTCAGGCCCTCCGGCGACACGCCAAGTGACCCGGGCAAGGGGCTGAACAGCCGGGATGGGGCGGGCGCCTACGAGCGCTCTGGAGTGTGACCCGTACTCTGTGCAGGATGCAGTTGCAGCAGCTCGCCTACTTCGTCGCGGTCGCGGAGGTACGCCACTTCACCCAGGCCGCCGAGCTGCTGCATGTGGCACAGCCGTCACTGTCCAAGCAGATCCGTGCTCTGGAGACCGAGCTGAACGTCTCGCTGTTCAGCCGCGCCCGGGGGAACATCACGCTGACCCCCGCGGGCGAGGCGTTGTTGCCGCTGGCCAAGCGCATCCTCGCCGACGTCGATACCGCGCGGGTGGAGGTGCAGGAGCTGGCCGGGCTCCGGCGGGGACGGGTGCGCCTCGGCGCGACGCCGTCCCTTTGCGCGGGCCTGCTCGCGGACGTCCTGCGCCGCTTCCACGACGCCTACCCGGGCATCCAGCTGCTGGTGGAGGAGGGCGGGTCGCGCGACCTCGTCCGGGAGCTGACCCGCGGGTCCCTGGACATGGCCCTGGTGATCCTGCCGCTGCACGGCGATCCGCCGCTGGACACCACTCCGATACTGCGCGAATACCTGGTGGTCGCCTCACCCGCCGGTCCGGGGACGAGCGAGCGTCCGGCCAAGGCCGCGCACATGCCGCGCCGGTCGTTCCTGCGGATCGAGGATCTGCGGAACCGTCCTCTGGTGATGTTCCGGTCCGGGTACGACCTGCGTGAGGCGACGATCAGCGCGTGCAGAGCGGCCGGGTTCGAGCCCAAGTTCGCCGTGGAGGGCGGTGAGATGGACGCCGTGCTGCGGTTCGTCGAGGCGGGCCTCGGGGTCGCGGTCGTCCCCAGCATGGTGCTCGCCGGACGGCCTGGCCTGCGCGGGACCCCGCTCGTCCTGGACGAGGACGACGAGCATCCCAGGCGCGGCCACCATGGCCCGGGTCTCCTCCGGACGATCGCGCTGGCCCACCGCAAGGATGTCGAACTGACCCACGCGGCGCGCGCCTTCCAGGACACCTTGGAGACGTTCCTCATCGAGGCGGGTCTCGCGGGCAGCCTTCCGGCCGGGGTCGAGAACCTCGTCAACGACTGAGCCGATCAGGTGCCGGCGGGCTCGGGCACCTTCGCACGTGCCACCGGGCTGCGCGCTATGGACATCGACATTCCCGCGGCGAACAGGCACAGCACGCCCGCACCCCACCACGCGAGCGTGTACGAGCCGAGCGACGTGCGAAGGAGTCCCGCCACCGCCGCGGCGGCCGCGGCGCCCAGCTGGTGGGACGCGAAGATCCATCCGAACACGATCGTGCCCGCGGACGGCCCGAACACCTCACGTGCCAACGCGATCGTGGGCGGGACCGTCGCGACCCAGTCCAGGCCGTAGAAGATGACGAAGACGAGCATGCTCGGATGCGGCGAGTCGGCGAACAGTACGGGCAGGACGAGCAGCGACAGGCCGCGCAGCGCGTAGTACCAGCCGAGCAGGACGCGGCTGTCGAGCCGGTCGGTGAACCATCCGGACGCCACCGTCCCGACGATGTCGAACACACCGACCAGGGCAAGCAGGCCGGCGGCCGTGGTCTCGGTCATGCCGTGGTCGTGCGCGGCGGGAATGAAGTGGGTGCCGACGAGGCCGTTCGTCGAGGCCCCGCAGATGAAGAACCCGCCGGCAAGGAGCCAGAACGCCTTCGTCCGCCATGCCCCGGAGAGCGCGCGGAGGGCCGTACGGGCGGCGTCACCGGTCCGTGGCGGGTCGGGTTCCTCGGTGGTGGCGCCGTAGGGCAGGAGCCCCACGTCCGATGGACGCTCGCGCAGGACCAGCACGACCAGCGGCACCACCAGCAGCGCGGCCGCCGCCACCGTGAGCGAGGCCGACCGCCAGCCGTGCGCCTCCACGAGCCACGCCAGCACCGGGAGGAAGACGAGCTGTCCGGCGGCGCCGCCCGCGGTCAGGACGCCGATGACGAGGCCGCGGTGCCGTACGAACCAGCGGCCCGCCACGGTCGCGGCGAACACCATCGCCATGGAGCCCGTCCCGAGGCCCACCAGCACGCCCCAGCACAGGACGAGCTGCCAGCTCGCCGACATGAACACGGTCAGCCCGCTGCCCGCCGCCACGAGCGTCAGCGCCGCGGCGGTGATCCGGCGGACGCCGAACCGGTCCATCAGGGCCGCCGCGAACGGCGCGGTCAGCCCGTACAGGACGAGGTTGACCGACACCGCCGCCGACGTCGTGGCGCGCGACCAGCCGAACTCGTCCTGGAGCGGCACCATGAGAACGCCGGGCGTCGCCCGAAACCCCGCCGCGCCGACCAGCGCGATGAACGCGACCGCCGCCACCGGCCAGGCCCTGTGCAGGTGAGAGATTCTGATCACCCGGTCACTCTGCGGGACGGGCCGGCCTGGAGAAAGTGCGCTGGATGTCAACCTTCGTGAGGATCTGGCCATCGCATCCGAAGACGGAAAAGGTCGACACGGCGGGATGGCGCCGTTCATGGTGATCTCGCCCCGGACGCGATGTACGGTTCGTAGGACGGGACGGCCGAGGGGAGGGTGGGTGTGAACGGCCACACCTCCCGGCATCAGCGTCTGCTGATGCTGCTGGCGGGCTTCTTCGGGTTCGCCGTCACCGCGACGCTCTCGATCGTCCCCGGCTCCGGCGTCGCCGAGGTGATCCGCGCCGGCACCGCCGCCGCGGCCAACAGCGCAGGCAGCAGGGACGCCGCCAGGACGGCGGCCGCGAACCGGGACCGCCGCTCGACGGCCGTCTGGAACCGTTTCGCCACGGCGGACGCGGCCTACCGGTGGCACCGGTACCGGCCGTCCGCCGGCACGAAGCCGTTCTTCCACACCGAGCCGTTCTTCCAAACAGGGGCACATGCCCAGCACGCCGCCCTGCCCTCGGAGATCGCGGCTGCCCGTCCAGGAACGTATCCGGCCGGTGCCATCGCATCGCGCACGATGGCGTTGCCGTCCGCTCACCTGTCGGCCGTCCAGGTACGAGGGCCTCCCACCAGCACGGGTTTCTGACGCTCACAGTCATCCGCCGCAGTGCCCTGCGGACGCTGCGGCGTACCCGTATGGAGGCTTGTCATCAACCGCATCGCCATGCGGCGAGCGTTCCCGACGCTTGCCCAGAATCGCCCTGCCCAGAAACGACCGGCCGTGGACGCGGCGTGCTGACCGCGTTCGCGCGGACCGTACGGACGCCCGATCTGCGCAAGAAACTGCTGTTCACCCTGTTCATCGTCGTGGTGTTCCGCGTGGGCCAGAACCTGCCCGCGCCGAACGTGAACGTACGGGCCGTCAAGGAGGCGTCGGACGCGGCCAAGGAGGGCAACGAGCTCTACGGCCTGCTCGACCTGTTCAGCGGGGGCGCGCTGCTGAAGCTCTCGGTGTTCGCGCTCGGCGTCTACCCGTACATCACCGCGAGCATCATCCTGCAACTGCTGACGGTCGTGATCCCGCGCCTGGAGGCGCTCAAGAAGGAGGGGCAGTCCGGCACCACAAAGATCACCCAGTACACCCGCTACCTGACCGTCGGGCTGGCGATCCTGCAGGCCGCCAGCATCGTCGCCATGGCGTCCAGCGGTCAGCTGTTCCGGTCGTCCGGGGACGTCCTCCATGACGAGGGCATTCTCCCGATCGCCACGATGGTGGTCTGCATGGTCGCCGGCACGGCCGTCACCATGTGGCTGGGCGAACTGGTCACCGAGCGCGGCGTCGGCAACGGCATGTCCATCCTGATCTTCACCCAGGTGGTCGCCGTCTTCCCCGGCCAGCTGTGGGGCATCTACAAGACCAAGCACGGCTTCGTCTTCACGCTGGTCATCATCGTGGGCCTGGCCATCATGGCCGGTGTCGTGTTCGTGGAGCAGGCCCAGCGCCGCATCCCCGTCCAGTACGCCAAGAGGATGGTGGGGCGCCGCATGTACGGCGGCACGTCCACCTACATCCCGCTGAAGGTCAACCAGGCGGGCATCATCCCCGTCATCTTCGCCTCGTCGCTGCTGTACCTGCCTGTCCTGGCCACGCAACTGTGGCCGGACGTGAAGTGGCTCCAGAGAGTGCAGCCCTATCTCCAGCAGGCCAACCCCTGGCACATGGCGGTGTTCTTCGTCCTGATCGTCTTCTTCACGTACTTCTACGTGGCGATCACGTTCAACCCCACGGAGGTCTCCGACAACATGAGGAAGTACGGCGGGTTCGTGCCGGGTGTCCGCCCGGGCCGGCCGACCGTCGAGTACCTGGACCATGTCCTCACCCGGATCACCACGCCGGGCGCCGTGTACCTCGGTCTCGTCGCCCTCATCCCCATGGTGTCCCTGGCGCTGCTGGACGTCGGCGACCAGTTCCCCTTCGGCGGAACGGCCATCCTCATCGTCGTCGGCGTCGGCCTCGACACCGTCAAGCAGATCGAGAGCCAGCTTCAGCAACGCAACTACGAAGGCTTCCTCAGCGGCTGACCCGGAGAAGGCCCCGCCCGGAAGACGATGACCGGGCGGGGATCGGGCGTGAGAGGACTACTTCTTCTTGCCGCCCGCGGTGGCCTTCAGATAGTCGTGGTTCAGGCGCCCGATGACGTCCAGCGGGATGCCCTTCGGGCAGGCGACGGTGCACTCGCCGGTGTTGGTGCAGCCGCCGAAGCCCTCACCGTCGTGGGTGTCGAGCATGGACACGACGCGGTCCCAGCGTTCCGGCTGGCCCTGGGGCACCAGGCCGAGGTGGGTGACCTTGGCGCCGAGGAACAGGGCGGCGGAGCCGTTCGGGCAGGCCGCGACGCACGCGCCGCAGCCGATGCACTCGGCGGCCTCGAAGGCGGCGTCGGCATCAGGTTTCGGGACGGGCGTGGAGTGCGCCTCCGGGGCGGTGCCGGTCGGGGCGCTGATGAAGCCGCCCGACTGGATGATCCGGTCGAACGCCGAGCGGTCCACGACCAGGTCCTTGACGACCGGGAACGCGCGGGCCCGCCACGGCTCGACGTCGATGACCTCGCCGTCCTTGAACTTGCGCATGTGGAGCTGGCAGGTGGTGGTCGCGCGCTCGGGGCCGTGCGGGGTGCCGTTGATGACGAGGGAGCACATGCCGCAGATGCCCTCGCGGCAGTCGTGGTCGAAGGCCACCGGCTCCTCGCCCGCGGCGATGAGCTTCTCGTTGAGGACGTCCAGCATCTCCAGGAACGAGGCGTCGGGGGAGATGTCGGCGAGCTTGTACTCGACCATCCCGCCCTTGTCCCGGGGACCGCTCTGGCGCCAGACGCGCAGTGTGAGCTTCATGATTACTTGTACGACCTCTGAGTCGGCTTGACGTGTTCAAACTCGAGGGCCTCCTTGTGGAGGACGGGCTGCGCGCCCTCCCCGGCCCATTCCCAGGCGGCGACGTAGCCGAAGTTGACGTCGTCGCGCTGGGCCTCGCCGTCCTCGTCCTGGCTCTCGGCGCGGAAGTGACCGCCGCAGGACTCGGTGCGGTGCAGCGCGTCGATGACCATCAGCTCGCCCAGCTCCAGGAAGTCGGCGACGCGGCCGGCCTTCTCCAGCTGCTGGTTGAGCTCCTCGCCCTTGCCGGTCACCTTGACGCGCGCCCAGAACTCGGCGCGCAGCGCGGGGATGAGGTCGAGGGCCTTGCGCAGGCCCTCCTCGGTACGCTCCATGCCGCAGTACTCCCACATGAGGTGGCCGAGTTCGCGGTGGAAGGAGTCGACGGAGCGGTCGCCGTCGATGGACAGGAGCCGCTCGATCTGCGCGGAGACCCGGGTCTCGGCCTCGGTGATCGCGGTGCTGGTCACCGGGGGGAGCTCGGTGCGGGCGATGTAGTCGCCGACGGTGTTCGGCAGGACGAAGTAGCCGTCCGCGAGCCCCTGCATCAGCGCGGACGCGCCGAGCCGGTTCGCCCCGTGGTCGGAGAAGTTCGCCTCGCCGATCACGAACAGGCCGGGGATGTTGGACTGGAGATCGTAGTCCACCCACAGCCCGCCCATCGTGTAGTGGACGGCGGGGTAGATGCGCATCGGCGTGTCGTAGGGGTTCTCGCCGGTGATGCGCTCGTACATCTCGAAGAGGTTGCCGTACTTGGCCTCGACCGTGTCGCGGCCGAGCCGTCCGATCGCGTCGGCGAAGTCCAGGTAGACGCCGAGGCCGCCGGGTCCGACGCCGCGCCCCTCGTCGCAGACGTTCTTGGCGGCGCGGGAGGCGATGTCGCGGGGGACGAGGTTGCCGAAGGACGGGTAGATGCGCTCCAGGTAGTAGTCGCGCTCGTCCTCGGGGATGTCGGACGGGCGCCGCTCGTCGCCGCCCTTCTTCGGCACCCACACGCGGCCGTCGTTGCGCAGCGACTCCGACATCAGGGTCAGCTTGGACTGGTGGTCGCCGCTGACCGGGATGCAGGTCGGATGGATCTGGGTGTAGCACGGGTTGGCGAACAGGGCACCGTGCCGGTGCGCGCGCCACGACGCGGTGACGTTCGACCCCATCGCGTTCGTGGACAGGAAGTACACGTTGCCGTAGCCGCCGGACGCCAGGACGACGGCGTCCGCGGTGTAGTGCTTGATCTCGCCGTCGATCAGGTTCCGGACGACGACGCCGCGGGCCCGGCCGTCCTCCATGATCAGGTCGAGCATCTCGTGCCGCGGGTACAGCTCGACGTTGCCGGCCTCCACCTGCCGCATCAGGGCCTGGTAGGCGCCGAGCAGGAGCTGCTGGCCGGTCTGGCCGCGGGCGTAGAAAGTACGGGAGACCTGCGTCCCGCCGAAGGAACGGTTGTCGAGGAGGCCGCCGTACTCGCGGGCGAACGGGACGCCCTGCGCGACGCACTGGTCGATGATCTGCGTGGAGATCTCGGCGAGCCGGTGCACGTTGGACTCGCGGGCGCGGAAGTCGCCGCCCTTGACCGTGTCGTAGAACAGCCGCTGCACGCTGTCGCCGTCGTTGCGGTAGTTCTTGGCGGCGTTGATGCCGCCCTGCGCGGCGATCGAATGGGCGCGGCGCGGGCTGTCCTGGAAGCAGAACTGCTGAACCTGGTAGCCGGCCTCGCCGAGGGTCGCGCCGGCCGAACCGCCCGCCAGCCCGGTGCCGATGATGATGATCTTCTTCTTGCGCTTGTTGGCCGGGTTGACGAGCTTGGCCTCGAACTTGCGCGTCTTCCAGCGGTCCTCGATGGGACCGGCGGGGGCCTTGGTGTCGGCGATCGGCTCGCCGGACTTGTAGAAGCCGTCGGTCATGTTCAGCTCACCCACCCGAACGTGATGGACAGGGGGACGGAGATGAAGCCGAGCGTCACCACGGTGGCAACGGTCCCGGCGAGGCCCCGCAGGGCCCGCTCGCTGCGCGGAGTGCGCAGCCCGAGCGTCTGGAACGCGCTCCAGATGCCGTGTCTGAGGTGCAGACCGACGAGCAGGAGCGCGACGACGTACCAGAGCGTGATGTACCAGCGGGACGGGTCGAAGTCGGCGACCATCCGGTCATACGGGGTGGCGTCGGAGCCCTTGGGGTTCACCACGAAGAAGGTGAGGTCCAGCAGGTGCCAGACGACGTAGATCGCGATGATGACGCCGCCGTACCGCATCGTGTGGGTGGCATAGCCCTGCGCGTGCGACTTCTTCTTCGCCTTGTACTTCACCGGACGGGCGGCGGAGGCGCGGCGGGCGAGCGACACGGCCGACCACATGTGCAGGATGACCGAGACCCCCAGCACCACCTCGACGAGCGTCAGGACGGTGCGGTGCGGAACCGCGGGCTCCCCGATCGTCCGAAGCCAGTGCGCGTAGTGGTTGAAGTCCTCCGCGCCCAGGAAGATCTTCAGGTTCCCGATCATGTGCGCGACCAGGTACAGCACGAGGATGCCGCCGGTCACGGCCATGACGGCCTTCTTGCCGACGGTCGATCGGTAGATCGCAGGTATCGCTATAGCCACACCGCGCACGGTACGTCTGCCTGGGGAAAGAGTTCCAAGTCATCAGAGCACTCGTTTCGATAGCCTCTGGCTATGAAGCGAGCGACCAGGCCCGATGACCCGTCACGAACCGAACACGAAGGTGAGTGACCTCATACCGGACCAGGGAACCCATCCATCCCGTGACGCACCCGACATTGGCCCCCCGCATGGAGACGTCGATCCCCACAAGGAGGCGTCGAAGGTTGTCCACGACGACCTAAGCCGTCACGCGAGCGCGATGGCTGACCGGCGGGGGCAAAGCCGAAGGCGAGCCCCCGCCGGGAAGATCGCGAAGCGATGACGCGCTCGCCCAAGCACGATCAAGGGGCGAGCCGCTAGGCGAGTCCCTTGGGTCGGGATTGAAATTAACGCTGCCGTCTCGACAGCAGCAGGACGGCGAGGTCGTCGGTCAGGGCGTCGCCGTTGAGACGCTCGACCTCGGTGACCAGTTCGTCGATGAGGGACCGGCCGGTCGCGCCCTTGCGGCGGGCGCCGCGCGCGAGTTCGACCAGGCCGTCGGTGCCGAGCCGGGCGGAGCCCTCGCCGACGCGTCCCTCGATCAGGCCGTCGGTGTAGAGCATCAGCCCCCAGGAATCGCCGAGGTCGATCTCGGTCGTCGGCCATTCGGCGGCGGGCATCAGGCCGAGCGCCGGGCCGTGCGCGTACTCGGGGAGTGCCGCGACCTCGGGGCCGCCGTTGCCGGGAGGCTCCCGGAACAGCAGCGGCGCCGGGTGGCCGGCCAGGTGCATCCGGGCCGTCCGCCGCGACGGCGCGATGGTGATCATGCAGAGGGTGGTGAAGATCTCCTCGCTGCGCCGCTCGTGGCCGAGGACGGTGTCGAGGGTACCGAGCAGCTGTTCGCCGGTGTGCCCGGCCAGCACGAGCGTCCGCCACGCCATCCGGAGCTGGACGCCGAGGGCCGCCTCGTCCGGGCCGTGGCCGCACACGTCGCCGATCATCAGGTGGATGGCGCCGCCCTCGGTCTGCACGGTGTCGTAGAAGTCGCCGCCGAGCAGTGCCCGCCGCCGGCCGGGCCGGTAGCGGGTGTGGTGCCGCAGCGACGGGTCGTCGATCAGCGGGACGGGCAGCAGCCCGCGCTCCAGCCGTGCGTTCTCCCGGCCGAGGATGCGGGCTTCGACCAGCCGCCGTTCGGTCTCCTCGGCGCGCTTGCGCTCGATGGAGTAGCGGATGGCACGGGCCAGCAGGGGGCCGTCCACCTCCTGTTTGACCAGGTAGTCCTCGGCGCCCGCGGCGACCGCCCGCACACCGAGGTGCGCGTCGTCCAGCCCGGTCAGCACGACGACGGCGGCGGGTCCGGACAGGGCCAGCACGTTCCGCAGCCCGTCCAACCGGTCGATGCCGGGGGTGGACAGGTCCACGATGATGCACTGGGTGCGTCGGGTCAGCCTGCGCCGGGCGGCGGTGAGGTCGCTCGCAACGGTGATCTGGATGTCCAGGCCGCTGTCGGCGAGCATTTTCTCGACCATGAGGACGTCGGCGGGGTCGTCGTCGATGAGGAGCAGGTCGATCATGTCCTCTGCCCCTGGCGCGAGGGAATGCGTCTGGTGACTCGTTGTGCTCACAAGGCTTCCGGAAGTCGGGGCTGGCGACGGCATGGCAACGGCACTGGCAACGGCCGGACCGTTCCGGTTTATTCCAGCGCGCAGGAATGGGAGGACCGGACCGCGCCGGGGCAGCGGCGTCTGCCTAGCCGCCAGGTTCCCGGCTCAAGGAGCGGTGAGGCTTCGCTCCGTACAGACCGACCTTAGCGCCTCCGCTCGGCCCGACGCACCCCCCGGGACTGCCATCCGGAGACGTCGCACAGGTCCCGCGCACGGCGTGACCACAGGTCTTACCGTTCTGGCCCGCTCCGGGAAAACTGTTCGAACTTCGCCGGATCTGATGCGTATCTTCGTCCGGTGAAACCGTTGCCGGAAAAAGATCCAGGCAGCCCCGATCGAAGATCACCCGCTCGGTACCTGCTGTGGTTGGTCCGCGTCCAGTGGCGCACCTGCGCCGCCGGCGCGGCGCTCGGGGTGCTCTGGATGCTCAGCCAGGCCCTGATGCCGGCCGCGATCGGCCGCGCCATCGGCGACGGCGTCGTGGCCCGGGACGAGGGCGCCCTGGTGACATGGTCCGGTGTCCTGCTCGGCCTCGGGCTCGTCCAGGCGGTGACCGGCGCCGTCCGGCACCGCTACTCGGTGTTCAACTTCCTGGCGGCCGCCTACCGGACGATCCAGCTCGTCACCCGGCAGGCCACCCGGCTCGGCGGGACGCTGCCGAAGCGGCTGAGCGCCGGTGAGGTGGTCAGCATCGGCCTGTCGGACGTCGCCCACATCGGGGAGACCCTGGACATCGTGTCCCGCGGCTCGGGGGCCGTGGTCGCGATCGTCGTCGTGGCGGGCATCCTGCTGACGGCGTCGCTGCCGCTGGGCCTGATCGTGCTGGTGGGCGTCCCGCTGATCCTGCTCGTCGCGGCGCCGCTGTTGCGCCCCTACCGCGACCGCGAGATGGAGCACCGCGAGCTGGTCGGCGAGCTGAGCACGCACGCCACCGACCTGGTCGCGGGACTGCGGGTGCTGCGCGGCATCGGCGGCGAGCCGCTGTTCTCCCGCCGCTACCACGCCGACTCGCAGCGGGTCCGCGCGGCGGGCGTGGCGGCGGCGCGGGCCGAGACGCGGTTGAACGGAGCCGAGGTTTTGCTGCCCGGCCTGCTGATCGCGCTGGTCACCTGGGTCGGCGCCCGGTTCGCCGCCGACGGGACGATCGGTGTCGGCCAGCTCGTCACCTTCTACGGCTACGCCGTGTTCCTGATCGTGCCGCTGAAGACCCTCGGCGAGGCCGCGGGCAAGATCACCAAGGGGCTGGTGGCGGCGGGACGGGTCACCGAGCTGCTGGCGATCGATCCCGCGTTGCCGGCCACCGGCTCGGCCCGCCCGGCCGCCTCCGCGGACCTGGTCGACATCGCGTCCGGGCTGGTCGTGCGGCCGAATCGGGTCACCGCGATCGCGGCGGCCGACCCGCGCGACGCGCAGGCCGTCGCCGACCGGCTCGGGCGGTACACCGAGGGTGAGGTGGACTTCGGGGGCGTGCCGCTGGACAGGGTCGCGGACGTCCGGAAGCGGATCCTGGTCGCGGTGAACGAGGACCGCCTCTTCTCCGGTCCCCTCGCCGAGAGCCTCGCACCGGCGGACGAGCCGGATGGCGATCCGGCTGCGCTGCGCGCCGCGATCCGGGCCGCCTGCGCCGAGGACGTCATCGAGTCCGCCGGACTGGACACCTACGTCGCCGAGGCGGGACGGGAGTTCTCCGGCGGCCAGCAGCAGCGCCTGCGCTTGGCGCGCGCGCTCGCCGCGGACCCCGACGTCCTCATCCTGGTGGAGCCCACCAGCGCGGTCGACGCCCATACCGAGGCACGGATCGCCGAGAGGCTCGGCCAAGCGCGCGCGGGTCGCACCACCGTGGTGTGCACGACGAGCCCGCTGCTTCTGGACCAGGCCGACCACGTGGTCTTCGTCCAGGGCGGCCGTGTCGTCGCGGAAGGGACGCATCGCGAACTGCTGGCAACCGAGCAACGCTACGCGGCCACCGTCACGCGGGGAGAGGCCACCGAGAGGACGAAGATCGTGAGTGCGGAGACGGGAACGTGAGCGCCGAGACACTGCCGGTCGCGACACCCGCGCAGGTGCGCGCGTACGCGCGGCGGCTCGTCCTGCGGCATCCGCGGTACCTCGCCGCGGTGCTGGCCCTGCACGCGCTGGCCGCCGTGACGGGCCTGGTGACGCCGCGGCTGCTCGGCGAGCTCGTCGAGAACGTCCGCGACGGCAGCGCGGCCATCGACACGACCGGCCTGGCCATCGCGGGGTTCGTGATCGTCCAGGCGGTGCTGGCCCGGTACGCCTACCTCGCGTCGGCGTCGCTCGGCGAGCGGGTGCTGGCCGAGCTGCGGGAGGAGTTCGTCGACCGGGTGCTGGCGCTGCCGCTGTCGCGGGTCGAGCGCGCGGGCACCGGTGACCTGGTCACCCGCGCGTCCCGGGACGTGGACACGCTGAGCACGTCCGTCCGCTACGCCATGCCCGAGACGCTCGTGGCCGTCGTGGTGGGCGGGTTCACGGTCGGCGCGCTGCTGCTCAACGGCCCGCTGGTCGCCCTGCCCGCGCTGGTCGCCGTCCCGATGCTGGTGGTGGTGATGCGCTGGTACCTGCCCCGCGCCCACGGCGGCTACCTGCGGGAGAACGCGTCGTGGTCGCGGATCGCGGACGGGCTGACCGAGACCGTCCAGGGCGCCCGGACGGTCGAGGCCCTCGGCCTGGAACAGCGCCGGCATGCGCGCGGCGACGACGATATCCGGAACTCCTACAAGGCCGAGCGGTACACCCTGCGCCTGCGCATGGTCCTGTACCCCGTGGCCGAGATGGGGTTCGTGCTGCCCGTCGTGACGACGCTGCTGGTCGGCGGCCTGCTCTACATGAACGGCATGGCGTCTCTCGCGCAGGTGACCGCGGCGACACTGTACGCGCAGCAGCTCATCGAGCCGGTGGACACGATGCTGTCCTGGCTGGACGAGCTCCAGCTCGGCGGCGCGTCCCTGGCCCGGCTGCTCGGCGTGGGCGATGTCCCGCCCGACCGGAGGCCGGACGACCGGCGACCCGACGGCGAACGGCTCACCGCACGCGACGTACGCTACTCCTACCGTCCCGGCCTGGACGTGCTCCACGGGGTGGACCTGGATCTGCGGCCGGGGGAGCGGCTGGCCATGGTCGGGCCGAGTGGTGCGGGCAAGTCCACACTCGGCCGGCTGCTCGCCGGGGTGGACGGCCCGCGCTCCGGCTCGGTGACGGTCGGCGCCGGCGAGGCCGTCCCGCTGACCGGGCTGCCGCTGGACGAGCTGCGCGGCCACGTCGCCCTGGTCACGCAGGAGCACCACGTGTTCCGCGGCACGCTCCGCCAGAACCTCGTCATGGCCCGGCCCGGGGCGTCCGACGCCGAGATCACGCAGGTCCTGGAGGCGGTCGAATGGGACGGTCCCGGCCTGGACACCGTCGTCGGCTCCGGCGGCGAGACGCTGTCGCCCGCGCAGGCGCAGCAACTCGCGCTGGCCCGGCTGGTCCTGGCCGACCCGCACACGCTGGTGCTGGACGAGGCGACGTCGTTGCTCGACCCGCGCGCCGCCCGCCGCCTGGAGCGCTCGCTGGCCGCCGTCCTGGAGGGCCGGACCGTCGTGGCGATAGCCCACCGCCTTCACACCGCCCACGACGCCGACCGCGTCGCCGTGGTGGAGGACGGACGGATCACCGAGCTGGGCACCCATGACGAGCTGATCGCCGAGGACGGCTCGTACGCCGCGCTCTGGTCGTCCTGGCACGGCGGCCGCTGACCCGCGCCGCGGTCAGCGGGCGAGCGCCGTCTTCAGGTAGTCGACCTGCATCAGCAGCAGGTTCTCGGCCACCACCTCCTGCGGGGTCATGTGGGTCACGCCCGACAGGGGCAGGACGGTGTGCGGGCGTCCCGCCGCCACGAGCGCCGACGACAGGCGCAGCGTGTGTGCCGCGACCACGTTGTCGTCGGCCAGCCCGTGGATGATCATCAGCGGCCGCTCCAGGCCGCCGGCCATCTCGATCAGCGAGTTGGCGGCGTAGCCCTCCGGCTCCTCGTCGGGGTGGCCGAGGTACCGCTCGGTGTAGTGCGTGTCGTACAGCCGCCAGTCGGTGACGGGCGCGCCGGCGATGCCCGCGTGGAACACGTCCGGACGGCGCAGGACGGCCAGCCCCGCGAGCCAGCCCCCGAACGACCAGCCGCGGATGCCGACGCGGTCGAGGTCGAACGCATCGGGGTGCAGGCGGGCCGCCTCGATCAGCGCGGTGATCTGGTCCTCCAGGACGGGGCCCACGAAGTCGCCGCGCACCGCGCGCTCCCATACCGGGCCGCGCCCGGGGGTACCGCGGCCGTCGGCGATCACGACGGCGAAGCCCTGGTCGGCCAGCCACTGCGCCTCGCAGTACATCCGCCGTACGGCGAGGACCCGCTGCGCGTGCGGCCCGCCGTACGGGTCGAGCAGGACGGGCAGGCGGCCGTGGCCCGGCTCCCAGCCGTCCGGCAGGAGCACGGCGGTGCGGATCTCGCGGTCACCCGTGCGCAGCAGCTCCACCCGCGGTGTGATCACCGGTGTCTCAGCGAAGGACGCGACCGGGTGCGTGCCGGACGGGCCGCGCACCTCGGCCTGCGCGCCCGTCTGGTCGAGGCGGGAGCCGGTGATCACCGTGACGCCGCCGGAGCGGGTGCCCCCGAACACGCCCTGCCCCTCGGTGAGCCGCGAGACCTCGCCCGTGTCGTAGGAGTAGACGTGGATCTCGGTGGGCTCCTCGGAGGCGGTGAACAGGACCGACTCGTCCTCCACCGCGAGGACCGACCGGATCTGCAGGCCGCCGGGCGTGACCGGTTTCCCGCCGATCGTGAGCCGGCGGGTGTCGGTCTCGCGGTCCTCGGTGATCCAGACGAGGTCGCCGCCGTTCGTCCGGGCGGGGATCCCGGGGACGATGTCCGTCCAGACCGGGTCGTGCTCGTTGTGCAGCTGCGCCGTCTCGCCGTTGGACGGGTCCACTCTCAGCACCCGCTGGGACCGCTGGTCGCGCGGCTGCACGACGATCATCAGGCCGTGCCGGTCCCACACGGACGTCACCACGTAGGGGAACTCGCCGCGGTCCCAGGCGACGGCGGTCCGCCCGCCGTCCACCTTCAACAGCACCAGGGAGACCAGCGCGTTGGGCGTGCCGGCCGCCGGGTAGGCGATCTCGGCGGGCGTCCGGTCGGGGTTGGCGGGGTCGGCGATGTGCCAGCGGTGCACGGGCGTCTCATCGACCCGCGCGGCCAGCAGCGTCGCACCGTCCGGCGACCACCAGTAGCCGCGCATGCGGCCCATCTCCTCGGCCGCGACGAACTCGGCGAGGCCGTAGGACACCTGGTCGGTCTCGGGCCGGACGAGTTCCCGGTCGCCGGTGCCGTCCATCTCGATGATCCGCAGCGTCCGGCCCGACACGTAGGCGACGCGGCGCCCGGCCGGGTCGGGACGGGGGTCGAAGACCGGTGACTGTGCGGGCAGGTCCCGGACCCGGCCCGAGTCGAGGTCGGCGACGTACAGCCGCCCGCCCAGGGTGAAAACGGCCTGCCGCATCCCGCGGTCGGTCGCGTACCCGACGATGCCGCCGGCCTGTTCGCGGGCGCGCTCGCGCCGTGCCCGCTCCTCGGCGGGCAGGTTCTCCTCGCCCGGCACGTCCAGCGCGGACGGGTCGGCGACGAGGTGCTCCTCGCCGGTGGCCGTGTCCAGCGTCCACAGGCAGGTGACCGGGTCGTCGCCCGCCCTCGTGCGCAGGAAGGCCACGCGCGTCCCGTCCGGCGCGATCTGGAAGGCGCGCGGGACGCCGAGGGTGAACCGGCGGGTGCGGGCGCTCTGCCGCGGATAGCTGATGCTCATGGCATCTGAGTCTGCCAGCCCCGCAACGCCCCGGATGTACGGCGCACGGCTTGCGCGTGCCCGTATGATCACGGGTCGTCGCCGTGCGGGCGGGAACGACCCGTGGTCCGGTCCGCGCTCGCGTAAGCTCAAAGCCTCCCCAACCACGTTGTCGTCGCGGGTGCTAAAGGAGTGGTCCATGCCGGAGCTGCAGCCGGGAGATCCCCGGCGGCTTGGCTCGTACGAGATCGTCGAACGGCTCGGCGAGGGCGGCCAGGGGGTCGTCTACGCGGGCCTCGACGCCTCCGGGAACCGGGCCGCGATCAAGCTGCTGCGCGCCGATCTGGCCGGTGACGCGTCCGCGCGCAACCGGTTCGTGCGCGAGGCGCAGGCGGCCAAGCAGGTCGCGCGGTTCTGCACCGCGCAGGTCCTGGAGGCCGACGTCGCGGGCGATCAGCCCTACATCGCCAGCGAGTACGTGCCGGGCCCGTCGCTGTACAAGCAGGTCACCGACGCCGGCCCGATCACCGGAGCCCCGCTGGACCGGCTCGCGATCGGTACCGCGACCGCGATGGTGGCGATCCACCAGGCCGGGATCGTGCACCGCGACTTCAAGCCGCACAACGTGATCATGGCGCCGGACGGGCCGCGAGTGATCGACTTCGGTATCGCGCGGGCCCTGGACACCGGGCAGACCGCAGCGACCAAGGCGATCGGCACCCCGTCCTACATGGCACCCGAGCAGGTGGCGGGCGCCACGCTCACCGAGGCGGTGGACGTGTGGGCGTGGGCGACCACGCTGGTGTTCGCCGCGACCGGCCGCCCGCCGTTCGGTGACGACACCGTCGTCGCCGTGATCAACCGGGTGATGCATGAGCCGCCGTCGCTGGAGGGCGTCCCGGCCGACCTGCACCGGCTCATCGCCGCGTGCCTGGTCAAGGAACCCGAGCGGCGCCCGACCGCGCAGCAGCTCATGATGGCCCTGATCGGCAGCGGGCCGGGCGGTGCCGGGCAGACCCGCATGGACGACCCGGCGCAGGCCACCACGATGCTGGCGGAGGGCTCGACGCTCGCCGCGGGCGCCGGGGCGGCCGCGATGATGCCCGGAGCCGGTGCGCCCGGCGGGGCGACGCGGCGCGTGTCGCCCGCCGCGTACACCGGGACGCTGCCGCCGGTCCAGCAGCCGCCGTACGGCGGCCGTACCCGCGGCACCGGCTACGACGGCTTCGAGCCCGAGCGCAAGTCCAAGCTGCCGATCATCGCCGCCGTCGCCGCCATCGCGGTACTCGCGCTCGTCGTGGGCCTGTTCATGGCGAACCGTAACAACAACGACCCGACCACGCCCGTCTCCCCGTCGGTCTCCGAGTCCGAATCGGCATCGGAGACCCCGTCCGAAGAACAGTCCCAGGAGCCGGAGCCGACGCGGTCCCGCACCCGCAGGCCCGACACGCAGTCGCCCACGACCCCGACGACCGAGCCCACCACTCCCGACACCACGCCGACCAGCGAGCCCACGGACACGCCGACTCCGCCGACCACACCCGCGACTACCCCCACCTCCGGCGGTGGCGGCGGTGGTGGTGGCGGCGGAGACGGTGGGTCGAACAGCGACGATTAGGACGGTCCGAGTAGGGCGGCGAACGCCGGGGGTTCTCGTCCTGAGTAGGCTCGTTGTCTATGAAGGAGCCGCGGATCCTGTTCGTCCACGCCCATCCGGACGACGAGTCCATCGGGACCGGGGCGACCATGGCCAAGTACGCCGCCGAGGGCGCCCACGTCTGTCTCGTCACCTGCACGCTGGGCGAGGAGGGTGAGGTCATCCCCGACGAGCTGCGCCACCTGGCCTCCGACAAGGAGGACAGGCTCGGCGCGTACCGGATCGGGGAGCTGGAGGCGGCGTGCGCGGCGCTCGGCGTCCGTGATCACCGCTTCCTCGGCGGGCCGGGCCGCTGGCGCGACTCCGGCATGATGGGCGCCGCGACCAACGACGACCCGCGCTGCTTCTGGCAGGCGGATCCGGCCGCCGCCGCACCCGACCTCGCGGCGGTCATCCGCGAGGTCAGGCCGCAGGTGATCGTCACCTACGACGACCGGGGCAACTACGGGCACCCCGACCACATCCAGGCGCACCGCGTCACGCGGCGGGCCTTCGAGCTCGCGGCCGACCCGTCCCACGACGACGGTGCCCAGCCGTGGCGCGCCGCCAAGTTCTACGCCTATGCCACGCCGCGCATCGTGCTCGCCCGCGCCATCGCGGTGATGCGCGAGGCCAAGCTGCCGTTCGCGCGCGTCGCCGGGCTGGACGAGCTGGGCAGCGGCGTCGCCGACGACGAGGTCACCACCGCCGTGGACGCCCGCGCCCACCTGCCCGCCAAGCTCAACGCGCTGCGCGCCCACCGCACCCAGATCGTCGTGGCCCCCGAGCGGGTCGGGCCGTTCTTCGCCCTGTCGAACAACCTCGGCCAGCAGGCGTTCGGCACCGAGTACTTCATCCTCCAGGACGGCGAGCTCGGGCCGGTCGGCCCGGGACGGCGGGAACGCGACCTGTTCGCCGGGTTGTCGGACGCGCGTGACTGAGCCGATGGATACGCTGGCGTCCGTGGAAGAGGACGACGAGGCACCGGTGCCGCCGCCCGGCGCGGCCGAGGACGCCCCCGGCGCCGGCGAGGGCACCGTGGACGCGTTCGTGTCCGGCGCCGCCTACGCGGCGCTCGGTCTCCTTGGCGGCGTCGTCGGCCTGCTCGGCTCCTTCGCGCAGGACTGGACGCCCGGCGGGGTCCCCGCGGTGGCGATCGTCCTCGTCGCGCTGGTGTTCGCGATGGTGCGGCTCTCCGGCTGGGGCATGGGCGGACGGCTCGGCGCGACGATCCCCGCGGTCGTCTGGGGCATCGTGGTGTTCGTCATGTCGATGCAGCGGCCCGAAGGCGACCTCGTCGTGCAGGCGACGCTCGCCGGCTACGTGTACATCATCGGGGGCATGGTCGCCGCCGTCCTCGGAGTGGTGCGCGTCCCCGCGACCGGGCCGCCCGGCCAATGGCTGCTGGGGAGGGCGGCGCGTACCCGCGGGTAGGCGCGCGGGTAGAGTGAGCGCGTTGTGACCAGTGACCCCCTCTCCGCCCGCCCCGACATCGACCCCGCGCTGTTCCGGGAGGTGGCCGGCAGATTCGCGACCGGTGTGGCCATCGTCACGACCGTCGTGGACGGCGAAGACCACGCGATGACGGTCAACGCCTTCACCTCGGTGTCGCTGGAGCCGCTGCTCGTCCTGTTCTGCGCGGAGAAGGTCGCGCGTTTCCACGATGTGGTCTTGGACACAGGCCGCTGGGCGGTCTCCATCCTCCCCGACGACATGCGGGACGCCTCCGAATGGTTCGCCACCCGCGGCCGCGCGCTGGACGGGCAACTCCAGGGCTGGCCCCACACCCGCGGCCCCGCCACGGGCGCCGCCACCTTCACCGGCGCCATCGCCACCCTGGAGTGCCGCACCCACGCCGTCCACGACGGCGGCGACCACAGCATCGTGGTGGGCGAGGTCCTCGCTCTGGAAACCCCCGCCCCCCACGCCGCCCCCCTCATCTACTACAAGGGCGAATACAGATCTCTGTAGGGCCTGGCTGGGCCTCAGCCGGGTAGTGGGGCGGGTTCTGGCTGGGAGTTGCTGCGGGTGTCGGAGCGGTAGCCCTTGACGCCCAGGCAGGCGGCGGCGGCCATGAGGATGATGGCCAGGGGGAGCGCCATCGTCGGCTTCATCGCGTGGACGAAGCCGTGGGAGAAGACCTGGCCGGCCAGCTCCTGGACGCGGTGCGCCACGTTCGGGGGAACGCCGGGCGGGAGGTGCTGCTGGGCGCCGGTCTGGCCCGCGCCGACCTCCAGGCCGCCCTTGGCGGCGCCGGCGAAGCCGTCGACGAAGCCGCCCCGCACGTTCGGCGGGAGGGCCGCCGAGCGGGTGGTCGCCTCGTCCTTCAGCGAGGACGCGAGCTGGTTCTGCAGGACGGCGCCGACGGCCGCGCTGCCGAGCACCGAGCCGACCTGCCGGATCGTGTTGTTGACGCCGGACGCGGCGCCCGCGAGGTGCGCCGGGACGTTGCGGGTCGCCTCGGTGGCCATCGGGGCGAACACGCCGCCGATGCCGAGGCCGCAGACGGCGAAGGGGGCCATGAACGCGGTCCAGTCCGTCCCGACGCCGGTGATGGCGATGAGCCACAGCATGCCGAGGCCGTAGAGGGTGAGGCCGGTCATCAGGATGAACTTGCCGCCGATGCGGTCCGACAGCTTGCCGGCCACGGGTGCGAGGAACATCGACACCGCCGAGGCCGGCGCCATGACGAGACCGGCCTTGAGGGCGCTGTAGCCGAGCACCGACTGCATGTAGATGGTCATCGGCAGCATCAGCCCGATCATGCCGATCGAGACCGCCGCGCCGACCAGGTTCAGGATCGTGAAGTTGCGGTCCCTGAACAGCGAGAACGGCACCAGCGGCTCGCCCTTCTGCTGGGTGCGCTGGTGGACGCCGAAGATGACGAACAGCGCGACGCCGGCGGCGATGAGCCCCCAGATGCCCTCGTCCCAGTCGTACTTCTGGCCCTCGGTGAGGGCGAACGTCAGGCAGAACAGCGCGGCCGAGGCCAGCAGCACGCCGAGGACGTCGAAGCGGTGCCGGACGGTCGGGGTGTGGCCGGGCAGGATCGGCACGGCCATCACCAGCACCAGGATGCCGATCGGCAGGTTCACGAAGAAGATCCACCGCCAGTCGAGGGTGGTGACGAGCAGGCCGCCGACCGTGGGGCCCGCGATGGTGGACAGGCCCGCCACCGCGCCCCAGACGCCGAGGGCGGCGCCGCGGCGCTCCGCCGGGAACACGCCGATGATGATCGACATGGTCTGCGGCATCAGCAGCGCGGCGCCGAGCCCCTGGACGGCACGCGCGGCGATGAGCTGCGTCGGGTCCTGGGAGATCCCGCATGCCAGGCTGGCCAGCGTGAACAGGGCCACGCCGCCGATGAACAGGTTCTTCTTGCCCCACAGGTCGCCGAGCCGGCCGGCGGTGATCAGCAGCACCGCCAGCACCAGGATGTAGGCGTTGACGACCCACAGCACCTCGTCGAGCGAGGCGTCCAACTTGTCGATCATGCTGGGGATCGCGATGTTCACGATCGTCAGGTCCAGCAACGTCATGAAGAACCCGAGGGAGAGGGTGAGCAGGATCGCCCACGGGTTTCCGCGCCATCTACTCATGAGGTCCCCTTGCCAGTGCCGTGCAGGTCAGTGCTGTGCAGGTCAGTGCCGTGCTCATGGGAGTGGTGTGCACGCCCGTGCTCGTCGTCCTTCCAGGCGAGCAGCCCGGACTCCAGGTCGTCGGCCAGGCTCCGGACGAAGTCCAGCTCGGCGCGCGCCCGCGCGAGCGTCCATTCGTGGTCGATCAGCTTGTAGCGTTCCACGCCCTGTTTGCGGAGTGACTCGTGGGCGGTCCGGTTCCCGGCGAGCTGCGCCTCCAGGAAGATCGCCCGGGTCCGCAGCTGCCGGGCGACCTCTGCCTCGGGCAGCAGGTTGAGGAAGGCCAGACCCGCACCGAGCAGCGGGAACTCCTCGACGGGCTTGGCGAGCAGCTCGGCGAGCCGGTCGTGGGCGGCGTCTCGTCCGGCGCTCGTGACCGCGTAGACGGTGCGCTCGGGCCGGCGGCCCTCACGGCTCGTCTCCAGCGGCTCGATGAGCCCGGCCGCCGCGAGCCGCTCCACCGAGTGGTAGAGCGAGCCGTGGGTGATCTTTACGGCGATGTCGTAGGCGTGGTCGCGGATGCGTTGCTGCATCTCGTACGGGTGCATGGGCCCGTCGCACAGCATGCGCAGGACGGCCAGCGCGAGCGGCGTGAGGGGTCGGGACATGACAGCGGCCTCTTAGTCGACGTCGATTAGTCCACTTAGACTAATCCATTCAGACCGCTGTTAGAACATCGCCTAGATGTCCGACATGTTTGGACAGGTCAGCGGACGGTCTCCACCGCGTTGGCCGCCCCGTTGCGGGCCACGTAGTCGCCGATCCGGTCGTCACGGACGGCGGTGAACAGCTGCTGTAGCCGTCCGGCGTCCAGGAGGACCACGCTCTGCCCGTCCTTCATGGCGGGCTTGTCGACCGGGGCGGTGAGATACTCCATCAGCGAGATCTGTGCCAACCGCCCGGCGAGGCCGCGCAGCGTGCCGGACGAGACCGAGTCGTCCACGGTCACCGAGCGGGTCGTCGCGCGGACGAACCGGTCGAGCTTGATCGGGTTGCGGGTGTCCATGGCCTTGTCGGCGAGGGCGTGCAGGAACGCCTGCTGGCGCTTGATGCGGTCGAGGTCGCCGGCGGGCAGGTTCCAGCGTTGCCGGACGAAGTCCAGCGCCTCCACGCCGTTCAGGTGCTGGTGCCCGGCGGGCCAGGTGCGGTCGTGCATCGGATCGTGTGTGCGTTTGGTCACGGTCACGTCCACGCCGCCGAGTGCGTCCGTCATCTTCACGAAGCCGCCGAAGTCCAACGCCGCGTAGTGATCGACGCGCACGCCGGTGAGCTGCTCGATCGTCCGGATCAGCAGCGGGGGGCCACCGTAGGCGAACGCGGCGTTGATCTTCGTGGTGCCGTGTCCGGGGACGGCGACCCAGCCGTCCCGGGGGATCGCGATCACCGACACCCGGTCGCCGCGTCCGGACAGGTGGACGAGCATGATCGTGTCCGCGCGGGCGCCCATCGAGGGCTGGTCGGCGCGCCGGTCGGAGCCGATCAGCAGCCAGTTCTCGCCGCGTCCCGACGCCGGTCGCCCCGCCGTGCCGGGCAGCGCGCCCGCGATACGCCTGACCTGCCCGTCGTAGGCGCGTTGCAGCAGGTAGGCGCCGCCGCCCAGCAGTAGCAGGACGCCCAGCACCAGCCCGCCGCAGCCGATCATGACCCGGCGCCTTCTCCCGCTCTCCAACATCCGTTCAGCCTGCCCGCACGTGCTTTCCCGAAGGGCGCGCCAGGCAGGGCGGCGGCGAGTCTTTGACGAACCCCGGGTTTGCCGTTGACCGCTTACGCAGAACCGCCACCTTGGGCGGAACCTCTCGGCTGGGGGGCGACCGGCCCCGGAGCCCTGAACAGGATGCCGGTCATGCCCTCGACGCGTCCGATGGCCTTGTGCAGGTGCCTGCGGGCGTCCGGGATGCGGCCCCGTGCCAGGCTCAGAACGGCGGCGCCCAGGGGGCGAGCCACGATCTTGGCGCACGTGGCGGCGCCATAGTGCCGCCGGTAGACGTGCCCGGCACCGCGCGCCGTGTGCCTGGCCTTCGCCCGGTGGACGGGGTCGGAAGCATGCGGCTCGTCCGGGTCGTGTTCGTACACGCGGATGTCCGGGTCGTAGGTGAGCGTCCGTCCTCGCTTCAGCGCACGCAGGAGGAGTTCGGTCTCCGCACCCGATTGCCAGGGAGTGCCGCAGCCGACCCCGAGGTCCTCGTCGAAGCCGCCGGTCGTGCGCAGGACCGGCGCTTGGAAGAAGCAGGTCTCGATGCGCGCGTGTGACCAGACCGTGCGGGCGTCGATGGGGCGCGGCTCGTCGGCGAACCGCCATTGGGCCCGGTCACCGTCGCTGGCGAGCAGCCTGCCGGAGACGACGTCGGGGCCGTCGGCGAGGGCGCGTGCCGCCCGGGCCAAGGCGTCCGGCGGGTACCAGGTGTCGTCATCGGGAAAGGCCACGATCTCCGCCGGGGGGGACAGCAGGGCAGTGGAGGCCGGTCCGCTCCCGCTCGATGTCTGGAGCGGACCGTCAGAGGGTGCCGCCGTGGTGGGCCGGTGGCCAGCGGGCGCGGGGAGGAGGCCGAGAGCGGCGAGGCCGGCATTGCGGCCCGCGGACGCGCCGCGTGGGGAGGTGATGCGGCGGATCGCGAGCCGGTCGGAACGGCGCTCGACGACCGCCGCCGTGCCGGGCTCGTCGCCCTGGTCGACGACCACGACCTCGTCGGGGGGACGGGTCTGGCCGGCCAGCGAGAGCAGCAGGCGGTCCAGCAGCCGGGGCCTGCCGATCGTGGTGATGACCACCGCGATCCGCGGCCCGGTGGTTTCGGGTGACATACGACACATTCTCGGAGCTGGACCGCGCGAACCCGCTGAGTCCGGAACGAGTGTGTCGCACCGTTTGATGGCGATATATGGGGACGCCGCCGGGCGTCATTGGCCGGCGGCGTCCCTGCCGAAGGGGTCCCTGCTGGCGGGGCGGACGCGTCAGCCGGCGAGGGCGATCTCCAACCGGTCCAGCGCCCAGTCGAGGTCTTCGCGGCTGATGACCAGGGGCGGTGCCAGCCGGATCGTGGTCTCGTGCGTCTCCTTGGCGAGCACGCCGAGCTCCATCAGCCGCTCGCTGACCGGGCGTGCCTTGCCGGTCAGCTCCACGCCCGCCCACAGCCCGCGCCCGCGCACCTCGCGGACCGTTCCGCCGGGCAGCGCGCCGAGCCGCTCGTGCATGTGCGCGCCCAGCGTCCGGGAACGTTCCTGGAACTCGCCGGTGCGCAGCATCGCGACGACCTCGCGACCGATCGCGCAGGCCAGCGGGTTGCCGCCGAACGTCGAGCCGTGCTGGCCCGGCTTGAACACCCCGAGGATGTCGCGGTCGGCGACGACCGCGGAGACCGGCATGATGCCGCCGCCGAGCGCCTTGCCGAGAATGTAGACGTCGGGGACGACATCCTCGTGCTCGACCGCGAACGTGGTGCCGGTGCGGCCGAGCCCCGACTGGATCTCGTCCGCGATCATGAGGGAGCCGTTGGCCGTGCACAGTTCCCGCACCGCCCGCAGGAACCCGCTCGGCGGGACGTTCACCCCTGCCTCGCCCTGGATCGGCTCGATCAGCACGCCGACGGTGGAGCCGTCCATGGCGGCTTTGAGCGCGTCCACGTCACCGTAGGGGACGGTCCGGAAACCCGGCGTGTACGGGCCGTAGGAGTCCTTGGCGTCCGGGTCGGTGGAGAAGCTGATGATCGTGGTCGTCCGGCCGTGGAAGTTGCCCTCGAAGGTGATGATGTTCGCCTGGTCGGCCGGGACGCCGCGGACCTCGTATCCCCATTTGCGGGCGGTCTTCAGCGCCGACTCCACGGCCTCGGCGCCGCTGTTCATCGGCAGCACCATGTCCTTGCCGCACAGCTCGGCGAGCTCGGTGACGAACGGCCCGAACTGGTCGTGGTCGAACGCCCGGCTGACCAGCGTCACCCGGTCGAGTTGACGCCGGGCGGCCTCGGTGAGGCGGGGGTTGCGGTGCCCGAAGTTGACGGCGGAGTAGGCGGCCAGCATGTCCAGGTAGCGGCGCCCCTCGACATCGGTCAGCCACGCGCCCTCGGCATCGGCGACCACGATCGGAAGGGGGTGGTAGTTGTGCGCGCTGTGCTCCTCGGACAACACCCGCAGCTGGTCGGTCAGCGTCACGACGCTCCTTCGCGGCTCGGCCCGGCCGCCGGCCGGGCATCGCTGGGACACCGGACGTCGGCCCGGTGCCGAGGGGGAGGAAACCGGAACGGGGTGGCCGCCGGTCCGCTTCCCAGCGTATGTTCGGCATCAACCGGCGACCAATGACGAAAGCCGACTTGGGGGGTGTTATTTGTTGCGTCTTGACGACTTGGACCGTCGAATCGTTGCGCGGCTCCTGGAGGACGGCCGCGCCTCGTACGCGCAGATCGGTGACAGGGTCGGGCTGTCGGCCCCGGCGGTCAAGCGGCGCGTCGACCGACTCCGCTCGGACGGTGTGATCAACGGCTTCGCCGCGGTGGTGGACCCCGCCGCGCTCGGCTGGACGACCGAGGCGTTCATCGAGATCTTCTGCACCGGCGCGACGTCCCCGGAGCAGATCTACTCCAGCGTCCGCGGTCACCCCGAGGTCGTCGCCGCGTACACGATCAGCGGTGACGCCAGCGCCCTCGTGCACGTGCGGGCCCGCGACATCCAGCATCTCGAACAGGCCCTCGAACGGCTGCGGCGCGAGGACAACATCACCGCGACGAAGACGGCGATCGTGCTGTCGCGCCTGATCGGCCGCCCCATCGACGCGCCGTCAGGTTGACGCCACCCGCCCGGCGGGGGCCGGATGTCAGCGCGCCGGATGTCAGCGTGACGGACGCCGCGTGTCCGGCCGGGTGGCGGGCGCCACCGGACGCGGTCCCGCGGCTCCCTGCCGGCCGGGCGTTCCCTGCACCGGGCCGAACCAGGGCGGCGGCGCGGTCGGGGGGAGGATGACGGGACGCCGCCGCTCGCCTGGTCCTCGTGGAACGACCCGGCTCGGCGGTTCGGCCCGGTAGGCGGGCAGGAGCGCGGCGATGTCGGGCGGCAGCCACCCCGGCGCGGGCGGCTCCTCCGCAACCCCGGCGAGGAGGGTGCGGAGTCCGGGCTGATCGTCCGGATCTCCCGCCAGGCAGCGTCCGACGAACTCGCGCAGCTCGTCAGGGCACCCGGTCAGGTCGGTCGTCCCCCCGCGGAAAGGGCTCCGGCCGGTCGCCGCGAAGTGGGCGATGCCCCCGAGAAGCGGCACGTCACCAGACGGGACGGGCTCGGTTCCCACCGCGCTCCACCCGAGTGCGGAGACGCGCGGTCCGTCCTCGCACAGGTGCACGGTGTGCGCCGCGAGGTCGCCGTGAGCGAGACCGGCATCGTGGACGGTCAGGATCGCCTCGGCGAGCGCGCCGATGAGCGTCCGCACCGCCTGCACGGTCAGCGGGCCGGTCTCGGCCACCGCTCGCTCCAGCGTGGGACCGGGCGCGTAGTCGAGCGCGGCCCAGGCGCCGGTCTCGTCGGCGTGTCCGTCGAACACCGCGGCGAGGTAGGGCCCCTGGACCAGCCGCGCGGCGGAGATCCGCGCCTTGAAGCGGCTCCGCAGGCCAGGGTCGTCCGCGAGCTGCGACGGCAGGCGCGTGATCGCGAGCCGCCGCCCGCTCTGCGTCGTGGCCAGGTACGTCCGGGGGGTGCCCCCGCGGAGCCGGGCGAGCACGCGGTATCCGCCGATCAGCGCGGGATCGCCCGGTCGGAGCGGTTCGTACGCGGGCGGGGCGGCGGGGGACTGCATGGGCGGCCTCCTGGGAGACAGGCGAGCCCTTGGGTCGGGATCTTGTAAAGCAGCCTAACGTCCGGGCGGTGCGCGGGGTGCCCGTCCGCTTCGTGTTACCGGATCGTAGGCTGCATGCCCATGGACTTCGCCACCGCTGACCTCATCGACGACTTCGGGGACGAGCTGCGCAGCTGCGAGACGCAGTTCCGGCAGTACGGGGGGCGCGTCTCGTTCGCCGGGCCGGTCTCCACCGTGCGCTGCCTCCGCGACAACGGGCTCGTCAAACGGTTGCTCACCACCTCCGGCGACGGTCGCGTCCTGGTCGTGGACGGTGCGGGGTCGCTGGCGTCCGCGCTGCTGGGCGACATGATCGCGGCCTCGGCGGTGGCGCACGGCTGGGCCGGTGTCGTGATCCACGGCGTGGTCCGGGACGTGGCGGCGCTGCGCACGATGGACCTCGGTGTGAAGGCGCTCGGCTCGAACCCGCGCAAGAGCGCCAAGGACGGGGCCGGGGAGGTGGACGTCCCGGTTTCGTTCGGAGGTGTGGAGTTCCGGCCTGGCGAGTGGCTCTACAGCGACGAGGACGGCATCGTCGTCGCTGGTCGGAACGTGGCCTAAAGACGCCCGGAAATGGGGTGATTCTCCCCGTCTGGGCGGTACATGCCAGCACAATCCGCCCAAGCTCGTATAAGTCGGCCGTTGAACGGCAGAACGCCTTGTCTCTACGTTCTCGGGCAACGACTGAGACAGGGGAGACATGCGCGCCAAGAAGACTCTGTTGGTGCCCGCGGCGGCAATGACGCTGGTCGCGGGACTCGCGGTCAGCCCGGCCGCCGCGCAGGCGAGACCTCCGATTCCCAAACCCACAGCGAACCCGTGGCAGATGCGGCACTGGCCGCAGACGCAGCCCTGGCAGCGCAGCCAGCAGGCACGGGTGCTCCCGAAGGACGCGCCGCGTCCGATCGACCCCCAGAACTACGAGCTCCCTGACACGATGACGTGGGACGACTACAAGCCGATCCCCGACACGAACTGGTCCGACCCGTCCCGCAAGGGGTCGGTCAAGAACTTCAAGGGCGCGCTCGTCCTGGTCGACTACTCCAACCAGCCGTTCGTGGTGACACAGCCAAAGAACTCCACGATTTTCGGCAACCCCACCGTGACCGGCGACGTGCCGCGCGCCGAGGTCGCCAAGTTCTACCAGGACTTCCTGAACAAGCCCGGGAAACTGAATAACGGTCACACAATCCACGAATATTGGATGGAGGACTCCGGCGGCCGGTACGGGGTGGACCTCACCGGATTCGGCGCGTACAAGATGCCCGCCAAGGACCACGAGTACGGCGTGGACGGTATGCAGGGCGGTTCGGGCTGCCCCAGCGGCGACACCTGCCAGCGCGACCTCCGCCGGGACGCGCGGGCCGCCTGGGTCGCCGCCGTCGGTGAGGCGGAGGCCAAGAAGTACGACTTCGTCTTCTACCTCAGTGCCGGGCAGGACGAATCGTCCACCTGGCAGGAGTTCGGCCAGATGAAGTTCACCAACCAGCAGGACGTGACCGCGCCCTGGGGTTCCGGCGACTCCAGGCTGCCCAACTGGGTGAAGACCCGGTACGTGCCCTGGACGTCCTGGCAGGCGGGCTCCACCCTCTGGCCGGACGCCGTCTCCGGCAGCTCCATCCAGGCCGAGAGCTCGGGCATGGGCGTCTTCGCCCACGAGTTCAGCCACATCCTGGGCATCGGCGACAACTACAACAACCCGTACAGCGTCCCGGCGCGCCGGGACTACAGCGGGGTGTGGGAGATGCTGAGCCGCGGCACCTTCAACGGCCCTGGCGGCCCGCACACTCGCTGGACGATCCCGGCGACGGGCGGCGCCTCGATGGGCGCGCAGCACATGCTGCGCAACAAGCTCAAGCTCGGCATCGTGGACACGAGCAAGGTGCTCCAACTCGACCGCGGCACGCTCCCGAAGGACGGCACGCTCGTCGCGAAGATCGCGGCGCGCTCCGCCGCGCCGGGCCGCAACGAGCTGGCGGGCATCAACCTGAAGTTCGGCACGGGCGGTGACAAGAGCCCGGGCTGCAACCCCAACAGCGACCCGATGTGCGACGGTGCCGCGGGCCAGAAGTACGACAACTACACGGTCGAGGTGGTCGACCGGATGGGCTTCGACTCCTTCACCACCGACTCCGGCGTCCTGCTCGCCAAGACCAAGAACGCGGACAACGCGCCGTTCATCTGGGTCAAGGACGCCAACCCGCAGGACATCGACAAGGTGGACTTCGTCCGTCCGGACGGGACGCCGCAGAAGATGACGATCGGCGACTACCGGCAGCTGTCCGACGCGCTGTACCACGCGGGCACGAACTCCGGCAGCCAGTACGAGTACGTCGACAAGGAGAACCGGCTGCACTTCTACGTCCTGAATCTTGAGCGTGACAGCAAGGGCGTGCTGTCGTACACGGTCGCGATTCGCTCCCTGGACGGTGCGGGTTCGCAGACCCGCGGTGTGAAGCTGGACGCCGGCCAGGCGAGCCCGTCGGACGGCGGCTGGACGAAGTGCACGGTGCGGCTGCACAACCAGGGCACGGGCGGGACCGGCCACTACGGCTCCGACGTGTTCCGCCTCAAGGCGGACGTGGCCGCCCAGGGCTGGACGACCTGGCTCCCGAACGAACTGGCCACCGCTCCGGCGCAGGGCGCCACGACGGTCGACGTCTGGGTCAAGGCGTCGCCGAACGCCCGCCGGAACGCCGAGCTCCGGCTGACCGGCACCTCGGAGAGCGACCCGTCCAAGTCCGCCTCCAGCACCTGCCGCCTTCCCTGACCTGCCGGTTCGCGGCGAGTCGTCGTCAAGGACGTGCCTTGACGACGACTCGTCGTCGGCCGACGTCGCAGACGCGTGGACGACGCGGCGGGTTGACACGCGCGACGTAATGGTCGAGCGAAACTATCGTTGCGTTTCCACGGTGATGTCGGCGCCGTCCAGGGGTCATGACCTGGGCTACGTTGCGAACCGTGATGATCTCGCAGCTGAGAGCGACCGGCGTCCGCCGGCCGGGCCTGGTGGTCCTGGCGGCCGGATTCCCCGTGGCCGCCCTGGTCGCCGGAGTCCCGGACGTCCTGCGCGCGGAGCCCGCTCGCGCGTACTCCGGTGCCGGGTCGATCGCCGCTCCCCGGCTCTCCGATCTCGACCTGCGCCGGGGCCCCGACCTGAGCGCGCCGCTCCGCGGGCTCGACGGCAGGCTCCAGCGCAGCGGCGTCGACGCGTTGATCACCGCTCAGGGCCAGCGCAGGCTCGGCGGCGGCTGCGGCAAGGCGGCGGGCGTCCCGCCCCACTCCCTCGTCTACTGCTGGGACCGCGAGGACTCCGCCACCCGCACGTGGGTCCCGCAGGGCGTGACGGGAATCTCCGACGCCGTGGCGGGCGAGCGGTGGACCGGCGGCGGCCGGCCGATGCTGGTGTCCTGGCACGACAAGGGCAGCACCCGGATCACGTTCGTCAACCCCGACCGGCGCACGTACCGGCACGTCCTGCTGGTCGAGCCGGAGACGCGGGGCGGGCGCGCGACGTACGGCGACATCGACATCCACGCCGGGGGGATCGCCTGGTACGGGAACAAGCTGTACGTCGCGGACACGCGTCGGGGGGTGCGCGAGTTCGACATGCGGCAGATCTACGACCTCGGCGCCAGCAAGGCGGGGTCCACGAAGAACAACGACTGGATCGGCCTGCACGGCAAGAAGTACTACGGGCACGGCTTCCGCTACGTCATGGCGCAGACGGGAAGCTGGCACTACGTCCGGGGCAGCGCCGGTCCGAAGTGCAGGGGCGCCGGGCCCCTGCGCACCTCCTGGCTCTCCATCGATCGGACGACCTACCGGCCGGTGCTCATCGCCGGCGAGTACTGCCGTCCATCGGCGCCGCGAGGCCGCGTCGTCACCTGGCCGCTCAGCGAGCTGACCGGCTGGAGCGACCGCGTCCGCGCCGACTGGGTCGCGGCCCTGCCCGAGAACAAGATCCAGGGTGGGGTTCGGACGCACGGCTCCTGGTGGTTCACGCACAATCGCGGCACGCAGCGCGGCCAGCTCCTGTCGACCTACCGCGGCTGGGACGACTGGGGAGGCGTTCGGAGGCAGACGATCTCCCACGGTCCCGAGGACCTGTCCTGCTACCGCGGACAGCGCCGGATCTGGACGGTGGCCGAGCACGCCCACAAGCGGGCGCTCTGGGGCCTGCCCGCCCGCTCCTGCTACTGACCGGCCGCGGCAGGCAGTCGGGTGTGCCCTCCCGCTCCCTCCGCCTCGTCGGCCGTGGGACGGCGCCCCGCCACCTGTCCCAGCGCGACGGGGGCGAGGGCGGTGACGGCCAGGGCGGCGCCGATCCATGCCGTGGCGCGGTAACCGGCCCCGGCGTCCAGGGCCAGTCCGCCGAGCCAGGGGCCGGCCGTGATGCCGACGTTGAACGCCGCGACGTTCCCCGCGGCGGCGAGCGTCGGGGCGCCGTCCGTCAGCGTGAAGACCCGCGTGTTCAGGGTCGGGTTGGTCGCGAACCCGAACGTGCCCAGCAGGAACACCAGGACGATCACCGGCACCGTTGAGCCCGCCGTCAGGGCCAGCGCCGCCGAGACGGCGGCCAGGCCGGCGATCCCGGTGTAGAGGGTGGGGAGGGCGCGCGTGTCGGCCGTCCGTCCGCCGATCGCGATGCCGATGAGCGCGCCCACCCCGTACAGCGCGAGCACGGCCGGGACCCACCGTTCCGCGAGGCCGGTCGTGCCGGTGAGCATGGCGCCGAGATAGCTGAAGGTGACGAGCAGCGCCCCCGTGGCCAGCGACGTCGTCGCGTACGTGAGCCACACCCGGGGCAGGGTCAGGGCTCGCAGCTCGTCCCGGACGCGCGGAACCCGGCCCTGGGGGCGGCCCGGCGGGACCGTCGCGGCCACCCCGGCCATCGCGAGGGCCGACATCGCCGCCACCGTCCAGAACGCCGCACGCCAGCCGAGGTGCTGGCCGATGACCGTCCCCGCCGGGAGCCCGACGATGGTCGCCAGCGTGAGGCCGCCCGCGACGATCCCCATCGCCTTGCCGCGCGCGCCGTCCGGGACCAGGCCGACCGCCACGACGGCGGCGACCGCCCAGAACCCCGCGTACACGAACGCGCCCGCGACCCGGGTGGCGAACAGCACCCCGTAGCCGGGCGTCAGCGCGCCGACGACATGCGTGAGGGCGAAGAGCGCGAGGAAGACCAGCAGCGACCGCCGGCGCGGCCACCGCAGCGTCAGCACGGCGAGGACGGGCGCGCCCGCGAGCATCCCGATCGCGAACGCCGAGATCAGCAGCCCGGCCCGTGGGACGGACACGCCGAGGTCGGCGGCCATCTCCGGCAGCAGTCCCGCGAGCATCAGCTCCGAGGTGCCCTGCGCGAAGATCGCGAGCCCCAGCACGTAGACGGCCCGTGGCATCGGCCATCGCCTCCTTGTTTTGGATGGATCAGTTCAAAATGTGGCTTAAAAAAAGTGGCGTGGTGCCGCCCGCCGGACCTCAGATCGCGCTCATCGCCGTCTCCGCGATCGCCGACAGCGTCGCCCGGTCCGCGCCTCCTCGGGCCGCGACCCGCATCCCGCTCACGGTCGCGACGACGAAATGCGCGAGCGCGAGCGCGTCCTTGCCCGCGTCGATCTCGCCCGCCCGCATCCCGGACTCGATCGTCGCCCGCAGCGCCGCGAGCCGCCGCGCCTGGTCCCTGGAGATCCGCTCGGCGATCTCCGGATCGCGCGGCGCCATCTCCACGATCGCGTTGACGACCAGGCAGCCGGCGGGGTCGCCGGTCTCGGTGTCGGCGGTCTGCTCCAGCAGCGTCCGCAGCCTCTCGCGGACGGGCCGATCGCCGTCCAGCAGTTCGAGCAGCCCCGCCGTCCGCTCGTCGGTGTAGCGGTCGAGAGCCCGCTCGAACAGGTCGTGCTTGCTCTTGAAGGTGTTGTAGATGCTGCTGCGCCCGAGGCCGGTGGCCTCGCAGAGGTCCTGCGTGGACGTCGCCTCGTACCCGGCCGTCCAGAACGCCCGCATGGCGGCGTCCACGGCCCGCGCCTCCTCGAACTTCCGCGGCCTTGCCATGTCGTCACGGTAGCACGTTATGGACTGGTCGATACAAAACGGGTCAGTCGCCCGTGCGTGGCGCGGCGTGCGCGACCTGGATCAGCCGCTGCGTCTCGCGGTGGACCAGGACGCCCCGGCCGGGCGGTGCGGCATCCTCGGGAAGGCGGACCGCATAGCGTTCCGCCTCCTGCCCGTGGGCGCGTCCCATCAGCAGCGCCGGTGCCCCGAAATCGTGCAGCGCTGTGACCACCGGGTCGGGTTCCCGCCCGGGAACCGTCGGGCGCCGGACGACGATGAGATGCAGGTTCCGCAGCGCCAGGTCGCCGAGGCCGGCGAGCGGGTCGTCCTCCGGTGACCGGGCGTCGATCGAGACGAAGAAGCTCTCCTTGGCCTGCCTCCGCCGGAGCCACCGCTCCAGGAACATTCTGAACTCGGTGGCGAAATAGGTGTAGTGAACGCCGCGCCGGACCGGCGAGTCGAGCCCGAACTCGTTGGCGAGGCCGCGCAGGTACCGGTCGGGGTCCAGGACGTACACCTCTGGTGGCCCGGTCCGCCGTGCCAGGATCCCTTCGATGATCAGATGGATCAGGTTGGCCCGCCCGGCACCGCTGTGGCCGATGACCAGGAGATGGGGATCGACATCGAAGTCCAGGAGCACAGGACGATGGGTGTGGTTCTCGACTCCGATCGCGATGCGTGGACCGGCGGACGGGAGCTCGCTCGCGTGCAGCGTCTCGGGAAGGCCGGCCGGCTCGGGAGCGGCGGGGGGTGGGACGAGGCCGACGACGCGGGGGAAGAGCGCATTGAGCCTGGGGTCGGAGGAAAGGAGCTCGTCCAGCCCGGCGCGTTCACCGCTGAGGACGACGACCGTGTCGTGTCCGTGCTGTTCGATCAGCCGGATCAGCCGATCGACGAGGGGCGGGGCGATGGCGTCGGCACCGTAGATCAGGAGCATTCCGCCACCCGCCAACCCGAGGATGTCGGCGATCTCCGACACCGCGTCGCCGGCTCCGGGCCTGGTGAGAACCGGCCACGAGAGGTCGGTCACGGCCCCGTGGGTCAGGACCCCGAGGTCAGCGAGCATCTGCCCGTAGAGTTGTGCCGTCCGCCTCGTCTCCGGTGCGGGAGGTCCGTAGAAGACGAGGTGACGCGGTTCCGCCGAACGCCGCCCCCGGATGATCTCCTCCTCCGTTGACAGCAGGCCGCGGAGGATGTTCTTGACCCACTCGGGTTCGGAGTTGTTCTCCACGTCCCACCACAGGGTGGTGAGCGCGAGAGCGTCCGGCGCGTCGCCGGGAGCCCGCTCGGCAGGTGGCGCCTGCTCCTCGGCGGGCGTCTCCGCGAACCGCGCCTCTCCGGAGGGCTCCGCGGTCACCTCGAACCGGCGCGGGTCGTTCCCCGGGATCCTCAGATAGGCCGTGCGGTCGTCGGGGAAGGCGAGGGCACCCTGGCCGACGACCTGTAGGTGTTCGGCAGGCGTCAGGCGGCTCGCGGCGATGCGCCAGCGCAACAGCGGGAGGAACCGGCTCCAGATCGTGGTCTTCTCGACGGTCGTGGAGGCGAGAAGCAGGTGGATGCCGAGGGGCTCGCCCCGTTGCGCCAGCGCGAGGACCGCCTCGACCGCCTCCGGTCTGCTGGACGGGAACGTCAGTGAGACATCGAAGACCAGGAGCAGCCGCACCGTCCGGACCTGGGAGCGCAACCTCAGCTCGTCCTCCAGGAAGGCGGTGAACTCGCGGAGCCGATCCGGCCGTCCGAGAAGTTCTTCATAGTTGAGCCGGTGATGGGGGAGGTCGATGCCCTCGCCGAGAGGGTGTTCGCCCAGGCCGGCGAAGACGATCTCCAGCTCGGACGACGGGTAGGCGTCCGCGAGTGCCTCGACGATCGTCCGCACCACGCGTTGGCGGGCCGCGGGTTCGCCCACGACCAGACCGTGCGGGATGTTCGCGGACGGGTCGAGCGGGTTCAGCGTGACGTCGTTCCCACCGGCGTCGGACCCGATGACGCAGACCGGGGATGGGAGCTCGCGTGCACGCGTCCAGCGCTCCGCCATCATGCGCTGGAGGGTGCGGAGGTCGTCGGACCGGCTCTGCGCCGGCCGGAAGCGGGTCGGTTCGTTCACGCCCTCGTGCTTGAGCAGCGCGTAGCCGTCGCTGAGGAACGTGAACTCCCACCGCGGAGGCGGCATGTCCGTCCGGACGGAGGACAGGAAGACGAATCTCAGGCCGAGCTCTGTGTCCTCCTCGCCGAGACCGAGGGTGAATTCGTGCAGTTCGCGGCTGACACGCGGCAGCCGTCCGCTGGCCTCCACGAAAACCACCAGCGCCGGAAGGGGGGCGAGCTCCAGCCCTCCGGCGACGGCCGCCTGGTAGTGGTCCCAGTCGGGGGTGCCCGCCTCGCGCAGGACGGACCGGCGGTGCTCGCGCTCGCTCCGGAGCGCCGAGAGGTCACTCAGGGCGTTCGTGGCGTGGGGCAGTTCGTCCAGCGGATACCGGAAGTAGGGGTGAGGGCCGTGGGGGTCGATGAACGCGAGCCTGACCATGTTCGGTGAGTGGTTGAGCGCCAGGCTGAAGACGAGCGTCTCCATGACCCTGTAGCGGCCGCTGTGCGTGGCGTCCACGATGAGGCCGTGTGGAGCGGACGTGCCGCCGCGCAGGATGTCGACCCAGACCGTGTCGCCCTCCTCGTCCACACCGATGGGCGTGGGGTGCGGCGGGCGGTCCCAGCCGTCGCCGATCAGTTCCTCGACCGTCTGGCCGTAGAGGTCGAGGAGGTGCGGGGGGCCGGCGCCGGTGGAGGTGAGGGCGGCGCGGGTCTTGGTGGTGACCAGGGCGAAGTGGTCGGTGCCGGCGGTGAGCGTCACCGGTCCGCCGTCGGTGGGCAGGAGGGCGCGGAAGGTCTCGGCGGCCGTCCCCGCGCGGCGCTCGATCTCGGCGGAGACGGCTTCGAGGACATGCCGGGTGTGCTGGGCCTCGGGGCGCGGGAGGGTGTCGAGGAGGGCCTCGCGGGCGCCCGGGACGAACTCGTAGTGGACGCCGCCCGCCGGGCGGAGCAGCCCGCTCAGCAGGACCTCGGCGAGCTGGCCCGGGCCGGAACCGCCGAGGACGCGGTGCTGGATGAGGCGCATGACCGGCAGGGACGGGACGGACACGGCGACGTGCGCGGCGAGTTCGGCGGCGGTCGGGGAGGCCGTGGAAAGGAAGCGGCGGACGCGTTCGGCGATCGGCAGGTCCCGCTCGCGGTGGACGGGCACGGCGCCGGACGGCCGGGACGGCAGCGCGGTGACGGCGGCGGGCTGCGGGCCCGCGCCGGACACCAGGCGGGCCCAGGCGGCGAACCAGTGCGGAGCGACCTCCAGCACCGGGACGGGGACGCCCGCGGGGAGCAGGCCGTCGTACGGGGTGAAGCGCAGGTCGGTGTTGGGGGCGCCGGGGCGCGGCAGGACGGCGAGACCGGGCGTGGCCGGGGCCGCGGTGCGGCGCCAGAGGCGTTCGGGGAGCGGCTGGAGGATCGCGGTCGGCCCGGCCAGCGCCCAGCGGCGGACGGCGCGGGCCGCGCTGCCGTCCCACCAGTGCGGGCCGGAGCAGTCGCTGAGCACGAGGACGGCATGGCGACCGGACGCGTCCAGGAGCGTTCCCGGGTCCCGGGGCGGTGCCTCAGGGGCGGAGGAGATCCGCCCGGCGACGTTCAGGTGGCGGACGTGCACATCGCCGAACGCGCCCTGCCGGACGAGCGCCTCGGCCAGTTCGCGGGCGAGAGGACGCCAGAGGGCCATGGTGGGGCCGCCGTCCACGACGAGGCTGAGTGTCAGCCACCGTTCGGGCGCCGGTACGAGGACGGGCGTCCGGTTGCCGGTGTCGGCGATGCGCGCGGCGGTGGCGTCCTCGTCCAGTTCCAGGTGGTGCCGGGAGGGGACGCGTCGCTTCAGCGGACGCAGTGCGCGCTGCACGCCCAGCGGATCGGCCAGCATCGGCGCCGTCGGGACGAGGACCTCGGTGGCCGTGCCGACCGGTTCGGCCCCGGCGGCGGGACGCGGGTGCAGCCCCGCCCGCGGCTCGGGGGCCGGCATCGGTCCCGGGACGGCCGGTGCCGGGGGTGGGGGGACTGGGGCCTCGGGTGTCACCGTGGGCGGCGCAGGCGCTGGCAGGACGGCTTCCGGTGTCCTTGCCGCGGGGGAGATGTGGCACGCCAGCCACAGCATCTCGCTCATCTCCAGCGCGTCCGGCGCACGCGGCCCGACGGC
Organism: Actinomadura macra NBRC 14102; assembly: GCF_001552215.1. Classification (GTDB taxonomy): domain Bacteria; phylum Actinomycetota; class Actinomycetes; order Streptosporangiales; family Streptosporangiaceae; genus Spirillospora; species Spirillospora macra. The sequence continues at coordinate 358,289 of NZ_BCQT01000006.1, read as the reverse complement.
GCCGAGCACGTCCCGCAACCGGTCAATCGTCATCGATGGGCCCGGTCAGGTAGGGCATGATGCGGTCGGCCAGCGCGCGGCGGTCGTCGGTGTCGGCGTGGCGGCACAGGTAGACGGCGTTGAGGAGCTGGTCCGTGGCCAGCGTGCCGGACGAGGAGCGCTCGAAGAAGCGGCGGACGAGGTCGTCGCTCTGGTCGGCGAGCGGGCCGAGATGCTCGCGGACGATGGCCGACAGCTCGGCCTCGCCCGCGGGCTGCCGCAGCTCGACGCTGACGCAGCGGCGCAGGAACGCCGGGGGGAACTCGCGCTCGCCGTTGCTGGTCAGCACCACGAGCGGGAACGCGCGGCAGCGGACGCCGCCGCCGGTCACCGCGACGCGCGGGCCGTCGGCGGTCATCACCTCGGCGGCCGGGTCGGCGCGGCGGGTCAGCTCGGGGATCTCGTACTCGCCCTTCTCGAAGATCGTCAGAAGGTCGTTGGGCAGGTCGATGTCGCTCTTGTCGATCTCGTCGACCAGCAGGACGCGGGGACGGCGGTGGGGCAGCAGGGCGGTGCCGAGCGGGCCGAGACGGATGTAGCGGCCGATGTCCTCGTCGGTCGGGGCGTTCTCGCGGCCGGCCGCGTACAGGCGGGTCAGCGGGTCGTACTGGTAGAGGCCATCGCGGAGCGTCGTCCGGCTGGTGATCGGCCAGTGCAGGACGGGCCCGAGGCCCAGCTCATGGGCGACCGCGTAGGCGAGGGTGGACTTGCCCGTGCCGGGCGGGCCCGTCACCAGCAGCGGGCGGCGCAGGTACAGGGCAGCGTTGACCTGCTGGACGGCGTCGTCGGACGGGCGGTACGTCGTCGCCTGGTGGGCGTTCCCCGACGGGCCGGGCGGCACCGGCAGGACGGGACCGCCGTCGAACGCGCGCCAGGGCGGGGGAGGCGGCAGCCGGTCGACGCCGTCGTGCGGGCGACGGCTCCCGGTGTAGAGCAGCCAGTCGGGCACCTATACCTCCATGGCGAGCGGGGGGTCGGGGAGCCGCGACGGATCGTCCCACAGCAGGGTGAGATCGCGCCCGCAGTGCGGCTGGTCCAGGGGTGCGGCGAGGGCCTTCTTGCGGAGCGTCAGCGCGACCCTCGGCAGGTCGCCGGGATGCTCGCGCTCGACCGCGGCGGCCAGGTCGTCCAGGAGGCGGTGGTTCCGGCAGGTGCGGTGGTCGGGCGCGTCGCAGGCGGTGCGCGTCCACAGCATCACCGGGACGCCGTTGTTGAGCGCGGCGGCGAGCCTGCTCCGGACCGGGCGGCACCCGTAGACGAGGACGCAGAAGTCGTCGTTGGCCTCCAGCCAGTTCTGGAACTCGGTGCCCTTGCGCGTGTCGTCGCAGCCGATCCGCTGCGGGTCGCTGCGCCCGCGCTCGTGCAGCAGCCGCCAGCGCTGCCGGGCCTGGTCGCGGCGGATCGAGTCGGGCCGCAGCCGCTCCACGTCCCGGACGACGACCGGGTACCGGCGCATCGGGATCTTGTGGTCGCGGTCGACGTACCACTCCTCGAACGGCTTGCTGAGCCAGGTCTCCGGGACGGCGAACTCGATCATCCAGTCGCGTCCGACGACGGCGTGCACGGACCGGGCCACGCTCGCCTCGACCGCGGTCCGCACCCGCCGCTCCGGCACGCGCTCGGTCCGCTGGGACGGGCCTTCGGCGCCGTCGATCCAGGTGTGCACGGTGACGTCGAAGGCGTTGCCGAACGTCACCCGCTCCAACCGGACGATCACCGAGGCCGGCTCGGGCGCGGGTTGCGCGCGCGGCGGGTCGGCGGCGTGCAGGTGGCGTGCCGTCCAGGCGGTGAGGCGGTGGCGCCGGGGCTCGGGCAGGTGCCGTCCGAGCGTGCCGAGATAGCGGACGAGCCGGTCCGCCGGCCAGCCCTCGGCGATGTGCCGTATCGAGTCCCAGGCCGAGCGGGGTGTCTCCACCAGCGGACGGCCGGTGATGTCGTCGAGGTCACGGGCCAGCGGGTCGGTGAACCGGACGCCGTCCAGCAGCCGCCGCAGCTCGTGCCGCGCCGGGGGAGTGAGCCAGCCGAGCGGCAGAAGGTCGTCCAGGTCCTCCCAGTACAGCCGGATGCGGGAGATCGGCAGCATCCAGCCGAGGGTGGTGCGGCGGTCGGCGCCGAGCTCGGCGTTGGTGACCATGCCGATGACCTCGCCGGTGGCCTCGTCGTGGACGGCCGACCCGCTGAAGCCCTCCTCCAGCCAGTGGCCGGGCAGGGTCCGCAGTTCCCACCACTCCCGCCGCATCCGCTGGTGCGGGCTCGTCGTCACCGCCGCGTAGCGTTCGCTGTCGTCCTTGCGGCTCGGGAACCCGCAGGCGGTGAACGCGCGGCCGCCGCTCGTCAGGGCGGGCAGGTCCTCCGGGTCGGCCAGCCGCGCGGGCCCGTACGGGACGGGCTCGTCCAGTTCGAGGACGGCGACGTCCCCGAGGTCGCCCGGCCGGCTCCAGCTCCCGCGGTGGACGACCGAGGCGCGCAGATCCTCCAGCAGCCCGGGGAAACCGACGCGCGCCTCGTCCAGGCCCTTGAGGGTGTGCGCGCAGGTCACCAGCTGGGTAGGGGTCACCAGGAACGCGGCGCCGAGCTTGCGGCCCACCGGATGGCCGACCCAGGCGCGCCACTGCCAGTCGTCCACCGTGCGGCTACTCCCCGCCCGTGGTCCCGGAACCCGGCGTGCCCCAGGTCCGTCCCAGTCCGCTCACTCACGACCCCCTGTCCGTCGTCAATGTACCAAGATCACCTGATTCGGGTAGCGTGCCATGGCGGACCTCGGCCACAGGAGGACATGATGATCACGGTCGAGCAGGTGCGCGGGCTGGCGCTGACCCTGCCCCGCACCTCCGAGCATCTGATCAGGGACCGGGTGAAGTTCCGTGTCGGTTCCATCGTCTACGTCGCGTTCTCCCAGGACGAGACGGTGATGGGCTTCGCGTTCCCCAAGGAGGAGCGGGACGCGCTCGTCGCCTCCGAGCCCACCGTGTTCCACCTGCCGGGCGAGTCCGACCTGAGGTTCAACTGGGTGCACGCCTGGACCGCCGCGCTCGACGAACCCGAGATGCGCGAACTCGTCATCGAGGCGTGGCGCATGGTCGTCCCGAAGAAGGTCGCCGCCGCCCGTCTCGGATCCTGAGAGGGGCGCGGACCCGTCAACGACGTCGCGCGCCGGCCCGGGTCAGCGGACCGCCGGCTGCACCTCGGCCGTGCGCTCGGTGGGCCCGGGTTCGACCGGCTCGGGCTCTGGCCCCGCGTCCGGCCGCCGTCCCCACGCGGTGACGGCGGCGAGGCAGGCGAAGGGCAGGGCGGGCAGCAGGTACCGGTAGTCGAAGTCCGCGGTGAGGGGCGGGACGGCCAGCAGCGCCGTCCCCGTCAGCCAGAACAGCCCGGCACCCCGCCGCGCCCGCCGCAGCAGGATCCCGGCCGCCCCCACCAGCAGGACGGCGCCGAGCATCGTCCCGCGCACGTTCACGACGGACTGGTAGCCGCGGATCATGTCGGCGAACGGGCTCACGACCCGCGTCCGCCCGGACCCGTGCTCGTACTCCCGCACCACCGATAGCCGGTCCCCGCCGCCGATCACGGGGAGCGGTCGCATCCGGTCGGGACGTTCCGGGAAGCGGTACTTGTTCTCGGTTCCGGGCTGCGGATACGGGCTGCGGTCCCAGGTGAACGTCCGGCCGAAGAAGTCGTAGGCGACGACCTGCGCGTAGTCGAGCGGCTGGTTCTTGATCGCCCACATCGCGAACCGCTGGGCCTTGTCGTTGGTCTCCGGGTCGAACGGATGCCCGTCCTTCCAGCCGGTCGGCGAGTTGGCCTCCCAGATCTGGTGGGACGAGGCGGGCCGGTCTCCGGGCGCGCCGTACGGGCACAGCGCCGCGAGGTCGGGAGGCGGCGCGAACCTGTCGCAGTCCGCGAACGCCGACGCCCGCCCCCACAGGTAGATGCCGTCCGCCCCGGTCATCGCGAAGCGGCCGTGGTCGTGGTGGAACCACGCCGCGTACCCGCCGAGCGGCACCACGAACGCGGTCGCGAGCGCCGCGTACGCGGGCCACCGCGTCCGTCGGACGAGCAGGTACAGGACGGCGACCGCGATCAGCGGCACCCCCACGGTCCGGGTGACCGCCGCCGTCCCGAGCAGCACCCCCGCGAGGCCGGCCCGTCGCCACCCCGTCGTCCCGGGCCGCGCGAGGAGCAGTACCGCCCCGAACACCAGGGCGGTGAACAGGGTGTCCGACAGCAGGAGGTGTTCGAGTTCGATCTGGTAGCCGTCCAGCAGCAGCGGCGCGAGCGCCAACGCCGCCCAGTGCCGCCGCACCCGGAAGTCCCGGACGAGCGTCCGGTACCCGAACACGGCCAGGCCGACGACCGCCGCGTGCTGCAACCCCGTCACCAGGTACAGACTGTGGAACGGCTTGAGCATCCACAGGAAGAGCCCGTACCCCTCCGACCGCAGCGGGTGCGGGAACGGCGAGTTGGCGATCCGCAGGAAGTCGTAGCTGTCGTTGAACCAGAGCGCCGGAGGGTAGCCCAGCATCGCGATCAGCCGGAGCAGGACGCCGGCGAGCAGGAGCACCGCGAACGACCGGTTGCCCCTGATGGCGGCCCATGCGGACTCGCCCTTCGGCCATCTGGCCTTGGGAGGGGTTAGCAACACCGGGAACCTCACTGTGGACGTGCGGCGGGACAGAGGCCGGCGCGGACCGCCGCGGGTGACCGGTCTCCTATGCGGTTGTCGGCTACGACGGCGGCGCGGGGGAGCCGGGGAGGTGCGGGTCGCCTGTCCGCCTGGCGAGAATTCCGAGGATCGTCGCCGCATCCGCCCACGCAATGGCGGCGATCATAGCAGCGTGCCCCGGTCACCCGTCCCCCCTCCACCGCAGGTGACCGGACTCAGACGCGGGCGTCCGTGCCCCGTTCCGCCGGCTCGACGAACCCCGGCAAGCTCCAGCCGTGCGGCATCTACTGGCCTGTGTTGGTCTGGATCTCGCTCACGACCAGGGGGACGGGCTGGGAGGTCTCGGTGCGGTCTGCGAGGTTGCCGCCGCCGGCGTCGCATTCGGCGCCGGCACACGTCCAGCTGACGTGCCACCTGACCGTCGCCGTGATCTTGTATGAGCCACCCGGCTGGCCAGTGGACGACCGCTTGTAGACGTAGTGGCAGGTCTTGCCGTCCTTGCTGCCCCCGTCGGCGCAGGTCACCTTCTTCTCGCCCAGGTCCCACTCGACGGAGGCGGGCTGCGCCGTCGCCTGCACGGTCTGGGCGCCCGCGCTGACCGGTTCGGTCTGGACGGGCGCGAAACCGTCGACCCACAGCGACGTCCGCACGCGCACGTAGGTCTTGCCGTTCGGCGCGGTGTGGACGACGGGCACGGGGAACGCCTTCGTGCTCAGGGCCTGTTCCACGAGCTCAGCGGTGCTGGGCGGGGCGACCGCGGGTGGGGGTCCGCCGTTGACGGGGACGACGCCGACGGCCTCGTTGTCGTTCAGCCCCTCGGGCGGGGGAGGCGCCACGGGACCGGAGCCTCCGCCTCCGGTCGCCGGCCCGCCAGAGCCGCCGCCGGAGCCGGGCGTGGTGCTCCTCGGGGCGCAGATCAGATCGCTTGAGCTCCTGCACGGGGCCGCCTGAGCGGGCGCGGCGAACGGCACGCAGGTGATGAGGGGAACCGCCACGGCGGTCGCCGTGATCACGGCGCTCCGGCGTCGCGCGGGGGTGTGGGCAGGCATCGCGTGTCCTTTGCTGAGGGCCGTCAGCATGGGCGGTCCTGGACGGTGTCGGCGACCTTCCAGGTGCCGGAGTCATAGAGGACGGTGCTGCGGTAGACGTAGGCGCCGCCGTTGCCGCCGCCCGTGCGCTTGCCCGTCCTGGCCGAGAAGCGGTAGCCGCTGAGGGTGTGCACGCAGTCGATGACGTAGACCTTGGTGCTGTCGGTCGAGCGGGCGTAGATGCGAGGGTTGTGGGTGTTGGCGAAGCGCCAGATCTCGCCCTTGGCCTTGGTCTTCTCGACGTCCTGCGTCACTTGGGCGAGGAGCGGGTCGACGGCGACGGTGGCGAGTTCGGCGGGGTCGTTCTTCTCGTAGACGCGCTTGTAGACGGCCAGGTACTCGCGGTACCGATTCAGGACCGTCTTGTAGAGCTGCTCGGCGGGCTGTGTCGAGGGGGCCACGGCGGTGGACGTGGGAGCGGCCGCCGCGCCGGTGTCGAAGGAGCCTTCGGGCTTCAGGGCGCCGGAGGACGGGTGGGACGAGCCGCACCCCGCGAGCAGCGGCGCCAGCAACAGCAGCGTCGCCGGTACCGGGGCGGCGCGGCGGATCCCCTGCGAGGGGGGACGTACCAACCGGGCGCGCATGGTCATCCCTGAGCGTCGACCGACAGCGGGCGATATATACGCGCGAAAGCTTACAGAGGCGGGTGGGGCGAGAAAAGGGATTCGTTGCGCATCGATTGACCTCGACTGTGCTTGAGGTTGCAGGCTGGCGGCCTACGGAAGGAGGACGTCATGCGTGCGGTGTGGTTGAAGGAGTTCGGCGGGCCCAAGGCGCTGGTGCCGGGGGACGCGCCCGATCCGGTCGTCGGGGACGGGCAGGCACTGGTGGACGTGGAGTTCGCCAACATCACGTTCGTGGAGACACAGGTCCGGGCGGGTGGGCCGGCACCGTTCAGGCCGCAACTGCCGGTGATCCTGGGGAACGGGGTCGGGGGCGTGGTGACGGAGGTCGGCGCGGGGGCCGATCCGGCGTTGGTCGGGCGGCGGGTGGTGAGCGGCACCGGTGGCTCGGGCGGGTATGCGGAGCGTGCGGTGGTGGACGCGGCGGCGCTGTTCGAGGTGCCGGACGGTCTGGCCCTCGACGACGCGGTGGCGCTGCTCGCCGATGGGCGGACGGCGACGATGATGCTGCGCGCGGCGGCACCGGGTCCCGGTGAGCGGGTCCTGGTGGAGGCGGCGGCGGGCGGGGTGGGGACGCTGCTCGTCCAGCTCGCGAAGGCGGCGGGCGCGGTGGTGGTCGCGGCGGCGGGGAGCGGGCCGAAGCTGGAGGTGGCGCGCGGGGTCGGTGCCGACGAGGTCGTGGACTACCGGGAGCCCGGGTGGAGCGAGTCGGTCGCAGAGGTGGACGTGGTCTTCGACGGTGTCGGCGGAGACGTGGCGCGGGAGGCGTTCACGCTGCTGCGGCCGGGTGGGCGGATGGTCAGCTTCGGGTTGGCGAGCGGGGAGTGGGCCGACATCCCGGACGAGGCGGCGGCCGGACGGGATGTCCGCCTCGTCCGGCCGACGGCGTCGCCGGAGGAGTTGCGGGAGTTCACCCTCAGCGCGCTCGGCGAGGCGGCGGCCGGACGGCTGCGCGCGGTGATCGGGCAGCGTTTCCCCTTGGACGGTGCCTCCGACGCGCACGCGGCGATCGAGTCGCGCGGCAGCGTGGGCAAGACGCTCCTGGAGGTCCGGCGCCGATGACCGGGCCGCGACGGGGCTAAGGCCGGCCGACCCGGCTGAGGAAGGCCGTGAGGGCGCGCTCATAGCCGGCCGGGTCGGTGTTCCACGCCTCGGTGTGGTCGCCCTGCGCGGCGATGTGGGTGACCATGCCGGGCGGGGCGGCCTTGGCGAAGGCGAAGGCCGGGCGGTTGGCGACGGTGGCGTCGTCGGCCGTGGTGAACATGAGCGTCGGCGTCCGCAGGCGGGGCGCGTACCGGCGCTGGTCGAAGTCGCGCAGATCGATGCCGATGCGGTGGCTCAGGACGCGTTTCGCCACCGCCGTGATGAAGCGCGGCAGATGGCGGGCATCGCCCTGCTTGTCGAGGGTGGCGCTCCAGTCCATGACGGGCGAGTCCAGAACGACGCCGCGGACGAACGACGGGTCCTTGCGGAGCACCGTCAGCGCCATCGCGCCGCCCATCGACCAGCCGTACAGGACGACCCCGGTGGCGCCTTGGGAGCGGGCGTAGACGATGGCGGACGCAAGATCGTTCCACTCGGTGTCGCCCAGGTGGTTCTTGTGGTCGGCGGACTTCGGCGCACCCACGTCATTGCGGTACGCGATGGACAGCAGGGGCAGGCCGGTCGCGTGCACGGCCTTCATGGAGCGGAACGTCTCGGCCTTGTCGGCGTTCCGTCCATGGACGGCGATGACCCATGTGCTCTTGGGGGACGCGCCGGGCACCAGCCAGGCGGGCATGGGCCCGACCTGTGACGGATAGGTGACGGCCTGGAAGTCCAGTCCGAGTGCGGTCTTCGGGTCCCCGTCGTACAGCCAGTGGTCGATGGCGACCTTGGCGCCCTTCGCCAGGCGTCCCTGGGGGACCGACGTCACCTGCCGGACGACGTGCTCGCCGTCGCCGCCCACGATCGGGCCGAGCATGGCGCGCCCGCCCTTCCAGACCAGCGCCCACGTGCCCGGACGCTCGGTGTCCGGATCGCGGGGCAGGGTCACCGTGCCGGGCGCGGCGTCGGTGACCGTGAGCGGGTACTCCGCCGAGTGGTCGACCTGGGCCGCCATTCCCGCGAAGTACCAGCCGATGCCGCCGACCGCCGCGCACAGCAGCACTACGACGGCGAGGAACGCGGACACCAGTCTGCGGGCGCGGCGAGGGCGCGGTGGGCGTGATGGCTCGGGTGTCGCCGGGGCGGGCGACTCGGGGACGCGGGTCGTCACAGATGTGACGGTAACCCACTTCGGGCGGGATTCCACCTGGTGGAACCCGCTCAGCCGAGCCGAACGTCCGGTTCGACCGCAACAGGGTTTCCGGGTGGATACCCTGCCGGGCAGCCGCCGATGGGGCGCAGGAGGTCAGGGGGTTGCGGGTGACGGGTCAGAACGAGCGGATCGCGGAGATCGAGGGACGCGTCGTCCGCTATGTCCGGGGGACGGCCGCGCCCGGATGGCGGCGCGTGGACCTGCACGTCAAGGCGACCGTGGTGGTCAGCGACATCGCGCTGGCCGTCCTGACGGGCGAGGGGAAGATCCAGGTGGCCGGGCAGATCCCGGAGGAGCTGACGGCCATGCTCGTGGAGCTGCGCCGTGCCCACTACCTGTCGGAGCAGGGCACCTGGTTCTCGATGACGTTCATCATCGAGCCCAATGTCGCGCGTCCCCTCTACAACTACGACTTCGATCCGGGATGGGAGCCGCCCATCCCGCCGGACGCCTGGCGCCGCGACCAGATCGTCATGCCGCGCGACGGCGCGCACATGCCCGGCTGGCTGCGTGACCGGATGGAGGACCGCGACCCCGTCCCGCGTCCCGCGCCCGACCCCGGGCCGATGAACCCGATCGAGCAGATGGAGCTGCTGTCCGACAAGGTCACGATCCTGGTCGCCGACCGCGCGCCGCAGCTGTGGCAGAAGGTCTTCGGGTACTACCAGGCCGTGGGCGAGCACGTGGAGTTCCCTCCGATGATGCTCTACAAGTCCGACGGCTCCATGACGGTCTGGACGCCGCCCGCCGAGATCGCCGGCCTCCTGGACCGGCTTCGCGCGGGGACGCACGCGTTCCAGGGCTCCACCTGGTCCCGGATCGATTTCGAGGTGCTGTACGAGGACGGGAAGGCGCGCTGCCGGGCGAGCTTCGCCTATGACGGTGAGCCGAAGTGGAACCGTGAGCCGTCCGCCGAGGACGTCCGGCTGGACCTCGAACGGTTTCCGCTCGACGACGTCCCCGAGTGGATGACGCGGCGGCTCGGATCCGCCCCACCGCCGCGGGCCGCCCTGGGGGCGCCGCGGGCGGGGATACGGAAGGCCCGCGTGTTCGACCACGCCGGCCCGGACGGCGACCGACCGGCGGTGTCGCGCCCGCCCGTCCCGCCGGGCGAGGCCGAGCGGGTGGCCGGGTACCTGCGGCAGGCGCCCGTCGTGCTGGCCGCGCGGTCGAGCGCGCCCGACCAGCTCGATCCCGCGCGTGGCGCCCGCGTCCCGCTCACCTTCCACACGGACGGCACCTGGGTGTGGTCGGGCGCGGTCGGCTACTACCTGCGCGAGCACGGAATCCCGCCGGAGCCCGAACTGGTCGCGCACATCCGCGCCCAGGGCTTCGAGGTCCCGGCCGTCGACGACGACGCGATGGACGCCGCGAGCGCCTCGGTGACCGGACGGGACGCTCCTGAACGTGTGCGCGCGGATCCGCGGCCCGCGGCCGAAACCCGCCCGTCGCCCGGACCGCCTCCCGTGCGTGAGCCTGACCGTTTCGCCGACCTCCGAAATCGTCTGCGCGACCTGAAGGTGGATCCCGCCGCCTACCGGATCCTGGCGACCGCCGAGGGCGCCTGGTCGGTCCTGGAAGACGGGCCGAAGTGGACGGTGTTCCAGACGCGGGACGGTGAGCGCGGCAAGACGATCGGCTTCGACAACGCCGATCAGGCCGCCGCGTACCTTCTCGGCAGCGTGCTTCTGGATTCGCGCCAGACCGGCCCGAATCAGACCGGTGCGATCGAGCCGCTCGAAGGCGAACCTCCACTCAGCCTCCTGCGCGACCGTCGCGCCACGGAACTCGCAGAGGGAACGACGGTGGACCGCTACGGAGGCCCTGGCGGAAACGTCGTCTACGCGGCGCGCACACCGTTCGAGCAGCGATCGCTCCCGCCGGACTGGCGCAATCGCCCGTACCACTCCTACCGGGTGCAGAGGCCGGTGGAGGCACTGACGGGGACGGCGGTGCCCTGGTTCGACCAGCCGGGCGGCGGCACCGCGTACGTGTTCCGGCGTTCGATCGCCGATCTGCTCGTGGACGGCACGCTCACCGAGATCGGCGAGCGCTGACCGCCGGTCGTGACCGCCGGCCGTGATCGGCGGTCACCCCTGCCGGTCAGGGCGTCCGATCGCGGCCACCAGGTCGAGGCCGAAGAGCAGGTCGAGGTGGATGAACGTCTCCAGCTTCGCGCCGGGCGGCACGTCCGGGTCGTGCGCCAGTTCCTCCAGCACGGCCAGCGCGGACGGGCTGTCGAGATCGTTGGCCAGCGCCGCCTCGGCCTTGGCCGCGTACCCGCGGTCCAGCGGGCGCCCCGGGCTCGCCGCCCAGGCGGCCACCTCGGCCCGCCATCCGTCCAGGCGGTCACGGGCGCGGACGAGCCGCGCCTCCGACAGCACCAGCGCCTCCTGGTAGGGCACCTCAAGCATCGCGAGCCGCGCGCCCGGGGCCTCGGTCGCGCCGGCCGGCCGCCGGTCGCCCGTCTCGTGCGGCACGGTCAGGCAGAATCCGTCCACCCGCGGATCGCGCTCGCCGGACACGTACAGATCCGGTGATTCCGCTTCGGCCACCTCGAACGGCTGGACGTTGTACTCCCCGAACCGCTGCCGGCCGCCGTCTCCGAGGTCCGCGGACGCCGTGATCCGGACGTGCCGCCCGGCCCGTCCCGCGACCCGCCTCAGCAGGTCGGCGACGATCAGCGTGCGGAGGCCGGCCCCGTCCAGCACGTGGACGTGCAGCACGCGGCCGCCCGGCAACGCCTCAAGCCGTCCGGTCCGAGGGTCGTGCAAGCGCAGCATGAGCCCCACACTAGGGCGTCCGCCAAATGACCTCGGGCGCCGCAGGCGCGCGTCGGGCGCTCAACGGAGCGACGGCCTGGTGGAGCGGTCGCCCATGGGCGACCGCGGTCAACCGAGCGGCAGGTCCGGCAGCATCGGGCCGACCGGCATCGGGGCCGCGCCGTCCGGCTTCCGGACGGCCGCGAACCGCAGCCGCACGTAGTCGGCGACCCAGCCCGACTCGCGGCGCAGCGCCGGCGCGGCCAGGTCGTTCACCCGGTCCAGCAGCGGCTCGACCAGCTCCGGTGGGACGTCGGATAGCGCGCGGCCGGCGTAGGCGCGGACCCAGTCGGCGGCGCCGCCCGGGCCCTCCGTCATGCGGGTCGGCCGGTCGGCGTGCTCCAGCAGGCGCAGCGTGAACCCGCCCTCCTCCAGCTTGGTCGCGTACTCGGCGGGGCTGGGGAAGTACCAGGGCAGCTCGGGCTCACCGAGGCCGAACACGCGCCACGCCGTCTGCATCGCGGCGATCAGCTCGGCGCAGTTGCCGGCGCCGCCCAGCTCCCCGACGAACCGTCCGCCGGGCCGCAGCGCCGCGTGCACCTGGCCGATCACCTGGTCGGGGTCGCGGGTCATCCAGTGCAGCGCCGCGTTGGAGGCGACCGCGTCGAACGACTCGCTGATGGTGAAGTCGTGCGCGTCACCGAGGATGAACGACAGCCCGGGATGCGTGGCGGTCGCCTGCGCGACCATGTCCGGGTTGCCGTCGATGCCCAGCACCTCGGCGCCCCGCTCGGCGATCTCCGCGCTGAACGTCCCGGTGCCGCACCCGAGGTCGATGACACGCTCGCCGGGCTGCGGATCGAGCAGGTCGACCAAGGGCGCGCCGTGTGCGGAGACGTACCCGAAGGCGGAGTCGTACGTCGTCACGGCCCAATTCACTGTCATAATTTATCGGACAATGAGCGGGCGGAGGCGGCGTTGTCGATGGCGGGCATCACTGGCGAGGTCCGGATCTTGGGCGCGGAGGGTCCGGGCGGGCTGATCCTGCGCACCGGTGGCCTGTCCGCACGCGGCCTGCCCGAACTACGCGCCGACGGGCTCCCGCCCTATCTGGGGCAGGGATGGGCGCGTGTCCTCGCGGCGCTGGCGGAACGCCTGGCGGCCGCCGGGGAGATCCCCGGTGAACTTGTCCTGGCGCCGGACGTGGTGATCCGTCTCACGCCTGCCGCCGATGGCACGCTGACTCCCGGGCCGCCGCCCGGTCGCGACGTCGGCGAGTGGCGCCGCGACGTTCTCGTCCGCCTCTTCCCCGAGGCCCGAGCCTGATCCTCGCGCCCCGTCCGGCGCCCCCGGCCGTCCGGCACCCGCCGTTCTCGAATCAGGTTCGAGTCAGCTGCGCGCGAGAAGGGCCGCACGTGTCGTACACCCAGATCGAGTACGGGGTTCAGGACGGGGTCGCCACGGTCACCCTGAACCGGCCGCAGAAGATGAACGCCTACACGTTCACCATGCGCGACGAGATGCTCCGGGCCTTCGACACGATCGACGCGGACGACGAGGTGCGGGCGGTCGTCGTCACCGGCGCGGGCCGCGCGTTCTGCGCCGGGGCCGACCTCAGCGGCGGTGGGGGAACCTTCGACAACACGCGATCCAGGGCCATGTTCGCGGGGGAGGCCAACTTCCTGGACGACGGCACCCCGCGCGATGGCGGCGGGACCGTCGCGCTGCGCATCGCCCGCTGTCTCAAGCCGGTGATCGGCGCGTTCAACGGCGCCGCGGTCGGCATCGGCGTCACCATGACCCTCCCGATGGACGTGCGGCTCGCCAGCGAGACGGCCAGGTTCGGCTTCGTGTTCGCCCGCCGCGGCATCGTCACCGAGGCCGCGTCGAGCTGGTTCCTGCCCCGCCTGGTCGGCATCGCGCAGGCCATGGAGTGGGCCGCGACCGGCCGTGTCTTCGACGCGCGGGAGGCCCTCGCCGGGCGTCTGGTCTCCCGCCTCTACCCGCCGGACGGCCTCCTCCCCGCCGCCTACGACCTCGCCCGCGAGATCGCCGGCAACACCTCCCCGGTCGCGGTCGCCGCCATCCGGCGCCTCATGTGGTCGGGTCTGTCCGCCCCGTCCCCGTGGGACGCCCACGCCGCCGACTCGCGCCTCATGGCCGCGCTCGGCGGTGCCCCCGACGCCGCCGAGGGCGTCACGTCCTTCCTGGAGAAGCGCGCCCCTGACTTCCCCATGCGCGTCAGCAGGGACCTGCCCCCGTCCGTCCCCGACTGGCCCCTCCGGTGACCCGGGGCCGGTGAGACCGGGCCCGGTGTGGGGAAGCATTATGAAGCAGTGCCCCCGTGCCGCGGGTCAAGGTGATGATCTTGGCGTTTCTGGACCTTGGTGACGTGTGTTACCAGAGTGGCGGAGGGTATGAAGGCGCCCGAGGCAACACGTTTCGGGGGTGCGTGGTGCGATCTATCAGATTTGGCGTACTCGCCATGGCCGGGGCCGGTCTCCTACTCGTCACGGGATGCGGCCACACACCGGAGAAGAAGGCGCGGACGGCGGGCGACAAGGCTGCCGCCGGGCAGCCCCGCAAGGCGGTGTCCAAGCCGCCGCCTCCGCGGCGCATCGACTGCGACAAGATCAGGTGCGTCGCCCTCACGTTCGACGACGGCCCCGGGCCGTACACCGACCGGCTGCTGAACACGCTGCGGGTGGCCCGCGCGCGCGCCACGTTCTTCATGCTGGGCCAGAACGTGCACGGCTTCCCCGGGGTCGTGCGGAAGATGGCGCTGGACGGTCACGAACTCGCCAACCACAGCTGGTCGCACCCGAACCTCACGGCGCTGTCGCCGGCCGAGGTGCGGTCGCAGGTGCAGCGCACGCAGCACGCCATCGCGGCGGCGTCCGGCGGGGTGCGGCCCACGCTGCTGCGCCCGCCGTACGGATCCACGAACGCGAAGGTCGGGCGCGCCGCCGGGCTCCCCATGATCCTCTGGAGCGTGGACACGCTGGACTGGCGCTACCGCAGCGTCAGCCGCGACACCCGGGTCGGGATCACCGCGCCCAGGCGCGGCGGCATCGTGCTGTTCCACGATATCCACAAGCCGACCGTCGACTCCGTCCCGAAAGTGCTGGACGGGTTGCGGAAGCGCGGGTTCACGTTCGTCACCGTCTCGGAGATGTTCCAGGGCAAGCCGCTCAAGCCGGGCCAGACCTATACCGAGGCCGTCGTCCCCAAGCCGCCGGCGCCTCCGCGAGCTCCCGGAGCGTCGCCTTCGTCGTCGTCCGGCCCGGAATCGCCTGAACCCGGGTCTCCCGCGCCGGGGTCGCCCGTTCCCGAAGTACCCGGACCGGGTTCGCCGCTGCCGGGCTCTCCCGCCCCCGGCCCGCTCGCGCCGGGGGTACCCGCCCCGTCAGGCAGATAGCGGACGGTCTCCGGCGCGCCACAGGGGCGTGGCGGTCAGCCGGGCTCGCCGGTACGCGGCCTGCGGCGCGGTGGGGGCTGCGGCGGGACGACCTTGCCCGCGACGACGATGCCCTCGGGGACCTCGACCACCTCGCCGTCGCGGCGCCGCACGCGCAGCGTCCCGCCGGACCAGGATTCGAGGACGCCGACCACGTCGCTGTACTCTCCCGTTGGCAGACGGCGGCGCAGCGAGACCCGCTGACCCACGTCCGCGCCACTGATGGAGACCACCAGCCGCGCGGCAAAGCGGCCAGGCATGTGAGGGACCCCCGTGTCGAATCGACTGCGCTCTGGTGGCCATACTATTCACAGCGAGCTTGCGGTGAGCCGTGACGTGCGGCGGGGCCGGTAACCCGAGAGGAGTCATTGACGTGACCTACGTCATTGCGCAGCCCTGCGTGGACCTGCTCGACAAGGCATGCATCGAGGAGTGCCCGGTCGACTGCATCTACGAAGGCAAGCGCATGCTCTACATCCACCCGGATGAGTGCGTCGACTGTGGTGCGTGCGAGCCGGTCTGCCCGGTAGAGGCGATCTACTACGAGGACGACACGCCTGAGCAGTGGAAGGACTTCTACAAGGCCAACGTGGAGTTCTTCGACGACCTCGGCTCGCCCGGTGGCGCCTCCAAGGTCGGCAAGATCGACAAGGACCACCCGATCGTCGCCGCGCTGCCCCCACAGAGCCAGGACGACTGAGAGGCAGGCCTGCGGGATACCGCGCCCTGGCGCGGTCCCGTAAGCCCTTCATCTGGGGTTCGTACGGTCGGGCCGTGGTCTCCCGCGTTCGTGGGGGCCACGGCCTCGTGCTCGTTTTCCTACCGTTGTCTTCGAGGAGTGGCTCGTGTTCACCCTGCCGGACTTTCCGTGGGATCGGCTGGAGCCGTACAAGCGGCGCGCCTCGGAGCACGCGGGCGGCATCGTCGATCTGTCGGTGGGAACCCCCGTGGACCCCACACCCGAGCCGATCAGGGCCGCGCTGGCCGGAGCCGCCGACGCGCCCGGCTACCCCGCGACGTACGGGACTCCCCGGCTGCGCGAGTCCGTCGCGGGCTGGCTGCGGCGCCGCGCGGGCGTGACGGGCGCCGACCCGGACGCGGTGCTCCCGGTGATCGGCACGAAAGAGCTGGTGGCGTGGCTGCCGACGCTGCTCGGCGCCGGGCCGGACGACCGCGTCGTCTTCCCCGAGCTCGCCTATCCGACCTATGACGTGGGCGTCCGGCTCGCCGGCGCGCAGCCGGTCCGCACCGACGGCCTGCTCTCTCTCGGCCCGGTCACGCCGAAGATCGTCTGGGTGAACTCGCCGTCCAACCCGACCGGCAAGGTGCTGCCCGCCGAGCACCTGCGCAAGGTCGTCGCGTGGGCGCGTGAGCGCGGCTCGATCGTGATCAGCGACGAGTGCTACCTGGAGTTCGGCTGGGATCCGGACAACCCGCCGGTCTCGGTCCTGCACCCGGACGTGTGCGAGGGGTCCCACGAGGGGCTGCTGGCGATCAATTCGCTGTCCAAGCGCTCCAACATGGCGGGCTACCGCGCCGGCTTCCTCACCGGCGATCTCGCGCTCGTGAAGCGTCTGCTGGAGGTCCGCAAGCACGCCGGGATGATCGTCCCGGCGCCGGTGCAGGCCGCGATGGCCGTCGCGTTCGACGACGACGCGCATGTGGACGAGCAGCGGGAGCGGTACGGGCGCCGTCGCGCGGCACTGCGCGCCGCGTTCGAGGGGCACGGGTTCCGCGTCGACCACTCCGAGGCGTCCCTCTACCTGTGGGCCACCCGGGACGAACCGTGCTGGGACACCGTCGCGCACCTGGCCTCCCTGGGCGTCCTCGCCGGGCCCGGCGAGTTCTACGGCCCGGCCGGCGCCCGGCACGTCCGCGTCGCCTTCACCGCCACGGACGAGCGCGTCGCCGCCGCCGTCGAACGCCTCTGATCCGCAGGCCACGGCCACCGGGCGTTTCCGACCCGCGCGTCCCCGGATACGGGGCCATTCGTTATGGAACGAGTGGTGTCTTTGTGACGTCTGACGGCGGTATGGGTTCGACGGGTCAGAATCGATATGATCCCGCAGGTCCGTGCCCTATTGCCGGCGAAAAGACGGAGGTGCCCGTGGGTGGAACCGCGATCGTGATTCTGCTGGCGCTGATCTTGGTCGCCTTGATCGTGCTCATCGTGGTGCTGCTGCGCCGTCGTCAGTCCACGCCCCCCGGCGGCCCGGCCCCGGCGGCGCCGCGCGACCCGTTCGCGGCGGAGGACGAGGTGGCCGGTGACCCCCGGACGCTCAAGGCGGGCGACATGGTCGAGTACCTCGGCACCCGCTACTTCGTGCGCGGCTCGGTGCGGCTTCGCGAGGGCGGCTTCACCTGGAGCGAGCACCTCTTGGACGCCGACACCATCGAGGGCACCAAGGTGTGGCTCTCCGTCGAGGAGGACCCGGACCTGGAGGTCGTCTGGTGGACCGGCCACGACATCGGCGACCTCACCCCCGGCGAGAAGACGATCGTCGTGGACGGGGTGGAGTACCGCCGCGACGAGCACGGCACGGCCGACTACACCAGCGAGGGGACGACCGGCGTCGGTCTCCAGGGCCGGGTCGAGTACGTCGACTACGAGGGCCCGCGCGGGCGCTACCTGTCGTTCGAGCAGTACGGCGGCGGGCAATGGGAGGCCGGGCTCGGGGAGCGCGTCCCCACCGGCACCCTTACGATCTACCCGGGCAGCTGATCTTGCGGACCACCCTCGACACCCCCTACCTGGACGCCCGCGCCGACGCGCTGTCGTTCGCGCTCGGACTGCCGCCGCTGGACGCCCTCGCCGTCCTGCCGGTCGAGCGTGCGGGCCTGACCGTGCAGCTGCGCCTGCTCGGCGCGTCGCACCAGGTCATCGCCGGGCCGCTCAGTGAGACGGTGGCGTGCCTGCCCGGCGCCGCCGAGCCGTTGCCCGGCCGGGCGTTCACCGACCTCCCGGCGGACGGGGCGCACCCCGCCTGGGTCTATGAGTTCACCGCCACGACGGCCGTCCACGGGGACGCCGCGGCGTTCGGCCGGGCCGTCGAGGTGGTGTGCGCGCGGCTGGCGGACCGCGGCGACGCCCTGACCGGGGACTTCCCCGGCTCCCGGCACGCCGTGACCGCACTGGCAGTGGAGGACACCGACATCGGGATCGGCTGGCGGACCTGGCACGCCTATCCCCAGACGCGGGAGATCGTGATGACGCGGAGCCGGCTGGTGAGGCCGTCGTGAGCAAGAAGTTCTGGGTGATCGGCGGCATCTCGGCCGCGGTGATCGCCGCGATCGTGCTGGTGGCCGTCCTGAAGGACGACGGTTCGCCACAGAAGTGGATATCCAAGAAGTACTCGCGGATCGGGCTGGACACCTACCGGTCGCCGAAGGCGCCGCCGGCCGTCGCCGCTGAGATCAACAAGAAGCACAAGGCGATCGACCGGGTGGACGACATGGTGGCCTTGGGCGCCCTCGGCGGCATTTTCATGCGCTACCCCAAGCTCGTGGTCGGTGTCCTACCGGACGGGGCGGGCAGCCGGATCACCGTGGACACCCCGTCCGGCGGCTACAACCGCTACCACTCCCATGTCGGCGGGCGCTGGACCAGCCCCGGGACGAACGGCTGGAACAGCAGCGGCATCGCGTCATTCCGCGGCGGCGGGCCAGGGTCGGGCAAGTAAGGAGCAATCGATGAACGACATCCTGCATGAGGGCGGCGCCACGCTCGCCTACGGCGCGCTCGGGATCGCGCTGATGGCGCTCGGCTTCTTCGTGGTCGAGGTGACCACGCCGGGCCGGCTCGGCCACCAGATCTGGACCGAGGGCAACCGCGGCGCCGCGCTCCTGCTCGCGGTCAAGCTGCTCGGCACCGGCATGATCGTCACGACGGCGATCGTGACCAGCGACTCCGACCTGAGCGAGGGCCTGGTCGACACCGCCGTGTACGGGCTGCTCGGCATCGCGCTGATGGTCGTCGCGTTCTACCTGCTCGACATGATCACACCGGGCCGGCTGGGCGCGACCCTGGTGGACGGGGCGGCGGTGCACCCGGCGGGCTGGGTCGTCGCCGCCGCGGACCTGGCCGTCGCGGCGATCGTCGCCGGGGCGGTCTCCTGACCGCCCGCGACCTGGACGAGCCCCCCGCGCCCGCGGGGGAGCGTCCCTCCACCGACGGGGACGGCGGGGGGACGGGGGTCCCCGCGCGGGTGGCGCGGAGCCTCGTGCTGGCCGCCGTGTTCACGTGCGCGGCCTGCGGGCTGGTGTACGAGCTGGCGCTGGTCGCCCTCGGCAGCTACCTCGTCGGCAACTCGGTCACGCAGGCGTCGATCGTGCTGTCGGTGATGGTCTTCGCGATGGGCGTCGGGTCGTTGCTGGCCAAGCCGCTCCAGGGCCGTCCGGTCGTGGCGTTCGCGGTGGTCGAGGGCGCGCTGGCGCTGGCCGGCGGCCTGTCGGTGCTGATGCTGTACGCGGCGTTCGCGTGGCTTGACCTGTACGTCCCCGCGCTCGTCGTGGTCGCCTTCGCGGTCGGCGCGCTGATCGGCGCGGAGATCCCGCTGCTGATGACGCTGCTCCAGCGCATCCGGCGGCAGGACGCGGGCAGCGCCGTCGCCGACCTGTTCGCCGCCGACTACGTGGGCGCGCTGATCGGCGGCCTGGCGTTCCCGTTCCTGCTGCTCCCGACGTTCGGGCACATCAAGGGCGCGCTGCTGGTCGGCATGGTGAACGCCGTCGCCGGGATCGCCGTCGTGCTGTGGCTGTTCCGGCACCGGATCGGCCGTGCCGCGCGGGCCGCGCTGTGGGGCGCGATGGCGGCGGTCCTCGCCGTCCTCTGCGGGACCTACGCGCTGGCGGACGGCTTCGAGGTGTCGGCGCGGCAGGCGCTGTACGCCGACCCGATCGCGGTGTCCGAGCGCACCCCCTACCAGGAGATCGTCATCACGAGGAAGACGGCGCTGTCCGGCTCGTCCGACGTGCGGCTCTTCCTGAACGGCGACCTCCAGTTCTCCTCGGTCGACGAGTACCGGTACCACGAATCGCTCGTCCACCCGGCCCTGTCGGGGACGCGCGGCCGCGTCCTCATCCTCGGCGGCGGCGACGGCCTCGCGCTCCGCGAGGTCCTGCGCTACCCCGACGTGCGCGCCGTGACCCTCGTCGAGCTGGACCCGGAGATGATCCACCTGGCCCGCACCTACGGGCCGATCGCGTCCCTCAACCGGCACTCCCTGGACGATCCGCGCGCCACGGTCGCCAACGCGGACGCGTTCTCGTGGCTGCGCCGCCTCGGCGAGCGGTTCGACTCCGTCATCGTGGACATGCCCGACCCCGACGACGTCTCCACCGCCAAGCTGTACTCCGTGGAGTTCTACGGCCTGGTGAAGCGCGCGCTCGCGCCGGGCGGACGGATCGTCGTCCAGTCGGGCTCGCCCTACTTCGCACCCAAATCGTTCTGGAGCATCCAGAAGTCCATCGCGGCGGCGGGGCTCGCCACCACCCCCTACCACGTGGACGTGCCGAGTTTCGGGGACTGGGGTTTCGTGCTGGCGGCCTCCGCGACGCGGGCGCCCGCCCTCGCCCTGGCCCCCGACGTCCCCGACCTCAGGTTCCTGGACGCCGACGTCCTGCGCGCCGCGACCATCTTTCCCAAGGACCGCCGGGCCCGCGACGTCGGCGTCAACACCCTCGTCCACCCCCGCCTGGTGGAGTACGAGGGCGAGGAGTGGAAGAACTCCTGAACCCCGTCAGCGGCGGGTGGAACGGCGGATGGCCTTGTCCACCGACCGTTGGAACGAGGTCACGACCGACTGGATCAGCAGGGGTTTGAGCTTGCCGGCCAGCTCCGTGAGCCGGTCGCGCTCCTCGGGCGCGCGCCCGCCCTCGCGATAGGGGCGGACGACGGTGTCCTGGAAGACCTGCTGCAACTCGGCCGCCAGCGCGGTGGTGTGCCGCTCGACCGCCTCGTACGAGGCGACGAGGGTGTCCAGCGGCAGCGGCAGCGCCGCCATCTCCGCGCTGATGCCGAGCAGGACAGGGCTGATCACCCGCACCCTGTCCGCCGAGATCGGCTCGACGACCCCGAGCGCCTCCAGCCGCGTGAGGGCGCCGTCGTCGAGGTGGCGTCCGACACGCCGATCCAGCTCGTGCCGGTCGAGATCCTCGGGCCGCTCGGGCGCCCAGGGGGACAGCAGCGCGCGCTGCAGGGCGAGGTCTTCGAGCGGTGCGTCCAGCGGGATCCGCTGGAGATGGTTCTCGATCGCCGCCAGCGTCAGCCCCAGCGATTGGAGCTCGCGGACGAGCTCCAGCCGCGCCAGATGGTCGTCGCCGTACAGGCCCGTCCGCCCGCGCAGGCGGGGCGGCGGGAGCAGGCCTCGTCCGGCGTAGAAGCGCACGGTACGGACGGTGACACCGGCCCGCGCCGCCAGCTCGTCCACGGTGAGCTCCATGGCGCCTCCTAGCGCGAGCTATGTGACAGTGTCAGTGTTACATTAGCTGTGTATCAGCATGCACTTACAAGGGAGTTCGCCGGATGGCACGGGAGATCTTCACCGCGGAGCACGAGGCGTTCCGCGACATGGTCCGCTCCTTCATCAGCAAGGAGATCGCGCCGCACCACGAGCAGTGGGAGAAGGACGGCGTCGTGTCCCGCGAGGTGTGGCTGGCCGCCGGACGACAGGGCCTCCTCGGCATCGATATGCCCGAGGAGTACGGCGGCGGAGGCGATCCCGACTACCGCTACTACGTCGTGTTGAACGAGGAACTGGCCAAGTCGGGCATGCACGGGCCCGGCTTCGGCGTCCACAACGACATCAACGGCGGTTACCTGCGCCAGCTGTGCACCCCCGAGCAGAAGGCGCGCTGGCTGCCCGGCTACTGCTCCGGCGAGCTCATCACCGGCATCGCGATGACCGAGCCCGCCGCCGGCTCCGACCTCCAGGGCATCAAGACCACCGCGACCAGGGACGGCGACGCCTACGTCCTCAACGGCTCCAAGACGTTCATCTCCAACGGCATCCTCGCCGACCTGGTGATCGTGGTCGCCAAGACGGACCCGTCCGCCGGCTCCAAGGGCGTCAGCCTGCTGATGGTCGAGCGCGGCATGGACGGCTTCGAGCGCGGCCGCAACCTCGACAAGATCGGCATGCACGCCCAGGACACCGCCGAGCTGTTCTTCGACAACGTCCGCGTGCCCAAGGAGAACCTCCTCGGTGAGGAGGGCATGGGCTTCATCTACCTGATGCAGAACCTCGCCCGCGAACGCTTGTCCATCGGCGCGACCGCCCAGGCGGCCGCCGAGGCCGCCTTCGAGCAGACCCTGGAGTACTGCAAGACCCGCGAGGCGTTCGGGCGCCCGATCGGCAGGTTCCAGCACAACCGCTTCACCCTCGCCGAGATGAAGACCGAGCTGACCGTCACCCGCGCCTTCACCGACGCCTGCATCGCCAAGGAGAGCCGGGGCGAGCTGTCCGTCGACGAGGCGGCGATGCTCAAGTACTGGAACACCGAGCTCTGCAAGAAGGTCGTCGACCGTTGCCTCCAACTGCACGGCGGCTACGGCTACATGACCGAGTACCCGATCGCCAAGGCGTACCAGGACGTGCGCGTCCAGACCATCTTCGGCGGCACGACCGAGATCATGAAAGAGATCATCGGCCGCGGCCTCGGCGTCTGACCCGAACCGGGACCGTACCGGCCGAACGTGTGAGCATGCCTCCGGAAGCGTGATCGGTATAGAGGTGACCGCGGCCTAGCGATCTGATCGCGCCGCGGGCTCGTCCTGGGGGATATCGATGCCTTCCCTGACCTCATGGAGGATCTCCCGGCCGAGCACGAAGGAGATGCCGGCCCCCACGAGGATCATCACCGCGCAGACCACCATGAGCATGCTCGCCATCACCCACCGGAACGCGGGTGAGCGGGTCGTCGCCTTGCCCGGGTTCTGCGGATCGTAGAGAACACGGACGGTGGCGCCGACCCTGCCCTCACCCGACTCTCTGAATGTGTGGCGGGAGCCGTCGGCCGCCGTGAACCGAACGATGATCGCGCTGGTCTTCGGCGGACCGGGATGACCGTCCCGTGCCACGACGATCCCGACCGCGCGCTCGCCACGCCCGCTGAACACCGAGGTGTCGTGCATCCGCTCCACGGTCCCGGCCAGCAGCACGCAGCCGACGCCGGCGACGAACAGCGGAACGACCATGTAGGCCACCAGCCCGAGTAACGACCGGTCCCGGAGGACCGCCGAGTACCCGCGCCATTTGA
The DNA here is from genome assembly GCF_001552215.1 of Actinomadura macra NBRC 14102. Classification (GTDB taxonomy): domain Bacteria; phylum Actinomycetota; class Actinomycetes; order Streptosporangiales; family Streptosporangiaceae; genus Spirillospora; species Spirillospora macra. The sequence continues at coordinate 335,102 of NZ_BCQT01000006.1, read as the reverse complement.
TGCCCACGGCTCATCTCAACAGCCGCGTGACGCGCCTGTCCAGGCACCGCCGCGCCATCTCCGTGCGGGAGCCGGGCCCCGGCCGCTGGACGCCGGCCGTTTGCTTTTGATCCCTGCCTTCGGCGGTCGCCCTACTGAAGACTCCCACTCGGGCCGGGGAGCGGGATCCGGTGATGTCCGGCGTACGAGATGACGGCGCTCAAGTGCTCTGACCTGCACGTACAAAGTCGTACAGATCCGGACAGGTGGAAGCCTTGCCCGAAGGGGTGGGGCACTCCAGGGTTGCTGCCAACCGGGTTCGTCGCCCCGCGGGGAGCTGCCGCTTTCGACGAGGGTGAGCATTATGCGGAGTCGGCATTCATCTGGCGGCGGACCCGGTTCATCATCCTCCTTGGAAGGCCGAGAAGGAGTCACATGTGCAGGACGGCCACAGCCGGTAACACGGTCCCGGTTTCCGGCAGGCCATGGGTGGTCTTACGCACGACACTCCGGTGCCTTGAGGTGCTCTGCCCGTCACCTTGCTCGGACGGGCTCACGCATGGCCGGATCGCAGGGGCATCGGGCCACGCGACCTGGCCGTTTTCGGTCGTCATCGCATCACCGGCCTCGTGTGCGCCGTCCATCATGAAATGATTTTGCGGCGATTTTCGAGTTCGGGAAAATACATCACTTCACGGTGTCTGTTTCCCGAATGGAGTGGACGCGGTCTGGTCGGGTTGATCCAATGCCGGTAGGGCGTGGTGACGGTTCGGTCAGGGAGGCGCGTTTTGTGGCAGGGGCAGGTTCTGGCGGGCAAGTACCGGTTGAATGAGCTTCTCGGGCAGGGCGGTAACGGGCATGTGTGGCGGGGCGTGGACATGGCCCTCGACCGGCCGGTCGCGGTGAAGCTGGTACCCGACAGCTCCCGGGAGGATCTGAACGCCCGCCTCCGCCGCGAAGGGCGGATCATCGCCTGGCTGAACGGGCGGGGCCACCCGTCGATCGCCACGGTGTTCGACCAGGGACTCCACCACGGGTACCTGTACCTCGTCATGGAGTACCTGAACGGGCGGGACCTCCAGACGGTCATGTCCCAGCATCCCGTGGGCCTCGAACTCGAAACGGTGGTGGACTACGGGATCCAGATCGCCGAGGGGCTGGCGGCGGCGCACGCGGCCGGAGTCGTGCACCGCGACATCAAACCCGGCAATGTCATGGTCGTTGAAAACGGGCGGGTGAAGATCTGCGACTTCGGCATCGCCCACATGGAGGGGACGACGGTCGGGCTGACGCAGCAGTACGGCCGGATGGGGACTCCCCAGTTCATGGCCCCCGAGCAGTTCGAGGGGCTGGAAGCCGACTCGCGCACCGACCTGTACGCCTTGGGCTGCACGCTGTACACCCTGCTGACCGGTGTGCCGCCCTTCACGGGAAATGCCACCTCGCTACGCCACGAGCATCTGACCAGGTCGCCGCTCTCCGCCGACCTGCACCGGCTCGACGCTCCGCCGGCGCTGGTCGACCTGATCGATGAACTGCTGGCCAAGGCACCCGGAGATCGGCCGCAGGACGGCAGGGAGGTCGCGACACGCCTTCGGACCGTCCGCCGAGGTGGTGCCCGCGCAGCCGGGATGGATCTCGGGACGTTCGAGTCGGTCATCGCCCTGCTGGAGGGCGGCGAACCCTCGGTGATCGCCAACTCGGAGGGGGCGCGGATGACGCCCTCGGCCGTCGCCTTCGCACGGGGAGGCGGGGTGATCGTCGGTGAGAACGCCGTACGGCAGGAGGTCGGCAACATCGACCGGACCGTCCGAACGTCCCGGCGGGAACTGGGCACGGGGTGGCAGGTCACCATCGACGACCGCGAACTCGGCGCCGAGCACGTCAGCGCGATGGTCATGCGGAAGCTGAAACGAGACGTCCAGAGCTATCTGGACGAGGGGCTCGGGTCGGCCGTGATCGCGGTGCCCGCCGGGTACACGTCCGCGCAGAGACGGGCGGTCCACCGTGCGGCGCGGGCCGCCGGTCTCGACGTGTTGCGCCTGATCCCCGCCCCCGTCGCGGCGGCGCTGATGTACCACCACTACCACGCGGAAGAGGCCACGCTCATGGTCTTCGACCTGGGCGGCGGTACGTTCGACGTCGCCGTCGTGGAGGTGGGCGACGGTGTCGTGGAGGTGAGGGCGTGCGGCGGTGACGCGCACCTGGGCGGCGACGACTGGGACGCCAGGATCCGCGACCGGCTCGTCGAGCGTTTCAAGGACTCCCATGGCGTCGATCTGTCCAAGGACAAGATGGCCTTCTGCCGCCTGCACCATGCCGCCCAAGGGGCCAAGCACCAGTTGTCCTCCGTTGAAGAGGCCTGGATCGACGTACCGTACATCAACTCCCCGGACGGCCCGCTGCAACTGAAGGAAAGGCTCACCCGGGCGGAGTTCCAAGGGCTCACCGCCGACCTGCTCGAACGGTGCAAGGCTCCGTTCATGCAGGCGGTCAAGGACGCCGACCTCACCGTCGACGACATCGACCACGTGCTCCTGATCGGCGGGGCGACCCGCATGCCCGCGGTGTCCGACCTGGTGCGTGAGCTGTCCGGCAAGGACCCCAACAAGAGTGTGAACCCGGAAGAGGCCGTCGCGATCGGCGCGGCCTTGCAGGCCGGTTGCCTTAGGGGCGAGGTCCGGGACCTCCTGCTGCTCGACGTCACGCCGCTGTCGCTGGGCCTCGCGACCAAGGGCGGCGTCTTCACCAAGCTCACCGAGCGGAACACGACGCTTCCGACCAAGCGCTCGGAGACCTTCACCACCGATCGCGACGACCAGACGTCGGTGGTCGTCGCGGTCTACGAAGGCGAGCGTGAGATCGCCGAGTACAACACCAGACTCGGCGTCCTCCGGGTCGACCTGCCCCCGGCGCCGCGCGGCGTCCCGCAGATCGAGGTCACCCTGGACATCGACGCCACGGGCGTCACATACGTCTCGGTGAAGGACCTCGGCACCGGGCGAGAATGCTCACTGCGGCTCCCGGACGGCACATCCGACTCGGAAGGGCCCCTGGACGAGGCCCTCTACCCCGTCGGCGTCGAGCGGCCCCATCCCGACGAGTGATCGCGGCTCGTCGATCAGGTGTATTGCGGGAGCTCCTGGACGTTCCAGCCGTTCCCGTCGGGGTCCTTGAAGAAGACGAAGCGGCCCCACGGGAACTCTTGGACCTCACTGACGTCGACACCCCGGCCCGCCAGTTCCGCACGCGCGGCGTCGGCGTCCGCCACGACCAGTTGGAGCCCCTGCACGGAGCCCGGGGTCATGTCCTCCAGGCCGGTGCCGAGGGCGATCGAGCACGCCGACCCGGGCGGGGTCAGCTGGACGAAACGGATCTCCTCGTTCACCTGGTGGTCGTGGTCGGCGTTGAACCCGGCCTTCTCGGTGTAGAACGCCTTCGCCCGGTCGACGTCCGAGACGGGAACCGTCACCAGCTCAAGCCTGAAGTCCATCCGTGCCCCCTGTCTGAGGTGAGTGATCCTTTTACCTTAGGGGCAGTACTGGTCCGATCGCTCTGACAGCAGCGGTCCTGCTGGCCAGTAAGAGGAGTGTGCCTGCTGCAGATCCGGGAGGATCGCGAGGCGGGCGAATGCATGCGGGCTCGTGACGTCGTGCTCGCGCAGGTCGGGCAGGATCTGCCTGCTCCTCCAGTGCGTCCCGCCGCCGCACGGCAGCGCCTGGAGCTCGGTGCGTCGCGGCGTGGGAGTACGTTGCGGAGATCAGCCAGCAATGGGTCGGCCATCCCTATCCCGAACTGATCCTCGCTGTTTCCGATCAGGAGGGGACAGCACTGGAGGAACTGTCCACTCAAGTGTGGCCGCATGTGGTGTACCGCGTACGGCTGTGCATCCGCAGTACCGGCAGCGCCGAGGAAGAGCACACGTTGCAGCTGTGGCCGGGGCGCACGGCCAGGACCGTCCACGGCGAGTCGGTGTCAGGTGGCGAGCTGGCGCAGCACGTTGACCACAACGCCCGCGATCGTGCCGCCGGTCGCGGCGACCGCCACCGGTTCTCCTCCCCGCCGGAGAAAGTCCGCCAGCCTGCCGAACCTGCCCCGCTGGCGGGCGACCTCGGCGCGGAGCTGCGGCATGTCGGTCGGGTCACCGCCCGCGTCAACGAGTCCCACGCCCCGCAAATGAGCGATCAATTCGGACAGATCCCGTGCGGCCTCGGCACGGGCCTCCTCGGAATGGACGATCTTCCCGACCTTGTCGCCCGATCCCGACTGGTTGATCTGATCGCCACCGACGATGTTGAAATCACCCATTGAGCACCTTTCCCCACTTGTTCCCCTCGCCCGACTGGTTGATCTGGTCGCCGCCGACCATGTTCAGGTGGCCGATGTGCCATGACTGGGCGCGCTCGGGCGGATTCTCGATCGAATTCACGATGAACCGGTGCAACTCGACGACCGGCCCCCGGTGCTTGCCGGAGATGACGGCCATCGGACTTCCCGTCGTCTCCAGGACCAGGGCCCACTGCGTCTGTCTCGCGGAGATGCGGATCGCCTGATAGGCGTACCGGATGATGAGCACGAGTGCGGCCCACATGATGATGGCCGTGAAGTCGCCTGTGGAGGTCGACTCGGAGGAGTTCGCCAGCGCCCCGACCACGCCCGCCGCGACGAGTGTGACGACGAGCTTCCACAGGACGCTCGAAAGGGACCCGTAACCAAGATCGGGTTTCCAGTCCAGAACCTGGACGCGTGCGACGTTCTTCAGTTGGTAGACCTGGAAATCGGGGCCTATGGACAGTGTGTGCTTGTGCACCTCGATGACCTTGGCGTCAGGCTTCTTCGCCATAGGAGACCCCCGTCCGCCGAAGAGCCGATGTCATCGGAATCGTATCCATTGCCAGGCGTCGGCAGTCCTGTATTTTCCCTGGAAGTCATCTCGTGGCCGGATCCGGAACCGGCTCCGAAGATCCTTTTGTTTGCGCCCTCATCATCGACGCATAATGCGAGCCGCCGGCACCGGAAGTGCCGCGGGACGCAATTCTTGATCTCACGACTGATGGTGATCGGGGGGATCCGAACGATCGGTGGAGGAACCGTCGTCGATGTGGGTGAGCTTTTCGGGGTTGACGACGGCGTAGATGCCTCTGATCTGGTCGGTGTCGGGGGCCAGGTCGAGGACCATGACGGCGAAGGGGGCGTCCGCGTCGAACAGGAGGGCGGACTGGTCGCCGTTGACGGTGCGGTAGCGGATGGCCAGGTGCTGCGGGCCCTGGCGTTTGGTTGTGCTGACGATGAGGCGGCCCACCCGGTCGCGGCCTTCCACGGGGTGCAGGGCGGCCGCCCTGACCTTGCCGCCGCCGTCCGTCCAGAGGGTGACGTCGGGGGCGAGGAGTTCCAGAAGGGATTCCAGGTCGCCGCCCAGGGTCGCCTTGAGGAACTGCTCGGTCACCCGGCGCTGGACGTCGGGGTCCGCCTGGTAGCGGGGGCGGCGCGCGTGGACGTGCTCGCGGGCGCGGTGGGCCAGCTGGCGGACGGCGGACGGGCTGCGGTCGAGGATGCCGGCGATCTCGGTGTGGGCGTACCCGAAGACCTCGTGCAGGACGAAGACGGCCCGCTCCAGAGGGGTGAGGGTCTCCAGGACGACGAGCAGGGCCAGCGAGACGGCCTCGGTGCGCTCGGCGGACTCGTCGGCGCCCGGCTGCTCGACCAGGGGCTCGGGCAGCCACGGTCCGACGTAGCTCTCGCGGCGGCGGCTGATGGCGGCCTGTTTGGCGAGGGCGGTGTTGACCGCGATCCGCACCAGGTAGGCACGCGGATTGGTGACCTCGGGCCGGTCGCGGGCCGTCCACGACAGCCAGGTGTCCTGGAGGACGTCCTCGGTGTCGGCGACGCTGCCGAGCAGGTTGTAGACGACCGAGAACAGCAGTTCCCGGTGATCGGCGAACACTCCGGTCGCGGTGGGATCCGGCATGGCTGTGACCTCCTGTGCGCTCTCCCTTCCGAGGTGCCGCGACCCCCGAAATGTGACATCGCCCGGAGTCATGTGATGTGAGCCTCTTTTTTGGACCGGCTGTCACATGTGCCGGCCCTGACCCCCTCATAAATGCGACACGGCTCGACAAGGGGGTCTGAATGAGCGGCATCGACGTGACGTTCATGTACGCCGTCCACGACGCGTTCCAACGCGATCTCGACCGGCTCGCCGCCATGGCCGGGGGCGGGGACGCCTCAAGCCCGGGGGTACAGGCCGGCTGGGAGCGCTTCAAGCGGTTCCTGCACATCCACCACACCGCCGAGGACACCCATCTATGGCCCGTCCTCAGGGCGAAGAACGCCGTCCCCGCCGTCCTGGACCAGATGGAGGACGAGCACGCCCGGCTGGAGGCGCTCATCGACGCCGTCGGCGAGGCCGTCTCGGCGGGTTCGGCGGGTTCGGCGGGTGCGGCGGGTTCGGCGGAGCGGCTCGCGCTGAGCGCTGAGCGGCTCGCGGACGGGCTCGGGGCGCACTGCGAGCACGAGGAGCAGCTCGCGCTGCCGCTCGTCCAGGAGTTCCTCAGCGCGGACGAGTGGTCCGCGTTCGGTGCCGAGCAGCGCCGCCTGCTCGGCCTCAAGGGCGCCGCCGCGTTCTTCCCCTGGCTGCTGGACGGCGCGGACGCCGACATGCGGCGCAAGGTCCTCGGCGTCGTGCCGCCACCCGTCCGGGTGCTCCACCGCTACGTGTGGAGTCCCCGCTACCGCCGCGCGCCGCGCTGGCGGGCCCCCGTGGGCGCCTGACCCGATCGGAGATCATGACATGGCCGAACCGTCCTTCCTCGCGACCCCACGCGGCAAGATCACGCTGACCCTGCTGTGCGCCATCGCGTTCCTCGACTTCATCGACGCCTCGATCGTCAACGTGGCGCTGCCCGCGATCCGCAGTGATCTGGACTTCTCCGTGCAGGACCTTCAGTGGGTGCCGTCTGGATACCTGCTCACCTACGGCGGGTTCATGCTGCTCGGCGGGCGTCTCGCCGACCTGCTCGGACGCCGCCGCGTCGTGGTCGGCGGGACCGTGCTGTTCTCGCTGTCCTCGGTCGTCGGCGGCTTCGCGCAGAGCCCCGGGATGCTGATCGGCGCGCGGCTCGCGCAGGGCGCCGGCGCCGCGCTGATGCTGCCGGGCACCCTGTCGATCCTCACCACGATGTTCAAGGAGGGCGGGGACCGCAACAAGGCGCTCGGCGTCTGGGGCGGTGTCGCCGGCGGCGCCTCCGCGGCCGGTGTGCTGCTCGGCGGGCTGCTGACCGACGGGCCTGGCTGGCGCTGGGTGATGCTCGTCAACGTCCCCGTCTGCGTCCTGGTCCTCATCGGGATGTTCGTGCTCGTCGAGGGCGACCGGCGGTCGGCGCGCCTCGCGAACTTCGACTTCCTCGGCACGGCCCTCGTCACCGGGGGAATGCTGCTGCTCGTGTTCACCCTGGTGAAGGCGCCGGAGGTCGGCTGGGGCACGGCCCGCACGATCGGCGGCCTCGCCGGCGCCGTGGTGCTCCTGCTGGCGTTCCTCGTCAACGAGCAGCGGGGACGCAACCCGCTGCTGCCGCTGTCCATCTTCCGGATCCGCGGTCTCGCCGCCGCCGACGTCGCGATGCTGGTCGCGGTGGCGGGCATCGGCTCGATGTTCTTCTTCCTCAGCCTCTACATGGTGAACGTCCTGGGCTACTCGCCGCTGAAGACCGGCTCGGCCTACCTCCCGCTCTGCGCCGGGGTGGCCGTGGCCGCGGGAATCACCGCCCAGCTGCTCACACGCGTCGGCACCCGCCCACTGATCATCGCGGGGCTGCTGCTCGGCGGCGGGGGCGTCTACCTGCTGTCGCGGATCCCCGTGGACGGCTCGTACCTGACCGATCTGCTGCCCGGTCTGCTGATCTCCTCGGTCGGGCTCGGCATGGCGTTCGTGGCGATCACCACGGCCGCCAACGCCAACGTCCCGTCCGACCGGGCCGGGCTCGCCGCCGCGCTGCTCAACGCCTCGCAGCAGCTCGGCGGGGCGCTCGGGCTGGCGATCTTCTCCGCGCTCGCCACGTCCCGGACGAACGCCATGATCGCCGACCGCCGTCCCATGCCCGAGGCGCTCACCTCGGGGTTCGCGCGGGCACTGCTGGCCAGCAGCCTCTTCCTGGTCGCCGCCGCGATCGTGGCGATCCGCGCCGCCAACAGCCGCGGTGAGGCCCAGGACCTGCCCGCCACGGCGCCCGTCCCCGAACCCGTCCCCACCAAGTAGGTCTCAGGGGAGTGGGCGGCCGTTCCAGCCGGGATCCACGGCCGGAACGTGCTCGGCAGCGGCCACCCTCTCACCGCCACGCGCGTACCGGAACGGCTCGAAGGCCGCCTGAGCCGAAGGCATACGCGATGTCCGGCGCGGACGGGCCGGACCCGATATTGCCGCAGATCGGGACATACTATGACGCACATTAATCACGCCCCTTTCGTGTAGCGAGAACATCCTTCGGCGGCCCTGGCGCAATCCTTGACCAGCCTTGTATAACTCTGTCAACATCGGCACGAACCCCGCAGTACAGGTCTCCGAGGTTCGGCATGTCGCCACGCGGCGGCAGCTGATCAGGAAGGGATGATTCATGCCTGGCATGATTCGTCTGGTGAGGGTTGCTGCGGTCACCCTCGTGGCTGGGGCTGTGGGGTTAGGGTGGTCGACTCCGGCCGATGCCGAGGGCTCCTGGCAGTCCAACATCAACAGTTGGGCCACCGGAAAGAAGTCGCGTCCCTGGAACGATCGGAACGGGGACAATTGGGTCACCGCACTCGACATGAAGTACTGCTCGTCCAACGCCCCGAGCCCGGCGGGCACGTTCAATCTGTATCGGGAACTTCGGGGCCGCCCGGATCCGAAGTACGGTGAGCGATCCTACGGCAACGCATGCGGGGGGAACCGGAAGCAGCGGGGCCAGTGGGGTGATCAGAGGTCGGGAAAGTACCACTTCACCCTGGTCAAGATCTACGGCTCGAGTAGCCCTCCCACCTGGTATCGCTTCTCAGCCGGATGGATTCAGGTCTATTACTGAGCTTCGTCGAGGTGTACCCGCCCGCAGCAGGAACCTGTGGGCGGGTTTCACCTCGTCCTCCTGTACGAGGGAACCATGCCGATAACCTTTAACCGCTGCACATTCGGCTACCGACGACGGCAGCCGGTTCTACAAGACTTCTCCTTCGAGTTCCCGGCCGGATGCTCAGTTCTGCTGGGGCCGAACGGGGCGGGAAAGTCAACATTGCTCGGTCTAGCCGCTTCGCTGCTGTACGCCTCGGACGGGTCTGTTTCCTATGGCCGGCTCGACCCGGCGCATCGAAGGGAACGCTCGTCTTATCGGCGCAAGGTGGGGTGGATGCCCCAGAGCATTCGCGCTGTGCCCGGCTTCACGGTGCGGGAACAGGTCAGTTATTCGGGATGGCTCAAGGGCCTGTCCAGGGCCGATTCCTGGCGCCGTTCCGTGGCGGCCCTTGAGGACGTCAACCTCGGGTCCGTGGCCGACCGGCGCGCGTCGAACATCTCCGGCGGGCAGCTCCGGCGCGTCGGGCTGGCCTCCGCCTTGATCCATGATGCCGAAGTGATCCTCCTGGACGAGCCGACCGCGGGGCTCGACCCGAGGCAGCGTGAGACCTTCCGTGAGGTGATCTCCCGGGTGAGTGAACGGTGCCATGTGGTCGTTTCGACCCACCAGACGGAGGATCTGACCGACCTCTACCATTCGGTGATCGTCATCGACAACGGGAAGGTGCGTTTCTCGGGCGCCACCGCCAGGTTCGTGGAAACAGCTGGCTCCATCGAGGACTCCTACGCGCGGTTCGTGTCAGAGGAGGCGTGACGTGCCCCTGCATCGTTGGCTTCGCTCGGCGGCCGCTATTTACGTCATGCCCTTCGTCGCCGTCTACCTTGTCGTTCTTCTCGGCGATGGCCTGGATTTCGTCGAGGACAACTGGCGGGACGGAACCGTCAAGGCGACGTCGGCCGCCGTTCTGGCGTTCGCACCGCCGATGGCGGCCATCGCCGCGTGGGAGTCGTGGCGGCTCCGTCGCGCGGGGGTCCATCCGGGGGTGAGCGTCCGCGGCCCCGCCACGATCATGATGTGGTCACTGCTGCCCATGCTGGGCTGCGCGGTCCTCGGGATGCTCGCGGCCTTCGGTGCGTTGTTCACCAAGCTCGGTGACGTGCCGGGCACGCCTGATCTGCTGGTCATAGTGACCGCGATGCTGGTCCTGTCCGCATGGGCCGTCGTCGGCTTCGCGGCCGGTCGCTGGCTGCATCCTGCCGTCGGCGTGCCGGTACTTCTTGTGATGGCATGGTTCTGGCTCGCCTATCCGGTCGCACTCGACCCGCTCTGGCTCAGGCATCTGACCGGGTACAACGACGGGGCCTGCTGCCGCACCGATGCGGTCTTCGACAATCGGGCTCTTGCTGCTCAGGCCATCCTCGCGGGTTCTCTCCTGGTCGCGGCATCCTTGATCTGGTCGAGCAGCAGGCGGCCCGTCCTGTTACGGGCATCGGCCGTACTACTACCTCTTTGCGCGATGCTGATCGCGATAGGGCTTGTGAAGAATCTCGGGCCCTATGCCGAGAGGCCGCGTTCTGCCGGTCTGATCTGCCGTGGCTATTCCCAACTGCAAGTGTGCGTGTGGAAGGAGCGTCGAAAGGACCTCGATCGTGACGCCCGCCTGATCTACCCGGCTGTGCAGAAGATATCGGCGGCCGGGCTTCCCCGCCCCGAGCGGGTCACCGAGGGCCCGGCGGACCAGAAGACGTCGTGGTCTTTCGTGGCGGCCCCTGATTCGTCAGGAGTGGATCTCGTCGTCGCCCTCGCCGGCGGTTTCCTTCCGAGCAAGGAACTCGATTGCTCGAAGAGATCGGCTGAGCGCGGTGGCGACGCCTACAACCTCGTCGGCGCGTGGCTGGCGGTCAAGGGGGGAGTGGAACCCGCGCAGCTCGTGGGCAAGGTCGGAGATGAGAACGTCGCCATGATCAAGCGTGTTCTGGCCACATCCGAGAGCGTGCAACTTTCCTGGTTCAAACAGAATTTGGCATCTCTGACCGACTGCAACATCGAGCCGCGTGAAGTCTCCGCACAATGATCCTCTGGATGCGAGCCCACAATCTGCTGAGCATTCTCCTCGGGCTGGCCGGGATGCTGGGTGTCGTCGCGATATCGGGTGGCAGTACGGTGCCGGCGCCCAGCATCCTGCAAGAGTCGCTGATCGGAACTCCGCTGGCCCTCATCGTGCCTTTGATCTCGGTGGCGCTGCTCATGCACGGACTGGCAGGCGGCCCGCGGGAACTGGAGTTGGTGGCCGGCCGGGCCACAAGGTTCTACAGGGTCGTACTCGTTGCATCGGTCTGCGTCTGCGCACTCGGGCTCGGGCTCCTGTTGACCCTTTCGGGCCTTCAACCGCTGGGATTCGCTGCCGGCCGCAACTTGGCCGGTTATACGGGCGCCGCGCTCATCGGAGGCTTCTTCCTTGGGCGTCACGGCGCCACCGCGATTCCCACCGCCTATCTGTTCCTTGTCATCCTGACCGGGGCCCCTCCGGATCGCGTGCAGGTCTGGGTCTGGCCGCTGGCAGACTCCGGTGACGTGCCCGCGGCGGTGGTGTCGATGACCACCCTGGCCATCGGAATCCTCCTCACCCGCTGCAATCGAAGAGATCCGCGAAAGCAGCTCTGAACCGGCGGTTGCGCGCGCCGGGCGCGGCAGGAGATGAGGTCCCGGGGGCGACAGCCGGCGCCGTCGGCGCCATCAACGGCAGCCGGGTCAGTGGATGATGACGTGGTCGGTGGGGGCGTCCTCGTCCTTGGTCCAGCCGTCGTGGCCGGAGTCGGCTTCCCAGTGGCGGCCCGCGTAGCGGACCTCGGTGAGGCCGTAGACCTGCGCGTGCGTCACGCTCCACGCGGCGACCGCCCAGCCGGCGCGGGTGTTGGTCACCTTGATGCCGTCCCATGACGGGACGGCGCCCAGGGGGGTCTTCGGGCTGTCGAGCTGGAGACGGCCGCCGAAGGCGCGGCGCATCTCCCTGATCGCCTCTGGACGGCGGGGGGCGGTCTTCTTGTCCGGCGGGTACCAGCAGCGCGCCGAGCCCGCCTCGCGGCCGGTGAACACCCGCGCCAGCAGCTTGCCGTCCGGCTCGTGCTGGGCGTAGGCGCGGCCGTCGGCGCTGCGCTGCACCCGCTGCGCGGCGTCGTGCAGGTCGCGGTCGAGGTAGTCCTTCACCTTCACCAACGCGTCGAAGAATTTGCTGGTGGACTGGACGGGGTCGCGGAGCTGCGGCGGCTTGCCCCAGCCCTGCGACGGGCGCTGCTGGAACATGCCCACCGAGTCGCGGTCGCCGCCCGGCAGGTTCCGGATGTGGGACTCCTGGATCGCGGTGGCGTAGGCGATCACCGCGGCGCGTTCGGGAAGCTGCTTGCGGAACGCCACCGCCGCGATCGTCGCCGCGTTCGCGGCCTGGTCCAGGTCCAACGGCATCTTGCCGGCCGCGGTGCGCACCTCGCAGCCGGAGCCGTGCAGGTAGGGGCGGGCACGCTGGAACAGGATGTAGCCGCCCACCCCGAGTGCGACCACGACGGCCGTGGCCACCGCGGTCCAACGCCACCGGGGACGGCGCCCGCCGTCCGAGCCCTCCGCGGGGCGTGTCCTCAACCTCGCCCAAACAGCCACGCGACGACGGTACCGGGATCCGGCGGCCAGTAAGCTCAAGCTTCATGACCGAAACGTTCACCAGCCCGATCTCCGGCGTCATCGACGAGCTGTGGGAGCGGCGCGCCGACCTCACGCCGGACGACGGCGACGCGCGCGCCGCGATCGTGGCCGCCGTCGACCAGCTCGACACCGGCGAGGCCCGGGTCGCGCTCATCGACCCCGCGACCGGCGAGGTCGTCGTCGACGAGCGTGCCAAGCGCGCGATCCTGCTGAGCTTCAAAGTGCTCGGCATGGTGCGTTCCCAGGTCGGCGACTTCCGCTACCACGACCGCATCCCGCTCAAGAGCCGGCTGGACGGCGTCCGCGTCGTCCCCGGCGCCATCGCCCGCTGGGGGGCCCACCTCGCGCCCGGCGTGGTGCTGATGCCGTCCTTCACCAACATCGGCGCCTACGTCGATTCCGGGACGATGGTCGACACCTGGGCGACCGTGGGGTCCTGCGCCCAGATCGGCAAGAACGTCCACCTTTCGGGGGGTGTGGGCATCGGCGGCGTGCTGGAGCCGCCGAACGCCAAGCCGGTGGTCATCGAGGACGAGGCGATGATCGGTAGCCGCTCGATGATCACCGAGGGTGCCCGGGTGGGGCGCGGTGCCATGGTCGGCTCGGGCACCAACCTGTCGGCGTCCATGCCCGTGATCGACGTGGAGACCGGCGAGGAGATCAGCCGGGGCCGCATCCCCGACTGGTGCGTCGCCGTCGGCGGCACCCGCACCAAGGAGTTCAAGGGCGGGACGTTCGGGCTGCCGGCCGTCCTGATCCTCAAGCGGCTCGAAGAGGGGCAGCGGCACGACAAGGCCGCCCTGAACGACATCCTCCGCGACCACGGCGTCAACACCTGAGAAGCCGTCCGCCTAGGACTCCAGCCACGTGCGCATGCGCTGTTCGCAGTCGGTGATGAGGGGGAGTTCCACGTACTCGTCCTTGGTGTGGGCGAGGGTGGGCTCTCCCGGGCCGTAGTTGACGGCGGGGACGCCCAGTTCGTCGAAGCGGGCCACGTCCGTCCAGCCGAGCTTGGCGCGCACCGGTGCGCCGCTGGCCTCGACGAAGGCGGCGGCGGCCGGATGGGTGAGGCCGGGCCGCGCCGCGGAGGCGGCGTCGGTGACCTCCACGTGGAACTCGGCGAACACGTCCCGCACGTAGGCCTCCGCCTCGGCGGGTGACTTGTCGGGCGCGAACCGGTAGTTAACGGTCACGACGCATGTGTCCGGGATGACGTTGCCGGCCACGCCGCCGCGGATGAAGACCGCGTTCAGGCCCTCGTGGTACTCCAGCCCGTCCACTACCGGACGGGACGGCTCGTACGCGCGTAGCAAGTCCAGGATGCGCCCTGCCGTGTGGATGGCGTTGGAGCCCATCCAGGCGCGCGCGCTGTGCGCCCGCTCGCCCGCCGCGGTGACCTCCACCCGCAGGGTGCCCTGACAGCCGCCCTCGATCTGCCCGCCCGTCGGCTCCATCAGCACCGCGAAATCGCCTTCGAGCAGCTCCGGACGGGCCGTGGCGAGCCGCTTGAGCCCGTTGCGCTCGGCCTCGACCTCCTCGCACTCGTAGAAGACGTAGGTGATGTCGCGGGTCGGCGCGGTGACGGTGGCGGCCAGCCTCAGCGCGACCGCTACACCGCTCTTCATGTCCGTCGTACCGCAGCCGTAGAGCCGGTCGCCCTCGACCCGCGACGGCAGGTTGCCGTTCAGCGGGACCGTGTCCAGATGACCGGCGAGGACGACCCGCTCGGCGTGCCCGAGGCCGGTGCGGGCGACGACCGTGTCCCCGTCGCGATCGACCGTCAGGTGCGGGAACGTGCGCAGCGCCTCCTCGACGGCGTCGGCCAGGGCCTTCTCGTTCCCGCTCACCGACTCGATGTCGACGATCGTCGCCGTCAGGTCCGCCACGTCCGAGAACAGATCGAGCTGCATGGACCAAGTCCTATCATCGCCATCGTGGAGATGCTCGAATGCGCCGTCCACTGGGCGCCGCCGGCCGACGGGCCTCGGATGCGCGGCCTTCTGGACGAGGCGGAGCGGCGGCGCTATGAGCGGTTCCAGCGCCCCGAGGACAAGGCCCGCTTCGTCACCGGACGCTTCCTGGCCCGCACCGTCCTCGCGGACGTCACCGGGCTGCCGGTGCGGGACATCGGATTCACCACCGACTGCCCCCACTGTGGCGCGTCCCACGGCAAGCCGCGCCTGCCCGGTCACGCCGTGGACTTCTCCCTGTCGCACTCGGGCGACCGGGTCGTCCTGGTGGTGGCCGAGGGGGCCGAGGTCGGCGTGGACGTGGAGCGCGAAAGCGATCGGGACGTGGACCGGCTGGCGGAGATGGTCCTCGCCGAGGCCGAGCGCGACGTGCTCGCCGCCCTGCCGCCGGACGAGCGCAGGCGGGGCTTCCACGCCTACTGGACCCGCAAGGAGGCCGTCCTGAAGGCGACAGGCCACGGGCTGGCGGCCCCCATGACCGCGCTCCACGTCTCACCTCCGGACGAGCCCGCCGCGGTCCTCTCCTGGGAGGGGGATGCCGCCGTCTCGCCCATCCGGCTCGCCGACCTGGCCCCGGGGCCCGGGTACGCGGCATCCCTCGCCGTCCTGACCGACCGTCCGCTCAAGGTGACCGAGCTGGGCTGAGCCCGGCGGGGCTAACGTCGCAGACCCTTGAGGATCACGTCGGCGTAGACGTGGTGCAGCCCGGGGGCGGTGTAGGTCGTGACGATGGCCAGGCCGCACATGAGGGCCTGGAACTCGGTGAAGCCGACGTCGGTGCGCAGGGCTCCGGCCTCGTGGGCGCGGTCCAGGAGGCGGCCGACGTTGGCGCGCAGCTCGGGGTGGTCGTGGCCGGCGTCCTCTATGGGCTTGGACACGTCGCTGTAGATCTCGCGGAGGCCGCGGTTGCGGGCCATCACCTCCGAGCTGAGCCGGACGAAGGTGGCGAGCGCCTCCCAGGCGTCGTCGATCCGCAGCGCCTTGGCCGCGTTGACGGCGCCGTCGTCCATCCACTGGTCCGTCAGCTCGTCGATCAGCGCCTGCTTGGTGGGGAAGTGCCGGTAGATCGTGCCGACGCCGACGCCGGCGCGCTTGGCGATGTTCTCCATCTGGACGTCGGCGCCCTCCTCCTCGAAGGCGGCGCGTGCGGCGTCCAGGACGCGGCGCCGGTTGCGGCGGGCGTCGGCGCGCATCGGACGCTCATCGGTGGCGGACATCGGCACCCAGTCAACCACACGAATTGACAAGCGGAATGAGGATTCCGTATCGTCCGCGACGCGAAACGGAAGCGGAATTCAACTTCCAATTAGGAGCGGGAACATGCCAGGACGGCACCGGGGGATCGCCCTCGCCCTGCTCGTCAGCGTCCAGTTCGTGCTGGTCCTGGACGCCTCGATCGTCAACGTCGCCCTGCCGTCCATCGGCGGGGACCTGCACATCGACCAGGCCGACCTGTCGTGGATCGGCAACGCCTACACGCTCACCTTCGGCGGCTTCCTGCTGTTCGGTGGACGGGTCGCCGACCTTGCCGGCCGCCGCCGGATGTTCGTCCTCGGGCTCGCGCTGTTCACGCTCGCCTCGCTCGGCGGCGGCCTCGCGCAGAACGCCGGGACGCTCATCGGCGCGCGCGCCGTCCAGGGCCTCGGCGCCGCGTTCGTCGCACCCGCCGCGCTGTCGCTGATCATGACGCTGTTCGCGCCCGGCCCCGAGCGCAACCGCGCGCTCGGGCTGTTCGGGGCCGTGGCGGGCGCGGGCGGCGCCGCCGGGTCGATCCTCGGCGGGCTGCTCACCGACTGGCTCGGCTGGGAATCGGTGCTGTTCGTCAACGTGCCGATCGGCGCCGCCGCCATCGCGCTCGCGCCCGTCGTGCTGCCCGAGGCACGCGACGAGCGGGCCCGCGGCTTCGACCTGGTCGGCGCCGTGTCGGTGACCGGCGGGCTCGCCCTGCTCGTCTACACGCTCGTGGACGCCAACGACGCGGGCTGGGACTCCGCCCAGACCTACGGGCTCGGCGGGCTGGCACTGCTCCTCCTCGCCGCGTTCGTGCTGGTGGAGGTGCGCGTCCGGGATCCGCTCGTGCCGCTCGGGATCTTCCGGAAGCGGGAGCTGCGCGGCGGCAACCTGGTGGCGGTCCTGCTGACGATGGCGGTCTTTCCGATGTTCTTCGTCCTGACCCTCTACCTCCAGCAGGTCCTCGGGTACGGGCCGGTCAAGGCCGGCCTCGGGCAACTTCCGGTGGCGGTGGCGCTGGCACTCAGCGCGGGAGGCGGGTCCCGGCTGGTGACCGCGTTCGGCGTGCGGACGCCACTGGCCGGAGGGCTGGTGTTCGTGGCGGCCGGGCTGGCGTGGCTCTCGCGGATGTCCTCGCCCGGCGACTACTGGCAGGACGTCTTCGGCCCGACGGTCGTGATGGGTCTCGGCGGCGGCGTGGCGTTCGTCGCCGTCACCATCGCGGCCACCGCCGGGGCGGCCACGGAGGAGTCGGGGCTCGCGTCCGGTCTGATCAACACGACGCAGCAGATCGGCGGTGCCCTCGGCCTCGCCATCGCGGTCGCGGTGTCCACCGCCGCGACCGAGGACGCCTTCGCCGGCGGAGAGCGGGTGATGGCCGCCGCGCTCAACGAGGGGTTCCAGGCGGCCCTGCTCGCCACCGCCGGCATCGCCCTCGCCTCGGCCCTGGTCACGCTGCTCCTGCTGCCCGGCCGTCGGATGGACGACGGACTCCCCGGTCCCGTCTCGTCCGACTCGGTCCCGAAGGACGATGTACCGCAGCCGGGCCGATGATGGTTCGGCAGGTGAGGGGGCGGGCGCTTGGCTACCGTTGAGCTCATGACTTCCGAAGTGAACCCCCGTACGCGACGGCAGGGGCCGGCCATGTTGCGCGGCCGTGCCGTCCCGCAGACGACCACCGACCAGCGGTTGCTGGACAGCCGCGGAACGCCCGACTGGCTGCACGCCGACCCCTGGCGCGTGCTGCGGATCCAGGCGGAGTTCGTCGAGGGGTTCGGCCTGCTCGCCGAGCTGCCGAAGGCCGTCAGCGTGTTCGGCAGCGCCCGCACCAAGCCGGGCTCGCAGGAGTACGAGCTCGCCATCGACATCGGTGCCCGGCTGCACGACGCCGGGTACGCCGTGATCACCGGTGGCGGGCCGGGGATCATGGAGGCGGCCAACAAGGGCTGCGACGAGAACGGCGGCATGTCGGTCGGGCTCGGTATCGAGCTGCCGTTCGAGCAGAAGCTGAACGACTACCTGGACATCGGGCTGGAGTTTCGTTACTTCTTCGTCCGTAAGACGATGTTCGTCAAGTACTCCCAGGCGTTCGTGGTGCTGCCCGGTGGGTTCGGGACGCTGGACGAGCTGTTCGAGGCGATCACCCTCGTCCAGACCAAGAAGATCACCCGGTTCCCGATCGTGCTCGTCGGCACCGAGTTCTGGGGCGGCCTGCTCGACTGGGTCCGCAAGGTCATGCTCCCCTCGGGCAAGATCTCCCCGGGGGACCTGGACCTCGTGCACCTCACCGACGACCCGGACGAGGTCGTCCAGGTCGTCAGGGACGCCCACATCAAGGCCGAGCGCCTCATGCAGGAGGAGGCGGCAGCGATCGAGGCCGCCACCGCGGAGGGCACCTGATGCCGGACGGCCCCTCCGTACCCCCTGTACCCCCCGGGCTCGCTGTGTGCGTCTTCTGCGCGTCCAGCAGCAAAATCGACAAGGCGTATCTGGACCTCGCCGCCGAGGTCGGTGCGGAGCTGGCGCGGCGCGGGCACAGCCTCGTCAGCGGCGGCGCCCAGGTGTCGTGCATGGGCGCCGTCGCCCGCGCCGCGCGGGCCGGCGGCGCCCGGACGGTCGGGGTGATCCCCGAGGGCCTCGTCAGCGTCGAGATCTCCGACGAGGACAACGACGAGCTGATCGTCACCCCCGACATGCGCGCCCGCAAGGGCGAGATGGACCGGCGCAGCGACGCCTTCCTCGTCCTGCCCGGCGGGATCGGCACGCTGGAGGAACTGTTCGAGATCTGGACGGCACGCGTCCTCGGCATGCACCGCAAGGCCGTCGTGATCCTCGACCCGACCGGCGTGTACGACCCGCTCCGCGAGCTGATGATCGGCCTCGCGGATCAGGGCTTCGCCCGCCCGAAGATCTTCGACGCCATCGGCTGGACGAGCAATGTCGACGAGGCGTTCGATCTCCTGGAACGATCCCAGCCGCGGATCGAGGCCACCCCCGAGGACTACGCGGAGGCCGAGCTGTGACGGGGCGCTGACGCGCCCTTCGTGACCACCCGACCGCCAGGAGCGGGGCCGGGTGGTCCCAGGATGTCCACAGGTGGCCCCCAGGACCCCGAAAAGCAAGATTGTCCTGGGGGTTTGCCGTTCGTCAGGTGTTCGTTCATCCTCGGTTCAGGAGTGCCGACAAGGCTCCCGCGTGATCCCATCACGTGAGAAGGAGTGCCCATGTCCGTGTCCCGTCGCGGAGTAGTGAAGGGTGGCGCCGCCGGCGCGCTGTCCATCGCCCTAGCCGGAAGCCTCGACTCGATCTTCCAGACCTCCGCGGGCGCCGATGTCGGTGAGGCGTACGGCTACGGCCCGCTGATCCCCGACCCGAAGGGCGTGCTGGACCTGCCCAAGGGCTTCTCGTACAAGACGCTGTCGGTGGAGGGCGAGCCCATCTCCGAGGGGGTCGTCGTCCCCGGTCACCACGACGGGACGGCGACGTTCCCGGGCAGCAAGCCGCACCGCACCCGGCTCGTCCGCAACCACGAGCAGAGCAACAACGGCACCCGCGCCGTCGGCCGCCCCGAGTGGACCTACGACCCGGCGGCCAACGGCGGCACCACCACCCTGGAGGTCGACCGCGACGGGACCCTGCTGTCGCAGTACGTCAGCCTCGCCGGGACCGCCACCAACTGCGCGGGCGGCCGCACCCCCTGGGGCACCTGGCTGACCTGCGAGGAGACCGAGGGATTCACCGGCCAGACCAAGAGCCACGGCTGGGTGTTCGAGGTCGACCCGCACGGCAAGGAGACCAAGCCGATCCCGCTGACCGGACTCGGCCGCTTCGCCCACGAGGCCGTCGCCGTCGACCCGCACACGCTCACCGCCTACCTCACCGAGGACGCCGCCGGCCCGTTCGGGCTGTTCTACCGGTTCCGCCCCCGCGCGCACCGCGGCGACTACCACGCCTACCTTCAGGGCGGCCGCCTGGAGGCGCTGAACATCCGCGGCGTCCCGGACCTGTCGGCCGTCCAGGAGCCCGGGACGAAGCTGCACGCCCGCTGGACCGCGGTCCCCGACCCGTCGGCCAAGCAGACCTCCGTCCGCAAGCAGTTCGACACCATCACTCGCAGCCAGAAGCTCGAAGGCGCCTGGTGGGGGCACGGCAAGGCGTACTTCGTCTGTAGCTACTCGCACAAGTCCTCCGGCGCCGCCGCCGACCACGCCGGGCAGGTCTGGACCTACGACCCGAACAAGAACGAGATCGAGCTCCAGCTCATCTTCAAGCCGGGCGGTCGCTTCGACGGCCCGGACAACATCACCGTCTCCCCGTACGGCGGCGGCGTGATCCTCGCCGAGGACGGCGACGGCGAGCAGTACCTCATCGGCACCACCAAGAAGAACCAGCCGTTCGCGATGGCCCGCAACGCCCTCAACGACAGCGAGTTCACCGGCGTCACGTTCTCCCCGGACGGGAACATCCTGTTCGCCAACCGGCAGTCCGACCCCGGCGCGACCTTCGCGATCACCGGCCCCTGGCACAAGCTGCGCGGTTGAGTTCCGCGACCCCGAGCGCGTTACCCGCTTCGGGTGAGGTGAAGCCGGTGGCGAATCTCACCCGAAGCGATCGCGAGGTCACGCAAGTCCGCGGCGGGTGACCGACGGCGGGCGGGCGCCCTGGATGGAGGCGACCATGTCGAGGACCTGCCGCACCCCGTCCGCCTGCGGCTCCGGCACGCGAAACGCCGTCGCCCCGAGCCAGGCGTAGACCGACACCGCCGCCAGCAGGCCCGGATCGGGCTCCGGCGCGTCCGACACCAGCGTGACGAGGACCGCGCCACCCGCCGCGGCCAGCTCCGCCACGCGTGCCGCCGTCGGTGCCGTCCCGGCGTCCGCGACCCCCTGCGGGACGGGCGCGCCAGGCGGCAGGACCCACTGCTCATGCAACCCCATGCCGCCAAGCGTGGCACGATCGGTGATGCGCAGACGTTGGGAGACGGTGACAGATCGGAGTGCAACGTGGTCGTGGTCTTCATCCTGGCCGGCCTGGCCGTGCTGGGAGCCGTCGTCGTCCTCGCCATGGGCAGGGGCGGCGAGTTGGCCGAGACCCATCCCGACCACCCGCCGCTCCCGCTGCCCGAGGGCCGGCGCCTCACCGGGCCGGAGGTCACGTTCCTGCGCCTGCCGCGCGGCCTCTGGGGCTACCAGGTCCCCGTGACCGACGAGGCGCTGCGGCGGCTCGCGGGCGCGATCACTGAGCGGGATGACCGCCTCGCCGTCCTGGAACGGCAGGTGGACGACCTACGCCGCCGACTCGGCGAGCCCGACGGGCCCATCGGGGCCCTGCACGGCATCCAGGAGCAGGCCGTCGCGAACGGCACCCCGATATTTCGGGAGCCCGGCGCGCCCCCGCGGGACGGCCCGCTCGACGACCCGAAGGAAGAGCCGGTGGGGGAGGAGCGCTCGTGAGCGTGGTGGCCGTCCACGCGGAGGCCGTCTCGGACGCCCCGCCGGAACGCCTCTTCGCGGTCCTGACCGACTGGCCGAGGCACGCCGAATGGATGCCCTTCACCAGCGCCGAAGGCGGCCGGGAGGAGGGGGCCGAGCTTCGCGCCTGGACCGGTGTCGGGCCCGTCGGATTCCTCGACACGATGGTCATCACCGACTGGCGTCCCGGCCGGCGCGTCGCCGTCCGGCACACCGGCCGGATCGTGCGCGGCGAAGCCTGGTTCCGGGTGACCCCCGACGGTGAGGGCAGCCGCATCGTGTGGGCGGAGCGCGTCGACCTGCCGCTCGGGCCGCTCGGCCGCGCGGGCTGGCTCGTCGCGGGCCCGATCGTCCGCGCGTTCATGGGCATCGGGCTCCGCCGCCTGGCCGCACTGTCGGCTTTGTCGGGACCATGAGGTAGAACGGGTCGGATGAGCACCGCGATCCGCGGCGAGGACGGGCTGGCCCGCTGCCCGTGGGGGTTGTCGGCCCCCGACTACGTCGCCTACCACGATGAGGAATGGGGCCGTCCCGTCCGCGACGACGAGGGCCTGTACGAGAAGCTCTGCCTGGAGGCGTTCCAGTCGGGGCTGTCGTGGCTGACGATCCTGCGCAAACGCGAGGCGTTCCGCGCCGCGTTCTCCGGCTTCGACCCCGCGAAGGTCGCCGCGTTCGGTCCCGGTGACGTCGAGCGGCTGATGAACGACGCCGGGATCGTCCGGAACCGCGCGAAGATCGACGCGGCGATCGGCAACGCCCGCGCCGCCCTCGACATCCCCGGTGGCCTGGCAGCCACCATCTGGCGCTACGCCGACCCGGAGGCCCCCGGCCACGCCGACATGGACGACGTCCCCGCCACCACCGAGGGCTCCAAGGCCCTGGCCAAGGAGCTGAAGCGGCACGGCTTCCGCTTCGTCGGCCCCACCACCGCCTACGCCCTCATGCAGGCGTGCGGCCTGGTGGACGACCACCTGACCGGCTGCCACCGCCGCGGCGCCTACCGCTGACCAGGACACCTAGTCGGTTTTCGTCGCGTCGAGGACGGGGACGGCGGCGGCTCGGCGGGCGGGGAGGGCGGAGGTGGCGAAGGTCACCAGGGCGGCGCCCGCGACGATCAGGACGAACAGCCACCAGGGAGCGCCGGGGCTCAGGAACGAGCTGTTGGTGGCCGCCCGCATGAGGGCGACGGTGCCGAACGCGGTGCCGATGCCGAGCAGGCCGCCGAGCAGCACGACCGTGGCGGCCTCCCAGCGGACGATCGAGCGGACCTGCGCCATCGTCGCGCCGACCGCGCCGAGCAGCCCGAACTCCCGGGTCCGCTCGGCGACGCTCATCGAGACGGTGGTGGCCATCCCGAACAGGGCGAGGACGAGCGCCATGCCGATGAAGCCGTAGATGACCCGCATGCCCTTGGTCATCGCGCCGGCCGCGGTCTTCACGTAGCCGGGCTTGTCCATGACCTCGATGCCGGGGACGCCGGCGACCGCACGGGCGATGGCGTCCGTGCCGCCGCCTCGGACGAGGACCGCCTGCGTGGCGGCGTTCGGGTCCAGGCGCTCCATGGTGGCGGGGGACACCAGGGCCTCGTCGGCGAACAGATGGGACGGGTCGTGGTAGGTGTCGGCGACCGTCAGCGCGATCTTGCCCCGGGCGGCGCGCACGACGATCCGCTGGCCTGTTTTCAGCTTGTTCGCCTTCATCACACCGGACGTGACGGCGATCTGGCCGGGGCCGAGGGGCCGCAGCCGTCCGCCGAGCGCGAGGACGGACGGCAGCGCCGCCTGGTCGGCGCCGGTCACGGTGAGGTACACCGGCTCCGGCGCCTCCTCCGGCGACGGTGGCCGCGGCGGCGGGTCGACGAGCTTGGCCGACGTCGTGGTGAGCGCCACGGAATGGGAGACGCCGGGCGCGCGGGCGGCGCGGGCCGCCACGTCCCGGGGGAGCGGGGCGGGACCGTCGGCGGTCTTGCCGGTCGCGGCGACGGCGTGCTCGGCGCGCATCACCTGGCCGCCGGCCTCCGCGAAACGCGCGTCCACCGACAGCACCATCAGCGCGGTCGTGCTGACCAGCGCGACGCCCAGCATCAGGGACGAGGCGGCGGAGGAGACGCGGCGCGGGCTGCGGGTGATGGTGGCGCGGGCGAGCCGTCCGGACTCGCCGCTGACCGCCATCCCGATCCGGCCGACGAGGCCGCCGAGCGGGCCGACGAAGAACGGGGCGAGGACGGCCAGCCCCGCCACGGCGGTCATCGAGCCCATCAGGATCATGATGGCGACGCCGACGGTGAGGTCGGGGCCGGGCCGCTCCTCGGACTTGATCGCGAAGGTCAGGCCGTAGAACATCGCGGCACAGCCGAAGATCGCCGCGGCGCCGAGCAGCCGGGGCCAGCGGCGGCCCGCGGAGTCGGTGCTCGCCGCGCGCAATGCCTGCATCGGCGCGATCCGCGCGGCGCGGCGTGCGGCGCGCCAGGCGGCGAGCTGGGTGACCAGGACGCCGGCGGCGGCGGGGACGGCGAGCGCCACCCAGCCGTACTGCGCGTCCGCGGCGGAGATGTCGAAGCCGTCCTGCGCGAACAGCCGGGTGAGCAGCGCCGACACCGGGTAGCCGAAGGCCACCCCGCCGATCGAGGCGACGACGCCGAGGACGAGCGCCTCGAACCGGATCAGCCGTTTGATCTGGCGGGGGGTGGCGCCGATCGCGCTCAGCAGGGCGAGGCGGCGCGTCCGCTGGCGGACGAGCGTGCCGAAGGTGTTGGCCACGACGAACAGGCCCACGAACACCGCGACCGACGACAGCATCCCGATCGAACCGCCGATCGAGACCCCGGTGGACTGGATGGCGGCGGACTCCGCGCCGCGCAGCGACTCGGCCGTCTGCACGGTGGCGGTCCGGCCCAGGTCGCGGGACAGTGCGTCGCGCAGCCTCGCGGGCGGCACGCCCGGTGCGGCCTTCACCCAGAGGCCCTGCCAGGTCCCGGTGGGCAGCCCGGCCACCTGCCGGACGGTATCGGGCGTCGCCAGCAGCAGGTCACCGCTCGCGACGGCGCTGCGCCCCTGGACGGTGACGATCCCGACGACCCTCATCTCGCGGGCCTCGTGGGGCAGCGACACCCGCGTCGGGTCGCCGGTGCGCAGCTTCCCGGCGCGGGCCACATGCCGGGTGACCACGACCTCGTTCGGCGCCGTGGGCGCGCGGCCCGACTCCAGGTGGAAGGCGTTGAGGCGGCCGTCGGACGGCCAGGGCCGCAGCCGGGTCCGGGCACCGGCGGGCGGAACGATCGTCTTGCCGTCCGCGCCGCTCGCGGTCGCGTCGACCAGAGCGTCCCCGGAGACCGCGGCGACGCCGGGGCGGCCGGCGACCCGGTTCACCGCGATCCTGCCGTCCGGCTCGGCGTAGACCTCGTCGGGGTCGATCGACCCGCCGCGCACGAGGACGTCCGTGGCGGCGTACTCGCTGGCGTCGCTGCCCGACACCGCCTCCTGCGCGCGCAGCGTGAACTGCAACGAGCCCGCGATCAGGCCGACCGAGAACAGGGCCGCCAGCAGCGTGGCGGTCAGCCGCATCCAGCCGTCGGTGAACGAGCGGCGCGCGATGAGCCACATGCCGCTCAGCCCTCCATCCGGCGCATCACGGCGTGGACCCGGTCGATGGTGGGGTCGCCGAGCTCGTGCACGATCATCCCGTCGGCCAGGAACAGCACGCGGTCGGCGTGCGCGGCGGCCGACGGGTCGTGCGTCACCATGATCACCGTTTGCCGGTAGTCGTCCACCGCCGTCCGCAGGAACCCCAGCACCTCGGCGCCCGAGCGGGAGTCGAGGTTGCCGGTCGGCTCGTCGGCGAACAGCACCTCGGGACGGGTGAGGAGCGCCCGCGCGACCGCGACCCGCTGCTGCTGCCCGCCCGACAGCTCGCTCGGACGGTGTGACAGCCGTCCGCGCAGGCCGAGCGCGTCCACGATCGTGTCGAACCACTGGCGGTCCGCACGCCGGTTGCCGAGCCGCCCGGTCAGCCGGATGTTCTCCTCCGCCGTCAGCATCGGCAGCAGGTTGAACGACTGGAAGACGAAGCCGAGCCGGTCGCGGCGCAGCTTGGTCAGCCGGGTGCGCGACAGCCCGGTGATCTCGACGTCGCCGATGCGGACCGTTCCGGAGGTGACGGTGTCCAGCCCGGCCAGGCAGTGCAGGAACGTCGACTTGCCCGACCCGGACGGCCCCATGATCGCGGTGAACTGGCCGCGGGCGAACACCGCCGAGACGCCGCGCAGCGCGGTCACGGCGCCGTCGCCGATCCCGTAGGACTTGACGAGGTCGGACGCGACGGCCACGTGTTCGCCGAGGTGCCCGGCGGCCGGAGCGGCGGTTGTCTGAATCATGGCTCAAGCCAACCGCCGCGCACCCTCTCCCGCAGTGGCGTGGTCTCCAGACTCGCGGGTAGGGGCAGCCCTACCTCCGCTCAGAGGGAGCCCCGAGGCCAGGACGGCGCAGTGTGTTCGGTGCGGCCTTCAGCGCCCTTCAGTGCCCCTCAGCGCCCTTTGAAAGCGGGCTGCTGCTTGTTCAGGAAGGCGTCCGTCGCGTGGTGGTGGTCGCTGGTCTTCTCGCACTCGTCCTGCAAGACGGCCTCTCTCTCCAGCGCGGACGCCAGGTCGCTCGTGGCCGCGTGGTCGAGCGCCGCCTTGACGGCGCCGTAGGCGACCGTCGGCCCGGACGCGAGGTGCCGCGCCAGCTCCACGGAGGCGGGGGCCAGCTCGTCCGCGGGCACGACCCGGTTCACCAGCCCCAGTTCCAGCGCCTCCGGGGCCTTCACCGGCTCGGCGAGCAGCAGCAGTTCCGCCGCCTTGGCGCGGCCGACGAGGCGTTGCAGCGTCCACGACATGCCGCTGTCGGGCGCCAGCCCGATCCCGGTGAACGCGGTGGCGAACCGGGCCTTGTCGGACGCGATGATCAGGTCGCAGGCGAAGGCCAGCGACGCGCCGGCGCCGGCCGCAACGCCGTTCACGGCCGCGACCACCGGCTTGGCCATCCGGGTGATCCCCAACACGATCGGGTTGTAGTGGCGGCGGACGGTGCCGTCCAGGCCCTTGCCCGCCGCGAGGTTGTCAGCGTGCTCGCGGAGATCCTGCCCGGCGCAGAAGGCACGCCCGGCGCCGGTGAGGATCACCGCTCTGGCCGCGGGGTCGGCGGCGGCCTGTTCGACGGTCGCGCGCAGCGCGTCCTTCATCTCCGCCGTCAGGGAATTCATCCCGTCCGGGCGGTTGAGTGTGATAGTTCCCACACCATCGGACACGTCGTACAACACGGTCTCAGACATCGCCGTCCTCCCATCCCGAGCAGATCCTTTCACAGGGCGCGAAGGGCCCTCTGATCTCGGACTTCTGATCTGGAGGCTGATCGTTACCACTTCGCGCCCGGAAGACGAGATAATGGACCACTACTGATGACGCGAATGCGACCGGCGGCCCCGTGGCCAACGGTGCCCGGAGGCCCCAGCGGCCCTAGGCAGGAAGGGGATGCACGCATGGCGGCGATGAAGCCGCGGACGGGAGACGGTCCGCTCGAAGTGACCAAGGAGGGGCGCGGAATCGTCATGCGGGTCCCGCTCGAGGGCGGTGGCCGCCTTGTGGTCGAGCTCTCCGCCGACGAGGCCAAGGAGCTCGGCGAGGCCCTCAAGGAAGTCGTGGGCTGACGGCTCCGCCCTTTCCCGGCTTGAAGTGACGGTCCCGGCGGCTCCGCCGGGGCCCTCGCTGTTCCCGGACCCGCGAACCACGCCGGCCGACCGCCCGCAGGACGCGCCGACCCGGCAGCATCCAGCACGTTCACAGCATCGCCGTAGCCCACAGCGTCACCGAACCGCCCAGCATCGCCGAAGTGCCCAGCGTCGCAGAGACTCCTAGGGGGAACCGACCACCATGCCCATCGAGACCCGTATCCGCGGCGCCGGCGGCACCGTCTCGCAGACCGCGGTCGAACTCGGGGCCGAGGTGGTCGCGGTGCCCGTCCGCTCCGGTCCCGTCGCCCCGGCCGCCGAGGTCGCGGCGGGGCTGCCGTTCACGCTGGACGAGCTGCTCACGCTGCACCGGGCCAAGGGCGAGCCGGGCGAGATCGTGTCCGTCCCCGTCCGGTTGGGCGAGCAGGTCCGCGAGCTGCTGCTGTACGGGGTGGGTGAGGCGTCCCCGGCCGACCTGCGCAAGGCGGGCGCGGCGCTGGCCCGCCGCGGCCGGGGACGGGCGGCACTGGTGGCCGGTGTCCCGGCCGGCGACCTCGCCGCGTTCACCGAGGGCGCGCTGCTCGCCTGCTACGAGTTCAAGATCGGCGCCCCGTCGCCGCGGGGCCCGCTCGGCACCCTGGCCGTGCTGACCGAGGCCGGTCCCGAGGCCGGCGTCCAGGCGATCGAGCGCGGCACCGCGCGCGCCCACGCGACCGCGCTCGCCCGCGACCTGGCCAACACCCCGGCCGGCGAGAAGGACCCCGCCTGGCTCGCCGAGCAGGCCAGGCGGGCCGAAAAGCCCGACACCGGCCTCACCGTCCGCGTCCGCGGCGAGAAGGAGCTGGCCGCGGAGGGTTTCGGGGGCCTGCTGGCCGTCGGATCCGGGTCCGCGCGGCCCCCGCGGCTGATCGAGATCGGCTATGTCCCCGAGGGAGAGCCCGAGCGGCACGTCGTACTGGTCGGCAAGGGCATCACCTTCGACAGCGGCGGGCTGTCGCTCAAGCCCAACGACAACATGAAGACGATGAAGACCGACATGGCGGGCGGCGGCGTGGTCATCGCCGTCATGGGCGCGCTGCGCGCGCTCGGTGTCCGTGCCCGCGTGACCGGTCTGGTCGCGGCCGCCGAGAACATGCCGTCCGGCTCGTCCATGCGCCCCGGGGACGTGATCGCCCACTACGGCGGGAAGACCTCGGAGGTGCTGAACACCGACGCCGAGGGACGGCTCGTCCTCGCCGACGCGCTCGCCTACGCCCACGCCGAGCTCGACCCCGACGTCATCGTGGACGTGGCGACCCTCACCGGTGCCGCCAAGGTCGCGCTCGGGCTGCGGACGGGTGCCCTGTTCGCCAACGACGACGCCCTCGCCGCCGATCTCACCGCCGCCGGACGCTCGGCCGGCGAGCCCCTGTGGCGGCTGCCCCTCGTCGAGGACTACCGCGCCGCCATCGACTCCGACGTCGCCGACATCAACAACATCGGCCGCGGCGGCTACGGCGGCGGCTCCATCACCGCCGCGCTGTTCCTGCGCGAGTTCGTCGGCGGCCGTCCCTGGGCGCACCTGGACATCGCCGGCCCCGGCCGGTCGACGTCCGAGGACGCCGAGCTCACCCGCGGAGCCACCGGCTTCGGCGCCCGCCTCCTCCTGGACTGGTTGAGCGAGGACTGACCTGTCCCGGACGGGATGTCCGGAAAGTTTTCGGGCTTCCGCCAATCCGAACGGCCCTGGGAAACGAACTAGGGGTGTGGACACCAGTCACGTGCGCCCTGCGAAGCCCTGGCACCGGGGCCGGCCGGCGGACCCTCCGGACGAGCCCGCCGCGCTGCTCGACCAGGTCGCCCGAGGTGACGAGGCCGCGTTCGCGCGGATCTACGACCTCGTGGCGGCACCTGTGTACGGGCTGGTCCTGCGGGTGCTGCGCGATCCCGCGCAGTCGGAGGAGGTCGCCCAGGAGGTCCTGGTCGAGCTGTGGCGCACCGCGTCCCGGTTCGACCCGGAGCGGGGGAGCGCGATGTCGTGGGTGCTGACCCTCGCGCACCGCCGCGCCGTCGACCGGGTCCGCTCGGCGCAGGCGGCGACGGACCGGGAGGAACGCGCCCACCGCGCGTCCGTTCCCGCCTTCGACGAGGTCGCCGAGGAGGTGGAGACGCGGATGGAACGCGAACGGGTCCGGCGCTGCCTGAGCGGCCTGACCGAACTGCAACGCGAGTCCGTGACGCTCGCCTACTACGGCGGCTACACCTACCGTGAGGTCTCCGAGCTGCTGAAGGTGTCGCTCGGGACGGTGAAGACACGGATGCGCGACGGGTTGATCAGATTGCGCGACTGCCTGGGAGTGGACCGATGAGCCACACCTCGCCCACCGTCCACGCCCTGTCCGGCGCCTACGCGCTGGACGGGCTGTCGGAGATCGAGAGCCGACGGTTCGAAGACCATCTCGACCGGTGCGGAGACTGCGCGCTCGAAGTGCGTGGTCTCCAGGAGACCGCGGCGCGCCTGGGAGCGGCCGCCGCGGTCTCAGCACCGGCCGGGATGCGGATGCGCGTCCTCGCCGAGGTGGCGCGGACCCGCCAGGTCGCTCCCCGCCAGGCGGCGCCCCGCCCGGACGCACGGCCCCACCACCGGGCGGGGCGCGTCTTCCCGCGCCTGCTCACCGTCGCCGCCGCGGCCTGCCTCGCCGTGGCCGTCGCGCTCGGGGTCGTCGCGCAACGTGCCGACGACCGCGCCGACCGCCTCCAGGCCCGGCAGGAACTGGTCGCGTCCGTGCTCACGGCCCCGGACGCGCGGGCCGTGACCGGGCAGGTGCGCCATGGCGGGCAGGGCACCGTCGTGGTGTCCCGGCGGTTGGACAAGGCCGTGGTGGTGCTGGCCGGGCTGCCCGCAGTCTCCACCGCCCGCACGTACGAGCTGTGGCTGCTCGGCGACGGCGCGCCCCGCCCGGCCGGGTTGACGGCCGGGGCGTCGGGACCGGTGCTCCTGGACGGTCTCGGCGCCGCCACCCAGGTCGGCCTCACGGTCGAACCGGCCGCCGGCTCCAGCGCTCCCACCACGTCTCCGATCTTCGCCGCGGCCCTGCCGACCTGACCGTCCGGCTCGGATCATTTGAGGCGGCGGTCGATCACCGGGACCGGGCGGCGGCGCCTGGCCTGCTTGACGATCTGCGGCAGCCGCGCGTCCCAGCCCGCTTCCACCGCGAAGCACCACGGGACCGCCTCCGCCGTCGCCGGAACGTCCCGCATGGTCAGCGCGACGAGCCGCGGACGTTCCGCGGTGCGGGCCAGCTCCGCCAGCTCCGCCGTCGGCAGGAACACCACGTAGTCCTGCTCGGCCCCCCGCCCGTGGGCGACGCTCCGCCGTAGCGCCGTGATCGCCGTCACGTCCGTCCAGGGCAGGACCCGGCCGGACGCGCGGGGCAGCGGCCAGCGGGCCGGGCGCCGCACCCCGTCCGCGTCGAACACCAGGACCGGACGCCGCGCCAGCATGCCGCCCGCCGACATCACCAGGCCCGCCCCGAACAGCGCGAGGCCCGCCACGCCGAGCAGCAGGAACGCCAGGCTGCCGACGCCCGTCCCGCGCATCACCGCACCGCCGACGAAGCCCGCCGAGGCCAAGCACAAGATCAGCAGCGCGAGCAGCTGCCAGACGCCCCACCAGGTCACCCGGTTCCGTACCGCGAACACCTCACCGGACGCGTCCGGCTCGCCGGGACGGTCCATCAGGGGGCCAGGAGCTGTCTCATAGGGGCCTCAGGCGTCACGCGAGCGCGCTACCTGACCGGCGAGGCGACGCCGGAGGCGAGCCTCACCGGGAAGATCGCGAAGCGATGTCGCGCTCGCCCAGGCACGGTCACGGGGCGAGCCGCCAGGCGAGCACGGTGGGCCGGGGCTGTGAAAACACTGCTTATTCCCGCTTCACCGCGCACAGCAGGCCGTCGCCCACCGGGACCAGCAGCGGCACCAGCCGCTCGTCCTCGCGGATCATCCGGTGCGTCTCGCGGATCGCGTCGGTCTCCGGGTCGTGCCGGTCGGGGTCGGCGACCTGGTCCCCCCACAGCGCGTTGTCGAACGCGACCACGCCGCCCGGGCGCAGCAGGCGCAGCGCAGCGGTCAGGTAGTCGGGGTACTCCTGCTTCACCGCGTCGCAGAACACCATGTCGTAGGCGCCGTCGGTGAGCCTGGGCAGCACCTCCAGTGCCCGTCCAATGATCATCCGGGTGCGGGACGAGCCGAGCCCCGCCTCCCGGTAGGCCAGCTTCGCGAGCCGCTGATGCTCGGGCTCGACGTCCACGCTGGTCAGCACCGCGTCCTTGGCCATGCCGCGCAGCAGCCAGACACCGGACACACCACAGCCCGAACCGATCTCCACGACCGTCCGGGCGCCGATCAGCGTCGCCAGGAAGCGCAGCGCGGCCCCGCCCGCAGGCCCGATGGGCGTCGCGCCGATCTCCTGGCCGCGGCGCCGGGCGGCCACGAGCGGTTCGTCTTCGGGGAGGAATTCCTCCACGTAGGCCAGGGTGGCCTGAATGGCGTCGATGGCTGCCTCCTCGCGGGACCCCCGCCTGGCTCATGCTGGAAAGACCATATCGCTGACAGGGAACCATCTGGAGTGTCAGCGCGTTCTAACCAGCGACGGAGCACATCTCCCCGATGGGCCGAGTCGAAGAACCGAGTCGGTCCAGAAAACCGCCCCAGCCCAGGCGAGACCGTGCCGTTCCAAGGTGGAGACCTTGGCTCACGAGAGAGGAACAGCCCGGCACCATGGGAGTCGCAGCACTGAGTTTTAGAGGCGCTGTGGGGGTCGGCCCCAGGCAGGGGCTGGGGAACGCCGCGCGCACACGGGAGAACGCCCCCGAGGCCGAATGGGCGCCGCCGTCCTGGGACGAGGTCGTCCGCGAGCATTCGGCGCGTGTATACCGCCTCGCCTACCGACTGACCGGTAATCAGCACGACGCGGAAGACCTCACGCAGGAGGTCTTCGTCCGCGTGTTCCGCTCACTGTCGAACTACACGCCCGGGACGTTCGAGGGCTGGCTGCACCGGATCACCACGAACCTGTTCCTCGACATGGCGCGGCGCCGCCAGCGCATCCGCTTCGAGGGACTGGCCGACGACGCCGCCGAGCGCCTCCAGGGCCGTGAGCCCACTCCGGCGCAGGCGTTCGACGACAACAACTTCGACGCGGACGTGCAGGCCGCGCTCGACGCGCTGGCCCCCGAATACCGGGCGGCCGTGGTGCTGTGCGACATCGAGGGCCTGTCCTACGAGGAGATCTCCGCGACGCTCGGTGTCAAGCTCGGCACCGTGCGCAGTCGGATCCACCGGGGCCGCGCCCAGCTGCGCGCCGCGCTGGAGCACCGCGCCCCGACCAGGCGGCGGCCCGGCACGCGGAACGACTACCAGTCCGGCCTGTCGGGCGAGGCCGATCTGGCCGCGGCAGCGGCCCCCGCCGAGGCGGGCGGCGGGTACCGGACACCGGTCGCCGAGGGCGTCCGGGCACTGCCAGAGGGCGTGTAAAGCAAGCGACCCGCGCGTGGATTATGGGACCGCGTGCGCGATGGGATGACAACGAGGGGCGTCATGACGGAGCGAAGCGAGGGCATGAGCGCGGCTCGTGCCGGGGGACGAGTGGGGTCGTCCCTTCCCACCGGGGGACCTGGGAGGCCGCTCTCCCGTGAGGAGGCCGCGTGAGTTGCCTGGGGGAGAGCCTGACTGCCCTGGTCGACGGCGAACTGGATCACGAGGAGCGTGATCGCGCGCTCGCCCATCTCGCGGGCTGCGCCCGGTGCCGGGCCGAGGCGGACATGCTGCGGCGGCTCAAGGGCCGGCTGCGGGAGCTGTCCGAGCCCGCCGCGTCCGACGGCGCCGACGACCTTCCCACCGATGACTTCGTGACCCGGCTGCGCTCGTTGGCCGGATCAGCCGAGACGGTCCCGCCGGGGCCACCCGCGCCGTCCCCGGGGGCGTCCACGAGGCTGCCGCGATCATCCCCGCGTGCGGCCAGGCCGTCCGCTGCCGCCCGTCCCCGCGACAACCGCCCGGCGGGTCGCGCCGCGGCCGCCGCCGCGCTGCGCGGCCATTCACGTCGCTACCTGGTCGTGGGCGCCGCGACGCTGTTCCTCGGGCTTGGCACCGCCTCCTACGCGGCCGGCGGGGGCGATGAGGCGCCCACCGTGACGCCCGCCTTCGACCGGTTCGCCGTTGAGCACGCGCTGACCTCAGGCGACGCGCCGATGACCGACCCGCTCACCGACCCGGTCAACCAGGTCGAGACGTCCCCCGGACCGTGATCGCGGCCACCGTCACCGGCCGGGCGCGCCGCTGCGCCCTGATGGCCGGCGGGATGGTGGGGGCGCTCGCGCTCGCCGGGGCCCTGACCGGCGACGCCGGTCCCGCCCGGGGCACGCGCGGCGACCCCGGCGCCGTGGGGCTGCTGCGCGCCGCCGCCGACGCCGCGCGCCGCGTCCCCTACGAGGGACGGCGCTTCCTGACCACCTGGAACCGGACCCGCTCCGCCACGTCGGAGGTCGGCGTGGCGCACCGTCCCGGCGAGGGCGCCCGCTATGTGTCGGCGGCGGGCACGGAGGGGTACCGCCCCGACTCCGCCGCGGGCGAGACGGCCGGCTTCACCGCCGGGACCCTGAGCCTGCTGACCCGCAACTACTCGGTCGTCCGCGCGGCGGACGCGTCGGTCTGCGGTCGCCGTGCCCGCGTGGTGGAGGCCCGCCGGGCGGACGGCAGCACCGCCGGGCGCTTCTGGCTCGATTCCGAGACCGGCCTGATGCTGCGGCGCGAGCTGGTGGACGCCACCGGCCGCAGGGTCGTCGCATCCGGGTTCACCGAGATCGATCTTGGGGTGCCGTCCGGCGGGCGGTTCCTGCTGCGCGCCGCGCCACCCGCCCGGGGCGCCGACCGCGCCGACCCCGACATGACGAATGCTCCGGCCGCCGCCCTGACGCCCTGGGAGGAGCGGCTCGACCGCAGCCAGCTCGCCGCCCTCCGCGAGGACGGCTGGCCCGTCCCGAAGAGCCTGCCCGGCAGGCTCACCCTCTACGAGGCGCGCCGCGACAACGGCACCGTCCATCTGAGCTACTCCGACGGACTCGCCGCCGTGTCCGTCTTCGTCCAGCGTGGCAGCCTGGACGAGACCCGGCTGGCCGGCTGGCAGAAGAGCGCGCGCCGGGGCCGGACGGTCTTTCGCCGCGAGGCCCTGCGGCGCTGGGCCGTGTCCGCCGAGAACGGGTACGTCTACACGGTCCTCACCGATGTCCCGCAGAGCACCGCCGAGGCGGTGGCCCTGAACCTGCCCCGCGGCGGCACACCGTTCTGGACCCGCGTGGCCAGGGGCGCCCGCCGGCTTGGCTCGGTGGTCAACCCGTTCGGCTGAGCGGGGGGCCGCGCGGTTCGTCGGTCGGTCACGGAAGGTCTTATGCTCGCCACATGCCCTGCGGGGCACGATGAGCGCGGATGACGAGAACCATGCTCGGTAGGAGAGATGGGGATGACGGAAGACAACCGCGGTCCGGGCGAGGCGCGGCCGGAGGACGACTCCGTCCCCGGCGACGAGCCTGAGCGGCAGGAGGCCGCCGCTCCCCCCGAGACGGTGGCCGACCAGGAGATTCCCCTGGAGCAGTCGGGGACGGACGCCGAACGGGAGCCCGAGTGGGGGGACGACGGCGGCTCCGACCGGCTGGTGGCCGGGGGATTCGCGCCGCCGGACGCGCAGCTCGGAGGATCCGAGCGCACCGGCCCTCCGCGCGACACCCCTCAGGACATGTTCCTCCAGGATCTGCACGACACGCCTCCGCGCGACATGGGGCCCCAGGAGGTCCCGCTCCAGGACGTGCCGCCGCGTGACATGCCGCAGCCACCGCCGCCGGTCCCGCTGGACAAGCCGATGGTGGAGGGGCCCGAGGGCCGCCCGCGGCCCGGGTTCGTCCCGCACCACCAGGACCCGCGCCTGCAGGGCTCGCCGCCGCCGTACGGCGGGTGGCCGCAGCATTCCCACCCGCAGCAGTCCCATCAGGGGCCGCCGACCATCCCTCCGGCCGGGCGCCCGGCGATGGGACCGCCGGCCGCTCCGCTGGGCCCGCCGCCCGGAGGCCCCCGTCCGATGGGCTTCGGGGGGCCGCCCGGCACCGGCCCGAACTGGGCGCCGGTGCCCGCGATGCCCTCCTCGTCCGGACGCGGCCCCGGCCTCGGCCTGCTCGCCGTCGTGGCGCTGATCGTGGCGCTTGTCGCGGGTGCGGTCGGCGCCGGGATCGGTGTCATCGCCACCGGTGATGACGATGACGGTGGCGCGGTGAGCCTCGGTGGCACCACGGGCAACGACACCAAGGTGCAGAACCGGCCGCCCGACTCGGTGGCGGGCGTCGCGCAGCGGGTGCTGCCCAGCGTCGTGATGATTCGTGTGCAGTCCTCGCAGGGCGAGGTCGGCGGTACCGGCTTCATCGTCAATGGCGGCTATGTCGTCACCAACAACCACGTCGTCGCCGGAGGCGGCAGCGGGCAGATCCAGATCGTCTTCAACGACAAGAAGACGCTGCCCGCCACGGTCAAGGGAGCCGACCCGAGCTCGGACGTCGCGGTCCTCAAGCCCGAGGGCCAGCATTCGCTGCCCGCCCTCCAGGTCGGCGACTCCGCCGCCATCGCGGTGGGTGACCCGGTGATCGCGATCGGTTCGCCGCTCGGCCTCCAGGGCTCGGTGACCACCGGCATCGTCAGCTCCCTCAACCGCGCGGTGCCCACGCAGGGCGAGGGCGGCGCGGACGCGTCCTATCTCAACGCGATCCAGACCGACGCGGCGATCAACCCCGGCAACTCGGGTGGGCCGCTGGTGGACGCGAAGGGCCGCGTGATCGGCATCAACACCGCCATCGCGACCCTCGGCGGCCAGTCGATGGGCGAGGGCCAGGGCGGCAGCATCGGCCTCGGCTTCGCGATCCCGATCAACCAGGGCAGGCGTGTCGCCGAGGAGATCATCCGGACGGGGACCGTCAAGCAGGCCAAGCTCGGGGTGCTGCCCGACCCGCGCTACCAGCAGGGCGGTGCGCGGATCCTGCCGCAGGGCGTCAACGGGCAGGACCCGGTGACCAAGAACGGCCCGGCGGACAAGGCCGGCATGAAGCCCGGCGACGTGATCACCGCGCTGGACGGCAAGCCGATCGAGGACGCCACCGACCTGATCGCCCAGATCCGCAGCCGGGCCCCCGGCGACCGGATCAAGGTGACCTACCAGCGGGGCGGCAAGGAGTCGACCGTCGAGGTGACGCTGGGCTCCGACTGAGACGCGTGCCGCCCCCGGGGTGGGGGCGGATGGTGAGGTCCGGTTCATCCGGACCCGGGATACGCTGGGGGGACCGGTCCGCGCGGGCCGGTCCCTTCGGCTGCTGTGGAGGACGGGTTGTTCGACGTCGGACTCGGCGAGATGGCCGTACTGGTCGTGCTCGCCCTGGTCATCTTCGGCGACAAGCTGCCTCAGGTCGCCGGGCAGGCGGGCCGGATGCTGCGGCAGTTCCGCGAGATGGCCAACTCAGCCAAGGCGGACCTTCAGGAGGGGCTCGGCCCGGAGTTCAAGGACTTCGACATCGCCGACCTCAACCCGAAGACGTTCGTCCGCAAGCATCTCTTCGAAGATGACGACGACACGTACGCGAGCAACGGCGGCCTCCTGGCCGACGACGCGTCCTACGCCGCCGCCGGCGGCCTGGGCTACGGCGAGCGCCCGCCCTTCGACTCCGAAGCGACGTGAATTCAGCGCCCCTTGGGAGAGATTCCTAGGGACATTCCGGCCAGGCCGCGGCTGCGGCCGGCGAGCTTGTCGGCGATGGTGCGCAGTTCCTTGGCGGCGCCGGCGTCCGGGTCGGAGAGCACCAGCGGGGTGCCGTTGTCGCCGCCCTCGCGCAGCCGCGTGTCGATCTGTACCTGGCCAAGCAGCGGAACGCGGGTGCCGAGCGTCTTCGTCAGCGCGTCCGCGACCGTCTGGCCGCCGCCGGCGCCGAAGATGTCCTGGCGCTCGCCGCAGTGCGCGCACGTCAGGTAGGACATGTTCTCGATCACACCGACGACCTGCTGGTGGGTCTGCGCGGCGATGGCGCCGGCCCGTTCGGCGACCTCGGCGGCGGCCTGCTGCGGGGTGGTGACGACCAGGATCTCCGCGGACGGCAGCAGCTGCGCGACGGAGATCGCGATGTCGCCGGTACCCGGGGGCAGGTCCATCAGCAGGATGTCCAGGTCGCCCCAGTAGACGTCGGCGAGGAACTGCTGGAGCGCGCGGTGCAGCATCGGCCCGCGCCACACGACCGGCTGGTTCCCGGCGGTGAACATGCCGACGGAGATGACCTTCACGTCATGCGCCGACGGCGGCATGATCATGTCCTCGACCTTGGTGGGCGAGTTCTGCACGCCGAGCATCCGCGGCACCGAGTGGCCGTAGATGTCGGCGTCCACCACGCCCACCCTGCGGCCCTGCGCCGCCAGCGCCGCCGCCAGGTTCACGGTGATCGACGACTTGCCGACGCCGCCCTTGCCGCTCGCCACCGCGTACACCTTGGTCAGCGAGTTCGGCTTGGCGAAGGGGATCTCCTTGGCGGGCTCGCCGCCGCGCAGCTTGGTCTGTAGACCCTTGCGCTGCTCCTCGCTCATCACGTCCAGATCCACCTGGACGGAGGTGACTCCCTCGATCTTGGAGACGGCCTCGGTGACGTTCTTGGTGATGGTGTCCTTCATGGGACATCCGGCCACGGTCAGGTAGACGCCGACGCGCACGGCGCCGTCCGCCGCGATGTCGATGTCCTTGACCATGTCGAGCTCGGTGATGGGCTTGCGGATCTCAGGATCGTTTACCGTGGCGAGCGCCGCGGTCACCTGCTCGGTCGTCAACTGGGAGGCCATGGCCCCATGGTATGAACTGGGTGGCCATGCCCGCCAATCAGGGTGTCCGCCCTCACGGGGTGTGTCCGGCCACCGTACGATCGGGTGCGTGACGACCCAGCCCAGTTCTGTAGCCGCCGGTCCCGTTTCCGCCGGTCCGGCCTCCAGCGGCCGCATCTCGGTCGCCGAGCTGACCGTCTGGCGGACCATGCTCCGCGCCCAGGTGCGGATCTCCCGCAGGTTGCAGTCCGGTCTGCTGGCCGAGCACGACCTCGCGCTGGGCTCCTACGACGTCCTCATGCACCTCGGTGAGGCGCCGGGCGGGCGGCTGCGTATGAACGACCTGGCCGACCGGGTGCTGCTGTCGCGCAGCGGCCTGACGCGCCTGGTCGACCGGCTCCAGCGGGAGGGCCTGGTCATCCGGCAGTCCTGCGCGAGCGACGCGCGGGGCCTGTACGCGGTGCTGACGCCCGCAGGCCGTGACCGGCTGACCGAGGCCACCCCCACCTACCGGCAGGGTGTCCGCGACTATGTCCTCAGCCGCCTGGACGATGACGACCTGCGCACCTTCGGGCACATCCTCGGCAAACTCGCCGACGAGCCCGAGCCCTCGCCGCCCACCCGGGTTAGTGGACCGGGCCCCGGTGGTCTTCCTTGGCGTCCAGCTCCTTGAGGATCTGCTGGAGTTCGGAGCGCAGGAAGTCCCGGGTCACGACCTCGTTCAGCGCCACCCGCAGCCCGGCGATCTCCCGGGTGAGGTACTCGGTGTCGGCGATGGAGCGCTCGTTCTGGGCGCGGTCCTGCTCGTACTGGACGCGGTCCCGGTCGTCCTGCCGGTTCTGGGCCAGCAGGATCAGCGGCGCCGCGTAGGACGCCTGGAGCGACAGCATCAGCGTCAGGAAGATGAACGGGTACGGGTCGAACCGCAGCGCGGACGGCGCCACCAGATTCCACACGATCCACACGCCGACGAACACCGTCATGTAGACGAGGAACCGGGCGGTGCCGAGGAAGCGGGCTATCCGCTCCGACAGTCGTCCGAACGAGTCCGGGTCGTAGTGGGGACGCGGTACCAGCGTGCGGCGGATCTCGCGGGGCTGGTCCAGGCGCGTGCTCATCTCGCGTGCGGTCATGTCGTCCCCTCGGTGCCCCGCAGGGCCTCTTCCTCGGGATCGGCGGTCGCCTCGGCGACGGCGTCCATCGCGGTCTCCCGCCAGTCCTCGGGCAGCAGGTGGTCGAGCACGTCGTCGATGGTCACCGACCCCAGCAGATGCCCGTTCTCGTCCACCACCGCCCCGGCGACGAGGTTGTAGGTGGCCAGGTACATTGCGACCGCCGCCAGCGACATCGTCGGGCGCAGCGGGTCCAGTTCGGTGTCCACGATGCCGCTGACCAGCGTCGGCGGCGGTTCGCGGAGGAGGCGCTGGAAGTGCACCGTGCCGAGGTAGCGGCCGGTCGGCGTCGCGGTCGGCGGCCGGCACACGTACACCTGCGCGGCCAGCGCGGGGTTCAGGTCGGGGTTGCGGATCTGGGCGAGCGCCTCGGCGACCGTCGCGTCCGGCGGGATGATCACCGGGTCGGTGGTCATCAGCCCGCCCGCCGAGTCGTCGGCGTAGGTCAGCAGCCGCCGGACCGGCGCCGCGTCCTGCGGCTCCATCAGCATCAGCAGCTGCTCACGCTGCTCGGTGGGCAGCTCGCCGAGCAGGTCCGCCGCGTCGTCTGGGCCCATCGCCTCCAGGACGTCGGCGGCCCGGTCGGCCTCCAGCTTGCCGAGGATCTCGATCTGGTCGTCCTCGGGCAGCTCCTCCAGGACGTCGGCGAGCCGCTCGTCGTCCAGCGCGACGGCGACCTCGGTGCGGCGTTTCTCGGACAGCTCGTGGACGATGTTGGCGAGGTCGGCGGGTTTCATCCGCTCGAACGCGGCGATCAGCCCGGCGGCGCCCTGGCCGTGCTCGACGGCGGAGAAGCCCTCCACGGCGTCCCAGTCCACGATCAGGCTCTCGCCGCGCCGCCGCAGCCCCGCGCCCCGGCGCAGGCCCCGGCCGCCGCGGCGGACGGCGACCTTGCCGATCAGCCAGTCCCGGGTGCGGGTCGGCTCCATCGCCACGTCCACGACGGAGACGAGCTCGCCGGTGTCCGGGAACCGGACCGTCCGGTCGAGCATCTCGGCGATGACCAATGTCTCGGACTCGCGTTTCTGGAACCGCCGCACGTTCAGCCGTCCATTGAAGATGATCGCGTCCGCCTCGATCACGGTGACCCGGGTGATCGGCAGGAACACCGGGCGGCGCGGCGCCACCTCCACCACCAGGCCGAGCACCCGCGGCGGGCGGGGCGCGAGACGCAGGGCGACCACCACGTCGCGGACGCGGCCGACCTGGTCGCCGGCGGGGTCGAACACCGCGATCCCGGCGAGCCGGGCGATGTACACCCGTGTCGGAGCTCCGCTCATGAGCAGGACATTACCCGTGATCTTGCAGCTCATCCTGGCGGCGGCGGGCGTGCGGCAGGCGTCACACCGAGGACGTGTCACACCGCGGCGGCAGGTCCCGTCCCCTTGGCGAAGGGGATCCGCGGAAGAACGGAGACGGTCATGGCGCACACCCCGCTTCGATCCGCCGCCAACGCTCCGGCAGACTGGATGATCGTGGAGGAGCCCGCAGCGATCTTCGAGGAGTACCGGAACCTGCTGTTCGCGGTGGCCTACCGGATGCTCGGCACCGCCGCCGACGCCGAGGACGCCGTCCAGGACGCATGGCTGCGCTGGTCGGCGGCGGACCGCTCGGACGTCGCCGAGCCCAGGCCCTACCTCGTCCGGATCACCACGAACATCGCGCTGGACCGGCTGCGCTCCGCGCGGGCGCAGCGCGAGACCTACGTCGGGCCGTGGCTGCCCGAGCCGATGCTCACCTCCCCGGACGCGGCCGAGGGCGCCGAGATGTCGGAGTCGGTGTCGATGGCGATGCTCGTCGTTCTGGAGACGCTGAGCCCCCTCGAACGCGCCGTGTTCGTGCTCAAGGACGTGTTCGGCTACCCCTACGCCGAGATAGCGCGGGCCCTCGACCGGTCGGAACCGTCGGTGCGGCAGCTCGGCACCCGGGCGCGCAAGCACGTCGAGGCGCGGCGGCCCCGCTTCGAGGCGCGCGGAGCCGAGCGGCGTGCCGCGACCGAGCGGTTCTTCGACGCGGTCCTGGGCGGCGACATCAACCGGCTGATGGAGGTCCTCGCCCCGGACGTGACCCTGTGGACCGACGGCGGCGGCAAGGTCCGCGCAGCGCTGCGCACCATCCATGGCGCCGACAAGGTCGGCCGCTGGCTGGCGGCGATCGTCGGCGTGCGGTACGCGGGCGTCGAGCCCGAGGACATGCGGGTCCGGCGCGTCCACCTCAACGGCGAGCCCGCGCTCATCGTGGACGGCCCGGACGGCCCGATCGGCACCGTCGTTCCAGCCCTCGACCAGAGCGGACGGATCGAGTCGATCCACGTGGTCGCCAATCCCGACAAGCTCCGCTCCATAGCGGAGGGCCGGGAACTTCCCCTGTGACGACGGCCTCAGCCGTACGTCAGCGGTCGACCTGGCGGCGCTTGCCGCCGATCATCCGCGGCGGCGGGCCCGCCGTCGTCGCCGGTGTCGGCACGGGACGGACGGTCGCGTAGGACTCCGGGGCCTGCGCCGCCTCCTCGACCGGAGTGAGCCGGACGATCCAGGACCCGGTCGCCCACCGGTCGACCTGGCCCTCGTGACCGATGGCGTTGAGCCGGCTCTTGGCGAGCTGCGGCGCGACCGCCTCCCACAGCTCGGACCCGGGCTCGACCTGCGCGCAGGCGGCGACGAACGAGACCAGCCGCCCGCCCTTGTCCTTGCTGCGCAGGATCACCGTCACGTGGTCGGCGTCCGGAAGGCCGGGCATCGGCTGCTCGCCCTCCCCACCGGTCAGCACGTAGGCCGAGCCCTCGTGCCACACGTGCCATGCGGCCCTGGGCTGCGGCAGGTCGGGCAGGTCCAGCCACAGCAGCCCCGACTTCTTGGCCGCTTCCTCCACCAGAGCCGCGTTGAGGTCACCCATGCAGGAAGCGTCTCACACCGGGGGGTTCCTGAGAACGGCGCCAGCAAGAGCAAGTATCCGCAGGTCAGCGCGTTCCGTCAGACTTCCTCGTCCACTTGTTCCAGGTCCGTCGAGTCCTTCGCGAACTGGGTAGACGAACCGGCTATGACCCTGGTTACCTCTCCAACGTCAGCAATGGGCACAAAAGGCCCTCGGCCGACATGGCCAAGGCACTCGACGATGCCCTCGACGCGGCCG
Organism: Actinomadura macra NBRC 14102; assembly: GCF_001552215.1. Lineage (GTDB taxonomy): Bacteria > Actinomycetota > Actinomycetes > Streptosporangiales > Streptosporangiaceae > Spirillospora > Spirillospora macra. The sequence continues at coordinate 292,842 of NZ_BCQT01000006.1, read as the reverse complement.
GGGAGCTGGCCGCACTTCGCCCCCACCAAGGCCCCGGACCAAGCGCAGCCACAGCGACGGTCGCTCAGAGGGTGGCGCCGCAGGTACCGTGGAGTCGGGTCTTCCTCACGAGTGGGGGTTCGATGACGTGAAACGTCGCGCCGCACTCCAGATGATCGCCGCGCTCAGCGCAGGGACAGCGATCCCGCCAGGCACATTGGATCATGTCCTGTCCGGCATTGAGGAGGCGCTAGGCACTCCGTTTGACCTGGCTGACTGGGAAAGCACCGTCGATGAGTACCGCCAACTGATCGACACCCGCCCGTGGGGCGCCTTCATCCCCGATCTAACGGCCGACATCATCGCCGTGGGAGAGATCCTCAAGCGAAGGCACTCCCCGGCGACTCAAGCGGATCTGTTACGCGTGAGCGCCAGGCTTTCCGGCCTGCTGGCCGTCCAGCTAGATGACGTTGGTCAGCGCCGCGCAGCACGGACATCGTGGAGCGTCGCCCGCCGTGCTGCCACCGCTTCTGGGGATCAGGTGGTACAGGCATGGGTTCATGCGAGAGAGGCCAAGGTCGGCCTGTGGGCTGCCCGGTCTGGTGACGCCATTACGGCACTGAGTGACCAGGCCATGCGGCTCTCGGGACGAACGCACTCCGCCCCCGCTGCTATGGCGCACGCCACGAAGGTTGCGTTGGCGGCCCGCAAACGGGATGTGTCTACGACACATTCCACTCTTAAGAGCCTGAATCAGATGACCGACTCCATCGGCGGGGAGGGCTGGTCGGAGCGGAGCCTCCGTTGGTTCGAGGCCTATGCGTATGCACTGATCAACGATCCCCGCGCCGAAACGGCACTTGACAGATCGCTCGCCCTCTTCCCGCCCGAAGTTCATGATCCGGTCGCCAATCTCCAGGTCATCCGTGCGATGGTCCTCGTTCGCCAAGGCGGCACGGCCGAAGGCGTCGACCATGCCCTGTCTGTCTTTGAGGGCAGCCAACCCACCACCACCCAGCGCCGTCTCGCCGCTGAACTTCTCGCCATCTTGCCCAGCCAAGGCCGGACATTGCCCGGCGCTCAAGATCTTGGAGTGATCGCAGCCGGGACGACCGGAACAGCCAGCAGGAACATACCGCGAGCCGCTCACTAGAACGCGGGTTGACCTGGGCAGACGACACTGCGCCTGATGGGTCCGGAACGGGTCGGAGCACCCAGGCCACCTCGGTCCACTAGCCGGGGGATAGCATCCGGCGCATGCGCTCGCGACGTACCACCCTCGCCGTTCCTGCCAGCAACCCCCGCTTCATCGACAAGGCGCGGGGGCTCCCGGCGGACGAGGTCTTCCTGGACCTGGAGGACGCGGTCGCGCCGTCCGCCAAGGAGGCGGCCCGCGGAGCCGTCGTCGCCGCGCTCAACGAGGGCGGCTGGGAAGGCAAGGTCCGGGTGGTGCGGATCAATGACCTGGAGACGCCGTGGGCGTACCGGGACGTGATCGAGGTCGTCGAGGGCGCAGGCGCCCATCTGGACGCCATCATGCTGCCCAAGGCGCGGGACGCCTCCCACGTCCAGTGGCTCGACCGGCTCCTCACCCAGATCGAGCGGGCCATGGGCTTCGAGGTGGGCCGGATCGGCATCGAGGCGCAGATCGAGGACGCGCGGGGCCTGGTCGAGGTGGACGCGATCGCCGCGGCCTCGCCCCGGCTGGAGACGCTCGTCCTCGGCCCCGGCGACCTGATGGCCTCGATCAACATGAAGACCCTCGTCGTGGGGGAGCAGCCGCCCGGCTACACCGAGGGCGACGCCTACCACTACATCCTGATGCGGATCCTGATGGCCGCCCGCGCGCACGACCTCCAGGCCATCGATGGGCCGTACTTCAACGTCAGGGACGTGGACGCCTTCACCCGGGTCGCCGAGCGCGCGGCCGCCCTCGGATACGACGGCAAATGGGTGCTGCACCCGTCCCAGATCGAGGCGGGGAACGCGGTGTTCTCGCCGTCCCAGGACGACTACGACCACGCCGAGCTGATCCTGGACGCCTACGACCACTCCGTCACCGTCGAGGGGCGCGGCGCGGTCACGCTCGGCGACGAGATGATCGACGAGGCGTCCCGGAAGATGGCGCTCGTCATCGCCGCCAAGGGACGGGCGGCCGGCCTGGAGCGCACCAAGCGCTTCGAAGCGCCCGGCGGCTGACCGCGGGCACGTACGATTCGTCCCACGTACCGAAGCCGGAGTGAGGGGACACACGTGGCGGAATCCGGGGACGCGAACGGCTGGGCACCGCTCGACCCCGGCCTGTCGGGCGAGCGGCAGCGCCCGTCCGACACGCCACCGGCGCCGCAGCCCGTCCCGCCTTCTCAGCCTGCACCGCCTTCTCAGCCTCAGGCCCGGCCTCAGCAGGGGTGGGGGTGGCCGGAGCAGGAGCCCGCGCCATACCAGGGGCAGTACGGGACGCCCGGTCACACGCAGCCGGGGTACGCCCACCCCGGATACGCCCACCCCGGCTACGGTCAGCCCGGGTACGGTCAGCCCACCTACCCACAGCCCTATGGGCTGCCCGGATACCCGCACCCGATCCAGCAGGAAAAGCGCGCATGGACGGTGCCTCCGCCGCCCGGCGTTCCCTTTCACCGGATGGCGCGGACGGCGGTGCACCGCTGGTGGCGACCCCTGGTCGGGAGCCTGTCGATCATCGCGCTCGGGTTCGGGCTGGCGCTCGGGCTGTTGCTCGTCGGGTTCGTCGTCCGGCTGGCGGTCACCGGCGACCTGCCCGAGACGTCCGAGACCGACGCGGTCTTCGGTGACGAGACCGCAGACCTGGCGTTCAACCTGGCGTCGCTCGCGGTGTTCCTGCCGGTGGGGTTCCTCGCGGCGTGGGGGATCCAGCGGCGGCGACCCGGCACGCTCTCGTCGGTCGCGGGACGGTTGCGCTGGCGGTGGCTGCTGGTCTGCTGCGGCCTCTCGGTGCTGTTCTGCGTGGTGTCCTACGGGTCGTCGGTGCTGGCGAGCACCCTGATGAACGACGACTCGGGCGGGGATGAGCACTGGGTGGGCTGGGGCCGGTTCCTGGCCCCGGCGATCGTGATCATCCTGCTGGTGCCGTTCCAGGCGGCGGCCGAGGAGTACGTGTTCCGTGGGTGGCTGCTCCAGGCCGTCGGCTCCTGCACCCTGGAGACCCTCAAGGGACGGATCGGGCGCGCCCTCAGCGTCGTCTTCCGCACTCCGTGGCCGGGGATCGTCGTGGGGTCGGCCCTGTTCACCGCCGGGCACGGCTATACAGGGTGGGGCATTCTCGACATCTTCGCGTTCGGGGCGCTCGCGGCCTGGCTCACGGTCCGCAGCGGTGGCCTGGAGGCGAGCATCGCGCTGCACGTGTTCAACAACCTGATGGCCTTCCTCCTCCCGGCGGCGGTCGGGAAGCTCGACATCGAGCAGGGCGGCGTCCCCTGGCAGTACGTCGTGGCCGACATCATCCCCATGGCCCTGTACGTGGCGGTGGTCGCGTGGCTGGTGCGGCGCCGCCGGATCCAGACCGTCACGTCCGACTCCGCGGACGATCGCGGCCCGGACGCCGCGCCCGCGGACCCGGCCGTCCCTCCGGGCCCCGCAGCCTCCGCGGCCGTCGCGGGCCAGGCGGGCCCGGAGTACGTGTCATAGCACCCCCCAGGATTCCAGGGCGTCGATCAACCCGGGTGTGACGGGGAGTTCCCGCAGCTCGGCGGGTGTCGCCCAGCGCGCGTCGGACGCGTCGTCCCCGGCGCGCAGCGTCCCGCCCGTCACCGTCGCCGCGTAGTCGTGGATCTCGTAGGTGACGCCGCCGGGACCCGGCCCGACCCCGGCGGGGGGACGACCCCCCACACCCCCCGGAACGGCCACGACCACCGAGCCGATGAGCGCGCCCACCGCGACGTTCAGGCCGGTCTCCTCGCCGAGTTCCCTGGCGACGGCCGCCGCGTCGTCCTCGCCGGGCTCGACCCGCCCGCCGGGCAGCGACCACAACCCTTCGCTGGGCGGCCGCCCCCGCCGCACCAGGAGCAGCCGTCCACTCCCGTCCCGGACGATTCCGCCGACGCAGCGCACACGCATAACCCCATTTTGTCGCCCTTTTCCTCGACGGCTACCCCGCGGAGCTTGACGGGGCGGGCCATGCCCGCGCAAGGTGGGTAACCGTGATGGCGGAGCCCACGTGCCCGCGCTGTGCGGGGCCTGTGAGTGCGCCCAGCCTCTGGTCGAGTGACTGGGCCTGTGGCGTGCACGGTCCGGTGCTGCCGAGACAGCCGTCGAAGCGTCCCGGCTCCGACGGTCTGGCGGCTGTGGTCCGCGACGCGCGGGTCCCCGTCTGGACGCCCTGGCCGCTTCCGCTGGGCTGGCTGCTCACCGGTTTCGCCACCGTCGGCGACGAGCGCAGCGGCGCGCGGGCCGTCGCCGTGGCCGTCTCGGGGCCGGGCCTGCTCAGCGGCCCCGCCGACATGCTGGTGATCGCGGAGGAGCCGGGGATCGGCCTTGGCGCCCACTACGCCGGGCTGGACGGCAGCGACCCGGGCGAGGTGTTCGACGGCAGTCCGCCGCACGTGAAGCTCGACGTCAGCGGCCCCTCGGCGACCTGCGGCCACTCCGTTCCCATGTGGGCGATCGGCGCGGAACCCGACCGCGCCGTCTATGTGGGCGAGGCGATGGGCAACTGGCTGTGGACGGTCCTGTGGCCCGCCGAGGCCGGGGTCCTCATGCTGGAGGAGCAGACCCTCCTCGACTTGCGCGAGCCGGGCATGGACCTGGATCTGCCCTTTGGCGCCTACTGTCCCCGCCTCGACCTCTGACCGCCGGTCACTCCCGGCGCCCCCCGGTGCCGATCGCCGCCTCCTGCCACCCCTCCGCGAGCTGCTCCATGGAGGTCGGGACGCCGAGGCTCAGGGTCGCCCCGCCCATCGACAGGGACAGGTTGGAGACGCCGTAGCCGACCGCCGCGCTGACCATCATGCAGATCATCACCAGCGCCGCCGCGGACGGCATCAACCCCGGCTGGCCGGAGAACGGCGCCGCCACGAAGGCGACGATCGTCCCGAACAGCGTGCCGGCCAGGGCCAGACCCGCGAGATGCAGGATCTCCTCACCCGCCCGCCGTCCGCCGAACGCCAGGCGCATCGCCACGGCGACCATCGGCGCCACCGCCCCGACACCGATGACGGCCAGCAGGACCAGCCACCAGGGCGGGCCCTCAAGCCCGTGCGCCAGCACGACGAAAGGCGTCCACACGAGCCCGGTCGCGATGGCCAGCGCGCGCAGGACGCCCACGAACACCCTCAAGATCACCGGACCGGGGGTTCCGGTGTTCCTCCCGCCGGGTGCCCCCTCCCGCCGGCCCGCCACCTCCACCTCCGACGCAGACGGTGCGCCCCACTCGCCCGGCGCGGCGACATACTGGAAGGCCATCGCGGCGTTGACGGCGCCGTTCACGAGGTCGTCCCAGGGCACCGGTCCGGACGGTTCACCGGAGCTGACGCGCTGGAAGGCGGCATCGGCGCCCACCACCCGCTCGGCGAACCACACCAGCGCCGCCACCGGCTCGTCCAAGTCCCTGAGGACCGCGGGAAGATCGGCGCGGCGGAACAGCGCCTTCGCGAACTCCCACTCGTATTCCAGAAGGGGCACCTGCTGGAGTACGGTGCTCATCCGGGGTGAATAGAGCACCGGAGACCTGAGGATCACATCGTTCGCCCGCTGGATCCGCACCAGCGTCGCCAAGGCGGGCCCGTCCAGGTCGTCCGGCCGCAGATAGGTGCCGGGCGCGAGACGGCGGGCCCGGCGCCGGCTGCTCAGCCGAAGGCTCACCGCGCCCACGACGACGAACAGTGCCCCGATGGCCGGCAACATGAGGGCCGTGTACGCCGCCGCCTCGACCACCTCGGGCAGGCCCTCCGCCGACAGGACCCACAGACCCAGCGCGATGCACACGCCGGCCCCCAGGATCCGTGTCGGGGACGGGCACGCGAGGTACCAGTCGATCTTCGCCGGCGACCATTCGGCGACCCGCGGCTCCCGCAGCCCACGCCGCTTCCGCGAGGGCAGCCCGGGCCAGGCCGAGATGCGCGCGGTCTCGGTCATCGGTGTCCGTTCCTTCGGGAGGCGAGACTGATCAACGAGAACGTAGACCCGTCCCTTGGCATCCGAAAAGTCACGCCCTGTCCGAATCGGAGAATCGGGACGGGGCGCGCCGCGCACGCCGACACCGCGGACCGATACAAAGGTGCACATGCGGATCGACCTGCACAGCCACAGCGACGTGTCAGACGGCACCCGCCCGCCCGCCGAGGTCGTCCGGCGCGCCCGGGCGAACGGCGTGGACGTCCTCGCCCTCACCGACCACGACACCACCGGCGGCTGGGACGAGGCCACCGCCGCCCTCCCCGACGGGCTGACCCTCGTCCCCGGGATCGAGCTGTCATGCCAGGAGGACGGCCGCAGCCTGCACATGCTCGGCTACCTGTTCGACCCGTCCGACCCGGAACTGTCGGCCGAGCTGTCCCGCATCCGCGACGACCGCGTGGTCAGGGCCCGCACCATGGTCGACCGCCTGCGCGGTCTCGGCGTGGACGTCACCTGGGACCAGGTCCGCGCCCTCGCACGCGGCGAGGCCGTCGGCCGCCCCCACATCGCCCGCGCCATGGTCGACGCGGGCGCGGTGCGGACGGCCGACGAGGCTTTCGGACCCCTGTGGATCGCCCAGGGCGGGCGCGCCTACGCCGAGCGGTACGCGCTCGACCCCGAACGGGCGATCCGGCTCGTCCGCTCGGCGGGCGGCGTCTGCGTCCTCGCCCACCCCCGCGCCAGGCGCCGCGGATACGTTTTCGCGGACGAGGTGATCGAACGGCTGGCGGCCGCCGGGCTTTCCGGAGTCGAGGTCGACCACCCCGACCACGGCGCCCCGGACCGCGCCCACCTGCGCGACCTCGCCGCGTCCCTCGGTCTCGCGGCGACCGGCTCCAGCGACGACCACGGCGCGCCGACCGGCGACCGCCTCGGCGCCGAGACCACCGCCCCGGGGGCCTACGAAACGTTGATCTCCGTGAGTCCCGATCGGGTCCGCAAATCGCGGTAGGGTGCGTGGCGTGGACGCGCGCATCGAACAGGTGGTGACGTCGGGGACCTTGACCCTGGACGACACCGAACACGACGTCGAGAGCAACACCTACATCGTCGGTGACGACGACGAGGTCATCGTGATCGACCCGGCCTACGACGCCGAGGCCATCCTCAAGGAGGTCGGCGACCGCGAGGTCATGGCCGTCCTGCTCACCGACGGCAACGAGCACCACCTCGAAGTGGTGCTGGAGGTCGCCGCCGCCGGCGAGGAGGACGAGGAGAACTGGGCCCCGATCGCGCTGCACCGCGCCGACCGGCTGCTGTGGCGCGACTACTTCGGCCGTCTCGCCAAGGAAGAGGAAGACGAGGACGACGCCAAGGCGCTCCGGTCCCTCGAACCCGACATCTGGCTCGAAGACGGCGGCATCTTCGAGATCGGCGAAGCCCAGCTGGAGATCGTGCACACCCCCGGTCACACCCCCGGCAGCGTCTGCGTCATCAGCGAGCAACTCGGCGTGCTGTTCGCCGGCGACACGCTGCACCGCGGCCGCCCCGGCGCCATCGGCGGCGTGTACGAGGACATGCGCAAGCAGCTCAACTCCATCGGCGCCCTGCTCACCCCGCTCCCCAAGGACCTGCGGGTCCTGCCCGGCCAGGGCGAGGAGACCACGGTCGGTGAAGAGGACGCCCGCTGGGAGACGTGGGGCTCGCTCGCGCAGGACGACTGAGCGAGGCGCCGCCAGTCCGGTGAGCCGTACCCGAACCGACGACGCAGAGGGAAGCCGACCGTGGGGGCTGAGCAGCTGGGCTTCGAAGGCATGCCCCAGCGCCTGTACTCCTGCACGCCGTCCCGGCTGAACACCTGGCTGGACTGCCCGCGGCGCTACCGGATGACCTATCTCGATCGTCCGATGCCGTCCAAGGGCCCGCGCTGGGCGCACAACAGCGTCGGTTCGAGCGTCCACAACGCCCTCGCGGCCTGGTGGCGGCTGCCTGAAGACCAGCGCACCCCCGAGGCCGCCGGAACCCTCCTCACCCGGGGGTGGCTCACCGACGGCTTCCGCGATGAAGCTCAGTCCGCCGAGTGGCGCGAACGCGCGCGCGAGATGACCGAGCGCTACGTCGCCACCCTGGACCCGGCCGACGAACCGCTCGGCGTGGAGCGCACCGTCGCCACCCGCACGGACCGGATCGCCGTGTCCGGACGCATCGACCGCCTCGACGCCCGCGGCCCCGAACTCGTCGTCGTCGACTACAAGACCGGGCGGCACGTCCTCACCTCCGACGACGCACGGGGCTCACTCGCCCTGGCGATCTACGCCGTCGCGGCGTCCCGGGTCCTGCGCCGCCCCTGCCACCGCGTCGAGCTGCACCACCTCCCGTCCGGCGAGGTCGCGATCTGGGAGCACACGGACGAGTCGCTCCACCGCCACATCCGCCGCGCCGAACAGATCGCCGCGGAGGCGTCGGCGGCCGACGACGCCTACCGCGCCGCCGTCCCGCGGCCCCGCTCCGGCGACGACCCTTCGATCGACCACGCACCACACGACGAGATGTTCCCGCCGCGTCCGGGCTCCCTGTGCTCCTGGTGCGACTTCGCCCGCCACTGCCCCGAAGGCCGCGAAGCCGCCCCCCGCAAAGACCCGTGGGCCGCTGTATTGGTTTGAACCCCGGCCCGAGGAACTCGCCTGGCGGCTCGCCCCTCGACGGTGCTTGGGCGAGCGCTCCATCTCGGCGACGCCCCTCCCTGGACGAACTGGAGTAAGTGTGCCATTACTCTTGTCGCGTCCCGAACCGGCCCCACGCCAAGTCCCGGACAGGGGTCGTCATTCGATTGTCGAACCGTCGAGGACGAGGCGGCGGGCGAGCCTGTCGATGGGGTCGATCGTTCCCATCTCGCAGTTGCCGAGGTCGACGAGCCAGCCGGTAGCGGTGAACAGCTTGGTCACCGAGGCGAGCACGAACCGGGTCCGCGGCCCGTTGCGGATGCCTGCCCGCTTGTCGGCCATCCCGTGGGACCGGCTCAGCACCGTCCGTTTCCGGCAGGTCAGCAGCAGGGAACCGGAGAACTGGTCCTTGGACGCCAGGTCCGCGACGAGCCGGTCGAGTTCTCCGCCGGGGCGATCCTGCGCTGAGGTCAGCGGAGGGTGCGTTCGGTGTGGGTCCAGAAGTCGAGGAGTGCCCTGGCCGTGGTTTCGGGGGCCTCGACGGCGGGGGAGTGGGCGGCGCTGGGGATGACGACCTTGGCGGCGCCCAGGCGGTCGGCCATGACGGCCTGCGCGCGGGGGTCCCAGACGTCGTCGTCCTCGCCGTAGAGGACGAGGAGGGGCAGGGCGGCGTCCTCGGACTGCTTGGCGAGCTCGTCGACACGGTCGGGTGCCGTGAGGAGCTCGCGGGCCATGCAGACGAGGCCCGCCTCGGAGTTGCCCAGCGTGCGGGCCTTCAGGAAGTCGATGACCTCGGACCCGACGCCGCGGCGGGTGTAGTCGGGTTCGAGGCTGATCGTCCAGATCGTCTTGAGGCCGAGATCGGGGATCGCGTCGCGGAGGGCGCGGGCGCGGGCGGCGGCGGGGCCGGTGAGGGCGCCGGGGCCCGAGCTCATCAGGGTGTAGGACGCGGGGAGCGCACCGGACAGGACGGTCTCGCGGGTGACCAGGCCGCCGAAGGAATGGCCGACCAGGTGGACCGGCTCGGGGCCGAGGACGTCCAGGACGGCGGCGATGTCATCGCCGAGGGCGGCGCGGCCGTAGGCGGACGGGTCGTCGGAGCCCTCCGACTCGTACTGACCGCGCATGTCGATCGCGACGACACGGCGGCCGGACGCGGCGAGGGTCTGCAGGACGGCGAGGAAGTCTTCCTTGCTGCCGGTATAGCCCGGCACCAGGAGGGCGGGGCAACGCTCGGTGACGCCCGAACCAGGGAGGGCCTCCAGGGCGGCGAACCGGCCGCGGGAGGTCTCGATGATCGTCCGGTTAACACCGGGGGGCAGGGTCAAGAACCGGGGCGTGCTCACAGAGGGCCACCATACTAAATGAGCGTCGGCGGACACGGGTCGTGATCGCGCGGTGGTAGCGTCCACAGCGTGGATCCGAAGCCGGCCGTCTCGGCCCATCGGCGGGATGAGGCGGGCCTGACCGGCCTGAAGGACGCGGTCGAGTCCGGGGCCGAGTACGTCGAGATCGATGTGCGGCGGACGGGGGACGGCAAGCTGGTCGTCCACCATGACGCGGAGCTGGCCGGGCTGCGGTTGAACCGGCTCTCCTACGAGCGGATCGAGCGGCTCGCGCCGCGGCCCGTCCCGCTGGTCGGCGAGGCCATGGAGATCATCGCAGGCCGGGCCCGGGGGCATCTGGACCTCAAGGAGCGCGGCTGCGAGCACGAGGTGGTCGAGCTGGGATTGGCGGCGTTCGGGCCGGACGGCTTCGTCGTCACCACCCGCGAGGTGGCCTCACTCGTGGAGATCAAGACGCGTTTCCCGCAGGTCAAGACCGCACTGTCGGTGGGCCGCGGGCTGCTGGAGCGAGGCGCGGCGAGGGATTTCGCGCCGCTCGGGCTGATCCGCCGGGCCGGCGCGGACATGGTCGCGCTCAACCACCGGCTGGCCCGGGTGGGGGTGCTGCGGCAGTGCGCGCGGGCCGGGTTCCCCGCCATGATCTGGACGGTGAACGCCGAGCCGCTGATGCGCCGGTTCCTCGGCGATCCGCGTGTGGCGGTGCTGGTGACCGACCATCCGGGGGCCGCTCTGGCGTTGCGCGACACCCGGCGGCGCTGACCGGCGGGTGACAACCGCGAGACCGAAAGAATGTCTCGCGGTTGCCGGATGGGAGCGGTCAGGCGCTCTGCGACGCCTCGCCGCGCTCCGCGGCGGGCTTGCCGGCGCGGGTGCGGCGCCGGGTGCGGCTCCGCTTGCGCTCGGTGGCGACCGCGTCCACGACGTTGTTCTCCGCGGCGGTCTCCGCCTCAGCCGTGGCCTCCACGGGCTTGCCCGCCCGGGTCCGGGCGCGCTTGCGGCGGCGCGGGCGGGGCCGCTCCCGCTCCCGGTCCCCTTCGCGGACGTGGGTGCGGGTCTTGCCGGTCTCGCCGATGTCCTCAAGCTCCTCGGCGTCCAGGCCGGCGCGCTCGTGGCGCTGCTCCTTGGGCAGCTTGCCCTTGGTGCCGGTGGGGATGCCGAGCGACTCGAAGAAGTGCGGCGAGGTGGAGTAGGTCTCCTCCGGGGCCGCGAACGGCAGGTCCAGCGTGCCGTTGATCAGCTTCCAGCGGGTGAGGTCGGCCCAGTCGACGAAGGTGACGGCGACGCCCTCCTTGCCCGCGCGGCCGGTCCGGCCGATGCGGTGCACGTAGGTGTCGGCGCTGTCGGGGCACTCGTAGTTGACGACATGGGTGACGTCGTCGACATCGAGCCCGCGGGCGGCCACGTCGGTGGCCACCAGGACGTCGATCTTGCCGTTGCGGAACGCGCGCAGCGCCCGCTCCCGCTGGCTCTGGCCGAGGTCGCCGTGGACGGCGGCGGCGTCGAACCCGCGCTGGGCGAGATCGGCGGCCACCCGGTCGCAGGCCCGCTTGGTCTGGCAGAAGACCATGGTCAGCCCCCGGCCGTCGGCCTGTAGGAGCCGGGCCACCATCTCCGGCTTGTCCATCTGGTGGGCCTGGAAGACGTGCTGGACGACCTGTGGCGTCGCGTCGGACTCGGCGTGCGACTCGGCCCGGACGTTGGTCGGGCGGGTCAGGTAGCGGCGCGACAGCGCGACGATCTCGCCCGGCATGGTCGCCGAGAACAGCATCGTCTGCCGCTGCGCGGGGATCCGGTCGATGATCCGCTCGATGTCGGGCAGGAAGCCGAGGTCGAGCATCCGGTCGGCCTCGTCCAGGACCAGCACGCTGACCTGGGAGAGGTCGAGGTGCTTCTGCTTGACGAGGTCGAGTAGGCGGCCCGGCGTGCCGACGACCACCTCCACGCCGTCGCGCAAGGCGCTGATCTGCGGCTCGTACGCGCGGCCGCCGTAGACCGACAGGACGCGGGTGCCGAGCTTGCCACCGGCGACCAGGAGGTCGTCGGTGACCTGGAGGGCCAGTTCGCGGGTCGGCGCGACGACGAGCGCCTGCGGCTTGCGGCCGCCGTGCTCGATGCGCTGGAGCAGCGCGGCGCCGAACGCGAGGGTCTTGCCGGTGCCCGTGCGGGCCTGGCCGATGATGTCGTGCCCGCCCAGCGCGATCGGCAGGGCGAGCTCCTGGATGGGGAACGCTTCGACGATGCCCTCGGCTTGCAGGGCATCGGCTATCTCGGGGACGACCCCGAGTTCATGAAAGGTAGTCAGGGCTTTCAGCCTCCAATATGCGGGGTCCTCGCTCCCCCGGTGCGGCGCGGCCCGGTGCCCGGGCCGGCCGGATGCCGTTGGTCGGGCCCGTGTACGGGCCCGGCAGGGTCGCCCGGCTCGGGGACACAGTGCCGCCGGCCGGGCCGTCGCCGTCTTGGCGTGCCCGCCGATCGCTTCCTGTGGCCGCGCGCTCGCGCGGGAGGGACCAGCCGTCAATCAAATGTCTCGGCGACCGCAGTCAGGGGTTGAAAGCAGTCACTCGCTGTGGCTGCGTGCGGTCACACTCCGCCACGCAGTGTACCGACCGGCAGTTGCATACACCAATAGCCGATCACAGAGCTCAACGTTTCGGTTGTTTCATGTATTCCATCCCCTGCTTGCCAGGGGGAATCGTGCTCGCGTGACACCCGCGGGACGGGCGGTGGACGGGAGGAATGGGGCGGCCACTTCCGGACATCGAGGGCGTCTCGGACACGGGGAAGCCCCCGCAGGATGCGGGGGCTTCCTCCGAGGGGTCTCCGGTGGCGAGTCCGGAGACCGGGGTCATCGGGGGTCAGAAGGTGCGCCGCCGGGTCCGTCCATGCCACCTGCCGCCGTGGCCGCGGCCGTTCGCCGTGGTGAGCGCCGCCACGCCGAGCGCGGCGAGGATCACCGCGAAGACGAAGGCGATGAGGGTGCCCGCACCGAGCGCGTCGGCGATGACGCCGCCGAGGATCGCTCCGGCGACGCCGACGAGGATGGTCAGCAGGACGCCGATGGGGTTACGCCCGGGGACGAGTAGCCGTGCCAGAGCTCCGATAACGGCACCGACGACGATGAACCAGAGGATCGTCGTGAGCATGTTGATCATCCATTCCGTGTCCGTGGGCCGGTGGCCCGTGGTCGGAAGTCGATATGCCCGTCCTGTCCGGTTCAAACAAAAGCCAGGTCACGGCGCCCCATAGCGATGGCAATCAGGGGCGACGTCCAGTTCGCGATGAAAACAACTCGGGGGCCTCTAGAACGAGCCGAAGCCGACGCTGCGCTCCTCGTCCTCGGTGATCTCCAGATAGCCCACCCGGTCGGCGGGGATGACGACCCGGCCGGCGCGGCGGTCCTTGAGCACGAACACGCCGTGCTCGGCGACGAGCGCGTCGGCCAGCGCCTTCTGGACCTCGTCGGCTGACTGCGCGGTGTCGACCACGAGCTCCTTGGGCACGAACTGCACGCCGATGCGAACCTGCACGCGATGCTCCCGTCCATTCGTCCCGCCGACCACCGGCGGTTCCGTCTCCGATGGTGGCATGAAGATCACCGGATGCGCCCTTCCGGCCGCTTCGCCGCGAGTGAAACCGCCGCCGGCCGGTGGATCCGGTGCCCCCCGCGGTCAGCCGGTGCGGGGGAAGCCGGAGATGCCGCGCCAGGCGAGCCGCGCGATGATCTTCTCGGCGGTGTCCTTGGGGATGGTCCGGTGCTGTGACAGCCAGTAGCGGGCGCTGACCTCCGCCATGCCGACCAGGCCCATGCCGAGCAGGTACGCCTCGTCGGTCGGGGCGTCGGTGTCCTCGGCGATCACCTGCGCGATCATCTCGGCGCACTGCTGGTTGGCGCGGTCGACGCGGGCGCGGACGGGGGCCACGTTGCGCAGGTCGGACTCGAAGACGAGCCGGTACGCCTCGCCCTCGCCGGCCACGAAGTCGTAGAACGCCTGCATGCTCGCCTGCACGCGCATCTTGTTGTCCGTGGTGGACTCCAAGGCGTCGCGGACTGTCTTGACGAGGGCCTCGGCGTGCTCGTCCAGCAGGGCCAGGTACAGCTCCAGCTTGCCCGGGAAGTGCTGGTAGAGCACGGGCTTGCTGACTCCTGCGCGCTCAGCGATCTCGTCCATCGCCGCAGCGTGGTAGCCCTGCGCGACGAACACCTCCTGGGCCGCGCCGAGCAGTTGCCTGCGGCGCGCCAGGCGCGGCAGCCTCGTGCCGCGGGGGCGGGCGTCCGGGGTCGCGGTCACCACACTCTCCGATCACCGATCGATGCGACGGAGATGCGCGTCCGTCGCGAGGAAACTCAATCCCATCATCCTACGTGCGGGTAACCTCGCGGGTCACCAACTAAGCCCGCCGGCTTCCTTCACGCAGGTCAGTGTATTTCCGACAGCGACCCCGCGCGCCCGTTCGGCGGTTCGTCTCCAGGCCGCGCCCCGGCCGTACCGGCTCTAGCGGTAGTCGTCCTCGTCGAGCCTGACCTCGCGGTGCTGCTCGGTGACGTCGGCCTCGTCGGCGTCGAACGGCAGCGGCGCCGGCGGCTCCTCCTGTTCGTCGTCCGCCTCGAGGTCGGCGCGCTGCTCGGCGATGTCGGCCTCGGGGGCCTCGTCCGGCATCGGGCGTCCACGGTCGTCGGTCTCGCTCATCGGGCGTCCTCCCTCAGGGTTGCTCGGGGGTTGCGCACAGCCGCCCGGCCAGGTCGCGCAGCGGCGCCTCGATGGACTCGCCGTACGTCGGGAACGCATGGACGACGTCGGTGAGCAGGCTCAGCGGCGTCTCCGCGCGGATGGCCAGCGCGATCTCGCTCATCCACTCCTCTGCGTAGAGTCCCGCCGCGGCGGCGCCGATCAGCAGCCCCCGGGAGCGGTCGGCGTACAGTTCCACCCGCCCCCGGTCATCGGCCTCGACGGCCGCCCGGGCTGTCGAGGCGAGGTCGTACCCGGCGGTGACCAGGTCTATGCCGAGTTCCGCCGCCCGCCCTGGGGAGATCCCCACCGTGTAGACGGTAGGCGTCGTGTAGACGACGCGGGGGATCGCGCGGTAGTCGGCCTCACGGCGCCGTCCGAGCAGGTTGGAGAGCACGACGCGGGCCTGGTAGCGGGCGGCGTGGGTGGTGCGGGCGACGCCGGTCACGTCCCCGGCCGCCCAGACCCCGCCCTCGCCGGACGCGACGGCGCACGTCTCGTCCACCGGAATGCCCTGGCCTGGGGCGATGGTGACGCCCAGGGTCTCCAGCCCGAGGCCCTCCACGCGCGGGCGGCGCCCGGCGGCGACGAGGATGCGGTCGGCGTCGAGCGTCCCGCCGTCCGACAGCCACAGCCGCAGGCAGGACTCCTTGCGCTCGACCTGGCCGAGGGCGGCGCCGAAGCGCAGGTCGACGCCCATCCGGCGGAGCGACTCGGCCAGCGCCTCGCCGGCGAAGGGCGCCTCGGCGGTCAGCAGCCGCCCGGACGCCTCGACGACCGTCACCTGCGACCCGAACGCCGCGTACACCTGGGCCAGCTCGCAGCCGACGGGCCCGCCGCCGAGGACGACGAGCCGGCGCGGCAGGTCCGGAAGCGACAGCGCCTCGTCGCTGGTCCAGACGGGCACGTCGGCGAGCCCGTCCGCGGGCGGCAGGACGGGCTCGCTTCCGGTGCAGACCACGAGCTCGTCGTAGCCGTGCTCGGTCCCGTCCACGTCGATCAGGCCGGGCCCGAGGACGCGGCCGCGGCCGCGCAGCACGGTCACGCCGTCCTCGGCGAGGCGGGCGACCGCGCGATCGTCGCCGCGGTGCGCGGCCAGCCGGTCGCGGCGGGCGACCGCCAGCTCCCAGGTCTCGCCGCGCCGCGCCGACAGCAGCAGCGACTTCGACGGGACGCACGCGAAATAGGGTGACTGCCCGCCGACCAGGCGGTTCTCCACCAGAGCGACGTCGCGCCCCGCGCGCGCCAGCCCAGCCGCGATGTGTTCGCCCGCGGTCCCCCCGCCGAGCACCACGGCACCGTGTTCGTTCTTCGACAACTGCTCATCCTCCAGCACCCGCAGGATGTCCCCGTGACCCCATGGTGACGGAACGGGGTGCCGGAGAGTGCCGGTTCGAACACATAGAGGCTCGCCGGTGGTCTGGACGGGCGTTTCAGGGGAGGGACCGGCGGTCCGTGAACAGCGTCTCCAGGAGGTCGCCGTGCTCGTCGATCCGGGCGAGGGCCTCGTCGGGCGAGAACACCAGGTCGGCGGCGTCCGCGCAGGACTCCAACTCGTCCCAGGTAACGGGAGTGGACACCGACGGGCTGTCCGCAGCGCGCAGCGAGTAGGGCGCGACGGTGGTCTTGGCGGGGTTGTTCTGGCTCCAGTCGACGAAGACCTTGCCCTTGCGGTGCCGCTTGTCCATCTTCGCGACGACCAGGTCCGGGTGCTCGTCGGAGAGCCGCTGTGCGGCGGCCTTGGCATACTCGGACGTGCGGGCCGACTCCCTGATCGGGACGTAGAGGTGCAGGCCCTTCTTGCCGCTGGTCTTGGGGTAGGAGTCCAGGCCGTCATCGGCGAGCAGGTCGCGCAGCAGCCGGGCCACCTGGCACGCCTCCACGATCGTGGCGGGGGCGCCGGGGTCGAGGTCGAAGACGACCAGATCGGGGTCGTGCACCTTTCCGCGTGGCCCGATCTTCCACTGCGGGACGTGCAGTTCCAGAGCGGCGAGGTTGGCGCACCACACGAGGGTGGGCAGATCGTCGATCACGATGAAGTCGAGGGTGTCCCGTCCGGTGGAGCTGCCGGGCGTCGGGATCGTCGCAGTGCGGACCCAGTCCGGTGTGTGGGACGGCGCGTTCTTCTCGAAGAACCTCCCCTGCCGCACGCCGTCCGGCCAGCGGATGCGCGTGGCCGGACGGTCCTTCAGATGCGGCAGCATCACCGGCGCCACGCGTGCGTAGTAGTCGATGACCTCGCCCTTGGTGAAGTCGGGATAGAGGTTCTTGTCGAGATTGGACAGTTTCAGGCGCCGTCCCTCCACGTCGACCTGCTCATTGCTCAAAGCTGACCTCCAGGGGGTCCTTGTCGTCGCGGAGCCCGCGCCAGGACGGGTGGCGGAGCCGTCCGTCCCTGGTGCGCGCGCCGTAGGCGACCTCCCCGACCAGGCGGGGCTCAACCCACTGGGCGTCGCGGCTGTACTCGCGAGGTACGGCCTCGTCATAGGGGCTCGTCGGGCGGCGCAGCGGCCACAGGATGGTGTACAGCTCGTCCAGTGCCCGGTCGGTGAACCCGGTGCCGACGTGCCCGACGAAGCACAGCCGTCCTTTGGCGTCGTACTCGCCGAGCAGGAGCGAGCCGACACCGCCCTCGCGCCGTCCTCTGCCGGGCTTCCACCCGCAGATGATCACCTCGCGGGTCATGAAGTTCTTGACCTTGCGCCAGAAGTCGACCCGCCTGCCGGGCCGGTACGGCGAGTCCAGGCGTTTGGCGAGCAGCCCCTCCAGATGCTGTTCCTGGGTGAATTCGAGCAGCTCCTTGACCTGATCGGTGTCGCCTCCGTGCAGGTACGGGGGGACCTCGACGGGACCGGTGCCGGCGAGGTCCAGCTCCGCGAGCAGCGCGCGGCGGTCGGCGTAGGGCAGGTCGTACAGTGACCGCCCGCCAAGGTAGAGCACATCAAATGCGACATACCGGATGGGTACCTCGCGGATCAGGCGGGGGTCGGGACGGGTCACGTGCATGCGCCGCTGGAGGCGCTCGAAGCTCGGCCGCCCCTGGTCGAAGGCGACGACCTCACCGTCCAGGACGACGTCGTTGTGGGGGAGGAGGTCAGCGAGGCCCGACAGTTCGGGGTAGCGGCCCGCGACGTCGCCCCCGCGCCGCCCGCAGGCGCGGACGCCGCCGGCGGCGACATGGGCCAGCACGCGCACCCCGTCCCATTTGAGTTCAAGGCCCCAGCGCTCGCCGTCGCCGGGGAGGTCCCCGGTCGCGGCCATCATCGGTTCGACCGGCCACGGCATGGTCATACCGCCGTCTTACCCGCTGCCCGTCCCCAAGAAAAGGATCAAGGGCTCGTTATGGAGCAAATCGAACGAGGTTGCGAGGCTAAGGGGAGGAACGCGCTGGGTAAGGAGAGATCATGCGCAGTATCTGGAAGGGCGCGATCTCGTTCGGGCTGGTGACGATACCGGTGAAGCTGTACTCGGCGACCGAGCAGCGGGACGTTGCCTTCCATCAGGTGCACCGCGAGGACGGTGGGCGCATCAAGTACAAGCGGGTGTGCACGGTCGACGGTGAAGAGGTGCCGTACTCCGACATCGCCAAGGGATTCGAGCTGCCGAGCGGCGAGATGGTCATCCTCACCGACGAGGACTTCGCCGACCTGCCGCTGTCGACCAGCCGCCGGATCGACGTCCTGCAGTTCGTGGAGCAGGACGACGTCGACGCGATCTACTTCGCGAAGTCCTACTACCTGGAGCCCGACGCCCAGGGCGCCAAACCGTACGTGCTGCTGCGGGACGCGCTGGAGAGCTCGGGGCAGGTCGCGATCGTGAAGGTCGCGCTGCGGCAGCGGGAGTCGCTGGCGACGCTGCGCGTCCGCGAGGGCGTGTTCGTGCTGGAGACGATGCTGTGGCCGGACGAGGTCCGTACGCCCGACTTCCCGTTCCTGGAGGAGGACATCGAGGTCCGTACACAGGAGCTGACGATGGCCACGTCACTGATCGAGTCGATGGAGGGCGAGTTCGACCCGTCGGAGTACAAGGACGCCTACCGGGAGGCGCTCCAGCAGGTGATCGACGCCAAGGTGGAGGGGCGGGAGGTCACGCGGCCGGCGGAGGAGGCGGGCGAGGAACCCGCCGCGGACCTGCTGAGCGCGCTGCGCGCCAGCGTCGAGGCCGCGAAGAAGAGCCGCGGCGGCAAGGGCGGTGCGGACAAGGGCGGTGCGGACAAGGGCGGGGGAGGCAAGAAGCCTGCCGCGCGCAGGTCGTCCGCGAAGGCGTCAGAGAAGCAGGACGCGAAGGCGGGCGCGAAGAAGCCTCCCGCCAAGAGCCGCGGACGGAAGTCCGCCTGACGTTCGGCCGCGGCGGGGCGGCACGGCGCCGACCGTGCCCGCGCCCCGCCGCGACTCGACCGACGGCCGTCAGAAGGGGACGGTGGTGCAGAGGAGCCGCGCCCCCGCGTCGCCCGTCTTCTGGTCGGTCGGGAGGGCGTGGATGACGACCGAGTTCGCCGCCCCGCGTGCGACGCGCCAGCCGATGAGGGTCCGCGACTCGGCCGTGCCGTCGGGCCTGACCTTGAGGTCCACCCAGATCTCCTTCTCCCGGACCGGGGTCGTCGGCCGGGCCTTCGGGTTCTGGTAGTGCGGCCCGGAGGCGGTGGGCTCGGCACCGCACCGGTCCCGGTGGACGTGGGCGCCGAACGTCTTTCCGGCGGACCCGTTCGGGAACCCGCTCGCGGTGAGGCGGACGGCGGTGCGATGCCGGTACTTGAGGACGGCGACCCGCGTCCGGACGCCTGAGTAGGCGTTGTCATGGACGTTGGTCGGTCCGTCGACCACGATCACGCGCGGCTTCTGGTGGGCCTGCGCGGGGGTCGAGAGCGGCGCCAGCGCGGCGCCGGCCGCGGCCAGCGTCACGGCGGCGCGGACGGACACGCGGACGGGCAGATGCATGATCTTCCTCTTTCGTGGGACCGGCCCCGGACGGCCGGTGGCTCACGATCATGCCCACGGAGCGTGATCGCCTCGTGGCGCGCCGCCTCCGTGTCAGGTCAAAGAAAGATCACCGGGTGGGCGGTGTCAGTTCTCGCCCCGGACCGCGAGCACGCGGGCGAGCAGCGCCGCGGCGTCGGCGGTCTCGGAGCAGGGGGCGATCCGCTCGCCCCAGCCGTAGAAGTACGCCCACGTGTCGGCGGGGCGTTCCTGGACGGCGATGACGTTCTCGTTCAGCGCCCGCATCCGCGGGTTCGCGACCAGTGCGGACGGCCACCGGTCGGCGTGCGCGGAGACCTCGACCGTCCAGCCCTGGGCGCGCAGCACCTCGGTCAGGCGTTCCAGATGCCCGAGCGCCGTCTCGGCGTCGCTGATCGTCTGCACGGACATGGTGCCTCCAAGGAAACGCCCCACGAGCGGGTGAGGAAGGGGTGCTGCGCCCCGGGCGGGGCCGTCGCGGTTGCACGTCACGCCGCGGCACGGCCGGGGGATCATGTTCAGTCTGGCGTCGTGAGTCGTAGATCACAACCGCTTTCGGGTGTTTGGCGACACCGGGGACGGCGATGTGGGGCGAAGCGATCGCTTCGCCCCACATCGCCGCGATCCCCGGTGGCGCGGGCCATTCTGTGGTGCCGGCAGTGCCGCCGCCGGTCAGGCCACCGGGTCCAGCCTCGGTGCGGGCTGCTCGCTCTCCCGGATCCCGAACCGGCCGTAGAACCGGCGCAGCGGGCCGGGCGCCCACCAGTTCGCCGAGCCCATCAGCCGCATCGTGGCGGGCACCAGCAGCGCCCGGACGATCGTCGCGTCCAGCACGATCGCGAGGGCCATCCCGACACCGGTCATCTTGATGAAGGTGATGCCGGACGTCGCGAAGGCGCCGATCACGACGATGAACAGCAGCGCCGCGCTGGTGATGATCGCGCCCGTGCGCTGCACGCCGGTGGCGACGGCGATGGTGTTGGAGCCGGTCAGGTCGTACTGCTCGCGGACCCGGGACAGCAGGAAGACCTCGTAGTCCATCGAGATGCCGAACAGCATCGCCAGCATCAGGATCGGCATCGACGGTTCGATCGCGCCGGTGGCGGTGAAGTCCAGCAGGCCGGACAGGTGGCCGTCCTGGAAGATCAGCACCACCGCGCCGAACGTGGCCGACAGCGACAGCAGGTTCATCACGATCGCCTTCAGCGGCAGCAGGATCGAGCCGAACGCCAGGAACAACAGGGCGAACGTCACGCCGCCGACGAACAGGGCGAGCCACGGGAGCGTCGCGCCGATGCTGCCGAGCTGGTCGACGATCTCGGCGGTCCGCCCGCCGACGTGCGCCTGCGCGCCGGGCGGCGGTGGGACGTCCCGGACACGCCGCACGAGGTCCCGGGCGGCATCGGAGTTCGGATCGGCGTCGTAACGCAGCGCGATCCGGGTGGTCGTCCCCTTAGCGCCGGTGACGGTCGCGCCCGTCACGCCGGGCAGCGCGTCCAGGCGGTCCCCGTACGCCTGGATCGCCGACCGGTCGGCGGTGCCGGTCACCACGGCCTCGATGGGGGCGGTGGCGTTACGCGCGAACTGCGTCTCCATGACCTCGGTGACGACCCGGGCGTCGGTGCCGGTGGGCAGGGCCCGGGCGTCGACGCCGCCCCAGTTGATCCGCAGGAACGGGGCGCCGAGCGCGATGAGCAGCGCGACCGTGGCGACCATGTAGACGATGGGACGGCGCATCACGCTGTGCGCGAGCCGTCCCCACCAGCCGTCCACCCGCCGGGGGGCGGTGGCGGCCTTGCGGCGGCGGACCGGCAGCGCGTTCACGCGGGGCCCGAGGACGGACAGCAGCGCGGGCAGCACGGTCAGTGCGCCGATCATGCAGACGAAGACGGTGGCGATACCGCCGTAGCCCATCGAGCGCAGGAAGTTCTGGTCGAACAGCAGCAGCCCGGACAGCGACACCGCGACCGTGACGCCAGAGACCGCGACCGTGCGGCCGGCGGTGGCCATCGTCGCGGCCACCGCGTCCTCGATGCGGGCGCGGTCCGGATCGCGCCCGAGCTCCTCGCGGAACCGGCTCACCATGAACAGGCCGTAGTCGATCGCGAGGCCGAGGCCGAGGAAGGTCGTGATGTTCACCGCGAAGATCGACACGTCGATCACGTAGGTCAGAAGGTGCAGCGCGGTGAACGAGCCGAGGATCGCGATGCCGCCGACCGCCAGCGGCAGGCTCGCCGCCACCAGCCCTCCGAAGATCAGCACCAGCAGCACGAGCAGGATCGGCATGGCCATCGACTCGGCCCGTCCGATGTCGGACCCGACCTGCTCGTTGATCGCGGTCCCGGTGCCGACGGAGCCGCCGACCTTGGCGGTGAGCCCGCCGCCGACCCGCGACAGGTCGTCCTTGATCACGTCAAAGGAGTCCTGGCGGGCGGCCTCGTCCGCGCCCGCGAGCCGGAGGACGGCGTAGGTCGCCGTCCGGTCCTTGCTGACGAACTGGGGGGCCTTGGTCGTCCAGAAGGTGGCGGTCGAGGCGACCTTGCCGGCCGGCAGCGCCGACAGCGCTCGTTCGACCGAGGCCCGGTAGGCCGGATCGTCGACCGTCGTGCCCGGCTGGCCCTGGTAGAGGATCACCACGTCGGCCTCGTCGCGGCCGAGGTCGCGCTCGGCGATCTCCGTCGCGCGGGCGCTCTCGCTGCCGGGGGTGTTGAAGCCGCCGGACGAGCTGAGGGCACCGAAGACGCCCGTTCCCCAGACCGCGGCGATCACGAGTAGCGCGCCCGCGACCGCGAGCACCGTGCGCCGTCGCCGGTGCACCCACCGGCCCCATCGTTCGAACATCGTCGGTCCCCTCTTGTTATCGCTACTCACGGTCGTTAACGTCGTTTACTGAGAACAGTGTTAACTTTGCATATGACGTTCACTCTCGTCAATGGTGTTTCTTGCGGAATCATGCGGGGGCGGCACGGGAGGGGAAGGTGGGCCGAAGTGGGCACACGGCGCGATCGGCTGCGGGCGGCCACGGTCAAGGAGATCTCCGAGACGGCCCGGCGCATCCTCGTCGAGGAGGGGCCCGAGGCGGTCACGCTGCGGGCCATCGCCCGCGCGATGGGGATGACCGCTCCGGCGCTGTACCGCTACTTCGACAGCCACAGCGAGCTGCTGCGGCACCTCGTCGGCGACATCTTCACCGAGCTGACCGAGGAGCTGCACGGCGCCATGCACGCCGTCCAGGGCACCGACATGAGCGGCAAGTTCCTGGCCGTCGCCCGCCAGTTCCGCCTGTGGGCCCTCGCGCATCCCCGCGAGTACGCGCTGCTGTTCGGCACCCCCGTGCGGGGCGCCGCCCGGCAGGAGGAGGTCGACTTCGCCGAGGAGTGCGCCCGCGAGTTCGGCTGGACGTTCATGGCGCTCTTCCTGGAGCTGTGGCAGAAGAGCCCGTTCCCCATCCCCGCCGACGAGGAGATCGCCCCCACCCTGCGCCCGCAGTTGCGCCGCTACCGTGACGACGTCCTCGGCGTCGACCTGCCGCTCGGGGTACTCCAGCAGTTCCTGAAGTGCTGGATCAGACTTCAGGGCGGCGTCAGCCTGGAGGTCTTCGGGCACCTGGAGTTCGCCCTGGACGACGCGGCCCCCATGTTCGAACTGATGCTCTCCGAGGTCGCCCCCGCCCTGGGCCTCACCTACACCCCACCACCGGACGCCCCTTAGACGCGCCGGGCGGCGGGCGGGCAGGACCTTCTGTGCGTTTTCCACGCGGCCACTCTCGGCCGGCACCGCGCGGTGGCGCTTCCGCCCTGGGGCCGCGGGATGCGGCCAGGTGGAGGATGCCTCTCCTCCACCTGGAGGACCCGGCGCGGCAGTGCGGACTCTTACGATCGAGGCGTGCTGATGCGATGGATGGAGCGGGCCTTCCACAGCGGCTTCGACGACGGTTCGGCGCCAGCGCGGCTGGTCGCGCTGGCCGTACTCGGGGTCGGCGACCTGCGGCTGCTCCACCGGCCGCAGGACGCCACCGACTGGGCGATCGCGCTCGCCGGGTTCGCGGTCTGCTACGCGGGCTGCCTGCTGCCGCCGGCCTCGCGTGCCGTCCCGGCCGCGCCGGTCGCGGTGTCGGCGCTGCTGCTCCTCGGTGACGGTCTCGACGCGCACGTCGGGATCACCCTCAAGGGGATGATCGCGATCACGCTGTTCGAGCTGGCGCTGCGCCCGCACCGGGGCCGCGTGCTCGCCGTCGTCGCCGGGCTCGTCGCGGCCCTGCTGTGCGTGCACGCCGTGGGCGCCGCGGGCGACGTCCCGCCGACATTGTTCCGGCTGGCCATCCTGATCGGGCTCCCGCTCCTGCTCGGCGCCTACATCAGGCTCACGCGAGAGAACGCGCGGCAGGCGCGCGACAGGATGGCCGAGCAGGAGCTGCGCCGCCGGTCGGAGACGCTCGCCGCGCGGGCGGCCGAGCGCACCGTCATCGCCCGTGAGCTGCACGATCTCGTCGCGCACCACGTCTCGTCGATGGTGCTGCGCGTGGGAGTCGCCCGGCACGTCCTGCCCTCCACCGACCCGCGGGTGACGGAGGTTCTGGACGACCTGCACGCCTCGGGCGCGTCCGCGCTCGCCGACCTGCGGCACCTCGTCGCGGTGCTCCGCGACCCCGACCTCGTCCAGGGCGAGCCCGGCGTGTCCCTCGTCGAGCGCGATGGGCTGGCCGCCGCGCTGGAGGCGGCGCTGGAGCGGGGCCGGCGGGCCGGGCTGGAGATCGCCGGCGACATCGACCCGGAGGTCACGGGGCTGGACGCCGTCCGGCGGCTGACCGTGCTGCGGATCGTCCAGGAGGGGCTGGCGAACGTGGCCAAGCACGCGGGGCCCGGCACGTCCGCGACCCTGTCCGTGCGGGTCGACGGGCAGGCCGTCCGGCTGGAGATCGCCGACGACGGCGCCGCCGCACCACCCGGGACCGTCCTACCGCCCGGTACGGCCGTACCGCCCGGAAGCGCCGTGGCGGCTGGGCCTCCCGGGCACGGGCTCGCCGGGATGACCGAGCGCGTCGAGCTGCTCGGCGGCACCCTGGCCGCCGGGCCGCGCGAACACGGCGGTTGGCGGCTGCTGGCCGAGATCCCCGCGCCGGCGCCCGTCCCCGCACCGGAGTCCGAGCCGTCCGGGCGGGCGGCGTGATCCGCGTGCTGCTGGTAGACGACCAGCAGCTCGTCCGGATGGGGCTGCGGATGCTCTGCGACTCCGCGCCCGACCTGGAGGTCGTCGGGGAGGCGGGGGACGGGCGGGACGCGCCGCGCCTGGTCGAGGAGCTGCATCCGGACGTCGTCCTGATGGACCTGCGGATGCCCGGCGTGGACGGCATCGCCGCGACGCGCCGGATCATCGCCGCCCGGCCGTCCGCCCGGGTGGTGGTACTCACCACGTTCGACGACGACGACCACCTCTACCCTGCGCTCGCCGCCGGGGCGTTCGGCTTCCTGGTGAAGGACGCGCCCCCGACGGAGCTGCTGCGCGCGATCCGCATGGCCGCCGACGGTGAGGCGCCCTACGGTCAGGCCGTCCTCGCGCGCCTCGTCGAGCAGGCGGTGCGCGCCCGCACGCGGGCCGGGGCGGTGGAGCGGGAGTCGCGGGGGCCCGCCGGGCTGACCGCGCGGGAGGAGGAGGTGCTGCGGCTGGTCGGCACCGGGCTGTCCAACCGCGAGATCGCCGACCGCCTGCACCTCGGCGTCACGACGGTGAAGACCCACGTCGCGAACCTGATGCGCAAGACCGGCTGCCCGAACCGCATCCGGCTCGCGGTCCTGGCCGTGCAGACCGGTGTGACGCCGGGCTGACAGACGAGACCCCCGGACCGAGGACGGTCCGGGGGTCTGCGCATCGGCCTCTAATAGGACGGGAGGCTGGGGTCGATCTGGTTGACCCAGGCCAGCACGCCGCCGCCGACGTGCACCGCGTCGCCGAAGCCGGCGTTCTTGACGACGGCCAGCGCCTCGGCCGACCGCACGCCCGACTTGCAGTGCAGGACGATCTTCCGGTCCTGCGGGAGCCGCTCCAGCGCCGAGCCGTTCAGGAACTCGCCCTTTGGGATCAGTGTCGCGCCGGGGATCGAGACGATCTCGTACTCGTTGGGCTCGCGCACGTCCACCAGGAATATGTTCTCGCCGCGGTCCTGCATGTCCTTGAGGTCCCGGGCGGAGATCGTGGACTGCGCGGCGGCCTCGGCGGCCTCCTCCGAGACCGCGCCGCAGAACGCCTCGTAGTCCTCCAGCAGCTCGGTCTGCGTCGGGTTCTTGCCGCACAGCGGGCACTCGGGGTCCTTGCGGACCTTGACCGACCGGTAGGTCATCTCCAGCGCGTCGTAGATCATCAGCCGGCCGACGAGCGGCTCGCCGATGCCCGCGAGGAGCTTGATGGCCTCGTTCACCTGGATCGAGCCGATCGACGCGCACAGCACGCCGAGCACCCCGCCCTCGGCGCAGGAGGGCACCATGCCGGGCGGCGGCGGCTCGGGGTAGAGGCAGCGGTAGCAGGGGCCGTGCTCGGCCCAGAACACCGACGCCTGCCCGTCGAACCGGTAGATCGAGCCCCACACGTACGGCTTGCCGAGCAGCACGGCCGCGTCGTTGACCATGTACCGGGTGGCGAAGTTGTCGGTGCCGTCCAGGATCAGGTCGTACTCGCGGAAGACGTCCAGGACGTTGTCGCGGTCGAGCGCGGTGTTGTGCACGACCACGTCGATCAGCGGGTTGATCTCGCGGACGGTCGCGGCGGCGGACTCGACCTTCGGCTTGCCGAGCGAGGACTGCCGGTGGATGACCTGGCGCTGCAGGTTGGACTCGTCCACGACGTCGAAGTCGACGACGCCGAGCGTGCCCACCCCCGCGGCGGCGAGGTACATCAGGGCCGGGGAGCCGAGGCCGCCCGCGCCGACGACCAGGACCTTGGCGTTCTTGAGGCGCTTCTGCCCGGCCATCCCGACATCGGGAATGATCAGGTGCCGCGAGTAGCGGTTGACCTCGTCGCGGGTGAGCTCGGCTGCGGGCTCGACCAGAGGTGGCAACGACACGGTGGATGCTCCTGTGCTGACGCTCGGCTGGTTCGGGCGGACGGGTTCGTCCTCTCCCGACAACCTTGCCATGTCCAGCGGAATTCCCGGACGGCGGCGTCCCGCCGTGCGCGTTCTGCCAGGTCGCACTCCGGTGGCTCATCCGGGGGTGATTCGTCCATAGCAGCCCGGTGAGGTGCACTATGCCGGACGGGTGCCTTACCTCGATGTCAGGGCGGATTGTCGTGAACCAGAGTTAATCTTGGCTGTTGTGGCATTCCTGCCCCCCTCCCAGCAGCCGCCTCCGCGGCGACCGTCGTTCCCGTCCGGCCCGCCCGCCGGCAACCAGCCAGGCGGTCCACAAGCCAGCCCGCCGCACACCCAGCACGGCCCGCCGGGGCAGCCGGTCATCGGCTCGCCCGGACCGCAGCGTCCACCGGCCGGGCCGTACGGGGGCACGCCCTCAGGGCCGTCCGCCGGGACGCCGATGGGGCCGTTCCGCCCCCGGGTCACCGTGCTGGGCCTGCGCGCACGCCAGTGGATGGTGGTCGCCATCGTCCTCGCCGGCACCTACCTGGTGACGACCGGCATCGCCCTCACCGGGACCTGGACGACCCTGCACCGCGACCCCACCAACGCCGAGTTGCAGCGCGCGGCGAACGCCGAGGTGGCGCGGCGCTGGCAGGCGTGGACGGCCGAACGGATCTTCCCGGGCCGGATCAGCTACACCCCGGACGACGGCCGCAGCGAGTACGCGACGCGGACGGGCATCGTCCCCGACACCACCTGTGAGCAGGCCGTCGACGCGGGGATCATGACGACGCTGCGCAAGCACGGCTGCAAGGCGGTGCTGCGCGCCACCTACACCGACCAGCTCGAAGGGATCGTCGTGACGGTCGGCGTCGCGGTCTTCCCCGATCCCTGGGAGGCCGACAAGGCGTTCAAGGAGCTTCCCGACTCGCACGGGCCGGACGGGACGGGCGGCGTCCAGCCCGCGCTGAAGGCCGCGGCGTTCCCCGGAACGGCGTCCGCCAAGTTCACCGACGCCGCGCGGCAGGATCGAACCTTCGACCGCGGCGGCCCGTATGTGGTGCTGACCACCTCCGGTCAGACAGACGGGCGTCCCGCGAAGGCCATCACCAAGGAGCGCCCAGGGGAGCCGTTCACCGTGGCACCGCAGATCGGCCGCACCATCGCGAGAGCGATGTCCATCCGTTCCCTGCCCGACTGCTCCAACCGCGAGTGGCGATGCTGACCCGGGCGCGGGCGGCGCGGACGGCCGCGGCCGTCCTCGCGGCGGCGGTCACCGGGGCGTGGCTGCCGCTCGTCCCGGCCCCGGCGGCGCGCGCCGACGAGGTCCGCCAGCGGCAGAAGCCGATCCTGGACGTCCTCGACGTGGACGCCGCCTGGAAGGTCACCCGTGGCCGCGGGGTGACGGTGGCCGTGGTCGACACCGGCGTCGACGCGAACCACCCCGACCTTGCCGGATCGGTCACCACGGGCCCGAACATGCTCGCGCCGATCGACGCGGGGACGAAGCCGGCCCGGATGCACGGCACCAACATGGCGTCGCTGATCGCCGGGCACGGCCACGGCGCCGGCGGCGGCTCCGGCGTCATCGGGATGGCGCCGCAGGCCCGCGTCCTCGCGATCCGGGTGATCGGCGAGAAGGAGGACGCCAGCTTCCGGCGTTTCCGCACCGACGAGCGGTCCAAGAGCGCGGTGGCCCGCGGCATCCGCTACGCCGCCGACCACGGCGCCGACGTCATCAACCTCTCCCTCGGCGAGAACCAGGAGTCCGCGGAGGAGCGGGAGGCGGTCGGCTACGCCATCGGCAAGGGCGTCGTGGTGGTCGCCGCGGCAGGCAACGACGGTGACGAGAGCCGGCTCCTCGACGGGGACGGCTTCGCGCCGTACTCCTACCCGGCGTCCTACCCCGGCGTGATCGCGGTCGCGGCGACGGACGCGACGCACGGCCGAGTCCCGTTCTCCAACCGCAACTACTCCGTGCTGCTCTCGGCGCCGGGCGTGGGGCTGCCCGTCGCGGCGCCGGACGGCAACTACTACGTCAGCGGCGGAACCAGCGACTCCTGCGCGATCGTGTCCGGAATCGCGGCGCTGATCCGCGCCAAGCACCCGAAGCTGCCGCCCGCGCTGGTCTCCCAGGCGCTCGTCGCGGGGACCCGCTACGGGCCCGGCGGCAGGTACGACCCGGAGGTCGGGTTCGGCGAGGTCAACGCCCAGCGCGCGCTCGCCGCCGCGGACGCGCTGACCTCCGGTGACACGGGCGCCGCCGCGAGCAAGGCCGCCCGCGAGCGGTTCGGCGGCGCCAAACCCGGCCCGGTGCGGGTCATCGAGCGGCCCGGCTGGGTCACGCCGCTGATCGTCACGATCCTGGTCGTCGGTGTCGGCGGCACGCTGGCGGCCGCCGCGATCTCGGTCACCTTCTCCCGTCGCCACCCCCGTCCCGCCCTCGCCGGCCTCCCCGGCGCGGCGCCGCCAGGACTCGACTCGCGCGGCTCGCACGGCGCGTACGGCCCCTACGGCGCCGGTTCGCCGGGGTTCGGGACGCAGGGATTCGGGACGTCCGATGGCCGCTCGCCGTCGCCGCCCGCGCCGCGCCTGTCCTACACCCGGCCTTCGGGCCCGCCGCCCGGCCATCCGCCTTCCGGAGCCCCGTCCTTCGCGCCTCCCGGTGCCCCACCGGCGGACGCACCCGCCGATCAGCGCCCCGATCCGTACGCGGACCCGTTCGCGGATCCGTTCGCAGACCCGCCGCGGAACCCGCCGTCCGGTGGGAAGATCGAGTGATGTGGTCGGAGCCCGACGAGTACGCCGAAGCCGTACTGGACGCGGTGGAGCGAATCCCGCCGGGACGCGTCCTGACCTACGGCGACCTCGCCGAGATAGTCGGGCAGGGTGGGCCCCGGCAGGTCGGCCGGGTCATGTCCCTGTACGGCGGCGCCGTGCCGTGGTGGCGGGTCATCCGCGCGGACGGGCGCCCGCCGAGCGGTCACGAGATCCGCGCCCACGAGCAGTACCGCGCCGAGGGCACGCCGCTGCGCGCCGACGGCGACCGCGTCGACATGGCCCGCGCCCGCTGGAGCGGCCCCGACGAGGGGCCCTGACGTCATCCACAGAACACTGACCGAATTCGGGATCCCGCCGCGTGGACCGGCCGTCGCGTCCGGAGGGATGGTGTCGGCCGGCCATCCGGCGGTGAGCCAGGCCGGCGCCCGCGTCCTCGCCGAGGGCGGGAACGCGGTGGATGCGGCGCTCGGCCATGGCCGCGCTGTCGTGGCTCGCGCTGCCCGGCCAGTGCGGCGTCGGCGGCGACGCGTTCGCGCTCCTGCGCAGGCCTGACGGGACGGTCGCGGCGTTCGGCGGCAGCGGGTTCGGCCCGGACGGCGGAGAACCCGCCTTCTACCGCTGGCCTTCGCGGACCGCTTCGCGGGCTGCGGCGACGGCAGCGACCACTGGCGCGGGCTGCTCGTCCATGGTCGTGGTGGACGCGGAGGGACGCGCGGTGAGCCTCATCCACTCGCTGGCCTTCGCGTTCGGCGCGCGGATCACCGTCCCCGGGACGGGCATCGTCCTCAACGACCGCCTCGGACGCGGCGCCTATCTGATCGACGGGCATCCGAACGAGGTCCGCCCGCGGCGCCGGCCACTGCACACGCTGAACGCCTGGCTCGTCACCGGTGGCATCGGCGGCGGCCTCCTGCACGTCGGCAACACCCCCGGCGGCGACGGGCAGGTCCAGTGGAACGCGCAACTCCTCTCCCATCTGCTCGACCACGGCCACGATCCGGCGGTCGCGGTGGGGGCGCCGCGCTTCACCGTCCACCCGGACAGCGACGCCGACGTCCTCGGCGGGCCGCCCGAGCTGCGCGTCGAGGCGCGGCTCGGCGCGTCCCGGATCGCCGCGCTCCGGTCGGCGGGCCACGCGGTGGCCGTCCAGGACGCGTGGGGCGCGGGCGGCAGTGCCCAGGTCGTCTCGGTCGCGGACGGTGCCCTTCTCGGCGCCGCCGACCCCCGCCAGGACGGCGTGGCCCTCGGTGTCTGAGGTGACCACCGTCACCTTCTGAGCACCGGGAACGCGGGACTCGTGCGCGACATGCGTGCTTTGTGGTCCGATCCGCCCCGGTGATCTGCTCCAATGAAATGTTGTGCCGTCTGCTTCCTACCGTCTCGTGCGCCGCGCGGGTCCCGCGCGGGCCGTCCCGCCTGTGCTCGACGAGCAGCAGCGGCGGGTGGTCGAGCATGCCGGCGGGCCGATGCTGGTGCTTGCGGGGCCGGGCACCGGCAAGACGACCACGATCGTCGAGGCGGTCGTCGACCGGATCGAGGGCCGCGGCACCGACCCCGAGCGCGTCCTGGTCCTGACGTTCAGCCGCAAGGCGGCGGGCGAGCTGCGGCAGCGGATCACCGGACGCCTGCACCGGACGACGCGGACACCGCTCGCGCTCACCTTCCACAGCTACGCCTACGCGCTGCTCCGCCGGGACGCCGTGCTGAACGAGGAGCCCGCGCCGCGGCTGCTGTCGGGGCCCGAACAACTGCTGGAGGTCCGGCGGCTGCTGGAGGGCGAGCTGGCGGACGGCGCGCGGGACTGGCCGGAGCGGCTCCGCGCCGCGCTGGCGACTCGCGGATTCGCCGAGGAACTGCGCGACTTCACGCTGCGGGCGGTCGAGCGCCAGTACTACGCGGAGGAACTGGCCGCGCTCGGCCGGGTCCGGGGCCGCGATGACTGGCCCGCCATCGGCTCCTTCATGGAGCGCTATGCCGACCGGTTCCTGCTCGACCCCGTCCAGACCTACGACTACGGCGAGCTGATCCAGCTCGCCGCCGGGATGCTCGCCGACGAGCAGGTGCGGATCCGCGAACGCGACGCCTACGACGTCGTGTTCGTGGACGAGTACCAGGACACCGACCCCGCGCAGGAGGCGCTGCTGCACCACCTCGCGGGGGAGGGCCGCGACCTCGTCGTCGTCGGCGACCCCGACCAGTCGATCTACGGGTTCCGGGGCGCCGACGTTCGCGGCATCCAGGAGTTCCCGCACCGCTTCCGCACGCTGGACGGCGACCCGGCGCCGGTGGTGGCGCTGCGGACGTGCCGCCGGATGGGCCCGGAGATCCTGGAGGCGTCCCGGCGGATCGCGAACCGTTTGCCGGCCGGGGCGGCGGGCGTCGCCGAGCACCGGGCGCTCCGTCCGCTGGAAGACCTCGACGACGAAGCACGTGCAGGGGCCGACGAAGTGCGCGCTGTGTCTGTCAGGGGGGGCGCCCCCCCTGGACCCCCCGACGAAGTGCGCGCTGTGATCGCCGACTCCGAAAGCCAGGAGTCCGCCCTCGTCGCCGACGAGCTCCGCCGCGCGCACCTCCTCGACGGCGTCCCGTGGTCGCGCATGGCCGTCCTCGTCCGCAGCGCGATCCGGCAGGTCCCGGTGCTGCGCCGCGCCCTCGCCCAGGCCGGGGTGCCGGTGGTGGTCGCCGGGGACGAGGTGCCGCTCGTCTCCGAACCCGCGGTCCGGCCGTTCCTGGTGCTGCTGCGAGCGGCGCTCAAGAAGGGCTTCCTGGACGAGGTCGTCGCGGAGGACCTGCTCACCGGCCCGCTCGGCGGCGCCGACGCGCTGGCGATGCGGCGGCTCAAACGAGCCCTGCGCGACCTGGAGGAGCTGTCGGGCGGCCAGCGTCCCCTGGGCGAGCTGCTCGTCGCGGCGGTGAACGACCCGCGCGAGCTGGTGCCCGTCCACGAGAAGGTGCGGGCGCCCGCCGAGCGCGTCGCGCACCTGATCGAGATGGCGCGGCGCAGCGTGCACGACGGCGGTAGCGCCGAGGACGTGCTGTGGGCGGTGTGGAAGGAGAGCGGCCAGGCCGACATCCTGCTGGCGCAGAGCGTCAAGGGCGGCACGCGGGGCGCCGCCGCCGACCGCGACCTCGACGCCATCGTGGCGCTCTTCGACCACGCGGCGCGGTTCGTCGACCGGCTCCCGCAGGCGGGCCCCGAGCTCTTCGTCGACAACATCGCCGCGCAGGAGATCGCCGGGGACACCCTCGCCGAGCAGGCGCCGGACGGCGAGGCGGTCCGGATCCTCACCGCGCACCGCTCCAAGGGCCTGGAATGGGACGTGGTCGTCGTCGCCGGCGTGCAGGAGGGCGTGTGGCCGGACGTGCGGCTGCGCGGGTCGCTGCTGGGCGTCGAGGAACTGGTCGAGCACGCCGCCGGCGCCGAGCCCGACGGCGAGGAGGCGGCGGGCGCGTCGATGGCCGCCAAGATGCTGGACGAGGAACGCCGGCTGTTCTACGTGGCCGTGACGCGCGCGCGCAGGCGGCTCGTCGTCACCGCGGTCGGCGGGGACGACACCGAGGAGCGGCCGTCCCGGTTCCTCAACGAGCTGCTCCCGGGCGCCATCGAGCAGTCCCAGCTGGACGAGAAGACCCGCTGGCTGTCGCTGTCGGCGCTGGTGGCGGACCTGAGGTCGGTGGTCGCCGACGCCTCCCGCCCCGGGCCGCTGCGCCGCGCCGCCGCCGGCCACCTGGCGCGGCTCGCGCGGGCCGGCGTGCGCGGCGCCAAACCGGAGAACTGGTACGCCATCACCGCGCTGTCGGACCCGGGCCCGGCGTTCGCCGAGGACGAGCAGATCACGATCTCGCCGTCCCAGGTCGAGGCGTTCACCACCTGCGGGCTGCGCTGGCTGCTCGCCTCGGCCGTCGGCGCGCAGGAGGGCGGCCCCAACGAGTTCAGCACCATGGGCAAGGTCATCCACGCGGTCGCCGAGATGGCGGGCGCCGACGACGGGATCAGCGAGGTCCACGTCGCCGAGCGGCTCGACGAGATCTGGAACGACCTGGACTTCCGCAGCGCCTGGTACTCGGAGAAGCAGCGCGACCAGGCGGCGGCGATGGTCGACAAGTTCCTGTCCTGGCACCGCGACAACCCCAACGAGGTCGTCGCGCTGGAGGAGTCGTTCAAGGTCGACCTCGGCCGCGTCGTCATCAAGGGCCGCATCGACCGTGCCGAGCGCGACGAGCAGGGCCGCGCGGTCATCATCGACATCAAGACCTCCAGCAGCGCCGTGCCGAAGGAGGACCTCGCCCGGCACCCGCAGCTCGGCGTCTACCAGTACGCCGTGATGCTCGGCGCGTTCGAGCGGCACGGCCTCATCGACCCCGGCGGCGCCAAGCTCGTCCAGGTCGGCAAGGCCGCCTTCGCCGCCCGCGCCCGCGAGCAGGAGCAGCCCCCGCCCGCCGACGACGCCGACCCCGACTGGCCGAAGAAGCTCATCGAGATCGTCGCGACCGGCATGGCGGGGGAGGTCTTCCAGGCGCGCGCCAACGACAAGTGTCGGACGTGCCCCGTACGGTCCTGCTGTCCGGTGCATGACGAGGGCGGGCAGGTCGGTGACTAGCGTGGGGGGAACGGCGTGATCACGCCGGGCGAGCTGGCACGGCTGCTGGAGATACCCGCGCCCACCGACGAGCAGGCCCGGGTGATCGAGGCGCCGCTGGCGCCGATGGGGGTGATCGCGGGCGCCGGGTCGGGCAAGAGCGAGACGATGGCCGCGCGGGTGGTGTGGCTGGTCGCGAACGGGTTCGTGCGCCCCGAGCGGGTCCTCGGGCTGACGTTCACCCGCAAGGCCGCGGCCGAGCTCGGCGTCCGCGTCCGCAAGCGGCTCGACAAGCTCCGCGAGGTTCTGCCGGGCGACGAGCTGGAGCGGCTCGGCGGCGAGACGCTGTTCGACGGCGAGCCGATGGTGTCGACGTACCACTCCTACGCGGCGCGGCTCTTCGGCGACCACGCCCTGCGCGAAGCCCTGGAGCCGACGATGCGGCTGATCTCACCGGCGGTCGCCTGGCAGATCTGCTCCCGCGTGGTGGACACCTACAACGGCCCCATGGACCGCATCGAATGGCAGCCCGACACCGTCACCAAGGCCGTGATGGAGCTGTCCGGTGACCTGTCGGAGCACCTGCGCACGTCCGAGGACGTCCGCAGGGTCGGGACCTGGCTGGACGAGCGGTTCGCCTCGCTGAAGAAGGCGCTCAAGCCGCAGCGCGACATCCTCGCCAAGCACGCCGTCCGCGAGCAGCTGATGCCGCTCATCGAGGCGTACGGGCGGGCCAAGGCCGACCGGGAGGTCATCGACCACGGCGACCAGATGGCGCTGTCCGCGCGGATCGCCTACAAGCACCCCGAGGTGGGGATGTTCGAGCGGTCCCGCTTCTCCGTGGTCCTGCTCGACGAGTACCAGGACACCAGCCAGGCGCAGCTCGTCCTGCTGACGTCGCTGTTCTCCGGCGGCCACCCGGTGACGGCGGTCGGCGACCCCTGCCAGTCCATCTACGGGTGGCGGGGCGCGAGCGCCGGGAACCTGCTGCGGTTCGCCCACGACTTTCCCGCGCAGGCGGCCGTCGCCGGGCGCCGTCCCGTGCCGGCGCCCGTCGTCCAGCTCAGCCGCTCGTTCCGCAACGGCGAGCAGATCCTGGACGCGGCGGCCAGGATCCAGGAGGAGCTTCGGGCGGAGACGGCGGCGGTGCCCCGGCTCGTCCCCGGGGCCGGGCGCGAGGGACGCGGCCGGGTCGAGTGCGCCCTGTTCACCACCGTCGAGGAGGAGGCCGACCGGATCGCCGCGCGCGTCGCGGGCCTGATGGCGGCCGACCCCGAGATCGCCCCGGACGGCGGCGTCCAGGCCGAGCCGCTCCAGTACTCCGACATCGCCGTCCTGGCCCGCAAGCGGTCGCAGTTCCCGCTCGTCCGGCGGGCGCTGGAGGCGCGCGGCATCCCGGTGGAGGTCGTCGGCCTCGGCGGGTTGCTGACCGTCCCGGAGGTGCAGGACGTCGTCGCCACCCTGCGCGCCATGCACGATCCGACGGCCGGCGCGTCCCTCGCCCGCCTCCTCACCGGCCCCCGCTGGCGCCTCGGCCCCCGCGACCTCGTCGCCCTGGGCAGGCGGGCGCGGGCGCTGGCCCAGGAGTCCGCCCGCGACGTGACCCCACCGGCGCCGCCCGAGGCGCCGTCCCCGCCTGAGGCCGATGCTCCCGCGGGTGACGCGCCCGCCGGGTCCGGTGAGGCCGCGGGCGAGGATCCGCTACGGCAGCTCGTCAGCGAACTGAACCAGGAGACCGGCAGCCTGGTGGACGCGCTGGACGATCTCGGCGACCCCGCCGCCTACTCGCCCGAGGGCTTCGGGCGGCTGCGGCGGCTCCGCGACGAGATGCGCGGCCTGCGGAGCCAGGTGGGGCTGCCGCTGCCCGACCTGGTCACCGAGGTGGAACGGGCGCTCGGGCTGGACATCGAGGTCGCCGCCCGGTCCGGGCTCGACCCGGTCACCGCGCGCGCCGACCTGGACGCCTTCATCGACGCCGCCGCCACCTTCGCCGGCGACGCCGAAGACCCCACGCTCGGCGCGTTCCTCGCCTACCTCAAGGCCGCCGAGTCCGAGGAGTTCGGGCTGGAGGCCGGGCGGGTCGGCGAGACCAACAGCGTCAAGCTCCTGACCGTCCACGCGTCCAAGGGGCTGGAATGGCCGGTGGTCGTCGTCCCCGGCCTGTCGTCCATGCCGCAGAAGAACGGCGGTCCCGCCAAGGGCTCGGTGTTCCCGTCGCCGCCGCAGAACGCCACGCGCTGGACCGCGAACCCGCGCGTCCTGCCGTTCATGCTGCGCGGCGACCGCGCCGACCTGCCCCCCCTGAACGGCCTGGAGAAGGACGACCTCGCCGCGTTCGAGCAGGCGTGCGCGGAACGCGACCTGCGGGAGGAACGGCGGCTCGCCTACGTCGCGGTCACCCGCGCCTCCAGCCTGCTCGTCACCACCGGGTACTGGTGGGGCGCGTCGGGCCGCCCGCTCGGCCCCTCGCCGTTCCTGGAGGAGGTGCGGGCGGTGTGCGTGGCGGGCGCGGGGTCGGTCGCGGTGTGGGCCGCTCCGCCCGAGGAGGGCGCCACCAACCCGCTGCTCGCCGACCCCGACGAGGCGCACTGGCCCGCCGGCCCCGGGGAGCGCGGCCGCACGGACGTCACCGCGCGTGAGCGCTACGCCGCGGTGGTCGAGGGCGCCCGCATGGTCGAGGATGCGATGGCCGGGCGGACGCGGCACTGGGCCGGGAACGCCGGGCTCGCGGCCGCCGACCGCGGCCGCATGACGGCGTGGGCGCGCGACGTCGAACTGCTGCTCGCCGAACGGGACCGGGGCCGGGGCGGCGACGGTCTGCTCGTCGAGCTGCCCGCGAACCTGTCGGTGTCGTCGCTGGTGTCGCTGGCGCGCGACCCGGCGGCGCTGGCCCGGCAGATCCGCCGTCCGATGCCGCGCCCGCCCGCCCCCTACGCGCGGCGCGGCACCGCGTTCCACGCCTGGCTGGAGAGTCGCTGGGGCCAGCAGCGCCTGCTGGACCCCGACGAGCTGCCCGGCGCCGCCGACGAGGGCGCCGCCGACGACACGCACCTGGCGCGGTTGCGCGAGCGGTTCGAGGAGTCGGAGTGGG
Source organism: Actinomadura macra NBRC 14102 (assembly GCF_001552215.1). Classification (GTDB taxonomy): domain Bacteria; phylum Actinomycetota; class Actinomycetes; order Streptosporangiales; family Streptosporangiaceae; genus Spirillospora; species Spirillospora macra. The sequence continues at coordinate 255,564 of NZ_BCQT01000006.1, read as the reverse complement.
CGGCGCGCGAGCCCCTGGACATCGAGGTCCCCTTCGAGACCATCATCGGCGACCGGCTGGTCCGGGGCCGGATGGACGCCGTCTTCCGCTCGCGGGACGGCGCGTACGAGGTCGTCGACTGGAAGACCGGTGCGCCGCCCCCGGCGGAGGAGGCCGCGTTCGCCTCCGTCCAGCTCGCGGCGTATCGGCTGGCGTGGGCCGAGCTGGTCGGCGTGGAGGTCGAGCAGGTCAGCGCGGCGTTCCACTACGTGAGCGCGAACGTCACCGTCCGTCCCGCGGACCTGCTGGACGCGGCCGGCCTCGCCGCGCTGCTCGACGGCGTCCCGGCGGCCTGAGACGGGCGGTCCCGGGGACGAGAGGGGCGTCTCTGGGGAAGGCCGGCCACCACAACTGTGTCCGATTTGTCGGGTGATGAGTTGCGCTCGCCTCTGGTCACCGTGCGTTGTTTCGGGGATGATCCGGGCAAACCTAGGGAGGCGGCGTGACGGTGACGCATGACGAGAAGGTCGTACGGGAGTTCTCCAAGCAGGCGGCAGGGTTCGCCGATCCCCGGCTGAACGTCGCCTTCACCCGCCATCTGGACCGGCTCGTCCGGTTCATGGACCCAGAACTCGACACCGAGGACGTGGTGCTGGAGGTGGCCGCCGGTACCGCGCTCGTCTCCCGTGCCATCGCCCGCCGCGTCCGGCACGTGACGGCGCTCGACCTCACCCCGGCGATGCTCGCCGAGGGCAAGCGCGCGGTGGACCGGGACGGCGTCACCAACGTCACCTTCACCCACGGCGACGCCACCGCACTGCCCTACCTCGACCGCTCGTTCACGCTGGTCGTCACCCGCTTCTCGCTGCATCAGGTCGCCGACCCCGAGGCCGTCGTGCGGGAGATGGCCCGGGTCAGCCGGCCGGGCGCGGCACTGATCATCGCCGATCTCGTCCGGCCGGAGGGGATCGACGGCGACCCCGACCGCATCGAGCGCCTGCGCGACCCCTCGCACGGCACCGCGCTCACCGCCGCGCGGATCGCCGGCCTCCTCGCGGCGGCGGGCGCGGAGGTGAAGAGGTCCGAGGAGTTCGACTACACCCGTCCGTTGCAACCGTGGCTGGACCTGGCGCAGACGCCCGCCGACATCGCGGCGCAGATCCGAAAGGAACTGGAGGACGAGCTCACCGGCGGCCCCGCCACCGGGATGCGGCCCAGCGAGATCGACGGCGAGTTGCACTTCACGCACTCCGCGCTGTTCCAGCACGCCGTGGCCGGGTGACGGCCGCGCGGCGAGGCACTCTCCAGACGATTATTTCGAGCAAACGTTCGACGTTGATCGCTCGTATGTTCTAGGTTGTCGGGCATGGGTTCCAGCAATGTGCGCTCCCTCGATCGCGAGCCTGCCGCGCTGGCGATGCGCATCGGCGTAGTGGCGGCCGAGGCCGCCCTCGCCACCTTCGCCCGCAACCTCGACCTCGACGACCTCGCCGCCGGCGTCGACTTCCAGGGCGCCATCGGTCCCGCCGAATGGCCGGTGTTCTCCCTGGTCATCGACACGCTCGCGGAGGCCGGGCCGGACGATGCGCGGACGGTGGACGAGCGCCGCGCGGAGGCCCTCAACGACCTCGCCCGCATCTGCATGGCCGCCAAGCAGCGCGCCGGCGCCGCCTGACCCTTGTGACCCGCCCGACTGGCCGCGGCCGTTTGCTCGGCGAGGCGAGGCGGGGCGGCGCCCGAATCCTCCGCGGCCCGGATGCGGGCGCCGTCACCTCCTCCGTGCGGGGCCCGCAATAAGGGATCGCTGTCATTTGGGCTGCCGGGTACGTTCCTGCCAGGTCTCGTACTGCTGTCACCGCGGACGACCTCGACCGGGCCGTTCACCTCTCATTGGCCGTCCTCCGGGAGGCGCCGCCGGACGCGCCGGACGCGTGGGACGCCAAGGCCGGAACGCTGTGCTCCCGCGTGCTCGCCCGCCTTTTCCCGGGCGTTCCCTCGGATGCGCAGCCCTGGCCCACACTTCTGTGGGCCACCGGCCGGGGCGACCTGCCCGGACGCTCGCGACGCACCAGATGGCGCTGGGACGGCACCCCCGCCATGGTCAACGCACGTAGTGGAATGTCGGGTGGGGGTGCATCAGGAAATCGTGGTGGGAGATGTTCCAGGCGTAGGCACCCGCCATGGTGAAGGCGATGACGTCGCCCGGCGTGAGAGGCGGGACGGGCACGTCGCGGGCGAAGACGTCCTTCGGCGTGCAGAGCTGCCCCACGAGGGTCGCCTTCGACAAGGGTCCGCTCTTCGGGGTGAGGACCTCGAAGGGGTGACTGTGGCCCTTGGCCGCGGGGGTTCGCAGGTGGTGCGTCCCACCTCGGAGGATCACATACGTTTCGCCGCGTGTGGTCTTGACGTCCAGAACGTCGGTGACGTAGCGGCCGTGGTAGGCGGTGATGGCGCGGCCCGGCTCGATCCGGAGCGTGGCGTCGGGCGGCCTCGCCAGGGTGAGCCCGCCGCCGTAGGCCGTCCAGTCGAAGCGCTCCTCGGGGGCCGTGTAGTCGACGGCCATGCCGCCGCCGAGGTTGATCTCGGGTTCGGTGACGCCGTGGGCTCTCAGCCAGGGAAGCGCCCACGCGGTGATCCGCCCGGCCATGTCGAGGAGTGCCGGGGCGTCCAGTCCGGACGCCAGGTGGGCGTGAATTCCCCGCAGGGTGAGGTGCGGTGTCCCGGCGATGCTCCGGGCGCAGGCGTCGAGGTCGTGCTCGTCCATGCCGAAGGGGCCGTTCATGGTGAGCACCGCGCCGGGCGCGGTGAGGGGGAGGTTGGCCCGGAGAAGGACGTCGGCCGGGCCCAGCATTTGCAGCCGCGCCAGCTCGCGCGGGCTCTCGACGTGGATCCGGTCGACGTTGAGGGCGAGGGCCTGCGCCAGCTCCTCATCGGTCTTGCCAGGGCCGCCGAACGCGAGCGGGACGTCCGGGAGCGCCCTCCGGACGTGGGCCAGCTCGCCGCCTGAAGAGACTTCGACGCCGTCGATGTGGGGCGCCAGAGCGCGGAGGATCTCGGTGTCCGGGTTCGCCTTGGCGGCATAGAAGAGTTCGGTGCCGCCCAGCGCGGCACGGATCGCGTCGGCGTGGCCGGCCAACCCGGCGAGATCGTAGACGTAGGCCGGATAGGTCAGGTCGCGGGCGAGGTCCGGGGTCATCGGGGCACCGCCAGGGGGTTGGCGGCGGGGACGTAGGCGGCGGCACGGTCGGCGGCGCGGGCCCACCGGGTGCGCAGGTTGGCCTTCGCCGGCAGCGGCACGCCCGCCAGAAGCGCCCTGACGTGCGGGTGTGCGCCCAGGGCGGCGAAATGCTCGCGCGCCGTCCGCCAGAGCCCGAGCGAGGGGTGAAGGTCGGCCACCGCCGCGGCTATCTCGGTCAGGTGGTTGATGAGGAGGCAGTAGACGACGCGGTTCCAGCCCTGGTCGGGCGCATAGGTGAGGGCGTCGGCGACGGGGGGCGGGAGGTGCGCCAGGTCCCACCGTCCGGCGGTCAGCTTGGTGCCTTCGAGGTCGCGGAAGGCGGCATGGACCGGCATGCCGTCAGGGGCGACGCAGATCAGGACGTTCTGGAGGTGCGGTTCCAGAACGACCCCGTGGTCCAGGTAGGCGTGGAGGACGGGCGGTGCGACACACCCCACGTAGGCGTCCCACCAGGCAAGGGCGCCCTCCGGAGTGGCCATGGCGGGCAGGTCCGCGAGGAATGTGCCGTAGGGGTCGGCCAAGGCCCCAGCCAGGAGCGGCGTACCCGGGAGGGCTTTGACGCCCTGGCGGAGGATGACGCCAAGACCTTCGTACAACTGGCGGTCGGCCAGCGCGAGTGTGCGGTAGGCGGGTTCGGCGAGGAACGTGGCGTCCAGCGTCGCGAACGTGTCCGCCAAGAGCCGGTTGAGGACGGCCGCCCCCGAGAGTTCGTACCAGGCGTTCTTGCGGACGCAATTGGTGATGCGCACGTCGAGGCTGAACTTGCAGAACAGGTCCGCGTCCGGCAAGTACACCGTGCGTACAGAGGAAGTGGGCAGTGCCTCGGTGTCGGACGGTCCCAGGTCGGTGATGAGGTTCTCGGCGAGAGCGCGATGTAGGACGGGCCGATGCGAGAGCAACGAGAACTGCCACGGATGGACAGGTAGCAGTGTGCGACCAGGGGGAACCGATGGGCCGTACGCCTCCAGATCCGAGAACGCGTCCGGATGCCCCTCTTCAGCCACCAGCTCGGTCGGGACGGCCAGCCAATGCGGACGGAACCGGGACCGGGTCTCCGGCGCGTACTTGAGCCACTCGCTGGGCGAGCCTTGGCGCGCCTTCGGAGACGGGTGAAAACGGTGGCCCGCCACCAGCGCCTGCTCGGACGCGATGAACCGGTCGCCGTGCCTGCCGTCGTCGGGCGCTCCCCGGGCGGCGAGGATGGCGGCCAGCGCGCTGCGGCTGTCACCGACCTGCGTCAGGAACTCCGGATTCGGACGGCCGGTGGCCAGCTCCAGCTCACCGGCCACCAGATCGGACAGCCGGTCCCAGGCGGCGGGCATCCACTCGTCCTCGCGCTGTTCCTCATAGGGCGGGGTCAGCCGGTAGGTCGGTCCCGACGGGGGGCGTGCCAGGCCCGCGCGCAGAACGACGCCGGCGCGCGGGAGGCGCAGGACGACGTGCCCTTCGTCCGGCCATACCTGCTGCTCGGGGGCGCAGACCTCGCGGATCAGGCAGTTGAGCAGCGCGGTGGCGGTGGCGTCGTCGGCCGTCAGGGCCCGTTCTGTCAGCAGCACGTGTCGTCCCGTAGATAGTTCGGCCCCGGCGGGCCGTAGTGCTTGTTGATGTCGGCCGCGCCGGTCCTCGCCTTGTCGACGAGGGTTCCGGCGGTGACCATGGCCTTGCTCGGCAGCGATGCGGCGTCCAGCGTGCGGGAGCGCAGGAACGCGTCGCCGGGTCCAAGGGCAGCGTCGAGCCGGTCGCGGATCATCGCCTGGCCGGTGCGCCAGGGGAGCAGCCCCCGTCTGGCCAGACCGACGGCCGGGGCCGCCGCGCACAGGTGCAGGGTGATCGTGATGAAGACGCGGGCGAGCGCCTCGGGGTCGCGCGTCACCATCCGCCGGTCGACCAGGTCGCGCGGATCGGTGGACGGTGCGATTCCCAGGCGATCGTGCAGGACGTCCGGGTCGATCAGTGCGCCGTCGTTGTCCTTGATGAGGATGCGCGGCGGGCCGTCGTCCAGGACGAGCGCCACGTTCTGTTGGTGCGCCTCCAAGGCGATCCCGTAGCGGAACAGGGTGACGTTCCAGGAGAGCAGGGCCGACAGGTAGGCGTCGAACAGGGACGTGACGTCCCAGCGTTCGATCACGTGCCCGCCTTCAGGAGACTCCGCGAGTAACGCCGCGATGGGAACGATGTGCGCGCGCGCCGTCTCGGGTGGAAACCGTCGTACGAGGTAGCCGAGAAGAGGGGAGTCCGCGTGGCCGTAGGTCTGCTCGTCCGCCAGAAGGATCGGGAGATCCTCTCGCTCCAGGACGCGGTGCAGGATCCGTTCGACCAAGGCCCCGTCCGGCAGCGTGCCCGGGACGATCGTGCGGCGGTTGCGCAGCCCCAGCGTGCTCGTCGGCAGCGGCATCTTCAGGTGGTCCAGCGGAGCGGCGGCCACGGTGCGCATCGAGAGCGTGGGGGCAACCTGTAGATAACGTTCCGGCGCGATCGTCGCCCTGGTTTCCTTCCGTACTCGGGAGACTGCCAGAGGATGCACGGGAAAGAGGTCGGCGCCCGATGGCAGCCCCACATCGGCAGGGTCCGGCCACCATTTCGGGCGGTCTCCCATCAGGGTCGCGTCGGAGACGGCCGCCCAACGCAGCGGGAAGACGGGGTGGAACTCCGGGGCGTACCGGCTGAGGTCCGCCATGCTCAGACCTGCCCGGCCCCGGCCGGTCGGATGGACGGGGTGGTCGGTGTGGGCCGCGAGGGTCTCGTAGAACGTCCCCGGACCCGCACGCAGCTCGCCCGGAATCCGCGCAAGACGCCGGTGCACCGCGGGGCGCGCGTCCTCATGCAGGCGTAGCGCGGCGAGCGCTTCCCGGCATTCCTGCTTGAAACCCGCCACATCGTCCCGCGGATCCGCCAACGCCTCGACCAGCGCGAAGACGTCGCGGAGGTCGAGGTGCTGGGTCTCGTCCAAGACGAGGTCAGAGAGGAACGGCGGCTCCGCTTGGACGAGACGGACCACGCGCGTCGGGAGCCTCAGGGTCCGTGTCCGGTGATCGACGAGACGGCGCAGCCCCGCGTAGTCCTCGCGCAGCAGAGCGTTCAGGACCCGGGCCGCCAGCGGGCCTTCGATGTCCGTCACGCGATCGTCCACGTGTGGGCTTCGCGGAATCGGGCCAGCGCCGTCTCCACCTGACCCGCGTCGGGGCCGATCGCGCGGACCGTCCCGAGGTAGTCCCGGTTGGTGCGGGTGATGGCGATGGCGTCGCCGACGCCGCGCTGCGGCCGGTAGGCCAGCCGCACCGCGCCGTCGTCGGTCTCGAAGGCCTCCGGCGCGGCCGTGAGCCGACCGGGCCGGTCGGCGATGATCGGCTCCGCCACGGCGTGCCGCCGCGGGCGCGGTCCGTCGGCGTCCAGGGGTTCGCCCAGGTGGACGCGGAGGATCCGTTCGAACAGCGGGACGCCGAGCAGGTCGGCGAGCAGGAAGTCGCAGTGGTCGCCGATCAGCCGGTAGTTCACCTCGATGATCCGGGCGCGGCCGTCGTGGACGACGAACTCGGTGTGGCATGCCCCGAAGCCGACGCCGAGCGCCTCCAGTTGGGCCAGGACCTGCGGCGTCTCCGGGGGCGGCGGTGCCCATTCGAGGCGCTCCTCCACGAAGAACGGCGGCGGCGAGACCCGCGTGCGGAACGAGCCCAGCACGCGCAGTTCACGGCCGTCCCCGAGCGTTTCGAGGGTGTGCAGTTCCCCGGGCAGGTACTCCTCGGCCACCAGCGGGTCGCTCCGCCGTGCCGCGACCTCCTCGCGCCGGGCGGAAAGTTCCCGCATGTCGCGGACGAGGAACACGTCCTCGCTGGCCACGCCCTCGCGCGGTTTGAGGACGAGCGGGAACGGCGCCTCCGGTGGGACCGCGAAGGCGTCCGCTGAGAAGACCGGATCGAGCGGGGCGAGGTGGCGGCGCATGAGCGCCTTGTTCTTCGTCCGGGTCGCCGCGCGCCAGTCCTTGCCCGGCAGCCCGAAGTACGCGGCGGCCAGCGCGGTCGGTGCCTGGAGGAAGTCGCTGTTGGAGAAGATCCCGCCGGGCGTCCCGCCGACACGGGCGATGACCTCCCGGAAGTCGGAGACAGCGCACTCGGCGACCGTCCCCTCGTGGCGGTGGGCGGACGGGCGGTCGGTGAGCAGGATCGCGTCCAGACCCAGGCGTGCGGCGGCGGGCAGGAATCCGTGCGTCACCGAGTCGGTCGCCTTTCCGGCGACCACGTAGACAGAGGCGGACACAGTGGGTCTTTTCAGTGGGTGAGGTAAGGCTTGCCTAACTGGAAGTTTCACCCTAGTGGCCGGGCGCTGGCGACGCGTGCAAGATCGATAACATCGCGTGTCCCATGCCGTCCGTTAATCCGCAAGGATGACCTCATGGACCTCGTCGATCGGTGGATCGCCCTGGCCGGTCCGCAGACCCGGCACATCGGAACCGATCTGGACGCCCGCTACGGCGAGCCGCACCGCCGCTACCACACCCGTGAGCACCTCACCGCCGTCCTGGACCTTGTGGACGAGCTGGCCGACCATGCCGCCGATCCCGACGCCGTCCGGCTCGCGGCCTGGTTCCACGACGCCGTCTACGAACCGGAGCGCGCCGACAACGAGGAACGCAGCGCCCGCCTGGCCGCCCGCATGCTCGCCGACACCGACCTCGCGCCCGGCGACGTCGAGCGGGTCGTCCGGCTCGTCGGGCTGACGGCCACGCACGCCCCCGGCGAGGACGACCGCGACGGACAGGTCCTGTGCGACGCCGACCTCGCGATCCTCGGCGCGGACCCCGACCGGTACGCCGCCTACGCGGCCGCCGTCCGGGAGGAATACGCGTTCGTTCCCGAGCAGTTCTACCGGGCCGGACGTGCGGAGATACTGAACGGGCTCCTGGCGCTGCCCTCGCTCTTCCACACACCGCCCGCACATGAGCGCTACGAGGAACGCGCCCGGCGTAACATACAAACCGAACTGATGCTCCTGAACGCCTAACGTGAAAGGCGCACGACCTTGCGGCGCCGCAGACCGGCCTGGGTCAGCCGCAGGACAAGCTCTTGACAGCCCACCGCCGCCGCGCCCTGCGCGACAGCCGCCTCGTACAGCTCGGACGGGACGTCGTAGTGGTCGCGTTCGAACGCTCGTGGCGGCATCCCCAGCACCGCCGCGAACGCATGCAGCTCCTCGTACGAGACGTCGCTCACCATGTGCGACCACACCCGCCCGCGTGCGGGCCACAGAGGTGGATCAATGAGGATCAAAAGTTCTCCGGGGGACCAGTGACCGAAATCCTTTACAGTGCCTGACAGTACGACATGCGAAGGGGCATGCAGGTGAACGACGTAGTCGCGTACATCCAGGCCGGCCGTGACCGATTCATCGCCGACCTCAAGGAATGGCTGGCGATCCCGTCCATCTCGGGGGACCCGGCGTATGTCGCCGACGTGCGGCGATCGGCCGAATGGCTCGCCGCCCACCTGCGGGAGCAGGGCTTCCCGACCGTCGAGACCTGGGAGACCGAAGGGCTGCCCGCCGTCTTCGCCGAATGGCCCGCGGCCGACCCCGGCGCGCCCACCGTCGTCATTTACGGGCATCACGACGTCCAGCCGGTGGAGCCGCTGTCGGAGTGGGAGACCGACCCCTTCAAGCCCGTGGAGAAGGGCGACCGGCTCATCGGGCGCGGCGCCTCCGACGACAAGGGCCAGGTCTTCTTCCACACGCTCGGCATCCGCGCCGCGCTCGCCGCGTCCGGCGCGACCGCCCCGCCCGTCACGATCAAGCTGCTGGTCGAGGGCGAGGAGGAGTCCGGCTCGGTGCACTTCGGCGAGTTGCTGCGTACCCACCGCGCTCGCCTCGACTGCGACGCCGTCGTGATCAGCGACACCACGATGTGGGCGGCCGACGTCCCGTCGATGTGCACCGGGATGCGCGGCCTCACCGAGGTCGAGCTCACCCTGCGCGGCCCGTCGTCCGACCTGCACTCCGGTTCGTTCGGCGGCGCCGTCCCGAACCCCCTGCACGCCATGGCCGAGCTCCTGGCGTCCCTGCACGACTCCGGCGGGCGGGTCACGCTCCCCGGCTTCTACGACGACGTCGTCCCGCTCACCGACGAGGAGCGTGAGCTGTTCGCGCGGCTGCCGTTCGACGAGGAGGCGTGGCTGCGCACCGCGGGCGACAGCCGCGCCCCGTACGGCGAGGCGGGCTACACCACCCTCGAACGGATCTGGGCGCGCCCGACCGCCGAGATCAACGGCATGTGGGGCGGGCACACCGGTCCCGGCGGCAAGACGATCGTCCCCCGCGAGGCGCACGCCAAGATCTCGTTCCGGCTCGTCGCCGGGCAGGACCCGGCCAGGGTGCGGGACTCCTTCCGCGCCTGGGTCGCGGCCAACACCCCGGCCGGCGTCGTCGCCGAGGTGCGCATCCCCGGCGGGGGCGTCCGCCCGTGCTTCTCGCCGATCGACTCCGCCGGCGTCCGCGCGGCGCGTCGCGCCATGGAACGGGCCTTCGGAGGTGAGATCCTGTTCACCCGCGAGGGCGGCAGCGGACCCGAGGCCGACCTCGCCGACATCCTGGACGCGCCGCTGATCTTCGTCGCGGTCGGGTTGAACGGCGACCGGATCCACGCCCCGAACGAGAAGGTCGAGATCCCCCTGCTGCTCAAAGGCGCCGAGACGGCCGCCTACCTGTGGGAAGAACTCGCCACCGCGCTGCGCTGAACTCAGCCGGAACACCCGGGAGTGGGAGGAGACAGGTGACGGTGACCGACGGCCCTCTGGAGTGGCTGGCGCTGGCGCGCGGCACCCTGGACAGGGTCGCGCTGAACCGACGCGACGACGGCTGGATCGCCGGCGCGTGGGCGGACCCCCGGACACGGGTCCTGATCGTCCAGGACGGGTGCGCGCTCGTGACCTACGAGCCCGCTCCCGCGCTGGTGTTGGTCCCGCCCGCGCAGGCGCCGGACGGCGACCGCTGGCTCCTCGGCGTCGACGAGGGCGGCGCCGCCTATTTCGGCGTCGCGGCCGCACTGCCCGCCGTGGAGGGCGCCGAGCCCGCCGGGCTCCGGCAGGTCGGCGCGCTGCTGGCCGACCGAGACTCCGGTCTGCTCACCCACGTCGTCGCGCTGGAGCACTGGCACAGCGCCAACCGGTTCTGCCCGCGCTGCGGCACCGAGACCAAGGTCGCCTCCGCCGGCCACGTCCGGGTCTGCCCGGCGGACGGCTCGCAGCACTTCCCGCGCGTCGACCCCGCCGTGATCATGCTGGTGACCGATGCGGCCGACCGGATCCTGCTGGCCCGCGGCCCGCGGTGGCCCGCCGACCGCCGCTCGATCCTGGCCGGGTTCGTCGAGCCGGGCGAGTCACTGGAGCAGGCCGTCGCGCGGGAGGTGGACGAGGAGGTCGGGCTGCCCGTCCGGGACGTCCGCTACGTGGGCAGCCAACCATGGCCACTACCGCAGAGCCTGATGCTCGGCTTCACCGCCACCACCGACGGCGACGCGCCGCTGCGCCCCGACCCGGAGGAGATCCTGGACGCCGCCTGGTACACCCGCGACGAGCTCCGCGCCGCCATCGACGCAGGGGACCTCGTCGCGCCCGGTCCGCTGTCCATCGCCGCCCAGCTCATCATGCGCTGGTACGGCGGTGAACTGCCCAACATGCCCCACTTCTGAGAGCGGGGCCGTCGCTCACACCTCGCCGGCCAGGGCCGCCAGGTGCCGCTTCACTTCCTTGGCGCTCGGGTTCGTCAGGACGACCGCGTCGCCGATGGTGACCGTCGGGACCGTCTGGTTCCCGCCGTTGACGCTCATGACGTAGTCGGCGGCGGCGGGATCGCGCTCGATGTCGACCTCGACCATCTCGATGCCGTCGCGGGCGAGCTGGCTCTTGAGCCTGCGGCAGAAGCCGCACCAAGACGTCGTGTACATGGTGAGCTGCCCGGCAGGGCCCTTGGCCCGTTCGGTGGTCGGCGTCGCCATCGGTGCGTCGTCTCCCTCGTTCGTTCGTCGGACCCGTTCGATACGCCTATCAGAGAACAGTGGGTGCGCGCTTCTCATTCCTACCCGCGGGGACGGTCCCCGCGGCTGCAAAGATGGGGGGATGTTGGCAGAGTCGGTGCTCGCGGGACTCGACCCCGATCAGCGGGCGGTCGCCGAGGCGGTGCAGGGCCCGGTGTGCGTGCTGGCAGGCGCGGGCACGGGAAAGACGCGGGCCATCACCCACCGCATCGCCTACGCCACCCTCACCGGGGTGGTCACGCCGCAGCGGGTGCTGGCAGTGACGTTCACCACGCGCGCGGCGGGGGAACTGCGGAGCAGGCTGCGGGCACTCGGGGCACCCGGCGTGCAGGCGCGGACGTTCCACGCCGCGGCGCTGCGCCAGCTCACCTACTTCTGGCCGCGCGTCGTCGGCGGCCAGCCCCCGAAGATCATCGACTCGAAGATCGGGTTGGTGGCGGACGCGGCGCGCGCCTGCCGGCTGTCCTACGGGCGCACCGAGCTGCGCGACATCGCGGGCGAGATCGAGTGGTCGAAGGTCACCCAGAACCGTCCCGAGGACTATGGCGCCGCGGTCGCCAAGGCGGCGCGCAAACCGTCCGTCGACATCATCGACGTGGCCCGCGTCTACGCGATGTACGAGCAGCTCAGGCGCGAGCGCAACCTCCTCGACTTCGAGGGGATGCTGGAGCTGACGGCGGCGGTGCTCACCGAGCACCGGGAGGTGGCGAACCAGGTCCGCGAGCAGTACCGGTACTTCGTCGTCGACGAGTTCCAGGACGTCAACCCGCTGCAGAAGATGCTGCTCGACACCTGGCTCGGCGACCGCGACGACCTGTGCGTCGTCGGTGACCCCAACCAGACGATCTACTCCTTCACCGGCGCGAGCCCGTCCCACCTGCTCGACTTCACTCGCGACCACCCGGACGCGACGGTGGTGAGGCTCGTCCGCGACTACCGCTCCACACCGCAGGTCGTGCGGCTCGCGAACGGCGTGATCGGCGCGGCGCGCCGAAGCGCGGCGCAGTCGCCGGGAGACCGGACCCCGGGCGGCCATTCGCTCGAACTGGTGGCGCAGCGTCCGGACGGGCCCGACCCCGTCTTCAACGAGTACGACGACGAGGTCGCCGAAGCCGACGACGCGGCCCGGCGCGCCCGCAAGCTCATCGACGACGGCGTCCCGGCGCGGGAGATCGCGATCCTCTACCGGATCAACGCCCAGTCCGAGACGTACGAGGCGGCCCTGTCGGCGGTGGGCGTCCCCTATGTGCTGCGCGGCGCGGAACGATTCTTCGAGCGTCCCGAGGTGCGCGAGGCCGTGGTCCGGCTGCGCGGCTCGGCACGCGCGGGCGCCGACGCGGAGACCGACGGCACCGGCCTGATAATGACCGTCCGGCACGTCCTGTCCGGGGCGGGGTTCTCCGACCGGCCGCCCGAAGGCGCGGGCGCCGCCCGCGCGCGCTGGGAGTCGCTTGCCGCGCTCGCCCAGCTCGCCGAGGACATGGCGGCCGACGACCCGAAGGCGGGCCTGCCGGAGTTCGTCGCCGAACTGGAGGAACGCGCCGCCGCGCAGCACGCGCCGCCGCTGGAGGGCGTCACGCTGGCGTCGCTGCACGCCGCCAAGGGCCTGGAATGGGACGCGGTGTTCATCGTCGGTCTCGCCGAGGGCACCCTGCCGATCATCTACGCGGAGACGCCCGCGCAGATCGAGGAGGAGCGCCGCCTGCTGTACGTGGGCGTCACACGCGCACGCGTCCACGTGACGTTGTCGTGGGCGCTGTCACGCTCGCCGGGCGGCGCACGGCGCCGCCGCCCGTCCCGGTTCCTGGACGGCCTCACCGGCAAGACCACCACCCACACCCCGGCCCCCGTCGACCGGAAGAAGCGTCGCGCGGGCAAGGGCCCCCAGCCATGCCGGGTGTGCGGACGCCCGCTCACCGCCGCCGTCGAGCGCAAGCTCGGCCGCTGCGAGGACTGCCCGTCCGAGCTGAACGAGGAACTGCTCATCGCGCTGCGCGAATGGCGCGCCGAGGCGGCGGCGGAGCAGAAGATCCCCACTTACGTGGTGTTCACCGACGCGACCCTCCAGGCGATCGCCGAGCACGCCCCCGAGTCCGTGGAGGAACTGGCCCGCATCCCCGGAGTGAGCAAGGTCAAGCTCGACCGTTACGGCGAGACCGTCCTCACCCTCTGCGGCGCCTGACGTCACCCTGACGCCGGGGGGTGAGACCCCGCTCACACGGGGCGATAGGGAACACTGCTCGGTGTGAAGGAGTCACTGAAGTCACTGCTGGACCTGCTCGACCTGGAGCAGATCGAGAACGACATCTTCCGGGGACGCAGTCCCGCGGACCGCCAGCAACGGGTCTTCGGCGGCCAGGTCGCCGGGCAGGCGCTGGTCGCGGCCGGACGCACCGTCCCGGTGAACCGCCCCGTGCACTCCCTGCACGCCTACTTCATCCGGCCGGGCGACCCGCTGGTCCCGCTGGTCTACATCGTCGACCGCGTCCGCGACGGCAGGTCCTTCACCACCCGCCGCGTGACGGCGATCCAGCACGGCAAGGCGATCTTCACGCTGTCGGCGTCCTTCCAGATCGCCGAGGACGGCCCGCATCACCAGGCGCCCATGCCGGACGCCCCTGCCCCCGAGACCCTGCCGCCCGCCCTGGAGCGCCTCACCCCGCTGTTCGGAGAGGCCGGGGCCCTCGCGTTCACCCAGCAGCGCCCCTTCGACGTCCGGCACGCGACGCCGCTGACGTGGGAGGCCGCCAAGGACCCCTCCCTCGCCACGCCGGAGACCAAGGTCTGGCTGAGGGTGGACGGCGAGCTCCCGGACGACCCGCTCCTGCACGTCTGCCTGATGACCTACGCCTCCGACATGACGCTGCTCGACACCGTCCTGCTCAACCACGGCCTCGCCTGGGGCGACAAACGGACGATGGGTGCCAGCCTCGACCACGCGATGTGGTTCCACCGGCCGTTCCGCGCCGACGACTGGCTCCTCTACTCCCAGGACACGCCCTTCGCCGGCGGCGCGCGCGGGCTGGCGCGAGGTCAGGTCTTCACCCACGGCGGCGAGTTGGTCGTGTCGGTGATGCAAGAAGGACTTATCCGCGTCGCGGACTCGTGAGATGATCGTTCCGTGCGGGGTTGTTGGGGGGCTTCGACGTCTGCCGGGCGGCCGAGGTTCTCCGGTAAAAGGGTGAACTGACCCACAAACTCGCAGGTCAAAAATACCTTGATTGATTTGCCGAAGTCCCCGTACGCTCGTTGCGAGCAATCAGCCGGCCGGTCCGGGTGGATCTTGGATCCAGCGGACGCGGCCCGAGTAGCCAGAGAGGTGGTGTGTCGTCCGGTGATGAACATGTTGATCAAATCAGCGCGGATCTGGACCCCCGCCTGCCCTGGTGACTCCCTCGCCTATTCCGCCGCGTCCGTGTGGAGCCGGCCGGGCCTGAAGCCCGGCGGTGCCGTCACGAACGGCGGCGCGAATGCGCGGTCCGGCGAGTCGAACCCGGCCACCAAGCCGAGCGATGCCTTTGGCATGCGACTGCGCGGTCTGCGTGATCTGCGCTTCGAGCAGCGAGTCCAGGACGAGCAGGGGCGGACTGTCTTCGAACACCTCGAGGACATCAGCACCCAGGCTCCGGCCACGGCCCACAAGGGCGCCCCCCTCACGGGTGGCGTGTCGGGTCCGTACCCCTGGAGGCGACCGGTCTAGCTAGACACCGGCAAGCCCCCAGGCCGCGGATCCAGACACCGGATCCGCGGCCTTCTTATTTGCCCAGACAACCCACCGACACGCCCGTTGAGATCCAACGAGAGGAACAAGGGTGACTGTGATGCAGGGGGCACTCGCAGTGAGCGAGGAGGACCTCACGCTTCCGTGCCGGACCGATCCGGAGCTGTTCTTCGCCGAAGCTCCCGCCGACGTCGAGCTCGCCAAGGCCCTGTGCCTGGAGTGCCCGCTTCGCAGGGAGTGCCTCGCCGGGGCGCTTGAGCGCAAGGAGCCCTGGGGCGTCTGGGGGGGCGAGCTGTTCGTCCGCGGCGTGATCGTTGCGCGCAAGCGGCCGCGTGGCCGTCCCCGGAAGCACCCGCTGCCGGACCAGGTGACCGTGTAGGACCTTGATGTCCGTCACGTCCGCACTCGGCCGTACCGACCCCGGAGGCGCGGTCCCCGCGCGGGGACCACGCCTCCGGGCGGCCAAGGAGAACACGATGAAGCCGCTCAGCCAGGAACTGCCCCGGGAGCCGATGCCCGTGACGGTTTCGGACGAGCTCGCCGTCCGTGTGCGCGCGCTCCGCCGTGCGCGCAGGGACGCTCGTACCAGGGCGTCCCGCGTGCGGCGCGTCCTGCTCGCCCCCACCGCGAGCGGCGAGACGTACGCGCATGCCCAGGACATGCACCGCAACTGAAAAGACCATCCCGGCCCGTCCGGTCGCAGGCCGCCGCCCGTCCTTCTTGGATGGTTTGGCGGGTCGGCCGCCTCCCGAGACGGGCGCCTGGAGCGCGTCGGTGGCCCACTCACCGGACGCGCGAGAACGGGGCCCCGCGCACCTCATCAGTGCGCGGGGCCCCGAGGGGTTTGCGGGGTCAGCCCGTGACGAGCTCGCCGTCCTCGTCGTCGGCGAATCCCGGGACCCACCTCAGCGACTCCGCGCGGGCAGGAATCTCGCACTCCAGCTGGCACAGCACACCGGTGCCCGCCGACAGCACCCGGTGAATGATCACGTACTCGGGTGGCAGGTTCAGCTGCCGGACGACGTTGGTCGGGCGCAGGTCGGTGACGCGGGCTGCCATGTCGCGCAGCCATTCGCGATTGAACTTGAAGGTCTCGGTGACGAACGGCTCGGTGATCGGTGCGAGGAACGCCTGGAGGGACTCGGCGTCCACCGCCACGCCCTCGCGGATGAAGTCCTCGCGGCGCAGGGCCTCCTCGATCTCGTCGATGTCGGCCATCGTGCCGATGCGCAGGAGCAGGCCGAGCCGCTGCTGGAAGCCGCCCGGGATGCGGTCGACGGCGCCGAAGTCCAGGACGCCGAGCCGGCCGTCCTCCAGCAGACGGAAGTTGCCGGGATGCGGGTCGCCGTGCAGCATCCCCGAGCGCTTCGGGCCCGACAACAGGAACCGGCAGTACAGCAGTGCGGCGTGGTCGCGGGTCTCCTGGTCGCCGTCGCTGATGATCTGGGAGAGCGGGGTGCCGTCCATCCATTCGGAGACGAGCACGTTTCCGGCCTGGGCGATGATCTCGGGGATGGCGAAGTCGGGGTCGTCGGCGTAGGCGTCCCGGATGATCGTCTGGGACTCGGCCTCGATCGCGTAGTCCAGCTCCTCGACGACCCGCTCCTTGAGCTCGGCGAGCATCGACTTGACGTCCAGCCCCGGCATCAGGACGCCGAACAGCCGGCCGAGCCGGGCCAGCTGGTTGAAGTCGCTGATCAGCGCCTTGCCCGCGCCCGGGTACTGCACCTTGACGGCGACGGCACGGCCGTCGTGCCAGACCGCCCGGTGCACCTGGCCGATCGACGCCGCCGCGGCGGGCCGGTCGTCGAAGGAGGTGAACCGCTCACGCCAGTCCGCACCGAGCGCCTCGGCCAGCACCTTGTGGACGGTGGCGGCGGGCAGCGGGGGAGCGGCCTCCTGCAGTTTGGTGAGCGTGGCTCGGTAGGGGCCGGCGATCTCCGGGGGCAGCGCCGCCTCGAAGATCGACAGCATCTGGCCGAGCTTCATCGCCCCGCCCTTGAGCTCGCCGAGCACCTTGAACAGCTGCTCGGCGGTGCGGGTCTGGATCTCCATGGCGACGGCCTCGGCCGGTCGGCCGAACGTCCGCTTCCCCAGGCCGAGTGCGCTCCGTCCCGCGAAGCCGATGGGGAGGGACGCCAGCTTTGCGGACCGCGTCACCGCGCGGCGGGGAAGATCGCTCACGTCGACCATTGTCGGTGATCCGCTCTCGTTCGCGCCACAACCACCCGGGCCCAAATCACGGTCGCTGGGACCGATGAACGCTCATCACCTGCGAGGACGCTGTAAGTGTGCGCTTTCTCACGCCCCGGGGCCGCCCGCTGGGCGGCCCGCCGGGCGGCCCCGGGAGCCGGCGGGGTAGGTTGCGGGCCATGTCCGATGAGCTGTCCGATGAGCTGTCCGATGAGCTGTCTGATGTGCTGCTGATCGAGCGCCGCGCCGACGGGATCGCCGTCCTCACGCTGAACGATCCGGGCCGCCGCAACGCGATGTCCGACGCGATGACCGCGGCCTGGAGCACGGCCATGTCCGACCTTCGCACGGACAAGGAACTGCGCTGCGTCGTGCTGACCGGGGCGGGCAGCGCGTTCACCTCCGGCGGCGACCTTTCCTGGCTCGCCGACACCAACGCCGAGGCCGTCCCCGCCCTGCGCGACCGGATGCTGGAGTTCTACCGGACCTGGCTGTCGGTCCGGACCCTCGAAGTGCCCACGATCGCCGCCGTCAACGGGCATGCGGTCGGTGCCGGGCTCTGCCTCGCGCTGGCCTGCGACCTGCGGTACGCCGCGACCGACGCCAAACTGCTCGCCCCGTTCACCGCCCTCGGGCTGCATCCCGGCATGGCCGCGACCTGGCTGCTGCCGGAGGTGGCGGGGCTGCCGCTGGCCCGCGAGATGCTGCTGACCGGACGCGCCCTCACCGGGACGGAGGCCGAACGGTACGGGCTGGTCAACCATGCCGTCCCGCGCGACCACGTGCTCACCGAAGCCCTCTCCGCCGCCGCCCGGATCGCCGCCCGGGCCCCGATCGCGACCCGGCTCACCAAGGTCGCGCTGTCGGGCGGCGGGCACCCCGACATGGAGTCGGCACTGCGCTGGGAGTCCCTCGCCCAGCCGGTCACGATGGCCTCCGACGACATGATCGAGGGCATCGCAGCCCAGCGGGACAAGCGCCTCCCGAGGTTCACCGGAGCCTGACCGGGCGCCCCGATCGGCTGTGGAAACCCTCCGATGACTGTCAAAAACATGGCGGCTGACCTGCGATAACGTCAAACACCCCCTGTGGAGGACGCAAAATTTTGGGTACGGTTCTGACGTGCCCCCTAACGTTGAGGTCCGCCGCAGCAACCGACGCCGGCGTACCGTGTCCGCCTACCGCGACGGGGACAAGGTGGTGGTGATGGTTCCGTCAAGGCTGAGCAAGGCCGAAGAGGAACAGTGGATCGCGACCATCCTGGAACGGCTCGCCGAGCGTGAGCGCCGCCGGCGCCCCAGCGACGCCGACCTCCAGTCGCGTGCCCGGGAACTCTCGCGCCGCTATCTGGACGGCCGCGCCGACCCGGTCAGCGTCCGCTGGGTCGCCAACCAGCGCACCCGCTGGGGATCGTGCACCCCGGACGACGGAACGATCCGGCTGTCCACCCGGCTGCGCGGGATGCCCGCCTGGGTCGTCGACTACGTCCTCGTGCACGAGCTCGCGCACCTGCTCATCCCCGGGCACGGCGCCGACTTCTGGGAACTGGTTGGCAACTACCCCAAGGCCGACCGTGCCCGCGGGTACCTGGAGGGCGTCGCCGCCGCCGCGCACCTGCCGATGGAGGCCGACGCGCCGGGCGACGAGCCCGCCGAGGACCTGCACCGCGTCGACGGCCTGCACCCCGGTGACGACTTCCCGGACGGATTCCCCCGCAAGGCCGCCGGGTGAGCCCTGCCGCCGGCCGCCGCGCCGCCGTGCTCTCGCTCCCCGCCTCCCCGCCGGACGCCCCGCCGGGCGTCGATCCCGCCGAGTTCCGCCTTGCCCTCCTGGAGGACACCTACGAGGTCGTCGCCGGGCTCCAGCTCGTCACCCCCGCGCTCGTCCTCGACCCGCCCGACCAGCCGGACGCCGAAGCCGTCACCTGGCCCGGCACGGAGATCGTCCGGGAACCGACCCTCGCGAAGGCGTTCGCCGCCCTGCACGCGCTCGGGGCGGGAGAGGCCGCGCTGGTGGCCGCCGACGCCCCCGACCTGCCGCCGCTGCTGATCGGCAAGCTGTTCCGTGCCCTCGGCGGCGCCCCCGCCGCCGCGTGCCAGGCCGCCGACGGGCACGGGCTGGTGGCCCTCGCCGCCCGGCTCCCGCTCCCCGACTGGCTCGCCACCGTCCTGGACGAGGTCGATCTCGACACCCCGGACGCGCTGGCCCGGCTCCGCGCCGCCGCCCCGCGCCCCGGCCTGGTGCCGCAGGGCCCCGGCTGGCATCGCCTGCGAACCGTCGATGACCTGCGGTTCCTCGATCCCGGCCTGGAAGGTTGGGAGAACACCCGCGCCCTGCTGGAAGGGCATTCCCTCAGTACGTGAGCGCCCTGGCCACCAGGCCGCGGACGACGTCGTCGGTCGGCTCCGGGAGCGCGTCCACCGGGAACCAGCCGAGATCGTCCGACTCGTCGCTGACGGTGTGGCGCGCGTCGTCCGGGGCGATGGCGACGTACTGGACGTCCAGATGCCAGGTGCCCTCCGGGTGGCAGCGCACCGCGTGCCGGTCGAGCTGGACGGGGCCTGGCAGCAGCCGCAGCCCCGCGATGCCCGACTCCTCCGTCGCCTCCCGTAGCGCGGCGCCCGCGAGCGTCACATCGCCGGGCTCGCAGTGCCCGCCGAGCTGGAGCCACACCTTGATCTTGGCGTGCAGCGTCAGCAGGACCCGGGAACGCGAGGAGTCCAGGACGGCGGCGCTGGCGGTGATATGGCCCGCCGCGCACCCACGCCACAGCCCGTCCGCCGGATGCTCCTCCAGATGCCGCAGGAACTCCAGCCGCGCCCGCTCCTGATCGGCGTCGGGCGCCCGCCACGACTCCAGGACGTGCCGGGCGTCCTGGTGCAGCGGGCCCGTCACGTCCGGCCGATACGCGGATACCGCGAGTTGGCCGGGTGGCGGCGGCGCCGCTCCTGGTCGACCGGGCGGTGCCAGCACAGCGTCGCGCGGGCGATCCGCCTCCGGATCACGTTCGTGGACGAGTCGGGCTCATACCGGCAGCCGCTCGCGTGCGACCGTTGGGTCCAGCTCACGGGCGGGGCCCCGCGGTGTCCGGGCCGCCCTCGTCGTCGCCCTTGTCCTCGTCGCTCTTGTCCTCGTGGGGCGTGTTCTCGTCGGGCCTGTCTTCGTCGGGCTTGCCGAGCCCCTCGTCGTGGGGCTTGGTGAGCTTGGAGATGTCCAGGTCGGACAGGCCCTCGATCTCGTCGCGGCCGTGCACGAACCCGTCGGGGTCGTCGAGGTCGGCGGCGGTCGGGAGCAGGTCGGGGTGCTCCCAGATCGCGTCCCGGCCCTCGTTGCCGCGCACCTGCGTGATCGCCTGCCAGAGCGCCGACGCCTCGCGCAGCCGCCGCGGCCGCAGTTCCAGGCCGACCAGCGTCGCGAACGTCCGCTCCGCCGGGCCGCCGGTGGCGCGCCGCCGCCGTACCGCCTCGGCCAGCTTCACCGCCCCGGGCAGCCGTCCCTCGGCGACCTGGTTGACCACGGTGTCCACCCAGCCCTCGACCAGCGCGAGGGTGGTCTCCAGCCGGGCCAGCGCCGCCTTCTGCCGCGGAGTCTCCTCGGGCTGAAGCTGGATCTCCCCGCCGAGCGCCTCCTGTAGCGCCTCCGGATTGCTCAGATCGAGCCCCTGGACGGCCTGCTCGATGCCCGACAGGTCGACCGTGATGCCCCGGGCGTACTCCTCGACCGCGCCCAGCATGTGGGCGCGCAGCCACGGGACGTGCGCGAACAGCCGCTGGTGGGCGGCCTCGCGCAACGCCAGGTAAAGCCGGACCTCGTCCTCGGAGACCTCCAGGCCCGAGCCGAACGCCTCGACGCCGGCGGGCAGCAGCGCGCCCACGCCGTCCGGTGCCAGCGGCAGCCCCACGTCGGCGGAGCCGGTCACCTCCCGGGCCAGCGCGCCGAGCGCCTGCCCGGCCTGGCCGCCGACCATCGCCCCGGCCATCTGCTTGACCATCCCGATCAGCGGGCCCGCCATCGCCTGCATGTCGCTGGGGATGTCCCCGGCGCCGCCCAGCGCGCCGCCCATGGACTCCACCATGCGCTCGGCGATCGGGTCGCACACCTTGGACCAGACGGGCAGCGTCTGCTCGATCCACTCCGACCGGCTCCACGCCTGCGGCGTCCGGATGCCGGCGGGCAGCGTGGTGCCCTCGTCCAGCCACAGGTCGGCCAGCCGCAACGCCTCCTCGACCTGGCGCCGCTCGGCGTCCACGATCGAGGGGTCGCCCTGCTCGACCACCGAGTGCCGGGCGATGTTCTTGGCCAGATCCCAGTTCAGCGGGCCGCCGCCCGCGCCGCCCGCGCCCTGGCCGCCGATCATGTCGGCGAACCGGTGCAGCATGTCGGCGAACTGCGCCATGTCGCCGCCCATGCCCTTGAATGGATCCTGGGGCCGGTCGTCGTCTCCGTCGCCGGGACGGTTGAAGCCGAAGGGATTGTCACTCATCGGTTTGCCCCTGGGATGCATGATGGGCTCATATCCGCAACGTTAGCCGGTCCCGGCAAGGTCGCGTACACAAGGAAGGGGGCACCCCCGTGGCAACGGGCAAGGTTCGCCCTCGGCGTAGCAAGGGCCCGGTCGTCGCCGTCACCGGCGCGGCCTCCGGCGCGGGGCGGCTGCTGGCCGCCCGGCTCGTCGAACGGGAAGAGATCCGCAAGGTCGTCGCCATCGACGCGCACCGGGGCGATGTGCCCGGTGCCACATGGCGCGTCGTGGACATCAGGGATCCATTGCTGTCCAACCGCCTCTCCGACGTGGACGTGATCATCAACCTGGACGTCGAGCACTCCCCGGAGGCGGACGCCCGCGAGCGCCGCACCCACAACGTCCGCGGCGCGCAGACCGTGGTCACCGCCGCTGCCGCCGCCCGTGTCCGCCGGGTGATCCTCGTCACCAGCGCCATGGTGTACGGGGCCGGGCCCGGAAACGAGGTGCCCCTGCCCGAGGACGCGCCGCTGCTGGCCGAGGCCAACGCCTCCATCGCCGGCGACTTCCTGGAGATGGAGGAGCTGGCCGCGAACGCGCCGCTCACCCATCCCGGCCTGGAGGTCACCGTCGTCCGCCCGGCCGCGCTGGTCGGGCCCGGTGTCGACACGGTCGTCACCCGGCATTTCGAGGCGCCGCGGCTCCTGTCGGTGAAGGGCAGCACCCCCGGCTGGCAGTTCTGCCACATCGAGGACCTCGCGTCCGCACTGGAGACCGTCGTCGTGCAGGACGTGGCGGGGCCGGTCGCGGTCGGCGGTGAGGGCTGGCTCGGCCCGGCCGAGGTCGCTGAGATCACCGGCAAGCGCGGCTTCGAGCTGCCCGCCGCGCTGACCTTCGGGATGGCGCAGCGGCTGCACCGGCTCGGGATGACCCCGGCGCCCGCGACCGACCTGCACTACGTCGCCTACCCGTGGGTCGTCGACTGCGCGCGGCTGCGCGCCGCCGGCTGGAAGCCCCTCCACGATAACGCCGCCGCGCTGCGCGCCGTGATGGAGGAGACCGCCGGGCGGCACGCCGTCGTCGGCCGCCGCGTCGGCGGCAAGGAGGCCACCATGGCCACCGCCGCGGGCGCCACCGTCGCCGCGATCGGCGCCGCCGCCGCGATCCGCCGCGCCCGCAAGCGCCGCCGCTGACCCCCGTCCCGGACGGGCCGCCCGCCACGGGACGGACCGCCCGGCCGGGTGATCGCCCCGGGCTCTAGCCGGACGGGGGAGAACCGGACGGTGACGGTGACGGCGATCCCGACGGCGGCGTGGTGGGGGAGACGGCCGGAGTCTTGGGCTTGGCCTGCTGCGCGGCGGCCAGGGCGTCCCTCGCCTGCCTGATCCGCTTCCAGGCCTCGCCCATCGCCGGGTAGTCGCCCTCGCGCTGCGCCTTCTCATAGGCGTCCACCGCGGCCCGCAGCTCGGTGATCGCCTTCTGTGCCTCGGGGGTCAGCGTCCCGCCCGGCGGCGCCCCGGGCGAGGTCGGCACGCCCGGACTGCCGAGGACCTTGTCCAGCGCCTGGTCCACGGTGTCCGCCGCCGCGACGGCACCGCCGAACCGCACCAGCACCTTCCCGAGGAACGGGTACGGCTGCTGCTCCGATCCGCCCGCCGCCTTGGCGTACATCGGCTCGACGTAGAGCAGGCCGCCCGCGAACGGGATGGTGAGCAGGTTGCCCGGCACCGTCTTGGTGCCGCCCTGTCTCAGCGTGAACAGATCGCCCTTCACCTGGGTGTCGGTCTCGAACGAGCTCTGCACCAGCCCTGGCCCGTCCGGTTGCGCGTTGCGCGGCATCTCCAGGACCTGGATCTGCCCGTAGTTGCTCCCCGGCGTGGACCCGATCGACATGAACGCCGCGAGCTGGGCGTTCTCCCGCGGGTTGAAGACCGTGGTCAGCGCGAAGTTCGCCGCCGTCTCGTCCGGCATCCGCAGGCTCTGGTAGTACGGCGGCTGCCGCTTGCCCTTGGCGCTCGGATCCTCCGGCACCTCCCAGAAGCCCTCGCCGCTGAAGAACGCCGCCGGGTCGGTCACGTGGTACTTCGACAGGATCTTCCGCTGCACCTTGAACAGGTCCTGCGGGTACCGGAAGTGGCTCTCCAGCTCCGGCGGGATCGACGAGCGCGGCTGGACGGTGCCCTTGAACACCTTCATCCAGGTCTTGGTGATCGGGTCGTTCTCGTCCCACTGGTACAGGTGAACGGTGCCGTCATAGGCGTCGACCGTGGCCTTGACCGAGTTGCGCATGTAGTTGATGTGGTCGTTGGCCTGCCGCGCCACCGCCGACCGCGTGTCGGTGATCGTGTCGCGGGTCGCCTCCCCGAGGCTCATCTCCTCCGAGTACGGGAAGCCGTCGGACGAGGTGTAGCCGTCCACGATCCACACGATGCGCCCGCCCACGACCGCCGGGTACGGGTCGCCGTCCAACGTCAGCCACGGCGCCGCGCGATGCACCATCTCCCGCGGCGTCCGGTTGTAAAGGATCTTGGCGTCCTTCTTGATCGCGCCCGACAGCAGGAGGTTCTTGTCCTGGAACCGCGTCGAGTACAGCAGCTTGCGGAAGAACGAGTCGATCTCGATGCCGCCGCGCCCGCCGTAGGTGCTGCTGCGCTGCCCGGACTTGCTCGTCCCGTCGGGGTAGTTCAGCTCCTGCTGCCCGCGCCCGCCGACCACCGAGTACCGCGCGGACCGCTCACCGAAGTAGATCTCGGGGTGGGTCACCTTGATCTTCTGCTGTGGCGTGACCGGCATGGCGCTGGTGATGAACTCCGGCACCCTGCTCTTGGTGAAGTGGTCGCCGTAGGCGGACACGAACCCATAGCCGTGGGTGTAGACCATGCGGTCCTTCACCCAGCTGTGCTGCCCCGCCGGCGCCCCCGACACCTCGCGCAGCGCGACGATCGTGTCGATCGTCTTGCCGTCGATGGCGTAGCGGTCGACGTCCAGCGTGTCGGGGAACTTGTAGAACGGGCGGATCTGCTGGAGCCGCTGGAACGTCTCCCCGAGCACGTTCGGGTCGAGGAGCCGGACGCCGCCCAGCTTCTCCCGCTCGGTCTCCAGCTGCTTCTGGTCGGACACCGGCTGCGACCCGTACGGGACGACACGCGCCCCGTCCACCCCGTACGCCTTGCGGGTGAACTCGATGTTGCGCTCGATGAACGCGCGTTCCCTGGCCAGCTCGTCCGGCTTCACCTGGAACTGCTGGATCAGCAGCGGGTACACGCCACCGAGCAGAATCGCCGACAGCACCAGCAGCGTGAAACCCACACCCGGAAGCATCATGCCGCGGCGCAGCAGGTTGCTGACGAACATCACCGCGCAGATCAGCGCGATGACCGCCAGGATCGTCTTCGCGGGCAGCAGCGCGTTCACGTCCGTGTAGGACGCGCCGGTCGTCACGCCGCGTTCGGAATGCACCAGGCCGTATCGGTCGAACCAGTAGGCGAACGCCTTCAGCAAGACGAACAGCCCCACCAGGACCGACAGATGCGCGCGCGCGGGCGGGCTGGCCTTGTCACCAGGACCCTGGAGCCTCAGCCCCCCGTACAGGTAGTGCACCATCACCGCGGCCAGGATCGAAAGGATCACTGTCGCGAATACGACACCCAGGACCAGCCGCAGGAACGGGTATGTGAAGACGTAGAACGACACGTCCTTGTGGAACTGGGGATCCTCGATGTGGAAGGGCGTCCGGTTGAGGAACGCCAGCCACACCGGCCACCGCCCCGCCACCGACGAACCCGTCAGCACTGCCAGCAGCGCCAGCAGGCCCACCGCGATCAGCCGCCGGCGCGGGTCGATGACCGACCGGTACCGCTCCAGGCCCTGCTGTTCCACCGACAGCGGCCGGTACGCGGGCCTCAGCCGGTGCGCGATCCACACGTTCGCGCCCACGATCAGCGCCATGAACAGGCCGGAACCGAAGAACAGCACGAGCTTGGCCCGCAACTGCGTCGTGTACACCGACGAGAAGCCGACCGAGTCGTACCACAGCCAGTTGGTGTAGACCGCGGTGAACACCAGATAGGCGATCAGCAGCGCGGCCAGCGCCACGAGAACCGGTAGCACCAGCCGCGTCCGCCCGCTTCCGAGCCGGCGCCCGAAGCCGGGAGTCCGGAAGGTCAAGGGCCCCTCCGATCGAGATCACGCTCACCGGCCACCGGCCGGTGCTGTGTATGCAACTTACCGACTGGGCGGGGGGTTCCCGCACTTCCCCGAGCTGATTGAGGGAAAGATGGGCCCGTGAGTCTTCTGGAAGAAGTCGTATTGGATCTCGAACGTCACTGGGCCGAACGGGCCTGGGACGCCCAGCCCTGCCTCTACGCGCTGGTGCGCAGCACCGAGCTGCGCAAGGCGGAACCCGAGCTCGCCGACCAACTCGGCCTGCCCGCCGGCGCCGACACCCTCGCCGCGCTCGAACAGCCCGAGCTGCCCGACCAGGCCGCCGTCGAGGACGCCCTCGCCTCCATCGCGTGGCCGGAGGCGGTCGAGGGTTGCGCCCTGGTGATCGAACGAGTCGTCCTGCCGCCCGAGGCCGAGGAGGAGATCCCCGAGGACGAGGCGGAGGCCGCCGCTTACGCCGCGACCCACCCCGGCCGCGAGGACGTCCGGATGGTCGTCGGCGTCCTGCGCGACGGCGCCCGCCACTCCGCGCTGCGGCTGCGCCGGCACGACGCCGAGGACGAGGTGCTCGTCGGACCCGACCTCGTCCCCGCCCTCGCCGAGGCCCTCGCCGCGACCTTCGAACCGGACGAACCAGGCCAGGCCGGGTAGCCTGCGGAACGTGACCGAAGTCAGCACCGCCCGGACCCGCGACGTCATCCGGCTGATCGGTGTCCGCGAGACACCCCTGTCGGTCGACGAGGTCCTCGCCGCCGTCGGCGATCCCGCCGCCGGCGGCACCGCCGTGTTCGTCGGAACCGTCCGCGACCACGACCACGCGCGCGCCGTCCGGCGGCTGTCCTACAGCGCCCACCCCACCGTCGAACGCGAGCTCCGCGCCGTCATGGAGACGATCGCCGCGGACTACCCCGTCCGCGCCCTCGCCGCCGTCCACCGGGTCGGTGACCTGGAGATCGGCGATCTCGCCGTCGTCGTCGCCGCGTCCTGCCCCCACCGCGGCGAGGCGTTCGACGCCTGCCGCCGGCTGATCGACGACCTCAAGGCGCGGGTGCCGATCTGGAAGCACCAGACCTTCGCCGACGGGGGAGACGAGTGGGTCGGGGCCTGCTGAGGCCCCCATGCCGCATAGGCTTTCCGCCATGTCTCGTCGTGCCGCCACGCTGACCGTCGCGAGCGTGCTCGTCCTCGCGCTGGCCCTCGTCGGCTCCCTCATGCCCGTGCCGTACGTCGCGCTGATGCCCGGCCCGACCAGCAACACCCTCGGCACCAACGACAAGGGCCAGCCGCTGATCAGGATCGACGGCCGGCAGACCTACGACGACAAGGGCCACCTCAACTTCACCACCGTGACCTACCGGGGCGGCCCCGGCGGGCGCATCGACCTGTTCACCGCCCTGCGCGGCTGGCTCGCCGGCGACACCGCCATCGTCCCCGAAGAAACGATCTTCCCCAAGGACGAGTCGCAGAAGCAGGTGGACGAGGAGAACACCCGCCAGATGCAGGACTCCCAGCAAAGCGCCGAGGCAGCCGCCCTGAACGAGCTGAAGATCCCCATCAGCACCCAGGTCGTCGTGGACGGCGTCCAGAAGGGCAAACCCGCCGACGGCAGGCTCAAACCCGACGACGAGATCACCGCCCTCGACGGCGCCGCCGTCACCAGCGTCGCCCAGATCACCGGCACCATGGCCAAGCGCAAGGTCGGCACCCCCGTCACCCTCACCATCAAGCGCGCCGGCAAGGAGGAGAAGCAGACCATCACCACCGTCGCCGACTCCACCGGCAAGCGCGCCGTCGTCGGCGTCGTCCTCGGCGACCGCTACAAATTCCCCTTCAAGATCGACATCAGCGTCGGCGACATCGGCGGACCCAGCGCCGGCCTCATGTTCTCCCTCGCCATCGTCGACAAGCTCACCCCCGGCGCCCTCACCGGCGGCAAGTTCATCGCCGGGACCGGCACCATCACCCCCGAGGGCAAGGTCGGCCCCATCGGCGGGATCCAGCAGAAGATGGTCGCCGCCCGCCGTGCCGGCGCCACCCTCTTCCTCACCCCCAAGGACAACTGCTCCGACGCCACCTCCGCCCGCCCCGACGGCCTCCGCCTCGTCCGCGCCGACACCCTCCACGACGCCGTCCAGGCCATCAACGCCCTCACCTCCGGCAAGGGCCCCGTCCCCGAGTGCTCGAAGTAAAACCGTTCGAACCACCCCCGGCCATGCAATAGAGTTAAGACATCACCGCGGGGTGGAGCAGTTCGGTAGCTCGCTGGGCTCATAACCCAGAGGTCGCAGGTTCAAATCCTGCCCCCGCTACGGTTCCTGGGGTCCGTGTGGTCGTGCGCTTTTGGCGCACTTCCCCGCGGGCCCCTTCGCCATTCCCGGGGGGGCGACCCCCCGGACCCCCCGATGTGGGGGGCTCCGCCCCCCACGCCCCCTTCGGGGCTCCGCCCCTTTTGGGGCTTCGCCCCTTGCCCCCTGGGCTTCGCCCATTTTTGGGGCTCCGACCCTTGGCCCCTTTGTGGGGCTCTGGGCCTTGGCCCCTTGTCGGGCTTTGCCTCTGCTTAGGTGCTCTGATCTGGGTTTGGCGGGGTGGGGAGGACTAGGCGGAAGGTGCAGCCTTGTCCGGGGGCTGTGTCCAGTTCCAGGCGGCCGCCGTGGTCTTCGGCTATGGCGGCGGCTATGGCCAGTCCTAGGCCGTTGCCGCCGTGGTCGCGGGAGCGGGACGGGTCTACGCGGTAGAAGCGCTCGAAGAGGTGGGCGGCCTTGTCGGGGGTGAGCCCGGGGCCCTCGTCGGCCACCTCGATGACGCAGATCTGTGTTCCCTCCTTCAGCGCGGGGGAGGGGCTGACCCGGCCGTTGTGGTCGGTGCCGCGATCGGCGTTCACGCAGGCGATGCCGACGCGGACGTGGATCGGGGTGCCGGGGCGGGTGTGGATCAGGGCGTTGGAGACCAGATTCGTCAGCACCTGCCGGAGCCGATGGGGATTTCCGGTCGTTTCTACCAGTTCCAGTTCTCCTGCGCCGTCGCCCAAGGGTTTCAGGGTGATGAGGCGGCTGGGATGGTGGACGGCGGTGGCGCCGATGGCGTCCGCGGCGATGGCGAGCAGGTCGACCGGCTCGCTGGCGTAGGTGGGCTCCAGGTCCAGCTTGGCCAGCAGGAGCAGGTCGTCGACCAGCACGCTCATGCGCTCGGCGTTCTGGCGGATCAGGCGGTCGGCCGCGCGCCGTTGGCGTGCCGGGAGCTCGTGGTGGCGCAGTGACAGCTCGGCGAAGCCCTGGATGGAGGTCAGGGGAGTGCGCAACTCATGTCCGGCATCGGCGACGAAACGGCGGAGCCGGGCCTCGGACGCCTCGTGCTCCCGCAGCGCCCCCTGAACCTGTTCCAGCATGGCGTTCAGCACGTCCCCCAGGCGGCCGATCTCGGTGCGCGGGTCGGTGTCGGTGATCCGCTCGTCCAGCCTGCCTGCCGTGATCTCCTCCGCGGTCCGCTCCATGCGCGTGAGCGGCAGCAGCCCCAGCCGGACCACCCAGCGGCCGGCGACCACCAGTGCGGCCAGTGTCACCGTCAGGACGACCCCGTTGAGCCACAGCAGCTTGGACATCGCGCCGTCGACGGTGTCCATGGGGAGGGCGACGATGAAGATCTCGCCGTTGGGTGCCGTCCCGCGGCGCACCCGCCAGCGGCCGTCGCCGGCGGCCGCGGGGAGCGTCGTGAGCTCGCCTGGACGCAGGGGCAGCCGGGCCGCGGTCTGCGGGAGGCGGGGCGCCGACTTCGGGCCGCGTCCGAGGGATCGTGGCGAGAGACGGCCGGAGTTGTCATAGAAGTAGAGGCGGAAGTCCGACGGCAGATCCACACCCTGCGGCGGTGGTGGGAGGGCGGGTTCCCAGCGTCCCTTGCCGGGTGTCGGGGGAAAGTCGCGTAGCTGATCGTCCACCTGGCCGAGCAGCCACGACCGCAGGACCACGAACCCGATCGCCTGCGTGGTCAGGACCGCCACGGCCGCCAGGGCGGTGGCGCCCAGCACCAGGCGGCGGCGGAGCGACCCCCGCCCCCCGGGGAGCAGCCTGATCACGGTCCGGCCGTCTCGCGGGGCAGCCGCAGACAGTACCCCACCCCCCGGACGGTGTGGATGAGCGGCGGGTCGAAGCGGTCGATCTTGCGGCGCAGGTACTTGACGTAGGTCTCGACGATGCGGCCGTCTCCGTTGAAGTCGTACCGCCACACGTGGGCGAGGATCTGGGCCTTGCTGAGGACCCGGTTCGGGTTGGCCATCAGGTAGGCGAGCAGGCTGAACTCGGTGGGGGAGAGCCGGATATACTCGCCCGCGCGATGCACCTCGTGGGCGGCGTCGTCCAGGATCAGGTCGGCGTAGCGCAGGACGTCCCGAGCCGTTCCGTTGCCGTCGGCAGCGCGGGATCGCCGGAGGATCGCCTGGATGCGCAGCAGCACCTCCTCCAGACTGAACGGCTTGGTGACGTAGTCGTCCGCCCCGGCGGCGAGCCCGGCGATGCGGTCCTGGACCTCGCCGAGGGCAGTCAGGAACAGGATCGGGGTGTCGACCCCCACCGCCCGCAGGGCCTCGGTGACGGCCAGACCGTCCACGTCCGGGAGCATCACGTCGAGGATGATCAGGTCCGGGTCGAACCGCTTGATGGCCAGCAGCGCGCCCTGGCCGGTGTCGCAGCTGTCCACCTCGTAACCCGACAACCGGAGCGTGGACTCCAGCAGGACGCGGATGCCGGCCTCGTCCTCCACGACCAGCACGCGCCGCGGGAACTGTTCCGCGTCCTGCTCGACCACGATCGATCACCTCGCCAACGGGTTCAGCGAGCCGCGCAGTCGTAGAGGGTAGCGGCACCTCCCATCCCCATCGGGCCGGCCTGACTGCCGTAGACAGAAGGGGGCACTGCCCGGCAGTGACGGGAGACCCACGCGCTTCGCTCCGCCGGCGGGCCGGTCCGTCTCGGGAACGGGCCCGGCGGCATCGCGGAGCCGAGAACGAAGCGCAGCTCACCGCTGCGTGTCCACTTCTCAAGCCGCCGAACCGACGGAGCGTCATCGGCCGACATGAAGCCGCCCATGCCGATGACGTGCGAGTCGCTGTGCAGGATGTACACCGATGCGGCCATCGCGCCGCCTTCGACGGCCAGGGTGATCCGCGCCGAGCCGGAGTTGCGTCGCGTGTAGTCCAGGACCTTCTTCTGGTCGGCGGTGAGCACCGCCCCCTCTCTCGCGCCCCCCGGCGGGAAGGGACCGAACCGGCGGGGGCCACCGGGCCTCGGGGGGAGACCACGAGGCATGTCCCCTCCCTCCCGGAGCGGCGGCATCATCCGCGGGCCCGCGGCGGGGAGACCCCCGCTGATCGGCCCGCCGAAAGGAACGATCACCGACCACGCGGCGGGCGCGATCAGCACCGCCAGCGCGCCGGCTCCGAGCGCCACGGGCACCAATCGGGCGGGACGCCAGCACGCGGCGCACAGCAGCACAAGGGCGGCCACCCCGGTGACGGCCACCGGCCACACCAGCCACCCGTGCCACTGTGGTGACCGCCGGATCACCACCACGGCCCACGCCGCCGTGCTCGCGACGGTGACCGCCGCGACCGGGGCGGGCCACCGGGAACCGGCCCGGTGGGCGCGGACCAGCACGACCGCCAGCCCCCCGCACAGAGCGCCGATGGCCGGGGCGAGCTGCGTCGTGTAGTACGGGTGGAAGATCCCTTTCTGCAAGGAGAACACGGCGGCGCACACGACCAGCCAGAGGCTCCACAGGACCCAGCCCGTGGCGGGCAACCGGTGCTTGCGACATAGCACGGCGACCGCGATGGCCACCGCGCACACCGGGAGCAGCCAGCTGATCTGCCCGGCCACCTCGTCCCCGAACATCCGCAGCGGGCCCGTGTCGCCGCCGAACATCGGGCCGGGTCTCGGCGCGCCCTCCGGGCCACCGGGACGTGGACCGCCGGGGCCCGGTCCCTGCCCGAAAACGCGGCCAAGGCCGTTGTAGCCGATGACCAGATCCCAGGCCGAACCGTCCTTGCTGCCGCCGATGTAGGGCCGGTCACCCGGCCACAGGGCCACCAGCGCCACCCACCAGAGCGACGTCACGGCCAGGACCGCACCCGACGCCACCAGCCTCCAGATTCTGGCCATCCAGGGGCCGCTCGCGCCGACCAGCCAGGCGGCCGTGAAAGCGGGCAGCACGATCCACGCCGCCAGCATCTTCGTGACGAACCCGCAGCCGATCAGGGACGCGGCCCCGCACAGCCACCATGTGGCGGCCCGGCCCGCAGGCTCCTGGACGGCCCGGGTCAGCGCGTACGCCGCGCACACCAGCAGGAGGAGCATCGGGGTGTCGAGATTGTTGGTGCGGGTGATCGCCACGGTGACCGGGGTGAGTGTCAGGACGAACGCGGCGACCAGGCCGGCGCCTTCGCCGGCCCAGCGGCGCACCGCCCGGTGCAGCACCAGCACGGCCAGGACGCCCTCGATCACCTGGGGCAGCAGCAGCGCCCAACCGTGCAGTCCGAACAGCTTGATGCTGATCACCTGCGGCCACAGCCCGGCCGGGGGCTTGTCCACCGTGACCACGCCCACCGGGTCGTACGAGCCGAACATGAAGTTCGTGAAGCCTTCGCCCATCGACTTCACCGCTGCCGAGTAGTACGCGTTCCCCCACCCCAGTGAGTTGAGGGACCAGCCGTACAGAACGCAGGACAGGGCGAGGATCGCGCCGAGCGCGGCAGTGGGAGCCCAGGTGGGCACGGACCGCGGCGGGGCCGCGGGCGACCTCGGCGGGGAGTCGGCCGGGGTGACGATGTCGGAGCTCATGAGGATTCGCTTTCATCGAGGGCGGGAGCGGCGCGGCGGCGGAACACCGCCGTTCGCAGCACGACGAAGCGGATCGCGGTGACCAGCACCGACGCGACCGCCAGGACCAGGGTTTCGGCGCCGTGCGAGGCGTCGGGCTCGGCACGCTGGAACAGCAGCACGGCTGCGGACGTCACCGAGTACCCCACCGTGAACAGGGCACCGGCGCCCAGATGCGCACGTCCGGCGCCGACCGCGGCCCCGCGGAACGTCAGCCGCCGGTTCGCCTCGGTGTTGAGCACCGTCAGCACCACCAGCGAGACCAGATTGGCCACCACCGCCGGCCACCACGACCGCAGCAGCCAGTACAGCAGCGCCTGCCCGGCCGTCGAGACGATGCCGATCGCTATGAAGCAGACCAGTTCCCAGGTCAGGGCCGCCCGCTTGCCTGCGGGCGCGAGCACCGCGTCGGGATGCGCGGCGGACGGCTCGGCCCGGCGCGGCACCGCGACGTCGGCGGACCCGGATGCCTTCGACCTCGCCATTCGCCACATCCCCTTCAGATCGTCCAGGACGGTCCGGACGATGTTGACGCGGCTGTCGACGTCCTCGACCCAGTCGACCGGCACCTCGTGGATGCGCAGGCCGTTGTGTTCGGCGAGGACCAGCAGTTCGGTGTCGAAGAACCACGAATCGTCCCGCGTCACCGTCAGCAGCGGCCGGACGACGCGTGTCCGCGCGGCCTTGAAGCCGCACTGCGCGTCGCTGAAGCGGGCGCCGAGCCCGTACCGCAGCAGCGCGTTGTAACAGCGCGAGATCAACTCGCGGCGCGGGCCGCGCACGGTGCGGGCCCCGGGCGCGAGGCGGCTGCCGATCGCCAGGTCGGAATGCCCGCTGGCCAGGGGCGCGAGCAGCGGCAGCAGCCCGTCCAGCCCGGTCGACAGGTCGACGTCCATGTAGGCGACGATGTCGGCTTCGCTGGTGACCCATGCCCGTCGCAGGGCCAGGCCGCGCCCCTTGCGGTCCAGGTGCAGCACGTTCAGGCCTGGCAGGTCGGACGCGAGTCTGCGCGCGACCTGGAGGGTCCGGTCGGTGCTGGCGTTGTCTGCGACGGTGATGCACCAGGGGAAGGGCAGGTGTTCGAGCAGGTACGCGTGGAGCGTGTGCACGCAGCCGGGAAGGGCCCTTTCTTCGTTGTAGACGGGGAGAACGATCTCCACGGTCGGTGTCCCGGATGCTTCCACGTCCGGGACGAAGCGGGGATGGTAGCGCTCGGCCGCGCTGTCCGCGGTCGAGCTGACATCACTGGGAGCAGGCGTCATGGGAACCTCGAAGGACCGATCAGGTAGGGAGCGTGAACGCCTACCGCACCGGGTATTCGGGGACGTCGGTCGCGTCCCCGGCGCGGGGACCCC
Organism: Actinomadura macra NBRC 14102; assembly: GCF_001552215.1. GTDB lineage: Bacteria > Actinomycetota > Actinomycetes > Streptosporangiales > Streptosporangiaceae > Spirillospora > Spirillospora macra. The sequence continues at coordinate 221,566 of NZ_BCQT01000006.1, read as the reverse complement.
ATGACACTTCCGGCACACCCGGAAGATCAACGGGGAGAAGGCGGGGAATTCGCCGAGAGTTTTCTTGCCCGCACGCGCCCGGCGTCCTTCGCCGCCACCGAGATGTCACCCGGAGACCGCAGGTCAGAGCCCGCTTGCGCTCAGGCGTGGGGGTTGAGGTGAGGGGTGAGGGTGAGGGCCAGGTGGATCGTCAGGCGGGCTTGACCGTCGGCGAGGTCGAGGGACGTCAGCTCCTCAATGCGGCGGAGCCGGTGGTAGAGGGTCTGGCGGTGGACGTTGAGGGCCTTGGCCGTCTGCTGGACGTTGCCTGCCAGGTCCAGGAAGGTGCGGGCTGTCTCGGCCAGATCGGGGTGTTCCAGGAGCCTTTGCGTGCCCGGGGTCTGCGTGGCTTGGGTGAGAGGTTCGTCGCCGGTGTGGCGCAGGAGACGGAGGACGCCCAGGGACGTCCAGTCGCGGGTCTCGCCGGGAGCCGCGACGCGGGCGGCCACGCGGGCGCGCAGCCAGCACTCGTGGACGTGGTCCAGAGTGGCGCACGGGGTGCAGAGGCCCGCCTGGACGGGCGTGTTGCGCTCCTCAAGCAGGCGCCGGGCGCGGTCGACGACCGCGCGGGGGGCGGCGGTCGGGATGACGAGGATGTGGTCGCCCTGCCAGACCGTCGTGAGGACGGAGTGGGGGAGCAGCCACGGGTTGAGCGGTTCGGCGGTGCGGGTGCGGAGGACGGCGACGGCCAGGGGGGTGCTCAGGTCGGCTTCGGCGAGTTCGCTGGCGGCCTGGGCGCGGACGTCGGGCTGCGTCGACAGGAGGTCGGCGACCCGGTAGCCGAGGTCGTCGCGCTCGCGGGCCTGCCGCGCCATGAGAAGCCCGGCGCGCTCGCAGAGCGGCATGGCCTGGGCCGCGCGGGGGCCGGTGATGCGCTCCTGGTCGTCCAGCAGCCAGAGGTAGCCGTAGGTGACGTTGTTCCAGCGGGCGGGCAGGCACAGCCGGCCGAGCTGGCCGCGGGACGTGTCGGCGGGGATGCGGACGGGCCCGGTCGCGCGGGCGATGCCGTGGCGTTCGAAGCGGGTGCGGACGGCCTCGGTCGCGCGGCGGTGCAGGATCGACTCCATCCGGACGGGGTCGATCGTGTCGCCGTGCGCGGCGTAGGCCACGAGGTGGAAGTCGCGGTCCTCCAGGGTCGCGGGTGCGCCCAGGAGGTCGGCGGCCAGTTCCACGATCTCCTGCAGATCGAGGGCCATGGTCATCCTTCTGACATCTGTATGACAAATATGCTGCCCGAAAGTGACAGTTGACTATACGCGACCGTACGAGATCGCTTCTAACGTGCGAGATGTCAATCGTGGTTGGAGGTCTCGATGCCCAGTCCCCTTCTGCTTGCGGCGGCGCGCAGTGACCGGATGCGCGGTGTGGTGACGACCGTCCCTCTCACCAGGGGAGTCGTCGACCGGTTCGTGGCCGGTGAGACGGTGGAGGACGCGATCGGCGTGGTGCGGGAGCTGTCGGGCGCAGGGCTCCTGACGACGCTCGACCACCTGGGAGAGGACACCACCGAGCGCAGCCAGGCCGACGCCACGAGGGACGCCTACCTGGATCTGCTCGCGGCTCTGGAGGAGCAGGGACTCGCGAAAGGTTCCGAGGCTTCGGTGAAGCTGTCGGCGCTGGGGCAGCGGCTTCCCGGTGATCTCGCGCTCGACAACGCGCGGGCCGTCTGCGCCGCGGCGGGACGGGCGGGCATGACCGTCACGCTCGACATGGAGGACCACACGACCGTCGACTCCACGCTGGACATCCTCGGCAAGCTGCGCGCCGACTTCCCCTGGGTGGGGGTGGCCGTCCAGGCCATGCTGCGCCGAAGCGAGGGCGACCTGCGGGACCTCGCCCACGAGGGGTCACGGGTCCGGCTCGTCAAGGGCGCCTACGCGGAGCCGGGCTCGGTGGCGTTCCAGGGGAAGCCGGAGATCGACCGCGCCTACGTGCGGGGGCTGCGAACCCTCATGGAGGGGGCCGGCTACCCCATGGTCGGTAGCCACGACCCGCGCATGATCGAGATCGCGCTCGCCATGGCCGCACGATCCGCCAGGGCCGCCGACTCGTACGAGTTCCAGATGCTCTACGGGATCCGCGCCGCCGAGCAGCGGCGGCTGGCAGAGGCGCACCAGATGCGCGTCTACGTCCCGTACGGGGCCGACTGGTACGGGTATTTCATGCGGCGCCTGGCCGAACGCCCCGCCAACCTCGTGTTCTTTCTCCGTTCGTTCGTCTCTCGCTGACCAGGAGGGTCCCTTTCATGGACGCCGTGACCACTGTTCCGACGCCGGTGAACGAGCCGGTGCGCGGCTACGCCCCCGGCAGCGCCGAGCGGGCCCGGCTGGAGGCCAAGCTCGCCGAGCTGACCGCGCAGGCCCCCATCGACCTGCCCATGACGATCGGCGGGGAGCGGCGGCTCGGCGCCGGGGCGAAGGTGGCGGTCGTGCAACCGCACCGGCACGCCTCGGTCCTCGGAACGCTCGGGACGGCGACCGAGGACGACGCGCAGGACGCCATCGAGGCCGCACTGACGGCCGCTCCCGCGTGGCGGGCGCTGTCGCTGGACGACCGGGCCGCGATCTTCCTGCGCGCCGCCGACCTGCTGTCGGGACCGTGGCGGGAGACGCTGCTGGCCGCGACGATGCTCGGCCAGTCCAAGACCGTCCAGCAGGCGGAGATCGACAGCCCGTGCGAGCTCGTCGACTTCTGGCGCTTCAACGTGCACTTCGCCCGGCGGGTCGTCGCCGAGCAGCCGATCAGCAGCCCCGGCGTGTGGAACCGCTCCGACCACCGTCCGCTGGAGGGGTTCGTCTACGCCATCACCCCCTTCAACTTCACGGCCATTGCCGCCAACCTGCCGACCGCCCCCGCGCTCATGGGGAACGTGGTCGTGTGGAAGCCGTCGCCGACGCAGACGTACTCGGCCGTGCTGCTCATGCGGCTGCTGGAGGAGGCCGGACTGCCGCCGGGCGTCATCAACCTGGTCACCGGCGACGGGCTCGCGGTGTCGGACGTGGCGCTGGCGCACCCGGAACTGGCCGGGATCCACTTCACCGGGTCCACCGCCACGTTCCAGCACCTGTGGAAGACGGTCGGGAACAACATCGAGAAGTTCCGGTCCTACCCGCGGCTCGTGGGCGAGACCGGCGGCAAGGACTTCATCGTCGCCCACCCGTCCGCCGACCCCGGCATCCTGAGGACGGCGCTGGTGCGGGGCGCCTTCGAGTACCAAGGGCAGAAATGCTCGGCCGCCTCCCGCGCCTACGTCCCCCGGTCACTCTGGGAGGGCGGCCTGAAGGAGACGCTCGCCGCCGAGGTCGACGAGCTGACCATGGGCGACGTGACCGACCTGTCCCACTTCATGGGCGCCCTGATCGACGAGCGGGCGTTCGCGAAGAGCAAGGCCGCGATCGACCGCGCGCAGGACGACCCGTCCGTCGAGATCATCGCCGGCGGGACCTACGACGACTCGGTCGGCTACTTCGTCCGGCCGACCGTCCTCGTCTCGGACGACCCCGCCGACGAGATCTTCCGCACCGAGTACTTCGGCCCGATCCTCGGCGTCCACGTCTACGAGGACGACCGGTACGAGGAGATGCTCGCCCAGATGGAGTCGGCGTCGGCGTACGCGCTGACCGGCGCGATCATCGCCGACGACCGCGCCGCCGTGGCCCGCACCGCCGAAGTCCTCCGCTACGCGGCCGGGAACTTCTACGTCAACGACAAGCCCACCGGAGCCGTCGTCGGACAACAGCCCTTCGGCGGCGCCCGCGCGTCCGGCACCAACGACAAGGCCGGCTCCATCCTCAACCTCCTCCGATGGACGTCGCCGCGCTCCATCAAGGAGACGTTCGTGCCGCCCACCGACTACCGCTACCCCCACATGTCCACCGAGTAGCCGACAGCACCGGGGGTGGGCCTCGCCCGGGGCGCCGACAGCCCCCGGCGAGGCCCGGTTCACACCCTCGCCGCGCCCGCTTCGCTACCGGTTTGCGCAAGCCACAGGCGCCCCATAGAGTTAAGACATCACCGCGGGGTGGAGCAGTTCGGTAGCTCGCTGGGCTCATAACCCAGAGGTCGCAGGTTCAAATCCTGCCCCCGCTACCAAGAAGCACAAGGTCAGGGCCCGGTTCTCAAGATCGAGAACACGGGCCCTTGATCGTTTGTCCGTGATTCGTCCGTGGCACTGAGAGCCACCGGGTGACCGCATCCGGCCTTAAAAGATCTTTCTGGACACGGGTCAGGACGCGTCTACGCCGAGCGCCCGGTGCAGATCGATGGTCAGCACGCGGTAGTTGCGGCCGACCTTGGTGATCTTGCAGGGGAAGTGGCCTTCGCGGGCAAGCCGGTAGGCCTTGGCGCGGCCGAACCCGAACGCCTGCCCGGCCGTGACGACGTCCACGGTCGCCGGCAGGGCACGCAGTCGCTCAATACTCATCGGTTCCATCTCGGTAATCGTCTTTCTGGGTGGATCGGACGAGGACTGTGACGCGGGCGTTGCTCCGCGGCGGCACCGATGTGTGCCCTGCCGCGTCGCGGGTGTGTGGACGGCCGCTCGGAGCCTGAGTTCGGGTCTGCGGCGTTGTGCGGCGTGGCGCCGTCCTGGGAAGTGGCTGTGATGGATGCGGATTTGGCGCCTTGCTCACATCATCGGTCGGGACTCCTTCACGGTGGGTCTGCCCTGCTGCCGCCCGGTGGGGTCCCGCTGGGGCACCCCCTGGCGGATGTCGTGGGGGAAATCCAGGGCGGCGGGGTTGGCCGGGGGATCGTCGGTGCCGTCATCAGCGACGAGGTAGTAGCTGGCGATGGCTGCAACGACGGCGCTGTAGGAGAAGCGCCAGTCTTTGCCGATGCGCATGCCGGGGATGTCGCCGCGGCTGGCGGCCTTGCGGATGGTGGGCGGCGCGATGCGGATCTTGGCGGAGAGCTCCTCGGTGGTGAGGATGTCGGGGTCCGGCTCGTAGCCGGTGCTGTCGGCCATGATCGGTGCCCTCTCCCGCTCGGCGACGCCGCCGTTCCGCGGCCTCTGCTGACCAGCATGCACGACTAAGGCGTCTTTGCGCTCTTTGAGGCGACTTAGTGTGTGTTGGGTCTTAGTGAGGTGGTTTGGTTCGCGTGTCGGCCATGACCGGTCTCAGGGCTTGGCGGCTGTGGGCGAGCGTGTGGCGCTGGCCTGCGCGGTCGGCGCGGGGGAGTTGAAGAGCGCGGTGGGAGAGGGGCGGTAGGGAAGTCGCCAGCCGCGAGGACGGCCGCGGTGTCAGGGCGGGGACGTGGCGGGGCTACCCGCTGCGGAGGGCCTGGTGATGCCCGCAGGGCGGCGAGACGATCGGCCGCGTGGCGGGCTGCGGTGGCCTGGTGATCGTGCAGGACGTCAGCGATGGTCTGCACGAGGTCGATCAGGGCGGCGAGCAGGTGAAGTAGCGCAATGGCGGGGTCGGGGCGTCGGCGACGCGCAGCGTCGAGCGCATGGATCCGGGCTGCCTGCCGGAGGGCGTACCCGTAACGGGTCGGTGTCGGGGTACGGAGGTACGGCTGGCGGGCCGCCCGGTCGAACAGGTCGGCTGCCTGCCCCAGACCTGGGTCATCGAAGACACGCGCAGCCAGATGCAGCGTGTCGGCAGTGGCGCGGTTCAGATCGGCGCGTACCTGTGCGTCACGGGTATTCAGGTAGACCCGGCGAGCCGCGGCGACGGCCATGTTCAGCTCTTCGTACCACTCGCCGGTGTCCTGGCTGTGGGTTGCGTGACCTGTGGGGGCGGGAGTTTCGCGCTGGGTGTGGCCTGGGGGCGGGGTGTAGCGGCGGCGTAGTTGCGGGATGGTCAGATCTGGGGCGAGCTTCCCGCCGGAGAACCAGATCGGGTTCCCATCGCGGTCGGTGTGGCCATGCAGCGCGACGGCGTACCCGGTCACCGCACCCGGATCACATGGGCTGTACCGGACGCGGACCGTCACTCGCCGGTCAGTATCCAGGTCGGTGAGAAAGCCCCCGACCGAGGAGGTACCCGCAGCGGTCTGGGAGACCAGGCGTCGCAGGGTCGCCCGTGGCGGCTCGCGTCGGCCCGTCCGGCCAGCGTGCTCGGTCTCGGCTCGGGTCGGCCGGGGCGCTGCGGTGCGATCGGCCGGGGCGGTGACCGTCAGGCCGAAGCGCTGCTCAATCGCCCGGCAGGCCGCGCGAACTTTGTAATGGTCGCCGTGAATGCTGACCCATCGGCTGTCCTCGCGGGCCAGGGTCACGACCAGATGGATGTGGTCAGGGGCGTGGCGTACCGCCACCCACCGGCACGCCCCGTCGTCGCCCCGAGGCGCCAGCCCAGTGCGGTGCATCAGCTCCTCAGCGATCTCGGCCCACTCATCGTCGGACAGCCCCCGGTCACCGGGGGGGGCTGTGCGCATCCCGCAGTGCCACACCGGCTGCACGAACCCCTTGCGTGGTTGCGCGTCCAACGGGGAGTTGAGCAGCGCGGCCAAGCGCCGCACGTCCCGTCTCTCGTCGTGGGCCATCGGCGGCTCCATCGCGGCCGGATGCCGAAACCCAGCCACCACGGGCGGATCGACATGTTCGTTGGCCCGCCCTGGCCCGAACAGGTAGGCCAGCAGCCCGGCCACCCGCTGGCCCCGGGTCACTTTGCCGATCACCGCAGCCTGCGCCCGATCCGGACTGCGATGTCATCCACTCGCCGAACCGCGCGAATACACATCTCGGCATACCGTTCCATGCTCCCTGGTATCTGCCCGGTCGCGTGCATCTCCCGGACGACCTGATTGAAGTTCACCCCGATCCGATTCGCCGCACGGGTCGCGGCGTTCAAATCCGAATGCAGCTCACGCAACACCGAATCAACAGGCCTCGACTCGTCGCGCGCAGCGGCCACCGCCGCCTGCGCCACGAACGCGCCATAGGCCAGCCCCTGCCGTTTCGCCGCGCCCACAATCTCAGCTTCCTCGGCCTGGTTGACCCGGAACCGCATCACCTTCAACCGGGCTGCCCCTGCCGTGACCGGCGCTGCAACCTCCGACCTGGTGCGTCCTTCCCATCCTGCGCGACCTCGCTCATTTTTGCCTCCTCGCCAGGACCGCGCCCGGTCCCACACCACCAGTGTGCATTCTGGATTTCGTTAAATCCAGAATTGTGGCCACAAGCCCTATAACTTTCTCCGCCTCGGAGAGTGTGTCGAATGACCATCCTGATTGGTGCGTTATCGAGAATCATTAAACGTGTGTCGATGTGCTCTCTGGTGTCGTTCAGGGCCAGTCTCTAGCAGGGGACTGGCTACCGAGGCAGGGCGTTCGTCGGCAAGACATTTCTGATGTCGGCCACATCCGGAACGACGCCAAGCGAGACTCCGTGATCGATAGGCAGATCGAGTTTGTGGCGGCAGACCGGGAGGGCAAGGGGGGTGCTGTCGTCACATGGGTGAAGACATTGACGACATGGCCCATGCCTCGGCCAACAGTGTTACCTCGTCGAGCGCACCACCGCACCACCGCCCTGCCGCACTGGTTCCTTCGGGCTCCGTGGCCGCTGGGAGATCGGCGACGACATCCAACGGTATGCTCCTCGCCCTTGCCACCAGCATCATCTGCTGGCGGCACCTGCAACGCGCATTGCGTTAGGCTTCTTTCGTGCGCCTGCAGAACCGAAGAGTGGAAGGGGTTACTAGATATGTTGCCCAACTCCAAGGAAGGGTGAGTATTTGGGTGCACTTATACCCTTTGTCTGCTGTGAGGCGAGCGGACGCTTGCCTCATTTCTTCGCTGTAGGTCCGGGGAGGAGAATTGTCTGACACGGATCTTTTGCGTGCCAGTCGAGACGGTGATCAATTTCATTACCACTGGGCGGCTCGTCAGGCGCTTAAACTGCTGCGTCCCGATGCCGATCTGACCGCGATTGCGATCGAGGGTGTATCACCCAACGACACCCGGGGGGAAGATGGCGAGGACGTAATCGACATCGCCGAATACTATGGTGGGACTAGCCTTTTCAACGCCAATCGTGTGGTGTATCGACAGCTGAAGCATTCGACTGCACGGGCCACAGAAGAATGGTCTGTATCGGGTCTCTCGAAGACGGTCAAAGGGTTCGCGGAAAAGTTTAGGCAGATCCGCAAGGAGTCCCCAGGGATCGAAGAAAAGGTGACCTTCGAGTTCCTGTCCAATCGCCCGATCCGTGAGTCGGTACTCCGAGCGATCGGCATTTTGGCAGATGGTGGAGAAGTCGGCGAGTATGCGCACGACGTCAAGTACCTGAGGCAGTATGCGAACTTCTCTGGTGACGCAGCCGGTGAGGCCGCGTTCTTCGGCCGCCTGGAAGTGGATGCCACGGCTCCGGGTCTGTTGCGGCTCGAAGGGTTGTTCCGGCTGGACTTGACTGGCCTTCTTCCCGGTGCTGCCGATGTGCAACCCCTTCTGTTGAAGGAGATGATCACCAGACGAGCGACCTCACTCGAAGCGAACCACGTCGTCGAACGCTCTACCGTGCTTACCGCTCTCGGAGCTTCACCGGAGCATGTGATGCCTGCTCCCAAACTTATCGACGAGCCTGAGCACACGATCCTGACTGAGCAGACGCGTGCGATCGTCGACGACATCATCGGACTCACTGGGCGGCCCGTCGTTGTTCACGCGGCCGGCGGTGTAGGCAAGTCGGTGCTCACGACACAGATCGAACGGAACCTGCCGTCTGGCTCGATCATCCTCGTCTACGACTGCTTTGGGAACGGTAGCTACCGGCGCTCTAGCTCACCACGCCATCAGCATCAGCAAGGATTGGTCCAGCTGGCGAATGAGCTTGCTGCACATGCCCTTTGCGACCCGCTGATCCCGGTCGGCACAGCTCAGCCGACCGACTATGCGAAGGCATTCATGGCCAGGGTCCGGGCCGCTGCAGCGGCTGTCGCGGCCTCCGCTCCAGGGGCGCTCCTGGTTCTTGTCGTGGACGCTGCAGACAACGCGGCGCTCATCGCGAGAGACGGCGGGGAGCGGACCTTTGTCACGGACATGCTGCGGGAGGCCCTGCCGGACAATGTGCGGCTCGTGATGTTGTGCCGTACGGAACGCATCGGTCTGCTGGAACCGCCGCCCAGCATTCACAGAATCGAGCTCAAAGGGTTCGGCATCGCCGATTCCAGGCAGCACCTGGAATCGGTTTTCGGTCCGGTCACGGAGGCGCAGGCGGCCGAGTTCCATCGGCGCACCGGCGGCAATCCCCGGATCCAGGCCCTCGTTCTGGCCACGGCCTCGGACCTCAGGTCCTGTCTGGTCTCTCTCGGCGAAGCGAGGCATCCCGACGACCCTCTGTTCGACGAACTCCTCCAGGGCATGGTGGACCAGTGCAAGGACGCCAACCACCTGAGCACGGAGATCGACCGCCTGTGCGAGGCTCTGGCCGCACTCCGGCCGAGGATGCCCATCAACGTTCTGACCAAGCTATGTAAGGTACCGGCCGCCCTCGTGCACAGCTTCGCGGCCGACCTCGGACGCCCGCTCCTCGTCGACGGTGACACCCTGCAATTCCGCGACGAACCGACCGAGACGTGGTTCCGGACGACGTACCGTCCGACCGGCGACTCCCTGAGTGACTTCATCAACCGGCTGACCCCGCTCGCCGCCGACGAACCATACGTGGCTGCCAGCTTGCCTCAACTGCTCTGGGAGGCCGGCCAGGTCGACACTCTTGTCGAGATGGCGATGACCGACAGTGCCCTCCCCGCGTGCAACGACCTGGAACGGCGGGAGATCGCTCAGCAGCGGGCCCAGTTTGCTCTCAAGGCCACACTACGCGTGGGAAGGGAATGGGAAGCGACCCGGCTGGCTGTCAAGGCCGGTAGTCTGGCCGCTGGCCACTCTCGGCGACTTCATCTGCTGCGATCCAACACCGATCTGGCAGGCCAGTTCCTGGACGCCATCACGATTGAGGACATTGTTGCGAACCGCAGCCTTGTGGGCGATTGGCCTGGCTCCAATCTGCACTACGAGGGTGCCCTTCTCTCGTTCGCCGAAGGCCAGACCGACTTCGCCGGCAGCCGGCTGCGCAGTGCGTCGGAATGGCTCAGGGCGTGGGTGCGGCAGCCTAACGACGATTCGAATCGGCACAGCGTCACCGCCACGGACATCGCCGAAGTCGCCCTCGGACTCCTCAACACCGACGGCGTGGAGGCATGCGTCAGCCACCTTGCTCGCTGGCGGCCCGATTGGGTGAGCTTCGAGGCCGGGGTGATCATTGCCACCCGGCTTGCTGACTCGGGCCGTACAGCAGAACTGGAGCGTCTCGGGCACGCGGCCGTGTCGTTGAAATACCTCCAGTTCGCGGTCGCGTATGCAGCATGGAAGGCCAACATCGTCTGCCAGGCCCCCCTTGCCCGGCGCTTGGTCAGGATGTTGAAGCGCCAGCGCAGACCTGTCTCTGTTCGCTGGTATTCGGCACGCTCAGAAGAAAACAAGGTGCTACCGGCGGTTGTTTGGATTATCGCGATGGGCCTGCGCCACGGACTGCTCCCAAGCGGGGAAGCCGAACGGATCCTGTGTCTGAATCTTCCTGGCAGGTTGAGCAGAGGTGCCGGAAGCCGCTGGGGTCGTGGCACCGACACGATCACGCTGCTGTGCGGCTTCGCGTTGCTGTCAAAGATCCGACTAAAGCCCTTCGACGTGGAAGAGATCGCTGGCGAAGACGTCACAGAAGCGCGAGAGAAGCCCCACGTGCACTCGAGTGCCGTGAACGATCACAAGCGGAACGTCGTGCCCCTCGGCGTCTGGGCGAGACTGTTGATCGACTGCCTTGTCGGAACCGCCAGCGATACGGACAGCCCTTTCCAGGAACTAGTGGCACCCGCCTCATCCCGCTGGGGCCGTGACGAGCTGCCGCACTTCCTGCACAGAGGTATCGCCCGGCTCGGTGTCCGGATCCTCGCCTTTGGCTCCTCCGAGGCGTCGCGCCAAAACATGCTCGCTTGGTACCGAAGTGCTCAGCGGCACCTTCCAGAGAATGTGCTCATCGATGCCGTCCGAGTAGCTGCTGCTGTCGACGAGCTACAGCACATCGCCGTAGAACTCGCCGAGTCGGTAGCCAAGTCGCTCGACCTGGCTCAGGAGAATGCTGAGTCCAAGGCGGAGCAGATGGTGAAGCTCGCTCGAGCCATCCAGCAATTCGACAAAATTGAAGCTCACACCTACTTCACCCAGGCAATCGATCTGACAGACCGTGTGGGCGATGATGCACACGCGTTGTGGCGAGCCCTTATTGCGGTCGCCCACCGGGCATCCGACGGCAATCACAGTGATGAGCGCCGCGCCTATCGCGTTGCGCAAATCACCGAAAGTCTAGAACCCTACCTCGGGGACGCAATAGAGCACTCTGAGGTACTGGCCGCGATGGGCTACTTGAGCGCCACGACCGCGATGACCGTTGCCTCCCGCTGGCGCGACCGCCGTTTCTGTTCACAGGGCCCGATCATCCAGGCGCTGCTCGACGAGGAACCCGGCCCCCTCGCTCCGTCCGCTGTTACCGCTTCGGCGCTGTTGCCGTTCGGCGAGCACCACGTTGACGGCCTCCGTCTCGTCGAGCGAGCACTGCGTGAGACTCCAGGCGACGGCAAGCGCATCGCTGAGACGTTGGGACTATTCCTGCGGGCACGACGCTTCAGCAGTGCCTCCTTCGAACGTCTCGACGCGACCGTCGGCGAACTGGACATCGACCTCTCCGGAACACTGCTCGCCCCTAGCGCACGCCACATTGCCTTCCCGGCATCGCGTGATTACACCTCGGGACGGTGGGCCTCGAATGCGAAGGAGGACGAGGCGCGATTGGCGCGCTCACGGCAGTTCGAAGACGCCCTCGGGGCATGCGACCTCTCCACCGCCGAAGGCTGGGAGCAAGCCCGCCAGATAGTAATCGCGTCGGAGCGCTCGCTGCACATGGAGCAGGTCATAGACCAAGCGGTCACGGTTCCCCTACGCGAACTGGACAACATGCTAGCCGCGTTCCAGGCCAATCCCAACCTCCGCATTTTCGACTACGCGCGAATGGTCAAGAGGCTGGCCGAACTGACGCTGCTGCCGCGGGCGGCACGCCGGCAACTGAGGCATCTCGCGCACACGGCAGCGGCGCGATTCTGCCGGGAGTTGACTACCAAGGTCTACGACCCCCTCGACCTGTCAGAACTCGCCAGGTTGGCCGACGAACCTGATGCGGATCTGCTCGCGACAGCACTTCGAGAACTCGGTTCCCAAGCGGCCGTGCTTCCCCCGGAGGACTGTCATCACCTGGCAGCCCGACTCGTTCCCCGGCTTACCGGCGCCCAGGCGCAGACTGTCCTCGACGATTTCGACACCATGCTGACTGATCTTTCACCCGAGGACTCGGGTGACGGCAGGTTCGCCGACCTTCCCGCTGGACCTACCAGCGCTGCGGAGTGCCTTGCAGGCTACCTGTGGACCGTTCTCGGCGACCCCGAGCACGACGCTAGGTGGCGGGCCGCGCACTGTGTCTGGCTCCTTGCTGAACTCGGCTGCCAAGAGGAACTGGAGGCCCTCCTTCGTTTCGCGCTCGGGACGCTCGATGTGACCCCGTTCCACGACGCCCGTCTGCCCTTCTACGATCGGCACGCCCGCCAGTGGCTGCTCTTCGCCCTCGCACGGGCCGCACAGAATTCTGCGACGCATCAGACACTCGCAGTGTTCGAACCCTTGCTGCGAAAAGTGATCTTCGATGACGAACCGCACGTTGTAATGCAGGAGAGCGCGAAAACGATCTGTATGGCCCTCGACCGGTCCGGTGCGGGAATCCTGGGCGCGGAGGAACTCGCCATCGTCCGCAGGATCAACATCCCGATGAAAATCCTCACAGAGTCGTGGGTGGAACGTGCGGCAAGAAGGCGAAATGGCAAAGAGGAGGAAACCTATGAATCCGAACCAGACAACTTCCACTTCTTCTGGGACTTCAAGGATATCTGGTGCAAGCCCCTCGGTGAAGCCTTTGGGATTCCTGAGGAGGCCGTCTTGCGTCTCGCCGGTCAAGCGATCACGGGCACTTGGGGGCTTCCCTACCGTGGCACCCACGAGGACGACCCGCGCCACACTCTCAGGCTTTACAGAGAAGGGAGCACCTTCTCCTACCGTACGACCCGGCCGGAGGCCGAAGACCTGGACTTCTATCTCTCGACTCACGCCTTGTGGACCGTGGCCGGGGAGTTGCTCAAGGATCAACCCGTATACAAGGATAGCGATGCGGACCTGGACCAGTTCACCTACTGGCTTCGCGATTTCCATGTCACCCGCGACGACGGCAGATGGCTTGCGGACCGTCGAGATCCCTCACCACAGAGCGTCCTGATAGGAAGGGACAATTTGGACGCTGGCTGGGTCTGGCGGTTGAACAGCAGGCACTTCAGCGAACGTCTCATTTCGGATGACGGATGGATCAGAGTCTGGGAAAGCTCCGATGATGCAGGCTATGAAGCTGCGCAGAGCGTCCTGATCCGCAGTGCTCTCGTCACTCCTGCGAGGGCCAGGGCACTGGTACTCGCCCTGCAGACGGCCCCTTCGTACATGGGCTACCGCATTCCCAACGCCGATGACAGCGACTACCAGTTCGACGTCCCAGGCTTCCAGTTGACCGGCTGGATCGTCGATCCTGACCGACATGATGGGATCGACAGTAAAGACCCACTGGCCGCAGGAATAAAGTACCCGCCCTATATGCCCTCTGATGAATTCATCGATCTGTTCGGTCTACAACCGGACGCAGATATGCGCGAATGGACCCGAGGCGGTGGTATCGCTCTCCGTAGCACTTACTGGACAGATACGTCAGCGACCAGTTCCGACCGCGTGACGGGAACCCAAGGCCAACGGCTGGAAATTCAGCCCAACGCCCTTCAAGAATTGCTGAATCTGACCGGCCGTAGCATGATAATTGAAGTGATGATCGACCGCACTCACAAAGAACACGAGCAGAGCTACACGACGAGGTTCCACCAAGACGATGACGAATCCCTCCCGCCGCGCGAACGGTCCTACAAAATTTACCTCTTCGATGAATCCGGAAGATGCGAAGAACTTTGAGCGGACCCTCGAACTTGGCAAGGAAATAGCCAACGATCTCTCCGACAGTGATGTCCTAGGCCGCTGGATGGCACATCACATCGGCGCCCTGATCGTTCAGGCGGAGAACGCCACGGGGGCAGAGGCGAACGGCATACGGCGCGAAGCGATGACCGCCATCCTCGCGCTCTGGAACCACCGGAGCGTATTCTCCTCACCGACACAGCCCCTGGACACATTCGAGCCCGTGTTCAGAGCATTGGAGCGGCTGAGCGAGCCGCAAGATCCCTGGAGCTTCTACCGGATGTTCCAGCCTGGGCGTGAACCCAGTGAGGACGACATGGTCGGGGCACCGCTACTTCGGATCGCGCTAGAACTTGAGGAGACCGTCCGCAGCGTCACACGAGAGATCGTCGCCTTCGCTGCCCAAGAGGCTGCCGACAAGGAGGCCAAATGGCTGAAGCTCTCGGAGCATCTCGAAGTGGACGAGCAACGAGCGGCACGGGACGCCCTCCTTCGGTTGGCACGCACCATTAAGACGTACACCGATGGTGACGATGGTGATCCGGCCACAGGCGCACGGCTCCCGAAGCTGATTGCGGCTCTGCAACATGCCGGGTCGCAGCTCGCAGACGCTCGGGTGGCCCTCGAAGGGGGTCTGCCCGCAGTGCCCTTGGAGAGTAAACCGGACGGGCCAGCTTAGGTGCGTTTCACGATCAGGTGCAGGTTTATAGCGCGGTCCGTAACCTTCTCCATAGTTGTATCCGCCTGAGAAGGGAGTAGCCGCGGGGCCGGGGCAGGTAGAGCATCCTTAGCAAGGTGCTCAGGGCGCCATCCGCCACTGCTCGGTACCCATACGAGGGGCGCTCCACGTTGCCCGTGACCTCGTCGGTGCGGTCGAGGCCAGCAGTGAGCGCAGACCCACTTCCTGGACAGCGACGAAACTGAGCAGCACGAAGAGTCGTCGTCACGAAGTGTGTTTGGTGGCTGGTCGCCCGGGTTAGAGGTCGAGGACGCCAGCCTTGATCTGGGTGAGGAGAGTCGCCAGGACAGCGTGGGACAGGGGCAGGTGCGGGCCGTCTGGGTCTTTGGAGTCTCGGATGCCTATGACTCGGGCTTCGAGTTCGGCTAGCTGGACGCAGTTGCCTTCCCTGGTGTAAGTCGACGTCCTCCACGCCACGCTCTTCGACGTCCTCGCGGCATCCATGCGCGGACGTTAGCTTGCTGTGGAACCCCTTGACCAGAGCTGCATGGGCAGGAGAGTCTCCTAGACGAGATGCCTCTCTTCGCCTCACCATCGATGACGGAGGCCGTCATGGCGCTACGGTTGCTGGCGATCGACCCGAACACGCAGGGCGGAAACTGCCTGGCTGTCCACCTCGATGAGGACACCGGCGACATCCTCTTCCAGGGCTGGACCGAGGTGGCCCCGCAGGTGCTCGCCGAGGCGGAGAGGAACAGTCCTCTCGCTCCTCACGAGAGTCTGGTGAGGTTCCCGGCCCGGATGCGGGAGACCATCTTGGAGGCGCTACGTGACGACGCCGAGACCTGACGATCTCGATGCAGAGGACTTTGCCGCGCTGTTCGCCACGGTGCGGCGGACGGCGGTTCACCTCGAACTGAGGGACGCATACACGCCCAATGACCCGCTGTTCCTGCGCTGGCTGGACGGTCGTGTGACCTCCGCCGACATCGCCGAGCATGAGCACGAGTGGGCCGAGATCGTGCGGACTGCGGTGGGACGCGGCGTCACCATGCGCCGTGTCCGGGTCGTCTCTGAGCCTCTGGCCCCGTTCACCCGATTCGAGTACGACGGGGCCGGCGCGCTCAACGAGGCGGCTGGCGAGCAGGTCCGTTGGTTGCCCCGCCGGCAGGCTATCGGCCTGTGCTTGCCCGCCAATGACTATTGGGTGTTGGACGATCGTCTCGTTCGATTCGGCTACTTCTCTGGCGTCGGGAATTACCTTGGCGCAGAACTGACCGACGATGCGGCGGTGGCGGAGCAGTGCGGTAGCGCTTTCGAGGCAGCATGGGAGCGAGCGATTCCGCATAAGGACTACTGCCCGCAGTAGCCGATTCGACACTGACACCGTGCCTTCACCCCAGTACCCGGCCGTTCAAGCGGCCCGGCAGGCCCTCGCAGACCGCCTGCGCGAGATCCGCCTGAACTCCGGGATCAAGACCAAGTACCTTGCCGAAGCCGCCGGATGGGACAGGTGGAAGGTCGGCAAGATCGAGCATGCTCAGCGGGCGCCGACCGTCGCCGACATCAGGGCCTGGTGCCACATCTGTGACGCCGATGACCAGTGCGAAGACCTCATAGCGGCTCTGCAGTCCGCGGACTCTGCCTATGCGACCTGGAAGCGGCTCCAGCGAGGTAAAGGCGGCCTGAGGCGGCTCCAGGAGAGCCGCCTCGCCCTGTACGAGGGGGCCTCCACTGACTGGACGTACTGCTCTCAGGTCGTGCCTGGCCTTCTCCAGACTCGGGATTACGTCACCGAGTTGCTCACTCTCATCTCTCGCCGCTCAGGCGGGCCCGACGACGACGTACCAGGAGCGGCTGCCGTTCGCATTGACCGGCAGCGTGTTCTGTGGCGGCCCGGTCGCAAGTTCCTGTTCCTGATGGAAGAGGCGGCGCTGTATTACCGCCTCGGTGAACCACAGGTAATGGTCAACCAGCTCTCGCACCTGGCGAACATCACAGCGTCCGCGATCCCTTCGGTGGCGCTGGGAGTGCTCCCCTTCTCTCGCGCGCGTTCGCAGTGGGTGTTGGAGAACTTCACCGTGTTCGACGGCAACAAGGTGGAGGTGGAGATCCTGTCTGCCCTGGTCACCATCACCGTGCCGGGTGAGGTCTCCCTGTATCTGGCTGCGTTTGAAGATCTTTACCGCTCTGCCGTCTTTGGAGACGAGGCGGGGAGGCTGATCGAGGCAGCGGCCGACGCCTACCGCTGAGGTTGTCTGCCTCCTTTTGCCTCTCTTCTGGTGCAGAACCCTCGCCGCAAGTCAGTGTCGTGTGACACGAGGCCCGCTGTCTGGTGTGGCACAGCAGAACGGGCCCGGTACCGACTCGGGAGTCACCGATGACGACAGCAGCGCAGGAGACGCGGAAGATCCTCATGGATCACGAGTTCCTCTCAACACCAGCGACAGTGGGCATCGCCCGCCGTGCGGCGGTGCGCGCTCTCGTCGTGTGGGGGCTCTCCGAGAGACAGGCCGAAGACTTCGAGTTGGTGGTGTCCGAGCTGGTGACGAACGCGGTCACACAAGCAAGCCACAAGAAGATCCGTGTCCGGATCTGCGAAGAGGTCGTCAACACACTCACCGTCGAGGTCTGGGACTCCGTCCCGGCATCGCCCCAGCACAAGTCTCTACAGCTCGACGCCGGGAACGGGCGTGGGCTCTTCATCGTGAAGATGCTTGCGGCCCACACCGGCTGGCGGCCCGCCGACGAAGGCAAGTGGGTCTTCGCCGTTCTGGAGGTACTTCCCAATGTCTGAAAGCACCGCAGTCGTCGCAGGCGAAACCCTCGTCTCCGTACAGGCCGCCTTGGAGATCGCCCATGGCGCCTACGAACAGGCGATGGTGCAGCACGGCATGCTGCCGCCTCCATCAAGGCCATCCGAGCGCTGGCCGAACAGAACATCCAGGAACTGGAGAACGAGGAGTAGTCCTCGCACCGACACCTTGGGCTCACGGCGGTGGAACCGCGAACTGGTTTCTTCACTCCCCGTCTCAGCTGATTGCCGTGAGCCTCGGCGCGCGGGTCCCGGCGGTCGATGCCGCGACCGAGCGCCCCTGAACTCCGCGGCCTGGGCCAGCAGGCGCGCACCCGGGTCGCGGAACCACACATCAGGCGCGCCGCTGGAGGTCACGATGACCATCACCACCACTGAACGGGCGGCCACGGTCGCCAAGGACCCTCGCGACCTGGTGACGCTGGAGCAGTTCCAGGTCATGGTCGACGACGTGGTCACCTTCGACAAGGTCACCCGTCCTTACGCCGAGCGCGGCGTCGAGCAGTTCCTGGTCTTCCTCAAGGCGTGGGGCGACACCATGGCCGAAGTCGGCGGCGACCCGCGCGCCTGGGTGAAGTTCGCGCCGTCGCCCGCCGTCGACAAGATCTGGCACCGCTCGATGATGCGCACCCGCACCTTCGCCGAGGTATGTGGCCGGGTCGCGGGCCGGTACATGCACCACCTGCCGATCATGGACGAGGACATCCGGTCCGGGCAGGCGTCCGAGCGCGGCCTGGCAGCGATGCGTGGCACCGGGTACAGGGTCGATCTGGAATGGTGGACGGACGGCGAGTCCTGCTGCCCGGAGAACTGCGCGCAGCCACCTCACACCGCCTGATTCGACGACGGGGATTGATCAATGCGTAGCGACTGGTCCGCACTGCCGTCCGAGGTGCTCGGGGCGATTACGGCGCACACCGGGCCGATCCACGGGGTCGAGCCTGCGCCCGCTGGCAATCACGCGGACATCGCCGCGACCGTCCACGCGGGCAGCGGGCGGTTGTTCGTCAAGGCTGCCCGCAAGACCGAGCCGGACACTGATGGCCCAGAGGTCCGGTCCCTGCGCTGGGAAGCCGCGATCAATCCCCACGTCACCGAGTACGCCCCCCGCCTTCACTGGATGGTGGAGGCCGGGGGGTGGCTCGTCTTGGCCTTCGAGCACGTCCAGGCTCGCCACGCCGACTACACGCCGGGTTCGGCGGACCTGGACGTCTTGACTAAGGTCATCGACGGCCTCCAGGCTCACCCAGTCCCGCCGGTGCTCGAACGCAAGCGCGTCGAGCGACGCTGGGAGGCGATGGCCGACGTCACCATGCTCGCTGGCGACACGATGCTGCACGCCGATCTGAACCCCGCCAACGTGCTGGTCGGTGACGATGGGACGGTCTACCTGGTGGACTGGGCGTTCGTCGGCCGTGGTGCCGCGTTCCTGGAGCTGGCGTTGCTCGTTCCCTGGCTGCTGAAGGCCGGGCACACGCCCGCCGAGGCGGAGGCATGGCTCTCCCGATTCCCCGTGTGGACGAACACCGACCAGGCGACCATCGATCTGTTCAGCCGCGTCTTCGCCGACAAATGGAAGCTCAACCTTGCCGCCAATGACGCCGACTGGGCGAGAGAGCACGCCGAGGCCGCCCGGCAGTGGGCTGATCATCGGCTGGGGGATGGGCGGTAACGACCTACGCGCGGACGGGTCGATCTTCGGGCGAGAGGTGGAAGCGTTGCTGTCACCAGTCCCCACGGTGCTGGACCTTGCTTCCAATGACCTGAGCCATCGACTGGATGGTTGGCCACAGCCGCCGGGGCGGCTTCGCATCTCTGAGAAGCCGTCACGCTTGTTCGTCGGTCGCGCTACTAGGCGGGCTCGTTGGGCTGGTCTGGCCGGCTGCGGAGTTTGGTGAGTTGGGCTGTGAGGTCGCGGACGCGGTTCTGCAGATCCTGGTGGTCGGCGGCTAGGGAGTCCAGTGCTGCTTCGGCGCGCTGTGCGCGGTGGCGTGCTTCTTCCAGAGCGGTGGTCAGTTCCGTGATGCGCTGCTCGTTAACGCTTCGCAGTTCGGTCAGGTGCGCGGTGGTCTCGGCGTGAACTCGGTCGGTTGCGGCTTTCGCTTCGGCTTCGCCTCGTCGGGCTTGGGAAATCGCGTTGTCGGCATCTTGCACGGCTTGGATGGCGCGTTGTTCGGCTTTACGGCTGGCCTGCTCGGCTTGTTGGCGGGCCTGGTCGGCTGTGTCGCGCTGGGCAGAGAGTTCTGTGGCGGCCTTGCGCGCCTTTTCGGCGGCTTCTTCGGCTTGGTGGCGGCGTTGGGTTTGGCGGGCGAGTGCTTCTTGGGCCTGCGCGATCTGCTGGGTCGCCTCGGCGCGGATGGCCTGGATCTCAGCCTCGGCAGTTTGGGTGTCGGTGATGTGCTCCATCGCGGACTGGAACTCGGCGAGGCTGTCGGCCAGCACGGCGACGAGGGTTTGCACTTGGTCTCGAGCCTGTGAGGCCGTAGTGACTGAGTCGGTGAACGGACTCTTGGGGGCTGGGCGACCGTTGGTCGAGGTGGTGCCGGATGGAGGGTTGCGGGCCTTGTACGCCGTGGAGGCTGTGTGAACGAGTCTGCCGTCGGCGTCGGTCAGGTCGCAGTAGCGCGGCTTGTTGCCTGATCCGGGTTTGGCCGGGCGGCGGGGGCGGGTGCACCCGGGAAATGTGCATGTCGGTGTTCCCGCGTCTGCATCGGAGCCGCTTGATGGAGCACTGGTCGGTGTGGTGGGTGACTCCGGCGTGCCACTCAGTCCATCAGCCATTTCATTCCATTTCGTGTGCGCGTGGCAAAACGATTCCGGGGCCTGGTCGCCTTCGGCGGCGACGTGCCAGGCGGGGCCGGTGCTTCACGGAGCCGGTCACGCTGGTGGCTCGGTGAGGTGTGCTTGGACTTGTTGGGTTTTGGCTTGTCCGATGTGGAGGGCTCGACGGGGGCGCGGATGCTCGGGCGGCGTCCTGCGGCGATGTCGTCGGCAAACAGCGAGCGTGTTTGAACCGCAAGTGCATCGGTGGCGGTGTCCGGCCCAGCGCTGTCGCCGGGTTCCGCCGGGTAGGCGCTGACGGCGGGTTCAGGTACGGCGGGTACGAGCGGGTGCGGCCCGGGTACGGAGGGGTTCGGTGGCGTGTTGCCGGGTGTGTGACTGCCTCGGATGAGTGTCATCAGTAGTTCGTAGATGAGGACGAGTGCGAGGGCGGGCCAGCCGGCGATGATGGCCCCGATAGGGCCGTGGGCGATGCCGTGGGCGATGTTGGCCAGCACGCTGGCGGTGATGCCCAAGCCGAGCGTCCATCGGGCCAGGTTGGGGATCTTGTTGCCGCGGCGGGTGGCGTCCAGCATGGTCATGGAGGCGGCGAAGATCAGCCCGTCGACGGTGATCGGCATGACCACGGCGGTCGCGTGGTCTTCGCCCTTGGCGCGGATGAGCTCGTAGGCGTGCCGGTAGGACACGTAGGCGGCGACGGCCGCGACCACGATGACTACGGTGGTCGTCGAGATCCGGATCATCCGGTCGCCTACGGGTACGCGGTGCGGGGTTGCAGGGGCGTGAACCCAGTTCGCGACGCGGCGGGTGTTGTCGTGCCCGCTGTGCTCGTCTGCTGAGCTGGCGGTGTGGTCGGGGTGCTGGTCTCGGAGTGCGATCGTCATCAGATGCCTGTTGCCTCGTCGATACGCATGTGAGGGGACGGCGGTTAGCGGGCGGCTCGGCTGCGGGTCTTGGCCATGGCGTCCAGTGCGGTCTCATCGGCGTCTGGGAGGGTGTGCAGGTAGCGCCTGGTGGTGGCGATCGAGCCGTGGCCAAGGCGTTCCTTGACGACCTGGAGATCGGCGCCACCGGCAAGGAGCCAGGACGCATGCGCGTGGCGCATATCGCGCATCGTCGGCCGGAAGTCCAGTCCGGCGGCGGTCACGGCGGGTACCCAGATCTGTCGCCGGAACCAGTCACGAGAGATGTGCCCGTCGGCGTCGGACGCTCGGGTGCGGGGCTTGCGTGGCTCGTCCTTGCCGCTGCTGCGGCGCTGGGCGCGGTAGAGGGCGAAGGCTGCTCGGCAGTGGTCGCAGCGGCAGGGGCCGGAGTTGTAGGCCGACAGGGTGCCGTGCTTATAGCGGCGGCCCTTGGCGTTCGGTTCGGTCCAGCCCAGCTCGTCCCGGTCTGGGACGACGCGCAGCTGCGGTCTGGTTGATGCGCGTTCGGTGACGGAGAACAGCAGATCGTCGGAGCTCAAGCCGTGCGAGGTGATGTGCTGGGCCAGCTTGTCGACGATCTGGGTGCTGAGCTTGAAGCGGCGGAAGTCGTGGTCCTTGGGGTAGCCCTTCACCTGGAACCGCTTTCCATCGGGGTGGAATTTGGGGTTGAGTTCGACCACGGTGCGGCTGACGGTCAGGATCCGGAACCGGACGTTGAGGTCGCGGACGCGGAGTTCAGCCAGCTCGCCCCAGCGCAGGCCGCTTTCGATTTCGGTCTCGGCGAGCAACCAAAAGTCCTCGGTTGGCAGATGGTGGTACAGGTCGTCGAACTGCTCCGGGGTGATGATCTGCAACGGCTTCCGGGGCACGGGTGGGGTCTTGACGCCATGGCAGGCGTTGAGGAAGACCACCTGGTCGTCCAGCGCGGTGGCCAGGATCGCCGACAGGATCATCTTGTTGTTCCGGATCGTGGCGGGGGTGACGCCCTGCTGCTTGAGCTTTGTGATCCACTCGCGGACGTGTTCGGGCAGGATGTCGATCATCCTCATGTCGCCGAACTCGGGCATTACGTGCTTGCCGATGGAGTAGGTGTAGCCCTCGCGGGTGCTGTGCTCCATCTGATGGTGCGGAAGCCAAGTCTCCTCGACGTACTTGCGGAACTTCTGACGGCCACGGGCGGGGTCACCCACGCGGCCCTCGGCGAGCTTCGTCTCGGCGGCCTGCCAAGCTCGGTCGGTGTCCTTCTTGCTGGAGAAGGTTCCCGCCGACCGCAGCCGTCCGCAGCCGTCGATGTAGCAGGCGGTGTAGCGGTACTTGCCGGCTTGTTGCGGCGCTTTTTCGCATATCCCACGGCGGGGGGGCTCCCAGGTCGATCATTCGTCCGTGATTCGTCCGCGGAAAGGGCGCTACTAATGAGCACTGTCGGACATTCACGAGCACGGCGATCATGTGCTCTACCTGGGAGAATACCTGGAGAAAATGGCATCGCCTGGGACCGACTTGAACGCCGCACGCGTCTCAAAACCCAGAGGTCGCAGGTTCAAATCCTGCCCCCGCTACGGTTCCTGGGGTCCGTGTGGTCGTGCGCTTTTGGCGCACTTCCCCGCGGGCCCCTTCGCCATTCCCGGGGGGCGACCCCCCGGACCCCCCGATGTGGGGGGCTCCGCCCCCCACGCCCCCCTCGGGGCTTCGCCCCTTGCCCCCTGGGCTTCGCCCCTCGACCCCTTGTGGGGCTCTGGGCCTTACTCCCCTCTTGGGGGTCTGCTGGGCGGGCTTATCTTTTTCTTGTGCGGAATCTTGTTGCTGGTGGGCTGGATGTGTGCGGTGTGCTCGCCTTCGTCGCCATCGGGCGGGCCTCCCATGACGAGGCGGGGAGCGTGACGGGGTTCGCGACCACCGCGTGGCCGTTCCTGGTGGGGCTCGTGGCGGGGTGGGGAGCCTTGCGGGCCTTGGCGGCGGGCGGACGGGGTGGTGCCCGTGGGGGTCGGGGTCTGGCTCGTGACCGTGGCCGTGGGGATGGTGCTGCGGGTGGTGTCCGGGCAGGGGACGGCCTTCGCGTTCGTGGTCGTCGCTCTCGCCTTCCTCGCGCTGGTGCTGCTGGGGTGGCGGTTGGTGGCCGGTCGTGTGTCGCCGCGGCGGGATCGACCGTTTGCCTGATCACACCGCCGCTGTTCCAGGACCGGGACGACGATCTGGCCGTAGGCGTCGGCGGCCAGGGCCTTCTGGGGGATTTCGAACACCGCGCTGCTCACCCAGGGAAGATGTCGAGGGCGCGTTCGCCGTCCATTCCGCGGGTGACGCCGGCCCGGCTTGATCTACGCCCGGTGGCGTAGCCGCGGAGCCTCCCTGGCGACGACGACGGGGCGCGCGTCCCCCTCCGACGATGGTCGTGTCGTGACCAGCCGTCGTGAGGAACCGATCATGTACGTCGCCTCGTCCACCTACCGCAGGCTCGCCGCAGCGGGGCTGGCGGCCGCCGCCGTGGCCATTCCGGTACAGATCGCCGGGGGAATGGACTACCCGGTGGTCCCGCCCGGGCTGCTGATCCTCACGGCCGGGGCGCTGGTCGCCCTGCTCGTCCGCCCGAAATGGGCGCTCGCCGTGCCGACGCTGATCGCGGTCTTCCTGTCGTTCGGCGCGGTGGTCAATGACAACGCGCGGGACGCCCTCGGCGACCCTGGGGACTTCCTCGCCTTTGCCGGCACCATCCTTCAGTGCGCCGGGCTGGTGGCGGGCCTGGTCTTCTGCGCGCTGTCCCTGACCGAGCGCGAACCCGCCGCCTGACCCGGTGACGAGGCCGACTACGTCAACTCGGCGCCCCCGATCGCCCTAGGGCCGGTCAGGGGTGAAGAGCTCGGCGGTGGCGGTCAGCTCCAGTGCGGCCCCGCTCGCCGTGGCCAGCGGGCCGAGGGCGATACCGCCCGCGGCGAGCACGCGCCCGTCGGCCAGGCCGACGGCCGCGAAGTCCCAGCGGCCCACGCTCAGCCCTCCCGCGATGCCCCAGGTCCGCGCGGCCGGGTCGTAGATGAACGTCGCCCGGTAGCCGACGTCCACGCACCCGGTGTCGGTGCCGCCCACCACCAGGACCTTCCCGGACGGCAGCGGCACGGCGCGGTGGAAGCTCAGGGCCCACGGCATGTCCTCGGACGCGCTCCACCGCCCGGTGGCCGGGTCGAAGCGCTCGGTCGAGGACATGCTGTACGGGCTGTAGTCCCAGTCCTGGAAGATGCCCTGACCACCGCCGGTCAGCAGCACCGAACCGTCCGGCAGCGGTGCCGCCTCCGCGCTGATCCGCGGCGTGAGGAGGTTCCCGGTCGGCTTCCACGTCCCGCTCGCGGGGTCGTAGATCTCGCAGTGGGAGATGCCGGCGGCGTCGTCCCGGGTGACGATCACCATGCCGCCGGCCGCCAGCACCCGGCCGTCGAGCAGCGACACGGCGGGGTGCCCGGTCCGGGCGCCGGTCATCGGACCGGTCTCGGACCAGGTGCCGGTGTCGGGGTCGAACAGCTCGGCCGAGTCCAGCGTCCGGTAGGACTCGTCGTCGCGGACCGAGGTGCCGCCCGCGACGAGCACCCGGCCGTCCGGCAGCAGGTTCGCGGAATGGAAGTAGCGAGCCTGACCCATGCTTCCCGTCGGCGTCCACGTTTCCGTGGACGGATCGTAGATCTCGGCCGACGCGAGTTCGCCCGGCGGAACCGAGAACGTCCCGCCGATCCCGCCGGCGGCCAGGACCCGCCCGTCCGCGAGGCGGGTGAGCGTGTGCAGCCTGCGGGTCGCGGTCAGCGCCCCGGTCGGCCTCCAGGCGTTGGTGCCCGGGTCGTACACCGACGCCTCGCCGAACGCGTTGCGCCGTGCGTCCTCCCCGCCGGCCAGCAGTACGGTGCCATCGCCCAGCAGCACCGCCGTGTTCGTGGCCAGCCACGTGGCCTTCGGCAGTTCCCCCGCCGCCGACCACCGGCCTGGGACCACCCCTGCCGCGAGCCCCCGCGCCGCGCCCGTCGCCCCCGTGATCATGATGTGACAACCCCCTCATGAGTCCGCTGCGTGTCCACCTGGTTCAACGGGTCCGCCGAGCAGGCCCGCCCTGTTTCCCCTACGACCACGAGTCTCGGCCACCGAGCGGCTCGGTGGACATCCCGAACACCGGGGATTGACATCACGACCAGGCTGTTCTCACCTCCCCCAGGGGTCAGTGGAGCATCGAGGCGGCGCCCGTCGCCAGGAAGAAGATGAGCGCCGCGAGGAGCCAGCGCGTCGCCACGCGGAGCCTCCTGTACCGATACGCATGCAAACGCCCGCACCGCCATAACTCGGCGAGCGCGAAGTCGAGGAGGTCGTCGGCGGACGCTCTCGTCACCCGTTGCCTGAAGCCGTCGAAGGTTTGCGAGGTCTCGCCGGTCTCGGAGTAGCAGTACAGGAACGCGGAGGGTGTGTCCGGCTCCCCGAACTGGCGTTGCCAGTTCCGAACCGACATCAGTGTCAACGCGGCATTGCTGACGGAGACGACGACGCAGGCGAGCGCCGCCATGGCGAGCGTTATGAGGAAGGCGTCCGTTCTCTGGCTCCGTAGCGACAGGGCGACCCCGGCGATCACGAGGGCGTTCGTGCTGAGCACCGTGCCCGCGCGGGCGGCCACGCCGGCTCGCAGCTGGTCGCATCGCGTGAGGTGCCAGTGCACCGTCTTGAGCTGTTCCTCGACGGTTGGAGCCGCGCGCGAGCTTGAGGATCGGGAGGGATCGATCGGTGGAGAGACCATTGCAGATGGACTCCTTACTGTCCGATAAGGCGCCTTTCTTCGGACGGTGGGCGGGCGGTTCCAGGTTCCTCCGGCGGTCTGGTGCGTCTGGTACGGGAGTGTTGGCATAAGTTGGGAATTACGGACACCATGTCGTTGACGTTGTGAGGGGTCGACGATGCCGTCTGTTGCCAGCACGCTGTTCCGCCTGGGTGCCCGGCTGGGCTCCACGGCGCAGAACGCCCTTGAGGTCGCCCGGTTCGGCGGGTTCGACACCGACGAGGACGCGTCGCCGTGCGAGGTGGTGACCGAGCAACGGGTGTACCGGCTGCGGCACTACTTCCCCGGGACGGGGGACGGGCCCGTGATGCTGCTCGTCCCACCGTTGATGATCACGGCGGAGGTGTACGACATCTCCTCGCGGGTCAGCGCGGTGGGGGTGCTGCGGCGGCTCGGAGTGGATCCGTGGGTGGTGGATTTCGGGGCCCCGGAGCGGGAGCCCGGCGGGCTGGAACGGACGATCACCGACCATGTGCTGGCGGTCGACGACGCGGTCGACCGGATCCGCAGGATCACCGGACGGGACGTCCACCTCGCCGGGTACTCGCAGGGCGGGATGTTCGTGTACCAGGCGGCCGCGTACCGGCGGGGTGAAGGCATCGCGTCGGTCGTGACGTTCGGGAGCCCGTCCGACACGAGCGTCGGCCTGCCGTTCGGGTTGCCGGGCTGGCTCGCGGCGGAGGGGATCGAGCGGATCCCCGACCAGCTGCTCGGGGCCTTCGCGGTGCCCGGCTGGGTGACGCGGATGGGGTTCCAGCTGCTCAGCCCGGTGAAGTCGGTGCGGTCGCGGGTCGAGTTCATCTTGCAGCTGCACGACCGGGAGCGTCTCGCACCGCGTGAGCGGCAGCGGCGCTTCCTGGAGCGGGAGGGCTGGGTGTCGTGGCCGGGGCCGGCGCTGGCCGAGTTCGTCCGCCAGTTCATCCAGCACAACCGGATGCTCACGGGCGGGTTCGTCATCGGCGACCGGCTGGTGACGCTGGCCGACATCACGTGCCCGGTGCTCACGTTCGTCGGCGAGGTGGACGAGATCGCGCCGCCGCCGATGGTCCGCGGCATCCGCCGGGCCGCGCCGCGCGCGCAGGTGTACGAGGCGGCGCTGCGGGCGGGGCACTTCGGGCTGGTGGTCGGGGGCCTGGCGATCGGGCAGACATGGCCGGCGGTGGCCGGGTGGGCGAGGTGGCGGGAAGGCGAGGGAACGCTGCCGGACATCGTCGCGCCCGTCGCCGGTGACGAGGAGGCCCCGCCCGCCGGGCTGCCGGGCGGTCCGGCGGGATACGGGCTCCAGCTTGCGATGGGAGTCGGGGCCGGCGCCGCCCGGCAGGCATTCATGACGGCGGCGCGTGCGGTGCGGGGGACGCGCCAGCTCGCGGGGGAGGCCGCGCAGAACCTGCCGCGGCTCGCCCGGCTGGAGCGGATCAGCTCCGATACGCGCATGTCGTTGGGCCTGCTGCTGGACGAGCAGGCCGCGCGTATGCCGGACGAGGTGTTCTTCCTCTACCAGGGGCGGGCGCACCGGCACGCCGCGGCCAAGAGCCGCATCGACGCGGTGGTGCGCGGCCTGATCCACATCGGTGTCCGGCGGGGCGAGCCGGTGGGCGTGCTGATGGGCACCCGGCCGACCGCGCTCGCGCTGGTGGCGGCGCTGAGCCGGCTCGGTGCGGTCGCGGTGCTGCTGCGGCCGGACGGGGATGTGCCGGCGGAGGCGCGCCTGGGGCAGGTCACGCGGGTGATCGCCGACCCCGAGCACGCCGGGCGCGCGGCGCGGCTGGACGGCGTCCGGGCTTATCTGCTCGGTGGGCGCGGTTCGGGCGAGCGTGACGAGTTGACGGACATGGAGCTGATCGACCCCGAGCAGGTCACGCTCCCCGGCTGGTACCGGCCCAACCCGGGGCGGGCCGGTGACCTGGCCTTCGTGGTATTCACCGGAGACGGCGAGCACCTGCGTGCCAGCCGTGTCACCAACCGCCGGTGGGCGCTGTCGGCGTTCGGCACCGCCTCGTCGGCGGCGCTGTCGCCGGCGGACACGGTGTTCAGCATCACCCCGATCCAGCATCCGTCCGCGCTGCTGATGAGCCTCGGCGGCGCCGTCGCCGGTGGTGCCCGGCTCGCCCTGGCCAGCGCCTACGACCCCGAGACGTTCTGGGACGAGGCACGCCGCTACGGGGTGACCGTCGCGTCCTACACCTGGACGCTGCTGCGCGACCTCGTGAACGCGCCGCCGCATCCGGGGGAGCGGCACCATCCCGTCCGGCTGTTCATCGGGTCGGGTATGCCGCGCGGGCTGTGGCGGCGGGTCGAGGAGCGGTTCGCCCCGGCGCGGGTCCTGGAGTTCTACGCCTCGACCGAGGGCGAGACGATCCTGGTGAACCTGAGCGGGAGGAAGCCGGGCTCGCTCGGCCGCCCGATGCCGGGGAGCGCGCCCGTCAGGCTCGCCCGCTACGACCTGGAGAGCGGCCGTCTCGTCGAGGGACCGGACGGGTTCGCGGTCGAGTGCGAGCCCGGCGAGATCGGGATGCTGCTGGCACGCGTCCGGTTGTCGGCGCTGGGCGCGGTGCCGTTCGAGGGCGGGCGGCCTCCCACACCCCCTGTCGGGGGGTGGCGCCCGATGCGGAGCGTGTTCGCCCCCGAGGACGCCTGGACGATCACCGGGGATCTGTTCCGCCGCGACGCCGACGGCGACTTCTGGCTGGTCGGACGGGACGCCGAGCTGATCCGGACGGCGGAGGGCATCGTCCCGCCGGGCCCGATCAGGGACGCGCTGGGCGACCTGCCCTGCATCGACACGGTCGCCGTCTACGGCATCCCGGACGGGGACACCGAACTGGCCGCGGCGGCGGTCAGCCTGCGCGGCGGCCCGTCGGCCGGGCGGCGTTCGCCCGGACCTCGTTCCCCCTCACGGGAACCCCTCAGGCCGATCGACCTGACCGAGGCGCTGCTGCGGGTGGAGCCCGCGCTGCGACCCGCGATCGTCCGGGTGGTGGACGAGATCCCCGTCACGGCCGGGTGGCGGCTGCGGACCGCGCCGCTGCGCGAGGAGGGCGTCCCCGCGGGCGGCGACGGACGCACCTATGCCCGGGACGGGACCGGCGTGTACCGTCCGCTGATTCGGGCCGATGAAATGGGCGGATAAGTCTGGACTTACAGTGACCGGCTGCGTTACAACAAAGCACAGAATTCGCTCATCTGTTGCACGGCCGGAGGGTTCATGACGAGCGTTCTCGCGTCGCCGCCGGAGGGCAGCGGGCTGAAAGCCGTCCCCGGCGTGCCCGGCATCCCCTATATCGGCAACACCCTCCAGGTGATGCGGAACCCCTTCGGCTACGCGCGCAAGCGCTACGACGAGTACGGCGCGGTCTCCTGGGGATGGCTGCTCGGCCAGCGGACGGTCACGGTGCAAGGCCCGGAGGCCGCCGAGGTCGTGCTGGTCAACCGGGACAAGGCGTTCGCCAACGGCCCCGCCTGGAGCTACTTCATCGGCCCGTTCTTCCACCGCGGCATTATGCTGCTGGACTTCGACGAGCACCTGCACCACCGCCGGATCATGCAGCAGGCGTTCACGCAGGCGCGGCTCCGCACGTACATGGACGCGATGGCGCCCGGCATCGTCAGGGGGCTGGAGGCGTGGGAACCCGGCCGCGGCTTCACGGTCTACGACCACGTCAAACAGCTCACCCTGGACCTCGCCGCGGATGTGTTCATGGGCGTCGAGCTGAGCCGGGCCGAGCGCGGCCGCGTCAACGGCGCGTTCGTCGACGCCGTTCGGGCGGGCACGGCCTACGTGCGCTTCCCCGTCCCGGGGCTGCGCTGGCACAAAGGGCTTCAGGCCCGCAAGGTGCTGGAGGAGTTCTTCCACCGGCACCTGCCCGCCAAGCGCCGCGACGGCGGAGACGACCTGTTCGCCGCGCTCTGCGAGGCCGAGACCGACGACGGCCACCGGTTCTGCGACGAGGACGTCGTCAATCACATGATCTTCGCGCTGATGGCGGCGCACGACACCACCACGATCACGCTGACGACGATGGCCTACCACCTGGCCAGGTTCCCCGACTGGCAGGAACGGCTGCGCGAGGAGTCCCTCGCGCTCGGCGGACCCGAGCTCGACCACGCCGACCTGGACTCCCTCACCGGCATCGACATGGTGATGAAGGAGTCGCTGCGGATGGTGGCGCCCGTCCCGGCGCTGCCCCGCAAGGTCGTCAAGGACACCTCGATCCTCGGCTTCCACATCCCCGAGGGCACGACCGTCGTCGTCCCGACGCTCACCAACCACCACATGGCCGAATGCTGGCCGGACCCGGAGCGCTTCGACCCCGAGAGATTCGGACCCGAGCGCCGCGAGGACAAGGTCCACAAATACGCGTGGGCGCCGTTCGGCGGCGGAGCGCACAAATGCATCGGCCTGTACTTCGCGGGCATGCAGGTGAAGGCGATCCTGCATCAGATGCTGCTGCGATACCGCTGGAGCGTCCCGGCGCGGTACGAATGGCCACTGGACACCACGTCCCTGCCCTCGCCGAAGGACGGGCTGCCCGTCCGGCTCGACCGATGGGAGAACACGTGAGCAAGGTCGTCGCCATCACCGGGGCGGCGCGCGGCATCGGCCTCGCGACCGCCCGCGCGCTGAAGGCACGGGGCGCCACCGTCGTCATCGGCGACATCGACGACGCCGCCGTGCGGGAGGCCGGCGCGAGCCTGGGCGTGGAGGCGCTCGCCGTGGACGTCGTCTCCCGCGCGTCGTTCACCGACTTCCTCGACCAAGCGGAGGGGACGGCCGGACGCCTGGACGTGCTGATCAACAACGCGGGGATCATGCCGATCGGTCCGGTCACCGGGGAGAGTGACGCCGACACCCGCCGTTGTATCGACGTCAACGTGCACGGCGTGATGCTCGGCACCAAGCTCGCCCTCGACCGGATGCTGCCGCGCGGCCGCGGCCACGTGATCAACATCGCCTCGCTGGCGGGCGTCCTGCCCACCCCCGGCCTGGCCCTCTACAACGCCAGCAAAGCCGCCGTGGTGGCCTTCACCGAGGCGACGCGTCTGGAGGTCCAGGGCAGGGGCGTGCACGTCAGCGCCGTCCTGCCGACCTTCACCAACACCGAACTGATCGCGGGCACGCGCAGCCCGAAGGGCGGGACGAACTGCGAGCCCGAGGAGGTCGCCGCCGCGGTCGCCCAGCTCATCGGACGCCCGCGCCCGCAGACTGTCGTCCCGAGGCGGCTCGGCGCGCAGATCCGGCTGGGCACGCTGTTCCCCGACCGGCTCAAACAGGCGATCTCGCGCCGGTACGGGCTGGACACGATCTTCCTGGACTATGACCCGGAGGCCAGGAAGAACTACGACGCCCGGATCCGCTCTTGTTGATTGCAGTTCCCTTGGCGGTCGGGCCCTGGGGGCCCTTCCTTCGGCGGGCACTGCGGCGATCGCTGCATCGCTTTCGACTCGCCCTAGGGGGCTCGCTTCGCGATCAGGTTCTCGCTCCGCTCGCACCTGGCTTCGCACGCGATCGCTGTGTTGATTGCAGTTCCC
Organism: Actinomadura macra NBRC 14102; assembly: GCF_001552215.1. GTDB lineage: Bacteria > Actinomycetota > Actinomycetes > Streptosporangiales > Streptosporangiaceae > Spirillospora > Spirillospora macra. Next base: position 189,959 of record NZ_BCQT01000006.1, on the reverse strand, counting down.
TTGGCGTCGGGCCTTGGGGGCCCTTCCTTCGGCGGGCACTGCGGCGATCGCTGCATCGCTTTCGACTCGCCCTAGGGGGCTCGCTTCGCGATCAGGTTCTCGCTCCGCTCACACCTGGCTTCGCACGCGATCGCAACGTGGTGGTTGTTGGTTCCTGGGGTTACGGCGTGCGCGGGTTCGGGCTGGTCAAACCGGCCGGGTTCGGACAGTGGTGGTGGTGCGGGAGGTGACTGCCCGCATCCGGTCGTGAGCATTGCGGGGAGGCGGGGGATCTTGTCTTCTTGGCTGCGACCGTCGCCCATCCCCGCTTCAGGAGTCCGGATGACCACTGGTCCCATCAGCCGCCGTACCGCACTGTTAACCGGCGCCGCCGCTGCGCTGTCGTTGCCTCTCGCCCGTCCGGCGGCAGCGGCCGTTCCCATGTGGCGGAACGTTCCGCTGCCCGAGCCCGCGGCCCCGCAGACGCTGGGGCAGCTCGCCGCGACCGGCCCGCGCGACATCTGGTTGCTCGGGGCGGAGACCGGGCTCGAAGGGGCGCTCCTGCTGAGGTGGAGGGGACACGGTTGGACGCGGTCCGTGCTGCCGGCAACGTTCGGTGTCGGCGGGAACCTGTTCGCGGCGTCGGGGCCCCGCAGTGCCTGGACGCTGCGAACCGACTGGGGATCGGCCTCCCACTGGGACGGGACGCGGTGGAACGAGGTGGAGCGCCCGCTCCAGCGGGGTGGTGAGTCGCTGTCGGCTGCGCCCGGCACGACGGCCTGGGCGGTCATGGAGAACTACCGGGAGCAGGACTATCCGGTCCTACGCTTCGAGAAGGGGGCCTGGGCTCGGCAGACGCTGCCGCTGGACCGTTTGGACGAGCCCAAGCTCGTGTCCGTGGGCTCGTCCCGCGATATCTGGGTTGCCGTAAAGACCTTCAGTAGCCGGCCGTACACCCTGCGGTGGGACGGCCGGAACTGGACGAAGATCCCGAACACCCCGCCGACCGACGGCGCCCACGAGATCACAGAGATCCTGCCCCTCGGGCCCCGCCGCGCATGGGCCTACCGCCGGGGCGGCGCCGTGCCCAACCACCAGACGCTGCTCCGCTGGAGCGGCGGCGAGTGGGAGAACATTCCGGTGCCCGAGTGGCTCGACTACGAACCGCATCTGGCCTCCGATGGCCGCGGCGGCGTCTGGCTCGGCACCAGCAACGGAGTCGGCCGGTCCAAGTACCTCCGCTACAACGCCGGTGAGTGGACGTCGGCGGAGGGGCCGGTGCGGGGTTCCGAGGACCGGGTGTTCGTCAGCAACATGCGGAACGTGCCCGGCACGACGACGATCCTGTCCGTGGTTCAGGCGGGGGGAGAGTCGTTCGTCGAACGGCTGAGGTGATCGTCACAGGTTCGCGGTGACGTGCTCGGCGATCGCCAGGGAGGACGTCGCGGCCGGGGACGGCGCGTTGCGCAGCGTCGTGACCGGGCCGCGGCGTCCGATGCGGAAATCGTCCACCAGGGAGCCGTCGGGGTCCACCGCCTGGGCGCGGACCCCGGCGGGGGCGGGGACGACGTCGGCGACCGTCAGGTCCGGGACGAACGCCCTGGCCTCGGCCACGAAGGCGCGACGGACGGCCGAGCCGTACAGTTCCCGGACCCCGGTGCGCCAGTGGCGGCGGGCCAGGTGGCGGAAGCCTGGCCAGCGGAGGGTTTCCCACACGTCCGCCGGGTGGATGTCGCGTCGCCGGTATCCCTCCCTAGCCAGGGCCAGGACGGCGTTCGGACCGACGTCGACGCCGCCGTCCACGCGGCGGGTGAAATGGACGCCGAGGAAGGGGTAGCGGGGGTCGGGGACCGGATAGATGAGGCCCCGGACCAGGTCCGTCCGGTCGGGGACGAGGCGGTAGTACTCGCCGCGGAACGGGATGATCGCGGGGGCGGGGGAGTCGCCCGCCATGCGTGCCACGCGGTCGGAGTGCAGGCCCGCGCACACCACGAGGCGGTCGAAGACGAGCTCCTCGGAGCGGGAGGCGACGGTGACCGTTTCGCCTCTTCTGCCGAGCCGGACGACCTCGAAGCCCAGCCTGACCTCGCCGCCGCCCTTGGCGACGTCGTCGGCGAACGCGCGGGCCACCGCCGGGAAGTCGACGATCGCCGTGGTCGGGGAGTGCAGGGCGGCCACCCCGGTGGCGTGCGGCTCGATCTCGCGGAGCTCGGTGGCCGTCAGCCGCCGCAGACCCGGGACGCCGTTGGCCGTCGCGCGGCGCTCGATCTCCTCCAGCGGGCCCGTCTCGGCGGCGTTCCGGGCGATGACGATCTTGCCGCATTCCTCGTAGGGGAGGTTCCGGTCCGCACAGTATTCCTTCAGGAGTCCGATACCCCGGCGGCACAGCGTCGCCTTCAGCGAGCCCGGCGCGTAGTACAGACCGGCGTGCGCGACGCCGCTGTTGTGGCCCGTCTGGTGGGCCGCGACGCGGTCCTCCTTGTCGAGGACCGTCACCTTCACGTCCGGTCGGCTCTCGGTCAGCCGGCGCGCGATGGCCAGCCCGAGGATGCCCGCGCCGACAACACCGATCCTTGTCTCCGCCACACCCCGCACCCTACGGGGAGATCAACTCCCGAGGCGCTTGCGGCCCTGCGCGCGCACCCGCTTCCGCTGGGACGGGTCCAGCATCATGTAGGCGACGACGGGGAGGGCCACGAGTCCCAGCACGATGAGCAGGGCGATCAGGGGACCGAGGACGTTGAGGGCGATGATCGAGACCACCACACCGCCGATGACGTAGACGACTTTCTTTCCCATCCCTGCACCTCCGAGGCTCTCACCAGGTCAACGGCCGCCGTGAGGTCGTGGTTCCGGGACCGCCTGTCAATCCACGATATATCGCGTACGCAAAACCCGTTAGCCCCCGGTGATCGTGCCGGGGATGTCAGATACGGAGGGAGAGCTGGCCGCCGCCCAGGGTGCGCAGGACGTCGGCGTGCAGCTTGCCGTTGGTGCACACCACGCTGCCGCCGTCCGGGCCGGGCACGCCGGACAGGTCGGTGAACATTCCGCCGGCCTCCTCCACGATGACCTGGAGCGCGGCGAGATCCCACAGGGACACCTCGGGCTCGGCGGAGATGTCGATCGCACCCTCGGCGACCATCATGTGCGACCAGAAGTCGCCGAATGCCCGGGTCCGCCACACCTCACGGGTCAGGTCCAGGAACCGGGCGAGGCGGCCCTGCTCCTCCCAGCCGCTCAGGCTGGAGAACGACATCGACGCGTCCGACAGGTCCGAGACGGCGGAGACGTTCATCCTGGTCGCGCGGGTCAGGCTGCGGCCCGTCCAGGAGCCGCCGCCGCGCGCCGCCCACCAGCGGCGGTTCAGAGCCGGCGCCGACACGACGCCCACGACGATCTGGTCGTTCTCCATCAGCGCGATGAGCGTCGCCCAAACAGGGACGCCGCGGACGAAGTTCTTCGTGGCGTCGATCGGGTCGATGATCCAGCAGCGGTTCCCGTAGCCGGTCTTGCCGAACTCCTCGCCCACCACCGCGTCGCGTGGGCGGGCCCGCTTCAGCGTGCCGCGGATCTGCTCCTCCACGCTGCGGTCGGCGTCGCTGACCGGCGTCAGGTCCGGCTTGGTCTCGATCTCTAGATCGAGCGCACGGAAACGCCTGGTCGTGATGTCGTCGGCCCCGTCCGCCAGCACATGCGCGAGACGCAGGTCATCGGAATAGCCCGCCACGGCGTGCAACGCTACCCTGATCACGCGGGGCGCCGACACACTTACCCATGCGGTTCCGGCTTTTCGGTCGTCCCGGTTAGGGCGCGCCGAGGCGTTGCGGACCGTTCCCGGGGCGGTGAGATGGCAGCATGGGGCGCATGGCGCACGACCTTCCCGGGTGGGTGGCCGAGCTGACCGACCCACGCCGGGCCCAGACGCTCGACGAGCTCGCCGACCGCCTCGTCCCCCTGGCCGAGCACGCCATCGATGTCTCCCGTCGATTGCAGGCGCAGCTCAACGAGCTCAACGACCCGTTCAAGCGCGAGGCCCTCTACGGCCGGGTGGAACGATTGAAAGCCCGCGCGGGCGAGGCCCTGGAGGAGATCACGGCGGAGATCGCCGCCTCCGGGGAGGAGCGCATCGAGCGGGTGTGGGCCGACTGGGCCGAGCGCGCCGGGCCGGGCGACCGGGGCGCCCGCGAGCGGGAGCTGCGGCGCCGGCTCGACAGCGACATCGTGCCCGCACTGTCCAGGCAGCAGCAGGACGTGGCCGAGCGGGTCGCCGCGCGGACGTCGGCGGCGCTGGAGGAGGCGACGCAGACGCTGCTCACCCGCGTCGAGGAACTGGCCAAGGCCGTGACGGACCTCATCCACGAGGTGCTGCCGCTGGCCCGCGAGGGCCTGTCGTTGGCCAGCCGCATCTCCACGCTGTCGAGCCACGCCAGGAAGGCGGGCCGGGGCCCGATCCCCGGCGAACTCAAGGACGCGGGAGCCGAGACGGCTCGCGCGTTCGACGAGGCGGTCGCCCGGCTGGAGCTGGAGTGGGCCGCGCTGGGCGCCCGATCGGCGAGCGTTCGGGCGGCGCTGCGGGGCGCGGAGGAGAGCGCGTTCAGCCAGGTCACCGAAGAGATGACCCGGTGTGTCGAGGAGCTGGCGCCCGAGCATGTCAAGGCGTTGAACGAGGCCGAGGCCCGGGCCCGCACCCTGTTCGGTGAGCCGGCAGGCGGCTAGGGCGGACCCCGGGCGCCGTGCGAGCCCCGCCGGCTAGCTGATCGCCTGCGGGAAGGTGAACAGGTGGCCGGGGTCGTAGGCCGCCTTCGTCTTCGCGAGCCGTTCGAGGTTGGCGCCGTAGTAGGCGCGTGCCCAGCCCTTCAGCCCGCTGTCGACGTAGTTCACGTAGGCGGTGCCGCCGAGGTACGGCTCCATCGCCCGGTGCGTCCCGTCCAGCCAGGCATTGTCCGGCGCGAGGTACTGGACGCAGAACAGCGCCGCCCGGTGCGGGAACGCCGTGTCGCCCGGACGGATCCGCCCGATCGCCCCGCCCATCGCGTCCATCAGGACGGACCTGTCGCCGACGTCGTTGCCCTGCTCGAAGCGCCGCAGGAGCGCGCCGATGGCGACGTCCGGCAACGGGCGGTACGCGACATGCGACTTGCCGTTGTAGTCCGTCCTCGGGAAGGTGCCGCCGGGCCGCTGGCCGGGGAGCGAGCCCTGCCCATGGCACTGGTCGACGGTGCTTCCGGCGCAGCCACCCATGAACTTCATCGCGTCCATGTAGGTGCGGGTCCGCGCGCTGGACGTGCCGGGGTCGACACCGGTCGCGGCGGTCAGCCGGTCCAGGTACGGTCCGGCGTCGTCGAGCGCGACCCCGGAGACCTCGACGCTCGGGACGCCCTCGGACGGACGGCTGTTGAGCTGGAGGCTCGTCCAGACCCCGTCGGGGGCCGACGGGGCCCACCGCTGCCAGCCGCGGACCACCTCCGACGCCCGTGACCAGGGCCAGCGCAGGGAGAACGGCGTGACATCGCCGACCCGGTGCGTGCGGAACGCGAACGAGACCGCGACCCCGAAGTTCCCGCCGCCCCCGCCCCGGCACGCCCAGAACAGGTCGCGGTCGCGGTTCGCGTCGCAGGTCCGGATCCGCCCGTCCGCGGTGACGACGTCGATCGACTCCAGGACGTCGCAGGTGAGCCCGTACGCGCGGGACGTGACGCCGAGGCCGCCGCCCAGTGTCAGCCCGGCCACCCCGACCGTGGGGCAGCTTCCCGCCGGGACGCTCACGCCCTCGCGTGCGAGCCGGTCGTACAGATCGATCAGCCGGGTTCCCGCGCCGACGGTCGCGCGGTCCCCGTCCGGCGTCACCGTGCTCATCGCGGAGACGTCGATGACCAGGCCCGTACCCGTGGACCAGCCCGCGTAGCTGTGCCCGCCGCAGCGCACGGCCACCGGCACCCGGTTCTTGGCCGCGAACGCCAGGCACGTGCTCACGTCGCCGGGGGACGCGCAGTAGGCGATCCCCAGCGGCCGGATGCCGTCATATCGGGGGATGTAGAGGCGGCGCGCGTCGGAATAGGAGGCGTCGCCGGGACGGACGAGCCTGCCTGTGAGGTGCTTGGGCAGCGCGTTCCAGTCAGCCGGGGTGACGGTGGCTCCGGGGCGCCCGGCGGCGGGACGCGTCGCCCGCGTGGGCGGCGGCCGGTCCTCGTCGGAGCACCCGGCCGCGGCCAGACCGCCCAGCGCCGCCGCCCTGAGCACCGCTCGCCGTTCCATGCGGTCATTGTTTCGGCTCAGCGCGGCGCGCGGAACGTTTTCCGAAACGTCGCGACATGCCCGACTACTCGGCTTCGCCCTCGCGGCTGGAGAGCAGGCGGCGCAGGGAGTCCAGGCGTGCGCGGCTGGCACGGCCGTCCTTGACCCAGCCGTCCAGGCCGCAGTCGTCCTGGAGGTGGTCGCAGTGCGGCGGGCAGCGCTCCTCCGCACCCTCGGCGAGGTCGTCGAACGCGCGGACGACGTTCTCCGGCTTGACGTGCGCCAGCCCGAAGCTCCGCACGCCCGGGGTGTCGATGATCCAGCCGTCCCCGCCGGGCAGTTCCAGCGCGATGGCCGAGGACGAGGTGTGCCGGCCGCGCCCGGTGACGGCGTTGACGTGGCTGACCGCGCGCTCGGCATCCGGAACCAGCGCGTTGACCAGGGTGGACTTCCCCACGCCGGAGTGGCCGACGAGCACGCTGGTGTGCCCGGTCAGGTGCTCACGCAGCCCCTCCAGGTCACCGCCGCGTCGGGTCACGACGTAGGGGACGCCGATCGGCGCGTACTCGGAGACCAGCCCGGCGGGGTCGGCGAGATCGGCCTTGGTGAGGCAGAGCAGCGGGTCCATGCCGGCGTCGAAGGCGGCGACGAGCTGCCGGTCGATCATGCGGGGGCGGGGCTCGGGGTCGGCGAGCGCCGTGACGATCACGAGCCGGTCGGCGTTCGCGACGATGATCCGCTCGAACGGGTCGGTGTCGTCGGCGGTGCGGCGCAGCGACGACGTCCGGGGCTCCACCCGGACGATCCGGGCGAGGGTGTCGGTGTCGCCCGTCACGTCCCCGACCAGTGCGACATGGTCACCGACGACCACGCCCTTGCGGCCGAGCTCGCGGGCCCGCATGGCGGTGACGGCGCGTTCCCCGGGGGTCCCGGCGGCCACGAGGCAGCGGTAGCGGCCGCGGTCCACGGCGGTGACCAGCCCCGGCGAGGCGTCCTCGTGCGCCGGGCGGCGGCGGGTCCGCGGACGTGACCCGCGACGCCCGGGGCGCACCCGGACGTCGTCCTCGTCGTAGTCGCGTGCTCGTCGTGCCAGTGGTCCAACCCCTGTCTCAGGCGGGCGCCAGCATCGACGCCCACAACCGCGTGAAGTTCGGAAGAGTCTTGCCCACGGTGGCCGGATTCTCCACCTCCACACCGGGAACCGCCAGCCCCAGCAGGGCCGCGGCCATGACCATCCGGTGGTCGTCGTAGGTGTGGAAGACGCCGCCGCGCAGCGGCCTCGGCCGGATCTCCAGGCCGTCGGGCAGTTCGCGTGCGTCGCCGCCCAGTGCGTTGATCTCGGTGACGAGCGCTGCCAGCCGGTCGGTCTCGTGGCCGCGCAGGTGCGCGATCCCGGTCAGCCGGGACGGCGAGTCGGCGAGCGCGGCGAGCGCTGCCAGCACCGGCGTCAGCTCCCCGACCTCGTGCAGGTCGGCGTTCAGCCCGCAGAACCCGCCGGGGCCGCGCACGGTCAGGCCGTCCGGGCCCAGGGCGACCTCGGCGCCCATGTCGGCGAGCAGCCCGCGCAACGCGTCACCCGGCTGCGTCGTCTCGGCAGGCCAGCCGGGGACGGTCACCCGGCCGCCCGTCACCAGCGCGGCGCCGAGGAACTGCGCGGCATTGGACAGATCGGGCTCGATGCGCCACTCGCGGCTCCGGATCGGCCCCGGCGCGACGTGCCACACGTCCTCGCCGGTCTCGACCGCGGCGCCGGCGTCCCGCAGCATCTGGACGGTCATCGCCAGGTGCGGCGCCGACGGGACCGGCGGTCCCTCGTGCCGGACCTCCACGCCCTTCTCGAAGCGCGGCGCGGCCAGCAGCAGCCCGGACACCAGCTGCGACGACCCGGACGCGTCGATCGTGACCGGCCCGCCCGGCACCGCGCCCGTCCCCCGCACGGTGAAGGGGAGCGCGCCACGCCCGTCGTCGTCGATGGTGGCGCCGAGCGCCCGCAGCGCGGAGATGATCGGGCCCATCGGCCGCTCGCGGGCGCGCGGGTCGCCGTCGATCGCGACCTCGCCGGACGCGAGCGCCGCGACCGGCGGCAGGAACCGCATCACGGTGCCGGCGAGGCCCACATCCACCCGGGCCGGGCCGGTCAGATCGGCCGGGAGGACCTGCCAGTCGGCGTGCTCTCCGCCGGTTCCGTCTTCGCCGACCCCGGCACCCAGGGCGCGCAGCGCCGCGGCCATCAGCTCGGTGTCCCTGCTGTGCAGGGGGCGGCTGATGCGGGTGGGGTCCTCGGCCAGCGCGGCGAGGACCAGCGCCCGGTTCGTCATCGACTTCGAGCCGGGCAGCGGCACGGTGGCGTCGATGGGGACGCGTGCGACCGGGGCCGGCCAGTGCGGTACGGACATACCCGCAAGGCTAGCGGCCCCGGTCGGACGGAGGGTTGTGAAGATCAGCCGATGAAGAGGTAGTCGGCCTTGTAGGGGACACGGGCGACGGGCCGCGTGGCCGGGTCGCAGGCGCCGTCCGGGGCGACGCCGCCGACCGTGTTCAGCCGCAGGATCTGCGTCGTGCTCGACAGCAGGCCGCCCTGCGTGCCGGTCTGGGTCGCGTCCAGGACCAGCTCGGGGATGTTGCCGGGGCCGTTCGGGGTCTTGGTCACGGCCTTGCCCGTCACGGCGCTGCCGTCGGCGGCGATCCACTGCGGCGGGCCGGTCGGACCGGGCTTGACGAACGAGTGGCGGATGGAGTCCTCCAGCACCGCGGCGACGCCGTCCTGGGTGAAGGCGTTGCCGCCGGACGGCTGGGGGGTGCAGCGGTAGATCTGCACGCCTTCGACGACGGCCTTGGTGAACGCGCGGGGCGTGCGGCCGGGGGCGGGGGCGAGCTGGCCGCGCACCGCGCCGCCGGGGAACTCGGCGGTGTGCAGGTTGGTGTAGAAGCCGCCCGGGGCGTGCGCGATCTGCCGCGCGAGGTCGGGTGCGATCTGCGATGTGCCGGCGATGCCGGTCACCGAGGCCGGGAGCCCGGACGGCGCGGCGAACAGGTCCGCCACGACCGGGCCGTTGGCGCCCCGGGCGCCGCGGTGGATGTGGCCGAGGGTCGGTGGCGCGATGGACGACCAGGTGAGGTTCCACGCCAGCGTCCCGTCGTGGGGGCGGGCGAGCCCGGTCGCGCGGCCGTCGGGGTCGCCGGTCGGCTTGCCGTCCGGCGCCGGGATCTCCTGCGCACCGTCCGCGATGGACTGTAGCGTCGAGGGCGAGCCGCCGTTGAGGACCCCGTTGAGGTCGGCGGGCCGGCTCAGCTTGTGCAACTGGCCCCGCACGGCCCCGCCGGGGAACTCACCGGTGTGCAGGTTGGCGTAGAGGCCGCCCGGGTCCTTGCGGAGCTGGTCGAGGGTGGCCTTGTCGGTGATCTTGACGGTGCCCGTCACGGCCCTGGCCGAGCCCGGCAACGCCCCGGCGAAGAACGGCACCTTGACCGCGCCGTTCGTCCCGGCGGCGCCCAGGTGGATGTGCCCGGCGGTCGGGGCCGCGATGTTCTGCCAGCGCAGCGCGTACCAGAGGCGGTCCCCCTGGATCCGCAGCACGGCAAGGGCCTTGCCGTCCTGGTCTCCGACGGCCGGGCCGCCCTGCGTCGGCACCTCGTTGCGGCCGTTCAGGCTCGCGGCCAGAAAGGTCACCTCGCCCTTCGGCCCGGCGGCCGTCCCGGCCTGGGCTCCGGCGAATCCGGCCATCCCGGTGGCGCCCGCCACGCCCGCGCCCGCGGCGATGAAAGCGGCGGCGGCGAGCGCCGGAAGAGCGATTCTACGAATGGACATGGAATTATCCCTGGTCTCTAGGATTGTCCGCCACTTCGGCTGTGCGGAACGTTGTTTCCCTTTCAACCAGTCGCACGGACGGCGGCCCGCACAGGGTTCAGCGGGATCGAAAACTTTTTGTCCGACCGTTCAATGGAGCGTGCCATTAATGACGATAAAACCGCCCGGCGCGGCAGGAATGCCGGGCCGGGCGGTCTTGTACGCAGATCGGGAATCAGAGTGGAATGGTCAGCAGGACCGGGCCGCCGTTGTCGACCACGACCTCGAAGCGGCTGAGATCCTTGCGGAGGATCCCGGTACCACCGTGTGTCACCAGCGGGGCGGGCGAGCCGGGCACGCCGTACCCCTTGGGCGGGACCTGCCAGCCGGTGACGACGCTGCGCTCGCCGTTGCGCGACACCGCCTCCAGATGGCACCGCAGCGGGCCCTTGACGCCCCGCAGTTCCAGCCCGACGTGTGTTCCCCAGCCCTTGCTCTCCAGCCCGACGACGCCGGACGCGCCCGTCCCCGTGTTGGCGGCCTGGTGGCGCTCACCCCAGATGACCAGGGCCTGTGCCGGGCCGTGCCCGGCGTGCTGGTCGGGGGACACGCTCTCGTTGTCGAGTGAGGTACCGATGGTCACCCCGGTGGCGAGCAGCGCGGCGGCCGCCACCGTCCCGATGATGTAGGTCCCGCGCCGAAACCGGCGCTCGGCCCGCTGTCGCCGGCGCAGCATGTCGATGACCGGTGCCGCCGCGGCGGACGGGTCCTCCTCGCCCGGCTCCCGCGGGCTGAGGGTCGACACCGTCCCGGGCGGGCGCCCGGACGTGCCGCCGGCCCCGTCGAGCCGGTCGGGGCCGTCGGGCGGCTCGTCCGCCACCTGATCCGCCGACGCCAGGAACGGTCCGATCCCGGAAAGGGCCCGCGCCATTCCCGTCATCTGCCGGAGCTCTTCCGAACAGGACTCGCAATCGCTGAGGTGCACCTCGAAGGCGCGGCGGTCACCGTCCTCCAAAAGGCCCAGCGCATAGGCGCCGACGTCGGTGTGCTCGACCTGGGAGCTCATGCCGTCACGCCCCTTTCCTCCAAGGCCACGCGCAATGCGCGCAATGCGTAGTACACACGGGACTTGACCGTTCCTACCGGGATCCCGAGCGCCTCGGCGGCCTGGTTCACCGTCCGGTCGCGCAATACCGTCTCGGTCAGTGCCTGCCGGTGCGCGGGCGAGAGCGAGGCGAGCGCCTCCGCCACGACGACCTTGTGCAGCAGGCCGTCCATCTCGTCCGCCATCGGCAGGTTCTCCAGGGGGCTGTCGCCTACCTCCGGCGGCCGGACCTCCCGGTACCGCCGGTTGTCGATGACGATACGCCGGGCGACCGTGGCGAGCCAAGGCATCAGCGATGCCGTGCGGTCGTCCAGCCGGTCGGCGCTGCGCCACGCGCGGATCATGGTCTCCTGGACCACGTCCTCGGCCCACTGGCGGTCGCCGCCGGTGAGCCGCAGGACGAAGGCCAGCAGAGGGCGATGGTAATCGCGATACAACTCGGCGACGATGCGCTCGTCGTCGTCTGCCGATCTCGGCTGCGGCCGGGCGGGCCCGCCGGGCCTGCGGATAAGGCTCCGCAGCCCGCCGGTCCGGCGTCCGGTCGATCCGGGTGCTGCCATGGCCGGGCGTCTCCGTCAGGTCGGGGGAACGGGCGGTCAGCCAGCAGTACGGGACCGCACCGGCGCGCGGTTCAACCGATTTGAGCCTCTTTTAAGGTTGTCTTCGGGAAGTGGCCGCGGACCTCAGCGCCGGGAGCCCGCCATCGCACGGCTCTTCCTGGCCGTGGCCTTGACCGACTTGCCCGCCTTGGCCGCTCTGCCGGCCGCGCCGGCCCGCGCCGCCTTCGCGCTCTTGGCGACCTTCGTGACCCTCGTCCCGGACCTGGCCGCCTTCCGGGCGCCCTCGGCGCGGGCCTGCCGCACCTGGCGCGCCGCCTCCCGCCGCGCGTCCTTCAACGTCGCGGCGGCCTCGCGGCGCAGCGCCTTGGCCTCCGCGCCGCTCCTGATCTGCGTCTCCCGCGCCCGCCGGCGCAGTTCGGCGGTCCGCGGCGCGCGCCGCGGCTCGCCCGCCACCATGAGCAGCGCCCCGAACAGCCCGGCGTTCTTCAGCAGGTGGGACCGCTCGTTCGCGCGGCGCTCCGGGTCGTCCTCGGTCCAGTAGCGGTGCTCGGTCGCCAGCGCGGGCAGCAGCTGCGCCGCGAGCAGCAGCGTGGTCAGCCGCCGGAACCTGCCGGTCAGCAGCAGCGCGCCGGTACCGAGGCTCACCGCCCCCTCGATCCGGACGAGCGCCTCCGGGTCCTTCGGCAGCCACTCGATCCGGTCCGCGATCGGCTTGACGGACGGGCCGACCTGCTCGGCCCGCCCGCGCGGATCCCGGAGCGCGTCCAGGCCGGACATGATGTACGGCGCCGCCACGAACGGGCGGGCCAAGGTCGTGATGGGTCGCATGACCCGCTACATGCCCACCGCGCCGCGCCTCAAGCGGGCAGGATGGAGGCATGTGCGGTCGCTATGCCACCACCCGGGCGCGTCAGGAGCTGCTGGACGAGTTCCAGGTCCAGTTCGACGCCGTCGACGGGGACATCGAGCCCGACTACAACGTCGCCCCCACCAAACAGGTCCCCGCCGTCCTCACCCGGCGCCCCAAGGACGCCCCCGAGGAGGAGGCCGCCGTCCGCCAGCTGCGGACGTTGCGGTGGGGCCTCGTACCGTCCTGGGCCAAGGATCTGTCCATCGGCTCCCGCATGATCAACGCCCGGGTCGAGACGGCGCACGAGAAGCCGTCCTACCGCCGCGCGTTCGCCAAGCGCCGCTGCCTGCTCCCCGCCGACGGCTACTTCGAGTGGTACACCCTCCAGGGCCAGGACGAGCCCGCCGAGAAGAAGAGCAAGAAACCGCAGAAGCAGCCGTTCTTCATCCACCCCAAGGACGACGCGCTCATGGCCATCGCCGGCCTCTACGAGCTGTGGAAGAACCCCGCTGACGAATGGGTGTGGACCTGCACGGTCATCACCACCGACGCGCCCGACGACCTCGGCCGCATCCACGACCGGATGCCGATGGTGGTCGAGCCCGACCGCTGGCAGGCCTGGCTCGACCCCGCGCTGACTGACGTCGAGGAGGTGCGCGGCCTGCTCGTCCCCGCCATGGCCGGGACGATGGAGGCCTACCCCGTGTCAAAGGCGGTCAACAACGTGAAAAACAACGGGCCACAACTCATAGAACCATCGACGAACGGGGATAGTCTCGGCAACGATTCCGACGCCCTGTTCTGACCGCCGTCCCCCAGCGGCCGGAAGTGAGCCCCCCGCCAGGGACCGCCCGGGAGGAGCCCGGACCACCGTGGACACCGACGCCGCCCGCTCCCGCCTTGAGGCCATGGTCGACGGCTTGGATCGCTCCATAGCGATCCTCCGGAGCGAGCACCCCGGCCGGGACGGCTCCGCCGCCGACGCCGGCTCCGGCCTCACCGACAGCGACCGGGTCGAGGCCGCCCTCGAATCCCTGGAACGCCACCGCGACGCCGTGACGGCGGCCCTCGCCCGCATCGCCGCCGGTACCTACGGCCGCTGCCTCGGCTGCGGCGGCCCCGTCCCCGAAGGCCGCCTGGAAGCCCGCCCCGACGCCGCCCGCTGCCTCCCCTGCCAGGAGCTGTGTGAATAGCTGTTCTTAATTGCAGTGCCCTTGGCGGTCGGGCCTGGCGGCCCTTCCTTCGGCGGGTACTGCGGCGATCGCTGCATCGCTTTCGACTCGCCCTAGGGGGCTCGCTTCGCGATCAGGTTCTCGCTCCGCTCGCACCTGCCTTCGGACGCGATCGCCATGGGAGGTCGTTGGCGCTTGGGGTTACTACCTTTGGCGGTGCTGCGGTCGTGGGGGTCAGGGGTCTTGGGTGATCCTTCTGGCGCTGGCGAGTAGGTGGATCCCCAGGGAGTCGTCGGCCGGCGGGGCGTTGAGCTCGGTGCGGACCAGGCGGGGGAGGGCTCGGGGGGACGAGGAGAGGACGTGCTCCACGGCTGAGGGGGACAGGACGGTGCGGGGTCTGATCCACTCCACTTCCAGGCCGGCCTCGGTGAGGAGTTCGCGCAGTTGGTCGGCCCAGAAGCAGCGGGTGATCGTCCCGTCCGGCCAGGGGACGAGGACGACCTCGGCGGACGGGACGTCCGACAGATGGGCCCAGTAGTTCTGCTCGGCCAACAGGGCCATGCCGAGCGTCAGGGAGTCGACGCACAGCAGGACACGGCCCCCGGGACGCAGGACGCGGGCGATCTCGGTGACCGTCGCCTCGGTGGCGAGATGGCGGGACAGGACGCGGTTCTCGGCGATGACGGCGTCCATGGAGGCGTCGGCGACGAACGGGAGGGCACCGGAATCGCCGGCCACGACGGTTGCGCTGCGTCCCCTTGCGGACTGTCCGTTTCCCTGCTGACGGTGCCCGTTACCGGACGCCACGCGCCCACCGGAGCCGGGGCGTTCCAGCATGGGGTCCCGGACCTCCAGGACGGAGTGGCCGGCCCCGGCGGCCCGCCGCGCGCTGCGGCCGCGGTCGCCGGAGATGTCCAGCACTCGTGCCGGGCGGCGCGGCAACCAGCGTGTGAGCTGGGCTTCCGCCACCGCCCAGTAGAACGTCCAGTAGCTCGCCAGCGAGTCCCCGGCCCCCTCCGAGGGGGCGTCGCGCAGGCTGGCGATGGTGGGCTCGGGAGGTCGCGCCGGCACCGGTAGCAACGGTTTGCTCCTGTTCTCGCCATGTATGTGACTTCTTTCCCCGTCTGGCCCCGGTCATCACCCTCCGTACAGGTCAGGGTCGGTCATCCCCGGCCCGCGGGAAAACTTCCGGAAACCCTTTTGCAAGCCGCCCCCGGTCAGGGAATCGGCGGGGGCGCCCCGGCGTTGCACCGTCTCACAAACACCAGTACAGCGGAGGTGCGACTGATGACCACAGCCGTTGCCGATCTCAGGCGGAGCGCCGAGATGGCGGCGCCGCCCGGCGACGCGAAGGCCCCCGCCCGCGTGAGCAGGCCGCGCGGACCGATATCGTCTGTGGGGTACGACGCCGCCGGCGTCGCCACAGTCAAGGGGGTGGGTCAGGTACCGGGCACCACGGAGACCGTGGAGCAGCGCCAGGAGCGGTTCCAGCGCGACGTGCTCCCGTTCTTGGACCAGTTGTATTCGGCCGCGCTGCGCATGACGCGCAACCCGGCGGACGCCGAGGATCTCGTTCAGGAGACCTTCGCCAAGGCGTTCGCGTCCTTCCACCAGTTCAAGGAAGGCACCAACCTCAAGGCGTGGCTTTACCGCATCCTGACCAACACGTTCATCAACTCCTACCGTAAGAGGCAGCGCCAGCCCCAGCAGGCCGCCACCGAGGAGATCGAGGACTGGCAGCTCGCCCGTGCCGAGTCGCACACCTCCAGCGGGCTGAAGTCCGCCGAGGCCGAGGCGCTGGAGCACCTGCCCGACTCGGACGTGAAGCGGGCGTTGCAGGAGTTGCCCGAGGAGTTCCGCATCGCGGTCTACCTCGCCGACGTCGAGGGCTTCGCCTACAAGGAGATCGCCGAGATCATGGGCACGCCCATCGGCACCGTGATGTCGCGCCTGCACCGGGGCCGCCGGCAGCTGCGCGGCATGTTGGAGGACTACGCCCGCGACCGCGGTCTCACGCGCGCGAGCAGGGGCCCCGCATGAGCCGGGAGAGCGCCCGCCGCGCGGAGCCAGGAGACATGTCGGACACCGCGCCCGCCCACGCGGTGCTTGAGGAGGGTGAGTGAGCCATGAGTTGTGGCAACCACCACGAGACGCCGTGCGACGAGGTGCTCGCGCGGATCTACACCTATCTTGACGGCGAGCTCGACCAGGGGGGCTGCGGCGAGGTGCGCGACCACCTCGACGAGTGCGGGCCCTGCCTGCGCGAGTACGGGCTGGAGGAGGCCGTCAAGAAGCTCGTGAGCAAGTCGTGCGGCTGCGAGCAGGCGCCGGACGATCTGCGCAGCAAGGTCCTCGGCCGCATCGAGGAGATCTGCGGCGAGATCCGGACGGCCGGCGACGCCGGGAAGTCCGAGACCGCCTGAGCGGGCCGCACGCCGGGGTGCCCTCGGTATCGTGCGAAGGTGCTCGTTCTCGTCACCGGCGCGGCCGGATTCATCGGATCCCATCTCGTCGACCGGCTCCTCGCCGACGGCCACGAGGTCGTCGGCGTGGACGACCTGTCGTCGGGCTCCACCTCCAATCCCGGCATGGACCTGTGGGAGATGGACGTGGCGGACCCGGCGCTGACCGGGCGTGTCGCGGCGCGCCGCCCCGAGGTCGTCTGCCATCTCGCGGCGCAGGTGAGCGTGCGTGCGAGCGTCGCCGACCCGTTGCGTGACGCCCGGGTGAACGTGGTCGGTACAGCGAACGTGCTGGAGGCGGCGCGGGCGGCGGGCGCGCGCAAGGTGGTCTTCACCTCCAGCTGTGCGGTGTACGGGGTGCCGGACGCACTGCCCGTCTCGCCCGGCGCCGAGCTCCGGCCGGCCTCGCCGTACGCGGCGTCGAAGGTGTCCGGCGAGATCTACGCGCGGATGTACCGGGACCTGCACGGCATCGACTTCACCACGCTGACGCTGGCCAACGTGTACGGGCCCCGGCAGACGCCCGAGGGCGAGGCCGGCGTGATCTCGATCTTCACCGACGCGCTGCTGGCCGGGCGTCCGACGCGCATTTTCGGCGACGGCGGGCAGACCCGCGACTACGTGCACGTCCTGGACGTCGTGGACGCGTTCGCCCGCGCGACCGGCGACCAGGGCGGCGGCGGGCGGTTCAACGTGGGCACCGGGCTACAGACGACCGACCGGAAGCTGCATTCGCTCGTCGCGGACGCGGCGGGCGCGCCCGACGAACCCGAGTTCGTGCCGCCCCGGCTCGGTGACCTCCCCGCCATGGCCGTGGACCCGCGCCTGACGCGTGAAGCCCTCGGCTGGATGGCCAAGTTCGGCCTGCGGGAAGGGTTGGCCGACACTGTCGCCTGGGCACGGGAACGGAGCACCGCCGGGCGCCCTTGAACGTGACATGAGAGGGGCGCGACTGCTTTCGGGCCTGATTCTGACTGCGTTTGTGACTTGCCGTGGCAGTGCACGTGCATTGTGTGTTGCATCGAGCGTTTGAAGGCAAACGACAGCCGCCTTTCCGGACGGACAAATGATCACGTGAGGTGACGATTGGTTCACGCTTTGCTCACGATTCTCCGCTTGCCTGTGTGGCTCGGGCCGCGAGCGTTAGGCTTGTGCCGAAATCAGCGACGGGAGCAAGTGCACGCCCCGGAAATCGGGGTATGTGCTCGCCCGGGAGGACCGGGGCCAGAGGGTCCCGGCGGCCGGCCGCGAGGCCGGACGGCCCGGATCGGCGGGGGGAGGCAGAGCAAGCATGAAGCGTGAGATGCCGGCCGGTGACGACCGGCACCCGAGCGCCTCGGCGTCGTCGTCGCTGATGATGCCCAAGGGCGTGTCCTGGGTCTAGTGCCGGCAGGCACGACCGATCCCGGCGGCGGCCCGCTCATTCGTCACTCCCGAGGGGGCGGCAATGCGTGGACTTCCTCCTGCTGCCTGGGCGTACGTGTGCGGTGTGGCCGCTCTCGCGGCGGGGCTCATCGCGACGTCGTCCTTCGCGAAGCTGGACTGGACCAAGCTGGCCGTGCTGGCCGTGCTCTTCCTTGTCTGCGACTCCGCGCCCGCCCGCCTGAACGTCGAGCGCGCACGTGTCTCGCTCAGCTTCGCCGCGAGCCTTGCCTCCGTGGTGCTGCTCGGCCCCGAGGGGGCGGCATTGCTCGGCGTCTGCGCGCTCGTCACCGGGCAGCGGTTCTTCGCACCGGTCAAGCGGGTGTTCAACGGCGCCCAGTTCGCCATCAGCGGCTTCATCGCCGGAACGGTCTTTCGCCTTCTCGGCGGGCTTGAGTTCAAGCCCGGCAAGGCCCACTGGGTGGAACATGTCACCGGTCCCTTCCTCGGCGCGCTCGTCACGTTCGTCCTGGTCAATCTGTCGCTCATGGCCGGGGTGCTGCTGCTGAGCCGGCAGGCCGCGCCGCGCGAATTGCTGCGCGAGAGCGGCCAGCTCGCGTTCGGCTGTCTCGGCTTCGGCATGTTCGGCCTGCTGATCGCCGGCCTGTACCCGCGTGTCGGCCCGCTCTCCGCCGTCCTGGTGCTGCTGCCGCTGTTCGTCGCGCGGTGGGCGCTGGAACAGGCGCACGCGCAGCAGCAGGCGCACGCCGCGACCCTCGCCGCGCTGTGCCAGGCGGTCGAGACCAAGGACTTCTACACCCGCGGCCACTCCGAACGGGTCTCCCGCGGGTCGGTGATGATCGCCCAGGAGATCGGCATGCGCGCCGACCGCGTCGAGGCCATCCGGTACGCCGGCATGTTGCACGACGTCGGCAAGCTCGGCGTCCCCACCAAGGTGCTCCAGAAGTCGGGCTCGCTGACCGAGGAGGAGTTCGCCGCGATCCAGCTGCACCCGATGCGCGGGCTGGAGATCGTCCGGGAGATCGGGTTCCTGGACGAGGCGCTCGCCGGGATCATGCACCACCACGAGAAGATGAACGGCCGCGGCTACCCGATGGGCCTCGCCGGCGACGAGATCCCCGAGTTCGCCCGGGTCATCTCCGTCGCCGACGCGTTCGACTCCATGACCTCGACCCGCTCCTACCGCGCCGCCCGCACCACACGGGAGGCCGTCCGGGAGCTGCGCCGCGGCATGGGCGACCATTTCGACCCGGCGATGGTCGAGGCGTTCCTGCGGGCGCTGGAGCGGGACGGCTGGGATCCGCCCGACCCGGTCGTCCTGCCGGACGACGACGTCGTCGAGACCACCCAGCAGGACCACGACGACCCGAGCGCGCCGCTCAAGGTCGCCGGCGACGAAGCGCGGCGGTGACACGCCCCCCATGACCAACACCAAGATGCGGACCCGGGAGCGGGCCGCGTGGCAGACCATCGACTCCGGCCAGCTCCTGCTGATCGCCACCGCCGGCCTGTTCGTCATCGTCGCGATCACCCAGGTCGCCGCCGTGCGCCTCGTCCAGCCCGACATCGCGATCATCTTCGGCGTGCTGATCGCGCTGGGCGAGCTGTTCCGGATGGTGATGCCCGGCAACCGCGAGGTCGCGCCCATCGCCAGCGCCGGCGCCACGGGCTACGCCCTGTTGGTCGGCGTCGGCCCCGAGAACGCCCCGCCCGGCGCGCCGCTCGGCGTCGAGGCCGCCGCGCACTCCCCGCTCCAGGTCGTCGCGGTGACCGCCGCCGGGATGCTCGTCGGCTCCCTGCCGCACATCGCCGTCGGCCGCTCCCCCCGGCCGGACGCCATGGCGCGCCGGCTGTTCACCGTCGCCGTGGTCGCGCTGTGCTTCCGGCCGCTGCTGTCGTTCCACCTGCCCTGGCAGCTGCTGCTGGCGGTGATGGGCGTGGCCGTGGTGGCCTCCTGTTTCACCGACGTGCTGATCGCCGCGATGATCCGGGCGGAGGCCGTCCGGGCCCGGTTCGGCATCGCGCTGCGGGACGAGGTGGACGCCAAGCTGGGGCTGTGCGCGGCCACCAGTGCCACCGCCATGCTGATCGCGGTCGCGACCACCGCGATGGGCGAGGCCGCACTGCTGATCTTCACGGTGCCGATCCTGGTCACCCAGTTCGCGTTCCGCCGGTACGCCGGGATCCGCGCCACCTATCTGCAGACCGTCCGGGCCCTGTCACGGGTCACCGAGGTCGGCGGATACGTCGAGACCGGGCACTCGCGGCGGGTGTCCCAGCTCGCGGTGGCGATGGGGCGCGAGCTCGGCATGTCGGAGGAGGAACTGCTCGAACTGGAGTACGCGGCGCTGATGCACGACATCGGGCAGCTGTCCCTCGGCGACCCCATCCCCGGCGGCGCCACCGTGCTGGCCTCCCCGGCCGAGCAGCGCCGCATCGCGGAACTGGGTGCAGAGGTGATCAAACAGACCGGAGTGCTGGACCGCGTCGCCCACATCGTCCGGCTGTCGTCCCACCCGTACCGGACGGGCCGTGAGACCGCAGCCGGCGACCCCGCCGCGGCGTCCCGTCCCGTCCCACCGCCGCTCGCCGGGCGCGTCATCAAGGTCGCCAACGCCTACGACGACCTCGTCGGCGACTCCGCCGACCGCGACCGCGGCGCCGCCGTCCTGGAACGGCTGCGGCTCGACTCCGCCGCCGAGTACGACCCGACCGTCGTCGAGGCGCTGAGCCGCGTCGTCGACCGCCGTCCCCGGTCCTGACGGCGGGCACAAATCAACGATCCCCTATTTGTGGGTCCCGGCCGGACGCGGGGACGCGGCGGGCACTAGTGTCGGCCGGGTCGGCCCGCCCCGACCACCGAAGGAGGCCCGCGGGTGTTCGAATCCGTTCTGGTGGCGAACCGCGGTGAGATCGCCAGCCGGATCATCAACACCGTGCGCTCGATGGGACTCAAGGCCATCGCGGTGTACTCCGAGGTCGATGCGTCGCTCCCGTTCGTCGCCGAGGCGGACGAGGCGATCCTGCTCGGCCCCGGCGACCCGTCCCGCAGCTACCTCAACGCCGCCGCCGTCCTGGAGGCCGCGCGCCGGACGAACGCGCAGGCGCTCCACCCCGGCTACGGGTTCCTCGCCGAGAGCGCCGCGTTCGCCCGGGAGGTCGCCGAACGCGACCTGATCTGGGTCGGCCCGCCGTCGCTCGCCATCGCCCGGATGGGCGACAAGATCAACGCCCGGAACCTGATGAAGGAGGCGGGCGTCCCCGTCGCGCCCGGTGTCTGGGAGCCCGTCCCGGACGCGGCGACGGCGGTCGAGGAGGCCGAGCGCATCGGCTACCCCGTGATGGTGAAGCCCGCCGCGGGCAGCGGCGGCATCGGCCTCGCCGCCGCGTACGACGAGGCCGCGCTCCGCGAGGCGTACGAGACGGCGCGCGGCCACGCCGGGCGCCTGTTCGGCAGCACCGACATCCTGCTGGAACGGTACGTCGAGGGTGCCCGGCATGTCGAGGTGCAGATCCTCGGCCTGCCGGACGGCACCGTCCTCGCGCTCGGCGAGCGGGACTGTTCCGTCCAGCGCCGGCACCAGAAGATCGTCGAGGAGAGCCCGTCACCGGGCGTCTCCCCGGGGCTGCGCGAGCGGATGCTGGCCGCCGCCGTCCGCGCCGGCGAGGCGGTCAACTACCGGGGAGCCGGCACCGTCGAGTACATCCTCGATCCCGCCGCGCAGGACTTCTTCTTCCTGGAGATGAACACCCGCCTCCCGATCGAGCATCCCGTCACCGAGCTCGTCACCGGCATCGACCTCGTCGAGCAGCAGCTCCGGATCGCCGCCGGCGAGCCCGTCTCGTTCACCGACGCGACCCCGCGCGGCCACGCGGTCGAGTTCCGTGTCCACGCCGAGGACCCGCAGCGGTTCGTCCCCGGCCCGGGTGAGATCAAGGTGTGGGAGGAGCCCGTCGGCGACGGCATCCGCATCGACGCGGGCTACGCCGAGGGCAACACCGTCACCCCCTACTACGACGCCCTGCTCGCCAAGCTCTGCGTGCACGGCGATGACCGCGACCACGCCCTGCGGCGCGCCCGCGCGGCCGTGGGCGCGTTCCACATCGAAGGGCTCCGCACGAACCTGCCCTTCCTGGCCGAGTTGCTGGACCGTCCCGAGTTCGCGGACGGGTCGTACGACACCGGGGTCGTGGCGCGCATGCGCCCGCTCTCGACCGCCTGAGGAGAGGACGGGCCGTGGCCGAGGCGCGTGCCCCGTCGAGTAGCCCGGGTACGGTACGGGCGTGGACATCTACTGCGACCGGTGCGGCGGCCCCGCCCGCGACGACGATCACGAGGCATGCCGCGCCGCCCGGCTGATGGAGCCGCCGCGCTACTGCCCGCGCTGCCGCCGCCGCCTGATCGTCCAGGTCACGCCCGCGGGCTGGACGGCCCGCTGCTCCACCCACGGCGCCCTGGTCTCGTCCTGATCAGAACGCCAGCGCGTAGGTGAGCAGATCGACGCCCGGCACCGGTGCCCAGTCGCGCTCCGGTGTCCGGACGAATCCCAACCGTTCGTACATGCGCTGTGCGGCGTCCATGTTGCGCTGCGTCGATATCCGCAGGCCGACGAGCCCGGCGTCCCGCGCCCGCTCGGCACACGCGCGGACCATTGCCGCGCCGACGCCCTTCCCGCGTGCCCACTCCAGGACGGCGAGCATGCGGAACTCGCCCTCGTCCGGCCCGGCCAGCTCGGCGTAGGGACTGCCGGGCGGGCAGTACGCGACCGCTCCCGCCAGCTGGCCGCCGACCTCCGCGACCAGCAGATCGGACTTCTCGCCCCGATCAGCCGCGTCACACAGGGTGTTCACATAGGTCGAGGCGGGCGACACGAGCCCGCCATGGACGTACACCTCGACGGTCAGCTCGCCGACCCGCGGATACTCCTCCGCCCGAGCCTCCCGAACAACCACCTTCTCGACCTTCTCCCCAAACACGGCGCCACGATATCCCGCCGCCGCACCACGGCCTCACGGCACGTGGGTCAACGCCCGTAGTGGTAGCGGCAGGCAGCGATGCGGACGTCGCTTTCGGTCACCTTGTAGATGAGGCGGTGTTCGTCTGTGATGCGACGCGACCAGTAGCCGTGAAATCCGTGTTTCAGTGGCTCGGGCTTGCCGATCCCGTCGTTGCCGTTACGTTGAATATCCCTGATCAGGATGTTGATCCGTTTGAGGACCTTGCGATCCTCGGTCTGCCACCAGACATAGTCGTCCCAGGCGCTCTCGTCCCAGACGAGCTTCATTCGGCGAGGGGCTTCTCTATCCCGCCCTCGTGCTCCAGCCGGTCTATGGAGGCCAGCAGGCGGCGGGCGTTGGCGGGGCTCTTGAGCAGGTAGGCGGTCTCCTTGAGAGACTCATAGTCATCGAGTGCGACGATGACCACCGGTTCGTGACCGGCGCGGGTGATGATCACTTCCTCGCGATCGTCGACCACCTTGTCGAGCGTTTCGGCATACCTGGCGCGGGACTCGGAATAGGTCATCGTCCTCATGGTCGCCCCCCTTGCTTGTACAAGAAATTGTACGTACGAGAGGGGGTGGTCGCAACCGGCTCAGACGTCGCGGCAGGTGGACTCTCCGGGGAGCAGGGGGCGGAGGCGGACGGAGTAGGTCTTGCCCTCGCTGCGCCAGGCGATGTCGGGATTGGTGTCGGGAACCTTCGCGGCGGGTGCCAGGGTGCAGGTCGCGCCGGCGGCCGGCTCGCCCTTGCCGAGGGGGGACAGCGGCCAGTTCTTGACCGTCCCGCCACCGCCCTCGCCCGCCAGGACGGCGACACGGGCGGGGGAGTAGGGCTTGCGCGGGGCGGCGAGGTCGGAGGCGGGCCAGGTGCGCGGGTCCAGGCGGTCGCGGAACCTCACCGCGGGGTCGGACTGCTCCTCCGGTTGGATGATCTTGGTGTGCGCCCGGCCGAAGGTGAACTCCAGCGTGATCGCGTCGGCGATCTGGCCGGAGCCGGTCGTGTGCGGGCGACCGAGCCCGGCCGCCCGCGCCTCGTCCAGGAGACGCTTGAGCGCCGCGGGCTTCAGGCGGTACTCCACGGGGTCCCCCGCGGACGCGACCACGGCGCGGCCCGTCGAGTAGAGGGAGAAATCGGGCAGGGTTCCCGGGCCGCCCTTGCCGACGATCCCGCCGGTCTCGCGCCATCGCAGCACGAGGTGTTCACCGGCGGGGGTCTTCTCGGCGGGGGGCGCGGTCGAGGGTGCCGCGGAAGGCGGCGACGCGGAAGCGGTGGGGGAGGCGAGCGAGTGCGGGGGCTTGGTGACGCCAGAGTCCCCGTCGCAGGCGGTGAGGGTGCTCGTGCATGCGAGCGCCACGACCCAGCTGAGACGTGCGTATGGACCGGCCATGCGCCCTTTGACGTGCGGGAGGCTCCGCCGGTTCCCCCGTCACAAGAACCGGGGCCGAAGACTGTGGGGATCCGGTATCCGTCGCCGCCACACGCGCGCGCTAGTGTGCGGCTCGTGAGCGTGCTCGTGATTACCGGGACCTGTACGGGGGTCGGCAAGACCGTCGTGACCGCCGCGCTGGCCGCGGTGGCCGCCGCGCGCGGTGCACCGGTCACCGTCGTCAAGCCAGGTCAGACCGGAGTGGGGGACGGTGAGCCCGGTGACCTCGACGAGGTCGCGCGGCTCGCCGGCATCGGCGACGTGCACGAGTTCGCGCGCTTCCCCGACCCGCTGTCGCCCGCCGCCGCGGCCCGCCGCGCGGGGCTCCCGCCCGTCCGGCTGCCGGACGTGGCGAAACGCGTTCGGGAGCTGTCCGGCGGCAACCGGTTGGTGCTGGTCGAGGGCGCGGGCGGGCTGCTCGTCCGCTACGACGAGGAGGGCACCACGATCGCGGACCTGGCGCGCTGGCTCGGCGCCGCCGTCGTCGTGGTGGCACGGCCCGATCTCGGTACGCTCAACCACACCGCGCTGACCCTGGAGGCCATGGCGCACCGCGGCGTCCAGCTCGCGGGGGTCGTGATCGGCGCGTGGCCGGACGAGCCCGACCTCGCCATGCGCAGCAACGTCCGGGACCTGGAGACGATCGCCGCCCGGCCGCTGGCGGGCGTGCTGCCGGCGGGTGCGGGCGCCCTGGACCCGGCCGAGTTCCTCGTCACCGCGCACCGGGGCCTGGCCCCCTCGTTCGGTGGTGGATTCGATGCTGTTACTTTCCGGGATTCGGTGCTGGAGAAGGGGAACACGTGACGGACATCCTTGAGGTGGCGCGGCGGCAGGTGCTGGACGAGGGCCGGGGGCTGTCCGAGGCCCAGGTGCTGGAGTGCCTGAACCTGCCGGACGACCGGCTGGAGGACCTGCTGGCCCTCGCGCACGAGGTCCGCGTGCGGTGGTGCGGCCCGGAGGTCGAGGTCGAGGGCATCGTGTCGCTCAAGACGGGCGGCTGCCCGGAGGACTGCCATTTCTGCTCCCAGTCGGGCAAGTTCGAGTCGCCCGTCCGTTCGGTGTGGCTGAACATCCCCGAGCTGGTCGAGGCCGCGAAGGAGACCGCCCTGACGGGCGCGACGGAGTTCTGCATCGTCGCGGCGGTCCGGGGTCCGGACGAGCGGCTGATGTCGCAGGTCCGGGACGGCGTCAAGGCGATCAACGCGGCGGTGGAGATCAACATCGCCTGCTCGCTCGGCATGCTCACCCAGGAGCAGGTGGACGAGCTGACGGCGATGGGCGTCCACCGCTACAACCACAACCTGGAGACCGCCCGGTCGCACTTCTCGAACGTGGTGACCACCCACTCGTGGGAGGAGCGCTGGGACACGCTCCGGATGGTCAAGGAGGCGGGAATGGAGGTGTGCTGCGGCGGCATCGTCGGCATGGGCGAGACCGTCGAGCAGCGCGCCGAGTTCGCCGCACAGCTCGCCGAGCTGGAGCCCGACGAGGTCCCGCTGAACTTCCTCGCGCCCCGTCCGGGGACCCCGTTCGCGGACTTCCCGCTGGTGGAGGGGACCGAGGCGCTCCGCACGATCGCGGCGTTCCGGCTCGCGCTGCCCCGCACCATCCTGCGGTACGCGGGCGGGCGCGAGCTGACCCTGGGCGATCTCGGTACCCGCGACGGGATGCTCGGCGGCATCAACGCGATCATCGTCGGCAACTACCTGACCACGCTCGGCCGCCCCGCCGAGAAGGACCTGGACCTCCTCACCGAACTCCAGATGCCCATCAAGGCCCTGTCCAAGACCCTGTGAAGTCTCAGTTGTCCCAGGATTTCCACTCGGTGGTGTCGATGTCCATGTCGAACGGCTCGGGGAGCTTCACGGTCTGTCCGAAGTCCCAGGATTCCTCATGCAGGTATGCCGCCGAGCCCTGATCCGGGATGGAGTACAGGATGGACTGCATGACTTTGGGGGAGCGGTCGATCAGGAGGTAGTAAGGGATCTCGGCCGCGGCGTACCCGTTCCATTTGTTGTCGGTACGCCGCTTCTCCGTGGGGCGCCGGTCGTTTCCGGCGTTGCTGGACGAGGTGACCTCGACGACGAGTTCAACCTGGTCGGGCACCAGCGTTCTCACACGTGAGCGTCGTGCGGCGAGATACACCTCCTGGTCCAGGACCATCAGATCCGGTATGAACCCTTCGCCAACGCCGACGAGGGACAGGCCGGTTCCCTGATCGGCCCGCCAGGGGAAGTCGGCCCGGCCCGCATGGGCGAAGGCCAGCGCATACGTGATATCGCCGATGATGGCGTTATGTTCCAACGATGGGGGCGGCGTCACAACGACCGTTCCTCCGATGACCTCGACCCGGGAGCTTTCGGGCGCGTGGACGAAGTCGTCGAGCTCGCCGCGGGCCCACATGTCGTATGCCGTGTCGGGCAGCAACATCGGACCCTTGTGATCAACAAGCGTCACTTTCGGTGACTCCTTCCTCACGATCTGCTCCGGTCATCGTAGGGAACGTGTGTTCGGAGTGTATGCGGATCGGTGAGATCGAGTCACCGAACGACTCATCTGCGCAGGCGCGTGATGAACTTGTACCGGTCACCGCGGTAGAGGGACTGGGCCCACTCCACCGGCTGGCCCGTGGAGTCGAAGGCGTGGCGGGACAGCAGCAGCATCGGGAGGCCGACGTCCACGCCGAGGAGCTGGGCGTCGTGCGGGGTGGCGAGGACGGTCTCGATCGTCTCCTCGGCCTCGGTCAGGTGGACGTCGTAGGCGGTGGCGAGCGTCTCGTACAGGGAGTGGTGCCGGGGCAGCTCGCGGCGCAGGCCGGGGAAGCGGCGAGCCGGCAGGTGGGAGGTGTCGACGGACATGGGCTCGCCGTCGGCGAGCCGAAGCCGGTGGACGCGCAGCACCCGCCCTCCCGGGCGGATGCAGAGCAGGGTGGCGAGACGCTCGTCGGCGCTGACGTAGCCGGCCTCAAGGATGCGGGTCTCGGGCCGCAGCCCGTGGTGCCGCATGTCCTCGGTGTAGCTGACGAGCTGGAGCTCCTGGGAGACCTTCGGCTTGGCGACGAAGGTCCCCTTGCCCTGGATCCGCTGAAGGCGCCCCTCGACGACCAGCTCGGCGAGGGCCTGCCGGACGGTCGTGCGGGACGTCTCGTACTTCTCGGCGAGGGTCCGTTCCGGTGGTAGCGGGCTGCCCGGGGGCAGCGACTGGATCAGCTCCACGAGGAGCTCTTTGAGTTTGTAGTACTTCGGAATGCGCGGCGCCTGGCTTGTGTGGTGCCTGCCGACTTCCCCGAGTGTCGCCCGTTCGAATCCGTGCTCGAATCCGCCCCCGTGCCGGGGCCCGCCCCTGACCTCCGTCACGGCATCTCCTCACGTTCATCATCGGTTCTCCCCGATGTTATGCGTGAAGACTACGGGCGGTAGAGTGTGCGACCTCCGCCAGGGCTGCCGCGAGCCTTGTGAGGTCTGCCTCGTCCACCGTGGCGCGCGCGGTCAACCGCAGGCAGGCGCGGCCCTTGGGGACCGAGGGAGGCCGGAAACAGCCTACGCGGACGCCATGTTCAGCGCAGATCTCGGCGGCCCGGAGCGCCGCATGCGGTTCGCCCAGGAACACCGGGACGACGGCCGCGGCAGGAGTGGCGGTCTCCAGGCCGGAACCGGCCGCGAGGTTTGCCATCCGCCGGGCCCGGTCACGGGCACGGCCGGGCAGGTCCGGGTCCGATTCCAGGACGTCCAACGCGGCGAGCGCGGCGCCGGCGGCGGGTGGGTTCAGGCCAGTGTCGAAGATGAACGCGCGGGCTGTGTCGATCAGTGTGTCGATCACCTCGGGCGCGCCGAGGACGGCCCCGCCCTGGGACGCCAGCGACTTCGACAGCGTGACGGTGCGGACCACGTCCGGCTCCCCGGCCAGGCCCGCGGCGTGGGCGGCGCCCCGGCCCCGCTCGCCGACGACGCCGAGAGCGTGCGCCTCGTCGATCACCAGGAGCGCCCCGTGCGCCCGGACGGCGCGGTGCAGCTCGGTCAGTGGCGCGAGGTCGCCGTCCACCGAGAACACCGCGTCGGTGACGACGAGGGCGTGCTCCTCCTCGCGTCCGGCGAGGGCCTCCGTCACGGCGGCGGCGTCCCGGTGCGGGACGATCACGACGCGGGCCCGCGACAACCGGCAGGCGTCCACGATCGAGGCATGGTTGACCTGGTCGGACACCACCAGCGCGCCGGGGCCGGCGAGGGCGGTGACGGCACCGAGGTTGGCCAGGAAGCCGGAGGAGAACACGAGCCCGGCGGGGGCCTCGGCGAACGCGGCGAGCCGCCGGTCCAGCTCCGCGTGCAGCCGCGTCGTCCCGGTGACCAGACGCGACCCGGCGGAACCGGTGCCCCACTCGCGGGCGGCGGCGACCGCGCCCGCGACGAGCCGGGGATCGCCCGCCAGCCCGAGGTAGTCGTTGGAGGCCAGGTCGACCAGGCCGTCGTGGTCGGGGGTGCGCGGGCGGAGCGTGCGGCGCAGGCCCGCGGTGTCGCGGCGCGCGGCGGCGTCGCGGAGCCTGGCCAGCGGATCTCCCGGAGCGGTCATGCCCGAATCCTCCCAGTCCGTGGGGGGTGGGGGACGGGCGGGGCGCCCACAAACCCATGGGCGATGATGGTCGCGTGCCTACCTTGACCGATCTGGTCCGCGATCACACCGACCTCACCGAGACCGACGTGGAATGGCTGCACGCCCTGGTCTCGGACTGGCAACTCCTCGCGGACCTCTCGTTCGCCGACCTGTTGCTGTGGGTGCCGCTACGGTCGGGCGACGCGCTGCCCACCGAGGCCGGATCCGGTCCGTCCCGCCGCCAGCCGGTCGCGCTGGACACCGGCGCGACCGTGCCCGGCTGGGTGGCCATCGCGCAGATGCGGCCCACGACCGGGCCGACCGCCTATCCCGGGGACCTGGTCGGCAAGGTCGTCCGGACGGGACGGCGCGGGCTGATCGACGTGGCCTGGCGGGAGCGCCGCATCGTCCGGGAGGGCGACCCGGAGTGGGGCAGCGGCATCCCCGTCCGGGAGGAGTCCATCCCGGTGCGGCGCGGCGCCAAGATCCTCGGGGTGATCCAGCGCAGCACGAACCTCAGCTCGGCGCGGACGCCGAGCCGGCTGGAGCTGACCTACCTCCAAAGTGCCAGCGACCTCGCGAAGATGATCTCCGAGGGGCGCTTCCCGGTGCCGGGCGAGGAGCCGAACCTCGTCCGCTCGCCGCGGGTCGGGGACGGGCTGATGCGGCTGGACCGCTCTGGCCGGGTGAGCTACGCCAGCCCGAACGCGCAGTCGGCCTACCGGCGGCTCGGATTCCCGGCCGACCTGGTGGGGGAGTCGCTCGGGCGGGTCACCGCGGATTTGTGCGACACCGGAGAGCCGCGCGAGGAGGCGCTGAGCGTCGTCCTGAGCGGCCGGGCGCCCCGCGAGGTCGAGGTGGAGGCGCACGGGTCGGTGATGCAGCTGCGGACGATCCCGCTGGTCGTCGGCGGGACGCGGATCGGCGCGATCGTACTGTGCCGGGATGTCACCGAGCTGCGCTGGCGCGACCGGGAGCTGATGACCAAGGACGCCACGATCCGGGAGATCCACCATCGGGTGAAGAACAACCTCCAGACGGTCGCGGCGCTGCTGCGGCTCCAGGCGCGCCGGTTGCAGATCCCCGAGGGGCGGGCCGCGCTGGACGAGGCGGTCCGCCGGGTCGGATCGATCGCGATCGTGCACGAGACGCTGTCGCACACCCCGGACGAGCTGATCGACTTCGACGACATCGCGGACCGGGTGATCATGATGGCGGGTGAGGTGTCGACGCCGGAGACGAAGGTGACGCCCAAGCGGGCCGGGAATTTCGGCGTGCTGCCCGCCGAGGTCGCGACGCCGCTGGCGATGGCGCTGACCGAACTGCTGCAGAACGCGCTGGAGCACGGGCTGGCGAACCGCTTCGGGACGCTCGAAGTGGCCGCGCACCGCTACGGCGAGGGCGACCCGGCGCCGGATCCGGGCGGTGTGCCGGTCTGGGGGGAGTGGCCCGCGCCCGGCGAACACGAGCCGCGGCAGGGGGCCGCGCGCCGTGCGGACCAGGGGGAGGCGCAGGGGCGGCGGCTGGTCGTCGTGGTCGCCGATGACGGCAAGGGACTTCCGGCGGACTTCGACGTGGAGAGCAGCAACAGCCTCGGACTCCAGATCGTCCGGACGCTGATCGTGGGCGAGCTCGGCGGGCGGCTCGACTTCAGGCCGCGCGAGGGAGGCGGCACGGAGGTGGTGGTGGACGTCCCCGTCGACCAGCACCACCGGCCCGGACCGCCCCGTCCGTGACGGAAACGGCGAGTGCCCGCGGCCGGGCGGCCACGGGCACGAGCGCGTGCCGTTTCGGCACGGGGTGGTGCGGATACGGCGCTGGTGCTCTCCGGCCGGAGGGTTCGGATGCGGCGCCGTAGGTCGAGGCGGACCGGCTACAGACCGGCGTTGGCGCGGGCGCGGGCGCGGGAGGCGCGGCGCTTCAGGGCGCGGCGCTCGTCCTCGCCCATGCCGCCCCACACGCCCGAGTCCTGGCCGGACTCCAGCGCCCAGCGAAGACAGGCGTCGGTGACATCGCAGCGCTTGCACACCTGCTTGGCCTCTTCGATCTGCAGGATCGCGGGCCCGGTGTTGCCGATCGGGAAGAACAGCTCGGGGTCCACGTCACGGCAGGCTGCGCGGTGGCGCCAGTCCATGCGGTCCACTCCTTCGTCAGGTGGTGGAATCACTCCACTTTTGTGAACGGGTTCACATGTCGCGAACACCCGGAGCGGCGGTGGCCATGTCCAGGGGTGATTGTTCGGCGGCGCCGCGAACAGGAGGCTGACGACGTTGTGGCCCCTGTCGGCTGGCGCACTTTGAGCGTGTCAGCCGGTCACGGGCACACGCAAGACCTTTGAGAAAGGATTCTCAAAGTATGGGTGTCGCATGTGTCACATCGGTGGGTCGGCCGTGTTGCTTTGTCGTTAACGGGGGCATCGGTCGGCCTCATATGACGATGCGTATCGCCTTCGGGACCGAACGGAACGTGATGTGCTCCTGTTCACCAAGGTAGTCGCCGTCCAACTGGAAAGCGACCGGGCGCTCCGCGCGCAGCGTGACCTCCGCCACGTCGTGCAGGTTCAGCATGTGACGGCCCTGAACGGGACGGGTCCGGGCGGTCAGCATCCGGCCCAGCGCCCCCAGTGTCGGCGCCACGTCCAGCGACCGCATCCCGAACACGTCGAGGCCGCGAGAGAAGTTCGCCTTCGGACTCGGATTCACCGGCAGCGGACCCATGTAAGTCCACGGCGAGGTATTGGAGATGAAGGCCAGGAACAGTCCCGATATCGGTGGCCGTCCCGGCACTTCCAGCGTTACCGCGGGACGCCGCCGATCGGTGCCGGAGAAGAAATGCCGGACGGCGGTGCGCACATAGAGCGACGGGTCGGCCTTGGCGCCGGCGCCCCGGCGGCGCTCCACCTCCCGCACGACCTCCGCGTCCAGCCCCACACCGGCGCAGAAGGTGAAGTAACGCTCCGTGCCCCCCGGGTGGCTGGCGGTGCCGAGCCCGACCGTCCGGTGCCGCCCCGCGCGCAGCGCGTCCAGCACCACCCGGGTCGCCCCGACAGGGTCGCCGGGCAGGCCGAGCGCGCGGGCGAACACGTTCGCGCTGCCGATCGGCAGGACCGCCAGGGCCGGCAGGTCGGGCGAGGGGCCCTCCGCCAGCAGGCCGTTGACCGCCTCGTTCACGGTCCCGTCCCCGCCGAGCGCGATCACCGCGTCGTACTCCTCCACCGCCGCCCGCCGCGCGAGCTCGGTGGCATGCCCGCGGTGGCCGGTCTCGGCGATGACGAGATCGAGATCGCCGGAGAAGGCCCGCACGAGAAGGTCGCGGGCCCGCCGGGAGGTTGAGGTCGCCTTGGGGTTGGCGATGAGCATGGCGCGCACGGCGTCAGCGTATCGACCGTTCCCATGAGGTTTTCCCCTCGACGGTCCCGGACACCGGTCCCCGCCGGGGCCGAGTAGGGTCTAGACGTGTCGAAGCGCCCCATCACCGTGTACGCAGCCGCCGCCCTCGAAGCCGCGGAGGGCGTGGCCGCCGCCGGATTCGGGGTGTACACCGGCGTGGAGACCGCCGCCGGATCCGCCGCCGACCCCGTCAGCGCGATCGGAGTGACCGTGCTCGCCCTCGTCGGCGGCCTCGCCATGCTGGGCTGCGCCCGGGGGATCCTGCGCGCGGACCAGTGGAGCCGGGCGCCGACGGTGCTGACGCAGCTGTTCGCGCTACCGGTCGCCTGGTCGCTGTGGCAGAGCGACCGCCCCGCGATCGCCGTCCCGATGGCCGCCGCCGCGGTCCTCGCGCTGATCGCGGTGCTCAGCCCGCCGAGCACCGCCTGGCTCGTCCGCGACACCGACGAGGACGACCCCGGCGACCCGACCGGCGCGGACCGGGACGCTCGGACCGGCCGGGACGAGAGTGGCCGGGGCGGCGATGGAGCGGGCACGAGGCCGCGCTCCACCGGTTGATCACTCGTCGGCGGTGAGGCCCTCGCGAAGCTGCGCGAGCGTGCGGGCGAGCAGCCGCGACACGTGCATCTGGGAGATGCCGAGCTCGGCCGCGATCTGCGATTGGGTCATGTTGCCGAAGAACCTCAGCAGCAGGATCTTCTTCTCGCGGGCGGGGAGCTTCTCCAGCAGCGGCTTGAGGGACTCGCGGTACTCCACGCCCTCCAGTGACTCGTCCACCATGCCGAGCGAGTCGGCCACCGCGGGGGCGTCCTCGTCACCGGAGTCGGGTGCGTCGAGGGACACGGTGGAGTAGGCGTTCGCCGACTCCAGGCCCTCCAGCACCTCCTCCTCGCTCATCTGCAGATGGGCGGCCAGTTCGCTGACCGTCGGGGCCCGCCCCTCCCGCTGGGCCAGATCGCTGATCGCCTTCGTCAGCGACAGCTTCAGCTCCTGGAGCCGGCGCGGAACCCGCACCGCCCAGCCCTTGTCACGGAAATGCCGCTTGATCTCACCGACGATGGTGGGCGTGGCATAGGTGGAGAACTCCACCCCGCGCCCCAGATCGAACCGGTCGATGGACTTGATCAAGCCGATCGTCGCCACCTGGATCAGATCGTCCAGCCACTCGCCGCGGTTGCGGAAGCGGCGGGCGAGATATTCCACCAGGGGCAGGTGCAGCTCCACGAGCTGGTCGCGGATGCGCTGGCGCTCAGGGTCGCCCTCAGGCAGCTCGGCGAGGCGCTCGAACAGCGCACGGGCCCTCGCGCGGTCCGGCACCGCGCTCTCGGACCGCTCGTTGCCGGCGCCGGCGATGGTCGTCTTCTCCGTCACGGGGCCCCCGCCGCACCGCGGCGCTTCTGCAGCGTCACGGTGACCCGGTCATCGGAACCCACCTGAGCGTAGACCTCGCCCGCGAGCGACGACAGGACCGTCCAGGCGAACGTGTCGCGGCTGGGCTCCTGGCCGTCCACGGTCAGCACCGCCACGGAGATGCGCATCGCATCCCCGGTCAGCTCGAACTCGCAGGTCAGGTCTGTTCCGGGGACGGCCTGGGCGAGCAGCATCGCGCAGGCCTCATCGACCGCGATGCGCAGATCCTCGATCTCGTCGAGCGTGAAGTCCAACCTGGCCGCCAGACCCGCGGTGGCGGTCCGTAGGACGGACAGGTAGGCGCTCGCGGCGGGCAACTTCACCGTCACCACGTCGCGGACGGACAACTGTGTACTGGCCGGCATTGCAGCGGTTTCCTCGGTCACGTCACTCCCTCGCAGGATGGTCCTGCTGCATCCGAAACTACCGCCTACGGGGCCTGCTTCGAGACTTCGGCGCGCTGTGTTTGTTGCGTTGCCCTTGGCGTCGGGCCTTGGAGGCCCTCCTTCAGCGGGCAACGCGGCGATCGCTGCATCGCTCTGGCTCGCCTGGCGGCTCACTTCGCGATCAGGCCCTCGCTTCGCTCGTGCCTGGCTTCGCACGCGATCGCAGCGTTTCGGTCGGTGATCATTGAGGCTACTGCTGCGGTTGGTGCTGTTGTGGTGGTTGTGTCGCTTTTGCTCGCCTGGCGGCTCGCCTCGCTGTGTGCGGGCGGCGATCTGGACCTCGCTTCGCTCGTGCCCATCGGCTCGCTTCCCAACCGCGGGGCGGTGGTGCTGTCCTTGTCCGGCTATTTAGTGGTCTTCGATAACGTCATCAGCTTGGATCGGATGAATAGTCCAAGTGCTGACAACTACCGTATTGTCACGATCTACCGGACTTGGCTCGTCCTCGTTCCGGTGACCGGCTGACCCATCCCCTCGACCGGCGGCCCCAAGGCCGTACCGTCCACGGCGGTGCCGCTCCCCGCGCGCCCCCGGGCCACCTCCCGCCCGGGGGCGCCTCATTGTCCACAAGGGCCCTGTCGCCGCGTCCGTCCCACTCGCCCCGCTCGAATAGCCTGGCAGGCGTGATCCGACCCGCGACCCCTGACGACGTCCCCGCGATCGTTCGACTGATCCGCGAGCTCGCGGAGTATGAGCGCATGCTGCACGAGGTGAAGGTCACCGAGGAGCAGGTGCGCGCGAGTCTCTTCGGCGACGACCCGAAGGTCTTCGCCCACATCGCCGAACACGACGGTGCGGTCGCGGGGTTCGCGGTGTGGTACCTCACCTACTCGACGTGGGAGGGCGTCCACGGGATCTACCTGGAGGACCTCTTCGTCGACCCGGCCGTCCGCGGCCACGGGTACGGCAAGGCGCTGCTCACCGAGCTCGCCCGCATCGCCGACGAGCGCGGCTACGCCCGCGTCGAGTGGTCGGTCCTGAACTGGAACGCCCCCGCCATCGGGTTCTACGAGTCGATCGGCGCCCGGCCCCAGGACGAGTGGACCGTCTACCGGCTCACCGGCGACGCTCTCACCAAGGCCGCCCGCGCCTGACACACCCCGGTTCCAGGGCCTCGCAGGTCAGCGCGTCACCACGTCGTGGGCCGTTCCTTGGTGTAGAGCCAGACCTGGAACAGCCCGTCCAACTGCTGGCGCGAGATGCGTTCGGCCAGCGCGATGAACTGCTCCGTCGTGACGTTGCCGTTGCGGTGCGCCCTCGTCCACGCCTTCAGCAGGGTGAAGAACGCCTCGTCGCCGATCCGCTCCCGCAGCGCGTGCAGCGTCATCCCGCCGCGCCAGTACGGGGTGATCGTGAACAGCTCGTCCGTGCCCGGGTCACCGGTCTGCCGCTTGATCCACAACTCGTCGTAGTACGGCCAGTTGTCCGACTTGCCGTAGAGGTTGTCGAAGGTCTGCTTCACGGTCGGGCCGCCGTGCTGCTCGTCCCAGAGCCACTCGGCGTAGGTCGCGAAGCCCTCGTTCAGCCAGACGTCCTTCCAGCGGCTCACGCTGACGCTGTTGCCGAACCACTGGTGCGCCAGCTCGTGCACGATCGTCGCCGTGTCCGGCTTGTAGCCGTAGATCGGGCGGCTCTGCGTCTCCAGCGAGAACGCCACGTCCACGCCGACCCGGATGCCGCCGGTGGAGGCGAACGGGTACCTCCCGAAGACCTTCTCCTCCCAGTCGATCGCCTGGATCGTTCCCTCATGGATGGTCTTGAGCTCGTCCGCGCGATTCGGCGCCACGGCGGTGACGACGGGGATGCCGCTGCCGGTCTCGCCCTTCTGCACGGTGAACTTCCCGATGGCCAGCATCGCCAGGTAGCTCGCCATCGGGGAGCGCTCGTTCCAGACGAACGTGGACTTGCCGCCCCGCGTCCACTCGCCGCCGGGCACCCCGTTCGAGAGCACCTGTGTGCCCTGCGGGACCGTGACACGGTAGGTGTAGGTGGCCTTGTCGGTGGGGTGGTCGTTGCTCGGGAACCAGGTGGACGCGCCGTCGGGTTCGCACACCACGTACGCGCCGTCCGGTGTCTTGATCCATCCGAACGTGCCGAGGTCGGGGCGCTCGGCGGGCTTCGGAGTGCCCGCGTAGGCGACGGTCACCGTGAAGGTCCGGCCCTTCCGCAGACCGCGCCGCGGCGTGACGATCAGCTCCTGGCCCGCGCGGGTGAACGTCGCCGCCCTGCCGTTCACCTGGACGCCGCTGACGGTGAGCTGCTTGAGGTCCAGGTCGAACCGTGACAGGTCCTGGGTGGCGCGGGCCTTGATGCGGGCGGTGGCGACCAGCCCGTTGGACGCGGGGTCGTAGTCGAGCGCGAGGTCGTAGTGGTCGACGTCGTAGCCGCCGTTGCCCTCCTCGGGGAAGTACGGGTCGCCGGCGCCGGGCGCGCCGGGGGTGAAGCGGTGGCCGTGGGTGGAGGCCGTGGCGGGAGCCGCCGGTGAGACCAGGCACGCGAGGGTGAGCGTGACCGCGGCCGTCGACCGGACGGATGTGATCCGTTTGATCATGGATCATCCTCTCTCTCTGGATGTGCGGCATAGAAGATCACGTGAAGTTGTGAAATGTCAGTAGACATGGGCCTAAACACGCCGCGGGGGCCGTCCGAAAATCGGACGGCCCCCGCGGCCGGTGCGGCCGGCGTCACGCCTGCTTGGTCTCCCAGAAGATCTTGTCGATCTCGGCGATCTTGCTCAGCAGGTCCTCGGCGGTCTTGACGTCCACGCTGCCCTTGGTACCAGATGCCCCGGCGAGCTTGGTGGCCTCATTGAACAATTGGTGCAGCTGCGGGTACTTCTCGAAGTGCGGCGGCTTGAAGTAGTCCGTCCACAGCACCCACAGGTGCTCCTTGACCAGCTCGGAACGCTGCTCCTTGATCAGGATCGCCCGCGCGCGGAACTCGGGGTCCTCGTTGGCCGCGTACTTCTCGGCGATGGCCTTGACCGACTCGGCCTCGATCCGGGCCTGCGCCGGGTCGTAGACGCCGCACGGCAGGTCGCAGTGCGCGGAGACCGTGGTCTTCGGACGCAGAAGCTTGAGCAACACCTGCGGTTCCCTTCCCTCGTTTCGGATCATGCTCAGGTCACCGACATTACCCTTGTGCCCCTGGGGCCGTCCGGCCAGGGCGCTCGGTATTTCGGCCTAAGACCCGGGCCGTCGCGCGGCCCGGAATCCTCCTGCGGAGGATGACCTCGCGCCGCCGGAGTATGCGCCGCGTACGAACCGGAAAGGGAGCGCCATGGCAAGGACGCGACCGCACCGCCCGCTGCTGCTGGCGGCCGGGTGCGCGCTGCTGTTCGCGCTGGCCAGAGCACGCGGACGGGTCAGGGCGGTGGCCGTGTCGGGCGACTCGATGCTCCCCGCGCTGCGTCCCGGCGACTGGCTCGTGGTGTACGTCGGCGGACGTGTCGTGCCCGGGGACCTCGTCGTCGCCCGCCATCCCGGGCGCCCGGACCTGCTCATCGTCAAGCGGGCGACACGCCGGTCCGGCGGCGGATGGTGGCTGGAGAGCGACAACCAGCACGCGCGGGGGCGTCGCGACAGCTGGGACTTCGGTGCCGTGCCCGACGCGCTCGTCGTCGGGCGGGTCGCCGCCCGTTACTGGCCGCTCTGGCGCGCCGGTCGCCTGCTGACCGACACCCGCGGCGGGCTCGGATGGCAGGCGGCGGTCACACTCGGGCGGCCCGCGCACCGGTCCGAGCAGTAGCGGCGCGACCGCTTGGCGGTCGTGTCGAAGTAGACGCGGCCGCAGTCCTCGGCGCGGCAGACGCCGAGCCGGTCGATCCCCTGGGAGCCGATCTTCGCGGCCAGGCCCATCGCGGTACGGGCCGCGACACGGTCGGGAACGGAGCCGCCCTCGTTGAAGTGCAGGTGCCAGTCCTGCCCGTCGTGCCGGGTCATCTGCGGATGGACCGGATGCTGGATGAGCAGGATGTTGAGGCGCTCGATGGCGTCCTCGGCGTCCCCGCGGGCGGCGGAGACGAAGATCGCGCGCAGCTCGGCGCGCAGCTCGCGCATGGCGTCCAGGTCGCGGTGCGCCGTCCGCCCTCCGAGTTGTGGACGGTTCAGCAACAGGGCCTGCAGCCCTTCGAGATCCCGCAGATCATCGTGGTGGGGATGCTGCGTGTTCACGAGATCGACCGCCAGGTCGCCGTAAGAGACGAGGTCCACATTCGCTCCCGACAGAGTCCGGCCTGCTCAGCGAATCGTCAGGGTCATTCCCTCGTCACGAGAATTACACCGTCTATGGGGCATTGACCAGTCCGCCGACCGAATTCATCGAAATCTTGGTCAGGGAAAAGG
This sequence comes from Actinomadura macra NBRC 14102, assembly GCF_001552215.1. GTDB lineage: Bacteria > Actinomycetota > Actinomycetes > Streptosporangiales > Streptosporangiaceae > Spirillospora > Spirillospora macra. Next base: position 151,822 of record NZ_BCQT01000006.1, on the reverse strand, counting down.
CCCGTGCCCTACGGCACGGGCCGGAAATTGGTCCTCCGGATCAGATCCGATTGACCCCTTCCCTGCGGGCCTGCGTGGCGACCGCGGCGGTCACGGTCGGGGCGACCCGGTCGTCGAACGGGCCGGGGATCACGTAGTCGGCCGTCAGGTCGTCACCGACGATGCCGGCGAGCGCGCTCGCGGCGGCGAGCTTCATGCCCTCGGTGATCGAGTGGGCGCGCACGTCCAGCGCGCCGCGGAAGATGCCGGGGAAGGCCAGCACGTTGTTGATCTGGTTCGGGTAGTCGCTGCGCCCGGTCGCCACGACCCTGGCGTGCCGCCGCGCCACGTCCGGATGCACCTCGGGGGTGGGGTTGGACAGCGCGAACACGATCGCGTCCTGCGCCATGGTGGCCACGCACGACTCGTGGACGGTGCTGCCGGACAGCCCGATGAACACGTCCGCGCCGCGCAGCGCCTCCTCGGTGGAGCCGGTCAGCCGCGACCGGTTGGTGATCGCGGCGATCCGCTCCTTGACCGGGTTCAGGCCGTCGCGTCCCTCGTAGATGAGGCCCTTGCTGTCGGAGAGCGCGATGTCGCCGATGCCGGCCTCGATGAGGATCTGGGACACCGCGATGCCGGACGCGCCCGCCCCGGCCACGACGGCGCGCAGCTGCGCCAGCGGCTTGCCGACGAGCCGCGCCGCGTTGGTGAGCGCGGCCAGCGCCACGATGGCGGTGCCGTGCTGGTCGTCGTGGAAGACGGGGATGTCGAGCGCGGCGCGCAGCCGGTCCTCGATCTCGAAGCAGCGGGGAGCGCTGATGTCCTCCAGGTTGATGCCGCCGAAGCTCGGTGCCATCCGGATGACCGTGTCGACGATCTCGTCCACCCCGGTGCAGTTCAGCGCGATCGGCACGGAGTCGACGTCCGCGAACTCCTTGAACAGCAGGGACTTGCCCTCCATCACCGGCATCGACGCAGCCGGGCCGATGTCGCCGAGCCCGAGCACGGCGGTGCCGTCAGTGACGACCGCGACGACCTTGGACGTCCAGGTGTAGTCGTAGGCCAGTTCCGGGTTCTCGGCGATGGCGGTGCAGACCCGCGCGACGCCGGGAGTGTAGGCGAGGGAGAGATCGTCCTTGTTGCGGACGGGAATGGTGGACCGCATCTCCAGCTTTCCGCCGCGGTGCAGCGGGAAGGCCGGATCGTCGTCGAATCTCAGCGGTTCCTTGGAAACGGGCTTGGCAGCCACAGCGACCCCTGTCGGTGAGAGTTGGCCTTCGGGCGATGCCGCCGCGGTGGTGACGGTCTGGTGGCCTTGATCACCGGGTCGGACATCTCGCGACGTACGGGGGTCACCCGTTGTCCGATTGTGCCATACGCTCCTCCGCCGGCCTTGAGGCGCGGTGGTGGCGGCCGTCACCACGCAGGTGACAGCGGGTGGTGGATCAACTGCCCCCCGTGGGGAATGTCAAGGTAGGCGCGCTGCGTCCGGGCTACCTCGTTGTCCGATCGTGTCGGACCCTTAATCCGGAACCGGCCGGTGTGCGCCAAGATGTGCATCTGACCTACGGATCAGTACGAACCACTACGGATCCGACGAAACCATCTGGAGGGGGACCAGTGATCACCGGTTCTCTGCGCCGCCGCGCCATCGCGGCGAGCGCGCTCGTGCTGACGGGCGCCCTCGCCCTGTCGGCGTGCGGCGAGAAGAAGGAGTCCACCGAGCCGACGGCGTCCATCACGCCGCAGGGCGGCCCGGACCCGAAGCTGGCGGCCATGGTCCCGGCCGACATCAAGTCCGACGGCGTCATCAAGATCGGCTCCGACACCACCTATCCGCCCGCCGAGTTCCTGGAGAACAACAAGGCGATCGGGTTCGACGTGGACCTGTTCGACGCGGCGGCCGCCAAGCTCGGGCTCAAGACGCAGTGGATCACTACGCCGTTCACGGGCGTGATCACGGGGGTGAAGTCCGGGAAGTACGAGGCCGGCATCTCCTCGCTCACGATCAACCCCGAGCGGCTCAAGGACACCGAGATGGTGAGCTACTTCAACTCGCCGATCCAGTGGGTGGTGAAGAAGGGCAACCCGCAGGGGGTCCAGCTGGAGGACCCGTGCGGCAAGAAGGTGGCGGTGCAGACCGGCACCGTCGAGGTGCCCGACCTGCAGAAGAGGTCCGAGGACTGCAAGAAGGCCGGCAAGCCGGCCATCAAGATCGACCAGTTCCAGGACCAGACCACCGCCACCGCGGCGATCGTGTCCGGCAAGGACGACGCCGGCTCCGCCGACTACCCCGTCTTCGTCGATGCCGTGGACAAGTCCAAGGGCCAGCTGGAACTGCTCGGCCAGCCCTACGGCCAGGCGCCCTACGGCGTGGCGCTGAAGAAGGGGCAGACGCAGTTCGCCGAGGCGATCGCGGGCGCCTACAAGGCGATCATCACTGACGGGACGTACCAGAAGATCCTGGACAAGTGGAAGGTCTCCAAGGGGGCCATCACCGATCCGGCCGTGAACCCGAAGGTCTCCTGACCGCATGTCGGAAACACCTGACACCGCGAAGCCGGACGGAACACGGCCGGCGGCCATCAAGGCCGTGCCCGTCCGGCATCCGGGCCGCTGGGTCGCCGTGGCCGTGCTGGTCGTACTGGCCGCGATGTTCGTGCACATGCTCGTCACGAACAAGGCGTTCCAGTGGTCGTTCATCGTGGACAACGCGTTCCGCCCGAACATCGTCGAGGGCGTGCGCACGACGGTGCTCCTGACGGTCCTCTCGATGATCATCGGCGTGATCCTCGGCGTCGTCCTCGCCATCATGCGGTTGTCGGGCAACCCGATCCTCAGCCTGGTCGCGTGGCTCTACACCTGGTTCTTCAGGGCGGTGCCCCGGCTGGTGCTGGCGATCCTGTTCGGCAACATGGGGATCTTGTACGCCCAGTACCACGTGGGCGGGGTCCCCTTCTCCGATCAGGTCGGCGACCTGCTCGGAGTGGACATGAGCGGCACGCTGTTCACCATCGACGCCAACACGTTCCTGACCGGCTTCATGGCCGGGCTCCTCGCGCTCGCGCTGTCCGAGGGCGCCTACATGGCGGAGATCGTCCGGGCGGGAATGCTCTCGGTCGACGCCGGCCAGAACGAGGCGGCCGGCGCCCTCGGCATGTCCCGCATGCAGACCATGCGCCGGATCGTGCTGCCGCAGGCCATGCGCGTCATCGTGCCGCCGACCGGCAACGAGACCATCGCGATGCTGAAGGACACCTCGCTCGTCGCCTTCGTCCCGGTCACCAACGAGCTGTTCTTCCAGCTCAAGTCGGTCGGGGACAAGGGATTCAACGTGTTCCCGATGCTGGTCGCGGCCTGCATCTGGTACCTGATCCTGACCAGTTTCCTGCTGGTCGCCCAGCACTATCTGGAGCGCTACTTCGCCCGCGGTGTGGGCGTCCCCAGGGAGAAGCGGGCCGGGCTGCGGGCGCTGGGCTTCGGCAGTGGGGGAGGCGGCGGATGACCGGGCTGGACGACACGCCGGAGCCGGCGGTCGCGGATCTGATGGTCAAGGCCGAGGCGGTGCACAAGCACTTCGGGCGGCTGGACGTGCTCAAGGGCATCGACCTGGAGGTCAGACCCGGCGAGGTCATGTGCGTGATCGGCCCGTCCGGATCGGGCAAGTCGACGTTCCTGCGCTGCGTCAACCATCTGGAGAAGATCGATTCCGGTCGGCTGTGGGTGAACGGCCACCTGATGGGCTACCGCCAGAAGGGCGACAGGCTCTACGAGTTGCGCGACAAGGAGGTCTCCGCGCAGCGCCGCGAGATCGGCATGGTCTTCCAGCGCTTCAACCTCTTCCCGCACATGACCGCGATGGAGAACGTCTGCGAGGCGCCGATCCGGGTCCGCCGGGAGGGCAAGGCGAAGGCGCGGGAGCGGGGCGCGCGGCTCCTGGAGCAGGTCGGCCTGGGCGACAAGGTCAACAGCTACCCCTCGCAGCTGTCCGGCGGGCAGCAGCAGCGGGTCGCCATCGCGCGTGCCCTCGCGATGGAGCCCAAGCTGATGCTGTTCGACGAGCCGACCTCCGCGCTGGACCCCGAACTGGTCGGCGACGTCCTGGAGGTCATGAAGCGGCTCGCGCTGGACGGCATGACCATGGTCGTGGTCACCCACGAGATGGGCTTCGCCCGAGAGGTCGGCGACTCCCTGGTCTTCATGGACGACGGCGTCGTCGTCGAGAAGGGCACCCCCCGGGACGTGCTGACCAACCCGCGGCACGCCCGGACGCAGGACTTCCTGTCCAAGGTCATCTGACCCGGCCACGGTGTGCGGCCCGCCCCTGCCGGGGGGGCGGGCCGTCCATGGTCCAGGACGGACGGTTAGTGTGCGTCCATGTTCGCTGTCACCGCAACGCATCTCGACGCAGACGATCCGCTGAACGGCCTGACGCTGGGGGAACGCCCCGATCCCGAGGTCCCGGACGGGTGGACCACCGTCACGGTGAAGGCCGCCGCGCTCAACCACCACGACCTGTGGTCGCTCAAGGGCGTCGGGCTGCCCGCCGAGCGGCTCCCGATGATCCTCGGATGCGACGCGGCAGGCGTGGACGAGGACGGCAACGAGGTCATCGTCCACGCGGTGGTCGGTGACCCCGACCGGGGCGGCGGCGATGAGACCCTCGACCCGAAGCGGACGCTGCTGTCGGAGGACCACCCCGGCACGCTCGCGGAGAAGGTGGCGGTGCCGCGCCGCAACCTCGTCCCGAAGCCCGCGGAACTGTCGTTCGAGGAGGCGGCCTGCCTGCCGACGGCGTGGCTCACCGCCTACCGGATGCTGTTCGTCAAGGCGGGGCTGGAGCCCGGCTCGTCCGTCCTGGTGCAGGGCGCGGGCGGCGGCGTGGCGACGGCGGCCATCGCGCTGGCGTCGGCGGCCGGGTACCGCGTCTACGCGACGAGCCGTAGCGAAGCCAAGCGCAAGCGCGCCGAGGAACTCGGCGCCGACGTCGCGCTGGAGTCCGGCGCGCGGCTGCCCGAGCGGGTCGACGCCGTGATCGAGACGGTCGGGGAGGCCACCTGGTCGCACTCGCTGAAGTCGCTGCGGCCCGGCGGGCGGATCGTGGTGTCGGGCGCCACCAGCGGCGCCGTGCCGCCCGCGGAGCTGAACCGGGTGTTCTTCCTCCAGCTCCAGGTCATCGGCTCGACCATGGGGACGCGGACGGAGCTCCAGCGGCTCGCGCGCTTCCTGGTCAAGTCGGGAGTCCGACCGCCGATCGACCGGACGCTGCCGCTGGGGCAGGCGCGCGAGGGCTTCGCCGCGATGGCGGACGGGGACCTCTTCGGAAAGATCGTCTTCACGCCCTGAGGATGCCGCGCGGGCCGCGACCGCGGCCCGCGCCATCTCCTGGGAAACAGGTCAGTGGGGGCGCAGGTCAGTCCTTGCGGTCATTGCGGAAGATCTCGTTCTTCAACCGCTCCCGAGTCTCGCGCAGGAGCGCCTCACAGGAGGCGAGGCTCTCCTCGTCCAGCCGGGCCTTCTTGGCGCCCTTGCGGACGTCCTCGACGAACTTGCGGAGCAGGCGCTCCAGCTTGAGCCGCTCGACGTCCTCGCTGGTACCGGTCGCCGTCTTCCAGGCGTCCTCCCAGTTCTGCCGCCACTCCTCCTTCCACGCCTGCTTCTGCTCGCGCCAGTGGTCCTTCTGCCGCCGCCACTCCTCCTTCTGGCGCTCGCCGGTCTCCTTCCACGCCTCCTTCGACGTGGTCTTGCCTTCCTCGCGCATCTCCCGGGCGGCCTGGGTGAGCTCCTCGCGCAGCGACCGGACCGTCTGCCGGACGTCCTGCTGGACGCCGCGCGCGAACTCCTGGGCCGAAGCGGTGATCTCCTCCTCCAGCTCGGCGAGCTCGTCCATCCGCCGCTCCAGCTCGTCGCGGCCCTTGTCGGTCAGCGAGTAGACCTTCTTGCCCTTGATCACCTCATGGGTGACCAGCCCTTCGGACTCCAGCCGGGCCAGCCGCGGGTAGATCGTTCCGGGCGAGGGCGAGTACACCCCGAGGAAGCGGTCCTGGAGCAGCCGGATCACCTCGTAGCCGTGCCGCGGGCTCTCCTCCAGCAGCTTCAACAGGTACAGCCGCAGGCGACCATGGCCGAAAACGGGGCTCAACTCACTTCTCCATTCGGGGTGTGGTGATCTCCGGTTCCTCGTCCTCGCGGCGGAGGAGGGTGATGGAACCCGACACCGTGTTGACCGTGAGCCGTCCCGTGCCGTCCCCCAGTTTGCCGCTGAGACCGCAGATGACGGGCCGCTCCAGCCGGCCGAGCTCGGGGAAGGACGTGTCGATGTGCCCCGCGGCGGAGTTCAGCGAGACCTGCGTCCCGGCGGACGCGGGAATACGGAGCGCCACCTCCCCGGAGACCGTGTTCACCTCGACGCGGCCGTCGCCGACGAGGTCCATGTCCGCGGCGATGCGGCCACTGACCGTCCGTGCCACCAACCGCTCGACCGAGCCGCCCGCGAGGGACAGGTCGCCCGACACCGAGGTGAACGACACTGTCCCGTCCAGCCCCTGCGCCTCGATCGCGCCGGACACGGTGTTGGCGTCGACCGCACCGAGCACCCCGTCCAGGGTCACATCGCCCGAGGCGCTCTTGATGGACGTGCGGGCCGTCATCCCGGTGATCAGCGCGTCCGCCGACATCAGGTTGAGGGAGACGGGGCAGTCGCGCGGGACGGTCACGGTGATCGACGCACGGCACCGCTGGGTGCGCAGCCAGCTCAGCACGCCCTCCCAGAGCCGTTCATGGGTGACCGTCAGCATCCCCGCCTCATGGGAGACCAGCAGCGGCGGGCCCTCCACTTCGCCGATCATGATGGACGGCCGCTCGTCCGAGGCGAGCACCGAGATGCTCCCGGCGATCAGCGTCGCCCGCAACGCGACCGCCCCGTCGAAGTCGAGAGCGGTCGGTTCGTCGATCGTCCAGCGCGACATCACGGTGCCCTTCGGTCAGACGGCCCCTCACCAGTAAACACGATATGTCGCGACCTCGGAATGTCAAGATGTATCGCGTTTGTGTCGGCAGGTCAGTCGTCCTCGTCGTCGAGGCGGGCGAGCCAGGTCGCGAGCCGGTCCACCGGCGTCTCGAACTCGGGGTTGAGGTCGACGAACTCGCGGAGCCGCTCAGCCAGCCAGGTCAGGCTGACCTCCTCCGCCCCGCGGCGGTCGGCCAGCTCCTCGATGCCCCGATCGGTGAAGTACATGGCGATCTCTTTCCAGGACGCCGAGGGCCCCGGCGCGCGCCGGGGCCCTCGACCGTATGCGTCAGCTCTCGCCGAACAGCCGGGCCAACAGGGCCTCCTGCTCGGCCTGGTGCAGCTTCGCCGAGCCGACCGCGGGGGACGAGGACGCCGGGCGCGACACCCGCGACAGCCTCAGCCCCTCGATGTGGTGCGGCAACTTCAGCGCCATGAAGGGCCAGGCGCCCATGTTGGCGGGCTCGTCCTGGACCCACACGACCTCGGTGTGGCCCGGGTACTTCGCCAGCTCGGCTTTGATCTCGTCCACCGGCGGCGGGTACAACCGCTCCACCCGGATCACCGCGGTGTCGTTCGCGCCCGCGGCGTCCCGGGCCTTGACCACCTCGTAGTAGATCTTGCCGGTGGTGAGCAGCACCCTCCGCACGCCCGCCGGGTCGACCGCCGGAGCGGACTCCGGGATGATCGGCTGGAACGCGCCGCCGGTGATGTCGGCGACCGCCGAGGTGGCCGCCTTCAACCGCAGCAGCTGCTTCGGCGTGAACACGATCAGCGGCTTGCCCCGCCCCGACAGCACCTGCCAGCGCAGCAGGTGGAAATAGTTCGCCGGGGTGGTCGGGTAGACCACGGTCATGTTGTCCTGCGCGCACAGCTGGAGATAGCGCTCGATCCGCGCGGACGAGTGGTCGGGGCCCTGGCCCTCGTACCCGTGCGGCAGCAGCAACACGACGCTGGAGTGCTGGCCCCACTTCTGCTCGCCGGACGAGATGTACTCGTCCAGGATCGACTGGGCGCCGTTGGCGAAGTCGCCGAACTGCGCCTCCCACGCCACCAGCGCGTCCGGGCGGGTCATCGAGTAGCCGTACTCGAACCCCATCGCCGCGTACTCGCTGAGCAGCGAGTCGTGCGCGTAGAACTTCGACACGCCCTGCCCGAACTGCTTGAGCGGCGTGTACTCCTCGCCCGTCTTACGGTCGACCAGCACCGAGTGCCGCTGCCCGAACGTGCCGCGCCGGGTGTCCTGGCCGACGAGCCGCACCGGATGACCGTCGATCAGCAGCGAGCCCAGCGCCAGCAGCTCGCCGGTCGCCCAGTCGATCGCGTCGTCCTCGATCATCTGCGCGCGGCGTTGCAGGATCGGCTTCAGCCGCGGATGGACCTCGAAGCCCTCCGGCAGGCTGACCTGCGACTCGATGATCCGCTTGACCGTCTCCGGCGGGATCGCCGACCCGGCCTTGCCATGGTCGATCGGGATGCGCTCCTCGACGTCCGGCTTGACCACCGACCCCGGTTCCAGGGGCTTCTTCACCGCCTCGCGGGTCTCGGTGAAGGCCCGCTCCAGCTGCTCCTGGTAGTCGCGGAGTGCCTGCTCGGCCTCCTCGACGGTGATGTCACCGCGGCCGATCAACGCCTCGGTGTACAGCTTGCGCACCGAGCGCTTGGCGTCGATCAGGTCGTACATCAGCGGCTGGGTGAACGAGGGGTTGTCGGACTCGTTGTGGCCCCGCCGCCGGTAGCAGATCATGTCGATGACGACGTCCTTCTTGAACGTCTGCCGGTACTCGAACGCCAGCCGCGCCACCCGCGCGCACACCTCGGGGTCGTCGCCGTTGACGTGGAAGATCGGCGCCTGGATCATCCGGGCCACGTCCGTCGAGTAGACGCTGGACCGCGAGTACTCGGGGGCCGTGGTGAACCCCACCTGGTTGTTGATCACGACGTGCACGGTGCCGCCGGTGCGGTAGCCCCGCAGCTGCGAGAGGTTCAGCGTCTCGGCGACCACACCCTGCCCGGCGAACGCCGCGTCACCGTGGATCAGGACGGGCAGCACGCTGAACCCGGCCTCGCCGACGTCCAGCAGGTCCTGCTTGGCGCGGACCACGCCCTCCAGAACAGGGTCGACCGTCTCCAGGTGTGAGGGGTTCGCGACCAGCTCGGTGTGGATCTTGGAGCCGTCCCCGGCCACGAAGTCGCCCGAGGCGCCCAGGTGGTACTTGACGTCCCCCGAGCCCTGCGCGCTGCGCGGGTCCAGGTTGCCCTCGAACTCGCCGAAGATCTGCCCGTAGGACTTGCCGACGATGTTGGCGAGGACGTTCAGCCGGCCGCGGTGCGCCATCCCGATGACGACCTCGTCCAGGCTCGCCTTCGCCGCCGCCGAGATCACCGAGTCCAGCAGCGGGATGACGGACTCGCCGCCCTCCAGCGAGAACCGCTTCTGCCCGACGAACTTCGTCTGCAGGAACGTCTCGAACGCCTCGGCGCTGTTCAGCCGCCGCAGCACGTGCAGCTGCTCCTCGCGCGACGGCTTGTCGTGCGGAACCTCGACGCGCTCCTGGATCCAGGCCCGCTCCTCGGGGTCCTGGATGTGCATGTACTCGATGCCGACCGTCCGGCAGTAGGCCATGCGCAGCACACCGAGGATGTCGCGCAACTTCATGGTCGGCTTGCCGCCGAACCCGCCCGTCGCGAACTCGCGCTCCAAGTCCCACAAGGTGAGGCCGTGCTTGAGAATGTCCAGGTCAGGGTGGCGGCGCTGCTTGTACTCCAGCGGATCCGTGTCGGCCATCAGATGGCCCCGGACCCGGTAGGCGTGAATCAGCTCGTGCACCCGGGCGACCTTGGCGACGTCGTCCTCGTGCGTGGCGGAGATGTCCTTGACCCAGCGCACCGGCTCGTACGGGATGCGCAGCGCCTCGAAGATCTCGTCGTAGAAGCCGTCCTCACCGAGCAAAAGCTGGTGGATACGACGCAGGAAGTCGCCGGACTGCGCGCCCTGGATGATCCGATGGTCGTAGGTGGAGGTCAGCGTCATGATCTTGCTGATCCCCATCCGCGACAACGTGTCACTGGACGCGCCGGCGAACTCGGCGGGGTACTCCATCGCGCCCACACCGATGATCGTGCCCTGGCCCGGCATCAACCGCGGCACGGAGTGGACCGTCCCGATCGTGCCCGGGTTCGTCAGGCTGATCGTGGTGCCCTGGAAGTCCTCCAGGGTCAGCTTGTTGCCACGCGCCTTGCGGACGATCTCCTCGTAGGCGGCCCAGAACTGGCGGAAGTCCAGCGTCTCGGCGGCCTTCACACTCGGTACGACGAGCTGCCGCTGCCCGTCCGGCTTCTGCAGGTCGATCGCAAGACCGAAGTTGACGTGCTCCGGCCGGACCAGCACCGGCTTCCCGTCCACCTCGGTGAACGCCGCGTTCATCTCCGGCATCGCCGCGAGCGCCTTGACGATCGCGTACCCGATCAGGTGGGTGAAGGAGACCTTGCCCCCGCGCCCGCGCTTGAGATGGTTGTTGATGACGATGCGGTTGTCGATCAACAGCTTCGCCGGGACGGCCCGCACACTCGTCGCCGTCGGCACGCCGAGGCTGGCCTCCATATTGGTGGCCGTCCGCGCCGCGACACCCCGCAGCCGGACCTCCTCGGCACCCGCGGGCACCGGAGGCGGCGCGGGCTTGGAGTCGGCCTTGGGGGCCTGCTCGCTCTCGGTCTTCGCCGACGCCTTTGGCGGCGAGACCGGTCGCTGCTGGGGTGTCGGCGGAGCAGCCGCTGTGCCGTTCGCGGCCTGCACGGCCGCTCCATCGGTGGCCGGGGTGGTCACGGACGACGGCCGGGTGTCCGGCTGGTAGTCCGCGAAGAAGTTCCACCAGGCTTCGTCAACCGAGTTCGGGTCTTCGAGGTACTTCTGGTACAGCTCGTCGACCAGCCACTCGTTGGCACCGAAGTCTGTGATCTTTGGGTCGGCACTAGTTTGCGACGACTCTGTCGACACGGCGGAGATCGCCCTCTTCCGCAGCTCGCAGGTGAGTTCTAAGACGAGTCAAGGCTACTAGGAGTTGAACCCGCAGATGCCCAAGAGGTCCGGAGGTGGTGTTTATCTGGGCTGGTGCCTATTGGGGGGCGACCCCCCAAACCCCCCGGCTGCGCGGCTCGTCGCCTCCTCGCTCGCTGGCGCTCGCTGCGGGGGCGCGGCGCGCCGGGCATGCCCGCTGCGCTCGCTGGCGCTCGCTCCGCGTGCCTGTCCCGTAACCCTCAGCTGAGGTTCAACCTTGCCGGAGTGCGGTTCGGGTCGTCGGGTGGGCTTTGTGTCGTGCGGGGGTCGGGCTTGGTGGATTTTGCCCCCCGGCCGCGGGGCCGCGGGGCCGGGGGGATGGGGGGCTGGGCCCCAGATGACATCAGTGGCTGTGCGTGGGGACCGTGGGGCCTTCGCTGGCCTGGATCAGGACGAAGCCCTGGCCCTGGTAGGCCAGCTGCATCGCTTCACCGCTGCCGCGTCCGATGAGGGCGCCGGCCTTGAAGGTGCGGTTGACGCCTACCTGGAGGCTGGTGCTCCACGCGACGGCGGACTGGCCGTCCGCGAAGGTGGGGGCGCGGCCGCAGTCGAGCATGACCGGGGTGCCGTGCGTGGTGAGCGCGACCCAGCCGGTGCCCTGGAGGGTGGTGTTGAACAGGCCGCCCGCGGCGATGCCCGCGCCCTGGACTCGCTGGATGTCCGACTGGAGGGTCGAGTCGTAGGCGAGGATGTTCTTGCCGTTGACGGTGAGGCCCTCGTTCTCCAGGTAGAACAGGTGGATGTCGTCGGCGTCGTTGGCGACGAACAGCAGGCCCTGGCCCTTGACGCGCATGAGGGGGACGCCCTCGCCCGTCAGGGCCTTCTTCATGAACTTGCCGATACCGCCGGCGCCCTCGTAGTCGAAGTCCATCTGGCCCTGGAAGGCCACCATGGAACCCTGCCGGGCCAGGACGTCTCCGTTGAGGTGGACTCGGAGCATCTTGGAGTTCTGGAGCGCGAAGTGACCGGGCAACTGCTGGCCCTGGTCGATGTTTCCGAAGAACTGGCTGCGCATGGTCGGGTGGCCTCTCATGTCCTGTCGTGGGGATCTTTCTGGAGGTGCGCCAGCATAACGACGGGATGCGACCGGTTCTGAACTTCCCCGTCTTCGAGGCAATCCGTGGCGCCCCTCGTGACGAACAACGGGTGTGATGGTGGGAGAAGTGCCTGGCGTCTCCGGCGCGGGACGGACGGTCGTTGGCCGATACCGGCTGGTGGAGGAGGTCGGCCGAGGCGGCATGGGCGTCGTGTGGCGCGCGCGGGACTTCGTGCTGGAGCGTGACGTGGCGGTCAAGGAGATCGTCGCCCCGCCGGGGATGGACGAGGACGGGCGCCTCGTCCTGCCCCGGCGGGCGATCCGGGAGGCGCGGTCGGCGGCCCGGCTGTCGCATCCGGGCGTGGTCACGGTGTTCGACGTCGTGGAGGAGGACGGACGGCCCTGGGTGGTGATGGAACTCGTCCCGGCGCGGTCCTTGCGGGAGGTGATCAGCCAGGACGGCCCGCTCGCGGTCGAGCGGGCCGCGCGGATCGGGGCCCGGCTCGCGGGGGCGCTGGGCGCCGCGCACGCGGCCGGGATCCTGCACCGGGACGTCAAGCCGGGGAACGTGCTGCTCGCGCGGGACGACCGGGCGGTCCTCACCGACTTCGGGATCGCCGTCATCGAAGGGGACGCGAGCCTGACCCAGACGGGGATGCTGCCGGGGTCGCCCGCCTACATCGCACCCGAGCGGATCCAGGGGGAGCCCGCGGTGCCGGCGTCGGACCTGTGGGCTCTGGGTGTGACGCTGCTGGCCACGGTGACGGGCCGCGCGCCTTTCCAGCGGGACGATCCGGTGGCGGTGCTCGGGGCCGTGCTCAACGAGGAGCCGTTCGTCCCACCGGACGCCGGACCCCTGCGTCCTGTGCTGGAAGGGCTGCTCGTCAAGGACCCGGCGCGCCGCATGCCGGCGGACGTGGCGGAGAGGCTCCTTCTCGCCATAGCGGGGGACGAGTCCACAACGATGACCAGGCCCGGACTTGCCCCGGCAGCGCATTCCAGAGGGTTCTCGTGGCGGCTCGGAGGGATGCTGGCCTACGCCGGGGTCGCGTTGCTGCTGGCGGGGGCCGCGCTGGTCCTCCTCAGCATGGGCTGACCCGAACGGGCTCCTCCTCAGGTCGTCCAGGCGTCACCCGATGGTCGTCCGTTCGGTGGATCCAGTGCGGGAACCCCGCAGCTACGATGACCGTCTGTAGCTTTGGCGAACGAGCCCGATCAGGCGGCGACACGTGGCGGGAGACACATGCTGGAGAACTTCAACGCCCTGGTGGACGGGCTGCCACCGGCTCTGATCTATCTGATCATCGCCGCTCTGGTGTTCGCCGAGGCGGCGCTGTTCTTCGGGTTCGTCTTCCCCGGCGAGACCGCGATCGTGGTCGGCGGCGTCCTCGCCAGTCAGGACACGCTCTCGCTGCCGCTGCTGCTGATCATCTCGGTGGTGGCGGCCGTCGCGGGCGACTCGGTCGGCTACGAGATCGGCCGCAGGTACGGGACGCGGCTGCTGGAGACCCGGGCGATGAGCAAGCACCAGGCCAAGGTCGGCAAAGCACAGGACCTGATCCGCCGCCGGGGCGCGTTCGCCGTGTTCATCGGGCGGTTCACCGCACTGCTGCGGGCGCTGATGCCCGCGCTCGTCGGCAGCGCGCGGCTGCCGTACCCGAAGTTCCTGCTGTTCAACGTGATCGGCGGCCTCGCCTGGGTGCTGACCTTCACGCTCGGCGGCTACTTCGCGGGCGAGGCGTTCGACCACGCCGCCAAGCTCGCGGGGCGCGGCCTGGCGATCGGGCTCGCGGTGGCCGCGGTCGTCGCCATCGCCGTGTGGAGCGTCCGCAAGCACCGGCGTGAAGCGCGGGAGGAGACCGAAGCGCACGCCGCGGAGCCGGCGCTGGAGCAGACCCGTCCCTGACCGCGGCTCAGTCGCCGTCCTGCTGGCCGAGGTCCATGCGGCCGCTGACGAGCGGCAGGTCCAGATAGGTGCGGATGCCGGGCTCGGCGGAGCAGACCACCGGGATCGAGTTGAGGACGTGCGCCGCCGCGGCCGACAGCGGGTCGGTGATCCAGTCCTCGCCGGTCGTCAGCGTGAGGGACGGGTGGCCGCAGATCCGGATCGCATAGCCGGGCTCGCCCCAGTCGGGCGTCCGCGACGCGTCCGCCTTGTGGATCGCCTCGATCGTGATCACCGGGCGGCCGCCGGCGAGGGCGTTGCACGTCCAGCGCGCGGCGGCGACGGTGCCACGGGGGATCATGCCCGCCGCGATCGGCAGGTCGGTACCGGCGAGGCGGTGATCGACGTCCACGTCCACCTCGTCCACGTCCACGCGCAGTCCCGCGGCCATCAGGTGCAGGCTCTCGGAGTACAGCGCCCGCATGGCGCTGCGGGCGGGACGCAGCCCGCACAGGTAGGACTCCTCGTCCCGGCCGAACCCGATCATGTCGTGGACGAGTGGCCACGACGGATGCCGGGCAAGGTCGGTGCACTCCCGCGCGTAGACGTGGTTGATCCGCCGGGACAGCCGCGACAGCATGAGCGGCAGCACGTCCGCCATGAAGCCGCGGTTGATCCCGCTGCCGTGCACGGACACGCCACCGCGTTTGCAGGCCTGCTCCAACTCGTTCGCCACGAACGGGTCGTGCGCCTGCGGATAGACCAGCCCGTTCATCGAGATGACGTTCTTTCCGGACGACAGCAGGGCGCAGACCGTGTCGAGGTCGGCGTACGGGTCGCCGGTGGGGCCGGGCGCGTAGACGACGCAGTCGGCGTCCAGGTCGAGGACGCACGCCAGTTCGCGGGTGGCGGTCACCCCGGCGGGCTCGCGCCCGGCGAGCGTGCCGGCGTCCATGCCGTCCTTGCAGGCGGTGTGGACCCAGACGCCGGCCAGTTCCAGGCCGGGATGGTCCAGGACGCCCCGGATCACGCGGCGCCCGAACGCTCCGGTCGCCCACTGCACGACACGGTACGGACGAGGGCTTGGTGGGATCGCGTCGGCAGGGCTCATCGAGACCGGACCTCCGTGCTCCATCGCAGCGGCGGGGGATACCGCGATGAGTGTGGACACTACGCGGATTGACGGTGAAATGCGGCATTTGCCGCAACTTTCCGGGAAGCCGCAGCGTGCGCCGGGGAAACGCGCAACCCGCCCGGCGGGGGGCGCGGCCGAGCGGGATTCGGTTAGGTGATACCACTGGGTAACCCGAAGTGGTTACCTGGGGCTTAGTCGGTGCGATGGGTGAGGAGACAGGGATGTCGGAACTGCGCTACGACGGACGGGTCGCGATCGTGACCGGGGCTGGCCACGGCCTCGGCCGCCGGCACGCACTGGAACTCGCCGCCCGCGGCGCGCGTGTGGTCGTGAACGACCTCGGCGGCGACCGGTCCGGCACCGGCGCGTCCGCCGGACCGGCGCAGCAGGTCGTGGACGAGATCACCAAGGCCGGCGGCGAGGCCGTCGCCAACCCCGACAACGTCGCGACGCCCGAGGGTGCTCGGGCGATCGTCCAGACCGCCCTGGACGCGTTCGGCAAAGTCGATATCGTTGTCAACAACGCGGGTATCCTGCGCGATCGGTCATTCAAGAACATGACGGCCGACGAATTCGACGCGGTCATCGCCGTCCATGTGCGAGGTTCGTTCCTGGTCTCCAGTGCCGCCTGGCCGCACCTGCGCGAGCAGGGTTACGGTCGTGTCGTCAACACGTCGTCCCCCGCGGGGCTGTTCGGCAATTTCGGACAGGTGAACTACGCCACGGCCAAGATGGGCCTGGTCGGGTTCACCAAGACCCTCGCGCAGGAAGGTGCCAAGTACGGCATCAGGGTCAACGCCATCGCCCCCATCGCCTGGACCCGGATGACCGAGGACCTCCTGCCCGCCGACTTCGCTGCCAAGCTCGGCGTCGAGCAGGTCACCCCGCTGGTCGCCTACCTCGTCCACGAGGACAACGAGGACTCCGGCGAGGTCTACACCGTCGGCGGCGGCCGGATCGCGAAGATCTTCGTGGCGGAGGGCCCCGGCTACGGCCAGAGGGTCACTCTGTCGGCCGAGGACGTCCGAGACAACTGGTCCGCCGTCAACGCCACCGCGCCGCTGACGGTCTACAAGAACATGGGCGAGCAGATGGGCCCACTGATCCAGCAACTCACTTCCTGACCCAGAACATCACCCGGCCTCCCAGGCCCCCGGCAGGATCGAACCTCAGCTGCTGGCCTGAACCGCACCTCGGCAGGTTGAGCCTCAGCCGCCGGTTACGGGACAGGCACGCGGAGCGAGCGCCAGCGAGCGCAGCGGGCATGCCCGGCGCGCCGCGCCCCCGGAGCGAGCGCCAGCGAGTGAGGAGGTGGCGAGCCGCGCAGCCGGGGGGGATTGGGGGTCGCCCCCCAAAATCAATCAGCCAGGGCTGTGGCGAGGGCTTCTACGTAGCGGAGGGCGGCCAGGCGGGCCAGGGCCGGGTGGGCGCCGAGGGGGGCGGCGTGGGCGGCGCCGATGGCGGCGGCCGCGGGGGCGACGTGCCCCCATTCGGGTTCCGGGCCGATGAGATGGGGGGCGATGGCCACGGAGGCGGCGCCGGAGGCGCGGAGCTGGTTTGCCGCCGCCTTGATGGCGGCCTCGTCGGCCAGGGGGGCGGTGAAGACGGGGGCCGCCAGGCGGGAGGCGAGGAGCACGCTGGTCACCTCGGCTTGGCGGACGGCTGTGGCGTCTCCGGGGGTGCCGACGACGAAGCCGGAGGCGCCGGTGACCATTGTCATCATTCTGATCCGGTCGGCGCGGGCGAGGCCGGCGTCGGCGAGGCGGTCGTGGAGCGCTTCGGCGATGAGGGGGTGGGGGCCGAGGGGGTCGGCGGCGACGGCGTGCACGGGGGCGGCGGCCACGGCGTCGCGGACGGCGCCTTCCAGTGCCGGGTCGGGGCCGGTGGAGAGCGGGACGACAACGGCCGCGGGCTCGTCCGGGCGTTCCTGGCGGAGCGCGGCCAGGACGGCGGGCAGGCTGGCCTCGTTGCCCTCCAAGTGTCCGACGTAGGCGGGCTGGCCGGTGTGCTCGATCTCGACGAGGCGGGCGAGTTCGATGGCGATCTCGGTTCCGGCCCGTCGGGCGGGGCCGGGGACGGCGAGGACCAGCGTGGGGGATCCGGGGGGAAGCAGGAAGGACTCGTCGCCGCGATGGCGTCCGCCGCGGGGGGTGCGGCGGCGTCGGGACGGAAGTGCCTCGGATGCCTGGCTTTCGGAACTCACGGCGGGAATCGTAACGCCCCCGGGGCCGGGAGTCGGCCTCCCGCCCTGGCTGGACTGGCTTCGGGGCGCGTCTGGCGCGCCTTCGTTCCCGTCTCTGTCACTGCCTGTATAGATCGTCGATCTCCCTTCCGTGTCGCCGGCGGACGGTGAGCGGAGCTTCAGAGTGAAGCAGCAGAGTATGGCGCATTCCACCCCGAGGAACAGGGGGAAATGAACTATCTTGTCCAGATTTGCCGTTATCTCATTCCGGACGGGCCCTCGTGGGGTGGGTGCGGTAAGCGGCGGTACCCCCATGATCGAGTAAATAACGGCATTGCGCATGAAAGGGGCCGAAGGGGTTGCGGTGCCGACAAGGTGCGCCTTTATGATCGCAAGAACCTGCGCCCCGGAACGTCCGAGGTCCCATGAAAATCGATCAGCCTCGGGGGGACCTCCCCCCGGATCCCCCGGTCAGGACCGCCGTCCGCCGTCCGCGGCAGTCGTCGATCCGTTCGAAGGTCGCGGCGCTGCTACTGGTGCCGCTGCTCTCGCTCGTCGCGCTCTGGGGGTACGCCGCGAGTGTCACCGGGCGCGACGCGCTCGCCCAGCGCCGGTACCACACGCTCGACCGCAAGTTCGCGCCCGGCGGACAGGGCGTCCTGGTCGAGCTGGGCAAGGAGCGGCTCGCGTCCGCCACCTACCTCAGCGGGCCCGGCACCGCGTCGCTCGCCGAGCTCGCCGCCCAGCGCACCAAGGTGGACGAGGCGGTGGCGTTCTTCCGCCGGGAGGCCACCTCGGACGTCGCGCGCCGCGCCACCAACGCGGAGATGGAGCGGCGCGTCGCGGACGTGCTGAGCGTGCTCGGCGGGCTCGGGCGGCTGCGCGGTTCGGTGGATGCCCGCTCCGTCGACCGCCTCGCCGCGATCAACGGGTACGGCGCCATGGTGGACGCCATGCATCGGCTGTACGACGCCCTCGTCGTCATCGACGACTCCGAGCTCTACCAGTGGACGCTGTCGACCCGCGCCGCCGGGCGGGCGATGGAGTTGATGCAGCGGGAGAACGCGCTGGTCGCCGGCGCGTCCGCCGGCGGCGGCCGGATGACCCCGGCCGAGCACCGGCTGTTCGTCGAGATGGTCGGCGAGCAGCGCTGGCAGTGGACCAAGCAGCGCTCGCTGCTCGATCCGCGCGTCTACGACACCGGTACCCGGCAGATCTTCGAGTCGGCCCGCTACCGGGGCTTCAGCGCGATGGAGGATCGGATCGCCGACTCCGGGCGCGGCCCGCTCCCGGTCCGGGCCGCCGAGTGGCAGGCGACCGCCCAGCCGCTGGTGTTGACGGTCAACGCGATGGTGTTGGGCAACTCCAGGCGCGCGGGGGAGCACGCCGACGACCTCGGGCGCGCGGCCTACACCCGGCTCGGCGCCGTCGGCGGCCTGGGCCTGCTGGCGATCCTCGTGTCGGTGCTGCTGTCGCTGCGTTTCGGCCGCGGGTTCGTCCGCGAGCTGGTCGGACTGCGCGGCGCCGCGGAGGAACTGGCCGGGCGGCGGCTGCCGGACGTCGTCGAACGGCTGCGCCGCGACGAGACGGTGGACGTCGCCGCGGAGGTCCCGCCGCTGGAGCCCGGCCGCACCACCGAGATCGCGCGGCTCGCCGACGCGTTCTCCGCCGTGCAGCGCACGGCCGTGAACGCGGCCGTCGGCCAGGCCGAGCTGCGCGCGGGCATCAG
Organism: Actinomadura macra NBRC 14102; assembly: GCF_001552215.1. Taxonomy (GTDB): domain Bacteria; phylum Actinomycetota; class Actinomycetes; order Streptosporangiales; family Streptosporangiaceae; genus Spirillospora; species Spirillospora macra. Next base: position 132,807 of record NZ_BCQT01000006.1, on the reverse strand, counting down.
CCGCATCTTCCTCAACATCGCCCGCCGCAACCAGTCGCTGCTGCATCGCCAGCTCACGATGCTGGACGGGCTGGAGAGCCGCGCCGAGGCCGACGATCTCGCCGATCTCTTCCGGATCGACCACCTCACCACCCGGATGCGGCGGCACGCCGAGAGCCTGATCATCCTGTCCGGTGCCACGCCGGGGCGCGGCTGGCGGAAGCCCGTCCACATCGCGGACGTGCTGCGCGCGGCGGTCGCCGAGATCGAGGACTACACGCGTGTGAACGTGCTCACCGACACCGCGGACGGGCTGGTCGGCGCGGCGGTGACCGACGTCGTCCATCTGCTGGCGGAGCTGCTGGAGAACGCGGCGTCGTTCTCCCCGCCCGGCACCGAGGTGCGGATGATGGCCGACCGCGTCGGCACCGGATTCGCGATCGAGATCGAGGACCGCGGTCTCGGTGTCCGGCCCGAACGGCTCGTCGAGGCCAACCGGCGGCTCGCCGAGCCGCCGGAGTTCGACCTGGTCGACACCGACCAGCTCGGACTGTTCGTCGTCGCGCGGCTCGCCGCCCGGCACGGCGTCACGGTCACGCTCCAGCGTTCCCCGTACGGCGGGGTCACCGCGATCGTGCTGCTGCCGCTCGCGCTCGTGGTGCCGGCCGAGGAGGTGGACGACGACGCGGAGCCTCCGGCGGCCAGGCCGGCGGCGTACGCGACGCCGTTCCCCGAGACGACCGTCGTGCCGCTGCACGACGACGTGCCGGCCGGCCGGTTCGCGGCGCAGCCGGTGGAGCCGCCGCCCGCCGTCCCGCAGCTGACCGGGCACGCGACCCCGTGGCCGCTTCCCGCGCCGCGTCGCGAGGCCCCCGCCGCGCCGTCGCCGCGTCCGTTCGTGAACCCCTGGTCGGACGACGCGGCGGAACCCGAGCAGCCCGAGGCGGAACGGCCGGACGGGGAGGAACCCACGAGACCGGATGGCGGGGAGCCGCGGGCCGAGCCGCAGGAGCGGAGTACCGTCGGCGACGTCGAGAAGAGCGGTTCCGCCGGAACCTACGCGGGCCTGCCCCGCAGGGTGCGTCAGGAGAACCTGGCGCCGCAGCTCCGCGAGACGCCACCGCCGCGGCCGACGCGGGTGGACGGGGCGGCGGGCGTCGCCCGCTCGCCCGAGGAGGCACGTTCGCTGATGGCTTCGATACAGCAGGGATGGCGGCGCGGCCTCGCGTCCGACAACGGGGATGAGGAGACGCGATGACGCACAACGCCGTGTCCGGTGAACTCAACTGGCTGCTCAACGACTTCGCCGGTCGGGTGACGACCGTCCGGCAGGCGGTGATCCTCTCCCGTGACGGGCTGGCCATCGCCGCGTCGAGCGAGCTGGGCCGCGAGGACGCCGAGCACCTGTCCGCGCTGGCGTCGGGCGTGCAGAGCCTCGCGCGCGGCGCCGGACGGCACTTCGCCGGCGGCAGCGTCCGCCAGACCATCATCGAGATGGACGCGCTGCTGCTGTTCGTGACCGCCGCCGGCGACGGCACCTGCCTCGCCGTGCTCGCCGAGGCCGAGGCGGACGCGGGCCTGGTCGCCTACGAGATGGCGGTGCTGGTCAAGCGCGTCGGCCAGCACATGCAGGCCAATCCCCGCTTCGGGACCGGCGACCGGATGGCCGCCGAGGGCGGCGGCCTCGGGGGGACCACCCCGCGGGGATTGTGACCGATGTCCTCCTCGGGAGAACGGTGGCTGGACCGGGACGCCGGTCCGCTTGTGCGGCCGTACGCCAGGACCCGCGGCCGGACGAGGCCGGAGGGCGAGGGCTTCGAGCTGATCGCGGTCGTGGTCGCCATCGGCGGGCCGGTGGGTGACCGGCTCCGCTACAGCCCCGACCACCTGCGGATCCTGCGCGGCTGCGCCCGGCCCGTCACCGTCGCCGACCTCGCCGCGGACTCCGGGCTGCCGCTCGGCGTCGTCCGGGTGCTGCTCGGCGATCTGCGGGACGAGGGGCTGGTCGCGGTGGTGGCCGCGGCGGCGGTGGAGGGCGCGCGTCCGGGCACCGGCGTGCTGAGGGAGGTGCTCAATGGGCTCCGCGCACTATGACGGGATGGGCGGCTACGGCTCTGAGTTCGGCGGCGGGTACGGCGGCCATGGCGGGGGGTATCCCGGGGGTTACGGGGGCGGCTATCCCGCCCCCGAACTCGTCACGACGAAGATCCTCATCGCCGGCGGCTTCGGGGCCGGCAAGACGACCATGGTCGGCTCGGTCAGCGAGATCAGGCCGCTGCACACCGAGGAGCCCCTCACCGACCGCGGGACGCACGTGGACGACACGTCCGGTGTCGCCGCGAAGGCCACCACCACCGTCGCCATGGACTTCGGCCGTATCACGCTGTCGGACCACCTGCTGCTCTACCTGTTCGGCACGCCCGGTCAGGAGCGGTTCTGGTTCATGTGGGACGAGCTGGCGTCCGGCGCGATCGGCGCCGTGATCCTCGCCGACACGCGGCGGCTGACCGGCTGCTTCCCCGCCATCGACTACTTCGAGCGCCGCTCGCTGCCCTTCGTCGTCGCGGTCAACTGCTTCGACGGCGCCGAGCGGCACCGGCCCGAGGACATCGCGATCGCGCTGGACCTCGACCCCGGCGTGCCGGTCGTGCTGTGCGACGTGCGCCGCCGCGAGTCGTCCAAGCAGGTGCTCGTCACGCTCATGGAACACGTCCTGAACTGGGCGGAGTCCGGTGACAGCGCCGGGGCCGGAGCCGGTGGCGGCGCGGTGCCTGCCGGATGACGTTCAGCCGTCCGGCCTCCGCGAAGCCCCGACGTAGTAGGCTCCGGCAGACCCCCGTACACCCCGCATCGGGAGGTTTCGCAGCATGTCAGAAGTCCCGGCGACGTCTCAGCCCCCACTGCCGAAGGCCGTCCACGTGAGCATGGTCCGCACGCCGTGATGGCGCGCCGCTTCTCCAGCATCCGGTCGAGGATCATCCTGCTGGTCCTCGTGCCGCTGCTCGCGCTCGCCTCGCTGTGGGTGTTCGTCACGAGCATCACCTACGGGGACGCGCACCTGCTGATGCAGAGCCGCGAGCTCCAGCGCAAGTCCCTGCTGCCGACGCAGCGGCTCATCGACGGGTTGCAGAAGGAGCGGCGGCTGTCAATGGCCGAACTGGGCGGCGCCCGGCCGACCGACCGCGGCGCGATGCGGGCGCAGCGGGAGGCGACCGACGCGGCGCGCGAGGAGGTGCGGCGCGGCAGCCGGGACGGCGGCCTGCGCGGAGCGATCCAACCCGAGGCCGTCCGGCGGATCGACGCGCTCGTCGCCCGGCTCGGCTCGCTGGAGGCGACCCGCCGCAGCGTGGACGAGCGCGTCGCCGAGCGCTCCCGTGCCCTGGCGGAGTACTCCGCCCTCATCGACGCCGGCTTCGCCGTCTACAACGCGACGATCCCTGGCGACGGCACGGTCACCGCCGACGCCCGCACGCTGATCTCCGTCGGGCGCGCTCGCGAGTTCCTCGCCCGCGAGGACGCGCTGCTGACCGGCGCGCTCGCGGCCGGCCGTGTCACCGCCGCCGAGCGCGCCCAGTTCGCGCAGCTCGTCGGCGCGCAGCGGATGCTGTACGCCGACGCGACGCCCAACCTCCCCGACGCCGACCGGGCGCGCTACGGCGCCATCGCCGCCGCACCGGAGACCGCCCGGCTCCGGACGATGGAGGACCAGGTCATCCGCAGTGTCGAACCCGTCGCCCGCACGACCCGGGGGAGCCGCGCCAGCGGTGCGCGCCCGGCCGCCGGTGCCCGCGGCCGGAGCGGCCAGAGTCTGCAGTCCGCGCAGCCGTCCCGTGCGCTGCCGGTCGACGCCGCCGTGTGGCGGTCCGTCGCCGACACCGCGAACGGGCGCCTGTACAGCTTCGAGAACACCGTCCTGGACGACCTCGCCGGACGCGCGCAGGGCATCGCGGTCGGCGTCGTCACGCGGCTGGCGCTGGCGGGGGGCCTCGGCCTCCTCGCGGTCGTGCTGTCGACGTTCATCGCGGTGCGGGTGGCGCGCCGGCTGCTGCGCGAGTGCCGCACGCTCGCCGGCGGCGTCGTCGACTTCACCCAGCAGCGGCTGCCGCTGCTGGCCGCGCAGGTGCGCGCCGGGGAGTCGGCCGAGCCCGACCCGCGGCCCGAGGTCGACTACCGGATCAGAGAGATCCGGCAGATCGCCGAGTCGTTCGACCGGGCCCGCGAGGCGGTGCTGCTCGCCGCCGCGGGCGAGGTCGCCGCCCGGCGCGGGATCAGCGAGGTGTTCGTCAATCTCGCCCGCCGCAACCAGGCGCTGCTGCACCGCCAGCTCAGCCTGCTCGACACGATGGAACGCCGCACCGAGGACCCGGCCGAGCTATCGGACCTGTTCCGCCTCGACCACCTCGCGACCCGCATGCGCCGGCACGCCGAGGGCCTGGTCATCCTCGCGGGCAAGACCGCCGGCCGCGGTTGGCGCCGTCCCGTTCCGCTGGTGGACGTGGTCCGCGGCGCGGTCGCCGAGGTGGAGGACTACCCGCGCGTCCGCGTCCAGCCACTGCCGAGGATCGCGCTGCTCGGCTCCGCGGTGGCCGACGTCATCCACCTGCTCGCCGAGGTCGTGGAGAACGCCACCACGTTCTCGCCGCCGCAGTCGCCGGTGCGGGTCAGCGGGCATCCCGTCGCCCACGGGTTCGCGATCGAGGTCGAGGACCGCGGCCTAGGCATGACCGACGAGGCGCTGCGCGTCGCCAACGCGCGGCTCGCCGAGCCGCCGGAGTTCGACCCGTCCGACAGCGCGCAGCTCGGGCTGTTCGTCGTCGGGCGGCTCGCCGAGCGGCACGACATCAAGGTGACGCTGCGCCAGTCTCCGTACGGGGGCACCACGGCGATCGCACTCATTCCCGGCTCGCTCCTCGTGGAGGGCGCCGAACCCGAGCCCGTCACGCGACGGGCCACGGGACCGATAGAGACCGTCCAGGCCCCGCCCGCGCCCGCGCTGTCGGCGTCCGCCCGCCCGGCCGCGCAGCAGGGCGGCGTCGTCCGGCTGGTCGCCGAGGCCGCACGTCCTGAGGACGCGCGGCCCGAGCAGGCACGTCCCGAGCGACGGGCCGAGCCCGCGCCCGCGGAGGCCGTACCGGAACCCGCGTCGTCCCCCAAGGACGGCGAGCTGCCGAAGCGGCAACGGCAGACGCACCTCGCACCGCAGCTCAAGCAGCGCGTGGACGCGCACCTGGCCGCGCAGGACGGTGCGCCCGAGCCGAGGCCGCGACCGCGACCGGAACCGAGCGGGATGATGCCGCTGTCCGCGCCCGTGCCCGCCGACGCGCTGCCCGCGGACGCGCTGCCCGCGGACGCGCTGCCCGCGGACGAGGGCACCGCCGCCGACGGCGCCGGGATCGCTCCCCAGGACCAACCGGAGGCGGGCGACGCACGCTCGCCCGAGGCGCTGCGATCGATGATGTCTGCCATGCAGCGCGGCTGGCAGCGCGGCCGCCATGAGGCGGCCGGGCCCGAGGCCGGGCAGAACCACGGGGACCGGGAGGACGACACCACATGACAGATGCCCAGCACTCCGACGCGGAGGTCCGGGGCGGAGCCGGAGGCGAGCTGAACTGGCTGCTCGACAGCCTCGTCCAGCGCGTCACACCGGTGCGGAACGCGGTGGTGCTGTCGAGCGACGGCCTGCGCATCGCCGCCTCGCGCGGCCTGGCGCGCGAGGAGTCCGACCACCTGTCCGCGGTCGCCGCGAGCTTCCAGAGCCTCGCACGGAGCGCCGGGGAGTCGTTCGGCGGCGGACCCGTCCGACAGACGATCGTGGAGATGGAGTCGTCGTTCCTGTTCGTCACCGCAGCCGGCCAGGGCGCGTGCCTGGCCGTCCTCGCCTCCGGTGACGCCGACCTCGGGATGATCGCCTACGAGATGGCGATGCTGGTGGCCCGGGTCGGGCAGCACCTGTCGGCGAACCCCCGGACCGCCGTGTCCGAGCCGGGCGGCGGCTGAGGTGGACCACCACAGACACGGTCCCGGCCGGCCGGGACACGGGACGGGCGCGGGAGGAACGGCGTGGTTCGACGACGCGGCCGGCCCGGTCGTGCGCCCCTACGCGCTCACGGGCGGCCGGACGCACTACGAGGGCGTCGAGCTGGACCTCGTTGCGCTGATGGCCACCGCGGACCCGCCAGGGTCCACCGGGGAGCCGCCGCCGGCCTCGGCGTTGCCGTGGGCGCCGGAGCCGGAACATGAGATGATCTTGGAGCTTTGCCGCACACCGTTGTCGGTCGCCGAGATAGCGTCGGATATGGAACTCCCCCTCGGAGTGGTCCGCGTCCTGCTCGGCGACCTTCTCGATCACTCGCTGATCCAGGTCCGACGCCCCGCGCCGGTGGCGCAGTTCCCCAGCGAGCGCGTACTCAAGGAAGTGATCGATGGAATCCGTGCGCTCTGACGCGGCAGCCTCACCGGGCGACTCCGCGCTAACCGTCAAGATCCTTGTGGCCGGCGGCTTCGGCGTCGGCAAGACCACCCTGGTGAGCGCGGTGAGCGAGATCCGCCCGCTGCGCACAGAAGAGGCCCTCACCGAGAAGAGCGTCGGCATCGACGACACCTCGGCGGTGGCGTCCAAGACGACGACGACCGTCGCGATGGACTTCGGCCGGATCACGCTGCCCAACGGCCTCGTGCTGTTCGTGTTCGGCACGCCCGGTCAGGACCGCTTCTGGTTCATGTGGGACGAGTTGGCCAAGGGCGCGCTCGGCGCCGTCGTCCTGGTCGACACCCGGCGGCTGGCCGACTGCTTCGCCTCGGTCGACTACTTCGAGCGCCGCGGAGTCCCGTTCATCGTCGGGGTCAACCGGTTCGACGGAGCCGGACGCCACTCGCCCGGCCAGGTCCGCGACGCCCTGGACCTGCCCGCGGACGTGCCGGTGATCGACTGTGACGTCCGCGACCGCGAGGACGCCAAGAAGGTCCTCATCACACTCGTCGAGCACATCATGCGCACCATGAGCGGACGGCAGGCTGTTTATTAGGAAATCCTGGCCCGAGGGGCTCGCCTGGCGGCTCGCCCCTCGACCATGATTTTGCGAGCGCGTCATCGCTTCGCGATCTTCCCGGTGGGGCTTGTCTTCGGCTTTGCCCCACCGGTCGGGTTTCGCGCTCGCGTGACGGCTGATGTCACCCCGTGGACGGGCCCTTGGCGCCGGTTTCCGCGTCGCTGCCGCTCGGTCCGGCCTTGAAGTCGGCGAAGTCGAAGCCGGGGGAGACTATGCAGCTGACCAGGACCTCCTGCCCCGCGGCGGGGCGTGCTGCTTGCCAGGCTCCGGCGGGCACTACCGCTTGCGGGGCCTGACCGGACGTCACGTCCGGGCCCAGGGTGATCGTTTCCTCGGTGTCCGACGGGCGGTCGCCGTTGCCCGCCAGCAGGAGCTCCAGCGGACCGCCGCTGTGCCACAGCCACACCTCGGCGGAGCGGACGCTGTGCCACATCGACTCCTCGCCGGGCGGCAGCAGGAAGTAGATGCCGGTGGCGCTCGCCCGCTCGCCGGGATAGCCGGCGGGGGTGAAGCGGACGTCCGACCGCCACGTCTCGCGGTACCAGCCGCCCTCGGGGTGGGGGAGCAGGTCGAGCGCCTCGGCGGTGGCGGGGCGCGGCAGGAACGCCACGTGACGGCCGTCCGGGGCCCGCCTCGCGTACCGGACGTCCGTCGCCGTCGTCCGGTCGATCATTCCGCGCGGCGGTGTCAGGCCGGGTGCGGGATCGAGGGTGACCGCGACGACCTGGCCCTCCTCGAACACATCGTCGGCGATCGCGAGCGCGTCCTCCGGGTCGGGCCTGTCGTCGGGCGCCCACACGGCGCCCGCGTCGGACAGGACGAACCTCGGGCCGGGCTGGGCTCGCCACGCTTCCAGCGTTGTCAGGAGCAGCACGCCCCGAGCCTAGAGAATATTCGGTTTCCGTGTACGGACCCGGCTGGCAGCATGGTCAGGTTGGTTCGATCTAGCGATGGAGGCGAGATGCGCCGAGTCTTCGGATTCTCCCAGTTCCCTGTCAGGACGAGAGCTTTCGAGGACTTCACCGCACATGGCCACCCTCAACCTCGGCATCCTCGCGCATGTTGACGCGGGCAAGACCAGCCTGACCGAACGGCTGCTGTACGACACCGGCGCCATCGGGCGGCTCGGCAGCGTCGACGCGGGCGATACGCAGACCGATCGCGGTGAGCTGGAGCGCAGCCGCGGCATCACGATCCGCACCGCCGTCGCGTCCTTCCGCGCCGGCGGGCTGGACGTCAACCTGATCGACACCCCGGGCCACGCCGACTTCGTCGCGGAGGTCGAGCGCGCCCTCGGCGTGCTGGACGGCGCCGTTCTGGTGATGTCGGCCGTGGAGGGCGTCCAGGCGCAGACCCGTGTGCTGATGCGGACGTTGCGCGCCCTGCGCCTGCCCACCTTGATCTTCGTCAACAAGATCGACCGGATGGGCGCGAGCGGCGAGGGGACCCTTGCCGCGATCCGGCGGCGGTTGTCGGAGCGTGCCGTCCCGCTGAACGACGTCCGCGACGTCGGGACCGCCACGGCCGGCACCACCGCCCGTGCCGTTTCGGCCGAGATCCTCGCCGAGAACGACGACGCGCTCCTCGAAGCCCTCGTGGACGGGCGGGAACCGGCGTCCGCTGTCGTCCGGGACGCGTTGCGGGTCCAGACAGCTGCTGGACTGGTGCACCCCCTCTACTTCGGGTCGGCGGTGACCGGCGCGGGTGTCGCCGAGCTGCTGGACGGGATCGGGAACCTGCTTCCTCCGGCCGACGGGGACGCGGGCGGGGAGACCCGCGGTTCGGTCTTCGCCGTCGAACGCGGCCCGTCCGGGGAGAGGGCCGCCTATCTGCGGCTGTTCTCCGGAGAGCTGCGGCTCCGTCAGCGTGTCACCATCGGCGGACGGGTCGGGCGGGTCACCGGGCTGGACGTCGTGGGCCCGTCCGGGCCCCACCTGACCGCCGGGAACATCGGCCGTGTCCGGGGCCTCGCCGGTATCCGCGTCGGTGACCGGATCGGGGCGCCGGTGCGCGCCGTCACGCCGTTCCACCCGCCGAGCCTGGAGACGGTCGTCCGCGCGCGGCGGCCCGCGGACTCGGCCCGGCTGCGCGGCGCGTTGCTCGACCTCGCCGAGGAGGACCCGCTGATCCGGGCGCGGCCCGCGCCCGGCGGCGCCACGTCCGTCCTGCTGTACGGGGAGGTGCAGAAGGAGATCATCGGGGCCCGGCTGCGCGCGGACGCGGGCGTCGAGGCGGTGTTCGAGGCGAGCCGCACCGTCTATCTGGAGCGTCCGGCGGGCGTCGGCGAGGCTGCGGAGGACATGAACTGGCGGCGCCGCACGCCCGACTTCTGGGCCAGCGTCGGGCTGCGCGTCGAGCCGGGGACCGGTGTCAGTTTCCGCCGCGAGGTCGAGCTCGGGGCGTTGCCGCACGCGCTCGACCGGGCGATCGAGGAGACCGTCCACCGCACGCTGGAGCAGGGCCTGCACGGCTGGCCGGTGACCGACTGCGCGGTCGTCCTCACCCGGTCGGGGTACGCCGCGCCGCTCAGCACGGCCGCCGATTTCCGCGGCCTCACCCCGCTCGTGCTCATGCGGGCGCTGGCCGAGGCCGGGACCCGCGTGTTCGAGCCGTGCCACGCCTTCGAGGCGGAGATTCCCGGCGAGGCGCTGAGCCCCGTCCTGGCCAGGCTGACCGCGCTCGGCGCCGGTGCCCTGGAACCGGAGCCGGCGTCCGAGGGCTGGACGGTCCGCGGCGAGATCCCCGCGTCCCTGGCCCGCGAGGCCGAGCAGTCGCTTCCCGCGCTGACGAACGGCGAGGGGGTGTGGTGGTCGCGGCCGTCCGGTGAGCGTCCCGTGACCGGACGGCCGCCCGAGCGCGAGCGCACGGACGGTGATCCGCTCGACCGCGACGCCTACCTGCGCCATCTCGCACGGCGCTAGGCGGTCTCCGCCCGTCGGCCGGGCGACCCGGCTACTCCATCTCGGAGAGGCGGGAGGGATCGAACTCGATCGCGAAGGGGCGATCGAGGGTGACGGTCTCGCCGGAGCGTGCCTTGCCGGTGACGCGGTAGCCGCCGTCCTCTAGCTCCAGCATCGTGACTGTTGGGCGCGGCTCCAGGTCGACGAGCCAGTAGTGGGGGATGCCGGTCGCCGCGTACTCGTCGACCTTGCGGACACGGTCGATCTGCTCGTTGACCGTGCGGGGCGTGACGACCTCGGCGACGAGGAGCAGGTCGGGGCCGTAGTAGGTGCGGGTGCGGCGCTCCAGCGCGGCGCGGGCGACGTCGCGTCCGACGGCGAACACGTCCGGCTTGCGGATGCCCGCCGGGGTCGTCACGTCCTGCGGGGCGCCGGCGATGTGGACATCGGCGTCGGCCTGGCGCGCCGCGTCCTTGAGGACGGTCTTCAGCTGCTCGGCGGCGTGGTCGTGCCACAGGTCGCCGGGCAGTTCGTGCAGCCAGCCGTCGGCGAGCTCGTAGCGGCGGCCCTCCTCGGGGAGCGCGTCCAGGTCGTAGAGCGTGTACGGGCCGTGCGCGCGGCCGGGCGTGCCGACCATGGACCCTCCCCCTCACCTCGACTTTCGGACTGCCTCCGAATCTAGTGGACGGGCGTCCGGACGGGCCGGAACCAAGATCGCGCGTCGGGACACGACGGCCGGATCCGGGCGAATGTCTCGCGAAACGAGCGATGACGAGTTACGATACATCGCGACTTGGTCGAGGTCTGAAGGAGAGATGGCATGAGCGTCGAGCAGCGGAAGGCCGGGCCCGGTCTGCGCGCCTCGGACCGGGACCGGGACGAGGCCCTCGTCGGGCTGCACACGGCCTACGCCGAAGGCCGGCTGACCGAGGCGGAGTTGGACGAGCGCATCGACCTGGCGTTGGCCGCCCGGACGCATGCGGACCTTGACCGGGTGTCGGCGGATCTGCCGTCCGCCCCCAGGGAACCCGCGCCGGTGCGTCCCGCGAGCCGTTTCCAGATGGCCTACAAGAGCGCCGTGAAGCGCAGCGGCCGGTGGCGGGTGCCCGAGAACTTCACCGCCGTGATCTACAAGGGCCACTCCCTGCTCGACCTCCGCGCGGCCGAGTTGGAAGGGCGGGTCACCACGATCCGGGTGCTCGCCTACAAGTCCACGGTCGAGATCCTGGTCCCGCCGGGCGTCCGGATCGAGGCGGGTGGAGTGGGAGTGTCCGCCGAGGTCCACGGCGTTCCGGCGGTGGACGCGCCCGTGATCCACATCCAAGGTTTCGCCTACAAGGGGGCGATCGAGGCGAAAGATCGGTTTCGCCGGGCCTGAGGTGATAGAACGCTGCCGCGGCTAAGATCGGCCGCCGTTCACACCGATGTCCCAACACGGGCGGGTGTGGCGCGGTTTGATGGTGCCATCGACGGTCCAGAGGCGGACCCGGTGAAGGAGCGCGCGTGACGGCGAGGACCCCCGAGCAGGACGAGGCCAGGCCCCCGACCGAGGACGGGCCCGCCGACTCCCGCCAGGTCCGGCAACGCCTGACCTTCGGCGTCGCCGCCGACCTGCCCGCGTCCCTCACGCCCTGGCAGCGCGCGTACGAGGCGTGGCGGTCCGCCGGGCTGGGGTGGGGGCACGGCCCCCCGCCCGCCGCACGTCCCGCGCCGCCCGCTGCCCCGCCCACTGCTGTTCCGCCAACCGCTGTTCCGCCAACCGCCGGCCCGGCGCCCGCCGTGCGGCCGCGACCGGAGCCGGTGGACGAGAAGGTGTACTCCGCCGCAGACGCGGCGCGAGCGGCGAAATCGGCGCGGCCGCCGCGGCCGTCCGCGAAGCCGGGCCGGACGCGCGGGCTGCGGTCGGGCATCGCGGTCGTCGCCGGGCTCGTCCTGGTCGCGGGCGGGGTGATCTTCGTCCTCGGGCGGGCCGACGGCGACGCCGAGCCCGCCAAGCCCCGGCCGGCGGGGGCGATGGCCGCGGACGCGCTGTTCGCCACCGACCCGGCGGCCGTGTCCGACGGGCTCATCCAGGACCTCGCGACCATCGCCGCGGACGGCGGGGCGATCGTCGCCGCGGGCACCGAGGGCACCGGCGCGGAGGGGCGGGAGCGCACCGCGTTCCTGTACTCCGCCGACTCCGGGCGCGCCTGGCGGACCGCCCGGGTCCGCGCGGCCGACGGCACGGAGCCGCCGCTCGGCGACCGCCCGCGGCTGCTGTCCGGCGGCGCCGGGAACTGGGTGGCGCTCGGCCGGGGCACCGCCGGTGTCGTCGCCTGGACCAGCAAGGACGCGAGGACGTGGACCCGGCAGCAACTCGGCCCCGCGTTCCGTCCGGCCGACCAGATCAACGCCCTGACCCGCACCGCGTACGGGTTCGTGGCCGTGGGCGGCGCGCCGGGGAAGGCCCTGGTGTGGAGCTCGGCGGACGGCCGGGCCTGGCAGCGCGTCGAGGTTCCCGGGATCACCGGGCTCGACCGGGTCGCCGCGGCGGGGAACGTCCTGGTGACGCACGGGACCTTCACCAAGAAGGTCACCCAGAAGAAGCGCAAGCGGAAGGTCACGCGCACCGTGCGCGGCGACGGGCTGTGGCGGTCCGCCGACGGCGGAAGGACGTGGACCGCCGTGACCGTCCCGCAGGCGCAGGGTTCGTACGGCGCCACGAAGGGCCTGGTCGCCGGGCCCGGCGGGTTCGCCACCGTCCGGGAGGGGCGGCGCACCACGGGACGCAAGAAGCACCGCAAAACGACACGGTTCGGTGTCGTGTTCACCTCGGCGGACGGCCAGGGCTGGCGGGCCGCCGGCCAGTTCGGCGGCGCGGAGTTCACGGGCATCGAGCGCTTCGGCGGCGGCGCCGCCGGGCTGGCGGTCCTCGTCCGCGGCAAGAAGCGAGCGGTGCTGCGCAGCATGGACGGGCGCGCATGGCAGCCGGGCGGCACGGTCGAGGGACCGCCCGAGGTCAGCGGCCTGACGGTCGCCACCGGCGCGGTCGCGATCTCCGGCCACCAGGGCGGTGACGCTTACCTGTTCGGCGTGAACCTGGCGTCGGTGCCCGGCGCCGTCCGCCCCGAGCGGACGATCAGATCCGTCGCCGCGGGGCCTGGACGGGTCGTCGCGGTCGGCAGCACGAACGGGACCACGGCGGTGTGGAGTGCGCCCGACGGACGGAGATGGGCCCGCGCCCAGTTCCCCGGGTCCGGCGGCTGGTTGTCCGAGGTCGCCTACGGGGCGCAGGGTTGGCTCGCCGTGGGCCGCACGTCCGGTGCGTCCCCCGGCCCCCTCGCGATGACCTCGCCGGACGGCGCGTCCTGGACCAAGGCCCCGTTCCCCGCGGGCCCGGCGCCGGCCGCCGTCACCGCGGGCCCGGTCGGCTACGTCGCGGTCGGGACGGGCGCGGCCTGGCGTTCCACCGATCTCACGACCTGGAAGCGCTCCGACATCGACGGCAACCCCGTGAACGTCTCCGCGACCGCGGGCGGGTACGTCGCGGTCGGCGGGCGGGAGAAGGCCCCCGCCGCGTGGACCTCGCCGGACGGCCTGAAGTGGACTCAGGCCAAGCTTTCCGTGAGCCCCCCGGCCGGGTCCCCCGTCCCGGTGACGGGAACCGGTCCCCCGACGGCGGGGCCGCTGGCCGAGGTCGCGGCGCGTGGGAACACGGTCATCGCCCTCGGCCAGGCGGGTTCGCTACCGCTGGTGTCCGCCGACGGCGGCGCGACCTGGACGCCGCGCGCTCTCGGCGGCGCGACGTCCGTCACCGCCGTCGCCGCGACCCCGAAGGGCTTCGTCGCCGCCGGTGCCACCGGCGGCGACGCCGCCGTCTGGACGTCCCCGGACGGCACGACCTGGCGCCGCGTCCCGGTGGCCGGGCTGGACGGCCCGGGCGACCAGCGACTCACCGCCCTGACGTCGATGGGCGGAGACCTGTTGGGCCTCGGCACCAGCACCGATCACCGCGGCGAGACCACCCTCCTGTGGCGCGCCGTCGCGCCCTGAGGAGGAGCATGCCCGAGCTCGTGCCGCCGACCCCGTCCGTCCACCGCTCCTATGTCGCGGCGATGGAGGAGTTCCGGCGGGAGGGACGGGGCGGGCCGGACGACGACAGCCGGATCGGCCGGGAGATCGGCGCGAACGCCGCCGACTGGAGTGATCCCGAGGTCTTCGACCGGTTCGTGTGGTCGCTGCGCGCCCAGTCCCTTGAGGCGACGCCGCGTCCGGAGGGGTTCGTCCCGTCCACGGCCCTGTGGTGGGTGGAGGGGGACGAGTTCCTCGGCGGCCTGTCGATCCGGCATCGCCTCACCCCGTGGCTGCGGGACGTGGGCGGCCATATCGGCTACGACGTGCGCCCGTCCGCGCGGCGGCGGGGGCACGGCACGGCCATGCTCCGTGCCGCCCTTCCGCTGGCGGCCGAACTGGGGATCGATCCCGCGCTCATCACCTGCGACGAGGACAACGTGGGGTCACGCCGTGTCATCGAGGCGAACGGCGGCGTCCTCGAAGACCGGCGGGGCGTCAAGCTGCGCTACTGGGTGCCGGCGGGGCACCGGCAAGCCTCGCACTGACGCGGCATCGGTGCCGCACCACGCCGCACTGGCGCACGCGGCGTCAGCCGTTGCAGCCGCAGGAGCATCCCTTCGCGCATGAGCATCCGCTGCCGTGCCCGCAACTGCATCCCTTTTTCGTCATGGGCGGAAAGTAACCCTCGCGGCGTTCTTCGGTCTATGACCTGGTGGCGAGGGCGACCTGTCGAGCGGGTAGGGGTGGCACGGGCCGCCCCGCGTGGGGGGATGCGGCGCGGCCCGTGCCGGCTCCGGGTCAGGTGTGTATGTGGAGGTCCACGCCGAGCAGGATGAGGAACCACAGGAAGATGGCCAGCAGTGCGCTGCCGACCCGTCGCAGGAGGGCCGCGTCGATGTAGTCGCGGTCAAAGGCGACGAACACGCCGATGATGAGGTAGAGCAGGCCGACCAGGCTGATGCCCGGCCGATATCGGTGCGCCATAGGGGCGTCTCCTCCCGTGGGGGGTGTGACGATCGACCGGTGCCCGGGGCCGTACCGGGAAAACACCGGTCCTATTCAGGGCGGATCAATGCCGAATTTTTGGCACAGCCCAAATTCGGAAGACGCAGGTCACTTCCCCGCGAGGTCGATACGGACGACGGTCGGGTCCCGGTCGCCCGCCCGGTCGGCGAACTCGGCGCCGCGGTGCACCACGTCGATCTCGTGCTTGCGCCGCCGCAGGGACGGGCTGAGCAGGATGTGGTCGAGCAGCTGGGCGTTCCCGCCGGAGACCGCCGTGTAGCGTTCCGGGGCGGCGAGCCCGGCCGGCAGGTCGGTCAGCCCGCCGTCCTTGGCGAGGGTGCGGACGGGCGGGGAGAACTCGCCGCCGTTGAGGTCGCCCGCCACGATCACACCGGCGTTCGCGTCCACCTTCTGGATGGACCGGACGAAGCCCGCGACCACCTTCGCCTGCGCGTCGCGGCGCCACTCGCTCGGCCGCGACGGGGGCTGGAAGCGCCCGAAGAGCGGCTGGTCGTCGCTCGCCTGCCCGAACCACTGCGCCGCGATCACGATGATGCGCCGTCCCTGCCAGGTGACCTCCCCGGCGAGCGGCTTGCGGGACGCGGCCCACACGGCGTCGCCCGGCGCGATACGGCCGGGGCTGAGCGTCAGCCCCGCCGTGCCGCCCCGCGGGACGGCCCTGACCGCCGTGACCGCCGGGTCGGGCCCGCCGGGGGGCGGCCCGTCCGCCATCGGCTCGGCGGGGGAGGGACGGTCGACGAACGAGAGACCGCGGTCGGTGCGGAACAGGAACCCGATCCGGCCGTTGGTGCCGTTGTCGCCGCCGTCGGCGTTGTCGCGCGGGTTCACCGACCGCCAGTCGTAGGCGGGGCCGCCGGCCGCGCTGATCGCGGTGATCAGCTCGGCGACGGTCTGGTCGGCGGCGACCGTGCCGTCATCGGCCTCGCCGCTGTTGTCGCGCAGCCCGCTGATCGCGATGAGGTCGGGGGACCGCAGGCCCCGGGCGATGTCCTCGGCGAGGGCGCGGAAGCGCTCGGGCGGGGAGTCGGGGTCGAGGCCGTCCAGCCCGGCGGTGGCGACGGCCAGCTCACCCGGCCTGGCCGGGCGGGTCGCCTCGCGGGGGAGGCCGCCGTCCGCGCGGCGGGGGGTGGCGGTGAGCAGCAGCTTGAAGTCGCCGTAGCCGTAGTCCAGGACGCCGTCGTTGGCGTCCGGGAGCCGGTCGCCCACGTTCATGCCGGGCAGCGCCGCGAGCGAGTCGTCGAGGATCACCCGCTCGGGGTTGGCGTCGCCGTCGCGCAGCAGGATGCCGCCGCGCGCCGTCCGCGTCCCGGCGCCGGCGCCGTTCGCGGGCAGGACGGGCAGCTCGCCGTAGCGGGACGGTCCGACCGCGACGGCGTTCTCGACCCGGAGCCGCATCCCTTCGAGCGACTCGTAGAAGTCCAGCCCGTTCCGGCGCGGGTCGAACCGGCCGCCCTTCTCGACGTCTCCCCGCCCGTCCTTGACGAGACTCGACGGTGCCCGGCGCCCGCGGGGCCCGAGGACGGCGGGTGCGGGCAGGCGCGTGCCGTGCGCGTCCACCGTGGTGGCGGTCGCGTCGATCTCGGTCCGGGTGAGCCCGGCGGACCTGGCGCCGCCGGGCCGGAACTCGCTGACCCTGCCGTCCACCCGCACGGAGTCGCCGGCCGCGGCGGACGGGCGGGTGCGGGTGTAGACGAACACGCCCTCGGACGTCGCGTCGCTCTTGTCGGGATGGGGGTCCTGCATCCAGAACCCGGTGCCGGTCACCGCCGTCACCACGCCCGGAACCCCGGAGACGGCGGAGCGGTTCAGCGGCGAGATGTGCGCGGCGCCCTGGATGTCGTGGATGCGGACGGGGCCCACCGCCAAGGCGGGCGGGACGGCCGTCAGGGGCACCGCCAGCATCGCCGCCGCGAGTGTCGCCCGCGCCGCCGCGACCCGTTCCCACGCACCAGCGAATGCCACCCGCACTCCATGATCGACTAGAGGTCCCGATCGGACACGAAGAAGGATGGCACGCTGAGGGAATCCCTGACCAACCACTCACACGTCATTGGTTTGGCCCAAAGGAAGGGCCCTGAGGAGGACGCCCGCGCCGCGCGTGCGGGGCGTCCCGAAAGAAGAGGGTGAGGACGGTGAGGGGCGGGCCGGTCCTACTCCTCCAGCGTCAGCGCGGCCTTCGGGCACGACCGCACCGCGTGCCGGACGCGGTCGCCCTCGGCGGCAGGCACGTCCGGCTGGAGGATGTGGAGTTCGTCATCGTCGTCGAGGTCGAAGACCTCGGGTGCGAGCCCCACGCAGACGGCGTTGGCCTCGCACACCAGCGGGTCGACTCGTACTCTCATCGCCTTCTCCGTTCGCGGTCGCGGTGAGCGTGCGGGAGGGGACGAGGGGACGCGAAGCACGGCCCCCGGCCGCCTCGACGCCAACCTACAGAACCAGGTTCGGAGGGGCGTGTCCAGCACGAAAGTAGAACGCGTTTCAGTTCGGCTGGGCAAGACTCCCGATCCGCGAAAGGATCTCGGTAACAGTGCCCGGCGGAGGAGAACGATGACCCACACCCAGGCGTCCACCGGCCCCGGGGCGACCGCGCCGGCCGACATGCCGGCGGCTCTGCTGCGCACCGCGCGCTGGGCCAAGGGCTTCATGCCGGACGACGAGGGCCTGGCCCTCTACGAGACGGCCCTGGACTACGGGGCGCGCCTGGCCGGGACCGGCCCGATGCTGGAGGTCGGCAGCTACTGCGGCAAGTCGGCCGTCTACCTCGGCGCGGCCGCCCGGCAGGCCGGAACCGTCGTGGTCACCGTCGACCACCACCACGGCTCGGAAGAGAACCAGGCGGGCTGGGAGCACCACGACCCGTCCCTGGTCGACCCGAGCACCGGGCGGATGGACACCCTGCCCGCCTTCCGTAAGACGATCAACGCCGCCGGTCTGGAGGACCAGGTCGTCGCCATCGTCGGCCAGTCCCGCACGGTCGCGGCGCTCTGGCGGACGCCCCTGGCCCTGCTGTTCATCGACGGCGGTCACGCCGAGGAGCACGCGCAGGGCGACTACGAGGGCTGGGCGCCCCACCTCGCCGTGGGCGGAGCCCTGGTGATTCACGACGTCTTCCCCGATCCGGCCGACGGCGGACAGCCCCCGTACCACGTCTACCTGCGGGCCCTGGCCAGCGGCGCGTTCGAGGAACGCCGGGTGGAGGGGTCCCTCAGAGTCCTGGAGCGGACCGCCGCCACCGACCCCCTGACCTCCTGACAATCGGCCGGCGCGTGCTCAGGTCTGGGCCTGCGGACTCAGGGCGAGGCTGAAGGCGAAGCGGAACCGGTCGGCGCGGTAGTAGATGAGCGCGGCGTCGACGACATCGCCGCCGGTGTCGAAGGTCAGGTTCCGCGACAGCAGGACGGGGGCGTGCGGCTCGACGTCGAGCAACCGCGCGATCTGCGAGTCCGCGGAGATCGCCGCGATCTCGTTGTCGATGCGGCCGAGCTCCAGCCCGAGCTCGTCGCGCAGCAACTGGGTCATCGAGCCCCTGCGCAGGCTCTCCCGGTCGATGCGGGCGCCGACATCGCGGCGCAGGTAGTTCTTCGCGTAGTTGAGCACCGCGCCGTCGGCGTACCGGACGCGCTGGAACTCGACGACCTCCGCGGCTCCGGGAAAGGCGTCGCGCAGCCCTTCGGGGACCGGGACCATCGTCTTGTCGAGCACGGTCGTCTCGTCGCTGGCCTGCTGGTGGACGACCGCGTCCAGCGAACCGGTCAGGTGCAGCGGCCGCGCCTGCACGTCGCGCGCCGCGAGGAACGTGCCGTGCCGTCGCCTGCGGGTGAGCAGCCCCTCGCTCTCCAGGGCCGTCAGCGCCTGGCGGACGGTCGACACGCTGACCGCGTAGTGCCGGGCCAGCTGGACCTCGGTCGGCAGGCGGACGGGCGCGCCGGCGGTGCTCCGTTCGGCGAAGTCGCGGACGCTGTCGGCGACCTGGACCCACAGCGGGAGCCGGTGGTCGGCGGCCTGGGAGAGCGGGGGGAGCTGGTCGAGGACATCGCGGTCCGCGGCGGTCATGTTCGGGCGAAGTGCGGTCGTAGCCCGTCCCACACGGAGTCGTAGTCCGCCTGGAGCGTGGGGCTGGCGGCGGCGTGCTCGGTGAGCCGGATGACCCACCGGCTCTCGAACATGAACGCCAGCGTGTCGTCGAGCTTCTGTGGGACGAGGTCCGCGGTGCTGGCTCGCGCGTAGGTGTCGGCGTCCGGGCCGTGGGAGGTGAAGCTGTTGTGCAGGCTCGCGCCGCCCGGGAGGAACCCGTCGGCCTTCGCGTCGTAGACCCCGCGGACGAGGCCCATGAACTCGCTCATGATGTTGCGGTGGTACCAGGGCGGCCGGAACGTGTTCTCGCCCACCAGCCACCGCGGAGGGAAGATCACGAAGTCGGCGTTCGCGAGACCCGGTGAGTCGGTCGGCGAGGTCAGCACGGTGAAGATCGAGGGATCGGGGTGATCGAAGCTGATCGTCCCGATCGTCATGAAGCGCGCCAGGTCGTACTTGTACGGGGTGTGGTCGCCGTGCCAGGCGACGACGTCCAGCGGCGAGTGGCCGTAGTCGGCTGCCCAGAGCCCGCCGCCGAACTTCTGGACGACCTGGACGTCGCGCGAACCCTCCTCGAACGCCGCCACGGGGGCGAGGAAGTCGCGCTCGTTGGCCAGCCCGTTGGCTCCGATCGGGCCGCGCTCGGGCAGGGTGAAGGGCGCGCCGTAGTTCTCGCAGATGTAGCCGCGTGCGGCGCTGCCGGGCACCTCGACCCGGTACCTGATGCCGCGTGGCACGACCGCGATCTCTCCCGGCGCGACCAGGAGGCGGCCCAGTTCGGTGTGCAGGAGCAGTTCGCCGAGTTGCGGGACGATCAGGAACTCGCCGTCGGCGTTGACGAAGTACCGGTCGGTCATGGACGTGGTGGCCCGGTACCAGTGGATGCCGATGCCGGCGTGGGCCAGGGCGTCGCCGTTCCCGCCGATCGTGACCAGGCCGTCCACGAAGTCGGTCGGCGTGTCCGGAAGGGCGACCGGATCCCAGCGCAGCCGGTTCGGGTCGGGGGGAACGTCGGTGAACGGCGCGGTCCGCAGCAGCCCGTCGCCGATCCGCCGGAACGGCGGGTGCTTGGCGGACGGGGTGATCCGGTAGACCCAGGTACGGCGGTTGACCGATCGTGGCTGGGTGAACGCGGTCCCGCTGATCTGCTCGGCGTACAGCCCGAGCGGGGCCTGCTGGGGGGAGTTGCGGCCCACCGGGAGCGCGCCTGGCACCGCCTCGCTGACGTGCTCATTGCCGAACCCGGACAGGTAGGACGGACCGCCCGTCCCCCTCGGTTCTCCGGTGTCCACATCGGTTCTCGTGTCCACGCGTTCCTCCCCGGAGGCCGCATTACATCTGATTGATATGCTCAATCATATCATTGATGCCTGGAGGTGGCGTATGCCGGAACTGAGGCGGGGTGGGCTCGGCCGTTACGAGCTCGGCGGACGGGTCGTCGTGGTGGCCGGCGGCAGCGGCGGGATCGGCGCCGCCTGCGCGCGGGAGTTCGCGGAGGCCGGGGCGACGGTGGCGGTGGGGTACCACGGCGGCGCCGATCGCGCCGAGCGGGTTCGGGACTCCCTCCCGGGGACGGGCCACTCGACCGTGCGGATGCCGCTGGAGGTGAGCGCCGAACTGGCCGAGGCCGCCCGGTTCGTGGCCGGGCGGCACGGAGGGTGCGATGTGCTCGTCAACGCCGCCGGCATCACCGCGGCGGTCCCGCACTCCGACCTGCGGGCCCTGGACGACGAGACGTTCGACCGGATCCTGCGGACCAACGTCCGCGGGTCCTTCGCGCTCGTCCGGGAGTTCTCCGACCTCCTCAGATCAGGAGACCGGTCCGGCGGGGACGGCGTGGTCGTGCACATCTCCTCGGTCTCCGGGTTCACCGGTCTCGGCAGCAGCATCGCCTACTGCGCCTCGAAAGCGGCGATGGACGTGATGACGATGTCGCTCGCGCGCGTCCTCGCCCCCGAGGTGCGGGTGATCGCCGTCGCGCCGGCCGCGGTCGACACCGACTTCGTTCCGGGCCGCGACACGGCGGCGATCGAGCGCCAGGCGGCGAGCACGCCGCTGCGGGTCGTCGCCGCTCCCGAGGACATCGCGCTCTCGGTGGTCGGCGCCGTCACCCACCTGCGGCTGGCGACGGGCACGCGGATCGTGGTCGACGGCGGCCGGCACCTGTGAGCGGCTGACACGACCATCACGGCCGTCGCGGCGGAGGGGCGACGACCGAGTCGCTCAAGTCGCTCAAGTCGCTCGTGTCGGCTGTGTCGGGCACGTCACGTGCGCGGTCGGCCAGGCGAGCGGGTTGGGAGGCCGCATGCAGCGCCGCGCCCATCTCGCCGGCCGCCGCCAGCAGATCGTCCAGGTGCGCGGTCATGCTCGCGGTGCGGGTCGCCGGGACGAGGATCGCCACGCTCGCGACCACCGACCCGTTCGGGTCGAGCACCGGCGCCGCCGCACCGTGCACACCGTGCTGAAGTTCGTCGAAGGAGAGCGCGTAACCGAGGTCGCGCACCTCGCGTAGCCGCACCCGTGTCTTCTCGGCGTCCGGCTCCTCGCGGAGCGTGGTGTCGATCGTCTGGTCGTCCATGAACGCGAGCATCGCCCGTCCGCTCGCGCCGCGGTGCAGGGGATGGCGCGAGCCGGGCGGGTGCTCGACGCGCAGGACGTGGTGGTCGGCCACGACCTGCTCGACCACCACGGCGACGTTCCCTTCGGGTGCGTGCATCACCACCGTCTCGCGCGCCGTCTCGACGAGCCGGGCCATCGTGGGCCTGGCGAGGGCGCGCAGGTCCGGGGCGGCGCTCGCGGCCAGGTGCCGCAGCGTTCCACCGAGCGCGTACGTGCGGTCACGGCGTACGACGAATCCCCGGCTCTGCAACGTGGTCAGGATCCGGTGCACGACGGTGCGGTTGACGCCCAACTCCCGGCCGAGCGAGGCCGCCGTGGCCGGGCCGCTCTCGCCGAGGACGATCAGGGCGCGCAGAGCCAGGTCCGCGGTCTTGGAGATCTCACTCATCGTCCTGCCTTCTGCGCCGGGGGATTGCGACCAGTCCGAATATAGAACGTCTTCCGTTCTGCCGTCTGGTCACTGTTTTCGCTGGTGTCGCCATGTTCTACTGGATCCTCGCTGTTGACACCTCGCCTTTCGGGTCATAGCTTACCCGTTAATCGAACCAGGACGTTCCGTTTATCGGAACAACCGTGGATGGTGCGGAGGTGGCAGATGGCAGCGGCGCGGGCCGGAGAACCGGTGAGCCGATCGGTACGCGACGGGGTCACCGTCTCCACGTTCGAGTACGCCGCTCCCGGAGGGCAGCACCTGCTGCTGGACCTGTACCGCCCGGAAACGGCCGGACACCCGGCCGTCACGCTCTATCTGCACGGTGGGGGCTGGGCGAGCGGGGGCCGCGCAGACCACGCCGAACACCGGGCGCTCGCGCTGGCACGGCGCGGGATCGCCGTGGCGAGCCTTGACTATCGCCTGGTCCCGGTGGCACGGTTCCCCGCCCAGCTGGAGGACGCACGCGCCGCACTTCGCTGGATCCGGGAACGCGGAGACGATCTCGCGCTCCGGGTGGACCGCGTCGGGGCGTGGGGCGCTTCGGCCGGCGGGCATCTGGCGGCCCTGCTGGGGATGGCCCCCGGGACCCCGCGCGAAGGGCGGACGAGCCCGGAGCACGCCGACGCCGTGGTCGCGTGGGCCGCCCCGACGGACATCGCCGCGCTCGCCCGGCGCAGCGAACTGGAGACCAGAGTCCTCCCGCCCTCGCGCGAGGCGGCCCTGCTGGGCATGACGGAGATCGACGGGGCGGACCCGCGCGTCCGGGAGGCCAGCCCATGCCGGATGGTCCGGGTGGGCTCGGCGCCGTTCCTGCTCGTGCACGGCGACCGCGATCGGCTGATCCCGCCGGAGCAGAGCGCCGGCCTGCACCGCGACCTGGTGGCCCACGGCGTCGAGTCGACGCTGGTGCTGCTCGGCGACGCCGGCCACGAGGACGAGGCGTTCCACCGGCCGTTCGTGCTGGACATGGTCGCCGCCTTCCTGACCACGGCGCTCGGAGCCCCGAGATGACCGAGAGCATGGCGATCGACACGACCGCGCGGGCGACCCGTCACGGCCTGCGCCGGTGGCTGAGGTGGCTTCCGCCGGGGCTCGTGGCGCTGCTGACCGTCTGGCTGTTCGTGCTGCCGCTGGTGCTGCTGGCCTACGGCGCGATCCGCACCTCGCCGTTCCCCCCGGCGGAGTGGACCCTGGACGGCGTCACCCGTGTGGTCGGGCGCGCCTACATCTGGCGGGCCCTGGGCGTGACGCTGGTCTACAGCGCCGTCGTCGCGTCGCTCGGCACCTGCGTCGCCCTCGGCCTGCTGCTGATCTCCCAGCGCAGCCAGGCCCCGCTGCGCCGTGCGATCACCCCGTCGATGGTGATCCTGCTCGCCGTACCGAAGTCCTACTACGCGCTGGCCTGGGCGATGGCCGGTTCGGGCACGGGCGGTCTGGTGAACAAGGCGCTGGCCACGGTGGGCGCCGACGGGCTCGCGAACGGCTTCTCCACGCACAACTGGTACGGCGTGGTGGCGGTCTCGACGATCAAGACGGCGTCGATCGCCTACCTGCTCCTGCTCAGCCCGGTGCGCGCGTCCGGCAAGTCGAGCACGGAGGCGGCGCGGGTGTGCGGTGCGGGCGTCACGCGGGCCTTCCTCGGCATCGAGGTACCGAGCCTCGCACCCGCCCTGCTGGGCACGACGTTGCTGGGCTTCGTGCTGACCATGCAGGAGTTCGAGGTGCCCGCCATCCTCGGCCTCGGCGCGAACATCCGGGTGTTCTCCACGACGGTCTACACCTACCTGCAAGATCCGCTCGGACCTGACTACAGCGCCGCGTCCACGGCGTCGATGATCCTCGTCCTGCTGGTGATGCTCTGCGTCGTGGCGCAGCTGCGCCTGCTCGGCGACCGGTCGTTCGTCACCGTGCAGGCCCGCGCGGCAGGCGACCGGTCGGCCACGCGCAGCCGGTGGCGGTGGGCGCTCACCGGCGTCATCCTGGCCTGGGTCGCCCTGACGATCGCCCTCCCGTTCGCCCAGATGCTGGTCGGATCGTTCCAGTCCTACTTCGGCGTCTTCGACGGCTGGACGGCGGGCAACTACCGGGCGGTGTTCGCCGACCCGGCGACGCGCAAGGCCATCCTGGTCACCGTCATCGGCTCGGCCGCCGGGGGCGCCATCAGCGTGCTCCTGTCCTTCACGCTCGCCTATGTCTTCGTGCGCGGCCGCGGCCGCCTGCCGCTGTTCGCGCGGCTCGGCTCGTGGGTGCCGGCGACGATGCCGGGGCTGGTGTTCGGGCTCGCGCTCCTGTGGGTCTACGCCGTGGTGCCCGGACTCAACCGGCTCTTCGGCACCCCGCTGCCGCTGCTGATCGGCCTGCTCGTCTCGGTGGTGCCGTTCGCGGTGCGCGCGCTGGAAGGTTCCCTGACCCAGCTGTCGAGCGAGCTGGAGGAGGCGGCGCGCGTGAGCGGCGACTCGTTCATCGGGGAGGTACGGCGTGTGCTGGTCCCGCTCATGTGGCCGGCGCTGGCCTCGGCGTGGGTGCTCGTCGTGTTCGTCATGTCCGGCACCCTCGACGTCCCCCTGCTCCTGGCCCAGACGGGAACCGACACCGTCTCGACGCTCAGCTACTCGCTGTTCCAGAACGGCGGCCTGGCCCCCGCCGCGGCGCTCTACTGCACGGCCCTGGCGTGCTTCCTGCTGCTGACAGGGGTGCTCGGAGCCGCGGTCGTCTGCATCAGGAAATGGTCGGCGCGGCGGCGGGGAGACCTCTCCGCGGCCGTCCCGGATGAAGGAAGGCTCTAGTGGCCCAGATCGGCATCGCCGCCCTCACCCGCGCGTACACGGCGACGAACACCGTCCTCGACGAGATCGACCTCGACGTCAAGGAGGGCGAACTTCTCGGCCTGCTCGGACCGTCGGGCTGCGGGAAGTCCACCCTGCTGCGGTGCGTCGCGGGCCTGGACCGCCCGCAGTCGGGACGGATCTCGATCGGTGACCGGACGATGACGGACCCGGCCGCCCGGTGCTTTGTGCCGCCGGAGTCACGCAACCTCGGCATGGTCTTCCAGAACTACGCGCTCTGGCCGCACCTGAGCGTCGCCCAGAACGTGGCCTATCCGCTGCGGCGGCGTAAGGTGCGCGGCGCCGAGCTGGACCGGCGGGTCTCCGAGGCGCTGGAGCTGGTCGGGCTCCCGGAGACCGCCGGGCGGCGGCCCGGCCAGCTCTCCGGCGGCCAGCAGCAGCGCGTGTCGATCGCCCGCGCCATCGTGACCGAGCCGAGCGTGCTGCTCTTCGACGAACCGCTGTCCAATCTGGACGCCAACCTGCGGCGTCTGCTGCGCCGGGAGATCCGCGCGCTGCACGAGAGGACCGGCACCACCGCCCTCTACGTCACCCACGATCAGGACGAGATCGGGGGCCTGGCCGACCGGGTCGCGGTCCTGGCCGGCGGACGCGTCGCGCAGCTCGGAACCCCCCGCGAGGTGTTCACGCTGCCGGCGACCAGGCAGGTGGCCGAGTTCGTCGGATTCGATGTGTTCATTCCGGGGGTCGCCGTGTCCGCGGACGGCGCCGACTGCACCGTGCAGGTCACCGATGGTCGCGTCCGCGCTCCGCACGTCGGCGTGGCGGGGCCCGGCCGTCCGGTGCTCATCGCCGCACGCAGCCGGGCGCTGACCGTGCGTCCGGCGGACACCGTCCCCGGTCCCGGCGCCGTCGGCTCCCCGTCCGAGGAGTCGCTGGGCACCGGCCGCGTGGTGGCGATCGCCCGGCTCGGTGACGGCGTCGAGGTGGAGGTCGACCTTCCCGGCACAGGGAAGATCGTCGCCGTGCTGGGCCTGGGCCGGGACTCCCCGTTGGAACGCGGCCAGCGCGTGCTCGTGAGCTGTGCCGAACTTGTCGTGCTCCCCGCCGAAGACGGATCGATCCGATCGATGAACAGGAGCCACTGATGGGCAGACACCGGACAGTCCTTCGCTGGGCCGCCGCCGTCATCGGCGTGACGAGCGCGTTCGCGATGACCGCCTGCGGCGGGGGACCGAGCGCGCCGACCGCCGCGTCGGCGCCGCCGAAGGCGGCATCGGACCTGTACACCGCGGCCAAGGCCGAGGGGACGCTCATGGTCTACGGACCGTTCCAGAGCACGTACAAGCCGCTGTACGACCAGTTCACCAGGAAGTACCCCGGCATCACGGTGAAGACCACCGACCTGTTCGGACCGCCGCTGACGGCACGCCTCCAGGCCGAGATCGCGACCGGGAAGCTCGGCGCGGACCTGCTCGCCACCGGCCCGGTCGACCTCGGCCTGTACGCGCAGCGAGGCTGGCTCACCTCCTACAAGCCGGAGGGCTCCGCCGCGCTCGATCCGAAGTACGTCGGCGAGCGGGACTTCTACGTCGAGCCGCTGCTGGCCCAGGCGACCATGTTCTACAACACCAGGACGGTCAAGCCGGCGGACCTGCCGAAGACCTGGGCGGCGCTGCTGGACCCGAAGTGGAAGGGCAAGATCGCGCTGCCGGACCCGGCCATCCCCGGCCTGTCCTCGCAGTCCCTCGCCGCCACCGAGAAGGCGGGCGTCATCGACCGGGCCGACCTGAAGACACTGTCGGGCAACGCCACGAAGTACGCCACGGTGCCCGCCGCCATCCAGGCCGTCGCCACCGGGCAGAAGCAGATCGGCATGGTCGCCGCCTACCAGCTGATCAACAACGCGGGCGGCAGCGGCGCCCCGGTCACGTACTTCACGCTGGACGACGGCACGCCCGCGACCGGCACCGGCTACGCGGTTCCGGCGAAGGCCAAGCACCCCAACGCCGCGATGCTGCTGAGCGCGTGGCTGCTGACCCCGGAGGCCCAGCAGGGCATCGGGCGGCTCGGCCTCCAGGGCACGGCGCCGGGCGCCCCCGCGCCGGTCGGCGGCCTGCCCGGGCTGAGCCAGCTGAAGATCATCGACATGGACCTGCCCGCGACCGAGCTCGCCGCGACGCAGAAGGAGCTGACGTCGCTCTTCGGAGCCGGTGGCTAGCGGCCCGGCTTCCGGACACGGCAGACCACCCACATCGGAGGAACCAATGGACGACACCAAACTGCTGATCGGCGGTGAGTGGGTCTCCCCACCGTCGGCCGCCACCTTCGTCACCACCGATCCCGCCGACGGCACCGAACTGGCCGTCTGTATCGAGGCGGGCGGCGCCGAGGTCGACGCGGCGGTCGCCGCCGCACGCACCGCGCTCGCCGACCCGCGGTGGCGCGACCTGCCCGCCTCGGCCCGCGCCCGGTTGCTGTGGCGGCTGGCCGACCTGCTGGAAGAGCACCGCGACGAACTCGCCGAGACCGAGTCGCGCGACAACGGCATGCCGGTCGCCGACGCCCGCGCGTTCGGCGTGCCGGCCGCCGCCGAGCACCTGCGGTACTACGCCGGATGGTGCACGAAGATCGAGGGCGCGGTCGCCCCGGTCTCCTTCCCCGACACCCTGCACTACACCCGCCGGGAGCCGGTCGGCGTGTGCGCGCTGATCGTCCCCTGGAACGGTCCGCTGCTCCAGGCGTGCTGGAAGCTGGCGCCGGCGCTCGCCTGCGGTAACACGGTCATCCTCAAGCCCGCCGAGCAGACCCCGCTGTCGGCGCTGCGGCTCGGCGAGCTGGTCCGGGCGGCGGGCCTGCCGGACGGCGTGGTCAACATCCTCACCGGGGGACCATCGACCGGCCGGCTGCTGGTGGAGCACCCCGGCGTGGACAAGGTGTCGTTCACCGGCTCCACCGAGGTGGGCCGGCAGATCGTCCGCGCCTCGGCCGGCAACCTCAAGCGCCTCACCCTGGAACTCGGCGGCAAGGCCCCGAGCATCATCACCGACGACGTGGACATCGACGCCGCCGTGCAGGGCAACGTGGCCGGCGCCATGTTCAACAGCGGCCAGGTCTGCGCGGCCTTCGCCCGCCTGTACGTTCATCGGCGGCGCGTCGAGGAGTTCACCGAGAAGTTCGCGGCCGCGGCCGCGGGCATGACGCTCGGCCGCGGCATGGACGCCGGCACCCGGCTCGGCCCGCTGATCTCCGAGGCGCACCTGACGCGGGTGGACGGATACGTACGGACGGCGGTGGACGAGGGCGGCGAGGTGATCACCGGGGGCCGGCGTGCGGGCGGCGCCCTCGCCGCCGGGTCGTTCTACGAGCCGACGGTGGTCACCGGGGTCACCGACGAGATGACGATCGCCCGCGAGGAGGTCTTCGGGCCGGTCGTGCCGATCATGCCGTTCGACGACTACGACGAGGTCGTGGAACGGGCGAACGCGCTGGAGTACGGGCTCGCGGCCTCGATCTGGACCCAGGACCTGGCCACCGCGCACCGGCTGGCCGCCCGGGTCAGGGCGGGCGCGATCTTCATCAACATGCTGCACGTGCCCGATGTCGCGGCGCCATGGGGCGGCTTCAAGGCCAGCGGTTGGGGCCGCGAGATGGGCCGGTACGCGCTGGACGCCTACACCGAGGTCAAGGGCGTCTGGACGCATCTGATCGATCGCACCCACGTCCCCGGACGGGAGAACTCATGAAGGCGCTGGTGTTCAAGGGGCCCGCCACGGTCGCGGTCGAGGACGTCGAGGCCCCCAGGCCCGGCGGCCCGCGCGACGCCGTCGTCCGGGTCAGGCTGTCGGCGATCTGCGGGTCCGACCTGCACGTCTACAACGACCACGTGCCCGGCCTGTACTCCGGGATGCCGATGGGGCACGAGTACATGGGCGAGGTCGTCACGGTCGGCGCGGACGTCACGTCCGTCCGCCCGGGAGACGACGTGGTGGGATCCTTCACCCTCGCCTGCGGCGGCTGCGCCCACTGCGCCGCCGGCCGGTTCAACCACTGCACGTCCGGCAGGGGCTACGGGTTCGGGCCGCTGTTCGGCGACTGCGGCGGGACCCAGGCCGAACTCGTGCTCGTCCCGGACGCCGACGTCAACCTGCTCGGCAGGCCGGCCGGCGTCAGCGACGAGGACGCGCTGCTCGTCGGCGACATCATGAGCACCGCGTGGTACGCCTGCCGCCGCGGCCGCGTCGTGGACGGGGACCTGGTGCTCACCATCGGCGCGGGCCCCGTCGGGGTGCTCTGCGCGATGGCGGCCCGAGCCCAGGGCGCCCGGCGGATCGTGCTGGCCGACACCGTCCCGGACCGGCTCGACCGCGCCCGCGAGATCACCGGCGCCGAGACCGTCCTGGTCGGCGAGGAGGGCGCGGCGGCGGCGTTCCGTGCCATCGCACCGTCCGGGGCGGACGTGGTGATCGAGTCCGCCGGCCTGCCCGCCGCGCTGCTCGACGCGCTGACCTGCGTCCGCGACGGCGGCACCGTTTCGGTCATCGGGGTGCACGGTGAGGAGTCGATGCGGATGCCCTCCGGCGACATGTTCCGGCGCGGCGTCGACCTACAGATGTGCGGTCCCGCCAACGTCCAGGGCGTCTGGCGGGAGGTCATGGCGGCCGTCGCGGCGGGCACGCTGAGCCCGAGCGCGGTCATCAGCCACCGGCTCCGGCTGGAGGAGGCGCCGCACGGCTACGAGCTCTTCGCGGCCCGCAAGGCGATGAAGATCGTGCTCGACATCGCCTGACGGCGGCCCGGCGAACCCACGCGAGGAGGACACCATGGCGGACGAGACCGCCCTCGACTACGGCATCGACTTCCAATGGGTCGTGCACGAAACGGCCGCGCCGCCTCTTGGACCGGACGGGCTCGACCGGACCCGTCCGGACGTCGTCGTGGTGGGCGCCGGGCCGACCGGTCTGACCCTGGCCGCGGGGCTGGCCCGCTTCGGCGTGCGGACCGTCGTCCTGGAGGCCGGCGACACGGTCTGCCAGGCCAGCAGGGCCAGCGGGATCAGCGACCGGACGTTCGAGACGATCAACCGGGTGGCCCCGGGCCGCGGCGACCTGCTCGCGGCCAGGTCCATCCCGACGCTCGGCAGCGAGTCGTTCTTCGGGGAGCGGCTCGTGCTCAGCCAGTCGCCGCCGCGGGCCGCGGACGGGACGAAGTTCGCGCCCAACAACTATCTGCCGCAGTGGCACATCGAGTCGGGACTGCTGGAGGAGGTCGAGCGGGCTCCCGGCGCCGAGGTGCGATGGCAGCACGCGGTCACCGGCGCGGCGGCCGGGCCGGAGGAGGTCGAACTCACCGTCTCGACGCCCGCGGGACCCTACCGGCTCCGCGCGCCCTGGGTGGTCGCCGCCGACGGGGGCCGCAGCGTCGTCCGGCGCTCCTGCGGCCTGCGGATGAACGGCCTCGCCTATGACGTGACCTTCGTCATCGTGGACGTGAAGGTGGAGGGACCGGCGCCCACCCCGCCGCCGATCCGCCGCGTGTGGTTCGACCCGCACTATCTGCCCGGCGGCCTGCTGCTGCGCCACATGTCGCCGGACGGCGTCTGGCGGATGGACTTCCAGTTCCCGATCGGCTCCGACCTGGACCGGGCGACCGAACCGGGCGCCGTCACGGCCCTCGTCCGCGAGCATCTGAGGGCGATCGGGCACGAGGCCGACGAGGTCCGGCCGATCTGGATCAGCACCTACCAGGCCCGGGCGCTCTCGCTGGATCGGTACCGGCACGGCCGGGTGCTCTTCGCCGGTGACGCCGCCCACCTCGTGCCGATCTTCGGCGGATTCGGTCTCAACTCCAGCGTCGACGACGCCGAGAACCTGCACTGGAAGCTCGCCCTGGTCAGCAGGGGACTGGCCGGCGGGGCGCTGCTGGACACCTACTCCGAGGAACGCGTCGCCGCCGTCCGCCGGAATCTGGACCTGGTGACCCGGGCCGCGGAGTTCATGACGCCGACCTCGGCCGAGTCGGAGGAGCTCCGGCAGGCCGCCCTCACACTGGCCGCCGAAGGGAACACCCTCGCGGCCGGGCTGGGCCGGCACCGTCCGTTCCGTCCCATGAGGTACAGCCCGTCGATCGTCTGCGTCCCCGACGATCCGCCGATGGACGGCGGGTTCAGGCCGGGGGAGCGGGCCGGCCGGGGACACCTCACCCAGGCGAGCGGCGCGCGATGCTACCTGCCCGACCTGTTCGGCGGTGCCCTGAACATCCTGGTCTTCGACCACTCCGATGCCGCGTCCTCTCTCGCGGCGGTCGAGGAGGCCGCCGCCGCCGTCGGGGCGCCCATCCGCCTGCTGCGCGTGCATCCCCCGGACGGCTGTACGGACGATCAGTGCTATCACGACGTCCAGGGGACGGTGGCCGCCGACTACGGCGCGACCGCCGGAGCCGTCTACCTGGTTCGGCCGGACGGCGTGGTGGCCGCGCGCTGGCCCCGCCCCGGCCGCGCCGAACTCGCCGCCACCCTCACGGACATGCTCGGCGACGTCGACCGCACACCGGAGATGACGATCCGATGACCCCTGAGGAATTCGACCGGGTGTACCTTGCGATCGCGCGAGGTCTCACCGACAGCGGCGCCCCCGACCTGTTCCGCGACAGGCTCATCTTGCTTCTGGCCCAGCAGGTGGACCTGGATGTCGCGCTGGACTGCGTGCGGCAGGCTCGTCCACCCGAGCTGCGCCCCCTGAAGGAGCCCACCAGCGCGCCGCCGGCCACCCTTCCGCACGCCTGACACCTTTCAACACGGCCTCCCTTTCAACACTTCCGACGGCCATCTCCCTTCCAGATGGCCTGGCACTGCATGCGTACTGGAGACACGCCCGCAGCGTCAGTGTCCGCATCGGAAGAGGTCGTGATGGACAGCCAATTCGACAATCTCGCCGCGCTGTACGAGAACTTTTCGCAGCAGCCCTTCCGCCGTGAGCTGGAGTTCCCCTCCCTGCGAGGCGCGGTGGGGACTACGCCCCCTATGGGTTCCGCCTGCATACGTCCGAGCCTCACGACGCCGCGGCCGTCGTGCTCCAGCTGTGGGCTGGCGGCCGGGAGGCGACCGTCCCCGCGCGGTACTGGACGGGTGCAACCCTGGAAAGGGCGCTGAAAGAGGCGGGATTCGTGACCGTGGACTGGCTGTCCCACACGGTCCCACACGGTGTCCGAATCCGGTGTCCGCGAATACGGCCCCCGTGCCGGGGGCTGGACGTTGGTCGATCACGCCGCGGTCGCGCGTGGTCTGCTCGGCCCACGCTGCGTGCGGCCGGGCTGTCTGCCGGCACGCAGCGTGCACTGCTTCTACCGTGCACTGCTTCTACCGTGCACTGCTTCTACCGTGCACTGCTTCTACCGTGCACTGCTTGTGTTCGCACTCCTAAGGTGAGGGTGTCTTCTAGCTGACGGCCGGGCCGGGGATCGAGGTGTAGCCGCCGAACGGGGCTTGTGGTCCGCCGGTGAAACCGGGCCGGATGTTGAGGGCCAAGGTGCCGTCGGGCCGGCGGGCCAGCAGGTACTGGGTCAGCGGGCCACCGTTCTGCGCGAGGGTGAAGGCCGCCGGGTTGCCCGCCACCTCGCCCTCGACTCGTTCGAAGGGCTGGAAGGTGAAGGTGCTTCCGTCCTTGCGGCTGGAGTAGATGGCATTGTCGCCGCCCCGGACGTAGACGAAGCCCTGGCTGGTGACGGTGATGTCGCTGGTGGCCGATACGCCGGTGAGGGGCTGCCATGTCGGCGTGCCGCCGAACAGGTTGCGGGCGTAGACCCGGTTGTCCTCGCCCCGGGCGTAGATGTCCAGGGCGCTGAACGGGTGGTCGTCTCTGATCGCGATGTTGCTGGTGATGCGCAGGTCGCCGACCGCCTGGAAACCGGAGGCGTCGTTCGGGCCGACCTCGTTGAGGTAGACCCGGTTGTCGGTGCCCCGGACGAAGATCCGGACGCTTCTGGCGCCGAGGATCTGGCGACCGGCGGTGATGTCGCTGGTGATGCTCCCGCCCAGGCTGTTCCAGCCCACCCAGGAGCCGTTGCGCCGGATGTTGGTCCAGACAGCCCCGTCCTGGCCGCGGGCGAAGATCCGGACCGATCCGGTCGGCTCGTTGAGCGGAACGACCGACTCGACCTCACCGGTGACCGTCACGCCGGGCACCACCGAGTATCCGGTGACCGCGCCCCCGGGCGTGACGCTGTTGGTGTAGACCCGGTCGTCGGTGCCGCGGACGAACAGGTCGGTGCCGTTGGGGGTGGCCACGGCGGACGGATCCCCGACGATGACCCCGCCCAGCGACTGGAGGGCGGCGAATCCGGTGCCCGAGCGGGCGCTGTAGAGCAGCGCGCCGTCGGCGCCGCGCGCGGCCACGCCCTTGGCCGGCTGCGTGGCCCGGGGGTCATAGGCGACTTGAGGCGTCCCCAGGTCGGGCAGGTCGGTGGCGTAGGAGGGGCGCGCGGTGGCGGCGGTTGCCGCGGCGGGTGAGGACAGGGCCGGCAGGACGGTAACAGCGGCCAGCGCGACACCAGCCGCCAGGAACCGGCGGAACCGCGAGGAATGTTGCATCGGGCGTCCCTTCATTACGTCAGGAATTGACACCCATTCGCCGCCGGACGGTCGCTGGATCATCGAAACCCTGGCGAACCGCAGGGTTCGGTGCGCAGTTGTGCCGAGCGGGCGCGCGCCGGGGGCGGTGATCCACTCGGCGGAGTCCGCACTCTGCGCCGCAGGTCAGACGGCCGTCACTGTGCCGCTAGGTCACGAGCTGTAGTTGAGCATTTACGCTAGGTATACAACTGTGAAATGGATCACATGAAGATCCGCCGAGAGTGAGGAATGGCGGCCTGCGCGACAACGCGGCGTGCTCATCCGATCTCGACTCCGCCTGAGGAGGCTGAAATGCGAACCGAGAATAGCGACGACATCACCCGCCCGGAGCCGGCGGCGCCGGCCGTGGATCCGGCCGTGGACGGGCTTGGCGCCGATGCCGAGGCCGCCGACCAGGACGATCTAGATGATCTGGACGACCTGGATTTCGATCTCGACGAGGTCGAGAACAAGATCGCTCCGCTGGCGCTGGCCTGAGGACGGCTGACATGGTCCATGCCGATCTCGGGACCTCGCGGCCGACCGGGGTCGAGGTCGACGTCAACGTCGGGCCCGCCGCGGCGTACGAGGGCCTGCGCCGGGCGTTGAACGCGCTGGCCGAAGCCGGCGCGAGCTTCGACGACATCCGCGGCGCACGGGAAGCGGAGTGGGCCGAGCTGTTCCCCGGGACCGGCGACGAGGCTCCTCCTCTCGCCGAGATCGCCTTGGCCGCGTCGGAGCGACGGCTGCATCGGGAGTCCGAGCAGGTGTTCCGGGTCCTGGCCACGGCCGCCGCCGCCCTGTGCCACGGATGCTCCGAAGTGGGCCGGCCGCTGGTGCTGCACGGCATCGGCGGCGCCGACCTCCCGTCGCTGCGCGGGTTCATGCGGGCGGTCGAGCACGCCCGAACCCTGCCCGGGGCCGGCATCGTGACGCACGCGCCCGAACGTGTGCGCCCCCCGCTCGACGCCGCCGCCGACCTGCGCGTGGAGCGGGCGCAGTGTCTCCAGGGCATGGGCCTGCCGCTGGCGGCGGCCGACCTGCGTTCCGAGCTTCCCGCCGCCACCGTGGCCCCGGCATCCCGCGAGGGCGAGCTGTACGCGCGCGCCATGGACCAGGAGGCGGACGCGGCCGATCGTCTCGCCGCGGTGCTCGCGTACTGCCGGGCGGCCTTCTTCTCGGCGAACTGGGAGGGCACGGCCATGGTCGCGAGCACCGCGCTCGGGCTGGCGGAGGATCTCGCCGACGCCCGGGTGCCCGGCCTGCTGGAGCAGGCCCGCGGCGAGGACGCGCAGGCCGAGGCCATCGAGTTCGAGCCCGGCGCCCTGGAGACGGCCGTCGACCTGCGCGCGTTCCTGTACAAGGTCCTCGGAGTCCAGGCGACGTTCCGCGGGCGTCAGGACGAGGCGCTGACGTACTTCCGGGCCATGCGCGAAGGGGGAGGACGGCTGCTCCCGGAGCTGCGTGCGCAGTCCCACCTGTACTGCGCGCTCACCCTCTCCAAGCGGATGGACCGCGTCGGCGAGGCGATCGGCGAACTCGACGAGGGGTTCGCCGTCGTCGTACCGCGTGACGACGAGCCTGACAGCGTGCGCCGGGAGCGCGGCTGGCTGCACAACCTGCGGGGGCTGACGCATTTCGCGCGGAGCGAGCTGCGCTCGGCGTTCGAGCAGGAGAAGCTCGCCCTCGCCTGCGTCGAGGGGCTCACCGACCCCAGCTCGGTGCACCTGCGCATCAACCTGCTGTCCAACGTGAGCGTGCTTCAGGAGAAGGCCGGACGGCCTCAGCAGGCCGCACGCACATGGGAACGGTTCAAGCGGGCGGCGGGCTCGGCGAACACGGCCTTCGTCAAGCACCATTCCTACCGTGCCGCCGGTCTCGCCCTGCTCTGCGGCGACCGCGGGACCGCCCTGGACGAGCTCGACCGGTCGCTCGGCTGTGCGGGCGAGTTCACCGACGACTTCCATGAGTGCGAGATCCGGCTGGAACTCGGCGGCCTGCACGCCCGCGCGGGCGAGGACGGGTCCGGCGCGGCCCACTTCACCGCCGCCAGCGCCGCCGCGACGCGGCTGGGGGACCCGTACCGGATGGCGCTGGCGAAGGCGGGCCTGGCGGTCTGCACGAACACCGCGCCCGGCAGTGAGGTGGCGCACCTGGCCGGCCTCAGCCTGGCCAATCCGGGCAAGGCGCGCGAGCTGCGCCAGAGCGTCGCCTTGTCCGAGGACCCCCGCGCGCTGTTGCCCACACCGCGCACGAAGCTGAACCGCCCCTTCGATCTGGTCAACTTCCAGGGGCGACCGTGACCGGCGTGAGTGCTCGCCGGCGATGGCGCGTCCCCGGGGCGGAGTGGTGACCGGGGAGGAGCGCGGGTCCCTGAGTGAAGCGGCGGCCGGATGGGAACTGCTGCCGACGCTCGTCGTGCGCAGCGCGGCGTTCCCGTGGGAGATGGCCGCGGAGATCGCCTGTCCCGGAGCGGGCGTGCTGGCCGATGAGGCCGTGCGGCTGGAGCGGGCGGCGCGGGATCTGCTCGCGGAGCCGCCGTCCACCGCCGGGCGGCCGAATCGGGGCACGCAGAGCAGGTTGCGCAACCTCCGGCCGCTGCCATCGGGCACGCCGGGCCCGGACGACTGGCTGGCGGCGTGGAACGACACGACGTCCCGCCTGGAGCTGGCCCGCCGGCGACTGGCCGACGCCATCGAGACCGAGGAGAAGCTCGCCCGCGATGTCTTCGACCGGGTCGCGGCGGACGAACGCTTCCTGGACGCGGTCGTGTGCTCCTCGCCGGGCGTCTACCGTGACCTGCGGCGCGGCAGGCCGGGGGCCCGGCTGCGGCGCCAGATCGCCTCGTACGTCCAGCGGTTCTGCGCCAAGTGCGAGACCATGAGCTTCTTCGGGCCGATCAACTACGGGCGGGTCGAGCCCGCCGAGACGAGCGGTTTCGCGTGGTCGGGCCACCGCGAATGCCCTGAGCGGACCGCCTTCCCCGCCGCCCGCGTGCTCGACGCCCTCCTGGACCGGATTCTCGGAGACCCCGCGCTGGTGGCCGGGCTGGTCGCCCGGCGGAAGACGGTGACGGCGGCGGTCCGGGGCGCCGGCGGCGTCGTCGGGCAGTGCGACGGCGTGCGGACGGTCGCCGAGATCGCCGGCGCGGCGGGCAGGGGAATCGAGCAGGTGACGGCCGATGTCGTCGCGGCGGTCCAGCGCGGCCTGCTCACCCACGATCTGTGCCCGCCGGCCACGGTCCCCGACGCGCTCGGCTGGCTCCGGGAACGGTTGCACGCCCGGGGCCGCGACGCGCGGCTCACGCCGCTCACGCGGGCGGCGGACGGGATCGCCGCGCTGCTCGGCGAGTACCCGGCGGCGTCGCCGGACGAGAAGCTCGCCGTCCAAGCGCGGATCGCCGAGCTTGCGGGCGGTGACCCTGGGAAGGGCACCGGTGAACGCTTCTACAACGATCGCGTCGTCGTGCACGAGGCCGCCGTCGGCACGCTGCGGGTCACCATCGGGGGTCCGCTCGCCGCCGACCTGGCCACCCTCGTCCCGCGCGCGCTGGCCCCCCTGGCCGAGGACGCGGAGCTCACCCGGCGGCTGACCGGGGAACTGCTAGCCCAACGGCTCGGCCGGGGCGTCTTCCGCCTGGCCGAGGTGCTGAGAGCAGGGGCCGACCTGCGCGTCCGGTACGGCGACGGCTTCACCCGGCGGGTCGAGGAGATCGTGCGGGACACGGCCCCCGGCGCCGCGTCGGTGGACCTGGCCGGGTCGCTGGACGACGCTCCAGCCGCACCGCACGTGCCCGTGCTGTGCTCCGTGGACGTGATGGTCGCCGCGCCGGACCTGGCCGGGTACCGGCCGGGCGTGACCCCGCTGGTCCTCGGCGACATCCACGACGCCGCGTTGCTCACTCCCTGGGCGCTGCAGTTCCATCCCGGCGCGCAGCGGGCGATCGAGGAGCGCGACGGCGCGATCGAGCGGGCCCTGGCCGGTCGCACGGCGCTGAACGTCATCGCCCGCCGCCGGACCGGGCTCCCGCCGCTGGAGTTCCCCGGGCCCGTGCTCGAACTCGGGGGGACCTCTGCCGACCTCGGGCGGGACCGGATCGGCCTGGACCGGCTGACGGTGCACAGCGACGGTGAGCACGTCACCCTGCGTGCGGAGGGGGCCGAGGCGCCGCTGCTGTTCCACAACGGCGAACTGGAGACGGCGGTGCACACCGCCCTCGCGCTTCCCCGCGTGCGGCGGCCCCGCCTGCCCGACCTTCCGTACGTGCCCCGGCTGACGTGGGGCAACGTGGTGCTCTCCCGTAGCCGCTGGCGGCTCGCGGAGTCCGAGACGGCCTCGCTGGCCGCGGCCACGGGAGGAGGGGAGCGGCTGACGGCCATGGCGCGGCTGCGCGCCGACCGCGGGCTGCCCGCACGCTTCTTCGCCTCCTCGCCGGCCGAACGCAAGCCGGTCTACGTGGACGCGCACTCCCCGGCCCTGCTCGACGGGCTGGTCCGGCTGGCCCGGACGGCGGAACGGATCACGGTGTCGGAGGCGCTGCCCGGGCCGCGGGAGTGCTGGCTGCGCGACGGGTCGCAGCGGTTCGCCGCCGAGCTGCGCTGCGTCTACCTGCGGGGGTCAGCGTGACGGAGCTTCTCATCGTGCCCGCGCTCACGGACTTCACGACCGAGGTCATCGCGCCGCCGGGCACCGAGGTGCTCGACCTCAACGCGCGGATGGCGACCAGGCTCGCCGACCCCGCCAGGCTGAGGGCGGAGGCGCATCGGATCGATTCGGCGGAGGAGCTGTTCGCGCGGGCGGCCGCGGCCTCGCTGGAGCGGGGCGGAGGCACCGCCGGCCATCTGCGCGCGGTGGGGATCGCGTTCCGGCTGGCCCGTGATCCCGCCGTCCGGCTGGCGCTCGATGATCTGGAGCTGACCGCGGGCACGACGCAGAGCAGCCGGGACGTGCTGGCCGCGGCGAGTCGCTGCCGCGTGTTCGAGCCGGAACTGGAGGCGGCCGAGGCGGCCGCCCAGGGCCGGCGCGTCTGGGTCCTGGTGGACGCCGACCAGGCCCTGCCCGCCGCGTTCGCGCTGGTCCAGCGGCTCGGGCCCGGCAAATCGGCCCTGTGCGGCCGGTTCGTGGCGAGGCACGCGGGGGCGCTGAGGCACGTCCCGGAGCTGGCCGGGGTCGAGCTGCGGGGGTGGTCGCCGGACCGGGTGGTCCGCGACCTCTGGCCCGCTGAGCGACCGACTGGACCGGTCCCGCGGCGGACGGCCTGGGTGACGGGCGGCGGCATGCCCGGGCGGTCCGGGCCGTGGGCGGGCTGGCTGAACGCCGAGCGGGCGGCGGCGCTCGCCCAGGGCGTCCTCAGCCGGTGCCGGGGGCTGACGGTCACCGTGACCGGGTACGCGACCCTGGCCACCGTCACCGGAATGGACGGCACGCCGGTGGACCTGCGTCCCGTCCTGGACGCCCTTCCAGCGTCCGCACCGATGTCGTTCGAGCTGGTCGTGGGCGCGCCGGGGTTTGACGAGAGCGTGGTGGAGCAGTCCGTGCACGCGCTCACGGGCAACGGCGCTCAGCGGCTCGCGGGGCTGCGCCCGTATCGCATGGAGTGCGGCTCCGGCTGGGGAGGCGAGGCGCTCTGCCTGGGCCCCGATCCGGTGCACGACCTCGCCCGGTGGACCCGCTTCGAGGCGCCACGGACGCTCCCACCTGAGGATGCGCGTGCGCTGGTCGCCACCTGGCTGGACCGGCTCGCCCCGCGGGCGGACCTGTACCCGGGGAGATTGGCCGCCTGCACGCTCATCGGGCCGGCGGTCTCCTCTCCGGCGGGCGGTGTGCGCTGGGACGACTCGGCGGAGGTCGTGACCGGCCCGGACGGTGCCCATGTGGTGAACCTGCGCTGGGGACGTGCCTTCCGGTTGAACCCTCGGCTCGTGCCGCTGGTGCGCCGGCTGGCCGCCCATGAGGAAGGCGTACTGGACGCGCTGCCGGGGGCGTCCCGCGCCCGGCTGGTGACGCATCTGGAACGAGCCGGTGTGGTCGGGAGGGGGCGGTGAGCCGGCGATGGCGTCTCGGCCGGGTGTTCGTGCTCCGGCATAGCGGCATGCCGTTCGACTGGTTGGAGGGGCTGGGCGCGCCGCGCGAGCTGCTGGAGGCCGCCGACGACCTGCTCGACATCGAGGAGTCCAGCGATGTGCGGGAGGCGCCCGCGCCCGTGCGCGCCGCCGTCACGGCCTGCGCACCCGAACGGCTTCCCCCCGCCGCGAGGACCGCCCTGGCGGCCTGGTGCGGCAAAGCCGCCGACTTCCGTGCGCTCTACCGGAAGGCCGACGATCGCGCGACCGAGGACCTGCGGACGCTGCTGCGGCATCCGCAGGTCGGCGAGGCGGTGTTCCTGTCGAATCCGGACGTCCACCGCAACATGCTGCTCCCGTTGCTGAACTCCGTGGGTCCGCTCAACTCGCGCAGGCGCCGTGCGAGGCGCCAGCTTTACACCTACCTTCAGCGCTTCTGCGGCAAGAGCGAGACCGTCAGCTTCTTCGGACCGATCGCCTATGGGGGAGTGCGGGCGGGGGCCGGCGCCGTCCTGCGCACGGACCGGCCGCGCGTGCGGCGGGTGTTCCTGGCGGTCTGGGCCGCCAGGGAACTGGTGCGGGCGCTGGCCCGTGACGCCAAACTGCTGCCGGACCTGCGGTTCCACCGCACCCGTCGCGAGGACGACGGGCACGGTGGCACCGCACCGGCGGGCGCCGCCGCCGCGGTCCTGGCCTCGATCGGCAGGGACGGCCGGACCTTGCGCGGCCTGTGCCGGCAGACGGGCCTGCCCGCCCGCGACGCCGCCCGCGTCCTGCGCGACCTGGTCGCGGCGGGTGTCCTCGATGTCGCCCTGGGCGGGGGCCCCCACGATCTGGACCCGCTCGGCACGCTCGACGGGCAGCTCGGCGGGCTTCCCGCCACACCGGCCCGCGACGAGTGGCTCCGGCGTCTGCGCGAGCTGGACCGGCTCCGCGCGGCGCTGGAGGCCGAACCGTTTCCCGACAAGGTCGAGACCCTGCACGAACTGGAGGCCCTGTTCGAGAAGTGCACCGGTGTCCCGGCCAGGCGCGGCGCGGGCCGCACGTACGCAGACCGGGCGATCGTGTACGAGGAGTGCTCCTCCGGGTTCTTCCTGGAGGTGGGCGAGGACCTGCTGCGCGA
The DNA here is from genome assembly GCF_001552215.1 of Actinomadura macra NBRC 14102. Lineage (GTDB taxonomy): Bacteria > Actinomycetota > Actinomycetes > Streptosporangiales > Streptosporangiaceae > Spirillospora > Spirillospora macra. Next base: position 92,095 of record NZ_BCQT01000006.1, on the reverse strand, counting down.
CTGGGAACGGCGGCTGGAGCCGATCCTGGAGGTCTGCGCCGCCCACGGCCACGCCGCGCAGCGACAGGCGTCGCACCAGGTCGCCGCCGCGATCCGCGCCGCAGGACCGCCGCCGGGCCCGGCCGGGACGCGGGAGATGACCCTGGCGGCGTACGCGCGTCGCACGACGGAGCTGTTCCAGCCGAGCGGAAGCGTCTTCCAGACCGATCACGCGCCCCGGCATCGGGGCGCCGGGGACCTGCCGCGCCTGTCGCGGGAGGCGGCGGCCCTGCGCGGGGACCGGTACGCGATGATCGACCTGTGCCCCCGGGCCGCGGACGTCGCGGACCTCGGACGGGCCGGCCTGGTCGTCGCCCGGACCCACCACCACCTCCAGATCTCAGGCTGGCTGGACGTGATGTACCCCGACCCGGCGGGCTTCGCCGCCGAGGCCGTGGCCTGGCTCGCTGAGCAGGGCGGCCGCGTCGTGGGATTCGACTTCGGGCGCCGTAACAAGGCGTACTACCGGTTCCCCGGCCAGGAGGTGGCCCTGCGCGTGCCGTCCTGGACGGACGCCGACCGTGAGGACCTCCTGCGTGCGGACGACCTGACGGTGCGGGTCGAGGATGACCGCATACGGCTGGTGGGGGCGAGCCAAGACGAACTACAGGCCCACCTCCCGCTCAGCGACTTCGTGAAGTACCCGCCGTATGCGGCCCTGTCCCACCCGCAGGTTCTGCACCCGGTGTTCGCCTCGGGTGCGGACGGCGGGGACGAGGAGGTGAGCGTCGGGGACGTCGTCGTCCAGCGGGCGCGCTGGCACGTCGAGGCGTCCGAGGTGGCCGGCGCGACGGCCGAGGCGCGTTTCCTGGCGCTGCGGCGGCTGGCCCGCCGCTCTGGCCGCCGGTTCGTGTTCGTGCGCAGCGAGCGCGAGCGCAAGCCGTACCTGATCGACCTGGAGTCGCCGCCGGCGGCCGATCTGCTCGGCCATGTCGCCTCGGCGGGTGAGGCGCTGACCGCCGAGGCGATGGTGCCGGGCCCGGACGAGCTGTGGCTGCGCGACGCCCGCGGCGCACGCTATGTCTGCGAACTGCGAATCCAAGTGATCGGACGGGATGCGCCGTGATCGTGGTCTTCGCGGAGCACTCGCTGCGGTTCAGCCTGGAGTTCCGACCGGACGGGCAGGTGCGGCGCGAGGCCGTGGTGCGCCGGGGTGCGTGCGTGGACGAGCACCTCGGCCACGGGGAGGTGCTCCACCGCTTCGCCGACGGCGACGAACTGCTGCGCGCCCCCCGTCGGCCGGTCGGGGCGGAGACCGCCGAGACCGCCGCGCGGGTGCTGGAGCGGCCGCTGATCCAGCCCGGGGCGGAATCCGAGGCGGTGCTGCGCGAGCTGAGCCGGGACGCGCGGGTCACGCTCGTCCTGAGCGGCCTGCATCAGCATGTCGCGGCGGGGAGCGACGGCGGCGCGCACGCGGACGAGCGGAGACTGTGCACGTTGGAGGCCGTTCTGGAGCGCGGGCTCGCCGAGTCGGCGCCGTGGCGGCTCGCCGCGTCACCGGCCGTGGGCTTGGCGGACGCCGAGTGCGTCGTGGAGCGGCTCCGCGGCCGCGACGTCCGCGCCCGCGCCGACGAGGTACCAGAGCGCGCGGACGTGCTGCTCGCGCCGGGCCGGGCGGGGGCGTTCTTCCATGAGCTGGTCGGACATCCGATGGAGGCCGACGTGTTGCGTTCGGGCACCGTCTACCTGCGGCCCGGTGTCCGGCTGGCCCCGGAGTGGCTGACCGTCGTGGACGGCGCTGTCCGGGCGGCCGAGGGCTACCGTGCGCGCATCGACGACGAGGGAAGCGCCTGTACCGAAGCCGTCCTCATCAGTCGCGGAGTCGTCGCCGAGCCCCTGACGGACCGCGCCACCGCGGGGCACGACGCCCGCCTCCAGCCGACCGGCCACGGCCGCCGCCTCGACTACCGGCATCCGGCGATCCCGCGCATGACCCACACGTGCGCGCTCGCGGAGGCGCCGGCCGAACCGCCGCCGCACGACTGGATCGAGCCGTACGGCTTCCGGCCGGAGACGGTGAACCCGGCGACCGGTGACTTCACCTTCCTCGCGTTCGCCCCGCTGCTCCGCCGGTGGGACGCACCGCCGTTGCGGCTGCCCCGGCTGCGGTTCACGGGAAACGCCCGCACCGTCCTCGCCGCGCTGCGTCCCGCCGACCCCGGGGTCTGCGAGGACGCCCGAGCCCGGAGCGGCTGCGGCAAGCTCGGCCAGTTCCCCCTGCCCGTGACCTTCGCCAACGCCGGCCTCCTGCTCTCCGCCGGGACGATGTCGATCGAGGCGGTCGGGACATGAGCGACGAGCTGCTCGTCCTGGCGCGGGGCACCATGACCCCGGGTCCCGGCGGACCCGCCCTGCGGCTGTCGACCGACCTCGTGTGGATGACCCGCGACGGCGCGGGCGCGGTCCGGGAATCGCGGCGTTCGCCGGGCGTCCCCGTCGACGTCGCAGGGGACGCCGGCGGCGATGCGGCCGTGGCCGACGTCCGCGGCCTGCTCGCCGCCACCGCGGTCGCGCTCCGGGAGGCGCCGGTGCAGAGCGTGCTCGCCGAGGTGCGGTGGCTGCCCGGGCACGAGTGGCGGCGGCCCCGGGTGCTCGCGCGGATCGAGACGGCCCTCGGACCGACCTGCACGGGTTTCGCGGCCCCTGGCGGCGCCTCCGGGAACGGCCGCGCGCACGTCATGGCGAGCGCCCCGGACGTGCCACCGTACGCTTCGCGCCCCGGCCCGCCGCCGGAGGGGTGGCGTGAGCTTCCGCTGCTGATGCGGCCCGCGGTGGCGGCGATCCCGGCGGCCGGCACCGCCCTCATGCTCACCTCTCGGGCGGTGCGCGGCCGGCCGGACCGGCTCGACGGCCGTCGCGTGCTGGGGGCGCTGGCCCTGACCGACCTGCCCTCGACACATCCCGAGGCGGCGCCCGACGACGCCGGGCACCCGGCCGACGAGATCCCCATGGTCGAGGCGGGCGTCCTGAGGACGCTGCGGATCGAGCGGGCCTCCGGTGCCCCGCGCGGGCGCGCCGTGTGGAACCACGACCGGCAGTCCCTGCACCCGTCCCCGCAGCCCCGGCTCCGGCTGTCCGCCCCGCTCGCGCCGTCACCGGGCCCGGTGGTCGAGCTCCAATGGCCGGTCGAGAGTCTGCGGCGGTACGACCCCGACGGCTTCCTCTCACTGATCTGCGTCGCCCGTGTCTCCGACCACCCGGAGCGGAGCTTCGCCGTACGCCTCAGGGCCCGACCGCAGACGATCATGCGGGCGGTCCGGGGCGCGGCCGGAGAGCCCGTGCTCGTCGTCTGCGCGGACGCCGACGTGACCACACCGCCATTGCTGCTGCCAAGTGCCCGCGAGCTCGCGGGGAAAGGAAGGTGCGCCGTTGAAACGCTATGACTTCGCGCTGGTCGGAGGTGGGATCATCGGCGCCTGTGTTGCCGAGGAACTCGCCGCGATCGGTGCCTCGGTGACCGTGCTCGACGCGGGCCCCGAGCCGGGTCACGCCACCCGGCACGCGGTGGGGGTGGCCGTGCCGCCGCTGCGGCACGTCGCCGACCACGTCTTCTACGACTGGATGCGGCAGGCGGCGCACGGCCTCAGGGAGGACATCGACCGGCTGGAACCCGAGTACGGCCAGTTCAGCGCTCCCCACGCGGTTCTGCACGTGCTCAGGGCCAGGAACGCCGATCGGATGGCGCCCGACCTGGAGACGGCGGGCGCGGGCTCCTGGATCGAACCCGCCCGGGCGGCGGAACTGGCGGCGGGCCTTCGGCTGCCGGGCAACCGGCGCTACCTGCTCGACGAGACGGGCTTCATGGTGGACGGCGCACGCTACCTCGCGGCCGTCCGGGCCCGCTGCGCCGAACTCGACGTGGACTGGCGGCAGCACACCACCGTCTGGGCCGTCAAGGACACCAGCGATCTCGTCGAGCTGGCGACGTCTGGTGGGACCGTCCACGCCGACATCACCGTCGTCACCGCGGGGGCGTGGTCCGGAAAGCCGGAACTGACGGGCCACGTCGTCCCCGTGGGACCGCGGCGCAGGCAGCTCGTCACCCTCGCGACCGAAACGATCCCGCCGCTGATCCTGTCGGCGAACCGCAGCCTCGTTCCCGGCCTCGCCGGGGACGTGATCGTCGGCGCCACCGACGACGTCGCCGAGGTGGACGCCGGCTTCGACGACCGCTGCGACGTCGCAGGGATCACCCGGCTGCTGCGTTTCGCCACCGCCGTCATGCCCACGCTGTCGCGCGCCGTCCCCGTCGACCTCCGGGCCGGTCTGTGCTCGGCGTCGGCGAGCGGATGGCCGCTGATAGGCCGCGTACCGGGGCGCCAGCGCCTCTGGCTCGCGACCGGGCACGCCGGGCACGGGCTCCTCACGGCCCGGTACTCCGCGCGGGGACTGCTCGTCGGTCTGACCAAGGAAGAGTGGGACACCGTCCCCTGGTTCATGTGCCCGCGCCGGGCGCTGGAAGGGAAGACATGCGCATCGACCATGTGATGATCGGCGCACGCGACGTCGAGCCCGTGCGCGCGCTGCTGCGCGAGCGGCACGGCTTCGGCCTCGTGCTGGGCGGGCGGCTGCACAACGGCACCACCTGCTGGATCGTGCCGTTCGACTCGTCCGAGGTCCAGTACCTCGAAGTGGTCGTGCCGCACGACGAGGCCGCCATGGCGGGCAGGGGCATACGCGAGTCGTTCATGGAGCGGACCGCGGCCGGCCCCGCCTTCCTGACCTGGGTCGTCCACGTCGACGACATCCGGGAGACGGCGGAGCGGATCGGCAAGGTGCTCGGCGATGACGGCGGACTGCGGCACGGGGAGTCCGTCCGGGCCGACGGGCAGCGCCTGCCCTGGGCGGAGGCGGGCTTCGCCGCCGCGTGGCGGCAGCCCTCGCGCCCCTTCTTCCTCGAATACGGCGACGGGCCCGGGCGCCGTGCCCGGGTTCCGCGCGAGCTGGCCGCCGCCGAGCACCGGCGCACGCCCACGGCGTTCTCGTCCATCACGGTGGGCGGCCACGACGACCTGTCCGACTGGCTCGGCGGCCCCGGCCTTCCCGTCCAGGCCGACCCCTCCGCACCCGACGGCGTGCGGGAGGTCACGATCGCCGTACGCGACGGCGACGCCGGGCGGGCCGAGACGGCCCTGAGACTGCCATGACACAGACAGGAGCCCGCATGAATGTGGCACCGAAGATCGTTTTCCTCAGCGGATCCCTCAGCGGGAACTCCACGACAGGCGGTATCGCCGACTGGTGCGCCGGCCACTGCGTGCAGTACCGGGCCGTCACCCGTGTCTTCCGCGGCGCGGACCTGGAGTTCCCGTTCTATCGCCGCGGCGCCGCGGCCGACCACGGGCCGGAGGTCCACGACTACCTCCAGGCGATGGAACAGGCGGATGCCGTCGTCCTGGTGTCGCCCGCCTACCACGGCGCCGTGTCCGGCCTGCTGAAGAACGCGATCGACTACGTCAACGATCTGGCCGAGGCGACCCGGCCCCTTCTGGACGGCCGGGCGATCGGCTGCGTCGCCGTGGCCCGCGGAGAGCAGGGCGCGGCGAGCACCCTCGGCATGCTGCGGACGATCGGGCACGCGCTCCGCGGCTGGCCCACCCCGCTCGGTGTCGCCCTCTCCAACGAGCAGGCGCTCGTCGACGGCGCGGGCACACCCGTGACTGAGCGGACACGCGTCCAGCTCCAGGTGATGTTGGGGCAGGTCGTCTCGCACTCTCTCATCAGCGCCCGGAGACGAGCCGCCCGGACCCCGGCGGGCACGCGCAAGTGACCACCCCAAGGAGCCGATCATGCGCGAGCAGGCCCCAGCCCCGAAGCGGACGCCCCGCGAACCCGTGAGCGCGAAGGAGGTCATTCCCAACGGTGCCTGGGGAGACAGGGAGCTGAGGGAACGAGCGGACCTGGCCCTCCCGATGGCCATCCGCGTGGCGGCCACGCTGCGGCTCGCCGACCACATCGCGGACAGGGGAAGTTCGGCGGACGAACTCGCCGGCCGCCTGCGGACCGGCCCCGATGCACTGGAACGGCTGCTCCGGCATCTGGAGGCCGGGGGCATCCTCACCTGTGACACCGCCGGGCGCTACCGGCTCACGCCCCGCGGGTATCCCTTGCGGGACGACCACCCACGAAGTGTGCGCGCCGTTCTGGATATGGAGGGCGCTCTGGGACGGGCAGAGCTCACCTTCGTCGAACTGCTGCACAGCATCCGCACCGGCCAGCCCGCCTATGCCACTCGGTACGGCCGGACCTTCTGGGGCGACTTGGAGAACGATCCCCAGTTGGCAGCCGGATTCGATGCGTTCATGTCCTCTCGCATGGAGACCTGCCTGCCGGCGATCATCCGCGCGTACGACTGGGCGGCGCTGGGCCATGTGATCGACGTGGGCGGCGGTGATGGCCGGCTCCTCGCCAGGATGCTGGCCGAGTTCCCGACGTTGCGCGGCACCCTCGTCGAGCGCCCCGGAAGCGCGGCCACCGCCCGGACCCTCCTGGCCGTCGTGGCCGACCGCGTCGAGGTGAAGGAATGCGACTTCTTCGGCACTCTCCCGCCCGGAGCAGGGGGCTATGCACTGGCCAACGTCCTGCACAACTGGGACGACGAGGCGTGCGGGCGAATCCTGAGCCGGTGCCGGGACGCGGCCGGCGATACGGGACGCGTCTTCGTGATCGAACACCTGCGCACCAACGGCAGCGCCCCCAGGACCGCCCTCGATCTGCGCATGCTGGTCCAGTTCGGCGGCAGCCAACGCAGCCTGCCCGAACTCGCCCGGCTCGCGGGCACCATCGGGCTCGGTGTCCGCAACACCTACTCCGCCGGAGAACTGACGATCGTCGAACTCTGCCGTGCCGTACCCTACCTCCCGACCGCTGGCCCGCTGATCTAGGTGTCAGCTAGTTCACCGGGCCTTGGGGCCTTGAAGCGCGTGACCGGAGGAGTCGATGCTGGGATGACGGCAGGGCGACCGATACCCCCACAGGACGACGTGCTCGGGTACTTCGACACGCTGTCGAACTGGGGACGGTGGGGCGACGACGACGAGCTCGGCACCCTGAACCACATCACCGACGACGTCCGGCTGGCGGCGGCGCGGGCCGTACGCCACGGCAGGAGCGTGTCATGCGCATGGGAGGTCGCCGTCCCGGAGGACATGGAGCGGTCGACGACGACGTGCCCATGTGCCGCCGACATGCCGGGTGCCGAGAACATGCCGTCCGGATTCCACAAGGACCGGCGCTGGGGCTTCTCGTCCGAGCGGCTCGGCATCAGCTTCCACGGCAACACCCTCACCCACGTCGACTCGCCGTGCCACATCTTCTGGGACGGAACGATGTACAACGGGCGGTCGCACTCGATGGTCGACGCCGCGACGGGATCGGCGTGGGCGGCCGTCACGGCGGCGGCGAACGGGATCATCACCCGTGGTGTCCTGCTGGACATCGCGAAGGTTCGCGATGTGCCGTGGTTGGAACCGGGGCAGGGCGTGTTTCCCGACGATCTTGAGGAGGCCGAGCGCCGCCAGGGCGTGCGGGTGCGATCCGGCGATGCGGTGCTCCTGCGGACCGGCCGTGGCCGCGCCCGGCACGAGGCCGGTGCGGCCGGCGGTTTCATGCAGGCCGGCTGGCACGCGTCCTGCCTGCCGTGGCTGCACGAACGGGGCATCGCGCTGATCGGCGCCGACACCCCCCAGGACGTTCAGCCGTCGGGGTACGAGGACGTGTTGATGCCGGTTCACGCCGTGGGCCTCGTCGCGATGGGTCTGTGGCTGCTCGACAACTGCGATCTGGAAGGATGCGCGACGACGGCCGCCGAACTCGGCCAGTGGGACTTCCAGCTCGCGGTCGCGCCGGTCCGCTTCGCCGGTACGTCCGGCAGCCCGGTCAACCCGATCGCCACCTTCTGACCACGGGGCTCGTATCTCACGGCGGGAGCGTCACGCGGAAAGACCATGGGGGTAAGAACGCAGGTCCGGAAGACACATCCCGATGCGAGCGCGAGTTCTCAGGTAGCCGTGAGTGCGCGAAGATCTTGCGCGGCCGGGAGAGCATGGGCCGTAGGAGGAACGGTGTCCAACAGCTGGTCGACCAGTTGACGTGTTGCCATGACCGGGCGTGGCCGCTCAGCGAGTGATGTCACGGCCAGATCGAGGCCATCGCGCACCTCGCCACGTCCGACCTGGTTGATGGCGCGCATGAGGTGGAGGTTGACGATCGGCGCCGTTGCGGTCGGGGGATAGAGGGCCTCAGCTTCGTCGATCGCTGTCGTCGCGCGTTTGCTATTACCAGCGGTGCGCACATACGCCTCGTTCCAGCGTAGTTGCCCCTCTTGGAAACCGAGAATGGTCGGTTCGCTGGAACGGTGGGGGAGTTGGTCGAACGTGCGCTTCAGCTTTGTGAGGTTGTCGGACGCCGTGGTGTGGTCGCCGCGAGAGGCAGCCGTCCATGCGCCGGCGGCGTAGGCGCGTGCGATGCCCGAGGACGGGACGCCGTCAGCGATTTCAACGGCATCATCGACCATGCTCATGACCGCATTGTGGGAGGTGCCCACCCAACTCGCATGCTGAGCGGCTCGGCCACGCGTCCAGACCCGCAGCGTACGGTCACCGGACGCGTCGGCTGCGCGGCGTGCGGTGCTCCAGGCACGGCGCGCGGCGCGGTCATCGCCCACATTGCCCAGCGTGTCGGCCAAGATGCCGGAAAGCCCGGCGCTCACCCGGAGAAGACCGGCTTGTTCGTGGGGCGGACGGCTCGCCTTGAGTAGCTGGCCGACAGCGACGATGTCCGCTGCCAATGCTGGGACGAGCACGTCGAACTGCCGCCGGTAAAGCTGGTGACCATAGTCGTCTACCACCCGTTCCCACTCTTCGACATCGGTTCTGAACCTAAGGACGTCCTCGATACCGGAAAGCAGTTCCTCCAGGACGCCGGGCGGAACGGCTGCGCCTGCGCCCAGAGCGGCAAAGAGGTGTAACGCGGCGCGGCGTTTCATGTCGTCGTCCTCCTGCCCTGGAGTGTGACTCTGATCCACGGTACCCAGCGGCGAGGTGTCGTGCTCGGGTGGCGGGGCGGGGAAAAGTTCGTCTTGTGGGAGGTCGAGTACCTCGGAGTAGACGTAGTCCCAGTTGCGCGGGTAGTGGTCGCCATTCTCGTAGCCGCGGATCTGGTTGGCCAGATTCTTCACCTTGTCGGGTGTGGAGGTGATCCCGATGTGGGTGAGGAGTCGGCGCGCCATCTCGTGTTTTCCCCAGTGGCGCTGGAGACGTTCGGCCTCCAGCCGTGCGGCCCATGCGGGACGACGATCCGTCATGGTCGAGCCCTCCATCGGATCCGGGGGCAGGGGCAGGCACCCCTACCGGTCCTTCATTGTCGGTGTTCCGTGACTCTCCGTGCAGGCGTTTCACTCGGTTGGCGCGGGGAGGCGACCCGCATCCGAAATCACAAGCCGCGGTCCGGCGGGTGCACGCCAGGGTTCGGGGCCTGACCGAAGTGAGGAATAGGTGAGAAACGGAACGGTCGTCGGCGACGTCGACGCTCAGAAGGCGGCGCTGCGGGAGGAGTTTCCGGGGTGGTCGATCATCCACACCACTGACACCGATCGGTGGTGGGCCATGCGGGGGCCGCTGGCCCCCGAGGATATGGACAAGGCCGCCACCGTGGACGCCGACACCCCCGATGGTCTGCGCTCCGGCATCAGGGCATTGGACGTGACCGCCGCGCGGGACGGCCTGTGACCTCGCCGCAGTATCTCGACCTGCTCGCGCGGGTGCTGGCCACCGCGGGGTGGTCGTCGCGTCCGCGCTACGACCAGGTGCCGGCGCGGCTGCACGTGTTCTCGCACTGCCTGCCCTCGGTCGGGGAGAGCGTCCACGTGAAGACCGGGGTGGGCGGGGTGCCGTGGTTCATCGCCTCGACCGGCGACCCGATCGCGCCGTGCCACGACCTGGAAGGGGCGGTCACGGAAATCGGGTTGCGGCTCGAACCGTGGGTGAGGTTCGGGGTGGCCTACAAGGCGGCGACCAGCGCGCCGCTTTTCAGCGTCGGGCGGTGGCGACCAGGGCGCAGCCGCAGGCGAGGGGGTCGGACGCCTCGCTGGGGCCCAGGGGGCGGCCGGCGATCTCCTTGAAGAGGCGGGCGCCGGGGGAGGCGCCTTCGAGGGCGTCCGCCGCCAGGACGACCGCGGCGGCCGTGTAGGTGGAGCGGTCGCCGGGGAAGTGGCGCCGGTGCTCGAACTGCCAGCCCGTCCAGTACGAGCCGTCTTCGTGGCGGAGGTGCTGGATGGAGGCGAACAGTTCCAGGGCGCGGTCGCGGTCGCCCGCGGCGTCCAGGGCCAGCACCAGCTCGCAGCTCTCGGCCGCGGTCACCCACGGCTGGTCGGACACGCAACGGCAGCCGAGTCCCGGGACGACGAAGGTGTCCCAGTCCTCGGCGAGGCGGCGCGTGGCGGCCTCGCCGCGGACGGGGCCGCCGAGCACCGGGTAGTACCAGTCCATCGACCAGCGGCTCTTGTCGGCGAACGCCTCCGGGTGGGCGGCGACGACGTGGCCGAGCTGGTCGGTCGCGAGTTCCCAGCCCGGCTGGTGCTCGCCGAGGTGCTCGGCGAGCGCCACGGCGCAGCGCAGCGACTGGTAGATGGACGAGCAGCCGGTCAGCAGCGCGTGGTCGGACGGTTCGCCGTCCTCGCGGCGGATCCAGATGATCTCTCCGCGCCGGGTCTGGAGGCCGAGCGTGAAGTCGATCGCCCGCCGGACGGACGGCCACATGCGCCGTGCGAAGTCCTCGTCGCCGGTCATCAGCAGCTCGTGCCAGACGCCCACCGCGGCGTAGGCGGCGTGGTTGGACTCCCCGCCCGGCTCGGTGACCTCGCCCAGCACCCACTTCGCGGGCCACGACCCGTCCGGGCGCTGGACGTCCCGCAGCCATTCGTACGCGCGCCTGGACTCCTCGCGCAGACCGGCGGCGGTGAGGGCCATCGCGGCCTCGACATGGTTCCAGGCGTCCACGTGGCCGGGGACGCCGGCCGTGGGGGAGAACCAGGGGATCGCTCCGGACTCCTCCTGCTGCGCCGCGATGCTCTGTGCCGTGGCGACGATGTCGTCCCTGGTCACGATGCCCGAGACCGAAGGCGGGGCGGCCTCAGCCCGCATCCGCCGTCTCCTTGGCGGGGGCGGCGGGGGTGCCCGGCGTCGCGGGCTTGGCGAGGTAGACGACGACGCTCTTGCCGATCACCGGGTTCATGACGCGTTCGGCGAGGCGGGTGGCGAGCGGGCGCTTCATGATGTCCCACACGAGGATCTGGTGGTAGGCCTTGGCGAGGGGGTTGGCGTCGTTGTTGACGCCGACGGCGCACTTGATCCACCAGTACGGGGCGTGCAGCCCGTGCGCGTGGTGGTGCCCGCCGACCTTGAAGCCGACCGACTTCAGCTTGGCCTCCAGCTCGGCGCGGGTGTAGATCCGCACGTGCCCGCCGGGGGCGGTGTGGTAGTCCTCCGACAGTGCCCAGCAGACCCGCTCGGGCAGCCAGCTCGGCACGGTCACCGCGAGCCTCCCGCCCGGCTTGAGGACGCGCAGCAGCTCGCGCATCGCCCGCATGTCGTCGGGGATGTGCTCCAGCACCTCGGACGCGACGATCCCGTCGAAATGGTCGTCGGGGAACGGCAGATCGAGCGCGTCACCCTGCACGGTCTCGGCGGTCGCGTCCTCGGGTACCTCACCTTCGAGGCGCATGGCCCCGAACATCTTCTCGACGCCGTCCAGTTCGCCGGCGTCCTGGTCGAAGGCCACGACGTCGGCGCCCCTGCGGTACAGCTCGAAGGCGTGCCGTCCGGCGCCGCATCCCATGTCGAGGACGCGGTCTCCGGGGGTGACGCGGAACCGCTGGAAATCCACGGTCAGCAGGGTCGTGCTCCTTCCGTACAGGGGAGACCCGAGGCGGGCTCCTCGCGTGCCTACCGCCTTGGCGCGGCGGCCAGCCGCCGGTAGTTCTGCTGCTCGATGGCGGCGCGGTAGTGCTTGACCGTGGCCTGGGCCACGGCGGGCCAGGCGAAGCGTTCCTGGACGCGTGCGAAACCTGCGGCGCCGACACGCGCGCGCTCCGCGGAGGAGTCGTGCAGGCGGCGCAGGGTCACGGCCAGTTCTTCGACGTCGCCGGGCTTGACGAGGACGCCCGCGTCCCCGACGACCTCGGGCAGCGCGCCGGCGCGGCTGGCCACCAGCGGCGTGCCGGACGCCATGTGCTCGACGGCGGGCAGCGAGAACCCCTCGTAGCGGGACGGGACGACGGCGATCTCCGCCGAGGCCATCAGCTCACCGAGCGCCTCGTCGCTGATGCCGCTGACGAACTTCACGCGTTCGCCGAGGGCCAGCTCGCGGACGAGCTTCTCGGTCGGGCCGTCCTTCTGGGGACGGCTGACGACGATCACGTGGACGTCGCGCTCGGTGGCGACCTTGGCGACCGCGCGCAGCAGCACGTCCACGCCCTTGATCGGCGCGTCCGCGCTGGCCATCGCGACGATCCGGCCGGGAACGCGCTCGCCGCGCGGGTGGAAGACGCGGGTGTCGACGCCGAGCGGCAGGATCTCGATGTCGCGCGGGTCGACCTTGAAGTCCTTGACGATGTCGACCTTGGACGACTCGGAGACGGTCAGTACCGTCCCGATCCGTCTGGACACCTGCGCCTGCATCGCGACGAACCCGTACCAGCGGCGCTTGCCGAGCTTCTGCTTGACGCCGTGCGCGGCCTCCAGCTCGATGCGGCGGTCGACGCTGATCGGGTGGTGGATGCTCGTGACGAGCGGCAGGCCGAGCCGGGCGATGCCGAGGTTGCCGAGGCCGAGGACCTGGTTGTCGTGCACCACGTCGAAGTCGCGGCGGCGGGTCCGCAGGGCGCGCAGGACGCGCAGGCTGAAGGTCAGCGGCTCGGGGAAGCCGCCGGTCTTCATGTGGGCGAACTCCAGGACGTCGATCCAGTCGCGGAACTCGGCGAGCGCGGGGGTGCGGAAGGGGTCCTCGTCCCGGTACAGGTCGAGGCTCGGGATCGTGGTGAGGGTGATCTCGTCGCGGTCCAGTTCGGGATACGGCTGCCCGGACAGGACCTCCACACGGTGCCCGAGATCGGCCAGCTCGCGGCTCAGATGCCGGAGGTAGACACCCTGCCCGCCGCAGTGCGGCTTGCTCCGGTACGAGAGGAGGGCCACCCGCAACGGGCCTCCCGCTTCGCCTGCCTCAGCCACGCCAGCCCCTGCTCACGCACCACTCCCGTCAGTCGCGGACGCCGGTCGCACACGCACCGGGCATCCCCTTGAAGGCGTCGATGAAACTAGACCCTAACCTCCGCAGGTTACCGCTGAGTTCCATATTGGGCGTGGCGTCCAAAAGTGGTCCTAAGCACATCGGACCAACCGCAGGCGGGCCTCCGGAGGGCCCTGCCTGCGGCTGGTCGCGGAATGCGGCGTCAGGCTGGCTTCGGCGTGGACGGGGTGAAGGCGACCGGCAGCTCCTTGAGCCCGTTGACGAAGTTGGAGCGGAGCCTGCGGGCCGGGCCGGCCGGGCGGATGTCGGGCACCCGGTCCAGGATCGTCTCAAAGATGATCTTCAGGTTCATCCGGGCGAGGTGGGTGCCGAGGCAGAAGTGCGGTCCGCCGCCCCCGAACCCGATGTGGGGGTTGGGGTCGCGGCCGACGTCGAAGGCGCCCGGGTCGTCGAATACCCGCTCGTCCCGGTTGGCCGAGCCGTAGAACAGGACGACCTTGTCGCCCGCGCGGATCTGCCGGCCGCCGAGTTCGGTGTCGGCGAGGGCGGTCCGGCGGAACTGGTTGATCGGGCTCACCCAGCGGACGATCTCCTCGACCGCCGTGGGCAGCAGGCTCCGGTCCGCCTTCAGCCGCTCCCACTGGTCGGGCCGCTGGAAGAACGTCTGCATGCCGCCGGCCGTCGCCGTCCGGGTCGTCTCGTTGCCCGCGATCGACAGCATGATCACGAAGAGTGCGAACTCCTCCTCGCTGATGCGCGTCCCGTCGGCGTCGGGTTGCAGCAGCTTGGTCACGATGTCGTCGCGCGGTGTGGACGCGCGGTCGCGTGCCAGCTCGCCGGCCCATCCGGCGAACTCGGCGGCGCACAGCTGCGACTCCGTCCGGTCGCCGATGTACTCGGGGTCGTTGAACGCGACGAGCTTGTTGGACCAGCGGAAGATCTTCTCTCGGTCGGCCAGCGGCGCGCCGAGCAGCTCGCAGATCGTGTAGAGCGGCAGCGGTGCGGCGAAGTGCTCCACGAAGTCGCACTCGCCCAGCTCGACCGCCTCGTCGATCAGCGCGTCGCAGATCCCGCGGACGTGCTCCTGGAGCCTGGTGATCATCCGGGGCGTGAAGCCCTTGTTGACCATGCCGCGCAGCCTGGTGTGGCCGGGCGGGTCCTGGAACAGCATCATCTGCCCGTACAGGGCGATGTCGTCGTCCGCGAACTCCTCGAACATCGCCGTCCGCACGTGCGAGGAGAACAGTTCGGGGTGCCGCGAGGCCCACACCACGTCCTCGTGCCGGGTCACCGCCCAGAAGCCGGGGACGCCGTCGTTCGGGTCGGGGTGCCAGTGGACGGGGTCGTGGCCGCGCAGCCAGGCGAACTGCTCGTGCGGGATGCCGCCGCGCTCGTACGCGCCGGGGTCGATGACGTCGATCTCGGGAGCGCGGAAGGTCCGGGCGGGGGCGTCGCGGCTGTCAACGACCATGGATGAGCCTCCGGTCACGCGCCTTGGTTGAGCGCTTGCTTGGTAGAACTGGTTCTAACATGAGACTGGAGTCTCAACAAGGCCCTGTCCAGCGAAGTGACCTGCGTCGCACCTGCGGGTCTGGCCGCTGCCACCGGTTGGCTGTCACTAAATGTCAATGGTTCGTCCCTCGATCACCCAATGAGTGATTGCAGAGTGTATCTGGTTGATCACGATGGGAAGTGAGGGCATGGTGCCCCCGCACGAGCGGGCGATGGGTACTGACGGACGGCGAAGGGACGTCGGCGATGAAGGCGCTCACCGTGATTCCCGGCCGTGCCGATCAGGTCCGGATCGAGGACAGAGCCGACCCGGTCCCGGGCCCCGGCGAGCTTCTGGTGGAGGGACGGTTGCTCGGCATCTGCGGCACCGACTACGACATCGTCGAGGGTCACGGGTACGGCTGGGCGCCGCCCGGACGAGAGCGGCTGGTGATCGGGCACGAGTCGCTCGGCCGGGTGCTGACGGCACCCCCCGGCAGCGGGTTCGAGGAAGGGGACCTGGTCGTCGGCATCGTGCGGCGGCCCGACCCGGTCCCGTGCACCCCCTGCGCGCACGACGAGGCGGACTTCTGCCGCAACGGCCGGTACACCGAACGCGGCATCAAGGAACTGGACGGGTTCGGCGCGCAGCGCTGGGTGACGGAGACGCGGTACGCCGTCAAGCTGGATCCCGCGCTCGGTGACCACGGCGTCCTGCTGGAGCCCGCCTCGGTGCTCGCCAAGGCATGGGAGCAGACCGACCATTTCGCCACCCGGACCTCGTGGCGGCCCAAGGTGGTGCTGGTGACCGGCGCGGGGCCGATCGGGCTGTTCGCCGCGCTCCTGGCCGTCCAGCGCGGCCTGGAGGTCCATGTCGTCGACATCGAGGACAGCCCGCCCAAGCGCGCCCTCGTGAACGATCTCGGCGCGACCTTCCACACCGGTGACGCCAGAGACATCGGGGTGGCGCCCGATGTGGTGATCGAGTGCACCGGCCACGGGCCGCTGGTCTTCGGGCTGGCGGAACTGGTCGCACCGGACGCGGTGATCTGCCTCACCGGCATCTCCCCGGACGCGAGCGAGGTGCCTTTGTGCGCCGATCGCGTCAACCGGGACCTGGTGCTGGAGAACATCGTGATGTTCGGGACGGTCAACGCCGGGCGCCGCAACTTCGAGCAGGCGGCCGACGTCCTGGCCAAGGCCGACCCGGGCTGGCTGGACCGGCTGATCACGAGGCGGGTCCCGCTGGAGGGGTTCACCGACGGCCTGCACAAGGACGAGGACGACATCAAGGTCGTGGTTGACCTGTGGGCGTGACCGAGGGGGCCTGACATGCAGGGATACTCGAGCGCCCCGATCGCCCGGGGGCCACTGGCGGGCATTTCGGCCGGCGGGCTCCGCAGGATCCGGTTCCACGCCGGCCTGATCGCGGTCGGCGGCTTCCTGTTCGGCTTCGACACCGGCGTCATCTCCGGGGCGCTGCTGTTCATCAAGGACGACTTCGACCTGGACTCCTTCCAGCAGGGCAGCGTGGTGAGCGTGCTGGTCCTCGGCGCGATGGCGGGGGCGCTCGGGTCCGGACGGTTCGCCGACCGGATCGGCCGCCGGTGGATCTTCGGCCTGGAGGGCGCGGTCTTCCTCGCCGGGACCGCCATCGCCGTCTCCGCGACCGGCTACGGGATGCTCGTGGTCGGCCGGCTTGTCCTCGGGCTGGCGGTGGGGGCCGCGTCGGCGACAGTCCCGCCCTATATCTCGGAGATCTCCCCGAAGGAGATCCGCGGCCGGCTGCTGACCCTGAACCAGCTGATGATCACGGTCGGGATCCTGGTCGCCTACCTGGTCAACCTCGCCTTCTCCGGCGGCGGGACGTGGCGGGCGATGATCGGTGTGGGCGCGCTCCCCGCGCTGGTGATGGTGGCGTCATCGCTGTGGGTGCTCCCGGAGTCGCCGGAATGGCTGCTGACCCACGGGCGGCGCGCCGAGGCGCGCGCCCTGGTCGCCTCGGTGAGCGACGAGGCGACCGCCGATCGGCTGATCGAGGCGCGCGAGCGGAACCTGGCCGCCGTCGGAGACTCGGCCGCCGGCGGGGCCGGCGGAGACCGGAAGGCCGCCGGGTGGCGCTCCCTGCTGGCCCGCCGTGTCAGGCCCGCGCTGATCGTCGGTCTCGCGCTGGCCGCCGGGCAGCAGTTCGGCGGCATCAACACGATCATCTACTACGCGCCGACGATCATTGAGCGGACGGGGCTGACCGCGTCCAACGCCATCGTGTACTCCCTCGCGATCGGGGTCATCAACCTCGTGATGACCCTGGTGGCGATCCGGCTGATCGACCGTGCCGGGCGCCGCGACCTGCTGCTCTGGTCGTTCGCGGCGATGGCCGTCACGATGGGCCTGCTCGGTCTGGCGTTCGTGGCCGACTGGGACCCGGTCCTCACGCTGCTGTTCATGGTGCTCTACATCGCCGGGTTCGCGGGCGGGGTCGGGCCGGTGTTCTGGACGCTGATCGGCGAGATCTTCCCGCCCTCGGCGAGCGCGACGGGCGCGAGCGCCTGCACGGCCATGAACTGGGCGTCCAACTTCACGGTCAGCCTGGTGTTCCTGCCGGCGGTCGGCCTCATCGGCGAGGGCGAGACGTTCTGGGTCTTCGGCGTCATCTCGGCGCTCGGCCTGCTGTTCACCGTCCGGTTCGTCCCGGAGACCAAGGCTCGCGACTTCGCCGAGGTGGACCGGGACCTCCACAAGCGCTTCGGCGACCGCCGACTTGCCGATTAGTGCCCAATGCCCGCTGGCGGGGCGTCGCCTGCCCCGGCGCTGGCTACGATGCGCCGATGCTAGGGAATCAGGGCGCGCTCCCGGACCACTGCGCCGATCTCGTTCGAACGACCAAGCGCCACGATTGGGACGGCGCGGGGCTTGCACACGATCTCGCGGTACTCCGCACCCACCAGGCGGATCTCAGCGAACTGACGGACGGCCTGAACGTCCTCGCCACGGCCCTCGCCGAAGCCCCCCTCGGCGAAGGGCCCGAGCTGGCGGTTCTCGCCGGCGAGCTGATGGACCTCGGCGCCGACGCCAACCTCGGCCTCAGCGCGCTGGTCCCGCGCGTCGTGGACGGGCTGGAGTCGGCCGCCCGCTTCCCGGAGCTCTGGGAGAGCGCGGGCGGGACCGGCCTTCCGTCCGCCGAGGACACCTCCCTGGTCGCCGAGGTACTGCAACGGCTCAACGTCGACCACGACCGCCTGTCGCTGCCCCCTGACGAGGCCGGGCACACCACCGAGGCGTGGTTCACCATCGGCACCTGGGCGCAGGGCGTGATCGTCCCGCTCCAGCGCCGCGAGGTGCGGGACAACCTGCCTCACCGCGACCGCCTCGCCGGGGCCGTCGCGGCGACGTTGGGCCGCGTCCCCGTCGCCGCCCTGCTGGACGGCCTCCTGCGAATACTGGACGACGAGACCGTGCTCGTCCTCGACCGGGCGAGCGGCCGGGGCCACGAGGTGACCATCGGCGGTATCGGCGACAACGGCCAGCTCGCGACCCTGCTCGACATCACGCTCGTCGGCGCCGGTGTGATGGAGGGCGAGCCGCTCCCGGCGGAGTCGGTGGCTGCCGCCATGGGCGGCGAACCCCGTCCCCAGGGCGGCGTCACGGTGCGGCTCACCCTCACCGACGCCCACGGTGAGACGATCGCGCCCGAGGGCCGTCCCGCCGACATCCCCCACGTGGACGGGCGGCGCGTCATCGTCGTCGGTCCGGATCCGTCCCCGCGGACGTGGCCCGCCGGCCGCCCCTACGCGCTGTTGCGGCCGGCCATCACCCTCGGTCGCTCGCTGACCCCGGACGAAGCCTCCCACTGGTTCACCAAGATCACCCCCGCCGCCGGGTAGGCCGGGGCCCGCCCGCCCGCGCATCACCGGCGCCGCCGCTGACGCCGTCACCGTGGGCGTTCTCGCGTCCGCCTGCCGCCTGCCGAGCCGAGCCCCTTTGTCAATGGCTGTGGTGGACGAGTTGGCCGGAGCTTGCGGTGGCCACTGCGGTGGCCGGCGTCGCTCGCGACCCACGGCCGTCGGCTCCGGCGCGACCTCTGGTGCGGCACCGCCGCCCGGCCGTCTCTTGCGCGCGCCTGAAAAATGTCGCGCCACGGGTCGGATTTCGCGCGGGCAAAGGCGTATCGTCTTTGCCTATCGTCACAGGGGCCGGAGGTGCCGTGTCCTTATTCAAGATTGTCGTCGTGGCGCTTCTTTTGTACGCCCTGGCCGATGTCGTGCGAACCGCGGTTCAGCGGTGGCCGTGGCGGAAGGACGAGCGTGATCCCTCCAGTTGGACGAGTTCCGATCAGGAGTGGCTGAAGAGGCAGCAGATCGATCCCGCCGCCCTCCGTGGTCGGAGTACGGGAGAGGTGGGCCGTAAAAGCCATTTCGGTCTTCGGTCGTCACTATCTCGGATCCGCGGTGATTTCCCCCCGGAGAATAAGTGATCGGAACGGTGGAGTCGCGCCTGCTGCCAGGCGTTTCTCAAGGCCGGAGATGATCTCCCGGGCGTGGTCGGAGAGATCGTGGAAGCGGTATTGGCGCACGGTCGCAACTCCGTTCACCACAGCCCCGCGGGCGGCCAGGCGGACCACGACCACACCGTAGGGACGGCTGTGAGGTCGGTTAGCCTTGGCTCATCCTCCCCCCGCCCCGGAGAGAGCCCGAGATGTCCGCTGATGCCGACGAGCCCGTGTTCGACGACGATTTCGTCAAGGGCGCCGTGTTCACCGAACCGTCCGCCCGGGAGCGCGCCCGCACGCCCGGGAGGCTCCAGCGGCGGCGGGCCCGCCGGGCCGAGCAGCGGCGGCGCCGGGCCCACCGCGGCCTGGGCGGCGGGCGGCGGCGCGAGTACCGCGAGCCGAGCCACCGCAAGGCCGTCGTCCAGGTGATCGCCGGGGTGCTGGTGCTGCTGATGATCTCCACCGGGCTGTGGTGGTGGAACCGCCCCGGCGATCCCGGTGCCCTCTCGGACGCCCCGGCGGTCCGTCCGGCCCCCGGGCTGCCCGGCGGTGGCGCCGCACCCCGCGGCGATCCGTTCGCGGGGTCGCCCGCGGCGTCGTACGCCGACGGCGAGGCGGGCCTCCAGATGCCCGACCCCCGCGCGATGAACGGCCTGTCGGACGCGGACCTGGCACTCGCCTACGTCCGCATCCGCAAGCTGATCATCGCGGCGAACCTCGAACCGGCCACCGTCTTCGGGCGTGCCCCCGACGCCTTCGCGGCGCTGCTCGACCCCCGCCAGCGCCGCGACTTCCGGCGGGATCTCGACCGCAAGGGCGACCGCAACACCCGGAGCTGGCTGACGAGCTTCGCGGCGGGCACCGCCGAGCAGGCCGCCACGACCGTCAAGGTGCACGGGACGGTGACGGCCGCCAAGGCGCGGGACCGGGGGACGGCGGGCGTGACGGTGAAGGCCGACCACCTGTTCGTGTACGCGATCCGGCGTCCGGGACGGCTCGACTCGACGATGCGCGAGGTCGTCCGGCGGGTGACCGAGGTGTTCGTCCACCGTGAGGACGGCGCGGTGAAGCTGTGGGTCACCAGCACCCAGAACTCCGCGGCGCCCTCCGGCTGCGACTTCGGGGACGACTTCATCCATCCCGAGTACCCGGGCGGCTCCGGCGCGCCCCCCACCGCGCGGCCGATGGACCCCTACGACCAGTCCGGGCCGATCCAGGCCGACCAGGCCTGCCGGACGGTCACCCGCATCTGACGGGTCATGGCCGCGCGAGCGTCACGCGAAGCTCCGCGTACGACGGCACGAGGACGCGGCGCGCCGCGCGGCGGGACACGATCCGGTAGGGGTGCCCGCCGGCGTGCAGCGTCGACAGCGTCCGCGCGACCTGTGTCCGGGCGACCGCGGCGCCCAGGCACAGGTGCCGCCCGCCGCCGAACCACAGCTGGCGGGTGTCGGGAACGTAGGGGCGGTGGATGTCGAACGGGCCGGCGCCGTTGGTGGCGAGGTAGGTCAGCAGCAGCACCCGGTCGCCCGCGCGCAGGCGCCGCCCGTCCACGATGGCGTCGCGGGTGACGTGCCGTCCGATCACCGGCGCGGGGGTGGCGACGCGCAGGCCCTCGCGCACCGCGTTCTCCATCAGCGCGGGGTTGGCGAGCAGGGCCCGCTGCTGGCCGGTGTCGTGCAGCAGCGCCACCGTGCGGACGGTCCCCGACGCGCCGGTCTCGGTGCCCGCGATCACCAGCAGGGTGGCGAGCCCGCGTGCGAGGGGCAATCCGAGGCCCATCGCGCGGCAGCGGCCGAGGAGGGTGCCGGGCCCGCCGGCGGCATAGCCGCGCGGTACCCCGGCGGTGATCTCGTCCACGATCGCGCGGGCCCGGTTCACCGTCGCCGGGTCGAGCTCGGTCGAGGCCGTGGTGCCGAGGGCCAGCCCGGCGAGCCGCTCGCCCGCGGCGAACAGGTCCCGGTACGCCCGGTCCGGACGGTCGGCGGGCAGGCCGAGGAGGTCGGCGACCATGCGCCCGGACAGGATGCGGGCCGCGCCCGCGACGTCCAGCGTGCCACCGGCGGCCAGCCGCCTAGCCAGCTCCGCGTGGTGCCGCCCCTGGGAGCGTTCGACCAGGTCACGGGCCGCGTCCTCGGTGAACAGGTCGCGGGCGCGGGTGCGGACCTCCGCGTGCCGGGTGCCGGCGAAGAACTGCGCCATCTCGTCCCCGAACAGCTGGGTCCACAGGTGGCCCACGCCGCCCTCGCCGTTCATCCCGAAGCGGCCGTGGTCGTTCAGGACGCGGCGCGCCAGGACGGGGTCGGTCACGACCCAGCCGAGCCTTGGCACGCGCGTGATGGGGCCTGTGTGCCGGGCGGCCTGGAGGAGCGCGTACAGGCCGCGGTTGCCCTCCCACAACAGCCGCGCCTCGTGCCGCGCCGCGTTCTTGATCTCTGTGCTGGTCACCCAGCGATTGTGCCGGGCGGCGCGGTCGTCCGGACACCGCGATGGCCCATGAACCGGATGAGTGGTAGTACTCACGACGAACCGGGTTACAACGCCCATGGGATGTTCCGTAAGGTCTCCCTGTCCGGGGACGGTGCTGGTCGGCGAACCTGGTCCGACCAGGCACGGGGCGGCCGAACGACCAACGGGGGCCCGCCGCCGCGCCGCCGTCCACGGAGCACGAGGAACCGGGGGACCCCACCCATGAGAGCCCGTATCACCGCCGTCGCGGCGCACCTGCCCGCACGGACCGTCACCAGCGCCGAGGTCGAGGCCAGGATCGCGGCCGAGAGCGCCGCCCCGCCCGGCCCGGAGGGCGGCCCGGAAGGTGGTGGCTACCGGCCGCCCCCCACCATCGTCGAGCGGCTGACCGGCATCCGGCGCCGGCACGTCATGCGCGACGACGAGCAGGCGTCCGACCTGGCCGTCGCCGCCGCGCGCCGCGCCCTCGCCGAGCGCGGCCTGCCGGCCACGGGCGTCGACCTGCTGATCTTCGGCTCGGCGTCCCAGGATCTCGTCGAGCCCGCCACCGCGCACATCGTCGCCGCCAAGCTCGGCGCGACGTGCCCGGTGTTCGACGTCAAGAACGCCTGCAACAGCTTCCTGAACGGCCTGCAGATGGCGGACGCCCTGATCCGCACGGGCCAGCACGAGCGCGTCCTGGTGTGCACCGGGGAGAGCCCGTCCCGCGCGATCCGCTGGCAGGTCCGCGACCGTGCGCAGTTCGCGGACGCCTTCGCCGGCTACACCCTCTCCGACGGCGGCGCCGCGATGCTCGTGGAGGCCGCCCCCGACGGCGGGATCTTCTACCGCGATTTCGCGGCCGTCTCCAGTGCCTGGCAGATCGGAACGCTCCCAGGCGGCGGATCGATGCACCCGCGCGACCCCGAGCGCACCTACTTCAGCGGGGACGGTCGGCGCCTGAAGGAGGCGTTCGTCGCGGGCGGGCCGGAACTGTTCGACACCGCGCTCAAGAAGACCGGGCTGACCTGGGACGACTTCGCGTTCGTCGCCATCCACCAGGTGACCGTCCCGTATCTGGAGACGCTGCGGGCGACGCTCGGCATCCCGGCGGACCGGCTGGTCGTCACCCTGCCCGAGCACGGCAACGTGGCGTCGGCCGGCCTGCCCCTCCAGCTCGCCACCGCGCTGGCCGAAGGCCGCTGCCGGCCGGGCGACCGGATCGCGCTGGCCGGGCTCGCCGGCGGGATCAGCCTCGGCGTGGTCTTCGCCGAGCTGTGAGGGTGACCATGCGCCTGTGGGTCGTCATCCCCGCCTACGACGAGGAACGTTCGATCGGCGCGACGCTGCGCCGGCTCGCCGAGCAGAGCGACACCGGCTTCTCGCTCGTCGTGGTCGACAACGGCAGCACCGACGCGACCGTCGAGGTCGTCCGGGCGTTCGCCGCGCGGCACCCGATGCTGGACGTCCGTATCGTCCCGGAGCCGCAGAAGGGCACCGGTGCCGCCGCCGACACCGGCGTCCGGCACGCCATCGCCGCGGGCGCGACGCACGTCGCCCGCACCGACGCCGACTGCCTGCCGCACCACGGCTGGATCGCGGCGGTGAAGCGGGGCTTCGCCGACGGGCTGGAGATGGTGTCCGGGCCGCTGCGTCCGCGCACCGACGAGTTCGCGCTCAGGTTCTGGGAGCGGCGGCTGCTGCCCGCCGTCGTCGACGTCGCCGCGCTGTTCGGGCGGTTCCGGCCCGGCAACCGGGACCCGCTCTTCCTCGGCCCATACGTGATGATGCCCGGCTGCAACGTCGCGATCACCGCCGCGCTGTACGAGCGGGCGGGCGGCTTCCCGCGCACGTGCATCGAGGACGTTCACGAGGACCGGGCGCTGGTCAACCGCGTCCGCTACGTGACCGCCGCCTACGGGCTGCGCAAGGACGTCGTCGTGTACGGCTCCGTCCGGCGGCTGCGCGCGTTCGGCCTGGTCAGGACGCTTGGCTGGTACGCCGACCACCGCTACCGGCCCGCCGTCGTGGACATTCGATGAGCACCGCAGACATCGATGAGCACCGCAGAACCTCGATGAGCACAGGGGCTTCGATGAACTGGGAACGGCGGCTCTACCTGACCGCGCACCCGCTGGCGTACCCGCTGCTGCGCGGCATCGCCCGCCGCGGCCCCGCCGTGCGGGTTCCGGGTGTCGGCGTCGTCGTCAACGACGCGGCCGTCGCCCGCGGCGTCCTGATGGACGGTGAGACCTTCCGCAAGGACGGGCCGGGCTCGCCGGGCGAGCTGTGGACGCCGGTGCTCGGCCCGTCCGTCCTGCTCAACATGGAAGGGGACGCGCACCACGCGCTCCGCCGCCGCCTCGCCGAGCTGTTCACGCCGTCCTACGCGGCGGGGCTGTGCGCCCGCGTGCTGTCCGCCCCGCTGGAGCGCCTCGCGGACCGGCTGGCGCGCGGCGCGGCCGTCGACCTGGTGGACGCCTCCCGCGTCATGGCGGGCGCGGTGATCGGCGAGGTCATCGGCCTGGACGCGCGGGACGAGACGGCCTTCCGCGACCTGTTCGAGCAGGGCGAGCGGATCGTTTCCATGATCTCGCTGCGGACACGCCGGCTCTCCCCGTCCCAGGTCGCGCGGGCGCGGGCGGTGCTCGACCCGCTCGGTGACATCGCCGCCGCGTCCTACGCCGCCGGCGACGAGTCCACGGTGATGGGACGGATGCGCGCCCTCGGCCTCTCCCCGGACGAGGCGCGCGGCGCAGCCGGGGCGTTCTTCCTCACCGGCACCGAGACCGTCGCGACCCTGCTGCCCCGCCTGGTCGCCCTGCTCACCGACTCCGGGCAGCTCGGCCGCGTCGCCGCCGACCCCGGCGGGCTGCTCGACCGGGCCATCGAGGAGGCCATGCGCGCCACGACCCCGACGCCGGTCATGCTGCGCAGCGTCCATCGTCCCGCCGCCGTGGCCGGGGTCGCGGTCCGGCCGGGCGACCGCGTCCTGATCGCCACGCACAACTGCTGCCGCGCGTACGGCCCGTTCGACCTCGACCGCCTGCACCCGCCCGAGCTGCGCCGCCTGTGGTTCGGCGCGGGCCCGCACTTCTGCATCGGCTATCCGCTCGCGATGGCCGAGATCCGGCTGGTCGCCCGCACCCTCCTCGCCGCCGCGCCGCTGCGGATCACCCGGCGGGCCGCGGCCCGCGACGTCCTGATCCCGACCTACCGGCACCTGGCCGTCCGCTCGGAGAGGAGCGCGCCGTGACGTTGATCCGGGAGTTGCTCGACCAGGCGGGACGGACGCCCGGTCACGTCGCCCTCGTCGCCGGAGACGGCGCGGAGCTGACCTACGGGGAACTACGGCGGCAGGTGCTCGCCGTCCGTCACGGGCTGCGCTCGGGCGGTCTCGCGGCGGGGGAGGGGGTGCTGTGCTCCGTACGGCCCTCGCCCGAGTCGCTCGTCCTCGCGCTGGGGATCGTGGCGGCGGGCGGCGTCGTGGTGTTCGCCGACCCCGGGGCCGGTCCGGAGATGTTCACCGCGCGGCTGCGGCTGGCCCGGCCGCGCTGGTCGGCGGCCGAAGCGGTGCTGTACGCGGGCAGCAGGCTGCGGCCGGTGCGGGCGTACGCGCGGCGGCGCGGGCTGCTCCTGCCGAACCTGGCCGACCTGGAGGTGCCGGGCGTGGGGCCGATGTCCCACATCCACGTCGGGCGCCGCCTGCCCGGCGTCCCGCGCCGGTCCCTGTCGTTCGCGGCCCTGGCGCGGGGCGAGGCGCCCGAACCGGACGGTGACGGCGACCCCGCCGCGCCCGCCGCCGTGATCTTCACCTCCGGGACGACGGACGACCCGCGCGCGGTCGTCCACACGCAGGCGTCGCTCGCGGCGGCCCTCGGGCTGTTCCGGGAGCGGATGCCGCTCGGTCCCGGCGACGTCGTGCACACCGACCAGCTCATGCTCGGGCTGCCCACACTGATCTCGGGGGCCCGCTGGTCGATGCCCCCGCTGAACTGCCCGCCCGCGGAGTTCGCCCGGCTGATGCGCGAGCGCGCCGCCACCCACACCTTCTGCGTGCCCGTCCATCTCGCCGAGATCCTGGACGCGGTCCCAGCGCTGCCGCCGACGCTGCGGCACGTGCTGCTCGGGGCCGCGCCCGCGCCCGCCGGGATCCTGCGGCGGGCGGTCGCGGCGGCGCCGTCCGCCGAGGTCCTGTCGGTGTACGCGATGACGGAGATCCTGCCCGTCGCCATCGCGTCGGCGCAGGACAAGCTCGCGCACACCGCGTCCGGCGCCGGCGGCGACCTCCTCGGGGCCCCGCTTCCCGGTGTCGGCGCGCGGCTGGCCGAGGACGGGGAACTTCTCCTGTCCGGCCCCAATTTGTGCCGCGGCTACCTCGGTGCGGAACCCCACGAGGAACTCCGCACCGGCGATCTCGCGCGCCTGGACGAGGGACGGCTCGTCCTCGTCGGGCGCAAGAAGGACATGCTGATCCGCGGCAAGTTCAACCTCTACCCTGGCCTGTACGAACCCGCCATCGCCGCCCTTCCGGACGTGGCGGACGCGGCGATCGTCGGGGTCCCCGATCCGGAGACGGGAGACGAGGAGGTCGTCCTCGCGGTGGTGGGCTCGGCCGACCTTCCCGCCCGGCTGCGCCGCGCCCTCCCGGACGTCATCGACCACGACGCGCTCCCGGACCGCGTCGTCGTCCTGGACGAGCTGCCCCGCTCCGGACGCACCCGCAAACTCGATCGTGCCCGGCTCCGCGAGCTGGTGGCGCAGTGAGGCCGGTGGCGCAGTGAGAATCGCGGTCACGGGCGCGTCCGGTTTCGTTGGCGGCGCGGTGTGCCGGGCGCTGACCGGCCGGGGCGTCACCACCCACGGTTTCGGCCGCCGACGGGAAGTTCCGAGCGGGCACCTGGGTGGCGCGGAATATCGCCCGTGGGATCTGACTCTCGGCCCGCTCCGGGACGCGCCGCTCGTCGAGGCCGTCGTCCACTGCGCGGGCAGCGTCACCGACTGGGGCCCCGCCGCGGACGTCTTCGCCGGGAACCTCACCGGCACCCGCAACGCGCTGGCGACCTTTCCCGGTGCCCGGTTCGTCCACGTCAGCACGGCCAGCGTCTACGACCCGTTCCGGCCCAGCGCCATGGTCACCGAGGACGAGGCGCCGGTCGCCCGCTACCTCAACGCCTACGGCGCGTCCAAGGCCGCCGCCGAGCGCGCGGCCCTGGCCCACGGGGCGATCGTGCTGCGTCCCCACGCCGTCTACGGGCCGGGCGACACCACGCTCCTGCCGCGCGTGCTGTCGGCGGTGCGCGGCCCGATCCTGCCCGCCGTCGGGACGGGCCGCCAGCTCGTCAGCCTCACCTCGATCTCCAACCTCGTCCAGGCGTGCGTGCTGGCGGCGACCGGGCCGGTCGACTCGGGCGTCTTCAATGTCGCGGACGCCTCACCCGTCACGGTCGACGACGCGTTCCGGGCGATCCTGCGCGAACGCGGCATCCGTGCCCGGCCGGTCTATGCGCCCGCTCGTCTCGCCGGCCCCTTGGCGGCGGCGGTCGAGGGCGCGTTCCTGCTGGCCGGCCGTCCCGAACCTCCGCGCCTCACCCGCTACGCCGTCGGCCATCTCGCGGTCGAGCGGACCCTCGACATCACCGCCGCACGCCGGATCCTCGGTTTCACCCCGCACGAGACGACGTTCGCCGGGGCCGCCACCTGGTCGTCAACCTTGGGTTGACGATCCTAGGTCGTCAACCTATGGTTGACGTATGACGGAACCCACTCAGGCGACCGGCCAGGTCCGCCTCGACGAACTGATCAACGCCATCAAGAAGGTCCACTCCGACGCGCTCGAACAGCTCACCAGCGCGGTGATCACCGCGGAGCACCTCGGCGACGTCGCCGACCACCTCATCGGCCACTTCGTCGACCAGGCACGCCGATCCGGCGCGTCCTGGACGGACATCGGCAAGAGCATGGGCGTCACCAAGCAGGCCGCCCAGAAGCGGTTCGTCGCCAAGGGGCAGGCGCCGGACATCGACCCGTCGCAGGGTTTCTCCCGGTTCACCCAGCGCGCCCGCAACGTCGCGATGGCGTCCCAGAACGAGGCCCGCGCGGCGGGCAACGACCAGATCGCCCCCGCACACATCGTCCTCGGCCTGCTCAGCGAGCCGGAGGCGATCGCGGCCAAGGCGATCATCTCGCTGGGCGTGCCGCTCGACTCCGTCCGCGAGGCCGCGACGGCGGCGCTGCCCCCGGCGGCCGCGGGCCCGGTCCCCGAGCTGATCCCCTACGACCACGACGCCAAGAAGACCCTGGAGCTGACCTTCCGCGAGGCCCTGCGCCTCGGCCACAACTACGTCGGGACCGAGCACATCCTGCTGGCCCTGCTGGAGTTCGAGGACGGGACGGGAGTGCTCTCGGGCGTCGGCGTCCGCAAGGACGCCGCCGAGACGACGATCATCGCCGCCGTGGACGCCATCGCCGCGCAGCAGCGATGAGGCGATGAGTTCCGGGCGCGGCTCTGGTCCAACCCGGTATGGAGAACCTCATCAAGGCCAACGGCGTGGAGCTGTGCGCCGAGACGTTCGGTGACCGCGCCGACCCACCGCTCCTCCTCGTCGGCAACACGATGCTGACCTGGCCGGACGAGCTGTGCGAGCGCCTCGGCAACCTGCGCCGGTTCGTCGTCCGGTACGACCTGCGCGGCACCGGACGCTCCACCGCCGCCGACCCCGACGCCCCCGACTACACCCTGCGCGACCTGGTCGCCGACGCCGCCGGGCTGCTGGACGCCCTCGACCTGCCCCGCGCGCACGTCGCGGGCTTCGGGGTGGGCGGCTGGATCGCCCAGCTCCTCGCGCTCGACCACCCGGACCGGGTCGCGACCCTCACCCTGATCGCGACCCGGCCGACCGCGCCCGGCCCGGCGGACGCCGACCTCCCCGAGCACGCCCCGCAGTTGATGTCCCACATCATGAACCCGCCGCCGGTCGACTGGTCCGACCGTGCGTCCGTCGTGGCGTTCATGGTCGAGAACGCGCGCCATCTCACCGGACCGGAGTTCGACGAGGCGGAGGCGCGCGAGCGCGTCAAGCAGATCGCCGACCGCACCGTCGTCCCGGACGGCGACCCCGGCAAGGCGCACCGCGCGAACCAGATGGCGATCGCGTTCGCCGCGCTGGACAGCGGCGATCGCTGGCGCGAGCGGCTCGGCGACATCGCCGCGCCCACGCTGGTCGTTCACGGGGAGGAGGACCCGTTCTTTCCCGTGGGGAACGGCCGGGCCCTCGCCGCCGAGATCCCCGGCGCGCGCCTGCTCACCGTCCCGGGAATGGGTAATGAGCTGCCCCGCAGGACCTGGGACGTGGTCGTCCCCGCGATCCTCCAGCACACCTCCGGCATCACCGCGGACGGATAACCGCTCGCCCCCGCCGGAGACCTCTGGTGGGGTGAGGATGTGAACGATCAACCGGGCGGGGCCGCGCTCGCGCGGGCCTACCACGCGGACGTCGTCCGGCCACTGCTGGCCAGGGCCATGCCCCGGCTCAGGTACGCGGCGGCTCGGCTCGGCTCCGGATCGGACGTGCTCGGGTTCGACGACGCGCTGAGCCGCGACCACGACTGGGGCTGCCGGCTCACGCTGCTGGTCGACGACGCGGACGCGGTGCCCGAGATCGACCGCCTCCTCGAACGCGCGCTGCCCGCCCGGTACCGGGGGCATCCCATCCGGTTCCCCGTGTCCTGGGACGAAACCGACACGCACAAGGTCGAGGTCGCGACCGTCGCGGACTTCTGCCGCAGCCGGCTCGGCCTGGACCCGACCCGCGGGCTGTCGGCGGTGGACTGGTTGTGCCTCACCGGCCAGTCCGTCCTGGAGGTGACCGCCGGCCCGGTCTTCCAGGACGCGACGGCGACGTTGGCGCCCGTCCGCGAGACGCTGCGCCGCTACCCGCCCGACATCGAGCGGTACGTCCTCGCAGCCTGGTGGGGACGCGTGTCGCAGTGGATGCCGATGGTCGGGCGCACTGCCTCGCGGGGCGACGAGACAGGGTCGCGGGTGCTGAGCGTCCGCATCGCCGAGGACCTGTGCCGCCTGGCGTTCGCGCTCTCGCGCGAGTGGGCGCCGTACCCGAAGTGGCGCGGCACCGCCTTCGGGCGCCTGGACATCGCGCCGTCACTGGACGGGCCGCTCGCGGCGGCCGTCTCGGCGTCGCACTGGCGGGAGCGCGAGGAAGGACTGGCGGAGGCGGCCGAGACCCTCTGCGCCCTGCAACGGCGGCGGGGGCTCCCCGCCCCCGACTCCGCCGTGACCTCCTTCTGGGACAGGCCGTTCCGCACCGTGCACGACCGGCTCTGGACCGGCCTCCTCGCCGAGGTCCGCGACCCGGAGGTCGCCGCGCTGCCGCCTGGCGTCGGCTCGGTGGAACAGTGGATCGACAGCGTGGACGTCCTGACCTCCGGCGACCGGCGGGCCTTCCTCACCGCCGCCTACCGCGCCTGGATCAGCTGAAGAGCAGGGGTCAGCCGAGACGCAGCGCCAGGAAGAAGTCGACCCGGTCCTCCAGGCGGGACAGGTCGCGGCCGGTGAGCTCCTCGATGCGCTGGATCCGGTAGCGGACGGAGTTCACGTGCAGGTGCAGCCGCTCGGCGCAGCGCGTCCACGACCCGGAGTTCTGGAGGAACGTCTCCAGCGTCCGGACCAGATCGGCGTGGTGGACCTCGTCGTAGGTGCGCAGCGGGTTCAGCAGCCGTAGTCGGAACATGTCGCGGACGTCGTCGGGGACGCTGGCCAGCAGCAGCACGTGCGTGGCCAGCTCGTCATGGCGCACCACGCCCACCGGATCGGCGCGCTGGGCCGCCAGCCGGCGCGCGTACCGGGCCTCCTCGACGGCGCCGCGCAGTTCTCCGGCCACGACGACATCGCTGACCCCGACGGCGAGGCCGCTGTCCGCGAGCCCCGGGGCCAGCGCCGCCAGCGCCGTCTGGATCCGGCCCGCCACGTCCTCCTCCGCCTCCTCGACGGGAAGCAGGGCGATGGCCTCCTCGTCCAGCAGGCCGACGACCGCCCGGGGGACGGGGAGCACCTCGCCGAGCACCGCGCGCAGCTCGTCCGGGCGCAGCGGCGCCCGGCCGCCGGACGCGGCGACCGCGGCGAACGGGGTGCCGGCGTCCAGCCCGGCAAGCTCCAGCCGCGACGCGATCTCCCCGGCCCCCGCCGCCGAGACGACCAGCCGGATCAGCTCCTGCGCCAGCCGCCCCCCGACGCTCAGCCGGTCGTCCAGCCGGGCCCGCTCCAGCGCGACGATCGCCGCCAGCTCGGCGGTCAGGGCACGGCGCTCGGCCGGCCAGTCCCGCGCGTCGCCCTCGAAGGCGAGGAACCAGTCCGCGGCCCGGGACAGGGGCACCGCCTCGGCGGCGACCGGGAAGATCGTCATGCCGCCGTGCAGGTGCGGCAGCCGCGGCGCGGTCAGGAACGCGCGGGCCAGCTCCTCGCCCGCGGGTGCGGGCTCGGGGCCCGCCACCACCCGTCCGGTGGGGGTCAGCACCCAGCACCGCATACCGAGATCGCCCGACAGCAGATCCAGCACGGCGCCGAGCCCCTCGCCCTCGCCCACGCCCGCGACCAGCCTGCGGTGCCGGTCGAGCACGGCGGTCAGGTCGGCGGCGCGGGCGCCCGACAGGTGGCGGACGACCTCCTCGGTGACCGTCGCGAACGCCACGTCCTCGGGCACTGTGAACAGCGGCATCCGGTACCGCCGGCACGCCTCCACAAGATCGTCCGGGAGGGCGCCGCGCGCCAGGCCGCCCGCGAGGGCGGACACGCCCGCCTCGGCCAGCGTCCGCACGAACGCCTCGGAGTCGGCCGGGCCGGACCGCCACATCAGCCCCGACAGGACGAGCTCTCCGCCGCGCAGGTACCGGCCGGGTTCCGGCAGGTCGGTGGTGACGACCCACCTGACCAACCGGTCGAGCTCGTCCCGCCCGGTGACGAGCTCCAGCCGCGAATCCGGCAAGGCGAGCAGCGCACGCAGCTTCATGGCCACTAGTTAACTGGAGCATCGCACGAAAACCTGACACCGAGCCCCGGCACAGTTCGGATCTCCTGTCTCTCGACGGGGATATGACCCCCTGTGTGTACTGCTGATGTGCAGCGGGTGACGGTGAGACGGGGGAAGCTCCAGTGACGACGGGATGGCTGACGTCGATGAACGCGCTGGACCCAGAGGCCGCCCGCGCCGAGCTGGTCACCTGCTGCACGACCCGCCGCTGGGCGGACGAGCTGATCGCGGGACGCCCCTACGCCGACCCCGCCGCGCTGCGCTCGGCGTCGGCGGCGGCCCTCGCCCTCCAGGACTGGGCCGGGATCGAGGAGGCGCTCGCCGCGCACCCCCGCATCGGCGACCGGGTCCGGGGCGACGAACGGGAGGCCGCCTGGTCGCGGGACGAGCAGTCCGGCGTGGACGGCGCGGCCGACGACCTGCGGGACGCCCTCACGGCGGGCAACCGGGCCTACGAGGAGCGCTTCGGCCATGTGTTCCTCATCTGCGCCACCGGCCTCGGCGCGGCCGAGATGCTCGCCGCGCTCCGCGACCGCCTCCGCAACGACGTCTGGAGGGAACGGATGATCGTCCGCCGGGAGCTCGCCAAGATTGTCGACCTGCGCCTGGGAAGACTTATCGACGGGGAACGAAGCGACGGGGGACCGGGCGACGGGGAAGGGGGGCCCGCATGAGCCTGTCGACGCACGTGCTGGACGCGGCGCGGGGCCGGCCGGCGGCCGGGATGGCCGTCCGGCTGGACCGCTACGAGCCCGACGGCCGCTGGACCGTTCTCGCCGTGGCCCACACCGACGCGGACGGCCGGATCGGGGACTGGGGCACCGATCCGGACGCCGGGGTGCACCGGCTGACCTTCGACACCGCCGGCCTCTCGGAGTTCTATCCCGAGGTCACGGTGGCCTTCACGATCGAGGACCCGGGGCGGCACCTGCACGTCCCGCTGCTGCTCAGCCCGTTCGCCTACTCCACCTACCGAGGGAGCTAGAAACCGCATGGCCATCGTGCTCGGCCCCAACCGCTACGGCAAGGCGGAGACGCGCGTCGTCCGGGTCGGCAAGGACGGCGGCGTCCACCGGATCAAGGACCTCAACGTGAGCGTGTCGCTCTCCGGCGCCATGGACGAGGTGCACCTGACCGGCGACAACTCCGCCGTCCTGACCACGGACGCGCAGAAGAACACGGTGTTCGCGTTCGCCGGGAAGCACGGGATCGACGAGATCGAGGACTTCGGGCTCCTGCTCGCCCGGCACTTCGTGGACTCCCAGCCGACGATCACCCACGCGCGCGTCGAGATCCGCGAGTACGGCTGGAGCCGGATCTCCGGGCCGCACTCGTTCGTCCGCGACGGTGGCGAGGTCCGCACCGCGCTCGTCCACAGCGACGGCTCGGACGGACCCGAGTCGGTGGTGTCGGGCCTGACGGACCTGGTCGTCCTCAACTCGACCGGCAGCGAGTTCCACGGCTTCATCGAGGACCGGTACACGACCCTCGCGCCCACCAACGACCGGGTCCTGGCCACCGCCGTGACCGCGTCGTGGCGGCACCGCGGCACAGACGCGCGCTGGGGCGAGTCCTACCGCGCCGCCCGTACCGCGCTGCTGGCCGCGTTTGCCGAGACGCACAGCCTGTCCCTTCAGCAGACGCTCTACCAGATGGGCCGCCGCGTTCTCCACGAGCTGCCCGAACTCTGCGAGGTGCGGATGTCGATGCCCAACAAGCACCACTTCGCGGTCGATCTGGAGCCGTTCGGCCTGCACAACGACAACGAGGTCTTCTATGCCGCGGACCGCCCGTACGGGCTCATCGAGGGCAGCGTGCTCACCGACGACGCCCCACCCGTCCCGTCCGCCTGGCACTGACAGTACGTACCGAGGAGGAACACCCAAACCATGGACTTTCTGCGACCGCTGACCTGGGCGGATGCGCTCGCCGCCAAGGCGGAGCGGCCGGAGGCGCTGCCCCTGCAGGGCGGCACCGACGTCATGGTCGAGATCAATTTCGACGTGCGTCGTCCCGGAGCGCTGCTGGACCTGAACCAGATCCGCGAACTGGCGGACTGGGAGCCGGTGGACGGGCGGCTGCGGGTCGGCTCCGGCGTCCCGTACGCCCGGCTGATCGCCGAGCTGGGGGACCGGCTGCCCGGCCTCGCCCAGGCGTCCCGGACGGTCGGCTCGCCGCAGATCCGCAACCGGGGCACGGTCGGCGGGAATCTCGGCGCCGCCTCGCCCGCCGGGGACACCCACCCGCCGCTGCTGGCCGGGGACGCGGTGATCGAGGCCGAGTCCGCCGCGCGCGGTGTCCGGATGATCCCTGTGCTCGACTTCTATCTCGGCGTGAAGCGCAACGCGCTGGAGCCGGACGAGCTGATCCGCGCGTTCTGGACGGCCCCCGCCTCCGGCCCGCAGTACTTCTCCAAGATCGGCACACGGAACGCGATGGTGATCGCGGTGTGCTCGTTCGCCCTCGCCCTGCACCCGGCCGAGCGCCGCGTCGGCACCGGCGTCGGCTCCGCCGCGCCGACGCCGCGCCGCGCCACCGCCGCCGAGGAGTTCCTCTCGGGCGAGCTCGACTGGGAGGGCCGGGGCCCGCTGTCGGTCTCGCTGTCCCAGCGGTTCGGTGAGCTGGTCAAAGAGGCCGCCGCGCCGATCGACGACGTCCGCGGGACGGCCGACTACCGCCGGCACGCCCTGTCGGTGATGGCGCGCCGCACGCTGACCTGGGCCTGGAACGACTACAGAACCGGCATTCCGGCCGAGGAGGCTTCCTGATGCGCGTCACCGTCACCATCAACGGCTCCGCGGAGACCGTCGACGACGTGTGGGAGGGCGAGAGCCTGCTGTACATGCTGCGGGAGCGGATGGGCCTGCCCGGCTCCAAGAACGCCTGCGAGCAGGGCGAGTGCGGCTCCTGCACCGTCTACCTGGACGGCATTCCCGCCTGCGCGTGCCTGGTCGCCGCGGGCCAGGTGGAGGGGCGGGAGGTCCGCACCGTGGAGGGCCTCGCGGAGGGGCCGTCCGGCGAGGAGCGGCTCGATCCCGTCCAGGAGGCGTTCGTCGAGACGGGCGCCGTCCAGTGCGGGTTCTGCACGCCGGGACTGATCGTCCAGGCGCACGACCTGATCGAGCGGAACGCCACGCCGTCCGACGCCGAGATCCGCGAGGCCCTCGCCGGGAACCTGTGCCGCTGCACCGGCTACGAGAAGATCCTGGACGCGGTCCGGCTGGCGGCCCGCCGGAAGGCGGCGCGTCCATGACGGTCGTCATCGAGAACGCCCACGTCGTCACCGTGTCGGGGGAGGAGTACCCCACCGGGCACATCGTGATCGACGGCGACCGGATCACGGCCGTCGGACCGGGACCGGCCCCGACCGCCGGCCGGGTCGAGCGGGTCAACGGCCGCGGCTGCCTCGCCACGCCGGGGCTGGTCAACACCCACCATCACCTCTACCAGTGGGCGAGCCAGGGCATCGCCACCGGCGGCACGCTGTTCGAGTGGTTGACCACGCTTTACAAGCCCTGGGCGAAGATGGACGCGGAGATCGCCGCGGGCGCGGCCACCGCCGGGCTCGCCTGGCTCGCCAAGTCGGGCTGTACCACCTCCACCGACCACCACTACATCTTCCCCAAGGGGCGCGGCGACCTGTTCGCCGCCGAGATCCACGCCGCCGCCGAGCTCGGCCTGCGCTTCCACCCCTGCCGGGGCTCGATGGACCGCGGCGAGTCCGACGGCGGGCTCCCCCCGGACGAGGTCGTCGAGGACCTCGACACGATCCTCGCCGAGACCGGCGCCGCCATCGACCGCTACCACGACCCCTCGCCCGGCTCGATGCTCCGCGTCGCCGTCGCCCCCTGCTCCCCGTTCTCCGTCAGCCGGGAACTGCTGGTCAGGTCGGCGGAGCTGGCGCGCGACCGGGGCGTCCGGCTCCACACCCACCTCGCCGAGACCCTCGACGAGGAGGAGCACACCGCCGAGCAGTTCGGCATGACCCCGGCCGAGTACATGGACTCGATCGGCTGGCTCGGCCCCGACGTCTGGCTCGCCCACTGCGTTCACCTGCACGACGCTGACATCAAGCGCCTCGCCGAGACGCGCACGGGCGCCGCGCACTGCCCGAGCTCCAACGCCCGGCTCGGATCCGGCATCGCCCGCGTGTCCCACCTGCTGGAGGCCGGCGTGCCGGTCGGGCTGGGCGTGGACGGGCCCGCGTCCGCCGAACTGGTCCCGCTCGCCGGGGAGATGCGGCAGGCGATCTACATGCAGCGCGCCCGCTACGGTCCGGACGCGCTGACCGCGCGCCAAGCCCTGGAGATGGCGACCCTCGGCGGCGCCCGCTGCCTCGGCCGCGACGGCGAGATCGGCTCCCTGGAGCCGGGCAAGCTCGCCGACATCGCGCTGTGGCGGGTCGACGGCTTCCACGCCGCGCTCGACGACCCGGTGGTCGCCCTCACCTTCGGGCAGACCCCGCCGCTGCGGCGCCTGTTCGTCGGCGGCCGGACGATCGTGCGCGATGACGCCCTCGTCACCGTCCCGCAAGACGAGGCGGGACGGCGCGGCGCCGCCGCACACCGCCGGTTGATGGCACTCGCTGAGGAGGTCCTCTGATGGTGGCCCCGTTGAAGAGTCCCGGTCACGTCGAGGCCCCGGGAGTGGGCGGCGTCGGCGCGAGCACCCTGCGCCCGGACGGCACGCTGAAGGTCGCGGGCGAGTTCGCGTACGCGTCCGACCTGTGGATCGACGGGATGCTGTGGGGTGCGACGCTGCGCAGCCCGCACCCCCGCGCGCTCATCCACGCGATCGACATCGGCGCCGCGGTCGCGATGCCCGGCGTCCGGGCCGTCCTCACCCACGAGGACGTGCCGGGCCGCAAGATGTTCGGCATCGACCACACCGAGGACCAGCCCGTCCTCGCCATCGACCAGGTCCGCCACCAGGGCGAGCCCGTCGCGCTCGTCGCCGCGGACCACCCCGAGACCGCCCGGCGCGCGCTGAAGGCGATCACCGTCGAGTACGAGGTGCTGGAGCCGATCACCGACCCCCGCGCCGTGATCGCCGACCCCGACCGGCTGAAGGTCCAAGACCGCGGCGGCATCACCCGCCACCAGCCCGTCCGCGTCGGCGACGTGGCGGCGGCGCGCGCGGCGGCCGAGGTCGTCGTGTCCTCGGAGTACGAGGTCGGCATCCAGGACCAGGCGTTCCTCGGCCCCGAGGCGGGCCTGGCGATCCCGTCCGAGGACGGCGGCATCGACCTGTACGTCTCCACGCAGTGGATCCACAACGACCTCAGGCAGATCGCGCCGTGCCTCGGCCTCGCCGAGGACCAGGTCCATATGACCCTCGCGGGCGTCGGCGGCGCGTTCGGCGGCCGCGAGGACCTGTCCATGCAGATCCACGCGGGCATGCTCGCGCTGCGCACCGGCAAGCCGGTGAAGATGTCCTACAACCGGTACGAGTCGTTCTTCGGGCACGTCCACCGGCATCCCGCGCACATGCGATACGAGTACGGCGCCACGGCGGACGGACGCCTCCTCTACGCCGACGTCGAGATCATCCTGGACGGCGGCGCGTAC
Source organism: Actinomadura macra NBRC 14102 (assembly GCF_001552215.1). Lineage (GTDB taxonomy): Bacteria > Actinomycetota > Actinomycetes > Streptosporangiales > Streptosporangiaceae > Spirillospora > Spirillospora macra. The sequence goes on along the minus strand of NZ_BCQT01000006.1, from coordinate 54,770 downwards.
ACCTCGTCCACCATCAACGTCACCGGCAACGCCGCCTCGCTCGGCGTCGGCCCGTACGAGATCCCCAACATCAGCATCGACGCCTACGGCGTCTACACGAACAACCCGCCGTGCGGCGCCATGCGCGGCTTCGGCGCGGTGCAGGCGTGCTTCGCCTACGAGTCGATGATGGACAAGCTCGGCGCGGCCTGCGGCATCGGCCCGGTCGAGATCCGCCGCCGCAACGCCGTGTCGCAGGGCTCCCGGCTCGCGACGGGCCAGCTCATCGAGGCCCCCGCGCCGCTCGCGGAGATGCTGACGCGGCTGGAGGCCACGCCGATGCCCCCGGCCCTCGACCCGGGCGACCTTCGCCACCTGCCCGGCGGCGTCTCCCAGACCACGCACGGCGAGGGCGTCGTCCGCGGCGTCGGATACGGCGTCGGGATCAAGAACATCTGCTTCTCCGAGGGCTTCGACGACCTGTCCACCGCCCGCGTCCGGCTGGAGGTCATCGGCGGGGAGGCGACCGCGCTCGTCCACACTGCCGCCGCCGAGGTCGGGCAGGGCCTCGTCACGGTCCAGGCGCAGATTGCCCGCACCGAGCTCGGCGTCCAGCGGGTCACCATCGCCCCGGCCGACGACCGGGTCGGCGACGCGGGCTCGTCCAGCGCGTCCCGCCAGTCCTACATGTCCGGCGGCGCGGTGAAGGCCGCCTGCGAGGCCGTCCGCGCCGAACTGTTCGCGCTCGCCCGGCAGCACCTCGGCACGGCCCGCGCCACGGCCGACCTGCACGTCGCCGGCGGCAAGATCGTCTCGCACGCGGGCGGAGTGCTCGCGACGATCGAGGACATCCTCGGCGACACCGTCCTTGAGGAGACCCGCGAGTACCACCACCGCCGCACCGAGCCGATGGACCCCGTCACCGGCCAGGGCGACAGTCACACCCAGCTCGCCCTCTGCGTCCACCGGGCCGTCGTGGACGTCGACGTGGACCTCGGGCTGGTCAAGGTCGTCGAGCTGGCCGCCGTCCAGGACGTCGGCAAGATCCTCAACCGGCTGTCGCTGGAGGGCCAGATCCACGGCGGCACCGCGCAGGGCCTCGGCCTCGCCCTGATGGAGGAGATCGTCGTGTCCGACGGGCTCGTCCGCAACCCGTCCTTCACCGACTACCTCATCCCGACCATCCTCGACATGCCGCCGATGCGGCTCGACATCCTCCAGAACCCCGACCCCGAGGCGCCCTACGGGCTCCGCGGCGCCGGGGAACCGCCCACCCTCTCCTCCACGCCCGCGATCGTCGCCGCCGTCCGCGACGCCACGGGCCAGGCCCTCACCCGGGTGCCGGTACGTCCCGAGCACATCACCCGCACCCCATGACGCACGATCTCGTCATCAGGTCCCTGAGGACCGTCCTGCCGGACGGCGAGCGCCCCGCCGCGGTCGCCGTCCGGGACGGCCGCGTCGCCGAGGTCGCCGACCACGACGCCCCTCTGCCCGCCAGGTCCGAGGTCAGCCTCGGCCGGACGGCCCTGCTGCCGGGACTCGTCGACACCCACGTCCACATCAACGAACCCGGCCGCACCGAGTGGGAGGGCTTCGCCACCGCGACCCGCGCCGCCGCGTCCGGAGGCGTCACGACCCTGATCGACATGCCGCTGAACTCGCTGCCGCCGACGGTCGACCCGTCCGCCCTGGCCGTCAAGCGCGCCGCGGCCGACCGGAAGTGCTCCGTGGACGTCGGCTTCTGGGGCGGGGCGATCCCCGGCAACGTCCCGCATCTGCGCGCGCTCCACGAAGCCGGCGTGTTCGGGTTCAAGTGCTTCACCTCCGACTCCGGCGTCCCGGAGTTCCCGCCGCTCGACCTCCCCGGAATGCGCGAGGCGTTCCACGAGATCGCCTCGTTCGACGGCCTCGTCATCGTGCACGCCGAGGACCCGGCCGCCCTCGGGACACCGTCCGACGGCGGATACGCGGCCTTCCTGACCTCCCGCCCGCCCTCAGCGGAGCGCCTGGCGGTCGAACGGGTCATCCGGCTGGCGGAGGAGACCGGCGTCCGCGCGCACATCCTGCACCTGTCCGCCGCCGACTGCCTCATCCCCCTCGCGGAGGCCCAGGCCGCGGGCCTGCGCGTCACCGCGGAGACCTGCCCGCACTACCTGACCCTGTCCGCGGAGGAGGTGCGCGGGCCGTCCTACAAGTGCTGCCCGCCCATCCGCGACGCCGCCAACCGCCACGAACTCTGGCTCGGCCTCGCCGCCGGCGTGATCTCCTGCGTCGTCACCGACCACTCACCCTGTACGCCCGACCTCAAACACGGCGACTTCGCCACCGCCTGGGGCGGCGTCTCCTCCCTCCAACTCGGCCTTCCCGTCGTCTGGACGGCCGCCCGCGCCCGCGGCCACGACCTGGCCGCCGTCGTCCGCTGGATGTCCGAGGCGCCCGCCGCCCTCGCCGGCCTCCCCAAGGGCCGCATCGCCCCCGGCCGCGACGCCGACCTCGTCGCCTTCGACCCCGACGCCGCGTTCACCGTGGACCCCGCGTCCCTCCACCACCGCCACCCCGTCACCCCGTACGAGGGCCACACTCTCACCGGTGCCGTCCGAGCCACCTGGCTGCGCGGCACCCCCGCTGGCGACGTGCCCGGCGGACGCCTGCTCAGCCGAACGGAGACACCTTGACCGGCTTCACCACGCTCCCGGACCTCGCCGTCCGGACCCTCGGAGGATCCGTCATCGCGGCGAGCGACGAGTCCTTCGCGGCCAAGGAGAACCTGCTCAACCCCTGGACTCCGGCGTTCCGCCCCGAAACGTTCGGCCCCAAGGGTCAGGAGTACGACGGCTGGGAGACCGCCCGCCGCCGCGACGGGGACCACGACTGGGCCCTCATCCGCCTCGGCCTGCCCGGCATCGTCCACGGCGTCGTCATCGACACCGCCTGGTTCGAGGGCAACTTCCCCACCCACGCGTCCGTGGAGGCATGCGCCCTGGACGGCCACCCCTCCCCGGCGGAACTCGCCGCCGCCGACTGGCGCGAGATCGTCCCCAGGTCCCCCCTCAAGGGCGGCACCGCCCATTCCTTCCTCGTCGACAACGGCCGCCTGGTCACCCACGTCCGGCTGAACATGTTCCCGGACGGCGGTATCGCACGGCTCCGCGTCCACGGCGAGGTGGTCCCGGACCCCACGTACCTGGCCGGCCTCACCGTCGACCTGGCCGCCCTGGAGAACGGCGCGCGCGTCACCGAATGCTCCAACATGTTCTACTCGTCCCCCGACAACATGCTGTTCCCCGGCCTGGCCCGCAACCAGGCCGAGGGATGGGAGACCGCCCGCCGCCGCGACGGCGCCAACGACTGGGCCCTGATCGCCCTCGCGGCCCCCGGCATCATCCGCCTCGCCGAGATCGACACCACCCACCTGAAATTCAACGCCCCCGCCGCTTTCGCCCTCACCGGCATCGACGAACACGGCACCACCACCCCCCTCCTGCCCCGGACCCCCCTCCAGCCGGACACCCGCCACCGCTTCCGCCTCACGTCCCCCGAGGTCACCCACGTCCGCCTGGACATCCACCCGGACGGCGGCATCTCCCGCCTCCGCCTGTGGGGTGACCTGACCCCCGAGGCCGAGCGGCACCTCACCACCTGGTGGCAAGAACTCTGCCACGGAACGTGACATAGACCACACGTAGAGTCATTCAATAGTGACGGTATCCAATGCTGGTCGCAACGTAGCGTTCTGCGCATGGTCACCGTCGAACACGAGTCGCCGATCCAGATCGTCCGCGACCACCCCGAGGTCCTCGTGCAGTTACTCCGCACCGCCTTCGACATCAAGGTGCCCGACGACATCGTGGTCCGGACGGTCTCGGAGGACTTCACCCAGATCACCCCGGCCGCCTACCGCGCCGACAACGTCGTCGAGATCCGCGAACGGGGTTCCCCCACCCCGAAGATCAGTGTCGTCGCCGAGACGCAGCGCGCCGTCGATCCGAGGAAATGCCGCAGCTGGCCCGTCTACCTGACGGCCCTCCACGCGAGATCCGGCTGCCCGAGCTACCTCCTGGTCTTCTGCCCCGCCCGCCGCGTCGCCGACTGGGCCCGCAAACCCGTCGTCATCGGCCACCCCGGCTTCACCCTCACCCCCCTCGTGGTCGGCCCCGGCACCGGCCCCCTCGTCACGTCCACGGCCCAGGCGGCCGAGATGCCGGAACTGACCATCGTCGCGGCCCTGACCAACGTCAGCCCCCACACAGAAGAGTCCCTGGAGATCACCCACGCCGCCCTGGCGACCATCGAGAACACAGGGCACGAAAACGCCACGCTGTACACTGACATGGTGCTCGGCGTGCTCCCACAAGCCGCCCGGAAGATCCTGGAGGAGCTCGTGACCACAGGTACCGCCGACTACAAGTTCAAGAGCGACTTCGCCCTCCGCAACCAGGCCATAGGCGAGGCCCGAGGCCAGGCCATAGGCGAGGCCCGAGGCCAGGCCATAGGCGAGGCCCGAGGCCAGGCCATAGGCGAGGCCAAGATGTTGCTTCTTGTGTTGGAGGGGCGTGGGCTTTGCGTGTCGGACGAGATGCGTGAGCGGATCACGACCTGCGCTGACGAGCGGCAACTCGCCGAGTGGGGACGGCGTGCCGGCACAGCCGAATCCGCCGACGACATCTTCTCCTGAGCCGTGAGTACCGCCGACTACAGGTTCAAGAGCGACTTCGCCCTCCGCAACCAGGCCATAGGCGAGGCCCGAGGCCAGGCCATAGGCCAGGCCAAGATGTTGCTTCTTGTGTTGGAGGGGCGTGGGCTTTGCGTGTCGGACGAGATGCGTGAGCGGATCACGACCTGCGTTGACGAGCGGCAACTCGCCGAGTGGGGACGGCGTGCTGCCACAGCTGAGGCTCTCCGCGAAGTCTTCGCCTGAGGTGCGGGGGGCCGTTCGGTGGTCCGGCGCGCCTAGGTCGGGCGGCGGCGGGGCCAGGGGCGGAACTTCCAGTCGGGGTCCGTGCGCCGGCGGTGGAAGGTGTAGAGCGGCAGCGTCCAGGTGACCAGGGAGTGCAGGAAGAGCGGCAGGATGATCAGGAGCGCGGCGATCATCAGGTAGACCTCCGCCAGGTCGGGGGCGGCGGCGTGCAGGCCGATGAGGCCGATGGTGCTCATGAATCCGAGCGCGCAGACGGCGGTGCCGAACCAGATGTACCACTTGAGCTGCGGGTACGACGTGCGGTTCATGGGGGCGCCGCGCTGGGCGTGGATCAGCCAGTTGAGGTAGCCGACGATGCCCGCTCCGAGAAAGGCCGCATAGAACACCAGGAAGGTGCCGGCCGACTTGCGGACGGACGCGATGAGCATGAACTCGATGATCCCGACGGTGAACGGCACGACGGCGTCCAGGATGGTGGGCGTCCACGCGAACTGGACCGAGCCGACCATGTACTCCTGCCACACGACGATCAGGGCGATCAGGCAGATCGCGTAGCCGATCCACTCGTGGGGCGCCGGGGACGGCGACGCCGAGGCGCGCTCCGCGAGGACACTGAGGCCGACGCCCTGGATCATGCTGATCAGGGTCAGGTACACCCCCAGGAACGCGCCCTCGATCCGCTCGACCAGCACGCCGCCCGGCTCCGGGGGAGGACGCTCCATGTGCGGGATCTCCCTTCCTCGGAGTGCCGTTCCTTTCTTCGGACGCCGGAAAGTGTGGGCTGGTTGCGAATGTCGATAAAGTTCTATTTGCGATCTCTGAATGGCGGGGGCGGCTGCATTTTCGGCGACGCCCATAAAGGACCTTCGGTCGTTGTCAGTAGGTGTCGTCGATGAGGACGACTTCGCGGCCGGCGCGGTCGAGGAGGCTTGCGGCGATGGAGGCTCGGTAGCCGGTCGCGCAGTGCACCCACACTTCGCCGGGCGGGACCTCGTCCAGCCGGGACGTGAGGGAGTGCAGGGGGATGTGCGTCGAGCCCGGGAGGGAGCCGGCGGCGCGTTCGTCGTCGCGGCGGACGTCGAGGACGTTGGCGCCGGGCGGGATGCCGGCGAACGTGGCGGTGCGATAGCCGCGCAGGTCCGCGGGCGGTAGACCGAGGGCGGCGGACGGGCGGTCGATGCCGATGCGGGTGAGCTGGCGCTGCGCGTCCGCGACGTCGGATGGGCTGTCGCCGAGCAGGGTGAGCGGCGTGCCCCACGGGATCAGCCAGCCGAGGTAGGTGGCGAAGTTCTGGCCGAGCTCGATGCCGATGGTGCCCAGCAGGTGCCCGGCGGCGTAGGCGGTGCGGCTGCGCAGATCCACGACCCAGTCGCCGGCGACGATCCTCTTGGCGAGGTCTTCGGGCGCCACGGGCGACGGGGGTGACAGGTCGGCGGGGCCGGCACCGTCCAGGTTCAGCGCACCCATGTGGGCGTAGTAGCGCGGGTAGGCGGTGAGCCCGGCCACGAGGCGTGACACGAAGGCGTCCTCGTCGGTCTCGACCAGCGCGTCGTTGCGGGTCCGCTCCTCGCCGATGGTGGAGACGGACGCGCCGTCCGTGATGGAGCCGGACGAGCAGAAGCTCCCGAAGCCGTGCGTCGGGTACACCCGCGCGTCGTCCTCGCAGAGTTCGGCGAGGCGCTGGGCGGAGCGGAACTGCGCCCGGGTCAGCGCGTCGGTGCGGGCGGGGTCGACCAGGTCGGTGCGGCCCACGCTGCCGTACAGCAGGGACCCGCCGGTGAACACGGCGGACTCGTTCACGATGTAGGCCAGGTGGTTCTCGGTGTGCCCGGGAGTCGCGACCACCCGGATCCACAGGTCGCCCACCCGCAGCGCGTCGCCGTCCGCGACGGGCCTTCGGACGAAGGCGACGGGGGCGGCTGCCGACACCGCGTAGGTCGCGCCGGTCGAGCGGGCCAGGTGGAGGCCGCCGGACACGTAGTCGTTGTGGATGTGCGTCTCCAGCACAAGCGCGCAGCGCAGGTTCCGGTCGTCCAGCAGGCGCCGGACGCGGTCCAGGTCGCGCTGCGGGTCCACGACGATCGCCTGCTCGCCGTCATGCGCGACGTAGCTGCGGTCGCCCAGCGACGCGGTCTCGATGGTCTCGACGTCCACGATGTCCATCCCTGTTGCCTAAAGGTCCGAATGTACGTACATTATGCGCAATCGTGGTGCGAGTGGGGGATGGGGGGTCAAGGATGCCGGGGGCACGGGCGGTTGACCGCTCCAGCGCCCTGCCGCTGTGGGCCCAGCTGCACGCCGATCTGGTCCGCCGGCTGGAGGACGAGGAGTTCCAGCGGGTCTTCCCGGGCGAACTGGCCCTGGTCGCCGAGTACGGGGTGAGCCGGCACACGGTGCGGGAGGCGGTGCGGCGCCTGCGGGCGGACGGGATCGTGGTCGGCGAGCGCGGTCGGGTGCCCCGGCTCGCCGAGCCGGTCGCGATCGAGCAGCCGGTCGGCGCCCTGTACAGCCTGTTCGCGTCGGTGGAGGCGGCCGGGCAGCACCAGCGCAGCGTCGTTCGCGTCCTCGACGTCCGGGCGGACGGGGTGGTCGCCGCGCGGCTCGGGCTGGAGGAGTCCACGCCGCTGCTCCATCTGGAGCGGCTGCGCCTGGCCGACGAGGAGCCGCTCGCCCTCGACCGCGTGTGGCTTCCCGCTCGCGTCGCCGCGCCTTTGCTGGACGCGGATTTCGCCCACACCGGTCTGTACGACGAGCTGGCGAAGCGTTGTGGCGTCCGGCCGACCGGGGGGCGCGAACACATTCGCGCGGTCGTGCCCACGTCGGCCGAGCGTCGGCTGCTCGGTGTCGAGGCCGGTGTCGCCGCCTTCGCGGTCGACCGGCTCGCCGTGCAGGGACGGCGCCCGCTGGAATGGCGCCGCACGCTGGTGCGGGGTGACCGGTTCGAGGTGGTCGCCCAGTTCTCCGCCCAAGCCGGATATGAACTGAGCGTTGCCGGTGCCGCCCACCGGTGACGGTGACGGCCCCGCGGCCCGTGGCGGAGCCGCGGGCGCTGGTCGTCAGGCCCCTTCGGCGGGTTCCTCCTCCAGCAGGTCGTCGAACTCGCCGTCCTTGACGCCCGCGATGAAGGCGTCCCACTCGGCCTCGGTGAAGTAGAGGATCGGCCCCTCGGGGTTCTTGGCGTCGCGCATCACGACGGCCCGCTCACCGAAGTCCTTGTGCTGGACGGGCACGTCCTTGCCATCGACGAACTCGATGATGACCCCGTCGCTGAGGATCGGTTCCTGCTCGGTCACTGCACACCTTCTTCGTCCCGGCTCCTGGATACCGCCAAGGCTAGTGGGAGCGGGACCCGCGCCACTGGAAAAGCAGTCCCCGGCCGCCCAGTGTGGGGAGGGACGGCCGGGGACGATCAGGAGGCGCCGGACAGGCGTGCCGGTCAGGGCTTGCTGAAGCCCAGGGTGTACTCACCGGTGCCGTCGTAGGAGTGCACGCGGTACCGGTAGGTGCCGGCGGCGCCGTTGTAGGTGATGCTCTCGTCGGGGTTGGGGCTGGTGGAACTGGCGACCGTCGTCCAGGTGCCGCCGTTCTGCTTCTGCAGGTACAGGTCGAAGTCGACGCCTTCCGGGCCGTCCAGGCAGGCGGTGTGGGTGCCGGCGGCGGTCGTGGCGTAGCTGCCGCCCGGCTGGTAGCTGCTGGAGCCGGAGGTCAGCGACCCGGCGGCCTTGGTCTGGAAGCCGTCGCATGGGTTGACCGGTCCGCTGCCCTGGGTGATGAGCTGGCGGCCGTTCTTGGCGATGATCTGCAGAACCTCGTCGACCGGCTGGAAGTAGGTCGTGTCCTGGGAGTCCTGCCCGTTCTTGCAGGAGCCCGAGGTGCCCGAGGTGATGCCCTGCGCCTGGCCGCCGGTCTCGGTGATCAGTGCGCCGCCGGAGTCACCGGGATCGGCGCAGATGTTGGCCTGGATGAGGCCGTTGACCGCGCCTTCCTGGTAGTTGACGGTGACGTTCCGGGCCTGGATCGGGCCGCACCAGATCTGGGTGTTCGTGGTGCCGCCGGAGCGGCAGGTACGCGCGCCGATGGCCGCGTCGGTCGCGCCGCGGACGGTCTCGTACGAGCCGTTCCACTTGGTGACCTTGGGCGTCGGCGTCCACTGGCTGTTGGTGTCGATCCAGGCGTAGTCGTCGCCGGGGAAGGACGAGCCGCCGAAGGTGCCCTGCGCGACCTGGTTGGAGCCCTTGGTCGTCTCGCCGGTCTTGCCGCAGTGGCCCGCGCTGATGAATCCGCCGGTGACGGAGAAGGCGACGGAGCAGCCGTACTGGGTCGTCCAGTAGCGCTCGCCGCCGACGATGTCGTGGACGAGCCGGGGCTGCGCGGTGGAACGGACGATCTTCACCGTGCTGGCGTCCACGCCGCTCGCGGCGACGAACCGCTTCGCGGCGGCCGTGGAGGAGGCGTTGACGACGACCCGGTTGCTCGTGGTGTCGACGCGCCACGAGGTCACCGTCTTGGCGGCGGAGGCGGCGTGCCGGTTCAGTCCCGCCTGGACGGAGGTCAGCTTCGCCTCGGCGTACGTCACGACCTTCGCCTGTGCGCCGGCGGCCTCGATCTTCTTGACGGCGGACGCGTCGGTGGTGGCGACGACGACCTGTGATCCCTGCGCGATCCAGGCACCGCCGAACTTCGCGCCGAGGCTCAGCCGGAGCTGCTTCTGCACGCGTGCCGCACGGTCGCCGGGGCCGGGGGCGACGGGCGCGGCCGGTGCGGCCTGTTGACGTGCGGCCGGGAAGGCCGGTTCGCCGGCCTGCGCTGGGGTCACCAGCGCCGCGACGAGACCGGCCGCGGCACCTATGCCCAGCACAAGGTGTTTGCGGGACATGTCACTCTCCTGGGGGTGGTGGCGGGGGGTGGGGAGAGAAAAGGGCTGCCCTGCCCGGACTGTACGGCCACGTCAGAATGGCCACAATTCATCGCTCTAAAGTGGTTTTTCAGTGTTGATTGCGTTCTAGTCGAATGGATTCGGACAGGGGGAGCGAAGAGGTCGAGAAGGGCAGCGCCGGCGCGCGGCGGGGCGTCGGCGGAGGAGAGGCCTCGGGTACGCGGCTCGCGCGGGTGTCGTCGACGAGCCGGTGAGCGGCCCTGATCCGCGGCGGGTGCTCCCACCCGGCCCGGCGTCAGACGTCGGTGAGCAGGCGCGCGGCGGAGATCTCCAGCCGGCTCTGGATCTCTTCGGCGGTGGCGTGCCCGCGCAGCATCTCGATCATTTCCATCGTCCAGATGCCGGCCAGCGCCCTGGCCACGACGCGGCGCGGGTCATCGGCCGGAATGTCTGCTTCGGGCCCCACGGCGGCGCGCAGCAGCAACCCGGTCATCCGGTCGCCGAAGTCGGTCTGGACGTCCGACAGCAGCAGCGACCGGATCAGCGCCTCCGCCAGCTCTGGCTCGCGCATCAGGCCGCGGGTGGCGCGCATCAGTACGTCCACGGCGCGCTGCGGGCGCGCTCCGGCGCGTGGCGGGCGGCGCTCGATGCTGCTCTCCAGCAGGTCGAGCTCCTCGCCGACCACAGCGACGACCAGGTCCATCTTCGAGGGGAAGTAGCGGTAGAGGGTCCCGAGCGCGACCCCGGCCCGCTCCGCCACGGTGCGCATCTGCATCGCCTCGACGCCGCCGCGCGAGGCCAGCGCGGCGGCGGCCTGCACGATGCGCTTGCGCCGCTGGTGCTGGCTGCGGGAGCGGACGCTCTGCCCCGCCGCCCGCTCCGCCGCAGGCTGACGTGAGGTCCCGTCCCCGGTCACCGTCGGATCTGCGGTCACGGTCGTCTTCCCTTCGTGGACGGGCCCCGCCCTGCTCGGCGGGCCCGCGCCGTTCACCCTGCCCGATTCGTGATCCAGCGTACCGCCCTCGCGAGAACCTGTTATCTGATCGTCCGATACCGGCGCGTCTGGTGGTGTGGCAAACGGGCGCCGGGCACCTGTGTACGAGGCGAAGTGGGGACTTACTTGTGCCGGCAACACCTCTGGACACAGACTAGAATCTGTTCTAGTTTCTGGCCGAGAGGCGCGCCGGGACGGTGGCGGCCCCGCGAGCGTAGCGGGAGAGGGAGCGGACGAGTGGACTTCGACCTGGACGAGGCCCAGCAAGATCTGCGCGGGCTCGCCGCCGACGTGCTCACGCGTGAGGCCACGCCGGAACGGTTGAAGGCGTTCGAGAAGGGCGGCGGGTCCTATGACGCCGGCATCTGGCGGGCGCTCGCGCGGGCGGGGCTGCTCGGCGCCGTGCTCCCCGAGGACGCGGGCGGCGCGGGGCTCGGCCCGATCGAGCTGGCGGTCCTCCTCCGGGAGGTCGGAGCGCGGGTCGCACCCGTTCCGGTGTACGCGTCGCTCGCGCTCGCGGCACTCCCGATCGGACGGCACGGTACCCCCGCCCAGCGCGCGCTGCTCGCCCCGCTCGCCGAGGGGGAGATCGTCCTGACGGCCGCCTACCGCGAGGTCGGACCGGCCGGGGCGGTCGCCGCGACGGCTCGTCCGGACGGCCACGGCTACGTGCTCGACGGCGTCAAGACGTTCGTCCCGTACGCGCGGGAGGCGTCAAGAATCCTGATTCCCGCTCGCGTCGAGGGCGCGGATGTCGGGGTGTTCGTGGTCGAGCCGTCCGAGGTGTCGATCACTCCACAACCGTCCGCGACGGCCGAGCCGCTGTCGCGTCTCGCGCTCGGCGGCGCACGGGTCGGCCGCGATGCGCTGCTCGGCGCCGCCGACAGCGCAGCCTGGAAGACCCTCCGCCGCTCCGCCGTCGCGGGCGCGGTCGCCCTGTCCTCCGGTGTCGTCGCGGGGGCGCTCGACCTCACCAGGGAGTACGTCAACTCCCGCGAGCAGTTCGAACGGGTGCTCGCGCAGTTCCAGGCGGTCACGATGCAGATCGGTGACGTCTACATCGCCAAGCGCGCGCTGGACGTGGCGGTCTGGGCGGGCGTGTGGCGCCTCGCCGAGGGCGCGGACGACGTCGACGAGGTCCTCGCCATCGCCGCCTACAACGCCTGCGACCCCGCCGTGCGGGCGCTCTACACCTGCCAGCACCTGCACGGAGGCATCGGGCTCGACGTCACGTACCCGCTGCACCGCTACTTCGCCTGGGCGAAACACTGCGGGCACCTGCTCGGCGGCGCCGAAGACCGCCTCGACACCCTGGGCGCGCTCGTCGCACAGGAGGCCTGATGTTCATCGACCTGACCGGCGAGCAGCAGCGGCTCCGCGCCGAACTGCGGGAGTACTTCAACGGCTGCCTTGACGAGGATCAGCGCGCCGCCATCGCCGGCGACCCGTTCGGCGCGTCCTACATGGAGCACTGCAGGCGCCTCGGCCGAGACGGGATGCTCGGCGTCGCGCTGCCCGTGGAGTACGGCGGGCGCGGTTATGGTCCGATGGAGCAGCAGATCTTCGCCAACGAGATCGCCCGCGCCGAGGTCCCGTACCCGCTCATCACGCTGAACTCCGTCGCGCCGACGATCCTGCAGTACGGGACGGACGCGCAGAGGGAGTTCTTTCTCCCGCGCATCCTCGCGGGGGAGTGCCACTTCGCCATCGGGTACAGCGAGCCTGGCGCCGGCACCGACCTCGCGTCCCTGCGCACCATCGCCGCCAAGGACGGCGACCACTACATCGTCAACGGCCAGAAGGTCTTCACCTCGGGCGCGCACCACTCCGACTACGTCTGGCTCGCCGCCCGCACCGATCCCGCCGCGAGGAAGCACCAGGGCATCTCGATACTCATCGTGGACTGCGCCGATCCGGGGTTCTCCTGGACGCCGATCGTCACGATGGACGGGCGGCACCACACCAACTCCACCTACTACCAGGACGTTCGCGTCTCCGCGGACATGCTGGTCGGGGAGGAGAACAAGGGTTGGGACCTCATCGTCAACCAGCTCAACCACGAGCGCGTCACGCTCGGCCCCGCCGGGAACATCGGCCACCTGCACGACCGGTTCGCGCACTGGGCCCGCACCACCTCCGGCCCGGACGGCCGCCCGCTCATCGAGGAACCCGCCGTCCGCCGCGCCGTCGCGCGGGTCTACGCCTACCTGCGCGTCAACGAGTTCCTCAACTGGCAGGTCGCCGCGAACCAGGACCTCGGCTGGCTCGGCGCCGCCGACGCGTCCGCCACCAAGATCTACGGTTCGGAGCGGATGCAGGACGTCGGCCGGATCCTCGGCGACGTGCTCGCCCGGTACGGCGACCCCGGCGACCCGGCGACCGCCCGGTTCATCGAGGTGCTCGACCACCGGGTGAAGGGCGCGGTCGTCCTCACGTTCGGCGGTGGCGTGAACGAGATCCAGCGTGAGCTGATCGCGATGCTCGGTCTCGGGCTGCCCCGCGCCCCGCGCTGAGAGGGCGGCGGTCCGGCCTGTCGGTCGATGACGTGCGGGCCGCGATCCTCTACGATCATTTCACCCCGTTCGTCCTGGTTCAGTGTGAAGAACCGGGGTTCTGGCGGGCGGGGTGAGGTCAAGAACTACATCAGGGACGGCGGCATTGAGCTCGGCGGCAGGCTCCCGGCCGACCCCCGCAGGGGTCAGCTGGGTGAGGCGTACATCCACGGCATGAACGGGGTGGCCGAGGCCGCCCGCCAGTGGCGCGGCGCCTCGGCCGGCTCGGTACCGGACATGCGCAACATCATCGTCGTGGTGGGAACGAGCGTGCCACCAGCGGTCTCGTCCTGACGAGCCTCGGCGCGCGCCGGCGTCAGCAGGTCTTGTCGGGCGGGGTGTTGAGGCCGCGCTCCAGGATGGCGAACGCCTGGTCGACCGCCTCCGCGAGCGAGCCGAAGGCCGCCTCGTGCCGGCGGGTGGCGTCGGCCGCCGCCTGGAAGCCGCAGGTCGCGGCGGCGGCGACCACGTGCGGGTGCAGGTCGGAGGCGGGGTCCAACCCCATCCGCTCGGCGATGATCTGGGTCAGCAGCAGCTGCTTCCTCTGTGCGTGTTCCAGGCTGCCCGCCATCAGGGTGGGGCTGTCGGCCATCATGCTGAGCAGGCACTGGAAGCGCTCGGGCTTGAAGCCCAGCTCGCCGCGCTCGCAGGCGCCGGCGATCTCCACCACCGTGTGGCGCAGCGCCGTCATGATCGGCTCGTGGGCCGGGCGGTCGGCCAGCGCCGCCATGACGGCGCGGGTCTGCTCCTCCTGGAAGGTGAGCGCGACGTCCTCCTTCGAGGCGAAGTAGCGGAAGAAGGTCCGGGACGAGACGTCCACGGCGTCGGCGATCTCCTCGACGGTGGTCGCGTCGAACCCCTTCTCTGCGAAGAGGGTGAACGCGGCGTCGACGAGCGCCTCCCGGGTGCGCTGCTTCTTGCGTTCGCGCCTGCCCGGGGGCGGGGTGCCGTGGCACGCGGACTGGGCCTCGGGGGCAGTCGCGGTCATGTGCGAAGTGTAACGAGCGGTGGACCTCAGGCCAACCGGCCGTTGCCGGATACTGTCGTGATATGAATCATGTCGTTGCCTGACGACAGGCATTTGACGACAAGTGTCGTGCTGTGACAGTTTTGGAGCCTTCACAGCCGCTCACCCTCGTACGGAGGCCGAAGATGACTCAGCCGCAGGGCGCCGAGGTGCTCCACCCGAGTGCCTCCCAGCCCGCCGCGCCGCCCGGACGGCGCACAAGATCGGGGCACGGGCACCCCTGGCTCACGCTCGTCGCCGTGGCGCTCGGCGTCATGATGGTCGGCCTGGACGCCACGGTGGTCTCCATCGCCAACCCCGCCATCGCCAAGGACCTCGGGGCGAGCCTGTCCGGCCTGCAGTGGGTCACCAACGCCTACCTCCTCGCGCTCGCCGTCACGCTGATCCCGGCCGGAAAGATCGCCGACCGGTTCGGGCGCAAGCGCACCTTCCTCGCCGGAGTGATCGGCTTCGCCGTCTCCTCGGTGCTGATCGGGCTGTCCGGCGGCCTCGGCATGGTCATCTTCTGGCGCGTCGTGCAGGGGTTCGCGGGGGCACTCCTACAGCCCGCCAGCCTGGCCATCCTGCGCAACACCTTCCCTCCCGCCAAGCTCAACGCCGCGATCGGCATCTGGGGTTCCACGGTCGGCATCTCCATCGCCGGCGGCCCCATCGTCGCCGGGCTGCTGGTGGAGAACGTCAACTGGGAGTCGGTGTTCTTCCTGAACGCGCCGCTCGGCCTGCTCGCGCTCGTCATGGGCCTGTGGGTGATCCGCGAGTCCCGGGACGAGGAGTCCACGGGCTCGTTCGACCTGCCCGGCGTCGCGCTGCTGACCGGCGCGCTGTTCGCGCTGGTCTGGGGTCTGATCAAGGCCGGTGAGAACGGGTTCGGCGACGCGGTGCCGCTGGTGTCGTTCGCGGCTTCGGTCGTGCTATTCGCGGCGTTCGTGTGGAACGAACTGCGCGTCGAGCGCCCGCTGCTGCCGCTCGGACTCTTCAAGTCGGTGTCGCTGTCGGCGGCGACCGGCCTCATCGTCCTCGGCTTCTTCGGGATGTTCGGGACGATCTTCTTCATCACCCTGTACCTCCAGCAGGTGCACGGGATGAGCCCGGTCGGCGCGGGCGTCCGGATGCTGCCCATGACCGGCATCTTCATCGTCGCCTCCCCGGTGGCGGGCGCGCTGACGAACCGGTACGGGCCGCGGCTGCCGCTCGTCCTCGGGATGGCCTTCACCGCGACCGCGATGTTCGGCCTGTCACGCATCGGGGTGGACGCCCCGTACGTTCAGCTCTGGCCGTGGTTCGTGCTGGTCGGCCTGGCCTTCGGAATGGTGATCGTCGCGGGGACCGAGGCCATCGTCGGCAACGCCCCGGCCCATCTCGCCGGGGTCGCGGGCGGCCTCCAGCAGACCGCCGCGCAGGTCGGTGGCGTGCTCGGCACGTCGGTGCTCGGAGTGCTGATGTCCACCAAGGTCGGGGACGTGCTGGTCAGCCGGCTGACGGGCGAGGGCCTGCCCGGGCCCGCGGCGGAGCGGTTGTCCGGGCAGGGCGGGCTCGTCGCGCAGGGCGTCGCGCCCGTCCCGCCGGGCACCCCCGCACCGGCCGCCGACGCCATCACGACCGGCAGCCACCTCGCGTTCATGGACGGCTTCCAGACGTCCCTGACCGTCGCGGGGGCCGTCGCCCTGGTCGCGATCCTGGCGGCCCTGCTCGTCCGCCGCGGCGTGTCCCCCGTCGAGGGCGCCGCCGTCGCGTAAGACCCGCGGTACGCCGTCCCATGAATGCCGCCCCGGGACGGCGTACCGCGTCGCTTCACGGGCACCTGCCTACAAGCACCTGACATCGCGAGGACATAGGCTGCGGGAGTCATGGGCGGGTTCGTCAGGCGATATCCGATGCCGCTGGTCTTCCTCGGTCTGTGCGCCGCGATGTGGCTGGTGGAGGGCCTGCTCCTGCCACCGGACGCGCGAGACGCGCTCGTCGCGTGGGCCAGCACGAACCTCGCCAACCTGGCGGTGAACCCGGTCGGGACGATGGTCGCGTCGGCGTTCGTGACCTCGTCTGGATCGCCGGGCGCGCAGGGCGTGCTCCTGGTCGTCGCGGCGCTGGGTCTGTTCCCGACGACACGCCGGTTCGGCAATGCGCGCGCGGTGCTGCTCGTCGGCCTGTCGCACGTCCTCGGAACGCTGGTCAGCCAGGGGATCGCGCTCGTCCGGATCGAGCTGGGCCAGCTGTCAGAGTCCGTTCGCACTGTTCCCGACGTCGGGCCGTCGTACGTGCTGTGCGCGGCACTCGTCGCGGCCGTCCTCTACGGGCCCGGCCGGTACCGGCGGCTGCTGCCCCTGGCGGGCTGGTGCGCGCTGGCGCCGGTGCTCTTCGACGGCCTGCCCGCGCTGGAGGTCGCGGCCGTCGGGCACCTGGTCGCCATGCTCACCGGGGCGCTCGTCGGTGCCGTACTGCTGGCACGCGAGCGCCGCCGTCCGGAGAAGGACGCTCAGCCCTGCCCGGGGCTCGGTGCCGGGTTGGCCGTGGGGCTCGGGCTCGACGTGCCCGGTTCCTGCGCGGGCGGGTCGGTCGGAGTCCCCGGGGGCGTCGTCGGGTCGGTGGGTCCCGGTGGGGTCGTCGGGCCGGTGGGGCCGGTCGGGGACGTGGTGGGCGTGCCCGGCGCCGGAGTGGAGGGCTTCGGCTTGGACGGCTTGGACGTCACCGGCTCCTCGCTCGGCACGGGGGTGCCGGACGGGGAGCGGGCGGGCGCTCCCGGCGTGGTGCCGCCGGGAGATGTGCCGACCGGCTGAGCCGGATTCCCGTGCTCGGTCGTGGCCGGTGCGCCCGGGTGCGTGCCGCGCTCGGCGCCCGTCAGGCCGGACGGCCGGCCCTGGGCGCCGTTCGCGCCCGTCGACGCCTGCTCGGTGTGACCGGTGCTGGCCGTGGGCATCAGGGACGCGGCGCTGCCGCCCTTCGCCGACGGCCAGGTCGCCAGCAGTCCGAGGACCGCGGCCGCCGAGGCGGCGAGGCCCGCGACCGCTCCGGCGCCCTTGGACAGCCCACCGCCGCGGTTCTGGCGGGTCCTGCGGTCGGGGCCGATGACGACGAGCGGGCTCGGCGCGGCGACGCTCGGCAGTGGCCGGACGGCCTCCTCCTCGCAGGCGGCGAGGACCTGGTCGCGCAGCCAGCCGGGCGGGCGTGACGGCGCGCGCTGGGCGAGCAGCCGGGGCAGGGTGCCCTTCTCGAACGCGGTGATGAGGTCGAGGTGCGGCGCCCCGCGCATGAGAGTGTCGAGGACGGCCCGCTCCAGCCGCGTCCGGGCGGCGTTCAGCAACTGGGCCAGGGTGTCGGGCGCGATGCCGAGAACGCGGGCGATGTCGTGCGGTTCGAGCCACTCGCCCGCCCAGAGGAGCAGGACCTCGCGGTGGTCGGAGCGCAGGCCGCCCGCGGCGCGCAGCAGCGGGTCGGAGCCGCTGAACAGCGGCGTGCCACGTCCGCCGGACAGCTGCCCGGACATGCGGTCGGTCGTGTCGCCCCCGGCGCAGGCCGTGCGGGCCAGCGAGTACAGCCAGAGCACGCGGTCGCCCCGCGGGGGCTGGTGCACCGCCGCGGCGAAGGTGTCGCCGACCGCCGCGGCCGCCTCCCTGTCGCCGACCAGTGACCAGCAGTAGGCGTAGAGGCGGGCGGCGTGCGCGTCGTAGAGGGAGCCAAGGTCCCCGCGCATGTGACCTCCCGGAATTGTGGTCGGTGGTATCGCTGCCGGTGTCGAACGTCCGCAAGCGGACATACCGCCGGGTACCGGGACTCTAGCGGCTCCCGTCAAGAGCTGCGACGCCGGGGGACGGGTGGGAAGGCCTCGCGGGCGCGAATGGTATGCGGCCTACCAGCGGAGAGTGACGTTCATGGAGATTTAAGGAAGTTCCCGAAATTTGTCGGATTCCTGATCCGGTTCAGCAGGGAAGGATTCGAACCCGTGATCGAATTTCGGAGGAGTCGAGGGTGACCCGGTTGACGGTGGACGATGTCTACCAGCACATATGCGGCGTTTGTTTTAAGACGGGCCCGCCCGGCACGGTCGGCGCGGAGACCGAGTGGTTCGTGGTCGATGCGCGCGACCCCGCCGCGCATGTCCCCGGTGAGCGGGTGCGCGACCTCGTGGAGGCGGCCGGCCCGCCGTCCGGCGGGAGCAAGGTGACCTACGAGCCCGGCGGCCAACTGGAGCTCAGCTCCGCCCCGTTCCGCGGTCTCAAGCGGCTGCACCGCGCGCTCCAGGGGGACATCACACACATCGAGGACGCGCTGGAACCGGCCGGGCTCGCGCTCGCCGGGCACGGCGTCGACCCGGTGCGGCGCCCGCACTTCCAGGCCGAGCACCCGCGCTACCAGTGCATGCGCGACTACTACGTGTCGGGCGGCTTCGCCGACGTGGGCCTGGCGATGATGTGCTCCACCGCGTCCGTCCAGGTGTGCCTGGACATCGGCAACGACGACGCCGACGCGCTCCGGCGCTGGCGCCTCGCGCACGCGCTCGGCCCGGTACTGGTCGCCGCGTTCGCCAACTCGCCGCTGCACTCCGGCCGGCGCACCGGGCTGCGCTCGTCGCGGCAGGGCATCTGGACGGAGCTGGACCCGTGCCGCACGTTGCCCGTCCTGCGCCTCGGCACCGACACCGACCCGGCCGAGGCGTGGATGCGCTACGCGCTGGACGCGCAGGTCATGCTCGTCCACACGGCTGAGGGCAAATGGGTGTCCCATCCCGGGATGTCCTTCCGGGAGTGGCTCGACAAGGGCGAGCCCGACGAGGAGGACCTGGAATACCACCTGTCCACGCTGTTCCCGCCCGTCCGCCCGCGCGGATGGCTGGAGCTGAGGATGATCGACGCGCTGCCCGGCCCGTACTGGCCGGTTCCAGTCGCTGTCGCCACCGCGCTGCTGGACGACCCCGTCGCGGCGGACACGGCCGAGGCCGCCACCGAGCCGGTCGCGCACCTGTGGACGGAGGCCGCGCGGTGCGGTCTCGCCCACGCCGCGCTGGCCGGCGCCGCGCGGACGTGTTTCCGCGCCGCACTGGACGCGCTGCCCCGGCTCGGCGCGCCCAGGCTCGTCCCGCTGGTGGAGGAGTACGCCGTCCGCTACGTCGAACGTGGCCGCAGCCCCGCCGACGACGCCGCCCCCCATTCCCCGATGTCCGAGGAGGACTCAGCATGGCCCCAATGAGATCCCCGGGCTCGACCGCCGAGCACGACGAGGACGCGCTCAAGGAACTGATCGCCCGCGAGCTCGGCGCGGTCCGCGGCCGCAGCCTGGGCCTGACCACCGACGTCCTTCCGGAGACCGACCTCACCGCGCAGGTCTCGCCGCTGATGTCGCCGCTCGTGTGGGACCTCGCGCACATCGGCAACTACGAGGAATTGTGGCTGCTCCGCGCGGCCGCCGGGATCGAGCCGATGCGCCCGGAGATCGACGGCCTCTACGACGCGTTCGAGCATCCGCGCGCCGAGCGCCCGTCCCTGCCGCTGCTGCCGCCCGGCGAGGCGCGTTCCTACATCGAGACCGTCCGCGCCAAGGTGCTCGACTCGCTGTCGTCCGTCCGGTTCGACCCCGGAAACCCGCTGACGTCCGGCGGGTTCGTCTACGGCATGGTCGTCCAGCACGAGCACATGCACGACGAGACGATGCTGGCCACGCACCAGCTCCGCAAGGGAGCCCCGGCGCTTCTCGACCCGCCCGCCGAGCCCCTGCAGAAACCTGGCGGACCCAGCGGTACGGACGAGGTGCTGGTCGAGGCGGGCCCGTTCCAGATGGGCACCTCGGATGACCCATGGGCCTACGACAACGAGCGCCCCGTCCATCTGGTGGACGTCCCTGCGTTCTACATCGACGTCGAGCCCGTGACGAACGCCGCGTACACGGCGTTCATCGAAGCCGGTGGATACGACGACCCGCGCTGGTGGGATCCCGCGGGATGGGAGTGGCGCAACTCCAGCGGCAAACAGGCCCCCGGCTTCTGGGCCCGCGAACGCGACCAGTGGGTGCGGCGCCGATTCGGACGCCTCGAACCCGTCCCGCCCGAGGAAGCCGTCCAGCACGTGTGCTGGTACGAGGCGGACGCCTATGCGCGGTGGGCCGGGAAGCGGCTTCCGACCGAGGCCGAGTGGGAGAAGGCCGCCCGCTGGGATCCCGCCGCACAGCACTCGCGGCGCTACCCCTGGGGTGAGGTGTACGAGGAGGGACGCGCCAACCTGGGGCAACAGATGCTCCACCCGTCCAACAGCGGCTCTTACACCGCCGGTGCGTCGGCGTACGGGGTGAGGCGCCTGCTCGGGGACGTGTGGGAATGGACGTCGTCGGACTTCCACGGATATCCCGGGTTCCGCTCCTTCCCCTACAAGGAATACTCGGAGGTCTTCTTCGGGCCCGAATACAAGGTCCTGCGAGGCGGCTCCTGGGCGACGCACCCGCTCGCCGTACGCGGTTCCTTCCGCAACTGGGACTATCCGATCCGACGCCAGATCTTCTGCGGTTTCCGCTGCGCGAGGTCGGCGGGGGAGGGGATCTGAATGTGCCGTCACCTTGGATACCTCGGTCCCGAGCGGACGCTCCACTCGCTCATCTACGAGGGTGAGCACTCCCTGGAGCACCAGGCGTACGCGCCGCGCATGACCCAGGGGAACCTGCTCAACGCCGACGGGTACGGCGTCGGCTGGTACCAGGAAGGCGCGGCGATCCGGTTCCGGCGTGCCCAGCCGATCTGGACGGACCAGTCGTTCCGTGAGGTCGCCGGCGCCATCCGGACGACCTGCGTGGTCGCGGCGATCCGCTCGGCGACCGTGGGGTTCCCCGTCGACGAGTCGTGCGCGCAGCCGTTCCGCGCAGGGAAGCGGCTGTTCAGCCACAACGGCAAGATCGAAGGCTACGCCGGGGTGGAGGGCAAGCTGCGCGAGCTGGCCGGTGACCTCGCCGACGTCCCGGACGTGCGGGCGCCGCTCGACTCCGCCCCGCTGTTCGGCCTGGCCGCGCGGCAGTGGGAGGAGGGCGACCCGCTCGCCGAGGGCCTCGCCGCGGCCGTCGACACCATCACCACGCTCGCTCCCGGCCGCTACAACCTGCTCGCCTCGGACGGAACGACCCTGGCCGCCACCACCTGGGGCGACTCGCTGTTCGTCCGCGAGGGCGACGACGAGATCCAGATCGCCTCCGAGCCGCTCGACGGCGATCCCGGCTGGCAGGCCGTCCCCGACCGGTCGCTCGTCACCGCCGCGCTCGCGTCCGGCGTTCGTATCGACCCGCTCTGAAGGAGAACCGCGTGGACAGGTTCCTGACCGCCGACGACCTCGCCAAGACGCTCCGCCAGGACGTCCGGGAGGGGCTCACCGGCACGCCCAAGACACTGCCGCCCAAGTGGTTCTACGACGAGCGCGGCAGCGCGCTCTTCGAGGAGATCACCCGGCTGGCGGAGTACTACCCGACGCGCCGTGAACGGGAGATCCTCGTCGCGCGTGCTCCCGAGATCGCCGCCGCCACCCGCGCCCGGACGCTGCTGGAACTCGGCGCGGGCTCCGGTGAGAAGACCCGCCTTCTCCTGGACGCCCTCGACGGCACCCTGCACTCCTACATTCCGGTGGACGTCAGCGGCGACTTCCTCGAAGAGGCCGCCGCGGGCATCGCCGCCGACCACCCCGACCTCGTCGTCCGGACCGTCGTCGCCGACTACGAGCAGCACCTGCACCTGCTGCCCGCGGGGGAGCGGCGCCTCATCGCCTTCCTCGGCGGGACGATCGGCAACATGCCGCCGGCCGCCCGCGTCGGTTTCCTCGGCGGCCTGCGCGCCACCATGGGCGAGGGCGACTTCCTCCTCCTCGGCGCCGACCTCGTCAAGGACACCGGACGGCTCGTCCGCGCCTACGACGACGCGGCCGGCGTGACCGCCGATTTCAACCGCAACGTGCTGCGCGTCATCAACCGGGAACTGGACGCCGACTTCGACCCGTCCGCGTTCGAGCACGTCGCCCGCTGGGACCCCGCCGAGGAGTGGATCGAGATGCGGCTGCGCTCCACCCGCGACCAGCGCGTCCGCGTCGCCGGGCTCGACCTGGACGTGTCGTTCGCGGCGGGTGAGGAGATGCGCACCGAGGTCTCCTCGAAGTTCCGGCGCGAGCGGATGGAGTCCGAACTCGCGGCCTCCGGCCTCGAACTGGCCGCGTTCTGGACGGACGAGGCCGGCGATTTCTCCCTGACGCTGGCCCGCCCCACAGTCGACTAGTTGCGCGAGTAGCCGCGACGACTAGCCGCGAGCGGGACGGGTGAGGTTCAGCCGGGTGAGGTCGCCGACCAGGCGGGTCGCCACGTAGCGGTGGCCCGCCTGGTTCGGATGGGTGCCGTCACCGCGGATGAACTGGTGCGCGTTCCCGGGACCGGACAACCGGCTGCCGGTGATCCACTGCTCGCCGATCGGGTCGATGAACGGGATCCCGAGCTGCGTGGCCAGCGCCTTCAGCCCGTCCCGGATGGCGAGCGCGCTCGCCGGCGGGTTCCCGTTGCCCCACAACGGGCCCATCAGCACCAGCCGCGTGCCCGGCCAGCGCTGCCGGGCGCGCTCCAGTACGATGTGGGCCGCCACCGCGACCCTCGTGGCCGGGAAACGCCAGTCGTTGTGCCCGCCGGACACGATGAGCAGGTCGGGTGCGGGCCGCCATCCGAGCTGGCTCTCGAACAGCTCCAGGAACGCCTCACGGTGCGCCTGCCCGCCCCGCGCGACGAACCCGGTGCCCGCGCGGCCGCCGACGATGACCTGCCAGCCGAGCAGCCGCGCGGTGGCCGGCGCGTAGGTGGTCTCGGGGACCGCGCCCCGCTCCCCGACGGTGTAGCTGTCACCGAGGAACATCACCACCGGCGGGACGGATCGGCCCGGTCCCTTGGCCGGGCCCGCCGCCGCGGCGGACCGGTGCACCGGCCCCGCGAGCCCGCCGCAGCCTGCCAGCGAGAGGCCGACGGGCAAGCTCAGGCACAGCATGAGGATCGCCGCGCCGCGTCGGGCGCGGCGAGATGTCATGGAGGACCACCAAGTGTTCCGGGGGGAATGTACGGGCATCCTACTGATCCGGGCCGCGAACCCGTGGCCGTCCACGCCGACTGGGCGCTTCCTCCCCCGATCGAGACCGCATCGTTTCCTACACCCGCCGTTCACCGCGCCCTCACCCCCCGGCCGGGACACCGCAACCGGGCACCGGGACAGTGCCGCGGGTGACCCGGCGTGCGCGGCTGCGCGAACTCGATCTACTCCGCTTCGTGGCGGCTCTGGCGGTGGTGTTCTACCACTTCACCGGCTTCGGCGGAGGCGGGCCGTGGCCCGAGCCCGCGCGGAACGTCTTCCCGGAGTTGGACGGGATCACGCGGTACGGATACCTCGGCGTGGACCTGTTCTTCGTGATCAGCGGGTTCGTCATCCTGATGAGCGCCTGGGGACGCGGGCCCGGCGAGTTCGGGATCTCCCGGCTGGTCCGGCTGATGCCCGCGTACTGGGCGAGCGTGCTGCTCGGCGCGGCCGTGTACGCGGTGTTCCGGGAGGGGAACGGGGTCCCTGGCCTGGTGGTGCCCAACATGACGATGATGCAGGGCGGGCTCGGCCTCCGGAACGTGGACGCCGTGTACTGGACGCTCTGGGTCGAGATGCACTTCTACGTCCTGGTCGCCGTCCTCGCGGGCATCGGGATCACCTACCGGTCCTGCCTGATCTTCATGGCCGCGTGGATGTTCGGCGGGGTGTTCGCCGACGAGGCCGGGAACGAACTGCTGCAGATCATGCTGGTGCCGACGTGGAGTCCGTACTTCATCGCGGGCATGGCGCTCTACATGATCCACCGGTTCGGTCCGACGCTGCTGCTGTGGGGGTATGTGGCGGCGTCCTGGCTGCTGGCGCTGCACTGGGGCGCATGGCGGGCGGGGAACGCGTTCAAGGGGGCGGACGACCTGGTCGTCTCCGTGGTCGTCACGGGGATCTTCCTGGTCATGATCCTGGTCGCGACAGGGCGGTTGAGCCGCGTCAGCTGGAGCGGCCTGACGGTGCTCGGTGCGCTCACCTACCCGCTCTACCTCGTCCATTCGCAGCTCGCGCTTCCCCTGCTGGACGCGGTGTACCCGGGCCTGAACAGGTGGGCGGCGCTCGCGGTCGCGATCACGGCGTCGCTGGTGCTCGCGTACGCGCTGCACCGGCTGATCGAGAAGCCGGGTGCGCGGTGGATGCGGGCGCGGCTGCTGGCCTCTCTCCAGCCGATGAGGGAGACCACGGCGCAGTCCGGGCAGGCCGGCTCGGGGTCCTCCGCGTCGCCCGCGCCGGTCGGATCCGTGCCCGCCGCGCGTCCGCCGGACGCCGAACTCGTGCGCAACTGACGGCGGCACCACCGTTCGGCGAGGTGGGCCCGCGGTACGCTTTCGCGCTGGTCAACGCTGACCTGGGTATTCGGGGCCACAGGCGAGGAGGTGATGTATGCCGCCCTTCAGCCGGCACGGCTCGGAACTGGATCCGCCGCCGGATGCGGTGCTCGACCCGTGCATGGACGACCCGGCGGCGCACCGGGTCCGCGAGGCCATGCGGCGCCACGACTGGACGGAGGTGACCGCCTTCTTCGAGGCGATCACCGACCCCGACGACCGGGCGTTCCACATCGGCGTGTGCGCGGGCGCGCCCGGCGTACAGGACTGGATCACCGAGTGGTGCCGGGCGCAGCCGGCGGCCACGCTCCCCATGGTGATCCGCGGCGCGCACGCTCTGTCGCGCAACGCCCCGGGCCTCGCGGAGGAGTGCCTGAGCGCGGTCGTCGCGCGTGACGCCGACGATGCCGTCGCCTGGGCCCTGCTTCTCGGGGCGGCCCGCGCCGGACGGCTCGACGCCCAGGAGGCGAAGTGGCGCTTCGAGCGGGTCGTGGCCCTCCATCCCGGTCATCTGGTAGCGCATGCGGAGATGCTCGCCTATCTCGGACAGCAGGGCGGCCACGACGAGGCGTTGGGATTCGCCCGCGACGCGGTCGGCGGATCCCCGGCGGGCAGCCCGCTGGGGATCCTCGTCGCGAACGCCCACATCGGCCTATGGCAGTCGCTTCCGCGCGCCGGACGCGGCCCCTACATGGCGGAGGAGGCCGTCCGCGACGATCTGCTCTCGGCGGCGGACCACTCGATCTGGCATGCCGCCTACCAGGCCCGTCCCGGCTGGCCGGTGATCCACAACGCGTTCGCGTTCGCCTTCGTGATGGCCGGCGAACTGCCCGCCGCGGTGGAGATGTTCGAGCTGATCGGCCACCGCGTCACCGAGCGGCCCTGGGCCGCCTACCGGTCCGATCCGGTCGCGGCGTTCGGCGAACTGCGCCAGTGGGTGGTCGATTGGACCGATGTGTGACGTTTTTGTGCGGGGGGTCGCTGAGGGAAGTGTGGGCGGCCGGCCGATGTGAGCGGGCATCGGACGACCGCCCACCTCCGGCGGGTCCGTCTCCCCCGGTCGGGCCCGCCGGAGGCCGGACGTCACGACACCCGCACGTCAGGGCACCGGCACGTCAGGGCACCGCGTCCAGCGGGCGCAGTTCGTCGGCGTAGCTGACCGAGAGGCGGCGCATCAGTCCCGTCTTGTCGATGGAGTACTGGCCGAGCCGCCATAGCGGCGGCGAGTACGCGTGGATGGACACGCTCGTGTTCGCCGCCCCCACGAGCCGGTGGATGTGGTCGGGGCCGAAGCAGAAGGACTGGCCTTCGGGCACGACCGTCCGCACGTGGGCGCCGCCGATCCGCGGGTTGTTCTCCTCCAGCGCCCCGGCGACGACCCGGACCGCCCCCGAGGAGACGTCGTGGTCGTGCCAGCCGGTGTCGTTCTGCCGGGTCCAGCAGAGCAGCCAGATGTCCACGTACTCGTCCCGGTAGAGGGACGCGTAGTGCCGCCGGTCGTCGGAGAACGCCACGTGCTGCCGCCACGTGCCGGGACGCCCGGCCAGTTCGTCGACCAGCGCGCGCAGCTCGCGCTTGTCCAGCGTACGGGCGGGGAGCCCCTCGAAGGCGGGCGTGCGGGGCAGGACCTCAGACGACACGGTGTGGCTCCTCTCCGAACAACAGACGATGCGGGTTGGCCACGCGGAACGCGTGGCGCGCGGCCTCGCCGAGACCGAGGTCGCGGGGGCCGGCGTACGGCAGGTCGGTGCCATGTGCGATCACGTCCACGCCGAGGGCGCGGACCATCGCGTCCACGGCCTTCGGCCCGTAGGACGACGTCTCGACGAACACGTCCGGGTCGACGACACCGCGCCCCCCGCCGCGCGCCGCGAGCCGTTCCCCGTGCAGCGGCGCCAGCCCGGCGAGCATCGTGAAGCAGACACGCAACCTCGGATGTCGCGGCCGTCCGAACGCCCGGAACGCGAACCAGGCCGCATGCATCTGCTGCACGTAGGGCACCAGCGGCCCCCACCATCCCGGCGCGCCCGTCGTGTCCCGCGGCGCGGGTCCGGGATGGACGAGAAGGGGCAGGTCATGGTCCTCCAGGACGGCCAACAGGGGGCTGGATCGTTCCATGGACCGAGGGTCCGCGAGCGCGGTGGCGGGGAGTTGGAGCCCGGCGAACCCCTCACCGAGCGTCCGGTCGAGGGACGCGGGGTCGGGCTCGCAGACGCAGGCGGCGGCCCAGGCGCCGAAGGGGGCGGGGAGCGCGGCGGCGCCCTCGTGGTAGGCGTCCAGGATCGGGCGTGCCTCGGACGGCGGCAGTGACTCCACGCCGAGGGGGGACGAGAGCGAGATCAGCGCCCGGTCGAGGTCGTCGTCGCGGAGGCGTGCCGCGCGCAGCGCGACGTCGTGGGCGGCGGGATCGATGTCGTGGGGCGGCTCTCCGGCCAGATGGAGTTTCCAGCCGTCCAGGTAAGGGGGAGCGGGGCGACGGCGAAGTGCCGCGACGAGCGGCGCGCTCCACAGATGCTGGTGCACGTCGATGTGTGTTTCGTCACGCGCCCTCATGCAGGGGCCCTCCTCTCGCCCACGTTACTGAACCGTATCAGTTAACCGTTTCAGTGAACCGGTTCAGAGGGCGGGTCGTCAAGTCGCGTCCCCGGTTTCGTCGGCGTGGGCCTCTAGGGTTGAGGGGTGCCAGACAGGCGCAAGCGCGCGACCATCCGCGAGGTGGCGCAGGCGACAGGGTTGTCGCCTGCCGCCGTGTCCTATGCGCTGCGCGGCATCCAGACATCGGAGGAGACGCAGGAGCGGGTCCGCGCGGCGGCCGAGGAACTCGGCTACGAGGCGCACCCGATCGCGCGCGCCCTGGCCAGCGGCCGAACCGACCAGGTCGGCATGCTGTGCGGATCGCTGGAGGACTACTGGCAGCAGTCCCTCGCGGTCGGCATCGGCCGCGCGCTGCTCGCCCGCGACCGCTACGCCCTGATCGTGGACGCCGGCGGCGACCCCGAGCGGGAACTGGCCCTCGCCCGGCGGCTGCGCGATCAGCGGGTGGACGGCTTGATCGTCCAGCCGCTCGACCCGTCCGCCGCGCTGTGGTCGGAGCTGGCCGACACGATCCCGGTCGTGTCCATCGGTGACGCGCTGCGCGGCGGTCAGGCGCAGGGCGAGGTCGTGTTCGACAACCGCCGAGGCGTCACGCTGGCGCTGGAGCACCTGCGCGACCTCGGCCACCAGCGGCTCACCGTGTTCACCCCGACCCGGGCGAGCACCCCCGACCGTCCCGCCGACGTGCACGTCAACGCCGAGGCCGAGCGGCTCGGGCTGCGCGTGGACGTGGTGGTGGCACCGCAGTCGCTGGGCGAGGCCACCGAGATCGCCCTGCGGGTGCTCGGGGGGCCGGACCGTCCCTCGGCGGTCTTCTGCTTCGCCGACTCCATCGCCTACGGCGTCTACGCCGCCACCCGCGAGCTCGGCCTCGCCGTGCCAGGCGATGTCGCGGTCTGCGGCTACGACAACCATCCGATGTCGGCACTGCTCACCCCGCCGCTCACCACCGTCGACTGGGACATCGAGGGCATCGTGCACGCCGCCGTCCGGCTGATCGTGGACGTCATCGACGGCAAGCCGCGCAAGCGCCGCGTCGTCCGCGAGCCCTCGCTGCGCGTGCGCGACTCGACGGGCTGTGTTTAGTCCAATCCCGGCCCAGAGGGGCTCGCCCGGCGGCTCGCCCCCTTGACCGTGCTTGGGCGAGCGCGTCATCGCGCGCTCGCGTGGGGACGAGGTCGCAGACGAGGTCAGGCTTGTTGATCGGGTCAGAACTGAAGGCGGGTCAGGCTCGGGAGGAGGTCCGCGGCCACGGCGATGTCGGCGTCCAGCGGGCGGTCGTCTATGCGCGGGTCCAGCACGGCGCCGGCCTGGTCGAAGGCCGATCGGAGCGGGCCGCCGGAGGGTGCGCGGCCCTGCATCCGCAACGCCCGGACGGCCGCCACCAGCTCGCAGCCCAGGCCGAGCCTGTAGGCGGCGACGGCGTCGGTGGTCGCGCGGGCCGACTGGGTGGAGAAGCCGGCGTGCTCCTCGACGCCGCGTGACAGCACCGCGCTGCCAAGCGCCGCGGGGGTGGCGAGCCGCCGGACGTCGGCGAGGCATGAGTGCGCCACATACTCCAGGATCATGATCCCGGACGACGCCTCGGTGGCGCCCTGGAACGGGTAGAGGCCGGTGAAGGACGGCTCGGCGAGCGTGCCGAGCCGGGCGGCGGCCAGCGCCATCGTCTGGAAGAGCGCGGCGCGTGCCGCGTCCAGAGCGAGGCCGACGTAGGCGGTGTGGAAGTTGCCGTTGTGCCAGACGGTCCGTCCGGTGACGTCCACGAGGGGGTTCTCGGCGGCGGCGTTGATCTCGCGGGTGACGACCTCCTCGGCGTACCCGGCCGCCTCCAGCGCCGGGCCGTGGACCTGCGGGAACGCACGGTATCCGTAGGGATCCTGGATGCGCGCGGGAGCCGGCGGCTCGAACGCCAGCAGCGCCCGCATCGTGGCGGCGGCCTCCCGCTGCCCGGGGTGCGGGCACGCGTCGTGGACGGGCGGCGCGTACGGCTCCACCGAACCCCGGACGGCGAAGTGCGACAGCGCGGCGACGATGGTGGAGGCCCGGAGCATCTCCCGCAGGTCGGCGGTGGCGAGTGCCGCCTCGCCGAGGGTGGCGGCGTTGGAGCTGATGAAGGCCAGCGCGTCGGCGGAGTGCAGCGTGTAGCCGGGGCCCCGTTCGGGCACGCCGTCCGGCCCGGCCACCCAGGAACGTTCCCCGAGCAGGCACAGCGCGGTGGACGCCAGCGCCGTGAGGTCACCGGTGCCGATCGCCCCGTACACCGGCACCGGAGGGAGAAGCCCCAGGTTGAGGACGTCCGCGAGAGCTTGGAGCGCTCCACTCTCGACTCCCGAGCCGCCCGCGGCGATCTGGTTCGACCGGACGGTCAGCATCGCCCGCACGATCTCCGGGGCGACCAGTGGCCCCGCGCCCGCCGCGTGGCTGCGCAGCAGCCGCAGCCCGTGCGCGTCGGCGTCCTCCCATTCGACGTCCACGACGCGGTTGGCGCCGACCCCCGTCGTCCGCCCGTACACCGGCTGCGTCTCCGATACCTCGCGCGCGACCCGCCAGGCGGCGCGCGCACGCTCGATCCCCGCCGGATCTATGGCGATCGTCACGTCCTCGCGCGCGACTCGCACGACCTGGACGCAGGTGAGCGCGGTGCCGTCGATAACGATTCGGCTGTTCTCCACGGGCCTACGCTACTTTCCCCTTATTTCAGATAGTTATGCTCAACATACGATGTTCCGGACACGCCGGGGCTCCGAGTCGACGGTAGCCGTTGGCTACGGTTGGGTAAAAGGCCGAAATCGATCATCGGCGTTGCGGCGCCCAACGAGGACGTGAATCGTTTGATCACCTTTGAGAGCGTGACCAAGCGCTACCCGGACGGCACCGTCGCGCTCGACGACGTGAGCCTCGAATGCCCCACGGGCCAGATCACGGTGTTCGTCGGCACCTCCGGCGGGGGCAAGACGACGGCGCTGCGCACCATCAACCGGATGGTGGAGCCCACCGGCGGCCGGGTGCTCATCGACGGGCAGGATGTCCGCGAACGCAAGCCCGCCGAACTGCGGCGCGGGATCGGCTACGTCATCCAGCACGCCGGGCTGTTCCCGCACCGGACGATCGAGGACAACATCGCGACCGTCCCCTACCTGCTGCGCTGGAACAAGAAGAAGGCCCGCGACACCGCCCACGAGCTGATGGAACGGGTCGGGCTCGAACCCGGGATGGCCAAACGCTACCCGTTCCAGCTGTCGGGCGGGCAGCAGCAGCGCGTCGGCGTCGCCCGCGCGCTGGCCGCCGACCCGCCGGTCATGCTGATGGACGAGCCGTTCAGCGCCGTCGACCCCATCGTCCGCGGCGAACTCCAGGACGAGTTCCTGCGGCTCCAGGCGCAACTGCACAAGACCATCGTGTTCGTCACCCACGACATCGATGAGGCCATCAAACTCGGCGACCGGATCGCGGTGTTCCGGACGGGCGGCAAACTCGTCCAGGTCGCGAGCCCCGAGGACCTGCTGGCCCACCCCGCCGACGACTTCGTGGCGGGCTTCGTCGGCCAGAACCGCGGCATCCGCAGCCTCTCCTTCGCCGACACCGCCGACCTGAGCCTGCGCGACGACCTCGTCCTCCCGGTGACCGCCACCGGCGCGGACACCGCGGACCTGGAATGGGTGCTGGTCGTCGACGAGGGCCGGCGCCCGCTCGGGTGGACCCGGGGGCCTGAGGTCGCCGGCCCGCTCGCGGAGGAGGCGCTGGCGCCGGTCGGCGCGACGTTCGAGGTCGGGACCGACTCGGTGCGCGGCGCCCTGGACGCCGCCGTGCTGTCCCCGTCCGGACTCGCGGTCGGGGTCGACGAGGGCGGCGCTGTCGTCGGCGTGACCGGCGGGGCCGAGTTGCTCGCCGTGCCCACCCACGGCGCGGGCCACCACCGCCTGGGCGAGACCGGAGCGCGCCCGGCGGCCGGGCAGGACGCCCCGGGGTCCGCCGCCGAGAACGGTGCCTCCGACTGATGGACATCGACTGGGGCTGGATCGGCGACCACACCGACACGCTCACCGACCACGCGCTCATCCACCTGCGGCTCGCGCTCCTGCCGGTGCTGTTCGGCCTGCTGATCTCGCTGCCGCTCGGGGTGCTGTGCCGCCGCTGGGGCTGGCTCTACCCGCCCGTCCTGACCATGTCGAACGTGTTCTACGCGGTCCCGTCGCTCGCGCTGTTCATGATCTTCATCCAGTACACCGGGCTGGAAGCGGCCACGGTCATGATCCCGCTGACCCTCTACAGCCTGTCGGTGCTCATCCCGAACGTGGTGGACGGACTCGGCTCGGTCTCCGAACCCGTCCGGCAGGCGGCCATCGCGATGGGATTCGGGACGCTGCGGCGGCTGCTGCGGGTCGAGCTGCCCATCGCGGTGCCCATCGTGATCGCCGGGGTCCGGGTCGCCGCGGTCTCCTCCATCAGCCTCGTCGCCGTGGGCCAGCTCATCGGCCAGGGCGGGCTCGGCTACGACATCATCCGCGGCTATCAGTTGCAATTCCAGACCCAGATCATCGCCGCCTCGGTGCTGATCGTCGCGCTGGCCCTGGTCACCGACGCGATCCTGGTCACCGTCCAGCGGCTGCTCACCCCCTGGGCCCGGGCGCGCGGGAGGGCGTCATGAACGATCTGTGGAACCAGATCGACCTGTCCTGGAGCTGGCTGACCGCCTCGTCCCAGTGGCACGGCGAGGACGGCATCCCGCACCGGCTGCTCCAGCACCTGTTCTACAGCGGGGTGTCCCTGCTGTTCGCGGCCGTGATCGGGCTCGCGCTCGGCCTGCTGGTCGGCCACACCGGCCGGGGCGGCTTCCTCGCGATCAGCGTGGCCAACATCGCCCGCGCGATACCGACCTTCGGCCTGGTGCTGTTCATCGTGGTGATCGAGTACAGCATCACCCCGGTGCTGATCGCCCTCGTCGCCCTCGCCGTCCCGCCGATCCTCGTCAACACCTTCGAGGGGCTCCGCGGTGTCGACCCCGACGCCAAGGACGCCGCGCGCGGGGTGGGCATGTCGGAATGGGAGGTGCTGTGGCGGGCCGAGGTGCCCATGGCCCTGCCGCTCATCCTGCTCGGCCTGCGCACGTCCGCGATCCAGGTCGTGGCCACCGCCACCATCGCCGCCTACCCCGGTTTCGGTGGCCTCGGCCGCTACATCATCGACGGCCTGGCCCGCAACGACTACCAGCTCGTCGTCGGAGGAACGGTCCTGGTCGTGCTGCTCGCCGTCATCGTCCAGCTGATCTTCGCGGCGCTGCGCCGCCTCGTCGTCTCGCCGGGCCTGCTCGGTTCAGCCCGTTCGTCGTGAACGGCCCCGAAAGAAGGAATGACAATGAAGAACATCATCCGTGGAGCGGCCCTCGGCCTCGTAACGGTCCTGGCGTTGTCCGCCTGCGGCGGCGGGGACGACGACGATAGCAAGAACCCGCTGTCCGGTGGCGGTGAGAAGGGCACGATCACGGTCGGCGGCGCCAACTTCCCCGAGAGCGGCCTGATCGGTGAGCTGTACGCGCAGGCGCTGGAGGCCAAGGGCCTGAAGGTCCAGCGCAAGTTCAACATCGGTGCCCGCGAGATCTACTACGACCAGGTCGTCAAGGGCGGCATCAGCGTGATGCCCGAGTACAACGGCGCGCTGCTCACCACGTCCGTGGACAAGGCCAGCACCGCCGCCACCACCGAGGAGATCAACGCCGCGCTGAAGGCCAAGCTGCCGGCGAGCGTGGAGATCCTGGACTCGGCCAAGGCGGAGGACAAGGACTCGGTCACCGTCAACCCGCAGACCGCGACGAAGTACAAGCTGAAGTCCATCG
Source organism: Actinomadura macra NBRC 14102 (assembly GCF_001552215.1). Lineage (GTDB taxonomy): Bacteria > Actinomycetota > Actinomycetes > Streptosporangiales > Streptosporangiaceae > Spirillospora > Spirillospora macra. The sequence continues at coordinate 21,598 of NZ_BCQT01000006.1, read as the reverse complement.
CCGACCTCAAGCCGGTCGCGAACCAGCTCATCATCGCCGGCCCGTCCGAGTTCAAGACCCGCCAGCAGGGCCTCGTCGGCCTCAAGGCCAAGTACGGTCTGGAGTTCAAGAAGTTCCAGCCGTTCGACGCCGGCGCCCAGGCCACGCTGGTCAAGCTGCTGACCGAGGACAAGATCCAGGCCGCGGACCTGTTCACCACCGACCCGACCATCGAGCAGAAGAAGCTGGTCGTCCTCGAAGACCCGCAGAACGTCTTCAGCGCCCAGAACGTCACGCCGCTCATCAACAAGTCGGCGGTGTACGCCGACGCCCGCGCCGCGCTCAACGCCGTTTCGGCCAAGCTCACCACCCAGGACCTCCTGGACATGATGAAGCGCGTCGCCATCGACAAGGACGACCAGGAAGCGGTCGCCAAGGACTGGCTGAAGAAGTCCGGCCTCGCCTGACTCCGGGCCACGCACGTTCCGTGGGCGCCTCCCTCTCCGGGAGGCGCCCACGGACGTTTCACCCGGGCGAATGGGCGGTGACCCGCGCCCCCGCTCGCGGGTCACCGCCGGACCGGCGCAGTGCTCAGGACTCGGGAGTGCCTCTCTCCGTCCTGAACGGACCGCATCGTGCCGCCTCGCCTTCGTCGCCGCTACCGGCGGTGATGTGAACGAGGTCGACTTTGCGGCGCCCGATGTCCTGGGCGCACGTCGGGTGCGCGCTCGCCGAGCGTGCGCGTGGCCTCGATGCCGGACGAGTCGGGAAGCATGATGTCCATCAGGACGACGTCGGGCCGGTGGCGCTCGACCGCGTCGGGCACCTGGGCGGCGGTGCCGGCCTCGGCCTTGCGCCCCACCGGCCGCGGAAGGACCGGGCCAAGGCGGGACTGTCGAGTCGGGAGCTGGTCGCGGCCGCGGCGAGATAGCCGGACCGGATCGAACGCGTAAAGAATCCAGCGCGCGGCAATCCAGTAGCGCTCGGCGAGCGAATGTTGGGTAGGCGAACAGTTCCGTTCACACACACGTGAACCGGCGGGACGTTCGTGGTGGCGGTGTGCCCGGCCTCGCAGCGGGCGGCCTGGCCGGGGCTTCGCGGACTGGCGTGGCGGTGCCGCCGAGGATTGGAACTGCCTGATGACACCCGTCCTTTGAGGTGAACCCATGCTGCTCGCTGTTGCTCCCGCGGAACCTGCCCTCTCGATGTACTGGCGGAGAGAATTTCAAGGAAGGCCCGACCAGATCCGGCTCGTCCGCGCGTTCGCCGGGCATCTGCTGGTCGACTTCCCCTCCCTGGACGACGTGCTGCTCGTCCTGGACGAGCTGGCCGTCAACGCGATCCGCCACACCCGCTCCGGACAGGCGGGCGGCCGATTCACCGTGGACATCAGCATGGACGTCGCCGGCGTGATCGTCTACGTCGCCGACCAGGGCGGGCCTTGGGAGCCGCACCTGCGGAGCATCTTCGCCCTGGAAGAAGGCGGACGCGGGCTCCTCACCGTGGACGCGCTCGCCGCCACCTGGTCGTGGACAGGAGGCATCGAAGGACGCACCGTCCGCGCCACCTTCCCCTCTGGTGTTCGCTCGTAGGACTCGCTCTGTTGTTTCCTGGGGGGCGACCTCCCAATCCCCCCGGCTGCGCGGCTCGCCACCTCCTCGCTCGCTGGCGCTCGCTGCGGGGGGCGCGGCGCGCCGGGCATGCCCGCTCCGCTCGCAGAGCTCGCTGCGCGTGCCTGTCCCGTAACTGGCGGCTGAGGTTCAAGCTGCCGGGGTTTGCGGCAACGAGGGATGTGTGAGCGCCGGTCAGAGGATTTGAGGGGGGCGGCCAGTTAGGCGGGTCGTCAGGGCTCTTGCCGTTTCCTGGACGGGGGCAGCCAGGGCCGGCCAGGTGTCTTCGGGGCGGTCTTCGCGGCGGAAGGTGACCGTGATGGCGGCCGTGGGGTGGCCGGTGTGGTCGAAGGCGCAGGCGGCGATGCTCGCGAAACCCGCGGTGATGTGGCCGTCCTCGATCGACCAGCCGCGGCGGGTGTCGTCGGCCAGGACGCGGCGGAGGTCGCGCAGGGTCGCGGGGCCCTTGCCGGTGCGGTCGACGAAGAGGCCGGGGAACAGGGCGCGGACCTGGGCCCGGGGCAGGTGGGCGAGCATGGAGCGGCCGCTCGCGGTGAGCTGGGCGGGCATGCGGACGCCCACGTCGGTGACGAGGGTGGCGTGCCGGGGCGGTTGCTCCTTGAGCAGGTAGAGGGTCTCGGCGCCGTGCAGGACGCCCAGTTGCGCGATCTCGCCGACACGGTCCACCAGGCGGCGCAGGAGAGGGCGGGCCAGGCGTTCGAGGGGTTCGTGACGCAGGTAAGCGGAGCCGACCTCGAACGCGGCGACGCCGAGGCCCCAGCGGCGCTCCTCGGGAAGGTAGGCGACGAAGCCGTCCACGGCCATCGCGGTCAGCAGGTGGTAGGTGCTGGAGCGGGGGAGGTCGAGGGTGCGGGCTATCGCGGACGCGGGCAGCGGGCCCGCGGACCCGGCCAGGAGGCGCAGGACGGCGAGGGCCCGGCGGGCGGCGGGGACCTGGCTCATTGTCCGATTGTCTCGTATGCGAGACAGAGGCCGCCGGGCGGCCCTGCCTTCGGGGCCGGCCAGAGGGTCAGATGGTGGGTATGGGTTTCGCTATGGGGGACACGGATGTCCGCGTCGGACCGGATCCGCTGACGTTCGATCAGGTCGCGGCGGTCGCGCGGGACGGTGCGAAGGTTGCGCTGACCGATGAGGCGCTGAAGCTGATCGGCGAATCGCGGGCGCATATCGAGGAACTGTCGGCGCGTCCCACACCCGTCTACGGCGTCTCGACCGGGTTCGGGGCACTGGCGACCCGGCACATCGCGCCCGAGAAGCGGGCCCAGTTGCAGCTGAACATCGTCCGGTCGCACGCGGCGGGATCGGGGCCCGAGGTGGAGCGGGAGGTCGTCCGGGCGCTCATGCTGCTCAGGTTGCGGACGCTGGCCACCGGACGGACCGGAGTGCAGCCCGCCACCGCCAAGACGCTGGCCGCGCTGCTCAATGCGGGCATCACTCCGCAGGTGTTCGAGTACGGGAGCCTCGGGTGTTCGGGGGATCTCGCTCCGCTCGCGCATGTCGCGCTGGCGTTGATCGGCGAAGGGTCGGTCAGGGACGCCGGTGGCGAGCTCAAGCCCGCGGCGGTCGCGCTGGCCGCGGCGGGGATCGAGCCGGTGACGCTGGGCGCCAAGGAGGGCCTCGCCCTGCTGAACGGGACGGACGGGATGCTCGGCATGCTCGTCCTCGCCATCGGGGATCTGCACCGGCTGCTGACCGCGGCGGACGTCGCGGCGGCGATGACCGTTGAGGCGTTGCTGGGTACCGATCGGGTGTTCGCCGCCGACCTGCAGGAACTTCGGCCGCACCCCGGGCAGGCCACGTCGGCCGCGAATCTGCGGGCGCTGCTGGCCGACTCGGAGATCATGGAGTCGCACCGGGGGCCCGACTGCACCCGCGTCCAGGACGCCTATTCGCTGCGCTGCGCACCCCAGGTGAACGGCGCCGCGCGGGACACCCTGGCCCATGCCGAGTTGGTCGCCGGACGGGAGCTGGCGTCGGCCGTCGACAACCCCGTCGTGCTGCCGGACGGGCGGGTGGAGTCCAACGGCAACTTCCACGGCGCCCCCGTCGCCTATGTGCTGGACTTCTTGGCGGTCCCGGCCGCCGACGTCGCGTCGATGTCCGAGCGGCGCACCGACCGGATGCTCGACAAGGGCCGCTCGTCCGGGCTGCCGGCCTTCCTCGCCGACGACCCGGGCGTCGACTCCGGGCACATGATCGCCCAGTACACGCAGGCCGGGATCGTCTCCGAGCTGAAGCGGCTGGCCGTCCCCGCGAGCGCCGACTCCATCCCCAGTTCGGCGATGCAGGAGGACCACGTGTCCATGGGATGGAACGCGGCCCGCAAGCTCCGCAAGGCGGTGGACGGGCTGACCCAGGTGCTCGCCGTCGAGATCCTCACCGCCGCGCGGGCCCTGGACCTGCGCACTCCGCTGCGCCCCGGCCCGGCGACCGCCGCCGTCGTCGCGCGGCTGCGGGAGGTCGTCCCGCCGCCCGGCCCGGACCGCTACCTCGCGCCCGAGATCGCAGCCACCACCGAACTCGTCCGGGACGGCGCGCTCGTCGCCGCCGCCGAGGCCGTCACCGGCCCCCTCTCCTAAGGAGTCCGCAATGTCCGGTCCCCGTCCCGTCCGCGCGCCGCGCGGCACGTCGCTGACCGCTAAGGGCTGGCCGCAGGAGGCCGCCCTGCGCATGATCCAGAACAACCTCGACCCGGAGGTCGCCGAGCACCCCGACGAGCTGGTCGTCTACGGCGGGTCCGGGAAGGCCGCGCGCAGCTGGGACGCGTTCGACGGGATCATCCGGTCCCTGACGGATCTGGAGGGGGACGAGACCCTGCTCGTCCAGTCGGGCAAGCCCGTCGGGATCTTCCGGACGCATGAGTGGGCGCCCCGGGTCCTGATCGCTAACTCCAACCTGGTGCCGCAGTGGGCGACCTGGGAGGAGTTCCGCCGCCTCGAGTCGCTCGGCCTCACGATGTTCGGGCAGATGACCGCCGGATCGTGGATCTACATCGGCACGCAGGGCATCCTCCAGGGCACCTACGAGACGTTCGCGGCCGTCGCCGAGAAGCGGTTCGGCGGCACCCTCGCCGGGACGATCACGCTGACCGCAGGGCTCGGCGGGATGGGCGGCGCGCAGCCGCTCGCCGTCACGATGAACGGGGGCGTGGCGATCTGTATCGAGTGCGACCCGTCCCGCATCGAGCGGCGCGTCGCCCACCGGTACTGCGACGTGCGGGCCGACTCCCTGGACGAGGCGCTCCGGCTCGCCGAGGAGGCCAGGGCGCAGCGGCGTCCGCTGTCGATCGCCGTGCTGGGGAACGCCGCCGACCTCGTCCCCGAACTGCTGCGGCGGGGCGCGCCGATCGACGTCGTCACCGACCAGACCAGCGCGCACGACCCGCTGATGTACCTGCCGCAGGGCGTCGAGTTCGCGGACATGGCCGCCGAGCGCGACAAGGACCCGGCCGGCTTCACCACCCGCGCCCGCGCGTCGATGGCCGCGCACGTCGAGGCGATGGTCGGCTTCCAGGACGCGGGCGCCGAGGTGTTCGACTACGGCAACTCGATCCGCGGGGAGGCGCAGCTCGCCGGGTACACGCGGGCGTTCGACTTCCCCGGGTTCGTCCCCGCCTACATTCGCCCGCTGTTCTGCGAGGGCAAGGGCCCGTTCCGGTGGGCGGCGCTGTCAGGCGACCCGAAGGACATCGCCCGCACCGACCGGGCCATCCTGGAGCTGTTCCCCGACAACGAGCCGCTGACCCGGTGGATCAGGATGGCGGGGGAGCGGGTCCACTTCCAGGGCCTGCCGTCCCGGATCTGCTGGCTCGGCTACGGTGAGCGCGACCGCGCCGGGGAACTGTTCAACGACCTCGTCGCGCGCGGCGAGATCAGCGCGCCGATCGTGCTCGGCCGCGACCACCTCGACTGCGGCTCGGTCGCCAGCCCCTACCGTGAGACCGAGGGCATGGCGGACGGCTCGGACGCCATCGCCGACTGGCCGCTGCTGAACGCGATGCTCAACACCGCGTCCGGCGCCACCTGGGTGTCCATCCACCACGGCGGCGGCGTCGGCATCGGACGGTCCATCCACGCGGGCCAGGTGTGCGTCGCCGACGGTACACCGCTCGCCGGGGAGAAGCTCCGGCGCGTCCTCACCAACGACCCGGGAACCGGCGTCATGCGGCATGTCGACGCGGGATACGAGCGCGCTGTCGAGGTGGCGGACGAGCGGGGTGTCCGGGTTCCCATGAGGGTGTCCGGGGGGAGTGGGGGGTCGTCCCCCCACAATGATGCGCGGGTGTCCGGGGGGAGTGGGGGGTCGTCCCCCCTCGATGATGCGCGGGTGTCCGGGGGGAGTGGGGGGTCGTCCCCCCACAATGAGACGGCATGAGCTTCGAGGAGATGTGGGCGGCGCTGCTGCCCGTCGGACGGGATGAGGCGACCGGCGGCTACCACCGGTTCGCGTGGACGCCGCCGGAGCTGGAGTGCCGCGCCTGGTTCGTGGACGAGGCGCGCCGCCGCGACCTGCCGGTGGAGCACGACGCCAACGGCAACATGGTCGCCTGGTGGTACCCGGACGGCGGGGCGCGCGGCGACGCCGTCCTGACCGGGAGCCACCTGGACTCGGTGCCCGGCGGCGGCGCGTTCGACGGGCCGCTCGGCGTCGTCTCGGCATTCGCGGCCGTCGACTCGCTGCGCGAACGCGGTGCCACACCCCGGCGGCCCATCGGGATCGGGGCCTTCGCGGAGGAGGAGGGCGCGCGGTTCGGGGTCGCGTGCCTCGGGTCGCGGCTGCTGTCGGGGGCGATCGACCCGGAGCGGGCCCGCGGCCTCACCGACGCCGGCGGGCACACCTTCGCCGAGGTCATGCACAACGCCGGGCTCGACCCCCAGGCGATCGGACCCGATGAGGACCTCCTCGGGCGCATCGGCTGCTACATCGAACTCCATGTCGAGCAAGGACGCGCGCTCCGGCAGCCCGTCGGGGTGGCGAGCGCGATCGTCCCGCACGGCCGGTGGCGGTTCGACTTCTCCGGCGAGGGCAACCACGCCGGGACGACCCTGCTGCGCGACCGCCGCGACCCGATGCCGCCGTTCGCCGGGATGGTCCTTGCCGCACGGGAGGCCGCCGAGCGCAACGGCACCGTCGCGACCGTCGGCAAGGTCAGGGTCGAGCCGGGCGGGGTGAACGCCATCGCCTCGTCCGTCACCGCCTGGCTGGACGCGCGCGGACCCGCCGACGAGGCCGTCCGCCGGACGGTCGCGGAGGTGGACGAGGCGGCCAGGGTCGCCGCCCGCGCGCACCGGGTGAGCGTGGACCTGGCCGAGGAGTCCTACACCGAGATCGTCGACTTCAACCTCGCGCTGCGCGACCGCGTCGGCACGGCCGTCGGCTCCTGTCAGGCAGGAGGCGTTCCCGTCCTGCCGACGGGGGCGGGCCACGACGCGGGTGTCCTGTCGGCCCGCGTGCCGGCGGCGATGCTGTTCGTCCGGAACCCGACCGGGATCTCGCACGCGCCCGCCGAACACGCCGAGCCCGCCGACTGTCTGGCGGGAGTGGAGGCACTAACCGTGGTACTTGCTGACCTGGCTTGCGGGTAGAGATCCAATATGCAATGGCATGCCCAGTTCGCCTGGCTCGGTGACGGTGTCGCCCCGGACGTGCTCATCGAGGCCGACGGCGAACGGATCACGAGCGTCACCCGCGACGTCTCCTCCCCGGGGGACGCGCTCCACCTGCCCGGCCTGACCCTGCCGGGTCTGGCCAACGCCCATTCCCACGCCTTCCATCGCGCCCTGCGCAGCCGTGTGCAGACCCAGCGGGGGACCTTCTGGACGTGGCGTGACCAGATGTACAAGGTCGCCGACCGGCTCGACCCCGACTCCTACCGTGCGCTGGCCAGGGCGGTGTTCGCCGAGATGGCCCTCGCCGGGATCAGTTGCGTCGGCGAGTTCCACTACCTGCACCACCAGCCCGGCGGCGCCCCCTACGACGACCCCAACGCGATGGGCGAAGCCCTGATCGCCGCCGCCGGGGACGCGGGCATCAGGATCACCCTCCTCGACACCTGCTACCTCACCGGCGGCATCGGGCAGCCGCTCCAGGGGCCGCAGCTCCGCTTCGGCGACGGCACCGCGGGCAACTGGGCGCGCCGCGTCGACAGCCTCTACGAGCACACCGACAAGGCGCGCCTGCACGCCCGCGTCGGCGCCGCGATCCACTCCGTCCGCGCGGTGCCCCCCGAGCAGCTGCGCGCCGTCGCGTCCTGGGCGCGCGACCATCGGGCGCCGCTGCACGTCCACTTGTCGGAGCAGCCCGCCGAGAACCAGGACTGCCTGGACGTCTACGACATGACGCCCACGCGGCTCCTCGCCGAGGCCGGTGCCCTGGGCGCGTTGACCACCGCCGTCCACGCCACCCATCTCACCGAGGAGGACATCGGCCTGCTCGGCACCACCATGACCGGTGTGTGCATGTGCCCCACCACCGAACGCGACCTCGCCGACGGCATCGGCCCCGCCCGCGACCTCGCCGACGCGGGCTCGCCGATCTGCCTCGGCTCCGACCAGCACGCCGTCCTCGACCTGTTCGAGGAGGCCCGCGCCGTCGAGCTGAACGAGCGGCTCCGCACCCGCGTCCGCGGGCACTGGACGGCCGGGGAATTGATCACCGCCGCCACGTCCGCCGGCCACTACGGCCTCGGCTGGCCCGAGGCGGGCCGCCTGGAACCCGGCGCCTACGCCGACCTCGTCACCGTGGACCTCGGCTCGGTCCGCACCGCCGGGGCCGGCCCGGGGCATCTCGCCGAGACCGCCGTCTTCGCCGCCACCGCGGCCGACGTCCGGCACGTGGTCGTCTCCGGGCGCCAGATCGTCCACGACGGTCGCCACCTGCTCATCGACGACGTTCCGGCCATCCTGGCAGGCGCCGTCAGCACCGTGACGGGAGCGTGAGATCCTGCCGTGGTGAGCATCGCCATCACGAACATCGGGGAACTGGTCACCAACGAGCCCGGCACCGGAGAAGGCCCCCTCGGCGTCCTCCACGACGCCGCCGTCGTGATCGACGGCGGCACGATCGCCTGGACGGGTCCGACCGCCGAGGCCCCCGCCGCCGACGAGTCCTTCGACGCCGCCGGACGGGCCGTCCTCCCCGGCTTCGTGGACTCCCACGCCCACCTCGTCTTCGCGGGCGAGCGCGCCGAGGAGTTCGCCGCCCGCATGAGCGGCGTCCCCTACGGCGCGGGGGGCATCCGCACCACGGTCGCCCGTACCCGCGCCGCGTCCGACGACGATCTGCGCGCCAACCTGCGCCGCCTCGTGGACGAGATGGCCCGGCAGGGGAACACGACGGTCGAGTGCAAGTCCGGCTACGGTCTCACGGTCGAGCATGAGGAACGCGCCGTCCGCATCGCCGCCGAACTGGCCGACGAGGTCACCTACCTCGGCGCCCACGTGGTCCCGTCGGAGTACGGGGGCGACACCGACGCCTACGTCGGCCTCGTCACCACCGACATGCTCGCCGCCTGTGCGCCCCACGCCCGCTGGGTGGACGTCTTCTGCGAGGACGGCGCCTTCGACGTCGATCAGGCCCGTACCGTCCTCCAGGCCGGCATGAAGGCGGGCCTGGCCCCCCGCGTCCACGCCAACCAGCTCGCCCAGGGCCCCGGCGTCGGCCTCGCCGTGGAGCTCGACGCCGCGTCCGCCGACCACTGCACGTTCCTCAGCGACGCCGACGTCGACGCCCTCGCGTCCTCCCGCACCGTGGCGACGCTTCTCCCGGGCGTCGAGTTCTCCACTCGCCAGCCCTATCCGGACGCCCGCCGCCTCCTGGACGCCGGCGCCACCGTCGCGCTCGCCACCGACTGCAATCCCGGCTCCTGCTACAGCTCCAGCATGGCGTTCTGCATCGCCGTCGCCGTCCGCGACATGCACATGACCCCTGCCGAAGCCGTCTGGTCCGCCACCGCCGGCGGCGCCCGCGCCCTGCGCCGCACCGATGTCGGTCATCTGGCCCCCGGTGCACGCGCGGACGTCCTGGTGCTGGACGCCCCGTCCCACATCCACCTGGCCTACCGTCCTGGCGTCCCCCAGGTGGCCGCAGTCTGGAAGGCCGGCCGCAAGGTCTGAACCCGCCCCATTCAGACGGGTGGCCCCACATCGAGGTCCTGCCAGCCGATCTGGATCTCGAAGGGTACGGTGATGTCGAGCGCCCAGATGTCCCGGTCTCGGTGGGTGACGCTGATCCGGGAATAGGTGGTGTCCGAGGCGATCAGGGCATAATGCTCCACAATTGTCGCCCCGACCTCATCAAACTGGATAATGAGATAGTGCGGAATGCGTGACTTGGCGTATTCGCCCATCTTGTGGATGCGGTCGCGTGATTCCGACCAACGGGAGATCACTTCGGCGACAATGATCGCGTCCCCTGCCTGGAGCATCTCGAACTGTTCCCGGCAGCGGTGGACGATGACGTCGGGCTTGCGAATCGTCAGCGGGACCTCCCAGAGCAGGAGGTTCACCTCGGTGTTGATCTCATAGCAGGGGGCGTTGGCCCCCGGGTGCGTCGACCGGTACTTTCGCACCGCTGTCTCGAAGGCGCCGGCGAGGCGGAACGCCGTCTTCTGGTGGGGACGACTGCGCTCTTCGCGGAGGACGAGGTTGCCCTCTGCCACCTCGAAGTCGTTCCACTTCTCCTCACCGGCGGCGAGGTAGTCGTCGAGGGTGAGAGCGAAGGGCAGTTCCGGCGAGTGTGCTGTCATGTCGCCATCATCGCGATCCGGCACTCTATTCACCCCCGAGATAGCGGCGATTGACTCTTATTAGTGGTTTTTCGCCGCGGGTGATGTAGTCCGCCGCGAGGACTTCGGCGATGAAGAGGGTGTGGTCGCCCGCCTCGATGGTCTGGCGGGTCTCGCATTCCAGGGCGGCCAGTCCGGTGTCGGGGAGCAGGGCGTCCGAGAGGGAGCCGCGGTGGTGGGGCTCGCTCGCGAGGAGGAGGCGGGCGCTCGGGCGGCCCTCGGCGGCGAAGCGGCCCGCGAGGGCGCGCTGGCCCACGGCGAGGACGGTCGCCGCCCAGCGCTCCCGGCGGTGCAGGACCTCGGTCAGGTAGGACGATGACGCCACGCCCGCCAGGACCATCGGCGGCTCAAGGGACACCGACATGAACGAGGTCACGGTCGTACCGAGGTCGTCGCGGCCGTCGCGGACGGTCAGCACGACCACGCCTGTGGCAAAGCCCGCGACGGCCTCGACGAAGTCGGTGCTCAGCGGATCTCCCAGGAACCCGGGAGGGTGAGGGGGCCGGTGGCGGGCAGGCCGAGGCGGGCGGCGAGGCCGCCGAGGGAGCCCCAGCCGTCGAAACGGGCGGACGCGGCGGTGCGGTCCTCGCTGGACTCCGGCGGACGCAGCCGCTCCAGCGGCGAGGTGTGCGGGTAGGTGCGGACCGGGGCGTCGGCGGCCAGACCGGACTTCTTGCGGGCCAGGTCGAGGGCCAGGTCGAGGCCGCCCAGCTCGTCCACCAGGCCGCCGTCCTTGGCGTCGGCGCCCGTCCAGACGCGGCCCCGGGCGAGCTCGTGGACGCGGTCGCGCGGCAGCTCGCGTCCCTCGGCGACCTTGGCCGTGAAGTCGTCGTAGATCCGGTCGAGGGAGGCGTTGATCCGCTCCCACTCGGAGTCGCTGAAGTCCTTGGTGGCGCTGAACATGCGGGCGTGCTCGCCGTCGGCGACCGAGCCGAGGCCGATGCCGACGCGGGCCAGCAGGTCGTTCACGACGGCCTTGCCGACGACGACGCCGATCGAACCGGTGATCGTGCCGGGCTGCGCGACGATCGTGTCCGCGGCCATCGCCACGTAGTAGCCGCCGGAGGCGGCGACGTCGCCCATCGAGACGATCACGGGTTTGCCCGCGCGGCGGGCCAGCACCACCTCGCGCCAGATCGCGTCGGACGCCACGGCGGAGCCACCGGGGCTGTTCACGCGGAAGACGATCGCCTTGACGCGGTCGTCCTTGGTGGCGGCCCGGAACGCGGCGCCGACCGTGTCCGAGCCCATCGCGGGGCCGGAGTTCGGCAGCGGGCCGCCGCGACCGCTGCGGCCGAGACGGATCGGGCCGTGCCCGTTGATGAGGGCGACGACGTCCTGCCGGCCCGGCTGCGGGATGCGGCGGGCGAGGCCGTGCGTGCGGTTGTAGCGGGCCACGTAGCGGAGCTGGACCGACTCCCCGAACTGCTCGCGGAGGTCGGCGTACACCTCGTCGCGGTAGCCGAGCCGGTCGACCAGGCCCTCCTCCAGTGCCTCGTCGGCGAGGAGCGGGCCGCGGTCGGTGAGCTCGCGGACCCTGTCGACGGGCAGGTCGCGGGCGGCGGCGATGCCCGCGGTGATCTGCTCGCCGATCGACGTCACGAGCCGCTGGGACGACTCCTCGTGCTCGGGCGTGTACGTCTTCTCCATGAACGTGTTGGCCATGGTCTTGTACTCGTACCGCTTGGCGAAGCGCGGCTGGACGCCCGCCTTCTCCAGCGCGCCCGCGAAGAAGGGCTCCTCCAGCGCCACGCCGGTGAGGCCCACCTCGCCCGTGGGTTGCAGGTAGACCTTGTCGAAGCCGGTGGCCAGGTAGAACGGGACGGTGCCGCGGCCGCCCTCGCCGAAGGTCTCCGCCCAGGCGACGGCGAGCTTGCCCGCCTCGCGGAACCCCTGGACGGCCTCCCGCAGTTCCTGCGCGAGCGCCAGGCCGACCCCGCCGGTGACCTTTACGACCAGGGCCCGCACCCGGCTGTCGGAGCGGGCGCGACGCAGCCCGTCCAGGACGTCGCGCAGGCTCGTCCGACGCATGGACATGATCGCCGAGATCGGGTCCGCGGGCGCGGACTCCATCAGGCCCTCGGTGAGGTCCAGCTCCAGGATCAGCGGGGCCGTCCGCCGGTCCCGGGCCTGCTTGATGACGTTGACGACTGTGCCGGGATCCACCATGACCCCACCCTATGCGCTGGCGAGGGGGCCCTCAGCGTGCGAAGGCGCGGTTGGGCAGGACGCTTCCCGACGCCTGCGCGACGGGGCGGCCCCGCGCATCGGCGATGACCGCGGTGGCGACCATGCGGGTGCTTCCGGGGTGCACGGACGTCCCGGTCACGGTGTAGGTCTCACCGGCGCTGACGGCGCGCAGGTAGTCGATGTTCAGGTTGAGGGTGAGCATCGGCATGAAGTGCTCGCACGTACTGCTGGCGGCGAGGCACACCGCGTTGTCCAGGATCATGGCGATGTAGCCGCCGTGGACGGTCCCGCCGGGGTTGCACAGGCCCTCGTGCGGCGTCCAGGAGATCTCCACCCGGCCCGGCTCCGCGGACACGATCACCTGGCGGATGTAGTCGTTGATGTCGGAGATCTGCGGGAAACGCCCATCGCTCATGGCCTGGATCAGCTCCGCCCCCGAGAGCGTGTTCCACAGCTCGACCGCGTCCCCGCTGATCGTCTCCCCGCCGGACGAGAGGTCCGGGCTCGCCTCGACCCTCACTCGATCCCCCTGATCATGAGACTCCCCGCAGCGTATGCGCGCGGAGCACCGGGCGGCACTGTGCGGTTCGTCACGGGCTCAGCCTTCGCGGCGGAGCGTTCCCCTGGTCGTCCCCACGCCGGGCGAGGTGTACTCCAGCGTGCCGGACACCAGTCTCAGCGTCACCGTGCCGCCGATGCAGAACCCGGTCGTCCCGTTGCTGTCCTGCGGAGTCTCCTGGAACACGACCGTCGACCCGGACACGCTGGTGGCGACGAGCGTGTCGTGGCAGCCCCACGTCTCGTATTCGGAGGTACCCCCGTTGGTGCCCGCCTTCAGCTTCACCGTCGCGGTCGTGGACGAGTCGCCCATGGTGATCCCGCCCGTCTGCGTCAGCGTGCCCTTCCAGGTCCCGTCGAACCCGGCCGGAACCCCGCCGGCCGAGGACGGCCCGCCCGTCGACCCCGCCGTGGCGGTGGGCGGCGTGGTCGAGTTCCGGCCGGCCGTGGCGCTGGGCGGCCTGCCCGCCCGTGACGGCGAATCCTTTTCGTCCTTTGTCAGGACGTACACCGCCGCGCTCGCCGCCACGGCCGCGACGAGGCACAGGGCGACGGCGGCGGCGACGAGCCGCCCGCGGCCGCGGGCCGTCGCGGGGGCGGCGGTGTCCGTGGTCGGTGGGAGTCCCGGCATGCCGTGTCCCGGCGGCGGGACCGGCGCGCCCATCGGGTTCGGGACGGTGGGCGGACCGGCGGACGGGTCGACGAGCCGCACCATCAGGTCGCGGGCGGCGGGGCGTCTGGACGGGTCCTTGGCGAGACACTCGGCGAGCAGCGGGAGCAGGGACGGCGGCACCCCGCCGAGGTCGGGTTCACCGTTGGCGATGCGGTGCAGGGTGGCCGGGACGCTGGTCGCCGGCCCGAACGGCGGATGGCCGGTGGCCGCGTACACCATGGTGCCCGCCCAGGCGAACACGTCGGAGCGGTCCGTCGGAGGGTGCCCGTCCAGCCATTCGGGGGCGAAGTACGCAGGCGTGCCGACGAGCTGGGTGTGGGTCTCGGCGTCGATGGCACGCGCGATGCCGAAGTCGACGACGCGGGGCCCGTCCGGGCCGAGCAGGACGTTCGCGGGCTTGAGGTCGCGGTGCACGATCCCGGCGCCGTGGATGGCGGCGAGCGCGCTCGCGGTATTGACCGCCAGCCGCTCCAGGTCGCCGCCGCGCAGCGGCCCGTGCTCCAGGACGCGCTGCTGGAGGGACGGCCCGTCGATGAACTCGCTGACCACGTAGGGCAGCTCGTCGTCGGCCGAGGAATCGAGGATGGCCGCCGTGCAGAACGCGGCGACCTGCTGGGCCGCGCGCATCTCCCGCGCGAAGCGCGTGCGGGCCGAGGAATCGGTGGTCTTCAGCATCTTGACCGCGACGCGTTCCCCGGACGGCCCCTCCCCGAGGTACACCACGCCTTGACCGCCCTCGCCGAGCCGGCCGGTCAGCCGGTAGCGGCCGGCGGCGCGGGGATCGTCGTGATCCAGCGGCAGGACGGGCATTGCAGGCTCCTCGGGACTGTCTCACATGGACAGGGTCCACCGGCGTCGCCCCCCAACGACGCCTCCACCGTACTGGGATCGTCCAGCGGATATCGTCGGCCCCATGGGAGACGGCGACGGCTGGGCCGGATGCGGGCAGGGCCACACACACTGGGGCCGGTTCGGCGCCGCCGGGCTGCTGGCCTACCACCGCGACACGGACGGGCAGGTCTGGGTGCTGCTCCAGCAGCGGGCCTGGTGGGGGCTCGGCGGCGGCACGTGGGGCATGTTCGGTGGCGCGCTGCACAGCCATGAAGACCCCGTGACCGGCGCGCTCCGGGAGACGTCCGAGGAGTGCACGCTCGCGCCCGGGGACGTGGACGTGCAGGGCACCAGCGTCGAGGATCACGGCGGCTGGTCGTTCACGTCCGTGACGGCCGCCGTGCCCGAGCGGGTCCATGTAGAACCGGCGTCACGGGAGACGCGCAGGGCCGAGTGGGTGCGCGCCGAGGAGGTCGAGGAGCGCAAACTGTTCGCGCCGTTCGCCCGTTCTTGGCCCCGCCTTCAGGACGCGATGAAGAAGCTCGTCCTCGTCGTGGACGCGGCGAACGTCGTCGGCGCGCGCGCGGACGGCTGGTGGAAGGACCGTGCGGGCGCCAACGCCCGTCTTCGTGACGAGCTTTCGGTGCTGAACAGGGGTGTTCAGGGCGTGCCAGGAGGGCTCGTCTCCTACGACCAGGCTTTTCCGGAAGTCGTCCTGGTGGTCGAGGGCGCGGCGCGGAAGGTGGCCGACGAGCAGGGGGACGGCGTGAGCGTCGTCGCGGCGCCCGGCAGCGGTGATGACCATATCGTCGGCCTGCTCACCGACCCGCGCCCGGACACCGTCCACCTGGTCGTGACGGCCGACCGGGGGCTCCGCGCCCGCTGTGAGGGTGCCGGCGCCGCCGTCACCGGTCCCCGCTGGCTCCTCGACCGCCTCCCCTGACCGTCAGGGAGCCGTGACGCGGTGACCGGCGTCCGTGAGGGTGTCGGTGGCGTGCTTCAGCCGATGTTCGGGGACCAGCACCAGGTCGGCGTGGTAGGTGGACGCGACGAACACCGGCACGCCCGCCTCGGCCAGGGGGCCGACGATCGCCGCCAGCATCCCGGGGGTGTCCAGGCCGTGGCCCGCGTCGCCGTAGAAGCCGATCCACCGCTCCGCCTCCGCGAACGGCGAGGCGTCCCGGACGACGGTGAGGCCCTCGGGTGCCCGCACGAGCGCGATCCATTCATCGTCCTCGGGGAACGTCGCGTTCGGCAGGTGCTCCACCATGAACTGGGATGGAACGATATGCAGGCGCTGGGCGGCGATCATCCCGTCACCCTATTCGCCCGGCCCACCCCCACGGAGCTCAGATCCAGCGACCTCCGCCCCCACGCGCTGTAGCGCTCGCCCAAGCACGGTCAGGGGGGCGAGCCGCCAGGCGAGCCCTCTTGGGCCGGGATCGAATCCGAAGGCGCCAGCCATATGGCGCCCAGGGGCGGGATGCGGAGGACGGCGGAGGCGGGGAGGCCGTGCCAGGGTTCGGCCGTCGCCTCGACACGGCCGAGGTTGCCGACGCCGCTGCCGCCGTACTCATAGGCGTCGGTGTTGAGGACCTCGCGCCAGCCGCCCTCGTAGGGGAGGCCGAGCCGGTAGTCCTCGTGCGGGTTACCCGCGAAGTTGACGACGCAGGCGAGGGCGGGGGGATCACCGGTCTCGGCCGTCCCGTACCGCACGTAGGACAGGGTGTTGCCGCTCGCATCGTTGCCGTCGATCCAGCGGAAGCCCTCGTGGTCGCTGTCGCGCGTCCACAGTGCGGGCTCCGCCTTGTAGGCGCGGTTCATCTCGCGGACGAGCTTCTGGAGCCCGAGGTGGAGGGCGCCCTCGGCGGCGTTCTCCAGGAGCCACCAGTCCAGGGGGCGCTCCTCGGCCCATTCGGCGCCCTGGCCGAACTCCTGGCCCATGAACAGCAGTTGCTTGCCCGGGTGGGACCACATGTAGGCGAGCAGGGCGCGGAGCCCGGCGAACTGCTGCCAGGTGTCGCCCGGCATCTTGCTGAGCAGTGAGCCCTTGCCGTGCACCACCTCGTCGTGCGACAGCGGCAGGACGTAGTTCTCGGAGAACGCGTACACCATCGAGAACGTGATCTCGTTGTGGTGGTAGTGCCGGAAGACGGGCTCGTGGCGCAGGTATTCGAGCGTGTCGTGCATCCAGCCCATGTTCCATTTGAAGCCGAAGCCGAGCCCGCCGAGATGGGTGGGACGGGAGACGCCTGGCCACGCCGTGGACTCCTCGGCGATCGTCACGATGCCCGGATTGCGCTTGTAGACGGTCGCGTTCATCTCCTGGAGGAACGAGATGGCCTCCAGGTTCTCCCGCCCGCCGTAGATGTTCGGCGACCATTCGCCCTCGTTGCGGGAGTAGTCCAGGTACAGCATGGAGGCCACCGCGTCGACGCGCAGCCCGTCGATGTGGAACTCCTCCAGCCAGAACGAGGCGTTGGCGACCAGGAAGTTGCGGACCTCGGCGCGACCGAAGTTGAAGACGAGCGTGCCCCAGTCGGGGTGCTCGCCGCGGGTGGGGTCGTCGTGCTCGTAGAGGGCGGTGCCGTCAAAGCGCGCGAGCGCCCACTCGTCCTTGGGGAAGTGCGCGGGCACCCAGTCCATGATCACGCCGATGCCGGCCCGGTGCAGTTCGTCGACCAGGTGCCGGAAGTCGTCCGGGCTCCCGAACCGCGAGGTCGGCGCGTAGTAGGACGTCACCTGGTAGCCCCAGGACGGCCCGTACGGGTGCTCGGCGACGGGCATCAGCTCCACATGCGTGAAGCCCATGTCCTTCACGTACGCGGTCAGTTCCTCGGCCAGTTCCCGGTAGCCGAGGCCGGGCCGCCACGAACCGAGGTGCACCTCGTACGCGCTCATCGGCTCATGCAGCCAGTCGTTTCCCTTGCGGCCGTCCATCCACGCGTCGTCCCTCCATTCGTAGGAGGAGGTGAACACGCGTGACGCGGTCGCCGGAGGGTGTTCGGTGGCCTGCGCGAGCGGGTCGGCCTTGGCGCGCCACACGCCGTCCGCGCCGAGGATCTCGAACTTGTAGCACACGCCGTCGCCGACGCCCGGGACGAACAGCTCCCAGACGCCGGTGGAGCCCAGCGAGCGCATCGGGTGGGCGCGGCCGTCCCAGTGGTTGAAGTCGCCCACGACCCGGACACCGCGTGCGGTCGGTGCCCACACCGCGAAACCGACCCCGTTGACCGGGCCGAACGCGGAGGCGTAGGTGCGGACCCGCGCGCCGAGTGCCCGCCACAGCTCCTCGTGCCGTCCCTCGCTGATCAGGTGGAGGTCGAGCTCGCCGAGGGTCGGAAGGTGGCGGTACGGGTCGTCCTGGATGGTCTCGACGCCGTCCCCGTACGTCACGGCGAGCCGGTAGTCGGGCACCGCGAGGGGCGGATCGTCCTCGCTGTCACCGGCGAGCGAGGCGCCCTCCGGCAGCGTGTGCGCGAAGACGCCCTCGTGGACGTGGCGGAGCGGATGTCGGTCGCCGTTCGGCAGAACGATCTCGACCCGTTCGGCGAGCGGCCTCAGCGCCCGCACGGTCACGCCACTCTCGTCGGGATGGGCTCCGAGGATGCCGTGCGGATCGTGATGGTCGCCTCCGACGAGCCGATCGATCTCCGCGCGCGTCACCCGTGCCATGACGTCATGGCCTCCTCGTCCACTGATGGCAGTTCCTCAGTAGGAGTGCCCGGAGATCCGCACGTTTCACGCGAGAGGGCGACCTGTTTCCAGGAGATTGCGGTTTGTTCAGGTGACGCGGGTCACCGGTGGTGGATCAGGGGCCGGTGTTGCGACCGCACGGGCGCCACGACTCTTGATGGGGGGTCGCGCGGAACGCGTCGCCCATGCGGTCACGTCTCCTGAGCCCAGGGGTGACATCGACCCCACCACCCTGGCCTCCATTCCTGTGTCACCTCAGCGCCAGAGGTACCTTCCGTATCGGTTCGTCCTGTCTGTGCCCGTTCCCGCGTGCGAACCGGACCGCGCGGCGGCTCTCATCACTGCCTCACCGGTCCTCGCGCGCCTGGTCCGCCAGGAGCTCGCGCAGCCCGGCCGCGTCGTCCGCGGCCACCGTCATCGCGTATCCCGCCTGGAGTTGGGCGTCCGTCAGGTCGGTGCTGCGGGTGGCGTACCAGCGGCCGGCATCGCTGCGCCACACCTGCCAGCCGGGGAAGTCGCTCTCGATGGCCGTCTTCTGATCCTCGAAGTCGCCCATCAAGGTCGTCCTTTCCCCGAGGCGGCTCTTCTGTATACAAAAGTCTTACTCGGTCTAAGAGGTGTCAAGCTGTCCGTAAGCGGACCGTCTCTCTTGAGATAGCGCGAAGAAGGTATGGATGAGGGTGTGAGGCGGGGTCAGGATCGAACGCCGCGTCGAATCACGGGGGCCGTACACGGGGGGCCGCGCCGGGAACAGCGCCCGAAACAGCGCCCGAAACGAAGGGGAGGTGACGCCGGTGTCGGACCGTCCCGCCTACCTGCGCATCGCCGACACGCTGCGAGAGGGGATACGGGGTGGCAGCCTTCCGCAAGGATCCCGGCTGCCGACCATGGCGGAGCTGTGCGAGATGCACGGTGTCTCGGAGATCGTCGTGCGCCAGGCCATCGCGCTGCTCCGCCAGCAAGGGCTCGTCGAGACCCGCCGCGGCGGTGGCACCGTCGTGCGGGTCATCCCGCCGGCGCGCCGCGTCGCGATGGACCGCTACCGTGCCGTGACCAGGCCGATGGCCGTGCCCGAGACGACCTTCACCCGGGACCAGCGGATCACCTGGGAGGAGTACCGCCTCGACAAGGAGTTCACCCGCGTGCGCGCCGACGACGACCTGGGCGCGCTCTTCGAGCTGCCCACCGGCACCGAACTGCTGCGCCGCCGGTTCGTCTTCTACGCTCGCGGAGAGCCGCAGCAGATCTCCGTCAACTTCCTGCCCTGGGATCTCGTCGGCGATACTCCCATCTCCGACCCGGGGCGCGAGCCGTGGCCCGGCGGGACGCTCGCGCAGCTGGCCTACCTCGGCCACCCGCCGACACGGGTGGAGGAGGCCGTCCGCTCGCGCATGCCGACACCCGAGGAGGCCGAAGCGCTCCGTATGACCGGCGGCGTCCCCGTCCTCGCCATCACCCGCCGGATGCTGGCGGGTGCCGGCGTCATGGAGGTGTGCCGCGACATCGTCCTGCCCGCCGACCGCGTCATCCTCGACTACTCGATCGACCTCTGACCGCCCGCCAGGCGCT
Organism: Actinomadura macra NBRC 14102; assembly: GCF_001552215.1. Classification (GTDB taxonomy): domain Bacteria; phylum Actinomycetota; class Actinomycetes; order Streptosporangiales; family Streptosporangiaceae; genus Spirillospora; species Spirillospora macra. The sequence goes on along the minus strand of NZ_BCQT01000006.1, from coordinate 1,686 downwards.
CCAGGGAACGGAGCGGGACCGGCAGCCAGGACGGCCGGTTCCGCGCCTCGTACCGGACCTCGTACACCGCCTTGTCCAGCTCGAACGCCCGCACCAGCGCCGTGTGCGCGGCCGGGTCGGGACCGCCGGCCGCCGCGTACCCGGCGCAGAACGCCGCCCGGTTGCGCTCCGCCCACACCTGGGCGCGCCGCTCCAGCACGTCCGCCGACTCCGGGGGCATCTCGTCACCTCCGGCCAGCAGGAACCGCGCGGCGTACTCGAACGAGCGCAGCATCCCGGCGACGTCGCGGAGCGGGTGCGCGGGGGCGCGCCGCTCGGCGGGGGTCCGGGCCGGCTCGCCCTCGAAGTCCAGCAGCACCCAGCCGGACTCGGTCCGCATGACCTGGCCGAGGTGGTAGTCGCCGTGGACGCGCTGCACCGGCAGCGGGTCGTCGCTCGCCGCGAGCCGGTCGAACACCGCGCGGATCGCCGGGGCGTGCGGGCGCAGCTCGGGGACGGCGGCACCGACCCGATCGAGCTGCGCGGCCATCCCTCGGGCCATCGCGCGCAGATCGTCCGCCGCCGCTCGCGTCACACCGAACGCCGCCGCGAGGTCGCGATGCACTTGCGCGGTGGCCGCGCCGAGCCGTTCCGCCTCCGCGGCGAAGTCGCCTCCGGCCGCCGCCGCGTCGCCCACCGTCAGCGCGCCGGCCGGGCCCGGTGGCGCGGCGGGAGAGCCGGGCGGGGCGTGCAGCGGCTCGGGTTGGGCGAACCAGTCGCGGACGCTGGTGAGCGCGAGTCGCCAGCCGTCCGTCCCGGTGCGCAGGAACTCCGAGAGCAGCGCGAGGGTGATGGGCTCGCCGCCCGCACCGTCCGGCGGCTCCATCTCGATCCAGCCGTGCACGGCCGGGACGTGCGTGCAGCCCTCGCGCGACAGGGCGAGGTTGACCTCCAGGTCGGGGTTCACGCCGGGGGACAGGCGCCGGAAGAGCTTGCAGATGTACGTCCCGCCGAAGACCAGGGACGTGTTGCTCTGCTCGGCTGTGACGGGCGTTCCGTCCAGGTCCGTCCGGATGTCCGCGCCGGGCGTGTGGCGGAACCGCAGCGGGCCGACGGTCGTCTCCCGGGCCATGTGCGTCAGCAGGGGGCGGGCGAGCTCCGGGTCGTGGGCCGCGTCGTAGAGGTATCCGGGGGTGTCTCCGGCGAACTGCCCGATCTGGTGCGGGCGCAGCCGCTCGGGCAGGTGGCGGCGGATGCCGAGGAGGAGCTGGTAGTGGTCGGTGGTGGTGTTCTGGCGGACGTCGAGGACGAGGTGGTGGAGGCCGGGGTCGCCGGGGACGAGTTCGGTCGAGGTGTCGATGGTGAGCTCGTCGATGGGGCTGTCCTTGCCGCCGAACCACCGCTGCCGGGGCAGCCATCCCGCCAGGAGCCGGGTCAGGGAACGGTCGGGCGGCCGCATGACTACATCACTCCTTCGTCCCGCTCCTCGGGCGGCGGCGGGAGCAGGAACCAGTAGAACCCGTGACCCGGCAGCGTCAGCAGGTAGGGGAGTTCTCCGATGGCGGGGAACTGCACGCCGCCCATGCATTCGATCGGGGTCGAGTCCCGGAAGCGCCGCAGGTCCAGTTCCACCGGCTGCGGGAATCGCGACAGATTGTTCACGCAGAGGACGGTGTCCATGCCGCCCCACTGGTTGGTGTCACCATT
>NZ_BCQT01000005.1 GCF_001552215.1 Actinomadura macra NBRC 14102 | reverse complement strand
GGTGCTCATCAAGGAGATGCAGTCGCTGTGCCTCAACGTCGAGGTGCTGTCCAGCGACGGCATGTCCATCGAGATGCGCGACACCGACGAGGACGTCTTCCGCGCCGCGGAGGAGCTCGGCATCGACCTGTCCCGGCGTGAGCCGAGCAGTGTCGAAGAGGTCTGATCAACTCAAGGGGAAAACAGTTGCTTGACGTCAACTTCTTCGACGAGCTACGCATCGGCCTGGCGACCGCTGACGACATCCGCCAGTGGTCCCACGGCGAGGTCAAGAAGCCGGAGACGATCAACTACCGCACCCTCAAGCCGGAGAAGGACGGGCTCTTCTGCGAGAAGATCTTCGGTCCGACCCGCGACTGGGAGTGCTACTGCGGCAAGTACAAGCGCGTCCGGTTCAAGGGCATCATCTGTGAGCGCTGCGGCGTCGAGGTGACCCGTGCCAAGGTGCGCCGTGAGCGGATGGGCCACATCGAGCTGGCCGCACCCGTCACGCACATCTGGTACTTCAAGGGCGTCCCGTCCCGGCTCGGCTACCTGCTGGACCTGGCCCCGAAGGATCTCGAAAAGATCATCTACTTCGCGGCCTACATGATCACCAGCGTGGACGCCGAGCGGCGCGACCGCGACCTGCCGACGCTGGAGGCCCACATCTCCGTGGAGCGCCAGCAGATCGAGCAGGCCCGCGACGCGCAGGTCGAGGCCCGCCAGCAGAAGCTGGAGGGCGACCTGGCGGAGCTGGAGGAGGCCGGCGCGAAGGCCGACCAGAAGCGCAAGGTGCGCGACGGCGCCGAGCGGGAGATGAAGCAGCTGCGCGACCGCGCGCAGCGCGAGATCGACCGGCTCGACGAGGTCTGGAGCCGCTTCAAGAACCTCAAGGTCCAGGACCTTGAGGGCGACGAGCTGCTCTACCGCGAGATGCGCGACCGGTTCGGCAAGTACTTCGAGGGCGGCATGGGCGCCGCGGCCATCCAGGCCCGGCTCCAGAACTTCGACCTCGACGCCGAGGCCGAGAAGCTGCGCGACATCATCCGTACCGGCAAGGGCCAGAAGAAGGCCCGCGCCCTCAAGCGGCTGAAGGTCGTCTCGGCGTTCCTCAACACCCGCAACAGCCCGCTCGGCATGGTGCTGGACTGCATCCCGGTGATCCCGCCGGACCTGCGTCCGATGGTGCAGCTGGACGGCGGGCGGTTCGCCACGTCCGACCTGAACGACCTGTACCGCCGCGTCATCAACCGCAACAACCGGCTCAAGCGCCTGCTCGACCTGGGCGCACCCGAGATCATCGTCAACAACGAGAAGCGGATGCTGCAGGAGGCCGTCGACGCGCTGTTCGACAACGGCCGCCGCGGCCGCCCGGTCACCGGGCCGGGCAACCGTCCGCTGAAGTCGCTGTCGGACATGCTCAAGGGCAAGCAGGGCCGGTTCCGGCAGAACCTGCTGGGCAAGCGCGTCGACTACTCCGGCCGTTCGGTCATCGTCGTCGGCCCGCAGCTGAAGCTGCACCAGTGCGGCCTGCCCAAGCAGATGGCGCTGGAGCTGTTCAAGCCGTTCGTCATGAAGCGGCTGGTCGACCTCAACCACGCGCAGAACATCAAGTCCGCCAAGCGGATGGTGGAGCGCGCCCGTCCGGTCGTGTGGGACGTGCTGGAAGAGGTCATCACCGAGCACCCGGTGCTGCTCAACCGCGCGCCGACCCTGCACCGGCTCGGTATCCAGGCGTTCGAGCCGCAGCTGGTCGAGGGCAAGGCCATCCAGATCCACCCGCTCGTCTGCACCGCGTTCAACGCGGACTTCGACGGCGACCAGATGGCGGTGCACCTGCCGCTGTCCGCCGAGGCGCAGGCCGAGGCGCGGATCCTGATGCTGTCGACCAACAACATCCTGAAGCCGTCGGACGGCAAGCCCGTCACCATGCCCACCCAGGACATGGTCATCGGCCTGTACTGGCTGACGACGCAGAAGGACGGCTCCGAGGGCGAGGGCCGGGCGTTCGGCGGCATCGCCGAGGCGATCATGGCCTACGACCGGGGCGAGCTGGACCTCCAGGCCAAGATCCACATCCGGCTGAAGGACGTCCCGCCGCCGCGCGGCTGGATGGCGCCCGAGGGTTACGAGCCCGGCCAGCCGTACCGGCTGGAGACCACGCTCGGCCGCGCGATGTTCAACGAGACGCTGCCCGACGACTTCCCGTTCGTGGACGACGAGATCGGCAAGAAGCAGCTCTCGGCGATCGTCAACGAGCTGGCGGAGACCTACCCGAAGGTGGCCGTCGCCAACGCCCTGGACGCGCTGAAGAGCACCGGGTTCCACTGGGCGACCAGGTCCGGCGTCACGATCGCGATCGACGACGTCATCACCCCGCCCAACAAGCAGGAGATCCTGGGCGGGTACGAGCAGCGCGCCGACAAGGTCCAGCGCGAGTTCAACCGCGGTCTGATCACCGATGACGAGCGCAAGCAGGAGCTCATCGAGATCTGGAACCACGCGACCGCGGACGTCGCCAAGGACATGGAGCAGGCGTTCCCGAAGGCCAACCCGATCTGGATGATGATCCAGTCGGGCGCCCGCGGTAACCCGCTCCAGTTGCGGCAGATCGCCGGCATGCGCGGCCTGGTCTCCAACCCCAAGGGCGAGACCATCCCGCGTCCGATCAAGTCGTCGTTCCGCGAGGGACTGTCGGTCGTCGAGTACTTCATCTCGACGCACGGCGCCCGCAAGGGCCTGGCCGACACCGCGCTGCGCACCGCCGACTCGGGTTACCTGACCCGGCGCCTGGTGGACGTCGCGCAGGACGTCATCGTCCGCGAGGAGGACTGCGGCACCGACCGCACGATCCCCTTCGAGGTCGCCGAGCGCGCCGCCGACGGCTCGCTGGTCAAGCTGGCCACCACGGAGACCAGCCTGGTCGGCCGGACCATCGCCGAGGACGTCGAGGTCGACGGGACGGTCATCTTCCCGGCCGACACCGACCTGTCCGACGCGGTGGTGACGCGCCTGGTCGAGGCCGGTGTGGACCGCGTCCGCACCCGCAGCGCCCTGGTCTGCGAGGCCAAGATCGGCGTCTGCGCCGCCTGCTACGGCCGTTCCCTGGCCACCGGCAAGCGGGTGGACGTCGGCGAGGCCGTCGGCATCATCGCCGCGCAGTCCATCGGTGAGCCCGGCACGCAGCTGACCATGCGCACCTTCCACACCGGCGGTGTGGCCGGTGGTGACATCACGCACGGTCTGCCGCGTGTCCAGGAGCTGTTCGAGGCCCGCATCCCGAAGGGTGTGGCCCCGATCAGCGAGGTCGCCGGTCGCGTCAAGATCGACGAGACGGAGAAGGCGCGCAAGGTCGTCGTCGTCCCCGACGACGGCTCCGACGAGATCGCCTACCCGGTGCCGATGCGCTCCCGCCTCCTGGTCAAGGAGGGCGAGCACGTCGACGTGGGCCAGCAGCTCATCGCGGGTGCCATCAACCCGCACGAGGTGCTGCGCATCCTCGGCCCCCGCGCCGTGCAGCTCCACCTGGTCCACGAGGTCCAGGAGGTCTACCGGTCGCAGGGCGTGTCGATCCACGACAAGCACATCGAGATCATCGTCCGCCAGATGCTGAAGCGGGTGAACATCCTGGAGTCGGGCGACACCGACCTGCTCCCGGGTGACCTCGTCGAGCGTCCGATCTTCGAGGAGACGAACCGGAACGTCGTGGCCGAGGGCGGAGTCCCCGCCGCCGGCCGTCCCGTCCTGATGGGCATCACCAAGGCCTCGCTCGCGACCGAGTCGTGGCTGTCGGCGGCGTCCTTCCAGGAGACGACCCGGGTCCTCACCGAGGCCGCGATGCACGCCAAGAGCGACCCGCTGCTCGGCCTCAAGGAGAACGTCATCATCGGCAAGCTCATCCCGGCCGGTACCGGCATGCCGCAGTACCGCAACGTCCGGGTCGAGCCCACCGAGGAGGCGAAGGCGGCGGTGTACTCCGTCGGCTCCTACGACGACGGCGCCGAGTACGCATTCGGCCAGGGGTCCGGCGAAGCCGTTCCCCTGGAGGAGTACGACTTCGGCCAGTACAACCGGTAGTCAGCAGTACGAAGGCCCCTTCCGAACCGCGGAAGGGGCCTTCGGCCGTTCGGGGTCAGCGGCACAGGACGCTGTGGACGACGACGGGGCCGGTTTCAAAGGGGAGGACACGACCCGGGACGTCGATGATGTCGGCATCCTTCGGCTCGTCCAGCTGCTTCTGGAACCCCGTCGGGGGCTTTCCGTGCAGGGGCCAGGGACCCGGCGGCGTGCGAGGCCGTCAGGGACAGCACAAGCCCTCCCACGGCCAACGCGGCGGCCCGGCGGAGGCGTTCGGTTACCGGTGACATGGCCTCCATCATCACGACCGCCCGCCGCGTGGCACCTCTGCCGATCGTCGATGACGTCCCCCCACTTTCGGCTTTACCTGGGCGTTCACTGGTTTTCTTGACCTTTTGCCACGTTTTGTCACCTCGTGCCCGGGGATGACCGCGCCGCCGGATAATCTTCACCTCGGGGGAGGACGCATATGAAGAAGGTCATGACCGGAGTGATGATCGTCGCAGCCGTCGCCATGGGGGGAGCGGGCAGCGTCGCCGCGGCGCAGTCGCCTCCGGAACAGGGCGCACGCCAGGACTGTCGCACCTACTCCAGTACGACCGAGTGCGGCAAGGTCCAGCTCAACGACAAGCAGCGCGCGTGCGTGACGTCGGCGGTCCAACTGGGCATGACCGAACGCCGCGCCGAGGTCGAGTGCGTGACGTTCGACTGACCTCAGCCGAGGGGCAGTGGACGGCGCGGGACGGGCGAGGACTGCACGACCGAGGTCGTCGTCCGGGCGTACGGGGTGAATCGGTCCAGGATCGGCTCCAACTCCTCGACCGACCGCAGATGGGCGATGAAGTAGAAGCAGTCGTCACCGGTCATCCGATGGCATTCCACGATCTGGGGTATCTCGTCCGCGATCTTCGGGATTCGGCTCAGCTCGCGCGGCACCGGCCGCACGCGGACGAGGACGCTGAACGGGAAGCCGAGGGCCGCCGGGTCCACCGCGGCGTGGTAGCCGGTGATGGCGCCGCCGCTCTCCAGGCGCTGGACCCGCTCCGCGACGGCGGGCGCCGACAGCGCGACGCGGCGGCCCAGTTCGGCGAGGCTCACCCGGCCGTCCCGCTGGAGCTCCGCGACGATGCGCAGGTCGACGTCGTCGAACGGCTTGGGTTCGTAGGCGCGGCCCGGTCGGCCCCTTCGGTTCGCCATTCCACCAAGTTACGGATCAGCCGAGAATACGGCCATGTCCTTTTCGCCGCGGTCGACCGACTTGGTGTTCCCAGTCGTGACGGTGCACCGTGGTGATCGGCGAGAGGAGAGGGTATGGAACAGGTGCGGCTCGGGACGACCGGGACGAAGGTCTCGCGGATCTGCCTCGGGATGATGAGTTACGGCGACCCCGGGCGGCGACAGTGGTTCCTCGGCGAGGACGCCGCGGAGCCGATCGTCCGGCGGGCCGTGGAGGCCGGGGTCACGTTCTTCGACACCGCCGACATGTACTCCCTGGGCGCCAGCGAGGAGATCACCGGTCGGCTGCTGTCCCGGATGTTCGAGCACCGGGACGACTACGTCCTCGCGACGAAGGTGTACTTCCCCATGGGCCCCGCGGCGAACGACGCGGGCCTGTCGCGCAAACACGTGGCGTCCTCGATCGACGCGTCGCTGCGGCGGCTCGGCACCGACTACGTGGACCTCTACCAGATCCACAGGTGGGACTACGAGACGCCCATCGAGGAGACGATGGAGGCCCTGCACGACGTCGTGAGGTCCGGCAAGGCCCGATACATCGGCGCGTCCAGCATGTACGCATGGCAGTTCGCCAAGGCGCAGCACGTGGCCGAGACACGTGGCTGGACGAAGTTCGTGACGATGCAGAATCATTACAATCTTGTCTACCGCGAGGAGGAGCGGGAGATGATCCCGCTCTGCCTCGACCAGGGTGTGGGATGCATTCCCTGGAGCCCGCTCGCCAGGGGACTCCTGGCGGGCAACCGCGAGCGGGGTGGCGAACGTAACACCGTCCGCGCCAACAGCGACGCCTATGCCGACGACCTCTACGAGGAGGCCGACTTCGACGTGGTGGACGCCGTCCGTGAGGTCGCGGCCGAAAGAGGAGTCCCGGCGGCGCAGATCGCCCTCGCGTGGCTGCTCGGCAAGCCTGCCGTGACCGCCCCCATCGTCGGCGCGACGAAGCTGGGGCACATGGAGGACGCGGTAGCCGCCGCGGATCTCCGCCTGGACGAGAAGGAGGTCGCTCGGCTGGAGGCGCCCTACCGGCCTCATCCGGTTAACGGGCATTCCTGACTTGTCGCCGCAGATCGGCGCCCCCGGACCCGAACAGTCCGGGGGCGCCGGGCGTCTACCAGGGTGGTGATTTGCGATACCACCGGCTATCGGGGCAGGCTGGGGACGAGAACGCCCACGGGCGGCAAGACCGCCACGGGGGGACATCGGTGACAAGGCTTGGAGGCCGCGTTATGCGCCGCGCGTTTCCGAGCTGCCGGGTGCCTGAGGAGCCCCGGGACGACGGCGCTGAAGGAGCCCGACGATGACCGACAATGACGGCACGCAGGGACCGCAGTGGCCGTTGCCGGAGGACGAGGGGCAGCCGAAGCCCCCCGAAGAGCCGAAGAACGAGCCTCCGGCCCGTCCGCTCGGAGACCGCACCGTGGTGTTCGGGGCACCGCAGCTCGGTGGCACCGCGGGCGCGCAGCCGCCCGCCCCGCAGCAGCCCCGCGAGGACGAGCGCCCCGCGCCGCCACCGCCCACGGTGGTCGAGCAGCCGATGCAGCAGTTCGGCGAGCAGCCCCCGCCGCCGCCCCAGTACGGAGCCCCAGGGCAGTACGGGCAGCAGCCCCAGACGCCCTACGGCGCGCCTCCTGGGCCAGGCGGATTCCCGCCCCCGCAGGAGCAGCAACAGTACGGCCCCCCTGCGGAGCAGCAGCAGTACAGCCAGCCGCCGGCCTACGGCCAGCAGCCTGAGGATCCCTACGGGCCGCCTCCACAGCCGCAGTACCCGCAGCAGCCCAAGCACGGCGCGCCCCAGGAGCCGTACGGGCAGCAGCCCTTCGCCGGGCCGGGCGGTTTCACGCCCCCGGCCGAGCAGCAGACGCCGCCCGAGCCGCCGCAGGACGGCGCCGGCGACCGTACGCTCATCGTGCCCGGCCCCGGCGCGCCCGCGCCCGAGGCGCCGCGTCCCGTGATCGACGACCAGGCGACGCTGCACTGGTCGCCCGGCACCGACATCCCCGTGGCGACCGGCCCCGAGCGCAAGCACGAGGCCCCGGCCGAGCCGTGGCAGGCACCGACCCCGCCGGCCACGCCGGAGCCGTGGACGCCCGGGTCGCCCCAGCCCGGCGGCCAGGCCGACCACGAGCGCACGATGATGGTGCCACCGCCCGACTCCGGCTTCGGCGCATCGCCCTCCGCCCCGGCGGGGGAGGAGCCCCCGCCGTTCGGCCGCCACGCGGAGACCAGCGAGGACGCGAAGCCGACCCAGACGTTCGACCCGTCCGCCCAGGGCCGTCCGGCCGAGCCGCAGGGCATGGCCGAGCACACCCGGATGGACATCGGCCAGCAGCAGTGGAGCCAGCCCCAGCAGGGCGGCGCCCAGCAGCAGTTCGGCCAGCAACAGCAACCCTACGGCGGCCAGCAGCAGTACGGCCAACCAGAGCAGCAGCAATATGGCCAGCAGCAGCCCTACGCCCAGCAGCAGGACTTCGGCCAGCAGCAGTACGCCCAGCAGGAACAACAGGGCGCCCAGCAGCAGTACGGCGGCCAGCAAGAACAGCAGCAGTTCGGTGGGCAGCCCGAACAGCAGCAATTCGGGCAGCACGGCCAACAGGGCCAGCAAGGACAGCAGGGACAATTCGGCCAACAGCAGTACGGCCAGCCCGCACAGTACGGTCAGCAGCAGGCGGGATACGGAGCCGACGAAGGCAAGGGCGGCGGCAAGAACATGCTGCTCCTCATCGCCGGCGCCGTGGCCATCGTGGTGATCATCGTCGTGCTGGTGGTCGCGTTCGTCCTCTAGGACGTCCGGCAGAGTCGGGGGCGGCGTAAAAGCTCGTCTACATCTTCTCCAACAGCGAGGATGTGAGACACAATGCTTTAGTCGCCGCCCCGGTCTTCCACGAGCGCAGAAGGCATCTGCCGAGGATGAGCGCTCGAGACGCCAAAGGCCAAGGCGACCGATCACACAGACACCAGCCACCCCCCGGTCGTCAACAACCCCAAACGTTGCGATCGCGTGCGAAGCCAGGTGCGAGCGAAGCGAGCACCTGATCGCGGAGCGAGCCCCTGGGCGAGTCGGGAGCGATGCAGCGATCGCCGTAGTGGCCGTTGAAGGAAGGCGCTCTAGCGCCTGACGCCGAGGTCACTACAGTCAACTTTGCACTTTCGCTTGGGGGTCGGTAACCTCTTCACTTGTGCCCGCTGTGTGCGGGCCGCTATGCGTGCGCATCGGCGAGGTCCGTGAGGCCAGGCCCAGCGCCGCAACTACTCCCCGGCTTGATCTGGCCCTGATATGGGCCGGGCGGTCTGTGTCGGTTCTGCGCGGCGCGATGCTCCGTGAGGGGGCGACACGCCCGACCGCGGGGGTCGGAGAGGTCGGGAAACCGGCAGGTCACAGCCTCGCCTGAGGTGGTGATTGCAGCAATAGGACTTACCGGCTCGGTACGAGGAAGACGGAGACGCGGTGCCCACGATCCAGCAGCTGGTCCGCAAGGGCCGCCAGGACAAGGTGACCAAGAACAAGACGCCCGCGCTGAAGGAGAGCCCCCAGCGCCGGGGTGTCTGCACGCGCGTCTACACGACGACGCCCAAGAAGCCGAACTCTGCGCTTCGCAAGGTCGCCCGTGTCCGGCTGACCAGCGGGATCGAGGTCACGGCCTATATCCCCGGCGTCGGTCACAACCTGCAGGAGCACTCGATCGTGCTCGTGCGAGGCGGACGTGTGAAGGACCTCCCCGGTGTGCGGTACAAGATCATCCGCGGGTCGCTCGACACCCAGGGCGTCCGCAACCGCAAGCAGGCGCGTAGCAAGTACGGCGCGAAGAAGGAGAAGAGCTGATGCCGCGCAAGGGCCCTGCTGGCAAGCGCCAGCTGATCGCTGACCCGGTGTACAACTCGCCGCTGGTCACCGCGCTCATCAACAAGATTCTCCTGGACGGCAAGCGTTCGATCGCGCAGAGCATCGTGTACGACGCTCTGGAGGGTGCTCGCGAGAAGACCGGCAACGACCCGGTCGTCACGCTGAAGCGCGCGCTCGACAACGTGAAGCCGACCCTGGAGGTCCGCAGCCGCCGTGTCGGTGGCGCGACCTACCAGGTCCCGGTCGAGGTGCGGCCCGCGCGCAGCACCACGCTCGCCCTGCGTTGGCTGGTGGTGTACGCCCGGCAGCGCCGCGAGAAGACCATGACCGAGCGGCTCATGAACGAGCTGCTCGACGCGAGCAACGGCCTCGGTGCTTCTGTCAAGAAGCGCGAGGACACGCACAAGATGGCGGAGTCCAACAAGGCTTTCGCCCACTACCGCTGGTAAGCCGGCGGAACCGCAACGACGAGACGACGCGAGGACACAGTGGCTACCAAAACCGGTGTAGACCTTGCCAGGGTCCGCAACATCGGGATCATGGCCCATATCGACGCGGGCAAGACCACGACGACCGAGCGGATCCTGTACTACACGGGCATCAGCTACAAGATCGGCGAGGTCCACGACGGCGCCGCCACCATGGACTGGATGGAGCAGGAGCAGGAGCGGGGAATCACCATCACCTCCGCTGCCACCACCTGCGAGTGGCCCGTGGACGAGGTCAAGCACACCATCAACATCATCGACACCCCGGGGCACGTCGACTTCACCGTTGAGGTGGAGCGCAACCTGCGGGTGCTCGACGGCGCCGTCGCGGTGTTCGACGGTGTCGCCGGTGTCGAGCCGCAGTCCGAGACGGTGTGGCGCCAGGCCGACCGTTACGGCGTGCCCCGCATGTGCTTCGTCAACAAGCTCGACCGGGTCGGCGCCGAGTTCCACCGCTGCGTCGACATGATCGAGAATCGTCTCAACGCGACTCCGCTCGTGCTGCAGCTGCCGATCGGCGCCGAGGCCGACTTCAAGGGCGTCATCGACCTGGTGACGATGAAGGCCCTGCTCTGGAACGAAGAGGCCAAGCTCGGTGAGATGTATGACACGGTCGACATCCCCGACACCCACGTCGAGTCGGCGCGCGAGTGGCACGACAAGCTGGTCGAGACCCTCGCCGAGAACGACGACGAGATCATGGAGCTGTACCTGGAGGGCGACGAGCCCACCGTGGAGCAGCTGTACGCGGGCATCCGCCGCGCGACCGTCGCCGCGAAGCTGACCCCGGTGACGTGCGGTACGGCCTTCAAGAACAAGGGCGTGCAGCCGCTGCTGGACGCGATCGTCCGGTACCTGCCGTCGCCGCTGGACGTGGACGCCATCGAGGGCCACGCCGTCCGCGACGAGGAGAAGGTGCTCGCGCGCAAGCCGAGCGAGGAGGAGCCGTTCTCGGCCCTCGCCTTCAAGATCATGAGCGACCCGCACCTCGGCAAGCTCACCTTCGTCCGCGTCTACTCGGGCGTCCTGGAGTCGGGCTCGACCGTCATGAACTCCGTCAAGGAGCGCAAGGAGCGGATCGGCAAGATCTACCGGATGCACGCCAACAAGCGCACCGAGATAGAGCGCGCGGGCGCCGGCGACATCGTCGCGGTGATGGGCCTCAAGCAGACCACCACCGGTGAGACGCTGTGCGACGAGAAGGACCCCATCGTCCTTGAGTCGATGAACTTCCCGGCGCCGGTCATCCACGTGGCGATCGAGCCGAAGACCAAGGCCGACCAGCAGAAGCTGGGCACCGCGATCCAGCGGCTGGCCGAGGAGGACCCGTCCTTCCAGGTCCGCTCGGACGAGGAGACCGGTCAGACGGTCATCTCCGGCATGGGCGAGCTCCACCTGGAGATCCTCGTCGACCGGATGAAGCGCGAGTTCAAGGTCGACGCGAACGTGGGGCGGCCGCAGGTCGCCTACCGCGAGACGATCAGCCGCAAGGTCGAGAAGATCGAGTACACCCACAAGAAGCAGACGGGTGGCTCGGGCCAGTTCGGCCGCGTGATCATCGACCTGGAGCCGCTCGGTGGCGGGTCCGACGGTTACGAGTTCGAGAACAAGGTCACCGGTGGCCGCATCCCGCGGGAGTACATCCCGTCGGTGGACGCCGGCTGCCAGGAGGCCGCCGAGTTCGGCGTCCTCGCCGGCTACCCGATGGTGGGCGTCAAGGTCACCTTGAGGGACGGCGCCTACCACGAGGTCGACTCCTCGGAAATGGCGTTCAAGGTCGCCGGTTCCATGGCGTTCAAGGAGGCCGCCCGCAAGGCGACCCCCACGCTGCTGGAGCCGATGATGGCCGTGGAGGTCACCACGCCCGAGGACAACATGGGCGATGTGATCGGCGACCTCAACAGCCGCCGCGGCCAGGTCCAGTCCATGGACGAGCGGCACGGCATGCGCGTCATCAAGGCGCTCGTGCCTTTGTCCGAGATGTTCGGCTACGTGGGTGATCTGCGCAGCAAGACCCAGGGCCGGGCCGTCTTCACCATGCAGTTCGACTCCTACGCAGAGGTTCCGGGGAACGTCGCGCAGGAGATCATCGCGAAGGCGCGGGGCGAGTAGAGCACCGGGCCTGCCCACAGATCACACCAGACGTACATCGAAGCGGTCGTCTAGACGGCCGAGGATCGCGACAAGGAGCAACCAGTGGCGAAGGCCAAGTTCGAGCGGACGAAGCCGCACGTGAACATCGGCACCATTGGACACATCGACCACGGTAAGACCACGCTTACCGCGGCGATCACCAAGGTGCTCCACGACAAGTACCCGGACCTCAACCCCTTCACGCCGTTCGAGGACATCGACAAGGCGCCGGAGGAGCGCGAGCGCGGCATCACGATCTCGATCGCGCACGTCGAGTACCAGACCGAGGCCCGGCACTACGCGCACGTGGACTGCCCCGGTCACGCGGACTACATCAAGAACATGATCACCGGTGCGGCGCAGATGGACGGCGCCATCCTGGTGGTCGCCGCCACCGACGGCCCGATGCCGCAGACCAAGGAGCACGTGCTCCTCGCCCGCCAGGTCGGCGTGCCCTACATCGTCGTCGCGCTGAACAAGTGCGACATGGTCGACGACGAGGAGATCCTGGAGCTCGTCGAGCTCGAGGTTCGCGAGCTGCTGTCGGAGTACGAGTTCCCGGGCGACGACGTCCCGGTCGTGCGCGTCTCCGCCTTCCAGGCCCTCCAGGGCGACGAGAAGTGGGGCGCGTCCGTCGCCGAGCTGATGGACGCCGTCGACCAGAACGTGCCCGAGCCGGTGCGTGACATCGACAAGCCGTTCCTGATGCCGATCGAGGACGTCTTCTCGATCACCGGCCGCGGCACGGTCGTGACCGGCCGTATCGAGCGCGGTGTCGTCAATGTCAACGAGACCGTCGACATCATCGGCATCAAGAACGAGACCACCTCGACCACCGTCACCGGTGTCGAGATGTTCCGCAAGCTGCTCGACCAGGGCCAGGCGGGCGACAACGTCGGCCTGCTCCTGCGTGGCATCAAGCGCGAGGACGTCGAGCGCGGCCAGTGTGTCATCAAGCCGGGCACCACGACCCCGCACACCGAGTTCGAGGCGCAGGTCTACATCCTGTCCAAGGACGAGGGCGGCCGCCACACGCCGTTCTTCAACAACTACCGTCCGCAGTTCTACTTCCGGACCACGGACGTCACCGGCGTGGTGAACCTCCCTGAGGGCACCGAGATGGTCATGCCGAGCGACAACACCGAGATGCGCGTCGAGCTGATCCAGCCCGTCGCCATGGAGGAGGGCCTGAAGTTCGCCATCCGCGAGGGTGGCCGGACCGTCGGCTCGGGTCGCGTCACCAAGGTCATCAAGTAACACCCTCGTGAGGCGGCGGCCTGGTCGCTTTCGACAGCGCACCCGGCCGCCGTATCGCGATCAGTGAAGTATCAGCGGCACTACAGCAAAGGACACCGAGGCCACCATGGCGGGACAGAAGATCCGCATCCGGCTCAAGGCCTACGACCACGAGGTCATCGATACCTCCGCGAAGAAGATCGTAGAGACGGTGACGCGGACGGGCGCCAAGGTCGCGGGCCCGGTGCCGCTGCCGACCGAGAAGAACGTGTACTGCGTCATCCGCTCGCCGCACAAGTACAAGGACAGCCGCGAGCACTTCGAGATGCGCACGCACAAGCGGTTGATCGACATCATCGACCCGACGCCCAAGACGGTCGACTCGCTGATGCGGCTCGACCTTCCGGCCGGCGTTGACATCGAGATCAAGCTCTAAGGGACGCACCGAGAGATGAGTACGCAGAGGAAGGGCGTCCTGGGCGAGAAGCTCGGCATGACCCAGGTCTTCGACGATGAGGGCCGGATCGTACCGGTGACCGTCGTCCAGGCCGGGCCGTGTGTCGTCACGCAGCTCCGCAGCCAGGAGAAGGACGGCTACACCGCCGTCCAGATCGGCTACGGGCAGATCGACCCGCGCAAGGTGAACAAGCCGCGCACGGGTCACTTCGAGAAGGCCGGCGTCACGCCGCGCCGCTACCTCGTCGAGCTGCGCACCGATGACACCACCGAGTTCGAACTCGGCCAGGAGATCACCGCCAGCGTCTTCGAGGCCGGCCAGAGGATCGACGTCACCGGCACGAGCAAGGGCAAGGGCACCGCGGGTGTCATGAAGCGCCACGGCTTCAAGGGCCTCGGCGCCTCTCACGGCACCCAGCGCAAGCACCGTTCCCCGGGCTCGATCGGCGGATGCGCGACCCCCGGTCGTGTCTTCAAGGGCCTCCGCATGGCGGGACGGCACGGCAACGCCCGTACCACCGTGCAGAACCTGACCGTCCACGCCATCGACGCGGAGAAGAACCTGCTCCTCATCAAGGGCGCGGTTCCCGGTCCCAACGGCGGCGTGGTGCTGGTGCGCGACGCAGTGAAGGGGACGGGCAAGTGACTTCGAAGCTCGACATCGACCTGCCCGCCGAGGTCTTCGACGCGAAGACCAGCGTGCCGCTGATCCACCAGGTCGTGGTGGGGCAGCTGGCCGCGGCGCGCCAGGGCACGCACTCGACCAAGACCCGCGGCGACGTCCGCGGCGGCGGCAAGAAGCCGTACCGGCAGAAGGGCACCGGCCGCGCCCGTCAGGGTTCGACCCGTGCGCCCCAGTTCGCCGGTGGTGGCGCCGTGCACGGCCCGCAGCCGCGGGACTACGCGATGAAGACGCCCAAGAAGATGAAGGCCGCCGCGCTGCGCGGTGCCCTGTCGGACCGCGCCCGGTTCGGCCGGGTGCACGTGGTCGACCACCTCATCGAGGGTGACACCCCGAAGACGAAGACGGCGCTGACGGCGCTGCGCACGGTCACCGAGGCCAAGCGCGTCCTGCTGGTCCTGGACCGCGAGGACGACCTGACCTGGAAGAGCCTGCGCAACGAGCCGAGCGTGCACGTGATCGTCTCTGACCAGCTCAACACCTACGACGTGCTGGTGAACGACGACGTCGTCTTCACGCAGAAGGCGTACGAAGAGTTCATCTCGCGCGCGGCGAAGAAGTAAGGAGGGTCGCCATGAACAAGATCGCCGACCCCCGCGACGTCATCATCGCGCCGGTCGTCTCGGAGAAGAGCTACGGGCTGCTGGACGAGAACAAGTACACGTTCGTGGTTCGCCCGGACGCCAACAAGACGCAGATCAAGCAGGCCGTCGAGGCCGTGTTCGGCGTCAAGGTGACCAGCGTGAACACGCTCAACCGGCAGGGCAAGCGCAAGCGCACCCGGTTCGGCTACGGCAAGCGTAAGGACACCAAGCGCGCCATCGTCAGCCTCGCCGAGGGCGAGCGGATCGACATCTTCGGCGGCCCGGCCTAACCAGCCGGCCGTCCCGGAGATAGACAAAGGGATGAACGAAAAAGATGGGCATCCGTAACTACAAGCCGACGACTCCGGGTCGTCGCGGCTCCAGCGTGGCCGACTTCGTCGAGGTCACGCGCCGTGAGCCGGAGAAGTCGCTGCTGCGTCCGCTCCCCAAGAAGGGCGGCCGCAACAACCACGGCCGCATCACCACCCGGCACCAGGGCGGTGGCCACAAGCGCGCCTACCGCGTGATCGACTTCCGTCGGCACGACAAGGACGGCGTCCCGGCGAAGGTCGCGCACATCGAGTACGACCCGAACCGCACTGCGCGGATCGCGCTGCTGCACTATGTGGACGGCGAGAAGCGCTACATTCTCGCCCCGCGTGGGCTGCGGCAGGGCGACCGGGTCGAGAACGGGCCGGGCGCGGACATCAAGCCGGGCAACTGCCTGCCGCTGCGCAACATCCCGACGGGTACCGTCATCCACGCCATCGAGCTGCGGCCCGGCGGTGGCGCCAAGATCGCCCGCAGTGCGGGCGCCGGCGTCCAGCTGCTGGCCAAGGAGGGCAAGTACGCCACGCTGCGCATGCCCTCGGGCGAGATGCGGATGGTGGACGTGCGGTGCCGCGCGACGGTCGGCGAGGTCGGCAACGCCGAGCAGTCGAACATCAACTGGGGCAAGGCCGGCCGCATGCGGTGGAAGGGCAAGCGCCCGACCGTCCGCGGCGTGGCCATGAACCCGATCGACCACCCGCACGGTGGTGGTGAGGGCAAGACCTCCGGTGGTCGGCACCCGGTGAACCCGAACGGTAAGAAGGAAGGCCGCACTCGCCAGGCGAACAAGTCGAGCGACCGGCTGATCGTCCGTCGTCGCAGCAAGAAGAAGCGGTAGGAGTCGCTCGTCATGCCACGTAGCCTTAAGAAGGGCCCGTTCGTGGACGACCACCTGATCAAGAAGGTGGACGTGCAGAACGAGAAGGGCACCAAGAACGTCATCAAGACGTGGTCGCGGCGCTCCATGATCGTGCCGGACATGATCGGTCACACGATCGCCGTGCACGACGGCCGCAAGCACGTCCCGGTGTTCATCACCGACGCCATGGTGGGGCACAAGCTCGGCGAGTTCGCGCCGACGCGGACGTTCCGCAGCCATGTCAAGGAAGACCGCCGCAGCCGTCGCGGCTGAGCAGGCAGAGCTAGAAGCACGTAGGAGAGAGGGATCAGCGATGGAAGCCAGGGCCCAGGCGCGGTTCATCCGCGTCACGCCCAGGAAGGCCCGCCGCGTGGTGGACCTCATCCGCGGCCTGCCTGCCGCGGAGGCTCAGGCGGTGCTGCGGTTCGCCCCCCAGGCCGCGAGTGAGCCGGTGGGCAAGGTGCTGGCGAGTGCCATCGCCAACGCCGAGCACAATTTCAAGCTCGACTCGGACACGCTCGTCGTGAGCCGTGCGTGGGTGGACGAGGGGCCGACGCTCAAGCGTTTCCGTCCCCGCGCCCAGGGCCGGGCTTACCGCATCAACAAGCGCACGAGCCACATCACCGTGGTCGTGGAGTCGCGGGACGAGGCCTCCGCTGGTAGCGGGGCCGCGCCCGGCGGTAAGAAGACGAGGAGGGCCCGGTAGTGGGTCAGAAGATCAACCCGCACGGGTTCCGGCTCGGCATCACCACCGACCACAAGTCCGTGTGGTTCGCCGACAAGCTCTACAAGGACTACGTCAAGGAAGACGTCCAGATCCGGCGCATGCTGCAGAAGGGCATGGACCGGGCGGGCATCTCCAAGGTGGAGATCGAGCGGACCCGTGACCGTGTCGAGGTCAACATCCACACCGCCCGGCCGGGCATCGTCATCGGCCGGCGCGGCGCGGAGGCCGAGCGGCTGCGCGGTGACCTGGAGAAGCTGACCGGCAAGCAGGTGCGGCTGAACATCCTTGAGGTCAAGAACCCCGAGATCGACGCGCAGCTCGTCGCGCAGGGCGTGGCCGAGCAGCTGTCGAGCCGCGTCGCGTTCCGGCGTGCCATGCGCAAGGCGATCCAGTCGGCGATGAAGTCGGGCGCCAAGGGCATCAAGGTGCAGTGCGGCGGACGGCTGGGCGGCGCGGAGATGTCCCGCTCGGAGTTCTACCGCGAGGGCCAGGTCCCGCTGCACACGCTGCGCGCCGACATCGACTACGGGTTCTACGAGGCCCGGACGACGTTCGGCCGTATCGGCGTCAAGGTGTGGATCTACAAGGGCGAGGCCGCCCAGACCCGCGCCGAGCGCGAGCAGCAGGCCGCGCAGCAGCGCGCCGCCGGTGGCGGCGGCGGCCGTGAGCGCCGCGGCGGCGACCGTCGTGGCGGTGGCCGTGGCGGCCGTGGCGGACGCGGCGGAGCCGGTGGCGGCGGCGAGCGCGGCGGCAACCGCGAGAGCGCGCCCAAGCAGCAGCAGAGTTCCGAGCAGCCGGCGCAGACGGCCGAAGCTGCTCCGCAGGGTGAGGGGAGCTGAGTAACCCATGCTGATCCCTCGCAAGGTCAAGCACCGCAAGCAGCATCACCCGAAGCGCCGGGGCATGGCCAAGGGCGGCACCAAGGTGACGTTCGGCGAGTACGGCATTCAGGCGGTCGAGCCCGCGTACGTGACCAACCGGCAGATCGAGGCCGCGCGTATCGCGATGACCCGTCACATCAAGCGCGGCGGCAAGGTGTGGATCAACATCTTCCCGGACCGTCCGCTGACCAAGAAGCCCGCCGAGACCCGCATGGGTTCCGGTAAGGGTTCGGTCGAGTGGTGGGTGGCGAACGTCAAGCCGGGGCGCGTGATGTTCGAGATCTCCTACCCCAACGAGCAGGTGGCCCGCGAGGCGCTCACGCGCGCGATCCACAAGCTCCCCATGAAGTGCAAGATCGTTAAGCGAGAGGTGGGTGAGTCCTGATGGCCAAGGGTCTTGCCGCCGACGACCTGCGGACCGAGCCCGAGGACGTCCTGGTCACCAAGCTCAAGGAGGCCAAGGAGGAGCTGTTCAACCTCCGCTTCCAGGCCGCGACCGGTCAGCTTGAGAGCCACGGACGTCTGCGCACCGTGAAGCGCGAGATCGCCCGCATCTACACCGTGATGCGGGAGCGGGAGCTCGGCATCGTCACGGTCGCCACAGACGCGACAGTAGACGCCGTGGAGGACGACGAATGACCGAGCAGACGCAGCAGCGGAGCAGCCGCAAGATCCTTGAGGGTCTCGTGGTCAGCGACAAGATGGACAAGACCGTGGTCGTGTCCGTCGAGGACCGCGTGAAGCACGCCAAGTACCACAAGGTGATCCGCCGCACGAAGAACTACAAGGCGCACGACGAGGCCAACGAGTGTGGCATCGGCGACCGCGTCCGTCTCATGGAGACCCGCCCGCTGTCGGCCACCAAGCGGTGGCGCGTGGTGGAGATCCTTGAGAAGGCCAAGTAATTACTGGTTCCACCAGGCTGCCCGCCGGACGAGGTCCCGGGCAGAACCGGTGTGACGAACAGGAGTTGACGTGATCCAGCAGGAGTCGCGACTCAAGGTCGCCGACAACACGGGGGCGAAGGAGATCCTTTGCATTCGTGTTCTCGGCGGCTCGGGTCGGCGCTACGCGGGAGTCGGCGACATCATCGTCGCGACGGTGAAGGACGCCCTTCCCGGCGCGGGCGTGAAGAAGGGTGACGTCGTCAAGGCGGTCGTCGTGCGCACCCGCAAGGAGCGCCGGCGCCCGGACGGCTCCTACATCCGCTTCGACGAGAACGCGGCCGTCCTGATCAAGGACGGCGGCGACCCCCGTGGCACCCGTATCTTCGGCCCGGTGGGCCGTGAACTGCGCGAGAAGAAGTTCATGCGCATCATCTCGCTCGCGCCGGAGGTGCTGTGATGAAGATCCGTAAGGGCGACGAGGTCATCGTCATCGCCGGCAAGGACAAGGGTGCGACGGGCAAGGTCCTGCGCGTCGACCTGCGCGCGGAGCGCGTCGTCGTCGAGGGCGTCAACCTCATCACCAAGAACATCAAGGCCGACCAGCAGCGCGCGGGCAAGGAGAGCGGGCGCGTGACGGTCGAGGCCCCGCTGCACGTGAGCAACGTCGCGCTCGTCGAGGACGGCAAGCCGGTCCGCGCCGGTTACCGGATCAACGACGACGGCACGAAGGTCCGGATCTCGCGCCGCAGCGGTAAGGAGATCTGAGACCGATGACCGAGACCGTTACCGAGCGCCCCGTCCCGCAGCCGAGGCTCAAGCTCCGCTACCGCGAGGAGATCGCGGCGGCGATGCGCGAGCAGTTCGGCTACGCCAACGTCATGCAGATCCCCGGGCTGACCAAGATCGTGGTCAACATGGGGGTCGGCGAGGCGGCCAAGGACGCCAAGGTGATCGAGGGCGCCATCCGCGACCTGTCGGCGATCACCGGCCAGAAGCCGGCCGTGAACCGGGCCCGCAAGTCCATCGCGCAGTTCAAGCTGCGCGAGGGTATGCCGATCGGTGCGCACACCACGCTGCGCGGCGACCGGATGTGGGAGTTCCTGGACCGGCTGCTGGCCACCGCCCTGCCCCGTATCCGCGACTTCCGCGGCCTGTCGCCGAAGCAGTTCGACGGCAACGGCAACTACACCTTCGGGCTGACCGAGCAGGTCATGTTCCACGAGGTCGACCCGGACAAGGTCGACCGGCAGCGGGGCATGGACATCACGATCGTGACGTCCGCGAAGACCGACGACGAGGGCCGGGCGCTGCTCAAGCTCCTGGGCTTCCCCTTCAAGGACAACTAAGCGTCCTGTGGCGGCCGGGTCACCGGCCGGGGATCGCATCAAGGAGAACTGAGCATGGCGAAGAAGTCGCTGATCGCCAAGGCAGGGCGCAAGCCCAAGTTCGGTGTCCGCGCGTACACTCGGTGCTCGCGCTGCGGACGTCCGCGCTCCGTCTACCGGAAGTTCGGCCTGTGCCGTGTGTGCTTCCGGGAGATGGCCCACCGCGGCGAACTGCCCGGCATCACGAAGTCCAGCTGGTAGCCGCCCGCCCCTCCGGGGGCGGCGCGCCGGCATGTAATAACCACCGGGCATCCCGCAAGGGTGTCCACGACCGCGCCAAAGGTCCACGGGACCACATCAGCCCGAGGAAACCGTGGCGAGGGAGGGCCAGCAGGCCATGACGATGACCGACCCGATCGCAGACATGTTGACGCGTCTGCGGAACGCGAATTCGGCGTACCACGACCAGGTGGCGATGCCGTACTCGAAGATCAAGGCGCACATCGCCGAGATCCTCCAGCAGGAGGGCTACATCTCGGGCTGGAGCGTGGAGGACGCCGAGGTCGGAAAGAAGCTCAACATCGAGCTCAAGTTCGGCCCGACCCGCGAGCGTTCGATCGCCGGCATCAAGCGCGTCTCGAAGCCGGGTCTGCGCGTGTACGCGAAGAAGGACAACCTGCCCAAGGTCCTCGGCGGACTGGGCGTCGCGATCATCTCGACGTCCTCCGGTCTGATGACCGACCGGCAGGCGGGCAAGCGTGGCGTGGGCGGGGAAGTCCTCGCCTACGTCTGGTGAGGGGAGGGCTCTAACAATGTCTCGAATCGGACGTCTCCCCATCGCCGTGCCCGGTGGCGTCGAGGTGAAGCTCGACGGCCAGGAGGTCACCGTCAAGGGGCCGAAGGGCACGCTGTCGCACACCGTCGCCGAGCCCATCGAGGTTCAGCTGGAGGACGGTCAGGTGACCGTGTCCCGGCCGAGCGACATCAACACGGTGCGCGCCCTGCACGGGCTCACCCGGTCCCTGATCAACAACATGGTCGTCGGTGTGACCGAGGGCTACAAGAAGACCCTCGTGATCCAGGGCGTCGGTTACCGTGTAGCGGCCAAGGGCAAGAACCTGGAGTTCTCGCTGGGCTACAGCCACCCGATCACCGTCGAGCCCCCCGATGGCATCACCTTCACGGTGGAGCGGCCGACCCAGCTGATCGTCGAGGGCATCGACAAGCAGAAGGTCGGCGAGGTCGCCGCGAACATCCGCAAGCTGCGCAAGCCCGACCCGTACAAGGGCAAGGGCGTGCGGTACGAGGGTGAGCAGATCCGCCGCAAGGTCGGAAAGGCTGGTAAGTGATCATGGCAGGCACCAAGACCCTGGCCGGCAAGGCCACGAGCCGCCGCGCGCTGTCGCGCAAGCGTCGGCACCTGCGGGTCCGCAAGAAGGTCGTGGGCAGCGCCGCGCGTCCTCGCCTGGTCGTGACCCGCTCCAGCAGGCACGTGTTCGTCCAGGTCATCGACGACGACAAGGGCCACACGCTGGCCTCCGCGTCGACGATGGAGGCGGACCTGCGCGCCGAGTCCGGCGACAAGACGGCCAAGTCCCGCAAGGTCGGCGAGCTCGTCGCCCGGCGGGCCCAGGACGCCGGCGTGTCCGCGGTCGTGTTCGACCGCGGCGGCAACAAGTACCACGGCCGCATCGCCGCTGTGGCGGACGGTGCGCGCGAGGGGGGCCTGGAGCTGTGATGATCGTCCTCCAGCCCCCACCCAGCACCTTTACCGGAAGGAACCACTGATGGCAGCGCAGAGGCGTGGTGGCGGTCAGGGTGGCGACCGTCGCGACGGCCGCCGCGATGACCGCCGCGGTGGCGCCGACAAGGGCCAGTCGTACATCGAGAAGGTCGTGGCGATCAACCGCGTCGCCAAGGTCGTCAAGGGCGGTCGCCGCTTCAGCTTCACCGCCCTGGTGATCGTCGGTGACGGCAACGGCACCGTCGGCGTCGGCTACGGCAAGGCCAAGGAGGTGCCCGCGGCCATCGCCAAGGGTGTCGAAGAGGCCAAGAAGCACTTCTTCAAGGTGCCGCGGATCCAGGGCACCATCCCGCACCTGGTGCAGGAGCGGGACGCGGCGGGCGAGGTCCTGCTGCGTCCGGCCAGCCCCGGTACCGGCGTCATCGCCGGTGGTCCGGTGCGCGCGGTGCTGGAGTGCGCGGGCATCCACGACGTGCTGAGCAAGTCGCTGGGCAGCGACAACGCGATCAACATCGTGCACGCGACGATCGCGGGCCTCAAGGCGCTCAAGCGCCCGGAGGAGATCGCCGCCAAGCGCGGTCTGCCGATCGAGGACGTCGCCCCCGCCGCCATGCTGCGGGCCCGTGCCGCGGGCAGCGAGCCGAGGGCGGAGGCCACGTCCTCATGAGCAACTTGAAGATCACGCAGACCAAGTCCGTGATCAGTGAGAAGCAGAACCAGCGTGACACGCTGCGTACCCTCGGCCTGAAGAAGATCGGGCAGAGCGTCGTCCGGGAGGACCGCCCCGAGGTGCTCGGCATGATCCGGACGGTGGCGCACCTGGTCACCGTCGAGGAGGTGGACTGACATGGCGGCCGATCTCGAGAAGGAGACCGCGGCCGGCGGAGGGGCCACCGAGGGCAACCCCCTCAAGCTGCACGATCTGCGTCCGGCCCCCGGCGCCAAGAAGGCCAAGGTCCGCAAGGGCCGCGGCGAGGCGTCCAAGGGTAAGACCGCAGGTCGCGGCACTAAGGGCACCAAGGCCCGCAGCACCGTCCCCGTCGGTTTCGAGGGCGGCCAGATGCCGTTGATCCGCCGGGTTCCGAAGCTCAAGGGCTTCAAGAACCCGAACCGGGTCGAGTTCCAGGTCGTGAACCTGGACAAGCTGGCCGCGCTCTACCCAGAGGGCGGCGAGGTCACCGCGGACGATCTGGCGGCCAGGGGCGCGGTGCGCCGCGGCCGTCCGGTCAAGATCCTCGGTACCGGTGAGATCTCCGTCGCGGTTCAGGTGAAGGTTCACGCCTTTTCCTCCGCCGCCAAGGAGAAGATCGCCGCCGCCGGTGGAACCACCGACGAGCTGTAGAAAGAACACCGTCGATGCCGGGGCCGTGTTCACCAAGCGCCAGGGGCCGCAAGGTCCGCGCGCTCGGTGGGACGGCCCCGGTGTCATCTGCTGTTAGAGTCACACCGGCAGACACGCCCGGAGTGAGATTTCACACGGTCGTTTCCGCCCGACCTCATGGACCTGTAACCGGCCCCTCGGCGGCCATGAACTCGTCACCCGCGCAGGAGGAATGGTGCTGACCGCGTTCGCTCGGGCTTTCCGTACGCCTGACCTGCGTAAAAAGCTGTTGTTCACGTTGTTCATGATCGTGGTGTTCCGGATCGGATCGATCCTGCCGACACCCAACGTGAACGTGAAGGTGCTCAAGGACACCGCGGATGCGGCCAAGGACCAGAACCAGCTCTATGGCCTTGTTGACCTGTTCAGTGGCGGTGCGTTGCTGAAGTTGTCGGTGTTTGCGCTGGGGATCATGCCGTACATCACGGCGAGCATCATCTTGCAGCTGCTGACCGTGGTGATCCCCCGGCTGGAGGCCCTCAAGAAGGAGGGCCAGGCCGGCACCACGAAGATCACCCAGTACACCCGGTACCTGACGATCGGGCTTGCGATCCTCCAGGCGACCGGCATCGTGGCCATGGCGAGCACCGGGCAGCTGTTCCAGGGCGTGTCCGGTGGCGGAGACGTCCTGTACGACACGGGCGTCTTCCCGATCATCACCATGGTGGTCTGCATGGTGGCGGGCACCTCGGTCATCATGTGGCTGGGTGAGCTGGTCACCGACCGCGGCGTCGGCAACGGGATGTCCATCCTGATCTTCACGCAGGTGGTCGCCGTGTTCCCCGCGCAGTTCTGGAGCATCTACCAGACCAAGAACGGCTTCGTTTTCGCGATCGTCGTCCTCGTCGGCCTGGCGATCATGGCCGGTGTCGTGTTCGTTGAGCAGGCCCAGCGCCGCATTCCCGTCCAGTACGCAAAGCGGATGGTGGGGCGCCGTATGTACGGCGGCACGTCCACCTACATCCCGTTGAAGGTCAACCAGGCCGGCATCATCCCGGTGATCTTCGCCTCATCGCTGCTGTACCTGCCCGTGCTCGCCACGCAGCTGTGGCCGAACACCAAGTGGTTGCAGAAGATCCAGCCCTACCTGCAGCCCAGCAACGCCTGGCACATGGCGGTGTTCTTCGTCTTCATCATCTTCTTCACCTACTTCTACGTGGCGATCACGTTCAACCCCACTGAAGTAGCCGACAACATGAAGAAGTATGGTGGATTCATCCCAGGTATCCGTCCGGGCCGGCCGACCGCCGAGTACCTCGACTACGTGCTGACCCGGATCACCACACCCGGTGCGCTCTACCTGGGGCTCGTGGCACTGATCCCCATGGTGGCCTTCTCACTCCTGAAGGCGAGCCAGGACTTCCCGTTCGGCGGCACGAGCATCCTCATCGTCGTCGGCGTCGGACTGGATACCGTGAAGCAGATCGAGAGTCAGCTACAGCAGCGCAACTACGAGGGCTTCCTCCGGTAGTGCGTATCGTGCTGGTGGGCCCCCCGGGTGCGGGCAAGGGGACGCAGGCCCAGTTCATCGCATCTCATCTGTCCATCCCGAAGATCTCGACAGGTGACATCTTCCGCGCCAACGTGAGCGGCGGCACCGAACTCGGCCGTCAGGCCAGGCAGTTCATGGACCGCGGTGACCTCGTCCCGGACGAGGTCACCATCGCGATGGTGCGCGACCGGCTAGGCGAGGACGACGCACGCGACGGGTTCCTGCTGGACGGCTTCCCGCGCAACGTTCCGCAGGCCGAGACCCTCAAGAAGATCCTCGCCGAGTGGGACACCCGCCTCGACATCGTCCTGGAGCTGGTGGTCGACGAGGACGAGGTCGTCCGGCGGCTGTCGGGCCGGCGCACCTGCGACAAGTGCGGGCGCATCTGGCACGTCGACTTCGACGACAAGCAGGACGACATCTGCGACGACTGCGGCGGGCACCTGTTCCAGCGGGACGACGACAAGGAAGAGGTCGTCATGCACCGGCTGGAGGTGTACCGGCACGACACGTCCCCGCTGGTGCAGTTCTACGCCGACGAGGACATCCTCGTCGGCATCGACGCGACGGGCCCGGTCGAAGAGGTCACCAAGCGAGCCCTCACCGCGCTCCGTCCGTTCGAGAAGTGAGTGGGCCCGCTGGAGAAGTGACAGAAGTGACAATGGACGCGATGTCCCCGCGTCCGTCCGCCGGGGTCGCGCACGTGGCGATCCCGGCGAACCGTTTCAGGGGGGGTCATGTTTAGAGGCCGCAAGCCGGCGATCCAGGTGAAGTCGCCGCAGCAGGTCGAGCTGATGCGTGCCGCCGGGCTGCTCGTGGGGGAGACCCTTGAGCTGCTGCGCGAGGCGGTCAAGCCGGGCATCACCACCATGGAGCTGGACGAGCTCGCCGAGCGGCACATCCGCGACAGCGGCGGCGTCCCGTCCTTCAAGGGCTACCACGGTTTCACCGGGACGATCTGCGCGTCCGTCAACGAGGAGATCGTGCACGGCATCCCGAACGCCGGGAAGGTGCTACGGGCCGGCGACGTGATCTCCATCGACTGCGGGGCGATCGTCGAGGGCTGGCACGGCGACGCGGCGGTCACGGTCCCGGTGGGGGAGATCACCGCGGAGCTGCGCCGGCTGCTGGAGGTCACCGAGACGTCCCTGTGGCACGGTCTGGCGGCCGGACGGGCGGGGGCCAGGCTCACCGACATGTCGCACGCGATCGAGGCTTACATTCGCTCTCAGGGCCCCTACGGCATCGTCGAGGGTTACGGCGGGCACGGGATCGGCACCGAGATGCACATGGATCCGCTCATCCCCAACCACGGCGCCGCCGGGCACGGTCCGGTGCTGCGGTCCGGCATGTGCTTCGCGGTCGAGCCGATGGTCAACCTCGGCATCAAGGAGACCCTCGAACTGGACGACGGCTGGACCGTGGTCACCGCCGACGGCCGCTTCTCGGCGCACTTCGAACACTCGTTCGCCGTCACTCCGGACGGTCCCCGGGTGCTGACGGCACTTGACGAGGGCCGGGAGTGGTTCGCCAAGCTGGAAGCGGGCACCGCGTCCCGCTAGGCAAAGGCAGTAGAAGGAGCTGAGATGGCGCCGAACCCTGACATCCGGGCGTCGGACGCCGACCGCGACCGCGTCGCCGCGAGTCTGCGCGAGCACTGCGCCGTGGGCCGGATCAGCGTGGAGGAGATGAACGAGCGCCTCGACCTCGTCTACGAGGCCCGGACCCTCGGCCGGCTCCAGGAGATCACCTCGGACCTTCCCGAGGAGGACCTGTACCAGTTGCCCGTCCCCGCGTCCCAGGCCAAGAGCACCGCGTCCGTCGCGCCCCGTCCGCAGGGCGAGCTGTACCGGCGCGGCACGCGGGCGATGTGGGCCACATGGGCCATGGTCAGCGGCATCAACCTGACGATCTGGCTGGCCATCGCCCTGACCGGCAACGTCGTCTACCCCTGGTGGATCTGGGTGGCGGGCCCCTGGGGAGCGGTGATCCTGCTGAACTCCCTGCTGGGGCCCAGACGCCACGACTGAGCCCTCGGGCGCCCTACTCGACGTCCATCAGCGGGCGGTAGTTGCCCGTGGGAACGAAATGGGTGGTGGCCGTGCCGTCGTCGCCGACGAGGTGGACGGCGAACCCGGCGGGCTCCCCGGTCACCGCGGCGCGTCCGGGATGGGTGAGATCGAGGAAGAGCTGGCGGTAGGTGCTGGGGCAGGTCGTGCTCACCCTGCCCGCCACCTGCCCGACCGCCCCGCGGTGCACATGCCCGCTGATGATCCGGACGACCTGCTCGTGCCGGGCGATGACGGCGGCGAACCCGGCGGGGTCGACGAACCGCATGTCGTCGATGAAGCGGATCCCGATGGGGAACGGCGGATGGTGGGTGGCGACGACGGTGGGGATGCCCGGGGCGGCGCCGAGCGTCCCGTCCAGCCAGGCGAGCCGGTCCTCGCTCATGTGGCCGTACGGGTGCCCGTCCACGGTCGTGTCGCAGCAGACGAGCCGTATCCCGGCGACGTTCGCCGCGTACTGGACGGGTGCCTGTGGACCGCTCCCGGTCTCGGCGAGCGACGGCTGGTCGCGGAACGCGGCGCGCAGGGCGTCGCGGTCGTCGTGGTTGCCGGGTATGGGGAAGACGGCCATGGGCAGGGGGGACAGCAGCGCGTGGAGCCGGGCGTACTCGGCGGGGCGGCCGCCGTCGGCGAGGTCGCCGGTGAGGACCACGGCGTCCGGTCGCGCGGGCAACGACAGCAGGCTCGACACGGCGGCCCGGAGGGCGCGCACCGGCCCCGAGCCGTCGTCGACCTTGCCGTCACGTCCGGCCGCCAGGTGGATATCGCTCAACTGCGCGATGATGGGCAATTTTCTCCTTCAGTACCCTCGGCGGTCGTGCGCTGAGCGCCCTCCCTTCAACAGGCACCGCGGCGATCGCTGTGTTGATTGCAGTGCCCTTGGCGGTCGGGCCTTGGGGCCCTTCCTTCGGCGGGCACTGCGGCGATCGCTGCATCGCTCCCGACTCGCCCTGGAGGGCTCGCTTCGCGATCAGGTTCTCGCACGCTCGAACCTGCCTTCGGACGCGATCGCAACGCTGAGGTCGTCGAAGGTTCTCAAAGGCCGCCTCAGCACAGTGATCACCCCGAAAACTACGCTACATGCGGGATCACTAGGGAGAGGGCGGAGGTGACGTCCTCGGCGGCGGGGGCGACGTCGGGGACGACGTCGCGGAGGGCGAGCCAGCCGTTGATCGCCTGGACGGTCGGCTTGGCCTCGACGAGCTGGGGGTCCTCCAGGCCGTACCAGGCGGCGACCTTGGACCAGCGCCACAGCCGGTGGCCGGCCGTGGAGATCTCCGAGGCGGGAAAGCCGCCCTGGCCGCGGGCGCCGGTGATCGCCAGCCGGACGGAGTCGAACGAGCGGCCGACGCGCTCGGCGATGTCGCGGATGGTCAGCAGCGGGTCGGCCTCGACGTGCTGGACGTGCAGGCCCGGCGCGCTGGCCTCGACATGCTGCACGACCTCCATGATCGCCGCGGCGAGGGTGGCGCTCGGCCAGGTGCAGGAGGCGTTGCCGGGGCGCTCGGCGTGCTGCGCCTCGCTGATGATCGACACCGTGACCGCGCCGTGCGTCCGGTCGAACAGCGGGTCGAGTTCGTCCTCGTAGAGGGGACGGCTGAGGATCAGCGCGAAGTCGTAGCTCGGCATGCTGACCCTCCTTCGGACGTCTCTACGCCCTGTCATCACGGGGAACGCCCGCCGCCCGCCTCGCGGGCTCTCCTGGAAAGGTACAACGCGGGCGCGAGGTATGCTTGTGTCGGGAGCGGTCTCCGGAGCTGTATCGTGCGACAATTTCGCGTTCGGCGGTCCGGTACCGTAGACTTCCATGCCGGTCCGCTGTCGGCCGCCTGATTCCTGTGTTCTCGACGTTCTGGTGTCGTGGCATGGGTGTGGCCGTGTCCTGATGGGACGCCGGGCCGGGTCCAATGAGCCGATCAGTGAAGCGCGGAGGACATGCCCAAGAAAGAAGGGGCCATCGAGATCGAGGGCACCGTCATCGAGTCCCTCCCGAACGCCATGTTCCGGGTGGAGCTCGACAACGGGCACAAGGTGCTCGCCCACATCAGCGGCAAGATGCGAATGCACTACATCCGGATCCTGCCGGACGACCGTGTTGTTGTGGAGCTGAGCCCCTACGACCTCACGCGCGGTCGGATCGTCTACCGCTACAAGTAAATCCACTGGGGTTGCCTTCCCCGTGCGTGGCGGCGCGGGGGTGACCCTGATTCTAGGAGACCCAGTGAAGGTCAAGCCGAGCGTCAAGAAGATCTGCAACAAGTGCCGCGTCATTCGTCGGCACGGCCGGGTCATGGTGATCTGCTCCGACCCGCGCCACAAGCAGCGCCAGGGCTGACCGGCCACACGGCCGCGGAGCCCAACCACAAGCGCATCGCAGCTTTCGCACCGGGAGCCGTGCGACCTTGATCGGTCGCGCGGCGCCATCGTGTGAAGGACACCCTCGGACCGACGGAGGCCGGGGCCGCCACCCGGGCAGGGTGTGTGCGGAGGCGGTGCGTCCATACCTCCGCGACATGAAGGGAACTGCCCACGATGGCACGCCTCCTCGGCGTTGACCTCCCGCGCGAAAAGCGCCTGGAGGTCGCTCTCACCTACATCTTCGGCATCGGCCGGACGCGCGCCCTCGAAACCCTCGCGGGTACCGAGATCAGCGGCGACCTGCGGGTGCACCAGCTCGGCGACGACGAGCTGGTGAAGCTCCGCGACTGGATCGAGGCGAACTACAAGATCGAGGGTGATCTTCGCCGCGAGGTCCAGGCGGACATCCGCCGCAAGATCGAGATCGGGTGCTACCAGGGCATCCGGCACCGCCGCGGTCTTCCCGTCCACGGCCAGCGCACCCAGACCAACGCGCGCACCCGCAAGGGCAAGAAGAAGACCGTCGCCGGGAAGAAGAAGGCCGGCAAGAAGTAGTCCGGAGTCGGTCTCCGGATCGATGACCTCAAGAGTAGAGAGAGCAGATGCCTCCTAAGAGCCGTGTCGGCGCCAAGAAGGTGCGCCGCAAGGAGAAGAAGAACGTCGCTCACGGGCACGCCCACATCAAGAGCACGTTCAACAACACGATCGTTTCGATCACCGACCCCAACGGCAACGTGATCTCCTGGGCCTCCTCGGGCCACGTGGGCTTCAAGGGCTCGCGCAAGTCGACCCCGTTCGCCGCGCAGCAGGCCGCCGAGGCCGCCGCCCGGCGTGCGATGGAGCACGGCATGCGCAAGGTCGACGTCTTCGTGAAGGGTCCGGGTTCGGGCCGCGAGACCGCCATCCGTTCGCTTCAGGCGACCGGCCTTGAGGTGGGCTCGATCCAGGACGTCACGCCCGTTCCGCACAACGGCTGCCGCCCGCCGAAGCGTCGGCGCGTCTGAGGCAGGGGAGATCTAGAACAATGGCTCGTTACACCGGTGCGGACTGCAAGCTCTGCCGCCGCGAGAAGATGAAGCTGTTCCTCAAGGGCAGCAAGTGCGAGGGCCCGAAGTGCCCGATCGAGATCCGTCCTTACCCGCCGGGTGAGCACGGCCGCGGTCGGCCGAAGGAGACCGAGTACCTGCTCCAGCTTCGGGAGAAGCAGAAGGCCCGCCGCATCTACGGCGTGCTGGAGCGGCAGTTCCACAACTACTACGTCGAGGCCAACCGCCAGGGCGGCAAGACGGGTGAGAACCTGCTCACCCTCCTGGAGCGCCGTCTCGACAACGTCGTGTACCGCGCGGGCTTCGCCAAGTCGCGTGACATGGCCCGCCAGCTCATCCGCCACGGCCACATCCGGGTCAACGGCAGGAAGGTCGACATCCCGTCCTTCCAGGTGGGCGAGGCCGACATCGTCGATGTCAAGAGCAAGTCGCTGGAAATGACGCCCTTCCAGGTCGCCAAGGCCGAGTCCGGCGACCGGCCGGTCCCGGCGTGGCTCGGCGTCGACGCCGACAGGATGCGGATCCTCGTCCACTCCCTGCCGGTCCGGCAGCAGATCGACGCTCCCGTCCAGGAGCAGCTGATCGTCGAGCTCTACTCCAAGTAAGGGCTCAACGTTCACCAGGGTCCCGCGGCCGAATCCGTGGGATCCTGGTGAAACGGGGAACACTCCAGAACGCGGTCGTCAAATAGCGGGCACCGCGGGAAGAAGGCACAACCATGCTCATCGCACAGCGTCCAACTCTCACCGAAGAGCAGGTCGACGAGTACCGCTCGCGGTTCACCATCGAGCCGCTGGAGCCGGGCTTCGGCTACACGATCGGCAACTCGCTCCGTCGTACGCTGCTCTCCTCGATCCCCGGTGCGGCCGTCACCAGCATCCGGATCGAGGGCGTCCTGCACGAGTTCTCCACCGTCCCCGGGGTCAAGGAGGATGTCACCGACATCATCCTGAACCTCAAGGAGCTCGTC
Source organism: Actinomadura macra NBRC 14102 (assembly GCF_001552215.1). Lineage (GTDB taxonomy): Bacteria > Actinomycetota > Actinomycetes > Streptosporangiales > Streptosporangiaceae > Spirillospora > Spirillospora macra. The sequence continues at coordinate 235,017 of NZ_BCQT01000005.1, read as the reverse complement.
GTCTCCTCCGAGCACGACGAGCCCGTGGTCATGTACCTGCGCAAGCAGGGCCCGGGTGAGGTGACCGCGGCCGACATCGCGCCGCCGGCGGGCGTCGAGGTCCACAACCCGGACCTGCACATCGCCACGCTGAACAACAAGGCCAAGCTGGAGATGGAGCTGACGGTCGAGCGCGGCCGCGGCTACGTCTCGGCCGCCCAGAACAAGCAGCCGGGCCAGGAGATCGGCCGGATTCCGATCGACTCCATCTACTCGCCCGTGCTCAAGGTCACCTACAAGGTCGAGGCGACCCGAGTCGAGCAGCGCACCGACTTCGACCGTCTCATCCTGGACGTGGAGACCAAGCAGGCGATGCTGCCGCGCGACGCGGTGGCCTCCGCCGGCAAGACCCTCGTCGAGCTGTTCGGGCTGGCCCGGGAGCTCAACGTCGAGGCCGAGGGCATCGACATGGGCCCGTCCCCCACGGACGCCGCGCTCGCAGCGGACCTGGCCCTGCCGATCGAGGAGCTGAACCTCACGGTCCGCTCCTACAACTGCCTCAAGCGCGAGGGCATCCACTCTGTGGGCGAGCTGGTCGCCCGCAGCGAGCAGGACCTACTCGATATAAGGAATTTCGGCGCCAAGTCGATCGAAGAGGTCAAGCAGAAGCTCAACGACATGGGCCTCTCGCTGAAGGACTCCCCGCCCGGGTTCGACCCGAGCGCGGCGGCCGACAACTACGGCGACGACGACCAGGGCTACGCCGAGACCGAGCAGTACTAATTCAATCCTGGCCCAGGATCCTCGCCCGGCGGCTCGGACCCTGACCACGATTGGGCGAGCGCGTCATCGCTTCGCGATCTGCCCGCGTGGGGCTTGCCTTCGGCTTTGCCCCACGCGGGCAGCCTTCGCGCTCGCGTGAGCGCTGAGGTCTCTGAACGGAGACCTTGGCACACCCCCGCGGTGGGGGAGCGTCCCTCACCGTGTCCGGCTGACATCGGTACCTGATACGGCCGATGCAGGAAGGAAGCACCATGCCTCAGCCCACCAAGGGCCCCCGCCTCGGCGGCAGCGCCGCGCACCAGCGCCTGATCCTGGCGAACCTGGCCACGGCGCTGTTCGAGCACGGCCGCATCACCACCACCGAGGCCAAGGCCCGGCGGGTGCGCCCGCTGGCGGAGAAGCTGATCACCAAGGCGAAGCGCGGCGACCTGCACAACCGTCGCCAGGTCGCCAAGGTCATCCGCGACAAGGGCGTCGTGCACGAGCTCTTCACCGAGATCGCGCCGCGCTTTGAGAACCGTCCGGGCGGCTACACCCGCATCACCAAGATCGGGCCGCGCAAGGGCGACAACGCCCCCATGGCCGTGATCGAGCTGGTGCAGGAGCAGCTGACGGCCTCGACTGCCAAGGCCGCCCCGGCGGCCAAGCCCGCCGAGGCGGACGCGCCCGCTGAGGACGAGGTCACGCTCAGCAAGGCCGAGCCCGAGGCCGCCGAGCCCGAGGCCGCCGGCACCGAGGCCGCGGACACCAAGGATGCGGAAACGGACGACAAGTAACCGTGCGATTACGGTCCTGCGGCCGTTATCTTGCCACGGTTCATCAGGCCCACCGTCGTCGGTACGAGACGGTGGGCCTGATCTTTGCCAGACTTGATCTCATGGTCATGTCAAGGGGGCGACGATTCGCTGGGGAGCAGGTCAGAGGAGTGCCCGATGAACGCGGCTCATCGGGGGGAACGGACGAACGTTGGAGAAGGACAGCCCAGCTGACATGACCGCATTGGTACGACTCCGGCTCGACATCGGCTACGACGGGTCGGACTTCGCGGGCTGGGCGCGGCAGCCGAACCAGCGGACCGTCCAGGGCGTGATCGAGGACGCCCTGGCCCGGATGCTGCGGCTCGACCCGCCGCCCATGCTCACCGTCGCCGGCCGCACCGACGCCGGCGTGCACGCCGCCGCCCAGGTCGCGCACCTGGTGGTCCCGGTCGCCGCGTACTCGGCGATCAACGGCACGATGCCGCGCCGCCTCGCGGGGCTGCTGCCCCCGGACGTGCGGGTATGGCGGGTGTCGATCGCGCCCGAGGGCTTCGACGCGCGCTTTTCCGCCCTCTCCCGCCGCTACGTGTACCGCGTCTGCGACAACCCGGTGGGCGTGGCGCCGCTGCGCCGCCACGACGTCCTGTGGCATCCCCGTCCGCTGAACCTGGAGCGGATGAACCAGGCCGCGCGGCTGCTGGTGGGCGAGAACGACTTCGCCGCGTACTGCCGCCGGCGTGAGGGCGCGACGACCATCCGCGAACTGCTGCGCTACGAGTGGGCGCGCGACGACCGTGACCCGCACCTGGCGCTCGCCACCGTCGAGGCCGACGCGTTCTGCCACTCCATGGTCCGCGCGCTCGTCGGCGCGCTGCTCATGGTCGGCGACGGCCGCCGCGAGCCGGAGTGGCCTGCGCAGGTGCTGGCGGCGCGCGTCCGCGACTCCGGCGTCAACGTGGCCCCCGCCCACGGGCTGTCGCTGGAGGAGATCCGCTACCCGGGGGACGAGAGCCTTGCGAGGCGCGCGCAGGAGACCCGCCGCGTCCGGACGCTCAACGCCGCCGCGGCGGCCGCCGTGGACGGCGGCGAGCCACCGTCCTGACCCGGCGGTCAGCCGCGGGCGCGGGCCTCGATCGGCCGGGCGTCGTAGTCCAGGAACTGCTGCGCCACCTGCTTGATCATGGGGTCGCCGGGCTTGGCGTTCCGCCCGTCCGCCCACTGCACGTAGGCGTACACGACGTACCGGCCGCGGACGGTCGCCGCGGCGTACCCGCCGGCCCGGTCGATGTCGGTCGCGCGCTTGCCGGGCATCCCGCGGAACCACTCGTACTTCGCGGGGTCCCCGGCCTTGCCGATCTTCAGCGCGGCGGCCTTGGTCGGCATCACCGCGATGCCGGAGGTGACGGCGAGCTTACGGTCACGGTCCAGGTAGGTGGCGCGGACGACCTTCCGGCAGTCCTCCCGCCTGAGCGCCGCGAGCATCGCGCCGTTGGCCGCGTAGGCGGGGTCCTTGTTGATCGACCAGCGGTCCCGGACGTAGGTGCGCCCGCCGAGCTGGATCGTCCCCGTGGGGAACACCTCGGTGAACTCCAGGCCCTTGGGGTCGCTCTTCTCGTCGGTGATGTCCACCGGTGTGGGCGCCGGGGGCGCGGGGGCCGGTGCGGAGCTCGTGGCGGTGGGCTGCGCGGCCTGGCCCTTCCCATCGTCGCCCGCTCCCGTCCCGCCGAGGGTGAACAGCGCGACGACCGCCGCGAGTACGGCCGCGGCACCCCCGCCGATCAGCATCGGCCGTCGCTTGTTCCCGGCGGGGACCGGCTTCGGCGCGGCCTTCCCGGCCGGCGCGGGCGCCGGACCGAGCGAGACGCCTTCGGCGTGGTACACCGGCGTGATCACCGCCGCCATCGCGGGCTGCGGGGCCCCGTTCTGCGCGCCGTTCGGGTGCGGTCCGCTCCCGGTGGGCGGCACCACCCCGGGCGGCAGGATCGCGTCCGGCACGAGCACCGGGGCGAGCGGCGCCTTGATCTTCTCCGCCTCTTTGGCCTTCTCGAACGCCGACGGGCGCTCGCTCACCCACGTCGCCGCGGGACGTACCGGCCTCTCGCCCGGAGGCGGGGACGGCTTGGGCCCGTCCGACTCCTTGACCTTCTCGAAGGCGGGTGGCCGCTTGTCCGCGACGGGCCGCGCAGGTGGCTCCGGCTCGTCCGGGTGCAGGACCTCGGAGTCCGGGGCAGGCGGCTCCGGCTCCGGCTCCGGCTCCGGCTCCGGCTCGGGCTCCGGCTCGGGCTCAGGGTCCGGCTCAGGCTCAGGGGCAGGCTCGGGCTCGCTCACCGGCTCGGCGCCGACGGGCCCCGCCACGTCCTGGACGGCGGGGATGCCGTCTGGGTCGGTGTCGGTGAAGTCGACGGCCGCGCCCTTGACGATCGGCTCGGCGGGGACCGCCCGGCGGGAGTCCACGCTCGGGACACCGATGCCGGCGACGAGCGTGCCGGGCGAGGCGTCGGGAGCGGGCTCCTCGAAGAGGAAATCTTCGTCGGACTCGTCGTCGGAAGCCGGTTCCGGTGTCGCGTCCTGTGATTCGGCGGCCCACCAAGGGGTCTGGAGGCCGAACGGAGGCAGCGTGAGAGAGGCGGGGGACGAGGGCTCCGCCCCGGCCACGGCGGGCGCCGTGTCCTCGGGGGGTGCCTCGGCCGGGGAGCCCGAGCCGCCGAAGCTGGGCGGCGCCGGAGTGACGGGGACGGACTGCGCCCCCGCCTCCGTGGCGGGCTCCCGGGTGTCTTCAGGTCCAGACATAAGCAGCCAGAGTATTCAAAGCGGTCACTTTTGGATGGGCTTGCCTTCGGTTTCCCTGTAGTGCAGGGCCAGCGACAGCCCGCTGCCCTTGACGAGCTGGGCCCCGAAGACGCGGACGACGGAGTGGTACTTGGTGGCGATCTTCTTGCCGTCCGGCCGCTGGACCCACGTCATGATGACGTAGTGGCCGAACGCCTCGGACGTGCCGAGCGCCTCGCCCTTGCCGTTGGTCTTGGACACGCCCTTGCCCGGCAGGGCCTGGAGGAACGCGTCCTTGTTCCCGGCGGCCTTCACCGCCTGCTTGGCGGCGGCCTCGGTCTTGAGGTTCATGACGCCGACGGTGCCGATCAGACTTCCCGAGCCGAGTGCGTAGGTGGCGCGCAGGGCCTGCGCACAGCCGCCCTTCTTGAGAGTCGAGGTCAACGTCGTGCCGCCGACGACGCCCGTACATCCCTTCGTGGAGCTGACGGCCGTCCGGATGTACTTCTGCTTGCCGACCTTGAAGGACGACTTGCCGAAAACCTCGGTGAGGGTCAGCGCCTTGGGGTCGGTCGTGCGGCTCTTGAGCTTCACCGGCTCCAGCGGCGGGACGCTCGGGCTCACCTTGGTCTTGGCCGTGGAGGCGGACGGCGCCGGCGCGGCGCGCTTCGGCTTCGGGTCGTCCTTCAGCATGGACGACAGCCCGACACCGCCGCCGATGAGCACCAGGCCGGCCGCGACCGCGCCGCCGATGATGAGCGGCAGGTTGCGGCGGCGCGCGGGCGGGTGGGCACCGCCGTCCGGCGACGCCTCGAAGGGCGGCGCCTCGAAGGACTGGGCACCGCCCGCTTCGTCCCCCCACGGGGCCGAGTCGACGGTGCCGCCGAAGGCGCCGAGCGGGCCGGTGCCTGATGGCTCCCCCTCGGCGCGCGGAGCGAAGGGGGACTCGTCATAGTCGGTGCCGTACGGCGACGCCTCCGGCCTTTCGCCTCCGGGGCCGTACGGCGCTTGCGGCGGCTGCGGGGACGGCCAGCCGCCGGGCTTGCCTTGATCGCCCGGATAACCCATGGCTTGGACCTTACCGTTCCTCATTCAGGGCTCTGGACCTTCGGAACACCCACCATGACATGGGGGCGAACCGGGCGTCCGCGGTTCGCTGAAGGTCAGAGGCCCGTGTCACTTCCAGCCGAAGTCCTGTGTCCACAACGGGCCGCCCGCCCCGGCGGCCATCCCGACGCCGATGGCGCGCAGGTCGCAGTTCAGGATGTTGGCGCGGTGACCTGGACTCTTCATCCAGCCCGCGACCACGGCCGCAGCGGTCGCGTAGCCCTTGGCGATGTTCTCCGCCCCAGGGCTCGGATACCCGGCGTCCTCCATCCGCTTCCACGGGCTGTCGCCGTTGCGCGAGGTGTGGTCGAAGTAACCGTTCGCCGCCATGTCGGCCGAATGCCTACCGGCGGCCGTCGCGAGCCGCTCGTCCACCCTCAGCGCCTTGCACCCCGCCTTGGCGCGCTCGGCGTTGGTCAGCTCAGTGACGGTCGCCTCGGGCCCCGAGCCCCCCACGCTCTCCCCGGGCGGCTTGTCCTTGGCCTTCGGCTTCTTCGTCTCGGACGGCCGCACCGAGGGACGCGCCCGCGGGGGCATCGACTTCAACGGCGGTGCCTGCTCGGTGTCCGTGGGCGCCGGCTTGCCGGCGGGATCCCTGCGCGGCTCGGTGCCGCTGTCCGGCACGTCAGACGACTCGGCCGCCTGGGGACTCGTGGTGAGCCCGGCCGCGGCGGTCTGCTCGGACCGCAACTCCGGCAGCACGAGCCGGTCGAGCGCGACCCCCGTCCCGATGGCGAGGGTGACGGCGGTGGCCGTCACCCCGACGGCGAGCACCGTCCTGGAGCCGGAGCGCCTGCGCTTCGGTGGAAGGCCGGGACGGGAGTGCCGGCCACCGCCAAGGGTGTCGGTGGCCTCGGGAAAAGCGGTGCCACGGCCGCCGGGTTGATGGCGTCCGGCCGGTGGGCCGGGTCTGCGGGGAGAAGACAGCGGGGGCTCCCGGGTGCGGGCCGGAACATGCCGGCGTGGACCGGACGGCCGCACCTTATCCATATATAAGCCCGAAATCCTGAACATTCCCCCAAAATGATCGTCCCCACCCACCCCCACCAGCCGAGGAGAGATCCAAGCCCCAGTCCGGCGGCCGTTGAACCCCGATCGCCGGTCACGGGAGCCGAGCGAGGAGACGGCGAGTCACGCAGCCGGGGGGTTCGGGGGGCGCCCCCACGGCAAAATTTGACCCCCTGCCAGGCGGCTGGGTATTCTGCGGGTTTGTTGTGTGTGCCGTCGCGTGCCTGCTTGGGCGGGGGCGGATCGCCATGACGAGCCGGTGTGCCTCCGTGTGTTCGCGCGGGTCCCGGCGTCCCGGAGCGCCAGGTCGGATGCAGACCTCTGATCGGCGCGAGCAGGATATCCGCTGAGAAGTCGACGAGAAACGAAGGTCTACGACCGTGCGCACGTACACCCCTAAGCCCGCTGACGTTCAGCGTCAGTGGTACGTCATCGACGCGACCGATGTCGTGCTGGGCCGTCTTGCCAGTCAGGTCGCGCAGCTGCTTCGGGGCAAGCACAAGCCGATCTATGCGCCGCACCTCGACACCGGTGACTTCGTCATCATCGTGAACGCCGGGAAGGTGGCTCTGTCCGGCAACAAGCTGGAGCAGAAGAAGGCCTACCGGCACTCCGGTTACCCGGGGGGTCTGCGCTCGGTGGCCTACGGCGACCTGCTGGCCAAGCACCCCGAGCGGGCCGTCGAGAAGGCGATCAAGGGCATGCTGCCCAAGAACACCCTCGGCCGGCAGATGTTCGGCAAGGTGAAGGTCTACGCCGGTCCGGAGCACCCGCACCAGGCGCAGAAGCCGGTGCCGTTCGAGATCACGCAGGTCAGCCAGATCGTCAAGTGACACCCGCGCACGCGAGTGCGCGACCCTGAGGCCGCCGGGGCACCCGATGATCGGGCCAGCCGCCCTGGCTAGAACACCGAGGAGAACAGTGGACGACACCACCGGCACGGAAGCGCCCGCGGAGGGCGCCGAGCTCGACTCGTACGAGGACGCGCCGTCCGAGTACAGCACCGAGACCCCCGAGACCGCGGGCGAGAATCTTCTCGGCCAGCCGGTCGCGACGGGCCCGGCGGCGGGCACCGGCCGCCGCAAGCAGGCCATCGCGCGGGTCCGCATCGTTCCCGGTTCGGGCCAGTGGAAGATCAACGGCCGGACCCTGGACCAGTACTTCCCCAACAAGGTCCACCAGCAGATCGTGAACGAGCCGTTCGTGCTGCTGGGCCTGGAGGGCCAGTTCGACGTGCTCGCGCGGGTGAACGGCGGCGGCACCACCGGCCAGGCCGGTGCGCTGCGCCTCGGGATCTCCCGCGCGCTGCAGTTCGCGAACATCGAGCACCGTCCGGCGCTGAAGAAGGCCGGGTTCCTCACCCGTGACGCGCGGGTGCCGGAGCGCAAGAAGGCCGGTCTCAAGAAGGCCCGCAAGGCGCCGCAGTACAGCAAGCGTTGATCGTCGGTACGAGCCGTCGCACCCGCTCCGGCGGGCGCGGCGGCTCGTACGCGTTTCCGGAGGCCAGGTGCGGCCTTTGCGTGCCGCTCCGGCCTGGCATGCCCGTTAGATTTGACCGCACGGCGCGTCCGCGCGGTCTTTCGTCTTTTCTGGGGAGAGTTGAACTGTGGGTCGTCTGTTCGGCACCGATGGCGTCCGCGGGCTCGCCAACCGCGATCTGACCGCTCCTCTCGCGATGGACCTGTCCGTGGCGGCGGCGCGGGTGCTGGGCGAGGAGGGCGCCTTCAAGGGACATCGGCCGCTCGCGGTGGTCGGACGTGACCCGCGGGCGTCGGGTGAGTTCTTGGAGGCCGCCGTCGTGGCGGGCCTGGCGAGTGCGGGTGTGGAGGTGCTGCGGCTCGGTGTTCTGCCGACGCCGGCGGTGGCGTACCTGACGCACGCGTTGGACGCGGACCTCGGCGTGATGCTGTCGGCGTCGCACAACCCGGCCCCCGACAACGGGATCAAGTTCTTCGACCGCAGCGGCTACAAGCTGGCGGACGCGATCGAGGACCGGATCGAGGCAAGTCTTGGCGCGGAGTGGGAGCCGCCGACGGGTGCCGGGGTCGGCCGGGTCCGGGAGGCGCACGGCGCCGTCGAGCAGTACGTGGCGCACCTGATGACGACGTTGCCGGTGTCGCTGGACGGGCTGCGCGTCGTGGTGGACTGTGCGAACGGCGCGTCCAGCGATGTGGCACCCGAGGCGATGCGCCGCGCGGGTGCCGAGGTGATCACGATCGGGACGGCGCCGGACGGGTTGAACATCAACTCCGGCTGCGGGTCCACGCATCTGGAGGCGTTGCAGCGGGCCGTCCGGGAGCACGGCGCGGACGCGGGGATCGCGAACGACGGTGACGCCGACCGCTGCCTGGCGGTGACGGCCTCGGGTGAGATCGTGGACGGCGATCAGATCATGGCGATCCTGGCGCTGGACCTGCGGGAGGCGGGTGCGCTGCCCGCCGACACGGTGGTCGCGACCGTGATGTCCAATCTCGGGTTCAAGCTGGCGATGCGGGAGGCCGGCATCACCGTGGTGGAGACCGCGGTCGGCGACCGTTACGTGCTGGAGGCGATGAAGGACGGCGGGTTCGGTTTCGGCGGCGAGCAGTCCGGCCACGTGATCATGCTGGACCATGCGACGACCGGGGACGGTGTGCTGACGGGCCTGCATCTGCTGGCGGCGATGGCGCGGCGGGGCCGTCCGCTGGACGAACTGGCGAAGGTGATGCACCGGCTGCCCCAGGTGCTGATCAACGTTCGGGACGTGGACCGTGCGCGTGCGAAGACCTCGCCGGAGCTGGCGGAGGCCGTCGCGGTGGCCGAGGCGGAGCTCGGTGACACCGGCCGGGTGTTGATCCGGCCGAGCGGTACCGAGCCGATGGTGCGGGTGATGGTGGAGGCGGCGTCGCACGACCGGGCCCGGTCGGTCGCCGAGCACCTGGTCGGCGTCGTCCGGACGACCCTGGGCTAGACCTGCGGCCCCGGCCGTCACGCGAGGTCGCTACCTGTGCGGTGGGGCGAGGCCGAGGGCGAGCATCCGGGCCGGGATGGGAATCAGCTCGCGTCGATGTCCAGGCGGCCGACCTTGAGGTGCTTGATCTCCACGGTGCCGGCCTGGAGATGTTCGATGACGGCGCGCTTGACCACGAGCTTGCCGATGGCGACGGCGCCGATGGCGAGGGCGCCGAGCGCCATGGATCCGAGGGCGAGGGAGCCGAGGCCGTTGCCGAGGCGCAGGGTGAGGCCGGTCGCGGACGCGCCGGTGACCTCGGCGCCCGTCGCTCGGGCGCCGACGCCGCGTTCGGTGCGGACGCGGGGACGCTCGGCCGCCGCGCCGGTGACTTCGCCGTTGGGTGACTGCTCGTGGGATTCCTTGCTCATGCGTCGAGCATATGGGGCGCGTGCGGCCGGAGAGGCTCAGCAGCGTGCGAGGAAGTCCTGGAGGGCGTTGTGGTCGGCGCGGGTCACGGGTAGTTCGTACTTCTTAGCTACAGCGACGTACTTGACCGCGTAGGTGCACTGGAAGCCTTTTTGCGGCTTCCACTCGCCGGGCCCGGAGTCGCTTTTCTGCCGGTTGGGGACGCCCCACACGGCGAGCAGGTTGATGTGGTCGTTGGCGAAGCGCTCGCGCCGGTCCTCGTCCCAGCGCGAGGCGCCCATGCGCCAGGCGAGGGCGAGCGGGTAGACGTGGTCGATCTGCACCTCGGCGGCGTCGGACTTGGCGAAGGTGATGTCCTTGCCGCTGTAGGGGTCGTGCAGGTGGCCGGACGTGACGACGCATCTGCCCTTCTTGTCCACGCGGGTGAGGTCGCGGGCGAGGACGTCGTTGCGCTGGTCGCAGCCGTTGTGGTCGGTGTCCTTCCACCGCGTCCCGAACTGGTCGCGCTTGTAGCCGCCACCGCTGCCCTCCGACGCGACGCGGAGTCCGGAGAGGTCTTTGCGCGCCCGTCCCGACTCGCCGGCGCCGGGACGGGAGCCGGACGCTCCCGGGGAGCCGGTGTCGGACAGGCCCACGCTGCCGTCGCAGCCGCCGGCCAGCGGTACTACCAGCGCGAGCCCCACCGCCACCACGCGATTGCGCCACGTCATCACGTCACCACCCGGAGTTTATGTGGGGTTTCGCCGACTTCGCCGGAGTTAAACGATCACACTGTACGACCTGCGGTGGCGCCCGGGCGGCCCCGCCACTCATGCGGCACGATGTACGGCGTGCTGCACCTCAGAGTGATCGTCCCAGCCGACCGCACCGAAGCCGTCTGCACGATGCTGACCGCAAGCCACGGCGCGACGAATCTCGTCGTCATCCCGGACGCGGCGCGCTCACCACGCGGTGATCTGGTGACCAGCGACATCGCCCGGGAGGCCGCCAACGAAGTGCTCGCAGACCTGCGGGCGCTCGGGCTGGAGCGCGACGGCTCCATCGCGATCGAGAAGATCGACCTCTCGCTGTCGGACGCCGCGGAGATCGCCGAGGAACGGGCCCCCGGACACGGCGACGACGCCGTGGTCTGGGCGGAGCTCGACCGGCAGGTCAGCGAGGGTACGGCGCTGACCTGGACGTTCGTGACGTTCCTGGTGCTGTCGACCCAGCTGGCGGCCATCGCCGCGCTGATCGACTCGCCGGTCCTGCTGGTCGGCGCGATGGTGCTCGGCCCGGAGTTCGCCGCCATCGCCGCCATCTGCTACGGGCTGACGCGCCGCCAGCCGTGGCGGATCGCCCAGGCGACGCGGACGCTGGTCATCGGATTCCTCATCGCCATCGCGATCACTTATGTGTGCGCTCTGGTCAGCCACTGGATCGGGGTGATCGAGATGTCACGGCTCCCCGACGAGCGTCCGCTGACCGCCTTCATCTACACCCCGGATCGCTGGTCGTTCATCGTCGCGCTGCTCGCGGGCGGCGCCGGGGTGCTCTCGCTGACCGCCGGGAAGTCGTCCGCGCTGGTGGGGGTCTTCATCTCCGTCACCACCCTGCCCGCCGCGGGCAACCTCGCGGTCGCGCTCGCCCTCCGGCACGTCAGCGAGATCAACGGCTCGCTGCTCCAGCTCGCCGTGAACTTCGCCGGGATGATCATCGCCGGGACGGCGACGCTGCTCGTCCAGCGCGCGATGTGGGGTGTCGTCATGGGCCGAAAGGGCCGGACGGCCTCTGGGCAGCGAACTTAGGTCGATCGGACATCGGCCATAAGGCTGTCCTCGCTTAGCACCTGAGGGGGACGCCGGAGGCCGGGCCAGGGACTAGGTTCGGAATATGCCGATCATCGCCACCCAGGGGCTGACGATGAGGTTCCCCCGGGTGACCGCCCTGGACGACCTCTCGGTGGCCGTCGAACCCGGGGTCGTCGGGCTCGTGGGCGCCAACGGCGCCGGCAAGTCGACGCTCATCAAGATCCTGCTGGGACTCCAGCCGCCGAGCGCCGGGACGGCGTCCGTGCTGGGCATGGACATCGCCCGCGAGGGCGTCCGGATCCGCGAGAGCGTCGGGTTCATGCCGGAGTACGAGTGCCTGCCGCCCGACGTGTCCGCGACCGAGTTCGTCGTCCACATGGCCCGCATGTGCGGACTGCCCCCCACGGCCGCCCGCGAGCGCGCGGCCGACACTCTCCGTCACGTCGGGTTGTACGAGGAGCGCTACCGTCCCATCGGCGGTTACTCCACCGGCATGCGGCAGCGCGTGAAGCTGGCCCAGGCGCTCGTCCACGACCCGAAGCTCGTGTTCCTGGACGAGCCCACCAACGGCCTCGACCCGGCCGGACGCGACGAGATGCTCGACCTCATCCGCCGTATCGGCGCCGAGTTCGGGATCAGCGTCCTCGTCACCTCCCACCTGCTGGGAGAGTTGGAGCGCGTCTGCGACCACGTCGTCATCATCGACGGCGGAAAGCTGCTGCGCTCCCAGGCGGTCGAGGCGTACACCACCGAGAGCGGCGTGCTCACCGTCGAGGTGGACGAGGGACGCGACGAGCTCGGCCGGCACCTCTACGACCAGGGCGTCACCGTCCACCCCGAGGGACGGTTCCTCATCGTCACCATCGCGGACGAGACGACCTACGACCGCGTCCGGGACGGCGTCGTCGACCTCGGACTGCGGCTGATCCGGATGGAGCAGCGCCGCCACCACATCGAAGAGGTCTTCCAGGAGGCGCCGGCCGCGCAGCAGGCGCCCACCGGGACCGTCCCGCAGGGAGCGCCCCGATGAGCACCAGCACGATCCACGACATCGGCTACCGGCACTATGACGGCCGCCGCAGTGGCCGCGCCTACGTGCTGCGGTCCCTGTTCGTGCACAACCTGCGCGCCGCGTACGGCCTCGGCCGCCCCGCCCGCGCCAAGGTGATGCCGTTCCTGCTGGCGGCGATCATGCTGCTGCCCGCCGCGGGTTCGGTCGCGGTCTTCGCCGTCACCAAGCAGGAGGACGCGCTGATGCGCTACTCCTCCTACGCGCCGCTCCTCCAGGTCATCATCGCGATCTTCCTGGCCACCCAGGCGCCCGTGCTGGCCTCGCGGGAACTGCGCTTCCACGTCGTCCCGCTGTACTTCTCGCGCCCGGTCGGCCACCTGGACTTCGTGCTGGCCAAGATCGCGGCCATGACCTCCGCCCTGTTCGCGCTCATGGCCGTGCCCGTCACCGTCCTGTACGTCGGCGGGCTGGTGACCAAGGCCCCCGACTCGGCGGACCAGCTCGGCCGCTACCTCGCCGCCATCGTCGGCTGCGCGCTGTTCGCGCTCGTCCTCGGCGCCATCGGGATGGTGGTCGCGGCGTTCACCCCCCGGCGCGGCTTCGGGGTCGCGGCGGTGATCGCGGTCTTCATGCTCAGCAGCACCTTCGTCCTGATCGTCCAGGGCATCGCCGAGGAGCAGACCAACTTCACCCTCTCCGGCTGGGCCGGGTTGTTCGCCCCGTTCAACCTGGTCGACATCGTGCAGGTCAGGCTGCTCGGCGCGGAGAAGTCCTCGGTGCAGGTGGCGCCCGGCGTCGCCGGCGGCGCGGTCGCGCTCGCCCTGTGCGCCGTGATCGTCCTCGGCTCGGTCGCGGTCCTGTACCGCCGGTTCAGGAAGGCGGGCCTGTCATGAGCGAGCTGAAGCTGGACGGGGTGTCCCGCTGGTACGGCAACGTCGTCGCCGTCAACGGGATCTCCATGACGGTCGGCCCCGGCGTCACCGGGCTGCTCGGCCCGAACGGCGCCGGCAAGTCCACACTGATCCACATGATGGGCGGCTTCCTCGCCCCCTCGGCCGGGTCGGTCACGCTGGACGGCGCGCCGATCTGGCAGAACCCCGAGATCTACCGCAGCCTCGGGCTCGTCCCCGAGCGCGAGTCGGCGTACGACTTCCTCACCGGCGAGCAGTTCATCCTGTCGATGGCCAGGCTCCACAAGCTGTCCGATCCGGGCGCCGCCGCCCGCCGCGCCATCGCGCAGGTCGAGATGGGGTACGCCGCCGACCGCACGATCGGCAACTACTCCAAGGGCATGAAGCAGCGCATCAAGATGGCGTCCGCGCTGGTGCACGATCCGCCCGTCCTCCTGCTGGACGAGCCGTTCAACGGCATGGACCCCCGGCAGCGGCTCCAGCTCATGGACCTGATCCGCCGCATGGCCGCCGAGGGCCGCACCATCCTGTTCAGCTCGCACATCCTGGAAGAGGTCGAGCGGCTCGCCAGCCACATCGAGGTCATCGTGGCCGGCCGGCACGCCGCGTCCGGCGACTTCCGCAAGATCCGCCGGCTGATGACCGACCGCCCGCACATCTTCCTCGTCCGCTCGTCCGACGACCGCCGCCTCGCCGCCTCGATCATCGCGGACGGCTCGGCCAGCAGCGTCCAGCTCACCGACAAGGGCCTGCAGGTCGAGGCGGTCGACTTCCAGCGCTTCACCTGGCTTCTCCCGAAGCTCGCCCGCGACGCGGACGTGCGGCTCTGGGAGGTCTCCCCGGCGGACGAGTCCCTGGAAAGCGTCTTCTCCTACCTGGTGGCCCGATGAACCCGACCATTGCCATGATCACGTTCCGGGCGATGCTCGGCCGCCGCCGCGCGCTGCTCCTGCTGGTGCTGCCGCTGGTCCTGCTCGTCCTGGCGGTCGTCCTGCGCTCCACCGGCAACAACGACCTCGACGTCTCCGCGGACGTCCTGCAGAAGTTCGGCCTCGCGACCCTGCTGCCGCTGCTGGCCCTGATCGCCGGCACCGGCGTGATCGGCCCGGAGATCGACGATGGCCAGATCATGTACGTGCTGACCAAGCCCATCCCGCGCCAGGTCATCGTGCTGACCAAGCTCGCGGTGGCGATCGTCCTGGTGACCGCGTTCGCGGTGGTGCCGACGCTGCTGGCGGGACTGATCCTGACCGGCACGACCGCCCAGATGGCACCGGCGTTCACGATCGGCGTCCTCGTGGGCGGCGTCACCTACAGCGCCGTGTTCGTCGCCCTCGCGGTGATGAGCCGCAACGCCGTCACGATCGGTCTCCTGTACGCCCTGGTCTGGGAGAGCCTCCTGGGCAACTTCGCCCCCGGCGCGAAGTCGGCGTCCATCCAGCAGTGGGCCCTCTCCGTCGCCGACGCCCTCACCTCGGCCAGTCCGGTCAAGGCGTCGGTCGACCTCCCGGTCGCGGTTCTGCTGCTGATAGCGGTGACGCTGGCCGGCACCCTCCTGTCCGCCTACCGGCTGCGCTCACTGGCCGTCGCCAGCGCCGACTGACCGTCCGTCGAAATGCGGTTGTCCGGTGTTCCGGTGCGGCGTTAGCTTGCCGGGGTGGACCTCTTCTCACACTCCTGGACGGCGTTGCGCACGGCGGTTGACGAGCTCTCCGACCAGGACTGGGAACGCCCGTCCGGCTGCACCGGCTGGCTCGTGCGAGACCTGGTGTGCCATCTGATCATCGACGCCCAGGACGTCCTGATCACGCTGGTCACACCCGCCGAGACCGAACCGACCGTGGACGCGGTCACCTACTGGGACCTCGTCGATCCGCCGACCGGCGAGGACCCGCTCGACGCGCTGATCCCCCGGCTGGCCGCCGCCTACGGCGAGCCGAGGTGGCTCAAGTTCCACTTCGACGACGTCGGCTCCGCCGCCGGGCGCGCCGCCGAACTCGCGGATCGGAGCGCCCGCGTCGCCACCCAGGACAAGGTGCTGACCGCCGGCGACTACCTGACCGCGTACCTCATGGAATGGACGTTGCATCACCTCGACCTGATCGCGCACCTGCCCTCCGCAGCCGGACCGCCCGCCGAGACCCTCGCGGCCGCCCGGGCGTCGCTGGAGAAGATCGCCGGGGCGCCGTTCCCGGCGGCGTTCTCCGACACGGACGCGCTGCTGATCGGCACCGGACGCCGCGCCCCGACGGACGCCGACAGGGACGCGCTGGGCGGGCTGGCCGCGAAGATCCCGCTCGTCCTCGGCTGAACGGGGCACCCGGACGGACGGTTCAGGACGAGACTGGGCCCCGCCTCCCGAGATCGGAGGGCGGGGCCCGGTGCATCGCATGGCTAGCCTAGACCGGCTCGGCCCCGTGTCCGGCCGCAATCGCGTCGATGTGGCCGGCGAGTTCGAAGTCCCTCACCGTCAACCTGTGGCCGGCGTCGTGTGTGGTGATCGCGAAGCGGATCCGCTGCCAGGTGATGTGAATGACGGGATGATGCCCGACCTCGCGGGCCTAGGCCGCGACGTACATCGCCAGGTGCACCGTCTCGTGATACGAAGTGCGTGAACGTCCGGGTGATCGAATTGCCGTCACGCTCCCAACCCGGCCGCGTGGCCAGCCGCTCGGTGACCTGGTCGTCCGTCAGGGGCTCAGGGATGGGCACGGCAACCGGCCGGTCTCTGGTCGTGGCCGGGTGTCAGGAGGTGGTGAGGGTGGTCAGGGTGGCCAAGAGCTCGGACACCGTCACCGGGTCCAGGTCGCTGAAGGGGCGTTCGCCGCGGCCGTAGGACGTGGTGGAGAGCGTGACGCGGCGCAGTTCCTGGGTGGCGAACTCGTCGGGGGAGATGACGCGGACGCCGGGGTCGAGGTCGATGACCAGGTGGCGTTCCTCGGCGAGTCGCAGGGAGATGTGGCGGTGGAAGCCGCCGGTCTCCTTGTCGCCCAGCTTCCAGCCGCGGTCGGCGAGCCCGAGGATCTTACCGAAGTGGACGGTGCCGCCCTCGAAGCGTTCCAGCCGCGCCGCGTCCCGCTCCTTGTCGGTGAGGGTGTGGACGGTCCGGCCGAGCTGGGGGAAGGGTTGCAGGATCTCGTAGTCGGCGAACAGCTCCGACCAGGTGTCCAGGGCGTCCAGGCGCAGGGGGTGCGGCAGTTCGACGGGGGCGGCGAGGGCGAGGGCGTCGTCGTGGACGTCGGCGAGGGTGCGGTCCTCGGCGACACGGAACTCGGTCGGGCCGGACTTCCAGACGAGCCGCCGGGCGATGTGCCAGAGGAGGGGATGGTCGAGGAAGACGGTCCGGAACTCCTCGGGCGTCCATCTGCGTCCGGCCACCATCGCCGATTCGAGGCGGCTGACCTGGTCGGCGGCGACCGTCCGGACCTCCTTCTTCAGGGCCGTGAAACGCTGGTGAGCCAGGGGCGCGAGGTCGGCGTCGTCCCTGACGCCGGGCTTGGGAAGGGACGTGCGGCGGTTGCCGTCCTCGTCCGCGACGTAGGGCTTGAGGTGCTCGTCGAAGCCGACGATGAAGCGGCGGGGGCCGTAGTCGAGGGTCAGGCTGCCGTCGGGGTCGAGCCCTAGATCGGGGACGAGGCGGTCGGCGAGCTGCGCGGCGCTCAGCCCCTGCTCGCGGGCGATGCGGTCGAGGGCGGACTGGGCGTAGGGGCGGATGCGCTTCTTGTCCTTCGCCTTCTGCGCCAGCCGGTGGAGCTGGCGCAGCGCGCCGTCGGTCCCGATCGAGGTGAGCACCCCCAAGGCGCTCGTGCCGCCGTTGTACCAGGACGTCGCCTTGTCCCAGCGGGCGATGATCGGGCCGAGGCGGGCGGCGGTCCCGTCGTCGCCGAGGCGGCGCAGCGCGTACTCGATGCCCGGCGGCGTCCAGCGCGGACGGGATTCGTCGGCCACGTACAGTGCCCAGGCGAATTCGGCCAGGGAGCCCGGGTCGCATGCGGCGACGACGGGCTCGACTCCGGCGTACGGCTCGGTGGGCGTCGAGATGAGCAGCATCGTGACCAGGTGGCGGACGGCGGGCTCGGGCAACCTGTGCGTCCGGTCCCGCAGCAGGACGGGCGGGAGCGAGGCGAGGTCGAAGTCGATCTCCGGGAGCGGGATGGGGTACCGGTCGAGGGGGTCGATGCCCAGGGCGGCGATGGCCTGTACCGCCTCTTCGCCGTAAGGACGGACGGCCTCCAGCACGGCCGCGCCGCCGTGCGCGTCCGCGACGGCGCGGATGTGGTCTTCGGCCCGCGCGCGCTTGGGGCCGGGGCGGCGCAGGGCGTCCGGGACGATCAGAGCGATGGCGGCGGGGCCGTGCTTGACGAACCAGTCCTTCGCGGGGTGGCTGAACGAGTTGTCCTTGTGTTTCAGGAGATACTGCGCCATCTGGGCGTCCAGGAAGGGGCTAACGGTCCACTGGTTGTCCTGGTGGAGGACCAGGGGCAGCGCGGCGAGTTCGTGGCGGGCCACCACACCGCGCAGGACGAACGTGCCGGAAAGGTCGTTGCGGTAGCGCTCGTCCGCGAGCAGGGCCCGGCCGTGCTCCTCCGGCCCGTACAGGAGGAGGTCGAAGGCCAGTTGCCTGCGGCGCCGGATCTCCTCGGCCTGGATCGTTCCGTTGGCGAACGCCTCGGCGCGGGCGTCCCAGTCGGTGTCGCCGAGTGGCGGATACTCCTCGCGCGCCTTCGCCGTCCACTCCTCCCGTTCGCCCGGTGCCCAGAAGACAGCCGTCGGGATCACGGGCGCCTTCAGGCCCTTGAGGACGACCGGCTCGGGATCGCGCGGCGCCTTGATCCACGGCGGAGCCGCCAGCAGGGGCGGCAGGGAGTCTTGGGGCGCTTCGGGGGGTGTGTGCGACATCGCTCCTGTTTCCTGGGTGCTCTCCGGCCGGATGATCGCGGATTCGACCTGCGGACGGCCGGGACGGTTCCCCGGAAAGCGTGTCAGATACGGCGCAACCGCACGCGCTGGACGGCGTGCTCCCGGTTCTTGTGCAGGACGAGCGTCGCGCGGGCCCGGGTCGGGAGGATGTTGGAGACGAGGTTGATCTCGTTGACGTCCCGCCAGACGCGCTGGGCGAACGCGGCGGTCTCGTCCTCGTCCAGCTCGTGGGCGTACTTGTGGAAATAGGAGCGCGGGTCGGTGAAGGCGGTGCGCCGCAGCGCGAACAGCCGGTCGACGTACCACTGCCGGATGTCCTCGACCCGCGCGTCCACGTAGATGGAGAAGTCAAAGAAGTCGGACACGCCGAGGGAGCCGGCGGGCGGGGCCTGGAGGACGTTCAGGCCCTCGACGATCAGGATGTCGGGCCGCCGGACGGTCTGCGCCGCGTCCGGGACGATGTCGTACTCCAGATGGGAGTAGACGGGGATCGCGTGCTCGTCTGCACCCGCCTTGATGGCGGAGACGAAACGGACGAGGGCGCGCCGGTCGTAGGACTCCGGGAACCCTTTTCGGTCCATGATCCCGCGCTCGGTCAGGACGGAGTTCGGGTGCAGGAAGCTGTCGGTGGTGACCAGTTCCACGCTCGGGTGCTCGGGCCAGCGGGCCAGCAGCGTGCGCAGCAGGCGGGACGTCGTGGACTTGCCGACCGCGACGCTGCCCGCGACCCCGATGATGAACGGGGTGGGCTGGACCTCGCCGCCGAGGAACCCGCTGACGGTGTCGCGCAGCCGTCCGTCCGACAGGAAGAAAAGGTTCAGCAACCGGGAAAGCGGCAGGTAGACCTCCTCGACCTCGGTGATGTCGATCGGGTCCCGCAGCCCGCGCAGGGCGTCGAGCTCGCCGGGCGTTAAGGGCAGCGGGGTGTTCTCGCGCAGTGCCCGCCAGGCGTCACGGGAGAGTTCCACGTAGGGGCTCGGCACGCTGTCCCATCCGCTAGTCATGGGTCGAACAGTAACCACCCGTTCAAGTGGGCTTCCCGGTTTTCACCGTGCGTACACGCTAGTGCCACCCTCGACCCGGCCCGTGGGTAGGCCTTACGGCATGCATTGAATAGGCTTGCCGTCATGTGCGGAATCGTGGGTTACGTCGGCGGCAGGCCGGCGCTCGACGTGGTGATCGAGGGTCTGGCGCGGCTGGAGTACCGCGGCTACGACTCGGCCGGGGTGGCCCTGCTCGCTGAGGGGCGACTCGCGACGGCCAAGCGCGCCGGCAAGCTCGTCAACCTGCGCGGCGCGCTGGAGGAGGAACCGCCGCCCGCGGGGACGCTCGGCATGGGCCACACGCGCTGGGCGACGCATGGCCCGCCGAACGACCGCAACGCGCACCCGCACGTGGACTGCACGGGCACCGTGGCGGTGATCCACAACGGGATCATCGAGAACTTCGCCGCGCTGCGCGGTGAGCTGGAGGAGGCCGGGCACAAGCTCGGGTCCGACACCGACACCGAGGCCGTCGCCCACCTGCTGGAGGACGAGCTGAAGTCCGGCGGCGACCTCGCCGCGGCGATGCGCCGCGTGTGCCGCCGCCTGGAGGGCGCGTTCACGCTGGTCGCCGTCCACACCGGCGACCCCGACCTGGTGGTGGGCGCACGCCGCAACTCCCCGCTGGTCGTGGGCGTCGGGGACGGGGAGAACTTCCTCGCCAGCGACGTCGCCGCGTTCATCGCCCACACCCGGGACGCGATCGAGCTGGGCCAGGACCAGATCGTCGAGCTGCGCGCCGGCGGGGTGACCGTCACCGACTTCGAGGGCCGTCCCGCCGAGGTGAAGGAGTACCACGTCGACTGGGACGTCTCCGCCGCCGAGAAGGGCGGTTACGACTACTTCATGCTCAAGGAGATCGCCGAGCAGCCGCGCGCCGTCGCCGACACGCTGCTCGGCCGGATCGGCACCGACGGGCGGCTCACGCTGGACGAGATGCGGATCTCCGACCAGGAGCTCCGCGAGGTCGACAAGATCATCATCGTGGCCTGTGGGACGTCGTTCCATGCCGGGCTGATCGCCAAGTACGCGATCGAGCACTGGGCCGGGCTGCCCTGCGAGGTGGAGCTGGCCAGCGAGTTCCGCTACCGGGACGCGATCCTGTCGCCGACGACGCTGGTCATCGCGATCTCCCAGTCCGGCGAGACGATGGACGCGCTGATGGCCGTCCGGCACGCCCGCGAGCAGAAGGCCAAGCTCCTCGGCATCTGTAACGTCAACGGCTCGACGCTGCCGCGCGAGTGCGACGGCGTCCTGTACACCCATGCCGGGCCCGAGATCGCCGTCGCGTCCACCAAGGCGTTCCTCACCCAGCTCGTCGCCGTCTACCTGATCGCGCTGTACATCGCGCAGGTGCGGGGCACCAAGTGGGGCGACGAGGTGTTCGCCATGGTGCAGCTCCTGGAGCGGATGCCGGAGAAGGTGGAGAAGGTCCTGGAGACGATGGAGCCCGTCCGGGAGCTGGCCCGGTCGCTGGCGGGGGAGCGGTGCGTGCTGTTCCTCGGACGGCATGTGGGCTTCCCCGTGGCGCTCGAAGGCGCGCTGAAGCTCAAGGAGCTGGCGTACATGCACGCCGAGGGTTTCGCGGCGGGCGAGCTGAAGCACGGGCCGATCGCGCTGATCGAGTCCGGGCTGCCGGTCGTGGTGGTCGTCCCGCCGCGCGCGCGGGACGTGCTGCACGACAAGATCGTCTCCAATATCCAGGAGATCCGTGCCCGCGGCGCCCGGACGATCGTGATCGCCGAGGAGGGGGACGCGTCGGTGGAGCCGTACGCCGACACGCTGATCGGCGTCCCGGCCGTCCCGACGCTGCTCCAGCCGCTGGTCACGACCGTCCCGCTCCAGGTGTTCGCGTGCGAGCTGGCCACCGCGAAGGGCCACGACGTCGACCAGCCGCGCAACCTCGCCAAGTCCGTCACCGTCGAGTAAGAAGGCCGTTTCGCCGGAATAGTCCGGAACCATCCGCCATCCGGGTGCGTCGCACGGGGAGACCCCGGCGTTGCGGGAGGTGGCGGGTGGGAGCCCCTGAAGGACTCGGGATCGAGGCGCGCGGCGTGACGCGGCGCTTCGGCACGGTACAAGCCCTGCGCGGGCTCGACCTGACCGTCCCGTACGGTCAGGTCACCGCGCTGGTCGGACCCAACGGCGCGGGGAAGACGACCCTGCTGCTCATCCTCGCGACCCTGCTCGGGGCGGACGAGGGCCTCGTCCGGATCGCCGGGCACGACGTCCGCACGCGTCCCGGCGAGGCCCGCGACGCGCTCGGCTGGATGCCCGACACCTTCGGCGTCTACGACCAGCTCACGGTCGACGAGTACCTCGCGTTCTTCGCCGACGCCTACGGGCTGCCCAAGGACGAGCGGTCGCGCCGCCTCCGCGCGCTGCTGACCCTCGTCCACCTGGAGGACCACCTCGGGCAGCCCGTCCACGCGCTGTCGCGCGGGCAGAAGCAGCGGCTCGGCGTCGCCCGCGCGCTGGTGCACCGGCCGCGCGTCCTGCTGCTGGACGAGCCGGCCTCCGGCCTCGACCCCCGCTCCCGCATCGAGCTGCGCGACCTGCTGCGCTCCCTCGCGGCGGACGGTGTGGCGGTGCTGGTGTCCAGTCACATCCTCAGCGAGCTGGAGGAGATCGCCGACCGGGTCGTCCTGGTCGATCACGGGCGGACGGTCGGCGAGCACTCCATGGCCGATCTCGCGGACGCCTCGGCCGCCCGGGTCCGGTGGCGGCTCCGGTCCCTCGACCCGGGCCTGCTGGCCGAGGCGCTGGCGACGGAGCTGTCGGGACGCTCCGGCCTCGATCCCGTCCGGGACCTGCCGGGCGGCGCCGAGGCCGGCCCGCTCACCGAGACCGAGGCCGCCGGGCTGCTGGCAGCGCTCGTCACCCGGGGCGTGCCGGTCACCGGGCTCGCCCCCGCGGGCAGCGCGCTGGAGACGGCGTACCTGGCGATGACCGAGAACCGGAGGTGACGCCGTGACGGCGCGCGGTGCCGCCCTCGTGGCGCGGCAGGAGATCAGGACCCGGTTGCGGACGGGCCGCTGGCGGGTGCTGCTGGCGGTCTGGTTCGTGCTCGTGAACGGCCTCGGGCTGGCGTTCCGGCTGGCGCTGGAGGCCGACTACGACCCGGGCGACGGGCATCCCGGCGTCCCCATGTTCGGTGGCGTGCTGCTCGGGGTGCTGGTGCTGACGCTGCTGGTGACCCCGGCGTTCGGCGCGCAGTCGATCAACGGCGACCGGGAGCGCGGGACGCTCGCGACCCTCCAGGTCACCCGGCTCACCCCCGGCGACATCGCGGTCGGCAAGCTCGCCGCCGCGTGGGGGGCGGGCCTGGTCGTGCTGCTGCTGACCGCACCGTGCCTGCTGTGGCCGGTCGCCGAGGGCGCGATCGGAGCCGGACGGGCCGCCGTCGTGCTGCTCGTCACCGCGCTGCTGATCGGCGTGGTCTGCGCCCTCTCACAGGGCTGGTCGGCGCTGCTGGCGCGCAGCATCACCTCCGTCCTGATGTCGTACCTGACGGTGTTCGGGCTGATCGTCGGGACCCTGCTGCTGTTCATGATCGCGATCCCGTTCACCGCCGAGCGCCACGTGGACGGCTACAACGAGCAGCACGAGGAACGGATCTGGTGGCTGCTCGCCCCGAACCCCGCCGTCGTGCTGGCCGACGCCGCGCCGAGCCTCCCCAAGCGTCGGGTCGTCGCCGGAGACCAGGTCCTGCTCGTGTCGCCGCCGGGAGACCCGCTCGGCGAGATCAGTCGCGACGTGCGCGGGCTGCGCATGGAGGACGACCACCTCTACGGTTCCCGCGAGAACCGGCCCCCCGTATGGCCGTACGGGCTGGCGTTCGACCTCGCCCTCGGAGCAGGCGCGGTCTGGGTCAGCGCGGCCCGGTTGCGGACGCCACTCCACCGTGTACCCAAAGGCGTCCGCATTGCCTGAGCGCGCGTTTCATCCCGTCCGGACGCGCTTTTCGACTTTCGCCTGCTCGGCTCTGGTCACGGACGATAACGGTGTGATGGCGTCCGCCGTCCGGGCCTCGGGCGGCGCGGCTCGTTCTCGGTTTTCGGGCTGGTTCAGATCTCAATTCTCGATGGAATTGAGATTCTCACTTCCAGTGTAATTCTCAAGGGCGGTCGAATCGACCGCCCTTGGCATCGTCTGCGAACCGGCGCCATTCTCCCACATCGAACACCAGCCAGGCCGCGGTGTTCTCCTCAGTGCACGTGCTGTCGCGTACGCAGATCATGCCGGTGGTCGGCCGTGCGATCTCAACACATCCATTGCTGGCGCCGCATCGGGCGCTCCTTCGCCATCGGGCGGGCGGTGTCACGTCGAAACTCATTCCGGCTCCTGCCTCGAAAGTAGCTGTGCCCGCGGCCGCGCTGCCGGTGCTCAAGCACAAGGTAACAAGATCGCCGAAAACGGGTGATCGAGGACGGCCGGATGGTGTCCGAGGGGCCGGAGGGACGAGGTAGGGCCACTGTTTCCGCTGGTACATCGACGAGCCGGGCTCGGCGGGACATTCCCCCACCGGACCCGGCCCGTCCGTCGCGGTGCCCTGCCCCGTGCCCTCACGGGGCAGGGCACCCGCCACCTGCCATCAGCCCAGGTCGAACTCGCCCTTCTTGGCTCGCTCGACAAAGCCCCGCCACTCTCCCTGAGAGAACGACAGGACCGGGCTCTGCGATCCGTGCTTCGCGTCCCGTGCCCCGATGAGAAGGGACGGACCGGCCAATGTGGCGACCTCGACGCACGTGTTGCTCGCCCCGCAGTGGGCGCTTCTCCGCCATTGCGGAGCAGGAGTGGCGAAAGGGGACACTAGGTGCCTTTCACATAGTGAAGGCCACTCCGCGGTGGCCCGTCACCAAGCATCCCTGGCCTCGATGAGGCGTCGTCGTGATTCGTCGGTGCCCCATGCCTGACCAGCAAGATTTGTATAGGCGAGCCTGTACATATAAGTAACGGTCTCATCCGCAAAGTGGCTGATTGTCAGCGATTCGGTGTGCACGATATCAGGAAAAACGATGTCGTGCACCGGCTTGAATTCCAGCAGGATAAATGTCTCCGCCAACACCGAGTGCGCGATGTCGAGAGGAAGTATGTGCACGGTCACGTTCGGAAGCTCGGTCATCCCACAGAGATGTTCGAGCTGCTCGCGCATGACCTTACGGTCGCCGATCCGGCGTTGCAGTACCGCCTCGTCCATGACCACCGAGAGCTCCAGCGGATTCGCCCGCCGCAGGAGTTCCTGCCGGCGCATCCGCACCTCGACCCTGCGCTCCAGTTCCTGGGGCGGCAGCGTGGCGAGGGCACTCCAGCCACCGATCACATGGCGTGCGTAGCTCTCGGTCTGTAGCAGCCCGGGGAAGACCGTGCTGCCCCACTCCCGGACGGCGGACGCCTCGGACTCCAGTGCGATGAAGTCCGCGAGCGGGCTTGGCAGGTCGCGGTAGTCCTCCCACCAGTCCCGCTCGGCGGCGTCGTGCGCCAGGGAGATGAGATCCCCGCGGCGTCCGTCGTCGATCTCGTACAGGTCGAGCAGGCGGTGCACGTCGCTGATCTTGGCGCCGGTGCGCGCGTTCTCGATCCGGCTGACCTTGGCTGTGGACCAGGTCAACCGTTCGGCGACCTCGTCTCCGGTAAGGCCCATGCGTTCGCGGAGCCTGCGGAGTTCGGCGGCCAGCCGACGTTGTCGGACGGAGGGACCTCGGGAAGTGCTCATTGCCGGAGCCTCTCCAGTCCTCAACGGACTGTTCAGGCCGCATTCTGCCGCACGGGGGCACGGCAGTGCGAACACATCGGACCGATGAACTTGATTCTACGACCCAAGATTCTTATGCGCACATCACGCCGCAACTTGCAGAGCAATTTCCTGGTGCCTGTCCGGGGGTTGCGAACGTCACCTCCGTGGCACCCTAAGTATGTGATCGGCGAGACGGCGCGGGTGGGGGGCTGCTGGTGAGGTACGCGCACGAGGTCGGCAAGGTGCGGACGGCCGAACAGGCCCTCATGGCGCGCCTGCCGGACGGCGTCCTGATGCAGCGCGCCGCCGCCGGGCTGGCGTCGGTGTGCGCCGGCCTGCTGCCTGCCGTGTACGGGTCACGCGTGGTCCTCCTCGTCGGCGGCGGCGACAACGGCGGCGACGCCCTCTACGCCGGAGCCCGGCTGGCCCGGCGCGGCGCCCGGGTCTCCGCCGTCCAGGCCGGCTCCACGATCCACCAGGAGGGCCTCGCCGCGCTGCGCACCGCCGGCGGCCGCCTCCTGGACGACGGCGCCGCGGCCATCGAGGCCGCCGACCTGATCATCGACGGGCTGACCGGCATCGGCGGTTCCGGTGGGCTGCGCGAGCCCCACGCCGCCCTGGCCGCCCTCGCGTCCGGCGCGACCGGCACGGTGGTCGCCTGCGACGTGCCGAGCGGCGTCGACGCGAGCACCGGACAGGTCGCCGGCACGGCCGTCCACGCCGACGTGACCGTCACCTTCGGCACCTACAAGCCGGGCCTGCTGATCGACCCCGGCGCGTCCCACTGCGGCGTGGTCGAACTGGTCGACATCGGCCTCGGCGCCGATCTCCCCGACCCGGACGTGGTGGCCGCCCGCATGGCGGACATCCAGCCGCCCGAGCCGCGCCCCGAGTCCGACAAGTACCGGCGCGGGGTCGTCGGCATCCTCGCGGGCGGCGACGAGTTCACCGGCGCCGCCGTGCTCAGCACCGGCGGCGCGGTGCGCGGCGGCGCCGGCATGGTCCGCTTCGCCTCGGTCGCCCACCCGGTCGAACTCGTCCGGCACCGCTGGCCCGAGGCCGTCACCACGGTGATCGAGCCGGGCCGGCACGGAGCCAAGGTCGTCGAACGCGTCGGCCGCGTTCAGGCCTGGGTCGTCGGCCCCGGCCTCGGCACCGGCGCCGCCGCCGAGTCACTGCTGGAGGCCGCCCTCGCCACCGACCTGCCCGTCCTCGTGGACGCCGACGGCCTCACCGTCCTCGCCCGCCGCCGCGACCTGCTCCGCCGCGCGGCCCCGACCGTCCTCACCCCCCACGCGGGCGAACTGTCCCGCCTGATCGACGCCGACCGCGACACCATCGAGGCGGCCCGCCTCCAACACGTCCGGCAAGCCGCCGCCGAACTGTCTGCCACAGTCCTGCTCAAGGGCTCCACGACCCTGATCGCCGAGCAGGACCGTCCCGTCCGCGTGAACCCCACCGGCACTCCGCGCCTCGCCACCGCCGGCACAGGCGACGTCCTCTCCGGCCTGATCGGCGCCCTCCTGGCAGGCGGAATGCCGGCGCTGGACGCGGCCACCGCGGGCGCCTACCTCCACGGCCTGGCCGCCCGCCTAGCCGCCACCGCCTCACAAACCCCAGAGACCCCCTGGCGCGCCGAAACCCCCATCTGCGCCGAAGACGTCATCAACGCGCTCCCCAAGGCCTTCGCCACCTGCACAGCCACCCACCCCACCCCCTCCCGATAACCCCACCTCGCAGGTAAGAACCTCAGCCACAGCCTGAACCGCACCCCGGCAGGGTTGACCCCAAACTGGCGGTTACGGGGAGGCACGCGGAGCGAGCGCCAGCGAGCGCAGCGGGTATCCGCGGCGCGCCGCGCCCTCGGAGCGAGCGCTGGCGAGTGAGGAGGTGGCGAGCCGCGCAGCCGGGGGTCTGGAGGTCGCCCCCCAGGTAAATACGGTCGCCCCCAATGGGTACCAACTCCCCAACAAATACGAGAGAGACAGCGTCATACAGGGGTAGAGAGGACGGGGTGCGGGGGCCGTGAGCAGGGGCAGGGTGCCCCGAGCAGGGGTTCCGGGACGGCACACTGGGTGACCATGAGGGTTCCAGCGGAGGCACGCGTCGATCTGGACGCGATCAGCGACAACGTCGCCCGGGTGCGTGAGCACGCGGGCGGCGCCGAGGTCATGGCCATGGTGAAGGCCGAAGCGTACGGGCACGGGCTGGTGGAGGCCGGTCGTGCCGCGGTGGCGGGTGGGGCGTCCTGGCTCGGCGTGGCGAAGCTGGATGAGGCGTTGCGGTTGCGTGAGGCCGGGGTCGAGGTCCGGACGCTGGTGGGTGTCGGGGTACCCGGCGAGCCTTACGAGGAGGCCGTGGCGCGGGACGTCGATCTGACGGTCGGGGCTCTGTGGATGGTGGAGGAGGTCGTCCAGGCGGCGGAGCGCGCCGGGCGTCCGGGGCGGGTGCACCTGAAGGCCGACACGGGCATGAGCCGGGGCGGCGCGGGGGAGCGGGACTGGCCGATGCTGGTGGACGCGGCGTTGAAGGCGGAGGCGTCCGGGCATCTGCGGGTGGCGGGGGTCATGTCGCATTTCGCCTGCGCGGACGAGCCGGGGCATCCTTCGATCGCGGCGCAGCTGGGCGCGTTCACCGCGATGGTGGAACACGCGGAGAGGGCCGGGGCGCGCTTCGAGGTGCGGCACCTGTCGAACTCGGCGGCGGCGCTGACGTTGCCGGAGGCCCGGTTCGATCTCGTCCGGCCGGGCATCGCCACCTACGGTTTGACGCCGGTCCCGCAGCTGGGGACGTTCGGCCTGCGCCCCGCGATGACGCTCGTCGCGGACGCGGCGCTGGTCAAGCGTGTCCCTGCGGGGAGCGGCGTGTCGTATGGGCACATCTACCACACCGAGCGTGCGACCACGCTGGCCCTGGTGCCCGCCGGGTACGCGGACGGGATCCCGCGGCACGGCTCCAATCTGCTGGAGGTCTTCGCGGCGGGACGGCGGCGGACGATCGCCGGGCGTGTTTGCATGGACCAGTTCGTTATCGACCTGGGGGACGACGAGATGTCCGCCGGGGACGAGATCGTCTTGTTCGGTCCGGGTGATCGAGGCGAGCCGACGGCTCAGGAGTGGGCGGACGTCCTTGGAACGATCTCGTATGAGATCGTCACCCGCATCGGATCCCGGGTGCCGAGGGTGTACTCGGGCGGGGCGCTGTAGGGGGCGCGCGTGGACAGCAGGAACAAGCGCAGGATCGGCATCGTCGGGGCCGTCGCGGGCGTCGGTGCGGCCGGGGTGGGCGCGGCCGTAGGGCTACGGCACCTGGCGGTCGGGCGGGTGCGGCTGCGCCCCGACCCCGACGCCGGGGAGCCGTTCGGCGGGTTGCGGGGACGCGAGCTGACCGTCGAGGCCGATGACGGCCTGTCGCTGCACGTCGAGGTGGACGGATCCGACGACGCGGGGCTGACGATCGTGTTCTGCCACGGCTACACCCTCACCCAGGACTCCTGGCACTATCAGCGCCGTGATCTGCGGGGGTTCCGGACGGTGTTCTGGGATCAGCGCAGCCACGGACGCAGCGAACGCAGCAAGCCCACGCACGCGACCATCGGCCAGACCGGTGAGGACCTGTATGCGGTGCTGCGGGCGACCGTCCGGCCGGGCGAGCGGGTGGTTCTCGTCGGCCACTCGATGGGCGGCATGTCGATCATGGCGCTGGCCGGCCGGCATCCCGAGCTGTTCGGTGACCAGGTGGTCGGGGTGGCGTTGATCAACACGTCCTGCGGGAATCTGGCGGAGATGACGCTGGGCCTGCCGCTGGTGCTGGCGAAGCTCGTCCGTCCGCTGGCGCCCCGGACGCTGCGGGGCCTGGGCCGCCGCGCCGACCTGGTGGACCGCGCCCGCGGGCTGAGCGCCGACCTGGCGTTCGTGGTCACCCGGAAGATGGCGTTCGCCGACAAGCACGTCAGTCCCTCGGTGGTCGACTTCCTGGAGCAGATGATCAGGGCGACGCCGATCGACGTGATCGCCGAGTTCTACCCGGCGCTGGTCGCGCATGAGGAGTCCGCGGCGCTGGACGTGATAGGCAAGGTGCCCGTGCTGGTGCTGGCGGGCGGCCAGGACCGGCTGACCCCGGCCGCGCACGGCCGCCGCATCGCCGAGGCGCTGCCGGACGCCGAGCTGGTCGAGGTGGACGAGGCCGGGCATGTCCTGCCGCTGGAGTATCCGGGCGTGGTCACCGGCGGGCTGCGGCGGCTCGTCGAGCGGGTCCGGCCCGGGTACGAGGAGGAGCGCAGCGCGTGAAGGAGATCACGGTCGTCGTCCCCACGGCCGAGGACATGCGGGAGCTCGGGCTACGGCTCGCGGGCCTGCTCCAGCCGGGAGACCTGCTCGTCCTGACGGGTGGCCTGGGCGCGGGCAAGACGACGCTCACGCAGGGCATCGGCGAGGGCTTGAAGGTGCGGGGGCCGATCACGTCCCCGACGTTCGTCATCGCGCGGGTGCACCCCTCGCTCGCGGGCGGACCCCCGCTGGTGCATGTGGACGCCTACCGGCTGGGCGGTTTCGCGGAACTGGACGATCTCGACCTGGACGCCTCCGTCGACGAATCGGTGACGGTCGTGGAATGGGGGGAAGGGCTCGCCGAGGGCCTTGCCGAGGACCGTCTAGAAATGATCATTTCCCGTGGGGACGGGCCCGGCGAGGAGCGGCGGGTAAGGATCGTCGGCGTCGGTGATCGCTGGGCCGACCTGGAGCTTGACCGCGGCTGAGAGTCGGAAGATCGTCCTGGTTTTAGTAAGTCTGGGATGAACTACTTCGCTGGTCCATGTCGTACTCTTTGCGCGAACGAACCTCACCTTCGCGACAAATGAGAATTTCTCCAGCAGGAGTGGGATCCGGTGAGTGGCAGCCATCGCAGCGGTGGGAACGACCGCGAATACGGGCCTTACTACGGTCGCGGCCCCTCGGGGCACGGCGGCCCTGAAGCAGGTAGCGGCGGCTATCGCCTGGCCGGCGGCTTCGAGGCGGGCAGCGGAGGCCATCGGGCCGGTAGTGGCCACCGCTCGGGATCTGGCAGCCACCGCGTCGTCCGGGACCGGCACACCGGACGCCGTGTAGCGATCATGCTGGCCGGTGTCGGGGTCGGCACCGTCGCCTGCGTGCTCGCCGCGGTCGCCATCCTGGGCGGCGCCGGCAAGAGCAGAGACGGGGGGTCCGGCCAGGTCGTCGGTTCCAGCGCGGCCGAGAGCACGCCGATGGCCAAGGCCGAGCGCTCCCTCGTCCCGGACTCCTGCACGACGCTGGGCGACGACGTCGCCGCCCGGCTCGCGCCCGGCGCCACCCGCACCCCGGCCGACAGCTACCAGGGCAACGACCGCCAGAACCAGTGCGTCTGGGGTGCCTACACGGGCGACCGTAAGCGTCAGCTCACCGTGGAGCTGCGCGCTGTCGGCGGTACCGGCGACCAGACCGCGACCGATGCCGCGCACTCCACCTTCGCGTCCGAGCGCAGGGACGACGAGTCCGGCAAGGCCCTTCTGGCCAACCAGGAGCTGACCGAGAAGCGCGGCCTGAACGACGTCGGCGACGAGGGTTACGCCGTCTACAGCGTCGATGAAGGCCAGGGGTCAGGCGAGGCGATCGCCAACATCCGCACCGCCAACGTCCTGGTGACCGTCCACTACTCCGGGTCCGACCGAGGCGACCCCCTGGCGAGCAGAACCGCCATAAACGGCGCCGTAGGAGCCGCCAAGGCCGTCCTCCAGTACCTGGACTGACAAGCCGACCCCAGCCGCTCCGGTCTGAGCCGCACTTCGCCGGGGGTGAATCCCGGGCGCCGTCCCCCCAATAAACTACTACCGTGCTGGTCTTGGCTTTCGACACCGCGACCGCCGCGATCACCGTGGCGCTGTACGAGTGGACGCCCGGCGAGGGCGCCGTGCCCCGGGGGGCGGCCGAGGCCGTCGACCGGCGCCGGCACACCGAGCTGCTGACCCCGTCCATCGCGCAGGTGATGGCGGACGCGGGGGCGGCGCCGGAGGATCTGAGCGCGATCGCCGTCGGGGTGGGGCCGGGCCCGTACACCGGGCTGCGGGTCGGCCTGGTCACTGCACGTGCCATGGGGGACGCCCTCAACGTGCCCGTGCACGGCGTCTGCACGCTGGACGTGATCGCCTGGGCCACCGGACGGGACCAGCCTTTCGCCGTGGCCACCGATGCCCGGCGCAAGGAGGTGTACTGGGCACGGTACGCCTCGCACCGCACGCGCCTCACCGGGCCTGCCGTGGGCCCGCCGCCCGACGTCCTGGAAGGGGCGCCGCAGGGCCTGCCCGTGGTCGGAGAGGGCGCGGCCCTCTATCCGGAGGTTCTCGGTGCTTTCGGGCATGAGCCGCAGCTGCCCACGGCCACCGCCCTCGCGGAGCTGGCCATCGCGCGTCTGGCCGGCCTCAAGGTCCCGGCGCTGCTGCCGCCCGAGCCGCTCTACCTGCGCAGGCCGGACGCGAAGGAGCCGGGCCCGCGCAAGAAGGTGACGCCGTCGTGAGCGAGGTCGTCCTGCGGGCCATGACCGGCGCGGACCTGCCCGCCGTCCATCGGCTGGAGTCGGTGCTGTTCCCCGAGGACGCCTGGAGCGAGGGGATGCTCCGGGACGAACTGGCCGAGCAACCCCGCACCCGGCACTACGTCGTGGCCGAGGAGCAGAAGGAGATCATCGGTTATGCCGGCCTCGCCGCCGCGGGCGGGCAGGCCGATGTGCAGACCATCGGGGTGCGGGCGGACCGGCGCGGGGCCGGCATCGGCGCCGCGCTGCTGACCGAGCTGATGGACGAGGCGGTCCGCCGCGAGAGCGAGGCGGTGTTCCTGGAGGTCCGTGCCGACAACACGGGGGCGCGCCGGCTCTACGAGCGGTTCGGATTCGGCCAGGTCGGCATTCGCAAACGCTACTACCAGCCCTCGAACGTGGACGCGATCGTGATGCGGCGCGTGCTGCGCCGCCGTCCCGTGGGCTTTTCCCGGGAGACGTGATGATTCGCGACGAGCCACTGGTGCTCGGCATCGAGACCTCGTGTGACGAGACGGGCATCGGCATCGTGCGGGGCCACACCCTGCTCGCCGACGCCATCGCCTCCAGCGTCGATCAGCACGCCCGGTTCGGCGGCGTCGTGCCCGAGGTCGCTTCGCGCGCCCATCTGGAGGCGATGACACCGACCGTGGAGCGGGCGCTGGCCGACGCGGGCGTGTCGTTCACCGACGTGGACGCGTTCGCGGTGACGGCGGGGCCGGGGCTGCCGGGCGCCCTGATGGTCGGCGTGGCCGCCGCGAAGGCGTACGCCCTGTCGCTCGGCAAGCCGCTGTACGGCGTCAACCACCTCGCCGCGCACGTGTGCGTCGATCAGCTCGAACATGGGCCGCTGCCCAAGCCGTGCGTGGCGATGCTCGTCTCGGGCGGGCATTCCTCGCTGCTGCTGGTGCCGGACGTGGCGAGCGACGTCCGCTCCCTGGGCAGCACGGTGGACGACGCGGCCGGAGAGGCGTTCGACAAGGTCGCGCGGGTCCTGGACCTCGGGTTCCCTGGCGGGCCGGTGATCGACCGGATGGCGCGCGACGGTGACCCGTCCGCCATCGCGTTCCCGCGGGGGAAGTACAACGACGGCACCTACGACTTCTCGTTCTCCGGCCTGAAGACGGCGGTGTCCCGCTGGGTGGAGGCGAAGGAGCGCGCCGGGGAGCCGGTGCCCGTCGCGGACGTCGCGGCGTCGTTCCAGGAGGCCGTGGTGGACGTCCTCACGCAGAAGGCGCTCAAGGTCTGCAAGGACAACGGCGTCGGTCACCTGCTGATCGGCGGCGGCGTCGCGGCGAACTCGCGGTTGCGGGCCCTCGCGGCGGAGCGCTGCGAGGCCGCCGGAGTCCGGCTGCGGGTGCCGCGCCCGAAGCTGTGCACCGACAACGGCGCGATGGTCGCCGCGCTCGGTTCGGAGCTGGTCGCCTCGGGGCTCGCCCCGTCCGACCTGGAACTGCCGGCCGACTCCAGCCTGCCGATCGAGTCGGTCACCGTGTGAGCTCGGCCAGCAGGCCGGCGAGGTAGTCCTCCAGGAGCGGGACCTTCGCCTCGTCGAGGAGGCGGTCGTCCTCTTCGGGCAGCAGGTCGAGGACGCTGCGCACGTCCCAGTACGGATGGTGCGGGTAGCCACCGGACACCTGGTCGAAGGACGACAGGAACCGGTCGGCGACGCCCCGCCCGTAGCGCAGCACCAGCCCGCGCCGCATCCGCGCGATGTCGACCGCGATGGGGCCGGACGAGGCGTCCGACCAGTCGACCACGCCGGTGAGCTTCCCGTACGACCACAGCGTGTTGTCGGGATGGTAGTCGCGGTGGATGAACCGGGCGGGCGCCTCGGGCGGCGGTCTCGCCGCGACCTCGAAAGCCCGCTCCCATATCGCCGGGCGCAGCGCGTGCTTGGGTGGCAGCCGCACGTCGAGCCGGTTGTAGGGGACGTACGGGGGCATCGTGGACGCGCCGTTGAGTGCGTGCACCGCCAGCAGCGCCGCGGCGAGCTGGATCAGGTACTCGGGCAGGTCGTCCGGTGCCGGTCGCGGTGGATGGCCGACCAGCCGCGTGATCAGCAGCGCGGGGACGTCGCAGTACGCGCCGGACGGGTCGGCGGCGACGAGCGATGGAGTCGGGATCTCGCAGCCCGCGAGCAGCGCGAGCGCGGCGATCTCTCTTTCGGGTGAGAACTCGGTATCGACGTAGCACCGGCGGGCGGCCGCCACCGGGTCGGTCGCGGGCGTGGTGTCGCGCGGCGTCCAGCGGCGCAGGACGAGCCGGTGGGCGCTGCCCGCCGGGGTCTCCACCAGCAGTGCGTGGTTGGCGTGGGCGGAGCCGCCCGCCAACGGCCGGATCATCCGCACCTCGGCGCCCTTGCCCAGACAGCCCTCCACCCAGCGCAGGGTGGTAGGGCTGAGCTGGGCGCCGACGGGAAGGGTGGGAGCCGGTGTGTGGGTCACGAGATCCATGAAAACGGATTCCGAAGGGTATTGGGAGTGATTTTGCGAAGACGGAACGTAACAAATTGCACGTCATCGACGTGTCTTGATGGAACCCCTTCGGTCGTCGCGTCGGTTTACCGGACAAACGCCGCGGATTCCGATGAGTATCCGAGGGGTCGAATCGGGCGGGGCCGGCGCGGCCCCACCCGATCGCGGCTCGGGAGCCTTTCCTTCTGGTAAGGACCTCTCGGGGCCCGATCAGAACAGTCCATTCCGGGGTAATCCCCAGGTCCTCGATCAAACCTTTCCTTTTGTGCGGTCCTTGGTGGCCTGCGGTTTCAGTCCTTGCCCTCGCGGCGCGGGCGCAGCAGCGCCTCGGCCAGCGCGAGCATCGTCTCCTCCAAGGTGGACAGCCGCTTCAGCACGTCCTCGTGCACCGCGTTCACCTGCTTGGAGACGTCGTCGTGGACGCCGTCGACCTTCTTGCCGACCTCGTCCTCGACATGGGAGAAGCGCTTGGCGAACTCGGCCTGCGCGGCGTCCGCGCGCCGTCCGGCCTCGTCCTGCATGCCCTCGACGCGCCGGGCGAACTCCTCCTGCACGCCGCCCACCTGCCGGGCGACGTCCTCCTGCATGTTGCCGACCTGCTTGGCGACGTTCTCGTGGATGCTGCCGACCTGCCGGGTGACGTCCTCGTGGATGTCGCCGATGCGCTTGCCGAAGTCGTCGTGCACCCCGTTGACCTGGCGGGCCACCTCGGTGTGCACCGATTCGACCTGCTTGGTCACGTCGATGTGCACCGACTCCACCCGGCGGGAGACGATGTCGACCTGCGCGGTGAACTCCTCCAGAGCGCCGTCGACCCTCTTGGTGACCTCCTCGTGGATCCCCTCGATGCGCTTGCGGATGTCCTCGTGCACGTCCGTGAACCGGCGGGAGAACTCGTCCATGCGCTTGGCGACGTCGCTGTAGGCCGTCTCGGCGATCTGGGACATGGTCGCCTTGACCTCGTCGCGGTCCGGCCGGGCGCGCAACTCCTCGATCAGCGGGTCGACCGCGTCGGCGAGGTGCTTCTCCAGCGCGTCGAACCGGTCGCTGTGGTCGGTCATCGGACGCTGCGCCAACTCGGTGAGCAGCCGGTGCAGCTCGGCGATCTCCAGCGTGGCCGGCAGGCGCCCGATCCGCTCGCCCACGCCGTCGATGCGCCCTTCGATGCTCTCGAACCGGCCGTCCAGCCCCTCCAGCTTCCCCGACAGGCCCTCCAGCCGCCCGTCGACGCCGTCGAGCCGCCCGTCCAGCCCGTCCAGCCGGCCGCCGACGCCCTCGACCCGGCCGTTGACCGCCTCAAGCCCCTGTTCCATCCGCTCGGCCATCTCGCCGAGCGCCTGGTCGACCCGCGCCGTGACGCCGTTGATCGAGTGTTCGAGCCGCTCGGACCGGTGGCCGAGCTCGGCGAGGGACTTGTCCAGCCGGTTGAAGCGGACGGACGCGGCCTCCATGCTGCCCTGGAGCTTGTCCAGCCGCTTGGTCATCTCCTCCATGCGCTGCGCGGCCAGCTGCGTGGCCTCGGTGATGTGCTGCGCGGAGTCGAGGACGGCCTGGATGCGGGTCAGGCCCTCGTCGACGTTCTCGGCGACGACGCCCACGTCGGCCCACAGCGCGGGCAGTTCGGCGACGGGCTTGACCCGCTCACCGAACGCCTCGATGTGCTCGGCAAGCCCCTCGGCCCACTCCGGGGGTTTGCTGGACAGGTCGTCGACCTGCCCGCGAACACTGTCGATCTGCCCCGTCAGCCCGCTGAGCTCGCGCTCGCGGACCTCGCGCAGCAGCCACTCCATACCCTCCAGCCGCTGGCGGATCTCGTCCAGGACCTGACCCTGTGAGCGCTGTTCATAGACGTGGTCCTGCGCTGCACGGGCGAGCAACTCCCGCATCCGATCCGAGACCGGTTGACCCCCTGTCTGCAGGAAGTTGTGATTCGTTTCCACCCGATGCCCCTTCGTGTGCCGACGCACGAAATGGCGCACGGCAATGAATCGTGAAGTGGCCACTGTAGTGCGTGTACAGCGTCGCTATAACGGGTAGCAGGGAACATTGCGAGTTCTGTGGAATGCGCCGGTTAT
Source organism: Actinomadura macra NBRC 14102 (assembly GCF_001552215.1). Classification (GTDB taxonomy): domain Bacteria; phylum Actinomycetota; class Actinomycetes; order Streptosporangiales; family Streptosporangiaceae; genus Spirillospora; species Spirillospora macra. Next base: position 198,744 of record NZ_BCQT01000005.1, on the reverse strand, counting down.
CCCACTAGGGTGAGTTGCTGAAGATTGTGGGATGTAGGGGGAATTTCCGGTTCACCGGTCATCGGATTGTCGAGTGGCTGGTGTCCGGTACCGGGGAGGGCATGTGCGCGCTCTGGCGGCGTCGCGCGGCGGTGTTCTGTCCGTACATCTCGTCCAACATCGGGAGTTCGCGTCCGCGCTCGTGGACGGACGGCCGGACGCGCTTCAGACGGGCGGCCCGGAGGCCCGGCGGCCGGAGAGCCAATTCGGGGTCGTTTTCGGACGCACCGCAGACCCGGTTGCTGAACCTGCCTTGGTGTTTCTTCGCCTGAGGATCTCGATACGCCGATTCCCGTAACACGTCGCGGTCTTGCCGGTGACGAGCAATCCCTGGTCAACGCAATGCCGGAAAGCGTCGATGATTTGCGCTGCCGTGGCGCGTTCCCCGGAACGGCTTGGCGTTGCCTGTCCGGGCGGAAGATCTTTGGCCCGATTAGCGGCGCCACGCCGCGCCCGGGCGGGTCACCGCGGTACCGGCGCCGCCGGCGGGGCACCGGCGCGCCACCGGGATGGTCAGCGCGGCGCCGGTGAGGTCAGCAGGGCCACCGGGTCGCGTCCGACCCTGGTCACCACCAGCGTCAGCGCGGCGCCGCCCCCGCCGCCCCGTCCGCCGCCCCTTCTGCCGAAACCGAGGTCGCGCCGCAGCCGGTCCACATCGACCGCCGAACCGCGCTTCTTGACGGTCAGCACGCTCACCTCGCGGCGCCGCAGTTCGGCGCGCAGCCGCTTCACCGAGAACGGCAGCACGTCCTCGATCTCGTACGCGGACGCGAACGGGGTCGGGTGCAGCCGGTCGGAGGTGACATAGGCGATCCGTGGATCGGCCAGCCCGCCGCCGACCAGATCCGCGACCTCCGCGACGAGGTGCGCGCGGATCACCGCGCCGTCCGGCTCGTAGAGGTAGCGGCCCCACGGGCGCACGTCCGGGTCGTCCAGCCCGCGCGGCGTCAACGTCCAAGCCCCACGCCCCGCCCTGAACGGGTCCGTGCTGAACGGGTCTGTGCCGAGCGAGTCTGTGCCGAGCGAGTCTGTGCCGCATGGGTCTGTGCCGGCCGGAGCCGCGCCGTCCGACGGGAGGAGCGTGGCGCGGCGGCCCACGTCCCCCGCGAGGTCGCCCAGCCAGATCGCGGCCTCCTTCACGTCCCCGCCCACCGACACCCACTCCGCCTCGGCGGTGTCCGGGACGGCCTCGTGCGGGATGCCGGGCGCGACTTTGACGCAGGCGGCGCGAACCCGTCCGGCCAGATCCAGGACGGTGTCGAGCGGCGGTTCGTAGGAACGGGGATCGAAGACGCGCCCTCGCGTTGTACGGCGCCCTGGGTCGGCGAAGACAGCCGCATATCCGGTGGGATCATCTTCGGTCGCGTCACCCACACGAACGGATGCCAGACCCTCCAACCCGAGCGTCGCCAGGTTGGCCCGCGCCACCTCGGCGGTCACCGGGTCGATCTCTACGCCGACCCCTGGAAGCCCGGCGCGCGCGCGTGCGATCAAGTCCGCGCCGATCCCGCATCCCAGCTCCAGCGTTTCACCGGATAGCGAACACTCGGCGAACCGGCGGGCACGATGCGCCGCCACGCTCGCGCGCGTGGACTGTTCGAGCCCCGCCTGCGTGAAGTACATGCGGCGGGCGTCCGGTCCGAACTTGGCCACCGCGCGTTCGCGCAGGCGCACCTGGGTGAGCGCCGCCGCGACCAGCGCCGGATCGTGGCGTTCGCGCAGGCGGGACGCGGTGGCGAGCAGTCCGCCCTCGCTCACGTCCGCCGCGGACGCCTCGTCCAGGACGGCCCGACCGGCGGGGGTCAGCAGATCCCGGAACGACGCGATGTCCATACGCTGGAAGTTATCGGGCGGTGAACGGTGCGCGACCGAGTCGGGCCCCTGGTCCGCGAGGAAGACCTCCCAGACTCTCCGGCAAGGGAGGGGAGGTCGTGTCCGTGTTGACGGGCTTCCGGGCACGGCATAGTCTCCGACTGGCACTCTCCCCGCGAGAGTGCCAAACACAGCGACAAAGGTCGGTCTGGCACCCGCGACGACAGGCCGGTCCAGGGTCGCCTCTTCTGTCACATGTGCCGGTCGGCCAGCCATGGTCGGCCGAGGACCAATCGAAGGGGAGGTCAGATCGTGACGACCGCCACCAAGGTTGTTCTCAAGCCGCTCGAGGACCGCATCGTCGTCCAGCCGCTTGAGGCCGAGACCACCACCGCGTCGGGCCTTGTGATCCCGGACACGGCCAAGGAGAAGCCCCAGGAGGGCACCGTCCTTGCCGTTGGCCCGGGTCGCGTCGACGACAAGGGCGAGCGCGTCCCCGTCGACGTCAAGGTCGGCGAGGTCGTGCTCTACAGCAAGTACGGCGGCACCGAGGTCAAGTACAACAACGAGGACTACCTCGTTCTCTCGGCCCGCGACGTGCTCGCGGTCATCGAGAAGTAATCACCGAGACGTGATGCCCCCGCCCCGGCCGGCGCCGCCCTTCGGCGGGGCTGCCGGGGCGGATCGCGTGAAAGAGGAGTATCCGCATGGCGAAGATCCTGGAGTTCGAGGAGGACGCTCGCCGGGCTCTTGAGCGCGGCGTCAACGCTCTCGCGGACGCCGTCAAGGTGACGATCGGCCCGCGCGGCCGCAACGTCGTCATCGACAAGAAGTTCGGCGCGCCGACGATCACCAACGACGGCGTCACCATCGCCCGCGAGGTGGAGCTGGAGGACCCGTACGAGAATCTCGGGGCCCAGCTCGCCAAGGAAGTGGCGACCAAGACCAACGACATCGCGGGCGACGGCACCACCACGGCGACCGTCCTCGCGCAGGCGCTGGTCCGCGAGGGCACCCGCAACGTGGCCGCCGGCGCCTCGCCGCTCGGCCTCAAGCGCGGTATCGACGCGGCCGCCCAGTACGTGTCCGACCAGCTCCTCAAGTCGGCCCGTGAGGTCGAGGCGAAGGAGGACATCGCACACGTCGCGACCATCTCCGCACAGGACGCGCAGATCGGCGAGCTGATCGCCGAGGCGTTCGAGAAGGTCGGCAAGGACGGTGTCATCACCGTCGAGGAGGCCCACACGATGGGCCTGGAGCTGGAGTTCACCGAGGGGCTCCAGTTCGACAAGGGCTACCTGTCGCCGCACATGGTGACCGACGCCGAGCGCATGGAGGCCGTCCTGGAGGACGCCTACGTGCTGATCGTGGACGGCAAGATCTCCAACGTGCAGGAGTTCCTGCCGCTGGCGGAGAAGGTCGCCCAGACCAAGAAGCCGCTGCTCGTGGTGGCCGAGGACGTCGAGGGCGAGGCCCTGGCGCTGCTCGTCGCCAACAAGATCCGCGGCACGTTCACCTCCGTCGCCGTCAAGGCGCCGGGGTTCGGCGACCGCCGCAAGGCGATGCTGGGCGACATGGCCACCCTGACCGGCGGCCAGGTCGTCAGCGAGGCCATCGGCCTCAAGCTCGACTCCATCGGCCTGGAGGACCTCGGCCGCGCCCGCCGCATCACCGTCACCAAGGACGCCACCACCATCGTCGACGGTGAGGGCGCTGCGGACGACATCACGGCGCGGATCAACCAGATCAAGGTCGAGATCGAGAACTCCGACTCCGACTGGGACCGCGAGAAGCTGCAGGAACGGCTGGCCAAGCTGGCCGGCGGCGTCTGCGTGCTGCGCGTCGGCGCCGCCACCGAGGTGGAGCTGAAGGAGAAGAAGCACCGCCTGGAGGACGCCATCTCGGCGACCCGTGCGGCGATCGAGGAGGGCATCGTGTCCGGCGGCGGCAGCGCCCTGGTGCACGTGGCCAAGGAGGGCTTCGACACCCTCGGCCTGTCCGGCGACGAGGCCACCGGCGCGGAGGCCGTGCGCCGCGCGCTGGTGGAGCCGCTGCGCTGGATCTCCGAGAACGCCGGCCAGGAGGGCTACGTCGTCGTCTCCAAGGTGCAGGCGCTGCAGCCGGGTCACGGCTACAACGCCGCCACCGGCGAGTACGGCGACCTGATCGCCCAGGGCGTCACCGACCCGGTGAAGGTCACCCGCTCGGCGGTCACCAACGCCGCCTCCATCGCGGGCATGCTGCTCACCACGGAGGCGCTCGTGGTCGAGAAGCCGGAGGAGGCCGAGGAGGCCGCCGGCGGCGGGCACGGCCACGGCCACGGGCACGGCCACTGATCGACCCGGTCCGGACGAGCGGCTCGTCCGAACCGGAGATCATTGAGAGACCCCGTCCGGTTCGCCGGGCGGGGTTTCTTGTCCGTTCGGGGCCGTATGTTTTGGTGCAACTTACAGGAACGCGGGCCCTTTTTCGGCACTCAGGGCGCGTGCGTGACTGCGTTGCGTAGTATCCCCAGACTCGTCCCAGCACTGTGACCATTCCGTTGTCGAGGACAGTGGAGACACGCCCGTCGGCGCTGGGCATCATGCTTGACGTGACCGAGGGATGCTACGCCGGGACCGTGACCGCGCGCGCTACCGAACCCTCCCGGGGGCCGGCCCCCCCACCACCCCGCGAAACCGGCCGCGGGGTGCGGCAACTGCGCGCGGCGAAGGGCGACGACGGCGACCTCAGGGAGCTGACGACGCTCGCCGTCCAGGGCGACCCCGGGGCCATCGAGGTCCTCATCGGGGAGGTTCGCCCCATGGTCGTCCGCTACTGCCGTGCCCGGCTCGGCCGGGTTTCCGGGCAGTACCACATCGCCGACGACGTGGCCCAGGAGGTTTGCATCGCCGTGCTGTCGGCCCTGCCCCGCTACCGGGACATGGGCCGGCCCTTCGCGTCCTTCGTCTTCGGCATCGCCGCCCACAAGATCGCAGACGCGTTGCGCAGCGCGGTCCGTGCGGCCGTGCCCACAGAAGACCTCCCGGACGGTCCGGACGACCGTCCGGGGCCCGAGGAGACGGTGGTCCGCTACATCGAGGCCCAGCGCGCCCGTGACCTGCTGACGCGCCTGCCCGACCATCAGCGCGAACTGGTGCTGCTGCGGGTCGTGGCGGGGTTGTCGGCGGAGGAGACCGGTAATGTACTGGGCATGTCCGCGGGGGCCGTAAGGGTCGCGCAGCACCGGGCCCTGGCCCGGCTCCGCGCGATGGCCAGAGAGGAGTCGATCGCTTGACGGAGCGGAGCCCTGGTGCCCCGGATCCGGTCGAGTCTTCGCACTCCGGCGACGCCCCCGCGCCGGGGGCCCGGGCGCCGGCCGTGCCGACCGCCGACCTGAGCGCGGTGCGCCGTACCGACGCGATCATCGAGGCGCTCGCGGAGCGGCATGCCACCGGCTCCGAGGGGTCCGTGCCTCCTGAGAACCTCACCGGCTCCGAGAACCCCGAGAACCCCGCCGGCTCCGAGAGCCCGGCGGCTCTCGAGGGCGGTGACACGATCGTCCGCCTGCTCCGGGCGTTGGTCACCGACGTGGACGAGCCCGCCCGGGACACCCGTGACGCACCCGAGCCCGCGCCACCCTCCGGCCCAGGCCCTGGCACGGGGCCCCGCCGCCGCGGCCCGCGCACCATCGTCGCCTTGGGCGTGGCGGGGGCCATGCTGGCGAGCACGGGTGTCGCCGCCGCGGGCGACCGCATGGCCGAACACTCGTCCGCGGCCCCGGCGTCACGTACCGAGACGCAGGACGAGACGGACAGGTCCCGCACCGAGTCCAATGACACCGACGTCGCGAGCCATGAGCGTCCCGCGCCGGCGCCCGTGTCCCGGCCCGCGCCGGAGCCCGGCCGTCCTGGCCGCGGAGCCGACAACGGACGCGCGGACCACGAGCGCTTCAGGAACCGGCTCGAACGTCTCCTGTCGCAGCAGCCGCGGCACCGGCGGCCCGACTATCCGACCTTCGGCGGCCGTCCCGGTGACCAGAACTCGGGGCCCGCGGAACCGTCCGACGACCCCCGGCGCCGAGTGGACGATATCCGGCGCCGCACCCAGAAACGCCTGGACCGCTACCAGAACTACCCTTACGACCGCTGATGTCCGCTAGTCCTCGCGGCCCTCTTCGCTGTCGATGACGCCGTCGACATAGCCGCGGGCGTACTCCCAGCTGACGTAGTCGACGGGGTCGGGGGACATGGCGGGCTCGTGGACGCGCGGCAGCCCCTGGTCGAGCAGATGCCGCAGGTTGCCGTGCAGCAGGTCCCAGTCGATGTAGTGGAGCTTGCCGCAGTCGCCGCAGTCGACCGTGAGCCCGCGCACGCCGAGGGGCTCCAGCAGCGCCCGGAAGACCTCCAGGTCGGCGAGATCGGCCAGCACGTCCTCGCGCTCCGCCACGCTGAGCGGAGCGGCCTCCTCGCCGGGGTCGCCGAGCGACGCCGCCGGATCCTCCGGATCTCCGGCGAACGGGTCGAGCGGAGCATCGTCGTGCACGTACCCACGCTACTGCGCCACGCCCCGCCAGGTGCACCCCCGGCCGTCTCTGTACGCGAACAATCACCCAGCGTGCACATCTGAGGGAATGTGGGAACGCTCCGTGCTTGTTGAATGGTGTCATCAAGCCCACTGCCGCGCTCGCCCCAACGACCCGTCCCGTCGTGGGCCCACGCCCTACCATGGGGACAGGGTCGCCGTGACCTGGCCGGATACCGCCGCCTCCAAGGGAAGGTCCTCATGAACCCCGCAGCCGAGCCCGCCAACTTCCTTCCTCAGGGCCTGACCTTCGACGATGTGCTGTTGCTGCCGGGGTACTCCGACCTTCAGCCGGGGGAGGCCGACACGACGACGCGGCTGACCCGGGACATCTCGCTGCGGATCCCGCTGGTGTCGGCGGCGATGGACACGGTGACCGAGGCGCGCACGGCGGTCGCGATGGCCAGGCAGGGCGGCATCGGCGTGCTGCACCGCAACATGGCGATCGAGGAGCAGGCGCAGGAGGCCGACCGGGTCAAGCGGTCCGAGGCCGGGATGATCACCAAGCCGGTGACGTGCCTGCCGGACGCGACGCTCGCCGACGTCGAGGCGCTCTGCGCGCGGTACCGGATCTCGGGCGTGCCGGTCACGGACGTGCGGGGCGTGCTGGTCGGCATCGTGACGAACCGGGACATGCGCTTCGAGACGGAACCGTCCCGTCCGGTCCGCGAGGTCATGACCCCGATGCCGCTGATCACCGCGCCGGTGGACGTGGCCAAGGACGAGGCGTTCCGGCTGCTGGCGGGCAACAAGGTGGAGAAGCTCCCGCTGGTGGACGACGAGGGCCGGCTCCGGGGGCTGATCACCACCAAGGACTTCACCAAGAGCGAGCAGTATCCCGACTCCACCAAGGACGCCGACGGGCGGCTGCTCGTCGCGGCGGCGGTGGGGGTCGGCGAGGACGCGCTCCGCCGGGCCAGGGCCTTGATCGAGGCGGGCGCGGACGTCGTGATCGTCGACACCGCGCACGGCCACTCCAAGGGCGTCGCCGACACGATCGCCGCGATCAAGGCGAACTCGCGGGTGCAGGTCGTCGGCGGGAACATCGCGACGTACGCCGGGGCGAAGGTCCTGGTGGAGGCGGGCGCCGACGCGGTCAAGGTGGGCGTCGGCCCCGGCTCGATCTGCACGACCCGCGTGGTCGCCGGGGTGGGCGTGCCGCAGATCACCGCGATCTCCGAGGCCGCCCGCGCCGCCCGGGAGGCCGGGGTCCCGGTGATCGGGGACGGTGGCCTCCAGTACTCCGGGGACATCGCCAAGGCCCTCGTCGCCGGCGCCGACACGGTGATGCTCGGCAGCCTGCTGGCCGGGATCGAGGAGTCCCCCGGCGAGCTGATCTTCGTCCACGGCAAGCAGTACAAGTCGTACCGGGGGATGGGCTCGCTCGGCGCGATGCGCAACCGCGAGCGTGGCGGATCGTTCTCCAAGGACCGGTACGCGCAGGCGGACGTCACCAGCGAGGAGAAGCTGATCCCCGAGGGCGTCGAGGGCCAGGTGCCCTACCGGGGGCCGCTCGCCAACGTCGCGCACCAGCTCATCGGCGGTCTGCACCAGTCCATGTGGTACGCGGGCACGCGCACGATCCCCGAGCTCCAGGAGCGCGGCCAGCTCATGCGGATCAGCCCGGCGGGCCTGCGCGAAAGCCACCCGCACGACATCCAGATGACCGTCGAGGCCCCCAACTACCAGGGCCGCTGACCTCGCGTAAGCTCTTCCGGGGCTCGTCCCCCGCCGCCGGCGGGGGCACCGACCACGTGAAGGAAGGGCGCAGTGGCAGCTGAGGTGGAGATCGGCCGGGGCAAGAGCGGCCGGCGGGCATATGCCTTCGACGACATCGGCATCGTGCCGTCGCGCCGCACGCGCGACCCCGAGGAGGTCAGCGTCGCCTGGCAGATCGACGCCTACCGGTTCGAGATGCCGCTGGTCGTCGCGCCGATGGACAGCGTCGTCAGCCCGGCCACCGCCATCGCGGTCGGCCGGCTCGGCGGCCTCGCCGTCCTCGACCTCGAAGGGTTGTGGACGCGCTACGAGCGCCCCGAGCCGCTGCTCGCCGAGATCGCCTCGCTGGACGACGTCCGCGCCACCCACCGGCTCCAGGAGATCTACTCCGAGCCGATCAAGGAGGAGCTGATCGGGCGCCGGATCGAGGAGATCAGGGAGGCGGGCGTGACCGTGGCGGCGCGGCTGTCGCCGCAGCGCACCGCGCAGTTCCACAAGACCGTCATCGACGCCGGCGTGGACCTGTTCGTGATCCGCGGCACCACCGTGTCGGCCGAGCACGTCTCCGGGCGCGCCGAGCCGCTCAACCTCAAGCAGTTCATCTACGACCTGGACGTTCCGGTGATCGTCGGCGGCTGCTCCACCTACACCGCCGCCCTGCACCTGATGCGCACCGGCGCCGCCGGAGTGCTCGTCGGGTTCGGCGGCGGCTCCGGGCACACGACCCGCACGGTGCTGGGCGTGGCGGTGCCGATGGCGACCGCGGTCGCGGACGTCGCCGCCGCGCGCCGGGACTACATGGACGAGTCCGGCGGACGCTACGTCCACGTGATCGCCGACGGTGGCATGGTCAACAGCGGCGACATCGCCAAGGCGTTCGCCTGCGGGTCGGACGCGGTGATGGTCGGCTCCCCGTTCGCGCGCTCCACCGAGGCGCCCGGCCGCGGCTACCACTGGGGCAGCGAGGCCCACCACGGCGACGTCCCGCGCGGTACCCGCCTCGACCTCGGCACGATCGGGACGATGGAGGAGATCCTGCACGGCCCGTCGCACGTCGCGGACGGCTCGATGAACCTGATCGGGGCGCTGCGCCGCGCGATGGCGACGTCCGGCTACACCGAGCTGAAGGAGTTCCAGCGGGTGCAGGTGGTCGTCGCGCCGCGCCGCCTCGGCGACTGAGAGCGGGCTCACCGATAATCGCGCGCCACCTGGGTGGTGCCGTCCCTACCGTGGGGTAGGTACAGCCTGTCAACTTCACCGCACTGGGGGGAATCGCGATGACGGGATCACCGGTGACCGGCCTCGGCAGCTCACGGCTCGGACCGGCCGAACGGGCCGCGGCGCTGGACCGCATGGCCCGCGAGGAGTTCGACGTCGTGGTCGTCGGGGGCGGCATCGTCGGCGCGGGCGCCGCGCTCGACGCGGCCACCCGGGGCCTGTCCGTGGCGGTGGTCGAGGCACGCGACTTCGCGTCCGGGACGTCCTCGCGATCGTCGAAGCTGATCCACGGTGGGCTGCGCTACCTGGAGCAGTACAACTTCGACCTCGTGCGGGAGGCGCTGACCGAGCGAAGCCTGCTGCTCCAGCAGATCGCGCCGCACCTCGTCCGTCCCGTCCCCTTCCTGCTGCCGACCACGCACCACGTGTGGGAACGCGGCTACCTCGGCGCCGGTGTGGCGCTGTACGACGTGCTGGCGTTCCAGATGGGCAACACCCGCGGCGTTCCGCACCACCGCCATCTCACCCGACGGGGAGCGCTCCGGCTGGCGCCGTCGCTGCGCAAGGACGCCTTCACCGGCGCGATCCAGCTGTGGGACGCGCAGGTCGACGACGCCCGCTTCGTCATGATGGTGTTGCGCACGGCCGCGGAGTACGGCGCGCAGATCGCCTCCCGGACCCAATGCCTGGGCTTCCTCCGCGAAGGAGAGCGCGTCACGGGGCTGCGCGTCCGCGACCTGGAGGCCAACACCATGGCAGAGGTCCGCGCCAAGCAGGTCGTGAACGCCACCGGCGTGTGGACGGACGAGATCCAGGAACTCGTCGGCGGCCGTGGGCAGATCCACGTGAAGGCGTCGAAGGGCATTCACCTGGTCGTCCCGAAGGACCGGATCCACTCCTCGACGGGAATCCTCCTGCGCACCGAGAAGTCCGTCCTGTTCGTGATCCCTTGGGGACGGCACTGGATCATCGGCACCACCGACACCGAGTGGGATCTGGACAAGGCCCATCCCGCCGCGTCCAAGGCCGATATCGACTACGTCCTCGACCACGTCAACGCCGTCCTCAACACCCCCCTCACCCATGACGATGTGGAAGGCGTGTACGCGGGACTGCGCCCCCTCCTCACCGGTGAGACGGAGGAGACCTCAAAGCTGTCCCGCGAGCACGTGGTCGCCCACCCCGTCCCTGGTCTCGTCCTGGTCGCGGGCGGGAAGTACACCACCTACCGGGTCATGGGCAAGGACGCCATCGACGCGGTCGTCCACGGCCTGGACGGCAAGGTCGCCGAGTCGTGCACCGACCGCATTCCCCTCGTCGGCGGCGACGGCTTCCAGGCCATGTGGAACGCCCGGCACCGCCTCGCCGCCCGCTCCGGCCTCCACGTCGCCCGCATCGAGCACCTCCTGCGCCGCCACGGCACGCTCGTGGACGACCTTCTCAGCCTCATCGCCGAGAAGCCCGACCTGGCCAAGCCCCTGGCCGGCGCCGACGACTACCTCCGCGCCGAGATCGTCTACGCCGCGTCCCACGAGGGTGCCCGGCACCTCAACGACGTCCTCGCCCGCCGCACCCGCATCTCCATCGAGACCTGGGACCGGGGCGTCGGCGTCGCCCAGGAGGCCGCCGACCTGCTCGCCCCCGTCCTCGGCTGGTCCAAGAAACAGCGCGACCGCGAGATCGAGTACTACCGCAAGCGCGTGGAGGCGGAACGGGCGTCCCAGACTCAGGACGACGACCAGGAAGCCAACGCCCACCGCCGCGGCGCCCCCGACATCGTTCCGGTTTATTAGCGATCGCTGCATCGCTTCGGACTCGCCTAGAGACTGGCTGCGCGATCGGGTTCTCGCTTCGCTCGCACCTGCCTTCGGACGTGATCGCAACGTTGAGGTAGTTGCCGGCTGGGGTCACTGCGGGCTTGCGGCCAACTGAGCCGCTTCGCTTCGGCTGTGGGTTTCGGGCTTTGCCAAGGGCTGAGGTCTGGTTCTTTTTGCCAGAGTTGGGGTGCCTGACATGGCATAACAACTTGGGGGAAAGCCCTCCTAATGCGACTTTTATGCCCGAAATAGACCTCTGTGTCCGATGCTATGGACATGGCCCGTCCCTGCCTCTACTGTGCTCCGCGTCCGGGCAGGAGGAGGACTCCGAGAGGGGCGGTGTCGTGGGGGACGGCGGGGCTCGCAGGGGTGGGTTCGGATGAGTCGCCGGGGTGGTGACTCGGCGCGCCTCGCCATCTTGACTCTCATTCTGTCCCTCATCGTGGGAATCCTGTCGGGGCTGGCCTCGAAGCCGTTCGAGGACTGGGGGCAGCAGCACTGGCCCTGGACCGTGATCCTGCTGGGTGTCGTGGCGGTGATCTGGCTGATTCTGCAGGCCAGGGCCGATCGGGTGACGGTGGACGACCTCGACGCCGTGGCCGCGCAGCTCGCCGAACTCGTGAACGAGGACTGGCATCAGGAGGCGGCGGTCCGGCACCTTGACCTGCACGCGGGCCTGGTGCCGTTTCGGTGGTCGCTGACCGGTTTCGACGAGGGCACGGTCGTCGACATTCCGACGATGATGGACGCCTTCGAGGCGTCTGCGTCCAAACGGCTGGTGATCACCGGCGCGCCCGGCACCGGCAAGACGTCGCTCGCGGTGCTGCTCACTCTCGATTTGGTGAAACGCCGCACGGAGAACGGAACCGGTCCTGTTCCCGTCAAGCTGTCCTTGGCGAACTGGATGCCGTGCGAGCAGGGTCTGCTGAAATGGTTGGAGGAGGAACTGGGCACGCAGTTCCTCTTCCTGCGGAACAAAGGCAAGTACCCCCCGGACACGATCGAGCGGCTCCTGACCACGCGGAAGATATTGCCGGTCCTGGACGGATTGGACGAGCTGAGCTGGGACGCGGCAGGGCGGTCCGACAGTGAAGCAATTCGAACGAATCCCATCGAACAGATCAACCACGCCCTCGTGCGGCTGCCCGGGCTGATCATCACGTGCCGCGCCGGGCACTTCCAGGACGCCACGAGGGACAGGGCGCCGATCCGCGACGCGAAGCAGGTCGAGCTCCGGGATCTGGATCCCCGGAAGGTCGTCGACTACCTCACCGGGGTTATGGACGGCCTGGCGCGCTGGGAGCCGGTCTTCGAGGTGCTGCGCGACGAACCGGACGGGCGGCTCGCCGATGCCCTCTCCACCCCGCTCATGGTGGCGCTGGCCCGGGAGGTCTACAAGGACCCGCGCACTCGTCCGACGGAGTTACTGGACACGAGTTCCTTCCCCGAGGCCGAGGACATTCGGGGTCATCTCCTTCGGCGGCTGGTTCCGGCCGTGTTCCCCGAACTCCCGGCGCAGGATCGGCGCGACGGCTGGCATGGCGCGGACGTCGGGCGCTGGTTGCGCTTCCTGGCCGCCGGGATGAACGCGCGGGAGCTGCCCAACATCGCCTGGTGGACGCTGCCCCAGCTGGCGGGGCGTCGTCAGCGGGTCCTGGCGGGCCTGGTGGGCGGGTCCATCTCCGCCGTCACTGCCGGGCTCGCCTTCGGGACGGTGGGCTGGCTCAAATGGGGGTCGGTGACGGGGCTGCTGCTCGGCGTCGTGGCCGCGGCCATCGGCGGGGCGGGGATGGCCGTGCCGGCGGCGCGCAACCTGCCCATCCCGTCCGAGCTGCAGTTCGGCTGGCAGGACAAGTGGCAGACCATGATCCTGGGGAGCATGTTCACGGCGCTGGCCGGGGGAACGAGCGGGTTTCTCCTGGGCGGAGCGGGGGGCGCGATTCTCGTCGGGTCGGTCGTCGGCATACCCCTCGGGGTGGCCTATAGCGGGGCGCAACCGGATGCCACCGTGCGGATCGGGAGCCCACGCATCCTGTTACGCCGGGACAGACGGGTGGTGGTGTTCTTCGGCCTCGCCTACGGGCTGACCAGCGGCGGTGTCGCCTGGTTCCTCGTCCATCCGCTGTTCGGCGTCATCTTCGGCGTCTGTAGCGCGCTGTGCGGGGGATTGCTGTACGGGCTGCCCTGGGTGCTGGCGTTGAGGTCGGCGAAGGGAAAGGCGGGGGTCGTCGCCTCGGTGCACCTGTTCCTGTTCACCATCGTCCTGTGGCCCCGCGGCAAGACACCACCCCCTTGGAAGCTGATGGACTTCCTCGACGAGGCTCACCGGCGGGGCGTCCTACGGCGGGTGGGGCCCGTGTACCAGTTCCAGCACGTCTACCTTCAGGGCGAGCTGGGCCGTTCCGACACCTGAGCGGGCGGCCGCCCCATGAAGCGGAGGCCTACCCAGCAGGCGACGGAGCCGGCCGCCAGGCCGGCCGCCATATCGGGGATGTAGTGCTGGTGGACGAACAGCGTGGACGCCACGATGAGCACGCACCAGGCCGCGACGTACCTCCCCGCCCGCCTGCGGTGCCGGAGCCAGTACACCGCCAAGATCACCGAGAAGCCGGTGTGCAGGCTCGGGAAGCAGTTGTAGGCGTTGTCGCCGCCGTACACCAGGCGCAGGAGCTTGGAGAACACGTCCTCCCCCGTCACCTCGGGTCGGGCTACATGGGTCTGCGCGAAGATGTAGAACGGGTAGGCGACGATCAGTAGCACGATGCCCGCGACGAGCGCCGATCGCGCCAGCCGCGCCGAGGTGAGCAGGAAGAACACCAGCGTGAACGGTCCCAGTGCCAGCACCGAGATGTAGGGGATCACCATTTCCACGACCAGCGGGATGTGCTCGTCGAGCGGGGTCCTCGGCGACCAGCGCGCCGGGCCGTCGTTGAGCGGGCGGTAGAGCGCGAGAAGCCCTCCGAACACCGCGATCAGCACCGCGGTGGTCAGCACATCTCGTCGGCCCCGTCGCCTGATCCCGAACCTGAAAGCGCCCCCGCCGAACCGCCTCGCCATCGTCCCCCTACGGCGTGATCCGTTGGAGGCTCAGAATAGTGAGATGTGTCGGAGTTAGGGTGCTTTATGGAGGTCGTAGTTGGTTCGCTCCATGGTGGACCGAAAAGTCAGGGTGGACCGAAAAGAAGGTCCCGGCGCACGGTGTAGATGCGCGCGGGGACCCGCTCGGGGTCCAGGAGCTGCTGGAAGGGCAGGCCGATCTCCATGGCCAGGGCCAGGGTGGCGCGGTCGGCGACCGGGACGCCGTCGGTCTCGGTGAGGTCGCGGGCCAGTTGGGCGCGGCGCTCGGCGTACCAGTCGGCGATCCGCCAGCCCGCGGCGTAGTCGCGCATGCCGTAGAGCCAGAACTCGACGAGCAGCAGGGCGACACGGCGTGCGTGCTCCTGGGCGTCGGGGCACGGGTGGGTACGGCGGGAGGGGCCGCCGGCCTCAAGGAACTCGTCCGCGGCGGCGGCCTGGATCTCGTCGAGGACGCCCATGCCGGCGCGGTCGCGGGTGAAGCGGTCCATCAGGGCGAGCAGCAGGTCGGTCTTGCCCGCGAAGTTGGAGTAGACGGCTCCCTTGGTGAGCCCCGCCGCCGCGGCGATGTCGTCGAGTGAGGCGCCGTGGATGCCGTGCTCGGCCCAGAGCCGTTCGGCCGCGCCGAGCAGCGCGGTGCGGGTCTGCTCGCGCCGGTCCCGCCTCGCGGCCGGGAGGGCGGGGCGTGGTCTGCTGCCGCTCGTCCGGGACGGGGTGTCATCCCGGCTGCTCGCGTCACCCTCGGGCGGTCCGTGGGTGTCGTTCATGCGCACTTCCCTTCGGGGGTCGGGCGTTCGCCCCCGGGGCGCGCGGCAGCGGACGTCCGGGAGCGACGCCGGTTTTCTCCTCCTGCTTCCGGGATACACCGGCTGGACATGGTCATTCCCTGAGTTGCACAAGTCCGGCCAGGTTGGAACGGTCCGCTTCGGTGCCGCCGGGGGCGAACTGGGGCAGGTTGGGCATCTCCGTACAACTGGTGCGTTACTTGCGGGTAGCCATAAGTGGCCGGGGGGTCATACTCTGCAGACATGGCATCCCCGACGGTCCCCGCCACAGGTGCGGCAGAGCACACGCTCCCGCAGGCGCTCACCGACCGGCTGGCGTCCCACATCGTCTCGGACGGCGCCGGCAAGGCGACGATCCCGAGCCCGTTCACCGGCGAACCGCTCGCGACCGTCCCGCTCACCAGCACCGATGACGTCCGTGCGGCCTACGAGCGGGCCCACGAAGCGCAGCGCGCCTGGGCGGCGCTGCCCGTCCGCGAGCGGGTCAAGCCGTTCCTGCGGCTGGCGGACGCGCTGGTCGGCCGGCGCTCGGAGATCCTCGACATCATCCAGCTGGAGACGGGCAAGGCGCGCCGCCACGCGATGGAGGAGTTCCTGGACGTGGCGCTGTGCTCGCTCTACTACGCGCGGCGCGCGGAACGCCTGCTGAAGCCGCGCCGCAGGCAGGGCATGATGCCGGGGCTGACCCGCGTCCAGGAGTTGCGGCACCCGAAGGGCGTCGTCGCGCTGATCGCGCCGTGGAACTACCCGTTCGCGCTCGGCACCAGCGACATCGCGCCCGCGCTGATGGCGGGCAACGCGGTGATCCACAAGCCCGACACCCAGACCTGCCTGTCGAGCCTGTGGGTGCTGGACCTGCTGGTCGCGCTCGGGCTGCCCAAGGACCTGTGGCAGATCATCGTCGGCGATCCGTCCGAGATCGGCGATCCGCTGGTCGACGGCGCCGACTACGTGTCGTTCACCGGCTCGACGCGGGGCGGCAGAGCCATCGCCGAGAAGGTCGCGCCGCGGCTGGTCGCGTACTCGCTGGAACTCGGCGGCAAGAATCCGATGATCGTGATGGCGGACGCCGACGTGGAGCGCACCGCACGCGGCGCCGTCCGCGCCTGCTTCACCAACGCCGGGCAGCTCTGCATCTCGATCGAGCGGATGTACGTCCATGAGGACGTCTACGACCGTTTCGTCCCGCGCCTGGTGGAGCTGGTCAAGGGCATGAGGCTCGGTGCCGGCCTCGACTTCGAGGCCGAGATGGGATCGCTGACCCATCAGCGCCAACTGGAGGCGGTCACCCGGCACGTCGACCAGGCCGTCAAGGGAGGCGCGACCGTCCTCACCGGCGGTAAGGCACGACCGGACGTGGGCCCGCTCTTCTACGAGCCGACCATCCTCACCGGCGTGAACGGTGACATGGACTTGTGTGCGAACGAGACATTCGGCCCAGTCGTCGCGCTCTATAAGTACCGGGACGTAGACGAGGTCATCGCCCGCGCCAACGACAGCCCCTACGGCCTCAACGCCTCGGTGTGGACGCGGAACGTCGCCGCCGGGCGGCGCGTCGCGGCCAGGATCCAGGCGGGCACCGTCAATATCAACGACGGGTACGGCGCCGCGTACGCCTCCTACGACTCGCCCATGGGCGGCATGAAGCAGTCGGGCGTGGGGCGCCGCCACGGCGCCGAGGGCCTGCTGAGGTTCACCGAGTCCCAGACGGTCGCGAGCCAGCACCTCATGGACCTCGAACCGCCCGGTGCCATCGGCTACGAGAGGTTCGCCGATCTGATGGCCACCAGCGTCAAGCTCATGAAGAAGCTGCGGATCAAGTAGGGATCACCCGTGAAGCATGACTTCGACGTCCTCGTCGTCGGGTCGGGGTTCGGCGGCAGCGTCTCGGCGTTGCGGCTGACCGAGAAGGGCTACAAGGTCGGTGTGATCGAGGCGGGACGGCGTTTCGACACGAATCCGTCCGGGGCGCCGGGCTCCCGCTATCCGGCGCTGCCCAAGACGAACTGGCGTGTCGCGCGCTATCTGTGGGCGCCCGCGCTCGGCCTGACCGGCATGCAGCGGATGCACCTGATCCGTGGCGCCAGGTCCAGCCGCGTCCTGGTGCTGGCGGGCGCGGGTGTCGGCGGGGGGTCGCTCAACTACGCCAACACCCTGTACGTGCCTCCCGAGCCCTTCTTCCGGGACCGGCAGTGGGCGCACATCACCGACTGGCAGGACGAGCTCGCCCCCTACTACGGGCAGGCGAAACGGATGCTCGGCGTCGTCCGGAACCCCTCGACCACCGAGGCCGACAAGGTCATGAAGAAGGTCGCCGACCGGATGGGCGCGGGCGGCACGTTCGTCCGGACCCCGGTCGGCGTCTACTTCGGGCGCGGCCCCGGGGTCGAGAGCGCCGACCCGTACTTCGGCGGGACGGGCCCGCGTCGCCGCGGCTGCCTGGAATGCGGCGAGTGCATGGTCGGCTGCCGCCACGGCGCCAAGAACATGCTGACCGAGAACTATCTCTACCTGGCCGAGAAGGCGGGTGCCCGGGTGATGCCGCTGAGCCGCGTCACCCGCGTCGCGCCCCTCACCGGCGGCGGGTACGAGGTCGAGATCGTCCGGACGGGATCGTTCGGACGCAACCGCAAGACGCTGACCGCGCGGCAGGTCGTCCTCGCCGCCGGGACCTACGGGACGCAGAAGCTCCTGCACAAGCTCAAGTCGACCGGCGCCCTCCCGCGCCTGTCCGACCGGCTCGGCGCGCTGACCCGCACGAACTCCGAGGCGATCCTCGGCGCGGGGCGCCGGCGCGGTAGGCCGGGACCGGACTTCTCCGAGGGCGTCGCCATCACGTCGTCGTTCCACCCCACTCCCGACACGCACATCGAACCCGTCCGGTATGGGCGCGGCTCGAACCTGCTGGCCGGCCTCCAGACCCTGCTGGTGGACGGTGACCGTCCAGGCGAGCGGCACACCCCGCGCCTCGTGAAGTTCGCCCGTGAGGCGGTGCGGCGGCCCCGCGACCTGCTCCAACTGTTCGACGTCGGGCACTGGTCGGAGCGGACGGTCATCGCCCTCGTCATGCAGACCCGCGACAACTCGATCACCCTCCGGCCGAGGAAGGGCCCGTTCGGGTGGGACGTCCACGCGACCGCCGGGCACGGCGAGCCGAATCCCACCTGGCTCCCCGAGGGGCACGAGGCGACCCGGCTGATCGGCGAGGAGATCGGCGGCATCGCCGGGGGCGCCTGGGGCGATCTGTTCGACATCCCGATGACCGCGCACTTCCTCGGCGGCTGTGCGATCGGCGACTCCGCCGAGACCGGCGTCATCGACGCCTACCACCGGGTCTACGGCCACCCGGGACTGCACGTCGTGGACGGCTCGGCGGTCTCGGCCAACCTCGGCGTCAACCCGTCGCTGACGATCACCGCGCAGGCCGAGCGGGCGATGTCCTTCTGGCCCAACCGCGGCGAGCGGGATCCGCGTCCCGATCTGGGCGGCGGGTACCGGCGCGTCTCGCCCGTCGCGCCGAAGAACCCGGTCGTTCCGTCCGATGCCCCGGCAGCGCTGCGCCTGCCCATCGTGGACGGCACCTGACTCTCCCGAGCCCGGTAGGGAGCCTGATACGGGCTTCGTGCGGGCTATCAGGGCGAAAAGCGTCGAAAGTCGTGACACTCCGTAACCGTGCGCCGATGGCCAGGCGGTTTTACTCTTCGTGCATGCGCACGTCGTTGCCCCTCATTGCCGCGCTGGGCCTCCCCCTGGCCTTCGCGATCGCCGCCCCAGCCGGTCCCGCACGGGCGAGTGAACCGTCCCCGCAGGTCCTGCCGATGAGCGCGAAACTACGGGACGACCTTGCCCAGCTCTACAAGCGCGCGAACAACCCCGGGCGGTTCCGGGATCTCGTCGTGGAGAAGCGGGGCGCCCACTACGGACGGATCGGTGATCGGTACTACGCCGTCCTGTCCCTCTGGTACCGCGACAGCCCGACCAGGAACACCGACGCCGGAACCGGGTTCTCCAAGCCCGGTCCCAAGGGCCGCTGGGCGGTGACCATGGTGGACGGCGCGTACGACCCGTGCGCGCGTCCGGCGCCGGAGCGGCTCATGCGTGCCTGGGGCATGCGGGTGAGCCATTGCTCCAACGCCGGACGCTAGCTGCGCGTCCTCCGCGCTCTGTCTGCTGTGCGCTTGTCGCTTGCCCTGTTCGCTCTGTTTGCTCTGCTTGCTCTGTTCGCGCCGAGCGCCGAACGTGCCGGTCATCAGGGACAGGCGCCGGTCATGCGCTTCAGGTCGTTCAGTTGCGGTAGGCGGCCCATTGTTCGCTCATGCGCGTGTTCTGTCCGGTGGTGAATTCGGTCATGCACGCGTCGTAGCTGTAGTCCATGAAATTGTGGATCGGGTCAACGCCGGGTGCGGTGCAGGTGTCGCGACCGGTCGGGCAGCCCGAGGCGGGGCTCTGCTCGGCCGGAGTGTCGGCCACGGCGTCGCCCTGGCCACTGCACCCATCCTGGAACGTGTGGTACAGGCCCAGCCAGTGCCCGACCTCGTGGGTTCCGGTGTCGCCCTCGTTGTAGTTGGTGAGGGTGCCGCCCGGCAGGCTCTGGTAGTGGACGACCACACCGTCCAACTTGGGCTGTGAGCGGTAGCTGCTCGGGAACGTGGCCCATCCGAGCAGCCCACCGGCGAGGTTGCCGGTGTAGAAGTTGAGATCCTGCGCACCGCCGGCGCGCAGGGCGTTCTTCATCTTGGACTCGTTGGCCTGGGGGTCGGAGAACCACGTCGCGTTGTTCGTCCGCTTGGTCTCGGCGAGCGTGAACGATACGCCGCTTGAGGCGTACGCCTTGTTGAGCACGTCGAGTTGCTTGGCGAGCGTCGCGTCCGGGACGTTGCCGGCACTGCCGTACACGACCTGGAAGTGCACCCGAACGGTGATCGCGGCGGCCGGTTTCTTGCCGGCCACGGCGAGCCGTCCGAGCCGGTCGCGGAAGTCCTTCTCCATTTCGGTGACCTTGGCGGCGTTGGGCTGGTTGCGTTCGGTGACGTGCGAGCCGGCGCGAACACGGGCCTGCGCGAGGTGCCCGCTCTCCGGGGCGCACTCGGCGGCCTGGGCGGACACGATGGCAGGGGCGTTCGCGGGCACGTACGCGGAGAACGCGGCGAGCATGCCGACGGCGGTGGCGATTCCAGCGCGTTTCATAGAACTCCTTGGGGGCCGGCGCGGTGGGGACGCGCGTGGGAGCGGAGTCATCGCTGGAACAAGCCTGGTAGCCCATAATTGCCGCGTCTTTGGCAATCCTGGACGAATCCGTACAGATAATGCTGAATTCGGCGCCCTAGCGCGGTCCACCGAACGTCGGAGGCGGGGCGTAGCGTGGCGGCATGGACGTCGAGGCGGAGGCGGCGCGGGTTCTGGCGGAACTACGCGTGCAGGGGGATCCGGCGCGCGCCGAGAACGAGAAGCGCTACCTCAAGAGTGATTTCGCGCACGTGGGCGTCTCCGTCCCGGCTGTGCGCAAGGTGGCCTTGTCGACGGTGCGAAAGGCGCCCACGCGCGACGAGTTGCTCGCGCTTGTCCACAGCCTGTGGACGGTCACCGACGACGGTCGTCCGGTGCACGAGACCCGCGTGGCGGCGGTGGAGATCCTCGCCAAGCGGGCGGCCCTGCTGGAACCCGGAGACCTGGGTGTCGCGGAGCGGCTCGTCCGGGACTCGGTCAGCTGGGTGTACGTCGATCACCTGGCCGAGAAGGTGGCCGGTGCCCTGGTCATCCGCTACCCGTCCCTAGGCGCCGCACTGGACGTATGGGTCACCGACCCTTATATGTGGGTGCGGCGCACGGCCATGCTGGCGTTGCTCCCGGGCGTGCGCTCCGGCACCCCGGACCTGGACCGGCTCTCCCGCTTCGGCGACGCGCTGATCGGCGAGAAGGAGTTCTTCATACGCAAGGCTCTGGGCTGGGTCCTGCGTGAACTGTCCAGGAAAGACCCGGCGTGGGTGACCGCCTGGGTCGACGCCCGCACGGACGCCGTGTCCGGTGTGACGATCCGCGAAGCCGTCCGACATCTGCCCGACAACGACAAGGCACGCCTGATGAGTGCCTACCGGTCCCGCTGACCGCCGCCGGGTGCGGCGGCCCAGGCGCGAATGCGACGGCTTGGTGAAGCGTGAAGTATTGCCTGGCAGGAAGGAACGGCCGGCTGCCTGAGGCGCGTCCGGACGGGTCGTGTCACGCGCGGTAGGCGGCCCAGGCCTTGTGGATTCGGGCGCCCTGACCGGCGGTGAAGGAGTTCATACAGGTGTCGTAGCTGTAGTCCATGTAGTTGTGCACGGGGTCGACGCCCGGGGAGGGACAGGTGTCCTTGCCGGACGGGCAGCCGTTGGTCGGTTCCCGCTCAGGGGGCGTGTCGGCCACCCGGTCGCCCTTGCCGCCGCAGCCGTCCTGGAAGGTGTGGTACAGCCCGAGCCAGTGCCCGACTTCGTGGGTCGCGCTGAACCCTTTGTTGAAGTTCTCGATCGGCCCGCCCGGCATGCTGCCGTAGTGGATCGTCACGCCGTCCATCTTGGGCTCGGCCTTGTACTTCCAGGGGAAGGTCGACCAGCCGAGCAGGTCGCCGCCGATATAGGCGCTGTAAAGGTTGAGGGCGTTCTTGCCGCCCTTGTGGAGCCTCGGCTTGTACGTCCCCTCGTACCGTTCCGGATCGCGGTGCCAGTTGGCGTTGTTGGTGCGGCTGATCTGCTGGAGCCTGAAGGTGACGCTGGTATTGGCTCCGCCGTTGCGTCCGCCGTAGGAGGCGTTCAGCACGTCGATCTGCCGCCGGACCTCCGCGTCGGAGACATTCCCACTGGCGCCGTCGTGCAGGACGTGGAAGTAGACGGGCACTCCGATCGGCGCGGCCAGACGCCTGGCCGCCATGGGGGAGTGGGCGGTGCCGGGGCCGGCGAGGCCCTGACGAGAGAGGATCCGGTCGAGGCCGAGATCGGTCGCGGCGGCTTGCTCTGGCGTCAGGTCGTTGCGTTCGCGGACGTGGGCGCCGGGCCGGAGCCGGGCCTCGGGGGACGCGCAGTCATCGGCGTGCCGGTGCCCGGCGGCGTGCGGATGCCCGGCGTGCGGGTGCCCGGCGGGGTACTGGCGTCCGGCTGCTGTCCCCATGCCCGCCGGGCCGGTCGGGACGGCGGGGACGAGGGCGGCGATCAGGGCGGCGGCGAGCAGCTTCACGACACTCCTAGGGAGGGCGTACGAACGCGGATGGAAACCAAAGGAACACAGAGCGTTATCAAGAGGTATCAGAACGAAGTCCTGCTGAGTGTGTGATCAAGGTAAACGGTAGCTGACCGTTATCGGCCAGTTTCACTAAGTGATGGGCCGGTCAGGGGTGCGGGCATCGTTCCAGGCAGGTGCCCCTTAGACTGAAAGCCCTTCCGGCCGTGCGAAAGGCGTTGTTGGTGGCCGCAGACCAGTCCTTTGACACCGTGCTCGTCGTCGACTTCGGCGCGCAGTACGCGCAGCTCATCGCGCGGCGCGTCCGCGAGTGCCATGTGTTCAGCGAGATCGTGCCGTCCACCATGCCCGCCGCGGAGATGCTCGCAAAGCGACCGAAGGCGATCATCCTGTCGGGCGGTCCCGCCTCGGTGTATGAGGAGAACGCCCCGGCAGCGCCGGAGGGGCTCTTCGACCTCGGCGTCCCGACGTTCGGGATCTGCTACGGCCACCAGGTCATGGCGCAGGCGCTCGGCGGAAAGGTCGAGAACTCCGACGTCGCCGAATTCGGCGGCGCGAACATCGTCGTCACCTCGCCGGGCATGCTCTTCGCGGGGCTGCCACACGAGCAGGCCGTGTGGATGTCGCACCGCGACTTCGTCAGCGGCGCCCCGGCCGGCTTCACCGTCACCGCCAGCACGGACGTGACTCCCGTCGCCGGCATGGAGGACCGCGCACGCGGTTTCTTCGGCGTGCAGTTCCACCCGGAGGTGCTGCACACCGAGCACGGTATGGAGATCCTGCGGCGATTCCTGTACGAGGGCGCCGGCTGCCGTCCGAACTGGACGATGGTGAACATCGCCGACGAGTCCATCGAGGCCGTACGGGAGCAGGTCGGCGGCCGGCGCGCCATCTGCGCGCTGTCGGGCGGCGTGGACTCCGCCGTCGCCGCCGCGCTCGTCCAGCAGGCGGTCGGTGACCAGCTCACCTGCGTCTTCGTCGATCACGGCCTGCTGCGCAAGGGCGAGGCCGAGCAGGTCGAGAAGGACTTCGTCGCCGTGACCGGCGTGAACCTGCACGTCGTGGACGCACAGGACCGCTTCCTCGCCGCCCTCGACGGCGTCACCGACCCGGAGGACAAGCGCAAGATCATCGGGCGCGAGTTCATCCGGGTCTTCGAGGAGGCCGCCCGGGAGATCGTCGAGGGCGGTTCCGAGGACGGCGCGTCCGAGCCCGTCGAGTTCCTCGTCCAGGGCACGCTCTACCCGGATGTGGTCGAATCGGGCGGTGGTACCGGCGCGGCCAACATCAAGTCGCACCACAATGTCGGCGGGCTCCCCGACGACCTGCAGTTCAAGCTGATCGAGCCGCTCCGCACCCTGTTCAAGGACGAGGTGCGCGCGCTCGGCGAGCAGCTCGGCCTGCCGTCCGAGATCGTCTGGCGGCAGCCGTTCCCGGGGCCCGGCCTCGGCATCCGCATCATCGGCGCCGTCACCCGCGAGCGCCTCGACGTCCTCCGCGAAGCCGACGCCATCGCCCGCGAGGAACTGACCCGCGCGGGGCTCGACCGCGAGATCTGGCAGTTCCCGGTCGTGCTGCTGGCCGACGTCCGCTCGGTCGGAGTCCAGGGAGACGGCCGCACCTACGGCCACCCGATCGTCCTGCGCCCCGTGACCAGCGAGGACGCCATGACCGCCGACTGGGCGCGGCTTCCATACGACGTCCTCCAGCGGATCTCCACCCGCATCACCAACGAGGTCCGTGAGATCAACCGGGTCACCGTGGACATCACGTCCAAGCCCCCGGGCACCATCGAGTGGGAGTGACCTGACACGCGCCGAGCCGAGACGCGTCAAGCCGAGACGCGCCGACCTGCCACGCGAAGGCCCGCAAGGCCCGGACGATCACGTCCGGGCCTTCGGCGTACCGCGTGTCAGACGGTGGCGGGGGCCAGGGCCGCCTCCGCGTCCAGGGTCGCGGCGGTCGCGCTGACGACCGCGGCGAGGCGCAGTGCCTCCTGGATCAGCTCGCGCGACATCCCGCCGTCGCGCAGCACCTTCTCATGCGAGTCCAGGCACCGGCCGCAGCCGTTGATCGCCGACACGGCCAGGCACCACAGCTCGAAGTCGAGCTTGTCCACACCCGGCTTGCCGATGATGGACATCCGCAGCCTGGCGGGCAGCGTCGCGTACGTCTCGTCCCCGATCAGGTGGGTGGCGCGGTAGTACACGTTGTTCATCGCCATGATCGACGCGGCGCCCTTGGCCGCCTCGAACGCCTCCGCCGACAGGTTGTCGGCGGCCTCCTCGGCCAGTTCGCGGATGACGGTCGTGCTGCGCGTGGTGAGCGCGCACGCCAGCACCGTTCCCCACAACTGCTGGTCGGTGAGCTGTGAGGTGGAGGTCAGCGAGCCCAGGTTGAGCTTGGTGTCCTTGGCGTACCCGGGGAGGGCGCCCTTCAGCGCGTCAACGCTCATGATCATGCGTCCTTTCCGTGCGAACGGCCGGCCGCGACGACGCGCGACCGGCCGTGCCGTCCAGCAGGGGCCGTCCAGCAGGGGCCAGCAAGCCGGTGGTGAAGGTCAGACCCCGGCCAGCAGCTTGGTGGCGTCGAGGGTGTCCTCGCCCTTGCTCCAGTTGCAGGGGCACAGCTCGTCGCTCTGCAGGGCGTCGAGGACGCGCAGCACCTCGGTGACGTTCCGGCCCACGGAGCCGGCGGTCACCATGGAGAACTGGATCTCGTTGTTCGGGTCGACGATGAACGTCGCGCGCTGCGCCACGCCGTCGTTGGTGAGGATGCCGAGCGCCGCGGCGAGCTCCCGGTTGAGGTCCGACAGCATCGGGTACGGCAGGTCCCGCAGGTCAGGGTGGTCCTTGCGCCACGCGAAGTGGACGAACTCGTTGTCCACGGACGCGCCGAGCACCTGGGCGTCGCGGTCGGCGAAGTCCTCGTTCAGCCGGCCGAACTCGGCGATCTCGGTCGGGCAGATGAAGGTGAAGTCCTTCGGCCAGAAGAACACCACGCGCCACTGGCCCTCGTAGGTCTTGTGGTTGATCGTCTCGAACGCGTTGTCCGGGTCCAGCGAGACGCAGGCGGTCAGTTCGTACTCGGGGAACTGGTCACCGACAGTAAGCACGCAGGCTCCTTCGTCTACGGAAACAGCCGCCTCTGACGGGAGAGGCAGACGAGTGGTGGGAGGCCGCCGAAGCGCCGTTGGGCTCAGCGGCTGATGTCACTCAGCGTGCCGCACGCTCGGTGAAAAGAGAAATCGATCTATCGCAAGGGATCAATAGGGGCTGCCTATCAGAAGCCGTTGCAAGGCTGTGAGCAGCTAATATGTACTCCTGCCGTGGCGTCCGATGTGTGCCTGGTTGATGTAAATCACACCAGAATGCCCTGTTCATTCCTTACTCTGTGTAGTTGGCGTGCGGAGGTGACTCCGCTTCCGGACGAGGGGTGCGCATCGGTTCCAGCGCCCCGTTGTGGTCAAACACACGCGATCGTGAAGCCACATCCGGCCCTGTCCGGAGCGTCTCATCCGCACTCACGGTTGGGTAGTGTTCCGGGCGAGATGGCGATCAGCAGACCGACGGTGGCTCAGTTGCGGGCCTTCCTGGCGCTGGCGGAACACCTGCACTTCCGGGATGCCGCCGCCGCGCTGCGGATGAGCCAGCCCGCGTTGTCGGGGTCCGTGGCGGCCCTTGAGGAGAGCCTCGATACACGCCTCGTCGAACGGACGACTCGTAAGGTCCTGCTGACCCCTGCCGGAGAGCGGGTCGCGCGGCGAGCGGAACTCGTCCTAGCGGAACTCGACCGGCTCGTCGAAGAGGTCAGGGCCGTCCGGGGACCGCTCGTGGGGCCGCTCCGGGTAGGCGTCATCCCGACCGTCGCGCCCTACCTGCTTCCGGTGGTGCTGCCGCGCCTCTCGCAGGAGTTCCCCGAACTGGAACTGTCCGTGCACGAGGAGCAGACCGACCACATCGTCGCCGAGCTCCTTGCCGGACGGCTCGACGTGGTGCTGCTCGCCTTGCCCACGCCCGTCCAGGGGGTGACCGAGGTCGCCCTTTACGACGAGGACTTCGTGCTGGTCGCGCCCGCCTCGTCCGATCTCGTGGGGCCGGCGGAGGGGGTCCCACGCGAGGCGCTCAGCAACCTGGACGTGATCCTGCTCAATGAGGGGCACTGCCTTCGCGACCAGGCCCTGGACGTTTGCCGGGAGGTGGGGGCGCGCGCAGCGGCCGCCACCTATGCCACAAGCCTTGCGACCCTGGTGCAACTTGTTTCAGGGGGACTCGGGGTGACCCTCGTCCCGGAGACGGCTTTGCCTGTCGAGACGCGGCGGGCGCCCAACCTGGCCCTGCACCGCTTCAAGTCTCCCGCGCCGTTCCGCCGCATCGGTCTCGGCTACCGCTCGACGTCGCCGCGCTCGGACGAGTTCGCGACCCTCGCCGCCAGCATCCGCGCCGCCGTGACCGCTTTGCACGCGACCGCGACCCCCGGCGTCCGCCCCGTCTGAGCCCCGCCTGGCCCCGGTTTATCCACAGAATACCGTTCTACTGTTGCGCTCCGTTCCTGGCTCGGAACATTGAGTTGTCGGCCTCCGAGCGGGAGGGCGAGCCGGGAGCGGAGTGAGTGCCGCTCGCCGGGACCGAAGTCAGGGGGCGGTAAACGTGGGCCAGGGCAGGTCAAGTCTATGTCAGGTGACGGCCTCGCAATCGCGATGCGCGTTCGGATCATCGCATCACGTCACCATGCTCGGTGTGGCGAGGTCCCGTCCGTTGGGCCGCTCACCCTCCGGCGGCACCCCGCGCTACCGACCTGGAGGCCCCATGTCACCGAAGCTCAGTGTCGTCGTCCCGTTCCACAACACCGAGGAGTACCTCCGGGAGTGCCTGGAGTCGCTGGCCGGGCAGACCCTCCGCGACCTGGAAGTGGTCATCGTGGATGACGGGTCCACCGACAACGGCGCGGTGATCGCCAAGGACGTGTGCGACCGAGATCCCCGGTTCCGGCTGCTCATGCGCGACAACGAGGGGCCGGGCCCGGCCCGCAACGCCGGGGTGCGCGAGGCCAGGGGCACGTACCTGGCGTTCGCCGACGCCGACGATGTGGTCGAACGCGAGGCCTATGCGCGGCTGGTCGGATCCCTGGAGCGCACCGGCTCCGACTTCGCCTGCGGCAACGTCGAGCGGCTCGACGGTGACCGCAGCTGGCAATCGGTCTTGCATGACGGGCCGTTCACCGAGAATCGCCCGCGGACGCACGTCTCCTCCCACCCGCTCCTGATCCGTGATCGGACGTCCTGGAACAAGGTGTACCGGCGGACGTTCTGGGAGAAGGCCGAGTTGCGGTTCCCTGCGGGCTTCTACGAAGACCCGCCGGTCATGGCGCGGGCACACGCACTCGCCGGCTCCGTCGACGTCCTGAAGGAAACGGTCTACTTCTGGCGCAAGCGCCCCGGATCCATCACCGAGGACCGTTACGGCTGGGACAACATCTCCCAGCGCATGCGCTCGGTCGGCACCCTGCGGGCCGGGCTCGCCGACTACGCGCCGCACCTGCTGGCCGCGTTCGACGAGCACGCCCTGGTGGACGTCGATCTCCGAGTGCTCCTGGAAGCCCTGCCCAGGACGGACGACGAGCACCGCGAGGACCTGGTCGAGATAGGTGCCGCGCTGGTCGAGAAGATCAACCCCCGCGTCCTGAAGAGGTTCCCGGCACTGCTCCGCCTGCAACTGCACCTGCTGTGCCGGCGGATGACACCCGAACTGCTGGAGGTGCTGCGCTTCGTCCATCTGGGGTCGCCGGCGCAGACACCCCGGGTCCGGCGTGGGCTGCGGCCACGCTGGTACGCGGAGTACCCGTTCTTCGAGGACGAGGAGCGCGCCGTCCCGTCCCACGTCTACGACGTGACCGACGAGCTCACGCCGATGGCGGCGATCGACCGCGCGGTGTGGGTCGACGGGCGCCTGCGCATCGAGGGCCACGCCTACATCAAGCACCTGGACTCCTCCACCGAGGACGGCTCCCGAATCCGTGTGTGGCTGCTGGCCTCGAACCGCCGCGGCCTCCTGCGCGTCCCCGTTCAGCGGGTGCGGCGGCCGGACGTGACCGCCCGCTCCCGGCAGCCGGTGGTCTCCTACGACTGGTCCGGCTTCGTCGCAGAGATCGACCCGTCCAGCCTGAGGATCTTCGGCCGCTGGCGCGACGTCGACTGGATCCCCTGCGTCGAGATCATCAACCGCGGGCTCTGGCGTCGCCGGACGTTCGGGAACCCGAGCCTCACCAACCGGCAGTGGCCGCAGGAGCACGAGTGCGCGCCGGGCGTCCTGGTCCAGGCCGTCGCCGGCAAACGCCGGTTCGTCCTGCAGGTGCGGCGGACGGCGGCGGAGATCGTCGGCTGCCATCTGGAGGGTGATGAACTCTGGCTGGACGGCTGGAGTCGGGTCCCGCTGGGCGACGAGCCAAGGATCACCGTCACCCCCCGAACCGGCCGCGCAATGGTGATCGGCCCCATCGGCCGACCCACCGCGCCCATCCCCGCCCGCCCGGCCGCAGCCCTGTCCTCCGCGGTCCTGCCTGTCCCGCTCCCCGATGTGGCCTCCAACGCACCCGCGAATGCGACCGGCGACCCCTTCGCGAGTCCGCCCACTCGGGCGCGTGACACCACCGGGCCGCCCGGCACCACGACCGGTGAGGCCTTCGAGGACGCTCGCCGCATGCCGGTCGATGGCGATGCGAGGGCGGCGATCGGGCAGGGTGAAGGCGCCTTGAGCGGCGGACTGGCCCATCGAGAGGCCGGCCTTGGTCAGGATGCGGTGAGCGGTGACGCCGGCCGGGCGCCCGACGAGATCGGCGATGACGCGGTCCGGTCTGAGAAGGCACTCGGTGTGCTGCGCGCCCTGCCGGGGGCTCGGAGTGAGCGACGCATCGGGAGTGTGGCCTGGAGAGCCGGCCGGGGCAGGGCGGAGGAAGCGGAAGGCGGGTTCCGGGCCAGGCTGCCGCTGGCGGGATTGACCAGACAGCCCGGGGACTGGGAGGTCTCGCTGCCCGGTGGGATCAGGCCGCATCTGGACGAGGCCGCGGCGGGCGCGTCGTTCCCGTTCCCCGGCGGGGAACTGGAGATCGCGAGGACCCGCCGGAACACGCTGCGGATCGTCGTCCGCGGGCGCGTCCTGGTCGTCGACCAGGTGACCTGGTCGGCGGACGGAGCCCTGTGCCTGGCGGGGACGTGTTCCGACGCGGCGAGCCGTCCAGCCGTGCTGGTGTTGCGGCGGCGGCGGTCCAGCGAGGAGCACACCGTCGCGGTGCACTGGGACCGCGACCGTTTCACCGCTTCGTTCTCACCCGCCCGGATGCCCGTGCTCGGGCTTTCCCGCCCCCTCGTCGCCGGTCGCTGGGACGTGCTGGCGACGGCCGGTGGTCAGGAGCAGCCCGTGGTCATCCGCCGGCATAGCCTGCGCGACCTGCCGGAACCGCATGACGCCGGCCTGCACCGTGTCAGCGTGCTGGCCCGCAAGACCGACCAGTTGACGCTGAAGATCGAGACCTCGCTGGACGATGACGAGCGCGGACCCTACGCGCAGGCGCGGCTGCGCTCGGGCCACTACCGGCGGCACCTGAACCTGCCCGTCCGTGACCTGGCGGTGTTCGACGCCTACAAGGGCCGCCAGTACTCCTGCAACCCGCGCGGGATCTACGACGAGCTGCGCCGCCGTGAAACGGACATCGAATGTGTCTGGGTCACCGAGAACGGGCAGTTCGGCAGGCCGACCGGTGCGCGTACTGTCCTGGCGGGAACGCGCGAACACTATGAGGCACTCGCCCGCGCGCGCTATGTGTTCGGCAATTGGTCGCAGCAGCGGTGGTTCGCCAAACGCGACGACCAGACGTACGTCCAGTGCTGGCACGGCACCCCGCTGAAGAGACTCGGCTACGACGTCAAGACGATGCCGTTCAAACGGACCGAGGGCCTCAACTGGATGGAGCACGACGTCCCGCAATGGGACCTGCTCCTCTCCCAGAACGCCTTCTCGGTGCCGCTGTTCCGGCGGGCGTTCGCCTACGAGGGGGAGATCCTCGAGAGCGGCTATCCCCGCAACGACATCCTGAGCAGCCCGCACCGGGAGGAGATCGCCCACGCGGTGCGGCGGCGGCTCGGCATACCGCAGGACAAGAAGGTCGTCCTCTACGCGCCGACATGGCGGGACGACTTCCACTTCGCCATCGGCAAGCGCGCGTTCAGCCTCGAACTGGACGTCGACCAGTTCCGGACGGCACTGGGGCGCGACCACATGCTGCTCCTGCGCACGCACTACCTGGTCACCGACCGACCGAAATGGCGGCCCGGCGACTGCGTCCTCGACGTGTCGGTCTACCCGGACATCTCCGAGCTGTTCCTCATCAGCGACGTCCTCGTCACCGACTACTCCTCCGCCATGTTCGACTTCGCCGTCACCGGACGGCCGATGCTCTTCTTCACCTACGACCTGGAGCGTTACCGCGACCACGTCCGCGGCTTCTACTTCGACTTCGAGGCGGAGGCTCCCGGTCCGCTGCTCGGCACCTCGCGCGAGGTCGTCGAGGCACTGTCCGAACCGGCCGCACTGGACACCGGGTTCCGCGCGGCCCGCGCCGTGTTCGCCGCCCGCTACTGCCCGCACGATGACGGCCGCGCCGCCTCCCGTGTACTCGACCGCGTCCTGCACAACGCCACATCCGCCCACTGAGAACGGAACCGCCCGTGCCGCCCAAGATCAGCGTCGTCGTCCCGTTCCGTGACGTCGAGGAGTACCTCGCCGAGTGCCTGGAGTCGCTGGCCAGGCAAACCTTTCGCGACCTTGAAGTGATCATGGTGGACGACGGGTCGGCCGACGGGGGGCCCATCATCGCGAAGGAGTTCGCCGGCCGCGATGACCGGTTCACCCTGCTCCAGCGCGGCAAGGACGGCCTGGGGCCGGCGCGGAACGCCGCCGTCGAGCGCGCCACCGGCCACTACCTGGCCTTCGTCGACGGTGACGACGCCCTGCCGCCGTACGCGTACGAACTCCTGGTCCGCACACTCGAAACGACCGGATCCGACTTTGCCGGCGGCAACGTGCTCCGCCTGGACGAGGACCGCGTCCGGCAGTCCCCGCCGCACGCCGAGCCCTACGCGGCGACGGTGACCTCCACGCACATCACGCGCCATCCCGCCCTGCTTCAGGACAGAACCGTCGGGAACAAGGTGTTCCAGCGCTCGTTCTGGGACGCGCACCGGTTCGAGTTCCCCGCGATGTCCTTCGAGAACCCGCCGGTGAGCATGGAGGCCCATGTCCTGGCCTCGGCCGTGGACGTCCTCGACACGACCGTCTACTTCTGGCGGAGCCGCCCGGGCCTCCGGCACGACATCGCCGACCTGCTGGCCTCGCTGGAGATGGTCCGGGGAATCCTCGGCGACCGTGCCCCCGCCCTGCTGCCCGCCTACGACAGGTACGCGCTCGACCTGGACGTCCGCGCGCTGATCCACACTCTCCCCACCGCGTCGGGCGAGGACCGCGAACGCCTGCTGGACGCGGGCGCCGACATCGTCGCCGCCGCGTCCCCGTCCGCCGTCGGCGGCCTGGAGGCGATCAAGCGCCTGGAGTTGTACCTCCTCCGCGAGCGGATGCTGCCAGAACTGCTCACCGTGCTCCGCTTCGAGGAGAACGGTCTGCACGATGTACCGACCGTCGTCCGTGGCAGGCGCCGCCAGCGCTGGTATGCCCGCTACCCCTTCTTCGGCGACGCGGAACGCGCGATCCCGAACGACGTCTATGACGTCACCGGCGAGTTCCGCCTGTGGACGGAGGTGGACCGCGTCAGCTGGGACGCCGGCGCGCTCCTCGTCGAGGGCCACGCCCACTTCGACCGTCTCGCGGTGGCCTCCGCCAAGGATTCCCGGATCCGGATCTGGATGCACGACGCCACGACCGGCAAGGAGATCCGGCTCCCCGTGGAACGGACCCCGTGCCCGGAGGCGACGGTCCGGTCGGGGCAGTCGCTGGTCTCCTATGACTGGTCCGGGTTCTCCGTCCGGATCGAGCCGGAACTCCTCCAGGACGGCGACGAATGGCCGACGACCACATGGGAGCTGTTCGCCGAGGTCACCACGGCCGGTCGCAAGGCGGTCCAGCGGCTCACCTCCTCCGAGCCCTCGGTGAACTGGGCGGCCGCGCGCCAGGTGGACGAACACGTCGCCGTCCAGCCCGCCGCCGACCATGGCTTCGTCGTCCACGTCAAGCGCGCCAAGGCCGTGGTCACCGGTTACCGGCAGGTCGGCGGCCTGCTCGAAGTCACCGGCTGGACGAGGCGTGCCCTGGGCGCCGGCGCGGCGATCGTCGCCGCCCGCCGGCACGGCGGCACCGAGGTCCGCGGCGAGGTGACGGTCCGCCCGGCGTCGGGTATGCGCATGGAGCGGGGCACCGGTTTCGACTTCACCGCCACTCTGCTTCTCGACGACCTCCTGTCCGACCCGGATGCCGCCGAGCGCGGCCCCTGCGCCGCCCATCTGCGCGACGCGATCGACTGGGACATTCGCCTCACCGGCGCCGGTGGCCCTGTCCGGCTGACCGTGGCCCGCAACCTCCCCGGGGCCCGTTTCGCCTCCCGCGGCCGCGAGTTCGCCCTCACCCGCACCGCATACGGCAACCTCCGCGGCGTCGAACGCAGCTTCCGCCCCGTCGTCACGTCCGTCGAATGGACCGCCGACGACCACCTGACCGTGAGCGGCGACCTGGCCGACCCCGCCCACCGTCCAGACCACCTGATCCTCCGCCGCCATCGTTCCCACGATGAGCACCACCTCCCCCTTACCTGGGACGGCCCGAAGTTCACCACCACCTTCAAGCCGGGCGCGATGCCCCTTTTCGGAACGACGGCCCCGCTGGCCAGCGGCCCCTGGGAACTCCTGACCCCCATGAACACGGGAACGCAGAGCGCCTCGGTGCCCGGCGGGCCCGCAGGGCAGCCGATCAAGACGAGCGGCGTGGATGCGAGGCACAGGGTGGGGCCGCCGCCCACAGGCCGACCACAGGAACAGCCGGCCCCTGCACGCAGCGAATTGGCCACGCCCACGGCTGTCGCGAGGAGAATCGGCCGGGCGGTCGGAAGAACAGCTGGTGCGAGTGACCAGGAGCCGAGTCAGACACCTCACCCGGGAGGTACGGGCCGGCCCGCACAGCAGCGGCCGGGTACACGAGGTGAGACGGCTTCGCCGGCGTCCACTTTCCAGGGGGCCCGCCAGGCGTTCGGCCGGTCAGCCGGAGCGGGTGGTGTGGAGTCGCAGCAGGCGGCCGGCCCAGGGGGCACGGGTCGGGCTGTTCAACGGCCGCCGGGCACACGAGGTGAAACCCCTTTGTCCCCGGTCACGCCCGAGAGGACCGGAAGGGTGTTCGGCCAGCCTGCTGGCGCGGTGACTTCCTCGGCTGTCGCGTCCGAAGGGGCCGGTCGGGCGTTCGGCCGGTCGGCTGGTTCGCTGGGGGCCGACCGCGCGGCCGGCGAGGGGGCAGGGGAGCGCGCCGAGTCGGTGGCGGGCCCCGACGGGGCCTCGGCCTGGAGCGCCGCAGGGGAAGTCGCTGTCGTCGTCGAACGCGGAGTGATCTCGCGGCTCCCCGCATGGCGGGCCGTGGGAACGCACGAGATCGAGGTCGGCGTCCACCAGACGGATGCGCTGCAACTGCGGAGCCGCACCGTCCTGGCCGAAGATGAGCGTGGCGGATATGCGCAGCGGCTGCTCTGGGAACGTGACTACCCGGTCTATCTGCGGAGCCCGCTGACCGAGACGGCCGTGTTCGACAGCTATGGCGCGTCGCAGTACAGCTGCAACCCCAGGGCGATCTACGAGGAACTGGCGAGGAGCCACCCCGACCTGGAGTGTGTCTGGGTGTCCAACGACGCCCAGTTCGCGGTCGAAGGAGAGGCCAGGACGATCCTGGCGGGTAGCCGAGACCACTATCGGGTCCTCGCGCGCGCCCGGTACATCGTCACGAACTTCGGCCTGCCGGCGGGATTCGTCAAGCGTCCCGGACAGATCTACATGCAGACATGGCACGGCACCCCGCTGAAGCGGATGGGCCACGACCTCACCGACATGCCGTACCAGCGCACCGAAAAGCTCGACTGGATAGGTCAGGAGGTTCCGCGATGGGACGTCCTGCTCTCTCCCAACGCCCTCACGTCCGAGGTCATGCGCAGGGCCTTCCGATACGACGGTGAGATCCTGGAGTCCGGATACCCTCGCAACGACGTCCTGAGCAGCCCTGACTTCGGACGGATCGGGGCCCGCATCCGCGAACGCCTCAGGATTCCCCACGGCAAGAAGGCCGTCCTGTATGCGCCGACATGGCGTGACGACCTGCACCACGCCCCCGGCCGACGCGCCTTCTCCCTGGAGTTGGACGTCGAGGCCCTGCGGCGGACGCTCGGCGACGACCATGTGCTGCTCATCCGGTCCCACCACCTGATCACCGACCGGGACCGCCCCGTATCGGACGGCTTCGTGCTCGACGTCTCCCGCTATCCCGATATCGCCGACCTGTACCTGGTGGCCGACGTGCTCGTGACCGACTACTCGTCGGCCATGGTGGACTTCGCGTGCACCGGCCGCCCGATGCTCTTCTACACCTACGACCTGGAGCGTTACCGCGACCACGTGCGCGGCTTCACCATCGACTTCGAGGCCGAGGCCCCGGGACCGCTCCTTGCCACGTCCGCCGAGGTCGCCGAGGCCCTCCGCACGATCGATGAGGTCCAGGACGTCTACGTGGACGCCTACGACACCTTCTTCGACAAGTACTGCCCCCACGACGACGGCAAGGCGTCGGCCAGGGCCGTCGAATGCCTCCTCACCTGACTCCGGACGAGCAGGAACGAAGGGGCGTCCGAGGCGTGTCCGCAGACGAGCGCTTCGCGCGCAGCCACGAAGGGTTCAAGCTCGCGCTCTAAGGCCCTCGTCAGCGGTCACCTTGTGGGGCGGAGGCCGCGGGGCCAGATCACAGCCTGCGAGGGCGGAGAGCGGCGAGAAGGCTCTCGGGCGTCTTGCCGCGGCGGGCGGGCATCCAGCCCTGGCATGCCTGAATCTCGCTGGGTACAGCGTCCCACCGTGTTCCGCTGCCGGTGGAGGCCGCCGGTGTGGAATCGCCAGATGACCCGCGGACAGCTGCCGCGGCCCTTGGGGACGGACGGATGTTCGGTTGCCTGTCCGTCCAGGGAGTCGGGGTGCGGCGGGGACGGGCGGTGATGGGGGCGCCAGCGCTTTCGGATCGTCGCTGGTCGTCACTCTGGCGTGGCGGGTGCGGAGCGCGGGTCAGCCTGGCTTTTGGGCTCGGGCGAAGAGGGTGGTGCCGGGGCAGGAGTGGAGGGGGAGGCGCCGTTCCAGGGCGGCGGACAGGCGGAGGGCCTCGTTGGCCAGCGGGTGGAGCGGGGCGAGGTCCTCGTAGTGTGCGCTGCGGTGGCGGAGCAGGCGGAGGAAGGGACGGAAGAGGACGCCGCGGCTCCACACCCGGATGGGCAGGAGGCCGGCGTTCTCCAGCAGGTCGGTCAAGGTCCGTGGCGTGTAGCGGCGGACGCGGCCGAGGGAGACGTCGTGCGCCGACCACAGGGACATGTCGGACGGGACGGAGAGCAGCACCGTCCCGCCGGGACGGAGGACGCGGGTGATCTCCGCGGCGGCGCGGGCGTCGTCCTCGATGTGGTCGAGGACGTCCATCGCGAGGACCAGGTCGAAGTGGGACGGGGGGAGCGGGAGGTAGCGGGCGTCGCCCTCGTATGCCTCGACGCCCTGTGCGCGCGCCAGTGCCACGGCGGCGGGGCTGAGGTCGATCGCCGTGGCCTGCCAGCCGTGGGCGGCCAGCTCACGGGAGTTGCCGCCCGCTCCGGCGCCGATGTCGACGGCCTCGCCGGGCATGCTGAACCGCAGCAGTTCCTCGGACAGGATCGCCCGGCGTTCGCGGTACCACCAGTTGTCGTTCTCGATACGCGCGACCCGCTGGAGCTCGATGGTGTCCACAGGACAAGCCGACGGGATCGTGCCCGTCCCGGGCCATTGTCGGCGCCGTCTCCAGGGGGATCGTTGGCCGTGCCTTGACCCGTGCGAGGCGGTGTTCGAAGGGTCGGCCGTCCTCGATGTCAGCGGCGCTTGCGGCGGCGTGTCAGGTAGCGGACGGCCACCGCGAGGACGACCAGGCCGCCCATGGCGGGGACGGCCCGCTTGGCCAGGGACGGGCCGGCGAACTCCAGCAGGTCGATCGCATCGTCCGACTGGGTGTGCTTCTCCGCCGGCTGATCCGAGGTGGGGGTGACCGGTTCGGCGCTGTCGGCTTTGGCCTTCTGCGGGGCGGGGTCGGCCTTGGCGGGGTGCTCGGCCTCGGAGGCGCTGCTCGACGTGGGTTCGGCCTTGGACGCCTGCTCGGTTCCCGCGGTCGGTCCGGTCTGCGGGGCGGCTTCGGTGTCCGGGGTCGGTTCAGCCCTCGTGGTGGGTTTGGGCTTCGGGGCCTTCTCGGACGCGGCGTTCTTCTTGGCCGATCCGGCCTTGGGGGTGGTCTTCGGCTGGGGGCTGCCGTTGGTGCGGGTGGCGGGCTTGGTGGTCGCCTTCGCCTCCGTGGCCTTGGGGGCCTTCGCGGAGGCCGGCGATTCCAGTTCGGCGGCCAGCGCCTTGGCGAACCGGTCGATGATCTTGGAGCCGACCTCGGACAGGATGTTGCGGCCGAACTGTGCGGGGCGGCCGGTGACGTTGAGCTTGGTGTGGACGGTGACGCGGGTCGTGCCGTCCTCTTCCTCGTGGAGGCGGGCCTGGACGGTGGCCGAGGCGGTGCCGGGACCGCGGGCCTCCTTGGCGGCGGCCTCCAGTGTGACCGTGCGGGACGACTCGTCCGCGGAGACGATGCGGGCGGTGCCCCGGTAGGTGATGGTCATCGCGCCGACCTTCACCTTCAGGCGGCCCGTGTACTCCTCGCCGTCGATCGAGTCGAGGGTGGCGCCCGGCATGCAGGTGGCGACGCGTTCCACGTCCAGCAGGACCTGCCAGCCCTGGTCCACGGGCACGGGGACGGTGAAATCGTGGTCGAGTTCCATGATCGCAGTCCTTTTCGTCCGGAGACCTTGTTTGTGACC
Organism: Actinomadura macra NBRC 14102; assembly: GCF_001552215.1. Classification (GTDB taxonomy): domain Bacteria; phylum Actinomycetota; class Actinomycetes; order Streptosporangiales; family Streptosporangiaceae; genus Spirillospora; species Spirillospora macra. Next base: position 161,399 of record NZ_BCQT01000005.1, on the reverse strand, counting down.
TTACGACCGTCGGACGGGCCGCCGCCAGTCGGAGATCATGCGGCCGGATCGAAGGGTACGCGGATCCGGCCGCACGATCGTGGTCAGAGCGTGGCGGCGGCCGTCAGGGCCCGGGCGGTGAGCACGGTGGCGAGGTGTGCCCGGTACTCGGACGATCCGTGCAGGTCACCGGGTGGTTCGGTGCCGGACGGGGCGTGCTCTGCGGCGGAGCGGAAGGTGTCCTCGGAGGCGGGGCGACCCTGGAGTGACCCTTCGACCTCGGTGGCGCGGACGGGTGCCGGGCCCATGTTGGTGAGGGCGATCCGGGCGTCCTCGATGGCGTCGCGTTCGCGGCGGACCGCGCAGGCGACCCCGACGATCGCCCATGCCTGGGCCGTCCGGTGGAACTTCTCGTAGTGCATGCCCCACCCTGTGCCCAGTTTCGGGACGCGGACACCGGTGAGGATCTCGTCGGCCTCCAGCGCGGACGTCATCCAGTCGACGAAGAAGTCGGCGGCGGGGATCTCCCGCTCGCCGCGGACGGAGCGGACGAGGAACACCGCGTCCAGCGCCAGCGCCACGGCGGGCAGGTCGCCCGCCGGGTCGGCGTGCGCGAGTGATCCGCCGAACGTGCCGCGGTGCCGGACGGCGGGGTCGGCGACCGTCTCGGTCGTCTGCGCGATCAGCGGGACGTGCTCGCGGACGAGCGGGTCGCGGATCACCTGGTGGTGCGTGGCCATCGCGCCGATGAGCAGGGTGTCGCCCTCGTCGCGGATCTCGCGCAGGGACTCGATCCGGTCGAGGTCGATCAGCGCGTCGGGGTAGGCGAGCCGTAGCCGCAGCAGCGGCATGAGGCTCTGCCCGCCGGCGAGGATCTTGGCGTCCTCACCGGCGTCCGACAGGGCCGAGACGGCGGCGTCGATGGTCGCGGGGCGCAGGTAGTCGAATGTCGCTGGGATCACTGGGCACCTCCGGTGGTGTCCTGCGCGGTGCCGCCGTCGGTGGCCTGCGCCGAGCCGAGGCCGCCGCCCGCGCCCGGCGTGGCGCCGCCGGGCGGTGGTTCCGCGCGCAGCGCGCGCCAGACGCGTTCGGGCGTGCACGGCATCGGGACGTCATGGACGCCGTACGGGCGGAGCGCGTCCACGATCGCGTTGACGACCGCCGGGGTCGAGGCGATGGTGCCCGCCTCGCCGACGCCCTTCACGCCGAGCGGGTTGGACGTGGCGGGGGTCTCGGTGCGGTCGGTGATGAATTCCGGCAGGTCGGCGGCGGACGGGATGAGGTAGTCGGCCATGGTGGTGGTCGTGAGGTTGCCTTCGGCGTCGTAGACGGCCTCCTCGTACAGCGCCTGGGCGATGCCCTGGGCGAGCCCGCCGTGCACCTGGCCTTCGACGATCAGCGGGTTGACGACCTTGCCGACGTCGTCCACGGCCACGTACTTGCGGAGCTTCACCATCCCGGTCTCGGTGTCGACCTCGGCGGCGCACAGGTGCGTGCCGTGCGGGAAGGAGAAGTTCTCCGGGTCGAAGGTGGCGTCGGAGTCGAGGGACGGTTCGACGCCGTCCGGCAGGTCGTGGGCGGCGAACGCGGCGCCCGCGACCTCCTGGAGCGTTCTGCCCTCGTCCTGGACGCCGCGGACGCTGAACCGTCCGCCGGTGAAGTCGAGGTCCTGTTCCGCGGCCTCCAGCAGGTGCGCGGCGACGCGGCGGGCCTTGTCGACGACCTTGTCGCAGGCGGAGTAGAGCGCGATCCCGCCGACGGCCAGTGACCGAGACCCGTAGGTGTCCATGCCTTTCGGTGACACGGCGGTGTCACCGTGCAGTACCTTGACGTCCTCGAACGGGACGCCGAGCCGGTCGGCGGTGATCTGTGCCCACGCCGTCGCGTGCCCCTGGCCGTGCGGGGACGAGCCGGTGACGACCTCGACCTTCCCGGACGGCAGGACGCGCACCGCGGCGTGCTCCCAGCCCCCGGCGCCGTAGGACAGCGACCCGAGCACCCGCGATGGGGCGATCCCACACATCTCGGTGAATGTGGACACGCCGATGCCGAGCTGTACCGGGTCGCGGCGCTCGCGCCGGTCGGCCTGCTCGGCTCGCAGCTTGTCGTACTCGAACAGGTGCAGGGCCTTCTCCGTCGCCGACTCGTAGTCACCGGAGTCGTAGGTGAGGCCCGCGATCGTCTCGTACGGGAACTCCGCGTGCTCGATCCAGTTGCGGCGCCGCACCTCGATCGGGTCGAGGTCCAGTTCGGCGGCCAGCTCGTCCATCAGCCGCTCGATCGCGTAGGTCGCCTCGGGCCGGCCCGCGCCGCGGTAGGCGTCCGTCGGGGTCTTGGTGGTGAAGACGCCCGAACAGGTGAAGGAGTAGGCGTCCATCTTGTAGATGCCGTTGAACATGAACGCGCCGAGCAGCGGGATTCCGGGCGTGACGAGCATCAGGTAGGCGCCCATGTCGGCGAGCAGATCGACCTTCAGCCCGCGGATGCGGCCGTCGCGCTCCGCCGCGAGGGTGAGCCGCTGGATCTGGTCGCGTCCGTGGTGGACGGTCATGTTGCCTTCGCTGCGCGACTCCGTCCACTTGACGGGCCGGCCGAGCCGCCGCGCGAGCAGCAGCGCGATGACCTCCTCGCCGTACACCTGGAGCTTGGACCCGAACCCGCCGCCGACGTCCGGGGCGACGACCCGGAGCCGGTGCTCGGCGATCCCGGTGACCGTGGCGAGCATCAGCCGCAGGATGTGTGGGATCTGCGTGGCCGAGTACAGCGTGAACTCGTCCCCCTCCGGGACGCACAGCACCGAGCGCGGCTCCATCGCGGTGGGGATCAGGCGTTGCTGGACGTATCGGCGCTCCAGGACGACCGGCGCGTTCCGTAGCGCCGCGTCGAGATCGCCGTTCTCGTACACCCACGTGTACGACTTGTTCGTGCCCAGGTCGGTGTGGACGAGGTCGGCGTCCTCGGCCAGCGCGTCCTCCATGTCGACGACGGCGGGCAGCGGCTCGTAGTCGACGTCGATCTCCTCCAGCGCGTCGACCGCCACGTACCGGTCGCGGGCGACGACACAGGCCACGGGCTCGCCGACGTAGCGGACCTCGTCCACCGCCATCGGCGGGTGGTCGGGATGCCGCATGTCCTCGGTGACGACCCACGCGCACGGGAGCGCGCCCTGTTCGTCGGCGAGGTCGGCGCCGCTGAGGACGGCCACCACACCGGGATGGCTCCGCGCCTGCTCGGTGTCGACCCCGGTGATCCGCGCGTGCGCGTGCGGGCTGCGCAGGAACGCCACGTGCAGCGTCCCGGCCGGCGTGATGTTGTCGGTCCAGCGGGTGCGCCCGGTGATGAGGCGGGCGTCCTCGGAGCGCTTGCGCGGTGTCCCGATCTCCTTCGCGGGTCCCTCGGCCGTCGCGGTCATGGCGTGACCTCCCGCTCAGCGGACCGGGGCCGTTCCCCGGATTCCGGTTCGGCGGGGCTGCGCATCTCGCCCGCCGCCCGCCGGACGGCCCGGACGATGTTCTGGTAGCCGGTGCAGCGGCACAGATTCCCTTCGAGGCCCTCGCGGATCTCCTCCTCGGACGGGTCGGCGTTCTCCCGCAGCAGGTCGATCGACGCCATGATCATCCCGGGGGTGCAGTAGCCGCACTGGAGCGCGTGCTCTTCGTGGAAGGCGCGCTGCATCGGATGCCCCGTGCCGTCGATCCCGAGCCCCTCGATGGTCGTGATGTCGCGGCCGTCGGCCTGGACGGCGAGCACGGAGCAGCTCTTCACGCTCATCCCGTCCATCAGGACGGTGCAGGCTCCGCAGTTGCTGGTGTCGCACCCGACGGGGGTGCCGACCTTGCCCAGCCGGTCGCGCAGGTAGTGGACGAGAAGGAGGCGGGGTTCGACGTCATCCTCATACGTCGCACCATCGACCTCGACACGGATACGTGGCATGCGTTCTCCCAGGGACGTCTCGGGGTTGGCTGGAGAGAGACGTCCCTGGGCGGAGCACGCTGGTCTGGCCACGTCATCGGGGCCACCTCCGTGGAAGCGACCTAACGAACGTATGCCGAGGTTGAAGCGTGTACTAGCCCCCGCTGAGATTTGTTTACCCCAGGGTGGCGGACTGATGGGCCCTGGTGCACGCGCACCAGACTTTCTAGTGGACGCGCAGCAGGACGGGCCAGGTCTTCGGCCCGACGATGCCGTCGGCGGTGACACCGCCCCACTTCTGTACCGCCTTCACGGCCGCCTCCGTCGCGTCGTCGAACCTGCCCGTCATGCGGATCTCGGGGTGGCTGCGCGCGACCAGCAGGCCCTGCACGCTCTCGACGTGCTCGCCCGTGTCGCCCTTCGCGAGCTGCGGAAGTTTCTTCACCATGCTCTCCATCCAGTCGGACCCGCCGTAGGCGGGCCGCCCGTACCCGGCGATGACGCCGGAGCCGCGCACGCGGCGCTTGCAGGCGTTGGCGGTGTTGGCCTCGATGGTCTGGAGCCGGCCGCCGCCGAGGACCTTCTCGACGACGCCGACGTGGTCGATCGCTCCGATCGAGTTGGTCTCGTCCCAGTCGAAGAACACGATGTCGCCGGGTTTGGCGCGGTTGACCTCGGCGGTGGTGCCCTTGTGCCAGCGCCCGGCCTTCTGGAAGTCCTCCGCGTGCCAGACGGTGTAGGCGCGGTCCCCGCCGGGCAGGACGGCGTCGGAGTTCCCGCTGTGCCGCGCCCAGTAGGTGACGGCCATGTCGCACCAGGACGCGCTGAGGAACTCGTCTCCGTGTCGGGACGCGTACTCTCGGCTGATCTTATTCGGACGACCCGACATGCCGAGGGACTTGCGGGCCTCGGCCAGCATTCCCGCCGCCGTGCCCATCAGACGTCCTCTCCCTGGTAGGTGCCTTCCGCGTCCGGTTCGCCGTACAGGTCGCTGAGGATCTTCTCTTCATCGGTTTCGGTGGGTCTATGGACATCAGGATGAACATCGACTTTGTCCATGTTGGACATTTCATTCGCGTCAGTTCTCATCTGGGGGGTCACTGCTCCTCCGGAGCGTCGACTTCGCGTCCGTCCCACTGAGTGGATGTCTGTTTACTGACCGTAACGGAGTCACCTCATACATCTCCGGACTTCGCCCTGAAATCACACGACCGAAAGGTAAGAAAACCCGTCACTCGTCGTCAGAGTCACCAGGCGCCAGATGGGTTGACGACCCGGTCAGTGAGCCGTTGGTCGACCCGGGTGACATGCCGCTGGAGGCGCCACCGACCTCGTTGATGATGTCGCTCCCCGGGCTGCCGTCGCCCTTCGCGAGGTTCAGTGATCGGTCGATCTCCAGGATGCTGTCGTTCCCCGCGTCCTCGCCGCTGTTGTGGACGTTGTAGATGTTGAGGTTGACGTCCCCAGGTGCCGCCGATGCCGGAACGGCGGTCCCGAGGGCGATGACGCCGACGAGGACGGCGCCCACGAGGGCCTTGATGATCATGCTGTCCCCTCACGTGCTGATGCCGGCGGGTCGCGGCACCGGCGCGGGACGTTTCGCGAAACGCTGCGCGAGCCATGAACACACCAGCAACTGGAGTTGGTGGTAGAGCATCAGCGGGAGCACCGCGGTGCTGACCGCCGCGCCGGCGAACAGGACGCTCGCCATGGGGAGGCCGCTCGCCAGGCTCTTCTGCGAGCCGCAGAACAGGACGGCGATGCGGTCGGCATCGGAGAAGCCGCCGAATCGCGAGATCAGCCCCGCGATGGTCAGCGCCACGGCCAGCAGCCCGACGACGACCAGCGCCAGGACGCCCAGCTCCGCCGCTTCGAGGCCGTCCCAGACGCCGGTGACGACGCCCTGGCTGAACGCCGTGTAGACGACCAGCAGGATTACGCCGCGGTCGTATCGCGCCAGCAGCTTGCGCCGGGCTCGCACGTGGTCACCGATCCAGCGCTGGACGAACTGCCCGAGCAGGAACGGCAGCAGCAGCCGCACCGTGATGTCGCCGATGGAGCCGAGTGAGAACCCGCCCTCCACCGAGATGAGGGCCGCCGCCATCAGGGGCGTCAGCACCACTCCGGCCAGGTTGGACAGCGAGGCGCTACAGATGGCGCCCGCCTCGTTGCCGCCCGCGATCGAGGTGAGAGTGATCGATGACTGCACGGTGGACGGCAGCACGCACAGGAAGACGACGCCCGCGTGGAGCGCGTCCTCCAGGAAGAGCGCGCACGTGATCCCGAGCACCGGGAAGACCACGAAGGTCACGGCCGAGATCGCCGTGTGCAGCCGCCAATGCCGCAATCCGCGCAACGCCTCGGCGGTGGAGAGCCGGGCACCGTAGAAGAAGAACAACAGGGTGATCGCGACCGTGCCCGTCCAGTCGAGGGCCTCGGCGACACGTCCCCTGGCCGGGACCATCGCGGCGATTCCCACCGAACAGAGAATCGCCGCGATGTAGGGATCGATATGCAGCCGCGTCATCACCGCGGAGACAGCACGCATGTGTTTCCTCGTTCGTCGGCCGACGTGCCTGCCATCGGACGGATCACACCAGGGCGTCCGCCAGTTCCCTTTCCAGCTTCGGATGGTTCCGGCTGATGTTGCGTTCCAGCAGCGCGAGCGACTCCTTGACCCCGATGCTCCCGGCCGTGACCTCGGGCAGCCGGCCCTCGTTCCCCTTGAGCCGCTGGAGCGCCTCGTCCATGGCGCTCTGGGCCGCGAACAGGCAGGGGGTGCTGTAGATGGCGACGTTCACCCCCAGATCGGCCAGCTCCGGCAGCGAGACGCGCGGCGACTTGCCGCCCGCGATCTGGTTGAACAGCAGCGGCTTGTCGCCGATCACCGCGCGGACCCGGTGGATCCAGTCGATGCTGCGGACGCCGTCCACCAGGACGACGTCCGCCTCGGTCTCCGCCAGCGCCTTGGCGCGGGCCAGGATCTCCTCTTCGTCGCTGGCGTCCGTGCGGGCGACGACGACGAGGTCCTTGCGGGTGCTGAGCACCATGTCGAGCTTTTCCAGGTACTCCGGCAGCGGCAGGATCCGCTTGCCGTCCACATGCCCGCAGCGCCGCGGACGCTGCTGGTCCTCCAGGATCACGCCGGACGCGCCGATCAGTTCCAGCTGCTCGATGACATGGCACGCGACCTCGGGGTCGACGTAGCCGTCGTCGATGTCGACCAGCAGGTGCTTGCCGGGGAAGGCGAGCCGCAGCCGCTGCACGAAGGCCACCATGTCCGGCCAGGCGATGAAGCCGATGTCGGGCAACCCGTAGTAGGACGCGGCGAACCCGAAGCCGGATACGAACAGGCCGTTGTAGTGCTGCGCGGCGACGGAGGCGGAGAACATGTCGAACACCCCGATGAGCGGGGTGACTCCATTCGACAGGATCTCGCGTCGTAGCTCGTCTCCGTAATTCACGTATCACTCCTCTGATCTTGTGTACCGGGGGAGGTGACCCGCCGGGCCGCCGTACCAAGAACTGATCACGGAATTATCGACATTCCGTGTGGTGAATAGTTACGCATCCAAGCTGTATAGAACAGGTAAGCCTTGGGTATGCGGTGAGTAAAATTGGACAGAAAAAGTCCGGTTTACACACCAATCTTCCGATTTATGATTCGGATAGTTGCGCCCGATCCGGTCCGATCGCCGACAGACACCCGTTATCCGCCGCCTCGCGTATGAAAGGCTGCATCGGATTCGGGGCCGCGCGGACACCGCGTTCGCCGCCGGAACCCGAGTAACCGGCCGCGTGCGCCCTGAGTTCCAGTTCTCGATAGGACGGCCTGACCGTTCTTTCGGCTGCCTAATGCTCCTGCCCAATTCCGACTGGGCATCGGGCGCGGGCCCGTCGCCGACGCGCTACGCCGCTCGCTGGTGCTTCGCGCGGCGAGTCTGGAGCGGCCCGGCTCCCGGGACGATGAGACGTGGCGGGGCCCGCACCTCGTCGGCGGCGGGGATCAGGTTTTCGCGGGGGTGACGGTGTCCGGTGGGTTCCAGAAAGGGCTGCTATCTTGCGGGATTCTGGCAGACTGTCGTCTGCTCTTATCGGATCGGAGTAAGAGCCTGGGTGTGAAGCGCCGTCCCATCAAGACTCCTCAGCCGGACGGTGAGGACCTGGGAACGGGCGTTGATGTCGACTTCGCCGAAGAATTGGAAACCCTCGGCGGGTGAGGTGTTGGCGTGCGGCGGAGCCTGGACGAACTTCAGCTGTGGTCCGAATGTGCCGTCAAGGGTGTTGGGACCGAAGGCGCCGGCGTTCAGCGGGCCCGAGACGAATTCCCAGAAGGGGTCGAAGTCGGAGAAGGCGGCCTTGGACGGGTCGTAGTAGTGGGCCGCCGTGTAGTGGACGTCAGCGGTGAGCCAGACCATGTTCCGGACGCGGTGCCTCTTGGCGTAGGAGAGGAGGTCGGCGATCTCGCGTTCGCGTCCGAGAGGGGCGCCGTTGTCGCCCTGCGCGGCGGCCTCCTGGGCGGTTCCGTCCGGGACGACCAGGCCGAGGGGGAGGTCGTTCGCGATGACCTTCCAGGTCGCCGTGGAGTGGCGGAGTTCGCGCTTGAGCCAGGCGGTCTGCTCGGCGCCCAGCAGCCCGTCCTTCTGGGTGGGGGAGTTGTTCGCGTCGTTCGGGGACTTGTAGGTGCGCATGTCCAGGACGAAGACGTCCAGCAGGGGGCCGTAGGAGATCTTGCGGTAGAGCCGGCCTGACCGGGCGGTCCTGACCGGGGTGTACTCGAACATCGCCCGGCGGGCGTGGGAGGCGAGGACGTCGACGCGCTTCTCGGTGTACTGCGGGAGGTCGAGGATCTCGCCGGGGTACCAGTTGTTGACGGTCTCGTGGTCGTCCCACTGGTAGATCGTCGGGACGCGGGCGTTGAACGCCTGGAGGTTGGCGTCCTGGAGGTTGTAGCGGAACTGGCCGCGGTACTCGGGGAGCGTCTCGGCGACCTTGGCCTTCTCCGCGGTGACGATGTTGCGCCAGATGCGGCCGTCCGGGAGCTTCACCGTCTCGGCGAGGGGGCCGTCGGAGTAGACGAGGTCACCGCTGCACAGGAAGAAGTCGGGGTCCAGCGCGCCCATCGCCTTGAAGATGCGGTAGCCGCCGAACTCGGGGGCGATGCCCCAGCCCTGCCCCGCGAGGTCGCCCGACCAGACGAAGCGGATGTCCTGGGGGCGGCGGGGCGCGGTGCGCAGGCGGCCGGGGACGGGCGCGGACGTGAGCCGGCCGTCCAGGTCGGCGAGGCGCACGCGATAGTGCAACTCCTCGCCGGGCGGCAGGCCGCGCAGCAGTGTCTTGCCGGTGAGGTCCGTGTCGGGGGTGAGGACGGGACCCTTGATCGTGCGGGCGTTCCGGAAGTCCGGGCGGCCGCTCAACTCGACCAGCATCCGGGACGGACGGTCCGCGCGGGCCCACACCACCGCCTCACGGGCGGTCACGTCGCCGCTCTGCACCCCGTGGGTCAGACGGGGGCGGTCCGCCCTGACGAGGGCCGCGGCCGGGCCGCCGGCGAGCAGGGCGACGGCGGTCCCGCCGGTCGCGATCAGGCCACCGCGCAGAACGCTCCGACGGTCCACGTCTCGTCGGTCCGTGTCTTGAACCACTGTTTCGTGAAGGACCGTGCTCTGCGGAAGCGTGCTTCGAGGGGGCATGGCGACTCCGTTCCGTTGATCTCAAGGCCGCATGCTCGCGGTTTCCGGCGGCCCGATGGTGGACGGACGGTGAACACGCGCGATCGACTTGACAACGCTCGGTGACTGAGTGTCTCCTGGACCCATGTCTGCGCGTCTGTCTCTCGGCCCTGTGGCTCTCCGCCGTGTGGCCAGCGCGCTGTGTCCTTCGTGTTGCCGCTGAATCTTTCGCACCGGCCCCACCACCGAAGGACATCTGGACATGGTTCCCGATCTCACCATGCGTGGTCAGGACGACCCGCACGGACGCACCATCACCGCCCGTCCGCCCACCGTCGGGCAGCTCGCGGCCCGCATCCATGACCTCGCCGCACGGCCCGGCGGCTGGTGGCGGCTCGTCGGCTTCGACGCCGTCCCCGTCACGATCTCGCTGGACGAGGTGGACGGCGTCCCCGCGTGGCTGGCGACCTGGCCGCCCGGCTACCGCACGACCGTGCACGTCCACGGCAAGACCCGGGTCAGCACACTGATCGCCGGTGAGCTGGCCGAGGTCGTCATCGCGCCGGACGGGGTGACCGAGCGGCCCCTGAAGGCGAACCGGGTGCGGGTCCACGGCAGCCGGACCCACGCGTTCACCAACCCGGGCCCCGCCTACGCGGTGACGTTGCACGCGTGAGCAACACATGACAGGACGAGGCGCCCCCCGGAAGGGACGCCTCGTTCCAGGATCGTGACGATCGTCAGGCCGGGGAGGGCTCGGGAGGGTGGGGCTTCCCGCGCCGCCCCTCCTCGCGCCGCTCTTCGGCGTGCCGCTCCGTACGGGTCTCGTCGGCCTCGGTGGAGGTCAACTCGATGGGCTTGCTGTTGAACACGTCGTCGTCCAGCAGGCCCTCCGACCGGGCCACGAGGATGGGCACCGTGAGCTGGCCGGCGACGTTCAGGGTCGTCCGGGCCATGTCGATGACCTTGTCGATCGCGATCAGGTAGCCGACCGCCTGGAGCGGCAGGCCGACCGTGGTGAGGGTCAGGGTCAGCGCGACCAGCGCCGGTCCCGGGGTGCCGCCGGTGCCGAGCTGGCCGATCACCGCGGCGAGCGCGATCAGGGCGTAGTCGGCGATGCCGAGGCTGACGCCGGTGTACTGGGCGACGAAGACCGCCGCGACCGCCGGGTAGATCGCGCCGCAGCCATCGAATTTGATCGTCGCGCCGAGCGGCTGGGCGAAGCTGGCGTAGTCGCGCTGCACGCCGTTGCGCTCGATCGACACCCGCTGGGCGATCGGCAGCGTGGCGATCGAGGACGAGGAGACGAATGCGAACTCCAGCGCCGGCCAGGAGTTGCGCAGGAACTTCAGCGGGTTCACGCGGCCGAACACCCGGAGCAGGGCCGGGTAGCCGAGCAGCAGCATGATGGCGACGGCCAGGTAGATCGCGCCGGTGAACTTGGCGAGGGGCTCCAGCGAGCTCGGGCCGTAGGTCGCCACCACCGAGCCGATCAGGAAGAACGAGCCGATCGGGGTGAGGCGGACGACCCACCACACGGCCTTCTGCATGACCAGGTAGAGGTCGTCGACGATGCCGGTGATGCGCTCGCCGCGCTCCCCGATCGCCACCAGGGCGGCGCCGAACAGCACCGCGAACGTGACGACGCCGAGGACATTGCCGTCCGCCATCGCCTTGACGATGTTGGACGGGAACAGGTTGTGCAGGACCTGCGTCCAGGTGACCGGGTCGGTCTCGGCGCTCTCGCTGGCCAGCTTGCCGAGGCCCTCGCCCGGCTTGACGATCAGGGCGACGGCCAGCCCGATGGCGGTGGCGATGGCCGAGGTGACGACGAACCAGCCGAGGGTCTTGCCGGTCAGCCGGGCGACGCTGCCGACGTTGCGCAGCCGTCCGACGCTCACCACGATCGCGGCGAACACCAGCGGGACGACGACGATCTTGAGAAGGCTGATGTAGACGTCGCCGAACGGGTCGAGCCAGTCCTCGGCGGTCTTCTGGCCGTCGGCGAAGTTGTAGATCAGGACGCCGGTGGCGGCGCCGAGCACGAGCGACAGCACGATCTGCTGCCAGAAATGCCATTTCCAGACGCGGAGGTTCACTGAAGGTTCTCCAGGCGCGGTCGCCGCGCGGACCCAGGGGTGGCGGGCGCGGCGGCGAGTGGGTGGAAGGGAGAAGAGGGGGCGGGAGGCTGGTCGGGGGAGCGACGGCCACCCAGTGGGTCGGGCCGGTCCGGCCCGGGACGGCCGTCAGTGGGGACGGCTGCTCAGGCGTGACACAGCACGCTGGCGAGGCGGCACAGGTCCACGTGCAGCCGGGCCACGAGCAGAACGCTCTTCTCGGAGAACTTCACGGCTTGCCTCAACGACGGGTATGGACCGGACGTTCCCGATCCCTCGCATGATCTATACCACAATGATCGGAAACCGGCGATAACCCGCCGTGTCTGTTCACGGTCACCGCGGGAGGGTGTCGCGTGGGTCAGCGGAGGGTACGGCGGCGTCCCCGGGTCAGCACCCGGACGGTCCCGACCAGGCCGAGGCCGATCAGCACGACCGGGACCAGCGCCGTGGTCGGCAGGATCGGCTCCCCGGCGAGCCCCTCGGCGAGGAAGAGCCCCGCCAGGGTGAGGAAGAACAGCCCGGTGACGGGCCCGGCGGGGTCGAACCGGCGGCGCACGCGCGCCGGACGGCCGTCCCTGGTGTCTTCGGGCATGGTGTCCTCAGCCACGGTTCACCTCCACGTCTCCGACCTTCCCGCGGATGCGCAGGACGATCTCCGGCGGGTTCTTCACGGTGGGCACCTCCGGCTCCAGCACCCGCTGCACCTTGGCGTTGGGTCCGCTGGTCGTGCGCAGGTCCACGCGCACGTCGCCGAGGCCGATCCGCGCGTCCAGCCGGATGCGCGCCGATCGCGGCACCCTGACCCGCAGCTCGCCGACCATGATCCTCGCCTCGATGGTGACCCGCTGTCCCGGAGCGAGCGGCAGCGCGGTGAGGTCGAGCGTGCCCTGACCGACCCCGATCTTGTACTCCTGGTTCGTGCGGCTCGCGTCGGTGGGCCGCCACTCCACGTCCCCGTACTGGGCGTTGCGCGGCAGTTCTCCGGCGACGGACGTGGTGAGCAGCGCCAGTGTGAGCACGGTGCCCGCGGTGGCGAGACCGCGGGTGCGCAGCCAGCCGCCGGTGACCAGGCCGAGGCCGATCACCGCGAGCGCGGGCGCCATGACGATCAACCACGAGTCCGGTGCCGGGTAGCCGCTCGCGACCGGGATCATCGCCGCCCCCACGGCCATGGCGGCCAGGAGCGTGATGGACGCGGCGGGCGAGTTGCCGCGCTCTCGCCGCGCCTGGGGCACGTCCGAGTAGCGGAGGGCGGTGGCGCCGGTCTCCGTGGCCGCGTGCGATGCCCGCCCGTACGCGCCCAGGTCGATCATTCCCTCGGGCAGCCCGCCCCCGGTGCCCGGCGTCGGCTCCTTGCCCAGCGAGACCTCGGACGGGGCGGACGGTTCCCGGGGCGCGGACGGCTCCGGCGGATGCCCCGCGAGCCGTTCCGGTACGGTCCGGGCGACCGAGACCAGGTCGACGCCGCGCGCGTGCGAGACGAGCAGGACCAGCCCGAACACGACCATGATCGCGATGGCGTCGCTGGACACGCCGCCGAACAGGCTGCCCGCGACGCCCACGCACAGCAGCGCACCGAGGATCGTCAGCACCGCCGGGGCGTCGAACCAGCGCCGGACGACCTGCTCCACCGGCGACGACCCGCCCGGTCTCGCGGGCATCAGCAGCGCCGCCGCGATGTAGAGGATGATCCCTTGCCCGTGCGCGAGGACGAGGATCGCGAACCCCACCCGGTACACGACGGGATCGATGCCGGTGTAGCGGCCCAGCCCGGTGCACACCCCGGCCAGCACGCGCCTTTCGGGGTCGCGGGCGAGCCGCCGGTACTCCGGCTCCGCCGGCTCCCGTGTCGCGCCGGTCGGCTGCTCCTCGTCGGTGATCGGCCTGTGCTCGTCGCCCATGGTCACCATGGTGCTGCCACGCGCCCGTGCGCGGTATCCGGGAGGTCCCTGACACGACCCTGGGAAATGGGCCAGGGACGGCCCCTGATGCGTGCGGCTCTCCGGCGTGTGACGATCGTTGACGTGGGGGATTGCGAGGAGCGATGGAATCGGTGACCGGCCCGTCCGATGAGACGGGTCGCCCCGGCGCGACGGCGGGCCCTGGCGGCCAGCCGCCGCGGCTGGAGCGCGCGGCGCGCGGCCGGCTCGTGGCCGGGGTGGCCCGCGGTCTGGCCCTCCACCTCGGCGTGGACGTCCTGATCGTCCGCGCCGCGTTCGTCCTGCTCGCGGTGGCGAGCGGCCTCGGGGTCGCCGCCTACGCCGCGTTCTGGGTCCTCCTCCCGCGCGGGGACGAGGACAACGCCGCGCTGCCGGCAGCCGCTTCCGGGCGGCGGCGGGACTGGGGCCAACTCCTGGCCTACACGGCGGTGGGGGTGGGCCTGGCGGTCCTGCCGCTCGGCGCCGGGATCGTGCAGTGGGCGCTGTGGCCGTTCGTGGTCGGCGGCGTCGGCGCGGCGATCCTGTGGCAGCAGGCCGACCGCGACCAGCGGCAGCGGTGGGTGCTGCCGCTGCGCCAGCGGTGGCTGCGCAGCCTGCTCGGCCTGCTGCTGGTCGTCGGTGGCATCGGCGGGTTCGTCGCGCAGAAGGTGGACGCCGGGCAGGCCCGCTCCGTCGTCATCGCCATGCTGATCATCCTCACCGGTGTCGCGGTGATCGTCACGCCGTGGGTGGTGCGGCTCTGGCAGGACCTGGACGCCGAGCGGCATGAGCGCATCCGCTCCCAGGAGCGCGCCGAACTCGCCGCGCACATCCACGACTCGGTGCTGCACACGCTGACGCTCATCCAGCGGAACGCCGCCGACACCCGCGAGGTGCAGCGTCTCGCCCGTTCCCAGGAGCGGACGCTGCGCACCTGGCTCTACCAGCCGCGCGCCGATCCCGACCAGACGTTCGCCGCGGCGATCCGGGAGATCGCCGGGGAGGTCGAGGACGACCACGGCGTGCCGATCGAGATCGTCTGCGTGGGCGACACCGTCCTGGACGAGCGGATCGGCGCGGCGCTCCAGGCCGCGCGGGAGGCGATGGTGAACGCGGCCAAGTACGCCGAGGCGCCGTCGGTGTCGGTGTACGCCGAGGTGGAGGGCGAGGAGATCGCCATCTTCGTCCGCGACCGGGGCAAGGGATTCGACCTCGACCAGGTCCCGGACGACCGGATGGGCGTCCGGGGGTCCATCATCGGACGTATGGAGCGCAACGGCGGCAAGGCCACCGTCCGTACCGCGCCGGGCGAGGGCACCGAAGTGCGTTTGGAGATGAAGAAGACGTGAGCGAGGCGTTGAAGAGGGTCGTGCTGGTCGATGACCACCAGATGTTCCGGACGGGCGTCAAGGCCGAGTTGGGCGGCGGCGTGGAGATCGTCGGGGAGGCGGGCGACGTCGACGAGGCCGTCACCGTGATCAAGGCCGTCCAGCCGGACGTGGTGCTGCTGGACGTGCACCTGCCGGGCGGCGGCGGGATCGAGGTGCTGCGCCGGCTGCACGGCAACGTCGCGTCGAAGTTCCTCGCACTGTCGGTGTCGGACGCGGCGGAGGACGTGATCGGTGTCGTCCGCGGCGGGGCGCGCGGCTATGTGACCAAGACCATCTCGGGGCCCGAACTGACCGACGCGATCGGACGGGTCGCGGAGGGTGACGCGGTGTTCTCGCCGCGGCTCGCGGGCTTCGTGCTGGACGCGTTCGCCGCGACCGACGTGCCGGCCGTCGACCCGGAATTGGACCAGATCACCCAGCGGGAGCGGGACGTGCTGCGGCTCATCGCCCGGGGCTACGCCTACAAGGAGATCGCCAAGGAGTTGTTCATCTCCGTCAAGACGGTGGAGACGCACGTCAGCAGTGTGCTGCGCAAACTCCAGTTGTCCAACCGGCACGAGCTGTCGCGCTGGGCGGCGGCCCGCCGGCTCGTCTGAACGGCGCGTGGTGGCGGGTGAACGGTGAGTGAGTCCGTGGATCTTTACGCAATGGTTCAGGGATGACTGAGAGCAAATTGTAATGTCGGTTTTTGCCGCATGGTGATCAGGCGTGGGCCGCGATATGCAAAAGTCGCTCCTCATGACCTATCCCCCTGGACCCCCTGGACCCGGACAGCCGGGTATGGATCCGCCGCCACCGCCCGTACCGCCCTCGCCTTATCCCATGCCCGGTGAACCGTCCTCGTACGGCTCCGGGCCTCCGACCAGCAACAAGACCAACGGTCTGGCCATCGCGGCCTTCATCACCGGGCTTCTCGGCTGCCTCGGTGTGCTCGGCCTGATCCTCGGTGTGATCTCGCTCCGGCAGATCGGGAGGAACGGTGGCAAGGGCCGCGGTCTGGCGATGGCCGGCATCATCCTGTCGTGCCTGTGGGTCGTGGGCGGCATCGGCGGCTACCTGCTGCTCGGCGACGACTCCTCCGGCACTGGCAAGATCGCCAAGCCGAAGATCAGTTCGACCAAGCCCAAGAGCGTCGACGCCAAGAAGATGAAGGTCGGCGACTGCATCAACGACAACTCCGGCGCGTCCACGTCGACCTCGACGGACGGCCCGGTGGAGGTCGAGAGCGTCAAGGTCGTGCCGTGCACCGGGCCGCACGACGGCGAGGTGCTCGCCGCTTTCAAGCTCGGCGGGCTCTTCCCGAGCGAGAACGAGATGAGCCAGAAGGCATCGGCCGGCTGCAAGCGGCTGATGGCTCCCAGGCTGCGCCGCGACCCCGCCGCCGCCAGCCTCGCGACGTCCTACTACTACCCGACGGCGGAGTCGTGGACCCGAGGCGACCGCGACGTGACCTGCGTCGCCGTGCACGCCACGGAGGGCAAGAAGCTCACCCGCCCGATCCGCCGCTGACGGACGTCCCGCACGCTGGGCGGCCGGCCCGCCGCCCGGTCCTGGACAGTCCTCCGCCGGCGACCCGCCGCGGTCACGACGAGACGCGGGCATCTCCACGATGCCGGCCCCGATACCCCGCTGACCGGTGCCTCGGCGGGGCTACCGGCGCATGGTGGATACCACGAGGTCGGCCATGTGCTCGACGGTCGTGATCCCGGATTCCATCGTGGGGTTCTCACCGCTGCAGACCGCCACGAGGAAGTCGTGGTCCGGTCCGGTGATCCGGCCGATGCTGTTGATCGCCCAGCCGCTTCCCTGCTCGTGGACGGGCGTCCAGCCGTTCTTCAGCGCCACCCGCTCGCCCGGCCGCGCCGCCGCGCTGACACCCCACGCCTGCTCGCGCAGCACCGAGCCCATGAGGCCGAGGATGTACTGGCGCCCGGACGCGTCGAGGGGGCCGCCGGCGGCCAGGGCGCCGAGCAGCCGGACCTGGTCGGCCGGGCTCGTCAGGGACGAGCCCCACGAGGTCTGGAAGGGCGTGGTCTGGGTCAGGCCGAGCCGCTGGTTGGCCTTCCGGATGCCGGAACCGTAGCCGGACTGGGCGTACAGGGCGTCGGCCGCGGAGTTGTCGCTCTCCCGGATCATCTGCTTGGCCAGGTCCTTCTCGTTCTCGGACAGGCCCCGGCGGTCGTTCTGCCGCTGGAGCAGCAGCCCGGTCAGGATGTCGACCTTCATGATGCTCGCGGAGACGAAACGAGCCTTCTCGTTCTCCCCGAAGGACCATCCGGTGCGCAGGTCGAGCGCCATCACGCCCGCCCTGCCCGGCCGCTGCGCGTTGTAGGCGCGGACGGTCCGCCGCAGTTGCACCGTGTCGAGCGGACGCCGCTCCGCCACCGCCCCGGCGGCCCGGTCGCCGCTGATCGGTTCGGCGGCGCCCGCCTGGACGCCCTTCTTGCGAGCGGGCTCGTCCGACATGATCCAGTGGGCCGTCAGCCCCGCCCCGGCGGTCGCCGCGGCGCTCGCCGCCAGGGCGAGCACGATGAGTTGGCGTCGCATCGATCCCCCGATTCGCGCGACGGCGGCCGCCCCCGGAGCCGCCATGATCACTGGCGGCCCTACCCGGGTCCGTCCATATGCTCACCTGGCGGCGTTACGCCCGTACGGACTCTTTGTCGTCCATTACCGGCTTGCGGGAATGCAGACCCCTCCGGAAGGTGCTCCGCTGGTCACCCGCTCAGAGCGCGCCGGGGAGCCGCGCCGGGCAGCCGGGTTCGCAGCGCTCGGAATGCCAGGCGATCCGGCGGGCGTACGCGTCGAAGCGGCGCCGCAGCCTGCGGCGGGTGAGCGGCCCGGCGCCGAGGAGCCGCGGCTCGAACGCGCCGTGCCAGCGGATGAGGGTGTCGGTGCCGTGCGGCTCCAGGGTGATGTCGGCGCGGAACCCGCGCGGCGCCGGCCCGGCGATCGTGATGTAGGCGTAGTGCCGCGGCGGGTCCCACTCCACGACCTCCTCGCGGCTGCGGGCCACGCGCCGGACGGCACCGATCCCGTTCGGGTGCCCGTCGCCCGCGCGCTCCCGCCGGGGCCTGATCCAGAACGTGCCCCACTCGTCCCATGCCTCCGCGACGCACAGATGCTTGAAGATCACTTCGGGTGCGGCGAAGGACGTTGCGGTGGCCTCGATCTCCAGTGACATGTCGACCCCCCGAGTTCGGCCCGCGCCCGCTCTCCGGCCGCCTCCGGGCGGTCGCGCACGCGCGTGGCCCGGGTTTCATGCCCGATTTCGGGGAGATTACGGCTTGTGAGGGTAGGGATTGGAACGTGACAACAGGGCGATCGAGGGGGTCGCTCCGGCTCAGGCCGTGTTGACGACCTGGAACGACTCGGCGAGCCGTCCGTCGGGCAGGCCGGCCATCGTCGCGTTCCCCGACATCCAGCCGCGCAGCATCTGCGGCAGCCCGTCCCCCATCTGACCCGTCTGGCTGGCGTGCGCCCGCAACGCGCTCACCTTGCGCTCGAACCGGTCGGTGACGTCCACGAAGTGGTTCAGGTTCGCGGCCGGGCCGCCGCTGATCCACACCTCCCGGACTGTCCAGGCGCCGAGGCCCTCCTCGGCGAGCAACTCGGGGAACGCGTACGGATTGCGAGCGTCGGGGTAGACGGCGTCCAACGCGGCCGAGCCGACCGCCCGGTGGTCGGGGTGGCTCGGATAGATCCGCTCGTAGTTGCGCTCCGGGCTCGGCATCACCACCCGGTCGGGCCGCACCTGCCGGATCACCCGGGAGATGTCGCGGCGCAGGTCCAGCGTCGCCTCGACCCGCCCGTCGGGACGGCCGAGGAAGCGAACGTCCTCCACCCCCACGCACTTGGCCGCGGCGCGCTGCTCGTCCCGCCGTAGCGCCGCCATCTCGGGCCGGGTGATCCCGTCGTCGAACCCGCCCGCGTCGCCGTCGGTGACCATCAGGTACACCACCTCGATGCCCCGGTCGGTCCAGCCCGCCACCGTCCCCGCCGCGCCGAAGTCGACATCGTCCGGGTGCGCCATCACGGCGAGGATCCGCTGCATCTCGCCGTCGTCCAGAACATTGGTCACGAAATCCACCCTATGCGGCGATCCAAGACCCCGGTGCGGAGCTGATCGCGATTGGGCCTGGGACGGGACGCCCCACCGGGGTAGAGCTGAGACATGCGCAAACTCATCAACGCCCCGGCGGACGTCGTCCCGGACGCGCTGCGCGGCCTCGCCGCGGCCCATCCCTCGCTGCGGGTCGACGCGGCGAGCGGGACGGTCGTGCGGGCGGACGCCCCGCGCGCCCGGAAGGTCGGCCTGGTGTCGGGCGGCGGCTCCGGCCACGAGCCGCTGCACGTCGGGTTCGTCGGGCACGGGATGCTGGACGCCGCGTGCCCCGGCGAGGTGTTCACCTCGCCGGTCCCGGACCAGATCATCGCCGCGACCATGGCGGTGAACGGTGGCGCGGGCGTCCTGCACGTCGTGAAGAACTACACCGGTGACGTCCTGAACTTCCGGATGGCCGCCGAACTGGCCGAGGACGAGGACATCGAGGTCGCGGCCGTCGTGGTCGACGACGACGTCGCCGTCGAGGACAGCACCTACACCGCCGGACGGCGCGGCACCGGCGCGACGCTGTTCGTCGAGAAGATCGCCGGTGCGCTCGCCGAGGAGGGCGCCGACCTCGCCGCCGTCGCGGCCGTCGCGCGGGAGGTGAACGAGCGCAGCCGCTCGTTCGGTGTCGCGCTGTCGCCGTGCACGGTGCCCGCCGCCGGGGCGCCCACCTTCGAGCTGGCCGAGGACGAGATGGAGCTCGGCATCGGCATTCACGGCGAGCCGGGCCGCGAGCGCGTCAAGGCCGGCACGGCCGCCGAGATCGTGGACGCCGCGCTCAGCGCGATCGACGCGGACCTGCCCGTCTCCGGGACCGAGCTGCTGGTGCTGGTGAACGGGATGGGCGGCACACCGCTGATCGAGCAGTACGTGGCCTACGCGGCGGCGGCCGAGTGGCTGGCGGCGCACGGCGCGACGGTCGTCCGCCCGCTGGTCGGCCCGTTCGTCACCAGCCTGGAGATGGCCGGGTGCATGATCAGCGTGTGCCGGCTGACACCGGAACTGACCCGGCTGTGGGACGCGCCCGTCCAGACCCCGGCGCTGCGGTGGGGACGGTGAGCGCCGCGGTCCTGACATCCCGCCTCGCGGCCGGCTGGATCCGGCACGCCGCAGGGCTCGTCTCCGCCGACGCCGAGCACCTCACCCGGCTGGACGCGGCCATCGGCGACGGCGACCACGGCCTCAACCTCGACCGCGGATTCACCGCGGCCGTCGAGGCGATCGGCGCGCTGCCCGGGGACGCGCCGCCCTCCAAGGTCCTCATCACCGCGGGCCGCGCGATCGTGTCCAAGACCGGCGGCGCGTCCGGCCCCCTGTACGGGACGGCGCTGCGCCGCGCGGGCAAGGCCGTCGCCGACCTGCCCGAACTCGACGCCGTCACGCTCGGGACCGCGCTCACCGCCGCGCTGGAGGGCGTCCAGGAACTCGGCGAGGCCACCGAGGGCGACAAGACGATGGTCGACGCGCTGATCCCGGCCGTCGCCGCCTACCAGGCCGCCGTCGCTGGCGGCGCGGACCTCGCGTCCTGCGCGCGCGCCGCTAGCGACGGTGCCGCCCAAGGGGCTGACGCGACCGTTCCATTGCAGGCGCGTAAGGGACGCGCCAGCTACCTGGGCGCGCGCAGCGTCGGCCACATGGACCCGGGCGCCTCGTCCACGGCCCTCATCCTGCGTGGCCTGGCTGACGTGATCATGGAGGGATGACGTCCATGGTCGGAATCGTCCTGATCTCGCACAGCCGTACCCTCGCCGAGGGCGTCGCCGAACTGGCCCGCGCGATGGGCGTCGGCAAGGCCGTCGTCGAGCCCGCCGGGGGAGACGCGAGCGGCGGGCTCGGCACCAGCATCGACCTGGTAGAACGTGCCGTCACCGCCGCGGACGGCGGGGACGGCGTCCTGCTGCTCGCCGACCTGGGCAGCTCCGTCCTCACCGCCAGGACCTTCATCGAGGACGCCGAGGACGAGGAGACCGTGACCGCCGTCGTCCGCCTCGCGGACGCGCCGCTGGTGGAGGGCGCCGTCGCCGCCGCGTCCATGGCCGCCACCGGAGCCGACCTCGACACCGTGCACGCCGCCGCCGAGTCCGCCCGCGACCTCCGCAAGCTGGGATCAGGTGGCCGTTAGCAGAGCGATCAGAGGATCCGACGTGGGATCGCCGCGCACCTCGAACACGCGCCGCGCGACGGCTGCGCCCCGCTCCGCTTCGCTGTGCACCCCACCCTCGGTGCCCGCCTCGGTGCCCGGCTCGGTGCCCGCCTCCGCGCCCGGCTCGGTGTCGGTCACGGTGACACGGTAGGACGGGAGGTCGGCGCCGATCTCCGCCACGTCGTCGCGCGTGCCCGCCGCCAGCGCCTCCACGGCGTCCTGGACACGCTCAGCCTGGCCTGGGGGCAGGTCGGCGGTGTCGTAGTGCGCGATCACCACGTCCCGCCCCGCGAAACCCCCGGTGCTCTCCACCGTCACGCGCATGACTCGTCCACCTTCCGGGCCGGACGGCGCCGGCCCACCTCCCCGGTCGTCATGCCCGCCAACGGACATCACGACCGGGGACGGGCCCGCCGATCACGATCATCTCGTCCCGCCGGGCCGGGATCTACGTGCTGAAGGCCCGGCGGAGCTCGTCGAGCTCGTTCCGGAGGATGTCGTCGTCCTCCAGCGGGTCGCGCTTGGCGAGCCGCTCGGAGTCGATGACGCGGTACTCGGGCATCTGCATCGTGCCGCAGCAGAGGGACCTGTCCTGCTCGGCCAGCAGGCTCGCCGAACGCTCGTCGAACGGTTCGACCTCGGTGATGTCCTGGCCGTCACCGGTGTAGTCCGCCTCGGTCATCCTCATCTCGCCGCTTAGCAGATCGCGCAGCGGGGTCGCCGCCGTCGTGATCTCGCGGACCGCGAACCGGTTGCGGATGAACGTCCGGTAGATCGCGGGGTCGCCGCGGCTCGCCGAGATCTGCAGCATCTTGTTCGCCACGTCCACGTACCCGGCCCCCACCGCCGGGGCCGCGACGATCGCGTCGAACAGCAGCTTGCACAGGGCGGCCGCGACCTCGATCAGCACGACCGCCGGGTCCTTGGTGCGGCGCTGCCGGGCCAGCTCGAACGCGTAGATGTCGGCGAGCACGTCGTAGATCGCGCCGGTGAACACCTGCGAGATCGCATGCACCTCGTTGCCGACCTGGCTGAGCTTGAGGTCGTTGTCGGCGTTGCGCAGTCCCGTCGGCTTGCCGAGCGCCGCGCCGAACTCCTCCGCGACCGCCGACAGGAACGACTTGTCGTGCAGGTTGGCCTTGGTGAGCGCCACCAGCGCGTCCGCCTGGTCGGGCTGCGCCAGCGCGAGGAACACCGCCGACAGGTCGCCGAACGACTCGTGCAGGCCACCGGTCTGCGGCGGGTTGCCCGTCCCGAGCCAGCCGGGCTTCAGCCCGTCCAGCACCGCGTGGCCGGTCTCGTGCGAGACGATGTCGAGCGACCGGCACGTGAACACCGTCGTGGACGCGGGCTGCCCCTGCGGGGTGAAGAACAGGAACTTCAGCGCCTTCGCGGTCCGGCTGTAGAACGCGTTCGCCCCCTGGCCCGCGCGGGGGAACACCGAGATCCGGTCGGTGCTGCCTCCGACGTTCCAGGCGAACGGGATCGGGTCGCCGCCGTTGTGCCGCTCGTACATCGTCAGGGTCTCCCGGACGACGGCGAACGTGTGCGCGCAGTCGAACTGCGGCGAGTTCGGGGTAAAGATGAAGTCGCCGTTGATATTGCGCGCGACCGGGGTCACATTCGGCAGCACGGTCGTGATGCGCGCGTCCGTCGGGCCGTTCAGAACGACCGTCGGGACGAACACCGGCCGGACCCCGAGGACGGTGACCGACGGGTCCTGTTTGTAGACGAGGAAACGGTGACCGGTCACCGCGGGTGCCGGCACCGGCACCGCACGCTCGACCGGACGGCGGGCGGTCTGCACCGCCCCCTCGACACGGAGCCGCGGCGCCAGTTCCTCGGCGCGCGTTTCGGGGACCTCCGTGCCCCATGGGACGCGGTCCTGCTCGTGAACCTGGAGCTCCTGGTGGATCGTCATCGGCGCCACCTTCCGTCACCGTGCGTGGGCCCCTGGTGGCCCAACGCGTCTGCGGGTGGACGTGCGGGAGCCGCGGCAGGGATGCAGATCCCCCCGGTGGCTGGTCCGATGTCGGGCCGGGGGCCCCCGCGCGCCGCCCTGCGCGATTTACGCTCCGCCCGTCACAGAGCAGAGTCAAGCCAACGAGAGGCCACACTGAACCGGTTGACCTCATCCGGACTGGTGACCTTGGACGAACGGCCCGGTGACCTTGAGTGAACGACCCGGTGCGCTCGGGCGACGGGTGAGCAACCCGCTGGTACCGGCGAGCGCGCCGAAAACGTCCGTGGCGCGCCGTAGAATCGCACGTGATGTCGAAGACCGAAGCTCACCCCTTGCTCGATGGCCTCAACCCGCAGCAGCGTGCCGCCGTCGTGCACTCCGGCGGCCCCCTGCTGATCGTCGCGGGCGCCGGTTCGGGCAAGACCCGCGTGCTCACGCACCGCATCGCCCATCTGCTCGGCGAACGGGACGTGCACCCCGGCCAGATCCTGGCGATCACGTTCACCAACAAGGCCGCGGCCGAGATGAAGGAGCGCGTCGACGCCCTCGTCGGCCCGCGCTCGCGCGCCATGTGGGTGATGACGTTCCACTCCGCCTGCGTCCGCATCCTGCGCCGCGAGGCCAAGCGCCTGGGCTTCCCCACGAGCTTCTCGATCTACGACCAGGCCGACGCGAACCGCCTCATGGCCCTCGTCTGCCGCGAACTGGACCTCGACCCCAAGCGGTACCCGCCGAAGTCGTTCAGCGCCCAGGTCTCCAACCTGAAGAACGAGCTGATCGACTACGAGACGTTCAAGAACCGCGCCTCCACGCACATGGAGCAGACGCTCGCCGAGGCGTACGAGATGTACCAGGCGCGCCTCCAGCAGGCCGGCGCGATGGACTTCGATGACCTGATCATGATGACGGTCAACCTGCTCCAGGTGTTCCCGGAGGCCGCCGAGCACTACCGCCGCCGTTTCCGCCACGTCCTCGTGGACGAATACCAGGACACCAACCACGCGCAGTACGAACTCGTCCGCGAGCTGACGGCCCCTGTGACCGAGGTGGGTGCGGCCGAACTCTGCGTGGTCGGCGACGCCGACCAGTCGATCTACGCGTTCCGCGGCGCCACGATCCGCAACATCCTGGAGTTCGAGCGCGACTACCCCGAGGCCACCACCATCCTGCTGGAGCAGAACTACCGCTCCACGCAGACGATCCTCTCCGCCGCCAACGCGGTCATCGAGCGCAACGCCGACCGCAAGCCCAAGAGACTCTGGTCCGACCAGGGCGAAGGCCACAAGATCACCGGCTATGTGGCCGACAACGAGCACGACGAGGCCGCATTCGTCGCACACGAGGTCGACAAGCTCACCGACGCCGGCGACGCCCGCCCCGGCGACGTCGCGGTGTTCTACCGCACCAACGCCCAGTCCCGTGTCTTCGAAGAAGTGTTCATCCGCGTCGGCATGCCGTACAAGGTCGTCGGCGGCGTCCGCTTCTACGAGCGCAAGGAGATCCGCGACCTCCTCGCCTACCTGCGCGTCCTCGCCAACCCCGAGGACACCGTCTCCCTGCGCCGCATCCTGAACGTCCCCAAGCGCGGCATCGGTGACCGCGCCGAAGCCTGCGTCGAGGCCCACGCCTCCCGCGAGCGGATCTCGTTCTGGCAGGCCCTCCGCCGTCCCGAGGACGTCCCGGGCATGGCGACCCGCTCGATCAATTCCGTCCGCGAATTCGTCGCCCTGCTGGACGAACTACGCGCCGCCGCCGCGTCCGCGACCCCGGCCCAGCTGGTCGACCAGATCCTCACCAAGAGCGGCTATCTCGCCGAACTCCAGAACTCCAAGGACCCGCAGGACGAGACCCGCATCGAGAACCTGCAGGAGCTCGAAGCCGTCGCCCGCGAGTTCGAGGAGAGACTCGACGGCGAAAGCGCCGAGGGCCGCCTCCCCGACTTCCTCGAACAGGTCGCCCTGGTCGCCGACGCCGACTCCATTCCCGGCGGCGCCAAGGGCGGCCCTGTCCCTCCGGGCGAGCAGCCTGAGGAGACCGACCAGGGTGTCGTCACCCTCATGACCCTGCACACCGCCAAGGGCCTGGAGTTCCCCGTCGTCTTCCTCACCGGAATGGAGGACGGCGTCTTCCCCCATTTGCGCGCCATGAGCAATCCCAAGGAACTGGAAGAGGAACGCCGCCTCGCCTACGTCGGCATCACCCGCGCCCGCCAGCGCCTCTACCTCTCCCGCGCGGCGATGCGCAGTTCCTGGGGGGCACCGCAGGTCAACCCGCCGTCCCGCTTCCTCGGCGAGGTCCCGAAGGTCCTGATCGCCTGGGAGCGCGAGGCCTCGTCCACCTCGTCCCCGGCGATGTCCCGGATGGCGGCTCGTCCCGGCGTCCGCTCCCCGGGAAACCGTGAGGTTCCCGCCCTGTCCGCGGGCGACAAGGTCACCCACGACTCGTTCGGCCTGGGCACCGTCGTCTCCGTGGACGGCGCCGGCGACAAGGCCGCCGCCAGCGTTGACTTCGGCGGCGAGTACGGCGTCAAGCGCCTCGTCCTGCGCTACGCCCCCGTGGAAAAGCTCTAGCGACGCACGGAACCCCCGGCCCGGGCCGGGGGTTCCGAGATCTTGAGGTCAGCAGCGCTTCCACGCGAAGTGGTACGTGACACTGCCGCGCGTCGTGTCCGTCGCCAGGAAGCTGACCTTGGACTCGTCGTCGCCCGGAGTCACACGCAGTTCCGTGTTGACGTTGAGGTTCCGCTCCTCGCCGCAGGGCTTGTAGAGCAGCTCGTCCTTGTTGAGCCTCTCGTTGACCCGCCACTCGCCGAAGTAGCGGCCCTTGATGGTCCGCTGGATGGTCCGGCTCTCCTGGCTGCCCTGGAAGTAGTAGTTCGTCCTCTGCACGCCGACGGCGTCGGGCTGCAGACCGGCGAAGCCGCGGTGGTCGAGTCCTCGGACCGCGTAGGTGTAGCCGGGGCTCTTGACCTGGAGGCTCAGCTGGCAGTTCTTGCGGGAGTTCGTCGGCGAGGCGTCGCCGCCCGCGTAGACAAGGTAGTCACTGTAGGTCACCGTAAAAGAGGACTTGTCCTCGGAAGACGTCACCGTGGCCGTTCCGGCTGGACAGCCGGAACCGTTGACGGTCGCGACCTCGACGGTCGCGTTGTCGGGCGCCGCGGTGTCGTCGTCGGCGGTAGCCGCGGGAGCGGGGGAGGCGATCATGACGGACAGGCCGAGGGCGCCCACCGCCGTGATCATCGTGTGTTTCACATTCATCATCGGGGTCTTCCATGTCAATTGGCGGAAGTCCAGCACGGCCCGGCTGGCCGTCCCGGCCGGAATTTCCGAACTATCGACGATCGCGACTTCGGGGCTGGTCACGTCGCATCCGGTAATTCCTCCGTGACGGTAATCCCGCCATGTGAAGGGGGTCAATGCCGTCTTTTTCGATCCACATTCAACCTTAACTTTTTTAACTCACCCCATCCGAGCACACCAGATACCCGCGGGTACTGTTGTCGACTCTCGTCCGTCTGGGCAGGTCAGGGCCGTAAACTAGTCACCTGATACCACATCGATCCCGGAAAAAACTTCTATGAGATCACGATTTCCGCACAGCCTCTACAAGAGCTCATAACAGGAGTCAGGTGAAGAACGAGGAGAATCGGCGGTATCTCCCGTGAGGACTGTCATGGAATGTCAAAATCCAGGAGCTCCGCAATCGCCTCAGCGGACCCCGCCGACCACGGCATCTAATAGTCAGTAGTCGAACGGTTACCCGAACCGCGGTCAGTTGCGGCGGCCAGACAGGCGGAACAGCCCCGCAAGTCGGCAGCGAACCACGCACCGCACGAGCCCCCACCGACCCACCACCCGCATCCGGCCTCGGCCGCACAGCTGGCTGCCTCCGCCCCCACTGCCCTACAGGGTTCTTCGGGAGGGAGGCGCGTCACGTTCGAGGCCCGGGGCTCACGGGGCGTAGCCAGGCGGGTGCTCTGGTCTCTTTGACGGTGATCTCCGCCCGCCCGTACAGGCCCGGGGAGCTTGCCGGGTCATGGCGGATGACTTCTTCGAAGAACCAGTCAGAGGCGATCACCGCGAGGACATGGGGGGAGGCGTCGAG
The DNA here is from genome assembly GCF_001552215.1 of Actinomadura macra NBRC 14102. Taxonomy (GTDB): domain Bacteria; phylum Actinomycetota; class Actinomycetes; order Streptosporangiales; family Streptosporangiaceae; genus Spirillospora; species Spirillospora macra. The sequence goes on along the minus strand of NZ_BCQT01000005.1, from coordinate 134,085 downwards.
TGCTTCCTTGATGGCGGGGGCGTCCAGCAGGCGAAAGGCATGGGTGAGCGCATTGCCGGTCGCTCCCTGCGCGTCGTGCCGGACCTCGCCCGCGTGCAAGGCCAGGCGGAGCCGGATTCTCGACTCCTCTGCGTGGATCTGGTTGTGCTCGTCCAATGCCGCGGTGAGCGCGGGTGGCAGCCCGGCGGACAGCCGGGCCTTGGGAACCTCGGACGGCACCAGCACCAGGGCGCCGTCTCCGCGGTCCTCGTGATAGCAGTCTCCCCAGTCCGCTCCGGACCGGTCGAAGGCGGTGTGGAGCGCGCGGTACAAGCCGTCCCGGACGGCGACCTGGTGCGGAGTCGTCCTGCGATCGTCACCGAACTTCGCGACATCCACACAGACGATCGTGTGGTGGACGGACGGGCCCGAGGTCGCACGATGCGGTTCGCCGCGCAGGTCATGCGCGGCGCCGTCCGAGCCGCTGATCACTTGGTTGTGGTCGCCGACGACGAGTTGCCCGGCGAAGTCGCCGCCGATCCGGATTCCGGGGTTCCGGGGCGTCATGGCACGCAACCTCTCTGATGTCGGTCGACGCTGATGTCGGTCGACGCTGTTCTCAGTCGACCTTCACGGTCATCGATACATCGCCTGTGACGACGAACTCGCAGGGGCGGTCGCCCGGAGCGCCCGCGGGGCACGGTGACGGCCACGTCGGCTGCCCCGTGGACGGATTGGACGCGGTGCCGATGGGCGTCAGGGTGATCCGGTCGCCCTGCTTCGTCCCGCTGAGGTTGGTGCACGAGTTCTGTGAGCAGCGGCCGAGCGTCCCGCCGTTCCGGCTGATCTCGACCTCGCCGGGACCGGTGACCGTGACCGAGAGCGAGGCGGGCGCCGGGTCGGCGTCGCCGGTGGCGCCGAACAGCTTGATCTCCTGGGGCGCGGCCGAGCCGCCCGACAGTCCCAGGCCGGGCAGGACCACGGTCGCCTCGTATTTCATGTTGGCGACCGGTCCGGGGTCGAATGTCAGCCCGAGGAGGCAGCGGGAGCCCGGCAGGATGATCCCGAAGCCGCAGGTGTCGTCGATGGCCTTGCGGAAGTGCCCCTCACCGCCCCTGATCGACCAGTTCGGCCCGTCGAGCCGCCGGTCGCACACCGGGAACGTCCAGACGGAGTGCCATTCGGGGTTGTAGCGGTCGTCGCGCGGTTTGAACGTGCCGAAGTCGTGGGGCTTGGGCTGCTCCGCGACGCAGTTGGATCCGCCCCTGCCGCCGTTGCCCTGCCTCTGGCCCTGGCTCTTGTCTTCCTCGTTCTTCCCGTTCGAGCCGTTTCCGTTGCCGCCGTTTCCGTTCCCGTTGTCGTGCGGCGCCGATGACAGCGACGTCTGCGGGAGTCCGGCGCGGGTCGTGGGGCTGGTCAGACCCCCGTTGGACGACGCGGGCGTCCAGCCGAGACCCATCGCCGCGATCGTGCCGCCGACCACCACCGTGGCGCACGCTCCGAGGACGGACGGCTTCGCCAGCAGGCTCTTGGAGGCCGTGGCCGCGCCTCCTTTGGCGGAGCTCGCACCCGCCAGATGCTTGCCCGTGAGCAGCGCCGTCCCGACCGCCGCACCGACGAGGGCGCCCTTGGTGAGAGCCTTGCGGCGCAGGTGTTCCTGCTGCTCGAAGTACGCCTCGTCGTCCGCGGCGCGTAAGGCGCGCGATGCCTGGCGGCCCAGGGCGAGGACGCGGCGCCACGCCCCCCACCGCAGAGTCAGGCACAAGGCCGGAGCCGTGGCCTTGGCCAGGTCTCGGGCAGCGGCGTAGTGGCCCTCCTCGTAGGCCGTCTCCAGGACCGTGACCACAAGGGTGCCGGTGGCCGCGACCTCGTCCGCGCCCGCCGACCGTGCCCAGGCCGCGAGGACCGCGGCGCGGCGCCCCGGTTCCGTCGGCGGGTCGTCGCGTGTGACGCTGCGGGCGAGGGGCCCGCACAGGCTGTACCCGCTGCCTTCCCGGACGACGAGACCGGCGTCGGCCAGGCGCCCGAGCACATCCTCCGCGTCGTCCTCGCCGAGTTCCTCGGTCAGGTCGGCCACGAGCGGGGCCGGCACCGCGACGCCCTCGGCGGCGCGCACGGTGGTCAGGACGGCCCGCGCCGTGTCGCCGAGGCCCGTGGCCAGCGCGTCGGCCAGCATCTCCCGGTCGGCGGGAACGTCGGTGACGGTGGCCGACCGAAGGGCGGACGCGGCCTGGACGAGCGCGGCGGGATGCCCGTCCACCGACCTGGCGAAACGCTCGGCGAGCCGTCGCTCGTCCGCCGAGCAGTCCCTGCGGATCTCCCGCACGAGCAACTCGGCGGCGCGGTCCTCTGGTAACCCGGCGAGTGCGATCGTCTCGCCGTCCCACGGCACCCGGTTCGCGGTGGAGACCACGAGTCCGCAGCCGGGCAGCGCATCCAGGAGCTTCGCGAGGTCGGCGGCGTCCCCACCGGCGTCGTCGACGACGACGAGCGCGTTGATCGTTCCCATCAGGCGCCGGAGTTGGGGCTGGGCGGGCCGGTAGTCGCGGGTGTCGTAGCAGGCTTGGAAGAGTTCCTGGAGGACGTCGTCCATGTCCATACCGGCGGCCGACAGGAACACCACGTCCGTGCCGGCGGCCTCGCGTCGAGCGGCCACGGTACGCAGCAGCGCGGACCTGCCGACGCCCGACGGCCCCGTCACCTGGACGGGCATCCGCTCGTCGAGGAGCCCTCGGATGCGGTCGAGGTCGTCGTCGCGGCCGAGGAGATCGGGCTCGCCGAACGGCAGCGGCGTCCCGGCCGGGCGGCTGCGAGGCCGGGGCGCGGGCATGGACTCATGCCGGACCACCACCTCGGTGACCCCGTCCGAGTGGACGACGACGTTGTTGTCCCCTACGACGAGCTGACCTTGGAACGCGCCGCCAACGCTGATCTGGTTATCCCCGTCACCGGCCATACCGGCCTCCCGCCAGGCCCTAGAGCGGAGCTCTCAGCAAGGAAATTACAAGCCGGACCTGATCAGGTGGGCCATTGACCCTAAGTGGCCAATGTATCGCTCTGTGGCAGGTGACGCGGCGAGACGCCTTTCGCTCAGGTCCGCGGCGGAGGTGGAGGAGGTTCACGTGACGTGTGTCCAGGACGATCCCGGTCGTCCTGGTCGAGAAGTTGAAGCTCGATGCGGGCCGGTAAGGTCATCTGCAACACGCATGTGACTCCTTACGTGCTTGCGGGCGCCATCCACACACCTCCCAAACGCGCTCCTTTGCGCACGCACCATCGCAGTCCCTCACGCCTACTTCATCACTCCGATCCGACCACTCTCATGACGCTCAATACCTGGCCACTCCCGTCACTTCCCCCGAGCGCTCCAGCCACTCCAGAGCACGGTTTCCAGTCGTTTTCTCAGGAGCCCTTCCCGAGCATTCTTCAGCGTCTCCCTGAGTGCTCCCGAAACAACGTCCCGGGCGTTCCCAAGGTCCTCCAGGGTGCTTCTCAAGGCCCTCCCAGACACTCCCGACGTTTCCCGGAAACGCCTCGACGTCCTCCCGCAAACGTCTCCACACCCAGTGCGGGCGCTCCCTAACCCTCTCCCCGACCTCTCCTCGCCTTCTCCCTGACACTCCCCAGCCCCCTCCCAGGCCCTCCAACCCCCTCCCAGGCACCCCTAAGCGCCGTCCTCATGCGCTTCTCACACACTCTGGAGCCGTCTTGCACGCGGAGCACGTGCTGTTGCTGTTGCTGGCCGCCGCGGCGGCGGGCTGGGTCGATGCCGTGGTCGGTGGAGGCGGCCTGATCCAACTGCCTGCGCTGCTACTGCTCAACCCAGGGCAGCCGGTGGCGACGGCGCTCGCCACGAACAAGCTCGGGTCGCTCGCGGGCACCTCGTCCGCCGCCGTCGCGTACCTGCGCAGGACCAAGCCCGATCTGCATGTCGCCGTCCCCGCGGCGGGGACGGCGGTCTGCTTCGCGGCCGTCGGGGCGCTGTGTGCGGCGGCGGTCTCCTCGAACGTGCTGAAGCCGGTCATCATGGTCGTCCTGCTGGCGGTCGCCGCGGTCGTGGTGCTCAAGCCGGATCTCGGACGGGCCCCCGCGCTGGTGCTGCGGACCCGGCGCAGGGTCGCCGCCGCGGTGCTGGTCCCCGGTGTGGTGATCGCCTTCTATGACGGCCTCGTCGGGCCCGGCACCGGGACGTTTCTGGTGATCGCCTTCACCACGCTGCTCGGCATGGACTTCGTCGTCGCCTCGGCGACCTCGAAGATCATCAACACCGGCACGAATCTCGGGGCGCTGCTGGTGTTCGCGGTGCAGGGGCATGTGCTGTGGGCGCTCGGGCTGGCCATGGCCGCGTGCAACATCATCGGCGCGCAGGCCGGGGCGCGGATGGCGATCAGCCGGGGGACCGGGTTCGTCCGGGCCGTGCTGCTGTGCGTGGTCACCGCTCTCGTCGTCAAGCTCGGCTACGAGCAGTTCAGCTGATCGGCGGGACGGGGAGCGGGTGCTTCAGCGCGGACAGGGTGAGGACCACCAGCGACGCCGTCCAGCCGAGGGGGGCGACCCCGGCGGGGCGGCCGGTCTCGCCGATCTTCTCGGGCAGGGCGCCGAGGGACGTGCGATGGACGGTGAGCCAGTCGAGGCGGCCCAGCGCCTCGTTGATCCGGCCCGAGGCGGCGGCGTTGAGGCCGAACAGTGCCGTCTCGGGCGTCCAGGCGACCAGTTTGTTACCCGCCCAGCGCTCGCCCGGCAGGACGCCGCCGTTCGGCAGCGACTGCTTGCCCGCGGCGTCGGCGACCGCGGCCGTCACGCTCGGATCGGGCGGTGCGAACGGGGGCGCGATGAAGGTGACGGAGGTGTCCATCAGGCCGCCGCGGATCGGCGAGCGCGGATAGCCGTACGGGGCGAACTGCCTGGCCACGGCGGCGGAGACACGGTGCGCGGCGGTCCGCCAGCGGGCGGCCTTGGCGTCGCCGCCGTAGTCGTCGGCGAGGGCCGCGGCGGCACGCAGGCCCGCGAGGACCGGGCCGACGACGCCGAGCGTGGGCCGTCGCGGGTCCTGCTCGCGCCCGCGGTCGCGTTCCCAGTAGTCGGACGAGGGGGGCGGCAGCCCTTCGGTGTCCAACGAGCCCGCGAGGTGGTCGGCGGCGCGCTGCACCATGGGCCACAGCTCTGGCAGATCCTCCGCGGCCGGGGTCTGGGCCCGGTAGAGCCAGCCCGCCCACAGCACCCAACCGAGCGAGTCGAGTTGTGGGTCGCGGCCGTCGGCGACGGCCGTCCCGTCGGGCCGGTAGCGGGCGGCCCACACGCCGTCCTCGTGCTGGACGCGGGCCAGGAACCGCAGGACACGCCGCGCTTCGGGCAGGTGGCCCGTCACGGTGAACGCGGCGGCGGCGAAGGCGGAGTCACGCGGCCAGCAGTACCGCCACGCCCCGTACCAGGACGCGAGGGACGCGCCGTTCGGGCGGGTGAGGAGCCGCAGGTCCAGCAGCGCCCGCGCCGCCATGTCGCGGTAGCGGTCCCCGTACCGGCCCCGCTCGACGAACCCGTCGCCCGGGACCGTGCCGTCCGCGAGCCAGGTGCTGTCGGCCCGCACCGCCGCGGCCACCTGCGGGTCATCGGCCGGGACGAGGGCGGACGTCTCGGCCCCGGAGGGGACGAGCCTGATCCGTCCGTCCGCGAGCCGGACGACCGAACTGTCCGGCAGGTAGCCGGCCCCTGGCGCCTCGACGGGGGACAGCGGGACACCGGTGATCGGCCAGCCGCCACCGCCGACGAGCCCCGGGCTGGCCCAGCCGGGACCCGAGGCGTTCGGGATGGTGGAACCGGTGGTCGCGACGAGCGTGGCGGCGACGAGCAGCGCGGCGGCACGCCGGAAGCGGCGCATGCCGCCCGGCACCGGGTGCTCGCCCGCCATAGCCGTCCGTTCCCCCTTCCGGCAGCCTCCGTACAGGATTGAGCGAAAATAAGTACATCAAACTACGCCATTCTGTTCATCCTCCTCAGGAGCCACTCGTGCCCTCCTCCTCGGGGCCGACACCCTTCGGTTTCCTGCACGCTGACCGACCAGGGGACCGGTCCCGGAACCGACCCTCGGAACCGGCCTGACAAACGGGCGGAAACCGGCTCCGGAACCGGCTGGAGAACCGACCCGGGACCGAGCCGGAACCGGCTTCGGAACCGGCCTGAGCGAAGCGGAACGGACCCGGGCGCATGACCATGGACCCGGGTTGACTAGGCTGCATCGACGGAGCGGACCGCAGAGTGCCGGCCGCACGGAGAACCGTGTACCCCCACTCGTGTGGTCATCAGGCTGTCGATCCGTTAAAAAGGACGCCTCGTGGACCTGTTCGAACATCAGGCGAAGGAGCTCTTCGCCGAGTACGGGGTACCGGTGCCCACCGGCAAGGTCGCCCATACTCCCCAGGAAGCCCGGGCCATCGCGGCGGAGCTGTTCGCCGCGGGAAGCTCGAAGGTCGTCGTCAAGGCCCAGGTGAAGACCGGTGGCCGCGGCAAGGCCGGCGGCGTGAAGCTGGCCGACACGGCCGACGAGGCGCAAGCACTCGCCGGCCAGATCCTCGGCATGGACATCAAGGGCCACACGGTCCACAAGGTCCTGATCGAGGAAGGGAGCGCCATCGCGCAGGAGTACTACTTCTCGTTCCTGCTCGACCGCGCGAACCGCACTTTCCTGTCCATCTGCTCCGTCGAGGGCGGCGTGGAGATCGAGGAGGTGCCGCACGACCGGCTCGGCCTCGTCCCGATCTCGCCGCTGACCGGCGTCGACCGGGCCAAGGCACGCGAGATCGCCGAGGCGGGCCGGCTGCCCGAGGAGGCCCTGGACGGCGCCGCCGAGCTCATCGAGCGGCTCTGGGCCGTGTTCACCGACGAGGACGCGACGCTCGTCGAGGTGAACCCCCTGATCCTTACCGCAGACGGCCAGGTCAAGGCCCTCGACGGCAAGGTCTCCCTCGACGACAACGCCGCGTTCCGCCAGGAGCACGACAAGCTGGAGGACAAGGCCGCGGCCGACCCGCTGGAGGCGGCGGCCAAGGCCAGGGACCTCAACTACGTGAAGCTGGACGGCAGCGTCGGCATCATCGGCAACGGCGCCGGCCTGGTCATGTCCACCCTGGACGTGGTCTCCTACGCCGGCGAGGGCCTCGGCGACGGCCAGCGGCCCGCGAACTTCCTCGACATCGGCGGCGGCGCGTCCGCCGAGGTCATGGCGGACAGCCTGGAGATCGTCCTGTCCGACCGGGACGTCACGTCGGTCTTCGTCAACGTGTTCGGCGGCATCACGGCCTGCGACGCCGTCGCCAACGGCATCGTCGCCGCCTACAAGCTGCTCGCCGACCGCGGCGAGAGCGTCAACCGCCCGCTCGTCGTCCGGCTGGACGGCAACAACGCCGAGCTCGGCCGCAAGATCCTGAGCGACGCGGGGCTGGCCGGCGTGCAGCAGGTCGACACCATGGACGACGCGGCGAGGCGCGCCGCCGAACTCGCAGCGGCAGGTGCATGAGCATGGCCATCTGGCTCACCGAGAACAGCAAGATCATCGTCCAGGGCATCACCGGGTCCGAGGGCTCCAAGCACGGTCGCCGGATGCTGGCCTCCGGCGCGAACGTCGTCGGTGGCGTCAACGCCCGCAAGGCCGGGCAGACGGTCGACTTCGACGGCACCACCCTCCCGGTGTTCGGCACCGTCGCCGAGGCGATGGCCGAGACCGGCGCCGACGTGTCGGTCGTCTTCGTCCCGCCGAAGTTCACCAAGGACGCCGTCGTCGAGGCCGTCGACGCGGGCATCCCGCTCTGCGTCGTCATCACCGAGGGCATCCCGGTACACGACACCGCCTACTTCTGGGCGTACGCCGAGTCCAAGGGCAACCAGACCCGCGTCATCGGTCCGAACTGTCCCGGAATCGCGTCCCCCGGCAAGTCCAACGCGGGCATCATCCCGGCGGACATCACCTCGCCCGGCCGCATCGGCCTGGTGTCGAAGTCCGGCACGCTGACCTACCAGATGATGTACGAGCTGCGTGACGTCGGCTTCTCGACCTGCGTCGGCATCGGCGGCGACCCGGTCATCGGCACCACCCACATCGATGCCCTCAAGGCGTTCCAGGAGGACCCGGACACCGACGCCATCGTCATGATCGGTGAGATCGGGGGCGACGCCGAGGAGCGCGCCGCCGCCTACATCGAGCAGAACGTGACCAAGCCGGTCGTCGGCTACGTCGCCGGGTTCACCGCCCCCGAGGGCAAGACGATGGGCCACGCGGGCGCGATCGTGTCCGGTTCCGCCGGCACCGCGCAGGCGAAGAAGGAGGCCCTGGAGAAGGTCGGCGTCCGCGTCGGCAAGACCCCGAGCGAGGCGGCCGTCCTGATGCGGGAGATCATGAAGAACCTCTGATCTCCGTTCGGCCACCGAAAGACGCCCGAGCCCCCTGAGGGCCCGGGCGTCTTTCGTCGTGGGCCGCCATCGGCTCGCCGAGTCGCCCGCCGGATATGACCGGGGCGCGTGCCGGTCCGCGCGGCGGCCGCATGCTGACGACAAAGACGACACGCCGGGCGAGGGTGCCGGTGGGGCCCGGACGTGATGCCAGCATGGAGCGCGTGAGCGACGTGAGCCCCGGAAAACGTGGCACCTCCGACAGGGCGGAGCCGCCCGGCGCGGAGCCGGCCGGTGCCGTGCGCGCTCCGCGCGCTCAGCGGCGCCCCGGCCCCGCGCAGGACAAGCTCCCGCCCCAGCCGCCCGGAGCACCGCCGCAGCCACCCGGGGTGGCGCGCCCGCTCTACGTGACCGGGCTGGTGGCGGCACTGTGGTGCATCGGCATCGGGCTCGCCGTCCTCACCACGGTCACGCTGATCGGCTGGATCGCCGCGCCGAAGACCGCGCTCGGCCACGGCATGTCCGGGGTGTTCCGGACGGCCGTCAACTTCTGGCTCGTGTCCCATCACGCGGGCTTCTCCACCAGCCACGGGCGGGTGGGGCTGCTGCCGCTCGGCCTGCTCGTCCTGCCCGGCGCGCTGCTGTACCGGGGCGGCGGGTGGATGATCCGCGGGCTCGGCCTGCCGGCCCGGCCACGCGTCGCGGTCATGCACGTCGCCGCCGCGCTGTCCGTCCCGTACGCGGCGCTGAACGGGATGCTCGCACTCGCCGCGTCGTCTTCGGCGGTGCGGCCGTCGGCCTGGCAGGCGCTGATCGCCTGCTTCCTCGTCGCGGTCATCGCCGGCGGTCTCGGCGCCGCGCGGGCCGTCGTCGCGGCGCAGGTCGCCGCGGAGGCCAAGGGGGAGCGGCTCCGGTCCGGGCTCGGGGCGCTGCTGCGGCTGCTGCCCGACCGGCCGCGCTCGCTCGTCATCGGCGTCGCCGGTTCGCTCGCCGTGCTGCTGGCCTCCGGCGCGCTGCTGGTCGGCGGCTCCCTCGCGATGAACATGCCGGACGCGGACGGCCTGTACGACATCCTCGCCCCCGGCATCGTCGGCGGTGTCCTGCTGCTGGTGGTCGAGCTGGCGTTCCTGCCGAACGCGGTGATCTGGGGCATGGCGTACGCGATCGGCCCCGGCTTCTCGGTCGGCGGCGGGACGAGCGTCTCGGCGACCGGGGTGTTCCTGGACACCGTCCCCGCGTTCCCGCCGCTGGCGGCCCTGCCCGAGCCGGGCCCCGCCCCGGCGATCTCGCTGCTGGCGCTGGCAGCGCCGTTCGTCGCCGGGGGCGTGGGCGGCGTCCTGACGATCCGTTCACTGCCCAGCCCGGCGTATGAGGGGGCTCCGCTGTGGGGGTTCCTGTCCGGGGCGCTGACCGGCGCCGTCGTGGCGCTGCTGGCCGCGCTGTCGGGCGGCCCGCTCGGCGGCGGCCGGATGGCGACCGTGGGCCCCTCGGCGTGGCAGATCGGGCTGATGGCGGCCCTGGAGGTCGGCATCTCCGCGGCCATCGCGGCGTGGGCGGCGAACTGGATGATCCTGCGCCGCCCGCCGGACGAGCCGTCCCGTCCGGCGAAGGAGCGCAAGGTGAGGCGCAGGGCCAAGTCCGAAACGGCGGGCAGGGCTGCGAAACGGACGGCGGGCAGGGCCGCGCGCAAGGCCAGGCCCGAGGCGCCCGCGGCACCGGCCGCGATGATGCCGATGGCGGCGCCCGTCCCGGACGAGACGTCCAATCCACGGGACGAGGCGTCCGCAAGCCCCGCGCCGAGGCCCTCCCCGTACGCGCCGAACCCACTGGAGTTCGAGGAGGCCGAGCCCGTCCTGGCGCCCCGCCGTCCCGCTCGCGCGAGGGTCCGCGGCCCGCTGCCCGACCTCGCCGAAGAGACGCCCGCCCCGCCCCCGCCCGCTCCGCCTCCGCCTCCGCCGAGCGACGGCACGGTCGTCCTGGAAGGCCACATCATGGACGAGCCCGACACCCCGGAGTACCCCGAACCCGCGGCCGCCGACCCCGTCCCGCCACCACGTGAGGACCCGGAGCGCACCGAGAACAGGGGCGGCGCCATCTACGTCCTGCGCGAGGAACCCAAGGCCGACTGACGTCCCACGTGTGGCCGGCGCCCTTGGGGCGGTCGTTGTTGCGCGGGCGGTCGTTGGTCAGAAGCGGACGCCTACGTCGTCCATCGTCCCGGACGGGAGGTGCAGCTTCTCCTCCATCTTCGGGTAGTAGTGCTCGCGGCACGCCTTCTGGTCGGCGTTGGTGTTGGAGCCGCTGATGCACTTCTGGTAGCCGTTCACCTCGGGCGCCAGGTACGCGGTCCCGGCGATGGCGATCAGCGAGATCGCCAGGCCGATCGCGCCCAGCACGATCCCCGCGGTGGCGCCGGGCGCGACGCCCCGGGCCTGCTTCGCCAGCCGCTGCGCCCTGATCCCCACCACCAGCGACGCGATGCCCAGCACAAATCCCAGGGGGTAGAAGAACAGGGCGGTCAGGAGGGCGAGGCCGCCGAGCCACAGGGCCCGCATGCCGGTCCGCTCGACGGGGGGCTGCCCGAGCGGTGCCGCCCCGCCGCCGCCCTGCCCGTGCGGCTCACTCACGTTCGCTTCCTCCCGACCTGTGGATCCTTGGGCGCCGAGCAGGGCCGATAGGCTTCGTGTCGATCCGAACAGCCCCACGTCCACCAGGGAGTCATGGTGTCCGCCCGGCTCGTCGTCCTCGTCTCCGGCGCGGGGACCAACCTACAAGCGCTGCTCGACGCGTGCGCGGATCCAGACTACGGGGCTCAGGTGGTGGCCGTGGGCGCCGACCGTCCCGGGACCGGGGGCGTTGAGCGCGCCGAACGCGCCGGGCTGCCGACCTTCGTCCTGCGCATCCCCGACTTCCCGTCCCGCGACCACTGGGACGCCGCCCTCGCCGCCGAGGTCGCCGCGCATGAGCCCGACCTCGTCGTGTCCGCCGGCTTCATGAAGATCTTCGGGCCGCGCTTCCTCACCTCGTTCGGTGGGCGGACGGTCAACACCCATCCGGCGCTGCTGCCGTCCTTCCCCGGCGCCCACGCCGTCCGGGAGGCCCTGGCGTACGGGGTGAAGGTGACGGGCTGTACCGTGCACTTCGTCGACGAAGGCGTGGACACCGGACCCGTCATCGCCCAGGAGACCGTCCAGGTGGGCTGGCATGACGACGAGGACTCCCTGCACGAGCGCATCAAGCAGGTGGAGCGCCGGCTCCTGGTCGACGTCGTCGGACGGCTGGCCCGTGACGGCTGGACGGCGCGGGGCAGACGGGTCTCAATGAAATGCAGGACCTGCGGAGATCCGTCCGTCAGTGATTCATCCGTTTGTGATTCATCCGACAGTGGTTCGTCTGACAGTTCAGCCCACACAGAGGGGAGCTCGGCCGGTGAGTCGGGTGGCGATTAGGCGCGCGCTGATCAGCGTGTACGACAAGACCGGGCTGGAGGATCTGGCCCGGGGCCTGCACGAGGCCGGAGTGGAGATCGTCTCCACGGGTTCCACGGCGGGGCGGATCGCCGCCGCCGGGGTGCCGGTCATGAAGGTGGAGAAACTCACCGGGTTCCCCGAGTGCCTGGACGGCCGGGTCAAGACCCTGCACCCCAAGGTGCACGCGGGCCTGCTCGCCGACCGGCGCAAGGACGACCATCTCCAGCAGCTCGACGACCTGGACGTGGAGCCGTTCGACCTCGCGGTGGTGAACCTGTACCCGTTCGCCGAGACTGTCGATTCCGGCGCGACGCCCGACGAGTGCGTCGAGCAGATCGACATCGGCGGCCCGACGATGGTCCGCGCCGCCGCGAAGAACCACGCGTCCGTCGCGGTCGTCGTCGACCCGTCCTCCTACGGGACGGTCCTGGACGCGGTCCAGTCGGGCGGTTTCACGCTGGAGGAGCGGCGCCGCCTGGCCGCCCTGGCGTTCTCCCACACCGCGTCCTACGACGTGGCCGTGGCGTCGTGGTATGCCAGCGCCTACGCCCCCGACCAGACCGCGGCCGAGGCCGGCTGGCCCGACTTCCTCGGCGCCACCTGGCAGCGCGCGAACGTCCTGCGATACGGCGAGAATCCGCACCAGCGCGCGGCCCTGTTCACCGAGGGCGGCGGCGGTGGCCTCGCCGGAGCGGAGCAGCTCCACGGCAAGGAGATGTCCTACAACAACTACGTGGACGCCGACGCCGCCCGCCGCGCCGCCTACGACTTCGACGCCCCCGCCGTCGCGATCATCAAGCACGCCAACCCCTGCGGCATCGCGATCGGCGCCGACCTCGCCGAAGCACACCGCAAGGCGCACGCCTGCGACCCGCTGTCGGCCTTCGGCGGCGTCATCGCCGTCAACGGGACGGTCACCGCCGACCTGGCCGGCCAGATCGCCGAGATCTTCACCGAGGTCCTGGTCGCCCCCGCCTTCGCGGACGACGCGATCGACATCCTCACCCGCAAGAAGAACATCCGACTGCTGCGCTGCCCGCAGGCGCCCGCAGGCGTCACCGAGTACCGGCGGATCGACGGCGGCGTCCTGCTGCAGACGGTCGACCGCGTCGACGCCCCCGGCGACGACCCGTCCGGCTGGACCCTCAAGGTCGGCGCCGCCGCCGACGAGGCCACCCTGCGCGACCTGGCGTTCGCGTGGCGAGCCATCCGGTCGGTGAAGTCCAACGCGATCCTCCTGGCCGCGGACGGTGCCACGGTCGGCGTCGGCATGGGGCAGGTCAACCGGGTCGACTCCGCCAAACTCGCGGTCGCCCGCGCCGGAACCGAGCGCGCCGCGTCCGCCGTGGGCGCCTCCGACGCCTTCTTCCCGTTCCCGGACGGCCTGGAGGTGCTCACCGCCGCCGGCGTCCGCGCGATCGTCGAACCCGGCGGCTCCGTCAACGACGACAAGGTCATTGAAGCCGCCGAGAAGGCCGGCATCACCCTCTACTTCACCGGCACCAGGCACTTTTTTCATTGAGTTTTCCTCGGCGTCAGGCGCTGGCGCGCCTTCCTGCAACGGAAAACTCGGCGATCGCTGTGTTGATCGCAGTGCCCTCGGCGGTCGGGCCTTGAAGGCCCTCCCTTCAACGGGCACTGCGGCGATCGCTGCATCGCTTTCGACTCGCCGCAGAGGGCTCGCTTCGCGATCAGGTTTTTGCTTCGCTCGAACCTGGCTTCTTACGCGATCGCAACGTTGAGGTCGTTGGTGGTTTCAGTTCGGGCTCTGACGTCGGCTGAGGCTCGGTCAGGTGGGGCGGCGACGTCGCTGTGACGGCTGCTGAGCTCTGACGGGATCGGTGTGGGCGGACGGCGGGGGTGGGCCCCGCCGTCAGGCTTTACCTTGTGGGCTGGCGGTTTCGCGGAATCTGGTTGGTAGCCTCGGCCTGGCCGCGCCCCTGACTCTCCCCTGTGCCCCCGCGCGGCGTCCGTAGTTGTGGAGGCCCGATGGACGTGGTGCTGACCTTCCTCGTGGGTTCGGTCGCCCAGACCGACGCGCTGCTCCTGTCGTCTCGGCAGGTGATCGGCCTGATCGCCGCCGCGATCCTGGCGATGCTCGCCGCTCAGCTCGGCTGGCACGGTACCGATCGTCTGATCAACTGGCGCCAGCGGCCCGACGAGGACTGACCGGCGCCTTCCCGCCTTCAGCGCCGGCCAGTCCCGCCTCTTACTGGGAGTTCCTGGGGTCGGTCTCCAGCATGGCACCGCCCCCTCTCCAGTCAGTGGCGGCGATATGTTGCTTTGGCGACCACCAACACAACAACTCGTCACGAGCCGAAGGTCAGCGGAGCCGCGCGCGGAGAGCGGTCTGCGGCCGCCGGCAGGGCCACTCGGCGGCGATTCCGTGAGCCGGTCGGCGGCTACGATGGCGTTCTACGCGACTGGCGCGGTCAAGGTGGATCACCACCGGGGAGCGAACGACAGTCCGGACACCGCGCGCCTGGGTGGACGGGCCCCCTAGCCGGGCCCGGTCCCCGGCGAACAGCGCGGAGGAACGCATGACGGCACAGATTCTGGATGGCAAGGCCACCGCCGCCAAGATCCGTTCGAACCTCAAGGAGCGCGTGGAGGCGCTGCGAGACCGCGGCGTGTCCGTGGGCCTCGGGACGATCCTCGTCGGCGACGACCCGGGCAGCCATTCCTACGTCAACATGAAGCATCGTGACTGCGCCGAGGTCGGCATCACGAGCATCCGCCGTGACCTGCCCGCCTCCGCGACGCAGGACGAGGTGGAGCGCGCCGTCGCCGAGCTGAACGCCGACCCGTCCTGCACGGGTTACATCGTTCAGCTGCCGCTCCCCAAAGGCCTGGACGAGCAGCGCGTACTGGAGCGCATCGACCCCGCCAAGGACGCCGACGGCCTGCACCCCATGAGCCTCGGACGGCTCGTCCTGATGCAGCCCGGGCCACTGCCGTGCACCCCGAAGGGCATCATCGAGCTGCTGCGCCGCTTCGACGTTCCGATCAGGGGCGCGGAGGTCACCGTCGTCGGCCGCGGCATCACCGTCGGGCGCTCGCTCGGCCTGCTGCTGACCCGCCGCACCGAGAACGCGACCGTGACGCTCTGCCACACCTCCACCCGCGACCTGGCCGCGCACACCCGCGCGGCCGACATCGTGGTCGCCGCCGCGGGCGTCCCCGGGCTGATCACGGCGGACATGGTCAAGCCGGGCGCCGCCGTCCTGGACGTCGGTGTCTCCCGGGTGGACGGCAAGCTCGCCGGAGACGTGGCCGCCGACGTCGGTGAGGTCGCCGGGTGGGTGGCTCCCAACCCCGGCGGTGTGGGCCCGATGACCCGGGCGATGCTCCTGGCCAACGTGGTGGAGGCCGCCGAGACCGCCTCCTGACCCGCTGTGACGCCACGCCGAGACCGCCGCCCCCCTGCACCCTGGGCGGCGGCCCCGGCGTGGTTCCTGCTCAGCGGTCACCCTCGCTTGCGCTGCCAGAGGGTGACCGCAGGTTCACCTCAACTGGCCCGCCGTCCGGCGGCGCTGTGCGCCGGCCGTCCCGGGCCCGTGACATGCCCCGGCCCATGTCCCGGGGTGCCCGGTCTGCGCGGTTCGGCGCCCCGGACCCCGGTGGTCCGCCCGTCCATCGGGCGGCCCTGCTGGGGAACGTGCACCGGCGGCAGCGGACGGACGAGGCCCATGGCGATGACCTCGTTGGCGAGCCGCGTACGCCGGTTGGCCCCCTCGGGGATGCGGAATTTCTGATACAGCCGTAGCAGGTGCTGTTTGACGGCCGCCTCGGTCACCACCAGCTCGCCCGCGATGTCCCGTGCGGTGGCGGGTGCCACGAACGCCTCGTCCGAGAGGGCGGGGCGGCAAAGTGCGGTCAGTACGTCGACCTCACGGCGGGTGAGCTCGGGTGCGACGGCACGTCGCAGCTCGACGTCCGGATCGACCTCCTCACGGGGGATGCCCCCCATCCGGCAGCGCGCCGTGCCGAAGCTCACGACGTCGCCGTCCTCCAGGACACGGCGGGCGATCGGCCTGCCGTTGACTCGGGTTCCGTTGCGGGACAGGCCCATGTCGACGACATATACGTATGGACCGCGTCGAACGATCTCGGCGTGCAAACGGGACACACTCGGATCATCGAGGCGTATGTCGACTCCTCTCCCTCTCCCGACCGTCGTAACGTCGGGGCGCAGCGGCACCACCAGCCCGCTGTCCTCGATCCGCATGAACGGCCCCTCCACGGCAGTCCTCCCAGCTAGTTAGCGACCCCTGTCCGACGGGTTACCCGGGCGCGTCACCGTCACACCCTCCTACTGGTGAGTAGGACCGATGGTGCAGGGCATCCAGGTCCCCGGGTGCCCCCTGCGTCCCATCCGTTTCCCTCGCCTGGTGGCGACCCCGGCCGCTCCCGGAATCCCGGACGGTCGCGGGCTCGTCCGGAAGAGCGCGGATGATGTCGTAACGCGACCCGAATGGCACTACCGTGAAGTGCCACCGAACCGCCCAAGTCGGCTTCCGATTCGGAGGATTCATGAGCACGGAAGTGCATCGGCGGAGACGTCGCGCGCCGCGCCGCAGGGGCGCCGCGCCGCACTGGCTCGGCCGGCTGCCCTATCTGCTCGTCCTCAGCGGCGTGGGGGCCGGGCTCACGCTGTGCGCGCTCAACTACTTCCGCAAGGGCTCCGGCCTGATGGCCGCCGCACTGCTCCTCGGGGCGCTCGCGCGGCTGCTGCTGCCGGAGTCGCAACTCGGTCTGCTCGCTGTGCGTAGCCGCTCGGTCGACTGCTGGACGCTCGTGATCCTCGGTGAGATGGTGGCGTTCGTCGCGCTGAGCATCCCCCCGATGAACAAGACCGGGCTCGTCCTCGCCGGGGCGTTCGGCGTGCTGATCGCGCTCGCGATGGCGGTGCGCGGCCTGCGGCTGCTGATCTCCGGCCGCCGGGACGGCCCGTCCGGCTGACGGGCGTCCGCCCGGGTGGGAAGCCCCCAGCCCAGGCCAGGTCTCGAGCTCGTCACGGCCTCGGCTAGCCTAGCCAGTTGAGCCTTACAAGGACTGCTGGCCGGTGTAGGAAAGGGACAGCAACGGCATGCCCAAGATCAAAGTAGCGGCCCCCGTCGTCGAGCTCGACGGCGACGAAATGACGCGGATCATCTGGAAATTCATCAAGGACCAGTTGATCCTGCCTTACCTGGACGTGGACCTGAAGTACTACGACCTGGGGATCGAGCACCGTGACGCCACGGACGACCAGGTCACGATCGACGCCGCCAACGCCATCAAGCAGTACGGCGTCGGGGTGAAGTGCGCCACGATCACCCCGGACGAGGCGCGCGTCGAGGAGTTCGGCCTGAAGAAGATGTGGCGCTCGCCCAACGGGACGATCCGTAACATCCTCGGCGGCGTGATCTTCCGTGAGCCCATCGTGGCCTCCAACATCCCCCGGCTGGTGCCGGGCTGGACGAAGCCGATCATCATCGGCCGCCACGCCCACGGTGACCAGTACAAGGCCACCGACTTCGTGGTTCCGGGCCCGGGCAAGGTGACGATCACCTACACGCCGCGGGACGGGTCGGAGCCGATGGAGTTCGACATCGCCGACTTCCCCGGCGGCGGCGTCGCCATGGGCATGTACAACTATGACTCCTCGATCCGCGACTTCGCCCGGACGAGCATGCGGTACGCGCTGAACCGCGAGATGCCCCTGTACATGTCGACGAAGAACACGATCCTCAAGGCCTACGACGGCCGGTTCAAGGACCTCTTCCAGGAGATCTACGAGGCCGAGTTCAAGGCCGAGTTCGAGGCCAAGGGCCTCACCTACGAGCACCGGCTCATCGACGACATGGTCGCCGCCGCGCTCAAGTGGGAGGGCGGTTTCGTCTGGGCGGCCAAGAACTACGACGGCGACGTCCAGTCCGACACCCTCGCGCAGGGCTTCGGCTCCCTCGGGCTCATGACGTCCGTCCTCATGACCCCCGACGGCAAGACCGTCGAGGCCGAGGCCGCGCACGGCACGGTGACCCGGCACTACCGCCAGCACCAGCAGGGCAAGCCGACGTCGACCAACCCGATCGCGTCGATCTTCGCTTGGACGCGGGGCCTGGAGCACCGCGGCAAGCTGGACGACAACCCCCAGCTCATCGGCTTCGCGAAGGCCCTCGAAGAGGTCTGCGTCGGGACCGTCGAGGCCGGTCAGATGACCAAGGACCTGGCGCTGCTCGTCGGCGCGGACACCCCGTTCCTGACGACACAGGAATTCCTTGAGGCGCTCGACACCAACCTCCAGAAGAAGATCAACGGCTGACGCCGTGCCCTCGAAGGGCCGTCCCGGAGGGTTCCGGGGCGGCCTTCCGTGTCCCCGGGGGACGGTCATCATGCCGGTCTGGGCACCTGGAGGATGGCGGGCGGGGCGCGCGCGATAGCCTGAACCCCGGTATATCTCGACGGCGAGAGATTCGGCGCGGCGGCGCGGCTCTCGGGCGGTCGGGTTCGAAGGATGGCCGCCTGAGCCCCGTCAGGTCAGCAGCAGGAGAAGAAGGTAATGACGCGCACCCCAGTCACCGTCACCGTCACCGGCGCCGCGGGCCAGATCGGCTACGCATTGCTGTTCCGCATAGCTTCCGGTCAGCTGCTCGGTGCGGACGTACCCGTGCGGCTGCGGCTGCTGGAGATCCCGCAGGCGGTGAAGGCCGCCGAGGGCACCGCCATGGAACTGGACGACTGCGCGTTCCCGCTGGTGTCCGGCATCGACATCTTCGACGACGCGGTGCGGGCGTTCGAGGGCGCGAACGTGGCGCTGCTCGTCGGCGCCCGCCCGCGGACGAAGGGCATGGAGCGCGGTGACCTGCTGGAGGCCAACGGCGGGATCTTCAAGCCGCAGGGCGAGGCGATCAACGCGGGCGCCGCGGACGACATCAAGGTGCTGGTGGTCGGCAACCCGGCGAACACCAACGCGCTGATCGCGCAGTCGCACGCGCCGGACGTCCCGGCCGCGCGGTTCACCGCGATGACCCGCCTGGACCACAACCGGGCGCTGGCGCAGCTGTCGAAGAAGGCGGGCGTGTCGGTCGCCGACATCCGCAGGATGACGATCTGGGGCAACCACTCGGCCACCCAGTACCCGGACATCTTCCACGCCGAGATCGCCGGCAAGAACGCCGCCGAGACGGTCAACGACCAGAACTGGCTGGAGAGCGACTTCATCCCGACTGTCGCCAAGCGCGGCGCCGCGATCATCGAGGCGCGGGGCGCGTCGTCGGCCGCGTCGGCCGCGTCCGCCGCGATCGACCACGTCCACACCTGGGTGAACGGCACCGCCGAGGGCGACTGGACGTCCATGGCGGTCGTGTCGGACGGCTCGTACGGCGTCCCCGAGGGTCTGATCTCCTCGTTCCCCGTCACCACGAAGGACGGCGAGTGGGAGATCGTCCAGGGTCTGGAGATCGACGACTTCTCGCGCGCCCGCATCGACGCGTCGGTGGGCGAGCTGTCGGAGGAGCGCGACGCCGTCAGCAAGCTCGGCCTGATCTGAGCACGGTCATCTGAACACACGAACGAGCCCCGGACCCGGTCAGGTCCGGGGCTCGTTCGTGTGAGAAATGCGGTCAAGGGGTCGGTACCGGTCGCTAGGGTGTGATCGCTCTTACAGATGATCGGGGAGGCAGGCGAGTGGCGGAACAGGCTTTTCAGGTCGATCTGCGTGGCGTGGTGGATCTGCTGAGCCGCCACCTCTACGCCAGCCCGCGGGTCTACCTGCGGGAACTCCTACAGAACGCGGTGGACGCGATCACCGCGCGCGGTACCGGCGGTGGCCGGGTGGTCATCGAGACCGGCGGCGACGCGCTGCGGGTCCACGACGACGGGATCGGCCTCACCGAGGACGAGGTCCACACCCTGCTGGCGACGATCGGACGCTCGTCCAAGCGCGACGAGCTGGGGTTCGCGCGGCACGACTTCCTCGGCCAGTTCGGGATCGGGCTGCTGTCGGCGTTCCTCGTCGCGGACGAGATCGAGGTGGTGACGCGGTCGGCGCGCGGCGGTGACGCGGTGCGGTGGACGGGGCTGGCCGGTGGCAGCTACCGGGTCGAACCCGCGGAGCGGGAGGAGCCGGGCACGACGGTCACGCTCCGGGCGCGGTCCGGGTCGGCGGAGCTGTTGAGCCCGCCGGTGGTGGCGGATCTCGCCCGCACCTACGGGGCGCTGCTGCCGGTCGAGCTGACCGTGGACGGTGTGCGGATCACCGGCGACGGCCCCGCCTGGCGGGCCGGCCACCGCGACCCGGCCGAACGGCGGCGGGCACTGGAGCAGTACTGCGAGGAGCTGTTCGGGTTCACGCCGTTCGACGTGGTCGACCTGGAGGTCCCGGAGGCGGGGCTGACGGGTGTCGCGTTTGTCCTGCCGCATCCGGTCGCCCCGACGGCCCGTGCCGCGCACCGCGTCTACCTGAAGCGGATGCTGCTGGCGGAGAACGTCGAGGGACTGCTGCCCGAGTGGGCGTTCTTCGCCCGCTGCGTCGTGGACGCGGGGGAGCTGCGGCCGACCGCGAGCCGTGAGGCGCTCTACGAGGACGAGCTGCTGGACTCTGTGCGCGAGGGGCTGGGCGAGGTCCTGCGGCAGTGGCTGGTGAAGCTGGCGGAGACCGATCCGGCGGGGCTGGGCGGGTTCCTGCGGCTGCACCAGCTCGGTGTGAAGGCGATGGCGCTGCACGACGACGACATGCTCCGGATCGTCGACCGCTGGCTGGAGTACGAGACCTCCGCCGGGCCGATGACGCTGGCCGAGTTCCGGCGACGCCACCCGGACGGCCGGTTCACCACGAGCGTCGATGAGTTCCGGCGGCTGTCCGCGGTCGCGGGCGCGCAGGGCGTCGGGCTCGTCAACGGCGGCTACGTGCACGACCTGGAGATCATCGAGCGGCTGCCGGACCTCGATCCGGAGATCCGGATGGCCCGGCTGGACGCGGCGGAGCTGACCACCACGTTCGGGATGCTGGACCCGGCGGCGGAACTGGCGCTGCGGCCCTTCCTGGCGGCGGCGCAGCGGGCGGTGGACCGGCTCGGCTGCGAGGTGGTCGTCCGCGACTTCGATCCGGCGTCGCTGCCCGCGCTGTATCTGACCAGCCGGGACGCGCAGTTCCAGGACGAGCTGGCGCGGGCGCGGGACGAGGCGGACGAGCTGTGGGCGGACGTGCTCGGCGCGGTCGGCGCGCGCGCCGTCGCCGACCGCGCGCAACTGGTGCTCAACTACCGCAACCCGCTGACCCGCCGCGTCACCTCGCTCGGCACGGAGGGACCGGTCGAGGCGGCCGTCCAGGCGCTGTACGGGCAGGCGCTCCTGCTCGGCCACCATCCGCTGCGGCCCGCGGACACCGCGGTACTGAACCGTTCGTTCATCGGCCTGCTGGAGTGGGCCGTCCATCCCCCGGAGGCGGGCACGTGAGCACGGAGGACGTCAACGGCCTGATGGCCCGGTCGCAGGAGCTGCCCTACGGGGAGGCCCGGACCGTCCTGGTGGAGGACGCGCTGCGGCGGGCGGAGGCGACGGGCGACGAGACGCTGGCGTTCTGGGTGCGGCTCCAGCTGACCAACGCCTACCAGTACGGCGGCGAGCCCGCCAAGGCGTTCGCGACGTTCAGCCGGACGATGGCCGACAACGACCGCGATCCCGGCCGCTTCGAGGGGACGCGCCGCCTGCTCTGGCAGATGAAGGCGATCGTGAACTCGCTGACGCTGTTCCCCGAGGTCCCCCTCGACCGGACCTACGCGGTGCTGGACGACATGGAGCGCCGCTACCGGGAGGGCGGGTACAGCCTCCAGGCGGTGTACCACTACCGCAACGCCGTCGCGTTGCATGTCGGCGATGACTCGGCGGACGAGTGGTATCTGAAGTGGCGGGCCGCGCCGCGCGACGAGCTGTCGGACTGCGCGGGCTGCGATCCGACCAGCATGGTGGAGCATCTGGTCCGGCAGGGACGGTACGAGGAGGCGTTCGAGGTCGCGGCGCCGGTGCTGGGCGAGGAGCTGAACTGCACCGAACAGCCGCAGGGCATCCAGACCGCGATGCTGCCGGTCTACCTGCGCACCGGCCGCGCCGAGCAGGCCCGCGACGCGCACCGCCGCGCCTACCGGACGCACCGGATGCACCTCGCCGACCTGGACGAGATCACCGAGCACGTGGAGTTCTGCGCGGTCACCGGGAACGAGGCGCGCGCGCTGGAGATCGTCCAGCGGCATCTGGGGTGGCTCGACCGGGCGCCGAGCCCGCACGCGGAGATGCGGTTCGCCGCGGCGGCCTCGATGGCGCTGCGGAGGTTGACCGAAGCCGGGCACGGCGCGGTGACCGTCCGGCGACCAGAGTTCGGGGATCGCGTGGCGGCCGACGTGCCGCTGGACGAGCTCAGCGCGGAGCTGGCGGGAGTCGCCACGAGCCTGGCGCAGCGCTTCGACGCCCGCAACGGCACGTCCTGCCAGGGTGACCTGATCCGGGCGATGCTGGCGGCCGAGCCGGTCGTCGACTTCCTGCCGCTCGGCGAGCATCACCGGCGCAGCGCGGCGCCGGCGCCGGCCCCGGCAGCCGAGGACCTGTCCTCCGAGACGGATCTGGACGCGCTGCTGGACGAGGCCGACCGGCGTCGCGTCCGCCGCGACATGTCCGGCGCGGCGGCGCTGTGGCGGAGGTTCGACGATGTCGCCGAGACGGTGGAGCCGACGCCGCTCCAGCGGGCACGGCGCGTGGACGGGCAGGGCGGTCAGCTGGCCGTGCGGGGCGACTTCGCGGCGGCGATCGAGTGCTGGGAGGAAGCGGCGGCGTCGTTCACCGGGTTGGGCGAGCAGACGCGGCGGTACCGGACGCTCAGCCGGCTCGGCGCGGCGCGCGTCCAGGCGCGTGACCGCGAGCCCGCGCCCGGCGGCGAGCCCGTGCAGGCTGGTGAAACGGTGCAGGCTGGTGAGGCGGTGCAGGCTGGTGAGGCGGTGCAGGCTGGTGAAGCGGTGGGCCTCGCCGAGCTGGAGGCTGCCGCCGACCATTTCGCCGCCCACCCGACCGAGGACGGCGACGCGACCATCGCGCTCATCCGGCTGGCCCGCGCCTGCCTGGACCTCGAACGCCCGGCCGAAGCCCTCGCCGCGCTGGACCGGGTCGTCCCCGATGACTCGCCCGGTGACGTCGGCGAGCTCGCCTTCCTGCGGGGAAGCGCGCTGCTGATGACCGGTGAGGCCGGCGGCGCGGTCACGGCGCTGCGGGAGGGGGTCGCGGCGGCACGTGGGGCCGGCGATCCGGAGTTGCTGGCCCGTCCGGCGCTGCTGCTCTCCCAGACGCTGAACCAGATGGCGCACAACGGCGATCCCGGCGGCGAGGTCCTCGACCAGGACCCCACCGAGGAGGTGCTGGCCCTGCTCGGCGAGGTGATCGAGGCGCAGCCGGGCCCCTCGCCGCTCCTCGCCGCGGCGCACGCCGAGCGCGGCCTCACGCTGCTCGTCGGCGACCGTCCCGCCGAGGCCGTCGCCGACCTCGCCGAGGCCGTGGCGGGCTGGACGGCGGCGGGCCTGCACGAGCAGGCCACCTACCTGCGGGTGGACCTGGCCGCCGGCTACCTGGCCGCCGGGCGTCACCTGGAGGCGGCGGAGGTCGGGGAGGAGGCCCTGCCCAACGTCACGGAGGAGCTGGAGCGGCGCTGCCGCCTGGTCCTCGCGCACGCGCAGAAGCAGCTGGGCGAGGAGGAGGCCGCCGGGCTGTTCGCGTCGCTCGCCGAGGACGCCGCGAAGGACGGGGAGCCGGGTGCGGTCGGGCATTTCCTGGAGGAGTCAGGCGAGGTCCTGACGAACCTGGACAAGGACGCCCTTGCCGCGGAGCGGTTCGCCGGTGCCGCCGACGCCTACGCGGAGGTCCCGGACCCCTACGGCGTGGTGCGGACCAGGCGCCGCGCGGCGATGTGCCTGCTGTGGTGCGGCGAGACGGCGGAGGCCGCCACGGTGATGGAGGTGGCCCGCGCCGCGCTGTCGGGCCTGCCCGCCGGCAACGAGCCCGCGCGGATCTGGGAGACGGCCCTGGTCTCCTTCGACCAGGCCCGCGTGCTTGCCCAGGCCGGTCGCTTCGCCGAAGCCGAACCCCACGCGTCCGCCGCCGTGGACGAGTTCCGCGCCCTGGACGAGACCGGCCCGGCCGAGGAGGCCACCGCCCTCCTGAACGACATCAGGTCCGCGATGAACACCGCATCGGAGTGACACCGCATCGGAGTGACACCGCATTTGACTGACACTGCGGGGGAGTGGCCTCGCGGGTCAGTTGACGCGGTGGGCGCCGGCGGAGGGGATCGCGTCGAGGAAGCGCGGGGGTGGCCAGCCTCGTCGCTCATAGCTCGACGTGATCGCCTCGCGGACGCGTGCGGCGCGGTCGGTGGCCGTGAGGACGATGACCGAGCCGCCGAACCCGCCGCCGACCATCCGGCCGCCGCGCGCGCCGGCGCGCAGCGCGGCGTCCACGGCGGCGTCGGCCTCGGGCCAGGAGACCTGGAACTGGTCGCGCAGGGACAGGTGCGAGGCGTTCAGCAGGGCGCCCAGCTCGGTGACGGCCCCGGCGCGCAGGAGGCCGACGGTGGCCTCCACACGGTGGTTCTCGGTGACGACGTGCTGGACGCGGCGGCGCAGCACGGGGTCGCGGAGCGAGCCGAGCGCCCCCGCGAGGTCCTGCACGTCGCGCAGCGCGGCGACGCCCAGCTGGGACGCCGCCTCTTCGCACTCGGCGCGGCGGCGCCCGTAGCCGCCGCCGGTCAGGGTGTGGCTCGCGCGGGTGTCGGCCACCAGCAGGGTCAGCCCCGCGTCGGCGGGGGCGAAGGGCACCGGGGACGACAGGCCGCTGCGGCAGTCGAGCATCAGCGCGTGGCCGGACGTGCAGAGCAGGGACGCGGACTGGTCCATGAGCCCGCACGGCACGCCGACCTGCTCGTTCTCGGCGCGCTGCGCGAGCAGCGCCAGTTCCGCGCGCTCGATCTCGATGCCGTGCAGGTCGCAGAGGGCGAGGGCGGTGGCGCACTCCAGGGCGGCGGACGAGGAGAGCCCGGCGCCCTGGGGGAGGTCGGAGTCGATCAGCAGGGATGCGCCGCCGGTCCCGCGCTCGCTGAGGACGCGCGCGACGCCGACGGGGTAGGTGGCCCAGGCGTGCTCGGGCGGCCAGCCCTCGGCGACGACCGTGCCGCCCGTGACGGGGGCGGTGACAAGGGTCCCGCCGGTCTGCGCCGAGCGGACCTCGACGACGCCGTCGTCGCGCCGTGCGGCGGCCACGGATACGCCGTGGGACAGCGCGAACGGCAGGACGAGACCGTCGTTGTAGTCGGTGTGCTCACCGATCAGGTTGACCCGCCCGGGGGCGTGCCAGACGCCGTCCGGGGGGCGCCCGTACGCCGCGGAGAACGCGGCGGCGAGGGCGCCGGGGGTGGTGTCGGCGACCGCGCCGGTCATCGTGAGCGCAGGAAGGTCCACGCGTCCGACACCATCGCCTGAAGGTCGCGCTCCGGCTTCCAGCCGAGCTGTGACTGGATCTTCTCCGAGGACGCCACCAGAACGGCCGGGTCGCCGGGACGGCGCGGGCTCACCTCGGCGGGGATGTCGCGCCCGGTGACCTCGCGGCAGACGTCGATGACCTCGCGGACGGAGTTGCCGTTGCCGCTGCCCAGGTTGAAGATCTGGTGGAACCCGGGCGTGCAGGCGTCCAGCGCGAGCAGGTGGGCGCGGCCGAGGTCGGCGACGTGGATGTAGTCGCGCAGGCAGGTGCCGTCCGGCGTCGGGTAGTCCTCGCCGAAGACGTGCACGGACTCCCGCTCGCCCAGCGCGACCTTCAGCACGTTCGGGATCAGGTGGGTCTCGACGGTGTGCCGCTCGCCCTGCCGGCCGTAGGCGCCCGCGACGTTGAAGTAGCGCAGCGACACCCCGCCGATGCCGTGCAGCCGGGCGTACTCGGCGAGGGTGGTGTCGATCGCCAGCTTGGACGCGCCGTAGGGGTTGGTCGGGCGGGTCGGGTCGGTCTCCAGGATCGGGGTGGACTCCGGCTCGCCGTAGGTCGCGGCGGTCGAGGAGAACACGATCCGCGGGACGGCCGAGATCCGCATCGCCTCCAGCAGGGCGAGGGACTCGCCGAGGTTCTTGTCCCAGTACAGGCCGGGCTTTTCCACCGACTCGCCCACCAGGGACTTGGCGGCGAAGTGCAGGACCGCGTCGAAGCCCGCGCCGCCCAGGACGTCCGCGGCGGTCTCGCGCAGCGTGCCGCGCACCAGCCGGGCGCCCTCGGGCACCGCGTCCTCGTGGCCGGTGGACAGGTCGTCCAGGACGACGACCTCGTGTCCCGCCTCCAGGAGCAGGGCGGAGACGACGCTGCCGATGTAGCCGGCGCCTCCGGTGACGAGCAGCTTCACGAACGGACCTCCAACGGACGGCTATGGGACAGGCGGGGGTGTCCTCCAGGCTAGCCGTAACCGCGAACGGGGAAGGTTTAACACATGGACCGGACGCCGCCAATGCCGCAGCAGCCGCAGTCCCAGCCGCCGAGGCGGCTCGTCCGGCCCCTGATCTGGCTGCTGTCGGGCTCGACCGACCTGGTCGTACGGCTCGCGGGCGGCGATCCGAGGGCACTGCGCGAGGAGCTGACCGCCGAGCGGATGCGGGCGCTCATCGCGGAGAACACCCTGATCACCGCGGATGAGCGGGCGCTGATCGGGGAGGTGTTCGCGGCGGGCGAGCGGCCCCTGCGGGAGGTGCTGGTGCCGCGCACCGAGGTCGAGTTCCTGGACGCGGAACTGCCGCTGCGGGCGGCGGCGCGGGTCGCGGC
The DNA here is from genome assembly GCF_001552215.1 of Actinomadura macra NBRC 14102. GTDB lineage: Bacteria > Actinomycetota > Actinomycetes > Streptosporangiales > Streptosporangiaceae > Spirillospora > Spirillospora macra. The sequence goes on along the minus strand of NZ_BCQT01000005.1, from coordinate 107,434 downwards.
GGGCAGCCCGCACTCGCGGTTCCCCGTCTGCCGGGACTCCCACGACGAGGTGATCGGCTTCGTGCACATCCGGGACCTGCTGCTGACCGACGGCCCCGACTCGCCGGGCGAGGACGGGCCGGTGGGCGAGCTGGTCCGTCCGGTGAAGTTCCTGCCCTCCTCCAAGCGGGTGCTTCCGGCGCTCTCGGAGATGCGCCGCGAGGGCTGCCATCTGGCGATCGTCATGGACGAGTACGGCGGCGTCGCCGGGATCGTCACGTTGGAGGACCTCGTGGAGGAGCTCATCGGCGACATACGCGATGAATATGATGTGCAGGACGCGCAGGCTCGGCGCCTGCACGGTGGGGTGGTCGAGGTCGACGGCCTGCTCAACCTCGACGACTTCGCCACCGAGACCGGGATCCGGCTGCCCGCCGGGCCCTACGAGACGGTCGCCGGTCACATCATGGCGGTCCTCGGCCGGGTGCCCGCGAAGGGCGACTCGGTGGAGGCCGGGGGCCGGCTGCTCGCGGTCGCCCTGATGGACGGCCGGCGGGTGGCCCGTGTGCGCGTCACACCGCGGGCGACGCCGCAGCCCATGCCGGCGGCGCCCGCGCCGCCGCCCGCGGCCCCGCGGGCGGTCGCCCCGCGAGAGACGCCGGCCCCGAACGGGTCCGGCGGCACCTGAGAGAATCGGTCCGTGCACATGCCCGAAGCGTCCAGCCCCGCTGAAGCCGCCGCGCGCCGCGACAGCGCCCCCCGCGTGCTGTCGGGCATCCAGCCCACCGCCGACTCGTTCCACCTCGGCAACTACCTGGGCGCGTTGCGGCAGTGGGTCGCCATGCAGGACTCCCATGACGCGTTCTACTGCGTGGTCGACCTGCACGCGATCACCGTCGAGCACGATCCGGCCGTTCTGCGCCGCCGCACGAAGGTCGCCGCCGCGCAGCTGTTCGCGATGGGCGTGGACCCCGAGCGGGCCGCCGTGTTCGTGCAGAGCCATGTCCCCGAGCACGCGGAGCTGGCGTGGGTGCTGGGCTGCCTGACCGGGTTCGGTGAGGCCGGGCGGATGACCCAGTTCAAGGACAAGTCGTCCAAACAGGGGACGGCGGGCACGAGCGTCGGCCTGTTCACCTACCCGATCCTCCAGGCGGCCGACATCCTGCTCTACACGCCCGAGCCGGGCCCGGACGGGCGGGCGCTGCGCGTGCCGGTCGGCGAGGACCAGCGGCAGCACCTGGAGCTCACGCGCACGCTCGCCGGGCGCTTCAACCACCGGTTCGGGGAGACGTTCGTCGCGCCGGAGGCGTTCATCCCCGCCGACGCCGCGAAGATCACTGATCTTCAGGAGCCGACCGCGAAGATGAGCAAGTCGGCATCGTCGCCGCAGGGCATCGTGGACGTGCTGGAGGACCCGGGCCCGATGCGCAAGAAGATCATGCGCGCGGTGACCGACACCGGCTCGGAGGTGCGCTACGACGAGGAGAAGAAGGCCGGCGTCACGAACCTGCTGCGGATCTACTCGGCGCTGGAGGGGACGTCCATCCCCGATCTTGAGGCCCGGTACGACGGGTCCGGCTATGGCCAGTTCAAGAAGGACCTCGCGCAGATCGTCCTGGACACGTTCACGCCGATCAGGGAGCGGACGCTCAAGCTGCTGGAGGACGAGGAGCAGCTCGACCGGCTGCTCGCGCAGGGCGCCGACCGCGCCTCGCAGGTCGCAAGGCGGACGATGGAGACCGTCCGTGAGCGGGTGGGCTTCGTCGGGTTGGGAACTGCGGGATTGGGAACTGTGGGACGTGGTCACTGACCGGGCGGCCGCAGAGGCGCCCGGGACGGGCGCGCCTCCGGCCGGGGTCCGCATGATCGGGGTGGCCATCTCGATCCCGGACCCCTACGGCGCGATGCTCCAGGGCAAGCGCGCCTCGTTCGGCGACCCGCTCGCCGGTGCGATCCCGACCCACATCACCCTCCTGCCGCCCACCGAGGTCGACGGCGCGATGCTGGACGCGATCGAGGCGCACCTGCTGGACATCGCCCGCGCGGAGCGGCCCTTCCATATCCGGTTGCATGGCAGCGGAACGTTCCGGCCCGTCTCTCCGGTCGTCTTCGTGGCTCTGGACGAGGGCATCGACGATTGTGAGCGGCTTCAGACAAAAATTCTGTCGGGGCCGCTCGCCCGGCCGCTGGAGTACCCGTACCACCCGCACGTGACGATCGCCCACCACCTGCCCGACAGGGTCATGGATCGGGCCTACGAGGAGCTCGCCGGCTACACCGCCGGCTTCGAGGTCTGGGGATTCTCGCTGTACGAGCACGGTGAGGACGGAGTGTGGCGTCCCCAACGCGACTTCGTGTTCGGCGTGGGCGGCGCGGGTCCCCGTACGGAGGACGACTGCCCCACCGCATCCTGAATCCTTTACCCGGAGGATCCGGATCGCTTGGACAACGCACCGTTTAACGGCTGATTACCGTGCGCTGCATCGACCGTCCGAATCCGGGTACGTTGCGTTCATGTGGCGGGTGATCACCAAGGTGCAACGGCAGGGCGAGACTCTGCTGGACACGGGGAAGAGCCTGCTGAGCGGCGCGCGCGCCCGCTCGAAGTGGTTCGACCATCTGGGACGAGCGTTCGAGCGCTACATGGATCGGCGCGGTGACCGGCTCGCGGCGGCTCTCACCTGCTATGGATTCCTGTCGTTCTTTCCTCTGCTGGCGCTCGCGTACTCGCTGCTCGGCTACCTCGTCGGGGTCAGCGGCCAGGCGCGCGACTACTTCGTCCGGGCGGTCAACTCGCTGTTGCCCGGACTCTCCGGTCAGCTCCAGGTGGAGGAGATCGCCCAGTCCAAGACGGCCGTCGGCATCCTCGGCCTGGTGGCGCTGCTCTTCACCGGCCTCGGCTGGGTGCAGGTGCTGCGCGAGTCCCTGCGCGACATGTGGGGAAACGAGCCGACCGGCGGCGGCAACTACGTCCTCAAGACGCTGTGGGACCTGGCTGTCCTGGGCTTCCTCGGCGTGATCCTGGTCTGCGGCATGGCGATCTCGACCGTCACCACGTCCGCGACGCACACCGTGCTCGGCTGGTTCGGCCTGGAGGACGTGCCCGGCGCAGGGACGGGGCTGCGGCTGCTGTCGCTGGCCGTGGCGATGGCGTTCGACACGGTGATCTTCCTGGTGCTGTTCACCCGGCTCTCCGGTACCCGCGCGCCATGGCGGCGGATCGCCAGGGGCGCGCTGTTCGGCGCCGTCGGCTTCGAGGCCCTCAAGCAGATCGCGACGCTGCTGATCGGACGCACGACGCAGAACCCCGTCTACGCTTCGTTCGCCGTGCTGGTGGGGTTGATGGTGTGGATCAACGTCGTGTCGCGGTTCGTGCTGTTCGCCGCCGCGTGGACGGCCACGCGGCGCATCGTCCTCAGCGCCGACGCCGACAGCCCCGAGCGGGCGGGTGCGGGCGACGACCCCGCCGCCGCCCGCGGTTACCGGCCGGTCTCGTCGTAGGACGGCTCGGTGGACCGCGCCGGAGGCAGCCCGTAGCGGCGCCGCCGCCGCAGCACGGCGATCAGTACCCCGGCCGCGAGGACCGCGCCGACCGCGCCGCCGCCCACGAGAAGCCACATCCGGGTCGAGTCGTCCGAGGCCAGCGGGGCGTCGGGCAGCAGCCCGCCCGGGCCGCCCTTGTCGGGCTCCGGCGCGTCACCCGGAGGCACCAGCGTGCCCATCGGCTTGGCCTTCCCGCGCGCCGCGAACCCCCAGTCCAGCAGCTTGACCGCGTACGGCGAGGGTGGCATGTCGGCCTTCATCAGCGAGATGATGATCGTGTGCCCGCCGCGGCGGGCGGCGGCCACGTAGGTCTGCCCGGCGGCGATGGTGTAGCCGTTCTTGCCGCCCAGCAGGCCGGTGTAGCCGTACCGCTCGCCCGGCAGCAGCTTGTTGTGCGTGTGGATCGGGTACCCGCCGACCTTCTTGCCCTTCTTGCGCTCCTTCTTGGAGGGCGGCGCCGGGAACCGGAAGTCGATCGCCTGGACGTACCTGCGGTAGTCGGCGTTCTTCAGCCCCTCGCGCAGGATCAGCGCGAGGTCGTAGGCGGAGGTGTGCTGCGTCCGCACGTTCAGGCCGAGGTCCTTGTCCAGACCGTTCGGCGACCCGGCGAGGGTGTCGCGGGCGTTGATCCGCCTGGCCTCGGTGTTCATGTCGGCGAGGGTCTTGCGCATCCCGCCGTCCGCCTCGGCGAGCGTCACCGCCGCGTCGTTGGCCGACATCATCATCAGCGCGTGGAACAGGTCCGAGACCTTGTAGCTCATCTTCGGCGTCAGCCCGACCTTGGTGCCCTCGACGTCGCACGCCTGCTGGGACGGCCGGACGAGCCGGTCCGGGTCCAGCCTCGGGACGAGGGCCAGCGCGGTCAGCGTCTTGAGGGTGCTCGCCGGAAGGTAGCGGCCGTGCGGGTCCTTGGCGGCCAGCACCTCGCCGGTGTCACCGTCGGCGACCAGGTACGAGGACGCCTTGATCTTCGGTAGGGCCGGGACGCCGGGCGCCGTGTCGACGACGAGCCCGCGGGCCCCGAGCTGTGGTCCGCCCACCGGATCGGACGGCGGCGCGGCTCTGCCGGGCGGTGCGGCCAGGGCCGGTGGTGCGGTCAGGCAGACCGCCACGAGCGGCACTGTGATCACCGTCACGGCGCGGTGCAGCCCGGCCCGCAGCCCATGTCGCTCTGGTCGCAAGCTCTCGCCGCTCCTCTTTCCCGCAGCCGCGCAGCTGCCCCCAACGCCCATGACTCCCCCGAAGACTAGGCGACGTATCCGGAGAAGAGGTACCCGAACCGAGAGAGAGCGATCCTCGGGATGTATCGGAAATCACACTAGGTGTGGGGATCCCCGGTCATCGGTTACAGTCCGTCATGACGGGTATTTTGGGACGGGCTGACTAGTCCGATCTAGTGATGCCCTCGGCATGATCGATGACCGAAAAGTGTGCTTCGCACGCTCTGGGTCCCGCCCGTACGAGTCAATTGGTCTGCAAAGGGCAAAGAGATGCGGCGGGCTCGCGGCCACGGACGCCATCATGGTGGAACACGTGACCTGGACCGGCGTTTGTCCAGGCTTAGGGACCCGCTGGCTGAATTGCGCCACGTGCCACGCAACGACCTGCAAGGATTGTGGACGGAGGTTGGCCGTGGCCATTGACTTCAACCCATCGAACGGGGCGACCCTCGGCATCGAGTGGGAGCTCCAGCTCGTCGATGTGGAGACCAGGCACCTGCGGCAGGACGCACGCGAGGTGCTCGCCGCGCTGCCCGTCCTCGCCGAGGGCACGGGAATCCCCAAGGTCCGTCACGAGCTGATGGAGTCGACGGTCGAGGTCGTGACCGATATCTGTAACACCGTGGGCGAGGCCAAGGACGACCTCGCGGCCACGCTCGCCTCCCTGCGCTCCGCCGCCGCCGAGCGCGACCTCACGCTGGCCTGCACGGGCACCCATCCGATCAGCGACTGGCGCGACGCCGTGATGGCGCCGATGGGCCGCTATGCCCAGCTCATCGAGCAGATGCAGTGGCTGGCCCGGCGCATCCAGACGTTCGGCGTGCACGTCCATGTGGGCATATCGGACGGCGCGAAGGCGATCCCCATCGTGAACGCCCTGTCGGCCTACCTGCCGCACTTCCTGGCGCTCACCGCGTCCAGCCCGTTCTGGAGCGGCAGCGACACCGGCCTCGCCTCGTGTCGGGCCGTGGTCTTCGGCCAGCTCCCGACCGCCGGCCCGCCCCACTCGCTGGACGACTGGGCCGCCTTCGAGGGCTACATGGACACCCTCCTGCGTGCCGGAACGATCCGGAGCATCAAGGAGGTCTGGTGGGATATCCGTCCACATCCGGACTTTGGGACGATCGAGATCCGCATGTTCGACGGCATCCCCACCCTCCGGGAGGTGGGCATGGCCGCGGCCCTCTGCCAGAGCCTGGTGACGCTGTTCGATCAGCAGCTCGACCGGGGCTACACCCTGCCCCGCCCCGCGGCCTGGGTGGTACGTGACAACAAGTGGCGCGCGACCAGATACGGACTCGACGCCATCGTCATCACCGATGACACTGGGAACACCGCACCACTCCGCGACGACCTCTACGAGCTGATCCGGGAACTGGAGCCCGTCTCCGACCGGCTCGGCTGCGCGGAGGAGCTCAAGGTGGCCGGGGAAGTCCTCGAACACGGGGCGCCCTATGAGCGTCAGCGCGCGATCCGCGCCGAGGGCGGCACGCTTGAGAACATCGTCGACGCGGCGATCGTCGAACTAGCGGAGGACAGGTTCGTCACACAGGGGGAGGTTGCTCATGCCGCGACCTGAGGAACCGGGCGGCCGGGACGCGGCGGGCGATCGCCCCACGGGGCCCCGGCACCGGCCTTCCGGCCCCCCGCCGGACGTTCCGCGGACGGAAGCCCGCGGTCGGCCCGGCAAGGGTGACGACAGCACAATCGACCAGACCACCGGGCGGACGCCGTTCGGCTCCGCCATCGCGCAGGGGGCGCACATGACACATCCGGGACACGGGGTGATGCCCGGCCCAGCGGCACCGACCGCCTCGGGGCCAGGGGGCCTCGCGGGGCAGGCGGCGCAGGGCGGGCAGGCGGCACAGGACAGGCGAGCACAGGGCGGACAGCAGGGCCAGGAAGGGCAGAACGCCCAGGAGGGACAGGACGGCCAGGACGGCTCCGGTTCCCCTCCCGCGTCGGGTGTGCCTGACGCGTCCGGCGCGTCCGGCGCGTCCGGCGTGTCTGGTGTGTCCGGGCCGCCTTCCGCGTCCGGCGCGGCGGCTTCCGGGCCGTCCGGCGCAGGCGGCGGAGTGGTGCTCGGCGGCGCGGCGCTGCAACCGCAGCTCGACTCCTTCCTCGCCGGCCACGAGACCGACCTGATCGCGTTCCGCCGCGACCTGCACATGCATCCCGAGCTGGGCTACAACGAGTACCGCACCACGAAGCAGATCGCCGAGCGGCTGCGCGCTGTCGGGCTGGAACCGCGGATCCTCCCGGGCGGCACCGGCCTGTTCTGCGACATCGGCCCGGCCGACGGCACGACCGTCGCGCTGCGCGCCGACATCGACGCGCTCCCGCTGCGCGACGAGAAGGAGGGCGTCCCGTACCGGTCGACGGTCCCCGGCGTCGCGCACGCGTGCGGTCACGACGTCCACACCACGATGGTGCTGGGCGCGGGCCTGTTCCTGGCCCAGCAGGCGGAGGCGGGGCTGCTGCCCGGCCGGGTCCGGCTGCTGTTCCAGCCCGCCGAGGAGACCCCCGGCGGTGCCCTGGACGTGATGGCGGCCGGCGGTATCGCGGGCGTGGACCGCGCGTTCGCGCTGCACTGCGACCCGCGCATCGAGGTCGGCCAGCTCGGGCTGCGCACCGGGCCGATCACCGCGGCCTGCGACAAGGTCTACGTGAAGGTCACCGGTCCCGGCGGGCACACCGCCCGGCCGCACCTGACCGCCGATCTCGTCTACGCGCTCGCCAAGATCGTCACCGAGTTGCCGTCGGCGCTGTCGCGGCGCGTGGATCCGCGCTCCAGCCTGTCGCTGGTGTGGGGCCGGGTGTCGGCGGGGTCGGTCGCCAACGCGATCCCGGACGACGGGATCGCCGAGGGCACCGTCCGCTGCCTGGACGACGAGGCGTGGCACCGGGCGCCGGAGATGATGAAGGCGCTGCTGCAGTCGGTCGCCGCCGCCTACGACGTGGAGGCGTCCCTAGAGTACGTCCGCGGCGTCCCGCCGACCGTCAACGAGGCGACCAGCGTGCAGATGTTCCGGGACGCGGCCGCGCAGGTCATGGACGAGGAGGGTGTCGTTCCCACTCCGCAGAGTCTCGGCGGGGAGGACTTCGGCTGGTACCTGGAGTCGATCCCCGGGGCGCTGGCACGGCTCGGCGTCCGCACTCCAGGCTCACCCGGCGAGTACGACCTGCACCGCGGCGACTTCGACGTCGACGAGCGGTGCATCGCCGTGGGCGTCCGGGTGCTGACCGCGACCGCGCTGACCGCCCTGTGGGAGGGCGGGCGTCCGGGTGACGCCCAGTCCATCCAGGGCGCCGCTCTGGCCTGACCCCCCCGACCCCCGATCTTCCGACCCCCCGCTTTGACTCCCCGTCCCTTCCCCCCGGCTCCCCGGGGGGAAGGGTTCTTCAGAGATGCTCTCCGTTTCGGAACGGTACGCGGCCCTGACCTGTGGCGATATGCCTACGCATTGGTAACGGACCTGTTGCGAAACAGTGCAAGCAGGGAGTTTTCCACCTTCCGCGAGGTAGCGTCCGATCGATTTCGGTGGCCGTACCGGCCGCCGACCGTGGGTCGGCAACGGAAGGAGCGCTACCTTGCGCCGTGGATTGAAGATTTCGCTCGTCACCGTGACGGGTGCGGCGCTGACGCTCAGCGCTTCCGCGTGCGGTGGCAAGAAGGCGGAGACCGGCAGCGGTGACGGTGACGGCAAGAAGACCCTGAAGATCGGGCTCGCCTTCGACATCGGTGGCCGCGGCGACCAGTCGTTCAACGACTCGGCCGCGGCGGGCCTGGACAAGGCCAAGAAGGACCTGAACGTCACCACAGAAGAGATCTCGGCCAAGCCGGATGAACCGGACTCCGACAAGGAGTCGCGCCTGCGTCTGCTGGCCAACAAGGGCTACAACCCGGTCATCGGCGTCGGCTTCGCCTACACCACGTCCCTGGTCAAGGTCGCCAAGGACTTCCCGAACACCAAGTTCCTCGTCGTCGACGCGGACCAGTGCAAGGTCGACGGCGCGAACGTCAAGGGCGCCTGCTTCTCCGAGGAGCAGGGCTCCTTCCTCGTCGGCGCCGCCGCGGCGCTGAAGTCCAAGACGGGCAAGATCGGTTTCATCGGCGGCGTCAACGTGCCGCTGATCAACAAGTTCGAGGCCGGATACGCCGCGGGTGCGAAGAAGGCCAAGCCGAGCGTCAAGGTGCTGCCGGCGAAGTACCTGACGCAGCCGCCGAACTTCGACGGTTTCAAGAACCCGGCGCTCGGCAACGAAGCCGCCAAGGGCCAGCTCGACGCCGGCGCCGACGTGATCTACCACGCGGCGGGCGGCGCGGGCATCGGGGTCATCAAGACCGTCGCCGCGGCCAAGAAGTGGGCCATCGGCGTCGACTCCGACCAGTACAACCTGCCCGCGGTCGCGGGGGCCAAGGAGTTCATCCTCACCTCCATGATCAAGCACGTGGACCTGGCGGTGTACGACTTCGTGGAGAGCGTCGCGAAGGGCACCTTCCAGCCCGGCACGAAGAAGTACGACCTGAGCAACGACGGCGTGGGCTACTCGGCGTCCGGCGGCAAGGTCGACGACATCAAGGCGAAGCTGGACGAGCTGAAGGCCGACATCGTCAGCGGCAAGATCACCGTCCCCACGAAGTAAGGCCGGTGGCCGTGCGCGCCCGCCGGGCGCCATCCTCGGCGAGGATGGCGCCCGGCGCGTGCTTCCCGCGGCCCGCCGACGTCTGAGGCAGCGTCCGAAGGCAGGGAGGGGCACTCGTGCCTGACCAGGTGCCGGCCGTGCGGCTGACATCGATCACCAAGCGGTTCCCCGGCGTGGTCGCCAACCGCGACATCAACCTCACCATCGAGCGCGGCGAGGTGCACGCGCTCTGCGGCGAGAACGGCGCCGGCAAGTCCACGCTGATGAAGATCCTGTACGGGATGCAGCGGCCGGACGAGGGCGGCATCGAGATCGATGGCGAGAAGGTCGCCTTCCGCACCCCCGCGGACGCGATCGGCCGCGGTATCGGGATGGTCCACCAGCACTTCAAGCTGGCCGACAACCTGACCGTGCTGGAGAACGTGATCCTCGGCGCCGAGCCACGGTCCACGGGCCTGCGCCGCGGCCGCATCGACTTCGCCGCCGCCCGCGCGAAGATCAAGGAGATGTCGCGGGCGTACGGGCTGCGCGTCGAGCCCGATGTGCTGGTCGAGACCCTCGGTGTCGGCGAGCGGCAGCGCGTGGAGATCCTCAAGGTGCTCTACCGGGGCGCCCGCGTGCTGATCCTGGACGAGCCGACGGCGGTGCTCGTCCCGCAGGAGGTCGAGGAGCTGTTCGGCAACCTGCGGGACCTGCGCGCCGAGGGCCTGACCGTGCTGTTCATCTCCCACAAGCTGGACGAGATGCTGTCGGTCGCCGACACGATCTCGGTGATCCGGCGCGGTACCACCGTCGCGACGCGGCTGGACCCGTCGCAGGTGACCTCGCGCCGCCTCGCCGAGTTGATGGTGGGATCGGAGCTGCCCACCCCGGAGCTCCGCGAATCCACCGTCACCGAGGACGTCCAGCTCGACCTCGACGGGTTGACGGTCCTCACCCCCGAGGGCCGCCCCGTCGTGGACGGGGTGTCGCTGCGCATCCGCCGCGGCGAGATCGTCGGGCTGGCCGGTGTCGAGGGCAACGGGCAGAGCGAGCTGATCGAGGCGATCATGGGGATCCGGCACGCGGACGCCGGAACGATCTCCTTCGGCGGCGACGACATCACCCACTGGGCGACCCGGCGGCGCCGCGAGGCCGGGATCGCCTACATCCCCGAGGACCGGCACCGGCACGGCCTCGTGCTGGAGGCGACGCTCTGGGAGAACCGGATGCTGGGTCACCAGACCCAGCGGCCGAACGTCCGCGGCCCGTGGGTGGACCGGCGCGGCGCCCGCCGCGACACGACCCGGATCGTCCGCGAGTACGACGTGCGGACACCCGGCATCGAGGTGCCCGCCGCCGCCCTGTCGGGCGGCAACCAGCAGAAGCTCATCGTCGGGCGGGAGATGTCCGGCGAACCCCGCCTGCTGATCGCCGCGCACCCCACCCGCGGTATCGACGTCGGCGCCCAGGCCGCCATCTGGGACCACCTGCGGCAGGCCCGTGCCGACGGGCTGGCCGTGCTGCTGATCAGCGCCGATCTTGAGGAACTCATCGGAATGTCCGACACCCTGCACGTGATCCTGCGGGGCCGGCTGGTCGCGGAGGTCGATCCGCGGTCGGTCACCCCGCAGGTGCTCGGCTCGGCCATGACCGGCGCGGGAGACGCGTCGTGAGCGGCCCGGCGGGCCCCCCGCCCGAGGACCCGTCCACCCCCAAGGACGAGCCCTCCAAGGACGAGCCCCCGAAAGACGAGCCCCCCAAGGACGAGGCGCCGACGAGCCCGGCGCCGCCGGATTCGGGCTCGAAACAGGCCGCTCCCGCCGGGGGCGCGGCCCCGCCGAAGGTTCCGGAGACGGTGCCGTCGTGGAAGGCGATCCTGCGGGGCCTCGGCCCGCGCGGGCTGGCGCTGAAGATCGGCGCGCCCGTGCTGGCGCTGCTGATCTCCCTCGCCATCACGATGATCCTGCTGCGGGTCACCGGCGCCGACCCGGTCAGCTCGATCCAGAGCATGATCGACTACGGCACCACCGAGAACTCGATCGTCGACATCATCGACCGGGCCACCCGCTACTACCTGTCGGCCATCGCGGTGGCGATCGGCTTCCGGATGGCTCTGCTCAACATCGGCGTGGACGGCCAGTACCGGCTGGCGGCGTTCCTGGCGGCGGCGCTCGGCGGGGCGCTGACCCTGCCCGCCCCGCTCGGCCAGATGCTGGTGATCATCGCGGCGATGCTGATCGGCGGGCTGTGGGCGGCGATCGCGGGCGTCCTGAAGGTCACCCGCGGGGTCAGCGAGGTGCTGTCCACGATCATGCTGAACGCGATCGCGACCGGCCTGATCGCCTACCTGCTGAACGACGAGCGGCTCGCCGAGGTCCGGCCCGGCAGCAACAACGTCGCCACCCCCAAGATCCCGGTCGAGGGGCGGGTCGGGCCGCTGAACGGCTTCCTGTCCTCGATCGGCATCGACCTGCCCGGCCACGTGTACGGGCTGCTGCCCCTCGCGATCGTCGTCGGGGTGGTGTTCTGGATCGTCATCAACCACACCCGGTTCGGCTTCGACCTGAAGATCTCGGGGCTGTCCCCGTCCGCCGCGCAGGCCAGCGGGGTCAGCGCCAAGCGCATGGTCGTCGTCACGATGGTGGCGTCCGGAGCGGTGGCGGGCCTCATCGGGATGCCGGAACTGCTCGGCGCGTCCTACGAGTACTCGCTGAACTTCCCGGCGGGCCTCGGCTTCACCGGTATCACGGTGGCGCTGCTCGGCCGCAACCATCCGGTCGGCATCGCGCTCGCCGCGCTGCTGTTCGCGTTCCTCGACCAGACCTCCGACGTGCTCCAGGAGGTCGATGTGCCCAAGGAGATCGTCGGGGTGATGCAGGGCGTGGTGGTGCTGACCGTCGTCATCGTCTACGAGCTGGTGCGGCGCTGGGAGATCCGGCTTCAGCAGCGGACCGTCGCCGACGAGCTGGCCACCGGCCGCGACCTGGCCCGTGAGGCCGCTGGGAGGGCCTCATGACCGCGACCGGGGTTCTCGACAAGGTGAAGGCGGCCGGCGGGTCGAAGCTGCGCTGGCCCCACTACCTGCTCATCGCGTCCGGGCTGCTGGTGCTGCTGTCGCTCGTCCGGGTGCTGGACGGCGCGGACGACGTCACCTCCAGCGGGACGGTCAGCGCCGCGCTCCGCCTCGCCGTGCCGATCTTCCTCGCCGGTCTCGGCGGGCTGTGGTCGGAGCGCTCCGGCGTGATCAACATCGGCCTTGAGGGCATGATGATCCTCGGGACGTGGACGGGCGCGTGGGCCGGGTACCAGTGGGGTCCATGGGTCGGCGTCGTGTTCGGCATCCTCGGCGGAGCGCTCGGCGGGCTGCTGCACGCGGTGGCGACCGTGACGTTCGGCGTCGACCACATCGTGTCCGGCGTCGCGATCAACATCCTCGGGCTCGGCCTCACCCAGTTCCTCGCCGGGCTGATCTTCAACACCGGCGAGGCGAAGGCGCTCGGCGGCGGGCCCCGGCAGTCCCCGCCCCTCGACCCCATCCGGACGTTGACACTGCCAGTGCTGTCCGGCGGCGAGATCGGCGGCTGGAAGAGCCCCGACTGGCTCGGCTCGCTGGAGCGGCACCACTGGTTCCTGGTGTCGGACGTGGCGGGCATCCTGCGCGGCGTGACCAGCGGTATGTCGCTGCTGACGCTGGTGGCGATCCTGCTCGTCCCGGTGAGCTTCCTCATCCTGTGGCGGACGGCGTTCGGGCTGCGGATCCGCTCGTGCGGCGAGGACCCGTACGCCGCCGAGTCGCTGGGCGTGAACGTCTACCGGATGAAGTACGCCGCGGTCGTCATCTCGGGCGGCTTCTCGGGCCTGGCCGGCGCGTTCCTCGTCACGGTCGCCGCACCGCTCTACCAGGACGGCCAGACCGGCGGCCGCGGCTACATCGGCCTCGCCGCCATGATCTTCGGCAACTGGCGTCCGGGCGGCCTGGCCGCCGGATCGCTGCTGTTCGGCTACACCGACGCGATGAACGTGCGCGGCGGCGGCCAGTCCGTGCACGCGCTGCTGCTGTTCGTCACCGTCCTGCTGGTCGCCGTCGCGGTCTGGCAGGCGGTCCGCGCGGGCCGGTTGCGGCCACAGATCAGGACCGACCTCGGTCGCCGCGAGGTCCGGGGCGCCTCCGTCGGCGCGGTGTTGTCGCTGGTCGCGGCCGCGGGCCTGCTGGCGTGGTTCCTCGCGAGCGACAGCGTGCCCGGTGAGCTGGTGTCCTTCACCCCGCACCTGGTGACGCTGCTGGTCCTGGCGTTGGCGAGCCAGCGACTCCGGATGCCCGCCGCGGACGGTCTGCGGTACCGCAGGGGCGAGGCGCGGTAGACGATACGGGGTATGACGAACACGGGCATGACGAACACGGGTGGCACGAACATCGACTGGCCCGCGCTACGGACCGCCGCGAGCGAGGCGAAGGAGCGGGCCTACTGTCCCTACTCGAACTTCCCCGTCGGCGCCGCCGCGCTGGTGGACGACGGCCGCGTGATCACCGGCTGCAACGTGGAGAACGCCTCGTACGGGCTCGGCCTGTGCGCGGAGTGCGCCATCGTCTCGGCGCTGCACGGCCCGGGGAAGTCGAAGAACCCCCGCCTGGTCGCGCTGTCGGTCGTCGACGGGCACGGGAACCCGCTGATGCCGTGCGGGCGCTGCCGGCAGTTGCTGTGGGAGTTCGGCGGCGCGGAACTACTGGTGGAGACGGTCCGGGGCATCCTGCCCATGGTGGAGGTCCTGCCGGACGCGTTCGGCCCCGACGACCTGATAGAGCGGCGCTGATAGACCCGCAGGAGAGAGGATCCCTTTGGACGCCATCGATGTCATCCGCGCGAAGCGCGACGGCGGGACGCTGACGCCCGAGCAGATCGACTGGGCGGTGGACGCCTACACGCGCGGCGCCATCGCCGAGGAACAGATGTCGGCGCTGGCGATGGCGATCCTGCTGAACGGGATGACCCGTCCCGAGGTGGCCCGGTGGACGGACGCGATGATCCGGTCCGGGGAGCGGATGGACTGGTCGGCGCTGGACCGTCCGACCACCGACAAGCACTCCACCGGGGGCGTCGGAGACAAGATCACGCTGCCGCTCGCGCCGGTCGTGGCGGCCTGCGGCGCGGCCGTGCCCCAGCTGTCGGGGCGCGGCCTCGGCCACACCGGCGGCACGCTGGACAAGCTGGAGTCGATCCCCGGCTGGCGGGCGTCCCTGTCCAACGAGGAGATGCTCGGCGTCCTCGCGGAGGCGGGCGCGGTGATCTGCGCCGCGGGCGGCGGCCTCGCCCCCGCCGACCGAAAGCTCTACGCGCTGCGCGATGTGACCGGCACCGTCGAGTCGATCCCGCTGATCGCCTCATCGATCATGTCGAAGAAGATCGCCGAGGGCACGGGCGCGCTCGTGCTGGACGTCAAGGTCGGCTCCGGCGCGTTCATGAAGACCGCCGCCGACGCCCGCGAGCTGGCCGAGACGATGGTCGCCATCGGGACCGACCACGGCCTGCGCACGGTCGCGCTCCTCACCGCGATGGACCGTCCGCTCGGCAACGCGGTCGGCAACGCGGTCGAGGTGGCCGAGTCCGTCGAGGTGCTGGCCGGAGGTGGCCCGTCCGATGTGGTGGAGCTGACCGTCACGCTGGCCCGCGAGATGCTCGCCGCCGCCGGCCTCAGCGGCAAGGACCCGGCCGACGCGCTGCGGGACGGCACCGCGATGGACGTCTGGCGCCGGATGATCTTCGCGCAGGGCGGTGACCCGTCCGCGCCGCTGCCCGAGGCGGCCGAGACGCACCAGGTGCTCGCGCCGTCCTCGGGTGTCCTGACCAGGCTGGACGCGTATGGCGTCGGCGTCGCGGCCTGGCGTCTCGGCGCCGGACGAGCCCGCAAGGAGGACCCGGTGTCGTTCGGCGCGGGTGTCATCTGCCATGCCAAACCGGGCGATACGGTCACACAGGGGCAGCCTCTGCTCACCCTCCATGCCGACGACGAGGCGCGTTTCGCCCGCGCCCTGGAGTCCCTGGACGGTGCCTTCGACGTCTCCGAAGGCGGCACAGCGGACCGTCACCCCCTGGTCATCGACCGGATCGCATGAACTGAGAGGTTTGTTAACTATCACCGTTGACCGGTGTTCTATCCCCTCTGGAAGCTGATCAGGTTTATGTCAGCTTCGGAGGAGCAACGGTGCGACTCTCACTACTGTCCGTCGCGGCCTTCGCGGGCATGACCGGCCTTCTCGCCGGCACCATGCCCGCGTTCGCCGACACCGGACGTCCGCACATCGTCGTCAAGGACGGCAAGACCCAGCCCACGTTCTCCTTCAAGGACGCCGTCCGCGAGAAGGTGTTCGTCGAAACGAACGTGGACAGCGACCACGACGGCAAGCGCGACCGCGTCTCGGTCTTCATCACCCGTCCCAAGGAGACCGACGGGGGGCTCAAGGTCGCCTCCATCCTGGAGGGCAGCCCCTACTACGCCGGGCTGCACGACACCCCGTACCACCCGGCCGACGTCACCGACTACCCGCGGCTCGCCGCCTGGAACGTACCGACGGCACCGCCCGGCCCGACGAGCTACTCGCGCGTCTACTACGACAACTACTTCGTCTCCCGCGGCTACGCCGTCCTCGCCGCCGACACCCTCGGCACCGGCGACTCCGACGGCTGCCCCACCGCCGTCGGCCCCAACGAGACCGACGGCATGACGTCCGTCATCAAGTGGCTCACCGGCAAGGCCACCGCCTACGACGCCGCCGGCAAGAAGATCAGCGCGGGCTGGTCGACGGGCAACGTCGCCATGGCCGGCAAGTCCTACGACGGTACCCTCCCCCTCGCCGCCGCCGCGACCGGCGTCAAGGGCCTGAAGACGGTCGTCTCCATCTCCGGCGTCGCCAACTGGTACGACGAGTACCGCGCCAACGGAGGCGTCGTCGCCCCGGACGGCTGGGAGGGCGAGGACCTCGACCTGCACGCCAAGGTCGTGCTGTCACGCCGGAACCCGGGGATCTGCGAGAAGATCATCAAGAGGCTCGAACCCGGCATGGACCGCGTCACCGGCGACTACAACCGCACCTGGGACGAGCGGAACTTCGCCAAGAGCGCGCCCGACTTCAAGGCCAGCGTCTTCATGACCAGCGGCCTCGCCGACTGGAACGTCAAGCCCATCCAGATGTCCCTGCTCTGGGAGGGCCTGAAGAAGGCCGACGTCAACCGCAAACTGTGGATCCACCAGGCCGCCCATGACGAGCCCCTTGACGTCCGCAAGAGCGTGTGGCTGGAGACCCTGAACCTCTGGTTCGCCCACGAGCTCTACGACGTCCGCAACGACATCATGCGCCAGCCCCGCGTCGACCTGGAGCGCACCCCCGGAACGTGGGAGACGTACCGCGACTGGCCCGACAAGTCGGCCCGCCCGGTAAAGCTGGGCCTGTCGACCGGTGTCCTGGGCGAGCGCGGGCGCGGCACCGACACCCTCGTGGACGACCCGTCCCGCACGGCCGAGAACCTCGCCGCCAACGAGGACAAGCCCGACCCGAACCGCCTGATGTACCTCACGCCCAAGCTGACGAAGGCCACCAAGCTGAGCGGGACCGCCCGGATCAAGGTCCGCGCGTCCGTCGACGGCAAGTCCCCGTACCTGTCGGCCCTCCTGGTCGACTACGGCACCGACGAGCGCATCTCCGGCTTCGCGCCGACCTCGGGCACCTGGTGCTACGGCGACTCCATCCCCGGCGACCAGGGTTGCCGTGCCAACCGCGGCTACTCCACCGCCGTCACCCCGTTCAAGATCGTGACGCGTGGCTGGATGGACGTCCGCAACCGGCACAGCGCGTCCGTCACCGAACCCATCAAGGCCGGTAAGGAGTACACCTTCTCCTGGCCGATGCAGCCGTATGACTACGTCTTCAAGCCCGGCCACCGCATCGGACTGATGGTCCTGGCCACCGACCACGCCTACACCCTCCGCTACCCGGCCGGCACCAAGGTCGCGGTAGACCTCCACGGAAGCAGCCTCACCCTCCCTCTCACGAAGTAGCTACTTCACGAGGTCGCTGGGCCCCGCCATCCGAGTCGGGTGGCGGGGCCCTTGCGCCGGCACAGGAAGTGTCGATGCGTGCAGCTCGGACTGCCCCCCATGCTGCCCTTCCGTCCTGGGTGAGGCCGACCGCAGGCCGCTAGCTTCTGTTGGGCCTGCGCTCTCGTCCCAAGGAGGCAAACGTGCGCGCACAGGAAGAGCGGCGTGACGGCCAGGGCACCACCGCCACCGGGCGGAAGAGGTCCTCGGAAGGCGCGAGGGTGGCGCAGGCGGCACACGCATTCGCCTCGGGGCAGGCGGCGGTGCTGCCGCCGACCTCGGTGATGGCCTTGCAACGTATGGTCGGCAACACCGCGCTCGGCCGCCTGCTCGGGCAGGACGAGCAGGAGCAGAACTCACCGCCCCCCGGCGGGCCCAGCGAAGTGCAGCGCTCCCCGGTTCACGACGTGCTGCGCTCCCCGGGGCGTCCTCTGGACCAGGGGGTGCGGGCCGACATGGAGGCCGCGCTCGGCACGGATTTCTCCGACGTCCGCGTGCACACCGACCGCGCCGCGCATGAATCGGCTGTGTCGGTCAGCGCGCAGGCGTACACCTCCGGCTCGCACATCGTCTTCCAACAGGGCGGCTATGACGCCTCGTCGTCCTCGGGACGGCGGCTGCTCGCCCATGAGCTCACCCATGTCGTCCAGCAGCGCTCGGGCCCGGTCGCCGGAACCGACACCGGCGACGGGCTGGCCGTCAGCGACCCGTCCGACCGGTTCGAGCGCGAGGCGGAGCAGGTGGCCGCCCAGGTCGTCGACGGGGCCGGGCAGGTCGCCGTCGCACGTTCGGTGAGCGCCGCGACCCAGGCCCAGGCCCAGGGCTCGGCTGAGGCCATACCCGTCGCCCGGCTGATGAGCCTCGAAACCTTCAAGCAGCGCACCAAGAAGAAGCGCGGGCACAAGATCGTCCCAGTCGAGCAGGCGCTCGCCGACTATCACGCGCTGCCACAGCAGGATTTCGTTGCCAGACGCGCGCAACTGGAGCGGCTCAGAACGGCGGCCAGTGACTACCTCAGAACGTCGAAGACCAAGAAGCACGAGGGTGTGGTCAACGAGGTGGTCGGGGAGTCGCATGGCGAGTCGAACAGCATGCGCCTGGACGCCGTCATCCAGGGGGTTCGCGAACGGGCCACGGGCCACCAGCAGATCTACACATTGATCATCGCCGTTAACCAGGTCGCGGACAGGGTGGGCCGGCTGCGCAGGCTGATGCAGGCCCAAGACGCCATCGTCGCCGAACAGGCGCACACTGACGCGGACATCGACAGCGACCTGGGCTTTCTCGTCGGCGAGGTCGCGAACTGGCTGTCCATCGTCGCCGGCCCCCTGACACCGGACGAGGCGCGCGCCCTCGTCGGCGACGACCTGGCACGCCTCACCCGCCTGAGCACCGACCCCGCCGTCCCGGAGATCACCCGGACCATCCTGAGCGAGCTGCTGGCGAATCAGGGTCTCGTCAACTTCACCCAGGGCACGCCGGGAACCACGCTCTCGCGTCCCGGTGACCCCGGGAAGTACACCCTCAAGCACAAGATGGATCAGCCGGGCGCAACGACTGAGCGCCTGGGCTCCCTCGCGCACGAGCTCACCCACGTCGACGCGGGGGAGTCGTACGACAACACCGCGATCCTGCTGCTCTTCAAGCAGGGGTTGACGGACGAGGAGATCGGCCGGCTGGCCGTCCAGCGCCGGGCCGTGAACGACCGGCTGCGGGTTCTGCTCAACGCCCATCAGGGACTCGCCGCCAGCCAGGAGCAACTCTTCGAGTACAAGCTGGATTACATGGTCGAGGAAAACAGGCTGGGGCACTATGCCACGAACTATCGCAACTCCCGCAAGATCGACCAGGCCACCTACGACAGGATCATGGCCCTCAACACTCTGACCGGCCGCAACAACGGGCTGCTGGTGGAATACGACACCGTCCTCAACCAGCTCCTCGTCTACCTGCACCAATGGGGAGTGGACCCCGAGACGCCGCTCTACGCGGAGACGCTCGGTTTCGCCGAGGATGCGCGGCGGGAGCGACGGAGCTGACCGTTCGGCCGTCCCCATCCGGCGGAGCGGCCCGCCTCACGTCCCGTCCGCCTCCGAGCGCACGCCGGAGACGGCGATGTCGAGCAGGCGGTCGGCCGTCGCGGCACCGGCGCCCGCCTGCTCGGTGACCATGGAGATGCCGTTGACGAGCATGAGCAGATCCATGATCACGATGTCCGGCCGGACGGCGCGCGCCGCGTGGGCGCGAGCGAGCAACTCGTCGCCCGCGCTCACGATCATGTCCTGAACCGTCGTGCCCAGGGGACTGTCGGCGGAGCCGCACATCAGCGAGGTGGAGAGCCCCCGGTTGGTCGCGGCGTGGCGGGCGACCGCGCGCAACCAGGTGACCAGGGCGCCCCCCGGATCCGGATGGGTGGTCAGGTCGCGGGCGGTCGCGCACAGGGTTTCGACCGTGTCCCGGAAGACGGCCTCCAACAGGGTCTGCCGCGAGGAGAAGTGCCGGTGCAGGGTCGCCGACCCGACACCGGCACGGCGGGCGATCTCCTCCAAGGACGCCTCGGCCCCTTGTTCGGCGACAACCGAGACGGCCGCGTCGAGGATCCGGTCACGGTTGCGGCGCGCATCGGCCCGCATCGGCCGCCCGCTCTGGATCGACCCGCCCGGGACCGACGGTGCGCTGCCCTGCGACATGGAACCTCCAGCGAGAAGCCCGCCAAAACGGGGTGGCCCTCCATATCGTACCCGAGTATAAATGGGGTGCCACCCCATTTATGGGGACGGGGCGCGGTCGCTGAGGAATTGCCGCGCCGTCCGAGTGCGGCGCCCTCGCTCGCCGTGTTCAGAGGCGCATCAGTTCGCGGATGAGGACGGCCACGGCCCCGTCGATGTCCTGCACCGGCTTGATCAGTCGTCCGTCCGTCCAGGTGAACCACCACGCGACCCGCGCATAGTCGCATCCCACCTCGACCGGCGGCCCGGTCCCACCATGCCGGACGACGCTCAACGCTGGCGCGTTATCTCGTTCCACCACCCCGCAAGCCAACGCCGGCCGAGTTTCCACGGCCGCGCGCAGCGTATCGAGATGCACGAGCCGCTCATCACGACGGGCGATGATCGCGTGCCAGCTCACGCCCATGAACATCCACCTCTCATATCGCGTTGGAACGGCGCGGCCGATGGGCCCGGGGGGAACGTCCACCGGCCGCGCCGCGTACTGCGGATCACCGGAACCTGACGCTCGCCTTCTCGGCCTGCCCTCGCAGGGCCTCGCGCAGCAGCTGCGCCGAGGGGAACATGAGCGTCGGCTCGACGCCCGCCCTCGGGTCGTGCAGGCTGGCGACCCACTCGCCCAGCCCGCCGTCCCGCCTCACCGCCCGCCAGATCCGCCACCCCGCAAAGTCGGCCCGAAGCCGCCCAAGCTCCTGCTCGTCAAGCTGCGCTCGCGTGCTCATCCCGGAACCCCTGACTCGTTCTGCCTCCGCTTTCGCCTCCCTACCCTCACAGCGATGACTACTCTGAGCTACAACCCCACCACACCCCAGAAGGCACCCCAGAGCCCCCAGGGAGGCCCCTCGTGACGAAGGAACAAGACGGCTACACCCGCGACCCGGTCCTCCGTGCTTTCGGGGTGGTCCTGCGCTCCTACCGGGAACAGGCAGGAGTCTCACGGCCTCAACTCGCGCAGGCACTCGGCTGTCAGCCGGGTTGGATTGAAAAACTGGAGACTGCGCAAAAGCCCTGCTCGGAGGCTACGGCCGATGACCTAGACGTGTATTTCGAGACGCCTAAGCGAATGTTTTGGAGCATGTGGTTGGAGATCAAGCGTGAAGGCAAGCACCTTGCGGCGCCTCCAGGGTTTTCCAGATACGCCGAGATTGAGGCTAAGAGCATAGCGATTCGCTCCTTCGAAGCGCAGGTTGTCCCTGGCATACTTCAGACACCCGGCTATGCGCGGGCCGTCATGAGTTCCGCCTTGACCCTTGATTCACTGGATGAGCGGGTGGCCTCGCGAATGAAGCGGCAGGAAATCCTTAAGCGTGCCGACGCGCCCCGTATGTGGTTTGTCCTGGACGAAGCGGTGCTGCGCCGATGCGTCGGTGGTCCAGAGGTGATGGTAGAACAGTTGAAGTGGTTGGTTGAGATTGCAACATCAAACTTCCGAGTTGAGATTCGGATGCTGCCATTCTCATCGATAACTTACGCCAGCCTCGATGGCGCCTTCAAAATCCTAACTCTTCCCGGAGGGGCGGATCTTGCCTATCATGAAGGGTCCGGAGGTAAGTCAGGTGATAGAGGACGGGATTGCAGTGGCTGAGTACAGAATACGCTTTGACCTGGTGATGGGCGAGTCTCTTCGGACCGAAGACTCCCTAAAGATGATCAAGAAGACCTTGGAGGACTACACGTGAGCGCGCAGGATCTTCCTAGCGGCGAGTGGCGCAAGAGCCGTCGCAGTAGCGGCCAGGGTGGTGACTGCGTGGAGGTCGCATCGTTCATCCCCATGATTGCCATTCGTGACTCGAAGGACCCGGAGGGGCCGAGGCTGGTGTTCGGTGCCGGTGCGTGGCGGGTGTTCGCTCAGCAGGTGAAGGCGAGGCAGTTCGACCTGGAGGGGTAGCCCACATCCGCCTAGCAGGTGGACGTGGTGGCTCTCGGGTGGTTGGTACCTGCCTTCAGGGGTGAGCAGGGGTGCGATAGGTCATGCGGCCGGGACCTCTTCGGACGGTGTTGCTGCCTCTGGAGCGGGCATGTGCGTCCGTTTGGGAAGGAAGAGGGGGGTTCCGAGCAGGAGGACTCCGGAGATGGTGATCGCGATGAGCGGGCTGGTGAGTGTGGCGAGGACGCCCCAGACCACCATGAGGGTGGCCTGCGCGAGTCTGCTGCTGATGCTCCACGCGTTGAGGACTTGCGCCGCATGATCGGCGGGAGTGCGTTGCAGGCGTTCGGTCGCATTGATGGGGTTGAAGATGCCCATGCTGAAGATCAGCAGACCCTCGACGACGATCACCGTGAGCAGGCCGGGGATGCCGGGCCGGGTGAGGGCGAGTCCGAGCGGGAAGATCGAGCGCAGCCAGCCGAAGACGATCAAGATGCGGTGGCGACCGTAGCGGGTGACGAGGGGCGCGGAGAGGCGGGCGCCCGCGAAGCCGCCGAGCGCTGGGATGCCGAAAGCGAGACCGTACTGCCAGGCGGAGAAGTGGTACTGGCCTAGCAGGAGGACGGTCAGGATCGGAGCGGTGGCCATGATCAGACCGCCGACCGTCATCGAGTTGAGGAACAGGCGCCGCAGGACGCGGTCGTGAAGGATGTGGCGCCAGCCGTTGAGAAGGTCGGTGGGCCGCAACCTGGTGACCGCGTCGCGGGGTGCTGCGACGTCACCTCCGCGGATGCGAAGGACCCCGAGAGCGGACAGCAGGTAACTGAGGGCATCGACGGCGACGGTGATGACCGGGCCGAGCAAGCCGATGAGCGCTCCGCCGAGAGGCGGGCCGGCTGCGGTCGCCATCCAGTTCGTGCCCTCGAACCTCCCGTTCGCGATGAGGAGAAGGTCTCTGTCGACGAGGTATTTCAGGTACGCGCCGGATGCGGCGGTGAAGGCGATGCTCGCCGTTCCGGAGATGACCGAGACGACCAGCAGTTGGCTATAGGACAGCAGGCCGAAGGGGTACGCGAGCGGAACGCTCGCCATGGCGAGGAAGCGGATCAGGTCCATCGCGACCATCACGGTCCGCTTGGCCCGGTGTTCGACCCACGGTCCGAGCGGGACCGCGAAGATCGCGGCAACGGCGAGCCCGGCGGCGCTGAGGATCGAGACGGCGAATGCCTGCGAGTGCAGGACCCGGACCGCGATCAGCGGGAACGCCCCGAAGGCGATCCATGTGCCGTAGGTGCTGACGGCGTAGGCCGACCACAGCCACCCGAAGCCGGCTCCCAGTTTCACGCGCACGCGGCTCCTCACGACAACCGGCAGTTGGGTGCAGAAGCACATCAGCCAGGTGGAGCGAGATCAAACAACCGATCCTTGACGAGCCACAACCATCGGTTGTGCGTGCCTTAGGTGAGCCAGCGGACACCGAGGCATTGCGATCGTTCGGCCGAACTCGGACGGGTGCAACATGCGGCCGATGAGCTGGGTGTGACGCAGCAGGCTCTCTCCAAGTGGATCGCTGTCCTGGAGCGTGAGCTGGGATTCCGTCTGTTCACACGAGGTACTCGTGGACGCCCTCGCGGGCTCCGCGGACGTGGCCACTCTCGTCGGAGCACGCGACCGGTACATCTGGCCGGCGAACACGATCTACACCGCATCCCTGTCGTGAACCCGACCCTCGCCTATCCACTCTCGCTCCTCCTTCGATATCGCACGTGTTCTATTTTTGGGG
Source organism: Actinomadura macra NBRC 14102 (assembly GCF_001552215.1). Lineage (GTDB taxonomy): Bacteria > Actinomycetota > Actinomycetes > Streptosporangiales > Streptosporangiaceae > Spirillospora > Spirillospora macra. The sequence goes on along the minus strand of NZ_BCQT01000005.1, from coordinate 83,593 downwards.
CGAGGCGAGTGGAACGTTGTATCCGAGGCTCCGCACGACTTTTGTTGTGCTGCTCACCGTGGCCTGGTTCGGCGAGTTCTGGCTCAGCGTGCGGACCCTGATGGGGCTGGCCGTGACGAGAGTGGGGACGAAGGAGGGCTGTGCCTTCCACCGGTTCTCGGAATCTCGGGTGAAGGTGAGGCGCGCGACGATTCCCTCGTGCGTGGCCTGAGTGTTCGCGGTCGGATTGGCGACCTGATTGCCCATGCCGTACACGACCCACTTACCGTTGATCTGCTCGAATGGCTGGACGACGTGTGCGTGGCAGCCGAGGATCAGATCGATATTGCGGGCGCCCAGCAACTTTTTCGCCACACTGCGCTGCTCGGCCGTGGCCTCGTGCTGGTACTCCGTTCCCCAGTGGAGGCTGACGATCACGACTTCGGCGCCGGACTCCTTGGCACGGTCCGCGTCAGCGATGATCTTTTCGGGGTTCAGGCCGACATTCACGATCCAGGGTTTTCCGGCGGGCTTGGGTATGCCGTTGGTGCCGTAGGTGTAGGAAAGTTGTGCGACCTTCACCCCCTTCACGTCCAGCATATTGATCTTCTTCGCGTCCTCCGCGCTCAGGGCCGTGCCGGCGTGCTGGATGCCCGCATTGTCGAGGTCGTCGATCGTGCGGCGCACACCTGGTTCTCCCTGGTCGAGGGCGTGGTTGGAGGCGGTGGAACAGGTGTCGTAGCCGAGCCAGCGGATCGTGTCCACGATCTGTGGTGGAGAGCTGAACGCCGGATAGCCGAGAAAGGGCCCCGAGGGTGGGGCCAAGGGAGTCTCGACGTGGCAGATTCCCAAATCCGTCTTGCTGATGACGGGTTTGAGCTGCGCGAGCATCGGGTCGAAGTCGAACCCCTTCTTCCCTCTGGCGCTCGCATCCGCGGCACCCTGCGCAGTCACGACCTTGTGCAGGAGGAAGTCGCCGGTCCCCGCCACGGTGAATCGATCTGTCCCGTCACCGCTGGATTCGGTCGCCCCGCGCTGGCCCGCGGGGCGGTCGTCACCACCGCTGCATCCCGACAAGGCGGCGAGCCCGAGCACACCGGTCAGCAGGACGCATGTCGTGCATCCGCCGAAGGTGAGCCGTCGAGCGTTCGAGGTCTTTCCAACGGATACTGAAGTTCCCATACATAAGGGTCTTCGACCTCTTAATTCGCTCGAAACGGCAACTTACCGGAAGTTGGACAATCGCTAGAAGTGCCTTTGTCGGAACTATTGAAAGTGGTGCTAAAAGTGCGTCATGTCGGGCTTATGGTAAACGCGCCGGATTTGACCTGGTTATGTACGACGGGCTGGATGCGCCTCCTCCGGCGCCTCCTCCGGTGGAGGCACCGGAGTGATGGCGCCGGTGGAGGCGGTGTCCTGCCTCAGTCCCAGTTGTCGATCTTGACGTCGTGGGGGGCCGGAGCGCCCTTCCCGGTCTCGACCAGGGACTTCAGGCTCATCAGGAAGATCGCCCACTTGGTGCTGCAGTGGTGCATGGACTCCACCGGCTCCTTCCAGCCCTCGTGCTTGAAGAGGACGATGGCGTGTTCGTCGGCCTGGTCGAGGTCCCAGCTCACCTGGGTGCCGATCCATTCCCCGGGGCCGTCGAGCACCTCCCACAGCACGCGCTTGCCGGGAACGAGCTCACGGATTTTCATGTCGAACCCTCCGGCCTCGAACCGGAATTTGAGAACGCCGTCGACGTTGTCGCCCTCGCCTTGCGTGTCGGTCGTCCACCATCCGGCGAGCCCTTCGACGGTGGTCAGGGCCGTGTAGACCTCGGCCGTCGACGACTTGATTCCTACTCTGTGCAGAATGTCCACCATTTCTGGTCCCTCTCTCATTGCTGGATGCCGGGCTGGCCCTTACTGCGTTGGATGACCTCGGCGATCTGCTTGATGCGCCGGAGCCTGGCGTCCCAGGCCGCACCCACCGAGGAGAGTTGGGCGACCGCGCGAGCGAGTTGCGCCTCGTCCACCCGGTACCTCTTCTCTCGTCCGGCGGGTGCCGCGTGCACCAGACCGACGCGGTCGAGAACGTCGAGATGTTTCGCGATGGCCTGTCGGGTCACGGGAAGCTGCCTGCTGAGACCGGTGGCCGTGCCATCGCCGTCCGCCAGGAGCAGGTCGAGCATCCGCCGGCGCGTCGGGTCCCCGACCGCGGACCACAGGTCGTCGTCGACGGCGGCGGTCATGGGGCCGACACCAGCCGCGCGACGTACTCGCCGAGCCGGGGGACGTAGGTGTCCCAGCCGACGACGTGATCGCGGTACTGCTCCTCCAGCTTGGCGGCCTCCCAGCCCATCTCCCGGAAGCCGGTCTCGGTGAGCCGGATCCGTGTGCCCGTGCCCGACGGGGTGAGTTCGAAGGTGATCAGCAGCGTGTTGGCGGCGTCATCGACCTTTCCGTCGGGGTAGCACCAGCGGAACGAGAACAGCCGGGGCGGCTCGGTCTTCACCACGGTTATGGGAAGGACGTCCGTCCTGTCGCCCCAGACGAGCTCACCGACGGCGCCAGGCTTGGCTTCGATGTCGGCTTCGTCGGCCCACCATTGCGAAATGTGCTCGGGGCGGCTGACGACCTCGAAGACCACCTCGGGTGAGGCGTCGACGTGGATCTCGCGTTCGATGCTGCCGTACTCCATGCGCTTCACCTCCATATGCAACCTTTGGTTGCGTGTAACGGTAGCGCGCGTCCCATGGTTGCGCAACCATCGGTTGCGGTTGCCGGAGATGGTCATCCCGATCGCACCGGGCGGCGAATAGCGGGTATGCGCGGTCTGGTGTCCGACTGGCCCTTCCTCGGGCGGGACGAAGAGCTCACGGTGATCGAGTCGGCGTTCGCTGACGGCGGTGCCGTCGCGGTCGTCATCGGTGGTCCCGCAGGTATGGGCAAGACGTGCCTGGCCAGGGAGGCGGTGTCGCACCTGGCCGCGGCCGGGTGCCGGGTCGAGTGGGTGACCGGGACGCTGTCGGCCGCGTCGGTTCCGTTCGGCGCGGTCGCTCATCTGCTGCCCGAACGGCTGCCGCCCGACGCTGATCGGTTAGGGCTGCTGAAGGCGGCTGCGGCGACCGTGGCCGGGTGGGAAGGGCGGGTGGTGATCGGTGTGGACGACGCCCACCTCCTCGATCCCGCGTCCGCGGCGGTCATCGGCCACCTGGCCACGAGACGGCTCGCGTTCTTCGTGGTCACCTCGCGGGACGGGACGCCGCTCCCGGACGCGGTGTCCACGCTGGTACGCCACGGCGAGGCGATCGACCTGGAGCTGCCGGCCCTGCCGTCCGCGACGGTCGACCGGCTCCTCGACCACAGCCTCGCCGGCCCCCTGGACGGAGCGAGCCGGCGGCGGTTGCGGCACATCGCGGAGGGAAATCCCCTGGTGCTGCGCGAGGTCCTGCGGGGCTGCCTCGCCTCCGATGCCCTCCGGCAGCACTACGGGGTCTGGCGGCTGGAGCGGGCCTACCGCGCCGAAGGCCAGGTCGCCGAGCTGATCGCCGGGCGGCTGGACGGGCTCGACGCGGCCACCCGGCTCGTCCTGGAGCTCGTCGCGTGCGGTGAACCGGTGGAGCTGGCGCTGCTGGAGAGGCTGGCCGGGACGACGGCCCTGTCGTCGGCCGAGGAGAGCGGCCTGGTCGCGGTCGAACGCGCCGGCGCCCGGCTCCTGGTCCGCTTCGCCCATCCGCTCTACGGCGAGGTGGTGCGGGCTCGGATGCCGGCCGGGCGTGCCCGGGACCGGTGGCGGCGGCTGGCCGGTGCCGCGCTCGCTGGGCCGTCCCGGCGGCGTAACGACGCCTTGCGGGCCGCGATCTGGCAGGTGCGGGGCGGGGCGGTGACCCGGCCGGACGTGGTGAGCGCCGGCGCCCTCCAGGCGGTCGGCTGGAGCGAGGTGATCTTGGCTGAGAGCCTGGCCCGCGCCGCCCGTGACGCGGCGCCGGGCGAGGACGCCGATCGGCTGCTCGCGCAGATCCTGGTCTACCGGGGACGCGGCGAGGAGGCCGCGGTCGTGCTGCCCGCGAAGGCGGCCAGCGGACCCGTCCGGACCAGGACGGCGATCACCGAGGCCGAGATGCTGTACTGGGCCGCCGGCGACGTGCGGGCCGCCGAGCGTGCCCTCGACGCGGTCGCCGACGAACCGGACGAAGAGCTGGCCCAAGGGCTGCGCTCATGGATCCTGCTGTTCGACAGGCGTTGCGCCGAGGCGCTGCGGGTCGCCCGGTACGTCCTCGCCAAGCCCGGCGCGAACCCGCTCGGGATCACCTGGGCGGCCACCGCCGGGGCCGCCGCGGCCGGTCTCCTCGGCAAAGGTGACGAAGCGGCGGAAATCCACCGGCATGGGCTGGCGGTCGCCACCGCGAACCGTACTGAGGTGCCCTGGGGCGTGGTCAACGTCGAGTACGGTCTCTGCCTGGCCCACCTGAGCATCGGCGATCTCGACCGGGCGTGGACGATCGCAGACAAGGGTTACCGGGACACCGTGGGCGTGGGCGCACCGCTCATGTCGGCCGGGTGGGCCGGTTTCCGGGGACTGGTCGATGTGGCGCGGGGGCGTCCGCAGCAGGCGGACGCGTCCCTGCGGGAGGCGGTGGCCGCCCTCGACGACAACGACATGTTCTGCTTCGTCCGCTGGTGCATCGCCGGGCTTGCCGGCGCCGCCGCACTGACCGGGGAGGTCGCGGAGGCCCGGTCCTGGCTCGACCAGGCGGACCGCCGCCGCGGCCCGGCCCCACGGCTGTTCGACCCCTGGATCGGGCGATGGCGGGCCTGGACGCTGGCGGCCGAGGGAGCGGCCGGCGAGGCCCTCGCAGCGGCGCGGCAGGCCGTGGCGGTGGCGGACGGCGCGCCCAGCGAGGAGGCGCTGGCCTGGTACGACGTGGCGCGGTTCGGTGGCGGCACCGATCTCGGCCGGCTCGGGGAGCTCGCCGACGCCCTGGGCACTCCGCTGGCCGCGGCGTTGGCCCGCGCCGCCGCCGGGCTGGCCGCCGGGGACGGCCGGGCCCTGGCCACTGCCGCGGACGAGCTCGCACTCCTGGGCCAGGACCTGCTGGCGGCCGAGATGACCGCGGCGGCGAGCCGGGCCTTCCGGCGGAGCGGCCTGCGCACCCGGGCCGAGGTGACCACCGCGCGGGCCGAGCAGCTACGGGCCGCCTGCCCTGACGCGCACACACCGCTTCTCGGTGATCTCTCCGTCGAGCTGCTGACCCCGCGCGAGCGGGAGATCCTGCTGCTGGCCGCCCAGCACAGCAGCAAGCACATCGCCGAGCGGCTCGATCTGTCCGTCCGCACGGTCGACAACGCGCTGAGCCGCGCCTACGCCAAGCTCGACCTGACCGGCCGGGGCGAGCTGCGCGCCCTGCTGGCCAGCGCGCGGGCACCTCGGCCACCATCGGACGGTGGATGGTAGGCATCCGATACCCGCGCGCTGGAGCACCGCCGCCCCGCACCGTCCGGCCGACCGGTGGCAGCCGGGGCCGCGGTGCAGCCCCTCCCTAGCGGGGTGCTACTGGGAGAGGAGGTTCCAGTGCCTGACCGCCGTATGGATGCGGTAGGCGACCCTGCATTCGTTGCCCTCGCGGCATTTGACGCCGAAGCTTTCGAAATACCAGAGCCGATTCGTCCCCTGGACGCAGTCGTACTTGCCGATCGGCGTCCCGTCAGCGGTGTTGCCGTTCGCTAAATCCATGCATTGGTTGTACTGGAGATTCTTGAACTGGAAGATCAGGTTGTCGGGCGGCCCCGCGCCGGCCGACGCCGGGTCCGCGGTCAGGGACAGCGCGGACAACGCCAGGCCGCCCGCGAACGATGCGATTTCGATCGCGTCGGGAACCACGTTCGGTCCTCCTGCGAGCCCCAACCATGGGTGAAGACTCCCCTTTCAGATCATCTGCGAGAGTCGCTTGTTGGGGCGATCGACGCCAATGGCGTGAAAGTCATTAGTTCAGACCGGGTGCCCGTGCGCCAGAGTAGGCGCATTACTCTAAAGTGCCGCGATTCCGGTTCAGCGTCTCCACGGGCGATCGGCGGGTCAGGCGGCAGAGCGGTAGCCCAAGACGAGGGTGCCGGAGCGGGCCGTGCCGGACCCGCCGTCTCGATCCTGAGCGTGGCGAGGTCGCTTTGCGCGATTCTTACGGTGTGGACGCGGCGACCGAGGCGGTGCCGCTGGACACCCCCTCGGGGCAAAGCGTTCGTCCCCGGCCGTGCAAGGAGGGCTCCCGGTGCCTTGACGCTGGTCAGCGCGGGTGCAAGCGTGGGGAATGATGGTGAAAGGGGGACCCATCGTGATGGAAATCAAGAGCATCGACAAGCCTGACGAGCGGCGGGACTTTCCCAAAGGGCATCTGGAGCTGCTCCAGATGACGGGCCTGGTCTTCGCCAGGGCGACGTTCGAGCCCGGCTGGCGCTGGACGGAGTCGCTGAGCGACATCTCGGGCACCGAACTGTGCGAGGTGCACCACAACGGTTACGTCGTCGAGGGCCGGATCCGGGTTCGGATGCGGGACGGCGCCGAGCAGGAGGCCGGCCCCGGTGACGCCTTCGTGGTCACACCCGGCCACGACGCCTGGGTCGTCGGCGACGAACCCTGCGTCGTGTTCGACTTCGCCGGAGGAATGGACGCCTACGCGAAGGCGACCGGTTCATAGTCGCCTGACCCCACCGGTCTCCGCGCCGCTGAGCGTGCTGAGCGCGCGGGGCGTGCGAAAGGGTGTGGGGCTCCCGACGGCCCGGGAGCCCCACAGGTGCGGAGGAACAGGGGTTACTTCAGGGTGAGGCCGCCTGCCTGCAACGCCTCGTCCAGCGGTTGGAAGTACGACTGGTAGTTGGTCTTGCAGGCGCCGGTGGTGCCGCCGGAGACGATGCCGACGGCGGTGGTGCCGCTCTGTAGGGAGCCGCCGCTGTCACCGGGCTGGGTGCAGGCGTTGGTCTCGATCAGGCCGGTGACGGTGCCCTCGGAGTAGTTGACCGTGCGGTCATAGCCGCGGATCGTCCCGGAGGTCGTGCCGGTCGTGGAGCCCTTCTTCTGGACCTGGGAGCCGACCGCCGGGCGGCCCACCTGGGTGAGCTGGGCGTTGCTGTTCTGCAGCGAGCCGTTGGCGACCCGGATCGTCCCGTAATCGTTGCCGGGGAAACTGGTGGTGTCCCGGTCGCCGATGGTCTGGCCGTCCTTGGTCGTCCAGCTGGCGTGGGCCTTGGTGCAGTGCCCGGCGGTGACGATGAAGTCCGTCCCGCCCTTGACGCCGATGGCCGACACCGAGCAGCGCGAGCCGCCCGAGATGATCGCGTCGCCGGGGCCGACCATCGGACGCGGCGCCGCCGCGACGCGCTTGATCTGGACGGTCTTGCCCAGCGACCGGGCGCGCTTCACGAACGCCTTGGTGGCGGCGTCGTTGTCGTCCTGGGGGACGCTGACGACGACCGTGTTGGAGATCACGTCGACGCCCCAGGAGAGCCCGGTGGTGCCCGCGGTTCCCGCGAGGCGGTCGAGCTCGGTCTTGGAGTCGGTCAGCGGCCGGATGCCGTTGTCGACGCGACGGGCGTGGGCTCCGGCGGCCGTGACCTGCTGGGCGGCGGCCGCGGTGGTGACGTTGACGACGAGGTTTCCGGCGCCGTCGACGTAGGAGCCCGCGTGCTGGGAGCCGAGCCGGCCGGTCAGCTGATCGGCCAGCGTCGTCTGGGGAGAATGAGCCTGCCGAACGGTTCCCGTCTGCTGGGTCTGGGCCGTTGCCGGAACGGCCCCGAATGCGGGGATGGTGATCAGCACCGCAGCACTCAACAGTGGGGTGGCCACGCGTTTGAGGTGCATTCCTCGGTTCACTCTTGTCCACCTTTCGCCACCGACCGCCGGTGGGCGTCGGCGGCAACCTGGGTTGCGGGGCACGCGCCTGACCACGCGAGATCGCCGGCACGAGGCTCGGGATCAGGGCGTGTGACAGCAAGGTACTTTGGCGAGCTGTCAGTAACCAGTTTCAGCCGTAACTGAAATTTCAGTGCATCCTGAATGCACACTTCCGGCCCATGTTTCGATGAATCCCGGCGATGAGCGTCGCTTTCCGGTATTTCACGGGGTGGGTCGCAGTTCTCGCGATCATTTCGGAGCAAAATCGCCCCCATGGATGTCACCCGGGCGGTACCCGCTCGGTACAGCCTCCTGTACCGCAATCGGCGCGCTGGCGGGATCGTCGGCCAGGGCCGGGACTTCTAGCGTCGAGGCACCGATCGTCAACAGATGATCCCGTCACCCGGGGGCTGGACGAGCGTTCCTCCGCTCCCATTTTCAGGAGGACCCGTGATCTCACGAATGTTCGCCATCACGAGAGCCATCGCCGGAGGGGCCCCCGCGAGCTCCCTCCGGCCGGCTCTCGTCGCGTCGGCCGTGACGCTGCTCGGACTCGGCCTGACGGCGCCGGCCGCGCGGGCCGAGCCCGGCCCGCCCAGGCCCGGCGACCCCGCGTCCACCATGATCATCGGCGGGCAGGACGCGACCGAGCCGTACTCGTTCATGGTCTCCGTGCAGGACCGGGCGGGACACTTCTGCGGCGGCAGCCTCATCACCGACCGGTGGGTGGTCACCGCCCGGCACTGCATCGAGAAGGAGAGGCCGGAGGACCTCCGGCTGCGCATCGGCAGCCTGCACAAGGACCAGGGCGGGGAGACCCGCGGTGTCGAGCGGCTGGCCTGGCATCCTCAGGGCGACACGGTCGCCCACGACATCGGGTTGATCAAGCTCGACCAGCCGGCCGCCGGCGCGCCGATCCCGCTGGACGTCCGGCAGCCCACCGGAACGCCCGTTCGGCTGCTGGGCTGGGGATGCATCGAGAGCGGCCAGTTCTGCGCCCCGGGCGGCGAACCCCCGGTGCTACAACAACTCGACTCCGCGATCCGCCAGCCCGCCGCCTGCACGGACCCCGACGAGCCCATCGACCCGGTCTCCGAGGTCTGCACCGGCAACGCCGAGACCAAGGCCGGTCCCTGCTTCGGCGACTCCGGCGGCCCACTGCTGCGCGGTACTCCCACCGGCTGGCGGCTCATCGGCGCGTTCAGCCGGGTCGAGACCTCACCCCCGGGCCCGGGGGAGCCGGATGAGGGCCCAAACTGCCGTAGCGGAGAGGGCATCTACACCGACGTGCCCGCGCACCAGGAGTGGATCAACAGCGTGGTGTCACCGACGTCCTAGAACATCCGGACATCCGCCCCGGCGCGCCACAGTCGCGCCGGGGCGGCACCCATCGGCGCAGCGGACGGCCTCAGGACTTCAGCTGGGTGAAGCGGATGTGGTTGCCGAAGGGGTCGCGGTTACCGCAGTCGATCCCGTATGGGCGCTCGGTGGGCTCCTCGGTGAACTCGACGCCGCGGCCCAGCAGCGTCTCGTAGGTCTTGCGGCATGGCGGTGAACATGTACGTCACGCTAACGCGGCGGGGCGCCTGGAAACTTATCCGAAACTGCTCGGACGGCGGTCAGGCGGTCGGCCGCGTCCACGCCATCGTGAAGCACGTCGGCACGCTCACCGCCGCGGCCTGCTTGCGGTACGCCCTCGGCAGCCCGGCCGACGATGGCGCCGAACGTGCGGCTGAAGTGTCCGAAGGGCGGGTTACCGTGGCGGGATGGAGGAGCATGCGGTGCCTATCCTGCCTAGCCGGGACCTGGATGAGACGTTGGGCTTCTATTCGCGGCTCGGGTTCGAGGAGCGGGGGTCGTGGCCGGAGTACGGCTACCTGATTGTGGCCCGGGGGAGTGTGCAGTTGCACTTCTCGCACCAGACCGATGTCGATCCGCTGACCACCGCCGCCAGCTGCTACCTCTACGTGGCGGACGCGGACGCGGTGCATCGGGAGTGGGCCGAGATCGGCGTGCCCACTGATCGCGCCACGGGCAGCCGGTTGGTGGCGCCCGTGGACACCGGCTACGGGATGCGCGAGTTCGCGCTGGTGGACCGTAGCGGAAATCTGCTGCGCATCGGCAGCCCGACCGCTCCCCGCTGAGGGCTGGGCCGCCGCGGCTGCATCACCGGAGACGGCGCGCCGGCCGCCTCTAGTCCTCGTAGCGGGTGATCGCCCGATCCCAGGTCTGGGTGTCCTTGCCGTCGCCGAAGGGCACGGTGATCGCCTTGTCCGCAGGCCAGGTGCCGAACCGGTCTCGATCGCTGGATCCGAGGACGGCGGCTTCTGGACGCCGCTGCACGGGACGTGATCTGGGCCGTCGGCCGTGAGAATGGCAGGTGAGAAGGGGGTTCCTGGCGGTAGTTTCTAGAGATGAGCGATCGGCCCACACTCGACGAAATCCGGCGCGCGCCCAAGGTGCTGCTGCACGACCATCTCGACGGCGGCGTCCGTCCCGCGACCATCGTGGACCTCGCGCGCGAGTGCGGGTACGTGGACCTGCCGACCATGGACGCGGACAACCTGCGCACGTGGTTCGAGGAGGCGGCCAACTCGGGGTCGCTGGAACGGTATCTGGAGACGTTCTCCCACACCGTGGGGGTGATGCAGTCCGCCGAGGCGCTCACGCGGGTGGCCTACGAGTGCGCCGAGGACCTCGCGAACGACGGGATCGTCTACGCGGAGGTCCGGTACGCGCCCGAGCAGCACGTCAGCACGGGGCTGACGCTGGAGCAGGTCGTGGAGGCCGTCCTGGACGGGTTCGCGCAAGGGCGCCGGGAGTACGGAATCCGTGTCGGGACGCTGGTCACGGCCATGCGGCACCAGGCGCGGAGCAAGGAGATCGCGGAGCTGGCCGTCCGGTACCGCGACTCGGGTGTCGTCGGGTTCGACATCGCCGGGGCGGAGGCGGGCTACCCGCCCACCCGGCACCTGGACGCGTTCGAGTACCTCCAGCGGGAGAACGCGCACTTCACCATCCACGCGGGTGAGGGCTTCGGGCTGCCGTCGATCTGGCAGGCGATCCAGTGGTGCGGCGCCGACCGGCTCGGGCACGGCGTGCGGATCATCGACGACATCAAGGTCGAAGGGGGAGAGCCGCGGCTCGGACGCCTCGCCGACTATGTCCGCGACAAGCGGATCCCGCTGGAGATGTGCCCCACGTCCAACATCCAGACCGGCGCCGCGAAGTCGATCGCCGAGCACCCGATCGGGTTGCTGCGGCGGCTCAGCTTCCGGGTCACGGTGAACACCGACAACCGGCTGATGGGCGGCACGACGCTGTCGGAGGAGTTCGCCAAGCTCGCGGACGCGTTCGGGTACGGGTGGGACGACCTGCAGTGGTTCACGGTCAACGCGATGAAGTCCGCGTTCGCGCCGTTCACCGAGCGCCTCGAACTGATCAACGGGGTGATCAAGCCCGGTTTCGCGCAGCTCAAGTGGAGCGGCACCCGTCCACTGGCATGATCGGGCCATGCCTGATCGTGCTTTGACCATTCGCTCCACCGGCGGGCGTGTCGCCGCTGTCGCCTGGTTCGTGTTCGCCGTGCTGAACTTGCTGGACCTCGCGTTCAACCTCACCGGCAAGGGCGGCCCGCACTACACGGTGACGTCGGCGACGATCGCGGTCCTGCTGCTGCTCGGCTGCGGGATCGCCTACGTCGCCGGGCTCCGTCCCGCGATCATCGGGGACGCGGAGGCCGTCACGATCCGCAACCCGCTGCGGGACGTGTGGGCGCCGTGGCGTGCCGTGCGGGAGATCCAGGGCACGCACGCGGTGATCGTCCAGTTCGCCGGGCCGGACGGGGCGGAGCTGAAGGCGCGGGCGTGGGTGCATCAGACCTCGCCCCGCGCCCAGGCCAAGGCGGAGGCGCGGGCCCGGCGCGACGAGCAGCACAGCAAGGTCCCCGGCGCCCAGCTCAAGGGGCGGACGCCCGCCGTCTACGCGGCGCAACAGCTCAACGAGATCCGTGACAGGAACCGGCCCCGGACGCGGTCGGGGGCACCGGACAAGGCGGCCGCGGCCAAGGCGGCCGGGGACGCGACGCCGGCGCGGGGCGCGATCACGTGGTCGATTCCCGCGCTGGCGTCGCTGGCCGTTCCCTGCGTACTCCTGGTCGTGCTCGGCGTGGTGGCGGCGCTTAACTGAGGGCCAGCGCGGCGGAGACATCCGCGCGCAGGGTCTCCAGTTCGGCGGCGGCCCGCGCGCGCGTCGCCTCGACGCCGCCCTCCGTGGGGAGGACGACCTCCAGGTAGCACTTGAGCTTCGGCTCCGTCCCGGACGGGCGGATCACGACGCGTGCTCCGCCCGCGAGGCGGAACCGCAGCCCGTCGGTCGGCGGGAGGCCGCCGTCGCCGCGGGACAGGTCGTCGGACGACTCGACCGCGCGTCCGCCGAATTCGGCGGGCGGGGCGGCGCGCAGCCGGGCCATCGCCCCCGCGATCAGCGACAGGTCCTCCACCCGGACGGACAGCTGCGCCGTCGCGTGCAGCCCGTACCGGCGGGCCTGGTCGTCCAGGAGGTCGAGCAGCGTGCGGCCGTCCCGCTTCGCCCCGGCGGCGAGGGCGGCGACCGCGAGGGCCGCGCCGATGCCGTCCTTGTCGTTGACGAGGACGCCCCGGTCGTCGCCGACGCTGTAGCCGAGGGCCTCCTCGTAGCCGAACACGAGCCGGTCGCCCGGCCGCCCCGCCTTCATGATCCACTTGAAGCCGGTGAGGGACTCGGCGAACCGGACGCCGTGCTCGGCCGCGATGGCCCCGAGCAGGGATGACGACACGATGGTCGTGACGACCAGCCGGTCGTCGCCGGAGGTGTGCCGCAGGACGTGCTCGGCCAGCAGCCCGCCGATCTCGTCCCCGGTCAGGGCCCGCCAGCCGCCCGGCCCCGGGACGGCGACCGAGCAGCGGTCCGCGTCCGGGTCGTTCGCGATCACCAGGTCGGCGCCGCGCGCGGCGGCCAGGGCCAGCGCCAGGTCGAGCGCGCCGGGCTCCTCCGGGTTGGGGAAGGCGACGGTCGGGAAGTCGGGATCGGGGTCGGCCTGCTCCGGGACGACGGTGAGGGCCGGGAACCCGGCGCCGGCGAACGCCTGGAGCAGCGTGTCCCGTCCGACGCCGTGCAGGGGCGTGTAGACGATCTCGATGTCGCGGTCGTCGCCGAGGTCAAGGCCCGTCACCGCGTCCAGGTAGAGGGACACGTCGTTGTGGACGGGCCAACCCTCGCCGAGGGGCAGCTCGTCCACCCGCCCGACGGCGTCGATCGCGGCGGAGATCTCCGCGTCCTGCGGCGGGACGATCTGCGCGCCGTCTTCCCAGTAGACCTTGTAGCCGTTGTCGCGCGGCGGGTTGTGGCTCGCGGTCACCATGACGCCCGCGACCACGTCGTCGAACGCCCGCGTGAAGTGCGCGAGGACGGGCGTCGGCACCGGCTCGGCGAACACCTCGGGCCGCAGCCCAGCCCCGGCCAGGACCGCCGCCGTGTCCCGCGCGAACTGCCGGGACCCGTGCCGCGCGTCGAATCCGACGATCACCCGGCCGTGCCGCGGCAGCCGTGCCGCGAGACCGGCGGCGGCGCGCATCACCGTCACCCGGTTCATCCGGTTCGGCCCGGCGCCCAGTTCGCCCCGCAGGCCGGCCGTCCCGAACTCCAGCCGCGCGCCGAAGCGATCCGCGAGGGCGCGGTCGTCGCCCGCGTCCAGGATCGCCCGCAGCTCGGCGCGGGTCACCGGGTCGGGATCTTGCGCCAGCCACTCCTCAGCAGATTCCCGCAGGTCGCTCATATCTTGGACAGTACGGTGCCGAGCAGGGCGCCCATGCGGCCGGCGGCGGCACGGCCCGCCTCCAGGACCTCCTCGTGGTCCAGGGGCTCGCCCGCGAGGCCGGCCGCGATGTTGGTGACGAGCGAGATGCCGAGGACGTCCGCGCCGCCCTGGCGGGCCGCGATCGCCTCCAGGACGGTGGACATGCCGACCACGTCGGCGCCCAGCGTCCGCAGCATCCGGACCTCGGCGGGCGTCTCGTAGGTCGGGCCGCGCAGCGCCGCGTACACGCCCTCCGACAGCGACGGATCGATCTCCTTGGCGAGGGTCCGCAGCCGGCCCGAGTACACCTCGGTCAGGTCCAGGAACGTGGCGCCGGTCAGCGGGTTCGCGCCCGACAGGTTCAGATGGTCGGAGAGCAGCACCGGGTCGCCCACCTGCTGGTGCTCGGGCCGCAGCCCGCCCGCCGCGTTGGTCAGCACCATGGTGCCGACGCCCGCCGCCAGGGCCGTCCGGACGCCGTGCACCACCGCGTCGACGCCGCGTCCCTCGTACAGGTGCGTCCGGCCGAGGAACACCAGCGCGCGGCGCCCGCCGCAGTCCACGACCCTGAGCCGGCCCGCGTGGCCCTCCACGGCGGGCGGGGCGAACCCCGGCAGCTCGGTGAAGGGCAGCTCGGTGATGGTCTCGCCGAGCGCGTCGGCTGCCGGCACCCAGCCGGAGCCCATCACCAGGGCGGCGTCGAAGGAATCGAGGGACGTGCGTTCGCGCAGCAGGTCAGCCGCGTCTCGTGCCAGTGCAAAGGTGTCGTTGCTCACGAAGGTGACATTACCGGTAAGACCACCCGTTTCGGTAAAGTGGGGTCCCTACTCCCCGAGTGACTTGCACGGCCGATTGCGCAGGTCCTTGACGTAGTCGTCGGGCGCGCCGGCCTTCTCCGCCGCGTCGGCGAGGATGCCGAGATAACGCGCGGACGGCAGCCCGCCCTCGTAGTCGTCGAGGACGTAGAGCCAGCACAGCGCGTCCCCGTCGAGCGTCTGCACGCGAATTCTGATCTTGTGATAGACGTTCAGCGCGGCGCCCTCCCAGGCGTCGAGCTCCTTCTCGTCCCACGCGGGCACGTCGTACATCACGACGAAGACCTGTTCGGAACGGTCCTCCACCACCGTGGCGAGGGCACCGTCCCATCCCTTGTCCTGCCCGCCGAAGGTGAGCCGCCAGCCGGTGAGCCAACCGGTGCCGCGCATCGGGGAATGCGGAGCCCGGCTCGCCATCTGCTCGGGATCCATGTTGGAGGCGTACGCCGCGTACAGAGCCACGTTGGCCAAGCGTACGCCACTGGAGGAGGGTCGGGACGGGTCACTGCCGCCAGTAGGAAACAATGGAAGACGTGACCCGCATCGTGATCATCGGAGGAGGCCCGGGCGGCTACGAGGCCGCGCTCGTCGCGGCGCAACTCGGCGCCGACGTGACCGTCGTGGAGCGCGACGGCCCGGGCGGCGCCTGCGTGCTCACCGACTGCGTCCCCTCCAAGACGCTCATCGCCACCTCGACCCGCATGGCGGTCATGTCGGAGTCGGAGGGCCTCGGCCTGCGCTTCAGCGGCGGCCCCGACGGCATCGTCGGCGGCCTGGAGGCCGACATGGCGACGGTCAACAAGCGCGTGAAGGACCTCGCACGGGCGCAGTCGTTCGACGTGGCCGAGCGCCTCGCCTACGAGGAGGTCAAGATCGTCCGAGGCGAGGCGCGGCTGGTGGAGCCGCACGTCGTCGCCGTCGGCGACCGGCGCATCCGGGCCGACATCGTGCTGCTGGCGACCGGGGCGACGCCGCGGGTGCTGCCCGGCGCCGAACCGGACGGCGAGCGCATCCTCAACTGGCGCCAGCTCTACGACCTGCCGGAACTGCCCGAGGAGCTGATCGTCGTCGGCTCCGGCGTGACCGGCGCGGAGCTGGCCGGCGCCTACCTGTCGCTCGGATCGAAGGTCACGCTCGTGTCCTCGCGCGACCGGATCCTGCCCAGCGAGGACGCCGACGCCGCGTCGGTGCTCCAGGACGTCTTCCTGCGGCGCGGGATGAACGTCATGTCGCGCTCCCGGGCCGCCGGTGTGGAGCGGTCGGGGAACGGCGTGATCGTCACCCTGGAGGACGGGTCGAAGGTCGAGGGCACCCACTGCCTGATGACCGTGGGCATGGTCCCCAACACCCAGGGCATCGGCCTGGAGGACATCGGCGTCCGCTGCGACTCCCGCGGGTTCGTGGAGGTCGACAAGGTGTCGCGGACGTCCGTCCCGCACATCTACGCCTCTGGCGACTGCACCGGCGTCCTGATGCTGGCCTCCGTCGCGGGCATGCAGGGCCGCATCGCGATGTGGCACGCGCTCGGCGAGGCCGTCCAGCCGCTGAAGCTCGGCTGGGTCGCCTCCAACATCTTCACCGACCCGGAGGTCGCCTCGGTCGGCGTCACCCAGCACATGGTCGACTCCGGAGACGTCAACGCCCGGACGGTCATGCTGCCGCTGTTCACCAACGCGCGCGCCAAGATGCAGGGCTTCGAGGACGGCTTCGTGAAGCTGTTCTGCCGCCCGTCCACGGGGATCGTCCTCGGCGGAGTCATCGTGGCGCCGCGTGCGAGCGAGCTGATCCTGGGCGTGTCGATCGCCGTCCAGCAGCACCTGACGGTCGACCAGGTGGCCCACACGTTCGCGGTCTACCCGTCCCTGTCGGGCAGCATCACCGAGGCGTCCCGCCGCCTGATGTCCGAACACGCGTACTGATCTAGTGCAATCTCGGCCCAGGGGCTCGCCTGGCGGCTCGCCCTTGACCGTGCTTGGGCGAGCGCTCCATCGCTTCGCGATCTTCCCGGCGGGCTCGCCTCCGGCTTTGCCTCACCGGTCAGCTAGCGCGCTCGCGTGACCGCTGAGGTCGCCTTTCGGTGACCCTAGAAGCCGCCGAAGTCGCCGCCTCCGCCGAAGTCGCCGCTGCCGAAGTCCCAGCCGCCGCCCACATCGCCGCCGTCGCCGCCGAAGCCGCCGCCGTCGCCGCCTCCACCCCAGCCGCCGCCCCAGCCTCCGCCCATCATCGAGCCGAGCATGGTGCCGATCATCATGCCGCTGAGCAGGTCGATCCCGCCGTAGCCGTAGTAGTAGCCGCCGGCGTACGGGGCGTACGCGGGCCCGGCGTTCCAGTACGGACGGCGTTCGCCGTTGTAGGGAACCATGCGGACGTCCGGGTCGCCGCCCTGAAGGACTGCCTCGGCGTCCGCGGCGCACGCGGGGACGGAACGCGCCGTCCCGCCCGGAGGCGCCCAGGTGACGTCCTGGACGGACGGCCCGTGCTGCGGGTTGAAGAAGCATGGGGCACGCCGCTCGGGGACGGGTTCACCGTCCAGGCGTGCGCGCGTGGCCGTCATGTAGTACCGACCGTCCTCCAGTGCCGTCGTGACCTGCTGCATGTCGTCGGGCCTGGTGGCGCGCTCACTGGCCGTCTTGGCGCTGTCATAGGAGTTCATGGCGTGCTCGTAGTCGGACCTGGTGTCGGGGTCGAGCTTCTGGTCCATGACGTTGAGGTCCAGGCGGGCGATGTCCTCACCGAGGAGCGTCACGTCCTCCTGGACGCCGCGCTTCAGGTCGGCCATCTGCTGGGCCTGCTGCACCCGGCGGCGCTTGCGGACGACCAGGAACGCGCCTGCGGCCCCGGCCACCACCAGGATCAGCACGCCGAGCATCACGAACCCGCCGATCGCGCTGGAGCGGGCCTGGTCGTCGACCTTCTTCTCGGCGAGGTCCCCGAACTGGATCAGCCGGTCCTTCAGCGGGAGCCCATTGGTGCGCGTGACGAGCTGGTTGATCTCCTTGGTGTCGAGCTTCTTGGAGATCCCGCCCATGCGCTTGCCGTCGGCGGTGACCGCTACGTACGTCTGGCCCTTGCCGACGCGATCCGCGACGCCCTTGAGCATCTGGCCGACCTCGGTGCGGGGGACGTCGTTGCGGACGACGACCGCGCGGATGTCGGCGTCGCCGTCGCGTCCGAGGGCGGCCTTGACCTGTGTCTGGTCGGCGGGCGTCAGCGCGTTCCCGGCCCCGCTCGTCACGTACAGCCGGGAGTCGATGAGGCCCTTGGCGATCTGCCCGATGTTGTCGTCGGCCCGGGCGGGGGCCGCCGCCGCGGCGACGGTGTGACCGGCCGGGGGCGCGGCGTGCGCGGCCGCTACCGGCAGGACGAGGCCGAGTGCCAGCAGGACGGCCGTGATGATTATCGTCGCCGCACCGCGGCGGGCCGTGCGGCTGCCGTGCGCCTGGGTGAGACGGGCCTGAGTCTTGGAGCTCATGATGACTGTCTGCCCCCTTTACCAGCTAAGACGTCCGGGCGCGGCGACTCGTTCCCGCACCGTTCGTCTTGCTGACCATGGAGCTGCCCGGTGAATCGCCGGAGAACCGTCTTGTCCCAGCCGGTATGACGGAGGGGCGCCCCGGCGGGGCACCCCTCCCGTCCCTGCGCTTAGGAGTCCTTGATCTCGCAGATGACCGCGCCGCTGGAGACCGTCTGCCCCACCTCGGCGGCCAGGCCGGTGATCGTCCCACCCTTGTGCGCCGTGAGCGGCTGCTCCATCTTCATCGCCTCCAGGACGACGACGGTGTCGCCCGCGGCCACCACGGCGCCGTCCTCGACAACGATCTTGACGATGGTGCCCTGCATCGGGCTGACCAGGGAGTCCCCGGACGCCTGGACCCCGCCGCCCTTCTTGCCGCCGCGCCGCCGGCCGGGTGCCGCCTGACCGGCGGCCGGCGCGGTGGAGGCGCCGAGCCCCGCGGGCAGGACGACCTCGATGCGCCGGCCCCCGACCTCGACGGTGACGCGCTCCCGCTCGGCCTGCTCCGCCTCGTCGGCGGCGGGCGCGGCCGGGTAGGGCTCGATCTGGTTGTCGAACTCGGTCTCGATCCAGCGCGTGTGGACGGAGAAGGGCGTCGTGTCGCTGTCCGGGACGAACGCCGGATCGTCCAGGACGGCGCGGTGGAACGGCAGCACGGTCGGCATGCCGTCGATGACGAACTCGGCGAGCGCGCGGCGGGACCGCTCGACCGCCTGCCGGCGGGTGGCGCCGGTGACGATCAGCTTGGCGATCAGCGAGTCGAACTCCTGCGGGACGGTCTGCCCCGCGCCGTAGCCGGTGTCGAGCCGGACGCCGGGGCCGGTCGGCGGCTCCCAGGCCGTCAGCGTGCCGACGGCGGGCAGGAACCCGCGGCCGGCGTCCTCGGCGTTGAGGCGGAACTCGATGGAGTGTCCGCGCAGTTCCGGGTCGCCGTAGCCGAGCTCCTCGCCATCGGCGATCCGGAACATCTCCCGGACGAGGTCGACGCCCGCGACCTCCTCGGTGACGGGATGCTCGACCTGGAGGCGCGTGTTGACCTCCAGGAAGGAGATCGTCCCGTCCTGGCCGACGAGGAACTCGCACGTGCCCGCCCCGACGTACCCGGCCTCCTTCAGGATGGCCTTGGACGAGCGGTACAGCAGGTCGAGCTGCTCGTCCGACAGGTACGGCGCCGGGGCCTCCTCGACGAGCTTCTGGTGCCGCCGCTGGAGCGAGCAGTCACGCGTCGACACGACCACCACGTTCCCGTGCTGGTCGGCGAGGCACTGGGTCTCCACGTGCCGGGGCCTGTCCAGGTAGCGCTCCACGAAGCACTCGCCGCGCCCGAAAGCGCTCACCGCCTCGCGGACCGCGGACTCGTACAGCTCGGGGACCTCGTCGAGAGTGCGGGCGACCTTCAGGCCGCGCCCGCCGCCGCCGTACGCTGCCTTGATCGCGATGGGCAGCCCGTTCTCGCGGGCGAACGCGACGACCTCGTCCGCGCCCGACACCGGGTCCTTGGTGCCGGCGACCAGCGGCGCGCCGACCTTCTGGGCGATGTGCCGGGCCTGGACCTTGTCGCCGAGCGCGGTGATCGCGGCGGGCGGCGGACCGATCCAGGTCAGTCCCGCGGCCTGTACGGCCGCGGCGAAGTCGGCGTTCTCGGCCAGGAAGCCGTAGCCCGGGTGGACGGCGTCCGCGCCGGCGTCGGCTGCGATCTTCAGCAGCTTGCCGATGTCGAGGTAGCTCTCGGCGGCGGTCCGCCCGCCGAGGGCGAACGCCTCGTCGGCGACCCGAACGTGCAGCGCCTCCAGATCCGGCTCGGCGTACACCGCCACGCTGGCCAGCCCCGCGTCGTGACAGGCACGGGCTATACGGACCGCGATCTCACCGCGGTTGGCGATCAGGACCTTGCGCACGTGGGTCTCCTCCCTAGCCTTGCACGCGCAGTCTAGATAACCCCTGTCCGGGGATTTCGTAAGCCCCTCGTTATGGACGGTTTCGCTCATGAGTGTGGGGTTACGGCGGGGTTCAACGGCATATATCCGCCTGAACCACCGGATCCGCGACAGACTCCCGTCCGTCTGAACAGCGAACCCGCGGGCCGCAACGGCGCGCGATGGGAGAGGAGTCGGGACGTGGCCAAGAAGGAGTCGACCGCTGCGAAGGGCGCCGGGACGGCCGGACTGCGGGCGCCGCGCAGGCGTACCGCCATCGTCATCGCGGTCGTCCTGGTCGTGGTGGTGTGGCCCGCGCTGAGCGCCTTGCTCGGCGGGTACGAGCGGACGAGCGGCGGGGAGATCGCGGTCGTCCGCAACGGCGGGTTCTTCGACAACAACCGGATCCGCCAGGTCATCGACCCCGGATCCGGCCGTACCTGGGTCGGCCTCTACTCCAAGGTCCACAAGTACCCGGCGCAGCAGCGCTTCTACACGATCACCTCCGACGCGCGTAAGGGCGAGGAGTCCGGCGTGGACGTCGTCACCGTCCCCAGCGCGGACGGCGTCAACATGGGCATCGAGGGCACCCTCTACTTCACCCTCAACCAGGACCACCAGTCGCTTCGGGCGTTCGACGACAAGTACGGCACCCGCAAGTTCCGCAGCGCCGACGGCAAGACCTACTCCCCCTTCGACGGCGACAAGGGATGGTCGGCGTTCCTCGACCAGATCGTCCGGCCGGTGATAGACAACGACCTGCGCAGCCAGATCAACAGCTTCCGCTGCGCCGAGCTCGTCTCGTCCTGCGCACTGGTGCAGAACACCTCCGCGCCGACCGTGCCCACCCCTCCGCAGACGCCGCGGCAGCCCGGGCAGCAGCCGCAGAGCAACAACGCCAACATCGCCAAGGTCCAGAACTCGATCAACACCAGCCTCGCCGCCGACCTGGAGCAGACCCTCGGCGGCAAGTTCGTCACCAACATCCACTTCAACCTGGTGCGGGTCACGCTGCCGTCGAAGGTGCAGGACGCCGTGGACCGCGCCCAGGCCGCGTTCGCACAGGTCAGCGAGGCGCAGGCGAAGGTGGCGACGGCCAAGGCGGAGGCCGCGGCGAACAAGGCGCGCCAGGACGGCTACAACAAGTGCCCGACGTGCGCGAGGATCGAGGAGCTGAAGGCGCTCCCGCAGGGCATCACGGTCTACGCCCCCGGCAACCCCAACGGCTCGCTCCTCCCGCGGAGGTGAGGCGGCGGTGCGGTTCCTGATCATCCTGGCGTTGCTCGCCGTCGCGGCCGTGGTGGTGGTCCTGCTGCTGTACGCGTTCGGTGGGCTCGCCCCCGACGGCCGGCGGCGGCCCGGCCCGTCCGCGCGCTGGGAGACCCACACCGAGGCCTCGGGCGGCGCCACCGCGGTCGTCGTCCGCCAGGTCACCCGGGACGCCTCCGGCGGCCTGCTGGACGAACTCGGCCGCCAGACCGTCGCCACCATCCCGGACGGCGATCCGGACTGGGACACCCGCTACCACGAGGCCATGGCCGAAGCCCGCTCCCGCGTCGCCGCGCTGGAGGTCGAGTCCGGCTGATGCGCGCCCGAGCGATGCGAAGGCCCGCACCTCCCCGAAGGTGCGGGCCTTCTTTCACGCGACCGGCCCCGAGCCGGCGCGCGCTTTCCTCCCCGATGGGCCGTGCGGACGCGTCATTCGTGCGAACATAACGATAACGGTTTTCGCTTTGGGAGGAGCGGCGTGCCGAGCATCCCCGTTGTCATCGTGTCCGGCCTGCACGCCGACGCCCGCGGAGAGACCGTCGACCGGCTCCTGGCGTCCGCCCCGCACTCCGTCGCCGTCCACCACGATCTCCGCGGCATCGCCGGTGGACAGGTCGAGCGCGTCGTCATGGACGCGTGGGGAGTCCGGGAGCGTGCCGACGTGCGCGTCGACCACGGCTGCGTGTCCTGCACCCTCCGCGAGGACGTCCTGCCCACCGTCGCCCGGCTGTCGGCCGACGCGAGCCTCGTGGTCATCGAGACCTGGGAATCCGTCGATCCCGGCATCGTCGCCCCCGAGCTGGACAGGATCACGGGTGTCCATCTCGCGGGCGTCCTGACCGCCGTCGCCCCCGGCCCCCTCCTGGAGGACCTGGCCTGCGCCGACCCGCTCGGCACCCGCGCCCTCGCCGCCGCCCCCGACGACGACCGCTACGTCGCCGAGACGCTCGCGCGGCAGATCGAGTACGCGTCCGGCCTCGTCCTGTCCTCGCCGGGCGATCTGGCGGAGACCGTCCTCGAACACCTCGGCGCTGGTACGCCGGTGACCCTCCTGGACGAACTGCTGCCGCCCGTCGTCCCGGTCTCCGCCGCCGACCTCGCCGCCAAGGTCTCCCCGGCCACCCTCCGGCTGCCCTGCGACCTGGAGTCGGACGGCCTCGCCACCGTCCTGTGGCGCCGGCTCCGCCCGCTGCACCCCGGCCGGCTCCACGACGCCCTGCGCGACCTCGCCGCCGGCGCCGTGCGGAGCCGGGGCCGCATCTGGATCGCCAACCGTCCGAACACCCTGCTGTCCTGGGACTGCGTGGCCGGCCTCCTCATGATCGAGGACCACGGCCCCTGGCTCGCCGCCCGCCCGCGCGCCGCCTGGACGGAGGAACCGCCCGCCCGGCGGGCCGCCGCCACGCTCGACTGGCGGCCGAAGCTCGGCGACCGGACCCAGCTGATCTCCTTCACCGGTCCGGCGGTCGACCGGGCCGCCCTCTGCACCCTCCTGGACGGCTGCCTCCTCACCCACGACGAGATGCTCGCCGGATCCACCGCCTGGGAGACCTACACCGACCCCTTCGCGGGAGTCCTCGGCTAGTCCGAGGCGGTGTATGTTCGCCTCGGATCCAGCGGAGGAGGCCGATGGTTCGCCAGTGGACCAGGGCCGGCCTGGCGATCGTCCTGGCCGGCTGCGCGCTGCTGCCCGCGTCGTCCGTCGTCCGGCGGACCTCGCCCGATGTGGACGCCGAGACCACCCGGCAGCTGACAGCCGCCGCGAGCACCCTGCTGGAGCGCCGCTCCCAGGCACTCGTCCAGCAGCGGCACCACGACCGGAGTTCCCCCACCGAGATCCTCGGCGTGCGCATCTCGCCGCGCGTGGCCCATGTCCAGGAACGGGCCGTCCGCGAACTGGAGACCCGCAACCGTGCGCCGGTCGAGGGCGGCCCCGCCTACACCGGCGCCCGTACCCGCCTTGACGGTGGCAAGGCCACCCGGACCGGCGACCGCATCACCCTGGAGGCCGTCGAGCACACCGAGGTCCGCTACGACAGCGGCAAGCTCACCCAGTTGGTCCGGCGCCGCTTCGAGTTCCGGACCCGGGGCGAGCAGATCACCTTGATCGGCGAGCGCGTCCTCGACCCGGCCGCGCGTCCGGTGAACGACCCGGACCTCCCCACCCGCTGAGGTGCGCTTTCCGGGCAATGAAGTGTTTCCCGGATAATGCACTGTCCAGCTCGCTCTGAAAACTCCTTGACGTACGGTAATGATGCACGTCACGGGATTGCGCTACGTCACCTACGGCGGCGTAAACGCCCACCTGGTGGGCTGTAGTTGTCCACATCCGGACAAGGTTCGATGGCGGGATTGTGGCCGTTTCGGAGGTGCGGCCGCTGGATTCAGGTGATCGTAGGGGCGTAGGCTGTCGCCATTCTTGACGGCAGGGCAGAGAAAGCGTTCCGGCGACGAAAGGTCGAACGGTGAGCGGTGACAAGCGCGGCGCCAACATCGGCGAACTGGAAGAGCTGTCCCGGATCTTCAGCAAGCACTCACGCAACCTCGATGCACTGATCAAGGATCTCAACGGCCGGACGGTCAGCAGTTCTCAGGTCTGGTGGGGGCCAGGCGCCGACCGGTTCCGCTCGGCCTGGGCCGAGGCCAAGACCGCATTCGACAAGATGGCTCTCGCCCTCGAACAGGGCGGCCAGGACATCAAGAAGTCCCAGCAGAACATCGAGGCCGCCACCCGCTGACGCCTCGCCCCCCAAGGACCGCGGGTCCCGGCCCATCCCCCCGAGGCCGGGACCCGCCTTTTTGTGCCCGCCATCACCCGCCCTGGCGAACTCTCACAACGAACGCAGGCGAAAGCCCCTGGTCGGCGACCTCCTCGAAACCCGTCACCAGGGTCGTCGGGATCGATCGCAAAGATCGTCAGTCGGTGGTGGGGGGTGGGAGGGCCACCTGGATCTGGGTGGTGGCCCCGGCGGCCACGAAGAGACCACGGCCGGTCGGGCCCGCCAAGGGCGCGTTGCGGGGCAGGCGCAGGCCGAACATGTCGCCGTCGTCCGGGGAGTCGATGGACAACAGGACGCCCGAGCGGGAGCGGCGGGTGTCGGAGAGGAAGCCTCGGTAGCCCCGGCCCAGGTCGGAGGTGGTGCCGCCGATGACGACGGCGTGCTCGCCGTCGCGGGCGGTGCGCAGGACGTCGCGGAGGGCGTCGTCGAGGTCGGTCTCGTCGAGGAGTTCGGCATCGTCGACGATGACGGCGTAGCGGTGCTCTTCGCCGATCGCCTTCTCCAGGTCGACGGCCTCGGAGTCGGAGGTGAGGAGCCCGAGGACACCGGGACGGCCCGACAGGAGGCGGAGCGGGGAGCGGCGCGGGGTGATCAGGACGACCGGGACGAGGCCGCCCCCGACGGCGGGATCGAGCAGCGAATGCACGATCGTCCGGAGCGTGGTGGAGCGGCCGGAGCGCGGCGGGCCCGCGACGGCGAAGCCGGGGCCCTCGTTGAGCAGGTCGACGCCGACCGGCGCGAGGGTGTCGCCGCCGACGCCGACGAGGGCCCACAGGGCCGAGGGGGCGAGGAAGTCGGGGTCCAGCGCCATCGCCTCGCGGTAGGTGACGCGGACGGGCAACTCGTCCACATGCAGGGGGCGCAGGCGGCGCGGGAGGCGGCCGTAACGGGCGACGGAGACGCGGGCGATCTCCTGGAGGGCGGCGACCTGGGCCGCCCCGGACGGGTCGTCCGAGAGCAGGCCGATCTGCGACTCCTGGAGCGGCGCGCCGGGCGCGACGGACTCCAGGGCACGGCCTGGAGGCATCGCGGCGGGGACGTGCTTCTCCTGGAGGCCCGCGTAGCCGTAGTCGTTGGGGTCGGACATGCGCAGGACGAGACGGCGGTCGAAGACGGTGGAGACCTGGCCCCCGAGACCGGAGCGGTCGCCGGTGAAGACGGCACGGAGGCCGACCGCGGCGCCCTCGCGCAGAAGGCGGAGGGTCTGGTCGACGAGGCGGCCGTAGTCGTAGTGCTCGAACGCGCCGAGGAAGCCCTCCCAACGGTCCAGGAGCAGGACCATCCAGGGGAGGCGGTCGGTGGCGGCGACGGCGGCGCGCTGCTCGGCGAGGGACGCGAAGCCGGCCTCGGCGAGCAACTGCTGGCGGCGGGCGACCTCGGCGGACAGGGCGGTGAGGAGGCGCTCGCAGCGGTCGAGCTGCTCGCGGCCGACGACGGCACCGCAGTGCGGGAGGGAGATCAGGGGCAGCAGGGCGCCCGCGCCGCAGTCGATCGCGTACAGGTGCGCGTCGTAGGGGGAGCAGGAGCCGGCGAGGGCACCGGCGATGGTGCGCAGCGCGGTGGAACGGCCCGACTGGGCGGAGCCGGCGAGGTAGAGGTGGCCGCCGGAGGCGAGGTCGAGGGCGAGTTCCTCGCGCGACTGGACGGCGGGCAGGTCGGTGATGCCGAACGGGATCGGCGGGACCTCCACGACCGAGCCGCCGGCGGCGGTGCGGGGCGCCAGCCGGACCCGTTCGGGCAGCGGGTTCAGCCAGGGGGACGGCTGGCGGGCGATGCCGGCGCGGCGGGCGGCCTCGTCGATCGCCTGGACGAGGACGGCGAGGTCGGTGCTCTGGTCGTCGGCGGCCTCGCGGGGGCCGGGGACCGGCCGCCCGAGGTGCTGCCAGGGCAGCGGCAGGACGGTGGTGCGGCGGTCGGTGGCACCGGGGCGGCGGCCCCCGATCCGCGCGGACTGGACGGCGTGCAGGGAGGACACGCCAGAGCGGACGTAGCAGCGTCCAGGGGTGGACTTGGAGATCTGCGCGGCATCGGGGGAGTCGAGGACATCGGTGGACTCGTCCGGGTCGGTGACGCGCAGGGCGATGCGCAGGTTGGTGTTGGCGCGGATGTCGGCGGTCACCACCCCGGCGGGGCGCTGCGTCGCCAGGATCAGGTGGACGCCGAGGGAACGGCCGCGGCGTCCGATGTCGACCAGGCCGGTGAGGAAGTCGGGCAGGTCGGTGACCATCGCGGCGAACTCGTCGATGACGAGGACGAGCCGCGGCATCGAGGGCAGGGCCTGGTGGGGAGGGGTTGCCGCCGGTAGGTCGTGGTAGTCGTCGATGTCCTTGGCGCCGTAATGGAGGAGAACCTCCTCGCGGCGCCGCAGTTCGGCGGCGAGCGATTCGAGCGCGCGCTCTGTCGCGTGCCCGTCCAGGTCGGTGACCATACCGACGACGTGGGGGAGGCGCGCGCAGTCCTTGAACGCGGCACCGCCCTTGTAGTCGATGAGGACGAACGTCATCTCGTCCGGACGGTTCGCCACGGCCAGGGACGCGATGAGGGTCTGGAGCAGTTCGGACTTGCCCGCGCCCGTGGTTCCCGCGATGAGCCCGTGGGGTCCGTCGGCGCGCAGGTCGATCTGGTACGCCTGCTGGGAACGGCCTGGGCGGTTACCTGTGCCCAGCCCGATCGGCACCCGGGTGGCCCGGCCGTGCGTGCGCGTCCAGGATCGGATGATGTGTTCGGCGGTGGGTTCGGGCATGTCGAGCAGGTCGAGGAGCCGTACCTGAGCGGGAATCGACTCTTCGGCATCCTCGCGGGAGACGTCCCGGACGGGCGCCAGCGCGCGCGCCACCCGGTCGGTCCAGGACGGGGATACCTGGTCGGCGAGCACTGGCCCCAGGACGTCCAGCCCCTGGCCACGAAGGTGGATGTAGGAGGAGTACTGCGGATCCCAGGCGGCGACCGCGGTGCACTCCTCAGGCAGGAGCCGTTCCTCGTCGTCGACGCAGATGGCGTACAGGCCGTACTCGGATCCGCGTGAGAGCAGCATGGGCATGCCGGGGATGCGGCGTAGGGTGCGCGCGCCGTCCAGCACGATCAGGATGTTGTACGGGACGTGGTCGGCGGGCTTTCCCTGGCCGAAGAACTGGGACTGGGCCTGCGCGGCCCGGCGGCGTTCGGTCACGCGGATCGTCAGCTCGGTGACGCGGTGCGCGATCGAGTCGGGGTCGGTGCCGACGAGGGCCACGCACTCCTCGCCCTCGCGCGGCGCGCAGTGCGGCAGCCAGCGCACCCAGTTCCATTCCTCGCCCGACTCCGGGTCGGCGGACAGCACGATGATGGCCAGGTCACGGGGGCTGTGCAGGGCGGCGGCCTGGGCGACGAGCCAGCGGGCCAGGGCGCGGGACGTGCGGCGCGGGCCGGTCACGCCGAGGACGCCCAGCTCGGCCAGCGGCAGCGCCACCGGAACCTGCCGTGCCGCCGGGACGGGCACGTCCCCCGACAGTTCGATGCGGGCGGGCAGGTCGGCGAGGCCGAGCCGCAGGTGGAGCGCGTCGGGGTCGCCGCGGCGCCGCTCCCACAGGCGCCGCCGCGGGCCGGTCGCGGTGAGCAGCACCTCGGCGGGATCGGGATGCAGGGCGCGTCGTTCGGCCTGGTCCTCGCGCCGCAGCCGGTCCAGCTCGCCGTCGAACTCCCCGGTCTTGCGGTGGTACTCCTTGAGCGCCTTCTTGTACGACTTGCGTCCGTGCAGCCGGTCGCCGATCCACTCGCCGACCGTCATCACCGGCCAGGCCAGCGCGAACAGCGCCCACCACCACTGGCCCATCGCGAACGCCATGACGAGCCCGAACACCGAGAACAGGATCGCGCCGAACAGCCGGAGCCGTTCCCTCGGGTTGCGTTCGGGACGCTTGGGGACCTCCAGCCGCCGGACGTGGTGCCCGGGATTCAGCCGAGGCGGGCGGTTGAAAGCGAGACCGCCCTCGGGCAGCGGCTCCAGGTGGGTGTCGGGTGCGGCGCTCGGGGCGAGGGTGAGGACGCTGGAGCCGACCGCCAGCATTCCTCCGGACGGCCAGTCCGCCGGCGCCGTCAGCGGCTCGCCGTCCAGGGCCGCGCGTGTCATCGCGGACGCCTCGACCTGGACGCGGTCGACCCCGACCGTGATCCGCAGCGAGCGGGCGGGGACGGCCGGGTCGTCCAGCCGGACGTCCACGTCGTCCCCGAAGCCGATCGTGCTGACGCCGAGCCCCAGCCGGTGCACTGACCCGGCGGCGGGGCCGCCGACGACGCGCACCTCCACCAGTCCGGTCGGTTCCGCGCGGACGGTCGCGGCGGCGCCGCGCTGCTCGACCGCGACGATCGCGCCGTCACGCAGTTCCTTGACGGCGAGGGCCTGCGGGTCGAGCATCCGGCCGTCCACCCACAGGGCCTTGCGTGGGCCTGCCGACGTTGCAGGGGAGGCCGAGGGCGCCGACGGCGCGGCGGCTTTGGCGAAGCGCGGCGGCACTGCGGGTGGCCCTGGGGGCGGCGCTGTGTGCGGCGTTGCGGCGAGCGGTGCCCGCCCGTCGAGCGCGGCCGACAGCGACCGCGCGATCCCGTCCACGCTGACCTCGGAGTCCACGGTGACCACGACGTCGCGCGGCCCGCCGCCGGTCAGCGCCGTGAAAGAGATCCGCATCCGAACCCTCCTTGTGCGCCGCCGTCGTGGACGGCGCTGCCGTCCGTGCCAGCTTAATTACCCGGGCCCCTCAGCCCCGGCGAACGGCGCGGCCGGGCCGTTTTCAGGACGCGGCGATGATCGACTTTAGGGCCGTGTCCAGCGGTGTAGGTGCCATGCCGAACGTTGTCTCGAATGCCGTGGAGTCGAGGACGTACGGATTGTCGAACTGGTAGCGCGTCTCACGAAGTTCTCGCAACAGCGGCGAGATCGTGCCCATCGCGGTGAACAGGGGACGTGGCAGCGTGCGGATACGCGGCGCGGGGGCGCCGGCGAGCGCGCAGAGCCGCTCGGCCACCTCCCGCGTCGACACGGCGGGCCCGGTGGGGATGTGCCAGGGCCGGCCCCATGCGCGCGCGTCGGTCCCGGCGATGGCGAGGGCCTCGGCCACGTCCGGCAGGTACGTCCAGGCGTGCGGGACGGACGGGTCGCTCAGGTACGTCACCCGCTCGCCGGCCAGCAGCGGTTTCACGAACCGCACGTCGCCGATGTACGCCTGGTCGCTGCTGCCGGGGCCGTAGTAGTCGGAGCCGCGCAGTTCGGTCGCGCGCACCCGTCCCGCCTGGTGCGCGGCCAGTGCGTCCTGCCACATCTTCGCGCGGACGCGTCCCTTCGTGCCGGTCGCCGCAAGGGGAAGGTCCTCGGTCATGGGCCGGTCCACCGGCCCGTAGCCGTACAGGCAGCCCAGGGTCACCAGGACGGCGCCGGTCTGCTCCGCCGCGCCAAGGAACGAGGCCGCCATCGGCGGCCAGTCCTGTGCCCAGCGGTGCAGCTTGGGGTTGACACAGTTGTAGATGGCATCGGCGCCCCTGGCGATCGCGACGAGCCGAGCCCGGTCGGCGACGTCGGCGGCGACCCGCTCCGTCCCGTCCGGGCCCGACCCGGACCGGGACACGACGATCA
This sequence comes from Actinomadura macra NBRC 14102, assembly GCF_001552215.1. Classification (GTDB taxonomy): domain Bacteria; phylum Actinomycetota; class Actinomycetes; order Streptosporangiales; family Streptosporangiaceae; genus Spirillospora; species Spirillospora macra. Next base: position 54,010 of record NZ_BCQT01000005.1, on the reverse strand, counting down.
CGTCGTGCCCGCGCGTGGTGAGCCGTTCGGCCAGGTGCGCGCCGACCTGCCCGGCACCGACGATCACGTGCATGCCCATGGCGGGCTCCTCTCCTCCGTTGCGCAGCACAGTGCTCCGCGATGAGAGCAATGCTCTCTCTAAAGAGCAGTGTTCGTCAAGAGCAGTGCTCTCGGGTCGTCTCGGTGCTCTGCTAGCGTCGCGTCATGAACGCAGGTCGGACGGCACGGGAACGGGTACGGGCGGAGCTGGTCCGGGAGATCATCACGATCGCCCGGGGGCAGCTGGCGACCGCGGGCGCGGCGGGCCTGTCGCTGCGCGCGGTCGCCCGCGAGATGGGCATGGTCTCCTCGGCGATCTACCGCTACTTCCCCAGCCGCGACGACCTGCTCACCGCCCTGATCATCGACGCCTACAACGCGGTCGGCGAGGCCGTCGAGCGCGCCGACGCGCAGGCCCTCGCCAGGGGCGACGGGTTCCCGGAGCGGTGGCTCGGGGTGTGCCGGACCATCCGGGAATGGGCCTTGGCGCACCCGCACGAGTACGCGCTGCTGAACGGGTCGCCGGTGCCCGGGTACAAGGCGCCCCAGGACACCGTGCCCGCCGCCCTCCGCGACACGGTCGTGCTCGCGCGCATCGTGACCGATGCCCATGAGGCGGGGGCGCTGGAACCGGAAGGACCGTGCCCGGAGATGACCGATGCGCTGGCCGAGGACCTCCAGCGCGCGAGGAACGCCGTCCAGATGAATGTCCCGGACGAGGTGGTGGTGCGCGCGTTGACGGCATGGGCCGGTCTGTACGGGACGGTGAGCTTCGAATTGTTCGGGCAATTCAACAACGTGATCGACGCCCGCGCCGCCTACTTTGATCACGCCATGGTGCTTCTCGGCCGGCTCGTCGGCTTGAAGTTCACAGTTTTCTGAGAGATGTCATCTCCGTCGCGAATGTGGTCAGTGACACATGTGACTGGTGGTAAGTGGTGAAGTGACCGGGAGAGTCCCAGGTCATCGCTCTGGCGCGCGTTACGGGACCGCTTCACCTCACCGAATCCATTGACGTGGCCTCATCCGTCCCGCAAGCATGGATCGCCCGGTGATGCGGACGGCTCGCGGTGCGAGGTCCGCGGGGGCGGGAAGGAGTTCGGGGCGAGCGTATGAAGTCCAACCAGCCGACCGTCGCGGCGGGCCCATCCGGCGGCACAGCGGGGCTGGGCCGGTCCGGACTCGGCACCTCAGGCGGGCAGCGGCTTCCCACGTCCCCGCGCGAACGCAAGCCGGCCCTGGCCGCGCTCGCGGTGCTGCTCATCCTCGGCGGCGCGCTCGCCAGCGCCTACCTCGTGATGGCCAGCGGCCAGCGGGTGTCGGCGATCCGGATCGCGCAGCCGGTCGCCGCCGGGCAGCGCATCCCGGCCGGCGCACTCGAAGAAGTCCAGGTCGGCGACACCGGCATCCAGTACATCAACTGGACGGAACGGCAGAACGTCGGCAAGTACTACGCGGCCGTCCCGCTGGTCAAGGGTGCGCTGCTGACCAACTCCATGATCAGCCGGGCCGACGACGCCGCCAAGGGCCGGCTCGTCGTCGGGCTCGCGCTCAAGCCGGGGCAGTTCCCCGCCGACGGCGTCGACGTCGGCAAGCGGGTGACGCTGTACGCGGTCGGCGGCGGTACGGGCGGCGGCCCCCGCGCCGGGACGGTCCTGTCCGCGGACGCCATCGTGATCGGCATGGGCCGGGGCGGCAGCGGACGGCTGCGCTCCGACCAGACGACCGTGGACGTGGCCGTCCTGCCGGCGGACGCGCCGCTGCTCACCCAGGCCGCCTCCGCCGGGTCGGTCGCGCTCGCCCTCGTCCCGGACGGGACGAAGGTCGCCGCGCCGCCGCCCGGCGCGCAGGGCAAGCAGGGCGGCCAGTCACCGCCCGCCACCGGGGAGAGCCCACCACAGTCGCCCGTGACACCGAACCCGGGCACGGGAGGCGCGCAGAATCCCGGGACGGGCGGGAACTGACCGTGGCTCTCATCGCGCTCGCGGCCGACAAGGGGGCGCCGGGCGTCACCACCGCCGCGGTGGCCCTCGGCGCCGTGTGGCCGCGTCCCGTGCTGGTCGCCGAGTGCGACCAGGCCGGCGGCGACCTGGTGTACCGGCTGCCCGCCGCGGCGCCCGCCGACGACGCGCAGGACAAGGACGGCGGGATGCTCAACCCGTCCCGCGGGCTGCTCAGCCTCGCCGCGACCGCCCGCCGCGGGCTGCGGCCCGAGCAGGTCGCCGAGCACTGCCAGCGGCTGGTCGGCGGTCTCGACGTGCTCGTCGGGATCACCAACGCCGAGCAGGCGCAGGCCATGACGTGGCTGTGGGGGCCGCTCGGCCGCGCGTTCACCGGCCTCGGCACCGTCGACGTGATCGCCGACTGCGGTCGCCTCGGCGCCGACACACCGCTGACCGAACTGCTGCGCGAAGCGGACCTCGTCGTCCTGCTGACGCGCGCCACCCTGGAGCAGGTCGCGCACCTGCGCGAGCGGGTCGCCGCGCTGACCGCCGAGTTGCGCGGCGGGCCGCCGGTCGGCGTGCTCGTGCTGGCCGACCCGCGCGACTTCCGCGGCTCGATCGCCGAGGTCGACCGGATCGTCGCCGGCGCGGTGCACCGTGCCCAGCCGACGGACGGCGAGCCCACCGGCCCGCCGCCCGCCCCGGTCACCGTTCTCGGCGGGCTGGCGCTCGACCCGAAGGGCGCCGAGCTGCTGTCCGGGCGCTGGGGCGGCCGGCTGGACCGTTCGCTGCTGATCCGCTCCGCCCGCGAGGTCGCCGGCGACCTGGTCGGACGGCTCCGGCCCGCGCCCGCCGTCCCGTACGGCGCCGCCCCCGGGCGTCCATCCGAGACCGGACCGCAGGCGCACCCCGCCGCGCCTCCGCCGCCCGCCGGGCGGGTCGCCGGCGGCGGGCAGGTCGCGGCGGGCGGGCGGCACGAGAAGGGGGAGCGGTAGGTGGACCACGGCCTCGTCAAACGGCTCCGCCAGGAGGTCGGCGACCGGCTGGCCCAGCAGCGCCGCATGGACGCCGCGCACAACCTGCCGCCGATGACCGGCGAGGACGAGCGGCAGTTCGCCCGCGCGCTCATCGGCCAGGTGCTGGAGGAGTTCGCGCGCGGCGAGATCACCTCCGGACGCCGGCCGCCGAACGCCGAGGAGGAAGAGGCGCTCGCGGCGGGCGTGCACGCGGCGCTGTTCGGTGTCGGACGGCTCCAGCCGCTGCTGGAGGACCCCGAGATCGAGAACATCGACATCAACGGCTGCGACCGGGTGTTCATCGGCTACGCCGACGGCCGCGAGGTGATGGGCGAGCCCGTCGCCGAGAGCGACGAGGAACTGGTCGAGCTGATCCAGATCCTCGCCGCCTACAGCGGGCTGTCCTCGCGGCCCTTCGACACCGCGAACCCGCAGCTCGACCTGCGGCTGCCGGACGGATCGCGGCTCTCGGCCGTCATGGACGTGACCCTGCGCCCCGCGCTGTCCATCCGGCGGGCGCGCCTCGGCAAGGTGTTCCTCGCCGACCTGGTCGGCAACGGCACCTTCTCCCCGGAGATCGGCCAGTTCTTCCGCGCCGCCGTCAACGCCCGCAAGAACATCATGATCGCCGGGGCGACGAACGCGGGCAAGACGACGCTGCTGCGCGCCGTCGCCAACGAGATCCCGCCGCACGAACGGCTCATCACCGTCGAGCGGGCGATGGAGCTCGGCCTAGACGCCTTCCCCGAACTGCACCCGAACTGCGTGGCGTTCGAGCAGCGGCTCCCGAACTCCGAGGGGCAGGGCGCCATCTCGATGGCGGAGCTGGTGCGCCGGTCGCTGCGCATGAACCCGTCCCGGGTGATCGTCGGTGAGGTGCTCGGCGACGAGATCGTCACGATGCTGAACGCGATGACGCAGGGCAACGACGGGTCCCTGTCGACGATCCACGCCAACTCCTCGGTGGAGGTCTTCAACCGCGTCGCCACGTACGCGATCCAGTCGGAGGAGCGGCTGCCGGTCGAGGCGACGCACATGCTGATCGCGGGCGCGATCGACTTCGTGGTGTTCATCGAGAAGCGCAACGAGTACGTCTCCGGCGGGCGCCTGCGCCGCTACGTCGCGAGCATCCGGGAGGTCACGGGCGTGGACGGCCGGGTGCTGTCGTCGGAGGTGTTCGCGCTGGGCCCGGAGGGGCACGCCGTTCCCGCCGCGCCGATCGCCTGCGCCGCCGAGCTCGCCGAGTACGGCTACGACCCGTCCGGGGGTGTCTGGTGAGGCCCCCGGCAGCCGTCCACCAGGCGAGCGGAGGCCGCTGATGTACGCGCCGGACGTGCTGCTCGCCATCGTCGCGGGCGCCGTGGCCGGCGGCGGGATCCTGCTGCTGGTCCTCGCCCTGCGCGGCCTCCCGCCGCGCTCCCGGCCGGTGCGCGGGCGCAGCCGCGAGGATCTGGTCCGTACGCTCAGCACCCGCACCGCCGTCGCGATCATCGCGGGGACGGCGGTGCTGGTGGTGACCCGCTGGCCGATCGCCGCCGCCGGGTCGGGCGCGCTCGTCCTCGGCTGGAACGGCCTGGCGGGGGGCGCCGCCGAGGAGCGCCGGGGCATGGCGCGGCTGGAGGCCCTCGCCGCCTGGACGGAGTCGCTGCGCGACACCATCGCGGGCGCGGTCGGGCTGGAGCAGGCCATCCCCTCCTCGCAGCGCGCCGCTGCCCCCGCCCTCCAGCAGCCGCTGCGCGGGCTCGTCGACCGGCTGCACACCCGCGTCCCGATGCCGGAGGCGCTGCGCCGCTTCGCCGACGACCTCGACGACCCGTCCGCCGACCTGGTGATCGCCGCGCTGGTCCTGAACGCCAAGCTCCGCGGCCCCGGGCTGCGCGACATGCTCGGCGCGCTCGCGAACTCCGCCCGCGCCGAGCTGGACATGCGCCGCCGCGTCGAGGCCGACCGGCGCTCCACCCGCCGCAGCGTCCGCATCGTCGTCGGCGTCTCCGTCGGCACCGCGCTCGGCCTCGCCGTGTTCAACCACTCCTACGTCGAGCCGTACGACGACTTTCTCGGACAGCTCGTCCTGTGCGTCGTCGTCGCCCTGTACGCGGCGGCGTTCCTGTGGCTGCGGCGCCTGGCGAAGTACGAGCTGCCCGGACGGTTCCTCAGCGGGCCCCGCAAGGAGCAGCCCGGCGTGCCCGGTGAGGTGCCGAGCACGGTCGCCGGCTGGCAGGGCGGAGGCGGCTCGTGACGGGCGCGATGCTCGCGGGCGCCGTCGTCGGCGCCGGCCTCTACCTGCTCGTGCGGGCGCTGTTCCCGGCGCGTCCCGGCCTCGCCGCGCGGATGGCCGCCTTCGACGCCGCCCGCCGCCGCGACCTCGAAGAGGCGCAGGCCGGACGGGTGTCGCCGACGCTGGAGCGCGTCGGCGGGATGCGTGCGAAGGTCGGGCGGGAGCTGGTGCGGTTCTGCGAGGCGCGCGGCTGGAGGCTGCGCTCGATCCGCGCCGACCTCGCCATCACCGAGCGGTCCCTGGAGGGATTCCTCGCCACCAAGTTCCTGCTGCCCGCCGGCGCGCTGCTGTTCATTCCGCTGATCGTCGCCTGGTTCGCGCTGCTCGGCCTCGGCTCGTCCGTCCAGCTCCCGGCGTGGGTGGGGCTGCTGTTCGCCGTGCTGTTCTTCTTCTTTCCCGACCTGCAACTCCGGCAGGACGCGCAGGCCCGTCGGCAGGACTTCCGGCACGTCGTCGGCGCGTTCCTCGACCTGGTGTCGATGAACCTGGCGGGTGGGCGCGGTGTCCCCGAGGCGCTGATGACCGCCTCGAACGTCGGTGAGGGCTGGGCCATGCACCGCATCCGCGACGCGCTCGGCAACGCCCGCATCACCGGACAGACCCCCTGGCAGGCGCTTGGCCGGCTCGGCGACGAGCTGGATATCTCCGAGCTGCGCGACCTCGCCGGGGCGCTCGCCCTCGTCGCCGACGACGGCGCTCAGGTCCGCAAGTCGCTGGCCGCCCGCGCCGCGTCGATGCGCAGCCGCGAGCTGTCGGAACTGGAGGGCAAGGCCGGCGAGCGCTCCCAGTCGATGCTCGTCGCGCAGCTGTTCCTGTGCGCCGGCTTCCTGATCTTCCTGGCCTACCCGGCCCTGATGAGGGTGCTCGCCTCATGATCCGCCCCGATCCCGCCGTACCCGCCACAATCCTCCTGGAGGTGCCACGATGAGTCCGCTCAACCCCCTGAACGACCCGTCCGTCGTCTACCTGCGAGCCGTGCTCGGCGCCCGGCTGGCGCGGCTGCGCTCCGCGCAGGAGCGGAGCCGCGGCGCGTCCGCGATCGAATGGGCGATCATCACCGCGATCCTGGCGCTCATCGCGATCACGATCGGCGCGGTGATCCAGAAGAAGATCACCGAGAAGGCCGACAGCATCAAGACGGGCTGACCGGGATGCGGCCCCGCGAGCCCACCCGGCCGCCGCTGCGGAAGCGGATCCGATCCGACGCCGGGGTGTCGTCGATGGAGTGGGCGCTGCTCACGCCGATCCTCATCTTCGTCATGCTCGCCGTCGTGCAGTTCGCGATGGTCTACCACGCGCGGCACGTCGCGCTGGCCGCCGCGCAGTCGGGCGCCCGCGTCGCGCGGACCCAGCCGGTCGGCACCGGGTGGCAGGATCAGGCCGCCGCGAAGGCCACCAACGACGTCCGCAAGGTCGGCCCGAACCTGCTCGGCGGCCTCCAGGTGCGGACCGGCGAGGCCGACGACGAGCGCTGGGTGGAGGTGAGCGGCGAGGCGGTACGCGTCATACCGTTCATGACGTTCCACGTGTCGCAGCGCTCGCGCGGCCCGATCGAATGCTTCCGCCCGGACGTCGGGGACGGTATCGCCTGCCAGGAGGCGGCGCGGTGAGACTGTGCCGGGCGACGCGCGAGCGCGGCTCGATGTCGCTGGAGATGGTGCTGGTCACCCCCCTGTTCGTCGCCTTCCTGCTGTTCCTCGCCGGCGCCGGACGGATGGTGGACGCGCAGAGCCAGGTGGACGGCGCGGCCCGGGACGCGGTGCGCGCCGCGTCCATCGCCCGCAGCGCCCCGTCCGCGCAGGATCTCGCGGGCGAGGCCGCCAGAGCGGGCCTTCAGGGGCACGACTGGTGCTCGGGCGGCCCGACCGTCGTGACCGACGTCGGCGACTGGGGCCCCGGCGGGCGCGTCGAGGTGACGATCACCTGCGACGTCGACCTCGGCGACCTGTCGTTCATCGGCCTGCCCGGCACCAAGCGGCTTCAGGGGCACGCGCTCGCGCCGATCGACACCTTCACCTTCCGGGGCACCGGTCCCGGCGAGGGCGAGGACGATCCGGAATGACCCGGGGACTCCGCCACCTGCCCGCGGCCCGTCTCGGCCCGCGCCTCGCCGTGCGCCTCGCTGTGCGGCTCGCCGCGTCCGGCCGCGACCGTGGCTCCGTCGCGATGTACGTCGTGCTGTTCACCCCCGTCGTGTTCATGCTGGCGGGCCTGCTCGTGGACGGCGGCCTCGCGATCCACGCCCGGCAGCGCGCCGCCGACATGGCCGAGCAGGCCGCCCGCGCGGGCGCCAACGAGATCGACACCGACGCGCTGCGCGATACCGGCAAGCCCGTCCTCGCGCCCGACCGGGCCCGCGCCGCCGCCTGCGCCATGCTGGCCTCCTACCGCGACCAGATCGCCGGATCCGAATGCGACGCGGACGGGCAGGAGGTCGCCGTCACCGTCGAGATCCGGGTCGAGCCGCAGTTCCTCGGCATCATCCCGGGCTTCGGCGACTTTCAGATGACCTCCAGTGCCACGGCCCATCCCGTCACGGGAGGGGACGACCGATGACTCGCGTGTCTACGATTGGGGCGGCGACGTCCAGGCACCGGCGAACGGCGGGGACGCGATGGTGACACGGCATGGGCAGAGGACCCCGGTACGGGTGAAGGGGCGCCGCGGCCCGCGCGACGTGATGGCCGGCCTCGGCGCGGTCGCGGCGCTGGCCGCGCTGATCGGCGGCGTCCCGTACGCGCTGCTGACGCTCTTCGGATCACCGGTCCCCGGCGGCATCCCCGCCGCGTCCGACCTCACGCACCGGCTCGGGCCCGGGTCGCTCATCACGATCCTGGTCGCGCTGGTGTGGCTCGCCTGGGTGCAGCTCACGCTCTGCGTGATCGTCGAGGTGTACGCGGGGATCCGCGGTGTCGGGGTGCCCGCGCGGGTGCCGCTCGCGGGCGGCACGCAGTCGCTCGTCCACCGGCTCGTCGTCACGGCGTTGCTGCTGTTCACCGCCACGTCCGTGATCATGCCGGCGCTCTCGGGCGGCAAGCTGTCGCAGCACCGGCCCGTCCAGGCGCAGGCGCAGCCCATGGTGCACTCGCAGCAGTTCGTCCGGGTCCAGGACGCGCCGGTGAACCCCTCCGTCGCGGTGCCCGACACCGCGACCGAGCCGCTTACCGCGAGCCCGGCGGAGAAGGGACGCACCACCAAGATCTACCGGGTGCAGCCGCCGGAAGGCCGCCACCACGAGAGCCTGTGGGAGATCGCCGAGAAGTGCCTCGGGGACGGGCGCCGCTACAAGGAGATCCACTCCCTCAACAAGGGCCGGGTACAGCCCGACGGCAGCAAGCTCAGCATCGCCAGCCTGATCCGCCCCGGCTGGGTCCTGGAAATGCCCGCGGACGCCAAGGGCGCGAAGGTCGTGCCCGTCAAGGACCTCGACGAGTACTACCGCTACGGGCACGCCGTCCCCGACCGGGACCCCGCCCCTTCGAGGCCGGCGCCCACCAAACCCGGTCCCGCCCAGCCGGGACCTGCGCAGCCCGCTCCCTCGGCACCGGCACCCTCCCAACCCGCCCCGTCCAAGCCGGCACCGTCCAAGCCCGCGCCTTCGCCGGAACGGCCACCCGCCTCCCAGACCCCGGCGCCCCAGTCGCCCGCCCCGCGGACGCCGGCGCCCCACACTCCCGCGCCGCAGGTCCCGGCGCCGCAGCAGTCCCAGCACGAGGCCCCGCCGAACAAGCAGGAGCCCGCGCACCCGCCCGCACGCGGCGGCTCCAACGGGCCGTCCGGCGAGATGAACGGCGGCGCGAAGGACGGCGGCGCCTCCGTGCCCGGCCGCGACACCGCCGACGAGGAACAGGCCCTCCCGTTCGACTTCGGCTGGCAGCACGGGCTCGCGGCGGCATCGCTGCTCGCCGCCGGGCTGCTCACCGTGCTCGGGCGCCGCCGCCGCGCCCAGATGTGGAACCGTGCGTTCGGGCACATGATCGTCCGGCCGGAGGGCGAGGCGGCCGAGACCGAACGGGCGCTGCGGCTCGGCGCCGACGACGACGCCGCCCGCCTCCTCGACCTCGGGCTGCGGCACCTGTCGAAGTCCATGGCCGCCGGCGGCCGGGCGCTGCCCACCATCTACGGGGTGCATCTCGGCCGCGAGAGCCTCGACCTGTGGATCGCCCCCGCCGACCGGAACCCGCCCGCGCCCTGGCAGGCGTTCGACGACGGCCAGGTGTGGCGGCTCCACGCCGACGCACTGGACGGCATCGAGGCGTCCGACCCCGCCCTCGGCACGGGCGACGTCCTCGCCCCCTACCCCGGGCTCGTGTCCATCGGCACGAACGACAACGGCCGGATCCTGGTCGACCTGGAGGCCGCGCACGGCCTGATCGCGCTGCGCGGCCCCGCGGACACCCGCCGCGCCGCGCTCGCCGCGATAGCGCTGGAGCTGGCCACCAACCGCTGGTCCGACCACATGCGGATCACGCTCGTCGGGTTCGGCGCCGAGTTCGGCGAGGGGCTCGCGGAGATCGCGCCCGACCGGATCCGGGCCGTCCCGACGCTCGCGGACGCGCTGCCGGAGCTGGAGGGGCGCAGCGAGGAGGTGCGCCAGGCCCTCGCCGCCTCCGGCGTCGACTCCGTGCTCACCGGCCGCTGCCGGGGCGTGTTCGGCGAGGCGTGGATGCCGCACTACCTGATCATGGCGGACCGGCCGTCCGAACAGGAGGCCGACCGGCTGGTCGCGCTGGCGCGCACCGGCACCCGGATGGCGGCGGGCTACCTCGCCCCCGGTGAGGTGCAGGGCGCCACCTGGACGTGGGAGGTCGACGACGAGGGACGGCTGCACGCCGGTGTACTGGGCTTCCAGGTGGACGCGCAGCTCGTCGGTGAACCGCAGTACCGCGGCGTGTTCGAGCTGTTCCGGACGGCGGGCCGGCTCGATCCGGTGCCGCTGCCCGAGTCGGCGGTCAGCGCCGAGCCACCGACCGCGCAGCAGTCGTCCGCCGACATCCGGCTGCTCGGCCCGATCGAGGTCGAGGCGCCCGGCCCGATGGACGAGGGCCGCCGCGCGCTGTGCACCGAGGTGCTGGTCTACCTCGCGGCCCACCCGAACGGCGTGCACCCGACGGTGCTCGGCGGCGCGATCTGGCCCCGCGGCGTGACGGCGGGCGTCCGCGACGCCTGCGTGGCGCGCGTGTCGGACTGGCTCGGCCGGGACGCACGCGGCCGCCCGAACCTGTACTACGACGACCGGGGCCGGATCAAGCTCGGCTCGGAGGTGCGGGTCGACCTCGCGGCGTTCCGGTGGCTGATCTGGCGGTCGGCGGCCGAGCCCGCGTCCGAGGCGGCCTACCTGTCCTACGCGCTGGACCTGGTCCGCGGCCCGCTGCTGGCCGACCGGCCGCGCGGCCACTACGCGTGGCTCGCCTCGCACGAACTGGAGTACGAGGCGGCGGCACGGGTCGTGGACGTCGCGCACCGGCTCGTCGTGGTGCGGCTGGACGAGGGCGACGCCCGTGGCGCGGTCGGTGCCGCTCGCGCCGGGCTGCGGCTGGCACCCGAGGACGAGGGCCTCTGGCGCGACCTGCTCCGCGCCACCCACGCGACCGGCGACCTGGCGCAGGTCCAGGTGGTGGCAAGCGAGCTGCGAAGCCGCATCGCCCGCGACCCCCTGCTCGACCAACTCCAGCCCGAGACAGAGACCCTGATGGAGGAACTTCTCCCCGACTGGCACCAGGTAGGTTCCCGCTGACCCGAGCCCCCTTGGGCCGGGATTGCAGTAGACACAGCCGGGATGACTATCTGTACAGCCCAGTGCCGCCCAGGGAGTAGCGGCCTGGCTGGGGGTGGACGATCAGTCCGGACGGATGGCCGCCCACCCACACCTTGCGGAGGACGCGGCCGGTTCGGGTGGACAGGGCGTAGACCATCCCGGCGGCGTCGGCCAGCCACAGCGCCGTCCCATCGGAGGAGACGCCGCCGGGAACCGGCGATCCGCCGCGCGGCAGCGGCCAGTGCTCGGTGACCCGGCGCGCGCCGAACGCGACGGTGGCCACCGTGCCGCCGCCCACGACGAACAGGCGGCGCGCGTCCCTGCTGATCGCGAGGCCCCGCGCCCCCGGCGAGGTCGGCACGAAGCCGGGCCGGGCGGAGCGCCGCGCGTTCACGACCCACACTCCGCCCCGGACCGGGTCGGCCACGAAGAACACGGTGCCGTCGGGCGACAGCCGCAGGTCACCGGGACGGGAGCCCCGGGGCAGCCGGAGCGTTCCGGCGACGCGTCGTCTCGCCACGTCCACGCGGACGAGCCGCCCGGCCGGGCCGCAGCTCGCCACCAGGAACGCCCCGTCGGGGGAGAAGTCGGCGTGTTCCGCGGCGCACGGTAGCGGCACCGACGCGCGGGGCAGCATCGTACGCGGGTCGCGGACGTCGAGGCGGCGCTCCCGGCCGGCGAGGAGCAGCGCGTCCCGCCCGTCCGGGGTGAAGTAGAGCCCCTCCGGGCCGGTGACGCCGAGCGGGCGCCCCCGCCGGCCGCTGCGCGGGCCGACCGGTACGAGTGTCCCGTGCAGGGGGTCGGCCGCCCACAGCCGCCGCAGGTCCCAGGACGGGACGACCCGGGACGCCGCCGGTCCCGTGCTGAGCCGGCGCACGACCCGCGCCGTTCGCGGGTCGATGACGTCGATGACCCGCCCGTTCGCGACGTACAGCCGCGCGGGTATGCCCCGTGCCACCGGCGCGATCATTCCCGCCCCCGTCGCGGCGTAGACGGGCCCGTCCGCCGGCGTCACCGTCGGTTCGCCGCCGCCCGGTGGCGGCGCGGGCACCTGCGGGTTCAGCGAGGGCGCCGCTCCGGCGGGCGGGCGCGGGCTGAAGTAGGGTGCGGCCCCGCCCAGCCCCGCCACCGGCTCGTCCGCGGATCCCTCCCCGGGCGGGTGGAACGGGACGGGCGACTCGCACCCGGTCAGCGTCAGGGCCAGGGCGAGCGGGATCGCGGTGGCACCTGCCCGTCGTCCACGAGGTCGCATGCGCGGTCTCCCCCCATCACGGCGGGGACTGTACCGACAGTCGACTCCACGTGTCCGCGGCATTGCAAAACGTGTCAACGCACTAGACCTGGGGCAGGTGCGGCGCCGAGCGCGCCCGTGCGGTCAGTCGGACTTGCCGATGCCGATGCCGAACTCGCGGTAGACGCGCTCCCAGAAGCCGTCCCGCAGCCAGGTTCGGGCCTCCTGGTAGGGGCGCAGTGAGCCGCCGAGCTCCTTCTCGGCCTCGATCAGCAGCTCCTTGTCGATCACCGGCGGCAGTATCGGTCCGGGCAGCAGGTCGCGGATGTTGTCCCGGCCCCGCTCGAAGATCCACTTTTGGGCGACGTGCTCGCCGATCTCCAGCATGTGGTTGCGGTCGGGGCCGAGCTTGCCGTCGGAGGTGGCGGCCGCCGCGGAGTTCATCGAGGCGGCCACGGTCGCGGGCGTGACCTGCCCGCCGCCGACGGGGACGGCGGTGCGGACGGTGGCGGGCGCCGGCGTCGGCTTGACCGGCGGCTTGCCCGCGAACACCTGCGACGGGGACGGGACAGGACTCGCCCGGTGCGCGGCGGCGGCGTCGCGGACGGCGGCGGCGGTGCCCGGAGCGGGGACGGGCAGCACCTTGGCCTTGGTGAAGTAGGGGCGCAGGAAGTCGGCGGGCAGCACCTCGACCGTGTCGGACTCCCAGACCAGCCATTCGGCCTGGTTGGAGCCGTGCGTCGGCTCCACCCCCCACAGGTGCACGCGGACGCCGTACCGTTGCGCGGCCTCGACGGCGGGCAGCATGTCCTCGTCGCCGGCCAGCAGCACCGCGTCGGTGATCGCGCGGTGCCGGGCGAGGGCCTCAAGATCGGCGCGCAGTTGGGCGTCCACGCCCTTCTGCTGGCCCTGCGCGTTCAGGTTCCCCAGCCGCAGTTTCACCAGCGGCAGGTTGGCGATCACACGCTGGTCCACCGTCGGCTGCCGCTTGGGCGCCGCGTCGAACCAGTAGACGCGGAGCAGCTCACCGAGCAATTGGTCGTCCGCGTGGCTGGTCAGCGCCTTGATCAGCTTTTCGGCGGCGACACGGTACTCCCGCCGGGAACCACAGCCCAGCAGCAGCGCCCCAGAAGCCGCGTAAAGGTATCCCGCGTCGACGAATATGGCGTATCGCGCGGGCTGTGGGACGAACTCCGAGGTGGCCATGGCCTTTCACCTTATTCGTGCAGAGCCCTCTGCTGGGCGCGAACCACGGTTAGATGTCCCTCGGTGCGTCCCTCTGGCACCCCTCGGCGGTGCCCTGAGCAGGTCAGCGGGGGAGGCCACCGGCGCGCCAGGCGCCGGGTCCGCGCGGGCGGATCGTGTCCGACGCGGCGTGCCGGACGAGCCGGGAGCGGTCGGCCCACCGCGACGTTCTCGGCGTGTCGGCGCCCTCGCGGGCCGCGGCGGCCGCGCGGGCCCGCGCGGTCAGCACCGCGACGAGCGCCGCGATCTCCTCGGGCGCCGGGTCGCCCCGCACGACCTCAAGGAATGGCTTCTTCTCGGTCACCAGCGTTCCTCCTGGGAGGGCCCGGTCAGAGCGGGATGTTCCCATGCTTCTTGGGTGGCAGGGTCGTGCGCTTCTCCCGCAGCGCCCGCAGCGCCCGGACGATCTGGCCGCGTGTCTCGGACGGCTTGATCACGTTGTCGATGTAGCCGCGCTCGGCCGCGATGTAGGGGTTGGCGAGGGTGTCCTCGTACTCGGTGATCAGTTCGGCGCGGCGGGCGTCGGCGTCGTCCGCGGCGGCGAGCTCGCGCCGGTACAGGATGTTGACGGCGCCCTGCGCGCCCATCACCGCGATCTGCGCGGTCGGCCACGCCAGGTTGATGTCGGCGCCGAGGTGCTTGGAGCCCATGACGTCGTACGCGCCGCCGTACGCCTTCCGTGTGATCACGGTGACGAGCGGGACGGTCGCCTCCGCGTAGGCGTACAGGAGTTTCGCGCCGCGCCGGATGATCCCGTTCCACTCCTGGTCGGTGCCGGGCAGGAAGCCGGGCACGTCCACGAAGGTCAGCACGGGGACGTTGAAGGCGTCGCAGGTCCGGACGAACCGGGCGGCCTTCTCGGACGCGTCGATGTCGAGCGTCCCGGCGTACTGCATCGGCTGGTTCGCCACGACACCGACCGAATGGCCCTCGACCCGCCCGAACCCGACGATGATGTTGGGCGCGAACTGCTCCTGGACCTCCAGGAACTCGCCGTCGTCCAGCACGTGCTCGATGGCGGTGTGCATGTCGTACGGCTGGTTCGGCGAGTCGGGGATGAGGGAGTCGAGCTCCTCGTCCAGCTCGGACGGGTCCGCCGGCGTGCCGAACGCGGGCGCGTCGGACAGGTTGTTGGACGGCAGGTACGACAGCAGCGCCTTGACGTACTCGATCGCGTCGTCCTCGTCCGAGCCCTGGTAGTGGGCCACGCCGGACTTGGAGTTGTGCGAGTGCGCGCCGCCCAGTTCCTCCATGGTCACCTCCTCGCCGGTGACCGTCTTGATGACGTCCGGCCCGGTGATGAACATGTGGGACGTCTGGTCGACCATGACGATGAAGTCGGTGATCGCCGGGGAGTACACGGCGCCGCCCGCGCAGGGCCCCATGACCAGGGAGATCTGCGGGATCACACCGGACGCGTGCACGTTGCGCTTGAAGATCTCGGCGTACAGGCCGAGCGCGACCACGCCCTCCTGGATCCGTGCGCCGCCGGAGTCGTTGATGCCGACGACCGGGCAGCCGGTCTTCAGTGCGTGGTCCATGACCTTGCAGATCTTCTCGCCGAAGACCTCGCCGAGCGAGCCCCCCGAGACGGTGAAGTCCTGGCTGAACACCGCGACCGGACGCCCGTCGACCGTGCCGTGGCCGGTGACCACGCCGTCGCCGTACGGGCGGCTCTTCTCCATCCCGAAGTTGGTGGAGCGGTGCCGCGCCAGCTCGTCGAACTCGACGAACGAGCCGGGGTCCAGCAGCGCGTCGATCCGCTCCCGGGCCGTCATCTTGCCCTTGGCGTGCTGCTTCTCGACCGCGCGGGCGGATCCGGCGTGCACGGCCTCGTACCGGCGCCGCTCCAGGTCCGCGATCTTTCCCGCCGTGGTGTGGACGTCGTAGTCCACGGCGGGCTCAGGGGCTTCCATCGCCATGCGGGTCAGGGTAACCGCCCGCTGATGGCGGACACGCGGCCGGGGTCCGCCCTGACCGGCACGGTTGCCTGCTCACTACGCTGGGCGCGTGGCTACGAAGACGCGTGACACCTTCCGGCAGGACATGCCCGAACCGCTCCGCCGCGACGTGCGCCTGCTGGGCGCGATGCTCGGCGACGGACTGGTGGAGTACGGCGGCAAGGAACTGCTGGACGACGTCGAGCGGCTCCGCCGCGCGGTGATCGCCGCGCGCCGGGGCGAGACGGGCATCGAGGAGGTCGCCGCGCTCGTCGACGGCTGGAGCCTGGAACGTGCCGGCCAGGTCGCGCGGGCGTTCACCGTGTACTTCCACCTGACGAACCTCGCCGAGGAACACCACCGCATCCGGACCTTGCGGGAACGTGACACCGGCGGCACCGTCCCCGGCTCGGTCGCCGAGGCCGTGGCGGAGGTCCGCGCCTCGGTGGACGGTCCGGACGGCGACGGGCGGCTCGACGACGTCATCGAGGGCCTGGAGTTCCGGCCCGTCTTCACCGCGCACCCCACCGAGGCCCGCCGCCGCGCCGTCGTCACCGCCATCCAGCGGATCAGCGACCTGCTCGCCGACCTGGACGCGGAGCCCGGCGCGGGCGAGCGCGAGGAGATCGAGCGGTGCCTCCGCGAGGAGATCGACCTGCTGTGGCGGACGGCCCTGCGCCGCGACGCCCAGATGGACCCCCTGGACGAGGTCCGCACCGCGATGGCCGCGTTCGACGAGACGATCTTCCGGGTCGTCCCGCACATCTACCGTGCCCTGGACCGCGCGCTGGACGGCGACGACACCGGCACCCGCCCGCCGAAGGCCCGCCCCTACCTGCGGTTCGGGAGCTGGATCGGCGGTGACCGGGACGGCAATCCCTACGTCACCGCGCAGGTCACCCGCGACGCGATCATGATCCAGGCCGACCACGTGCTGCGCGCCCTGGAGACGACCTGCGCCCGGATCGGGCGGGAGCTGACCGTCCACGAGAGCACGACTCCCGCCTCGTCCGCCCTGCGCGACGCCCTCGCCGCCGCCCGCACCGCCCAGCCCGACCGCATCGGTGAGCTGGCCAAGCGGTCACCGGGCGAACCGCACCGCCAGCTCCTCCTGCTCGCCGCCACCCGGATCGCCGCGACCCGCGAGCGCGACGCCGACCTGGCGTACGCCTCCCCGGACGAACTGCTGACCGACCTGCGCACCGTCCAGGAGTCCCTCGCGGAGGCCGGCGCCGTCCGCCAGGCGTACGGACGCGTCCAGCAACTCATCTGGCAGGTCGAGACGTTCGGCTTCCACCTCGCCGAACTGGAGATCCGCCAGCACTCGGACCTGCACGCCAAGGCCCTGGCCGAACTGGACACCGAGCACAGCGAAACGACCCAGGAGATCCTCGAAACCCTCCGCGTCGTCGCCTGGATCCAGCGGCGCTTCGGCGTCCGGGCCTGCCACCGCTACATCGTCTCCTTCACCCGCTCCGCCGACGACATCGCCAACGTGCACGCCCTGGCGGCCTCCCTCGGCGACGGCGCACCCGTCCTGGACGTCATCCCCCTGTTCGAGACCGGCGAGGACCTGGAACATGCCCCGCACGTCCTCGAAGGGATGCTGGAGATCCCGGCCGTCCAGCGCCGCCTGGACGACACCGGCCGCCGCCTGGAGGTCATGCTCGGCTACTCCGACTCCGCCAAGCAGCTCGGCCCGGCCAGCGCCACCTTGCGCCTGTACGACACGCAAGAGGCCCTCGCCTCGTGGGCCGCGCACCACGACATCAAGCTGACCCTCTTCCACGGGCGCGGCGGCTCCCTCGGCCGCGGCGGCGGCCCCGCCAACCGCGCGATCCTCGCGCAGGCCCCCGGCTCGGTCGCGGGCCGCTTCAAGGTCACCGAACAGGGCGAGGTCATCTTCGCCCGCTACGGCCACCCCGAGATCGCCCGCCGGCACGTCGAGCAGGTCACCAGCGCCGTCCTGCTCGCCTCCACCGGCCCCGTCCAGGACCGCGCCCGCAAGGCCGCCGCACGCTTCCGTCCCCTCGCGGACAAGATCGGCGAGGCGGCGAAGGCCGCCTTCCGCGCCCTCATCGAATCCGACGGCTTCGCCGCCTGGTTCGCCCGGGTCAGCCCCCTGGAAGAGATCGCCGAACTGCGCATCGGCTCCCGTCCGGCCCGCCGCAAGGCCGCGCGCGGCCTGGAGGACCTGCGCGCCATCCCCTGGGTGTTCGCCTGGACCCAGACCCGCGTCAACCTCCCCGGCTGGTACGGCCTGGGAAGCGGCCTCGCCGCCGTCTCCGACGACGGCAAGGACCTGACCGAGCTACGCCGCGCCTACGAGACCTGGCCGCTGTTCAACACCCTCCTCGACAACGCCGAGATGAGCCTAGCCAAGTCCGACCGCGCCATCGCCGAACGCTACCTGGCCCTGGGCGAACGCCCCGAGCTGTCCGACAGCGTCCTCGCCGAGTACGACCGCACCCGCTCCCTCGTCCTGGCCGTCACGGGCCACGACCGCCTCCTGGAGAACCGTCGCGTCCTCTCCCTCGCCGTGGAACTCCGCAACCCCTACGTGGACGCCCTCTCCCTCCTCCAGCTACGAGCCCTGACCGCCCTACGCTCCGGCGTGACGGACGAGACCGAACGCGACCACCTGGAAGCCCTCCTACTCCTCTCAGTCAACGGAGTAGCAGCCGGCCTCCAGAACACCGGCTAAGCCCAGTTGGGCTTGCGCTTGTCGTTGAAGGCGGCGATGCCCTCGCGGCGGTCGGGGGAGAAGGCCGCGGTGCGCCAGGCGTTCTCTTCGAGATCGAGGGCGGCGTCCAGGCCGACGCCGGCGCCCTGGCGCATGGCCTTCTTGGCGGCGCGGACGGCGACCGGGGAGTTCTTCGCGATCAGACCGGCGATCGTGAGGGCCTCCTCGCGGGCCGTCCCGGCGGACACCACACGGTCGGCCAAGCCGTAGGACAGGGCCTCCTCGACACCCAGCCGGCGGCCGGTGAACACCAGATCAGCGGCCTTGCCGGGACCGAGGCGCCGCAGCGCCAGCTGCGTCCCCCCGCCACCCGGGACGAGCCCCACACCGACCTCCGGAAGCCCGAACACCGCGGTCTCGTCCGCGACGATCATGTCGGCGGACAGCGCGAACTCGCAGCCGCCGCCGAGCGCGTACCCGTGCACGGCCGCGATCACCGGCTGCGGCAGCCCCAGCACCCCACCGAACGCGGCACGGAACACCGGCCGCTGCGCGAGGATCTCCTCGTCCGTCATCCGATTGCGTTCCTTGAGGTCGGCCCCCACACAGAACGCCTTCTCACCTGCCGCCGCCAGCACCACCGCCCGGACGGACGAGTCCGCCCCGACCTCGGCGCACACCGAGGCCAGCCGCCGCGCCATGGCCGTGGACAGCGCGTTCAGAGCCTCAGGCCGATCCAGAACGATCTCCGCGACATGCCCGTCCCGCTCAACCCTCACACCATCCATGAGGGGCACTCTAATTGTTTGCAGTGCCCGCCGAAGGGAGGCGCTGGAGCGCCTTCCTTCGGCGGGCACTGCGGCGATCGCTGCATCGCTTTCGACTCGCCCTGGAGGGCTCGCTTCGCGATCAGGTTCTCGCTTCGCTCGCACCTGGCTTCGCACGCGATCGCAACGGTTTCGGTCGTTGGGGGCTGGGGTTCGGACGCGCGGACGCAACGGTTTCGTTGGTTCGCGGTTGGGGGCGGGTGTGTGATCGCAGCGTTTTGGGTGCAGTTGGCGTGCTGTGGTTGGTGTCGGCTGGGGTTGTGGCTGCTGGTGGTGAGGCGGCACTGCAAGATGGACACTGTGAGCTTTTCGCCGTATGGGGATCTTGATCGTCCGCCGTTGCACGAGGGGGCGTTGCGCCGGGCGCTCGTCCGGCCAGGTGGGTTGTGGCGTGAGGTGCGGGTGGTGGCCGAGACGGGGTCGACCAACGCCGATCTCGCGGGACCCGCCGCGGAGGGGGCGCCGGAGGGGACGGTGCTCGTGACCGAGTCGCAGACCGCCGGGCGCGGCAGGCTCGGGCGGCCCTGGGCGGCGCCGCCGCGGTCGGGGCTGATGTTCTCGATGCTGCTGCGGCCCGCTGTGCCGGTGCCGCTGCTCGGCTGGATGCCGCTGCTGGCGGGGGTGGCGGTGGTGACCGCCGTCCGGAGGATGACCGCCTGGTCGCAGGGCGAGGACGTGCCGGGCGGCGACGTCGCCGTGGACGCGCGGCTCAAGTGGCCGAACGATCTGCTGGTCGGGGACCGGAAGCTCGCGGGGATCCTCGTGGAGAAGATCGACGATGCGCTCGTGGTCGGGGTCGGGCTGAACGTGGGGCTGCGGGAGGCGGAACTGCCGGTGCCGACGGCGACGTCCCTGGCGATCGAGGGTGCCCCGCTGAGCGACCGGGCGCCGCTGCTGCGGGCGATCCTGCGCGAGTTCGAGACCTGGTACCGGGAGTGGACGGCGCTTGGCGGGGACCCGGAGTCCAGCGGGCTGCGTACCGCCTACAAGGACCTGTGCGCCACGCTCGGCCGTCCGGTGCGGGTCGAGCTGCCGGGGGGCGAGGTCATGACCGGGACGGCGCGGGACGTGGACGGGGCGGGGAGGCTGGTCGTCGCCGGGGCCCGGGGGGATAGCGCGATCAGTGCTGGCGATGTGGTGCACGTCCGGTGAACAGCCCGGGTGCAACTACCGAACGGCGTCGGATCTGCGACGATATGTCGTGGTACGCAACCACAAAGCCGCAGGCGGGGCCCACGGCGGCGGACTGAGAGGCGGCAGATGGCAGCCGGATCGCCGGATCCGAAGGAGATCGAGGAGCTCCTCCTCGGTGGCGAGCTGCGCTACACGCGCGTGGACGCCGTCCGGCTCTCGGGCGTGAGCCGGGAGTTCTCCGGCCGGCTGTGGCGCGCGTTCGGCTACCCGTCGATGCCGGACGAGGCGGTCGCCTACACCGAGGGGGACATCGCCGCGCTGGACCGCATCCGCCGTCTGATGGACGAGGGGGTGCTGGACGAGGACGGGATGATCCGGCTCGTCCGGGCGTTCGGGCAGACGATGACGCGGCTCGCCGAGTGGCAGGTCAACCTGCTGCGCGGGATGCTCGGGCAGGACGCGAACGAGCAGCCGTTCCCGGATGCCATGGACACGATCGCCGACATCGCCGAGAAGCACATCGGCGAGTTCGAGCCGCTGGTCGTGCACGCGTGGCGGCGCCAGCTCGCGGCGGCCGGGACGCGGGCGATGGCGGCGGCGGCCACCCGGGAGAACGGCGATCCCGCCGGGCGGCCGATGACCACCGTCGGGTTCGCGGACATGGTGTCGTTCACCCAGGTCAGCCGGGAGCTGGAGGAGATCGAGCTTGCCCGGGTGGTGGAGTGGTTCGAGGAGACCGCCGCCGACATCATCGCCTCGTGCGGCGGGCGGCTGGTCAAGACGCTGGGCGACGAGGTGCTGTTCAGCGCCGAGACCCCGGAGATCGGCGCGGAGATCGCGCTGACCGTCGCGGCGGCGATCCAGGACGAGACGGAGGTCCCCGACGTGCGGGTCGGTGTGGCGCACGGGCCCGTCCTGCCGCTGATGGGGGACGTGTTCGGCACGACGGTGAACCTCGCGGCCCGGCTGACCTCGCTGGCCCGCCCCGGCGCGGTGGTGATCGACACCGAGTTGGCGGCGCGGCTGGAGGGGAACCCGGTCTATGAGGTGACCCGGATCGTCCGGCGCCCGGTACGGGGTCTCGGGATCATCCAGCCGTACGTCCTCCGACGCCACCCCAAGCCCTCCGACACGGGCGGCGACGCTTCCGCCTGAATTCTCGATCCCCCGGTTTCCGCGGGTTCGTCAAGTGCTTCAAGCGTCGCGCGAGCGCGTAACTGCCCCGGGGAGGCGAAGCCGGAGGCGAGCCTCACCGGGGCAGATCGCGAAGTGGTGTCGCCCATGGACGGTCAGGTGCGAGCCGTCAGGCGAGCATCTGAGCCGGGATAGCGGTAAGCGCAGTCGCGCTCGCCCAAGCGGGGGCAGGGGCGAGTCCCTGGGCCGGGATTGAGATCAGACAGGGCTTGGGCCGTCTTCGCCGGGGGACGCGGTCAGCCGCTGGAGGTAGTTCTGCTCGCCCAAGGCCTGGACCAGGCCGATCTCGGTTTCCAGGTAGTCGATGTGCTCTTCCTCGTCGGCGAGGATCTCCTCGAAGATCCGGGCCGAGGTGACGTCGCCGCGTGAGCGCATGAGGTCGATGCCGGGGCGCAGGCGCGCCACGGCCTCCAGTTCGACCTGGAGGTCGGCCTCCAGTTGCTCGAAGACGGTCTGGCCGATGCGGAGGGTGCCGATCTTCTGGTAGTTCGGCAGGCCCTCCAGGAACAGGATGCGGTCGGTCAGCCGCTCGGCGTGCCGCATCTCGTCGATCGACTCGTGGCGGGTGTGCCGCGCCATCCGCGTGTAGCCCCAGTTCTCCTGCATCTTGGCATGCAGGAAGTACTGGTTGATCGCGGTCAATTCGGCAGTGAGCTGTTCGTTCAGCAGCGCGATGATGTCCTTGTCGCCTTCCATATCGCCCCATGCTTCCACGGTCTGCCAGTTGTGGACAGCACTGACCCCCGTACGGCGCGTGTCCGCCCTGGTGCGGCGGGCCGTACGGGTGCCGGAAGTACAGAGCTCAGGCGGCTGTCGGCGGTGCGGTTCCCCTCTCGGTGTTCTGTGTCACGTTCGGCTCGGAGACGGTCGCCGGGGCGCTCGGCTCCGGAACGGCCGTGAGGGGGAGCGAGCCACCGGTGAGGGCGTCCGCCAGTTCGCTCGCCGTGCGGTATTCGCTGACCAGGGCGTGGATGCGCTTGGTGCAGGAACCGCAGCCGGGCAGCATGCCGCAGGCCGTCTTGACCTCCTTGGCGGTGGTGCAGGCACCACTCGCCATGCAGCCGTGAACGTCGTCCTCCGTGACGGCGTTGCAGACGCAGACGTACATGCGGTGAGGGACCCTCTCCGTGTGGGCTACGGTCAGGCAGACGCCCTTGACCTGCGGGTTTAGGGCATCCTCAATAAGGTAAGGCTCCCCTAAGGTAACTCACCGTCGTCCGTCTGGCCAGTGCTCCCGTGTCCGGTGTGAGCCAACCCTCACGGGGAAGGGCTTTCGTCGCATTGGGACGGGAGGCGGGACATTGGCTCAGGTTTGGCCTGGTGATGCTTATCCACTCGGTGCCCGGTTCGACGGCGCGGGCACGAACTTCGCCGTCTTCTCCGAGGCGGCCGAGCGTGTGGAGTTGTGTTTGTTCGATGGGCCCGGGGGTGAGGAGACGCGGCTGACGCTCCCCGAGGTGGACGCGTTCGTGTGGCACGGCTACCTCCCCGGGGTCATGCCGGGACGGCGGTACGGATATCGGGTGCACGGGCCGTACGAGCCGCAGCGAGGCCATCGGTGTAATCCGGCCAAGCTGCTGCTCGACCCTTACGCCCAGGCGGTGGAGGGGACCGTCGACTGGGACGAGTCGTGCTTCGGCTACCACTTCGGCGATCCGTGGTCGCTGAACGACCAGGACTCGGCGGGGCACACGATGCGCTCGGTGGTGGTCAGCCCGTACTTCGACTGGGGCGACGACCGGCCGCCGCGGATCCCCTACCACGAGACGGTGATCTACGAGGCGCACGTCAAGGGCCTCACCGCGCGGCATCCGGACATCCCGCCCGGCCTGCGCGGGACCTACGCGGGGCTCGGCCATCCGGTGATCACCGATCATCTGCGGTCGCTGGGCGTGACGGCGGTGGAGCTGATGCCCGTCCACCAGTTCGTCCACGACGACGCGCTGACCCGGCGGGGGCTGCGCAACTACTGGGGCTACAACACCATCGGCTTCTTCGCGCCGCACGCCGAGTACTCCTCGTCGGGACACCAGGGTGAGCAGGTGCTGGAGTTCAAGGCGATGGTGAAGGCGTTGCACGAGGCGGGCATCGAGGTGATCCTGGACGTCGTCTACAACCACACGGCCGAGGGCAATCACCTGGGCCCGACACTGTCGTTCCGGGGGATCGACAACGCCTCGTACTACCGGCTGACCGAGGGCGACGCGCGGTACTACATGGACACGACGGGCACCGGGAACAGCCTGCTGATGCGCAGCCCGCACGTCCTCCAGCTGATCATGGACTCGCTGCGGTACTGGGTGACCGAGATGCACGTGGACGGGTTCCGCTTCGACCTCGCGGCGACGCTGGCGCGGGAACTGCACGAGGTTGACCGGCTGTCGGCGTTCTTCGACCTCGTCCAGCAGGATCCGGTGGTCTCGCAGGTCAAGCTGATCGCCGAGCCGTGGGACGTGGGCGAGGGCGGCTACCAGGTCGGCAACTTCCCGCCGCTGTGGACGGAGTGGAACGGCAAGTACCGCGACACCATGCGCGACTTCTGGCGCGGGCAGCCGGGGACGTTGCCGGAGTTCGGGTCCCGGCTGACCGGCTCGTCCGACCTGTACGCCGACGACGGTCGCCGCCCGATCGCCTCGGTCAACTTCGTGACCTGCCATGACGGGTTCACCCTGCACGACCTCGTGTCGTACGACGGTAAGCACAACGAGGCCAACGGCGAGGGCAACCGGGACGGCAGCGACGACAACCGGTCGTGGAACTGCGGCTACGAGGGCCCGGTGGACGACCTGGACGTGATCGCCCTGCGCGAGCTCCAGAAGCGCAACTTCCTGACCACGCTGTTCCTGTCGCAGGGCGTTCCGATGCTCTCGCACGGAGACGAACTGGGCCGGACCCAGAGCGGCAACAACAACGCCTACTGCCAGGACAACGAGCTGTCGTGGGTCGACTGGACGGGCCTGCGCGACGACACGTTCTTCGACGAGCGGGGACCGCTGCTGGACTTCGTCCGGCGCCTGTCGAAGCTGCGCACCGAGCATCCGGTGTTCCGGCGGCGGCGCTTCTTCCTTGGCGACCAGCGCAAGAGCGACCAGCGGACGGCCAGGGGCGACCAGCGGCCCCATCGGAGACGCGGTGTGCGCGCGGGCACGGGCCCGTCCATCGAAGATCTCCCCGACCTGGTGTGGTTCACCCCCGGCGGCCACGAGATGGCCGTCAAGGACTGGTCGGCGGGGTTCAACAAGTCACTGAACGTGTTCCTGAACGGTGACGCGATCGGGGAGCCCGATTCGCGCGGACGGCAGATCCGCGACGACTCGTTCCTGCTGCTGATCAACGCGCACGACGGCGACCTGCCGTTCGTGCTGCCCCCCGTCTCCTACGGCCAGATGTGGATCAAGGTGCTCGACACCGCCGACCCGCTGCTGGCCGAGGAGGAGTCGCCGGTGGTGAAGCACCGCGAGACCGTCCCGGTCGGCGCGCGTTCCATCCAGGTGCTCCGCCGTGCTTGACGAGCCTGCGCTTGACGATGCCGCGTCCATCGAGGAACCGCTCCCCGACGATGAACCCCCCGAGGAAACTGTGTCCGAGGAACACACGGCCGAAGAGGCCGTACCGGCGGAGGGCGACTTCGCCGCACCCCCATCCGGGACCTACCGGCTCCAGCTTCGCGGTACGCCGGACGGTCATTTCGGGTTCGCCGAGGCCGCCGCCCTTGCGCCGTACCTCGCGAGCCTTGGCGTGTCGCACGTCTACCTGTCGCCGATCTTGCAGGCCGCGCCCGGGTCCACGCACGGCTACGACGTCGTGGAGCACTCCCGGCTGGCGGACGAGCTGGGCGGCCCGGAGGCGTTCGGTGCGATGGCGGCCCGGTTCCGCGCGCACGGGCTGCGCCTGCTCGTGGACGTCGTGCCCAACCACATGGCGATCCCGGAGCAGCGCCACCGGAACCTGCCGCTGGCGGCGGTGCTCGCGGACGGCCCGTCCTCCCCGTACGCCCGATGGTTCGACGTCGACTGGGACGCGGGCGGCGGGCGGCTCGTCCCGCCGGGCGAGGGCGAGCCGAACTACCGGCGGTTTTTCGACATCTCCGGTCTGATCGGTCTGCGCCAGGAGGAGGCGGAGGTCTTCGACCGCACGCACGGACTGCTGCTGCGTCTGGTCGAGGAGGGGCATGTGGACGCCCTGCGCATCGATCACCCCGACGGGCTCGCCGATCCGCGCGGTTACCTGCGCCGGCTGGCCGACGCGGCACCGGGCTGTTGGGTCCTCGTCGAGAAGATCACCGAGGGTGACGAGCGGCTCCCGGTGGACTGGCCCTGCGCGGGCACCACCGGCTACGACTCGCTCGGCATGGTCGGCGGGCTGTTCGCCGATCCGGACGGGGAGAAGCCGCTCACCGACCTCTACGTTTCGCTGACCGGCGGCCCGGACGGGTTCGAGGAGGTCGAGCGTGGCGGGCGCCTGCACGCCGCCGCACACGGTCTGAGACCGGAGATCGACCGGCTGCTGCGCGTCCTGCACCGGGTCACCGGGACGGATCGTCCGGGCCTTGGGCGCGCGCTCGTGGAACTGCTGGTGGCGATGCCCGTCTACCGCGCCTACGTCGTCCCGGGCGAGGACGCGCCGCCGCAGGCCGTCCAGGTCTTGGCCGAGGCCGCGCGGCGGGCGCGCGCACACCTGCCTGAGGAATTCCATCCCGACCTGGAAATCGTCCTGGAGCTGGCCCTGGGACGCGGCGAGAACACCGACGCCGAGTTCATCGTCCGGTTCCAGCAGACGTCGGCGCCGCTGGCGGCCAAGGGCGTGGAGGACACGGCGTTCTACCGGTGGAACCGCATGGCCGCGCTGAACGAGGTGGGCGGCGATCCGAGCCGGTTCTCCGTCGGCCCGGTCGACTTCCACTCGCACTGCATCCGGCTGGCCCGCGACTGGCCGTCGACCATGACGACGCTGTCCACACACGACACGAAACGCGAGGAGGACGTACGCGCCTGGCTGGCAGTCCTCACGGAGGTCCCAGGGGAGTGGTCTCAGGCCATCGACAGGTGGTGGAACTGGTTTGGGCCTAGCGCGTCGCCCCTGGAACCGGATCTGGAGTACCTGCTGTGGCAGACGCTGGTCGGCGCGTGGCCGCTCACCCCCGACCGGCTGGAGGAGTTCCTCCTCAAGGCGATGCGTGAGGCCAAGACCCGCACGTCCTGGACGGACGAGGACGCCGGCTACGAGGAGGCCGTGCTCGCCTACGCGCGGCGCGTCCTGGCCGATCCCGACCTCGTCACCGACATGACCTCGTTCGTGCGGCGGCTGGCCCCGTACGCGCGGGTGAACACCCTCGGGCAGAAGCTCGTCCAGCTCGCCATGCCGGGCGTCCCGGACGTCTACCAGGGCTGCGAGCTGACCGGTCTGGCGCTCGTCGACCCCGACAACCGGCGGCCGGTGGACTACGGGCGCCGCCGCGAGCGGCTCCTCCGGCTCGACACCGGCCGGCGGCCGAAGGAGGTCGACGACGAGAAACTGATGGTCACCTCGCGGACGCTGCGGTTGCGCCGGTCGCGTCCCGAGTGGTTCGGGCCCGGCGCCGGGCATGAGCCCGTGGCCGCGCACGGGCCCGCGGCCGGGCATGTCGTGGCCTTCGCCCGCGGCGGCGCGATCGCGGTCGCGACCCGTCTGCCGGTGGGGCTGGAGCGCCGCGGCGGCTGGGCCGGGACGACGGTGGACGTCGGCCGGCAGGGCTGGCGGGACGTCCTGACCGGCGCGACGCTGTGGGGCCCGGACCTCGACGCCGCCCGCCTCTTCGCCCACCTGCCCGTCGCGCTTCTGGTCCCGAGGGAGATCGACCGGTGAGCATGCGCTTCGCGGTGTGGGCGCCGGACGCCGGACGCGTCGAGGTGATGGCGGACGGTACCCCGCACCCCATGAGCGCTCTGGACCGACGTCCCGGCTGGTGGTCCGTCGACGTTCCGGCCGCCCAGCACGGCACGGACTACGGCTTCGTCCTGGACGGGGCAGACGAGGTCTTGCCGGATCCTCGTTCCCCCTGGCAGCCGCAGGGTGTGCACGGTCAGAGCCGGGTGTACGACCATGACCGGTTCGTCTGGACCGACGACCGTTGGCATGGGCGGCCGCTCCCCGGCAGCGTCCTCTACGAACTGCACGTCGGCACGTTCACGCCTGAGGGGACGTTCGACGCGGCCGCCGAACGCCTCCCCCACCTGGTCTCCCTGGGGATCGACGTAGTCGAGTTGCTGCCCGTCGCCTCGTTCCCCGGTCACCACGGTTGGGGATACGACGGCGTCCACTTGTGGGCGCCGCACGAGCCCTACGGGGGGCCTGACGGGCTGAAGCGCTTCGTCAATGCCGCGCACGCGCACGGCCTCGGCGTGGTCCTGGACGTCGTCTACAACCATCTGGGGCCCGACGGGAACCGTCTTGCCTCCTACGGGCCGTACTTCACCCGTGCCCACACGACGCCCTGGGGTGATGCGGTGAATTTCGACCAGGAAGGCTCGGACGAGGTTCGCGCGTTCGTCGTGCAGAACGCGCTGATGTGGCTGCGGGACTACCACCTGGACGGGCTGCGGCTGGACGCCGTCCATGCCATCACCGATCACCGGGCGGTGCACGTCCTGGAGGAGCTGGCGGGTGCGGTGACGGCGCTGTCCGCCCATCTGGGCCGCGACCTGTTCCTCATCGCCGAGTCCGACTTGAACGACCCCCGGCTGGTGACCTCACGCGAGGCGGGCGGCTACGGGCTCGACGCGCAGTGGAACGACGACTTCCATCACGCCCTGCATGCGGCGCTGACCGGTGAGACACAGGGGTACTACTGTGATTTCGGGACACTGGAGACACTGAAAAAGGCCCTGACGAAGGTATTCGTCCACGACGGTGCGATGTCGTCTTATCGGGGGCGGTGCCACGGTCGTCCGGTGGACGTGCACATCACCCCCGCACACCGCTTTCTGAGTTTTCTGCAGAACCATGATCAGGTCGGAAATCGCGCGTCCGGCGACCGGATCGGCGCGACGCTTTCGCCGGACCGGCTCAAGATCGGTGCGGCGCTGCTGCTGCTCGCTCCGTTCACGCCGATGCTCTTTATGGGGGAGGAGTGGGGCGCGTCCACCCCCTGGTGCTACTTCACCGATCACGTGGACCCGCGGCTGGCGCGCGCGGTGAGCGAGGGCCGCCGCCGGGAGTTCGCCCGTCACGGCTGGACGGGCGGCGTCCCCGATCCACAGGCTGTGGACACCTTCCGGCGTTCGGTGCTCGACTGGGCCGAACCCGGCCGTGACCCCCATCGTGACCTGCTCGATTGGCATCGCGCCCTGATCGGGCTCCGGCGCGCGCGGCCGGAGCTGACCGACCCGCGGCTGACCGCGGCGACCGTGGAGGTCGTGGAGAACGGCGAGGACGAACGGCTGCTGACGATGCGGCGCGGTGGTCTGTGCGTCGCGGCGAATCTGGGCGGCGGTCCGGTCCGGCTGGACGGGATCGGGCCCTCGGGAGCCCGCCTGCTACTTTCCTCGAATCCGGCGATCGCCATGGAAAAGGAAGTCAACGGCGATTCTCGGGCCGCCGCGCTGTCGCTTCCCGCCGCGTCCGTCGCGGTTCTGGGCTGACCAAGGGAGTCACCACGCGGGTGACATGGACGTTTACATCGGAAAACTACCCGAAATGGTGGTGTTCGAGGATGTACTACGAGTGGCAAACCGCAGGTCAAGAGCGCGGCGGCGGCGGGGCAATGTTCAAGAATGGTCATACGATCGGTCCATGACCTCAGTACTGCTCGCCGAGGACGACACGTCCATCTCCGAGCCTCTCGCCCGCGCGCTCCGTCGCGAGGGGTACACCGTCGAAGTCAGCCCGGACGGACCGCAGGCCCTGGAGCGGGCGCTCGGCGGCGGTGTGGACCTCATCGTCCTCGACCTTGGACTGCCCGAACTGGACGGTCTCGAAGTGGCCCGCCGAGTGCGCGCCGAGGGGCACGGCGTCCCCATACTGATCCTGACCGCCCGCGCCGACGAGGTCGACACCGTCGTCGGCCTCGACGCGGGCGCCGACGACTACGTGACCAAGCCGTTCCGGCTCGCCGAACTGCTCGCCCGGGTGCGGGCGCTGCTGCGCCGGGGCAGCACCGAGACCCCGATCGTCCAGGGGGTGCGGATCGACGCCGAGTCGCGCCGCGCCTGGATGGGCGAGCAGGAGCTCCAGCTCACCACCAAGGAGTTCGACCTGCTGCGCGTCCTCGTCCGCGACGCGGGCAAGGTCGTCACCCGCGAGCAGATCATGCGCGAGGTGTGGGACACCAACTGGTGGGGTTCCACCAAGACGCTCGACATGCACATTTCCTGGCTGCGCCGCAAACTCGGCGACGACGCCGGCAGCCCCCGCTACATCACGACGGTGCGGGGCGTCGGCTTCCGGTTCGAGCGCGGCGACTAGCCCCGGCCGCCATGGTCAGGCGGACCGTCCCCGGGCCTTCCCGAGAGGCCCGGGGAAACGCCGCGCGGCCGTGGCCACACCCTCCAAGGAGCCCTGATGAGGCGCCGACTCCTCCTGTCGACGCTCGCGGTGGCGGTCGTCGCGATACTGCTGCTCGGCATACCCCTCGCCTTCGCCACCCACAAGCTCATCTACGAGCAGGCCGCGCAGGCGCTCGACCGGGAGGCGTCCGCCATCGTCGGCGGCGTCGGCTACAGCCTCCAGACCCGCCAGCCCCTGATCGGTGACAAGATCGCCCAGGAGTATCCCGGCCGGCATATCGTCGTCACCCTGCCGGACGGCCGGACGATCCTCGCCGGCGGGCGACCGGGCCGGGAGCGGATGCTCACGGCCGGCGCGTCCGGGGGCGGGGTGACGGTGCGCGTGTCCAGACCGGCCGCCGAGGTCCAGGACGGCGCGCTCCGGCTGCTCGTCCTGATCGGCAGCCTCGCCCTGTTCGGCGTGGCCGTCACCGTCGGCCTCGCGATGTTCCAGGCCCGCAAGCTGACGCTCCCGTTGATCGACCTCGCCGAGACCGCCGACCGGCTCGGCACCGGCAACGCCCGTCCGCGTCGTCGCCGTTACGGCATCCCCGAAGTGGACCGGGTCGCCGAGGTGCTCGACCGCAGCGCCGTCCGGATCGCCGACCTGCTGGCCGCGAGCCGGGAGTTCGCCTCCGACGCCAGCCACCAGCTCCGCACCCCGCTCACCGCCCTGTCGATGCGGCTGGAGGAGATGATCGAGGCCGCCGACTATCCCGACGTCGTCCGGGAGGAGGGCGCGGCGGCGGTCGCGCAGACCGAACGGCTCGTCGCGGTCGTCGAGCAGCTCCTCGCCCGCGCCCGGCACGACCGCACCGGCGGCGCGGTCGCCTCACCGGTCGACGACATCATCGCCCAGCAGGTCGAGGAGTGGCGGCCCATTTTCCGCCGGGACGGCCGGGACGTCCAGATGGTCGGCGCGCAGGGGCTCGTCGGCATGACCAACCCGGAGGGCCTCTCGCAGATCGTCGCCACGCTGCTGGACAACTCGCTCATGCACGGTTCCGGCACCGTCACGATCAACACCAAGCCCGGTGCCGGCTCGGTCGTGGTCGAGGTCGGCGACGAGGGGGGCGGCATCCCGCCCGAGCTGGAGCCCCGGATCTTCGAGCGCAGCGTCAGCGGCGGCAAGGGCACCGGGCTCGGGCTCTACCTGGCCCGCTCGCTCGCCGTGGTCGATGGCGGGCGGCTGGAGCTCGTCCAGGCCCGTCCGGCCGTCTTCGGGATCTTCCTCCGCCAGGCCGCGGACGCGCGCCTGGCCTCAGAGCGGGTGGTGCTCGGGCCCGCCTAGTGGTTCCGGGTGGATCTAGTGGGACCGGGTGGACTGGGCGTAGTCCTCGGTGGGGTGCGCGCCGAGGGGGTGGCCGAGGCGGTGGGACGGGACGGCGCGGCCGTTCGCCCGGTGCACGCCCGGCGGGTCGCCGACGGGCTCGCCCTCCGGCTCAGGCCGGCCGTGCGGCTCGTGCCCGCCGTGCGGCTCCTGCGGCTCGCGGGGCGCCTCGGGCAGGCCGGACGCCGGGTCCACGTGCGGCGCGGTCGTGGGCAGGAACACCCACTTCTTGTACGACCAGAAACGGAACAGCGTCGCGACCCCGGTGCCGATGATCAGCGAGACGTTGTAGGAGATCGCGTCGGCCAGCCCCAGCACGTAGTGGGTGAACCCGATGAACAGCTCGGTGATCACCAGCCCGACGCCGTTCAGCGCGAAGAACAGCACGTACTCGCGGCCGAGCCCGGTGCGGTCGCGGTGCCGGAACGTCCAGTAGCGGTTGGCCAGGTAGGAGAACGTCGTGGCGACCACCGTGGCGATGCCGTTGGAGGTCAGCGGACCCATGCCGAGGCCGGTGTGCATCCCGTTACCGAGCGCGACCGTGATCACGAACGCGATGGCGCCGACGCTGCCGAACTTCGCGAGCTCGCGTACCAGGTGCGCGAACTGCCGTTGGAGATTGGCGACCAGGCTCACGAAGGGGAACCGTCCTTCCGGACTTCGGCTACGGGCGCCGCGGCGGTGGCGCGGCTGCTGCGGAGGTATGACGAGGATAGACGTACGTGGCCGCAGGGGCGTCGGAACATGAACGTTTCCGGCCGTCCGTGCCGTTCCCTCCCCGCTGTCGAGCGCCCCACACACGTTGGACGCGGGGGACGGCCGATTCGTTCGCCCTCGACCGGCCGGTAGCCTTCTGACGTGACGAATCCTGTGGACATGCCCGTCGTGGGGATGGCGGGCGGGGGCCAGCTGGCCCGGATGACCCAGCAGGCCGCCATCGCGCTCGGCGTGCCGTTGCGCGTGCTGGCCGGTTCCGCGAACGACTCGGCGGCCAAGGTCGTCGCCGACGTCCGGATCGGCGACGACCGGTCGTTGGACGACCTGCTGGCGTTCGCCAAGGGCTGCGACGTGATCACGTTCGACCACGAGCACGTTCCCGGGGCGCACATCCATGAGCTGGAGGAGTCGGGCGTGCCGTGCCGTCCGGGTTCGGCCGCTCTGGTGCACGCGCAGGACAAACTCGTCATGCGCGATCGGCTCAGCGGGCTCGGCGTGCCGTGCCCCGCCTACTCGCACGTGCCGCCCGCCGCGCCGCTGGCGTTCCTGGAGTCGTTCGCCCGCGAACACGGCTGGCCGCTCGTCCTCAAGGCCACCCGGGGCGGCTACGACGGCAAGGGCGTGTGGATCCTGGAGAACCTCGACCGCGCGACGGCGGAGCAGGTCGGCAGGCTGCTCTCCGAGAACGTCGACCTGATGGTCGAACAGCACGTCCCGTTCAGGCGGGAGCTGGCCGCCCTCGTCGCGCGCTCCCCGTACGGGCAGGGCGCCGCGTACCCGATCGTGGAGACCGTCCAGGAGGGCGGGATCTGCACCGAGGTGCTCTCCCCGGCACCGGGCCTGAGCAAGGACGCGGCCGCCGAGGCACAGCGCCTCGCGCTCAGCGTGGCCGAGAGTCTCGGCGTCACCGGCCTGCTCGCGGTCGAGCTGTTCGAGACCTCTGACGGGCTGCTGGTCAACGAGTTGGCCATGCGCCCGCACAACTCCGGGCACTGGACGATCGAGGGCGCCCGCACGTCCCAGTTCGAGCAGCACCTGCGGGCCGTCCTGGACCTCCCCCTGGGCTCCACCGAGCCCACGGCCCCCTACACGGTCATGGCGAACGTGCTGGGCGGCGACGATCCGGACGTCTACCGCCGCTACATCCACGTGATGGCGCACGATCCCTCCGTCAAGGTGCACCTCTACGGCAAGGACGTGCGGCCGGGACGCAAGATCGGCCACGTCACCGCACTGGGCGGCGACCTGGACGAGGTCCGCGAGCGCGCGCGCCACGCGGCCGACTACCTGCGCTGGGGGGAGAAGTGATGACGCCGCTGGTGGGCGTGGTGATGGGCAGCGACTCGGACTGGCCGGTCATGGAGGCCGCCGCCGAGGCGCTGGCGGAGTTCGGCGTCGCCTTCGAAGCCGACGTCGTGTCCGCGCACCGGATGCCGCACGACATGATCGCCTACGGGGAGGAGGCCGCCGGGCGCGGCCTGCGCGTGATCATCGCCGGGGCGGGCGGCGCCGCGCACCTGCCCGGGATGCTCGCCTCGGTGACGCCGCTGCCGGTGATCGGCGTGCCCGTGCCGCTGAAATACCTGGACGGCATGGATTCGCTGCTGTCCATCGTCCAGATGCCCGCAGGGGTCCCGGTCGCGACGGTCGCCGTGGGCGCGGCCCGCAACGCCGGACTGCTCGCGGTCCGGATCCTCGCCGCGTCCGATGACGACCTCCAGGCGAAGATGAGGGTCTTCCAGCAGGACCTCTACGGCCAGGCGAAGGCGAAGGGCGCGCGCCTGCGAGAGAAGCTCTGAGAGTCGCTCAGCCGCTACCCCGAAGTGATCTCGCGCGTCAGGTGACCGTGATCGTTCCCGCTGCAAGGGACGGCAATGATTACCTGTCGTACATGACCCACTCCACAGAGTGAATCTCTGGTTACCCTCGTGCCGTGGACAGCGACGTCAGCGGGCGAATCAGTGCATTGTGCGATATGTATGCGGCCCAGGGAGTCCTCACCGATCCGGCGTGGCGCGCGGCGTTCGCTGAGGTGCCACGGCACTGGTTCGTGCCCGTCCGAACCTGGGCCGTGCGTTCCGGTGGCGGCCCCGCCCACCCGGTCGACCGCGACCGCGATCCGGCGACCTGGTGGGACGCGGTGTACTCCGACACGGCGATGGCCTCGTGCGGCGCTCCCCGCGCCGTCCTGAACGCCCTCCAGACGCTCGGCCCGCGCGACCACGACCGGGTCCTGGAGATCGGCACCGGCACCGGATGGACGGCGGCGCTGCTGTCATGGCGGGTCGGTGAGACGAACGTGACCTCGGTCGAGCCCGACGATCAGGTCTCGGCGCAGGCCGCCGCCAACCTCGCCGAGGCCGGGCACGGGCCGCACCTGTTCGTGGGTCATGCGGAGGCGGGGTTCCCCGAGAACGCCCCTTACGATCGTGTGCACGTCACCTGTGGCGTCTCCGGGATCGCGGGCGCGTGGCTGGAGCAGACGCGGCCGGGCGGCGTCATCGTGTGCCCCTGGACGCCCGCCTACGGCAGCGGCCACCTCGCCCACCTCACCGTCGACGGTGAGGGCCGGGCCGTCGGGCGGTTTCCGCACCTCGCCGGCGAAACGATGGTGCGGCCGCCACGGTCGTCTCCCTCGGTGGCCGAATACGTAGGCGGCACCGAGCACGAGACGGAGCGCGGCACGACACGACTGGACCCTCGCAGCGTCGCCTGGGACTCCTACGGCGCCGACCTCGCGATCGGCGCGCTGGTGCCCCGCACGCGCAAGCACCTGTGCGCGTCCGGCGACTCCGGGGATCTGACGCTGTGGCTGCTGGAGACCGGGGCGCCCGGCGGATCATGGGCCAGCGTCGACTACGAGCCGGGGGCCGACCTGTTCGCGGTCGAGCAGTACGGCCCGCGCCGGCTGTGGGACGAGGTGTCCCGCGCCTACCTGCACTGGGTCGGATGGGGGCGTCCGGGCCGCGAGCGCTTCGGCCTCACCGCCCGTCCCGGCTGCCACGACCTCTGGCTGGACGATCCCCGCAACGTCATCGGCGGCGGACCGTGACGGGTGACACGGACGGGTCGGAGAGAGCGAGCGGCGGCGGACGGCGCGGTCAGGGGCGGCCGAGGGCGCGGTAGTTCCAGCCGGCCGCGCGCCAGCGTTCGGGATCGAGGGCGTTGCGGCCGTCGACGATGTTGCGCTCCGCGACGGCCTCGGCGAGCGCGTCGGGGTCCATGTCGCGGAACTCGGCCCACTCGGTGAGCAGCAGGACGACGTGCGCGCCGCGGGCGGCGGTCAGCGCCGAGTCACCGAAGTCCAGCGACGGCTGGGCGCGGCGGGCGTTGGGCATGGCCTGCGGGTCGTACACCGTGACCTTGCCGCCCTGCGAGCGGATGGACGCGGCCACGTCCAGCGCGGGGGAGTCGCGGACGTCGTCGGAGTTCGGCTTGAACGCCGCACCGAGGACGCCGACCGTCCGGCCGATGAACGAGCCGCCGAGGAGTTGCCGGGCGAGGTCCACCATCCGGATCCGGCGCCGGATGTTGATCTCGTCGACCTCGCGCAGGAAGGTGAGCGCCTGGTCGGCGCCGAGTTCCCCGGCGCGGGCCATGAAGGCGCGGATGTCCTTGGGCAGGCACCCGCCGCCGAAGCCGAGGCCGGGGCCGAGGAACCGGCCGCCGATCCGGTCGTCGTAGGAGAGGGCCTCTGAGAGCTTCGTCACATCGGCGTGCGCGGCCTCGCAGACCTCCGCCATCGCGTTGATGAAGGAGATCTTCGTGGCGAGGAACGCGTTCGCGGACACCTTCACGAGCTCGGCCGTCGGGAGGTCCGCGACGACGAAGGGGGTGCCCGCGGCGAGCATCGTGGAGTAGACCTCGCGCAGCACCTTCTCGGCGTGCTCGGCGGCGCCCTGCTCGACCGGCAGGCCCACCACGATGCGGTCCGGGCGCATGGTGTCCTGGACGGCGAACCCCTCGCGGAGGAACTCGGGATTCCACGCGAGAACGGCGTCGCCGCCCGCCGGGGCGCGCCGGGCCAGCGTTTCGGCGAGCTGCGCCGCCGTCCCGACCGGGACGGTCGACTTGCCGACCACCAGGCACGGCCGTTGCAGCAACGGGGCCAGGGCGTCCACGGCGGCGTTCACGTACGTCAGGTCGGCCGCGTACTCGCCCGCCTTCTGCGGGGTGCCGACGCAGAGGAAGTGCACGTCCCCGAACGCGGCCGCCTCCGCGTAGGACGTGGTGAACCGCAGCCGCCGGCTCTCCAGGCCGCGGCGCAAGACCGGCTCGAGCCCGGGTTCGTAGAACGGCAGGTCACCGGCCGACAAACGGGCGATTCTCTCCTCGTCCACGTCCAGACCGAGGACCTCGAACCCCAGGTCGGCCATGCACGCCGCGTGCGTGGCCCCGAGGTAACCGGTCCCGATGACCGTCAGCCGGTAGGCCAAGGCGGGCTCCTCTCTCGGATCGCTGTCGCCGACTCTAGAGACCATGTGCCCGGTAGGAGCCGGCAGCCCGCATCGTCCGGCGGTGTCTACCTGCCGGTAGTGCGCAGGGTACGACACCTGCCCCGTCCCGGGCGGGCGCCGTTCGGGGAGGCACGGCGGCCCACGTGGCGCGCGGGTACGCCAGAGACCCCGCCCGGGTACATCCCCCGGGCGGGGCCCCGCGTCACGCGCTTCAGTTGTGGGAGATGTTGAGGACCAGCTTGCCGCCCTCGGCCAGCCGTGGCTGGAACGTCAGGTCGTTGAAGGTCGACGTCGAATAGGGCGAGTTCGCGTCCAGCGCGGCGACCATCTTGGCGCCCCCGCGGCGGACGGTGAGGGTCACGCGCGATCCGTTGCGCTTGACCAGGACCGAATCGGCGCCGTACTTCTTGTCGAGCTGGATCTCCTGGCCGCTCTCGACCTCGACGTCGCATTCGGCGTCCAGACAGGCCGACAGGTCGGTGCCGTCCTTCGCGGGCGACTTGCCGCTCTTGGGAGCCGCGGCCGGTGCTGGCGCCGGTGCTGGCTTCGGCGCCTCCGCGTCCGCCCCGTCGGGCGGATCCGCGGCCGCCGGGGCGTCCACCTTGGGCGGTGACGGCGCCTCCGCGGCGAGACTCGTGTCGCTGCCGCAGCCCGTGAGGGCAGTCGCGGCGAGCGCGGTCGTGGTGAACAGAACGAGAATCCTTGCCGGCATGCTGTGGACTCCTGACGATCGCAGGTGACTTCTCTCTGTCTGCCTATCACTACAGAGAGTAGTCAAGCAAGGACCGTGGGTGAGGACGTGCGCGAATGTCGATCAGCCGGTCGGCGGCTCGTCCACGAGGAGCGTCTGGAGGACGCGCCCGAAGTCGCCGGTACCGTCGCCGAGTGTCGCCTCGCACAGCGCGCTGCCCTGCGGGCTCGCGTGGAGCGCGGCGCCCATGCACAGCCACTCGCCGACGGGGTCGCGGTGCAGCGCGACCGTCAGGTCCGTATTGATGATCAGCCACGTGGTGAGGTCGAGTTGGCTGCCGATGCCGGACGCGCTGTCGGCCAGGACGAGCGCGCGCACGAGCGGCGTGTCGGCCTCCCCGGCCACGAGCGGGACGCGCGCCCGCGCCCACGTCACGCCGGGCCCCGGCTGCCCGAAGGCGCCCTGCACGACGCGCCACTCCATCGCCGACAGGTAGCCGTCCGCGTGCGCGGACGCCCAGGTCATGAGCGGCGGGGTCGAGTCCGGGAGGGGCGGCGGCGCCGGGGTGTGCGAGACGGCCGGGAGTCGCTCGGGCGCGGCGAGGATCCGCCACCCGGTGGCGCGGGCGACCGGACGTCCCTCATGGGTCATCTCGGCCTCCAGCAGCGCGACCCGCCGGCCCGGCCGGACGATGCGCGCGGTGACCGCCAGCGTGGCCACCGGGACGGGGCCGAGGATCTCCACCGTCACCCGCGCCACCCGCGTGCCGGGGACGGGGTCGTGCCGTTCGAGCGCCCGCCCGAGCAGGCCCGCGACCGGCCCGCCGTGCTGGGCGTCCGGCGACCACGCGCCCGCCGTCGCCGGGGTGCTGGCGAACACGCCGTCGCCGAGCGGCCGGTAGAACTGCGCCACGGGACCTCCCTCGATGCTAGAACAGCATTCTAGGGTGATCAGCCGCAGAGCTTCTGGGTGGCGGTGCCCGTCTCCAGCGCCGGGCCGCCGGCCGGGGACGCGGTCGGCGCGGCACCCGCGACCTTGACCTTCTTGGCGCCGTCCCAGTTCGCGCCGACCATCACCTGCACCCGCGGGCCGAGCGAGCGGACCTCCTTCAGCCGCGCGCCCGGGATCGCGGCGGCCAGTGTCCGCGCGGAGTCCTCGCGGCCGGGGCCGTACTGGATCTGGGTCGTCTGGAGGCCGCGGCGTGCCACGCCCGGGACGACGGAGGCGTGGAACCCCGCCTTGTCCAGCTCCCCGCCCGCACGTGTCGCGAGCCCGCGCGTGCCGATCGCGTTGAGGACCCGAACCTGGATCTCATCCGGCGCCACCGTCAGTTCGTTCGCCGGCTTCTTCGTCGGCGACGCGCTCGGCTTCGGCGTCTCCTTGACCAGCGGCTGGTCGCGCCGGATCCGGGTGAACAGGTCGTTCGCGCGGTGCAGGTCCCACTGGACGGTCGACTGCGGCCCGGGGGCGTTCCACAGGACGGTGTTGAAGTCGGGATTGGCCAACGGCACCTTCGCGAACGTGAGGCTGTCGGTGGACAGGTCCTTCATCTGGTTGGTCAGCTTGGGCAGGTCCTTGGCGAGCTTCGGATCGACGCGCAGCGAGTTCAGCGCGGCCTTCAGGAACTTCGCCGACTTCACCGGGTCGCTGAGCGTCCTGCTGGACAGCGCCTGCTTCATCATCGACGCCATGAACTGCTGCTGCCGGTCGATGCGCCCGAGGTCGCTGCCGCCGGTCAGCGTGTAGCGGGCCCGGGCGAAGCCGAGCGCCTTCAGCCCGTC
Organism: Actinomadura macra NBRC 14102; assembly: GCF_001552215.1. GTDB lineage: Bacteria > Actinomycetota > Actinomycetes > Streptosporangiales > Streptosporangiaceae > Spirillospora > Spirillospora macra. Next base: position 15,224 of record NZ_BCQT01000005.1, on the reverse strand, counting down.
CACGTGCGACTTGCCGGCCGGGAGCCGCAGTCCGCTCTTGACGTCGTCGATCGGCTGCTCGGTGCACACGTCCACGCCGCCGAGCGCGTCCACCATGTTGACGAACCCGTAGAAGTTCACCTCGACGTAGTGGTCGATGGACACGCCGGTCGCCCGCTTGATCGTGTCGACCGTGAGGTCCGGCCCGCCGAACTGGTAGGCCCACGTCAGCTTGCCCGGACGGGACGGGACGTGCGCCCCCTTCGCGCCCTCCGAGCCGTTCGACTTGTGCGAGGGGATCGTCACGTAGGAGTCGCGCGGCAGGTTCACGATCGACACGCGGTCGTGGTCGCGGGAGACGTGCAGCAGCAGCATCGTGTCGGACCGCTCGCCCGGCTCGTGGCCCAGCCTCGCCGCCCGCTGCTGCTCCCTGGTCAGACCCTCGCGGCGGTCGACCCCCGCCACCAGGATCGTCATCGCGCCCTTCGGCGCGTCCTTGCCCTTGCCGAGGCCGCCGACCGAGACCTTGTCGATCGCACCGGTCACGTAGTTCTGGAACGCCCATGCGCCACCCGAGGTGAGCAGCACGAACGCCGACATCGTCCCGGTGACCATCAGGAAGCGCCGCTGCCGCCGGGCGCTGATCGCCGCCCGCGGGCTGAGCCCCGGGCCCGGACGACGCGGGCCGCGCGGCCCCTCCACCGGCACCCGCGGCGCGGGCATCCCCTCGATGGTCACACCCTCGATGTCCCCGTCCGGCGCCGCGCCCTCCGGCGCACCGCCCGAGGGACGCGGCCGGAAGTAGTGCTCCAGCGGGTCGGCGTCGCCTCGACCTGAGTCGTGCCCGTCTGCCATGCCGACCGCCGCCTCCCCAAGGACCTCATCTGGCTCGTACTGACGCGAGTCCCCACCACTCTAAAGTGGGAGACACCCGTCCGATGGGTACCTGGACTTCGTGTCCTTGCAGTAACGTGGCGCCGTCTTGACCACACCCCGGCGGCCCGCACGCGAACCTGGGTGGCGTGGGCTGCGTCAGACAAGCCAGCAAGAGAGAGGAAGGGGGGCCTCCTCAGGCCGCCAGGCCGAGGTGCGTCCGCGAGCCCACATGAATCCGTCTCCCCACGCCCGGCATGCCCAGCAGCCCGGCGCGCAGTCCCGTCCCGTCCCCGGCGAGCGCACCTGGCCGGCCGTGTCGGTGGTGATGCCGGTGCTCAACGAGCAGCGGCACCTGACCGACGCCGTCGGCCGCATCCTGACCCAGGACTATCCGGGCGAACTGGAGCTCGTCCTGGCGATCGGGCCGTCCCGTGACCGCACCGAGGAGATCGCGCGCAAGCTCGCCGGCGAGGACCCCCGGATCGTCGTCGTGGCCAACCCGACCGGGCGCACCCCCCAGGGCCTCAACATCGCGATCAAGGCGTCGCAGTACTCGATCATCGTCCGGGTGGACGGGCATTCGCTGCTCCCGCCCGACTACGTGCGCGCCGCGGTCGAGACGATGGAGGAGTCCGGTGCCGACAACGTCGGCGGCATCATGGCCGCCGAGGGCGTCACCGCGTTCGAGAAGGCCGTCGCGCGCGCGATGACGTCCAAGATCGGCGTCGGCAACGCCCGCTTCCACACCGGCGGCGAGGCCGGCGAGGTCGAGACCGTCTACCTGGGCACGTTCCGCCGCAGCGCGCTGGAGCGCGTCGGCGGCTACGACGAGACGTTCACCCGCGCGCAGGACTGGGAGATGAACCACCGCATCAGGCAGAGCGGCGGCCGGATCTTCTTCACGCCGCGGATGCGCGTCACCTACCGTCCGCGGCCCAACCTGCGGGCCCTCGCCAAGCAGTACTTCCACACCGGGCGGTGGCGCCGCGTCGTCGGCCGCGAGCACCAGGGCACGCTCAACCTGCGCTACCTCGCACCGCCGATCGCCGTGCTGGCCATCACCGCCGGGACGGTCGCCGGCATCCTCGGGTTCTGGCCGGCCTGGATCCTGCCCGGCGGCTACGCGGCCGCGATCGTGGGCGGCGCGGCCGTCGAGGGACGCGGCCTGCCGGTGTCGGCCTGGCTGCGGCTGCCGCTCGTCTTCGCCACGATGCATCTCACCTGGGGCGTCGGTTTCCTGACCAGCCCGCCCGGCCTCGGCCAGCCGACGCCCGCCAAACCCGGCGAGGCCGTCCAGTAGCGGGCAGATGGAACCTTCCGTGAACCCGCGTGCTTTCGGGTACGTCTCAGGGTTAGGTTGGCGGGATCGTGCCGCCGGCCGAGGAGGGGGTGGCCCATGTCCAACGGTGCCCGCCACGCGATGGGCGTGGTGATCGGCCTGATCGTGACCCCGGTGGTCGCCGGGCTGCTGATGTACGGCACGCAGCGGATGGGCCGTGCCGTCCGGAGCGCCGCGGTCATCGGCTCGTCCGGTCAGGGCGGCGACAAGTGGATCGGCGCGGTGCTCCTCCTCGCGGTCGCCGTCGTGCTCGGCCTGCTGGTGGGTTCCCGCCTCTCGCCGCTGGCCTCCCTCGTCCCGGGCGCCGCGTTCACCGTCGTCGGCGCCCTGTGGGTGCTGGCACCACGCTGGACGGTGGTGCACACGGCGAAGGACCCGTTCCCGGACCGGATCGTGGTCGGGTATCTCAGCCTTGGTCCCAACGGCGTCTTCCTGGTGCTGGGGGTCTTGCTCGTCGTGGCGTCGATAGTGCCGTCGCGTTGGCAGGCGCGTACCGCGGTAGGTGCCGCGCCCCGGTACGGTGGTCCGTCGCCCGCGCCGATGGGGCTGCCCGCGGGCGGCCCTGCGGGCGCACCGCATCACATGGGGGCGCCTGGCGCCCCTGGTCAGGCCCTTCCCCCTGCGCCGGGGCAGAACGTCCCGTGGCAACCGCCGGTCCAGTACGGACAGCCCGCTCCAGGTGCGCCGGGTTCGCCGGGTGCTTCGCCGAGCCCGTTCGCGCCGCCGTCGCCTCCCGCCAGCCCGCCTGCGAGTCCGCCGGCGGGCTCGGACAGGCCTGGCCAGACGCCGCGGAGCGGCTCCGGCACCGACGAGGGCGTCGGTGAATGGACGCAGATGTACGGCGGCGACGAGCTGCGCGGCGGAAGCGGCGGAAGTTCCTGACCCGCTGCTAGCGGACGGCGGCCAGCACGCCGGGGACGTCGTTGACCACCATCGCGTCGAACCCGGCGGCCGCGTAGTCCGGTGCGCGCTCGGCGGACGGGCACCAGGCGATGACGTCCAGACCCGCCTTGTGCGCGATGTCCACGCAATGCTCCAGCGGGCGCAGCCGCGTGTCGGGATGCTCGAAGCCGCAGGAGCCGGTGTGCACGGCGACGGCCTGGAGGTCCAGCCCCGCCGCGGCGGGGACGGCATGCCACAGCGGGAACCGCAGCCAGGTCAGCAGGCCGAGCGGGACACCCGGCAGTTCGTCGCGCAGGAAGACCAGCAGCGACGGGTCGAACGAGGTCACCAGCAGCCGGCGGCGGCGCGCCTCGCGCTTGAGTACCGGAAGCAGCAGCGCCCCGGTCCGCCGGGACGGCTCGTCGACCGCGTCGTCCAGGACGGTCTTGACATCGACGTCCACGGCGACGTCGGTGGGCAGCTCGGCGAACACCTCCTGGAGCCGCGGCAGCCCGCTGGCGGTGGCGGGCAGGTCCACCACGTGGTCGCCCTCGGGGATCGTGGGGTCGTGCCGCAGGACGAGTTCGTCGTCGGCGGTGCGCGTCACGTCGACCTCGACCCACGACAGGCCGGCCTCGACGGCGGCGAGCAGGGACGGCAGCGTGTTCTCGGCGACCGCCGAACCGGACCCCGGCGGGATCGGGTCGCCGGCGCCGTAGCCGCGGTGGCCGATGACGGCGGGGGTGTCCTCGAAGATCACGTGAGGTCCTCGGTGCTCGGGTCGCCGGCGGCGGGATCGCCGGTGGCCAGATGTTCGGCGATGACGACGTCCAGCGGCCGGGTGACCTTGAGGTTGCGCTCGTCGCCCGCGACCACCCGGATCGGCACGTCCGGCAGGTAACGGTGCACGACGCCGCAGTCGTCGGTCGCGCGCAGGCCCGGGTCGGCGAGCGCCAGCTCGTAGGCCTTGCGGACGGTCCCGAGCCGGAACCCCTGCGGGGTCTGGAACCGGCTCATCGTCTCGCGGGGCGGCATCGAGACGACGAGGCCGTCCTCGACCACCACCATCGTGTCGGACGCGGGGACGCCCACCGCGACGGCCTCGTGCCCGTCCAGCGCGTCCACGACCCGGTCGATCACCGCGGCGCCGACGAACGGGCGGGCGGCGTCGTGGAACAGCACACGGACCTCGTCCGCCTGCCCCTCCAGGGCGCGCAGCGCGGCGACCGTCGAGGCGGTGCGGGTGTCGCCGCCCGCCACGACGGCGCTGACCCGGCGGAACGGTGCGGCGACGGCCGCGGCCTCCCGCAGGTGCGCCGCCGCCATCACGACGATCACCTCGTCCACGGCGGGATGCGCGTCGAACGCCGCGACCGCACGCGCCAGGATGGTGCGCCCGCCCACCTCGACGAGCTGCTTGGGACGGCCGGCGCCCAGCCGCGCGCCGACACCGCCCGCGAGCACCACCGCCACCGTCCGCGTCGCCATCTCTGCCCGTTCTCCACTACCCAATGTCATCGAACCACTACGCTGTGCGGGTCCGCACTGCTCCGACCAGGCCCGGAGGCGCCGATGATCAGGGTGCTGATCATCGCGACCGGGCGGACCGCGGACGCCGGCCCCACGGCCGCCCTGCCCTACGGCGGTGGCCGGGAGGCGCCCAGCCTGCTGACCCGCCTGTGCCAACGGCTGGACACGCTCAACGTACCGGACCGGCACGTCGTCACCCGGCCGGAACTCGCCCCTCCGCTGCGTAAGAACGCCCGTGGCGCGGAGCGGCTGGTCGCGCGCGCCGCGGCCGGCACCGGCGGCACGCCCGCCCCGGCGCTGTACGCTCCGGTCGTCGTCCTGCTTCTGGCGGCGCCCGCCGCGCACCCGCACGCCAGACCAATGGACTGGCTCGTACCGCCCATAATCCGCGGGATCGAGTATGGTTACCTCGCCGTGTTGGGGTTTGCGCAGGGGGTTTCGGCACCGCTCGTCTACGTGCTGATCGCGGTCCTGGCGTTGCACCACCACGACACCGTGTACCGCTCCCGCCTGGGACTCCGTCCGCAGGCGTGGGCCCTCCGCGCCGGGCTCGGCTGGGAGGGCCGGATGCTCCTTGCGGCCCTCGCGGGCCTCTGCGGGCTCCTCCCGTTCGCGTACGCTGCGCTCGCCGCCTACCTTGGCGTGTTGTTCGCGGGCGAGAGCGTCACCACATGGGCGCGGACCGGACACGACAGCGGCGTGATGGTCGACCTGGAGGAAGAGGAAGCATGATCGGCATGGTGCTGGCGGCGGGCGCGGGCCGGAGGCTGCGGCCGTACACCGACACCCTCCCCAAGGCCCTGGTCCCCGTGAGCGAGACCGCTGACGGCGAGACCACGATCCTGGACATCGCCCTCGGCAACATGGCCGAGGTCGGGCTGACCGACGTGGTGATCGTCGTCGGTTACCGCGCGGAGGCGGTCGAGGAACGCAAGGCCGCACTTGAGGAGCGGTATGGCGTGTCGCTCACGCTCGTCCACAACGACAAGGCCGAGGAGTGGAACAACGCCTACTCCATGTGGCTGGCTCGGGAGCACTTCTCCAAGGGCGTCCTCATGGTCAACGGCGACACGGTCCACCCGGTGGGTGTCGAGAAGACCCTATTGTCCGCTCGTGGGCCGGACATCCTCCTGGCCGTGGACAACGTGAAAACTCTCGCCGACGAGGAGATGAAGGTCACCCTCGACGGTGCGGGCGACCTGAAGAGCATCACCAAGCTGATGGACCCGTCCACCGCGTACGGGGAGTACATCGGCGCGACCCTGATCGAACCGGCCGCCGCCGAGCCGCTGGCCGACGCCCTGAAGGCCACCTGGGAGGGGAACCCGGACCTCTACTACGAGGACGGGTACCAGGAACTCGTCAACCGGGGCGGCCGCATCGCCGTCGCGCCGATCGGCGAGGTCGACTGGGTCGAGGTCGACAACCACGACGACCTGGAGAAGGCCCGCCGGATCGCCAAGGGCTACTAGACCGGACGCGGCGCCGGGCAGGTCCCGGCGCCCACGGACAGCCGAGCGACCGACGAGCCCGAGCGAGGAGGCCCATGCCCCTGCTGACGCGGATGCTGACCGCGCCACTGTCCATCGACGTCAGGCGCGGCGCCATCGCGGCCCTCGGCGAACTGCTGGCCGACAAGCGGATCGTCACCGAGGGCCGGGTGGCCATCGCCGTCGGTCCCGGCCAGGGCGACCAGATAGCCGAGCATGTCCGGCCGTCCCTCACGGCCTGCGAGGTGTTCCAGGTCGAGGGCGGCACCGTGGACGCGGCCGTCAGCCTGGCCGGCAAGCTGCGCGCCGGATCGTACGAGGCCGTCGTCGGCATCGGCGGCGGCCGCACGATCGACGCGACCAAGTACGCGGCGACGCTGTCGGGCATCCCCATGGTGTCGGTCGCCACGAACCTCTCCCACGACGGTATCTGCTCCCCGGTCGCCTCCCTCGTCCACGAGAAGGGCAAGGGCTCGTTCGGCGTGGTCATGCCGCTGGCGATGGTCGTCGATCTCGACTACGTCCGGGCGGCGCCGGACCGTCTCGTCCGCGCCGGGATCGGCGACGTGGTGAGCAACTTCTCCGCCGTGGCGGACTGGCTGCTCGCCGCGGACGAGTGCGGCGAGCGCGTCGACCGGCTGGCCCTCACCGTCGCCCGCACCGCCGCCGAGGCGCTGCTGCACCAGCCGGAGTCGATCGAGTCCGACCGGTTCCTCACCGTCCTCGCCGAGGGGCTCGTCCTGTCGGGGATGGCGATGTCGTTCGCCGGGGACTCCCGTCCCGCCAGCGGCGGCGACCACGAGATCCTGCACGCCGTCGACCAGCTCTACCCGGGCACCGCCAACCACGGCGAGCTCGCCGGTATCGGTGCGGCGTTCTGCTACCACCTGCGCGCGACCAGGCTCGGCGAGGGCGAGGACCGGCTGGCCGAGATCCTCACCTGCCTCGGCCGGCACGGCCTGCCGCGGTTCCCCGCCGACGTCGGCCTGTCGGTCGAGCAGTTCGCCGAGGCCGTCCAGTACGCCCCGCAGACCCGGCCCGGCCGCTATACGATCTTGGAACACCTCAGCCTCGACCAGGGCGCGACCCTCAAGGCGGTGGAAGAGTATGTCCAGGTACATGGAGGCTGAGCTCCCCGGGCCGCAGGCCCCCGTCCCGCCGGACGACCAGCGCCCCGACCGCAAGGGCGCGACGGTCGCCGACATCCGCCGGTACGGCCAGCCACCGGGCCTGAAGGACCGGCGCAACGAGGAGCACTGGGCGGGCCGCCTCTACATGCGCGACCTGTCCCCGTACTTCGCGTGGATCGCCCTGCGCCTCGGGTTCAGCCCCAACCAGCTCACCTACCTGATGATGCTCAGCGGCATCCTCGCCGGCGTCGTGGTCTCGCTGCCCGCGTCCGGCACCGCCGCGCTGTGGACGGCGCTCGGCGGCGCCGTCCTCATCCAGGTCTACCTCCTGCTCGACTGCGTGGACGGCGAGGTCGCCCGCTACCTGAAGCGGACCTCCGTGGCCGGCGTCTTCCTCGACCGCATCGGCCACTACCTGTCGGAGGTCTCCCTCCTCATCGGCCTCGGCTTCGCCGCGCAGGGCGGCTGGCGGAACGGCGGCTGGGCCGAACTCGGCCTCGTCGCCGCGCTCGGCGCCGCACTGATCAAGGCCGAGACGGACAACGTCGTCGTCGCCCGCGCCAAGTCCGGGCTGCCCGCCGACCCGACCGGCGGCGACCGCGCGCTGCGCCCCCGCTCCACCGGCATCGCGCTGGCCCGGCAGGCCGCGTCCATGCTCCGCTTCCACCGGATCATCGGCGCGGTCGAGCTGTCCCTGCTGATCCTCGCCGCCGCCGCCCTCGACGCCGTGCTCGGCACCGACACCCCCGCCGCGACCCGCGTCCTCATGGTCGCGGTCGCCGCCGTCGCCGTCCTGCAGACCCTGCTGCACCTGGTCAGCATCCTGGCCTCCCGGAGGCTGAAGTGAAGTTGAGCGTCGTCATCCTCACCATGGGCAACCGCCCGGAGGAACTGGCACGCGCCGTCCGCAGCGCGCTCGAACAGGAGCACGTGGACGTGGAGGTCGTCCTCGTCGGCAACGGCGTGGACCCGGTGGGCGACCGCGCGGGTACCGCCCCGTTCGACGACGAGCGCGTCAAGCCCCTCACCCTCCCGAAGAACCTCGGCATCCCCGGCGGCCGCAACCGGGGCGTGGAGGCGTCCTGCGGCGACGTCGTCCTGTTCCTGGACGACGACGGCTGGTACCGCTCGTCCCGCCTCGGCACCCACCTGCGCGACCGCTTCTCCGCCGAACCCGACCTCGGCGTCGTGTCGTTCCGCGTCCGCGACCCGGAGGGCGGCCGCGGCGAGCGCCGCCACGTCCCCCGCCTGCGCGCCGGCGACCCCGAGCGCTCGTCCCCGGTCACCACCTTCCTCGGGGGCGCCTGCGCGATCCGCCGCACCGCGTTCGACGCCGGCGGCGGCCTCCCGGAGGACTTCTTCTACGCACACGAGGAGACGGACCTCGCCTGGCAGATCATCAACGCCGGCTACCGCATCGTCTACGACGCCTCCGCCGTGATGTTCCACCCGGCCGTCCTGCCCACCCGGCACGACATGTTCTACCGCTACAACGCCCGCAATCGCGTCTGGCTGGCCCGCCGTAACCTCCCGTGGCTGCTGGGCCTGACCTACCTCGCCGTATGGGTAGGCATGACCATCCTGCGCGAACGCAAGCCCAGCGCCCTCAAACCCTGGTTCAAGGGTTTCGCCGAAGGCTGGCGCAAACCCGCAGGCCCCCGCCGCCCCATCTCCTGGCGCACCGCCTGGCGCATGACCAGAACCGGAAGACCACCAGTCATCTGACCGCCGGCTGAGGTTCAATCCTGCCGGGGTGCGGTGGTGATGGCGGCGAGGATCAGGTGTGTCAGTTCGGCGGTGATGTCGTCCAGGGGAATGTCCTGGCCGCGGGCCGACCAGTGGTGGACGAGGTTGTTCACGGCGCCGATGATCGCGATCACCGTGAGCTGGTAGTCGCGGTCGGCGGCCTCGCCGCGGGCGACCGCCTCGCGCGTGATGCCGAGGAGGGTCTCGGCCCACTGGGAGCGCCAGCCGAGACGGAGCCGCTCCAGGTCGGTGCTGACGCCGATGACCTCGACGAACGCGATGCGGGCCCAGCGGGGGTCGCTTGCGGTGACGGTGACGAAGGCGCGGACGGCGCGTTCGACCAGGGCCGCGAGGTCGACGTCCCCGGCGCCCTCGAACGCCTCGGCGAGGGCTTCGCGGGCGCGCTCGTTGATGTCGCGGTGCAACGCGGTGAGGAGTTCCTCCCGGCCGGAGAACTCCTCGTAGAAGTTGCGGGTGGACACGCTCGCCGTCGCGCACAACCGTTCGATGGACGTCGCCGCGTAGCCGCGCGTCCCGAACATCTCCAGCCCGGCGGCCAGCAGCCGTGCCCGTCGCTCGGCGCGGCGCTCCTCGGCGGAGCGGCCACCGTAACTTCGCCGGGGGGCGGGGTTTCGGCCGCTCATCGGTCTCCGTCCACGTAGCGGGGGGCTCGCGCCAGCCTAACCCCGCGGAGCCCGTCCGGCGCCTGTCCGCGAGGGCTGTGAAGACGGGCGCGCGCGCCTCGTTCACCGCGACGTCGAGCGGCCGACCTGCCGGAAGGCCTCGGCGGTGCGGGGCGCCGAACCGGGGACGCTGGAGTCGTCAGGGTCAGCTTGGCGGAGCGTCCCCTTTCAGCCCGTCAGGGTGTGCTCCCAGTCCGGGTCGGCGGTGAGGACGGTCAGTCGCTGGGTGGCGCGGGACACCGCGACGTACAGCACCCGCAGGCCGCGCGGCGACTGGGCGGCGACGGTCTCGGGCGCCACGATCACGGCGGCGTCGAACTCCAGGCCCTTGGCCTCCAGGACGTCCAGCACCTGCACGCGCTCGGGCAGCCCCGCGCCGAGCCGGTCGCGGGCGGCGGCGTCCCAGACGGCGGCGGAGGGGGGCTCGACGGCGTCCAGGGAGAGCTGCCCGCCGGTCTCCTCCTCCAGCGCCAGCGGGACGATCAGCCCGATCGTGCCCTCGACCTGGCCGAGCAACTCCTCGGCGGCCTTCCGCGCCGTGCCGGCGAGGTCCGCCTCCGGGACGACGCGCACGATCGGGTCGATGCCGGACGTGCGGACGGCGCGGGCCGGGCGCGCATCGGGCAGCGCCACCGCCAGCACCCGGGCGGACACCGCGGCGATCTCGGTGGAGTTGCGGTAGTTGGTGGTGAGCTCGTACTCGTGCCGGACGCGGCGCGGCGCGGGCTTGCGATTCCGCCGCGACCGGCCGCGGGCGGACGGCTGCTCCCCGCCGAGCGCGGACTCCATCGCCCGCCGGGCGGCGTCGAGGTCCTCCCATGCGCTCTGCGCGGGATCCTCCACGATCGTCCAGCTCGCCTGGCGGCCCCGGCGGCCGAGCATCCGCCACTGCATGGGGGACAGGTCCTGCGCCTCGTCCACGACGATGTGCGCGTACTCCGGGCGCTCCTCGACCACGCCGTCGTCGACGCGCCGCGACCGCTCCAGCCGTTCGATGGACGTGGAAAGCTCCTGCATCTCCGGTTCCCACGTCTCGTCGGCCACCTCCTCCCCGGTCAGGATGTTGACGCCGTCCACCACGAAGGGGTCGCCTTCGGCGGGCGCGCCACGGCGGGACGGGCGGGGAGGTGGACCGAGCAGCGCGTCGATCTCGTCGAGCAGCGCGACGTCCTGATAGCTGAGCGGGGCACCGTCCCCGGCCCAGGACGCGGCGAGGGGCGTGATGTCGGGGCGTTCGAGGTCGCGTCCGGCCGCCCGCAGGAGCCGGTCGGGGTCGCCGAGGGAGCGCAGCACCTCCAGCGGGCGGCGGAGCGGCCACCAGGCGACGAGGAAGCCGGCGAAGGCGGACTGCTCGCGGACCTTCGCGTCGAACTGGGCGCGCTTCGGGTCGCCGTTGCCCCGGGAGCCGCGCTCGGGCTCGTCGTCGAGCGAGGCCAGCCCGTCCGCGGCGAGGATCGCGTTCCACAGACCCGCCTCGGCGCCCTCGGCCGCCTCGGCCGCCTCCGGGCCCCCGAGATCGTTGAACCGCTCCCAGAGGGCGTCCAGTAGCGCCTCGGCGGCGCGCCCGCGGGCGGCGTTCACGGCGCCCCGGCTGCGGCGGTGGAGGTCGCCCCGGATCCGGTCGAGCCGTGCCCGCTCCAGCGTCACCACGACGCCCTTGAACACCACCCGCAGCGTGTCGGGGGCGCCGGGCGCCTGGTCGGCGATGGCGCGGCGCAGCACGCCCGCCATCGCGTCCGATCCCTTGAGCCGCGCGAGGCGAGGCCTGTCGTGGACGGTGGCGGTCGCGCCGTCCACCAGGTCGCCGAGGGAGCGCAGCGTCGCCGAGCCCTCGCCGAGGGACGGCAGCACCCGCTCGATGTAGGCGGTGAACCTGCGGTTCGGGCCGATCACCAGGACGCCGCGCGAGCCGAACCGGCGGCGGTGCCGGAACAGCAGGTAGGCGACCCGGTGCAGGGCGACGGCGGTCTTACCGGTGCCGGGGGCGCCGCGTACCAGGACCGTGCCCTCGGCGGGCGCGCGGATCACCTCGTCCTGCTCCCGCTGGATCGTCGCGACGATGTCGCGCATCGCGCCCTCGCGGGTGCGCGCCAGCGACGCCAGGAACGCGCCGTCGCCGACGACCGTCATCCCGTCGGCGGCACCGGGGTCGAGCAGGTCGTCCTCCAGGTCGATGACGGTGTGCCCGCGCGAGTGCAGGACGCGGCGCCGGACCACGCCCCGCGGGTCCTCGGGGGTGGCGCGGTAGAAGTCCTCGGCGGCGGGGGCGCGCCAGTCGATGACGAGGGAGTCGTGGTCGCGGGTGCGCACGCCGACGCGGCCGACATAGCGGATCTCGCGGGACGCGAGGTCGAGCCGGCCGAACACCAGGCCGTCATCGGCGACGTCGAGCGCCTGCGCGCGCAGCGCCGCCTGATGCACCATCGCGTCCCGGTCGACCAGCGAGCCCTTGGTGCCGGCGAGCGACTGCCGGTACCCCTCGCGGATCATGGCCTGCGCGTCCGCCCGCATCTCCTCCAGCCGCACGTACGCGACGTCGACGTAGCGCTGCTCGGCGGCGATCTCTTGGTCCTTGACCGTGCCGCCGGTACTGGACGGACGTCCGGTGACCTGGGACGACATGCAGGCTGCTCCTCGCGACTTCGCTGCCGGAGACCTCCCCCGGCGCCCCCGCAGGGGCGAAAGGGACAGCTTATTCGCTCCCCCCGACCTTCAGCGCGGACCGGAACCAACGCCCCGCAAACGACGGGCCGGAACGACCCGACAAGCGACCTCGACCGTCACACGAGCGCGCGACCTGCCTGGCGGGGCGAAGCCGGAGGCGACCCCTTGGGCCGGGATCGCAAGAAACACAACGACCTCAGCCGTCACGCGAGCGCGCTACCTGACCGGCGGGGGCAAAGCCGAAGGCGAGCCCCCGCCGGGAAGATCGCGAAGCGATGTCGCACTCGCCCAAGCGCGGTCGAGGGACGAGCCGCCAGGCGAGTTCCTCGGGCCGAGATTGCATTTACACAGCCGCTTTGATGCGGTCGAGGGTGGCGCGCATGCCCGTGCGGTTGACGGCGGCGCGCTGCTCCGCCGGGACGCCGGTGAAGATCTTGCCGATCAGCGACACGAGCACCGCGCTGCGCCCGTCCCGGCGGAGGTCCTCCCAGTACTCGGTGAGCCGGGTGGAGCCGCCGCCGATGTCCTCGACGCGGTAGCCCCACAGGGCGACGGGCATGCCGAAGGTCGACACCCGGAACGCGAACGCCTGCCCTGGCACGGCGGACGTCACCTGGCAGGTGGTGAACCAGAGGCGCCAGCCGATCCGGTTGAACCCGACGAACTTCACTCCCGGGACGATCTTGCGGCCGCGGACCCAGGTCGCGAAGACCTCCGGGCTCCAGTCGCGCATCCGCCGGACGTCGGCGATCGCCGCGTACACCGCCCTGGGGGCGGCCTCGATCGCGATGCTCTCCTCGACCACCCATTCGCGTTCCATGGCCGCATCATCCCGCATAGGCGACCGCCCGGTCATCTCAGGTGGGAGAACCGTTCCCGCCAGGAGGCGAACCATCCCGCGAACCACGGCTCCGCCTGGGCGAACGGCAGGATGTAGGTCACCGTCTCGGCGTAGTAGCGGCGCTGGAAGTCGGGTGCCATCTGGTCCAGGCGCTGGACGTTGCTGACCCGGTCGGCCAGCTTCACCACGATCGCCTCGCGTGGCGCGTCACGCAGGCGCCGCAGGTAGGCGGCCCTGGCGGCGCGTCTGGCCTGCCGTCCCGGGCCCCCGGCGGGCGGCTCGGTGACCCAGTCCACCAGCTCTGCCACCTCGTCCCCGAACTCCGCCTCGACGTCGGCGACGGTGGCGGGGGTGTCCTCCACGACGTCGTGCAGCAGCGCCGCGTCCAGGATCGCGGGGTCGGTCACGCCCGCGCCGCGGACCAGCACCTCCAGTGCCTCCAGCAGATGCTCGACGTAGGGGGCGCCGGTCGGGCGCCGCTGGTCGCCGTGCCATCGCCGCGCCGCCACGGCCGCGCGTTCGAGCCGGTCACGGTCGATCCCGGACGCCGTGAGGCCGGCACGGGCCGCCTCCCACGTCGGCCAATGGGTGTAGAGCTCCACTGTTCCGCGCCCCAATCTGCACCGGCCGTGTCGCGCGGGCGCTCGTCACACGGCATGGTTGGAGTCGTCCAGATGCACAGTACGGGCAAGCACGGTACAGAAGAGGAGGCGGCGCGGTCGTGGTCGGGAGCCGGCAGCGGCCCGAAGGCCGGTCCGGGCCCGCGGGCAAGATCCGCGTCGCGCTCGGCCTCGTCTCGGGCGCGGTGGCGGTCGCGCTGTGCACCGTGCTGACCGACCGGTTCGTCCTGCACGCCGAGTGGTGGCAGGTGCGGCACACCGTCACCGCCGACCCGGTCGCACCGCAGAGCGAGATCGGCCCGCCGCCGGGTCCGCTCACGGCGAGCTGGGAACGCACCACCGCGATGCACCACGGGCCGGTCGCCGGGTACGACAGCATCGCCTACGACGTGGCGCAGGGACAGGTCGTGGTCGCCTCCGGGCGCGGCCTTGAGGTGCGGGACGCGCGGACCGGCGCGGGCCGCTGGAGCTACCGCCGTTCCGGCTGGACATTGCTCGGCTGGGCGTCCACCCGGTCCCGGCTGATCGCCTACTTCGAGCGGGACGGGCATCGCGGCGAGCGGATGCTCGCCGGTTTCGACGCGCTGTCGGGCGGGCTGCTGTGGCGGCGCGACGGCGATCGGCCGGCGGCGGCGTCCAGGACGACGCTGCGCTTCCCCGCCGGTGCCGGGGTGGTGCTCGCGACCGATGAGGAGCGCCGGACCCTGTCCGGGAGGTCCGCGGCGACCGGTGCGCGGCTGTGGGAGCGGCGGCTGCCGGGCGGCTGCCGGCTGTTCGAGGGCGCCGCGCACCCGTCCGACGCGCGGGAGACGCTCGCCGCGCTCGCCCTGGACTGCCCTGGTCGCAGCCGGTTGCTGGCGGTCGACCCGGCGACGGGCCGGAACCGCTGGAACCGCGTGCTCGGCTCCGCGGAGTCGCCCGAGGTGTCGATGCTGGACGGGGTGGCCCTGGTCTCGGACGGGACGGCGCTCCGCGCGTTCGGCCCGGACGGCGCCCAGCTCGGCGCCTGGGAGGGCGACACGGTGTGCGGCGACGAGACCTGCCCGGGGGTCCTCGTCGGGGGGCGGCTGGTCGTGGTGTTCCATCCGGAGAGGGAGCGCGACGGCGCCACCCGGATGGAGGCGGTGAACGTGGCGTCGGGCCGCGTCGAGTGGGGGCGCGACGTCCCCGCCTACGCGGCCCTTGCCCGAGCCGGAGACCGGATCTACGCGCTGCGGCCGCGGCTGTCGGAGGCGTTGCTGCCCGCCGGCGTCGACATCATCGATCCCGCGAGCGGTGCCACGACGACGGCGCCCGCGCCGTTCGCGGTCGATCCCGAGCTGCCCGGCGTCCGGCCCTGGATGGCCGCGGCGGGCGGGCTGCTCTATGTGGCCTACGCCGAGTCCCCGCCGCGCCCCGAGGGCAGGGCGCGGCTGGTCGCGCTGCGCGGCGGCGCGGCGGGCAC
>NZ_BCQT01000004.1 GCF_001552215.1 Actinomadura macra NBRC 14102 | reverse complement strand
GGCGGCGCGGCGGGCACCGGCCCCGCCGAGCTCGGCGGCGTGCCGGTGGGCGATTGGCCGGACGCCTGCGACCTGCTCAAGGAACCCGACCTGGCCGCCGCGCGTCTGGACTCCTACGTCACCGAACCCGGGCACGCGAGCGTCGGCACGGTGAAGCTCCCGCACCCGGTCTCCTGTACCTACGAGCCGCCGAAGCCGAAACGTGCCGGTGAGGACGGACGACGGGGCGAGGACGGCCCGGGCAAGGAGGATGAGGAGGGCAGGGAGGGTGCAGACGGCTCAATCAGAGCTGATCCCGACAAACCCGACCATCAGGTCACTGACCCCCCGAGTTTTGTCACGGGCGCACCCGAACTCGAACCCGGCGGCACGCCCTCGCCGCGCGGCTCCGCCGAACAGGAACCGGTGGTGCGGGGACTGACCGTCAGCGTGCGGTGGGTGGCCCCCGATGAGGCATCGGCCGCACGGCTGCTGGACGCGTTGCAGTCCACGCAGGCGCAGGCACGGCAGCGGCGCGACATCGGCGGCGACGAGGCGTACGAGATCGGCCCGACCGCCGGGACGATCGCGCTGCGCGTCGGCCGCCTCATCGTGGTCGTGGACGCGAACCGTCCTCCGGGCGCCGCCGCCCGCATAGCCTCCGCGGTCGTGCGGCGTTCCCTCACCCCCAGCCCAGGATCCTCGCCCGCCGGCTCGTCCCCCTGACGGTGTTCACGGAGCGGGCTCTCAGTACTCGGGAACGGGTTCTTCGAACTCTGGGACGGCCTCGGCGTCGGCGATCAGGGCGGGGGCGCGGCCGGCCCAGAGTTCCAGCTGGGTGACGAAGCGCTCGGCGTGGGTGGGCCAGTGGAAGCGGGCGCGGGCCGTCTCGTAGCCGCGCTTGCCCATGCCGATGCGGAGTTCGGCGTCCTCGCGCAGCCGGCGGACGGCCTTCGCGGCGGCGGCCGGGTCGGCGAAGGGGACGATCAGCCCGCAGCCGGACGGCTCGACGATCTCCACGGCGGGCGGGTTCGGGGTGGAGACCACCGGGACGCCACGGGCCATGTACTCGACGACCTTGGTCGGCATGGAGTGCCGGTAGTTCGGTTCGTCGTGCAGGAGGGCGAGTCCGGCCATCGCGCCCTCGGCGATGCGCAGTGCCCGGTCGTTCGGGACGAAGCCGTACCAGCGGAGCACGCCCTCGCGCTGGGCGTCGCGGAGGGCGGGCCGGACCTCGCCGTCGGCGGCGCCGATCAGCTCGACCATGATGCCCTCGGGGGCCAGCAGCCGGGCCATCGCGATCATGTCGAGGGCGCCGCGGGCGACCGACAGGTGGCCGACGTAGACGGCGCGGCGGCCGTCGGGCGGGCCGGGCGGCAGGTCGGCGACGTAGGTGGTGTTGGGCACCACGGGGTGATCCTCGCGGAACCGTTCCCGGTAGCCCTCCTCGGCCAGCAACAGCCGGTGCCGCCGCTCGCTGCGCTTCTCCAGCCGCCGGACGGCGGGCCGCAGGAGGGGCCGCACCGGGCCGGGGACCCAGCCCTTGGCGGTGAGCGCGGCGGCGGTGTCCTCGTGGACGTCCCAGACGACCGTCCGGGAGCGCACCTCGCGCGGCATGGAGACGAGCAACTCCGGGTCGTGCAGAAGGATCAGGTCGGCGTAGGCGGCGTGCTCGCTGAGCGCCCGGTGGGCGGCGCGCAGGGCGCGGAGCCGGCGGCGGCCCGTCGCCCGCGGCACGTCCACCGGGCTGATCTCGCGCCACGGTGTCACATTGCACGCCCGGAATGGAGCGATATATGTGACCTCATGACCAGCGTCGAGCAGGGCGCGAATCTGCCGGTGCAGAATCCGCGCATCCTCTGGATGATGCACGATCGTGCAAACACAGACCCGCATTACACTCACTCCGCAACATGCGTCATTATCGCCTCTGACCGAGTCTTGGACGGTCATGGAAATTGCCGATGAATTCCCGTCGTCCAGGAGGTGGACAGCGCCGGGCGAGTCCCTCCAACAGCTCTTTTGTCAGGGATCTGACAGGATCGTCCCGCCAGCCGGGACGCTCTCAGAGGAGCTCGACGGATTCGCCGCGCATCTCGCGCGTCCGGCCGCGGGTATCGAACAGCAGCGGGGCGTGCCGGGCGAGCGTGGCGGCGTCGTAGGCGCCGTGGTCGGCCAGCACGATCGCCAGATCCGTGGCCTTCAGCGCGGCGGGCAGGTCCGTTCCGGCGTTGCGCACCTCGGCGCCCTCGACCTGCCATTCGGTCACGAACGGGTCGTGGAAACTGAGGTCGGCGCCCAGGCGGGCCAGGCGGCGGGCCACCGGGCGGGCCGGGGATTCGCGCTGGTCGGCGATGTCGGCCTTGTAGGTGACGCCGAGCAGCAGGACCTTGGCGCCCTTGAGGGCGCGCCCTTCGCGGTTGAGGAGTTGCTGGGCGCGTTCGACCACGTAGCGGGGCATCCGCTCGTTGATCTCTTGGGCCAGTTCGACGAACCGGAAGGGGTAGCCCAGGGAGCGGACCTTGTAGGACAGGTAGTTGGGGTCGATCGGGATGCAGTGGCCGCCGACGCCGGGTCCGGGGCGGAACGCCTGGAACCCGAACGGCTTGGTGGCGGCGCAGTCGATCGCGTCCCACAGGTCGATCCCGAGCTCGTGGCAGAACACCGCCATCTCGTTGACCAGCGCGATGTTCACGTGCCGGTAGGTGTTCTCCAAAAGCTTCGCCATCTCGGCCTCGCGGGTGCCCTTGGCCTCCACGACCCGGTCCACGAACTTGCCGTAGAAGGCGGAGGCGGCGGACGCGCACGCCGGGGTGAGCCCCCCGACGATCTTGGGTGTGTTCCGCACCCCGTAGACGGGGTTGCCCGGGTCGATCCGCTCGGGCGAGAAGGCCAGGTGGAACTCCTCGCCCGCGACCAGGCCGGAGGTCTCCAGGATCGGGCGGACGACCTCGTCGGTGGTGCCGGGGTAGGTGGTGGATTCCAGCACCACGAGCATGCCGGGCTCCAGGTGCCGGGCGACGGTCTCGGCCGCCCCGCGGACCGCCGTCAGGTCCGGGCCGCCCTCCGCCGACAGCGGCGTGGGAACACAGATCACCACCGTCTGCGCGCCGTCCAGGATGTCCTCGTGCAGGCTCGGCGTGAAACCGGCCTCGTTCATCTCCTCGACCTCGGCGGGCGAGACATCGTCGATGTGCGACAGCCCGGCCTTGAGCCCGGCGACGACGCGCGCGTCGCGGTCCAGACCGCCGGCCTCCAGCCCGGCCCGGCACGCCTCCCGCACCAGCGGCAGTCCCACGTAGCCGAGTCCGATGACGACCAGATCCATACCCGGCTCCTTTCGCGAGTTCTATGTGATGGCGTATGCCGCCCGGTAGCAGGCCGCGACGGCCCGCCACGTGCGTTCCGCCCTCACCCACTCCCGAGCCGACTGCCCGATTTTCCGGCGTCTTTCTGGAGCGTAAATGAGTTCATCCAACGAATTGGCCCATGCTTCCGGCTCTTCCGGAACTGTTAACGTGCCCGTTACGCCCGGTTCTACGATTTCGCGCAGAGCCTTGACATCACTTGCTATCACTGGGATTCCCCCGGCCATCGCCTCGATCGGCTTGAGGGGCGTGACCAATTGGCAGACCCGGTCAGCCCGTCGGGGGACCGCGAACACATCGAGGACGGCGTGGTGGCGACGAACGGATTCCATCGGCACGCGCCCGGTGAACACGGCGTGAACGCCGTGCCCGGCCGCGCGCCGTTCGAGCGCGCCGCGCTCGGGGCCGTCGCCGACCAGCAGCAGCGTGACGGGCGTGCCCCGGTCGCGCAGCAGCGCCGCCGCGTCGATGAGCGTGTCGATGCCCTCGTAGCCGTAGAACGAGGACGTCAGGCCGACGACCGGCACGTCCGCCGGGATGCCGAGCGAGACCCGCAGGTCGGCGGCATCGGGCAGCGGCTGCAGGAACGCCTCGTCCACGCCGTTGGGCACCGTGAAGATCTTCTCGGCGGGGACGCCGCGGGACGCGATCTCCGCGCGCATCGCCTCGCCGAGCGTGACGACCGCGTCCGCCTCGGCCATGCGCCGCGTCTCCAGCTCGCGGGTGAGCCGGTAGAACTCGTCCGTCTCCTTATGGGCGGGGTCACGCGAGAGCCAGGAGTCCTCCAGGAAACCGCGGACCTCGTAGACCACCGGCAGCCCGTGCCGGCGGCCGAGCTCCAGCGCGACCGCCGCGTTCAGGTGGTTGCTGACCGCGTGCACGACGTCCGGGCGCAGCTCGCGGACGAGGCGTCCGGCCAGGTCGGCGCCCTTGTTCACCGCCCGGACGGGATTGGACGGCGGCGCCCAGGGGATCAGCCGGTGGTAGGGGACGCCGTCCACCTCGACCCGGGGGCGGGCGTCGCCGATGCCCTGGCTGAGGGGGTAGCCGAGCCGCGTCGCGACCTGGACGTCCAGCCCGAGTTCCCGCTGCGCCAGGGCGAGCCGGTGCGTCCGGACGGTGTAGCCGGCGTTCGTGCGGGGCAGCGCGTTCGTCACCAGTTGCAGGACGCGCGTCCCGGACTGGGCGGGGGGTGCGTGACGGGCGGGACGGGGCGGCGGCGTGTGCGCCAGCAGGGCGCGCAGCTCGGTGGTCTCGCGCTGGAGGCCGCGCGGGCGCGGGACGGCGAGGCGGGAGCGCCGCAGCCGGCCGCCGAGCGGGCCGGGGGTCACCCGCGCCAGCAGCCGGACGGCCAGCCGGGGTGCCCGCCCCGGATCGTCGCGGAGCTGGCGCCAGGTGAGTCCCAGCAGGTAGACGGGTTTTTTGAGCACGGCGGGCGAGCGTAGGCAACCCCGATGAACAGAAGGGAAATTGTGTTGGCACCCATCGTGCACGTCCTGGGGGCGCGACCGAACTTCGTCAAGGCCGCCCCGGTGATCCGCGCCCTCGGCGCCGCGGGCGCCGAGCAGGCGGTGGTCCATACCGGGCAGCACTATGACGAGCGGATGTCGGAGATCTTCTTTGTGGAGCTGGGCCTCCCGGAGCCGGACGTCAACCTCGGCGTGGGTTCGGGCGGGCACGCCGAGCAGACGGCCGCCCTGATGATCGGGCTGGAACAGGAGTTCACGAGCCGTTCACCCGCGCTCGTCATCGTGTATGGCGACGTGAACTCGACGATCGCCGCCGCACTGGTCGCGGCCAAACTGCACATCCCGGTCGCCCATGTGGAGGCCGGGCTGCGCAGCTTCGACATGAGCATGCCGGAGGAGGTCAACCGGCGGCTCACCGACCAGCTGTCCGACCTGTGCCTGGTGACCAGCCCCGAGGCGATCGGGCACCTGGCGAACGAGGGCGTCCCGGTGGAACGGGCGCACCTCGTCGGCAACCCGATGATCGACACGCTGCTGGCGAACCTGGACAGCTTCGACACCGCCAAGGTGCGCGCGGCCCACGATCTGCCGGAGCGGTACGTCCTGGCGACGATGCACCGCCCCGCGAACGTGGACGCGCCCGAGACCGCCGCCGCGCTGGTACGGCACCTGCACGGCGTCGCCGACCTCGCCGACCTGGTCATCCCCGTCCACCCGCGCGGCCGCGCCACCCTGCTGGCCGCCGGGCTCGACGACCACCCGAGCGTGCACGTCCTGGAACCCCTGGGCTACATCGACTTCATCGCCGCCGTCCGCGGCGCCGCGGCCGTCGTCACCGACTCCGGCGGCCTCCAGGAGGAGACCACCATCCTCGGCGTCCCCTGCCTGACCGTCCGCCCCAACACCGAACGACCCATCACCATCACCCACGGCACCAACCGCCTCGTCACCTTCGAGGAACTGGTCCCGGCAGCCCGTAAGGCCCTGAAGAGCGGGGGGCCAGGAGGGTCGTCCCCCGCGCACGACTCGAAGCCGCCGCTGTGGGACGGGCAGGCCGGTCCCCGCATCGCCGACGTGATCATGGAGTTCCTGGGTGAATAACGCCAAGGCCAACCGGCAGGTGGCGCGGCTGCGGGCCACGCTGCGCGAGCGCGAGTCGCGGGTGCAGGAGCTGGAACGGCGGCTGGACGCGCTGGAGACGTCCACGACCCTGCAGTTCGGGCGGCTCGTCGCGGGCGCGGCGCGCAACCCTCGGCGGCGCGGCGTGAAGCTGCCGAAGGAGCTGTACCGGCTCTGGCGCAAGCGCAACGTCCCCGTATCGGACTCCGGCTCGGCCGACGGCGAGCGGATCCAGCTCGACCGGGTCGACAGGCCCGAGGACCGCCTTCTCGTCTCCGCGCCCTACGAGGGCCTCGTCATCGCGGGTGTACTCGGCGCGCGCGCGGCGGCGACGCTCCGGGAGCAGGCGAAGGTCATCCCGCTGTACCCGCACGACGCCACGATCGTGCTGGACACCGCCGACGTGGACATGCTCGTCGTGGACGCCGCGGCCGGCGAGCCCGGCGGCCCGTGGGCCTATCTCGGCGTCCCCGGCATGTACGACCGGGACCGCGCGCTGAACGACGTCCGCGAGCTGGCCGCCTCCCGTGATCTGCCGCTCGTCCTGTGGGGCGAGGCGCCCCCGGCCACCCTGGCCTGCCTCCAGTGGGACGCCGTCGCGGCCACACCCGGCAGGCTCGCCGAACTGCTCGTCCCGGCCCGTTGAAAGGAACTCCTGTGCGACCTCGCGCCCTCGTCTACGGCGACGTCGATCTCAACCTGATCGACGGCTCGGCGATCTGGGCCCAGGGCATGGTCCAGGCGCTGGCCCGCGCCGGCTGCGCGGTGACCTTGGTCCTCAAGGCCCCCGTCAGGACCGGCCGGCTCGTCGATCCGCTGCGCGCCCTGCCCGGGGTCACCGTGCGCAGCCCGCACGCGGAGGGCCTGATCGACATCGAGGGCGCGATGCCCCCGAAGACCGCCGCCGCCGTCCTCGCCCGCGTGGACGAAGAGGAGCGGCGCGGTTCGGGGGAGGGCGAGCCCCCGGAGGGTGGTTTCGATCTGATCATCGTGCGCGGCCGCCGCCTGGCGGGCAAGCTGTCGGCCGGGCCGCTGGCCGGACGGCTGTGGACCTATCTGACCGACGTCCCCCAGTCCGCCGCCCAGTTCGACGGCTCGTCCAAGGGCGAGTTGCGCCGGATCGCGGACGCCTCCCGGGTCCTGCTCTGCCAGACCGAGGAACTGCGCGGCTTCCTGGAGAGCGCCGTCCCGGCCACCGCGGGCAAGAGCGTGCTGTTCCCGCCCGTCGTCGTCCTCCCGGACGGCCTGGAGCCGAGGCCGTCCGGCGCACCGGACGGCCGCGCGCTCAAGCTCGTCTACACCGGCAAGTTCGCGCCGCGCTGGAACACCTACGAGATGACGTCGCTGCCGCGCCTGCTTGCGATCCGGGGCGTGGACGCCGAGCTGAACATGGTCGGCGACAAGATCCACGACGATCCGGAGGATCCCGGCTTCGCCACCCGGATGCGGACGGCCCTGGAGAGCGGCCAGGGCGTCGTCTGGCACGGCGGGCATCCCCGCGCCGAGGCGATGCGGCTGACCGCGGCCTGCGACGTGGGCCTGTCGTGGCGGCATCCGGAGATGGACGCGAGCCTGGAGCTGTCGACGAAGGTGCTGGAGTGCGGGACGCTCGGCGTTCCGGTCGTCCTCAACCGGACGCCGATGCACGAGCGGCTCTTCGGCGTCGACTACCCGCTGTTCGCGGCGACGGAGACCGACGTTCTGGACGCGCTGACCCTCATCGGCAAGAACCCCGACGTGTTCACGCTGGCCGCCGAGCGCTGCCGCGCGGCGGCCGCCGAGTTCACCTTGGACGCGGCGGCCGGGCGGCTGCGCGTTTGCCTCGCGCAGACGTTCCCCGAGCCGTCCCCGACCGTCCTCGCCGCCGCCGCGGAGCACGAGCGCACGACCGCCCGCCTCGGTACGGCCGGAGACGACGGCCTCGCCGCGCTGGACGAGGCGCTGACCGGCTCCGCCGCCGCGGCCGCCGCCTCGCCGGGCGGGCAGCGGCGCCTGCGCGTCGGCGTCGCCGGACACGACCTCAAGTTCTTCACCCGGCTGCTCGACTACCTCCGTTCCCGCCCGGACATGGAGGTCCGCGTCGACAAGTGGGCCGCGCTGAAGGTCCACGACGAGGATCGCAGCCAGGAACTGGCCGACTGGGCGGACGTCATCGTCTGCGAGTGGTGCGGCCCGAACGCGATCTGGTACGCGCACCACAAGCGTCCAGGGCAGCGGCTGGTCGTCCGGCTGCACCGCTTCGAGCTGTACGCGCGCTGGCCGCGGCACCTGCCCATCGACGCCGTGGACGAGATCATCTGCGTCAGCCCGCACTACGCCGACCTGACCCGCGAGCTCACCGGCTGGCCCACCGGCAAGGTCACCACCATTCCCAACTGGGTGGACGACCATCAGCTCGACCGGCCCAAGCTCACCGGCGCCGAGCACCACCTCGGAATGATCGGCATCGCGCCGTCCCGCAAGCGGCTCGACCTGGCTCTGGACGCGCTGGAGGAGCTGCGCCGCGACGATCCCCGCTTCACCCTGTTCGTCAAGACCAAGCTCCCCTGGGAGTACTGGTGGATCTGGCAGAAGGAGGAGGAGCGCGCCCACTACGAGCAGGTGTTCCGCCGGATCCGCCGCTCACCGCTGCTGGCGGGCGGGGTCGTGTTCGACTCCTACGGACGGGACGTGGCGTCCTGGCTGCGGCGCATCGGGTTCGTGCTGTCGACCAGCGACGACGAGAGCTTCCACCTGGCGCCCGCCGAGGGGATGGCGTCCGGCGCGGTGCCGGTGCTGCTGGGCTGGCCGGGCGCCGAGACCATCTACGACGCGCGGTGGATCCACGCCGACCCGTCCGCGATGGCCGCCTCGATCGCCTCCACCGTGTCCCTTGGTCGCTGGGAGCACGACCGCCTCCTGGCCCGCGACCAGGTCCGCGCGGCCTACGGCCTGGACGAGGTGTGCCGCCAGTGGACGGACATGCTCGCCACGACCACCGAAGCAACCCCGGCCAGAACCCCCTGACCGCACCACCCGGAACGGCAGTACCGGAAACTGCGAGGTCCCCCGAGAGCAGGCTCTCGGGGGACCTCGGCGTCAGAGGACGAACGTGGCGGATCAGCCGCCGCTACCGACGGCCGCGTCCGCGGTTTCGCGGCGGGCGGCGGGGAGTTGGAGGCGGTACTCCTCGATCTTGCCGTTCAGCTTGGCCATGCTGCGGCTGTAGTCGCGGCTGGCAAGCCAGAACTTGTAGATGATGATCAGCTCGAAGGTCAGCATGCCGAGGGCGCTCAGCGCCACCACCGGGATCACCGCGCCGGGGACGATGGCGGCGGCCACCGGGGCGACGATGAACACGCCCATCTGGAACTCGATGCCGCTGATCAGGTGCGGGCGGATGCGGCCCGCCATGAGCACGTTGCGGATCCGCGCGTACCAGGGGAACCGCGCCTCGAAGCCCTGCTGGAGCTCCTTGGCGGCCGGGTCGTCGCCGACGACCCGGTTCTCCATGTCGGCCTCGGGGTCCTCGCGGAGCGCGCCCTCGGCCGACCGCAGGTCCTCGCCGACCTCGTCGGCGTCCAGCACCTCGCCGTTGGCGCGCCGGGCGGCCAGCTCCAGGTCCCGGGCCTCCTCGCGGGCGGCGTTCAGCGTGGCGCGCATCTGCGAGCGGACCTTGTAGATCTCCAGCGCGTCCATGTAGCGCAGCATGTCCAGGAAGACCACCGCGACGGCCGTCCACACGTACGCGACGTTGTGGGTGGCCGCGTACTGTCCGGCCATGAGCGCGATGGCGCAGGCCAGCACCCGGACCCGGTCGAAGATGTAGTCGAGCCAGGCACCGAACACCGAGCCGGTGCCCTTGAGGCGCGCGATCTTGCCGTCCATGCAGTCGAGCGTGAACGACAGGTGGTACAGCAGCGCACCGGCCAGCAGCCACGGCCAGCCGGCCACGGCGAAGCACCCGCCGGCGGCCAGGCCGAGGATCAGGGCACCCACGGTGAGCTGGTTGGGCGTCACCCGCGTCCGGTTGGCGGTGAACTTGACGAGCCGGGACGCGAGTGGATCGACCAGCAGTACCGTCCACCAGGCGTCACGCGCCTTGTACGTCCGTTGCCGAACGTCCTCCAGCGTGAAGTTCGCCATGGGGTGGTTGTCCTCTCGTTCGTACCGGAGCTCAATCCGCGCCGGGGGGCGCTCCCGGCCGCTGACGATCGTATCGGCTGTCCGGTTGCGGTCCTCCTTATTCTCACGGAGTCGTAACCCGGTGGTCATCCGAAGCGCCGAACGCGGGAGAGGCTTGACGAAGACTTGCGCCGGTACGGGGCGGGCACGCGAGTCCGGCCGACCTCGATAGGCTTTGCGGGTGCGCGAGAAAGCCGGCCGGGCGGGCCGTTCCGCCGTGGCCCAACTGCCGTTCACCTGCGTACTCGCGGTAGCGGTGTGGATACGGGTGGTCGCGGTCAAGGGGTATCCCGCGCCGCTGTGGTTCGGCGACTCGCCGGGATACCTGCGGGCCGCGATCGAGCTGAAGCCCGGCGAGACACGTCCGAGCGGGTACTCGTTCCTGCTGTGGTCGATCAAGCCGTTCCACAGCTTCACCGTGATGGTGTCGGTACAGCACGCCATCGGGGTTCTCACCGGTGTGCTCGTGTACGTCCTGGTGTGGCGCGCCGCGCGGGCGGCCTGGCCGTTCGGCCCGGACGGGGAGGCCGGCCGGTGGGCGTGGCGGGCCTGGGTCCCCGGTCTGATCGCGACCCCGCTGACGCTGCCGGTGCTGCTGCCGGTCCATCAGGTGGCCCTTGAGCACATGCTCATGTCGGACTCGCTGTTCACCTTCCTGCTGCTCGCGGCGGTCACGGCGGCGCTGTGGCGGCGGCGTCTGCCCTGGTGGCTCGGCGGCCTGGCCGGGCTGCTCGCGGCGTGCGCGGCGCTCACACGGTCGGCGGGCCTGCCGCTGATCGCGGTGATCCTGGTGGGGATGCTGCTGCGGCGCGCGGGCTGGCGCGCCTGCGCGGTGGCCGTGGTCACCTTCGCCCTGCCGATCGCGGGTTACGTGGCCTGGTTCCACGCCGAATACGGCGAGTACAAGCTCGCCAAGGCCAACGGCATCTGGCTGTACGGGCGCACCGCCGACTTCGCCGACTGCCGCCTCATCAAGCCGCGGCCCGAGCTGGTCATCATGTGCCCGAAGAACAGCGACCCGCGGATGTCGCCGGCGTTCGCCGCGATGTGGACGCGCGACTCGCCGTTCCGGGAGATCCCGGGCTGGATCACCGGTCCCACCGCGGACAAGCTCGCGAGCGAGTTCGCCTGGGACGCGATCGAGGCGCAGCCCGGCGACTACGCGCAGGTGATCGTCCGCGACACGTTCCGGTCGTTCGAGTGGGAGCGCAAGCCCTACCCCACCCCGTGGACGTGGTTGCAGTACGAGTTCCCCGAGGGCGAGGCGTGGAGCGACGAGCAGGCGCTGCTGGCCGAGCGGTACGACCCGGGCGGCGGTGAGCCGAGGGTCGTCCACCCGTGGGCCGGGACGGTGCAGAAGTACCAGGACCGGATGGTCATGCCCGGCACCATCCTCGGGATCCTGCTGCTCGCCGGGCTCGCCGCCGCGCTCCCGTACGTCCGGAGCGGGGGCCGGTGGCGGGTGCTCGGCCCCGTCCGGCACTGGGGGACGGGCGCGCTTATGCCGTGGGGGACGAGCCTCGCGTTGCTGGTGATCCCGGCCGCGACCGCCGACTTCGACTACCGCTACGTGCTGCCCGCCGTCCCGTTCGCGTGCGTCGCGCTCGGCCTGGCACTGCTCCCGCCGCCCCGGGCCGTGTCCGCGGACACCGTGCCGCCGGACGGGCCGGAGCGGACACGGGAATCCGAAGAGCCGTCCGCGGACGAGACCACGGCCGCTACCTCCGGGTGAGGCGGCGCCCCGCCGACCGGGCCATCGCCGGTACCTTCCCGGTGACGATGCGGACGGCGAGGTTCCCGCCGGCCGTCCGGTAGAGGGAGGCGCGGCGCAGCCCGAGCGGCGCGCACGGCACGGCCGGGGCCTTCGGCCTGTCCGCCGCCATGGGTATCCGCATCCGGGCGGTCTCGCCGCCGACCGTGAACTCCAGATGGACGTCCCAGCGTCCGGCGGTCAGCCCGCGCAGGTCGGTGACCGCCGTGAACTCCAGACCGTCCGCGCCCGGGACGGACCGGACCTCGGCCTCCCGAGCCTCTCCGCCGCCGCGCGCCTCCACCTGGAGGGCCACGCCGACGTGCTCGGCCGATGTCGGGGAGATGGGCACGTGGCAGCGGACCCGCAGGCGCGCCCCGCCGCCCCAGCCGATCTCCTCGACCCGCAGGAGCTTCTCCAGCGCGCCGGGACGTGGCACGACGGTCAGCGACAGGTTGTCGTATCCGTGAGTGAAGAACGGGGTGACGGCCGCGCCGGGACCGTTCCGGGACGCGATGAACCGCCGCGCCGGCGCGGTGACCCCCGCTTCGCGGTCGGCGCCGAGCCGGCCGTCCTTCGCCATCTGGTCGTGCGTCACCTCGATGTGCAGGTCCCAGGTGCCCGCCGGCAGCGGCGAGCCGGACGCGGCCGTCGCCGGGTCGAGGTCCACCGTGAAGTCCGCGCCGCCTTGCTCGCAGGGCACCCGGTACTCGGCGCCGGACTTCTTGTTGCGCAGCAGCATCGTCACCGACTGCTTTTGAGGGCCGAGACGGTCGATGACGGCGGTGCCTTCGACACGAAGCCGGTCGCCGTCCCAGTCGAGCGCGGTCAAGCTCCGCGTGACGCGCAGCCGGTCGGTGACGTCGAAGTAGGCGTCGGGGATGGCCGCGCTCGGTTCCCGGAACCCGGGATACAGAATGTAGACGCGGTCCCTGTCGGCGATGACCGGGACGGGATCGTCCGCCAGTCCCGCCTCGACGATCTTGCGGAGCAACTCCTGGTGGCCGCTGCGGGCGCAGTGGGCGAGCAACCGGTACCGGGCCGGCATCCGCATGAGGACGGCCGGGGTGAGGAAGTCCTCGCACAAGGTGCGCACCCCGTCCTGCGTCGCGCGCCGGTCGTCGGCGGACGCCGCGAGGAACGCGCCGTTGAGCCGGTGCAGGACGTCGCGCTGGAAGTGCCGGACGAGCATCCGGTCGCGGACCATCCCGGGCTTGGTGTGCGCCACGACCTGTTCGAGCAGCGGCCGGGCCGCCTTCGCGTAGTACTCCGCAGGAGCCGCGCCTCCCGTCTGCATGATGCTGGTGCCGTCCTCGCGCTCTACCAGGTAGTAGCAGTCGTAGTCGGCGACGATCGACACGCCCGAGGAGCACAGCAGGGCATGGCTGGTGAACACCTTGTCCTCGCCCGAGCGGATTCCCTCGGGGAAGCGGATGCCGTGCCGCTCCACCAAGTCCCGGCGGAACAGTTTGTGCGCGGTCAGCGACCTGCTGTAGACGTCGAAGTCCGGATCGTCCACGGTCACGCGCGGGACGTTGTGCTCGAACCGCGCCACGCCCCGCCCGACGCCGACGTAGTTGCCGATGACGACGTCGGTACCCTGCTCGTCGGCCATGGCACACAGGCGCTCCAATGCCTGCGGGCCGAGTCGATCGTCGGCGTCCAGAAAGAACAGGTACTCGCCGCGGGCGCGCTCGATTCCGGTGTTGCGGGGACCGCCGGGGCCGCCGGAGTTCGGCCGACGGATGACCGTGAGACCGGGATGCGCCCCCGCGAGCCGTTCCAGTTCGTCGCCGCTGCCGTCGGTGGACCCGTCATCCACCGCGATCACCTCGATCAGCCCGAGGTCCAGCGTCTGGTCGGATACCGAACGCAGCGTGACCTCCACCGACGTGCGGCAGTTGTACACGGGAACGATGACGCTGACCTTGGGAGGAGTCATGACGGGGAGCCGTTCAGATCGGTGACCGGAAGACGTGGTCGACGGTGCGGGCGGCGGCGTGACCGTCGTCCAGGGGGCAGAACCGGTTGACGAATTCCTTGTAGCGGTCCTGGTGGCCGGCCGTGGCGGACTCGACGTCGCGGATCGCCTCGATCAGCGCGTCGGAGGTCTCCACCAGCGGTCCCGGCGCCTCGGCCTCGAAATCGAAGTAGAAGCCGCGGAGCCGGTCGCGGTAGTCGGCCAGGTCGTAGGTGAAGAAGAGCATGGGCCGGCCGGTGTTGGCGTAGTCGAACATCACCGACGAGTAGTCACTGATCATCATGTCGGCGATCAGATACAGCTCGGTGATGTCAGGGTAGAGCGAGACGTCCCGGACGAACCCGGCGTCGTCTTCGGCGATGCCGTCCACGACGTTGGTGTGCAGCCGGACGAGCAGCACGTGGTCGTCGCCGAGCGCCTCCCGCGCGCGTTCCAGGTCGAGCCGCATGTCGAACCTGTAGCGGCCCTTGCTGTAGTACTGGTCGTCGCGCCAGGTCGGCGCGTAGAGCACGACCTTCTTGCCCTCGGGGATGCCGAGCCGCGCCCGGACGTCCTTGGCGACGACGTCGGCCTCGGGGCTGTGCATCAGGTCGTTGCGCGGGTACCCGGCCTCGATGATCTCGCCTTTGAACGCGAACGCGCGGCGGAAGATCTCCGTGCTGAACGGGTTCGGGGACAGCAGGTGGCTCCACTCGGGGACGGCGGGGCCGGTGGACTTGGCCTGGAGCGCGTTCTTCATGCCGGGCGCGTAGGCGAAGTGCACCTCCTTGATGTC
Source organism: Actinomadura macra NBRC 14102 (assembly GCF_001552215.1). GTDB lineage: Bacteria > Actinomycetota > Actinomycetes > Streptosporangiales > Streptosporangiaceae > Spirillospora > Spirillospora macra. Next base: position 719,478 of record NZ_BCQT01000004.1, on the reverse strand, counting down.
CTTGCCGATCTTCTTCAGCGGGGTGCCGTGCCAGGTCTGGAGGACGGACTGGTCGGGGTGGCGCTGGAACCAGTCGCCGAGCCGGTGGTTGGTGACGATGTAGCGGGAGGTGGCCACCGCCTCCTGCCACTCCTCGCCGTTCAGCCGTACCGCCTTCAGCGTGTCCGGCAGCTCCACCTGCGCGTCGTTGACGACCCAGAGCTGTTCCAGGTCCGAACCGCGCCGGACGAGCTCCTGGTGGATCGCCTTCGGGCTGTCGGAGTACTGCCGCCCGTTGAAGCAGGAGAACAGGACGGTGTCGCGCAGCCCGTCCCGGTCGACCCGGCGGCGCGCCTCCTCGCGGATCTTCGGGCCGGCGCTGCGCTCCTGCTGGGACACATCGCCGGTCACCGCCACGACGAGCCGGCCGTCGCTCGCCTCCAGGTCGTAGCCGCGCCGTGCCACCTCCAGCGCCTCGGGCAGTTGCTTCTGCGCCGCGTTGGTGAGCCGGACGGTCAGTGCCCGGCCGCCCCCGGCGGGCCGGAACAGCACGTCCCAGCGGCCCGGCCGCAACGGCAGCACACCCGCGACGCTCGGCACGGCCGCCACCGGCACCTCGGCCCGCAACGTCCCGGACCCGTCGGCGACGAGGTCGAACGCGAACTCCTTGCGGCGGGCCCGGCCGCGCAGCACGATCTGCCCGCCCGGGTGGGCGGCGTGCGTCGCGGTGAGCGCGAGAGTGCCGTCCGGACGCCACGCGCAGTCGGCGACGAGCAGCCGGGTCGTGGTGAGCCGGACGCGCAGGTAGCCGCTCGGCCCGCGGCCCGCGGCGACCTCCAGCGCGCCGAACGGCCGCTCGGCGTCGTCCACGCCCTCGGCGAGGACGAGCGGGCGGCCATCGGCCGCCACGGTCCAGTCGCGGGTGTCGTCGATCGCGTCCTCGGAGATCGGCACGTCCGCGAGCGCGGCCGGGTCGATCCGGGCGTGCAGTGGCCCTTCAGCCGTTCCTCCAGCGGTGCCGTCGCCACCCTCCAGCGGGACCTGGACGGTGGTGTCGCCGAGCCGCAGCGTCAGCTCCGCGGGCGGGTCGCCCGCCGCCGCGACGTCGACGACCAGCGACTCGCCGTCCCAGCGCAGCCCGGTGGCCTTCACCCGGACCTTCTCCACCAGGACGCGCAGGTTCCCGTCCACGATCTGCGGGACGACCCGGACGTCCCCGGCGACGTACCGGTAGGGCGGGTGCGCGCCACTGCCCGACCCGCCGCCGCGCAGCGGGCCCTTGCGGAACACACCGGAGTTCAGCACGGACGCCTCGACGTCCCAGGTGCCCTCCACCCATGCCCCGTGGTCGCGGAGCTTGGCCACGTCGAGCGAGAACTCGAACCCCGACCAGCCGGACGGCTTGCCCTGCTTTCGCTGGGGGGACGACCCACCGGAACGACCGGGTTTCGGCGTCTGGCGCGCCCGCGCGGTGATCTTCCTGCTGCCGGACCGGAGCGTCACCGCCTTCAGCGACGTCCAGCGGCGACGCGAGCTGACCGAGTTGATGTACGCCTCGCCCGTCACGGTGAGCCGGTCGCCGTCCCAGCTCACCGCGTGGACGCGGCCCCGCATCTTGACCTCGTCGCGGGCGCGGTACACCTCGCGGGGGATGTCGAGCGCGCCGTCCTTCCAGTACGGGTACACCACGTACCGGCGCAGCGGGTCGCGGACGATCGACGGCGAGGACTTGCCCCGCTCGTACCGCACGACCTTCACCAGCTCGGTCGTGTGACCGGTGGCCGCGAGGTGCCACTTCAGCCGGACGAGGGCGGGCGCCTCGGCGAACACCTTGGCCGGGACCGAGGCCGCGAAGGCCACCGCCTGCGCGACGACCTGCTCGCGCTCCTCGGCGGGCAGGTCGGGCAGCACGTCCAGGAACACGCGCAGCTCGGTGCTGACGGAGACGAGCTGGAGCCGGCGGGCGTCCCTGGCCTCGCCGTGCTCGGTGAGCCAGGTGGTCGCGAGCGTGACGGCGCCGAACCCGTCCGCGATGTCCTGCGCCTCCGTCGTCTGCCCGTACCGGGCCCGTCGCCGGTGCAGCACCACTTCGGGCAGGACGTCGACGGCCTTGGCCCGGTGCAGTGCCTGGACGGTCACGGCGAGGTCGTCGTAGCGGCCGATGTCGGGGAACTCCAGCCCGGCGGACGTCCAGAAGGAGCGGCGGAACAGTTTCCCGGTGACCTGCCGGTTCAGGATGAGGTCCGGCTGGCGGTGCAGGTCGGTGCCGGTGGCGGGCGGCACGGACGCCTTGCGCGGCTGCCACGACCACACCTGGCCCGTCCGCTTCCTGCCGGCCTCGGCGCCCATCGCGAGGTCCGACCCCGACCGCTCCAGCGCGGACACCAGCAGCTCGAGCGCGTCCGGGGGCAGTTCGTCGCCGCCGTCCACGAACAGCAGGAACTCCCCGTCCGCGGCCGCGGCGCCGTGCCCGCGGGCCGCGCCCCGGCTGAGCGCGCCCTCCCGGACGAGCCGGAAGCGGTCGTCGGGGAGCGCCGTCCCGGCGGCGGCGCCGGTGCCGTCGTCCATGACGAGCACCTCCAGCCGGTCGTGCGACTGCGCCGCGAGGGACGCCAGCGTGTCGGGCAGCGCCTCACCGGCGCCGTGTGAGAGGACGATGACGCTGATCCGGCTGGTGGACAAGCGACCCACTCCTTCGACCACTTAAAGGACCCGGCGACCGGCGCCGGGTCGTGAGACGGAATGCTGTGGGACACCGCGTCGTGACACAAGACGACGTGACACGACACGATAGGGGCGGCGGGCCCGGCCTGAGGCCGGGCCCGCCGGCGGTGCTGGAGCGGGAAGGGCGTTCACTGTGGCGGGTTGGGAACCTGTTCGCCCAGGAACATCCGGCGGACGGCGCGTTCGGCCGCCTGACCATCGTCCCAGGGGCAGAAGCGGGTCCGGAAGTTCACGCGCGCCTTCATGGCCGTGTCGCTCCACGCCGCCCGGGACACGAACGCGTCGACCAGTTCGCTCTCCGTCGTGGCGACCACGCCCGGCGGGGTGGCGGTGAGGTCGAAGTTGACCCCGCGGGTCAGCTTGTAGGTCTCCCAGTCGTTGGCGTAGATGACGATCGGCTTGTCGAGGTTGGCGTAGTCGAACATGACCGACGAATAGTCGGTGAGCAGCGCGTCCGAGGCGATGGCGAGGTCCTCCACGGACGGGTGCTTGGACACGTCGATGACGCGGCCCTCGGGCCAGCCCATGTCCGCGGCCATGTTCTTGAGCTTGTAGTAGTAGTGCGCCCGCAGCAGCAGTACATGGTCCTGGCCGAGCTGCTCGACGAACCGGCCGATGTCGAACATCGGGCTGTAGTGGCGCTGGTAGTCGCGGTGCGTCGGCGCGTACAGGATCGCGGTCGCGCCCTCGGGGACGCCGAGGGCCGCGCGCAGCCGCTGCCGCTCCTCCTCGGTCGCCCGGACGAGCCGGTCGTTGCGCGGGTACCCGATCTCCAGCATCTCGTAGTTGCACGGGAACCCGCGTTCCCACGCCTCGGTGGACAGCGGGTTGGACGACAGCAGGTAGTCCCAGCGGTCCGACCGGGTGATGAGCTCCTTGAAGTCCATGTCCTTGGCGCCGACCGGGAACTCCATCTGGTCGAGCCCCATCTTCTTCAGCGGGGTGCCATGCTGCGTCATCATGTGCACCTGGCCGGGGCGCTTGACGTAGGCGTCCGGGAAGTTGACGTTGTTGACGAAGTACTTCGCGCGGGCGATCGCCCGGTAGTAGTCCGCCGACCCGGACACGACGTACTCCACGCCCTCCGGCATGTCCTTGCGCGCGCCCGGCTTCACCACCCACACGCCGCGGATGTGCGGGGCGAGCTCCTTGAGCTTCTCGTAGATCGCCGCCGGGTTGCAGGCGTAGCCGCGGTACCAGTAGGCGCCGAACACGGCGAGATTCTCGTCGATGGGCAGGCGCCGCTGCATCTGGTAGTAGCGGTCCTTGGCCACTTCCTTGGAGTACAGGACGCCGCGCCGGCGGAGGTTGTTGGCCTTGCGGGCGGGCTTCTTCGCCTTGGCCTTCACCGACCCGGGACCGAGGCGCTGGAAGCCCCGGTAGTCGTTCTTCTGGATCAGGCGGTGCTTGTCCGCCAGATGGGGCTTGTCGTCGGGCGGGACGTGCCCCTCCGGCCGGTGCCGGTTGTAGGTCTTGGACATCTCGCCGAAGAACCGCTCGTTCTCCGACTCGTGCACCCGGTCGCCGCGCTCGATGATCACCAGCAGGTGCCAGATCGTCCGGTCGAACATCAGCTGCCGGAACGGATCGGCCTTCGGCCCCATCTCGTCCATGAAGGCGAAGATGCGGTCGTACTGCGCGAAGGCGTCGAAGTGCTTGGCGCCGGTCGTCTTGGTGATCGCGCCCCGGCGGCGCTGCCGGTAGATGTAGCAGACCCGGTCCAGCAGGCTCAGCCGCTCGGCGGCCATCAGGATCGGGTAGGTGACGTTGACGTCCTCGTAGTAGCCGCCGCTGAAGCGCAGCCCGAGATCGAGGAGGAACTCCCGGCGGATCGCCTTGTTCCACGCCGTCATCATCATCTCAAGGACGCTCGGACGCTCCTCCAGCGTGAACACGTCCGGCGCGGGCGGTTCCCGGAACAGGTCGTTGATGATGCTGCGCTTGACCTTGCCGTTCCAGTAGGACCGCGCGTAGTCGAAGACCAGGACGTCGGGGCGGGTCTCGGCGAGCCGGTCGCTGATCGCGCGGACGGCGCCCTCGGTCGCGTGGTCGTCGCTGTCGAAGAACCAGACGTAGTCGCCGGTCGCGACGTCCAGCCCGGCGTTGCGCGCATGCCCGAGGCCGACGTTCTCGGGCAGGTGCAGCACCCGGACCCGTGAGTCCCGCTCGGCGAACTCGTCGAGGATCTCCCCGCACCCGTCCGGCGAGGCGTCGTCGACGGCGATGACTTCCAGGTTCGGAAGGTCGGGGTCGAGGATCGAATCCAGGCATTGCCGGATGTAGCCCTGCACTTTGTGCACGGGCACGATGATGCTCAGGGAGATGCCGTTACCACTGCTCACGCGAAGGCCAATCAACTACTCGATGAAAACTGGACTATACCCGCAGACGGTAGTGAGAGCTTATGTCCTGGCATGTGAGGGCTTGAGCAGCCACCTGGCTTTTGGCTCGACCGCCCAGCGTGTCGCGCGCTGCACCGGCGCCGTGGCGAGCGCCACGCCGAGCGCGAGCGCCGCGAGTGTGACCGCGACCATTCCGAGCGGGTTGTGCAACACGGGCTTGTCGAGCATGCCGCTGTAGTCGAACGTCTTCACGATGAGGCCGTGCAGCAGGTACACGTACATCGTCCGCGTCCCCATCCGGGTGTACCAGGCCCGCCCGCGCGGCACCGCGGCGAGGAACGCCGCGCCGAGCACGAGTGCGAGCACGGTGGCGAGGACGCGCCCGCCCATGCCCTGGAGCGTCGAGTAGCCCATGTCCTCGTAGCCCAGCGTCCACCACACGAAGCCCCGGTTGATCTTCGGGATGACCGTGCCGCGCTCCCAGACGTAGGCGATGGGCAACGCGGCGAGCAGGACGCCGATGCCCGCCCACCGCGCCCACGAGCGGCGCAGGACGTGCACGTGCCGCGGCTCGATGGTCAACCCGAGCACGAAGAACGGCAGCAGCCCCGCCGTCCGGCTGAGCGTCGAGTCGGCGGTGAACGCCCAGGTTCCCGCGACCAGCGCCAGCGCGAGCGACACCACGACCGGATGGCGCAGGTGACCCCACAGCGGCGCGCTCAGCCGCCAGAAGACCATGGCCACCAGGAACCACATGAGGAAATGCGGGCGCAAAAGCGAGCTCAACCGGAAATCGACATCGTTGATGAAGACAAGTTGCAACCGGTAAAGCACGATGAAAATGACATATGGAACGATCAGTGTGGGGAAAATACTTCGGAACTTCTCCGTGGAACGCATGAATCCACGGGAGAAGTAGCCGGAGATGAACACGAACACCGGCATGTGGAAGCCGTACAGCACCATGTACGCGGCGTGGGTGGCGTGGCTGTCCCCGAACTCGGCCCAGACGTGCCCGACGACGACCAGCAGGGCCGTGAAGAACTTGGCGTTGTCGAAGTAGGCATCGCGCGCCCGCGGGGGAGGGGCGGCCTCGCCGGAGGGCCGGCCGGAAGGCTCGTCGGCCGGGGGGCGTGACTGGGGGAGGGTTTCCGTCATGTCTCCGAAAGATTCATTTGGTACGTCACCGTCGTTCACGTGGAAACATGGCGACTCTAGTGCCCGTGCGGCGGCGCCGTGGCCAGATGCGGCAGACTGCCGCAACCCCGGCGATCAAGGACGCCGCGCGGCGGGCGCTGTTCTAACCGCGGGACCGGGGGCGTCGTAGCGGAGTGAACACCCACGTCATCTTGGGTTCCAGCGCCCAGCTCATACATCGCACAACGGGCTTGGAGCACAGGAACGTCCCGACGACGACCGCCCCGGCGATCACCGCGAAGACGCCGAGCGGGGTGTGCATCCACTCCGCCCCCCACCAGCCGGTGAAGTTCAGCAGCCGGGTGACGAACCCGTGCAGCAGATACGCGTAGAGGGTGGCGGCGCCGAGCTGGGTGAACCAGTACTGCCGGCGCGGGACGATGGCCAGGAACGCCGCGACGAGGACCGTCGCGCTGACGAACATGCCGAGCCGCATCACGGTCCCCGCGAAGTTGCCGACGCCGAGCTCGAAGTGCGGGTGCTTCCAGAAGATCCAGTCCCGCGACATGTGGTTCATCACAAGGTAGGAGCAGCCGAGCCCCACCGCGAGGACGACGAAGCCGATCGGCCGGGCGACGGGCTTCTTCAGCAGCTCGAAGTGCTCCGGCTTCAGGCACAGGCCGAGCACGTAGAACGGCAGCAGCCCGACCACCCGGTGGATGTCGAAGGTACCGCCGAGGTCGCTCATGTAGGACAGCAGCGAGAACACCAGCGCGACGGCCAGCGGCCACCGGATCTGCTGCCAGACCGGGGTGGACAGCCGCCACAGGAACAGCGCGCACAGGAACCAGGTGAGGTAGTACGGGTTGAGCAGACTGATCTCCAGCTCGTTGCGGCCCGCCAGCCAGTCGTAGATGGAGTAGGCGAACTCGAACACCACGTACGGCACGCCCACGTTGGTGATGAGCTTGCGTGCCTTGCCGCCGGAGAACGTCCAGTTCCGCGAGAAGTAGCCGGTGATCACGATGAACAGCGGCATGTGGAACATGTAGATGAAGATGTACAGGCCCTTGGCCAGGGGGACGTTCTGCAGGTTGGCCAGCGAGTGCCCCGCCACCACCAGCAGGATCGCCAGGTACTTCGTGTTGTCGAAGAACGGGTCGCGTGGTTTGCGCGGCCGTGCCGGCGCCGCGTCGGGGGCGGGGGCCGCCGGCTCGACCGGGACCTCCGCGGCCCAGGGCTGATCCGGTTGCTGCGCTCCCGTGGGCGGCAGCGCACCAGGCTGGATCGTGCCAGGCGGGACGGTGTCAGCCGGGACGGTGCCGGGCTGGGCCGTGCCGGGCGCGGAGGGCCGGGTGGTGTACGTCATGGCTGCGCGGTCAGGTTCCCTTGCAGATGTCGTCGTTGGCCTTGATCTCGCCGTCCTGCTTGGGGATACCTCCCCTGACGTTCTTCAGGGCCGTCCAGTCGGAGCCGACGATCAGGTCGACGACACCGGGGCTGCCACCGCGCACGCGGGCGGCGGCCTGCGGCTTGCTCGGGATCAGCGCGGTGAGCGTCTGGGCCTGCTGGTCGGCACCCGAACCGTACAGGACCTTGGTGATCGTGGTGGTGGAGGCGTTGCCGCCCACGCTGACCTGGAAGCCCTGCGACTCAAGGTCGTCGGCGACCCGCCGGGCCTGGCCCTCGATGCCGCTGGCGTTGTAGACCCGCACCCGCACCTGGCTCGGCGGGATCTTGGAACTGCCCGGCTTCGGCTCGGTGGGCACCGTCTTGTCGTTGCGGATGGAGGCGAAGAAGGGCTGCGCGGCGGTGGTGAGCGCCACCCGGTTCGGGTCGGCCGGGTCAGGGCCGGACGGGACGGTGACGAAGCGCAGCTTGCCCGAGGTCATGCCCTGCATGCCCTGGGCGATCTTCATCATGACCTGCGGCGTGAGCTCCTCGTCGGTGGTGAGCGACTTGGTGGCCGCGTTCATCAGCGACAGCAGCTTGCGGGGGTTGCTGAGCACCCCGGCGCTCATCGCCTTGTTCGCGAGCGCGCCCATGAACTTCTGCTGCCGCTTGATGCGGTCGGTGTCGGAGCCGTCGCCGAGACCGTGCCGGACGCGAACGTAGGCGAGCGCCGTCTCGCCCTGGATGTTGTGCTTGCCCTTGCTCAGCCGGAGCTTGGACTTGGGGTCGTTGACGTCCTTCGGCAGGCACACCGGGACGCCGCCCACCGCGTTGGTGATCGACTTGAAGCCGTTGAAGTCGACCTGCATGAAGTGGTCGATGCGGATGTTGGAGATGCTCTCGATCGTCTTCATCACGCAGGCCGCGCCACCGTTGGTGAAGGCCGAGTTGATCTGCGCGCGGGACGAGGCGGGGATCGTCCGGCCGTCCTTGGTCCTACAGGCCGGCATCCGGATCATCAGGTCGCGGGGGAAGCTGATGCCCATCGCCTGCCCGCCGCCGGGGGACAGGTGCAGCAGGATCATCGTGTCCGAGCGCGGCGGCTCGTTCTTCATCGAGCGCCCGTACTTGGCGTTGGAGCCCTCACGGGTGTCGGAGCCGAGGATCAGGATGTTCATCGCGCTGTTCAGCTTCTTCGGCCGGTTCGGGCCGAGCTGTGCGTTCACGTCCTCGTGGGAGATGTTCCCGAACGCCTTGCGGTACAGGCCGTAGGCGGTCAGGGAACCGACGACCATGACCGCCGACAGACCGATGCACACCCAGCCGAGGATGCGCCAACCACGTCGAGGCGGCGCCGTCTGCGGATCGGCGTCGTCGACGTACTCCATGTACATCGGGTTGCTGTTCATCGGCTCCGTGGTCCGGGGGCAAGCCCGCTTTCCGGGGGATCGGATGGCATGACGGTCGTAGCGGGAGCAAGGGAGAGCGTAGGTCAGGCGAGCCTGCGCAGGGACCCGGATGCCTCATTCCATCCGGGAAGCCCGGCCACCGCCGTCACATGCTCCAGCGTGACCCGACGATCGAGTACGGCTTTGTCGAAGTTTCGTTGAATTATGACGGAAGCACCTGAGGCTAGTGGTGCGAGCAGGCCCGCCAGAACCCCGTCGAGTGTGGCGAACGACATGTCAACCAGGACACGGCTCCGAGCGTCAAGCTCCCATTTCGCCACGGCCGAGCGGGCGGCGCCGACCAGGGCCGTCCCGGAGAATGTGGTCTTTGTCACATTCGGCTCGGGGCTCACGGTGAGCGCGGATGCCTCTGGTGTGACCTCCGGGGCGGGAGTGAACCGGTCGCCGTGCGAGCGTACTTCGGCGGCGTAGTCGGTCACCCCCGGCGGGCAATCGGCGAGCGGTCCGCCGAGCGCGTGCAGCGACAGGCCGACGACCTCGTCCGCGCCGGCGTAGGCGTTCGCGTTCGCGATCACGTCGTCCAGCACCTCCTCGGTCGCCGCCAGGATGTACGGCTCGGACCCTCCGAACGGTTCGGCGTCGCCCCTCTGAGTTCCGGCACGAACGGGTTCCGGATCCACCGGTTCCGCGATCAGCCCCGCCGACCAGCAGGCCGTCAACCACACCGCGGTCTGCCAGTGGGGCGGCAGCGCGAGCACCGCCCGCGTTCCCGGCTCGGCGCCGAGACCGTCCACGAGGAAGTTCGCCGTCTTGGCGACCCAGTTGTCGAACGTGCGGGCCGACAACTCGACGCGTTCGCCGGACGCGTCGTCGTAGTAGGTCACGAAGGGGCGGGACGGGTCGTCCGCTACCCGCCGCCGGAGCAGGTCCGCCGGGCCCGTCCCGTCGCCGGTGCCGCCGCTGGCGTGTGTGGTCATGGGGCGAGCGTAGAGGTCCAAAAGCCGTTCCGGGGGGTGTGGGGGGTCGTCCCCCCACAGGAGTAGAGCCTGTTCCGGGGGGCGTCCCCTCGCAGAGACAGAGCTGTTCCGAGGGGGGAGTCGTCCCACACGAGGGTGCGGGCGGGTACGGGCCGCTGCGGCGCATGTACCGCTACGCTCCGCTCCGATGGACGACCACCTCATGGGCCGGCGCGCGGGTCGGCTGCTCGCGCGGGTCACCGTGGCCCCGGCGCTGCTCCTCGTCGCGTGGCTGGCGGTGTCGCTGCCGCTGCTGCTTGCGGGGGTGTTCCGTCCGGGCCCGGCGATCTGCCTGTTCGTGCCCGTGGCGGGGCTCGCGCTCTGGCTGGGGCTGCGGTCCCGGCCGCGCGAGGACCCCTCCGGCGAGTCGGGCCCGGCCGACCTGAACGGCCGCGCGACGCCGTGGTGGGCGACCGGCGCCGTGCTCGCGGTCACGGTCGCGTTCCTCGTGCTCCAGGTGGTCATGTGCTCCGAGCAGATCATCGTGCGCCGCGACCCGGCCTCGTACGTGCAGTTCGCGACCTGGTTGACCGACCACGGCTCACTGCCGATCCCCCGGATGGAATGGGCTTTCGGCGGCGACGACAAGGCGCTGGGGTACGCGAGCCCCGCCTTCTACGAGGACGGCGGGTCGATCGTCCCGCAGTTCATGGCCGGGCTGCCGATGGTGCTGGCCCTGGGCGGCTGGATCGGCGGCACGCAGGGGATGTTGCTGATGGCGCCGCTGCTCGGCGCCTGCGTCGTCCTTGCGTTCGCCGGGCTCGTCGCACGGCTGGTCGGGCCGCGCTGGGCGCCCGCCGGGGCGTTGCTGCTGGCGTTGACCTTGCCGATGTTGTGGGCGTCCCGCTCGACGTTCAGCGAGCTGCCCGCGCTGGTGCTGCTGCTCGGCGGGCTGTCGATGCTCCACGACGTCCGCGGGGAGGAGGTACGGTCGGCGCGGGTGAAGGCGTTCCTCGCGGGCGCGGCGCTCGGGCTGATCGTGCTCGTCCGCATCGACGGGTTGCGCGACGTGCTTCCGGTGGTGGCGTTTGCCGGGCTGCTCATCGCCCGCCGTCACCAATCTGTTCCGGGGGGTGTGGGGGGTCGCACCTCCAGAGGAGTACAGCCCGGGTACCCGCTGGCCGCCGGGCTCGCGGCCGGTGTCGCGGCCGGGCTGGTCGAGGGCTACGCGCTTTCCCGCCCGTACCTGCGGTACCTGCACGCCTCGCTCGACCCCCTGCTGGTCCTCACCTCGCTGATCGTCGCCGCGACCGGTGTCCTGGTGCTGCTGGTGCGATGGCGGCGCACCGGTCCGAGACTGCGCGCGCTCGCGGCGGCGGTCGGGCGGGGGCGGCTGCCCGGCGCCGCCGGCGTCCTCACCCTCCTGGTGATGCTGGGGTTCGCAATCCGGCCGCTGGTGCAGACGGTCCGGCGTGTCCCGGACAATCCCGACGACGAGCTGAACTCGTACTTCATCGAGCAGGTCCAGCGGATCAACCACATGGCCATGGACGGCACCCGGCAGTACTCGGAGCTGTCCCTGCACTGGGTCGTCTGGTACATCGGCGTGCCCGCGCTGCTGCTGGCCACCTTCGGTGCTGCGCTGCTGGTACGCCGGCTGATGCGCGGCCGGTCGCCGGAGTGGCTGCTGCCGTACGCGGTGGTGGTGTGGACGACCGTGCAGGTGCTGCTGCGCCCCGGAATCACCCCCGACCATCCGTGGGCGTCCCGGCGGCTGATCGGGCTGGTCATTCCCGGGCTGCTGCTGTTCACCGTGTTCGCGGCGGCGTGGACGGTGAAGCGGATCCGCCGCCTCGGGTACGGGCCGAGGGTCGTCCGGACGGTGGCCGGTGCGGGCGTGGTGCTGTTGCTCGTGCCGATCGTCCTGACGTCCGGCGCCTTCATGGTCTCCCGGACGGACCAGCACGAGCGCGCGGCCGTCCGTGACCTGTGCGCGAGGCTCGGGCCCGGTCGCTCCGTGGTGGTCATCGAGCGGGCCACCGCCGACCGCTTCCTCCAGGTGATCCGCAGCATGTGCGGGCTGCCCGCGGCGCGCACGGTCCCCGGGGCGAGGCCGGCCGACGTCCGCCGGGTGATCGGCAAGGTGTTCGCGGCGGGCCGACATCCGGTGATCATGGCCGCTGAGCGGGAGCAGGTCGCGCAGTACGGCCCGGTCACCCAGGCCGTGCGGCTGCGGACGCGGCAGGACGGCCGGACCCTGGACGGGCCGCCCGGCGGCACCTGGGGCCTCAGCGTCGACGTGTGGATCGCCGAACCGCCGGGCCCGTAACGGAGGCTGCGGTACGCCGGTGCGAGTATCCTCGCGCTGCGTGAGTACCCAGCCCGTCACGTCAGCGCCCCAGCCCGCCGAGCCGGCGCCTTCGCCCGTCGAGCCGGTGCCTTCGCCCGTCGAGCCGGTGCCGCGGTCCGCCGAGCCGGTGCCGCCGTCCGCTGAGGCGGTACCGCCGGCCACCGAGGCGGTGCCGCCGTCCGTCGAGTCGGTTCCCCGTCCAGGCCGGGAGCCGCGGCCCCTGCCCGCCGATCCGATCCCCGATCCGGTCCACGTCACGATCGTGCTGCCCTGCTACAACGAGCAGGACCATGTCATCGACGAGATCGAGCGCATCACCAAGGCGATGGACGACAGCGGCAAGACCTACGAGCTGCTGGCCGTCGACGACTGCTCCACGGACGCGACGCTGGCGCGGCTGGAGGAGGCGGCGCCCCGTTTCCCGCACATGCGGATCATGGCGTTCCAGAACAACAGTGGTTCGGGCACCGTCCGGCGCATCGGCTCGCAGCAGGCCCGCGGCGAGATCGTCGTGTGGACCGATGCCGACATGTCCTACCCCAACGAGCGGATCCCCGAGTTCGTGGACGTCCTCGACAGCGACCCGTCCGTGGACCAGGTCGTCGGGGCGCGCACCACCGAGGAAGGCACGCACAAGGCGCTGCGCGTTCCCGCCAAGTGGTTCATCCGCAAGGTCGCCGAGCGGCTCACCAACACGAAGATCCCGGACCTGAACTCCGGGCTGCGCGCGTTCCGCCGTGAGGTGTCGCTGCCCTACCTGCGGCTGCTGCCGCCCGGGTTCTCCTGCGTCACGACGATCACCATCGCGTTCCTGTCGAACCAGCATCCCGTGCGGTACATGCCGATCGACTACGCCAAGCGAGCGGGGAAGTCGAAGTTCCACTTCACCAAGGACGCCTACCGCTACATCCTCCAGGTGCTGCGGATGGTGATGTACTTCAACCCGCTGAAGGTGCTGATGCCGCCCGCGCTGTGGCTGATCGTGATCGGGCTGCTCAAGGGCGTGTTCGACATGGTCGTGCACTTCGGCTACTTCGCCAACAACACCATCATGATCTTCGTGACGGGGTTGATCATCGCATCGCTGGCGCTGCTGGCCGACCTGATCGTCCGCTCGCGCGGCGACGTCTAGCGCGATGCCGGAGAACGGGATGCGGATCGCCGTCGTCGGGCCCGCGTTCCCCTACAAGGGGGGCGGCGCCCACCACACCACCGAGCTGGCGCACCGGCTCGCGGCCGCCGGTCACGAGGTCGTGATCGAGTCGTGGCGCGCCCAGTACCCGAAGTTCCTGTACCCGGGCGAGCAGACGATCTCCGAGCCCGAGGGCGAGCCGTTCCCGGCGACGCGGCGGCGGCTCGACTGGCGCCGTCCGGACGGCTGGTGGCGCACCGGCCGTTCCCTGCGCTCCTGCGATCTGGTGGTGCCGGCCGTGCTGAGCCCGGTCCAGGTGCCGTCCTACCTGGGGATTCTGGCCGGGCTGGGGCGCCGGACGCCGGTCGTCGCGCTGTGTCACAACGTCCTTCCCCACGAGCGCAAGCCGTACGACGTGCCGCTGATGAAGCGGCTGCTGCGGCGGGTCGACGGCGTGCTCGTCCACTCCGAGGCACAGGCGGACGTGGCGCGGGGGCTCACCGGCCGTCCGATCCGGGTGGCGGAGATGCCCGCGCACCTGCCGGCGTCCGCCAAGGCCCCGCGGACTGACGGGACGGTCCGGAACCGGCTGCTGTTCTTCGGGATCGTCCGCCCGTACAAGGGCCTGGACGTCCTGCTCCGCGCCCTCGCCGCCGGCCCCGCCGGCGTCGCGCTGACCGTCGCGGGCGAGTTCTGGGGCGGTCTGGACGAGACCAGGCGGCTGATCGACGACCTGGGGCTGTCGGAGCGCGTGGAATTGCGCCCCGGCTACGTGCCCGCGGCGGACGTCCCGGGCTTGTTCGCCGCGGCGGACGCGCTCGTCCTGCCGTACCGGACCGCCACGGCGTCGCAGAACGTGTGGATGGCCCACGAGTACGGCCTGCCGGTGATCGCCACCGACGTGGGCGGGTTCGCGGGCCAGGTCCGGGACGGGGAGGACGGCCTCATCTGCGCCCCGGACGACGTGCCCGCCCTCACCGGCGCCCTCGAACGGTTCTACGCGCCGGGGGAGCCGGAGCGGCTGCGCTCCGGCGTCCGCCCGGTCGACCACGGCCCGGTGTGGGCCGCCTACCTCCAAGCGCTGACGGGCGGCGTGCTCACAGGTGCGGTTCGAGCACCTTGAGCAGCGCCCGCTTGGGCTTGGCGCCGACGATCTGCTCCACGACCTCGCCGTTCTTGTAGAGCAGCAGGGTGGGCAGGCCCATCACACCGTACTTCTGCGGCGTCTGCGGGTTGGCGTCGTAGTCCAGCTTCGCGATCCGGATCTTGCCGCCCTGCTCCTGCGCGATCTGGTCGAGGATGGGAGCGATCATGCGGCAGGGGCCGCACCACTCGGCCCAGAAGTCGACCAGTACCGGAGTGTCGCTCTTCAGGACCTGCTCGTCGAACGTCGCGTCGGTCACGGTAATGGGGCCGGTCACGGTCCCTCCTTCGTTTGCGGTGTACCCCTGACAAGCGCGTCACGGGCGGGTTCATTCCCGGGTTCCCCGGGGCCGGGCGCGGTGCCGCCGCCCGCACGTGCCGCGGGGCCACGTCCCAGCAGAAGGGCGGCGCCCGCGTTCAGCAGATCGGCGACGGTCAGCACGACGCGGGAGGCGATGGCGACGACCACCGGCGCGCCCGCCGGGAGCACCGGCGTCAGCACGACGGTCAGCGCGGCCTCGCGGGCCCCGATCCCGCCCGGCGCGATGAACACGAGGAAGCCCGCGACGAACGCGAGCGCGTAGGCCCCGGTGGCGAGGAACGGCAGGCCCGCCCCGTCACCGCCGACGGCGACGCACAGCAGCCAGGTGTGGACGCCGAACAGCGCCCAGCCGAGGAGCGTCCAGCCGATCGCCCGCAGGGTCACGCCCAGGCTGACGGGGTGCTCCAGCGGAGGCCGCCGGATGAGCCGCAGCATCGTGCCGAGGCACCACGTCACGATCTTCGGGTGCAGCGCCGCCAGCATGACGGGCGCCAGCGGGAACAGCCACCAGTACTTCTCGCGGGCGGCGGCGGAGGTCAGCGGCAGCGTCACCGCCGCGACGGCCAGGCCGCACGCGGTGGACGAGGCCACCGCCAGCAGCGTCGAGCCGAAACTGCGCTCGGCGGGGACCTTGTGCTCGCGCGCCATCTCGATCTGGGTGACGAGCGCCCACACCTTGCCCGGCACGTACTTGCCGAGCTGGGAGATCGCCGAGATCCGGAACGCGGCCCGCATCGACAGCGGCGACCCGAGCCCGGACAGGAACGTCCGCCAGCCGAGCATCCAGACGAACAGGCCCGCCACGCCGACCGCGAGGGACCCGGCGAGCGTCGCCCAGGACATCTCCCGGAACGCCCGCGTGGTCGCGTCCCACTGGTCGATCACGCTGTAGGCGCAGAACGCCAGGGCGAGCAGCACCAGCAGCACGCGCAGGGTCCGCATGGCGATGACCTTCATCCTCACCCGCCCAGGGTAGGCGAACGCGACCTCGCCGCCGTCCGCTCGCCCTACAGTTGGGGATGATGAAACTCTCGGATGTGGTCGCCTTCATGGGGCACCAGGTACATGTGTGCCGGTACCGCGAGGCGGGGACGCTCCTCGGCTGGATGGGGCGGGACCTGCGCGGCCGGCGTGTCCTCGACGTCGCCGGCGGTGACGGCTACTGGGCCGGGCAGGCGCGCAGGCGCGGCGCGGACGCGGTCTCGATCGACCTCGCCCGCGCGAAGATGGTCTACGGCCGGACGCTCGCCCACGCGCCCGCGCTGATCGAGTGCGACGCCCTGCGGCTGCCGTTCGGCGAGGCCACCTTCGACGCGATCCTGTCGGTGTGCGCGATCGAGCACTTCGACGACGGCGGGAAGTCGCTGGACGAGATGGCGCGCGTCCTCAAGCCCGGCGGCGAGATCTTCATGTCCGCCGACGTGCTGAGCCGCGCCGACGCCTGGCCGAAGCTGCGCGACGCGCACAAGGCCAAGTACCACGTCCAGCACACCTACACCCACGACAGCCTCCGCAAGCTGATGGACGAGCGCGGCCTCGACCTGGTGCGCCACTCCTACCAGTTCCGCACCGCCGCGACGGAGCGCCTGTACCTGTCGCTGTCGACGTACGGTGGAAAGGTGGGTTTCAACGCGGCGGCGCCGCTCACGCCGCTGGTCGCGCTCGCCGACCGGAAGGCGCCGAACGAGCGCGGCAGCATCGTCCTGATCCACGCCCGAAAGCGCGGTACGTGAGGGTGGTCGGGGCGTCAGCGCGGCGGGCTGAGGCACATTTAAGGCAGACCTCAGGCCCCGTTCGGCCAGGGCCGGTTGGAGCGGCCGAGATCGCACGCATCAAGCCCCGACGGGCGTAGGCTCGGGGGTAAAGAGTGATCTACGCCACTGCGGCCCCTGATCTTTGAGAGGGGGCCGGGATGGGGGAGTGGACCGTGGCGCCTCGGATCCTGCTGGACGCCACCGCCGTGCCCGCCGACAGAGGCGGGCTCGGGCGGTACGTGGACGGCCTGCTGGCCGCCCTGCACGCGGAGGGCGCCGACCTCGCGGTCGCCTGCCAGCGCGCCGACGAGGAAAGGTACGGGGAACTCGCGCCCGGCGCGCGGATCGTCGCCGGCCCGGCGGCCCTCGCGCACCGCGCATCACGGCTGGCCTGGGAACAGTCGGGCCTGCCGTACGTCGCCGAGGCGGTCGCCGCCGACGTCATCCATCTGCCGACCTACACGATGCCGGTGAGCGCCAGCCTGCCGACCGTCGTCACGATCCACGATGTGACGATGTTCGCCGAGCCGGAGGTGCACGACCCGGTCCGCACGACCTACGTCAAGTCGGCCACCCGCACCGCCGCACGGCGGGCGACGCGGCTGATCGCGCCGTCCCGGGCGACGCGCGACGAACTGGTCCGGCTGCTCGGCGCCGAACCGTCCCACATCGACGTCGCCTACCACGGTGTCGATCACGAGGCGTTCCACCGTCCCGCCGAGCTGGAGACCAAGCAGGTGTCCGACCGGCTCGGCCTGCACGGCCGCCCGTACGTGGCCTACCTCGGTGCGCTGGAGCCGCGCAAGAACGTCCCGAACCTGATCCGCGGCTGGGTGCGCGCCTGCGCCGAACTGGCCGAGCCCCCGGCGCTCGTCCTGGCGGGCGGCGGAGGCTGGGACGACGAGGTGGACGCCGCGCTCGCGACCGTCCCGCTCCAACTCCGCGTACTGCGCCCCGGCTACCTGTCATGGGCGTCCCTCCCGGGGTTCTTCGGCGGCGCCCTCGTGGTGGCGCTGCCGAGCCGCGGCGAGGGGTTCGGGCTGCCGGTCCTTGAGGCGATGGCGTGCGGCGCGCCCGTCCTGACCACACGCCGCGGCCCTCTGCCGGAGGTCGGCGGCGACGCCGTCGCCTACACCGAACCCGACCCCGACGGGATCGGACGTGCCCTGACCGCCCTCATCGGCGACCCCGCCCGCCGTGCGGAACTCTCCGAGGCCGCCTACACGCGCTCCCAGGACTTCAGCTGGACCGCCTCCGCGCGAGCCCACATCGCCTCCTACCAACGAGCTGTGTCGAAGTAGTTCTTGTTGCAATCCCGGCCCAAGGACTCGCCTGGCAGCTCGCCCTTGACCGTGCTTGGGCGAGCGCGACATCGCTTCGCGATCTTCCCGGCGAGGCTCGCCTTCGGCATCGCCTCGCCGGTCAGGTAGCGCACTCGCGTGACGGCTGAGGTCGTGGGGTGGGGCCTCTAGGCTTGCTGGACCTATGTCCTGGCGCGCGAAAGGAACCCTGTGGAAGCGATCCTGCTGGTGGGGGGACAGGGCACTCGCCTGCGTCCGCTGACGATCTCCACGCCGAAGCCGCTGCTGCCCACGGCGGGCGTCGCTTTTCTCGCGCACCAGCTTGCGCGGGCACACGCGGCGGGTGTGGAGCGGATCGTGTTCGCCACGTCCTATCGCGCGGAGATGTTCGAAGCGGCCTTCGGCGCGCGCGCACACGGTGTGGAGTTGGCCTACGTCAGCGAGGACGAGCCGCTCGGCACCGGTGGCGCGATCCGCAACGCGGCGCGCGCGCTGACCTGCGGCCCCGACGACCCGGTGCTGATCCTCAACGGCGACATCCTGTCCGGCCATGACGTCCCGGCTCAGGTCAAGCTGCATGAGCAGGCCGGCGCCGCGGTGACGCTGCACCTCACCGAGGTCGAGGACCCGTCGCGGTTCGGTTGCGTGCCCACCGACGCGGACGGGCGCGTCACCGCGTTTCTGGAGAAGACCTCGCACCCGGTGACGAACCAGATCAACGCGGGCTGTTACGTCTTCCGGCGCTCGGCGATCGACACCATCACCGAGGACGAGGTCGTCTCGGTGGAGCGGGAGACGTTCCCGTCGCTGATCGCGTCCGGCGCGGTCGTGATGGGACATGTCGAGTCGGCGTACTGGCTGGACGTGGGCACGCCCGAGGCGTTCGTCCGCGGCTCGTGCGACCTGGTGCTCGGACGGCTGGCCTCGCCCGCGATGCCCGGCGACCCGGGTGAGCGGCTCACCCTCACCGGCGCGAGCGTGTCGCCCGGCGCGGTCGTGCGCGGCGGCACCACGGTAGGGCGCGGCGCGGTGGTCGAGGCGGGCGCGACGGTCCTCGGCAGCGTGCTCCTGGACGAGGCGTTCGTCGCCGAGGGCGCCACCGTCCGCGGGTCGGTGCTGAGCCGGGGCGCGCGGGTCGGGCCGGGCGCCGTCCTGGACGAGGTCATCCTCGGTGACGGCGCGGTGGTCGGGCCGGGCAACGAGCTGCGCGGCGGCCTGCGCATCTGGCCCGGCATCGAACTGCCGCCCACGGCCGTGCGGTTCTCGAGCGATGCCTGACCGCCAGGACACGGGCGCGGCGTCCGTCCGGGTGGCCGGGGAGCCGACCGCTGGGCGGCTCCCCGGGCACGGCTCCGGGAGACGGCGCACATGGCGCCCGCCGTGGCCGGTCGACCTGTACGCGGTCCTCGCGCCGCATCGGCGAGGCCCCCACGATCCGGCGTTCCGGACCGACCGGGATGGTGCGATCTGGAGAACATCCCACACTCCGGACGGCGCCGGAACCGTTCGGCTACAGAGGGTCGGGGACGTCATCGACTGCACGGCCTGGGGGCCGGGCGCCGGATGGCTCTTGGACGGGGTTCCCGCCCTGCTCGGGGAGGGCGACGCGCCGGAGGCGTTCGAGGCGCGGCACGACATCGTCCGGGAACAGCTGAAGCGGCGCCCGAACCTGCGGATCGGCCGGACGGGCCGTGTCTTCGAGGCGCTCGTCCCCGCGGTGATGGAGCAGAAGGTCCTGGCCGAGGAGGCGTGGCGGGCCTGGGGGTATCTGCTGCGCCGCTTCGGCGCGCCCGCCCCCGGCGCGCCCGCCGTGCTGCGGATGCGCGTGCCGCCGCCGCCCGCGGTGTGGATCCGGATCCCGTCGTGGGAGTGGCACCGGTCGGGCCTGGAGGCCGTCCGAGCCCGGACGATCATCGGCGCGGCGCGGGTCGCCCGCCAACTGGAGGACGACCCGGCGGAGCGGCGGTTGCGCTCCCTGCCGGGTGTCGGGATCTGGACGGCCGCCGAGGTCCGGCAGCGCGCGGCCGGGGATCCCGACGCCGTCTCCGTGGGCGACTACCACCTGCCCGGGATCGTGGGCTGGGCGCTGGTCGGACGGAAGGTGGACGACGCCGGGATGCTCGAACTGCTGGAGCCGTACGCGGGGCACCGTCACCGGGTCACCCTGCTGCTGGGATCGTCCGGCATGCGTCCGCCGAGGCGCGGCCCGCGCATGCCGGTGCGGGACTATCGCTCTTTCTGACCCGTCCCGTCCGAGATAGGCGGCGTAGCCAGAAGTTGTCGGAGGTCCAGTCCAGGCCGTCGCGGCTGTCGGAACCGAAGAGGGGGCCGAGGACGGCGAGGGCGATGACGAACGCGAGCATGACCAACATGGTTCGTTCCTTTGGGATCGCAGTGGGCCCGAGGGGCCGTGACGTTCCCGCGCGGGGCGATCGGGGTGGGGCGGGGTCTCCGCCTCTTTCCCGTCGCACCCCTAGTCTGACTCCGTCCACCGTTCAGGTCCAGCGACTGTTTCTGGATGGATTGTGTAAGAATCTCTTCACTATGTTGGATCTGGGCAGGCTGCTGGCAAGCGAGCTCAGTTGTGGTGATCTGGGAGAAACGCGCTCGGTCGACCGGCGTAGGAGACGTACAGGGCGTCGCGTGCCCGGGTGCAAGCGACGAACAGCAGGCAACGTTCTCGCTGGAGGTCGTGGGCGTGCGCGGTCGGGTCCTCGTCCTGGGAGGTGAGTGCGGCCGAAGCCGGGACGGCCCCGGCGTCGACACCGGTCACCGCGACGCAGCGGAACTCCAGGCCCTTCATACGATGCATGGTGCCGACTCGCACGCAATCCTGCGCCGACCCGGTCGCCGCCAGGGAGGCAGTGTCGATTCCGGCGGCCGAAAGCGCCTTCTCGATTCTGGTGAGACCGCTGGTGAACCGGGTCGCGATCCCGATGGCATGAGGCTCGACACCGGCATCGAGCCACGCTCTGACCTGCTCCTCCAACGCGTCCAGTTCGGCCCTCCGGTCAGGGAGGCCCCTGACGACCGGTCGCCTGCCGTGCAACGACGACCGGTAGCCGGTCAGGTCGTCCCGCGCGTCGTCCAGCCCGGCGACCGGTTCCACGCCGAGCAGCCGGACGGCCCAGTTCAGGATCTCGGCGGTCGTGCGGTAGCTCTGCCGCAGTTTGTGGCTGCGCCCGGTGACGGTGATGCCGAGGCTCTTCAGCGACACGCGGTGGTCGTAGATGCGCTGATGCGGGTCACCGACGATGAACATGTCGTCTGGTCCGACGGCGACGGCGGCGCGCAGGATGCGCCATTGCGCGGGGTGCAGATCCTGAGCCTCGTCCACGATGACGTGCTGATAGCGGGGAACGGGCTCGGCGGCCAGGATCCGCGCGGCCTCGGAGGCGATCTGTGTGTAGGTGTGCGCGCCCGAGTCGGACAGCAACTCCAGGAACCGGGAGATCGCCGCCCAGGTCCTTTCCTTCTGGCCGGGACTGATCCGCCGCCCTCGCCCCCGCCGCTCGGAGCGGAGGTAGGCATCCCGGCCGGCGAGGTCCTGGGCCAGGATCACCTGTTCCCATTCGCGATGCAGGAAAGCCGCCGAGAACGGTGCGCCGGTCTGTTCGATAGCGATCTCCCAGAGGGCTTGGATTTCCGCTCTTCCCGCGATTTTCGGGTTGTGGCCGCTCGTGTTCTTGACGGTCCGGTAGGAGAGCTTGTCGATATTGATCACTGTGATCCGGTCGCGAACCCCGGCGTCGTCGATGAGCAGGTCGAGTTGGCGGTCGAGGCTTTCCGCGAGGGTCGTTGTGTAGGTGGTCATCAGCACGGAACCGCCCTTCTCCGCGAGGTGGAGGGCCCGGTGCAGGGCGGTGACCGTCTTGCCCGTCCCCGCTCCACCGGTGACCTGGACGGCGCCGTTGAAGGAAGGGCGCCGAGCCAGACGTCGTTGGGCCGGATGCAGGAAGACGCGCCATAGTGCGAAGGGGTGGGCGAGCATCTGGGCCAACTCGTCGGGGCCGGAGACGAACACCACCTCTCCCGGTGTCCGTTCCATCGCGGTGACCAGGTCGTCGGTGTCCACCTCCGCTGGCGGCAGGGCGTCCGGCAGCAACCGGCAGATCTCCTCCCACGCCTCCTCCGGGCTCATGCCGCTCGCGAGGGCCACGAGGGCGAGGTACTGGGGCTGCGGAAGCATGCTCTCCAGCGCCACCAGATGGTCCTCGCTTGTCAGGAGCCGGACGATCGGGAGCACCTCCGCGTCCAGACCGAGGTTGATCAGATCGCCGTCGCCGTACTCCGCGAACAGCTTCTCCGTCCGCGTCTGCGCGAGGGCGTCGAGGGCGGGCTTGACCTGCTCCAGCGCGGTGGCGTCGCGGACCTCCAGTACGCCCAGCCTCTGGTTGACGCTGAACTTCCGGCTCTTGGCGTACTTGATCGCGGCGTCGTGCTCCATGACCGCGAGGAGGCAGTAGACGTCGCCGGTGTCGGGTTTGAGTACGATGCCACGCCGGCCTCCGTCGATGCGGATCGTGCGCACGTGCGGGTCAAGGGCTCCGTGCAGCTTCTCCAGGTGCAGGCCCGCGAAGGTATGGTGCTCGAATCTGGCAATCGCCTCATCGACCGACTTGCGTACCGATTTCTCCAGGTTTGCGTAGCCTGTCAGAAAGCTCTTTGCGATCGCTAGTCTCGGCACGCTTGGTCGCCTCCATGTGTCGGCTTAGAGGGTGCGATGATGCGGGCGGTTCCCGGTGAATTCTCGTGATTGGTAAGGCACGATGTCCACCGGGGGTATGACGGAGCGCGTTCACGTGAGGTGGGGGCAGGTATGACGGAGACGGTGGCCCTCGACAGCGATGTGCCTGCCCATGGACAGCTCGTCACGGTGCGCAACCGCGTGTGGGTCGCCGCCAACATCATGCCCGGGACGGTCAGCGGCGCCACCGACAATGTGCTGACCGGCCGCACACCGCACCTGGTCGAGCTGATCAGCATCGAGGACGACGCCCGCGACGAGCGGCTGGAGGTCGTCTGGGAGTTGGAGCCCGGCGCTGTCGCCCACGACCAGCATGCCCTGCCCCATCCGGGCAAGGGCATCGATGACCCGCGTGAACTGGACGCCTTCCTCGACGCGGTCCGGTGGGGCGCCATCGCCTCGGCCGACCGGACGGTCCTCCAGGCGCCGTTCCGCTCGGGCGTGCAGATCAAGGACTACCAGCTCGACCCGGTCGTGCGGGCCCTGTCCATGCCCCGCACCAACCTGCTGATCGCCGATGACGTCGGCCTCGGCAAGACGGTCGAGGCGGGTCTGGTGATGCAGGAGCTCATGCTGCGCCACCGGGCCCGGACGATGCTCATCGTCTGCCCCGCCGGCCTGACCCTCCAGTGGCAGGGCGAGATGCGGGACAAGTTCGGCCTGGACTTCGTCGTCCTCGACTCCGCGCTGCTCAAGGAACTGCGCAGGTCGCGGGGTCTGTATGTGAATCCTTGGGACCACTATCCGCGGATCATCGTCAGCATCGACTGGCTGAAGCGCGACCGCCCGAGACGCCTGCTGCGCGAGATCCTGCCCGACGCCCCGAAGTACCCTCGCCGGTTCGACATGCTGGTCGTGGACGAGGTCCACACGTGCGCGCCGACCACCCGAGGCCGCTACGCGATGGATTCCAAGCGGACCGAGGCCATCCGCGAGCTCGCACCGCACTGTGAGCATCGTCTTTTCCTGTCCGCGACCCCGCACAACGGATACCCGGAGTCGTGGACGGCGCTGCTGGAGCTCCTCGACGACCAGCGTTTCGCGCGCAACGTCCCGCCGCGTGAGGAGCAACTCGCCCAGATCATGGTCCGGCGGCTCAAGCGCGAGCTGCCCCGCCGGTGGGACGGGTCACCGGAGTTCCCCGAGCGCGTGACGTCCTACCTGGAGACCGTCTACTCCGAGGAGGAGCGAGAGGCGCACGCCAAACTCGCCACCTATGCGGCGAACCGCCGGAAGGCCGGCTCCTCCGACGGCGATCGGACCGCCGCGGACTTCGTGACGATGCTGCTGAAGAAGCGCCTGTTCTCCTCACCGAAGGCGTTCCACGAGACGGTGAGCACGCATCTGCGCACGATGCTCGACAGGGAGCGTGCGACGGGCGAAGCGGACGGGCTCGAAAAGGCGAGCGCACACGCGGGCGAACGCGTCCTGCGTCCTCTGATCGAACGTTTGGAGGAGACCGCCGAGCAGGACGACGCCTACACCGAGACCGAGGCCGAAGCACTCGGCGCCGCTCGACGTGTCATGGCGCCGCTCAGCGCCGACGACAAGCGGCTGCTCCGGGAACTCCAGGCGTGGGCGGGCCTGGCAGCGGACCGGCGGGACAGCAAGTTCTCGGCCTTTCTCGACTGGCTGGATCCGATCGTGCGCCGTCCGGACGGCACCTGGACCGACCAGCGCGTGATCGTGTTCACCGAGTACCTCGACACCCAGCGCTGGCTGCGGGACCGGCTGATCTCGGCCGGGTACCCGGCGGCGAGGATCGGCCAGCTCTACGGCGGCCAGGACGTCAAGGAACGTGAGCACGTCAAGAACGTCTTCCAGGAGGACCCCCACATCAAGGGCGGCGAGATCCGCGTCCTCCTGGCCACCGACGCCGCCAGCGAGGGCATCAACCTCCAGAACCACTGCCATCGGCTCCTGCACTGGGAGATCCCGTGGAACCCGAACCGGCTGGAGCAGCGCAATGGCCGCATCGACCGGCACGGTCAGACGGCCGACCGCGTCGAGGTGTTCCATTTCGTCCCGCAGGGATGGGAGGGCGCGCAGCCGCGTGAAGACGGCTCACTGGAGGACGAGCTGCATTTCCTCTTCGTGGCGGCGAGGAAGGTCGAGCAGATCCGCGAGGACCTCGGCAGCGCCGGCGACGTGATCGCCGTCCAGGTCGAGCAGAAGATGCTCGGCAGGCGAACGGACTGGCAGACCGCCGACGGCGAGATCGCCAAGCGCGGGAGCCGGGCGGCGCTGAAGGTCAAACACGACCTCGCCCAGGACCTCCAGCGGCTCGCCGAGACCCTCAGCGGAAGCCGCACCGAACTGAACCTGTCCCCCGGGACCGTCGAACGGGTCGTGCGCACCGCCCTGCGCCTGGAACACAACAAGGACCTGATCACGGCGCCCGCCCCACCGGAGTTCCCGGCGGCCTGCTTCCGGCTGCCGGCGCTGTCCGGGTCGTGGGCGGATGCCCGCAATGACGGGCTGCACCACCCACTCACCGGCGCCGAGCGCGTGGTGACCTTCGACGGCGACGCCGTCGGTAACCGCACCGACGTGGTCCTGCTGCACCTCGGCCACCGCCTCGTCCAGATGTGCCTGCGCCTGCTGCGCGCGGAACTGTGGTCGAGCGCCCATGACGTCGCCCGGCGCACGAGGCTGAACCGTGTGACGGCGCGGGTGGTCCCCGGCGATCTCCTGCGCGCGCCCGCCATCGCCGCGCACATGCGGGTGGTGGTGACCGGGGCCGAGGGCACCCGCCTGCACGAGGAGATCATCGTCGCGGGCGGTGTGCTGGAGGGCGGCAAACTCGTCCGGGTCAGGGCCGAGGACCTGGAGGCGTGGCTGGCCGCGGCGTCGCACGAGCAGCCACCCGCACACGTCCTCGACCGGCTCACCGCGCTCTGGGACGACGAGCTGGACCCGCGTCTGGCCCGCATCCTGGAGACCCGCGCCAACCAGCGCAAGGGGCGGCTCGGCGCGGACCTCGACGGCCGCTGCGCCCAGGAGGTGACCGCGATGGAGACGATCCTGGCCGAGCTGGAGCAGTCGATCCGCACCGCGCTCGACGACGACGGGCACTGGGAGCAGCCCAGCCTGTTCGAGGTGGAACAGCGCCAGCTGCGCGCCGACCGGGAGGCGCTGCGCAACCGGCTGGCGGCGATCCCGGCGCAACTCCAGGACGAGACCGAGGCGCTCCGCCGCCGCTACGCCGACCCCAAGGCCCGGTGGTTCCCCGCCGCCGTGACCTTCCTCGTACCCGCCTCGATCGCCCACGGGAGCAACCAGTAATGCCGCCGCGCGCAAGGACGAAGGCCCCGTCCATCGCCCAGCAGCACGCCACCTGGGTTCGGCTGCTGCCGACCGAGGGGCCGTTCATCGCCGTCCCCGTCCTCACCGCGGTGTTCGGGCAGGGCCTGGACACCGTCCCCGCTCCGGTGATGGACCGTCTACGGCGCGCATGGAGAGAGGTTCAGGACGCGCCGGACGTCCTGAACGCGGCCTGGTGCGGCTTCATCCTGCGCGAAGTGCTGCGGATGACCGGCGGCGTCATCGCCGAGGGCGCGGCCGTGCCGGGCGCGCTCCGCGCCGCACCGGGCGATCCCCGTCCGCGGCCGGACGGCGTGCTGTACGGCCCCGACGGCAAGGGCGGCCGGGCCGAGCGCCTGCACCTGTACCGGCGTCCATGGGGCGAGCCCTTGGACAAGGCGGGGCCGGGCGGCGGCACACCCGCGGAGCACGCGGCCGAGCTGTGCCGCCGCCGGGGCATGCCGCTGGCACTGCTGACCAACGGCCGATCGTGGACCCTCGTGCACGCGCGTCCGAACGAGGCCACCACGATCGCGGCGTTCGACGCCGACCTGTGGCTGGAGGAGACGGACCTTCTCCGCGCGTTCGCGACGCTCCTGTCGGCACAGCGCGTCCTCCCCCCGGCGACGGCACCGGACGGCGCCCACTCCACGAGCCTCGCGGCCCTTTTCGCACGCAGCGCCGAGGCCCAGGCGGAGATCACCAACACTCTCGGCGCCCAGGTGCGGGACGCCGTCGAACTGCTGGTCGCCGAGATGGGGCAGCTCGACAGGGCCGTGGGCGGCCGGATGCTGGGGGAGGTGGATCCCCGCGACGCCTACCGCAGCGCCCTGGTCGTGATGATGCGGCTGGTCTTCCTCCTGTACGCCGAGGAGGCGCGGCTGATGCCCGTCGGCACCCGGCTGTACGACCTGTCGTACTCGGTCAGCAGACTCTTCAACCAGCTGGAGGATGAGGCTCGGCAGGGGCAGGGCGTCGGCGACCGGCGGGCTGCCGCGTGGCCCCGGCTCATCGCCACGTTCCGCGCCGTGCATGGCGGCTCCCAGCACGACGCCATGCGCATCCCCCCGTACGGTGGACGGCTGTTCGACCCGGAACGCTTCCCCTGGCTTGAGCACCTCCCCGTCTCGGACCTCGTCGTCCACGCCATCCTGGAAGCGCTGCTGTTCCTGAAGAAGCGCGGGGAGCGCCTGTCCTACAAGGGCCTCGGCGTCGAGCAGATCGGGCACGTCTACGAGGGCCTGCTGGAGTTCTCCTGCACCGTCACCGGCGAGCCGTACGTCCGGCTCATCGGCAAGCAGGAGGTGAAGCTCGCGCTGTCGGAACTGGAGGCCGCCGCCGACGGCGACGACTTCACGGACTGGCTGGCACAGAAGAGCGGCGCGACTGCGTCACAGCTCAAGAAGGCCCTCGCCGCGAAACCGGCGAAGGACGCCATCGGCAGGCTCGACGCGGCCTGCGACAACGACCCTGACCTCGCATCCCGTGCGGCGCGTTTCTGGGGCCTGTACGAGAAGGACCTGCGCGGCCGTCCCACCGTCTACCCGACCGACTCGCTGATCATCAGCCGGGTCGGCGACCGCCGCTCGACCGGCACCCACTACACGCCGCGCGAACTCGCGGACGAGGTGGTCGAACACGCCCTCGCGCCGCTCTGCTTCTCACCCGGCCCCGCGCAGGGCGCCGAGCCGGCCGCCTGGCATGCCAAGTCCGCGGACGAACTCCTCGACCTGAAGGTGCTCGACCCCGCGATGGGCTCCGGCGCGTTCCTGGTGTCGGCGTGCCGGTACCTGGCGGACCGGGTCATGGACGCCTGGGACCGCGACGGCCTCCCCGACGACGTCCAGACAGCGGTCGGGCCCGGCCACGACCGCGAGGACCTCGTCCTGGAAGCCCGCCGCCGCGTCGCGGCCCGCTGCATCTACGGCGTGGACCGTGACGAGATGGCCGTGGAACTGGCCAAACTGTCGATGTGGCTGGTGACGCTCGCCAAGGACAAGCCCTTCTCGTTCCTGGACCACGCCCTGCGCGCAGGCGACTCCCTGGTTGGCCTGACCTCGATCGAGCAGCTCCACGCCTTCCACCTGGACCCGCAGGAGGGCTACCGCGTCAACTCCCGGCTCACCAACACCCTCGCCGACACAACCGCCGTCATCGTGAAACAGGTCGAGCGCCTGCGTCAGGAGATCGAGGCCGAGCCGGTCCGCGACGCCGTCCACGGCGAGCAACTGGCGACGAAGCTGGCCCTCGCCGACCGGCTGGTGGACGACCTGCGCTTCGCCGCCGACGCCGTAGTGGCCGCCGCCCTCACAGCGGCACTCGACAAGAAGCAGAACCGCAAACCCTTCTGGGAGGAAGCGGACGGAGGCGAAGAGGACCACTACAAGGCTCGTCTCTTCCGCCTCGCCGAGGACGTGGAGGAGGCGCTCGCCGGTGTCGCCGCCACCCTTCGCTTCCTCGAAGGGGAAGAACTCGACCCCGCCGAATACAGCACGCGTCTCGACGCGATGCTCCACGGATCGGCGGAGGATGCAGGACTGGTGGACGTCCAGGAGAGGGCCGAGAGCGCCGCCGGGAAGGTCCGCGACCTCATCACTCCGATGCTTCAGGGACCGCGCAAGGAACCGATCCGTCCGCTGCACTGGCCACTTGAATTCCCCGAGGTCATCGGACGTGGCGGTTTCGACGCCGTCGTCGGCAACCCGCCGTTCATCGGCGGCCAGAAACTGACCGGGAGCATCGGAGAGGACGTCCGCGAGTACCTGGTCCGCTGGATCGCGCGCGACCAGCGCGGCAGCGCCGATCTGTGCTCCTACTTCCTGCTGCGCAACCTGGGCCTGGCGCCACAGGGCAGGACGGGCATCATCGCTACGAACACCATCGCTCAGGG
The DNA here is from genome assembly GCF_001552215.1 of Actinomadura macra NBRC 14102. Taxonomy (GTDB): domain Bacteria; phylum Actinomycetota; class Actinomycetes; order Streptosporangiales; family Streptosporangiaceae; genus Spirillospora; species Spirillospora macra. The sequence goes on along the minus strand of NZ_BCQT01000004.1, from coordinate 690,597 downwards.
AGACACCAGAGAAGTCGGCCTCGACCAGGCCGCCGACTGGAACTGGGACATCTACCGCGCCGTCAAATCCCAGCCCTGGCCCGGAACGGCTTCCCTGGAGGTCTCCCTCGTCTGGGAGGGCCACGCCTCCAAGGACGAGACCCGCGTGCTGGACGGCAACAAGGTCCCGGCCATCACCACCTCCCTCGACCCCATCTCCAGGGTCACCGGCAAGCCCTACCGCCTCGCCGCCAACAAGGACCAGGCGTTCATCGGCTCATACGTGCTCGGCAAGGGCTTCATCCTCACCCCGGAGGAAGCCCAAGCACTCATCGCCGAAGATCCTCGGAACAAGGACGTTCTCTTCCCGTACCTAACTGGCGAGGACCTAAATCAACGCTGGGACTCTTCTGCAAGTCGCTGGGTTATTAATTTTCATGACTGGAGCGAAGAAAAAGCGAAGTCATATGGTTCGGTTTTTGCAATAGCGGAGGAGCGAGTCAAGAAGATACGACTGGGGAACAACAGAAAGATCTATCGAGACTACTGGTGGCAGTACGCTGAGAAGCGTCCAGGAATGCTAGCCGCCATTGATTCACTAGATCATGTAATTGCAATTGCTCGGGTTAGTAAAACGGGTCTTCCGATTGCTATATCGACCACCCAAGTAATGAGTGAGCAGGTTGTGATAATTGCAAGCGACCGACCCGATAAATTGTCACTGTTGTCTAGTGCCCTACATTTCATTTGGTGGACAAATAAAGGCCAGTCGACGATGAGAGTCGATGCTAGATACACACCCTCAGATGGATTTGAGACCTTCCCTCAGGCCAAAGCAACAGAGGCGATGTCTCTCGTTGGTTCTGTGCTAGACGTGCAGCGAAAGGAAATAGTTGGCGTCAATCGAGGCGGAGGATTGACTCATCTCTATAATCAGGTAAATTCTCCTTCGGAATCAGGTGTCGATATTGTCCGAATGCGGGACACTCATGTAGAGGTGGATGAGGCGGTTCGGGAGGCTTATGCGCTGGACGAGGAGCGGGAGCCTGCTATCCGAGAGTTCGAGGAGCGGACTGCGTCGGCGCCGCTGCCTTCGTGGCGCGAGGTCGATCTTGGGCATGGATTCCATGAGACCCGGCAGGGTGTGCGGTTCACGATCAGTCCGCAGGCTCAGCTTGACGTGCTGGACAAGCTCTTGGCGCTGAACCACTACCGGTATGAGCAGGAGCAGCAAAAGGGGCTTCATACCCCGAGGAAGCGCGCCGCGAAGCGTAAGCCCGCGTCGACGCCTGCCGGCAGCTCGCAGCACTCGATCGACGATGGGCTGTTCGCGCCGCCTGACGCGCTCTTCTGAGAGCGCGCGGTATTCACCGGCGGTGGCCGCGGTCATCGCGGCGTTCCCGCAGGGCGATGGCGACCCAGGGGGCGAGCAGGAAGTGGATCGCATCCGCCGCTTTCACCGGAGAAGTGCACGGAGCGAACAAGACTCCCGTTGAGGACTGGAACCACGGCACCTGCTCGGCCGACGGTACCTTCGGTGCAGGAACAAGTGTGACGCTTTCGCCGATGTGGGGCACCCGGGCATCGATGACCCGGAGAAGCGGCTGCGAATGGTCGAACAGCGGGAGCGTCGTCCACCCTCTGCCTTCGAGTACAGCAGCCAGGTCGTTCAGGCTGGCCTTCGCTACCGACGGGGTCAGCGGAAGAAAACGGTCGGAAGACTCGCGCCTGGGCAGGGGCTTGGCCCCGGCGTGGTTCCGCCGTTTCGGCCACCGGCGGCGTCGGTGTCGTGCGCAACCTGTCATGGCATACGGCTGAACGTAGCCGCTGCGCGGTCACGTTCTCGCAGGAGTGCTTCGCGCAGTTCCGCTGCCGTGTCGCTGAAGATAGTGGAATCTACGCCGGCCGCCGGGTCGTGGAGAGTCGCCACCCAGCCGCCGAATCCTCCATCATGTCGGATCGATCGCCAGATCCGGTGGCCCGTGAACTCCGAGCGCAGTTGATCAAGTATTTGATCGTCAGTGAGGGCGTTTGTACTCATTTCGACTGACCTCGCGTCACTCTCTGGTCGAATTCTTGTGACCAGCCTTGTACGGGGAGTTACGATCGGCTACATACCGGCGTCACACCGCCCACCCCCCGGCGAGGCGCCGGACCCGCCCGGGCCTTCGAACGAACCGGAACGGAGTTTCATGTCCACTGACTCTGGTGACCTCACACGTGATCCACTTATCAGGGCCTATGCGGCTCTGATGCGCTCCCACCGCGAGGCGGCGGGCCTGTCACGAGCCAAGCTGGCTGAGGCACTCGGCTGCTCACCAGGATGGATCGAGAAGCTGGAGATCTGCGAGAAGCCTCCGTCAGAGGCGACGTCCGACGATCTCGACACGTACTTCAAGACCTCGGCTCGCACCTTCCACACCATCTGGAGTGAGATCAAGAAGGAAGGCAAGTACCCGGCGGGCCCGCCCGGATATCCGGGCTACGTCCGTCGGGAGGCGCAGGCAACGGTGCTTCAGATCTTCACCGCTCTAGCGTTACACGGCCTGTTCCAGACTCCGGAGTATGCCCGTGAGATCCTCAGAGAAGGGCGGAGCAAGGACGAGACCGAGAAGCTACTTGCGGCTCGACTTGAACGCCAGAAAATCCTTCACCAGACACACCTTGCCCAAGTCTCCATGATCGTCGATGAGGGTGTACTCCACCGCCCCACAGGTGGAGCCTCGACAATGAAGGAGCAAGTTCTGCACTTGTCCATGCTGGCCCAGGACCCAAAGATCACTCTCCAAATCGTTCCGAGCAGTAAGGGCGCCTATCGTGGGACGGCTGGCTCCTTCACGATCCTCAGCTCTGAGCGAGAGAGAGACGTCGTCTACGTGGAAGGCCAGACATCAGGTCAGCTTCTAGAGGACTCTCGTGAAGTTCACGAACACGCGCTAGTCTTCAACTTGATCAGGGGTGCGGCGCTGTCCGCGGATCAGTCCCTGGACCTGCTTCAAACCATCGTGGAGGGTCTATGACTGGAGCAGACCAGAATTCCGGTTGGCGAAAGAGCAGCCACAGTGGAGACACCGGCGGTGAGTGCGTCGAGTTGACAACAATGCCGTGGCGTAGAAGCAGCTACAGCACCGGAACTGGTGGCGAGTGTGTGGAGGTGGCGGCGCTTCGTCCGGCCGTGGCCGTCCGTGACTCGAAGGATCCACAAGGTCCGAGGCTGTCGTTCACTGGCGCCGACTGGACCGCCTTCACCGGCACCATCAAGGCGGGTCGCCACGACCTGCGCTGATCCACTGAGGGTTCCTCTGGAAGCATCCATGATCAGTGTTCGCATGATTCGCGGACAGTGACGGTGGAGCGTCGGGGGTCGGCGCTAGTGTGACGCCGTGAGCGACGACACGGTACTGCGGGTTCCCGGGCCTGCCGAGATCCGTGACGAGCTGCTCGGGCTCGTCGTGAAGGATCTGCATGGGCCGCTCGCCGGGACGGACGAGGAGTTCGAGGAGCGGCCCACCGATCGCTACATCCTCGGGCGGCTCGCGCCCGAGGGCGAGGTGATCGAGCCGGACGAGCAGGACGAGAAGGCCGACGGGGCCGGAGGCGACCACGGTGAGGACGACCGTGACCGCAACGCACCGAACATGGTCAGCCTGGCGCCGTCGTCGCTCGGCTGCACCTGCTACGTCTCTGGCGATGTCCAGGAGCTCGTGGTCGAGGCGCAGTGGGCTTACCACGAGCGCGTATACCCCGAGGACGAGGAGTCGTCGAAGCCGGTGTGGCGTCGGGTGCCCGAGCGCGGTACCGCCACCCTGAAACTTAAGGAGGGGGTGCTGGAGCCGGAGCGGCTCTCCGCTGAGCACCCCGAGATTGTGGTGAGCGGCCGGGCACGGCTGCTCGACGGGCACTGGCTGGTCTCGGTGTTCCTGGTGAACGGCAAGGCCAAGCCTTCGCAGCTTCCCGACACGGCCTGGATGTTCCAGGTCGGTATGAGCGTGACGGCACCGGACGGCGCGGCGGCATTCCGGCCCCGGCCCTCTGTCCCCAGCGGCGGCGACGGCGCCGACAAGGCCGAGCAGAAGCGTCTGATGATGGCCTACCGGTTCACCCCAGAGTTCGCCGTCGGGCACGGCGCGGGCGTGCGGGTCATCCCGTCGCCGGGCGATCCCATGCGGGCGGTCCGGATCGACACGGTGGCCGTGCCCGACCACGAGCTGCCCGCCACCGGCGTCCCCGACGTGCGCACCGATCCCGACCTGCCCGAGCTGGCCGACCTCGTCCTGGACATGAGCGACCTCGCGGGGCTCGCGAGCAGCCCTGCGGGCGACCTCGCCGGTGCGCTGATGCCGCTGGTCACGGGTTATCGGAACTGGATCGACCGGCAGCATGCCGGTCTGTCCGATCGGGAGCGGCACCTGGACGGCTACGCCCGTGAGGTCGAGGAGACGCTTCGCAAAGCGTCGCGTGCCGCCGACAGGATCGAGGCGGGCATCCGGCTGCTGGACGACCCGGCCGTGCGCCGGGCCTTCGCGTTCGCCAACCGGGCGATGCACCTTCAGCGGGTGCACACGATGGCCGCCGGTATCCGCGCCAAGGACCCGGACCGGTCGCTCGACCACGCGGTTGCGTCCGTCGATGTGACGAGGAACCGGAGCTGGCGCCCGTTCCAGCTCGCGTTCGTCCTCCTGAACCTGCCCTCACTGGCCGACCCCGCGCACGACGAACGCGCCGACGGGGCTACGGCCCTGGCGGATCTGCTGTGGTTCCCCACCGGTGGCGGCAAGACCGAGGCGTACCTCGGCCTGACCGCGTTCACCTTGGCGATCCGGCGCCTTCAGGCCCCGCTGGGCGGCCTGGACTCGCGTGCCGGGGTGGCCGTCCTCATGCGGTACACGCTGCGGCTGCTCACGATCCAGCAGTTCCAGCGCGCCACGGCGCTGATATGCGCGTGCGAGACGCTCCGCCGCGACGACGAGGGCGTGTGGGGAACCGAGCCGTTCCGCATCGGGCTGTGGGTCGGGGCGCGGGTGACGCCGAACCGCACCGACCAGGCGGACGAGTGGCTGAAGCAGCACAAGGGGAACCGGAAGCGGCCGGCGGTGAGTCACGGCTCCCCGCACCAGCTCACGAGCTGCCCGTGGTGCGGCACCCGGATCGAACCTGGACAGAACGTCCAGGTCGACATGGTGCGGCGGCGTACCACCGTCGTCTGCCCGGACACGTTCTGCCCGTTCGGGTCGGCGTCGGGAGACGACGGCATCCCCATCGTGGTGGTCGACGAGGAGATCTACCGGCTGCTGCCGAGCCTCATCATCGGCACCGTCGACAAGTTCGCGCAGCTCGCATGGAAGGGGGAGACGGTCACCCTGTTCGGCCGGGTCACCCACCGGTGCGAGCGGCATGGGTATGTCACCGAGGACATCCAGAACGCCGACTGGGAGCTGTCGGGGACGTCGGCGCCCCATCCGGCGAAGGGCCAGGCCCCCGCCGCGAGGATCGTCCCGGTGGGACGGCTGCGTCCCCCCGATCTGATCATCCAGGACGAGCTGCACCTCATCTCCGGGCCGCTCGGCTCCATGGTCGGCCTGTACGAGACGGCGGTCGACAAGCTGGCGACCTGGGAGCGGGGCGAGGGCCGGCGGGTCAGGCCGAAGGTCATCGCGTCCACGGCGACGATCCGCCGCGCCGAGAAGCAGATCAGCGCGCTGTTCGACCGGCGCACCGAACTGTTCCCGCCGCCGGGCGTCGACATCGGCGACGGCTTCTTCGCCCGCCAGCGGCCGACGTCACCGGAGGCGCCGGGGTACGCGGCCGGGCGCCGCTACGTCGGCATCTGCGCGCACGGCACCCGCCTGAAATCCACACTCATCCGCGTGTACGTGTCGGTGCTCGGCGCCGCCCAGGCCCTCCACACCAAGTACGGGGAGAACGAGGTCACCGACCCGTACATGACGCTGGTCGGGTACTTCAACAGCCTCCGCGACCTCGCCGGGATGCGGCGGCTGGTCGAGGACGACGTGTCCACACGCCTCATGCGGGCCGACGAGCGCGGCCTCGCCAAACGCTTTGACCCGCTGCCCGAGGAGCTGACCTCGCGGCTGTCGTCCGGGCAGATCCCCGAGATCCTCGACCATCTCCAGGTGCCGTTCAAGAAGGAGCGGGCGAAGGGCGAGCGCCGTCCGATCGACGTGCTGCTCGCCACCAACATGATCGCGGTCGGGGTGGACGTGTCGCGGCTCGGCGTGATGGCGGTGGCCAACCAGCCGAAGTCCACGGCCGAGTACATCCAGGCGACGAGCCGCGTCGGGCGGGCCGCGCCCGGCCTGGTCTTCACCGTCTTCAACTGGGCCCGCCCCCGCGACCTGTCGCACTACGAGACGTTCGAGCACTTCCACCAGACGATCTACCGGCATGTGGAGGCGCTGTCGGTCACGCCGTTCGCCGAGCGGGCCGTGGACCGCGGGCTCACCGGCGTGCTGATGTCTCTCGTCCGGGACCTGGACCTGTCCTACAACGGCAACCTGAAAGCGGCGGCCTTCGACCGCAACAACAGCCTCGCCGACCACGTCGTGCGGTCGGTGCGGCGGCGCGCCAAGGACGTCACCGGCGATAACGCCGTCGGACGGGCCGTCGAGCAGCTGCTCGACGCGCGCCTCGACCAGTGGCACCGGGCACGCCTGATCCCCGGCCGCCGGCTCGCCTACGACAAGGCGCTCGGTTCCAGCGGCGACGTCGCCGCGCTGCTGCGCCGCCCGGAGGAGGGCAAGTGGCTACCGATGACGTGTCCCACTTCCCTGCGGGACGTGGAGCCCGGCATCAGGCTGCTACTGCTCCCCGAGGACGACGGGCTGTCGATCGTCGACGAGCCCCCGCACATCCCTGTGGACACCGACGACGATGACCAGGAGGGGGCGACACCATGACGGTCCAGCCGCTGCGGGTCGGTGAGCTCCGGCCCAACCAGCTCCTGCACACTTTCGGGGTCGGCGCCGTCGCCGACCTGCCGAACCTGTCGGTCGTCGTCGGCGGCCTGGACGACTGGGACCTGGGCAAGTCCACCGTCGTGCGGGAGGACCGGCTCCTTGCGGCGGTGCGCAGGGAGCTGGGCGACCAAGTGGAGGCGCTGCGCACGCCGCCGCACATCCCCGAGACCAGCGACCCGTTCGCCGAGTGGAGCCGCGTCGGCGTCCCGGTGCGCCTGTTCCCCCGGTGGCTGCGCTGCACGGCCTGCAACATCCTGGCACCCGTGGAGGGCGGGCTGTTCAAGCTGCTGCCGCACTCGTACTCGCCGGAGCGGATCAAGTACATCCACGAATGCAGGGGACGCGGCGGGAACAGGCCCATCGTCGTGCCCGCGCGGTTCGTCCTGGCCTGCGAACGCGGTCACCTCGACGACTTCCCCTGGATGTTCTACGTGCACGGCGGGACCGTCCCTCAAGGGGGCGAGCACATGCTGAAGCTCCAGGAGCGCGGGACGACCGGTGAGGCGGCGAACGTGTATGTGAGCTGCTCGTGCCGGACGGACCAGTCCAGCGGAATGTCGATGGCGCCGGCCCTCGGCCCGGAAGCCTGGCGCAGGCTTCCCGCCTGCCGCGGGCGGGACCCGCACCTCGCCGCCTTCAGCGACTGCGGCGAACGGACTCGTACGCTCGGCCTCGGCGCGACGAACTCGTGGTTCGCGATGCAGTTGCAGGCGTTCACGCTTCCCCGCGCGGACGATGAGCTGACCCAGAAGGTCATCGAGAACTGGAAGCAACTCGAACTCCTGGTTCCCCTCCCCGACGAGGTCGCGAAAGGGTTGCTCCCTCAGCTCACGTGCTGGCAGGACGTCGAGTCCTTCGGTGTGGACAAGGTCCTCCAGGCCGTCCGCAGGCGGGCGTCCGAAGCGCAGGACGACGATTCGACGGACGAGCGGGACCTCGACACACCCGAGTGGGAGGCGCTCACCCGGCCCGACCCAGTGACCCTTCCCGACTTCACCATCCGCAAGGAGCGGGTACCCCAATCGGCTCGTACGTGGCTGAGCGAGGTCGTCCTCGCGCCGCGGCTGCGTCGTGTGTCGGCCCTCTACGGCTTCACCCGGATCGACGCCCCCGAATGGGAGGTCCAGGCGACCGACCTGAACCGGCGGGTCCGGCTCTCCCGCGAAGCCCCCACCTGGGTTCCCTGCGCGGAGACGCGCGGCGAGGGGATCCTGCTGCGCTTCGACGAGGACCGCATTGCCGCATGGGAACGGCGGCCGGAGGTCCTGGAGCGGCAGCGCGTCCTGCAACTCGGTCATGAGCGCTGGCGCGCGCAACGCAGGATGTCCCCCGGTGACTGGCCCGGCATGCGTTACGCGCTCCTGCACACCTTCGCGCACGTGCTCATCCGGCAGTTCGCGTTGGAATGCGGCTACAACGCCTCCGGAATCGCCGAGCGGATCTACGCCCGTTCCGGGGACCGTCCCATGGCGGGCATCCTGCTCTACACCGCGGCGCCCGACAGCGAGGGGACGTTCGGGGGGCTGGTCTCCCTCGGCCGCAGGGACCGGCTAGGTGACCTCATCGGCCAGGCGCTCGACGCCGCCCGCCTGTGCAGTTCCGACCCGTTGTGCGCCCAGCACGATCCACGCCCGCACGGCCGCCTGTTCGGCGCGGCCTGCCACGCCTGCCTCTTCGCGGCCGAGACCTCCTGCGAGCACGGTAACCACTACCTCGACCGGGCTCTGCTCGTCGACACGGTGACCGACTCCGACATCGGCTTCCTCACCCGGTGACCCCGGAGCTGGCCCGCGTCCTCGCCCGGCTGGCCGAGGAACTGCCGGCCGGGCACGTCGAGGCGTGGGCGCGCGTCCTGCGCGGCCACCGGGCACCGGACGCCGGCCTGGAAGCACGGCTCATCGAGGCAGGTCCGGGTTTCGCGGTCGGCGCCCGCGCCGCGCGGCTCGCGCGAGCCTGGCGAGAAGCCGTGCCGCGGCCCGCCGGTGAGGCTCTGGCCTTGGCGCTGGAGACCGGGGCCGTCTCCGCCGCCCGGTATGCCGGACGTCAAAGCGATGTCGTCGTGAGCGGGCCGGTGGGCGATCACCCGGCGGTCAGGCTCACCGGAGCCGTCGTCACCGAGATCATCAGAGACAGCGCCTCGACGCTGCTCGTGGTGAGCTTCGCCGCCTTCGGCGTGATCGAGGTCGTGCGCGAACTCCGCGAGGCCGCTGAGCGAGGCGTGCGCGTCGACCTCGTCCTTGAGGGGTCTCGGGAGAAAGGCGGCACGTTAAGGGGGGATGGTGCGGCGGCGGCCTTCACCGCGCTGCACGACTCGGCCACCTTCTGGTCATGGCCCGCCCGCCACCGTCCGGCCGGTGCGGCGCGCGCCGCTCTGCACGCCAAGCTCGTCGCGGCGGACGACCGGGTCGCGTTCCTTGGCAGCGCCAACCTCACCGACCGTGCGCTGGCCGACAACATCGAACTCGGCGTGGTGATCCGCGACCCCGCGGTGGTGCGCCGCATGGTCGGGCACTTCCGTGGCCTGATGCGTCCGGGAGAGGGCCCACTGGAGCCGGTCCGCCGCTAGACGGTCGCCCTAGTCGGTTCGATGCTCGACCCAGCGGGCTGCTGCGGCGGCCAGTCCCGGCTGGGGTGCGTGGTCGCCGATGTCCTCCCACATCGCGGCCTGGGCCTGGGCGAACGCCGTTAACGCGTGCGCAGGCGCGGCGGCGAACGCCGGGATCTCGGACGCCCACGCCTGCGCTCGCGCCGGGTGGTGTCCGCTCGCGATGAGCCAGACGACCCAGCAGGCTGGGTCGAGCCACCGGGCCCCTCTCGTCGGCCAAGCCCAATCGAGCATGTACGCCCGACCATCACCGCCGATGAGGACGTTGCCGGGTGACCAGTCGGTGTGCGAGAGCCAATCGCCGGCGAACAGTTCGGAGCGGTCGCTGTAGCCCGACCAGCGTTGCTCGGCGTACTTCAGGTCGACACCATCAGGCGCGGACGGCCATCGGGTCATCATGGCGACGATCAGTTCGAGGTCGGGGCTGGACGGCCCGTAGAACGCGGTGCGGCCCTCGATGAGGTCGAAACCGTTGAGGTCCCAGCCGCCTGTGGTCTCCGTCCAGCGAAGCGAAGCCGACACCTTCGCGACATGCGGGTTGATCCGGCGCTCGCGTTCCTGGGTCCAGACGCGGGGGTGATCGCTGCGCAGCCCTTTGACGAACGTGGTGTCGTTGATGACGACGGCGATCTCGGAGTTGAAGCCCTCGCCGACCTGGCGCGCAGTGATCACTGGTCCGGTGTGCATCTCGATCAGCGCCTGCGCTTGGCGCCAGAAGAGCCGTTCGGTCACCCCGGAACCGTACTGGAGGAGCCCCTCGTCCACGGAGATGGACGAGGGGCAGGCGGTCTCGCCCTACGCGTCGTCACCTGTAGGGGTTGTCATCGCCGCAGCCGAGGCCGATGGCGTGCTCGGCCGCGTCGTTGACATCCTCGATGATCTCGACCACGGAGGACTCGTCGGTCGTCGGGTCGTCCTGCACTTTGATCACGATGCTCACTGGGATACCTCCTTCCTCGGGTCCTGGTGCTGGCAGTAGGTGACCAGCGGGGCTTTGGCCCTGCGGTAGAGCTGGACGAGCGGCATGCACGTCCCGCAGGTGCCCTGAAGCGTGCAGCCGGTGCATCCGCCCTGGCGATGCAGCAGATCGTCGCTGATGGCGCCCAGACGTCGCAGACCGGGCGGCCCTTCACCTACCAGGTCAACACTGGGATCGCGGCCGATCTTGCAGATGCTCGCCCGGCCGAACGGGTCGACATGGAAGGAGGTGTGCCCGGCGTCGCAGCCGGTGAAGGGCGCCCGCTTGCGCAGGAACTGCGGTGACTGAGAGGGCAGGCTCTCGGCGCCGCCGTGGATGGTCGGGGACATGGTGGCGTACTCGCGATGCCGTAGCCCGAACCGTTCGGCCAGTCTGCGCATGAGGCCGAGTTCATGGGCATTGCGGTCAGTGATGATCAAACTCAGATCCAGTTGGAGGCCCGCCTCGTGCGCCGCCGACAGCCCGCGCATGAACCTGCGGAAGGAGCCTGGCCGCCGGGTGAGGCCGTCGTAGGTCTCGGCCGTGGCACCGTAGACGCTCAGGCTCATTCTGCTCGGCCGATGCCTCGTCAGCAGGTCGAGCATCGTGGGGTTGGCCAGGCGTGAGCCGTTGGTCAAGATCTCGATCATCATGCCCAGTTCGTAGGCCCTGGTGTGGACGGCGGCGAACAGCCGATCCACCATCGGCTCTCCGCCGGTGAGCTGGAGCCAGAGGACGCCCGCGTCCCGGATCGCCTCCAGCAGCCGCTCACGCTCGGGCCATCCCAGCCCCTCAAAGGTCTTGAGGCCGAGGTAGCAGTGCTCACAGTCGTAGTTGCACCCCAGGTTCAGCTCATAGGTCGCCTTGCCGAACCCGTAGTCCGACTCGCGGCGGATGAGCAGATGATCGCCGAGCGTCTCCCGGTGAAGATCGATCCCCCATGAGGTCCGGGCGGCATCCGCCAGCCAGTCGGGAAACCCTTCGGCGGAGGCGAGTGCACGGTAGGCCGTCTGCGAGATCTCGATTCCTCGGAGCTCCCCGGGCTTCAACACCTGGAAGCCGCCCAGGAACGGACTTGCGATCAATTGGTGCATCTCGACCTCTCCTGGGCATGTGGGCCTGGCCGAGCGGCAAGACCTCGTGCACGGGCCCACCACATCCCTCTCGGCTCGAACCGCGGAGCGCGTTGCGCTGCCGTGTCCAAGAGGCTAGAACCGCAAAGGAGGCGCCCCCCGGAAAGAAATTCCGGGGTCACCTGACGGGGATCCGTGATGACCGATCACCGGCAACACCTGTCACCTGGCCAGCGCGTGGCCTGGCACCGTGTCCGACGAGGCATGCCTCAAGACGTCCTGGCCGGCCTGGTCGGACGGACCGAAGACTGGCTCAGCAAGATTGAGAACGACCGTGCCGCCCTGGACAGGCTCTCGGTCATCAGGACACTCGCCGATGCCCTGCGCATCTCCGTCTTCGACATCATCGAGCCATACCCTGCTGCGCCGCCGCGCCGTGTGCCGTCCTCCCCGGACGTCGGCCCGGTCCGTTCGGCCCTCACCGACTACCGGCAGCTGTCCCCGCTGCTGGCGGCGATCGAGGCCGAGCCCGAACCGCCTCGCTTGGAGGTACTGCGCCGCGATGTCGCAGAGGTGATGGCCGCCTATCAGCTGTCACGCTACGGACGGATGCTCGCCCACCTGCCCGCCCTGCTCACCCAGACCCACCTGGCGGCCCGTGAAGCCCCCGAGCGGCAACGGCCGGACGCCGACCGGCTCGTCGCGCTCGCCAACCAGTCGGCCGCGATGATCCTCACCAAACTCGGCGAGACCGACCTCGCCTGGTTCGCCGCTCAGCGCGGGCTGACCGCGGCAGAACGCAGCACGGACCCGACGATCACCGGATCGCTGTTCCGCTCGGTGATCCACGCCCTGCTGTCCCAAGGCCGCCTCAGCGAGGCGGCGGCCATGGCCCAGCACGCATCGCAGCACCTGCGTCGCCGCCATGCCGACCGTTCGCCCACGCTGCTGTCGGTCCACGGCACCCTGCTCCTCCCCGGGGCCGTCGCCGCCGCGCGTGCCGACAACCGCGCCGACGCCATGGACTACCTGGCACGAGCCGAGCGGATGGCCAACGAACTCGGAGTCGACGCCAACCACCTGTGGACCGCATTCGGCCCCACCAACGTACGCATCCACCGGGTCACGGCCGCCATGGCCTTGGGCGAGGTTCCTCTCGCGCTCGATCTCATCCCGCGCATCGACACCGCGCGCCTGCCCCCCGAACGAGCCGTCCGCCACAGCCTCGAAGTCGTCAACGCCTACCGGGCCCGCAACAAGATCGACGACGCGATCGGCGAGCTGCTCACCGCCGAACGCCGCGCCGCCGAACAGGTCCACTGCCACATCATGAGCCGCCAACTCGTCCACCGTCTCAGAGACACCACGACCGGCAGGCGCAGCCGTCCCCTGGCCGAGCTCGCCCGGCGCATGAGCATCATCTAGCCCTATCTCCTACGCTCGACTCCCGTGACCGATGACCCGGCAGCAACCTTCGCCCGCGCCCGAGCGGCGGCAGGTGTCCTGTTCTTCAACGACAACGACCAGATCATGCTGGTCGACCCCTCTTACAAGGACTACCGCGACGTCCCCGGCGGCTACCTCGAACGTGGCGAAACTCCTCGCCAGGCCGCAGAACGTGAAGTCGCCGAAGAACTCGGTATCCACCCAGAGCTCGGGCGGCTGCTGGTTGCCGACTGGGCCCCGAGCGAGGCCGAGGGCGACAAGGTCCTTTTCCTCTTCGATGGCGGCACCCTCACCAAGGACCACCTCGACGGCATCCGCCTCGATCCAGGCGAACTGGTCGGATTCCAGTTCCACGACATCGCCCACGTCCACGACCTGACCATCTCCAGACTGGCCCGCCGTCTCGTCCACGCACACGCCGCGCACCTCGACGGCAGCACCCGTTACCTTGAACACGGCGAATGGATCTAGGCAAGGCGCTCAACGCTTCCAGCCGCCGCCTGCCCCGGTCAGCCCGTCTCAGCCGCGTCGGCGATCTCGAACGCGCGGACCGATCTGAACTCCGTGAGCTTCCCCGTCCGCACCAGGGTGCCGATGATCCTGACCAGACGGCCGTCCCGGCTCGCCTGGAGGGCCTTGTTGAAGTCCTCGGGCGGCAAGAGCACCCTCACCAGCCGACGCTGACGGTCCTCTCCCGCAGTGTTGACACCGCGCACGATGACCCAGCCGTCGTCGGTCGGACGTACCCGCTGCGTCCGCCACACCGTTCCCATGACCACGGCGTCACGATGCACCCGTTCGCCCGTCCCCAGATCCTCGCCCGCCTGGGCGAGGATCGAGGCCATAGGCGCGTCGAATCGGATGGGTGGGGTCGGGAAGCCGGTCGGAGTTCGCAGCGCCCAAGCGAACCGCATCTCGAAGGGGTGGTCCTGCTCGGTGCCTCCGAAGCGGCCCAGCGCCCTGCACAGGTGCGCGGAGATGCCTTCACCGACCCTGTCCGCGAAGGGTTCGAGCTCGGACGTCTCCAGGGCCTCGCCGGACGCCGCGTAGGCCGCCTGGATCGCACCGTACAGCCGCAGCATGACCCTGCGGCCGAAGGGCTGACCGACGCTGAACAGGGTGTCGGCCTCCTCCTCCAGCGGAATCTCGATCGAGATGATGTAGCTCCCCGCCTCCGCGGGACCTAGCCTGGCCTGTTTGGGGAAGTCCTCCACTTGGGCAGGTTTGCGGCGCGGCAAACGGAGGACGGGCTCATTGAGAACGGCATACGCGCCGGCTATGAGAAGTTCTCTGACACCCTCATAAGCCGCCGCCCCGTCCGCCACCGAAATGCTTCCCGAAGGAGCCGGCGGATGTGTATGGACATGGTTACGGTCCACGTTGACGGTCGTCAGGTCTCTGAGGATCTGCCCGCGTGGCCGGCCTTCGGCCTCGGTGAGCGCCTGAAGCAGATTGATCATGCGGAGCGGGTAGTCCCGGACGCCCTGCTCCTGGGGGACGAGCACTTCGAATTCGCGCTCGCCTTCGCTGACCGCCCACAGAAGCGACGCCCCGATCCGTTCGTACGGTGTCCAGCCATTGTTGGACAAGTAAGCCCGCACGTCGTCCGGCGGCAAAGCAGCGAGGGTGCTGAGCAGCCCGTCGTCGGTGGTCATGGGACCTCCAGGGCGGCGCCTGGCCTGAGTATGAGCCCCAGCAACGCCTCGGCGGTGAGCAGGTTCTTCTTCAGGACCTCGACCTTGACCGTTGTGTCGCCGGGGAGCTGCCAGGGCGGCTCGACGTCGGCGAACGAGGCCCAGTAGCAAGCCCGATGGAGCCGGAGGCATTCGTCATCGGCCTGAGTGTAGGCGCGGACGTCGGCCGGCACCACGACCAGGAGCAGGAAGCGAGGGATCTCGAATGCGCCGGCCAGCTGCTGGAAATGCCTGGCCTTCATCGGGTAGGCCCAAGACTCCCCCGGACCGGTGGGCCTGCGCCACGACTTGACCTGGACGTCGATCTGCGGCAGGTACTTGGTCCCCCTCGCCCCGGGGTACTTGAGTGAAAAGTCCACGCCATCGAAGTCAGGGTCAGGTTGCGAAACAAGGAGTCCTGAGGCCGCGGCGACCGCCCGGACGAACGCCTCGCCGAACTTTCCCTGATGATTGTTGTGGTCGAGTGGCAGCGCCGACCCCCATAGCGTCGTCGGTCCCCGAGTGGGCAGCTAGTCCTTTTGACCTTTACTGTAGTGCGAGACCGGCGCGGAGTGGAGGGACACCGTCCTTGCATTCTTTTCCCGCAGGCCCCGGATATTGACCATTGCTCGGGGGCCGGTCGCCAGCCCAGTTCCTGGCCTCGACGCCCAGGTGCGAGGGTCTCGATTCCGCCTACCATTCAGCTCCGGCAACCGTTCTGGATGGATTGTGTAAGAATCTCTTCACTATGTTGGATCTGGGCAGGCTGCGGGTGCTTCGCGAGCTCAAGCTCCGCGGCACCGTCGGCGCCGTCGCCGAGGCGCTCGGGTACAGCCCGTCCGCGGTCTCCCAGCAACTCGCCCAGCTCCAGCGGGAGGTGGGCGTCCCCCTCGTCGAGCGCGCGGGGCGGCGGCTCCGGCTCACCGAGGCGGGCGAGGTCCTGGCCGGGCACGCCGAGCGGCTGCTCGCCGGGGCGCAGCGTGCCGAGGAGGCGGCCGTCGCCGCCGGCGGGCGCGTCGCCGGCGTCGTCCGGCTCGTGGGGTTCCAGACGGCGCTGCTGCACGTCCTCGCGCCGGCCCTGCCGTGCCTCGCCGAGACTTACCCCGACCTGGTCGTGGACGTGCTGGACGAGGAGTTCCACCGCGTCCTCCAGGCGCTCGTGCAGCGGGACATCGACGTGGTCCTCACCGACGAGTACTCGCACCTGCCGCGCCCGCGCCGTCCCGAGCTGGCGTCCGAGGTGCTGATCACCGAGATGATGCGGATCGCGCTGCCCGAGGCGCACCCGCTCGCGCGGGAGAAGGGGCCGGTGCGGATGGCCGACCTCGCCGGGCAGCCGTGGGTGACCGGCCACGTCGGCACCAACCACGCGGACCTGCTGGAGCGGACGTGCGTGGAGCTCGGCGGTTTCCGTCCCACCGTCCGCTACCGCTCGAACGACCTGCTGATCATCCTCGCCATGGTCGCGCGCGGCGGCGCGGCGTGCCTCGCCCCCGAACTGGCGCTGGCGGAACGGGAGGAGGGCATCGTCGTCCGGGACCTGGCGGGCGCCCGGGTGGACCGCCGGATGGTCCTGTGGACCCGCGTCGGCGCGGACGTCCGACCGTCCGTCCGCGCCGTCCTGGAGGCGTTGCGCCGCTCCGCCGACGACCTGGCCGCCGGCCGCCCCAGCCTAGTCCGCGGCAAGCCCTAGATGGGGGTGAGGGGGAGGCGGGCCCGGGATTTCGAGATGAAGGTTCCGATGCCGTCGGTGCGGCGGGCGGCGTCGAGGCGTTCGGCCGGGACCTCGCCGTAGAGGGTGGTGCGCTGCCGGGCGGGGCGACCTGCGCGCGCCGCGATCTCCTCCAGTTCACTGATGGGTTTGAAGGAGCCGTTCTCCGAGCCCGCCATGCGGCTGATGGTCTCCTCCATCAACGTCCCGCCGAGGTCGTTCACGCCGCCTTGCAGGACGCGCGTGCACAGCTCGTCGCCCATCTTCACCCAGGACGTCTGGATGTTGTGGATGGCGCCGTGCAGCAGGACGCGGGCGAGCGCGTGGACCGCGATGTTCTCCCGGACGGTCGGCCCCGGGCGCGCCAGCCCCGCGAGATAGATCGGCGAATTGTGGTGGACGAACGGCAGTAGCACGAACTCGCTGAACCCGCCGGTCCGCTCCTGGATCGACCGCAGCAGCTTGATGTGCGCGACCCAGTGGGACGGGGCGTCCACGTGCCCGTACATCATCGTCGAGGTCGTCGGGATGCCGAGCTCGTGCGCGGTCGTGACGACCTCGACCCACTGGTCGGTGGGCAGCTTGCCCTTGGTGAGCACCCAGCGGACGTCGTCGTCCAGGATCTCCGCGGCGGTGCCCGGCAGCGAGTCGACCCCCGCCTCCCGCGCGGCCTGGAGCCACTCCCGGATCGACAGGTCGGTGCGGGACGCGCCGTTCACGACCTCCATCGGGCTGTAGGAGTGCAGATGGATGTCCGGTGCGCGGCGCTTCACCTCGCGCGCCAGGTCGAAGTAGGCGGTGCCGGGCAGGTCAGGGTGGATACCGCCCTGCATGCAGACTTCGGTGGCGCCCGCCTCCCACGCCTCGTCCACCCGGTCGCCGACCTGCTGGAGGGACAGGGTGTAGGCGTCGGCGTCCGTGCGGCGCTGGGCGAACGCGCAGAACCGGCAGCCGGTGTAGCAGACGTTCGTGAAGTTGATATTGCGCGTGACGACGTAGGTGACGTCGTCGCCGACCGCGTCCCGGCGCAGCCCGTCGGCCAGCCGCGTGAGCGCCTCCAGCTCCGGGCCGTCCGCGTGCAGCAGGGCGAGGGCCTCGTCGTCGGTCAGCCCGGCCGGGGCGCGTTCAGCGCTCGCCAGCGCCGCCTTCACGTCGGCGTCGAACCGCCGCGGCGCCGCCATCCGCTCCTTGAGCGCGTCCCAGTCGCCGTAGACCTCGTCGAAGTCGTCGCGGCGGTCGCTGGTCCGGCCGGTCGTGTCGATCTCGGTGTGCAGGTCGGTCCGGCCGGACGCGGCGAAACCGCCGTCGGGTTCCTGCCACGGCCGCCCTTCGAGGACGGCGTCCTCCCGCGCCAGGCCCGTCTCCGGGTCCGCGAGCGCGGCGACGTGGCCGGTCAGGCGCGGGTCCAGCCACGGTTCACCGCGCCTGACGTAGTCGGGGTAGATCGTGAGGCGCTCGCGCAGCGCGAACCCGGCCTCGGCCGTCCGCGCGGCCAGCTCGTCGATCTGCGGCCATGGCCGCTCGGGGTTGACGTGGTCGGGCGTCAGCGGCGACACCCCGCCCCAGTCGTCGATCCCGGCCCGCAGCATCAGCGTGTACTGGTCGGCGACCAGGTTCGGCGGCGCCTGCACACGCGCCTTCGGCCCGAGGACTAGCCGGGTCACCGCGATCGTCGCCGCCAGTTCCGCCAGCTCTGCGTCCGGGGTGTCGCGCATCTTGGTGTCGGGCTTCGCACGGAAGTTCTGGACGATCACCTCCTGGATCGCCCCGTACTCCCGCATCGTCCGCCGGATCTCGAAGATGGCGTCCGCGCGCTCCTCCACCGTCTCGCCGATGCCGATGAGGATGCCCGTGGTGAACGGCACGTTCGTCCGGCCCGCGTCCTCCAGCACCCGCAGCCGGACCGCCGGGTCCTTGTCGGGCGACCCGAAGTGCGGCCCGCCCCGCTCGCTGAACAACCGTGTCGCGGTCGTTTCCAGCATCATCCCCATGGACGGCGCGACCGGCTTGAGCCGCTGGAAGTCCCGCCACGTCAGCACACCGGGGTTCAGGTGCGGCAGCAGCCCCGTCTCCTCCAGCACGCGGATCGCCATCGCGCGCACGTACGAGAGCGTGTCGTCATAGCCGTGCGCGTCCAGCCACTCGCGGGCCTGCTTCCAGCGGTCCTCGGGACGGTCGCCGAGCGTGAACAGCGCCTCCTTGCACCCCATCGCCGCACCCTGCCGCGCGATCTCCAGGACCTCGTCCGGGCTGAGGTAGGGGGAGTCCAGCCGATGCGGGACGGTCGCGAACGTGCAGTACCCGCACCTGTCGCGGCAGAGGCGGGTCAGCGGGATGAAGACCTTCCGGCTGTAGGTGATGACCCCCGGCCGTCCGGCCGCCTCAAGACCGGCGTCGCGGGTGCGGGCGGCATACGTGAGCAGATCGTCGAGCTGCGCGCCGCGGGCGCGCAGCAGTGTCGTGGCCTCGGACCGGTCCAAAGTCTTGCCGTCGCGCGCGCGGGCCAGCGCCCGGCGCACAGAGTTAGCAATGGCCTCCATACGAGGCACTCTATGCCAATCGTCATATTTTATTGCGTTGTCCTTGGCGGTCGGGCCTTGGCGGTCGGGCCTTGGCGGCCCTCCCTTCAACGGACAACGCGGCGATCGCTGTGTTGATTGCAGTGCCCTTGGCGTCAGGCGCTAGAGCGCCCTCCTTCAACGGACACTGCGGCGATCGCTACATGGCTTCGGCTCGCCTGGCGGCTCGCTTCGCGATCAGGTTCTCGCTTCGCTCGTACCTGGCTTTTTACGCGATCGCAACGCTGGGGTCGCTGCCACCTGCGGTTACTGCCTGGGCTGGTGCACGGTCATGCGTGTGTGCAGCCACTGGCGGTGGTGATCTATTCCCGGGTGGCGGACTTCGGTCAGCGGACTTCTATGAACTGGTCTGGGGTGCGTGGGGGGCGGTCTCTTGGTGGGGCTGCGGGGTGGCCGATTCCCACCGCGCCCATAGGGTCCCACTCGTCGGGGATGTCCAGGGCCTCGCGGACTACGTCGCGGCAGAACATCGTGCTCGACACCCAGCAGGAGCCCAGGCCCTCCACTGCCAGCGCCACCAGCAGGTTCTCTACGGCTGCCCCGGCGGCTACGACGAACATCTCGCGCTCGGCGCGGGACCGGCGCTCGTCGGGGTAGTCGTGCGCCCCGTCTGCCACCAGGCACGGGACGACCAGGTACGGCGCGCGGCGCAGGACGTCGCCGCGGCGCAGTCGGTTGGCGATCGACTCGGCGGAGAAGCCGTCCCGGCGCAGGTCGGACTCCCACGCGTCGCGCATCGCGTCCAGCAGCCGGGTCCGGGATTCCGGTGATTCCAGCAGGACGAACCGCCAGGGCGTCGTGTGGTGGGGCGCGGGCGCGGTGATCGCCGCGGCGACGGCACGCCGCACCACGTCCGGGTCGACCGGGTCGGCGGTGAACTCGCGGATCGTCCGCCGCGCGTGCAGCACCTCCGACGAGCCGTACCGGAACATGTCCTCGTCGGGCGGGCGGACCAACGCCCGGGCTCCCGGCCCGTCCTCCGCTGTGACCAGGCCGGACAGTCCGCGGACGACGGCGATCGGTATCCCGTCCAGCTTGCCCTTGACGAGTTCGCCGGCAGCGGCGATCTCGTCGGCGACGGCCGTGATCGTGGCGTCCAGGCGGTTGCCGTACGGGTCGTCGCGTCCGCGCATGTCGCTCAGCGGCGCCAGCCCCGCGACGCCGATGGCGGCGTCGATGACCCCGTTGCGCCAGGGGCGGCCGAGCGTGTCGGACACGATGACGGCGACGTTCCTGCCGAGCCGCTCGCGCACGCCCGCGCGGATCCGCCGGGCGGACGCGTCGGGGTCCTCAGGCAGCAGCAGGACCGTGCCCGGCGCCGTGTTGGACGCGTCCACGCCAGCGGCGGCCAGCACCAGGCCCTGCCGCGTCTCCACGATCCGGGTCTCGCCCCGAGCGTGCACCCGGCGGGCCACCACCCGCACGGTCTCGGCGTCGATGGCCTTCTCCCGGTCGTCGGCGACCAGGACCCGCCCCTCCGCCTTGCTCACGATCTTGGACGTGACGACGAGCACGTCGCCGTCCTCGACCGTCCCGGCGGGGACCAGCGCCGCGATGTCGTCCCCCGCGGCGACCTCCGGTACCCCGGGGACGCCGAACACGCTCAACCTCACCGAACGTCCTCCGCCTGCTTCAGCTCCACGGCCAGGTCGAGCGCGGCGCGGGCGATGGCGGCCGTGGCGTCCGGGTCGCTCATCAGCAGCGGCCGGGAGCGCACCTCGATGCCCTCCACCCGCACGTCCGCGTCCGCGTCGTCGACGAGCCAGCCGTCCAGCAGGCCGAGGCCGTAGTGCTCGGCCACCGCCCGCGCGGACGTCTCGACCCCGATCGCGGTCAGGCAGGCGTCGGCCATGCCGCGCACCGGCGCGCCGCCGATGATCGGGGAGACGCCGACGACGGTCTTCGCCGCGACCGCGTCCCTGATCCCGGGGATCGCGAGGATCGTGCCGACGCTCACCACCGGGTTGGACGGCGGGAACAGCACGACGTCCGCCGCCTCGATCGCCGCGAGCACGCCCGGCGCGGGCTTGGCGTCCTCGGCGCCGACCGCCGCGATCGACAGCGCCGGGACGGACGCGCGCAGCCGCACCCACCACTCCTGGAAGTGGACCGCCCGGCGGCCCTGTTCGGCGTCCTCCACCACCACGTGCGTCTCGACCTGGTCGTCGGTCATGGGGATCAGCCGGACGCCCGGCCGCCACCTGTCGCACAGCGCCTCGGTCACCGCCGACAGCGCGTACCCGGCCGCCAGCATCTGCGTCCGCACGATGTGGGTGGCGACATCGCGGTCGCCGAGACCGAACCAGGACGGGCCGACGCCGTACGCGCCGAGCTCCTCCTTGACGGTGAACGTCTCGGCGGCGCGTCCCCAGCCCTGCTCCTCGTTGATGCCGCCGCCGAGCGTGTACATCACGGTGTCCAGATCGGGGCAGACGCGCAGCCCGAACAGGGAGATGTCGTCCCCGGTGTTGCCGATGACGGTGATCTCCGCGTCCGGGGCCGCCGCACGCAGCCCCCGCAGGAAGCGGGCCCCGCCGATGCCGCCCGCCAGCGCCACGATCTTCATGCGCTCAGCCTAGGCCGCCGGGGCGCCCCGCTCGGACGCCGGTACCCGACGATATTCGGAAGTCGGTCGTTCACGGGGAGTTTGAACCACCGCGACGGACCGAGACGGCGATAGGAAGGATGTGCAAAGCTTTGACCCTCATCTGATTGCCTCGGTCTGGAGATGTTCCCGTGAACAAGGAAGCCGTCCAGCGCCTGCGCGAACCGGCCGCCTGGGTCTTGCTCGCCGCGGCGGGTGTGCAACTGCTGGCAGGCATCATCCTGCTCCTCGGTGGCGGCGACGGCGGGTTCACTTACCGCGCGCTGAACGAGACCGGGGGCGGGGTCTTCACGCACTTTGCCGTCGTCGGGCTCCTCGTCCTGGCGGTGCTGCTGGTGACGTGGGGCGACACCCCGAGCCCGCAGGCCCGCACCATCACGATGGGTGCGCTCGGCGTGCTCGGCGGGATCGCGTTGTTCGGCGTCATCTGCTGGCTCAGCGGGATGCTCGCGGGCTCGGACGAGTTCTCGGTGAAGGCCGCCACGAAGCTGGGGTACTTCCTCATCGGCGCCGGGAAGCTCGCCGTGGTCGGCGTGGCCGGATGGTTCGTGTTCACCGTCTTCCAGGGGATGCAGCCGCCCCGCCCTCAAGGCCAGCAGCAGATGCCGTCGGGCTACCCCGAGTACGGGTACCAGCAGGGCCAGCCGGGTCAGCAGTACGGCCAGCAGGGTTATGGTCAGCAGCAGTATCAGCAATACCAGCAGTACGGCCAGCAGGGCGGCGAGGTTCAGCAGGGCGGGCAGCCGGGTTACGAGCAGCAGGGCTACGGGCAGCAGTACGGCCAGCAGCAGTACGGGCAGCCGGGGCAGTCCCAGGAGTACCCGCAGTACGGCGGCCAGGCCGGCTACCAGCAGCCGCCGGCTCAGCCGGGCCAGCAGCCCGAGCAGGAAGAGATGGGCGAGTGGACCCGCGCCTACGGCGGTAGCGGTGGCCGAGACCCGCAGGGCACGCAGCCCGCGCCGCCACAGGGCGATCAAGGTTCCGAGGAGTCCGGCGACTGGTATCGGGACAACCGTCCCCCGCAGTGACGCCCCGATTAACTGATCTTCAGCCAAAGGCCCTCCTGCGACTGCCGACATAACCGGCTTTGTCCCCCGCGAAACTCGTTCCGCTTGACGGAGCGGGCGCTACACGCGTGTAATTTCATCGGTGTGATTTCTATGCCTTCTCGGGGGAAGGAGCTCGAGGGAAGGCATTGACCAGGGGGCTCCACGGGTAGGAGGTGCGCTGTGAGCGAGGTAGTCATCCCGCTGGCGCACGGCACAGACGGTGAAGAGTTGGGCTGGCAGGAGCGCGCCCTGTGCGCGCAGACGGACCCGGAGGCGTTCTTTCCGGAGAAGGGCGGCTCCACTCGCGAGGCCAAGAAGGTGTGCCGGGCATGCGAGGTGCGGACGGAGTGCTTGGAGTACGCGCTGCAGCACGATGAGCGTTTCGGTATTTGGGGAGGGCTCTCCGAACGGGAACGCCGGAAGCTGAAGCGTCAGGTCGTCTAGCGCGGACGGAGGTCCTGGGCGGGCATCGCGGGCGCCGAAGGGGAGCGGCGCCGCGGCACCCGGCCGGCGGAGTCCGTGCGCGGCGCGGCCGAGATCACCCGGATCTCCGGGGATCCGGAGCGTGGCCGCACGGCCACGCGTACAGTTGTCAGCCGTGCCGGCCCCCCGGGGCCGGCACGGCTGATGATTGTCGTCCCACAGATCGAGCGGACTCTTGTCGCCTACTCTCGATCGCCATGTCGTCACGGCCGTCCTCGTCGCCCACGACGGCGCGCGGTGGCTGCCCGAGACGCTCAAGGCGCTGCTGACGCAGGCGCGGCCGGTGCAACGTCTCGTGACCGTGGACACCGGAAGCCGCGACCGCGGCCCCGCCGTGCTCGCCGAGGTGGTCGGCACCGGCAAGGTGCTCACCCTGCCCCGGACCACCGGCTACGGCGAGGCCATCGCCGAGGCGCTCCGCCAGGACGCCGCGTCCGCGCCCGTCCCCGACGACGACCCCGGCAATCCGCGCACCGAGTGGGTGTGGCTGCTGCACGACGACTCCGTCCCCGCGCACGACGCCCTCGCGCAGCTGCTGCGGACGGCCGGCACCGACCCCAACCTGGCGGTGCTCGGGCCGAAGGTCCGCGACTTCGACGACCGCCACATCCTGCGGGAGGTCGGCGTCGCCATGGACGCGGCCGGGCGGCGCGAGACGGGCATCGACGGCCACGAGTTCGATCAGGGCCAGCACGACGGCGTCCGGGACGTCCTCGCGGTCGGCAGCGCCGGGATGCTGGTCCGCCGGGACGTGTGGACCAGGCTCGGCGGGTTCGACGTCGAGTACGGGATGTTCCGCGACGACGTCGACTTCTGCTGGCGCGCCCACGCCGCGGGGCACCGCGTGGCGGTCGCCACCGACGCCGTCCTCTACCACGCCGAGGCGTCCCGCCGCGGCGTCCGCGAGATCGGCATGACCGCCGAACCGCCGAGCCGCGTCGACCGCCGCAACGCGCTCTACACGCTGCTCGCCAACCGGCCGTTCGCCGCGATGCTGCGGGCGCTCGTCCGCAACGTCTGGGCGTCGCTGCTGCACGCGCTCTGCCTGCTCGTCACCAAACGGCCGGACGCGGCGCGCCAGGAACTCGGCGCGCTCGGCGACGTCCTGCGCGCGCCCGGGCGGCTCCGGCGCGCCCGCGCCGCGCGGGCCGACGGCCGGACGCGCGTCTACCGCAGCGTCCGCCGCTTCCAGCCCCGGTGGGTCGTGCTGCGCCGGGGCGTCGAGGCCGTGTCGGAATTCCTGGCCGCCCACGAACGCCATCGCGACGACCAGGACGATGACGTTCCCGCCGACGAACCGGGCCCCCTCAGGCGGCTGCTCGCGCGGCCCGGCGTCCTGCTCGTCCTCGCGCTGACGGCCGTCGCGCTCGCCGCCGAACGGATGCTCGTCACCGCCGGCGGGCGGCTCGGCGGTGGCGCGCTCGTCCCCGCATGGGGCGGCGCGAGCGACCTGTGGGCGCAGTACGTTTCCGGCTGGCATCCGGTCGGGCTCGGTACCGACGCCGGGAGCCCGCCGTACGTCGGCGTCCTCGCGGCGCTGTCCACGCTGCTGTTCGGCAAGCCGTGGCTGGTGGTGTCGATCCTGCTGCTGGGCAGCGTGCCGCTCGCCGGCCTGACCGCCTACCGCGCGTCCCGGGTGCTGGTGCGCGAGCCGTCCCGCAGCGGGCGCCGGGCGCGGGCGAGCGGGCGTCGCATCCCGGTGTCGGCCGTCCGGGTGTGGGCCGCGGCCGTGTACGCGCTGCTGCCCGCCGCCACCGGCGCCATCGCGGGCGGACGGCTCGGCACCGCCGTCGTGCTCGTCCTGCTGCCGCTGATCGCCGTGCAGGTCGCCCGGATGTACGGGCTGCCGGCGCACGGCGCGCAGGGCCCGGCCGCCGACCCCCGGACGCGCCGCAAGCGCGCCGGACGCGCGGCGTGGGCAGTCGCGTTGCTGCTGGCGGTCGCGATGGCGTTCGTCCCGCTGGTGTGGCCGCTGGCACTGGCGGGCGGCGGGCTGGTGTGGGTGCTGCTCGACCGTCCCGGACGGGCGGGCCGCCGCAACCTGGTCATCGCGCTCGGGGTCCCGCCGCTGCTGCTCCTGCCGTGGACGGCCGGGCTGCTGCTGCACCCGTCCCGCTTCCTGCTGGAGGCGGGCCTGCACCGGGCGTCCCTGCCCCCTGACGCGGCCACTGACGCGGCCACTGACGCGGCCGGGCTGCTCGCGCTGAACCCGGGCGGGCCCGGCACGTCCGCGCACTGGGCGCTGGCCGGGCTGCTGGCGGCGGCGGTGTGCGCACTCCCGCTGCGCGGTCGCCGCAATGCCGTCCTCGCCGGATGGCTGCTGGCCCTTTTCGGGCTGCTCATCGCGATCCTGACGAGCGCCGCGACCGTCACCAAGGGCGCGGACGCGGCGCCCGCCTGGCCGGGCACCGCGCTGATCTTCGCGAGCGCCGGGGTCCTGCTGGCCGCGACCGCCGCCGTCCAGCGCGGCACCGAGGTCCTCGCGGGCAAGCACCTGATCTACAAGGCGGGTGGCGCGGTCGTGGTCGTCGCCGCGCTCACCGCGCCCGTGCTCGCCGCCGCCCTCTGGATCATGGGCGGTGCGGGCGGGCCGCTCGGCAAGACCGACCCCGACGCGGTTCCCGCGTTCGTGGTGGCGCCGGGCGGTGCGCGCACCCTGGTCCTGCGGCGCGACGGCTCGGGCCGGGTGGCCTACACCGTCCTGCGCGACGCGCGTCCCATGCTCGGTGAGGCCGAGACACCCGTCGGCGGCGCCGCCAAGCGTCGCCTGGACGACCTGGTCGCCGGGCTCGCCGCCGGGCGTGAGGGAGACGATGGGCCCGCGCTGACCCGGATGGGCATCGAGTACGTCCTCGTCCCGCGTCCCGCGTCCGATCCCGTCACCCGGGTCCTGGACGCCTCGCCGGAACTGACCCGCCTCAGCCGGACGGGCACCTTCGCCGTGTGGCGCTTCCAGTCGCCCACGGCGCGGATGCTGCTGCTGGACGGCCCGGCCGCCACTCCGCTCCCCGCGGGCAGGACCGGCGCGCGCTTCCACATCGCTCCGGCCGCCCGCCCCCGCACGCTCCTGCTGGCCGAGCCCGCCGACGGAGGCTGGCGCGCCTCCCTCGACGGGAAGGACGTCAAGTCCCGGACGGTCGACGGCTGGGCCCAGGGCTACGACATCCCCGCCGCCGGAGGCGACTTCGAGCTGACGCGGAGCATGACCCTGCGGCACACGTGGATCGCCGTCCAGGGCGTGGCGGTCCTGCTCGTCGCCGTCCTCGCCCTGCCGGGCGCCCAGCCCGACACCTTGATGCCCACCGGCGAACGTGACCGGGGCCGCGGACGACGCGCCCGCGCCCAGAGCCGCATCCGTGCCCGCATGGGTGGACGTCTCGGCAGCCACACGGGCGGCCACGCCCGCCGCGGCGTCCGGGACGCGCCGCTCCCCACACCACGCGAGCCCGCCGACACCTTCGGCACCGGCGGCGACACCCCGGCGACAGGCTCTCCCCGACCGTCCGGCGAAAGCCTGGAGGAGCGCTTCTGATGGACCGGATCCTCCGCCTCCTCGGCTTCCGGTACGCGACGGCGGCGCTCGTGCTCGTCGCGCTCGCCGCGCTCTACGGCGTCGCGTCGCTGTCACGTCCCTCCGCCGACGCCGACGCCAGGGGCGTCCGCGCGCCGATCACCTCCGCGGTCGCGGTGTGCCCCGGGCACGAGGGCGGCCGGCTGAGCGTCCAGTCCGCGAAGGGCGGTCCCGCGGGCGGCCTGATCGACACCTCCGAGATCCGCGGTGGCCCGTCCCTCGCGTCGATGAACGCCGCCGGGCAGAACTGGAACAAGGACACCGGCAGCGGCGACGACGCGTTCGTCGTCCGGGCGACCGGCGGCATCGCCGGTGGCCTGGAGGCGGAGCAGACCACCCACTGGTCGGGCGGCCCCGACCGGGGCCTCGCCGGGGCGCGCTGCGCCTCGCCCGGCACCGACCTGTGGTTCGTCGGGCCGGGGCCCGAGGCCGCGGACGCCCTCGACCTCTACCTCACCAATGTCGACTCCCAGCCCGCGTCGGTGGACCTCTCCGCGCTGTCCGGGCTGGGGCCCCTCGACACCACCGACGGCCGTGCCACCCCCGTCGCCCCGCGCAGCACCACGGTCGTGAAGCTCGGGAAGTCGCCGGAGGGGCTCGGTGACATCGTCAACTCCGCCCGTGATCTCGCCCTGCATGTCCGCACCACGAGCGGTCGCGTCGCCGCGTCCCTGCGGGTGCGGATCGGCGAGAAGAAGGGCATCGAGTGGCTGCCGCTGTCGCCCGAGCCCGCCTCGTCCCTGGTCGTCCCGGGGGTGCCGGGCGGGTCCGGTGAGCGGCGGCTGCTGGTCGCGGTCCCCGGCGAGGCGGACGCGCGGGTCCGCGTGCGGGTGCTCACCCCGGAAGGGGAGTTCAGCCCGCAGGGCCAGGACATCGTGGACGCCCCCGCCAAGACCGTCACCCCGGTCGACCTGGGGTTGGCGGGCAAGCCCGCCGCCGTCCGCGTGGTCGCCGACCGTCCGGTCGTCGCGGCGTTCACCGCCGAGCGCGGCGCCGACGTCGCCTACGGCACCGCCACCGCACCCCTCGGTACCCCCGACGGCCCGCGCCGCGTGACCGGCGGCGTCATCGCCGACAACCGCTTCGACACGGTGCTGACGCTGACCGCCCCGGCCGAAGCCGCGTCCGTGCAGGTCACGGCACTGGGTGGGCAGGGAGCGGGGGCCGCGCAGGAGATCGCCGTGCCCGCCGGGCGGACCGTCGAGACGAAGATCACCGTCCCGCCGGGCGGCGACACGGGCTTCGGTGCCCTGATCACCCCGAAGCCCGGCTCAGGCCCCCTCTACGCGGCCCGGATGATGTCCACGGGCAAAGGCGACGATTTCCTGTTCACCGTGCTCCCCATCGCCCCCGCGTTCATGACCCAACGGCTCCCCGAGGCCGCCGACTCCCAGAGCGTCCTGACCCCCTACTCGTCGTAGCTCGGGTCCACGGATTCGGGGGAGAGGCCGAGGAGGTCGGCGATCTCCTCCACGAGCAGGTCGCGGATCAGCCGGCCGAGTTCCTGGTCGCCCGCGGCGCGGGCCTCCACGGGGCGGCGGAACACGACGATGCGGACGGGGCGCCCGCCCTCGCCGGGGACGGTCCGGCCGAGGGGCACCGGCCCGTCGAACCAGGGTTCGACCTCGGGAACCTCCTCGACCGCGAACTCCACCCGGGAGAGCTCCCGGCCCCAGCGTTTGCCGAGCCGGCGCACCTCGTCCGCGACGAGGTCGTGGAACCGTTCCGCGCGGGTTCGCGAGACCGGGGTCTGCGGGGGCGTCAGAGGGCCACGGAGGCCGCGACCGTGCCGATCGCGGCGCCGTACGCCTGCCACACGGGATCGCACCCATCCAGACTACCCCGCCCGGCCCGGCAATCCGCTTCCGCTCACCGACGGCCGAGTCCGGAAAGTCACGGTCCGGAACACCCCGCACAAGGCCGCCCTTATATGGCTGTGTCGTGAAAGGAGTGGTTACAGTGGCTTGGCGCGGCCTCAGCCCCCATGACCGATGGTGCATGAAGGGTCAAATTCCGTGGGTCCCCCGGCTCCCGCTGTGCGTCCGCGACGACCCGCGATGCCTCGACCGATCGCCGCCGGGACCGGACGCGTCCGCCGTCGCGGGCCGCTCCAACCCCCACAACAGTGAGACGGTAGGAAGCTATGGTCACACGGAATGTGATTGTTACCTCGGAAATCGACCGGTAACGGCGACACGTGCGGCCGGGTGGTGGCGGACGCGGCGGAGGGGAGGTACGGTCGGCCATCGTGAGCCCCGTCCGCACTTGCTCCCGCACCGCCTGCAAGGCGCCAGCAGTCTTCACGCTCACGTACGTCTACCGCGACTCCACCGCGGTCCTGGGGCCGCTCGCCACGTACGCCGAGCCCCACTGCTATGACCTGTGCGCGGAGCATTCCGAACGGCTGACCGCCCCGATGGGGTGGGAACTCGTGCGGCTGCCGGTCGAAGAGGAGACCGAGCCCAGCGCCGACGACCTGGAAGCCCTCGCCGACGCCGTCCGCGAGGCCGCCAGGCCCGCGCCCGGCTCCGGGCAGGAACCGGTCGGCCAGGGCACCGAGGTCGGCCGCCGCGGCCACCTGCGGGTCCTGCGCTCCGAACCCGCGGGCACACAACCGCAGGAATGATCGGCGCGCGCCTCTGACGGCTGCGGCCGTCGTCCGCCGGTCTCGTTTCTTCGCGTGATGGCGAGGCCGGGCGCCGGGGCCGTTCCCGGTAGGCTCGGACAATCCCCCGCGTCATCGTTCGGATAGGGAGCTGGAGTGGGCGAGCTCGCCAAGATCTTCAAGGCGTACGACATCCGGGGCGTCGTCCCGGACGAGCTGGACGCCGAGACCGCCGAGGCGGTCGGTGCGGCCTTCGTGCGTGTGACGGGGGCGGACGCGGTCGTCACCGCCCACGACATGCGGGCGTCCTCGGTCCCGCTGGCCGAGGCGTTCGCGCGGGGCGCGACGTCCCAGGGCGCGGACGTGATCGAGGCGGGCCTCGGATCCACCGACCTGCTCTACTACGCCAGCGGCAGCCTCGACCTGCCCGGCGCGATGTTCACCGCGAGCCACAACCCGGCCAAGTACAACGGCCTGAAGCTGTGCCGCTCCGGCGCCCGCCCGGTCGGCCGCGACACCGGCCTCACCGAGATCCGCGAACTGGTCGAGAAGGGCGTCCCCGCCTTCGACGGCCCCGCCGGGACGGTCACGCGCCGAGACGTCCTCAAGGGCTACGCCGACCATCTGAAGACGCTGGTCGACCTGTCGGCGATCCGCCCGCTCAAGGTGGTCGTGGACGCGGGCAACGGCATGGGCGGGCACACCGTCCCGTCGGTGTTCGCGGGCCTGCCGATCGACCTGGTGCCCTTGTACTTCGAACTGGACGGCACCTTCCCCAACCACGAGGCCAACCCGATCGAGCCGGAGAACCTGCGCGACCTCCAGGCCAAGGTCCGCGAGACGGGCGCCGACATCGGGCTGGCCTTCGACGGCGACGCCGACCGCTGCTTCGTGGTCGACGAGCGCGGCGAGATCGTCGCCCCGTCCGCGATCACCGCGCTGGTCGCGACGCGGGAGCTGGCCAAGCACCCGGGCTCGGCGATCGTGCACAACCTGATCACTTCGAGCGCCGTCCCGGAGATCGTCTCCGAGCACGGCGGCACCCCGATCCGGACGCGCGTCGGGCACTCGTTCATCAAGCAGACGATGGCGGAGACCGGCGCGGTCTTCGGCGGCGAGCACTCGGCGCACTTCTACTTCCGCGACTTCTGGTTCGCCGACTCCGGGATGCTCGCCGCGCTGCACGTGCTGGCCGCCCTCGGGGAGCAGGACGGGCCGCTGTCGCGGTTGCTCGGCGAGTACACCCGCTACGTCGCCTCCGGGGAGATCAACAGCGAGGTCGCCGACCAGGCCGCCGCCACCGACCGGGTACGGGACGCTTTCGCCGGGCGACCGGGCGTTACCATCGACGAACTCGACGGGCTGACCGTCGGCGACGAAGCCGCCGGGTGGTGGTTCAACCTGCGGCCCTCCAACACCGAACCGCTGCTGCGCCTCAACGCGGAGGCGGGAGACGACGACACCATGGCCGCGGTCCGCGACGAGGTCCTCGCCATCGTGAGGGAGAAGTGACGCGCCAATGACGATCAAGCTCGACTCCTGGCTGCTGGAGATCCTGGCCTGCCCGAACTGCGGCGGCGACCTGCGCGCCGACGACCAGGCGGCCGAGCTGGTGTGCACCGGCTCATGCGGCTACGCCTACCCCGTCCGCGACGACATCCCCGTCCTCCTCGTCGACGAGGCGCGGACCCCTGCCCCATGAGCACGGGGTGTGGTGGTGACCGTCGCCGAGCGGAGGCGAGGCTATGAGCAGGACGTCCGACCCGGCGAGGTTGGAGGGGGCGGAGGCGGTCGAGGCCGCCGATCCGGGCGGGATGCTGCGGCAGGTCGCCTCGTCGGCCGCGCAGATCCGTGAGGCGCGGCGGGCGGCGGCCGAGGCGGGCGTCGCCGGGCTCGCCGAGGACGGGCGTCCCCGCGCGATCGTCGTCGCCGGCATGGGCGGCTCGGCGCTGTCCGGTGACGTGCTGTCGGCCGTGTGCGGCCCCGGTTGCCCCATCCCGACGGTGACGGTGCGCGGTTACCGGCTGCCCGGCTGGGTGGGGGCCGCCGACCTGGTCATCGCGGTGTCCTGCTCTGGCTCGACGGAGGAGACCCTGGCGGTCGGCGCCGAGGCCGCGCGGCGGGGCTGCCGGCTGCTGTTCGTGGGTGCGGACGGCTCGCCGCTGGCCGACCTCGCCGCCCAGAGCCGTGGCCTGTTCGTCCCGATCCGGTCGGTCGGCCAGCCGCGTGCGACGCTGTGGGGGCTGACGGTGCCGCTCCTGCTGGCCGCCCGGTCCCTCGGGCTCGCCGACGTGCCGGACACCGTCCTGGAGTCCACCGCGGAACTGCTGGAGGACGTCGCGCACCGATGCCGTCCGGCGAGCGAGCCGTTCCTCAACCCGGCCAAGCGGGTCGCGCTGGACCTCGCGGGCGATGTGCCGATGGTGTGGGGGACGTCCGCGCTGACGAGCACCGCCGCGTACCGGCTGACCTGCCAGCTCAACGAGAACGCGAAGTACCCGGCCGTCTTCGGTGAGATCCCGGAGGCCGACCACAACCAGGTGATGGCCTTCGACGGCTTCTTCGCGCGCGGCGGGTCGTCCGCCGCCACCCCCGATCCGGAGGACTTCTTCCGGGACCGTGCGGACGACCCCGAGCACGGGCTGCATCTGGTCGTCCTGAGCGACGCCGACGAGCATCCGCAGGTGCGCAAGCGCCGCGAGGCGTCGGTGCGGATCGCCCGCGACCGTGGTGTGACGGTCACCGAGCTGGCGGCCGAGGGCACGCAGCCGCTGGAGCGGATCGCCTCCCTGATCGCGCTCGGGGACTATGTCACGGTTTACTTGGCCATCGTGCTGGGCGTCGACCCCACGCCCGTGCCGGCCATTCAAGAGCTCAAAGCGAGGATTGCGTAGATGAGTGCTGAGGGTGGAACGAAGGCCATCGTCGCCGCGCTGGCCGCCAACCTCGGGATCGCCGCGTCGAAGTTCGTCGCGTTCGCGTTCACCGGTTCGTCGTCCATGCTGGCCGAGTCGATCCACTCGGTGGCGGACTCGGGTAACCAGGGCCTGCTGCTGCTCGGGCGCAAGCGTTCCGAGCGCGACCGGACCCCGAAGCACCCGTTCGGCTACGGCCGGGAACGGTACTTCTACGCGTTCGTGGTCGCGGTCGTGCTGTTCACCGTCGGTGCGGCGTTCTCGCTGTACGAGGGCTACCACAAGATCTCCCACCCGGAGGAGGTCAAGGCCCCGGCCTGGGCGTTCTCGGTGCTGATCGTCGCGATCGTGCTGGAGTCGTTCTCCTTCCGCACCGCGATCAAGGAGTCGAACACCGTCCGCGGCGACAAGTCGTGGTGGGCGTTCATCCGGCGGGCGAAGGCGCCCGAACTGCCGGTCGTCCTGCTGGAGGACCTGGCCGCGCTCGTCGGCCTGTTCCTCGCGCTGTTCGGCGTCACGGCCGCCGTGGTCACCGGCGACGGCGTCTGGGACGGCGTTGGCACCGTCGCGATCGGCGTGCTGCTCGGCGCGGTCGCGACGATCCTGGCGATCGAGACCAAGAGCCTGCTGATCGGTGAGGGCGCCGATCCCGAGCAGGAGGAGCGGATCATCGAGGCGCTGGAGTCGGTGGACGAGGTCGACCACGTTATCCACATGCGGACCGAGTACGTCGGCCCCGAGGAACTGCTGATCGCCGCGAAGATCGCCGTCTACCACGACGACACCGCGGCGGAGGTGGCGCGGGGCATCGACGCCGCCGAGGCCCGGATCCGGGCTCGGTTCCCCGAGGCGCAGCTGATCTACCTGGAGCCCGCGCTGGACGAGGCCGTCCGCAGGAACGCCCGGAAGCCGGAGCCGGAGACCCCCACCCCGTCCTGACCGCGGACACCCCCGTGACCGCGGACACCTTCCGGTGTCCCACATGGGATCCCTCGCCGGGCGGCCGACACCGTTGCCGGTCGACCCCAGCCCAGGCAAGACCGGCGAGTGCCTCCGAGGAGGCGGTACCACGGCCGTCCGGCGAGGTGCTTCCCATGCTTCCCCGCCCGGACCCCTGAGCCGGGCGGTTCTGGTGTGACCGCGGCAGCCCCACCGAACCCCCTACGTCGGTGGTGGCCGCCGTCGCGGTCACGGTTAAGACACTACGTTCGTGCTGGTCTCCGGTTCGTCCGCCAAAAGGAGGGAAACGGGGTCGTCCTCCAGGGGGAGCCGGTGTCCGCGCATAGCCCCGGATGGTGAGGTGACGGACCGGACCCAGCGGTCAGTATGGAGGAGTGACCGGCGATGACCACCACTCCGACAAGGCCCGGACCGGGCCCGATCCCGCGGGCTTCGGCCCCGCCATCGCGCATCACGCGTGGCGGCTGTCCGGCCGGATCGTGGCCGGCGTGGGCCAGCTGCTGCTCTGGATCCTCACCGGCCTGGGCCGGCTGCTGCGTCCCGTGGCCGTCCGTCTCACCGGCCGTCTGACCGGCGGCCGCCACCGGCCGGGCGATGCCCCGGCGGGTTCGACGGCGCCGCTGCCGCGGTGGATCAACACCTGGGGCGAGGTCGCCGAGTCCTGGTACTTCGCGCCGCTGACCGGGCTGGCCCTGACCATCGCGGCGCTGGCGGAGCTGGCGCCGCGCGTCGAGTCGCCGCTCAGCCTCGCCGGCGGCTTCGCGGTGGCCTCGACGCTCCCGCTCGTCTGGCGCCGCGAGTACCTGCGCCCGGTGGCGGCGGTGGCGCTCGGCGCGTTCGCGGCGAGCCTGCTCACCGGGCAGGTGCTGCTGGTCACCACCACCTTCGCCGCGCTCTACACGCTGTACGCGCTCGGCCGGCAGCTACCCCGGCAGTCCGCCGGGGTCCTCGCGGTGGGCGGCGCCGCCACGGTCGCCGTCGTCTACCTCGCCACCTCGACGCTCGACGACGTCCCCTGGCCGGCCGCGGTGGTCGCCGTCCTCGCCGCCATCGGGCTGGGCGACGCGCGCCGCGCCGTGGAGTCCGCCGGCAGGACCGAGGCGGAGGCCGAGGAGCGGACCAACGAGACCCTCACGCGGCTGATCGCCGTCCAGCGCGAGCAGGCGGTGATGCGCGAGCGCGCCAGCATCGCCCGCGAGCTGCACGACGTCGTCGCGCACTCCGTCTCCATGATCGCGGTGCAGGCGGAGACGGCCCCGTACACGATGGAAAGCCTGTCGCCGGAGGCCCGCGCCGGCTACACCGAGATCGCCAAGACCGCGCGGGAGGCGCTGGTGGAGATGCGGCGGCTGCTCAGCGTGCTGCGCGCCGACGCCAAGCCGGAGCCGGAGTCGGCGAACACCCCGCAACCGCGTCTGGACCGGCTGCCCGAGCTGATCGAGCAGCACCGCGGCGCGGGCGGACAGGTCGATCTGTCGGTGCACGGCGACCCGCGGTCGCTGTCGACGACCGTCGAACTGTCGGCGTACCGGATCGTCCAGGAGGCGTTGACGAACGCCCGGCGGCACGCGCCCGGCGCGGAGGTCCGCGTCGACCTGACGTTCCTGCCGGACCGGCTCGCCGTCCGCGTCCTCGACGACGGCGCGTCCGGGCGGACCAGGGTACTGAACCTGGGCGATCCCGCCTCCCGTACCCCGGTACCGGACGATGGCCCGGCCGGACGGACACGTCTGGAGTCCGCGCCCGCGGCCGGCTCTGGTGGACACGGTCTCGTGGGCATGCGCGAACGTGCGACCATGCTGGGCGGGCGGTTCTCCGCCGGTCCCGCCAACGAGGGCGGGTTCCTGGTGGAGGCCGAGCTTCCGCTCAACAGGGAGGAGTCGGTCGATGGGCGGGCGGGGAGATAGCGGCCGGTCGGACCCACCGATACCCCTGGATCCCCTTTCCCCTGATCGCGGGCGCTCGGCGGTCGCCGCCGTCCGACGGGGAGGACCGCGGTGATCAAAGTACTGATCGTCGACGACCAGACGATCGTGCGGGCCGGGTTCGCCGCCCTGCTCGCCTCCCAGGAGGACATCACCGTCATCGGCGAGGCCGGTGACGGCCGCGAGGCGGTGCGGCTCGCCGAGCGGGGCCGTCCCGACGTGGTCGTCATGGACATCCGGATGCCCGGCATGGACGGCATCGAGGCCACCCGCCGCATCCTCGCGCTCCCCGGCACCGAGGGGACACGCGTGCTCGTCCTCACCACGTTCGACGTGGACGAGTACGTCTACGACGCGCTCGCCGTGGGCGCCAGCGGCTTCCTGCTCAAGGACGCGACCGCCGACGAGCTCGTGTCCGCCGTCCGGGTGGTGGCGCGCGGCGACTCGCTGCTGGCGCCGCAGGTGACCGGCCGGTTGATCCGCGAGTTCACCCGGCAGCGGCGCAACCGGCCGCAGCCCCCCTCGGAGCTGTCCACGCTGACGGCCCGGGAGACCGAGGTCCTGGTGCTGATCGCGGGCGGGCTGTCCAACGGCGAGATCGCGCGGCGCCTGGTGGTCAGCGAGCACACCGTCAAGACGCACGTGGCGCGCGTCTTCACCAAGCTCGGCCTCCGCGACCGCGCGCAGGCGGTCATGCTCGCCTACGAATCCGGTGTGGTCGTCCCCGGCGGTGTCAATTCGACCCCGGCCCAAGGGGGTTCGCCTGGCGGCTCTGTTTAACTCAATCCCGGCCCGAGGACTCGCCTGGCGGCTCGCCCTTGACCGTGCTTGGGCGAGTGCGTCATCGCTTCGCGATCTTCCCGGCGGGGCTCGCCCCGCCGGTCAGGTAACGCACTCGCGTGAGGGGTGAGGCCCGCGGTCAGGGGTGTCGGCGGCGGAGGAGGCGTAGGGCCTTTTCCTTCTCGAAGTCCAGGGCGCGGGTGGGCGGTGCGGACAGCCGTCCGATGCGCTCGCCCAGTTCCCGCACGTGGGCCTGCACCTGCGGCTCGGCGAGGACGCGCAGGCCGAACGCCAGTTCGGCGGGGCCGATGTCGTAGCGCTTCTCCAGTGCCAGGGCGAGCGCCACGGCCCGCAGCTCGGCGTCGCCGAAGCGCCGGTGACCGCCACCGCGCCGGACGCCGCCGGAGTCACGGGTGGTGGGCAGCAGGCCGAGCGTCTCCCGGTAGCGGAGCATGCGGGGCGAGGTACCGAGCCGGCGGGCGGCCTCCGTGATACGCATCCGCTGATTCTGACAAATTTGTGTGAGAAAGTCGCCTCCGGCCGTGCCTCGGGGCGCCGGCCGCCCGTAGACTCGCGGCCGGACGCCAACGCGCGCACCGACACATCGAGGAGTACGTACGCATGGACTACAAGGTCGCCGACCTTTCGCTGGCCGACTTCGGGCGCCGGGAGATCCGGCTCGCCGAGCACGAGATGCCCGGCCTGATGGCGGTGCGCGAGGAGTACTCCGCCGCCAAGCCGCTGCGCGGCGCCAGGATCATGGGCTCGCTGCACATGACGATCCAGACGGCCGTGCTGATCGAGACGCTGGTGGATCTCGGCGCCGACGTCCGCTGGGTGTCCTGCAACATCTTCTCCACCCAGGACCACGCCGCCGCCGCGGTCGTCGTCGGCAAGACCGGCACCGTCGAGAACCCGCAGGGTGTGCCGGTGTTCGCCTGGAAGGGCGAGACGCTTGAGGAGTACTGGTGGTGCACCGACCAGGCCCTCCAGTGGCCTGACGGCGGCGCCCCCAACATGATCCTGGACGACGGCGGCGACGCCACCCTGCTCGTCCACAAGGGCGCCGAGTACGAGAAGGCCGGCGCCGTCCCCACCGCCACCGCCGACGACCCGGAGGAGTGGGGGATCGTCCTCGACACCCTCCGCCGGACCATCGCCGACAAGCCCGGCCGCTGGACCGAGGCCGCCTCGGCGATCAAGGGTGTCACCGAGGAGACCACCACCGGCGTCCACCGGCTCTACGAGATGCACAAGGCCGGCACCCTCGCCTTCCCGGCCATCAACGTCAACGACTCGGTGACCAAGTCCAAGTTCGACAACAAGTACGGTTGCCGCCACTCGGTCATCGACGGCCTCAACCGCGCGACGGACGTGCTGATCGGCGGCAAGGTCGCGGTCGTCGCCGGCTACGGCGACGTCGGCAAGGGCTGCGCCGAGGCCCTCAAGGGCCAGGGCGCCCGCGTGGTCGTCACCGAGATCGACCCGATCTGCGCGCTCCAGGCGGCAATGGACGGTTTCCAGGTCACCACCCTGGAGGAGGTCGTCGGCCTCGCCGACATCTTCGTCACCACCACCGGCAACTTCAACATCATCACGGCCGACCACATGAGCCGGATGAAGCACCAGGCGATCGTGTCCAACATCGGGCACTTCGACAACGAGATCGACATGGCCGGCCTCGCCAAGATCGAGGGCATCGAGAAGATCGAGATCAAGCCGCAGGTCGCCGAGTGGCGCTTCCCCGACGGCCACTCGATCATCGTCCTCGCCGAAGGCCGCCTGATGAACCTCGGCTGCGCCACCGGCCACCCGTCGTTCGTGATGTCCAACTCGTTCACCAACCAGGTCATCGCGCAGATCGAGCTGTTCACCAAGACCGAGGAGTACCCGGTCGGCGTGTACGTCCTGCCGAAGCACCTGGACGAGAAGGTCGCCCGCCTCCACCTCTCCGCGCTCGGCGTCAAGCTGACCGAGCTCACCAAAGAGCAGGCCGCCTACATCGGCGTCCACGTGGAGGGCCCCTACAAGCCCGACCACTACAGGTACTGAGTTTTCTTGCAGTGTCCTTGGCGGTCGGGCCTTGGCGGCCCTTCCTTCCACGGAAACTGCGGCGATCGCTGCATCGCTTTCGACTCGCCCTAGCGGGCTCGCTTCGCGATCAGTTCCTCGCAGGCTCGGAACTGGCTTCGCACGCGATCGCACGCCTTGAGGTCGTCGACGGCTGGGCAGGGGGCTGGCGGTGGTGCACGTGTTGATTGCAGTGTCCCTCGGCGTCAGGCGCATAGGGCGCCTTCCTTCAACGGGCACTGCGGCTGGTTCGGGTCTGTGACGGCTTGGGTTCTTGCTGAGGAACGTTCGCCGCTGGACGGGGTAGTCTGCCCGTCCAGCGGCGAACTGGCGTAACGGGGAGTGGATGAGCGATATCTCGGACGTTTCGCTTGCCTATCAGGGTGGCAAGCGGATCGAGTGGGCGGACCGGAGCATGCCCGTGCTCCGGCAGATCCGGGAGCGTTTCGCCGGGGAGCGTCCGCTGGACGGGTGGCGGGTCGCGGCGTGCATGCATGTCACCACCGAGACGGCGTGCCTGATCCGCACGCTCCAGGCGGGGGGCGCCAGCGTCGCGCTCGCCGCGTCCAATCCGCTCTCGACGCAGGATGACGTGGCCGCAGCGCTCGTCCAAGAGGACGGGGTGGAGGTGTTCGCGCGCGCGGGCATCGACCGCGAGGGCTATTACGCGCACATCCACCAGGTGCTGGAGACCGGACCCGACCTGGTCTTGGACGACGGCTGCGACCTGGTCAACACCCTGCACATCGACCGGACGGACCTGATCTCCACGGTCAAGGCGGGATGTGAGCAGACGACGACCGGTGTCATCCGGCTGCACCAGATGGCGCGTGAGGGCGCCCTGCGCTTTCCCGTGGTCGCGGTGAACGACACCGACACCAAGCACATGTTCGACAACCGGTACGGCACCGGGCAGTCGACCCTGGACGGCATCATCCGTGCCACCAACACCCTTCTCGCGGGCAAGACGATCGTGATCGCGGGCTTCGGCTACTGCGGCCGCGGCCTCGCCGAGCGGGCGCGCGGGCTCGGCGCCCGGGTGGTGATCACGGAGATCGACCCGGTCAAGGCGCTGGACGCGGCGTTGCAGGGCTTCGCCGTCCAGCCGATGTCCGAGGCCGCGCGGCACGGCGATGTGTTCATCACCGTCACCGGCAACCGCGACGTGGTGAGCGGCGAGCACCTGGCCGCGATGAAGGACGGCGCGATCCTCGCAAACTCCGGGCACTTCGACGTGGAGATCGACGTGCGGGCGCTGGACGACCTGGCGGTGGAGATCCACCATGGCGTCCGCCCGCAGGCCGACGAGTACGTCCTCGCGGACGGGCGCCGCCTGGTCCTGCTGGCCGAGGGGCGCCTGGTCAACCTCGCCGCCGCCGAGGGGCACCCGGCCGCCGTCATGGACATGTCGTTCGCCGACCAGGCACTGACATGCGCGTGGCTGGCCGGCGCCCACGAGACGCTGTCCCCGGCCGTCCACGACGTGCCCAAGGAGATCGACACGGAGGTCGCGCGGCTGAAGCTGGACTCGATGGCGATCTCCATCGACCTTCTCACCCCCGAGCAGGAGGACTACCTCCACTCGTGGCGCCTGGGGTCCTGAGCGTCCCGTGCCGACCGGAATGTACGTCCATCTCGACGAGGGGGTCGAGGAACGCTTCCAGTGCGCCCCGGGCCCCGGCGGCTGGCGCTACACCTCCCAGCGCTCCGACGGCGTCCGGACGGACCTGGTCGTGGACGCGCGCTGGCGCCACATCCGCGTCGAGCTCGTCTCCCCGTCCTGGTGGGTCAGGGGTGGTGTGACGGGACCGGAGGTCGCCTGGGTGCGCGGAGCCACCGGGCAGGCGGGGGACGGCGCGAGGGCCGAGCACACCGCGAAGGCCTCCGGGTTCCTCGCCGACTCGCCGGCCTTCCTCATCGCGATAGCGCGCTCTCTCGACCCGGCCGACAGCGCCGGAACCGATCTCCGGCTCGTCCGGCTGACCGGGACGACGCTCGCGCCGCTGACCGCCAGCTGGCGCTGGCGCCTGGCCGCCACGGAGACCTACGAAACTGAAATCGCTCCGCTACCCGTCGCGCAATACGAAATCGCCGATCTCGGCACGGGGGAACTCGCCGCCGTCCATGTCGCCGGCGACGTCCTCCTCGCCGGGCCGGGAATAGAGCTGGCCGAGTTGGAAACGCCGCCAAACCTCCCTGGCTGAAGACCGTTTTCGCTGGTCGGGCTGGCCTGAAATTTCACATCCCGTTTGATTGGGTCTGGAAGACCTCGCAACCTGACGGCTTTGACCTGCACTTTTGTGTTTTTAACGGTCCCGGTGGCGGTGAAATGGCACCCATTGTAAAGCGGGCCCGAACCGGTCATTGTGGCGACACCGCATGCGTTCGTGACCCTCCTGAGGAGCCCCCCGCCGCGTGCCCCAGCACGCACATCCGAATGGCAGGTTACCCGTCAAATGGTTATTACCAGCAGAGTGCGCTCCCTTCTCGCGGTGCTTGCCGCCGGAGCCCTCGCCGCGACCGTGCCCGGCACCGCCGGCGCATCCGCGCCGAGCCCTGTCACGTCCCAGCAGTACAAGGTCACCGGCCCCACGACCAGCCTGCAGCGCACCCAGGTCGCCCAAACGGGCGCCGCCATCGACATCCTCCGTGCGGACGGCGTCGAGATCAGCGCGATCCCGTCCGAGGTCGAAGCGATCAAGAAGCTCGGCTTCAAGGTGAGCGCTCCGCTGCCCAAGCCCGTGACCCCGCCGACCGCGTCGGCGAGCTCGTACCACACGTTCGCCGAGATGCAGGCGGAGGTCGACTCGGTCGTCGCCGCGTACCCGCAGATCGCGCGGAAGTTCCTGGTGGGCAAGTCCGGCCAGGGCCGCGACATCATCGGCGTCAAGATCAGCGACAACGTGGCGACGGACGAGAACGAGCCCGAAGTCATGATCATCGCCAACATCCACGCCCGCGAGCGGCTCACCGCGGAGCAGGCCCTGGACTACATCGGCCAGCTCACCAAGGGCTACGGGTCGGACAAGCGGATCACCGACCTGGTGGACAACCGGGAGATCACCATCATGCCGATGGTCAATCCCGACGGCCAGGTCTACGACATGACCAGCGACACCCAGGCCGGCCGCAT
Organism: Actinomadura macra NBRC 14102; assembly: GCF_001552215.1. Taxonomy (GTDB): domain Bacteria; phylum Actinomycetota; class Actinomycetes; order Streptosporangiales; family Streptosporangiaceae; genus Spirillospora; species Spirillospora macra. The sequence continues at coordinate 649,500 of NZ_BCQT01000004.1, read as the reverse complement.
GTGGCGCAAGAACCGGGAAGGGCCGGGCACCGACCTGAACCGCAACTTCGCCTACAAGTGGGGCTGCTGCAACGGGTCGTCCTCCAGCACGTCGAGCGAGACCTACCGGGGCACCGGCCCCGAGTCGGCCACCGAGACGAAGGTCCTCGCCAACTACGTGCGGAGCCGCAGGGTCGGCGGCAAGCAGCAGATCAAGATGTTCCTGGACATCCACTCGGTCGCCGAGCTGGTGCTCTGGCCGTTCGGCTACACCATGAACAACACGGTGCCCGGGTCGATGGACGTGGACGACGAGAACGCCCACCGCACCATCGGCCGGGAGATGGCCCAGACGCAGGGCTTCACGCCCGAGCAGTCCAGCGACCTGTACATCACCGATGGCACGACCGACGACTGGACGTGGGGAGACCAACGCATCTTCTCGTACACGTTCGAGCTGGGCGGCGGGAGCTTCTACCCGCCCCCGTCGGCCATCGAAAGCCAGGTTCAGCGGAGCCGTGAGGCCCTGCTGCGCCTGACCGCCTATGCCGACTGCCCGTACCGGGCCATCGGCAAGGAGGGCCAGTACTGCGCGGCCTGACCGGACGCCTGCCGCGCGGCCCAGTCGGCCCCTGAACCGGTTCCAGGATCGGTTCGGGGGTCGTTCAGGGCGTCGTGGTCACGGCGTGCGAGGCCGGTGGAGGTGATCGCGGATGTGTCACGGTAGGCGGCGGCCGGAAGCCGCATCGCGATGGGACCGGACGCTCCCGCGCGGTTCCTTCAGCCGGCCGTCAGGATTCCGCTGGTGTAGGACAGTGTGGTGGCCGTCCCCCCGGCGGCCCAAGGGAAGGAACTGGCCAGGAGACGGACGAACCGGGTCGGGCCGTCATTGCCCGTGATGCTGGACGTGTCGGCCCCGGCTCTAGCTCGGACGCCCCGGGTACTGACCGGTGGGGTACTGGCCGGTGGGGTACGGAGCGCCGGGATAGGGCCCGGATGGGTACTGGCCCGTTGGGTACTGCCCAGAGGGGTACTGCCCGGGTCCGTACGGGCCGCCCGCAGGTCCTTGGGGCGGCCCTTGCGGGGCCTGGGGAAGGACACCCTGGTACGGGCCTGCGCCGTAGTTGTGCGGAGGCAGGAACTGGGGTTGTCCGGGCCCCGGAGCGCTGAACGGGGGAGGGGCCGGCGGGCCCTGCCGGACGGGGAACGCCGGAGGCGCCCCGGCCATCGCCATGGCCGGTGCCGCGACGGGCGCGTGGTCCGGCTGCGGGGTCGTCCAGTCGGTCCGGCCGAGACGGCGGAGCCGCGCCGCGCGGCGCTGGGCGAGGCGCCACTCCTCGCGATGGCGGCGCTCGGCGAGGATCGCCGACAGCAGGATCTCGGGGCGGACGCCCGGTGGCGGCGGCGGGCTCACGGTGGCGGTGACCTGGTCGCTGATGCGCTGGCCGAGCGAGTCGCGGACGTCGGGCAGCAGCTCCCAGAAACGGGACAGGTACTGCCGCGCGGTCATCGCCAGCTCGTCCGGCAGCATCGACAGCTCCAGCGTCCGGGCCCACCCGGCGAGTTGCGGCGGCATCACCGCGACCGGGCCGAACACCGAGGTCGGCACCCGCTCCTGGATGACGATCGTCCCGGCGAACAGGTCACCGAGGCGCTTGCCGCGCTTGCTGCACAGGGACGCGACGAGGGCCGGCGCGCTGTAGAGCGTCCAGAACTCGATGAACCCGGCGAGCGCCCGGACGAGCGCCTGCCGGAACCGGATCGGCCCGCCGTCGTCGGCGACGACGCGCAGCCCGGCGGCCATCTTGCCGAGCGTCCGGCCGCGTGTCAGGGTCTCGAACGCGCACGGGTAGCCGACGATGACGGCCACCATCGCCAGGATCGTCAGGCCCGCCGCCCACGCGTCGTCCGCGACGAGCGAGGTCATGGACGCGACCATGATGGCGCCGTAGAGGATCACCAGCTGGAGCATCAGGTCCAGCAGCACGGCGCAGCCACGGCTGGCGAGCCGCGCGACCCTGATGTCGAGCGCGACGGCCTCGCCGGTGACGAGTTCGGCCATGTCCTGTTCCTCCAATGCCGGGGGCGGGTCCATTTTGCCGGTTCGGCGGGCCGAGGCGTTAGTCTCCCGGGGTGGACGTCGACGCCTATGTGGCCGCGCACAACGCCGACTGGCAGCGCCTGGAACGGTTGATCAACCGCGGCCGACGGCTGTCCGGCACGGAGATCGACGAGCTGGTCGAGCTGTACCAGCGCACCGCGACGCACCTGTCGGTGGTGCGGTCGAGCTCCCCGGACCCGCAGCTCGTGGGCCGTCTGTCGTCCCTCGTGGCGCGCGGGCGGGCGGCCGTGGCCGGGGCGCAGGCCCCGCTCTGGCGGGACGTGTCGCGGTTCGCGACGGTGTCGTTTCCCGCGGCGGCGTACCGGATGCGCTGGTGGTGGCTCGGGAACGCCGTCCTCGGCAACCTGCTGGCGCTGGCCCTGGCGATCTGGATCGTGCACAGCCCCGAGGTGCAGGCGACCATCGCGACGCCGGACGAGATCCGCGAGCTGGTCGACCGCGACTTCGCGAACTACTACACCGAGCACTCGGCCTCGTCGTTCGCGTTCCAGGTGTGGATCAACAACGCGTGGGTGTCGGCGGTCGCGCTGATCTTCGGGATCATGCTCGGCATCCCCACCGTGTACGTGCTGCTGATGAACCAGATCAACCTCGGCGTCGTCGGCGGCCTGATGTTCGCGTCCGGAAAGGGATCGATCTTCTTCGGGCTGATCCTGCCGCACGGCCTGCTGGAGCTGACCGCCGTGTACCTGGCCTGCGCGGGCGGCCTGAAGCTGGGCTGGACCGTCGTGGACCCCGGTCGCCGCACCCGCGGGCAGGCCCTCGCCGAGGAGGGGCGCTCGGCGGTGAGCATCGCGATCGGCCTCGTCGGCGTGCTGCTGGTGTCCGGTCTCATCGAGGGCTTCGTGACGGGCTGGGTGCACGTGACATGGCTCCGCATCGGCATCGGCGTGGTCGCCGAGGTGGCGTTCCTCAGCTACGTGATCGTCCTGGGCCGCCGTGCGACCCGCCGAGGCGAGACAGGCGACGCCGACCTGCGCCCAGACCTGGCCCCCGTCTCGGGCTGAGCCGTGCCACGGACAGGCGGTCTGCGATCGCGTCCGAAGGCAGATCCGAGCCTGCGAGGATCTGATCGCGAAGCGAGCCCTCCAGGGCGAGTCGAAAGCGATGCAGCGATCGCGCAGTGCCCGTGGAAGGAGGGCCGCCAAGGCCCGATGCCGAGGACACTGCAAATAGTCACAGTCTCCCGGCGGCCTTGAGGGCCAGGTAGGCGTCGGCTAGGGCGGGTGCGATCTCCTCGGGGGGTGCGTCCACCACCTCGACGCCGTGGCTGCGCAGTTCGGCGGTGAGGCGGCGGCGGTCCGCGCGGGCCCGCTCGGCGGCGGACGCGTCGTAGACCGCCGCGAGGTCGCCGCGTCCGGCCGCCATCTCCCCGACCCGCGGGTCCGCCACCGCGGCGATCATGACCAGGTGCCGGGCGGTGAGCTGGGGCAGCAGCGGCAGCAGGCCCTCCTCGATCGCGGCGGTGTTCAGCTCCGTCAGCAGTACGACCAGGCAGCGCTGCCGGACGCGCGCCATCAGCGTCGACACCATGCCCGCGGCGTCGCATTCGAGCAGCTCGGGTTCCAGCGGCGCCATCGCGTGCACCATCGCGGGCAGCAGGTCGGTCCGGGAGGCGCCCTCGACGCGGGTGCGGACGCGCCGGTCGTAGGCGAGCAGGTCCACCCGGTCGCCGGCGCGGGACGCGAGGGCGCCGAGCAGCAGCGCCGCGTCCATCGAGCAGTCCAGGCGAGGGATGTCGCCGACGCGACCCGCGGACGTCCGGCCGGTGTCGAGCACCAGGTAGATGCGCCGGTCGCGCTCGGGACGCCACGTCCGCACGACCACGTCGCCGCGCCGCGCGGTGGCCCGCCAGTCGATGGACCGGACGTCGTCGCCGTCCACGTACTCGCGCAGCGAGTCGAACTCGGTGCCCTGGCCGCGGATCAGCGCGACGTGCGCGCCGGTCAGCTCCCGCAGCCGCGCGAGCTTGGCGGGCAGGTGGCGGCGGGACGGGAAGGCCGGGAGCGCCCGGACCGTCCACGGCGCGGGCCGCGACAGTTGCCGCGCGGCCAGGCCGAGCGGCCCCACCGACCGCACCACGACGGTGACGGCGCGCCGGTCGCCGCGCCGTGTGGGGGTGAGCGTCATCTCGACGCGGCGGCGTTCCCCGGCGGGCACGTCCAGCTTGACGGTGCGGGGGCCCGCGCCCGCGCTCGGCGGCCACACGTCCCGCAGGCGGGCCTTCAGGCGCCGTCTGCCGAGGTTCTCGACCGTCAGCGTGACCTGTGCCGTCTCACCGAGCCGGACGCTCGTGTCCCCCGCCCGGTGGAAGCGCAGCGCCCGTACGTTGCCCGCGAGGGCCAGGTCGGCGACGACGCCGAGCAGCAGGACGCCCCACAGCGCGAACAGCACCCACCAGCTCGGCACCAGCAGCGGGACGAGCGCGCCGAGCAGCGCCAGCAAGCCCAGGCGTCCGGTCAACGCCATCAGCGCGGCGCGGGGACGTGGGCGAGGATGCCCTCCAGCACGCCGTCCGCGGTGGCGCCCTCCAGCTCGGCCTCGGGACGCAGCTGCACCCGGTGGCGGAGCGTCGGGCGGGCCAGCGCCTTCACGTCGTCCGGCGTCACGTAGTCGCGTCCCGACAGCCACGCCCACGCCCGGGACGTCGACAGCAGCGCCGTCGCACCGCGGGGGGACACGCCCAGCTGGAGCGACGGGGACTGCCGGGTCGCGCGGCACAGGTCCACGACGTAGGCGGCGACCTTCGGGTCCAGATGGACGGACCGGACCGCGGCCCGCCCGGCTGCCAGCTCGGTCGCGCCCGCGACGGGCCGCACCTCCGACAGGTCGCGCGGATCGAATCCGGCGGCGTGCCGTTGCAGCATGGAGATCTCCTCGTCCCGGGTGGGGACGGGCACGGTCAGCTTCACCAGGAACCGGTCGAGCTGGGCCTCGGGCAAGGGATAGGTGCCCTCGTACTCGATCGGGTTCTGGGTCGCGCACACCATGAAGGGGTCGGGTAGCGGACGCGCCGTCCCCTCGACGGAGACCTGCCGTTCCTCCATGGCCTCCAGCAGGGACGCCTGGGTCTTCGGCGGGGTCCGGTTGATCTCATCGGCGAGCAGGAGGTTGGTGAAGACGGGGCCCTCGCGGAACTCGAACTCCGCGGAGCGGTTGTCGTACACCAGCGACCCCGTCACATCGCCGGGCATCAGGTCGGGGGTGAACTGGACACGCTTGAAGTCCAGGTCGAGGGCGCGCGAGAGCGTCTTGATGAGCAGCGTCTTGGCGGTGCCGGGGACGCCCTCCAACAGCACGTGTCCGCGGCAGAGCAGCGCGATGACGAGACCGGTCACCACGGAGTCCTGACCGACGACTGTCTTGGCCACCTCCTTGCGCAGCGCCGTGAGCGCCGCGCGGGCGATCTCGGCCTGTCGCCGGACCTCCTCGGGCATTCGCTCGGCGCCCGGCGGCGTGGCCCCCGGCGGCGTGTCGACGGGGGAGCCGGAGCCCATGCCGGGCCCGTCGTCCTTCCCGAGGTCAACAGGGTGGTTCACGACTGGCGTACCTGCCTTTCCAGGTCGTCGAGGACGCCGCTGAGGGCGATCAACCCCGCGTCGTCCGCGGGTTCAGGACCGTACAGGGCCGCGCCGACGTACGCCTCTTCGTGGGTCGTGCGGAGGGCGACGGCGGTGACGATCTCCTGCGCGGCGGCCGGGTCCTGTGCGCTGCTGCGCGGCAGACCCAGCAGGGGGACGATGCGCTCGCGAGCCCCGGAGCGCAGCGCGTCGGAGGCCCGGTCGCGGGCGCGGCGCGCGCGGTAGAGCCGGGCGCGCCCCTCCACCGTCTCCGCGGAGCGGACGGCGACCGGCAGCGCCTCGGCCACGACCGGGCCGAGCCGGCGCGCCCGCCAGGCCGCCACCAGCAGCACCGCGACCACCAGTTCGAGGAAGAACAGCCAGACGCCGAACGGCACGAGCTCGGCGAGGGACGTGTCGCCGGTGTCGGCGCCGGATGCGGGCTGGTCGGGGATCAGCCAGACCACGCTGGAGCGGGCCCCAGCCAGGTTCATGGCCAGCGCGGCGTTGCCGTTCTCGGCGAGGTGCTCGTTGGTGAGGAAGCCGGACGATCCGAGCACCGTGATGGTGCGGCCGCCCGTCTGGATCTGGACGAGCCGGGCCGCTTCGCCCGCCTCACCCCCGTTGCCCGCCTTGTAACAGCTGGTCGCGCCCGCCGGCGCCTCATACGTCTGCGAGTTGCCGAACGTGACACCGCCCGCGAGCGTCGCGGCGTGAAGTGTGCAGCCCGGTTCGGCCGTCTTCTCGAAGCTCGGCCCGTCCGACCGCACGCCCGGAGCGAGGGCCTGCATGACGTCCCGTCCGGGGGAGACGAGCAGCAGGTCTCCTTGCACGGTGCGAAGCCGGTCGAGGTCGTCCGTGGTGAGCCGCTCGCTGCGGGTCACCACCAGGACGCTCCCCGGTGTGGACGCCGCGGCGGCCTGGCCGGCCCGCCGGGACACGGTCACCGGTGTCCCGCGCTGTTTGAGGATCTCGGCGAGCGCGCGGGTGCCGTCGCGTTTCGGCGAGGTCGGGTCGAGTTCTTCGGGGGAGCCCGAGGGACGCAGCGCGGCCAGCACGACCGCGATCAGGACCATCGCGAGGAGCACGGCGACGACGCCGCGCGCCGACCGCCAGCGCCGTCCCGCTACCTGCCGCGCGGACGGCACCGCCGAACCCGTGGCCGAACCCGTGCCGGGGCCGGGGCCCTTGGGCGGGGACTGGATCACCATCGCGGGCCTCCGTCCTCGTCCGCGGTTCCGCTCGCGGCGCCCCCGGCCAGACCGCTCCCCGTGCCCCCACGGGGATCGGTGTCGTCCGGCCCGCCCACCGGCACGAGGGCGTCGGGCTCCAGCGGCTTGGGCCGCGCCTCGCGCAACCGCTCGTCCAGGCTCTTGAGCTGCGCGTATCCGTCCGCGGTGCCGGGGCGGTCGCCGTACCAGACGTCGTCGAACGTCCGCACGCCCGAGCGCAACTCGTCCGCGAGCTGCGGCACCGCCTCGCCCGCCTCGGCCGCGAGCTCGTCGGCGGTCCGGCCCGGACGGGGCGCGAGCACGGCCCGCTCCTCCAGGTCGCGGGCGATGGCGCGCAGCCGCTCCCGGATCGCCTCGGCCCACTGCCCGGCCGCCGCGTGCGCCTCCGCCGCCTCCCGGTGGTCGAGCGCGGTGGACGGCTCGTCCTCCAGCAGCGCGTCCTCACGAGAGCGCAGGTTGCGGCGCCCCCACATCAGCCACACGACCAGCGCGACCGCCACGACCACGATGACGACGATCACCGCGATCGACATCCAGCCGCTGCCGTCGCCCTGCGCGTTCGGCGTGGCGGCGCGGTTGAACAGCTCGTTCAGCCAGCTGGCGAACCGGTCCCAGGTCCGTTCCAGCCAGGACGGCTTGTCGCGCTGGTAGATCTGCTTCTCCAGCTCGCGGCGGGCCAGCTCGCGGGCCTCGTCGCGTCCGATCGGATCGAACATCACGGATTCGCCCCTGTCCCCGGCCGCGCGGCCATCCGGCCATACCGCCACAGGTCGATGAAGCCCTCGCCCTCGTCTGTGCCGTCGCTGCCGTTTCCGGCGGCTCCCGCTATGGCCGCCGCGGAGCGGCCCTTGGTGCGCAGGTCCAGATCGAAGCCCTCGCGGCGCATCCTCCGGTCCATGTACAGGAGGGTGATCACCCCCGCGTCGAACGGCAGGACGACCGACCAGCTCACGATCCGCCCGAGGGTGTCGATGGCGAGCGCGGCCACGGCCGCTCCACCCTCCGGTTCGGTACCGAAGAACACCAGCTGGACGATCAGGAACGGGATTCGCAGGGCGAAGAACCCCATGAACACCGTCACGACCAAGGCGAGCAGGAGCGTGCCGCACGTGCGCAGCCAGCGCCCCTTGGAGAGGGTTTTGGCTCTGCTCAGCGCCCCGGTGACGGTCTGCCGCTCAAGGACCACTGCCGGGACGGCCTGGACGAGCAGGATGTACAGCCACACCATCAGCCCGATCCCGACCGGGAAGCCCACGATCCCCGCGAGGACGGCCAGCGCCGGATGCGCCTCCACCACCAGCAGCAGGAAGAACGGCATGGCCGGCAGCACCAGCGCCAGCAGCGGCACGACCATGACCACCGCGGCCGTCGCCGCCAGCCGGCCCAGGCGTGGCCGGACGTCCCGCCACGCCTGCCCCGGCGCTATCGGGAGCCCTAGCAGCTCGCGCCCCAGGATCGGCGCCATCATCCCCGCCATCAGCAGGATCCCGTACGCCGACAGGATCAGCCCGGCCAGACCGAGTGTGACCTGCGCGCCGATGGAGTCCAGCAGCACGTCCGGGGTGACCTCGCCCCGCGCGTCCCTCCCGACGAAGTAGTACGCGGTGACCGAGCCCGCCACCTGGACCACCGTACTGATGGCCACCGACAGGCCCAGCGTCGTGCGCGGGCGGCGCCGGATCCCGGCGATGGCGCCGTCCAGCATCTCCGAGATGGACATGGGGCGGAACGGGACGGCGCCGTCCACGTCGTCGTCCCAGCCGTCCGGTCCCGGCATCTTGGCTCCCTGCGATCTCTGGCGGGGGGTCCCCCGGCGTGCCCGCCCTGGCGCGCGTGCCGGGCGGCGGCCCCGGCCTCACCGCGGCCACCGGTCAGGTCATCCTGTCACGGGCCGGCCGCCGCGAACGCCGCCGCCGGCCCGGACGGTGGCGATCTGCGCCGAGACCCGCGACGTGGTAGACGAATGCTGCCGAAGCCGGTCAATTTGGCCCCGGTTTCGGGAGTCCCCCTCTACAATTCGGCCCCTGCGCAAGGGCCGCGTAAGGCGACGGCGTGCTCCGAACACCGGCATGGACCCGGTACGGACGGAGCGCGGTCGGAGCACGGACGGAGCACGGACAGATGTGGAGACCGTCCAGGCAGGTCGCGTCGAACGCCGGGAGGAGCCATGGACGACGCAAACGCGGGTAACCTTGCACGCCAAGGCATATCTCTCCCTGGCGAGGTGGGGCCGGAGCGTCTCACCCCACTCCACCGAACCCCGACTTTGTGACGATGAGGGCCATGAGAGGACGTGTACTGGTCGTCGACGACGATCTCGCGCTCGCCGAGATGCTTGGCATCGTGCTGAGGGGCGAGGGCTTCGAACCTTCGTTCGTCCATGACGGCGACAAGGCGCTGGAGGCGTTCCGGGAGACCCGGCCGGATCTCGTGCTGCTCGACCTGATGCTGCCGGGTGCCGACGGCATCGACGTCTGCCGCCAGATCCGCGCCGAGTCCGGTGTCCCGATCGTGATGCTGACGGCCAAGAGCGACACCGTCGATGTCGTGCTCGGCCTTGAGTCGGGCGCGGACGACTACATCGTCAAGCCGTTCAAACCGAAGGAGCTAGTGGCGCGCGTGCGCGCGCGCCTACGGCGTACCGACGAGCCCGCACCCGAGACCCTCCAGATCGGCGACATCACGATCGATGTGGCGGGGCACTCGGTCAAGCGGGGTGACAAGCACATCCCCCTGACCCCACTGGAGTTCGACCTCCTTGTGGCCCTGGCTCGTAAGCCGCGCCAGGTGTTCACCCGTGAGGTTCTGCTGGAGCAGGTCTGGGGCTACCGCCATGCCGCCGACACGCGCCTGGTCAACGTGCACGTGCAGCGGCTTCGCGCCAAGATCGAGAAGGATCCGGAGCGTCCCGAGATCGTCGTCACCGTCCGTGGTGTCGGCTACAAGGCCGGTCCCGCCTGACCGTCCGGCCCCTTCGCGACCCCCGGAACGGCCCCACCCATGACGACCCTGCCTCACTCGCCGCCCCACCTCGGGCCACCCGCCACCGCCCACCGCGGGAGGCGGGCGTGAGCGCTGGGTTCTCCCGGTTCAAGCGGCTCGCACGGCGCGGCCTGGGCGGGCTGCGTCGGCTCGTGCGCGGGACGGCCCTGCGCGGGTACCAGCGCTGGCGCCGCTCCATCCAGGTGCGGATCGTCACCTCGACGCTGTTCATCTCGGCGATCGTGGTGGCGATCCTTGGCGTGTTCCTCATGCAGCAGGTGTCGTCCGCGCTGATGGACGGGAAGGTCAAGGCGGCCCGCCTCCAACTGGACGAGGGGCTGGCGCAGGTACAGCTCAGCCAGGGCAACGCCACCCCCGAAAACGGCAACTGGTTGAGCCAGACAGTCGACGGGTTGAAAGCCCGGAGCGGTCCATCCGGGCTGTACGAGGTCTACATCCGTGATACGACCGAGCGGTACTTCGGCGGCTACGCCACGAACGAGCTGCGCGAAGAGAGCGTCCCCCGGCGGCTGCGTGAAGAACTGAGACACGCACCGGCAGGGTCACGTGCCTATACCTACGGCAAGCTCTCCTACGTCGGAGGGCGTCCGTCCGAACGCGGGCTCATCGTGGGCGGCCGGACCGGCCAGTTCGAGCTGTACTACCTCTTCCCGCTGGAACAGGAGCAGCACACCCTCACCAATGTGGGGCGCTCCATGGCGGGAGTGGGCATCGTTCTGGTGCTGCTCTTGGCCGCCATCGCCTCGCTGGTCACCCGCCAGGTCGTCATACCGGTCCGGCTGGCCGCCCAAGGTGCGCAACGCCTCGCGGCCGGACGGCTCGAAGAGCGCATGAGGGTCCGCGGAGAGGACGACCTGGCGCGTCTCGCCCGCTCCTTCAATGACATGGCCGCCAACCTCCAAGACAAGATCGGCGAGCTGGAGGACCTGTCGCAGGTGCAGCGCCAGTTCGTCTCCGATGTCTCCCACGAGCTCCGCACGCCCCTGACCACCATCAGGATCGCGGCCGACATGCTCTACGAGAACCGCGACACCTTCGACGACCCGGCGGTCGGACGGTCCGCCGAGCTGCTCCAGAGCCAGCTGGAGCGCTTCGAATCGCTCCTCGCCGACCTGCTGGAGATCAGCCGGCACGACGCGGGCGCCGCGACGCTGGACGCCGAGTCCCTGGACATGCGCGACCTCGTCCTGCGCACCGTGGGCGACATCCAGGATCTCGCCGAGCGCAAGGGCAGCAAGGTCGTCCTGCAACTGCCGGGGGAGCCTTGCATGGCGGAGGTCGACCGGCGCAGAGTGGAGCGCATCCTGCGGAACCTGCTCGTCAACGCCGTCGAACACGGCGAGGGCGAGGACATCGTGGTCTCGGTCGGCGCCGACCGAGACGCCGTGGCCGTCGCCGTGCGCGACCACGGCGTCGGACTCAAACCGGGGGAGGGGCAGATGGTCTTCGACCGCTTCTGGCGCGCCGACCCCGCGCGCGCCCGGACCACCGGCGGCACCGGGCTGGGCCTGTCCATCTCCCGCGAGGACGCGCAACTGCACGGCGGCTGGCTTCAGGCATGGGGCGAACCGGGCGCCGGATCGCAGTTCCGACTGTCCCTGCCCCGTGTCGCCGGGGCCGAACTCCGCGGCTCACCGCTCCCGCTCGTCCCACCCGGGGCGGGCGACGCGCGTCCCCTCTTCGCGGAGTTGGAGGCGGGCGATTGATCGCGCGTGCAGGCAGGCTCCGCCCCGTCGTGGCGGCCACCGCGCTCGCCCTGGGCGCCTCCGGATGCGCGAACGTCCCCAGCGGCGGGCAGGTCGTGATCGGCAGGCCCGTCGAGCGCTCCGACCGCGTCGACGACCCGTATGTGCGGCTGATCCCCGTGCGGCCGAGCCCGGGCTGGGGGCCCGAGCAGGTCGTGTCGGGATTCCTGGCCGCCTCGGCCGGCTTCGACGACGACCACCGGGTCGCCAAGGAGTACCTCAACGTCCAGGACTCCTGGAAACCGGGCCTCCGCCCCTACGTGACCGTCGTGCAGAGCCGCGTCACCGATCCCCACGTGATCAGGACGTCCGGCAACCTGGCGACCGTCAAGGTGACCGGTGACCAGCTCGGGACGATCAGCTCCGACGGCCAGTACACCGCCGCCCCCAAGAGCCTCGAAGCGACCTTCCAGCTGATCAAGACCCCGCAGGGCCAATGGCGGATCACCAGCCTGCCCGGCGAGGAGAGGTCCGGGCTGCTGCTCACCAAGAACGACGTCGAGCGCACCATGCGCCCCGTCAACCTCTACTTCTTCGCCCCCGACCAGCACGCCCTCGTCCCCAACGGCATCTTCCTGCCGGTCGTCAACCGGGAGACGCTCCCCGCCCGGCTGGTCCAGGCACTGCTGACGGGCCCGACGTCGTGGCTGAACGGCGCCGTCGAGAGCGCCTTCCCCACCGGCACCAAGCTGCGTGGCCTCAGCGTGGAGAAGGACGTCGCGACCGTCGACCTCACCAGCGAGGCCGCAGGGGCCAGCGTGGGCCGGATGTCGGCGCAGCTCGCCTGGACGCTCCGGCAGCTCTCCGGCATCCAGCGCTTCCGGCTGCGGATCGACGGCGAGACGGTCTCACCGGACGGCCGGGACCCGACTCAGCCCGTGAGCGGCTGGACGGGAAACTCTCCGGACGGACCGGAAGGCAACGGCCAGACCCACCAGAACGCCTACGTGGCCGGCGCGTCCGGCTTCCTCGCGGCTCTGGAGGGCGACCACGCCCAACCGGTCGTGACCGGGCCGGCCGGGCGCCTGTCCCGTCCCGCGGTCTCGCCCGACTACCGTGAACTCGCCGGCCTCAGCGTCAAGGGCGACCGCCTCCTCACCGCCGCCCCCGTCACCGGCTCGCCCGCCCCCCACGTCCTGCTGACCGCCCACCGCGGTGCCCGCTTCACCGCCCCGTCCTGGAGCACCGACGGCACCCTCTGGACGGTCGAGAGTAAGGCCGACCAGTCCTGGCTCTGGGTGCGTACACGCGGGAGACCGCCCGCGCTGGCCGCGCACTGGGGCCTGGGCGGCCGGGAGGTCCTGGCGTTCCGGGTGGCCCGCGACGGCGTCCGCGCGGCCGTCATCGTCCGCCTCGACGGCCGGCCCCAGGTCCAGATCGGCCGCATCGCCCACGCCGCGGACGGTTCCCTGGACGTGGGTTCGTTCCTTCCCGTCAGTTCCGAGCTCCAGGACGCGATCGACCTGGCCTGGCGCGACTACGGAAATCTGGCCGTCCTGGGCCGCGCCAAGCGTGACTCTCTGTACCTGCCGTACATCATGCCGGTCAGCGGCAGCGCCATCACGTCCCTGGGAGTGGGAGCACTCGGCGAACCGCGTACGATCGCCGCCGCCCCAGGCGAGCCCGTCCTCATCGGCACCCGCTCCAACGGCAAGAACCAGGTCTGCCGCCAGCGCTCGGCCGACAAGTCCTTCAGCGAATGGATCTGCCCGACCCCCGCCCGGGACCCCAGCTACCCGAATTGATCGCAATCCCGGTCCAAGGGCTCGCCTGGGGGTTCGCTCTTGACCGTGCTTGGGCGAGCGCGACATCGCTTCGCGATCTTCCCGGCGGGGTTCGCCTCCGGCGTCGCCCCACCGGTCAGGTCACGCGCTCGCGCGGCGGTTGAGGACACCTGCGACAGGCCATCGATGGGGCCGGTTCGGAGTTATCCACAATTCGCGGCGATGGTTCCGATGGCGCTGACCGCGCGGGATCGTCGTAGTCATGAGCCTTCTCAATGACCTGATCGAGCTGCTTCTTCCCGACCATTGCGCCGGCTGCGGACGAGCCCCGGGCCTTCTCTGCGCCCCTTGCGCCGCCTCTCTCCTGGCCCCCGTCCGCCGCACGCCCGCCTCGGTCGGCGTCCCGGACACATGGACGGTCACCGCGTACGAAGACCCCTTCCGTACGATTCTGGCCGCTTACAAGGAACATGGACGTACTCCTCTGGCGAGCCCACTGGGAGAAGCCCTGGCGAGAGCCGTTCTCGCGTCCGTGTCACCTGCGACCCGTGGGCCCCCGTCAGTTGGAGAACTGCTGGTCGTCGGGGTGCCCTCCGGGCGGGCGGCCGTGCGGCGGCGGGGGCATGACGCACTGCGAAGTGTGGTGGACGTGGCAGTGCGGCGCCTGCGGGCGGATGGAGTGAACGTGACCCGGGCGGACGCGCTGCGGCACACGCGGCGCGTGAGCGATCAGGCGGGCCTCACCGTGTCCGAACGGGCGGCGAATCTCGCGGGCGCTCTGGAGGCCGTCCCACGGGCGAAGGTGGCGGGGCGCCGGGTGGTGCTGGTCGACGATGTGATCACCACGGGCGCGACGCTCGCCGAGGCCGCACGGGCGCTGCGAGCAGCGGATGCGGAGGTGATAGGCGCGGCCACGCTGGCGGCGACCCAACGGCGCGGAGCGCCGACCCGGCAATGGGGGAGGGGCGGAGGCGGTGCCAACCTTCGTGATCGATCGTCGAAGCGGTAATAGTCACCGACCGTCATCGACCTTTGTCCGGCTTGCGCATGCCTGCGGGTTTGTGAGGGGTAATCAACGTCACGCGATGTCATAGGAGGGGAGATCGTCATCAAACTCACCATGCAGTCAGGTTGATCTGACCTGCGAGAGAGCTGTGCGCTCGTGCCCGGTGGACAGGGCGATTCACGGCATGTGACGGGCTCCCAGAAGGGAGGTGGGCCTCGCTGAGGCGACCACCGATGACGGTCAGTGAGTTTTTCCTCGGCCCACCCCCCTGACATTCGTGGCGTAAGGGGTTAGCGTTCCTGACATGGCACCCGCCCGGGTCCGTGGTTGCGTCGGATCGCAGTGCTCGTCAGGAGCACGACAGGCGGTCCGGCTAGCCGATGCCAGGCGCAGGCGAAACGGCCCACGTAAGGCGACTTCTCGTCGACCGATCACGGTGCGCCTTAGAGGTAAGTCCTGCCTCGTCGAGGGATCCGACATCCTTCGAACCGGGAGAAGGGCAGTAGTGGCGAGAGCGCCGCGAGCCCCTCAGCAGGCGGATGTGGGGACGAAGACCAGGTCGGCCGGGCGGGTGCGACCCATCGTCCTGTGGTGCCCGTCCGGGGCTGTCAGACGCCCCGGATCGGGCGAGAAACGCAATCGGGAGAAGGGGGGTCCCGCGTGGACATCATCGTCAGGGGCCGGCACACCGAGATCAACGACAGGTTCCGCCGGCACGTCGACACCAAGCTGGCCAAGATCGAGCGGCTGAACCAGAAGGTCATCCGCGTGGACGTGGAGGTGTCCGAGGAACGCAACCCACGGCTTGCCGACCAGCGCGAACGAGTTGAGCTCACGATCCGCTCCCGGGGCCCGGTGATCCGGGCCGAGGCCGCCGCCGACGACCGCTACGGCGCCCTCGACCTGGCGCTCGACAAGCTCGAATCGCGGCTCCGCCGTGACGGCGAGCGTCGCAAGGCCCACGGCGGGAAGGCCCGCGCCAAGGTCACCGCGATGGAACCCGTCCCCGAACCACCGCCCCGACCGGCACCTGAGAAGGCGCGCAAGGCGGCGCCGAAGAGCGAGCCCGATGTCGCCGGGCGCCAGGCCCCCGGTGACGAGGACATCGTTCCGATCTCCATGGAGGGCGACGGCCCCATCGTCGTCCGCGAGAAGTTCCACCAGGCCGAGCCGATGGGCATCGAGCAGGCCCTCTTCGAGATGGAGCTCGTCGGCCACGACTTCTTCCTGTACCGCGACAAGGCCACCGGCCATCCCTCGGTCGTCTACCGCAGGAGAGGCTGGGACTACGGCGTCATCCGGCTCGTCGAAGAGTGATGCCGCACTTGCGTCACGTCACCGCCCGGAGCATGTAATGATCTGAAAAGGCGTTACCAGCCGACCCGCGGATGCGGTGGTCTGGGCGATCGGGCCATGCCGGCCCGGCCGGTCCCGTCCGGTCGTCCCCATCGCCTCCGCGGCGGGCCGGGTGCGCCTCGGCACGCGTTTCGTCCCGGGAGGATCCGGGATTCGAGCAACCCACCTCCGGGAACCTCCCGGGGCCGACAGCAGTTCACCGGAGGAGGCTCCGCCGAAGTTCTTCGGAGCCGCTCCCGGTACCGCACGTCCCGCCGGGACGACCCGCGACCCGCGACTCCTCTGGAGGCAGCTTCGGCACCCGCGACACCGTGCAGACCCCGGAGCCACCGATGAACCCATCGGCCCGGGCCAGCGTGCCGCCGCCCCACCCGGGTCCGCAACCCGCGACTCCGAGGCGACCGGAACAGCTCGCACCACGGCGGCGATGGACACCAGACCATCCGCGCCCGATCCCGGAACACACCGCGACCGGAGAACCACCGGCGGTCGAGGGCACTCGGCCTCGCGAGGACCGAGGGCGATCCCCGCACCCTCATGGTGGCCGGAGGCGACACGAACGCCTACGACCGTTCGAGGACAACCTCCGCAAGCACAAAAAAGTGGACGCCCCGGCGCCGTAAGGTGCCGAGACCGAAAACGTCCTGTAGAAACAGAACACTGACAGCGAAAGGGGGAAGCGGCGTCTCCTCCACGCCGCGACTCAGGTGAGCGAGAATCCCGAGGCTCGCGGCGCCGCGGCCGTACCCCGGCAGGCCGGCGCAGGTGCGACCCCTGCCGGCCGGGAGGCGGCGGAGCCGGCCGGCGCGGCCGACCCGATCCGCGTGCTCATCGTCGACGACCACGCGCTGTTCCGCAGGGGACTGGAGATGGTCCTGCAGGGTGAGGACGACATCGAGGTCATCGGCGAGGGCGGCGACGGCCACGAGGCGGTCGAGATGGCCGGCGATCTGTTGCCGGACGTCGTGCTGATGGACATCCGCATGCCCCGCCGCAGCGGCATCGAGGCCTGCACCGCCATCAAGGACGCGGCGCCCAGCGCGAAGATCGTCATGCTGACCATCAGCGACGAGGAGGAAGACCTCTTCGAAGCGATCAAGGCAGGCGCCAGCGGCTACCTGCTCAAGGAGATCTCCATCGACGAGGTCCCCCAGGCGGTCCGCGCCGTCCATGGCGGCCAGTCGTTGATCAGCCCGTCGATGGCGTCCAAGCTCATCACCGAGTTCGCGGCGCTGGCCAAGCGCAGCGAGGAGCGGACGCAGCAGGTCCCGGCACCGCGCCTGACCGAGCGCGAGATGGAGGTCCTGCGGCTCGTCGCGCGCGGCCTCGGCAACCGGGAGATCGCCCGCGAGCTGTTCATCTCCGAGAACACGGTGAAGAACCACGTCCGCAACATCCTGGAGAAACTCCAGCTCCACTCGCGGATGGAGGCCGTCGTCTACGCCGTCCGGGAAAAACTTCTGGAGATCACCTAAAGATCTTCATCCGCCCGGCCTCCTCGCGCGAAGTAACAGTGAGGCCGCCCCCGCCTGCCTCCGGCCCACCGGCCCCGAGCGCGTCCCGCGAGGATCGGTGGACCGCAGGGACGGGGGCGGGACGGCGGGGGTTGTTTGCCTGTGGCGCGAGCCAAGGATCCGGTGTGCGGAGACGACCGCACCGGACGAGAGTCGTTCGACCACGCGATTTCCGCCGGTGAGGGCGGCCTCCCGGAAAGGCGGGAGCCTGATGATCGTCCATCTGCGGCGACGGGACCACTCACACCGGCGCAGCCATGGCCGGACGATCAGCCCCGGGTTCCCGCGGCGGCGCCACCGCCCCACACGTCACCCCGCACATGGTGCGGGCATCGTCGGGTCACCCCACCTGGCGGGTCGGCCCCAGAGGGAGCGCCTCGCGCGGCGCCTCGGCCGAAGTCCGGGCACCCTGCCGTCCAGTGCGGTGGGTCGGCCGGTGGTGGGGCGTCCCAGCGGAGCGTGGGGGCACAGCCAGCTGCCTCTCCGGGCGACGAGTTCGCGGAGGCTCCCCACGATCCGTCGCAGGGGCGAGGTCTGTCTCAGCGCACGCGGGATGTGCATGGCGGGTCATCAGCCGGTGGTGGGTCGGCGTTCGGTGAGTTGGATGAGGAGGTTGCGGAAGCAGCGCTCAGGCGGGCCTTACGGGCGGGCGAGCGGCGCGAGTCGGGTCCGGGTTCGGGGGGCCGCGCCGGTCGGGGGCGAAGGCGGTCGGAGGAGGAGACGGAGGTCGAGGCGGCTTGGGCGCAGCGGCTGGCCGCCGGTGACAAATCCGTCCTGGAGGAGTTGTACGAGTCTTACGCCGCGCTCGTCTACGGACTGGCGCTGCGGGTCACGCGGTCCCGCGAGGCCGCCGAGGACGTCACGCAGGAGGTCTTCGGGTTCGTCTGGGAGCGTCCTCTCGTGTTCGACCCCGCCAAGGGGACGATGCGCTCGTTCCTCGGGCTACTGGCCCACCGCAGGGCCGTCGAGGTCGTGCGGCGCGAGGAGCGCCGAAAACGGCTGCTGCAACGGGTGCACGACCCGGCGGTCCCCGATCCCGTCGAGGACGTGGTGGCGGGCGCAGAGGTCTCCGGGCAGGTCCGGCGAGCAGTCGCCGGACTGCCCGGTGTGCTGCGGGAGGTGATCGTGCTGGCCTATTTCAAGGAGCGCACGTACCGTCAGGTAGCGGCCGAACTCGGGCTGGCCGAGGGGACCGCGAAGTCGCGCATCAGGACGGCACTGCGCCGCATCGCCGACACACTCGCGGAGGAGGGGATCACGCCATGAGTCCGGTGCACGAGCACGTCGCCTCGTTGCTCGGCGCCTGGGCGCTGGGTGCGTGCTCGGACGAGGAGACGCGACTGATCATGGATCACGTCCCTCACTGTTTCTCCTGTAGGGAGGAATCCCTTCTGCTCGGTGGAACGGCGGAGTTGCTCGGTGGTCGGCAGCCGCGCCCCTCACTGCGTGAGCGGACTCTCGTCGGCGCGCGCGCCCGCCGTCCAGCGGCGCCCTCCGTGCCGGACTATGCGGCGCCTTATGCGGCCCAGGTGTCCCTGCTGGATGCTCTGCTGGCGGAAATGTCGTCTTGTGATTGGTCGACCACGGTCATCTACGACTGGAACGTGCAGGACGTCGTGGCCCATCTGTCCGCCACCGACGGCCTTGTGATGGAGCAGTTGGAAGCCGGTGCCCGCAGTCCGGAGCTTGCCGCGGCCGACGTCCTCGCCGAGATCTTGCAGGCGGGTATGGCACGTGCCGATGGTGCGCATCGCGCAAACGACGGTGCGGACGAGGGCTTCGCCGACGGCATGTCCGAGGAAGCGATCGGCTCCTTTGATGGCGAGCGCTCCGGTTACGGCATCGCCGCGGACGAGAATGCAACCGTTCCTCGCGGGTCTGACGCTACCGAGACCGCTGCCGATCCTCCAGAGGGACTAGCCGCGATCGGTACGGAACGGGATCTGGACGCTCGTACGGCGCGCTTGATCGCGCAAGAGCGCGCGCGGGAACCGCAGGAAACGCGGGCGGCCTGGCGTGCGCAGGCGGAGGCGTTGTGCGCGCGCTTGAGCGAGGACACGGGCGCCGGGCTAGTGCGTCTCACGTTCCCGATGAAGGTCGCTAACGCGCTGGTGCAGCGGGCGTTCGAAACGTGGATCCACGCCCGCGACATCGCGGTGGCGACCGGCTGCTCGCTTCCGTCGCCGCTGCCCGGCCATCTGCACGCCATGGCGAGCCTGGGCGTCCGTGGGCTCCCGGCGGCCCTGATCCTGCACGAGGGGGGACCGGCGAACGGTGAGAGCGTCCACGTGGATCTGAAGGGTCCCGGAGGAGGCGAGTGGGACCTGCCACTCGGCTCGGCGGCCCCGGACAAGCCGACGGTGACGCTGGCGCTGGACGCCATGGACTTCTGCCTGCTGGCGGGTGACCGGCTCCGTCCGGGGCAAGTGCGCGTCGAGTTGGGCGGTGACGTGCCGCTGGGGCGACGACTCCTCGCAGCGGCTCCGGCATTCTCAGGTCCCTGACGCCGCCGCAGGGGCATCGACGAGCCGGGAGAGGCCGGGGTGAGCGGCTCAAGGCCCCCGGCTCTCTCCCGCCGTGCGTCGTCTCGGAGGACCAGGCAACGACTACCGGGCTGGGGCCCGGCTGGCGCCGGGATCCGTCCTGAGACCGGCATTCCTATTTTGTCGGTGTCGTGTCATAGCATCGCGGCGTGGACGAGGTAGAGCTCAGCGCGGACGAGGTACGACGGCTTCAACTCCGGGCCCAGGGGTTCCTTGGCGCGCGTCCCAAGGGTGGGGTCACGGCCATGCTGCACCGGCTCGGGGCTGTTCAGCTGGACACGATCTCTGTGTTGGCACGTTCCCATGAACTCGTCCCGTACGCGCGGCTGGGGCCGGTCGGACGCAAGGCGATCGAGTCCGCGTATTGGGGTAATGGCTCGTATGGGGCATTCGAATATTGGGCGCATGCTGCGTCCGTATTGCCCATGGCGGACTGGCCGTTGTTCACGTTTCGCCGCCGCGCCTACCGAAATCGCGGATGGCGTTGGCACAAAGTGCCAGAAGGTGTTTGCGAGGAGATCCGCGCACGGCTCGGCTCCGACGGGCCGCTCACCACGAAAGAACTGGGCGGCGCCAAGGCCAGTGCCGAGTGGTGGGACTGGAGCGACCACAAGATCGGCATCGAATGGCTGCTGGACGTCGGCGAGGTCGTCTGCGTGGAGCGGGTGGGATGGCGGCGGGTCTACGACCTGGCTGAGCGGGTCGTCCCACGGGAGTTGCTGGAGCAGGAGCCGGACGACGACGCGTGTTTGACGGCGCTGGTAGCGCGTGCGGGGAAGGCACTCGGCGTGGCGACCAGGGGCGATCTGGCCGACTACTACCGGGTCAAGCAAGACCAGGTCGATCGGGTGACCCAGGCTGCCGGTCTCGTCCCCGTCACGGTGGAGGGGTGGGCACAGAAGGCGTGGGCCGATCCCGAGGCGCTCGCCACTCCAGCACGGGGCAGGCACGTCACCACCCTGCTGTCCCCGTTCGACTCTCTGGTGTGGGACCGGGCGCGAGCGTCGCGGGTGTTCGGGTTCGATCACCGGCTGGAGGCGTACGTGCCCAAGGCCAAGCGGGTGCACGGTTATTTCGCGATGCCCCTGCTGTCCGGTGGCCGGCTCCTCGGGCGCGTCGATCCCGCGCGGGACGGGCGGACGCTGATCGCCCGTCAGGTCTCCTTCGAGCCTTGGGCCGTCCGGACCGCTGCGCGGGCCGAGACGTCCGCGGCGGCGCTGAGCACGGCCCTGGGACGCGCGGCCGCGTGGGTGGGCTGCGACGCCGTCCGGGTCGAGCGGATCGTCCCGGACGGCGTCGATCGCGCCCTCATCGACACCGCGCTCAAGAACGCCGCCCCCACGAACACTGCACTCACGAACACAGAGCTCACGAACACAGAGCTCACGAACACAGAGCTCACGAACACAGAGCTCACGAACACAGAGCTCACGGGGCCGAGCTGAGTGACACGGCTGCGGATCAGCCGTGCGGGGTCTGCTGGGGGTCGGTGGCGACCGGGGTGTCGATGGCCTCACCCTGCGTGC
Organism: Actinomadura macra NBRC 14102; assembly: GCF_001552215.1. Taxonomy (GTDB): domain Bacteria; phylum Actinomycetota; class Actinomycetes; order Streptosporangiales; family Streptosporangiaceae; genus Spirillospora; species Spirillospora macra. The sequence goes on along the minus strand of NZ_BCQT01000004.1, from coordinate 628,190 downwards.
CGCCGCGACGCCGCTCGGTGCGCGAACCGAACAGTGAGTAGTCGACGATCTCGGGGATGACGCGGGGGGCGTCCACCACGACGTCCGAGAACAGGTGGACCAGACCGCTGACGATCATTCCGACGACGATGATGCCGACGCCGACCCAGAAGATGATCCAGGACGGGCCGAGGCAGATGGCCACACCGCCGACGACGAAACCGACGAAGATGATGGTCACGGCAGCCCATGAGCTGGGCCTTCCGGCGTGCGACCCGTGGGACTCTTCCGACATGTGGGCCTCCCCTCGATGCTCTGAGAGATCTTCTCCGGGACCCGGAAGGTCAAACAGGGCACGCTGTGGATTGCGCTCGCGAGTGAGCTAGACCATTCTGGGTCTCGCCTACGATGGGCATCGTACGTGTGGTGTGCGCGCCGCCAGCAGCGGTGTACCACGATCTGCAAGGAGCCTTCGAGAGTGCCGCCAGTCATCGACAAGATCCTTCGTGCGGGCGAGGGAAAAATTCTGCGCAAGCTCAAGAAGCTCGCGGATCAGGTCAACTCGATCGAGGAGGACTTCCTCGAGATGAGCGACGCCGAGTTGCGCGAGCTGACCGACAAGTACCGGGAACGGCTCGCCGACGGCGAATCCCTCGACGACCTGCTCCCCGAGGCGTTCGCCACCGCCCGCGAGGCCGCCAAGCGCGTCCTCGGTCAGCGCCACTACGACGTCCAGGTCATGGGCGGAGCCGCGCTGCACCTGGGCAACATCGCCGAGATGAAGACGGGTGAGGGCAAGACCCTGACCTGCGTACTCCCGGCCTACCTGAACGCCCTGTCGGGCGACGGCGTCCACGTGGTCACGGTGAACGACTACCTGGCCAAACGTGACGCCGAATGGATGGGCCGCGTCCACCAGTTCCTCGGCCTCGAGGTCGGCGTCATCCTCCCGCAGATGACCCCGGACGAGCGCCGTGTGGCCTACGAGTGCGACATCACCTACGGCACGAACAACGAGTTCGGGTTCGACTACCTGCGCGACAACATGGCGTGGAGCCTGGAGGAGTGCGTCCAGCGCGGCCACAACTTCGCGATCGTGGACGAGGTCGACTCCATCCTGATCGACGAGGCCAGGACCCCGCTGATCATCTCGGGGCCGGCCGAGCAGAACTCCAAGTGGTACTCGGAGTTCGCGAAGATCGTCCCGCGGCTGAAGCGCGCGGAGCTCGTCAGCACCGCCGGGCAGGTCGACGAGTACGGCCCCGGCGACTACGAGGTCAACGAGAAGAAGCGCACGGTCGGCATCACCGAGGCGGGCGTGGAGAAGGTCGAGGACTGGCTCGGTATCGACAACCTCTACGACTCGGTCAACACGCCGCTGGTGAGCTTCCTCAACAACGCGCTGAAGGCCAAGGAGCTGTACAAGCGCGACAAGGACTACGTCGTCATGAACGGCGAGGTCCTGATCGTGGACGAGTTCACCGGGCGCATCCTCCACGGCCGCCGCTACAACGAGGGCATGCACCAGGCCATCGAGGCCAAAGAGGGCGTCGCGATCAAGGACGAGAACCAGACGCTCGCCACGATCACCCTGCAGAACTACTTCCGGCTCTACGGCAAGCTGTCCGGCATGACCGGTACGGCCGACACCGAGGCCGCCGAGTTCAACAAGACCTACAAGATCGGTGTCGTCCCGATCCCGACGAACAAGCCGATGATCCGCGAGGACGTGGCGGACGTCGTCTACAAGACCGAGCAGGCCAAGTTCGAGGCGGTCGTCGACGACATCTCCGAGCGGCACGAGAAGGGCCAGCCGGTCCTGGTCGGCACCACGTCGGTGGAGAAGTCGGAGCGGCTGAGCAAGATGCTCAAGCGGCGCGGCATCCCGCACCAGGTGCTGAACGCCAAGCATCACGAGCAGGAGTCGGCGATCGTCGCCGAGGCGGGCCGCAAGGGCGGCGTCACCGTCGCGACGAACATGGCCGGCCGCGGCACCGACATCATGCTCGGCGGCAACCCCGACTTCCGCGCCGACCTTGAGCTGCACCAGCGCGGGCTGTCCCCGCTGGAGACGCCCGACGAGTACGAGTCCGCCTGGCCCGAGGCCCTCGACAAGGCCAAGGAGGCCGTCAAGGGCGAGCACGAGGAGGTCGTCGAGGCCGGCGGCCTCTACGTCCTCGCGACCGAGCGGCACGAGTCCCGGCGCATCGACAATCAGCTGCGCGGTCGGTCCGGCCGCCAGGGCGACCCCGGCGAGTCGCGGTTCTACCTCTCGCTCGAGGACGACCTGATGCGGCTGTTCAACTCGGCCCGGGTCGAGGCGATCATGACCCGGCTCAGCATCCCGGACGACACGCCGATCGAGTCCAAGATCGTCTCCAATGCGATCAGGTCGGCGCAGAGTCAGGTCGAGCAGCAGAACTTCGAGATGCGCAAGAACGTCTTGAAGTACGACGAGGTCCTCAACCGGCAGCGCAAGGTCATCTACGCCGAGCGCCGCAAGGTGCTCGAAGGCGAGGACCTGCACGAGCAGGTCCGCCGGATGATCGACGAGGTCGTCCACGGCTACGTCGCGGGTGCCACCGGCGAGGGCTTCGCCGAAGAGTGGGACCTCGACAAGCTCTGGAAGGCGTTCAAGCAGCTCTACCCCATCTCGATCACGGTGGACGAACTGGTCGAGGACGCCGCGGACGGCGACATCTCCGGCCTGGACGCCGAGACGCTCGCCGCGAAGATCCGCGACGACGCCCAGGACGCCTACGACAAGCGCGAGGAGGAGCTCAGCCCCGAGGTCATGCGGGAGCTGGAGCGCCGCGTCGTGCTGTCCGTCCTGGACCGCAAGTGGCGCGAGCACCTCTACGAGATGGACTACCTCCAGGAAGGCATCGGCCTGCGGGCCATGGCGCAGCGCGACCCGCTGGTGGAGTACCAGCGCGAGGGCTACGACATGTTCAACGCGATGCTGGACGGCATCAAGGAGGAGTCGGTCGGCTACCTGTTCCACCTTGAGGTCGAGGTGGAGGAGCAGCCGGAGGCCCCCGAGGTCGGCGCCGCTCCCGTCTCCGTCGCCAAGTCCGCTCCCGCCAAGGCCGGCACGGACGACGAAGAGGACGAGGAGGAGCCCGCGGACGAGGCCCCGGCCATCAAGGCCAAGGGACTCGAGAAGCCGAACCGGCCGTCCAAGCTGGAGTACTCGAACCCCACCGTCGACGGTGAGGGCGGCGTCGAGCACCACAGCGAGGAGACGGACGACCCGTACGCGGGCGCGAACCGCAACGACCCGTGCCCCTGTGGCTCGGGCAAGAAGTTCAAGCGCTGCCACGGGGACCCACGCAACAAGTAGGACCCCACCGAAGCGGCCTCCCGGAACCTCCGGGAGGCCGCTTCCGCGTTAGGTGCCCGTCGTCTCCAGAACCGTGCAGCGCCACCGTCCCCGCTGAAGCTCCAGCCGGATCGCCAGCGCCGTCACGCGTCCTGCCATGGCGACCACGGCCCCCGCCTCCGCCGCGTCCGGCGCGGGCCGCTGCAACCAACTGGACAGCACCCGAGGCGGGACGGCCCGCACCCCCCGCGGGCACCGCCGCGCCAGCTCCCGGCACACCGCCGGGACGGCCACCTCCGACAGCTGATGCGCCGGCCGCACCCCCGCGAGCACATCCACGACGATCCGCACCGTGGCCTCGGCCCGCGCCCGCAGCTCCGTCTCCACACTCTCCCCGGCCCGCACGAGCCGCAGCGAATCGGGCGACCGCGCCTGCACCGGCACGCGGCTGAGCGCCAACGCCCCGTCCGTAGAAGGACTCCGGAACGACCGCCACCCACAAGGAGCCCCGAAGGGCTCAGCGCCCCTCTGACCCCACGCCAGAGGCTTCGCCGCCCCTGTGGCCTCCCGACCGCCAGAACCCCCCTTCGCAGGACGCTGGACGGCCGGAACGGCAACACGCCGGCGGCTCGGCAGCACAGGCGAATACCGGACGATCCGGACGGCTGGTAGCGGGACTGGGCGACGGCCCACGATGACCTCCAAAACTCGGGTTCGAGAAAAGGAGTCCTGAGCCGGTCGAAAAAATACATCCAGACCACATAAGGCCAACCGAGTAACGCGACCCGCCTGCCGCCACAGTCGCTGTCGACAGGGACTGACCAGCGACTACGTCAAAGCACCGCTGGCATCAGCAAGGAAGGAGAGCTCTCGCAGGCTCACATACCGATCATGGTGCCGTGGATGTGATCGTCTAGGTCCGAGACGAACCCTTCGTGCCGCCATGGCCTCAATTCAAGCCGTACGTGACGGAGTCGCTGCGCTGGTACCTGGCCGCGGACACGGGCGGTGAGGTCCACGCACTCATGCAACTGCTCGACCGCCGCCACCGGTCCGCCGACGTCGTCGGCGTACAGGCGGGCCAGTGCCCGGTCGGTCAACACGATCGCGCGCTGGACGGACTTGCGCGACTGGGTCAAAGTCGCGGCGGACGCCGCCAACTGCTGCCCTGCCGCCTCCGCCTCTCCGAGAAAGATCCCGCAGACGCCCTCGAACCCGCGAAGCCGTCCGTGCGAAAAGACATCCGCCATCGGATCGCCGACCGTATCGCCATCCAGGTCATGCCGGGCCATGTGCAGGGCGGCCTGTGCTTGACGATGCCGTACCGGCTCGCTGCGTGCGGCCATCTCCGCCCGGAGTGCGTGCGCCCGAGCCCGCATCAGGATGCTGTCGCCGCGGCGCGCGTCTCGGACAGCGGCGTCGGCGAGCCGGCGTGCCCTGTCCACCGAGCCGGTCGCGTAGTAGGTGACCATGGTCTGGCTGGTGCGGATCAACGCCCGGCGCGACGGGTCACCCGCACCTGCGGCAAGTACGGCGTCGTCGTAGAGGGCGAGCGCGGCATCGTCGTCGTGGGTCTCGAACGCCAAGCGGCCCGCCAGCGCGAACGTCCTCGCCGCCACCGCCTCTAGCCTGTCACGCACCGGGGACGGCCGCTCACCGGCCAGCAGGAATCGACACGCGTCCACTATGGCGGTCGCGGCCAGGCGAAGCCGGACGAACGGCACGCCGCCGATCTGCTCGTTGACCGCGTCGGCAGCGGCGCCGAGCCCGTCCACCACTGGAATGTCCAGCGCGTTGGGATCGGCGAGAGTGGCGGCCAGCTCGGCACGCTGCGGGACGCAGAGGAAGGTGAGCAGGCTCGTGCCCTGGTCTGTCACGGCTGCCATGGTCACCGCGCACAGCTCGTCCAGACGTGACTGCTCGACCCCCAGCATGGACAGTGCCTCCAGCAGCTCACGGAAGTCTGAGCCGGGTCCCAGGGAGACCGAGCCCAGGACCGTGCGGGCGTAGGTGGGCGCGAGCAGCATTTGGTACTGCTCGTCCGGCACACTGGATCCCTCTTCCCACCGCGCGACAGTACGGCGGATGCTGGCGACCTGCGCCGCCGCGATACGTGTCATCCGCAGCTCGCGAGCGTGGTCGCGCAGGCATTTGGCCAAGTCCGTCCACGACCAGCCTCGCGCGCTGCGCAGGCGGCGCAGAGCCCGCGCTCCGGCTTTCCGCTGCCCGTCCACAGGTGCAGTACAGCAGCGACGCGGTCAGACCGGCACTATCAACCGCGGTATGCCCCGCTCTGCGGCGTAGCCGAGGGTGTGCCAGGTGCCGCTTCGTGACGTCCCCCGCCGGGGAAACCCGATGACCATCTCCGAGCGCTCGACCGTCCAGCGGGTGCGGCGGCGGGACGCCCCCAGGCGTCCCGCCGCCGTGGGTAGCGAGTCCCGGAAGGGTGTGGTGACCGGGACTCGGTGGGAGCTGGGCCGGTGGGCTGGACCGGACGGATCAGCTGGTGGCCGGGGTGTCCTTGCGTCTGGTGCCGCCGGCCAGTTCGGGGTTGGAGCCGGGGTCGGCGGCCACCGATTCCTCGTCGTCGGGTTCTCGGCCTGGGGTTGCGAAGTCGAACTTCACGATGAGGAACTTGAACAGGAAGTAGTAGATGAGGAAGTACAGGACGCCCATCCCGATGATCAGCGGGAGGCCCTTGGTGTTGTCCTTGGACGCGTTGAGCAGCATGTCGATGCCGCCCGCGGAGAAGCCGAAGCCGAGCTTGGCGCCGGCGGCCTCCAGGACGGCCATCGAGATGCCGGTCAGCACGACGTGCACCGCGTACAGGACGGGCGCGACGAACATGAAGGCGAACTCGATCGGCTCGGTGACGCCGGTGACGAAGGCGGTGAGGGCGGCGGAGATCATGATGCCGCCGACCGCGGGGCGGCGGTGCGGGGGAGCGGCGCGCCAGATGGCGAGGGCGGCACCGGGCAGCCCGAACATGAGGACGGGGAAGAAGCCGGCGGTGAAGCCGCCCGCGGTGGGGTCGCCAGCCAGGTAGCGGTTGATCTCGCCGTGGACGACGCCGTCCGGGCCCTTGTAGTCGCCGAAGACGAACCAGACGAGGGAGTTCGGGATGTGGTGCAGGCCGAAGGGGAGCAGGAGGCGGTTGACGACGCCGTAGGTGCCGGCGCCGAGCGCGCCCGCGCCGGTGATCCAGTCGCCGAAGTCGGTGAGCCAGTTGCCGAAGACGGGCCAGATGAAGCCGATCGCGACGCCGAGGACGAGGGCGGCGAGGGCGGTGACGATCGGGACGAAGCGGCGGCCACCGAAGAAGGCGAGGTAGGTGGGCAGCTTGACGCGGTAGAAGCGCTGGTAGAGCAGTGCGGCGACGACGCCGATGAGGATGCCGCCGAGGACGTCGGTGGGGTTCTTGACCCCGAAGTCGATGACCTCCTTGGGTGCGCCGTCCACCATCTTGGTGATCAGCACGTTGCCCTTGAGTTCGTCGGAGTGCGAGAACATGATCTTGGAGACCTGGTCGAAGACCAGGTAGCCGACCACGGCGGCGAGGGCGGTGGAGCCGTCGGCCTTCTTGGCGAAGCCGATGGCGACGCCGACCGCGAACAGCAGCGGCAGGTGGTCGAACAGGGCCTGGCCGGCGGCGCCGACGACCTCGGCGACGCGGATCCAGCCGAGGCCGTCCGCGCCGAGCATGTCGGGCTGGCCGAGCCGGAACAGCAGGGCGGCGGCGGGCAGCACGGCGATCGGCAGCATGAGGCTGCGGCCGATGCGCTGTAGCACCGCGAGGGCGCTCGACCCTCGGCGTGGCGCGGCGTCCACAGTTGTCGAAGTCATCGGGGGGCTTCCTCCTCAGGGGGTTTCAGGAGTGCGGCGGGGGGTTTCCGAGGGCCGTGTGGATCTGGTAGCGGTCCGCTCTGTAGGTCGACACGCCCAGTTCGGCGCAGACGCCTCCGGTGTAGGAGCGGCGTTGCAGCAGCAGCACGGCGCTGCCGCGGGGGATCTGCAGGTGCCTGGCGTCGGCCGCGTCGGCCAGGCTGGCGTCGATGGTCTGGTCCCCGGCGTCGAAGACCAGCCCGTAGACGGCTTCGAGGACGCCGTACAGCGAGCGGTCGGCGAGCCGCCGGTCGAGCAGGTCGGGGGCGAGCGAGGCCAGGATGTGGGCACGTTCCAGCGCCATGGGTTCGCCGTCGGCGGTGCGCAGGCGCTCGATGACGTGGATCTCGGTGCCTGGCTCGACCTCGAAGATGCGGGCGAGGCGAGCGTCGGCGGGAACGGTCCGGCGGTCGAGGTCGACGGCGCCTGGGCGCAGCCCGCGGCTGAGCATGTCCTCGGTGAACGAGACGAGCCGCAACGGCATCTCGATCTTGGGCCGGGCGACGAATGTGCCCTTGCCGGGGACGCGGTAGAGCCGGCCTTCCGAGACGAGCTGGTCGACGCCCTGGCGGACGGTCATGCGCGACAGCTCGTACCGTACGCACAGCTCGCGCTCCGAGGGGATCGGGGCGTCGACGGGCAGCTCGGCGCTCTCGATGAGATCCAGCAGGATGGCGCGGAGCTGGAAGTACTTCGGGACCGGGCTGTGCGGATCGATGGTCGTCAAGGGGAGTCCTCGGCGGACGAGTGCTTCGACGGATTCGACTTGGTTCGTACTGGTCTAGGCCGGACTAGACCACAACCGGGAAAGTCATGTCAATGCACAGATGAATAACGGCCGGATCAGGGACCTGGGCCTCATGATCGAATGAATGCGCAGGTCAGGTGGCACGTTCGGGTGGCACCTCCGGTTCGGACGTGGACGGTGCGCCGGCGTCGGACTCCGCGTCGGACGCGGCGTCGGACTCCGGGCCGGGCTCGCGGCCGGGAGTGGGCAGGTCGAACCTCCTGATCACAAAGGTGAAGATCGCGTAGTAGCCGAAGAAGTAGACCACTCCCATCGCGACGATCAGCCACAGATGGCGGGTGTTGTCCTTGGTGGCGTTCAGCAGCATGTCGATCAGGCCGGCGGAGAAGCTGAAGCCGAGCTGCGCGTCCGCCGCGGCCAGAACGTACATCGAGAAGCCCGTCAGCACGACGTGGACCAGGTACAGCAGCGGCGCGACGAACATGAAGGAGAACTCGATCGGCTCGGTGACGCCGCAGACGAACGCGGTGAGCGCCGCCGAGATCATCAGGCCGCCGACCACGCCGCGGCGGTGCGGGGCGGCGCAGCGCCAGATCGCCAGGGCCGCGCCGGGCAGGCCGAACATCAGGACGGGGAAGAATCCCGCGAGGAACGTGCCCGCGTGCGGGTCGCCCGCCAGGTACCGGTTGAGCTCACCATGAACGGGGCCGTCCGGCCCGTCGTAGGTGCCGAACACGAACCAGATCAGCGAGTTCAGGATGTGGTGCAGGCCGAAGGGGAGCAGCAGCCGGTTCGCGACGCCGTAACCGCCGGCGCCGAGCGCGCCGGCGCCGGTGAGCCGGTCGCCGAAGTCGTCGATCCAGCCGCCCAGCGTGGGCCAGACGAGGCCGAACGCGACGCCGAGCACGAGCGCCGCCCCGGCCGAGATGATCGGGACGAACCGGCGCCCGCCGAAGAACGCCAGCCAGGACACCAGCTTGACCCGGTAGAAGCGCTGGTAGAGCAGGGCGACCATGAGCCCGACGACGATCCCGCCGAGCACCTGGGTCGGGTTCTGCAACCCGTACCCGATGGTCTCCTTGAGGGAGCCGTCCTCCTGCCGCACCTCCTGGACGACCGTGCCCTTGAGCTCGCTCGTGTGGGAGAACATCACCTTGGACACCCGGTCGAACACCAGATAGGCGGCGACGGCGGCGAGCGCCGTGGACCCGTCGGACTTCTTGGCGAACCCGATGGCGACGCCGACCGCGAACAGCAGGGCGAGGTTGTCCAGCAAGGCGCCGCCGGCCGCGGCGAAGACCTCGGCGACGCGGTTCCAGCCGAGGCCGTCCGCGCCGAGCAGGTCGGGCTGGCCGAGGCGGAGCAGGATCCCGGCCGCGGGCAGGACGGCGATCGGCAGCATGAGGCTGCGGCCGATGCGTTGCAGCACCGCGAACGTGGCCGACCAGGCGCCGCTCTCGCCGCCACCCCGGCCGCCGTTGCCGCCGGAGGCGGCGGCCGGGGAACTCATGAGCGGATGTCCTCCCCCAAAGGGCCCGATCCCGACGAGTTCGGGCCGACGTCTTCAGCTCCCTCCGATTGGTGGGATATGGTGCGTACTGGTCTAGTCCGGACTAGACCAGTTCACCCCGGAGGCAACGCTCGGCGATCGTCACGTTACAGAGAGTGTGCACCCATGGCATCACTGCTGATCAGCGCCAACCACATGATCACTACCCCCGCGGACGGTCCTACCCGCGTCCTGTCGCCGGGATTCGTCCGAGCGGAGGACGGCGTGATCACCGAGGTCGGCGAGGGGCGCCCGGCAGGAACGCCCGACGCCGAGTTGCGCGACGGGCTGCTCGCTCCCGGACTGGTCGACCTCCAGGCGAACGGCTTCTTCGGGTACGACATGGTGGACGCGGACGAGGAGGGCTGGCGCACCGTGGTGTCCCGGCTCCCCGAGACCGGCGTGACCGCGTTCATGCCGACCTTCATCACCGCGCCCGTCGAGACACAGGCCGAGGCGCTGCGCCACACCCGGGACCTCCTGCCCCGGCTACCCGCGGGCACCAAGGTCCTCGGCGTCCACCTGGAGGGGCCGTTCCTCTCCGAGAAGCGCAAGGGCGCGCACAACGCCGCGTACCTGACCGACCCGGAGCCCGAGGCGATCCTGAGCCTGCTGGAGACCGGGCTCGTCAAGCTCGTCACCCTGGCGCCCGAGCGCACCGGCGCGATCGACGCCATCCGCGCGCTGGTTGCGGCCGGGGTGCTGGTCAGCGTCGGGCACAGCGACGCCACCGCCGCGCAGACCGCCGCGGCGGCCGAGGCGGGCGCCCGCATGGTCACCCACATCTTCAACGCCCAGAGCGGCGTGCACCACCGCGACCCGGGCGTCGCGACGCAGGCGCTGATCGACCGGCGGCTCAGCCCCGGCCTGATCCTCGACCTGCACCACGTCTCCCCGGAGGCCGCGAAGCTGGTGTTCGGCGCCGCGGCCGGACGGGTCGTGCTGGTCACCGACGCCGCCGCGTCCGCCGGGATGCCGCCCGGCACCTACGAGCTCGGCGGGGAGCCCATCACGATGCCGGACGAGGGGCCGCCGCTGCGCGCGGACGGCACCATCGCCGGGTCCGGGCTCCGGCTGGACGACGCGGTCGGCAACGCCGCCGCGCTCGGCATCGACACCGCGACGGCCGTGGACGCGGCGACCCGCGTCCCCGCCGACCTGATCGGCCGCGCCGACCTCGGCCGGATCGCCCCGGGCGCCGCCGCCGACCTGGTCTGGCTGGGCCCGGACCACCGTGCGCTTGCGACCTGGATCAACGGGCAGAAAGTCTTCGGAGGGGGATCATGACCAGTCTGATGCGCGCCGAGATCGGCGAGCAGCCGGACGCGCTGAGCCGCACGACCGGCGCGCTGCTGCCGCGGACGGCCGACATCGGGGCGCTGGCCCGCGAGACGCGGCAGGTGCTGTTCATCGCGCGCGGCTCGTCCGACAACGCCGCCGTGTACGGGCGGTACCTGGTGGAGGCGCACACCGGGCGGCTGGCGACGCTGGCCGCGCCCTCCATCGCGACCGCCTACAAGCGACGGGTCGATCTGGACGGCGTGCTGGCCGTGGCGATCAGCCAGTCCGGCAAGACCGAGGAGATCGTCGAGACGCTCGACTGGGCCGCCGCGTGCGGCGCCCGGACGGTGGCGGTCACCAACGGCGCCGGGTCCCCGCTGGCCGAGGCCGCCGAGGTCGCGCTGGTCACCGAGGCGGGCGACGAGATCGCCGTCCCGGCCACCAAGACCTACACCACCCAGCTCGCCGCGCTGTCGGTGCTGGCCGTCGGTCTCGGCGCGGACGTCGCCGTGGACGACCTGCGCCGCGTCCCGGACGAGGTGGCCCGGCTGATCGCGCAGACCGAGGCGTCGCCGGCGCTGCCCCGGATCGTCGAGGAGCTCGCGCAGGTCCCCGGCACCGTCGTGTCCGGCCGCGGCATCGCGTTCGGTACCGCGCTGGAGCTCGCACTGAAGATCAAGGAGGCGTGTTACCTGCACGCCATGGGGCTGTCCTACGCCGACCTGCTGCACGGCCCGATCGCCGTGGTGGACGACCAGACTCCCGCGCTGCTGGTCGCCGCCGACTCCGGCCCGACGCTGCCCGGCACGATCGCGCTCGCCCGCCGTGTCGAGGGCGCCGGTGCCCGTGCGTTCGGCGTCGGCGGCGGTCCCGGGCTCGCCGCGGAGTGCACGGCGGCGCTGCCCGGCCCCGCGCTGCCCGAGTGGGTGGCGCCGCTCGGCCTCATCGTCCCCGGCCAGATCCTGGTCGAGAACCTGGCCCGCCGGCTCGGCATCGATCCCGACGTGCCGCGCGGCCTGAACAAGGTCACGCAGACCGACTGACCCGACTCGGGGAAGACACGGGAAGACACGGAAGACACGGAAGACAGGGAAGACATGGACAAGGCCGAGGCGATCGTCGCCGCCCTGGGCGGCGCCGACAACATCGTCGAGATCGAGCCGTGCGCGACACGGCTGCGCACCGAGGTCTCGGACGCGGGCAAGGTCGACGAGGCGGCCCTGAAGAAGGCCGGCGCGTTCGGTGTCATGCGCAGCGGGACCGTCGTGCAGGTCGTCGTCGGCCCCGAGGCCGACACCATCGCCAGCGATATCGAGGACATCCTCGAATGAGGGAAGGGACCGTCACGATGACCCGAGTGCTGTCCCCGGTCGCCGGCCGGGTCGTCGGCCTGGCGGGCGTGCCCGATCCGGTGTTCGCGCAGGCCATGGTCGGCCCGGGCACCGCCGTGGACCCCGAGCGCGGTCCCGGGCACGCCATCGCGCCGGTCACCGGCAGGATCGTCAAGCTGCATCCGCACGCCTACGTCGTCGTGGACGAGGAGGGGCACGGGGTGCTCGTGCACCTCGGCATCGACACCGTCAAGCTGAAGGGCGAGGGCTTCGAACTGCTCGTCGCCGAGGGCGATGAGGTCACCGCGGGCCAGCCGCTGGTCGCCTGGAACCCGGCGGTGATCGAGGCCGGTGGCCGCTCGCCGATCTGCGCGGTCGTCGCGCTGGACGCGGGCGACGGCGCCCTGACCGACGTCGTGGAGTCGGGCGAGGTGACGAAGGGGGCCGAGCTGTTCACATGGAGCTGATCGCGCTCCGGGCGGCGGTGTTCGACCTCGACGGCACCCTCATCGACACCGAGCCGCGCAACCGCGTGATGTGGTCGCGGCTGTTCGACGAGCACGGCGCCCCCTACGACGACGACGTGATCTCGTCCTTCGTGGGGCGCCGCGGGCTTGAGGTGCTGGCCGACCTGGAGCACCTGTTCCCCGGCCGGACGGCCGAGGAACTGTTCGAGCAGGCGCTCTCCTACGGAAGCCTGCCGGATCTGCCGGCGGTCGCGCCCGTCCCGGGCGCGGTCGACCTGGTCAGGTCGCTGGGCGCGGCGGGCGTCCCGCTCGCCGTGGTGACCTCCGGGCAGCGCTCGTACGCCGAGCGGCTGCTGGACGAACTGGGCGTCCGCGACCTGCTGGACCTCGTGGTGACCGCCGGCGACGTCGGCACCGGCAAGCCGCACCCCGAGGGGTACCTGGCGGCGGCGCGGGACCTGGACGTCACGCCGCGGGAAGCGGTCGGGTTCGAGGACGCCCCGGCGGGCGTGGCGGCCGTGAAGGCCGCGGGCATGACCTGCGTCGGTGTCACCACCACACAACCGGTGGCGGCGCTGGCCGAGGCCGACCACCTGGTGGCCGACCTGATGGAAGTGGACGTCGTCGCGGGCCCCGCGCTGCGGGTGCGCGGCCGATGACGTCCCCGGCAGCGGTGCCCCGGAGCGGACCGTCCCGGGGACCGAGAGCGAGGGCCGTGACCCACGGCCCCATGAGGAGTGATCAGTGAGCGAGCGCAAGGTCAAGATCCAGTCCAGGGTGGGGCTGCACGCGCGGCCGGCCGCGCTGTTCGTCCAGACCGCGGCCAAGGCGCCGGGCGAGGTCACCGTGGCCAAGCACGGTGGCGCGCCGGTGAACGCCAAGAGCATCCTCGCGGTGCTCGGCCTGGACGCCCGGCACGGCGAGGAGATCGTCATCGCCGCGGCCGGCGACGGCGCGGACGCGTTGCTCGACAGCCTGGAGGCCCTGGTGTCGACCCCGGAGCCCGAAGGTGCCTGAGGTGCTGCGCGGCGTGGGCGTCAGCCCCGGCGCCGGGGCCGGTCCGGTGCGGACGATCGCCGGAGCCGTTCCCGAGCCGCCGGCGGGGTCCCGGCACGGCGGCGACGCCGGAGCCGAGGGGGACGCCGCGCTCGCGGCGCTGGAGGCGGTGGCCGCCGACCTGGAGGACCGCGGTGTGCGCGCCGCCGAGGCAGGAAACCCCGACGGGCGGGACGTGCTGAACGCGCAGGCGCTGATGGCCCGCGACCCGGGTCTCGCCGACGGCGTCCGCGCCAGGGTCGGCGAAGGGATCGCCGCGGCCCGCGCCGTGTTCGAGGCGTTCGGCGTCTACCGGGAGATGCTCGCCGGGGCCGGGGAGTACATGGCCGCCCGGGTGAGCGACCTCGACGACATCCGCGACCGTGCGATCGCCCGGCTGCTCGGTCTGCCGGTGCCGGGGGTCCCGGAGTCCGACGAGCCGTTCGTGCTGGTCGCCCGGGATCTGGCTCCCGCCGACACCGCGGTCCTGGACCCGGCGCGGGTCGCCGCGTTCGTGACCGAGGAGGGCGGCCCGACCAGCCACACCGCGATCCTGGCCCGCACGATGGGCGTGCCCGCCGTGGTGGCGCTGCCGGGCGCGACCGCGCTCGCGGACGGGACCCGCGTGCTGGTGGACGGCGCGGCCGGAACGGTCCGGCCCGACCCGTCCGACGAGGAGGTCGCGGCGGCCCGCGCGGAGGCCGCGGCCCGCGCGTCCGCCCTGGCGGAGTCCACCGGCCCCGGCGCCACCAAGGACGGCCACCCCGTCCCGCTGCTGGCCAACATCGGCGGCCCCAAGGACATCGAGGCGGCGCTGGCCAACGGCGCCGAGGGCGTCGGCCTCTACCGCACCGAGTTCCTCTTCCTCGACCGCTCGACCCCGCCGTCCGACGCCGAGCAGGAAGAGGCGTACCGCAAGGTCCTGGCGGCGTTTCCGGCGGGCCGCGTCGTCGTCCGGACGCTGGACGCGGGCGCCGACAAGCCGCTGGCGTTCCTGCCCGCCCCCGGTGAGGAGCCGAACCCGGCACTCGGCGAGCGCGGTCTGCGGATGATGCGCCGCCACCCGGACGTCCTGTCCGCGCAGCTGGACGCGCTGGCCCGCGCCGCCGCCGGGCTGACCGCCGAACTCCAGGTGATGGCCCCGATGGTGACGGACGCCGACGAGGCGGCGTTCTTCGCGGACGCGTGCCGCGCGGCGGGCATCGCCTGTCCGGGGGTCATGATCGAGGTTCCCGCCGCCGCGCTGCGTGCCCGGGACCTGGCCGCGCAGGTCCGGTTCTTCAGCATCGGCACCAACGACCTCACGCAGTACGCGTGCGCGGCCGACCGGCAGGTCGGCGGGCTCGCGCACTTCCAGGACCCGTGGCAACCGGCCGTCCTCGACCTGGTCGCTCCCGCGGCCGGCGCGGGGATCCCCTGCGGCGTCTGCGGCGAGGCCGCCGGGGATCCGGCGCTCGCCTGCGTGCTGGTCGGGCTCGGGGTGACGTCGCTGTCGATGAGCGCGCCGTCCCTCCCGCTGGTGCGGGCCGCGCTCGTCCGGCACACGCTGGAGGAGTGCCGGCGCGCCGCCGTCGCCGCCCGCGAGGCCCGCACCGCGGAGCAGGCCCGCGAGTCGGCCCGCCGGCACCTGCCGGGCCTCGCCGACCTGGGCATCTGACCGGTCCCTCAGCGCGGGCTCAGCGCGGGCGTTGAGCGCCGGCGCTCAGCCGGTGATGCGCCAGCGCCCGCCGATCTGGCGCAGGGTGAAGGTCGGGGCGAGCAGGCCACCGGACCGCGCGGGCTCGCCGCGCCACCCCAGGTCCTCGAAGCGGACGGTGATGTCCCCGTCACCGGGTCCGGTCTCCCCGGCCGGAACGGTGACGCCGCGCAGCGCCGCCACGTCCTGCGCGTCGAGCTTCGCGCGCGCCTGGCGGAGGCCGGTACGGCAGCCGCCCGTCCTGCCGAAGACGGTCCGTTCGTACGCGGGCGCCAGGTACGCGCAGGCGCGCACGTCCCCGGCGGCCACCCCGCGCAGGAACCGGTACAGCGCGAGACGCGCGGGCAGGGTCTGCGGGTCGGGACCGGCGGCGTCGATCAGCCGGGTGTCGGACGGCTCGGGCGTCAGCGGCGGCATCGTGATCTCGGGATCGCCGCTACAGGCGGCCAGCGCGGCCAGCGCGGGCAGTAAGGCCAGGACGGCCAGAGACGGGCGGACCTGCACGGGGAACCTCCTGGGGACGCGAAGGCGCGCCGATCTTCCCAGGTCGTGGCGGTCCGCGTCCACAGGAACCCGGTCAGTGGCCTCGGACAGTCAGCTTGGCCAGCCGGCCTGGTCAGTCAGCCTGGTCAGTCAGCTTGGTCAGCCCGGCTCGGTCGGTGGCCTCGGTCAGTACCCCAGGCCGTGACCGACCGGTTTGCCTGCGGCGGGCACCGGGAGGCGCCCCACCGGCTTCACCGCGCCCGCCAGCACCGCCGCCAGCGCGTCGATCGAGACCCGGCCCGCGGAGTAGGCGGCCAGCGCCGCCGCCGCGCCCCCGGCCGCGTCGAGATCGTAGGGGCGGCCGAGCGCGGCGACCACGACCGGCTTGGGGCCGAGCGCCCGGACCCGGGCGGCCGTGGCGCCGCCGGCGTTGATGGTCGTCAGCACGGTCACGTCCGCCGCGCCGGGCGGGACCGTCCGGACGCCCCGGCGGCGCAGGGCGGCGCCGAGCGCGGCGCCGTCCGGGCCCGACACGGCGACCTTCCTGCCCTTGAGCGGCAGCACCTTGCGGTCGTTGCGGACGAGCGTGATCGAGTGCTCGGCGACCTGCTGCGCCGTCGCCCGGTGCGCGGGCGTGCCGATCGCCGTGGCGGCTCTGGCCGGGTCGGCCCGCGTCCCCGCGAAGAGCCCGCGCCGCTGCTTGAGCCCGATGATCCTGGTCACGGACTCGTCCAGCCGCTTCTCGGGGATCCGTCCCGCGCGGACGGCCTTGAGTACCGCGTTGTAGGCGCGCGGCAGGTTCGGTGGCATGAGCAGCTGGTCGGCGCCCGCACTGATCGCCCGCACGGGCACGGTCGTGTCGCCGTACCTGCGGCGTGCGCCCGCCATCTCCAGCGAGTCCGTCACGATCACGCCCCGGTAGCCGAGCGTCCCGCGCAGCAGCCCGGTCAGGACGGTCCTGGACAGGGTGGACGGGTCGCCGGAGCGGTCGAGTCTCGGCACCACGATGTGCGCCGTCATGATCGCGTCCACGCCCGCCGCGATCGCCGCCCGGAACGGGGGCGCGTCGAGCCGCTCCCAGGTCGCGCGCGAATGTGTGATCACCGGCAGGCCGGTGTGGCTGTCGGTCGCGGTGTCGCCGTGCCCGGGGAAGTGCTTGGCCGTGGCCGCGACCCCGGCCTGCTGGTAGCCCCCGATCGCCTCCGTCAGCATCGCCGACACCTTCGCCGGGTCCGAGCCGAACGAGCGCAGCCCGATGACCGGGTTGCGGGCGTTGACGTTCACGTCCGCGACGGGCGCGAAGTCCTGGTTGATGCCGATCGCCCGCAGTTCGGCGCCGGTGACCTGCGCGGCGGCCCGCGCGTCCGCCGGACGGGCCGTCGCACCGAGCGCCATGTTGCCGGGGAACCGGGTGAGGAACGGTGTCCGGGACACGATGCCCTGCTCCTCGTCCACGCCCAGCAGCAACGGCACCTTCGACGCCTTCTGCAACGCGTTCGACTGCGCCGCCGCCCGTCCGGGCGAGCCCATGTTCTCCGGGAAGTAGATCAGCCCGCCGACGTGGTACCGCTTGATGATCGACAATCCGTCGGCGCGGCTGGAGAACCGGGGGACGAACAGCTGCCCGACCTTCTCGGCGAGGCTCATCTTGGCGACGTAGCCGGGAATCCAGGCGTCCGGCTTCCCGCCCGCCGGCGGTTCGGCGCCGGCCGCCCCGGACGCAGGGGAGCGGGCGGACGGGCCCTGCCCGCCCTGCCTGCCCTGTCCTGTCTTGCCGCCGCCGCAGCCCGCCAGCGGCACGGCGAGCACCGCCGCCGCCGCGAGCGCGAGTGGACGTGTGACACGCACTTGACCAGGCCCCCCGACTCTGCTCGCCGGTTCGGGTCGTTCGCTCGTTTCCGGACGTCGCGACGCTAACGGCTCCTCGCCCGCCTGTCGACCCGACCCGGCACCAATGGCGAATCGAGGGGGTTTGTCGAGTCACGGGGTGCGGCAGGACGGGATGCAGGGCTTCCCGCGGGCATCGTCTCCCGAGCCCGGCTGCGGGGTGGGTGTCCTGCGGGGCTTCCAGGTCGGCGAGGACGTGACGCCGGGCGAGCGCGGCACGCCGGAATCCGGCCGTCCTCCGGTACCCGGGGTCCTGCCGGTGCCGTCGCCGGAGCCGGGACTGAAGTCGTCCCAGTTGGCCGCCACTCCGGTGAAGTCGGGCTCAGGAAAGGGGAGCGCGGGCAGGTCGCGGGTGACCTTCTCCATAAAGGACCGCCACGCGGTGGCCGGCAGGTTCTCGCCGGCGACCTTCCTCGGATGGCCGGGCAGCCCTTGGAGCGGGGCGCGCTCGGTGTTGGCCATCACCACGGCCGTCGACAGCTGCGGGACGTATCCAACGAACCAGGCGGCGCGGTTGTTGTCGGTCGTCCCCGTCTTGCCGGCCGCGTCCCGGTCGGGCAGGGCCGCGCGCCTGCCCGTCCCGCCCGTCACGACGGCGCGCATCGCGTACGTCGCCTGCGCCGCCTGCTCGCCGTTCAGTACCCGGCGGCCCCGCCGGTTCCAGGGCAGCGGCACCCGCCGCCCGTGTGCGTCCACGACCCGGGTGATGAGGTGCGGGGTGACCGCGGTGCCGCCGTTGGCGAACGCCGCGTACCCCGCGGCCTGGTCGGCCGCCGCGACGTCGGGAATGCCGAGCGCGAGCCCGGCCTGCCCCTTGTACGGCTTCAGCGCCGACTCGGGGACGCCGAAGACCCGCGCGGTCTCCAGCACGTTCGCGATCCCCGTCTTCAGCGCCGCCTTGACGTAGCCGGTGTTGACCGACAGCGCCGTCGCCTTGACCAGGTCGATGGCCCCGAGCGAGCCGATCCTCTCGTCGTTGTCGACCTTGTACCCCGGCGCGGTCATCGGGGTGACGCTGCCGTCCGGCGCGAACCTCAGCGGTGACCTTGCGCTCACCTTCGTCCGGACGTTGTAGCCGCGGCGCAGGGCGGCGGCCAACACGTACGGCTTGAACGTGGAGCCGGCCTGCGCCACGGGGTTGAACACCGAGTCGAACATGCTGCGCTTCGGATCACCGCCGTAGAACGCCTTGACCGCGCCGTCCTTCGGGTCCACCGCGATGAGCCCGCCCCGTGCGCTCTTCGGCCACTCCGGCTCACGCACCTGCTTCATGGCCTGCTCCGCATGGTCCATCCAGCGCCGGTCGAGCCCGGTGTAGATCTTCAGCCGCCCGTTCACGACGCTGTCGGCGGGGATGCCGAGGTGTTCCAACTCGTCCAGGACGCGCTGCCTGACCAGCAGTCCCTGGCCGGACGGCGCCACCCCGCGCCACTGGTCCTGCGTGCGGGGAAAACGCTGCCGGGCGGCATCGTCGGAGCTCAGCCTGCCCATCGACACCATCCCATCGAGGACGTACCGCCAACGCTCGCGCAGCGCACGCGCCGCCGGCTCGTCCCCCTGCGTCTTGAAATAGACGGGCCGCTGGATCATCGCGGCGAGCAGGGCGCTCTCGGCGGCATCGAGCTGCCAGACGTCCTTGTCGAAGTAGGCGCGCGCCGCCGCCTGCACGCCGGAGGTCTCCCGGCCGAAGTAGACGGTGTTGAGGTAGAGGTCGAGGATCTCGTCCTTGGCCCGCTTGCGGTCGAGCTTGACCGCGACGAAGATCTCCTTGATCTTGCGTCCGGCCGTCCGGTCCTTGCTGAGCCCCTTGAAGTAGTTGCGGGCGAGCTGCTGGGTGATGGTCGAGCCGCCCTGGGTGTCGCCGCCGGACGCGTTGTTCCACAGGGCGCGCATCGTCCCGGTGGGCGAGACGCCGTGGCCGCCGTAGAACCCGCGGTCCTCGGCCGCGAGCACCGCCCAGCGCAGCAGGTCGGGGATCTGGTCATGCCGGACGATCTCCCGGTTGGCGCCGAGCCGGAACAGCGGCGTCCGGCCGTCGGCGTAGTAGACCGTCGAACCCTCGTCGGTGACGCCCGGCTGCGGCTCGGTCGGCAGCGGCGTGCGGACGTAGGCGACGGCGACCGCGCCGACGGCCGCGAACAGGATCGTGACGATGCCCATCGAGAGCGAACGCCGGCGGAACAGCCGGCGCGGGACGCGGGACAGGCGGGTGAGGGCGGGCCGGAGACGGCGCGCCCCGAACGGCAGGGAGTGCATGCGACCTCGTTCGACGTGGAGTACGGAATCGGCCGTCGTCCGGGGTCGCGGGGCACGCCGAGCAGCGGCGATGCGGGAGGGCATGCCGGGGAACGCTCAACGGCGCGCCATGCCGGACCCGCCGGTCGGGGCGGATCCGCGGCGCTCGCGGACGACGCTGCGAAGGAACGCAGCCGGATCGGTACGAGCCACGTCTGTGGCCGGTGGTCCCACCGGGCACGGCACCCTCGGTACCGTGCCGGCGGATCTTCAGCCACCGTGGTCACAGCCTAATCACGATGGACCCCATGACCGCAAGCGGTTGCGGATCATCTGGGGTCCATCGCGATGAAGACAGGACGGCGATGCCGTCCTCGCCTCGGCGGCCAGAACGGCTCAGCCGGGCAGGGGGTGGCCGAGGCGGCGCAGTGCCAGCCCGGCCGCGCCCACGGCGCCGTCGCCCGCGCTTCGGGGCGCGGCGGCGAACCGGTCGCGCAGCCCGGTGCGGACGGCCTCGGCGACGGGGCCCTCGCGCAGCACCGAGCCGTGCATGACGACCGGTGCGCACGGGTCGGAGAGGGCCGGGCGCACCGCGTCGACGTCGCGCAGCAGCCACTGCGCGGCCTCCTCGGTGATGCGCCTGGCCACCGGATCACCTGCGGCCGCGGCGGCGGCGACCACCGGGCCGAGCCGGCCCAGGGCCGCCGGCGGGCGGCCGTACACCTCCTTGATGATCGCCTGGGCGAGCTGGGGGTTCGGCGGGGCCCCGGGCATCTCCGGATGACCCGGACCGTCCGGGCCACCGGAATGCCGGGACGGGCCGGACCCGTCGTCAGGCTGCGGACTGGAGGGTTCCGGGATCAGCACGGCCGTGCCCGTGCCGGTCCCGGAGGGAGAAGAGACGGAGGAGGAGAGGGGGGACGGCTGGACGAGCGCGGAGGCACCCGGTGGCGGTGCGCCGGCCATGGCCAGCTCCCGCCGCGGGCGGGGTCGCCGCCCCGACGAGTCGATTTCCGCGACCACCGTGGGGCCGAGCAGGGCCCGGGGGACCGAGTCGGTGAGCAGCGTCGGGGAGCCGCGGCCGTCGTAGGCCGCGAGGGCCGCCCTGACCGCCTCCTTCCCGAGCCATACCGCCGAACCCTCATCCCCGACGAGCCAGCCGTAGCCGTCCGCGCGCTGCACGATCGAGCCGTCGTTGATGACCGCCGCCCCGGCGCCGGTGCCGGAGAACACCACGATGCCCTTGGGCTCGTTGGTGCCGGCGGCGAACGCCACGGCGATGTCGGTCACCACGGCGGGCGAGCCGCGTAGCCCGAGGGCCTGCCAGGCCCGCCGCGCCGCCGAGACGGCGGCGGGTCGGCCGGCTGAGCCGGCACCGGCGATACCGAAGACGCCGGTGAGGATATGGGTTCGGTCGAGGTCTCCCAGCGCCTGCCGCAGGGCGGTTGTCAGCGCCCCCACGGTGTCGCCTCCGGAGTTGGGGTTGGCCCCTGGGCCGGTGCCGGAACCGGCCAGGGCTCCCCCGAGCGTCAGTACGACACAGCGGGTTTTCGTGCCACCCGCGTCGATACCGACCACGTAAGGACCGGCCAAATGGGTCAACACATGGCGACCGTAGCCTTTTCTACCGTTGACGTGACATCCTGCCAGTAAGAAAATTCCTTACATGAGGAAACCCATCGGCCCCGAGAGCGGGAGCACAGGGGAGGCCGGTACGTCCAGGGAAGATGCGGCGTCGAAGGATCAGACGCCGCTGAGCACCGTGGTGCGGGTGCGCTCGCTGCTGCCTTCGCTGCCCCCCGCCGAGCGACGTGTCGCGCAACGCGTCATCGACGACCCCGAGGGGGTCGCGAACTCCACCATCACCGAACTCGCCCAGACCTGCGGCACCTCTGAGACCACGGTCATCAGGTTCTGCCGGGCGATCGGGTTTCATGGTTATCCAGAGCTCCGACTGACCCTTGCCACCGAGGCGGGACGGGCCCAAAGCGCCAGCGGCGGACGGGTCATCGGCAGCGACATCAGTCCCGACGATTCCCTCGAACAGATCGTGGAGAAGGTGACCTTCGCCGACGCCCGGGCCGTGGAGGAGACCGCCGCCCAGCTCGACATCAAGATGCTCGAACAGGTCGTCGACGCCGTTGTCGCCGCCGACCGCGTCGACGTCTACGGCGTAGGGGCGAGCGCCTTCGTCGCGGCCGACTTCCAGCAGAAACTGCACCGGATCGGCCGGGTGTGCTCGGCGTGGTCGGACGCCCACATCATGCTCACCAGCGCCGCGGTGCTGGGCAGCGGAAACGTCGCCATCGGAATCTCACACTCGGGCGCGACGGTGGAGACCATCGACGCCCTGGAGGTCGCCAGGAGCAACGGAGTGAAGACCGTGGCGCTGACCAATTTCCCCAAGTCCCCAATAGCGGAGGTGTCCGATCTGATCCTGACGACGGCGGCGCGGGAGACGACCTTCCGCTCCGGCGCCACCGCCAGCCGACTGGCGCAGCTGACCGTGGTCGACTGCGTCTTCGTCGGTGTGGCGCAGCGCACCTATGGGCCCACCCGCAAGGCCCTGGAAGCCACATTCGAGGCGGTCCGCGGCCGGACCGTGCGACCCGACCGGAGGCGTCGGTGATCGATTGCGAGCTCCCCACCGAGGGCAGGAACCCGCGCACCCTCGACGTCGACACACTGCCGACCCTGGAGGTGCTGCACCTGATCAACACTGAGGATGCGACTGTGCCGATGGTCGTCGCGTCCGTCCTGCCGGAGGTCGCCCGTCTGGTCGACCTCGCGGTGGAATCGCTACGCGCCGGCGGGCGCGTGCACTACTTCGGCGCCGGCACGTCCGGACGGCTCGCGGTGATCGACGCCGCCGAGCTGCCCCCGACGTTCGGCATCTGGGGACGTGTCGTGGCCCACCACGCCGGTGGCCCGGGCGCGCTGTCCCAAGCGATCTCCGATGTCGAGGACGACGTCGAACTCGGCACCCGGGACGCCTGCGACGTTCAGCCCGGCGACATCGCCATCGGCATCGCCGCGAGCGGCCGCACCCCGTACGTGGTGGGGGCGCTGCGCGCGTCCGCCGCGATCGGGGCGCGCACCGCTCTGATCAGCTGCAACCCGCACACGCCGTACGGCGACGAAGTGGAGGTGCACATCGGCCTGGCCACCGGTCCGGAGGTGATCAGCGGCTCGACCCGGATGAAGGCGGGGACCGCGACCAAGCTCGTCCTCAACTCCTTCTCCACCACCCTGATGGTGCGGCTCGGCCGCACCTACTCCAACCTGATGGTCAGCGTGAACGCGCTGAACTCCAAGCTGCGGGCCCGGCTGGTGCGCATCCTCACGGAGGCGACGGGCATGGACGCCCGCACCTGCGAGAACGCGCTGTCGGAAGCCGGGGGCAACACCCGCGTCGCCCTCGTCTCGCTGCTCGGTGAAGTCCCCGCCGCGCGCGCGACGATCGTCCTGGAAGAAAGCGATGGCGGCGTCAGGGAGGCGCTGCAGAGGCTCCGGTCGGCCTGACCGGGCCGAGAGTCCGTGATCATGCGATCGTCCCCGCATCGGTCGCATGATCACGGACGCCCCGGGCGGACCGGCGCCGCACAAGATCCGTGTTCGAGTAGATCCGTGCCCCAGTAGAACCGTGGCCCCAGTAGAACGATGTTCGGCCATCGCCGCCCATCGCCTACGATCAGGCCCGTGACCGTCAAAGCCGTCATCACCGACTGGGGAGGCGTCCTCACGCCTCCCCTGGACGAGACCATCGCCGCGTGGCTGGCCGCCGACCGCATCGACGCCGAGCGGTATCGCGTCGTCATGCGCGGCTGGGTGCGGCAGGCCTACGACGGCGCCGGGACCAATCCCATCCACGGGTTGGAGGACGGCTCGCTGCCCACCGGGGAGTTCGAGCGGCTCCTCGCCGCCGAACTGCTCACCGTGGAGGGCGGCCCGGTCGCCGCCGCCGGGCTGCTCACCCGCATGTTCGGCGCGTTCGCCCCCGTCGAGCCGATGTACGCGGCGCTGCGCGCGGTCCGCGCCGCCGGCGCCCGCACCGCCCTGCTGTCCAACTCCTGGGGCAACGTCTACCCACGCGACCTGTTCGCCGGCGTCTTCGACGAGGTCGTGATCTCCTGCGAGGTCGGGCTGCGCAAGCCCGACGAGCGGATCTTCCGGCACACCCTCGACCTCCTCGGCAGCCAGGCCGCGGAATGCGTGTTCATCGACGACATCGACCACAACGTCCGCGCCGCCGAGGCCCTCGGCCTGCACGGCGTCCACCACACCTCCGCCGACTCCACGATCGCCGAACTGCGCGGTCTGGATCTCCTCTCGTGCGAGACTGACTGACCGACATGCGCGTCTACCTGCCTTCCACGCTCACACTCCTCGCCGCCGCAAGGGCCGCGCGGGAGATCGGCCCCGCGCCGCTCGCCGCCCACGCGGTGACGCCCGCGCTCCGCGAGTGGTACGCCGGCGGCGACCTTGAGGAGCTGGAGTACGCGGCGATGACCGCCGCCGCCCGCGCCTCCCTCCGGCTGCTCGCCACCGACCCGTCCGCCCCGCGCCGCCGGGTCGTCCTCGCCGCCGAGATGCCCGACCCAGTGGTCACCTGGCGGGGCGGAGGCACCGACCGGTCACTGTCGGAGCTGGCCGCCGCCGTCCCGTGGACGAAGATCGCCTCCGCCCATGTGGACGAGGCGTCCGCCGCGCCCGACATCGCCGCCGCCGTGCGGGCCCTGGCCGCCGCCGACGCGGGCGACGACGACGCCCTGTTCGCCGTGGACGGCGCCGAAGGTCACGAACTGCTCTGGTACGCCACCCAGGAGATCCCGCACCTGGAGTGATCGGCGGATGAGCGGCCGGGGTATTCGGTGGCGGCCGGGCGGGTAGGTCACCGCACGTCGACACCGTCGCCGGATCTCGCAGGGAGCCACCAGATGGACGCCGTCACCACCGTGCCGGTACCGGTGAACGAGCCGGTCAAGGGCTACGCGCCGGGCAGCGCCGAGCGGGCCGCGCTGGAAGCCCGGATCAAGGAGCTCGCCGGCGCGCAGACCGAGCTGACGATGACGATCGGCGGCGAGCATCGCATGGGCGCCGGCACACCGATCGACGTCGTGGAGCCCCACAACCACGGCCACATCCTCGGCCGGATCGGCAACGCCACCGACGCGGACGTGACCGAGGCCATCGCTGCGGCGCGCGCCGCGGCGCCCGGCTGGCGCTCCATGGGTCCGGACGACCGTGCCGCGATCTTCCTGCGCGCCGCCGAGCTGCTGGCGGGGCCGTGGCGGGCCACGCTGAACGCCGCGACGATCCTCGGGCAGTCCAAGTCGGTGCAGCAGGCGGAGATCGACTCGGCCTGCGAGCTGATCGACTTCCTGCGGTTCAACGTCGACTACGCGCGGCAGATCCGCGAGCGGCAGCCGAACTCCTCGCCGGGGGTCTGGAACCGGATGGAGTACCGGCCGCTGGAGGGCTTCGTCCTCGCCATCACCCCGTTCAACTTCAGCGCCATCGCCGGGAACCTGCCGACCGCGCCCGCGCTGATGGGCAACGTCGTGGTCTGGAAGCCGTCGGTGACCCAGCAACTCGCCGCGCACCACACGCTGCGGCTGCTGGAGGCCGCCGGGCTCCCGCCGGGGGTGATCAACCTGGTGACCGGCGACGGGCAGGCCGTCTCCAGCGTCGCCCTGCGCCACCCCGAGCTCGCCGGCCTGCACTTCACCGGCTCGCCGCCCACCTTCCAGCACCTCTGGCGGACGATCGGCGAGAACATCGCCGGCTACCGGGGCTATCCGCGCATCGTCGGCGAGACCGGCGGCAAGGACTTCATCGTCGCGCACCCGTCCGCCGACCCCGCCGTCCTGAAGACGGCCCTGACCCGGGGCGCCTTCGAGTACCAGGGGCAGAAGTGCTCCGCCGCGTCCCGCGCGTACGTCCCCCGCTCCGTCTGGGAGGGGATGCGCGACGACTTCTGCGACGAGGTCGGGGCCCTCACCATGGGGAACGTGGCCGAGGACCTCTCGCTCTTCATGGGCGCGGTCATCGACGAACGCGCGTTCGCCAAGCACCGCCGCGCCATCGAGCGCGCCCGCGGCGCCGACACGATCCGGATCCTCGCCGGCGGCGAGCTGGACGACTCGCGGGGCTACTTCGTCCGGCCGACCGTCCTGGAGTGCTCCGACCCCACCGACGAGATCTTCACCACCGAGTACTTCGGGCCGATCCTCGGCGTCCACGTCTACGACGACGGCGACTACGACTCCGTCCTCACGCAGCTGGAGGGCGTCAGCGAGTACGGCCTGACCGGTGCCGTCATCGCCCGGGACCGCGCCGCGATCGCCGCCGCGACCGAGACCCTCCGCTTCGCCGCGGGCAACTTCTACATCAACGACAAGCCGACCGGCGCGGTCGTCGGGCAGCAGCCCTTCGGCGGCGCCCGCGCGTCCGGCACCAACGACAAGGCCGGCTCCGTGTTCAACCTCCTGCGCTGGACGAACGTCCGGGCGATCAAGGAGACGTTCGTCCCGCCGACCGACTACCGCTACCCCCACATGGGTCCCTGAGCCCGCCCTCGGACGGTTCCGTTGCCCAGCCCGTCCGTCGCCGGTTGCGTTCGGTGGGCATGAGGCCCGACGATAAGCTCGCCGCACGTCGCGTGCGCCCATGACGGTCGCCCGTGGACGCTCCTCCGACCGCACTTGGGAACGGGATGTCGACGCTGAACCGCCTGGTGCTGTGGAACATCGATCACACGCTGGTCGACGTCGGGCGGGTCACCCGGGAGGCGTACGCCGAAGCCTTCCAGCGGACGATCGGACGGCCCCTCGTCCGGCTCGCCCCCACCCCCGGCCGCACCGAGTCGGAGATCATCTTCGAGACCCTGGCGTTCAACGACGTCATCACCACCGACGACCACCTGCCCGCCTTCGTGGCCGCGCTCACCGAGGCGTTCGCCACCCGCCGCGGCGACCTGCGCACCCACGGGCGGGTGCTCGCGGGCGCCGGCGAGGCCGTCCAGGCTCTCGCGCACGTGCCGGGAGTGGTCCAGTCCGTGCTGACCGGCTCCGTCCGGCCGAACGCGGTGCTGAAGGTGACCGAACTCGGTCTCGCCGAGCATCTCGACCTGGATGCCGGGGGGTACGAGAACGGCGTCTACAGCAAGGCCGCCCTGCTCGAACTGGCGCGCAGCCGCGCGGGGGAGCGGCACGGCACCCGCTACCTCGAATCCGCGACGGTCTACATCGCCGACTCCCCCCGCGACGTCCAGGCCGCCCGCATCGCGGGGTCCCCGGTCGTCGCCGTCGCCACCGGCAGCGCCACCGAGGCCGAACTCCGCGCCGCCGGCGCCGACCGCGTCCTGGCGACCCTCGCCGACACCCACGCCGTGGTCGCCGCCGCCGCGGACCTCACCCGCCTGTAGGCCCGCCCCGGCGGGGAAGTTGCGCGCCACGTGCGGCGGGGCTGATATTGGGGATGCCGTTCAGTGGAGTGTGGCCAGGAAGGGAGAGAAATGTCCCGTGACCATGAGGTTTCCGAGGGCTCGCCATTGTGGGAACCCTCGGCGGAGGTCGTTGCCGACGCACGGGTCACGCGCTTCGTCCACTGGCTGTGGGACCGGGGCGTGCTCACGGAGTCCTATGACGACCTCTGGCGGTGGTCGGTCACGGAGATCGATGCCTTCTGGGATGCGATCTGGTCCTACTTCGGGGTCGTCGGACGGCGGGGCGACGGCCCCGTCCGGTCGGGCGGACCCATGCCCGTGGACGGGCTCACCTGGTTCCCCGGCGCGACGCTCAACTACGCCGCCAACGCCCTGCGTAGGGCCGCCGACATCCCGGACGAGACCGCGGTGATCTTCAGGTCGGAGGCCGGCGGGCACCGCGTCCTCACCCATCGCGAGCTGGCCCTGCACGTCGCGGAGGTCCGCGCGGGCCTGGCGGAGCTCGGCGTCGGCAAGGGCGACCGTGTTGTCGCCTACGTCCCGAACATCCCCGAGGCGCTCATCTGCTTCCTGGCCACCGCCTCGCTGGGCGCGATCTGGTCGTCCTGTTCCCCGGACTTCGGCGCCTCCTCGGTGATCGACCGGTTCGCGCAGATCGAGCCGAAAGTCCTGATCACCGTGGACGGCTACGCCTACAACGGCAAGCGCTTCGACCGCCGGGACATCGCCGCCGAGATCGCCGCCGAGCTGCCGACCCTCGCCGCCACCGTCCTGATCCCCTACCTCGACCCCGCCGCCACCCCGGACGGGCTCCGCGCCGGCATGCACTACCGCGACCTGCCGCGCCAGGGCCACGACACCCTCGAGTTCGAGGACGTCCCGTTCGACCACCCGCTCTGGGTCGTCTACTCGTCCGGGACGACCGGGCTGCCCAAACCGATCGTCCACGGGCACGGCGGCGTCGTCCTGGAGCACCTGAAGGCCCTGTCGTTCCACCAGGACCTCGGCCCCGGGGACGTCTTCTTCTGGTACACCACCACCGGCTGGATGATGTGGAACTACCTCATCGGCGGCCTGCTGGTGGGCTCCACCATCGTCATGTACGACGGCGCCCCGCTCGACCTCTGGTCGCTCGCCGCCGACAACGGCGTCACCTACCTGGGCGTCGGCGCGCCGTACCTCACCGCGTCCGCCAAGGAGGGCCGCCGTCCCGGGCGTGAGCACGACCTGTCCCGCCTGCGCGGCATCGGCTCGACCGGTTCGCCGCTGCCCCCCGAGGGGTTCGCCTGGGTGTACGAGGCGGTCGGCGAGAACCTGCTGCTCGGCTCGTTCTCCGGCGGCACGGACCTGTGCACCGGCTTCGTGGGCCCGTCCCCCCTGCTACCGCTCCGCGCGGGCGTCCTGCAGTGCCGCGGTCTCGGCGCCAAGGTCGAGGCGTACGGCGACGACGGCAAGCCCGTCGTGGACGAGGTCGGCGAGCTGGTCATCACCGAGCCCATGCCGTCCATGCCGGTCAGGTTCTGGAACGACGAGAACGGCGACCGCTACCGCGAGTCCTACTTCGGGATGTACCCGGACGTGTGGCGGCACGGCGACTGGATCAAGATCCTCCCGGACGGCGGCTGCGTCATCTACGGCCGTTCCGACTCCACCCTCAACCGCGGCGGCGTCCGGATGGGCACCTCCGACTTCTACCGGGTCGTCGAGGCGTTCGACGAGATCGCCGACAGCCTCGTCATCGACACCGGCCGCCTGGGCCAGGAGGGCCGCCTCCTGCTGTACGTCCAGCTCGCCCCGGGCGCGTCCCTCGGCGACGAGCTGGTGACCGAGCTCAAACGCCGGATTCGGTCGGCCCTGTCGCCCCGCCACGTCCCCGACGAGATCCGCGAGGTCCCCGGCATCCCGCGCACGCTGTCGGGAAAGAAGCTGGAGGTCCCCGTCCGCAAGATCCTCCAGGGCACCCCGGTCGACAAGGCCGCCAACCGCGACTCCCTGGCCAACCCGGAGGTCCTTTCCCACTTCACCCCATGAGCGGATTACTCGTCCCAGGGCTCCCAGAGTTCTGTGTCGATCTCGAACGCGAGCGGTTCGGGGAGGTCCCCTCGGACCCACATCGCGTAGGGGGTGTCAGGCAGCGTGTAGTAGTGGACAACGGCTGCGACCCTCATGACACTGTGCTTTCGATTGATGACGGTAGGTGACACGTTTGAGGTCGAAACTGTCCTAGCGTACCGAGAACCCTCGATTTCAGCGGCGCCTGGAGGCGTAGGACTGGATGTCTCGGCGGCGGTAGAGGCGGCGGACCCGGCCGCCGCCCAGTTCCTCTACCGCGGCCGGTTCGGGCCAGCCCGCGGGCGGGCGTTTGGGGTAGACGGTGACGCTCGTCTGCGCGAGGCCGAGGATGCGAGCGGCCTCGGCGAGGGTGACCAGGCCGTCCGGGTCGCCGTCCTGGGACGGGCGGTCGCGCTCGGCGGCGTACCAGGCGGCCCACTCCGCCTCGTCCCAGTAGAGCGCCTTGCCCGCGCGGTGGGCCGCCTCCGGATGGCCGTTGGACGCGCGGTCGGCCCAGAGCCGCTTCAGGTGGTGACGGCTCACGTGGTGGCGTTCGGCCAGCTCATCGCGGGTGACCAGCCCGGACGGGACGGTCGCGCTACCGCGCGAGGCGTACCAGTGGTCCCAGGCGTCGGCGTCCCAGGCGAGCTGTGAGCCGACCGTCCCGGCCGCTTCGGGGTGGCCGTTCGCCGCGCGCTCGCGGAACCACTTCTCCAGGGTGCTGCGTCCGAGGCCGTGCGCATCCATCAGTTCGGCGCGGGTGTAGACGCGGCGGCCGTCGAGTGTGGTCACCGGCATAGTCTCACTTACGCGAACCCGTGGTTGCGCGGTATCGCGGCGGGTGTGGCGGTATTAGGGTGGTGGCCCGGCCTAAAAGTGTCCGATCGGGTGCGGGGGGTCAGAACGCGCCGTAAGGTCGCAGGGCCGAGTGAACTTTCCCCAGGTTTGGGGCGTCACACTAGCGGAGCGCTGGCCTGCGTCGATCGGCCCGTGGTCCGTTTCGGTCCGTCGATTGGGAGAGGGACGGTGCCACGCATGGAGGTTGGGGCGCTGCGGTCCGGTGATCCGGAGCGGCTTGGTCCGTACGCCCTGACCGGCCGGGTGGGCGAGGGCGGCCAGGGCACCGTGTTCCTCGGGGAGGACGAGAACGGCAGGCGGGTCGCGGTCAAGCTGCTGCACGCCGAGCTGACCTCGGACGACAAGGCGCGCGCCCGCTTCCTGCGGGAGCTGGAGGTCGCGAAGAAGGTCGCGCCGTTCTGCACGGCCCAGGTCATCGACGCGGACGCGGACGGCGACCGGCCCTACATCGTCAGCGAGTACGTCCCCGGGCCTTCGCTCAACCAGCAGGTCACGCAGGAGGGCCCGCTCGGCGGCGCGGCCCTGGACCGGCTCGCGGTCGGCACCGCGACCGCGCTCGCGGCGATCCACCAGGCGAAGATCATCCACCGCGACTTCAAACCGCACAACGTGCTGATCGGTCCGGACGGGCCGCGCGTCATCGACTTCGGGGTCGCCCGCGCCATCAGCGGCTCCACCACGCTGACCAGCCGCGTCATCGGCACGCCCTCGTACATGGCGCCCGAGCAGATCCAGGGCGAGGAGGTCGGCACCGCCGCGGACGTGTTCTGCTGGGCGGCCACGCTGGTGTTCGCCGCCACCGGCGAGCCGCCGTTCGGCCAGGACACCATCCCCGCGGTGATCAACCGGATCCTGCACGAGCAGCCGGACCTCGGCGGCATGGACGGTCCGCTGCGCGACCTCGTCACCGACTGCCTCGACAAGGACCCGGCCCTGCGCCCGCACGCCCGGCAGGTGCTGATGCGGCTGCTCGGGCACGAGGACGCCGCGGTCCCGGCGGTGGCGGCGGCCGTGCGTCCGCCGGGTGACACCGATGAGACCGCGATGCTCGCCGCCGGCAGCGTCCTCGCGGCGGAGGCCGTCGAGGGCACGGCAGGGCCCGGTTTCGCGCCGGCTCCGGTTGGAGCGTTCGACGCCGGGATGGCCCGCACCGGCGAGTGGGACGAACTGGACCTGCCCGGCGGCGGTCCCCCCGACCGCCTGCCGACGCCCGCCGAGTGGGCCGCCGACAACACCGTCCCGGGCCGCCCCACCGGCGGACGCGGCCTGCGGAGCACCCTCACCGGTTCCGGCCGCTCGGCGGTGCTGGCCGGTGCCGCCGCGCTGATCGTGGCGATCGTGGTGGTGTCCTCGGCGCTGGCGTTCGGGTCCGGCGACAAGGGCAAGGCGGGGCAGAAGGTCAGCGACCCCAGCGGCCCGCCGGCGTCCAGCGATGTCGCGCCGAGGTCGTCG
The DNA here is from genome assembly GCF_001552215.1 of Actinomadura macra NBRC 14102. Lineage (GTDB taxonomy): Bacteria > Actinomycetota > Actinomycetes > Streptosporangiales > Streptosporangiaceae > Spirillospora > Spirillospora macra. The sequence continues at coordinate 596,486 of NZ_BCQT01000004.1, read as the reverse complement.
GCGCCGCGGAGCCACAGCCCGTCGGGGCCGGCGCCCGTGACGTCCTACAGCCCGTCGCCGTCGTTCAGCCCGTCACCGTCCGGCAGCCCGAGCCCGTCCGGGAGCCCGTCGCCGACCCGCACGACGACGGACCCGACGCCCACGCAGTCGACGAACAGCCCCGACCCGACGCCCACGCCCCCGACCTCCACGCCCACCCCTCCCGGCACGGGCGCCGGCACCGGCGGAAGCTGACCCCGGCGCCCCCGTCAGGGGGGCGGCCGCGGTGACGAAAGCGGTGCCCTGCAACGGTTCCGACCGTCGTCACATGCGCCCGAAAGCGGGCCGGACGGGGAGTTCGGCGATCACCGGGCGGCATCGCGGGAAGGCCTGGCAGGGTGGGCAAAGCCACGTTCACCTTGCGGCTCAGCAGGTCGGTTTTGGGGGAATTCCTGGCTACGCTGGCGCAAGTGAGCAGCGCCACAACGAGGTGGCGAATTGTCTCTAGGGGAGTTGTTGATGGGCGGCAAGCTCGACCAGGCGAAGGACGATCGGCTCCGGCGGGCCGCGGAGACGTGCGCCCAGCGCCCCGGTGGCCGGGGCGGGGACGTGGAGGAGGCCCTCGCCTACCTTCGCCTCTACTACCACCACGTGGCTCCAGAGGACCTGCTGAGCAGGGACCCGGCGGACATTTGCGGCCCCGCGACGGCGCACCGGGCGCTCGGCGAGGAGCGGCCGCAGGGGCGCGCGAAGGTGCGGGTGTTCACGCCGTCGCTGGAGGAGAACGGCTGGGACCCCGGCCACACCGTCGTCCAGGTCGTCACCGACGACATGCCGTTCCTCGTCGACTCCGTGACGATGGAGCTGAGCCGGCACCAGCTCGCCACGCATCTGATAGTCCACCCGCTGCTCGGAGTTGACCGCGACGTCGCAGGTCATCTACGGGCGTTCCGTGGCAAGCTGGACAGTGCCACCGATGTCGACGAGTCGTGGATCCACATCGAGGTGGACCGCACGAGCGACCGCGAGCGGCTCGCCGCGTTGGAGAAGGACCTGCTGCGCGTCCTGCAGGACGTGCGGGTCGGGGTCGAGGACGAGCCGAAGATGCGGGCCCGGGCGGGCGAGATCGCCGCCGCGATCCGGGACGTGCCGCCGCCGCTTGCCGCCAAGGAGCTCGCCGAGGGCGTCGAGCTGCTGGACTGGCTGGCCAACGGGCATTTCACGTTCCTCGGCTACCGCGACTACACGCTCACCGAGAGCGGCGAGGAGAGCACGGGCGAGGCGGTGGGGCACGCCGCCGGCGGCCAGCTCGGCCTGCGCCCGGAGCCGGGCACCGGCCTCGGCATCCTGCGCAACGACAAGCGCGAGTCCGACAGCTTCGCCTCGCTGCCGCCCGAGGTCCGCGAGAAGGCCACCGAGAAGCACCTGCTCGTGCTGACCAAGGCGAACTCCCGCTCCACCGTCCATCGGCCGCTGTACCTCGACTACATCGGCGTGAAGAAGTTCGACGCGGCGGGCGAGGTCATCGGCGAGCGCCGGTTCCTCGGCCTGTTCACCCACGTCGCCTACAGCGAGTCGATCGCGCACGTGCCCGTCCTCAAGCGCAAGCTGGACGAGGTGCTGGAGCGCGCCGGGTTCACCCCCGACAGCTACGACGGCCAGGACCTCATCGAGGTGCTGGAGAGCTACCCGCGCGACGAGCTGTTCCAGATCTCCGTCGACGACCTGCTGTCGATCTCGCTCGGGGTGCTGCGGCTGCGCGAGCGCCGCCAGCTCAAGCTGTTCCTGCGCAAGGACCTGTACGGGCGCTTCATGTCCTGCATGGTCTACCTGCCGCGCGACCGGTACACCACCCGGATCCGGCTGCGCATCCAGGAGATCCTGCGGAGCGCGTTCGAGGGCGTCAGCGTCGACTACAGCGCGAACGTGACCGAGTCGATGCTCGCCCGGCTGCATGTGGTGGTGCGCGGCGAGCGCGGCCGTCCGCTGCCCGACGTGGACGTGGACGAGCTGGAGGCGCGCCTCGCGGTCGCGACCCGGTCCTGGGGCGACGACCTGGCCGACGCGATCGTCGAGCAGTGCGGCGAGGAACGTTCCGGCACGCTCGCCCGGCGGTACTCCGACGCCTTCCCCGAAGGATACAAGGCCGACTTCCCGGCCCGCACCGCGGTCGCCGACCTGCGCCGGCTCGACGAGCTGAGCGGCGACGCCGACACCTCGATCAACCTGTACGAGCCCTACAGCGCCGGGCCCGGAGAGCGGCGCCTGAAGATCTACCGGCTGGGCGAGCCGATCTCGCTGTCGCGGGTGCTGCCGCTCCTGCAGAACATGGGCGTCGAGGTCATCGACGAGCGGCCCTACGAGATCAACAGCGGTGACGGGCAGCGGTTCTGGATCTACGACCTCGGGCTGCGGTACGCCCCGCCCGTGGACGTGTCCGAGGAGGCCATCAAGGGCCTGTTCCAGGACGCGTTCACGGCGCTGTGGGAGGGCAGGATCGAGAACGACGGCTTCAACGCCCTCGTCCTGCACGTCGGCCTGAACTGGTGGCAGGCGATGATCCTGCGCGCCTACGCCCTCTACCTGCGGCAGACCGGCACCAGCTTCTCCAAGCGCTACATCGAGCAGGTGCTGCTGCGGAACGCGCAGATCACGCGGCTGCTCGTCCGGCTGTGGGAGAGCCGCCTCGATCCGGCCCTCGCGGGCGGTGAGGAGGAACGCAGCCTCGGCATCAACGAGGAGCTGCACGGCAAGCTGGACGAGGTCGCCAGCCTCGACGAGGACCGCATCCTGCGCGCCTACCTGGCGATGATCCAGGCGACGCTGCGCACGAACCACTACCAGCACAAGCCCTACCTGGCGGTCAAGTTCGACCCCGAGGGCATCCCCGACCTGCCCCAGCCACGTCCCAAGTACGAGATCTTCGTGTACTCGCCGAAGGTCGAGGGCGTCCACCTGCGGTTCGGGTCGGTGGCGCGCGGCGGGCTGCGCTGGTCCGACCGGCGCGAGGACTTCCGCACCGAGATCCTCGGCCTGGTCAAGGCGCAGGCGGTGAAGAACACCGTCATCGTCCCCGCGGGCGCGAAGGGCGGCTTCGTCGGCAAGCAGCTGCCCGACCCCGCCGCCGACCGCGAGGCGTTCATGCAGGCCGGCATCGCCTGCTACAAGGACTTCATCTCCGGCCTGCTCGACGTCACCGACAACCTCGTGGACGGCAAGGTCGTCCCGCCGCCGAACGTCGTCCGGCACGACGGCGACGACACCTACCTCGTGGTCGCCGCCGACAAGGGCACCGCCACGTTCTCCGACATCGCCAACGGCGTCGCCGCCGAGTACGGGTTCTGGCTCGGTGACGCGTTCGCGTCCGGCGGCTCCGTCGGCTACGACCACAAGGCCATGGGGATCACCGCCCGCGGCGCCTGGGAGTCGGTCAAGTACCATTTCCGCTCCCTCGGCAAGGACATCCAGCACGAGGACTTCACCGTCGTCGGCATCGGCGACATGTCCGGTGACGTCTTCGGTAACGGGATGCTGCTGTCGGAGCACATCAAGCTGGTCGCCGCCTTCGACCACCGGCACATCGTCCTCGACCCCGACCCCGACCCGGCCGCCTCTTTCGCCGAGCGCCGCCGCGTGTTCGAGCTGCCGCGCAGCTCGTGGGCCGACTACGACGCCTCGCTGATCTCCAAGGGCGGCGGGATCTTCCCCCGCACCGCCAAGTCGATCCGACTGAGCCCGCAGGTCAGGGCGGTACTCGGCATCGACGAGGGGGTCAAGGCGTTGACCCCGCACGAGTTGATCCGCGCCGTGCTGAAGGCGCCGGTGGACCTGCTGTGGAACGGCGGCATCGGCACCTACGTCAAGGCGTCGATCGAGAACAACGCCGACGTCGGAGACAAGGCCAACGACCCCGTCCGGGTCGACGGCGAGGAACTGCGCTGCAAGGTGATCGGCGAGGGCGGCAACCTCGGCCTGACCCAGCTCGGCCGCATCGAGTTCGCCCGCGAGGGCGAGCGGCGCGGTTCCGCCGCGCTGGTCAACACCGACTTCATCGACAACTCCGCCGGCGTCGACACCTCCGACCACGAGGTCAACATCAAGATCCTGCTCGACCAGGTCGTCCGGGACGGCGAGCTCACCCGCAAGCAGCGCGACACCCTGCTGTACGAGATGACCGACGAGGTGGGGCGGCTCGTCCTGCGCGACAACTACGCGCAGAATGTCGTGCTCGCCGCGGCGCGCGCGCAGGCGTCGGCGATGCTGCACGTCCACGCGCGGCACCTGCGCAAGCTGGAGCGGGACGGGCGGCTCAAACGGCGGCTGGAGTCCCTGCCCGACGACAAGGCCCTCGCCGAGCGGCGGCAGTCCGGGCTCGGGCTGACCAGCCCGGAGTTCTCCGTCCTGCTGGCCTACGCCAAGCTCACCCTGGACGCCGAGATCGTCGCCTCCGACCTCGCCGACGACCCCTACCTCGAATCCTGGCTGGTGGAGTACTTCCCGACGGCGCTGCGCGAGCGGTTCCGGTCCTCCATGGACCGCCACCCGCTGCGCCGGGAGATCATCACCACCGCCGTGGTGAACGACCTGGTCAACAACAGCGGCTCCACGTTCGTGTTCCGGATGAACGAGGAGACCGGGGCGTCCTCGTCCGACATAGCCCGCGCCTACCTGGTGGCCCGCGAGGTCTTCGGGATGCCGCGGTTCTGGCGGTCGGTGGAGGAGCTGTCCGAGCAGGTCGAGCAGTCCACGCAGCTCGCGATGCTGCTGGAGGCGCGGAAGCTGACCGAGCGCGGCGCCCGCTGGCTGCTGCACAACCGGCGGCCCCCGTTCGACATCCGCGAGACGATCGACCTGTTCTCCGGCGGCGCCGCCACGCTCGGCGGACGGCTGCCGAAGCTGCTGGTCGGCCTGGACCTCGCCGCGTTCGAGCAGCGCCGTGACGGGTTCGCCGAACTCGGCGTCCCGGACGAACTGGCCGAGCAGGGCGCCATCCTGGTCGCCGCCTACTCCACGTTCGACCTGGTGGGGATCTCCCACGAGACGGGCCGTCCGGTGGAGGAGGTCGCCGAGGTCTACTTCGACCTCGCCGACCGGCTCCAGCTGTCGCGGCTCCGCGAGCGGATCATCGCACTGCCCCGCGACGACCGCTGGCGCTCGATGGCGCGTTCGGCCCTGCGCGACGACCTGTACGCCGCGCACGCCGCCCTCACCCGGGACGTCCTGGTCACCAGCGAACCCGGCGAGCAGCCGGAGGAGCGCCTCGGAGGCTGGGCCGACAAGAACCGGACCGCGGTGCAGCGCGCCCAGCAGACGCTCAGCGAGATCTGGGAGAGCGACAGCTTCGACCTGGCGACCCTCTCGGTCGCGCTCGGCTCGATCCGCACCCTGGTCACCGCGAGCTCGCTGTGATCATTGCAACCCCGCCCCAAGGGCTCGCCTAGTCGCTTGCCCTTGGGCGGGGTTGGACGAGCGCGACATCGCGCGCTCGCGTGACGGTTGAGGTCGGAGGTCGGGGCACCGCGGCTTCTAGCGTCGGTGGTGGGTGGGCCCTAGGTGTGGTTTCGCTTGGCGCGTAGGGGCGCGACCAGGCAGACGGCGGCCACGAGGATGCCGAAGGCGACCGTCAGGGCTGCGGTGTAGCCGTGTACGGATGCGGCGACCTGTGTGACGTGGCCGTGTTCTGCCAGGTACGAGGCGGACGCGCTGGCGGCGACCGTGTTGAGCAGGGCGGTGCCGAGAGCGGCTCCGAGTTGCTGGGACGCGTTGTAGGCCGCCGACGCCGCGCCGATCTCGTGGTGGTGCATTCCCGCGGTGGCCAGGGCGGCCGTCGGCGGGAGGACGAGACCGAGCCCGAGCCCGGTGAGCACCAGCGCGGGCACCAGGTAGACCGGCAGGATGTCCGTGCTGTGCGGCGTCAGGCGGGTCAGGACCAGCATTCCGGTGGCGGCGAGGCCGAGGCCGGGCAGGATCAGCGCCGACGGGGAGACCCGTCCGTGCAGTTTGCCGGCGATGAGCAGCGAGCCCGCGAGGGCGGCCAGGGCGTTGACGATCAGTGTCAGGCCCGCCTCGACCGGTGAGTATCCGAGGACCGTCTGGGTGTAGTAGCTGACGAACAGGTAGAAGCCGAACATCGACACGAACATCAGCGTGATCGCCACGAAGGCGCCGGCGCGGGCGCGGTGCAGGAGCACGCGCATCGGCAGCAGCGGGTCGGGGACGCGCAACTCGACGGCGACGAACGCCGCCAGGAGCAGGACGCCCCCGGCGAGCAGCGCCACCACCCTCGGCGAGTCCCAGCCGAGCGGTTCGGCCTCGTTGAAGCCGTAGACGACCGCGGCGAAGCCCGCGACGCTGAGCACCGCGCCCGGGACGTCGAGCCGTGCGCCGCCGCGGACGGGGCGGTCGCGGGGCACGAGTGCCGTGCCCGCCACGGCGAGCAGCGCGATCGGGACGTTGATGTACAGGCACCATCGCCAGCCCGCGTACTCGGTCAGCAGCCCGCCCGCGACGAGGCCGACGGCGGAACCGGCGGCGCCCACCGCAGCGAACACGCCGAACGCCCGTCCACGCTCGCGTGCCCCGGTGAACGTGGTGGTCAGCAGCGACAGTCCGGCGGGGGCGAGCAGGGCGGCGAACACGCCTTGCAGGGCCCGCGCCGCGAACAGCATCTCCGGCTCGGTCGCCGCGCCGCCGAGCGCTGACGAAGCGGCGAACCCGGCCAGGCCGATCGCGAACGCCCTGCGGTAGCCGAGCGCGCCGGCGATCCTGCCGCCGAGCAGCAGCAGGCCGCCGAAGGCCAGCGCGTACGCGGTGATCACCCACTGCCGGCTCGCGTCGGACATGCCGAGCGCGTCCTGCGCGGACGGCAGCGCGATGTTCACGATCGTGCCGTCCAGGACCACGAGGAGTTGCGCCGCGCTCACCACCGGCAGCGTCCACCAGCGGTGCCCGCCGGACGGGGTGGTGTCCGTGGTGTACTCGGGCGCGGGTGCCCGAGCGGAGGTCGGGTCGGGCGATGTCATGTCTCCAGCACTCATGACGTCGAGTGTTTCGTTGAAGTCGTCCCGGAGACTTTCGCCGATCTCGGGTGCGGATTGCTGGGCGAACGGGCGCGGACCCTCAAGCCCCGGTGGAACCCGCGGCGCGCCAATCCCTCGACCGGGTCACGTTTGCCCATTCATACTGTGACTGGACGGTCACTCTGCGATGATTCCCGCTGGACCGGACCGTCGTTCTTCATCGGGGGGCTCGATGCCCGCACGTGCCGTCACCGCTCTGTCACTGGTGTCCTGCCTGCTCACCGCCGTCGCGGCGGCGGGCTGCGGGAGCAAGTCGTCCGCGGGAGCGGATCCGCCAGCGCTGACCAGGGCGCAGGCCCAGCAAGTCCTGGCGTCGTTCACGGACGGGGCGAACCGCGCGGGGCGGCGGCTCGACCGTCTGGCGTTGCGGGCAATCGAGGCCGATCCGCAGCTGTCCATGGACACGGCTGCGTTCCGGCTGCGCAGAGTCATCCGGCAGCGTCCGCCGACGCTCAGGCTCAGCCAGGTCGTGTACTACATCCCACGCATGAGCGGCTACCCGCGCTGGTTCGCCGCCGACGCCGCCACCGGGTCGGGCAAGCGGACGGTGCGGCACGCGCTGCTGTTCACGCAGGCCAAGGCCGGGCAGCCGTGGCTGCTGGCCGCCGACCCCTATCCGCTCGCCCCTGCGCTGAACAAGGTCGCCCTCGACCCCGAAGGCTACGCCACTCCGGTGGACCCTCGCGCCGAGGGGCTCGCCATCACGCCGGAGAGACTTCCCGGCGTGCACGCGAGCCTGCTGACGGACGGGCCGAGCGCCGCCGGCGTGTCCGTGCTGGCCGACGGGCCCCGGACACATCAGACATTTGAGGCATTGCGGCATGGGGAGCAGGCGCTGTCCAAGCGGGGCATCACGCTCTCGTCGCGGTTCTCCGTCGCCCCGTACGGGGTCTATGCGCTGCGGACCAGGGACCGTGGTGCCCTCGTCTGGTATGTCCTGAAGCAGAACGAGGCGTATTCCGCCCCGAATCGGGGGACGCTGGCTGTGAGCGGTGATCTGATCGGGCTCGCCCCGACCAGGGCCGCCAGGAACCGTATGGACACGACCGTCCTGGTGCAGTACTTGGCCACCATCCCGCCCAAGGGCCGGGTGACGGTCAGCGGGATGTACCGCAAGGCCGTCACCCTACACGGCTCCTGAGACTCCGTCGGGTGCCGGGGCGTTCCCGCTCTTCTGACCGCTGCAGCTGGACCGTCACCGGCATCCGACGGGCCCGACCTCACGGCCCCGGCCACACGGCCCCGGTCACACGGCCCCGGTCACACGGCCCCGGACACGGGTCCTCATCGGGCCAGGGGCCATCTCACAGTGCCTCAACCGTCGCGCGAGCGCGAGACCTGAGCGGTGGGGCAACGCCGAAGGCAAGCCCCACCGGGAAGATCGCGAAGCGATGACGCGCTCGCCCCAAGCCCGGTCGGGGGGCGAGCCGCCAGGCGAGCCCTCCGGGCCGGGATTGAAATAAACGCCGTCAGGCCGACTCCTGCTGGCGCATCCAGCGGATCTCGGCCTCGATGAACTCGTCGATGTCGCCGTCCAGGACGGACGAGGGGTTGCCCGCCTCGACGCCGGTGCGCAGGTCCTTGACGATCTGGTAAGGGTGCAGGACGTAGTTGCGGATCTGCGTGCCCCAGCTGCTGGTGCCCTCGCCGCGCAGGGCGGACATCTTCTCCGCCTCCTCCTGCCGCTTGCGCTCCAGCAGCTTGGCCTGGAGCACGTTCATCGCCGTCGCCTTGTTCTGCAACTGGCTGCGCTCGTTCTGGCAGGACACAACGATCCCGGTCGGGATGTGGGTGATGCGCACCGCGGAGTCGGTGGTGTTGACGCCCTGGCCCCCGGGTCCGGACGAGCGGTACACGTCCACCCGCAGTTCGCTCTCGTCGATGTCGACGTGGTCGGACTGCTCCACGACCGGGACGACGTCGAGACCGGCGAACGACGTCTGCCGGCGGCCCTGGTTGTCGAAGGGGGAGATGCGGACGAGGCGGTGCGTGCCGTGCTCGCCGCGCAGCGTCCCGTACGCGTAGGGGGCCTTCACCGTGAAGGTGGTGGACTTGATGCCCGCCTCCTCGGCGTAGGAGGTGTCGTAGATCTCCGTCGGGTAGCCGTGCCGCTCGGCCCAGCGCAGGTACATCCGCTGGAGCTGCTCGGCCCAGTCGGCCGCGTCCACGCCGCCGGCCTGCGCGTTGATCGTGACGAGTGCCTCGCGCGCGTCGTACTCGCCGGACATGAGGGTGCGGACCTCAAGCTGCTGGACGGCCTTGCGCAGCGACGCCAGCTCCTCGTCGGCCTCCACGCGGGTGTCGGCGTCGTCCATCTCCTGGGCCATCTCGTACAGCGTCGCGACGTCGTCGTGCCGCTGCCGCAGGCCCTCCACCTTGTTCAGCTCGCTCTCCAGGTACGACAGGCGGCGCGTCACCGACTGGGCGCGCTCCTGGTCGTTCCAGAGGCCCGGGTCGGCCGACTGCTCGCGCAGCTCGGCGATGTCGCGCCGCATGCTGTCGAGATCCAGCACCTGCTCGATGCCGGTGAGTGTCGAGCCGAGCTCCTTGAGCTGCTCTTCGGGTTCGATGCCTGCCACGCCCCCGAGCCTATCGCCGTCCCGGCAGTGCCCGAGCGTCCGGCCAATACCCTGTGGATGGCAGAATCACGGGCCGAGGAGGTCGATCGTCACGATCGGCGTCATGTTTTCCTGGCCGGGGGACGAGGCTGTGCAGAGGATTTCGCGGGCGGTCGCGGCCGCCGCGCTGCTCGCGCCGCTCGCGGCTGCGGGCTGCGCGGAGAACAAGCCGGAGGCGGCGCCGCCCACCGCCATGCCCACGACGTCTCCGCCGCCGATAGTGCCGCTGACCTCGCAGGTCGCGCAGAAGGCGTTCGGCACCTACATCATCGACGAGGACGTGGCGCGTGCGGCCGGGGACGAGCGGCTCGCCCTGACCTGGACGTCGGACGGGCAGTCCTTGCTCACCGCCGCCGAATTCCGCAAGGCCGCCTTTGACGGCGACCCGGTCCGCCGTTTTTCCTATGGCAAGCCCAAGCTGTATGTGCCGAAACTCAAGCCGGACGGCTATCCCCAATGGTTCGTGGCTTCGGTGAACCGTTCTGTCCAGGGCAAGCCCAAGAGCGACCGCACCGCGTTCATGGCGTTCATGTTGCGCGGCCCGTCCGACCGCTGGCGTGTCACCATGACCACCCTTCTGTCGCCGAAGGCCAAGGAACCGAAGGTTCTGATCGATCCGGAGGGGTACGCGGAGGGGCTCGGGACGGACGACACCTCCGTGCTGATCCGCCCCCGGGACGTGGGCGGCATCCAGGCGACCATCGCGGCCGAGGGCGGCGGCAGCGTGGCGGCGAAGGTGATGCGGCCCGGTCCCGTCACCACCGGCTACTACCAGCAGGCGAAGCGCGCCAAGAAAAAGGCCAAGGAGAAGGACCTCACGCTCCAGGTGGTCTACACGGCCACGCCCTATCCCTACTTCGCGCTGCGCACCGAGCGCGGCGGGGGCCTGGTGCTGTACTCGCTGTTCCGCAACACCTCTCTGACCGCCAAAGACCCGGCGACGCCCAAACCGGAGATCCCGCCGGAGGCGGAGCATCTCCTGGAGGGCACCGTCGAGGGCAACGAGATCGACACGACGGCGATGCTGCACTTCGCAGCGTTCGATCCGCCGCGCGCCAAGAAGGGCAGGCCCCAGCCCAAAGCGGCTCTGGTCGCCGATGACGGCGCGATCGCCAAGGCCGCGACCCCGCCGCCTCGCAAGCCCTAGAAGGCTTCGGAGGCCCTGCCGGGTCAGTAGATCTTCTGCAGGACGAGCGCGACGAACAGCAGGGCGACGAGCCCGGCGAGGACGAGTGCGGGCGGGATCGAGGGGCCGTGGCGGTGCAGCTCCGAGCGGGCCTCCCGGCAGGTGGCGCAGCGCCCCTCGACCACCGGGTTCGAGCACCGGGCGCAGATCAGATGTTCGCAGCTCATGTCGTGGGCCCCAATCTCCGTGAACGGCACGTGGGTCCGTGCGGGTGAGAACGTCGATCGACGACCTATTAGGTATCTTTCGCCATCATCCAGCGTAGCCGGACTGTATGGTCGTTCCGGCAACTCCGGGAGCTCGACGGTACGAAACGGCCCGACGTCGGGAGACGGTCGCATGGCAGTGAACCGCATGGCAACGAACGGGCTACCGCGCATTCCCGGCGTGTCGCCGCTCCCGGCCAAGCGTCCCGCGCCGAGCGGGACGAGGTGGTTGACTGTCCCCTCTACACTGCTCGCAGGCTCCACGGTCCACCCGGCCGCGAAGCCTGGCGGCCCAGGCCGGAGACCACGGACCCGTTCCGTGGCGACGGAACAGGCCGCTCCCCAACCCCTAGACTGAACCGCCGTGATGCAGCCGTGATCCATTTCGACAACGTCACCAAGGTCTACCCGAGCCAGAACCGGCCCGCCCTGCAGCATGTGAACGTCGCCATCGAGAAGGGCGAGTTCCTGTTCCTGGTGGGTCCCTCCGGCTCCGGTAAGTCGACCTTTCTGCGCCTAGTCCTCAAGGAGGAGCGTCCTTCCCAGGGTCACGTGCACGTGGCGGGCAAGGACCTGAGCAGGCTGAGTAACTGGAAGGTGCCGCACCTGCGCCGCAGGATCGGCTGCGTCTTCCAGGACTTCCGGCTGCTCCCCAACAAGAACGTCTTCGAGAACGTCGCGTTCGCCCTTGAGGTGATCGGAAAGCCGCGGCGTTTCATCGGCAAGGTCGTGCCGGAGGTCATCGACCTGGTCGGTCTGGAGGGCAAGGCCCACCGGATGCCGGACGAACTGTCCGGCGGCGAGCAGCAGCGCGTCGCCATCGCGCGGGCGTTCGTCAACCGGCCGATGATCCTGCTGGCGGACGAGCCGACGGGGAACATCGACCCCGCCACGTCCATCGGCATCATGAAGGTGCTGGACCGGATCAACCGGACCGGCACCACCGTCGTCATGGCTACCCACGACGCCGCGATCGTCGACGCGTTCCGCAAGCGCGTCGTCGAGCTGGAGGACGGACGGGTCGTCCGCGACCAGTCGCGCGGCGTCTACGGCCAGGCATACTGACCCACCCGGGGCCCGCCGCGACGTCCGGGCAGGTCCCCGCGACCATCTGAACCAACGATTCTTGCCGGGGCGTACGACACTCCAGACGTACGAGACACCCCACAGGGCGTGCACGGCGGCGCCCGCGTTCCGGCGGAACACAGGCGATCAAGGACAGCGAGGCATGCGCGCACAGTTCGTTCTCCAGGAGATCTGGATTGGTCTCCGCCGGAACATGACGATGACCATTTCCCTCGTCATCACCGTCGCCATCGCCATGGCACTCTTCGGCACCGGTCTGCTCCTGCGTAACCAGGTGGACGAGTCCAAGAGCTATTGGTACGACAAGATCGAAGTCTCGATCTTCCTGTGCGCCAAGACCAGCTCGAATCAGAGCTGCCAGAAGCGGGACGTGACGCCCGAGCAGCGGGATGCGCTCAAGGGCCAGTTGGAGAAGATGTCGCAGGTCTCCAACGTCCAGTACGAGACCAAGCAGCAGGCGTACGCGCGCTTCAAGGACCGTTTCGCCGGATCTCCCGGGTTTGTGGAGAGTACCCGCGAGGGCGACATCCCCGACTCGTTCCGGGTGAAGCTGAAGAATCCCGAGGAGTACAAGGCGGTCGCCCAGGCGATGCTCGGCCAACCGGGCGTCGACACGGTGATCAACGAGCAGGAGATCTTGAAGAGGTTCTTCCGGATCCTCAACGGCCTCCAGGTCGCCGCGCTGCTCATCGCGCTGATCCAGGTGGTGGCCGCGGTGCTGCTGGTCGGTAACACCGTCCGGCTGTCGGCGTTCAACCGGCGCCGGGAGACGGGCATCATGCGGCTCGTCGGCGCGTCCAACACCTATATCCAGATGCCCTTCATCCTGGAGGGCGCGATAGCGGGGATGATCGGCGGGCTGTTCGCCTCGATCCTGCTGGTGTTCAGCAAGCTTCTCCTCGTCGACAGGCTCGCCGAGGACGTCCAGCTCGTCAGCAAACTCGGCTGGAGCAACGTCGTCTTCGTGATCATCGTCTCGATCTGCTTCGGCGTGCTCCTGTGCGCCATCGCATCGTTCCTCACCCTGCGGAGATACCTGAAGATCTGATCGGTGCACCCCTAGATCGCGGCGCCGAACCAACCGCGGAACCCGGCCGTCAGACAAAGCGGTTCCACCTCACCCGCCCTGTCCTCATAAGATCGCCTACGGACGGGGAAGGGGCTCGGTGCAGGAACCGAAGCCGGACAAGGACCGAGGCTGATCACGTGCCACGCGACACAGGGCGCAAGCTCATCGCCCAGAACAAGCGTGCCCGCTACGACTACCACATCGACGACACCTGGGAAGCCGGCCTGGTGCTCATGGGCACCGAGGTGAAGGCCCTGCGCGCCGGACGCGCGTCCCTCGCCGACGGCTACGCCCACGTGATGGACGGTGAGATCTGGCTGGAGCACGTCCACATTCCCGAGTACACGCAGGGGACCTGGACGAACCACGCGCCCCGGCGGCGCCGCAAGCTGCTGCTGCACCGGCGCGAGATCCAGAAGATCATCGCCAAGTCGTCCGAGCCCGGGTGGACGCTCATACCCCTGGCGCTGTACTTCAAGGACGGCAAGGCCAAGGTAGAGATCGGCCTCGCCCGTGGTAAGAAGTCCTACGACAAGCGCCAGGCCATCGCCAAGCGGGAAGCCGACCGGGAGATGCAGAAGGCGGCGGCCGCCCGGTTCAGGAGACGGTGAAGGGTGTCGATGATCAGTCGAGGTCATGGACGCGCCCCGCGGGGCGCGCGCACCGTGCGGCGCCGGGTGGTCTCGATCGCGTCCTGCGGCGCGCTCGTCGGCACCCTCACGACGGGCTGCTGGGCGGAACCGTCCGCGATGCCCGCCGTCCGCGACTTCCTCATCGCCTGGGAGGTCGGCAACTATCCGGCGGCGGCGAAACGGACGGTCGGCGCCGACCGTGAGAAGGTCTCCGACGCCCTCGGCCAGGTCCGCGCCCAACTCGACGCGGCGTCGCTGCGGCTCGCACTGGGCGTGCCCGGCCAGGACACCGCCGTCAAGGCGATCGACAAGAAGGGCGACGAGGCCGACGCCCGCTTCTCGGTGAAGGTCGACCTCGGTGAGAACGGCCAGCCCTGGACGTACACGGGGCTGCTGCACCTGCGCCGCCAGGGCGGCAAGTGGAAGGTCGTCTGGGATCCGTCCATCATCAACCCGAAGCTGAAGCCGGGGCAGCGGCTCGCGGTGCTGACCGAGGTCCCGAAACGCGCCCCCATCCGCGACAACCAGGGCCGTTCCCTCCTTCGCGAGGTCTGGGCCTACAACGTCGGCGTGTACCCCGGGCGGCTCGCGAACCAGCAGCGCACCCTGGACGGCCTCGCCCGGCAGACCCGGATCGACGGCGGCCGGCGGCTGGACTCCGAGCGGCTGCTCGGCCGCGTCCGCTCCGCCCCGCCGCAGCAGTTCCTGCCGCTGCTGACCCTCCAGGTCCCCGACCACAACTCGCTGATCCAGCGGCTCAGGCAGATCGACGGACTGCACTTCGAGCCTGTCAAGGTCCCGATCGACCCCATGTACGCGCCGGAGCTGATCGGCAGCCTCGGCCCGGCCACCGCCGACACGCTCCAGCAGGTCGGCGCCCCCTATCAGCCCGGCGACACGATCGGCGTCAGCGGCGTCCAGCTCCTCCAGCAGCGCCGCCTGGCCGGCACCCCCACCGTGCGGGTCGTCGCACAGGACTCGACCGGCAAGAACACCGAGGAACTGCGGTCGTGGCCCGGCCAGCCGCCGCAGGACGTCCGCACCACGCTGGAACCCACCATGCAGCGCAGGGCCGACAACGCCCTCGCCGGCCTGCCCGTCACCGGCTCGATGGTCGCCGTCCGCCCGAGCACCGGCGAGGTCCTCGCCGTGTCCAACCACCTGACGAGCGGCAAGAACCTCGCGTTCGAGGGCCGCTACCCACCCGGCATGACCTTCGGCATCGTGTCGGCCGAGGCACTGTTCTCCCAGGCCGGGATGAACCAGTCCACCGAGACGACCTGCCCCGGCACCGTCACGGTCGGCGGCCTGACCTTCACCAACAAGGCACGCCCCGCCGGGGGCTTCGCGAGCCACTACGCGTACTCGTGCAAGACCACCCTCGCCCAGCTCGGCGGTAAGCTCAGCGCGCAGACGCTGATGGCGGAGGCGTCCCGGCTCGGCCTCGGCAAGGACTGGGGCCTGTCCGTCCCCGCCTTCACCGGCTCGGTCCCGGCCCCCGCCAACGACGGCGAGAAGGCCGCCACCATGGTCGGTGAGGGCAAGGTCCAGGTGAGCCCCCTCGCCATGGCCCTGGTCGCCGCGGCCGCCCAGAACGGCACCTGGAAGGCCCCGTACGTCCTCAAGGACCTCTCCAAGGCCGGCCAGGTCCCGCCGACCAACCTCCAGCCCGAATCGATCTCCAGCCTCAAGAAGGTCCTCTCACGTTCCATCAGGACGGGCCTCGCCACCCCCGCCCGCGTCTCAGGCGACGTCGTCGGCGTCGCCGCGCTGCCCGCCGTCAACGAGGGCGGCCAGACCAGAGAGATCTCCTGGTTCGTGGGCTCCCGCGGCGACCTCGCCTTCGCCGTGGCCCTGGAAGGCCACGTCTCCGCGGCCAGGGTCGCCGCCACGTTCCTCCGCGGCGTCCCGTCCGGCACCAGGGGTACGCCCTGAGCGGCTTTTGACAACCCTTTACCCCCAGGCGGGCAACTCCCTACACCGCCCCTTGCGTCTTCCTAGGTGACTGGGACTCCGCTTGGGGGGTTGCGGGCCCCAGTCGCCGTGATGAGACCAGAGCCTCGTCTCGGGGGAGGCTCTGCCGTCCGGACCGGCCCGACCCTGCCGGTCGACCCCGGTGGGCGCGCCCAACCGCGCGGCCACCGGGGTTCACGTGTGTCCGCAGGGAATTACGTTGCCCGCCGACGCGTTAACCTTGTAACGTCATGGTGCGGACGTCCTCGGACGATCGCTTTGACAACTCAACATGGGGGTGACCGGCTTCGACTTCGGTCGATCGAGCCAGGGGAAGCGGGTCGAGGGTTGCTGTCGTGACCTCGTAAATCCTGTGACAGCAAACCACAACTGCCAACAAGAAGCAGTCCGAGTTCGCTCTCGCCGCCTGAGGCGAGTAGCGAACTCTGTCAGCCCGGGAGCGTCTCCGACCCGGGGTCTGGCATCGTAAGGAGACTCCACCTGCAAGCCCGGTCGCGGGGCCTGTAGGAAAAACAAACAGCGGCTGAGCCCGTCGGCAACTTGCCTGCATGAGTGCCGGGGCTGAGAAAACGCCAAGCAGGCTGCACCCGGAGAAGCCCTGACTCATTACCGAAGGACGCGGGTTCGATTCCCGCCACCTCCACCCAATCGGCGCTACTCGAACACCGGCTGACCGGCCGGAACCGGGAAACGCCACCAGCGGCCCTGCCGTCCACCCGGACGCCGGGGCTGTTGTTGTTCCCGGGGCCGTACGTCCCTAGGAAGGGCGCGAACGGCGTCGTCGGCTCATGCCCTTCCACCCGCGGGTCTGCCTCGTCCGCGTCCACGTAGAGCCTGGTGAACAGTGCTTGGTTGAGGACGCGTCGGGCGCGTTTGCCCGCCCGCCGGTACAGCTCATCAGGGTGAGTGAGGAGATCGAGGACGAGGCGGATCGCTTCGCGTCCTTGGTCAAGGTCGGGCCGCTCCAACCGCTCAAGCTGGCCTTCCAGGCGGGCGCGCTCGTCCCGAACCTTCCGCAAGCGTTCGCTGAGCTTGTCCTTTGGCCAGTCAGGGTCACCGACGAGGTCAAGGAACTGGTCCTCTTGGTGATCGAGCTTGGCGAGTTGCTTCGCGATGAGGTCCCGCCGTTCGTCGTTGCTCTCGGCCTCGTCGTCGATGGCGCGGTCGATGGCAGTGGCGATGCGCTCGCGCAGGTCAGCCGGTAGCGCGACTTTCGCGTATGAGCGCTCTACGGCCTCTTCGACCTTCGCGATCGGGAGGTATGGGAGGTCGCACGTCCGGTTCTGGCGTCCTCGGCATATGAAGTAAAAGTACAGGTCACCGCGCTTGTTCTTGCCGCGCATGATCATGAGTCGGCGCTGGCAGCGATGACACCAGACCGTGCCGTTGAGGTAGTGGTGATGGACGCGCGCACGCGTCCCGCCGCCTCGCTGGCTGTTGAGAACCTCTTGGACGCGGTCGAACAGCTCTTGGCTGATGAGCGGCTCATGCCTTCCGCGGAACTCGTCCCCCTTATGGAGCACATATCCGAGGTAGTAGCGGCAGCGGAGCATTACGCCGAGCTTGGCGATGGAGATCGGGGCACCGGCAGGGTTCCGCTTCTCGGGCCTCATCCGCAGGCCGGCATCTGTGAGCGTGTCGATGAGGTCGTGAAATCCGTACGTGCCGGTGGCGTACAGCTCGAAGGCCATGCGGACGAGGGGCCCGCGTACGGGATCTATGACGACCGTACGGACTTCGCGTCCGTCGATCTTCTCGCGGACGTTCAGATATCCGACGGACGCCCGTCCCACCGAGCCACCGTGCGTGACCTTCTGGGCCATCTTGTAGCTGATGTCGGCGCCGGACGCCTGCGACTGGTACTCGTTCACTGCATCGATGACGGAGGCGACGAGGTTGCCCACCGCGTTGTCTTCCGTGTAGTCCATGATCGAGACGAGGACGGCGCCCGCTGCCTTGAGGTCCCGCTTGGTGATAGCCGCGTCGATGCCGTTGCGGTGCATCCGCGACCGGGCGTAGACGATGACATAGTCGATGTCTCGTTCGGCCTTGATCCTGGCCATCATCTCTTGGAAGCGGGGACGTCCCTCCACGGTCGTGGCGCTTCTGCCCGGTTCCACGTACTCGTCCACGATGTCGGCACCGAGTTCGGCCGCGCGACGCTTCCCCGCCTCGCGTTGAGCCGGAAGCGAGATGCCTTCCGGGTCATAGTCGGTGTCCACTTGGCCGCGTGTGGAGACGCGCAGGTAGAGGACGGCGCGCTTGCGCTGAGTCTGCGGGGGCATCAGGACGTCCCTTCGCGCGTGGAGAGTTCGGAGATCAGGGTGCGGACCTCTGTCATGGCCTCGGATCTGGGGAGCCGCGTCCGTCGCTGCGAGGAGGAACCCGAACAGCAGGCACACCATGATGTGCCAGGTACGAAGGCCCATGTAGCGCCACGCGAGCCAGACGACCGCGCCGAAAACGGCGACCAGGGGAACCGAGACGATCATCCGAGCTCCGTCGGGTCCGACATGTGGGAACCTCTGCGGCGCCGCCAACGAGTACGGGCACGGCACTTGCGGCAGCGCCGGTTGCCCGGCTCGACCCGGGCGCCGCAGGGGCAGGCGGAGGCAGTGATCGTTCGAGGCAGGCGCACACTCACCGCCCCGCCTCGACGCGGCCCGCGGGGACACCGGCCCCGCTGCGCGTCTTCAGGACTTGGCAGGAGACCGACGCGGTTCGCGAGCGGCCACCCTGACGGAGAGCGCGGCGCTCCTCGGCGTGAATGCCGAGGACGAGCAGCGCGAAGACACCGCATGCGGAGCCGGCCAGGAACACGGCGACGATAGCGGCCAGGACAAGGATCATGATCGATCACCTCGTTTGCGAAGCCCGATGCGGGCGGCGTTCGCTGACGAGATCGAGAGTGCGCCTGACCAGCAGGACGAGATCACTACCTGACTGGACGTGTTCATGACGTCCTCGTAGGGTTGACCGCGTCCCAGGACGTCCTGCTGATGTGGTCGGGTGGATGGCGAACGAACGATTGCGCGCGGCTCTCCTCGAACGGGGCCTGTCTGTCGCGACGCTCGCCGAAGGCATCGGCGTCGATCAGAAGACCGTCGAACGCTGGATCACCCAAGGCCGCACGCCGTACCGAAGGCATCGTTACGCTGTGGCTTCGCGTCTCGGCGTGGACGAGCTCTACCTGTGGCCGGACGCGCTGACGTCCGAGCAAACGGCGTCGGCGTCCACAAGCGAACTCATTACGATCTATCCGCACCGTTGGTCCGTGCCGCGGGACGCATGGGGACATCTCTTCGCCACAGCGCAAGAGGAGATCGGCGTCCTCGTCTACGCGGGACTGTTCCTGTCAGAGGACAACGGAGTCCTGCGCACGTTCGCAGAGAAGGCGGATGCAGGTGTCCGAGTGCGTATCCTTCTCGGCGATCCCGACAGTGCGCAGGTAGCCGAGCGCGGCATGGAGGAGGGCGTGGACGATGCCATGGCCGCGAAGATTCGCAACGCGCTCGTTCTCTACAAGCCGCTGGTGGGCCGAGATGGGATCGAATTCCGCTTCCATCGCACGGTGCTCTACAACTCGATCTACCGCGCCGATGACCAACTATTCGTGAACACGCACGTCTACGGCGTCACGGCGCCGCACGCGCCCGTCTGGCACCTTCGCAGGATCCCAGGTGGGGACCTCGTGAACACCTATGTGGACAGCTTCGAACGAGTCTGGGACGGGGCCACACCGATTGAGACGGGGGCATAGGTGGCCCGCAGGATCGACTACTACGACGACCCCGACGCACCGGCGCCGAACAGCCTCGTCCCGTCCGTCAACATGGTCGTGGAGAACGAGGCCGGCTCGATACTGATGATCCGCCGCACCGATAACGACAACTGGGCCGTCCCCGGTGGCGCGATCGACCTTGGTGAATCCGTGGCGCAGGCGGCCGTCCGCGAGACCAGGGAAGAAACCGGCATCGAGTGCGAGGTGACGGGCCTGGTCGGCATCTACAGTGACCCCAAGCACCTGATCCACTACACGTCCAATGACGAGGTCCGGCAGGAGTTCTCCATCCTGCTGACGGGTCGCTACGTTGCCGGAAGCCCGCAAGCGAGCGACGAGTCGCGCGATGTCCGCTGGGTGCGCAGGCCAGACGTCGCCGACCGCAAGATGGACCGCTCAATGCGCCTGCGCCTCGCCGACTACCTGAGCGGGAAGAACACACCGGTCATCAACTGACGGTATGCAGCTCCTTCTCGATCTGCCGAACCGCGCCGACCAATGTGGGGGCGGCCGAGGTGATCGCACGCGTGACCAGATGGCCGGACCCATAGCGAGCCGTGATCTCGTCTATGCGCCGCTCGACAGACATGATGTCCCCGTCCGGACTAGTGGTCATATCGCAGTAGATCAGCGCCTCGATGAAAGCAGGTGGCTCGCTGCCGAACTCTCTAACGAGCGCCTCGTCCAGCCCGCGTTCCCGTGCTTCGATCAAGGCGCACGAGTGATGTGCGACCAGGCGGCACAAGTGCTCGTCGGCGTGGTGGACGTCCCGCAGGTACCGCGCCCCGTCCAGAGGATGGAAGTCGGTAAGAACGAGATCGGGCGCGTACCCGACGTCGTGCAGCCAGGCTGCCGCTTCCACGAAGTCAGCGGCGTCCCCGAGCGTCGAGGCGATGGATCGCGCTTGTCGGGCGACGCCCTGAGTGTGCGACCAGCGCCGGGGGAGCGGCTGTTCAAGGTGCTGACGGGCGACTTCGCACGCCCAAGCGGCTGAAGATCTCATGTCCCTGACGCTACGGGCCCCTTCGCCGACGTTCACGGACGCTCAGGGACCTTCCGAGGACGTCTGAAGCACAACACGTCCTATTCCTCGCACCACTCCGACAAGCCCATCAGCCTCCAAAAGCCTCAGGGCTCGTCGGGTCGTAGCTCGGGACACGCCGTACTGCCTGCAGATCTCCGACTCCCCAGGGAGCATCGCGCCTGGCTCGGCGCCCTCGACCCAAGATCGAAGTTGTGATGCAACCCTCTCGTAGCGAGTGAAGGCGGGACGTCCATCACCCGAGGTGACGGACCATCCAACCCCCTTCCGTGGCACGACGAGTTCCTCATCCCGCAGCAGTCCAAGCGCGTGCCGGACGGTGCCGCGTACAACCCCGAACTCGATGCACATCTCCTTCTCGCTCGGCATCACCGAGCCGTCCGGATACGTCCCGCTGACGATCCTCTGACGAAGTACCTGGGCGATCTGACGGTACGTACCCCAAGGGGCACGACCTGGCCTGGTCGTGATGCCCCGAGTGCCCGGAGCCTCACGACCAGCAAGGGTCGGCATCAGCCGAGATCCACGAAGACGCCGAGAAGACGACGCGGCAGACTCATCCGATGCCGTCCCACTACGGCGTGCCGCTCGTTTCTCATGAGCGGAGGACTGACGTGGTCTGTGGTGAAGCCTGCTGGCTCGGTGATAGGGCGCTGCTGCGACTTCCCTCCTGGCAGCTCACGGTGGCACCCCCTACCCCACGCCTTCATCGCTCAGTCCCCCGGAAGAGGCCAACCCTCTCGCCCGCCAGGAAGCCCTTGATGCGGAGCGCGGCGTCGTGCATTTGGTCCGCTTCGATGATCGGATCGTTCGCCGAGGTGAAGAACCACAGGAGCCCGCCATCGCGCTCGAATGGACGGCAGGTGATCAGGTCGGACGGTTCAGGGTTGTCGTCACAGCATCCCGCCACATCGGGATTCCAGACACGCAACCCCTCACGTGTCAGCTCCACCTTGAGGCGATGAGCGTCGAGATGAACGGCCAGACGCGCAAGAGCAGACTCGGAGGGGCTAAGCGACGTTGGCTGATCCACCACGGGGTGATGACGGCGCGGACGGTCGAAGGACATGGACGTCTCCTCAAGGACGTGGTGTCTGCGGGCCCCATGAGCCTCGTCTGACCTGCGGGACGTCTCCACAGGCCCCAAGGGACGTCTAGGGACGTCCTCTGCTACCGTCTCGCGTAGCCGACGTTCGGGAGGTGCGGTGAACGACCTGTTGCGACGCGCCATCGCCCACGCGCGACTTACTCAGGCCGAGGTAGCCGACCTGGTCGGAGTCGATACCAAGACCGTCCGCCGCTGGCTCGCCGGCCGCACTCCGTACCCACGCCACCGCGCGTCGCTCGTCCAAATCCTCGGAGTGAACGAAGCCGACCTATGGCCCGACCTACCGATGCGTGTCGAGCATCCCGAGTTCCGCACACCCGAGATCGTGGCCGCCTACCCCCACCGCTGGGCCGTCCCCCGAACCGTCTGGCAGCAACTCTTCGAAGGCGCCCGAGTCCAGATCGATATCCTGGCCTACGCGGGCCTATTCCTTGCAGAAGACAGCGGACTCCTTAACACCCTCGCCGACCGGGCCCGCGCAGGTGTAACCGTCCGCATCCTCCTCGGCAACCCAGAAAGCCGCCGCATCGCCGAACGTGGCGAAGCCGAAGGCGTAGGCGACGCCATGGCTGCAAAGATCCGCAACGCCCTGGTCCTCTACCAACCCATACGCGAGATCGACGGCGTAGAACTCCGCCTCCACGACACAACCCTCTACAACTCGATCTATCGCGCAGACGACGAACTCCTAGCCAACCCCCACATCCTTGGAGTCCCCGCTGCCCAAGCCCCCGTCCTGCACATCCGCGACACAGGCTCCGATGGTATGTTCACCACCTACACCACCAGTTTCGAAGCCGTCGAGCGAACCATCGTTGACATCTAAACAGTTTCCATTTATCAAGATGGTACAAGCGAGGAGCCTTCACGAAAATTCTGTCGACTTCCGCAATGTCAGACCAGTTTGGTTGGCGCTTAGGCGAACTTTCGATAGATAGCCAGAGGTGTTACAGATATCGAGGGGAATGTGACTCCCTCGGCAATGCCTATCTGCTCAATAAAGAGACTGAAGTTGTTTAGAAGCTCTTCAGTGGCGACGCGATCTATTCGTTGGCCGTCCCATAGATCGAAATCTAGGCGCGGAGGCCCTAGCTCTCCCACTTTCGATGGTATACGAGCCACTTGCATGACTATGGTCCAACCATCGAGTTCTGTGCCGTTTCTACTGTACAATTCTTCACGCTCATCTTGAATGTAGTCGCTCCGACTTAGAAGTGCTCCAGCGAAATGAAACTGGGGAGAGTCTGCCCCGCAAGGAAAGCATCGGAGCGAAATCGTCTTATTGGTAAAGGCGTCCGCCAACTTGGCGAAGTCTCTCATGGCTTCCGGTGACAACCCTTCCATGCTCTCCTTGACGAGGGCGTCGATTTTCTCTGTTCTTACTTCTTGGGGTGATCTGGCCCTTTGTCCTCCCTTCATGCTCCCGCCCTTTCGTGATGGAGGAACTGCAGGCTGAGCCACTTGATCGGCCAGAGACAGTCCAAATATTGCACTTGCCAGATCAAGGAGGTTAGTAATCCGACCCGCGAAAAAGGCCGGATCTAGCACGCGGAGGTGTCCAGTGTGCTTGACTATCTGCCCCTCATGCAATTTTTGATGGATGCGACCGCCCTGCCACTCGTCCGTAGATGTCCCGCCCATTGACGCGATATCGGCAATCAACCCCTCTCTTTCAAAGAGCTCCTCAAAAAAAACGTAGGTCAGCTCTTGAAAACTCCTAGACTCCTCTCGCTGGTGAAGCGTATCCGGCTCCAAGCCCAGGAGCCTCGCAGGGAGTCCGTCCTGTTGGCTGGTGCTCGCTCTTGCAACGACGGATTCGATCGTCCCCCGATTCATCTGCGCATAGTATGAGCGGACCCTTTGAATATCAACGTAGAAGAATTCACGGATGCTCCGCGTTACTAGGTCGTCGCGCTCGCCGACTATGTCATTGGCCACGAAAGTTTCCTCGCTCTCGCAATACAATTGTAGATTGAACTAGGAAGATCGATGGAGTTCTGTATCACAGTGCTCGCAAGAATGCGGACACCTCCAGCATGTTGAGTCGATCAATGTCCTTCGGATGCACAATGACCCTCAACTCCCTGCACACAAGGCTCGTTCTGGATTGAGCGACAAACGAAAGGATGATCATTTTTAGCAGGCTCTCAAAATCTAGAGACGTGATGCGGGCCAGGTCAGACCCGATGACTGGGACTGAGATTGGCTGTAGTTGCGTGTGCGCACGCACAGATTCCCAAAGACTGTCCAAGCTTTTCCAGATGTAAGTAACATTCGATTCCACGACTAGGATATTTGACATCCGTCCGTAAGCGAGACAGAAGAACCGCTTTGCCGTATCGCCAAGTGTAACTACGGTGCCGATAGGGTAGCGCTCTAGTTTCCCTCGTGGTTTGCTGTCCGTCGTCTCCCTGTTCTCAAAGTTTGAACCTCGGAGCTCTCTGCAAATGTCCGCATCCAGTTGAGCTGTTCTCTGAAAATAGTATCGCTTCTGAAACTGCCCTTGAACGCTCGATGGGCTGATTACGATATGGTCCGACATGTCGGTATCAAAGGTGTCAGTGAATCCGACCACAAGGTGTGTTGGTTGCTCGAATAGATCTCCGACTAAAATGGCAATTTTGACGTTCATGCTTCTGAAATGGCGAGAAACTTCAGTGGATGGCCACGACCTCATGAGGCCATAAATGGAGGAGATTAGAAGAATCGAAAGGATGGCGATCCACTGATTGCCATTTGCACTCTTGGGCCATAGTGCTAGAACTATCTGAGTAAAGGCGGAGCAGGACCCGAAGGCAATAAGGAGATGTGTCAGGTACAACCGGATGCCGCGCTTGGTTACAAATATCGCGCGCAGTGCATACCTCACCTTGATCGAATAACTTGGAACATGGGTCTGTGTGTATCCGGCTCCCCTTCATAGACGCTGATGTCTATACCAGACTGCCTTGCGATGCTCTTTATGGCTGTTCGGAGCTGATCGATTTCATCAGGTACTGGATCAAGATAGATTTTCAAGACTTCGTCATCCCAGTGGTAGGAGTGGTTCTCGCCGCTGATGTGTTTATCAAGAAAGTCCTCTAGCTTTCTTCTCACTCGGCCCCATTGGAGGGCAGAAACAGAATTGCTCTCAAACCTGGAGGAGCGTGGCGGATCCTGCATCGTCTCTATGCTAGTGACATTCATGCTGCGCTGAATCGCCCCCTCGATGTCTGTGAGTCTTCGTTCCTGTTGTCTGATGAGGACGAGAATCTCAGCAAGAACATCGTCGCTAGATCGCTTTTTGTCCTGACTCAGAGCGGGACTAGTAGCCTTTATGCGTTCGAATTTCCCATTGAGCTCCTGCCAAGACTTCTCGAAAGAACGCTGCAGTCTTTCCGGAGATATTTGATTTACGCCCAGGGTGTCATTGATGTCCTTCATTAGTCTAGCAAAATCATCTCGTGACTGACCTAGGGTTGCCTGAAACTGAGCGAGTGGCCCCTTTAGTTCGGCAATATTTAGATCGAGAAGCAGTGGGACGACTAGTGCATTGTCGACTTCCTTAGAAAGGGCGCCCGCCTCAAAATTTATCCACTCTTCTCGCTGGTTCTCCGGGGTGACGCAGATAATTCCGAAGCTTGCACCCTTTAGCTCGGTCGCTATCTCAGCTAGCCCACGGCTACCTTTGCCTATGTCATGTGTGGAGACCCATGGATTGAGAGCTTGTATCACATCAGGCAGCCAGATTTTCAATGCCTCAGCCATTTTCTTTGAGCGCTCACCAGACCAGCTCAAGAATATTTTCATCTAGTACTCCCTCGTTAGCTTTTAACGTCGACCAGGCTACCCTGTTTGCTGACTCGCGGGCGTGATGAGGCCGTATGCGGACTAGCTGGCCGATTGGTGCGCTCAACCTTGTTGAGGGGCACATGGGCTCAATTGGGATGTTCTAGGACAAAGTGACCGGGCGGCTTACCATAGGTTTGATCGACGTTCGACCTTGGTCTCCCTTCTTACGGATGATCGAATGGGGGCCTGTCGCACGTATGCAGGGGGCCGGGTGCTGATGTCTGCCTCTCCTCTCAAGCGTCATCCTGCGCTACAAGTGCACCGAGACGTTCGGGGATGTCCCTGAGCTGGGGGTATGTGTTCGAGTAGGTGGTGATTAGGTCCACGGCACGCGAAGCCGCCGACCAGCCGATATCTGGTCGGCGGCTTCTTTGCTGCCTGCCTGCCGAACCGGCCGGGAAACAGCAGGCCCACCTCTTCGGCGGGGCTCAGGGCCTCCTCGCCGCCGGCCGTGATGATCTTGATCTTCGTGTCGGTCAGCGGCCACGTTAGCGCGATGCGGCGACGGCACGACTCGACCAGATGGGTCGGCAGTGCAATCACGCGTCAGCCCGCTTCGGTCTCGGGGCGATGCAGCACCGTGCCCGTACCGCTCAGGCGCGCGACGGTTGTGCACACCTCCACGACCCGGCTGTGCCATCGATGACCTCGGCCCGAATGGCCAGCGCTTCGCCGTTCCGTATCCCCGTCCCCTCCAGCGTTATGGTGTGGCAATGGGACCGAACTTGGTGTTCTCGTCGGTCTTCGCCACCCGTCGGATCTCGGCTTCTGACATGCCTTGCACTCCGCGCAGGTCAGCTCCGGTCAGGTCGGTGCCTCGAAGATCGGCTGCGGAGTCCGGTTCTTTCAAGTTGAACCTGGCGGGGAGCGCCAACTTCGCGCCGCGCAGGTCTGCCCCGTACAGCGCAGCACCGCGCAGATCCGTGTCGTAAAAGCTCGCGCCGCTGAGGTTGACAAAGGCCATGATCGTCTTGCGGAGATCGGCGTCACCCATGCGTGCTCCGGAGAGATTGGTACCACTCAGGTCGGATTCGCGAAGGTCCGCTCCGAGCAGGTTTGCCTTCCGCAGGTCCAGGTCGTCACCGTTGAGGTCGATGCGAAGCCGGATCTCGCGCAGGTCGAGGTTGGGCAGGGTGCCGGAGTGGGGTCGTCCTCTGCCGAGGACTGTCAGCGCGGCGTGGATGTCGGTGCCAGGCTCCCGCAGAGTCTTGTCTCCGACGACCACAGCGGAGGCGTGTTCGCGGACGAAGGCGGCCAGTACCTTCCGGATGGTGAGGGCGTCACGGGGTGAGTCATCGGCGATGCGCTCCAGTGCGTAGACGGCGGCGGCGCGTACTCCGCGTTGCTCGGAGCCGAGATGTTCGACGGCCTTGGCGTAACGTTCGGTGACCTGACCTTCACGGGCCAGGGCAAACTGTTCCTGGCCGCTGCGGAGCGTCAGCGCGGTCACGAGCAGCGTGCCCACGGTGGCCAGGACACCCAAGGCGAGGATCCAGGTGTTGAACCTGCGGTTGCGCCGCTGGTCCTGCCGGTCGGCCTCCTGTCTTTGCAGGTCCAACAACTCCAGGCGCCGGTCGACCGGCAGGGTGTCGAGTTCCTCCTGGGACGGCAACGTGATCTGGGCTCTCGGGGCAATGGGGCTGGGGGAGAAGCTCACGTTACTTCAGACGTACGCGCCCTCTCCTCAGATCCAGACCAGATACCTGCCGAGGATCGGGCAGGCTGCGTCGCGGCGGCCGCCACAAGCATATGGAGACGATGGTGCTTGCCGGTCCGAGCAGCGGGCCCGACGCCTGATCCGTCGCAGGCGATGGGCCCTACATGAGGCTCTCAGTACCCCGGTGCGGTTGTGCGCAAGTTTCTCTACGTGCTTCGAACCGCGCGTCGATGCGCTCTTGCTCAGGACGTCGGCCCCCGGCGGACGCCACGTTGCGCCTCACGTAGACGTTCTGGGCCATACTCGGCTCGGCGTGACAGATGATCGGCGATCGCGCGGGCGCTCAGCCCGGCACTCGTCCAACCGGGTGGCGCCCGTCCGTCGAGAGGTGTGGGTGGTCACCCCGCCGAACGTCTTAGCGTCGACCCGGGTGATCTCAACTTTGACGTCCCGGTTGGCGTTGCTCGGATTGTGCACCCCCCGGCCAAACCCGGGGAACAGGCCGCGCCTTCCATGACTCGCGCGTTCTGGAACGTCTCACGTAGCACCGCGGCCCCGGGTGCAGCGCGCCATGTCCGCCGAAAGCGTTCATATCGGAGCGCGCTTACGAGCCGAGCGCAAAAAGCGTGGTCTGGTCGTCGCCGACCTCGCCGCGCTCTTCCGTGAGGTCGCCCCGCCGCGTGTCGCTGCCACCCTGCCTGCACTCGTGAGCATCGACCAGGTCAGCCGCGGACACGAGGCCGGCAAGCACGCCGTCGGCCCCCGCTATCGGCTGCTGTACGCCGCCGCGTTCAGGATGTCCGAGGGGGAACTGTTCGGTCCAGAAAGTGAGACTGGACATTGCCGATACCCCTGCACGATCAGTCGTCGAGGAGGTCGAGCCGACGAAACGCCGAGACGTTCTGAAGCTCGGTGTCGCTGCCGTCACACCGGAGGTGGCGTACCGGTTACTTCGTGATGCCGCCGCGGAGACCATGGAGTTCACTCGGCTCACTGGCGTCAGGTCCAGAGGCTGCTGCACTCGGACGTGAGGCGCTGGCCACACCGCGGTTGTTCAACTCCCTCCCTGGCCCGGGCGGCGGACTTGAACGAGGTCCTGACCGCGCGGTACCCGGAACTGCCCGCCGGGCGCGAATACGAGGACGTAGTCCGAGCCGCGGGCCTGGTCGTGGGGGCCGACCAGACGACCGGCGGAGGGACGGTGTCGCCCCGGCCAGCGGTAACGCAACGGCATCCTGAACTATTGGACACCGATAGATTTGTGACAAAATCGCTCGGGAACCGGCAGAACGGATGCGAGCTGTCCGGTTCCGGCCCGTTACTGAATGTGTTATTCGGTTAGAATTCGCCTGTGCCCAGGCATAACGCACCACCTTCGGACGAAGACGTCCGAATGGTCGAAGCGCTGCGGGCCGGCCGACCGGGGGCGGGCGGTCACGTGTACGGCGTGTACGGGCCCGAGCTGACCCAGTACGCCGAAATCCTGCTCGGCGACCATGACCGCGCGGTGGCGGCCGTCCGGTCGACGCTGCTCATGTTGCGGGACAGGCCCGAACTCATTTCCACCCCGGAGATGTTCCGGGACCGTCTTTACCTGCTGGTGCGCCATCAGTGCCGGAAGGTGCAAAGACGTGGACACCGCCGGCTGGTGATCGCCGGTCTCGTCACCGGGGCCGCGTTCACTGCCGGCCTGCTCGTGCTTCTCGATGTGACGGACGGAGAAGGCGTGAGCGCGCCGCCCATGGCGTTGACCCCGACTGCCGGAGCGACTCGGCCCCCGACGTCGCCCGAAAGCCCCACGCCGCCCGCGATCACGCCGTCCCCCGAGCCCACCCAGCAGAAGGACGAGGCGACGCCGACTGCCCAGCCCAGCAAGCACCACCAACCGGCGGGCGTGCGCGGGCGGCTCATGGTGCACGATGGGAACTGTCAGGTTTTTCACGCGATCGCGTTGCCGATCACCTGTTACCTCAGGCTCACCGCCGAAGGCGGCCCGGTGGACTGGTCGGTCTCGGAGGTCCGCTCGGCGAACGGGCGGATCTACACCGGGGGCGCTGGGACGCTTGAGCCCGGGCAGTCAGCATCGGTGCCTGTCAGGATACGTCCCACAGTCCTTTGCAACCTCGGCGGGAACGTCAGTGGGACCGTGTGGTTCGCTCCGGGCGCCACTGCGACCGTCACCTATCACTGCCTTAGCCTTTAATGACGCGTCATTAGCATTCGACCGCCGCGCTGCGTGACCCTGGACCATGTCGCGATCAACTCGGCTCCACTCGCCTCCGTGATCAAGTCCTGGCGCGCCTTCGCGGCGTTGTCCACCCGCCGTCACCGGCAGCCCTGGATCTGCTGGTTCGCCTCGTCCTGTTGGCGGGACTCGGCCGGGCACATGCGGGACGGTCGCGGGTGCCGCAGGGGCGCACATACCCGTTGGGGGCCGCTCCGAGACCTGCTCTATGCCCACCTTGTGATGCGTTCTAGCTCAGGACGTGGGCCACGTTGGGCCCCATAGAGACGTCCTGCGTCATGCTCGGGCTTGGCTGCCGACGGGGCACTCAGTCGAGCGCCTCCTTGACGTCGCGCTCGGGTTTCGCGGTTCCGTTCGTCGGCGGAAGCCGGATGAAGGCCGGGGCGGGTCCGGCCTTCATCCGTTGTCAGCCCTTGCGGGTGGGGAGGATCCGTTTCACCGCCAAACCTGCTGATACCAGGGTGAAGAGGGCCAGGCCGAGCCAGAGCGCCTGGAGTCCGAGCCACGAGGACGCGGCGGCGGCGCCCCCGAAGCCGGCGGCCACGCCGCCGGCAGGGAAATTGTGGTACATGCCTACCACTTCCTTTCTTTACGCCAGGCGGCTTGCCAGAATGCGTGCGCCTGGACCATCTGGAGGAAGACGTCGAAGGTCATTTCGACGACGATGGTGGAGGCGAGCGCCATCTGGAGGGCGCCGCGCTGCCGGACGCTCACCACACGCTCGATCATGAAGATGACGGTGACGCCGGCCCAGAGGGGGATGAGCTTGACCCCGCCGAGCCAGATCGCCGAGTAGGCGAGCGAGGCCAGGTAGGCGGTGATCACGATGATGCCGATCAGGGAGAGCAGTTGGCGGCCCCAGTAGGGGCGGGTGATCGGCGTCCAGCCGTAGTCGACGAGGTTCTCGAGCGCGCCGCGCTTCCAGCGGAGCCTTTGCCGGGCGAGTTGGCGCCAGGTCGGCATGACCTCGGTGGTGAGGGTGCACTCCCGGGGGCAGAGAATGCGGAAGCCGAGGTGGAGGATGGCGAGGGTCAGCTCGTTGTCCTCGGTCAGCACGCGGACGTCGTAGGCGTGCGGCGGGCCGGGGAGGCGGCCGTCGCGGCGGGCGGCGACCACCTCCTGGAGGGTGGTGGCGCGGAAGATCGTCGCGGTGCCGGTGAGGACGAGCGCCTTGCCCTGCAGACGCCGGACGTCCCGGGCGTAGCGGGCGTACTCGTTGCGCTGGAACATGCCGACAGCGCCGCCCCCCGCCTTGCCGGTGAAGGTGCCGCCGACGGCGGCGTACCGGCCGGTGGCGAGGTAGCTGACACCGTGCCGGATGAAGCCCGGATCGAGCGCCGAGTCGGCGTCCATCACCATGATCGCGTCGTCCGGGCCGAGGATCGGCAGGAGGCGGTCGAGGACCTGGTTCAGTGCGCCGGCCTTCTTGTGCTTGTTGTCCCGGGTGCCGACGATCTCGACGCCGCAGAGCTGCGCGAACGCGGCGGTGGCGTCGGTGCAGTTGTCCACGATCACCACGATCTGGTCCGGCGGGCGTTCCTGGCCGCGGAGCGAGGCGATCGTCTCGGTGATCTGCTTGGCCTCGTTGTGCGCCGGGATCAGGACCGTGACCCGCATCGCGTCCGCGGCTGTGGGTGGGAGGTCCCGCTTGCCGTCCTTGCGCTTGGGGCGGGGGCGGTCGTCCGGGAGCGGTGGCGCGATCCGGTGCCGTCCCACCGGGGGCGGCGCGATCCTCGCGGCGGGCGGGGCGGGCACGGCCGCGGTCGAGGAGACGCCGGGCACCGCGTGGTGGTGACCGCTGAGCGGTCGCAGGGTGGCGGACGGGCCGCTGCGCGGCACCAAGTGCCCCGGCCGCGGGAACCGCGGGGGGACGACCGTGCTGGTTCCGGACACCGGCCGCATATCAGTGCGCCTCCTCAGAGCGCAGCAGGTGGCCGAAGGCGATGACGTTGTCGACGTAGTGGCCGGTGGTGCGGTCGAAGCGTCCGCCGCAGGTGATGAGGCGGATCGCCGCGTAGCCGGGGTCGCCGTAGACGCGGTTCGTGGGGAAGTGGTCCTTGCCGAAGCGTTCGACGGAGTCGATCTCGAATACGGCGGTGCGGCCGTCGGCGCGCAGCACGCTCGCCTGGTCGCCGGGACGTAGCCGGCCGAGCCGGTAGAACACGGCCGGGCCGTGGGGCGTGTCCACATGTCCGGTGATCACGGCGGCGCCCCGGCTGCCGGGTGCGGCGCCGAGCCGGTACCAGCCGGCCTCCTGGGCGCGGCCGAGAGGGGGTGTCTCGATTGTCTGGTCCGGGTTCTTGGCCAGCTTCATCAGCGAGGTCCGGACGCCGATGCGCGGCACTTCGACGCGGATGGGCGCCGAGGGCGGCAGGTCCGGCGTGGTGAGGGGCTCGACCGGGCGGGACGCGTCGGGGGACGGCATCGACGGGCCGACGGTCGCCGTGTGGTCCTGTGTCGCCCGGACGGTGAGGAACGCGGCCACTGGAACGGCGGACAGCCCCACGACGACGGCGACGAGGGCCCGCGTGCGCCGGCCACGATGCGTCACGGATCGCACTCCTTCGACCGCTCGGAAGGTGGGTTCGTATCGCACTCGCTACGACGCCAGAACTGTTGGGCCCAATATTTAACGTTTGCGGCTTGAGGTATGGAAAGGGATAGATGAATAGTAGGTGACCAGTGGGGGGTGACGCGCTTGTTCATAAGCCACTGGATTTTCAATGCTCTGGACCGTTCTTGTTAACAGCCGAGCTTGGGAAGGCTGCCCGGCGCTTGCCGCTTCAGGGTTTACGCGGGTCAATCCCGTTTGACCTGGAGTATTCGGCTGTCGCTCGGGCGTGGCATGCGCGTGGACGACGCTGATTGCAGTAAAGGCCGCTGCCTTGAAGCGGCCTCATGGCGACCCGAAAGGTGCCTGGTCAGGTCACGCTCCATGCCGAATCGGCCCGCTTGGTTCTGTCCGAAAATCGATGCGACGTGGATTGTGAATTTTGGACAGCTTCCGTATACGAATGGGCTGTTGTGAGAGGGGTGACTTCTTGCGCTGTGTCCTGGCCGCTTCGGACGGGAGGTGCGGCGTCACGGCGTGTTGTAGGGCACCCGAGACCGAGGACGGCAAGCGTCGTCAACCACGCATCGGTCCGTACGAGGCCGGGTGCAAGCGCGTTCTCGGCCCGTCCGGCTCCGGTCCTCGTCTCATGCGCCCCCGTTCCCCGTGCGCACACTTACTGGGAATTCGAGCCGTGGCCTGGAGATGAGAACCCGCACCGTCATCGACGTCACCAAAAATTGCTCCGGGGTTCATCATAGCGGTCCGTTTGTGAAACTTGGCGGCGTAGGGTGACGGCAAAATCCGTTCGGTGTGCATGCAGCGATCCAATAACGGTGATTTCCTGAATCAGACCCCTGTCCATGACTCGATTCGTCATCCATGCGCTCATGTCAGGCGCCGATGACGGAATATTTGAGACATCAAATAGATCTGGTGCGTACGACTAACAATTCTCGGCCGGTGGGCGCAACCCGTGAGACTTCCGAGTCCGCAGTCGGCCACGGCTCTTGTAGACCAAAATTGACGCCGCTTAGATGAGGGCGACAGCGACCGCCCGTCAAGAACTCGGAAGGAGTGAGTGTCGATTTAGTCGATCAGCGCCGGGTGCGGCCGGCAGGTCTTTCGAGGGGCGTCTTCGAGTTGGCGATCGCCGAGAGAACGCCGTCCTGACCAGCGCTGTCCTGGCTTCATAAGCGACGGCATCCGTCATCAGCGCCCAGGCGCATCCGGAGCCGCGGCCGATTCCCTGACATCGTCCAGTAGGTCAAGCCTGAGATAGTTTCGTGCTGCGCAAAGCACGCAGGCGTCCCGAGTCGGATGAGAATCGCTGCTCGACCATCATGCTCGTATGCCGTCTCACACAAATCGCCTTACAATGGTCAAGAAGGATTCATCATGGTAGTAACGTCCCATAAAATCGCGGTCGTGGTGACCGCCTCGACCCTCGGTAGCGCCGTCCTGTTCGGGTCGGCGTCGGCCGCTGCCGGCAAGGAGGCGTCGTCTCTCCCTCAGATCGCCGGCGACCGAGCCGCCATCACCTTATCCGCCAGATCGACACCAGTTGCGGGATCCGAAAGGCCGACCGTCATCAACTGCCCGATCAGAGCGGCGTTCCCCTACCTGCCCGCTAATCTGCCGAAGGCAGTGGCAGGCGAATCCACGACAAACTGCTCGGTGGCGGTGCCCCGGGTCGGCACGCAAGCGGAGTTGTACAGGTGGTATCCCGGCTACGGCTGGGCACTGGTCGGGACCGGCGAGTACAAGTACAAGGAAGGAACGTACGTCACCTCGGCTGCCGCCGAGCCATGCCGGGGCCACGGGACCTCCTACTACAAGACCGTCGGCTACCACGACGTGATCTTCCCGGTGGGCTATACGCCGCGCTCTGCCAGAGGTAGGACGGAGTCCTCGCCCATCTCGGTGACCTGCTGACAGGTCGCGTCACCACCTGCGGGTCCGGTTCGAGCGAAGGCTCGGCCGGACCCGCGCTCGTCTCCGATCGGCGGCCTCGGGGGAGTGTGCGGCGGCTGTCCCAGGCTCGGATCTTGTCCCGGCGGACGCTCGCCTCCAGGTTGATCGCCTCGGCCCGTACGCCGAGCACCGCACCCATTCGCGTTCCGGTGCCGCGTACGGGACTCGGGCCTATATCGCCTGAAAGTGCGCATAGAAGCCGCGGTCCGGCAAAGCTTGCAGAAGACCTCCCAGCGGTACTTTTGTGCCGACGCCGCCCGTTCGTCTTCGATGGCGCGCGGTTCCGTTCCGGTGTCCGGCTCTCCAGCGACGACGACGGCATCGTCCGCGCCGGCCGCGAACCACCCGTCCAAACCCGGGTCGCCGGACACTCTCCGTAGCGGAAGGTCGGCACCGAACTGAGGGTTTTGGCCCTGAGGGCCGCATGCGGTCCCCGTTGCCTCCCGATCTTGTCTCATGGGCAGGAACGGTCGTGAGCGGCCACGACCCTAGAGGAAACCGGTGATGACGACATGCTGGAACGGCAGCACTGCGCGGCGATGGTGATCGGCGGCCCGACCACGGTGCTCGACCTCGGCGGTCTACGCATCGTCGCCGACCCGACCTTCGACGGCCCGGGCCCCCACGGTCCCGTCGCCAAGACGGCGGGACCGGCCGTGGCCGAGGACGAGCTTGGCACGGTCGATCTGGTGCTCATCAGCCACGACCAGCACCCCGACAACCTCGACGACCGGGGACGGGCGTTCGCCCTGGCGTCGCCACTGATCCTCACCGGGCCGCTCACGGCCGCTCGGCTGGGCGCCCCGGCGGTCGGTCTCCCGGTCTGGACCGGCCATCGGGTGCCGCGGCCGGACGGCGGCGGTGACCTCGAGGTGCTGGCCGTGCCCGCCGTCCACGGACCCGCGGACGCGCCCCGCGACGCCGATGGCAACATCCTGTGCGAGGTGACCGGCTTCGTCCTGTCGGGCGAGGGCCTGCCCACGGTGTACGTCAGCGGAGACAACGCGTCCCTCGGCACGGTGGCCGAGATCGCCAGGCGGGCGCCCGCCATCGACGCGGCGGTGCTGTTCGGCGGGTCGGCGCGCGTAGAGATGCTCTTCCAGGGCCGGCCTCTGACACTGGACGGCTCCGGGGTCTGCGCCGCTGCGGTGATGCTGGGGGCGCCGGTGGTGATCGCCGCCCACCACGACGGTTGGGCGCACTTCAGCAGTTCGCATGCCGACATCGAGCGCGCCTTCCACGACGCGGGCCTGTCCTCGCTGCTGCGCTCGGGCGCGCACGGTTCGTGGATCCCTCTCACCGGCTGAATCGTCGCTCCACCGGCTCTGTGTTCACCTTTGGCAACGGAGGCATCATGGCAAGCCCGCTCGCCCGACTCACCACCGACGAGATCACCGCCGCCCGCGCCCTGCTGGAGGCACATGGACTGGTCACCGAGACGACACGGTTCCCCTACCTGGGTCTGGAGGAGCCGCCGAAGGCCGAGGTACTGGCCCACGAGGACGGCGCCCCGATCGACCGGCGGGTGCGGGCCGTCCTGCTCGACCTGGCGACCGGAGACGCCCGGACGGTGATCGCGTCGTTGACGCGCGGAGCCGTCGACCGGGTGGAGGCGATCACCGCCGGGCAACCCCCGGTGCTCCTTGAGGAGTTCCCGGCCGTCGAGGAGATCGTCAAGGCCGATCCCCGGTTCACCGAGGCCATGGACAGGCGCGGTGTCACCGACCTCGACCTGGTCAGGGTGGCGCCGCTGTCGGCCGGCGACTACGGGATCGAGGGTGAGAGCGGCCGCCGGATGCTGCGCGCGCTGATGTTCCTGCAGAACCGTCCCGACGACCACTGCTGGGCCCACCCGATCGACGGCGTCGTGGCCTACGTGGACGTCCTCGCCCGCCGGGTGACCGA
The DNA here is from genome assembly GCF_001552215.1 of Actinomadura macra NBRC 14102. Lineage (GTDB taxonomy): Bacteria > Actinomycetota > Actinomycetes > Streptosporangiales > Streptosporangiaceae > Spirillospora > Spirillospora macra. Next base: position 560,563 of record NZ_BCQT01000004.1, on the reverse strand, counting down.
GTTCCATGACCACCAGGACCTGCCCATCCCGGCGGAGGAGGGCAACTTCGACCGCCCGGCGCGCCTGCGCGACACCCAGAAGCCCATCGAGATCACTCAGCCGGAGGGGGCCTCCTTCACCGTCACCGACGACGTCGTGGAGTGGGAGAACTGGCGTTTTCGGGTCGGCTTCGACGCCCGCGAGGGCCTGACACTGCACCAGCTCTCCTTCGGCGGACGGCCGGTCGTCTACCGTGCCTCGATCGCGGAGATGGTCGTGCCGTACGGCGATCCCAGCCCGACGCGCTTCTGGCAGAACTATTTCGACGCCGGCGAGTACCTGCTCGGCCAGTCCGCCAACCCTCTCGCCCGCGGCTGCGACTGCCTCGGCGAGATCTACTACTTCGACGCCGTCCTGGCCGACGGGGACGGCCGGCCGAACGTGATCGAGAACGCCATCTGCCTGCACGAGGAAGATCACGGCATCCTCTGGAAGCACACCGACATCTTCACCGGATCGCGGGAGGTACGCCGCCAGCGGCGCCTGGTGATCTCCTTCTTCCTCACCGTCGGCAACTACGACTACGGCTTCTACTGGTACCTCTACCTTGACGGCGCCATCCAGTTGGAGGTCAAGGCCACCGGCATCCTGTTCACCTCCGCGCACGTGGAGGGCGACCGTCACGCCGCCCATGTGGCCCCCGGGCTCGCCGCACCTTTCCACCAGCACCTGTACTGCGCCAGGCTGGACATGACGGTCGATGGGACGACCAACTCCATCGCCGAGCAGGAGGTCGAGCGGGTGCCCATGGGGCCGGGCAACCCCTACGGCAACGCCTTCACCTACAAGGACACGCCGCTGCGCACCGAGTCGGAGGCCGTCCGCGACGCCGACCCGGTGAGCGGGCGGGTCTGGCGCATCACCAACCCCGGCTCGCCGAACCGCCTGGGACGGCCGGTCGGCTACGTCCTGCTGCCCGACGCCCGTCCGCCGCTGCTGGCGGCGGAAGGCTCATCCATCCGTGGCCGCGCCGCGTTCGCAGGCCACCACCTGTGGGTCACCCAATACGACCCCGACGAGCGGTACCCGGCCGGAGAGTTCGTCAACCAGAGCCCGCCCGGCCAGGGGCTTCCCGCCTTCATCGCCGGCGACCGCCCGCTGGAGAACCAGGACCTGGTCGTCTGGCACTCCTTCGGGGCCACCCATTTCCCCCGCCCCGAGGATTGGCCGGTCATGCCGGTCGACACTTGCGGCTTCGTCCTCAAGCCCGTGGGCTTTTTCGACACCAACCCCACACTGGACGTCCCGGCTTCAGGCACCGACTCCTGCCACACCGACTGAGACCAGGGGCACGGGGAGGGCGAGGCATCGGCTGGACGCCCGACAGCGCAAGGCGTGGTGCTTGGCGGCGGCGCGGCAATGCTCGTTCCCGCGAGGCGCAAAGGGCGTGCGGGACGATCTCGAAACGGGAGTGGGCACCCGATCGGGGGTGAGACGTCTCTCGTGTGGGCGGAGAGTCCACGAGTGGCCATTTGTCGGGATTCATCTGGCGGGCAGTGTGGTGGTCCCTATGCTGCTTCGGTGACGACGAAGCTAGTCAATCAAGACCAGGTGACGGCCGGTCTGCGGACGGTTGCCCAGGTATTGAACCCATTCGTCCAGAAGCGGATGATCGGGGTGCACGGAAAGAACTGGCTTCCGGAATTCGTGCGGCGGCACCCTCGTCCCGGGTCGCCCCAAGAGCATCTCGGGGATCTGGGATTTCTGATCTGGGTGCTCACCAAAGACGAGCGGGCCTTTGGTCCCAAGGTGCTGCCGAGGCAGGCCCGGAATCTTGCGTATCGGGTGCGGGAGGCGCGTAACCTCACATCGCACGAACAGCTCAACGATCTCGACCTCGCGACCGCCAGAGGCGCGCTGCAATCGATGGCCGAATTCCTCACATTGATCGGCGAGCCGGGTAAGGCCGGTGAGGTGCGTCAACTCCTCGGACGGCTCCGGTCGACCGGGAACGCGGCCCCGCATGTCGTCCGGCCGATGAGCCCGCCGACGAAGCGGCGTTCGGGTCAACGGGCCAAGCCGAAAAAGGCCAAGAAGCAGCCGCAGCCGCCACCACAGCCGCAGCCACAACGCACCAGCGGCCGGCCGGTGATCCGAATCAAGATCGGATGCGGTGCGGTGGCAGCGCTTGTCGTCATCGCCTGGGTGGTGGGGTGGATGTTCTTCAGCCATCGGGACGCCGACCCCTATGAGGGCAAGTACAAGGACAAACCGCTTGGCGCGCGGCTCAACACGGGACGGAGCGAGATCCCCAGGGATTATCATCTGCGATTCTTGGACGAGCCGATCGCCCCACTCCAGGGCGCTTTCGGAGGGGACCTCGGCTTCAGTGCCGGACAGCTCACCGCCACCGATGGCCGGATCGTCGTCATCACACGTGGCGAGAAGATCAGCTATGCCACGTGCCGGGACACCACTCGCTACACCGCGAGTACTCGGGTGACGAAAACCCTGCGTTTTTGTGTGACCACCGATACCGGTGTCGTCGCCGGAGTCGCGGTCAGGGGTGTGCGCAAGCAGGGAACGAATACCTTTGTCAAACTCGACATCATCGTCTGGAAGGGGCGCAAGCCCAAGGGGTGACGGCCTACTTCCAGAGCTCCAGGGCCTTCTTCCCGAGTGACTGTTGGCCGGCCGTGTTGGCGTGGCAGCCATCGGAGGCGACCTCGTTGTTCTTGAGAAGGAACGACCCGGAGTAGGTCGCCTTCTGCGTCGCGTCCGCGGCCGCCTGCCGGGCGAGGTCGTCGGTCAGTTTGGGGCCGTTGGCCCCTGCCAGGGAGCATGTGTGGCCGGTCTCGTAGAACGGCTGGCCCGTGACGTAGATCGTCGCGTCGGTTGCGGCGTGCGTTCGCGCGTTGGCGATGAGCCGCTTCACCTCGTCGTATGTGGCTCCGTCCCGAGCGAAGACGCAGATCTGCACCCAGACGGCGTCCGGCTTGCCGAACTTGCCCGCCTGCTGGTCGAACTTCTTCCAGGCGGGGGAGTTGGGGTCCGTCCACGCCTGCACGACCAGGCCGCCCGTCCCGTAGGGGCCCCACATGCGCGTGCCCCCGGCCGCGACGTATCCCTGCGCCACGTTCTCCGCCATCGAACAGCCGATGAAGCCCATCGTGCTCGCCGTGGCGGGGCGGGGGCTCGCCGCCGCGCCCGTCGCGGGGCCGTGGACGAGGACGGCGGCCGCGGCCAGAACGCCGGCGGCGCGGACGATCGTGCCGCGACGGGCCGGCGGCGGTGCGCCCGGCAGGCGGACGAAGGAGCTGATCACAACCGGTTCCCTTCTGGCGTCGACCATCGCCCGATGACGCTAGGAACCCCCGGTGAAGCGCGTCAATCGCCTTCTGGACCTCGCCGCATCACATGACCCGTTCGATAGGTACTGATCACGCAGACCTTGGCCATGTGGAAGACCACTTGGCGGCATCACGGCGGCGCCATGGACGTGAAAATCCCGTCACCCCGGCGATGGGACCGAGCCGTGACCTGGCTGAGCTCCGGGATCGTGACCAACAAGGTGATGGACCTCGAAGCCCGATGGCAGGCGGACGTGCTCGACGCGCGTCCCCGGCGTGGTACCGATCCTCATCGGCATGAACGACGTCGGCTGGCAGAGCGGATGCGTATCTCCGTCCCGGCTCCCCAGGTTCGGTGTAACCCCCGCGCATACCTCCTGTTGCGGGGTGGACGACGTCGCCTCTCCTCAGCGGCACCGGCCGACGAGCCGGCCGAGTATGAAGGAGCGTTCCTTGTCGGAGAGCATGTTCGGGTCTCGGTTCCGGGTCGTCGGCAAGTCGGCGGCCATCGTGGGCGCGGCGGTGTCGATCGTCGGCGGCGGCGTGTCCGGCGTGGCGCACACCGGTGTGGCGCACGCGGCCGCGGCTCCGCCGCACTACACGCTGACCATCGGCCCGGCCGCGGCCCAGCGGTACCTGGGGATCAACGACAGCGGGGACATCATCGGTGTCGGCCAGCAGGCCGGGGCGCAGAACGGGGAAGGCTTCGTCATCAAGGCGGGGACCAGCACGCTCACGTTCCTGTCCACGCCGGGCGACCCGGGCAACACCCGGCAGTACACCACGCCGCATGCGATCAACCGGTCCGGTGTGGTGGGCGGGGAGGTGTTCTTCGCCGATCCGCTCACTCACCGCCACCGTCCGGTCACCTGGCCGAGCCCTGGGGCCACCGGTGTGGACGTCGGAGTGGACGGCGATCTGCCTTTCGCCGACGTGGAAGTCACCGGGATCAGCAACAACGGTCAGATCTCCGGCAAGACGCTGGACGCGAACAACCGGACAAGCGCCTGGACGGTGAAGGGCACCACGATCACCAGGTTGCCCAACCTGCCCGGCGGGCAACACGCCCGGGCGAACGCGGTCAACAACGATGGGCTGGTCGTGGGAGGGGCCACTCTGACCGACACCTTCCCCGCGGTGGAATGGTGCAACGGCCAGATCAAGAATCTGGGTACGCTGCCCGGCGGCACTTTCGCCGAGGCCAAGGCGGTCAACTCCGCCGGCGTGGCCGTCGGCGTGTCCACCAACACCCCGGGCAAGGAGAGCGGCATCTCCCATGCCGTCGTCTTCGCCAACGGAACCGTGACCGACCTCAACGTGTCGGGCACCGGCCTGGCCGCCGCGTCCGCCAATGCGCTCAACGACAAGGGAGTGATCGTCGGTTCGGACAGGAACGGCGGGTTCGTCTACCAGAACGGAGTGGCGACCGACCTGGACACCCTGATCCCGCCGAACTCCGGCTACCACATCGTCACCGCCACCGGAATCAACAACAACGGCGCCATCGTCGGCGTCGCCAGGCGCGGGTTCGGGGGGACGAACTTCGGAGTTCTCCTCACTCCGACGAGTCCCTGAACGCAATCGCCAAGGGCCGCACGGTTCACGTCCGCGCGGCCCACGAAACCTCACGTCACCCCGGAACCGTCCCTCCGATCGGCGCGCCTGCCGATGTCACCTGATCGGTCGGTGTGGTTCGCCGAGGCGGCGGACGCGTTGCCGGGTGTCCGCCGCCTCGGTGTGTGCGAGCTCAGGACTTGGCCGTCGCTACCGGGACGAGTTCGGGAATGGCCTGATTGTGACGGTCGACCCAGTTGGTCAGTGCCGTGCGGCAGGCGTGGTCCAGGTGCCGTAGGCCGACGAGATTCAACTCAAGCGGCCGGTGGCGGGGCAGCCCCTCCAGCGTGTCGATGATCTGCGGCAGGCGCAGGAAGGTGGCGTTGCCCGTGAGCGTGACGCGGATCGGGAGTTGGGGAACGCCGTCGGGGTCGTCCACCCCCTGGACGTCGATGTGGAGGTGCGAGGTGTCCCAGGCCGATTTGACCACGGCCAGCAGGAGACCGAGCAGTACTCCCTCGAACAGGTTGAGCGCCACCACCGCCACGGCGGTGACGGCCAGGATGACCGCCTCGCCCCGGTGCTCCCGCCACAGTGCGCGCAGTTGCGCGAAGGGGACGAGCTTCCAGCCGGCGAACACGAGCACCCCCGCGAGGGCGGCGAGCGGGATCACCTCCAGCACGGCCGGGAACAGCGCGGCGAAGAGCAGCAGCCAGAAGCCGTGCAGCACCCGGGACGCCTTGGTCCGCGCACCCGCCTGGACGTTGGCGGCACTGCGCACGATCACCGCGGTCATCGGCAGCGCGCCGAGCACGCCGCACACGGTGTTGCCGAACCCTTGGGCCATGAGCTCCCGGTCGTAGTCGGTGCGCGGACCGTCGTGCATTCGATCCACCGCGGCGGCGCTGAACAGGCTTTCGGCGGACGAGATGAGCGTGAACGCCACCACCGTGCCCACCACGCCGACCTCGGCGAGCCGGGCCAGATCCTCGCTCTGCGGCGGCTGGATCGAGCCGAGCAGGCCCTGCACCTGGAGCCGGGCCACCGGCGCGTCCAGCAGCAGCGACGCACCCGTCGCCACCGCGACGGCCACGAGGGGCGCCGGGACCTTGCGGAGCCGTTCGGGTACGTACGGCCAGCCGAGCAGTACTCCGATCGTCGTGATGCCGACGCCGAGCGCCGATAGCGCGGTGGACGATCCGGCGCTGTCCAGGAGCAGTTCCGGGACGCCGGCGAGCTTGGCTATACCCGACCCGGGCGCGGTCGCGCCGGCCATGGCGTACAGCTGCCCGGCGATGATCGTGAGGCCGATGCCGGCGAGCATGCCCTCGACCACCGCCACCGAGATGGCCCGGAACCAGCGTCCCATCCGTAGCAGGCCGAGCATCACCTGGAGCAGGCCCGCTGCCATGACGATCGCACCGAGGACGCTGAGGCCGAACTCTTGGACGGCTTCGTAGACCAGCACGGTCAAGCCGGCGGCCGGGCCGCTGACCTGCAGGCTGCTGCCGGGCAGCAGCCCGACGAGGAGTCCGCCGACGATGCCGGTGATCAGGCCGAGCCCGGCGGGGACGCCGGAGGCGACCGCCACTCCCACGCACAGCGGCAGCGCGACTAGGAAGACGACCAGGGACGCGGAGATCTCGCCCCGCAGGACCTGGGGGGACCTCAAGGATGTGGAGAACATCAGCTCCTCGCTACAGGGGAAGAAAGGCGTCGGTGTCCGGCTGGTGCACGAGAACTGATCCGGTGTGGACCTCGTAGTACCAGGCGTGCAAGGTGACCCGGCCGTCCGCGACGCGCCGTCGCAGACTGGGGTAGCGGCGCAGCCGGTCCATCTGGGCCAGCACGTGGCTCTGTACCGCCGCCGCGAGATCACCGCCCGGGGCTTCAGCGGTCGCGCCGTCTTGCGCACGGGCGAACGGGTGGTTCTTCGCCGGTCCGCCGGCGACCTCGGCCAGCCATTCGCGGACCGCCGGTGCGGTGCCCAGATCGGCGCCGCCGAGCAGGGCCCCGACGGCGCCGCAGTGGGAGTGACCGCAGACGACGATGTCGGCGACGCCGAGGATCTCGACGGCGAACTCGATGGTCGCCACCTCACCGGCAGGACGGTCCAGCCGGTACGGGGGCACGATGTTCCCGGCGGTGCGCAGCTCGAACAGCTCACCCGGCCGTGCCCCGGTGAACAGCGACGGGATCACCCGGGAGTCGGAACAACTGATGAACAAGGCCAGGGGCGACTGACCTGCGGCGAGTCTGCGGAAATCCTCACCGCGCCGGGTGACGTCCTCGCGGAACGAACGCGCGTGGTCAATAAAAGTACGCATGCGAAACACACACCTCGAAGAACCGCCAAACAAGCGGCGGGAGCATGGACGGAATTGGCTATGACAATTCAGGGTGCACGGTGGTCGAGGCGCGTCATAGGCGTATCGACGAATTTGTCTTACACGTGTGTTGAACACTCAAGAACGCTGATGCGCTATCTCAGAACACGGTGCACGCCGAAAAGAAGATCGGACGTCGGATGGCCGGCTTCAGCAGCGGAAGACCTGCAAGAACACCAGGACGTCCCGCGCGGCTTGGCCGCTGATCGCGTGCATGAACCGGGCACCGTGGCGAGGAATCGCACTCGCCCCGGCGGCGCGTCGTACAGCGGAGGATGAGAGAGCGTCGGGCGTCCTGACCAGTTGCGGGCCCACGGCCCTGCTGGTCAGCCGGATGGTGAGATGTTCGGGCGCCTTCCGTCTGGAGTGCTCTTTCTCGCAGCCGTCGTCGGAGGTGGCCGCATCGACCTTCCGTGGATCCTCCAGCAGTGCCGGGGTCGATACCGCGGATTGGCTGGGGTTCACGGAATGCAGACAGGTGCTGGATGCCAGCTGTAGGTAAGCGCACATGAGGATGACGCAAAGAGCAACAGCACGTTGTATTGACCTGTGCCGCACCACCCTCGGTGGCCTCCGTCCCGTCTCGCGCGGTTGCCCTGGCTGCTCGTGACGCTCGATTGCCCAGACTACACGGAATCTCTGAGTGGCGGCATGCCAATGATGTGATCATCCATGTGGTACGGAACCCGGCCATCCAGGTGAGAGCTAAGGTCGCCGTCCGGCGACCTCGCGCAGGGCTATCAGACTCTATCGAAATAGGCAAGAAAATATGTGAGTCATGCAGGTAGCCCGCGGCTGTCAGAGATCACGGGGTTATTCGCCCAGATCACGGATGCCATGGATAGGGCTCCGTCAGAATGGCGGAGCGTCTGCCAGCGGCGATGAGTCAGGATGCGGTAGAAGCGGCTCGTCCGTTGCCAAGGGCGCCCGGGCGCCCGCTGTGGGCTTCGCGAGCCGACGACAGAGATGGCAGGGCGGGTGGGCTCTCCATCTGCTTGCTGGACGCCGCGGTGGGGCCTGAGGCCGTCCACGCTCACCCCCACCGCCTGACAGACATAGTGAGCGTCGAACGCTCCTCGCCGCGCCTCTGTGAGGTTCGGAGAGTGTCGACTCGGTGGCTGATCTTGACGGTCGGGAGATCAATTCGTAGCAGGGGTGAGAAGGTACTCAAAAGCATTCAAGTCTATTGTCGCCATCAGATCGATGGTCGCCGCACACGCCGCCGATGGTGCCGCTTGTCTTTTTGTGGCCAACGACATGCTTCCGGCGGCGGGATGGTCCACCCTGGCCAAGGGGAAATCTGCCTGGAGGCATGGCCAGAGGACGGGGATGACGGCTAAACATCAGGTTGCAGCGGCTGTGGACTTCGGGACGCATGGGACGGGATGGGGCTGGGCCACCATCGACGCCATCAACGACTCACCCGACCACAGGAAGATCAATTACAAGAGCAACCACCGTGGCAGCCCCGAGGCGACCGCGAAGAACCTCACCGCACTGCTGCTGGGTGCCGACGGCAAAGAGGTGGTGGCACGCGGATTCCACGCCTGGCGCAAATGGCGGCAGATGAAGGGGACGGCCGAGGCCGACCGGCACGGCTACGCCTACGCGTTCAAAATGGCGCTGAAGCCCGAGGTGTACAACGGTGACGTGCCCCGTGGCGAGGGGAAAGTCTACCTGCGCAATACCCGGGACGTCCAGAAATTGATCTCCGCCTATCTGCGTGAGGTGCGTTTGGAGGCGGTGGCCGACATCACCAAGCGCGGCTATCGGGAGGAGCACATCCGCTGGTGTCTGACGGTGCCGGCGATCTGGGACGAGAACGATCGCGCGCTGATGCGCAACGCGGCGGAGGAGGCGGGCTTTCCCAAGGACGAGAACAGCCTTCTGATCACCCGCGAGCCCGAGGCGGCCGCCGTCTACTGCTGGATTCGGCATGCGCGGGTACTCGGTACGGACGACGCCCGCGAGCATCTCGACCTGTCGAATCCCGGTGACCGTTTCATGGTCGTCGACTGCGGGGGCGGCACCATCGACATCACCGCCTTTCGGCTGAAGGTGTCCCCGGACGGTAAGCCGCGCCTGTACGAGATCGGCCGTCCCGACGGCGGGAAGTTCGGTTCCGAGTACGTGAACGTGGCCTTCATGGACGACTATCTGACCCGGGTCCTGGGGGCGGACGTCATGAGCCGGGCGAAGCAGCAGTGCCGGCATGATCTCGATGACCTGGAGGAGAGGTGGGAGCGCGAGAAGGTCAACCTGATCGTCGACCAGATCGACGGGAGGCCGCGCATCATCGACCCGATCCGGCTGCGCATGGGCCACCATCTGTGGGGGCTGCTCGACGAGACCAAACGCCGACAGCTCACCGGCGAGTACGGCGCCGAGTGCGGCCTGGTGGTGCGGGAGGGCGATGCCCAGGCCATCTTCGACTCGGCGATCGAGCCGATTCTGAAGACGATCGAAGAGCAACTGGCGGTCATGTGCCGCAACGACGGCTACTCGAACCAGCGGGAGAAGCTGGTGATAGTGGGCGGCTTCGGCCGGTCCGAATACCTCCAGGCGTGCATTCACGAACGGTTCCGCGACAAGGCTGAGGTTCTGGTGGCCGAAGACCCGGCCGCAGCCGTGCTCTTCGGCGCGGTTCACTTCTGCTATGACCCCGACGCCATTCGCGCCCGGCGCTCTCGGTACACGATCGGCCTTGCGGTGTGCAAGGACTTTCGGCACGGAGTCGACCCCATCAGCTCGCAGGTGACCGGCGATGACGGTCTCAAGTGCGATATCCGGTTCGACCGGCTGGTCAAGGCGGATGAGAGCGTCGAGGTGAACGAGGAGCGGGCGCGCACGTACTTCCCGATCAGCAAGGACCAGGACAAACTTGCGATCAAGCTCTTCTCCTCCCTTGAGGATGAGCCGGAGTACGCGACCGAGGAGTCCTGCAAGAAGCTCGGCGAGGTGACCGTCGATCTCGCCGAATCCAAAGGCAAGGATCCCAAGGAACGGCCGGTTCGCATCTACCTGTCGTTCGGCGGCAACCAGACCCAGGCACGTGCCGAGAATCCGCGTACCGGTGAAATACAGGAAACCACCTTCGACGTCGACTACCTTCGCTGAGGCTCTGAATGGACCAAGAAGTGGGTATCTTGAGCGCGGTCAGCAACCTGCTGTTCAACTCCAAGAAGGGGTTGGAGGACGGCCTGGAGGATCTTTTCAGCGCGTTCCGTCTCCAGACGCAGCAACTGAAGGACCTCACCGACAAGACCGACCGTCAGGAGGCGGAACTAGGTGAGTTGAGAAGGTACGCAGAAGGGCTCGAAAGGCAGCTCGCGAGCCTCCAGTCGACCCAGACGGGGCTGGACCGTGATCTCGGCGCCCTGCGCTCGGAACTCGTCCACCAGGCGCCCGATCTGACCGACGAGGACTCCCATCGCCACGAGGACTACGTCCGCCAGATGCGGCACCTGTGCGAGAACTCGTTCCGGAACCTGGCGCACAGTTACACCGAACTGTCCGGGCTCGATCTCAAGGACCGGCAACTCCCGTATCACCAGGCACGGCTCGTCGCCTCGCTGGTCTCGGCCTGTTTCCGTGAGCCCAAGGTGAACGAGGCGGAGTTCCGCGCGCTGCTTGAGGTCAAGTCCAAGTCCTTCCGGCTGGGCGACCGGGACAAGGAGAAGGTCCACTACACCAAGGTCACGCAGATTCTGAAGGCCACCACCGCGCTGCGCGCCAACATCGCCGGGTCCGGGCATCCGGTGGAGTTCGACTTCTCGGTGCCCCACCCGGTCACCGAGGACACCGTCGAGTTGTGGCATCCCTCGTCCCTCGACCGGCCGGTGGTCTTCGTGGTGGTCCCCGCCTATCTGGTGCGCGGTCAGCTGTTCGGCAACCCCATCGTCTTCACCGAGTTGTCGTGATGGGCCTGTTGTCGCGGATCAAATCTCTGGTCGCCAGCGTGCCGGTCGCCTACGGGCGGGCCACCAAGGAGTTGGCGCAGTCGGTGGAGTTGACCGGGCGCCGCGTGGAGCACCGTGCCGGGCAGTCCTTCTTCGGCCGGCTGGTCGGCCGGATCACCGGCCGTGACCGGCGGGCGCAGCTCCAGGTCGACCGGGAGATGGTCGGTCACCAGCGCGCGTTGGTGGAGCGGCTTGAGGAGATGAGGCTGCGCGGGATCGTGCTGGACGCCGACATGGCCCGGGTCGCCGGGCACGTCCGCCGGCTGGCCTACGTGTCGAGGCACGCCGAGAGGATGGCCGCTTCGAACGCCGCCGACATCACCGAGTTGTCCGATGTCGTCGCCTCGCTCGCCGAACTCGTCGACGTCTGCCGGTCGCGGCTGGACGCCCACCAGCGGCTGCTGGACATCCATTCGGCCGAGCTTGCCGAGCACGCCAAGATCCTCGCCGATCATGCGAGAAGGATCGACGACCATGAGAAGCGGATCTCGCTGGGCGAGCTGTGGCAGAGCAGCGAGGATTTCTTCGGGCACTCGGTCGGGCTCTGGCTGGATGGCAAGACCTATGCGGAACTTCCCTGGATCTGTCAGGTAGTCCTCCTGTCCCAGGAGGTGTGGACGGGTGCGTGCGGTCATTTCGAACTCCGTGCCGCGAGCGCCTCGCAGCCGCGGGAGAGCTGGGCGAAGTTCCGTCCAAAACTGGTCCGGGCGGTCCTTTCCGATCCGCGTTCGAAGGGCCGGTGGAGCGGGCAGCGACCGGTTCCGGCGGTCCTTGACGAACTGGTGGGGGAGGTGAACGCCGATCAGGCGCTGATGGTCGCCGAGATCCTCGGCGTCGGGTTGATCCCGGAACTCGCCACCGAACAGGGCCCACTGTCAACTGCATTGTCCATGGCATTGGACCTGTCCAGCCGGGATGGGAGCGCAGGCAATCCGAAACCGGGTGTGGAGGCGTTCTCCTGTGCCCGGGAGTTGGTCTGGATGCCCGGCACCATCTCTGTCACCGGCCTTGTCCAGCGATTGGTGGACGAGCAAGCCAACGCCCAGCTCGTCGCCCGCCAGGATCTGCAACGCGACGCCTTTCTGGAGACGCCGCGGTGAGCGATGACGCCGCCGAACTGGCCCGCCGGGCGAGGCAGATAGGTGACCGCGCCGGCCGGCGTGCAAGGGAACCGCTCTACGGCCAAGGCGCCCCGTTGCCCAACGGGGAACCCCTCGGGCTTCAGGACCCGGTGGCGGTCTTTCACGCCGCGGGCCGCCGCGACCCCCGTGACGAGCCGGTCGCGCTGGTACTGGCCGGAGGCGGCGCCAAGGGCGCCTACCAGGCCGGAGTGGTGCGTTTCCTCGCGGAGGTCGGCACTCCGGTCACCGCCATCTCCGGGGCCAGCATCGGTGCCCTCAACGGCGCCGTCCTGGCGGCGGCGCCGTCCCTCAGCGAGGGAGCCGACCGTCTCATGCGCGTCTGGCGGGAGGTCGCCGAGAAGACCGGGCCCGCACGGTTCTCCGCCGAACCCGAGATCGTCCGGCAGGCCGCGGATCTGCCGGGTCCGGGCGATGTGTTCGATGAACCCGCCCTGCACCAATGGCTCAATCTGTTGCCGCGCCTGCGGGGCCCGATGCTCAGTCCGGGCTTCCTGGACGATCTCGTGGCCAAGCACGTGGACGAGCACGCGCTGCGGGCGGGCATTCCGATGTGGGTGTCGATCTTTCCGTCCGTCGATCCGAACAGCCTGACCCTGGCGCCGCTGCCCTTCAGCTTCGCGATGTCGCGAGCCCGGGACAAGAGCGGCCCGATACGCGGGAATCCGCTGCGCTTCGGCTGGCTGCTGGACGTGGTCCGGGGCAAGCTGCTTCGCGAGTCCTCGGAATGGCGCCGGGTCAACCACCTGCGCACGGATCAGATCCACAACACCATTCTCGCCAGTGCCGGGCTGCCCATCCTCCTGCCACCGAGAAGAGTGGAAGGCCGGACGTATCGGGACGGCGGAATCGGCGACAACATCCCGGTCGGCGCGTTGCTGGCGGTCACCGACTGCCCGACCGTGGTCGTGGCGCACCTGAATGCGCGTCCGCTCTTCGAGCCCGCCCGGTTCCCCGAGCTTCAGATCATCGAGGTGATGCCGAGCCGCTCCATCTCGCCGCACGGCCCCGCCGGCCCGCTCACCGGAATGATCGATCTTTCCCCCAAGCGGGTGGAGAGCCTCTACGAACTCGGCTACGAGGACGCCAAGGGCCAGCTCGGCCGCTTCTGGCGCATGGAGGCCACCGACCGGGTGGCCGACTTCATGAACACGTTCCGTTCCGCCGCCGTGGCGGAGCTGGACGACCCGCTCTGACGTCCCGCTCTGACGTCCCGCTCTGACCAGCCGCTCCGCAGCCCTCCCTTCATTTGTGGAATGAAGTGTTCCGTTCTGATACAGTGGAACCGAACATTCCGTTCTGATGCACGCGAGGAGCACCAATGACGATCTTGGTCACCGGAGCCACCGGAACCGTCGGCCGCCACCTGGTCGACCAGCTGGTCGCGAACGGGCAGAAGGTACGGGCGCTCACGCGCAACCCGGCGGCGGCCGACCTTCCCGCCGAGGTCGAGGTCGTCGCGGGCGACCTTGCGATCACCGGGACCTTGGCGCGGGTCTTCGAGGGCGTCACCGCCGCCCACCTCATCAACTTCGGTGGCGACGACTACTCCGCACTGGAGAACGGGCAGGAGATCGTGGATCTGGCCGTCCGGAGCGGCGTACGGCGCGTGACCGTCCTCGGCGGACGTGATGACGGCCCCCTTGAGCAGGCCATCGTCGCCAGTGACCTGGAATGGACCTTCCTCAACCCGGTCGAGTTCATGTCCAACACGCTCAAGTGGTGGGCTGGGCCGGTGCGCGCCGAAGGCGTGATCCGGGAGCCGTTCGCGTACCGGCTGAGCGCGATGATCCACGAGGCCGACATCGCCGCGACCGCGGCGACGATCCTGGTCGACGGCGGTCATGGCGGGCGGACCTGTGTGCTCACCGGGCCGGAGGCCGTCACGATCCCGCAGAAGGTCGCGGCCCTCAGCGAGGCGGTCGGCCGGGAGATCGGATTCGTCGAGCTCACGGTGGAGCAGGCCAAGGAGAAGTGGCGGAGTGAGGGGACGCCCGAGCCGGTCATCGGGTTTCTGGTCGAGGCGCTCGGCAACACGCCCGAGGTGGGGTACACGGTCGTCCCGACCGTCCAGGAGATCACCGGACGCCCGGCGCGGACGTTCGCCCAGTGGGCGGTGGAGCACGCCGACGCCTTCCGCGCCTGACCGAACGCCCGCCGGTGCCGGCCGTAGCCGTGTCGGCCGACCGCCGCTGCGCACCATCGTCGCTGCGCGGCGTCGTCGCTGCGCGGCGTCGTCATCGCAGCGTCGTCATCGTGTCGCGGTCCGTGCCGATGAGTTCCCGTCCGTGCGAAGGTCATAGGTTCCACCACGATGTGACCGGAGGTGCCGCGATGACCGGCCATGAGCCCGTCCAGACCATCAACCTCAACCGCTATGGCGACGAGCCGCTGCCCTGGAGCAGGGCCCGCGAGCGGCTGGAGGCCGACCTGCCCAAGATGAGCACGCCGACGTTCCTCGCGACGGTCAGGCCGGACGGCCGCCCGCACTCCGCGGGGATCGGTCCCCTGTGGGTCGATGACGATCTCTATTTCACCAGCGGGCCGGGCACCCGCAAGTCGCGCAACCTGGCGGCCGACCCGTCCTGCACGATCTCCGTGCGGCTGGAGGGGCTCGACCTGGTCCTCGAAGGCAGGGTGGCCAGGGTCACCGACGCCGCGACGCTGGAGAGGGTCGCGAGCAGCTACCGCGAGAGCGGCTGGCCCGCCGAGGTCGAGGGCGACGCGTTCACCGCTCCCTACAGCGCGCCGAGCGCGGGCGCGCCGCCCTGGTACCTCTACCGTTTCACCTTCGAGACCGCCGTGGGAGTCGCCACGGCAGAGCCCTACGGCGCGACCCGCTGGCGTTTCCAGCGCTGACCTTCGCGCAGGGCTCGGACGTTCGCCCCGCGGACCCGACGGTGCGGCGCGGTGGTGTCCGGCCGGCTGATCAAGAGTTCGGCCGGGGACGCGCACTGCCGTCCGCAGGACCGAACCAGTGAGAACGCGCTTCGCGCAGTGCGGGAGCGGCGGTTTCGGCGGGTTCGCCGATGGTGGCGGCCCAGGCGATGTGGGCGTCCGGGCGGATCAGTAGGGCGTCGGCCGGCCGGTGATCGGCCTTGGCCGTGTGGATGTCGACGCGGCGCCGCCAGTCCCGGGCGATCGCCCGCAGGTCCGGGCGGTCGGCGAGGCTCGGCAGGCCGAGCGGTACCGCCACCGGTGGATGGTGGGAGAAGTCCGGATGCACACTGCCGAACGGGTAGCGGGGAGCGGGGTGGCTGGGTCCGGTGCTGGCCGCCTCGAACCGGTCCAGCAGGCCGCGGTAGCGCAGGAGTTGCAGGATCTGGCCGCCGAGACCGTTGGTCTTCGGGGGCTGTCGGAGCCTCGGATGCCGCTCCAACACCAGCGGCCGCACTCCGGCCAGGCGCAGGGCGCCATCACGCGGGGGCATGGACCAGGGCGTGCAGGGACGATCGGGGTGATCGCGGCCATTATCCGCGATCACCCGTCCGGTGCGTCAGACCCGTTCCAGCACGACTACCGGGATCTCGCGGTCGGTCTTCTTCTGGTACTCGTCGTAGTCCGGCCACACGGCGGCCATCTTCGTCCACAACTCGGCTCGCTCGGCGCCGTCGGCGGTGCGCGCCCGCGCGGTGAACTTGTCGGCCTTCACCTGGACCCGCACCTCGGGGTCGGCCTGCAGGTTCAGGTACCAGCCCGGGTGAACGGGAGCACCCCCCTTGGACGCCACGATGACGTAGTTGCCCTCGTGCTCCTGGTAGATCAACGCGAACTTGCGGTCCTCGCCGGTCTTGCGGCCCTTGGTGGTCAGGATGAGGATGGGCGCACCCTTCTCCCAGTCGTGTCCGACCTCACCGTTGGTCTCCTCGTAGCGGCGCACATGCTCGTCACCGAACAGCATGGGTCCTCTTTCGTCGGGGTTTGGTCCGTGTAGCCGCAACGCACGCCGCTCGCTCGTTAATCCGCCCTGGTGGCTCGCCTGCCAACGGCGGCCAGAGCCGACCGCAGCGTCCGCGCACGTGTCTGAGTGTAGCGGGCACTTTCCCAGATTAGGGGATGACCGAAACTTGGTGAATGGGGCAAATTTCTGATCTAGGCCGCATTCGGTCATTGGTCAATCGGGGTGCCGGGAGGTGAGTGGTCGTAAAAGTGGGCTACTTTGCCTTCAGCGGATCATTTGCTGTGGGGAGGTAAAATGATCAGACGTACCGGGCGGGGCGATTCCGGAGATGAGAGCCGGGCCGAGGCGGGCCCCGAGGGCGTTCTCGGAAGCGATGTGATCAGTGCCATACCGGGGGCGCTGGTCACGATTGCCGAAGAGCTTGATCGCATCTTTCCCAAAGTGAGCAAGGCGGGCAAGCCCATCGAGATATCGCTCTTCACCTTCGCCGATGCCGTGCGCTCCTTCTCCCGGGATCACCCGGGCGACCCCAGCATCACCGCGGGGGCCCTTTTGCGCCGACCGCACCCGGGCGGGCACCTGATCTTCCAGGTGTTCCTGGACCGGAAGGACCAGATCGTCGTGCAGGGGGACGGCCGTCCGCACGGAAAGGCCATCGTGGCCCGGTCGCTCGACGACGAACTGGCCGGCAAGTTCACAAACTCGGATCTGGTCATCTTCAGATAGGCACAGGGACGCCATGCTGCTGGCCATAAAGATTCTGCTCGGCACCCTTGTCGGCCTGACGTTCGCCTGCCTGGTGTTGTGGCTGCTCGTCCAGTGGGCGAAACGCCGCGATGACGAGATCGACGACAAGCAGATCGCCGGGTGGTTCCGCAGACGCCGCTGACGCGTCGAGAAGAGCATTTCGCACCGCGGAAAGGTACGTGTGACGATGGATCCCTTCACGATCGCCGCGGCGATCGCCTTCTTCGGGGGACTCGGGGTGGTCGTCCTTGCGATCACCGCCGAGAGGATCACCCAGTGGTTCCGTGCTCGGGGGCGCATCAAGGCGGAGAGTTCCGAGGTCATCGCGTTCACCCTCGCCGAGCGCATCGCCAACCGGCAGTACGTCGAGGTGAGCGGCATCTTTGACCAGCGGCCCGAGAAGACCCGCATCGTGCAGGGGTTCTACGACCCAGAGGCCGACGAGATCGTCGACGCTCGGGCCATGGCCAGTAACAGGAAGCCCGATAGGACGATCGTCCAGCACCATGAGGAAGGACAAGGGCTCGTCATCTACCAGTGACGGTCTCGTGCCCTGCCGAAAGCCCGGACCATTCCCTGAACAACGCCTTCGATGATAACAGGGGAATGATCATTGTTCAGTTCCAGGAACGACACGAAGAGACTGAGTCTCGAAGGCGTGATTCCAGGTGTCCCCAAGGAAGAAGTGGACCTCCTGAGAACGCGCATGCACAGCCTCATCGGGGCCTTCACGCAAAGGCAACGGCCAGGCTCATTTCAGCTTGTGGCCAGTTACGGTGAGGTGCGGCCGCCCGGCCCGGACGCGGTCTCGGCGCGGCAGGGCCCCCGCTTCATCGCGACGGACCCGCTCCACACCTTCGACAAGCTGCTGCTCACCAGGGAAATCGAGGAACGGCTGCTCGACTGCATCGCCTTCGTCG
Organism: Actinomadura macra NBRC 14102; assembly: GCF_001552215.1. GTDB lineage: Bacteria > Actinomycetota > Actinomycetes > Streptosporangiales > Streptosporangiaceae > Spirillospora > Spirillospora macra. The sequence continues at coordinate 542,626 of NZ_BCQT01000004.1, read as the reverse complement.
AGGTCGCCCCGCTGGTGTTCGACACCTGGGGGCTCCGCGCGATCGAGCCGCACCCCTCGGTCGCGGTGAACTTCCGCGGCCCGCCCGGTACCGGCAAGACGATGGCGGCGCACGCCGCGGCGAGCCGCCTCGGAAAGAAGATCCTGCTCAGCCGGCTCTCGGAGCTGGAAAGCAAGTACCACGGCGACGGCCCCAAGAACATCGTCGCGCTCTTCGACTCGGCGAAGGAGCAGGACGCCATCGTCTTCATCGACGAGGCGGAGTCCCTGCTGTCCCGCCGGTTCGCCCAGCCCGAGCAGGCCGCCGAAAGCGCCATCAACTCCATGCGCACCGAACTGCTCATGGCGCTGGACGCCTTCGACGGTCTGGCGATCTTCGCGAGCAACCTTCCGCACAGCTACGACACGGCGATGGAGTCCCGTCTGCTCAATATCGAGTTCACGCTCCCCGACCTTCCGACCCGTCGCAGGATCTGGGAAGCCCATCTGGTCCCGGGCCTGCCCGTCGACCCGGAACTCTCCATCGACCGTTTGGCGAGCATCGATGGCGTCAGTGGCCGCGACATCAAGTTGTCCGTCATAACCGCTGCCATCGGCGCCGCCCGTCGCAAGACCGTCGTCACAGAAGCACTGCTGGTGAGCGCCTTGGAACGGCAACGCCGACCCCCCTCAGCCGAGCAAGGCGAAGCAGGTCCTCCACTGGACCCGCAAACCGCCGAGGCCGTCAAATCCCGGCTCCGGGGCTCTGCAAAGAACGACCCCGCACCCCCGGACGGCCCGGCCCCGAGCGACATCAGCTGAACGCCCCGGCGCCATCGGTGGCCTTCTCGGTCAGCCGACGGGCCTGGTCGACCAGAGACGTGTGACCGGATTCGGGCACGACCCCCTGCATCTTGCAACACGTGCCCGTCACCACACGATGGTTTGGAAACGGTCCACTCGTGCCACGGGTGGCCGGTCCGGGGACGGGGTGATCGGCATGCTTGAAAACAGGGTCGAAACCGTTGTGGTCGTGGGGGCCGGGGTCTACGGCGCGGCGGTGAGCGACTCCTTGGCGCGGCGAGGCGCCCGCGTGGTGGTCGTGGACGCCGGTGCGCCCGCGAGCGGCACCTCCGGTGCGACATTCTCCTGGACCAATTCCTGCGGGAAGAAGCCGCGGGCCTACCACGACCTCAATGTCGCGAGCATGGAGGCCCACCGGAGGCTGGCGGCCGTGCGTCCACGCGCCGACTGGTACCACGAGGGTGGAAACCTCGAATGGGCCGACGACGACGCCGGCAGCGCGAAACTGCGTGAAAAGGTCGACGGCGTCCTCGACTACGGATACCAGGCGCACTGGCTCACCCGCGCGGAGGCGCTCGACCTCGAACCGGACATCGACCCGGCGCAGCTACCGGACGAGATCGCCTTCTTCCCGCGCGAAGGCTGGATCGAGCCGGCTCGCCTGGTCGGCCACCTGCTGGCGAGCGCGGTGTCCAGCGGGGCCGAGCTGGTGCGGAACGTCGCCGTCACCGACGTGGAGGTGGCCGCCGGCAAGGTGCGCGCCGTCCGGCTCGCCTCGGGGCGGCGGCTGCCCGCGGACGCGGTCGTGAACTGTGCCGGCCCGCAGGCGGGCCGGATCGCCGAGCTGGCCGGACTGGAGTTGCCGATGCGCAACACCCGCGGCGTGCTCATCTACACCTCGCCCGTCGCAGTGTCGGTGTCCTGCGTCGTCCACGCCCCGCGCGTTCACCTGCGCCCGGACGGTGCCGGACGGCTGCTGCTGCACACGGCCGAGATCGACGATGCCGTGCGGGTGTCCGCCAACGGCGAGATCAGCGTCGAGCCATCGGCGGTCGAGGAGGTCATGGAGGCGGGTCGCGCGATCTACCCGGCGATCCGGTCCGCGACGGTGGAGAGCGTCCGGGTGGGCGAGCGGCCCATTCCCGGCGACGGCCTGCCGGTGCTGGGGCGGGTGGCCGAACTCCCCAACTTCCACTTCGCCGTCTCCCACAGCGGCGCGACCCTGTGCGTGCACGCCGGCGACCTGGTCGCGGGCGAGGCCCTCGGCGAGGACCACACCGACACCCTCGCCCCCTTCCGTTTCGAGCGACTCTGACGCACAGGTGCTCGCATCCATCGGGCTGGACGTCGACGAGAACGAGTTGCGTCTCCACCTGTTGCGGCAGGCCCGACGTCCGGGCGGCGGCCAAGTTCGCTGTGATCGAGCTCGTGGTGCGGCGGCCGCCCCGGGGCGCCGAGCGCGCCCGTGCTGGACGCGATGACCGAGGTTTTGCGGCTTGTGAAGGGGAGTGCCTCGTCAACGGATCAGTAGGAACCGCCAGATGTCTCTTTCGGTTCTTGGGGCGTAACGAGGGCTGGTGTGGGAGACAGAGGTGTGGACGTCTCGGGGCGCGTGTGGGAGCGGCTCGTCTCGGCGGGGAGCGAGCGGCGGTTCGGGGCCGGGGAGGTCGTGCTCCGGCAGGGCGATCCGCCGACCCATGTCCTCCTCCTGGTGTCGGGGCGGGTCAAGGTCTCGCTCACGCTGCCGAAGGGCGAGGTGCTGCTGCTGGCCGTCCGCGGGCCGGGTGAGCTGCTCGGCGAGATGGCGGTGCTCGGTGAGGACGACCGGTCCGCGACGGTGGTGGCCGTCGATGCGTGCGTCGCGCGGGTCGTGACCGCTGAGCGGTTCCGGTTGCTGACGCAGTCGGCCGGGGTACGGGACGAGCTGCTGCGGCGGGCCCTGCGGCGTATCCGCGAAGGGGAGACGTGGCGGGCCGAGACCGCCGCGCTGCCCGCCGGGCCGAGGGTGGCGCGGGCGTTGGTGCGGCTGGCCGTGGCGGCGACGGGTGACCCGGTGGACGTGGGGCTCGGGCAGACGGAGATCGGGCAGGCCGTGGGGCTGTCGCGGAGCGTGGTCGCCGCCGAGCTGGCGCGGCTGCGCGAGCGGGGGCTGGTCATGACCGCGCGGCGCCGGATCGTCATCGTGGACCTGCCCGGCCTGCGGGCACTGGCCGAATCGGGACACGGGTCTGTCTGATTTCAGACACAGAAGGCGGCCAGCTTTCTCCAGGGTTGGTGGGATCTGTCGATCCCTTGGAGAGAAGCACCTATGGAATCCTTTCGCGCCCTGCTCGTCGTCGACGCCGAGAAGTTCAGCGCGCACAGCGATGTGCAGCTGCCGCGCCTGCACCTGGAGATCCGGCGCGTGCTCGCGGTGGCCTTCGAGGAGAGCGGGCTCGGTGACACCTGGAAGGCCGCCCGGTTCGTGCAGAGCACCGGCGACGGTGTCCTGGCGGTGCTGCCGCATGAGGCGGTGTCGCGGCTGGTCGAGCCGTTCCCGCGCAAGCTCCAGGACGAGCTGGCCGCGTCCGCGCCGAAGCTGCGCGCGCGGGGGATGCGGCTGCGGCTGCGGGTGGCGCTGCACGTCGGGCTCGTGGACGACGAGCGACCGGGCGCGGCGGGCATCTCCACCGCGACCGTCGACGTCAACCGGCTCGTGGAGGGGCAGCCGCTGCGGGACGCGTTGACCGGCAGCGACCCGGAGGTCACGTTCGCGGCGTTCCTGCTGTCGGCGGAGCTGTTCAGCGTCTATGTCGCGGGCGGCAGGACCGGGCTGCGCGAGAGCCAGTTCAGCGAGGTGCCGATCAAGGTGAAGCAGTTCGAGCGGCCCGCCTACCTGTACGTGCCCGAGCCGTCGCGGGTCACCGAGCCGCTTCCGGCGAGTCCCGAGCCCGAGCCCGGGCGCGCGCCCGTCCCGCCGCCCGCGCAGGCCGGGCCGTCGATCAGCGGCATCACCATCAGCGGCGACGGCCAGAACGCCATCGGGAACACGGTCGGCGGCGACTTCCACCAGGGGCGCTGATGACGGAGTTCGACGATGTGACCGTCACCGGGGACGGGCAGAACGCGATCGGTAACACGGTCTCGGGTGACCTCATCCAGACGCAGCTCCAGTTCGTCCGGGGGCGGCCGTCGATGGTGCTGTCCGAGGGGGAGATCGCCGACCGGGTCGCGGGCTACGTGCCCGCCCTCAACCATGAGGAGATCGTCGGCGCGCTCGACCGGCACCACGCGGTCGCGGTCGCCGGCGTGGCCGGGATGGGGGTCACGACGACGGCCGTCGCGGCTCTGCGGTGGCTGCGCCCGGAGCTGCCGATCCGGCTGTTCTCCACCGACGAGGACGACGTGGAGGAGATCGCCGCCGCCAAGCCGTGCGGGTACCTCGTCCGCGCGGGTGACGAGGACGCGTCGCGGCTGCGGTCCTGCCTGGAGGCGGTGCACGCGTCGGGCGGGTTCCTGCTCGTGGTGGGGACGCCGGTGGAGCAGCGGGAGTTCTCCGACTTCCTGCCGGTTCTGGCGGTGTACCCGCCGGCGCCCGACGCCGTCTACCGGACGCGGCTCGCCCGTCGCGGCGTCGGGCGCGGCTGGCCGGAGTGGCCGCGGGCGGCGGAGCTGCTGAAGGACGCGACGCCCGGCGACGCGCGCCGCCTCGCCGACCTCGTCGCGGCGGGGGGCGACGAGCGCGAGGTGGAGCTGGCCTACCGGGGCTGGGACGAGCATCTGCGCGGCTGGTTCGGGGCCAACGGGGACCTGCGGAACCAGACGTTGATGATCGCCGCCGCGACGATCGCGCCCGCGGACGAGACGAGCGTGTACGGGGCGGCGATGTCCCTGTCACGCCAGCTCAAGATCAAGATGGAGGGCGGGGGGCTCGCGTGGTGCCCGTCCACCGGGCTGAGCGAGCTGCTCGGCGCCGACCGGGTCGACGACCTGATCGTCTTCCGGCGGCAGGGCTACGCGGACTCGGTGCTCCAGCACGTCTGGGACGACTACCCGCTCGCGCGGATGGATCTGCTGTCGTGGCTCTCGGAGCTTCCCACCGATGAGGTGGTGGAGTTAAGGCAGGGGCTCCGGCACAAGCTCGTCGCGGTGTTCGCCGATCTCGCGGCCGAGCACGAGGCGGTGGAGAAGATCCTGCGGAAGGCGGCGGAGTGGGCGTCGGTGCACCACTCCGCGGACCTCTCCTATGTCGCGCTCGCCAGGACGTGCCTGCACCAGCGGGTCGGGGGACGCGTCCGGCGGCAGCTCTACGCGTGGTCCACCGAGCGGCGGACGTCGCAGACGCTGAAGCTGACGGTGGTGCGGGTCTGCCAGGTGCTCGGGGAGACCCACACCTCGATCGCGCTGACACGGCTCAAGCACCTCGGCACATACGGGGACGAGCAGGTCCAGGACGAGGTGTACGAGGTGGTGCGGGCGCTCGCCGAGCTCCACCCCGGGAAGGTCTTCCAGACCGTGCTCACCTGGTGCCGGTCCGCCGTGCACCTGTCCTCCAAGCGGGACATGTTCCACCGGGCCCGGGTGGCGCTCCGGGTCATGCTCGCCGAGCACGACCGGCCGCTTCCCGTGCGGCAACAGGCGGGGCAGCAGGTGGGGGAGATGCGCATGCAGCCCGTCCCGGACGGGACGCGGCTGCGGAGCGTGCTGGAGGTGATGGAGCAGCTCGCGGCCTGCGGTGGGCACATGCATCCGCTGCTGCTGGACGCGGCGCGGCGGCTGGCCGCCGGCGGGTACCGGCCGTACGTCCTGCGGGCGGCGCTGACGTGGGCGGGACACCCCAACCCGTCTTCGGCGGCGGTGGGAACAGCCATCTTCCTCATGCTGACCGGTGAGGTCACCGCGGAGGGAATTCCGGTCATTCTCACTGGTAAGGACGCCATCGACCCGATGCTGTGCGCGCCCGCGTGGGGTGTGGCGGTGGGCGCGGAGGCGGCGTCGCCCGGCGCGTACCCGGAGTTCGAGATGGCGTTCGGGCTGTGGCTGGACGCGGCAGCGGCGCACCCTCGGATGCGCAAGCGGATCGTCGCGATGATCGCGCAGGCGCCCGAGCAGGTGGCACAGGCGGCGTCCGCTCCGCAGGTCGCTGATCTGAAACGCCGGATGGTCGTGCTGGACATCGTCCGGCGGTGGGCGGATGCGGGGCCGCGCCGCCAAGGCGTCAGGGAGGTCAGGGAAGAGGTGTTCGTCCGGCTGCTGTACCCGGAGTGGAAGCGGCTGCTGCTGATGGCCTGGGTCCGGGTCCGGTCTCTGCTCGGGCAGTGAGATGCTCGATCAGTGAGTACTTGCCGATCGCGTCCGACCCAGATCGCCATCGTGACCGGCGGGACGTCCGGGATCGGGAAGGAGATCGCCCGGGGGCTGGTGCGGCGGGGATTCCACGTGGGGATCGTGTGCCGGAACGAGCTGCGCGCGAAGGCGACGGTGGACGAGCTGACGCGCGGCGTGCGGGGGGCGCGGGTCGAGACGTTCATCGGCGACCTGTCGGTGCAGCTGGACGTGCGCCGGGTCGCCGCGTCGCTGCTGGAGCGGTTCGACCGGCTGGACGTGCTGGTCAACAACGCGGGAGTGCAGTTGCTGCGGGCCAAGACCAGCGCCGACGGTCACGACCGCATGATCGCGACGAACCACCTGGGGCCGTTCCTGCTCACGAACCTGCTGCTGGGGGCGCTGGAGAAGGGCGCGCCGTCGCGGGTGGTGGTCGTGGCGTCCGAGGCGCACCGGCAGGCCGGGCGGCTGGACGTGGAACGGCTGGCGGAGCCGGGTTCGTATCGGGCGGCGGGGGCGATGCGCGTGTATGGGCGGTCGAAGCTGCTGAACATCCTGTTCACGCAGGAGTTGGCGCGGCGGATGGAGGGCAGCGGGGTCACCGCGAACGCGATGTGCCCCGGCGTCGTCGCGACGGGCCTCGCGCGAGACGTGTGGGGCACCGAGCGGCTGGGAGCGCTGCTGGCGCGGACGCCCGTCCTGCGGACGCCGGCGCAGGGCGCGCGCATGGCGTTGCGGCTCGCGACGGAGCCGCAGTACGAGACGTGCAGTGGCGGCTTCTACAGTTCGACGCCGGGGGCCGGGCTGCTGCCGAGAGTCGGGGCGCTGAAGGATCCGGAGCTCGGACGGGCGGTCTGGGAGCGTTCGGCCCGCCTCGTGGGGCTGCCGTCCCGATAGCGTGGGCCGTGTGAACGAAGTGGACGCCCCCCGGCCCTCGGGCTTCAAGGACCTGTTCAACGGTGCCGGCTACCTGATGCGCGGCATCGCGTGGACGGCCCGGCATCCCGCGCAGTGGCTGTTCGGCCTCATCCCCGCCCTGATCGTGCTGGTGGCGTACGTCGCGGCGCTGACGGCTCTGGCGTTCGCCATCGAGGACCTCGCCGGGTGGGTGACGCCGTTCGCCGACGGCTGGTCGGACGCGCCGCGCACGTCGGCGCGAGTCGTCGCCGGGCTCGCGATCTACGGTGCGTCGGTGTTCCTGGCGGTCATCACCTTCACCGCCGTGACGCTGCTGGTCGGCGACCCGTTCTATGAGGCGATCGCGGTGCGGGTGGAGGAGTCGCAGGGCGGGGCGCCGCCGGAGCCGGACGTCCCGCTGCTCGTCCAGATCGGGCGGGCGATCATGGACGGGGTGCTCCTCCTGCTGATCGCGCTGGCGTTCGCGGTGGTCTTCTTCGCGTGCGGGTTCCTGCCGGTGGTGGGGCAGACGGTCGTGCCGGTGATCGCGGCGTGCGTGTCCGGCTACTTCCTCGCGGGCGAGTTGACGTCCGTCGCGCTGGAGCGGCGCGGGCTGCGGCGGCGGGAGCGGTTCGCGCTGCTGAAGCAGCACCGTCCGCTCGCCGTGGGGTTCGGTGCCGCGACGTTCGTGGTGTTCCTCATCCCGCTGGGCGCGGTCCTGGCGATGCCGGGCGCGGTCGCGGGCGGGACGCTGCTGGCCCGCGAACGCCTGGCGGACGAGGCACGGGACGGGCACGGCGGCCTCGTCATGGGATGACCGTGACGGACGGGCGCCGTGGGACGGGCAGGGAGTTGAGAGGCATTGTGTCCGGAGCGTGATTACCTGTCCGGACGCAATTGATGATCTTCGCGTAACGTGTGCCGCATGTCCGATCAGGGGGAGCGCGGTGTGCGCTGGACCGAAATGAGCGAGGGTGACACCGGCCGTACCGAGTTCTCCGAGCCGGTGCCGGTCGCGCCGCACGATATCTGGGGCAAGGTCGAGACGCCGGTCCCCGCGCCGGAGCCGGTAGCCGCCGACCCCGAGCGCACCGGGCCCGAGCCCGAACCCGAGCGGACTGAGCCCGCTGAGCCAGCTGAGCCCGCATCCGCCGAGCCCGAGCCCGGCGCGCCTGTCGAGCCTGCCGCGCCGGTCGCGCCTGCCGGGGCCGTCGCGCCGGTCGAGCCCGCTGAGGCCGTCGCCGCCGAGGCACCCGCGCCCCGCGCGGACGACGTGAGGGTCGCGCCGGTTCCGGAGGACGATTCCCCCCACTGGGAGGGGTCGCTGTTCGACGAGGACGAGGGCGACTCGCGCTACCAGCCGGCCGTCCCCACGGGGATCGCAGGCCCGGCCAAGCCCGGCAAGCCGAGCAGCGGCAACTGGCAGATGCCGGACTGGATGGCCGACGAGGAGGCCGCGGACGCCAAGCTCGGCGGCTCGCCGAAGCCCGCCCGCGGTGAGCTGGACGACGGCGGCGGGCGGACCCGGCTGGTGCTGTTCGGCGGGGTGGGCCTGCTGGTGGTCGCGCTGGTCGCGGCCGGTGGTGTCTACCTGCTGAAGGGGCGCGGCGGCGAGGAGAAGTCCAACGAGGACAAGCCGGGCCGATCCGCGTCCGCGTCCGCGCAGCCGCAGCAGCCGCGGTCCCCGCGGGCGTCGCAGGCGAAGCTGCCGCCCGACCGGCCGCTCCGCACGTTCGCGGGCCGTCCGAGCCGGGTGCTCGGACAGGTGACCGACGCCCGTTCGGGGCTGTCGTGGCCCCGGTTCGCGGCGCCCTGGCAGATCCCGACGAAGCAGAACAAGCTCGGCACGCCGGGCTGGTCCGGGCAGCAGGTCCTGGTGACCGAGCGGCACCCGGGGCGGCTCTGGTACGGGCAGTTCCTCACCGGCTCGCTGCTCCCGTCGCTCCAGAGCTCCTACCAGGGGCCGGAGAGCGTGAAGAACGTCACCGGGCTGGCCGCGAAGGGGTTCGTCGCGCAGTACTACGGGTTCCCGCACCGGTCGGTGCCGCTGGCCTCGGAGTCACTGACCGTGGACGGGCACAGGGGCTGGCTGATCGCCTCGTACCTCACCTACAAGCGCAGCGGGGTCCGCGCCACGGGCGAGATCGTCGCCACCGCCGTGATCGACACGGGCCGTCCGGCGCCGGCCGTGGTGTTCGCGTCGCTGCCCAACACCCACAAGAAGGTGTGGCCGGACCTCGACCTGTTCCTCAAGCGGCTGAAGGTCGCCGCCTGACGGCCATCTCGTCTCCCGCGCGATGACCCGAACCCGTCAGGTAGCGTCCAAGCGCGATGGACGGGCGAACCCCCTCGAACGACCGGACGCGGCATCTGGTGCCCGCGCTGACCGGGCTGGGTCTCGGGCTCGCGGCCCTGGGGCCCGGGCTCGCGCCCGGCTTCGTCCTGTCGTACGACATGGTGTTCGTGCCCGATCCGGCGTTCACCCCGATGACGTTCGGGCTGACCGGGACCGTCCCGCGGCACGTGCCGAGCGACGCGTTCGTCACGGCGCTCGCGACGGTCGTCCCGGCGGACGCGGTCCAGAAGCTCGTCCTGCTGGCGATCTTCGTGATGGCGTGCACGGCGGCGGCGTCGCTCGTCCCGTCCCGCCGCCTCCTGCCCCGCCTGGCCGCCGGGGTCTGCTACGCGTGGAACCCGTTCGTCGCGGAACGGTTGCTGCTCGGCCAGTGGGCACTCCTGCTCGGCTACGCCGCGCTGCCCTGGGTGATGGCGGCGGCGGCCCGGACCGATGAGCCCCGCGGCGGGCGCCGTCTCGTCCGCGCCCTGATCCCGGCGGCGATCGGCGGTTTCGCGGCGCTGACCGTCTCCGCTCTCGCCGCCCTGACCGTGGCCATGGTCACCGGCGCGGGCGCGGAGGCGGGCACGAGCACGGGCACGGGCACGAGCACGAGCAGGTGGGCGGGCAGGGCGAAGGCAGGGGTTCGGGTGGTCGCGGCCGTGGTGGGCCTAAGCCTGTCGTGGCTGGTGCCGGGGCTGCTGCGTCCGGCCGGGATGCCCGAGGACGGCGGGGCCGTGGCGGCGTTCGCGGCCCGCGCCGACACCCCGTTCGGAGCCCTGGGCAGCCTCCTGTCGCTGGGCGGTGTCTGGAACGGCGAGACCGTCCCGGCCGGTTATGGCGCTCCCGTGACCGCGACCATCTGGCTCCTCCTGATCGGTGTGGCCCTCGCCGCCTACCTGAGAACGGGCAGAGGCATGGGGTTGGGGGCGGCGGGTCTGGTGGGGTTCGGCGTGGCGGGTTTGGCAGTGATGGCGGGCGGTGTGCTCGAAGGGCTGATCGACCTGTGGGCGGGGTTCGCCGTACTGCGCGACGGGCAGCAGTACGTGGCACCACTGGCCGTCGTGGTCGCGGTGGGCCTCGGGATGGCCGCCGACCGGGCTGCGGAGGCGCGGCTGCCGATGGTCGCCCCGGCGGCCGTCCTCGCGCCGCTGCTCCTGCTGCCGACGCTGGCGTGGGGCGCAGCCGGGGAGTTGCGGGCCGTCCGGTACCCGGCGGACTGGGCGCACGCGCGGCAGATCATCGACGGTGACCGCGCACCCGGTGACGTGCTGGTGTTGCCGTGGGCGGCCTACCGCAGCTACCCCTGGAACCACGGCCGCCGCGTCCTCGACCCGCTGCCGCGCTACCTGCACCGGCGCGTGATCGTGAACGATGCCGTCACCGTGGCCGGGAGGGCGGGCACGACCGTCGCGACGGAGGACCCTCGGGCCGTCCGGCTGGGACGGATCGCGGCGACGGGGGCACCGCCCGCCGCGACACTGCGCGATGCCGGCGTCCGGTACGTCGTGGTGGACGCCGCGCTGACTGCCAATGCCCCGTCCGGCGGGGTGGAGGTACTGCGGGGCGCTGACCTGGCCGTCTACCGGATCGACGGGGCGCGCCCTGACCCGGAACAGCGGGTGCCAGTGGTGCCGGTGGTGGTTGTGTGGGCTGCCGTATGCATTCTCGTTTTCTGGTCAACCCTGGCCTCAAGGACTACTCTGAGCCTCTCATTACTCGGCGGTATCCACCCCCACAACTCCCGTCGAAGGGTCAACTGATGCGTATCGCCATCGCTGCTCTGATCGGTGTCCTGCTGGCCACCGGTGCCTCCCTCGGTGCAGTACAGCTCGCCAGTGCCTCCCAGAAGGACCCCGTCATCAAGCCGTTGTACAACTACGGCTCCCGCTGACCGCGCGTCCTGATGGGGCCACGGCGTAACGGCCCCGCTCCCCTGGAGATCGTCGTCCCCGCGTACAACGAGGCCGGTCGGCTTCCGCGGGGGCTGGGCCTGCTCAGCGACAAACTCGCCGGACTTCCGGCGCGCGCGCAGATCCTCGTCGTGGACAATGCCAGCACCGACGGGACGGCGGAGATGGTCCGTTCCTGGCGCGGCCCTGTCCCCGTACGGCTCCTGCGCTGCGAGCGTCGAGGTAAGGGCGCGGCCGTCCGCACCGGCCTCCTCGCGACGTCCGCTCCGTACATCGGTTTCATGGACGCGGACATGGCCACCGACCTCGCCGCGCTGGACGACGCGCTCGTCCTGCTGCGTGAGGGCCGCCCGGTCGTGGTGGGGTCAAGGCGCCACGGTCGGTCGGTCGTCGAGGGCTACGCGCTGCCCGTCCGGCGGCTCGGTGCCCTCACCTTCAACCGGATCGTCCGCGACATCGCGGGCGGCCTCACCGACACCCAGTGCGGGTTCAAGTTCTTCGCCGGCCCGCTGGGCCGCGCGGCGGCGGCCGACCTGCGCACCACCGGGTTCTCCTTCGACGTCGAACTCCTCGCGCACTGCGTCCGGCGCGGCGCGACGGTGACGGACATCCCCGTGGTCTGGCGTGACCGTCCGGGATCGACGTTCTCGGTACGGCGGCACTCGTTGCAGTGCTTCATCGACCTGGCCTTCATTCGCGCACGCGCCGGACGCGCCGGTCCGGTCCCCGTGACGGTCTCCGATGTGGCCGCTGCCGCCGATCCGGTTCCGGATCCGGTCGCTCTGCCCGAGGACAACCTTCCTTCCACGTCGAGCGCCGGACCGGGATGAGCGCGTGCGCCCAGGCCGGTGACGCCGCTGTGACGGGCCTCCGGCTGGCGGTCGTCAACTGGCGCGATCCGTGGCATCCGGCGGCCGGCGGTGCCGAACGCTATGCCTGGGAACTGGCGCGCAGGCTGGCGGAGCGCGGTGCGCACGTCCGCTACGTGACGTGCAAGGCGCCGGGGCAGAAACGCCGGGACCGGATCGAGGGCGTGACGTTCATCCGCCTGGGCGGACGTTTCACCGTCTACCCGCTGGTGCTGGTGTGGATGCTCGTGCGCCGCCGGTCGTTCGACGCGGTCATCGACTGCCAGAACGGCATCCCGTTCTTCAGCCCGTGGGTCCTGCCCCGCCGGGTGCCGGTGTTCTGCGTGATCCACCACGTGCACGACACGCAGTTCGGTCTTTACTTTCCGTCCTGGCTGGCCTGGCTCGGGCAAAAGCTGGAAGGACCGGTCAGCCGCTGGACGTACCGGCGGCACGCGTACGTGGTCGTCTCCCCGTCCACGTTGCGGGCCGTCCGCGAAAGGCTGGCGTGGACAGGTCCCGCCTATGTCATCCCCAACGGCTCCCTGCCTCCGGCAAGCGCCGACGGGTCCGCGCTGGGGCCGGTGGGTGATCCGGAACTGGTCTGCGTGACGCGGCTCGTCCCGCACAAGCGTCTCGATCTCCTCCTCGACCTCGCCGAGCGGCTGGCCGAGCGCCATCCCGGTCTCACGCTGCACGTCATCGGGGACGGGCCGGAGGCGGCCGCGCTCGCGGACGGGATCGCCGGGCGCGGGCTCGACGGTACGGTGATCGCTCACGGCTATGTCCCCGAGGGGGTCAAGACCGCCCTCGTCGCCCGCGCCGACCTGCATCTCAGTACGTCCCAGGGGGAGGGCTGGGGGCTCAGCGTGATCGAGGCCGCCGCGCTCGGCGTGCCGACCGTCGCGCGTAATGTGGACGGGCTGCGCGACGCCGTCCGCGACGGCGTCACCGGCTGGCTGACCAGCGCGGACGAGGACACGACGGAGATCACCGAGCGTGCTCTGAAGGAGCTTTCCGACCCGGTGCGGCGCGCGAGGGTCGCGGCGGCGTGCCGCGCGTGGGCGGCGGAGTTCGACTGGGAGCGGACCACCGGGCGGATGGCGGGGCTCCTCGCGGGCGCCGTCGGGCATCGGGGACGGGCCTGACGGAACAGGGCCTGACGGAACAGGGATTGACGGAACAGGGATTGACGGAACAGGGCCGACGGACAGGGCGCGAGGAAAGACAGCGCGAAGGAACACGGCGCGAGGGAAGCCGGCGCGAGGGAAGGGGGCTGGGGCGAGATGGCCGTGGGAGAGGCCGACCGGCCACGCGTCGGCGCGCCCCGCGAGCCCGCCCCGACCAGCTGGCCGACCAGACCTCCGACCGGACCTCCGACCAGGCCCGTGAGCACATTCCCGGACGGCGCGGAGGCGGCCGGGCGGCTGCGCGAGCGGCTCCGCGTGACCGCCTGCTGCCTGGCGCTGGTGGCGCTGGCGTTCGGCAGCCGTCCGGGCGCCATCCTCGCCGACACCAAGATCGACATGGCGGTGAACCCGCTCGGCTTTCTCGGGCGGGCGCTGCACCTGTGGGATCCCGAGCAGTTCGGGCAGCTCCAGAACCAGGCGGTCGGCTACCTGTTCCCGATGGGGCCCTTCTACGCGCTCGGCGACCTGGCCGGGCTGCCGCCGTGGATCACCCAGCGGCTGTGGCTGTCGCTGCTGATGTGCCTGGCGTTCACCGGCACGTGGCGGCTCGCCGGGCGGCTCGGTCTGGGCGGCCCCACCGCCCGCGCGGTGGCCGCGATGGCGTACACGCTGGCGCCGAACGGGCTGGCGACGCTCGGCCAGATCTCCTCGGAGTACCTGCCCGTCGCGATGCTGCCATGGATCGTTCTCCCGCTGGTGGCGGCGGCGTCGGGCGAGACCGGGCGGGTGCGGGCGGCGGCCCGGTCGGGGCTGGCCGTCGCCTGCTGCGGCGGCATCAACGCCACGGCGACCATCGCCGTCCTGGTCGTGCCGCTGCTGTACCTGGCGACGCGGCCGCGCGGGGCGTTGCGGCTCCGGCTGCTGGCGTGGTGGTCGGCGGCGGTGGGCGCGGCGACCGCGTGGTGGCTCGTCCCGCTGCTGCTCACCGGGACGTACGGGTTCTCCTGGCTGACCTACACCGAGAAGGCGTCGACGACGACCGGGCCCACCGGCCTGGTCAACGTGCTGCGCGGCGCGGAACGCTGGGTCAACTACCTGGTCGTGGACGGGCAGGTCTGGTGGCCGGTCGGGCACGGGCTGTCGCTGAGCCCGCTGCCCGTCCTGTGCACGGGCGCGGTCGCGGCCCTCGGCCTCGCCGGGCTGCTCGGACGGCTGCTCCCCGAGCGGACGTTCCTGCTGGTGACGCTGCTGGCCGGGCTGGCGATCGTGTCGACGGGCCACCTCAGCGACCTCCCCGGCCCGTTCGCCTCGCAGCTGCGCGACCTGCTGGACGGCCCGCTCGCGCCGCTGCGCAACCTGCACAAGTTCGACGTGGTCGTCCGGCTCCCGCTGACGCTCGGCCTGGCGCACCTGCCGGCCGTGTCGGACAGGCGCGTCGTCGGACGGGCATGGGGCGCCCTGGTGAGCGTCCCGGCGGTCGCGGTCATCGCGCTCGGCGGGATCGGCGCGACGGCGGTCTCGCACGGGCTGTCCGGGCCGGGCGACTTCAAGCAGGTGCCCCGCTACTGGCGGGACGCGGCGTCGTGGCTGAACGCGCGGGCCGGGCACCAGGGCGTGCTGGCCGTCCCCGGGGCGCCGTTCGGGGAGTACCTGTGGGGCCGTCCGATGGACGACATCGTCCAGCCGCTGCTCACGGCCCGGTGGGGCGTCCGGCAGCTCGTCCCGGCCGGGTCGCCCGGCTACACGCGGGCGCTGGACGCGGTCGAGCAGCAGGTCCGCTCGGGACAGGCCTCGCCGGGCCTCGCCCGGTTCCTCGGCCGGATGGGCGTCCGCTACGTCCTGGTCCGCAATGACCTGCGGCGGGAGACGCTGCGCGGTGGCCTGCCGGCGCGGCTGCACCAGGCGCTGGACGGGTCGCCCGGCCTGCGCCGTGCCGCCGCGTTCGGCCCTCCGGTCGGCGGCGACCTCGTCGACGACGCCGTGTCGGCGGTGGACCAGCGGTACCCGGCCCTGGAGGTCTACGAGGTGGACGGCGCGGTGGCCGTCGCGGGCCTCGCCGCCGCGTCCCGTCCGGTGCGCGTCTACGGGGGGCCGGAGTCGCTGCTGGCGATGGCCGACGACGGCGCGCTCCCGGCCGGACCCGTCCTGCTCAACGACGATGCGCCCGACCTGCGGGGGGCGCCGGTCGTGACCGACTCGCCCCGGTTGCTGCGCCGCAACTTCGGGGAACTGCACCAGACCTCCCCGACCCTCGCCTCCGGCGGTGCCACCCTCGCCCCGGGCGGTGCGCCCCGCGCCGCCGACGTGCTCGACGACGGCTGGGACCGCTACACCACCCACGCCACCTATGGCGGTGGCGTCCGCGACGTGACCGCGTCCACCTCGCGCGGCGGCGACGACGCGATCCCGCAGGGGCGCGATCCCGGCGCCATCCCGTTCGCGGCGCTGGACGGCGACCCGTCCACGTCCTGGCAGACCGGCGGCTGGGAGGGGCCGGTCGGGCAGTGGCTGCGCGTCGACCTCGACGGGCCTCGCGCCGTGCCGGCCCTGTCCGCCTCGTTCGTCCAGGACCCCACCGCCGGACCGGCCGTGTCGCGCGTGGCCGTGGAGACCGAGCGGGGCAGGCTGGAGCAGGCCGTCCAGCCGATCCCGACCGCGCAGCCGCTTCGCGCACCGGACGGCCCGACGCGCTGGCTGCGGATACGCGTCCTCGGTGTCGCCTCCGTGCCCGCCGTGCCCGCGCTCACCCGCGCCGGGATCGCCGAGCTGTCCATCGGCGGCGTGCGCCCGTCCCGCACCTACACGCTGCCCGCGCCCGCCGGGCTGGACGGGCCCGCGACGTACGCGATGAGCCGCATGCCCGGCACCGCGTCCGACTGCATGAAGGGCAGCCTGCGCTGGGTGTGCTCGCCGTCCCTCGGTACCCGGGACGAGGAGGGGTACGGCTTCGACCGGACGTTCACGGCCGCGGCGCCCGGCCGCGTGCCCCTCACCGGAACGGCCGTGCTCACCGATCGGCGGCTGATCGAGCGGTACACGGCGGTCAAGGGGCAGCCGACCGTCACCGCGACGTCCACCCTCTCCCCCCACCCGGCCGACCAGCCGAGATCGGCGTTCGACGGGGACCCCGCCACGGCCTGGATCGCCGCGGAGCAGGACACCGCGCCCGCGTTCACCGTCCTATGGAAAGGCCGCAGGCGCGTCTCCGCGCTGACGCTGAGCCGCCCGCCGGGGGCGTCGGGCCCGGTCCGGGTCCGCGTCGAAGGGCGGGGCGGCGCGACCCGCGAGGTCCTGTCGGACGCGCGGGGAAGGCTGGCCTTCGCGCCGCTGACCACCGACCGTCTCACCCTCACCCTTCGCAAGGACGCGCGGCTCCAGCCGGTACAGCTGGCGGACGTCACCGTCCCCGGCGTCCGTCCGTTCCGTGATGTCCGGACCTCCCCGCTCCAGCTTCCCTGCGGGTTCGGGCCCAAGCTGCGGATCGGGGGGAGGGCCGTCGAGACCAAGGTCAGCGGCACGCTCGGCGACCTGCTCACCGGGAGCCCGCTACGGTTCGCGGCCTGCCGCGAGGTGCGCCTCGCCGCCGGGGCGAACCAGCTGACGGCCGTCCCGCTCGACTCCTACCGCGTCGAGACCGTCACCGCCGGCGATACCGGCCGCCCGGAGACCACGGGCCGCCAGGAGAGCGCGGGTCGTCAGGAGAGCGCGGGTCGTCAGGAGACCGGCGGCCCGCGGCCGGTGACCGTGCGGGAATGGGGCCCCGGAACACGCACGCTCGACGTGGACGCCGCCGAGCCGTCCTTCCTCATGGTGAACGAGAACTACAACGCCGGATGGCGCGCCAGCGTCGGCGGCACCGAACTGCGGGCCGTCCGGCTCGACGGGTGGAAGCAGGGCTGGGTGGTACCCGCCGGGACCAAGGGCGTCGTCCGGCTCACCTACGGGCCCGACCGCTCGCAGCGCGCCGCGGTCGCCGCCGGACTCGCCCTGCTGGTGGTCCTGCTGGTCGCCGCCGTCCGGCCGGGCGCGCGGCGCGGCCCCCGCCCGCGCGCCCTCGTCGCCGGGACGGGCTGGCCCGCGTGGGCGGCCATCGCGCTCGCCGCCGTCCTCGGCGGCTGGATCGCCGGACCGGCCGGGCTCGCCGTCACGATCGCGGTCGCGGCGGGCTGCGGCTGGGCGCGCACCCGCCGGTCCCGCGCCGCGCGGGCCCTGGCCTCGCCCTGGACGGCCGCGCTCGCCCTGACCGCCGGAGCGGGCTGCCTCGCGGCGGGCGCGCGGCTGGGCGTGCTCGGCAACCCCGCCGCGCCGTCCGGCGTGCTCGGCGACATCGCGCCCCAACTACTCGGCCTTGCCGTCGCCGGGCGGATCGCCGCCGAGCTATGGCGACCCCGCCCATCCTCAGGCGGCGCCACCGGCAGGATCGAACTCAATTGGACGAAGCCGTCGAAGCCGTCGAAGTCGGCGGAGCCGTCGGGGCCGCCGGGGCCTCGGCCGGCGACGTCGCCGAGCCGCGGGGAGAACGGCGGCGGGCCAGGCCCTGCACCGGCCGCTCCACCAGGTAGTAGCTCAGCGTCGCCGCTGCGATGGACGCCGCCGCCATCAGCGGCAGATCCGTCGCCACGTCCCCCCGGAACACCCGGTCCGCCGCCGAGTACCAGCTGACGATGATCAGCGTCTGCCACAGGAACAGGCCATAGGAGATCCGGCCGAGGAACCGCATCACCGGGTTGCCGAGGATCGCCTCCAGCGCCGGATGCCCCGCCGGGGCCAGCGCCACCGGCGCGACCAGCGCCGCCGCGCACAGCCCGCTCAGGACGAGGTCGAACAGCGACGTCCAGAACGCGTCCGGCGTCTGGAGGCTGACCGGCCCCGTCACCGGCGTGGACACGACCACGTACAGCGCCGCCGCACCCGCCCAGCACGCCGCCCACGAGTCCGCGACGGCCCGGCACAGCGCCGCCACCGGCCGCCGCTCGTCCAGCCGAGCCCACACCGTCAGCACGGCGAGCGCCATCCCGATCGCGAACCATGCGAAGAACCGCGGCGGCCACAGCCCCATCCGCGGATGCGTGCCGTGGACGAACATCGCCGCCGTGTAGGGCAGCGACAGCGCCGCGTACGCGCCGATCCCGCACAGCAGCCGCCGCGCCCGCACCCCGACATCATCGCCGCCGGCGCGCCGCGCGTACCAGCCGAGGACCACCGCGGTGAGCGGCAGCGTGGCGTACCAGCCGACCTCGGCGACGAGGCTCCAGACCTGCCCGAGGTGCGCGGGCCCGAGGTCGCCGTCCCACCACGGGTTCGGCAGGTAGGTCTGCGTGAGCGTCAGCAGCGAGGCCCACGTGCCGGGGTCACCGACGTGCTCGCGTCCGGCCGTGGCCAGGTAGCAGACGATCATGACCCAGTAGGCGGGCAGGATGCGCAGCGCGCGCTTGCGGACGTACTCGCGCGGCTTCGGGGCCGCCCGCCCGTCCAGCGCGGCGGCAGCCCAGGGGCGGTAGAGCAGCAGGCCCGACAGCGTGAAGAAGATCGGCACCCCGATCTGTCCGCCGTTGTACAGCCACCACGCACCGGACGGGTCGAGGGTCGCGCCCGCCGAACCGGCCACATGGAATGTCAGGACCGCCAGCGCGGCCACGGCGCGGAGCCCGTCGAAGGTGTTCTGATGCCCGGAGATGGGCGGCGCCTCCGGGTTCATGGCCCGTCCGTCTTGCGCAGGACGAGCACCAGGTTCCAGGTGGCGAACTCTCTGACGCCCGGAATCCGCACGATTACCCCGGCCCAGCGCGGGTGGTAGCGCGGCACCGCGTCCAGGACCTGCACGTCGTCGCGTCCGCGCGCCCAGGAGAGCGCGGCCGACACGGAAACGGGGTGCAGGCTCTGGCCATACCTGTTCTTGGGCGGACTACCCGTGCGCCGCTCGTACCTGCGTGCCGCCCTGTCGCCGCCCAGGTAATGCCAGGGGGAGGTCTCGTGGCCGCCCCACGGGGACAGCCAGTTCGTGAATGACAGGAACACCGTTCCGCCCCGCCGGGTCACCCGCACCATCTCCGCGGCCATCCGCCACGGGTCGGGGACGTGTTCCAGCACGTTGGACGAGAAGCAGACATCGGCCGAGCCCGTCCGGAAGGGAAGGGCCAGGGCACTGGCCACCAGGGTTCCTGTCGACGGCGTCCCGTGTGCGGTCAGTTCGGAGAGATCGTGGTCGATGCCGACACAACGCGCACCTGCCGCCGTCAGTGCGCGCGCAAAGAAGCCGGCTCCGGTGCCCACATCCACCACGGTCGCACCGTCGAGAGTGGTGTAGTCG
This sequence comes from Actinomadura macra NBRC 14102, assembly GCF_001552215.1. Classification (GTDB taxonomy): domain Bacteria; phylum Actinomycetota; class Actinomycetes; order Streptosporangiales; family Streptosporangiaceae; genus Spirillospora; species Spirillospora macra. The sequence goes on along the minus strand of NZ_BCQT01000004.1, from coordinate 523,107 downwards.
CCGAGTTGCGCGACGGTGTCGCTGGCCATCAAATCGTAGAAGTACGCAGGGTCCTGTTGTTCGCGGCGGAACGCGCTGAGCAGGCGTACCGACCGCGCCAGCGTCGCCCGGTGCCGCGACCCGCGCTCCTCGGGCACGCGCCCGTGCGGAACAAGGGGCGCCGAGGCCATGGCCACCTCACCGGGGTCGCGAGCAGAGAAGAGCAGAGACGGGCAGAGAAGAGCAGAGACGGGAGGAAACGCACGCCGGAGCTTACCGGCCGGTACATCCCCTGCGTCGCCTGGGGCGAATCGCTATTGGACGGGCGGTGCGAAAGGTACTGTAGGGTAACCCGGCTGGACGTGGCCCCCGGCCGCGCGACATCGGCAGCCCGGAGGTGTTCATGCGGCGACCGGTCGGCCTGATCCTGATCGCCTTGGGCGCCTTCTTCCTCTCGCTCGCGCCTCTGGTCCGGTTCTACGTGGCCGACCGGGTGGTCGTGGCGCCGCTGAACCGCTACCAGCTCACCCGCCTTGAGGCGACGAACGCCGCCTACTTCGACGCCGCGACGCTGAAGCTCAAGAACGGTGTCAGCCTCACGGCGATCAACACCGTCCGTGGTGACGTCCGCGCCAACGAGGGCAACGACAACGTGGCAGTCTGGGACTCCACGACCAACATCTACGACAAGTCCGACCCGGACAAGCCCATCCAGATCCAGGGCTACCGCATCGCCTTCGACCGGCGGACCGCCGAGCTGGTCACCTGCTGCGGCGCCAACGTCGACGGCGACAACACCGTGAAGATGTCGGGTTACGGCCTGCTGTTCCCGCTCGCCGACGTGCAGAAGCGCGACTACCCGTTCTTCGACATGACGACCAAGCAGCCGGCTCCGATGCGCTTCAACGGGGTCGAGGAGGTGCAGGGCCTCACGGCCTACCGCTTCACCCAGCACATCCCGCTGACCAGGACCGCCGCGCTCGACACCCGGATTCCCGGGAGGCTGCTCGGGTTGGGCGACAAGAGCAAGGACCGGAAGGTCGACCGCTACACCGAGGCGTACAACACCGTCTGGGTCGACCCGCGCACGGGCATCCCGGTCAAGCACCGCGAGAACATCCGCAGCACCGTCCGGACGCCGGACGGCAAGGGCAGGATGGTCGTCGCGCAGGCCGACCTCGTCACCGTCCCGAAAGACCAGCGGGGCTTGGTCGACATGGCGAACGGCGCCGCGCTCCAGATCGGCCTGGTGCGCGTCTACATCCCGGGCGCGGCCGTCCTCGGCGCCCTGATGATGCTGCTGGTCGGGAGCGTCCTCGGCTTCGGCCGTGGAGCCCCGCCGCCGCCCGAGACGCCGCGCCGTCCGGACGGCAGGTTCGGTGACATGGCCCTGTCGCCGAAGCCGGGGTCCGGGCCGTCCCCGGCGCCAGCGCAGCCCCGGCGTCCGGAGCCGCGTTCCACCCGTCGCGGCTGACGTACCGTCCCTGATACCTGTTCTAGCCACACTTGGATTACCTCCATCCTGAGGCGAGCTAACCCCTAACTAGAACCTGTTGCAGTTCTGTTCGGACGCGCCTAGGGTCGGGGCTGTGCGGACACGAGTCACCGAACTGTTCGGCATCGAGTACCCGATCTTCGCGTTCAGCCACTGCCGCGATGTGGTCGCGGCCGTGAGCCGCGCCGGCGGCATGGGCGTCCTCGGCGCCCTCTACTTCACCCCCGAAGAACTCGAACGGGAGCTCACGTGGATCGACACGCACGTCGGCGGCCGACCCTACGGCGTGGACGTCGTGATGCCCGCCGCCTACGAGGGCGCCGACCTTGGTGACGCCGATGAACTGCTCGGCAGGCTCCAGGGCATGATCCCCGCCGGACATCGCCGGTTCCTGGCGGACCTGCTCGCCGAACACGGTGTCGAGCCGTCCACCGGGAGCGCCGGCCGGGCACTGCTCGGCTGGACGGACCAGACCGCACGTCCCCAGGTCGAGGTCGCGCTCGGCCACCCCATCGCGCTGCTGGCCAACGCGCTCGGCCCGCCCCCGGCCGACGTCGTCGCCCGGGCACACGCGCACGGCGTCAAGGTCGCGGGCCTCGTCTCCACCGCCCGGCACGCCCGCAAGCAGGTGGAGGTGGGCGTCGACATCATCGTCGCGCAGGGCACCGAGGCCGGCGGGCACACCGGCGACGTCGCCACGATGGTCCTCGTCCCCGAGGTCGTGGACGCGGTCGGCGCCGGGACCATCGTCCTCGCGGCGGGCGGCATCGGCCGGGGCCGGCAGATGGCCGCGGGCCTCGCGCTCGGCGCCGAGGGGGTCTGGACCGGCTCGATCTGGCTGACGGTGGACGAGGCGGACACCCCCGAGCGCGCCCTCCCCAAGCTGCTCGGGGCCACCTCCCGCGACACCGTCCGGTCCCGCGCCTGGACGGGCAAGCCCGCCCGCTTCCTCAGGACCGCGTGGACGGACGCCTGGGAGAGCGAGCAGTCCCCGGGCTGCCTGCCGATGCCGATGCAGTTCATGCTGATCGCGGACGCGCTGCCGCGCATCGCCCGCTCCGGCGACGGCGAACTGGTCACCTTTCCGGTCGGGCAGATCGTCGGCTCGATGAACCGGGTCACGCCCGCCGCCCAGGTCGTCTTCGACCTCATCGACGAGTACGTCGAGGCGGTCGAGCGCCTCAACTCGATCACCGGGGGCTGACCGGGACCACGCGATCCTGCGCGCGTCGCCCCAGAGCGCGTTGTCTCAGAGCGCGCCGTCTCAGCGCGCGTTGTCTCAGAGCGCGCCGCCTCAGAGCGCGCCGCCTCAGAAGCGGGTCATCCATGACAGGGTGCGTGCGAGCGCGTAGTACACGACCCCCGCGATAGCCCAGTTGATGTACAACTGCTCGTCCGGGTTGGAGCGTGTGAACACGTCGTGGAACGGGGTTGCGAGCCACCGTCCGGCGTCGAGCGTGGCGTCCACGATCGTGTTGCCCGGGTTGGCGTCCCCCCAGGTCAGCAGCATCCCGAGCGCGAGGATCACCACGGCGGCCCAGCCGACCGCCAGGATCATCATGCTGATCGGGTTGTGCCGGCTGCGCCGCCACCGGCGCGGCTTCCGGGTGGCGACGGCGGTCGTCCCCGCATGCTCGCCGGTCGGCCCGGGCTCCGTTCCCGTGGGTTCTGTTCGTGTCGGCTCTGTTTGTCCCGACCCTGCCCGCCGGGTCCAGAGCCGCCGCCCGGGCGTCGTCTCGTCGCCGGTCTCCTGGGGCTTGCGTCTGATGTGCCGTCCTATGTGAAGGGCCATGACCGTCATTCCTCCTATGCCTTCCGGTCGGGCTCCTGCCACAGCGCGTTCACTCGAAACCGCACGGCGAATTTCGGACAGCCGTTATGGCTTCCCAAAGTGATCCACCAATCGCGAATAGCTGTCGTCCGCGTAGCCTCCCTCGATCGCCGCGGCCACGAGATCCCGGGTGAAGCCGGGGAGTTCCGCGTCGACGCCCCGCGCCCGGCTCTCCCTGACCAGGTCCTCGACGGACGGCAGGTGGTGCCGGAGCGCACCGTACGGAGCGGCGTGCTCGCCCCGGTCGACCTCAGCGGCGATCGACGGCAGGAACGACAGCAGCGCGGAGACGGACGCGCCCGCGCCGTCCAGGAAACGCTCGGCTTCGATCCCCTCGCTGGCCAGCAGGGCGGCCGCGTGCAGAAAACCGTTGAGCGTCCCCCACATCGTGCCGTGCACCGCCATCCCGTACAGGACGGGCACGCCGGGGTCGGCCGCGACGAGGCGGCCACGCCCGCCGAGGAGCCGGAGCGTGGTGCGGTGGCGGTCGTACGCGGGTTCGGAACCGCCGTAGAACACCACCGAGTCCGCGTGCCCGATGCCGGGCGCGATCGTCATGATCTGTCCGTGCAGGTACTCGGCGCCCTGCGCGGTGACCCAGTCCGCCACCGCCCGGACCTCCGCGGACGTCCCGTCGGTCAGGTTGAGGACGGTCCGTCCGCCGAGCGTGCCCGCCGCCGGCTCCAGGAGCCGCTGCACGGTGTCGTTGCCCTTCACGCTCACCACCACGAGCCGCCCGGCGGCGACGGCCTCCCGGACGTCCGGCGCCGACCGCGCCCCCCTGGCCGCCAGGTCGCCCGCCTTGCCCGCCGTGCGGTTCCAGACGGTCGTCGGATGCCCGCCGTCCAGGAACGCGCCCGCCAGCGCGTGCCCCATCTCCCCCAAACCGATCACGGTCACGGTGTGGGTGTTCTCAGCAGCGTCCGTCATGGTCGCGTCCTCGTCTCTCGTCGCCGTTGCCGGTTCTTCGATCGAGAGCGACGCTAGGAACTCAACCAGGCTTGAGGTCAAATCCCGGAGTACCGACAGGTCACGCGCCCTGGAAGATGGGCCGGCGCTTCTCCCTGAAGGCGCGGGCGCCCTCCTTGGCGTCCTCGGAGCCGATGACGGGCCAGCCGATCTCGTCGGAGACCCTGAGCGCCTCCTCCTCGGGGAGGTGCTGGGTCTCGCGGTACGTGCGGAGGATCGCCTGGACGGCCAGCGGTCCGCACCCGGCGATCTGTTCCGCCAGCTCGCGGGCGGCGGCGAGGGCCTGCCCGTCCGGGACGATCGTGTTGATGAGCCCCATGGCGAGGGCTTCCCGGGGGCTCACCGGACGGGCCGTGAGCAGGATGTCCATGGCGTTGGCGTAACCGATCTGGCGGGGGAGCCGGATCGCGCTGCCACCCATCGGGAACAGGCCGCGCTTCGCCTCGTACAGGCCGAGGGTCGCGCCCTCGGCGACGACGCGCAGATCAGTGCCGACGAGCAGTTCGGTGCCACCCGCGACGGCGTGGCCTTCGACGGCGCAGATGAGCGGCTTGGTCGGCCGGCCCTCGCGCAGCAGGCCCTTCCAGTGGAAGTCGGGGATGCGTGCCATGCGCTCCCTGATCCGGGGGTCCGACGGCGGCCGCCCCATGGCCTTGAGGTCGGCGCCCGCGCAGAACGTCCCGCCGGCACCGGTGAGGATGCCCGCGCGCACCTGCGGGGTCTCCGACATGTACGCCCAGGCGTCGGCGAGTCCGACGAGCATCGTGGTGCTGAGCGCGTTGCGCGCCTCGGGGCGTTTCATCGTGACGATCACGATGTGACCGTCGCGCTCGACGACACAGTGCTCGGTACTGATCGGCAGCCGCTCCACCAGTTCCTCCAGGACGAAAGGAGAATGAGAACAGATTCTAGGAACAATCATCCCTTATTTATAGGGGTTGAACTGCAAAACGAGAACGTGATCTACTTTAGCCGCCGGGTGCCGGCGCGCGTCGGTGCTCACCCTGACCACCGTGCTCGCGTGAGGGAGATCCGATGGGGTCGTTGGGCCGCTCCTCAGACGCAAGCTCAGAGACCCGTACTGGCGGGACCACGCCGATGCGATCTGAGCCGAACCACGTCCTGGAGTTCCCCGGCGGGTACACCCGCTCGGTCGGCCCGGTGATCGGGCGGTTCCTGAGCGAACTGCGCGACGGGCGGCTGGTCGGCGTCCGCACCGCGCGGGGCAGGGTCCTCGTCCCGCCGTCGGAGTACGACCCCGACACCGGCGACGACGTGACCGGCGAGTTCGTCGAGGTCGGCCCGGCGGGGACGGTCACGACATGGTCGTGGGTGCCCCGCCCGGCGAAGGAGCATCCCCTGCGGCACCCGTTCGCCTGGGCGCTGATCCGGTTGGACGGCGCCGACACCGCGCTCCTGCACGCGCTGGACCTCGGCGAGCTGGCGGAGGGCGCGGAACCGCCGCGGTCCCTCGCGACCGGGATGCGCGTCCGGCCCCGATGGCGGACGGAGCGCACCGGCGCCATCGGCGACATCGCGTGCTTCCGGCCCGAGGTCACGATGATCAACGCGCCGGCGCGGCTGGAGTACGACCTGCGGGGCGGGCGGGCCCTCGAACGGTTCCTGGAGGGCATCGGCGAGGGCAGGATCCGCGGGCACCGGTGCGCGGTGTGCGGCCAGGTCATCGTCCCGATGAAGGGCCTGTGCCCGCGCGACGGCGTGCCGACCTCGCAGGAGGTGGAGCTGCCGGACACCGGCACCGTCACCACGTTCGCCGTCAACCACATCCCCGACCCGCGCGCGCCCGAGGTGCCGTTCGTGTCCGGCTACGTCCTGCTGGACGGTGCCGGGGTCGCGCTGCTCACCCTCATCGCGGGTGTCCCGGCGAACCAGGTCCGGATGGGCATGCGGGTCAGGGCGGCATGGCGTCCGCGCGAGGAGTGGGGCCGCACCATGGCCAACATCACATGGTTCGAGCCGTCCGGCGAGCCGGACGTCCCCTTCGACCAGATCAAGGACCACCTGTGAGGCGCCGGGTCGCGGTGGTCGCGTTCGCGCAGACCCACCACACGGGCGAGGACGGCGGGCTGCTGGAGACCGAGCTGCTCGCCCCCGTCATCACCGAGATCAAGGACACGACCGGGCTGCGCCGCTTCGGCTTCACCTGCTCGGGGTCGTGCGACTACCTCGCGGGCGCGCCGTTCTCGTTCGTCTCCGCCCTGGACGCGGTCGGCGCGTGGCCGCCGATCTCCGAGAGCCACGTCGAGATGGACGCCGCGTGGGCGCTGTACGAGGCATGGGTGAGGCTCCAGCACGGCGACACCGACACCGCGCTCGTGTACGGATTCGGGAAGTCATCGCAGGGAAACCTGCGCGCCATGTTCACCCAGCAGCTCGACCCGTACCACCTGGCGCCCTTGGGAATCGACCAGGTTTCCCTGGCGGCGCTCCAGGCCCGCGCCTATCTGGAACGGTCGGGCGCCAAGGAGGACGACCTGCGCGCGGTGGCGGCGCGGTCCCGCGCGTCCGGACGCGACAATCCGTTCGCGCTGCACCTGCCCGAGCCGCAGGACACCGGCTACGACGTCGCCCCGCTGCGCCCCCACGACGTCGCGCCGATCACCGACGGCGCGGCGGCGATCGTCCTGGCGGCGGGGGACCGGGCCCGCGACCTGTGCGAGCGGCCGGCGTGGATCACCGGCATCGACCATCGGAGCGAGGCCCACGCGCCGGGCGTCCGCGACCTGACCCGCTCGGCCGCCGCGCGCCTCGCGGGAGAGCGGGCGGGCGCGTCCGGCATCGAGGTCGCCGAACTACACGCCCAGTTCAGCCACGAAGAACTGATCCTGCGGGAGGCGCTCGGGCTGGGCGACGCCGTGGCCGTCAACCCGTCCGGCGGCCCGCTGTCGGCGAACCCCGTGATGGCGGCGGGACTGATCCGCATCGGCGAGGCCGCGTCCCGCGTCCACGACGGGACGGCGGGCAGGGCGCTCGGCCACGCCGCGTCCGGGCCGTGTCTGCAACAGAACCTCGTCTGCGTCCTGTCGGGAGAAGACCATGGGTGACCCGTGCGCGATCATCGGCATCGGGCAGACGGCGTACCGCACCAGACGGCTGGACGTGTCGATCCCCGGCCTGCTCCGCGAGGCGGCCCGGCGGGCGCTCGACGACGCCCAGCTCACCTGGAAGGACATCGACGCCGTCGTCATCGGCAAGGCGCCCGACCTGATCGAGGGCGTGCTGATGCCCGAGGCGATGCTGGCGGACGCGCTCGGCGCCACCGGCAAGCCGATCATGCGGGTGCACACGGCGGGCTCGGTCGGCGGGTCCACGGCGATTGTCGCGGCGGGCCTCATCCAGGGCGGCGTGCACGAGCGGGTCCTCACGGTCGGGTGGGAGAAGCAGTCGGAGTCGAACGCGACATGGGCGCTGACCGTCGACTCGCCCTTCACGACGTCCCTGGTCGTCGGCGCGGGCGGGTATTTCGCCCCGCACATCCGCGCCTACCTGCGCCGCTCCGGCGCCCCCGACCACATCGGCACGCTGGTCGCGGTGAAGGACCGGCAGAACGCGCTGAAGAACCCCTACGCGCACCTGAGGATCCCCGGAATCTCCCGCGAGATGGTCGAGTCGACGCCCATGCTCTGGGAGCCGATCCGCTACCTGGAGACCTGCCCGTCCTCGGACGGGGCGTGCGCGATGGTGCTGGCCTGCGAGGACGCCGCGAAGCGTGCGCCGTCCCGGCCGGCCTGGGTGCACGGCACCGCGATGCGCTCCGAGCCGCTCATGTTCGCCGGGCGCGACACCGTCAGCCCGCAGGGCGGCAAGGACTGCGCGGCGGACGTCTACCGGCAGGCCGGTATCACCGACCCGCGCGCCGATCTCGACTGCGCCGAGGTGTACGTCCCGTTCTCCTGGTACGAGCCGATGTGGCTGGAGAACCTCGGTTTCTGCGGCGAGGGCGAGGGCTGGAGGCTCACCGAGTCCGGCGCGACCGCGCTGGACGGCGACATCCCGTGGAACCCCTCCGGCGGCGTCCTGTCGGCCAACCCGATCGGCGCGTCCGGGATGATCCGGTTCGCCGAGGCGGCGCTCCAGGTCCGCGGCCAGGCCGGCGACCACCAGGTGCCTGGCGCCCGCCGCGCCCTCGGCCACGCCTACGGCGGCGGCGCCCAGTTCTTCGCGATGTGGATCGTCGGCGACACCAAGCCGTAAGGACATCCGATGGAGTACAACCACGCCGACCTGTTCGAGGGCGTCGCGGACGCGATCGGGGCTCGCCTCGCCCTGGTGTGCGGCGACCGGCGGCTCACCTTCGCCCAGCTGGACGAGCACGCCAACCGTCTCGCGCACCACCTGGAGGCGGCGGGCGTGCGGCCCGGCGAGCACGTCGCCGTCCAGCTCTACAACGGCGTCGAGTACGCCGCGGCGCTGCTGGCCGCACTGAAGATCCGCGCCGTCCCGATCAACGTGAACTACCGGTACGTGGAAAGTGAGCTGCTCTACCTCTACCGCGACTCCGACAGCGTCGCACTGCTGTACGACGTCGAGTTCGAGGACCGGATCGCGGCCGCCGCCCCCGCCGCGCCGGAACTGCGGCATCTGATCGCGGTCGGCGGCACCCCGTCCATCCCCCGCGCCGTCGCCTACGACGAGGCCCTGCTGGACGCCCCCGGCACACGCGGCTTCCCGCCGCGCTCACCCGATGACACCTACATCATCTACACGGGCGGGACGACCGGGATGCCCAAGGGCGTCATGTGGTCGACCGAGCGCCTGCTCCTGGCGTTCTGGAACCCGATGCTCCCGCGCCCGTCCCGTCCCGAGGACGTCGTCGCCATGGCCCGCGACGGCGGCCCGCTGGTGATGATGCCGGTCGCGCCGCTCATGCACGGTGCCGCGCAGATGGCCACCTGGATCGCCTGGTTCATGGGCGCAACACTCGTCTACACGCGGGGCTTCGACGCCGCGGCCGTCTGGCGGGCCATCGAACGCGAGCGGGTCAACTCCCTGACCGTCACCGGCGACGCCATGGCGATCCCGATGGCCGACGAGCTGGCGCGGGGCGGCTACGACGCCTCGTCCCTGCTGGTCTACGTCTCCACTGGCGCGATTCTCAGCGGCAGCGTCCGCGACCGCGTCCAGCGGCTCCTTCCGCACACCGTCATCCTGGACCGCTACGGCTCGACAGAATCCGGCTCGACGGCCGCGGCCGTGTCGGGCTCGACACCGGAGAAGGGCCTGCGCTTCGCCCCGGACGTGGCCGACGTCACCGTCCTGGACGACGCGCTCCAGCCCGTCGAACCGGGTTCCGGCGTCATCGGCCAGGTGGCGCGCACCGGTCACATCGCACGCGGCTACTACAACGACCCGGAGAAGACCGCCCGGACGTTCCCCGAGGTGGACGGCCGGCGCTGGCTCCTCACGGGTGACATCGCCACCGTCGAGAAGGACGGCTCGATCGCCGTCCACGGGCGCGGCTCGCAGGTCATCAACACCGGCGGCGAGAAGGTGTTCCCGGAAGAGGTCGAGGCCGTCCTCAAAGGCCACCCCGCCGTGTACGACGCCGTCGTGACGGGCGTCCCGGACGAGCGCTGGGGCTCGCGCGTCGCCGCCGTGGTCCAGCCGTCCGGCGAGGCGCCGTCCGCCGCCGAGTTGGACGTGCACTGCCGTCGCGTGCTGTCCGGCTACAAGGTGCCCCGCGTGTACGCGTTCGTCGCCGAGATGCAGCGCTCACCCGCGGGCAAGGCCGATTACCGCTGGGCCAGGAGGATCGCCGAGAAGTAGGGGGCCCCGAACCTTCGTGGGATTCGGGGCCAGGAGCGGCCCCTGTTAGCGGCCCTAACAAAATCCAGTTTAGTGGCGTCCGATGGCGGGCCGACCACGACCAGGTGTCTCGTCCGCCACACCCGGCCGTCGCCTTCCTGTCCACCGCACCACCTCGGCGGCTAGAATCTCCCGTAGAGAGCCGCTCTTGATGTGTGTTTCTCTATATGAGAGAAGGTGACGGTGTGATGACCCCGGAGCGCGGGCGCATGGCGGGAGAGCTGCAAATGGAGATGCAGCGCAGCACGATGTTCACGGTGCTGCTGCACCACGCCACCGCGAGCAAGGCGGGCATGAACGTCACGGACGCGCAGTGCGTGAACGCCCTGTCCCTGGACGGCCCCCAGACCCCGGGCGGTCTGGCGCAGCTCATGGGCATCACCACCGGCGGCGCCATCACCGCCGTGATCGACCGCTTGGAGAAGGCCGGCTACGTCAGGCGCACCCGCGACCCCGACGACCGCCGCCGCGTGATCGTCGAACTCGTCGAGGAGAACGTCGCCCGCTTCGGCCGCTACTTCGAGCCCATCGGCCGCATGTTCCAGGACCGCCTCGACGACTTCACCGACGACCAGATCGCCTTCCTCCTGGACTGGGTCCGCACCAACAACGCCGCGATGCCCGACGTCATCGAAGAGATCCGCCGGCTCCCCTGACATGCGGGAGCCACTGGGCTCCGGGACAGCCCCTCGTTCGTCCCGGAACCTCAAGGCGCCGACCCGCAAAGGGGGTCCGAGGACGGTCGCGGCGGTCCCCCCGGCCGCGGCAGACCGCCCCCGGAGTCTCGTCGCGCGGGTGACAACCCTCCCCTGACCGCCACGCCACAGGTCACACAACCTTGGAGAGTGACTTCCATCACACTCTCGCCATGGTGGCCGCCTGGAGAGCTGTACTCCCGGCCCCGGCGGCCCGGATGTGGCCTGACGGAGCAACCGAGTCACGGGCTGCGTTCGCCGACTTGCGGTCATGGTGAGATGACGTGCAGGTGGCTTGAGGGGGCATGAGGAGAGGAGCTGGGGGAGCTGCCGGCCCTGTTCGGACACACCGCCGCGCAGACCCCGGCCGACGAAGCGGGCCGTTGCCGGTTGTGGCGGTCATGGCTGGCCCATCGCCGGACTCTTCCCCGAGGGCGGCATCCGGCGTTTGGTTGTTGGGTCGCAGGTCAGCGGCGTGGAGGGGGACGGCCGTCGCGGTGACTGTTTCGGGCCCCCGCTCTATTGGACGGGGTGTCTCATCTGTAAGAATCCGAGGCATGACCGACTCGCTCGCCACCCGCCGTCTCGTGTCCTTCATGGCCGCGATGGGGGCGGCTCATCTGCTCGTTCCGCGGCCGTTCGACACGCTCGTGCCCGAGCGGCTGCCGGGGCGCCGGCGGGGCTGGACCTATGCCAGCGGCGTCGCCGAGCTGGCCTGCGCGGCGGCCGTCGCCTATCCGCGGACGCGGAGGGCGGGCGCGCTCGCCACCGCGGGGTTGATGGTGGCGGTCTTCCCCGCCAACCTCAAGATGGCTCGTGACTGGCGGCGGCGATCCTGGCCGCTGCGGGTCGTGGCCTACGGGCGGCTTCCGCTTCAGGTGCCCCTGATCGGCTGGGCCCTGCACGTGGCGCGAGAGGCGGATTGACCCGGCGGGACCTTCGGTGTGCGGGGGCTGCGGCTGCGATGAGAGCATTTCGGGCATGTGCGGACGACGAACGGGCCGGTGACCGTGGAGCCACTCCGTCCTGAGGACCCGTCCGACATCGGTGGCTATCCCGTGCTGGCGCGCCTCGGCGCGGGCGGCATGGGGCAGGTGTATCTGGGGCTGACCGGTGGCGGGCGGCATATCGCGCTCAAGGTGATCCGCGAGGACTTCGAGGGTCCGACGGCGCTGGCCCGCTTCCGCCGTGAGGTCGAGACCGCCGAGCGCGTGCGCAGCCGGTTCGCCGCGGCGATGGTGGGGGCGGGGCTCGACGCGCCGCCGTACTGGCTGGCCACCGAGTACGTTCCCGGGCCGACGCTCCGGCAGGCGGTGGCCGAGCACGGGCCGCTGCGGCCCGCGACCTGCCTGCGGCTGCTCGCCGCGCTGGCCACCGGCCTGCTGGAGATCCACCGGCAGGGTGTCCAGCACCGCGACCTCAAGCCCGGCAACGTCATCCTGTCTCCGGACGGACCCCGGCTGATCGACTTCGGTATCGCGCGCGGGGAGGATCAGACGCAGATCACCCGGACCGGCGCCTGGAACGGCACGCCCGGATACGTCGCGCCCGAGGTCGTGCGGGAGCAGGAGCCCCGTCCCGCGTCCGACATGTTCTCGCTGGCGGGCACCATCGCCCATGCCGCGACCGGACGGCCCCCGTTCGGCGGCGGGCGCATCGAGGCGATCCTGCACCGGACGCTGAACGGCGAGATCGATCTGGACGGCGTCGACCCGCAGGTGGCCGAGATCGTCGCCATGTGCGCGGACAAGGATCCGGCCAAGCGGCCCACTCCCGAAGAGCTGCTCCAGCTGACCGCCGCCCACGGTGCCCTCACCGGCGACGCCGACTACCGGCGGATCGTGGGCGTGTCCCCGCCGATGCCCACCAGCGTCCCGGACGCCGTCGCGTCCGGGCTCGTCCCGCCCGATCGCGCCAGGACGACCGGCGGTGCGGGGCGGCGGAGTGTCATCCTCGCGGTCGCGGGCGTGGTCGCCGCCGTGCTGGTGGGGTCGCTCGGCGCGCGTGCCCTCATGGACGACGACGGCAAGGGCGACGGTGGAGGCAAGGGCACCGGTGCGGGGCCTGGCGTGACCGGCGCCGGCGCAGGTGCGTCGAAGCCCGCCAGTACGCCGGCGTCGCCGCGTGGAGGGCAGGCTTCGGGGAACCGCCCGCCGGACGTGATCCTGGTGAAGCAGCCCACCGATGACTTCAACCAGTTGCACTGGTCCAAGGCGGACTTCGCATGCCTTCCGGCGATCCGTCCCGAGGACATGAAGCTCGCCAACGACGTGCAGACGTCGGCGCCGCGCGTCCCGTACACCAAGTCCACGGTCGACGTCGGGATGCGCTTCAAGTACGCGCGGCCGTCCCGCTACTACGTGGCCGCCGAGATCCGGCCTCCCGGCGACCAGCAGGGCAACGGTGTGACGGGGATCGTCAGGAGCAAACCGCGCCTGTATCCGGCGGGCGATGCCGGGCTGACCCTCCACTATCCGGCCGACTTCGACTGGGACGGGTCGGGCAGCGCGGCGTACCCACTGGTGAAGGGCGACTGGACGGTCATCTGGATGCACGTCCGCGCCAACGGCGACGCCTACTACATGGGGTGCGACGGCTTCAACGTCGGCTGACGCGCGACACCCGGCCGCGGCGGCGAGGGGTCCGCGGGGTCGGCGTCGGCGAGCAGGATCTAAGTGACTGACGAGTAAGTCATGTAGATACAGTGAGCCGAGTCATCCCGGCATGCGGGCGCGTGGGCAGGAGAGGAAGAGCGCGGATGCGGACTGGACTGCAAGGGAAGACGGCCCTCATCACCGGGGCGTCCCGGGGGATCGGCAAGGCGATCGCCCACGCGCTGGCGGGCGAGGGCGCCAATGTCGTGCTCTCGTCGCGCAGGCAGGAGGCACTGGACGAGGCCGCCGCGGAGATCCGCGCCGCGTCCCCCGGTGTCGGCGTGCTGGCCAAGGCCGCCCATGTCGGCGACCGCGACCAGGCCATCGCCTGCGTGGACGCGGCGGTCACCGAGTTCGGCGGCCTCGACGTCCTGGTCAACAATGCCGGCACCAGCCCCTACTTCGGCCCGATGGCCGACATCGAGCCCGCGGCGGCGGCCAAGACCGTCGAGGTCAACCAGTTCGCCGTCGTGCAGTGGACGCAGCTCGCCTGGCGCGCCTCCCTGCGCGAGCGCGGCGGCGCCATCGTCAACATCGCTTCCGTCGGCGGCCTGGTCACCGAGCACGGCATCGGCTACTACAACGCCACCAAGGCCGCGGTGATACACCTCAGCCGCCAGTTCGCGATGGAGCTCGCACCGCGCGTCCGCGTCAACTGCATCGCCCCCGGCCTGGTCAAGACTGCCCTCGCCCGCGCGCTGTGGGAGGACAACGAGGAGCAGATCGCCAAGTACACGCCGCTCGGACGGATCGGCGTCCCCGAGGACATCGCGAGCGCCGCCGTGTTCCTGGCCGGCGACACCGCGTCCTGGATGACCGGCCAGACCCTGGTGGTGGACGGCGGCGCCACCATCCGCCCCGCGATCGCCTAGGCGGTGAGCCGCTCACGGACTGGGTAAAGCCCGGACCGGACCGTGTTTATGGCCTGACACAACGGGGAGGGTGGGGCAGATCCGATCCAGAACGAAAGAGACGTGAGGAGCTGATCGTGCTCACGCTGACCAGCGGTGCCGTCCAGGTCATCCGGACCGTGACCGCCAATCCGGAGCTACCGCCCGAGACCGGTATCCGCATCGAGTCCGGAGTCGACGGCTCCGACGCCCTGCGGCTGTCGGTCGCCCCCGAGCCCGAGGCAGGCGACCAGGTCGTCGAAGAGCAGGGCGCCAAGGTGTACCTGGAGTCGCGGGTCGCGGAGATCCTGGAGGACAAGACCCTCGACGCCCAGGTCGACCCACAGGGCGACGTGTCCTTCACGATCGCCGACGGCGCCACGACCTGAGGCCGACCCGGAGGACCGGGACGCCGGATCCGGCGTCCCGGCCCCGGGGGCTTATGACCTGATGGCCATCACGACGGCGACCACGGCGAAGACGAAGGCCGCTGTGGTGAGGACCATGAAGGCGGCGATCACCGCGCAGGCCAGGCCGCGCGGCTGGTCGCGCCATGTTCCGTAGTGATCGCGCACTTGCTGGTCCAGTTCCTTCCGTGAGGACACGCGCCCCAGTGTCCCACCCCGCCGCCGACGTCATGGCCAGGACGGGAGCGGGGGTCATCCGGGGATGTGATACGGCCGCGTGGAAAGATCGAACGATGCGTCTCACCAAGCTCGGACACGCCTGCGTCCAGATCACCCGGGACGACCGGACGCTCATCATCGATCCCGGCTCGTTCAGTGGCGCCGCGAACGCCCTTTCCGCGTCCGACGCCGTTCTCATCACGCACGAGCATTTCGACCACTTCGACGCCGACGGACTGCGCGAGGCCCTGGCCGCGCGTCCGGCCCTAGAGGTGTGGACGTCTCGGGTCGTCGCTGAGAGTCTCGCCGACCTCGGCGGCCGTGTCCACCAGGTCGGCCACGGGGACGCGGTGACCATCGCCGGTTTCGATGTGCACGTCTATGGCGAGGAGCACGAGATCCTGCACCCTGACGTGCCGCCCATCCCGAACGTGGGCTTCCTGGTGGACGGTGAGGTGTTCCACCCGGGCGACGCCCTCACCGTCCCGGCGGAGCATGTGCCGACGCTGTGCCTGCCCGGCAACGCACCCTGGATGAAGATCCCCGAGCTGTACTCCTACGCGCGGGCGGTGCGTCCGGAACGTGCGTTCGTCGTGCATGACGGTCTGCTGAACGACATCGGCCTGTCCGTCATGGAGAAGCACGTGTCCGCCGCGGGCGAGGAACTCGGCGGTGACTTCCGGCGGCTGGCTCCGGGCGAGTCCGTGGATCTGGTCGTCGCGTGACCCCCGAACCTCCCGCGCCGCGCCCGATCCAGGCGGTGTTCTTCGACATCGGCGAGACGCTGATCAACGAGGGCGAGATCTACGGGCGGTGGGCCGACTGGCTCGGCGTACCCCGGCACACGTTCCTCACCAAGCTGGGCGCCCTGCTGGCGACCGGCCGGGACCACATGGATCTCTTCGAGTACTTCCGTCCGGGATTTGACCTGGAGACCGAGGAGAAGCGGCGGGCCGAGGCGGGCGTGCCGAACGGGTTCGGCCCGGACGATCTGTACCCGGACGCGCGGGCGTGCCTGTCCGGGTTGCGCGGCCAGGGCCTGTATGTGGGCATCGCGGGCAACCAGCCGGTGGAGGCAGCCGCGCAGATGGCGGCGCTGGGCCTGGACGCGGACGTGGTCGGGATCTCCGACGTCTGGGGCATCCGGAAGCCGTCGCAGGAGTTCTTCGAACGCTGCGCCCAGCTCGCCGACGTCCTGCCCGAGCACGTCCTGTACGTGGGGGACCGCATCGACAACGACGTGCGGCCCGCGCTGGCGTACGGGATGCCCGCCGCGTTCCTCAGGCGCGGCCCCTGGGGACACATCCAGGAGGACCTCCGGGACGACCGGGAGGCGCTGGGCGGCTGCCTGTTCGTCCTGGACGACCTGGCCTGTCTCCCCGGTCTGGTCGAGCGGCACAACGCCCCCTAAGGGGCATCCCCTAATCCCGGAGTAGGGCGCTCGAACGGACCGATCGGCCGATGTGAGAAGCGGTGTCCGGTTCGTAGCTTGGAGTATGTGGCCGCAGCGACCGCGACCACGTACCGCTCAACGAATCGGGGAGAAGAAATCATGAACGGCCTCTACCGTCCGCGCGAGGGCCGGATCATCGCAGGCGTCTGCGCCGGGCTGGCACGCCGGTTCGGCATGGCACCCTGGACGGTCCGCCTGCTGGCCCTGCTGTCCTGCCTGCTGCCCGGCCCTCAGTTCGTGGTCTACCTCGTCCTGTGGGTGATGCTTCCCAGCGAGGACCGCCACATGGCCAGCACCCACTGATCGCGACCTGCTAGATGGCGCCAACCGAGCCCGCCTGACCCGCGCCCGCCGCGACACCGCGCCGCATGATCATCGGAAGCCCTTGGCCGGGCCCGTCCAGGGGTGTTAGATCGGGGCACACCGTTCCCAGCGGGAGGGAAGGAGCCGCGGTGCCGGACGAGGGCCCGGGCGCGGAGCAGGCCGAGCGGGCGGCCCGCCTGCTCGGGTACCTGCGCGACCTGGCGCGGGCGCGGCGGCGGCCCGCCCGCGACCTGGCCGGGCATGATCAGGTTCATTGGCTCGCCGGGTTGCCCGGCGACGTCTACGTGGAGGCCGACGCGGGCCCCGGCGACGTCCTGTTCAGCGTCCCGGTCATCCCGCTGGCCCCGCCGGGGGTGCTGGAGGAGTTCGACGGCTGGCTCGGGCTGCGGCACTGGTACCGGATCCTGCGCGATCTCGCCGAGCAGGTCCCCGAGCAGGGCAACGAGGTGGTCCTCGCCACCGGCCTGCTCGCGTGGCGTCCCGGGCAGGGCCCGCCCGTCCACGACCATCTGCTGCACACGCCCGTCCGCATCGTGGTGGACGAGCGGACCGAGCGCGTCGACGTCGTCCTCGCCGGGCACACCAGCCTGCGTGACCGCGAGCTGCTGGCGGACCGGCAGGAGTTCAGGCCGGTCGGCTGGGTCTCGGACGCGGTGCAGGCCGGGCAGGGGTTCGGGCTGAACGCCTCGGTCGGCGACGTCCTGCGCAAGTGGTGTTCGATCGCCTTCGCGCCTCCCGCCGCCCCCGGGTCGCCTGCCCCGGACTCGCCCGTCGCCGAGGGCGCGGCGTACCGCGAGGACTGGGCGCCCGACCCCGCCGGGCCCCTCCCGCCGGTGCCCCGTGTGCGGCTCGCGCCCGCGCTGGTCGTCCGCCCGCCGGGACGGACTGCGGTCGCCGGCTACCACAGCGCGCTGGTCGGCCTGCTGGCCAACGGGACACCCGTCCCCGAGGGCCTCGCACGGTTCATCGCCCGCGGCGGCGGGCAGCATGTGCGGCACATCGAGAAGGTGGAGCCGCACACCACCCGCAACTTCCTCGCCGCCGTGCTCGACCGCGGGATGCGGGTGCTGGTCGCCACGTCCGGCACGGCGGCGTCGGAGGCGCTGCGCGCGGCGCTCCCGCCGGGCCTGGCCGCCCTGGCGGTCGCCGACCCGGCCGCCGCGGGGGTGACGGCGGACGCGATCCTCGCCCGCGCGGCCGACCACGACCCCGTCCGCGAGCGGGCGCGCGCCGTCACGCTCGCCGAGCGGGAGCAGGCGACCGATCTGGAGATCGCCGGGCTGCGCGAGCGGCTCCGGAGCGCGGAGGAGAGCGGCGCCACCGACCTCGGCTCCGGCTACCGCGGTGGGCTCGGCGAGCTGGCCCGGCGGCTGCGCGCCGAGGCGCCCGAGCTGTCGTGGCTGCCCGTCCGCCCGGAGATGCCGCCGGGGCCGCCGATCTCCCGGGCCGAGGCGGCGGAACTGGTCGTGCTGCTCGCCGAGGAGACGCCGGCGCGCAAGGCCCGCGGAGACCAGCGCGACGTCGACCCCGGCGCGCTGCCGAGCGCCGCCTACGTGCGCACGCTGATCGAGGCGGAGGCCGTCGCGTCCGAGCGCGTGGCGCGCTCGGAGACCGACCTGTCCCGGCGGCTGCGCGAACGCGATCCCGCGCTGCTCGCCCGGCTCGACGGGGCCGCCTCCGTCGTCGGCGCGGCACTCCACGACCTCGGGCTGGACGGCCATCCGGGCGGCTGGAACCCCGCAGACCTCGCCGTCCGCGCGTTCAGCGACGCCCTCGCCCACCGCCGCCCGCTGGTGTGGACGCGGGTCGCGGAGATGGCGTCGCGGGCACGGTGGGCCGAGCGCGCCGCCGCGGGCATGGCGGGCCGCAGGGTCGAGCTGCCGCCAGGTGAACTGCACCTGCGCAAGCTCGCCGGCATCGCCCAGGACCTGCGCGCCTACCTCGCCGACGGCGGCAGCCTCAAGCGCGGGCCGCTGCGGTCGACGGCGCAGCGGCAGGCCGAGGTGCTGCTGACCGGCGCGACGGTGGACGGCGCGGCGCCGACCACGCCCGAACTGCTCGACCTGGTCTTCACCGAGCTCATGATCCGGATGACCTGCCAGGAACTACAGTACGTCTGGGAGGCCGCCGGGATCTCCTTCCCGGCCGACCCGCCGACCGCCGACCGCCTGGTCCGCTTCGTTCGCGCGCACGCGCGCCTCGGTCGCGTCCGCGACGCGATGCCCGCGGTGAACGAGACCGTGGACCTTCTCGACCGGTCCGGGATGACCGTCCCGCTCAACCATCCGCTCCAGTGGTACGGGTACGTGTCCGCGCTGGAGAGCGCGGTGGAGGGCCTCGGCGTGAACCGCGCCGCCGCCGACCTCGACGCGCTGCGCGACTCCATCGGCCCGGTGGACGGCGACGACCCGCCGGAGCTGCACGCCGCGCTCGCCGCCATCGACGGCCGGGACGCCGCCGCCTACGGCCGGTGCCTGGGCGCGCTCGCCGAGGCCCGGCACGAGCGGGCGCTGCAACTGCGCTGCGAGGAGCTGCTGTGGCGGGTCCGCGAAGTTCATCCCGATCTCGCGAACCTGCTGGTCGCGACCGACGGCGACCACTCCTGGCAGGCCCGGACGAAACGCTGGGACGAGGCGTGGGCGTGGGCCCGCGCGTCGGCGCGGCTCGCCGAGACCGTGCCGTCCCCGGCCGAGGAACGGCTCGGCGCGGCGCTCACCGAGGCCGAGGAGCGGCTGCACGCGGTCCAGGACGAGCTGGCCTCCGTCCGCGCGTGGAACGCCGTGCTGGCCGCGCTGCCGCCGGGCGCGCCGGCGTCCGCGCCGTTCGCGCCGTCCGAGATCGTCCCAGCATGGATCCTGCCGCTCTGGCGCATCCCGGACGTGCTCCCGCCGCATCCCGGTCTGTTCGACGTCGTGATCGTGGACGGCGAGCACGGCGCCGGCGCCGAGGCGCTCTTCCTGCTGTGGCTCGCGCCCCGGCTGATCCTGGTCGGCCCGTCCGGTCAGGATCTGCCCGTCCCGGACGGTCCCGTCCCCGCGACCCCGTTGCCGGACGCCCTGCGCGGGCGTCTCACCCCAACGACGCCGCTCTTCGCGTTCCTGACCTCGGAACCTGAGCTCTCTGACTCGCAGGTCCCCGAGCCGCGTCCCGCTCCCGAGGCCGTGCCCGAGCCGGATCCGGTGCCCGAGCCCGTGGCTCAGCCGGCGCCCGAACCGATGCCCGAGCCTGAACCCGTGCGCGAGGCCGTGGTTCAGCCGGCGCCCGCCCCGGTGGCCGAGGAGCCGCAGCACGAGCCGGTCCAGCCGGTCGCGGTCGAGATGGCGCAGGAGGCGGCCGAGGTGGTGACCGAGGCGGCGCCGCTCCAGGTTCAGCGCGGCCGGTCGATCGTCGGCTACAAGCGGTCCGAGCTGGTCGAGCTGGTCGGACGGATCGCCGCACGCGAGCCCGAGCTGAGCGACGAGCAGATCGTGGAGCTCGCCCGGCGGCTGCTGGCGTGCCCGCCGGACGAGGCGCTCCTCGTCGGGGCCCGGCTCCGCTACGCCGTGGAGGCGTACCGGGAGGGCACCTAGTGGAATGATCCGTTCCGTTCGGCTATCCTGGAACGGAACGATTCGTTCCTATTCTTGGGAGGGCCGATGCCGCGCACGCTCGACCGCCGTACGCTCAACCGCGCCACCCTGGAGCGCCAGCTCCTGCTGAGCCGCTCCGGCCTGTCCGCCCTCCAGGCGGTCGAACGCCTCGTCGCCCTCCAGGCGCAGGACCCGAATCTGCCCTACCTCGGCCTCTGGGCACGCCTCACCGGCTTCCAGCAGCGGGATTTCACCGACCTGCTCCACGACCGCTCCGTCGTCCGCTCGTCGATTCTCCGGGGAACCCAGCACGTGGCCACGGCGGACGACTTCCGCTACATCCGCCCGCTCGTCCGGCCGAGCCTGCTGGCCGGGCGCCAGGCCGCGTTCGGCCGCGTCACCAAGGACTGGGACCTGGACGAACTCGCCGCCGCGGCCCGCCGGCTCCTCGACGGCCGCACGCTCACCCGGCCCCAGCTCGCCAGGGCGCTCGCCGAGATCTGGCCCGGCCGCGACCTCCAGGCGCTCGGCTGGTCGTCGCAAGCGCTGGTGGCGGTCGTCCACCCGCCGCCCAGCGGGACGTGGAACACCCGGGGTCCCACCCCGTTCGCCCTGGCGGAGGACTGGATCGGCAAGCCGCTGGAGCAGGACCCGAGCCCCGACCGGCTGATCCACCGATACCTGGCCGCGTTCGGCCCCGCGTCCGTGAAGGACTTCCAGGCGTGGTCGGGGCTGCGCCGGATGGACGCCGATTTCGCCCGGCTTCGCCCCACCCTCGACGTCTTCCGGGACGAGAACGGCGTCGAGCTGTTCGACCTGCCGGGGATGCCGTTGCCCTCCGGCGACGTGCCCGCGCCCGTCCGTTTCCTGCCCGACCTGGATAACCTTCTCCTCGCCTATGCCGACCGCACCCGCCTGATGACGCAGGAGCAGCGCAAGGTCGTCTGCGTCGGTGCGTGGGTCAAGGCCACCCTTCTCGTGGACGGTCGCGTCCACGGCGTCTGGAAGCTCCAGCATGACCGGAAAGAGGGCCGCGCCGAACTGACGATCGAGCTCTTCGAGCCTCTGCCGGACGGGTCGGAGGTCGAAGAGGAGGCCGCCCGCCTGCTGGTCTTCGCCGCCCCAGGCGCCGACCACGTTGTCCGCATGACCGCTCTCGCATGACTGCGGACGGTCAGCAAGCGGTGTTTCGGCCTGCACACTCTAGGATCGTGGCATGACCGATGCTCCGCGCGCCCTGCGGGTCGACGCCCGGCGGAACCGTGCGCGCATCCTCGACGTGGCGAGGACGGTCATCGAGGAGCAGGGCACCCAGGCGTCGCTGCGCGACATCTCCCGCCGTGCCGGGGTGGGGATGGGAACGCTCTACCGGCACTTCGCGACCCGCGAGGAGCTACTGGAGGCGCTGCTCGGTAGCCGCTTCGACCGGCTCGCGGCGCGCGCCGCCGCGCTGGAGGCGTCCCACGTCCCGGCACACGAGGCGTTGGCGGAGTGGCTCCGCGAGTTCGCCGCGGGCGCCGCCACCTACCGTGGCCTCGCCGCGTCCATGATCGCCACACTGGAGGACGGGAGCTCCTCCCTGCACGCCTCGTGCGCCGGAATGCGGGACGCCGGAGGGCGGCTGCTGAAGCGCGCCCAGGAGACCGGGCACATCCGTCCCGATGTCGACGGCACCGACCTGTTCGCGCTGTTCAGCGCGCTCGCATCGATCGCCGACGTGGCCCCGTCCATCGGCACGCGGCACGACCACCTGTTCGCCGTCGTGCTGGAGGGACTCGTCAGCCGGACTGGGTGATTTTTCACTCTTGCCCCGCATCGTCAGGTCAACTCGATACAAAGGGCGGGTGACCGGGTGGGGCGAGGACGAACTGGCGCGCCTGCGGGCCGCCGCACAGCGGGCCGACGGCGCGGGTGGGCTGGCGGTGCTGGCCGATCGGCCGCTCGGCCCGGTGCTCCAGTACGCGGGCGACGTGCTGGCCGCCGCCCTCGCCGAGGGACACGAGGCGGCGCGCGGCCCGGCCGCGAGGTGCCTCGCGGAACTGGACGCGCGGGACGCGCCGGGCGACGCGGAGCTGGCCGCCGACCTGGCGGCGGCGCTCGGTACGCCGCGCCCCGCGGTCGTCGAACTCCTTCCCGTGGCCGCCGACCTCGGCGCGGTCGCCGCCGCGCTGGCGGACGGCGAGCCGCACGTCCTCGACCTCGTGCGCGGCGACGTCCTGCACGCCGGGGACCTGGCGGACGAGCCGACGGCGGACCCGGCGGACGAGACCTACGACCCGACCCGCTGGCTGCTCGTCCCGCCCGGCGGCGACCTCCCGGACGGGGAGGACGCACGCCGCGGCCTGGCCCGCCGATGGCTCGCCGAGCAGGGCTACCGCCCCGCCCCCCGCACACTCTGAGCACTCGCGCTTCTCCTGACGACGCCGGCCCGCGCTGGTCGACTCAGCCGTCCAGGTACAGCAGCGCCGTGATCGTCTTCTTGCATATGTCACAGTGCATCGGGGCCTCCTCGCTGGCGAGGTCGGCTTCCACAGTGGTGATGCGGTCGATGACGCCCGTGGCGTGCTCGTCCTAGATCCTGAACTTGCGATCTAGGGCCGTCACGAGGTCGCCGACCGAAACCCGTTCTTGGTCGCCGGTCTCCAGGTCCCGGATCGTGACCGCCTCCTCGGCGTGCTCGCTTTCGCCTTGGAGCAGCGCGTAACGGGCGCGGCGGTCGGCCGCCCACTTGAGCTGCTTGCCCAGCTTGCGAGTGGAGCCGAGAAAGATCTCAGCCGTGCGGCCCGCGCTGCGTAGCGCCTGCGCGAACCCCATGGCGTCGGTGACGTAGTTCTCGCTCATGATCGTGACCGCAACGTCGATACGGTCCGTCGTTTCGTCGGGTGCGCCCAGCGCGCCGATGATGCGCTCGACCCCGATGGGGAAGCCGCACGCGGGCACGTCCGGGCCGCCCATGGCCTTGATCAGGTGGTCATACCGGCCGCCTGAGGCGATCGATCCCGGCAGACCAGGCGCGATCACCTCCCAGATCGCTCCGGTGTAGTAGTCCAAGCCCCGGACCAGGTTCGGCGCGAACCGGATGCGGTCCTCGTCCACGTGCGGTCCGGCCAGTTCCAGCAGCCGGTCAACCTCGGCGAGTCCTTCGGCGCCCTCCGGGTTGTCCTTGAGTTCGGCCCGCATCCGGTCCACCGCGTCCTGGGCGGTGACGTCGTTCACCAGGTTCTCGGCGGTCGCCGGGTCCAGACCCCGCGCCTCCACCAGTTCGGCGCTCACCTGTGCCGGCGGAAGCTTGTCCAGCTTGTCCAGCGTGATCAGCACGCCCGCCGCGCGATCGGTCGGGACGCCGTACACCTGCATCAGCCCGGTCAACACCTTGCGGCTGTTGATCAAGATCGTGAAGTCCCGCACGCCCATCGCATCCAGCGCGTTAGCGCCCGCGCACACGACTTCGGCCTCCACCAGCGGCGAGGCCGACCCCACGACGTCGATATCGCACTGGGTGAACTCGCGGAAGCGACCCTTGCCGGGCCGGTCGGCCCGCCACACCGGGCCGATCACGTACCGCTTGTAGGGGGTGGGGAGCTGACTGCCATAGGCCGCGACCACCCGCGCGAGCGGAACCGTCTGGTCATAGCGAAGCGCCATATCCGCCTCGCCGGACCCCTCATGCACACCCCGCTTGAGGATCTTGAAGATGAGCTTGTCGCCCTCGTCGCCGTACTTGCCCGTCAGGGTCTCCAGCCGCTCGAACGCCGGGGTCTGCAACGGCTCGAACCCGTACCGCTCGAACACCGTCCGTGCCGCGTGAAAGACCCGCTCGCGCTGACGCAGATCGGCTGCGAGAAAGTCCCGCGTCCCCGACGGCGGCTCGAACTGATGCGAAGCCATGGAGAAACCCTTCTGGAGAGCCCGTTGAAAGGCTTCCAACGTAACGGAGCGACCCTCCCCGCACGGGGAGTCCAGGCCGGGACCGAGCGGAGCTCGCCGCCGACCTGGCGGCGGCGCTCGGCACGCCGCGCCCCGCGATCGTCGAGCTCCTTCCCGTGTCCGCCGACCTTGGCGCGGTCGCCGCCGCGCTGGCCCACGGCGAGCTGCACGTCCTCGACCTGGTACGCGGCGATGTCCTGCACGCGGCGGACCTGGCGGACGAGCCGACGGCGGACCCTGCGGACGAGACTGGGCGGTCCGTGCTGGTGCTCCTACTGGCACGCCGAGATCTATCCGGCAGCCTGAGTAACCCGGCCCCGGCGCGCTTGAGGTCCGGGGCCGGGTACGTCCGGGTGGGCTACTTGCGCTCCAAGGCGGTCAAGGGGCGGAGCACCTGTGCTGCCGCCTTGATCAGCGGACGCGGAAAGGTGATCGACACCCAGCGTTCTGGTTCGGTGTCCTTCTTGACCGGCCGCAGAACCCAGTCGTCCGGCCGCCCGAGCGAATCCCAGATCTCCAGGAGTGTGGGTCCGTCCTCCAGCCGGACCACGAGCCAGGCCCGGCCCATCAGGCGGGCCGAGGCTTGGGCACGCTCGGCTTCGGCGACCCGCGTCCCGCCCTCCCGGACGGCTTCACCGGCGTCCTGGCACGCCACCTTCGTCTCCAACCCAAGGCGCCAGAGCTCTTGGACGAGCGGAACCATCTCCAGGTCGATGTTCACCTCGTGCCCGTCCAGCGTCACCAGGACTCGCGTGGGGTGGAACTGCGTCCACTCGGTCATGGTCACCCCACCAGCCGATACCCAGCCCAGCGTCCCGTCAGTTGCGCGTGCAGCCTGACCCACGAGTCGGCCCGGGTCTGGCTGGCCGTGCGCCACTGCTCAGCGAACGCTGCGGTGAACAGGTCGATGTCGCTGGCGGGGGCCGCGCCCCACGAGGGGAACTGACGAACCCATGCGTCGGCTTCCTGCGGCGAATGCCCGGCCTTCAGCAGCCAGGGAATCAGCAACGCCAGCTCCAGCCAGGCGGTCCCGCGCGACACGAACGCCCAGTCCACCACGTAGGCGCGGCCGTCGGGGGTGATGATGAAGTTGTCCTCGTTCAGGTCGGTGTGCAGCAGGGCGCTGCCCGCAAGCGGGGTCACGTCGTCGGCGAACCTCTGCCAGCGCCGTTCGACCAGTAGCCGCACCGCGTCCGGGCACGGGGTGTTCTGGATGGTGTTGATGGTCTTGGCTAGTACCTCAAGGTCGGGTGACCCTGGGGCGAAGTCGGCGGGGCGCCCTTGCGCGTGGTCGAACCCGAGTGCGAGCCACCCCCCGGTCTCGGCCTGCCACTGGAGCCGGGGGGCGAACTCGGACACGGCGGGGTTGACGGAGGCTTCGCGGCGCAGCGACATGACCTCGGGACCGTCCCTGTCCTCCAGCTTGCGGGCCGCCTTGATGAAGACCGGCCCGCCGCTGGTGAACAGGGTGGCGGCGATGTCGGCGTGGTTTCCCTGCGCAGCCGGGACGATGCGCTCGATCGGGCCGGTCTTGGCCTCGATCTCGCTTCGCAGAGCCTCGGGCAGGTCGGTCCAGTCGGTACGCACGCGCGCCCCTCTTCAGTTCAGATACGGATGGTCAGCGGAGTGTCCTGGGGTAGGAACCCGCCCCAGTCCACCAGAGTGCGCCAGTCCCGGGCGCCCTGGTCGTTGCATTCGGGTGGGCAGCAGCTCGTCCCGGCCTCTCCGTCCCAGAACTCCGGATCGACGAAGTAGCCGGTCTGGTGGAGTTGCGGGATGGTGCGGGCCAGGGCGGCGCCGGAGCGAATGTCATCGTCCATGACCGGCCTGTGGTGGATGAACGACTGCGCGAACAGGTAGCTCATGGGAACGTACACTTCCGTCCGCTGGAGGCTCAGGTGCCACGCCTCATCCGCCGGCGGCGTGGGCACGATGCGGATGTAGTTGCGGGGGTCATGCCGCTCGGCGCGGCGGATGTCGCCCACCGCCTTGAGGAAGACCAGGTTCTGGGCGACGACGCGCTGACAGTAGTCATGGCTGGCGTGCGTGGCCTTGCGGAAGTCCTCCACGAGGAGGGTGAACGCCGGGGCCGGGATCAGCTCGCGCGGGTCCTTGCCGAGCTGGTTGACGATGTCTAACGTGACGGTCATGTGACTGCTCCTGAGTCACTCGGTCACGACGCCTCTCGCCGCGCTCGGTCGCCCCGATGGGCCTGTACTGGGGTGGGCCGGGGCGCTCACCCTTCCAGTGTCGGTCCGAGCCGGGCCGGGCGGGAGTGCCCCGGGAGTCCTTGTCCCGTCCGGGAGCTAGTAGGGGCTCTGGCCCCGCCCCCACAGGCGCGGCGCCAGAACCCCACGCCCGCCGGACATACTCGTCATGTGGGCTGCTCCGTTGAGAGGTCAGCCGGTCTCGGTCCCCTCACCCGCCTCACCCTCTTGACCCGGGACGTCGCTGGGTGACTCGCTGAGTCTTCTGCGGCGGTCGATGTGCGTGGCGACCACCTGTTCGATGTCCGTGCGCACCGTGGCCGCGATGGTGCCGATGGACCGTTCGGGCACCCCGTGCACGCGCATGGCGTTGTCGAACGCCCTCGTCACCACCTCGACCGCGATCGTCAGGGCCTCGTCAGCGGGACGCATCACCTCATCGCCCAGCGCTGGGCAAGCCGCCTCCTCCGCGTAGGCGGCGATCAGCGCGGCCCGCGTCTTCCTGATGCCCTGGTTCTCCAACTCGTCGTAGAAGGCTATTGCCGCCACGGCACTCATGCTGAGGGTGCTCGCTTGGTAGCCCATCGGGCCAGGTCCGTGGCTCACTTCGCCTGTCCGTCCCTCTGGCGGACGTGCTGGCGCACGATGTAGAGCGTGAGGGGTTCCTTCCCCGGACGCAGCGCGGAAAGAACCACAAGTTCGGGTCTGAGGTACCGCAGGGGCGCGCCCGGCTTCTCCTGTCGAGAGGACAGGAAGCCGGCCTTCGCCCATCGGCCGAGCGCACGGGCATTCGCGCCGGACAGCAGCACGGCGAAGTGAGCAGTCATCCAGGAGCCCGAGTCGATGTGGTTGACCTTCGCCACGAGCCCGAGCTTCACCACGGGGTAACCCTCCGCCTGCCCCCGGCCCGTGCCCTCCGTCGTCATCGGGGTGTCCCAACCGTGCGCGGCGCCGCCTTCACCTGCACCACCGCGTCGTTCGGTTTGTCGGCTTCACACATCCAGACGCCGCCACCCCAGGTGAACCACCAGCGGTCAGCGTCGTCGGGTCGGCGGCGGCACTCGATGTGCACACCGCGCGAGTTCGCCTCCTTCGCCACCCGCACCCGCAGCGGCTCGACCCTCTCGGCAATGATCTTCTGCCCGCGCAGGAGGCTGGCCAACGTGTGCGTGAACTCCGCACCCTGCGAGGCGTCCGGCCCCTGAAGGTCCTTGACGAGCACCTCCATTTCCGGTTCGCCCGCTTTGTTTGCTCCAATCCAACAGCCATCGTCGGTAAGGTCGTTGACGATTGCCACCCTGCCGCGTTGCTTACGAGGAAAGCCGGAGTTCGCCGGAGTCATGCCGCTTTTCCCTTTCCATGTCGTTTCTGATTTGATGTGCGGCTGCGCTCAAGTCGTTCGCTGGCCGGATGAGCTCGCTCGTGAGGATGTTGTAGAGCCACCACGCGCCGTCCTGGCTGTAGTGGCATCCAATCGTTACGGTCTGCCTTGGCGCGTCCAGGCGAGTCACCGTGAGGACCAGCAACCCCCCGATGACGGAGAACCTCGTCAGCAGACCAGTCATGGGAGCGAACGCCTCGGCCAAGCGCACGAGGAACGTAAGCCGCTCGCCCTGGGGGATAGCGGTCACGGGGCCACGCCCCTGTTCCACCTCGCGAGGAGGTGACGGAAGGCGGCGCTCCTCGACACTGGCGCGCGACGGCCTTTCGTGCATGCCCATGGGCCCGCTCACATCCTCGGGCAGGTCACTCTGTGGATCGCCTTCGCCGCTTCCAACGGGTCACCCTCGCCCGCCACGTCCTCGTCCCACGACCAGACGCCGCGGACGGAGTCGTCCCCGGTGACGCGTCGGACGCGGATGGTCTCGGCCAACCGCGCTCCCCCGTGACCCACGACGCGGAGAAACGGGGCTCCGCTGCCGTACGGCTGCATGATCGAGGTGTTGAACTGGCCGAGCGCATCGAGCGCTTCCACCACGGCCTCAAGCCATGTGACTTCCACGTCGTACGGTCGCACCGTCTCAGGTTGCGGAGGGTCGAGTTGACCGTCCGGCGGGACCTTCAGGCGGGTGCTGGGGGAAGGGGGGAGATGGTCGGGCGGGCCAGTCTGAAGATCATCACGTCTACGGAATTGGTCGAAGGACATCAGGGACTCCGATTGGGGAGATTCTGGTGAGGATCACCGGGATGTGCTTCACTGCTTAAACGTTTACTGTGTTGCTCAGAGTGCTGGCCCCGAACAGACTGGTCAACGAGCCTTGTAAGAACGGCATGAGCTTCAATCAGTTCGGCCACTGAGTGAATGTTTGACGCAACTGATCGGGGAGGTTGCCGGAGAGGCGGAGGAATCACACGAGAGGTGGAGGAATCAGACGCATGGCGGGTCTGAGCGCCAACGACATCGCGGCAGTCCTGCGAGACCGGATCCTCCGAGAGAACTCGCCGTACCCAAGAGGATCGGATTTCCCTAGTCAGCGCACGCTCGCGGCCGAGTTCGGAGTGAGTGACAGTACGATCAACCGCGCGCTCCAGGGATTACGCAGACAAGGTCTGCTCAGCCTGGGGCAAGGACGAAAGACGAAGGTGACCTACATGCCACAGATCACCAGGGACGCACGCGACCGGTACAACGAGGCGAAGCGCATCGAGGATCGCGGCGGGTTCGCCGCTGAGGTGCGCCGTCAAGGGATGACGCCGCGCTCAGAGACCAGCGTGCGCCGAGAGGTACCGCCCCCCAGGATCGCCGAGTTCCTGGGCATCGACGCGGACGCCCAGGTTCTGGTCCGTGATCGCGATATGTACGCCGACGACACGCTTGTGCAGAAGGCGCCGTCCTACATCCCGGGCGACATCGCCTTCGGCACGCAACTGGAGGACCTCACCCAGCCAACCGGCGGGATGCTCACCACGATGAGGGATCTCGGCCACGAGGAGATCCACGCCGACGAGTACCTGACGCTGTCGCGACCCTCCACAGGGGAAGAGCAAGAGTACTTCGACATCCAGGACGACCAGCCGGTCTTCGAGCTCTACCACGTCGCCTACGACACGAGCGGACGCGTAGTCGAGGTGTCCTGGCATCGCGGCCCGGTCCACTTGTGGGGAGAGTTCATCTTCCGCGTCCAGATCAAGCAGCCGTAGACCGCTCCCTTAGGAGACACCGCGGATGCTTGGTCACGGCGGCCCCAGCGGGATGCCTCGCTGGGGCCGGTCGTTCTGGCGGCGACCTCCCGGACGGGGAGGACGCCCGCCGCGGCCTGGCCCGCCGATGGCTGGCCGAGCAGGGCTACCACCGCGCCCCCCGCACGCTCTGATCAAGAACCGGGCCGGACCAGGGGGAACGGGATCGTTTCGCGGATGCTGCGGCCGGTGAGGGTGATGAGCAGCCGGTCGATGCCCATGCCCATGCCGCCCGCCGGGGGCATGGCGTACTCCAGCGCGCGCAGGAAGTCCTGGTCCAGTTCCATGGCCTCGGGGTCGCCGCCGGCCGCCTGGAGCGACTGCTCGGTGAGCCGCCGCCGTTGCAGGATCGGGTCGATCAGCTCGGAGTAGGCGGTGCCGAGTTCCAGCCCGAACACGATGAGGTCCCACTTCTCGGCGAGCCGGGGGTCGGCGCGGTGCGGCCGGGTGAGCGGGGAGGTCTCGGCCGGGTAGTCCCGGACGAACGTCGGCGCCATCAACCGCTCCTCGACCAGTGCCTCGAACAGCTCCTGGACGAGCCTTCCCTGTCCCCACGCGGGGTCGGTGTTCAGCCCGGACCGCTCGGCCATCCCGCGCACCGTCGTGGCGGGGGTGTCGGGCGTGACCTCCTCGCCGAGTGCCTTGGACACCGACTCGTAGACGGTGATCTCGTCCCACGGCTGTGCCAGGTCGTACTCGATGCCGTCCCGGACGAGGACTGTGGTGCCGAGGGCCGCCTCCGCCGCGTCCACGACCAGGGACCGGGTGAGGGCGGCCATCGTGTCGTAGTCGCCGTACGGCTCGTACGCCTCCAGCATCGTGAACTCGGGGTTGTGCTTGGGCGACACGCCCTCGTTGCGGAAGTTGCGGTTCAGCTCGAACACGCGGCCGACGCCGCCGACCAGCAGCCGCTTGAGGTACAGCTCGGGGGCGATCCGCAGGTAGAGCTGCATGTTGTAGGCGTTGATGCGGGTGGTGAACGGGCGGGCGGCGGCGCCGCCGTGGATCGGCTGGAGCATCGGCGTCTCGACTTCGAGGTAGCCGCGGGTGCGCAGCGCGTCCCGGACGGCGGCCACCGCGTCCCCGCGCATCCGCAGCATCCGGCGCGCATCGTCGTTGACGATGAAGTCGACATAGCGTTGCCGGACGCGGGCCTCGGGGTCTGACAGCCCGGACCGCTTGTTGGGCAGGGGGCGCAGGCACTTGGCGGTGAGCTGCCAGGCGTCGGCCAGAACCGACAGTTCGCCGCGCCGGGACGTGACGACCTCGCCCGACACGCCGACCTGGTCGCCGAGGTCGATCAGCGACTTCCAGTGCCCGAGGGACTCGGTGCCGAGCGCGTCGGAGGTCAGCATGACCTGGAGGTCGGCGGTCTCGTCCCGCAGAGTGACGAAGATCAGCCGGCCGTGCTCGCGGGCCAGCACCACGCGTCCGGCGATGGCGACCTGTTCGCCGGTGTGGGTGTCGGGCGGCAGGCAGGGGAAGCGTTCGCGGATACCGGACGCGAAGTCGGCGCGCTCGAACGACAGCGGGTAGGGCTCCATGCCGCAGGCGCGGATCTGTTCCAGCTTGGCGTGCCGGACCCGCTCCTGCTCCGACAGCCGGCGCTGCGGCGCGCGGGCGGCGTCGGCGGCCTCCTCGATCTCCTTGATCCGCTCGACCAGGTCCATGGACGGCACCATCGAGGCCGCGCGGTCGAACGTGGGGCGATTGAAGCTCGGCAGGAATCCCTCGGCGCGTGCGTAGGCGAGACCGAGCCGGACGAGGTGGCGTCCCTGGGTGTAGCAGATGAACCGGGGGCGCCAGTGCGGCAGGTACTTGGCGTTGGCCAGGTACAGCGATTCGAGCTGCCAGAACTTCGACGCGAACGACAGGAACCGGTAGTAGGCCCGCGCGACCGGTCCGGCGCCGATCTGCGAGCCGCGCTCGAACGCCGAGCGCAGCATCGCGAAGTTCAGCGAGAGTTGTTGCGCGCCGACCGCGGCGGCCTTCTCGGCGAGCTTGGCGACCATGTACTCGTTCAGGCCGTTCTCGGCGCGCCGGTCGCGGCGCATCAGGTCGAGCGACAGGCCCGTCCGGCCCCACGGGACGAAGCTCAGCAGGCCGCGTAGCTCGCCCTGCGCGTCGAACGCCTCGACCATCACGCAGCGGCCGTCGGTGGGGTCGCCGAGCCGGCCGAGCGCCATCGAGAAGCCGCGCTCGGTCTCCTCGCCGCGCCAGGCGTCCGCGCTGCGGATCAGCTTGGCCATCTCCCAGCCCGGGATCTGCGAGTGCCGCCGGATGCGGACGGTGTAGCCGGCCCGCTCGACACGCCGGACGGCCTGCCGGACCTGGCGCATCTCGCGGCCGTCCAGGTTGAAGTCGGTGAGGTCGACGATCGCCTCGTCGCCGAGTTCCAGCGCGTCGAACCCGTGCCGCCGGTAGATGTGCGCGCCGCGTTCGCCGACGCTGACCGCGCCGGGGATCCACGCGTGCGCGCGGCACTCGCCGAGCCACGCCTCGATCGCCTGATCCCAGGATTCGGGGTCGCCGAGCGGATCGCCGCTGGCCAGCGAGACCGAACCCTCCACCCGGTAAGCGATGGCCGCCTTACCGTTCGGTGCGAGGATGATGTCCTTGTCACGGCGCAGCGCGAAGTAGCCGAGCGAATCCTGCTCGCCGTACTCGGCGAGCAGCGCGCGCGCCGCGAGCTCCTCTGGCGGGCTGAGGACGGGGTCTCGGCGGCCCGGCTTGAACAGCGCCCAGAAGGTCCCGACGAGGAGTCCGGTGCCGAGCACCCACAGGATAACGTCCACGTAGAACGGGACGGACACGTCGATCGGCTTGCCCGTGACGCGCGGCCCGAGCACCGTCTGCATGATCGCGTAGACGGGGTGCGTCCAGAAGTCGCCGCTGCTCTGGCGGTCGGTGACGGTGACCAGGAACGTCCCGATCCCGCAGGTCACGACCAGCAGGCAGGTGAAGACGATGGCGGCGAGCCGCCGGTTCGCGCGGTCGGGCAGCGTGGTGAACTGGCCGCGCGCCGAGACGAGCAGCCCGAGCACGGCGAGGTACACGCAGGCGGTGACGATCAGGCCCACGGGGGTGGGCTTCTCGGGGTCGAACAGGGTGGTGAGGACGGCCGTGACACCGAGTGCGGCGGGCAGGCAGAAGATCAGGACGAGGATGCGCCAGGCGGCCTTCTTGCGCCGCCGCACCCCCATCGACAGCAGGATCCACACGAGCCCGACGGGCACACTGGGGAACCATCCGAGGTAGCCGATCCAGCGCAGCGCCCAGATGTCGGCTATCTCAAGGATGAGACCATAGGAGACCCAGGCCAACAGCGACAGGATCCCGGAGAGACGGGTGTACCAGAAGAAGATCGTGGGAGCCGCCTGGATCAGGCGGCGCCACTCGCCCAGCAGGCCCTTCTCCGGCATCGTTCCCCCGTCGGCACGTTGTGCAACTCTCTTATTTGTACCGGGTGTCACGTCGATCACGCTTCCGTCCGCACTCGCTCACCCGGTGGCGAACCACGGAGTGGTGCCGGGCGTCGTACGGGTAGGGGGATGTGGCTTGCAAGCTCGGTCCAAGGTTGTCAGCAAAAGTCGATATGGTCGCGGATATGCCAAATGAACCCGGTGAGCGGTTGCTCGCCCGCCGCTACCGACTGGTAACTCAGGTCGGCCGAGGCGGCATGGGGACGGTCTGGCAGGCACACGATGAGGTCCTCGGTCGTGACGTCGCGGTGAAGGAGGTCATCCTCCCGCATGGTCTCACCGATGAGGAACGCGCCGTCCACCACAAGCGCACGTTCCGTGAGGCCCGCACCGCCGCGCGGCTCGGCCACCCCGGCGTCGTGACCGTCTATGACGTCGTCGAGGAGGACGACCGGCCCTGGATCATCATGGAGCTGATCCGGGCCCGCTCCCTGGACCAGGTGATCAAGCAGGAGGGGCCGCTCGAACCGCGCCGCGCCGCCGAGATCGGCCGGCAGATGCTCGCCGCGCTGCACGCCGCGCACGACGCCGGGGTGCTGCACCGCGACGTCAAACCCAGCAACGTGCTGGTCACCGGCACGGTGGCGGGTGGCGAGCGCGCGGTGCTCACCGACTTCGGCATCGCCACCGCCTCCGGTGACGCCACCCTCACCCAGACCGGCCTGGTGATGGGCTCGCCCGCCTACATCGCACCAGAGCGCGCCCGCGGCAGGGTCGCCGGCCCCGCCTCCGACCTGTGGTCGCTGGGCGTCACGCTGTATGCGATGCTGCACGGCAAGTCGCCGTTCGAACGTCCCGAGCCGATGGCCGCGCTCGTCGCCGTCATCTCCGAGGAACCCGATCCGCCGGACAAGGGCGGCCGGCTCGTCCCGGTCATCGAGGGCCTGCTGCGCAAGAACCCCGACCTGCGGATGGACGCCATCGAGGCCGGGGCGCTGCTGGACGACATCGTCCGTCAGGAGACCATCGACACCCAGCGGACGATGGCCGTCGAGTACACCCTGGAGGCCCCCGCCGCGCAGACCCGCGTCACGCCCATCCCTGAGATCCCGGACGCCGATGACGCGCGCCCCGACCAGCTGACCCGCTTCGACCCCGTGTCGCCCAAACCGCGGGCGGGCCACAGCCCGCCGGGCCCTGCCGGTGGCTCAGGCGACACGGCGGTCAGCCCGGAACCCGGTGCCCTGAATCTGCCCGGCACGAGTCCGTCCGGTGTCAGCGCGCCCAGTGCGAACCCGCCCGGTAAGAACCCGCGCGGCGTGAACCCACGCGGCGTGAACCCGCCCGGTGTGAACGGGCCGTCCCCGAACGAGACGGTGCTGGACGACCCGGCCGGCGACCCTGCGCGCGCCACCTCCTGGCGTGCCGGGCCCGCGACACAGCCGGCGGGGCTCCTCGGCCGCCTCCAACGTCCGGGTGCGCCCGGTGGCCCGGATGCGTCCGATGACGGTGCGCGGGCGTCGCGCCCGTCCGTCCGCCCGGCCCTCGCGGCCAACCGGAACGCGCTCATCATCGGCGCGGTCGTGCTGCTCATCATCATCGTCATCGCCAGCATCGCGTTGGCGAGTTCGGGTGGCGACAAACCCGAGCGCAAGCAGGGCGCCGGCCCGTCGCCGAAGCCCTCGGGCTCGTCCGCGACCTCGGCGAAGCCCAGCAAGACCCCGGGCACGGTGCTTCCGGCGGGGTTCCGGTTGCACCGCGACCGCACCGGCTACGCCGTCCCCGTCCCGGACGGGTGGAGCGGCCCCAAGCGCGAGGAGGGCGGCGACTACTACTACTCGGCCGACCGCAGTGCCTACATCCAGATCGGCCAGACCGACGATCCCGGCAAGAGCGCCATCGACGACTGGCGGCGGCAGGAGAACGGCGGCGCCAGATTCGACGGCTACCGCAAGATCAAGATCGAGCCGACCGGCGACCATCCGCCCGTGCCGGACACCGGCAACGGCGACAAGTCCGCGGACTGGGAGTTCACCTTCGACGGCGACGGTACCCGGCTGCACATCCTCAACCGGGGTTTCGTGACGAACGGGCACGGCTACGCCATCCTGCTGCGGGCGCCGGACGACCGCTGGGACAAGGAGTTCGAGCGCCTCCAGCCCGTCTATCGGTTCTTCGAGCCCGCAAAGAAGTGACGAGAGATCGGCGTATGCCGATCTGTTAGATGGAATCGGTAGGGTCGCGATTCATGTCGGACGGGGAACAGGCGGACCACGCGGACGGGCGGCTACTGGCCGGCCGCTACCGGTTGCTGTCGGTGGTCGGACGCGGCGGGATGGGCACGGTGTGGCGTGCCCGCGACGAGACACTCGACCGCGACGTCGCGGTCAAGGAGGTCGTCCTGCACATCTCCCTCGACGCCGCCGAGCGCGAGAACCGGCACCGCAGGACGCTCCGCGAGGCGCGCGCCTCGGCGCGGCTGAACCATCCGGGCGTCGTGACCGTACACGACGTCGTGGACGAGGACGACCGTCCGTGGATCGTCATGGAGCTGGTCAGGGCCCGCTCACTCCAGGACGTCGTGGACGAGGACGGCCCGCTGCCGCCCGGCCGCGTCGCCTCCATCGGCAGGCAGGTGGTGGGCGCGCTGCGCGCCGCGCACGCCATCGGCATCCTGCACCGCGATGTCAAGCCCGCCAACGTGCTGGTCGCCGCCGATGACCGAGCCGTCCTCACCGACTTCGGCATCGCGCAGATGGCCGGCGACGCCACGCTCACCAACACCGGGCTGATCCTGGGGTCGCCCGCCTACATGTCGCCGGAGCGGCTCAAGGGCGAGCCCGCGATCCCCGCGTCCGACCTGTGGGCGCTCGGCGCGACCCTCTACGCGGCCTGCGAGGGCAAGGCGCCGCACCACCGCAGCGACGCCATGGCGGTGCTCGCGGCCGTGATGACGCAGGAACCGCCGCCGCCGCGCAACGCCGGGCCGCTCGCGCCCGTCCTCGCGGGGCTGCTGGAGCGCGATCCCGTCCGGCGGATGAGCGCGGACCAGGCGGAGGAGGCGCTCGCCGCGGTCGCGTCCGGGCATGCCCTGAGCGAGGCGGCCGCGCAGATCGCGCAGATGGCCCCGCCGACTCCGGGGAACCTCGCCACCGTCAGCGGCGGGCACTGGCCCACGGGCACGGCGGTGGACGACGACGTCACCCGGTCGTCCGTTCCGCCCGTCCCGATGCCCGACATGACCACGCACTACCCGCAGGCGGGCCACTGGACGCCCGGCGGCCCCGGCACCGCCGGGAGCCCGCCCGCGAAGCGCAAGCCGGTGCTGCCCGTGCTCCTGGGCGTGCTCGTCGCCGCCGCGATCATCGTCCCCCTCGCGGTGTTCCTGTGGCCGAAGGACGAGGCGCGCGGCGGCCCCGCGACCCCGACGTCACCCATCACGCAGCCGGGCTCCAGCGGCCCGACCAGCGCCTCGCCCACCCGGTCGCCCAGCGGATCGCCCAGCGGGGCGACACCGACCCAGGCGCCGCTCCCGCCGGGGCTCGTCCGCGCGGCCGGGCCCGGATTCACGATCGGCGTGCCGCAGGGCTGGAAGCGCACCGAGCAGGGCAACAGCACGGTCTGGACCGACCCCGCGTCCAGCGCGTACGTTCAGGTCGACCGCACGCAGTGGACGGGGGACCCCTACGAGCACTGGGTCACCTGGGAACAGGAGGCCATCGCCGACGGCAAGCTCCAGGGCTTCCAGCGGATCGAGATCGCCCACACCACGGTCGGGGCCCTGCCCGCCGCCGACATCGAGTTCGTCTGGTCCCGCGACGGCGGTACCCGCGCCCGCGACCGGGGCGTGATCGCGGGCGGCACACCGTACGCCGTCGTGGTCGCGGTTCCGGCGTCCACGTGGAACGAGAACGAGGCACTCGTGAAGAATGTGCTCGACACGTTCCGTCCCAACGGGGTGGGATGAACACTTGGGGGACCATCTAGCAATGGGACAGGCACGCCTGCTCGGCAACCGCTACCGGCTCGACTCGGTGGTCGGCCGCGGCGGTATGGGCACCGTGTGGCGCGCCTACGACGTGATGCTCGACCGGGAGGTCGCGGTCAAGGAGGTCGTCCTCCCGCCGGGGCTGAACGACGCCGAACGCGGCGTGCTGTACGAGCGGACGTTCCGCGAGGCGCGTGCGTCGGCGCGGCTGAGCCACCCCGGCGTCGTCATCGTCCACGACGTGGTGGAGGAGTCGGACCGGCCCTGGATCGTGATGGAACTGGTCCTCGCGCCGTCCCTCCAGGACCTCCTGGACCAGGGGCCGATCGAGCACCGTCAGGTCGCCGAGATCGGGCTGCAGATGCTCGCGGCGCTCCGGCACGCCCACGAGAAGGGCATCCTGCACCGCGACGTGAAGCCCAGCAACGTGCTGATCACCGACGCGGGACGGGTCGTCCTCACCGACTTCGGCATCGCGCAGGTGGAGGGCGACGCGACGCTCACCCAGACCGGCCTGGTCATGGGGTCGCCCGCCTACATCCCACCGGAGCGCGCACAGGGCGAGCGGGCGGTGCCCGCGTCCGACCTGTGGGCGCTGGGCGCGACGCTGTACGCGGCCCTTGAGGGGCGTTCCCCCTATGAACGGCCCGACGCGATGTCCTCGCTCCAGGCCGCCCTCAGCGAGCCGGTCCCGCCGGCGCGCAACGCCGGGCCGCTCGCGCGGGTGCTGGACGGGCTGCTGGCGCGCGAGCCGGTGCACCGGATGACGGCGGCGCAGGCGCAGCCGCTGCTCACCCAGGTCGCGACCCTGCCGCCGCCGCCCCCGCCTCCGCCCATGACTCAGACGGACGCGACCATCCTGGACGAGCCGTCCGGCCGCTCGAACCGGGGCACGGACGCCGCCGACACCGTGCTGGACCCGAGCGAGATCGAGGGGATCACCCGGCACGACGCGACCGAGGGGCACCCGCCCGGCCGCCCGCCGAGCCGTGACCCGCAGAACCGTGACCCGCGGACCCTGCTGGAGACCGACTGGGCGCCGCCGCCCGGGCGGACGCCGCATCCCCAGCCGCGGACGCCGCCGCCGTGGGAGCAGCCGCAGCAGTCCTCGAACTGGCAGCAGCAACTGCTCCCGCCCGTCCAGAACGGTCCGCAGAGCGGTCCGCACGGGCAGGGCGAGCGACGCAGGACGGTGCTGATCGTCACGATCGCGGTGATCCTGGTGATCGCGGCGGTGCTGGTGGGGGCGTTCATCCTGCGCCAGAAGCTCCAGTCGGACGCGATGGCCGCGCCCGCCGGCACCACCGCGTCCGCCGCACCGATCGCGACGCGGGCGGCGACGGGGACCTGAACGCCGGACGGGTCAGGAGCCGGCCGACAGGGCGTCCAGGACGAGCCGGAGGGCGGCGACGTGGTCGTCGAGATCATCGGCGTTCTCGCCGGAGCGCAGCCGGGCCACATCGTCCTCGACGCGGGCGAGCCTGTCGTCCAGGGCCTTCAGGAGCCGGTCGCAGCCGTCGGGGTTCGTGGAGTTCTCCGCGAGCGTGGCGCGCAGCAGCCCCGACTGCCGGCGCAGTTCCAGGTTGCGTTGGTGCAGGTCCACGAAGACCGACACCTTCGCGCGCAGCACCCACGGGTCGAACGGCTTGGCGAGGTAGTCGACGGCGCCGGCCGCGTAGCCGCGGAACGCCTGCTCGCTCGCCTCGCCCGCGGCGGTGAGGAAGATGATCGGGATGTCGCGGGTGCGGGGCCTGGCCTTGATATGCCCGGCGGTCTCGAAGCCGTCCATCTCCGGCATCACGACGTCGAGCAGGATCAGCGCGAAGTCGTCGCCCAGCAGTTCCTTCAGCGCGGCCTTCCCGGAGGAGACGGACACGACCTCCACCGGCAGCGCGTCGAGCACGGCCTCAAGGGCGGTCAGATTCTCCGCGCGGTCGTCGACGGCGAGGATCCTCGTGGCGTTCGGCACCGGACTCCTCCGTGTCGGTGACTCAGTGTGCGTCATACCCTGTCATGCCTGTGCGCGCCGGGCACAGTCAATCGCCACAGAGAGAGGGGTTCTAGGGCAGCCAGCCAGGTTTCACCAGACCGGATTCGTAGGCGAAAACCACCAGCTGCGCCCGATCGCGTGCACCGAGCTTGACCATCGTGCGGCTGACGTGCGTCTTGGCGGTCGCCGGGCTCACCACCAACCGGGCAGCGATCTCCTCGTTGGACAATCCCTCGCCGACCAGCGTCATCACCTCCCGCTCACGGTCGGTCAGCGCGTTCAGGCGCGGGGACGGCGCGGGCTCCTTGGCCCGCGCGGCGAACTCGACGATCAGCCGCCGTGTCACGCTCGGCGACAACAGCGCGTCCCCGGCCGCGACGGCGCGGACGGCGTGGATCAGCTCCACCGGCTCGGTGTCCTTGACCAGGAACCCGCTCGCGCCGCCGCGCAGCGCCTCGAACACGTACTCGTCCAGCTCGAACGTGGTGAGAATGACGATCTTGACACCGTCCAGCCGCTCGTCGGAGGCGATCTGCCGGGTGGCGGCGAGCCCGTCCAGGCCCGGCATCCGGATGTCCATCAGGATGACGTCCGGGCGGAGCCGGCGCGCCAGCGCCACCGCCTCCGCGCCGTCCCCGGCCTCGCCGGCCACCTCGATGTCGGCCTGGGCGTCCAGCAGCGCCCGGAAGCCCGCCCTGACCAGTATCTGGTCGTCGGCCAGCACCACCTTGATCACAGTGCGTCCCTTCCGTCCCCGGCGTCGTCGGCGTCCTCGGTGAGCGGCAGCCGTGCCCGGACGGCGAACCCGCCGCCGGTGCGCGGCCCGGCGTCGAACGTGCCGCCGAGCGCGGCGGCCCGCTCCCGCATGCCCCGGATCCCGCTCCCGCCCGGATGCTCGTCCAGCAGGGACGCGCCCCGGCCGTCGTCCTCGACCCGCACCTCGATCTCGCGTTCACCGTAGGCGATGCGGACCCGCGCCGTCACCGGACCCGGCCCGGCATGCCGCGTCACGTTGGTGAGCGACTCCTGGACGATCCGGAACGCGGCCAGGTCGGTGCTCGCGTGCAGCGGGCGGCGCTCTCCGGTGATCTCGGCGTCCACGCGCAGCCCGGCGGAGCGGGCGCGGGCCAGCAGGTCGTCCAGCCGGTCGAGCCCGGCGGTGGGGGAGCGCGGCGCGCTCTCGCCCTGCGCCCGCAGCGCCCCGATCACCCCCCGCATCTCGGTGAGCGCCTCCTTGCTGGCCTCCTTGATGGCGGCCAGCGCCGTCCGCGCCTGCTCGGGGTTGTCGTCCATCAGGTGCAGCGCCACGCCGGCCTGCACGTTGATCATCGAGATGTTGTGCGCGAGGACGTCGTGCAGCTCGCGGGCCATCCGCAGCCGCTCCTCGCTGGCCTGGCGGCGCTCCTCCTCGGCGCGGGTGCGCGCGGCCTCGGCCGCCTTCTGGCCGCGCATCCGGATCAGCTCGGCGGTGACCAGCACCACCAGCGCCCAGCCGATCACGAAGATCGTCCCGGACAGGCTCGGCTCCTCCACCGGGAACAACCGCCCGGACTCGCCCCGCCGCTCCAGCGGGACGCCGATCGCCGCGGTCAGCCCGAAGTAGGCCGCCAGCGCGGCGCCCGTCCCCACCCACGCCGCGAGCCGCCGCCCCGCCGTGACCGCCGCCACGATCGCGACGGCGGCGGAGAAGGGCGCCGGGCCGTAGGTGTAGCCGCGCAGCAGGTACAGGCTCGTGACCGCGAAGGTCGCGGCCATCGTGGCCACCGGGTTGCGGCGGCGCAACAGCAGCAGCAGCGGGCCGGCGAGGAGCAGCGCGATGCCCAGCGGGTCCAGGTCCCGGTTGCCGATGTCCCGGCCGTCGTGGTCGGCCCACGGTCCCCCGCCGCCGCTGCGCTCCCTGCGTCCGCCGTGCTGCGCGACCAGCGACCCGAGGACCTGGATGAACGCCAGGAACAACGGGACGACCCACACGGGCCACTGGGCCGGGCGCGGCCAGTGGGGCCGGACCGGCGCGTGCGGCGGAGAGCTGCTCATGTCAGCACGTTAGGTCACCGATGGGCGGATCGACGTCGGCTGGGGGGAGTGAGCGGGGCTACTCCCCGAGAGGTAGCCGAGCAGGGGCTACTCGCTCTGGAGACGCCCGCTCGTCCATTCCAGGACCTGCGGGAGATGGTCGCGCCACTGCCGGAGCGTCCCGGGCGCGCCGGGCACGAGGATCTTTCCCGCCGCCATCGGCGGTCTGACGAGCGCGGTGAACCGCTCGGCCTCCCGCGCGTCCTCCCCGCCCGTCCCGGCGGCGGCCAGGACCGCGACCGGCGGCGGCGGGAGGTTCTCCAGCCGCCACAGCAGGTCGTTGTCGAGCCGGTACGCCCGGCTGCCCCCGTACGGGTCGCCGTCCGGGCCGTCGCCCGCATCGGC
Organism: Actinomadura macra NBRC 14102; assembly: GCF_001552215.1. Lineage (GTDB taxonomy): Bacteria > Actinomycetota > Actinomycetes > Streptosporangiales > Streptosporangiaceae > Spirillospora > Spirillospora macra. Next base: position 481,664 of record NZ_BCQT01000004.1, on the reverse strand, counting down.
CGGGGGCGTTCCCGGCAGACCGAAGCGGCCGTTGATCGCCGCCGCGGCGGCGAACCGGTCGGAGTGCAGCATCGCGAGCCGCGCCGCGCACTGCCCGCCCGCGGCGAACCCCACCAGGCCCCACCCCTTGCGGGTGCGCGGCAACCGGTAGGTGCCGGCCAGCGCCTCCGGCACGTCCTGCGCGAGGAGGGTCTCGGTGAGCCCGGACGTTCTGGCCGGCCGTCCGGCAGGATCGATGCAGCCGTGCGCCCGTCCGACCATCGCGTAGATCATCGGCTGCGCGGTGCCCGGCCGCTCCGCCGCGTCCGCCGCGGCGGGCAGCCGCCCCTGCCGGAGCCACGCCATCGCGCCCCCGGCCGGTGCGCGGGCCGCGTCCCCGGACGCGCCGTCGGCGAGGAGCATGACGACCGGCAGCCGCCTGGTCGCGTACGCCGCCTGGAAGTACTGGGGCGGCAGGTAGACGTAGACCTCGGAGTCCAGACCGCTGCGCGCGCCGCGGAACCACAGCAGGTCCACCCGCCCGTCCTCGGCCGGGTCGCGGTCGCCGCCCCGGCGCCGCGGGCCGAGGTCGGTGGACATGCGGCGCACGAGGCCGGCGGTGCCCGCGCGTACGCCGCCGTTCGGCTGCACCTGCTCGACCCGCACCCGCGCGGTGTCACCGCCGAGCAGGTCGTTCCACGTCGCGTAGAACACGAAGTAGCGGTTGGCGAGCAGGACGGCGCAGGCGGTCATCAGCGCCTGCGTCGCCAGCAGCATCCCGGACCGGGCCAGCAGCCGGCGGGGCCCCGGCCGGGCGAGCCGCGGCCACAGCAGCACGGTCGCCGTCACGCACGCGATGGTGAGCCCGCACACGGGCAGCAGGAACGCCCCGCTGACCGGCTCCACGTCACTCGCCCCTCAGATGCGCGCTCAGCCACTGGATCGACGGCGGGATGTACTTGCGGAACGTCTTGAAGTTGTGGCCGCCGGTGGGCAGCAGCACCTTGTCCACCACCAGCGGTGGACGGGCGGCGGCCATGAACCGCCGCGCGGACGGGAACGTCTTCTCGCCCACGTCCGCCGAGGCCACCAGGACCGACACCGGCGGCTGCGGGAGGTTCTCCAGCCGCCAGACCAGGTCACACGCCCGCCGGAGCCGTGCGCTGCCGCCGTACAGGTCCCGGGTCGTGGTGTCGAGCAGGGCGTGGAAGTGGCCGGCCATGCTCACCGCGGCGGAGAACCGGTCGGAGTGCAGCATCGCGAGCTTCGTCGCGCAGTACCCGCCGGTGGAGTAGCCCGCGAGGCCCCAGCCCGCGCGGTCGCGGGCCGTGCGGTAGGTGTCCGAGATCGCCTCGGGGACGTCCTGCGCGAAGAACGTCTCCACCTTGGGGCCGCCGGGGACGTCGGCGCACTCGGTGTCCCAGCCGTCCTCGACGGTCGGCCGCATCAGCACGTAGATCATCGGCTGGACCTCGCCCGCCCGCTGCGCCCGCGCCACGGTGTCCGGCACGTGTCCCTTGCTGATCCAGACCAGCCGGTCCGCCGCCGGATACCCCGCGATGAAGATCACGACGGGCAGCCGCCGGTCCGCGAAGGGCCGCTGGAAGTACTGCGGCGGCAGGTAGACGTACGCCTCGGAGGCGATCCCGGTGCGGATCCCGCGGATGTCCAGATGCTCGACCTGGCCGTCCCGTTCGGGGACGGCCCGCCCCGCGCGCACCGGCGCGAGGCTCTCCCGCACCTTCCGGACGACCTGCGAGGCCGCCTTCGCGTTGGGGCCCGCCACCGGTCCGTGCCGGGTGATCTGGGCACGGCCGCCCGCCGCGCCGGCCAGGTCCGTCCACGACCCGTAGAACAGGTAGTAGGCGTTGAGCGCGGTCACCAGCGTCACCAGGACGACGAGCTGGCAGCCGAGCAGCAGCAGGACGCGGGCCCCGGCGGCGCGCAGGCCGGTGGAGGCGGCGCGCGGCCACGCCCACACGGTCGCGGCCAGGAAACCGAGCGTGATCGATGTCAGCAGTCCGAGCAGCCCCCAGCTCGTCAGTCCCACTCTCCGTCCTCCTCGGGCATGGCGCGCCGCCTTCCGGGCGCGCGAAGGAGCACCTGAGCCGACATACGGCACAGTCGCGGAGGACGTTCAGTGGCGCTGGAGGTTCAGTGGGCGCCGGAACCGGTGCCGGGCCCCGTGTGCCGGCCGGCTCGGGGGATTCAGCCGCTCCAGCGGATGGGGAGCCGTTGGAAGCCGTGGCGGGCGTTCGAGCGCAGCATCACCGGTTCGCCCGCCGGGCGGACGCACCCCGGCCGGTCCAGCAGCGCGACCAGGAGCGCCCGCAGGTGCACCCGGGCCAGCCGCGCACCGAGGCACGCGCGGTCCCCGTAGCCGAAGCACAGATGCGGCCGGACGCGTTGCTCCCGCTGGCGGTGCCGCCCGAAGCGGGGTGGCCTGCTACTGGCGGGGAGGGTGCGGAAGCGGTCGGGGAGGAAGCGAGCGGGCTCGGGGAACACCTCCTCGTCGTGATTGGCGGACGCGAGCCACAGCGTCACCTGCTCACCCGCGAGGAGGGGCACACCGCCGATGACGGTGCCGCGCCGCATCGTCCGCCACACCTGCATGACGGGCGTCCACCAGCGCAGCATCTCCTCGACCGCGCTGTCGAGGAGCCCGTCGTCGGACCGCCGCTCCCGCAGCCGCTCGTACTGCACCGGGTGCCGGATCAGAGCGTGCACGCCGCCCGCCAGGGTGTCGCGGAGCATCGCGGGCAGATCGCGGACGACGTCGGCCACGAAGTCGACGGCCGCGCCGTCGGGCATCCGGTCCAGCATGGCCCCGGCGGAGGGATCCATGTCGATCCAGGCCGGCTCGTCACCGGACGTGCCGTCAGCGGGCCCGTCCCGGGGCCTGTCCCGGAGCCCGTCCGAAGGCCCGCTCCGGGCGTCGCCCTGGGGGTCGTCGCCGGGCATCGGGCCGTGCAGGACGCCTTCGTGATCCGGTGAGAACAGCTCGGGATGCCTGAGCGCGTGCCGGACGTCCTCGTACCGCAGGACGGCCCAGGCACCCGGCCGGTCGGCCAGCCGGCCGTCCAGCCACACCACCGGCGTGCGCCCCCGAAGCCGTTCCAGCCGGTCGTACGGGATGCCACGGGCAAAGGTGTCGGGGCAGCCGAGGACCTCGGCGTCGGAGATGGGCAGCGCGCCTCGCCGTTGAGGCATGGGAACCTCCTCCTTCAAGGCGGACGCTAACGCGTCCCGGCCAGACCCGGTATGTCCGGATTCGGCCGCCCCCGGAGCAGAGGTACCCCGTCTCGGCGCGTCTCAGTCGCCTCTCAGCCGGCGAGCCATTCCCCTGTCTCGACGCTGACCAGGCCGTGCCGGGCCGCCTCGATGACCGCCTCCCGCTGCGAGTGCACGCCGAGCTTGCTCAGCACGCTCTGCACGTGGCTGCGCGCGGTACTGCGCGTCACGCCCATCGCCTTGGCCAGCGTCTGCGTCGACTCGCCGCGTGCCAGCCGGGTCAGCACCTCGCGCTCGCGGGGGGTGAGGAACCGCGCGACCTGCTGGGCCCGGGTGCGCGGCCGGACGCCGCCGCGCTGCGCGGCGAGGTCGGCGACGACCTCGCCGGACCCGACACGGCGCAGCAGGGTGAGGATGTCGCCGGCCTGCTGGCCCTTGTGCGCGAACCCGCGCACGCCCGCCGCGACCCCGGCCTCCAGCACCCGCTGCTCCAGGAAGCCGGTCAGCACGATGAAACGGGTCGCCGGCGCGACCGCCCGCAGTTGGGGCATCCACTCCAGCGCGGTACCGGACGGGAACTGGAGGTCGATCAGGCAGATGTCGGCGTCCCTGGCGCGCAGCACCGGCAGGACGTCCTCGGGGGAGTAGGCCACGCCCACGACGGTGTGGCCGGCGTCCGACAGGACCAGGGACAGCGAGTCGGCGAACACCGCGTGGTCGTCGCAGACGATCACCTTCATGGACGCGGCCGCCCATCGTCGGCGTGCCCGCCCGGATGCGCCTCGACGGCCGGCAGCGGCTCCGGTGGAGGCGCCGACGGCAGCAGCATCCGGACGCGGGCGCCGCCCATCTCGCAGGTGCGGATCTCCAGGCTGCCGCCGTAGCCGGAGATCAGGTCGTGGACGATACCGAGCCCCAGCGAGGCCAGTCCCTGGCGCTGTTCGCCCCGCCCGGCGCCGAAGCCCGGGCCGTCGTCGTCGATCTGGACGGCCACCCAGCCTTGGACGACCTCCACCCGCACGTCCACCCGCCCGCCGGCGACGCGGCACGCGTTGTCCAGGACGTTGCGCAGCGCCCGCCAGAGCGCGACCGGGTCCATGTGCGCCCACGCCTCGTCGGCGTCGAGGCAGACCTCGTGCGGGGTGGCGAGCCGCATCCCGGTGACGACCTCCTCGGTGAGGGCGTCCACCCGGATCCGCTCGGGGAAGGGCAGCGGCTGGTCGTCGTCGTCCTCGTCGAGCCGGCGCAGGAGGTGGTCGAGCCAGCGGGTCTCGCCGAGCAGCTGCTCGATGCGCTGCCTGCTGACCTCGCCGATGTCGCGTGACACGGCGACGGCCGACGCCAGCATGATGATCGTGCCGAGCTCGTGCCGGATGTCGTGCCGGAGCCGTCGCCGCCACAGGGTGTGCGCGGCACCGCCGGCCGCCGCCCTCACCTGCGGGGAGAGCTGCCCGTCGCTCATGAATGGACCCCCGTCTGTAATGCCCGGCGCCACTATGACGGTCGCGCGGCGGGACGGCGGTGTCCAGATAAAAAGCCGCAATATACCGGTGCATGACCGGAAGTGGACAGAAAGTTACGAGCCGTAAACTTTACCCTTTGTCAGGGCGTCCAAGTAAGGATTGGCCTACTGCCGACGGCATTTCTTTCATACCTAAGGCGTAGCCGCTTTGCGCATTCCGGTGGGTGCGGCCGCACGATCCGGGAGAGACAGTCTACCCATGCCAACGGTCACTTTTCTCGGGCATGCGGGCGTGGCGGTGGAGGCGGCGGCATTCCACCTGCTCGCGGACCCGTGGCTCGCTCCAACCGGGGCCTTTCTCGGAGCCTGGCACCAGTATCCGAGGAACGATCATCTCGACACCGCGGGGCTGCTCGAAGCGGACTGGGTCGCCGTCTCGCACGAGCACCTGGACCACTTCGACCCCTGGGTCATCGAGCGGCTTCCGGCGCGCACCCGGATCCTCATTCCCCGCTACCCCGGGCCTGCCTTCCGCGAACGCATGGTGGCGGCCGCCGGCGGACGCCAGGTAATCGAGCTGCCCGCCTGGGAGAAATTCTCACTGGACAATCGAGGTTCCTGGATCACGGCGATTCCCGAGCTCTCCCCGATGTGTCATGACGCGGCTTTCCTGATGGTCGTTGATGGTCACGGGTTCCTGCACTGCAACGACGCCCGGCTCACCGCCGCGCAGGCCCGCCGGGCCAAGCACCTGGCCGGCGGGCGGCTGGAGCTGATGGCGTTGCAGACCGCCGGCGCGTCCTGGCATCCGATCTGCTACGAGTACCCGGCCGAGGAGATGGCCGCGGTCTCCAGGGACAAGCGGGTGTCCAAGCTCCGCGCCGTGCAGCGACTCGTCCGGCAGACGGCGCCGGAACTGGCGGTGCCGTTCGCCGGACCGCCGTGCTTCCTGGACGAGGAGGTGGCGCACCTCAACTGGGTCCTCGACCAGGAGGACGGCGCGTTCTGCGACCCCGAGATGGCGACGGCGTGGCTGCGCGAGCACCTGCCGGCGCAGCGGTGGGACCACTTCAAGCCGGGCGACTCCATCGACCTCGACACCGGGGAGATCGTCCGCGACCCGGTCTCGGCCGGTTTCTCCTTCGCCGACGCCGGCCGGGCGGAGTACCTCAGGCAGTACGCCGCGGAGCGGGCCCCGTTCATCGCGGCCGTGATCGCGGAGAACCCCGAGCCCGGCCCCGGCCTGTTCGACCGGTTCGCCGCGCACTTCGAGCATCTCGGCGGCCTGAGCGACTACTTCCTCCGGCAGATCGCCATGGTGGTGCAGTTCGAGATCACGGGCCCGCACGGCGGGCTGTGGGACGTGGACTTCTCGCCGGACGGGCTGACGGTGTCGCAGGCCACCGCGGGCACCCGCCCGCACTACCGCATCACCACCGCGGGCCGCTGGCTGGAGGGCGTCCTCAGCGGCAGGCTGGCGTGGGAGGACCTGCTCATCTCCTTCCGGCTCAGCCTCTACCGTGACCCCGACGTCTACAACGACCACCTGGTCGGCCTGCTCAAGCACGCCAACGCGCCGGCGTTGCTGGCCGTCGAGGCGTACGAGACCGGGCGCGACGAGACCGAGCGGATCATCGTCGACTGGCGCGGCGGGCGCTACGACATCCCGCGCTACTGCCCGCACGCGGGCGAGGACCTGTCCATCGGCGCGGTCGTCCGGGACGGGCGGGTCCATTGCCTGGCGCACAACTTCGCCTTCGACCTCGCGACGGGGGCGTGCGTGAACGCCCGTGCCGCGAACCTCACCAGCCGCCGCGTCTCCTAGGACTCTGTCCCTCCTCGCCCCCTTTGTCCCCATCTAGGTCCTTCTGGACCCCGAGCCCTCCCCCCGGGCCCGGGCCGGGCGCGCGTCTCACCGCGTGTCCGGCCCGGGTTTTTCGTTGGGTTGTGTTAGTTTTTCACCTGCTTATTGGGGGTTTGAAGGGGTGCGCGGGGAGTGAACCGCAAGAAGCTCGGCCTGTTGGCTGTCGCGTTCGTTCTGGTCGTTGGTCTGATGGAAGTTCTGGCGCTCAAAGTGGGGTCGATGGAATTCGCCGTCCCGGACAAGAAACCGGCGGTGGCCGACAAACCCTGACATTTCACACCAGATCACGGCGTCAACGCCGGGTATTGCGGGCCTTCATCACGCTCTGGAGGTCGGGATGTGCTCCGCCCGAAGCGTCCGAAAGCGACGGGCAAGCCCATTCCTTCTGGCGACCCCAGGAGTAGGAGACCTCCAGCGGCGGGCGCGGCGCGAGCCGGTCCCAGCGGGCGAGGATGGCCCGGAGCTGGTCCACGGTCGGCAACCAGTACTGCTTGTCGCCCTGGGAACAGCCCTGCCCGAACGTCTGGAACACCGGCGCCACCTTGCGGCGCGGGATGCCCGCGTCGTCCGCCATCCGGACCATCCGGTCGATGGCGTCGATGTTGCACTCCTCGCGGGTCTGCGCCGAGCCCTTGCACGGGTAGGGGTCGAGCCCGACGAGGTCGACGCCGACGCTCGCAGGAGCGACGGGCTTCATCGGCCAGTCGGTGAGCGAGATGAACGAGACCTGACCGGGGGCGTGCCCCCTGATGTAGTCGGCGCGGCGGCGGATCTCCCGCGCCACGTGCGGGCACTCCCCGCTGTTCGGCTCGTCCGACAGGTACCAGCCGTACACGCGCGGGTCGCGGCCGAACCGCAGCACCGCCCGCGTGAACGCCTCGTAGTCCAGCTCGAAGTCGCCGCAGGTGAAGTTGCCGACCCACAGCAGTGCCTGCATCCCTTCCGGGACGCCGGCGACGAGTGAATCGTCGGGTTTGACGTCCACCAGGTCGTAGCCGAGCGCCTTCAGCCGGGGATAGTCGGCGGGATCGGTGTTGAGCGCGACGCGGCGGGTCGTGCCGGCCTTCGCGGCGGGCGTTCCGGGCGAGGCGAGCGGCCCACGGTACGGCTCGTAGCCGCCGGACGAGCGGCTCCGCACGCCGAGCAGGAACCCCACCACCAGCACGAACGCGGCCACCACGGCGGCGATCCTCAACCGGACGTGCATGGTCACCCTTCCCGATGCTCGCCTTCCTTCACAGGTTCCGCCCGCGGTGCCTGGAGCGGAGGCGCATGGGATGAAGGCGCATGTAGTGGAGGAGCATGTAGTGGAGGAGCATGGAGCGGCGGCGCATGGAGTGGCGGGAGCGTGAACCCGAGGATGTGCCGCACGGTGTCGATGATGGCGCGGAAGGTCGCGCCGAGCGACGGGTCGCGCAGGTAGACGGCGTCCACCGCGACCCGCGCCGGGACGATCCGCTCGATGTAGTTGACGAGGTCCACCTCCTCGCCGGGGCCGAGCACGTCGAAGTCCCGGAACCGCACCTCCGACACCCCGGTGAGGCCCGGCCGGTGGTCGAAGATCCAGCGGCAGCGGGCGTCGTAGTGCACGGCGAGGTCGTAGGTCTCCGGGCGCGGCCCGACGAGGGTCATCTGGCCGCGCAGCACGTTCACCAGCTGCGGCAGCTCGTCCAGCGACCACCGGCGCAGCAGCTTGCCCACCCGGGTGAGGCGCGGGTCGCAGTTGGCGGTGACGGTGAGCCCGCCCACGCCCTGCCGCATCGTCCGGAACTTGTACATCGTGAACGGCCGTCCGCCCTGCCCGACGCGGGTCTGCCGGAACACGCCGGGACCCGGGCTGGTCAGCCGCACGAGCGCGTAGAGGAGCAGCAACGGCAGGCTCAGCAGCAGCAGCCCGCTCAGCGCGCCCGCGACGTCCAGCACGCGGCGGCCGGTGGACGGCGCGACGCCGTCGGACGGGTCCACCGGCCGCGTGGCGAGCCCGGCGTGGTCCTCGGACATGGTCACCCCTTGTCTCTCACGTGCCGGAACCACACCAGCAGCGCCGCCGTGGTGGCGACGAAGGACACCGATGTGGCGATGGCGGCGCCCACCGCGCCGTGGGCCGGAATCAGGATCACGCCGAGCACGACGACGACCAGCAGGCCGATGCCCTGCCCGGTGGAGGCGGCGCCGGGCCGTCCGACGCCGTACAGGTAGGCCATGACGAGCCCGGTGACGCCGAAGGTGACGACACCCGCCAGCCGGATGTAGGTCGGTGCGACCGCGTCATCGAACACGTCGCCGAACACCCAGGGCAGCGCCGTCCCGGCGATGAGCGCGAGCGGCAGCGCCGCGAGGACGGAGATGCCGAGCGCGGGCAGGATGAGCCGCGCGGTCCGCCGCGTCGCGGTCGCCCGGTCCTCCTTGGCGAAGTCGGGGTACAGGACGTAGTTGACCGCGAGCCCCGGAAGCTGGACGAGCTCGGCGAACTTGCTCGCGACCGTGTAGACGCCGAGCACCTTCGGCCCGGCGAGCGCGCCGAGCAGCGCCATGTCGAACCGGAGCTGGAGCAGGTCGATGAGCTGGCCGAGGTAGCCGCGGAACCCGTACCCGGAGATGGTGCGGCCGAGCCGGGGATCGGGCCGGCCCCAGCCGGAGAAGAAGCCGCGCCCGGCGAGCCGCCGCGCGATCCACGCGGTGGCGGCCACGTCGGCGAGGACGAGCCCGGTGATGAGCGCCCCCGGCCCGTACCAGCCGGTGAGGATCACCAGGTAGATGGGCAGGAAGACGAACTCCTCGACGGCGATGGCGAGGCTGGCGCCGTGCTGGTCGCCGGTTCCCTGGAGCAGCCCCTTGCCGACCGACACGAACCCCTGGGTGAAGGCCGGGACGGCGGCGGCGAGCGTGATCCAGAACCCGAACGACTGGAAGAACACGAGGTGGACGACCGGGCTGAGCGCGAGCCAGCCGAGCCCGCCGATGACCGCGCCGATGACCGTCAGCCACGCCAGGGTGGGCCGCACCCGGCTCTGGTCGTAGTCGTCCTTGGCGAGGAAGAACGGTGCGGCGGCGGGCAGCCCGGCGTTGGACAACTGGCACAGCAGACCCGGCAGGATCCGCACGAGCGTGAACGCGCCGACGAGCTTCGGCCCGCCGATCCGCGCGACCAGGATGGTGGCGATGCCGAGCGAGGCCAGCGCACCGACCCGTCCCGCCATGTTGCCGGCGACAAGCCTAAGCAGTCTATTACGGACCCTTCCGACCTCGGTCGTGGCCGCTTCGGTCGTCTGGTGCTCCCGGACGCTGCGATCGCGTGCGAAGCCAGGTTCGAGCTTGCGAGAACCTGATCGCGAAGCGAGCCCTCCAGGGCGAGTTCGGAGCGATGCAGTGATCGCCGCGGTGCCCGTTGAAGGAGGGCGTCCCACGCCCGACGCCGAGGGCGGCGCATTGGAAGAGCGTCCGAAGAGGTCTAGGGCGGCTATCAGGCCGAAGAAGGCCCAGCCGTGTCTGTAGTGCAGGGTTTCGTAGAACAGGCCGGAGATGAGGAACACGGCGACGAGGGCGCCGAACAGTTCCGGGTGCGGGACTAGCCGCGCGTACTCGCTGGTCAGTGCGTCTCGCCGCGCGATTCGCACACACTTGAGCAACAGCATGAAGACCAGCAGGATCAGCGCGATGCCGCCGAGGAACCCGCGTTCCAGGACCGAGGCGATGTAGTCGTTGTGCGCCTCGCGGACGTAGGTCTCCTGCTGGACCCGCATCTGCGACTCGGTCTGCCCGGCTCCGATGCCCCACGGGTGCGTCTGGTCCTCGATCATGTGGACGGTCGTGGCGAGGACGGTGCTGCGCGAGTTGGTGCTCTCCCCGGTCGTCCGTCCGATGGAGTCCCGCAGGATCGGCGACGCCTGGCTGGCCTGGTCGAGGTAGGGCTGGATGTCGATCTGGCTGAGGGCCGCGATGCCCCCGCCGCCGACGAACAGCGCGAGCGTCCCGGCCGCGATCGCGTGGTGCGCGCGGTCCTCGCGGAACAGCCGGAACAGGAACCCGAGCAGCACCGCCGCGCCGAGCGCGAGCGCGCCGCCGTTGGAGCCCGTCAGCAGTTCGGCGGCCAGGAGGATTCCGCACACCGCGTACCGTTTCCACGCCGTTTCCGGGAAGCGTGACGCACGCGCGATGAAGAAGACGCAGATGAACCAGTTGGACGCGTAGTTGGCGTCGCCGAAGGTGAACATGGCGCGCTCGCCGTCGATCTGCTTGCCCGACAGCGCCTCGATGCCGAGCACGAACCCGACGATCATGACGACCGCGTAGCAGGTGCCGATCCAGACGAAGGCGCGCAGGGCGAGCCGCAGCAGCGCGGGGTCGCGGCCGAGGTTGGCGACGCACACGGCCCACAGCAGGACGAACAGGTCCTTGAACAGCGTCAGCACGCCCGCGTCGTTCGCCAGCGAGGCGATCCCGCCGGCGATGATCGTCAGGAGCGTGGGGAGCAGGAACGGCCAGCGCAGCGGCAGCCGTCCGGAACCCGCCCACAGGAAGGTCACGGCGGTGACGCCGACGAGGACGAGGTCCGGTAGCCCGGTGTTGCCGGGGCCGGGCGGCAGCCCGGCGGGCATCAGCATCGGCAGCGAGGCGATGCCCACGACGAGGGCCACCGCGGTCAACCGCCACCGCCGCCGCGCCGGCGCGCCGGGTGCGGCGTCCGGCGTCGCGTCCGTGGCGGGGGGCGCGTGGAGGGTGGCGGTCATCGGTCCTTCTGTCTTCTCAGCGCCGGAACGGACGCTCGGACACGCCCCGGTAGGTCTCGTCCAGCACGGTTCCGAGGTGGGCGGGGGAGAACCAGTCACCGACGCGGGCGCGGGCGCGTTCGGCCATCCGCGCGGCGGCGGACGGGTCGTCCAGCAGTGCGGAGATCGCCCCGGCCAGCCGCTCGGGGTCGCCGGGCGGGACGAGCAGCCCCGTCTCGCCCGCGAGCACCAGGTCCTGGTTGGACGGGACGGCCGTCGCGACCAGCGGGATCCCCGCGCCGATGGCCTCGACCAGCACGCACGGCAGCCCCTCCCACCGGCTGGACATCGCCATCAGGTCGAACGCCGGCAGCACGGCGGCGACGTCGTCACGGTGGCCGAGCCAGCGCATCCGCTCGCCGACGCCGAGCTTCGCGGTGAGCCGCTCCAGCTCGCCCGCCATGGTGCCGCCGCCGACCCACAGCCCGAACACGTCGTCGGGGAGCCGCGCGAGGGCCTTGACGAAGATCTCCGGCCCCTTCTGGAAGGTGAGCCGGCCGATCGAGCCGACGACCTTCACGCCGAGCGGCAGGTCGAGGCGCCGCCGGGCGTGCGCGCGGGAACCGGGGGCGGTGGCGTAGGCGTCCACGTCCACGGCGGGCCACGACAGCCGGATCCGTTCCGGCGTCGCGAGGCCGAGCCGCAGCGCGGTCGTCACCGTCTCCGATCCGATCGCGAGGAACGCGTCGGTGTGCTTCGCCGCGACCCGTTCGAGCCGGATGTAGGCGCGGCGCCGCGCCCACGACTGGAACTCGTGGAACGGGAAGCCGTGCCAGGTGTGGACGATGCGCGGCACGCCCGCCCGCGCCGCCGCGACGCGGCCGATCACGCCGCCCTTCGCGCTGTGGGTGTGGACGACGTCGTACCGTCCCTCCGCCAGCACGCGGGTCAGGGTGCGCAGCGCGGCCCGGTCGTCGCGCGGTGAGATCTGCGGCACCAGCGGCCCGACCTGGACGATCTCCATGCCGGCCGCGTGCGCCTGCGGCGTGAGATCCCCCGCGGCGGCGTTCGCGACCGCCGCCTCCCCGTACAGCACGGTCTCCGTGCGGGACGAGGCGCTGCTGTCCATGCCGACGCCGCCGGTGACGATCGCGCGCTCGTAGCCGCCGTCGGGCAGGGACAGCGCGCCGTTCAGCGCCACCTGCCCCGCGCCGCCGTTGAAACGGGTGATCACCGTGGCGACCCGGAGCTTGCGGTCGCCGGTCGCGCTGCCACTGGTCACGGGCACCTCACAGACAGGGGACGTCGGGGCCCGGCCCCGCGTCGGGGAGGGGTGAGCCGCCGGCCGGCCGGGGCCGCCGGATCGGGTGGTACTCGGGCAGCAGCCGGCGCAGCAGCAGCCGCACCCGCGGCGCGTCGCCGGCCTCGGCCGCCGCCTCCAGCGCGTCGAGCAGCAGCGGCAGCCCGGCGGGCGGCGGCGCCGGGCGGGTCGCCCAGATCTTCGGGTGGACGGTGCGGATCCGGCGTTCGGAGTCGGCGAACGTCTTCTCCGCGAGCTTCTCGCCCGGCCCGAGGCCGCTGAACCGGATCGTCACCTCCGGCAGCCGGAGCTGTTCGGCGTAGCGGTGCACCAGGTCGACCACCGAGACGGGGCTGCCCATGTCGAGCACGAACGTCTCGGCCTCTTCGGCCAGCGCCGCGGCCTCGATGAGCAGTCCGGCGGCCTCCGCCACGGTCATCAGGTGCCGGGCCGCCTCCGGATGCGCGACGGTGATGGTCTCGCCGCAGGAGATCCGGTGCGCCAGCAGCGCCAGCAGCGACGCCGCCTCCCCGATGACGGTCCCGACCCGGACCGCCGCGAAGCAGGTGGGGCCGCCCGCCGCCGTCCGCAGCAGCAGTTCCCCGAGCCGCATCGTCGCGCCGAACACCGAGGTCGGGTCGGCGGCCTTGTCGGAGGAGACGAACACGAGCCGCGCCACGTCGTGGCGGACGGCGGCGTCCACCACGTGCCGGGTGCCGAGGACGTTGTCGGCGACGCCGCGGCACGGGTCCACCTCGACCTTCGCCAGCTCGTGCTGCGCCGCCGTGTGGAACAGCAGGTCGGGACGGGCCGCGGCGATGACCTCGTCGATGCGCCGCTCATCCCGGACGTCGGCCTCGGCCAGCGTGACCGTGTCCGCGTCCAGGAGCCCGGCGATGCCCCCCTCCAGGTTCCCGGCCAGCTCGCCTCTGAGCCGCGCCAGGCCCCGGACGTCCTTGTCGACCAGGCACAGTTCCGCCGGGGCGAGCCATCCCACCTGCCGGCACAGCGCGGACCCGACGGTCCCGCAGGCGCCGGTCACCAGCACGCGCCGGCCCCGGACGAGCCGCCGCCCGCGCCCGCCGGCCAGCACGACCTCGTCCCGTCCCATCAGCAGGGCGAGCGGTCCGGCCGCGACCGGGACGGGGTCCGGGCGGGGGGCCGAGCAGGGGCCGGGGGCCCTGCGGGGGAGGTGGGGCAGGAATCGGCGCACGGTCAGTCCCGGGCCCGCAGTGCCTCGGTGAGCGCGGAGACGACACGGTCCTGGCCGTCGGGCGACAGCCCCGGGTACAGCGGGAGTGACAGCAGCTCCTCGGCGACCCGGTCGGTCACCGGTACCCGCTCGCACTCCTGCGCGCCGAGGATCTGCCGGTAGGAGGTCATCTGGCTGGCCGGGATGAAGTGCACGGACGTCGCGACGCCCGCCGCCTCCAACTCGGCGATGAGCGCGTCCCGCTCGGGGACGCGCACCTGGTAGAGGTGCCACGCGTGCTGGACGCCGTCCAGCTTGCGCTGCGGCAGGGTCAGGCCGGGCAGGCCGTCCAGTGCCTCGTCGTAGCGGGCGACGAGCTCGCCGCGCGCCCGCTGCCAGGCGGGGAGCGCCGCGAGCTGCGCACGCCCGATCGATGCCTGGATATCGGTCATATTCGCCTTGAGTCCGATGTCCTTGACGTCGTACCGCCAGCTTCCGCCCGGCAGGTACCGCTTCCAGGAGTCCTTGCTCATCCCGTGCAGCCGCATCGCCCGCACCCGGTCGGCCAGGTCCTGGTCGACCGTCGCTATCGCGCCGCCCTCGCCGATCGGCATGTTCTTGGTGGCGTAGAAGGAGAAGCACGCCGCGAACGACTCCGACCCGACCGGCCTGCCCTCGCGCGCCGCCCCCGGGCCGTGCGCGGCGTCCTCGACGACCCGCGTCCGGTCCAGCCCGGCCGCTGCGGCGAGCGCCGGCACGTCCACCGGGTATCCGCCCTGGTTCTGGACGATCATCGCCCGCGGCGTGGTCCGGGCGGCGGCCGCGGCGACGGTCTCCGGGCTCGGCACCAGCGTGTCCTCGTCGATGTCCACCAGTACCGGCCGGTGCCCGGCGTGCAGGATCGCGTTGATCGCGCCGCAGAAGGTCAGGCTCGGCGTCAGGACCTGCGACCCCGGCGGCAGGTCCATGGCGCGCAGGCACAGCTCCAGCGCCGTCGTGCACGAGGCGACCGCGACGACGTGCGGCGCGCCCAGGAAATCGGCGAAGTCCTGCTCGAACGCCGCCGTCTGCGGCCCGGTGGTCACCCACCCCGAGTCGAGCACCTTCACGACCGCGTCCGACACCTCCCCGGCGAACGACGGGACGGTGAACGGAACCGTTGTCCGGCTCATCCGGCTACCCCCTCTTGCGCGTTGTCTTCCTGCTGGACGTGGCGACGACCCCGAGCAGCGGCCAGCCGGATGCCGCGACGAGGTCGCGGACCTCGTCCAGCCCCGAGACCGGCGTCACCGGCCCGACCACCGCGACCACGCCGACCTCGTCGTCGAGGCCCGGATCGATGTCCTCGAACGCGTGCACATGGCACAGCGCCCGAAGCGGTACCGGCTGGGTGACCTCCGAGGGGGAGACCGCCGCACCGGATTTCTTCGTCAGGACGGTGGTGCCACCGCCGGCACGGACGACCGAGGTGCTGCCCCTCCGCCCCGGCCCGGAACTGTTGGCGGACGGTGGGGCCGGCGCCTCGCCGTCGTCCGTGCCCTCGGGCTTGGGCCCGGCCTTGTGGCCCGCTCCCCCGCCCGCGCCGTCGCCCGCGCCGTCGTTCGGGTCCGCGCGTCCGGAACGAGTCGTGACGACCTTCGTCGCGTCCCCGTACACCGCCGCCGCGACCGAGGACACCAGCGCCGCGGGCAGCGGGCCCGAGGTGCCCACGAGCGCCACCCGTACGACGCCCTTGCGCCGCGCGGCCAGCCTGATCCGCCGTCCGAGGTCGGCGAGCTCCGCCGGTCCCCGGTCGGCCCAGCCGAGCAGCGGCACGCCCAGCCGCACGGCCACCCGCCGCTGCCCCGGGATGGTGGGACGGACCATCTCCGTCACCACCGCGATCAGGATTCCGCCGACCAGGCCGACCAGGCCCGCGACGACCGACATCATGACCACCGGGTTCGTCTTCGGTGCGAGCACCGCCGGCTGCACCACCGACGCCGTCCCCGCCGCCGAGAGTTGCGCGCGCAGGTCCGAGCGGTTCGACCGCAGGTCCGTCAGCTCCGCCTGCACCCGCTCCCGTTCGTTCGCGGCGCCGATGTCGGGGTTGGGCTGAGCCCCCGCCCGCCGCGACAGCGGGCCGAGCCTTTTCTCCAGCTCCCGCACCCGCTTGTCGATGCTCGTGATCTGGTTCGTTATCGAGCCCTGGTTCGACTCGTTGATCTCCTTGACGACCTCGACGCCGATGGCGTCGGCGAGCTTGCGCGCCACTTCGGGGTCGGTGTCCTTCACCGACAGCTGCACCACCGTGGACGTCCCGAGCCCGGTGACCCCGATCGCCTTCGCGATCTTCTCCGGCGAGCGGTGCACGCCCTGCCTGCGCAGCACGTCCTCCAGCAGGTTCCGGCTCGTGGCGAACGCCTTCACCTGGCTGACCACGATGCTCACGCCCGCGTCGCCGGGGGCCGCGTCGGTGGCTCTGCTGCTCGCCTGGAGGCGCGACTCCGCGACGGCCGGCGGATCCTGACCGCTCATGAACATCCCCACCAGCAGCAGTGGGGCGACCGTCATGACCAGCAGGAGCGCCCAGTAGGTACGAATTACGCGCGCGGCGACTTCGTCGATCTCCACGATCCACCCTCCGGCTTCGTCAGGGCCGAGCGTAGAAAGCCCGATTCCCCCGGAAATCGCCCAAACGACGACCCTGCACTACGCCGTTTGCATCAGAGATCAGCCGCGCGGGCGCATCCCGGCCCGCATCGCGAGGGTGATGGCCTCCAGCGCCGAGTGCAGGTCGAGCTTCGCCAGCAGGTTCTGCGTGTGCGTCCGGACGGTGTTGGCCGACAGCCCGAGCCGTTCGGCGATCTCGGCGCGGCCGAGCCCGTCGACCATGCACTGGAGCACCTCCCGCTCGCGCGGCGTCAGCGCCGCCAGCAACCGCGCGCCGCCGTTCGGCTCCGCCGCGCCGGTCTGGAGCCGGCGCAGCACCTCGCCGAGCAGGTCGGGCGGGATCCAGCCGCCCTGCCGCGCCGCCGACCTGATCACCCGTGCGACGAGGTCGGCGCTCTCGGTCTTCGACAGCCACCCCACCGCCCCGCGCCGGACCGCCTGCACCAGCGTGTCCAGATCGTCCATCGCGGTCAGCACGACCACCCGGACCTCCGGATGCGATCTGCGAACCCGGTCCAGGACGTCCAGGCCGCTCTCGGCGCCCAGGGTCATGTCGAGGACGAGCACCCGGGGGCGTTCGGTGGCGGCCAGCGCGAGCGCGCGCCGCACGTCCGCGGCGACGGGAAGGATCACCAGGTCGGGTTCGCGCTGTAGCCGGGCGGACAGCGCCTCGGCGAACAGCGCGTGGTCGTCCACGATCAGGACGCGGATGGGTTGCATTCCCCGACCATGAACGTTGCGCGGGCCGAGCGGATCCTGCAAACGCTGTACTCGTCACCGGCCGTTCGTGGCCACCGGAAAGAGCCGTGCGCGGACGCCTCGGAGCGGTCCGGGGTTCACGCTCGACCGGAGCCGGTCAGCCCGGGAACGACCGTTGACCACGGTGCGTTCGCTGCTGATCCTGAGCGTGACGATCCGAGAACGGGGATGCCGCATGAAAGTCCTGATCACAGGAGGAGCCGGGTTCATCGGAAGCACGATCGCCTCCGCCTTCGCGGAGCGCGGGATCACGCCCGTGGTGCTCGACAGCCTGATCACCGGCAGGCAGGAGTTCACCAAGGGCAAGATCTTCTATGAGGGGGACATCGGCGACGGTGAACTCCTCGACCAGATCTTCCTGGCTCATCCGGACATCGCCGTCACGGTGCACTGCGCCGCGCTCATCGTGGTGCCGGACTCGATGACCGATCCCGAGCGTTACTACCGTGTCAACCTGACGAAGACGCTGGAGCTCGCGGGGCATCTCATCCGCAACGGATGCGACCGGATGATCTTCGCGTCCACCGCTGGGATGTACCGCCCCGAAGACGACCTGTCGGTCTCCGAGACCTCTGCGCTGGAGCCGCAGAACCCCTACACGCGCTCGAAGATGATGGCGGAACTCCTCCTGGAGGACCTCTCCCGAGCCTACGGTCTGCGCGTCATCTCGCTGCGCTACCTCAACCCGATCGGCGCGGACCCGCGGTTGCGGACGGGCCTGCAGAACAGCAAGCCCACCCACGCCCTCGGCAAGATGATCGAGTCCTACGAGAACGACGTCCCCTTCAAGATCACCGGTATCGACTGGGACACGCGCGACGGCACGGCCATCCGCGACTACATCCACGTCTGGGACATCGCCCGCGCCTTCTGCGAGGCGGCCACCCGCTTCGATTCGGTCATCCCGCCGCTCCAGCCCGCCGGACGCACCGGCTACCAGGTCATCAACCTCGGGACGGGCGACGGCACCACCGTCCGGGAACTGGTCACCGCCTTCCGCGAGGTCGTCGGCGACGGCTTCCAGGTCGAGGACGCCCCCGCGCGTCCAGGCGACGTGGTGGGCGCCTTCGTCCGCCCGGCCAAGGCGCGGGACCTGCTCGGCTGGCAGCCCGAGTACACGATCGAGGATGCCATCCGCCACTCCCTCCAATGGGCTGAACGGCGCCGGCAGAGCGCCGCCTGACCCGCCCGCACGGGCCTGTCCGGTCCTTCCAGCACCCCGGCCGGGAGGACCGAACGGGCCGGTTGCCGTGCCCGCAGGCCTCCGTAGGTGAATGGTTCGCCGCGAAAAGCGTGAACCAGCAATTTGCGGTGCTCGGGACAGATATGCGGGAGAGTGTGGGGGGAGTACGGCGAGGAGGCGCATTGAGCGGCGATGGGCGGTTCACCGTCACGCGAAGGCTGACCAAGGATCAGCAGGCCAGGCGGGAGCGGCTGATCGAGTCGGCGCGCGAACTCGCGCTTGAAGGCGGCTACCCCGCCGTCACCATGCATGACGTGGCCGACCGCGCCGGCGTCGCCCGCGCGACCGTGTACCGGTACTTCGCCACCAAGGATCACCTGCTCACCGAGGTCGCCGCCACCTGGGCGCACCGCGTCACGCACGACATCGACGCGCTCGCCGTCGGCGACACCCCGATCGAGCGGCTGACCGCGCTGCTGGAGCGGATCGTGTTCGTCGCGGCCGCGGAGCCGGCGCTGACCTCCGCCATCATCCAGGCTGTGACCTCGGACGACTCCAGCGTGGACGACGCCCGCACCGTGCTGTTCCTGTTCGTGCGGGACCGGCTCTCGGCGGCGATCGGCGACCCGCTGCCCGAGCGCGACGACGTCGAGCTCGTCCTCGGCCACATCCTGCTCGCCGCCCTGCTCAGCCTCGCGTCGCTACGCCGCCCCGTCGAGGAGGTCGCCGCGATGGTCCGCACGTCCGGACGGCTCGTCCTCGCGGGGGCGATGGTCGCCACCGGAACGTGATTGGTCCGGTTTCCGCGGCACCCATTGGCCCTGCTGATCGGACCATCACGCCCCTAGCGTGGCGACGGTGACGAACCCCCTGCTGTTCCTCCTCGCGGCGGTGACGCTGGTCGCCGTCCCCGGGCCCAACCACCTGTACATCACCACCCGCAGCATCGGTGAAGGACGGCGGGCCGGGATCCTGTCGGCGTTCGGCGTCCAGACCGGCACCCTCGTACACGTCGCGGCAGCGGCGGCAGGACTGTCGGCCGTCGTCGCCGCGTCCGCCACCGCGTTCGGTGCCCTGCGCTACGCGGGCGCCGCCTACCTGGTGTACCTCGCCTACCGGACGCTGCGCGGCGGGGACGACCGCGAGGAGATGCGGATCAGGCCGCAGACGCCGCTGCGCGTCTACCTCGACGGCATGCTGGTGAACGTCCTCAACCCGAAGGTCGTGCTGTTCTTCCTGGCGTTCCTGCCACAGTTCGTCGACCAGGACGCGGGCGCCGTGCCGGCGCAGATCGTGGTGCTCGGACTCGTCCTCAGCTCGATCGGGCTGATCGCCGATCTGACCTATGCGGTCGCGGCGGGCTCGATCGGCGCGTGGCTGCGCGCCCGGCCGTCCTTCCAGCGCCGCCAGCGGTACGTGACCGGCGCCATCTACCTCGGTCTCGGCGCCGCCGCCGTGTTCGCCGGCCCGAGCGCGCGCCGCGCCTGACGTGCGCCGCGCCTGACGTGCTGCACCTGACCTGCACCGCAGCTAACACTCTCCATCAAGCGATTGACCGAAATGTCGGCAGGCACTTACGGTGTGCCGCATGACCAGCGACCCCGGCAGGGAGCGCATCCTGGACGCCGCGACGCGGCTGTTCGCCGCCCTCGGTTACGACGGCACCTCCACCCGGATGATCGCCGAAGCGGCGGGGCTCAACATCGCCACGGTCGCCTACCACGTCGGCGGCAAGCGCGACCTCTACCTGGCCGTCATGGAGCGCGCCCACCAGCGCGAACGGTCCGCACTGGAATCGGCGCTCGCCGGCCTGACCCCGGACGCGGCGGGAGTGCTGCGGCTCCTCGACCGCTACGTCGACTTCTGCGCCGAGCATCCGGAGATCCCCGCGCTGTGGATGCACCGCTGGCTGTCGGACGCCTCCGACGTCGCCCACCTGGAGGACCTCTACGTCCGGCCGCTCATGGAGACGGTCGTCGGCGCCGTCGGCAAGTCCGTCGACGACGACATCGACGTCGAGTACGTGGCGTGGACCGTCATCTGGTGCACCCACGGCTTCGGGAACGGCGGCGTCCTGGACGCCGACGGGCGCCGCCGCGGCATGGACGACCCCCGCGAGCTGGCCCGGTTCCGCGCCCATCTGCGCCGCCTCGTCACCACGGCGCTCCGCCTTCCGGAGGGGGACGCGCGGTGACGGACGTCCTGTCCCGGCGGCATCTGATCGGCTACGGGATCGGGTCGGTCGGCACCGGCGTCTTCTCCGCCGTCCCGGGGTTGCTGCTGCTGTACTACCTGACCGACGTGCTCGGGGTGACGGCCGCGGTCGCCGGTGTCGTGCTGGTCGTCCCGAAGGCGTGGGACGTGTTACTCAACCCCGTCGTCGGCGCCGCCAGCGACCGCGAGGCCGTCCGGACCGGCCGCCGCACCCGGCTGCTGCTCACCGGTTCGCTGGCCCTGCCGGTGCTGTTCGCGGGCATGTTCGCCGCGCCCGTGGACTCGCCCGGCTTCGCCGCGGCCTGGACCGGCGTGATGTTCCTGCTCGCCGCCAGCGCGTTCGCGTGCTTCCAGGTCCCGTACGTGTCGCTGCCCGCCGAGATCTCCGGCGCGCCGTCCGAGCGGGGACGCGCGATGGCGTGGCGGGTCGTGTGCCTGACGCTCGGGATCCTCCTCGCGGGCGGCCTCGCCCCCGCGCTGTCGGACTCCGCCGGGGGAGGACGCGCCGGGCACGCGCTGATGGGCGCCGTCGTCGGAGCCGCGATGGGCGCCGCCATGGTCGCGAGCGCCCTGTCCACCCGCTGGATCCCGTCCCGCCCGGGGCCGCGGTCGCTCGGCTTCGCCGCCGCGCTGCGCGTCGCACGCGGCAACCGGCCGTTCTTCGCGCTGCTCGCCTCCTATGTCCCGCAGACGCTGGCCCTCGCGGTCATGCTGGCGGCCGCACCCTACGTCGCGACGTACCGGCTCGGCGACTACGGGCTCACCTCGGCGATGTTCGTGTGCATGGTCGGGCCGAGCGCGTTCGCCGTCCCGCTGTGGCGGCGGCTGTCGCGCACGCACGGCCACGTCCCCTGCTACCTGCTCGCGCTCCTGCTGTTCGCCGTGGCGGCCGTCGCGCTGTACCCGGCGGTCACCTCCGGTTCGACGGCCACCGTCCTCGCCCTCACCGCCGTCGCCGGGGTCTGCTACGCGGGCGTCCAACTCCTGCCGCTGTCGCTGCTGCCCGAGACCGTCCACGCCGACGCCGGACGCAGCGGGCACGCGCAGTCCGGCGCGTTCACCGGCCTCTGGACGGCCGCCGAGACCGGCGCGCTCGCCCTCGGCCCCGGCGTGTTCGCCCTGATCCTGGCGCTGGTGTCGTTCCGGTCGTCCGACCTTGACAGCCCGGTCCACCAGCCCGGCTCGGCGCTCACCGGCCTCACCGCCGGTTTCACGCTCGTCCCCGCACTGCTCCTGCTGCTGAGCATTCCGCCCCTGCTGGCCTACCGCAGCCGGGCCGCCGCCCACCGACGCACCACCGAGGAGGCCAGCACCCATGTCGTCTGACCACCTGCCCGAGACCGGCCGCACCGCCGCCGACCTGCGGTTCGAACTCGCCCGGCTCCGCAACGCGGACCTGCCCGTGCGCGGCGGCCAGGTCACCGCCTACGTCTACGACACCGGCCGCGACGCCGTGCACGACCTCGCCGCGGGCGCCTACCTGGAGATGCTGGAGGTCAACTGCCTCGACCCGACGGCCTTCCCCAGCGTCGTCACGCTGGAACGGCAGGTCGTCGCCGCGGTTGCGGACAGGCTCGGCGGCGGGACGGGCATCTTCACCAGCGGCGGCACGGAGTCGATCATGCTGGCGGTGAAGGCGGCGCGGGACGCCCGCCCGGTCGGGGAACGGCCCCAGATCGTCCTGCCCGTGACAGCGCACCCCGCCTTCCACAAGGCCGCGCACTACCTCGGTATGGAGGTGGCCACCGTCCCGGTCGACGCCGGGTTCCGGGCCGTGCCGTCCGCCGTCCGCGCCGCGATCACGCCCCGGACCGTGCTCGTCGTCGCGTCCGCGCCGTCCTATCCGCACGGCGTGCTGGACCCGGTCGAGGACATCGCCGCCATCGCCGCCTCCGCCGGCGTCCTGTGCCATGTGGACGCCTGCGTCGGCGGCTGGGTGCTGCCCTGGCTGCGGGACGCCGGACGCGACGTCCCGCCGTTCGACCTGTCCGTGCCCGGCGTGACCTCGCTCTCCTGCGACCTGCACAAGTACGGCTACGCCCCCAAGGGCGCCTCGGTCGTGCTGTTCGCCGACGAGTCGCTGCGCCGCCACGCCTACTTCGCGTCCGCCGGATGGCCCGGCTACACGGTCATCAACGCGACCGTCCAGAGCAGCAAGGGCGCCGGTCCGCTCGCCGCCGCCTGGGCGACGCTGAACGCGGTCGGTGCGGAGGGTTACCGCGACCTCGCGGTCCGCGCCATGACCGCCGCCGAGAGGCTCATCGCGGGCGTCGCCGACATCCCCGGGCTGCGCGTGCTCGGCGAGCCCGCCGTCCCCCTCGTCGCCGTGGCCTCCGACGACCCGGCGCTCGGCGTCTTCGTCCTCGCCGACGAGGCGCGGGCCCGCGGCTGGTTCTTCCAGCCGCAGCTCTCCTACCAGGGCATCCCGGCCAACCTGCACTTCACCCTGACCGGCGTCAGCGACGTGGAGGCGCTCCTCGCCGCGCTTGCCGACGCGGCGAAGGCCGCCCGCGCCGCCGGACCACCCGACGTCCCGCCCGGCCTCACCGAGGCGGTCGCCGCCCTCGATCTCGACGACCTGGACGACGCCGGGTTCGCCGGCCTCCTCGACGCGGTCGGCGACGTCGGCTCCGGGCTGGCCGTCGTCAACACCGTCCTGGACGCGCTGCCCCTCGCCACCCGCGAGAAGCTCCTCGTCCGCTACCTGTCGGCCCTCTACGCGGGTTAGCCGTCCCCGCCGGTCAGCCGATACGGATCAGTTTCTCCAGCGGCGACGGCTTGGCCAGGCGCCGGTCGAGCTTCAACGGCACCTTCGCCGCGCCCGCGGTGATCCACCCGACCTGGTCGCCGGTGGCGCCCTGCCGGGGCGGGTCGCCCTGGACGGCGACCGGCACCGTCAGCCCCGGCCACCCCACCACGGTCACGGCGGACGCGGCGCGCACCGGTGCCCCGCCCCCGAGCCCGTCGTCGATGCGCGCCACCCTGGCGTTCGCCGGCGCCAGCGTCGCCGCCGTCAGCGCGCCCTCGGCCGCCGCGACGAGATGCTGACCGGCGGTCACCGCCGCCATCGCGCTCGTGGACCGCTGTCCCATCACCGCGCCCACGATCAGCGTCGTCACCCCCGCCACCCTCTTGCGCGCCGCGAACACGAAGTTCCCGCCCGCCGCGTCCGTGTAGCCGGTCTTACCGCCGACCACGCCGTACTGCCCGAGCAGGATGTTCCCGCCCGGCCGCGGGGAGCCGCCTTCGGCCGGAACGTAGGCGGGATGGTTGACGACCTCTGCGAACGCCGGGACCTTCATCGCCGCGCGCAGCAGTTTCACCTGGTCGGCGGCCGTGCTGACCGTCCGCGAGTCGTAGCCGCTCGGGTCGGTGTACGTCGTGCTGGTCATGCCGAGCTCGCGCGCCGTCGCGTTCATCTTCGCCACGAACGCCGCCTCGTCACCCGAGTCCCAGCGCGCCAGCTCGTGCGCCACGTCGTTCGCCGAGATGATCATCAGTGCTTCGAGGGCCTTGCGCTGGGTGAGCCGCTGGTTCGCCGTCACGCCGAGCAGCGACTCCTCCCGCTTGCGGCGCGCCGGGATCTGCGCCGCCGCCTGCGGCGACACCGTCAGCACCGGGCCCGGCTCGCCCTGCCGCAGCGGATGGCCGCGCAGGTACACGTACGCGGTCATCACCTTGGCGACGCTCGCGGTCGGCGTCGGTGCCGACCCGCCGGACGCCCCCATCGCCCCGAGCCCCTCCACGTGGACGGCAGACTGCCCCTGCGCCGGCCACGGCAGCGCCGGAGCCGCGCCAGGGAACGTGTGCCGGGCCGCCGAGGACAGCGTCATCTCAAGCGTCGGGTCGGGTGCCGGCCGGACGAGTTGCCCGGTCACCACCCCCGCGACCAGCACCGCCGCCGCCAGCACGATGACCAGCGGCCGCCGCCCCCGGCGGGGTCGCCCCGCGGCCTCGTGCGCCGCCGCGCCGACCGGCGGCGTGGGTGCCGGGGGCACGGGCGCCAGTGGTTCAGGCGCTGCGGGTTCGGGCGCTGCGGGTGCGGGTGGTACTGGTGCTGCGCGTTCGGGCGCCGGTGCGGGCGCCGGTGCGGGCGTCGGCGGTGTCTGGGCTGGTCGCGCGGGGGCCTGGCCCTCCCACGGGACCGTCCACTGCCCGGACGACCGAGTTCCCGGGAGTCCGGGGTCGGCCTGTGGGGGCATCGCCGCCTCCCACGGCCCCTGCACCGGCGGCGCAGGCTGGGGCGGCTCCGCCGGGGGCTCGGGCGCGGGGTCGGGCGCGGGCGCGAAGGCGGGCTCCTCGCGCGTCCGCATCTGTACGGGGGTGTCCTGGACGGTCGGCGACGGACTCTTGCGGACGGAGATGTCGGGCCTGGTCAGCGACGCGGCCTTCTTCTGGGACGCCTCGTCCGGCGTCTCCTCGTGTGCCTCCGGCTCGGCGACTTTCGGGATGCGGAACTCCGCCGTCCCGGCGCGCGCCGGCTCCGGTCTGGGTGCCGCGGGCTCCTCCGCCGCGACCTCCTCGGCAGCCTGCGGGTCGGTCGCGTCTTCGGACGTGACGTCTTCGGACGTGACGTCCTCGGCGGTCTCTTCCTCAGCGATCTCGTCCGGGGGAGCCTGTTGCCCGGGGGCCGGGTCCTCGACGGTGTCCGGCCGGACGGCGTGCTCCGATTCCTGCTGGGCGTCGGCCACGGCCAGACCCTCCTCGTCTCTGTCTCCCGACACGCGGACAGGCCGACCCGCAGGTAGCGCGCTCCTTCACCGTCAACCCCCGTGCACATTGAAGGATGCGAAGTTTAGCCGGAAGGTTCACTTCGTTACGCATTAGTGATCTTGATTTCGCGCGCCGTCGTGAACCCGGGTGCGGGGTTGCGGAGATACACCGCTGACACAGTCCCCACGGGAAGTCCGGTCCGCATGCCATGGTGTCAGCGATGACCGCAGCTTCGGCTGGTATGCCCATTACGGGGGTGCCCGCCGCGCCTGGCGCGCCCACCGCCCCGGTGCGACCCGCGCCCCAGGACCCGGCCCGGGTCGTCTGGGACGGCGCGGCCGCCGAGAAGCTGTTCTCCCAGTTCCGGGAGTGAGCCGTTTCCTGCCGGGTAGGGCCCGACCCGTCCCGGGTCCGGAGAAACGACTCAAGGAGTGAGCATGGCCACGAAGATCCGCGACATCATGACCGGCTCCCCGACGTCCGTGTCCCCGGACCTCGACCTCGTCACGGTGGCGCGCGCGATGCGCGACGAGGACATCGGCGCCGTCCTGGTGATCGCGGAGGACGATGATCTGATGGGCCTGGTCACCGACCGCGACCTGGTGGTCCGCGGCCTCGCCGCGGGCGGCGACCCGAGCCGGGCCAAGATCGGTGCGATCGCCAGCAGCGTCACCGCCACGATCGGTCCCGACGACTCCCCGGACAAGGCCGCGCAGGTCATGCGGGAGCGCTCGGTGCGCCGCCTCCCGGTCCTGGAGGACGGCCGTCCGGTGGGCATCGTGTCCATCGGTGACCTCGCGATCGAGAGGGACTCCGGCTCGGCCCTCGCCGACATCAGCGCCGCCCGCTCGAACGGGTGACCGGACGGCGCGCCCGTCGCCGGGCGCGCCCTCGGCTCACCGGGGGAGGGCGGTCAGGAGGAGGTCGATCTCCTCCTCGGTGTTGTAGTAGTGGACGGACGCCCGCACCGCGCTGGGAAGCGCGCTCGTGTCGTAACCCTGGGAGCGCGGGCTCGTCGTGTTGACGTTGACGCCGCGCTCCCGCGCCGCCTTCTTGATGGCGGCGGGGTCGTGGCCGTCCACGGTGAAGGTGACGATTCCCGACGGCCTCTTCCCCTTGTCCAGGACGGACGTCCGCGGATGCGCGGCGAGCCGCTCGCGGAGCAGGCCGGCGAGGCTCGTCACCCGGTCCTGGATCGC
Organism: Actinomadura macra NBRC 14102; assembly: GCF_001552215.1. Lineage (GTDB taxonomy): Bacteria > Actinomycetota > Actinomycetes > Streptosporangiales > Streptosporangiaceae > Spirillospora > Spirillospora macra. The sequence continues at coordinate 455,207 of NZ_BCQT01000004.1, read as the reverse complement.
CTCGATGCCCACCTCGGACGCGTAGCGCGCGGCGACTCCCAAGGCGATCTGCCCGGCGACGTACCGTTCCCATGTCTCGAAGCGGCGGGCGTCCTCACGGATCTCGTAGCCGTCCGGAGCCTTCCAGGTCGCGGAATGCAGGTCCAGGAACGGTGGCTCCAGCATGAGCAGGATTCCGCGCCGCACGAAGAGGAAACCCGTCCCGCGCGGGCCTCGCAGGTACTTGCGGCCGGTCGCCGACAACATGTCACAGCCGATCTCGTCCACGTCCACGGTGAGCTGCCCGACCGACTGGCACGCGTCCAGCAGGTAGAGGACGCCGTGCTCGCGGCAGAGCCGTCCGACCGCCGCGGCGGGATTGACCAGCCCGTTGTGCGTGGGGATGTGGTTCAGCGACACGAGCCGCACATCGCCCCTCGACAGTTCCGCGTCCAGCGCGTCCAATGACAGGGTGCCCTCCGCGTCGTCCGGGATCACGTCCACGCGGACCCCCTTGCTCGCGGCCACCTGGCGGTAGGCGATCGCGTTGCTGGAGTACTCGCTCGTCGTCGTGAGGATCCGGTCGCCGGGCGCGAACGGGATGGCGTAGAACATCATGTCCCACGCCCGGGTGGCGTTCTCCACATAGGCGATCTCGTCCGGGTTCGCCCCGATCAGTTGCGCCACCGCCGTATAGAAGCCCTCGGTCGCCGCCGCGTTCTGTTCGGCCGCCTCGTACCCGCCGATGGCCGCCTCCAGAGCGAGGTGCTCCGTCAGCGCCTCGATCACCGGGCGCGGGGGCAGCGCCGCCCCCGCGTTGTTGAGATGTGCCACGTTCTTGCAGCCGGGAGTGTCCATGCGCGCCCTGCCGATGTCCACATGCAGCCCTTCGTAGAAGATCTTCACCGCGCAGTGTCGTACCCATGAGCGATGCTGAACACCTGCCGACCACTTGACCTCAACGTTCCTTGAGGTCTCATGATGCTCTAGCGAGATCCTCTAAGAACGGAGTGGCGAACGATGGACATGGAAGTGACCGCGTGGATGTCCCTGCATCACGCGATGAACGCGAAGGACGACCGTCGGCCCTTCTCCAAGGCGACCCTGCGAAGAATAGGACGCTTCGCCCGCCCTCATAGACGGCTGCTGTACGCCTTTTTGGCACTGAGCGTTGTGATGGCGGTCCTCGCGGTGGCGACACCTGTGCTGGCCGGACGGGTCGTCGACGCCATCGTCGACCATTCCGCGAGTTCCACCATCGTCAAGCTCGCCGTGCTGATCGCCTTGCTCGCGCTCGCCGAGGGCGCGCTGGGGCTGGCCAACCGGTGGCTGTCGGCCCGCATCGGCGAGGGGTTGATCCTCGATCTGCGCACCGCCGTCTTCGACCACGTCCAGCGGATGCCGGTCGCCTTCTTCACCCGTACCCGCACCGGCGCCCTCGTCAGCCGCCTGAACAACGACGTGATCGGCGCCCAGCGGGCCTTCAGCGACACCCTGTCCGGCGTTGTCAGCAACCTGGTGATGCTGCTGCTCACCTTCGCCGTGATGATCGGCATCTCCTGGCAGATCACCCTGCTCGCCCTCCTGCTGCTGCCCGTCTTCGTGCTCCCGGCCCGCCGCATGGGCACCCGCCTGGCCCGCCTCGAACGCGAGGCCGCCGCCCACGACGCCGCGATGAGCACCCAGATGACCGAGCGGTTCTCCGCCCCCGGCGCCACGCTGGTGAAGCTGTTCGGACGCCCGGCCCGCGAGTCCGCCGAGTTCGCCGCCCGCGCCCGCCGCGTCCGCGACATCGGCGTCCGCACCGCGATGGTGCAGCACGTCTTCATCACCGCGCTGACCATGGTGTCGGCCCTCGCGCTCGCCCTCGTCTACGGGCTCGGCGGCTGGTTCTCCCTGCGCGGCACCCTGGACGCCGGCGCGGTCGTCTCCCTCGCCCTCCTGCTGACCCGCCTCTACGCGCCCCTGACCGCCCTGGCCAGCGCCCGCGTCGAGGTCATGAGCGCCCTGGTCAGCTTCGAGCGGGTCTTCGAGGTGCTCGACCTGAAGCCCCTGGTCGCCGAGAAGCCGGGCGCCGGCACCGTCCCCGACGGCCCCGTCGCCGTCGAGTTCGACGACGTCCGCTTCGCCTACCCATCCGCCGACAAGGTCTCCCTCGCCTCCCTCGAAGAGGTCGCCACCCTCGACACCCGCGGCGGCGTCGACGTCCTGCACGGCGTCTCCTTCCGCGCCGAACCCGGCCAGATGGTCGCGCTCGTCGGCTCCTCCGGCGCCGGCAAGTCCACAATCGCCCAGCTCCTCCCGCGCCTCTACGACACCGACACCGGCGCCATCCGCCTCGGCGGCGTCGACGTCCGCGACCTCACCTTCGAGTCGATCCGCGACACCCTCGGCATGGTCACCCAGGACGGCCACCTGTTCCACGAGTCGATCCGCGACAACCTTCTGCTGGCCCGCCCCGAAGCCGAGGAGGACGAGCTCTGGGACGTCCTGCGCCGCGCCCGCCTCGACACCCTCATCGAGGGCCTGCCCGACGGCCTCGACACCATCGTCGGCGAGCGTGGTTACCGCCTGTCCGGCGGCGAACGCCAGCGCCTCACCATCGCCCGCCTCCTCCTCGCCCGGCAACGCGTCGTGATCCTGGACGAGGCCACCGCCCACCTGGACTCCACGTCCGAGGCCGCCGTCCAGGAGGCCCTGGCCGAAGCCCTGGACGGCCGCACCGCCGTGGTCATCGCCCACCGCCTCAGCACCGTCCGCGCCGCCGACGTCATCCTGGTCGTCGAGGCGGGCCGCATCATCGAACGCGGCACCCACACCGATCTCCTGGCCGCCGGAGGCCGCTACGCCGACCTCTACCGCACCCAGTTCAACGACAACACCCCGCTGGAACCGGTCGCCTGAACCACCACTCGCCAGCCGTCCCCACGTCCGGCATCTCGCATCGGGAGCCGTGGACGAACCCCGCCGGATGACTCGGCGGGGTTCTCGTCGTCCTGGACGCGTCGTGGATGCCGTCGGAAGGTCAAGGAGAGCTGGACGCGACAAAAAGTCGGGACCGGGCTTCTCATTGATCTTGGTTTTGCCCTCTTACAAGCGATGGCTCGTCCCCCACGGCCCGGCGTTTCCAGCGGCCGAGGCGGGCCATGGACGGGAGGACGAATGCGATGCAGCTGGTAACGGCGGTAGGGGCGGTGGCCCCGGTGCTGGCCGCGGTGATCCTGGTGGCCGACACCCGGCTCAGGGCCCGCCGCGGCCGCGGCGGGCCCGCCGGCGATGAGTAGCCGTGATTCTCCAGAGCCTGGCCCCGCCCACCGACCGGCCCCGGCCAACCTCGATGCCTGCGGCGGCCCCAGCACCAGGATGGTGGCGATGCGGCAGGACTTCCTGGACTTCGTTGACGCCGAGTACGCCCTCGTGGTCCGGTTCGTGATGTACACCGGCGCGAGCCTGGCCGACGCCCGCGACGCCGCCCAGCACATGGCCCTGCAAGGATGGCGCAAGGTGCTGGACGGAGTGTGGGATCAGGTCACCAACCCGCCTGCATGGGCGCGGACCGTCGCCCTCAACCACCACCGCGCTCAGCATCGCAACGACCCTGGGTTCCCGCTCGGCACCAGCATCGATCCTCCCGAACCCGGCCCCGACCACGCCGAGCTGACCGGCCAGGCCCGCGATCTGGTCACACTCTTACGATCCCTGGACGCCGACTGTCGCTCGGTGTTCGCGTTCGATCTCGACGGCTTCTCCAGCGCCGACATCGCCGCCGCACTGAACATCACGCGGCGCAAGGTCTTGGACCTGAGAGCCAAGGCCCGCCGGCAACTGAAACGACATCCCTGCATCACAGACATCACCGGCCGGGAGAGGAGGACCACCAGTGGATAACACACCCCCGGACGGGCCCGGTAACCCCAGCGACGACCCTGCCGAGCGGGCCCTAGACGCTCTGCTCGTGTCCGGCGCCGCCGACCTGCTCGACCACGTGCGCGCCTACACCAACCCCACCCAGATCCTGACCGCACTGCTGGATCTTCCTCAAAACAGCCGACCCGAACCGGTCCCAACCCATCCGCCGATCGCAATGACGGGATCGAAACAGCAACTCCTGAACCGCATCCAGACCTGGACACTTACCCGCGACCTCGCCCGCGCCCGCAATCTCGCCCGCAGTCTCGTCCGCGACCTCACTCGCATCCGCGGTCTCAACCGCGCTCGCGTCCGCGCCCTCGACCTCGTCCGCGCCCTCGTGCGCGCTCGCGACCTCGCTCGCATCTGCAGGCTCGACCTTGACCTCGATCGCACTGTCGTCCGCGCCCGCGCTCTTGCCCGCGCCCTCGATCGTGTCCGCGCCGACGACCTCGATCTCTCCATCGACCTTGCCAGCGCCCTCGACAAAGCTTGGGCCCTTGTCGCTGGGCTTCTGAAGGACACGCAGGTCAATGTCTCGGGCATCGACTTGACCGACGTGGACTTGACACAGGTCGACCGAAGTGAGGCGCTGGCGGGGGTGGTGTGGGATGAAGCCACCTCCTGGCCGCCCAACGTCCGGGAGTGGATTAAGGCCCGTTCTGAGCAGATCGAGCCGGGCCTGTACCGGGTGCGCCGCGGTACCGAACGCGACCCCCACGAGTCGGCCAGTGTTTAAGCCCAGGGCTGGACGCCGGGCACCGCGCGCAGGGGTGGCGCCGTAGAAGCCGCATCGCTCGTCCAACCTGGGCGCAAGGGCTTGAACGTTGTGAGCACCTCGCCCACACCGTCGCGTGGCGCCTGGCCAGGCCAGCACCCTCCGGCCACGGTCGCGGCGCCGCGCGACGACATCGGCGCCCCAGACCCCGCACGCCACAGCGGTGGGCCCTAGATGTGCGCCCGCCTGCTGCCTGCCCGGCAGCGCGTCGTGATCCTGGACGAGGCCACCGCCCATCAGGACCCCAGGACCCCACCTCCGGGACGGACAGCTTGACCCGGCGTAAGAGGAGGCTGCGAGGCGAGGGTGGCGTGGTCGGCCCGTCCCTCTGACGAGTTCGAGCCCCGCGACCTACCCTGACGTTGACGAGACCTCAGGAGAGGAGCAGGGCTCATGCCCGAAGCTAGCACGATCGGAACCGCGCTCAGGCGCATCCGTACCGAGCGTGGCCTCAGCCAAGAGGGGCTGGCCGAGAAGGCCGGGCTGTCGAGGGATACCGTCGCCAAGCTGGAGCAGGGCCGACGGCGCGGTGAGCGGACGACCACGCTCATGCGGCTTGCCAACGCGCTCGACGTGGATCTGGGCGAGCTGACCGGACGCCGCGAACGGGTCGGCGGGCGGGACGGCGCGAGTGTCCTAGCCGTGCGCGATGTGATCCTTGCGCCCTCGCTACTTCCCGGTGTGGGCGGGCTGGACGCGGACGATGCCGGAGACCCAACTCCTCTGCCTGAGTTGAAGGCCGCAGTCGCGCGCGGCTGGCGGATGTACTGGGAGGGCGATCTCACGGCGCTCACGGTGACCGTCCCGGGCTTGATCGCCGAGGGGCGTCTCACGCAACGTTCCCTCGGGGCACAGGCAGCGGTGCCGCTGTCGCGGGCCTACCAGCTCGCCGCCTGTCTGCTCAACCATCTCGGTAAGCCCGAGCTCGCCGCCATCGCCGCTGAGCGTGCCATCGCTGTCGCCTACCAGGGCGACGACGAGCTGCAACACGCGACCGTCCAGGGCACGTACGCGTGGGCGCTGCACCGCCAGGCCAGGCTCACCGAGGCCGAACAGGTCGCAGCGAAGGCGGCCTCCTCCATCGAGCCATCGTTCAACGATTCGCCAGTTCGGCTCTCGGTATGGGGTGGCCTGCTGTTGAACGCACTGGCACCCCGGATCGTCGCAGGCAACGACCCAGAGGAGTACCTTTCACCGGCGCGCGCGGCGGCCGCCGCGATCGGCAGCCGCCGCGTCGAGCACTACGACGCCTGGTTCGGAGCTCATACGGTGAACATGCAAGGCGTGTACGCCTGGGCGACGCTGCGGGAGCCCGGCCGGGCGCTGGAGGCGGCCCGCAGCGTGCAGATCAGCGGCCTGCACGGCATCTATCGGGGCCGACACCTCCTCGACGTAGCACAGGCACACGTGGACGCTCGGCAGCCGAGGGCCGCCGAGGCGCGGCTCGCCGACGCCCAGGCGGTGGCACCCCAGTGGTTCCGGCACCAGACACTTGCACAGGGCCTGGTCGGGGAAGTGCGCGAGGTGATGAGCCGGCCGACCCCGAGAATCCGGGCACTTGCTCACGAGGTGGGCATCGACTAGGACGCGGCGTCCTTGACCGTCGGGTGATGATCCGGTCGGGAGTGGACATGGCGTCATCACGTGGCCAGTCGGGGACGCGCGAATGCGGACGCCGTGTCACTGGTTCGTCACGCAAGACTGCGGGTGAATGTTCTGTGTGACCCGTGACACAGATATTGGAGAGACGGACCAGGCGGCGTCCGCAATCCGCAATGAGTTCCCCGCGTGGGACATCACCCTCGACAGAGACCGGTGGCGGGCGACGCGACCTGGTCGGCGCGCCCGCCTCGACGGCCCCCTCCTCGGTGTGCACATGCCGACCGAACTCGGAGCCAGCTCTGCGGACGAGTTGCGTGTACGGCTGCGCGAAGTGCTCGGCTTCGAGGCCGGCGAAGGCACCAAGGCCTCGCGGTGAACGAGGTCGGCGAGGTGCGCCTCGCTTTGCTGGCGGAGTTTCCGGGCTGGCTGGTCGAGGTGACCGAAAGCGAGTTCGGAGTGTCCTTCGAGGCCTGCCGTCCGCTTGCCCCGGGACACGGCGGGCCGGTCGATCTCTACAGCGATGACCTGGCCCTCTTCCGTGAGCTGTTGGAGGACGCGGACCGAGGTGACTCCCGCCTCGCCATACGGGCACTGGCCGCAGGCCTGGCCGTGCGCGGTATCCGAGCACGGCCCTGCCTCACCACCCTGGGTGTAGGGCTGCCCGGGCAGGACGAGCGGTTGATCACCTGCCGGCGCGGGCTATTCCACTGGGCTCAGGACGATCGGCGGATAGGGCCGATCACCGATACGCGTCTGGTGATCAGACGTGTCGTGGACGCCATTCGGATGGCGCCGCACGAGGTCACGAGATAAGGGCGACCCCGGCCCGGCGGGCAAACGCCGGGGGACCCGGGGCCTAACCGAAACGGAGCTTCGGCTATGGGCAAGCTACAACAACCGCCAGGAGCGGACGCTGTCGCAGCGGAGAAGGCTGCGCTGCGTGAAGAGTTCGGCGGCTGGTCGATCATTCACACCAGCGATACCGGGCGGTGGTGGGCGACGCGGGCGAGCCTCGTCAGTGAGGACCTGTCTCGCGTCGAGGGCGCTACTTTCGACGCCGACACCGCCGAGGGGCTGCGCGCCATGCTGAGAGAGGCCACGGGCGCCAAGGTGATCGGACAGTGAGCGGGAACGCGGAGGTGCGCGCGCTGACCGAGGAGTTCCCTGACTGGCTGATCGAGACGGGCGACGACGCACTCGGCGCCGACTGGCGGGCGGGCCGTCCGCTCGCGGTGGGATGCGGCGGGTTTGTCGGGATTCATGCCGCCGACGCCGAGGTGTTGCGGGAACTGCTGGAAACGGCCGAGCACTGTGACCACCGGTTGGCGCTGCGACGGCTGGGCGCCGAGCTGAGCGAGCGTGGCGTCACCGTCCGCACCTATGTCACCAACCTGATCATCACCCGGCCGGACGGGCGGGAGCTGCTGATCAACTGCAAGCGCGGCACCTTCCGCTGGGCGATGGGCCAGGACATCGGCCCCATCGTCGACATCAGCGGAGTGGTGCAGGACGTTGTGGACGCCGTCCAGAGGAGCCCGTCATGACCGGCGCGCCGATCCCGTCGCAGGTTCCCCGGATGTTCCTGTCCGCGGCACCCGTCCAGGCCGCGGTGCAGTTTCCGCGCGGGGTGCGGCACTGGCTCGGCCGGGCGACTCTGCGCCATTGGGCGCTGGTGCCGTGGCCTTGGGGTGAGCACGGGTACCGGCTGATCGAGGCCGCGACCGAGGCCGCCCTTGCTGAGGAGGTCCGCCAGCTCATGAAGGACACTCCCGGGCTGGACGGCCGGGCAACGCGAGCCAGGGGTGGCGCCGTAGCAGCCGCGTCGCTCGTCCAACCCGGGCGCGCCTGACATGCCGGGCCTCTGGGAGGACCCAAGGTCGGGCCCCTGGACGTGGTGGTGGCTGCTGAGCGGGCCTCGCCATCTCCACCCGGCGTGCGTGCGGCCAGACCCACGACGCCGGACCGTGGACAGCCCTGCGGCAGGGCGCGACGACCGGGAGTCCGTACCTCCCGCCGCTACGCGTCCACGCGGGGAGGGCCCTCCCCGCGGGTGAGGGAGACGAGGCCATCGACGACAAGATGATCACCGTCGTGGACGTCGCCCGGCGACTGCGGCGCTGGACCCCGTGATCCTGTGAGGGCTGGGTGAGCAGCCCTCACAGGATCACGGCCCCGGCAGCCGAATCCGTTGACAAAGTATCCTGCTTTTCCTATTGTTTTAGTTGAGATCTCCGAAGCCGCTTGAGGTGGCTCTCGGACGGTCGTGTGAACACCCGCGCGCCCGTCGCCGAATGGTCATCGGCGTATTCGCTGCGTCCCGGAGTCGCGCCCGGAATGGAAGTACCGCATTTTCCTGCGAACTCGCCTTTGGGTCGCTATTGCGCATGTAAAAGCACTTCGATTGTGCATCCTTGCGGCCTTGGTCCATGGTTGCGAGGTCCAGCTTCCCGAGAAATAGGGCAACCTGCGGGATTGACGCGACCGGAATCAGTTTATAGCGTTTGATTATGGCTCCGGGTGACTTTCTGGTCGCTCGCCTGCACGTCGATTTCAAGCGGCAGGCGAGCGCGCTCTGTCTGTCCCATCTTGCCTTCTGAGCCGGGAACTCCGGGTTGAGGCATCCCCTATTGGAACGCTTTGTGGAAGCGTCGTAGATTCGATCAATCGGCGCCGCAAGCGGTATTTGGCACGCCACTTGTCCCTTCCAATCCGTCTGTTCTTTTCCTTTCCTGTGCGTCCGTCAGACCTTCGTATTTACGTCCGGAGACAGCACGTCGCTGTCAGCGAGAGGAGCTGGGAGAACATGACCGAGGAACAGCAAGAGAACAGGGGTGACAGAGCCGAGGTCAGCCGGCGGCGATTCCTCGCCGGCTCGGCGGCGGCAGCGGTGGTGGCGGCCTCCGGGACGCTTCCGGCCCTGTCCGGGACGGCGTCGGCGGCGACCCGCCCGAACGTCCTGTTGATCGTTACGGACGACAACCCCAAGCAGACCAACTGGGCGCTTCAGAAGACCATCGCCTGGCTCGGCGGGCAGGGCGTGACCTACAACCACGGCCACGTCACCACCCCGCTGTGCGCCCCCTCGCGGTCGTCGATCTTCTCGGGACGCTACGCGCACAACCACGGCGTGCGGAACAACGCGGCCTCCTACAGCCTGGACCAGAGCACGACGGTCCAGCGCTACCTCAAGCAGGCGGGGTACCGCACCGGGCTGTTCGGGAAGTACCTCAACTCCTGGACGTTGTCCGACAACCCTCCCCACTTCGAGGAATGGGCGCTTCTCAAGCCCGCCTACGTGGACGCGCAGTGGAACGTCAACGGCACCGTCCAGACGATCAACGGATACACCACCGACATCGTCAAGAACAGGACGCTGGCCTTCCTGAACAAGTCCACGACCGACACCCGCCCGTGGTTCGCGTACGTCACCCCGTACGCCTCGCACGAGCCCAACACGCCCGCCGCCCAGTACGCCGACACGACCGTGCCGGCCTGGAACGGCCGTCCCTCCGTCCCCGAGGCCGACCGGAGCGACAAGCCGGCCTACGTCCAGAACGCGACCAGCACCCTCGCCGACGGCAAGGCGGTGCGCCGGCGGCAACTGCGGACGCTGCTGTCCGTCGACGACGCCGTACAGGCGTTCAAGGACAAGCTGACGGCCCTCGGGCAACTGGACAACACGCTGGTCATCTACATCGGCGACAACGGGTTCCAGTGGGCCGACCACGGCCTTCTCGGGAAGGGGACGCCCTACTCCCCGGCCCACGAGGTGCCGTTCTACCTGTCCTGGCCCGGCGGCGGCCTGGGCGCCGGCACCACCGACAACCGCATCGTCGCCAACATCGACATCGCGCCGACCATCCTCGCCGCCGCCGGGATCACTCCCACCGCGTCGCAGGACGGCAAGTCGCTGCTGTCCGGTTTCAACCGTGACCACCTGCTGGTCGAGTGGTGGAAGCAGGGCACGGGGGGCGTCAAGGACAGCTGGGCGTCCTACGTCGCCAAGAACAAGCAGTACGTCGAGTACTACGACCTGCACACCAACGCCGCCGGGGCGGTCTCGGGCACCGGGCAGGTGACCTTCCGCGAGTACTACGACCTCGTCAACGACCAGTACCAGCTCACCAACAAGCTCTACCAGGCGACACCCGCCGAAGAGCAGAGCCTGGGCATCCCCGCGCTGGCCGCCCAGCTCACCGCGGATCGCCAGAGCTGACGCGACGGCAACGACCAGGACCGCGGCACCGTCCGCACGTCACGCGATCGCGTGGACGCGGACGGGCCGCGGTCCCCGGCCGAGTGGAGAGTTCCATGGACAAGTCCTGCTGCACCCCCGGCCGCGAGCCGGCGGGCATCCCGCTGACCTTGGACCAGCGCCACGCCCCGCGGCCGGCCGAACCCCGCCACAAGCGCATGGTCCGGCTTCCCGGTGGGTCGTTCCTCATGGGCACCGAGGACGAGGTGGGCTATCGCGCCGACGGGGAGGGGCCGGTCCGCGAGATCGAACTGCGCCCCTTCCGGATCGAGACGACGACGGTGACCAACGCCCAGTTCGCCACCTTCGCCAAGGCGACCGGCTATGTCACCGAGGCTGAGGACTTCGGGTTCTCCTTCGTCTTCGAGGGTTTCCTCAGCCCGAACAACGCGCGCCTTTCACAGGTCGTGCCCGCGGCTCCCTGGTGGCGCTCTGTACCGGGCGCATTCTGGAGGCGGCCCGAGGGGCCCGGCTCGTCCATCACCTCACGGCAGAACCATCCGGTCGTGCACGTCTCGTGGAACGACGCACAGGCCTACTGCCGCTGGTCGGGCACCCGGCTGCCCACCGAGGCGGAATGGGAGTTCGCCGCCCGCGGCGGCTTGGAACAGCGCCGCTATCCGTGGGGGGACGAGCTGACGCCGGGCGGACGGCACCTCTGCAACGTCTGGCAGGGGGATTTCCCGACACTCAACACCGGCGCCCACCAGGGCACGGCGTCCGCGAAGTCGTACCGGCCGAATGGATACGGCCTCTACAACGTCGTTGGAAACGTCTGGGAATGGTGCGCCGACTGGTTCAGCGCCGGCTTCCACCGCACCGGCCCGCGCGAGAATCCGTCAGGTCCGCCCGAAGGCACCGCCCGAGTGATGCGCGGCGGTTCCCACATGTGCCACGAGTCGTACTGCAACCGGTATCGCGTGGCGGCGAGATCCTCCAACACCCCGGACAGCTCCGCGGGCAACATCGGCTTCCGCGTCGCCGGCTGATCGCCTGACGCCGGCCCGCAACGGAAGATCGCCCACAACTGGTACTAATGTACATGTACACTTGTACTAGTACATCTGTACATGTTGGGGGGATCATGATGGCCGCAGTACCCGACGGCACCGGACAGACCACCGCCACGCGTGGTCGCCGCGACCCGGGGGCGCGCCGCCAGGCGATCGTCCGGGCGGCGTCCGACCTGCTGGTGGAGGGCGGCGGCGACCTCACCCATCGCCGGGTCGCCGAACGCGCCGACGTTCCGCTCGGCGCGACCACCTACTACTTCTCCTCGCTGGACGAGCTGCGCGAGGCAGGTCTGGAACTGCTGGCGACCGAGCTGGACGAGGCCCTGGCGGAGATGAGGCAGGAGGCGGCGGAGTCCTCGGGCGACCCGGAGGTCCTGGCCTCGCTGCTGCACGACTACCTCAGCGACCAGAACCAGGTGCGTGCCGACGCCGCCCTGTACGGCGCCGCGATCCAGCGTCCGGAGCTGCGCGCACTCGCCCTGCGCTGGTTCGACGGGGTGGTCGAGCTGCTGTCGGACTGGGCTGACCCCGCCACCGCGCAACTGCTGGCCGTCTTCGCCGACGGCGCCTGCCTGCACGCCACCTTCCACGGCCAGCCCCTGGACCGTGCGGCCATCGCCCGCGCGATGACCGCCCTGATGGGCCCGGCGAAGGACGAGCGATGAGTGCCACCCAGGTCACGGAGCCGCATCCCACGATGGGGACCAGACGGCGCTGGGCGGCACTGGCGGTGCTGTCGGCGAGCCTCCTGGTCATCGCCATGGACATGACGATCCTCAACGTCGCCCTCCCGCACATCACCGAGGATCTCGCGCCCACGGCCGCCCAGCAGCTGTGGATCGTCGACGTCTACTCGCTGATCCTGGCCGGGCTGCTCGTGCCGGTCAGCGCCGTGGCCGACCGTTACGGGCGCAAGCGCGTCCTGCTCGCCGGGTATGTGCTGTTCGGCGGCGTCTCGCTGGCCGTGCTGGCGGCCGGTTCCCCGGCCGGGGTGATCGCCGTCCGCGCCCTGCTCTGCGCCGCCGGAGCAATGATCATGCCGACCACCCTGTCGTTGCTCCGCGTCATCTTCACCCAACGTCAAGCGCTCGGGCGACCGTTTGCGGTCATCAACCGTGTCATCCATTCTGCTACCCGATGAGCATCACCCGCCGACTTCGGCCGACCGCGGCCGCGCGCTGGTGGGCGGCGCTGGCAACGACACCTCCTCGCCGTGGCCGCGATCCAGGCCCGCACATCCGGTGCCGCCGCAGCCGCCCCGGCGGCGCGGGTGGCAGCACACGCCTCACCCCGATATCTGAACCTTCACCAGTGTGTGTACTTCCGACGGATGCGGGATGACGCGCCCTACTTCGAGAGGTACACCTTGATCCTGCGCGCCAGCACGGGCGGCACCCACGTCAGCACCGTCCCCGAGTCCCAGGTGCACTGCCCTCAGAGAGAAGACGACTGGGGCACCCTCGCCGGCGTGTCGGGGGTCGTCGCACTCGACCTCAATGCGGCCGCTACCTCAACTTCCATGAATGCCATGCTTCCATCGTCACCCAGGCCGCCGACGGGGCCGCCGATCCCGCCGCCGGTATCGCCGAGGCGACCTCGTCCTTGTCGGCGCCTGGTGCCGTGGTGGCCTTCCTGGAGTTGCTCAACGTCCAACCCGGCGAGCGTGTCCTGGAGGTGGGGACGGGCACCGGATGGACCGCGGCTCTGCTGACGGCACTCGGCGCCGGCGTCACGACCATCGAGATCGACCCGGTCATCGCCTCGGCCGCCGACCAGAGGTTGCGCGCCACCGGCTTCGACGCCGTGGTCCTCATCGGTGATGGCGCGGAGGGTGCGCCCGAGAGCGGGCTGTTCGGTGGCGTGCACGTCACTTGCGCGGTCACCGAGATCCCCTATCCGTGGGTCGAGCAGACGCGTCCGGGCGGCCGGATCGTCGCGCCCTGGCAGCCCGAGTTCGGTGACGGCCACAAGGTGCTGCTGACCGTCACCGAGGACGGGCGCGCGATCGGCCGGCTCACAGGTACCGCGCACTACATGATGCTCCGCTCCCAGCGTGGTGGCTTCCATCTCCCCGAGGACACGGCGGGCGCCGCCGAGACCGGGACTTGCCTCGATCCTCGGCAGGTGACCGAGGGCGGTTACGGTGCCGATGCCGCGATCGCCGGGATGCTGCCGGACGTCATGGCTCTGCCGCAACACGAGACCGGACGGTTCGAGTTGCTGCTGGCCGATACCGGCGGCACCTCCTGGGCCCGTGTGAGCCGGACCGGTGGCGCCGAGCATCACGTCCGGCAAGCAGGGCCCCGCCGCCTCTGGGACGAGGTCGCCGACGCCTATCAGCGGTGGGTGGGCTGGGGCCGTGCGGAGCGCTCCCGGTTCGGCATGACCGTCGGCCAAAATGGTCACCAGGTCATCTGGTGCGATGACCCCACCAATATCATCACGCCTTGAGGCACAGTTGGACTTTCCGGCTTTGCGCCAGCCCGCCGTGCGTATGCGCGTCGCGCCGGTTCGTTGTCTTCGAGGTCCATGCGTCGCCCGCGTCTCGGCATGCCCGCCCGGCAGTGCATCGTGTAGGGCGTGAGGTCATGGCCCGACACGGACGGCCCGTGTCCGACTCGGACAGGGCCTTACGTGAGATTTGGCTCGATACTTTTACGAGCACTTGAGGTGTCGAGAACTTTAGTCGTATGAGATGAGGTGAATATTACTCGCGTAACGGATTGGAGCTATCGTGCGGATACGTCAATCAATTCTCCAGCTGCAAAAGGACTACGAGAGCGGCAAAGACCCCGTGCCGCTGGAAAAGCTGGTGCATGCCTGGGCTGAATTCAAAGAACGTGAGTTCAGTGACAAGGAATCGTTCTTCGCTCTCGGTGGCCTCCATGGTGCGCCCTTCCGGGGGGCGGGCTGGGGTGATGTCGACTTCTGGGGTGGATACTGCCACCATGGCAATGTTCTGTTTCCGACCTGGCACCGTGCGTACATACTCGCAGTCGAGAATGCGCTGCGCAGTGTGGAGGGTTGCGAAGATGTCGCCATGCCCTTCTGGGACGAGACGGACGAATACTCGCGGAACAACGGTATCCCGGACGTGCTCACGGCCGAGACGTTCACCTTCAAAACCGGGGAGGTCAGGGAAGCGAATACGATCATCCCCAACCCGCTGTACTCGTTCAAGTTCCCGAGGAACATCCGTGACCACCTCGCCGGGCAGGATGCCAGGCGGAGGCCGTTGAACTACACCAAAGACGCGGGCTACGTCACCGTCCGGTATCCGCTTTCCGGGCTGGTGGGTACGGCAGAGGACCGGCGGAAAACCAAAGAGCACAACGATAGGTACGCCGCCAACGCCCGTGCCTTGTTGAACGAAAATGTCCGCAACTGGCTGAAGGGTGTGGCCGTTCCGGGTCGGGTGGTCTACCAGCAGTATCTGGACTGTCTTAAGGTGCCCGACTACACCACCTTTTCCAACACCACCAGCATGGCGGCGTGGAACGACAACAGTGCCCAGCGGAGCGTCTCTCTAGAGAGCCCGCACAATGCCGTTCACCTAGCGGTCGGCGGGTTCACCGCCCCTGGCACATCGCTCGCGGAGATTATCCGGGGCGCCAACGGCGACATGGGCGAGAACGACACCGCGGCCCTCGACCCGATCTTCTATTTCCATCACTGCTTCATCGACTATGTGTTCTGGCGGTGGCAGGAGATACACAACAGGACGGAAGAGCTGGAGATCTGGCCGCAATACCCCGGTACCAACACCGTGGACTCGCAGGGCCCCACGCCTGGGGTGTTGCCCAATCAATGGCTGGATCTCGATTCGCCCCTCGATCCCTTCCTGTACACCTCCAAAGCCTGCATCAACATCAAGGACCTCGACTACACGTACGGTCCGGGATCGCTGGACGGCGTCGGGCTTGAGGAGCTGAGGGAATCAGAGTCGGGAGCCACGATCCGGATCGGCGGTATCAATCGCGCCGAGATCCGCGGGTCCTTCACGATCTCGGCCTTCGCCGAGATCGATGGTGAGACCCGCCATCTTGGTACCGAGGCCGTGCTGAGCCGATGGCACGTGCGGGGATGCATGAACTGCCAGACCCATCTGGAGGCAACGGCGCGCTTCGCGCTACCGCAAGAACTGCTGGCCAGGCGGGACTCCGGAGGCGGAATCCGGATACAGGTGCTCACCCACGATGAGGAGACGAGCGTCACCCATACCATGCCCCTGACGGAGGAACAGGTGGACATCGGTTCGCTGAACGTTCGGCTGCACCTCTAAGTGCCGGCTCTCCGTTCCGGCCGGAGCTAGCCTTCCCACTGACCGTCCCCGAAGTCCGCCGCCTGAGGGACGGGCCGGCCGGCGAGGTGGACGAAATGGCAGCTCATTGACGGGTCCGGCGGCGGGTGATCGTGGCAGCCGTATGGCCGACTGCGGCCGGGCGGCGGAGGGAGGGTTGAAAATGATCTCGGCGCCGTCGTTATGATCAGCCATGAAGGCAGCAGTCCTCACCAGATATGGCCCGCCGGAGGCGGTCCGGATCGCAGAGGTGGAAAAGCCGTCGGCCAAGGTCGGCGAGGTGCTCGTCAAGGTTCATGCGACGACGGTGAATCGGACGGACTGTGGCTTCCGGGCGGCCAAGCCGTTCATCGTACGATTTGTCGCCGGACTGATCCGGCCACGGGTGACGATCCTCGGAAATGAATTCGCTGGAGAGGTCGAGACGGTCGGCGGCGGCGTGACGTCCTTCGCGGTCGGCGATCGGGTATTCGGATACCGCGACAACCCGTTCGGTGGTCATGCGGAATACATCGCGATCCGTGAGGGTGGCATGATTGCGACCATTCCGGCGGGATTGACGTACGAGGAGGCCGCGCCCATTTTGGAGGGTTCGCACTATGCTCTTTCAGCGATCCGAGGGGCAAAGATCCACAGTGGGCAGGCCGTTCTCGTCAACGGCGCGACCGGGGCCATCGGCTCGGCGGCGGTGCAATTGCTGAAGAGTCTCGGTGCCGACGTGACCGCGACCTGCGGCTCGGAGCACGTGGACCTGGTCAAGGGCCTGGGTGCCGGCAGGGTCATCGACTACACGGCTGAGGACTTCACCAAGGACGAGCAGGAATACGACGTTGTGCTCGATCTGGTCGGCAAGAGCACGTTCGGGCAGTGTCGGCGACTGCTGAAACCGGGCGGGACTTATGTCTCGTCGGATTTGGGTCCGATGGGGCAGAACCCGCTGCTGGCGCTCGTCACTCCGCTGTTTCGCCGCCGGAAGGTCAAGTTTCCGCTGCCCCGGCAGAACCGGTCGATGGCGCTGTATTTCAAGGAGCTGGTCGAGACCGGAGAGTACAGGCCGGTCATCGACCGACGCTATTCATTCGACGAAATCGTCGAGGCTTACCGGTATGTCGAGACCGGCCAGAAAATCGGTAACGTCGTGATCGTCGTCGTGTCCTCGAACTAGCGGCCTGGTGTCGCCGCCACGCCCGGCAAAGCCACTACCAGCGACGAGGCCGCCGACCTACAAACTATCTCGGGCTGCTGTCCTAGGTCATGTGCCCTTGTGCAGACTGCACGGCCCATAGATCGTTCGCCGGTTCCCAGACCTGTCCCGCTGGCGTCCGCCGATCGCGGGTGCTGCTTCGGCGTACGCGGTGGTGCGAGCAGGGTTTAGTGGGGCGGCGGGGTGGCAGGTTGTGAGTATTCCGCGCTCGCGACTTCGGGAGGGAATCGGCTCATGCGCGCCGTCACCTATGACTCGTACGCCGATCCGCGGCTGACGGTCGGCGAGGTGCCCGAACCCAAGGTCGGGCCGGGAAGCGTGCTGGTCGAGGTGCGCGCCGCCGGGGTCAACCCGGTGGACTGGAAGGCCATGGCCGGTGGGCTGGACCCTCTGATGGACGCGGTGTTCCCGGTCATTCCCGGCTGGGACGTCGCGGGGGTCGTCCGTGGGCGAGGGCCTGATGTGCCGGAGTTCGCGCCGGGGGACGAGGTGATGGCCTACGCGCGCAAGGAAATCCTCAGGGATGGGACGTTCGCGCAGTATGTGGCCGTTCCGGCGGCCCATGTCGCGCTCAAGCCCGTCGCGCTCGACTGGGAGCAGGCCGGTGGGCTTCCGCTGGCGGGGATGACGGCGCAGCGGTCCCTGGACAGGCTGGACATCGGCCATGACGACGTCCTCCTTGTGCACGCGGCGTCCGCTGGCGTGGGGGGATTCGCGGTGCAGATCGCCCGCAGCCGGGGTGCGCGGGTCATCGGGACGGCCTCCGAGCCGAATCACGACTACCTGCGCGAACTCGGGGCCGAACCGGTCGCCTACGGGGACGGTCTGGCGGACCGGGTCCGGGACCTGGCACCGGACGGTGTGTCCGCCGTCGCCGATTTCGTCGGCGGGCAGTTGGCGACGACGCTGGCGGTGCTGCGGCCGGGCGGGCGCCACACCTCGGTGGCCGACCGCGAGGTGGAGGAGCACGGCGGGCACTGGATCTGGGTCCGGCCGGACGGCGCGAAACTCGCCCTGCTGTCCGACCTGGTGGAACAGGGCGCGCTCACGGTCGATGTGGCCGGGACGTTCTCCCTGGACGAGGTCGGTGCCGCATTCGACGCCAGCCGCAGTGGCCACACCCGCGGCAAGCTCGTCATCACCCCCTAGCGAGGTCCCTCCCCGGGTGCCGGAGGTGTCCCGGATCGCGCTTCGTGCCTGCATAACACCGGGGGACCGGTGGGCGAGTGGGGGCCGTGATGTTCGAGATGGTGCGGCCCGGCTGTCGTGGTGGAGACATCAGGGGGACTGGTGAGGTTACAGTGCGTCACTCCTAAACTCACTCTCGGTAGTTGAAACTTAACGAAGAGCCACTGCGGGTCTTCCCCAGCGGCTCGGAAAGGGGAACACCGATGAGCAAGCGGACCAAAGTACGAGGGATCGCGGGTCCCACGGCAGTGGGTGCCGCGGCGGTGGCGCTGGCGGCACTGCTTCCCGGCACCGCCGCGGCGGCGACCAGGGAGAGGCCACCTGGCTACACCTGTGACCAGGTGGAACCGTCTGAGGACCATCGCTCAGGCGGCTACGCGGGTACCGGGAACTGTGAGGTGACCGCAGGCGACCTCCCCGAGCAGGGGCCCATCTTCGGGGTGTTCAGCATCGAGGACCGGAAGGGCGCCACCGTCCTCTGCGAGGTCGTCCGGCCGTTCTCCGGCATCGCCAACCTCCCCGAATCGGTGCAGGGACGGCACTGCGCCCCCGTCGAGACCTCGGGCAACGCCGGCGAGGCGGCACCGCCTCAGGGAAGTGACGCCGGCCAGGCGGCGCCTCAGGGGAGCGACGCCGGGTAGCCGCCAGGTAAACGCCGCCGTCTGGGGTCACGGCGACGACTGGGGGATCGGGCTTCCGCGCGGTCCGATCCCCTGGCCCCGGAGTTCACCGCCTGTCGGCTCGGCCCCCTCTGACGCGCTCCCAGGGAGCCGAATGCTCAGTTGAGAAGGCGGGAAGCGAGGATCGTGGCGCCCTTGACGGCGGCCTGGTCGTGAAGTTCGGACGTGACGAGGCCGGGCGCGGAGCGGAAAGTGAGGCGTCCGGGCAGGCGGGAGGACAGTGGGTCCAGGAGGGCGGATCCCGCCTGGGCGAGGCCGCCGCCGATGACGATCCTTTCGGGATCGAGGAAGAGGGTCGCGGAGGCGAGGCTGTCGGCCAGGCAGTCCAGTGCCTCGTTCCAGACCGCGGCGGCGCGGGGGGCACCGGTGGCGGCCAGGGCGATGACGTCCTCGGCGGGAAGGTCCGCGCCGTGCCGCCGGGTGATCGCCGCGGCGGACGCGTAGGTCTCCAGGCATCCCCGGTTCCCGCAGGCACAGGGCTCGCCCTTCGGGCGAACGACGATGTGGCCGATCTCGCCGCTCCAGCCGGAGGTCCCGGGATAGGGGGCGCCGTTCAGGACGAGCGCCGCGGCGATACCGGTACCGATGGCGACGAAGAGGAAGTCACCCGCGGCACGGCCGGCGCCCAACTCGGCTTCGGCGAGGCCGCCGGTGCGGACATCGTGGCCGATCGCCACGGGGATACCGAGGCGTTCGGCGGCCAGGCGCCGTATCGGGACGTCCCGCCAGCCGAGGTTGGCGGAGTGCACGGCGGTGCCGGCGGCCTCGTCCACGATGCCGGGCAGGACGATGCCCGCCGCGGCGGCGGGGGAGCCGGTCAGCTCCTCCGCGCGCGCGGCGAGGCGGGCGGCGAAGTCGAGGATGCCGCCGACCGGATCCCCGCGGTCGGTCGGGCATGACTCGGTCGCCAGGATCTGGTGGTCCACGGTGAGTTCCGCCTTCATCGACGTGCCGCCCACGTCCAGGCCGATCAGGGTCACTTGACCGAGCCCGCGGTCAGGCCGCCGATCAGGTAGCGCTCGATGAAGACGAACAGGATCACGACGGGCACGATCGCGATCAGGGACGTGGCGAACAGGTACTGCCAGTGCGCCTGGTACTGGGTGACGAAGGACGGGATGGCGACGGTCAGGGGACGACGGTCCGGGGACGCGGTGACCGTGAGGGCCACGATGTACTCGTTCCACGCCGCGATGAACGTGTAGACGATCGCGGTGACCACGCCCGGCATGGAGATCGGCAAGGTGACGCGGGTGAGCGCGCCGAGCCGTCCGGCACCGTCCAGAAACGCGGCCTCCTCCAGTTCCTTGGGGATGCTGGAGAAGTAGCCGTGCAGGATCCAGATGCAGAACGGCAGGTTGAACGCGGCGTTCACCAGGATGAGGGAGATGAGGGTGTCGGTCAGGTTGAGCGCGACCATCTCCCGGTAGATGCCGATGACCAGGGCGGTCGGCGCGAACATCTGGGTGATGAGGACGAGCAGGAGGAACGCGCCGCGCCCGCGGAAACGGTTGCGGGCGGTGTAGTAGGCGGCGGGCATGGCGCATGCCAGCGTGAGGAGGGTGGCCGCCGCCGCGACGACGAGGGAGACCCGCAGGTACGTCCAGACGGGCGCCGCCGACCACACGTCCACGAAGTTCGACCAGGTCCAGTGGTCGGGCAGGTAGGAGCCCGGGGACCTGGTCAGTTCCTTCTCGGGCTTGAGGGCGGTCAGCGCCATCTGGACGTACGGCATGAGGAAGCCGATCGCGACGAGCCAGCCCGTCGCGGTCAGCAGGACCGTGCGGAGCCTGATCGGACGGCGGGTCCTGCCGGACGGAGTGGGGGGCGTGCCCGTGGCGCTCATCGGACCTCCTCCCGCCAGCGCGAAGCCTTCAGGTACAGCAGCACCATGACGAGGATGAGGACGAAGTTGACCACGGCCATCGCGGCGGACTCGCCGACGTTCTGGTCGTAGAAGGCGAGCTTGTACATGAAGGTGGTGGTGGTGTCGGTGGCGTGCCCGGGGCCGCCCCCGGTCATCGCCCAGATGATCGGGAAGCTGTTGAAGACGTTGATCACGTTGATGATGGAGGCGATCAGGATCGCGGGCCGCAGCAGCGGCAGCGTGATGCCGAAGTACATGCGCAGCGGTCCCGCGCCGTCGACGCGGGCCGCCTCGTAGACGTCGTCCGGGATCGTCTGGAGCCCGGCGAGGATCACGAAGGACGCGAACGGCAGCGACACGAACACCGCGACCCACATCATCCACAGCATCGCCTGCCAGGGGTGGGCCAGCCAGTTCACCGGCTTGTCGATCAGGTGCAGGTCGAGCAGCACCCGGTTGACCAGGCCGGAGTAGTTGTCCAGCATCCACTTCCAGATCAGCGACGTCATCAGCACGGACGCGGCCCACGGGACGATCACCGTCCAGCGGACGATGCGCCGCCCCGGGAAGCGGGCGTTCAGCAGCTGCCCGATCGCCAGCGACAGCACCATCGTGATGACCACGACGCCGGCGACCCAGCCGAGCGTCCGCAGCACGACGGGGATCAGGTCGTCCTCGTCGAACAGGTCGGAGTAGTTGGTGGTGCCGTTGCCGCCGAGCGTGACGCCCGACGAGCTGATCTTCAGCAGCGACGTGCGGACCATCTCGAAGACGGGCCACAGGACGACGACGATGATGAGGGCGAGGGACGGGCCGAGCCACAGCAGCGGGGTCAGGGCCCGCCCGGTCCGCCGGAGTGCGGAGGGGCGGGACACCCGCGCCGAGGCGACGGGGTCCCGCTCCCGGAGTTTCACGTCCTGCACTCAGCCGCTCTTCTCGGCCGTCTTCTGGATGCCGTCCAGGACCTTCTTCGGGTCCTTGTTCGCCACCGAGGTACCGAGGTCCTGCTTGACCGCGCCCGCGACCGCCGACCACGCCGGGTTGCTGGTCGGGGCGAACTTCGAGGTGGGCAGCGCGTCCACGAACTGCTTCATGTACGGGTCGGAGCTGAGCGCGTCACCCGCCGACTTCGTCACCGGGAGGAAGCCCTCCTTGCTGAGGAACCGGGAGGTGTTCTCCTTCTGGTAGAAGAAGTCGAGGAACTTCTTGATGGCGTCCTTGTTCTTGCCGTCGCTCTTCTTGAACGCGGCGAGGACGTCCATGACGCCGAGCGTGTTGTGCTCCGAGCCGCTCTTGCTCGGCAGCGGCGCGACACCGAAGTTCAGGCTCTTGTTGACGGGGTCGATGAAGCCGGCCTTGGTGAACGGGCCGCCGATCGCCATGCCGACCTTGCCCTGCGCGAACTGGTTGAACACCGTCTTGCGGTCGGTGGTCTCCGGGTTCGGCTGGGTCAGGCCGGACTTGGTGAGGCCCTTGAGGAAGGTCAGGGTGTCGACGTTGGCGGGCTGGTTGATGGCCCACTTGCCGGACGCGTCGACCCAGCCGCCGCCGTTGTTCATCGCCCAGGAGTAGAACTCCGCCTGCGATTCCTCGGGGCCGAGCGGCAGCCCGTAGCCGGTGGCGCCGGCCTTCTTGATCTTCTCGGCGTCCGCTTTGACCTCGTCCCAGGTCTTCGGCGCGTCAGCGATTTTCGCCTTCGCGAAGAGGTCCTTGTTGTAGAAGAGGAGCCGCGCGCTGGAGATGAACGGAAGGCCGTACTGTTCGCCGTTGTACTTGGCCTGTTCGACGAATGTCGGCGTGAAGTCGCTCAGCGTGGTCGGCGACACGACATCGGAGGCCTTGTAGATGAGGCCGTCCCGCGCGAAGTCGGAGAAGGCGTTGTAGTTGAGAATGTCGGGCGCCTGTTTCGTCTGGATGTAGGTCTTCACCTTGGCGTCCATCTGGGTCCAGTCGACCATCTCCAGCTGCACCTTGTAGCCGGAGTTCTTGGCCTCGAAGTCCTTGATGAGCGCGTCCCAATAGGGCTTGGTGTTGTCGTCGTAGATCGCCGCGACGAACTTGATGGTCTTGCCGTCGGAGCCGCCGTCGTCCGACGAGCTGCCCTTCCCGCATCCGCTGACACCGAGGGCCACCGTCAGGCCCGTGGCGATGGCCACCGTGAGGTGCCGTTTCATCTGTCCCCGCCTTCTCCGGCTTACTTTTTCGGACGCATGGGCGCGTCCATGCCGACTTCGGTCCACTGGCTCCGCCAACCCCCCGGAGGCGGCCGGGATCTGTCCCCTCCCGGCCCTTTGGCGGTGTCGTGTGCTCTGGGTCCGTTTCCGAGCGGTCTCGGGTTCCGCTCGGCGTTCCCCCTTCCGCGCATGACGATTTGTGCGCGGTATGAATGCTCTCTGAGCACAAACGCGCGTTGGCCCTGAAGATAAAAGCTGGTCCGTACCAGTTCAAGAGGTCTATTACGCAAGAGTCTTAACTGTTACCGGGCGCCGGAACTGCGGCGTTCTGGTCCGGTGTGCACGCTGGGGTGGTCTGGTCGGGATGCCAGGAGTGTCCATGTGTTCACTCTGAGCGTATTTGTGCACCGGCCTGAAGCGCGGTGTCGCGACAGCGCGGGCGGGTCCGCCGTCGTGACCCGATGCGGTCATCGTCCCGCCCCTGGCCTGGCGGCTGTTTTGCCCCTCTTTGTACGGGTAACCCGGCTGCCGTGCCCCCACCGGGGCGCATAGGACAGAAGACGGCGGACGAACAGAGCACCCGTGAACGGCGGGCGACGAGGTGACAAGGGCATGAACTTGCGGACGGGCGCGGCGGCGCGCTCGGCGAAGCGCGCCATGGCGAGGCGCACCGCTGGCAGGCGCACGGCGGCGGGCACCGCGGTGGGCGCTGCGGCGGGCACCGTGGCGGGCGCCGCGGTCGGGGCGGGCGGCTACGCGGCGGCGCGCGCGACCCGGCGCGCCGGCCGCCGGCTGACCGGCAGGATCATCGCCCGGTACGAGCGGAAGCTGGGGCGGACGGTCCATCGGCTGGCCGCCGAGGCGGAGCACGCCGGTCCCCTCGCCAAAGCGGCCCTGGCAGGAGCACGCGCCCTGAACGACGGCAAATCCCCGGGCCGCGCACTGCTCAGCGCGGGATGGGCGGCATTGAAGGAGACCCTCTCCCGCCTCTTCGGGCGCGGACGGCCGGGCAAGCTCACCACCATCGTGGAGCAGATCGACGTGGGTGCCCCGCGGCGTCTCGTCTACGACCAGTGGACGCGCTTCCAGGACTACCCGTCCTTCATGAAGAAGGTCGTGAGCGTCGACCAGGCGTCCGACGAGAAGCTGAACTGGAAGGCGAAGATCTTCTGGTCCAGCCGGACGTGGCAGTCGAGCATCATCGAGCAGCTGCCCGACCGGCACATCGTGTGGCGGTCCAAGGCCAGCAAGGGCCGGGTGGACGGCACGGTCAGCTTCCACGAACTCGCCCCGAACCTGACGCGCGTCCTGCTCGTCCTCGAATACCGCCCCCGCGGCCTGTTCGAGAAGACCGGCAACCTGTGGCGGGCGCAGGGACGCCGCGTCCGGCTGGAGCTCAAGCACTTCCGCCGTCACGTGATGACGCGTTCGCTGACGCGGCCCGCGGAGATCGAGGGCTGGCGTGGCGAGATCCGTGACGGCGAGGTCGTCACATCCCCCTGAAAACGTCCCCAGGCATGTCCCCAGAGGGCGGCCATCCGGAGAACCCGTAACAACCAGCGGAGGTAACACATCATGAAGCGCGGTAATCGGACGGGCGTGCTGCCCGTCGGCAAGATCACCAAACGGCTGCCCATCGGCGGCCGCAAGAGCCGCACACCGGACCTCGGCCGGCTCACCAAGAACCTGCCGGCCGGGCGGACGGCCGGGACTGCGGGCGGCATCCTGCTCGGTGCCGGTGCGGCCGTCGCCGCGGGCCGGGCGCTCAGCCGCCGCGGCAACGGCGCTTCGGGGCCGGACGAGAACGAGGACACCAAGGGGACCTCGGCCAAGACGTCCAAAACGTCGAAGGCGTCCGAGGCCAAGAGCCAGAAGAACGGTCAGAAGAAGGACGAGAAGGACGAGCAGGACCAGTCGTCGGGGAAGGGCCTGTTCGGCCGCCTGACCGAGACGGTCGGCAAGGCGCTCAAGGGCGGCGGCAAGGGCGGTGGCGGCAAGAAGGTCAAGGTCACCAACATCGTCGAGCACACCGACATCGGGGCGCCGCGCCGTCTCGTCTACGACCAGTGGACGCAGTTCCAGGACTACCCGTCCTTCATGAAGAAGGTCGTGAGCGTCGACCAGGCCGAGGAGGGCAAGCTGAACTGGAAGGCGAAGATCTTCTGGTCCAGCCGGACGTGGGAGTCCACAATCGTCGAGCAGGTCCCGGACGAGCACATCGTCTGGCGCTCCAAGGGCTCCAAGGGCCATGTGGACGGGACGGTGAGCTTCCACAAGCTCTCCCCGAACCTGACCCGCGTCCTGCTCGTCCTCGAATACCACCCGCAGGGTCTCTTCGAGCGGACGGGCAACCTGTGGCGCGCCCAGGGCCGCCGCGTCCGGCTGGAGCTGAAGCACTTCGGCCGCTTCGTCATGACGAACTCGCTCACCCGGGCCGACGAGGTGGAGGGCTGGCGTGGCGAGATCCGCGACAGCGAGGTCGTCAAGACGCACGAGGAGGCGCTGGACGACGAGAAGCGCGCTCGCAAGGAGGGCAAGGAGGGCAAGGAGGGCAAGGACACCGAGGAGCACGCCGCGTCCGCCCGCTGACCATGGGTCTCCGGTGAGGGACGCGGGACGGGGCGAGCACCGTCGTGGAATGGCAGGCGACTCCGGGGAGGCCGGGGAGGGCTGCCCAGGTCAGATAGCCCTGCCTGTCATTCCACGACGGCCTCCCGCAGCTTCCCGTCACCGGGTCAGGCGTGAGGGACGGGCACGTGGCCGGTCACGGTGGTGCCGCCGTCCGGTGCCGAGCGGATGTCCAGGCGGCCTCCGACGGCCTCGATCCGGTCCCGCATGTTACGGAGCCCGGAACCGGCGGCGGATGCGGCGATCCCGGGGTCGAAGCCGGGGCCGTCGTCGGCCACCGTGAACTCCAGGCCGTCATCGTCGAAGGTCAGCCGGACCCGGGGCGCGCTTCCGGCGGCGTGCTTCGCCGCGTTCTGCAGGCCCTCCAAGCAGCAGAAGTACACCGCCGTCTCGACCTCGGGGGCGAACCGCCGCGCGGCCGACCCCGGTGCGACCGTGAACTCCGGCGGGAGCGGGAGGCGGCGCCCTTGCGCGCGCAGGGCCCGGACGAGGCCCTTGTCGGCGAGGATCGCGGGGAAGATCCCGCGGGCCAGGTCGCGGAGCGTCTCCAGGGCCGTTTCGGTGTCACGTCCCAGTTCGTCCAGTAGCGCCCGCGCCTCCCGGACGCGCGGGGACGAGGCGTCGGCGAGGAGGCCCCGGGCCAGCCCGACCTTCGCCGTGATGGCCAGCAGATGCTGCTGCGCTCCGTCGTGCAGGTCGCGTTCCAGCCGCCGCCGCTCGGTGTCCTGCGCGGCCACCAGCCGCTTGCGCGACTCCCGTAGTTCGGCGGCGCGGGCCACGTCGCGGAAGGCGATGGCGGCGTGCGCGGCGAGGTCGGCGGTCAGCGCGGTGTCCCGCTCGGTCACCGGGTCACCCGGCGGCTTGGCCACCGTGATCGCCCCGAGGAGTTCGCCCTGGTCGCGCACCTCCGCTGTCACGTCCGCCCAGGTGAAGTGGGGGAGAGCCGCCCCGTCCAGGACGAGTGGAGCGTCGCCGGAGGAACCGGACGGGTGCGCTGCGGCCAGGTGCAGGCGGTCGCCCACCTTGATCCAGACCTCCGTCCGGGACGCGCCTGTGGCTTCGGCCAGAGCGCGCGCGAGCGAGGGCAAGAACTCCTCGATCGATGCAGACGACGCGAGCCGTTCGGACAGGTGCGACAAGGTCTCGTAAGGCGTAGCCCTGACCCCGTGCACGAGACGGTCGGCGAACTGCTTCGCGCGTGTGCGCACACCGCCGAATCCCAGTGCCGCTATGGCCGTCGCCACCAGGGGCAGCAGCGGGCCGCCACCGGCCTGTGGCCAACCGTCCGCGCGGGTTCCGAACAGCGAACCGACGCCCACGACCACCGCGACGTACACCACCGTGATGAACGCTGCCAGCGTGGCGTACACGATGGTCCTGCGCAGGACGGCGTCGATGTCGTACAGCCGGTACTTGGATATCCCGAAGCCGATCGCGACGGGTGTGCACACGCCCAGCACGAGCAGGGAGCTGAACCACGGGTCCGGATGCGCCAGGGGCTGGAGGAACTGGAGCGTCACCGAGACGGCGCCCAGCGCGATGCTGGCCCCGAACCACTTGAGCTGCTGCCGCTCGTCGCCGCGGGCGCGCCGGTAGCGGCCCCGGCTCGCCGCCGCCGACAGCACGGTGAGCAGCCCGAACATCCCCGCGGGCAGGACGATCAGCAGCACGTCGGCGGTTCCGTGCACGCTCGGGTGGAACATCCGGGGGTCGGACCCGGCCGACAGGATCGCGAAGCACACCGCGGCGGCGACCAGGTCCGCGGCCGACAGCCAGGCGACGGCCCGCCAGAGCCGCGACCGCAGCCGGCCGTCCGGGAACAGCAACGGCAGGAACGTACCGGACGGGAACACCGCGAAGACCCACGTCCACGACCCGGCCCAGCTCGCGAGCTCCCCGCCGGGCAGCGCGCCCGGCCGGGTGACCAGCGTGTAGATCGCGTAGGACTGGCAGAGGCCGGTCACCGCTATCGCGGCGCCGATACCGCTGAGCAGCCACCCGATCGGGTTCGCCGGGAGACGCAGCGACACCACCGAGCCGACCGCCGAGAACGCCACCGCCATGACCGAGATCCCGACCGGGTACGCGAGGCCGAGACCCGCCGCGTCCGTCCCGTTCAGGACGGCGAGGAGGAGGTTCGCCGAGGCGAGCACCACCGTGCCCAGCCACAGCGCATGCCCCGCCTGCCGGGCCAGCCGGGTTCCGATCCGCATACGAGCCCCCGCCGCCGCCCGCCCGCCGTCCCGGCCTCAGCCGGGTGCGAGCAGCCCCTCGTCGTCCAGGAACAGCAGGACGGCCTTGACCCGCCGGTGCACCACCGGCTCCGCGGCGATGCCGAGCTTGGAGAAGATCGCGTTGATGTGCTTCTCGACGGCGCGCAACGACACCGTCAGCTCCGCGGCGATCCGCGCGTTGTTCTTGCCCTCCGCCATCAGCGCGAGGACCTGCCGCTCCCGCGCCGACAACAGGCCGAGCGGCGAGCCGGCCGACCGGCGCCGCTCCGCCATCAGCGCGCCCACCACCTTCGGGTCGAGCGCAGACCCGCCGCGCGCCGTGTCCTCCAGCGCGCGGACGAGCTCGTCCACATGCCCCACCCGCTCCTTGAGCAGGTAGCCGAGGCCCTCCGCGCTCTCGCCCAGCAGGTCGTAGGCGTAGTCGGCCTCCGCGTGCTGCGACAGCACCACCACGCCGACGCCCGGATGGTCGCGGCGGATGGCCTTCGCCGCGCGGATGCCCTCGTCGGTGCCCGTCGGTGGCATCCGGATGTCGGTGAGGACGGCGTCCGGACGGTGCTCGTTCACGGCGGCCAGCAGCCCCGGCAGGTCCGCCGCAGTCCCCTCGACCCGCACGCCGGAGCGCCCGAGCAGGGCCGCGACCCCCTCCCGGACCAGGTAGTCGTCGTCGGCGAAGACGACCCGCAGTGCCATGCCGGCGATGATATGACCCCGTACGCGTGGTTCCGGCATCGTGGTGGCACCACCATCCGGGGGCAGATTCCCGCTGGAGAAGGTGATGCCTCCAGGATCGTCCCGAGGTTTGCCGCTGCGTAGCGTCGGAACCGACAGTGACGAGGAGGTTCACATGTGGCGCAAGATGACCGGCGGGCTCGCGGCCGCCGGACTGGCGGTGGTCGGGGCCCAGCACATGGTCTGGGCGTTCTCACCCTGGCCGTTCGGGTCGCGGGACGAGGTCGCCACCTACGTCCTCGGCCAGACCGGTGACATGCCGCCGCGCACCCTGACGTTCGCGCTCGGTGTGGTGCTCGCGGCGTCGGCGCTGCCCGTCCTGGCGTCCGCCCGGCTCGTGCCCCGGATCGGGCCCGTCTGGCCGCACCGCCTGACCACCTGGGGCCTGACCGCCGTCCTGCTGGCCCGCGGCGTTTGCGGCCCGCTGTTCAATGCCGGCGCCACCGACGAGTTCGTGACCTGGAACCTGCGGCTGTACTCGCCCCTCTGCCTGGCCCTAGCCGCGTGCATCGGCTCCGTCGCCTACGCGGACACCAAGGCCGCCGGCCCGGAGACCTCAGGGGCGTCCACCACGAGGGAGCCCGTCAGGCCCGCGTGACCCCCTCGATCACGCGGGCCCCGCGACGGGCGGGTGCCGTGCTCCGTCGTACCTGCCCAGGTGAGGGGCCCGCGAATCCCGTCGTCCGCCGGCGACCCGGACACCGCCTGGCGTGACCCGCCACCGCTATTGATCGTCCGGCGTGTTCTGGTGGCGCGTTTTTCGTCTGTCCAATCGGGACTATTCTCCCTACAGGCGATCCGACGCCATTTCCCGTCAAAAGTGGAAGATCTGCCGAACTCCTGTACGTCGGCCGTGTGCTGGATCAGACTGGTCGCCATGGTCGTTGGGCAGACCCGCCCTCGCTGGCTGATGCCTGGCATGGTGATCGCCATAGGTTGGACGATCGCCTTATTCGTGCTGGCGGCGGTGACGACGAGTGGAGCGTCACAATTCGTGGCCTCCGCGGGCGTCGTGGCAGGTGTCGTGAGCGCGGCGGCCGCTTTGTGGGCCGCGCTCTACGAGCCTCGTGGATTCTCGGGTTTCTCGGACCAACTCAAGATCGGCGTGGTCATCGGAGTGCTGGTCACCGATGCCGTCGTCTCGGTGTGGTGGGGCGGATGGTCCTTTTATCGAGCGAACCGGAGCATCAATGTGATGGCCGCCGTCAAACTCGACCGCGGTGAGGGGATACGGGCGGGCGGCGGAGCAACCCTGGAACTCGACACCCTTGCGGCGAAGCGCCGCCATCTCGTGCTGACGTTCGAGATCACCGATCACAACGCGGCGATCGGGATCTGCGTCCCCACGACCGCGCTGACGGTGCGGACGGAGGCCGAGGGCAACCGCGGTGCGCCGATCAAGGTGATGCCCGGCCGGCCTGCCGAGATTCCGCTCGCGCCCGGGCTCGCGAGAGTGCGCCTGGAGATCACGGTGACCAACGAACGCGACAAGAACTGCTTGATCGACCTCCATGTCTCTCGAGCGGTGCTCACAAACTAGGAGTGACGCGCAGATGCGGCGGACCCTTTCTGGCTTACTCGTCCTCCTGCTGGCGGGCTGCTCGTCGGCCGCCGAGCAGCCGGACACGATCCTGCGCGACCGGCTGACGGTGGGGGTGGCCAACGACGGCCCCGGGTTCGCCTCGGGCACGACCAACCTGGCCGGCTTCGACATCGATCTCACGAAGTTTCTGGCCGAGAGCCTGGGCCTGCCCTACGCCCCCACGATCCTCACCTCCCGGGACCGGACGGGTTTCCTCAAAGGCAAGTCCGCGAACCTGGTCATATCGAGCTTCTCGATCACCAAGGAGCGAAACGAAGCGGGGATCGACTTCGCCGGGCCGTACGTGGTGAGCGATCAGGCGTTGCTGGTGCGCGCGGACGATCACCGTATCGTCGATCTCAAGTCCGTGCGGAAGAAGAGCGTCTGCACGGTGGGGAGCACCACCGGATCAGAAGTCAAGATCCCCGGTGCGAGAATGGCCACGCAGCGGCCGAAGACCACGGAATGCGTAGCAGAGATGGACAAGAGGAACACGGACGCGGTGTTCAACGACACCCTCATCCTCTATGGGTTCATGCAGGCCAATCCCAATCGCTATCGCGTGGTGCTGCCCGGCACGTTCGGTCAACTCCAATACTATGGTGTGGGATTTCTGGCCGGGCACCACGACGACTGCCTCAAGCTCAACGAGAAGATCCGGGTCTTCCTGAGAGACAAGTGGCGCAATGTGTTTCTGGCCCAGCTGCCTCTGGCAGCCAAGGCGTACACGGGCGCCGATCCGAACACAGGGGACTTCGAGAGCATGTTCAAGCCCAAAGAGGCGGACATGACCTCTTTGTCCTGCAAGCTCTGACCGCGGGAAGAGCGTCAGCGGGTCAGTCCGAGTGCGTCCACCAGAATGGACGTGGTCCGCGCGATCACGGATTCGTCCGCTTGGCCCTTCGGGTCCTTGCGGTTGGTGTAGACGGCGATGATCAGTGGGGCGTGGTGCGGCGGTGTCACGACCGCGATGTCGTTCGCGGTGCCGTAGGTCGACCCGGTGCCGGTCTTGTCGCCGACGATCCAGCCCTTGGGCACGCCGGCGCGGATGCGGGCGTCTCCGGTGAGGTTGGCGCGCAGCCAGCCGTTGAGCCGTGCCCGGTCCGGCGGGGCCAGCGTCCGGCCGACGGCGAGACCCGCAAGGTCGCGGCCGACGGCGGCGGGCGTGGTGGTGTCCCGCTTCTGGCCGGGCTTCCAGATATTGAGGTCGGTCTCGTACCGGTCCAACCTCGACACCGGGTCCTTGATCGAGCGCAGGAACCGGGTCAGCCCTGCCGGGCCGTCGAGCTGGCCGAGGAGCACGTTGGCGGCGGTGTTGTCGCTCCGGGTGATGGCCGCGTGGCAGAGTTCGGCGACCGTGAGCCCGTCCTCGACGTGCTGCTCGGTGATCGGCGAGTTCGGGAGCAGGTCCTTCTTCGTCCAGTGCAGGCGCCGGTCGAGCAGGCCGGGGTCGGACCGGCGGGCCTTGTGCAGAATCGCGGCGCCGGTCATCGCCTTGAACGTGGAGGCGAACGGGAAACGTTCGTGCGCCCGGTACGACACGACCCGGCCGTTTCCGGTGTCGAGCGCGAATGCGCCGATGCGTCCCTTGTACGACCGCTCCAGTTCGCTCAGTCTCAGGACGGCGGAATCCTGCGCGGCCAGTGCGGAACCGGCGCCGCGCGGCGCGACCGGGGCCGGTGCGGTACCGCAGCCGGAGAGCCCGAGCCCCAGCGAGGCGGCGAGCGTGACCGTGCCGAGAACGGTGCGAATCCGGGTTCGAGTTGATCTGTGCATGCGAGGAGCACAGCAGAACGCCGTGCGTCATGTCCAATATTGATATTGCGGGAGAATCAATATCAAAACTCTCATCATCCGAGCTCAGACAGTTGTTCAGGACGTCTTGCAGGTGTGCCCGTCCGCCATGACGTTGCGGTGCCCGGGATAGGCCCACCTGCACACGCTGGCCAGGCTGACCTGCATGCCGCCTGGCCCGTAGCACCAGTAATTGCCGTCACCGCCGCCGCTGTCCGAATATCCCTTGGCGCGGCAGTAGCGGTGCACATCATCCGAGGACACCTTGCCCAGGACCCTCGGGCTCGAAGAGCGCGGCTTCTCACTGCTGGTCGGGATCGTCGGCTTCGGGGAGGCCGACGAATCCGTGCCCTCGCGCTTGCGTGGATCCCGCCCCGCCCCGGTCGGGGGGACCGCCGGACTCCGGACCGGCGAGCGGGCCTTCGCGCTCGGTGTCCCGGGCCGTCCCGTCGGCACCGACGTGCGGCCGGGAGACGGGCCGGCCAGATCGGATGACACCTCGGAGCCCCGGTCGGTGAAGAGGACGGCGGAACCGAGGCCCAGGAACGCGAGCAGGACGACCGCGACGGCACCGGCGCGGACGGGACGGCGCCGCCTGCCGGCCACCTCCGTCGGGCTCTCCCACCCGTCGTCCTCCAACGGGCTCCGCCACCCGCCATGCTCAGTCTGATCCTCGATCGAGTGCTCGGTCGGTTGCCCCGACGGCCGCCCCGGCTGTCCCGGCTGCTCTGACGGCTGCTCTGACGGCCGCTCGGTCGCGTGCTCCGTTAAGCCTTCCCGCCCGTCGTTACCCGCGACCGCAGGAGTTTCGATCCGCCACGCCGGGCCCGTCAGGACCCGCAGCCTGTCCCCGACCTCGGCGGCGGTGGGCCGCCGCGCAGGATCCTTGGCCAGGCAGGCGCGGACGATGCCGCCGAGCCTGCCGTCCAGCGCGTCCAGGTTCGGATCCGCGTGCAGGATCGACTGCATGACCGCGGGGATCGACTCGCCGTAGAAGGCCCTCTTGCCGGTGGCGGCGAAGACCATCGTCGCGCCCCAGGCGAACAGGTCGGCCGCCGGCCCGACCTCGTCGCCCGCGATCTGCTCGGGCGCCATGTAGCCGGGGCTGCCCACGGCCTGGCTCGTGATGATCGACTGACTGGCGTCCAGCGCCCGCGCCAGCCCGAAGTCGATCACCACCGGGCCGTCCGGGCCGAGCAGGACGTTGCCCGGCTTGAAGTCCCGGTGGACCACGCCCGCCTGATGGATCGCGGCCAACGCCGTGGCCGTGTTGAGCGCGAGCCGTTCCAGCGCCGCCCCGCCGCGCGGGCCGACGCCCTGGACCGATCTCTGGAGCGAGGGCCCGTCCACGAACTCGCTGACGATGTAGGGCTGCTCGTTCATGATGCCGCTGTCGAGCACCTGAGCCGTGCAGAACGGGGCCACCCGCTTGGCGATGTCGACCTCGCTGAGGAAACGGGCCCGTGCCCGCTCGTCCACGACCAGGTGCGGGTGCAGCAGCTTGATCGCCACCCGGCTCTCGGGGACGGCGCTGCCGACGTACACCGTGCCCTGCCCGCCGGCGCCGAGCCGGCCCTCAAGGCGGTACGGCCCCACGGTCTCCCAGTCACTGGGCTGTAGGGCCATCCACTCGGGCACTTCGCCTCCAATGTCCGATTCAGGCGAGATCCTATCCGCGGGGGTCCGGCTGTGGCCGAGTCCTCGGGGACGCCGATCGGAGTTCCGCGCGGGGCTACGGGGCGGCGGCGACCCCGCAGAAGTGGGGGACCTCCTCCGGCGGCCAGGGTGAGGGCTCGGGACGCCACCGCGAGCAGGACACCACGCCGGGGTCCAGCAGCCGGGTTCCGGCGAAGAGCGCCTCGATCCGCTCGGGGGAACGGGCGCAGATGGGCGTGCCGCCCCGTTCCATCACCTCCCGGACGGCCCGGCGCATGGCCTCGCCGTCCAGGTTCTCGGTGGTGGCGTCGCAGGTGTGGGAGATGACCAGGAAACTGCCCGGGGCCAGCGCGCTCAGGACTCCCTCGACGACCTGGCGTGCCTCGTCGTCGTCCAGGATGTGGTTCAGGACCCCCAGCAGCATCAGCCCCACCGGACGGTCGAAGTCCAGCGTGCGGGAGGCCTCCGCCAGGATCGTGCCGGTGTCGCGGATGTCCGCCTGGATGTAGTCGCACGTGCCCTCGGGGCTGCTCTGCAGCAGCGCTCGCGCGTGCAGCAGCACCAGCGGGTCGTTGTCGACGTAGACGATCCGCGATCCGGGGGCCACCCGCTGGGCGACCTCGTGGGTGTTGTCCACGGTGGGCAGCCCGGTCCCGAGGTCCAGGAACTGGTCGATGCCCTCCTCGGCCAGGAACCGCACCGCGCGTCCCAAGAAGGCCCGATCGTTCCTGGCGGAGGTGGCGATCCCCGGGACGATCTGCAGAACGGCGTCGCCGGCCTCGCGGTCGACGGGAAAGTTCTCCTTGCCTCCCAGCCAGTAGTCCCAGATCCGGGCCGAATGCGGCACGCTCGTGTCGAGTTGTGACCGCGCGTCGTCTGGCATGAGGACTGCTCCCACGGCATCGAGGGCGGATGACCGTCCCATGATGCCGGATGAACCCTTCGCTTCAGATAAGGAAATCGAGGAAATGGCGCGCGGTGACGTCGGGCGCCTCTTCGGGAAAGAAGTGACCCGCCGGGATCGAGGCGCCCCGGACGTCGTCGCACCAGGCCTTCCACGTCTCCAGGGGGTCGTACCAGGCGGCGACGGCGCCCGTCCGGCTCCACAGAGCGAGTGCCGGGCAGCTCACCCGCCGCTGGCCGCGGTCGCTCTCGTCGTGCTCGTGGTCGAGCGTCGCGGCGGCACGGTACTCCTCGCAGATGGCGTGGACACGCGCCGGGTTGCGGAACGTCTCGATGTACGCGGCACGTACCGGCTCGGGGAAGGCGTCCGGGACGTCCGACCACGAGTCGAGCATGTGGTCGACGATCAGCGCCGGCTCATGGGCGATCAGCCGTTCGGGGATCGGCTCGGGCGCGGCGAGGAACGACCAGACCCAGAATCCCAGGCTGAACTCCTTGTCGGCGCGGCCCCAGGCGTCTCCCGTCGGGACGATGTCGAGCACCGCCAGCCGCGTCACGGTGGACGGGTGGTCCAGGGCCATCCGGTAGGCGCAGCGCGCCCCCCGGTCGTGCCCGACGACGCCGAACCGGTCGTAGCCCAGCGCCTCCATGACCTCGACCTGGTCGCCGGCGATCCGCCGCATGCTGTACGGGGCGTGGTCGGGCGTGCTCGGCGGGGTGCCGCTGCCACCGAATCCGCGCAGGTCAGTGGCGACGACCGTTAGATGCTCGGCCAGCTGCGGCGCCACCTTGTGCCACATCAGATGGGTCTCGGGGATGCCGTGCAGCAGCAGGACCGGCGGCCCCGACCCGCCCCGGACACCGTGGACGGTCGTCTCCGCCGTCCTGATGTCGAAACTCTCGAATCCCTCGTACACGCCAGGCCCCCCGGGGTCTCGGCATCGAAGATCAGCTCCACCCGCCGGCGATCGTACGCGTGTCCAGGTGCTTCAGGTGGGGGACGGGGGGTACGGGACGCGAATGGAAGCAGCGGCGACTCGGGCGTTCCTCGGGATCTACCTCAACGACCATCTGGCCGGGGCGGCGGGCGGGGTGGAACTCGCCCGGCGGGCGGCGGGAGCGCACGGCGGCACCGGCGAGGGCGAACGGCTGCGGCGGCTGGCGGACGACATCGCCGCCGACCGCGGGGCCCTGCTGTCGATCATCATGTCGCTTGGGATACCGGTCCGCCGGTACAAGAGCATGGCGGTGTGGGCGGCGGAGAAGGCCGGGCGGCTGAAGTTCAACGGCCGCCTGCGGAGCCGTTCCCCGCTGAGCGACCTGCTGGAGTTGGAGGGCCTGCGCCTCGCGGTCGAGGGCAAGGCCGCGGGCTGGCGCACCCTGCTGACCATCGTGGACGAGTTCCCGGACCTGGACGCCGCCGAGCTCCGGGTGCTGGAGGGACGCGCGCAGGCGCAGATCAGCGTCCTCGAAGAGCTTCGGATGGCGGCGGTCCAGAAGGTGTTCCGCGCTTCGGAGCCCACAGGGACGGCCGCATCCACCTCATGACGAGGCACTGACCCGGCACTCTCCGCCACCGCACGGCCTCCGCGTGTCCGTTTCAGGTCATCTGCGAGCGTGTATTGACAGCCGCCCCCTGAGCAGGCGCAAGATCCATCAACACGAGTTGCCAACACGAGTTGAACAAGGGAGCTCATGGTCACCCGCCGTGATGTCGCACGTCGTGCCGGCACGTCAGAAGCCGTGGTGAGTTACGTCCTCAACGACGGCCCCCGCAATGTCGCGCCCTCGACCCGTGAGCGGGTGCTCGCGGCGATCACTGAGCTCGGCTACCGCCCGAACGCGGTGGCGCGATCGCTGCGGAGCAACCGGACGACGACCATCGGGCTGGTCGTGCCCGACAACGCCAACCCCTTCTTCGCCGAGCTGGCGCGGGAGATCGAGGACGTGGCGTTCGAGCACGGCCACACCCTGCTGCTCGCCAACGCCAGGGACGACGAGGAGCGCGAGGTCGCCCAGGTCCGCACGCTGGTGGACCGGCAGGTGGACGGCCTGATCCTCATCCCCTCGCACGGCCCGGGGGCCTGGCGCGCCGAGCTGGCACACGCCCGCATCCCCTGCCTGGTGGTGGACCGCGAGATCGAGGGCACCAACGCCGTCCAGGTCCTGGTCGACAACGAGGGCGGTGCCGCGGCGGCGGTGCGACATCTGATCGGACACGGCCGGACCCGGATCGGGTGCGTGGCGGGTCCGGACGGCTTCCATCCCACGGTGGACCGGGTGAACGGCTGGCGGCGGGCCCTGGCCGAGGGCGGATTGGACCCCGCGGCGATGCCGGTCGAGCACGCCCCCTTCGGGCGTGCCGCGGCGTACCGGGCCGGCTGGCGGCTGCTGGCGGCGCACCGCGACGTCGACGCGCTGTTCGTGACGAGCGACGAGCAGGCGATCGGGGTGCTCCGGGCGGCGGCCGAGCTCGGCATCGCCGTCCCGGACGACCTGGCGGTGTTCGCCTTCGACGGCATCGCCGCGTCGGCCTACACGATCCCGTCCCTGAGCACGATGCGCCAGCCGTTCGAGGCGCTCGGCCGGACGGTCGTCGAGATGCTCCTGGCCAGGCGCGCTCCCGGGAGCGAGAGGTCCGCGGACGCCCTGTCCCAGACGTCCGCGGACGCTGTGCCCGAGCGGATCGTGCTGGAGACGGAGCTGGTGGCGCGCGGCTCGTGCGGATGCGCCGACCCGGCAGGCGGCGAGCACGGGATCGACCCCGTACAGGACGAGCGCGTGCAGGACGAGCCGGCGCTGGACGAGGGGCGAGGGGGGCCGACCCATGAGTGAACCGGTGCGGCTGCTGGTCGTGGGCAGCGCCAACATGGATCTAACGGTCACGGTGCCCCGCCTGCCCGAGTGCGGCGAGACCGTGCTCGGCGGCGACGCGGCGCGGACCCCCGGCGGGAAGGGCGCGAACCAGGCCGTCGCCGCGCGCCGTCTCGGCGCCGAGGTCCGCATGGTCGGCCTGGTGGGCGATGACGTCTTCGGCGCCCAGCTGCGCGAGGCGATCGCCGGCGAAGGGGTCGATGTGGCCGGGGTGGAGGTCGTCGCGGGCGCGGCGACCGGACTGGCCATGATCATGGTGCGGTCGGACGGCGAGAACGCCATCGCCGTCGCACCGGGCGCGAACGCGGCGCTCGGCCCGGGCACCGCGCGGGCGGCGGCGGCCGAAGACGGGGCGGCGGCGCTGCTGCTGCAACTGGAGATCCCGGTGGACGCCTGCGAGGCCGCGGCCGCCGAGGCGAAGCGGCGGGGGACGCTCGTCGTGCTGAACGCGGCCCCCTCGCCGCGAGCGGTGGACGCGCCGATGGCGCGGCTGCTGCGGCTGGTGGACCTGCTGATCGTCAACGAGGGCGAGGCGGCGACGCTCTACCAGGCGTTGCGCCGCTCCCCGGCGTCCGGCGGGGGCGACGGACCGGACGACGAGCAGCACGGCGAGGCCGTCGCCGCGGCGCTGCGGCGGCTGGGTCCGGACCGGGTGGTGGTGACGCTCGGTGCGGACGGTGCCGTGGGCGCCGATGCCAGTGGAACGTTCCGTGTCGCGGCCTTCCCCGTGCCCGCGGTCGACGCGGTCGGAGCCGGTGACGCGTTCTGCGCCGCGCTGACCATCGCGGTCGCCGAGGGGCTGCCGCTGCGCCGGGCCGCGCGGCGGGCGTGCGCCGCCGGCGCCCTGGCCGTGACCCGCCGCGGGGCCCAGGGCTCCCTTCCCCACGGCGCCGATGTGGACGCGCTGCTCGCCGGCGAGCCTGCCGGGAGGCGATGAGCATGCGTCCCGATGGACTGTGGCACCCGCGCCTGCTGGAGATCCTGGCGGCGGCGGGACACACCGACCTCGTCGTGGTGGCCGACCCCGGGCTGCCGGTGCCGC
Source organism: Actinomadura macra NBRC 14102 (assembly GCF_001552215.1). Classification (GTDB taxonomy): domain Bacteria; phylum Actinomycetota; class Actinomycetes; order Streptosporangiales; family Streptosporangiaceae; genus Spirillospora; species Spirillospora macra. The sequence goes on along the minus strand of NZ_BCQT01000004.1, from coordinate 416,813 downwards.
GCGGCGTGGAGACGGTCGATCTGGTGTGGCGGCGCGGCGAACCGCGCTTCCTGCCCGTCCTGCGGGCGGTCCTGGCGGAGTTCGTGGTCGAGGCGGCCGTGCTCGCCGACGAGGCCGCCGACCCGGGCCTGCTCTCCGGGCTGGACGACGCGCTGACGGCGATCCCCGTGACCCGGGTGTCGCACGAGCGGCTGAAACGCATGGTCGCGGACGCCCGCGCGGTCGTCCGCACCGGCGAGGCAACCCCCTACGCGAACGTCGTCCTGCGTGCAGGCGTCCCGTTCGCGCCCACCCCACGGTAAGGAGAGAACCCGATGGCAGGACGAGCATTCCTCATCGGCCTGACCGCCCTCGGCCTCGCCGCGACCTCCGCGGCCTGCGGGCAGGAGGGCGGCGGCTCGGCGGGCGGGCCGCCCAAGTCCGGCAAGCCCAAGGTGTGCCTGGTGATGAAGTCGCTGGCCAACGACTTCTTCCAGGGCATGCGCGACGGCGCGGTCGCGCACGCGAACAAGCGCGCCGACCTGACCCTGGAGGCGGTCGGCACGCAGAACGAGACCGACATCGACGGCCAGGTCGCGGCCGTGGAGAAGTGCGTGACGCAGCGCGTGTCCGCGATCGTGATCGCCCCGGCCGACTCCCGCGCGCTCATCGCACCGCTCAAGCGGGCCATGTCGGCCGGCGTGAAGGTCGTCAACATCGACGTCAAGCTCGACGACGCCGCCCTGAAGGGCGCGGGCGTGCAGGTGCCCTTCGTCGGCCCCGACAACCGCGAGGGCGCCCGGCTGGCGGGCGCCGAACTGGCCAAGAAGCTCGGCAAGGGCGGCAAGGTCGTGATGCTGGAGGGCAACCCGGGCGCCGCCAACGCCGAGCAGCGCGCGCAGGGCTTCAAGGACGCGGTCTCCCAAGGCGGCCTCAAGCTGCTGGACTCCAAGACCGCCCACTGGGAGACCGACGAGGCGCACACCGTCATGGGCAACATGCTCACCGCGCACCCGGACGTGCAGGGAGTGCTGGCGGCCAACGACTCGATGGCGCTCGGGGTGCTCAAGGCGATCCAGGACGCCCACAAGACCAACGCGATCAAGGTCGCCTCGTTCGACAACATCCCCGCGATCCAGCCGGGCCTGAAGGATGGCAGCGTCGTCGCCACCGTCGACCAGTTCGGCTCGGCGCAGGCCGCCGTCGGCATCGACTACGCCATGCGGATGATCAAGGGCGAGACCATCACCGGCTGGCAGAAGACCCAGATCAAGCTGATCACCGCGGCCGGGCAGAGCTGACCCGTCCGCCCGCCACACCACCCCTACCCCTCGCACCGCACCGCACGGAAGGAAAGCACGCATGGACGCGCTGCTGACGGCCTCGGGGCTGGTCAAGCGCTACCCGGGCGTCACCGCGCTGGACGGCGCCGACCTCGACGTCCGGCCCGGGGAGGTCCACGTCCTGGTCGGGGAGAACGGTGCCGGGAAGTCGACGCTGGTCAGGTGTATGACCGGGGTCGAACGGCCCGACTCGGGGACGATGACGTTCGCCGGGGCAGCGCACGCCCCGGCGAACGCCGCCGCCGCGCTGCGCGCCGGGATCCAGGTCGTCCACCAGGAGCTGACGCCGATCCCCGGGCTGACCGTGGGGGAGAACCTCTTCCTCCAGCGGCTTCCGCGCCGGTTCGGCGTGGTGGACCGGCGCGTCCTGGACCGCAGGTGCCGCGCCCTGCTGGACGAGGTGGGCCTGGACGTTCCGCCGCACACCCGGATGGAACGGCTGGGCATCGCGCAGGTGCAGCTCGTCGAGATCGCCAAGGCGCTGTCCCAGGAGGCGCGGCTGCTCATCCTGGACGAGCCGACGGCCACGCTGACCAGTAGGGAGAGCGGGCGGCTCTTTGAGATCCTGCGGCGGCTCACCGGACGCGGCGTCGCGGTCGTCTACATCTCCCACCACCTGGAGGAACTGTACGAGATCGGCGACCGGGTGACCGTGCTGCGCAACGGCAGGCATGTGACGACCAGGCCGCTGCGCGAGGTCGAGCCGGCGGAGCTGGTCCGGTTGATGGTCGGCCGCGACCTGGCCCAGGAGTTCCCGACCCGGGAGCCGTCCGAGCCCGGCGAGGAACTGCTGCGGGTCGAAGGGCTGCGGGTGCGCGGCACCCCGGCCGGCGGCCCGGCGGGCACCCCGGCCGGCGCCTCGGAAGGCGTGTCCTTCGGGGTCCGCTCCGGCGAGATCGTCGGCGTGGCGGGGCTCGTCGGCGCCGGGCGCAGCGAGACCATGCGGGCGCTGTTCGCGGCCGACCGGTCCGACGGCGGCCGGATCGAGGTACGGGGCCGCCCGGTGCGCATCCGCCATCCCCGGCACGCCGTCGCCCGGGGGATCGGGCTGCTCACCGAGGACCGCAAGGCCCAGGGGCTCGCGCTCAGCCTGCCGATCACCGCCAACGTCAGCCTCGCCAGCCTGGGCAAGGTCTCCCGGGCCGGCCTGCTGCGGTCCGGGGCCGAGACTCGGGCGGCCGAGACGATGGCGGAGCGGCTGCGCATCAGGTCCGCGGGCGTCCGGCAGGTGGTCCGCACCCTGTCGGGCGGCAACCAGCAGAAGGTCGTCCTTGCCCGCTGGCTCCAGGCCGGCACCGACGTGCTGATCATCGACGAGCCCACCCGCGGCATCGACGTGGGCGCCCGCTACGAGATCCACCGCCTGCTCATGGACCTGGCGGACGAGGGGAAGGCGTTGCTGGTCGTCTCCTCGGACCTGCCCGAGCTGATGGGCGTCTGCGACCGGATCCTCGTCTTCTCCCGCGGCCGGGTGGTCGCCGACGTGCCCCGGACGGAGTTCGACGCCGAGCACATCCTCACCCTGGCCTACTCCGGATTTCTCCAAGGAAAGGAGGCTGAGCGGCCATGACGAACGCCGCCGCCCCGGCGGTGAAGCCGAAGCCCACCGCGCGGACCCCGCGCTTCGCCCAGCAGATCATGGGCGAGGCCGGCATCGGCATCGCCCTGGTCCTGCTGACGCTCATCTTCGCGTTCACCGCCGGTGACTTCGCCACCACGCAGAACCTGCGCAACATCATGACCCAGATCACGCTCAACGCGATCCTCGCGGTGGGGATGACGTTCGTGATCCTGGTCGGCGGGATCGACCTGTCGGTCGGCTCCGTGCTGGCACTGTGCGCGGTGGTCGCCGGAACCGTGATGACCGACGGCGGGCTGCCGGTGCCGGCGGCGATCCTGCTGGCCCTGCTGGCGAGCGTCGTCATCGGCGCGGGATGCGGGCTGGTGAACGGCGCGGTCTCCGAACGCTGGAAGGTGCCGTCCTTCATCATCACGCTCGGCATGCTCTACGTGGCGCGCGGCGCCGCGCAGGAGTTCACCGACGCCAAGACCATCTATGACCTTCCCCAGCAGTTCAACGACTTCGGGACGCTCACCGTCCTGTGGGTCCCGGCGGTCTTCTGGGTGGCGTTGATCCTCGCCGGCGTCGGCTGGTTCGTCCTCACCCGGACGGTCTTCGGACGCCTCGTCTACGCCGTCGGCGACAACGAGGAGGCGGTGCGGCTGTCGGGGCACCGCACCGGCGTCATCAAGGTGCTCGCGTTCGTGATCGCGGGCGTCACCGTCGGCATCGCCGCGCTCACCTACATGGCGCGGCTCAACATCGCCAGCCCGATCCTCGGCCAGGGCTACGAGCTGAACGCCATCGCCGCCGTCGTGATCGGCGGCGCCAGCCTCAGCGGCGGGCGCGGCTCGATGATCGGGACGTTCCTCGGGGCATGCCTGCTCGGCGTGCTCACCAACGGACTCCTCCTGCTGGGGGTGTCCGACTTTCAACGGCTCATGATCACAGGGGGCGTGATCATGATCGCCGTCGTCATCGATGCGTACCGGCGCAGGTTGGCCGAACGCATCACCTGACGGGAGACAAAGGAGAAACACCCCCCATGAAGATCCCCACCCCAGCGCTCACCGTGTCGGCCGTCCTGGTCGCCGCGCTGACCGCGATGTCATCCACCGCGGCCGCCGCCCCCTCCCAGCGTCCGGCCGCCGTCCCCGCCCAGCGTCCGGCCGCGCCCGTGCAGGCGCCGGCGTCCGCCCACGGACCGCAGGGCAAAGTGATCATCGATACGGACATGGGCCAGCTCAACGACGACGCGGCCGCCATGTTCATGCTGCGCAACGCCGACCCCCGCAGTGTCCTCGGCGTGACGATCGTCGCCGGGAACACCTGGGCCGAGGAGGGCACCGCCTACGCGCTCCGCCAACTCGAACTCATCGGGGAACGCCGCATCCCGGTGGTCGTCGGCGCGGGGGAGCCGCTGAACGCCGCGCGTGCCGCGACGCTGCCCGCCGAAGAGAAGCTCTTCGGAAACGTTGAGTACATGGGGGCGTTCTCGCGCAAGCGGCCCGAGTCCTACCTCAAGCTCGGGTCGGCGCCCTACGGCGGCTACCCCAAGAGCAGGCCCAGCCGCGAGGCCGCGGCCGACTTCATCGTCGACCAGGTCAAGAAGAACCCCGGTCAGGTCACGCTGTTCGTGCTGGGCCCCGCCACCAACGTCGCGCTCGCCGTCAAGACCCACCCCGAGATCGTCCCCCTGGTGAAGGAGGTCATCTACATGGGCGGGGCGATCGACATCCCCGGCAACACCTCGCCGGCCGCCGAGTTCAACTGGTGGTTCGACCCGGAGGCCATCAAGATGACCCTCCGCACGCCCTTCAAGAAGCAGACCGTCGTCCCCAACGACATCGCCGAGAGGGTGTTCTACACCAAGAAGGAGTACGACCGGATCGTCGCGGGACCCGAGACACCCCTCAAGAAGATGTACAAGGACCTGCACGGTCCCCGGTTCGAGCGCAACCCCCAGTCCAGTTCGTTCGTCTGGGACGCCCTGACGGCCGGCATCTACCTGCGCCCCGACATCGCGACCAAGGTCGAGGAGCGCTTCATCGACGTCGACGACACCTACGGCCCCGACTACGGCCGCGCCATCGGCTACGGCGAGTCGCGCCGCCGGTCGTTCAGCGACCCCGGCAACTTCCCGGCGGGCACGCAGAAGGTCCGCATCCTGTTCGACGTGAACCGCGACGCCTTCTGGAACCTCTACATCGACCTCATGCGCCGATGACGCGCTAGAACCGCACCTGGTTCGTCCCGGCGGACGGGCGGCGATCCCGCCCGTCCGCCGGATCCGTCCGGACGGTGATCTGGAGGACGCCGGTGCGGGGGTGCTCGCTCACAAGCCCGCCGAAGCCAGTATGAGATGTTGCGTTAACTTTCAACTTCTCCGTGCGCTCGAACGGATTCGAGGCGTCATATCGCGCATCTCGGAGTCGCGGTAAGCCCGCCATGAAGATCAAAAACTATGGTGAGCCGAATCCCGGTGGAGCCGCGTATCAATGAGAGTTCCGAAATATACGCAAAAGTCGCTTTCCATTCTGGGTAGCCTCGCCGCAAGATCATCTGATTCGTGTCGGACGACTGGAGGGAGCCGCTGATGACGGCGGATCTAGGTCTCACCCGCCGGCGCCTGCTGGGAGGCACCACCGTGGTCGTGGGCGGTGCGCTGCTCGGCCCGGTGACCGGCCCGCTGCCCATGCCCTCGGCACAGACCGCGCCCCGCCTGTACACCCGCGCCGCGTGGCACGCACGGAAGCCCGCGCGGGCGGCCACCGTGCTGAGCCGGGGTCCCGACCACATCGTCATCCACCACACCGCCACGGCGAACTCCGCCGACACCTCGCGGGGGCACGCCGCCGCCCTGTCCCGCTCGATCCAGAAGTTCCACATGGACACCAACAAATGGGAGGACATCGGCCAGCAGCTCACCATCAGCCGCGGCGGTCACCTCATGGAGGGGCACAACAGCACCCTCAAGGCCATCAACACCGACGCCCACGTCGTCGGAGCGCACACCCTCGGCCACAACGACCACACGATCGGCATCGAGAACGAGGGCACCTACATGACCGAGGGGCCCACCAGCGCTCTGTGGAACACCCTCGTCGCGACCTGCACGTGGCTGTGCACCGCCTACGACCTCAACCCGCACTCGGCGATCGTCGGGCACCGCGACTACAACAAGACCTCCTGCCCCGGCGACGTCCTGTACGCGCGGTTGCCGAAGCTCCGCAACGCGGTGGCCGACAGGCTCGACCTGGAACGCGTCGAGGAGAAGATCCCGGCCGTGCCCAGCGGGCTGCCCGGACCGGTTTCCACCTTCGACCACGGACCCGCGGCGGACCCCGGGTGAGCCCCGCCCGCCGGGCGGCGAGCACGCTCACTCGGTCGGGACGTCATCGCAGTCGTCCCGCGTCGCGCGCCGGTGATGGTCGGCCAGCCGGCGATGCTCGGTGACATCACCCTGATGCGCGCGCGCCGCCGCCTCATGGCGTTCGGCGGCCTCCCGATGCGCGCGCGACACCGCCTCGCGCGCCGCGGCGTTGAAACGCTCGGCCTGCACCGCACGTAGCGCGGCCAGAACGGCCGCATCCTCGTCCCCGGTGATGCCCAGCGAGGCCATGGACAGGCCGGCGGACTCCGTCGACTCCTCCTCGGGGTCCTGCCAGAACAGCTCCCCATCCCACGCCGGCCCGTCGCAATCGGGCATCAGCTCCGGCACCTGCGGCCTCAGCAGTCGCCGCCGGCGACCGATCACGCCGGCCCGCCGCGCCGCCTCGCCGGCTCGCTGCCGGGCTGCCTGGTCACGTGCCCCGCGCTGGGCGCTTCGCTCGTCCAGCGGGTTCACGTGGTCGGTCTCGGACGCCCGGACACGGTCGGCCAGTGCCTCGCGGCGGATGCGTGCGGCCTCGGCGTCCGGCAGGTCCAGCACCGCGGCGATCTGCTCGTACCCGAGGCCCAGGCCCAGCCCCTGCTCGAACAGCGCCGCCTCCAGCTGGTCGACGTCCTGCCGGGCGGCCAGCAGGACCATGAACGCCGCACCGACGTCCATCGCCGTCGCCGACCCTGGTGGTGTCCGCCCCTCCGCAAGGACGCCGTCCGATGCGCCGTCATCGTCGGATTCGGACCAGATATCGGACGGCTCCTGGTGGGATCGCAGCACCCGGCTGACGGCGTCCAGATCATGCATCGGATGCTTGTGCATCTCCCACAAGACGGCCTCCACACGGGAGGCGTAGCGGGACGTGAGATGCCGGCGGGCGGCTCGCACCAGGTCAGGATCAGGAAGCGGCAGCTCCTCCATGACTCCAGTGAAAGCCCACCTGATCTCCGGTGTCCAGCCCTCCGGCAGAGGGGGGTGGCGGCCCCCTGAACGTGCGCTTGGACACCCGTCCCGTCCGGTACGCGTGCCGGCTGGGACATGCCTGGTCGGCGGCCAGCCTCCCCGGCGGCCAGGACGACGCGGTGGAGCGGGCGCTGTGGGTCGCGGCGCTACGGTTGGAGGAGCGCCTGCGGATGACCGAACGCATGGCCGCCGCTGCCGGGGAACGCGGCCGCCCCGGGTCCGCGGAAATCTTCCGTGCCACCTCACGGGAGAGCGGGGAGGCGCTGACGACGGTCCGCTCCCTGATCGAGGAACTCACGCTGACCGACCCCGATGCGGCGGACGGCAGAGGCGCCGACGCGGGCGGTGATGGCTCGGACGGGGCGGAGTAGCACGCCGCGGCGTACGCTACGAACTCGGAGCCGCCGATCAGGCGAACTCGGCGGCGTGGTCGGCGGCCCGCACGTGACCTGCCGCTCTCCCCGGGCGGAGGTGTGCGAGAAGGTCGACAGAGCCGGTTGCCGGTTCATCCGTGCGGACCTCGGGCCCCGGGGCCGGGCCAAAGTTGATCATCAGCCCAGAAGTCCTCCAGCTCCTGGGCGGTGAGCTCGTGGACGGGAACCGCCCGTAGGGAGCGCCCGGTCCGGGTGGCCCACACGGTGATCAACGACAGCGCCATCAGGGCGTCATCCGAGGAGTCCCCCTCCAGCCAGTCGCCACGTCGCGAGGTGGTAAGGGAATCAACAAAATCTCCGCGTCCGCTCAAAGAAGACATTTAGCTCCTTTCTGGCAACCCTGCCGCACGTGTATCCGTGGCGGCCATCGAAGCCTTCACGATGCCGCAGGGACCCCCGGTGGCGATGAAAGACCTGGGGTTTCGGACGCATTCGGATATACCGCTGGGTATCCGGACTGCATCCGAGGATGTCCGACCTGCAGGAAGTGAACCGGAGCGCTACCCTTAAGTAGACTTGAGGTGCCCTAAACCTGATGGGTGGCAATTGTGTCGTGTGACATGACTTGTGATGGCACCGGTGAAATCATGTCGCTCGACGGTGGACGGTCGGACATGGTGACGAAGGAACGGGTCGAGGGTATGCCGGACGACGGTCGCGGAAGTGGTTACCAAAGCGTGATCGCAGCCTTGGAGTACAACCGCTTCCTCGCAGGCCCAGCTCCCTATATGAAGATCGACAAGGTGTCATTCGAGCTAACGACGTCCTCGACTCCGATACGCGGGGTCCAGGTCGTTCACATCCCGAAATCGACCGCCCATGAGCTCATGCACGGCAAGCCTTCACGTATTCGCCGCTGGGATCTGGTGGCGTCCCTCTGGGCCACGATCTTCGAGATCGCCGAGCGGGACGGCCGGGACACCACTGAAATGATCTCGCTTGAAGAGTTGCACATGCACCATCAAGCGGGCTGGCCGCCACGCCCCGACAGGACGCCGACAGCCGGCATCACTCATGCATTCAAAGAAGCGCAACACGATAAGCCCGACATGTCGACGACCGTTCCGGCCGTCCGATCACCCCACCGGGAGCCCTCCAGGAGCGGGCCGACCAGCCGGCTGGAAACCGCGCGCATTCAGTTGCTGGCCGAGACGAGGGAGCGCGGTAAGCAGGCATGGTGGCAGCCCTATCGCACTGTCGTCCCCGAGTACTTCGAGATCTACCTGACCCTGGAACCCGAACTAAGCGTGATCAAGACCTATGCCCCGAACCGCATTCCCGGCCTCCTGCAGACCGAGTACTACGCCCACACGATGATCAGTCTTGATCTCGCGGACATCAGCCCCCAGCATCAGGCCCGCGTGGTCGAACTGCGCATGCGGCGCCAGGAGATCCTGCGTCGTCCCGACCCGCCCCAGCTCTGGGCGGTGATAGACGAGCGGGCGCTGCGTACCACCAAGAGCACGGCCTTCATGATGCGCTCCCAGCTGAAGCACCTCATCAAGCTCGCCCGGCTCCAGCACGTCACGATCCAACTGGTGCCGGAGCGATCCGCCGAACACGCGGTCACCGAGGGCCCGATCACCATCATCCAGCTGACAGAAACCCACAAACCGAATCTCATCTACCTGGAGCACGCCGCCTACGGCCTGTACCCGCACATGTCGAAAGACGTCGACTACTTCGTTCATACGTTCGGCAATCTCGCCATCAAAGCCTGGCCGATCGAGCAGAGTATCGAGCGACTGCGCAGCATGCTCGGAGAGCTCTAGCCGACGGGCCGGTAACCGTTTCCCCCTCATCGTTGATCTGGTCTGATGGTGGTGAGTCTTCCCACCCAGTGCCGACCGGCCTCAGAAAGGTCACGATGAGTAACGAAGAGTTCTTTGCGGCTGCCGAACGAGAGCTGATGGCAGAAATCGACACCAGCGTTCCGCATTCGGCCCGGATCTGGAACTACTGGCTCGGAGGTAAGGACAACTTCGTCGTCGACCAGGAAGCGGGTGACGAGTACACGCGCACCTTTCCCGGCATCATCGAACTGGCGCGAGCCTCACGGGAATTCCTCGGTCGCGCCGTCCGGCACCTGGCGGCCGATCAGGACGTCCGCCAGTTTCTCGATATCGGCACCGGCCTCCCCACCGAGGACAACACCCACCAGGTGGCCCAGCGCGCCGCACCCTCCTGCAAAATCGTCTATGTCGACAACGACCCCCTGGTCCTGGTCCACGCCCGAGCCCTCCTGACCAGCAGACCAGAGGGAGCCACCCACTACATCGACGCCGATCTGCACGATCCCGCCGGTATCGTCCGCCAGGCCGCCGATTATCTGGATTTCGAGCAACCCATCGCGCTGATGCTGATGGGCATCCTCGGGCACGTCAACGACGACGAAGAGGCTCGCTCCATCGTCCGGCACCTCGTCGGCGCGCTCCCGTCGGGGAGTTATCTCGTCCTCTACGACGGCACCGCCACCGACCAGGCGTTCATCGATGCCCAGCAAGGCTACGACGACACCGGCGCCGTCCCCTACCGGCTACGCCACCCCGAACGCGTGGCCGACTTCTTCGCCGGCCTCGAACTGCTGGACCCCGGCGTGGTGCCACTGCCGCACTGGCGCCCCGACCCGAGCCCCTTAGGCATGCCACCCTCGGTCGACGCCTACTGCGGCGTGGCAAAGAAGTGATCACGTCGCCGCCCTGATGTGCTCGGCCTGCCCACCGCCACCTGGGGAGCCCTGACCCTGTGGGCTGCGTGGTCTTCGCCGAGGTCCTCTACGGCCCCACCGCCATCGCCGCCCCCTGGCTCCCGGCCCTGCGCGCCGGTGCCCTAACCGGCCACGAAAACGTGCGGAACGTCCGCGATAGCGCCCAACACTGATCATCAAGTGGAACAAAGAATTCAAGAGCAGCCGACGTGAACCGGACGAGATATTCTGCGCCAAGAGAATCAAGACTGAAAAACTGAGGCGCGACAGAAGAAGGCAACTGGTCTATTTTAACGGGTCCTTGTGCATACCGGCAAAGGAGCTGTGCATGCCCCCCCGCACCATTGCCCTGACAGGCGCCGCGCTGGCCCTGCTCATCGGAACGGCCCTCCCCGCCACAGCGGCCGGCGAGCCCCGCCCCCAGGCGGCCGCGCCCATCATCGGCGGCTATCTCGTCACCGACGCCCCCTGGGCCGCCTCGATCTACCGCAGCGACGGATCGTTCACCTGTTCCGGCACCATCGTCGCGCCGACGTGGGTCCTCACCGCGGCCCACTGCGTCGGCAGCGGCATCTCGGTCCGCGTCGGCGACGTCTTCCGGTCACGCGCCACCGCGATCAAAGTCAGCGACTACCAGGTGGCGCCGAAGGGCGACCTTGCCCTGGTGCACCTGGCCAGCCCATACGAGACCACCTACTCCCCACTCGCCGACGCCGACCCGCCGGTCGACTCGACCAACCAGATCTGCGGATGGGGCTACACCAGCTCCAAGGGCCCCTTCTCGGACCAGCTCAAATGCGCCGACGTCCGCGTCACGTCCACCACGTGCTACGACCACCGCTACGGTCCCGCGATCTGTAGCAGCAAGATCAACGGCAACGCCTGGAGCGGTGACTCGGGCGGCCCGCAGCGCTACAACGACAAGCAGGTCGCCGTCGCCTCCACCGCCGACGGCCGTTCAGAGCAGACCTACGGAAGCGTCCCCGCAAGCCGGGCCTGGATCCGCTCTATAGCCGGAGTCTGACCCAAGAACGCCCGGCCGGCCCACCCCGGCCGGGCGTTCCGCGGACCAGAACAGGATCCGAAAGAGAAGGCAAAGTCTGTCGCGAGCGGTACCCATTCAGCCCCCGGCATAGGCGAGGACCAACCCACGTCCGCAAGACGAGCACACGAATGGACCCTAAACGCTCGTGCTCGCCCGATCGACAGCAACCGGTTCCGGTTCTGTCGGGACAATGCGCTGCTGGGCGGCTAGTGCCGACGTCCCGCGCGGCGGCGGTGCGGATGCGCGCTGTCGTCCTCGTCGTAGTGGAGCTTGTTGATCACCTGGATGACGCCGTCGACGGAGGCTGTCAGGCTTTCGGCGATGGGGACGAGGCTTGCCAGCGGCACGCGGCCTCGCAGGGTGACCACGCCGGCGCGGACGTCCACCTCGACCTCGGCTGGGTCGAGCCAGAGGCTCTGGATGACGATCTCGTGGGTCACCTCGTCGTGGATCTGCGCGTCCGTCTTCAAGAAGACGCGCAGCAGGTCGGCCCGGCTGACGATGCCCACCGGCCGGCCATCGAGATCCACGACCGGAAGCCGCTTGAACCCGTGGTGGCATAGTGATCGCGCTGCTTCGGCGACCGCGGTGCCCGCGGTCGTGGTGACCGCAGGCGAGCTCATGGCCTCCCTGGCCGTGGTGGCCTTGGACGGTTCCCGCACGAGACGCGGCTTCCGGCGCGGTCCGTCGCGTGGGCCGGCTGCCGCCTTGCGCAGGAGGTCGGCCTCGGTGACCACGCCGATGACACGCCCCTCCCCGTCCACAACCGGTACCCCGCTGACCTCGTGATCGGCGAGAGTGTCGATCACGTCTTTGAGTGAGGCGTCAGGCGGGACCGTCACGACATCGGATGTCATGACCGTTCCCACTGTCGATCGCTTCATCTGGCACGGCCCCCTTCCGGCGAGTCGGTCTGCCCTTGTTATCGAGGCTGGTCGGACCGCACCTGCGGTACCAGAGGACGGAGGTCCCGGACCCCCGGGCAAAGGTCCCGCCGGCCGCCGCATACGGGGCGCGGGCATGTAGGTGAGGAGAATGCGACCGGTGGGTTGAAGATCAGCGGGTAGGAACGACCGCTACCGGGCATTGCGCGTGGTGGATGACCCCGTGGCTGATGGAACCGAGCTGGGGCGAGGTCCAGCGCCAGTCGTAGGCACCGACCACCAGCAGGCGGGCGTTGCGCGAGGGCCTGGACAGTGCGGTGACCGGATGCTCCAGGTCGATTTCGTCGACGACGTCGACTTGCGGGTACTTCCGTCGCAGGGGCTGGTAGGCGGCCAGGACGGCTTTCCTCAGGTCCGTCTCGATCTGCTCGACGTCGGCGTAACCCGCCTCCAGGTAGGTCGCGAGCGTCCGCCACGCGTGGATGACGCGGAGCCGGGCATGGTGGAGTTCGGCTGCGTCGAAGGCATAGTCGAGGATCGCGCCGGCATCCCGCACGGGGTCGATGCCCACGAGGATCTCGCCGCCATCGGTGGCGTTCCCGCGCACGATCACCACCGGGACGGCAAGGCATTCGGCCATGCGCAGGCTCGTGGAACCCAGCAGTAGGTCAGCGAAACCGCCGCGGCCCCGACTTCCCAGAACCAGCTCGAACGCCTTCTCCGACTGTGCTCGGAGAGCCTGCCGAGGCTCTCCGTTCACCAGAGCGGTCGTCGTCTCAAGGCCGGGCCACCGCTCCTGGACACGTTCGCGGGCGGCTGCCAGGACCATTCGGCCCGCGCAGGTGATGGGCTCGGCGCCCTCGGGCTGCGCGACGTGCACCCTCCCGTACGGCCGGCTCTCAATGGCGTGGACGATGTGCAGTGGACGTTCACGCAGGGCGGCTTCAGCGGCTGCCCATTCGAGGGCACGCGCCGACTCACCGGAACCATCGGTGCCGATGACGATCGGTGCGGACATCGGGCTTCCCCTCATGTCGATCCGTGTGGCGGACCGGGACGCTCGGGCCGCGAGGACTCTTGTTTCCACACTTCAACGCCCGCTGGTTCCGTCCTAGGGGCAAAGGTCCCCCCTTCGAGTAGCCCCCCATCCCTGAAGAGGAGTACGACTTCGGCCTCGCCGGCGTCCGCGACCGCTCGGCCTTGTCGCTATTCGGTCTGCTGCGCCGGCACAACCGCGACAGGACAGGGGGCCTGGTGCAGCGCGGCCTGGGTCACCGGCCCCAGGAGCAGCGGTGGCACCGAGCCGATCCCGCGGTCGCCCACCACCAGCAGCGCGGCGCCTTGGGCGGCGTTGACCAGGGCTTGACGCGGCGTTTCCACGACGAACTCGGTGTCCAAGGGCACCTTGGGGTGCTCGCGCCGCCACGGTGTGACGGCCTGATCGAATCGCGCCATCGCCTCGCTCCTGACCGCCGGTGGATCGGTGAAGGGGACACGGTCCGGGCCGGGGAGCACGGCCGGGTCCCACCAACTGCACACGGCCGTCACCGACGCCCCGCGCAACTCGGCCTCCTCGAAGGCGAAGCCGAGGGCCGCCTCGCCGGCCGGCGAGCCGTCAACGCCGACCACGAGCCGCCCACCGTGCCCCTCGGCGTGTGGCTCGCCTGACCGTACGACGATGACCGGCCGGTCGGCATGGGCGGCGACCTGCGCCGCGGTAGAGCCCACTGTCAGGCCCTCGAACCCGCCGTGACCGCGTGTTCCGAGCACGACCAGGGCGGCCTCCCGGGACGCCGCCAACAGCACGGCGGAAGCCCACCCGCGTTCCAGCCGCCAGCGGACGTCCAGGCCTTCGTCCAGGGCATAGGCCTGGCGCACGCCTTCGTCGGCCACGACCGCGGCCGCCGCACGGACGACCTCCAGGGTGTCCTCGTCCGGCGGGCGCAACGGGTAGGGCCAGTGCCAGGCATGGCAGACGGTAAGGGGCAGGCGGCGGAGCCGAGCCTCCCCCACCGCCCAATAAAGGGCTTGATCGCCGGCAGGTGACCCGTCATATCCGACCAGGACAGTGCCCCTCTCATGGCCATCGTTCATTTGTCGCCTCCTCCCTGGGCGGGTGTCCAGTTACGCCTGGCGGAGAGGGTGCGGGCACCGGACGCCCGCTCCCGCTTCGACGGCCTCTCGGCCTGCCTTCCCGCCTTTCAGCGAGAGTCACCGGCCGCCTGCGACCGTGGAGGCGTAGAACACCCGCCGACCTTCCAAGGGGCACGCCGCCGCCGCGGGCGTATCACCCCCCGGCCATCGGGTACGGACACGCGCCCGCTCTTGACCTCGACGTAACGAGTACGCGCCCTACCACGGAAAAGAGCCGCCCACATGAGGGCCGTCGTCGGCGCGGTTTGAACACTCAGGGTCGCGTCGAGAACACGGAGAGGGAGGAGAATTCGATGGCAGAACCGATCGAAGGAGGTCACCGATCGCGGAGGAAGAGCCGGCGGACCCGAGGATCCGTGCCTTGAGTCTCGGGGCGCCGCGGCGGCGCGTGGCCGACCGTGGTCGGGACCTTCGTCCCCCGATCGTGGTCTTCCAGCCCTGGGACGGTCTCCCGTCCGGTCCGGAGCATGGGGACGAACGAACAGGGAGGCACCATGCCCGCAGTCCGCGATCTTCTGGAGAGATTCCGCCCGGCCGGGGCCCCCGGGGCGGCCGCGGTGGCTGTCCCCGCGGACCGGCGAAGCGTCCTTGCCGCGGAGCTCGAACCGGTCTTCGCCCTGCTCGCCGGGACGGAGGAGGAACGGCACCGCCTCGCCGACGAGGCGGAACGGGACGCGCGCGCAGTGCGCGACGCGGCCCGCGAGGAGGCCGCCGCGCTGGTGCGGCGGGCGAAAGCCGATGCCGCGGCGGAGCGGGCGGAGGCCGCGGCCGCCGTCCGGCGGGGTGCGGTGGAGGCGGAGCAGGCCCGGGTGGCCGCCGCGCGGGAGGAGGCCGCACGTATCGGCGCCGTCGCCGCCGCGCGGATGCCGGAACTGGTCGAGCGGGCCGTGCGCGCGCTCGGTGTCCTGTCGGCCGATGGTACGGCGACCTCCGGAGAGACGCACCCCGGACGGCGGGGGGCGCCGTGAGCGCGGGCTGGGTCGCGGGGCGGGTCCGGGCGCAGGCGCTCGCGCTGCGGCGGCTCGGGCCCGGGCGCGCGAGGTCGCTGGCGGGGTCGGCGTCGCTGTCGGAGGCCCTCACGATCTTGGCGGCGACGCCGTACGGCCGCGGCGTCGCCGAGGGCCAGAGCCTGGCCGCGGCGCAGCACGGAGTCGCGGCGGCGCTGCTCTGGCATCTGCGGGTGCTGGCGGGGTGGCTGCCCCGGGGCGGTACGGCGGTGCTGCGGCCGGTGGCCGGATGGTTCGAGTTGGCCAACGTCGACGGCCTGCTGCAGCGGCTGGACGGCCGTCCGGCGGAGGAACCCTACGTTCTCGGCGCACTGGGGACCGCGTGGCCGCGTCTCGCGGACGCCCCGGACGCCGCGGGCCTGCGCGAGCGACTGGCCACGACCTCCTGGGGGGACCCGGGGGGCACCGATCCGTGGACGATCCGGGTGTTCCTCCGGCTGTCGTGGGCGGCGCGCATGTCCGCGCTCGGCGGACCCGCCGCCGTCTGGGCGGCCGGCGCGGCCGCCGTCCTGGTGGCCGGGGAGCGGTTCGGGGCTGGACGGGATCTGCCCCTGGCGACGTCCGAGCGGGCCGCCCGGTTGCTCGGCCGGTCGCCGGTGGAGGCGTCCGCGCTCGGCGAGATGACGGCCCGGCTCGACCGGAACGCGCGCTGGCCCCTCGACGGCATCGACGACCCGGTGGAGCTGTGGCGGGCCGAGGGACGCTGCTGGAAACGGCTGGAACGCGACGGCGACCTGCTGCTGCGCCGCTCGGAGTTCGCCGCCGGGCCGGTGCTGGGCGCGGCGACGCTGCTGGCGGTCGACGCGTGGCGGGTCCGGGCGGCGCTGGAGATGGCGTCGCGCGGCGGCGATCCGATGGGAGCCTACGATGCGCTGGCCTGAGAGCCTGCGGCCGCTGCGGATGGCCCGGGTCGCCGTGGTGGCCCCGGTCGAGTCGCTGCGGGACGCCCTGGCCCGGGTCGCCGACGCCGGGGCGGTCGAGTTCGACCTTCCCCCCGAGCGCACCGCGCAGGGCGAGGCGGCGCGGATGTTGCAGCGTGCCGGGGGCGTAAGCCGCGAACCGGCGCTCTTGCCGAGCGTCCCCGACCTGGACGATCTGGCCAGCCGGCATCGCCTCGACCTGCTCGCGGGCGAGGCGACCCTGGAGGAGCACGGCGCCGCGGCCTTCCGCAGGGACGGCGTCGCGGCGCTGGCAGGCTGGACACCCGAGGCGACCCGCACCGAACTGGCCGCCCGGCTCGCGGAGACCGGCGCCGCGGTGGTGCCGCTCCCGCATCCGCGCGGCGCCGAGGCACCGACGCTGCTGCCGCGGGCGGCCCGCGAGGCGGACGGGCGCGGCTCGCTCGCAGCCCTGGTCGACACGTACGGGACCGTCCCCTACGCCGACCTGGACCCGACGCCGCTCGCCTGGGCGGCCTACGTGCTGATGTTCGGGATGATGTTCGGGGACGTCGGCCACGGGCTGATGCTGGTCGTCGGCGCCGTGGCGCTGCTGGCCGGGTATCCGCGCCGGCTGTCGCGGCTGCGGCGGGTGTGGCCGTTCGTCCTCGGCGCCGGGGTCACGAGCACGGCCTTCGGCGCACTGTACGGGGAGTTCTTCGGGCCGACGCACGTCGTCCCGGAGCTGTGGCTCGACCCGCTCGACAGCCCGGTCGAACTGCTGGCCGCGGCGATCGGTGTGGGCGCGGTCCTGCTGTCCGGCGCGTACGCGATCGGCATCGCCAACCGGTGGCGGGAGGGCGGCTGGCCGGTCGCGCTGTACGAGCCGTCCGGGATCGCCGGCGCCTGCGCGTTCCTCGGGCTCGGCGCGCTGGCCGGCGGCGCCTATCTCGGCCTGCCCTGGCTCGCCGTCACGGGTGGCGTGCTCGGGGCGCTCGGCCTTGGGCTGGCCTTCACCGGCTTCCTCGTCTCGGGGGGTGGCGGTGGCACCGGCCTCGTCCAAGCCGTCGTCGAGGTGTTCGACCTGGTCGTGCGGCTCGGCGCGAACGTGGTGTCGTTCGCGCGGCTCGCGGCGTTCGGGCTCACTCACGCAGCGCTCGCCGGGATCGTCTGGTCCGGAACGGCCGCGCTCTGGGATCGGGGCAGCGCGCCCGCCGCCGCCCTCGCCGCCGTCGTGTTCGCCGCGGGCACCGCCGTGACGTTCGCTCTGGAGGCGCTCGTCGCGGGCGTGCAGGCGCTCCGACTGGAGTACTACGAGCTGTTCTCACGGCTCTTCCGGACCCAGGGCCGTCCATTCAGGCCCTGGCACATACCCATGATCGCGCAGGAGGTGGACGACTCATGTCCGCAGAAATGATCACGACGGCCCAGGTCGCGGCGGCGAACTGGGCCCCCTATCTCGGCACCGGGATCGCCGTCGCGGGGGCCGCCATCGGCGCGGGCATCGCGGTGGCCTACGTCGGCGCCGCGGCGCTCGCCGCGATAAGCGAGCGGCCCGAGCTGTTCGGCCGCGCGATGGTGATCGTCGGCCTTGCCGAGGGCATCGCCATCTACGGGCTGATCATCGGAATCATCCTGATCGGAAAGGCGTGAGCGGCATGGCGCACATCGCCGTCATCGGAGAGCCCGCACGGGTGGAGGGGTGGGCCCTCGGCGGGGCGCGGGTCGGGGCGGCGGACGGCCCGGAGGCGGTTCTGGCGGCGTGGGACGCGCTCGGCGACGACGTGTCCGTCGTCGTGCTGACCGCCGAGGCCGCCCGGTGCGTCGAGGCCGAACGGGAGCGGCGCACGGACGCCGTCCTGATCGTGGTGATGCCGCCATGACCGGTGACCCGGACGCCGCGGCAGCGATCGCGCCGGTGCGCGACGCGCTCCTCGGCCGCGCCCGCGAGCAGGCCGCGGACGTCCGCGCAAGCGGCGAGCGGGAGGCGGCCGCGCTGCTCGCGACCGCCCGTGCCGAGGCGGCGCGGATCCTGGACGAGGCCCGCGCGGCGGGCCGCGCGGACGGGGCGGCGGCCGCCGCCGCCGAGCGTTCGCGGACGCGGAGCGAGGCCCGCACGGTCGTGCTGGCGGCCCGCAGGCAGGCCTACGGCGAGCTGTGCCGCCGGGTCCGCGCCGAGGTGCGCGAGCGATGCACGGGAGCGAGCGGCCCGGAGACCGTCCGGCGGCTGACGACACTGGCGCGGCGGCGGCTCGGGCCCGCGGCGGAGACCGCGGAGGCGCCCGGCGGCGGCTTAGTCGCCCGGACTGCCCATGCCGAGCTCGACCTGTCCGCGGACGTCCTCGCCGAGCGGGCGGTGGCGGCGCTGGGAGCGGAGGTGGCACGGCTGTGGGACACGAGGTGACACGGGTCAGCGGGCCCCTGGTGGAGCTGTCCGGCGTAAAGGGCGCGGCCATGGGCGACGTGGTCGAGGTGGGAGCGCACTTCCTGCCCGGCGAGATCGTCGCCCTGGACGGCGACGTCGCCACCGTCCAAGCGTACGAGTACACCGGAGGACTGGCCCCGGGCCAGGCCGGGCGCGGGACGGGCCGTGCCCTGTCCGCGCCGCTCGGCCCGCACCTGCTCGGCGGGGTGTACGACGGGCTGCTGCGGCCGCTGACGGGCGCGGGTGTCTGGCTCGATCCGGCGCGTCACCCACCGGTTGCGGAGGACGGCCGGGCCGTCGAGTTCTGGCCCGTCCGCAGACCGCGGCCCTACGCCGAGCGGCTGGACGGCGGCGTGCCCCTGCACACGGGCCAGCGCGTCGTGGACCTGCTCTTTCCAGTGCCGCTCGGCGGGACCGTCGCCGTCCCCGGCGGCTTCGGCACCGGCAAGACCATGCTGTTGCAGCAGGTCGCCAAGTGGTGCGACGCCGATGTCATCGTCTACGTCGGCTGCGGCGAGCGCGGCAACGAGATGGCCGACGTGCTCGCCGAACTGGCCGCGCTCGACGACCCGCGGACCGGCGGACGGCTCGCCGACCGGACCGTCGTGATCGCCAACACCTCCAACATGCCGATGATGGCGCGCGAGGCGGGCGTCTACAGCGGCGTCACCGTCGCCGAGTACTTCCGCGACCAGGGCAGGCACGCCGTCGTCATCGCCGACTCGACGTCCCGCTGGGCGGAGGCATTGCGCGAGTTCGCCTCCCGCGGCGGCGAACTGCCGGGCGAGGAGGGATTTCCAGCCGCGCTCCCGTCGGCGCTCGCCGCGTTCTACGAACGGGCTGGACGGGTCCGCACCCTGGACGGCGCCGAAGGGTCCGTCACGATCATCGGCGCAGTGTCCCCGCCGGGAGGCGACATGACCGAGCCCGTTACCGCCTACACCGAGCGCTTCGTCCGCGCCCGGTGGAGCCTGGACAAGGACCTGGCCTACTCACGGCACTACCCGGCCGTCTCCTGGTCGGGTTCGTTCGCCCGTGACACCGCCGCGCTCGCCCGCCACCATGCCGCCGCAGGGGACCCGGGCTGGGCGGGCAGGCGCGCCCGCACGGCGAGCCTGCTGGCCGAGTCCGACCGCCTGGCCGCGCTCGCCGAACTGGTCGGTTCGAGCACCCTGCCGGGGCACGAACGCATGGTGCTGCTGGCGGGACGGCTGCTGCGCGAGGGCGTCCTCCAGCAGAGCGCGCTCAGCCCCCGCGACGCCTTCTGCACCCCGGAGCGCGGGGCCGCCCTGACCGAGGCCGTGCTCGCGGTCGTCGACCGCTGCCAGGAACTGGTCGGACGGGGTGTCCCCGCCGGCGCCGTCGAGGAGCAGGACTTCGCGCCGATCGTCCGCGCCCGCGAGGACGCCGCGACGGCGGCGGACATCGGCGCCCGCCGTGAGGCGATGCTGAACCGACTGGGAGAGCTGCCATGAGTGGACGCGACGGTGCACCCGAGCGGCCCCGCCGCCCGGACGAGGACGGCCAGTGGTTCAGACCGGCGTACACGCGCGTCTCGCGGGTCCGCGGGCCGCTGCTGGAGGTGCGCGACGCCGACGGCGTCGGCTGGGACGAGTTCGCCGACATCCGGCTCGGTTCCGGCGAGGCCACGGGAGAGACACGGCACGGCCTCGTACTCGACACCGCCCGCGACCGCGTGCTCGTCCAGGTACTGGAGGGGACCGGCGGGATGCGCTCCGACGCCACCCGGGTCGCCTTCAGCGGCACCCCGCTGCGCGTCCCGGTCGGGACGTCCTGGCTGGGCCGGGTCTGTGACGGGCTCGGCGCCCCGCTGGACGGCGGCCCGCCCGTCATCGGTGACGCCGACGCACCGGCTGCGGGCGTCCCGCTCAACCCCGTCCACCGCGAGCCGCCGGCCGAGCCCGTCCTGACCGGGATCTCGGCCATCGACGCGCTCGCGACGCTCGCCCGCGGGCAGAAACTGCCGATCTTCTCCCGCGCCGGGCTCCCGCACCTGGAGCTTGCCGCGCAGATCGCCGCCCAGGCATCGGCGGGCGGCGAGCCGTTCTGTGTCGTCTTCGCCGCCATGGGGCTCACCCACGCTGACGCCGCCGCGGTCCGCGACACCCTGGAGGACCGCTCGGCCGCGGGTGACCTCGTGCTGCTGCTGAACCTCGCCGACGCGCCGGTCATCGAACGGATCCTCACCCCCCGCATCGCGCTCACCGTGGCCGAGCACCTTGCCTTCGAAGAGGGACGGCACGTCCTGGTCGTCATGGGCGACATGACCGCCTACTGCGAGGCGCTGCGCGAAGTGTCGGCGGCCAGAGGGGAGATCCCGGCGCGGCGCGCCTACCCGGGCTATCTCTACAGCGACTTGGCCTCCCTGTACGAGCGGTGCGGACGCGTCCGCGGCCGGCCCGGTTCGGTCACCCTGGTGCCGGTGCTGACGATGCCCGGTGGCGACATCACCCACCCGGTGCCGGACCTGACCGGGTACATCACCGAGGGGCAGATCGTTCTCTCCGAGGACCTGCACGCGTCCGGCGTGTACCCGCCCGTCGACGCGCTGGAGTCGCTGTCGCGGCTGATGCGCAAGGCCGCCGGGCCCGCTCGCACCCGCGACGACCACCTGGACGTCGCCGCGCAGGTCCTCGCGGCGCTGGCGAGGGCCCGCCGCGCCCATGACCTCGGCGAGCTGGTCGGGACCGGCGCGCTCAGCGAGCCCGACCGCCGTTACCTGGAGTTCGAGCGCGTCTACCAGGAGGTCCTGATCTCGCAGGGGACCGCGGAGTCGCGTCCGCTGGAGGAGACCCTGGACCGGGTCTGGCGGGCACTGGCCGTCCTGCCGCGGCGCGAGCTCACGATGCTGCCGAGCGCGATGATCGACGCCTACCATGCAGGGGAGGGACGATGAGTGCCTACCCTCAGGGACGCGCCGGACGCCTGTGGCTCCGCCGGCGGATCGGGCTCGCCGAGGACGCGGCCGAACTCCTCCAGCGCAAGCTGGCCATCCTCCGGGACGAGCGCGACAGGATGCGACTGCTCGCCTCCCGCACGGAGGAGCAGTGGCGCCGCTGCTGCGCGGAGGCGGACGAGGCCCTGCTCCGCGCCGCCCTGCTCGGCGGACGCCGGGTGCTCCCCCTGTCCTGCGGCGGGCGCCTCGCGGACGTGACCGTGGAGTACGCCGA
This sequence comes from Actinomadura macra NBRC 14102, assembly GCF_001552215.1. GTDB lineage: Bacteria > Actinomycetota > Actinomycetes > Streptosporangiales > Streptosporangiaceae > Spirillospora > Spirillospora macra. The sequence continues at coordinate 394,860 of NZ_BCQT01000004.1, read as the reverse complement.
CTCCATGGGAGTGAGCCATCCGGAGCGCGTCGTCTTCGAGCCGCCTGCCGACGACGCACCCGCACCGGGCGGGATCGCCCTGGCGCCCGCCCGCCGGGCCTGCGAGGCCGCCCTGCGGGCCGCGTGCGCCCACGCCGCCGCGACCGCGGCGGCGGCCATCCTCGACGCCGAGGTCAGGGCCACCGGGCAGCGGGCCCGCGCGATCGAGCGCCGCCGCCTGCCCCAGCTGCGCGCCGCGCTGGCCGGCATCGAGTTCGCGCTGGAGGAACGGGAGCGCGAGGACGGCGCCCGCCTCCGCCGCTCCACCAGGGAGCGATCATGACCGCCTGCCTGCTGCTCGTCGTCGACGACTCGCCCGCCACGCTGGCCGCCGCCCGCTACGCCCTGCACCTGGCCCGGGCTCTCGGGGCGCGGGTCAGAGCCGTGAGCATCGTCGCCGACGGCGTCCTCACCGACGCCGTGACCAGCGTGTCGGCCCACCCGGACGTCGGCGCTCGCCGAGATCTGGCCGCCCACTCCGTGCTCGCCCACGTCGAACGTCTCGCCGGCCTGGAGGAGGTTGAGATAGAGACCGGGCTGCTGTTCGGGGACATCGCCGAACGCGTCCTGGACGAGAGCCGCCGCGTCCATCCCGACCTGATCGTCCTGGCCCGGGGTGGCGCCCCCCGACCCGGCGGCCGGGCTCTCGCCCCATGGGCCGGACGCCTGCTGGAGTTCGCCGAGCAACCCGTCCTCGTGGTGCCCGGCGAGCGAGCGGTTTCATCCCGTGGGCAGATAGAGGGCTGGGTCGTCGAAGCGTGATTCGGGGACTCTGGCATGGTGATGCGCTAGACCCTTGCCGAGCCGATTGCGTTCAGTTGTGCCAGCTAGCCTACCCCACCAGACTACTTTCCGAGCAGAGCCGCAAGGTACTCAAAGAGCACAGTGTGTGGTTCTGTCGGCGGGCCGTCTTAGCATTTGGCCTATGACGAGGTCGACAGCAGCAGACGCATCCGAGGCTAGGAGCAGCCTTGACGTATGGCCGCGGCGTCGTCGCGAGTTACTCTATGGCGGTATGTCCTCGAACTCGACTACGACGGTGTCGAAGACCTGGTGGCCGAGGCCGCCGATCACCCATGTACATCCGCCACCATCATCCCGATACCACGGGGCCGACACGCTGGCCAACGGCCCGAGTGCGTTGCCGTCTGGGCGATGACAACCGCTATCACCTGCTGGTGGACGGCCAACCGATCTGCACGTCACGTGCCAGGCGTTCACGCTCACTATGGCGACAACATGAGCAGTTGTGCGGGTGGTGGACTGACGGAACCGCCTATCGAATTCAAGCCCGGTCTAATCAACCCGCCATAAAAGGACGCCACGACCACCGAAAGGTCCGCTGGTCAGTCGCCCTCACCGAGACGACCATCGACCCCGGCCTTGTCGCCAAGCGTTACCGGTGCACTATCAATGAAACCTTCGGCACCTGGCCACCCCACCGCGGCCCAGGATCGCGGGACGGTGCAATCCTCACGGCACTCGTCGACGCGCTCGGACCAGATTATCACTGCTGCGGACGATTCCTCGGCGTCAACGTGGATCATGATCCTTTTACCGGCCTGATCCGTGGGCTGGTATGCCAGGACTGCAACTCCCGGGTGGACCGATGCCCGCACTTGTCCGGATGCCTCTTCGCCGAGTACCGCAACGCCCCCCCCGCGCTATCCCTCGGCCTGATGTACCCAAGGATTTCCGTCACACTTCGGGCCCACCAGGGACGCATCGACTACACAGGTCTCGCCCCTTTCTCCATCTAAGGCCCACTAAATGACCACCCAATCGCTCACGGGGTGTGGTTTGCCCCACCGGTGGTGCGCCGCAGTCTGGAGGTGAGTAGTGACCTCTGGGCGTTGGGTCGACGGTCAGAAGTCGAGGTTCTCTTCGCTCCAGGTCGCTCCAGCTTGCTCAGCTTGGTCTTGGATTGCGCGGACGGCGGCAGCGTTGGCTGTGAGGTTGAGTTGGAGGTCCACGAGTTGCAGGTCTCCGCCGTATTCGGGGTCGACCGCATCAAGTACGGCCTGGAGGAGATTGGCGAGCTTGCGGCGGGTGTCGTGATGGACGAGGCTCCTGTTGGGTACTTCGAGTTGGTAGCGGCGGTATTCGGCGGGTTCAGGCTGGTCGACAGGTGGTTCGGGGGTAGGGGGTGGTCCGGGGAGGTGAGGTGGTCCGGGAGCAGGAGGCGGCCCGGCGATGGGCGGTTGCGGGTGTCCCGGTGGTCGGGGGGACGGACGGTCGGGTGGGCCGGGAGGCGTCACGGGTATGGCCTTGCGCAGCGACAGCTCCATGGAACCGATCGACAGCTCTTCGGCCGAAGTGATGCGTAGCGTGACGCCGGAGCTATCGACCACTTCGTACGGATCGGGGCCGGTGAGGGTTTGGTAGATGGCGCGGCGGATGTCCTCGACTGCGGGAACCATGGGGAACGCCGGGTTCTTGTAAAACTGCTGGTTGACCTCTTTGAGGGTGGGGTCGCGCGGCATCCGCCTGAGCAGGGTCTTGAGGTAGTCGCCGGAGAGTTTGCCTGGGTATACGGCGCGGGCGTTGTCGACCAGGGCGGCCCACACGTGGGTGCCTTTGAGGGTGGTCTTGGTGTCGTCGTCGAAGCGTTGCCAGTCGACCTCGATGCGGTCGGTGCGGGTGAGGTAGGCGAAGTGCTGGAATGCCTTCTCCAGGTCGTCGTCGACTCGCTTGGTCGCGGTGCGGAGTTCTGCTTGCGCTTCGGCGCGTTTGTCGTCGGCGGGGTCGAGCTGCTTGATGACGGCCTGCCAGGCCAGGACCTCGATGACGCGTTTGCGGACGGTGTCGCGGCGCTGGGTGTTGACGCAGGCGACGACGCAGGACGCGGCATTGTCCACGGGTAGTGCGTGGTCGCCGACGCCGAGCAGTGCTGCGACGTCGTCGCGGGTGGGGGTGTCGCGCCCGTTGTGCAGGGTCCATCGGCGTGGGTCGAGGACGACCAGGCGGGTCTTGCCGTTTTGGTCGACGTCGGCGAACACCTGCGACAGTGCGGTGCCGGGGACGTCGGGCCTGGACACGGTGGTGACCTTTTCGAAGGGGCCGGGGCTGCTGTTGGCGATGGACTGGGCTCTGTCCCACAGGTAGCTGTCGCGTTCGTCTGGCTGGACGGTGCCGCGTGCCTGTTTGTAGAACATCCGCAGGGTCTGGGCGATGGCCAGGTGGTAGCGGGTGGCCGCCCTGCCGGCGGTGGAGTCGGTCACTTCCAGGGCGCCGAGGCCTTCCTCATCGCTGACGAGGGCGTTGAAGACCTCCTCTGCGGCTTGGAATCGGACGGCTGGTGCGTAGACGGCGGCAAGGAGTTCGGGTTTGGTGGCGCCGAGTTTGGCCTGTTCGCGGGGTACCAGGGAGTAGCAGAACAGGGCGGTGGCCATGCGAAGCGCGGGCGATGGTTGCCCCGCGTCGACGTCCCTGCCGGTGAGGATGCGGTCGAGTTCGCGGGCGCGTCCTTGCCGGGCGTCCTTGGTGGTGACGTCGGTGGCGGCGACCTGGCGGTAGCCTTGGATGGCGCGTTCGTTTTCGTGGAGTAGTCCGGAGGACAGCACGTGCTCGATGACGACGTGCAGTGGAAGGTCGCCGACGCCGACCAGGTCAGGTGCCCAGCGGCCTGCGGCGTGCTCACGCATCCAGTGGTAGGCGGTCGCGGAGAAAATCTCGACGGTGGACCGGACACGCTGGAATCCGGCGTGGCGTGACCAGTCCTCACGCACCAGCGCCATCAGGTCCGGGGAGAAGGGGTAGCTGTCGGCCAGCCGGTCACCGAACCCGGCCGTACCTCGCCGGGAGCCTAGACGCCCGAATACCTGATCCTGCCATGCCCCGTGCGTGCTGGTCTCCCAGGCTGAGGCGATTATGGTGGTCGGTAGGTTCTCGGTCCGTTCGAAGAGCCGACGGCGAATGATCGCCGCGAAGTCCTGTGCTTCGGTGACCGACACAGTGGTGCCGTTGCGCTCGATCCGGCTGGCTATGTACGCCCGCAGATCCGCGGCCTCCACGGGATACCCGCGCTCGTCCTGGTCGGAGCGGATCATCACCACGACGAAGGCGACTCGCCCGCCATCGATGTCGTCTACGGCGTCCATCAGGTTGTTGAGGAATGCCTTCTCGCCCGGCATGGTGGGCAGATGCCGCTGGTCGGACAGATCCATCGCATAGTCCATGAGCTCGTCCAGCAGGATCAGCACCGGACGATCGACCGCATTGAGCGCGCGGCCCAAGGCGGCCTTGTTCGGCCCTTCGGCACGGTGCCGGGTGTACAGCTCACGGTCGCCGCGGAACAGCGACCACAGGAACCGTTCGTACAACGTCGTCGCGGGACCGAACTCCGGACTTGGCGCACCGGGTGTCATGTTGTCGGCTGACAGCACCACGGCCCGCGCGTCGGTGAGATCGATCGTGCCGCCCGCCTGCTCTGCCTCATTCTCGATCTGTCGGCCCAACTCCGTCGACAAGAATTCGGCGGGGTCGTTGGCCAGATGGTAGAGACCGACCAGCGCGTGGCTCTTCCCGCCGCCCATCCCTTGATGGAGGTGGAACAGTGCCTTGCCGGTACGGCCGCGTGTGCCGAGACGGCGCGCGACGGCGGCCATGAACAGCACCAAACCTGCGGTCGGTTCGGTGATCTCCGCGTAGTACCGGGGATCGGAATAGGGGACCTCACGGTCGGTGTAGACCGCGCTGTACAGCGACATTTGCAGATCGGCGATCTGGCCGGCCGCGTCGGTGATTTCCGGGCGAAGGGTGAGCACGTCCGCCCAGTGCGGATATGGGGAGGTCATCGGGTGTCCTAGACGTCGAACAGGGTCGGGGTCTTTTCTGGACTGGCATCGATGCGGGCGTTGGCGATGCCCTGCGCGATGTTCTTGACCGCGCTGGCGTTCCGCTGCAGGGCGGCCAAGGTCTTCGCAGTGTCGTCGCTGGGCGGTAGTTGGGCGGCCAGGTCGCCGATGACGGCCCACAGGTGCTCGTCATCGGCGGGGCGTTCCCAACGAGCCAGCACACTTGCCGCCTTTTCGGTGCCTCCTGAGGCGTAGGCGCCGGCCAACGCCCGAGCAACATCGAACTCGGCACTGGCGGCGTCGATGCGGGACGGCGGGTCGAGCAGCAGCCGGAATCCCTTGCTGGTTTCGTCCAGCAGGTCACCGCGGACATCGTCGATCCGGAGGTTGTCGACCTGCGCCAGGAACCGGGCCTCGCCCTTGGCTACGACCGTGCGGCCATGTACCCGCATCCAGAACACCGCGAACCGGGTGATCGCGTCGAAGGTCTCGATCGGGATCTGATCTAGCCGCAGCGCCGTCGCTTCACGCACACAGCGGCGCGCCAGCGTCAGGTACCGCTCTAGCGAAGCGATCTGCCCATCGGGCTGGATTACCGTGGAATACCGGCCGTAGACCTCCATGGCGGGCCCGTAGGCGGCCATCATCTGGTCACCCAGCGTCAAACCTTCATGAGTCCACCGCCGCACCCGTTCCTTGATAGCGTCCGCGACCTCCTTGTCGACCTGCGCAGCGGTTGCCGGTTCCCGTCCGTCTGGGGCGACTCGGCAGCCGATGGTGACCGTGACCTTGATCGATGCCACTCCGGTGTTGGCTGACTCGGTCCGGCTCGGCCACGAACTGGTGATCACGAACCCTGCGTCATGCAGCGCCGCCAAGAGTCTCTTCCACGCATCGGGGTCGGAATGGCCGAACACGACGACGAGGTGGCCCTCAGGGCGCAACACACGGCGGCACTCGCGGAACGCGGTGGACAGGGACGCCTCGTAGAAGTCCTTGTCGTGGCGAACTCTGCCCGGCTCGTGAACCCGCCGGACGATGATCTCGTCGTTCTTGTTCTGCAGGCCGTCCTTGGTACGCGTTGCCTTCGTGTCGAACAAGTCGGGCTCGATGTCGAACAGGATGCGCTTCAGCCACACATGCATGAGGTCGGAGGCGTCCGCGTACTCGATCATGTCGTAGTACGGAGGATCCGTGACGACCGCGTCGACACTGCTGTCTCGGTAAGGCAGTGCCATGGAATTCGCCTGACGGAACCGCGCCGGGGATCCGCGCAGGCCCCGAACGTGAGTCGAGTACGGACGGATCCCCATAGCCGAAATCGAGGACCAGGTTCCCGGGCCCAGGCCAGGTCCGGTTTCAACCCAGTCGAATTGAAAATTTAGGCTCGCTTCATTGGCGAAGAGGTCGGTGACATAGGTTCGATTCTGTGCCGATCCATTGCTTTTTCCTCTTGCTTGGACAGCGCATCCTCGGGTTGAGCGACGGAGCCTTCGTGCGAGAGTGGCTGCGGCAAAGGAAGTTAAGGCCCGTGCATACTCTGGCGTCGCGCCCGCCGAGATCAACTCGGCGTGACAAGTACGGATTGCGCGAACTGTTTCTGAAAATTGAAACGCCTGTCTGTCGCACATGAGTTCACCGAAGGTGCGGTAGCCGTAACCGCTGGCCATTACCGTATGGACGTTTCCCGCCGGGATGGCTTCATCGGGGATGGCGCTCCATGGTCCGAATCCTTCTAGCTTGGTGAGGTCTAAGGATTCCGCTGCCTGGCGTTCTTCGGGGCGCAATGTTCTGAACACGCGCTTGGCTTCACCTTCGGTGTCGATGGCCAGGATAAGTTCGTCCCTGTACTCGCCTGCGATCCCTTTGGACTTGACGGTCTCCAGGCTGTGGACGTGGCCGCAGGGGAAGGGGCATCGTGCGCTCTTGCCCTTGCGTCTTTTGCCGTCGCCAAGTTCGGTGGAGGAATATGTTGGTGATTGCTCTGGATTTCCCTCTATTACCTCGACGCCCCAACTGTCGCCCTCGATCACGAGCCGGAGCGCTTGCCCGGGGTCACGGGTCTTGCGGTAGGGCTGGCGGAGGGTGAAACTTCCGAGGAGGGGAAATCGTCGACCGCATCCATCGCATGGGATGCTAATCGCCCATTGATATCCCCACGGGAACGACCCATCGGGGTTGCGGGGATAGTAGCGTTCCACGGCGGCTCGCATTCGGTCGCCCACCTCGCCGAGAAAGTTTGCGAGATCGGAGATCAGCCGCGGCGTGCTCTCGTCCTCGAAGAGTGTCTTGGGGGGGTCTTTCCGGGACGGCCAAGGCAGCGGGGGTTCGGTGGACCAGTCGCGCATCGGGTAGTCGGCGAGGACCCTGCCTGCGAGCGTGGCCACGGGGCTGAGGTCCAAGCCGACGGCGGTCGCGCCGAGCCGTGCGGCCTCCAAGGGGATCATCCCTCGGCCGGAGAAAACATCAAGGACAACTGGGCTGCCACCGTAGAGTTCAGAGACGGTACCGCCCAGTTTTTCGATCGCGGTGTGGTCTCCGAGGACCGCGGCATCGACCAGGGCGTGTACTCCGGGCTGCTCGGGAAGCAGAGATGTGATCACCGCCGCGCGGGCCTGAGCGATCGGCCGGGACGCGAACCAGGTGAAGATGGCCTTCTCATTGAGACCCGACCCCGTGCTGTTGCCGCATGCTTCGTCGACAGCGGCGCAAGGGAACCAGGTGTCGATGAGTTTGCGGCCGGGGTCGGGGGTCATGGGGTCTCCATCAGGCGGCGAAGCCGGGATACGGGGATCGTGAAGCGTTGGATCAGTCTTGGTCCGGCGAGTGTTCCGGCGGGGTCTTGGCAGCGGATTACGACAGCCGGTTCGGACGCGCAGTGCAGCACCACGTAAAGCCAGTAGTCGTTGCCGCGTTGCTGGGCTTGGGCCCATTCGTGCTGTTCGAGGACCACCGGCCGCAGGTCGCCTGCGAACCCCTTGACTTCGATCAGTCGTTGATCGGTGGTACCGGGCCGCTGCGCGAGCAGGTCGTATCCGAGGCCGGCGGTTTGCCGGTCGTCGACGACCCAGCCGAGTCCTTCGAGTTCGGCGACCACGGTGGCGACGGCGAGCGTTTCGGAATCGGGGTCGCGGCCCAACTCCTCGGCACGTGCGCCGCCGGCCACCTGAATCCATCCCAGGGATGTCGGGCTGGAGTGGGTGACGGCATCGATCAGGTCGAGCTGCGCGAGACGGTCGGCCTTGATGGTCTCGAACCGGTCGAGCGCTTCTCTCTTGGGAGCGGGTGGCAGGCCCCGGATCTGGCGTTTGTAGCGGCGTTCGATGTCGCCGAGGTCGGCACGTGTCTTGGCCGTGATCGCCTGTTGCCGCTGCTGCATGGCGGCGGCTTCGGTGGCGACGGACTCGCGGGCAGCGTCGTCGGCTTCGAAACGTGCGGCCGGCTCCGGAGGAGCCGAGGAGACGGTGGAGGCGGCCAGGTTCATCACCGATTCCCATGCCGTGGGGAACGCGCCCGCGCCCGAGTAGCGGATCAGGAACGGCACGGTGCGTCGAGCACGGTGGAGACCGTCGTGATGCTCCAGGTCGGCGGTGTACACGAACAGGGTGTAGCCGGTGAGGGAGGCCAGGTCGACGGCGGCGGCGCCGGCGAGCAGGTCGGTCTCACATCGGCGGACCGCGCGCTCGACCAACTCCTGGAACGGTTCCTCGGTGGGGCCGAACACCACGACATCTTTGGCGCGGCCGAACTGTTCCTTCTTGGCTTTCGCCACGGCGTCCGCGTCGGCTGCGATCAGGCATTCGCGTCCCCCGCCGAATGACTCGGGCAGGACACTGCCGGTGGCGCCGATGCTGAGGATGCGGATGCCGGGCGTGGGCCCGGTCGTCACATCCCATCCTTCGACCTCGGCGGCGTGGTCGATGAACGCCGACACGATCACCGGATTGATGGCCTGGAGACGGTCCGCGGCGAGTCGCTGCAATACCTCGTCATGGTCGACCGGTGTTTTCAGCCGGTCCTCATCGGTGACGATCTCCTTGGCGCGGGCGATCAGAGTCTGGGTGTCCGGCACTGCTGCGATGACGTTCCCCACTGCGTCGGGCTCACGGTAGGCCGCAGCCATGGCGGCGCCGAAGTCGAACCCGGCCTGGTCGACGGTGGCGTCCAGCAGGTCGTACAGACGACCGTCCAACGCTCGGGAGGCGGCGGTCAGGTTCTCCAGCATGACCCGCTGGACCCGGCCTTCCCGGGTGCCGGGAGCGACCAGGTGGTAGACGAACACGTCGTGCTCCTGGCCGATCCGGTGGAGCCGCCCGGCTCGCTGCTCCAGCCGAACCAGGCTCCAGGGGATGTCCCAGTCGATCATCACGTGCGCGGATTGCAGGTCGATGCCCTCGCCGCCAGCGTCCGTGGACACCAGCACCTGGAATTGCCCGCCCAAGAACCGCAGTTGGAGGTCCTCCCGGCCGCGCTGGTCGACGCTCCCCTCCAGGACCTCTGTGCTGAATCCAGCAGTGGTGAAAACCTCTGCCAGCCACCTGGCGGTGTCGGTGAACTCGGTGAACACCAACAGCTGACCGGCACCTGGACTGATCCCGTGCCGTGTCATGATCTCGTGGGCGGTTCGCCATTTCGCAGGCTCGTCGCTGGCGGTCATGGCACGCTCCAGCTGCCCGATCACCGCATCGACGACCTCTAGTTCGGCGCGCCTGTCCCGGCTCCGGGCCTCAAGCACCGCCTGCTCGGCTTCCTGCCAGGCATCGTCGGAGTCCAGATCGGCCCGGGAAAAATCAGGCCGGTCGAAACCATCGGGCGGCACCCGGGCGACCCTGCCGATCTGGCTGCCCGACAGCGCGGAGCGGCGGCGCCGCAACGTCTCCAGCGCTGCGGTCACCGACGATGCGGCGCGTTTGCCGTAGATGGACCGCGCGAGCACCGAATCGGCCGAATACCAGGTGGTGACGTAGTCCATCACCGCCTCGTAGGCGTCGGACTCGGCTGGGGACAGGAACACCTCGCAGGTCTCGGCGTAGCGGGCGCGAAACAGTCTGGCGCCCGTGAGATCGCGCAGGTCCTCCTTCATCCGGCGCAGGAAGTTGTCGCGCCCTGGCCGCAGCGCGGTGTCGTAGGTGCGGACCGCGTCGTCCCAGGGGTAGATCGCCGGGTCCAGCAGGTTCAACAGCGCCCTGAAATAATGCTCCTTGCCGCGGTGCGGGGTGGCCGTCAGCAGCAGCAGGTGATGGGTGACCTCCGACAGTTGCCGCGCCGCACCCAGGTACTGCGAGGTCGGTGTCAGACGGTGCGCCTCATCGAACACCGCCAGGGACCACGACGCGCGGCTGCCGACGACCTTGCGGCGCACATCGGTGTTGTAGGTGTACAGATCCAGCGACACGATCCACACACCGACGTCGTCACGCAGATCGAGCGGGTCCCGGCCGATCTCCGCTGTGATCGGATGCGCGTGAATACCGAAGAACCGTTCGAGTTCCCGCACCCATTTACCTACCAGGTGAGCGGGAACGATGATGACCGTTTTGCCCGGGATGAGGCTGCGTCGCTGTCCTTCGGCCAGGTACATGCCAGTCATCAGCGTCTTACCGGTGCCCGGTTCGTCCGCCAATAGGAACCGCAGCCGGGGCTGAGACAGCATTACCCCGAACACCGCGTCGTCCTGATGTGCGTACGGGCGTAACGGACGTGTTGCCAATACCGCAGACCGGATCCGCGGGATGGCCCACCGCATCCACTGAGCCCACACCGCAGTGATCGCCCGACCGCTGCCACCGCTCCCGTCCGACGTCGGCACCTTGCATGACGCGACATCCCCCAGCCGGACGAACACCTCCACAAGCCCGCGGGACGGAGACCTCACAACACAGTCGAACCCGGCGCGCGTCGGAGTCGAGGCGACGACGGTCACCACCTCGCCGTCGATGAGGAGCCGCTCGTCCCTGGCGATCTCCACCGCAACCTCCTCTCGACTACCCGAAGCGACCGAGCGACGGAGAATTACCTTTCCATGAAGGAGCGTATGAAATCACCCGTTTCCACCACTCGTTCAATGCGGTTGTTCAACGAAGCGGGTACATGCGGCCCCGCAAGCGAGACATATCGCCCATGCGTGAGTCCTTCGTGGAGGCAACAGTCCAAGTCACCACGGTTTGCTGACTCCCCGTGTGCGTTGACTCGACCAGTTCCATCGTGCGGATCCAACAGATGACCCCGGTGGCCACCATCGGCCTTAAACAATGAGCAAACCGGAAGGCCGAGCGGGCAACTGGTGGTTGCCGGAGAAGGTGTGGCGTCGACCTGTCAGGCTGGGGGCCGCAAGTGAGCAGGCGGCGCAGCACCTCGGCGTGGGTAGGCTCCGGCGGCTGCGCGGGCGCGTACGTTCGCGGGCGAGACGATCCCACATGTGACCTTGGTGGTACTCGTCGACGGTTTACTCATGGTGCAGCCAGATCCTCGTGGGGCATGAGCGTGCAGGGGGCAGATGTGGACGAACGGGCGGGCAGGTGCCGGGTATGCGGGCGAGGCCCGGCTGACCACTGGATCGACGGTGAAGGCCCGCTGTGCGAACCCTGCGCGGAGGCGCGGATCGCCGCGGTGACGGGGTGGCCTCGGCTGCCGGACGCGCCGCCTCCGGTTCCCATCACCGGTGGGGACGGTCGGCGGCATCTGATGCGGTACCGGCTCTGGCGTGCCCCGACGGGCATCTCGGTGCGCCTTTACGAGGACGGCGTCCCCGAGGGCGAGGGCTATGCGTTCCGTGCTCTCGGGGACCACGACGCCGACATCGCGGCGTTGGCTGAGGCAGTACGGGCGCAGGCCGAAATCGAGATGAGCCACCGCTACCTGAAGCCTGGCCCGGACGGAGCCGGGTGGCAGGTCGCCGGTGAGGAGGTCGCGGGGGCCTGGAGGTCGATGCCGACCTGGGCGGGGGTCTGCTCACCATGGTGGTTGATGGGCGCGTCTTGTCGTGGGAGCAACTGGGCGAAGCCCTCGGCCTGTCCTTCGAGGGCTGGCGGTTCCGGATCCAGCTCGATGACCCGTCATTGGACCTGCGCTCCGCGACCGACTGGGATGACTCCCACCCGGACGGCGACCATTGACCGACCGTGACACCGACGAACCCGCCGATCGGGGCGCAGCCAGATGCAGCGGTTGTTGAACCAGGCCCGCTGGGATCCCCGGGGCATGCGCGAGGACCTGCGCGAGTACGTGTTCCAGGAGCTCGGGGATCAGGCGGGTGTGCTGATCGTGGACGAGACCGGGTTCATCAAGAAGGGCACCGGTTCGGCCGGGGTGCAGCGGCAGTACTCTGGCACTGCCGGGCGGGTGGAGAACTGCCAGCTCGGAGTCTTCCTGGCCTATGCCTCCCCGCGCGGACGGGCGCTGATCGACGCCGAGCTGTACCTGCCCAAGCCGTGGCTGGCCGACCGTGCCCGCTGCGCTCAGGCCGGTATCGGCGAAGACCGGAAGTTCGCGACCAAGCCCGTGCTGGCGCAGGCGATGATTGCACGTGCTCTGGACGAAGGCGCCCCGGCCGGGTGGATCGCGGCTGATGAGGCCTACGGCCAGGACCACAAGTTCCGTGCCTTCCTGGAGAAGCGGCAGGTCGGATACGTGGTCGCCGCTCCCAGAGCCAGTCGCTGCGCGCCGGCGTCGGCTATGGCACCAGCGGCCTGCGGGCCGACGATGTGACCGCCGATGCACCCGAGCGGGCGTGGAAACGACTGTCGGTGGGAGACGGCGCCAAAGGCCCGCGCTCGTATGACTGGGCGATGGCCACCCTCGCACCGCATCCCGATGACGACCTTGGTGGCCAGGCATCCTTTGGCCGCTGGCTGCTGGTTCGCCGCATCCTCACCCCCGACGACGAGGGTGAACTGGGGCTGGCCTACTACCTGTGCTTCGGCTCCGCCGAAACCACGATCGACCAGCTCGCAAGTGTGGCCGGTGCCCGCTGGGCGATCGAGGAATGCTTCCAGTCCGCCAAGAACGAGGTCGGTCTGGACCAGTACTAGGTCAGACGCTTCGACGGCTGGCACCGACACATCACCCTGGCCATGCTCGCCCACGCCTACCTGGCCGTCACCGCCGCCCGTGCCCCAAAAGCACATGCGGCCTGGTCCCCCTCACCCCAGCCGAGATCCGCCGTCTCCTGGCACACCTGACCAGCGCCGCCAACCGCACCCTCGACCACGCCCTGGCCTGGTCGGCCCTGCGCCGCACCCGCCAAGCCCGCGCCCGCAGCACCCACTACTGGAAACGCTGGCTGCGCCACAACGTCATACAAATTTAGTTACGAAGGCTGATAGTAGTACTAGGCCGCTGTGGTCGGGGGAGTAGAGGAGAGAGCGCGGGATCTGGACGTGACCGCGGGGCGCCCTGCCGCTTCTGGGGGCCGTCATCGGGACGGTGCCTTCTGCGCGTGGAGCTCGCCGAGGCGGTAGTGATCCGTCCTGCGAGGCGAGGGTGAAATGTCCGGTCCCCACTGAGTCCCCAGATAGCCGCCGCTCGTGGCTCTCAGTTGCACCGGGCTGCACACGTGAAAAAACCCGCTCGGCCTGTTCTTCCAGGTCGTTGCGGGTTTCGGGTGGTTATCTCGGGGTGCCCCCTGCAGGATTCGAACCTGCGCACACGGCTCCGGAGGCCGTTGCTCTATCCCCTGAGCTAAGGGGGCTTGCGCGCTGGTGGGCGGCGCGAGAAGAAGGCTACCAGGGTTGGCGGGTTGACGCGCACGTGGACGTTCGCCGTGCGTTGGGGGGACGAGTCGACTAACTTCGAGGCCGTGACCGAGCCACTGGGACGCGTGCTGGTCGTCGATGATGACGAGGTGATCCGCCAGCTCATCGCCGTGAACCTGCAGTTGGAGGGGTTCGAGGTGTGGACCGCGGTGGACGGGCAGGACTGCCTGGACAAGGTGGTGGAGGTTGCGCCGGACGTGATCACGCTGGACGTGATGATGCCGCGGCTGGACGGGTGGGTCACGGCGATCCGGTTGCGGGAGGATCCGGAGACCGAGCACATCAGGGTCGTGATGATCACGGCGCGCGCGCAGGAGCATGATGTGCGGCGGGGGCACGAGATCGGTGTCGACGCTTATGTGACCAAGCCTTTCGATCCGAACCAGCTGATCCAGACGGTGCGGAAGCTCGCGGCTGTGTCCAGATAGTGGTCGGATAGTCTCGCCAGGGTGACTCCAGCCGGTGTGGGCGATGCCCTTGTGGCCGCGGTTCGCGATGCCGTGGCGCAGGGGGAGCTTGATGTGCCTGTGCCGGAGGAGGTCCTCGTTTTCTGTGGTGGGGCCGGGGTTTTCGAGAGTCCTGTGGCGTTGAGGTTGGGTGTCGATCCCGGGGTGATCGCGCGGCGGGTCGGGGGGACCGTTACCGGGCGCGGGTTCGTGCGGGTCGAGGTCGGGGCCGGGGCTCTTGTGGACGGGGTTCTGCGGGACCCCGGATATGGGCTTGCCGGCGTGCCGTCGGGTGGGTGGGACGAGTGGCCGAGGACGTTTGAGAATCCCGGGTTCGCCGTGCGTTATGCCTATGCCCGCGCTTGTTGGGTGGGGCGCTGGGTGCGGGAGTTGGGGATTCGGCGCGGGGTCTTCGGGGCGCCGACGTCTGAGGAGTCGTCCTTGGTGGCGGCGCTTGGGGACATGCCTGGACGGGCGGCTCAGGCCGAGCGGGAACGGGATGCCGGGGCGTTGGTGTTCTGTTTGGAGAGGTTGGCCGGGGCGTACCACGACGTGCATGAGCGGTGTTCCGCCGTGCCGAAGGGTGACGAGAAACCCGGGGCGGTGCATGCTGGCCGGGCCAGTTTGGCGGAGGCTGCGCGCATCGCCCTCGGCAACGGACTGAACATGATCGGTGAGACCCCTAGAGAGCGGATATGAGTCGAGTTCACCCTGCCGGGCAACGGCACGCGGACGTCCTGCCCGAAGACCACCCGGCGCAGCCGGCGGACGATCTGAATGCTCTGGACCCGCATATCTGGCCGCGCAATTCCCGGCGGGAGGAGGGCGTCGTCACCGTGGGGGGTGTCGACGTTCGGGATTTGGCGGAGGAGTACGGGACGCCTCTGTATGTGTACGACGAGGAGGACGTGCGGAGCCGGGCCCGGGAGTATGCGGCGGCGTTCCATGACGGGGACGTGCACTACGCGGGTAAGGCGTTCCTCTGTGTGGCCATGGCCAAGTGGCTGGATGAGGAAGGGCTCGGGCTGGACGTGTGCAGTGGGGGTGAGCTAGCGGTCGCTCTGGCCGCGGGGTTCCCTGCCGAGCGCATTACCTTGCACGGGAGTAACAAGTCGTCCTCTGAGTTGGAGAGGGCTCTGGAGGTGGGTGTCGGACGGATCGTTCTCGATTCGTACGAGGAGATTGCGCGGTTGGGGTATCTGGCCCAGGAACTTGGGGCGAGGCCCAAGGTGATGGTGCGCGTTACTACTGGGGTTGAGGCGCACACCCATGAATTCATCGCGACGGCTCATGACGACCAGAAGTTCGGGTTTTCCCGGAGTTCTGGGGCTGCCCTGGAGGCCGTCCGGCGGGTTATGGATCTTGAGCAGCTTGAGCTTGTGGGTCTGCACAGCCATATCGGGTCGCAGATCTTCGATGTGGACGGGTTCGAGGTGGCGGCCCACCGGTTGGCCGAGTTGCTCGTCGCCATCAGGGACGAGCACGGGATCGAGCTTCCGGAGCTGGATCTGGGCGGTGGGTATGGGATCGCCTACGTGCCGGGGGAGGAGCCCCACGACCCCAAGGCGATCGCGGACGGGCTGAGGGCGATCGTGGCGCGCGAGTGCCGGGCGTATGAACTCTCCATGCCGCGCCTGACCGTCGAGCCGGGACGGGCGATCGTGGGGCCGGGAGGCGTGACCGTGTACGAGGTCGGAACGGTCAAGGACGTCGAGGGTCTGCGGACGTACGTGTCCGTGGACGGGGGGATGAGCGACAACCTGCGTACTGCCTTGTACGGCGCCGAGTACACCGCCGTCCTGGCGAGCCGTACGTCGGACGCTGCGCCGATGCTCAGTAGGCTTGTCGGAAAGCACTGCGAAAGCGGGGACATCGTGGTGCGAGACCTATGGTTGCCCGAAGATCTTGCGGCGGGGGACCTGGTGGCGGTGGCGGCGACCGGTGCGTACTGTCGGTCGATGGCAAGCAACTACAACCACGTCCTGAAGCCCGCCGTGGTGGCGGTGCGGGACGGCAGGTCACGAGTGATCGTCCGCCGGGAGAGCATGGAGGACCTGCTGCGGCTTGATGCGGAGGTCGAAGCGTGAAACACGAACGTGGTCCGTTGCGGGTGGCGCTGCTCGGATGCGGTGTCGTCGGCACGGAGGTCGTGCGGCTGCTTCGGGAGCAGGCGGACGACCTGGCCGCGCGTGTGGGGACGCCGTTGGAGCTGGCGGGGATCGCGGTGCGGCGGCCGGACAAGGTCCGTGCCGGCGTCGACCGGGACCTGCTGACCACGGACGCCCAGTCGCTGGTGACCAGGGATGACGTCGACATCGTGGTCGAGGTGATCGGCGGCATCGAGCCGGCCCGCACGCTGATGCTGGGGGCGATGAAGACCGGCAAGTCCGTCATCACCGCCAACAAGGCGCTGCTCGCCGAGGATGGCGCGACCCTGTTCGCGGCGGCGCGGGAGTACGGAGCGGACCTCTACTACGAGGCTTCTGTGGCGGGAGCCATTCCCCTTTTGCGGCCCCTAAGGGAGTCCCTGGTCGGCGACCATGTTCACCGGGTGCTCGGCATAGTGAACGGTACGACCAACTACATCCTCGACCAGATGGACACCCACGGGGCCGGTTTCAACGATGCGCTGGAGGAGGCGCAGGCTCTCGGCTACGCGGAGGCCGATCCGACGGCGGACGTGGAGGGTTTCGACGCGGCGGCCAAGGCGGCGATCCTGGCGCAGTTGGCGTTCCACACTCCCGTGACCGCGGCGGACGTTCACCGTGAGGGGATCACTGAGGTGAGCGCCGCGGACGTGGCGGGCGCGAAGGGGATGGACTGCGTCGTCAAGCTGCTGGCCATCTGTGAACGGGTTCCCTCGGCGGACGGGCGCAATGGCCGTGGCGTGTCGGTCCGCGTCTATCCGGCCATGATCCCGCGGTCGCATCCGTTGGCGAGCGTCCGTGAGGCGTACAACGCGGTGTTCGTGGAGGCGGAGTCCGCCGGGTCGCTCATGTTCTATGGCGCGGGTGCGGGTGGGGCTCCGACGGCGTCGGCGATCCTGGGTGATCTGGTCGCGGTCGCGCGGAACGTGGCCGGCGGAACGCCCGGCCCGGTGGAAGTGACGTACGCCAAGCTGCCCGTCCTGCCGATGGGTGAGACGGTGACCCGCTACTACATCCAATTGGACGTGGCAGACGAAGCAGGAGTGCTCGCCACGGTCGCGGAGGAGTTCGCCCAGCACGGTGTCTCGATACAGGCCGTCCGGCAGGTCGGTCTTGGCGAGGAGGCCAAACTCGTGGTCGTGACCCACCGGGCGCCGGACGCGGCACTGTCGACGACGGTCGAGGGATTGCGGGGCCTGGACATCGTCCGCGAGGTGGCGAGCGTGATGCGCGTCGAGGGCGAGGAGTGACCGTCCGGGACGAAACCGAGGTGCGGCCGCCGGCCGGGCGGGGTCGGAAAGCGACCGTCGCCGTGGACGGGCCGACGGCGTCGAGTCCGTGGTCGTCCCGCTAGAATTCGCAGGACATCGCAGGTCATCAAGGAGAGCGACGTGAACGCGAACACTCGGTCGTGGCGTGGTCTGATCGAGGAGTACCGTGACCGCCTGCCGGTGACGGCCGCGACGCCCGTCGTCACCCTGCTGGAGGGCGGCACCCCGCTGCTTCCGGCGAACCGGGTGTCGCAGTTGACCGGCTGCGAGGTACACCTCAAGGTCGAGGGCGCGAACCCGACCGGTTCCTTCAAGGACCGCGGGATGACGATGGCGATCAGCAAGGCCGCCGAGGACGGCGCCAAGGCGGTCATCTGCGCGTCCACCGGGAACACGTCGGCGTCGGCCGCGGCGTACGCGGTGCGGGCGGGCATGACCTGCGCGGTCCTCGTTCCCAACGGCAAGATCGCCATGGGCAAGCTCGCGCAGGCGCTGGTGCACGGGGCCAGGCTGCTCCAGGTGGACGGCAATTTCGACGACTGCCTGGAACTCGCCCAGAAGCTGTCGGTCGACTACCCCGTCGCCCTGGTCAACTCGGTCAACAAGTACCGCCTGCAAGGTCAGAAGACCGCCGCGTTCGAGATCGTGGACGCGCTGGGCGACGCACCGGACGTCCATTGCCTGCCTGTGGGGAACGCGGGCAACATCTCCGCCTACTGGATGGGCTACAAGGAGTACGCCGCCGACGAGGTGGCCTCCAGGACGCCGCGCATGCTGGGCTTCCAGGCGAGCGGCGCCGCGCCGTTCGTGAAGGGCGGGCCCGTCCTGAAGCCGCAGACGATCGCCACGGCGATCCGGATCGGCAATCCCGCGTCCTGGAACCTGGCCATCGCCGCGCGGGACGAGTCGGGTGGGGCGATCGACTCGGTCACCGACCGGCAGATCCTGGCCGCCTACCGGTTGCTGGCCAGGGAGGAGGGCGTCTTCGTGGAGCCCGCCTCCGCGGCGAGCGTGGCCGGGCTCCTGCAAGCGGCTCAGCAGGGCGTCGTGGAGCCCGGCTCCAAGGTCGTCTGCACGGTGACCGGCAACGGTCTCAAGGACCCCGACTGGGCGATCTCCGGCGCTCCCGCCCCGACCGTCGTGAAAGTCGACGCGCACGCCGCCGCGTCCGCCCTGGGCCTTACTTAGGCGCCGGCGCATATCCGTGCAGCGCTTCACGGATATGCATTTCCCGCGGCTTGGGGGCCCGGGTATTGGCGGCTTGTCGGTGTGTCGGTGTTACCCGGCCGGACGCAGTTACTTCTAAGGGGGCGGCGATGAGGTGGCCGAACGAGCCGGTGCTGGTGCGGACGCCGGCGACCAGCGCCAACCTGGGCCCGGGCTTCGACTCGCTGGGGCTCGCGTTGTCGCTCTACGACGACGTCGAGGTCGCGGTGACAGGCGACGGGCTGTCCATCGAGGTGGACGGGGAGGGCGCGGAGGTCGCAGACAGGGGAGACCGGCATCTCATCGTGAGAGTGCTGCGCCGGACATTCGGTGTGCTCGACGAACTCGCGGAGGCCGGACCCGGCCATGCCCTGGGCCAGCCGAAGGGAATCAGGCTGCGATGCCAGAACCGGATTCCGCACAGCCGTGGTCTGGGGTCGTCCTCGGCCGCGATCGTTGCGGGCATTGTCGCGGCGCGCGCGCTGCACCCGTTCGGTGAACTCCTCGATGATGAGGCCGCGCTGCGTCTCGCCACCGATATCGAAGGGCATCCAGACAATGTCGCGCCCTGCCTGGCGGGCGGCTTGACCATCGCCTGGACGACCCCGGACGGACCCAAACTGGTTCGGCTGGAGTCGCAGGTCAAGCGGGTCATGGCGTTCGTCCCAGAGCAGCGCTTGGCCACTGAGCGCGCGCGCGGACTGCTCCCAGAGACCGTCCCGCACGGCGACGCCGCCGCCAACGCCGGACGTGCCGCTCTATTGATAGCCGCCCTCACCGGCGGACTGGGCGATGCGGTACTCCTGGACGCGACAGAGGACCGACTCCATCAGGACTACCGGGCGCCCGCCATGCCCGGCTCGGCGGAACTCGTCGCCGGGTTGCGTGCGGCGGGTGTGCCGGCAGTGATTTCCGGGGCAGGTCCTACTGTCCTGGCCTTCACAACCGCATCACAAGTTGATTCGATGGACTCGGAAGTGGGTAATGGGTGGCACGAACACCCGTTGGACGTCGCGTCCCGTGGTGCCCGCGTCGTGGCCGGTGGAGCACAGGTCCGGCCGTGACGCCGGTGTCGAGGGCCGGGGGCGGGGCGACGCTCCGGCCGGTGCGTGTTCCGGCAAGATCCAGCTAGGTAAAATGCGAAGACATCGACCTCTGGGGAATAGCAGTGTGCCCTGGTGATGTTAGGCTGAATGCCGCACCAGATGCCCCGTTCGGGGCAGCGTGCTCGTCAGCCGCGCGTCACCTGTTCGACCCTTCGGTCGTGTTGGTCCCGCGTACCAGGCTCCCCGACACCGTGACATTCCGTTGTCAGGCTTTCCAGCGAAACTTCGGACGTGGCGGTGACGGGGGTCGCGCACGAGCGAACCGTCCCGACCACCATCTGGCTGTACCCAGAACCCGCCGATCGCGGTGCCATCGTGATCAGCGGAGCCCGACTCGGCGCCCCCGCCGGGCCGCACCACCGGGTTGACTGGCCGAACGCCGGCCAACGCCCGCTCCCTGGGAAGGACCCTTAGTGAGCGAATCCAGCGAACTCCTTACGGACGCATCCAGCACGGCACCCGCTGCCGACGACGCCCCGGCCGGCGCGGAGCCCGCCGCCCCCCGGCGCCGCCGGCAGGGCACCGGCCTCTCGGCCATGGTGCTGCCCGAGCTGAAGGCGCTCGCGTCCAGCCTCGGCATCACCGGTACCACCGGGATGCGCAAGAGCCAGCTCATCGCCGCCATCCAGGAGAAGCAGGGCGGCCAGGCGCAGGGCTCGGCCGGAGAGCAGGGAGCCGCTGCCACGGCGAAGACCGAGCGCCCCCGCAGGGGACGCACCACGGCCGCCAAGCACGAGGTCTCCGACGATCAGGTCAGCATCGCCGAGGCCGCGCCCGCCGTAGAGCAGGCCCCGGCCACCGCCGGTCCCGCGGACAAGGCGTCCGACCGTCCGGCCGACAAGCCCGCCGAGAAGGCGTCCGACAAGAGCGACCGCTCCGACCGGGCCGAGCGTACGGACCGTGGCGAGCGGGGCGAGCGCCAGGGCGGCCGGCAGAGCGCGAGGGCGGGCGGCGAGAAGCAGGACCGGGGGGCGTCCGAGGGCCGGACCGAGCGCGGTGACCGGCAGACCCGCGAGCCGGCCGCGGCGCAGGGCGGCTCGGAGGACGGCGAGTCCCAGGGCGGTGGACGCGACGGCGGCCGTGAGGGCCGTGAAGGCGGCGGACGCCAGCGCGGACGCGGCGGCCGTGAGCGGGGCGAGGGCCGTGACCGCGGTGACCGCGGTGAACGCGGCGAAGGCCGTGACCGGGGCGACCGCGGCGACCAGGGCGGGGGCGGCCGGCAGCGCGGCCAGAACCAGGGCGGCGGCGGCCAGAACGACGACGACGAGAGCGGCGGCAGGGGACGGCGCGGGCGTCGGTTCCGCGAGCGCAACCGGGGCCGCGGTGGACGCGAACGCTACGAGGAGCCGGTGCTCACCGAGGACGACGTCCTCATCCCCGTCGCGGGAATCCTCGACATCCTGGACAACTACGCCTTTGTTCGCACCACCGGCTACCTGCCCGGCCCGAACGACGTGTACGTATCGCTGGCGCAGGTCCGCAAGAACGGCCTGCGCAAGGGCGACGTCATCACCGGCGCGGTCCGGCAGGCCCGCGAGGGCGAGCGCCGCGAGAAGTTCAACGCGCTCGTCCGCCTCGACACCGTCAACGGGATGGAGCCCGACCAGGCCAAGGGCCGCGTCGACTTCGCCAAGCTGACCCCGCTGTACCCGCAGGAGCGGCTGCGGCTGGAGTCCGACCCGGGCATCCTGACCACGCGGATCATCGACCTGGTGTCGCCGATCGGCAAGGGCCAGCGCGGGCTGATCGTGTCGCCGCCCAAGGCCGGCAAGACCATGGTGCTCCAGGCGATCGCCAACGCGATCACCAAGAACAACCCGGAGTGCCACCTGATGGTCGTCCTGGTGGACGAGCGTCCGGAAGAGGTCACCGACATGCAGCGGACGGTGAAGGGCGAGGTCATCCACTCGACCTTCGACCGTCCCGCCGAAGACCACACGACGGTCGCCGAGCTGGCGATCGAACGTGCCAAGCGGCTGGTGGAACTGGGCCACGACGTCGTCGTGCTGCTCGACTCGATCACCCGGCTGGGCCGCGCCTACAACCTGGCGGCCCCCGCGTCCGGGCGGATCCTGTCCGGTGGTGTCGACTCGACGGCGCTGTACCCGCCCAAGCGGTTCTTCGGTGCGGCCCGCAACATCGAGAACGGCGGCTCGCTGACGATCCTCGCCACCGCGCTGGTGGAGACCGGATCCCGCATGGACGAGGTCATCTTCGAGGAGTTCAAGGGCACCGGCAACATGGAGCTCAAGCTCAACCGGTCGCTCGCCGACAAGCGCATCTTCCCCGCGGTGGACGTCGACCAGTCCAGCACCCGTAAGGAAGAGATCCTCATGGCGCCGGAGGAGCTGCGCGTCGTCTGGCAGCTCCGCCGGGTGCTGCACGCTCTGGACACCCAGCAGGCGCTGGAACTCCTCATCGAGAAGATGAAGGAGACCAAGTCCAACGCCGAGTTCCTGCTCCAGGTCCAGAAGACCACGGTCTCCGACGACCGCTGACCAGGCCCGTAGCAGCGAACGCCCCCGTCCGGCCCACCGGACGGGGGCGTTCCGCATGGAGGCGCCGACCGTGTCCGGCCGTCATGGCCCAGCGTTAAGCCGCTCAGCTCCGTGATCTCAACCGTCATGCGAGCGCGCGACCTGACCGTTGGGGCAAAGCCGAAGGCGAGCCCCAACGGGAAGATCGCGAAGCGATGTCGCGCTCGCCCAAGCACGGTCAAGGGGGCGAGCCCCCTTGGGCCGGGTTTGAAATAGACACTGGGGCTAACCCCACCATGGAAGGGGCGGAGGACATCATGGTGGGGGGACGGCGAGCCCGGCAGGCTTGGGCCATACGGCTGGACGGGCACGGAGGGACGACGTGGGCGAGCTGAGCAGGGACTCCGGGATCCCGGGGACCACGGCGGGCGGTGGGGCGCGCAAGGCCACGGCGGGGGACGGCGCGGGAGCACCGAAGACCGTCTTCGACGGTGCGTGGAACCCGCTCGCGATGGCGAGGTCGTCGCTGACCTGGCGTGCGGCGCTCTACCTGACGACCAGCCTGGCGTTCGGGCTCGGCTGGTTCATCGTGCTTGTCGTGGGACTCTCGCTCTCGGGCGCACTGCTGATCATCTGGGTGGGCCTGCCGATGCTGGCCATGATGATGGTCGCGTGGCGGTTCGGCGCGATGCTGGACCGGATCTTGCTGCGGGCCGCGTTCGGCGTCGCGATCCCGATGCCGTACCGGCGGATGCCGCCGGGGCGCAACCCGCTCGTCAAGCTCAAGGCGATGGCGGCCGACCAGGCGACCTGGAAGGACCTGGCGTACCTGCTGCTGCTGTTCCCCCTCACGCTGGTGGAGTTCGTCGTGTCGGTGACGGCCTGGGCGGCGACGGGGACCCTGCTGTTCATGCCGCTGATCGTCGCCCTGGGGGCGGGCGGCGTGGAGGTGAACTTCGGCGTCGTCTCGTACTGGGCCGGGAACCCGGTGGAGGCCCTGCCCATCTCGGTGGGCGGTCTGGTGTTCCTCGTCCTGGCGATGTACGTGACCCGCGTGATGGCGGTCAGCCACGCCCTGATCGCCAAGCTTCTGCTCGGCCAGAGCGCCTCCCAGGCCGAGAACAAGAAGCTCCGGGAGCGGACGGCGCACCTTCAGGCCAGCCGTGCTCGCGGGGTGGACGCGGCCGAGTTCGAGCGCCGCCGCATCGAGCGCGATCTGCACGACGGGGCGCAGCAGCGGCTGCTGGCCGTCGCGATGGACATCGGACGCGCCCGGGCCAAGCTCGACGACGACCCGGAGGGCGCGCGGACGCTGATCGAGCAGGCCCACTCGGGCACCAAGGAGGCGATCTCCGAGCTGCGCGACCTGGCCCGCGGCATCTACCCGGCGATCCTCACCGACCGCGGCCTGGACCCGGCGCTGTCCGGCCTCGCCGGCCGCGCCCCCGTCCCCGTCGAGGTGGAGGTGGACCTGCCCGAGCGCCCGCCCGCCGCGGTCGAGAGCATCGCCTACTTCATCGTCGCAGAGTCCCTGGCCAACATCGCCAAGTACGCCCGCGCGACCCGCGCGTCCGTCCGGGTGGCCCGCGAGGACGCCTGGGTGGTCGTCGAGGTGATCGACAACGGTGTCGGCGGCGCCGTCGCGCACCCCGACGGCGGGCTGTCCGGGCTGGCCGATCGCGCCGCCACCATCGACGGGATGCTCATCGTGGACAGCCCTCCCGGCGGTCCCACGATCATCCGCGCCGATCTGCCCTGTACCTGGTAGCCCCTTCCGCCGCCCGCAAGGGCACCCACCCCCGCGCCGGTCCGTCCCCTGAGGGACGGGCCGGCGCGCCGTCGTCGGGGGTCCCGGAGGCGCGGCCCGGTTCGCCCCGGCGACGGGATCCCGGATCGCGGACGCCTCCAGCTCATCGGGCGGATTCACGGGGCGCGGCGGTGGTGGGAGCCCCGATAATGGGCGCATGCGGGTAGTGATCGCCGAGGATTCGGTGCTGTTGCGGGAAGGGCTCGTCCGGCTGCTGGAGGACGCGGGGATCGAGACCGCGGCGACGGTCGGGGACGGGCCGGGGCTGCTCGGCATCGTCGACGAACACACTCCCGACCTGGCCATCGTGGACGTCCGGATGCCGCCCTCGTTCACCGACGAGGGGTTGCGCGCTGCGCTGGCGGTCCGCGAGCGCAGGCCGGGCACGCCGATCCTCGTCCTGTCGCAGTATGTGGAGGAGCGGTACGCGACCGACCTCATCGGCGGTGGCGCCGAGGGTGTCGGGTACCTGCTGAAGGAGCGGGTGTCCGATGTCGCGGAGTTCATCGACGCGGTCCGCCGCATCGCCGCCGGCGGGACGGTCATCGACCCGGAGGTCATCGGCCAGCTGCTCGGCCGCCGCCGCACCGGCGACCCGCTGGAGGCGTTGACCCCGCGCGAGCACGAGGTCCTCGGGCTGATGGCGCAGGGACGCTCGAACGGGGCCATCGCGAAGGATCTGGTGGTCACCGAAGGCGCTGTGGAGAAGCACATCTCCAACATCTTCATGAAGCTCCACCTCCAGCCCGCGCAGGGCGGCCACCGCCGCGTCATGGCCGTCCTCGCCTATCTGGGCCGTACCGACGCCTGAGCGCGGCGGGCCCGCTGTTCAGCGGTGGTGGGGCACGTCCCGGGCAAGATCGGGAATGCCCGGTGACCTCGGCACGTTCGGGTATCTGGCACACTTGGAGTGCAACCGCTGCGGTACCGGTTCACGCTTCCCACATCTCCCATGGCTCCGCCATGCGGACCGGAGGCGCCCGGCGACCGCTTGAGGCGAGGAGAGACCCGTGAAGCCAGACATTCACCCGAACTACGTCGTCACGACCGTGACGTGTACGTGCGGCAACACCTTCGAGACCCGCAGCACCGCCGCGAACGGCGTGATCCACGCTGACGTGTGCTCGAACTGCCACCCGTTCTACACGGGCAAGCAGAAGATCCTCGACACCGGCGGCCGGGTGGCGCGCTTCGAGCAGCGCTTCGGCAAGAAGAAGGCCGGCAAGTAGGGCGAGCGCCGCACCGCGACCACAGGGACGGCCCGGGGACTCTCCAGGTCCCCGGGCCGTTCGAAGTCGGCACCCGGTCTCGGGGGCCGGGACGGGCCAGGACACAGCGTGAATCTCGACGATCTGATCAGCGAATACGCGGGCATCGAGGGACGGCTCGCCGATCCGTCCGTTCATGCCGACCAGAACCTGGCGCGCAGGCTCGGCAAGCGCTACGCCGAACTGCGCCCGATCGTCGAGACCTACCGGGACCTGTCGGCGACCGTCGACGACCTGGCCGCCGCGCGCGAGCTCGCTGGGGAGGACGAGGCGTTCGCCGCCGAGGCCGTCGAGCTGGAGAAGCGCCGGGAAGCTCTTGAGGAGCGGCTGCGGCAGCTGCTCGTGCCGCGCGACCCGAGCGATGGCAAGGACGTCATCCTGGAGGTCAAGGCCGGGGAGGGCGGCGAGGAGTCGGCGCTGTTCGCCGGCGATCTGCTCCGGATGTACCTGCGGTACGCCGAGCGCGAGGGCTGGAAGACCGAGGTCCTCGACTCCCACCCGTCCGATCTGGGCGGCTACAAGGATGTCACCGTCGCGGTGAAGGCGAAGGGCGGCCAGGACGAGGGCGTCTGGACGCGGCTGAAGTTCGAGGGCGGCGTCCACCGGGTGCAGCGGGTGCCCGCCACCGAGTCGCAGGGCCGCATCCACACGAGCGCGGTCGGTGTGCTGGTGACGCCCGAGGCCGAGGACGTCGACGTCCAGGTCGACCCGAACGACCTGCGCATCGATGTGTACCGCTCGTCCGGCCCGGGTGGTCAGAGCGTGAACACCACCGACTCGGCCGTGCGTATCACCCACGTGCCGACCGGTGTCGTGGTGTCCTGCCAGAACGAGAAGAGCCAGCTCCAGAACAAGGAGCAGGCGCTGCGCATCCTGCGGTCCCGGCTGCTGGCGATGGCGCAGGAGGAGGCGGACGCGGCGGCCTCGGCCGAGCGCAAGAGCCAGGTCCGCACCGTCGACCGGTCCGAGCGCGTGCGCACCTACAACTATCCGGAGAACCGGATCTCCGACCACCGTGTCGGCTACAAGGCGTACAACCTCGACCAGGTCCTGGACGGCGACCTGCACAACGTGACGCAGGCGCTGGTCGACGCCGACATGGAACGCCGGCTGGCCGAAGCCCAAGGATCATGAAGCTGCTGCTCGACGAGATCGCCAGAGCCACCGCACGGCTCGCCGACGCCGGGGCCGCCTCCCCCCGCGCGGACGCCGAGGAACTCGCCGCGGCCGTCCACGGGGTGAAGCGCTCGGAGCTGCACGGCGTCCCCGACAGCTCGTTCGACGCCCGGTTCTGGGAGTTCGTCGCGCGGCGCGAGGCCGGCGAGCCGCTCCAGCACATCACGGGCCGCGCGTTCTTCCGCTACCTGGAGCTGAAGGTCGGATCCGGCGTCTTCGTCCCCCGTCCGGAGACCGAGGTGATGGTCGGCTGGGCGCTGGAGACCCTTCGCGACATGGACGTCCGCGATCCCCTTGTCGTCGACCTCGGAACCGGGTCCGGAGCCATCGCGCTGTCGATCGCACTGGAGGCCCCCCGCGCGCGCGTCCACGCCGTGGAGAAGGACCCCACCGCCTTCGTGCACGCCACCCGCAACATCGAGGAACTGGACGAGCGCGGACGCGTCCGCCTCCACCTGGACGACTTCGGCACCGCCCTCACAGAGCTGAACGGCACCGTGGACCTCGTCGTCAGCAACCCCCCGTACATCCCCATGAGCGAGTGGGAGTACGTCCCCCGCGACGTCCGCGATCACGACCCCGCCGACGCCCTGTGGGGAGGCGGTGACGACGGCCTGGACGCGATCCGGGTCGTCGAGCGCACCGCCCGCCGCCTCCTGCGCCCCGGCGGGTACGCCGCGGTCGAGCACAGCGATCTTCAGGGCAACGGCGTGTACTGGGTTTTCGCCGAGGAGAACGGCTGGCGGGACGTCCGCAACCGCCGCGACCTGACCAACCGCGACCGATTCGTCACCTCCCGACTCGCCTCCGACTGACCGGTCCCCGCACCGGCGGCACCGTTGATCGACATCGGGGGGCGCGGTGAGCCCCCGGGCGCGGATATCCTGGGGCCTGCTGATCCGACGAGCGCCGCGCAGATGGGAAGACGGGCGACCGTGAGCCGACGTTATGACTGCTCCGAGCCGATGGAGCGCACCCGGGGAATCGCCGAGGCGTTCGCCGCGGCACGGCGTGGCGAGCTGATCGTCCTGCCGACCGACACCGTGTACGGGGTCGGCGTCGATGCGTTCATGCCGATCGCCGTGGAGGCGCTGCTGGAGGCCAAGGGGCGGGGCCGCGAGATGCCGCCGCCCGTCCTGGTCGGCTCCGTCCGCGCCGCGACCGCGCTGGTGGACGACCTCGGTACCTACGGCCAGGACCTGATCGACGAGTTCTGGCCGGGTGCCCTCACCCTGGTCTGCCGCTCGAACCCGGTCCTCATGTGGGATCTGGGCGAGACCAAGGGCACCGTCGCCCTGCGCATGCCGATGCACGAGCTAGCCGTGGAACTCCTCAAGGAGACGGGCCCGCTCGCGGTCAGCAGCGCCAACCTGACCGGGCAGCCCGCCGCCCGTACCGCCGCCGAGGCCGAGAAGATGCTCGGCGACAGCGTCTCGGTCTACCTGGACGGCGGCCCGTCCGGCCACGCCGACCCGTCCACCATCGTGGACCTGACCGGCTCCGTCCCGCGCCTCCTGCGCGTCGGCGCCATCCCCGAGGACAAGATCCGCTCCGTCGTCGGTGTCCTGCTGACCGACGAGGACGACCCGGACGAGCCGTCCGAGGAGAGGCTGTCCCTCACCAAGGACGAGCCCGAGGGGAAGCCGTCCCTCATCAAGGACGGGCCGTCCGGCAGCCATGACGAGGCCGCCGCGAAGCCCTCCCTGACCAAGGACGCGCCGACCCCCGCCCCCGACAAGTCGGACTGAGGCGACCCGACCGACAGGCGCTACCGAGTCCGGTCTCCCGCCTGACCAGCTACCTTGCCTTGCAAGGTATTAGGTACCTATCATGCTGTGCATGACAGTGTCGGACACCGGACGGCGCCGGAGCCAATGGCTGCGCGGCGTACTCGACCTGTGCCTGCTCGCCGTGATCGCGGACGAGCCCGCCTACGGGTACGAGATGGCGCAACGGCTGGCCGCCGCCGGGCTGGACGCAGTCGCCGAGGGCTCGATCTACCCGGCCCTCGGCCGGCTGCAACGCGAGGACCTCGTGGAGTCCTATCTCGTGGAGAGCGATGGCGGCCCCGCGCGCAAGTACTACCGGCCCACCGAGGACGGACGCGCCGCGCTCGCCGCGTGGTCACGGGAGTGGGCGCTGCTCACCGACGGCATCCACGCCGTCCTCGCCCGCGTCACCGAGCCCACGCGAACGCTCGTCCCCGGTGACGGTGGCGGGACCAGGGAAGGGGAGTCATGATGGCGCGCGAGGTCGTAGGGCAGTGCAGGCGCACGTGGCGGCGCATCGGCGTGACCCGCGAGGACGCCGCGGAGATGGCCGCCGAGCTCACGGCCGATCTCGACGCCGCGCGGCAGGACGGCCGGGACCCGCAGTCCTTCGTCGGCGGGGACCCGACCGGATTCGCCCGCGCCTGGGCGTCGGAGCGGGGGGTCGTGCCCGTCCGGTACCTGGCCGGCCGTCTCATGCTCGCGGCCCTGTTCGGCGCGCTGCCGGGGTCGTTCGCCGGGATGTTCCTCGTGTTCGGCCTGCCCAGCGATGGGTTGGCGCAGGTGCTCGGACGGGAGTCGGATGCCGTTGACCTGCCGGGCTGGCTGGACATCTGTTTCTGGGCGATGAGCGTCGCGTTCGCCTGGACGGGGACCCTCGCCGCGTCCTCCGCGGTTCTGCGATACCACGCGGATGCGGCGCGCCAGATCACGGTGCGCGTCCTCGCCGCGTGGCTGCCCCTCGCCGCCGTCGGCGCCGCGGGTGCCACCGCCCTGGTCGCCCGGCATTGGGGGTATCCGTACGGCCTCGGTGTGGTGCTGGCCGAGGTGGCGGTCCCGCTGGCCACCGTGATCGCCTCCCTGGGGCTGGCGCGCGTCGTGATCGTGCGCCGATTCCGTCCGGTGGCGGATCCGGCCAGGTCGGCGCAGGGCGCGATGGTCTTCTGAGACACCCCTGAGACACCGCCACGACGGACCGGCAACGCCGGCGAGTCGGCGCGGAGACGCATCGCTGCTGAAGTTTTCCGTGGAGCCCAGAGCGGGCTTTCGGTGGATGAACCACCGGCCATAGGAAGGCGCACAGAATGCGCGGAGCGAAGATTATCGCGGGAGGGGTGCTGGCGCTTACCGCTGGCATTCCGTTGGCGCCCGCCAGTGCCCATCTGTCGGCGCTGGTAAACGGCAGGGTGCACGCCTACACCTACAGCTACAGGTACAACGACGGCGGCTACAAGACGCTGATGCTCAGGGACCTGGGCAGGAACCAGTGGGTGAAGGCCGAGTACTACCGCAGCAACTCCTCGAGGAAGAAGACGCTGTGGAACAAGTCGGGCTACAACAAGACCGTCTCCACGCCCCGCGGCGCGACGATCACCAAGTTGAAGTCGTGTGAGGAGCACGACTTCAAGCCCGACATCTGCACCAAGTGGGCGGTGAAGGGCCAGACAGAACACCGGGTCAAGTAGCCCGCGACCGGGTCGGCCCGCGCCCGCGGGCCGACCCGGATCGCGGCCGGCCAAGGTGATCGACGCTGCTTGAAGCTGCCTGGAAAAGCTCACCCAAGGAGGAGAACCGTGACAGTTCGCGCCCCGGCATTACAGATAGAAGGACTGCGGTACGAGATCGGTGATCGGGTTCTCCTTGACGATCTTGACCTTCAGGTGTCGGCAGGGCATTCGCTTGCGGTGACCGGTCCGAGCGGAAGTGGTAAGTCCACGTTGCTGATGTGCGCCCTGGGCCTGGTGAAACCCGACTCGGGAACGGTTTCTGTGGCGGGCAAGGATATGACGCGGCTCTCGGCGCGCGCGCTCGCGTCCCACCGCCGCAGGCATCTCGGAGTGGTGTTCCAGTTCGGTGAACTGCTCCCCGAGCTGTCGCCGTCGGAGAACGTCGCGATCGCCGCGCTGCTCGCCGGCGTCGACCGCCGGAAGGCCTACGCCGACGCTCGGGACCTGTTGCGCTGGCTCGGCGTTCCGGAGCAGGGGACGACGGGGCTGCTCTCCGGCGGGGAGCGGCAGCGCACCGCCGTCGCTCGCGCCCTCGTCATGGAACCGACCCTGGTGCTGGCCGACGAGCCGACGGGCGCCCTGGACCAGCGGACCCGGGAGACGGTCGCCGACCTGCTCTTCGACATTCCGGCACGGCGCGGCTGCGCGCTCGTGGTGGTCACCCATGACCCCGCCGTGGCGGGGAGGGCGGACGCCCAGGTGTCGCTCGACTCTGGCCGGCTCGTGGAGCGGTCGTGAGGGGCGGTGCGAGCGGCCGGCGGCTGGCCGGCCAGCTGCTGAGGACGGGCTGGGCGGCGGGACGGGCGGCCCAGGGCGGCCGGCTGCGGTTCGTCTCACTGTTCCTGGCCTCCCTGGTGCTGACGATCGGCTTGACCGCCCTGGTCTGCACCGCGGCGATCTATGACGGCCGGGAGCGGCGGGACGTGGCGCGCAGCCCGCTGCCGACCAGATCCGGGCAGGCGACGGTGGCTTTGTGGGCGGAAGGCACCGACACGCTCCACGGCGCATCGGTGGGGATCATCGAGGTCGTGCCGCTCGACCCGACGGCCCCTCCGCCCCCGGGCCTGACCCGATGGCCCGGTCCCGGGGAGGTGTTCCTGTCGCCGGCCTTGGCGGATCGGCCGTCGGACGAGCATGTGACGACCCGTTACGGGCGTTTCGCCGGCCGCATCGCGGAGTCCGGCCTCTCCTCTCCGTCCGAACTGTTCGCCTACGTCCATCCGGCGAACGCCGACGTCGCGGGGGACGGCTGGCACAAGATCGCCGGATTCGGGAACCGTCAGTGGTCCCCGATCGGCGAGCGGCTCGACGCGTGGCCCATGATCCAGGTACTGGCGACCATCGGCGGGCTGGCGGGCCTGCCCTGTCTCGCGCTGGTGGTCGTCGCCGCGCGGTGCGGGTCGTCCGCCCGTGATCGCCGTGGCGCGCTGTTGCAGGTCCTCGGCGCCGGCTGGCGGCACCGGGCCCTGGTCACCGTCGGCGAGGCGGCGCCTCCCGCGCTGCTGGGCGCGGTCGTCGCGAGCGTGCTCACGATCCCGTTGATGATCGT
The DNA here is from genome assembly GCF_001552215.1 of Actinomadura macra NBRC 14102. GTDB lineage: Bacteria > Actinomycetota > Actinomycetes > Streptosporangiales > Streptosporangiaceae > Spirillospora > Spirillospora macra. Next base: position 363,323 of record NZ_BCQT01000004.1, on the reverse strand, counting down.
GAACATGCCGCTTCCGGTCACCGGCTACATCGTGGGGAAGGCGGACGTCCGGGCCTGGGCATGGGCCGTCCCCTGCGCCCTCGCGGTGTCATTCCTGCTTGTCCTCGTCCTGGCGGTGGGCCTGCACCGGGTGGATCGCACGGGACGGGCGACGCGTCCGAGGAGCTTCGCCACACGGGTGCCGAAATGGCGGGTCGCCGTCTTCATCACGTCGGTCGCCGGGGTCGTCGTCAGCAGCGGCGTCCCGGGTCTCAACGGACTGCTGCTCTACATCGCCTCCACCATGACCATGTGGGCCTCGCTGCCCTCCGTGGCGGCCGCCGTCAGCCGCCGGTTCGGCGGTCTGGTCACCTCGGCGGGGCGGCGCCGGGGCTCGCCCCCGCGGCTGATCGCCGGACGGTGGATCTCCGCGCACCCGGGGGTGATCGTCCGGCTGGCCACCGCGCTGGTCATCGGGCTGGGGCTGATCACGCAGATCCAGGTCTGGACCAGCAGGCTCAACGAGCCGGCCCGCGCGGCCGTCGAGACCGAGAACCGCGTGGGCGACCGGGTCCTCCTCGTCGACATCAGCGAAGCGAGCCGCGGGCAGATTCAGCGGTTCCTGCGCGGCATCCCGCCGGAGGCCAGAACCCTCCGGCTTGGCAGAGGAGACGACGGAAAGCCGGTCACGCTGACCGGGACCTGCACCACCCTGAGGACGGTCGGGCTGGGGTGTCCGATCCGGCCTGAAGGGACGTCCCTCCAGGCGGGCGACGCCAGGATCCAGGAACTCGCCCGATGGTGGGCAGGAGACGAATCCGGACTGCACGTCCAGGCCGTGCCCGAGAGGGCGCTCCTCGGCGACGGACGCCCCCAGAGGCAGGAGAACTACCTCGTGGTGGTCGGGGAACGCCAGGGCGAAGGATGGCGCGTCCAGCAGGTCGCGTATGCCGTCTTCGGATTCACCGCGGAGGGGCTGGGGATCGAGTACGGCGGCGCGGCGGCGTCCCTCATGCGGTTGGGCCAGTGGGTGATGCTGTTCGGAGGCGCCGGAATCCTGATCCTCATGCTGGCCGCGGCGACGAGCGCCGCGGCGGAGTTCCTCCAGTTCAGCGACGCGCTCGCACCGCTCGCCGTGCAGACCGACCGCCGGTCGGTCTACATGTCGGTGGCGCTCTGGAACCTCACCGTCCCGCTGTGGCTGACGACGATCGTCGGCGGTGCCGTCACGGCCTGGCACGGGCTGTTCTTCATCGCCCAGGTGAAGGAGGGGCGGTTCTCCTGGGGTGCCCTCGCTACGGGCATGGGCGGTGCGGCGGCACTGGCCCTGCTCATCGGGCTGGCCGGGGGCGTCGGTGCCGCACGTGCGGCCCGGCGCTGGCGACCCGTGAACGACTGAAATCCCCGCCGCCACCGAGCAGCAGAAGAACGCGCCCGCGCATCTACTGTGCATGGGGAATGAAGGAACCGACGAGACCGGCGGGGCCGACGGTGTTCGGCTGGAACTGCTCCCGTCCTTCCGCTGCCAGGTGGGAGGGCGGGAGGTCCGTCTGTCGGAGGGGATCTGCTCGTTGGTCGTCATGGTGGCCTTAGAAGAGACGTGGATCGCGAGACGCACCGTCCAAGCCAGGCTGTGGCCCGACGCGGAGCCCGTCGGTGCGGCGAAGCGGCTGCGGCAGGCGCTGTGGCGCGTCCGCCGGGAGACCGGCGGGAGGCTTCTGGAAGCCACGACTGGGCATATCCGGCTGGTGCAAGATGTCCGGGTCGACCTGTGTGAGGCCCGGAGTCTGGCGCGGTCGGTGATCGACAGGAAGGTCCCGCCGGAGCCCGCGCGGTCCGCCGATACGGGCGTCCTCGGCAGGGAACTGCTCCACGGCTGGACGGACGAGAAGGTGGAGGTCGTCCGGGTGCAGTGGGACAGGCTTCGCGTTCTCGCCCTGGAGCGGCTCGCCGAGCAGAGCCTGGCGTCCGGTGGCACGGTCGACGCGCTGGAACTCGCCGGGACGGCCGCGGCGGTCGATGCGTTCGGCGAGGCGCCTCACCGGATCATGGCGTCCGCCCACCTGGGCCGCGGCGATCACGCCAGCGCATGGCGCGTGTACACGGGCTACCGCCGGCTCCTCAAGCGTGAACTGGGACTCGAGCCGAGCACGGGGTTCAGCGAGTTGTTCGCATCGCTGAGGTAGCGCGCGGCGTTTCGGCACCAGGATGACGGTGGCCTTCACTGGCCGTCAGATACTTCATGGTTTGCATGGGTTTGCGAGTTGTGTACGCCTAAGATCCCTCCGTGGTGATCCCCCAGGCTCGCGATCTCGTCGCGCTGTACGAGGAGCACCAGACCGGTCTCGTCCGGATGGCCGTCCTGCTCGTTGGGGACGAGGCCACCGCCGAGGACGTCGTGCAGGACGTCTTCCTGCGCATGCAGGACAAGGCCCCGAAGCTCGACGATGAGAGCAAGCTCCTCGCCTATGTGCGCGCCGCAGTGCTGAACGGGTGCCGGATGACCTTGCGGCGGCGCAAGATGGTGTGGCGGCACACCGAACCGCATGAACCACCGGTCTGGTCGGCCGAGTCGGCCGCCCTGGCCGGGGAGGACCGCCGGGAGGTGATGGCGGCGCTGCGGCGACTGCCCCGCCGGCAGCGCGAGGCGCTCGTGCTGCGCTACTACCTCGACCTCAGCGATGCCGAGGTCGCGGAGGCGATGGGTATCCGTCCCGGGACCGTCCGGTCCACGATGGTCAGGGCGCTCGCCGCGCTGACCCGCGAGCTGGGGGAGGAGGCGCGATGACCGACATCGAGAACCGATTGCGTGACGCGCTGCGCGCCTCGGCGGACACGGTGGACGACAAGCCGAGGCCCTTCCCTGGACGGCGGCACCCTCGCAGGGAACGCATCGCCCGTGGCGCACCGCTGCGCGGCTGGGTGCTGCCGCTGTGCGCGGTCGTCACCGTCCTGGCGATGATCGCCGGGCTGGTGGTGCTGCGGGAACTGGTCCACCAGCCTGACCGCCGCCTCCAGAAGGTCCCGACGATGCCGCGGTTCCTCTTCGCCGGCTATCTCGCCGACGGGAAGAGTCCTTCCCGAGTGGAGGTCCGCGATTCGCGCACCGGACGACTGCTGGGATCGCGGGCCGCGCCGCGAGGCGTTACCTTTCACGGGCTGGCTGCCTCCGGCGATGGCAGGACGCTGTTCGTGCTCATGGGCGCGGGGACGGCGGGGCGCTGTGGCAGCAGCATCGCCAGATTTTCGGTCAACGCCACAGGGGAATTCACTGGCTATCGGCGTGTACCCGGTTCCTACATTTCGGGCATTCCCAGTGAGAAGAGCTCTCTCGCGGTCACACCCAGCGGAAGCAGGCTGGCCTATAGTGTCGCGGCCTGTTCGGCTGAGATACCCGCCGGAGAAAACGCGGTAGGCACACGTATCATGGCACTCGACACGCTGTCCGGCAGGCGGAAGGTATGGAAGGAAACTCAAGGTGCCAGCGATGGTAAACTGTCACTCTCAAACTCTGGTGACTGGCTCTTCTTTGTGCGTTCCAGGTATGTGAGCGATAATTCCGCGCACCGCAAGGACATTCACGAACTGCGGAGGCTTCCGGTGGCCACGGCACCGGCGGGGCATGTGGTCACCGTAAGTCGCGCCATTCGCGTGATCACAATGGGACGGAATTTTGAAGGAGTGGTTGCCAGCGCGGACGGTCGCCAGGCCCTGGTCGTCGAGTTTGCTCTCAAGGCGGTCGCGACGGATGAGCGTGCGTCCCCTTCTCCCTCTTCGGCTATGACCGAGGGATTTGTGGTTTCGGCCGATGATGGACGGGTGCTGCGTTCGATTCGTCGTTCTGGTGTCAGCTTCGTCGAGGGTGAGATTCTCAAGGCCGACGCCTCGGGGCGATTTGTGATAACGGCTACAGGGCTCTTCGACCTCGTGGACAAGAGGATGGCGGTCAAGCTTCCGGCGGTCGAGAGTTTCTACGACCTGGACTGGTGACCGGGCTCAGTAGATCTTCTGCCAGTCCGCGCACTTGGTGGTGCGTTTCTTATCCGGGGTCACGCCGCACTCGCGGGCATAGAGGTGGGTCGTGTAGTCGGATGTGAAGAACTTCCCGTAGTCCTGGTGGTACTTCAGATCCGCGGGGATGCCATTGGAGAGGAAGAAAAACACTTCGCTCGTGTGTCGGCCGTCGCCCTCGGTCGTTCTGAACTGCACGGCGGCGGCCCAGCCGTTGGACTTATCGTCCTGGAGCCATCCGCTGATGGTCACTTTGCCGGACCCGCGGGTGTACGTGCCGCCTGCCTGGACAGCCTTGTAGGCGCCGGTGGTCTCCCAGTTCTTGGCTGAGGCGCTGGCAGACGAGGCGCTGAGGTAGATGAGGACGAGTCCTGTGGAGATCGTCACGGTCGCGATGCGCCGCATGGGACCCTCCTGCCGCGTTGGGAGCAGTCCGAAAATAGCAGTCGGGTGGGTACGGGGAGGGCCCCACCGCGAAACGGTGGGGCCCCTGTGACTCAATGCGGGGGATGGCTCGGGCTCAGAAGATGCGCTTGCTCTTGCCGTAGGCGTACTTGCCGGTCTTCTTGTTGCGGCCGCACTCCTGCACGTACAGGTGGCCGGTGTAGCTGGAGCTGGTCTTGATGGCCACCTTCGCCGCACCGTCGTAGTTGTACTGGTTCCCGTTCCGGTCGATGCCGACGATCTTGTGCCGGGACCAGTAGCGCAGATTGCCTTCGGTGAAGAGGAAGCGCACGCAGGCCGTCCAGCCGTTCTTCTTGCCGTCGGCGAGGTATCCCTTCACGGTGACGGTGCTGCTGGTACGGGTGTAGGTGCCCCAAGCGCTGATGTTGGCGTAGGAGTTGTACGGCGCCCAGCTCTTGGCGGCGGCCTTGGTGGTGACGGTGGCGTCGGCGGGGGCGCCGACGACCGCCATGCCGGTCATCATGGTGCCGGCGGCCAGCGCCACGGCAGCAAATCTCCGCATTGGTCCCTCCGTATGGTGATCTTCCGGGGTTTAGCGGGGAAACCTAGCAGGACGGGCAAGATCATTTTTATGGAGAGCTTAGATCGAGATCACCGTGGCCGAAACCGGCGATGCGGCGAACCGCAACGGCTTCCCCGTCGTCCAAAGGTCTCGGGCGTGCTCCGCTCGGGCTGAACGAGCCGGAGATCATGACCAAGATCACACCGGTGTCATTCCTCTTCCAGCGCGTCGAGCAGGGCCCGCATGTCGAGGAGAGCGGTCCGCGCGAGCTCGGTGACGGAGTCCAGCGCCGCCCTCGCGTCCGCCTCGGTTCCGGCCATGCCCGCCTCGGCGGCGCGCACGAGGCGCGCGGTGTGGTCGAGGACGGTGGCGCGCAGACCGAGTGCCACCCGGTGCCGTTCCGCCTGGACGGCCTCGCCCGTGCGCGCCGCCATGGTCTCCCGCGCCGTCGCCTCCCAGCGCTGGCCCCGCCCGGTGACGGTCTTGCCCCAGGCCCAGAACGGCAGCAGGACGAGGACGCCGAACAGGCCGCCCGCGCCGAGCGTGAACGGGATGACGCCCGATGTCTGCTCGGTCTCCGGGTCGGTCACCAGCAGCACCGTGAACGTCACCGCCCAAGGCACCGCGCCGATGAACGGGGCGGGCCAGGTCCGCCTGCCGTGCCGGGCGTGCCCGCCCACCGCGTAGACCGCGACCATCTCCGCCGGGGCGCCGATCAGCAGCAGCGCGAGGAGCGACTGGGCCTGTGTCCCGGCGGTGAGGGCCGCGGCGATGTCCATGGCGGCCAGCCCGCCGAGGGCGAGGTAGGGGGCGCGGCGCCGCCACCACAGCGGGACGCCGCGCAGCAGCAGGAAGACGACGATCGCCGCGGCGCCCATGGTCGAGGCGTGCCCGAGGATCGGCTCGGGCGGGGTGAAGGCCACCAGCGCCGGGAGTATCGCGCAGGAGGCGACCACCGTCGCGTCCAGCACCTCGGACCATCCCAGCCGCCGTCCGCCGCCGGAGATGGTCGGCAGCACCGCCTGGACCGTCCAGCCCGCCAGGCCGGTGTCTCGCGCTTCGGTGAGCATCGTGTCCCGTGAACGGGACACTTCTTTGGTGCGCTCGGCAGCGGCGGCGGTCAGGGTCCCGCCCAAGGCCTCCGCGCGCTCGCGCATGCCGGCGATACCGCGCCCCGTGCCGAGAGCCGGGACCGCGGCGTCCTCGGCGGGCGCCTCGTTGGCGACCAGGAGTTCGATCGCGCCCGGCACGTGGCGGACCTCGACCGCCACGGGGGCGCCCGGGGCGTAGCGCATCGCGTTGGTCAGGGACTCCTGGACGATCCGGTACGCGGCCATGCCCACCTCGGGACGCAGCCTCGGTGTGCGTCCCTCGATCGTCAGCGAGACCGGGACGCCGAGCCGGGCCAGGCCCTGGCAGAGCTGGGGAAGGCTGGAGTCCAGGCCGCCGTCCGGGTCCTGCGGGCCCATGACGTCGACCAGGCGGGTGAGCGCGCGCAGGACGTCGCGGCCGGTGTCGGCGGCGGCCGCGAGCGCCTGCCGCTTCAGGTCGGGGTCGGTCGTCCGGGAGACGGCGCCGCTGTGCACGACGACGGCGCTGAGGTGATGGCCCGCGACGTCGTGCAGGTCGCGGGCCAGCCGCTCGCGCTCGGAGCCCGCCGCCGCGCGCCGGGCCCGCTCCGCTTCGGCGAGCTGCTCCGCGAGCGCTCGCCGCCGCTGCTTGTACTGCTGGCGGAGCTGGCCGAGCGCGGTGATCACCACGTAGTACAGGACGTTCAGCGTGCAGTTGAGCAGGCCGTCGGCCAGGCTCTTCGTCAGCGGCGCGACGGTGGCCAGGGACACCGCGATGGCGACGGCGCCGCCGACCATCACCTGCCGACGTTCCCGGTGCACCGCGAGCGAGTAGAGGGCGACCGCGTCCGAGAGACCGCCGACCAGGGTGTCGGGGGTGCCCATCACGAGGACACCGGCCCCCGAGCAGGCGATGGTGGCCACGAGGACCGGCACCGGCGCCGTCCGCCGCCAGATCAGCGCGACGCACGCGATGACGACGCAGGCGAGCGCGGCCATCCAGCGGCCCTGGCTGCGGTGGAGGTCGTCCGCTGCCGCCAGTGCCCAGGACCCGCCGATCTGGACGGTCGCCAGCAGTGCGGGCACGGCGAAATCCGGCACACTCGGCCACGGCGCCGCCCCCCTGGGCGCCCCCGGCGGCCGTGCGACCTCAGCTTTCTTTCGTCCCCGTTTCCCCACGCCACGACCTTACGGGGGGTTTGACGGGTGGTTGGTCCGTTCAAAACGTCGGTGGGGGATGCATGACCCGAACCAGGTCCACGGGTAATCGCTTCGTTACGCAGACGTCCTGACGGTAACGGTGGAACTATGCCTGACGTGCGTGGTCGTGTCCGGGGGGCGGCGGTCGCCGCGGCGATGCCGCTGGTGGCCGCGCTGTTCGTCCTGCCCGCGAACGCCGCCGCCCCGCCCGCGAGCGACGAACGGCCGCCCGCCGCGCTTGCCGCGCCTCCCGCGGCCGCCGTGCCGCCGCCGGAGCCCGTGCAGCATGAGAGCATCCCGACCTATGACGTCGTGCTGACCCTCCGCACCGACGGGATCTTGCAGGTCAGGGAGACGATCACCTATGACTTCGCGCGTGGCGGGGAGCATGGGATCGTCCGGCGCGTCCCGTTCCGGCACGCCGACCGGCTCTACGACGTCCGCAACGTCCGCACCAGCTCCTCGACCGGCGCCCCGGCCCGTGCCAGGACGCTCACGCTCCTGCACGACGTGCAGATCAGCGTCGGCGACCGGCACCGCGAGGTGCGGGGGCGGCAGGCGTACGTGATCGAGTACGAGATGGCGTGGGTGTTCACCCCCCACACCGACCACGACGAACTGGTGTGGGACGCGCTCGGGACGTCCTGGGACGTGCCCATCGGGAACGCGGCGGTGCGGGTCGAGGCGCCGGTACCTCTCTGGCATGTGAACTGCCGCGCGGGTGCGCGGGGCGAGACGACGAGGTGCCTGCGCGATCGTGACGGCCCCTACGCGGTGGACTTCACGCAGAGCGCGTTGCGGCCCCATGAGGGCATGACGGTCCGGGTCCGGCTGCCGAAGGGGGCGATCTCCGTGCCGCCGCCCCGGTACGCGCCGCCGCATTGGACGGGAACGTGGCCCGGTACGGCGGTGCTCGCGCTGGCCGTCGGCGCGGTGGTGCTGGTGGCGCGGCGCCCGGCACCGCACCGGCGGGCGGGATGGGGGCTCATCGCGGTGGGCGCGCTGCTCGTCGTGGCCGACGTCGGCGACGACGTCGTGGCCCGGGGGCCGTGGGCGTTCTCGCTGGGCGACCGGTCCCTCGCAGGGCTCGCCCTCATGATCGTCGGGGCGGCGATCGTCCGGGCGCATCGGTCCGGGACAGTGAAACGTGGGGCGAGCGCGCTCAGGGAGGACTAGAGTTGATCGGTCGCCGGGGCGAACTGATCAACCCGGACGGACGTCTACCAAGGTGACGGACGTGAGGACCGGGCCACCGCGGCCATGGTCGAGACGGCGGAGGGAGGCGCGGGGGAGTGCGGGAATACCTGCTCACCATCCTGGCCGCCGCCCTCGTCGCCTATCTGCTGACCCCCACCGTGCGCCGGTTCGCCGTGTGGTTCGGCGCGCAGGCCGTCCCCCGCGACCGTGACGTCCACGTGATCCCGACGCCGCGGCTCGGCGGGCTCGCGATGTTCGGCGGGATGGTGGCCGCGCTGATCGTCGCGTCCGGGCTGCCGGAGATGCGCAAGTACCTCGGGGACGGTGAGGTCGACGTCGGCAAGGCGCTGCTGATGTCGGGCGGGCTGATCGTGCTGATCGGCATCGCCGACGACCGCTGGGAAGTGGACGCGCTCACCAAGTTCGCCGGCCAGGTCGCCGCCGCCGGGATCTTCATCATGCAGGGCATCCAGATCTATGTGATCCCGATGCCCAACGGCGAGTCGCTGTCGCTGCCGCCCGCCTACGGGGTGCCGCTCACGGTGCTCGTCGTCGTCGCGACGATCAACGCGGTGAACTTCATCGACGGCCTGGACGGGCTGGCCGCGGGCGTCGTGGGGATCGCGGCGCTGGCCCTGTTCTCCTACGCCTACCTGCTGTCGAAGAGCAACGGGATGACGACCCTGAGCGGCGCGACGCTCACCGCGGCGATCCTGTTCGGGATGTGCGCGGGCTTCCTGCCGCACAACTTCAGCCCCGCCAAGATCTTCATGGGGGACACCGGCTCGATGCTGATCGGGCTGCTGCTCAGCGCGTCCACGATCATGCTGACCGGACGGTTCGACCCCGCCGTCCTCGCCAACGGGCTCTTCCCGTTCTACGTGCCGCTGCTGCTGGTCCCGGCGGTGGCCGCGGTCCCGTTCATGGACATGCTGCTCGCCGTGTGGCGGCGCACCAACCAGGGCAGGTCGCCCTTCTCCCCGGACAAGCAGCACCTGCATCATCGGCTGCTGGAACTCGGCCACTCCACCCGCCGCGCCGTGCTGATCATGTACTTCTGGGTGGGGCTGCTCGCCTCCGGCCTGGTCGGGCTCGCGCTGTTCGACGCCGCCTGGATCACTCTCGGGGCGACCGTGACGGTCGCGCTCGGCGGGATGCTGCTGATGCTGCTGACCCCCGGGCGCCGCCGCCGCGGCGCCGCCGCCGAACGCGAGGGGCACGGTGACCGTGACCGCCCCGCCGAACGCCCCACCATGCCGGTCTAGTTATTTCGTCCTGACTCGCGGGGGACTGCCATCCGTGCCGGGCATGTCGCGACATGTCTGGAGAGTGACGCTTTGTAGAACACCTCCGGATGGCAGCACGGGACGGGTGTAGCACGGGCGGCCCAGGGTAGAAGATCTGAACCTCTGAGCATGCGTCACGCGGCGTGTTTGCTCCGGCCGCCGCGTTCGCGGCGCGTCCGGGAAGTTCCCCCGGATTCTATGGTCTGGCCTGGGTTAAGGTCCGTGGTGCGAGCATGGTTCGGACGGGCGCCCGGCAGCGGCCGTCGCGTTACCTCTAGGGTAATTGTGGACAATCCGGACGCTTGTGATACCTTTCACGAACGAGAGACGAACACTGACCGTGACCAGCCGGAGCCCTCATGCAACCGTCTGACGCCCGGATTCTCCGCGGCGCCGCGCTCCCGACCGCGATGGTCGGGGTGGGTGCCGTACTGATCGGCCTGCTGACCGCCGGCGCCAAGGGCGCCCTCGCGGCCGCGCTGGCCGCCGTCGTGGTGATCGCCTTCTTCTCGATCAGCGCACTCGCGGTCTCCTGGGCCGCCAAGGTCTCCTCGCAGACGATGATGCTCGCCGCGCTGGCGAGCTATCTCGTGAAGATCCTCGCTGTGATGGTGCTGGTCACGGCCATGGACGGCGTCTCGATCTGGAACACCACGGTCTTCGGCTGGACGGTCGTCGGGCTCGCCCTGACCTGGATCGCCGCCGAGTTCCGCGTCGCCCTGCAGAAGGGGAGGCCCTACATTGACGAGCCCGAGAACGTGCTCGACCGGAGCCCGTGATGCCACGCGCGCGGACGGTGCTGGCATCTTCGGACTACTCCAATATGACCACCGCCGGGATGGCCTGCTATCGTCCGGAGCGCGATGAGCGAGCAGAAACGTCGGCCGGAAGACGGCCAACGGGAATTCGCCGACGCCGCTTGGTCCGCGCCCAGCTACCTCCTGTCCGGGATGGTCATTTGGGGTGGGCTCGGCTGGTTGCTGTCCAAGTGGACGGGTCTGATCTGGTTTACCCCGATCGGCCTGGTCATCGGTGTCGTGCTCGCCATCTACCTGATCTACGTGAAGTACGGTCGCCATCCCCTCTGAGCGGCCCCGCCGCCGAGGAAGCCTTCGTGATCCATCACCACATTGATGAAGGGAACGCCGCGTGAACGCGCTGACGGTCCTCGCCTCCGGAGGGGAGGAGTTCCAAGCCCCGGGGCCAGAGCTCTTCGACTTCCCGCCGCTGTTCGCCGGCGGCCCGGAGTGGCTCACCAAGCCCCTTGTCTTCTCGGTGGTCGGCGCGCTCGTGGTGTGCGTCTTCCTCTGGAGCGCCTTCTCCAACCCGAAGCTGGTGCCGAGGGGCATCCAGAACGTCGGCGAGGTCGGCTACATGTTCGTCCGCGACCAGATCGGGCGGCCGTTCCTCGGCAAGGACACCGAGCGGTGGATGCCGCTGCTCATGTCGCTGTTCTTCCTGATCTGGACCTGGAACATCTTCTCGGTCGTCCCGATCATCCAGTTCCCGATCGCCTCGCACATCGCGTTCCCGGCGGTCCTCGCACTGAGCGTCTACTTCCTCAAGGTCTACCTCGGCATCAAGAACCAAGGCCCCGCGAAGTACTTCACGAACCTGATCCCCCGGGGCCTGCCCAAGCCGATCTACGTGCTGCTGGTGCCGATCGAGTACCTGTCCACGTTCATCCTGGCCCCCTTCACCCACGCGGTGCGGCTCTTCGCCAACATGTTCGCCGGCCACATGATCCTGGCGTTCTTCAGCCTCGTCGGCTTCTGGTTCATCTTCGAGAAGCCCACGCCTCTCGGGTTCGGCGTCGGCATCGTCGGCGTGCTCATGACCATCGTGATGACCGCGTTCGAGATGTTCATCCAGTTCCTGCAGGCGTTCCTGTTCACGATGCTCGCCGCCATGTACATCCAGAGCGGCCTGCACGCGGACCACTAGACCTATGGGTCGCAGTGCCCCCACGGTGCGCGTCCCAAACAGATCACCTCGATAAGCCAGACCGGCGGACACTCCGCCGGCCGACAGAAAAGGAAAGAACCCATGACGGGAGTCCTCGCTGAGGTCAGCGGCAACGTCACCGCGATCGGGTACGGCCTCGCGGCCATCGGCCCCGGTATCGGCGTCGGGATCATCTTCGGCCAGGGTGTGAACGCGATCGCCCGCCAGCCGGAACTGACGGGCGTCATCCGTACCAACATGATGCTGGGCTTCGTCCTCACCGAGGCGCTCGCCCTGATCGGACTGGTCGCGCCGTTCCTCTTCCAGAGCATCAAGTAGTCCGAGTTCCCTGAGGGAGGGCTGCACACATGATCACCGCGGCTTCCGTTATCGCGGCGGAGGAGAACAACCCCCTCATCCCGCACACCTACGAGCTCGTCGTCGGAATCTTCTCGTTCCTCGTCGTCGTGATCGTCGTCGGCAAGATCCTCACCCCGCGCATCCAGAAGACCCTTCAGGAGCGCACCGACGCGATCGAGGGCGGACTCATCCGGGCCGAGAAGGCCCAGGAAGAGGCGCGGCAGACGCTGGAGCAGTACAAGGCCCAGCAGAAGGACGGCCAGCTTGAGGCGTCCCGGCTGCGCAAGAAGGCCGAGGAGCAGGGCGCTCAGATCATCGCGGAGATGAAGGAGCAGGCCCAGGCCGAGGCGCGCCGCATCATCGAGGCCGCCAAGGCCCAGATCGAGGCGGAGCGTCAGCAGGCGCTGCAGTCGTTGCGGGCCGAGATCGGCGCGGTCTCGGTCGAGCTGGCCGGACGTGTGGTGGGCGAGTCCCTGGAGGACAGCGCCCGCCAGAGCCGGGTGGTCGACCGGTTCCTCGAAGAGCTTGAGGAGCGCGCCCGCACGCAGGAGCAGATCACATCATGACCATCACGGGAGCGGTGAGCAGGGCGTCGCTGGCCGAGGCGCGGGAGCGGTTCGAGGCGGTTGTGGCTTCGGCGGTTGCCGGGGGGTCTGGGGGGTCGTCCCCCCAGAATGACTCGGGGTCCGGCCTGGCCGGGCTCGGCGGCGACCTGTTCGCGGTGCTGCACCTGATCGACCGCGAGCACGGGCTGCGGCGGGCGGTCTCCGACCCGGCGCGGGACGGTGCCGACAAGGCGCAGCTCGTCCAGATCCTGCTGGAGGGCAAGGTGTCGCCGGCCGCTCTCGGGCTGGTCGCCGAGGTCGTCCGGCTGCGCTGGTCCAAGCCGTCGGAGCTGTCGGACGCGGTGGAGACCCTCGCGGTCACCGCCGAGGCCGCCCGCGCCGAGGCCGACGGGCGCATCGACGACCTGGAGGACGAGCTGTTCCGGTTCTCCCGGGTCATCGAGGGCGAGATCGCCCTGCGCGGCGCGCTGGCCGCGCCCGGGCTGCCGGACGAGCGCAAGCTCGGCCTGGTCGAGTCGCTGCTGGAAGGCAAGGTCACGCCGTCCGCGCTGACGCTGATCACCGAGCTGGTGCTGCGTCCGCGAGGACGTAGCCTGGAAGGCGGGCTGGCCGAGTACGGCAAGATCGTCGCCCAGCGCAGGCAGCGGCTCGTCGCGCTCGTCCACACTCCGGTCGAGCTGTCGGAGGCGCAGCGCGGCAGGCTGGCCGCGGTGCTCGCCGCCGCCTACGGCCACGAGGTACACCTGAACATCGAGCTCGACCCCACGGCGATCGGCGGTCTGTCGGTCGAGATCGGGGACGAGATCATCGACGGCACGATCGCCGGACGGCTGGACGATGTCCGCCGGCGGCTCGGTACCGGCTGACGCCGCCCGAGCTGACCCCAAGGGAGCAAGAGAGGAATCATGGCGGAGCTGACGATCCGTCCGGATGAGATCCGGAACGCGCTGGAGCGCTTCGTCCAGTCGTACGAGCCTGAGGCCGCCGCGCGCGAAGAGGTCGGCACCGTCGTCGATTCCGGCGACGGTATCGCCCACGTCGAGGGGCTGCCCTCCGCGATGGCGAACGAGATCCTCGAGTTCGAGGACGGTACACGTGGCCTGGCTCTGAACCTGGACGTGCGCGAGATCGGTGTCGTTGTCCTGGGTGACTTCAGCAAGATCGAGGAGGGTCAGAAGGTCCGCCGGACCGGCGAGGTCCTCTCGGTCCCGGTCGGCGACGGCTTCCTCGGCCGTGTCGTGGACTCGCTGGGCAACCCGCTGGACGGCAAGGGCCCGATCGAGAGCACCGAGCGCCGCGCGCTCGAACTGCAGGCGCCCACCGTCGTGCAGCGGCAGTCGGTCAAGGAGCCGTTGCAGACCGGCATCAAGGCCATCGACGCGATGACCCCGATCGGCCGCGGCCAGCGGCAGCTGATCATCGGTGACCGGCAGACGGGCAAGACCACCGTCGCCGTGGACACCATCATCAACCAGCGCGAGGCGTGGGAGACCGGCGACGAGAGCAAGCAGGTCCGCTGCATCTACGTCGCGGTGGGCCAGAAGGGCTCCACGATCGCCAACGTCCGCCGCTCCCTGGAGGAGGCCGGCGCGCTGGAGTACACCACGATCGTGGCGGCGCCCGCGTCCGAGCCGGCCGGCTACAAGTACATCGCCCCCTACACCGGGTCGGCGATCGGCCAGCACTGGATGTACCAGGGCAAGCACGTCCTGATCGTCTTCGACGACCTGTCGAAGCAGGCCGAGGCGTACCGCGCGGTGTCGCTGCTGCTGCGCCGCCCGCCGGGCCGCGAGGCCTACCCCGGTGACGTGTTCTACCTGCACTCGCGGCTGCTGGAGCGCTGCGCGAAGCTGTCGGACGACCTCGGCGCCGGCTCGATGACGGGTCTGCCGATCATCGAGACCAAGGGCAACGACGTGTCGGCCTACATCCCGACGAACGTCATCTCGATCACCGACGGGCAGTGCTTCCTGGAGACGGACCTGTTCAACCAGGGCGTCCGCCCGGCGATCAACGTCGGTATCTCGGTGTCCCGGGTCGGCGGCTCGGCGCAGATCAAGGCGATGCGCAAGGTCGCCGGCACGCTGCGCCTGGCCCTGTCGCAGTTCCGCGACCTGGAGGCGTTCGCGGCGTTCGCGTCCGACCTGGACGCCGCGTCCCGCGCCCAGCTCGACCGCGGTGGCCGTCTGGTCGAGCTGCTCAAGCAGCCGCAGGGCAGCCCGTTCCCGGTGGAGCAGGAGGTCGTGTCCGTGTGGGCGGGCACCTCCGGCGAGCTGGACGAGGTGCCGGTCGCGGACGTGCGCCGCTTCGAGCGCGAGTTCCTCGACTACGTCGAGCGCGAGGAGAGCGGTCTGCTCACCTCGATCCGCGAGACGGGGCAGCTCTCCGACGACGGTCTCACCAGCCTCAAGAACGCCATCACGGAGTTCAAGAAGGGCTTCCAGACCAGCGAGGGCGACCTGCTGGGCGCGGAGGAGCCGGTCGAGGCGATCGAGGACGAGGCCGTCGAGCAGGAGACGATCACCCGCGTCAAGAAGGGCTGATCGGCCATGGCCGCACAGCTTCGTCAACTCCGGCAGCAGATCAAGACGGTGAAGTCGACCGCCAAGATCACGCGTGCCCAGGAGATGATCGCCACGTCGCGGATCGTCAAGGCCCAGCAGGCGGTGGCGGCGTCCAAGCCGTACGCCGACCAGATCACGCAGGCCCTGACCGCGCTGGTGAGCCATCACGTCGGTATCGACCACCCGCTGCTGCACGAGCAGCCGGCCGACAACCGCAGTGCCGTCCTGATCGTCACCAGCGACCGGGGGTTCTGCGGCGCCTACAACGCCAATGTGATCCGCGAGGCCGAGTCGTTGATCAAGGCGCTGCGTGAGGACGGGCGCGAGCCCGTTCCCTACGTCGTCGGGAACAAGGGCATCACCTGGTACCGGTTCCGGGACCGGGAGGTCGCCGAGACCTGGCACGGGTTCAGCGACCGGCCGGCCTTCGCGGACGCGGAGGGGATCGGGCGGCGGCTCGCCGAGGACTTCCTCAAGACCGACGCCGAGGGCGGGGTCGGCGAGATCCACGTCGTGTACACCGAGTTCGTCTCGATGCTGACGCAGACCGTCCAGGTCAAACGGCTGATGCCGCTGGAGATCGCGGAGCGCGAGAGCACGGGTACCGTCCCGCCGGCGTACGAGTTCGAGCCGTCCGCCCAGGCCGCGCTCGACCTGCTGCTGCCCAACTATGTCGAGAGCCGCATCTTCCACATGCTGCTCCAGTCGGCGGCGTCCTTCCAGGCGTCCGTCCGGCGGGCCATGAAGTCCGCGACCGACAATGCCAACGAACTGCTCGGGGTCTACACGCGCCAGATGAACCAGGCGCGGCAGGCCGCGATCACCCAGGAAATCAGCGAGATCGTCGGTGGCGCTGACGCGCTCGCCGAATCTGGCGGGGAGTGATAATGACTGCTCAGGTAGAGACGGCGACCGCCACCGGCCGCGTCGCCCGCGTCATCGGACCGGTCGTCGACGTGGAGTTCCCCGCCGACGCCATTCCGGAGATCTACAACGCGCTGCACGTCCAGGTCACGCTGGGCGGCGAGGAGAAGACCCTGACCTTCGAGGTCGCCCAGCACCTGGGCGACAACATGATCCGGGCGATCTCGATGCAGCCGACGGACGGCCTGGTCCGCGGCGCGCCGGTGAGCGACACCGGCCAGTCCATCGCGGTGCCGGTCGGGGACATCACCAAGGGGCACGTGTGGAACGCCCTCGGCGAGTCGCTGGACGTTCCGACGGCCTCCCTTGAGGTGAACGAGCGGTGGGGCATCCACCGCGGCGCCCCGGCGTTCGACCAGCTGGAGTCCAAGACCGAGATGCTGGAGACCGGCATCAAGGTCATCGACCTGCTGGCCCCGTACGTCAAGGGCGGCAAGATCGGGCTGTTCGGCGGCGCGGGCGTGGGCAAGACCGTCCTCATCCAGGAGATGATCCGCCGTGTCGCCCGCAACTTCGGTGGCACCTCGGTGTTCGCCGGCGTCGGCGAGCGCACGCGTGAGGGCAACGACCTCTGGGTGGAGATGGACGAGGCGGACGTCCTCAAGGACACCGCCCTGGTGTTCGGCCAGATGGACGAGCCGCCGGGTACCCGGCTGCGCGTCGCGCTGGCCGGCCTGACGATGGCGGAGTACTTCCGCGACGTCCAGGGCCAGGACGTGCTGCTGTTCATCGACAACATCTTCCGGTTCACCCAGGCGGGCTCGGAGGTCTCCACCCTGCTCGGCCGCATGCCGTCCGCGGTGGGCTACCAGCCGACCCTGGCGGACGAGATGGGCGTGCTACAGGAGCGGATCACCTCGACGCGCGGTCACTCGATCACCTCGATGCAGGCGATCTACGTGCCCGCCGACGACATCACCGACCCGGCGCCGCACACCACGTTCGCGCACCTGGACGCCACCACGACGCTCGCGCGGAGCATCTCCGAGAAGGGCATCTTCCCGGCGGTGGACCCGCTGGACTCCACGTCGCGGATCATGGACCCGCAGATCCTCGGGACCGAGCACTACGAGGTCGCCCAGGAGGTCAAGCGGATCCTGCAGAAGTACAAGGAGCTCCAGGACATCATCGCGATCCTCGGTATCGACGAGCTCTCCGAGGAGGACAAGGTCACCGTCCAGCGGGCGCGGCGCATCGAGCGTTTCCTGTCGCACCCGATGTACGTGGCGGAGCAGTTCACCGGCCAGCCCGGTGTGACGGTCTCCAAGGACGAGACGGTCGCCTCGTTCAAGGCTCTCGCCGAGGGCAAGTACGACCACCTGCCCGAGCAGGCGTTCTTCATGTGCGGTGGCATCGAGGATGTCGAGAAGAAGGCCAAGGAGCTGGAGAAGTAATCAGCTTCGGTGAGGTCGGGCTCGGCGCGGGCCCGGCCTCACCGGATCCACTCCAGTATTCGGAGGAGAGACAGTGGCAACCCTGAAGGTCGGGCTGGTGTCGCCGGAGCGTGAGCTCTGGTCCGGCGAGGCCAGGACGGTGGTCGCGCAGACCATCGAGGGCTCGCTCGGCATCCTGCCGGGCCACGCCCCGGTGCTGGGCGTCCTCCTCGACGGCAGCGTGGTGAAGATCGAGCCCGCGAACGGCGACAAGGCGATCATCGCCATGGTCGGCAGCGGCTTCTTCTCCGTCGCCGGAGACGAGGTGGCGGTGCTGGCCGAGCAGGCCGAGCTGAGCGGTGAGATCGACGTTCCGGATGCCGAGCGGGCGCTGGAGGAGGCCGTCGGCGGCGAGGACGCGACGGCCGAGCGGCGGGCCCGCGCGCGGCTGCGCGCCGCGGGCATCGAAGCCTAGGACCTGCATCAAGGTGTCCCCGGCGGTCACGCGGGCGAAGCGATGTCGCGCTCGGACGAGGACGGTCAGGGGGGCGAGCCGCCAGGCGAGTCCCCTCGGGCCGGGATGCGGTAACACAGCGTAGTTGTGAGCGAATGGCGGGGGGATTTGGGCGGGCACCTGGCACTTGATGCGGGCGGGGTGCTCGCCGCCGTCATCCTGGTGGTGGCGCTGGTCTTCGTGGCGATGACCGTCCGCCGGTGGTTGTTCGTCCGTGGCGGCGGTGCCGTCGAGTGCAGCCTGCGGGTGCTGCCCATGGAGGGTGCGCCCGGGGCGTGGAGGCTCGGCATCGGCCGCTACAAGGGCGATGTCCTGCACTGGCATCGCGTGTTCGGCTTCCGCCGCAGGCCCCGGCAAGTGATCCACCGCCGGGGCCTTGTCGTGTCCAACCGCCGCAGCCCCGACCCGGGCGAGGCGGAGGGACTGCTGCCGGACGTGAGCGTCATCGAGGTGCGCGACGGCGACCTCACCGTCGAGCTGGCGATGGGCGCGGCGGCTCTCACCGGCTTCCTGGCCTGGCTGGAGGCGGCTCCACCCGGCTTTCCGGTGGACATCCACCCCCCGGACGAGTCCTGACCCGCCGCAAGCGAACGTAAGAAGCGGGTATGGAGTTGGTGTGCGACGGGCGCGTCCGTTGAGGCGGGCGGGGTGCGGGACCAGGATCGCTGCTGGTCCGCTCCCTTCCTTTGGCAGGAGTGCTCGTGCGCAAGCGACTCATCGGCGCCGTCGGGGCGTCGGCTGTGGTGGCGGTGTCGGCCGCCCTGTTGTCCGTCCCGCCCGCGGGCGCGGATCCGGCCAAGGCCGACCTCGCGACGCTGGTCACGCTCAAGGACCTGCGGCGGCATCTGGCCGCGTTCCAGGAGATCGCCGACTACAACGGCGGTGACCGCGCCGCGGGGCGTCCAGGTTCCGATATCTCGGTGCGGTATGTGGAGGGACG
Source organism: Actinomadura macra NBRC 14102 (assembly GCF_001552215.1). GTDB lineage: Bacteria > Actinomycetota > Actinomycetes > Streptosporangiales > Streptosporangiaceae > Spirillospora > Spirillospora macra. The sequence goes on along the minus strand of NZ_BCQT01000004.1, from coordinate 344,428 downwards.
GCTGCGCAAGGCGGGGTTCGAGCCGGTCGTGCAGAAGTTCACGTTCCCGTACTGGCGGGAGAAGTCCGGGGCGGCGTTCTCCCAGACGGCACCGCACAAGGTGTCCTACAAGCGGGGCGACGACTTTCTGACGATGGGCTTCTCGGGCTCGGGGGACGTGACGGGACCCGTGACCGCCGTGGACGTCCCGTCGTCGGGCGAGGGCACTAGCGGGTGCGAGGCCGCCGACTTCACGGGGATCCCCACCGCGGCCGTCGCCCTCGTGCAGCGCGGCGGGTGCACGTTCGAGACGAAGGCGTCCAGGGCCAAGGCGGCCGGAGCGGGCGCCGTGCTGATCTACAACAGGGCGGGCGAGAAGGGCCCGGTCCAGGGCACCATGAACAAGCCGCAGTCCCTCCCGGTGCTGAGCATCACGCACGCCTTGGGGGCGGAACTGGTCAAGGCGTCCGGGACCGCCGAGCCGAAGGCGGCCAAGGTGTCCGAGAAGGCCAGGGCGGGCGGGCTCAGGGTGCGGGTGAAGACGGACACGTCGCACGGGAGGCGGTCGGCGTCCAATGTCGTCGCCGACACCGAGTACGGGCGCGCCGGGAACGTCGTGCTGCTCGGTGCCCATCTCGACAGCGTCCGTGAGGGGCCGGGCATCAACGACAATGCCACCGGCGCGTCCGCGCTGCTCGCCGTCGCCGAGAAGATCAGCGCGCTCGGCGCGAAGGGCCTGCGGAACCGGGTGCGTTTCGCCTGGTGGGGGGCCGAGGAAGAGGGCCTGCGCGGTTCGACCCACTACGTGCGGACGCTGACCGACGCCGACCGGCGCAAGATCGCGCTGAACCTCAACTTCGACATGCTCGGGTCGGTGAACGGCGTCCGGGGCGTGTACGACGGCGACCATTCCCTCGGTGCGGGGACGAAGCCACCGGCCGGGTCGGGCGCGATCGAGAAGATGTTCCTGGACTACTTCGCGGGTCGCAAGCTCCCGACCTCCCAGACCGAGTTCAACGGCCGTTCCGACTACGGCCCGTTCGTCGAGCGTGGCATCCCGGCGGGCGGTCTGGAGTCCGGCTCGGACGGGGTGAAGACCAGCGCGGAGGCGAAGGCGTTCGGCGGCAGGGCGGGCAAGGTGTACGACCCCTGCTATCACGCCAAGTGCGACCGGCTGAAGAACGTCAACCTCAAGCTCTTCGACACCAACGCCGACGCCGTGGCGTGGGTCGCCCAGCACCTCGCCGCCAGCACCGTCGCCGTGAACGGCCATTCCCGCCTGGACACCGCACGCGATGCCCGGTACGCCCCGTCCTGGCGGGGGTCGCTGCTGATCCGCTGAGCGCGGCGCGTCTACGTCGCGGACGGGGCGAAGAGGGCGCGGTCGAACTGCGGGAGCCATTCGCGTCCGGGGTCGAAGGGCCGGTGCACCGCCGCGGTGTGGGCGATGAGCAGGGGCAGCACCGGATGCCGGTTCGGCTCGTGCCAGATCAGCGACCAGGGGTACACCGGGATCGGTTCGACGACCGGCATCCGGACGACGTCCGGATGCCATGGGATGCGGGTCTTCTCGCCGATGAAGCTGTAGACGGAGTCGGACGAGCCGATCCGCTCCACGAAATGCTCGTACCCGAAGTTGGGTCCGGACAGGTCGATGCCGATGGCGAAGTCGGCGCTGAGATGGCGGTAGAACTCCGACCATTCGCTGTCCCGGGCGTTGCCCGGCATCCATGCGGTCGTGCCCCCCAGATCGGAGATGGGGACCGCTGAACGGCCGGCGAGCGGGTGTCCCCGGCCGGCCAGGAGATGCAGCGGCTCCAGGTAGACGGGTGCGTGGACGAGCGGCGCGTCGAGGCCGGCGACGGCGCGGCCGAAGAAGGCGTCGATCCTGCCCGCCCGGAGCGCGGGGGCGGCGCTGGTGAGCCCGTCGGACGTGACGATCTCGATCTCGACGTCCGGTACGGACTCGTGGAAGACCCGGACCAGCTCGATCGAGGCGATACGGGTGTCGAGCACGTCCACGCGGAAGGTACGCGACCGGCGGTGCAGGCGCTCGACCGCCTGGTCGGCGAGGTCGAGCAGGGCGCGGGCCGAGACGAGGAACGAGCGGCCGTCCGCGGTGGGCTCGGCGCCGCCGCTCGTCCGTGCCAGCAGGGCCGCGCCGAGGTCGGACTCCAGCTTCGCGATCCGCTTGGAGACCGCCTGCTGGCTCAGGCCGAGCCGCGCGGCGGCGTCGCTGAACGAGCGGTCGTCCGCCACGGCCACGAAGGCGCGGATCGCGCCGAGGTCCAGGTCCATTCAGCTCCTACTACAACGACCTGTTGTGATCGTTTCCGTGCCGGTTGTTGGACGTGCCAGGTGAATAGGCGATGTGATGCCGGCACCGGCGGAAGCCTACAACCAGTGGGGGTAGTCGATGGGCTCCTTCGTGCATCTGCACGTCCATACGGAGTACTCGATGCTCGACGGCGCGGCGAAGGTGGGACCGCTCATCGCCGAGGCCGCGCGGCAGGGCATGCCCGCCGTCGCCATGACCGACCACGGCAACGTGCACGGCGCCTTCGAGTTCCACCGGACGGCCGAGCGCCATGGCGTCAAGCCGGTCATCGGCATCGAGGCGTACGTGGCCCCGGCGTCGCGGCGGCACCGCGAGCCGGTGTTCTGGAGCGACGACCCGGCGCTGCGGAGGTCCGACGAGCGGACGGGGGCGGGCGGCGACGTCTCCGGACGCGGCCTCTACACCCACATGACGATGTGGGCCGCGTCGGCCGACGGGCTGCGGAACCTGTTCCGGCTCCAGTCCCGGGCCTGGCTGGAGGGGCGCGCCCAGAAGTATCCGCGCATGGACGATGAGATCCTGGCCGAGCACGCGGCGGGCGTCATCGCCACGACCGGCTGCCCGTCCGGGGAGGTCCAGACCCGGCTGCGCCTCGGCCAGTACGACGCGGCCGTCGAGGCCGCCGCCCGGTACCGCGACATCTTCGGGACGGGCGACTACTTCCTGGAGCTCATGGATCACGGCCTGCCCATCGAACGCCGCGTCCGCGACGACCTGCTGCGGATCGGCCGCGACCTGGGGCTGCCGCCGCTGGCCACCAACGACTCCCACTACGTGACCGAGGACCGGGCGGAGGCACATGACGCGCTGCTGTGCATCGGCACCGGCAAGCGGCTCGCCGACACCGACCGCTTCCGGTTCGGAGGCAGCGGGTACTACCTCAAGACGGCGCCGGAGATGCGCGCGATGTGGGACGCGCAGGTCCCCGGCGCCTGCGACAACACGTTGCTGGTCGCCGAGCGCGCCGGCGACTACGGCGCGGTGTTCGCCCACCGCGACCTGATGCCGCGGTTCCCCGTTCCGGACGGGGAGACCGAAGCGTCCTGGCTGCGCGCCGAGACGCTGGCCGGCGCGCGCCGCCGGTACGGGGGAGACCCGCCCCGGCAGGTGCTGGAGCGCATCGACTATGAGCTGTCGGTCATCGACGGCATGGGCTTCCCCGGCTACTTCCTGGTGGTCGCCGACATCTGCCGGCACGCCCGCGCGAGCGGCATCGGCCTCGGCCCGGGGCGGGGGTCGGCCACCGGCTCGATGGTCGCCTACTGCACCGGGATCACCGAACTGGATCCGATCGAGCACAAGCTGATCTTCGAGCGGTTCCTCAACCCCGAGCGCGTCACGATGCCCGACATCGACCTGGACTTCGACGACCGCCGCCGCGACGAGATGATCGAGTATGTGACCCGCCGGTACGGCGCCGACCGGGTCTGCCAGATCGTCACCTTCAGCACGATCAAGGCGAAGGCCGCCGTGAAGGACGCGGGCCGGGTGCTGGGGTTGCCGTACGCGCTCGGCGACCGGATCACCAAGGCGTTCCCCGCCGCGGCCGGCGGCCAGGAGATCCCCCTCTCCGCCGTCCACGACCCGTCCCACCCCCGGTACGGCGAGGCCACCGAGCTGCGGCGGATGTACGAGGAGGAACCCGACGTCAAGCGCGTCCTCGACACCGCCCTCGGCGTCGAGGGGCTGACCCGCGGCACCGGCGTCCATGCCGCGGGCGTCATCCTGTCGTCGGACCCGCTGATCGACGTGCTGCCGCTGGCCCGTCCCAAGGCGGACGGGCCGGTCGTCACCGGCTTCCCGTTCACGCAGGCCGAGGACATGGGCCTGCTGAAGATGGACTTCCTCGGGCTGCGCAACCTCACGGTCATCAATGACGCCATCGCGGGCGTCGCGGCCAACAAGGGCGTGGAGATCGACATCCTCAACGTTCCGCTGGACGACGCCCTGACCTACGAACTGCTGGCGCGCGGCGACACGCTCGGGGTGTTCCAGCTGGACGGCGGCGGGATGCGGACGCTGCTGAAGCTGATGCGGCCGACCGAGTTCACCGACATCGCCGCCGTGTCCGCCCTGTACCGGCCCGGCCCGATGGAGATGAACGCCCACACCAACTATGCGCTGCGCAAGACCGGACGGCAGAAGGTCGAGCCCATCCACCCGGAACTGGCGGAGGCGCTCGAACCGATCCTCGGCGACACCTACCACCTGGTCGTCTTCCAGGAGCAGGTCATGGCCATCGCCCAGCAACTCGCCGGGTACTCCCTGGGCGCGGCGGACCTGCTGCGCCGCGCGATGGGCAAGAAGAAGAAGGAGGTGCTGGACGCCGAGTGGGGACGCTTCCGCGCGGGGATGAGCGAGCGGGGCTTCTCCGACGAAGCGATCCGGGCCGTCTGGGACGTCCTGGTGCCGTTCAGCGGCTACGGCTTCAACAAGTCCCACACCGCCGGCTACGGGCTGGTGTCGTATTGGACGGCCTACCTGAAGGCCAACCATCCCGCCGAGTACCTGGCCGCGCTGCTGACGTCCGTGGGCGATGACAAGGACAAGATGGCCGTCTACCTGTCGGACTGCCGTCGCCTTGGCATCCGGGTGCTGCCACCGGACGTCGACCAGAGCGCGCTGGGCTTCGCGGCGGTCGGCGGCGACATCCGCTTCGGCCTGGGTGCGATCCGCAACGTCGGCACCGGGGTGGTGGAGGCGATCATCGCGACCCGCGAGCGGGAGGGCGGCTTCACCGGCTTCGCCGACTTCCTCGCCAAGGTCCCGGCGGTCGTCTGCAACAAGCGCGTGATCGAGTCGCTGGCCAAGGCGGGCGCGTTCGACGGGCTGGGCCATCACCGCCGGGCCATCGTCCGGCTCCACGAGCAGGCCGTGGACGCGGCCATCGACATCAAACGGCACCAGGCGCAGGGCCAGGACGCGCTGTTCGGGACGTCCGCAGGCCCCGGCCCTGACCCCGCACTCGACCCGGGAACAGCGATCACCGTCCCGGACGGGGAGTGGGATCGGGCCACACTGCTCGCCCACGAACGGGAGATGCTCGGCCTCTACGTCTCCAGCCACCCGCTCGACGGCGCGGAGCAACTGCTGAAGGCGCACCGCGACCTCTCCCTCGCCGACCTCCTCGCCTCCGGCGGCACGGACGGGCCGGACTCCGGCGGAGGCACGACCTTCCACGCCCAGAAGGGCCTGGTACGGGTGAGCGGCATCATCGCCTCGCTCCAGCGCAAGGTCACCAAGCGCGGCGATCCGTGGGCGATCGTCACGCTGGAGGACCTGGACGCCGCACTGGAGTGCCTGATCTTCCCCAAGACCTACCTGCTGTTCGCCGACCTGCTGGCCGAGGACCTGGTCGTCTCGCTACGGGGACGCGTCAACGTGCGGGACGACACGCTGAGCGTCCATGTCGAGGACCTCACCGTCCTCGACATGGACGCTCAGCGGGACCATCCGCCCGTGGTGATCGCGGTGGCCGAGTCGCGGGTGACGCTCCGGCTCGTCCGGGATCTGAAGCAGATCCTCATCGCCCACCCCGGTCCGGCGCCGGTGCACCTGCTGCTGCGCCGGCGTTCCGGGGCCACGGACGTCCTGTTCGACCTGCCGGACTTCCGGGTCGCTCCCACGCCCGCCTTCTACGGGGACGTCAAGCCTTTGCTTGGCCCTCAGCCGGCCTCGTCCGCGTGATCCTGACGATCGGGCCGGGTCGGTTGATCAGGCGGGGGAGACGATGATGCTGCCGTCGCCGGTGGTGAGCTTGACGAGACGCGGCGACGCGGAGTCGTTGTGGACGGCCGGGTCGATCTTCTTGCCGCCGGTTCCGGTGCTGAGGTCGAGCTTGTAGGGCTGGCCGCCGGGAAGCCGGACGCTGATGGTGCCGGTACCGGTGGTGGCGCGGACGTTGCTCGGCGGCGCCGCGAGCGCGAGGCTGATCTGACCGTCGCCGGTGCGGGCCATGATCCGGTCGGTGCTCAGCCCGTCGGCGTCGATGGTGCCGGTGTCGGTGCGCAACTCGGCGGTGGTGGCGCGTCCGCTGACGCGGATGGTGCCATCGCCCGAGCGGGCGGTGACCCGGTCGGCGGTGAGGCCGGTCGCGTTGATCGCCCCCGTGCCGGTGCGCAGGTCGGCGGTGCCGACGCGGCCCGACACCCGCAGCCGCCCGTCGCCGGCGCTGATCGACACCGTGGACGCGCGCAGGTCGCTCGCGGTGATGGCGCCGGTGCCGGTCCTGAGCCGGACGGCCCCGGCGAGACCGGCGACGTTGATCGAGCCGTCGTCGTTGACGATCTCGACGGCAATGGAGCGCGGCACCTCGACGCGGTAGGACACCCCGCAGGCGCCGCCCCAACCGATCACGTTCCTGCCGCACTTGGCCGACAGGGAGAGCATCCCGCCTTCGACGACGTGCTCGGCCTCCGGCTTGTTCCGCTCGTTCGACCAGCTCCGCTTCTCGTGCACCCTGATGCCGGGGGAGTCGGACGCGACGATCTCCACCCGCCCGCTGCCGGCCTTCACCTTCAGCTTGGTGACGCCCGCGGGCCCGTCATAGGAGGTGGTCTCCTCGTGCCGGCCGCCGACGCTCAGGCCGCATCCCGTCAGCGTCACCGCCAGAACGGCCAGCACCGTCACGCCAATCAGGATCCTCACGTCGCCACTCCCGTCGCCTCGTCCCCGTACGAGGACCAGCTTCCACCTGCGAGGGAGACCGTCACCAGGAGGCGGGCCGGTATCTCCAGGGTGGGGTTAGCCCCACCTCCGGCTCCGCTCAGCGTTCCCCGCCGGGCTTCCACAGGATGTCCCCGTGCCCGGCGTTCGCGACCCGGCAGAGGATGAACAGCAGGTCCGACAGCCGGTTGAGGTAGCGGGCCGTCAGCGGGTTGACGCCGCCCTCCGGGCCGGCAGGGCCGGCTTCGGCGGCGCCGCCCGCGCCGGTCACGGGCGCGGCCCCGTGCGCCTCGATGGCCGTCCACGCGGACCGTTCGGCCCGCCGGGTCACGGTCCGCGCGACGTGCAGCAGCGCCGCGCCGGGCGTCCCGCCGGGGAGGATGAAGCTGCGCAGTGGCGGGAGGGCCTCGTTGTGCTCGTCGCAGGCCGCCTCCAGCCGGTCGACATAGGACGGGTCGACGCGCAGCGGCGGATACCGCGGGTCGGGCACCACCGGCGCGCACAGGTCGGCGCCCACGTCGAACAGGTCGTTCTGGATGCGGGTCAGCAGCGTGACCAGGTCCTCGGGGAGCGAGCCGAGCGCCAGCGCGGCGCCGATCGCGGCGTTGGCCTCCTCGACGTCCGCGTAGGCCGACAGGCGCGGATCGGTCTTGCGGGTGCGGGACGCATCGCCCAGAGCGGTGGTGCCGTCGTCACCGGTCCGGGTGTAGATACGCGACAGGACGACGGGGTTCTCCCTGTTCTTCGCCATGACCGTCACCCTAGTACCGGTCGCCCCCACGGCTGCTGCCGCTAGAAGGCGGTTCGGTAGTGTTCACCGGACGAACCCCCCGGAGGCCGCCGTGTACGACTACATCATCGTGGGAGCCGGCAGCGCGGGCTGCGTGCTCGCCGCCAGGCTCACCGAGGACGCCTCGGTGAAGGTCCTGCTGCTGGAGGCGGGCCCGCCCGACGACGCCCCCGAGATCCACATCCCGGCCGCCGTCGCCGCGCTGATCAAGGGCCCCTACGACTGGGACTACACGACGGTCCCGCAGGAGCACGCCGAGGGACGCAGCGTCTACTGGCCGCGCGGCCGGACGCTCGGCGGCAGCTCGTCCACCAACGCGATGATCTATATCCGCGGGCACCGGTACGACTACGACACCTGGCGCGACTCCCACGGCTGCGAGGGCTGGGGGTATGAGGACCTGCTGCCCTACTTCGTCCGCGCCGAGGACCAGCAGCGCGGCGCCCTTCCGTACCACGGCGTAGGCGGCCCCCTGCGCGTGGAGGACCTGCGCTACAAGCACAAGCTGACGCAGGCGTGGGTCGCGTCGGCGAAGGCGTTCGGTTTGCCCGCCAACGCCGACTTCAACGGCGCCGACCAGGACGGTGTGGGCTTCTACCAGGTCACCCACAAGCGCGGGAAGCGCTGGTCGACCGCCGCCGGATACCTGCACCCGATCGAGGACCGGCCGAACCTCACCGTGGTCACCGACGCGCTCGCCACCCGTGTCCTGATCGAGGGCGGACGGGCCGCCGGCGTCCGCTACGAGATCCGGGGCGAGGCCGTCGAGGCCCGCGCGGAGGCCGAGGTCGTCCTGTCGGGCGGTGCCGTGAACAGCCCGCAGCTGCTCATGCTGTCCGGGATCGGGCCCGCCGACCAGCTCCGCTCGCACGGCATCGACGTGCTGGTGGACTCCCCGGTGGGCGAGGGACTCCAAGACCACCCGTTCGTGAACGTCATGTTCGCCACGCCCCGTACCAAAGCCCTCTGGGAGGTCGCCAACGCCCGCTCGTTCGCGCTGTACCAGGCCCTCGGGCGCGGCCCGTACGCGTCCAACGTCGCGGAGGCGGGCGGGTTCGTCCGGACGGTCGAGGGGCTGCCCGCACCCGATCTCCAGTACCACGTCCTGCCCACCCCGTTCATCAACCAGGGCCTCGTCGAGTCGTCCCAGCGACTCCTGTCGGTCCTGGTCACCGCCATCGCCGTCGCCAGCCGCGGCGGCCTCACCCTGCGTTCCGCCAGCCCGCACGCCAAGCCGCTGATCGACCCCGGCTACCTCGCCGACAAGGCCGACCTGGACATCCTGGTCGCCGGCGTCCGGCAGGCCCGCGAGATCGCCGCCGCCGGTCCTCTCGCATCGCTGGTCGGCGGCGAATGGGCGCCGGGCGAGCAGGTCGAGGACGACGAGGCGCTCAGCGGGTTCGTCCGGCGGGAGTGCGCGACGCTCTTCCATCCGACGAGCACCTGCGCGATGGGCGGCTCGGACGACACCGTCTGCGACACCGACCTGCGCGTGCGCGGTGTCGAGGGACTGCGCGTGGTGGACGCCTCGGTGATGCCGTCCGTCCCGCGCGGGAACACCAACGCCCCCACGATCGCCATCGCCGAACGCGCCGCGGACCTGATCCGCGGCCGCACGCCGCTGAAGCCGGCGAACGCCCGGCAATGAGAAACGCCCCCGCCGGGCGGCGGGGGCGTGTGGTGGATCGGACAGTGCGGCGGCGTCACCGCTTGAGCGCCTTGGCGAGGCGCGCCCTGCGGGCGTTCTTGGCCTCGGCGCGCAGCTGCTGTACCCGGTCCTTGACGAGGTCCCTGGAGAACTCTGGGCGGATCATGTTCTTCTCCTTGTCCCTGCCGGGCCCTCTTGGCCCGACATGTACAAGGTTCGCGCTAAGGCACCCCACCGCACATCGGGACTTAGCCTTATCCCACCGCCTCAGAACCGCCTTAGGAGCCCGCGACCGGGCAGCCCGCCTAAGCATCCGGCGGCCGCCCGCGGGTCAGCGCTTGTAGCGCCGGCCGTGGATCATGGTGATGAGGCCGAGGACGCGCGCCATCTCCTGCTCCGTCCGGGAGAAGGAGGCCAGGTTCATCGTCGCGAACCGCTGCCGGGTGATCGCCTTTGCCCGCGCGAACTCGCGCAGCCCGTCCGCGCCGTGGACGCGGCCGAAGCCCGACTCGCCGACCCCGCCGAAGGGCAGCGCCGCGACCTGCGCGAACGCGGCGAAGGCGTTGATGGACGTCATGCCCGAACGCATCCGCCGGGCGGCGTCCATCGCGCGGGCCCTGCTGCCGGAGAAGATCGTCCCGGCGAGGCCGTAGCCGGTCCGGTTGGCCTTCTCGACCGCCTCGTCCAGGTCCTTGACGCGGTGGACGGTGATCGTCGGGCCGAACGTCTCCTCGCACACGGCGGACGAGTCGTCCGGCACGTCGGTGAGCACCACCGGCTCCACGTACGGCTTGCGGACGGACTCGGCGCCGCCCACGACGGCCTTGCCGCCGCGGTCCAGGGCGTCCCTGATGTGCCGCTCGATGATGTCGAGCTGGCCCGGCATCGTGATCGGCCCGTAGGCGGCCTCGCGGTCGAAGCCGGGGCGCAGGTCGCGGGCCTTGTCGGTGAGCTTGCCGAGGAACCTGTCGTACACCTCGTCCACGACGTAGATGCGCTCGACGCCGATGCAGGTCTGCCCCGCGTTCGACATCGCGCCCCACAGCGCGGCGTCGGCGGCGGCGTCGAGGTCGGCGTCGGCGTCGACGATGCAGGCGTCCTTGCCGCCGCACTCGGCGACGATCGGGGTGAGGTTGCGCGCGCACGCGGCCATCACGAGCCGGGCGGTACGCGCCGAGCCGGTGAACGCGATCTTGTCCACGGCCGGGGACGAGGCGAGCGCCGCGCCCGTCGGGCCGAGGCCGGTGACCGTCTGCAGGACGGGATGTTCCGGGACGACAGCCGCGACCAGTTCGGCGAGCAGCACGCCGACGCCCGGGGTGAACTCGGACGGCTTGAACACCACGGCGTTGCCCGCGGCCAGCGCGTAGGCGATCGAGCCCATCGGGGTGAAGAGCGGGTAGTTCCACGGGCCGATGACCCCGACCACGCCGAGCGGCTGGTACTCCACGACGCACCGCTGGTTGACGGCCATCAGCCCCGGATAGACGGTGCGCGGGCCGAGCACCTTCCCGGCGTGGCGCGCCGCCCAGTCCAGATGGGAGATCGCCATGATCGTCTCCAGCTGGGCGTCCTGGAGCGGCTTGCCGGTCTCCTGGTGGATCAGCTCGGCCATCCGGTTGAGGTTGCGCGCGAGGGAGCCCTTGACGTTCAGCAGCCGCAGCCGGCGCTCCTTCACCCCGAGCGCGCGCCACCAGCCCGCCGCCTCGCGGGCCCGGTCGAGCGCCCCGGCCACGGCCGCGTCTTCGTGGACGGGGTGCTCGGCGACGACCTCGCCGGTGGCCGGGTTCAGGGACGCGAAGGTCTCGGCGCTCTCCGTGGCCACGGACATGGGAACCTCCCGGGAGGAGCCTGGTAAGTATGTGCTTTCACAGCTGTACTCGCTAGTAAAGCACTCTAGGTCGTCCTCACCGCGATCCCGCCCGGGGTGCTCGCCGGCGGCGCGGCTCAGCGGAAGCCGTCGGAATGGTCGGCGGCCCACTCCGCGAACGTCCGCCCGGGACGGCCGGTGATGCGCTCGACCTCGGGCGAGATCTCGGCCGGCCGGTCCAGGGATTCGGCGCGCATCCGGAGCAGCGTGTCCACCAGGCCCTCGCGCATGTAGGGCATGGTCAGCATCTCCTTCCGCGTCTCCTCGGGCGTGATCTCCTCGAACCGCGCCGGGCGGCCGGTGACCTCGCCGATGATCCGGACCATGTCCGGGTGGGTGAGCGACTCCGGCCCGCTGAGCACGGGCTTGGCGCCGACGAGGTCGTCCGCCGTCAGGGCGAGCGCGGCCACGGCCGCGATGTCGCGTTCGTGGATCGGCGTCGTGCGTGCCGCCGCGAACGGCTCCCGGACGGGCTCGCCGGCGCGGATCGCCTCGGACCAGGCCAGCGCGTTCGACGAGAACTCGCCGGGGCGCACGAACGTCCACTCAAGCCCGGAGTCCTCGATGGCGCGCTCGACCTCCAGGTGATGAGCGGCGATGTGGTTGGACGGGTCGGTGTCCAGCGCGGCGGCGGACGACAGCATCACGACCCGCGTGACCCCGGCGGACTTCGCGCGGTCGAGCACGTCGCCCAGACCGTGCCAGAACACTGCGGGGTTCAGGAAGAGGGACGTGACACCGTCCATCGGCATCTCGTCGGTGCGGGCCACCTCGACGTCGCCGGGCAGGTTCGCGGACGCGGGATCGCGGCTCAGCGCGCGAATCCGTGCGTTCGCGCACAGCAACTCGCCCACGACGTGGCGGCCGACATTTCCGGTGGCCCCGGTCACAAGGATCATCGTTCTCTCAGCTTTCGGTTCATTCCGGTACGGATGTCCCCAGCTTCAACCAAATGGATGAACATGTCAAACAGCCAGATGGATGACAGTTTCAGCCTGGCGGCTACGATGAGGAGGTGTCCGAAACCACAAAACGGCCCCGGCGCGCGCCCGGGCCGGACGAGCGCAAGATCGACGCCGAGCGTTCGCGGCGGCTGCTGCTGGACGCGGCGCTGGACGAGTTCTCCGCCAAGGGGTTCGCGGGCGCCCGCGTCCAGGACATCGCCGACCGCGCCGGCGTCAACAAACAGCTGATCAACTACTACTTCGGCGGCAAGGAGGGCCTGTACCGCGAGCTCGGCCGCCGTTGGCTGGAGCGCGAGGCCGAGTTCAACGAGCCGTCCGTCCCGCTGGACGAGCTGCTGGTCCGCTACCTGACGCACGCTCTCGCAGACCCGCGCGGAACGCGGCTGAACGCCTGGCGCGGCCTCACCGAGCAGATCGACGAGATCCCGGAGGACCTGCGCGAGGACCTGTCCGACCTGGAGCGGCGCAAGGCCGAGGGCGAACTCGCCGACGACCTCGACCCGGCCGCCGTCATGCTGCTGATGACGGCCGCCGTCGCCGCCCCCGTCGTGATGCCCCTGGCGGTCCGCCGCGTCTTCGGCCTGAGCCCGAACTCACCCGAGTTCCAGGACCGCTACGCCGACCAGCTCCGCCGGATCATCCGCCATCTCGCCGCCGCGGACCGCGCCGACGGTTAGTCCTGCCACCAGGTGAACAGCGAGTGCCCGAACTGGATGGCCAGCTCGCCGATGCCCAGAGCGTCGGTGATGTTGTAGACCCCGTCGAAGAAGGCGCGGTTGAACGGGCCGATCCACAGCAGGGCGATCAGCGCCAGGAAGACATAGCCCCCGTAGGCCGACGCCTGGTCGGCCCACCGCCGCGGCAGGTACGGCTCGATGATCCCGAAGCCGTCCAGGCCGGGGATCGGCAACAGGTTCAGGAGCGCGGCCGTGACCTGGAGGAATGCCAGGAAGGCCACACCCAGCCAGAAGACACCGTGGTCCTGGTGCACGAAGTTCTTGTAGAGGACCGCCAGCATGATCGCGAAGATCGCGTTGGACAGCGGCCCCGCCGCGGAGATCAGGCTGTGCCGCAGCCGGCCCTGGATCGAGTGGCGGTCGATCCAGACGGCGCCGCCCGGCAGGCCGATCCCGCCGAGCAGGATGAACACCACCGGGATCAGGAAGCTGAGGACCATGTCCGAGTACTTCAGCGGGTTCAGGGTGAGGTAGCCCTTGGCCGCCACGCTCCGGTCGCCCGACCGGTACGCCATGTAGGCGTGCCCGAACTCGTGCAGGGACAGCGACAGGATCCACGCGGAGATCACGAAGCCGAACAGCGCCAGCCGCGCCGGCTTCCCCGGGTCCTCCCCGTACCGCCAGGCGGCCAGGCCGAACAGGGCGGTCGCCCCCACGATCGCGAGGAACACCGGGCTGGGCCGGACCGCCGACTGCCTCCGCCGCTCGGGAACCGCCCCCATCATCATCCTTCAGGCCCCTCTCGCCCCGTCCCGCCGCCCGGTGAAGCCGGGCCCCTCGAAGCTACCGCCTCGCCCATGTGGCCCGTGTCAGTCGGCCGCGATCACCGAGACGGCGGGAACGGCCCGACGGCTATTCGAGCGTGTACTCCAGTGACCAGGAGTGGCCGCCGTCCTCGCCGACGGTGATCTGCCCGAGCCCCCGGATGCCCGTCAGCTCGCCGGTCCCGGTCGTCGGGACGATCAGCCAGCGCAGCCACTGCGTGTCGGCCGTCCCGTCCTCGCTGCCGGCGCTGTGCTGGAGCACGAACGTTCCCTCACGCCCGTGCAGGATGCCCTGGACGTGCTCGACCGCGACATAGGCGACTGGCCCCGCCGACGACTCCACGGTGAAGAGCTCCGTGGTGCTGGTCCCCACGAGATCGCCATGGAACGTCTTGCGGACGTGCGCCTGGGTCAGCTTGTTGCCGCCCTGCTCGTCATAAGGCTTCTCGGCGTCCCAGGAGTCGAGGTCGAAAGTGCCGCTGGCGTGAAGGGTCATCCCGCCATAATGCCGGACGCGACCGTATTTCACGTGCTCGAAGGCGTCATGCGAAAGCGACGGCCCAAGCCGTCACGCGAGCGCGGGACCTGAGCGGTGGGGCAAAGCCGAAGGCAAGCCCCACCGGGAAGATCGCGAAGCGATGACGCGCTCGCCCAAGCACGGTCGAGGGGCGAGCCGCCAGGCGAGCCCCTCGGGCCGGGATTGCACTAAAACAACGTGCCCTCGTGTTCGATGCCGCGGAGGGCGTCGTAGTCCAGCGTCACGCAGTGGATGCCGCGGTCGACGGCGAGGACCCGCGCCTGCGGCTTGATCTCCTGCGCCGCGAAGATCCCGCGGACCGGCGCCAGATGCGGGTCCCGGTTCAGCAGTTCCAGGTACCGGGTGAGCTGCTCCACGCCGTCGATCTCGCCGCGCCGTTTGATCTCCACCGCGACGGTGCCGCTGGCGGCGTCCCGGCACAGGATGTCGACCGGCCCGATGGCGGTGGGGTACTCGCGCCGGATCAGCGACCATCCGTCTCCGAGCGTGGTGATGTGCTCGGCGAGGAGTTCCTGTAGGTGCGCCTCCACCCCGTCCTTCTGAAGGCCGGGGTCCAGGCCCAGTTCGTGGCTGGTGTCGTGCAGGACCTCCTCGATCGTGAGGATGAGGCGCTCGCCCGACTTGCCGTGTGTGACCGTCCAGCGGGCGACGGCGCCGTTCTCCTCGAACGGCTCCTCGCGCAGGGAGCACGGCGGGTTCATCCAGTTGAGGGGCTTGTAGGCGCGATCGTCGGCATGGATGCTCACGCTTCCGTCGGCCTTGATCAGGATCAGCCTGGGGGCCATCGGCAGGTGGGCGGTGAGCTTGCCGGCGTAGTCGACGCTACAGCGGGCGATAACGAGACGCACGGTGCCCCACCTTAGTGACGCCGCCGCCGATGCGTGTCCTAAGCGCGGACACCCGCCCGATGACCTGGCCTGAGCTGGGCGGGAGCGGCTAAGGCGGTCAATCTAGGGCGTCGTCCCCATGTGGGAGGGCCCACCTTAGGACGAGGCTGTGAGGCATTGGGGAGGCATCGGGCCGGGCCGGCGGCCTGAAGACGGAGGAGAGCCGTGTTCCACAACGACATCATGCAGGCGCTTATGCAGGAACGGGTTCGTGAGCTGCGTAGGGAGGCCAGAGCAGCGAGGGACGCCGGGATCGCGCGCCGGGCCCTGCGGTTCTGGGAGGAGCAGGCCCAGCGCACCACCACACGTCTGAGCAGGCGCCGCGGGCCCCACGGTCCCCGGTACGCCGCCCAGGCTCGCTGCACCTGCCAGTCCGGGAGGGTTCAGGCGCGTTAGGGGAGGGCCGCCCTGGCTTTGGGAAGGACCTCGGCGCCCAGGCGGGTGATGTTCTCCAGGGTCGCGTGATGGGATCCGGCGGCCTCGACCAGCAGGATGAGGTGCCGGATTCCGGTGCGTTCGACGGTGGTGACGAGGGATTCGACGCAGTCGTCCGGTGAGCCGACGGGGTGCAGGTCGCACATCTGGCGGGTGTAGGCGAGAGGGTCGCGGGGTGGGCGTGGACGGTCGTCCACGGGGACATAGCCGTCCAGTCCGGGGCCGAGCCAGCGGGGCATCTCGTCCAGCAGAGTTTTGACCGCCTCCTCTCGCGTGTCGGCCACCTGGGCCACGTGGGTGGAGATGTGCGGTGTTCCGGGCAGGCCGTGGCGGGCGACGGCGGCGGCCTTCTCTTCGGCGCCGGTGTGCATGCCGAGCAGCATCGGCAGGCCGCGCTCGGCGGCGAGTGCCTCGGTGGCGGCGGACGTGCACGCGACGGCGACCGGCGGGGGGACGGGCGCCCGCGGGACGACCGGGACCTCGCGGAACCGGAACTGCTCGCCCGACCACGCCACGCGGTCGGAGCGCAGCCAGGTCAGGAGGAGGTCGAGGGACTCGGCGAAGCCGTCCTCGTAGCGGGGCAGGCCGGTGCCGAAGACCTCCAGGTCGCGCCACGGGCCACCGCGGCCGACGCCGAGGCGGAACCGCCCTTGGGACAGCAGCGACAGCAGTGCCGCCTGTTCGGCGAGCGCCACCGGATGCTGGTTAGACAGCACGCTGACGGCCGTCCCGACGTGGACGCGGTGGGTGAGCGCGAGGATGTGCCCGGCCAGGACGGTCGCGGACGGGACGACGCCGTACGACATGAAATGGTGCTCGGCCAGCCACACGTCGTCGAATCCGGACTGCTCCGCGGTGACGGCCGCCTCGACGGTGCGGGCGAGTGCGGCGGCGTCGTCCTGGTGGGGGAAACGGGCGGCGAGGAGGAAGATTCCGAAGCGCACCTTCTGGTCGTACCCGACATACGGGACGGTCGAGCATTCTGGGAGACTGCCGTTCATGACTGGTGCTTCGTTCGGCAGGGTCGGGGTCGTCGGGTTGGGGACCATGGGCGCGGGCATCGCCGAGGTGCTGGCGCGCGGTGATCTGGCGGTCGTCGGCATCGAGGTGAACGCGGACGCGCTGGAGCGGGGACGCGGGCACCTGGAGCGCTCGACCGGGCGCGCGGTGAAGCGGGGGCGGCTGACCGAGGAAGGGCAGCGGGAGATCCTCGACCGGATCACCCTGTCGGTCGACTTCACGGATCTCGGCGAGTGCGATCTGGTCATCGAGGCCGTCCCGGAGCGGCTCGACCTGAAGCGGCGCGTGTTCGCCGAGCTGGACCGGGTCTGCCGCGACGACGCCGTCCTCGCGTCCAACACCTCGTCGCTGTCGGTCACGGACATCGCGGTCACCACCGGGCGACCCACCAAGATCGTCGGGGTGCACTTCTTCAATCCCGCACCGGTGATGAAGCTCGTCGAGGTCATCCGGACGGTGCTCACCGAGCCCGAGGCGGTCGAGCGCGTCGCGGCGCTCGTCGACGGGCTCGGCAAGACGGCGGTGACGATCGGCGACCGCGCCGGGTTCGTGGCGAACCGTCTGCTGTTCGGCTACCTGAACCAGGCCGCGACCATGCTGGAGTCCGGGCATGCCACCCGCGACGACATCGACACCGCCATGAAGGCCGGCGCCGGACTGCCCATGGGGCCCTTCGCCCTGATGGATCTGATCGGTCTCGACACCTGTCTGGAGATCCTGGAGGCCGTCCACGCCGAGTCGCGCGACCGGCGGCACGCCCCCTCGCCGGCGCTGCGCGAGCGGGTGACCGCGGGACTGCTGGGACGCAAGAGCGGCCATGGCTTCTATGTCCATGACGGGCAAGGGAGTCCGGACGAGCCGGCGGAGCACGACGCCGAGACCCCTGCGCCGATCGTGGGCGTGCTGGGCACGGGCCCGCTCGCGGACGCGGTCGCCGCCCACTGCGGCCGCGCGGGCGGGCAGGTCAGGACCACCGCCGCCGAACTCGGCGACTGCGACCTCGTGATCGAGTGCGCGCAGGACGCGGAGGCCGGGCGGGCGCTGCTGGTCGCGGCGGCCGAGTCGGCGAAGGAGGGCGCCGTGCTGGCCGTGACGTCCGCCACCGTCCCCGTGATCGAGCAGGCCATGGCCACCGGACGGCCCGGCGACGTCGTCGGCCTGCATCTGCCCGAGGCGGACGGGACGCTCGCCGAGATCGCCGCTACCGTCGTGACCGCGCCCGGCGTCGCCGACAGGGCCGCCGCCCTCGCCGGACGGCTCGGCCTGACCACCGTGCGCTGCCGTGACCGCGCCGGCTTCATCGTGGACGCCCTGCGCTTTCCCTACCTGAACGACGCGGCGGCCATGCTCGGCGCCGGGTACGCGGGCGCCGACGCGATCGACGCGGCGATGACGCTCGGCTGCGGCTACCCGTCCGGCCCGATCGCCGACCTCGACCGGCTCGGCCTTGACCGGGCGGTCACCGTCCTGCGGGCCCTCTACGCCGAGACCCGCGATCCGGCCTTCGCGCCCACCCCGCTCCTTGCCGAGCACGTGACCGCCGCCCGGCCCCTTCGCTGACCGCCGTCGCCGGCTATCGAGAGGGGGGCCGTGTGCCGTGCGGAGGCGCAATATCCTGGGGCCATGAGCCCCCGCAAGAACCGCCGCGCTATGTCGGACCCCCGTCCGCGAGGCGGCGGAGGCGGCTGGGTCGAGGAGACCGAGGAGGGGCCGGACGGCGACTGGGTCGTCCGGATGATCTCCGGGGCGAACGCGGGCAAGGCGTACCGGTGCCCCGGCTGTGATCAGGAGATACCGCCCGGTGTCGCCCATGTCGTGGCGTGGCCGGCCGACGGGCGGGGCGGCGCGGACGACCGGCGGCACTGGCACCGGCCGTGCTGGCAGGCCCGGGGCCGCCGCGCGCCGCGCACGCAGCGCTCCCGGAATGCCCCGCGCTACTGACCTGTTCTCGCGGGAGCACGAGACGCGCCCCACAGGGGGCGATCATGAGAGGGAGAGCGATGGGGGAGATCAGGGCGGCGACCGTGCTGCCGGCTCGGCGCGCGGAGATCGCGTTGCACACCTCCGACGGGCTGGAGCTGGTGGGCGAGCTGGCGCTGCCGCCGGAGCGGCCGCCGGTGGCGACGCTGGTCTGCCTGCATCCGCTGCCCACGGCCGAGGGTATGATGGACAGCCACGTCCTGCGCAAGGCGGCCTACCGGCTGCCCGCGCTCGCCGATGTGGCCGTCCTGCGCTTCAACACGCGGGGCACGACCTCCGCGCGCGGCACCAGCGAGGGCGAGTTCGGCGAGGGGGAGACCGAGCGGTACGACGTGGCCGCCGCGCTGGAGTACACCGAGTACCACGATCTGCCTCGCCCGTGGCTGCTCGGGTGGTCGTTCGGCACCGAGCTGGCCCTCAAGTGGGGGCGGGACCCGCTGGTCGAGGGGGCGATCCTGCTCTCCCCGCCGCTGCACCGCGCGACCGACGCCGATCTGGACGCATGGGGGGCCGATGGGCGGCCGGTCGTGGCGCTCGTGCCCGAATTCGATGACTATCTGCGCCCTGCGGAGGCTCACGAACGATTCAAACGCATTCCGCAGGCGGAGATCATTGCCGTCGACAATGCCAAGCATTTGTGGGTGGGCGAGCCGTATGTCCGCATCGTTCTGAACGAAATCGTCCGGCGGGTGGCGCCGGACGCCTTCCCGCTCCCCACTGATTGGGACGATTCGGACGGCTAAATCGGCGCGACCGATCACGGCCACACGTGTTCACCGGACCCCGTTCGGGGTGACGATTGCGTAGCCGCCGTACCCACGGCGGCCAGCGGTGACGTCGACGTGAGGACGCAATGAC
Organism: Actinomadura macra NBRC 14102; assembly: GCF_001552215.1. Lineage (GTDB taxonomy): Bacteria > Actinomycetota > Actinomycetes > Streptosporangiales > Streptosporangiaceae > Spirillospora > Spirillospora macra. Next base: position 324,954 of record NZ_BCQT01000004.1, on the reverse strand, counting down.
CGTGCAGCTCTACGCAAGGGACGTCGGTTCCGGCACGCCGCTCGTGCTGCTGCACGCCTTTCCCCTCTCGTCCGCGATGTGGCTTGCGCAACGGGAGGCACTCGCCGACCGGTTCCGCGTGATCACCCCTGACCTGCGCGGCTTCGGCGGGTCGGTGCTCGGCGCCGAGGAGCCCTCGATCGACGCGATGGCCGACGACGTTGCGCGTCTCGTCCAGCAGCGGGGCCTCCAGCGGGCCGTCGTGGGCGGCCTGTCCATGGGCGGCTACGTCGCCATGGCGCTGTGCCGCCGCCATCCGGAACTCGTCCTCGGCGCCGTGCTCGCCGGTACCCGTGCCGGCGCCGACACCGACCCCGTGCGGGAGCGGCGGCTCCGGCAGGCCGAACGCCTCGAACGGGAAGGCACCGTCCAGGTCCTGGTGGAGGAGACCCTGCCGGCACTTGTCGGGCCGACGACGTTCCGGCAGCGCGCCCTCGTTTACGGCCGGATCCGGGGGCTCGTCCAGGCCACCCCGCCGCAGGCCGCCGCGTGGGCGCAGCGCGCCATGGCGGGCCGCGCGGAGGCGTTCGAGACCCTGCGCAACCTCCGGGTGCCCGCGCTGGTGATGGTCGGTGACGAGGACGCCCTCGCCACCGAGGACGAGGCCCGCCTCATGGCCGACGCCCTGCCGAACGCCGAACTCCTGGTCATCCCGCGCGCCGGGCATCTGTGCGCCGTCGAGCAGCCCGATCTCTTCAACCAGGCCGTGGCCGAATTCGCCACCGCGCTCGCCCGCACGACCCATTGACCAACGTCCCCGGGCAGGACGGCTAGAGCGTCTCCTGGCGGGGCATCACGACCTCGCGGATGAGCAGCGAGATCGCCGCCGCGGTGGGGATCGCCAGCAGCGCGCCGACCACGCCGAGCAGCGCCGCGCCGATGAGCGCCGCCACGATCGTCACCGCGGGCTGCACGTCGACCGTACGCTTCATGACGCGCGGATAGACGACGTAGTTCTCCACCTGCTGGTAGACGACGTAGAAGATCACGCAGACGACGCCGTCCGTGACCGTGCCGGTCAGGAAGGCCACCAGGCACACGACCACCGCCCCGATCGTGGCGCCGACCAGCGGGATCAGGTCGCTCACGGCGACGATCAGCGCCAGCGCGAGCGCGTACTTCACGCCCATGATCTCCAGGAAGATATAGGACGTGAGGCCCGCGATGAACGCGATCGTGAACTGTCCCGCGACGTAGCCGCCGATCCGGTCGAGGATCTCGTCGCCGAGCAGCGCGACCCGCGCCCGCCTGGACCGCGGTGCGAGCTGGTAGAAGAATGCCTTGATCTGGGGCAGGGAACTCAGGAAGTAGAGCGTCAGGATCAGGATCGTCACCGTCTGGAAGACGCCGTTGATCGCCACCTTTCCAATCCCCGTGGCGGTGTCGGTGAGCCCGTCCTGGAAACCCTTGCTGTTGACCGCCTTCTGGGCACGGTCCAGCAATCCGTAGCGCTTGTCCCAGTCGGCGAGGCGCTCGTTGTGCTGCAATTGCGTGACGTAGTCGGGAATGTTCTTCCTGAGTTCGGTGACCTGCTCGGACACCGGCTGCACCAGCGAGGCCACGAAGCCCGCGAAGAACGCCAGCACCCCCATGAACACGGAGCCGACCGCCAGCCCGCGCGGCAGCCCGAGCCTGCGCAGCCGCTCCACCGCCGGGTTCAGACCGACCGCGAGGAACATCGCCACCACGATCATCACGATCACGGACTTGGCGTTCGTGGCGGCCTTCACCAGCATCCAAGCGGTGATCACACCGAGCGCGCCGGTGAACCCGAAGATGAAGGGGTGCGCGCGGCCGATCGGCTCCCCGGGTCGTCCGAACGGGAACAGGTGGTCGACGCCGGCCTCGCGCTTGCGCTGCTCGATGTCGTGCGCCGGGTCGGGTGCGCCCGGCTCGGGCACCACCGGCTCGACGACGGGCGCGGGCACCGGACGCTCCACCGGCCCTCCGGTCGCGGGATCCCGCTCCCCGAACGGCTTGTCAGTCTTGTCCGGATCCAGGGCCCCGCTGGGCATCGCCGCGTCGGCGTCGGCGGACGCCGGGTCGTCAGCGGGTTCGGGCTTGTCGGCGGGCGCGGGGTCGTCAGCGAGTGGAGATCCGTTGTCCGCGGGCGGGGAAGGGAAGGGAACGGCGCCGCCGTTGTCTGGACGGTCGTCGCCGGACGGAACCGCAGGACGGTCCTCGGTGGGGGTGTCGTCGGGCACGCCGTTCTCCTCTTCCGTACTGCATCCGCTGGACACCGGCCTGGACCGAGACCGCGTTCCGTGGATGAGATGACAGAAAGCCTAGAGGCAGTCGGTGCCTCTAGGCTTTCCGGTTACGCGTTGGACGGGTCAGGCGCCGGTGAGCGCCCGGCGGGCCGTCACTCCTGCCACCAGTCCTCGTCGTCCTCGTCGGACTTCTTGCCCTGCGCCGGCTTCCCGGACGCGGCCTTGGCCGCGGCGGGCTGCTTCTGCTGGGGCTGCTGAGCCGGGGTCGGCTTGGGCTCGGCGGCCGGGATGGCCGCCTTCTCCGGAGCCGCGGCCAGCTCGGGGTCGCCACCCATCGCCGGTGCCACGCCGCCGATGAGCTGGCGCAGCTGGTTGAGGTGGCTGGTGATGCTGTCGCGCTGCCGGGTCAGCTCGTCGACCTGGCGCTGCGCGGCGGTGCGGACGCGGTCGGCCTCGGCCTTGGTCTCGGCGAGCAGCTGCTCGGCCTGCGACTTGGCCTCGGCGATGACGTTGTCGGAGTTCTTGCGGGCGTTGGCCATGAGCTGCTTGGCGTGCGAGTCGGCCTCGCGCCGCGTCTGCTCCGCCTGCTGGGTGGCCTTGGCGGCACGCTGCTCGGCGGAAGCGGCACGCTGTTCGGCCTCGGCGACGAGCTTCTGCGTGGCCGCCTGCGCCGCGGAGTGGCGCTCGGCGTCCTGCCGGTCGGCCTCCTCGCGGCGGGCGGCCAGCTGGATCTCGAACTCGGCCTCGGCCTGAGCCCGCTGAGCCTCGCTCTCCTCCAGGATGCGCTGGGCCTGGGCCCGCATCTCGTCCGCCTGGCGCTTGGCGGTCGTGAGGATCTCGTCCCGCTCGCGCTTGGTGGACGCGCGCAGCTGCGCGACCTCGCGCTCGGTGGTCGTGCGCAGCTTGGCGATCTCGCGTTCGGCGGCGGCGCGCTTCTCGGCGACCTCGTGGTCGGCGGTGGCGCGCAGCTTGGCGACCTCGCGCTCGGTCGTGGAGGTCAGCTCGTCGGCCTCGCGGCGGGCGGAGGTGCGCACCTCCTCGGCCTCGCGTTCGGCGGCGCCCCGCATGTCGTCGCCCTCGCGTTGCGCGTTGGCGCGCAGCTCGGAGGCGTCGTTCTCGGCTGTGGCGCGCTGCTCGGCGGCGTCGACCTTGGCCGCGGCCTTGATCTCGTTCGCCTCGGAGCGGGCCGCCTGGACGAGTTCGGTGGCTTGTTCCTCGGCGAGCCTCAGCAGTTGCTCGATGCGCGCGCCGAGGCCGGAGTAGGTGGGACGTTCCTGCTCCTGCAGCTGACGATGGGCGTCCGACAGCTCCCGCTGCAGGGCCTGGGTCTGCTCGCGGGTCTGCCGGACCTCGTTGTCGAGCTGTTTGATGTGCTCGTCGACCTGGTGCCGGTCGTAGCCGCGAAGCACCACGTCGAACTCGCGCGGGGGCGTGTCTTCAAAGAAGTTGCTGAGCTGGGCGTCGATGTCGGACTGCATGTGGCTCAATCCTGATGTGACGGGGCTACGGGTAGTTCCGGGGACCGGTTGATCGCCTGGCATGAACGGGCGCAGTGCCCCAGACCTCTTCCGGCGAATGAAGCGTACTCCCGACACTGCCGTGTTGGGGGCTCATCTTGACGCGCTGCGTGTTTTGTCTGGTTCGCAACCTCGCTCGCCCCGGCCTCAGGTGCCCAGGTGCGGGCACCACAAATGCACCAGATGTGTCCGAATGGTCACAGGGTGGCGGTCTGTGCCCGCCCAGTTGCTCCGGTGATATCGAACACGTCACGATCCGGTCGCGTCCGTGTGCCGCCTTCCCCGGAAGATCATGTGGTAGCGGACGGCGTGTCGGAAGCCGTCAAGGCTTCTGGACGATCTCCGTCAGCACGCCGTGGCAGTCCTTCGGGTGCAGAAAGTTGATCAAGGAGCCCATCGAGCCGTTCCGGGGCGCCTCGTACAGCACGCGTACGCCCTTGCCGGCGATGCCCGCGGCCTCGTCCGCCACGTCGCCGTCGGTGCCGAAGGCGATGTGGTGGACGCCCTCGCCGTTCTTCGCGAGCCACTTGGCGACCGCCGAGTCCTCCCGGATCGGCTCGATCAGCTGGAGATAGCTCGCGGCGCCGTCGCCGGTGTCGTTGATTTTGAGCATCGCCTCGCGGACGCCCTGCTCCTCGTTCACCTCGTAGTGCGGGTCGTCGAAGCCGTACGTCCGCTTGTAGAACGCGACGGTCGCCTCCAGGTCGTGGCAGGCGATGCCGATGTGGTCGATGCGCGTCAGCATGGGCGTTTCTCCCTCATAGTGCTCAGACGGTGCCGAATGGGAGCTCGTGTCGTCGTGCTGGGTATGGTGGCAAACGTCGCCGCAGCGCCACTCTGGAGGCCCCCGCATGACCGCCACGTCCGTGATCGTCGCCGGTGCCCGCACCCCCATCGGGCGCCTTCTCGGCTCGCTGAAGGACTTCTCCGCCGCCGACCTCGGCGCACACGTGATCAAGGCGGCGCTGGACCGGGCCGGCGTGTCCGGCGACCAGGTGCAGTACGTGATCCTCGGGCAGGTGCTCCAGGCGGGCGCGGGGCAGATCCCGTCCCGGCAGGCGGCGGTCAAGGCGGGCATCCCCATGAGCGTCCCCTCGGTCACGATCAACAAGGTGTGCCTGTCCGGGCTGGACGCGATCGCCCTGGCCGACCAGCTGATCAGGGCGGGCGAGTTCGACATCGTCGTGGCGGGCGGCATGGAGTCCATGACGCAGGCGCCGCACCTGCTGCCCAAGTCGCGCGGCGGTTACAAGTACGGGTCGGTCGAGCTCCTCGACCACATGGCGCTGGACGCGCTCACCGACGCCTTCGACGGCGTCTCCATGGGCGAGTCGACAGAGCACCACAACACCAGGCTGAGCATCACCCGCGAGGAGCAGGACGCATTCTCCGCGCGCTCCCACCAGCGCGCCGCCGAGGCCATCAAGAACGGCGTGTTCGACGAGGAGATCGCGCCGGTGGAGATCCCGCAGCGGCGCGGCGAGCCGGTCGTCTTCGCGACGGACGAGGGCGTGCGCGGCGACACCACCGCCGAGTCCCTCGCACGGCTGCGCCCCGCGTTCAGCAAGGAGGGGACGATCACCGCCGGCTCGTCCTCGCAGATCTCCGACGGCGCCGCCGCGGTCGTGGTGATGTCCAAGGCCAAGGCGCTTGAGCTCGGGCTGAGCTGGCTCGCCGAGATCGGCGCGCACGGCAACGTCGCCGGCCCGGACAACTCGCTCCAGTCCCAGCCGTCCAACGCGATCGCGCACGCCCTCGGCAAGGAGGGCCTGACCGTGGACGACCTGGACCTGATCGAGATCAACGAGGCGTTCGCGGCGGTCGGCGTCCAGTCGATACGCGATCTCGGCGTCGACCCCGAGAAGGTCAACGTCAACGGCGGCGCCATCGCCCTCGGTCACCCGGTCGGCATGTCGGGCGCCCGCATCGTCCTGCACCTGGCCTACGAGCTGCGTCGGCGCGGCGGCGGCGTCGGCGCGGCGGGCCTGTGCGGCGGCGGCGGACAGGGCGACGCATTGGTGATCCGCGTCCCGGCTCGGTAGCTCGCCTGGCGGCTCGCCACCGACCGGGCCGTGGCGAGCGCTGCATCGCGCTCGCGTGCGGGCTGGGGCTCCGCTCACGGGTCGGCGGCTCAGCGGGGTGTGTGTCACTGCGGCGCGGTCTGCCGGACGGTCACCGTCGTGAAGCCCAGGGCCTTGAGCATGTTCTCCAGCATGAGCTTGGTGTTGGCGTTCGCGCGCTGCCGCAGCCCGCTCTCGTTCGCGGCGGCCTGGATCTTCTGGCTCGCCAGGATGTAGAGCTGCTGCTGGTCGTTCGGGTTGCCGCTGAAGAAGTCACCGAAACGGTTGAACAGGCCGCGTTCGGTGGAGAACACGTAACTGCGCTTCGAGTCGAGGTTCGTCGGCTCCAGTTGGGCCTCCGGCAGGGTGATGGTCGCGGACGTCCGGTCCGGGTTCACCTTGATGGCGCCGGAGGCCACCTTGGAGAAGTCCACATAGGCGTCGACGGACCCGTTGCCGATGAAGAGCGTCCGCTTGCCGCGTACGGCGTCCGGCAGGAACTTGGCGTCCTTCTCCAGGTCCACGATGACCTGGAAGTTGCCGCTGGCCGCCTCGTACCGGTGCAGGTCGCGGATCGACTGGAGCAGGGCGGGGCCGCTGCGGTCCTTGGTCTCCTCGCCGAACGGGTTCATCCAGTGGGGCAGCTTGCCCAGGGTGAGCTGGGCAAGCAGCACGAGCGCGATGGTCGCCACGACCAGCAGCAGGGGCGCGCGGAGCCCACGCCAGGGAAGGCGTCGCGGGGCCGCCGTCCTCTCGGGCGCGGGTTCGCGGGGGGTGTCTTTACTCGAATCCGAGCGGGCCATATACGGGACATTCCCGGACGGGCGCCCTCCTACCGCACCCCATCGTGCTGATGTGAGCAGAGCCATAAACCTCACCGAAACCTCAGGCGCCCCACGCGCGTTGAGGGTGCGTGGACATCGTTCGTGCCTTCCGGATCGTCTCCATCGCCGAGGCGGTCTCGTTCCTGGTGCTGCTGTTGATCGCCATGCCGCTGAAGTACATGGCGGACGCACCGGTGGCGGTGCAGATCATGGGTCCTACGCATGGGGTCCTGTTCATCGCCTACACCGGGATGGTCTTCTTCGTCCGGGAACAGCTCCGCTGGGACATCAAGCGGACCGTGCTCGCCCTGGCCGCCGGGGTCCTCCCCGTAGCGCCGTTCTTCGTGGAGCACCACTGGGCCAAGCCCGCCCCAGCCGGCGAAGCCCCCGCCCAAGCCTGAGCTCGTATTTATCTGGGGGGCGACCCCAGACCCCGGGCTGCGCGGGCTGGTGGTTCCTTACTCGCTGGGGCTAGCTGCGCGTGCCTGTCCGTATTTGGGGAGCAGGACTGGAAGGTTGCGCCATGCGTGGAAGTCCTGCGGGCCCAGCGCGCATGCCCGGTAGTAGGCGAAATGCAGCCGTAGCCACTCGCGGCGGCGGTTCTCGCTCCAGGATGCGAACTGGCGCGCCGCACGTGTGTCGGGGATGGCGGGGGCCTCGTCGCCGACGAGCCACGCGTCCACCAGAGCCCTGTAGCCGTCCGAGCCGGGACGGCGAGGAGCCGCGCATGCCCCGGCGTCCATCAGACCGTCACGGATCTGTCTGACGGCGCGTACCTCGTATCCGCGGGCGAGGTCCTCGTCGAGGTGGATGGTGGCGACGCCGTCCGCGACCGTCGCGGGCGTCCAGGACGGGCGCTGCACCACGCGGGTGAACGCGCCGGGTGTCCCGTCCAGCCGCGCGGCGAGCGGTGTCGCCGCGGCCATCAGCGGGGGCAGGGCGCCGCGCAGCGCCGGGTGGACGCAGACGGTGAGCGGCCACTCGCGGCACACCGGTTGAGCCGCCACGGGCGCGACCGCCCCGTCCACCGACCCGTGCAGGTGCAGCGTCGCGGCTATGGCGGCGGCCAGCGCCAGGGCCAGTGGCAGGACGAGGACCAGCCGCCGTGTGGCCCACAGCACGTACCCCAGGATCAGCGCGCCCGTCACCCCCACCGTCCAGACGGCCTGGTCGACGAGCACCGCCGGCCGCAAGGTCGTGAACAGGTGGAGACGATGGAACGCCGCCGGGGGCAGCAGGCTCAGCCACGACACCCCGGGCACGCGCAGAGTCGCCCACAGGAAGGTGACGACGAGGACCACGACCGCCGTGGCCCGGTGCGGGGCGACCCGTCCGGACAGGTATCCCGCCACGATGTGCAGGACGAGCGCGCCCGCGCCTACGAGCATGCCCAGCGGATGGGGGTGGCCCGCCTCCTGCTGGAGCAGTGTCACCACGACCACCACCACGGTCACCGCGACGTAGGAGGCCAGTGCGGCGGTCGACAGCAGGAACAGGTCGAACAGCACACCGGTCGCGGGAGAGCGGGTCGTGAGCTCGCGTAGGTAGTCCAGAGGACGCTCGCGTACCGCCGTCCACGCCGCCAGGCCGGCGGCCGCGGGGGCCAGGAGGCGCACCGCGTTCAGCAGCGTGACGACGGAGTTGTCCCAGTACGCGACCGAGACGACCAGCGAGGGCACCGCCGCCGCGACCCCGACCCCGGTGAGCACCGGCACCGCGACCAGCAGGGCCGCGCGGCGGGCGTCCAGCCGGAGCACCCGCCCCAGCTCAGACACCGGCGCCGCTCCGCGCGGGCTCCCGCAGCCTGGTCATCTGCGGGAACCCCAGCCGGGCCGGCCGCCACCGACCGCGGTCGGCGGAGCGGAGCAGGACCGGGGACCCTGGCTCGTCCGCCGGATGCCGTGCGACGGCGGGAGACCGTGATGCGGGGACGTCGGCCCGATGGCCGAGCGACCAGCGGTCCGCGGTGGCGCGTTCCCGGCGGGCGGCCGAGCGGGTGGGCAGCTCGGCCAGCTTGCCGCGGGAGAGGGTGAGGAGGCGATCGCACCAACCGGTGAGCAACCCGGACGCGTCGGCGGTGACGATGACCGTGGGCGCGAGGGAGCGGAGCACGGGGACCAGTTCCGACATTGCCGATTCGTGCAGGGGCCCGGCCCCCTCGTGGCCGGTGGTGCCGCGGGACCAGGACCCGGCGCTCCGCAGGTCGACGAACGGGTCGTCCAGCAGGACGACGGCGGGCCGGTGGACGCAGGCGGCCGCTATCCCGGCGCGCAGCCGGACGTCGGGCGGCAGCAGGGAGAGTTCGGTGCCGGCGGCCTCGGTGAGGTCAAGCCGTCTCACCATGTCGCGCGCCGCGGACGCGCTCCTGCGTTTGTAATAGGCCGCATAGGCGACGAACTCGCCCGCGGTCATGTTCTCCGCGAGGGCGAGATCGCCCGGCAGGTATCCGATGCGGGCCCGCGCGGCGCGCAGATCAGCGGTGTTCGTAAGGTCATGTCCGAGAATGTGCAGCGCGCCGGCATTCGGCCGGCGCAAGGTCGCGAACGTGGCCAGCAGAGTGGATTTACCGACACCAGGTGGACCGGCAAGGCCGACCACGCCTTCGGCCACGCCGAAGGTCACCGGGCGCAGGAGCCACCGCCCCCTGCGGCGGACACCCATCCCTCGGGCCACGATCGCGGAATGCTCCGCGATCACTTCTTTCCCCCCGTTGCTCGTCGTGCGATCGCGGCCACCGGTGGGTTTCCCCCGCCACGCGGTGCCGGGCGGCCCGGCACCGGGCTCGTTTTGCCGTGCCGCGATGCATCGACATCGTGACTATAACCGGGCTTGGTGATCGCTGTCAGCAATCTTTTTGCCTTTACGGCGGCGCATCTGGATTCTTTGCCAACGGCGTCCGACGTGAAAATTCGAAAAGCCGGACAATTTACGCGAGGACGGAATCGGCGTGACGTCTCGGGCGCCGTGCGGGGACGGCTCGCTCAGCTCCGAGCGGACGGACGTACAGGCGGGGGTGGTCATGGGGCAGGATGGACCCATGCCTTCTCGGGACTTTTCGTTGCACGGGGCCATTGACCTGGGGGCCCGCCAGGCCGCTGCCAGGAAGCAGCAGGAGCGCCAGGCCCAGGGCGGTGCGCCGGCGGGCGCCGCCGGCGGACAGTACGTCATGGACGTCACCGACGAGACGTTCAACACCGAGGTCGTGGAGCGGTCACAGACCGTTCCCGTCCTCGTGGACTTCTGGGCGGAGTGGTGTGGGCCGTGTAAGCAGCTCGGCCCCATCCTGGAGAAGCTCGCCGGCGAGGCGGCCGGCAAGTGGGTCCTGGCCAAGGTCGACATCGACGCCAACCCGCAGCTCGGCGCGTACATGCAGCAGATGGGCGTACGGGGCATCCCGTTCGTCGCGGTTGTCGTGGGCGGCCAGTTGCTGCCGTTCCTGAACGGCGCCGCCCCCGAGCAGCAGGTGCGCGAGGCCATTGACCAGCTCTTCGACGCGCTGCGCAAGGAGGGCATCCTCCCGGAGGGCGTCGAGGGAGAGCAGCAGCCCGCCCCGGCCGATGAACAACCCCAGCAGCCGGGTGTCGACCCGGTGTACGGGGCGGCCGAAGAGGCTTTGCAGAGCGGCGACCTGGAGGGCGCCAGGGAGGCGTTCCAGCGGATCCTCGCCTCGAACCCCCGCGACGGGCACGCCAAGCAGGGGCTCGGCCTGGCGGAGCTGAGCCTGCGCGTGCGGTCGCTGGACCCCGAGCGCGCGATTCGCGAGGCCGTCGAGAAGCCGGGCGACGTGCAGGCACAGATCAACGCGTCGGACGTGGAGATGGTGTCCGGCCGGATCGACGAGGCGTTCGCGCGCCTGCTGGCTGCGGTCCGGGGCAGCACGGGCGACGACCGGGACGCGGCGCGCAAGCACCTGCTGTCGCTGTTCGACCTCCTCCCGCCGGAGGACCCGCGGATCGCCAAGGCCCGGCGCTCGCTCCAGGCCGCCCTGTTCTGAGCGGCCGTGCGGTGATCCTTCCCGCCGGAAGCGCCCGGTGCCGGGAGCGCCCGGTGCCGGATGTGCGCGGGACGACGTTGTCCGGCGCGGAAACGGGCATGAATCGAGAGTGAACGTACGTGTTGTAACTATTTCGGCCACTTTCGGGGCGGGGGGCGGCACCGTGGGGCCGGCCGTCGCCGAGCGGCTGGGGCTGCCGTTCATCGACCGGGCCATTCCCGAGACCGTCGCCGGTGAGATCGGCTGCACTCTGGAAGAGGCCCTCGCCCACGACGGCCGGGCCGAACGCGGCATCGGGCGGATCCTCTCCGGCGCCGCGCGGCTGCCCAACGTCGCCCTCGGGGCCATGGAGGTCTACCTCCCCGACCGGACGGTCGTCCCGCCGGAGGAGTTCGTCGGGCACACCGAGAAGCTCATCACCCGGACCGCCGACGGTGGCGGGGGCGTGCTGCTCGGCCGGGCCGCCGCGGTGGTGCTGGCGGACCGCCCGGACGCGCTGCACGTCCGGCTGGACGGCCCGCGGGAGCGGCGGCTCGCCCTCGCCGCGTCCGAGATGCCCGGGCCGGCTGTCCGGAGCAGAGCACCGGGACGCGATGTTGAGCGTATGCTCGATGACAACGACCGCGCCCGCACGGCCTACGTGAAGCACTTCTACGGGGCCGACCCCGCCGATCCGCGGCTCTATCACCTCGTGATCGACACTACGAGGTTGCCCGCGCCCGCTGCCGCCGACCTGATCGTGACCGCGGCACGGGCGTGCTGAGCCGCCGGTGAGGCCGGGCCGCGGCCCCCGGACGTCCGTCCCGCCATGGGACGATACGCCCGGGACAGGACGTACCGGGTAGCAGAGGGAGCAAGTGTCGTGGCGAGCGTGCCCAGCGTGTCGTACTCCATCACCGTCCGCCTGGAGGTTCCGGCCGGCGGCAAAGCCGTCAGCCAGATCACCCACGTGGTCGAGAGCGCGGGCGGGATCGTCACGGCCCTCGACGTCAACACCGCGGGCCACGAGACGCTGCGCATCGACGTGACCATCGCCACCCGGGACACCCAGCACGCCGAGGCCATCGCCGGCGCGCTGGAGAAGATGTCCGACATCAAGATCCACAAGGTCAGTGACCGGACGTTCCTGATGCACCTCGGCGGCAAGATCGAGATGCAGTCCAAGGTGCCGCTGCGGACCCGCGACGAGCTGTCGATGGCCTACACGCCCGGTGTCGCCCGGGTGTCGCTGGCCATCGCGCGCAACCCCGAGGACGTCCGGCGGCTGACGATCAAACGCAACAGCGTCGCGGTGGTGACGGACGGCTCGGCGGTGCTGGGCCTCGGCAACATCGGCCCGGAGGCGGCACTGCCGGTGATGGAGGGCAAGGCGGCGCTGTTCAAGCGGTTCGCCGGGATCGACGCGTGGCCGATCTGCCTGGACACCCAGGACACCGACGAGATCGTCCGGACCGTCCAGATCATCGCTCCGGCGTTCGGTGGCATCAACCTGGAGGACATCTCCGCCCCGCGCTGCTTCGAGGTGGAGGCGCGGCTGCGCGAGCTGCTCGACATCCCGGTCTTCCACGATGACCAGCACGGCACCGCGATCTGCGTGCTGGCCGCGCTGACGAACGCGCTGCGCGTCGTCGGCAAGGACATCGGCGCCGTGCGGATCACGATGGCGGGCGCGGGTGCGGCGGGCACCGCGATCCTCAAGCTGCTGATGCACGCCGGTGCGCGGAACCTCGTCGTCTGCGACTACCGCGGGGCCGTCCACAAGGGCCGTGACGATCTGGACGAGTCGCTGCGCTGGATCGCCGGGCACACGAACGAGGACGGCTACGCCGGTGACCTGCGCGGCGCCGTGAAGGACGCGGACGTGTTCATCGGCGTGTCCGCGCCCGGCATCCTGACCGGCGACGACATCGCGACGATGACCGACGACGCCATCGTGTTCGCGCTCGCCAACCCCGAGCCGGAGGTCTCGCCGGACGAGGCGCGCGAGCACGCCTCCGTGGTCGCCACCGGCCGCAGCGACTACCCCAACCAGATCAACAACGTGCTGGCGTTCCCGGGCGTCTTCCGCGGGCTGCTGGACGCGCAGGCCGACGGCGTCACCCAGGACATGCTCGCGGCGGCGGCCAAGGCCCTCGCCGAGGTCGTCACCCCGGACGAGCTGGGCCCGAACTACATCGTCCCGAGCGTCTTCCACCCGGACGTGAGCAACCGTGTCGCCGGCGCCGTCCGCGAAGCCGCGGGCGGCCGCCCCCGCACAGAGGCGTAACGAACGGGGTCAGGCCGTCCGGGCGGATCTCTGGGACAGAACGGCTAGTCGGCCTTCTTCGTGAAGATCTGCTCGCGGCGGCGGGGCCAGATGCCGCCGTACCAGAAGATGATCAGACCGGTGAGCAGGAAGGCGCCGCCGGTCGCGGCACGTGCCCAGAGGACGTCGTTGTCGGGGCCGGTGTGGGGCAGCTTGTTCGGGGGTGTGGCGGGTGGCGCGGCGCCCGACTTCTTGCAGTCGGCCCGCAGCGTCCGGGTCTCGATTGGCTTGTTCTCCCAGGTGACCGTGACGCGGGTGCGGCGGTCCTCGCGGAGCGTGACGGTGACCGTCCTGGAGGAGTTCGCGGCGATCTGGCCGGGGATCGCGGCGGTGTCGTCGTTCTTCTCGATGCTGTAGTCCTCGCGCTGCGCCCCGGTGTTGCGGATGGTGACCTTCGCCTCACGTCCGGGACAGCTCACCGCTCCGATGTCGGCCGAGAGCGGCCGCGTGGACGTGGGCGGCTTGGTGGACGTGGACGGCTTGGGCGACTTGGACTGTTTGCCCTTCGACGTCGACGGCGACGGCGAGGCGCTTGAGCCGGACGGTGTCGGGCTGGCGGACGGCGTCGCGGACGTGGACGCCCTGGAGTCTGACGACGTGGCCTTCCACAGCGCGGGGACGGCGATGAGCGCCGCGATGACGAAGAACACGGCGGCGATGACGACCCTGGGCAACTGCATCGCGTTCCTCCCCGGCCCGCCTGGCACTGGCCAAGCGGGTGGCCGATGATCCTAGATCATTCTTAACCTAGGTCCTTGTCGTGCCGATATCCCCATCGATAGGAATGCGTAACAGGCTAACGAGCGGGGGGACGTGCCGCCGGGGGTCTGCGCAACGCATGATGGAGCCCATGGAAGACGGCATCCGGGTGGGTCTCCTGCTGGTCGCGACCCCCCAGCTCGACGATCCCAACTTCAGACGCAGTGTCGTCCTGGTGGTCGAGCATGACATGGAGGGGGGAACGTTGGGGGTTGTCCTCAACCGGCCGACGGAGGTTCCGGTCGATCAGGTGCTGCCTCCCTGGGCGGAGTTGGTGACGGGCCCGTCCGTGGTGTTCCAGGGCGGACCGGTGGCGCTCGACAACGCGCTCGCCCTGGCCCGCCTGCCCGGCGAGGACGAGCCGCTCGGCTGGCGCGCGCTCGACGGCGGGGCGGAGGTGTCCAGGGTCGGCCTCGTGGATCTGGACGCGCCGCCCGCGCTGCTGGCGCCCGAGCTGCTGCAGTTGCGAGTGTTCGCCGGGTACGCCGGATGGTCGTCCGGGCAGCTCCGCTCGGAGATCGAGGAGGGCGCCTGGTACCTGGTGCCGGCCGAGGCCGGGGACGTGTTCGCCGGCGACCCCGACCGGCTGTGGCAGACGGTGCTGCGCCGGCAGGGCGGCGATCTGGCGTTCGTCTCCACTTTTCCCGAGGACCCGACGCTGAACTAAGGTGTATCCCGTGAGCACGAAGATCCTGCCCGACAGTGACACCCAGAGCGATGTCAGGCCTGACCTCTCGCATGGCGACGGCGACCACGAGCGGTTCGCGCACTACGTGAAGAAGGCCAAGATCACCGAGAGTGCGGTGGCCGGTACGCCGGTGATCGCGCTGTGCGGCAAGGTCTGGGTGCCCAACCGGGATCCGAAGAAGTACCCCGTCTGTCCGGAGTGCAAGGAGATCTACGAATCCATGCAGCCGGGCAAGCAGGGCGACGAGTGACGGCCGACTGACGACCGGAGGCGCCGCGTCCCGTACGGGCGCAGCGCGTCTGACATGCCTGGATGATCCCGCGGTCGGCGGCTGACGGCCGGCCGCGGGATCTTCGCGTTTCCGCGAAGGACGTACGGGGGGAAGATGCGGCGGCTTGCCGTGGGTTCGCTATGCGCAGTGATGGTCACAGTGTGTGCTGGATCGAGTTCGATGGGTGATGGTCGGCTGAGACGGTTCGCGCCGGCCGCTCAGCGCGCGGATTGTGCGACGCCGGCCGCGCGTCTGGCCTCGCGTCCGGGGGCGACCAGGAAGGACGGGGACGACCTGGATCCGCGCCAGGTGGACGCCTTGCTCGCCGATCTGCGCCGCACGCTCCTGCACCGGTTCGGCACCTCCGACGAGGACCGGATCGACGCCGGCTTCCGGAGAAGAGGACGCCTGGTCGTCCCGGTGCGCTTCCATACGGTCGCCGGGGGGCGGCGGGGTCGGGTGCCCGCCTCGACGGTTCGGCGGCAGATATCCACGCTGAACGCCGCGTACGGGGGCGGAAGGGGTGGCGCCGACACGGGAATCAGGTTCCGCCTCGTCGGATACGACGTCACGAACAACCGCGCATGGTTCCAGCAACCGCGGCGGTACGAGGGCCAGATGAAGAAGCGCCTGCGCAAGGGCGGCCCGAGGACGCTGAACATCTTCACCGCCGCGGTGGGCAGGGACGTCCTCGGCTTTTCCACGTTCCCCCAGTGGTACGGCGGCAAGCCGCGCATGGACGGTGTCGTCATCGACTACAGGAGCCTTCCCGGCGGCCCCTACAAGCGTTTCAACCGCGGCTACACGGCCGTCCATGAGGTCGGTCACTGGCTCGGGCTGCTGCACACGTTCGAGAACGGATGTGTGCCGCCGGGCGACGGGGTGGCCGACACTCCGTACGAGGCGGAGCCTGTAGCGGGTTGTCCGGGCGTCAGGGACACCTGTCCGCAGGACGGTACCGACCCGGTGCACAACTTCATGAACTACGCCTTCGACTCCTGCATGCGGGGATTCACCGCAGGTCAGGGGCGTCGGATGCGGGCCTCGTGGGCCGCCTACCGCGACACCGGCCGGCGCGCGACCGGCGGGCCGGACGCGGCCCGGTGGGGTGTGGGTTCCGCCACGGGAACTGCCACCGCGGCGCGATTTGTCGGTGAGGCTCGGTAGCCTTCAATGACCGTGAGCACCTTCGCCGCATCGAGCATGCCCCCCGCATTCCCCGAGCGGGCCGCCTGGGGGACCGCGTCGTCCCTGCGTGCCTGGCAGCAGCAGGCGCTCGAGGCCTACTTCGGAGGCCCGCCGGAGCGCGCCGCCGACGGGCAGGGCGAGACCGACACCCGGCGGTCGGGGCCGCGCGACTTCCTGACCGTCGCGACGCCCGGTGCCGGCAAGACGACCTTCGCGCTGCGACTCGCGCGTGAGCTGATGGAGCGCCGCATCATCGGCGCGATCACCATCGTCTGCCCCACCGAGCACCTCAAGCGCCAGTGGGCCGAGTCGGCGGCCCGCGTCGGCATCAAGATCAACCCCGAGTACCAGAACGGGGACGGCCCGGTCGGCAAGGACTTCGACGGCGTCGCCGTCACGTACGCGACCGTCGCCGCGCGCCCGGCGCTGCACCGCAACCGCACCGAGTCCCGCAAGTCGCTGGTCATCTTCGACGAGGTCCACCACGCCGGCGACGGCCTGTCCTGGGGCGACGCCGTCCGGGAGGCGTTCGAGCCCGCGACACGCCGTCTCGCGCTGTCCGGCACGCCGTTCCGCACCGACATCAACCCGATCCCGTTCGTCCAGTACGAGGAGGGCCCGGACGGCGTCAGGCGCAGCCAGGCCGACTACACCTACGGCTACGGGCCCGCTCTGGCCGACGGTGTGGTCCGGCCGGTCATCTTCCTGGCGTACGCGGGCGAGATGCGGTGGCGCACCCGCGCCGGTGACGAGATCACCGCGACCCTCGGCGAACCCCTCACCCAGGACCAGACCTCCCAGGCGTGGCGTGCCGCGCTCGACCCGAAGGGCGACTGGATCAGGCAGGTGCTGGCCGCCGCCGACCGCCGGCTGACCGAGCTGCGGCGCGCGATCCCGGACGCGGGCGGCCTGGTGATCGCCACCGACCACGAGGCGGCCCGCGCCTACGCCAAGATGCTGCGCGCCGTCACCGGGCAGGGCGCGACGATCGTGCTGTCGGACGACCCGTCCGCGTCCAAGAAGATCAAAGCGTTCGGCGAGACCGAGGACCGCTGGATGGTCGCGGTCCGGATGGTGTCCGAGGGCGTGGACATCCCGCGCCTCGCGGTCGGCGTGTACGCCACGTCCACCAGCACGCCGCTGTTCTTCGCGCAGGCCATCGGGCGCTTCGTCCGGGCCCGCCGGCGAGGGGAGACCGCGTCGGTGTTCCTGCCGTCGGTGCCGACGCTGATGGGGCACGCCGCCGAGATGGAGACCGAACGCGACCACGTGCTCGACCGTCCCGTCCGCGAGGACGGCCTGGACGACGATCTGATCGCCGAGGCCAACCGGCAGCAGGACAGCCCCGACGTCGGCGAGGAGCTGCCGTTCGAGACGGTGGAGGCGTCCGCCACGTTCGACCGGGTCCTGTACGACGGCGGCGAGTTCGGCATGCAGGCCCAGCCCGGTTCGGCCGAGGAGGAGGAGTTCCTCGGCATCCCCGGCCTGCTGGAACCCGAGCAGGTGACGGCGCTGCTGCGCAAGCGGCAGGCGGAGCAGATCGCGGGGGAGCGCCGCAAGAAGACCGGCGATCCGCGCACCGACCGGACGGCCGCCGAGGACCTCGCCGCCCTCCGCCGCGAGCTGAACGGTCTCGTCAACGCCTGGAACCACCGCACCGGGCAGCCGCAGGGCGTCATCCACAAGCAGCTGCGCGACGCCTGCGGTGGCCCCGCCGTCCCCCAGGCGAGCGGCGAGGACATCCGCAAGCGAATCTCCAAGATCCGCGAGTGGGCCGCCAAACGGCGCTCGTGACCCACGGTCGACCTGGGCCGCGTCAGCGGCAGGCGGACGTGAGGTCCAGGGCCTCCCGGATGCGGGCGACGGTCTCGCCGGGGGTACCTGTGATGTGGGCGGTGAGGACGTTCTCGTTGGGGGACGGGAGCTCCAGATCGGCGAACTGGGAGTCCAGCAGGCCGGCGCTGAAGAAGTGGCCGCTGCGCTCCCTCATGCGCGCGGCGATGGTGTCGCGGTCGCCGTCCAGGAGCACGATGCTCACTTCGGGGCGCCCCCGCGTGAGCAGTTCGCGGTAGGAACGCTTGAGCGCGGAGCAGGTGACGACTCCGGGGTCGCCCTCGGCGAGGCGCTGGTCGATCCAGGCGGCGATCGAGCGGAGCCACGGAAGGCGGTCGGCGTCGTCGAGGGGCTGCCCGGCGCTCATCTTGGCGATGTTGGCGGGCGAGTGGAACGCGTCGCCTTCCGCGTAGTCCCAGCCGAGGCTCTCGGCGAGCATGATCCCGATGGTGGACTTGCCGCTGCCCGACACGCCCGCGACCAGGATCACGCGAGGTCCGTCTCTGGTGGTGTCCGGAGCGCCGGTGTCTGGAGTGCCGGCGTCTGGCGTGCCGGTGTCCGGTGTGGTGGCTGACATGGTCAGGCGCTCACCACCGGGTCGCCGGAGAGGGCGACACCCTCGTCCTTGAGCTCCGCCAGGGCGCGGTCCGTGGTGGGCCTGCCGACGCCGGCGGTGAGGTCCAGCAGGACGGCCGTCCGCAGGCCGGCGTGGACGGCGTCCACGGCGGTGGCCCGGACGCAGTGGTCGGTGGCGATCCCGACGACGTCCACGGCGTCCACCCCGCGCGCGCCCAGCCAGTCGGCGAGGAGCACGTCGTCATCGGACGCGCCTTCAAAGCCGCTGTAGGCGGCGGTCTCGCGGCCCTTGCTGAACACCGCTTCGATGGGGGCGAGGGCCAGGTTCTGGTGGAAGTCGGCGCCCGGCGTGCCGATCACGCAGTGCGGCGGCCACGAGTCGACGAAGTCGGGGGTCTCGGAGAAGTGGGCGCCGGGGTCCAGGTGGAAGTCGCGGGTCGCCACGATGTGCGCGTACTCCGGCCGGTGCGCGGCCATGTACTCGGAGATCGCCGTGGCCACGCCCGCGCCGCCGTCCACGGCGAGCGAGCCGCCTTCGCAGAAGTCGTTCTGCACGTCCACGATGATCAGAGCCTTCTTGCCCATGACCGCTCCTTGTACCGGTGTCTCCTCCAGGTGTCCCCCAACACGGGGACGCTACCCCAGTACACCCGCACTTCTGCCTGCGTGTTCCGGCTTTCGCCCGGACAGGGGCGGCGGCGCGGTCAGGCGTCGACGAACTCGGTGGGGACGGCCGGCTCGCCCTTGGAGAGCTGGAGCGCCGTCGGTGGCAGTTCCGCCACCGACCGCGCGTGGTGTTCCCGGGCCTCGCCGAGCGTCTCCCGGCCGACGATCTCACCGTCCCGCACCAGCGGAACCTGGAGGACACGATCACGGGGGCCGGGAGTGGGTTCTCCCGTCGAGACCGTCTCGGCGTAGGCGGTGCCACGCCCGTCGATGCGCCGGACGGCCGTCTTGCGGCCGCCCCGGCTCGGCTTGCCCGGGGAACGCTTGGCCACCGGACGCATCGGGGCGCCGGGATCGGGGGAGTCCGACCGGGCGACCAGCTTGTAGACCAGGGACGCCGTGGGCGCGCCGGAGCCGGTCACCAGGGACGTCCCCACGCCGTAGCCGTCCACGGGGGCCGCGCCGAGGGCCGCTATACCGAACTCGTCAAGATCACCGGTCACCACGATGCGCGTGTCGCGTGCGCCGAGGGAGTCGAGCTGATCCCGCACGCGACGTGCCATCACGCCCAGGTCGCCGCTGTCGATCCGGACGGCCCCCAGGGACGGCCCGGCCAGGTCCACCGCCGTCGTGACGGCCCGTTCGACGTCATAGGTGTCGATCAGAAGCGTGGTGCCCTCGCCCAGTGCGGCAAGCTGTTCCTTGAAGGCGTGCCTCTCGCTGTCGTGCAGGAGCGTGAACGAGTGTGCGGCCGTCCCCGCCGTGGGCACCCCGTAGAGGCGGCCCGCCTCCAGGTTGGACGTGGTGGCGAACCCGGCGACGTAGGCGGCGCGCGCCGACGCCACGGCGGCCCGCTCATGCGCCCGCCGCGACCCCATCTCGATGATCGGACGGCCGTGGGCGGCCTGCGTCATCCGGGAGGCTGCCGAGGCGATGGCGCAGTCGTGGTTGAGGATCGACAGCGCGAGGGTCTCCAGCAGGACCGCCTCCGCGAACGTCCCCTCGACCACCAAGATCGGCGATTCCGGGAAGAAACAGTCGCCTTCCGAATATCCCCAAATGTTCCCCGAGAAGCGGTATTTTTCCAGCCATTGCGCGGTGGGCTCGTCCACGATGCCGTTCGCCGTCAGGAACTCAAGCTCCGCCTGCTCGAACCGGAACGCCTCGATCGCGTCCAGCAGCCTCCCGGTGCCCGCGACGACGCCGTACCTTCGGCCGGCGGGCAGGCTCCGGGCGAACACCTCGAAGACGGCCCGCCGGCCGGCCGTCCCGCCGCGGAGCGCGGCCTGCAACATGGTGAGTTCGTACTGGTCGGTGAGCAGGGCAGTGCCGGCGCCAAGGTCCACAACTGGCACCTTACGGCCCACTGTGTGCACCATGGACGTGCAGGCCATCACACCCCGCCAGGCCGGGACGCATAGCATCGGGGGTCGGGTGGACCGACCTACCGGGGAAAGGGGAGACACGGCCAATGAGCGCCATGAGCACGGCGCCCGCGCCGGTCGAGCTGGAACGACCGGACGTCGCGGAGGACGTGAGCGCCGATCGGCCCTGGCTGGCGATCGTCTGGAACGACCCGATCAACCTGATGTCCTACGTCACGTACGTGTTCCAGACCGTGTTCGGCTACGGCAAGTCCAAGGCCGAGAAACTGATGCTGGACGTCCACCACAAGGGCCGGGCCGTCGTGGCCAACGGCACCCGCGAGGAGATGGAACGCGACGTGGAGATCCTTCACTCCTACGGGTTGTGGGCCACCGTGAAGCGGGACGACTGAGCCACTCATGAGTGATGTGAAGAAGACCCGCCAGGGTGTCAGGGTTCGGCTGGAGGCCGAGGAGACGGCGCTCGTCCGGGCACTGATGGAGCAGCTCATCGCGCTGCTGGGGGACGGGCCCGGCGCCGAGGAGGGGCTCGCGGACGAGCTCGCGTCGATGGGCATCGCCGAGGACGCCACCAAGTCCGACGATCCCGTCCTGGCCCGGCTCTTCCCGGATGCCTACCGGGACGACGGCGAGGCGGCGGGGGAGTTCCGCCGCTACACCGAGATGGGGCTGCGCGACGGCAAGCGCGAGGCCGCCAACACGGTCCTGAGCTCGCTCAAGGAGCCCCGCGCCGACATCATCCTCGACCAGGAGCAGGCGCAGGCGTGGCTGCGCGCGCTGAACGACGTGCGCCTGGCGCTGGGCACCCGGCTGGACATCGGCGAGGAGTGGTACGACGAGGCGTCGCGGCTCGACCCGCGTGATCCCCGTACGCCCATGTTCGCCGCCTACGACTGGCTCACGATGCTTCAGGAGAGCCTCGTCCGCGTCCTCTGGTAGCCGTCCTCTGGACAGCCGTTGGGTGGGGCGCCCTGCGCCCGTCCACACTCGGCCACTGCCCTCATTACGGATTGTCGAGACGGCTGTGCGGTCCGTGGCTACCGTTGTCCGCGAGGGAAGCCGGCGCCCGCCTGGACGGGCCGATGACACACTCGGAGGCCGCGATGACCGCCCACCGGAAGGCCGTCCGCGAGATGAAGCTCGGCGATCATCTGTGCCTGCTCTTCGACAACGACGAGGAACGGCGGTCGATCATGGCCGCCTACGTCCGGGACGGCGTCCGCGCCGGGCACAAGATCATCTACATCTCCGACGCCGTCCGCTCCGGGGACGTGCTCGACTGGCTGACCGGCGACGAGAAGGACGCCGTGATGCCCGCGGAGGGCGAGCGGGTCGACCTGGCCGAGGCGATGGAGGCGGGACACTTCGTCGTCCGGACCGCGGAGGAGACCTTCCTCGCCAGCGGGCGGTTCGACCCGCAGGAGAGCATCGAGCTGATGGCGACCGAGATCGATCTCGCGCTCGTCCAGGGCTACTCCGGGGTGCGCATCGCCGGCGAGGCGCGGTTCTCGCTGCGCCGCTGGCCCGGCACCGACCAGCACGGCGACTTCGAGCGGATGCTCGATGAGGTCTTCATGACCACCGACATCAAGGCGATGGCGATCTGCCAGTTCGACCGGCGCTGGTTCAACGCCGCCTACCTGGAGGAGCTGGAGTCCTGCCACATGGGGCGGGTGCGGGTGAACGACTACTACGACGACGGGACGCTGCGGATCACGCCGATCTTCAGCCCGCCGGGCGTGGAACTGTCGGGTGTGATCGACGGGGCGACCCGGCCGGCGGCCGAGAAGGTCCTCGCGTCGATCTCGACCCGTACCGGCCTGCTCTGTCTGGATCTCGGCGGCGTCACCGGCTGCGACGACGACGGGCTGCGCCTGCTGACCCGCGCCGACCGTCCCGACCTCGGCCCGAACCGGGGGTTGCTGCTGCGCGGCGTCCCGCCGGGGCTCGGTGAGCGGCTCCGCTCGTCCGGGCTGGTCGCGCGGCCTGGCGTGGCGATCGAGGACGGGCCGGGCTGAACGACGCGGACCCGCCGCCACCCGCTCCGGCGTGGCCGCCCTCGCCCGCCACCCTCGCCCGCCGCTCTCGTCCTGTTCGTCCTCCGTCGACCTGTCCGTCCCGCCTTGATACGTTGACCACTGACCGGCTCCCGAGGAGGTCGCATGGCGCACTCCAAGGCGGTCGGCGAGATGCTGCCAGGCGATCACGCATGCCTCGCCTACGACACCGACGCTGAACGCGACGCGATCATGGCGGCGTACGTCCGGGGCGGGCTGCGCGCCGGGCACGCCGTCGTCTGCCTGGTCGACGGCGATCCGGCGGAGTCCGCGGCCGGCCGGCTGCTCGCCGAGGCCGGCGCGGGCGCCGGTGCCGACCGGCTGATCGTTCTGCCTGCGGACGCGGACATCGCGGACGCGATCAGGGCCGTGACGCGCGCTGACGGTGCGGGCGCGCGTGTCCCGGGTGTGCGCGTCACGGCGGAGGCGTCGCCGTCCCCGCGCGGCTGGCCCGGCACGGAACCGTTCGCCGCGTTCGAGGACGCACTCCACAGCGCGGTCACCGCGCCCGGGTCGCGGGTCATGGCGCTGTGCCAGTACGACCGGCGCTGGTTCGGCACCGGGCACCTGCGCCTGGTGGACCAGCACCACGGCACGCGCGTCCGCGCCGACGACGTGTTCGACGACGGCGTTCTGACGATCACCCCGCTGTTCGCGCCGCCCGGGCTGCGGCTGTCCGGGGCGATCGACGAGTCCACCCTGCCCGCCCTGGTCGCGGCGCTGCGCGACTTCGACGCGTCCGCCGGGCCGGGCGGCGCGCACCTCTGCCTCGACCTGTCCCGGCTCGACTTCTGCGACCTGGACGGGCTGCGGACCCTGATCGAGGCCAACCGGACCAGCACCGTCCTCGACCGGCAGGTGATCTTGCGTTCGATGCCCGGCTGCGTGGAACTGATGCTGCGCGTGTCCGGCTGGGACACCGCGCCCGGTGTCGTCCGGGAGGCGGTCCGATGATCGCCTTCTCCTTCTCCGCGGAGCCGCCCGCCCGGCAGGCCGCCGACCCCGGTCCGGCCCTCGGCGAGCAGGGCCGTGACGTGCTCGTGCACCGGGCGCTGCCGTACCCGACGCGCGGCGAGTTCGCGCTCACCGCCGTCCCCTTCCTGCGGGCGGGGTGCCGCGCCGGCGACGCGGTGGTCGTCATCGCCGCGCCCGACACGGCCGCCCTCCTGCGCGAGCGGCTCGGCACCGGGACGGCCGCGCCGGTCGAGTTCATCGACTCCGCCGACTGGTTCCAGGGCCCGATGCACGCCCTGGCCTCCTACTACGACCGGACGCGCGCCGACTGGTGGCCGCGCGGGCGGCTCCGGCTGCTCACCGAGCCGGTCTGGGACGGGCTCACGCCGCTGGAGACCCGCGAGTGGAAGCGGCACGAGGCGATCCTGAACGTGGCGTTCGCCGGCACGCCGACCTCGATCATGTGCGCCTACGACGCGTCGGCGCTGCCCGGGCACGTCCTGGCGGACGCGGCCCGCACCCACCCCGAGATCGCCGGGCCGGACGGGGAGCGGCCGAGCGAGGGCTTCACCGACCCGGCCGCGTTCTACGCCGAGTGCAACGCCGTCCCGCTGCCGCCACCACCGTCGATCGCGGCCCGCAGGCCGTTCGCCGCCGGGGAGTTGCCCGGCGTGCGCGACTTCCTCGGCGCCGAAGCCCGCCGGCTCGGGCTCCCGAAGGAGCGCTCGCTCCCGTTCGTCCTCGCCGTGAACGAGGTCGCCACGAACATCATCCGCGAGGGAGGCGGCCGGGGCGCGCTGTGGCTGTGGGCCGAGGAGGGCGCGCTCGTCTGCGACGTCAGCGACCCGGGGCGGGCCCTCACCGACCGGTTCCTGGGCTACGCGCCGCCGCGCGGGCAGCGCGGCGGCGAGGCCGCGATGTGGGCCGTCCGGCGGCTGTGCCACATCGTGGAGATCCGCTCCGGCATGGACGGCACGCGCATCCGCATGCACGTCAAGCTCGGGTGAGCGGCGTGCGAGCAGGGTGCAGAGCGCCCCGCCGACGCCCGGTAGCCTTCACGTCATGCTGACGATCGAGCGTGCCCTGGTTGACCGGATCGTCGCGCATGCGCGCGCGGACCACCCCGACGAGGCCTGCGGCGTCGTCGCCGGCCCGATCGGGTCCGACCGCCCCGCCCGGTACGTCCCGATGACCAACGCCGAGCGCTCCCCGACGTTCTACCGCTTCGACTCCCTTGAGCAGCTCAAGGTGTGGCGCGAGATGGACGACCGGGACGAGGAGCCCGTCGTGATCTACCACTCGCACACCTCCACCGAGGCGTACCCGTCCCGGACCGACATCTCGTACGCGTCCGAGCCGAACGCCCACTACGTTCTCGTCTCCACGCGCGAGGCGGACGAGACCGAGTTCCGGTCGTACCGGATCGTGGACGGCGAGGTGACCGAGGAAGAGGTCACGGTCGTCGAGTCGTACGCCTGACCGTGGCGGGGAAGGGCCGGACGGCGGCCGGTAAACTGGTCGTCATGGGGACGAGCGGGCACAGGGCGGGCGCACGGCGCCGCATCCGTTCCGCCGTCGTGCCACCCGTGCAGAGCTATCTGTTCGGGCACTCGCGCGCCGCGGTCGTCTACGACTGTCTCTGACGCGCGGTACACGCCCGGAATTCCCCCGCGCCCCGCCCGGTTGTCACGCTGGGGCGGGAAGCCCCGTACGACCTAAGGAGATCATCGCGATGGCGATCGAGGTCCGGATCCCGACGATCCTGCGCAACCTCACCGACGGCGCCAAGGCCGTCGAGGGCAAGGGCGGCACGCTGGACGAGCTGTTCAGCGACCTGGACGCGCGGCACGCCGGGCTGCGCGCCCGGCTGGTGGACGACAAGGGACTGCGCAAGTTCGTCAACGTCTACCTCAACGACGAGGACGTGCGCTTCCTCGGCGGCCTGGAGACCGCGGTCGCCGACGGCGACAACGTGACGATCCTGCCGGCCGTGGCCGGCGGCTGACCGGCACCGGGACGAGCCGATCATGCGTTTCGACTCGCTGCTGGACTCGCTCGGCGGAACCCCGCTGGTCGGGTTGCCGCGGCTCTCGCCGTCCGCCGACGTCCGCATCTGGGCCAAGCTGGAAGACCGCAACCCCACCGGCTCGGTGAAGGACCGGCCCGCCTTCTACATGATCGAGAAGGCGGAGAAGGACGGGCTTCTCACGCCGGGCTGCACGATCCTGGAACCGACGTCCGGCAACACCGGCATCTCGCTGGCCATGGTCGCCAAGCTCCGCGGCTACCGCATGGTGTGCGTCATGCCGGAGAACACCTCCGCCGAGCGCCGCCAGCTGCTAGAGATGTGGGGGGCGCGGATCATCTCGTCCCCGGCAGCGGGTGGCTCCAACGAGGCCGTCCGCGTCGCGAAGGGGCTGGCGGCGGAGAACCCGGACTGGGTGATGCTCTACCAGTACGGCAACGAGGCCAACGTTCTCGCGCACTACGAGACGACCGGCCCGGAGATCCTCGCGGACCTGCCGTCGGTGACCCACTTCGTCGCCGGGCTCGGCACGACCGGCACGCTGATGGGCGTCGGCCGCTACCTGCGCGAGCACGTCCCCGGCATCAAGATCGTCGCCGCCGAGCCGCGGTACGGGGAACTGGTGTACGGGCTGCGCAACATCGACGAGGGCTTCATCCCCGAGCTGTACGACGACTCCGTCCTGACCAGCAGGTTCTCCGTCGGTTCCCGGGACGCGCTGCGCCGCACCCGCGAGCTGCTGGAGCAGGAGGGCATATTCGCGGGCATCTCCACCGGCGGTGCGCTGCACGCGGCCCTCGGCATGGCGGCCAAGGCCGTCAAGGCGGGCGAGCGTGCGGACATCGCGTTCGTCGTGGCGGACGGCGGCTGGAAGTACCTGTCCACCGGCGCGTACGGCGGCACGTTGGAGGAGGCCGAGGCGCGCCTCGAAGGCCAGCTCTGGGCGTGACCCCCGCCCACGACGCCACTCCCGCCCCCGACGGCACCCCCGGGCCGGGGACCGCTCGGATGGCGCGGTAGAGTCCGTATTCGAACAGGATTCTAGAATCGGGTCGGCGGGCCGCCGCCGTGGAGACGGGAGCGCGCATGAGCGGGTTCGGCGACGCCACCGCCGTCGAGCGGACCGGTGAGGGCCGCTACAAGACCGTCCTCCACGGGGACTACGGGTTCGCCGAGGCGATCAACGGCGGCTACCTCATGGCCGTCCTCGACCGCGCCGCCATCGATGCCTCCCCGCACGCCCACCCCGTCTCGACCGCGGCGACGTTCCTGCGCGTGGCCGGTCCCGGCCCCGCCGAGGTGATCGTCGAGCCGCGGAAGACCGGCCGCACCGCCGCCACGTCCCTGGTCACCCTCGTCCAGGACGGCCGGCGCGTCGTGGACGCGCTGATCACCACCGGCACGCTCGACGCGGGCACCGAGGCGTCCTGGGCCGGGCCCCACCCCGTCCCGTCGATCCCGCCGCTGGAGGAGTGCACCGACTTCCTCACCACGGCGGGCGAGCAGGGCTTCGCCGGCCAGATCGACATGCGTTTCGACGCCGCCACGATGGGCTGGATGGGCGGGCACCCGAGTGGCAGCCCCGAGATCCGCGCCTGGTTCCGCCTCCGCGACCCCCACGAGCCCGACGCGTTCGCGCTGGCCCTCGCCGTGGACGCGCTGCCGCCCGTCGCCCTCAACCTCGGCGCCAAGGGATGGGCGCCCACCGTCGAGCTCACCTGGCACATGCGGGCCGTCCCCGCCCCGGGCTGGCTCAGCCTCCACGGCACCGGACGGCTCCTGTCCGGCGGCTGGTTCGACGAGGAGGTCGAGGTCTGGGACTCCACCGGACGCCTCGTCGCGCAGAGCCGCCAGATCGCCCGCGAGGGGCGCTGACCGTCCCACCGAGCCTCGATCCGGCCCCGCACGGACGGATCACTCGTGAAGCGTTTCACCGGCGTTTCGCCCCGTACGGCGACCGCATCGCCCGCAGCACCCGTGAACTGCGCCTATTGCCGACGCGTGGCCATGTGATGTACGACGCATGACGCGCCTACCCGCGAGGAACTCGCCTAGCCTTATGCACCATGTCAGATTCACCAGGCAACGATTCGCCGATCGGCATCTTCGACAGCGGATTCGGCGGGCTCACCGTCGCACGGGCGATCCTCGACCAGCTGCCGAACGAGCCGATCGTCTACCTCGGTGACTCCGCGCGCCAGCCGTACGGGCCCCGTCCCATCGCGCAGGTGCGCGCGTTCGCGCTGGAGATGCTCGACCAGCTCGTCGACGAGGGCGTGAAGATGCTGGTGATCGCCTGTAACAGCGCCAGCTCGGCGATGCTGCGCGACGCCCGGGAACGCTACGACGTCCCGGTGATCGAGGTCATCAACCCCGCCACCCGGCGCGCCGCACGCGCCACCGGCAACGGGCGGGTCGGCCTGATCGCCACCGAGGCCACCGTCAACAGCCGGGCCTACGAGGACGCGTTCGCCGCCGCGCCGCACATCGAGCTGGTCAGCACCGCCTGCCCGCGGTTCGTCGAGTTCGTCGAGTCGGGCGTGACGATGAGCGAGGAACTGCTGGACGTCGCCCGCGTCTACCTCCAGCCGATCGTGGACGCCGGATGCGACACCCTCATTCT
Source organism: Actinomadura macra NBRC 14102 (assembly GCF_001552215.1). GTDB lineage: Bacteria > Actinomycetota > Actinomycetes > Streptosporangiales > Streptosporangiaceae > Spirillospora > Spirillospora macra. Next base: position 296,979 of record NZ_BCQT01000004.1, on the reverse strand, counting down.
CGGCTGTACGCACTACCCACATCTGACCGGGGTCATCTCGTATGTCGTCGGGGACGGGGTCACACTGGTGTCAAGTGCCGACGAGACCGCCAAGGACGTGTATCGAGTGCTGCACGACCGTGGGCTCGCACGGGCGGAGTCGATGCCAGAGCCGTGTCACCGCTTCCGCGCGACCGGGGACCCCGAGGTGTTCGCCACGCTCGGCCGCCGGTTCCTGGGGCCGGAGATCGGGTCGGTGGAGACCACCCTGACCAAGGCTCTGACCACCTGATTCCTCGGGGACACAAGAGGAGGAGTGAGCGTGCGGGTCACTGTGATCGGCTGCTCCGGCAGCTTTCCGGGGCCGGATAGCCCCGCGTCCAGCTACCTGATCGAGGCGGACGGCTACGCCATGCTGCTCGACCTCGGCAACGGCGCGCTCGGGACGCTGCAGCGCTTCCACCCGCTGTACGAGATCGACTCCGTCTGCATCTCGCACCTGCACGCCGACCACTGCCTCGACCTGTGCGGCTACTGGGTCGCCCGGACCTACCGCCCGAGCGGCCCGCCGCCGCGGATCCCGGTGCACGGGCCCGAGGGCACCGCCGTCCGCCTGGCGAAGGCATACGATCTCGATCCCGACCCCGGTATGACCGGGACGTTCGACTTCGAGACGCTGCGCCGCGGACCGTACGACATCGGCCCGTTCCGGGTGACGACCGCGCTGATGCCGCACCCGGTCGAGGCGTACGCGTTCCGCATCGAGCACGGCGGCAAGGCCCTCGCCTACTCCGGCGACACCGGCGCGTCCGAGACGCTGGTCGACCTGGCCCGCGGCGCCGACCTGTTCCTGTGCGAGGCGTCCTTCCTGGACGGCCCCGGGCTCCCGTCGGAGCTGCACCTGACCGCGCGGGAGGCCGGCGAGCACGCCGCCGCCGCCGGTGTCGGAAGGCTTGTTCTCACGCACCTCGTGCCGTGGAACGACCGGGACGTCTCCCTCAAGGAGGCGAAGGCGAGCCACTACGACGGCGACGTCGAACTCGCGTACGTGGGCGCCGAGTACGACCTCTGAGTGCCGTTAAGGTGGGGCGCATGGCTCGCCCCGATGATCGCGCATCCGACCAGCTCCGTCCCGTCCGCGTCCAGCGTGGCTGGCTCGACCACGCGGAGGGGTCGGCGCTGATCGAGTTCGGCGGCACCCGGGTGCTGTGCGCCGCCTCCGTCCAGGAGTCGGTGCCCCGCTGGCGGCGCGAGAGCGGCCTCGGCTGGGTCACCGCCGAGTACGCGATGCTGCCGCGCGCCACCAACACCCGCAACGACCGCGAGTCCATCCGGGGCCGGGTCGGCGGACGCACCCACGAGATCTCCCGGCTCATCGGCCGTTCCATCCGCGCCTGCCTGGACTTCAAGGCGCTCGGCGAGAACACCGTCCAGCTCGACTGCGACGTCCTCCAGGCCGACGGCGGCACCCGCACCGCCGCGATCACCGGCGCCTACATCGCGCTCGCCGACGCGGTGTCGTGGATGCGGGGCCGCCGGCTGCTGCGGGGCGACCCGCTGATCACCTCGGTGGCGGCGGTCAGCGTCGGTGTGGTCGCCGGCGAGGCCCGCCTCGATCTGTGCTACGAGGAGGATTCGGCCGCCGAGACCGACATGAACGTCGTCTGCACCGGTGACGGCCGCTTCGTGGAGGTGCAGGGCACCGCCGAGGGCACCCCGTTCGACCGCGCCGAGCTGGACGCGCTGCTCGACCTCGCGGCCGGCGGCTGCGCCGAACTCACCCGCCTCCAGGCCGCGGCGCTCGCCACGTGACCCGGATCGTCCTGGCGACCCGTAACAGGGGCAAGGTCGCCGAGCTGCACCGCATCCTGACCGACATCGAGGTCGCCGGGCTCGATGCCTTCGCCGATGCCCCCGACGTGCCCGAGACCGAGCTGACCTTCGAGGGCAACGCGCTGCTCAAGGCCCGCGCGATCACCGCGCACACCGGCCTGCCCGCCGTCGCCGACGACTCGGGCCTGTGCGTGGACGCGCTGAACGGCATGCCGGGCGTGCTGTCGGCCCGCTGGTCGGGCCGGTTCGGCGCGGCGACCGGTGACAAGGACGCCGCCAACCTCCAGCTGCTCCTCGACCAGATCGCCGACGTCCCCGACGGCCTGCGCGGCGGCCATTTCGTCTGCGCCGCCGCGCTCGTCCTGCCGGGCGGCGTGGAGCACTGCGTCGAGGCGCGGATGCGCGGCACGATCGTGCGGACCCCGCGCGGAACCGGAGGTTTCGGCTACGACCCGGTCTTCCTCCCGGACGGTGAGTCCCGCACGACCGCCGAGATGTCCCCGGCCGACAAGGACGCGATCAGCCACCGGGGCCGTGCCTTCCGCACCCTCGCGGAGCTGCTCCCCGAAGCCCTGTCCGCCGCCGGACTGACCTGACCCGAGGAGAAAACCGGCAGGCGTGACAACCGCGGCACGGCGAGCGGGGGTTTATCGGGGTGTAAGGAAACTTCGCCTCGAGGAGCATCATGATCGACAAGGGTCGCATCCGCCGCTGGCCGGCGGTCGTCCTGGCCGGATTCAGCGGGACGGGTCTCCTGGCCGCCGGGATCTGGCTGGCCGCGGGGCCGGGCGGATCGCCGGAGGTGAGGCCGGTCGCCGCGCAGGGTGCGGTGGCGACGCGCCCACCCAAGCCCAGCCCCTCGCCGACCGACCCGGGCTGCCCGTCACCCTCGGCACCGCCGCGGCCGACCAAGAAGGCCGGCTTCGCCGAGCCGAAGGCCACCCCGTCGCACCCGCCCAAGCCCCGACCGACGGCCACTCCGTCGCGCCCGCCCAAGCCCCGACCGACGGCGACTGCGTCGCGCCCGCCCAAGCCCCGGCCCACGGCCACCAGGCCGCCCGGGGGCAAGCCGACCTGCGCGCCGGAGCCGACCGCTCCACCGTCCGCGGAGCCGACGCCGACCCCGACCGCCCCGCCGACGGGGAAGCCGACGCCGACCGCCCCGCCGACGGTGCGGCCGAGTCCGTCCCGGCTGTCGCCCACGCCGACGCCTCCGCGCGGCACCCCGAACGCGATGCCGCCCAGCCGGGGGTAGGTGCGGTCTGTCCACGTTGAGCACCCAGGAGCCCCGCGGTGCGGAGGTCACGTTCGAGGAGTTCGTGACCGCCACCGCGGGCCGCCTGCTGCGCACCGCCGTGTTCATGGTCTACGACCGGCACCTCGCGGAGGACCTGCTGCAGATCGCCTACGAGCGGGTCGCGCGGCGATGGCGTCGCGTCGCGTCGGGCAACCCCGAGGCGTACACGCGCCGGGTACTGGTCAACCTCGCGATCGACGAGAACAAGCGGCGGGCCCGCCGCCGGGACACACCGGTCGGTTCGGTGATGGACGTGGAACGCCTCGCCGCGGCGCCCCCGGTCGCGGGAATCCCCGGGGGCGACCTGGACGAGGTGCTCCGCGCGCTGCCCGCCAAGCAGCGTGCCGTGGTCGTACTGCGGTACTGGTGCGACCTGAGCGAACACGAGATCGCCGAGACGCTCGGGATCTCCCGGGGAACGGTGAAGAGCCACACCGCGCGCGCCATGGCGGCGCTGCGGGAGCACATGAGGGAGGGCCGGGCCCATGAGCGATGAGCTCGATGCCCTGCTGCGCGCGCACTACCGCGCGGCGGCCGACGAGATCCACGCCGGCCCGGAGACCGTCCGCCGCTTCCAGAAGGCGGGACGGGCGGCGGCGGCCTCGCCGGTCCGCGGCGTCCGGCGCTGGACGTTCCCGATCCTCGCGGCGGCCGTCACGGCCGCGGTCGTCATCGTGGCGGCCGTGCTCCTGTGGCCGGGCCGAGGGACCGGACGACAGGAGTCGCCAAGCCCCCTCGGCCCGCCGGCCTCGACCACCACGCCGCGCCCCCCGGTCACGCCCTCCTCGCCGCCGGAGCCCAGCGGTCCGACGAGCGAACCGTCGCACACACCGGACCCGAGGCCGACCGCCGCCCCACCGCCGCAAACCGTGACGCCGTCCACACCAGCGGCCCCCAAACCGACGCCGTCCAAAACGGGGAACTCCAAGCCGACGCCGTCAGGCTCACATCCACCAGACGCACGCCCGTCCGCGACGAGAACCCCATAGGCCGAGCCCGCCTAACAAGCGCGCCACCCCGCCCAGCAGGACAGAGGCCGTTGGATACGCCCGTCCGAGAGCAAGAGACCCGCAGGTTCAGAACCCTGCGGCAACCTCAACCGTCACGCGAAGCGATGTCGCGCTCGCAAATCATGGTCAAGGGGGCGAGCCGCCAGGCGAGCCCGCTTGGGCCGGGATTCAAAACAACATCGTCCAGCCGACGGTTTCCAGGACGGCGCGGAGCTGCGGCGACATACGGTCCAGGACGAGGCGGCCGGGGCCGGTGCGGCGGACGGCGATGTCGGCGAGGATGTTGATCGCGCCGAGGTCGATGAAGCCGAGACCCGCGAGGTCCAGGTGGATCTCGCGGGTGTTGTCGGGGGACAGCACCGAGGCCAGCGCCTGGTCGAGGACCGCGTGCCGGGACGCGTCGAGCTCGCCCGACAGTGACAGCCCGGCGGGCTGGAACGTTCGAACGATCTTCAGTACGGCGTCCTCGAACTCGGGGTCCGGCGCGGCCAGCACGGCGTGGCTCGCGCACAGCGCCTCCAGGTCGCTGCGGCGGCAGCGGCGCCGGTCGACCTGGCAGACTGCCGTGATGTGCGTGCTCGGCGGCACCGTCCGCTCCAGGTGCCGTTCGAAGACGAGCGTGCGTTCCAGGCCGTCGGGGGCGCGCAGGGCCGAGGTCAGGTCGGCGGCGATCCGGACGGCGCGCAGGCCCCGCCGTTTCGCCTGCGCGATCTCGGCGGCCAGCGCCCCGGCCGCCGCGCGTGGGTCGAACGGACTGCCGATCGGCAGGAACGTCAGGAGCCCGGCGGGCGCGTCCGGCGGCACGCCGGGAACGGCGTCCTTCACCGAGGCCGCCATGTAGACGACCTTCTCGCGGGCGAGGAGCCCGTCCCGGACGAAGGCCCCGGCGACGTGACGCTGCTCCTCCTCGTTGGCGTAGGCGAGCCATGCGTGGTCGCCGGGCCGCAGATCGCGGACCGGCCTGCGGACGGACCAGAGCGTCTCCATGACGTGTCCAGGTTACGACGGGTGAGCCGAGCGATGCGGTGAGCTTTCCGCCAGGGTTTTCCAGTATCTGAGACTTAGCGCGAAACAGGTCACCGTCGGACGCGCAGGCGTACGAAGGTGCCGTCCCACCCCGCGCGCAGTTCCATGAGGTCGACCAGGAGCCGGACGGTCCACAGGCCGAAGCCGCGTTGTAGTGCCGAGTCGGGAGGGATGAATCCGGTGAGCGGGCTGGGCTGCCAGAAGCCGTTGTCGCCGATCTCGCAGACGAGGTCGGCGTCGTCGCGCCACGTCCACAGGCCCATCGGCGGGATGCCGTGCTGGAGGGCGTTCGCCGCGACCTCGTTGACGGCGGTGATGAAGTTTTGCGCGGGTTGCCTGGCCAGCCCGTGCGTCAGCGCCCGCTCGGCGACGAACGCGCGCAACTCGTGCAGGTCGGTGCCTTTGATCGGCAGGTACTCCGCGCCGTCCGGGCGTCCCGGACGGCGGGCGCGGTCGCAGCCCGCCCCGAACGTCGCCGGGTCGACGTACTCCTCGTTGACGCCGTTGCGGCCGTCGTGCAGGAGCAGCGGATGCGTCCGCCGCGCCTCGTCCAGCACGTGCGGGGTCAGCTCGCCGCTGTCGTAGGGGCACAGCGCCCGCGCGCCCGACCCCGCGAACACGACGTTGATCAGCGACTCGTAGCGGATCCATTCCTGTGTCTGCTGCTCGTCCCACCCGTCCCAGACGGGTTCGGCGAGCGCGCACACGGTGCGCGGCATGCTCGTCGAGACGATCGTCTGGTAGTCGCGCAGAGTGTGGACGGGATGCTGGTAGAACACCGCCGAGTCGAAGTACTGGATCGTCTCCCCGTGCACGGTGAGGACGTCGCGCAGCGCGGACAGGTGGGGTTCGCGCACCACGGCGACGACGGCCTGGTCCTTCTCCAGCCCCGACTCCAGGTACGGGACGGCGACGGACAGGAACTCGTCGGTGCCCTTGTACAGGAACGCTCTGTGCTCCAGCGTCATCGGCCGATGCCCTCCGTCTTCGGGAGGGTGCCCTCGCTTCCCCGGGCCAGGCCGGGCAGCCGGTGCCAGCCCACCAGCTCGATGACGTTCTCCACGTCGGCTGGGAGGTGGTCGAGCACCAGGGCGTCGTCGGCGGGCAGCCCGGTGGCGTGCTGCGCCAGCAGGTTGAGCCCGCCGAGGTCGATGAAGCCGAGCCGGGAGAAGTCGAGGTGGACGCGCCGTCGGCCCTTGCCCACCTGGGTCAGCTTCTCGGCGAACACGGCGTGCCGGGCGGCGTCCAACTCGCCCTCGACGCGCAGCCCGTCGGGCTTGAAAGTGCGCACGATCTTCAAGATCCCGTCGTCGAATTCGGGGTTCACTTCCACCAGGACCTCATGGGTATCCCGTAGGGCGACCAGTTCGTCATGTGTGAGGGCGTGTTTGTCGACCTGGCAGATCGCCATCGCCATGGTGCTGGGCGAGACGGCGTCGCCGACGCGATGCTCGCAACCGAGCATCTGGTGCAGGCCGGCACGCCCGGGGCCGTGGAGCACCCAGCTGTGGTCGGTCGTCAGCCGGACGGCACGGAAGCCCTGGCCGAACGCCTCCTCGACCTCCTTGCCCAGCGTTTCGAGCATCATCGCGGGTGCGAACGCGCCGTGCCGATCGAGGCAGGCGTCCCGCCGCGGGATGACCCGCAGCTGGCCCGTCCTGGTGTAGGTGCCGATGTCGATCGGATGCCGCGGGTCGAACCCGGGCAGCAATTCGGCCGGCGCGTCCGTCACGTAGACGACCTTCTCGTTGGTGAGCAGGCCCTCCCGGACGAAGGTGCCGATGACACGATCGCGCTCCTCGGTGCAGGAGTAGGCCAGCCAGCCGTGATCTCCCGGCCGTACGGCGCTGACGGGTCGTTTGGCGAACCAGGGTGTCTCCATGGCCTGCCCATCGAGGTTGTCGCGGATCCGTCCAGCGTACGCCGATCCCGGTGTTTTGGAAGCCCAACGCATGGGTTCGCTCACGCTCCGTTGATGGACGCGGCGGGCACTGCGGGCAGGCGCAGCCTGAGCCGCACGGTCGTGCCCCCTTCACCCGACCGGATCTGGACGCTTGCGCACAGCAGCCGGACCGCCCACAGCCCGAACCGGCCGCCGCCGGTGTCGGCCGGACGCGGGGGGATGAGCCCGAAGCCGGTCCCGGGGTCCCACCGTCCCTCGTCGGCGACCTCGCACGCGAGGGCGGGCTCATCGTCGGACGCCTCGATCCACATCCGCAGGACGATCGGCGGCTCGCCGTGCCGCAGCGCGTTGGTGACGATCTCGGTGACAGCGACGAGGAGGCGCTGCAAACTCTCCTCGGGCAGCCGGGTCTGCCGCGCGTACTCGCTGACATAGGCGCGCAGCCAGTACAGGTCGGGACGGTCGACCTTCAGTGACTCGGCACCGGGCGGGGGCGCCGGCAGCGGCTCACGGTCGCATTGCGCGCTGTAGGCCCAGGGGTCCATGTAGCCCGGGTTCGGGAGCGCCGTGACGCCGCGGACCGTCTCGGGGTGGGTCTGACGTGAGGACGCGACGACGCCCGCGGGGAGCGACGACGCGTAGGTGCACAGGAAGGCGGCTTCGGTGTCGCGGAACGCCACGTTGAGGATCGCCTCGGCCCGCTGCCACTCCAGGACCTCCAGCGGCGAGCGCGTTGCCCACACCGGCTCGCCGAGGACGCGCAGCCGCCGTCCCTGCCACGCGGTGTTGTCGGCGTCGCTCAGGCAGTCGGCGAGCGTCCGGCACGGATGCACGTACCAGGTGGCGGCATCGGCGAACTCGACGCCGGCCGCCGCCGGTCCGAGCGCGTCCCGCAGCAGCATCTCGCGTGCCATGCCGCCTACCGCGAGCACCCGGTCGCCGGCGTCCACCCCGTCCCGCAGGAACGGCAGCGCGCCGTCGAGGAACTCGTCCACCCCGTCGTACGGCAGTACGCGATGGGTGAAGGACTGGCTCACGGTGGCTCACCTGGATTCGATCATGGCGACACCGCCCGCCCCGGCACGGACGGACCAACCCAGGGTAGGACGCCGCCCCCCGGCGCCGCAGGCGTCATTTTTCAAATACCGCGGTTCGGGCCCGGACCGAAAATCGCTCCACGTCCGGACGGGCCGGGACGCTAAGCTGGACCGGCTCCCTCGCGGAGCGCCGGCGGGCGTGGCGAAGTAGGTATACGCGGCAGGTTTAGGTCCTGTTGGTGGCGACACCGTGGGGGTTCGAGTCCCCCCGCCCGCACTCGGCCGATCATGCTGCGGGGCTTGTCGTAGACGCGAATCCATGCCGCGGCGAGTCGCGTAGAAGCCCACTGATACTTCACGGGCTAAGCCCTTGAACGAAACCGGCGCCCCGTCTCCTCGCGCTGGAGGGTGGCTGGGCGCCGGTGCATCGCTTGGCGATGCCTAGGCCGGGGCGGCCCCATGGCGCCGAGCGATCTCGTTGATCCGTTCCGCCGTTTTGAAGTCGAGTTCAGTGACCACATCGCCCGCCGTGTGAGTGGTCATCGCGAAGTGCAGCCGATCCCACCTGATATCGATGTCGGGTCGGTGCTCCAACTCCACCGCGGCTTCGGCGACCTCGGCGACGATCCTCATCGCGATGTCGTATTCAACTGCGAATGTTCGGTGGATCTCGGTGGTGTCTCCCGACCACCCGGTCTGGCCGAGCCGCTCGGCGACCTGGTCCGCGGGCAGGGGCGTCCTCAGAGCCACGTGCTTCCTCCCATGGGGGCGAGCATCTCCGAGAGCTGTTGTCCCGATTGCTCCAGCGCCCACGGTCTCATGTACGCCGCGAGCCCTCGAAGTTCGCTCCGCATCCGGCCTGAGCCCGTCTCATCAGCGGCCTGGACGACTTCGCGAGCAAGGCGCACGGCCTGCCTGGGCTCGCCCTGGAGGGCGTACGCCTGTGCCTGCCGCGCACGGAATACGCCCACGTCCCGGCGTGCGTCGGCGGTCAACAGGTCGGGCATGATCCGCTCCCAGATTGCCAGAGCCTCAGCGGCGGCCGACGGATTCGCCGATGCCTCAGCGGGCGCCGCGAGCCGTACCAGGCAGGTCGCCCGCTGGATGTCAAGGTAGTGCGAAGTGAGACAGGCGCCGCCCCACGGATAAGGGTCATCCACTTGATCGACCAATGCGGCAGCCTCATCGAGCAGGCGGGCACACTCGTCGCGTGCGCCTTGCCCGCCGATCAAAGACATGGCATGCGCCGCCTGTTGCAACGCCAGAACCCGGACCTTGGGCGTAAGCGTGTCTTGTTTCACCAGGGCGGCGCGAGCGAGATCGAGGGCGCCGGGGCCGTCGAGGAGGTCGGCATGCAGCATCGCTTTGTTGTGCAGCGCGAACGCCACGAGATTTAGATCGTGGGATCGATGTGAGCGCTCAAGCATCACGTCGTGCCAGTACGCGGACCGGTCGATGTCGCCGCCGTCCTGGTAGGTCCAGCCGAGGAACGCGGCATAGCCGGTGGCCAGGGACCATAGTCGCGGCCGGAGCGTCCCTCGCGCGGCATTCGCCAGGTCACATAGCAGTTCGTACTGAGCCATGCCGGTAGGGATGAGCCGTAGGGCACCAAGATAGCGATCAGCGCGGTAGTGCCCGGCGAGCTGCTCGACAAAGTAGTCCGCCAGCTCCGGGGCAATTGGGTCGGAAAGCCGCTGGGGAAGCGCTATATCGGCAGCGGGTTCCCGTAACAGGCCGTCACGACGGGAAATCCGTCCGTCCACGTCAGCGCCGAACAGCTCGTCCTCATTCTTCCCCGTGACGCGGCAGTACAGGACCCGGTACCGAGGGTTGGGCGTGTACTTCCCGTACTCCCAGTTTTTGATCATCTCGGCGAGCGTCTTGACGTGCGGCAGATTCGGCCGATCGAGCGGGTCGGACGCCTGACGCAAGAGCCGCGCCAGGTCGGCGCGTGACCAGTACGGCGGTGCTTCGCGGACCTCGCGCAGATGTGCGCCGATGGCCTTCTTGTCCGGGGACATGCGAGGCACCCTCCGATCGTCGAAGGCAGGGGGCGCGCGCCCCCTGCCACCCCTAATCATCCATCTCCCGATGTGGCACGCGCCACATGTTCACTGACAGTGACCGAAACACCACGTGAATCACGTCAGGAGACGGGCCATGGCAGGCACCTTTGACGGGACGGAACACCGGCATTCCTATCCGCGGCTTCACATGCTGATGAACGCCTTGCAGGGGCGCGGGTTCGCTACGGAACTGCGCGCCAGCCCGCTGGCCATCATCGTGACCAGGCCGGACGATCCCACGGGCGCGACTCAGACGATCACGTGCAAGCCGCGGGTCACCGATCAAGACCGGATGTGGTTCTTCGACGTGAACGGGGAGCCGATCGCCGAGGCCGAGCACATCGTCGACGCCGCCGTGATCGTCGCGGGGCACCTGACTCCCGCGCCATGACCGCAGGAATCGCTGCTCCGTATCTCGATCTGCTCGCGCGGGTCTTGGCCACCGAGGGGTGGACGGTGCGCCGCCGCTACGATCAACCTCCCCCGCGGCTGCATGTCCTTTGTCCCAGCCTCCCCACGATCGGGGAGAGCGTCCTTGTCCAGGTGGACGAGGGCGGGGTGCCCTGGTTCATCGCCTCCACCGGCGACCCGCTCGCCCCCTGTCACGACCTCCCCGGAGCGGTCGCGCGGATCGGCGCGCGGCTCACCCCGCACGCCATGGCCGCGACCGTCCGACGAGCGGCCACCACCGCACAGCGGGACACGCCCTCGCGCTGTCCCCTCAGCCGAGTCCGGATCTGGCTGAGGCGAACATGATGGACGAGCGGGAGAAGTGCGCACTCCGGAGGGACGTGTCCTCTTGCGGCCCCTCAGACGTTGAGGTCGCGGCGGAGGCGCTCGACGTGGCCGGTGGCCTTCACGTTGTAGTACGCCTTCTCGACCTTGCCCTCGGGATCGATGATGAAGGTGGAGCGGATCACACCCACGACCGTCTTGCCGTACAGCTTCTTCTCGCCGTACGCGCCGTAGGCCCGCAGGACCTTCGTGTCGGGGTCGGACAGGAGGGGGAAGGTCAGGCCCTCCTTCTCACGGAACTTGGCGAGCTTGGCGGGGTCGTCCGGGGAGACACCGACGACGGTGACGCCAGCGGAGTCCAGGTCGGCGAGGCTGCTCTGGAAGTCGACCGACTCCTTCGTGCAGCCGGGCGTCATGGCGGCCGGGTAGAAGTAGAGGATCACGCGCCTCCCGCGCAGTGAGGCCAGCGACACCGGGGAGGCGTCCGCGTCGGGAAGCTCGAAATCGGGGGCGACGTCGCCCGGCTGCAGCCGCTCGGACACCCTGTTCCGCCTTTCGCTCGGTTGGTGGATGCAACGGTACCGCTCAAGACCGGCACGGGTGCGGGCGGGCGCCGCGGGGGAAGACCTGCAAGACTGTTCGGATCATGCGTCGCCCGAGACGATAGGACACGGCATGGCTGACAGGGCCCGCGACCCGGAGGCGCTGGAGCGGGAGATCGAGCGGACCCGGCTGGAGCTCGCCCGCACGATCGACGAGCTCGCCGACCGGGTCAACCCGAGGAACGTCGCGCATCGGGGCGCCGAGCGGCTCAAGGAGGAGGCCGCCCAGGTCGTGCAGGCGGCCCGGTCGATCGTGCGGTCGGACGGCGAGGACGACGACGGCGGGCCAGGTCAGCTCGACAAGCGGCTCGTGCTGGCGGGGGTCGGGGCGGCGGTCACCGTGACCGCCCTCGTCCTGTGGCGCCGTAGGCGCAGACGCCGCTGAGCCTGGTCGCCCGGGCGCCGGTGCGCGGTCCGCGGCCGGCGCCTCGCCGTGCCGGGAGCGTCCTGGCGAGCACGTCGGCGACGCCGCGCAGCTCGGCCAGTTCGGCGCGGCACCGCGGGCAGCCGGCCAGGTGGGTCGACAGCGCGTCGGCCTCCGCGCCGACGAGCCGCCCGAGGGCGTAGACGCCGAGGCCGAGACGGTACGCGCCGCAGTTCGTTAGTCCCACGCCCTCAGTACGGGGACGGGCGCGGCCCCGTTCAGTCCAGGGTGGGGGCCGTGGCGGTGAAGCGGGCCTCCACGGCGGCGCGGACGATCTGCGAGGCCGGTTCCAGGTCGATCGCCTCGGGCTGATCCTGGGAGCCGGGCGCGGCCCCGTACGCGGCGGCCAGCGTGACCGGGCCGCCGCCGGCGTCGTTGCTGGTGAGCCCCTCGTCCGCCAGCTCGACGAGGCCGGTGAGCCGGGCACCGAGCGCCTCGGCGTAGCTGCGGGCGCGGGCGACGGCCTCGTGCGCGGCCTGCCGGGCGGCCCGCGCGTAGACCTCGCTGTCGCGCCGCAGCGCCCAGTCGGGGCCGTTGACGGCGGTGCGCTCCAGATCGCCGAGGCGCGTCACGAGCTCGCCGAGCACCGCGAAGTCACACACGGTGATCTTGATCCAGCTGGTGCCCTGGTAGGCGCGGATGTCGCCCTCACGGCGCCGGTGGCGCAGCAACGGGGTGATGGACAGGCCACCGGTCTCCAGCTTCTCCACCGCGTCGCCGTAGGACTTGACGAGGTCGAGGCACTGCTGGTTGCGCTCGACGAGGCGGTCGAGCGCGGTGCGCCGGTCGTTCTCGTGCGACTGGACGTACACCGACAGCCGGGCGATCTCGGGCTCGACCTCCAGCACGGCCTCGCCGCGGACACTGATCAGGGGAGCGTCGCTCATATCGCCCAACCTATCCGGCCGTTGGTCAGAGGAAGGTGTGTCCCTCGCCCCGGTAGGTGGGGACGGTCCGGACGAACCGGTCGCCCTCGATGAGGTGCAGGGCGGCGAACCGCTCGCACAGCTCGCCGGCCTTGGTGTGCCGGAACCAGACCCGATCGCCGATGTCGAGCAGGTCGGCGGCGCGGCCGAGCAGCGGGGTCTGCACCTCGCCAGCGCCTTCGTCGGGGTTGTAGGACAGCCCGCTCGGCAGGTAGGGCTGGGGCAGGCGGAGGTGGTCGGCGGGGCCGGAGGCGAGGTAGCCGCCGCCGAGACAGGTGACGGCGCCGGGGCGGGGCCGGCGGACGACGGGCAGCGCGAACAGCGCGGCGGGCCGTCCGGTGAAGCCGGAGTACTGGTCGAACAGGTGCGGATGGTAGAGCCCGGACCCGGCGGCGACCTCGGTGACGGCGCGCTCGGCCGCGGTCGACTCGACGCTGCCGGTGCCGCCGCCGTTGACGAACTCCAGTTCGGTGAGGTCGAGGACGGCGCGGACGATCGTGGCGCGGCGCCGGGCCAGCTCGATCCTGGACCGGCGCTGCATGGCGCGGATGGCGCGCGCGCGGGCGGGCCGTCCAGGTGGGAGGTCCCCGACGCCGGCGATCTGCGACTCGTAGGCCATCAGCCCGACGAGGGCGAGGGAGGGACGCTTGAGGATCAGCTCAACGAGCGCGCCCACCTGCGCGGGCGTGTGCAGCGGCGACCTCAGGGCGCCGATCCTGACCCGGCCGCCGAGCGGGCGGTACGAGGCGTCGATATCGATGCACACCCGGATCCGGCGGCCGTCCGTCGCGTCCTCGATCAGGTCCAGATGCGCGGGGGAGTCGGTCATCAACGTGATCTTCTGGGCCGCTGCGGGGTCGGCGGCGAGGGCCGACAGCGCGGTGCGGTCGGTGGTCGGGTAGGCGACGAGGACGTCGTCGCTCACTCCCTCCCGCACCAGCCAGAGGGCCTCGGGGAGGGTGAACGCCATGATCCCGGCGAACCCGTCCATGGCGAGGACCTCCTCCAGGACGGCACGGCAGCGCACCGACTTGCTCGCCACCCGGATGGGCTTGCCGGCGGCGCGGCGGACGAGAGCGGCGGCGTTCGCGCGCAGGGCGGTGAGATCGACGACGGCGAGCGGCGCCTCAAGACCGGAGGTCGCGGCGTCGTAGCGGTCCCGGAGGTTCATGGCGGTCACCCCGCCAGCCTACCGTCCTAATATGAAAAGATCTCATATATGCCCGCTCACCGGGCACGCGGGTGCGCGGCGAAGAAGTCCCACAGCATGGCGGTCGCTCCAGACGGCCATGCGTGCGTCCCGCCATCGATCTTGCAGAAGGTCACCTCGGCGCCGCCCCGTCCCTTGCCGGTGCTCGCGCACTCCGTGCCGCGGCCCGGGGTGCGCACCCGCGCGCCGAGTTCTGGCAGGCCATCGACCTTGCGCCAGAAGTCCACCGCGGACGAGACGGGCGGAAACGGCCGCCCGTCGTTGATGTCGCGCCGGCCCCCACCGTGGAACGGGACGCTCCGGTCGGCCGTTCCATGGAAGATCATCGCTGAGACCGCACGGTTCGGGTCGCAACGGGTCACCAGCGCCCCCTCGACCACCCCGATCGCCGCGACCTCGGCGGGCTTCTCGCAGGCCAGCCGGTAGGCCATCCCCGCGCCGTTGGAGAAGCCGGTGACGTAGACGCGGTCCGGATCGGCGAGCCCGGCGCCGGTCAACTCGCCGATCAGCTTGCTCAGGAACCCGACGTCGTCGGTGTGCGCGAGCTTGGCCGGGCCACAGCAGTCCCCGGCGTTCCACGTCGTCATGAACCCGTCGGGGTAGGCGACGAGGAAGCCCTTCTCGTCGGCCAGGCCGTCGAACCCGGTCAGCGTCCGCATTCGCCCCATGGTGGCGAGCCCGCCGTGCAGCGCGATGACGAGCGCGGGCGGGTCGGCCGGCCGGCCGTCCCGCCAGGTGCCTCGCGCTATTTTGGACGGGACGTGCAGCAGGTATTCGCGGTGTCCGATGGTGCCGACGTCCAGCTTCCGCTTGTGCGTGCCCGCACTGGTCGGAATCCCGTCGATCTCGGTAGGGCGTGCGTCGTCGCGTCCCTTGGCGCCCTTGGATTCGGTGCATCCCGCAAGGACGAGGGTGACCGCCATCGCCAGGCACACGAATCGCCGCATGGAGGCAAGGTAACCTCGACGCCGTCCCACAAACTACTCACCAGTAGACGAAAGTGCCGGCACTACGACGACCCGGTCTCCGGGGTGGTGGCGCGGGCGAGGACGATCCCGGCGATGATCAGGCTGAGCGCCGCCGCCCGTCCGGCGCTGACCGGGTCCTTCTGGACGACGATGCCGAGCGCGATGGCGCCGACCGCGCCGATCCCGGTGAACACCGCGTACGAGGTGCCGACCGGCAGCGTGCGCATCGCGTGCGACAGCAGATAGATCGAGAAGGCGCCGAGCGCGAAGCACACGAGCGTGGGCAGCGGACGCGTGAAGCTCTCCGTCGGGCGGATGCTCTGCGAGAAGGCGATCTCGACGAGCCCGGCCAGCCCGAGCAGAATCCAGCCCATCAGTACTCCGCCCCGAGTGTGCGGGCCGTCCGCAGCGCGTCCGCGTACGACTGCTCGTGGACGGCGCGCAGCCGCTCCAGCGCCGGGTCGAGGCGGCTGTTCACCAGTTCGGCGGCCACCCCCGCCACGTCCTCCACCCCGAAGTGCCCGGCGATGAAGTCGCGGAGGAACCGCTCCTGGTGGTCATACGGTTCGCGGGGCGCGCCGGGCGCGTACGAGCCGCCGCGCGCCGAGGCGATCACGAACCGCCGCCCGGCCAGCGACATCCGCGGGAACGTGACCTGGTCGATCCACGCCTTGAGGGAGGCCGGGACGGAGAAGTTGTACATGGGCGTGGCGATCAGGACGACGTCGGCGGCGACCAGTTCGTCCAGCAGCGGCTCAAGGACCGCCCACGCCGCGGCCTGGTCCGGCGTCCGGACGGCCTCCTTGTAGCGGGCGATCTCGGTGATCCCGTTGGCCAGGACGTAGTCGCACAGGTCCGTCCACGCCTCGCCGATGAAGGGCACGGGATCGGCCGCCAGGTCGCGGTGGACGTAGTGGCCGTCCGGGTTCGCCTCCCGCCAGGCGGCGGCGAACGCGTCCCCGACCTCCCGGCTGACGGAGCGGCGCCGGGCGCTGGAGTCCAGGTGCAGCAGCGTGGTCATGATTCTCCTTTAAGTGGACAGCATGTCCGGTTGATTCCCGGCGCTGACTCTAACCCGAATGTGGACACCTTGTCCACTTCTTGTTTCGTCGGTTACAGTCGGCGGGATGGAACGCCGCACCGACCTGCTCACCGGCCGTCCGGCGGGCGGGGACGCCCGCCCCCGCGAACGCGCCGACGCCGCCCGCAACCGGACGCGGGTCCTCGATGCCGCGGCCGGCCTGTTCGCCGCCGGCGATCCGCGCGCCGTCACCATGGACGACATCGCCAAGGCCGCGGGCGTCGGGCGCGGCACGCTCTACCGCCGCTACCCCGACACGACCTCCATCGCCCTCGCGCTACTGGACGAGCACGAGCGCCGCCTCCAGGAGCGGCTGCTGCGCGGTGACCCGCCCCTCGGCCCCGGCGCCCCGCCTGCCGAGCGCCTCGCCGCCTTCTACGCCGCCATGGTCGAGTTGCTCGAAGCGCACATCGACCTCGTCCTCGGCGCCGAGGCCGGCGGCACGCGGCTGACCACCGGTGCGTACGGGTTCTGGCGCGCCCACGTCCGGATGCTGCTGGCCACCGCCGGCGTCCCCGGCCCGGACGCGCTCGCCGACGTGCTCCTCGCGCCCCTTGCGTCCGAGCTCTACGCCCACCAGCGCGCCCAAGGCCGCACCCCCGCGGAGATCACCACCGCCCTCACCCAGCTGGCTGGGTTGATATCTACCTGAGCGTGTTTGCGTGACGGCTTGGTTACTTTGAGATACAGCTCGGTCGGGAACGGGAGCAGGACGGTGCGGCGGCACGTAAGCTCGTACCAATCGTCCTGGGCTCTTTCGGGCTCTGAGCTGCGGTTCCGTGCCCAGCGGCCCAGGTTCACCATTGACCGCGGCTAGAGAGACACCGTGACCGAATATGTGCTGACCCTGTCGTGCCCCGACCGGCCGGGAATCGTCGCCGCCGTCTCGGGGCTGCTGGCCGAGCGCGGGTGCAACATCCTGGAGTGCCAGCAGTTCAGCGACCGCGAGTCCGACACGTTCTTCATGCGGGTGCAGTTCGCGGGGACGCCCGGCGCCACCCCGGGCGCGGACGCCGACGAGCTGCGCGGCGCGTTCGCGTCCCTGGCCTCCGAGCTCGGTCTGCAGTGGCACCTGCACGACCTCGCGTTCCGCCCGCGCGTGCTGATCATGGTGTCGAAGGGCGGGCACTGCCTGAACGACCTGCTCTACCGGCAGCGGTCCGGGCTGCTCGACATCGACATCGCCGCCGTCGCGTCCAACCATCCGGACCTGCGGCCGCTCACCCAGTCGTACGGGATCGACTACCACCATCTGCCGGTCGGCACGGGCGGCAAGGCGGCGCAGGAGGCCGAGGTCCTCACCCTGGTCGAGCACTACCGCGTCGACCTGGTGGTCCTCGCCCGCTATATGCAGATCCTGTCGGACGACTTCTGCGCCAAACTCCCCGGCATGATCATCAATATCCACCACTCGTTCCTGCCGAGCTTCAAGGGCGCCCGCCCCTACCACCAGGCGCACGCCCGCGGCGTCAAGGTGATCGGCGCGACCGCCCACTACGTCACCGCTGACCTGGACGAGGGGCCGATCATCGAGCAGGAAGTCGCGCGTGTCGACCACACCCACAGTCCCGAGGAACTGGTGGCCGTAGGGCGCGACGTTGAATGCCTGGCCTTGGCCCGCGCCGTCCGCTGGCACGCCGAGCACCGCGTCCTGCTCAACGGTGACCGGACGGTCGTCTTCCGCTGAACCGTCCCGCTTGGGGTCTTCGCCCGCGCCACCCGGGGTCCTAGGGCCCTAGGGCGGCGCATTCCTGCTCCGTAGCGTCCTTGCCGATCAGTCGATGGAGCGAGGAGTCGGACTATGCGCAGGCGCGGGATGCTGATCGGCTCGGCCACCACCGCCGCGGTGGCCGTTGGAGCGCTGGGCGCGGTGGCCTTGGAGCCCGCCCCTCACCGGGCTGCACCGACCGGCGCGGGCGAGGGCGGGAAGGTCGTCGTCCACGTGGCCCCGGACGGCGGTGCCCGGCAGAAGGCGGGGCTCACGGTCTCGTCATTGGCGGAGGCCCAGCAGGTGCTGGAGGAGAAGGGCGCGTCCACCGGGACGGTCCTCGTCCAGGGTGGAACGTATCGGGACGAGTCAGTCGAATGGACGTACTCGCCGGCGGGCGGCGACATCGTGATCCGGCCGGAGAAGGGGACGGGCCGGGTCGTCTACGACGGGGGCGGCCGTGACGGCTACTGGCTGACGGTGCGTGCCGGGAGCGCGAAGACGCACGTCAGCGGTATCACCGTCCAGAACTACACCGCCGGCGGGATCCTGTTCAGAGGCGACAAGGCGTCCGGGAAGAGGATCACGGGCGGTTCGGTCCGGAACATGGTCTTCCGCAGGCTCGGCACCCGCCACGCGGACGGTGCCGAGGGGTACGGCGCCGTCCACATGTACAACTCGTGGAACATGACGATCCAGGGCAACGACTTCCGGGAGCTGGAGAACAGGAAGCCGGCGAGCTACAGCCGCATCCACGGCGTCTACTTCTCCAACGGCGCGAGCCGGAACACCGTGTCCGGCAACACGTTCTTCAAGATCAGCGGCGATCCCGTCCGGGCGAGCGACGGGGCGAGCGGCAACCGGGTGATCGGCAACCGGTTCCGCACCACCGGCTGGTACGGGCTGTTCTCCTACTTCATGTTCCCCCGCGACCCCGTCTGCGGGAAGGACAACTACTTCGCCGGGAACACCTACGGCACGGTGTATCCGCGGCCGGGGCGCGTCAAGAGCTTCAAGGGCCGGCCCGTGGACTGGGACAAGCGCGGCAAGCGGGGCGCCTGCACCCCGGACCCGATCAAGGTCGGCCCCGGCAATGCCTATGCCCCCTGAGCCCCGCACGTGAAATCCACGGCGGATGTGCGGGATGTCGGCATGGCGAGTTTCACTCCGCGTGACATTGCCTCACCATGGGTAGCGATGTCCGGACGTGCCAGATGTCCGAACGTGCCAATGGCTCACGGGGGTGGCGATGGCCGAATCTCTGGTCAGGGACCTGATCCACGAAACGCAGAGCAGGCAGCAGGCGCGGCGGCTCGCCACACGGGAGCTCCGGCCGCGCCGGGCGTTCGCCGGGCTGGTCGCCGCGCTGCTGGTGACCGTCGTCGGCGGGGCCGCCGCGATCGAGTTGCTGGCCGCCGCGCTCGGCTCCGGCGTCCACCCCGTACCGGGCGCGGGCCGCGTGGTGGACGTTCTCGGGCGGCTGCCCTGGCGGCATCCCGGGGTGCGGGTCGGTGCGGGGGTGCTCACGATCATCGGGCTCGCCCTGCTGCTGGCGGCGGTGCCCGGCCGGTTGCGCGGCGTGCCGCTGGACGGCTCGGACCCGCGGCTCGCCGGCGTCCTCGGCCGTACCGCGCTCCGCCGCTCCCTCGCGGACGCGGCGCTGGGCGTCCCGGGGATCGAGCGCGCCCGGGTCCGGGGAGCGGGCGTGTTCCGCAGGCGGGTCGTCGTCCGCGCCGCGACCCGCTACCGCAACCCCGCGAACCTGGAGGAGCTCGTCCATTGCGCGGTCGACGACCGGCTGGACGGCATCGAGCCGATGTACCGGCCGCCCGTGGATGTCCGGCTGAGCTGGCGGAAGGACTGACATGCCGGCGGAGGAACTGACATGAGGGCCGCACTGGCGGTGACCGGAGCGGTGCTGTTCAGCTGCGGAGCCGCCGCCCTGGTGCTCGGGCTCGGGGGACTGGACGGCCTGTCCGCAGGGCCGGGCGGCCTCGCGGCCCGGCCGCCGCTCGACCCGGCGCTGGTCCGGTTCGCGGGCGGCAGCGAATGGTTCCTGCCGGCCGCCGCGGCCGTCACCGAACTGCTGTCGCTGGCCGGGCAGCTCTGGCTGGTCGTCCAGGGCCGCGCCCTCGTCCAGCAGTGGCGGCCGGACCTCGACCCGAGAACCCGCGATCTCGCTCGCTCCGCCGCCGCCGACCTGGCGCGGGACGCCGCGGCGCTGCCCGGCGTCAGCGACCCGCGCATCCGCCTCACCGGCACTCTCACCCGGCCGCGGCTCGTGGTGACCGTGACGTGCGAGGGCGACTCCGTCCTCGGCGAGGTGTACGGCGAACTGGGCGCGGGCCCGGTCGAGCGGTATCGGCGGACGGTCGGAATGCCTGATCTGCCGGTGCTGGTCAGGCTCCGCCCGGCGTTCTCCCGGCCGCGGCGGGGGCCGCGGATGGAGACCGCCTAGCGCCGGGAGCGGGGGGCGCCGGCGCTAGGCGGTCGTCTGTGCGGTCAGGCGGCCGCGGTGGTCCGCCCGTCCGTCTGAGGCCCGTACACGGGGTCGTGCGCGGCGGGGGCGTCGTCCAGCAAGGTGGCCTCGTTGAACGGATCCGCGCCGCCGAGGACGTGCCCGGCCTTCACGGCATCGAACTCGCCCGTCCATTGACCGATCACAACGGTCGCGACGGCGTTTCCCGCGAAGTTGGTCAGCGCGCGCGCCTCCGACATGAACCGGTCGATGCCGACGATGAACCCGACGCCGTCCACCAGCGCGGGCTTGTGTGACTGGAGGCCGCCCGCGAGGGTGGCGAGCCCGGCGCCGCTGACGCCCGCCGCGCCCTTGGACGCGACGATCATGAACAGCAGCAGCGGGATCTGCGCGCCGACCGACAGCGGCTCGTCCTGCGCGGACGCGATGAACAGCGTCGCCATCGTCAGGTAGATGGCGGTGCCGTCCAGGTTGAAGGAGTACCCGGTCGGGACGGTGATCCCGACGACCGGGCGGCTCACCCCGAGGTGCTCCATCTTGGCGATCAGCCTGGGCAGCGCCGACTCCGACGACGAGGTCGACAGGATCAGCAGGAACTCGCGGGCGAGATAGCGCAGCAGCGACAGGATGTTCACCCGGGTGGTCAGCCACAGCACCGCACCGAGTACGACGAACACGAAGACCACGCAGGTGATGTAGAAGCCCAGCATGATCACCGCGAGGCTGCGCAGCGCGGACCACCCGCTCGCGCCGACCACGGCGGCGATGGCACCGAACGCTCCGACCGGCGCCGCCCACATGATCATGGCCAGGATTCGGAACACCAGCCGCTGCGCGTGCTCGACGGCGCGCAGGATCGGCTCGCCCGCGGGTCCGAGACCCTGGAGCCCGAACCCGACGAGCAGCGCGACGAGCAGGGTCTGGAGCACCTGACCGCCGGTCAGCGCCGACACCAGCGTGGACGGGATGATCCCGAGCAGGAAGTCGGTGGTGCCCTCGGCGTCCTCCGCCTGCTCGTGGGCGGTCGCCACCGCGGACGGGTCCAGGTGGACGCCCTCGCCGGGGTGCAGCAGGTTGCCGACCGCGAGCCCGATGGCGAGCGCGAAGGTCGACATCACCAGGAAATAGCCGATCGTGACCAAGCCGACCTTGCCGACCTTCGCCGCCTGCGCCACCGAGCCGATGCCGAGCACGATCGTGCAGAAGATGATCGGCGAGATCATCATCTTGATCAGGTTGACGAACGCGGTGCCGAGCGGCTTGAGTTCGACCGCGACGTCCGGTGCGGCAACGCCCATCGCCACGCCGAGCACGACGGCCACGACAACCGCGAGATACAGGTAGTGGACGCGATCAGGGCGGGAGCGATCAGGGCGGGAGCGGTCCGGTGCGGCGGCACTGTCGGACACATCGGGCAAAGCTGTCTCCCTGTGCTCGGGCCACCCGCTTGGGACCCGCGCCCGGGGCGGGGCGCGGATCCCAAACGGGCCTGCGGCTTGGCAGACGCCCATGCGCCGGCGGGGGACTAGCGCATGCACACTTCGGGCGCCTGCGCCAGTGGAGGCCGCGCAGGGGTGGGAGCATGGTCGGTGGCTGGGTCTGTGCACTCGTGACTATGCGCGGTCCTGTGACCGTGGTCACGCTTGTGTACATTTCGTTCACGGTGTGGACGAGACGAGAGGTGCGAGAGTGCGGCGTCCCGCATGGACGGTGCCCGACCGCTGGAGCCTGGCGCGGCAGCTTCTCGCGCTGCAGGCGGTCATCGTCGGGCTGCTCGTGGTGGTCGGCGTGACGCTCGCCTATCTCGACGCGGGCCGGACCGTCGACGACCGCGCCACGCAGACGGTGACGGTGGTCGCCGCGACCATCGCCGACGCGCCCGATATCCGCCGCGCGCTCACCACGTCCTCCCCCAGCCGGACCCTCCAGCCGTATGCGGAGCGCGTCCGCCGCGACACAGGCGTCGACTTCATTACGATCATGAGCCCTGCGGGGATTCGTTACACCCACCCGAACCCGGCCAGAATCGGTCAGCGGTTCATCGGCAACACGGCCCCCGCGCTCGCCGGGCGCCCGTTCACCGAGACCTACACCGGCACGCTGGGGCCGTCCGTGCGCACGGTCACACCCGTCTTCGGGAAGGGGCGGCGGGTCGTGGCGCTGGTCGCGGTCGGCATCACGATCGAGGCGATGTCGGCGGAACTGCGCCAGCGCCTCGTCCTGCTGGTCGCGATCGCCCTGGCGGTGCTGGGCGCGGGCATGGCGGGCACCTACCTGGTGTCCGCGCGCCTGCGCCGCCAGACGCGGGGCGTCGCACCCGGCGAGCTGCGCGAGATGTTCGAGTACTACGAGGCGATCCTGCATTCGGTCCGCGAGGGACTCCTGCTGCTCGACCGCTCCGGACGGGTCGTGCTGTGCAACGACGCCGCCCGCGACCTGCTCGGCCTGCCCGCCGACCCGCGCGGGCGCCCGGTCGCCACGCTCGGCCTGCCGAACGAGCTGGCCGCCGCGCTCGCCTCCGCGGAGCCGAGACCGGACGAGATCCATATCGGCGACACGCGCATCCTGGTGGTCAATACCTCGCCCGTCCGGTCGAGGGACCGGGCGATGGGCAACGTGGTGACCTTGCGCGACCACACCGAGCTGCAAGGCCTGACCGGCGAACTCGACACCGTCCGCGGCTTTGCCGAGTCGCTGCGCTCCCACGCGCACGAGGCCGCCAACCGGCTGCACACCGTCGTGTCCCTGGTGGAGCTCGGACGCCCCGAGCAGGCCGTCGGCTTCGCGACCGCCGAACTGGAGACCGCGCAGCGGCTCACCGACCGCGTCGTCGGGTCGGTGACCGAGCCGGTGCTGGCCGCGTTGCTGCTCGGCAAGTCCGCCGAGGCCGCCGAGCGCGGCGTCGAGTTCGTGATCACCGAGGACACCGCGGTCGAGAACGCCGTCGAGGCCCGCGACCTCGTCACCATCCTCGGCAACCTCATCGACAACGCGGTGGACGCCGCCATCGAGGGCGGGAACGTCCGTCCTCCGCGCGTCACCGTCACCGCCCGTACGGAAGGATCGGAGCTCGTGCTGGAGGTGTCCGACAGCGGGCGGGGGGTGGACCCCGACGCCGTCCCGGAGATGTTCCGGCGCGGCTGGACGACCAAGTCGTCCGGCGGGCCGGTCGGCCACGGGCTCGGGCTCGCGCTGGCCGGGCAGGCCGTCCGGCGGCACGGCGGCACCATCCAGGTGGGCTCCGGCACGGGCTCCGGCACGGGCGCGGTGTTCAGCGTCCGGCTGCCCCTGGATCCGCGATGATCAGGGTCCTGGTGGTGGAGGACGACCCGGTGGCCGCCGAGGCGCACCGCACCTACGTCGAGCGCGTCGCCGGGTTCACGGTCGCGGGCGTCGTGCACTCCGGCGCGGACGCGCTGCGGTTCTGCGAGCGGACCAAGGTCGATGTCGTCCTGCTCGACTTCTACCTGCCCGACACCCACGGCCTCACGGTCTGCCGCGCGCTGCGCGCCGGGGGACGGGACGTGGACGTGATCGCCGTGACGTCCGCGCGGGACCTCGCGGTGATCCGCACGGCGGTGTCGGTCGGGGTCGTCCAGTACCTGCTGAAGCCGTTCACGTTCGCGTCACTGCGCGACAAGCTCGACCAGTACGCGCGGTTCCGCGAGCAGGCCGCACGGGCGGGAGAGGTCGCCGGGCAGGCCGACGTCGACGGGATGCTCGCCACGCTGCGTACCCCCGGCCACCGTTCGCTGCCCAAGGGGATGAGCAGCGAGACGCTCCAGGCCGTCACCGAGGCCCTCGCCGGGGCGCCGGACGGGCTGTCGGCCGCCGCGGCCGCCGATCTCACCGGCGTCTCCCGCGTCACCGCCCGCCGCTACCTGGAATACCTCGCCGAGAACGGGCTCGCGCGCCGCCGTCCCCACTACGGCCAGATCGGACGGCCCGAGCTCCGCTTCTACCCCGGATAGACGATCGCCGGCTGGGGTACTTAAAGGGCGAACGATTCGTCAGTGACACGGGGGAGTTGTCGTGAACGACAAGGCTGGCCGCGAGACGGAACGGGTTCGGACCGAGGCTGCGGAGCCGGCGGACGAGAACCGGCGCGAAGCCCGCACCAAGAAGGACACCGGCGCCGAGAAGAGGAAGCTGAGCGACGCCGCCAAGAAGATGCGGGCGATGTTCGAGAAGTAGGGGCGACCCGGGGGTCCAGCGCGCCGCTGGGCCCCCGGTAAAGCGGCGTTGACCTGCCGTTTGGTTTTATCCCGATCCCCCGCGAGCATCAACTGCACATAGCAGACGCATCGGGGGGTGCCGTGAGCGAGGAGCGGAAGAGCACGGGAGTCGGGGCCGCCGTAGCGGCTTCGGGAGGCGACTCGGGCGGCGGTCTCGTCACGTCCGGCGGCAAGACGCACATCGCCGACGGTGTCGTCGCCAAGATCGCGAGCCGGGCCGCGAGCGATGTCGGCGGCGTCCACGCGATGGGCGACGGCGGGGCGCTCGGCAACGTCCGGGAGCGGCTGCCCGGTTCCAGCGCCAACCGCGGCGTGTCCGTCCAGGTCGGCGAGCGGCAGGCCGCCGTCGACCTCGACCTCGTCGTGGACTACGGGGTGTCCATCCCCGAACTGGCCAACGCGGTGCGCGACAACGTCATCGGCGAGGTCGAGCACATGTGCGGGCTGGAGGTCGTCGAGGTCAACATCGACGTGGAGGACATCTACGTCGAGGGCGAGAACGAGCGCGAGTCCGACTCCGACCAGCCCCGGGTGCGATGATCACGCCCGAGACGACCCCGGACGCCGAGACCGCGCCCGCCAGAACGCAGGCCGAGCGGATCGCGGACGCCGCGCTCACCTGCCCGGACGTTCCGTCCCTCACCGCGGGCCCACACGCCCGCATCGTGACCTACCGGGCCGGTCTGCCCTTCGCCGGTGTGGCGGTCCATCAGGACCGCGTCGAGGTGGGCATCGTCGCCCGCGGGCGACGTCCGTTCCCCGAGACGGCCGCCGACGTGCGCCGGCGCGTCCGCCCCCTCGCCGGCGACCGTCCGGTCGACGTCCTGGTCGGCGATGTGGAATGAGATGATCGCGATGAGAGTTCTGTGGCCCCTGGTCGGCCTGGCCTTCGGTACCGCCCTCGGCTTCGCGGGTGCGTTCGGCGGCTTCGGCGCCTTCTTCATCGTCCTCTTCCTGGGCGCCCTCGGCTTCCTCGTCGGCCGCGCCGTGGAGGGCGACCTCGACATCGGTCAGCTCCTGTCGTCCCGGAACTCCGGCAAGCGTCCACGATGACGCGACCCGAACACCCAGACGCGAGCACGGGCGACGACGATCCCGAAGCGTCCGCCCCCCTCGAACGCGGCAAGACGACCATCAGCGACCGGGCCGTGGCGCGGATCGTGGCGAAAGTGGCGGACGAGATCGAGGACACCGGCGGGCTCGCGCGGACCGTCCTCGGCGTGCCCGTGCCGGGGCGGCGCCCGGCCCACACCGACGTCCGGGTGGACGCCGGGATCGTCACCGTCCGGATGGCGCTGTCGGTCGCCTACCCGCGGCCGGTGCGGACGGTCGCCCACCGCGTCCGGGAGAGCGTGCGCGGACGGGTGGAGGATCTGACCGGCCTGACCGTCCGGCAGGTGGACATCGAGGTCGCCGAGCTGCGGCACCCGGTCGTGGAGAGGACCGTGTCATGATCGCTCGCGCCGACCGGGCGGCCCGGCACGCGTTCCGTTCGCGCCGGGTGTGGCTCGGGCTGCTCGCCGCGCTGCTGCTCGCCGCCGCCGGTGTGATCACCGCCGTGGAGATCATCACCGCCTGGGCCGGGGAGGCCGCGCACATCGTCCCCTACGAGCGCGTCCGGGACTGGGCGGAGGACACCGCGTGGGAGGACCTGTCCTTTCTCGCGGCAGCGGGCGGGCTGACGCTGCTCGGGCTGATCTTCCTGCTGGCCGGGCTGCTGCCGGGCCGGACCCGCGTCGTCCCCCTGCACGGCGAGGACCCGGCGCTGCTGATGGGCGTGACCCGGCGCGGCCTGAAGGGCGCCCTCGCCTCGGCCGCGGAGGAGGCGCCGGGCGTGTCCGGTGTGCGCCGGGTGAAGCTGCGCCGCCGCCGTGTGCGGGTCGTCGCCGAGACGCCCGTCCGCGAGTCGGCGGATCTGGGCGAACGCATCGGCGCCGCCGTTGGTGACCGGCTCGACCGGCTCCAGCCAGTGCCCGACCGGTCGGTGTCGGTACGGGTCAAGCTCCGGGAGGGCTGATGGACCGCCGTCCCGCCCACCTCAACCGGACGGGCCTCATCCTGCTCGGCCTGCTCCTCGCGATCCCGGGCGCCGCGGCGCTCGCGCGAGGGCTCGGCGCCTTCGGCGACGGCCGGGCGTCCTCCCCGGTGCTCAGCACCCGGGTGCACGACTACGTGAACGACCAGTCGTGGTTCTGGCCCGCCGTAGCCGTGGCGAGCGTCGTCCTCGCCCTCTTGGGGTTGGCCTGGTTGCTGGCCCAGGGACGCTCCTCCAGGTTGCCGGCTCTCACGCTGGAGCCGAAAGGCGGCGACGGCACGACGCACCTGCCGGCCAAGGCGGTGACCGACGCGCTGGAGGCGGAGATCGAGGAGTACCCGGGCGTCCGAAGCGCGCGCGCACGCCTGCTCGGCACGTCCAGGAACCCGAAGCTGCGCCTCAACGTGGCGTACAGCAGGCGCGCCGACCTCTCCGAACTGCGGCAGCGCATAGCGGACGAGGCGCTGCGCCGCCTGTGCCTCGCCCTGGAGCGCGAGGAGGTCCCGGCCGTCGTCCGGCTCCGCCTCGTCTCGGACGCTTGACGACACCTTTGAAGCCTATTGGGGGCATATATCGCTCTATGTGGCTAGTGTCCAAAGTGTCCGTGACGTCGAGATGGCGTACAGCCGGTAAGGAGGCGGTGTTGGCCGACCATGAGGTTCGGGCGGCTCCGCTGAGGGGCTTTTCGACGCATGGAGGGAACTGACACACCACGGCATGGGCCCCTTCCGTAGAGTGGCCCGATGGCCCGGGGGCTGCGGCGTACCGTCGCGGCCCCCGGGTGGTGTGTTGATTGCAGTGAGGTGACCACTGGGGGTCAGCACTCGATTACGTTGACGGCTAGGCCGCCTCGGCTTGTCTCCTTGTATTTGTCCAACATGTCGCGGCCGGTGTCGCGCATCGTCTTGATCGCTTTGTCGAGGGAGACGAAGTGGCGGCCGTCGCCGCGCAGCGAGATACGGGCGGCGCTGATGGCCTTGATCGCGCCGACCGCGTTGCGCTCGATGCAGGGCACCTGGACCAGGCCCCCGACGGGATCGCAGGTGAGGCCGAGGTTGTGCTCGATGCCGATCTCGGCGGCGTTCTCGACCTGTTCGGGGGTACCGCCGAGGACCTCGGTGAGGCCGGCCGCGGCCATCGAGCACGCGGAGCCGACCTCGCCCTGGCAGCCGACCTCGGCGCCGGAGATCGAGGCGTTCTGCTTGAACAGCACGCCGATCGCGCCGGCGGTGAGCAGGAACCGGACGACGCCCTCGTCGTCGCGGCCGGGAACGAACCGGTCGTAGTAGTGCAGGACGGCGGGGATGATGCCCGCGGCGCCGTTGGTGGGGGCGGTGACGATACGGCCGCCGGCGGCGTTCTCCTCGTTGACGGCCAGTGCGAAGAGGGTGACCCAGTCCATGGCGTGCAGAGGGTCGGACGGCTTCTCGACGGCCAGCTGTCGGTGCAACTGCGGGGCGCGGCGACGGACCTTGAGCCCGCCGGGCAGGAGGCCCTCGCGGGCGCAGCCGCGGGTCACGCAGGCGCGCATCACCTGCCAGAGCCTCAGCAGGTCCTCGCGGATCTCCTGGGGCGAGCGGCCGAACGCCTGCTCGTTCTCCATCATGAGCGCGGAGATGGACAGTCCCGTCTCGTGGCAGCGTTCGAGGAGTTCGGTGGCGGTGTCGAAACGATGGGGCAGGACGGTGTCGTCCGGCTTGATGCGGTCGGCGCCGGTGGCGTTCTCGTCCACGATGAAGCCGCCGCCGACCGAGTAGTAGACCTTGCTGCTCAGCGTGTCGCCCGACTCGTCGAATGCGGTGAACCGCATCCCGTTGGGATGGCCCGGCAGCGACTTCTTGCGCTCGAAGACGAGGTGCTCGTTGACCACGAAGGGAATCTCGTGGTCGTTGAAGAGGGTGATGACGCCGCGCTCGCGCATCCCGGCCAGGCGCTCCTCCACCCCGTCCACGTCGACGAGTTCGGGCTTGTCGCCTTCGAGGCCCAGCATGACGGCCTTGTCGCTGCCGTGCCCCTTGCCGGTGAGGCCGAGGGAACCGTAGAGGATCACCTGGACGGACGTGGCCTTCTCCAGCAGCTCGTCCTGGTGGAGACCGCGCGCGAAGCGGTGCGCCGCCGCCATGGGACCACCGGTGTGGGACGAGGAGGGACCGATCCCGATTTTGAAGAGGTCGAAAACACTGATGGCCATGGGCTACCTCTTTGTAGCGCCCCCTCCGCGCGGTGCGGAGGGGGCGGCTGGCGCTTACAGGTCCGGGTACAGGGGATGCGCGTCCGCGAGCGCCCGCACCCGGGCCGCGAGCGCGTCCCGGTCGAAGGACGGCTGGAGGGCCAGCGCGATCACGTCCGCGACCTCGGTGAAGTCCGCGGCGGTGAAGCCGCGGGTGGCGAGGGCGGGGGTGCCGATCCGCAGACCCGAGGTGACCATGGGCGGGCGCGGGTCGTTGGGGACGGCGTTGCGGTTGACGGTGATGCCGATGTCGTGCAGCCGGTCCTCGGCGTCGCGCCCGGTGAGATCGGAGCCGACCAGGTCGACCAGGACGAGGTGCACGTCGGTGCCGCCGGTCAGCACCCTGACGCCGGCCTTGGCCGAGTCCTCGGCGAGGAGGCGGTCGGCAAGGATCCGGGCGCCCTCGACGGTGGCGGCCTGCCGCGCGCGGAACTCGTCGGACGCGGCGATCTTGAGTGCGACCGCCTTGGCCGCGATCACGTGCTCCAGCGGGCCGCCCTGCATGCCGGGGAACACCGCCGAGTTGATCTTCTTGCCGTACTCCTCGCGGGCGAGGATCAGGCCGCCGCGGGGACCGCCGAGCGTCTTGTGCGTGGTGGTCGTGACGATGTCCGCGTGCGGCACGGGGGAGGGGTGCAGGCCGGCGGCGACAAGGCCGGCGAAATGCGCCATGTCGACCATGAGCAGCGCCCCGACCGAGTCGGCGATCCTGCGGAAGGCCGGGAAGTCGAGCTGGCGCGGGTACGCCGACCAGCCCGCCACGATCATCTTCGGGCGGTGCTCGGTGGCGAGGGCGGCGACCTCGTCCATGTCGACCAGGCCGTCCTCGGCGCGGACGTGGTAGGGCACCACGTTCAGCACCTTGCCCGAGTAGTTCAGCCGCATCCCATGGGTGAGGTGCCCGCCGTGCGCCAGGTCGAGGCCGAGGATCGTGTCGCCGTGCTGGAGCAGGGCGAAGTAAACCGCGGTGTTGGCCTGGGCGCCGCTGTGCGGTTGGACGTTGGCGTGCTCGGCGCCGAACAGGGACTTGGCCCGGTCGATGGCGAGCTGCTCGGTGACGTCCACGTACTCGCAGCCGCCGTAGTAGCGGCGGCCGGGGTACCCCTCGGCGTACTTGTTGGTCAGGACCGAGCCCTGGGCCTCCAGGACGGAGACGGGCGCGAAGTTCTCCGACGCGATCATCTCCAGGGTGGTCTGCTGGCGGCGCAGCTCGGCGCCGACGGCCTCGGCGACCTCGGGGTCGGCCGTGGCGAGCGGGTCGTGCAGGCCCACGTTCAGCTCTCCTCGATCAGCTTGCCGTACTCCGCGGCGTCGAGCAGGTCGCCCGGCTCCCCGGACAGGCGGACCTTGAAGATCCAGCCTTCGCCGTACGGGTCGTCATTGATGATCTTCGGCTCGTCCACGACGGCGGTGTTGATCGCGGTGATCTCGCCGCTGACCGGGGCGTACAGGTCGCTGACGGACTTGGTGGACTCCACCTCGCCGCAGGGCTCGCCCGCCTCGACGGAGTCGCCCTCGGACGAGTGCAGTTCGAGGTAGACGATCTCGCCGAGGGCGTCGGCGGCGTGCGCGGTGATGCCGACGGTGACGATGCCGTCCTCGGGCACGTGCAGGGCGGGGCCGAGGCCGTTGACCCACTCGTGCTCTTCGCTGTAGCGGAGCTGCTCGGGAACGCTCACGTTTCTTCTCTCTCCAGGTTTCAGGAACGCTTGTAGAACGGCAGGACGATCACGTCGACCGGCTCGTGTCTGCCGCGGACGTCCACGGCAAGGCCGGTCTCCTCGGTACCGCTGTCGAGGTAGGCCATGGCGATCGGCTTGCCCAGTGTGGGTGACGGGGCGCCGCTCGTCACGACTCCGCACGGCGTGCCGTCGGACGCGACGACCTGGTACCCCTTACGCGGCGCTCGACGCCCCCGGGCCACCAGTCCCACGAGCCTACGGCCCGGCGGGGTCTGCGCCTGCGCCGCCAGGGCGGTCTTTCCGACGAAGTCAGCGGGCTTGTCCAGCTTGACGACCCGGCCGAGACCCGCCTCGAAGGGGGTCGTCTCGGTGGTCAGTTCGTTCCCGTACAGCGGCATGCCCGCTTCGAGCCGGAGGGTGTCGCGCGCCGACAGGCCCGCGGGGACGACGCCCTCGACCTTCGCGAGCTGTTCCCACAGCCGGACGGCGTCGGAGGAGTCGACGAACAACTCGAAACCGTCCTCGCCGGTGTAGCCGGTGCGGGCGATCAGCGCGTCGATGCCCGCGACCTTGTCGGCGTGGATCGCGTAGTACTTCAGGCCGGCCAGCGGGGCGCCGGTGAACCCTTCCAGGATCTCCTGGGAGCGGGGGCCCTGGAGGGCGATCAGCGCGTAGTCGCCGGAGCGGTCCCGCACGGTGGCGTCGAAGCCCGCGGCCCGCTCGACCAGGGCGTCGCGGACGATCGCGGCGTTGGCGGCGTTCGCGACGACCATCCACGTCTCGTCCGCCAGCCGGTAGACGATGAGGTCGTCCAGGACGCCGCCGTCGGGGGCGCAGATCATCGTGTAGCGGGCCTTGCCGATCGCCATCGGCGACAGGTTGCCGACCAGCGCGTGATCGAGCGCGGCCCCGGCCCCCGGCCCGGCGAGGAAGATCTCCCCCATATGGGACAGGTCGAACAGTCCGGCGCCCTGCCGGACCGCCTGGTGCTCGGCGGTCTCGCTCGCGTAGCGCAGCGGCATCAGGTAGCCCGCGAAATCGACGAGGTTCGCCCCGAGATCCTGATGGACGTCGTGCAGCGGCGTCTTCTTGACGTTCGGATCGGCGGACATGGGCTTCGGCTCCTTCGTCGCGGGCGCGCGTGGACCCATCGTCCCACTCGCGCACCGGGCGTTCCGGTGCCTCCCCCTCTGTCATCGGCGCCTGAGAGCTTCACCCGCGCCGTGCAGGGCGGGCTTTCACCTTCGGCGGGGGACGGAGGTCCCCGCTTTCCAGAGGTCGCCTGGTCCGTGCGGTCCGTGGGCCTGAGAGGTTCCGGGGAGGATTTGCTCCTTCGGCGTCCCCCGCTGGCGGCCGGGGACTCTCCCGCACGGGATCATCGGCTCCGGCCAGGCTAGCAGCGGCCCTGCCCCGCTACCAGCGGGGCGGCGCCCGCCGGTCGATCGGAGGCGCCGGCCGCGGGTGCCGTCCGGTCGCGTGATCATGGCCCTGCCGGTGGTTCCGGGCCGTCCGGTAGGGAAGGTCTGCCGTGCCCCATGATCATGTCAAGACTCAACGAAACGCAGGCGGGTGACGTACCCTTTGGAGACTGCTGAAGACCACCCCCCGGTGTGCGGGGTGCACGACCGGAGGGGCATGCATGGGCTGGCTGGCGGGAGTGCTGATCCTGTTCTTCGGCCTGCTGGCGTCCATCGCGCTGCATGAACTCGGGCACTTCTCGTTCGCCAAGCTCTTTCGCGTCCGGACGACGCAGTTCATGGTCGGCTTCGGGCCCACGATGTGGTCCAGGCGCAAGGGCGAGACCGAGTACGGGGTGAAGTGGATCCCGCTCGGCGGCTACATCCGGATGATCGGGATGCTGCCGCCCCGCAAGGGCGACGCCCCCGGCCAGGTCAGGCGGGTCAGCACCGGCCCCTGGCAGGGCCTCATCGAGTCGGCGCGCGGCGCGGCGCTGGAGGAGGTCAGGCCCGGCGACGAGGACCGCGTGTTCTATGCCAAGAAGTGGTGGCAGAAGCTGCTGATCATGTTCGGTGGCCCCGCCATGAACCTGATCCTGGCCGTGGTCTTCTTCGCGATCCTGCTGATGGGCCTCGGCGTCCAGCGGGCCCAGCCGGTGATCCAGGAGGTCTCGCCCTGCATGGTCCCGGCGAGCCAGGCCAGGCTCGACAGTTGCCCGGCGAACGCCGCGCCGACCCCCGCCCAGCAGGTCGGGCTGAAGGCCGGTGACCGGATCGTCTCCTACGACGGCAGGCGCGTCGGCGACTACGCGCAGTTGCAGAAGCAGATCCGCGACTCCGCCGGACGCACCGTCCCGATGATCGTCGACCGGGCAGGCCGTCAGATCACCCTGAACGTGCCGATCACCCGCAACAAGATGCGGGACCTCGACAACGAGGACAAGGTCGTCGAGGTCGGGTTCCTCGGCATCACGCCCACCAGCGAGATGGAGCGCCAGGGGCCCGGCGCCGTCGCGAGCACCATGGGCGACCTCACCAAGCACACCGCGGGCGCGCTGCTGCGGATGCCGCAGAAGATGGTCGGCATCTGGAACGCCGCGTTCAGCGGTGAAAAGCGCGACCCGAACGGCCCGATCGGCGTCGTCGGCGTCAGCCGGATCGGCGGGGACGTGGCCGCCTCCGACCAGCTCACCGGCGGCGAGAAGGTCTCCTACTTCGTGATGCTGCTCGGCTCGCTGAACCTCGCGGTCGGGCTGTTCAACCTCGTCCCGCTGCTGCCGCTGGACGGCGGGCACATCGCGGGCGCGCTGCTTGAGGCGATCAAGAAGGGGTTCGCGCGGGTGTTCCGCCGCCCCGACCCGGGTTACGTGGACGTCGCCAAGGCCCTGCCCGTCACCTATGTGATGGCCGCCGTCCTGATCGTCATGGGCGGCCTGCTGATCTACGCCGACCTCGTCAACCCGATCCGCTTCTCCGGCTGAGGCTCCCGCGCCGGCTCACAGGCAGACTTACAGGTCGGCTTACAGGTCGGCTCACGGGCCAGCTGGGTCCGGCATCTCGCCGGTCTTCAGGAATTCTGACAGCACGGCCAGGAACGGCCGGATCTCCAGGCCCTGCGCGGCCAGCCAGTCGTCCGAACCGTAGGTGCCCGCGTACCGCTCACCGCCGTCGCAGATCAGCGTGACCACGCTGCCGCGCTCGCCGTCCGCCCGCATCTGCGCGATCAACTCCGCCGCGCCCCACATCGCGGTCCCGGTGGAACCGCCCACGCTGCGGCCGGTGACCTCGCTCGTCCAGCGCATCGCCGCGATGGACGCCGCGTCCGGCACCTGGATCATCCGGTCGATCACCGTCGGCAGGAAGGACGGTTCGACGCGCGGGCGCCCGATGCCCTCGATCCGCGAGCCCGCCGCCGTCCGGGACGGATCGCCGTCGGCGAACGAACCGAAGAACGCCGAACCCTCCGGGTCGACCACCGCGAGGCGCGTCTGGAACCGCTGGTACCGGGCATAGCGCCCGATCGTCGCGGAGGTGCCGCCGGTGCCCGCGCCGACCACGATCCAGGACGGTTCGGGGAAGCGCTCCAACCGCAGCTGTTCGAAGATCGATTCGGCGATGTTGTTGTTGCCGCGCCAGTCCGTCGCCCGTTCGGCATAGGTGAACTGGTCCATGAAGTGCCCGCCGCACCCGGCCGCGAGCCGCCGCGCCTCGTCGTAGATCGCGGACGGGTCGTCCACCAGGTGGCAGCGCCCGCCGTGGAACTCGATCAGCCCGATCTTCTCCGGGCTCGTCGCCGCCGGCATCACCGCGACGAAGGGCAGGCCGAGCAGCCGCGCGAAGTACGCCTCCGACACCGCCGTGGAGCCGCTGGACGCCTCGATGATCGTCGTGTCCTCGCGGATCCAGCCGTTCGCCAGCGCGTACAGGAACAGCGACCGGGCGAGCCGGTGCTTCAGCGACCCGGTCGGGTGCACCGACTCGTCCTTCAGGTACAGGTCGATGCCCCATTCGGGGGGCAGCGGGAACACATGCAGATGCGTGTCGGCACTGCGGTTGGCGTCGGCCTCGACCTTGCGGATCGCCTCGGCGATCCATGCGCGGCACACAGGATCGCAGTGGTCCACGGTGTGGCTCACAGCGGCATTCCCCCTAGATCGTCACTGATCACCGGTATCACCACGATATCCCCGCATGTCACAGGGCATGATGGGGCCACGGGGGGAAGATGATCGAGATGTTCGAGCAGCGCATCGTGGACACCGGACGGCTGCCGCTGTTCGGTTTCTTCGTCGCGTTCATCGTCACGTTCGTCCTGACGAGGGTGAACGTGCGGCTCATCCGGGCGAACGTCCGGTGGTGGTTCCGCAACGTGACCACCGGGGACCTGCACATCCACCATGTGGTGTTCGGCGTCGTCCTGATGCTCATGGGAGGCGTGGGGAGCCTCGCCGTCCCCGACCCCTACGTCGGCCTGCACGTGATCTCCGCCGTGGTGTTCGGCATGGGATCCGCGCTCGTCCTGGACGAGTTCGCGCTGATCCTGCACCTCAGCGACGTCTACTGGACGGAGAAGGGCCGCGCCTCCCTGGACGCTGTCTTCGTCGCCATCGCCGTCACCGGTCTGCTGCTGCTCGGCATCCGCCCGCTCGGTTTCGAGGGCGTCGATCCCGATCCCGGCGACTCGGCGCTCACGAGCCTCTACGTCGCCTCCCTCGTCATCAACCTCGCCCTCGCCGTCCTCACACTGCTGAAGGGCAAGATCTGGACGGGCCTGATCGGACTGTTCGTCCCCGCCCTGCTGATCGTCGGTGCCATCCGGGTGGCGCGCCCCGGCTCGCCCTGGGCGCGCTGGCGGTACGCGCCGGGCTCGCGCAAGCACAACCGTGCCGTCCGCAACGAGAAGTGGTTCCGGCGGCCTCTCATCCGCGCCAAGATCTGGGTACAGGAGTTCATCGCCGGGCGCCACGACCTCATCCCACCCGAGCTCCTCCAGCGCGGCGCCACCGCCGCCGAGCGCACCCGCCGCCGCAAGGTGGCCCGCGCTCAGCGCAAGGCCGTCTCCCTCGCCCGCCGCCGCGCGGTCTCCGGCACCCGCCGCAGCCCCAGAACCCGCCGAAAATAGTCAAGGCCACCGGAGACCTCAGCCTTCACGCGAGCGGGCTTGCGTTCGGCACGGCGGGTCAGTCCAGGACGGGGGCGACCGCACGGACGGTATCGATCGTGTCGGCTTCGGACGCGGACTTGTCGGGGCGGTAACGCAGGACGCGGGCGAAGCGCAGGGCGATGCCCCCCGGGTAGCGGGGGCTGTGCTGGACACCGTCGAAGGCGATCTCGACGACGAGTTCGGGCCGGACGTGCACCGTCCAGGAGTCTTCGCGGACGGCCAGCTCGCGGAGCTTGGCGGTCTGCCAGGCCAGCAATTCGTCGGTGAGGCCCTTGAAGGTCTTGCCGAGCATGACGAAGCCGCCGGTCTCGGGGTCGCGGGCGCCGAGGTGGAGGTTGGACAGCAGACCCTGGCGGCGGCCGTGGCCCCACTCGACCGCGAGGACGACCAGGTCGAGGCTGTGCCGGGGCTTGACCTTGATCCAGCCCGCGCCGCGCCGCCCGGCCGTGTAGGGCGTGTCGAGGGACTTGACCACGACGCCCTCGTGGCCGCGTGCGACGGCCTCGTCGAAGACCTCCTTGGCGCGCGCCGGGTCGCCGGTGACGACACGCGGCATGCGCAGTTCAGCCGGGACGACACGGGCCAGCGCGGCATTGCGTTCGGCGCCGGGCGCGTCGAGGAGGTCGGCGCCGTCCAGGTGCAGGACGTCGAACAGGAACACCGCGAGCGGCACCGGGGCGACGCCTTTGGGGGTTCGGGTGGCGGTTCGGGCGGCGGTGACCTGGAACGGATGCGGACGCCCGTCCGGGCGCAGCGCGATCAGCTCGCCGTCGAACACCGCGTCGTGGACGGGCAGCCCCCGCACCGCCTCCACCACCTCGGGCAGCCGGGCGGTGATCTCGTCGAGCGTCCGGGTGAACACCGCGACCTCGCCGCCGGAGACGTGCACCTGCGCGCGGATGCCGTCGAGCTTCCACTCGACGGCGGCGTCGGCGGCGAGCTTGCCGAACGCCTCGTCCAACGACGGGGCCGCCGCCGCGAGCATCGGCTTGATCGGGCGGCCGACCTCCAGGGTGAAGGCGGCCAGCCCGGCGGTGCCCTCGGCCAGCGCCGCGGTGGCGACCGGGCCGAGTGAAC
The DNA here is from genome assembly GCF_001552215.1 of Actinomadura macra NBRC 14102. Classification (GTDB taxonomy): domain Bacteria; phylum Actinomycetota; class Actinomycetes; order Streptosporangiales; family Streptosporangiaceae; genus Spirillospora; species Spirillospora macra. The sequence continues at coordinate 260,315 of NZ_BCQT01000004.1, read as the reverse complement.
CGCGCAGCATGACCGCGCGCCGCACCCGCGCCGCCGGGACCTGCGCGGCGGCGGCTATCGCCTCGGCCATCACGCCGTCCAGCGCCCCCTGCCGCAGCTCGCCCGCCAGCAGCCGGATGAGGAAGTCCTGTTCGGCGCGGGTGGCGCGGCCGAGCAGCGCGGCGACGAGCTCGCGTCGCCGGGCCACCGATCCCGGCCCGGACACCCCGCCGATCTCGGTGAACGCCGCGTCGACCTCCGGGACGGTCAGCGACGGCTCGGACGCGGGGGGCGGGACGTCGCGCAGCGCCGCGTAGCCCACGCCGATCTGCCGCTGGGGCAGCTCACCGGACAGGTAGGCGACCACGATGGCCGCCTCGCCCGGCTCCGCCGCGCGCAGGCACTCGGCGAGGGCGGTGACCTTGGCCTTGCGGCCCGGGGTACCCGCCACCGCCGCCGACGTCCCGGCGAGCTCGGCGATGCGCACTCTCCCATTGTGACCACCGGGTCTGACAATTGATCCCGCCGGGGGGTTGGTCGATGACGGCGCGCCTGACTACCTTGACGTGGGGGACACGAAGGACGGTCGGGGGAGTGAGGAGCGGGGTGTGGGGCTTCCGCGTCCATCGGAGTCGTTCGAACGCCTGTACTCGGCGCCGGATCCGCCGTCGGTCGCCCGTCGGCCGAAGCTTCTGGCGCTGCTCGTCGCGCTCGTCTCGTTCGCCGTGGCGGCGGTCGTGGTGTTCCTCGTGATGCCCGCGGGCGGGGGTGAGCACGCGGCCCGCACGCCGCCCGATGATCTGTCCGGCGGGTCGTCGGACCCGGCGTCCGCCCCCACGACCGAGTCGTCGCCGCAGCCTTCGCCCACGGCCGCGCCCACCTCCAAGCCCACCCCGAGCGCGACGCCGGCTCAGCCGATCACCTCGCTCCCCAAGCCCTGCGGGACGGTGTCGAAGGGCACGATCGGCCGGATCATCCCGGGCGCCCGGCCGCGGGAGAGTGCCAACTCGACCCTGACCACGTGCACGTACTCCTCCACGGGCCAGGCGTTCCGCTGGCTGCGCGTGGAGGCGCACCTGTACGCCCCGGGGAACACGGAGGATCCGGTCAAGGACGCCCAGAGCTACTACGAGACGCAGTGGACTCAGGCGCACAATGCGCCTCTGGTGCGGACCCTCAGGCTGGAGCCGCAGCCGGGTGTCGGCGACCAGGCGTACCGCTGGTTCAAGGCTGACAAGGGGCAGCCCACGGTCGTCGGTCAAGTGACGGCCCGGGTCAGCAACGCGGTCGTCACGGTCAGCTACAGCGAGGACGCGCCCGCGGGCAAGCAGGCTGAGCGGGAGCGATCGTGCCTGGCCAACGCGACACAGGTGGCAAGGGAAGCTTTGGGCGCACTGCGCTAAATCATTTCTGACCTGAATCGGCCGATCATGGCATAATTTCTGTCAACAGCTCCTAAGGTGATGACGGAAAAAGGGGAGGAGTGCGCCGGTCATGCTCCCGCTCCATGATCGGTGACCGGCGTGCGAGTGCCTGGGAGGAGGAGGTCGACACAGTGACCGTGCCATCGGTTGGAGTGTCCTGGGTGAGGTAAAGCCCAGGTCAGAACAGGCTCTCACCTGCGGGCCGCGAAGTGGACCCCGCTTCGCGGCCCTTCTCATTCTCTTCCGGTGGACCATTGAACCTGGCCTACCGTGCTGCGGCCCGAAGTCAATTTCATAAAGGCGTATGCAGGATCGTATATATGAAGTTTGACATCGTGACAAAAGGTGGCGAGTAAAGTCGGTCGCCGTTCCGTGGGGATGGTGACCGGTGGCGAGTGGCTAGCCCTGAGGTGTGGGAATTCTGGCCAGCAGGCGCAGGGAAGATGGCGAGACGCGCGACAGCGTCTGCAGCAGGTGGCCCTCGAAGGTGACCGGAACCACGGCCCTGTTCTTGATGATGGCGCCGACGATGTGCTCGGCGACCCTCTCGGGCGGGTAGTTGCGCAGCCTCAGCGCCTTGTGGCTGCGCCGGCGGAGCCGCTCGCGCACGGCCTCGTCCCGGCCGACGAAGGTCCCGTTCTCGATGATGCTCGTACCGGTGAAGCCGGGGCAGACGGCGGTGACGCCGATGCGTGACCCGGCGAGTTCCGCGCGCAGGCACTGGCTCAGCATCAGGACGGCGGCCTTGGTGGTGCAATAGGCGGGCAGGGTGCGCCAGGGGGCGAACGCGGCGGCGGACGCGATGTTAACGATGTGGCCGCCGAGATTGGGCTTGTCGGGCTTGTTGGGCAGTGCCTGCACGCGGTCCACCATCTGCTTGCCGAACAGGCGCGAGCCGTGGACGACGCCCCAGAGGTTCACGCCGAGGACGCGCTCCCAGTCGGTGACCCCGGTGTCGAGGAACGGCCCCGCGACGGCGATCCCGGCGTTGTTGACGACGATGTCGGGGACGTGGTGCGTGTCCTTCACCTCGGCCGCGAACGCCTCCATCGCGGCGGCGTCCGACACGTCCACCCGGTAGGCGGCGCCGCCGGGCCCGAGCGCCTTGGCGAGCGCGATGGTACGGTCCGCGGCGGGCAGGTCGATGTCGGCCGCGATCACCGTCGCGCCGCGCTCGGCCAACGCCAGCGCGGTGGCCCGGCCGAGTCCGCTGCCGGCACCGGTGACGACGGCGAGCGCGCCGTCGAAGTGCGCGAGGGGCATGAGAGACCTCCGTTGGTGGGATTCGGTGTCTAACGCAATCCCGGCCCGAGGGGCTCGCCTAGCGGCTCGCCCCTCGACCGTGCTTGGGCGAGCGCTCCATCGCTTCGCGATCTTCCCGGTGGGGCTCGCCTTCGGCTTCGCTCCACCGCTCAGGTCGCGCGCTCGCGTGACGGCTGAGGCTATCTTCTCGATCCTTGTTCAGTCCGGTACGGAGACGTAGAGGCTCAGGCCGTTCCAGCAGAAGTCGGTCATGTAGCGTGCCGCGTCCTCGGCCGTGACCTCCGGGCGGCGTGTGCGCCACTGCGCCAGCCGCTCGCTCCCGCCGATGATGATCTCGGTGAAGGCGTCGACCGCGTCCTGCGGGGCGGACGGCGCGAACGCGGTCAGCATGCCGGCGACCAGAGTGCTCTGCTGCCGCCGCGTCGCCTCGACCGCCTCAAGCGTCCGCGGCGACGCGGCGAACGGCTCGCGCAACAGCATGTCGAACGACTTGCTGTGGGCGTCGATGAAGGAGAAGTAGGCGACCATCCCGCGCCACAGGATGTCCTCGGGCGCGGTCGCCCCGGCCATGGCCTTCTGGGTGACGTCGAGCAACTCGGCCTTGGAACGGGTGATGCAGGCCAGGAGCAGGCCGTCCTTGGAACCGAAGTACTCGTACAGCATCGGCTTGGACACGCCGCAGCGTTCGGCGATCTCGTCCATCGAGGTGGCCTGGTAGCCGCGGTCCCCGAAGACCTCCTCCGCCACGTCCAGCATCTGCCGCTCGCGTTCGGCCCGGGACATCCGCCGCCGGCGGGGCGGTGGCCGTGATGTGGCGCCACTCACAGGAAATCCCCTCTGTTGGACCTATCGTCAGTAACCTACTGCCGGTAACTTACTGGGAGTAGGTTACGCGGAAGGATGGGGCATGAGCGAGCGCACTCCGTCGATCGTGATCATCGGCTCCGGCTTCGCCGGGCTCGGCATGGCGATCCGGCTCAAGAAGTCCGGCTTCCACGACTTCGTCGTCCTGGAGAAGAGCGACGCCCTCGGCGGGACATGGCACGACAACACCTATCCGGGCTGTGCCTGCGACGTTCCCTCGCACATGTACTCCTTCTCGTTCGAGCTGAACCCGGCCTGGTCGCGGATGTTCGCGCCACAGCCGGAAATCCGCTCCTACATGGAGCGCACCGCCGACAAGTACCGCGTCCGCGAGCACATCCGGTTCGGCAGCACCGTCGACACCATGGAGTACGACGACGGCGCCAGGCACTGGAACATCACCCTCGCGGACGGGACCGTCCTCACCCCCAAGGCCGTCGTGTCCGGTATCGGCGCGCTGCACATCCCCGCGTTCCCGGACCTGCCCGGCATCGAGAGGTTCCAGGGCACCACCTTCCACTCCGCCGAGTGGAACCACTCCTACGACCTCACCGGCAAACGCGTCGCCGTCATCGGGACGGGCGCGTCCGCGATCCAGTTCGTCCCGCAGATCGCCGAACAGGTGGACGACCTCGTCCTGTTCCAGCGGACTCCACCGTGGATCCAGCCCAAGCCCGACCGGACGTTCCCCGCGGCCATGCGCAAGGCGTTCGAGAAGGTCCCGGGCGCGGCGCGGGCATTCCGCAACAGCATCTACTGGGCACTGGAGGCGCGCGCGGTCGGTTTCACCATCGACCCGCGCCTGTCGTTCCCACAGGAGAAACTCGCCCGCTGGCACATCCGCAACCAGATCGCCGACCCGGGCCTGCGCGCCAAGGTGACGCCCGACTACACGATCGGCTGCAAGCGTGTCCTGCTGTCCAACGACTACTACCCGGCGCTCACCCGTCCCAACGTGGAGGTGGAGACCGCGGGCATCGCCGAGGTCCGCGAACAGTCGGTCATCACCCGGGACGGACGCGAGTACGAGGTCGACTGCATCATCTACGGCACCGGCTTCAAGGTGACCGACGCCCTCGCCGAACTGCGCGTCACAGGGCGGGGCGGTGTCAAACTCCAGGAGATCTGGGCGGACGGCATCGAGGCGCACCGGGGCACCACCATTCCGGGGATGCCCAACTTCTTCATGCTGCTCGGCCCCAACACCGGGCTCGGTCACAACTCGGTCGTCTTCATGATCGAGGTGCAGATCCAGCACGTCCTGAGCTGCCTGCGCCTCCTCCAGGAGCGCGGCGCCGACGCGATGGAGCCGAGGCCCGAGGCGTCCCGCCGCTTCAACGACCGGATGCACAAGCGGCTGCGCCGCGCCGTCTGGAGCGAGGGCGGCTGCCAGAGCTGGTACCTGGACGAGCAGGGCGTCAACCGCACCCTCTGGCCGGGCCACACCTTCGAGTTCTGGGCCACCTCACGCAAGGCGAACCCGGACGAGTACGCCTTCTCGTCCTGAGACCGCCCACGATCAGGCGACTGGTTCAGGCGCGCCCTTCAAGCGAAGGGCGCCAGGTCCCAGGGGAGAACTCCATCATGATCCACGGCCGCCTGTCGTACCAGGCCACGTCGTACACGGTGATGACCGACGGGTGCCGGAGCCGAGGATCTCGTCGCACATGGGCGGCACGCGTCACTTGACCGGGGCGAACATCGGCTTGATGCCGGCGATGAGCTGGCGGATCACGGGCCGCTGCTCGGCGGGGGTGCGTCCCCGCAGGTCGTGGATGGGGTCGAGGCCGTCATAGTAGGGGGCGAGGGCCAGGAACGGCAGAAGGGTCAGGATCAGCGTGGCGAGGACGTCGAGGTCGGCGTCGTCGCGGATGTCGCCATGCTCCTGCCACAGCCGCAGCGTCGGGTGGATGACCTGGAGGTAATGCTGGTTGGCGGTGTCGCGGACGACCGAGCGGACGCTGTTGTCGAGTTCGAAGTTCGTCGCGGCGGTGACGGCCCGCTCCAGCGGATGGTCGGCCATGTACTCGGTCCAGTCGCACAGGACGTCGAACAGCCACTCGTCGAAGGGCTGGTCGAAGTCCAGCCGGGCGATCCGCCGTTCCATCTCCTCGCGGATGCCGCGGGACGCCTCGTCGCAGACGAACGCGAAGAACTCCAGCTTGTCGCTGAAGTACTGGAAGAGCGAGCCCTTGGCGATGCCGGCCTCGCGGGCGATGGTGTTCAGGCTGCCTGTGGAGTACCCGTGCTCGCCGAACTCGCGCATCGCCACGTCGAGCACCCGCTCGCGCTTGGCGACGTTGAGCCGGAACCACGTGGACGTTGGCATGGACCCCTTCGACTTTCCGTCAGGAAGCGGTAACCCACGGGTCAGGATAACGGTCCGGGGCATCCCATGTGACCTGAACATCACCCGCGTCCGGCGCCGCCGTGCAGGTGCCGGAGCGTGAACTCCGCCGACGCGAAATCGCCGCCCTGCGGCGTGCCCTCGGCGACGAAGGTGTCGGGGACACCGTAGGAGGCGGCGTCGTCCCGGGGCTCGTAGCCGAGCCGCTCGTCCAGTTCCCAGAAACGGCGCGCGTTGGCGGACACCGCGTAGGCGGCGAGGAATCCCGGCGACGGGACGGTCAACGCCGCCTCGACGAACCCGGCGCAGTCGCGGTGGCTGAGCCAGGTCGCCAGATGGCGTGGCTCGGACGGATGGAGTTCGAGGCTGCCAATGCGCAGGCACACCACGTCCAGGCCGAACTTGTCGGCGTAGAGCCGGCCAAGGGCCTCGACGGCGACCTTGCTGGCGCCGTACAGGCCGTCCGGGCGCGGCGGCATGGCAGGTGACACGGTCTCGGTGGACGGGTAGCAGCCGGTGAGGCGGTTGCTGCTGGCGAGGACGACGCGCGGCACTCCGGTGAGCCGGGCGGCCTCCAGGATGCGGTGGGTCCCGAGGATGTTGCCCTCGACCAGTTCGGGGAACGGCGCCTCGTCGCGGACCCCGGCCAGGTGGACGATCGCGTCCGCGCCCTCGACGACGCGCACGGCGTCGGGCAGGTCCAGGTCGGTCCGGTGGACGACCTCGTTCGGCGCCTCCACGTGCAGCGGCGCCCGGTCGGCGAGCACGAGCCTGGCCGCCGCGTCGCGCAGCGGGGTTCGCAGTGCGGTGCCGACCCGGCCCGCGGCGCCGGTGAGCACGATGGTCCCCAGGGTCATGGGCGGAGTCTCTCGCATCCGGCCGTTCCCGGCAGGGTTGGCGGCGGGGTGAGTCTTCACTGACAAGCTGTTTGCGTGGGGTTGAAACGGTCATTCAACGCATGTTTCCTTTCTGTGATTGGTCGACTAACTGGGGGTGGCGGCGATGCGATCAGGATCGGGCGGCGGAAAGTTCCTGGCGGGGGCCGGCGTGGCGGCCGTTCTCGCCGTGGCCGGGGCGACTCCGGTCGTGGCCGAGCCCACGCCCACAGCGAGCCCCACGGACCCTTCGCCCACCCCGACCCCGACGCCGACGCCGACGCCCACCCCCACTCCGACCCCGACGCCCACCCCGACCAAGACCAAGACCGCGACGCCGACGCCCACCCCGACGGCCACGAAGACGAAGACACAGCCTCCGAGCAAGGCGCCAAGCAAGACCCCGAGCAAGACCCCGAGCAAGCCCAGCAAGGCTCCGGGCAAAGCGCGGAGCACGGCCCACGGCAAGGTCCAGGGGCAGGCGCCGAACAAGCGGTCCGCCCCGGCACTGCCGCGTGCGCTCCCTTCCGGTACGGAAGCGGGCTCCGCGCCGGCCGGCGCCTCGCGGATCAGCGGGACCGGCGCCCTCCCCAGGTTGCGGGGACCCCAGGTCGCGCCACCGGTCGCCGCGCCGCGCGTCGCGTCCATGCCGTTGACCCCGGTGCCGATGTCCAACCTGCGCGAGCGCCCCGGCGCCGAATCGACGGTCGAGGACCTGACCGCGCCCCACGCCGGGATGCTGGCCGCCCTGGCGTCCGCTGTGACGCTGCTGCTGTTCCGGTTGCGGCTGGTCCGCCGCGGTAGGCGCTAGCGGGCCAGCCGGATGAGGATGCGGCACACCTCGTCGATGATCTCGGCGGCCTCGGTCTCGCTCTCGGCGGTCGCGATCTCCCGCCCGGCCTCACCGATCACGGTCGTCAGCACCAGGCTCAGCACCTGACCGGCGCGTCCCGCCGGGGCCGGGTCGGACGCGCCGTGCAGCAGCTTGGTGTTCTGCGCGATCCACCGCTGCGCGCGGCTGCGGCGCATGAGCGACGAACCGGACGGACCTTCCCCACCATGGAACAGCCGCGCCGCCTCCCGCCGCTCCCAGCACACCCGCAGGTACGCGCGAGCGCCCGCGATGAACAACGCGATCGGGTCGGTCTCGCCGGTCTTGCGAGCGGTGGCGACGGCCTGCGCGGCGCTGCGCTCCTGCTCGGTGGTGAGCTCCTCCCACAGCGCCACGTACAGCCCGGCCTTGCCGCCGTAGTGGTGGTAGAGGCTGCCGACGCTGATACCGGACCGTTCGACGATCTCGGCGATGCCCGCTCCGTCGTACCCACGGTCGGCGAAGACCCGCTGCGCGGCGGTCAGCAGCGCCTGCCGGGTGGCGTCGGCCCGCGCCCACTGGCGCCCGCCGCCGGTCCCCTCACCCGCGCCGTCGTCCTGGCCGTCGTCCGGGCGCCCGCTCGTCCGCATCCCGCCATCGTCTCAGGTCGCGCGCCGTGCCACGCGTACCCCTCAGTACCAGTTATGCGCCTGCCACCAGGACCAGGCACCGCAGGGGTCCTTGTAACGGGCCTTGATGTAGCCGAGACCCCACGCGATCTGGGTGGGAGAGCTGGTGCGCCAGTCCGCGCCGGCGCTGGCGAGCTTGGAGCCGGGCAGCGCCTGCGGGATCCCGTACGCCCCGCTTGAGGGGTTCTCGGCCCGCTCGTTCCATCCGCTCTCATGGTTCCAGAGCGTCAGCAGGGACGGCCAGCAGCGGCCCCACCCCTTGAGCGCGTTCATCTTCTTGCCGTACGCCTTGTTCTGCCCGGCGCTGGGATTGGACTTGGCGAGCCGCTCGCGCTCCTGCTCGGCCTTCAGCTTCGCGCGGGCCGCCGCGTCGCGCTTCGCCTTCTCCTTCAGTGCCTTCAGCTCGCGGACGTGCTGCTCATAGGCACGCTTCTTGGCGGCGGCGATCGAGTCGGCGGCGATCGGGTCCATGTCGGAGCCGGTCAACCGCGCGAGCATGTCGTTGGTCGACAGGCCGCCGGCGGCCATCTTCGGCGGTTCGCTGGTCCCGCCCATCTTGTTCAGGTCCACGAGGACGAGCGCTGCGGCCAGCCCGCAAATGGCGACGAGGGTGATGGTGACATTGCTCGTCAGCACCCGCCGCAGCCGTCGCGGCTTGCGCGGCTGAACCGGGGAGGGGCCCGTCCCATAGGGATCGTGGTAGGCGTGCGAGCCGTACGGATCAGGTGGCTCACCGGCGTCCGGCGCGGGACGCGGGGGCGGCACCCGACGGTCGCCGCGTCCCGTCCGTCCCCGTTCAGCACCCTGCCTGCGGCCGGATCCGCGCTGTTCGGAACGGGTGCGCTGTGCGGGGGCCGGGGGACGCCCGCGCGTGCCGTGACTCTGTGGCATAGGAGAAGACTGCCTTATCGGCCGGGATTTGTATCGTCCTAGACGATGTACGTGCGCGACGTGACCTGTGGTTCACGCTCCGGCATGTCCGTTTCAGAGCTCCACATCGCCGGCTGCCAACCGTGCCGGTTGCAACGCCTCGAACAGGGCGCGGTAGGTGTCGCCGAGCCCCGCGAGCGCACCGTCCGGCGATTCGAGCGCCCGGTTGGCCGCGCCGGCCCGCTCGTGCCCCGCCGGGGTGATGGCGACGAGCGTCGCGCGCCGGTCACGCGGGTGCCGGGTGCGGGTGACGAGCCCCGCCGTCTCCAACTGGTCGACGGTCAGCTTCACCGTCGTCGGATGCATCATCAGGATCCGGCCGAGGGTGCTCAGCCGGGCGTGCCCGCTGCTGGTGAGGGCGAGCGTGGTGAGCAGGAAGTAGCCGGTGCGGCTGAGGTCGAGCCGTTTCAGCTCGACGTCCAGCCCCTTCTTGAGGAGTTGCTGGAGCCGCCCGACAGAGCAGATCGCCATGAACGGCCACGGCCCGCCCGGCAGGCCCTGCCCGTCCCAGCGGTCCTTGATGCCGGTGACCAGCGGGTCCACGCTGTCCTGCGGGTTCGCGTCCGCGCCCCGTCGCGCCTGGGTGTGCACGTCCATGATCGTAGCTTCGGGGAAAACCAGATGTAAGTACTCGCTTCTTAGAACTTCTTCCAATAGAGTGCTCCAGATCACAGGTGGTACCGGTGTGTCCGGGAGAACGCCCCGGGCCACATGTGATCCATCGGATGAGTGCCGACGTCCGGGAACGAAGGAGGCTGGAATGACCCTTCACCCCACTCGCGCGGGGGAGGTCACCGGCTGATGCTCCTGAGCCTGACCAAGGCCCCGGACCTGGCACGCAGACGGGTCGAGCGCTCACTCGACGAAACCGGGCTGTTGTGCGTGACCCTGCTGGAAGGGTTACGCCGTACCTGGGACGTACGCCAATGGTGGGGCGAGTTCATCGAGCAGTGCTGGTTCCTGGCCCGGGTGACCAGCATCCCGGTGATGCTCATCGCGGTCCCGCTCGGCGCCACCATCTCCCTCCAGGTCGGTGACATCTCCCGGCAGCTCGGCGCGCAGTCGGGTACCGGCGCCCTGCTGGTCGCCGCGATGATCCAGCAGGTGGCGCCGCTGGCCGCCGCCCTGCTGGTCTCCGGCGTCGGCGGCTCGGCCATCACCTCCGACATGGGTGCCCGCAACATCCGCGACGAGCTCGCGGCCCTGGAGGTCATGGGCATCAACCCGGTCCACCGGCTGGTCACGCCGCGGTTGTGGGCGGCGAGCACGGTCTCGGCGCTGCTGTGCTCGGTGGTGATCTTCGCGGGCGTCCTGGGCGGCTACTACTTCAACGTCATCCAGCAGGGCGTCAGCTCCGGCGCGTTCTTCGACGGCGCCACGACGCTGCTCCAGTTCCCGGACCTGGTGATCACGCTGTTCAAGGCATGGGTGTTCGGCTTCATCGCCGCCGCCGTCGCCTGCTACATGGGCATGAACTGCGATCACGGTCCGGTCGGCGTCGGACGCGCGGTCAACCGGGCGGTGGTGGTCACCTCGATCGTGGTGTTCGCCGCGAACTACGTCCTCACGATGATCTACCAGGTCCTGTTCCCCCCGAGGTTCTGATGGTCGCGCTCACCCCCGTCCGCAGGCTGGGCCGGGTCCTGCGGGGCCGGGCCGCGGGCCTCGCCGCGTCGGCCGACCTGCCGGTGTTCCTCGGCCGCGTCCTGTACCACCTGCTGTTCGACATCATCATCCGGCGCAAGTACGCCAGGACCCTCGCCAAGCAGGTCAGCGACATCACCGTGGGTGTCGGCGCGCTGGTGATCGGCGGCGGCATGATCTTCGTGATCGCCACCATGTCGCTGGCCACCGGCGCGATGGTGGGGCTCCAGGGCTACCCCGGGCTGGAGCGCATCGGCGCGGAGGCGTTCACCGGGCTGGTCGCGAGCTATTCCAACGTCCGCGAGGTCACCCCGATCATCGCGGGGGTGGCGCTGGTCGCGCAGGTCGGCACCGGCTTCACCGCCGAGATCGGCGCGATGCGGATCTCCGAGGAGATCGACGCGCTGGAGGTCATGGGGATCAACTCGCTGGCCTACCTGGTGTGTACACGGGTCGCCGCCGGCGTGATCGCCCTGGTGCCGCTGTACCTGGTGTCGCTGTTCATGGCGTTCTTCGCCACCCGGTTCATCACGATCCAGTACTTCGGGCTCTCACCTGGCATCTACGACTACTACTTCCACCTCTACCTGCCGCCGATCGACGTGTTCTACAGCGTCATCAAGGTCGCGGTGTTCGCGTTCATCGTCATGTTCGTCCACTGCTACCGCGGCTACTACGCCTCGGGCGGGCCGGTCGGCGTGGGCGTCGCCGCCGGGCGCGCGATCCGGGAGTCCACCATCCTGATGATCCTGATGAACCTCGTCCTGTCGTACATCTTCTGGGGGCACGGCAGCACGGTGAGGCTGACCGGATGAGCGACGAGACGATCTCCTCCCGATCCCGGACGGTCTTCGGGCTGGTCGGCACCGGGGTCATCGCCGCCGCCGCGATCTTCGTCGTGGTCGGCACCACGCCGTCGCACGCGGGCTCCACCTACTACGGTGCGACGTTCGGACGGGCCGGCCAGGGCCTGGACCCCGGCAAGTCGGATGTGAAGATCCGCGGCATCGCGGTCGGCGCCGTCGACTCGCTCAGACTCGACCGGGACGGCCGCGTCACCGTCCGGATCCGGCTCGACAAGGGCGTGCGGATTGCCGACACGACGGTCGCGACGATCGAGCCGGTGTCGGTCTTCGGGCCGAAGGACCTCGCGCTGGACCTCGGGAAGAACGAGCTGACCGGCCCGTACCTCAAGGACGGAGGCCACGTCCCCCGCACGAAGGACCCGCAGGAGTTGTCCGACACCGCCTGGCCCGCCTACCGGCTGGCCAAGGCCATCAATCCCGACGAGGTGGCCGCGATCCTGCACACCTTCGGCGCCGGCCTGTCCGGGCAGGGGCCGGCGCTGCGCCGCACCGTGGACAACGGTGCCACGGTCGTGGACGCGACGTGGCGCGACCGGCAGGCGATCCAGGCGCTGCTGAACGACATCAACGGCCTGTCCGGGACGCTGGCCGACCGCGGCGGCACCGTCACGCGGCTCACCGCCGACTTCAACCGGCTCTCGGCCGTTATCAACGACAGACCGGACAAGGTCGCCCAGCTGCTCGACCGGTCCGGTGAACTGAGCGAGCGCGTCGGTGCCACCCTCCAGCGGCAGGGCGACGACCTCGGCACGATCATCGACGGCGCGGGCGACACGGCGGCCGTCCTGAACGGCCAGCGCCGCAACATCCCCGTCCTGCTGGACAGCCTGAACGGGTTCTTCGCGTTACTCGCCCGCATCATCCGCATCCCCGGCCCGGAGGGCACGATGATCGCGCAGGTCCGCAACACGCTGCCGCTGGGCCTGTGCGAGATCTTCGTCGACGTGTGCTCGTCCCCGCCCGGTGCTCTCCCCGGTGCTCTCCCCGGGGCCCTGCCCGGGGTCCTGCCCGGAGCGCGGCCGTGAGCCCGCGGCTGCGCGCCAGGACCGCGCGCGGACCCGAGTACTCCACGATCCTGAAGTTCCTGGCGTTCGTCGCGCTGACCGGGCTGCTCACCGTCTTCATCGGCCAGCAGATCCTCGGCACCAGCTTCGCCGGCCGCTACCGGCTGACAGCGACGTTCGACGACGTCACCGGTCTGCTGGAGGGCGACGCGGTGAAGGTCGCGGGCACCCCCGTCGGGCAGGTGAAGAGCATCGAGGTCGTCCGCGGGAAGGCCGTCGTCGGGATGGACGTCGACGACGAGGTCCGGCTGCCCGACGACTCCACGGCGGCCATCCGCTGGCGCAACGTCGTGGGCCAGCGGGTCGTGTACCTGGAGCCGGGGCAGAGCCGGGGCAGGCTCGGCGACGGCGACCGCGTCCCGCGCACCCGGTCGGTGGTGGACCTCGGCGACATCGTCAACAGCCTCGGCCCGCTCACCCGCAACCTCGATCCCACCCAGCTCAACAAGATCCTTTTCGCGTTCTCGCAGGCGTTGGACGGCAACGAGCAGAACATCGGGCTGCTGACCGACAACCTGGACGCGCTCCTGCGGACCTTCGCGGCCCGCAGGAAGACCATCCAGGGAATGATCGACAACTACGAGACGGTCAGCAGGGCGGTCGCCACCCGGGACCGGCAGATCGCCGCCAGCGTCGACAACCTGGAGTCGCTGACCAAGGTGTTCGCCGGCAACCGGCGGCTGCTGGAGAACGCCGTCGTGGAGATCTCCGGCGTCACCACCAACCTCAACCAGGTGCTCGGCGGCAACGACGCGCAGCTCGCCCGCATCATCGCCAACCTCGGCCGGTTCAGCGCGACGTTCCGGCTGAACGTCGACCAGCTGGAACGCATGGTGCAGCATCTCCCGCTGACGCTGCGGCAGCTGTTCGCCTCCGCGAACGGCGGCCACTACCTGCGGACGAACGCGCTGTGCCTCAACCTCGCCCAGGGGCCGTGCCCGTTCCCGATGCAGCTGCCGAGGTCGCCGGGCGCGGGGCGGCCGTCCACCACCGATCTCGCGAGACTCAAGGCGATGCTGGCGGGAGGCGGCGGCTGATGGCGCTCAAGTCGCTGCGGGACGCCAACCCCCGGATCGTCGCGATCGTCACCCTGTCCGCCCTCGGCGCCGCGTGCGCGTTCGCGTTCGCGGTCGGCCAGCTCCACCTGCTCGACCGCGGCTACACGATGAGCGGCGAGTTCACCGACACCGCCGGGATCAAGAAAGGGCAGGACGTGCGGGTCGCCGGGGTGAAGGCGGGCCGCGTCACCTCCGTCCGGCCCGATTTCGGGCGCGGGCGGGTCGTCATCACCTGGCAGGTCGACGCCGGGATCGATCTCGGCCCCGACACCCGCGCGGAGATCCAGACGACGACGTTGCTCGGCGGCCGTTACCTGCGGCTGTCGGGGCCGGTCGCCCGCCCCTACATGGCGAGCGTGCCGGAGCCGCGGCGGCGCATCCCGCTGGCGCGCACCAGCGTCCCGTTCACCGTCCCGGACGCGCTGGAGGGCGCGCAGAACATCGTCGGCAAGCTCGACCGGAAGAGCGTCGACACACTGCTCACCGAGGTCACCAAGATCAAGTCGCCCGGGTCGGCGAAGCTACGCCGCATCCTGGTCAACATCCAGGACGTCTCGCGGATGCTGAACGACAGCTACCCCGAGGTCCAGAAGCTGATCGAGAACAGCAAGACCATCACCGGGACGCTCGCCGGCAAGGACGACGAGCTCCGCGAGATCATCGACTCCAGCCAGGTGCTGCTGCGCGCGCTGGTCGAGCGCCGCGACGAACTGGCCGCGACGATCGGCCAGGGCAGCCGCACCGTCCGGACGCTGTCCAACGTGATCTCCCGCAACCAGCGGCAGCTCGACGCGCTGCTGGACAACCTGCACCTGCTCACCACCAGGCTGGCGCCCAACATGGACGCGCTCAACACCGACTTCTCGCTCCTCGGCCCGACGTTCCAGCAGGTCGCGAACCTCAAGGGCAACGGGCCCTGGATCGAGGGGCTGCTGACCGGCCTCGGGCCGCTCCAGCCGCCCGGCCCGATCTCCACGCGCCGTCCACCGGGGGGCAACTGATGGGCGGAAGGGGCAAGGGCAGCGCCATTGTCGGAGGGCGACCCCCGAGCAGGAGGAGAGGGCGAACGGTCGCCGCCGCGCTCAGCCTGACCCTCACGGCCTCCCTCGGCGGCTGCTCCCTCGCTCCGTCCGGCGGCGGCGAGCGCACGATGGTGGTGTACGTCCCGAAGGCCCGCTCCTTCTACAAGGAGTCCAAGGTCAAGGTGATGGGCGCGGACGTGGGGCTCGTCGACGACGTCCAGAACCAGGGCGACCGGATCAAGGTGACGTTCCACGTCCGCGACGACGTTCCGCTGCCGAAGGGCGTGCAGGCGTCGATCGTCCCGCTGAACCTGGTGGGGGAGCGGAACCTGGTGTTGCATCCCGCGTGGCGGCCGGGGCAGCCGAAGGAGACCTCCGACACGATCCCGATCGAGCGCACCCACGTGCCCGTCGAGGTGGACGACGCGCTCAGCTCGTTCACCAACCTCGCCGACGCGCTCGACCCGCACAAGGTGCGAACCGCGCTCGGTCGCGCCGCCGAGACCGTGCACGGCAACGGCAAGGAGTTCAACGCCACGCTGGAGCAGAGCGCGCGGCTGGTCGAGAACGTCGCCGGACAGGACAGGGAGCTCATCCAGGTCGCGCGCAACCTCGACCGGCTGGCCGGGGTGGTACGCGGACGCGAGCAGATCCTCGGCACGATGGTCCGCGACTTCAGTACTGCCACCCGGGTGCTCAGCTCCGAGCGCGGCGAGCTCCAGCAGCTCATCACCGGAATCCTGGAGCTGACCAGGAACGGCGGGAAACTGCTCGACCGGTACAAGGGACGGCTTCCCTACGACCTCGCCGTCCTGACGCAGACGGCGCTGATGCTGAAGGGCAACTCCCAGCAGATCGCCCAGCTCGTCAACGTGCTGCCCGGCGTCAGCGACGCGCTCATCGGCGGCTACGACCCCAAGGACAAATCACTGCACATCCGGTTCGCCACCGACGCGTTCCTGCGGACGTGGATCAAGGGCCTGATGAACGACGACACGGTCGGCTGCCCGCTGCCCAAGCCGAACTCCAACTGCCCCTGGCAGAACGGAGGCAACTGATGCGGCGCCTCATCGCGCTCATGGCGGCCATCGCCCTGGCCGTCTCGGGGTGCTCCTACAAGACGGCGGGCGCACCCAAGGGCGACCTGACGCTGACGGCCACGTTCGACGACGCGCAGGGGCTGGTCGCCGGGCACAGCGTGAAGATGTCCGACATCACCGTCGGCAGCGTCATGAAGGTGGAGCTGGACGGCTACCGGGCGAAGGCGACCCTGTCCATCGAGGACGGCGTCAAGGTCCCGCGGGGCACCCGCGCGGAGATCAAGGTGACGTCGCTGCTCGGCGAGAACTATGTGGACCTCCGGCTGCCACCCGGCGGCAGCATGGACCGCGGCCCGTTCCTGGCCCAGGGCGCGGCGATCACCGACACCAGCGTCCAGCCGGCGTTCGAGCAGGTCGTCGGCCAGGCCGGACCGCTGATCAAGGCGCTGGCCGGGGACGATGTCGCGACCGTCGTCAACGCCGGCGCCACCGCCCTGGACGGCAACGGGCGCAAGCTCAACACCACGATCGCCAAGGCCGGCGACCTGCTGCGGATGTTCGCCGAGCAGCGCCGCGAGCTCGGCGAGTCCGTCGACCGTTTCGCCCGGCTCGGCCGTTCCCTGGCCGCCGACGACGACGCGCTGCACGAGGCCCCCGCCCAGCTGGCGCGCACGACGAAGCTGCTGGACGACAACAAGGAAAAGATCATCAAGACGGTCGACCGGCTCACCCGGATGGCCGTCCAGCTGAACGACAAGGTCCTGGAGGGGCGCGTCCTGCGGTTCCGGAGGCTGCTGCGGGACGTCGACCCCGTCCTGCAGCAGCTTGGCGGCGACCGGAAGCGGCTCACCGACCTGGTGAACGGCCTGGTCTCCTTCTCCGACAAGCTGCCCCGCGCCAGCTACGACGGCCAACTGCTGCTCTACCCGATCCTGCGCATCGTCTGGCCGGATGGCACGCCCGTCCTCCCCGGCAAGCCCCCCGGGGCAAAGAAGGACGGGCCCGAGATACCCGGCCAGCTCAGGGGCACCCTGCCGGATCTGGAAAAGCTCCTGGGGGGACGATGACCCGGCGGGTGGCGATCAACCTGGCGGTCTTCGCCGCGCTTGCCGTGATCATGGTCAGCTGGGCGTTCGGCAACGTCGTCCGGTTCGACTTCATCGACCGGCCGTACCACGTCACCGTCGAGTTCGAGTCCTCGCCGGGCCTGCACCCGAACTTCGAGGTCGACTATCTCGGCCTGCGCGTCGGCAAGATCGATTCGGTGCGGCTGGAGCAGGACAAGGTCGTCGTCCGGCTGGACATGGACCGCGGCGTGAAGATCCCGCAGGGCGTCACCGCGGCCGCCGCCCGCAAGTCGGCGGTCGGCGAGCCGGTCGTCGAGCTGACCCCGGGCCCCGGCAGGGCGGGTGCGCCGCCGCTCGAACCCGGTGCCCGCATCCCGGTCTCGCAGACCAAGGTCCCGCCGAAGTACGGCGACCTGTTCGGCTCGGTCATCGACTCGCTCAAGGCCGTCGACCCCGCGGACGCGAAGATCCTCACCCATGAGCTGGCCGAGGGCTGGGCGGGACGCGAGGGATCGCTCCGGCAGATCGTCAACGGCAGCGACCAGCTCACCACCACCTTCGCGGAGAACACCGAGCTGCTCGACAGGCTCACCCACGATCTCGGCCGCATCACCCACGTCCTCAACCAGAACCGCGGCGCCCTCGGCGCGGGTGTCGACGACCTGGCGGCGCTCACCGGGGCGCTCAGCCAGGTCCGCGGCCAGCTCGCCGACCTGCGCGACGAGGGCCCCGACCTGCTGGCCACCGTCAACACGATGCTGGCCAAGACCGGCCCCGACGTCGAATGCGCCGTGGACGCCCTCGGGAACTGGGGCCTGAAAAAGCACAACCCCGACATTCTGGCCGACCTGCGGCGGACGCTCGCGCTCGCGCCGCAGCTCAAGACCGTCCTGGACAACGTCATCGGGATCGACCAGGGCAAGCCCATCCTCAACGTCGTGTTCCTCGTGACGTTGAGGAAGCTCGCGGCGCTGGAGTACCGGTACCCCCTCCCGCAGCCGCGCGTGAACGGGATGCCCACCTGTGCGGGCGGGCGGACCCCCGCGCCCACCGAGCAGAAGCCCTACAAGGCCAAGAACCCGGGTGAGACGATCCCCACCCACGACCCGTCGATCGGCCGGCAGGACATCCAGGCCGGAAAGGCGGCGAACAGCGGCAAGGACTCTTCTGGCGGGCCACCGGTTTGGCTAGTGTACGTGCCCCCGGTCGTCGCCCTGCTGGTGCTGATCAGGGTCATGATGGGCTCGGTGCCCGTGGTGTCCCGCCTGTCCCGGCTCCGCCGGAACAAGGACTGACCCCAACCCCGAGGAGTACCCGAAGTGGCAGCCAAGACCGGCAAGAACGAGGCCGGCGAGGCCGAGGCGGTCGCCGACGCGCAGCAGGAGCCGGCGGCCGAGGAGAAGCCGGCACGGCCCGCCAAGCGCAAGCGCCGGGTACGGGTCATCGAGATCATCGACGACGAGGACCTCGACGAGGTCCTGGACGCCCTGGACGCCGAGGACGAGGAACCACCCCCGCCCGCCCCCGAACCTGTCCACCCCCCGAAGGACGAGCGCCCGGAGCCCAAGCGCGCCGAGTCCGAGCGTCCGGAGCCCGCCGAGCCCGAGCCCGCGACTCACTCGACGACCTTCGGCCTGGGGACGGTACCGACCGTCGTGATCGTCGTGGTCGTGGCGCTCCTGGCCAGCCTGGCGATCTGGCAGTGGCGGAGCGCGAGCGGCCTGTCCGCCGAGCAGGACGACCGGGACGCGGTCGAGAGGGTCGCCGCCGCCTACGGGGACGTGGCCTTCAACTACAACGCCGCCAACTACCGGTCGCAGACCGCAAAGGCCGAGCGGCTCATGGCGGGGGACCTCCTCGAAAGCTTCCGGAGCGACACGGTGTCGAGCCTGGTCAGCGCGTTCAAAGCCGATCCTCAGGTCGGCCTGACGTCCACGACGAACCAGGTCTTCGTGGGCAGCGTCAACGGCCGGTTCGCCACTGCCGTGGTCATGGTCGACGTCGGCTACAAGACCAAGGACGGCTCCGTCTCGTCCCCCGCCACCCTGCTGCGGCTGGCCCTCGCCAAGATCGACGGCAGCTGGAAGATCACCCGGCAGTACCCGTCCGGCGTCAACGACCAGAACCGCGATCAGGGCCAGCTCCCCGCCGTCCCGTCCGGTACCCCCAAGGCGGGCAAGAGCGGCGAACCCAAGAACTGAACCGACCGGCCAGAGGCGAAATCGCGTCCCGCGCAGGTGGAAGCCGCGCGGGGGGTTGCGCGTTGCACGAGTGACGGGGCAGGTGGAAGGCGGGATGATGTCGGCGGTGAGGGAACAGGACGGCGCGGTGGTGCCGGACGATCTGGTCCACGAGTTCGGGACGCTGCTGGGCGCCGCCGAACTGCTGGAGCGGATCGCGGGACGCGAACTGGAGCGGCGTTGCGGCATCCGGCACGCCATGTTCGAGGTACTGCTGCGGTTGTCCGAGGCGGGCGCTGACCGTCCGTGCTCGATGGGCGGCCTGGCCGGCGAGCTTATCCTGACGAGCGGCGGGATGACGCGGCTGGTCGATCGCATGGAAGAGGCCCACCTTGTCCGCCGCACACCCGCCCCCGGCGACCGCCGCCGCCAGATGGTGGAGCTGACCGACGCCGGCCGCGCCAAACTGGCCGAGGCACTCCAGGTCCACGCCGACACCCTCCGCCGCCACTTCGCGGCGCCGCTGTCCGACGAGCAGCGCCACGTCCTGGTGGGCGCCCTGCGAACCCTCGGCACCACAGCCCGCGAAGAACTGGGCGATCTCCGCTAGGCCGAATCGAGGCACGAATGGAGCGCGGCATCGCGCCGGCCGCGGATGGAGTGCGGACCTGTTCCCAGGGCTTTCCGCTACTTCGGCCTCGATGGTGAGCGACTTCGGCAAGAGCGCTCTCGGCCGCCAGTTGCCTTGAGCTCCGTTTAGAGCTGCCGGTACATGATGTGCAGACCGACGTAGCCGTGGACCGGATGAAGGTAGCCCTCCGGCAGAGTGGTCATCACCTTGAGGCCGAGCGACTCCCACAGCGCAACCGCTCGGGTGTTGGTCTCCACGACGGCGTTGAACTGCATCGCCCGGAAGCCGTCCTCGCGTGCCCGCTCCAGGACGTGCTCTCCGAGCGCGCGCCCGACGCCCTGCCCTGAATGCCGCGGGTCCACCATGAAGCTCGCGCTGGCGATGTGCGCCGCGCCGCCCATGTGGTTCCGGACGCAGTTGGCCGTGCCCAGGACGGTTCCCCGCTCGTCCACGGCCACGAAGGTCCGTCCGGGCGGCGCGGGGAACCAGAACACTCTCGCGAGGTCCTCGGGGGTGTCGCGGTCCCAGGAGAAGGTCTCGCCCGCCCGGACGATGCCCTCCATGAACGCCCACATCCGGGGCCAGTCGTGCGGCGTCGCTTCTCGGATCACCATGGCCGCCAGCATGGGTCGATCGGGTCGCGGCGGCAACCGAGATTTGCGCCCGTGCCGGCGCCGGGCGAACGCGACGTGCTTCTCGTCGCCGCGTCCAGTACCTCAGCGCGAGTAGTGCTCCACCACGAGCTGCTCGTCGCAGATGACGGGGATCTCGCTCCGCTCCGGCAGCCTCGTGAGCTGCGCCGCGAGCGCCTCGTGCCGGACGTCCAGGTACGGGGGGACCTTCTCGGTGTGCCCGCCGGCCGCCGCCACCTGGAACGGGACCATCGTGCGGCTGCGCTCGGCGACCGTGATGACGTCGCCCGGACGGAGCCGGAAGGACGGGCGGTCCACGCGGCGGCCGTTCACCAGGACGTGGCGGTGCACGACGAACTGCCGGGCCTGGTAGATCGTCCGGGCGAAGCCGGAGCGCAGGACGAGCGCGTCCAGACGGCGCTCCAGATCGACGATCAGCGCCTCGCCGGTCTTGCCCTCGACCTTGGCGGCCTTCGCGAAGGCGTTGCGCAGCTGCGCCTCGCGGATGTTGTACTGCGCGCGCAGCCGCTGCTTCTCCCGGAGCCTGACCTTGTAGTCCGACTCCTGCTTGCGGGCGCGGCCGTGCATGCCCGGCGGGTAGGGGCGGGCCTCGAAGTACGTGACGCTCTTCGGGGTCAGCGGGATGCCGAGCGCGCGGGACAGGCGCACCTTGGGCCGGGGGTTGTTCATTCTGCTCCCTAATGGTTAGGTGATCCTAAGTTAGGTAAGCCTAACCTGAGACGTCAAGGAGGTCAGAGTGCAGGTGGAGACCACGCAGGAGCAGGTGGGTGGGCCCGGCGCGGCCGAGCGGGCCCGCACGCTCGCCTACGGCATCGCGGACGGCGTGCTGGTCGCGCCGGGAGTCCCGTGCGCGCCCGTCCCGGCGCACACGACCGACCGCGACGGCCGGCCGCTGCTGCTCGTCCGGGCGGACTCGCCGATCGTCGCCGCGCTGGCGGGGGAACCGGACCTGCCCGCGACGCTGCGCCTCTCCGATGTCTCCCCCGTCGCGCTGCCCGACCGGGTCCGGGGACGGGCCTGGCTGCACGGCTGGCTCACCGAGGTTCCCGCGGGGGAACTGCGCGCCGCCGCGCTCCGGCTCTCCCGGCCGCACCCGCGTCCCGAACTGCTCGACCTCGCCGCCGGCTGCCAGGACGACCGCGAGTGGACGGTGCTCGCCCTCGAAGTCGCCCAGGTGGAGGTCCAGGACGCGTGGGGCGGCGCCACCGTCGAGCCGGAGGAGTACGCCGCCGCCGCACCGGACCCGTTCGTCGCCGTCGAGGCGGGCATACTCACCCATCTCGACTCATGTCACCGGGACGAACTGACGCATCTGCTCCCCGAAGCCGCTGTGACGGAGGACACACCGGAACCCACCGTCCGGCCGCTGGCCCTCGACCGATACGGAATGTGGCTACGGTGTTCCACCCCGCTTTCGGACGCGCCCGGATCGTTCGATCTGCGTCTCGCTTTCGGGGAACCTGTCAGTGATCTCCACCAGCTACGGTGCGTATACCGACGTCTGTTCGCTCACGCGACCCCGTAGCACCTACGGGTGCGGGTCCGGAAAATCCGTCCGGATGCCAGTGATCCCCCGGATGGTGGAACACGGTTCCCACGGGCGATGCTCAGGACTCCGGCCGTGGGACGCCGACGCGCAACGCCCGGAACGGACCTGATCGCCGGCTCGCCCTCGCGGGGTGGGTGAGCCGGCGAGGGGGACCGTACCGGACGAATGAGCATCGGCGACCCCCGGCCGGGCCGGTGGTCCGGCCGCGGTGCGAAGCACTCAGGCGGGGGGCGTGGTCCGGGCCACTGGTCGCGATTGGATATGCCCGCCCGGGGGATCGCGCCGCAGGCTGGAAGCATGACCCGACAGCAGCCGCACGACCGCGACGTCCACCCGCAGACCAGGGCCGTCCACCCGCCGGTGATCACGCCCGTCGCGAGCCGCCCGCTCGGAGTGCCGATCTACCAGGGGCACCTGTTCGGGTTCGACAGCGCCGACGCCCTCGCGAACGCCTTCGGAGCACCGGACGGGGCGTTCATGTACGCCCGCATGGGCAACCCGACCGTCCGTTCCTTCGAGCGGGCCCTCGCGGAGATGGAGGGCGGCGCCGGCGCCCACGCGACCGCGTCCGGCATGGGGGCGGTCAACGCCGTGCTGATGGCGCTGCTGCGCTCCGGCGACCACATCATCGCGCAGAGCTCCCTGTACGGCGGGACGTACGCGCTGCTGCACGACCTCGCCGACCGGTGGGGTGTCGAGCTGACCCACATCCCCGGCGACGACCCCGCCGAGGTGCGCGAGGCGCTGCGCCCGAACACCCGGCTGCTCTACCTGGAGACCATCTCCAACCCGGTCACGCATGTGACGGACATCCCGGCGTTCACCGAGGCCGTCCGTGGGACGGACGTGCTGACCGTCGTCGACAACACCTTCGCGCCACTGCTGTGCACGCCCATCGAGCACGGCGCCGACATCGTCGTGCACTCGGCGACCAAGTTCATCGGCGGGCACGGCGACATCATCGGCGGCGCCACGGTGTTCGCGGACCCGGCCGTCCACCAGCGCGTGTGGGAGCACGCGACCGAGCTCGGTGCCACCGCCGACCCGTTCGCCGCGTGGCTCGCCATCCGCGGGCTCGCCACCCTGCCGATGCGCGTCGCCCGGCAGAGCGCGAGCGCCCTGGACCTCGCCCGCCGCCTCGCCGCGCACCCGGCCGTGGCGCGCGTCCACTACCCCGGGCTGCCCGACCATCCGCAGCACGAGTTGGCGCGCCACCTGCTGCCGGACGGAAGCGGCGGAGTCCTGGCGTTCGATCCCGCCGGCGGACGGGAGGCCGGGCGCGTGTTCAGCGAGGCGGTCCAGCTCGTCACGCTCGGCCCGTCGCTCGGCGCCGCCGCCACGCTCCTCATGCACCCGGCCAGCACGTCCCACCGGCAGCTGGACGCCGCGTCCCTCGCCGCCGCCGGCGTCGGCGAGGGCACGGTCCGGCTCTCGGTGGGCCTGGAGCACCCGGACGACCTGTGGGCCGACATCGAGCAGGCCCTCGCAGTGTTGACGAGTCCCGGCCCAACGGCTCGCCTGGCGGCTCGCCCTTGATCGTGCCTGGGCGAGCGCGACATCGCTTCGCGATCTTCCCGGTGAGGCTCGCCTCCGGCGTCGCCTCACCGGTCAGGTTGCGCGCTCACGCTGCGGCTGGGGCGACCTGAAACAGACCCTGTCCCTCTTACAACTGTCACCCTTACAGATAGAAGCCGGTGGCGGTGGTCGGGGTTCCGTTGCCCTCGGGGCGCTTCTCGCCCTTGCGGAGCGCGGCCAGCTCCGCCAGGGTCGCCCCGTCCGGGCCGATCTCGTCCGCGGGGCCGCCGTCCGCCGACGCGTCCGGCTCGGCCAGCCACGCCGTCGCCTCGTCCCTGGTGAGTGGGCCGACCTCGATCTGCGCGAGGCACCGCCCGGGACGCACGACGGCCGGGTGCAGCATCGCGAGGTCCTCGTTGGTGGTGATGGCCACCAGCACGTCCCGGCCCTGCCCGAGCATCCCGTCGGTGAGGTTGAGCAGCCGCGACAGGCCCTGGCCCGTCGACTGCTTGGCCTCGCCGCGGATCAGCTCGTCGCAGTCCTCCAGGATGAGCAGCCGCCAGCGGCGGTTCTCGTCTTCGTCGTCACCGACCGCGACCTCCATCAGATAGCTGGGCGTGCCGAACAGCGCCTCGGGGTCCAGCACGCAGTCGGCCTGGCACCAGCCGTTCCACGCCCGGGCGAGAGCGCGCAACGCGGTGGTCTTGCCGGTACCGGGCGGACCGTGCAGCAGCAGGAGCCGCCCCGACACCTCCTCGCGGGTGAGGTTCATCACCTCGTCCAGCGCGTCCGCGACCGGCGCGGTGTAGTTGCGGCGGATGTCGGCCCACGAGTCGGCGGAGATGGCGCGCTCGGTACGGACCGGCCCGTGCGAGCCCATGTGCCAGAAGCCCATCTCGACGTTGGTCTCATCGGTCTTCGGCGGCTCCGTCGCGTCCTTGACCGACTCCTCCAGCACGCTCTCGGCCAGCTCATCGGACACCGCGGACACCGCGAGGTAGGCGGCGCCGTTCTTCCACCGGTTCGTCAGCAGCGTCCAGCCGTCGCCCTCGGCCAGCACCGACTCCTTGCCCTTCTCATGCGCGACCCGCACCAGCCGCGCCCCGTCCGGGCGGAGCGGCGCGTCCGCGCGGACGTGGTCGAGCCGGGTGGACCGCGACCACGGCTGCTCGCCGGACGCGAAGGGACGCAGCGACAGCACGTCCATCACGTCGGCGGGCGAATTGTTGTCGCTGAGGTTGAAGACCACGGGCACGGGCGAGCCCGCCTCGATATCGGTCACGCTCTCCCGAGGCTCGATGAGGTGCAGGACGTCCTGCGGCATGGTCATGACACCGATGATCAGGCTCGTCGGCGGACGGCGTCCACCGATTTAGCCGGTCAGGAACCGGTCGCCCCGGACTCCCGCGCCGTCTTGCGGGCCTCGGCCTCCGCCAGGTCCATCTTCTCGGCCTCGCCCGGCGTCGGGGCAGATCCGCCCAGGTAGGCGGGCTGCCACCAGGTCTCGTTCGCACGCGGGACGTCGGGGTACTCGCGCTGCGCCTTCTCCAGCAGCTCCGACATCGCGGCCCGCAGGTCCGCGGTGACCTGGTCGTAGTCGTCGCCGCGCTTGGGGTACAGCGGCTCGCCGACGAGCACCGCCACCGGCACGTTGCGCTGGAGGAGCCGACGCTTGCGACCCTTCGTCCACAACCGCTGCGGGCCCCAGATCGCGACCGGGATCAGCGGCACCTTGCCCGCCACCGCCATCCGCACCGCGCCGCTCTTGATCTCCTTCACCGTGAACGAGCGGCTGATCGTCGCCTCGGCGAACACACCGACGATTTCCCCGCTCTTGAGCGCCTTCAGCGCCGCCGCGTAGGACGAGGCGCCCGCGTCCCGGTCCACCGGGATGTGATGCATCCCGCGCATCAGCGGTCCGCCGACCCGGTTGTCGAAGATCTCCTTCTTGGCCATGAACCGCACCAGCCGCCCGGCCGGGTGCGCGGCGAGGCCCGCGAAGATGAAGTCCAGGTAGCTGACGTGATTGCTGACCAGCACCGCGCCGCCGGTCCGGGGGATCTGGTCGGTCCCCTCCAGACGAACCCTGATGTTCAGGGCCTTGAACACTCCGAGAGCCGTCTTGATCACCGGCGGGTACACGATTTCGGACATGGAAGCACCGTACTTGAGCCGCCCCTGATCAGCGAGCAGGGTGCAGGATCGCGATGGATCACACAACCGGCCGGAACTCTGAGAAGGTTGGGGGGTGACGTGATCGGTGAAAGGGGATGAGCATGGAACCGTTGGACGCCGCGGCGGACGTGCACGCGCTCATCCGTGACGTGCTCCCGGACCTCGCGCCCAGCGCCTGGTTCGACTCTGGAACCTCGGAGGTGGTGCTGCCCGTCGGGAGATCGGAGGCGCGCGCCTCCAGCTGGACGGTCCTCGAACGCTGCGCCCGCGAGCCGCGCTCGGCCTGGCCGAAGGTCGTGGACGAGTGGGTCCGCGAGGTCGGCGACCGCGCGTTCCTCGCCGTCGGCGAGATGGAACTGTTCGGCGACGTCCGCGAACTCCTGCGGCTGCGGATCGTCCCGAAGCTCGCCCCCCGCGACCGGGAGGGCCTGGTGGTGGTGCCCGCGGGCGACCACTTCGACGCGATGGTGATGATCGAGCACCCCCGCTACGGCGGCCCGCTCACCAAGGCCCGCGCCGGGCTGCTCGGCCTCCGCAAGCTCGGCTACGTGATGACCAACACCCACGACCGCGAACTGGCCGACGTCGCCGTCCGCGACCAACCACTGCTGCCGGGACGCAACGTCCGCGTGGTGACCAAGCCGGGCAGCCGGTACGTCTCGGCGCTGCTCAGCGAGGTCGACCAGTTCCTGCCGGGCCCGAACCGGCATGGCGCGCTGGTCGGCGTCCCATGCCACAGCACGCTCCTGCTCTACCCCATCACCTCGACCGCCGTCCGCGACGTCCTCCCGGTCTTCGCCGACGTCGTCCGGGAAATGCACGAGGCCGCCGACGACCCCTGCGCCCCCGGCGTCTACTGGAGCCACGGCGAGCGCCGCCTCACCCCCCTCCCCGCCACCACACCCCTCGAAGGCTCCGACGAGTTCGCAGCCCTCCTCCGCCGCCTGCCCAGCGACTGAGCTCTGTTTTTGCCTGGGGGCGCCCCCCCCAGACCCCCGGCTGCGCGGCTCGCCACCTCCTCGCTTCGCTGGCGCTCGCTACGGGGGCGCGGCGCGCCGGGCATACCCGCTCCGCGTGCCTGTCCCGTAGTCGCCGGCTGGGGTTCGACCCTGCCGGGGTCCGGTTCAGGCCGGTGGCTGGGTTCAATCTGCCGGGGCGGGTCCAAGCGTCTGCTGAGCTTCAAGCTTGCAGTGGTTGGACTGCTACGGCAGCTTCCAGTCGACTGGGTGGGCGCCTTGTTGTTCTAGGAGTTGGTTGGCGCGGGTGAAGGGGCGGGAGCCGAAGAAGCCGCTGTCGGCCGAGTAGGGGCTCGGGTGCGGGGACTCGATGCAGGGGACGTCGCCGAGCATCGGTCTGAGGTTGCGGGCGTTGCGGCCCCAGAGGATGGCGACGAGGGGGCGGCCGCGGGCGGCGAGGGCACGGATGGCCTGTTCGGTGACCTCTTCCCAGCCCTTGTCGCGGTGGGAGTTCGGTTTGCCCGGCATGACGGTGAGGGCGCGGTTGAGGAGCAGGACGCCCTGCTCGGCCCAGGGGGTGAGGTCGCCGTTGGAGGGCAGCGGGTGGCCGAGGTCGTCGCAGTACTCGCGGAAAATGTTGATCAGGCTGGCCGGGAGCGGGCGGACGTCCGGGGCGACCGAGAAGCTGAGGCCGACCGGGTGGCCGGGCGTCGGGTAGGGGTCCTGCCCGACGATCAGCACGCGCACCTCGTCGAACGGCTGGGTGAAGGCCCGTAGGACGAGGTTTCCGGCGGGGAGGTAGCGGCGTCCGGCGGCGACTTCGGCGCGCAGCCAGTCGCCCGCGGCGGCGATCGTCCCGGCGACGGGGCCCAGCGCCGTCGCCCAGCCCGCCTCGACGATCTCCGTGAGTGGTCGTGCGGTCATGGCCCACCACCCTAACGAGATGATCTTGTGAGCGTTCCTTGATCACGATTGTGAAGTTATCTGACCACTAGAGGCCGGAAGAGTGGCAGAAATTTTCAAGGTCATCCGAAATTAGCGGATTAACCGGGTGAAACGCCTCGTTAAGTCGACGTTACTTCTGGCCGCGATCGTTGACCCTCCGGGGCATCACCGCATAACACGTAGAAAGGTAGGAGAGCAGCAAATCGACCAGACGGGATGAGAATGAGTCAGCTGACCACCGTGGACGCCGCCTTCCTCAACGCCGAGACCGGCACCACGCTCGCGCACATCGCGGGGCTCGGCGTCCTCGACGCGGCCTGCTGCCCCGGTGGGCGGCTCACCGCGGGGCAGGTGGCCGAGCTGATCGGAGCCCGCGCCCACCTGGCGCCGCGTCCACTGCGGCAGCGGCTCGTCCAGGTGCCGCTGGGCCTGGACCATCCCTACTGGGAAGACGACCCGGACTTCGACCCGGCGCGTCACGTCTACGAGGTCGAGCTGCCGCCGCCGGGGGACGAGTCCCAGCTCGCCGACATGGTGGCGCTGCTGCACGAGCAGCCGCTCGACCGGTCGCGTCCGCTGTGGGAGATGGCCGTGATCCAGGGGCTGGAGGGCGGGCGGACGGCGATCTACGTCAAGGTGCACCACGCCGCCGTCGACGGAGTGATGGCCGCCGAGACGCTCGCCGCGCTGCTGGATCTGTCACCCGAACCGCGTGATCTGCCCGCCGACGAGGCCACGCCTGCGCGCGCCCCCGGGACGGCCAACATGGTCGGTGCGGGACTGCTGAAGGCGGTGACGCATCCCGTCCGGACGGCCCTGTCTATGGCGCGTACTGCCCCGCACATGGACGAGATCCCGGGTGTCTCGTCCCTCCCGGGCGTGGGGTTGGTGTCGTCGGTCGTGCAAGGTGCGCTGGGACGCGAGGACGTCCCGCGCGGGCCTCGGCTGAGCGCGCCGCCCACCCCGTTCAACCGGCCGATCGGGCCGCACCGCGCGGTCGCCTGCGGCAGGTTGCCGCTGGCGCAGATCAAGGAGATCCGGCGGGCCCTCGGCGGCAGCGTCAACGACGTGGTCATGGCGCTGTGCGCGACGGCGCTGCGCCAATGGCTGGACAAGCGCGGCGACCTGCCGGACGGCCCGCTCGTCGCCGGCGTGCCGGTGTCGCTGCGCCGGGGTGTGACCTCCGGCGAGGGGAACCAGGTGTCGATCATGACCGCGCCGCTGGCCACCCACGTGCCCGACCCGGCGGACCGCTACGCGACGGTGCGCCGCGACATGGACCTGGTCAAGCGCCGGTTCGCGACGTCCTCGGGAGCCTGGGTGCGGGAGCTCAGCGGGCTCGTCCCCGCGCCTCTCGCCGGGCCGGCCACCCGGCTCGCGCTGCACGCGGCCCCGTCCCTGGCGCTGCGGCCGCTCAACCTGGTCGTCTCGAACGTGCCGGGCCCGCAGTTCCCGCTGTACCTGTGCGGCGCCCGGGTGCTCGCCTACTACCCGCTCTCGCTCGTCACCGATCTCAGCGGCGGCCTCAACATCACCGTGTTCTCCTACGACGGCACGATGGACGTCGGCATCGTCACCTGCCGCGACCTCGTCCCCGACCCAGCGGAGATCGTCGACCATCTCCTGGACGCCCTGGACGAGCTGAGGTCCCTCACCCGGGAGTGATCCCCAGCGCCGCCCGGTGCCGCCAGGCCAGCCGGAGCGCCGCGGCGCCGGCGGGCTGCATGGGCTCGGGCACGGTTCCATCGAACGGCGCCCGGGACACCGTCCCCTCGTCGTTGACGGCGACGAGGCCGCCGAAGAACGTCTCGAACGCCGCGTCGTCGCACACCACGACGGTGAGCAGGTCGAGCGCGAGCGTCAGCGGATCGACGCCGAGCCCGAGGAAGAAGGCGCGGACGGTCCCGGCGGTCCGGGCGGCGGTCAGGTCCCGGTGGAACGGCCACTCGTCCTGGACGAAGTCCGGGCCGTAGTCCTCGCCCGTCCCGAGGAACTCCTCGGCGTACTCGCGCACCATGCACCGCCACAGGTCGAGATCGCGGCGGCCGCCGTTCAGCGGCTGGAACACCCCGACGGGCATGACCTGGTGAAGGCCGCCCGCGTGCGCGACCTTCGCCGGGTCGCGCCAGTGCAGGACGTAGGACCCGGACGCCGTGACGGTCACCGTGGTGATCGCGGTCAGCGCCGTCCGCCGGCCGAGGTCGCAGGGATCGCCGATCCGCTCGCGCAGCGGCAGGCCGCCCGTGCCGGCGGCCAGTTCGTGGGCCACGGACTCGCCGACGTTGACGCCG
Organism: Actinomadura macra NBRC 14102; assembly: GCF_001552215.1. Taxonomy (GTDB): domain Bacteria; phylum Actinomycetota; class Actinomycetes; order Streptosporangiales; family Streptosporangiaceae; genus Spirillospora; species Spirillospora macra. Next base: position 230,477 of record NZ_BCQT01000004.1, on the reverse strand, counting down.
TCGAAGTAGCGGGCCGGCCCGAACCGCAGGACGGGCGGCGCCGCGTCGAGCAGACGGTAGCTCGGCCGGTCCTCGAAGACCGCGGGCGGGGCGAGGGCCGCCATGGCGCCGGCGTACGTCCGGTGATCGCCGGGGAGCCCGTCGGGCGGGTCGGCGACGGCGGACGGAACGGGGGCGGCGTCCCACTCCAGCTGGACGTCCTCCAGGGGGAGCGGTGCTGCCGGGACCCAGCCCTCCCGGCACAGCAGCGGCGTGTCCGCGACGCGCGGCACGCCCGGGTACAGATCGGTCGCGATCCGTCCGAGCCGATCACGTCCGGCATTCAGCACGGCCCGCCCGTCCCGCCACTCCCGCTCAGTGATCCCCATGCCGGCCACCCTAGGACGCCGTCGCCTCCGGGACTTCCAGATTTGACAAATGGCTTTGCCGTTCCTGCAATATGCACATGGACACGATGGAGGACGTGCTCGCCGGTGTCGGGCCGAGGCTCCGGCGGCTGCGGCAGGAGCGGAATGTGACGTTGGTCGCGCTCGCCGAGGCGACCGGGATCTCGGTCAGCACCCTGTCCCGGCTGGAGTCGGGCAAGCGGCGGCCGAGTCTGGAACTGCTGCTCCCGCTCGCGCAGGCACATCAGGTGGAACTGGACGAATTGGTCGGCGCCCCGGCGGTGGGCGACCCGCGGATCCGGCCGCGGCCGCAGCGGCGCAACGACATGATCGTGCTGCCGCTGACCCGGCGCCCCGGCGGCGTTCAGGCGTTCAAGATGATCGTCCCGGAGCGGACCGAGAGCGACCCGCGGACCCACGAGGGCTATGACTGGCTGTACGTCCTGAACGGGCGGCTCCGGCTGATCCTCGCCGGGCGCGACATGGTGCTGGAGCCCGGCGAGGCCGCCGAGTTCGACACCCGGCTACCGCACTGGTTCAGCGGCGCGGGCGGGCCGGTCGAGTTGCTCAGCCTGTTCGGGCCGCAGGGCGAGCGGTTGCACCTGCGTGCTGGGCCCCGCCGTAAGTGACATGAGTTAGTTACCTGTGCAAACCGCCCAGAACTCCCCGGCGTCGCGTCGCCGGACTCGACGCGGTGCACCGGTGCGACGCCTCCCCAGGGATGCTGGCGTCCTCCACCGTCTTGCAAGTGCTGGTCTGTTCCTGCGCACCCGTCGCCTGGTCCGCCGCCGGTCCGCGGCGGACCCGGCCGCCGGCTGACTACGGACGCAGCTCCAGCGTGCAGCACTTCGGCCCGCCGCCGGCCTTGCGCAGCTCCGACAGATCGACCGGAACCGGCTCGTACCCGTGCCCGCGCAGCGTGCCGATCAGTTCCACCGCCTCGGCGTTGAGCACGACGTTGCGCCCGTCGCACACCGCGTTGAGCCCGAGCACCGCCGCGTCCCGCTCTCCGGCGAGGACCGCGTCCGGGAAGAGCCGCTCCAGCACCGCGCGGCTCCCCGGTGAGAACGCGCCGGGGTAGTACGCCACGTTCTGGCCACCGAGGGGGAACAGCGCCGTGTCCAGGTGGTAGAAGCGCGGGTCGACCAGCCGCAGCGTCACCACGGGCCGCCCGAGGAACTCCTGCGCCTCCTGATGGGCCGCGATGTCCGTCCGGAAGCCCGTCCCCGCGAGGATCACGTGGTCCATCGTGAGGAAGTCGCCCTCACCCTCGTTGGTGTGCTCCGCCTCCAGCACCTCGGCGAACCCGTTGTCCCTCAGCCATCCCGTGTAGGCGGGCCCTTCGGCCTGCCGCTGCGGATGCGTGAACCGCGCCCCATAGACACGTCCGCCGACGACCAGAGCGCCGTTCGCCGCGAACACCATGTCGGGTAGCCCCGCGATCGGATCGATCAGGCTCACCTCATGCCCCAGCGCGGCGTACGCGGCCCGTAGCGCTTCCCACTGCTCCGCGGCCCGACCCGCGTCGGCCCCGGCCGCCGGGTCCATCCACGGGTTGATCGCGTAGGTGACGGCGAAGTGCTCGGGACGGCACATCAGGTAGTGCCGCCGCAGCGCGGTCCGTGCGGGGACGGTGCTCGGCTCGACTGCCGGCATGACGGACATATGTGTCTCCAGGGGTGTCCGAAGAGGAGAGGAACCATTCGCAAGCCTAGGAACAGGACCCCCGCGATCCAATGCTTCAATCTTGCACTGGCCTAGCATTTCGTTGCGTATTCCCGCCACTTCACGACGTTTCGTTGCACGCGGGGTCGCCGTTGCCGGGTCGCGAACGTGGCCCCGCGATGAGCGACGTCGGAGGCGCGCAGATCCCGTGCCCACGTGGACCCGAGACCTTCCGTCCCGGTGACCTTGAGGTGTCTGGCGGAAGCCCCGGGGTCGTCAACCTGACCTGGTGGGGTGGCGGTTCTCGCGCGCCCTCCCCTCCGTCACCTGAGCCTCTCGAACACCGGCCGTATTGCCTCGCGTCCTTTATTGCTGAGACTGGTCAGCCGGTTCTCGGCTGGTTGCTCCGCCCTGTGATCACCTGTGAATCGAGGGTAAGCAAATCGGTGCAGAAACGGTTCGCGCCGCCATTATCTGCGAGTGTAAAAATTGGACTGTTTAGGGAGGAGTCAGCTGACCCGGGCATGGGTACCGTAGCTCCAAGCCATGCTCCCGACAGTGGTGACGACCATGTGAAACGTTGTGCTCTGCTCCCCTTACCAGCCGCTCGCGCGGACTGAAAGGCGATCTTTCCGCGCCTAGTGTCATTACCCATTTGTGCACGCTATTCGGCGTGCCCGCACAAAGGAAGAGATCATGCAGGCCAGGCGGATTCTGTTCGTGTTGCTCGCGCCCTTCGCGACGGCCTTGGCCGTGGTTCCCACAGGGCCGGCGATGGCCGATTCAGTGATCACGTCCAGCTTCGACACGATGGAGCCGCGTCCGGGTAGTACGGTGAACTTGAAGGTGACCTTCACAAATCCGGAGAACGTCGATGTCATGTTCACCTACCTGACGGTGAACCAGACCTACGAGACCCTGACAGACCGCACGAAGTACAAATTGGGGAACTGTACCGGCGAGATCAGTGACTGCAACCACTACACAACCCCGATCCCTCCCGGCGCGACGCGTACCATGACGCAGGCCATCGAGGTCGAGGCGGACTCTCCCTGCGGGCCGAACATTCGCCTCGGGCTCTTCTTCTACAGTTACCGGGAGTCCGCCGCCGGCGCGGTCGATCTCCTGGCGTACTCACCCGTCGCGACCGTCCTCTGTTGACGTCCACACGATGGCCTGGCATGACCGGCCGACGGGGCGGGGCGGCCGTCCTGGTGGAGGCGCGGTTCCGGTCCGCACCGTCCGCCGCCGAAACGGGCCGGTCGGTCATCCGATCGTGCCCCCACGGTTCGCCTGCCCACGGTCACCCGCGGGGGAGGCGTGTCCGCCGGGGCGGACACGCCGCCGGGGTCAGAGGTTGATCATGTGGCCGGCGAGGCCGTGGACGGCCTCCTTGACGGCCTCGCCCAGGGTGGGGTGGGCATGGATGTTGCGGGCCACCTCGTGGACGGTGAGGTCCCACTGCTGCGCCAGGGTGAGCTGGGGGAGCAGCTCGGTGACCTCCGGGCCGATCAGGTGGGCGCCGAGGATCTCGCCGTACTTGGCGTCGCTGATCACCTTGACGAAGCCGTCGCCCTCGCCCATGCCGAGCGCCTTGCCGTTGGCGCTGTAGGGGAACTTGGCGGTCTTGACGTCGAAGCCCTGCTCCTTGGCCTGCGCCTCCGTCCAGCCGAAGCTCGCGACCTGCGGCTGGCAGTACGTGGCGCGGGGGATCATCACGTAGTCGAGCTCCATCGTCTCGGCGTCGGCGATGGTCTCGGCGGCGACGATGCCCATGGCCTCGGCGGCGTGCGCGAGCATCAGCTTGGCGGTGACGTCGCCGATGGCGTAGATGTGCGGGACGGACGTACGGCAGCGGCCGTCCACGTCGATCGCCCCGCGGTCGGTCAGCGCGACGCCGGTCTTCTCCAGGCCATAGCCGTCCACGTTCGGCGCGAAGCCGATCGCCTGGAGCACCTTGTCGGCCTCGATGACCTGCTGGGCGCCGTCCTTGCCGGTGACGGTGACCTTGACCTTCTCGCCCGAGTCGTCGATCGCGTCCACGCGGGTGGAGGTCAGGACGTCCACGCCGAGCTTGCGGTAGCGCTTGGCCAGCTCCTTGGAGACGTCCGCGTCCTCGTTCGGGACCATCCGGTCGAGGAACTCGACGATCGTGACCTTCACGCCGTAGTTGTGCAGGACGTACGCGAACTCCACGCCGATGGCGCCCGCGCCCGCGATGACGATGCTCTCCGGCAGCTCCGAGCTGAGGATCTGCTCCTCGTAGGTGACGACCCGCTCGGACAGGGACGTGCCGGGCAGCAGCTTGGTGTGCGCACCGGCGGCGATGATGCAGTTGTCGAACGTCACCGTCTCACCGGAACCGTCCGGCCGGGCGACCTGGAGGGTGTTCGGATCGGTGAACGTCCCGCGCCCGTCGAAGGACGTGATCTTGTTCTTCTTCATCAGGAACTGGACGCCCTTGACGAGCTTGTCCGAGACCTGGCGGCTGCGCTGGTACGCCGCGCCGTAGTCGAAGGTCACCTGCCCCTCGACCGTGATCCCGTACGTCTTCTGCTCCTGGGTGAAGATGTGCGCCAGCTCGGCGTTGCGCAGCAGCGCCTTCGAGGGGATGCAGCCGACGTTGAGGCACACCCCGCCCCAGTACCTCTCCTCGATGATCGCCGTCTTCAGCCCGAGTTGCGCCGCCCGGATCGCGGCGACATATCCACCCGGGCCCGCGCCCAGGACCACGACGTCAAAGTGTTCGCTCATATCCATGGACGATATTCGGCGGCGGCCGGTGCTCGCATCCCGGACCGGTGCCGGCGCCTTCCCGGGGCCCCGTCCCGGGGTACGACCGGTGGGCGCTTCGGGTCGCCGGTCACATCCTGTTAAGGTTTCGAGCGGTCTCCCGCCGGTGAGTCTCTGCGGGAGGAAGGGTGGCGCGCGTGCGGCGCGCCCCGCCGGGCGATGCGCGAGGTCCCCGGCGGCCCAGGCCCGGGTGGGCGGCGTGGCGTCCGACGAAAGCAGCGCCGTTCCCGGACAACAGTGCCGTCCAGAGCACGGCACTCCAGAACATGGCGCCGTCCGGAACACCGGGCCCCGGTGTGATCGTTGTCGGCAGATCGGCCCGTTCCGTCATGAGGGAAAGCGGAGGAGAAGGCGAGTGAGGATCCCCAAGCGCGTCAACGCCGTCCTGGACTGGATGGAGAAGCACTTCGTCGCGCTCGCGGTGGTCGTCGCGCTGGTCGCCGTGGCCCTGGTGGCCACGCTCGCGCCGCCGATCGTCGGGCTGCCGGTCGCCGGGTTCATCCTCGGGCTCGCCGCCGGCGGGTTCCTCGTGCACGTCCGGATGAGCCGGCGCGTGGCCCGCGTCCGCGCCGACGTGGACGATCTGCTCCGCGAGAACGGCGCGCTGCGGCACCGCAACACCGTCCTCGCCAGCGGGGTGATCACGCGGGAGGCGCAGGAGACGCAGGCGCTCGTCGCCATCCCCGAGGACGAGGACCTCCCGGACGGCGACCCGCAGCGCACCGCCCACCTGCCCGAACTGACCGACGAGCTCCTGGACGGCGCCGTCGCGGGGGCGGAGGTCGCCGGGGCGGAGTACGAGGCCGGCGAGGAGGACGAGGACACCGCGAAGACCCGCCGCAGGGCGTAGCCGCCAGTGACCGCCGGGCTACCCTGACGTTACCTTCGCTGATCTTCGGGCAAACCGGAACCCGGAGGTGGCGGATGAACGCTGATTCCGGTGCGGATCGGGAATCGGGCCAGGCGGGCATCGACCTCGAGAAGGACGAGGCGGACCTGCCGGCGGCGCACAGGGCCGTCCGGCCGTCATCGCGTCAGCGATGGGCAACTGCATCGAGTGGTTCGACTTCGGCGTGTTCAGCGCCGGGGTCATGACCTCGATCATCGGGACGGTGTTCTACCCGCCCGGGGAGTCCGGCAGCGCCAGCCTCCGCTCGTTTCGCGCTGATCGCCGCGGCCTCCGGAAACCGCTGCTCCTCACCGCGGCCGTTCTGGTGGGGTCGCCGATAAAGACGACGGACTCCAACTACATCCCGGCGTAGTACCTGATCTTGGTGGCGATCGTGGCGGTTTTCCCGATCGTCATGATCCCGGAGACGGCCCGGGTGCCGATCGACAAGATCGGAACCAGGGAGGCTCCGGAGCCCGCGGGTTCCGGAGCGCGCTCCTGAGCCGTCCGAGCCGAAAGCTGCTGGTGGGGCCGCTGTCAGCGCGAGGTGAACAATCCATTCGGGGTTTTCTCGTCCGTCCGCTATCGCGCTTAGGTTGGACTTGTGTGGCGCAATGGCAAAGAAGAGGTGAGGGTGATCGCCCGTTGCGATCAAGCGATTACCGTGTGTAGCCTCACCGATGGCAAGGCGATCGGCCGCAATGGAAGCGCATCGTCGAACAATGGTGCTTTCTCCTTTGCCTCCTACTCGTCTTTCGTGCGGCACATTCCTAGAAGAACCGGCGATGAATCGGTGGTGTGGACGTGACGGAACAGCAGTTGAGCCTCGGTACCACGGCGGCACGGAACCTGGCGACCACGACCAAGTCCGTGCCCCAGATGCAGGGCATCACCTCCCGATGGCTCCTGAAACTGCTGCCCTGGGTCCAGGCGTCCGGTGGTGCCTACCGGGTCAACCGGCGGCTCACCTACACGGTCGGTGACGGCCGGGTGACGTTCGTGACCACCGGTGCCGACGTCCGGGTCATCCCCCGCGAACTGGGCGAACTGCCGCCACTGCGCGGCTATGACGACGACCTTGCGCTCGACGCCCTCGCCGGCCGCTTCACCCAGCACGAGTACGAGCCCGGTGACGTCATCGTCGAGCAGGGCCGCCCCATTGACCAGGTCATCCTCGTGGTGCACGGCAAGCTCAGCCAGGTCGGCGCCGGCGAGTTCGGCACCGAGGCGGTGCACGGGACGCTCGCCGACGGCGACTTCTTCGGCGAGCGCACCCTCGTGGGCGGCGACGAGCCCGGCGAGTGGGAGCACACGGTCAAGGCCGTGACGGCGGTCACGATTCTCAGCATGAGCGAAGCCGACTTCCAGGAGACCCTCGGCCAGTCCAGCTCGCTCCAGGCGCACCTGGAAGAGTTCCGCAACAGCCCCGAGCGCGCCGTGAACCCGCACGGCGAGGCTGCGATCGAGCTCGCGTCCGGGCACGTCGGCGAGCCCGTCCTACCGGGAACGTTCGTCGACTACGAGAGCTCCCCGCGCGAGTACGAGCTGAGCGTCGCCCAGACCGTCCTGCGCGTCCACACGCGCGTCGCCGACCTCTACAACGAGCCGATGGACCAGGTCGAGCAGCAGCTCCGGCTGACCATCGAGGCGCTGCGCGAGCGCCAGGAGAACGAGCTCATCAACAACCGCGACTTCGGGCTCCTGCACAACACCGACCTGTCGCAGCGCGTCCACACCCGCAGCGGCCCGCCCACCCCCGACGACATGGACGAGCTGCTCACCCTCGTCTGGAAGGATCCCGCGTTCTTCCTCGCCCACCCGAAGGCCATCGCCGCGTTCGGGCGCGAGTGCAGCGCCCGCGGCATCTACCCCGAGAGCGTGGACGTCGGCGGCAACAAGGTCCCGGCCTGGCGCGGCGTACCGATCTTCCCCTGCAACAAGATCCCCGTCAGCCAGACCAAGACCAGCTCGATCCTGCTGATGCGCACCGGCGAGTCGTCCCAGGGCGTCATCGGCCTCCACCAGATCGGGCTGCCCGACGAGTACCAGCCCGGGCTGTCGGTCCGCTTTATGGGCATCGACGACAAGGCGCTCCTGTCCTACCTGGTCAGCGCCTACTACTCGGCCGCCGTGCTCGTTCCCGACGCGCTGGGGATGCTGGAGTCCGTCGAGATCGCGCACGGTGGAGCGGTGTAGTGCAACCGTTCGAGCTCCCCGGGTTCTATATGCCGCACCCGGCGCGGCTGAACCCGCATGTCGACCGTGCCCGCGAGCACTCGCGGGCGTGGTCCCATGACGTGGGCATTCTCGGCCCGGACGACACCGGCCCCGAGGTATGGGATGAGAACGACTACGACGCCCACGACTACGCCCTGCTTACCGCGTACACGCACCCGGAAGCCCCCGCCTCCCTCCTGGACCTGGTGACCGACTGGTACGTGTGGGTGTTCTACTTCGACGACCATTTCCTGGAGAGGTACAAGCGGCCCCGCGATCTCGCCGGCGCCACGGAGTACCTCGCGCGGCTCCCCGCCTTCATGCCCGTGGAGGCGGGGGCCGCCCCCTTCAGCGAAGCCACCAACCCGGTGGAACGCGGTCTCGCCGACCTCTGGACACGAACGGTTCCGCTCATGTCGCGGGAGTGGCGCGAGCGGTTCGCCGAAAGCACCCACAACCTGCTGCAAGAGTCGCTGTGGGAACTCGCCAACATAACCGACGAACGCGTCCCCAACCCGATCGACTACATCCACATGCGGCGCAGGGTCGGCGGCGCGCCCTGGTCGGCCGACCTGGTGGAGGTCGCGGTCGGGGCCGAGGTCCCGGCGGACGTGGTGGGCTCTCGTCCGCTGCGGGTGCTGAAGGACACGTTCGCCGACGCCGTCCACCTGCGCAACGACATCTTCTCCTACCAGCGCGAGACCGAGCACGAGGGCGAGATCAACAACGGCGTCCTGGTGATGGAGCGGTTCCTGGCCACCGAGCCGCAGCGGGCCGCCGAGATCACCAACGACCTCCTGACCTCGCGCATGCAGCAGTTCGAGAACACCGTGGTCACCGAGCTTCCGCTGCTGTTCGAGGAACGGAGCCTGGACCCCGCCGCCCGGCTCGACGTGCTGCGCTACGCCCGGGGCCTCCAGGACTGGCAGTCCGGCGGGCACCAGTGGCACCTGCGGTCCGGCCGCTACATGAACGAGGGGGCCGTCACCGGCTCCGGGCTCGTCCCGTCCGGGCTGCCGGCGCCGGCGGGGCTGCTCGGGCTCGGCGCGTCGGCGGTGCGGCTCCGATCGCTGACCCGCCCGCCCGGCCCCGCCCCCGCCGAGCCGTTCGACCTCCCGGAGCCGACGTCGCCCGATCCGGCACTGCTCAACCCGCGCCTCGCGCCCCTGCGCAGGCACGCCGCCACGTGGGCCCGGGAGATGGGCATGGTGGGCGACGACGCCCCCGGCCCGTGGACGCCCGACGTGTTCGCCGCCGCCGACTACCCGATGTTCGCCGCCCTGACCCACCCCCACGCGTCCTGGCCCGAGCTGGAGCTGATCAACGACTGGAACATCTGGATCTTCCACTTCGACGACTTCTTCGTCGACCGCTTCAAGCGCCCGCACGACTTCCTGGGCGCCAAGGCGTACCTGACCCGCCTGCGAGGGCTGACGACCGGACAACCCGCGGAGTCCGCGGCGGCGGGCGCGGGCAACGCCGTTGAGCGCGGCCTGATCGATCTCTGGGCGCGTACCGGTGAGGCCATGCCGGGTGACCGCGCCGAGTTCGCCGACGCGCTTTGGGAGTTACTGGAGAGCTCCCTGTGGGAACTGGCGGGCCGCGTCCAGAACCGCGTCCCCGATCCCGTCGACCACATCGAGATGCGCCGCAAGACCAGCGGCACCGCGCTGTCGACCGGCCTCCTGCGGTACGGGCTCGGAGCGGGTGTCCCCGCCGGGGTCATGGAGTCGGGGGCGATCCGGTCCCTGCACGACACGTTCGGCGACATCGTCGGGCTCCGCAACGACCTGCTGTCCTACCGCAAGGAGGTCGAGCACGAAGGCGAGCTCACCAACGCCGTCGTCGCCGTCCAGCGGTTCCTCGGCTCCGGCACGGGCCGGGCCGCCGCAATCGTGGCCGACCTGATCGACTCGCGCGTCCGGCAGTTCGCCCGCATCGTCGACTCCGAACTCCCGATCGTGGCCGCCGAGCACGACCTGGACGCCGCGGCGCGCGGCGCCCTGGCCCGGTACGTCGAGGGACTGCGTCTGTGGATGGCCGGCGACCTGCGCTGGTCCACCACGACCGGCCGCTACCGCACCCCGCCGCCGTCCATGCCCACGGGCGGGACCACGGCCCCACCCGCGGACGCGTCCCGCGTACCCACCACCCGGCTCCTGCTCGGCCCCACCGGGCTGGGCACCTCGGCCGCCCGCCTGGGACCGCCCCGCCAACCGATCCACGGAGGTAGCCGCCCATGACCGAACAGCAGTTGAGCCTCAGTACGCAGGCGGCGCGCAACCTCGCGACGACGACCAAGTCCGTCCCGCAGATGCGGGGTATCACGCCGCGGTGGCTGCTGACGCTGCTGCCCTGGGTCCGCGCCGACGCGGGCACCTACCGGGTCAACCGCAGGCTGACCTACCAGGTCGGCGACGGGCGGGTGTCGTTCGTCAACGACGGCGCCGACGTGCGCGTGGTCCCGCCCGAGCTCGCCGAACTGCCCGCCCTGCGCGGCCTCGACGACGCGGGCGTCCTGGACGTGCTCGCCGGGCGGTTCGTCCAGCGCCAGTACGAGCCCGGCGAGGCGATCGTGCAGGCGGGCTGGCCGGTCGACCAGCTCTTCCTGATCGCGCACGGCAAGGTGGCGCAGACCGGCGGCGGGGAGTTCGACGACGCCGTCGAGCTCGACGTCCTCGACGGCGGGCACTTCCTCGGTGACCAGGCGCTGCTCGGCGCGTCCGGCGAATGGGAGTACACCTACCGCGCCGTCACCCCCTGCACGGTCCTGTCGCTCTCCCAGGAGGCGATCGGCGAACTGACCGGCCGCTACGACGCCCTGCGCGCGCACCTGGAGGAGTACCGCGACGCGCCCGTCCCGCCGCAGACCCGGCACGGCGAGGCGGCGATCGACCTGGCGGCCGGTCACGACGGCGAACCCGTCCTGCCGAGCACGTTCGTCGACTACGAGGCGTCCCCCCGCGAGTACGAGCTGGCCGTCACACAGACGCTCCTGCGCGTCCACACCCGCGTCGCCGACCTGTACAGCAATCCGATGAACCAGCTGGAGCAGCAGCTCCGGCTCGTCACCGAAGAGGTCAAGGAGCGGCAGGAGCACGAGCTGATCAACAACCGTGACTTCGGCCTGCTGCACAACTGCGATCTGCGGCACCGCATCCAGACCCGCGGCGGCCCGCCCACCCCCTACGACATGGACGGGCTGCTCGCCCGGCGCCGCAAGACACGGCTCTTCCTCGCCCACCCGAAGACGATCGCCGCGTTCGGCCGCGAGTGCACCCGGCGCGGCGTGTACCTCTCCGGCGTCGAGCTGGACGGCCGGCGCGTCCCGGCCTGGCGCGGCGTGCCCATCTATCCCTGCGACAAGATTCCGATCAGCCCGACCGGGACCAGCTCGATCCTGGCGATGCGCACCGGCGAGGACGACCAGGGGGTCATCGGCCTGCGCCGGACCGGCATCCCCGACGAGGTCCAGCCCGGCCTGTCGGTGCGCTTCACCGGTATCGACGACCGGGCGATCGCGACCTACCAGGTCAGCGCCTACTACTCCGCCGCCGTGCTGGTGCCCGATGCCCTCGGCGTCATGGAGAACGTCGAGATCGCCCGCTGACGACGTCGAGCCGACCCGCTGACGAGAGGGACGACATGCCCGTGGAGACCTCCGCCCGCTCCGGCCGGGAGATCCTCGCCTGGAGCCGCAGCCTGGTCGATCCCGCGTTGCGGCATTCCGTCGACGGCATGCCCGGCTCCATGCGCGGCATCGCCGCGTTCCACTTCGGCTGGCGGGACGAGCGGGGCCGCCCGTCCGCCGGGACGGGCGGCAAGGCCGTCCGGCCCGCGCTGACGCTGCTGGCGGCCGAGGCCGTCGGCGGGACCGCGGATGCCGCCCTGCCCGCCGCCGTCGCGGTCGAGCTGGCGCACAACTTCTCGCTCCTGCACGACGACGTGATGGACGGAGACCTCACCCGCCGGCACCGGCCGACCGCCTGGGCCGTGTTCGGAAGGAACGCCGCGATCCTCGCCGGGGACGCGCTGCTGGCCGGCGCCGTCGAGGCGCTGGCCGGCGGGTGCGCCCCCGCCGCCGGCGTCCGCGTGCTGAGCCGCGCCGTCCTCGACCTGGTGGAGGGGCAGTGCGCCGACGTCGCGTTCGAGGGCCGCACCGACGTCACGCTCGACGAGTGCCTGGTCATGGCGGGTCGCAAGACCGGCGCGCTGCTCGGCGGGGCCTGCGCGCTCGGCGCCGTCCACGGCGGCGCGGATCCCGCCCGGACCGCCCGGTACCGGGCGTTCGGTGAGCGGGTCGGATTGGCGTTCCAGCTCGTGGACGACCTGCTCGGCATCTGGGGCGACCCCGAGGTGACCGGCAAGCCCGTGCACAGCGACCTGCGCAACCGCAAGAAGTCGCTACCGGTGGTCGCGGCCCTCACCTCCGGAACCCCCGCGGGCGACGAACTCGCCGCGCTCTACCTGCGCGACACCCCGCTCACCGGTGACGAGCCCGAACGCGCCGCCGAACTGATCGGCGCGGCGGGCGGCCGCACCTGGGCGTCCGCCCGGGCGGACATCCTGCTGGCCGAGGGGCTGGCCGAACTGGACGCCGGCGAACCCGAGCCGACCGCGGCCGCGGAACTGCGGACGCTCGCCCACCTCATGACCCACCGCGACCACTGACGTCCGGTGGCGGCACCAGGATGCTCGCGCGGCACTCCGAAGGTCTCGTGATCGATAATATGTTCGAGTAGAGTGTCGTGCCGTGCAGGCGAACCCGGCGGGGCGTACCCGCGAACACGTGCCGTTCCTGTGTCCGCAGGGCCACCGGCTGGAGCCCGGCCGGGTCATCGTCGGCTGGTCGCCGTGCATGTGCCCGCCGTGCTCGGGGCGCGGGCGGGGCCTGCGCGGGCACCGCACGTATCTGTGCCTGGACTGTCGTGACGAGCACGTGACGAGCAAGTGCTACCGGCCGCACCATGTCCCGTCCGAGGGCAACGACTACCGCTGGCCGTGACCGGTGCGGCGGGGGTCAGTACGGCAGGGCACGGCCGGACGGCGTCCTCAGGTCGAGGTTCACGGGTCTTGCACGTCGGACGGTGGCGAGTTTGCGGATTCGGATACGAGCCTGGCGTTCCATGGCGTCCTCCTTGGTGTGCTGTACGGCACGGTTGCCCTGATTCGCCTAACTTCACGGTCGCGGATGCCTCCGACACCGCACATCCCGCCGTGGGGGGTTGTGCATCCGACTTCGGGGCAGAGCCTTTCGGCGCAGGCCAACGGACCCATGTACGCCCAGTGCGTCAGGGAACGGCCCCCGTGAAAGCGGGCGCCGTTCCTCTGCGAAGGCGGCGGTTCAGTAGGACAGGCCGTGTCCGTACGGGTAGAGGCCGGCGATGGTGACGGGGAGGCGGCCGCCGGGCTGCCTGCCGAAGACGACCTCGGCGGCCGCCTTGTGCATGGTCAGATCGACGCGCTGGATCCGGGCGGTCGTCCCATACGTAGCGATGTAGCCCTTGACGTCCGGGTAGGCGGCGATGTCGTAGGGAAGGCCGATGCCGATCGCGGCGACGGGCTTTCCGGTGGCCAGCAGGGCGCGGACGAGCTTCGCCTGTCCGGCGGGCAGCCCCCCGGAGGAGTAGGTGGCGACGAGGATACGGTCGGCGTCCGCGGCACGGTGGACGGCCTCGGCGATCTCGGCGTCGGTCGGTGCGGGGGTCGCGGACTGCCAACGTGTCACCGGGCCGTCGGACGCGTCGTCCACGGCCTGCGCGAACGGCTCGACCTGTGCTGCGCCCGCGACGAGCGTCCGCGCGTCCGACTCGGGGTCGAACGGCAGCACGCCGCCCTCGTTCTTGACGAGGGTGGTGCCGGCGACGCCCATGGCGAGGGCACGGCGCTGGAACGTGGCGTTCCCCGAGACGCGCTCCGCCGCGCGAGGGTCGACGTACCGGTGGCCGAACACGTCGTACCTGCACTTCAACGCGAGGACGCGGCGCACCGATTCGTCCACCCGCGTCCTGGACAGCTTGCCGTTGCGGAGGGCGTCGAGCAGCGCCTCCACCGCGTCCACGTGCGTGGAGTACTCGCCGGTGGACATGATGACGTCCGCGCCCGCGTTCACCGCCATCACCGTGGCCTCGCGGGTGCCCCAGTTCTTGGCGATCGCGTCCATGTCCATGGCGTCGGTGACGATGAGGCCCGTGAAGCCCATCTCGTTCCGGAGGACCCCGGTCAGCACCTTCGGGGAGAGGGTGGCGGGCAGATCCGGGTCGACGGCCTTCACGACGACGTGCGCGGTCATGATCGAGTCGACGCCGGCGGCGATGGCGGCCTGGAACGGCGGCAGGTGGACGCGGTCCAGGGTCGCACGGTCGTACTCCACGCTGGGCAGCCCGAGGTGGCTGTCGGTCTTGGTGTCGCCATGGCCGGGGAAGTGCTTGGGCGTCGCGATGAGGCCGGCGCGGCGGTAGGCGCGCACCTGCGTCTCGACGAGTTCCCGGACGAGGTCCGTGCGCTCCCCGAACGAGCGGACGCCGATGATGGGGTTCGCCGGGTTGGTGTTGACGTCGGCGTCCGGCGCGTAGTTCCAGTGGAAGCCCATCGCGCGGGCCTCGGCCGCGGTGATGGCGGCCGCCTCCCGCGCGTACCGGGGGTCGCGCGCCGCGCCGAGGCCCATCGCGTTGGGGAGCGGCGTGGTGCCCTCGCGGACGTTGTGGGTCGTCCCGAACTCGAAGTCGCCCGACATCAGCAGCGGGAGGCCCAGCCGCGTGTCCTGCGCCCACCGCTGCACCTGGTTGGAGTAGCGGGCGGCGAGGCCCGGCGTCCGCGGCTCGGACGTGATGACCGAGCCGATCTTCAGGTCCTGGAGGGAGCGGCGCGTCTCCTCGTCGGGCATGCCGTCCGGCCCGTCATGCGTCACCGCCATGACCATCTGGCCGACCTTCTCCTCGTCGGTCATCGCGGCGAGGTGGGCGCCGGCGTCGCATCGCCGCGCGCCGGGCGGCGCTCCCGCCGGTGCCTGCGCGTGGGCGCCGGCCACGGGCGCCAGCGCGAGTCCGAGTGCCGCGGTCGTGATGCCGGACACCACGGTCCGCCGTCCGATCCTCATCCCGCCTCCAAAACCGGTTGCCTTGTGGTCTAGACCAGTTGATGGAGCCCGCGAAATCAAGGGAGAAACCTGCCAAGATCAGCTGGACGCCCGTGCACGGACGGGGCGGCCCGGCGGGTCAGCCCTTGATCTGCGTCCATGCCTGGGCCCAGCGGGAGTACTCCACGCATTCGCTGCCCCGGTCGTCGCCGCAGTCCTTCACCGGCGTCCGCCAGAACGCCAGGCGCTTGTAGAACGCCGGGTCGCCGACGTGGTAGGTCGAGCAGAAGCCCTTCGCGGTGTACGCGCACGCCTTCGGGTTGGCCGGGGCCTCACCGAACCACTGCGCGACCTGGGCCTGCACCCGCGGGGTGGTGATCCAGCTCATCCACTTGTACATGCAGTTGGGGTGCTTCGCCCGGGACGAGATCATCCACGTGTCGGACCATCCGGTGGCGCCCTCGGACGGGATGGTGGTGGCGACCGGCGCCTTCTCCGTCATCGCCAGGTTGGCGGTCACCTGCCAGGCCGTCCCGGCGTAGTTGTCGGCGCTCTTGAACGACTGGAGTTCGTCCAGATAGTTCGCCCAGTACTGGTTGACGTTGGGGCGCTGCCGTTTGAGCAGGTCGACCGCGGCGTCGAACTGCTCGCCGTCCAGGGCGTAGACGTCGTCGATCTTCAGGTCGGGCCGGTGCGCCCGGAGGTAGAGTGCCGCGTCCGCGATGTAGATCGGGGAGTCGTAGGCGACGACGTGCCCGGCGGCGGGGGAGTCTCTCTCCCAGACGACGTCCCAGGATGTGGGACGCTGCTGGAGCTTGTCGGTGCGGTACATCAGCATGTTCGCGCCGTAGCCGTGCGGGACGCCGTACATCTGGCCCTTGACGGAGTTGTAGGGCTGGTTCTTCAGGTACGGGGCGATGTCGTCGTATCCGCCGAGCAGGCCTGTGTTGACCGGGGCGACGGTGCCGCCGTAGACCAGCCGCAGGCTCGCGTCGCCGGAGGCGGACACGCCGTCATAACGGCCCGTCTTCATCAGGGCGACCATCGAGTCGGACGTGTCGGCGACCTTCGCCTGGACGCGGCAGCCGGTGGCCCTGGTGAACGGTGTGACCCAGTCGACCCTCTTGTCGTTCGACCCGTTCTCGGCGTAGCCCGCCCACACGACGAGGTCGAGCCGGCCCTCCCCGGCGCCGACGTCCTGCTGCATCGGGACTTCGGGCAGGACGGCCTCGTCGTCGGATCCGTCGCTGCAACCGCCCACCACGGTGCCCGCGGCCGCCAGCGCGCACGCGGCGAAGGCGAGTTTCGGGCGGGTGCCGCGCACTGCCCGGGGCACGCTCGGATGCCTTTTCGGCTCTAGTGTTCTCCCAATTTCGGACACCGGTACCGTGCTCCGCTTTCGTGTACGAGCCATCACGGAGAAGGATGGTAGGGCCATTTCGGGCATCCATGCATACTTAATGTGATGATCTGGAAACTGTCGACACATGACGGCGTGCGGTTCTAGGCTCTCCTGCGTTCCCCCGCACCCGTCCACCCGCCGAGTGAAAGTTCCGCCGAAGTGCCAAATCGAGGCCGCCCCATGGACTCAAACCCCGGCCGCCGGAGGGCGGGCCGGAAGGCCGCACGATTCAGATCCATCCGCTTCAAGGTCGTCCTGATGGTCACCGTTTCGGTGGTCTCGCTCGGCGTCCTCTGGGCGTTCGCCGCGAGCATCGCGCTCGGGGAGGGGCTCAACCTCCGGCACGTCGAGACCGTCCAGGACCACTACGGCTACCCGTCCGGCGCGCTCGGCAGCGCGCTGCAGAACGAGCGCCGGCTGTCGATGGTGTACCTCGGCGGCCACGCCGAGGGCGACCGCGCCTCGATGGAGTCCGGGCGGCTCGTCACCGACCGGCAGGCCGAGCTGTTCCGCACCCTCGTCCGCGACCCCGGCGCCCGGGACGCGGCGCCCGCGCAGGCCCGCCGGTTCGCCGACAAGATCATCGGCGGGCTGGACGCGCTGGCCGCCGGCCGCCGCGCCATCGACTCCGGCGCCACCGGCCGTCCCCGCGCGTTCGCCGACTACAGCGCGCTGCTGGCCGACGTCGGGTCGCTCCAGGGCTCGCTCGCCACCCTCGACAACTCCGAGGTCGCCAAGGACGCGCGCAACCAGGCGTCGCTGACCCGGGCCCGCGAGACGCTCGCGCAGGAGGACGCGCTCATCGCCGGCGCGCTCGCCGCCGGCCGGATGACCCCGATCGAGCACGCCCAGTTCGTCAAGCTCGTCGGGACGCAGCGCTCGCTGTACGGGTTCGCGGCGGCGGAGCTGCGCCCGTCCGACCAGTCCTACTACGAGCGCGTGGTCGGGATGCCCGAGTACGGCCGGCTCCGCGCCCTGGAAGACCGGTTCGTCGGGTCCGCACGTCAGGTCAGGGCCACCGGCACACCCGGCACGCTGTGGAAGACCACCGCCGACTCCAACCTCACCCGACTGCGCGGCCTGGAGCTCGCGGTGTCCGCGAGCGCCGAGCAGCGCGCCAAGCCGATCTCGGACGGCATCATCCTGCGGGTCGTCCTCGCGGGCGCGCTCGGGCTGGTCGCGGTGGCCGCCTCCCTCGTCATCGCGGTCTGGGTCGCCCGCTCGGTCATCCGCGAGCTGGCCCGGCTGCGCCGCGAGGCGATCGACCTGGCCGACGCGCGGCTGCCCGGGGTGATCCGCCGGCTGCGCCGCGGCGAGGAGGTCGACGTGGCCGCCGAGGCGCCGCCGCTGGCGTTCGGCACCCGCGAGATCGACCAGGTCGGCGAGGCGTTCAACGCCGCCCGGCGCACCGCGATCCAGAGCGCGGTCGAGGAGGCGACGCTGCGCCGCAACGTCAGCGACGTGTTCGTCAACCTCGCGCGACGCAGCCAGACGCTGCTGCACCGCCAGCTCAAGCTGCTGGACGCGATGGAGCGCCGGATCGAGGTCCCCGACGACCTGGAGGACCTGTTCCGCGTCGACCACCTCGCCACCCGCATGCGCCGGCACGCCGAAGGCCTGATCATCCTGTCCGGGCAGCCGCCCGGCCGGGGCTGGCGCAGCCCCGTCGCCATCGTGGACGTGGCGCGCGCCGCCGCGTCCGAGGTCGAGGACTACACCCGCGTCAACGTGGCGCCGATGAGCCGCGCCGCGATCGTCGGCCCGGCCGTCGCCGACGTGATCCATCTGCTCGCCGAGCTGATCGAGAACGCCACCGCGTTCTCGCCGCCGCACACCAACGTGCAGGTGCAGGGGCAGGCCGTCTCGCACGGCTACACGCTGGAGGTCGAGGACCGCGGTCTCAGCATGGACGAGCCGAGCCTCGCAGCCGCCAACGAGCGGCTCGCCAGCGCCGCGGAGTTCGACCTGTCCGACAGCGCGCAGCTCGGGCTGTTCGTCGTCGGACGGCTCGCGCGCCGGCACGGGATCAAGGTCACGCTGCGGACCTCCCCCTACGGCGGGATGACCGCGATCGTGTTGCTGCCGGAGGACCTCGTCGTCCGCGGAGACGGCGAGGGGCCGGCGGCCGCCGGGGCCCGCGCGCTCACCACCCGCCGCGCCGAGGACGCGCTCGTCCCCGTCGGCGCGGTCGTCGGCGACCGGCGGCACGCCGCGCCGTCCGAGGTCGGCCAGGGCGGCTCGGTGCTGCAACTGCCCTCCGGACGGCACGCCGCCGCCGAACCGCCCGGAACCCCCGAGCCGGCCATGCCCCCCGCAGCCGACCCCGCGGAACCGCCGGCGGCCGCAGGACGGCAGGACAACGTCTGGTTCGAGGGTCCGCCACCGGACGGCGCGTCCGGGACGACGGGCCCGCGCCCGGTGTTCGCGGAGCCCCTCCAGGGCCCGATCCCGCCGCAGCGGCAGACACCGGCGGCCTGGGGCGAGCCGCCCGAGCCCGACCCCTCCTACGACATGGAGCTGGACCGGACGCGGTCCACGCCGCAGCGCCTCCCGCGTTCCCCCCGCGAGGTGAGGCGGCGGCCTCCCGGCGCGGCCGGCGGTGCCGCCGAGCGACCGCCGCTGCCCAAGCGCGTCAAGCAGGAGAACCTCGCCTCGCAGTTGCGGGAGGAGGCCGCCGCCCCGCCCGCTCCGGAGCCGCGCCCCGACCGCTCACCGGAGGAACTGCGGACGATGATGTCGTCGATCCAGCAGGGCACCCGGCGCGGGCGCGCCGAGGCTCTCGACACCGAGGACTCTGACGGGCGATGAGCGGTCCTGGCAGCGAGTGGATCGATGAGGAGGCCGGGCCGATCGTCCGGTCGTACGCGCTCACGCGGGGACGCGCCAGACCCGCCACCGGCGAGCCCTTCGACATGATCACGATCATCGCGACCGCGTCGCGGCCCCGGCCCCGCGCACCGGGCATCGGCCCCGAGCACCTGGACATCCTGGAGATATGCCTCCAGCCGCAGCCCGTCGCCGAGATCGCGGCGCGGATGAAGCTGCCGCTGGTCGTCGTCCGCGTCCTGCTCGGCGACCTGCTGCACCACCGGCTCGTCGCCGTCACCCGCCCCCAGCCGGAGAGCACGCTCTCCAAGGAACACCTGCTCAGGGAAGTGCTCGATGGACTCCAAGCCCTCTGACCCCGCGACACCCGCCGCGGTCCCCGCCGGCGCGGTCGCGCCGGTCGCGGTGAAGATCCTCGTCGCCGGGGGGTTCGGGGTCGGCAAGACGACGCTCGTCGGCGCCGTCAGCGAGATCCGCCCGCTACAGACCGAGGAACTGCTCACCGACCAGGGCGTCGGTGTCGACGACACCGAGGGCGTCGAACAGAAGACCACCACCACGGTCGCGATGGACTTCGGCCGCATCACGATCCGCGACGGGCTCGTCCTGTACCTGTTCGGCACCCCCGGCCAGGACCGCTTCTGGTTCATGTGGGACGAACTGTCCTACGGCGCGCTCGGTGCCGTCGTCCTCGCCGACACCCGCCGACTCGCCGACTCCTTTCCCGCCGTCGACTACTTCGAGAACCGCCGGCTGCCGTTCGTCGTCGGGGTGAACTGCTTCGACGACGGCTACGACTACACCGGCGACGAGATCCGCGAGGCGCTCGACCTCGGTGGGGGCACCCCCGTGGTGCTGTGCGACGTGCGGGACCGCGCGTCTGGCAAGGACGTGCTGACGGCCCTGATGCGGCACGTTCTCGCCGTCCATCGCAAGGAAAGCCGCGGCGTCCCCGCCGGTTAGGCTGAGGCAAGATTCACAACAGGTGAGGTGACGTGTTCTGCGAGGTGAGGCGCACGCGTGCGCGGCTGTCGGACGGCCGCGAGATCGTCTACTACGACGAGACACCGGGCCGGGTGCCGGCGCCCGACCTGCGCGGCCTCCCGCCGGTCGAGCCGCTGTGCGAGACGCGACGCGACCCGCTGACCGGTGACCACGTGACGATCACCGCGCACCGCAACACCCGCACGTTCCTGCCGCCCGCCGACGAGTGCCCGCTGTGCCCCGGCGGCCCCGCCTCGGAGATCCCGGATGCCGGCTACGACGTCGCCGTGTTCGAGAACCGCTTCCCCTCCTTCGACGCCCGCACCCCCGGCGTCCCGCCGGTGGTGGACGGCGCGGCGGTCTTCGAACGGGCACGCGGCGCGGGACGCTGCGAGGTCGTGTGCTTCACCGACGACCACTCCGCCGCGCTGTCGCTGCTGCCGGTGACCCGCGTCCGCACCGTCATCGAGGCGTGGGCCGACCGCACCGCCGACCTGTCCGCGCTGCCCGGCATCGAGCAGGTGTACGTGTTCGAGAACCGCGGCGTCGAGATCGGCGTCACCCTGCACCATCCGCATGGGCAGATCTACGGCTACCCGTTCGTCACCCCGCGCACCGGACGGATGCAGGCGATGGCGGCCCGGCACCGCGCGTCCACCGGCGGTGAGCTGTTCGGCGACGTCCTCGCGGCGGAGCGCGCGGGCGCCCGGGTCGTGCTGCCCGGCGAGCACTGGACGGCCTTCGTCCCCGCCGCCGCCCGCTGGCCCGTCGAGGTGCACCTGATGCCGCATCGCCACGTCCCCGACCTGGTCGCCCTCACCGATGCCGAGCGCGCGGAGCTGGCCGTCCTGTACAAGGAACTCCTCCGCCGCTGCGACAGGCTTTACGACGTTCCGCTGCCGTACGTCGCGGCCTGGCACCAGGCCCCGATCGGCGAGGGCCGCGACCTCGTCCGCCTGCATCTGGAGCTGTTCTCCATCCGGCGCGCCGCCGACAAGATCAAATACTTGGCGGGCTCGGAGTCGGGCATGGCCGCCTGGATCAACGACGTCCCGCCGGAGCAGTCGGCCGCCCGCCTCCGCGAAGCCGGCTGACCGCGGTCAGCCGACCGCGGCGCGGTAGGGAGCCAGCGCCGCCTCGATCTTGCCGGGGCCGCCGCCGTCCGTCCACAGCTCGTACCACTCGTTGTCGGACGGGTCGAATGCCCGCACGAACACCCGCACCGCGAGGTCGCGCAGGTCAGGGTCTGCGCCGAACTCCAGATCCGCCAGGTACTTGCGCACGCTGCCGGTCAGCGGCACGGACGGGGCGAGGCGGGCCGTGACCAGGCACGCCGCCGCGAGTGCCTCCTCTATCTCGTCGCTGTCGAGATAGTCGTCGCGGTCCAGGACCGAGGCCATGGCCGAGCGGAGCGCGCCCGGCACCTCGGCCGGCGGACGATCGGTCAGCCCGCCCACGAAGTCCATCGCGGTGTCGTTGTCGAACGGTCCCTGCCCCCAAGCGCCCATGCGCCCTCCTGTTTCGACGGCATCGTTTCGATGCGTGGAAACCTAGCCGAACGCACCGACAACCCGCCGCCTGCACGGTGCCCGCCACCGCGGGGCGGCTTTTCCGGCACAAGCTGGAACGATCGTGAGCCGGTGCCCTAACCTCCGTCGCATGCTCCAAAGCGTGCCGGCCGGCCCGTCGGCGCCCGGGATGTTCGACGGCGTCGCGGTGACCGCCGCCGGAACCCCCCTCGCGTTCACCTCCCAGGCCGGGACGGGGGCGAACCTCGGCCAGGCATGGGACCTCGCATCCGGCTCGCCCCTCGGCCCGCCCGTCCCGGACTTCCCCGACGACCGCGCCGAATGGGCGTTCGGCCTCCCGGACGGCGCGCCCGTCGTCGTGTGGACGCGCCGTGACCGCATCCACGTCCACGACCTGCGCACGGGGGACGACCTCACGCTCGAACCGGACCGCTCCGCCCACCCCGACCTCGTGGGGCTGTCCTCGCACCACGGCCGGGGCGCGGTCGTCGCCGTCTTCGGCCCCGCCCACGACGCCGAGGTCGTCCTGTGGGACGCCGCCAACGGCGACCGCCTGGGCGAGTTCGGCGTCTGGCTCGGCCACTCGTCGGCCATCGACCGCCGCCTTCTGCCTGCGACGGGCCCGCTCGTCGGGCTGGTCTGCGACACCGAACGCGCCGGCGGCACCGACTGCTGCCAGGTCAGCATCCTGGACGTGGAGCGCGGTGCGGAGGTCGCCCGCCTGCCGTCCCCCGGCTCCCGCTGCGCGGCCTTCGCAGAGGGCCCGGCCGGTCCCGTCCTCGTACAGCCCGGTCTGACCGGCCTGGTCGTCCGCCACCTCGACGGCGGGCCGCTCGCCGAACTCCCCGCCCCCATCGTCTGCGACCAGGTGGCCGCCGCCTCCGCGTTCGGCCGCCTCCTGGCCGCCGCCGACACCCCCGGCGGCGCCGTCCTGCTCTGGGACGTCGCGGCGCCCGACGACCTGCGCCACATCCGGATGCCCGCGCCGATCAACGACCTGGCCCTGACCCCGGACGGGACCTCCGCCGTCGCCACCGACAACGGCCTCTACACGATCCCCCCATGCCTTTAGGCGTTGTTGCCTTGGGTGACGTCCTGGCATGAAAACGCCGGGGCCCGTCCGGTGTTCGGACGGGCCCCGGCGAAGCCGCGGTCAACGGGCGGCGAGTTCGTCCTCGGACGCCGCGGACTCCGCGTCGGCGGGACGTCCCGCATGGTCGCGGTCAGAGTCCACCGGCCGCCGCGACGGCCAGGCGTCGAGCTTCGTGCGACGAGGGTTCGCCAGAGGGTTGTCCATTGCTGCTGCTTTCCTCCCGTGCATCCGAACGGCCGGTTCCGGATCGCGCGGCATCCGGACCGGCCGAAAAGAAGATTTTCCCCGATGACCCACCTGGTTTAGCAAAATGGTCTAGACCTGGGCGCTCTCACCAGTGATAACACGCGCGTTCATGGCTCCATTCCGCGTACCGGCCGGCTGCCTGGAGTGCGGCGAGGGCGCCCGCGTCGCGGGTGTCGTCCCGTGCCCATCTCGCGGGCCCACGCCATGCTGTGCTTCCGCGCGCCGTCCAGATGCGGGTTCAGCCGGACCGGGTACGGGACGTAGAAATCGGGGAGTTCGAACGGTTGTATGGACCGGTCCGGCCTTTTACTGTGACGACACCTGTCTGGCGACGTAGAGCAATCGCAATGTGACCGATGGTGACAATCTCCTGGCTTGAATCCTTCGTCTCGTGGCGGGTAAGCCGAGGTCATGACGGAGTCACGCGAGGCGGCGAGGGTCGGGGACGATCCGGTGTCGCAGAACCTCGCGCTCGTTCGGCAAGTGGTCGAGGCGGCGCAGGAGGAGATGGCGGCCAAGGCCAGGCAGCGCGTGCCCGCGCTGCGGCTCGGCGCGCTGGCGGGGGCGCTCGGGTTGTTCGCCACCGCCGCGACCTACCGGATGAACGTGCAGTTGCTGGAGCGAAAACTCCCGCCCGAGTTGGCGTCCTTCGTCGCGGCGTTGGCGTACGGCGGCGGGGCGGGTGCTGCGGCGCTCGCGGCGTCCCGCAAGTGGCGCGGGCTGCCCGCGCCCCTGCCGACCGAGACGGTGCGGCGGGTCACCGAGATCCTCACCGAGGAAGACTGATGCCCGTCCGGTGATGACCATTACCGGTCGTCCAGCCATAAACGGGATGGCAGGGACAAAGAGCATCGAGGACGTACACTCCGGGCATGACGGCCGGGTTTCCCGGCCGCGCGGGCTTCCGCTCTCATCTCCGGCCCGCGTCCGGCCCCCGCCCCGCGGGGGCCGGGTGCCTCTGCCGGAGGAGCCGCCGGGCGAGCCGAACCGCGGTCCCCGCTCACGACGGGGACCGGACGCACGGCCTGACTCACCTCGGTGATCCGGGGTAGGGACCGGCTCATGGACAGCGAAGTCACTCCGATACACGCCGATATCACCCTCACCGTGAACGGGCAGGAGCACCGGCTCACCACGGATACCCGCGCGTCCCTGCTGGACGTGCTGCGCGAGGACCTCGGGCTGACGGGCTCGAAGAAGGGCTGCGACCACGGGCAGTGCGGTGCGTGCACCATCCTGCTCGACGGGCGCCGCGTGAACGGGTGCCTTGCGTTGGCGGTCGCCCATGACGGCGCCGAGATCGTCACCGTGGAGGGCCTCGCGCGGGA
Organism: Actinomadura macra NBRC 14102; assembly: GCF_001552215.1. Classification (GTDB taxonomy): domain Bacteria; phylum Actinomycetota; class Actinomycetes; order Streptosporangiales; family Streptosporangiaceae; genus Spirillospora; species Spirillospora macra. Next base: position 206,041 of record NZ_BCQT01000004.1, on the reverse strand, counting down.
CGGGCGGCTCAGTCCTGTCCAGAAGGCGTTCGTCGATCATGACGGCTTCCAGTGCGGCTACTGCACTCCCGGTCAGCTCTGCTCCGCGACGGCGGTGCTGGACGAGGCGGAACGCGGCTGGCCCAGCGCGGTGACCCAGGACCTCGGCTCCGAACCCGTCCTGGACGAGGACGAGATACGGGAACGCATGAGCGGCAACCTGTGCCGCTGCGGTGCCTACGTGGGCATCGTCGCGGCGGTGAAGGACGCGGCGGCGCGCGAGAAGGCGAGCGGCGGCAAGACCGGCAGGGAGGCGGCGGAAGCATGAGGCCTTTCGCATACGAGCGCGCCACGAGCGTGGAAGACGCTCTCGCCCGGCACCACGACGGGGCCGTCTACCTTGGTGGCGGAACCAACCTCGTGGACCTGATGCGGCTCGGAGTGGAGGAACCGACCCGGCTCGTGGACGTCGCGCACCTGCCCTATGACCAGATCCAGCTGAAGCCGGACGGCGGGCTCGTCATCGGCGCGACGGTGAGCAACAGTGACCTGGCCGCGGACCGGACCGTGCGCGAGGGGCATCCCGTCCTGACCCAGGCCGTGCTCGCGGGCGCGTCCGGACAGATACGCAATCTCGCCACGGTCGGCGGCAACCTCCTGCAACGCACCCGCTGTTCCTATTTCCAGGACGCCTCCAAGCCGTGCAACAAGCGCGAACCGGGCAGCGGATGCCCGGCCAGGGAAGGCGAACACCACAACCTCGCGATCCTCGGCCACTCGGACGCGTGCGTGGCGACGCACCCGTCCGACATGGCGGTGGCCCTGGCCGCGCTGGACGCGTCGGTCCAGGTCCAAGGGCACGCCGGAGAGAGGTACATCCCGTTCGAGGACTTCTACAGGCTCCCCGACGACGAGCCGGAGCGGGACACCACCCTCGCGCCGGGGGAACTGGTCACGGCCGTGGAGGTGCCCCCGCTCGGCATGCCGTCCCGCTACCGCAAGGTCAGGGAACGCGCGTCGTTCGCGTTCGCGCTCGTCTCGATCGCCGCCGCGCTGCGGGTGGAGGACGGCGCGGTGCAGGAGGTTCGGCTCGCCTTGGGCGGTGTGGCGCACAAACCGTGGCGGGCCAGGCGCGCCGAGGACGTGCTGCGCGGGGCGCCGGCGACGCAGGGGTCCTTCCTGCGCGCCGCGGAGGCCGAACTGGAGGCCGCCGAGCCGCTGCGCGACAACGCCTACAAGGTGCCGCTGGCGCGCAACCTGATCGTCCGGACGCTGATCGAGCTGGGAGAGGGCACATGACCGATCGGCTGGAGGGCCGCGAGAAGATCACCGGGGAGGCGCGCTACGCGTTCGAGTACCCCGTCGAGGGCGTCGCCTACGCGGCGGCCGTCCAGGCGAGCGTCGGACGGGGCGAGGTCACCTCGGTCGGCACCGAGGAGGCGCTGCGGCTTCCCGGCGTCCTGGCCGTCCTGTCGTGCGAGAACGCACCGCGGCTGAACGAGGTGGACGACGGGGAACTCGCCCTCTTCCAGTCACGGAAGGTCTCCTACCGCGGCCAGTTCGTCGCCGCCGTCGTCGCCGAGACGCTGGAAACGGCTCGGGAGGCGGCCAGGCTCGTCCGCGTCGACTACAGGTCGGAGACCCCGGACGTGCGGCTGCGCGCCGACCACCCCGGCCTCTACAAGCCCGAGTCGGTCAATCCGGGCTTTCCCGCCGACACCGGCCAGGGCACCCCGGACGAGGCGTTCGCGAACTCGGCTGTCCGCGTGGACGCCACCTACACGACCCCCGCCGAGCACAACAACCCGATGGAGCCGCACTCCACGATCGCCCGGTGGGATGAGGACGGAACCCTCACGCTCTACGACTCGAACCAGGGCTCGTCGATCGTCCAGAGCACGCTCGCCCGGATCTTCGGCCTGGACGTCGGCCAGGTGCGCGTCGTGGCGCCGCATGTGGGCGGCGGGTTCGGCGCCAAGGGGACGCCCCGGCCGAACGCCGTCCTCACGGTGATGGCCGCACGTGCCGCCGGACGTCCCGTCAAGTTCGCCGTGCCCCGGCAGCAGATGTTCGCCACGACCGGCTACCGGACGCCGACCATCCAGCGGATCCGGCTCGGCGCCGACGAGGACGGGCGGCTCAACGCGATCGTGCACGAGGTGGTCGAGCAGACGTCCACCGTCCGGGAGTTCGCCGAGCAGACCGCGACACCCACCCGCGTCATGTACCGGGCGCCGCACCGCCGGACGTCGCACCGGCTGGCGCGCCTGGACGTCCCCACGCCGTCCTGGATGCGGGCGCCCGGCGAGACGCCCGGCATGTTCGGGCTCGAGTCGGCCATGGACGAGCTGGCGGTCGCCGCCGGGATCGACCCCATCGAGCTGCGCGTCCGCAACGACACCGACCGGGAGCCCGAGAGCGGCCTGCCGTTCAGCTCCCGCGGCCTCGTCGCCTGCCTGCGCGAGGGCGCCGACCGGTTCGGCTGGGTGGCCCGTGACCCCGAGCCCGGTGTCCGCCGGCAGGGCCGCAAGCTCCTCGGGACGGGTGTGGCCGCCTCGACCTACCCCGCCTACATGCAGCCCAACAGGGCGACGGCCCGCGCCGAGCCGGACGGGACGTTCACCGTCCGGATCGCCGCCTCCGACATCGGCACCGGCGCCCGCACCGCGCTCGCCCTGATCGCGGCCGAGGCGCTCAAGGCGGATCTCGACCGGGTGCGGATGGAGATCGGCGACAGCGCGTTCCCCAAGGCGTCGGTCGCGGGCGGTTCCGCCGGGACGTCGAGCTGGGGGACGGCCGTGGTCCGCGCCTGCGAGGCGCTGCGCGGCAGGTTGAACGGCGCCGTCCCGCCCGAGGGAGTGGAGGCGTCCGCCGACACCGCCGAGGAGGTCAAGGGGCGGGACGAGTACGCCCGGCACGCGTTCGGCGCGCAGTTCGCCGACGTCGAGGTCGACGTCGACACCGGCGAGGTCCGTGTCCGCCGGATGCTCGGCGTCTTCGCGGCCGGGCGGATCATCAACCCGAAGACGGCGCGGTCCCAGTTCATCGGCGGCATGACGATGGGTCTCGGCATGGCGTTGCTGGAAGAGAGCGTGATGGACGCCGAGTTCGGCGACTACCTCACCCGTGACCTCGCGCAGTACCACGTCCCGGCCTGCGCGGACGTCCGCGACATCGAGGCGGTGTGGGTCGAGGAGTCCGACCCGCACCTGAACCCGATGGGCACGAAGGGCATCGGGGAGATCGGCATCGTCGGCGCCGCCGCGGCGATCGCCAACGCCGTCTATCACGCCACCGGGGTCCGTGTCCGCGACCTGCCCATCACCCCGTCCCGGCTGCTTCCGGAACTCTGACCGCGTGCGGCCTCACGCGGCCTCGCGCGGCCACCGCGGTGGCGCGAAGTGGCCCGTGGCCGGCGTTTGACGATCACCCCGCGGGAGTAGGAAACGGGCACATCGCCCAAACGCGGACGGGCATGCCCGGATCTCACCCGAGGAGCTGATCGGCGTGGTCACCGGCGTCGACCCCGGCGGAGACCCCTCCCCGGACGAATGGCCTGCGCGCCTGGACGTCGGCGCGCTGCTGCGGGACGGCTGGCGTCCGACGCCGTTCCGGCAGTTCGTGGTCAAGGTGCACAGCCCTGCAACCTGGCCTGCGACTACTGCTACCTGTACGAGATGGCGGACCAGGGCTGGCGCGGCAAGCCGCGCCGGATGCCGCGCGCCACCCTGGACCAGGTCGCGGTGCGGATCGCCGAACACGCACGCGACTTCGGCCTGGACGAGGTCGAGGTCTTCCTGCACGGGGGGCGAACCGCTGCTGGCGGGGACCGAGCATCTGCGCTACGCCCTCGACGCGTTCCACGGTGCGCTCTCCGGTTCGCGGGTGAAGGTGACGGTGCGCGTGCAGACCAACGGCGTGCTGCTCAACACGGCCTTCCTGCGCCTGTTCGACGAGCGGGACGTCCTCGTCGGCGTGAGCGTGGACGGTGACCGGCGGGCGCATGACCTGCACCGGCGCCGGCGCGGCGGCGAGGGCAGCCACGCGGACGTCTCCGCGGGCCTGGCACGGCTCACCGCACCCCCTACCGTCGCCTGTTCGCCGGCCTCCTGAACGTCGTCGACCACTCCTTCGAGACGGCGCTGCTGCTGCCCGCCATCGCCGCCCGCCAGATCGGCGAGCGGGCCCTGTCCGACCAGTGCCTGTCCTGCGAGGCGGCACTGATCTGCGGCGGCGGCCTGTACATGCACCGCCACCGGAAGGGCGGCGGATTCCTGAACCCGTCGGTCTACTCCGGCGACCTCCGCAAGCTGATCGGCCATGTGCGGGCGGCGGTGGCCGAGGACGTGGCGGCGCTCCAGAGTCGTGGACGGAGCCGTGACCGGTGACGGCGGCCGGCCACGGGATCCCGGAGAGCGCGTTCCTCGCGCTGGCCGCCGGCGCGGGCGGCGAGGCGGCCGTCCGGTACCTCCGCGCCGCCGAGCACGGCAAGCATCTGCTGCTCGTCCGGCACCTGCGGGACGTGGCGGAGTCGACCGGGCACCCCGGCGCCGGGCGGACGCGAGAGGCGTACGCGGTCCTCGCGGAGATCGAGAAGGCCGACCCGGACGCCGTGGCGGCGGTGCTGCGCTATCCCACCGTGGGCGTGTGGGCGCGCCGCACGCTGCTGGCGCTCCAGGGGCACGGCACGCTCCCGGCCCGCCCGGAGCAGATGGCCGCCCTCGCGGCGGCAGCGGCGGTCCGGGCGGGCCGCGCGGCCGACATCGAGGTCCCGGCCGGCCGCGGGACGGTCCTGCTGCCCTCCCTCGGACGCGCCGTCTTCCCCGCGGGCACCGGCTCGGCGGTCGTCCGCGCCGGGCACCGCCCGTCCCTCACGGCGGACGGCCTGACGATCTGTGTCCCGGCCGATCCGCACGAGGACGCCCCCGGCTGGCAGGCGCTGCGCGTGCTGACCGCCGAGCACCGGGGGAGCAGGGCCCGGTTCGTCCTGGACGACCTCGACCCCGACCGCATGCCCGGCGCCACCGTCCTGTCCCGCCGGCTCACTGGCCCGGAACTGGCCCGGTGGCGGGCGACCCTGCGGCGGGCCTGGGCGCTGCTGGCCCGGCGGCACTGGACGATCTGCGCGGAGACGACCGGCGCGGTCACGGCGCTCACCCCGCTCGCGTCGGACGGCGCCGGGCACACGAGCGCGACCGCGCGGCACGCCTTCGGCGCCGTCGGCCTCTCCCCGCCGTACGGCTCCCGGTTCCTGTCGGTGACGTTCGCGCACGAGGTCCAGCACACCAAGCTCACCGCGCTGCTCGACCTGGTGGCCCTCACCGAACCCGACGACGGGAGGCGCTACTACGCGCCCTGGCGAAACGATCCGCGCCCGGTCGCCGGCCTCCTCCAGGGCGCGTACGCGCATCTCGGCATCGCCGGCTTCTGGCGGAGGCAACGCCATCACGAGCCGTCCGCCCTCGCGCTGAGCGCCCACACCGACTTCGTCCGCTGGCGCGACGCGGCCCTGTGGATCGCGCGGACCCTCGTCGCGAGCGGCCGTCTCACCGCGCCGGGCGAGACGTTCGTCGCCGGGATGTGCCGGACCCTGGAGGCGTGGCGGCGCGAACCCGTCCCGCCCCCGGCGATCGTCGCCGCCCGCACCGAGGCCGACCGCCACCTGTCGGACCGGTGCGCGGACCACGGCCCGCTCGTCCCCGTCCAGCAGGCGACACGACCCCGCTGACCGGCGTCCTCAGACAGGCGGGTCGACGTCGCAGTCCAGGTGGTGGCCTTCCACGGCCACCACGGTGCCCCTGTGCTCCGCGCCCAGAGTCTCGGTGAACGCCTGCACCGTCTCGGCGGGCGGGCGCGGCCCGGTGCCGGAGGCGACCGGAGCCGGTCGCGCCGGACCCCGGTCCGGTGGCCAAAAGGGCACGGGCGGGAAATTCTCAATATTGAGCAAACCCGGCGAAAGGCGTGGTGAGTCGGTTACGATCCACTTTCCGTCCAGTCGAGCGCACCGCCGTTTCCGGTGACCGAGGGCCGTCCGTTGACCACACAGCCAGAGACGCCACGGCGACCATCACACCCCTTCGTGGGAGCCCGCCCCTTCGCCGTGTCCGACGGGTGGCGCCTGTTCGGGCGGACGGGCGAGACCGGCGCGCTGGCCGACCTCTGGGAGAACTATCGGCTGACGATTCTGCACGGCCCGCCCGGCGTCGGAAAGACGTCGCTGCTGAGCGCCGGCGTCATCCCGAGGCTGAGGGCGCGCAATGCGCGGGTGCTCCCGGTGGGCCGCGCGGCGTACCGTCCGACGATTCCGATGGCCTTCCAGACCGACCCGAATCCCTACGTCCTGACGCTGCTGCACGGCTGGGATCCCGCCGAGGCTGTCCGGCGCCGCCCCGGACTCTCGCTCGGCGACTTTCTGCACGACTATGCCGCTACCGGCCGGGACGCGAACCGTACGCCCACGTTCGCCGCCATCGACCAGGCCGAGCTGGTGCTGCGCATGTCCCGGACGCACGAGGACCGAAGGCGCCGGTTCCTGCGGCAGCTGCGCGAGGCGCTGGTGTCCCGCCCGGACGCGCGCATCCTCGTCTCGGTCCGCACCGAGGACATGGACGAGATGTCGCGGCTCTGCAAGGGGCTGGGCGACGTGCCGTTCGCCGAGTTCCCTCTCGACCCCCTCGGCCCGGGCGCCCTCACCGAGGTCGTCCAGCGCACGCTGGACGCCACCGGCCGGCCCTCCGCCGCGGATGAGGCACGGCGGTTCGTCGACGAGCTGCGTGCCGTGCCGGGACCGGACGGCGGAAAGGCGGGCCTGGAGCCGACCGCCGACCTGACGCTCCTGCAGATCGTGGGGGCTCACCTCTGGCCGGACGACCCCTCACCGGACGCGCCGCCGGAGCCCGACTCCCCGGGGCGGCTGCGCGCGGAGGCCGACCACGCCATCGGCGCCTACTGCGCGGAGGTGCTGGCCGAGACCGCCGCCGTCCACGATGTCCCGCGCGGTCAGGTGGCCGGGTGGGTGCGCGAACTCGTCCGCGCCGGTGCGTCCATGGCGTCCGGACGGGCGGACGCGGTGCTGCGCACGCTGGCGGACCGGCACCTCGTCCGGCCGCGCCTGCGGGGTGCCGTGACCACCTACGAGCTGCAACATCCGCGGCTCGCGGGCCCGCTGCTCGACCTGGGCCGATGGCCCGATCCCGACCTCGGTGCGTCCGGCCACATGCGCGCCGCCGCGATGGCCTTCGCCGACGGGGACTTCGACCTGGCCGCCGAGCATGCCCGGCAGGCCGCGCAGGCCTGCGAGCCGGACGGGATGAGGCAGGCCGCCGAGATCGAGACGTTCCTCGCCGACGTCGCCTACGAGCGGGCGACCGTGGCCGGGCCGTCCCGCGGGCACGCGCCGCTGGCCGAGGCCGAGCACCGCTACCGCACCGCCGCCGCCATGCGCGAGGCGCTCGGCGACGGGGTGGCCGTCGGGCGCCTGTACGCGGCGGCCGGGCGCAGCCGGCTCCAGCGTGACGGGAAGGGCACCGCGCTGGAGGAGTTCCAGGTCGCCAACGCGCGCCTGCCGCACGACCCGACCATCCGGATCGGTCTCGCGCAGGCGCTCTGGCAGTCGGGGCAGCCGCAGTACGCGATCGACCGGCTGAACGAGGTCATCGACCGCGACGGCGCGATTCCCGAGGCGCTGCGGCTGCGCGGGGAGATCCGGGCCGACCAGGGCCTCGCCGAGTCCGCGCTGCGGGACTTCGCCCGCATCGGCGACCAGCCGCCCCCCTCCTCCACCGTGGCCGCGCACGCGCTCGCGCTGGCCACGCTGTCGCGGACCGAGGCGGCCGTGCGCGAGCTGGACGGCGCCGTCGTGGACGAGGTCGACGACGGGCCGGTGCTGCTGCGCGCCGCCCGCGTGCAGCAGCTGCGCGGAGACGCCGAGGCCGCGGTCCGGCTCGCCGACCGGGCCGTCTCCGCCCGGCATCCGCCGTTGCCGTCCCACCAGCTCCCGACGGCGGAACGGTTGCGCCGGCCATGAGCGCCTTCCTCGCGGCGCTCGTCACGGGGATCTTCACGGTGCAATCGGGGTCAGGTCGCCCCCATGTCTTTCCCAGGTTGGTCAGGTTCGAGCGGTTCCCGTCGAGTTTCCATCAGCACCCCGGCGTCCGCAGGGTGAAAGGCGCGGAACGCGCCTCTCCGTCCCCGGAAACAGCCGCGCAGCCTGAACAAGATGGCCTTGGAACGCTCCCGAATATTGCCGCACGTCGGTTTTCCGCGCGGGGGCCTCCAGAAAGTGGGCACAGATGAGAACCTGGCCTGGACGGGGCGCCACCTGGGCGCGCTTCGGCCGGAGGGCGAGGAGCGGATGACGGTCTGGCGGATCACCGGTGGTGAAGGCGGCCCGGTGCCGCGGCCCGTTCCCCGGTACGACCGCGTCGAACTCGACACGGCGCTGCTGCGCATCGCGTCCGCGTCCGGCTCGCCATGGCTCCGCCTCACCGGCGACGTCGACGTCTCCAACGCACCCGATCTGGCCCGTGCGCTGCGGGCGGCGGACGCCCGCTCCCCGGGCGATGTCCACCTCGACCTGTCCGGGGTCGACTTCATCGACGTCGCCGGCCTTCGAGCGATCACCAAGGCCGCCCGTGCCCTGGACGATCGCGAACGCGTGCTCGTCCTGCATTCGGTCACGCCGCACCTCGACAAGCTCGTCCGCCTCATCGGCTGGGACGCGACCCCGGGGCTGCTCACCCATTGCAGGTCCCGCCAGGCCCCCTGACCTTCACCGCCGGGCGACCACCGGTTGCGAATCGATCGCCGGTGACGAGAGGGGACGAGCGGAATTTCGCGGCGGACGTGGGCCGGGGTTCAATAGGCTATCCAACATGCCGGAACTGTCCGTATATCCCGATCCGGAACGGCTGCTGGGATGCCTTCTCGGCGGGGCGATCGGGGACGCGCTCGGCGCGCCGCTCGAAGGGCTCTCGCTGGACGGCATCCGCGACCGGTACGGTCCGGACGGCCCCGACGGGTTCCAGGCGGAGCGGTTCGGTGCGGGTGCGATCACCGATGACACGCAGCTGACGATGTTCACCGCGCACGCGCTGGTCCAGGCGTCCGCGCGCGCCAGGGCGAAGGGCATCGGCGGCGCCGCGCCCGGCATGCTCCAGATCGCCTACCTGACCTGGCTCCGGGGGCAGGGGGAGGAATTCCCCGAACAGGACATGGTCGGCGGCGGGTGGCTCGTCCAGGAGCGGGCGCTGATGACACGGCGCGGGCCCGGCCGGTCGACCCTGAGCGCCCTGCGGAAGGCGGCGGAGCGGCAACGGCCGGGGATACCGCTCGGTACCGTCGTCGAGCCCATCAACGACTCCAAGGGGTGCGGTGGCGTCATGCGGGCCGCGCCGTGCGGGTTCGGGTTCTCCGATCCCGCGCACGCGTTCGACATGGGGTGCCAGGCCGCCGCCCTCACCCACGGCCACTCAAGCGGGTACCTGCCGGCGGGGGTCCTCGCCGCCATGGTGTGGGCGCTGGTGCGCGGCGCGGAGATCCCCGAGGCGCTGCACCTTGCCCGCGAGCAGCTCCAGCGGCGTCCCGGCAATCGCGAGACGCTGGAGGCTCTGGCCAGGGCGGTGCGGCTCGTCGGCGAGGGACCGGCGACGCCGGAGCGACTGCAGACGCTCGGCGGCGGCTGGACGGGCGAGGAGGCCATCGCCATCGCCGTGTACGTGGCGCTCGTTCCCGGCGAGGCCGCCGAGCGGATGCGGCTGGCCGTCACCCACGGCGGCGACAGCGACTCCACGGGCGCCATCTGCGGCAACATCCTCGGCGCCCGGTACGGCGCCGGGGCCTTCCCCGAGCCGTGGCGGGACGGGGTGGAGGTCCGCGGGGCGGTCGCCCGGCTCGCCGCCATGTGCTCCGCCGAGTGCGGTCCGAACCCTCCGGACGACGACACCGGCCACCCGACCCGGTAGCGGGCTCCGCTACCGAGAACCCGGCTACTGAGAACCCGCCAAGCGAGAACCCGGCAAGTGAGGAAACCCATGAGCAGCCCGGACCAGGGGAACACGTATCTGGAGAAGGTCGTCGCGCAGCAGGCGGTGCTGGAGGACGACCTGCGCGCCCGCCGCCCTCCGGCGCCGGCCGCGCCCGGCGCCGTGCCGCCCCCGCCGCAGAGCCCGATCGCCAAGCGCAGCCGGGCGCTCGGCGCGCCGCCGTCCGGCGATGCGTCGCGGCCCGGGCAGGTGGAGGTGCGGATCAGCGGATTCTGGCGCTGGAAGAACGTGCTCGTCCCGCCGAACGCGTTCGTCGTGCACACCCGGCGCGGGCGGGCGGAGCCCCTGCACATCGGGCTCGGCGTGTCGTTCCGGTACAACCCGTCCACCGACTCGTTCCTGGTGGTCCCGGGCGCGACGCAGACCATCCTGATCAACGCGTACTGCATCTGCCACGAGCTCCAGGGGGTACTCGTCCAGGGCTACGTCCAGTGGATCATCCAGGACTTCGGCACCGCCTACCGCAAGCTGGACTTCGGGGCCGAGGACGACCCGATGCGGCTGGTGAACCTCCAGCTCAGGGAGCAGGCGGAGGCGGCCATCAAGGACAAGGTCTCCACGATGCGGGTCCGGGACGTCCTGAGCGACAAGCAGCCCATCATCGAGGAGCTGACGGCCCGGCTGCGCGCGGTCGCCGAGGGCGAGGACAACAGCGACCAGGGCCTCGGCCTGCGCATCGTGACGGTGCAGATCAAGGAGGCGGTGGTCAGTTCGTCCCGCCTCTGGGAGAACCTCCAGAAGCCCTACCGCGCGGAGCAGAGCCAGATCGCCCGGCTCGCCGAGCTGGAGGCGCAGGAGGTCGTCGCGCAGCGCGAGATGGCCGCCGCGCGGATCAAGGAGACGCAGCGGCTGGAGCACGAGCGGGAGCTGGCCGAGCTGCGGGCCCGCAACGAGGCGGGGCTGTTCGACACCGAGGTCGCGGAGAAGCTGCGCCGGACCAAGCGCGAGCACGACGACGCCCGCGAGGTCGCCGAGCTGCAGACCGAGACCACCCGGCACGCACTGCGGATGGAGCGGGAACGGCACGCGGAGGAGACCGAGATGGGACGGCTGCGCATCGAGGGGGAGCAGGAGCTCAAGCGCCTCCAGGTCGACGCCGAGCTGGCGGTGTCGGCCGCACGCGCCCGCTCGCGGCACGAGCAGGATCTCCTGGAGCTGGAACGGGAGCGGGCCCGCGCCGAGGTGGAGAACGGGCGCACCCCCGCGGCCCTCCAGGGGCAGCTCGTCCGGACCCTCCCGGAGATCATGTCCAGGCTGCCCAAGCCGGACGAGCTGCGGACCGTCACCGTCAACGGCGCCGACCAGACGAGCGTCGCCGGCCTGGTCACCCAGCTCGCCGCCGTGATCTCCGCCCTTCGCGCCGCCGCCGGGACGCCTAGCGAGTGACCGCCAACGGGGGGAAGGCGAGGGGAGGGCCACCAGGGCGCGCCGGAAGGGATCGGGCTGGCAGAGATTCGGTCCGAGCCCGCGGAGGCTTCGGCCCGCCGCCCGCGGCGGGGAGGACGGTGGGGCTCGGGGGCAAAGAGGCAGGTGGCGGGGTCAGTGGGAGTCGGGAGGCGGGCGTGCTCGACCCACTACCCGGCAGTAGCGGACGTAACCGGCGCACGGGAAGTAACCGGAATGGCACGCATTTCTATTCTTCGGGGGCCTCCACGGGGTTAATATTCGCTTGATTCCAGTCGACGGGGCAGAGGCACGGTCAGGAGACTCGCGTGGATCTCGGTCCCCATCACCTCAGGATGATCGAGGCCGTCGCCGCGACAGGCAGCATCAGCAAGGCCGCGGCCAGGCTCAACCTGACCCAGCCCGCGGTGAGCACGATGCTCCGCAGGGTCGAGGGTCACCTGGGCGTGCAGTTGTTCGTCCGCTCCCCGGAGGGGGTGGTGCCGACGCCGGTCGGCGAGGAGGTGGCGACGCGGGCCCGCGCGGCGCTGGCCTGCATCGACGACCTCAACGCGGCGCTCGCGCACCGGCGCAGCGATCCCTCGCCCCTGCCGTTGCTGCGGATCGGGGTGCAGGCGTGCCCTCCGCTGACGCGGCTGAGCGACCAGCTCGACCTGCTGTCCCCGGGAACCCGCCTCCAGTTGCGCGTGGACCAGGGCGGCGGGCGCATCCCGGCTCTGCTGGCATCGGGTGCGCTGGACATCGGGCTCTTCCAGGAGCCGGTGGACTACACGGCGCCTGTGCTGGAGGGGCTCGAACGGCTCGTCCTCGTGGAGTGCGAGCCCGCGCTCGTCGGCATGTCGACCGCCAGTCCGCTTGCCGCGGCGCCGACCATCGATCTGGCGGATCTGGCGGATCAGGACTGGCTGGACGATCCCCTGGACGACGGCCCCTGGCCGGCGTACTTCCGGGGTGTGTGTGCCGGCGCTGGCTTCCAGCCGCGCGTGCGGTTCTGGTCCACCGACTGGCAGATCGCCACCTCGCTCATCCGGTCGGGGCGCGCGATCGGCATCTATCAGCCGACCGCGGCCCCGCGCGACGGGATGGCCTTCCGTCGCATAACCGGCGACCCGCTGGGGCAACGGGTCGTCCTGGTGTGGCGGCCCGAGGTGGAGCAGGCGGCTGGCCGCCTGCGGGGATTCTTCAACGACGTGTACATGGAGCTCGTCCGCGACCAGCGCGTCTACGGCGAATGGTGGGACGAACATCCTGAGGCGCACCCGGCTCTGCCGGTCGCCACGTCCTGAAGTGCTCCACCCGGGCCACCGTGGCCAGGGGGGGTCGGCGGGTCCCGGGGCAGCGGTCCCCGGGACCCGCACGTTCATCGGCCGGGCACCTGCTAGCCCTGCACCCGGCGGCGCCGGGCGACGACGATGCCGGCCGCCGCCGCCGCGGCGCCACCGGCGCCCAGTGCCATCAGGGCCGGTGCCGGGCCCCGATCCGGCGCCGGCTTGCTGACGCCGGTCGAGGGCGAGAAGCCGCCCAGCTTCCCGGACTGCTGGTACTGCGAGCCCGGGAGTTTGTCGGCGTACCGCGTGTGGACCAGTCGCTGGTACGCCGCCACCGTCACGCCCGACTTTCCGACAGACGAGACGGCGGTGTCATTGAGCCCGGTGACGCGGCCGTTGGCCAGCCGGTACCAAGCGTGAATCTGCGGTTCCGTGAACACCGTGCCACCCGCCGCCTTTGCCGGGTACACGGCCTCGTCCAGGCCGGAGGCGATGTTCCACACCTTCCAGCTCTTGCCGCTCTTGCTCAGCCACATGGTGGCCTGCTGGCCGGTCGTCGACTTCGCGCCGATCGCCATGTAGGAGAACGTCGCCACGGGCGCGTTCGCCTCACCCTTCACGAAGGAGGGGCTGAGCGAGTAGACGGACTGGGCCGAGCCTTCGAGGCGGGGGGCCTTGGCGGCGGCCTGGGCCTTGGTGACGGACTGGTCGGTCACCAGCTGGCCCTGCTGCTGCCGCTCGTAGCGTACAAAGAAGGAGGACAGCTGCTGCTGCGCCGCCTGGGTGGACGCGGCCTTCGTGGCTGCGGCCGAGTCGGAGGGAGCCGGGCCCGCGGCCATCGCCGCGTTGCCGCCCATGAACACCGTCACGCCGAGTCCGGCGGTCAGCGCCGCCGCGGAGAGCTTCGCAGTGCTACGCATCATCAAGCTCCCACCTTGTAGAGAGCCTGTCCCCAACGGAACTGGCTGTTGTTGGTGTAGCTGCTGTGCGACATCTCCGAGTAGCGCGGGCTGGCGGGCCACGGGTCGCCATAGGCCAGCGTCTGGCCGGTGTAGCCGTAGATGACCTGGGCGTGTCCGCCGCCGGCCGTCCAGTAGATACCGGTCTCGATCGGGCGCTTGCCGTCGATCTCTTCCTTGACGGCGGCGTAGGAGAGCGGGTTGCTCACCTGGCCGACGGAAAGGCCGAGCTTGCGGAAGGCCGTCTGGTCCCATTCGAGCTGACCAGGCTGGTTCGGGCACTGGGTGCCCGCGGTGCGGTTACGCGCGAGGTTGCAGAACTCGTTCTGGCTGACGTTTCCCTTACCGTGGAACTTGGCGATCGTCAGCCCGCTGGCTGCCCAGCACCACTGATTCTGTTCCTGGACCTCCTGATTGATCTTCAGGTTGTCCGCTGAGGCGATCCCGGGGGACGCCGCGACGGTGGCTGCTGCCAACCCCGCGACTCCGCACGCGATGCGCCAACGTGCCCGGGCGGGTCGGGTACGCGTTGCCATTCGCTTCCGCCTATTCTCCCGGCGATGCGGCGTGGAACCCGTGCGCGGGAAGAGAAGGGAGCAAAACCCCACCGGTGCCGGGGGAATTCCGAGCGGGGAGGCCCGTGCGCGAGTTCGAAGGAACGCCCTAACAGTCTCATTTGCGGCAAAGGCCAGGTAATGTCAGCTGGGCATAACCGGGGTGAATGGCCCCATCCCGGACATGTGTCGCAGCCTAGACGGTGGCGCCGACCTGCGCGGATGGAAGACAGACGGTCACCCGCAGGCCGCCCTCTTCCCCCGGACGGGCGGTGACGGACCCGCCGTGCGCGCGGACGATGGACTGCACGATCGACAGCCCGAGTCCCGCGCCCTTCGAGGTGACCACCCGGTCGGAATCGAGCCGGTGGAACGGTTCGAACAGCGCCGGGATCTCGTAGGGCGGGACGGCGGGCCCGGAGTTCGCCACGACCAGGACGGCCTGCCCGCCGCTGGTGCGGCAGGTGACCCGGACGAAACCGCCCGGCCCGGAGTTGTGCCGGATGCCGTTCTCCACCAAATTCTGAACGACCCGTTCGAGTAGGAGCGCGTCCCCGGTCGTGACGGCCTCGCCCGGCTCCTCCTGGACGCTCACCCCGGCAGCCTCGGCCTCCGCGGCGGTCTGCGCCGCCACATGCCCGACGACGTCGGCGAGGTCGACCGGGGCGCGGCCGGTGATCTCGTTCTCCGACCGGGCGAGCAGCAGCAGGCCCGTGATCAGCCGTTCGTGCCGCGCGTTGATCTGCAACAGCGTCTCGCCGAGCTGTAGGACGTCCGCGGACGCCGACCGGCGGTGCATCGCGACCTCGACCAGCGCCCGGCCGAGCGTGAGCGGGGTGCGCAGCTCGTGGGAGGCGTTGGCGACGAAGCGGCGCTGCCCGTCGAAGGACCGGTCGAGCCGCTCGACCATCGTGTCGAAGGTGTCGGCGAGCTTCTTGACCTCGTCGTCCGGCCCGCGCAACGAGATCCGCTCGTGCAGGCCGCGGTCGGCGGCGGGCGCTGCGGCGATCCGCCGCGCCGTCTCGGTCACCCGGTGCAGCGGCGCGAGGACCTGGCCCGCGATCAGCCAGCCGAACCCCGCCGCGACGCCCCCGACGAGCAGCAGCGCGATCGACCCCTGTGTGATCAGCGAGGTCGTCGCCGCCTCGCGCACGCCCTCGCGCTGCGTCTTCAGCCAGCGCTCCAGGTCGGCCATGGACCTCGCCTCCTCCTGACCGGTGGGCACCGGTCTGGCCTCTCCCTGGGGTGTGGCGTTGGAGCCCGCGGAGCCCGCGGGCGCGGTGGTGGTCGTCCGGGCGAGCACCTTGGTGCCCTCCCTCGACATCTGCTGGTCGAACAGCGCGTAGGTGACCCCGAGCAAGACGAGACCCGCGACGAGGAACAGCCCTCCGTAAGTCAGCGTCAGCCGGGCCCGGAGCGACAGGTGGCGCAGGTTCATCCGGCGCAGTCTCATCTTGCGGGGCCTCCTCATGGGATCCGGTACCCCACTCCCTTGACGGTCTCGACGACGGGCGGCTCGGCGAGCTTGCGCCGCAGCTTGAGGACGGCCAGGCGGACGGCGCCGGTGAACGGGTCCGCGTACTCGTCCCACGCCTTCTCCAGCAGCCGCTCGGCGGAGACGACCGCGCCGTCCGCGACGAGCAGCTCGGTGAGCACGGCGAACTCCTTTTTCGCCAGCGGGACGTACCGGCCGTCCCGGAACACCTCGCGACGCGCCGGATCGAGGGTGATGCCCGCGCGGCGCAGCACCGGCGGCGCGGCGGGTCGCGCCCGCCGGCCGAGCGCGAGGACGCGGGCGGCCAGCTCGGGGAACGCGAACGGCTTGGTGAGGTAGTCGTCGGCGCCGAGCCCGAGCCCCGCGACCCGGTCGGTGATCTCGGCGGCGGCGGTGAGCATCAGCACCCGCGCCGCCACGTCGCCCCGGACCAGTTCGCGGCAGACGTCGTCGCCGTGCACGAGCGGCAGGTCCCGGTCCA
The DNA here is from genome assembly GCF_001552215.1 of Actinomadura macra NBRC 14102. Lineage (GTDB taxonomy): Bacteria > Actinomycetota > Actinomycetes > Streptosporangiales > Streptosporangiaceae > Spirillospora > Spirillospora macra. The sequence goes on along the minus strand of NZ_BCQT01000004.1, from coordinate 189,858 downwards.
GGACGACGACGTCGTAGTCGTGGACGCCCGCGCGCTCCAGCGCCGCCGCCCCGTCGTAGGCCAGATCCACGGCGTGCGCTTCGTCGCGCAGCCATTCCGCTATCGCGTCGGCGAGCAGCCGCTCGTCCTCCACCACCAGTACCCGCATCTCGATCCTTTCACCTGCTCCGAACGGTGATGCTGCCCGACGGGCTGTTTCCTCCCCGTTAGGAGAATCGGGCGTCCGCCGGAAACACGGGGGAAACGCGCCGTCGCGTTGCATCGCTCTCTGTCCGGCCGGAACGGGTCCGGCCGAGGAGAAGAGGAGACGAGCGGATGCGACTGCGGATCATGGTGGCCCTGCCGCTGGCGATGACCTTGGCGCTCACCGGATGCGGTTCGGACGGTGACGGCGACGACGGGAAAGTGGCGACCGTCGGGGGCGCCAAGCAGGGCGGACCCGCCGCCACCAAGAGCCTGAGCCGGGACGAGATGGGGGTGAAGTACGCCCAGTGCATGCGCCAGAACGGGATCCCGATGGAGGATCCGAAGCCCGGCGGCGGAATCCAGCTCAAACTCGACCAGCGGACGAAGAAGGAGACGGTCGACAAGGCGATGCAGGCGTGCCGGCAGTACAACCCGCAGGGGGACGGCTCCGGCAAGCCGGACCCGGCCCAGCAGGAGCGGGGGCGCAAGTTCGCCGAGTGCATGCGCCAGAACGGGGTGGAGAAGTTCGCCGACCCCAAGCCGGGCCAGCAGGGAATCATGATCGACGGCAACATCGCCGAGGACCCCGAGTTCAAGGCGGCCCAGGAGAAGTGCCAGGAGATCATGGCGGGCGGCCGCAAGTGAGGAGACGCTGGCGGATCGTCCTCGCCGCCGCGGCCGTCGTCGTGGTGGGCGGCGGCACCACCGTCGCGGCGCTCGGCGCGGGGAGCGAGGGGGGCGGCGGCCCCGCGTCGGCGCTGCCGCCCAACACCACGAAGGTGACGAGGCAGACCCTCAAGGACACCCAGACCGAGGACGGGCAGCTCGGCTATGGCCCGACCTTCACCGCGACGAGCCGGCTGCGCGGCACGATCACCAAGATCCCCGAGAGCGGCGACGAGATCACCCGCGGCCGTCCGCTGTACGAGGTGGACGGCGACCCGGTGATGCTGATGTACGGTTCCCGGCCCTCGTACCGTCCGCTGCGGGTCGGGACGGAGGGCGCGGACGTCCGCCGGTTCGAGAAGAACCTGGCCGCGCTCGGCTACGACGGGTTCACCGTCGACGACGAGTACACCGCCGACACCGCCGACGCCGTCCAGGAGTGGCAGGACGACCACGGGCTGGCGGAGACGGGCGTCGTGGAGCTCGGCCGGGTGGTGTTCGCGCCCGGGGCCGTCCGAGTGGACGGCCTCCAGGCGGGCGCGGGCGACCCGACGGGTCCCGGCCAGAAGGTGCTCACCTACACCGGCACCGACAAGGCGGCGACGGTCGAGCTGGAGACCACCGACCAGCGGATGGCGAAGAAGGGCGCCGCGGTCGAGGTCACGCTGCCCGACGAGGAGGCCGTGCCCGGCAAGATCGACGAGGTGTCCACGGTGGTGGAGCCGGGCTCGGCGCAGGGGGAGGATCCGACGACCAAGGTGGAGGTCACCGTGTGGCTGAGGTCGAAGAAGGCCCGCAAGGCCGCCGCCGCGTACGCGCTGGCGTCGGTGGACGTCACCTTCACCGCCGGGCAGCGCGAGGACGTCCTGACCGTGCCGGTGTCGGCGCTCGTCGCGCTGGCGGAGGGCGGCTTCGGGGTCGAGGTCGTCAAGGGCGGCACCTCGTCCTACGTGGCCGTCACGACCGGGCTGTTCGCGGACGGGAAGGTGGAGGTCTCGGGTCAGGGGATCGCCGAGGGCACGGTCGTGGGGATACCGAAATGATCAGACTGCGGGAGGTGACGAAGCTGTACCCGGGCGGCGTCCACGCGCTCGCGGGCGTGTCGCTGCACGTCGAGCCGGGGGAGCTGGTCGCGATCGTGGGGCCGTCCGGCTCGGGCAAGTCGACGATGCTCAACGTCCTCGGCACCCTGGACCGGCCGACGTCCGGCGAGGTCCACATCGACGGGCACGACGTGGGGAGGCTCTCCGACGCGAAGCTGTCGGCGCTGCGCGCGAGCCGTATCGGGTTCGTGTTCCAGCAGTTCCATCTGGCGCCGGGCACGCGGGCGCTGGACAACGTCGCCGACGGGCTCCTGTACTCCGGGCTGCGGTCGGCGGTGCGGCGGCGCCGCGCCGCCGAGGCGCTGGACCGGGTCGGGCTCGGCCACCGGATGGGCCACGAGCCGCACGAGCTGTCGGGCGGCGAGCGGCAGCGCGTCGCCATCGCCCGCGCCGTCGCGGGAGAGCCCCGGCTGGTGCTCGCCGACGAGCCGACCGGCGCCCTGGACTCGGTGTCGGGGGACGGGGTGATGGCGCTGCTGCGCGAGCTGCACGCCGCCGGCACCACCGTCGTGATCATCACGCATGACCGGGAGATCGCCGCGAGCCTGCCCCGCCAGGTCCGGATGAAGGACGGCCTGGTGGTCTCCGACTCCGCGCTGATCGAGGTGCGGTGATGGCGGCGACCCCGGTCCCGTCCGCCCCGGCGGGCGGCGGCGCACTGCGCCCGGCCCGGTTGTGGCCCCGCGACGTGCTCAAGGTCGGCGCGGTGGGGCTGCGCACCCGCCCGCTGCGGGCCTTCCTGTCCGCGCTCGGCATCGCGATCGGGATCGCGGCGATGGTCGCGGTGGTCGGCGTCTCCTCGTCCTCGCGCGCCGACCTGGACCGCGCGCTCGCCGCGCTCGGCACCAACCTGCTGACCGTCGCGCCCGGCAACACCCTGACCGGCGAGAAGGCCGAGCTCCCCCTCGAAGCGGAGGACATGGTCGGACGCATCGCTCCGGTGCGGGAGGTCTCGGCGGTCGGGCTGGTGGACAAGGCCAAGGTCTACCGGACGGGCAGGATGCCCGAGACGGACACCAACGGCATCGCCACCTACGCTGCCCGCGTCGACCTGCGCGCCGCCACCGGCGCCGCGCTGCGCAGCGGGACCTGGCTGAACGCGGCGACGAGCAGCTTCCCGGCGACGGTGCTCGGCTCGTCCGCGGCGGAGCGGCTCGGGATCGGCCACGCGGGACCGGACGTCCAGGTGCTCATCGGCGGCCGGTGGTTCACCGTCGTCGGCATCCTCAAGCCGGCTCCGCTGGCCCCCGAGCTGGACGTCGCCGCGCTGGTCGGCTGGCCGGCGGCGAAGACCCGGCTCGGCTTCGACGGGCATCCGACGACCATCTACACACGGTCGCGGGACGCGAGCGTCGAGCAGGTCCAGAGCGTGCTCGGCGCGACCGTCAACCCGGCGGCGCCGAACGAGGTGGAGGTGTCGCGGCCGTCCGACGCGCTGGCGGCGCGGAAGGCGGCGGGCGAGGCGTTCACCGGCCTGCTGCTCGGGCTCGGCGCCGTGGCGCTGCTAGTCGGCGGAGTCGGGGTGGCCAACACGATGGTCATCTCGGTCCTGGAGCGTCGCTCGGAGATCGGCCTGCGCCGGTCGCTGGGCGCGACGCGCGGGCAGGTCCGCACGCAGTTCCTCGCGGAGTCGCTGCTGCTGTCATCGCTGGGCGGTGTGGGCGGCGCTCTGCTCGGGGCTCTGGTCACCGGCGTCTATGCCCTCACCCAGGGCTGGCCGGTCGTCATTCCCTTGTGGGCCGTCCTCGGCGGCATCGCCGCCACCTTGATCATCGGTGCGGTGGCGGGGCTCTACCCGGCGATCCGCGCGTCCCGGCTCAGCCCCACCGAGGCGCTGTCCGCCGCTTGAGCGTCCCGTCCATGCATGGGTAAGGCGTTATGGGTGAGAGATCCGGTATGGGCGAGACTGAGGAATCCGAGCCCGTGACCGTCGTGTTCACCTGGGACGTCAAGCCAGGGCGCGAGCGCGAGTTCGAGGAGTGGGCGGACGGCATCCACCAGGCCGCGAAACGGCACTCGGGTCACGAGGGGGCGACATGGCTGCGCGCCGAGGGGTCCAGACACCGGTACTACACCGTCCTGAACTTCGCCGATCAGGAGCGGCTCGACCGGTGGCTGGACTCCGCGGAGCGCAAGCAGTGGCTCGACCGGCTCGGCGGGCTCGCGCGGGAACGCCGGCACGGCACGAGCGGTCTGGAGACCTGGTTCAGCCTCCCGGGCGAGGCCGTGCCGGCACCCTCCAAGATCAAGATGATCATCGTGACGTTCGGTGCCGTCTACCCGCTCAGCATCGTGCTCCAGGCGTTCGTCGCCCCGCAGACACAGGCGTGGCCGCTCGCGCTGCGCGCCCTCACCTTCCCGGTGATCATCGTCCCGCTGCTCACCCTGCTGGTCATGCCGGGACTGAGCCGGATGTTCCGGCGCTGGCTCTACCCGGCAGGGCGGACGCACCGCCCGGCCCGTCCGGGACGCTGACCCTTCACCGGCCCGGGTCGAGAAGGTCCTGCAACTCCCGGATGGCCCCGCGCAGCTCGCGGGCGAACACGTGCATCGCGTCAGCGACGGGCTCCGGGGTGCTGAGGTAGACGTTGAAGCTGTCCGCCAGCAGGACGTAGGCGACGCCGATGCACTGCTCGCTGGTCGACCCGAACCCGAAGTACCGGATATGGACCGACGGTGCGGAGCTGGTGCTCAGATAGTCGTCGCGCATCGTCACCCAGCCGGGCGAGTCGAACAGCGGCAGCGGCCCGGTCACCCCGAGCTCCGCGCCCCGCCGCTGCTGGATCAGCTGGAGCTCCCAGAGATGCTGCTCGGGCGCGTCGCCGGCCTGGCACTCCTTCGCCCGCCGGACATGCGCCTGCGCGGCGGCACGGAAGGCGGCCGCGCGATCGGCCGCCCCCGCCGCGGGGTCGTCCATGGCCGCCACGAAGCGCAGCACCTCCGGGGTGACGACGCGCATCGCCTCGGTCCGGCCGCTCCGGTACTGCCGGGTGGCGATCGACTCATAGGTCGCGCCGGTGAAGCCCTTCGCGCGCTTGTGCGCGAGCTGGTAGGCCATCTGCACGAACGCGTCGGGGGAGACGCCCAGCGCCTTGGCGCGCTCGGCACCGAAGTCGGCGAACCCCACGGTCTGCGTCGCGGTCGCGGCGGCGTAGGCGGCGAAGGACGCGGCGGCGTCCCGGACGTCGGCGCGCAGGCCATCGTCCAGGACGAACTCGACCGGCTCGATCGCGGGCAGCCCCTGGGAGCGCGCGCCGGACTCGCGGGAGTGTTGCTCGGCCGGCGTGCCGAGGACCGTGTCGACGAAGCTGAGGATCGTGGTGCCGTCCAGCTCGCAATGCTCCACGTTGATCCCGGCCCGGCCGTCGCCGAACACGATCAGCGACACCGCCTTGTCGAACCACCGGCCGGCGCTGTCGCCGTGCAGGAGCTGGTCGCACGCCTCCTGGATGCCGGCGGGCGCGAAGTCCTCCAGGCTGACGCAGAAGAGCGCCGTCTCCACCTCGTCCAGGGCGGCCCTGTTCGCGGGGTGGACGGACAGGAGCGCCTCCCGGCTCGCCGCCCACTCCGCGCGGGCCTTGGTGGTGAGGTGTCCGGTGGACGGTGCCAGCCCCGGCTCCGCCTTCATGATCGTGCGCAGGCCGGCCTGGAGCTCGTCGAGCGTGTGGGGTCGCCCGTCGGGGCCCACCACATCCATCCGGATCATGTTGCCGCGGAAGAACACCAGGATGTGCCGGGCCGTGGACGGCCCCGGCTCGGCCACCGAGTACGGCGCGCGCACGGTGTCCTGCTCGGCGCCTGGGATGCGCGTCGTCGAGAACAGGAACCGGTTCTGTTCCATCGACAGTGGCCGGCCCCGCTGGACGATGGGCGGGACCTCCTCCGCGTCCAGCCGCAGCTTGTAGGCCAGCGCCCCGGCGATGAGCCCGGCGGCCCGCTCGACCTGCCCCTCGCCGGTGTCCTCGAAGAGGAAGAAGAAGTTCGCGTTGAGCGCGATGCGGTCGCGGCGGCCCAGGTACCGGTACGGCCAGAAGGTGTCGAGCCAGCTGTGCACTCCCTCGCTCGCGTCGTAGCGTTCGAGTGCGGCGTGCAGAGTGCGGCCAGGGCCGTCCGGGCGCAGGAACGAGGCCAGCGCGGCGCGCGTCCGCTCCAGCCCGGCGTCCGACAGCAGCGGGGCACACCACTCCAGGAACCGCTCGCCGGTCGCGTCGAGCGTGGGCAACGGTACGCGGGGCAGGCCGTCCTCATTGTCGAAGGTGCGGGGAGAGGGCTGCCGCTTCGCGGTCTCCCCGGCGGCCTTCCCGGCATTCTCCTCCGCGTTCTCGCCGGTGCTGCGGGTGGTGTTCACTGCGTTCCTCGATCTCTGGGATTCCCGTGCGGCCTTTCAGCCGGGCCGCGAAATATAGAGCTGCGCGTAGAGCCAGCCGCCGGTCTCCAGACCTTGCGGATCGACGCCGACGTCCGATAGCCGGTCCAGGACGAGCGATTGCTCCTCCGGGGTGGCGAACCGGCGTTGCCGGAAGAACCCGTCGCGGCGGACGGTCCGGTATCCCGCCCCGGCGAGGCACTCGGCGATCGGGGCGAACGGGAACATGCGCAGAACGAAATGCGCCATCCACGGCCGCCGCGTGCCATGTGCCTCGATGATGCGGGAAATGGTCTTCTCCGTGACGTACCCGAGACAACCGGTGGAGATGACGAGATCGGTCTCGGCGAGCTGTTGGCGTTGTGTGTCGGTCGGTTCACCGTCCTCCAGATCCGCGTGGACGGCGCCGTCCAGGAATCCGGCCTCGATGGCGTAGGAAAGGGCGTTGTCCGAGGCGTCCAAGCCGAGGAAACGGACGTGATTCGCAGGTTCACCGGAACGGACCAGCTCCCGGTCGCGGGCCAGTAGGGTGCCGCGCGTCTGCCCTTGCGCGTCCGGGCCACTGTAGCGATCGTACAGCTGAGCCATGGTCGCGTCGTATTTGAGCAAGGCCGCATTGATACCGTAGGAGCAGCCGATATCCAGAACGCTCGGCGCCGCAGTGCCGTAGGCATCCCGGTATTCGGTGATGAGTCGGGAGAAGTGCGGCTTGGCTAGTTCGGGAATGTTGTAGTCGAGCTCACGCAGCGTGCTGAAGTAGGAGCGGGGGTCGGGCCGCGTGTAGATGTGGTCGAGGGAGATTTTTCCGGTCGTGTCGACGCGCACGGTCGCGTTCCTTCCTGGCGGGCGAAGGGTGGATCGACGTGGCTCGGACGTTCAGATCGTCGGCGACCCCCTAGTCCAGCAGCCGGTCGACCCGGACGGCGCGCCCCTCGGCCGCCAGGTGCTCGGGCAGCACGCGGCCGAAAAGCTGCCGCGTGCGCGCCACGCTGCCGATGACCCCGGGACGTTCGCTGTAGGCGAGAATTGCCGTGTGCCGCGCCTGCCTGCCGTGCACCGGGGTCACCCGGTGCAGCGAATAGCGGCCCTTGAACAGCTGTAGATCCCCCGGGCGCAGCCTCAACCGCCGGATCAGATGCCCGCCCTCCCCGGTCAGCACACTCCGGACGTCACCGAAGTTCTCCGCCTCCGCCGACCTGATGTTCGGACAGTATTCGAAGACACCGCCACCCGTCGGCTCCTGCGTCATCAGGGTGACCGTGAACTCGTTGGTGTCGAAGTGCCAGGGATGCTCCATCCCCGGGCCGACGACGTTGAGGCACAGCCCCGACAACGGGTCACCGAGCTCGTGCACCCGCGGCAGCCCGAAGCAGCTCGCGACGAAATGTTGGAAAAGCGGGCTCGAATACAACCGGTGCACGATGAACGTCGGGGGAATGTCGTCCCGTGCGACGAAGGCGTTACCGCGCTCCACGATGATACGTCCGGGATGATCGTCTGGCAATGAGGAGCGCAGGTCGATGTTGTAGGCATTCACGGTTTCCACGTCGTAATGCGCTAGCGGTGCGACCGTAGCGCATTCTTCACGCAAGCCGCTGTGCAATGACGTGGCGATGAAGTCGGGGAGTACGCAGCACCCGGAATTGGCCAGCTCGTCCTGGACGCTGGAAACGACGCTCTCCCAGGCCGCGCCTGTCGCTTCTGCCAGCGGATAGCGCGCCGTGTTGACCACCTGTTCGACCGCCCGAGCCTGCGCCGCGACCATGAAGATCCTTCCGCGTGAGCGAACCTCAACCGGGTTTTAGCACAGTCCTCCGGACAATTCACCGTGGTGATTTCGGACGCGGCTTATCGGGAACCGATAGGCCGCGCCCGTGACCTGTGACTTCAAACGTTCCCGGGCGGCGGTCCGGGACCTTCGCGGGCCCACGGAATGTGTTCCATCTCACGCGACCGATACGGGAAGCCGCCGACCCGTCACGCGGTGGCGTCCGCACGGCAGGGCGTCCACCGCTCGAAAATTGATCAACTTTCTGCGAACCTTCCCTTACGCGGCGGCGTCACCCTCTGGTGGGATGCCTGGTTGAGTGCGAGCAAGGGGTTGGGCGTGGCGGACTGGCGGCTGTCAGAGTTCATCGAGGCGCGGGAGCTCGGGCGCGGGGCGCAGGGGCGGGTCGTCCTCGCCCACCACGCCGAGTCCCGCACACCCGTGGCGATCAAGTACCTGGCGCGGGGCGACGCCGCGGCCCTCGCCGGCCTACGCGCCGAAGCGCAGATGCTCGGCCGGTTGACCAGCCCCTATGTCGCGCGGCTGTACCGGTTCGTGGAGAGCGAGCACGGCGCGGCCATCGTCATGGAGGCCGTCAACGGGGCGTCGCTCAAAGCGGTGCTCGCCGAGCACGGGGCGCTGGCACCGGAGGCGGCGCTGCTCGTGCTGAAGGGGTCGCTGCTCGGGCTCGCCGCGGCGCACTCGGTCGGCGTCGTCCACCGTGACTACAAGCCCGCGAACGTCGTCGTCCAGCCGGACGGGCTGAGCAAGCTGGTCGACTTCGGCGTGGCCGTCCTCGCCGGGCAGGGATCGTTCGCCGGGACGCCTCTCTATATGGCACCGGAGCAGTGGCGCGGCGAGCCCTCCACGCCGGCCACCGACGTCTACGCCGCCACCTGCGTGTTCGTCGAGTGCGTCACCGGACGGCGCCCCTACGCGGCCGGCGAGCGGGCCGCGCTGATGAATCAGCACCTGACCGCCCCGGTCGACGTCGCGGACGTGCCCGCGCCGCTGCGCCCGCTCGTCGTCCAGGGCATGGCGAAGGGCCCCGAGGAACGGCCCCCCGGCGCCGCGGCGTTCGTCACGCAGTTGGAGAGCGCGGCCGTCGCCGCGTACGGGACGGACTGGGAGCAGCGGGGCGTGCGCGCCCTCGCCGCCGCGGCGGTCGCGCTGGCGGCGCTGTTCCCGCTCGGCGCGCTCACCGTCGCACCGGGTGCGGCGGCGGGTGCGGCGGGCGCGGCCGGCACGGCGGGCGCAGGCACGGCGGGCGCCGGCTCGGCCGCGGGAGGCGGCATGGGTACGGCCGGGAGCGTCGGGACGGGCGTCGGCAAGGGCTTCCTCGCCACGGCCGTCGGCAAGGGCACCGTCGCGGTGGCCGGCGCCGCCGTCGTCGCCACGTCCGCCACCACCGCGGTCTACGCGACGAAGGACTCCACGGACAAGTCCCCGCCGCCCGTGGCGATCGTCAACGTCGCGTCCCAGACCCAGACGATCGGCAACGTGCAGATCCAGAACGCGAAGTACGTGACCGTGAGCGGTCTCGGTGACCCCGCCCTCGAACGCCGTATCAACCAGACCCTCCGCGCGCCCCTGGACCGGCTCATCGAGATCGGGACGGGCAGCTCGACCCCGTCCCGGTGCAAGGGCAAGCCCACCAAGGTCTTCACACAGGCGCGGGCGGGGCTGCGCGGCCCGCGGCTGGTGTCCGTCCGCTACTTCATGGTCTCCGACTGGTGCCAGGCGGCGGACGGCGCGCCCGGCGGCGAGGTCGTGACCGTCGATCTGCGGACCGGCAAGCGGCTCACCGCGACGGACGTCTTCCGTCCCGAGGTGCTGACATCCGCGGGTGCGGCGCGGCTCCAGTCGCTGGTCACCCAGCGCGTCGGCCAGGGGCGCCGGTGGAGCGACTGTTCACCCGACGGCAGGTTCAAGCGGGCCGACTTCTTCCCCGAGAAGGCCGCGGTCGGGACGATCAAGGGGATGGAGATCGACCCGCCGCGCCTCAGCGCCTTCTTCACCCCCGGCGAGTTCCAGCTGTCATGGCTGCACGGGGGCAGCGACGGCTGCGGTGACCTCGACTTCGGTGGCCCCTATGCGCGCATCCGTCCCCTACTGAAGCCAGAGATCGCCGCGCTGCTGCCCACGTAGCCGCCTGCGCCCAGGCGATGGCGTCCGGGCGGGTCAGGCCGGTGATCTGCACCGTTCGGATGGGTAGGGGCCTTTGCACGGGTTCCGCGATCGGCGGGCGTGACGGAGGAAGGACGATGGAGCAGGGCCGCGGTGAGCGGATGCTGGGAAGGCTGGTGGCGGCGAGCCACCTGATGGCGCTGGAACAGCTCCCGGTGGTGGTGGCGGAGCACGCCGCCCGCGCCGGCCTCCATGACGTGCTGATCTACGTCGTGGACCTCCAGCAGATCGTCCTCAGGCTGCTGACGGGCCGCGGCGAGGACGCCGGAGGCGGGCCGGGCGGTGCGGAGCGCGAACTCCGGGTCGACGGGACGCTGGCCGGTCGCGCCTTCCAGAGCGTGCAGACCGTGACGGGGCACTCTCCCTCCGACGTCACCTGCCACTGCTGGGTGCCGATCCTCGACGGCATCGAGCGGCTCGGCGTGCTCCGCGTCACGATCGAGCGCGACGACAAGGAGGCCCTGCGCGACGCCGAGGCCCTGGCCGGCCTCATCGCGCTGATCATCGTCAGCAAGGGGCCGTCCAGCGACTCCTTCGCCCGGCTGGTGCGCCGGCATGACATGACGGTGTCGGCGGAGATGCAGTGGCGGCTGATGCCGCCGATGACCTTCGCGACCGACAGGGTGGTCATCGGCGCGGCGCTGGAACCCGCCTACAAACTCGGCGGCGACACCTTCGACTACGCGCTCGCGGGCGACATCGTCCGACTCGGCGTCTACGACGCGATGGGCCACGACACCTCCGCGGGCCTGACCTCCAACCTCGCCGTCGCCGCCTGCCGCAACAGCCGCCTCCAGGGCGCCGACCTGCCGGGGGCAGGACGGGCGATCGAGGAGGTGCTGGGAGAGCAGGACCGGTCCGGCCGGTTCGTCACCGCCGTTCTCGCGGACCTGGACCTCGGGACGGGGATCTTGACCTGGGCCTCCTACGGCCACCCCCTGCCCGTCGTGATCCGCGGCGGCCGGTGGGCGGCCACGCTGGACTGCTCGCCGGGCACCCCGCTCGGCACCGGCCTCGGCGTGGAGCCGGAGATCTGCCGTGAACAGCTCGAACCCGGCGACCGTCTGCTGCTCTACACCGACGGGATCGTCGAGGCCCGCGACCCGCAGAAGCAGGAGTTCGGCCTCCAGCGCTTCGTCGACTTCATCATCCGCCGCAACGCCGACGGGCTGCCCGTGCCCGAGACGCTGCGCCGGCTCATCATCAGCATCCTGGAGCACCACGCCGGGCGGCTGGACGACGACGCCACCGTCCTCGTCCTGGAATGGCGTGGACCGGCACCACCCGGCCGCACCAAGAAGGGGGCGGTGCAGACGTAACCGCGCCGGGCGCCCCTTCTGTGGGGTACCCGGCGCGATGCGTGTCGTTGTCAGGCGTCAGTGAGGGGCGCGGGGGCCGGGCCCTGCACATAGCGGACGGCCAGCCGAACCAGCTGGCGCGCGGTCTGGAAGAAGATCAGCGCAAGCCCGACCAGCGGGAGGGCGAGCAGCAGGATCTGCATGCCGGAGGTGATGAGGTGGAGCGGATCGGCTCCGGTCATCGCGGCGTCCCACAGCCGCCGCATCATCCCCCAGTCCTTGGAGACCAGGCTGGGGACCTGAATCGTGATCAGCCCGATCTGGAAGACCAGCACCGGGATGACGGTCAGCACCCAGAGGGTGACGAACAGCTGCGGCCAACGCTTGAGGTCCTGGAGCCGCTCGTCCGCGGGACGCCGGAGGACGGTGCGGCGCAGGATCGGCCCGATGTACTTGAACAGGTCCGGGACCCCGACCAGGTCGGACATGATGTAGTACCCGTCGAACCGCAGGGTCGGCAGGAGCTGCTGGATGATCTCGATGTTCACGTACAGGACGGCGACGAGCAGCGGTTCGTAGCCGGTCCGCAGATACACCAGGGTCAGCGCGACGATGAAGATCCCGTTGAAGTAGACGCCCGCGAGATCGGCGCGCAGCCGCCCGCCGCGTCCGAGCCGGTACGACTCGGTGATGTCGGTGTAGAAGGCCGGCCAGACCAGGTAGATCCCGCAGCCCATGACACCCGGGCGGACGCCGCCGTAGCGGCAGGCCGTCGCGTGCCCGACCTCGTGGAACGCGCACGACGCGATCCCGAGGGCCATGATCAGCAGGATGCTCTCGGGGTTGTAGATCACATGCTGGAGCGCGTCCACCAGCGACCGCGTGCCGAGCAGCCACACCTCGCTCAGCACGATCGCCGCCACCGTGAAGATCAGCACGAGCGGGCGGAACAGCCAGCCGAACACGCCGCCGATGAACCAGGTGACCGACTCGGGGAACACCGCGAGCTTGAACCGCAGCGCCAGGAAAGGGTCGGCCTTGACCAGTGGCGGTGACGTGCCGTCGCTGTAGGTCGTGACGCCGAGCGGGGCGAGCTTGCGGTCGACGAGGTAGACGACCTGCTCGCCGGTCAGCCGCGCGCCGGCCTTCTCGCTGACATCGGCGGCGACCAGGTCGAGCGCGGACTCGACGTCCGTTCCCGCCAGGTGACGATGGTCGTGCAGGGATTTCGCGACGAGGAACAGCAGCGGAGGCAGCCGCACGAGCTGCCGGTTGGGCAGGCAGACCAGCTGGGGCTGCTCCCGGTATCCGGAGTTCTTGAACTCGCCGACGAACTCGGTGCCGTCCGCAAGCGCGGGAAGGGTGAGGGCCGAGGGCGGCTCGGCTCCGTCCACACCCGGATTCGCCGTCGTGCTCATGAGTGGTGCTGGACCACGGTGCCGGGGACGCAGGTCAGCGAGGAGTACGGCGCCTGGGCGAACAGGCCCGTCCCGAGCAGCCCGCTGGTTCCGGGTGAGAAGGTCGACTGGCAGGCATAGACGATCGTGGTGTCGGAGCCACCGCCGCCGTCGGCCACCGCCCCGGTGGACAGCAGCAGTCGCTGCGGGAGGACCTCGGGGACCAGATGGTCGAGGTCCGCGTAGCTGAGCGTGCGAGGGTGTGTGTGGCGCATCAGGTCGCTTTCGCGTTGTCCGGAAAGAGGGGGAAGGGCCGGCGGGAGAACGCCAGCCCTTCCCTAGCGGGCCAGAGCCCGCGATATTGCTCGATCGGATCAGTGACCCGAGACCACCGAGCTGCTCGCGCAGGTGAACGAGCTGGTCGGGTTGTTCGAGCTGAGGCCCAGAGCGCCGATGAGGCCGCCCTGCGGGTTGTTGTTGATGGCCTGGCAGTTCGGCACGACGGCCGTGGTGCCGCCGTCGTGGCCGCCGCCGCCGTGGTTGAGGTTGAAGTTCTCGTTCTCGTTGTCACCGCCGCCGACGAGCAGCGTCGACAGAACGGCGCGCTCGGGCAGGATCTCGCCGGCCAGCTTGTCCAGCTCGGTGTAGCTGAAGGACTTCATGTGGTTCCTTTTCTTCCTTGTCACGCCCGGATCTCAAGGTGGATACCGGATGTCCCATCCCTCGCCCCGGGTCGAAGCGAGGTAGCTCTACGTATAGCAGATGTCACGGAAGGTGGCCAAGCCCTCCCCTGGCAAGAGACCGCCGTGTCGGCCACACAAGGCTTGCCCTGTAGGGGATTGGGGCCCGCCGCGCCGGTTTTGGCGTTCCGCCATGGACTCGCGGCCGGGCGTTGCGCATGGTGCGCACACAGTGGGTAAGCACCCTGCTCAGAAGGGGTAATGAGGAGGAATAGCATGGCCGACAACAGCTTCAGCATCGATGTCGCGGCGATCCGGCAGCGCGCTCGCCAGAAAATGGCCGACGGGCCGGTGACCGAAGGCTATCGCCGGAGCACCGAAGAGGTCATCGGCGTCCTCAATGACGTCGTGGCCACCGAGATCGTCTGCTGGATGCGCTACAGCAGGCACGCGATCAGCGCGACCGGGATCGACCGGGCGCAGGTCGCAGCGGAGTTCGCCGAGCACGCCGACGAGGAGCGCGACCACGCGATGCGCGCCGCCGAGCGCATCAGCCAGCTCGGCGGCGACCCCGACTTCGACCCGAAGACCATCGCCGAGCGCGCCCACACGACCTACGAGACGTTCGACGACAGTGACCTGCGGGGGATGCTGGAGGAGAACCTCGTCGCCGAGCGGATCGTCATCGAGTCCTACCAGGAGATCATCCGCTGGCTCGGCGAGGGCGACGTCACCACGCGCCGGCTGATGGAGGACATCCTCGCAGAGGAGGAGGAGCACGCCGACGACCTCATGGACCTGCTGGGGAACTGAGCGGCCCTGAATCCTTCGGACGGTGTGTTGGGCGTGTCTTGGGGATTCGCGGCGGATGGACGGGTATGCGGCCACCATGGAATTCGGATACACCCTGCTCTGTGAGCAGACGCCACCGAAACAGCTGGTCACTGACCTGGTGGAGGCGGAGGCCGCGGGTTTCGGATACTCGGTCATCTCCGACCACTACTTCCCGTGGCTGGAGGAGATGGGCCACTCGGCCTACGCCTGGTCGGTGCTGGGCGCCCTGGCCCAGGCGACGGACCGTATTCCGCTGATGACGTTCGTGACCTGCCCGATCATGCGATACCACCCCGCCGTGGTGGCGCAGAAGGCCGCGACCGTGGGGGTGCTGTCGGACGGGCGGTTCACGCTCGGGCTGGGCGCGGGCGAGAACCTCAACGAGCACGTCGTCGGCCGTGGATGGCCCTCGGTGGACGTCCGGCACGAGATGTTCACCGAGGCTGTAGAGATAATCAAGGCGCTGTTCGGTGGCGATTACGTCAACTACCAAGGTCGGCATTTCTCCGTCGACTCGGCCAAACTGTACAATCTGCCGGACCAGCCGGTGCGGATCGGAATGGCCGCGGCGGCTCCCCGCGCCGGGCGTCTCGCCGCGCAACACGCCGACGTGTTCATTTCCGACCAGCCCGTCGGTGACGTCGTCAGCCTCTTCAACGACGAAGGCGGGGCGGGCAAGCCGGTCTATGGCCAGATCCCCGTCGCCTATGGCACCGACTATGAGGAGGCAAAGGATCGGGCCCACCGGACGTGGAGGTTCTCCGCTCCGGGCTGGAAGGTGATGGCCGAGCTTCCTGGACCGGTCAACTTCGAAGCGGCGTCCGGCACCGTCCGTCCGGAGGATGTCATCGAGTCGGTCCCGTGCGGCAACGACCTGAACCGCTATATCGAGGCCGTCCAGCAATGGGCCGACGCGGGTTTCACCCATATCTCGTTCTGCCAGTCCGGAGCCGAGCACCAAAAGGACTTCCGGACATGGGCGGAGTTCGACCTGCTCCCCGCCCTCCGCGAACGCTTCCCCTGACCCGGCGCGCCACCTTGACGTACGCGGTGGGGCCGGGCGGGGAGGGACGGCCGCGCACGCGGCCCAGAATCTTCAGCCCGCCCGCCATCGCGGCAGGTGAAGATCATCGAGGTGTCGCGGGGCTGTCCCGGGGGCGCTATTGCACTCGTTGTAAATACTTGCGAGTAGGTCCGCTGGGACAGTAGTTTCGACGGGCGTCTGGTGTGCCGGGCCGGGTCGGCTCGATCGGCTGGGGAGTCCATGAAGAAGCGTACGGACAGGAAGATCGCTCTCGCGGGTTCCGTCGCCGCCGCCGTGCTGTTGCCCGCAGTGATGGTCGGGCTCGTCCATGCCGGTGTGGGTACCTCGTCCGGTAAGAGGGACACGGCGAATCAGAACGAGACGGTGCCCTCGTTCGGGCCGCTGGCCGAGCCGGAGAGGCCCGCGTCGCCCACGCCCACCTCGTCCGCTGCACCGAAGCTGCCCGCGAAGGCACTGAGGACGAACCCGTTCCAGACCGGCGGTGGCGCGCCGAGCCTGAGCGACCCCGACCGCAACGCGGGCCAGCACGGCAGGAAGCCGCAGTTGCCGGGCGGCATCCGTCCGGGCAAGTACACGAGGGCCGACGACGGCGCGGCGATCACCAAGGTCGCCAAGGTGAACTCGACGCAGTTCGACGTCTCGATCGCCTCTCCCGCGTTGGGCACCACCGTGAAGACCCGGGTGATGATCCCGAAGGGGTGGAAGGCGTCGTCCGCCCGCACGTGGCCGACCGTGTACGCCTTCCACGGCGGCAACAACAAGTACACGTCCTGGACGAGGGACTCCAACATCGAGCAGGTGACGGCCCGGTACAACGCCCTGGTGATCATGCCCGAGGGCGGCTGGAACGGCTCGTACACCAACTGGTGGAATCGCGGCCGGGGCGGCATCCCCGAATGGGAGAACTTCCACATCAACGAGGTCATCCCGCTGATGGAACGCAACTTCCGGGCGGGCGCGCGCCGAGCCGCGATCGGGTTGTCGTCCGGCGGGCAGGGCGCCGTCACCTACGCCGAGCGGCACCCGGGGCTGTTCAGGTATGTCGCCTCCTACAGCGGGCCCCTCAACATCACCGCGCCGGGGATGCCGGCGATCCTGACCTTGATGAACAAGGAGGCCGGCACCGCGATCTGGGGTGACCCGGTCCTCGACCACGAGAACTGGCGCGCGCACGACGCGACCGTCATGGTGGCCAGGCTGAGGGGCACCGGCGTCTATGTCTCCTCCGGCGACGGGCGGCCCGGCCCCTACGACCCGCCTGACACCGTGCCCTGGCACGCGGGCCGGATCGGCGAGCAGCTCGCCGGAGTGATGAACACCAATTTCGTGCAGGCCGCGCGGAACGCGGGCATCCCGATCACCGCCAACATGTACGGTCCGGGCATGCACAACTGGAAGTACTGGAAACGCGAGCTCGCCAAGAGCTGGCCCGGCATCGCCGCAGCCATCGGCGCCCGCAAGTCCTGAAAGGGTTCGCGAGGCGGGAGTTCCAGCTCGTCCTGCTGCGGCGCATGGCCGACTACCAGCCCGCCATGGTGGACGAGGCGATGCGCGCTCTGGACGCGTCCCGCACGGAGATGCGCGAGGTGAACGCCCGCTGGCAGCGGATCGTCCGGTCGCGGACGTTCCCGCGCGGGCAGCGCCGGTACGAGACCGTCCTCGGCCCGCCGGCGGCCGTCGAGCCGCGCAGCGTCGGCGATGTCTCGTGCGCGGTGGCGTGGTGGCCGCCGCTGCCGCTGTGGCCCGGTCTCCGCTTCGAGATCGTGATGGCACCGGACGGGTCGGTCATGCAGGAGTGGCTCGTCCGGGACGCGGGGGCGCCGGTCCCTCGGCTGGAGTCGGTCGATGACCTGGTCCCGTGGTCCTGTGTCATCGGCGACCTGGACGCGCGCTTCGGCGCGGTGGCCCACCAGGACGGTGAGGCGCCGAGCCGCTGGCATGTCACGTTCTCCACGCCGGACGGTTCCTCGTATGTGGCCCATTTCGTCTGGGGTCTGCTTCAGACGGTGGTCGCTGTCTGATTAGGACCTCAGGGCGATTTTGTGGAAATTTCACCTATGTAGGGGCGTTGGGATTGCGTCCGACTTCGTAGCGTGGTGATCATGCGTGCTGTAGAGGGCCGCCTATGCCGTTGGTGACCAGGTATGTCGCGGGAGATCCCTGCTGGGCGGATCTGGCCACTCCGAACCTCGGTGCGTCCACGGCCTTCTACCGCGAGCTGTTCGGCTGGACCTCCTACACGCTGACCGTTGACGCGTTCGGCGACTACGAGATGTTCACCCTGGGTGGGGCACAGGGCCCCACGGTGGCCCAGATGCAGTCTCTGGCGGACGACACCCAGCCGCCTTCGTGGACGTGCTTCGTCTACAGCGACGACGTGGAGGTCACGTTGCAGGCCGTGCTCGACGTCGGCGGGAGCACGCTGGTCGAACCCACCGCCCTCGCCAACCTCGGGCGCATGGCGGTGTGCGCCGACACGCAGGGCGCGGACTTCGGCATCTGGGAGGGATGGGACCATCCGGGCGCCGACGTGATGGACGAGCCTTCGGCGATGTGCTGGTTCGAGCTGTGCTGCGTCGACACCGAGGAGGCCAAGCGCTTCTACGGCCAGGTCTTCGGCTGGAAGGGCCTCGATCGGACCTACGACCGCTGGAGGGCCGCCGACCAGACCTACTACCCGTCCGTCTACACCGACTGGATACACGGGAACCGGCCGCTGGCGGGCATGTTCTTCATGGACGAGCTCTGGTCCGAGCGCCAGCCGGCGTACTGGATTCCCTACTTCTGGGTCGCCGACTGCGACGCCTCCACCGCCCGGGCCGTCGAGCTGGGGGCCGCGATCGAGATTCCCCCGAACGACGCCGTGCACGGCCGGTTCAGCATCGTGACCGACCCCACCGGCGCCCGACTCGGGATCTTCACCCCCTCGGAGGCGGTCGCCGCGGAGGTCAGGACGCGCCCGCGGCATATGGCGGACCCGTTTCCGGGGATTCGCCGCGAACCGCCCCCTCCGGCCAGATGATGTGCACGGTCATGTGGCGGCGGCGGGCATGTTCGACGATCTCGGCCGTCCCGCCGCGCCCACGTGCGGGCGCGCCGTCCCAGACGGCGATGAGGCCCTCGGCCTGGTCGAGCATCATCAGCTCCGCGTCCAGTTAGGGGTCCGGGCCGGGGGAGGTGTGCGCGAGCCGCAGGATGCGGGACGCGCGGCCCTTGAGCTCCTCGAAGCCGCGGCGTGCCCGGACGCCGAGGGAGGCGGCGTACCCGGCGGCGGGGATGATGACCTCCAGCCGCCCGCCCAGGTCCAGGACGGCCCGGGCGAAGATCTGGTCGGTGCCCGCGGCCAGGCAGGAGACGCCGACCAGGTCCCGCCCGGACCGGCCGAGCAGCGCGCGTATCGCGGCGTCCGCGAGATCGGTGGTCGAGGTGTCGAGGTCGCGGTGCCCGGTGACGGAGTCCTCATCGGCAGCCGCACCGGGCTGAGCGACATCGCCGACCTCTGCACCGTCCACTTCCCGGACGTCCTCGTCGACTGCTTCACGCTCAGCGACCAGAGCATCGAAGGCGCCGTGCTATCACCGCGCACATCGACGAGCGCTACAGCGAGCGGGCCATCCGCATCCTGCCCGCCCCGATGCGGATCGACATCGACGCTCCAGACGGTGTCCGCCCGTCAGCGGTAGCCGCTCATCGCCGTGTGGATCATGTCGCGGCTGGCGGCGGGGGAGAGCGCGACGTCTTCGATCAGCTTCCAGGTGCGGGACAGATCGCAGCCCGCCAGGTCGATGCCGAGCGCCGTGTGGACTAACGAGATCTTGTCTTTGATGATGGGGAACTCCAGCACGTCGAAGGAGCCCTGGAGCCCGGCGTGCGCGCCGACGTCGAAGGGGATGACGCGGACGGTCGCATGGTCGTCCTCGGACATCTCCAGCAGGTGGGCGCACTGCCCGTGCAGCACGTCCGGCGGCCCGTTCCGCAGCGCGGTCTCGCAGAAGATGACGTCCAGCGCCCTGGAGTGCCCGCCCGGCCGGTGCCGCTGCCGGTGGTCGAGCAGGTCCCATTCCTCGTCGACGTCCACCTCGGGGATGCTGTGCTCGAAGCCGAGCCGGGCGTACCGCTCCGAGCGCACCAGCTCGGGCATCACCGGGATGCCGTAGGTGTGCACGACCGTCGCCTCCGACTCCAGCGTGTACAGGTCGCGGACCAGCGCTTTCAGCCGTCCCGCGTGCGGGGCGAGCCAGGATGGGCCGGCCGGGCGGGACGCGAGGTCGATCACCACGGTCCGCATGTCGTGCGGCGGGACCCCGTAGCCGTCCAGGACGTCGCGGGCCTCCTCCGGGGTGACCTGCTCGAATCCGGTCTCCAACCGGATGAGCCAGTCCGCGTCGCGGCCGAGCCGTGCCGCCGCGGCGTCGTAGGACAGTTCGAACGCCTCACGGATTTGACGGAAGTGGAGACCCAGCCTTCGGGCGTTGATGTTCGGTGCGCGATAGTCGACCGGCATGCCCCTATCGTGCGTCACGGACGGCCGCTCTGCGCAGTGAATCGGTAACACAGCGTCAGTCGATCTCATCGGAAGAGATCCGCGTGCGCGTCGAGGGGGCGAGGTCCGACGCGACGAAGGTGGGGGTCCCTCGTCGTCGCCCACGACTTTCGTAGGTGCCCGCCGCAGACACGATCAACGCGACTGCCCGCCGGGGTAATCTCGCACCGAACGTTCCCGGTGCCGGAGGGGCGGGCCCACCCGATGGGCGCAGTGCCGATCAAGCTGCTCGTGGTCGACGACGAGCCCATGGTGTGCGCGCACCTGCGGACGATCCTCACCGCCGAGGACGGGCTGAACGTCGTCGGCGAGGCCCATGACGGGGCGGAGGCGGTCGAGTCCGTCCTGCGGCTCGGCCCCGACGTCGTCCTGATGGACCTGCGGATGCCCGGCGTGGACGGCCTGACCGCCATCGAGCGCATCGCCGCCCTGCGCCGCCCGCCGGTGGTCGTCGCGCTCACCACCTTCGACGCCGACGCCTACGTCCTGCGCGCCCTGCGCGCCGGCGCGGCGGGCTTCCTGCTCAAGTCGACGCCGCCCGAGCATCTCGTCGGCCTCATCCGGGTCGCCGCGGACGGGCACACCGTGATGTCGCCGACCGCGACCCGCCGTCTGCTGTCCTCGGCCGATGACCGCCGCCGCGCCGACCGGCGCCGCGAGACCCTGGTCGAAGCCCTGACCGAGCGCGAGACCGAGGTTCTGACCTGCCTCGGCGAGGGCATGTCCAACGCCGAGATCGGCCGCCGTCTCCACCTCACCGAGGCCACGGTCAAGGGCTACGTCTCCCGCCTGCTGATGAAGCTCGACTGCGCGAACCGCACCCAGGCGGGCCTTCTGGCCTACGAAGCCGGCCTCTGTGAGACCTGACCCCACGGTGTGCCCGGACACAAAACAAGGGTGGGGCCTTCGTTCGCCCCACCCTTGCCCGATATCGGGAGCCGCCGTCAGGTCATATGAACCAACGTCCTCTGCGGTGCCGCCGTCGTGTGTACCTGGGTATGCGACGGTGCCGCTACGGCCACCGTCGCAATCCCAGCGACAGTGGTGGCCGCGAGAAGGGCTGTGGTCAGAAGACGTTTCACCAGCGGGGGACCTCTCTGCATCTTTGTATAGAAATAGGAGAGATATCGGTCTTGTCTGATATCGCGATACAGCCTAGCCGTGTTCGGCCCCGCGCGGCCACAGTTCCAGCGATCTTGAGGGCTAATTTTTCGTTTGGGTGGAAATGAGAGTTGCGCGAAGGAGGTGGTAGGTATTCGCGCTGGTCAACGGAAAGGCGGCTATGAGCCGGCGGCGTCGCCGATGGCCCGGAGCCGGGTCCGGACCGACTCCCCTTCGGGGACGGCTATGGAGTCGAAGATCTCCAAGGCGTTCTGCCAGCACTCCCGCGCGGCCTCGGGGCCTGTGGTGTGCAGCAATGCCGTTCCCATGCTCTCCAGCGCCTTGCCCGTCTCGTACGGGACGCCGATCAGCTCGGCGAGATCGCGAGCCTCCCGAAGGCGGTCGAGGGCCGTGGAGTAGCGTCCGGACTCCGCCAGCGTCTCGCCCATATGCCGAAGGGCCAGAGTTTCCTCATAGCGCTCACTGATGGTTCTTGAAATAGCGAGCGCTTTCTGATGATGAATAAGCGCCTCGCCATTTCGTCCGCTACTTTGAAAAGTTGCGCCAATCCCGATCAGTGTTTCGATCTCGCTGCGTCGATCGCCGATCTGCATCGCTATCGCCAGGGCTTCTCTGTACTTTTTCAAAGCGATGTCATCACTGCCGGTGTACCGGTGCACATTGGCCATGTTGATGAGCCAGATCGCCTGATGCTGGCGACCCAGCTCCGCGGCCGCGGCGGCGGTGTTGCCGTAGTGCCGGACGGCCGCGTCGATGTCGCCCATGCGCAGTGCCAGGTCACCCATGTTGTTCAAGGCCATCGTCCGGCCGCGCGCGTCATCGATCTCGGTGAAGATGGCGAGCGCGCGCTCGCGGGAACGCAGCGCCTCCTGGTAGTCGCCGGTGTATTCCAGAAAGATCGCCGTATGGTCGAGGCACCTGGCCTCGCCGCGCCGGTCGCCGAGCAGCCGTCGAATTTCCAGTGCCTCCCGGCAGCGGGACAGGGCCTGCGGAAACTGTGAACGGTGCCAGTGGATCAGGCTCATATGTGAGAGCACGTCGGCTTCGCGCTGCCGTTCGGACATCGACCGGTAGATCGACAGCGCCTGCGCCGCGTCATCGAGCGCGCTGCCGTATTCGCCACCGCGAAAACGGATGAGACTGAGATCGGCGAGCGCGTGCGCGATTCCCATACGGTCGCCCAGTTCCCGCCGGGCGACGATCGCGCTCTGGTGGAGCCTGGCGGCGGCCTCCCAGTGCCCACCTGATTCCAGGTGGTCGGCGAGGGCGCGGGCCAGCCGCGCGACATGGTCGGGCCATGCGTGCGCGGCCGCGTGCTGGGCCGCGTTCAGCAGGCAGGCGTGTTCTGCGGTGAACCATTCCTGTGCCTGCCGCTCGGTTTCCAGGGGCGGTAGCTCCGGCGTATGGACGAGGTGGAGGTGCTCGCCGTGCGGCCCGGGAGAGAGCAGCCGGTGGGCGCGGTCCGCAGCGGCCAGGTAGTAGTCCAGGATCCGGTGGACGGTCCGGCGCCGCTCGTCCTCGGAGTCCTCCTCGTGGGCCAGGCGCCTCGCGTACTCGTGCACGAGGTCGTGGAAGCGGTACCGCCCCCGGAGGGGCTCAGTGATCAGATGCCGGTCGAGGAGGTCTTCCAGGACGCGTTCCGCCTCGTGGGCGGACCGGCCGAGGATCGCCGCGGCGACATGTGCCGTCAGGTCGGGACCGGGATGTAGGCCGAACGCGCGGAACGCCTCGCGCAGGGAAGGGGACAGCCCGCGGTAGGAGACCTCGAACACCACCGTGATCTCGCTTCCCTCGACCCGTAACTCCTCCAGCCGCCGGCCGCCCGACATCAGCCGCGCGAGCAGGTCGTCGACGCCCCAGGCCCGCCGGTGCCGCAGCCGGCTCGCCGCGATCCGCACCGCCAGCGGGAGTTGGCCGCAGCGGCTGACCACGGCGGCGACGGCGGAGTCGTCCGGTGCCCGGCCGATCCCGGCGACGCTCCTGAACAGCGTGATGGCGTCGCTGACGGGCAGGACGTCCAGGGACAGCGGATGCGAGTCGTGGAGCCCGGCCAGCCGCCGGCGGCTGGTCACGATGACCAGGCATCCGGGGGAGGCCGGAAGCAGCGGTCTGACCTGCTCGTGCGACGCGGCGTCGTCCAGGACGATGATCATCTTGCTGTTCGCCAGTTGGGACCGCCACAGTGCCGCCCGCTCGTCCAGGGCCCGGGGGATCCGCGTCGTCGGGACACCGATGGCGCGCAGAAGGGTGTCCAGGGCGATCGCAGGGTCCAGCGACTCCTGCCGGTGGTCGTGTGCGTGCAGGTCCAGGAAGACATGGCCGTCCGGATAGGAATCGACCAGGCGGTGGGCGAGGTGGAGGGCCAGCGCCGACTTGCCGACCCCGGGCATCCCGTCGACCGTGATGACGGTGACCGCTGAGCCGGGCGCGGGCGGTGCCGTCCCGGACGCGGTCGCCGGGACGGCGTCGAGGAGCTGCCGGAGTTCTGCGTGCCGGCCGGTGAACGCGGGGACGTCGGGTGGCAGGTTGTGCGGCCGGCGGTCGACGGCGAGCCGGGTCCCGGGGACGCGCAGCAGCTCCGCGTCGGCGCGCAGGATGCGCTGATGCAGATCCCGGAGTCCCGGCCCGGGGTCGGTGCCCATCTCCTCCGCCAGAAGAACCTGGGTCCGTCGGTAAGCCCGCAGTGCCTCGGCCTGGCGGCCGGAGCGGAACAGCGCCACCATCAGCCGCTCGACCGGCCGCTCGTCGAAGGGATGGCGCCCGGCCAGCGCCGACAACTCGCGCACCAGGTCGGCGTGATGGCCGCGGCGCAACTCGATGTCGACGCGCTCGAACGCGGCCGCGAGGATCTCCTCCTCCAGGCTCTGACGGGTGCGGTCGGCCCAGCCACCGGCCAGATCGGCAAGCGGGATTCCCGTGCATAACGAGGCCGCCTGACGATGGTGGTCGAGGGCGTACTCGTCGTCGCCGCTCTCGGCGATGGCCCGGGCCTGGTCCCGCAACAACCGGAAGCGGTACAGGTCGACGGCCTCGTCCGCGACATCGAGCGTGTAGCCGCCCTGACGGGACGTCAGTTCGACGCCGGCCACGCCTTTCAGCTGGTCACGCAATCGGGTGATGTAGGAGTAGAGGCTCTGTCGCGCCTTGGCCGGAGGTTTGTCCCACACCCGGTGGATGAGGCTCTCCGCGGATACGGGCTGCCGCGCCGTGAGGAGCAGCACCGCAAGGACGCATCGTGCCTTGGTTGTTCCGAGGTTCCTCCGCTGGCCGTCGATCCACAGCTCAACGGGGCCTATGACGCGGAACTCCACCGGTGCCCCTTTGTGGAAATCTCCTCCTGAGTCGATTTTTGCACCGCCCGCGTTGCCTGGCCAGAATCGAGGCATGATTAACTTGGCCAACCTGGGACTCGGCGACTGATGTTGTCAGGGCTATTGCAAGTTTTCGTCAAGACGTGCCACGGATCCTCGTTCCTGGAGGCAGATCATTTCGATCTGCGACGGAGGACGGATGCCAGTAGTCCGTTGGCATAAGGGGGATCATTGACGGGGATGTCCGGCTTCGAATGGCGTCGGACCTTGGTCGGGCTGGACCCTGGGTGGTGGGGAAACTCGGGGGATCGGCGCACTGTTTTGGTGATAACGGACTCGCCCATTCCAGGGCGGTCCCTGATGGACGTGGCACGCCTGGCGGGGGCGGATCCGCGTCTGCGCGTGGTGTTCACGGCTAGGCCCGGGCCGGCGGGAACGGCGGCGGAGGCACTGCTCAGGGACGCGGGGGCCCTGGTCGTGCCATGGCAGGACACCGGCAGAGGCGATTTCGGGCTGGTGATCACTGCGACCGCCGTCCCGGGCCCGGCGCCACCCGCCCCGCAGATCGTCCTGCCTGCCGCGGCCGAGGTGGTCCGGCGTCACATGACGGGACAGCCGAGCCCTGCCCCGCAGGCGCCGCCAGGTCGAGTTCCGGTCACGATCGCCCTCGCGCACGGGGCGGAGGAGCGCGCTCCCGCGATCGGTGGTCCACCGGACACATGGACCGTGGTCGGCGACTCGATCCACGATCGTCTGGTGGCCAGCCTGCCGCTTCGCGACTTCTATCGGCGCGCGTTCGGTATCGGCGGTGGCCAGAGGCTCGTCGTGGCGGTGCTGCCAGCGTGCGGCGGGCACGGAGCCTGCGCGGACGGCCCGTGCCGGTGCGTTCACCGGTCCCACGAGGTCGTCCGCAGGCTGCTCGACGAACTGCCGTCCGACGGGTACCGCGTTCTGGGGGTGCCCGAGCTGGGGAGCGAGGCATGCATGGGCGGCCCTGGGCTGGCCGGCCCACTCCGGAACGGGCTCGGGCTCATGCCGCCCGACGCGGACTGGCGGGCGGCGGTGGTCGCCGCGGACTGGGTGATCGGCGGATCCGGGCCGATCATCCGCTACGCGACGATCACGGGGGCCCCGGTCGTCCTGACCACCCGCCTCAGCGGGTCCCACGGGTCGGGCTATGCGCAGGTGGCGCGTGTAGCACCGTGCCTTTCGGTTCATCATCCGATGCAGGCCCAGTTGCGGGAGGCGGCCGAATGGTGGCGGCCGGAACGGGGCCGGCCGGTGGTCGAGGGGATCACTTCGGCGCCCGGACGGTTCGACCGCAACATGCGGCGCCTGATGTACAAGCTCCTGCGGCTCTCACAACCGGCGACCATTCCGGTCGCAGATCCGGTGTCCCCGCCTTTCCGCATCGAGTACCCGGCGGAACTTCTGACGAACCTCACCCGAGGAGGGTGACCATGCACTTACCTGTGGACATGTGGGCGCCGGGGCCTTTCGGCCTGGACGCGCCGAAGGGGGCGACCATGCCCGCGCAACGCAAGGTCCTCGCGGTCGCGCATCACGTGACGGCGGCCACGAGGCTGGCGGACGTCCTGCCGCTCCTGGAAAGCGACCGCAGGGTGGTGGTGGCCTACACCGCCGCGCCCGCGTCGATCTTCACTCGCGGGCTTGAGGAGTTCCTGCACCGGCTCGGTGGCGTGGTGCTGCCCTGGCGGCAGGCAGCCGCATCGCGGTTCGACCTCGCCGTCGCGGCAAGCCACGGCATGCTGGACGGGCTCCATGCGCCGGTCATGACCGTGCCGCACGGTACGGGCCCGGGCAAGCTCCTCGGCCGCTATCACGGTTCCGGGCCGCCGGCTGCGCGGCCGGTGACGAGCCTGATCAGGGAGCGACTGGTCGTCGGTGGACGGGTGGTGCCGTCGTCGATCGTCCTCGCGCATGAACGGCATCTCGACGTGCTGGAGCGCGAATGCCCGGAGGCGCGTCCGGTGGCCTTCGTCGGCGGCGACCCGTGCCTCGACCGGCTGGTGGCGAGCATCCCGCACCGGGAGACCTACCGCCGTGCCCTTGGTGTGGAGCCCGGCCGGCGGCTGATCTTCGTCAGCTCCACCTGGAACCAGGACTCGCTGTTCGGGCAGCATCCCGACCTGCTCTCGCGGGTGGCGGCGGAGTTGCCGCGCGAGGAGTACGAGGTCGTCGCGGCCCTGCACCCGCACATCTGGACGTGGTATGGCAGGCGGCAGCTGATGGCGTGGCATGCGGACTGCCTGCGGCTCGGCGTCCGGCTCCTTCCCCCCGAAGAGGGGTGGCGCGCGGCCCTCGTCGCCGCCGACGGCATCATCGGCGACCACGGTTCGGTGACCAGCTACGGTGCCGCCCTCGGCCTTCCGGTCCTGCTCGGCGCCTTCCCGGAGGACAGCGTGGCGCCGGGCTCCCACACGGCCAGGCTTGGCGCGGTGGCACCGCGCGTCGACTGGAACGCACCACTGGGCCCGCAGATCGACGACGCGGAGCACTGCTTCGGACCGGCCGTCCACGACGCCTTCCGCCGGGACCTGTCCTCCCGGCCCGGTGAGGCCGCCGCCTTGATCCGCCAGGAGATGTACCGGCTCATGCGGCTGCCGGACACCGCGTCCCCGCCGGACATCGCCCCCGTCCCGGCGCCCGCCGCGATCCCCTACGACGGACTGCGGGCGGCATGATGACCGGAGACATCTCTCTTGTCCGTGTCTGGGACGATCCCGGCGGCGGCGACCTGAACGCTTGGCGGAGCCAGGGAACGGAACGGGTGCTGGTGGACGGCGGACGGGCGGTGCGGATGTTCGTGAATCTGCGTCGGACGGCCGCCGGTATCGAACAGGACGACGCCCTGGTGCCCGGTCCGCCGCCATGGGACGAGCACCTCGCGGTGGGCCCGGGTGCGTGCTCGACGGCCTGGTGCTCGTGCGCGGATGTGATCGTCCGCCGTGATGAACGGTCTGTCTCGCCGTGGCCGGCGCTGGCGGAACTCCGGGCGGCCTATCCCGGTTGCCTGGTCGTGGTCGTGAGCTCGCGGCAGCGAGGGCATGTCGTGGCCATTCCCGGAGCGCGTATGAGGCTTGTGCCGGCGGGAGGCGGGGTGTGCGCGGACGACGACGTGCTGTCGTACGCCTCCGCCTTCCACGCGTGGCTCACATCCGGCCGGCCGATCGGAGCGCTGACCACGGCGAGGCTCACCGTGATGTACGGCCGTGCGCCGGTACGTCCTGGGGCGGAGGTCATGGTGGAGGATCTGCTGGGTCGTCGGGCCGGGCCGGGGGAGTTGGAGCGAGGAGCTCTCTGACCACCCGCTCCTGGGGCGAACCGAGCTCGGCGAAAATGGCGAGGGCCTCCTCCAGATAGCCACGCCTGCCGGCGTCGTCACCCTCGTGTGCCGCGATCCGGCTCAGCTCACACAGGATGCTGGCCACCTCGTGACGGGCGCCTTCCGCGCGGGCGATCTCCAGCGATTCGTGCAGGGCGGTGGCCGCCGCGTCGGGGCGACCGGCCAGGAGATGGACCCGTCCGAGGCAGGTCAGCGTCCGGGCCCGGTGATAGGGCTCGTCCAGCCGCGTGAAGATCTCCAACGCCTCGCTGAGCTGGTCGACCGCGTCCGAGTGACGGCCCGCCGCGCTGAGGGCCTCGCCGACGTGACGCGTCATGAGCGCGACCCCGCGCGGGCGGCCCAGCCCGGCGTGCAAGTCCCTGGCCTGGCCGAACAGCTCGATGGCGCGGCCCGCCGAATCGGCGGCCAGTTCGGTGATCCCGAGTCCTTCGAGCGCGGCGGCCGCACCGAGCAGGTGTTCGGTTTGCCGCTCCAGGCGCAGCGCCGTCTCGTAGTGGTCTCGGGCGGTCTCGTAGTTCTGGAGGTTGAGGTGGGCCATTCCGAGACCTTCGAGCATCCGGGCCTGCGCCCGCGGGTCGGCGCAGGATTCGGCGGCGGCAAGGCCGACCTCGTGGAGCCGGAGCCACAGCCGATAAGGCTTGCGTTTGAGGAACAACGGCCACATGGCCTCGCACAACTGCCAGGTCACGGCGTGCATCCCGGAGCGATGGGCCTCCTGAGCCACCGCGGACAGGTTGGCCTGCTCACGCTCAAGCCAGTCCAGTGCCGCCGGCCGGTCAGGAAAGAGATCGGGCAGGTCAGGGGCGTCGTAGCGGTCGCCGAGGTGCCACCGGCCCGGCAGCAGGACGAGATCCGCGGCGACCGAGGCGCGCAGGTACCAGTCGGCGAGCCTGGCGAACGCCCTCCCCTGACCGGAGTTCGGAGCCAGTTCGGCGGCCTTCTCACGGGCGTGCAGCCGGACCAGATCATGGAATCGGTACCGTTCCGCGGGTTCCTCGATGAGGAGGCTGGCGTCGGTCAGACCGTTCAGAAGCTCTGCGGCCTGCCCCTCTTCGACGCCGAGCAGTGCCGCCGCGGGTGCCACGGTGAAATCCTCTCCCGGGTGGGTTCCCAGCAGGCGGTAGGCACGGGCGTGGTCGTCGTCAAGGGCCTGATAGGACGCGTTGAACACCACATTCACCGACATATCCCCCTCCTCGGTGCGGAGTGTGGACAGCCGGCGCGCCTCGTCGCCGAGCTCGGCCACCGCCCGGGCGATGGGCCACCGGCGGCGGGCGGCGAGACGGGCACCGGAGGCGCAGACCGCGAGCGGCAGCATTCCGCACAACGCCACCAGGGTCCTGGCGTGATCGCTCTCGGCGTCGATCCGGTCAGCGCCGATCAGCGACTTCAGAAGGTCCAGCGCGCCCCGCAGGCTGAGCGGGCTCACGTCCAGGAAGCGGGCGCCGTCCACCAGCAGACCGGACAGCCGAAGCCGGGTGGTCACCACGATCAGCGACCCTCCGCCTCCCGGCAGCAACGGACGCACCTGGGCGGCGGAGACCGCATTGTCGAGCAAGATGATCAGGCGCCGGCCGGTGGTCAGCGACCGGAGCAGCGCCGCCTGTTCGTCGAGGTCTGCGGGAAGGCTCTCCGCACTGGTACCGAGAGCCCGCAGGAACCGTTCCAGCGGCTCCTGCGGCGGTAGTGGCTCGGTACCCGAGAACCCCCTCAGATCGACGAAGAGCTGCCCCTCGTAGTCATCCTTGATCTTGTGTAACCAGTGCAGCGCCAACGCGGTCTTGCCGACGCCGCCCGGACCGGTGATCACGACCAGGCGCGATTGGTCGGTCCCGTCCGAAACGCTGGCCAACTCGCGCAGTTTCGTCAGTTCCTCCCCGCGATTGGAGAATAAGCCGGGTGACGGCAGTTGCGCAGGAGCCGGAAGTGTTGGAGAGTGCGGCATGGTGATGTAAACGCCGCCCTCGATGGATCTGGCCTGGACGCTGGAACCGGAGTGCATCCGGGTGAGTTCATTTATCCAGGGGTCGTTCGGCTCCGGTTCATCGGGCGACTGCACGACCCCCCCATCCCATCGACGTGGTAGTGGCGAACAGGGTACCCGGTGGCCAGGCCGCTTGATCCCCATCAGTGCACTCTTCACGCCTGTTAAGCGATTTTGCTTCGACATCTCTTGACAAGAATGGTCAGCAATTTGTCGTAGAAAGTACGAAATGCTGGGCGGGCTCTGGATCGCCCGAGGGGCTCGTCCGGCTGCAGAGATCCGCGCGGCCACCCTCGGCCGCTCCGGACCGCGCTGGACACCGCCCTGCACGGGGGCCGTTCGGCGGCGAGGTGCTACCGGTCAGCGAGTGGATGGTGCCGCTCGTCTGCAGGCGCTCTGGCCGGGAGCGGCCATCCGGCTTACGTTTCGGGCCTCTGATGTCGGGTGTGAAAGGCGTTCATCATGAAGCCGAAAAGATGGCGTCTGGTCTTGGCCGCCGTCACGTCGGCCGGTGCCGCAACGGTGGCGTTCGCGGTGTCGGCGCCGGCGGGCGGGACGGTCCAGCAGGCGCCCGCATGCGCGGACGGGACGGTCGTGCAGACCGATCGCGGGCCGGTGTGCGGTCTGGCAGCGGACGGGCTCAACTCATGGCTCGGGGTGCCGTATGCGGCGCCCCCGGTGGGGACGCTGCGGTGGGCGCCGCCCGAGCCCGCCGCGGCCTGGACGGCGACGCGCCAGGCGACCGAGCGGGGAAGTCAGTGCCCGCAGCCGCAGGGACTCGGACCGGGTTCGGTCAACGAGGACTGCCTGAAGCTGAACATCGTCCGGCCGCAGAAGGTCGACGCGCCGCTGCCGGTGATGGTCGAGCTGCACGGTGGCGGGTTCCGGCTCGGTGGGCCGGGCGACGGATCGCATCTCGCCAAGAACGGCAACGTCCTGCACGTGGGAGTCGGCTACCGGCTCGGGCTCTTCGGATTCCTCACGCATGAGGGATTCGGAAAGAACGCGGGAAACTACGCGATCCAGGATCAGCAAGCCGCACTGCGGTGGGTGCAGACCAACATCGCGAAATTCGGTGGCGACCCGAAGAACGTGACCATTTTCGGTGCGTCCGCCGGTGGGTCGAGCGTATGCGCCAACACCGCCTCGCCGACGGCGAAGGGTCTCTTCCACAAGGGGATCTCGCAAAGCGGTGAGTACAACTCGCTCCGCGGTGTCGACACGATGTGGCAACCGCAGGACTGCAAGGCGAAGCTGCCGACCGAAGCCGAGGGTCAGGCCGCCGGCGAGCGTTTCGCCAAGGCGCTCGGATGTGCGGACGCCGCCTGTCTTCGCGCCCTTCCGGTCCAGAAGATCCTGGATCAGGGTGGAAACGGGATCGGGCCCGACAGGGGCACGCAGGGTCCCGTGGTGGACGGTAAGACCCTTCCCCTCGCTCCCGGTGAGGCATTCGCCAAGGGAATGGTCAACGACGTCGCCCTCATGCACGGTGTCGATCGTGACGAAGTGCAGCTGAGATTGGCGAACACGCCGGCGGAGTACGAGGCGCTGGTACGGCAGCAGTACGGCACGATCGCGGACGAGGTATTGAAGCTTTACCCGCTCGCGCGCTTCCCGGATCCGGCGCCCTTCATCGCCTCCCGGACGATCGTCGCCGACTCCAACTCGGTTTGCCCGGCACTGCTTAACGACAAGCGCCTGGCGCGCCATATCCCGGTGTTCGCCTACCAGAACGACAACCCGGACCCGCCGCCAGCGTTCTTCGTGGACGCGACGAAGCCGAACGGCTCATACCACATCAACGAGGTCTTGTTCCTGTCACCCTTCCCGAACGGCCCGACACTGACTGCCAACCAGAAGGCACTCGGTGCGCAGGTGACGGCGCAATGGACGGGTTTCGCGCGAACCGGAAATCCGACGGTCGATGGAACGCCGCTCTGGTCCCGGTTCACCGACACCGACAACGTCATGATGTCGCTCCTTCCCGCAGGTGACAGCCAGTTGACGCGGGAGATCGGCGAGCAACATCACTGCGGTTTCTGGGACCGCTACACCCCCTTCCGGCGCTGAATTGTCGGGGAACGTCCAATGTTTTGCCCTACGTGCCAGAGCAGCGGCGGCCCATTGAAGAGCGGCGGGCGCATGGATTCCATGAGTGCATGCACGCCACAGTGGTCGCCGGCGCGTGCGGCCTCGCCGCGATGATCATCGGCATGCGGTCCGCCGCCCGCCACCGCCCTCCCGTCCCGCCTCCGGGCGGGAGGGCCGGGCCCCGCCCAGCGCTCCGGTTCGCGCCCATGCCGGCGCTCCGGTTCCGCGAGCCCGACCTGGAGGCGGACGCGGGCCTGCTCGCGGTTCGCCGGGTCGCGTGGGCGGCGGAGGCGTTGCGCGGAGGGCCGCGGGCCGGTGGGCCCGAGGCCGCCGCGCGGCATCTGCGACTGGCACTCGGCTGCGCCGCTGTGGCGCTGACAGACGGTGCGCGCCCGCTGGCCTGGGACGGGGCGGGCGCGCATCACACCGCCGACGCCGTCGAGCACTCGCGCACCGGACAGGTGCGCTGCGAGGATCCTCGCTGTCCGGTACGCCAGGTGGTGGCCGTGCCGCTCGGCGGCGGGACGCTCGCGGCGTACGGCCCACCGGTGACGCGCGAGATGCTCGGCGACGTCGCGCGGCTACTCGGACCGGAGCGGCGGCATCAGCCGCCCGGGCCCGAGCCGCGGACCCGGCCGCCCGGACGGCCGTCGGAGCGCACCCCGATTCGCCCGCCCGGGCGGCCGGCCACGGGTGCGGAGGTGATCCCGGCCGGAGTGGGCGGCGTCATCCGTTTCGTCCGACGGTCGGACGTGCGGTACGCCGAGGCGCACGGCGACTACGCGCGGCTCTACACGCAGGCGGGCACCCACCTCGTGCGGGTCTCGCTCGCGGCGCTGGAGGAGGCGTGGGGCGATGCCGGCTTCGTGCGCATCCACCGGTCGCACCTGGTCGCCCTCGCCCATGTCGACGAGATGGTCCTGGACCAGGGACGGTGCACGCTGCGCGTCGGAGGCGCGCGGCTGACCGTCAGCCGGCGCAACACGGGCGCGCTCCGCGACCGGCTGGTCCGCAACGTCCGGCCGGGCTCGCTCTGAGCGTCCGGCCGGTGCCCCCCGCTAAGTGAAGGGATCGACGATGCAACCGATGGGACGCGGCCGCCTGCTCAAGGCGGCCGCCGCACTCGCCGTGGCGTGCCTTGCCATGGCCTCCAGCGTGACCGGCGCCTCGGGACGAGCGGCGTCCGGAGACTGGCCGACCTGGTCGAAGGACGCGCAGGGCTCCCGCTACAACCCGATGGAAAAGCAGATCACGCCCGAGAACGTCGGCGGGCTCAAGGTGAAGTGGGCGTTCGGGTTCCCCCGGCAGTCCGGGCCGCCGCACAGCCAGCCCGCCGTGATCGGTGACACCATCTACTTCGGCGGGCCGAACGGGCTGTTCTACGCCCGCGACGCGAAGACCGGTGCCGCCAAATGGCAGTTCGACCTGTCCACCGTCGGCACCGGCATGGCGCAGGTGCGCGACGGCGCCTCGGTGGCGGACGGGCGGGTGTACTTCGGCGACACCCGCGGCTACATCTACTCGCTCGAACAGGCCACCGGGAAGCTCGCGTGGGCGGAGCGGATCGAGACCCACGTCAGCGCCACCGTGACCAGCTCCCCGCACGTGTACCGCGGCCGGGTGTACGTCGGCGTCTCCAGCGGCGAGAACCTCATGGGCAAGGACCACCCGTGCTGCACGTTCCGCGGTCATCTCGACGCGCTGGACGCCAAGACCGGCAAGCTCGCCTGGCGGTACTACACCGTCCCCGAGCCGAAGCAGGACGGGACGTGGCCGAACGGCGTGCCGCGCTACGGGCCGTCCGGCGCCGGGGTCTGGAGCTCGCCGGTCATCGACCCGGAGACCAACACCGTGTACGTGGGCACCGGGCAAAACTACAGCGGCAGCGGCGGTGACTTCGACTCGGTCCTCGCGCTGGACGCCGAGACCGGCAAGGCGCGCTGGACGCGCAAGATGACCGATGTCGACACCTGGCGCCGGGAGTGCAGCAGCCCCACGCCCGAGGATCAGAAGTACTGCCCGAACCTCCCCGACGGCACCGCCCTGGACTTCGACCTCGGCGCGACGGCGAACGTGTTCACCGCGGGCGGCAAGCGGCTGATCGGCATCGGCCAGAAGGCCGGCGTCTTCCACGTCCTGGAGGCCGACACCGGCAAGATCGTCTGGCAGCGGCAGCTGTCGACGCCGCGGCCGGGCGGCGGCCTGAGCGGTATCCAGTGGGGCACCAGCTTCGACGGCCAGCGCCTCTACGTCGCGACGTACCAGGCCAACCCGGGCACCCTGTTCGCGCTCGACCCGGCCAACGGGCACGTCATCTGGACCACTCCCAACCCTGCTGACGGCTGCACCACCGGCGGTGCGTCGCAGTATCCCAGCCAGTGCCGCCTCGGGCACCCGACTGCGGTGACCACCACGCCCGGCCTGGTGTGGGTCGGCAGCATGGACGGCAAGGTGCGGGCCTACTCCGCCACGGACGGCAAGGTCCTGTGGGCCCACGACACCATCGCCGACGTGCAGACCGTCAACGCCGGAGTCGGGCGCGGCGGCTCCATCTCCGGTGGAGGCGGCGTGGTCGTCTCGGACGGTATGGCCTACGTCCTCACGGGCGACATGTTCACCCCCTACCCGAACGACAAGGGCTACGTGCTGCTGGCCTTGGGACAGTGACCCGCCAGTAGACCACCCTCCGGTGACCGGTGACCCAGTGCCCTCGTAACCGGTGGTCCGGTAGTTCACATAGACCGGGCGGCCCGCCGAAGAAGCTCTCCCATCAGGCGGGTCGCCCACTCATGTCCCGGCGCCCTCAGACCCGGGACGCCAGGCGAACCCGCGACGGCGGTGGCCGTGCGGCCCGGTCAGGAGGCGGCCAGCCCCTCTGTCGCCTGGAGCTTGACCGTGTAGGCCAGCGTCAGCCCCTGCGGCGGAGAGCATCGCACCACGGCGTTCGGGCCCGATTGGATGATCTCCGGTGGATCCCACCCGTCCGGTACCGAACCCTCGGATCCGAAGTCGTCGAGCACACGTGACGCGGGCGCCCACGGGGTGACCGTTCCGCCGATGTTGCTCAGCCCCTGTTCGACGACCCACGTCGCGGCCCGGCCGCTCGTGTCGGTCGCCATGACCTCGGCCCGGTAGCGGTTCGCGCCGGCGGCCAGCGGCACTCCGGCGAGCGTGATGGCACTGGACGCGATGCCGCTGGCCTGGGTCTCGCGTTCGCGGGCCCCGATCCGTCCGGTCGCGGCGTCGACGGCGAACACCCAGTCCCGTCCGCCCTGCCACTGCGTCTGGTCCTGCGGATCGAACCGTCCTCGCAAGCCGGACGGCGGTCAGACCATGTACTGGTCGTGCCGCCCGTAGATGTCGGCCCACTCCTCCTCGGTCGGCTGCCGCCCGGACGTGGCGATCTCCGCGAGCTCCTCGAAGTACCCCTCGCGCGGCGCGCCGGGCGTGAAGAGCAGCAGCATCGAGGCGGGCTCGCCGGACTCGTTGCGGAAGCCGTGCACGCCACCCTCGGGGACGAACAGGAAGTCGCCGGGCGAGGTGTCTCTCCACCCCGTCCCGTCGTGAAGCCTGACCGTCCCGGACAGGACGTAGAACGACTCGGTGATCGTCCGGTGGAAGTGCGGCATCGGCCCGGACGGGTTCGCCCCCATCTCCCACCGGTACAGCCCGAACGCCCCGTTCGTGGAGCCGCCCGTCCCCAGGTAGGTGACGCGCGTCCCGGTGTGGACACGGTCTGCGTCGCTGGCTCCGATGACCAGGTCGGCCGGAGTGTCCGCGGATTTCAGGACGGCGCTGCTCTCCCCGCCCGCGCCGAGGTAGCGGGGTTCCGGATATGACATGGCACTTCCCCCTAGGTTCCCTTGCACTCTAGGGGTGCGCCTGAGAGCCCGGCCGCGGGAGCCGGGCGGGAGGCCGCCCTCCTACCCGGGGCGCGGTGGGCGGAAGGGGCCAGGTCAGGGGAGGCGGGCGACTCCGCAGAAGGCGTCCAGCTCCGGCGGCTCTCCGAACGGGGACGGCTCCGGGCGCCAGCGCGACACCGGGACGACCCCCGGTTCGGCCAGCTCCAGCCCGTCGAAATAGGCGGCGATCCGCTCGGGCGGGCGCAGGTGGTAGGCGGTCCCGCCGGCCTCCACGTAGCGGGCGATGGCGCGAGCGCGGGCCGTCGCGTCCGCCTGGCCGTCGTCGGAGCCGGAGCCGGAGCCGGCGTCGGCGTCGGCGTCGCTTCCGGGGTCGTCCTCGGAGGAGGCGCCGAACACGTCCGTCCCATCGTTGATCACCACGAAGCTCCCCGGCGCGAGCGCGCCCACCAGGCTCGCGAGGACGCCCTCGGGGTCCTCGTCGTCGGAGAGGTGGCCGAGGATGCCGAGCAGCAGCAGCGCCACCGGCCGTGAGAAGTCGAGCGTCTCCGCGGCCTTGGCGACGATCGCGTCCGGGTCGCGGATGTCGGCGTCGATGTAGGCGGTGACGCCTTCGGGGGTGGAGGTCAGCAGGGCGCGGGCGTGCGTCAGCACGAGCGGGTCGTTGTCGACATAGACGATGCGCGCGTCCGGCGCGACGCGCTGGGCGACCTCGTGGGTGTTGTCGACGGTCGGCAGCCCGGTGCCGATGTCGAGGAACTGCCGGATGCCGGCCTCGCCCGCCAGGTACCGGACGGCCCGGCCGAGGAAGGCCCGCGAGTGCCGGGCGATGTCGACCTGGCCCGGGAAGATCTGGACGAACGCGTCGCCCACCTCCCGGTCGACGGGGTAGTTCTCCTTGCCGTCCAGCCAGTAGTTCCAGATCCGCGCCGAATGCGGAACGGACGAATCGATTTCCACGGGTCCTCCGGTCGTTGGTGATCTTCCATTCTGGCCCGGCCGGCGGCGGCGCGCGGCATGAATGGCCACGGCTGGACGAGGGCCCCCGAAGCGCCGGTTTGGGGCCCTAGGGCCCTACGACGCCCGCGGCCGTGGTCCTACCTTTCTTGCAGGGGCGCGTTCGTGGACGCCGTCCGTCCGGAAGGGAGCCGCGATCGGATTGATCGCCCTTTCCGCGGTCCCGGCAAAGGAGATATCGGCATGTCCTTCATCGTGTGATGTGCTCGGGGGAGCGGCTCGCCCACGCCTGGCACACGGGCGAGGCGGTCGCTCTCCTGATCGGCCTCCCGGCCGCCGCCCTGCT
The DNA here is from genome assembly GCF_001552215.1 of Actinomadura macra NBRC 14102. Lineage (GTDB taxonomy): Bacteria > Actinomycetota > Actinomycetes > Streptosporangiales > Streptosporangiaceae > Spirillospora > Spirillospora macra. The sequence continues at coordinate 152,747 of NZ_BCQT01000004.1, read as the reverse complement.
CGGGGTGGCGGACCGGACGCCGGGGACACGGCGCCGCCACCCGGCGGTCGCCGGCATCGCGCTCGGTCTCCTCCCGGCCGTCGCGGTGCCGCCGACCGGCTTCCGGGTGCCGAGGACGGGAGATGACCCGTCGGCCGACCACCTGCGCGAGGCGGCATGGCCGCCGCCCATCGTCGGGGTGGCGGCCCCGCCGCTCGTCTCCGGTGCGGCGGCGACGCGCCGGTTCTCCCGGCCGTCCGTCCGGCCGGGCGCCCGGCGCGGCGCCCGGTCGGCCGGGGGATCGGTGCTCGTCGCGCTCACCGCCGGGCCGCCCGGCGGCCTGACGTCCCGGCTCGGACGGCGCGGTCCGGGTGTCGGGACGGCGGCGCGGGCGGCCGGTCTGGTCGCGGCGGTGGTGGAGCGGCTTCGTCCTGGGCCGGGGACGGACCACACCCGCCACCGCCGCTCCGGAACCTGACCGCACCCGCTCAAAAGGCCGCTACAAGCATTTCTGCAAGCGCCGAAGAACAATGTCGAAGGTCGTCAGGAGGACCCGCGAGAAATGGCGGAACCGCGCGCCTCCGGCCGGTCGAGCCACGCTTCGAGGCCGTCCAGCAGGTGGGCCAGGCGCTCAACGTGGCCATCCTCGGCAGCGTGCTCACCGCCGCCTACACCGACGCGATGCCGGACGGCGTCACGGGCCCGGCCCGCGACTCCATCGGCGACGCGCTGGCCATCGCGGCCACCAGCGGAGACCTGACCCTGGCCAACGCCGCGAAGGACGCCTTCGTCGACGCCATGTCCCTGACCGCGATAGCCGGAGTCTTCGGCGGACTAGCCCCCGCAATCCTGCCTTCGCCGTACTCCGCCCGCCAACCCCCGGAGCCGCACTTCCCGAGCCCGAACCCGCGCTGGACGCCGAAGAGCACACCGCTCCCTGACCGCCCTGTGCGGTGGTCAGGATCCGATCAGCGCCGTCCAGCGGTCGCCGGTGGCGGCGTCGGAAGGGAAGAACGACTCGACACGGAGTTCCTGCGCCGTGACGTCCACGGGCGTTCCGATGCTGGACACCATCGAGAAGAACCGCAGGTGCTCGGCGCCGAGGCGGAAATGCACGTCGACGATGGGGATCAATGGCGCGATCGTGTCCGGTGCCGTGACGACGGCCTGGACCTCGGGACGGGCCCGCAGCTCCTGGACGAGCTCGGCGGTCGCGAGGTCGGGCACCCCGCCGACCGCCTCGCGCCGGGCGCGTTCGAGCAGCGTGGGTGCCACCTGCTCCCAGTTGGCGATGCCGTCGCGAACCGGGCCCGGTTCGAGGAACAACCGCAGCACGTTGACCTCGTCGGGGATCGGTTCCGGCGCGAGCAACGCCCCGAACAGGTGCGCCGCTCCGCGGTTGGCGTCCACCAGGCCCCACCCGCGGTCGAGCACCACGGCGGGCAGCGGATCGTGGCGGTCGAGCATCAGCCCGATGGCCGCGGTGACCCGGTCGAGGGCAGGGTCGTCGAGCCCGCGGTGCGGGAACAGCGGAGCGAATCCGGCGGCCACGAGCAGCCCGTTCCGGTCGCGCAGCGGGACATCGAGCGCGCCCGCCAGCCGCAGCACCATCTTCCGGCTCGGAGCCGATCGTCCGGTCTCCAGGAAACTCATGTGCCGCGGGGTGGTCATGGCCGCCGACGCGAGATCGAGCTGGCTCATCGCCCGCACCCGGCGCCAGTAGCGAATCAGGGCACCGAAGGAAACCTCGGCCACCGCGGTCGATCCGGACATGAGCCGACCCTACGACCGCCGACGAGCCGCCGCGCTTCCCTGCGAGGGAATCGTGGCACGCCCGCGCCCCGTCCAGGGTGGACTCGTCCGCTCAACCCGAAGGAGTCCGAATGCATCTCCCGATCCTCACCCCGCAGACGGCCCCGCCGGCCTCCCGGCCGATCCTCGACACGATCGCCGCCGACCTGGGCTTCGTGCCGAACCTCGCCGCCACCATCGCCGCGAGCCCGACCCTCCTGGCCGGCTTCGACGGCCTCCGCCGCGCCGTCAACGACGCGTCCTTCGACCCGGTGCACCGAGAGATCGCCGGCCTGGCCGTCGGGGTCGCCGTGGACAACGCCTACGGCGTCGCCTTCCACTCCACGGTGCTCGCCCAACTGGGCCTGGACGACAAGGACATCGAGGCGATGCGGCGCGGTGCCGAGCCCGGCGATCGGCTCCAAGCCGCGGTCTACGCCTTCGCCGCAGCCCTGGCGACCGACCGCGGTGCCGTGTCCGACACGATCGTCCAGCGCACCCTCGACGCGGGCCTCGAACCGGCCGACCTCCTGCAACTGGTCACCGAATGCGCGTTCGCCAGCCTGGTCGGCCTCATCGACAACCTCGCCGGACGCGTCGAACTGGACCAGCCCCTACGCCCCCAAGCCTGGAAGTGACCGAGCCTGTCGCGAGCGTTCAAGCGCGCAGATAGGCGTCCCTCTCAGCGAGGCCGAGCGGAACCGGCCCACTGATTGGAAGGTGGTCCGGGTCCCGTGTCGACGACGAACCGGAACCCCAGACCCCGCAGCCGAATATTGCAGCTGATACCTTCCAAAGCTTTCTGACCGGGGGACTCTGGAGAGGAATGGGCGACAGCGCTCCAACCGTGATCGTCGCGAATCCAGATCGATGACCACTTCCGGGTTCCATGAGCGCCGGGCGCGGCTTTGGAGTTCGGCCGCGTCCGGCAATAGCTATGACGACGCCAACCGGATTCGGCGTGGAGGCGGGTGAACGGTCTGGCGCCCTGCTTGACGTGAAATCGTCTGCACGGAATCAGAACTTCTCACGCTCGTCGACAAAGTCCAACGCGTCATCGACCACGATCACGATGGCATCCGTATCTACCGCGTGCCCGCAGGCTCCTTCCGCAGCGTCCGAATGCTCGGCACAGCTCAGCCGCTCCCACATGACGACGCACTGATCATGTAGCAGGCCGGCAGCGCAGTGACCGGCCGGGTCGCACGCTCGGCGGTGTGGCGTCGTTCCTCAACATCGATGATCGCGGGTGCTTCCGGTGGTGGTTCCTGCTCCCGGCGTCCGTCGTCCCCGGACCTGATCTCGGTTGCAGTTCAGCCCGGGTGACTTAAGCCTTGGCTTTCGCCCGGTCGTAGTGGCGGGCGGCTTTGGCGCGGTTACCGCAGACGGCCATGGAACACCAGCGGCGGGTGCCGTTCTTGGTCGTGTCATGGAAGTGCAGCACACAAGCGTGGTGCGCACAGGATTTGACGCGGTCGGGGCTTGCGGCCAGGAGCCGCAGGCAGTCGGTGGCGGCCAGCCAGGATGGCAGCCATGCGGGGGCGTCGGTTCGCGGGTGCTCTTCTGGGCCGCCGGGGCCGAGCCGGTAATGCAGTGCGCCATGTTCGAGGACCTGGTTGAGCGCGTCCACCGTTTCGGGGGAGGGCGCCTGGTCTACGAGCGCCAGAAGGATCTCGCGGGTCTGCACGGTGGCATCGAGCGTTGCCCGGTCGGCCGCCGCCCGGTCGTCCAGTCCGGCCGAACGCAGCCAGATGGCCAGCCCGCCGGTGGAGTCGAGCAGGTCGTGAAGGACGCCGTCGTGGATCCACCGCGTGTTGAGCAGGTCGAGGAACAGCGGCTCCCCGACGAGCGGACGGGGATCCGCAACCTCCTGCCGCGACCGGCGCTCCGACTGCACACCTCGATTCTACCCGGCTAACGCGACTTAGCCGGTTGACGATCACCGGCTAACCGCTTATCTTCAAATAGCCAGTTAGGACGAGTCGGGCGTGCAAGCCTGGGATGACGAGGTATGCCATGGAGACGAACACCATCAAGGCCCTCCAGACGGGACACGTGGGACTGAACGTGACCGATCTGGACCAGTCACTGCCCTTCTACGTGCGCGTCTTCGGGCTCGACGTACAAGCCGAAGGACAGGAGCCCGACCGCCGCTGGGCCTTCCTCGGACGCGACGGGCAACTGCTGCTGACCCTGTGGCAGCAGAGCGACGCCCCCTTCGCGACCGGATCGGCGGGCTTGCACCACCTGTCGTTCCAGGTCGAGTCGATCGAGGAGGTCCGCGCCGCCGAATGGGTGCTGCGTGAACTGGGCGCCGAGTTCGCCTACGACGGCGTCGTCCCGCATGGCGAGGGAGTCTCCTCCGGCGGGATCTTCTTCACCGACCCCGACGGGATCCGCCTGGAGATCTACGCACCCACCGGCGCCGACACCGCGGCCGCCCCCAGCGGATCAGCCCCGACCTGCGGCTTCTTCTAACCCTCCCGGCTGATAGGAAGGAGGCCGCTGTGGCGGCCGACGTCTACCACCAAGGCGAGCGAGCCGTCCGGCGGCGTGCCGGCCTGGACGATCAGGGCGAGCTGTCCGCCAGCGCCGTCCGCGCACAGATCCCCGAGGTGGCGCGCAAGTTCCTGCTCCAGCAACCGATGCTGGTAGTCGGAGCCGCCGACGACCGGGACCGGATGTGGGCCATACTGCTCACGGGACGGCCCGGTTTCCTGCGCGCCGAGGACGACGGCGTCCTCGCCATCGACGCCCGTCCCGGGTCGGGTGACCCGCTGCACGACCGGCTCGCCGGGCCCGCGCCGGTCGGCATGCTCGCCATCGAGCCGGCCCGGCACCGCAGGATGCGCATGAACGGACGTGCCGTCCCGACCCCGCACGGCATGCGCGTCCGCCTCGATCAGGTCTACTCCAACTGCCCTAAATACATTCAAAAGCGCGAATCGCACTGGGTGCCGACCACCGCGGCCCAGCCGAAACGGACCCGCGCGTTGACCGGAGACCAGCAGCAGTGGATCGCCGGCGCCGACACCTTCTTCATCGCCACTGCCGACCGCGACGGCAACGCCGACGCCTCCCACCGCGGCGGCAACCCGGGGTTCGTGCAGGTGATGTCACCGACCGTGCTGCGGTGGCCTGACTACGTCGGCAACGCCATGTTCAACACCCTGGGCAACCTGGAGGTCCGGCCCGAGGCTGGGCTGCTGTTCTGCGACTGGCGTACCGGCGCCGTCCTGCATCTGTCCGGCACCGCGCGGACCGACTGGGACCACACGCACACCGCCGCGGTGCCCGGCGCACAGCGGCTGGTCGAGTTCAGCGTCACCGACGTCATCGAGATCGTCGGGGCCAGCCCACTGCGCTGGAGCGAGCCCGTCCCGTCCCGTTTCAACCCGCCCGTACGTCCCGCCAAGGAACCTCTGTGATCCGGGTCGTCCATAACGGCGTCGCCACAGAGTGCTGACGGGCCAGGTTTTGAGCGCGCCCAGCCCCTCCGCCATCTACTCGACTACCACCGCTGCCGCCGCTATCGGCGTCATTGCGCTCATCCTCCTGGTCGAGACCGGTCATCTCCCGCGTCACCGGGTTCTGATGCCACCCGCGGCTGAGACTCGTCCACCGTTGTCGAGCACGTCAGCCGGCTGCCGAGGTTTCCGTTAGCAGCGGCGCGGCTCTGACGTTGTCGGGGTTTTCGGGGTGGTCGGCCGCGTCGACGTGGTGGAGTGGCTGCGATTTTGAGCCGGTGGAGGATTGATGTCGGTGACGGTGGTGTCGGCGATGGCGGCCTGCCTCCCTCGCCCGTTGGCTCCGTTGAGCTTCAGGATGTTCCCGACCACACAGTCAGACCCGGCTCGCGATCTTCGAGTACATCGGAGGCTTCCACGAGCGCAATCGCCGCCACTCCACACTCAGGTGGAAGACCCCACAAGAGTTCGACCAGCACCATCAACTCCAGCCCGTCGGCTCCTCTCCGACCGTTAGGCTCACGCCGTGCCAAGGACACTCGACGTTCGCCGCCATCCGCATCGCCGTACTTCGGAACCTCCAATAGACATAGGATCCCTGGGAGGTTCCGAACTACTTTTGATGCATTTTGCCGGTATTGCGAACTTCGAGACTGTGCCACATGGAACACATTCAGTAGTTTATGCAGGTCAAATGCTGTGGCGTTCGCCCTCACTGGCGGACGAGGATCGCAACTGGCAGTGGCTCGCAACACCGACTCCGACCAGGGGGTGGCAGTTTTGAGCTAGTGAGGTGCCGCGCCCACCGCGATGGCTACGTGCCCCGGGCGGGTGGCGTGGGCTCCGCGAGTGTCTCTGACCCAGCGGCTGCGAGGTCGGTGGCCAGGGATGAGGTGGGCTGACGGAATCGGAGATCCGGCGGTTCGAGTGAATGACACCAACCGGATAATTGCGTTTGCTGCGTATGTTGCGGATACTGCAGATATGACGTCCATCCAGGCGAAGCGCCTGAGCCCGGGCTCGATCGATGCTGATCTGGCCGAGCGGGCCAAGCGGCGAATCGCTGACTACCTCGCCAGCCACCCCGATGCCGAGCAGATCCTGGTAGCTGGCGAGCTTGCAGGTGAGGATGCCCTGGTACTGCCACGCGAGGTAGTTGACATGGTTGCCTTCATCCTCATCCAAGCTGCCCAGGGGCGAGGGGTGAACGTAATGCCGCTCAAGGCTGAGCTGACCACGCAGCAGGCGGCCGACATCCTGAACGTATCCCGCCCCTATCTAATCGGTCTGCTGGAAGACGGCAAGATTCCGTATCGGCTAGTTGGGCGACACCGTCGGATCAAGTACGAGGAGCTGCTCGATTACCAGCGTCGTGACGAAGCTGAGCGTCGAACTGCGGCTGACGAACTCTCCGTACTCGGCCAGGAGTTGGGTATCTAGGTCATGGCCTTCGTCGTGGTCTATGACGCCAATGTGTTGTTCGGCAACACAATGCGGGACTTGTTTATTCGTATTGCCATGAAGCGCACCAGCAGGATCCGTGTCAAATGGACCAACCAGATCCTGGACGAGGTCTTCAGGAACATCAATGTTCGCCGACCTGACATAGGTGATAAATTGCCAAGGGTTCGGGAGTTGATGAACCGAGCGGTGCCAGACGCGTTGGTCACGGACTATTGAGCCGCTGATCGAAGGTCTAAAGCTGCCAGACCTTGACGATCGACATGTGCTCGCTGCTGCGATTAAGGCAGGAGCTCAGATCATCGTTACCGCCAATATCAAGGATTTTCCCAAGGAAAGTCTGGAGCCTTGGGCTTTGGAAGCCAAGACACCTGATGAGTTCGTTCTTGATCAGATCGACATCGACGACCGCAACGTGTGGGCATGTGTCCAAGAAATCGCAGACACTCGGAACAATCCGCCAGAGACCGTGGATGACGTACTGGATGCGTTGGAGCGTGCTGGTCTAGTGGAGGCTGTGGCGGCACTGCGAGCGCCATGAATGGATAGATACACTTTAAGATCCTTGGAATCGATGGTAGCTGTCCGAGCCCGGTTGTCCATTCGTTGTTGGTTCAGGCGGAACCCCGTCAGTGGCGTCCGCCTTCACCGGCGGACGAGGGTCGCAACTCCGTCAAAGGCGTGGACGGCGGCGGCAACTCCGCGGTCGTGGCGTTCGCCTTCACTGGCGGACGAGGATCGCAACTTCGGGCACGTCTTCTTGGTGATCGTGTCCATCGTCGTGGCGTCCGCCTTCGTCGGCGGGCGAGGATCGTAACCTAGTGATCAAATAGGTATCGGTGTTTTGCCGGTCAGGGACCTGTGTGGGCCGGGGGTGGGGGCGTACCGCCGACCTTCTGCTCTCAGGCGCGAGCCCCCTGTTCGCTCGGTGGGGCTCCGTGTATCACGCCAGGGCGTGACGGTTCGGGCCGGAGACGAGTGCGTGTAGGTCTCGCACCGCCGGGTGGTCCCACCGCTCACGGGGTATCGCGTGCAGGACGACTTTCCCGGTCTCGGTGATCATGTGGCTCTGCTGGGTCGGCGGCAACGCGGCGAGGATCTCGGCGGCCTGCTTGGCGCCCGTGTCCGTCCCACCGTTGACCACGGTGCACAGGGCCTCGTGGAGGCGAACGTTGGCGTCGTACTGGTAGTCCAATCGCGGACTGTAGGACAGGACCCGTTCCCTGGCTACATCCGCGGCGGCCTCGTCACCCGCGTGTGCGTAGACCCAGCTTTCGGCGAAGTGCAATTCGTTGCCGGTCCAGTAAGCCGGAATGAGGTCAGCGCACACTTGACCGGGATCCGACTGGTTGAGGACGCGAAGGGCCTGTCGCGCCTCCATGTGCCTGCCCAGCAGGGAGAGCGCCTTGACCTCTGCGGTCCCGGCCTTGGCGCGTCCGATCGAGGACGCGTTGCCTGAGATGTCCATCGCCTTGCGAGTCAGGGTGAGAACAGTCGTCGGGGAGCGCTGTCCGTACAGCCCGAATCCGGCCTCAGACGCGAGGACCACGAGACGTAGATCGAGGTCGCCGGAGGCATCGGCGGCTGCCCTGGCGGTGCGCCACCAGTGGATTGCGCCGCTGTGGTCACCGAGTCGGGTAAGCACGTTCGCGTACAAGATGGACAACCCGGCGGTTACGCGCTGTAGTTCGGTCTTGTCGTCAGCGTCCGCAGTCCGTAGTTGACGCTGGACGGCGACCAGGTCGACTATCAACCCATCGCGGACCTGCGCAGGTGGTCGGGTGCGAATCGCGTGCATGTGGTCCGACATGGTCATGCGCCAGTCGTCGAGATCGCGAGATTCGCTGTCGAGAGTGAGGGCCAGGAGTTGGCGGACGGGTTCTCCGGACGAGCCGAGCGTGCCTACGCTCATTCCCAGCGCGGCGAGTTGTAGTAGGGCGCGGCGCTCCATGTCGTCTTCCCTTGCGTGGAGAGGTGCCGGGATATCCACGCTAGCGTCCGGGTAGAGGGATGGGTTCTCGGTGCCGAACAGGTCTGCCGATGTTGTCTCGTATGCGGTGGTGTAAGCGGTGGCCCAGTCGGTGGGGAAGACGTGGCCCTTTTCGTGTCGGGTGACTTGTTTGGCGAGGCTTTTGACCTTGTCGGTGGGGTGGTGGGTGATGCCGACCGCTTCGCGTAGGCGGCGGGCGGTTTCGAAGGGGCCCCAGCCGCGTGCTTGGCGTTCGGCCTGGAGGCGGACGGCCCATGCGGGGCGCTGCTGGTCGGTCATGACGCCTGACACCCTTCACCGCTGAGAGGGGATCGCCCGTCCGGTGGGGCGCCCTTTCACCTCAGACCATTGTGAACGCTCTGTAACACACTGTGCATGGGGTTTCAGCCAATGAAGCGGCGACGCGTGGCGGCTCGGGTAGTCTGCGCCGGAGGTCAAGCCGCTATGGTGCCCGCATTCACCGGCGGACGAGGATCTCAACTCGACACCTGAAATCGCAAAGGCGGGGCCACTTCAACCCGTCACAACAGCGCGGAACCCGCACCCGGTGAGGCCAGATCAAGCCGGGCGGGGCCAAGTAAGACCGTCCTGACTAGCCAGGGCATCAGTTGCCTCGCCTCGCTCATAGTGCACGGTCTCCGAGGCCAGCGGCGGCCCCAGGATCGAAGTGACGTTCTCGAACCGGCCTGTGTGCGCGTAGATGTTCCCAGCGGCGGTCCGGCAGTGTTCCATCTCCGACTGGTCAGCGCCGAGCTGCCGGAGAGCCAGCTCCACCATGGCCTCGCTCTTACCAATCCCCACCAAGAGCCGGAGCTGAAAAGCCCGGATTCCCTCCCGGTAGGGGTGGGCGGTCTCGAAGCTGTCGGTCACTGCTTGTAGGACGCCCACTCTGATCAGGATGTTGGACACAGACCCGACGAGACCGGCATGCATGGTCGGCTACGCGGTGCTCTAACTCATCAACATTTCTGGCCTGATGATCACCAACTGGTGCCCGAACCGGCCGACAAACGGTGCTGCTTCTCGCTGGCAGAGCCATGCGGTCACGCGTCAGGTATGCCGGAACTGTTGGCAAATGCGGCAAGGCAGCCGGGACTGCGTCAACTCACATGGGACGCAACACCCGCTCGGCAAGGGTGTCACCCGATGGACGGGGCGTCGCAGATTTCGTCACGGCGCTTTCCCGGTTGTCGTGACGGCGGCGGCCTGCGGGCTCCGGTTGCCGGTCAGGGCCAGACGTTATGTCGGATCGCCTGGCGCGCTCCGCCACCGTAGCCCTGGGGACGCGTTGGGGAAAGACCCCCAGCTCGAAGAACTCAGCAGGCCGAACCCCAACCGGGTCGCGTCCGCTCGTGGCGGTGGAGTCTTCCCGGTCGGCCCGGGGCTCTGGACTCTCTACGCCCCGTGCGGGTGCCTCACCGGCCCGCATAGCCTTTTTGCGCTCGGCGGTGCGCTGTTGTCGCGTGCTGGACAGTGCGCAGCCGCCCTCGTTCGGAGGATGCTTGGCCACGCCACTCCACGCCACTCCACGCCGGTACCCACACCTGGTGCGCCGCCCACCGGAGGATCCCATGACCGCCGCTTCCCCAACACTCCTCAGTCCCCGGCTGGTCGCGTTCGAGGCGTCCACCCAACCTCTCCCGAGCCTGGATGGGCTGTTTGTCGGCACGGTCCGCTACGCCGTGCAAACGCCGCCCGAACGCAACGAGTACAAGAAGTCCGCGGGCTCCTCCGACGGCGCCCGCACCTACGACACCACAGCCAGGTAGCCCGCCCGGACGACCGGGCTAGAACGGAACCTCCCCCTGAGCGGCGACAGGAGAGCGGGCGTGCTGACCCTGCGGATCGCCCCCGACGCACCGGCGTCCTGGCACTGGGACGGAGCCGCCTACATCAGTGACGGCGCCGGGCGGGTGACGCCGATCGAGCATCCCCTGGTCGAGCGGCTCGCCGCGAGCGACGGCACTCGCACGGTGATCATCGTGCGTGAGCGTGCGCCCGGCCGGGCGGCTCCGTCCCCCGCGCTCGTGCCGGTCACGCCGACCGAGTTCGATCAGATCACCGCGAACGCCCGGTGCTGGCCGGTCGACCACGTGACGATCGAGACCCGCCGGCACCATCCGGTCCGCGTTACCGCCGGCGCCGCTCGCACGACACCCCTGTTCCTGGCCCACCGGGACGGCACCCTGCACGGCTCGTGGGACATGAGCGATCTCGCCGGGTTCGCCGGGCAGGTCAACGCCAAGGAGGCGACCCGGCTGTTGATCTACCGGCCCCGCTACAGCACCGACACCCCGTTCACCGGGATCCACCGGCTGACCGAGCGGGCGGTCGCGACCTTCGGCGGCGATTTGGTGATCAGCTACCCCGAACCGATCGTGCATGCACGGCACCGCGATCTGGCCCCCGCCGCTGACCAGGACACCGGTGTTTTGGCGGCGTTCACCGCCGGGATCGACGCCGCGCTGGACGCCCGGCCGGTCGAGCCCGCCGCGACGGTGTGTCACCTCACCGGCGGCCTGGACTCCGGCTCGATCGGCACCCGCGCGGCCGCGCGCTGGCCGGGGCAGCTCAACACCGCGACGCTGCTCATCACCGGGCCCGGCCGCGAACAGCAGATCCGCCGCCGCGCCGAGATACGCGACCGGCTGCCCTTCGGACCGCATGACGTGCGCCTGGACACCCGGGGACGGCTGATGCTCGGCCCCGGCTGCCCCCGCATCGCCGGTGAACTGATCAGCCCGTACGACGAACCGTTCTTCGAGCACTTCGGCGAACTGAACAGCAGGATCGCCGCCCTGGGCGCACACACGGTGATCACCGGGATCGGCGGGGACGAGATGGTCGCCATCGGTTCGGCCGAATGCGCGCAGGCCGCCGCCGACCGGGCCGATAGCTTCGACCTGCCCTGGCTGGGGCCCCGCGCGCACGCGGCACTGGAGTACGGCGACGACGCGATCGCGCCGCCGGCCCTGGCGGGTGGGATCACACTGCTGGCCGCCGAGACGGTCGCGCCGCCGCTGCTGCACGCCGGGCTCTGGCCCGTCCACCCCTTCACCCACCGCAGCCTGGTGGAGCTGGGCGACCAATTGCCGTATCACTGGCGCGAGCTGAAGGCTCTGCAACGCCGCCACCTGGCGACGTTCGGGCTCAGCGCCGACGCGTGCAACCCCTCAGAACGCGAGAGCTTCGCCGAGCTGGTGCAGGAGTCCCTGACCGTCAACGGCCCAGGGCTGCTGCGCCGCATCCTGGACGGCGGATCACCCCTGATCGAGTCCGGCCTGCTGGACGCCGACGGCCTGAAAGGCGCCGTCGACGAACTGGAGGACGGCCTCTACCGCGAGAGCCACCATTCCAAGCTGGTCGAGGTGATCACCCTCGACCGCGCGGTCAAGGCGTTCCTGCCGTGAACCAAGCCGACAGGTCCAGCCGCTGGGATCGCCGGGCCATCATGTAGAGCCGAACCCGGGTCCGCTGCTCCTCACGGACCAGCTCGAACCCCTGCGTGCAGTTATAGCGCGCCACTCCCCGCTCGTGGCAATGCCGCCGCACCCACGGCACGTCCAATCGCGCCGCCCGGTCGACGGCCCACCAGGCCATCACGGTCCCCGGCCGACACTTCGGCACGCCGGCATACGGGTCGGTGATCGACCCCGACAGGTACAGAGCGCGCTCAGCGCGCTCGGCGGGAGTCCACCCCCAGGGCGGCCCTTGGTCCTGCACCACCATCTGCCCGATCACACCACGCGCTGGGTCGTCCAAGAGCCACACGTCGCCGGCCTCGTTGGTGCACTGGGCTGCCAAGTCCTCGGCTGCATCCCGCCAGCTCGGCAGGCCGCGCCGCTCCATCCAGTCACACCGGACCGCCACCATCTCGGCGACGGCGGGACGATCAGCGCTCTCAGCCGGACGCATTCGCAGCACCCGGCCATTGTGGCCTACGGCCGGGGTCCCTGCCCCAGGCATCACGTTGGGCTCCGTCCGCATCAGATTCGGTGAGTCGTGTGGCGTCCGCCTTCAGTGGCAGACGAGGATCGCAACGACCAGCGGTCGGCCGAGCAGCCTAGGAGCCCCGCCGTTTGCTCGGCGGGGCTTTGCGAGATCACGCTAGCTTGTGGCGGCTCGGGCCGGTGACGAGGGCGCGTAGGTCCCGTACGCTCGGGCGGTCCCGCTGTTCGAGCGGGACGGTGCGCAAGATGGCCTTCCCGGTGTCGGTGATCATTTGGCTCTGTTGGCCCGCTGGGAGCGTGGCGAGGATCTCGGCGGCCTGCTTGGCGCCGGTGTCCGTCCCACCGTTGACCACGGTGCACAGGGCCTCATGGAGCCGGACGTTCGCGGCGTACTGATAATCGCGAGTTCGGGAGAGAACGGACTCGCGTGCTCTTCCCGTCCTGGCCTCGTCCCCTGCGTACGCGTACACCCAGCTCTCGGCGAAGGGAGCCTGAGACCCGGTTCGTAGGGCCGGGATGAAGTTCGCGCGGAAGTCCTCTCCCTCGTAGCCGACGAGGGTGTTCAAGGCTTGCCTGGCCTCGTCCCGTCTGCCGAGTCGGGCCAGCGCCTTGGCCCGGGTGCCTGCGAGGTCGGCCAGCCAGAAGGACGGTGCGTCTCCCGCGATCCGTTCCGCCGCTTCTATGAGCTGGAGCACCGTTTGTAGGTCGCGTTGACCGTACAACCCGTATCCCGCCTCCTCGCAGCGGACCATCAAACGCAGATCCAGGTCGCCGGAGGCGTCGGCGGCGGCGCGCGCCGTCCGCGACCAATGAATTGCGGCGCCGTGGTCCCCGAGGCGGGTCAGTACGTTCGCGTACAGGAAAGACAATCCGGACGTCACGCGCTGGAGTTCGATTTCGCTCCCGGTGTCGGTCCGTAGCTGACGTTGGATGGCGATCAGGTCTATGACCAGGCCATCCCGGACCTGCGCGGGTGACTGGGTACGCAGCGCGTGCAGATGGTCCGAGACCGTCAGGTGCCAGTCGTCGATATCGCGGGGTTCGCTGTCCAGGGCCAGGGCGAGCAACTGGCGGACGGGTTCCCCGCTTAAGCCGAGGGCGCCGGCGCTGATTCCCAGCGCGGCCAGTTGTAGCAGGGCGCGGCGCTCCATGTCGTCTTCCCTTGCGTGGAGAGGTGCCGGGATATCCACGCTAGCGTCCGGTTTGAGGGATGGTCTCTCGGTGCCGAACAGGTCTGCCGATGTTGTCTCGTATGCGGTGGCGTAGGCGGTGCCCAGTCGGTGGGGAAGACGTGGCCCTTTTCGTGTCGGGTGACTTGTTTGGCGAGGCTTTTGACCTTGTCGGTGGGGTGGTGGGTGATGCCGACCGCTTCGCGTAGGCGGCGGGCGGTTTCGAAGGGGCCCCAGCCGCGTGCTTGGCGTTCGGTCTGGAGGCGGACGGCCCATGCGGGGCGCTGCTGGTCGGTCATGACGCCTGACACCCTTCGCCGCTGAGAGGGAATCGCCCACCAGTGGGACGACCCTGGCCTCACACCATTGTGAGCGTTCCGTCACGCACTGTGCAGGCGTTTACTCAGGGTGCGGGCCCGCGTAGTAGCCGCTTCGCGTGTGACCGACACCTTCGGCGCGTGGCCCCGACCCCAAAAGAGGCGGCCCCGGACGCGGTGACCTCACCACCGGCCGGGGCCTGACCGGAAGAGAGGTCCGGCCTATGGGCACGGTACCGCCGTCGGCGGTTGTGGACGCGGAGAAAGCCGCACTACAGGCGGAGTTCCCGCGCTGGTCGATCATCCACACCACCGACACTGGGCGCTGGTGGGCGACCAGGGTGACCCTTGTCAGCGAGGATCTGTCGCGCGTCGAGGGCGCCACCTTCGACGCCGACACCGCCGAGGGACTGCGTGGCCTGCTGCGCGAGCACGCTGGGGGGTCGTTGTGATGACCTGGTCGCAGGCTCCTGTCGACACGGCGGTGGCGGCTCTGTTGGCACGGCAGGCGGCGCCCGCGCCGGACGTCCGGGTGCCTGAGGGCATCCAGTACTGGTACGGGCGGGCGACCGGGCATTGGTTCGCCGTTGTGCCGTGGCCGTGGCCGTGGCCGTGGCCGTGGGCGTGGTGCGGGGCCCGGCTGGTGGAGGCCGGTACCGAGGGTGCGCTCGCCGTCGAGGTGCGGCGGCTGCTCGTCCACGTCGGCTGGTAGACGCCTGGACGGCCAGGGGAGCCCAGGTCACTCCTGCATCGCGGTTCCGTTGAGGCCGTAGCGTTCCTGGTCGCAGGGGCGGGGGGCCTCGGGGCCGTCTTTGCCCAGTCGCAGCATTCGGGAGATGCGCAGGATGCGGAACTCGCGGCCCATGACCGTGAACGTGTGGTCGACGGTGGCCTCGATCTGCTTGGACGCCTCCGCCCACTGTGCGCGTTCCTCGGGCGGGACGGGGTCGCCCTGGAACTCGCGGAAGCGGGGCATGATGTCGCCGAAGTGGCGGGCCAGGCGGCGGCGTGCCTCTTCGGGGTGGTCGCCGCCGGTGAGGGGCTGCCAGGCGTCGCCCTTGATCTCCACCACCGTGAAGGAGGGTGGGAGCAGGACGACTCCGGGGTGGGTGAGGATCGCGTGGTGGGCCTCGGTCCGGGCGGTGTCGGAGGCGGTGCTGGGCAGTGCGACGAAGCCGACGAGGTTCAGCCTGAGCTGCGCCTCCCACTGGCCGACCGGTGCGCGCGGGTCGATGAGGTACCGGTTGAGGGGGTCGTCGTCGCGGAGGGTGTCGTCGTAGCCGCGGGGAGGTTCCATCGTGTGGTGCCCGATCAGCGCGAAGCGTTCCATGCGGATGACGCGGTAGCGGCGGTCGCCGATCTCCCATTCGTCCTTGGGGAGCTGGTTGCCCTCTTCGGGGTCGAGCCGGTCGGCGGCGGCGCGCATGGCGCGGGCCGTCCGGGGGTCCTCCTCGGCGGCGTCCCGGCGGAGGTCGAACGCGAGGCTGTAGCGGGCGCCGGACGGGTCGGACGCGCCGGCGGAGCAGATACGCCATTCGGTGCCGGTCTGCACCGCGTGGCCGAAGTCGGGGGAACCGGCCGGGAGGAGCTTCGGGTAGTCCCGGATCCGCTCGCCGAGCTCGATGTCCCGCAGCGCCGCGCCGGGGTCGAGGTCGGCGACCACGTTGATGTGGTCGTAGCCGGGCATCAGGGGGAAGGCCATGTCCCATCCTGGACACACGGAGGCCCTGCTGAGCGGGGAGTCCGGGGATCTCGGTGGGGAATCTCCGCAGCTCAGGACGACATCTAGCCATAAGCTACGACAAGGTTGGACGCTCTGACCATGACCGGTCAGCACACCGGTCACGGCGGGCGGAATGGTGCACGCTGTGACCCACCATCACTGACCGGCGTGCTGCCACCGAGCGCGGACGGTCCCGGGGGAGGATGCGGTGCGGCCCGATCTCAGCGGAACCACGTTCCTCGGCGCGGACGCCCCCGTGCCGCAGGGCGACGGGGTCTCGATCATCGTCCTGACCTATCGCAGCGCCCGCTACATCGGCGACTGCGTGGCGGCGCTGCGGCATGCCGCCGGGCACTACCCGGCCGAGCTGATCATCGTCGACAACGACTCGGGCGACGAGACGCCGGACGTGGCGCGGGCGGCGGCGCCCGACGCGCGGGTCATCGAGACCGGCCACAACGGCGGGTTCGCGCACGGCTGCCACGCGGGCGCCGAACGGGCCCGGTTCCCCTGGCTGATGTTCGTCAATCCCGACACCGTGCCCGCGCCGGGCAGCATCGAGGCCCTGCTGGACTGCGCGCGTTCCGATCCGGCGATCGGGATCGTGGGCGGGCGCTGCGTCGGGCGCGACGGCTCGGCCGACCCGCGCTCCTGGTGGGGACGGCCCGGGTTGTGGCCGGCGTTCTGCTTCGCGTTCATGCTGTCCTCGGCGTTCCCCGGCAGCCGCGTCTTCGACCCTGAGTCGCCGCGGCCCTGGACCGGTGAGGAGCAGGTCCGCCGTGTCCCGGTCGTCACCGGGGGGTTCATGCTCGTCTCACGGCGGGCGTGGAACGAGACCGGCGGGTTCGACAAGGGCTTCTTCATGTACGCCGAGGACGCCGACCTGTGCCTGCGCGCCGCCGCTCGCGGTTACCGGCCCACGGTCACCGGGCGGGGCGTCTACCAGCATGACGTGGGCGGGTCGTCCAGCAGCATCGGCAAACTGGTGTTGCTGTTCACCGGCAAGACCACCCTGCTGCGCCGCCATCTGAGGCCCGGTCTTGGGCATCTTGCCGTGGGGCTGCTCGCTTTCGGTGTCCTCGCCCGCGCCGTGCTCAGCCGGCTGCTGTCGGCGCGTCCCGAGCGGCAGGGGCGTGCGACCGCGCGGGGCGAGGACTGGCGCAAACTCTGGGCGGCCCGCCGCGAGTGGCTGCCCGGCTGGCCCCGGCGGTGAGCTCAGGTGCGGCTGCTCTCGTCGCGCTGCCAGGTGCTGTAGTCGCCCTTGCGGCGGGCTCGCCGGGCGCGCGCCAGGACCGTGACCGACAGGAAGACGGCCATGTGGGGGGCGAGGCGTGGCTCGCTCCGCACCATCGCGAGGAGGTCGGACGGGCTGGTGCGGGCCGAGCCGCCCGGCTGGCTGAGGTTCGCCTCTTCGAGCTGCTCGACCCCGGCCGCGGCTCGCTCGCGGCGCCGGAGCAGGTCGCCGAGGGTGCGCGGGGGGTGCACGACGACGACGGCGGAGTCGACCACGGTCCGCTCCTCGGCGTCGAAGGCCAGCGAGGACGCCAGGTCGTCGGCGATCACGTGGGGCAGTGCGGCGAGCCGTGCGTGACCGGCGGCCGTGACCCCGACGACGCCGCGGCCGAACAGCCCGCGCTGGACCTCGGGCAGCCGCGTCCACACCCGGTAGTACGAGCGGACGGGCCAGGCGCGGCCCGTCATGTCCAGGCGGCGGGACGGCGCCGCCGCGGCCACATCCGGCCGGTCCAGTGCTGCCGCGAGCGCCCGCACGTCCTCGGTGCGCAGTTCGACGTCGGCGTCGACGTACAGGCGGGGGAACCCGCGAGCTGCCTCGTCGCCGAGCTTCAGCGCCGCCGCCTTGGACGCCTCGGGCGATTCCACCACCCGGACGGACGGGCCGTAGGAGGCCGCGACCTGCGCCGTCTCGTCGGTGCAGCCGTTCGGCACCACCACGATGTCGAACTCGTCCGGGTCGGCGGCGTCCAGCAGCCCGTCCAGCAGGCGGCCGATGACGCGGGCCTCGTTGTGCGCGGGGATCACGATGCTCACCACAACGGCAGAGTATGAACCAGTCACCTTCCGGAGGCACCCCTATGGGCGAAGCCCGCATCCTTCCCAGCGCGGACGTCGACGAGCGCGCGTTCCTCGGTGAGGGGACCACGATCTGGCATCTGGCGCAGGTACGTGAGGACGCGGTCCTCGGTCGCGACTGCATCGTCGGGCGGGGCGCCTATGTCGGCCCCGGCGTCCGCATCGGCGACCGCGTCAAGCTGCAGAACCACGCGCTCGTCTACGAGCCGGCCGTGCTGGAGGACGGGGTGTTCATCGGCCCCGCCGCGGTGCTGACCAACGACCTGTACCCGCGTTCGGCGGACGTGGACGGTGACCTCAAGCGTCCTGGCGACTGGGACGCGCTCGGCGTCACGGTGCGGGAGGGCGCGTCCATCGGCGCCCGCGCCGTGATCGTGGCCGGCCGGACGATCGGCCGCCACGCTCTCGTCGGCGCGGGCGCGGTGGTCACCAAGGACGTTCCGGACTTCGCGCTCGTCGTGGGCAGCCCGGCCCGGCGGATCGGCTGGGTCGGCCGCGCCGGGGAGCCGCTCAAGAACGAGGGCGACGGCCGCTGGCGTTGCCCGCGCACGGGCGAGGAGTACGTGACGGAGGGCGGGCCCGGAAGCGGACGCCTGATCTTGTCGAACAGGTGACGCCCGTCTTCCGGCGAGGCCACCACCGGCCAATCCGGCATCGGCTCGTGCGGCCCACCTTATAGTCGGAGTGCTTTCGAGGGCCTGCCCAAATGGCCTGCTAATCGAAGCGGGCCGGGGGTCTCGTTCAGGCACCCCCGGTTCTTGTGGCGGGGGCCGAGCCTGAGGGGCACAAATGGTCTGGTCGAGGTCGTCGTGAATCGGGGCGGGAAGCAGCGGGCGCGGCGCCTGACGCTGCTCATGCTGCTCGTGTCGGGGCTGGTCGCAGCGGGGCTGGCCGCACTGGCGCAGCCGGCCGTGCTGGCCGCCGTGGGTCCTTGTGACAGCGGCGGAAATCCAGTGGCATGTGAGAATTCGAAGGCCGGTTCGCCGTCCTCGGAGTGGGAGAAGGTCTCCGGTGGCGGGCAGACCATCGAGGGTTTCTCGGCGAACTTCAGCGTAAATGTCGGGCAACAGGTTCAGTTCAAAGTCAACACGCCTGCGAGCCGGTACTCACTCGACATTTACCGGATGGGCTATTACGGCGGAGACGGTGCGCGCAAGGTCGCCTCGGTGTCACCGTCGGCGACGCTGCCGCAGCACCAGCCGTCCTGTCTCACCGACGATGCCACCGGTCTGATCGACTGTGGCAACTGGGGTGTGTCGGCGAGCTGGCAGGTTCCCAGCACCGCGGTGTCCGGCGTCTACTTCGCGCACATCTCCCGTACTGACGGGACCGAGGACGACAACCACATCATGTTCGTCGTCCGAAATGACGCGAGCCACTCCGACATGCTGTTTAAAACATCCGATACCACCTGGCAGGCGTACAACCGGTGGGGCGGCAACAGCCTTTACTTCGGTGACAGCGCCGCCGCCCCGGGACGGGCGGTCAAGGTCAGCTACAACCGGCCGTTCGACACCCGCGAGGGCACGCCCTGGGGGCGTGACTTCGTCTTCGCCAACGAGTACCCGATGATCCGCTTCCTGGAGGCGAACGGGTACGACGTCAGCTACATGGCCGGCGCCGACGTCGACGCGCGCGGCCCGCTGCTGAAGAACCACAAGACGTTCCTGTCGGTCGGGCACGACGAGTACTGGTCGGGCGCCGAGCGCACCAACGTGGAGGCGGCCCGCGACGCGGGCGTCCACCTGGCGTTCTTCAGTGGCAACGAGGTGTTCTGGAAGACGCGCTGGGAGAACGGCACCGGCGGCACCGCGTACCGGACGCTGGTGACCTACAAGGAGACCCGCGCCAACGCCAAGACCGACCCGACGGCGACGTGGACGGGCAGCTGGCGCGATCCCAGGTTCAGCCCGCCCTCGGACGGAGGCCGTCCGGAGAACGGGCTGACCGGCACGATCTGGACGGTGAACTGCTGCGGCGTCGCGCTCAAGGTGCCCGCGGCGGACGGCAAGATGCGGCTCTGGCGTGGCACCGGCCTGGAGAACCAGGCGGCGGGGGCGACGGCGACACTCGCCGACCAGACCGTCGGGTACGAATGGGACGAGGACCTGGACAACGGTGCCCGGCCGGCGGGCCTGTTCCGCATGTCCACGACGACGGCGGACGTTCCGGAGAAGCTCATCGACTACGGCCTCAACGTGGCGCCGGGCCGGGCGACGCACAGCCTGACGATGTACCGGGCGCCGAGCGGCGCGCTGGTGTTCGGCGGGGGGACGGTCCAGTGGTCGTGGGGGCTGGACGCCGAGCACGACAAGCCGTCCGAGGCGCCCACGTCACCCGACCCGAAGATCCAGCAGGCGACGATCAACCTGTTCGCCGACATGGGCGTGCAGCCCTACCAGATCCACGGCAGCGGGCTGGTGCGCGCGTCGGCCTCGACGGACCACACCGCGCCCGTGTCCACGGTGACCTCGCCGGTCGCGAGCACGCAGATCGTGAACGGCCGCACCGTGACGGTCAGCGGAACCGCCAGCGACAGCGGCGGGCAGGTCGCCGGCGTCGAGGTGTCCACCGACAACGGCGCCTCGTGGCATCCCGCGACCGGCCGCGCGAGCTGGACCTACAAGTGGGACGCGACCGGCAACGGCCCGGTGGTGATCAAGACGCGGGCGGTGGACGACAGCGGCAACATCGAGACGCCGGGTGCCGGCACGACGGTGGCCGTCGGCTGCCCCTGCCGCCTGTTCGGTGACTCGGTCGTGCCGGCGGTCCCGGCCGACAGCGACACCGTGTCCCTTGAGGCCGGGGTGAAGTTCAAGTCGGCGGTGTCCGGCTGGGTGACCGGCGTGCGGTTCTACAAGGGCACGGGCAACACCGGGACGCACACCGGCAGCCTGTGGAAGGCCGATGGCACGAAGCTGGCCTCCACCACGTTCACCGACGAGACCGCGTCGGGCTGGCAGACGGCCATGTTCCCCGTGGCGGTGCAGATCGACGCGGGAACGACGTACGTGGTGTCCTACTTCGCGCCGAACGGCCATTACTCGGCCGACGCGAACTTCTTCTCCATCAACGCGCACGAACGCCCGCCGCTGACCGCGCCGAAGGCCGAGGCGGACGGCGGGAACGGCGTCTACCGGTCCGGCAGCAGCGGCTTCCCGACCTCGACCTACAGCGGGGGCAACTACTACGTGGACCCGCTGTTCGTCACGGTCAAGCCGCCGGACACCATGGCGCCCACCGTCGTGGACAACACCCCGTACGCGGGCTCGTCCAGCGTCAAGACCTCCACCAAGCCGACGGTGACGTTCAGCGAGGCCGTCCAGACCGGCACCCCGAACTTCACCCTGAAGAACGGCACGGCGACGGTCGCGGGCACGGCGAGCCTGGACGCCTCCAGGACGGTCCTGACCTTCACTCCGTCCGCGACGCTGCCCGACAACACCAAGCTGACGGTGACGGTCACCGGGGCCAAGGACGACGCGGGCAACACGATGCAGGACTTCACCTACTTCTTCACAACGGCCAAGGCGACGCCGCAGCCGGGCTCGTGCCCGTGCAGCATCTGGAACGACTCCACCTCACCCGGAGTCGAAGGCGTCAACGACCCCAACGAGCTGGAGCTCGGCGTCCGGTTCACAGCCGACGGCGACGGCTTCATCAAGGGCATCCGCTTCCACAAGGGACGCAACAACGACGGCACCCACATCGGCACGCTGTGGACGGCGGCCGGGCAGCAGCTCGCGTCCGCGACGTTCTCCAACGAGTCCACGCTGGGATGGCAGGAGGTCACGTTCTCCACACCCGTCCACGTGACCGCCGGGACGACGTACGTCGCGTCGTACCACACGACCAAGGGCTGGTACTCGGCCAACTACGGTGGGCTCAGCGCCGCGACCTACAACCCGCCGCTGAAGGCGCTCGCGAACGGTGACGGTGGCGGGAACGGGGTGTACAAGTACGGGCCGCGCGGCTTCCCGAACCAGAGTTCCGGCGCCAGCAACTACTGGGTGGACGTCGTCTACGAGCCGCCGCCGGACACGACGGCCCCGTCCGTCACTGTCAAGCGCCCGGGGAGCGACGCCACCAGCGTCCCCACCGGGAGCAAGATCACCGCGACGTTCAACGAGCCGGTCCGGACCGGGTCGCCGGTGTTCACCCTGGCGGGTCCGGGCGGCCAGGCGGTCTCCGGTTCCGTGGCGCTCGACTCGTCCGGGCGGGTGGCGACGTTCACGCCGGCCTCCGGGCTGGCCGCGGCGACCACCTACACCGCGAGCGTCAGCGGCGCGAAGGACATCGCGGGCAACACGATGTCCGGCACCACCCAGTGGTCGTTCACCACGTCGGGTTCCTGCCCGTGCACGCTGTTCCCCAGCGACGCGGCGCCCTCGACCCCGTCGTCCGGTGACGGCAACGCGCTCGAAGCGGGCGTGAAGTTCACCGCCGACCAGAACGGCTGGGTCTCCGGCGTCCGCTTCTACAAGGGCGCGGGCAACACCGGGACGCACACCGGGTCCCTGTGGAGGACGGACGGCACACGTCTCGCCACCGGGACGTTCACCGGCGAGACGACGTCCGGCTGGCAGCGCCTGACGTTCTCCGCACCGGTCCCGGTGAGCGCGGGCGTGACCTACATCGCCTCCTACTTCGCGCCGAACGGCAACTACTCGGCGGACGGCGGCTACTTCGGCAACGCCTACGACAACGCGCCGTTGCACGCCCCGTCCAACGACGCCGCAAGCGGCAACGGGGTCTACATCTACAGCGCGACCTCGCGGTTCCCGAACCAGACCTACGGTGCGGCGAACTACTGGGTGGACCCGGTCTTCTCACTCGTCGCGCCCGGCGACACCACGCCACCGACCATCGACACGGTCGACCCGGTGGACGGCGCCACGAGCGTCCCGCGGGTGGTGCACCCGTCCGTCACGTTCGATGAGGCCGTGCAGGGCGCCACCGTGCAGTTCACGGTCACCGGCCCCGGCGGCACGGCGGTGCCCGGATCGGTGAGCTACGACCCGGCGACCCGCACGTCCTCCTTCACACCGACGTCCGCGCTCGGCTGGCAGACGAAGTACACGGTGAAGGTGGAGGGCGCGAAGGACCTGGCGGGCAACACGCTGGCCTCGGCGAAGACCTGGTCGTTCACCACGGCCAAGCAGACCACGCCGGGCACCTGCCCGTGCTCGGTCTGGGCGGACGAGGACGCTCCGCAGGTCCCGAGCGTGGACGACCACGGGTCCGTGGAACTCGGCATGAAGTTCCGCGCCGATTCCAACGGCTGGGTCACGGGCGTCCGGTTCTACAAGGGCGCGGGCAACACCGGGACGCACACCGGGTCCCTGTGGAAGCCCGACGGCACGCGCCTCGCCACGGCGACGTTCTCGAACGAGTCCGCGGCGGGCTGGCAGCAGGTCACCTTCTCCAGCCCCGTCCAGGTGACGGCTGGGACGACCTACATCGTGTCCTACCTGGCACCGAACGGGCGCTACTCGGCGAACGTCGGCGGCTTCGCCAACGCCGGTGTGGACGCGCCGCCCCTGCACGCTCTGCGCGCGGGCGACGACGGCCCCAACGGGTTGTACGCCTACGGGTCCGGCGGATTCCCCACCAGCGGATCCACGTCCAACTACTGGGTCGACGTCGTGTTCACCACCACCCAACCCTGAGGAGAACGCCCTGATGGAACCCATCGGCCTGGCGGTGGTCGGCGCCGGATACTGGGGCCCGAACCTCGTGCGGACCGCGCAGGCCACTCCGGCACTACGGCTGGAGTGGCTGTGCGACCTGGACGAGGAGCGCGCCCGCGCCGTCCTCGGGCCGTACACGACCGTCCGGGCGACCTCGTCCTTCCAGCAGGTTCTGGACGACCCGGACGTGGCGGCCGTCGCGGTCGCCACCCCGGCGGCGACGCACTTCGACCTCGTCCGGGCGGCGCTGGAGGCCGGCAAGCACGTGCTGGTGGAGAAGCCGCTCACGCCCAGCGCGGACGAGAGCGCGAAGCTGGTGGACCTCGCGGAGCGGTCGGGGCTCGTGCTGATGTGCGACCACACCTACTGCTACACCCCGGCCGTGCGGAAGATCCGTGAGCTGATCCACGGCGGCGAGATCGGCGACGTCCAGTTCGTGGACTCGGTGCGGATCAACCTCGGTCTCGTCCAGCCGGACGTGGACGTCCTGTGGGACCTCGCCCCGCACGACCTGTCGATCCTGGACCACGTCCTGCCGGACGACGTGCGGGTCGAGGCGGTCGCGGCGCGTGGCAGCGACCCGATCGGCGCGGGACGGCTGTGCGTCGCGCATCTGTCGGTGCAGTTGTCCACCGGTGTCATGGCGCACGTCCACGTCAACTGGCTCAGCCCCACCAAGATCCGCACGACGGTGATCGGCGGGTCGCGCCGCACGATCGTGTGGGACGACCTGAACCCCGTCCAGCGGCTCGCGGTGTACGACCGGGGCGTCGACCGGGCCCCGGCCGGGTCCCTCGGCCACGACGAGCGGCACGCCGCGCTGATCTCCTACCGTGTCGGCGACATCCTCGTCCCGGCGCTGCCCGAGCGGGAGGCGCTGCGCGAGGTCATGACCGAACTGGCCGCCGCGATCAACGAGGGCCGTCCGGCGATGACCGACGGCGGCGCCGGCCTGCGGGTCGTCGCGTTGCTGGAAGCCGCCACGCGCAGCGCCGAAGAGGGCGGTGCGCTTGTTCCCGTACAGAACGTCATGAAGGAGAACGCATGAGCGAAGCGAATCGGGGGGTGCGGGGGGTCGTCCCCCCGCACGGGGCAGGCATGAGCGAAGCGAATCGGGGGGCGCGGGGGGTCGTCCCCCCGCACGGGGCAGGCATGAGCGAAGCGAATCGGGGGGCGCGGGGGGTCGACCCCTCGCACGGGGCAGGTGTGATCGAAGGGGCCCGCTGCCTGGTCACCGGGGGTGCGGGGACCATCGGGTCCACGATCGTCGACCAGCTCGCCGCGGGGGGCGCGGCCGAGGTCGTGGTGCTGGACAACCTCGTCCGGGGGCGGCACGCCAACCTCGCGGCGGCCCTGGCACCGGACGGGCCCGGGACGGTGCGGCTCGTCGAGGGCGACATCCGCGACCGTGAGCTGGTCCGCTCCCTCATGGACGGCGTGGACCTGGTCTTCCACCTGGCCGCCATCCGGATCACCCAGTGCGCGGAGGAGCCCCGGCTGGCGCTGGAGGTGCTCGTCGACGGCACGTACGAGGTGGTGGAGGCGGCGGCCGACGCCGGCGTCCGCAAGGTCATCGCGTCGTCGTCGGCGTCGGTGTACGGGATGGCGGAGGAGTTCCCCACGGCCGAGGACCACCACCCGTACGCCAACGACACCTTCTACGGCGCCGCCAAGACGTTCAACGAGGGGATGCTGCGCAGCTTCCACGCGATGCGCGGCCTCGACTACGTGGCCCTGCGGTACTTCAACGTGTACGGGCCGCGGATGGACGTCCACGGCCTCTACACCGAGGTGCTGATCCGGTGGATGGAGCGGATCACGGACGGGCGCCCGCCGCTGATCCTCGGCGACGGCGAGCAGACGATGGACTTCGTGTTCACCGAGGACATCGCCCGCGCCAACCTTCTGGCCGCCGAGGCGGAGGTGACGGACGCGGTGTACAACATCGGCGCCGGCGCCGAGACCAGCCTGCGCGAACTGGCCGAAGCGCTGCTGCGCATCATGGACGCCGAGGACCTCGGCCTGGAGTTCGGCCCCGCCCGCGCCGTCAACGGGGTGTCCCGGCGGCTCGCGGACGTGTCCGCCGCGCGGCGCGACCTCGGCTGGAAGGCGCAGGTGGACCTGGAGGAGGGGCTGCGCCGGCTGGTCGAGTGGTGGCGAGCCGCCCGGCGGGAGCCCGAGTGATCGTCTATTTCGCGGGGACGCCGTACGACGGCGTGGCCGGCACCGACCGGCAGCTCGCGGATCGGCTGAACGCGCTGCATCCCGTCCTGTACGTCGATCCTCCCGTGTCGCTGCTGACCCCGCTGCTGCGCCCGCACCTCGCCGGCGCGTTCCGCCCGGGGATGCGGTTGCGCCAGGAGGGTTCGGGCGTCTGGCGGATCCGCCCGCGCGTGCTGCCCGGTATGTACCGTCCTGGGATGCACCATGTCACCGCCGCGCTCGTGCGGCGCACCGCCCGGCGCACCGGACGGCGCGTGGCGCGCAGGATGGACGACCGGGTCGCGGCGGTGGTGGTCGCGACCCACACCGACCTGCTGAACGCGGTGCCGGGCGCGCGGCGGCTGCTGTACGTCACCGACGACCTGGTGGCCGGTGCCGAGCTGATCGGGCTGCCCCGGCGGCGTCTCGCGGCGGCGCGGGACCGGATGGCCGCCGGCGCCGACGCCGTCGCGGTGGTGTCGCCGCTGCTGCGTGACCAGTTCAAGGCCCGGGGGCGGGACGTCGCGCTCGTCCCGAACGGTTGCGCCCCGGAGGCCTACGAGGGGATCGGCTCCGAGCCGTGGCCGGAGGACGTCCCGCGCTTCGACCGCCCCGCCGCCGGGTTCGCCGGGCACATCAACGCGCGGATCGACCTCGGGCTGCTGGAGGCGGTCGCCGGCGCCGGGCACCCGCTGGTCCTGATCGGCCCGCACGACCCCGGCCACCACCCGGCGCGCTTCCGGGCGCTCGTCCGGCGTGACAACGTCTGCTGGACGGGCCGCAAGAGCTTCGCCGAGCTCCCGTCGTACCTGAGCACGATCAGGGTCGGGCTGACCCCGTACCTGCTGGACGACTTCAACCGCGCGAGCTTCCCCATCAAGACGCTGGACTACCTGGCCGCCGGCCGCGGCGTGGTCTCGACCGACCTGCCCGCGACCCGGTGGCTGCGTGCGTTCCCCGGCGGGCGGGAGCTGATCAGGGCCGAGTCCACCCCGCGCGGGTTCCTGCGCGCGGTGGAGGAGGAACTGGCGGCCGAGCCAGTGCCGGACCTGCTCGCCCGGCGCCGCGAGTTCGCCGCCGGGCACGACTGGACGCAACGCGCCCGGCTGCTGGCCCAGCTCGCCCACTGTGACCCCGTCTCATCCGCACTGGAGGAACCCGCACCGTGATCCCTGTCATCAGGCCCGTGCTGGGCGAGGAGGAGGCCGCGGCGGTCGCCGAGGTCGTGCGCTCGGGATGGGTGGCTCAGGGGCCGCGCGTCGCCGACTTCGAGGCCGCGTTCGCCGAACGCGGCGCGACGGCGCACGGTGTGGCCGTCTCGTCCTGCACGACCGCGCTGCACCTGGCGCTGCTGCTCGCCGGCGTCGGGCCCGGTGACGACGTGGTGGTCCCCTCGCTGTCGTTCATCGCCACCGCCAACGTCGTCCGGCACGCCGGAGGCCGCGTCGTGTTCGCCGACGTGGACCCCGGCACCGGCAACATGGACGCCAAGAACGTGGAGGCCGTCCTCACCCCGCGGACCCGCGCGGTGATCCTCGTCGACCAGGGCGGGATCCCGGCCGACCTCGACGCGGTCCGGACGCTGTGCGACCCGCTGGGGATCACCGTCGTGGAGGACGCGGCGTGCGCCGCCGGCTCGACGTACAAGGGCCGTCCGGTGGGGGCGGGCGCCGAGCTGGCCGCCTGGTCGTTCCACCCGCGCAAGCTGCTGACGACCGGTGAGGGCGGGATGCTCACCACCGCCGACGAGGCCCTGGCGCGGCGTGCGCGGCGGCTCCGCGAACACGGCATGAGCGTGAGCGCGGCCGACCGGCACGGCAGCGCGAAGGTGGTCATCGAGGAGTACGACGAGACCGGCTTCAACTACCGGATGACCGATCTCCAGGCCGCGATGGGGCTCGTCCAGCTCACCCGCCTCGACGGGATCGTCGAGCGGCGCCGGGAACTGGCGGCACGGTACCGGCGGCTGCTCGCCGACCTGCCCGGCATCGCCTGCGCGGGGGACCCGGCGCACGGCACGACCAACTACCAGTCGTTCTGGATCACGCTGCCGGACGGCTTCCCCGTCGGCCGCGACGAGCTGCTGCAACTCCTGCTGGACGCGGGGATCTCCGCCCGGAGGGGAATCATGGCGGCGCACCGGGAGCCCGCCTACGCCGATGTGCCCGCGGACCTCCCGGCGACCGACCGGTTCACGACCCGGTCGCTGATCCTGCCGCTCTTCCACGACATGACGCACGCGCAGCAGGACCGGGTCGTCGAGGCGGTGGCGGCGCACGCATGAGGATCCTGGTCTACCCGCACGCCATGGAGATCGGCGGCAGCCAGCTCAACGCGATCGAGCTGGCCGGGGCCGTCCGCGACCTCGGGCACGAGGTCGTGGTCGCGGGCGAGCCCGGTCCGCTGGTCGACCGGGTGCTGGCCGCCGGGATCGAGCACGTGCCACTGGACCCGGGGCGGCGGCGCCCGTCCCCGTCGACCGTCCGGCTGCTGGCGCGGCTCGCGGACGAGCGCGGCTTCGACGTCGTCCACGGCTACGAGTGGCCGCCCGGCATCGAGGCCTTCTACGCCGCGCGCCGCCGGAAGGGAACGGCGGCGGTCTGCACCGTGATGTCGATGGCGGTCGCGCCGTTCCTGCCGCCGTCGCTGCCGCTCGTCGTCGGCACCGAGCAGATCCGCCGGGACGTGCTGGAGCGCCGGAGCCGCCGCCGTCCCGGCGCCGTCCACCTGATCGAACCGCCGGTGGACGTGCACGCCAACGCCCCCGGACACCCCACCGCCGACTTCCGCGAACGGTTCGACCTCGACCGCGGCCCGCTGGATGTCGTGGTCGTCTGCCGCCTCGTCGCCGAACTCAAGCTGGAGGGGCTGCTGACCGCGGTCGACGTCGTCGGGGACCTCGCCGCGGATCTGCCGCTGCGGCTCATCATCGCCGGCGACGGGCCCTGCCGCGACCAGGTCGAGGCCCGCGCCGCCCGCGCCAACGCCCGTGCGGGCCGCCGCGCGGTCGTGCTCACCGGCCAGCTGGACGACCCGCGCCCCGCCTACGCCGCCGCGACGATCGCACTCGGCATGGGCGGCTCCGCGCTGCGGGCGCTGGCGTTCGGCCGCCCGCTCATCGTCCAGGGCGAGCGCGGCTTCTTCGAACCGCTCACCCCGGACACCGCCGAGACCTTCCTCGGGCAGGGCTGGTACGGCGTCGGGGGAAGAGGCGCCGAGCGGCTGGCGGAGATCCTGCGCGACCTGGCGGGCGACGACGTCCGCCGCAAGGAGCTGGGCGACTACGGCCGCCGCCTCGTCACCGAGCGGTTCAGCCTCGAACGCGCCGCCTCGGTGCAGGAGGCCATCTACCGGGAGGCGCTGTCGGCGACGCCGGGCCTGGCCGCACGCCGGGACGCGGCGGTGACGACGGCGCGCGTCGTGGGGTACAAGATCGCTCGTAAGGCCCGCAAACTCCGCGGGCCCGTCGCCCGCGACGACTTCAACGCCGTGGCCCGGGGGGAGACCCGGTGACCAGGCTGACCGTCGGCGACGAGGACTCCCTGTTCGGCAAGGCGTCCCGCGCGCTCGGCTGGAGCCTGGTCAACACGGCGGTCGGACGGCTCGGCACCCTCGCCATCGGCATCGCGCTCGCCCGGCTGCTCGGCCCGGCCGAGTTCGGCGTGTTCGCGGTCGCGATGGTCGCGCTGCTCGCCGTGCTGAGCTTCCACGAGCTCGGGGTGAGCCTGGCGATCGTCCGCTGGCCCGGCGACCCCCGCGAGATCGCCCCCACCGTCGCGACGATCTCCGTCGCCTCCAGCGTCCTGATCTACGTGGGCTGTTTCCTCGGCGCCCCCGCGTTCGCCACGGCGATGGGCGCGCCCGACGCCTCCGGCGTGATCCGGCTGCTCACCCTCAGCGTGGTCGTCAGCGGCATCGTCGCGGTGCCCGCCGCGCTGCTGCAACGCGGCTTCCGGCAGGACCGCAAGATGCTCGCCGACCAGGTCAACAACTGGGGCGGGGCGATCGTGTCGATCGCGCTGGCCGCGACCGGTATGGGCGCGATGAGCATCGCGATCGGGCGGCTGGCAGGCTCCGCCGCGTCCGCCGTCCTGCTGGTGTGGGCGTCGCCCGAGCCGCTGCGGTTCGGGTTCGACCGCGGGCGGGCACGGGCGCTGCTGCGGTTCGGGCTCCCGCTCGCCGGGTCGAGCATCGTGGTGTTCGCGGTCGCGACCGTCGACCAGCTGGTCGTCGGGCACATGCTCGGCGCGACCGCCCTCGGCTTCTACGTGCTGGCCTTCAACCTGTCCAACTGGCCCGTGACGATGTTCTCCCAGCCCGTCCGCAGCGTCGCACCCGCCGCGTTCGCCCGGCTCCAGCACGATCCGCCGGCGCTGCGCGGCGCGTTCCTGTCGACCGCGGGCCTGCTCGCCGGGCTGACGCTGCCCGTCTGCCTGCTGCTGTCGGGCGCCGCCGAGCCGCTGATCCGGCTGGTGTACGGCGAACGGTGGGGACCGGCGGCGGACGCGCTGCTGTGGCTCGGCATCCTCGGCGGCCTGCGGATCATGTTCGAGCTGATGTACGACTACTTCGTCGTGCTCGCCCGCTCCCGCGCGGTGTTCACCGTCCAGCTCGTCTGGCTGCTCGCGCTCGTCCCCGCCCTGGTCGCCGGGGCCGAGCTGCACGGCATCCCCGGTGTCGGCGCCGCGCACGTCGCGGTCGCCGCGCTCATCGTGCTCCCCCTCTACCTGTGGGAACTGCACCGGTCCGGGGTCGGCGTGCGGGCCGTCCTCGCGCGGGTCGCGCCGCCCGCCCTGATCGCCGCGGCGGTCGGGCTCGCCGCCGCCGCGGCACACGCGACCATCTCCCTGGACATCGCCGCGCTCGCCGTGGCCGGGCTCACCGCCCTGGCGGCGATCGGGCTGCTGTTCCACCGCACGCGCGGCACCCTCAGCGGGCTGCGCACTCTGGAGGGCGCCGATGCGTGACATACGTGACCTGGTCATCTACGGTGCGGGCGGCTTCGGCCGCGAGACCGCGCAGGCCGTCACCGCGCTGCCCGGCTGGCGGCTGCTGGGCTTCGGCGACGACGACCGGGGCCGGCTCGGCGACACCGTGGACGGCCTGCCGATCCTCGGCGACACCAAGGAGATCGCGGACATGGCGGACGCCTGCGTCGTCGTGTCCACCGGCAGCCCCGCCGACTACGACAGCCGCCGCCGGATCGTCGCCCGCCTGGAACTGCCGGCGTCGCGCTACGCGACGCTCGTCCACCCGGCCGCGTGGGTCGCGCCGTCCTCGCGGATCGGCCCCGGCTCCGTCGTGCTCGCCCAGACCGTCCTGACCGCCTCGGCGCGGATCGGCGCGCACGTCGCGATCATGCCGCATGTCACGGTGACGCACGACGACGTCATCGAGGACTACGTCACCATCGCCGCGGGCGCCCGGCTCAGCGGCGGCGTGCGCGTCCGCGCGGGCGCCTACGTCGGCACCGGCGCCATCGTCCGGCAGGGCGTCACGATCGGGCCCGGCGCGCTCGTCGGCATGGGCGCGGTCGTCCTGCAGGACGTGCCCGCCGGCGAGGTCTGGGTCGGCTCGCCCGCGCGCTACCTGCGTCCCGCACCGCACCGGAAGGAAGTCCGATGACCGAGGTCCCCTTCGTCGATCTCGCCGCCGCGCACGCCGAGGTGGAGCGCCAGGTCCGCGCGGGATTCGACCGCGTCATGGCCAAGGGCGCGTTCGTCCAGGGCCCCGACGTGGCCGGGTTCGAGCGCGAGTACGCCCATTTCAGCGGCGCCGCGCACTGCGTCGGCCTGGGCAACGGCACCGACGCGCTCGAACTGGCCCTGCGTGCCCTCTTCCACGAGCGAGGGGCCCAGGAGCGGGGTGGCGGGGACGGGCCGGACGTCGTCCTGCCCGCCAACACGTTCATCGCGACCGCCGAGGCGGTCGTGCGCGCCGGCGCCCGCCCCGTCCTGGTGGACGTCGACCCCGACGACCTGCTGATCGACCAGGACCTGGCCGCCGCGGCGACGGGCCCGTCCACGGGCGCGATCATTCCCGTCCACCTGTACGGGCGGCTGGCCCACATGGACCGGCTCCTCCGGCTCGGCCCGCCCGTCCTGGAGGACGCCGCGCAGTCGCAGGGCGCCGTCCGCGACGGGCAGGGCCTCGCCGGCGCCATCGCCGCCACCAGCTTCTACCCCGGCAAGAACCTCGGCGCCTACGGCGACGCCGGCGCCGTCATCACCGGCTCGGACGAGCTGGCGCGGACGGTGCGGCTGATGCGCGACCACGGCAGCGAGCGCAAGTACCACCACGAGATCGTCGGGTTCAACTCGCGCCTGGACACCCTCCAGGCCGTCGTCCTGCGCGCGAAGCTGCGCCGCCTGGACGGCTGGAACGAGCAGCGCCGCGTGGCCGCCGCGCGCTACGCTGAACTGCTCGCCGGAATCCCCGGCCTGGTCCCGCCCTCGGCGGCGGGCGGCGAGCACGTCTGGCACCTGTACGTCATCCGCGTCCCGCGACGGGACGAGGTCGCCGAGCGGCTGGGGGAGATGGGGGTCCGGGTGGGCATCCACTACCCCGTTCCCGTCCATCTCCAGCCCGCGTTCCGGCATCTCGGCCACGGCCCCGGGGACTTCCCGGTCGCCGAAGCCGCCGCCGGGCAGATCCTCTCGCTGCCGATGTTCCCGCAGATCACCGAGGAACAGCAGCAGAAGGTCGCCGACGCCCTGTGGAAGATCCTCGGATAGAGGGAGACCCCCATGGCTTTGCGTAAGGTCCTGCTCGTGTTCACCGCCGCCGCCCTGTGCCTGGGCGCGTGCTCGAACAGCGGGGAGGGGAAACGCGCGGCCGCCACCGCCGCCGCGCGGCCCACGGTGTCCACACCGGCGGCGCCGTCGGGGCCGACGGTGTCGGTGCCGCCCTTAAAGCTGCGGTCCGCACCGCCCGCGGGCGGTGAGGGATCCCGGATCACCTGGCCGAACCTGAAGACCGTCGGGGTGCCCGCAGGCCGGAAGCTGAAGCCGAGCGGTCCCATCACGGTCCGCAAGCGCGGTGCGGTCATCGACGGCCTGCTCGTCCGGACGGAGATCAACGTCGTCGCGAGCGACGTCACCATCCGCAACACCCACCTGATCGGCGCCGGGCAGTGGGGCATCATCCAGCGCAAGGGCGCGTCCGGGCTGCGGGTGGAGAACAGCGAGATCAACGGGGACGGCCGCCGGAAGGTGCAGTACGGCATCGTCAACCACGGTGGGATGCTGACCGTCCGCAAGACCCACGTCCACACCGTCGCCAACGGCATCAACACCGACCACGGGCTCATCGAGGACTCGCTGATCGACAAGCTCAAGGAGTTCCCCGGCGACCATGTGACGGGCGTCCAGTCCAACTCCGGGCCGGCGGCCGGGCTGCGGCTCGTCGTCCGCCACAACGTGGTGCTGAACCCCGTCTCGCAGACCTCCGCGATCTCGATCTACCAGGACTTCGGCCGCGCGCACGACGTCACGATCGACGGGAACCTCCTGTCGGGCGGCGGCTACGCCCTGTACGGCGGCAAGGGCAGGTTCGGCCGCTCGACCAACATCAAGATCCTGCGGAACGTCTTCAGCAAGCAGATGTTCAAGAAGAGCGGCTACTTCGGGCCGGTCACCGCGTTCGAGCCGTCCGGCAAGGGCAATGTCTGGAGCGGCAACCTGTGGGCTGAGACGGGCAAGGGCATTCAGCCCTGACCCGTGGGAGCGCCCCCGTCTCCGGGGGCGCTCCCGCCCTCCGCCGCGTCCTCGTGGGTGAGGCGCCACAGCGCGCCGCAGCAGCCGAGCACCAGGAACGCCAGGGTCGCGACCATCGGGAAGCTGAACGCGTCGAACGTCCCGAACGAGAACAGCGCCACCGCCATCGACGCCGCGAGGCACTGCGCCAGGTGCGCGGTCTCGAGGTCGCCGCGGGCCAGGCACGCGCGGCGCGCCGACCGGGCCAGGAACCATCCCGCGACCAGGACGATGATCAGCGCCGCCACCCCGACGACCCCCGTCTCCACCAGTGACAGCAGATACTGGTTGTCGAGGATCCGGTACGTCTGCGGCAGGTACGTCCCGAAGCCCTGCCCGAACCAGGGGCGATGCGCGAACGACTCGTTGATGACGATGTAGTCGTTGGTGCGGGTGACCGTGCTGGAGTCCGAGCCGATGTCGGACACCAGGCTGGTCAGCGTGCCGATCAGGCCGGGGACGAGCGCGCGCAGCCCGACCATGAACACCCCCAGCACGAGCAGCGCCGTGACCCGCCACACCGCCGGCCAGATCGGCAGCACGACGATGCAGACCACCGCGAGCCCGAGGATCGCCGACCGGGACACCGTCATCGGCAGCACCAGCAGGATCACCGAGACCAGGAGCCAGCGCCGTCCGCGGCGTCCCTCTCCGGCGTGCACGGCGCCGTGCAGGGCGAGCGGCAGCAGCATCGCCAGCACGACCCCGAACTCGATCGGGTGCGTCGCGGTCGCCATCGGCCGGTTGAAATCGTCGCGGCTGAGCAGCGAGGTGTAGGACGTGCTGGTCGTCAGCCCCGGGAACGCCAGGTGTCCGGCGAGGTCGAAGCCGGTGAAGAACTGGAGGCAGCCGAGGACGGCGATGAACCCGCCGCCCGCCACGAGCCTCCTGCGCACCGCCTCCAGCCGGTCCAGCCGGGGGATGCCGTCGGCGGCCAGCAGCGCGACCCCGGCCCACCCCGCCGTCAGGATCAGCCCCCGGTCGGCGGCGTTGGCCTCCAGCCCCGGGAGCTGGCGCTGCATCGCCGCGGCGTAGGAGGCGAGCATCGTGCAGCAGAACACCACGATGATGCCGCGGACGGGCTGCCGCCCGCGGATCGGCGACGTCCGCGCCGCGATCATCGAG
The DNA here is from genome assembly GCF_001552215.1 of Actinomadura macra NBRC 14102. Lineage (GTDB taxonomy): Bacteria > Actinomycetota > Actinomycetes > Streptosporangiales > Streptosporangiaceae > Spirillospora > Spirillospora macra. Next base: position 118,038 of record NZ_BCQT01000004.1, on the reverse strand, counting down.
CTCAGGTACCAGAACAGGCAGAGCACCGACATGATCCCGGCGGGGGTGCCCGCCGCGCCGAGCGGGCCCACGACGAAGCGTGCGGGTACCACCGTGAGCACGAACACGAAAAGGCTGAGGACGGTGACGACGTCCACCTGGCGGATCAGGGGGCGTGCCGTCGCCGGGCTCTCGTCGGGCGCGGTGAGCAGAGCCATCGGCGGGCTAGGCGTCCGGCTCGGACATCTCGGACACGTCGGGCCGCTTGTGCGGGCCGCTCCCGTTGGGGACGGCCGGCGCCGGCGACCCGAGCAGGCCGTAGGTCTCGGGGGTGTCCGGCGCCTTTCCCGTCGGCCTGGCCTTGGGCTTGCGCGCGGGCTTCGGCGCGGACGAGTCCGGGAGGGTCTCGTCGGGCCGTCCCATGGTGCTCATCCGGGGCAGCGCGCCCCTCCTGGCCGGCCGGGGCGCGGCCTCCCGGGTGCTCGGCTTGGGGGTCTCCAGCGTGCGCGGCTCGGCGGCGCGCGGCTCCGGCGCCTGCGGTTCCAGGGGGCGCGGTTCAGCGGAGGGCGGTCCCGAGGCGTGCTGTCCCGAGGTGCGCGTCCCCGAGGCGTGTGGCCCAGACGCATGCGGTCCAGAGGTGTGTGGTCCGGAGGGGTGCGGTCCAGAGGTGTGGGGTCCGGAGGGGTGCGGTCCGGACGTACGCGGTCCCGGGGCCTGGGGTTCCGGGACGCGCGGGCGCTGGGCCCCGTTCGCCTCCTGCGGGTCCGGCGGGCTCTTCGGTGCGTCCCGGCCGCGGCGGCGGCGCTCCGACAGCACCTCGGCGAACAGCGGGACGGCCACAGTCACGGCGAGACCCAGGAACAGCGTCATCACGACGAGGCGAATCTTGTCGGTGGCCACCAACGCCGCCTTCGGGCTGGCGCTGATGACGTTCATCTTGATCTGGGCGCGCGGTGTCACGGCCTCCTGCGCCTGGAGCTTCGCCAGCCGCAGCGGGACGGTGGCGAGCAGCGCGTCCAGGGTCGCCTTGGTGCCGGCGGCGTCCGTCCCGGTCACCTCGATGGCCAGAACCGGTCCCGTCGAGTCGGGCGCGACCCCCACCATGTAGGTCGCCGTCAGGCCCTTGGCGCGCAGCGCGGCGGCCGTCTGCTCGTCCATCATCTCCCGGCCGACGACCTCGGCGGTGACCGTCAGAGAGCTGTCGAAGACGAGCCACGGGTTGCCGCCCGCCTCTTTGGCCTGCACGGGCGAGGCGAGCAGCACCGCAGTCGCTTTCGCCTCGTACTTGTACGGCGTGACCAGGGCGATCGCCCCCGATCCCACCAGCGCCACGAGGAGGAGGGGCACCGTCAGCCACCATCTCCGCAGCAGGGTCCCCACCCAGTCGAGCAGATCCACCGATCCCCCTTCACGACCCTGTCGTCTAGCCGCGGTCGTCTAGTTGCGGTCGTCCAGTTCCGCGCGCCGGCTCCGTCATGCCGCCACGTGGCCACACCCGGCGAGCGAGCTCTACCGCACTCCCTCGCATGCCACGATGTCACGGACGTGCGTGAATGGAGCATTTTGTGGCGATACGAGATTTCGGGGCCGCGCTGCGGCGCAACCCGCTGGTGACGATCGTTGCCGTCGTCTTGACGGCGCTGGCCATCCTGCGCGTGCAGATGGCGCCGGTGCGCTATGAGGCCCGGACCGTCGTCACGTTCCTCTCGCCGCAGTCGCCGTTCCCGCGCAACTCGTTCGCCAGTTTTACCCCGTCGCTGGTCACGATGGCGGAGGTTTCGTCCCGTTGGCTCGACTCGGCCGCCGGACGGCGCGCCGTCCGGACGGCGGGTGGTACCGCGGCGTTTCAGGTGCTGCTCGCCAACCGCGGCAACCAGGAACAGCCCATTCACGACCAGCCGTACCTCACCCTGAGCGTGACGGCGAGCGATGCCGACAAGGCCCGCGGGACGCTGCTTAAGGTGCTCGCGGTGCTGCGCGAACGGCTACGCCGCGAGCAGGCCGTCCAGGGGGCGCGGCCCGGCTCGTACATCTCCTGGCAGGTCGCCGCGGGCAGCGACCGGGCGGTGCCGATCCTCGGCCGCCCGTCCCGCGCCCTCGTCGCCGTCCTGCTGATCGGTGGGATCGGCGGCACGTACGCCGCCGTCACCGCCGATCGCCGCCGGCACCGGAAGAGCGCGACTGCCCCCGCGTGAGCCCCCGCGTGAGCCCTCGCGCGGCCTCACGGGCCACCAGCAGGACGAACGCGAAGTTCGTGGTGAAGTAACGCGGGCCGAGCCGCATCGGCTCCTGAAGGCAGCGGTAGAGCCACTCCAGGCCGTGCCGCTGCCACCACTCCGGAGCACGGCGCACCTCACCGGCCAGCACGTCGAACGTGCCGCCGACGCCGTGCACCACCTGCGACCCGGTCCGCGCCGACCAGTCCTGGACGAACAGTTCCTTCATCGGCGATGACACCCCGATGAACAGCAGGTCGGCGCCGCTCGCACGGATCTCGTCGGCGACCTCCGGGGCCTCGGCGGAGGAGAAGTACCCGTGCCGCGACCCGGCCACCGTCAGCCGCGGGAACCGGCGGCGGATCTCCGCCACGGTCCGGTCCAGCACCTCCTGGCGGGCGCCGAGGAAGAACACCCGGTGGCCGCGCCGCTCCGCCTCGGGCAGCAGCGACAGCATCAGGTCGATGCCGGCGACCCGCTCGGGCAGCGGCCGGCGCAGCAGACCGGCCGCCCACACCACGGACTGCCCGTCCGCCAGCACCAGGTCGCAGCCCAGCACCGCCCGGCTCAGCCGGGGGTCCTTGCGGAGCCGAACGATCTTCGCCGCGTTCAGCACCCCGATCGTGATCGGCGACCGTTCCTCGACCGCCTTCACGCAACGGGCGACGGTCTCGTCGATGGTCAGCGGGTCGAGGTGGACGCCGAGGAAACGGGCACGCTGGAGAGGCCGGTTCGGCTCGGAACGCTGCGCCTTCATCGTCACTCCCTTGAAGTGGGGCCGAGCCAGGTGTGCAGGAGCCACCCGAGCTCGTAGGGACGGCACTCCCGGTCGATGGCGACCGGGGGGAACCTTCGGTCAAGGGAGCCGAGCCGCCATCCGGGGCGCAGCCTGGTGGTCGCCGCGCGCACCCCCCGGACGGCCTTGCGGGGATCGTTTCGGGCGACCTTCCGCCACGTCATGACGGGTTCGCCGGGCTCTGCGCCCGGCAGCAGCGACGCGCCGGTCTCGGCCGTCCCGGCCAGCCAGCGCACGCCCTTGGCTATCGCGAGGTGGTGGGCGGTGCCACCCGCGTCGGCGAGGTCGAGCAGCGCCATCGGTGCCATGGCGTGCTGGTGGACGCTGTAGACCGGGTAGCCCTCGACGACCTCGCCGGTGCGGGCGTCGTAGTGCCACCACCACTGGCCGTCGTCGCCCTGCACGGCGCAGATGCCGTTCGCGACGGCGTCGGCGGCGGCGACCGCCCGGTCGTCCCCGATCCGGGCCAGCGCCTGGACGGGGTACACCTGGTCGGCGAAGCAGCCGACATGAGCGCGGTAGCGGGGGACGAGACCGCTCCCGCCCGCCTCGTGCGAGAACAGCGACCGTCCCCGCAGGGCGTCGAGCAGCCGGTCGCGGGCACGGCCGAGATGCTCCTCGACCCCGGGCGCGCCGCCCGCGTCCCGCACCGCCGCCAGGGCGGAGGCGACCCAGGCCGCGTCCACGGTGAAGACCGGCCCACCGCCCGCCGGGTCCGCCGCGGCGAGCCGGGCGAGCGCGAGCTCCAGCTTCCCGTGCCCGGTCTCCGCCGCCGCCCAGCAGATCAGCGCCACGTCGCCGAGCGAGGTGACCGCCTCGGCGCCGGTGTCCTCCAGCCGCGCCACGAGCGCGCCGACCAGCTCGTCCACCGTCTCGCCGCCGAGCGCCGCGCGCTGCTCGTCGGGGGGCAGCAGCCGGGCGCCCAGCGCGACGATGGCCGCGTAGCGCAGGCTGGTCCCCTCGGGCGCGACGGCCAGGTCGACCTTCCCGTCGGGCGCGGCGCCGGCGCGCATGGTGAACACGAACCCGCCGGGTGTCTCGGTGCGCATCCGCGGCAGGCCGCGGACGGCCCGTCCGATCAGCCGGGCGATCAGGTCGCGGGCGGCGGGGTCGGTCTCCGCCAGCCGCCGCATCCGTGGTGACACGTTCACGAGCGCTTCACCGCGATCAGCGACTTCGTCAGCCCGGCGACCCGCTCCGAGCGGATCGAGGAGTGCGGGAAGTAGGCGCGCATCTCGGTGCGGCTCAGCAGCTCGACGTCCAGGACGGTGCGCAGCGCCTCGGCGCGGTCGGCCGGCGGTGTGTGCACCAGCGGCCAGTGCCGCGCGACGGTCACCCGCGCCGCGGCCGGCAGGAACTGCATTCCCGGGCACACCCAGTGTGGTTCCACCGGGAAGTAGCGGTAGGGCGTCTGGACCCAGTGCCGGTCGGCGAGCTCGTGCACCGCGTCGGCGAACAGGCGGCGGCGCGCGTGCCCGCCCACGTGCTCCAGCACCGAGTTGGAGATCACCACGTCGTAGTCGCCCGCCAGGATCTCCGCCGGCAGCTCGCAGGCGTCGGCGTGGTCCGAGCGCAGCCAGGGCGGCAGGTCCGCCGGCGGCTTCTCCAGGTTGACGATGTGCACCCTGGCGGGCTGGACGGGAGCGCGCTTCCACGCCTCCGCCGTACCGCCGAGGTCGATCACCGACATCCGGTCGAGCTCGGGAAAAGTCGCGCGCAGCCAGTCCCACCGGCGCGCTCGATAGCGCGCGCCAAGAGAACCCGGCGCGTCAACGAATTGGTTACGGAAAGCGTGCAGCCGAGTCAATCGTTCACCCCGTCCAATGATTCGGCTCATTATTGTTCGGAGTGCCGCTGAAAAAGCCAGGGTTCAAGGTGGCCGATTTTGGACATGGGGTGCCGGTAAACTTACCTCGGGGGTCCGGAGACTGTCCGGGAAAGCGAGGGCGGTCTACCGGGAGCGCTGCGCCAGGGCGCCTTACCAGACGGTAACAAGACGGCCCTCGGGCGTCCGGCGGCGAGATTCGGTCGGCAGCTCATCGGATTGCGGCCGGGGAGTAGGCGTCGGCCAGCAGCAGGCGTGGCGCGCCCGACCCGTCGGCGGGCACCGTCCAGATGTCGGTCCCGCTCTTGGCCGCGCCCTTGCGCAGCAGCCCGTACGCCACCGTCCGATCGTCGATCCATACGGCCTGGTCATCGACCGAAGCGGGCTCGGCCAGCGCCGTCTCCCGCATGGTGCGGAGGTCGAGCGTGTGCAGCCGCCACGGCCTGGACGGGTCGCCGGTCGCCTTCTTGAACGCCAGCCGGGTGCCGTCGGGGGACAGCGACGGGCACTCCAGGTTCGTCCTCAGCGTGCGCATGGTCCGGGTGCTCACCCGCCCCTCCACCAGGTAGGTCTTCTCCTTGGTACGCGCGGTCGCGTAAAAGCGATCATCATCGCGGGTGAAGGTGACGCCCCAGTAGTTGAGGTCGGCCGACCAGTTGCGGCGCCCGTCCTGGACCAGCTTGAACTTCTCCAGGTCGAGCCACAGGCGCCCCGTCTTCCGGTCGAAGACCCCTGTGCGGGTGGACAGGTTCTTGCTCTGGTAGTTGTGCCCCTCGACGAACGTCGTCCACGAGACCATCCGTCCGCTCGCCGACACCTGGGCGCGGCTCGGCACGCCCTCGATCGGGAACAGGTGCGAGCGTCGTGCCTGGCCGTCCAGGATCTCGGCCGACGTCTGCGCCACCGCCTTGCGCTCGACCGTCAGGCAGACGCCGGTGCCACCGGCGGCGTGCACGCGGACGCAGGACGTGCCGGTGATCGTCCGCTTGTCCGGGCTCGTCACGACGGGGGCGCCGGCCGGGCCGGACAGCCGCACGGCGGCGAGCCTGCCCGCCGTCGGGCCGGTGCCACCCTGCCGGAACACGAGCTGTCCCGGCTGTCTCAGGTCGAGCGTCACCGTGCCGACCGGCCTCGCCGGGGCGGGGTCACGGTCGCCGTCGCCGCAGCCGCTCGACAGCAGGGCGGTCGTCGCCGCGACGAGCGCCGGTGTCGCGGTCCTCCAGAGGTGGGGCACGGCGTCAGGGTAGGTTCCGGTCACCGCCACGCCCGCCGTCCGACCGATTCCGGCCATCTGGATGGTTCAACGTCCCGGCGGCCTCATACGGCCAAGGGTAATCTTCGTGCATTACCTTCCCTTTAACCTCGGAAACTGGCAGCTTAACTGTCGTGTCAGTCCGGCATTCGTTCCTTGGAGGGGGCGCGGGTGCGGGACCTCGGGGAGGGGCGGGGGATGTCCGCATGAGTGTGGTCGATAGTTCGGAAACGGCCGTTCCACTGTGGCGCCGCCGACGATCAAGGGGCGTCGGCTGGGTTTCAGATCATGTTCGCCTAACCATTACCGTGGATTTCTGCTGTGCCCTCGCGGCCGGTGTCGTGGGCTTCTTGTTCCGGTTCGGCGACGACACGGTCGCACCGCGTCCGGACGCGATGCTCGCGGCGGCGCTGCCGCTCATCTGGGTGGGCTGGGTGGCCGCGACCCGCGCCTACGAGTCGCGGTTCTTCGGCGCCGGCTCGGAGGAGTACCGGCGCATCCTGGACGCCGGGATCAGCCTCACCGCGGCGGTGGCGATCCTGTCCTACGCGACGAAGGCCGAAGTCGCACGCGGGTTCGTCGTGGTCACGCTGCCGACGGTGACGCTGCTGAGCCTGCTCGGCCGGTACCGGTTGCGCAAACACCTGCACGGGCGCCGGGCCCGCGGCCACGGCATGCGCCGGGCGGTCGCGGTCGGCCATCGCGAGGCGGTGACCGAGCTGGTCCGCGAGTTCGGCCGGGCCCGCCACCACGGCATGCAGATCGTCGCCGCGTGCCTGCCGGCGGACGGCGGCCTCGACCGGGTGGGCACCGTCCCGGTCGAGGGCGGGATGTGGGAGGTCGCCGAGGTCGTCAGACGGTGCGACGCCGACGCCGTCGCCGTGCTCGCCTGTCCCGAGCTGGCGGGGGTCGAGCTGCGGCGGCTCGCCTGGAAGCTGGAGAAGACCGACACCGAGCTGCTCGTGGCGTCCGCGCTGCTGGACATCGCGGGCCCGCGCACGTCGATCCGTCCCGTCGCAGGGCTGCCGCTGATGCACGTGGAGCACCCGCAGCTCGCCGGGATGAGGCGGGTGGTGAAGGCGCTCTTCGACCGGACGGTCGCGGCCGTCGCGCTGGTCCTGCTCTCCCCGCTGTGGGTTTTGACGGCGTTGCTCATCCGGCTGGACGACCCGGGCCCCGCGTTCTTCTCGCAGGAGCGCGTCGGCCTCGGCGGCAACGGGTTCCGGATGCTGAAGTTCCGCACCATGGTCGTGGACGCCGAGCGCCGCCGTCGCGAGCTCACGGCCCGCGACACCTCCGGCGGCGTGCTGTTCAAGCTCAAGGACGACCCCCGGATCACCCGGATCGGCTCGCGGCTGCGGCGCTGGTCCATCGACGAGCTGCCGCAGCTCGTCAACGTGCTGCGCGGCGAGATGTCGCTGGTCGGCCCGCGCCCGCCGCTGCCGGACGAGGTGGACCGCTATGGCGAGGACGTGTTCCGGCGCCTCGCGGTGAAGCCCGGCATGACCGGGCTGTGGCAGGTGAGCGGACGCTCGGACCTGTCGTGGGAGGAGTCGGTGCGCCTCGACCTGCGCTATATCGAGAACTGGTCGCTGGTGCTCGACATGCAGATCCTCTGGAAGACGCTCGCGGCCGTGGTCCGCGGTTCGGGCGCCTACTAGGGCCCGATGGACGGTAGTGAAGGGAAGACATGATCACCTCGCTGGTGCACGTGGTCGGCGCCCGGCCGAACTTGGTCAAGGCCGCGCCGGTGGTCGCCGCACTCGACGACCTGGACCAGACCGTTGTGCACACCGGGCAGCACTATGACGAACGCATGTCGAAGGTCTTCTTCGACGAGCTGGGCCTGCCCGAACCCGACGTCAACCTGGGTGTGGGTTCGGGCGGGCACGCCGAGCAGACGGCCGCGGTGATGATCGGGCTGGAGCGCGAGTTCCTGCGTCGCTCGCCCGACCTGGTCGTCGTGTACGGCGACGTGAACTCGACGATCGCTGCCGCACTGGTCGCGGCCAAACTGCACATCCCGGTCGCCCATGTGGAGGCCGGGCTGCGCAGCTTCGACATGAGCATGCCGGAGGAGGTCAACCGGCGGCTCACCGACCAGCTGTCCGACCTGTGTTTTGTGACGAGCCCCGAGGCGATCGGGCATCTGGCGAACGAGGGCGTCCCGGTGGAGCGGGCGCATTTCGTCGGCAACCCGATGATCGATACGTTGCTCGCCAACTTGGACAGGTTCGACACCGGACGCGTCCGGGCCGCGCACGGGCTGCCGGAGCGGTACGTCCTGGCGACGATGCACCGCCCCGCGAACGTGGACGCGCCCGAGACCGCCGCCGCGCTGGTACGGCACCTGCACGGCGTCGCCGACCTCGCCGACCTGGTCATCCCCGTCCACCCGCGCGGCCGCGCCACCCTGCTGGCCGCCGGGCTCGACGACCACCCGAGCGTGCACGTCCTGGAACCCCTGGGCTACATCGACTTCATCGCCGCCGTCCGCGGCGCCGCGGCCGTCGTCACCGACTCCGGCGGCCTCCAGGAGGAGACCACCATCCTCGGCGTCCCCTGCCTGACCGTCCGCCCCAACACCGAACGACCCATCACCATCACCCACGGCACCAACCGCCTCGTCACCTTCGAGGAACTGGTCCCCGCGGCGGGCAAGGCGCTCGGCGGGCTGGAGCGGCCCGACCGGACCCCGCCGCTATGGGACGGGCATGCCGGCGTCCGCATCGCCGACGTCGTCCGGCGCTGGACGGGGGTGGCGTAGCGATGGACGTGGTGGTCATCGGGCTCGGCTACGTCGGACTTCCGCTGGTGCGGGAGGCGTGCCGGGCCGGGCTGGAGGTCGGCGGTCTGGACCGCGACGCCCGTGTGGTGACCGGCCTGCGCGCCGGCCGGTCGCACGTCGACGACGTGTCGGCCGCCGAGGTCGGCGAGATGCTGGGGCAGGGCTTCGAACCGAGCCTGGACGAGAACGTCCTGGACGGCGCGCAGACGGTGGTGATCTGTGTTCCCACGCCGCTGTCGGCGGAGGGCGGCCCGGACTTGACGGCGGTCCGCGGGGCGGCCGAGACCGTCGCCCGGCACCTGGAGCCCGGCATGCTCGTGGTGCTGGAATCCACCACCTACCCCGGCACCACCGACGAGGTCGTCCGCCCGATCCTGGAGACCTCCGGCCTGGTCGCGGGGGAGCAGTTCCACCTGGCCTTCTCGCCCGAGCGGATCGACCCGGGCAACCCCGTCTACGGCATCCGGAACACGCCCAAGATCGTCGGTGGTTTCACGCCGGCGTGCGCGGTGGCCGCCGCCTCGTTCTACGGCAAGTTCGTGGAACGGGTCGTCCAAGCGCGTGGCACCCGCGAGGCCGAGATGGCCAAGCTGCTGGAGAACACCTACCGGCACGTGAACATCGCGCTGGTCAACGAGATGGCGGTGTTCTGCGACGAGCTCGGGATCGACCTGTGGGACGCGATCGACTGCGCCGCCACCAAGCCGTTCGGGTTCCAGGCGTTCCGCCCCGGACCCGGCGTCGGCGGCCACTGCATCCCGATCGACCCCAACTACCTGTCCTACAAGGTCCGCTCCCTGGGCTACCCCTTCCGGTTCGTCGAACTGGCCCAAGAGATCAATGACCGGATGCCCCGCTACGTGGTCGAACGCGCCCAGCAACTCCTCAACCGCGAAGGGCGCGCCCTCAAGGGCGCCAAGGTCCTGCTGCTCGGCGTCACCTACAAGGCCGACATCGCCGACCAGCGCGAATCCCCGGCCCGCCCGGTGGCCCGCCGGCTGATCCGGCTCGGCGCCGATCTGACCTACCACGACCCCCACGTCGCGTCCTGGCAGGTGGACGGCACTGACGTTCCCGGTGCCGGGTCGCTATCCGCGGCGCTTGAGGCCGCGGACCTGACGATCGTCCTGACCGGCCACAAGACCTACGACCCGGCGACGCTTAACCGGCATGCCCGGTTGCTGTTCGACGCCGTCGGGCACACCCGCGCGGCGCCGAACGACACCACCGAACTCCTCTGACGCACCGCCGTCTCCGGCTCAGACCAGCAGGAGCGGGAGCCCGTGCCTGGAACGCAGGACGGTCGCGAGGCGCCGGCCGCCCGTCCGCAGGAACGGGCGGTGCCTGCGCGGCACCAGCACCCAGTGCGGCGGGTGCCGGCGGGCGAGGCGGACGATGCCCCGGACCGGGTCGCCGTCGACCGTGACCATGCGCCAGCCGATACCGGCCGGATCGAGGATCGCCGACAGCCGGGTGAGCGCGGCGATCTCCAGGTCGCCGTTGCGCCAGCACTCCATGGCCGACGGCTCGAACGCCGCGGTCCAGGGCGGCCGGGTCAGCAGCGCCATCGTCACGGGGCCGCCGGTGGCCGCCGCGAGCCGGGCCGCGCGGTGCGCCGCCGCCATCTCGCAGCGGCCGTCGGCGACGGCGATCAGATGGTTCCCCGACCGTGCCGGGACGGCGGGGTGGCGGGCCTGCTCGGGATCCAGCATGGGCTACACCAGTCCGTTCTCGTAGGCATAGATCACGACCTGGACCCGGTCGCGCACGCCGAGCTTCTGGTAGAGGTGCTTGACGTGCGATTTCACGGTGCTCGCCCCGAGGGTGAGCAGTTCGGCCATCTCGTCGTTGCTGTGGCCCCGGACGAGCAGCTTGAACACGTCCAGCTCCCGGTCGGTGAGCTCCGGCAGCTCCACGGTGCGGACGGTGGACAGCGTGGGCCGGCGCGCGAACTCCCGGACGAGCCGGCGCGTCACCGACGCCGACAGCAGCGCCCCGCCTGCCGCGACCTCGTGCACGGCCTCCACGAGCGTGCGGGCGGGGGCGTCCTTGAGGATGAACCCGGTCGCGCCGATGCGCAGCGCCTCGAAGAGATGCTCGTCCTGGTCGAACATCGTGAGGATGATGACCTTGGCGTCGATGCCGGAGCCGGGCGCGCAGATCTCTCGCGTCGCCTCCAGCCCGTCCATCCGTGGCATGTGGATGTCCATCAGCACGAGATCGGGCCTGAGTAATCGGACGTCGCGGACGGCCTCGACGCCGTTGGCCGCCTCGCCGACGACCACGATGTCGGCCGCGCCGTCGAAAGTGGCGCGCAGCCCGTTGCGCACCAGCGGTTGATCATCGACGATCAGGACGCGGATTTCATGCATCGGGTTCTCCTGCCGTGCCAGCGGACTGTGGATTCGGTCATCGGAATGCGCGCGCGAACCAGGAAGCCTCCGGTCGGCAGCGTTCCGCATTCGAAGGAGCCGTTGACCTCGTCCACCCTTTCCCGGAGCCCGGCAAGGCCGTGGGAGACTTTCGGGCGGTGCTCGGTGAAAGGGATGATCGGCAGGGTGTGGATATCCTCGCCGGCGCCACTGGCCGCGCCGCTGGCGACACAGAGTTGGAGTTCGTCGCCGAACCGCAGGGAGGCGCGGACCGGTCCACCGTCATGCTTCACCGCATTGGTGAGTCCTTCCTGCACAATGCGGTAGGCGGTGTGCTGCAATTCCGCCTGGAGCAGATGCTGGACGCCGGCGTTCTCCAGCGTGACGGTGAAATCGGCCCCGAGCGTCCGGACGCCGAGCTCGGTGATGCCGCCGGCGAGGGTGGGCTCGGATTCTCGCGGCGCGCACCCCGTGGCGCCGTCCGGCACGTGCCCCCGCACGTGCCGGGGGCCGCTGGTGTCCGCACGTAGTTCGCCGACCAGGCGGCGGACGTCGTTCATCGTGGTGTGGACGGCGTCGTCGATCGCCTCGACGACCGGCTTGGCGCGCGGGGCGGCGAGCGGCAGCCGCCGGGCGCTCATCGAGATGAGCAGCATCCCGTGCCCCACGGTGTCGTGCAGTTCCCGCGCTATCCGCCTCCGTTCCCCGCGGACCGCCGAGCCTACTTCTCGGGAGATTTGCTGACGCCGCGACCAGGCGACCCCGGCCAGGACCGAGGCGCCCATCACGAACCCGATCAGAAATTCGAGATCTAGCACGAACTCCCACGTCAAATGCGGTGTCACTGTATAGGGCATTACTTTCCCCCATGGCCCCGAGGACATCTAACAATTGGTGCAGGTGCGTGCGGGGAGTTGGAGTGACCGAGGTCACAGTTTACCTACCACCTCACAAGGAGGTCACCCCGTCGCCGCTGACTCTATACTGGCGCACATTGTTCTGCAAGGGATTTGTATGTTTATCCTCAGTGTCGGCTACCGGTTCGATGGACCATTGCTACACTCTGATCAAGTCGCATGACTGGCCGTGAGAAATGCGGAAAAGATGAATCCGACTCATGAGCGTTTTCTAAATCGACAAATCCGGCGTTATTGTCAGGCACCGTCCAAGGGAAGCCGAATCCGGACGAGCATGCCGCCCGTGGGCGCGGCCTCCAGGCAGACCGCGCCGCCGTGGGCCGACACCACGGCGTCCACGATCGACAGGCCGAGCCCGGCGCCACCGCGGTGCCGCGAACGGGCCGCGTCCGCCCGGTAGAACCGTTCGAGAGCGTGCGCCCGCTGCTCCGCGGTGAGACCGGGCCCCTCGTCCGCGACCTCCAGCACCGCGTCGCCCGCCCGCACGCCGTACCGCACGACCGCCGGGGTCCCCTCCGGGGTGTGCTGGCGGACGTTGGCCAGCAGATTCGCCAACACCTGGCGAAGCCGGTCGGCGTCGCCGCTGACGACGAGCGGGCCGTCCCCTTCGAGCGTCACCGGGCGGTCCGGTGCCACGGCGCGAGCGTCCGACACCGCGTCGCCGGCGAGCGCGGCGAGGTCGACGGGCTCGCGCTCCAGCGGCCTGCCCTGGTCGAGCCGGGCGAGCAGAAGCAACTCGTCCACCAGCACGCCCATCCGCTCGGCCTCGGACTCGATGCGCGCCATCGCCTTGGCGAGATCCTCGGGACGCTGCGCGGCGCCGCGCCGGAACAGCTCGGCATACCCCCGGATCGTGGCGACCGGGGTGCGCAGCTCGTGCGAGGCGTCGGCGACGAAGCGGCGCAGCCGGCCCTCGGCCGCCCGCCGCTCCCGGAACGCCGCCTCGATCTGGGCGAGCATCCCGTTGAGCGCCTGGCCCAACCGCCCGACCTCGGTCCGCGGATCGGCCCGCGTCACCCGGCGGGTGAGGTCGCCGGCGCCGATGGCGGTGGCCGTCGCACCGAACTCGTCCAGCGGACGGAGTCCGCGCTTGACCACCTGGCCGGCCACCAGCGCCACCCCGATGAGCGCCAGCAGTCCGAACACGGTCATCGAGCCGGCGGTGCGGCCCTTGAACTCCTCCGACTCGATGCTCTGGACGCCGACGACGAGGAAGCGGGAACGCGTGGCTCCGGTGGGTGTGGTGGGTTGTCCCTGCGTAGGTCGCCCCTGCGCGGGCGACGGGTCCGGCAGCCAGGCCACCCGGATGCGGAAACTCGAATCGCCGCCGGTGTCGACCGTGCGGAACCGCTCGCCGTCGGGGTTGTCGTCCGTCACACGCCTCGGTGTCAGGTCGCGGGGCAGGTCCGGCGCCGGGCCGTAGTTCACCGTCTGCAGGATCCTGCCGTCCGCGGCACGGATCTGGAAGAGCGAGGGAATGGCGCCGTCGGCGGCGAGGGCACGCCACAGGGTCGTCACGTCGTCCGGTGCGGACGCGGTCATGAGCCCCTGGCGCGAACCGATGACCTTCTCCGCCTGCCTGCCGGGCGAGGCGAGCATCCGGTGGTCGCGTTCGGACGTCCAGTCACGCACCGCCGCGAACGTGGCCAGCCCGGACAAGAGCAGCCCCAGCGCCGCCAGGGCCACCGAGGACAGGATCAGCCGTCTTCGCAGTGACACGTCTGTGAGTCTCCCGTCGCGTTCTGGCCTGACGCTGTGCGGACCCTTAGAGAACGTTGTGATTCATGATTCTCTGCGTTTTCTATGAGCACCCGGACGGCGGCTGAAGAGCGGTCCGCTGCACTGGGCCTCATGGAAACATTCTCCAGGTTCGTGCTACGGCACAAGCTGTTCGTGGCCATGCTCTGGCTTGCCGTCACAGCCGCCGGAGCCTTCGCGGTCACCAAGGTCAGTGACCGCCTTGTCGAGGACTTCGCGCCGGCGGGATCGGCGGCGCGGGACGCCAACCAGGCCATCGACACCACCTACCGGAGCGGCGGCGACAGCTCGCCCACGGTGCCGGTCATCGTTCTTCCGCCGGGCAAGACGGTGGACGATCCAGCGGTACGGACGGCACTGAACAATGCGTTCCAGACCGCGGCCACGCGCTTGGACGCCCGCGTCGCCTCTTTCGCCACCACCGGGGACAGACGGTTCGTCAGCGCCGACGGCCGGACGACCTTCGGATTCGTCTACCCGCGGCATCCCGCGGGCAAGCCGGTGGACGAGGGACCCGACCTGAGCAAGCCCCTGACGCAGATCATCCAGCCGTCCCTGCCCACCGGTTCCACCTTGCGCGTCACGGGGATGGACCTGCTCTCGGAGGGCGGTGGAGGAGAGGGCGTCAGCGTCCTGACCGAGACGCTCGTCGGCGGCGTCGGCGCCCTGCTGGTGCTGGCGTTCGTGTTCGGCTCGTTCCTCGCGTTCGTCCCGCTGCTGATCGCCGTCGTGTCGATCCTCGGCTCGTTCCTCGCCGTCTACGGGCTCACGGAGATCGGCGAGGTCAATTTCCTGGTGCAGTTCGTGGTCGCGCTCATCGGCCTCGGCGTCGCCGTCGACTACTCCCTGCTGCTGGTGACCCGCTGGCGGGAGGAACGCGCCCACGGCCACGACGGCGAGGAGGCCGTCCATCGCGCCATGGCCACCGCGGGACGTTCGGTCGTGTTCAGCGGCGTCGCGGTCAGCATCGGGCTGATCGTCATGGTCGTGCTGCCGGTCCCGTTCCTGCGCAGCATCGCCTACGGCGGCATCATCATCCCGTCCGTCAGCGTGCTGGCGACGCTCACCCTGCTGCCGATCATCCTCGCCACCGCGGGCCCCCGCCTCGACTGGCCCCGGCTGCGCAAGGACTCCCACGCCAGCCGGGCCTGGGCCGCCTGGACCCGCGGCGTCATCCGGTTCCGCGTCCCGGCTGCGCTGGGCGCGACCGTGCTGCTGGTCGCCCTCGCGCTCGGCGGGACGAACATCCACCTCGGCGAGGCGGGCAGCGGGGCGCTGGCCAAGTCCGGCCCGGCGTACGAGGGCGTCGGGGCGCTGAAGTCCGCGGGCATCACCTCGGGCGTCCTCACCCCGGTCGACGTCCTCGTCCCGTCCGGGAGCGGGCCCGAGTCGGTGGCCGCGCGGCTCGCGGACGTGCAGGGCGTGCGCACGGCCGTCGCGCCGTCCGGCGAGGCCTGGCGGCAGGGCGGATCGGCGTTGCTGTCGGTGATCCCCGTCGACGAGGGCGGTACCAACGCCGGCCACGACACGGTCCGGCGGATCCGCGACGCGGTCCCGTCCGGATCCCACGTCGGCGGCGAGGCGGCCAGCGACATCGACTTCATCGGCCAGGTGTACGGGGTCTTCCCCTGGATGCTCGGCCTGATCGCCCTGCTCACCTTCGTGCTGCTGGCGCGGGCGTTCCGGTCCCTGGTGCTGCCGCTCAAGGCGGTCGTGCTCAACCTGCTGTCGCTCGCCGCGGTGATCGGCTCGGTCACCCTGATCTGGCAGGAGGGCCACGGCAGCGACGCCATCTGGGGCGTGCCCGCGACCGGCGCCATCGGCGCCTTCATCCCGTGCCTGATCTTCGCGTTCCTGTACGGGCTGTCGATGGACTACGAGGTCTTCATCCTCGCCCGGATCCGGGAGGAGTACGAGCGCACCGGCTCCACCAGGGAGGCGATCGTGGAGGGCCTCGGCCGGACGGGCCGGCTCGTGACCAGCGCCGCGCTCATCCTCTGCCTGGCGTTCGCCTCGATGGCCGCCGCGCCGATGACCGAGGTCAAGATGTTCGCCACCGGCCTCGGCCTCGGCATCCTGCTGGACGCCACGATCATCCGCGGCATCCTGGTGCCCGCGCTGATCTCGATGTTCGGTGACTGGAACTGGTGGCTGCCCGCGTGGGCCGCGCGGATCCTGCGGGTCGCGCCGTCCTCCGCGGCCACCTCCTCGCCGACGCCGCCCGAGCTCGTCCGCGTGCCCGACCCGACCGGTACCTGATCCGACCGGTACCTGATCCGACCGGTACCTGATCCGCTCCGGTAAGCAAAGGCCCGGGATGCTCCCCCCATCCCGGGCCTTTCTAGTGCAATCCTGGCCCAAGGGCTCGCCTGGCGGCTCGCCCCTTCACCGTGCTTGTGCGAGTGTTCCATCGCTTCGCGATCTTCCCGGTGGGGCTCGCCTCCGGCTTCGCCCACCAGTCAGGTGACGCGCTCGCGCGGCGTGGGAGATCAGCTGTTCTCTGAAGTCAGTGGTCCTTGGGCAGCCGCAGGACGTATCCGACCCGCGGGATCGTGTGGATCAGCGGCGGGTCGATCGCGTCGACCTTCCGGCGCAGATAGCTGACGTAGGTCTGCACGACGCCGTCGTTGCCGCCATGGTCGTAGTTCCACACGTGGTCGAGGATCTGCCGCTTGGTCAGGACGCGCCCGGCGTTGATGACGAGGTAGCGCAGCAGCTTGAACTCCGTCGGCGTCAGGTCCAGCGGCTCGCCCTGCCGCCGTACCTCGTACGCCTCCTCGTCGATTACGAGGTCGGCGAACGACAACCGTGCCTCGGCCGGCTCCGCGCTGCTCGTCCGCCGCAGCACCGCCCGTATCCGGGCGATGAGCTCCTCCAGGCTGAAGGGTTTGGTGACGTAGTCGTCGCCGCCCACGGTCAACCCAGCGATCTTGTCCTCGGTGGCGTCCCGCGCGGTGAGGAACACGACCGGCGCCGCGCAACCCTCGCGCCGCAGCCGGTGGCAGGTGTCCAGCCCCGACCCGTCCGGGAGCATCACGTCGAGCACGATCAGGTCGGGGCGGAAGTCGGCCACCCTCGCCGTCGTCTCGGCGCACGTTCCAGCGACCTCGGCGGTGTACCCCTCGTACCGCAGGGCCGTGGCGACCAGATCGGCGAGATAGGGCTCGTCGTCTACGACGAGAACGCGCTGTGCGGACTGATTCATGACTCCAAGTGTGAACGGTGGACCTTGGAAAACGCAGAGAAAGCTGTGTGAGGGGTCTCTGCGTCTCTCGGAGGCTACGTCGGATGCCCAGCCCCATGGGCCTCCTTCGCGCGCCTCCCCCGCCGGTCCGCCGGCCGGCCTGACGGGGGATAAAAGACCTCCCGCCGCAGGTGGAAGACGATACGTGGTCAGTTCCGTAGCGTGCCATCCGATCCGACTGAGTTCCAACGGAAAGGGGCGGTTCATGAAATCCGAATTCGACCTGTCCGGTGAGCACATCCTGGTGACGGGCGGGTCCCGGGGCATCGGCCAGGCGGTCGTGTTGGCGCTCGTCCGGGGCGGCGCGCGGGTCACCGCGTCCTACGTGCAGGACGGCGAGGCCATCGCTGCCCTGGACAAAAGGCTCGCCAACCTGGGCGCCGACTACCAGCTCGTGCGTGCGGACGCGGCGAAGGCGTCCGACGTCTCCGCTCTGGTGGAGCGTGCGCACGAGCGTTTCGGCGGCCTTGCGGGCATCGTCAACAACGCCGGCGTCGTGAGCCATCGCACGATCGAGGACCTGGAGCCGGCGGAGTGGCATCGCGTCCTGGACGTGAACCTCACCGGCATGTACCTGACGGTCCAGGCCGCGCTGAAATGGCTGGAGCCGGGCGCGTCCATCGTCAATGTCACCTCGGCGGTCGCATTCCGCGGAATGGCCGGACGAGTGCATTACACGGCCGCGAAATCGGGAGTCACCGGGCTCACGCGGTCGCTGTGCAAGGAACTCGGACCGCGCGGCATCCGGGTGAACGGTATCGCCCCCGGACTGGTGGACACCGACCAGATGACCGGGGTCCCGCAGGCGGCGCGGGACCGCTACGCCGGCATGATCGCGCTCGGCCGGTTCGCCGACCCCGAGGAGGTCGCCGGGCCGGTGCTGTTCCTGCTCAGCGACGCCGCCCGCTACGTCACCGGCGCGACCCTGCATGTGGACGGGGGAATCTGATGATCAGGGCCACCCTGCGGATGCGCGTCCGGCCGGGCGGGGGGCAGGCGTTCGAGCGGGCCTTCGACGTGGTCGCGGCCGCGACCAGCCAGGAGCCCGCCAACCTCCGCCAGTCGCTGCTGCGCGGCGACGAGCCGGACACCTACGTGATCACCAGTGACTGGGCGAGCCTCGCGGCGTTCCGCGCGTTCGAGCGCAGCCCGGCCCAGGACCGGCTGACGGCGCCGCTGCGCGAGCTGCGGATGTCGGCCGACATGCGCGTCGACGAGATCGTCCGGCACGTCGACGCCGAGGAGACCGGTACCGGCCGGACCGAGCACGAGGAGGATTCGAGATGACCGTACGGGTGATGGTGTTCGCGTCCGTCAAGGAGGACCAGCGGGGCCCGTTCGAGGCCGCCTACACCGAGGTCGCGGCCAAGGTCGCGGGCACTCCGGGCCATGTCCGCGACGAGCTGCTGCGCGACGACGCCCGTCCCGGGGGCTACATCCTGCTGAGCGAGTGGGAGAGCGAGGAGCAGTTCCTCGCCTGGGAGGACGCGCCCGTCCACAAGCAGGCGACCACGCCGATGCGGCCCTACTGGGCGGGGCGGGTCGAGCGGAAGATCTACCCGGTGCGGGCGACTGCTGACGGTGTGCGGCCGGGTGGCGGGACATGACAGGCCGTTCCGGGGGGTGTGGGGGGTCGCGGAATGAGGGCGGGGTCGCGATCGTGGGCGGCGGTATCGGCGGGCTGACCACGGCCATCGCCCTGCGCCGGCTCGGCCTGCGCACCACGGTCTACGAGCGGGCGTCCGACCTGGGCCGGATCCAGACCGGCGGCGGCCTGATGCTGTGGCACAACGCCGTGCGCGCGCTCCGCCTCCTCGGCCTCCAGGACGAGCTGGCGAAGATCGGGCACGAGATCCGGGCGCAGGAGTTCCACTCGTGGCGGGGCCGGCGGCTGGCGCGGTGGCCGGTGAGCGAGATCAGCGAGCGGTGCGGCGTGCCCGTCTACGCGGTGAGCCGCCCGGAGCTGCACCGGATGCTGACCGGGCAGGTCGGCGCGGACCTGCGGCTGGGCTCCCGTTGCGCCGGCCTCGCCACCGGCGCGGACGGCGTGACGGTGCGCCTGGCCAGGCCCGGCGGTCAGCGGGAGGAGATCCACCGCGACCTGCTCGTCGGCGCGGACGGGTTGCGCTCCACCGTCCGGGCGACGCTGATGCCGTACGAGCCGCCGCCCCGCTACGCCGGGTACACCGCGTGGCAGGGCGTCGTCCCGGACCCCGGCGTGCGCCCGGGGACGTTCGTCAACATCTGGGGCCGGGGTCGCCGGTTCGTCTACTACCCGCTCGCGGACGGCCTCGTGTACTGGGACGCCATCACCAGCGACCGCATCGGCCACGGGCTGGACGCGCTCGGCAGCACCGGCGGGCAGATCGTGACCGAGCAGTTCGCCGGCTGGCCCGACCCCGTCGCCGCGCTCATCGGCGCCACCCCGGCCGAGGAGATCACTCCCATCGACATCTACGACCGGACGCCCGTCCCGCGCTGGAGCACGGGCGGGGTCACGCTGCTCGGCGACGCCGCCCACCCGATGGCCTTCAACCTCGGGCAGGGCGGATGCCAGTCGATCGAGGACGCGCTGGTGCTCTCCCAGTGCGTGGACGCGGCGGCGTCGATCGGCGAGGCGCTGGAGCTGTACGAGCGGCGCCGGGTGGACCGCACGGCCACGATCGTCCGGCGGTCGCGGGTCATCGGCTCGCTCAGCCGCTGGGAGCACGCCGCGCTGTGCCGTTTCCGCGAGGTCTTCATGCGGCTCGCCTTCAGGCGCGTCGTCTACCGCAAGACCTTCGACCTGATCACCGGAACCGACTTCTGAGGAGGCGACCGCGATGCTCGCGAGGACGCTGTCCATGGTCGTGCTGCTCGGCAGCGGCACGGTGGCGGGCACCCTGTTCGCCGTGTGGCGCGCGATCGTGCCCACCCTCGTCGCGCTGCCGGGGGACCGCTACGTGCAGGTGCACCAGCTGCTCGACCGGCGGTTCGACCCGCTGCTGCCGTGGGTGACCCGCGTGACGATGGCGACCGCCGTCGTCTTCACGCTGCTGCCCGTCGGGCTGACCGCGCGGCTGCTGTGCTGCGCGGGGCTCGCCATGTCCGTGCTGGTCGCGGTGGTCTCCGACACCCGCAACGTGCCGATCAACCGCACGATCTCCGGGTGGGACCCCGAGGACGCCCCGGCCGGCTGGGACGACCTGCGCGCCCGGTGGTGCCGCGCCAACTCCGTCCGCACGGCGTTCGCGCTGGCCGGGTTCGGCCTGTACGCGCTCGCCGCACTGTCCATCGCCTAATCCGTCCAAAGGAAAGGACCGATCACCGTGGAACGCCACGCGATCATGTTCAGGATCAAGCCCGGCACGCAGGACCGGGTGAAGGAACTGCTCGCCGGGTACGCGCCGCCCGAGTGGACGGCACCGGACGGCACCCGGCTGGTCAGCACGTCGGTGTTCGTCAAGGACGACCTCGTCGTCCGGATGATCGAGATCGACGGGAACCTGCCCGGGCTGATGGCGCACCTGTCGGCGCAGCCCACCATCCAGCGGGTCGAGCGGGAGATCGCGCAGTACCTGGCCGACGAGCGCGACACCAGTACCCCGGAGGGGACCCGCGACTTCTTCATCAACTCGCTGATGCAGCACGTCACGACGCGCCGCTCCGATCCCGCGCAGACGCCGGCATGAGCCCGGCCCTGACGGTTCCCGCCGGGATGATGATCGACGTCCACGGGCACCTGGCCGCCGCGGGCGCGGGCGGGCTCGGCCCGCCGAGCCTGTTCGACCCCGAGGGCTCGATCGAGGCCAAGCGCGAGCAGGGCATCGGCCTCACCGTCATCGGCAGCCCGTGCGGCGCGGGCTCGATGCTCCCCGGTGCGGCCGCGGAGAACTACGCGCAGCCGGTCGCCAAGGTCCGCGCGTACAACGAGGCCATCGGCGACCTCGTCGACCGCTTCCCGGACGCGTTGCGCGCCTACGCCTACCTCGACCCGTTCGGCGGGGACGCGATGCTGGAGCAGGCCGCCGAGCTGATGAAGGACCCGCGGTTCGTCGGGCTGATCGTCAACAGCAGCATCGACGGCGAGTACCTGAGCGCGCCGCGGGCGGACGGGTTCTTCGCGATGGCGGCCGAGACGGCGTCGCCGGTGCTGGTGCACCCGCCGGCCGAGCCGGTCGGGACGTCCGCGATGGGCGGGCACATCGGTCTCGTCGAGCACGCGGTGCGGCCGTGCGACATCACCGCGGGGATCGCCGCGATCGTCTGCGCGGGCTGGCTGGAGCGCTATCCCGCGCTCCGGCTGATCGCCGCCGGTGGCGGCGGCGGGCTGGCGCACCTCCCCGAGAAGCTGGACGCGGCGATGCGCCCGTGGCCGGGGCAGCCGCCGACCGGCCCGCACGACTCGCCGGGCACGGCGACGCCGAGCGAGTCGCTCGTCCGGATCTACGTCGACACGTCCTTTCCGAACGCGGCACAACTGCGCGCCAACCTGACCACGTTCACGTCCTCGCAAATCCTGGTGGGAACGGACGCCCCGCCATTGATGGACCAGGTGCGGCCGATCACGGACATCATCGCGAGCGAACTGCCCGACCCGGCCGACCGCGACCGGGTCTCGTACCGGAACGCGCTGGAACTGTTCGACTTCTCCTGACCATTTCCCGATTCGACGGCCGCATGCTCAACCCCGGAGCGTGCGGCCGTCGGCATGCCGCCCTAGACGGCACTTCTCCACCGCAAGGGGGACATTTCGGCTGTCGGGAGGAGGGCGCAGTTCACGTCGGAGGGGGAAGACCGGACCCGTTCTGACATTTAGCGTGAAGACGATTCCAAGGGAAACCTAAGGAGCATCCAGTGACCGACCGGATTCTCATAGTCGCACGAATGCGGCCTGATTCCGCGGACGACGTGGCGGGGCTGTTCGGCGCGTCCGACGAGACGGAACTGCCCCGGGTCCTCGGCGTGACCCGCCGGCATCTCTTCCGGTACCAGGATCTGTACTTCCACTACGCCGAATTCGCCGGTGGCGCGGCCGAGGCGATGGCCACGGCCCGCCGGCGCCCGGACTTCCAGCGGCTGAGCGACGACCTCGGCGCGCACATCTCGCCGTTCGACCCGGCGACCTGGCGCAGCCCCGCCGACGCCATGGCCGAGGGCTTCTACGAGTGGACGGGGAGCCCGCGATGACCGCCGTCGACGCCCGGGGGACGGCGCTCGCCGCCGACCCGGAGGACGAGAAGTGGCTGCGGTGCGTCCAGTGCGGCGCGTCCGTCTACGTCCCGCGCCTGGTCCGCAACCAGCATGTGTGCCCGGAATGCGGACACCACCGCCGTCTCGGCGCCCACGAGCGGCTCGACGTCCTGGTGGACGAGGGCTCGTTCCGTCCCGCCGAGCAGGTGCGCGGCGCGGACCCGCTGGAGTTCCGCGACTCCCGCCCGTACACCGAGCGGCTCGCGCAGGCCCGGCGCCGCACCGGTCTGGAAGACGCGATGCTCTACGGCACCGCCGCCATCGGCGGGCACCCGGTGATGGTCGCCGTCATGGACTTCGGGTTCATGGGCGGCAGCATGGGCTCGGCGGTCGGCGAGACCGTGGCGCGGGCCGCCGAGGAGGCCGAGGCGCGGCGGTGGCCGCTGGTCCTCGCCGCCGGATCGGGCGGCGCCCGGATGCAGGAGGGCGCGCTCTCGCTGATGCAGATGGCGAAGTCCGCGCAGGCGCTCGAACGGCTCCGCGACGCGGGCGTGCCGTCGATCTGCGTGCTGACCGACCCGACCTTCGGCGGTGTCACCGCGTCGTTCGCCACGCTGGCGGACCTGCTGGTCGCCGAGCGCGGCGGCCTGATCGGGTTCGCCGGGCCCCGCGTGATCGAGGCCGCGACCCGGGAGCGGCTGCCCGCCGGCTTCCAGACGGCGGAGTACCTCAAGGGCCAGGGGATGCTCGACCGGGTGGAGCCGAGGGACGGCGTCCGCCCGCTCCTCGCCCGGCTCCTGACCCTGCTCGGCGGTGACCGCAAGCCGCAGGCCGGCGCGCCCGGCGATGCCCCGTCCGGCACCGCGTCCGGCGCCGCGTCCGGCTCGGGGGGCCGGGCGGCTCGCGCCTCCGCGCGGAGCGCGTGGGACACCGTCAAGCTGGCCCGCGACATCTACCGGCCGACGACGCTCGACTACATCTGGCAGATCTGCGGCGACTTCGTGGAGCTGCACGGCGACCGGCACTTCCGGGACGATCCGGCGGTGGTCGGCGGCATCGGTGACATCGACGGCGTCAGCGTGATGATCATCGGGCACCAGAAGGGCCACGACACCAAGGAACTCGTCACCCGCAACTTCGGGATGCCCGGCCCCGAGGGCTACCGCAAGGCGCTGCGCCTGATGCGGCTCGCCGACTCGCTCGGCCTGCCGGTCGTCACGCTGGTCGACACGCAGGGCGCCGCGCCCGGTGTCGGCGCCGAGGAGCGCGGCCAGGCGTGGGCGATCTCCGAGTGCATCGCCGGGATGTCACGGCTGCGGGTGCCGGTCGTCGCGACCGTGACGGGAGAGGGCGGCAGCGGCGGCGCTCTCGCACTGGCCGTCGCCAACACCGTGCTGATGATGGAGAACGCCTGCTACTCGGTGATCAGCCCGGAGAGCTGCTCGACGATCCTGCACGGCGACCCGTCCCGGGGCGCCGCCATGGCCGAGGCGCTGCGCATCACCGCGCCGGAGCTGCTCGAGCTCGGCGTCGTCGACGGGGTGGTGGACGAGCCGGACGGCGGCGCGCAGGTGGCGCCGTCCGAGGCGGCCGCCGCCCTGAGGTCCGCCGTGCTGTCCGCCCTCGCCGACCTCGGCGGGCTCGACGCGGATGAGCTGCGAGAGCAGCGGCACGCCCGGTTCCGCCGCCAGGGAGTGGTCACCGATGCTTGAGCCCGCCGAGCCCGCCGAGCCCGCCGAGCCCGCCGAGCCCACCGAGCCCACCGGAGCCGTCGAGTCGGCCGAGCACGCCGCCGTACCGTCCCCTGCTCCGTCCGCTGCGCAGCCCTCGCCGGGGCACGAGTCGCTGCGGCTGCTCCGCGAAGAGGTGAGCCACCTCGTCAAGACCGTCCCCGGGCCGGTCACGAGCGTCTCGGCGCGTCTCGGCGAATGCGTCCTGGAGGTCACGTGGGCGCAGCAGGCCCCGGAGGTCACACGGACCGTCGTCGCCGCCCCGGTGCCCGCCGAGGCCGGTGGCCCGGCGGTGGAGGCCGCCGCGCCGCCCGTCGACGACACCCTCAAGCGCGTCGTCGCCCCGCTCGTCGGGACGTTCTACGTGGCTCCCGAGCCGGGCGCGCCCCCGTTCGTCCAGCCGGGCGACCGGATCGAGGCCGGGCAGACGATCGGGATCGTCGAGGCGATGAAGCTGATGAACCCCGTCGCGTCCGACTGGTCCGGCGAGGTGCTCCAGGTGATGGTGGACGACGCCGAGCCGGTGGAGTTCGGCCAGGTGCTCGTCAGGGTCAGGACGGACGGGCCATGAGCCGCCCGATCGGCACGGTACTGATCGCCAACCGCGGCGAGATCGCCCTGCGCGTCGCCCGGTCCTGCCGCGAGATGGGCGTGCGCAGCGTGGCCGTCTACTCGACCGCCGACCGCGACTCCGCGGTCGTGCGGTACGCGGACGAGGCGGTGCACATCGGTCCTGCCCCGGCCCGGCGCAGCTACCTGTACGTGCCGAACCTCATCGAGGCCGCGCTGCGCGCCGGCGCCGACGCCGTCCACCCCGGCTACGGGTTCCTGTCCGAGGACCCCGACTTCGCTCAGGTGTGCGCGGAGAACGGGCTCGCGTTCATCGGCCCGCGCCCGGACGTGATGGAGTGCGTCGGCGACAAGGCCCGGGTCCGCACGCTCATGGGCGCCGCAGGCCTGCCGCTGCTGCCCGGCAGCGACGGCAGCGTGCCCACCCTCGCCGACGCCGAGGAGATCGCCGCCGAGATCGGCTACCCGGTCATCGTGAAGGCGGCGGCCGGGGGCGGCGGGCGCGGCATCGAGGTCGCCCGCGACCGCGCCGCGCTCCAGGAGGCGTTCCGCCGGACGACGGCGCTCGCACGGCAGGTCTTCGGGATCGGGGACGTCTACCTGGAGAGGTTCGTCCCCGCCGCGCGGCACGTGGAGGTCCAGCTGCTCTGCGACGAGCACGGGGAGGCCGTCCATCTGGGGGAGCGGGACTGCTCGTTGCAGCGCCGCAACCAGAAGCTCGTGGAGGAGTCGCCGTCCCCGGCGCTGTCCGCCGAACTGCGCGCCGAGCTGGGCCGGCACGCCCTCACCGGCGCGCGCGCCGTCGGCTACACCGGCGCGGGGACGATGGAGTTCCTCGTCGACGACGACGGGGCGCTCACCTTCATGGAGATCAACGGGCGCATCCAGGTCGAGCATCCCGTCACCGAGATGATGACCGGGATCGACCTGGTCAAGGAGCAGATCCGGGTGGCCGCCGGGGAGCCCCTCGGGTACGGGCAGGACGACGTCCGGCCGCGCGGCGCGGCGCTGGAGTGCCGCATCAACGCCGAGGACCCCGCCGCCGGGTTCCGGCCGACCCCCGGGCGGCTTGAGGTGTTCCGTCCGCCGGGCGGCCCGGGAGTGCGGATCGATTCGGGGTTCGCGCAGGGCGACTGCGTCCCGCCGAACTACGACTCGCTCGTCGCCAAGCTCGTCGTGTGGGCACCGACCAGGCAGGAGGCGATCGAGCGGGCGGCGCGCGGGCTGGCCGAGTTCGCCGTGGACGGCCCCGGCGTCGCCACGACCATCCCGCTGCTCCAACGGCTCCTCGCGCACCCGGTGTTCGTCCGGGGCGAGCACACGACCCGATTCGTCGACGAACTGATGGCCGGGCGGAGACCGGCCGAAGAAGAAGAGGAAAGGGAACCGCAATGCCTGTAGAGAAGATCACTGACGAGGACGTCCTCCAGCTGCTGATCGCCGTCGGGCTGGACAAGGCCGCCGGCGCCGAGTCCCTCGCCCGCTCCTTCGAGGAGCTCGACCTGGACTCGCTGGCCCGGATGGAGATCGCCACCCGGATCCAGGACCGCTACGACATCGACGTCGAAGAGGACCTGACCGCCGAGCAGACCCCCGAGGGGCTCAGGCGCATGGTCACCGAACGCCGGCTCGTCGCCTGACCCCCCGCCCGCCCGAGCCCGAACGCCTGAGGGAGCCCACCGTGATCGGACACACCGACAACGCCATCGAGATCGACGCGCCCGTCCCGTTCGTCTTCGCGCAGACCAACGACGTGCGGAGCTGGCCGGACCTGTTCTCCGAGTACGCCAAGACCGAGATCCTCGACGAGGGGGAGGACTCGGTCACCTTCCGCCTGACGATGCACCCGGACGAGCAGGGCCGCGAGTGGGCCTGGGTGTCCACCCGGGCCTGGGACACCAGTACCTGGACCGTCCGGTCCCGGCGGGTCGAGAAGGGCCCGTTCGAGTTCATGAACATCACCTGGACGTTCGAGGAGCTGGCCGCCGACCGCACCCGGATGCGCTGGGTGCAGGACTTCGAGATGAAGGACGGCGCGCCCCTGGACACCGCCGGGATGACCGAGCGGATCAACGCCAACACGGCGGTCCAGATGGGGCTGATCAAGGACAAGGTGGAGCGTCGCCGCCGGACCGTCATCGGCTTCCACGACGTGCCCGCCAACACCCGGCGCGGCGGCGACCTGCGCGCGATGGTGTCGCCCGCCACGACCGGGTCCACGTCCGGCTTCTGCGGGGCGGTGCGGCTCGCGCCCGGCGAGAAGGTCACCGAGCACTACCACCCCTACTCCGAGGAGTACCTGTTCGTCGCGACCGGCGAGCTGCGGGTCGAGCTGGACGGCGAGCCGATGGCGGTCGGGGCGGAGCAGGCGCTGCTCATCCCCCGCAACGTCCGGCACCGGCTCCTGAACGAGGGGGACGCGGAGGTCCTCGCGATCTTCCAGCTCAGCCCGCTGGCGCCGCGTCCCGAACTGGGCCACGTCGACACCGAACCGCACCCCGAGGAGGTCTCATGAGGCGGGTGGCGGTCACCGGGATCGGGGTCGTCGCGCCCGGCGGCCCGTCCCGCGAGGAGTTCTGGCAGCGCATCGTGGACGGCAAACCCGCGGTCCGGCGGATCAGCGCGTTCGAACCGTCCGGTTACCGGTCGCAGATCGCCGCCGAGATCGACTTCGACCCGGCCCGGTACGGGCTGACGCCGCGCGAGACGCGGCGGATGGACCGGTTCGTGCAGTTCACGGTGGCGTGCGCGGACGAGGCGCTCGCCGACTCCGGCATCGAGTTCACCGACCGCGACCGGGTCGGGGTGTCCATCGGCTCCGCCGTCGGCGCCACGATCACGCTGGAGGACGAGTACGTCGTCGCCAGCGACCACGGCCGGGACTGGGTCGTGGACCACCGGCACGCCATGCCGTTCCTGTACCAGGCGCTCGTGCCCTCCAGCGCCGCGACCGAGCTGTCGGTCCGGTACGGGGTGCACGGCCCGGCCGCGGTCATCTCGACCGGCTGCACGTCCGGGATCGACTCGCTCGGGCACGCCCTCCAGCTCATCCAGGACGGTGAGGCCGACGTGATGATCGCCGGGGCGTCCGACGCGCCGATCTCCCCGATCACGGTCGCGTGCTTCGACGCGATCCGGGCCACGACACCGTCCAACGACGACCCGGAGCTGGCCTCCCGCCCGTTCGACAACGACCGGAAGGGGTTCGTGCTGGGAGAGGGCGCCGCCGTCCTCGTCCTGGAGGAGCTGGAGCACGCGCGGGCCCGCGGCGCGCGGGTGTACTGCGAGGTGAGCGGGTACGCGGCGCGCGCCAACAGCTTCCACATGACGGGGCTGCGGCCGGACGGGTTCGAGCTCGGCGAGGCGATCGCGGACGCGCTGGACCAGGCGTTCCTGAACGCCGACGACATCGGCTACATCAGCGCGCACGGCTCGGGCACCAAGCAGAACGACCGGCACGAGACCGCCGCGTACAAGCGCGCCCTCGGTGAGGCCGCACGGGACGTGCCGATCAGCTCGATCAAGTCCGTGATCGGACACTCGCTGGGCGCGATCGGCTCCATCGAGATGGCGGCGTGCGCGCTGGTGATCGACCGGGGCGTGGTCCCGCCCACCGCGAACCTGCACACCCCCGACCCCGACTGCGATCTGGACTACACGCCGCTGGTGGCGCGGGAGGCGCGGGTCGACCACGTCCTGTCGGCGGGCAGCGGCTTCGGCGGGTTCCAGTCCGCGATGGTGTTCAGCCGCGCGGGGGTGGCCTCGTGAAGCCGCGCCGCGCCGTCATCACCGGCCTGGGCGTCGTCGCGCCGACCGGCATCGGCGTCACCGAGCACTGGGCGGCGACGCTGTCGGGCCGCTGCCGCATCGCGCCCGTCCGCGATGTCGACGCATCCGGGCTGCCGGTGCGCCTGGCCGGGCAGGTGGAGGGGTTCGAGCAGTCGGAGTTCGTGGAGAACCGGCTCGCCGTCCAGACCGACCGGTGGACGTGGATGGCCCTCGCGGCCACCCAGCTCGGGTTCGTCGACGCCGCGCTCGACCCGGCGAAGGAGGACCCGTTCAAGCTCTCGGTGGTCACGGCGAGCGCGTCCGGCGGCAACGCCTTCGGGCAGCGGGAGATCCAGGCGCTGTGGAAGGACGGCCCCCGCCAGGTGAGCGCGTACCAGTCGATCGGCTGGTTCTACGCGGCGAGCAGCGGCCAGATCTCCATCAAGCACAAGCTCAAGGGTGCCTGCGGCGTCCTGGTGGCCGACGGCGCCGGGGCCGTGGACGCGCTGGCGGCGGCCCGCCGCCAGATCGGGCGGGGGCTCTCGGTGGTGGTGACCGGTGGCACCGAGGCCCCGCTGTCGCCGTACGCGCTCGCCTGCCAGGCGAGCCTGGACACCCTGAGCGGCGGCACCGACCCGGCCCGCGCGTACCGTCCGTTCGCGGGCGACGCCACCGGTTACGTGCCGGGGGAGGGCGGCGCGATCCTCGTCGTCGAGGAGCTGGCGCACGCGCGCCGGCGCGGCGCGCCGCAGGTCTACGCGGAGGTCGCCGGTACGGCGTCCACTCACGACGCCTTCCACGTCACCGACGTCGCGCCCGACCACGCGCAGCTCGCGCGGGCCGTCCGGCTGGCCCTCGACCGCGCGGGCTGCGCGCCGGGCGACATCGGTGCCGTCTTCGCGGACGCCGCCGGCGCCCCCGGCCTGGACCGGCTGGAGGTCGCCGCGCTCCGTGCGGTGTTCGGCTCCCGGCGCGTCCCGGTGACGGTGCCGAAGACCATGACCGGACGCCTGTACTCCGGCGGGGCGGCGCTGGACCTGGCCTGGGCCGCGCAGGCGCTGAGCACCGGGATCATCCCGCCCTCGGTGAACCTGACCGAGCGGGACGACCTGGATCTGGTCACCTCGCCGCGGGAGGCGCCCGGACTCGCCGCCGTCCTCGTGGTGGCGCGCGGTGTCGGGGGCTTCAACTCCGCGGCCGTCCTCAGGACACCCGATGCCTGACGAGAGGACTCGCATGCGTTTCACGGTCATCGGCTCCACCCTGCTGATCGCCGCGCCGCTGTTCGCCGGCGCGGGCGGCGCCCGGGCCGACACGCCCCCGGGGCACGTGGAAGGGACACTTCCGAGCGGCGCGACCTGGGTCATGGACGTCCCGTCCGGCTGGAACGGCACCGTGCTGCTCTACAGCCACGGTTACGTGACCGAGGGGCAGCCGAACCCGGCGCGCAACGCCTCCACCGACGCCGTCCGGGACGCGGCCCTCGCACGTGGCTACGCCCTGATCGGCTCGTCCTACTCGCGGACGGGCTGGGCCGTGGGCGAGGCCGTCCCCGACCAGCTCGCCACCCTCGACGAGTTCACCCGCCGCTTCGGCGCGCCGCGCCGCAAGCTCGCCTGGGGAACGTCCTACGGCGGTCTCGTGACCACGGCGTTCGCCGAGCGGCACGGCGGACGCTTCGACGGGACCCTCGCGCTCTGTGGCCTGCACCAGGGCGGCGTCGCCCACTTCAACGCCCTGCTGGACACCACGTACGCGGTCAAGACCCTCATCGGCGGACTCGACGACGTGCCGCTGACCGGCGTCCCCGACCAGGCCACCGCGACGCAGTTGGCGGGCAAGGTCACGGCGGCGCTGCGGCAGGCACAGGAGACCCCGGAAGGGCGCGCCCGCATCTCCCTGGCCGCCGCCCTGTACAACCTTCCGTCGTGGCCGGGCCCGATGGTGCCCGAACCGGCCCCGGACGACTACGAAACCTGGGAGGTCAACCAGCAACGGCACCTGGTGGGTCCCTTCTTCAACGTCGCCTACACCTGGCGAGCGGAGGTCGAGGCCCGCACCGGCGGCAACGTCTCCTGGAACCGTGGCGTCGACTACCGCTCCCTGCTGGCCAAGTCCGCCGACAGGAAGGAAGTAGAAACGCTCTACGGCAAGGCGGGTCTGTCCCTGAAGAAGGACCTGGGAACCCTCAACAAGGGGGCCGGGGTGCGGTCCGACCCGTCCGCGGTGGCGCGGCTCGCCCGGACCAGCTTCTTCAGCGGGAACCTGAGGACGCCGATGCTGACCGTCCACACGACGGGCGATGGAGTGGTGCCCATCCAGGTGCAGAACAACTACCGGCGCCTGGTCGGTGATGACACGCGTCTGGGGCAGGCCTACGTCCGGCGGGCGGGCCACTGTAGTTTCACCACCGGTGAGGTGCTGACGGCGATCAGGACCCTGGAGGCCCGGCTGGAGGGGGGAACCTGGTCGCTCGACCCCGCCGCCCTCAACCGGACCGCGCAGGACCTCGACCCGGCCGTTCCGGCGTTCACCACCGCCGACCCGGGCCCCTACCTGCGCCCCTTCGACTCCGGCGGGGGTTCGTGATGCGGCTGACGGTGTTCGGCGCCACGGGCAGCACCGGCGGACCGTTCGTCCGCCAGGCACTGGAGGCCGGCCACGAGGTGACCGCCGTGGTCCGCGGCGAGCCGACGGCCCTGATCGACCGGATGCAGGGCACCCCGGGCCAGTTCCTCGCGGTGCGGGCCGACCTGATGAACCCGGTCGAGATCGAGCCGTACATCTGCGGCCGAGACGCCGTCGTCTCCATCCTCGGTTCCGCTGGACGCGGGCCGTCGACGGTCCGCGAGAGAGGGGCCCGGAGCGTCACCGCGGCGATGTCGAAGACGGAGGTGAGGCGCCTGGTGATCGTGAGCGTGAGCGCGGCCTACACGGAGGTGAAGGACGACCCGTTCGCGCGTTTCGTCGTCAAGCCGCTGGTCCGCCGGATCCTCAAGCACCCCTTCACCGACGCGCGCGCGATGGAACGGGTCGTACGCGACACCGACCTCGACTGGACGATCATCCGGCCGCCCCGGCTCACCGCGGGCGAGCTCACCCGCGACTACCGGATCGGGGTGGACAAGGGGCTGCGCGGCGCCTACCGCATCTCCCGCGCCGACCTGGCCGACTGCCTGATCGGGATCATCGACGACCCCGACTTCCACCGGGCCACGGTCTCGCCGGGCTACTGACCGGCCCGGCCCTCCGGTCCTCGCCGGACGCGAGGACCGGAGGGTGGTCCGGGCGGCTCAGCCCTTCTTCGACTCGCTGATCACACCACACGCGACGCGGCCGCCGGAGTCGCCCGTCCCGAGGGTCGCGGTGTCCGGCCCCTTCTTGCCATCGGCGGTGGCGTAGCGGTCGGGGATGTTGGCGTGGTTGTCGGGCAGCGCGTGGACGATGATCGCGGCGCCGTCGGCGTCCAGCAGCTGCTTGGCCGTGAAGCGGTCGGTGAGCGCCTCGCTCAGCCCGCGCCCGTCCTGACCGATCATCAGGTTGGGCAGGTCACCCGAGTGCGATGGATGGGTGTGCGTGGAGTCGAGGTTCAGATGGGTGCCGGCGGTGAAGAACGGGCTGACCTTGCCGGTGCTGGGGTCGACCGCGGCGGGGTCGCACTTGCCCGTCGTGTGGATGTGGAACCCGTGGAAGCCGGGGGAGATCTTCAACGCCCGTACCGACACCCGCTCCACGTTCGGCGCCGCGGGCTCGATGGACAGCGTGCCGACGAGCTCGCCCTTCACATCGCGTATCTGGGCGGTGAGCGCCCCTTTTCCGTCGTCGGTGGCCGCGTTCACGGCCGCCGAGACCGCTACCGTCCCGGCCAGACCGCCAAGGGTGGCCAGAGCCGTCAGATGGGCGATCGACAGAATCTTCTTCATCCTCGTCACCTCTCCAGGTCGGCGGGCGGAACGGGGTGAGGTCGCCCACCGGCTGCCTTGTTAGCGTTGGGCGCACCGCCGGGGCAATGCCCTCTACGGGATCGGGCAGGCAGCGAACAGGGGTTGGCAGCGAGGGTCACTTAGAAGTCAGAAAGGTCTAGCCAGAACGGTCAGTAAATAGGAAACTAACCTTTCAGATGGCTTGCCCCTGTCCCCGCCCACGGGAGCCCTAGATGTCCGTCAGGACCCATCCCACGCCCCCCGCCCACCGCACCACCGACTCCCCAGCCGCTCCCTACGCCTGGGCCGCCGGCCGGCTCTGCCTCGGCTGGATCTTCGTCTGGGCCTTCCTCGACAAGCTCCTCGGCCTTGACAAGCCGGCCCCTTCCGGCTGGCTGGACGGGACGTCCCCGTCCAAGGGATTCCTCAGCCACGTCGAGGGTCCCTTCAAGGGAATGTTCCACTCGATGGCCGGCCAGACCTGGGTCGACGCGTCCTACATGTTCGGCCTCGCCGGACTCGGCGTCGCCCTGACACTCGGCATCGGACTGCGGATCGCCGCGGCCGGTGGAACGATCCTGCTCGCCATGCTCTGGGCCGCGTCCCTGCCCCTGGAGACCAACCCGTTCATGGACGAGCACTGGATCTACGCCGCGCTGCTGATCGCCGTGGCCTTCGCCAACGCCGGTGACGCCGTCGGCCTCGGCCGGCCCTGGTCGCGGACGAGCCTCGTCCGCCGCTTCCCGTTCCTCCGCTGACGGCGTCCGGGTGAGTCGCCGTCGTGGCCTGCGCCGCGACGGCGACTCGCTCCGATCAGTCCCGCCGCACGGCGGGCATCCGGCCGAGCGTCGCCGCGTACTCCTCGGCGATCCGGCGGACGATCACCTCCGCCGGCAGGATCGAGTCGATCAGCCCGGCCGACTGGCCGGCCTCGACCTTGCCGCGGACGACGTCGCCCTCGAAGGCGGCCATCCGCAGCGTGGACGCGGCGAACTCGGTGCGCCGCAGCTCCAGCTCGGCGGCGGTGCGCTCCAGCTCCGCCATCCTGTCGGCGAACTCGTTGGCCAGCAGCCGGATCAGCCCGATCTGGTGCCCGACCGTCCGGGTGTCCCCGACCCCGGCGGCGAGGACGGCGTCCTTGTAGGCCGGGTGCAGGTTGGACTCCTCGCTGAGCAGGAACCGTGTGCCGAACTGCGCCGCGCCCGCGCCCAGCGCGAGCGCCGCGGCCAGCCCCTCCCCGTCGGCGAACCCGCCGGAGGCGATGATCGGCGTTCCGGCCGCCTGCCGGGCCACGGCCCTGACCATCACCAGCGTGGAGACCAGGCCGGCGGGCGGGTGGCCGCCCGCCTCGGCCCCGACGACGATGAGGCCGTCCACCCCGGCGCCGACGGCCTTGACCGCGTGCTCCTCGCCCGCCACGACGTGCAGGCACAGCGTCCCGGCGTCCTTGAACCGCTCCAGGTAGCGCTTGGGGCCGCCCTGCGAGGCGATCAGCACCGGAACCCGGCGGGCGCACAGCAGGTCCATGACCTCCTCCGCGCCCTTGCGGTACAGCGGCAGGTTCACCGCGTACGGCCGGTCGGTGCCCGCCTCGACCTCGGTGATGGCGCGGTCGAGATCGGGCAGCCGCATCGGGCCGGCGGCGATCACGCCCAGCCCGCCGGCACGCGACACCGCGAGCGGCAGCGCCGAACCGGACGACGCCCACGACATCCCCGCCTGGACGATCGGCAGGTCGATGCCCAGCAGCCGGGTGACGGGGGTCTCGATCCTCATCGGCCCTCCGCCTCCAGCAGCCGCCGCGCGTGGTCGGCGAGGTGCCGCTTCTGCACCTTGGAACTCGCCGTCATGCCGATGTCCTCGAATCCCGCGACCACCCGCAGATGGCGCGGTGCCTTGAAGCCGGCGAGCCGCTCGCGCGCCCAGCCGAGGAGTTCCTCCGGCCCGGCCTCGCAGCCCTCGGTGAGGACGACGAACGCGAAGGGGACCTCGATCAGCCGCGGGTCCGGCACCCCGACCACCGCCGCCTGCTTGATCTTCGGATGCCGGTGCAGGACGTCCTCGACCTCGGTGGGGGCGACGTTCTCGCCGCCGACGCGGATGAGGTCCTTGGCGCGGCCGGTGAACTCCAGCCGCCCGTCCGGCCCGAGCCGGCCGAGGTCGCCGGTGGACAGCCAGCCGTCCGCCGACAGCGCCGCCGCCGTCTCCTCGGGCATCTCGTAGTAGCCGCGCATGACGTTCCAGCCACGCACGAGGATCTCGCCGGTCTCGCCTTCCGGGACGTCCTGGCCGGTCTCGGTGTCGCGGATCCGCACCTGCACCCCGGGCTCGGGCAGCATCCGTCCGGAGGCCCGCACCTCCTCCGGCTCCCACCAGGCCGACTGCGCGACGTTGGGGGACGCCTCGGACAGCCCGTAGCCGACGACGCACTCGGTCGCGCCCAGCTCGTCGATGATCCGCCGGACGATCGCGGGCGACGCCGCCGCCCACGCCCCCCGCAGCCGCAGCCGCCGCCGGGGCAGGTCCGGATGGTCGAGCAGCATCAGCGCGATCGTGTCGTTGCCGGAGAAGTGGGTGCAGCGCTCGGCCTCCATCAGGCGCAGCGCCTCACCGGCCTCGAACCGGTCCATGGTCACCAGCGTCGAGACGTGCTGGAGGCACGCCAGCACCGACAGCGTGCTGCCCGCCGCGTGGAAGAACGGCCGCGCGCTGTGGAACCGGTCGCCGGCCCGCAGCCCGAGCCGCGCGCCCGAGAAGAACGCGTCCGCGCACATGTTGCGGTGGGTCAGCAGCACGCCCTTCGGGTAGGACGTGGTGCCCGAGGTGTACTGGATCAGCAGGACGTCATCGGGCGTGGAGCACGGCTCCACCGGCGCCGCCGGCTCGGCGAGGAACGCCTCGAAGGAGCGTGCGCCGTCCGGCACGTCCTTCCCGAGCACCACCACGTCCCGCAGGTCGGGCAGCGCCGGGTCGGGCAGGGAGGAGCCGATCGCGGGGCAGATCCGCCGCAGCATCGCGGTGAAGTCGATGTTGAGGAAGCGGTCCGCCGTGAACAGCAGCGTGGCGCGGGACTGCCGGAGGACGTAGCCGATCTCGTCCTCGCGCAGCCGGGTGTTGACCGGCACCGTCACCGCGCCCAGCGAGCCGATCGCCACGAACAGCGACACCCATCGTGGACCGTTCCCGAGACAGACCGCCACATGATCGCCCCGCCGTACGCCGGCGGCGGACAGCGCCGC
Source organism: Actinomadura macra NBRC 14102 (assembly GCF_001552215.1). GTDB lineage: Bacteria > Actinomycetota > Actinomycetes > Streptosporangiales > Streptosporangiaceae > Spirillospora > Spirillospora macra. The sequence continues at coordinate 82,489 of NZ_BCQT01000004.1, read as the reverse complement.
CCGGACGGCGGTCACCTCCGCGTCCAGCTCGGCGTAGGTGATGTCGCCCTGCCGCGAGACGACGGCCTGCACGTCCGCCCCCACGGCCGCCGCCCGCCGCAGCGCGGCGTCGGCGGTCAGCGGACACACCCCGCTCAGGTTCACAGCTCAGCTCCGTCCACCGGCACCCGCCCTGTAGTTCCTTCCCGCTCCACCGGCTCCGGCCTCCCGTTGCGCGCCGGTCGGACTCCGCCGCCCTCCGGGGCGGGACGCGCGCCAGAGTTGAAGGCGCCGACGCCCTCGCGCCAGGCGCCGTCCGCGAGGCAGCGCTCGATCGCGGCCATCTCGATCCTGATCCCGTTGGCCAGGTTGGTCTCCGAGCCCAGGTCGATCGCCTGCTTGGTCAGCGACATCGCCAGGCCGGGAGCGTCGGCGATCGTCGCCGCCAGCTGCTCGCCGGTCGCGAGCAGCTCGGCGGCGGGGACCAGCCGTGCGATGAGGCCCACGGAGAGCGCCTCCTCGGCCCGCATCGTCCTGGACGTGAACAGCAGCTCCTTCGCCCGGCGCTTGCCGATGACGCGCTGGAGCCGCTGGGTCGCGCCCACCGTGCCCCAGTGCGGCTCGGGGAACCGGAACGAGACGTCGTCGGCGGCGACGACGAAGTCGCAGGACATGGCGATCTCGCCGCCCGACCCGACGACGGGGCCGTGCGCGAGCGCCACCACCGGCTTGGAGCACCGCTCGATGGCCTCGTACGCGGCGAACGAGGCCAGCCGGCGGGAGCGGACCCACTCCTCGTCCCGGCCCTTGCGCTCCCGCAGGTCGGCGCCCGCGCAGAACGCGGGGCCGTTCGCACGCAGCAGGACGGCGCGGACGGCGGGATCGGCGTCCAGCTGGGCGAACGTCTCGCGCAACCGGTGGCACATCGCGAGGTTCAGCGCGTTGCGCGCGGCCGGCCGGTTCAGCACGGCGTGCGCGACGGCGCCGTCCCGCAGGACCAGCACGGGCTCGTCGTCCTTAGCGAGCTCGTTCTGCGCCAGCTCGTCCTTGGCCAGCTCGTCCATGGCTAGATCGTCCCTTCGTCGCGGAGCCGGGAGATCTCCGCCTCTCCCAGGCCGAGCAGCTCGGTGAGAACCGCGTCGGTGTCGGAGCCGAGCAGCGGCGGCGCGGCGGGCTCCGGCGGGTCGTAGCCGTCGATGCGCAGCGGGGTGCGCAGCGCAGGGAACCGGCCCTCGCCGGGATGGTCGAAATGCCCGACCATCCGGCGTTCGATCGTGTTGCGGTCGGCGAGCGTCTCCCGGACGGAGTTGACCTCCCCGGCGGGGACCCCCGCCGCGCGGAGCGCGTTCGCCAGCCCGTCCCTCGGCCACTCGGCGAAGGCACCGGTGAGGGCGGCGGTCACGCGCTCGCGCTGGGCGACCCGTCCGGCATTGGTGGCCAGCTCCGGGTCGTCGGCGAGCTCGTCCAGCGCCAGCACCTCGCACAGGGGGCGCCAGTGGTGATCGCTGCCGCTGATGTGCAGGTACCGGCCGTCCGCGCACTCGAACGCGGCGGAGGGCACCCGCCCCGGGTGCGCGGTGCCGGTGCGCGGCGGGTCCTCGTCCAGCGCGAACAGCCGGGCCGCGGCGACCGCCAGCAGGCTGACCTGGACGTCCATCATCGCCAGGTCGGCGTGCCCGCCGTGCCCGGAGGTGGCGCGCCCGGCGAGCCCGGCCAGCGCGGAGATGACGATCCACAGCCCGGACGTCAGGTCGGCGATGGGGACGCCGGCCTTGGCGGGAGGCGTGTCCGGGTGGCCGGTGAGCGCCATGACGCCGGACAGCGCCTGGAAGACGGTGTCGTACCCCTTGCGGTCGGCGTAGGGGCCGGTCTGGCCGAAGCCGGTGGCGGACACGTAGACCAGGCCCGGGTTCTCCTCCGCGAGCGCCTCGTAGCCGAGCCCGCGCTTGTCCATGGAGCCGGGGAGGAAGTTCTCCACCACGATGTCGGCGTGCCGGGCCAGCCCCCGGGCGATCTCCTGCCCGCGTGGCGTCGCCAGGTCGAGCGTGATCGAGCGCTTGCCGCGGTTGAAGGCGAAGAAGTAGGCGCTCTCACCGCCGGGCAGCCGGGGCTCGAACCGCCGGGACTCGTCCCCGCCGCCCGGCCGTTCGATCTTGATCACGTCGGCGCCCAGCTCGGCGAGGATCTGGGTGGCCATCGGGCCGGCGAGCACCCGGGAGAAGTCCAGCACCCGGATGCCGTCCAATGGCCTCACGTGCGGAACCCCCGCATGATCGCGTTGACGTCCCCGCCGGTCCGCATCGCCTCTTCGAACGGGAGGTCGGCCACCCGGTAGAACAGCCCCTTGGCCGCGCACATCGCGTCCGCGTTCACCTCGGCCCACGCGGTGGCGATCTCCAGGGCGACGGTGACCTCCTCGCCCGGCTCCACGACGCGGTTGGCCAGCCCGTGCGTGGCCAGCTCCGAGGCGTCCAGGATCCGGCCGGTGCTGATCAGCTCGAAGGCGAGTTTGCGGCCGAGGTGGCGCTGGAGGCCGGTCATCACGATCGCGGGGACGAGCGAGTGCCGCAGCTCGGGGTAGCCGAGCCGGGTGTCCGACGCGGCGATCATCATGTCGCAGCCGAGGGCGAGGCCCGCCCCGCCGCCCATGGCGTGCCCCCGCACCGCGGAGACGACCGGCTTCGTGAGCTGCTGCGGGAGCATCTGGGTACGCATCGTCAGCTCCGCGCGCCGCACGACCGCGCCCTGGTCGTCGGGCGTCAGGTGCGCGAACTCCTTCATGTCGGCGCCGGCGCAGAACGCCCGTCCGGCGCCGGTCAGGACCACCGCGCGGATCGCTCCGTCGGCGTCGGCCGCCCGCAGCCCCTCCAGCAGGGCGGCGGTGAGCTCGGTGTCCAGCGCGTTGAGCTTGGCGGGACGGTTCAGCCGCAGCACCCGAACCGCGCCGTGGTCCTCCGTGACCAGCACGGGAGGGCGCTCGGGGCCGGACGAATCGTGCTCAGGCATCCTGGAACTCCTTCCGGCCGGCGGGGCCGAAACCGGCCCGCGCGACCATGCTGTACAGCGTGCGGCCGAGCGCCTGCTCGCACATCCGTGACGCGTCCATGACCTTGTCGAGGTCGAGCCCGGTGTCGACGCCCTCCGACTCCAGCAGGTTGACCAGGTCCTCGGTGCACACGTTCCCGGTCTGGCCCTGGCCGTACTGGATGCGGGTGGGGTGGCCGCCCACGCCGCCGAGGGAGCTGTCGAAGTTCCGGCAGCCGGCCTCCAGCGCCGCGACGCTGTTGGCGATGCCGGAACCGCGGGTGTTGTGGAAGTGCGCGACGAACGGGACGTCCGGATGGGCGGACGATACCCGCTGGAACATCGCCTTGACGGTGCTCGGCGTGGCGAGCCCCGTGGTGTCGCCCAGCGTGACCATGTCCACGCCGAGATCGGCGAACCGGGCCGCGTCCTCGGCCACCACGCCCGGGTCCACGGGGCCCTCGAACGGGCACCCGAACGCGACCGAGATCACCCCCACCAGCCGGAACCGGCCGCCCGCCAGCCGGACCATCTCGGTGACGGCCGCCCACTGGCGCTCCCGCGTCGTCCGCATGTTCCGCTCGGTGTGGGACTCGGTCGCCGAGACGAGCAGGCTCAGCTCATGCGCGCCGTGCCCGGCGTCCAGGTCCGCGAGGGCGCGCTGTACGGCGCGCGGGTTCGGACAGGTCGCCTTGTACGACACCCCCGCCGGCCGGGGGAGCCCGGCCAGGACCTCGCTCGCGTCGCGGAACGCCGGCACCCGCTCCGGGTGGCTGTACGAGGTCGCCTCGACACGGGTGAATCCGGCGTCGGCGAACGCGCCGATCAGGCCGATCTTGACGTCCGCCGGGACGTCGGTCTCCTCGTGCTGCAGGCCGTCACGGGCGAAGCATTCGCAGATCGTGACTCGGTCGGTCATGTACGGCCGCCCTCCTGAAGTGTCGCCACACGGGTCATCACTTGAGGGATACACGGCAGGTGTTGATGATGTCAACACAAGGGCGCGTTCGGCCGCGCGGCGGCTCAGTGTTCGGCACGCTCCAGCGCTCGCCCGACGGCGGCCAGCTTGCGCAGTGCGGAGTCGAGAACTTCCTGCTCAAGTGGCGTGAGGCAGGCGAGGAACGCCTCGTTGCGGTCGTTGGCCGCACCGATCAGGCCGCGGTAGAGCGACTTCCCGGTCCGGGTGAGGCTGAGCTGTGTGCTGCGCCCCGGTCCCGGCTCGCGCTCCACCAGCCCGCGCTCGGTCAGCTTGGCCACGACCCGGCTCATCTGGGCCTTGTCCAGGCCCGCGAGCCGGGCGAGCTGGTTGACCGTTTGCGGTTCGTCCGCTCCGAGCAGGGCGACCGTCCGCCATTCGTGCAGGCTGACACCGTACTCTCGGCGGTAGCGGAGGGCCGCGCTGCGGGAGAGCGCGTTCGCCACCCGGTGGAGCCGGTAGGACAGCAGCTCCCGGATCGGCAGGAGCGCGGTCGCCTCGGCGGCGGGATCCGCCGAGCGGGCGGGATCTGGGTTCATGAGCCCACTGTAAAGCCGGAAACGGATCCCGTGATAGGTGTTGACAAATACAACACTGGGTTCCCAGACTGCTGACCTGTAGCGATTCACTGGTCGGCCAACGCCGATCATGGTGCATCCGAGATCACGGCGTTTCTCGGGGTTTCTCGAAGACTCGGCGCAACTCACGACACGGCGCAGCTCAGACACGAGGAGGGGCACATGCCCGTAGACCCGTCCACCGCCACCCTGCTGATCGACGGGGAGTGGCGAACGGGCGCCGCCACGTTCGAGGTGCTCGACCCGGCGACGCTGGAGGTCGTCGCGCACGCCGCCGACGCCGGGCCCGAGGAGGCCCTCACGGCACTGGACGCGGCCTGTGCGGCATTCCCGGCGTGGCGCGCGACGAGCGCGGAGGAGCGCGCCACCGCGCTGCGTGCCGGCGCCGCCGCGATCCGCGCCGCGGCCGACACGCTCGCCGCGATCATGACCGGGGAGAACGGCAAGCCGCTCCACGAGGCGCGCGGCGAGGTCATGGGCAGCGCCCGGATGCTCGACTGGGCCGCCGAGGAGGGCCGCCGGGCGGGCGGGCGGGTCACCCCGCAGGCCGCCGGAGGCCCCGGACTGGTGCTGCGCGCACCGGTCGGCCCCGCCCTCGCGATCACTCCCTGGAACTTCCCGGCGAGCATGCTGGTCCGCAAGGTCGGGCTCGCCCTCGCCGCCGGCTGCCCGGTGATCGTCAAGCCCGCCGAGCAGACCCCGCTGATCGGCACCGAGCTGGTACGGATCATCGCCGAGGCGGGCGGGCTGCCCGCCGGCGTCCTCCAGTCGATCACCACGACCCGCCCGGCCGAGGTGGTGGGCGCGCTGCTCGCCGACCCCCGGCTCCGCAAGGTCAGCTTCACCGGTTCCACCGAGGTCGGCCTGAGCCTGATCCGCTCCACCGACACGCACCTGCGGCGCACCTCGCTGGAGCTGGGCGGGCACTCCCCGGCCATCGTGTTCGAGGACGCCGACCTCCCGTCCGCCGCCGCGGCCGTCGCCGCCGCCAAGTTCGCCAACGCCGGGCAGAGCTGCATCGCCGTCAACCGGCTGTTCGTCCACCGGTCGGTGTACGAGGCGTTCCTGCCGCTGCTGCTGGAGCGGGTCGCGGCACTGCGCGTCGGGCACGGCGCGGACGAGGGCACGACCCTCGGCCCGCTGATCGACTTCGCCGGCCTGGACAAGGTCGAGCGGCACGTCGCCGACGCGGTCAAGCGCGGCGCCACCGTCGCGGCGGGCGGCCGGCGCTGGAGCCCGCCCGAGGGCGGGACCGCGCGTCCCGGGCTCGGCGGTGCCTTCTACGAGCCGACCGTCCTGACCGGCGCGGACGACTCCATGCTGATCAGCTCCGAGGAGACGTTCGGCCCGGTGCTGCCGGTCTACGTCTTCGACGACGAGGACGAGGCGGTCGAGCGCGCCAACACCACCGACTACGGGCTGGCGGCCTACATCTTCGGCTCGGCGCTCGCCCGGCTGTGGCGCGCGGCCGACCGGCTGGAGTTCGGCATCGTCGCCGTGAACGACCCCGCCCCCGTCCGGCCCGAGCTGCCGTTCGGCGGGATGAAGAACAGCGGCCAGGAGCGCGAGGGCGGCAGCGAGGGCATCGACGCCTACCTGGAGACCAAGTCGATCTCGATGAAACTGTGAGGGCGGTGTCATGACGGTGGAACAGCAGGTCGCGCGGGATCAGGCCGAGCCGGGCCGCACGCGGGAGCTCACCGAGCTGGACGCGCGCACGATCGTCCATCCGCACAGCGTGATCGGGGCGCCGGCCGAGGCGCTGGTCCTCGACCGCGGCGAGGGCGCGCTCGTGTGGGACGTGGACGGCCGCTCCTACATCGACGGCACCTGCGGGCTGTGGCAGTGTCCCGTGGGCCACGGGCGCCGGGAACTCGCCGAGGCGGCCGCCCAGCAGATCGCGAAGCTGGAGTTCTACTCCTCGTTCGGCGACTACTCCAACGAGCCCTCGATCCGGCTGGCCGAGCGTCTGCTGGAGCTGGCGCCGTCGGGGCTGTCGCGGGTCTTCTTCACCAACGGCGGGTCCGAGGGCAACGAGACGGCGATCAAGCTGGCGCGGCTCGCGCAGCACCACGCCGGGCGCCCCGAGCGGACCGTCGTGCTCGCCCGCTCCGCCGGATACCACGGCATGGGCGGCGGATCGCTCGCCGCCACCGGGATCGACCGGCTGCGCGAGGGCTTCGGCCCGCTCGTCCCGGGCATCGAGTTCCTCGGCAAGCCGCACGCCCTCGCCAGCGACCCGGGCGCGGCCGACCGGCTGATCGCCGAGCTGGAGGAGCGGATCGAGCAGATCGGGCCCGAGCGGATCGCCGCGTTCATCGGCGAGCCCGTGCTCGGGGTCGGCGGCATGGTCCCGCCCCCGGACGGCTACTGGCCGCGGGTGCAGGAGATCCTGCGCCGGCACGACATCCTGCTGATCGTCGACGAGATCGTCACCGCGTTCGGCCGGACCGGCCACTGGTTCGCCAGCGAGCGCTACGGCATCGAGCCGGACATGATCGTCTTGGCGAAGGGCCTGTCCAGCGGCTACATCCCGATGGGCGCGGTGCTGATCGGCGACCGCGTCCTCGACCTGGCCGACGGGGCGTTGTTCCTGCACGGCTTCACCTACAACGGCCATCCGGTCGGCGCGGCGGTGGCTCTCGCGAACATCGAGATCCTGCGCCGCGAAGGGCTCCTGGAACGGGCCGACAGGCTCGGCAAGCGGCTGCTGGACGCGCTCAAGCCGCTGGAGGAGCTCGACCACGTCCTGGAGGTGCGCGGCGTCGGGCTGATGCTCGGCATCGAGTTCGCCTACGGCGACACCTCCGGCGTACAGGCCGGTGCACGGGCCGAGGGCGTGATCGTTCGCGCCTCCGGCACCAGCATCGTGCTCTCCCCACCTCTGGTGATCACCGAGGAGCAGGTGGACACCCTGGCGCGGATACTGAAAGAGCAGGTCAGAGCCGCGCACTAGCTAGACAAGATCCGTCGGGGACTCATTACCGAGCACTGGAGGAAACCGTGCGTCGGAACATAGGCATCAAGACCAAGGCCATGGCCGCCGGTCTGGCCGTGACCATGGTTGCGGCCTGCGGCATCGGCAACCCGTCGAGCAAGGGCGACGCGTTGACCTTCGTGTCGACCGGGAGCCCCTTCCAGGACTACCAGAACAAGGCGTGGGCCGAGCCCTTCACCGCCCAGACCGGGGTGAAGGTCCGCAACGACGGTCCCGTCGACGAGGCGCGGCTCAAGACCATGGTCGAGGCGCGCAAGGTGAGCTGGGACGTCGTCGACACGAGCGCCGCCGCGGCCGTGCAGTACTGCGGCAAGTACCTGGAGAAGCTCGACTTCTCCGTGATCGACAGGAACGTCTTCCCGAAGGGCACCGTGGGGGACTGCGGCGTCCCGGCGTACAACTACAGCCTGATCTTCATGTACGACAAGGAGAAGTACAAGAACAACCCGCCGAGCAAGATCGGCGACTTCTTCGACGTGCAGAAGTACCCCGGGCGGCGGATCGTCCCGCCGGAGATCGCGGTGGGGCTGCTGGAGGCCGCCCTGATGGGCGACGGCGTCCCGGAGAAGCAGCTCTACCCGCTGGACCTGGACCGTGCCTTCAAGAAGCTACAGCCGATCAAGAAGTCGACGACCTTCGCGAAGACGTACGGGCAGCAGCAGCAGATGATGGTCGACCGGCAGGTGGACATGGCCCTCGTGCTGTCCGCCCGCGCCTACCAGTCGCTCAAGGCAGGGGCACCGTTCCAGCCCGTCTGGGACAAGACGGTCGTGAACTGGGACGACCTGGTGGTGCCCAAGGGCGCCCCCAACAAGGAGCAGGCGATGAAGTTCATCGCCTTCGCCTCCCGGAACGAGCCGTCCGCCAAGCTGGCGCAGCTGGCCTCCGTCCAGCCGATCAACGAGAACATCGCGCCGAACTACGACCCGATCCAGCAGCGCGTGAACCCGTTCACGCCCGACCGCAAGCACTCGATCGTGCGGTCCAACTCCGAATGGTGGGGCCAGAACTTCGACGCGGTCACCAAGCGCTACACCACCTGGCTCGCGGGGTGAGGTAATCCATGACGACCACGACGATCACGGCACGGTCCCGGGGGCGCGAGGCGGCGCGCCCCCGGGGGCGGGCGGCCTGGTTCGTCCTCCCGGCGACCGCGCTGTTGCTGGTGTTCTTCTTCTACCCGATCGCCACCATCGTGTGGCGCAGCTTCACCGAGCCCGACGCGGGCTTCGGGAACTACACCGCGCTGCTGCACGACGGCCTGTCGGTCAAGGTGCTGGTGCGGACGCTGGTCACGGCGCTGATCGTGGCCTCGGTCACGATGGTGATCGCCTACCCGTACGCCTACGCGATGACGCGGGTGAAGCCGCGGACCCGGGGCGTGCTGACGGTGATCGTCCTGCTGCCGTTCTGGACGTCGCTGATGGCCCGCAACTTCGCCTGGTACATGCTGGAGCAGCGCGGCGGGCCGATCGACAGGTTCCTCGGCATGATCGGGTTCGACGGGGTCGTGCTGCTCGGCACCGTCGCGGGCGTGACGGTCGCGATGGTGCAGGTCATGCTGCCCTTCATGGTGCTGCCGCTGTACAGCGCCATGGAGCAGATCGACCGCCGGCTGCTGGACGCGGCGGGCAGCCTCGGCGCACCGCGCTGGCGGGCGTTCGCGCGGGTGTACATCCCGCTGTCGGTGCCGGGCATGCTCTCCGGCTTCTCGCTGGTGTTCATCATGACGCTCGGCTTCTACATCACCCCGGCGCTGCTCGGCTCGCCGCAGAACTCGCTCATCTCGCAGGTGATCGGCGAGCGGGTCAGCAAGCTGCTGGACTTCGGCGGCGCGGGCGCGCTCGGCACGGTCCTGCTCGGGGTGACGCTGCTGGTGCTGTTCATCGTGTCGCGGTTCGGCGGACCGGCCAAGGCCCTCGGAGGGGCGGTGACCCATGAGTGAGCAGGTGAGCGAGCAGATCGGCGAGCCGGCGAGCCCGCTGAAGGCCCAGCGTGAGGGCGGCATCGGGTGGGGGCTGCGGACGGCCGTCGCGCTGACCGCGCTGCTGCTGATCGCCCCCACCGTGGTGGTGATCCCGATGAGCTTCTCCGGCGCGACGACCTTCGAGTTCCCGCCGAAGTCGTGGTCGCTGCGCTGGTACAAGTCGTTCTTCGGGTCCGAGAAGTGGATGTACGCGCTGCTCACCTCGGTGCAGATCGGGCTGCTGGTCGCGGTCACCGCGACCATTCTCGGCGTCGCGGTCGCGCTCGGCCTGACCCGGTCCCGGTTCCGCGGGCGGGGCGCCGTCCGGCAGTTGATGATGGCCCCGATGATCATGCCCGGGATCGTGGTCGCGGTCGCGATCTACGGGGTGTTCATCCGCTGGCAGCTCAACGGCACCGCGATCGGGTTCGTGCTCGCGCACACCGTGCTGGCGCTGCCGTTCGTCGTGACGGCGGTGTCGACCAGCCTCGCCGGCTACGACCGGACGCAGGACATCGCCGCCGCGACCCTCGGCGCCACCGCGTGGACGACGTTCTTCCGGATCACCGTCCCGCAGGTCGCGCCGGGCGTGCTGTCCGGTTTCGCCTTCGCGTTCGTCACCTCTCTGGACGAGGTCGTCGTCGCGCTGTTCCTCCAGACACCCGACATCCAGACCCTGCCCGTGCAGATGTACAACTCCATCACCTTGGAAATCGACCCCACCATCGCTGCGGCGTCGAGCGTGATGGTGATCGCCACCACCCTCGTCCTGCTCATCCCGCAGTTCGTTCGCCGCGAGCGGAGGACATGATGAACCCGACCAGCAACGACGCCGCATCCGCCAGGCCGCGGGGCATCCGGATCAAGGGTGTGTCGAAGCTCTACGCCGGGACGCCGCGCCCGGCGGTGGACAACGTCTCACTCGACATCGCCGACGGCGAGTTCATGACGCTGCTCGGGCCGTCCGGCTCGGGCAAGACGACGATCCTGTCGATGCTCGCCGGGTTCGTGTCGGTGTCGGGCGGATCGATCGAGATCGACGGCCAGGACGTGTCGCGGCTGAAGCCGCACAAGCGCGACCTCGGCGTGGTGTTCCAGCAGTACGCCCTGTTCCCGCACCTCACGGTGGCGAAGAACGTCGCGTTCCCGCTCCAGCAGCGCAAGATGCCCAAGGCCGACATCGCCGCCAAGGTCGCCGAGACGCTGGACCTGGTGCACCTCGGCGACTACGCCGACCGGCTTCCCCGGCAGCTGTCCGGCGGGCAGCAGCAGCGCGTGGCGCTGGCCCGCGCCGTGGTGTACGAGCCGCGCGCCCTGCTGATGGACGAGCCGCTCGGCGCGCTCGACAAGCGGCTGCGCGACCAGCTCCAGCGCGAGATCGCGCGGATGCACCGCGAGCTGGGGATGACCTTCATCTTCGTGACGCACGACCAGCACGAGGCGCTCACCCTCTCCGACCGCATCGCGGTGTTCAACGAGGGCGGCATCGAGCAGGTCGGGACGCCCGCCGACCTGTACGAGCGGCCGGAGACGCTGTTCGTCGCGCAGTTCCTCGGGGAGTCCACCGCGTTCCGCGGCACGGTCGACAAGGCCGCCGGGATCCTGCGGTGCGGCGCGCACGCGCTGCGGGCGCCGCGCCTGGACCCGGGCCTGGACGGGGCCGGCGGAGTCGCGGTGGTCCGTCCCGAGCGCCTCGCGCTGCACGCGGACGCCTCCGGGGTCGCCGCCGAGCACAACCACATCGGCGCCACGGTCACCGAGATCGTCTATGTCGGTGACCGGCACCAGGTGGGGTTGCGGTTCGACGACGGGACCCAGGGCATCGCCGCGCATCCCGTCGGGCCGTCGCTGCCCGCGATGCCGGGGGAGCGCGTCACCGTGAGCTGGGACCCGCGCCACCAGGCGATCGTCCCCGACCGTCCCGGCGGCCCGGCCCCCGAGGTCGTTCCGGCGGGCGCCTGAACGACGAGTACCCGAGCCCGACAACCGTGAATGGAGTTCAGTCCGTGGCACCGCACATCGACGACGGCACCGTGACCGACGCGCGCTACGAGCGCATCACCGCCGGCCCACCCGAGGTGACCGACGCCTTCATGCGGGACGTCCTGCGCGACGGTTTCGGGCTCGACCCGGTCTCGCTCCGGCCCCTCGCGGGCGAGACCGACCGCAACACCCACGTCGTGGACGACACCGGCGCCGAGTACGTCCTGAAGATCACTGGACCGGCGGAGCGGCGGGCGGCGGCGTTCCAGACGGCGCTGCTCGGGCACCTCGCCGGGCAGGACCTCGGATTCGCGGTGCCGAAGGTCATCCCGGACCGCTCGGGGGCGCCGTCGCACGATGTGGACGGGCTGCTCGTCCGGCTGCTGACCTACGTGCCGGGCCGCCCGCTGGCCGAGGTGCCGCGCAGGTCGGCCGAGCTGCTCGCCGACATCGGCGCGGTCGCCGGCCGGTTGGGCGCCGCGACCGGGACGTTCGCGCCTGCGGCGGCGACCGAGCCGCCGCCCGCCCACTACTGGGAGTTCGCGCATGCGGGCACGGCGCTGGCCGGGTCGCTGCCGCACGTCCAGGACCCGGAACTGCGGGCCGCGGCGAGCCTGATCCAGGCGCGCTATCTCCCGATCCTCGACGAGCGGCTCGGGACGCTGCCGGTGGCGGTCGTCCACCACGACCTCAACGCCTTCAACCTGCTGGTCCGGCGGGACGGTGCCCGTACCCGGGTGTCCGGCGTGATCGACTTCGGGGACGCGGCGCTCGCGCCGCGGGTCGCCGACCTGGCGATACTCGCCTCCAGCGCGATGCGCGGCGCCGACCGCCCGCTGGCCGTGGCCGCCGCGCTCACCGCCGCCTACCACGCGCAGAGCCCGCTCACCGAGGCCGAGATCGACCTGCTGTTCCCGCTGATCGCCGTCCGGTCGGCGGCGGTCGCCGCGACCACCGCCCGGCTTGCGGCCGGGCGCAGCCACGGCGACCCGCGGCACCGTTCGTCCGCCGCCGCCGACCTCGTCCGCACGCTGGCCGGTGTCCCCGCCGAGATCGGCGCGGCCGCTGTCCGGCAGGCGTGCGGGCTGCCGGCGCACGCCGCCACCGCGGCGGCCGCCACCTGGCTCGCCGGGCACACCGAGCTCGCCACCCCGCCGGTCGCCGGGCTCCTCGGCCAGCTCGACCTGAGCATCGACGGCGACTGCTACGACGGCGCCGACCCCCGCGAGCCGGACGCGCTGCGCGCCGCCGCTCGCGCGGCGATCGTCGGATACGAGGCGTACTCCAGTGGGGGAACAGCTACTCCCCACCCACCTCGGAACGTTCCAGTGACTCCTGTGGGCCGCTACGGCGAGCCCAGGTTCCTCGTCCCCCGGCGGCGCGGCGCGGACGTCACCCTCGGGATCGACGTCTTCGCGGCGTCGGACGCGCCCGTCCTCGCGTCCCTGGCCGGACAGGTCGAGGGACTCGGCGTCGCCGGGACGAGCCTGATCCTGCGCCACGAGCCGGCCGAAGGCGTGTGCTTCCGCACGCTCTACACCGGCCTGTCCACGACGCTGGCCCCCGGCGAGGACGTGCCCGCCGGCGGTCGGCTCGGTGAGGTCGCGGCCGAGACCGGCGACGGCCTCCCGCCGCGCGTGCGGATCCAGATGACGGCCGTGCCGCTGATGGGCGCGCCGGGCGCGCCGGGAACGTCGTGGACGGCCGTCCCGCAGGAGGCACCGGGCGACGAGCACGAGCTCTGGCAGGCGCTGTTCGCCGACCCGACGCCGTTGCTCGGCGCGCAGGACGCGGTCACCGCCTGGGCGCCCGCCGGCGACCAGGCCCTGCGCAAGCGCCACGAGCACCTGCCGAACAGCCACCCCACCTACTTCAGCCGCCCGATCACCATGGTCCGGGCGCGCAACTGCCGGTTCTACGACGAGCACGGGCGGTCCTACCTCGACGCGCTCAACAACGTGACCCTGGTCGGGCACAGCCACCCCCGCCTGGTCGAGGCCGCCGCGCGCCAGCTTGGCAGGCTCAACACCAACACCCGGTTCGTCTACGACGTCCTGTCGGAGTATGCCGAGCGCCTCACCGCGACGCTGCCGGACGGCCTGGACGTCGTCTACTTCGTCAACTCCGGCAGCGAGGCCAACGATCTGGCGCTGCGGATGTCCCGCTACCTCACCAAGCGGGAGGACGTGGTCATCATCGACGACGCCTACCACGGGTACACCTCGGTGGTCTCGGACGTGAGCCCGTCCCGCTACCGCCACTACGGCAAGCCGGACACCACCCACCCCACCCCCAACCCGGACCGCTACCGGGGGGCCTACGGCTACGACGACCCCCAGGCCGGCGCGCACTACGCCGCGCACGTGACGGAGACCTTCGACCAGCTCGCCGCCGCGGGCCGCCCGCCCGCCGCGTTCCTGTTCGAGGCGCTGCTGGCGGGCGGCGGGCAGGTCGTCCTGCCGCCCGGCTACCTCGCGCCGATCTTCCAGACGGCGGCCCGGCACGGCGCGATGACGATCGCCGACGAGGTCCAGGTGGGCTTCGGCCGGCTCGGGGAGGCGTTCTGGGGCTTTGAGACGCAGGACGTCGTCCCGGACTTCGTGACCATGGGCAAGGCCATGGGCAACGGCTTCCCGGTGGCGGCGATGGTCACCACGCGCGAGATCTCGCAGGCGTTCGACCCCGCCGGACGGTTCTTCTCCACCTACGGCGGCAACCCGGTCGCCTGCGCCGTGGGGCTGGAACTGCTGAACATCGTGGAGGAGGAGAACCTCCAGGACAACGCCCTGCGGACGGGCCAGTACCTGCGGGACGTGCTGGCCGCGCTGGCGCCCCGGCACGAGCTGATCGGCGACGTCCGCGGCCAGGGCTTCTACAGCGGCGTCGAGTTCGTCCTGGACCGGGAGACCAAGGAGCCCGCCTCGGACGAGACGCTGATCATCTGCGAGCGGCTCAAGGACCGGGGCGCCCTGGTGTATCCGACCGGTCCGGCCTGGAACATTCTCAAGCTCAAGCCACCGCTGACGTTCACGCCCGCACACGCCGACGAGTTCGCCGCCGCGCTGGACGCCGTTCTAGAGGAGGGCTGGTAAATGACCCCGCCAACGACTCAGGCCGATCTTGTCCTGTACGGCGGCAACGTCGTCACCCTGGACGGGAAGTCGCGGACCGCGACCGCCGTCGCGGTGGCGGGCGACCGGATCCTCGCCGTGGGCGACGACCGGCACGTCCGCTCCTTCGCGGGCCCGTCGACGTCCGTGCTCGACCTGGCCGGCCGGACGGTGCTGCCGGGGATCAACGACGCCCATCTCCACCTGGCGATGTTCGGGCTCTCCGGTTACGCGGTCGACCTGAACGGCATCGACTCGCTCGCCACGCTGCACCTCGCGCTCGCGGGCGCGGGCGCCGGGCCGGGCGGCAGCGACTGGCTGGTCGGCGAGGGCTGGCGCGAGGCGAACATCCCGGAGTTCGACCCGACACCACACTGCACCCACCTCGACCCAGCCACCGGGGATCGTCCCGCCGTCCTGCACCACGCCTCGCGGCACTCGGTCCTGGTCAACACCGTCGCGCTGCGCATGGCCGGGATCACGCGCGACACCGAGGACCCGCAGGGCGGCAAGATCGTGCGCGATCCCTCCGGCGAGCCGACCGGCCTCCTCCTGGAAGCCGCGAAGGACCTGGTGACCCGGTACGTCCCGGAGCACTCGGAGGAGGAGCGCCTGGACGCGATCGTCTCCGCCATGCACACGCTCAACTCCCTCGGCATCACCAGCGTCACCGACCCGATCGTCTGGCCGGAGCTGCTGCGCGACTACACCACCCTGCACCGGCAGGGCCGGATGACCGTGCGCGTCAACACGCTGCTGCACTGGGACTGGCCGTCGCCCACCAGCACGTCCGAGGGCCTCGCGAAGGCGCTCTCCTACGCGGGCCTGTCGACCGGGCTCGGCGACGACTGGCTGCGGGTCGGCGGCTGCAAGCTGTTCGCCGACGGGGTTCCCACCCAGTGCACCGCTTGGCTGCACCAGCCCTACCCCGAAGGGGGGACGGGCCACCTGGTCACCCACGGGGACGACGACGAGGCCCGCTACGACGAGCTGATGCGCATGATCGAGCTGGCGCACCGCAACCGGCTCCAGGTCCAGGTGCACGTCACCGGCGACCGCGCGGCCGACGCGGCGATCGACGGCCTGGCCCGCGCGCTCAAGGCGGACCCGTGGCCGGACGCGCGGCACGCCCTCATCCACGGGACGCTGCTCGCCGAGGACTCCTACGACCGGCTCGCGGAGTACGGCATCGGCGTGATCACCAGCTCGCTGATGAAGTCCCACAGCGGCGCGTCCATGACCCGCTCCATCGGCGCCGACCGCTGGTCGCGGGCCTTCCCGGCCGGCGCGCTGCTGGCCGCCGGGGTGCATGTGGCCGACAGCTCGGACGCGCCGGTCTGCTTCCCGGACTGGCGCCGCGGCGTCGCCACCTTCACCGGCAGCGCCCCCGGTCCGTACGCGGAGGTCCCCGAGGACCTGCGCCTGACCCGCGAGCAGGCCCTGCGCCTGTGGACGACGGACGCGGCCCACTTCGAGCACGCCGACCACCAGAAGGGATCGATCGTCCCCGGCCACCTGGCGGACCTGGTCGTCCTGGACGGCGACGTCATGACCGTCGACGCCGACCGGCTCCAGACCCTGACCCCGACCCTCACCCTTGTCGGGGGGCGTGCCGTTCACTCCCGCTGACCGTTCCATTTGTGGCAAAACACAGATATTGGGACATAGTGCCTGGACTTCGCGGCCTGTCCCGTTGTCATGATCAGAAACAGGCGGCTTGGCCGATAGGCCGGCCAAGCCGCTTGTGGCCAATCGCGCCAAGACCAAGACCAGGGTCACCGCCCGGACCGATAATGTGACGCGTTACTCGGATACCGCAAGGTGGATAGATGACCGATGGTGTTCCAGAGCGGGATAACACCGATTTCCCGTTAGACGGCGGCGCGACCCCACCCATCGAGTCGATTCTGGAGGAGCTGCGCGGGCTCCGGAAGTCATTCGACTCCAAGATCCGTTACGACGAGGTCCGCGAGGGTCTCGTCCAGTCGATGAGCGACGAACTGGCCCAGTACCGCCAGGAGTTCCACCAGACCCTGCTGCGGCCGGTGCTGCTCGATCTCGTCTCGCTCTACGACGACCTCACCCAGATCATCGACTCCGCCGACACCCCGCCCGCCACGGCGAGCAGCCTGGAGTTCTTCCGGGGCTCCGTCGAGCAGATCCTCCTGCGCAACGGTGTCGAGCGGTTCACCGTCGAAGGTGACGCCCTGGACCGTGCCCGCCAGCGGGTCCTGAGCACGGTCGACACTCCCGATCCGTCCCTGGGGCGCACGATCGCCCGCCGTCTCCGAGCCGGCTTCTCCCGGGACGGGAAGGTCCTTCGCCCCGAATGGGTGAGCGTCTACCGGCAGGCCGCCGGGGCGCCCGCGCGGAACGGCGGCGCGCCGGAGCCGGCCACGGACGCGACCGCCGCGACCGACGCCGCCGCGACCGACGCCACCCAGGCAACGGATGAACCGGGCGCCATAGGCATGACCAACGCCACTGACGCGGCACGCGTTACGGACGGCGCGGGTACCGAGAACACCGAATTCGCCGACCACAGAGAATAAGGGGTCCCAGTTGAGCGACAACCGTGTCTACGGCATCGACCTGGGAACGACCTACACCTGCATCGCCCATGTCGACGACGCCAGCGGACGCCCCGCCGTCACGCCGAATATCGAGGGCGAGCTCACCACCCCCTCCGTCGTCCTGTTCGAGGACGCCGAGACCCGGGTCGTCGGACGGGAGGCCAAGAACGCCGCCGTTCTCGAAGCCGGCCGGGTGATCGAAATGATCAAGCGCGAGATCGGCAAGCCGAACTGGCGGCGGGAGTTCTTCGGCCGGGAGGTCTCCCCGGAGGAGATCTCCTCCTACATTCTCCGCAAGGCCGTCGAGGACGCCGAGCAGCACGACGGTGTCCGGCCGCAGAAGGTGGTCATCACCTGCCCGGCCTATTTCGACGTCCCGCAGCGGGAGGCCACCGCCACCGCCGGCCGGATCGCCGGCCTGGACGTCCTGGAGATCATCAACGAGCCCACCGCCGCCGCCATCACCTACGGGATGCAGGACAAGGGCGACCAGACCCTGCTGGTCTACGATCTCGGCGGCGGCACCTTCGACATCACCGTGATCGAGATCAAGGACGGCGCCATCCGGGTCATCGCCACCGGCGGCAACGACCAGCTCGGCGGCCGGGACTGGGACGAGGAGATCGTCAAGTACTGCGCGGCGCAGTGGCAGGCCGAGCATCCGGGCGCCGGGAGCGAGGTCCTGGCCTCGCCCGACACCGTCCAGGACCTGTGGCTGCGGGCCGAGAGCAGCAAGCGCACGCTCACCGCGATACCGCAGGCCAGGATCCCGGTGGTGCACGAGGGCAAGCAGGTCGCGGTGTCCCTGACCCGCGAGAAGTTCGAGGAGCTGACCGCCCCGCTGCTGGAGAACACCATCACCTTCACCAAGGCGGTGATCGAGACCGCCAAGAAGCTCGGCCACCCCACCATCGACCGGCTCCTGCTGGTCGGCGGTTCCACCAAGATGCCGCAGGTCACGGCCCGGCTCCAGAAGGAGTTCGCGATCGAGATCGAGAGCTTCGAGCCCGATTTCGCGGTCGCCAAGGGCGCCGCGATCTACGGCCAGAAGCTGGCGATCAACGAGCGCATCCGGCACGAGATCGCCAAGCGGACCGATACCCGGCCCGAGGACGTCGACGTCGAGACGACCCCGGACGTCGTGCGGGCGGAGGCCGAGGAGGTCGTCGCCGACACGATGGGCTTGCGGCTCGGCACCGTCAAGAAGATCGGCAACATGGCGGTGACGAACGTCTCCAGCCACAGCTTCGGCGTGCTGGCCTACCTCCACGACGACACCCAGGTCATCGCGAACCTGGTGCTGGCCCAGCAGGCCCTGCCCGCCGAATGCACGATGACCTTCGGCACCAAGGACGGCGGAGCGCCGCTGATCGAGCTGAAGATCTTCGAGAACACCTCCGAGGAGAAGATCGTCCGAGATCTCGACACCGGCGAGGAGGTGACCAGCGCCGTGCTGGAGATGCAGGCCGGGCTGCCCGCGAACTCGCCGATCGACGTCACCTTCCGGCTCGACGGCCAGGGGCGCCTGCACATCACCGGCCAGGACAAGGCCGAGGGCGGCAACGTCGTGCGGGCGAGCGTCGAGACCGACCGGGTCCTGTCCGCCGAAGAGGTCGAGAAGGCGATCGAGTACGGGCGCGGCATCCGCGTCATCGGGTGACCGGCCCGGTGGGAGGACGGCAGGTGGACGTAGCGGTCGGCATCGATCTCGGGACCACGTACTCGGCGGTCGCCTGGGTCAACGGTGACGGCGACCCGGAGATCATCCCGAACGCGCTCGGTGACCCGCTCACCGCCTCGGTGGTCGGTCTCGACGCGGGCGGCCGCCCGGTGGTCGGCGGCGAGGCCAAGCAGGGCCAGGCGGACGGCGCCGCCGAGGTCGCGCACCTGTTCAAGCGCTGGATGGGTAACACCGCCTTCCGGCTGCCGCTCGGCGACCGGGACTGGACCCCGCCGGAGCTCTCGGCGCTGGTGCTCGGCCATCTGAAGGCCCAGGCGGAGGCGGCTCTCGACCGTCCGGTGACGCGGGCCGTCGTGACGGTGCCGGAGTACTTCACCCACCCCGAGCGCGCCGCCACGCTGGAGGCCGGCCGGCTCGCCGGGCTGGAGGTACTACGGCTGATCAGCGAGCCGACCGCCGCGGCGCTCGCCTACGGGCTGCGCCCGGCGGCGGGCACCCGCCGCGCCCTGGTGTACGACCTCGGTGGCGGCACCTTCGACATCTCCCTCGTCGAGATCGGCGAGAGGGAGATCACCGTCGTGGCCGCCGAGGGCGACCACGAACTCGGCGGCCGGGACTTCGACGACCGGCTCGCCGGGGAACTGCTGCGCGACCTGCCGCCGGACGACGCCGAGGCGCTGGGCGCCAACCCCGGCGCACTGCTGGTCGAGGTGGAGCGGCTCAAGCAGGCGCTGTCCGCGCGGCGTTCCGCGGAGATCCGCATCACCTCCGGGGGACGGACGGTCCGCGCCGAGATCACCCGCGAAGGGTTCGAGGCCGCCACCCGTGACCTGCTGGAGCAGACCGGGCAGCTCACCGCCAAGCTCCTGCGGGAGACCGGGCTCGACTGGCCGGACATCGAGGGCGTGCTCCTGGTCGGGGGCTCCACCCGGATGCCGATGGTCCGGCAGTGGATCGAGCGGGTGTCGGGCAAACCGCCGATGGGCGGCATCCACCCCGACCACGCCGTCGCGCTCGGCGCCGCCGCGCAGGCGGCGATCCTGCTGGAGGAGGAGGCGGCCACCCGGCCGCGGCTCCCCGGCGCGGCGGGGGAGCAGACCGCCGGCGCGCCCATCCTGCGGCTCGGCGGGCCGCGCCGGATCAGCAACGTCGTGGCGCACAGCCTCGGCATGATCGCCGAGAGCGCCGAGGGTGACCGCTACCTCAACAGCGTCCTGCTCCCCCGCAACCAGCGCATTCCCTCGGTCGCGACCCGGCCGTACCAGTTCGGGCTCAAGGGGGACGGGGGAGACGAGATGGAGGTCTTCCTCACCCAGGGCGAGACGGAGGACGTCCAGGACTGCGCCTACCTCGGCCGCTACGTCGTCACCGGCTTCCCCACCTCGGGCGGCGGGCGCAGGGTCGTCGTCGATGTCTCCTACGCCTACGACGACAACGCCCTGGTCGGGGTGACCGCGAAGGAGCGGGAGACGGGCACCGCGCTGGAGGTGACGGTGCACGATCTGCCCCTCGACGTCCCGGACCGGTTCCTGGAACCCCCGCCCCGCACCGCCTCCCGCGAGCCGATGACGGTCTACCTGGCGTTCGACCTGTCCGGCAGCATGGCGGGCCGGCCGCTGGCGGAGGCGCAGCGGGCCGCCAAGGCGTTCGTCAGCCAGCTCGACCTGACCACGACGGCGGTCGGGCTCATCGGCTTCTCCGACTCCGTGGACGTCACCTTGCGGGCGACCAACAACGGCGCCGACGTCTCCCGCGCCATTAAGAAGCTCCAGGTCGGCACCACGGGCTACGGCAACGCCACCCACCCCTTCGACACCATCGCGGAACTGCTCGGCCGCACCAGGCACCGCCGGTTCAGCGTCGTCCTCGCGGACGGCGTATGGGAGGAACAGCCCCATGCCACCAAGCGCGCCCGGCGCTGCCACAAGCAGGGGATCGAGATCATCGCGGTCGGGTTCGGCGGCGCCGATCATGAGTTTCTGAAGGGGATCGCCTCGTCCAGCGAGCAGGCGATGTTCACCCAGCTCGGTGAGCTCAGCACGGTCTTCGGGACGATCGCACGGGAGATCACCGAGACCGGCAGCGGGCGATGACCGGGGGCGGGGACAAGGATCGGCCGAACTTCTTCCTGCTGCTGGAACTCGACCCGCACGGCCCGTGGGACGAGATGGCCTACCAGCGCGCCCTGTCGGAGGCGCTGAAGCGGTGGACCCAGCAGTCGATGGGCCTCCAGTCGCTCCCCGCGACGGCCGAGGCGAAGCGCCACATGAGTCACGTCAAGCTCATCCGCCAGGTCATGGGCGACGCGGAGGCGCGCAAGGCCGAGCGCGATCGGGCGCGGGCGCAGGAGAGGGCCTCCCGCACCGCCCGGCGCAAGGACTTCATGGCCCGGCTGGCGCTGATGGCCAAGCGCGGCTTCCTCCTGGAATCGGAGGTGGCCGCGCTCCGCCAGAGCTTCGCGGACGTCCTGGCCGCCGACGAGTCCCTGCGCAAGCAGCTCGACGGGGTTCCGGTCCGCTCCGTCCAGGACGACCCGGTCGGGCCCCGGCTCGACGACCGGACCGAGGCGCAGCTGCGCGAGCTGCTCAGGAGCGCGCAGGAGTTGTCGATCTACGACGTGCTCAAGAGCGTGGACGCCGCGGTCAACGAGCAGAGCCCGCGGGAGGTGCTGCTCGCCGCCGCGGACGCGCTCTACCTGAAGCAGCACAACCGCAAGAACAAGCAGGACCCGACGATCAAGGCGCTGGAGCGGCTGAGCGGCCTGGCCAGGGCGAGCCTCTTCCAGTCCGACGAGCAGCGTGACCGGCTCGACGCGTCGATGCGCCTGACGAAGCTCCAGGAGCTGGTGGAGTGGTTCTTCGACGTGCTCGGCAGCGCGCGCTCGGTGAGCCGCGGCCAGGTCGAGGCGTTCCTGGAGGAGGCGCGCACCCGCGGCGTGAACGATCTCACGCTCGCGCTGCTGTACCTGCGGGAGCGGCTCGCCAAGCACGGCTGGGCCGTCGAACTGCCCGCGCCCGAGGACGAGGACCGGGTCCGCAGCCTGGTGCAGTGCCCCCGGTGCGCCGGCCTCAACGGCCCGTCCGACGAGACATGCGCCATCTGCGCCTTCCCGCTGCGCGAGCCGTGCCCGCGGTGCGGTGCGGTCGAGCCCCGTTACGGCGGCGGCTGCCGGTGCGGCTTCCCCATCGGCCAGCGGGACGCCGTCGACGACCTCGCCGTCCAGGCGACCGAGGCCCTCGACGCGCACCGGCTGGCGCAGGCGGAGACCTACCTGGATCGGGCCGAGCGCATCTGGCGGCTCCCCGCCGCTTCCACCGATCCGGTCTCGGTCAAGCTCCGGAAGGTCCGGGCCCGCTGGACCGTCGCGGTCCAGGAGATCGAACGGGCCCGGGCGGCGATCGAGCCCCTGATGAGCGCCCAGCGGTACATCGCGGCGGCGAGTGCGCTGCGCACCGCGCCGGACGGCCTCCCGCGCCGCCGGGAGCTGCTCGAACGGGCCGAACGAAGGATCATGGAGGCGAGGGAGCTGTGCGAGCTGGCGCGCCGGCCCGAGATCTCCAGAACCCGCAGCATCGAGCTGTACCGGGAGGCGCTGACACTGTGCGCCGACCTCGAACCCGCCCGGGTGGAGCTCGCGCGGATCCCGCCGGACCCGCCCGCCGGTGTCCGTGCCACCGTCGCCGACCCGGCCGCCGGGGTCCAGGTCACCTGGGAGAGGTCACCCGACACCGACATCTCCTATGTCGTGGTCCGGCGGATCGGCCCGGACGCGCCGGAGTCCATGGAGGACGTTCCGGGTCAACAGCGCGTCGCGGATCCGGCCGAACCGCCGCTGCGCGACCGGTCCGCGGCCGAGGTCGCCGGGCAGCCGCTCACCTACGCGGTGTTCGCCACGCGGTTCGGCGCCCGCTCGGCGCCCGGGGTCGCCGCCACGGTCCTGGCCGCGCTCGATGCGGAGCTGCGCGGCGAGGCGGGGGACGGCCGGGTGACGCTCACCTGGGAGCCGCCGGCGCGCGCGGCACGGGTCGAGGTGTCGAGGCGGGAGCTGGGCGCGACGGACCCGGCGGTCGTGCTGACGCCGACCGAGCCGTCGCGGCTGGTCGACACCGGCGTCCGCAACGGCGTCCGGTACGAGTACACGGTCCGCGCGGGGTACCTCCGACCGGACGGCGGGATGGTGTGGTCCGCCGGCCGCTCCGAGCAGGTGACCCCGACGCGGCGCCCGGCCCCGCCCGGCCCGTTGCTCCTCACCGGGTCGAGCGCGCGATACGGCCTCTATGCGCATAAGACGGACATCCGGTTCCCGCTTCCGGAGCGGGGCGAGGTGCGGATCGTCCGCCAGGACGGGGCCGGGTCGCTGCGCGAGGGCGACCAGGGCCCGCTGGGACGGCTGAAGCTCGACGGGTTCGTCCTGTCCGGCGAGCCCCCGCTGTCCGATCCGATCATCGACCGCAGGAGCGAGTTCCTCTCGTACGTGCCGGTCCTCGTCCTGGACGGCATGGCCTACGTCGGCCGGCCACGCCGCTACGCGATCCGGGAGGAGGTCGTGGATCTGCGGGGCGAGTTCGCGGGCCGGACGCTCGCGCTCGGCTGGTGGTGGCCGGAGGGCAGCACCCGGGCGCTCGTGGGCCACGGGTCGGCCGGCGAGCTGCTGGACGTGACGGCCGTGGACCGGCCGCTGACCGTGTCCAGGAGCGCGGGGGAGGCCACGGGCGGCTGCGCCCTGCCCGTCCAGCCCGGTGCGACGCGCGTGAACGTGATCGTCGCGCTGGTCGTCCAGAAGGACGGCCTGGACTTCGTGACCGGCGGTGTGCGCAGGGAGTTCACGCGTCCGGGAGTCCGCGTCGAGTACCACGTCCGCGGCTCGGGCGGGCGCCGGCCGAGCCTCGTGCTGACGTCCGCGGCGCCGGTCGACCTGCCGGCGATGGTGCTGCGCGGCCGGTCCGGTGGGGCGCTGTTCACCCGCGAGGACGGGGACGTGGTCGCGACCGTCGGCCCGGTGCGCGTGAACGGTCAGCACGCGGTACCGCTGCCGAGGGCCGGCGCGCAGAACGTGGAGTACCGCCTGTTCACGGCCTCGCCCGGTGCGGCGTCCGCGGTGGAGTTCGTGCCGCGCCCGATCACTGCCTGAGCAGGTAGATGTCCAGGGTCAGCGTGCCCGGAGATGCCCCGAAGCTGATGTAGGGCCGGTACACCGTCCCGTGGAACACGTAGCCTTGCTCGCCGAGTTCCTGGAGGGCCGAGTCCGCCTTCTTGGCGATCTCCGTGCCCTGCTCCAGGCCGCCGCCGAACGACAGCACCAGGCCCGCCTGACGGCCGTTCAGGGACGTCTTCGCCCGCACCTTCTTCTGGAGCGCGGCCTTGGCGGACGCGTCGCCGGACAGGAGTCCCTGCCAGTCCACCTCGACGGTCATGCTGATCGGCTGGCTTTCGAGCCCCTTCTGGAACGTGGACGACGGTGACGGTGACGGCGTGGGTCCGGGGGAGGGTTTCGCTTTGGCGGGCGCGGCCTGCCCGACCGTCGTCGCCACCAGGAACGCCATCGCCAGCGCGAGCATGAGGTCGGCGAACAGCCACCCGATGGTGCCGAACACGAGGTTGCCCGGGTCCTTGCTCGGCGCGGTCCTGCGGCGGTTCACGTCACGGCCTCCCGAACAGGCGCCTGATGCGGCCCCCGCGCGGACCGGCGACGCCGACGGCCCTGCGGACCTCGGTGGCCGCTCTGGCCACCGATGCGGCGGCGCTCGCGAGGTCGCTCGCGGTGGCCTGCATGGTGTGGGTGACCGCGGTGAGGGACGTACCGGTCGCGGCGAGATCGCGTTGGATGACGACCAGGCTCGCCCCGGCGTCCGCGACGTTCCTGGTGAGCGCCTCCATATCGCCCTTCATGTCGCCGGTCATCAGCTCGGCGACGCCGCGCAGCTGCGCGGTCGCGGTGGTGAGGCCCTCCGAGTGCTCGGCGATCTTCCCGACGAGATCGGTCTGCGAGGTGCCGATCACCTTCAGCCGCTCGTCGATCGACTCGGCGGTCTTGGTGTAGCCGCCGACGCCGCCGGCCAGCCCGGCGGCGGCGCTGGTGAGGTCCGTGACACCGCCGGACAGGGCGGCGGCGCTGGCCCGGTACACCTCCTGGTCCCCGCGGTAGTCCGCCAGCGCCTCCTTGAAGCCCGTGAACAGCGGCACCATCTGCTGGTCGATGAGCTGCCGATTGGCCTCGCCCGCTTGCTGCAGGACGGCCGTCGCCTCCGCGCCCACCCGCGTGGTGGTCTGCTCACCCTGCATCTGGAGGGCGGACAGCACCTCTCCGGTCTCCTTGCTGACCCCTTCCAGCAGCTTCTTGGCGTGGACCTGCAACTCTTCAAGCCGCTCGGTCGCGGATCTGGAGATGGCGGTGTTCTCCTTGGCCAGCTGCTCCGTCTCGCGCACCGCGAGTCTGATCATCTCCTGCGTCTCCGTCAGGACGCGTTGCGCCGCCTCGGCCCATTCCTTGGCGTTGTCGGGCGCCTTGACGTTGCTGCTCTCGACGGCGAGGCCGAGGGAGTACAGCGCGTCGTCTGCGAGCGTGTTGACCCTGGCGAGCGCCCCGTCCGCACTGCTCTCCAGACGATGGGCCCAGATCGTGAGGGAGAGCACGATGAGCAGGAGGAAAAAGGAGAGCAGTGCCGTTTCGGCGAACGTGGGGAGAGGGCTGCCGTCGAATCGGCGCTGCCATAGCACGAGGAATGGCTGCGTCGTCAGATCGGGATGCGCGCTGACCGTCCGGTGGTAGTCCCAACTGGCGATGGCCAGCGCGATCCATGTGATCATCAAAGGGAGCAGTGCGGTGGCATTCCGCCAGCCGACGATTCGCCGCACCCGGGCGTGCTGAATCTCCGTAAGCTTGTAAAACGTCACACCGAGCGCCACGAATCGATCGAGCAGTGCGAAATCGCGGCGCCGCGCGGCGTCGTCGGCGATCGAAAGACGCTCGGCGTCATCGGGCGCGCCGAGGAGTATCAGTTCGTCCCACAGCGTCGCCAGCTTCCGGGCCGCCTCGCCGCCGTGTTTTCCCAAGGTCGCGACATGAGAGAAGGTACCGGCAGGAGGCGCGGCGACCATGTATTCCTCCGATGTTCCTCTAGACCCGGCGGAGTTCGGCGGCGGGTCGGGTGGCGGGTACGGCGTCGCGCGGCATGCCGTGAGAAGGCAGCCGAAATTCAGGCTGTATCGACTCGGGCTTCCCGGCCCCTATTTTAGTCGGGATAAGTGCCGTTCATAGGCGCGATGCCTGACCTGTTTTGGTCTACGGCGTCGTTCACAGCTCGGTGCGCAGAACCTCCAAGATCGGGTCGTCGGGCGGGAGCCGGTCCTCGGCGATCCGCAGCGCGCGTGCGGTGAGCGCGCGCGCTTGTTCGTGCTGGCCGTGCAGGCGGTGGCTGGCGGCCAGATCCCGCAGCCACGGCAGCAGTTCGCTGGCCCGGGGGCCGTACGTTCGCTCGGCCAGGGACAGCGCGCGGGTCTCCGGCGGGATCGAGTCCTGCGGCCGGTCGAGCTGGTAGTACAGGTTGCCGATGTAGCCCAGCGCCTCGGCCACCCGCATGTCATCGGGCTCGGGCTCGGCTTCGATGAGCTTGAGCGCCCGCACCCGCAGCGGCAGCGCCTCTTCGTACTCCTCCAGGGCGTAGTGGCTCGCCGCGAGATTCTGCAGGCGCAGGATGACGTCGGGGTGATCGGGGCCGAGTAGCTTCTCGGTGAGTTCCAGGCAGCGGCGTTCCAGCGGTACGGCGGCCGCGTACTGCTCCGCTGAGAAGTGGTTGTTGCCGAGCGCGCCGAGTTGCCCGGCGACGTCGAGGTGCTCGGGCCCGTACTCGGCCTCGGTGATCTCCAGTGCCCGCTGCCACTGCGGGATCGCCAGGTCGTACTGCTCGGTCTGCCGGTAGGTTCCGCCGAGCTGTTCCAGCAGCGACACCAGGGCGATGCCGGAGTCCCCGTGGATGGCCTCGGCGGCGGCGAGCGCCCGTTGCAACAGCGGCACGGCGTCCTGGTAGCGCCCGAGTTCGCGGTAGGTGGTGGCGAGGTTCTCCAGCCGTAGCAGGAGGTCGGGGTGGCCGGGGCCTTCGGCGTCCACGAGTGCCAGCGCGCGCCTTTCCAGCGGCGCCGCGTCCTCGTACCGGCCGAGGCGGAAGTAGGTGGTCGCGAGCGCGCCGAGCCGGTCGGCGACGCGGATGTCGCCGCGGCCGAACTCGCTCTCGGCGACGGCGAGCGCCCGCTGTCGCAGCGGTACCGCGTCCTCGTGGCGTCCGAGTTCGCGGTAGGTGGTGGCCAGGTTCTCCAGCCGCAGCAGGACCTCGGGCCGGTCGAGCCCCTCCGCCTCCACGTGGGCCAGCGCCCGCACCTCCAGCGGCACGGCGTCCTCGTGGCGTCGGAGTTCGCGGTAGGTGGTGGCGAGGTTCTCCAGCCGCAGCAGCAGGTCGGGGTGGCCGGGCCCCTCGGCGTCCACGAGTGCCAGCGCGCGCCTCTCCGGCGCCACCGCCTCCTCGAACCGCGCCAGCCTGAAGTACGTGGTGCCCAGCCTGCCGAGCCAGTCCGCCACCCGCGGATCGGAGGGGCCATAGGACGCCTCGGCGATCGACAGCGCCCGTTCCTGCAGCGGCAGCGCCTTACCGTGCTCACCCGCCTCCCCGTAGGTCGAGGCGAGCGACTCCAGCTTCGGCAGCAGCTCCACCGACCGCGGCCCGTGTTCGAGGTCCACGATGGTGAGCGCGCGCCGCAACAGCGGCAGCGCCGCGGCCGGGCGGTCCAGCCGCCGGTACGCCCATGCCAGGTTCACCAGCCGCAGCGCCACGTCGGGATGGTTCGGGTGGTGCGACAGCTGGGTGATCAGCAGCGCCCGGCGCTCCAGCTCCATCGCCTCCTCGACCCGGTCGAGGTTCTCGTACGCCGTCGCGAGGTTCCCGAGCCACATCGCGATGGTGAGGTGGTCCGGGCCGTAGGTCAGCTCGGCGATGCTGATCGCCCGCTTCAGCTTCGACGCCGCCTCCTCGTACTGCTCCAGCGACATCAGGCTGCTCGCCAGCCCGACGAGCCGGTTCGCCACATCCCGGTGGTCCCATGGATAGGCCCGCTCGATGATGAGCAGCGCCCGCCGGTCCAGCTGCAGCGCCTTCTCCGGGAGGTCCAGGTGCCGGTAGGTCGTCGCGAGCGCGCCCAGCCTGAACGACACGTCCGGATGGTCGGGGCGGTGCGCGGCCTCGACGATCCGCAGCGCCCGCTCCTCCAGCGGCAGCGCATCCCCCGGACGGCCGAGGTCACGATGGGTCGAGGCGAGGTTCCCCAGCGCGGTCGCCACCTCCGGATGGTCCTCGTCGAAAGCCTCCTCGGTGATCGCCAGCGCCCGGAGCTCCAGCTTCAACGCCTCGTCGAGCTCGTCGAGATCGCTGTGGCTGCCCGCGAGGCCGCCGAGGAAGCGGGCGATGTCCGGATGATCGGACCGCAGCGCCTTCTCGCTGATCGCGAGGGCACGCCGGTTCAGGGCCAGCCCGTCGGCGACGCGTCCGAGCTCGCGGTAGCTCGCCGCCAGGTCGGCCGCCCGGTAGGCCACCGCGATGTGCTCGGTGCCGTGCACCGTCTCGGTGATCGCCAAGGCCCGCTCCTGGAGCGGCGCGGACTCGTGCGTCTGCCCGAGGTCGCTGAAGAAGGCGGCGAGGTTCGCCAGTGGCAGGGCCACGAATTCGTGCTCGGGGCCCATCGCGGCTTCGGCGATCTTCAACGCGCGGGTCTGTAGCGGGACGGACTCGGTGATCCTGCCGAGCGAGCTGTAGGTGGTCGCGAGGTTGCCGAGCGCTGTCACCAGGCGCACGTCCTCGGGCCCGGCCGTCCGCTCGATGATCGCGAGTGCCCGCTGCTCCAGCTCGACGGCGTCCCGCGGGCGGCCCATCGCCGAGTACGCGGCACCAAGATTGCCGAACAGGGTGGCCAAGCCCAGATCGTCCGGCTCCATGAACCGTTCGCCGACGGTGAGCGCCAGCTTGGCGAACCTCAAGGTGACGTCGTGCTGGCCCTGCGCGGAACTGAAGAGCCCTGCCTGGTTCAGCAGCCGGCTGAACGCCGCGTCGGTGTTGTCGTCGCCGATGTTGTCGGCCAGCGCGTGGACGTGCGGCAGCAGGGCCCACCAGCGGGGCCAGTCGGCCATGTTCGACGACGGGTCGGACGGCGCCGCCGCGTCGAGCAGGTCGACCGCCGCCGCCGCGAAGGTACTCAGCCCCGACGACGTCGTCTCGGTGTCGGTCATCCGCAGCACCGCCTGCACGAGCCGGTGGACGCTCACCGTGTCCCGGGTGAGCGTGATCATGCTGTACGACTGGAGCAGCGCCAGCATCCGGTTCGCGGTGACCTCGTCCCCGGACGCGTAGGTCTCGACCAGATCGCGCGGCACATCGTCCGGCCCCAGCCACGCCAGCACGCGCAAGAGGTCCACCGCGCCGGGATCGGCCGCGAGCAACGCCTCCAGGGTGATGTTCCATACGCGGGTGATGGCGCGTTCCTGGACCTCGTCCGGGGCGACCTCGGACAGGATCCGGCCGAACCGGTCGACGAGCCTGGCCTCGTAGTCGGCGATGGTCTCGTGGTTGCGGTTGATGTAGGCCGCCGCCTGCTCCAGCGCCAGCGGCAGCCGCCCGAGCACGTCCGCGACCCGGCGCGCGGCGTCCCGGTCGTCCTGCTCGGTGCGTTCGAGGAGCATGTCGGCGGCCCGCTCCGGGTCGAGCATTCCCAGCTTGACCGGGGTCAGCCCCCGCTTCCGCCAGTCGATGTCGCGCCGGGTCGTCACCAGGACACGGCCGTCGTGGTCGGTACTGAGGAACTCGCCGATGGCGTCCGGATCCTCGACGTTGTCCAGGACGAGCAGCCAGCCGCCATGCGCCAGCAGCCAGTTCATCGCCCACTGCGCCGCGAACTCCGGATCGGTGATCTTCAGCAGCGGGTTGAGCCGGCCCGCGATGTCGACGAGCCCCTTGGCGATGTTCTGCTCGGTGTCGGCGGTGATCCACCAGACCGAGGAGTAGCGGTCGCGCTTGCGGTGCGCGTAGTGCAGCGCCAGCTCGGTCTTCCCGACGCCGCCGAGCCCGGCGACGCTCTGCCCGACGACCTCGGCTGCGCTTTGCCCGACGACCTTGGCCGCGCGCTGCCCGACGACCCCGCCGCCCGCGTCCAGCACCTGGTCGAGCCTGTCCAGCTCGCTTTCCCGTCCGACGAAGACGTGCGAGGGGCGCTGCCGCACGTTCCACACCCTGGGCGGACGGACGGCGCGCACGTCCGGCAGCCGGCCGCCGAGGTTGTAGTAGTTCTTGATGTTCCCGGTCAGTACCGTGCCGCTGATCTCGCGTGCGGCGACCGAGCGATCACCCGACGCGGTCGGACCGTTCATCGCCAAACACCACGTCCCCGTCATCCGGATGATCCCGAGCGCCGATGTGCAGGGGCGGGCTCGAGACAGAAGAACTGTGCCGTCAAAGGGTGAGCGGACCCCGCGCTGGTATGACCGATAAGTCTATCGCCACGTCGGCCGCCGGGCCGGGTCGTCGCGGGATGGCCGATACCGGTTGACCCCTCGTCACGAGCATTTCCCGATCATCGGGTGATCTCCGCGCCGTCTCCCGTGGAGGCGACACCGGAGATCGTGTGCGCCGCGATCGACCGTTCCCCGCTCGCGGTCACGCTCATTCCGCCCGGCGCCGCTCCGCCCGCGGGCGCCTCGTCGAGAATGGCGCGGATCCGCGCGGCGAGTTCGGTGTCGGCGGCCAGCGCCTTGCGGATCTGTACCCGTAGGACCGCCTGGAGATCTCCGTCATCGGGGCTCTCCGCGAGTTCGACCAGCGCCTCCGGCGCGTCCTTCTCCCGCCGGACGCCGAAGATCTGCTGGAGCAGCCGCCGCCCGACCCCGGCCGCCGGATCCGCCGCCTCGTCCTGCCCCCGGTCCAGTGCCGCGGCGCCGTAGGTGTGCACTGCCGCGGTGATGTATGGCCGGACCCGCGGGTCCAGGTCAGCGCTCATCCTCATCGTCCTCCGCCTTGAGGGACCGCCCGAGGTCGCGCGGCCCCCGTGGCCCCGCGGCCCCCTCGTCACCGCGACACTAACCCGCCGGCCGCGGGCCGCTCTGTGAATTCCAACCGGTAACGGCGCGCGGATGCCCGTCTCGCGCTCTCCCGGCCACCGATTTCGCGGCGATCTCATCCATGGGCCGACGTCCGGCGAATAGTTGAGGGTCGGCCACGAATTTTCCTGATGCAGACGATCATGTGCGAGGGCTGACGCCGCACAGGGGAAGTGCTCGGCTCCGACCGGATCGATGGACGGAGGGATGATGCTGGAAGGCGGCTACCAGCACAATCGGATCGGCGTGTTCTGTGGTGCCCGCCCGGGGGTGGACTCGCGGTACACCGACTTCGCCGCGGACTTCGGCGCGGTCCTCGCCCGTCGCGGGGCCGGGCTCGTGTACGGCGCCGGCGGTGTCGGCATCATGGGTGCGCTCGCCGCGGCCGCCGACGCGGGCGGCGCCGCGATCACCGGGGTGATTCCGCACCACCTGCACGAGCGGGAACGCGGCACCAACGTCCGCGGCAGGATCTTCATCGTGCGCTCCATGCACGCCCGCAAAGCCCTCATGTACCGGCTCTCCTCCGGCTTCGCCGTCCTGCCCGGCGGCTTCGGCACGCTGGACGAACTGCTGGAGGTCGCGACCTGGAACCAGCTCGGGCTCCACCGCAAGCCGCTGGTCCTGGCCAACCACAACGGCTTCTTCGATCCCCTGCTGGTGTTCCTCGATCACATCGTCGAGGAGGGATTCCTCGCTCCCGCCGAGCGGACCTGCATCCAGGTGGCCGCCGATCCCGAGGACGCTCTGGACCGCCTGACCGGCACGGCCATGACCTCCGGGCCCGCATGACGTTCGTCCGGAACGGAAACGACGGGCAGGTCACCGAGTGAGAGCCGCCGACCTTGCGGTCGGCCGAACACCTCAGCTCGAAGACCTGCCCGCCGTTCCCTCAGGAACCCGGCAGAGGGGCGGCGGCTAGTGCGACGGGTTCGGCGACGTCTCAGCCGCCCGCGGGCTTGACCTGCGGGAAGCGGAGGATGCGGTCATCGCTCGCGCCGGGGCTGCCGCGGCCGTCGCGGT
The DNA here is from genome assembly GCF_001552215.1 of Actinomadura macra NBRC 14102. GTDB lineage: Bacteria > Actinomycetota > Actinomycetes > Streptosporangiales > Streptosporangiaceae > Spirillospora > Spirillospora macra. Next base: position 50,468 of record NZ_BCQT01000004.1, on the reverse strand, counting down.
TGCTCGTCGTCACCCAGAGCCAGCCGTCCGGGCCGAACGCGACCGTGCGCAGCCGTCCGTTGGTGCCTTGCAGCACCGCCGTGGGACGGCCCGACGTCCCGCCCTTGCCGTCCAGCGGGACCTGCCACAGCCGCCGGCCGCCCAGCCCGGCGACGTACAGGGTGTCGCCCGCGACGGTGGCGCCGCTGGGCGACGCCTCCTTGGTGGCCCAGGTGGCGATGGGGGAGCGGAACTTCGGCTCGCCGCCGGGGCCTTCGACCTCCGGCCAGCCGTAGTTCCCGCCGGCCACGATGTAGTTGGCCTCGTCCCAGGTGTCCTGGCCGAATTCGGCGGCGTACATCTGCCCAGCGCTGCTCCAGGCGAGCCCTTGCACGTTGCGGTGCCCGAGGGTGTAGATCACTGTCTTCGGGTCGGGGTTGCCGGGGGCGGGGGATCCGTCCGGCTTCATTCTCAGGATCTTCCCGGACGGGCTGCTCGCATTCTGGGCGTTGGGCTTCTGCCCGGCGTCGCCGGTGCCGGCGTAGAGCATTCCATCGGGGCCGAAGGCGATGCGGCCGCCGTTATGGAAGGAATTCTTGGGAATACCCGAGTAGACGACTTCCTGCTGGGGTGAGGCCGCCAGCTTGAAGCGGACGATCCGGTTGTCGGAGGCGGCGGTGTAGTAGGCGTAGACGTAGCCGTCCTGCGCGTAGGTCGGTGAGACCGCGATGCCGAGCAGCCCGCCCTCGCCGGCGGGCTGGACCCCGGTGAGTTTGGCCACCTCGGTCGGCTGCGACCCCGGGGTCACCTTCAGGATGCGGGCGCTGTTGCGCTCCGACACCAGCGCGCTGCCGTCGGGGAGGAAGGCCAGTCCCCAGGGGACGGTCAGGTTGGACGCCGCGACCTGGGGGGCGGAGAAGTCGAACGCGGGGTTGGCGGCCATCCGCGGCGCCGGCCGCGTGACCGCGGTCTGGGACGCCGGGGAGGCGGGGGCGATCGCCACGGACGCGACGGCGAAGACCGCGGCCGGCGCCAGTGCGCGCATTGTCAGGGGCATCTTCATTCCCATGTCTCCTCAATCATTTGGGGCCCCGATGTGCTGTTTCCACGATGAGTCGTTCGGAAGACTTACCGGGCGGAATTCGCGACCATTGAGGAGCTGTCCGGCGCAGTTGTTAGGCGGGACAGATGTTCTCCGGGCTCCGTCGGCGGCATGACGCCTGCTGAGGGACGGGACGGCACTGGGAGCCTCACTGGTGTGCCTTTTCGGAGGGCGGGGGGAGAGCGCTTTGGTCGCACGACGTTGGAGCGCTCTGTAACGCCTTGTAAGGTACCCGTCCCATCGCCTGATGTGAAGCCTCTAGTTTTTCACCTTTCACATGCGGCCATCCTGTGATAGTCGAATATCGGCATGACCTGGAGGCCCTGGCCGTTCCGGCGGGAGCCCGGGCCGGGAGGCGTCCCGTCCCCTTCGAGGCCCCTGGAGGCCGGCCGCCCCGCCCCGCCCCGCCCCGCCCCGCCCCGGCGCGACGCGGCCGGTGAACTCTGCAGTTGGACGGCCGCCGGGCGTCGGTACTGGTCATCGGTGGCGGCCCTGGACGCTCGTTGGCCGCGGGAAGACCGCCGGGTTACCTTGACCCGGCCACGCCGCGGATGTTCATGGGCCGCGGCCGAACCCGAAAGGCGAGAAGGGTGCCCGAGACCAGAGTCAAGCGATTAGCCAGGAGCAAGACCCGGATGTGGGGGTGGACCTTCCGATGACCATCAGCATCGAGCGGCCGGCGGCCGCGGCGGCACCACCGGCGGTTTCGCTGCGGAACCGCGGCCGCGGCACCACCACGGCCGCCCGGATCGTCGGCGTCGGCACCGCCGTCACGGCCACCTCCTACGCCCAGGACGAACTGCTCGACCTTCTCCAGATCACCGACCCGAAGATCCGATCGGTCTTCCTCAACAGCGCGATCGGCCGCCGCCACCTCACCCTGCCCCCGAGCGACGGGGCGGGCGCGCGGCAGTCGGAGGCGCAGGGCGACCTGCTGGACAAGCACAGGAGGCTGGCCGTCGAGATGGGGGCCGAGGCGCTGGCGACCTGCCTGCGGCAGGCGGGCGCCGAGCTCCGCGATCTCCGCCACCTGTGCTGCGTGACCTCCACCGGATTCCTCACGCCCGGCCTGAGCGCGCTGCTCATCCGCGAGCTCGGCATCGACCGGCACTGTAGCCGGACCGACATCGTCGGGATGGGCTGCAACGCGGGGCTCAACGCCCTGAACGTCGTCGCCGGCTGGGCCGCGGCGCACCCCGGCGAACTCGCCGTCGTGCTGTGCGCCGAGGCGTGCTCGGCCGCCTACACCTTCGACTCCACGATGCGGACGGCGGTCGTGAACAGCCTGTTCGGCGACGGAGCCGCCGCCGTGGCCCTCGTCGCGGACGACGCGGGCCCCCGAGACGAGGGCACCGCGGCCGACACCGTCCCGCCCCCGGAGCCGCGGGGGCCGCGCGTCCTCGACTTCGCGAGCTGCATCATCACCGACGCGGTCGACGCGATGCGCTACGACTGGGACCGCGACCAGGGCAGGTTCAGCTTCTTCCTCGACCCGCAGATCCCCTATGTGGTCGGCGCGCACGCCGAGCTCGTCATCGACAGGCTCCTCGGGAGGAACGGCCTGCGCCGCAGTGACATCGGCCACTGGCTGGTGCATTCCGGTGGAAAGAAGGTCATCGACGCCGTCGTGGTCAACCTCGGGCTGAGCCGCTACGACGTCCGCCACACGGTCGGGGTCCTGCGCGACTACGGGAACGTCTCCAGCGCCTCTTTCCTGTTCTCCTACGAGCGCCTGCTCCGGGAGAACGTGACGAGGCCGGGCGACCACGGGGTGCTCATGACGATGGGACCCGGTTCCACGATCGAGACGGCGCTGGTCCAGTGGTGAGCGTGGGGGGATCGGACGGCCGTGTCGTCCTGCGGATCGACGGCGCGCGACCTCTCTCGGCGGGCACGGTGCAGGTGGTGGCCGCGATCTGCGACCAGGTCGAGGACCATGGCCGGCCCGGTGTGGTCGAGCTGCACGTGTCCGGCGCACCCGGCGCCCACTGGACGCGGGATCTCACCGCGGGCCTGGTGACCAGATGGGAACGCGCGGTGCGCCGCCTTGAGCGGCTCCCGATGACGACCGTCGCGGTCGCGTCCGGCGACTGCGGGGGGACGGCCCTCGACGTCCTGCTGGTCGCCGACCTCCGCGTCGCGGCACCCGGGACGCGTCTTCTCGTCCCGACCGACGGGACGGGCACCTGGCCGGGCATGGCCCTGTACCGGCTCGTCCAGCAGGCGGGACCGGCGGCGGTCCGCCGGGCGGTGCTGCTCGGCGAACCGATCGGCACGGACCAGGCCGTCGCGCTGCACCTCCTCGACGAGATCGTCGACGATCCGGCCGGGCAGGTCGCGGCACCGGCCGTCGCGTCCGGGCTGATCGCGGAGCGGGAACTGGCGATCAGGCGGCAGCTGATGTTCGAGGCGGCCACGACGAGCTTCGAGGACGCGCTGGGCGCGCACCTGGCGGCCTGTGACCGGGCCCTGCGCCAGGGATCGGACGGCACGTCCGCGGCGGGCCGGGCGGCCGAGGCCGCCGGTACGGCCGGAGCGGCGTCGTGACGGCCGCCGCCGTCACCGCCGCGCAGGGCGAGGAGCTCCAGCGCGCCGCCACCGCGCTGACCGTGGCGGCCGAACGCGTCGAGGAGCAACTGGTCTCGCTGCCGCCGCCCGGGTCGCGGTCCGCGCGGCAGCGCGCGGCCGCCGAGGCCGCGCACGACGGGGCGCGGGCCCTGCGCGTCCGGTTCATGGAGGCGCACGCGGCGCAGGTCTACGACCGGCTCACCGACGGCCGGGCCCGCCCGCTGCGGATCGCCGAACTGGTGGAGGCCGCCGCGGCGGCCTTCCCCGGGCTCGTCCCCACCGCGGGACAACTCGCCGCCGAACGGAATCGGGCGCAGGCCGACAAGGAGGGTTTGGAGATCGACCAGGGCATCTTCCTGCGCGCCGTCCTGCGCTCACCGGTGGCTGGCCCGCATCTGCTCGACGCCATGCTGCGGCCGACACCCCGGGCACTCCGGCTGCTGCCCGAGTTCACCCGGACGGGCCTGGTCGAGATGGAGTCGGTGCGGCTGGAACGGCTCGACGGGGTGGCCCGGCTGACGATGTGCCGCGACGACTGCCTGAACGCCGAGGACGAGCGGCAGGTCGACGACATGGAGACCGCGGTCGACCTCGCCCTGCTCGACCCGGGCGTCCGGGCGGGGCTGCTGCGCGGCGGGGAGATGAGCCATCCCCGCTACCGGGGCAGACGGGTGTTCAGCGCCGGCATCAACCTCAAGAGCCTGCATGCCGGGGACATCTCGCTGGTCGGTTTCCTGTTGCGGCGCGAGCTGGGCTACATCGGCAAGCTCGTCCGGGGCGTCCTGGTGGACGACGACGGGCAGCCGTCGCGCCAGGGGTCGCCGCAGCGGTCGCCCCGGTGGCACTCGCCCGCCATCGAGAAGCCCTGGACGGCCGCCGTGGACACCTTCGCTATCGGCGGCGGGGCTCAGCTGCTGCTGGTGTTCGACCAGGTCCTCGCCGCGTCCGATTCCTACTTCAGCCTCCCGGCCGCCCGCGAGGGCATCGTTCCGGGGGCCGGCAACTTCCGGCTGGGGCGCGCCGTCGGCCCGCGGCTCGCACGCCAGATCATCCTGCGGGGCCGCCGGATCTGGGCGACCGAGCCCGAGGCGCGGCTGCTGGTGGACGAGGTCGTGGAACCCGAGCGGCTGGACGAGGCGATCGAGGCGGCCGTGCGCCGGCTCGACGGCGACGCGGTCGCCGCCAACCGGCGGATGCTGAACCTCGCGGAGGAACCGCCGGAGGAGTTCCGCCGGTACATGGCCGAGTTCGCGCTTCAGCAGTCGCTCCGGCTGTACGGCGAGGACGTCTTGGAGAAGGTGGGGCGCTTCGGAAGGCGGCCGGCATGAGCGGGAGGCGGTCCCGGTGAGCGCGGCGGACGGCGTCCGGGTGCGCTACGAGAAGAAGGACCAGGTCGCCAGGATCACGCTGGACAGGCCCGAGGTCCTGAACGCGATGGACCTGCGGACGCACGAGGAACTCGCCGCGATCTGGGACGACGTCGAGGCGGACGACGAAGTCCGCGTCGCGGTGCTCACCGGCGCCGGCGACCGGTCCTTCTCGGTCGGGCAGGACCTCAAGGAGCGGGCCCGGCTGACCGAGCGGGGCGCGCCCGCGACGACGTTCGGCAGCCGGGGCCAGCCCGGCTGGCCCCGGCTGACCGAGCGCTTCGCCCTGTCCAAGCCGGTGATCGCGCGGGTCCACGGGTACGCGCTCGGCGGCGGTTTCGAGCTGGCGCTGGCCTGCGATCTCATCGTCGCCTCCGAGGAGGCGGTCTTCGCGCTACCGGAGGCGGGGCTCGGTCTCGTCCCGGGGGCGGGCGGCGCGTTCCGGCTGGCGCGGCAACTGCCGTTGAGGATCGCTATGGGGTACCTGCTCACGGGACGCCGCATGACCGCGGCCACGGCGCTCCGGTTCGGACTCGTGAACGACGTCGTCCCGTACGAGGATCTGGACCGGTGTGTCGCCGACTGGGCCGGCGACCTGATCAGGAGCGCGCCGCTGTCGGTGCGGGCGCTCAAGGAGTGCGTCCTCAGATCGCTCGACATGCCGCTGGAGGAGGCGTTCTCCTCCCGGTACGTCTGGGAGGAGCGGCGCAGGGTCAGCGGTGACGCCGCCGAGGGCGTGCGGGCCTTCACGGAGAAACGCGAGCCCATCTGGACGGGACGCTGACGTAGTCCGAGCCACGGCCGGCACTGCTCGCGGCCCGGCATCACCGCGGGTGCCGGGCCGCTTCCGCGCCGGGTCCATGGCTCACGGGCACCGCGGAAGCGAGGCCCGAATGGGCGGACGGCCGTGACCGGATTCCCACCCGGTCGATCAGCATCGCGAGAACACGTTGTCCCTGGTGACCATTGTTTCGTACCGTTCCGAACTATTGATCGTGATGTCCAGTAGGACGAAGCGGCAAGATCGCATCACTGTGGGTGATTCGAGCAAGAGGGGTAATTTGCCCAGTTCATTCACTCTTCGGGGCGGGAGTGCCTGTGGACTGCGATGATGACCGGAATGACCGCATCCGGCCGTCGCCTATGACCCTTAAGGCGGGATCGAATAACATTAACTTCTGTTAAAAGCACCGGGGCAATGCTTGAAAAAGGAACTACGGGTGATCGCTGCGTTTCTGGCCGTCAATTCCGGACCGCAACAAAAGGGGGATATGTTCTGCGTCGAATATGCTGATCAGCCTCAATGAAACTAGTTCAACTTCGTGCGACGAGGAATCGGTACCGATGGCCACCGCCGACGGTGTACTACGCCGATCCTTACAACCCCCGCTGTCTGTTCTCATCAGCCCACAAGGCGCGATTCAGATGCTGAGGAGTTGACTTGCAGTCCGCACCAAGTCAAGTTGATCTACATGCCGTAGAAGAAGTAGAGATAAGTTCGCTTTTGGCGGGCGGGTCGCCGCGGATCGCGGGTGAGAGTCCCGCGCACGTGGAGACCCTCGTCACCTGTCAGGAGCAGCTTCCACCGATCATCGTGCACCGCCGCACCATGCGCGTCATCGACGGCATGCACCGGCTCCGGGCGGCCACGTTACTCGGCCGGCGGAAGATTGCCGTCCGGTACTTCGACGGGCCCGAAGAGGACGCGTTCGTCCTGGCGGTGAAGTCGAACATCGCGCATGGACTTCCGCTGTCACTGGCCGACCGCAAGCGCGCGGCCGAACGCGTGATCGCCTCCCATCCGCAATGGTCGGACCGAATGATCGCCTCGGTTACCGGAATCTCGGCGAAGACGGTCGCCGAGATCCGCAGGATCACCGGAGTCGACGCCGCGGAGGGATCCGGGCGGATCGGCAAGGATGGGCGCGTCCGTTCCACCGATGTGACCGAGGGGCGGCGGCTCGCCCATGAAATGATCATCAAGAACCCCGCTCTTTCGTTACGTCAGGTCGCTCGTGCGGCGGGGATATCCCCAGAGACCGTCCGGGATGTCAAGAACCGAGTCCTGCGCGGCGAGGACCCGCTGCCGCAGGGACGGTCGAGAGAGCTCGTCGGCCAGGGCGTCACCGGCACACTCGCCGCCCCGGCCACCCTGACCGCCGGTCGCGTCCCCATGCCCGGCTCGGCGCCCCCGTCCGCGGTGGTGGTCGAGCGTTTGCGGGCCGATCCCGCGCTGCGATTCAACGAGAACGGCCGCGACCTCTTACGGCTGCTGAACCTGCACACCCTCCGGACAGAGGATTGGAACAAGATAGTCGACAGCGTGCCCCCGCACCGCATGGAAACCGTGGCCCAGCTGGCGCGCGACTGCGCGCGAAAATGGCTGGAGCTCGCCTCTCTGATCGAACGAAATGCGTTACAAGCTTGATCTTGTTCCGTGAGTCGGCGGTCTTCTCGACCCGACTCGCTGATGGTCACCTGAATGATACCCGGCGCATTTCACGGCGCCGGATCAAATATTTCACGCACATGTCCAAGTGACGGAGACGCACAGTTGGGCGGCCGCGGCCCCGAAGCCGCCCGCACAAACTGACCAACCGCAGCGATGGCGCTCGGCCCGACCGTCGGGCGCCACCACGGAGGTGGGCACATTGGAGATCCGGTCGGTCGACCACATTGAAGTGTTCGTCGAGAACGCGAACCGTTCCGCGCGCTATCTGCGCGACTGTTTCGGCTTCGCTCTCGCCGGCCGGGGCGGCCCCGACACCGGTCTGCGCGATTGCGAGTCCGTGCTGCTGCGTCAGCGCGACATCACCATTCTGCTGACCTCCGCCACCACCGCCGATCACCGGGTCGCCGAGTTCGTCCGGTCGCACGGGGACGGCGTCGCGGTCATCGGCATCGGCGTCGACGACGCGCGATCGGCCTTCGCCGAGGCGGTGGAGCGGGGCGCCGTCCCGGTGGCCCCGCCGGAGACCTCCGGGCCCGAGGGCGGCCGCGTGACGTTCGCCTCGGTGATCGGGTTCGGTGACGTGGAGCACCGCTTCGTCTCACGGGACCGACCGGAGATGCCCTTCGCCCCGGTCATCGACGAGACCGGCTGCGGCCGGTCCGGGGGCGGCCTCCTCCGCGCGGTCGACCACTTCGCCGTGTGCGTTCCGGCGGGGGCGCTGGAGGAGACCGTGCGCCGGTACAAGACGGCGTTCGGTCTGGTGGAGACCTTCGACAGGCCGACGCTCGCCGGTTCGCGGGTCGTCCAGAGCACCTCCGGGAAGGTGATCTTCACCATCGCCGAGTCGGCCACCCGCGACGCCGGACGGCCCGGCGCGTTCGTCGAGTCCCACGGCGGAGCCGGGATCCAGCACGTCGCGTTCCTCACCGAGGACATCGCCGCCGCCGTGCGCACGGGCATCGCGCGGGGGACCCGGTTCCTGCCCGCGCCGCCGGGCTACTACGACGCCCTGGCCGCGCGGCTGGGCCCGATCGGCGTGCCGGTGGACGACCTCCGAGGGCTCGGCATCCTCGCCGACCGTGACGGTTCGGGGGTCATGCTCCAGGTCTCCTCACGGTCGGTGCACCCGAGGGGGACCCTCTTCTTCGAGCTGATCGACCGCCGCGGCGCCCGCGTCTTCGGCGGCACCGGCCTGCGGGGCGGCTACGACCCCGCCCGGTGTCAGTGGGCGGCAGGCCGGCCGGGACTGTCCTGAAGGCACGCACCAATCGCGGTCATGATCGACGGGGGTCGATGAGAATCGACGGTAATCGCGCAGGTGGCAAGGTCCGTGGCCACTGTGCCGGTGGGTACCCCCCATCGGATTCGAACCGACAACTGATCCCTTTTAAGGGGACCGCCTCTACCATTGGGCCAAGGGGGCTTTGATGGTCCGATCCTAACCACGGGGCACGGTATTTATCGACCGTTTAGCGGTCGATCGTTGGACGGTTGTGGGAGCGGTCGGGAATGCCAGACAGCCTGGCCAGGGGGCGTTCTCGCATGCCAGAATTTCCCGGAGATTTGCGTACTTTCTGGCCCTGGAGGCAGCTTTGGGCGCCTCTTGGAAATGGAGTACGGTCTGGTCCGTGGATTCTTGATCGGCTGCGAAGGACTGGCGATGGAATTAACACTCAGGGGTATCGCGCGGCTGGCCAGGGAAGGGCTCGACCCTGCAACCTGGGATTTCATTGAGGGCGGCGGAGATGACCGTGCGCTCATGGCCAATATAGGAGCCTTCGACCGAATTCGATTACGGCCATCCGTACTGCGAGGAACGGCACGTCCGGAGACCGTGACCACGATCCTCGGCCGTCCCTGGGACGCGCCGATCGCGGTGGCCCCGCTGGCTTGCCAGGACCTCGCGCATCCCCTGGGCGAACTCGGCACCGTCCAGGGCACCGCGGCCGCGGCCACGGTCCCGGTCGTGATCAGCTCCCTCGCCGGCCGCACGGTCGAGGAGATCGCCGTGGAGTCCGGCGTCCCGCTGTGGCTCCAGCTCTACTGCCTGCGCGACCGCGAGGTCACCCGGAGGCTGGTCGACCGCGCGGCGGGCGCGGGCTACGAGGCGCTCGTCCTCACCGTCGACGCCCCCCACCCCGGCGGGTGGCCGCACGGCCTTGGCGACGATCTCCGGCCGCCGTCCGGCCTCGTCCCCGTCAACCTCGGCGAGGACGGGCTCGACCCGCCGGAACGGCGGGCCCTGGCCGAACTCGACCCCGCCGCCGACTGGTCGGCGGTGGACCGGCTGCGCTCGATCAGCTCGCTGCCGATCATGATCAAGGGGATCGTGACCGGCGCCGACGCCAGGCGCGCCGTCGAAGTCGGGGTGGACGGGATCGTGGTGTCCAACCATGGCGGCGGCCGGCTCGACGGCGTCTGCGCATCGCTGGACGCCCTGCCCGAGATCGCGGCGGCGGTCGCCAGCCGCGTCCCCGTCCTGCTGGACGGTGGGGTACGGCGGGGCCGGGACGTGCTCGCCGCGCTCGCGCTCGGCGCGGACGCGGTCCTGCTCGGCCGTCCGGTCCTGCACGGTCTCGCGGCCGCCGGAGCCGAGGGCGTGACGAGGGTGCTCGGACTCCTGCTGGAGGAGTTGACCGCCGCGATGTCGCTCGCCGGTATCCGCGCGGTCGCCGACATCGGACCCGAGGCCGTGATGCTGGTCCCGCCGTCTGCTCTTCCGGCCGCCCCCGGCGCCCCCGACGCCCCCGGCGCCCCCGGCGCCCCCGACGCCCAGGCTGACGGAGCCGGTGCCCGGTCCGGCACTCGGCAGGTGACTCGACCGCGCGGGGCGGACCGTGCCACCGATGCGGACCGTGCCACCGCCGCGGTCCTGCGCATGGAGGACCTGCACCCCAGCGTCGCCGACCCCGTCATGGACACGATGAACTTCCTGAACGAGGTGACGCTGCGCTACCCGGACGCGGTGTCCTTCGCGCCCGGGCGTCCCTACGACGGATTCTTCGACACCGCACAGGTCTTCACCTACGTGCGCCGGTACCTCGACCACCTGGCGGAGCGCGGGGAGTCACCGGCCCAGGTACGCGACTCGCTGTTCCAGTACGGCCCGTCGGCGGGACGGATCCGCGATCTCATCGCCGGTTCACTGCGTCTGGACGAGGGGATCGACGTGGCGCCGGAGTCGATCGTCGTCACCGTCGGCTGCCAGGAGGCCATGTTCCTGGCGTTGCGCGCGCTGATGTCCGGGCCGGACGACGTGCTGCTGGTCTCCAGCCCCTGCTACCCGGGGATCACCGGGGCTGCGCGGCTGCTGGACATCGAACTGACCGCCGTCCAGGAGGGGCGGGACGGGCTGTCATGCGCCGATCTGGAGGTCGCGGTACTGGCCGAGCGGGCGCGCGGGCGGCGGCCGAGGGCTGTGTACGTGATCCCGGACCACTCGAACCCCTCCGGAGTCACGATGCCGCTGCGGACCCGGCACGAACTGCTCGAACTGGCGGGCCTGCTCGGCATCCTCGTCCTGGAGGACAGCCCTTACCGGCTCGTCAGCCCCGGGACCCAGGTGCCGACGCTGAAGTCTCTGGACCGCGAGCGGAGGGTGGTCCACCTGGGCTCCTACTCCAAGACCATCTTCCCCGGTGCGCGCGTTGGTTACGTGGTCGCCGACCAGCCGGTGCTGGCCCCCGACGGTCGGACGGGCCTGCTGGCCGACGAGCTCGCCAAGATCAAGAGCATGGTCACGGTGAACACCTCGCCGCTCAGCCAGGCGGCGGTCGGGGGCGCGCTGCTGGCGGCCGGCGGCCGGATCGCGGAACTGAACACCGAGATGGCCGCCTATTACGAGGACACCATGCGGTACACGCTCCACTGCCTGGAGGAGGAGTTCCCGGCCGACCGCCGGGCCCGGCTCGGCATGGGCTGGAACAAGCCCAGCGGCGGCTTCTTCCTCACCCTCCAGGTCCCCTTCCGCGCCGACAACGCCGCGCTGGCCCGGTCCGCGCAGGACTACGGGGTCATCTGGACGCCGATGGCGTACTTCTACCCGGACGGTGGCGGCTACCACACCGTCCGGCTGTCCACCAGCTACCTGACACACACTGACAGCCGGGAGGGGATCTCCCGGCTGGCCGATTTCATCGAGGCGGAGGTCGCCGGCGCCGCGCGCACACCGGCGTAGGCGTCCATTAGCCGAAATTGGCAGACAAGAGGAATGTCCAAGTGCGTAGGTCCGCGCTTGGACGCGTGTGCAGATTATTTGCCGTCGAGTCCGTATTGGGACAACCGGCAGGTGAGCGGTTGAACGGGTGATCGCGCCTTGTCGATCCCCCTTGATATTTGTCAAGTGCTAACTTAAATTACAAGGCGATGGGTTGAACTTTGCGGCAGTGCCGGCCGTGACCATGGGCCAGGCAAGGGGAGAGGTCATGTCGCGCTCTTACCGTACGGGAGTGGCATTGGAAAGCCCAGGTCAGAACCAGTTATGCCTTATTTCTCAGGACGAACCGGTAATGGTGTCGGTCGACTTGCTTAAGCATGCGGATTCGCCTCGCCTGGCCGGCGAGAGCGCAGAGCACATTCGCGCACTCGCCGATATGGACTCGGCTCTGCCGCCGATCCTCGTCCACCGCCGGACGATGCGGGTGGTCGATGGAATGCATCGGCTGCGGGCCGCTGTTTTGAAGGGGCAGCGCGAGATCAGGGTGCGTTACATCGACGGCGCCGACTCCGATGTGTTCGTCGCCGCCGTCCGGGCCAATATCGGGCACGGGCTCCCGCTGTCCCTGGCGGACCGGGAGGCGGCGGCCACGCGGATCCTGAGCACGCATCCCCAGTGGTCGGACCGGGCCATCGCGGAGGCCGCCGGCCTCGCCTCCACGACGGTCGCCCGGATCAGGAACCGCACCACCGACCGTGACTCGCAACCCGACATGCGGATCGGCAAGGACGGGCGGGTCCGCCCGATCAACGGTGCCGCCGGACGCCGGCTCGCCGGCCGGCTGTTCGCCGAGCGGCCGGGCGCCTCGCTCCGCGAGATCGCCGAGATGGCGGGCATCTCGCCCGCGACGGCCAAGGACGTGCGCGAGCGGCTGCGCCGCGGGGAGGATCCCGTCCCCGCCAAGCTGACGCTCGCCGAGCGCAAGAGCGAGGCCGCGGCCCGCGGTGACGGACGTGACGCACCGGTCGTCAGCGCGCTGCGGAAGGGCCGCGAGCCGGACGCGGACCAGATCCTGCGGAAGCTGCTGCGCGATCCCTCCCTCCGGTTGAACGACAACGGGCGTCTGCTGCTGCGCTGGCTCACCACCCGCTCGGTGAACACCCAGGAATGGGAGGGCATCGAGGACGAGATCCCGGCGCACTGCGTCCCGCTCGTCGCCGATCTCGCCCTCGGCCTCGCCTATGAGTGGGAAAGGTTCGCCGAGGTCCTGAAGAGAAGGGCGCGCGCCGAGATGGCGTAGCGGATGCCTGATCAAGCGTGCGCGCGTTACCATCGAAGTGTTCCCCGTGGGACGGGAGTTGATATCGCCGCATTAATCCAATCTGGTGGGTGGTGGGCTCGGCGGGGGATATCTCGTTGGTAGATCGTGCTGTGTGTTTGTGGAGGGGTGGCCATGGCGAAGACAGGCAAGGTTCTGCGGTTCGATGACATGCGCGGTTACGGGTTCATCGTTCCCGACGGTGGCGGCGAGGACGTCTTCGTCCACGCCAATGACCTTCTGGATGAGAAAGTGGCATTCTCGCCGGGAACGCCCGTCGAGTTCGAGGTGACCCAGGGCGAGCGCGGTCTCAAGGCGTTCGCGGTGCGTGTCAAGGAGGCGGAGCGCCCGCCGGCGGCCGAGCGGGCCGCGCCCGCGAACGGGCACACCGAGGTCGTGGCGAAGGACGCGGACAGGGACGCGCTCGGGCACAAGCCCGAAGAGGACGATGGCCTCTGCGACGTCCTGTCCGAACGGGAGTTCGTCCAGGAGTTGACCGAGCTCCTCCTCGTGGAAGCGCCCGAACTGACCGGCACGCAGGTCACCCACCTGCGCCGGAAACTCCTGAACTTCGCGCAGAGATACGGCTGGGTGGAGGGCTGAGGGCTGTTCTTGCACTCCCGGCCCAGGGCTCGCCTGGCGGCTCGCTCTTGACCGTGCCTGGGCGAGCGCTCCATCGCTTCGCGATCTTCCCGGTGAGGCTCGCCTCCGGCGTCGCCTCACCGGTCAGATAGCGCGCTCGCGCTGCGGCTGGGGTACTTCTGACAGACCCTAGGCGCCGCCTTCCTCAGCCGGCGCCTTCTCAGCCGGAGCACCCTCGGCCGCGGGGTCCCCGGCCTCGGTGTCCGCTGGTGGTGTGTCCGTGGTCGGCGCCTTCTCGGCCGGCGCGTCGCTCGTCAGGGCCACCAGCAGGTCGTTGAGGCGGCCGACGAACGCGGCCGGGTCGTCGATCCGCGCGCCCAGGGTGAGGACGGCCTGGCTGAACAGGACGTGCGCCCAGTCGCCGAGGCGCGGGTCGTCCTGCCGCTGGTTGAGCCGTTCGACCAGCGGATGCCCCGGGTTGATCTCCAGGATCGGCTGGTTCGGCAGCCCCGAGCCCCGCATCCGCTGCGCGAGGCTGAAATCCGTCACGGCCTCGTTGGCGACGATGCACGCCGGGGAGGTGGTGAGACGGCTGGTCACCCGGACGTCGAACGCCTGCCCGGCCAGGGCCGCCTTCAGCTTGCCGAGCAAGGCGGCGTACTCGGCGCTGGCCTTCTCCGTGGCCTCCTTCTCCGCATCGTCCTCAAGGTCGCCGAAGTCGGGGACGCCCTGCGCCACCGACTGGAGCCGCTTCCCGCCGAACTCCTGGACCAGGCCCGTCACCACCCAGTTGTCCACGGCCTCTCCGAGGAGGAGCACCTCGATGCCCTTCTTGCGGAAGGCTTCGAGATGGGGGCTGGCGGTGGCGGCGGCCAGGGTCGGGGCGAGCAGGTAGTAGATCTTGTCCTGCCCTTCCTTCATCCGATCCACGTAGTCGTTGAGCGAGACGTCCGCCTCCTGCGTGGAGGAGTGCGTGGTGGTGAAGCGCAGTAGTTCGGCGATGTCCTCGCGGTGGTCGTAGTCGTCGGCGATGCCCTCCTTGAGGACGGCGCCGAACTGCTTCCAGAACACGGCGTACTTCTCGGGGTCGTTCCCGGCCAGGTCCTTGAGGAGCTTCAGCACCTTCTTGACCGCGCTCGAACGGATGTGGTCGACGGCGCGGCTGCTTTGCAGCAGCTCCCGGGAGACGTTCAGCGGCAGGTCGCTGGAGTCGATGACCCCGCGGACGAACCGCAGGTACTGCGGCATCAGCTGACCCGTGTCCTCCAGGATGAAGACCCGCTGGACGTGGAGCTTGACACCGTGGCGGGCCTGCGGGACCCACAGGTCGTAGGGTGCGCTGGAGGGGACGAACAGCAGCATCGTGTACTCGTACCGGCCCTCCACCTTGGCGTGCAGGTAGGCGAGCGGGTCAGTGAAGTCGTTGCTGATGTGACGGTAGTAGTCGTGGTAGTCCTTCTCGGTGAGCTCGCTCTTCGGGCGGGTCCACAGCGCCGATGCCCGGTTGACGGTGGTCTCCTTGGCGCCCGCCTCGTCCGTCCGCTGCTCGGAGCCCTCCGCACCGGAGCCCTCCGCACCGGCGGCCTCGGCGGCCGGCTTCCCGCCGCCGGTGTCCTCGGAGGGCATGACGATCGGCAGGCTGATGTGGTCGGAGTACCGCTGGATGATCGACCGCAGGCGGTGCCCGTTCAGCAGGTCGTCCTCACCCTCGCGGAGGTGGAGCACGATCGTGGTCCCCCGCTCCTGCCGCTCGACGTGCTCCAGGGTGTACTCGCCCTTGCCGTCGGACGCCCAGCGGACGCCCTCCTCCCCGGGCAGTCCGGCGCGGCGGGTCGTCAGGACCACCCGGTCGGCCACGACGAAGGCGGAATAGAAGCCCACGCCGAACTGGCCGATGAGCGCGGCGTCACTGCGCTGGTCGCCGGTCAGGGCCTTGAGGAACTCGGCGGTGCCGGACTTGGCGATGGTGCCGATGTTCTCGATGACCTCGTCACGGCTCATGCCGATACCGTTGTCGGAGATGGTGATCGTGCCCGCGTCCTTGTCGTGGTCGACGCGGATCTGTAGCCGTTCCCCCTCCTCGACCAGCTCGGGCTTGGAGAACCGTTCGAAGCGCAGTCGGTCGATCGCGTCGGACGCGTTCGAGATCAGTTCACGTAGGAAGATCTCCTTGTTGCTGTAGAGCGAATGGGCCATGAGGTCCAAGATCTGCGCGACCTCGGCCTGAAAGGTGAAAGTTTCTTCATCCGCCTGTACGGACACCGGCTACCTCATCGTGATGTCGGATAGCTGGCTCGCGGTCGCCCCCGAATTCAGGCAGGCAGCGCCAGCCAATGATCGGGGCAAGCCTAAAATTGAGTCGTTTGGCAGGTCAACCGTCCTTCAGGAAGAGCCGGGAGAATGCACCGGCGAGGCCACGTCCGCGCCGTTCACCGGCTGGCTGGCGAATTGCGTTCGGTACAGCTCGGCGTACAGTCCGCCCGTGCTGATGAGCTCACCGTGGGTCCCGCGTTCGCGGATCCGGCCCGCGTCCAGGACGAGGATCTGGTCGGCCTCGTGGATGGTGGACAGCCGGTGGGCGATGACCAGGGAGGTGCGGCCCGCGAGCGCGGTCTTGAGGGCACGTTGGATCGCCGCCTCGGACTCGGAGTCCAGATGCGCGGTGGCCTCGTCGAGGACGACGATCGGGGGGGACTTGAGCAGGAGCCTGGCCAGGGCGACCCGCTGCTTCTCCCCGCCGGACAGCCGGTAGCCGCGATCACCGACGACGGTGTCGAGGCCGTCGGGAAGCGCCGAGATCGTCTCCCAGATCCGGGCGGCCTGGCAGGCCTCGACCAACTCGACCTCGGTGGCGTCCGGGCGCGCGTACAGCAGGTTGCTCCGGATCGTGTCGTGGAACAGGTGCGCGTCCTGGGTGACGACGCCGACGGTGTCGTGCAGGGAGCGCATGGTCAGGTCCCGCACGTCGTGGCCGCCGATCCGGACGGTGCCGGAGGTGGCGTCGTAGAGCCGGGGGACGAGGTGGGTGACGGTGGTCTTCCCGGCGCCCGAGGGCCCGACCAGCGCCGTCAGCTTTCCGGCGGGGGCATGGAAGCTCACCGCGTCGAGGACCTGCTGGCTGCCGCGCTTCTCCGGCGTGCGCAGCGCGATCGACTCCAGGGACGCGAGGGACACCTCCTCGGGCCCCGGATAGCGGAAGGAGACGTCGCCGAACTCGATGTCCGGCGCCGTCGCGTCGTCGGATTCGGCGGCGGGCAGCGCGTAGGCTTTCGGCCGCTCGTCCACCAGCGGCTTCAGATCCAGCATCTCGAACACGCGGTCGAAGCTGACCAGCGCGATCATGACGTTGACCTGCATGTTGGACAGCTGGTTGATCGGGCCGTACAGCCGCAGCAGCAACGTGACCATGGCCACGAGCGTGCCGATCTTCAGCGCGCCGTCGATGGCGAGGACGCCGCCCAGGCCGTAGACGAGAGCGGTGGCCACCCCGGTGATCAGGGTGGTGATGATGAAGAGCATCCGTCCGTAGACGGTCGTCGAGATGGCGATGTCGCGGACCCGGGACGCCTTGCGGGTGAACGTGTCGGCCTCCTGGTCGGTTCGGCCGTACAGCTTCGCCAGCATCGCCCCGGCGACATTGAAGCGCTCGTTCATCATCGAGCTCATGTCGGCGTTGAGTTGCATGCTCTCGCGGGTGAGCCGTTGCAGCCTCCGTCCGATGAACTTGGCGGGCAGGAGGAAGAGCGGGATCATCACCAGCGCGACGAGGGTGATCTGCCACGACAGATAGAACATGGTGACGAGGACGAGGACGAGGGTCAGCAGTGTGGACACCGTCTGGGTGAGCAGCGTCGTGACCGCCTGCTGTGCCCCGACGACGTCGGTGTTGAGCCTGCTGACCAGGGCTCCGGTCTGAGCGCGCGTGAAGAACGCGAGCGACTGCCGCTGCACGTGCGTGAACACCTTGCAGCGCAGGTCGTACACGATCCCCTGACCGACCCGGCCGGAGAACCAGGTCTGGGTGTAGATCGCGACCACGTCCACCAGTGCCAGGCCGGCGATGACCAGGGACAGCCCCACCACGACCCCGTTGCGGTGCTTCATGATCCCGTCATCGATGATCACTTTGAGCAGGACCGGACTCGTCGCGACGATGACCGCGTCCACCATCGTCATCAGCATCAGGATGACCAGCGACCAGCGGTAACGCATCGCGTAGGGCACGATCCGCCGTACGGTGCCGGACTTGACCTTCTGCCGGGTGATCGGCCCGTCGACCCCCAAGCGCATCGGACCCATGCGCGGGCCACCAATCATGGCCATGGAAAACCCCACTTTCGCGCCGCCCTCGATCTGCTCGGCGAACGGCTGGTCGCTGTCCGGGACTGTCGGTCTTCGGGAACTGCGCGGCCGCCCCGGGTCAACCGGCGGCCTGGGCCGTCTCGGTGAACTGGTCGACCAGCAGGTCAGTGAAAGAGGCCACGGTGGGGAACTCCCACAGGGCGTTCGGATCGATCTCGAAGCCCACGCGCTCCTCGACATCGGCGAGGAGCATGATCGCCCTGACCGAGTCCAGCCCGTAGGCGGACATGGGCTCCGTCGGGTCGATCGAACCGACCGGTATCCTCAGCTCCTCGGCGAGGTAGACGCAGATCCATTCCTGGAGCTCGGTGCGGAGGTCGCTGCTCCCCGAGTCGTACATTGCTCTCCTTCGCGAGAGGGACTGGCGCGAACTCAACGGACGTGGGCGTCGTCGGCGGAGCGGACGCCTTCGGCGCGGTGGACGCCGCCCGGGGAGCGGAAGCCGTCGATGTCGACCAGCAGGCGTGCCGGTCCGCGCAGGTTCAGGTTGCGTTTGTAGGCGAGGCCGCCGGACCGCAGCCGGGGCCGGACGAGCAGCGTGCTGAACAGTTCGAGGACGATGGCGAGCTCCAGCCGCGCGAGCCCCGCGCCGAGACAGAAGTGCGGGCCCGCCGCGAACGCCAGGTGGGAGGCGGCGGGGGAGCGGCCGATGTCGAACCGGCCGGGGTCGGGGAACACCTCGGGGTCCCGGTTGGCGGCCCCGAGCAGCAGCACCATCGTGTCGCCGGGCCGGACGTCGGCGGAGCCGATCCGGCCGTGCTGCCGGGCCACCCGGCTGGTCATCTGCACGGGCGTGTCGTAGCGCAGGACCTCCTCGACGGCCGCCGGCGCGAGGGCGAGATCGGCGCGCAGCCGGTCGAACTGGTCGGGATGCCGCAGTAGCGCCAGGATCGCGTTACCGATCAGCGTGACGGACGTTTCATGACCCGCGTTGAGCAGCAGCACGCACGTCGCCAGGATGTCGGCGTCGTCGAGCCGGTGCCCGTCCTCCTCGATCTCCAGCAGGTGCGTGATCAGGTCGTCGCGGTGCTCGCCACGACGCTCCTCGATCAGGTCCCGGAAGTAGGTGACGATCCCGGCGCGCGCCCGTGACGCCTCCCTGGACATTCCGCCCGGCTGGCCGAACGGCGGCTCCAGCGCCTGGGAGAGCTTGGCCGACCAGTCCTGCAAGAGGTCGCGGTCCTCGAACGGGACGCCGAGCAGTTCGCAGATGAGCCGTAGGGGCAGCGGGTTGGCGAGATCCTCGATGATCTCCAGCGAGCCCGCGGCGGCGGCGGTCTCCAGCAGTTCCGTCGCGGACTCGCGGATCCGCGGTGCGAGGCCTGCGACCTTCCGGCGCGCGAACGCGCCGGTCACGAGCCGCCGGTAGCGAGTGTGCTCCGGCGGGTCGAGATGCAGGAAGTTGCGCGTGCGCGGTCCCCGCGGGGTGAGCGCGAGGGTGGCCTTGTCGCGGGCCGCGCTCATCGACGGGTCGCGCAGCACCGCCGAGCAGTCGGCGTACCTGGCCACCACGACGAGCCCCTCGAAAGGGGCATAGGGCGAGCGCTCGCGGAGCTCGTCCAGAAAGGGATAAGGGTCCTCCCGATTCTTCGGATCAGTTAGTTCGGCAAACTCATCCGGTAACGAAGGACGATCCTTCGGTGCCGAGTCCTCGTTCCCGCCGGCGGTTCCGCTCATCGCCAGAATCCATTCGCGTCGAGGCTGATGGTGGCCGACGGTACCCGGAGTCCCGAATTCCGTGAAAGCCATGTGCGAAGGTCACGTGTCAGTGCGCGGCCGGGGTCGTTCAACCTCACGGTTGCAGCAGTTGAACAGCGGTCCCGGCAGGGCTCGCGGCACGGACGCGCTGTTGACGTCCGTGCAGCCGGTGGCGAGGATGACGATCTATTTCAGCCACCCGAGAGGACGGTCCGTGCCGATTCCATTCGGGCTTGCCATGGGACAGGACTGAGGGCCGATGACCGTCACCGAAGCCATGCCGTGGGAGTTGACGTCCGCTCAGCAGGGCATTTGGTATGCCCAGCAGGTCGCGCCGGAGGACACCGTTCTCAACATCGCCGAGTGTCTGGAGATCGGCGGTGTCGACGTCGATGTGTTCGTGCGCGCGCTACGGCACGTACTGGCCGGCATCGACGCTTTTCGATTACGCTTCCGCGTGCTGGACGGGGAACCCCGGCAGTTCATCGACGAGAATGCCGAACTTCCCGTGCAGTTCATCGATGTCAGCGACCGGCCCGATCCCCGGGCGGCGGCGGACCGGTGGGTGCGCGAGGACCTGCGCCGGCCCGTCGACACCGAGACCGGCCCGCTGTTCTCCTGCGCGGTGCTGCCGCTCGGCGAGGGCCGGCTGCTCTGGTACAACCGCGCACACCATCTGATCATGGACGGGCACGGCGCCGGCCTCCTCGCCATGCGCGTCGCCGAGGTGTACTCCTCGCTGGTGGCGGGGGAGGAGCCCGGCGGGCACGGGCTCGAACCGTTCTCCGTGCTGCTGGAGTCCGAACGCGCCTACCGGGAGTCGCCGGACTTCGCCGCGGACCAGGCGTTCTGGCTCGACACCCTGAAGGATCTGGAGGAGTGGCACGGACTTGGCGGGCGCGGCGTCCAGGCGGGATCGAGGGCGCAGGCCCGCGACAGCGCCGGACTCGACCCGGACGGTTCCGCGCGGCTCCGGGCCGCCGCCCGGCGCCTGAAGACGGGCTTCGCCGTGCTGGTCATCGCCGCCGCCGTCGTCCACGAGCACCGCACGACCGGGGCCCGCGACATCGTGCTCGGGATCTCGGTGTTCGGCCGGGCCGGGCGGCGGGAGCAGCGCGCCCCGGGCATGACCGCGAACATCATGCCGATCCGGGTGCAGATCACGCCGCAGACGACCGTCCTGGAGGTCGTCCGCCGGACCGGCAGGGCGATCGGCACCGGCCTGCGGCACCAGCGCTACCGCTACGAGAGCATCGCCCGCGATCTCAAGATCGTCGGCGGCGCCCCGCTGTGCGGCCTGATCGTCGACGTCATGAGCTTCCCGCACCCGGTGTTCGGCGGTGTCGCGGCGGAGGGACGCAACCTCGCCCTGACGCCGACCGAGGACCGGCGGATCACCGTCTACGACCGGTCGGCCGAGTCGCCGGTCAAGATCGACGTCGATGTCAACCGGGACCGCCACGAGGCGTCCGCGGCCGCCGGACTGTCGCGGCGTTTCCGCCGCGTCCTGGACTGGATGGCGGACGCCGCGGCGGACGACCCGGTCGGCGCCGCCGCGATCCTCGACGACGACGAATGGCACCGGGTGGTGCACGGCTGGAACCATACCCGGGCCGGCAACGACGCCGGCAACGACGACGTCGCCGGCGCCCCGCCGGCGAACGTCCCGGAGCTGTTCGCCACCCGGGCGGCCGAGGCCCCCGATCGCATCGCGCTCGTCGCCGACGGCGGCACGGTGTCCTACGCCGAACTCGCCGCCCGCGCCGACCGGCTCGCGTGGCACCTCGTCCGGTCGGGGATCGGGCCCGAGTCGGTCGTCGCGCTCTGCCTGCCGCAGGGCCCGGAGATGATCGCGGCGATCCTCGGTGTCTGGCGTGCCGGCGCCGCCTACCTGCCGATCGACGCGCGGCAGCCGGCCGAGCGGACCGCGTTCATGCTCGCCGACGGCCGCGCCGTCCTGCTCGTCGCGGCCGACGGGCTGGTGGACGAGGCCACGGCCGGGCACGTGCCGATCGTCTCCCCGGACGACTTCGCCGACCCGGCCCCGCCGGACTCGGAGGCCGTGCCCGCGGCGCCGGCGGATCCCGCCGGGCTGGCGTATGTCATCTACACTTCCGGCTCGTCCGGTAGCCCCAAGGGGGTCGCCGTGACGCACGGCTCGCTGGCCGCCTACGTGGCGTCGGTGCCGGGACGGCTCGGCTTCGGTGGTCCCGGCTCCCGGTACGCGCTGCTCCAGCCGCAGGTGACCGACCTCGGGAACACGACGCTGTTCTGCTCGCTGGCCACCGGCGGCGAGCTGCACCTTCTGGATCCCGACACCGTGCTCGACCCCGCGGCGGTCACCGCCCACCTCACCGGCCACCGGATCGAGCACGTCAAGGCCGTCCCCTCGCACCTGGCGGCACTGTCGGCGCGGGCCGGCGCCGAGGGTGTGCTCCCCGCGCGGTCGCTGGTGCTCGGCGGCGAGGCGGCCTCGCCCGACTGGGTCCGCACGCTGCTGGAGGCGGCCGGGGACCGGGAGATCTTCAACCACTACGGCCCCACCGAGGCCACCATCGGGGTCACGACCACCCGGCTGACCCTGGGCGACGTCGAGGAGGGCCGGGTCCCGATCGGCACGCCCATCGACGGCGCCCGGACCTACGTCCTGGACGGCGCGCTGACCCCGGCACCGGTGGGGGTGACCGGCGAGCTGTACATCGCGGGCACCGGCCTCGCGCGCGGCTACGTCAACCGGCCCGGCCCCACCGGCGAACGGTTCGTGGCGTGCCCGTTCGGCTCGGGCGAGCGGATGTACCGGACCGGTGACCTGGCCCGCTGGGGCGAGGACGGGCGGCTGGTGTTCGCGGGCCGGGCGGACGACCAGGTGAAGATCCGGGGCTTCCGGATCGAGCCCGCCGAGGTCGACGCGGCGCTCGCCGCGCACCCGGAGGTGGCGCAGGCCGCAGTCGTCGTCCAGGAGGAGGCCTCTGGGGAGCCGCGGCTGATCGCCCACATCGTCCCCGCCGACCGGGAACACCGCGAACGAGCCGGCGAGGACGGGCTCGCCGGACGGGTGCGGGAGCATCTGGCGCGGCGGCTGCCCGACCACATGCTCCCCGCCGCGCTCGTCGTCCTGGACGACCTGCCGCTGACCGGGAACGGCAAGCTCGACCGCAGGGCCCTTCCCGTCCCGGACCGCACGAGCGGCGCCGGGGCCGGCCGCGGGCCGCGGAGCGTGCAGGAGGAGATCCTGTGCGAGGCGTTCGCGCAGGTGCTCGGCCTGGACGCGGTGGGGGTGGACGACGACTTCTTCGCGCTCGGCGGGAACTCGCTGGTGGCGGTGTCCCTCGGGGCGCACCTGCGGGCCCGCGGCGTGTCGGTCTCGGTGCGGGCTCTGTTCATGACCCCGACACCGGCGGGGCTCGCCGCCGTCGCCGGCCCGGAACCCGTGCCGGTGCCGGACAACCGGATCCCCGAGGGCGCGTCCGAGATCACCCCCGACATGCTGCCGCTCGTCGACCTGGACGAGGCCGAGATCGCACGGATCGTCGCCTGCGTCGAGGGCGGCGCGGCGAACGTCGCGGACGTGTATCCCCTGGCGCCTCTCCAGGAGGGCATCCTCTTCCATCACCTGGCGCGCACCGAGGGCGACTCCGACGTCTACCTGAAGGCGGCGGCGCTGGAGTTCGACTCGCGGGAGCGACGGGACGGCTTCCTCAAGGCGTTACGGCAGGTGGTGCACCGGCACGACGTGTACCGCACCGCGATCGTTTCCGGTGGGCTCCGCGAGCCCGTGCAGGTGGTCTCCCGGCAGGTCGAGGTCCCCGTCGAGCATGTCGCGTTCGACCCCGCCCACGACGCGATGGAGCAGCTGCTGGCCGCGAGCAGGTCTCCGATGGCCCTCGACCGCGCTCCGCTGATGAGGGCGCACGTCCTCACCGAGTCCGCCGCCGGACGGTGGCTGGCCCTGCTGGTCATCCACCACATCGTGCAGGACCATGCGGCGATGCAGGTGCTGACCGAGGAGGTCCGCGAGATCCTGGCGGGACGGGGCGAGCGGCTCCCGGCGCCGCTGCCGTTCCGCAACTTCGTGGCACAGGCCCGTCTCGGCATGCCGCGCGAGGAGCACGAGCGGTACTTCGCCGGGCTGCTGGGCGACGTCACCGAGGCCACCGCCCCCTTCGGCCTCCTGGACGTGCACGGAGACGGCGCCGCGGTGGTCCGTGCGGGCGGGCCGTTCGACGACCGGCTGACCAGGCGGATCCGCGACCTCGCCGCGACGCTCGGGGTGAGTTCGGCGACCCTGTTCCACCTGGCCTGGGCGCGGGTCCTCGCGGCGCTGTCGGGACGCGACGACGTCGTGTTCGGGACCGTCCTCGCCGGCCGGATGAACGCCGGTGCCGGCGGTGACCGGGTGCCGGGCCTGTTCCTCAACACCCTGCCGATGCGCGTGCGCGTCGACGGGCACGGCGTGGCTACGGCGCTGACCGTGCTGCGCCGCCAGCTGGCCGACCTGCTGGAACACGAGCACGCCCCGCTCGCCCTGGCGCAGCGGGCGAGCGCCGTTCCCCCCGGTGGGCCCCTGTTCACCTCGATCGTCAACTGCCGCGGCGACCGGGCCATCGAGGAGGCGGGCGGCGGCATCCCGGGCATCCGGCTGCTGCTGACCCTCGAACGCAACAACTACCCGGTGACCCTGATCGTCCGGGATACCGAGTCGCGGTTCGACGTGACGATCGACGCGCTGTCGCCCGCCGACCCCGAGCGGATCCACACGCTGCTGCACACCTGCCTGGACAATCTCGTCACCGCGCTCGGCGACGCCCCGGACACCCCGTTCGCCGCCGTGGACGTCCTGGACCCGGACGAGCGGCGGCAGATCCTCGACGGCTGGAACCAGACCACGGCCCCGGCGCCGGACCGGACGGTGCCCGAACTGTTCTCCGCGCAGGCGGCGCGCACGCCCGACGCCGTCGCCCTCGTCCGCGGGGACGTCGAGATCGGCTACGGGGAACTGGAGGCGCGCGCCAACCGTCTGGCGCACTACCTGCGCGGCGTCGGCGCGGGACCGGAGTGCGTGGTGGGGCTCTGCCTGCCGCGCGGGGTCGAGATGGTCACCGCGATCCTCGGCGTATGGAAGGCCGGGGCGACCTACCTGCCGCTCGATCCGGCCTATCCCGCCGCCCGGACCGCCTACATGCTCGCCGACAGCCGGGCCATGGTGGTCGTCGGCACCGCCGAGGCGCTGGAGGAGATGCCGGCGACCGGGCGGATCCGCATGGTCACGGTGGACGATCCGATCGTCGCCGCGACACTCGGCACGCAGCCCGCGACGGCTCCGCAGGTCGAGGCGGATCCCGGCCGGCTCGCCTACGTCATCTACACCTCCGGCTCCACTGGGTTGCCGAAGGGCGTCGCGGTCACCCACGGCAACCTCGCCAACTACGTGGTCCACGTCCCGCCGAAGGTGGGATTCGGTGCCCCGGGGGGACAGTACGCGCTGCTGCAGCCCGCGGTGACCGACCTCGGGAACACGGTGGTGTTCGCCAGCCTGACCACCGGCGGGACGCTGCACGTGCTGGACGCGCGGGCGGTGGCCGATCCCGTCGCGGTCGCCGGCTACCTCGCCCGGCACCGGATCGACTTCGTGAAGGTGGTGCCCTCGCATCTCGCCGCGCTCGGCGCCTCGGGCGACCTGAGCTGGCTGTTGCCCAGACGGGCCCTGGTGCTGGGCGGTGAGGCCGCCGACGGCGACTGGACCGGGCGACTGCTCGACGCCGCCGGGGACCTGCCGGTGTTCAACCACTACGGCCCGACGGAGGCCACCATCGGCGTCGTGACGGGACGCCTGGACGCCAAGGTCGTGGACGGCGGGACGGTGCCGATCGGAACGCCCGTCGCCAACACGGCCGCCTACGTCCTCGACGACGCTCTGCGTCCGGTGCCCGTCGGCATCGAGGGGGAGTTGTACGTGGCCGGAGCCCAGCTGGCGCGCGGCTATGTGCGGCGCCCCGGCATGACGGCCGAACGGTTCGTCGCCTGCCCGTTCGCGCCCGGCGCGCGGATGTACCGGACGGGGGACCGGGCGCGCCGGCACGCCGGCGGCGACCTGGAGTACCGCGGCCGCGCCGACGAACAGGTCAAGATCCGCGGATTCCGGGTGGAGCCGGGCGAGGTCCGGGCGACGCTCGTCGGGCATCCCGCCGTGGCGCAGGCGGTGGTCGTCGTCCGCGAGGACGTGCCCGGTGACCGGCGGCTGGTCGGCTACGTCGTCCCGGCCGGACGGGGCGTCGCCGACGCCGGACCGGCCGAACTGGCCGAGCTGGTGGTGTCGGTACGCCGGTACGCCGAGGAGGGCCTGCCGGCCCATCTGGTGCCGGCCGCGATCGTGCCGCTCGGCGCGCTGCCCCTGACCGCCAACGGCAAGGTCGACCGTGCCGCGCTGCCGGCCCCGGAGCGTGCCGCGGCGGGCGCGGGCCCAGAGCCGTCCAGCGAGCGGGAGAGGGCCCTGTGCGGGGCGTTCGCGGAGATCCTCGGTCTGCCCGCGGTCGGTGTCGAGGACGACTTCTTCCTTCTCGGCGGGCATTCGCTGCTGGCGACCCGGCTCGTCAGCCGGGTGCGGGTGGTCATGGGCGAGGAACTGCCGATTCACGAGCTGTTCGACAAGCCCACCCCGGCCGCTCTCGCGGCCTGGCTGGCGAGCCGCGCCGATGGCGGGCGGGAGGCGAGGCCCCTGCTGCGGCCGATGCGGTAGCACACGGACTCCGATGACGTGTCTTCGATGATTCCGGGCGCGCCGGTTCCGGGGCGCCCGGCCGGCCGTGGTGGTGACTCCGGCCGGCCGCGGCGGTGACTCCGCCCGATCATGCGATGGATGCGGGGACCATCGCATGATCGGGCGGGCATGGCGTTCCGCCGTCGCGTCTGATGCGCCGTCCCGCCCGGTCCGCCAGGCGGTCGCTCCGCCTGGCGGTCACTTCGATGCGGGGACTTCCTTGTTGCAGGTCGTGTACGCCTGCACGAGCTTCTGCTCGTCGACGGAGGCGCCCTGCTCAAGACCGATGTCCGACGTGCCGGTCGCGGGGTCCTTGGCAGCGATGCCCTGCTTGCGCAGGCACTCGGCCATCTTCAGGGCGTGGTCCTGCTCGGCTGCGGGCACCTTGTCCTCGCCCTCGATCTTCGGGACGAGGTGCGCGCACGCCGCCTGGGCCGCCTGCACCTTGGGGTCCGCGGGCCCGGTCGCCTTGACGTTGTCCCCCGACTGGCGTGGCGGAAGCTTGCCGCGCAGGCCGTGCTGCTGGAGGCATTGGGCGTACTTGACCATCTGGTCTTGTACGTCCTTCGGTGGCGTCTTACTCCCTGCGGTCGGCGACCCACTGGGTTGGTCGCTGCCGCACCCGGTCAACCCGAACGTGGTGACGGCGGCCAGTGCCACCGCGGCAAGTGAAAGGGTCTTCATACATTCAGGATGGCGGCCATGAGGTTCCCTCACGGTGACCACCAACGTTAACCATCGCCTTACACGCCCCGCCTACACGCCGGCGGACTCGCCCGCGGCGACATCCGACATTGCCACCAGTACTCGGCGGGTCCCTTCGAACGGGCGCCGGCCATGCGCGACCAGGACATTGTCGATGAGCAGCACATCGCCGTTCTGCCAGTCGACGTCACAAGCGCTCTCCAGCCCCCGGTCGCGGATCTGCTCGACATATTCGTCCGGGATCGCGGAACCATCGGCGAATGTCACGTACTGGGGGAACTCCTCGGGCGAGAGGATCTGGTAGAGATCCGCGGAGGTCTTGTCGCCGAGGCCCGCCGGATGCCATTGATCGGCCTGGTTGAACCAGACCTCGGCGCCGGTGACGGGATGCCGGGTCGTGGCGGGACGGAGCTGGCTGACACGCAGTCCGTCCGGGCCCCATTCCCATTCAGCCCGGGACTCCCGGAGAAACGCCTCGACCGGTCCTCGGTCCTCGGTCTCGAATGTCTCCTGCCAGCTCTTGCCGAACCCGAACCCGTCATGCAGATTCTGTATGTAGCGGATTCCCCCGGCGAACGCCTCGCGGATCTCGGTGTCGAGCGAATCGAGCCACAACGCGCCGTCGAGCACCGATGTCGCGCCGCCGCGCTCCGCCGCCTTCTCGCAGTAGAAGGTGAGCCGGGTCGGCCACCGATGGGCGTAGCTGAGTTCGTTGTGCATCGAGATCGTGTATTCCTGCGGGTACTCGGTCGAGGTGTAGAGATTGCTGCGTACCCGGGTGCGCGGCGAGTTGCCGTGCACGTACGGCAGCCGGTCGGGTACCAGCCGGTCGAGCACCGGCATGATGCCCTCCGGGGTGACGCCGAAGCCCCGGAACACCAGTGCTCTGCGTTCGGTGAGCAGGTCGGCCAGCCCTTCGGCGCCCAGGGCGTCGAGCCAGTCGGCGAGGTCCGGCGTACCGGCCGCGTCGCTGGTGATCTCGTGCGGCCGCCAGGCGCGGCCGGACTCGACGACATCCATCATGTCCTCCCAATCCCGCTTCGTTTCCCAGCACGAGCGGCTGCGCGCGGACAGTGAACCAGGCCGACGGCCGGGAGGGCCGTCGGCCTGGAAACACCACCACCGAGGTGTTCGCCGCTATTTTCCTTCCATGGCCTCGATCAGGCTCTTGGGCCGCATGTCGGTCCAGGACTTCTCGATGTATTCGAGGCACTCGTTCCGCGACGCCTCCCCGAACACGGTGTTCCAACCGTCGGGCACGTCCACGAAGACGGGCCAGAGTGAATGCTGATTCTCGTCGTTGACCAGGACCAGATAGCTGGCGTCGGGATCCTCGAACGGATTTGGCACCGGACTGTCCTTACTTGTCGGCGATAAGGGCAAGGCACAGCTGGACGGCAATCAGGCGCTCTGGGCACCGCCGCGGTCAGAGGCGAATCCACTGTGACCCGGGCGACGCGACCGGTCAAGACAATGGTCGACCGGTGCGTCGCAGCGTCGGATGGGCGCGTTCGGCCGGCCGGTGTTCAAGTGCGCGACCGCTTCAGTCGCACACCTCCGCATGTCCCCGCGTTGACGCGTCGCCCGGCATTGTGATGCCTTGTAGGCACGCACAGAGTGGGCATATCAGGCATGCCAGAACGCCTGCGCAGAACGAACCCGCGGCGCTCGGCACAACGGCGGTGCCGCAGCACGATATCGAGAGAGAGGAAACAAATGCCCGATAGCCATGAGCGGGTTTTTCTGCGCTCGAATGCGATCATCGAACCGCTGGTCGACAAATTCTACGCCTGGATGCACATCGTCGCGCCCGCCCAGGCCGCCATGAACCTGGCGAACGTCCAGGTGCCGCTGCTGGAGTCGTATCTCCACTCCCCGCAGGTGCACATCTCCGCCAGCACCAACCCGGCGCTGCGCGGCGGCTACTTCGTCGGCGTCGAGCAGGAACGCGCCACCGAGGTCGGCGACCTGCTCGACTCCATCAAACGCGACCGCGCTGACATGCTGGCCTTCGCCGCCGCCGTGGCCGCGGCCGACGAGCTCCTCCGCCAGAACGCCACCGGATTCGACCTCACCCCCCTCTACCCGAAGTTGCCGTCGGCGCTGAACGGTCTGGTGGAACTGGCCTACGACACCGGCAACCAGGCGTCGCTGCACTTCATCGAGCCGCTTCTGTACCACAGCCCCGTGTACGACGAGCGCCGCCAATCCGTCCAGCTGTCCCTGGACGACGGGGTGGAGCGCCCGTTCATCCTCAGCACTCCCCGCCTCCCCTCACCGGACGTCTTGGATCTGCCGATACCGTTCCGCCACCCAGGGCTGGACGAGCTGTTCACCGCGCGCATCGAGGGCACGACCACGGCCCGCCTGCGGGAGGCGCTGGAACTCGACGACGCGCAGGCGGCGTGGCTGGACCGGCTGCTCACCACCGAGCCCAGCGTCTCCCCGGACCGGCACATCGAGGGCGGCGGACGGATCCGCTACTTCGGGCACGCCTGCCTGGTGCTGCAGAGCCCCGAGGCCGCCGTCGTGGTGGACCCGTTCATCAGTACCGACAACCGGCACGGCGACCGCTACACCCTTGACGACCTGCCCGACCACATCGACCTGGTGCTGATCACCCACGGCCACCAGGATCACATCGTGCTGGAGACCCTGCTGCAACTGCGCGCCCGCACCGACGCGGTCGTCGTCCCCCGGTCGTCGCGCGGCAACCTGTGCGACCCGTCCATCGGCCTCTACCTCAAGGCCATGGGCTTCACGGTGATCGAGGTCAACGACTTCGACGAGCTCGCCCTGCCGGGCGGTGGCCGGGTCGTCGCCACGCCGTTCCTCGGCGAGCACTCCGACCTTGACATCCGCGCCAAGTCCACCTATGTGGTGCAGCTCGCCGGGCAGTCGGTGTTCATCGGCGCGGACTCCTCCGGCATCGACCCGGTGCTGTACCAGTACATCCGCTCCTACCTTGGCGACGTGGACATGGCCTTCCTGGGCATGGAGTGCGACGGCGCGCCCCTGACCTGGCTTTACCAGGGGCTGCTGACCCGTCCGGTGACCAAGAAGATGAGCGACTCGCGCAAGCTGTCCGGTTCGAACGCCGAGCAGGCCGCGGCCATCATGACCGAGCTCGGCACCGACCAGGCGTACGTGTACGCGATGGGCGAGGAGAGCTGGCAGGGTCACGTCATGGCGACCACTTACACGCCCGACACCTTCCAGATCAAGCAGATCGAAGAGTTCCTCACCTGGTGCAAGGACCACGACATCGCCGCGGAGCACCTGTTCAACAAGCGTGAGTGGCGCTGGTAGAGAGCACCGAGGATGCCGTATCTGCGCGTCAACGGAGTCCGGCTCGCCTACCGGCGCTCAGGGCGGGGCGAGGGCGTCCTGCTCGTCATGGGATCGGGGGCGTCCGGTCACCAATGGGACATGCACCAGGTGCCGGCGCTGCACGCAGCGGGCTACTCGACGGTCACCTTCGACAACCGCGGCATCCCGCCGTCGGACTCCCCGCCGGGAAGGTACGCGCTGGCGGACCTCGTCGCCGACACCGGGGCGCTGATCACGGCCCTGGACCTGGCGCCGTGCCGGATCGTCGGGACGTCCCTGGGTTCGCTGATCGCGCAGGAACTGGCGATCAGCGAACCGCACCTGGTCCGCGCGGCGGTGCTCATCGCCACCCGCGCGAGGTCGGACGCGCTGCGCCGGGCCCAGTCGGCGGCCACCCAGGCCCTGCGGCAGAGCGGCGTCCGGCTCCCGCCGGCGCACCGGGCGGTCGACTCCGTCCTGCACATGCTCTCCCCGCGGACGTACAACGACGAGCAGGCCGTGGCCTCCTGGCTGCAGATTTTCGAGCTGGCCGGCAGGGGCGCACCCGTCGCCGCGGGCCAGGACTGGATCGACACCGACCAGGATCGCCGCGCGGAGCTCCACAAGATCACCGCACCGTGCCGGGTCATCGCGTTCGGCGATGACGTGGTCGCCCCGCCGCATCTCGGCGCCGAGGTGGCGGACGCCATCCCGGACTGCGATCTGGTGGAGATCCCCGACTGCGGGCACCTCGGATATCTGGAGCGTGCGGAGCCGGTCAACGAGGCGATCATCGAGTTCTTCGGCAAGTTCTGAGACCTGTTCCGGCCGCGGACGCACCGTCCCCGGCCGGGGCAGGTCCTGTTCAACTGTGGTGTTCCGCCAGTCGAACGGCGGGGGCCGGCGAGCCGCGCGCCGAGCATGGCGACCGGGCCGCTTCTCGCCCTTGTTCCCCGGCGGGCGATGGGTTGGAATTGCCCGGGTCGGCTGAGGCCGAAGCGGGAGCGCTTCCAGTAAATGACCCAGACGGCTCTTCGGCGTGGCGTTCGCTTCATAAGGAGCACATTTGATGATCCCGTTGTCGTTCGCACAGCGCCGGTTATGGCTCCTGGCCCAGCTCGAAGGATCGAGCCGCACCTACAACAGCGTTATCGCCATGGAACTCCATGGCCCGGTGGACGTCGCGGCGCTGGGCATCGCCTTACGGGATGTGGTGGAGCGCCACGAATCACTGCGGACCGTCTTTCCCGCGGTGGACGGCGAACCCCACCAGCGGATCCTGGACCCGCGGGATCTCGACTGGGAACTGGAAGTCCGCCAGGTCGAGGCCGCGGACGTCCCCGATGCGGTGGCACGGGCGGGACAGCACGTCTTCGACCTCTCCGTGGCCGTCCCGGTCCGCGCGGTTCTGCTCCAGGTCTCCGCGGACGAGCACGTCATGCTGATGGTCCTGCACCACATCGCGACCGACGCATGGTCGCACCGTCCCCTGGCCCGGGATGTGGCGACCGCCTACGCGGCGCGCTCGCGAGGAGAGGCACCGGCATGGGAGCCGCTGCCGGTGCAGTACGCCGACTATGCGTTGTGGCAGCGGGAATTGCTGGGCGAGGAGTCCGATCCGGGTAGCCGGATGTCGGTCCAGGTGGGCTATTGGCGGCGCGCATTGTCCGGGATTCCAGAAGAGTTGACATTGCCGACGGACCGCCCGCGTCCGGCCGTCGCGGGATATCGCGGGCACCGGGAGCCGTTCCAGATTCCCGTCGAGGTGCACTGGCGTTTGGTGGAACTGGCGCGGGGCGAAGGCGTGACCCTTTTCATGGTCCTGCAGACCGCATTGGCGGTGCTGCTGTCGCGGCTCGGCGCCGGTACCGACATTCCCCTCGGCTCGGCGGTGGCCGGACGCACCGACGAGGGCCTGGACGATCTGGTCGGCTTCTTCGTCAACACGCTGGTGATCCGCGCCGACCTGGCGGGAGATCCGCAGTTCCGGGAGGCGCTGTCGCGGGTGCGCCGCACGACCCTGGACGCGTTCGCGCACCAGGACGTGCCGTTCGAGCGGCTGGTGGAGGAACTGGCACCCACCCGGTCGCTGGCCCGCCATCCGCTGTTCCAGGTCATGCTCGTCCTCCAGAACACCGGCGCGGTATCGCTGGACCTGGCCGGCGTCACCGCGCGGCCGCTCCCGTCGCACCTGCCGGTGGCGAAGTTCGACGTGGAGATGGTGCTGGAGGAGACGTTCGACGACCGCGGCCGCCCGGCCGGTCTGGACGGGACGGTCATCGGCGCCGAGGACTTGTTCGATCCGCCGAGCGTGGCCAGGATCGCGCGCTGGTTCACGCAGGTGCTGAACGTGGTGACGGCGGTACCCGACGTGCGGCTGCACGCGGTGGAGGTGCTGTCGGAGGACGAGCGGTCCCAGGTGCTGGTGGAGTGGAACGACACGGCGGCGGAGCTGGAGCCGGGGACGTTGCCGGACCTGGTCGAGGCCCAGGCGCGGCGGTCCCCGGATGCGGTGGCGGTCGTGTTCGAGGGGATCGAACTGACCTACGCGGAGCTGGACGCCCGCGCGGATCGGCTGGCCCGCCATCTGATCGAGCGGGGGGTGGGCGCGGAGTCGCTCGTGGCGGTGGCGCTGGAGCGTGGCGTCGAGCTGGTCGTGGCGTTGCTCGGGGTGCTGAAGTCAGGGGCGGCGTATCTGCCGGTGAATCCGGAGGACCCGGCCGACCGGATCGCGTTGCTGCTGGAGGACGCCGCCCCCGCGCTCGTCCTGGACGATCCGGAGGCCGTGGCGCGCTGGTCGGTTCCCGATGGCGGCGGCCGCGCGGCCCGCCCGATCGACGGCCGGTCGGCCGCATACGTGATCTACACGTCCGGGTCGACGGGGCGGCCGAAGGGCGTGCTCGTCTCGCATCAGAGCGTCGCGAACCGTGTGCTGTGGATGCGCGGCCATCACCGGATCGGCGCCGGCGACCGGGTCATGCAGAAGACACCGACCGTCTTCGACGTCTCCGTCTGGGAGTTCTGGTGCACCCTGATCTCCGGTGCCGCGCTGGTGGTCGCGCGCCCTGGCGGGCACCGTGACCCGGGCTATGTCGCGGGTCTGGTGCGCGAGCAGGGGGTGAGCGTCCTGCATTTCGTACCGTCCATGCTGGAGGCGTTCCTGCTGCACCCGGACGTGGGAGAGCTGCCGAGCCTGCGGCAGGTGGTGTGCAGCGGCGAGGCGTTGCCGCTGGGCGTCCAGTCGCGTTTCTTCGCGACCTTCGACGACGTCGCACTGCACAACCTCTACGGCCCGACCGAGGCCGCCGTCGATGTCACCGCCTGGCGGTGCCGTCCCGAGCAGGACGAGGGCCTGGTCCCGATAGGCGCGCCGGTGGCCAACACCCGCGTCTTCGTCGTCGACGACCGACTCAAGCCGGTGGGGCCGGGCGTCCCCGGCGAGCTGTACCTGGCCGGGGTGCAGCTCGCCCGGGGATATGTGGGCCGTGCGGGACTGACCGCCGAACGGTTCGTGGCCTGCCCGTTCGGAGCGTCAGGCGAGCGGATGTACCGCACCGGCGACGTGGTGAGATGGACCCCCGACGGGCAGCTCGTGTTCCTCGGCCGCGCCGACGAGCAGGTGAAGGTCCGCGGGTTCCGGGTGGAGCCCAAAGAGATCGAGACCGTTCTGCGCGCCCACCCGGGCGTGGCGCAGATCGCGGTGATCGCCCGCGAGGACACCCCGGGCGACCCACGGCTCGTGGCGTATGCCGTCCCCGCCGGCACCGATGACGAGACGATCGGCGACGGGACGTCCGACGACGGGACGATCGACGACGGCGCGTTGCGGGCGTTCGCGGCGCAACGGTTGCCGGAGTACATGGTGCCCGCCGCCGTCGTCGCGCTCTCCGAACTGCCCCTGACCGCCAACGGCAAGCTCGATCGCAAGGCATTGCCCGTTCCCGACTACGCGGCCGGTGCCGGGGCAGGCCGCGCACCGGTCACGGTGCACGAGGAGATCCTCAGCGGGGCGTTCGCCCACGTGCTGGGACTCGAGTCGGTCGGTGTGCACGACAGCTTCTTCGAGCTGGGCGGCCATTCCCTGCTCGGGGCCCGCCTGGTGTCCCGGCTCCGGGCGGCTCTGGGGGTGGAGCTCCCGCTGCGGGCCCTGTTCGAACGACCGACGGTCGCCGGACTCGCCGCGGGACTCGCGGACGCGGGCGCGAACCGGATCCGCATGGCCTTGACGGCGAGAGAACGTCCAGACCGGCCGCCGCTGTCGTTCGCGCAGCGCCGGCTGTGGTTCGTCGACCAGCTGGAGGGCCCCAGCCCGACCTACAACATCCCCGCCGTCATCAGGTTGACCGGCGCGGTGGACGTCGCCGCGCTGCGCACGGCGATGCGCGACGTGATCGGACGCCATGAGGCGCTGCGCACCATCTTTCCCGCGGTCGACGGCGAGCCCTATCAGCGGATCCGCGACCCGCGGGACGTCGAATGGGATCTGCTCGTCCGGCAGGTGGAGCCCGAAGAACTGACCGGCGCCGTGGTCGAGGCGGCCCGGTACGCCTTCGACCTGTCGGCCGAAATACCGATCCGGGTATGGCTGTTCCAAACCGCGGCCGACGAGTACGCGCTCGTCCTGGTGCTGCACCACATCGCCGCCGACGGCTGGTCGATGACCCCCCTCGGACGCGACGTGTCCGCCGCCTACACGGCGCGAGTACGCGGTGAGGTCCCCACCTGGGAACCCTTGCCGGTGCAATACCTCGACTATGCGTTATGGCAGCGAGAACTGCTGGGCGAGGAGTCCGACCCGGACAGCCTCCTGTCGGTGCAGGTGGAGTACTGGCGGCGGGCCCTGTCCGGGGCCCCGGAAGAACTGACGCTCCCCACGGACCGGCCACGTCCCGCGGCGGCCCGCCACCGCGGCCACCGGGTGCCGTTCCAGGTTTCCGCGGATGCCCATCAACGGCTGGTGCACCTGGCCAGATCCGAGGGCGCGACCCCCTTCATAGCGTTGCAGGCCGCCCTGGCGGTGCTGCTGTCGCGGCTCGGCGCCGGAACGGACGTCCCCATCGGGATCCCGGTCGCCGGACGCGCCGACGAGGCCCTGGACGGCCTGGTCGGCTCCTTCGTCAACACGCTGGTGATCCGGACGGACCTGTCCGGCGACCCGGAGTTCCGGCAGCTGCTGGCGCAGGTCCGGGAGACGAGCCTCGGGGCCCTCGCGCACCAGGACGTTCCGTTCGAGCGGCTCGTCGAAGAACTGGCCGTGACACGCTCCCTCGGCCGGCATCCACTGTTCCAGGTCATGCTCACCATGCAGAACACCGAGCCCGCGGTGCTGGAGCTGCCCGGTGTGGACGTCGCGATCGGCGCGTCCGAACTGGGCGCCGCGGCCGCGTCGGCCGCCCGCTACGACCTGCACGCGACGATCGCGGAGACCGTCGACGACCAGGGCCGCCCGGCCGGCCTCCGCGCGCTCATGACCGCGGCCACGGACCTGTTCGACGCCTCGACGGCCGCCCGGATCGCCGCCTGGTTCGTCCGGGTGCTGGAAACGGTGACAGCGGCCCCCGACACGCGGCTGCACGCGGTCGACGTGCTCGACGTCCAAGAGCGGGACTGGGTCCTGCGCCTGTGGAACGACACCGCGCTGCCGGACGTCCCCCCGGCGGTGACCCACCTGTTCGAGGAGCAGGTGGCCGCGGCACCGGACGCGACGGCCCTGGTGGCAGCCGGAACGGGCGTGACCTACCGGGAGCTGAACGCCGCCGCCGACCGGCTCGCGGTGTGCCTGCGCGCGATGGGGGTGGGCGCGGAATCGGTGGTCGGGTTGTGCCTGCCCCACGGAGCCCAGATGATCACCGCGATCCTGGCGGTGTGGAAGGCCGGGGCGGCCTACCTCCCCATCGACGGGCAGACGTCCGCCGAGCGGATCGCGTTCATGCTCGCCGACAGCGACGCACGGGTCGTCCTGGCGGACCGGGACACCGGCGCCACGCTCGCCGGGCGACCCTCGGGCGTACCGGTGCTCTGGTTCGACGACCCGCGAACGACGGACGAACACCCCGGCACCTCACCGGCGGGAACGGACCCGGACGGCCCCGCCACAGATCCGCACAGCCTGGCGTACGTCATCTACACCTCCGGCTCGACGGGAACCCCGAAGGGCGTGGCGGTCACCCACGGGTCACTCGCCAACTACGTCGCCTCGGTGTCGGCCCGGCTCGGATGGGGCGGGGCCGGAGCACGGTACGCGCTCCTGCAACCGCAGGTGACCGACCTCGGGAACACGGTGGTCTTCATCAGCCTGGCCACCGGCGGGCAACTGCACATCCTGGACGCCGCAGCCGTGGTGGACCCTGCCGCGGTGACCGGCTACCTGCGGGCGCAACGCATCGACTTCGTCAAAGGCGTCCCCTCGCATCTGGTGGCCCTGTCCGCCCGTACCGGACCAGGCGGCGTGCTCCCGGCCCGCTCGATGGTGCTCGGCGGCGAGGCGGCCCCCGCCGCCTGGGTGGACGACCTGGTCCGGGCCGCTGGGGACCGGCGGGTGTTCAACCACTACGGGCCGACCGAGACCACCATCGGAGTGGCCACCGCCGAACTGTCGTCGGCCACCGCGTCCGAGGGCGTCGTCCCGATCGGCACCCCCATCGCCAACACCCGGCTGTTCGTCCTCGACGACGTGCTGGCCGCCGTGCCGATCGGAGTCCCCGGCGAACTGTACGTCGCGGGTGCCGGCGTCGCCCGCGGCTACGTGGGCAGGTACGGGCTGACCGGCGAGCGGTTCGTGGCATGCCCGTACGGTGCCGGCGAACGCATGTACCGCACCGGAGACCTGGTCAGATGGACGCACGACGGGCAACTGGTGTTCGTCGGACGCGCCGACGAGCAGGTGAAGATCCGTGGATTCCGGGTCGAGCCCGGCGAGATCGAAGCCGTCCTGCTCGCCCATCCAGGTGTGTCCCGCGCCGCGGTGATCGTCCGCGAGAACCGGCCGGGCGAGAAACAGCTCATCGCCTATGTCGTGCCCAACGACACCGAACCCGTCAACGGAGAACTACGAGAGTTCGTCGGCCGGCGGCTCCCCGACTACATGGTGCCCGCCGCCACGGTGGTCATCGCGGAACTGCCGCTCACCGCCAACGGGAAACTGGACCGCCGGGCGCTGCCCGACCCGGAATCGACCACCGCCACCAGCAGGGAACCCGCCAACGAGACCGAAGCCGTCCTCTGCGAGATATTCGCGCAGATTCTTGAACTGGACGCGGTCGGCGTGGACGACGGCTTCTTCGACCTGGGCGGCCATTCGCTGCTCGCGATCCGGCTGCTCTCGCGGATCAGAACCAGGCTGGGCGCCGAACTCAAGATCCGGATGCTGTTCGAGACGCCGACCGTCGCGGGATTGGCGGCACGGATAGCAGGACCCGACCAGGACCGGGTACGTGTCGCCCTCCGGGCCCGACACCGCCCGGAACGGATACCGCTGTCCTTCGCACAGCGCCGGATGTGGTTCCTCCACCAGTTGGAAGGGCCGAGCCGGACCTACAACGTCCCCTTGAGCGTCTCGATCACCGGGAACGTGGACGTGGCGGCGTTGAACGCGGCACTACGGGACGTGATCGCCCGCCACGAGGCGCTGCGCACCGTCTTCCCGGTCGCCCACGGCGAGCCATACCAGCACATCCTGGACCCGCGCGAGCTGGACTGGGAACTGCTCGTCCGCGACGTCCCCTCCGACGAACTGGTCCCGGCCGTCCAGCAGGCCGGCCGATACACCTTCGACCTGGCGGAAGAGTTACCGATCCGCGCGACATTGTTCCTGCCTCACGCCACCGAATCGGCAGAGCAGGACCCGGGGCATTCCAGCGAATGCCTGCTCGTCGTCCTGGTCCACCACATCGCCGGTGACGGCTGGTCGACGGCACCGCTCGCGAAGGACGTATCGCTGGCATACGCGGCGCGAGTACACGGCGAAGAACCCGGCTGGGAACCGTTGCCGGTCCAATATGCCGATTACACGTTGTGGCAGCATGAATTGCTGGGCGAAGGCTCCGGCGCGGACAGCCTGTTGTCGGTACAGGTCGAATATTGGCGGCAGGCCCTCTCCGGCGCACCGGAAGAGCTGCTCCTGCCAGTGGACCGGCCGCGTCCGGCCGTCGCGACCCACCTCGGTCACCGCGTGCCGCTGCTGATCCCGGCCGACGTCCACGAACGGCTGACCGTCCTGGCCCGCACCGAGAACGCCACGACGTTCATGGCACTGCAGGCAGCGCTGGCCGTCCTCCTTTCCCGCATCGGAGCCGGCACGGACATCCCCATCGGCGCGGGCGTGGCCGGCCGCACCGACGAGGCGTTGGACGACCTGGTCGGCTTCTTCGTCAACACTCTCGTGATCAGAGCGGATCTGTCGGGCGACCCGCGGTTCCGCGAGATCCTGGCCCACGTACGCGACACGAGCCTGAACGCCCTCGAACACCAAGACGTGCCGTTCGAGCGGCTGGTGGAGGAGCTCGCCCCAGAACGATCCCTCGCCCGGCACCCGCTGTTCCAGGTGGGGCTGACCGTCCAGAACACCAGGCGCCCAACACTCGAACTGACCGAACTGCGCGTCGCCGCCAGAACCCCCGCCACCGGGACGCCGACCACGGTGCCCGTCAAGTTCGACATCGACGTGGTCGTCCGGGAGATGTTCGACGAGCACGGCCGGCCGGCCGGGATCCGCGGATCGGTGACGGCGGCCGCGGACCTGTTCGAGCTCGGCTCCGCCGAGGCCATCGCCCAGCGTTGGATCCGCGTGCTGGACCTGGTGAGCGCGTCCCCGAACATCGCGCTGCACGCGGTGGACGTGCTGGAGGCCGACGAGCGCGCTCGGGTTCTGCGCCATTGGAATGACACGGAGACCGAGGTCGAGGCCACCTCGGTGATGGAACTGTTCGAGCGACGGGTGTCGGTCTCGCCGGACGCGCTGGCAGTGGTGGCGGACGGTGCCGAACTGACCTTTGCCGAGCTGGACGCCGCGGCGAGCCGTCTGGCGGGCTATCTGCGTGATGTGGGTGTGGGCACGGAGTCGGTGGTGGGGTTGTGTATGCCGCGTGGTGTGGAGTTGGTTGCGGCGATTGTGGGTGTGTTGAAGGTGGGGGCGGCGTATCTGCCGATCGATGCGCGGCTTCCTGCTGAGCGCGTGGAATTCATGCTGAGCGACAGCCGCACGCAGCTGGTGCTGGGCACCCGAGAAGTACTGGATGAGCTGTCGACCGGCCACGCCCGGGCGGTCGCCCTCGACGAGCCGACGACCGCCGTCCTGGTGGGGACATACCCGGATGCGTCGCCGGGTGTGGTGGTGGATCCGTCTGGTCTGGCGTATGTGATCTATACGTCGGGTTCGACGGGGACGCCGAAGGGTGTGGCGGCCACTCATGGTGGTGTGGCGAACCTGGTGGCGGCGCAGGCTGAGTGGTTCGGGGTTGGGCCGGGTTCGCGGGTGTTGCAGTTCGCGTCGGCGGGGTTCGACGCGGCGGTGTCGGAAGTGCTCGTCACCTTGTGTTCGGGTGCGGCACTGGTGATGGCGCCGGCAGAGGAGGAACTCGTCCCGGGTGCGGGTCTGGTGGAGTTGATCGCCGATCACGGGGTGACGCATGCGACGTTGCCGCCCGCGGTGTTGGCGGCGTTGGATGCGGTTGCTTTGGGTTCGGTGGGGACGTTGGTGTCGGCGGGTGAGGCTCTGGATGTGGGGTTGGTGGAGCGGTGGGCTTCGGGTCGTCGTTTGATCAATGCGTATGGTCCGACGGAGACGACGGTGTGCGCGTCGATGTCGGTGCCGTTGGCTGTGGGGGATGACCCGACGATCGGCACGCCGATGGCCAACACTCGGCTTTTCGTGCTGGATGGGGCGCTTGGTCCGGTGCCGGTGGGTGTGGTGGGTGAGTTGTATGTCGCGGGGGCCGGTGTGGCTCGCGGTTACGTGAATCGTCCGGCTTTGACGGGTGAGCGGTTTGTGGCGTGTCCGTTCGGGTTCGCTGGTGAGCGGATGTATCGGACGGGTGATCTGGTGAGGTGGAGTGCTGATGGCGGGTTGATGTTCGTGGGTCGTGCGGATGAGCAGGTGAAGGTGCGGGGGTTCCGGATCGAGCCTGGGGAGATCGAGGCGGTTGTGCGGGCTCATCCGCAGGTGGCGCAGGTCGCGGTGGTCGCCCGGGAGGACACTCCGGGTGACAGGCGGCTTGTCGCCTACACCGTGCCGGCCGACACCGAGGTTGATGCCGTTGGGTTGCGGGAGTTTGTGGGGGCGAGGCTGCCGGATTACATGGTGCCCGCCGCCGTTGTCACCTTGCCTGAGTTGCCGCTGACGGTCAGCGGCAAACTCGACCGTCGTGCGTTGCCGGCTCCGGATTTTGTTGTGGGTGTGGGGCGGGGGCCGGCGACGGTCCAGGAGGAGATCTTGTGTGGGGTGTTTGCTGGTGTGTTGGGGTTGGAGTCGGTGGGTGTGGATGATGATTTCTTTCGGTTGGGTGGGCATTCGTTGTTGGCGGCTCGGTTGGTGTCGCGGGTGCGGGTTTTGTTTGGTGTGGAGGTGGAGGTTCGGGTGTTGTTTGAGGCTCCGACGGTTGCGGGTTTGGCTGCGCGTTTGGCGGGGGGTGGTGTTGTGGGGGCTCGGTTGGCGTTGGGTGTGGGTGTGCGTCCGGAGCGGGTGCCGTTGTCGTTTGCGCAGCGTCGCTTGTGGTTCCTGGGGCAGTTGGAGGGTCCCAGTTCGACCTACAACATTCCTGCCGCGATTCGGTTGACGGGTGAGGTTGATAGCGCTGCTTTGGAAGCGGCGTTCCGGGATGTGATCGGGCGGCATGAGTCGTTGCGGACGGTGTTTCCGTCGGTGGAGGGTGAGCCTTACCAGCAGATCCTGGATCCGGGGGATGTGGACTGGGCTTTGCAGGTGTCCCAGGTGGAGGCCGGGGAACTCGCGGAGTTCGTGGGTCGGGCGTCGCGGTACGCCTTCGACCTGTCAAACGAAGTACCGATCCGGGCGTGGCTTCTGCAAATCGAGCCGGACGAGCGAGTTCTGGTGGTAGTCATGCACCACATCGCCGGCGATGGCTGGTCGAGCGGCCCGCTAAGTCGGGATGTGTCGCGGGCTTATACGGCGCGACTGCGTGGCGAGGCGCCGAGTTGGGAGCCGTTACCCGTCCAATATGCCGACTATGCGTTGTGGCAGCGTGAGTTGCTGGGTGAGGAGTCCGATCCCGGGAGCTTGTTGTCGGCGCAGGTGGAGTACTGGCGACAGACGCTCTCCGGTGTGCCGGAAGAGCTGGCTCTGCCGGTGGATCGGGCTCGTCCGGCGGTGGCGGGTCATGTCGGTCACCGGGTGCCGTTGCACGTGTCGGTCGAGGTTCATGAGCGCTTGATGGCTGTGGCGAGGGCTGAGGGTGCGACGGCGTTCATGGTGTTGCAGGCCGCGTTGGCGGTCACTTTGTCGAGACTCGGTGCCGGTACGGATATCCCGATCGGTGTGGCGGTGGCGGGTCGTACTGATGAGGCGCTGGATGAGCTGGTCGGTTTCTTCGTCAACACGTTGGTGATCCGGACGGATCTGTCGGGTGATCCGGAGTTCCGGCAGGTGTTGGCCCGGGTGCGTGAGGCGAGCCTGGGTGCGTTGGCGCATCAGGACGTTCCGTTCGAGCGGCTGGTTGAGGAACTGGCGCCGTCGCGGTCAATGGCTCGCCATCCGTTGTTCCAGGTGATGCTGACCGTGCAGAACACCGAACGCGCGATGCTGAACCTGCCCGATGTCGATACCGGGACATTGCCGTTGGACCGGGTGACCTCGGTGGCGAAGTTCGATTTGGATGTCTCATTGGGGGAGGAGTTCGACGACCAGGGCCGTCCTGCGGGCCTGCGCGGTGCGGTGGTCGCGTCCACGGACCTGTTCGACCGAGCAACCGCAGAGCGGATGGCCGGCTGGCTCGTCCGGGTGCTGGAAACCGTCACCGCCGACCCAGACGCTCCACTTCGCACGGTGACCGTACTCGCCGAGGATGAGCGGTCCCAGATACTCGTCGAATGGAATGACGCGGCACCGGTTGCAGCAGACACGGACTCGACCATCGTCGACTTGTTCGAGCGGTGGGTGGTGACCGACCCGGACGCGGTGGCAGTGGTGGCCGACGACATCCAGCTGACATATGCGGAGCTGGACGGGGCGGCCAACCGGCTGGCGCGTCATCTGCGTGGTTCTGGTGTGGACGCGGAGTCGGTGGTCGCGGTGATGGTGGAACGCGGTGCGGACATCGTCGTGGCTCTGCTCGCGGTACTCAAGGCCGGAGCGGCCTATCTGCCGATCGATCCGCGCTATCCAGCCGAGCGGGTGGGATACGTGCTGGGCGATGCCGCGGCGGCATCCGTGCTGACTTCGGTGGAGTGCCTGCCGCGGCTCACCGGCCAGGTGCCCGCGGATGTACCGGTGACAGTTCTTGACGCGCGGGAGGTCGCGGCGGATCTGGCCGACCTGGCCGCGACGGCGCTGCCGCGGACGGTCCGTCCCGATCACCCGGCCTATCTGATCTACACCTCCGGCTCGACGGGCCGGCCTAAGGGAGTGATGGTCAGCCACCGCAACGTCGTGAGTCTGTTCAGCTCCACCCGTGAATTGTTCGACCTTGGTCCGTCAGATGTGTGGAGTTGCTTCCACTCGTTCGCGTTCGACTTCTCGGTCTGGGAACTGTGGGGCGCGCTGGTCCATGGCGCGCGGGTCGTCGTCGTCCCGTTCGAACTTTCCCGGTCGCCAGAGCAGTTCTCCGAGCTCCTTGCGCGCGAGCAGGTGACGGTGCTCAGCCAGACTCCATCAGCGGTGTATCAACTGCTGGCGACAGAAGAGTTCAGTCCGGCCGCGCTGCGGTTGGTGGTGTTCGGCGGGGAGGCACTGGATCCGGCCCGGCTGGACGGTTGGTGGACGCGGCAGGGCGACGACGGTACGTCCTTGGTGAACATGTACGGCATCACCGAGACAACGGTGCATGCCACGCATCGCCTCTTGAGCCCGGGTGACGGGGATCTCGGCAGTGTGGTCGGCCGCGGACTTCCAGGCGTGCCGACGTATGTCTTGGACGAGTCGCTGAGCCCGGTGCCCCCCGGTGTGGTGGGCGAGTTGTACGTGGCGGGTACGGGGGTCGCGCGGGGATATGTGGGCCGTGCGGGGCTGACTGGGGAACGGTTCGTCGCTTGTCCCTTCGAGTCGGCCGGTGCGCGGATGTACCGGACCGGGGACCTGGTGAAGTGGGCTCCTGACGGGCACCTGGTGTTCATCGGCCGGGCGGACGAGCAGGTGAAGATCCGAGGGTTCCGGATCGAGCCCGGTGAGATCGAGGCCGCGCTGCTGACCCACCCCGATGTGTCCCAGGCAGCGGTGATCGCCTGGGAGAC
The DNA here is from genome assembly GCF_001552215.1 of Actinomadura macra NBRC 14102. Taxonomy (GTDB): domain Bacteria; phylum Actinomycetota; class Actinomycetes; order Streptosporangiales; family Streptosporangiaceae; genus Spirillospora; species Spirillospora macra. Next base: position 6,712 of record NZ_BCQT01000004.1, on the reverse strand, counting down.
GGGTCCGGGCGACAAACGGCTCGTCGCTTACGTCGTGCACACAGACACGTCCGTCACTGACACGTCCGTCATCGACCCAGGCGTCACCGCTAAGGGCGCCACTTGCGACGTGCCTGGAAGCAGCGACTTGCGAGAGTTCCTCGCGCGGCGGCTCCCCGACTATATGGTTCCCGCACTAGTGGTCGCGCTGACCGAACTGCCGCTCACCGCTAACGGCAAACTCGACCGCAAAGCCCTGCCCACACCGGACTTCAAGGCCGGCACTGGCACCGGCCGGGCCCCGGTCACAGTGCACGAACAGATCCTCTGCGGGACCTTTGCGCAAGTGCTGGGGCTGGATTCGGTCGGAGTCGATGACAGCTTCTTCGACCTGGGCGGCCACTCCCTGCTCGCGGTCAGACTGGTGTCGCGAGTGCGGGCCGTACTTGGTGTGGAACTGCCCCTGAGGGCGTTGTTCGAGGCGCCCTCGGTGGCCGCATTGGCTGCGCGGCTCTCGGGATCAGAGCTGGAACGGGTCCGGGTGCCGTTGCGCGCGAGTACGCGTCCAGCACGCGTTCCGCTGTCATTCGCGCAACGGAGGTTATGGTTCCTGGCCGAACTGGACGGTCCGAGCCCGACCTACAACATTCCCATCGCGGTTCACCTGACCGGGGAAGTGGACACCGTCGCCTTGAACGCGGCCTTGCGGGACGTGATCGTCCGGCACGAGTCCTTACGCACGGTCTTCCCGTCGGTCGAGGGCGTCCCGTACCAGCAGATCCTCAACCCACACGATCTGGAATGGGACATGCAGGTGTCCCAAGCCGAAGCCGTGGAACTGGAGGACATCGCAAGCCAGGCCGCGCGCTACACCTTCGATCTGTCGGACGAAGTGCCGATCCGCGCGTGGCTGCTGAGAAACGGGCCCGCTGAACAAGTGCTGGTCGTGGTGATACACCACATCGCCGGGGACGGATGGTCGCTCGGACTACTGGGCCGAGATCTGTCGATGGCGTACGCGGCGCGGCTCCACGGCGACGCGCCGGCATGGGAGCCGCTACCGGTGCAGTACCCGGACTACGCGCTATGGCAGCAGGAACTGCTGGGCGAGGAGTCCGATCCGCACAGTCTACTATCCACGCAGGTCGACTATTGGCGAACGATACTGACCGGCGCCCCCGAGGAACTGGCGCTGCCGGTGGATCGACACCGTCCGGCATCGGGAAGCCACCGCGGACACCGAATTCCACTACAAGTACCGGCAGAGACTCACGAGCGGTTGGCGGAACTGGCGCGGGCCGAGGGCGTGACGGTCTTCATGGTGTTGCAGGCCGCGTTGGCGGTCACTCTGTCGCGGCTGGGCGCGGGCAATGACATTCCGATCGGTGTGGCGGTGGCGGGTCGTACTGATGAGGCGCTGGATGAGCTGGTCGGTTTCTTCGTCAACACGTTGGTGATCCGGACGGATCTGTCGGGTGATCCGGAGTTCCGGCAGGTGCTGGCCCGGGTGCGTGAGGCCAGCCTGGGTGCCTTGGCGCATCAGGACGTCCCCTTCGAGCGGCTGGTGGAGGAACTGGAGCCGTCCCGATCGATGGCGCGGCATCCGTTGTTCCAGGTGATGCTGACCGTCCAGAACACCGACCGGGCGATGTTGGATCTGCCTGGTGTGAGTGTCGGAACCGTGCGGGCCGAAGGCTCAGAAGCGGTGGCGAAGTTCGATCTGGATGTCTCCTTGGGGGAGGAGTTCGACGAGCAGGGCCGTCCTGCGGGTCTGCGCGGTGCGGTGATCGCGTCCACGGACCTGTTCGACCGAACAACCGCAGAGCGGATGACCGGCTGGTTCATCCGGGTGCTGGAAACCGTCACCACCATCCCGGACGCCGCACTGCACGCAGTCGATGTCCTGGACCCGGTTGAGCGTGATCTAGTGCTGAACCGGTGGAATCACACCGCGGTCGAGATTCCGGACGTCACGGTTGTGGAGTTGTTCGAGCGGTGGGTGGCGGCTGTTCCGGACGCCGTGGCGGTGGTGGCTGACGGCCTCGAGGTGACGTACGCCGAGCTCGGCATGCAAGCGAATCAGCTGGCGCATGTCTTGCGTGGCCGGGGTGTGGGTGTGGAGTCGGTGGTGGGGCTGTGCCTGCCGCGCGGGCAGCGGATGGTGACGGCGATATTGGCTGTCTGGAAGGCGGGCGCCGCGTATCTACCGATCGATGCGGAACTTCCGGATGACCGGGTCGCGTTCATGCTCGCTGATGGTGGCGTCCAGCTGGTCCTGGCGGAGCGGGGTCAGGACCCGGGTGACGGAGAGGGCCTTATCGACGGTGTTGCTGGGGTGCCCATCCTGTGGCTGGACCGTCCGTGGCCAGAGTCGGCGCAGGATGACTTGCTGTGGCCGGTCGAAATTGACTCGGCGGGTTTGGCGTATGTGATTTATACGTCGGGTTCGACGGGTGTTCCGAAGGGTGTGGGGGTGGGGCATGGTTCGTTGGTGAATTTGGTGTCGGTGTTCGGTCCGATGATGGGTGCGGGTCCTGGTCAAGGGGTGTTGCAGTTCGCGTCGTTCAGTTTTGATGCGTCGGTTCTGGATGTGGCGGTGGCGTTGTCGCATGGTGCGGCATTGTGGGTTGCTAGTGATGAGCAGCGGGTGCAGCCGCAGCGGTTGCGGGAGTTGGTCGGGGCGGGTGCGGCCAGTGTGGTGCCGTCGTTGTTAGGAGTTTTGGAGCCACATGATTTGGCGCAGGTGGAGACGTTGCTGGTTGGTGCGGAGGCGATCAGTGCGGGGGTTGCGGGGGTGTGGTCTGTGGGTCGTCGGTTGGTGAACACTTATGGGCCGACTGAGGCGACGGTGATGGTGGCTTCGGGTGTGGTGGATCCGGAGCGGCCTGGTCCGGTGCCGTTCGGTAGTCCGATTGCTAACACTCGCTTGTATGTGCTGGACGGGACGCTGAGCCCGGTGCCGGTGGGTGTCGCGGGCGAACTCTATATCGCCGGTGCTGGATTGGCTCGGGGATATGTAGGGCGGGCGTCACTAACCGGTGAGCGGTTTGTGGCGTGTCCGTTCGGTTCGTTGTCGGGTGAGCGGATGTATCGGACGGGTGACCTGGCCAAGTGGACGTCCGATGGTCAGTTGGTGTTCGCGGGTCGTGCGGATGAGCAGGTGAAGGTGCGGGGGTTCCGGATTGAACCCGGCGAAGTCGAAGCGGCGTTACTTGCACATTCGGCGGTGGCTCAGGCAGCGGTGGTGGCGCGTGAAAATGAGCCTGGCGACAGGCACCTTGTGGCCTACATCGTGCCCGGTGACCCCGACACGGTGATTGATATTGGTGAGCTCCGCGAGTTTGTGGGAGGTCGTTTACCGGAGTATATGGTTCCGGCTGCGTTGGTGGTGTTGCCGGAGTTGCCGTTGAATGCGAATGGAAAGCTCGACCGTCGTGCGTTGCCGGCTCCGGATTTTGTTGTGGGTGTGGGGCGGGGGGCGGTGTCGGTGCAGGAGGAGCTTTTGTGTGGGGTGTTTGCTGGTGTGTTGGGGTTGGAGTCGGTGGGTGTGGATGATGATTTCTTTCGGTTGGGTGGGCATTCGTTGTTGGCGGCTCGGTTGGTGTCGCGGGTGCGGGTTTTGTTTGGTGTGGAGGTGGAGGTTCGGGTGTTGTTTGAGGCTCCGACGGTTGCGGGTTTGGCTGCGCGTTTGGCGGGGGGTGGTGTTGTGGGGGCTCGGTTGGCGTTGGGTGCGGGTGTGCGTCCGGAGCGGGTGCCGTTGTCGTTTGCGCAGCGTCGCTTGTGGTTCCTGGGGCAGTTGGAGGGTCCCAGTTCGACCTACAACATTCCTGTGGTGGTTCGGCTGACGGGTGAGGTTGATGTGGTGGCGTTGGGGTTGGCGTTGCGGGATGTGATCGGGCGGCATGAGTCGTTGCGGACGGTGTTTCCGTCGGTGGAGGGTGAGCCTTACCAGCAGATCCTGGATCCGGGGGATGTGGACTGGGCTTTGCAGGTGTCCCAGGTGGAGGCCGGGGAACTGGCGGAGTTCGTGGGTCGGGCGTCGCGGTACGCCTTCGACCTGTCAAACGAAGTACCGATCCGGGCGTGGTTGTTCCAGGTCGGCTCGGATGACCAAGTGTTGGTGGTCGTCGTCCACCACATCGCTGGCGACGGCTCGTCGATGGTGCCGCTAGGGCAGAACGTCTCGGCGGCCTACGCACTGCGGCTTCACGACCAGGCCCCGGATTGGGAGCCATTGCCTGTTCAGTACGCCGACTATGCGTTGTGGCAGCGTGAGTTGCTGGGGGAGGAGTCCGATCCCGGGAGCTTGTTGTCGGCGCAGGTGGAGTACTGGCGACAGACCCTCTCCGGTGTGCCGGAGGAGCTGGCGCTGCCGGTGGATCGGCACCGTCCGGCATCGGGGAGCCACCGCGGACACCGAATTCCGCTACGAGTACCGGCAGAGACTCACGAGCGGTTGGCGGAACTGGCGCGGGCCGAGGGCGTGACGGTCTTCATGGTGTTGCAGGCCGCGTTGGCGGTCACTCTGTCGAGACTCGGTGCCGGCACGGATATCCCGATTGGTGCGGCGGTGGCGGGTCGTACTGATGAGGCGCTGGATGAGCTGGTCGGCTTCTTCGTCAACACGTTGGTGATCCGGACGGATCTGTCGGGTGATCCGGAGTTCCGGCAGGTGCTGGCCCGGGTGCGTGAGGCCAGCCTGGGTGCGTTGGCGCATCAGGACGTGCCGTTCGAGCGGCTGGTTGAGGAGTTGGCTCCCGAGCGGGTGTTGGCGCGGCATCCGTTGTTCCAGGTGATGCTGACTGTCCAGAACACCGACCGGGCGATGTTGGATCTGCCTGGTGTGAGTGTCGGAACCGTGCGGGCTGAAGGCTCGGAAGCGGTGGCGAAGTTCGATCTGGATGTCTCCTTGGGGGAGGAGTTCGACGAGCAGGGCCGTCCTGCGGGTCTGCGCGGTGCGGTGATCGCGTCCACGGACCTGTTCGACCGGACAACCGCAGAGCGGATGACCGGCTGGTTCATCCGGGTGCTGGAAACCGTCACCACCATCCCGGATGCCGCACTGCACACGGTTGATGTCCTGGACCCGGTTGAGCGTGATCTAGTGCTGAACCGGTGGAATCACACCGCGGTCGAGATTCCGGACGTCACGGTTGTGGAGTTGTTTGAGCGGTGGGTGGCGGCTGTTCCGGATGCGGTGGCGGTGGTGGCTGATGGTGTTGAGGTGACGTATGCCGAACTCGACATGCGAGCGAATCGGCTTGCGCATTTCCTGCGTGGTCGGGGTGTGGGTGTGGAGTCGGTGGTGGGGTTGTGCCTGCCGCGGGGTGCGGGAATGGTGGCGGCGATTTTGGGTGTGTGGAAGGCGGGGGCGGCTTATGTGCCGGTCGATGTTGATCTTCCGATGGACCGGGCTGGATTCATTCTCGCTGATAGTGGTGCGCAGCTCGTTCTGGCGGTTGAGGGTGAGACCGGGGACGTAGTGGAATCACTGGCTGGGTGGCCGGTGGTGTTCCATGATGATCCGCGGGTTCTTGCGGGGGAGTCTGGGGTTTCGCCTGGGGTGGGGGTTGATCGGGCGGGTTTGGCGTATGTGATTTATACGTCGGGGTCGACGGGTGTTCCGAAGGGTGTGGGGGTGGGGCATGGTTCGTTGGTGAATTTGGTGTCGGTGTTCGGTCCGATGATGGGTGCGGGTCCTGGTCAAGGGGTGTTGCAGTTCGCGTCGTTCAGTTTTGATGCGTCGGTTCTGGATGTGGCGGTGGCGTTGTCGCATGGTGCGGCGTTGTGGATTGCCAGTGATGAGCAGCGGGTGCAGCCGCAGCGGTTGGGTGAGTTGGTGGGTGCGGGTGCGGCCAGTGTGGTGCCGTCGTTGTTAGGGGCTCTGGAGCCGCATGATTTGGCGCAGGTGGAGACGTTGCTGGTCGGCGCGGAGGCGATCAGTGTGGGGGTTGCGGGGGTGTGGTCTGCGGGGCGTCGGTTGGTGAACACGTATGGGCCGACTGAGGCGACGGTGATGGTGGCTTCGGGTGTGGTGGATCCGGAGCGGCCTGGTCCGGTGCCGTTCGGTAGCCCGATCGCTAACACTCGCTTGTATGTGCTGGACGGGACGCTGAGCCCGGTGCCGGTGGGTGTCGCGGGCGAACTCTATATCGCCGGCGCTGGATTAGCTCGGGGTTACGTAGGGCGAGCGTCGTTAACCGGTGAGCGGTTTATCGCCTGCCCATTCGGTTCGTCCGCTGGTGAGCGGATGTATCGGACGGGTGACCTGGCCAAGTGGACGTCCGATGGTCAGTTGGTGTTCGCGGGTCGTGCGGATGAGCAGGTGAAGGTGCGGGGGTTCCGGATCGAACCCGGCGAAGTCGAGGCGGCTTTGCTGGCGCATTCGGCAGTCGCCCAGGCGGTTGTTGTTGCTCGGGAGGACACCCCCGGAGACAAGCACCTTGTGGCCTATGTCGTGTCTGCCGGCCCGGACGTCGAGATCGATCTCGAAGAATTGCGGCGGTTCGTTGCAGGTCGTTTACCGGAGTATATGGTTCCGGCTGCGTTGGTGGTGTTGTCGGAGTTGCCGTTGAATGTGAATGGGAAGCTGGATCGTCGTGCGTTGCCGGCTCCGGATTTTGTTGTGGGTGTGGGGCCGGGGCCGGGGCCGGTGTCGGTGCAGGAGGAGCTTTTGTGTGGGGTGTTTGCTGGTGTGCTGGGCCTGGACTCGGTCGGCGTGGATGATGATTTT
>NZ_BCQT01000003.1 GCF_001552215.1 Actinomadura macra NBRC 14102 | reverse complement strand
CCTTTCTCCACAGGGGTAGGAAGGTTGGACCGGGCACACTCATGTCAGTTGATGACCAGATCCCAGGCCACATGAGCAGCTTGGACGGCAAAGTGGTCTGCCGTCCTGTCTCCAGTGCTCAGTGCAGAGGAAGGGTGTTCAGGAAGGTCAGGGCCTGCTTCACGTAGGTGTTCGGGCGTTCCACCGTCGGCCAGTGGCCGCACTCGTTGAGGACGACCAGGTCAGCAGAGGGCAGGTGGCTGAGGAGTCGCAGCGCTTGTTCCAGGGGGACCATCCGGTCGTGGCGTCCGTGGAGGACGAGGGTGGGGACGTCCGCGAGGGTCGTCAGCGCCGCGAGGTTCGTGTGGGGGACGCTTCGCGAGCGCGACCAGGCGAGAGCATGCTCCGGTTCGGAGACCCGGAGGTCATGCATGGCGGTCACGAGTTCGTCGGTGACCAGCGCCGGGTCGTGGACGATCGCGGTGAGGAGGCGCCTGATGCGGTCCGGGTCCGGGGGGTTCGACTGGCAGTCCTCGAAGAGCCGATGGACCTCGCTCGGGAAGGGGGCGAGAAGGTACGGGTCGCCGCCGGTGGACGCTTCGCACGAACCGATGACGAGGGCCCGCACGCGCTCAGGCGCGATCAACGCCATGGTGAGCGCCACCGTGCCTCCGGTGGAGACGCCCATGACCGGGGCGGACGGGATGCCGAGGGCGTCCATCACGGCGAACGTGTTCCTGGCGTACAGGTCGTGGACGGGTTCGTTGAACACCGTCGGCTCGCTGCGGCCGAAGTTGGGGTAGTCGATCAGGATGCAGCGATGGGCGGCGGCGAGGTCGTCCACGATCCTGTGGTAGGTCAGCCAGGCGGTCGTCCCGGGCAGGGGACCGAACGCCTGAAGCATGATCAGCGCGGGCCCGTCGCCGACGTCGTGGTAGTGGACCCGTGCGCCGTCGACGTCGAGCGTGCGGCCGGTGGTGGGGCCGCCCAGGAGGGCGTGCACGGTCACGCCGGGACGCGCGGGGAGACGGGGCCGTCCGCGGAGTACTCGCTGCCCGGGACCTTGTGCCCCCAGTACGCCGTCGCACTGTAGGTATTGATCTTCCAGTTGGCCTCGTCGACGATGCGTCCGGCGCAGCCGTACTCGGTCTGCGAGCCGGAGGGGTTCCTCATGTAGAAGGACACCATGTGATCGTTGGTGTGCTTGCCGAGGGTCTCGGTGAGCCGGGCCATCCCCGCGTTGACCCGGTCCAGGGCCCGGCCGACCGTGTCGAGGTCGGCCACTTCGACCATGAAGTGGCCGAGGGACGGCGGCTCGTCGGCGACCTCGACGAACGCCAGGCTGTGATGCCGTGGATTCACGCGGGCGAAATGCACCCGGTTCGGGCCGAACTCGATGATGTCGCTGAGCCGGAAACCGAGCACGTCGAGATAGAACCGCTTGGCCGCGCCGGCATCGGCGACGTTCTGGAGGATGTGCCCGAGACCGAAGTCGCCCGTGACGAACGTGACGCCCAGCGGCGACACGAAAGGCTGTTCGGGAATGTAGGCGCCGCAGAAGAACTCAAGCTCGTTGCCATCGGGATCGGCGCACCTGACCAGCTGTTCGACGTTCCGGCGCCGGGCGAGCGCCGGGTCTTCGACGGCCTTCACGCCGGCGTCGGCAAGGTCGTTGCCCAGGCGCTCCAGCGCCGCGGGATCGGCCACCTCCCAGCCGGTGTACGCCAGGCCGTCGTTCTCGGCGGGCTCCACGGCCAGCCGCCAGCCCCGCTCGTCCATGCGCAGGAAAAGGGCTTCGCCGGACGCTTCGGAAGGCGCGTCGGCCACCTGCATGCCGAGGAGGTCGGTCCCCCACGTTCGCCACGCCGCAAGGTCGGTGGCATAAAAGCCGAGATACCCCAGTGCCGTGACTTCGCCCATCGCACAGTTCCCTTTCAACCCGTTGTCCTTTTCAACCCGTTGTCCCTGCCACCCCGTCGCGGTTCGCGCAGTCTCGGCGGCCGACGCCGGTGTCGCAACCGGCGCGATCCGTATTCCGGAACGTCAGCCGGCCGGGACCACGGCGAACCGGCGTGCCGCGAGCACCGGGTTCTCGTTCCGGACGGTGCTGAGCCGCTGTTCATCGATCAGGGTGGAGGCGACGCCGGTGCTCTCGCCGAGCCCGTCGATCAGGACGCCCTTGGGATCGATGATCATGCTGTGCCCGCAGCCCAGCGGCGGGGCCTGCCCGGCGGCCGCGACGTAGACGGTGTTCTCGATGGCGCGGGCGCGCAGGAGCGTCGTCCAGTGCCCTTCCTTGAGCGGGCCCGGCGCCCACTGCGCCGCGACGAGAACGACGTCGGCGCCCGCGTTGACCAGGGACCGCGTCACCTCGGGAAACCGCAGGTCGTAGCATGTCTGGGCGGCGAAGGTGACGCCGTCCACGAGCATCGGCCTCGGGGCCGACAGCTCCCCGGGCACCATCCACTCCGACTCACGGACACCGAACGCGTCGTAGAGATGCAGTTTGCGGTAGACGCCCTGGACGTCGCCGTCCGGACCGATCTGCACGAGGGTGTTGTGGATCCGGTCCGCTCCGGGGATCTGCTCGTTGACGCCGACCACGACGGCCAGCCCGTACTCCCTGGCCAGCGCCGCGACGCGCGTGACGAACGGCCCGTCGACCGGCTCGGCGGCGGCCACGATCCGGTGGTCGAGCGTCGGCGTCGCGAACGAGGCGTACTCGGGCAGTAGGAGAAGCCTGGCGTCGCGTTGGCTCGCCGACCGGATCAGCTCGCCGATCGCGGCGAGGTTGACCGCCTTGTCCTCGCCCGGAGAGAACTGTCCGACTGCCAGCGTCACCATCGTGCGCCCACCTTCGTGTCGAGGCGCCGCACCCGGGCCAGCGCCGATCGGAGCCCGTCGCCCAAGGCGCTGTACTCCATGGTCAGGGCGATCTGGTCGGCTCCATGCTCCAGCGCGAAGACCTGCTCCTGTTCGCTCCAGGCGGGGAATAGCCAGGGCTTGGAGGCCGCGGCGGCCGCCTCGGCGACCCGGGCCAGGTCCGCGAAGTCGCCGTCGGTCCGCCCGTACGCGCCACGTCCACGGCGGAGCGAGAGGTCCGAGGGCCCCACGAACACGCCGTCGACGGTCGGCAGTGCGAGGATCTCGGCGACCTGGTCCAGCGCGCCGGCGTCCTCGATCATGGGAAGGCAGCGGGTGCCGCGGTCCTGCCGGTGGACCCACGGGTCGTCGTAACCGCCATAGGAAGTGGTGCGGCCGCCCGCGAAGCTGCGCTCGCCGAGCGGCGGGAACTTGGCGTACCCGGTCACTTCTCGGGCGTGCTCGACGCCGAGGACATGGGGGATGACGACCGCGTCCGCTCCGAAGTCCAGGGCCTGCTGGATGGGCGCGCGCTCGGGTGCGAGCACCTTGGCGAGCACCTCAAGGCCGAGGGCGCGCAGGAACGGCACGAAGCGGTCGAGAACGGCGAGGTCGAACGCACCGTGCTCGATGTCAAGGATCACGGCGCCATAACCGGCCTGGCGGGCCATCTCGGCGGCCGCCACGTTCGGTGTGGACAGCCACACGGCGAACGCGCGGTCCGGGGCGGCGTCGGTCAGGATGTCGGGCATGCTGGCCTCCAGGGAGTCCGGTGGGGTCAGATGAACTGGGCTTGCCTGGCTATCCCGGCGGCCGCGTTGCGGACGGCCGTCGCGCAGGACGCGGGACGGAACCGATGGACCGGGCCGGTCACCGAGACGGCGGCGACGACCCGTCCGCGCCAGCCGAGGATGGGGGCCGCCACGCAGGTCAGGCCCAGGGTGTTCTCCTGCCGGTCGTACGACAGGTGGCGGTCGCGAACGGCCTGTAGTTCCACGGCCAGGGCGCGCGGCGTAACGATCGAGTAGGGCGTGAAGGGCCGCAGCCGCCGGCTCGCCCTGACCACCGTCTCGGTGTCGCTGAAGGCGAGCATCGCCTTGCCGAGGGCGCTGGCGGCGGCCGGGACGTGCCCGCCGACGCGAGACGGGCATCTGACCTGTTCGTGCCCGTAGATCTTCTCCACGTAGCGGACGTCGATGCCTTCGAGGACGGCCAGGTGCACCGTCTCGTGCGCATGCTCGTACAGGTCCAGCAGGTAGGGCAGCGCGGCCTCGCGCAACCGTTGCAGGTCAGGGCGGTTCGTCAGGGCCGCGAGCTCGGTCAGCAGCGGGCCCGGCGAGTACTGGGTGCCCGATTTGGCGATCAGCCCTCCGTCCACCAGAGCGGTCAGCAGCCGGTGGACGGTCGACTTCGGCATGTGGGCCCGCCGCGCCACCTCCGAAACCCCCAGCGAGGGCCGTTCGGGGGTGAAGGCACCGAGGACGGCGAGCGCCTTGCCCACCGACCCCGACGCCCGCAGATCCGCAGCGACGCCTTCCGCCAGCGGGGCGGCGTGCGTCAGTCCACGCGTCGCCCCGGCCAGGGGAAGGGGCGGCCTTTCGGAGAGTGTCGCGGTGTCGGTGGTCGAGGACGGCATGAGGCTCCTCCGGTCCGGTCCTGCGCGTACGGCGCGTATGCGCGTATGGCTCGACCCTGCTCCGAAGTCCTGACCGGCGACACGCGGGAACTACCCGGACACCTACCTGTTCACTCGATGTAGGAACGTACTCAACCGTACGTAACCGACCCTCCGTAACCGAGAGGGCGCGGTACGCTGGCCGGCCATCACGCCCGTTACCCGCCGGAACGCATTGACGTGCGGCCTCCTCGCGCATACTTTCGCTGGTATAGCGAGTCTTCGACGCTCGGGACGGCACGTTGGCGGCAAAGCTCAGACGATCCGACGGCAACCTCCCGCTAGAGCTCACCACATTCGTCGGCCGACGCCGCGAAGCAGTGGCGATCAAGCGGCTGGTGCCGCAGGCCCGGCTGGTGACGCTCATCGGTGTCGGCGGGGTGGGCAAGACCCGCCTCGCCCAGCGGGTGGCCGGCGATCTGCGCCGGGCGTTCCACGACGGCGTCTGGCTCGTCGAGCTGGCCGCGCTACGCGATCCCGCGCTGATCGCCCAGGTGGCCGCGGCCGCCCTCGGCCTGCACGACAGGTCCGCGGCCTGGAACGTGGACACGCTCGCCGAACACGTGGCGGACCGTCAGCTGCTGATGGTGCTGGACAACTGCGAACACCTGCTGGAGACGTCCGCCGGGCTGGTCGGGGCGCTGCTGCGCACCGCCCCCGGCGTCCGCGTGCTCGCGACGAGCCGCCAGCCGCTCGGCCTGCCGGGGGAGCATGTCGTCGCCGTGGATCCGCTGTCGGTGCCCGCCGCCGAGACCGCCGCGGCACCGGCCGACCTCATGCGGTACGAGGCGGTGAACCTGTTCGTGGAGCGGGCCACCGCGGCCGCGCCCGGCTTCGTCCTGGACGATCACAACGCCGAGGCGGTGGCGCGGCTGTGCGCACGCCTTGAGGGGCTGCCGCTGGGGATCGAGCTGGCGGCGGTGAAGATGCGGGCGTTGTCCCCCCAGCAGATCGTCGATCGGCTGGACGAGCGGTACGGCCTGCTGCGCACGGGCACGGCGGTCGGCGAACCCCGCCAGCAGACGCTGGAGGCGTTGTTCGACTGGAGCCACTCCCTGTGTTCGCCTGACGAGCGCCGGCTGTGGGCGCGGGTCTCGGTGTTCACCGGCGGGTTCGGTCTCCAGGCCGCGGAGGAGGTCTGCTCCGGCGACGGGCTTGACCGCGACCGGATCGCCGAGCTGCTCGCCGCCCTCGTCGACAAGTCGATCGTCGCGCGGGTGAGCGCGAACGGCGACGGGTCCCGCTACCGGCTGCTCGACATGATCCGCGACTACGGGCGGCGGCGGCTGGCCGAGTCGGGCGAGGAGGAGCCGCTGCGCCGCCGCCACCGGGACTACTACCAGCGGCTGGCCGAGCAGATCGCGGCGCAGTGGTTCACCGCCGAGGAGGTCGCCGCCGTCCACCGCCTCCAGGTCGAGTTCCCGAACCTGCGCGCGGCACTGGACTTCAGCGTCGACCACGACGAGCCGGGGCCGGGCAACGGCGGCCTCCGGCTGGCGGCGTCGCTGTGGTTCGGCTGGCGCGCGGTGGGCCTCGTCCGGGAGGGACGGCGCCGGCTGGACCGGCTGCTGGCGATCGACCGGTCCCCGACCCCCGAGCGGGCGCGCGCCCTCGTCGCCGCGGGCTGGCTGGCCGGCATCCAGGAGGACCACGAGACCGCGACCGCGATGTTCACGGAGGCACACGCGCTGGGGACGCGGCTTCAGGACGCGTGGGTCCTGGCCCACGTGGCCCAGTTCACCGCGCACCTGGCGATGGCCGAGGGCGACGTGGCGAGGGCCGCCGAACTGCTGGAGCAGGCCCAGGTCGCGCACCGCGCGGCCGACGACCGGGTCGGTCTCGCGATCACACTGGTCCGGCTGGGCCTCGCCGTCTCCGAGCTCGGCGATGTCGCACGCGCCTGCGCGCTGGCCGAGGAGTTCCAGGCGCTCGCCGAACGGCACAGCTCACGCCGCCTCGAAGCCTACGGCCGCTGGGCACTGAGCGTGATCATGTGGCAGGCCGGAGACGCGGGCCGCGCCGACGCCGAGGCCCGCCACAGCATCAGGCTCCACTGGGCCGACGACGACCAGCTCGGTGCCGCGTACGGGCTGGAGGTGCTGGCCTGGATCGCCGCCCGGGAAGGGCGCGCCGAGCGCGCCGCGTTCCTGCTCGGCGGGCTCCAGCAGCTGTGGCAGCGGCCGGGCACCCCGCTCGCCGGGCACGCCTACCTCACCGTCCACCACCGCGACTGCCAGGCCGACGCCCGCGGCGCGCTGGGCGACACCGCGTTCGACCGTGCGTTCGCCCAGGGGGGCCGGTGCGGCCATGACGCGCTCATGGCGTACGCGCTGGAAGAGTCCCGCAAGGCGGCGGAGGCGCCGCCCGAGCCCGCGGACGACGCGCCGGAGCTGACCCCCCGCGAACGGGAAGTGGCGGAGCTGGTCGCCCAGGGAATGACCAACAAGCGGATCGCGGCGGCGCTCGTCATCGCCCCGCGCACCGCCGAGGGCCATGTCGAGCACATCCTGACCAAGCTCGGCTTCACCTCACGCGCGCAGATCGCCGCCTGGTACACCGGGCAGCGCGCCACCACCTCGCACGCGCCCTCCGCCTAACGCTCCCCCGCCAATCGCGCGCCGGGATAGCGCGCCCCGGCATGAACCGCGCCCGCGCACAACACTCCCGCGCAACAGGGCCCGGCGTTCCGTCGGCCGGAAAGTATCGGTTGCGGTTCCGCCCCCCAGCGCGGACTGTCGCTGCATTCACATCGCAGCGCCGGTCATCGCCCGCGCTACCAGGCAAGAAAGGGGGTGAGCGGTTCTGAAGGCCCTCAACGAGAGCGCCCGGACGCCATCGTCCGGTGCGGCGTGGTGGCAGTTCGCCGCGCTGGCTCTGTTCGTCGCCGTCGTGCCCTTGACCCTCGGATCGACCGCCTACATCAGCCTGCTCACGCTGGCAGGGATCTGGGGCGTCGCCGCGGTCGGCGTCTCGCTGCTCGCCGGGCTGGGCGGCCAGTTCACCTTCGGCCAGGCCGGGCTGGTGAGCATCGGCGCCTACGCCAGCGCCGTCGTCACGGCCGAGCACGGCGGCCACCCGCTGCTCGGCGTGCTCGCCGGGATCGCGATCGCGGTGGCCGTGGCGCTGGTGACCGCGCCGATCCTGCGGCTGCGGGGCTGGTACCTCGCGCTGGCCACGCTCGCCCTCGGCCACCTCGTCCTGCATCTGGAGGTCACCCTGACCTCCGTCACGGGCGGCAACGACGGGATCACCGGGATTCCGCCGCTCGGCGCGTTCGGCCTGACGCTCGGCGGGGAGACCGCGTACTTCGTGGCGAGCTGGACCACCGTGGCGCTGTGCATGCTGCTCGGCCGCAACCTGGCCGCGTCGCGGTTCGGCCGCGCGACCCGCTCCGTCCAGGCCGACGAGGACGCGGCCCGCGGCCTGGCCGTCCCGGCCCTGCGATACAAGACCGCGATGTGGGTGCTGGCCGCGGCCATGGCCGCGGTGTCGGGCAGCCTGTACGCGCACTACTCGCAGTTCGTCTCGCCCGCCGACTTCGGTGTGGACCACTCGATCACGCTGTTCGTCGCGGTCCTGCTCGGCGGGTACCGGAGCGTCTTCGGCACCCTGGTCGCGCTGGGGTTCCTGCTGTCGCTGCCCGAGCTCGGCGGCACCCTGTCCACCCCGCTGCTCACCGCGCTCGCCCTGATGATCGTGTACGCGCTCTCGCCCGCGGGGCTCGCGGGCCTGGCCGAGCAGGCGGCCCCCGTCGCGCGCCGCCTGACAAGGAGGCACGGGCATGCTTGAGATCGACGACCTCGACGTCCGCTTCCGCGGCGTCCACGCGCTGCGCTCGGTCACGGCCCGCATCGACGACGGCGCCGTCGTGGGCTTGATCGGCCCCAACGGTGCGGGCAAGTCCACCCTGGTCGGCTGCATCGCCGGAACGGTCGGGCCCACCTCCGGATCCGTCCGCTGGCGCGGGACGCGGCTCGACCGGCTCTCCAGCGAGCGGATCGCCGGGCACGGCATCGCCCGCACCTACCAGCACGCCAGGCTCTTCCACGGGCACACCGTGCTCGACAACGTCATGACCGGCGCTCACCGGCTCGGCTCCCACGGGATGCTCCGCGCCATGGTCCGGGCACCCGGGCTCCGCCGCGACGAGATCCGTATCCGGGACCACGCCGAGGAGGCCATGGCCGCCGTGGGCGTGCACCACCTCGCCGCGGCAGCCGTCGACGACCTGACCGCCGGGCAGCAACGGCTCGTCGCGGTGGCCCGGGCCCTGTCGTCCCGCCCGGCCTTCCTGCTGCTGGACGAACCCGCCGCCGGGCTGACCGACGCCGAACGCGACGTGCTGCTCGCCGACCTGCGGCGCTACTTCGCCCAGCACCGGGTGAGCGCGCTCGTCATCGAACACCATCTGGGGTTCCTGATGGAGCTGGTGTCCGACGTGATCGTGCTCGTCCGCGGATCCGTGCTCACGCGGGGCACGCCGGACGCCGTCCGGGCCGACCCCGCCGTCATAAAGGCGTACATCGGTGTCTAGGCGACTTGAACTCCACGGCGTCTCCGCCGGATACGACGGCGCGCCCGTCCTGCACGACATCGACCTGACGGTCACCGCGGGCAGCGTGACCTGCTTGCTCGGCGCCAACGGCGCGGGCAAGAGCACCACGGCACGCGTAGCGGCGGGCCTGCTGTCCCCCACCGCCGGGACGGTCCGTCTCGACGGCGCCGACATCACCGGGCTGCCCGCCCACCGCCGGGTCCCGCTCGGGGTGGTCATGGTGCCCGAGGGCCGTCATCTGTTCGGCGAGCTGTCCGTCCGCGACAACCTCGTGCTCGGCGCGTACCGGAGGCCGTCCGCCGGACGGCAGGGCGACCTGGACCGGGTCATGGACCTGTTCCCCCAGCTGGTGGCGCTGCTACGGCAGCCCGCCGGGGACCTGTCCGGCGGCGAGCAGCAGATGCTCGCCATCGGCCGGGCGCTCATGGCCCGCCCCGCTCTCCTCATCCTGGACGAGCCGAGCCTGGCGCTGTCGCCGCTGCTGGCGCGGACCATCCTCGGCAGGACACGGGACCTGGCGGACGACGGCGTCGGCGTCCTGCTCATCGAGCAGAGCGTCACCGGTTCCCTCCAGGTCGCCGACACCGCGGTCGTCCTGGAGAACGGCCGGGTGGCGATGTCGGGGCCGGTGGCCGAGATCCGCGACGACCCCCGTGTCGTGGCCTCGTACCTGGGAGGCGTCGTATGACCACCTTGCTCCAGCTCACGTTCGCGGGGCTCAGCATGGGGGCGGTGTACGCCCTGATCTCCCTCGGCTGGACCGTGCTGTTCCAGGTGGCCAGGATCTACAACCTGGCCCAGGGCGCCTTCGTGGTGGTCTCGGCGATGACCTACATCAGCCTCACCGACGATCTCGGCTGGCCCGTTCCGCTGGCCATGGCCGGATCGCTGGCCGTGTGCCTCGTGCTGGGACTCGTCCTGTACGGGGTGATCCTCAACCAGCGGACGGCCCGGGGCGAGGCCGGCCCGATCGTCATGTCCCTCGGGTCGGCACTGGTGATCGCCGAGACGCTCCGGTACGTGTGGGGCGTCGACGCGCGGACGGCGCCGGCGTTCCTGCCCACCGGTACGGTGCGGATCCTCGGGGCCACCACCGTCCCGCACGCCCTGCTGCTCTGGGCGGGCACGGCCGTGATGTTCGGTGCCGCGTGGCTGATGTTCCACCGGACCCTCCTCGGCAAGGCGCTGCGGGCCTGTTCGGAGAGCGCCACCGGCGCGCGGGTCGTGGGCATCGACCCCCGCCGGATGCGGCTCGCGGCGTTCACCATCGCGGCGCTGTTCGGCGCGGTCGGCGGCATCCTGCTCGCCCCGCTCATCGCCGTCAGCCCCCATGAGGTGCTGCCGCTCGGCATCTTCGGCTTCATCGGCGCCGCCGTGGGCCGCTGGCGCTACCTGCCCGCGGCCGCCGGGAGCGTGTCGCTGGGCCTGATCACCAGCTATGTCGGCGGCTACGGCGCCACCAGCTGGCAGAACGCGGTGCTCTACGGATCGGTGATCGTGGCCCTTCTGACGATGCGGCAACGCCGCCCGGGCCACCGCCCGTTCCCCGGCGTCCGCGACCGCATCCGCCGCGACCCGGCCCCGGTCGCGGAGGCCGCCACGGAACCCGCTGGTTCCTGACCCCGTCCGGCTCCCTCCCCGACTCTCCCCACCCCCTGGCCACCAGCAGTCTTGGAGACAGCCCATGCGCGCCACGTACCGTAACCGTGCCCTCACCCTCACCTCGTCCGCGGCGGCCCTCCTGCTCGCCGCCGGCTGTTCGGCGGCGTCGGGAGACGACGACGGCCCGATCGATCTCGGTGTGATCATCGAGAAGACCGGACCGCTCGCCGTCCTCGGGCTGCCCGAGCTCGACGCCATCAACCTGGCCGTCAAGCAGGTCAACCAGGCGGGCGGCGTCCGCGGCCGGACCGTCCGGCTCGTCGTGCGCGACTCGGAGTCGCAGCCGGCGGTCGCCGCCGCGGCCGCCCGCGAGTTCGCCCGCCGCAAGGACGTCCCGGCCGTGCTGGGCACCGCCACCGGGGCCGGGTGCAGCGCGATGAACGC
Organism: Actinomadura macra NBRC 14102; assembly: GCF_001552215.1. Lineage (GTDB taxonomy): Bacteria > Actinomycetota > Actinomycetes > Streptosporangiales > Streptosporangiaceae > Spirillospora > Spirillospora macra. Next base: position 251,051 of record NZ_BCQT01000003.1, on the reverse strand, counting down.
GATCCTGGAACCGAAGGGCGTCATGCAGTTCTGCCTGTCGCCGATCGCCACCCGCGTCCAGCCACTGATCTTCTGGGCGCAGGGCTCGCTGGACGAGTACCACGTCTTCCTCACCCCCTACTTCGCCCACAAGGGCATGACCAGGATCGCCCTCGTCCGCACCGCCGACGCCACCGGCGACGCGATGGAGAAGATCGCCCGCGATCTCACCGTCCGCAACCCCAAGATCAAGCTGACCGGGGTGGAGACCTTCCAGTCCGGTGCCACCAACGTGCAGACCCAGCTCATCCGGCTGCGCGGGCAGCGGCCCGACGTCGTCATCGCGGGCGCGTCCGGCGCCAACCTGCTGCCGATCACCCAGGGCATGAACGCGCTGGGCATGAAGATGCCCCTGGTCGTCGGGCACGGCGCGGTGGCGCATTCGGTGCTCAACCTCGTCAAGGGCTCCATGGTGCCCGGCGGCATGGTCGCGGGCGTCCACTGGGTCAACCTGCCCGTCGCCGAGATCCCGGCGTCCGTCCCGAACCGGGACACGATCCTGAAGTTCCGCGCCGCCTGGCAGGCCACCTACGGCGCCAAGCCGACCGGGCACTCCGAGGCCGCGGCGTTCGACGCCACCAACCAGATCCTCGACGCGCTGAAGGGCGGCGCCGGCACCGGCAAGGAGATCGCCGCCCACGTCGAGAAGAGCAGATCCGTCGGCGTCCTCGGCTCCTACACCTACACCAAGGACGACCACCAGGGCCTCGGCTACTTCCCCGGCATGCTCCGGTTCGGCACCGATGGCCAGTTCCACCTCGAATACCTCGCGAAGTAAAGAGAAGCGGAGGAGACATCAGTGGCGACCCATGTGATCGTCGGTGCGGGGCTGGCGGGCGGCCGCGCCGCGGGGACGCTCAGGGAGGAGGGGTTCGACGGGCGCGTGATCCTCATCGACGCGGAGCCGCACCCGCCGTACGAGCGGCCCCCGCTGTCCAAGGAGCTCATCCTCGGTACCAAGGAGCCCGCCGACGCCCGCCTGTTCCCCGAGCCCTTCTACCAGGACAACGACATCGAGCTGCTGCTCGGCGCCGACGTGGCCCGGCTGGTGCCCGAGGAGCGGCGGGTGGAGCTGGCGGACGGCGCGTCCGTCCCGGCCGACAAGGTGCTGCTGACCACCGGCAGCCGCCCCCGCCCCCTGCCCGTGCCGGGGGCGGACCTCGAAGGCGTCCACCACCTGCGGACCCTGGACGACGCGCAGGCGATCCGCGCCGCCCTCCAGGACGGCGCCGCCCTCGTGGTCGTGGGCGGCGGCTTCATCGGCGCGGAGCTGGCCTCGTCCGCCCGCGCGCTGGGCAACCGGGTGACCATGGTGGAGCTGGACCACCTGCCGATGCGGCGCGTCCTCGGCGACGACATCGCCGAGCTGCTCACCCGCCACCACCGCGAGCGGGGCGTCCGCGTGATCACCCAGGCGGGGGTGGAGCGTTTCGAGGGCGGCGGGACGCCCGGCCGCCGCGTGCGGCGGGTGGTCACCACCGACGGGCAGTCGATCCCGGCCGACCTCGTGGTCGTCGGGGTCGGCGTCCTGCCCAACGACGAGCTCGCCGCCCGCAGCGGACTCGCCGTCGGGGACGGTGTGCTCGTCGACGAGTACTGCGCCACCTCGCACCCGGACGTCTACGCGGCCGGGGACGTCGCCCGCCACCCGAACCCGGTGCTGGGCGGGCCCGTCCGGCTGGAGCACTTCCAGAACGCCCAGAACCAGGGGATGGCGGCGGCCCGGTCGATGCTCGGCAAGGGCGAGCCGTACGCGCAGGTGCCCTGGTTCTGGTCCGACCAGTACGAGCTCAACATCCAGATGTCGGGCCACCCTCGTCCCACCGACACGGTCGTGTGGCGCGGCGAGCCCGACGACATGCGGTTCACGGCCTGTTACCTGCGAGACGGCGTACTCGTGGCCGCCATCGGCGTCAACCGGCCGCGCGACGTACGGGCCGCCACCGGGCTCATCGCCGCCCGCGCCAGACCCGACGAGAACCTGCTCGCCGACACGAGCGTCGACATCCGCCGCACGACACCACGGGGAGAATCATGATGACCAGTCAGAACACCGCATCCCAGCTCGTGCGCGCCTGCGCCGTGGACGAGCTGCCGCCCGGCGAGATCCGCCAGGTCCCCGGCAATCCGCCCATCGCCGTCTACAACGTCGACGGCGAGTTCTACGCGACCGCCGACCTGTGCACCCACGGCCTCTCGTCGCTGTCCGAAGAGGGCTACCTGGAGAACGGCGAGATCGAATGCGGGTGGCACCTCGCGAGGTTCTGTGTCAGGTCCGGCGCCGTCAAGGCCCCGCCGGCCTCGATCCCCCTCGCCACGTACGAGGTGAGCGTCATCGACGGCGATGTCTACGTGGCCACGACCGCCTCCTGACGCGGTGGGGCAGGCGCTCAGACGAAAAGTTCGCCTAGTACGGGAGGCATCCGGCGCCGTCCGGCGCGCGAACCATGGGTGATCGGGCCGCAGCCCGGTCACCTGTCGACCGAAGGACGCGAGATGCCCCTGTCGCTCATCCGTTCTCTCCGCCGCCGGCGGTCCGTCACCAGCACCGCAACGCCCCGGTCGGGCCGCCGTCGCGGCACTCGCATCGTCACAAGCCTGGCGCTGGCGGCGGCGGACCGCATACACGGACTTCTTGTTCACCCGGATCGAGGACACCGGCCTGCCCGGAATCCTCGACCCCCTCAGTGGTGACTTCGTCTTCGCCACCGCGTCCGAACAGGGGATCCGCGCCGGCGGCACGATCCGGATCTTCGAACCGTTCCTCACCGTGAACGACGTCGGGCTGTTCGGCGGGGCGAGGCTCAACCGGACACCCACCCGGCAGGATATGCAGCAATTGATCCTGCTCCACGAGTTCGGCCACCTCACCGGCGTCACGGAGCACAAGCGGAACGAGATCGCGCCGATCAACGCCAAGATCGCGGACGATTGCCTGGGGATGGTCTCGCACTGACCGCCCGTCCAGGGCGGACCGCCTATCCGCCCTGGCAGGCCCCGACGCTGAGGTAGGGGTGACCCCATGCCCTCAGGCCATCGCGGGGGCACCGCGACGGCCGGAGGGCATGGATGCTCTAGCGGCCCTCCTCGAAGATGGGGAAACGTATCCCCGCCGTCATCCCGCCGTCCACGACCAGGGACGCTCCGGTGATGAACGACGCGTCGTCGGAGGCGAGGAAGAGCGCGGGCTTGGCGATCTCCTCGGGCCAGGCGAAGCGCCCCATCGGGTTGAGGGTGTCGATCATCTTCTCGTGCCCCGGGTAATCACGCAGGTAGGAACGGATGCGGGGCGTCATGGTGCTCCCCGGGCACAAGGCGTTCACCCGGATGTTGTCGCACGCGTAGTCCATCGCCATGTTGCGAGTGAGGAGGACGACACCGCCCTTGCCCGCGCTGTAGGCGGCGCAGCGGTTCTCGGCCAGGATCCCCGCCGTCGACGAGACGTTGACGATCACGCCGCCGCCGGCACGGCGCAGCTCCGGCAGGACGTGCTTGGAGCAGCGGTAGACCGAGGTCAGGTTGGTGTCGATGATGCGGTACCAGTCGGGGTCCTCCATCTCGTCGACGCTCTTGAGGAGGTTGACCCCGGCGACGTTGAAGAGCGTGTCCACGGACCCGAAGGCGTCGAGCGTGGCGGTGACCATGGCCTCGGCGGTCTCCGGCAGGTTGACGTCGGCGGCGAGCCACACGGCCTCGCCGCCGCCCGCGCGCACGGACTCGGCCACCCGTCGTGCCGCGGCGGCGTCGAGGTCGGCGATCAGCGCGCGCCCGCCGTCGCGGCACCACTCGCGGGCGATCGCCGCGCCGATCCCGGCGCCCGCCGCGGTGACGATGCAGGTGCGCCCGGCGAACCGCGCCCCGCGGTTGTCTGATTCGCCCATCGGTCTCCTCAGACCATCTCCATGAGGCCCCGGTGCCCCCACGCGAACCCGGGCTGGAGCAGGTAGTGCTCGGTGTCCCAGGTCCCGGGGTCGATGGTGCGGGGCGCCCACCCGTACTCGAAGTGCCAGCCGGACGGGTTGCGGAAGTAGAAGGAGAAGGTGCGGTCGTTGTGGTGGCGTCCCGGCGAGGTGCTCGTGATCTGCCGGTCCTGGCACACGTCGTGGCTGTAGCCGACGTCGTCCATGGTGACCGTCTCGAACATGACGTGCTGGATCTTGCGGGGCGCGCCGGGGATGTTCATGAACGCCAGGGAGTGGTGCCGGGGGTTGCAGTGCAGGAAGGCCGCAAACAGGCCCGCCCCCGGGATGCTGGCGAAGTCGGTCACGCCGAAGCCGAGCACCGTGACGTAGAAGTCCGCCGCGGCCTTGACGTCGGGCGCGTACAGGACCACGTGGCCCATGCCGAGCTCGCCGGTGCGGAACCCCTCCAGGTCGCGGGTGGGGCGGAAGCGGGGTCCGTGCAGCATCTCGTGGCCGACGACCAGTTCCATGCGCACGCCCGAGTGCGGGCAGACGAAGTGGACGAGCTCCAGGACGCGGCGGTCCGCGGCCTCCTCGGGCTTGCCCGCGACGACCGTCACGCCGTGCCGCTCCAGGGCGGCGGCCGCGGCCTCCAGCGCGGCGTGGTCGGCGACCTCCCAGCCGACGTAGGCGACGTCGTCGCTGTGCCCGGCGCGGACGGCCAGGCGGTGGTGGCGGTCGTCGGACCGCAGGTACAGGAGCCGGTCGTCGCTGTCGGAGCCGATCTGGTGGCCGAGGATCTCGGTGCCGTAGCGCCTCCATCCCCTGAGGTCGGTGGTCTCACCGACCACGTAGGAAAGCTGGTTCACAGCGCTCATCGAAGGTTCCCTTCCGGGCTCGGTCAGAGCGGGTAGACGAGGTAGCGGGTGGGCGTGCCGTCGAGGTAGACGCGCTTGTCGGCGAAGAGCGGCCCGGTCTCGGTCAGCCGGACGTGGTCGTCGTAGTGGCCGCTGGTGAGGATCGCCGGCGGGCCGTCGGCCTCGGTGTAGGTGACCACCACGTTGGCGCGCACGCGGTAGGCGTCATCGCCGACCGCCTCGGTCCGGGTGCGCTGGATGAGGTGGCGCGTCCGGTACGGCTCGATGGTGCCCGCCCACACCTCGGTGACGAACTTGACGCGGTCCAGCAGCCTGCCGCGGCAGTCGTCGAGCATGTACGCCAGCGGCAGTCCGCGTTCGGCGTTCTCCAGGCTCTGGACCGTGTAGGCGCACTCCTCGGTGAACAGATCCGGCCAGCGCTCCCACTGCCGCTCGTCCACGGTCTCGGCGTACGCGGCGTACAGCTCGTCCAGCATCGCGGTGTGGTCGGGACGGACGGCGGGCCGCGCGCAGCGGCGCCCGGTGCCGGTGGCCACGGTGTCACCTGTCACCGCGTCACCTGTCACCGCGTCACCTGTGGTGGTGTCAGCGGTCAAAGCCCATCACCTCCCTGTAGTGGGCCCACCCGATGGTGTTGGCCAGTTCGTCGTTCTGCGTCGCCTGTTCGAGCGGCCGGTCGGCGCCCTTGACGAACCGCTGGTACCCGTCGTCGCCCGAGGTCTTCTGGACGCGGCTGAACACGGCGGCGTCCTCGATGGTGATGAAGCCGCTGGGGCCCAGCAGGTTGGACGCCTGCCGCACCCGGTGCTCCGCGTACTCGGGGGTGTCACCCTCGTGCCCGAAGAACGCGTAGTGCACCTCGGTGCGGTCCACGCCCAGGGGGCGGGCGAACCGCACGTTGATGGTGTCCAGGTGCTTGGTGACGACCGTGACCGGACGCAGCGCCACCACGCGGGCGCGGTCGTCGTCGCCGCGGAACTCCACCACGCTCGTGTCGGCGAGGTATCCGTTGTCGACGTACCGGCGGCTCTGGTACTCGACGCACAGGTGACCGACGGGCTGGGTGATGATCACCTTGCCGCTGCCGCCCTGCCAGCCGAGCATCCGGAAGCCGGTGTGCAGCAGCGGCGCGTGGTAGAAGTCGTTGTCGAAGTAGGTCTTCCAGTTCGTCCGGTAGACCACCTTCTGGTAGCCGAGCAGGGTGAGCCGTCCGTCGTCGAGCATGCAGTCGCCGAGCGGGCTCGCCGCCTCCCCCAGGAACTCCGTGAGGGAAGGCGCCTGGGGGGAACGGGTGACGAAGACGAGCCCGGCGAGCTGCTCGACCCGCAGCGTGGGAAGCGCGTAGTCGTCGGGCGTGAAGTCGGCGCGGAAGTCGCGCTGTCCCGGCGCCCCGCGGAAGCATCCCTGGTTGTCGAACAGCCACCGGTGGTAGGGGCACTCGAACTCGGCGGCGACACCGGACGCGCGCTGTTCGAGCATCGTCCCGCGGTGCGTGCACGTGTTGACGAACGCGCGGACCACACCGTCCTGCCCGCGCGACACCAGCAGCGGCACACCGCCCAGCCAGGTGGTCTTGAAACTGCCGGGCTCCGGCAGCTCGGCAAGGTGGGCCACCGGATGCCAGTACGGCCCGTTGAAGATGCGGCGCAGTTCCTCCCGGTAGATCACCTCGTCCGCGAAGATCTCCTTCGGCAGGTCCAGCGGGTTGGTGAAACGCGCCGCGACCTTCGCGCGGACGGCCTCGTACTCGTCCTCGTCCTCGGTGTTCTCCGCCGCGCCCAAGGGCATGGCCGTCGTCATCGCGCCTCCCGTGATCCCGCGGGCTTGATGTTGGCGTTGAGGTGGAAGACGTTGTCGGGGTCGTACTGGGTCTTCACCGCCGCCAGCCGTGCGTACTTGGCCGCGCCGTAGGCCGCCTTCACGCGGTCCTCGTCGTACTCGGACATGAAGTTGATGTAGCTGCCCTTGCCGACCGCGTGCGGCGCGAGTTCCTCCCAGTAGTTGCGCACCCAGACGCGGTCGGTCTCGAAGGACTCCCGGTCGGGACAGACGGCCGTGACGTTCACGACGTATTTGCCGGTACGGCCGCCGCTGAACGCGGTGGACTCCTCCTGGACCCGGTGGTATTCACCGGCCATGACGAGGATCGGGGTGAACGACAGGTGCGCCGTCTTCTTCGGCTGGTGCTCGACCATGATGTCGATGACCTCGTCGGTCAGCTCGTTGAAGTGCACGGCCTTCTCGTAGGAGTAGGCGCCCCACGGCCCGGTGTGGTCGAACATGCCCTGGAGCCGGGTGTAGGGGATCGCCTCGACGTCCTCCACCGCCGGCGGCAGGTCCTTGTTCGCACGGACCGGGGCGATGGCGCGGGCATGGCTCTCGGCGTCCCCGAAGCCCACCACCGCCAGAAGCCATCCGGGCTTGTCCCGCAGTTCCTCGGGGACGAACGGCGCGTTGGGCGCGTTCGTCCCGGCGATGAAGGCGCCGCAGTCGGCGGGCAGGGTCGGGACGAAGTCGCGGGCGAACCGCAGCGCGTCCCGCCCCTGCTCGGGCCTCCAGAAGAACATGGCGAAGTTGACCAGCGGCCCGACCGGCGTGAGCCGGTACGTGAACGCCGTCACGACCCCGAAGTTGCCGCCGCCGCCCTTCAGCGCCCAGAGCAGCTCCGGCTCGGACTCCTCCGAGACGTGGTGCACGCTGCCGTCGGCCGTCACCACCTCGGCGCCGATGAGGTTGTCGCAGGTCAGACCCGCGAGCGTGCACAGCCAGCCGATACCGCCGCCCAGCGTGAGCCCGGCGATACCGGTGTGGCTGATCATCCCGCCGGGCACCGCCAGACCGTGCGCCTGCGTGGCGGCGTCCAGTTCCCCCCAGTTCACGCCGCCTCCGGCGACGGCGGTGCGGGTGGTGGGATCGACCGTGACCGACTTGAGCGGCGACAGGTCGATCATCAACCCGCCCTCCGTGAGCGCGAACCCGGAGAACCCGTGGCCACCGCCGCGCACGGACACCTCAAGCCCCGCACCCCGCGCGTACTTCAGCGCGGCGGCGACGTCATCGGTTCCGGTGCACCGCACGACGATCGAGGGGCGACGGGTGATGGACCCGTTCCAGATCGCCACCGCCTCGTCATAGCCGGGCTCACCGGGCCTGGCCACCGTGCCCGCCACGGAGGCGCGCAGTTCCTTCTCAGCCGGGTCGTCGAAATTCATGGCGCCTCCTGCTTGGGTGGGTGAATGCGTTGTTCGGACGGCTCGCGCGGGACCCAGTCAGGTCTGCTGAGCAGGTAGGTCACCATGCGCGAGGGAAGGGTCAGCGCGGACTCGATCTCGTCGCGGTCCGCCGGGAGCCGGCTTCGCGGCCTCCGGTCGCCGCCGTCGCGGACCGTGGTGAGCCACTCGGGGTCGATGACCGCCGCGCGCCCCACGGCGACGAGGTCGGCTCCCGCCGCCAGCGCGGCCAGCGCGTCGTCCGCGGTCCGGACACCCCCGCTGGCGATCACGGCGCAACGCCCCGCGACGGCACCGGAGATGGCGGTGATCGGATTGCGTTCCTCCGTGACCGCGTCGCCGGTCGCCGTCCAGTCGCGGTCCTCGCGCTGCGGGGAACGCCTACGGAAGTCGTCCATCGAGATGTGGACGTAGTCGACGCCCGTGTCGGCCAGCCGTGAGCTCAGCTCCGCCGCGTCCTGAAGCCGGAAACCGCCGGGCTCGGACTCGAACGGGTTGACGCGGAAACCGAGCACGGTCCGCGGGCCGAGCGCGTCGCGGACCGCCGCCGCGACCTCCAGGGGGAACCGCATGCGGTGCGCCTGGTCGCCGCCCCAGCGATCCGTCCGCCGGTTGGCGCGAGGGGAGAAGAACTGGTGGAGGAGGTAGTGGTTGGCCCCGTGCAGCTCGATGCCCCCGAAGCCCGCCCGTTCGCCGCGCAGGGCGGCCTCCACGAAGCGGTCCCGAAGCCCGGACACCTCCGGCCCGGTCAGTTCGCGAGGTGTGTGCGCGCCCGGCCGCAGTGAGGGCACGGCCGACGGGGCGCGCAGCCCCGCAGGGCCGACCAGTCCCGGCAAGGCGATGCGTCCGCCGTCATAGAGCTGGAGGACGGCGAGGCCGCCGCCACCGGCCATGGCCGCCGCGACGGCCCGCAGGCTGTCGATGTGCGTATCGTGCGCGGCGCCGATGCCCTGCCAGGAGCGGCCGTCCTCGGCGACATACGCGCACGAGGAGATCGTCATGGCGAACGGGTTGGCGCACCGGCGTTCGAGATACTTCAGCTCCGCCTCGCTGACCCCGCCATCGGGTTCGGCGGAGTCGGTCGTCATCGGGGCCAGCACGAAGCGGTTCGGCAGTAGTGCCCCGGATTTCAGCCGTAGCGGTTGCCACGGCGACGTGGTGCCCATCTCACTCCCTCGGTGGGCTCAGAAGAACACGCTGAGGTTCTTGGACAGCACGACGTTCTGGTCGAGCAGGATCGTGCGAGCGGCGATCTGGAAGGAGTCGCCGACCGGACGGAGCACGTCCTGACGCTCGCCCGCCCAGATGTCCACCTCGGTTTCGAGGCGGTTGCGGTAGACGATGAAGTTGGACCGCACCCGCAGCTCGGGCGGCCCGTCACCGTGCCCGTCCCCGACGGGAGCGACCCGGACGTTCGTGACGAGGTGACGGCAGCGCGAGGGCGGGTCCTCGGCCCAGTGCTGCCCGGACCTCATCTGGTTCACCCGCATCTTCAGCGCGGCGTGGTCATCGTCGATGAGGGCGATCTCGATGCCCTCCGGCGCCTCGTCCGCCGTGCGCTGGCGCCGCAGCCGGTTCTTGCGCAGCGGCATCCAGTAGCGGACGTCGGCGGCGAACAGCTCCAACCACTCGTCCCACAGCCAGGTGTCGAGCAGTTGCGCCTCGTCGTAGAGGAACCGTTCGACCCGGTAGTGCAGCACCATCGCGTCGGTCGTGGTCGGTGCGCCGGTGACCTGGTCGAGACTCATCGGACACCCCCGGTGGGGCTCGACGAGCCCTCGGTCAGCCCGAGATCCTGGGGCTCCTCAGGGATGCTCGGCCACGCGTCGCTGATCATGAACTCCAGCCACCGCCGGTAGAAGGCGCGCTGCCCGTCCTCGCCGAAGAACGAGTCGCCGTACTCGCCGGGGAACTGCTCGTGCTCGCGCGTGCGACCGCGTCCCATCTCGTAGTTCCAGGCCATCTTCCTTGCCTGGTGACCGTGTTCGAGGATGTTCCCGATCAGGCCCCAGTTCTCGCCGTCGTCGGTCTCCACGACCCCCGCCGGCCCCTCGGTGAACGACGCCGAGACCTGCTGGGCCCGCCTCGCGGCCTCGGGTGCGTCCTTGTCCACGACGGTGAAGGACCAGATCTCGAACTTGTTGGGCCCCTTGGGGTGCCAGACGCGGATGTTGGCCGAGCCCGGCAGCCCGGAGAACGTCGGGAACGCCGTGAAGTTGGCGACGAACTCCGCCCGCTCGCCCACCCGCTCCCGGGCGGCCCGGCTTCTGGCCTCGTTGTACTGGCCGAGCGGGTCGTCCTCGAAGCGCGTCAGCCGCTCGAACAGGAAGCTCTCACCGTGGCCCTCGCGCATCGCCACGTGCCCGCCGTCCTTGCCCGCGAACGCGGGGCCGAACATCAGCAGCGACGAAGCATGGCTGGTCGGCGCGTGGTAGGTGTCGCCCACGAACTGCTCGGCGGCCAGCTTCCAGTTCGCGTTGATGGTCCACTTGACGACGCCGGGCAGCACCTCGATGCCGTTCTCGGTGTGGTCGACCCAACCGTCGATGTAGTACTTCAGATCGCCCAGATACTCGGCCAGGGGCGGGGCCGACGCATCGAAGTTCCCGAAGATCAGACCCTTGTAGCTGTCGATCTGGGCGACCTTGACCAGGCCGTTCTCCTTCAGCGACAGGTCGTTGTAGTAGGCGTCGTCCAGGTTCGGCACCCCGACGAGCTCACCCGCGCTGTCGTAGGTCCAGCCGTGGTAGGTGCACATGAACGTGCGGGTGTTGCCGGACTCGGCGCGGCAGACCTTCATGCCGCGGTGCCGGCAGACGTTGAGGAACGCCGCCACCCCGCCGTCGGGCTGCCGCACCACGAGAACCGGGTCCCCGCCCATGTACGTGGCGAAGAAGTCATTCGCCTTGGGAATCATGCTGTCATGGGCCAGAAAAAGCCAGGATCGACCGAAGATCTTCTCCTGTTCCAGCCGGTAGATCTCCGGATCGATGAAGATCTCAGGGCTGATGAGCCCCTCTTTCCAGTTCACCAGCGATGACAAGTACTCCGCGTCGACGGCCACCGATGGGCCTCCTTTCCTTGCATTCCAGCAGGTTCTCCCGACCAGGTCGTGCTCATCGAACGCGGGCCGTCCAATACCGTCCAGCAGGGTGTTCTGCCCTGAGGAACAACACGCGGAAAACGCGCGCCGCGGACCCGGATCAGCTGATCGCTCCCGCCGGGAGGCACAGGTCATCACCCCGGTGGCTCGCGGCGACGACGGCGGCCAGGAGAACAGCCCGCTCCATCACGTCCAACGGCATGGACGACTCGGGCCGCCCCCCGATCCCGGCCGCACGCGCCGGGGTGATCGGAATATGCACGAATCCCGCCGCCACAGCAGTGTCCCGGGTGAGGTGCCGCGCGGTATAGAACGCCTGATTGCACAGAAACGTACCGGCGGTGTTGGACACATATCCGGGAATGTCCTCGGCCGTCCACCGGGCCACGATCGCCTTGATGGGCAACGTGCTGAAATAGCCGTCCGGGCCCTCCGCGTGGACGGGTTCGTCCACCGGCTCCTCCCCGCCGTTGTCGGGGAGCGGAAAATCCCGCACATTGATCGCGACCCTTTCGAGCGCGGGTGCGGTACGTCCGGGGGCCACCCCCGTCAGAACGAGCGCGTCCGGCCGGTACCGTTCGAGCGCGCCGGCTATCGCACCCTCCACCCCCCGGGTGGTGACCGGCAGCACCAGCCCCCGCACGGTGACGCCGCCGTTCTGCCGCCCGTCCAGCCGTTCGGCGATCGCGCCGCTGGGATTGTCGGTCTCCTCCGCGTACGGCCCGAATCCCGTGACGACCACGACGCTCACGACACCGCGGCCGTTTCCCTGCGCCGCAGGAACCCGTCGAGCGCCGCGAGGAAGTCGTCGGGACGCTCCTTCATGACCGATGACTGGGTCAGCCCCGGGGCGATGAAAAGCTCGGTGTGCGGAGACTCCTTGTGCCAGACGAACGCGTCGTCGACGGGATGGACGGAGTCGTCGTGGTCCCCGCGGCACACCAGCGTCGGCACCGTGATCTCCGCCAGGTGGGGCCGCACCGTGTAGTACTCCTGGAACCGCGCCCCGCTTCGGGTCTCGCCGTAGAAGCCCACGACGTCCCGCCAGTCGTCACCGTGCAGGTCGCGCCATTCCCTCGCCTGCTCGCTGTCGTCCTCGACCACCGCGAAGACGTTCTTGAGCGCGGCGTTCCCGTGCGCGCTGAGGCCGGTGATCGGCGCGTCCACGATAAGCGAACGAAGCCGCTCCGGCCGCTCCAGTGCCAGCCGTCCGGCGACGCGGGTGCCGAGGGACACCCCGGCCACGTCGGCGCGGTCGACGCCGGCGGCGTCCAGCACGCGCCACATGTCCTCGACCCAGACCTCGGGTCGCTCCAGCGGCGCGACCCGCTGGCTGCGGCCCAGCCCGCGCAGGTCCGGCATGATCACCCGCCGCTTCTCGGCGAGCCGCCGGGGCAGGTCATCGAACCATCGTCCGGACGCGGCCGCCCCGTGGATCAACAGGAGCGGGTCGCCCTCCCCCAGATCCTCGTAGTAGATCGTGACACCGTCGGCGTCCATGGTCGCCATCGCTCATCCTCCGCTCGTTCGGCAACGGGGATGTTCGGCACCGGGCCCGTCCCGCCGCAACGCGGTCGTTCCGGGGGACGGCACATTCACTGATTCGTTCCGATCGCCGGAAAGGCGTGCTGGCCCGTCCGACCGCCCTGGTTCACCGTGCCGGAGACCGACAGGAGGCCGAACGTGGAATCAGTTCGAAACGGCATCGACGAGCAGGCGACCTGGCTGTTGCGCGCCGAAGACACCGTCACCGACCGCGAGCCGCTCACCGACGAGATGCCCGACCTCGATCTCGCGACGGCCTACCGGATCCAGGACGAGACGCTCTGCCGCCGGATCGAACGGGGCGAGGCGCTCATCGGCGTCAAGCTCGGCCTCACCTCCCAGGCCAAGCAGCGGCAGATGAACGTCGACCGGCCGATCACCGCATGGCTCACCGACGCGATGGCGCTCCCGGCGGGCAGCGCGCTCCCCTGGGAACGCCTCATCCATCCCCGGGTCGAACCTGAGATCATCTTCGTCATGGGCCGCCGCCTGGCCGGTCCCGGGGTGACCGCCGCCTCGGCCCTGGCGGCCGTCGACCGCGTCTACGGCGGTCTGGAGATCATCGACAGCCGCTATCGCGACTTCCGCTTCACCCTGCCCGATGTCATCGCCGACAACGCGTCCTCGGGCTGCTACGTCACCGGGCCGCTCTCCGCCTCAGCCGCCGCCCTCCACCTGCCTCTGGAGGCATGCAACCTGGAGGTGAACGGCAAGATCGCCGCGACCGCGACCGGCGCGGCCGTCCAGGGGAACCCCGCCGAGGCGCTGGCCATGGCCGCGAACTCGCTGGCCGAACGGGGCCACGCCATCGAGGCGGGCTGGACGGTCCTGACCGGAGGAATGACGGACGCGATGCCCCTGACCAAGGGCTCCACCGTCACGGCCCACTTCACGCATCTCGGAGCAGTTACCCTGACCTGCTGATCGCCCATCCGGTCCGCGCAGCGGAACGGAAAGCACACTGCCATCAATAAGCAAATGTCAAGAGCATCTTGACGGTAGGTAGTTCGTCAAGCGAACCTTGACGGATGAGCGATTCCATGGATCTGTCCCGCGCATCGCGGATTCGCCTCGCGCTGAGCCACGCCGCCGCGGACCTGGCCGACCGCGCCACCGGCTTGACCCGTACGGGGACCGACGGAGGTCCGGGCGACGTCACCGAGGAGGCGCAGCGACTCGTCGCGGCGGCCGAGCAGGTCATGCAGCTGGCCGTGCTCTACGACCGGCGCCGCGGCGCTCCCTGGGCGGCCATCGGCGAGGCCCTGGGCGAGGTGTCCAAGCAGACCGCGCACGAGCGCTATGCCGAGGCCGACAAGAACGTGGACGAGGCGATCATCGAGCACTGGCTGACCGGCGACGCGGGGACCGCCGGCCTGCCGTCCGGCGCCGAGGCATCGCCGGAGACCCTGACCCGGCTGGACGAGTGGACCGCGGAGCGATACCGCTACGTCGACGTCATCGACGACGACCCCGACCACCAGGTCTCGGCCGGGCTCACACCGATGAGCACCGCCGAGCACGCCGCGATGATCACCGCCGCCGAGGCGCTGCTGCTCAAGGCGGCCGCCTCGGGGGGACCCGCCCGCCACCAGGCCCTGGAGATCGGCTACGCCCGCCGTAAGGTGGAGCGGTACGAGCGGCTCATCGCCGACGAGACCGCCGCCCCCGGCATCACCGGCACTCCGCTTCCCGAACTGCGCGAACGCCTCGCCGGAGCGCGCGCCCGCCTCACCGAGGTCAAGACCGGCATCCCCAGCCGCGAACATCCCGCTACCTGACGGCGTTCACACGACGACACGGCGACACGGCGTCTCGCCCTGGGCGCCGTTCCTGTCGCCTTGACGTCGCCGTGGCATCGCACCGCCTACCCTGAGGCCATGCCGGACGACGAGAGTCGGCCCGCCCGGGTCGAGGATGTACACGCGCTTGCTCTCGCGATGCCACATGTCACCGTCTACCCTGGAACCGGAGATAATCCGGTCTACCAGGTGGGCGGGAAATCGTTCATCTTCTTCCGCAATCCGAGGCCGGACGCGGTCGATCCTGGGAGCGGAGAACGCTACCAGGATGTGATCGTCTTTTGGGTCGCGTCCGAAGAAGACAAGCAGGCGCTGGTGCAGGATGAGAACTCGGCGTTCTTCACCACCGCGCATTTCAATGGCCATCGGTCGGTACTGTTGCGGGCCAGTCGTATCGGCGAACTCACCCGCGACGAATTGGCGGAGGTCGTCCAGGACGCGTGGTTGTCGCGAGCGTCCGCCCGCCGGGCCGCGGACTGGCTCAAGGCTCATCCCCCGGCGCAGTCGGCAACATGAATACCGACGACCGAGAAGAGACCGCCGGCGCCGCGGCACTGCGGGCGCGGCTGCGGCACGTCCACCGGATCGGCGGCGGCTGCGTCTGCCGGGCGGGTGACGCGGGAGTTCCGCTCTGAGCCATGCCGGGACACGCGATCACCGAGGCAGGGCCGGGGCAGAATGACGTGCATGACTCTGACTGTGAATCTGCCCGGTGGGACTGCGCTGCCGTTGATCGGTTTTGGGACCTGGCAACTGCGGTCCACGGCCGCGTACGAGTCGGTGCGTGCGGCGCTTGATATCGGCTACCGGCATGTCGACACCGCGACGCTGTATCAGAACGAGGCGGACGTCGGCCGGGCGGTGAAGGACAGCGGTGTGGATCGGGGGCAGATCTTCATCACCACCAAGCTGCGTCCGCAGGACGCGCGGAACGCCCGCCGCACCCTGGAGTCGAGTTTGCGATTGCTCGGCACCGACTACGTGGATCTCTGGCTGATCCACTGGCCGGCCGGGCAGGAGGAACTCGTCTCGACGTGGCGGGAACTCGTGTCCGCGAAGGACGCGGGGCTGATCCGCAACGCCGGGGTCAGCAACTACAGCCCGGCGCAGATCGACCTGCTGACGGAGGCCACCGGGCAGCAGCCGGCGGTCAACCAGATCTCGTGGAGCCCGGCGCAGCACGATCCCGCCCTGCTGGACGAGCATCGTCGCCGGGGCGTCGTCGTCGAGGGCTACAGCGGTCTGAAGAACACCGATCTGCTCAATCCAGTCCTCACCGAAATCGCACAACGGCACGGAGTCACCCCCGCCCAGGTCGTCCTCCGGTGGCATCTGGAACACGACATCGTGATCCTCCCCAGGTCCTCGCACCGGGAGCGCATCGCGGCCAATTTCGACCTGGACGGCTTCGACCTCACCAAGGAAGACGTCGCCTCGATCGACACCCTGGCCCGCACCGGCTGACCGAAGAGCGGGTCAATCGATCAGGAACTCCATGCGCACTGAGCGCCTTCGATATGGGCGTTTTGTGTCGATTCTCGCTACTCAAAAGCATCTCACGTATTCAGTCGACCATCCCGCCCCACCAGTTAGGCGCACGGCCGCGCCCAGTACGAGAACGATGCACGCACCCATAGCTTGACCGCATTGCACGGCTCATTTACCCTGCCGATAGGGGTGGACTACGCAGAATTTGCGAACGGGGGAATTGCACGATAACTGACCGCGCCCGCATCCTTACCGGCCGAGATGAGTAATAGGCCGGATGCAGGGTGTGCGCTTCGCCCTGCCATTCTCCAGAGGTAGCCCGCTTTCGATCGAGCACACGAGGAAGGTAGCGCGCATGTCACCTTATGAATGGGGCACGACGAATCCGGCGGCCAAACGGCTCGCGGCAGCCGTGGAGCCCGGCCGCCAGGAAGTGATCGCCCACCCCATCTACCAGACCCTCGATGAACTACCCGCGGTCGTCACGTTCATGGAACACCATGTCTTCGCGGTATGGGACTTCATGTCCCTGCTGAAAAAGCTACAGATGCAGCTAACCTGCGTGCAGGTTCCGTGGGTACCGCAAGGCCCGCCCGCGAGCCGGCGTCTCATCAACGACATCGTGTTAGCCGAGGAAAGCGACGAGTTAGACGGCGGCTTCGTCAGCCACTTCGAGCTCTACCTCGACAGCATGGCGCAAGCTGGAGCCGACACGGCACCGATCGAGTCATTCCTCGGTCTGCTGCGCAGCGGCGAACCCGTCCTGCGTTCCCTGAAAGAGTCCGGCACGCCGGAGCCCGCGGCCGAGTTCGTCGCGACCACCTGGGACTTCGTCGAGCAGAGCCCCGTGCACTGCCAGGCGGCGGCCTTCGCCTTCGGGCGCGAGGACCTTATCCCGGACATGTTCGACCAGCTCGCTGCGCTGAACCAGCAGCTCGGCGACCGCCTCTCGACGTTCGTCGACTACCTCAGGCGCCACATCCAGGTCGACAGCGAGGAACACACGCCCATGGCGATGCAGATGCTCGCGGACCTCTGCGGCGACGATGAGGCCAAGTGGGCCGAATGCCACGCGACAGTCGAGACCGCGTTCGCAGCGCGGAGCAGGCTCTGGGACGGCGTCCTCGCTGAGATCCGCTCAGCTTCGTAGCCGGTCAGGTTCGGTCCGAGCGCGTCGGTCACGGATGTCGGCCACCACCCAGGCCTCCAGATCCGCGCGCTCGGAACTTCACGGATGCGGTGCAGGTGCCCTTGGCCTTCAGCCTCGCCGCCGCGGCACTGGCATGCCGCTCGCCTCGTTGTTCCCACGCCGCCCGGTGCCGGACGGACCGGACCCGCGGCGCCGTCGCGACTTGCCGGGAAGATGCCCAGTCCTGGCTTTCCCGGGGGATGTACCGGGGAAAGTCGTCGATCACGACGGTCAGGAGCTCGACGATGAGGGGCGGCTGTGGCTCTGCATGTGGTGAAGAACGCCAAGGCGGACGGCGAATCGGAGGACGAGGCAACAGATGTGTTCGCCACACCGCTGAGCCAGCAGGTACTGGCCAAACGGAAGATCCCGGACGAACCCTCGCTACCGAACGTGGTCTACTCGGTGATCCACAACGAGCTGTTGCTGGATGGGAACGCGGCGCAGAACCTGGCGACGTTCTGCACGACCTGGTCCGATGACGAGGTGCACCGGCTGATGAACGAGTGCCTCGACAAGAACATGATCGACAAGGACGAGTATCCGCAGACCGCGGAGATCGAGTCGCGGTGCGTCCACATCCTGGCGGATCTGTGGAACGCGCCGGCGGGTGTGGGCACGATGGGCTGTTCGACGACGGGGTCCAGCGAGGCGGCGATGCTGGGTGGGCTGGCGCTCAAGCATCGGTGGCGCAAACGGCGTGCGGCGGAGGGCAAGCCGGCGGACAGACCGAACCTGGTGTGCGGGCCGGTGCAGATCTGCTGGGACAAGTTCGCGCGCTACTTCGACGTGGAGCTGCGGCAGGTGCCGTTGGAGCAGGGGGCGACCGGGCTGCGGCCGCACCAGCTCGAACAGTACGTGGACGAGAACACCATCGGGGTCGTCGCCATTCTGGGCGTGACGTTCACCTGCGACTTCGAGCCGGTGAAGGAGATCGCCGAGGAGCTGGATCGGATCCAGGCCGAGACCGGGCTGGACATTCCCCTCCATGTGGACGCGGCGAGCGGCGGATTCATCGCGCCGTTCCTGTATCCGGACCTGGTCTGGGACTTCCGGATCGAGCGGGTCGCCTCCATCAACGCTTCGGGGCACAAGTACGGGATGGCCCCGCTGGGCGTCGGGTGGGTGGTGTGGCGTGAGCCTGACCTGCTGCCCGAGGAGCTCATCTTCAAGGTCAACTATCTGGGCGGCGACATGCCCACGTTCGCGCTCAACTTCTCCCGGCCGGGCGGGGAGATCGTCGCGCAGTACTACCTGTTCCTGCGGCTGGGGCGGGGCGGGTACCGCCGGGTGTACGAGGCGTGTGCGGATACCGCTCGGTATCTGGGCGGTGAGATCGACAGGATGGGACCGTTCAGGCTGTTGTACGACGGTCAGGGTGGGTTGCCCGCGGTCTCGTACACGTTGAAGGACCCCGCCAACGCCGGCTTCAGCCTGTACGACCTGACCGAGCACCTTCGTATGCGCGGCTGGCAGGTGCCGGCCTACCCACTGCCCGCCGACCAGGAGGACACGGTGATCCAGCGCGTCCTCATCCGGCACGGCATCGGGCGGGACGAGATCTCGGTGCTGGCCGCCGACATGCGCCGCGCGCTGGAACGCCTGACCAAGGGTGTTCCCGACGATGCCGCGCGCACGGTGTTCCACCACTAGGACGCCGGCCGGTCCGGGTTCGTCCACGGGTCACCGGGCCACGGCCTGCCGGTAACCCTCGCCGGTCCTGAGGAGGTCGCGGTGCGTGCCCTCCGCGGAGATGACGCCGTCGTCCAGGACCAGGACGCGGTCGGCGGCGTCCAGGAGGGGCGGGCTGCTGGTGATCACGATGGTGGTGCGGCCCCGGCGCAGTTTCGCGATGTTGCGCGCGATGAGCTGTTCGGTGACCGCGTCGACGGCGGTCGTCGGGTCGTGCAGGACGAGGATGTCGGTCAGCAGGGACGGATCGCGATGTTCGTGCGGAGGGTGCCCGCGAAGATCTCCCCGTCGTAGGGGTTCACCAGCATGAGCTCGCGAATCGCCTCGATCGACAGGGCCGCCACGCGAACGACATGTGGCCGAGCCGCACGCCCGGCGCCACCGAAGGCGTCATGTCCGTCCCGGTCATGCGTTCTTGAACTTCCGCGCCACACCAGAGCCGCGAAGAACGGGGCACCCAGCAGGGCGACGACGATGCCCACGTCCAGCTCGCCTGGCCGTACGCCCACGCGTTCCACGATGTCGCCCTAGAGTCGCCGGGCCGCCCGCCCCGATCTCCGGGCCCCCCGCGACCAGCCGCTTTGACGCTCGTCCGCCGCAGCCACGGGCACGGCACATCCTCACGAGCCGGCGATGGGCCCGAACCTGGTCGTGCCGTCCACCGTGGCCGACTTCCGAAGGTCGGCCTCGCTCGTCCCACGGACGCCGCGGACGTCAGCGCCGCGCAGGTCGGCGCTGCGCAGGTCGGCGCCGCGCAGGTGGGCGTTCTGAAGATCTACGCCCTGGAGATCGGCGTCGCGAAGGTCGGCGCCCTGCAACTCGGCACCGCGCAACTCAGCACCACGAAGCTCAATGCCACGCAGATTGACGCCCGTCAGGACCACCTCGCGCAGCATCGCCCCGGCCAGCCGGGTGCCGAGCATCTGCGCACCGCGCAGATCAGCCGCGTGAAGATCGGCTCCGCGCAAATCGACGCCCCACATCTCGGCACCGCGCAGATCGACGATTTGCAGGACGGCCCCGCGCAGATCGACCCGGTTGAGTTCGGCGCCGCGCAGATCGGCGCCCGACAGGTCGGCTTCGGACAGGCTGAGTCTCCCGGCGGGTTCCCTGGTGTTCAAAGCGACCGCGGGCGCCACCAGACGCAGGTCGGGAACGCGAATGCGGTGCAGATCCATCCTGGGTACGCCAGAGGGATCAACCGGCCGACGAGCCAGAACGGTCAGGGCCGCCGCGACGTCGGTGTCGGGTTCGGCAGGTAACTCCGTCTCCTTGACCGCGACGGGGCGGTCATGCTCGCGGACGAGAGCCGCCAGCACATCGCGAATGGCCAGAAGGTCACGGGCCGAGTCCTTGGCGACGCGCTCCAAAGCGTAGACGGCGGCAGTGCGCACCTCGCGGTTGTCGGAGCCAAGCTGCTCCACGGCCTTGGCATACCGTTCTGTGACCTGGCCTTCCTGAAGAGCGCGCAGGTTATCGCGGCCGGTGCGCAGCTCGGCCTGGCCGGTACGGAACGTCAGCGCGGTGGCAAGCAGGCTCCCACCGCCCAGGAGGACACCGGCCAGCAGCACAAAGCTGTTGATCCATTGATGGCGACGCTGACCGCGCTGTTCCCGCGCCCGCTCGAACAACTCCAACCGGCGATCCGCCGGCAAGGCGTCCAACTCGGCCTGCGACGGCGGCTTCACCCGTCCCGGCCCGCGCCCCGAGGACTCTGTCGATTCGCTCACTCTCCAAGGATGAGCGGAGCGCCGCCCCCGGCGGCGTGTTCCAAGAGACGGCCGCGGTGAACGCGGTACTCGCCACTCATCCACCCGCAGACCAGCCTGCGAGAGGGCCCCTTGGCGGTGAGCGCCGGTCAGTCGCCGGCCACTCTCTCTCGACGTTCTGTTCGCTCCTCACGAACGCCTCGTGTGCGCACGACACGAGCTATGGCCTGGGAGACGATGAGCAGGACACCGACGACGAAGCCGCTGACGACGACACTGCCGGCGACGGCACCGACGCCGCCGAAGCCGCCGACCAGGCCGATGAGACCGAGCAGGAAGCCGAGAGTGCCGAGGATGACGGCTCCCACGGTGCCGACAGCGCCGACGACGGCCCCGACGACGACTTCGGGGGCATGGAATGCGCTGCGTAGTGACTTCTGGCCTACGTCCAGGATGCGGCGGCTTGCGGTGGCCGGTTTTGGGGCGCCGCGACCGGCCAGTACGGCGAGGGTGGCAGCGGCGAAACCGAGGGCGGTGGCGAGCTTGAGCAGTTTGGTGGGACGGTCGGCCAGGACCGCCTGGAGTTCCTCGACGCGAATGTGGGCACGAACAGGTTCGCGATAGCGGTGGTGAACCGCCCAGGCCATCAGCCGAGCCGCCAGCCACGGCACCAGCTCGGTGCACTCACTGGCGACCAGCCCCGCCAGCACCGCTAACACGAACTGCATGGAGGTCACCTGGCTCCCCCCGCAGAACCAGGACGGGACGGCCGCCAGACCAGCCGGCGCCAGAACGCCGTGCCCGGCTCGCCCCGAGCCGGGAGACGGGCTGCGCGTTCCGGCACCTCAGGACGGTGCTCGGCCAGCAACCTGTGAGCCTCGGCGAGACCAGTCGGCGACAGGCGATAGAACCGTCGCCGGGGCCGGGACGGATCAGGATTGACCTGCTCCCAACGCGTCGTGACCCAGCCGGAATCCTCCAGCCGGTCCAGCACCCGATACACCGTCGGCCCCGCCCGCCGGGTCGTCCGCATGAGCTGCCAGCCATGCACCTCAGCGTCCTGCCGGTGGGACTCCAGCAGGGCCTCCAGTACATCCAGCAGCGGCGCGGTCACCCGCTCCACTCCACCCATGACCTTAATGTACCTAGATACAGAAGCGCGGAAACCTTCCGGCCCCCAGCCGGGCGAGGACGACGTTGGCCCGCGTCGTCCGGCTTAACGGGCCCCGCATCTGATTCACATCAGGATGATCCAGGCCGGGCGCTGCGGCGAATGAGTGACGTTTCCAACGCAACGAAGGGACTCTCGTGCAGCACCTCTCATGGGTCCGAAGGGTCCTCACCGGGGGCGTGGCGCTGGCCGCAACGATCGGTCTGCTGCCCCTGGCCTCGGCCACCTCGTCCGCCGCCGCGGCCGCAGCGCCGCCGTCCTATGCCGCCGACCTGCCCAACCTGAGCACGCCACAGGTGGCCTACGACCGTGACGCCACCCAGCCCGCCAAGGGGGTGGCCGCCCGGGGAGCCGACGGGGCGCTCCTCTACAGCGCGCGCTCGGGCACCGGCTTCGCGCCCTTCCAGTCGCTGGGCGGGTCGATTGTCGGTGATCCGTCCGCCGTGGTCACGCCCAACGGCACCGAACTGTTCGTCCGCGGCACCAACGACGTGGTCTACACCAACACCGTCTCGTCCTCGGGAGCGGTCACCGGTTACTCCGCCGTGCCTGGCCTGTCCGTCACTGGTGAGGTCGAGTCGATCGTCCCGAGGGACGAGCCCACCGGAAGCGTCCGGCTCTTCGCCCGGGGCACCGACGGCGCGGTATGGACCAACGTCCGCCGGAGCGGCTCCTGGGTGGGCTGGAGCAGCCTGGGCGGATCGGCCACCAGCGACATCACCGCGTCACGCCTGATCAGCACCATCGGCGGGAACGTCCGTATCTTCGTCCGGGGCAGCGACCACCGCGTCTACCTCAACCAGGTGAGCCCGACCGGCGCCTCTGGATTCCAGCCGGTCGACGGTCTACGCGTCACCAGCAACATCGCGATCGCCGAGGACCGTGCCATCAACGGCCTCCAGATCTTCGCCCGGGGCGAGGACAACCGGGTGTACAGGCGCACGCTGGCTCTCAGCAACGCGACCTGGGAGCCGCTGAACGGCGTCTCGGCGACCAGCGACATCGCCGTCAACTTCGAAGTCCTCTACGTCCGCGGCAGCGACAACGCCATTTACGTCAGCCCCAGCCAGAACAAGGACGGCGCCTTCCAGCGCATCGAGGGACAAGTGACCGGCAACCCCGCGGCCTTCAATAACCAACCCAACGGAGGATCCACCCAGTACTTGCTGGCTCGGCAACCCAACGGCGCTCTGGGATTCAACATCCGCCCCAACAACGGCTACACCCCGATTTCCGGCCCGGCCATCGACTGAGGCAGCCCGAACACCGAAACCGTGCCCACGCCGTCACCGACGGCGTGGGCACGGCCCGACTTCCAGGCCCGAAATCGCGATTAGCCATAGGGGCTGAAGGCGATTTCACCCCATCCGACCCTCAACTGTTTCGGTGCGACAACTTCCGGCTACCGAGCCGATACAGATATGGGCCGTAGTCTTCCTGAAAGGTGGCGGTAGATGACTACTGTGATGGTTTACCGCCTGACCCTCGACCAGGTGTCGCGGCGTTCGTTCAGCAGGGCGCCGGGGTGACCACCTCGGCCCAGTCTCCGGTCCCGACGCTGGTGGTGGCCCTGACGCGCTCGCGCGCGTCCTGACCGCATGACCAGGTGTGCGCCGGGCTGAAATAGCGGGTGTCACCACTGGCCGCGATCGTCCGCGGACCGGTGGAATCGGTCTCCCAACTGCTCGTCGTGTAGTTCCAGCGCTGAAGCTCCACGGTCACGACGACCGATGTGATGCCGCGGTTCCGTGCGTACATGAATGGCTCGGTGCCGTAATCGACGCTCCCCACCACGAGGATGTCGCTGCACGCCTGGTACACGACGGAGCCGAGTTCGACCTCCGGACCGCAGCCGGTTTCCGTGGTTCGAGCGGAGGCGGCCGGCGCCCCACTTATGGCGGTGGCGAGCATCGCCGCCCCCGCCATGACGGCCAGCCGATGAGACTTGCGTGGTTTCATGTGATCCTCCCCATGATGACATGAATCGCTGTTCGCGATCAATTGATTTAACGATCACCGCTGACGCCATTTCAAGGCAGCGGCCATGTCCGCTTTTGGCCACGCGATGAAAGCAGAAGAGTTCACGCACACTTCACACTCGGCGTTTCACAAAAAGGCATCGAACCATTTTCGGACCTACCGAAAGATCGTCCGGAGCGAGCGGGCGCCGGCCCGCTTGAGGAGCGTTGTCGCAGGCCGTTACCGCGCTTCCGACCTGGACGGCTTGCCCGACTGCACGGCAAGCGCACGGAAACTCGACCGTCCCGGAACCAAGGCGATCGCGCGACGACACGCACGAAAAGGCATCATCCGCTTAGCGCTGGGCGACGAATATCGGATGTTCGATAAGTCGTTTCGTTCCTTGATGTCGCGGGATGTGAAGGGCGGCCCCGCGTGGTGCGGGGCCGCCCTATCGGGGTTCGGTGTCGCCGAGCGGGGTCAGGTCGGCGGCCCAGGGGTGTTTCACCAGGGGATGATCTCGTCCAGGGCGTCCGGGCCGCGGAAGGTGCCTGTGGGGCCGTCGGCGGGGAGTGTGGCGAGCAGGACCGGGACGGCGGCGCCGTCGGCCGTGGTGCGCTCGCCACGAGGAAACGTCGCGGCGGCGTTCTGGTCCGTCGGTACGAGGCCCGGACTGGCGGCGTTGACCTTGATCCCGTCGGCGCGCAGGGCGTTGGCGTAGATCAAGGTCAGGGCGTTGAGCGCGGCCTTGGACGAGCTGTATCCCAGGGAGGCGCGGTTCGAGAGAGGGCTCGTCGCATCGCTCAGGAGCGTGAGCGATGCGAGCCCGCTGGACATGTTGACGATCCGGGGGTCGCGGGACCGGCGGAGGAGCGGCAGGCAGGCCGAGGTCACCGTGACGACGCCGAAGACGTTGACCTCGTACACCGCACGGAGTTGCGAGGCGGTGACCTCGGTGGCCCGCGCACCCCACTCGGCCATGATCCCGGCGTTGTTGACCAGCACGTCCAGCCGTCCCGCTTCGGTCTCGATCGTCGTGACGGCCGCTTCGACGGATTCCGCGTCGGTCACATCGAGCCGAACGAATCGGATGTCCAGTCCGACGCCTGGGAGGGCCGACTCCTCTGCCGACTCTCTCGTCAGTCCCTCGACGGCCGAACGCCCGCGTTCCGGATCGCGGGCGCCGAGGTACACGGTCAAGCCCTGCCGGGCGAGGCGGCGGACGATCTCCCGGCCAATGCTCTTGTTTCCGCCGGTGACGAGCGCCACGTTGTTCGCGTTCATGCCGCCAGTCTCAGCCGCTCGCATGCTGGAGGGAAAAGACCGATCGGGTACCGCCCCATACCCTGAAGGTATGTCGGAGCCGGAATTTCGCGAGCTGCGCTACTTCCGCGCCGTCGCCGAGGATCTGAACCTCACCCGCGCGGCGAAGCGGCTCGGCATCGCGCAGCCGCCGCTGTCCAGGGCCATGCGTCAGCTGGAACGCCGGTTGGGTGTCGCGCTCTTCGACCGCACCGACCGCAGGCTGGTGTTGACTCACGCCGGCAAGACCCTCGCCAAGGAGGCGACCGCCGTTCTCGGCGCCCTCGACCTTGCCGTTCACCGGACGCGACGTGCGGGTCGGCTCGACAACAGGCTCGTCGTCACCGCCAAACCCGGGGTGGCCACGGAATTGTTGCAGCGGATCTGCGAACGGTTCCGCGCCGAACCGAATGCACCAGAACTCGGGGTCGTGGTGAGCGGGTTCGGCGAGCAGGCCGACATGGTCCGCGATGGCCGCGCGGACGTGGCGATCGCGGCCTGTTTCGACGGCCACGGCCTCGACACCGAGTTGCTGGCGACCGAACCGCGCGTCGCCGCGCTCACCCCGGAACACCAGCTGGCCGAACGCGACGTTCTCAGCACTGCCGATCTGGTCGACGAACCGGCGCCCCGGTGGAGTGTCCCGCTCGTCGATGACGGCTACTGGCTGGGACATCCGGATCGCCCGTACGACGGACCCGTCGTACGGGACAGCGCGCAGTTGTTGGAGGTGGTCGCCCTCGGCCAAGCCGTGGCGCTGGTGCCCTCGTCGCTGGCCGCGAGGAACGTCCGGCCAGACGTGACGTACCGCCCAGTGCCCGACGCGGCGCCGTACCAGACTTTCGCCCTCTGGCCGGCGGGCAGCCGGTCGCCGTGGATCGCTCGTTTCGTCCAGACGGCGCTCACGCACTCCACCTGACGCTTCAGGAAGTCAAGGGCGCGCTCGGAAGCGGCCTGCCATTATTGATGACAGCGACTCCGGCAGAGCTTACCGTTGGCTACGAAGTGCTGCCTTTCAGCCCGCTGGACGCCACACCTAGGGCGATAGAGGACATCGTTGGACGGCCTGTGAAACAGCGGAACCCCGAAGGCCCGAAGGACGTCTCAGGTTAGACGAGGCGGGAGGGAAGACCGGCAAGTGATAGTGAGTATCGAACTGGCTGGACGGTTCGCAGACGAAGAATTGAGGTCCCTACATGGCTGGCTGCAGCGCGACCCTGCGGTTCGGCGCAACGTCCGAATGCAACTTGCCCCCATAGGCCCTACTGCAGGGCAGATGGGAAACACTCTCGACTTGATTACAATGTTTGTCACAAGCGGGCTAGCGTTGCCAAATTTTGTTCAGACGCTGCTCACCTGGAGAGAAACGCGCCGCCAAAAATGCACGATCACTCTTACCGTTGACGGCATCGTCGCAGTCATCGAAGGCATCGACCAGGATACGGCCGCAGATATTGCAGCTCGGTTGGTGGAGCAAGATGGAGAATAGAGACGGCGCTTCTCAACTACCGGATCCCAAGACCTCTCGCGTGGTCCTCATAGGCGTCAGTTCGTACGATCACCTCGAAGACCTACCGGCAGTCGAAAACAACCTAAAGACCTTAAGTGAGATCCTGCAAGACAAAAGGATTTGTGGACTCGCCCCCGAGGACTGCACAGTAGTTCACAATCCGCTGACTGCCGAGGACATGCTGGATCCGATCAAGGAGGCAGCGGCAGAGGCAACGGATGTTCTGCTCGTATACTTCGCCGGACACGGAATTCTGCATTCTACTTCAGGAACTCTCCACCTCGCTCGTTCCGGCACCGACAGAAACCGCATGTACACCGCCGTTGACTATGATCACGTCCGGCAGGAGTTGCGCCACTCGCGAGCCGCTCGAATCATAGCGATCCTGGATTGCTGCCACAGTGGCCAGGCACTCAACTCCATGGGTTCCTCGGACACCCCATCGAGTCTTCTGGCCGACGGAGCTGCCCTGACAGGGACCTGCCTACTCGCCTCCAGTTCCGAGAATGCAGCTTCAAACGCCGGCGGCACTTATACCGCCTTCACTGGACAATTGATCGATGTAGCACGCAAGGGAATCCCCGGCTGCCCAGCAGTTCTGAGCGTTGACGATATCTTCTTGGTTGTTCGTGAAGCCCTCCAAGACGAAGGTCTCCCGATCCCACAAAGGCGTGAGTCCGATCACGGTGGAAGCATTGCTCTTTTTCGCAACCAACACTCCTCCAGAGGACCTGGAGAACCGGCCTACGGTCCGCTTCGTGATGCGCGTCCGTCCAGCTGGTTTCCAGACCGCCGCGCTGTGAGTTCTGCCGGGATCCATCGACCACTACAGGCAGGAATATGTGGCACGGTTGCCAACGGAGGAGCCGAGTCCATTGTGGTGTCGGGGGGCTACGAGGATGATCGCGACTTTGGCGATGTCATCGTCTACACAGGGCATGGAGGACGCGACCCCAACACGGGCGAGCAGATTAAAGACCAAGTACTGAAGGACTCCGGTAATGCCGCTCTCGTCAAGAGCATGGTCGTCGACATGCCGATACGTGTCGTTCGAGGCGCCGCGGGAAGTTCGAAATATTCACCAAAAACCGGCTACAGCTACGATGGGCTATTTCGGGTAACGGATGCCTGGATCAAGGTACGCGAAGATGGTTTTAAGGTCTGGCAGTACCTTCTCAAGAAAACTGTGGATGATGTAGCCGGCGAGGTCCTGGTAGCTGATAGCAATTCTAGAGAGCTACAAAAGATCTACGATTGCTCCTGCCAGATCTGCGGACAACAGATGCTCGCCTTTGGCCACGTAAAGTTCGCTATGATCCAGTATATTCGCCCGCTTGGGTTCCCGCATGATGGGCTAGAGGGCATCGAAAACGCACTCTGCCTCTGCTCAAATCACCGGGATCTGTTTCGATATGGAACTCTGATCATCGAGGATGATTTCACCGTAGTCGATCAGATCGATGGCGAGGAGTTGGGGGTTCTGACCGTCAAGCATGAGATCAACGTGAGCAATCTCCAATACCATCGAGAGCGCTACCAGGTTCAGCACGACGAGCCGCCGCTTTAGGGCATTTACCGACTGAATCAATTCACCGTGCCAGCGGCCGGGAGTTTCTCTGTTGCGGGCGGCGGCAGGGTAGGGCGTCCGGCTGCTGGCTGGACGCCCTACCCGGCACGTCAGGCCGGTGACGCAGTTACTCGGGCGAGGTGCCTGGCGAAGAATCTGGCCGCGCTGTCGGCCTCGAACCTGGGTAGTTCCTTGTGCGCGCCCGCGTTGGCGTGCAGGGTCTTCTCCTTCGACCCGAAGGCGTCGAACAGTGCGAGACCCGATCGGCGATCGATGTGCTCGTCGTCCCATTGGAGGTCGAACTCGATCGGGATGGTGATCTGCCTCGCCGTCTCGGCCAGGGGCTCGGGCCAGAAGAGTCCGAAGACCGCGGCGGTGATCCTGGTTTCGACCGCCGTCAACGGCACTCCGATCGCGGTGCCCATGTTCAGGCCGTAATAACCGACCGGTCCATTGGCGCCGATCTCCGTGAGTTCCTGGAGAGCGTCGAGAGTCGCCCGCCATTCCGGCACGGCACGCTCCGCCAGGTGGGCGTTGTAGCGGACGACGACCGGGCCGACCGGCTCGCCTGCCGCCATTGCCTGCTGCATCACGGCGATCTCCTGTTCATCGTGCGCCGTGCGGGGCCGGCCACCGTGGCCGGGGGCATCGATCGCGGCGACGTGGAAACCGCAGATGGTCACGATGCGGTGCGCACGTCCGACCATGGCCGGTGCTTTGCTGTGCCGGCCGCCGCCGTGCCCCATGAGCACCAGGGGCGCTTGGTCGGCGCCGGATGCGGGCGACCAGAGGGCGCCGGTGACCTCGCCCACGGTCAAGTGGCGTTCGACGACGCCATTCGACGATGTCTCGGCGGTGAAGCGTAGAGAGTGCATTGGTGTTGCCTTTCGGGATGCCCTGTGTTGCGGCGCTCCCGGCGACACCTACGTCATTCGCCCGACCGTGACGGGGTAGGGAGCACCCACGTCGATACAGCGTTCATGGGTCTCACCTCCTCGCAGCCGGTCACGGTGGCCTGCACGTTACCCGCCGAGATTCGTCTCCGGCCAACCATTTTCGGTTCGCGGACGGAGGGGCACCGTTGCCGCCAACCGGTGCCCAGCGTCAGTGGTGGCCGTGGGTGCGGGCTTCGGCGGCGATCTTCAGGTCGCGCATCCACGCCTTGAGGCCGTCGCCGAGAATCCTGGTCGCGGTGGGGACGTCGGCTTCGACCTGGTCACCGGTCCAGGTCTCCTCGGTGTGGACGTGGACGCCTCCGCTGACCCTGGTGAAGGTCCACAGATGAACGCCCTGGTCGATGCGCACACCGTCACCGATCGCGGGGCCGGCCCACAGGATGCAGGTGTCGCGCTGAAGTTGGCGGACGGTGGAGGTGATGTTCAAGGTGGTGGTGGGGGTAGGGGGCGCCGGGGTGGTCCAGCGGAACCGCGACCCCTTGCGGAGAGGCCCGGGGTCGAGGCGTTTCATCGTGAGGACGGGGGGCTGCCAGGTCGGCCAGCGTTCCACGTCCGTCTGGAGCTTGAAGACGGTGCTCAACGGCGCCTTGATCATGGTGTCGGTGGCGAAGCGGATGCGGGCGGCGGGGTCGACGCCCTCCCCGCGGCACTGATGCCTGCCACCGTGGTGAGCGCCGCTTTGCTGGGCGGCATGGGCGGCCGGGACGGTGCTCGCCAGGACGCCGGCGACGGCGACGGCGACCGAAAGAGTCAGCGCGGTGGCACTCTGACGGGTGCGGGCGGTTCGCGGCCGGGGCTGCTGTTCTGTCGTGTTCGACGGGCCTTTACGGAACATGATGTACCTCTCGTTCTGGGGTCGGGATCGGACGCAAGGGTGCCCGGGGTGGGCACCGAGCTGAGGGGTGTGGTCGGGGGCGTCGTGCGCTCAGGGCGTCAGCACGACGCCCTCGCCGGTGGCCAGCGCCGTGCCGGCCAGGTCATAGCCGGGCACGAACAGGAAGGCCGGCTGGTCGTAGTAGCGGCCGCGGCGCATCTGCTGCTCGGCGAAGGAGACGCCGGTCGCCGCCATCCGGATCACAACCTGGCCCGGGCCGGCGGCGGAGACGTCTCCGTGCCGGATCCGCAGCCCCTCCAGCTCGGCCTTGCCCGGTAGGACGACCTCGACGAGTCCTTCGGTGTTCATGTCGGCCTCCAGCGGTCCCGGTTACTTGTTCTTGTGTTCGTTAGAAGTTATAGCGACACATGTTGGGTAGTGTCAATAATGTTTGCTACACCCTCTAACAAGAACCTCTGGTGCGGCTGCATCCGGGGTTGTCTGATCAGGATCGACAACGGTGGGAGAGTCACTAGGTATCGTGATGACTTCTCACTGAACCTTCAGGATGTAGCTGAACAGGGAAGGCGGCACGCATGGCGGAGGCGAGCGCGAAGACCCCACGTGAGCGCTACCGCATCCAGGTACGTGCGGAGATCAAGGAACGCGCGTGGAGGCAGATCGCCACGGCGGGGGCGTCCGCGCTGTCGCTCAACGCGATCGCCAAGCAGATGGGCATGAGCGGGCCCGCGCTCTACCGCTACTACCCCAGCCGCGATGAGCTGATCACCGAGCTCATCACGGACGCGTACCGGAGCCTCGCAGACACCCTCCGCACGACCGCCACCGCCGGCGCAGACCTGGCCGCGCTGGCGCACGCCATTCGCGACTGGGCACTCCAGGATCCCCAGCGGTACTTCCTCATCTACGGCACCCCCGTCCCCGGTTACCACGCGCCCGACGACACCACGGCCATCTCGTCCGAGATCATGGCGACCCTGCTCGACGCCTGCACTCCGCTGGCCCGAAACAGCCCCACCACCTCGTTCGACGCGCATCTGGAGGATCACCGGGACTGGACGGGCGAGCACCCCGCCCCGCCTGCGGCCCTCCACCGCGCCCTGAGCCTTTGGACCCGGTTGCACGGCGTTCTGTCCCTGGAACTCGCCGGCCACTTCGCCGGCATGGGCTTCGACCCGGCCCAGCTCTTCGCGGCCGAGTTGGACGACCTGTTGGCGCACTGAGCGGAACACGCCCCCTCGGGCGGATGCCCGACCGCCTCGGCCCGGGGGACTCCGATTGGGTCTGGCCCGGTCACGGTGACAGCGCCCGACCTGAGGTTGACATTGTCGCAAGCTATGACTCATCTTATTGAGACAAAGCTTGCGACATTCGGAGGTTGTGGCATGCACCAGTCGGATCACACGGAGGCTGGGCGGTGGCTGGCCCTGCACGGCATGGCCGACGCCGAGCCGACCGCTCTGCTCGCGGCACGGCTGGCGGTGCGGCGGCGGGCCAAGATCGTCGACAGCCTCCTGCTGGCCGCGTTCCTCATCGGTGCGGCACTCACGCACGCGTTGGGGCGGGCCGCCGACGCCACCTGGTGGCCCTTGCTGCTGGTGCTGACGGCGTTGGTGGCCGGATTGCTGGTGGCACAGTGGCTGCTCGGCTCGTGGGTGCGGCGCGCCGACCGGCGGGCCGGCGCGCGACTCACCCGGCGGGTGGCCCACCCCGTCGAGCTCGGCTGGCCCGCGGTGCTGGGCCGTCCGTACGCCATCTTCACGGTCGCCACCTTCACCGGCGCGTTCCTGCTCGCGGTGAGCGTACTGACGGTGTCGGACTCCGGCCTGCGATACGGGGCGATCGTCGTGCTGATCGGCCTCGCCGGCGCCGGCGCCGGCATGATCATGCAGCTGCGCCAGGTGCTGGTGAATCCGGCCGTGGCGGAGGATGAGGCGTCGCTCAGGGCCGATGTCATCATGCGGGTCGAGGACGCCCGCGCCCTCGTCACTCCCAGCCTGGTGTGGTCGCTGCCCGCCATCTTCCTGTACGGGGATTCGCTCGGCTGGTGGAACGTCGTCTCGCTGGCGCTCGTGGTGGCGGGCGCCATCGCGCTCTGCCTGATCCAGATCCGGACCGCGGGTGTCGGGACGGTGGCGCGGCGCGCCATGGCCCCCCGATGATCGTCATCGACGCGGCTTCGCCGACGCCGCCGTACGAGCAGCTCCGGGCCCAGCTCGCGAGGCAGATCCAGGACCGCTCGCTCGCCGTCGGCACGAGACTGCCGACGATCCGCCGGCTCGCCGCCGACCTCGGCCTCGCGGTCAACACCGTCGGCCGGGCGTACCGGGAGCTGGAGGAGGCGGGGATGATCGAGACCCGCGGGCGGGCCGGCTCGTTCGTCTCGGCCGCCGGCGAGCGGGCCCTTGAGCAGGCCCGCCGCGCCGCCCGCGACTACGCGACGGTCATCGCCAGCGTCGGCATCGATCCCGGCGAGGCGGTCCGGATCGTCGAGGCGGCGCTGGGCCATGCGTCACCACGATGAACGATCGATGGCTCTCCGCCGCCGGTTCCGTACGGCATGACCGGGCCGTGCCCTCCCCGGGAGAAGGCACGGCCCAGCCAGACAGGATCAGCGTCTAGCACTTCTTCCAGGCGAAGTGGTAGACCGTCCTCACGCTGCCGTCTGCGGAGTCGAAGGACATGAAGCTGGTCTCGTTGGAACTGCCCTTGTCCACGCGCAGCTCCGTGTTGATGTTGAAGTTGCGGTCCTCACCACAGGGCTTCCAGACGAGTTCGGCGACCGGCGTCCGGTCGGTGAACTGCCAGTTGTCGGAGTACTTGCCCTTGACGGTGTGGCTGATGGACGAGGTCTGCGGCAGACCCTGGTGGTAGTAGTTCGCGCGTTCCACTCCCGACGCACCGTCGGCGAGGCTCGCGAAGCCCCGGTAGTCGGCGCTGGCGATCGCGTAGGTGAATCCCTGCGGGATGTGAACGGCCAGGCTGAGCTGGCAGTTCTTGCGGAAGTCGGTCGGCTTGGAGTCGCCGCCGGCCTGCGCGAGGTAGTCGCTGTAGGTGACGGTGAACGAGGTGTTGTCGCTCGACGCCGCCACCGCGGCGGTGCCGGCGCGGCAGCCGGAGCCGTTCACGGTGTTGACCTGGACGGTGATCCGTCCCGGAGGTGGGGGCTCGACCGCCGCCGACGCCGACGCCGCGGGGGCCATTCCCGCGGACAGCACGAGAGCGGAGAGGCATGCTGCCGAAGCAGTCACTCCCTTGCGCATGGGTTCTTCTCCTTCAGGGTGGTGGGGGTTACTCGGATTACGGGCACTTCTTCCAGGCGAAGTGGTAGGTCGTCTTGATGCTGCCGTCGGTGGAGTCCATGCTGGCGAAGCTGCTCTTCGTCGGGTCTGAAGTCCCTGGATCTACTCGCAGCTGCGTGTTGATGTTGAAGTTCTTCAGCTCGCCACATGGCTTGTAAACGAGCTGGTCCACCGGAACCTTGTCGGTGGCCTGCCAGCTTCCGTTGAACGGCCCCTTGGGCAATTGATGGGGGATTTCCTGGTTGCCTGAACTGCCCTGGAAGTAATAGTTGGCCAACTGGACACCGGTCGCGCCGGGCTGGAAGAAGGCGTAACCGCGGTGGTCCGTCGACGAGATGGCATAGGTGAAGCCCTGCGGGACGTGCACCTTCATGCTGATCTGACAGTTCTTACGGCGGTCGGTGGGCTTGGCGTCTCCACCTACCTGAGCCATGTAGTCGCTGTAGGTGACGGTGAACGCCTCTTTGTCCTCCGATACGGCGACCGCGGTGGTACCGATCGGACACCCGGAACCGTTGACAGTCGCGATCTCGATGGTGACCCCGTCCGGGCCACGTTCGAGCAGCCCCGTGGAGGCGCTGGCCGAGGAGATGGAGGTTGTGGTCGTGGCAAGCGCGACGGCGGCAGCGGAAATGGCGATCCCTTTACGCATACGATTCCTCTTCGCTGGAGAGTGGACGCGTTTTTCTTCGGTTACCGAAGAGGCGGGGTGCGGGGTACAGGGTGCCAATTTTCCGGATTAAAGAGACACCCTCAATGGAGGTAGATCCAGGATCTCAACGGAGAGTAACTTTTGCGCCAAGTGTTGTCAATCACGAAATTTCAACTCGTTTTGGACGGCGTTTAATCAACGGACGCGAGCACGCCGTTCAACTTGATCGTCGATCATCGAAAATCGGTGCCGGCCTTTTCACAAAGGACCGTTCCATCAAGCGCCTTGGCATACTGAAGCGCCGACGAGAGGGCGCTGAACAGGCGGGGGACGTGTCCGGAACTAATCGAATCTGGTCGGACGTCGGCACTCCGGCCGCGAACCTCTCTGTCGCGGTCCAGCACAGGACCAGCAGGGGCCCCTCAGGTCACAACCGATGGGGCGTGGAATGCGAGCGGTTCGCTGGGACGAGATCACGGCGTGGGCCCGGCGTCTCGCGCCGGGCCCCTGTCAAGCCGTGGGGTGGAAGCGGTACAACCGGGCGCCGACATCGCCGTCGGCGGCGGGCGCGGGGGCGTCGAAGACCAGCGTCACGAGCTGGCCGATATGCACTTCGGCGGGGTCACAGCCCACGATGTTGGTGAGAATCCGAGGTCCCTCGGCCAGTTCGACGTACGCCACGACGTACGGGGTCAGCTCGCGGTACTCGCCGCGTGCCTTGCGCACCACCGTGTAGGAGTAGACGGTCCCCGCACCCGACGCGGGGAACCGTGTGACGTCGCTGCCACCGCAGCGCGGGCAGAACGGCCGCGGGTACCAGATCACCGTCGCGCACGGCTCGCAGCGGGTGAGGAGCAGCCGGCCCTCGGCGGTGGCCGCCCAGAAGGTCTCGTCCGCGTCGGCCAGCGTGATCGCGGCCTGGGGCAGTTGCGCGCTCATGCGTCCTCACGTCCGAGGATCAGGGTGGCCGCCGAGCTTCGGGTGGCCAGCCGGCCGCCCGAGCCGTGCACCACTGCCAGCCGGCAGTCGGGTACCTGCACCTCCGCCGCGGCCTCGCCGCGCAGCTGACGCACCGCCTCGATCATCCGCGCCATCCCTCCCCGGTTGTCGGGCTGGTTGTTGCACAGCCCGCCGCCGTCGGTGTTCATGGGCAGCCGGCCGTGCGGGGCGACCAGCGCGCCGTCCTGGACGAATCGACCCCCCTGTCCCTTTTCACAGAAGCCCAGATCCTCCAGTGCCATCAGCGCGGTGATGGTGAAGGAGTCGTAGATGGACGCGTAGTCGATGTCGGCGGGCGTCACGCCGGCCTCGGCGAAGGCCACCGGACCGGACCAGACCGCTGCGGTGTGGGTCAGGTCGGGACGGCCGTTGCCGGTGCCCTTGGCCGCCTCGCCGTGGCCGAGGACCGCGACCGACCGGCGCGAGAGTTGCCGGGCGACCTCCGCGCCGGCCACGACCACCGCGCCGCCGCCGTCGGTCATGACGCAGCAGTCCAGCCGGTGCAGCGGGTCACTGATCATCGGTGAGGACAGCACGTCGTCGACGGTGACCGGCGTGCGCAGGAACGCGTTCGGGTTGTGCTGGGCGTGCAGCGACGCGGCCACCTTCACCTCGGCGAGCTGGCGGCCGGTGGTGCCGAACTCGTGCATGTGCCGCATGGCGGCCAGCGCGTAGTTGTGGACGGTGTCGGTGATCCCCCAGTGGGTCTCGTACTGCGTCTCCGGAGCCCCGGACAGGTCCGGGCCGGAGGCGCGCCGCAGGCTGCGCGGGCGCCCGCCCATGACGCACAGCGCGACCCGGCATTTACCGGCCGCGACCGCGGCGGCGGCGTGCCCGACGTGCGACAGGTAGGACGCGCCGCCGGTCTCGGTCGTGTCGAGATACCGGCAGCGCAGCCCCAGGTACTCCGCCATCGACAGCGGCCCCACGCCCGGAGCGTCGGAGTCGCAGAAGTAGGCGTCGACGTCGGACGGCGACAGCCCGGCGTCGGCCAGGGCCCCGAAGGCCACCTCGGCGTGGATCTCCGCCACCGACAGGTCGGGGATGTCGCGGCGCGGGTGCTCGTGGGCACCGACGACGAACGCACTGCCGCGGATGGTCACGGCGCGACCTCGTCGAGCGTGCTGGCGGCGTCGAAGTCCTTCACCCAGCGCTCGAAGCGCGGCGCGAAGTCGGGGATCTCCTCCATCGGGTAGTGCCCGATGCCCGGCATCAGCTCGTAGACCGCGTGCGGGATGAGGTCGGCGATGCGCCGGACCCGGCTCGGCGGGACGAAGAAGTCGTCCTCGCCGGCGAGGAGCCGCACCGGGCACGTGATGTCGGCCAGCTCCGCGCGGATGTCGTGGGTGAGCGCGCCGTGGATGTCGCTGACGGTGATGTGCCAGTCCTCGCGGCAGTGCATCTGCGCGATCAGTTCGGCCCGATCGGCTGGGACGGACCGTCCGCACGCCTCGATCGTCCCGTAGTAGGTCCGGTCGCGCATGCTCGGGGACGCGGAGTCCTCCAGGACCGGGAGCGGCGGCGGCCGGCCGTCGCTGCCGAGCACCCCGGACGGGTCGAGCGCGACCACGCCGGACAGCTCGCCGGGCATCCTCGTGGCGACGTCCAGCGCGATGCTGCCGCCGATCGAGCAGCCCAGCAGGTAGGGCCGCCGCAGGTCCAGCGCGGCGATCAGCCGCACGCACCAGCCGGCGTACCAGGACAGGTCACTGACCGGCCCGCCGGCCGCCGGCTCGGACCTGCCGTGTCCGGGCAGGTCGGCGACGACCACCCCGAAGCCCAGCCCGGCCAGCCCGGCGGCCACGTCCCGGTATTGCACGCCGCTCTGCCCTGCCGTGTGGACGCACAGGACGGTCGGGCGGCTGCCCTGCCAGGTCTCGACGAACACCGACCGGCCGTCGAGGTCCAGGTAGTCGGCGTTATGCACGGGTCGTCTCCTTGGCCATCTCCTGCGCCTTTTCGTGCGCGATCTCGTGGGTCGGCGCGTGCGTCGTCACCTCGCGGGCCAGCGCACGGGCATGGTCGATCATGAGCATGACCGCCTTGATCATGCGCAGGTACTGGTAACCGCTGCCCTGGGCGCGGAACTGGCCGTCACTGGTACGGCGGATGAAGTCGTTGGTGTCCGCGGCGAGCAGGTCGAGCCACGCGAGGTCGGTGCCCTCGATCGCGAACGTCGCGCCGTCGAGGGACTTGCGCGTCACGTCGAGGACCACGCCACGGTAGATCCGGAAGTGCACCTGCCGGTCGGGGGCCGCGAGCGCGATCGCGCCGTCGAAGCTGCGCGTGGTGCGGGCGAAGCGGGGATCCTCGGCCAGCCGCTCGCGCAGTCGGCCGCCCCAGCGCAGCGACGCGAAGTCGGTGGCCTCCCATTCCACGGCCGTGTTCCGGCTCAGCGTGACGGGCACGCTCCAGGCCACCGACGACCGAGACAGCACGCGGTCGCGCTCGTCCACCAGGTGCACCGACTGGTGGATCGCCACGTGCGCCGGGCCTGCGCCCGGTATCCGCCTCGTGACGGTGGCCTCCAACCGCACGGCGGCTTCCGCTTGCGAGGTGGATTCCCCGTGCAGCGATGTGCCACTGTCGCCGTCGCCTCGGACGGCGCCCCGCGGGGCTTGCCGGTCCCAGCGCAACGACATCAGTTCGGCGTCGCCGGACGGGCGCACCTGCTCCAGCAGCCGCAGCAGGACCGACGGTTCGACGGCGTACTGCGGGTCCGCCGTGGCGTCGCGGACCCCCGCGACGTGAGGGGCGCTGCGCGAACGCGCGCCCACGGCCGGTAGGGCATCCTCGGACATCAGGTTTCCTTCGCTAGTGGCTGGCCTGCTTCGACGTCGCGTCGGCGTCGAAGGCGGGCGTACCGAGTTCTCGGGACAGGGCCTGCGCGCGCGCCGCGACCAGTTCCCCGGTCGTGCGCACCTGCTCGTCGGAGATCCGGAACGTCGGGCCGACCACGCTGACCGCGGCCGCGACGCTGCCGTCCGGCCAGCGCACGGTCGCCGCGATGGCCGTCACGCCGTCCTCCAGCGAGTGGCTGGCGGTGACGTAGCCGAGCTCACCGCAGCGGTCGCGGAGCGCGGTGCCGATCGCGGTGCCCTGCAACGGCACGGTCTTGCCGAGCCAGCCGCGGTGCCGGATCGATTTGTCGCTCTCGGCCAGGCGCGCGTACAGCACCGTGTCCTTCGGGCCGGCGACGCCCAGATAGGCGCTCTCCCCCACCTCGTCGCGCAGGGCGGCGAGGTGGGGTTCGGCGAGGCGGTACAGCGGGACATTGCTCATGAACGTCACCGCCACCTGGATCAGCCGGCTCGCACCGTGGTACGTGCCGTCCTCGCCGCGCCGGACGAACTCGGTCGCCTCCAGCGTGCGCAGTAGCCGCGACGCGGTCGCCGGCGAAAGGTCCGTTCGCCGTGCGAGGTCCACCAGGCCGAGGCCGTCGTTGGTGGCGACCTCCACCAGCAGCGTGAGGGCTCGCTCCACGGTGCGCGTCGGCACCCGACCGTTGTCTGTCGACACCCTGTTCGTCCTCCGTGGTCGTCTTGCGCGATTGCTTGCCTTGCCTTCGACCGTGTGCTTTCATCTAGTGACCTTCGATTTTTACTAGATGACAGGGTTGCAGATGAGCGGCAAGCTGTCCAGCGGAAAAGCACCAACACACATCGACCTCGCGGCCACCTCCACGGCCGGGTCGCCGGGCTGGAACGTTCCGTCTCCTGCGTCACGTCCAGAGTCGATCGGTTCCGGGAAGGCGGGGTGTCGTGCCTGAGCAGGTAGCCGCGCTCGACGGCGTCAGGGTGCTCGATCTCGGACGCGTCCTGTCGGGCCCCTTCTGTGGCCGGATCCTGGCCGACCTCGGCGCCGAGGTCATCAAGATCGAGCCACCGACCGGCGACGACGGCCGGCATTTCGGACCGTTCTACGACGGCACCAGCAGCTACCACCGGCTCCTCAACCGGAACAAGTTCGGCATCACGCTGGACCTGAAGTCCGACGAGGGCCGCCAGACGCTCACCGAACTCGTCCGGCGTTCCGACGTCCTCATCGAGAACTTCCGGCCCGGGGTCATCGACCGGCTCGGCTTCTCGCCCGCGCGGCTGCTGGAGATCAACCCGCGGCTCGTGGCCGTCAGCATCAGCGGCTACGGCCGCACCGGGCCGCTGTCCGACCAGCCCGCCTACGACCTGATCGTGCAGGCGATGTCGGGGCTGATGTCGGTCACCGGCCCGGACGGCGGGCCGCCGGCGCGGCTGGGCGCCAGCATCGGCGACATCGTGCCCGGCATGTACGCCGCGACCGCCGTGCTGGCGGCGCTGCACCAGCGGACGAGGAGCGGCCGGGGCCAGCACATCGATGTGGCGATGTTCGACGGGCTGCTGTCCATCCTGGAGTCCGTCGCGATGCGCGCCCTGCTCACCGACGAGCCGATCGCGCCGACCGGCAGCCACCACGCCATCAGCGCGCCGTTCGGCACCTTCGCCACCAGCGACCAGCCGATCGCCATCGCGGTGGCCAACGATCCGCTGTTCGCGGCCTTCGCCTCGGCCCTCGGCCATCCCGAGTGGACCGACGACGCCCGCTTCCGTACCGACGCCGAACGCGGGCGGAACCGCCACGAGTTGCAGAAGGAACTGGAGGCGGCGCTGACCGGCTGGACCCGCGACGGCGCGATCGCCGCGCTGTCGGCGGCCGGCGTGCCGTGCGGACCTGTGCTCGACGTCCGCGAATCACTACGCCATCCGCAGGTCAGCGCACGCGGCATGGTCCGCACCGAGGCCGATGGCTTCCCGACGCTGGACAACGGCTTCCGGATGGTCGGCTCGCGCGAGGGCGGCACGGCGGCGCCCGCGCTGGGCCAGCACAACGACCTGGTCGCCGGCTGGACGGGCGAACCGGTGCGCACCGAGGGCCGACGGGAGAACGCCGATGTTTGATCTGCTCGACGACCAGCGGCAGGAGTTCCGCGACACCCTGCGGGAGTTCTGCCGCAAAGAGGTGATGCCCGGCGCGGCACGACGCGACGCCGAGGCCGAGTACCCGGCCACGCTGGTCTCCCGGCTGGCCGACATGGGGCTCATGGGCATCACGATCCCCGAGGAGTTCGGCGGCCTGGGCCTGGACATGGTGACCCAGGTGCTCGCGATGGAGGAGGTCGCCTACGCCGACGCCTCCCTCGGGTCGGTGTTCGCCGGCCACTACCTCGGCATGGAGACCCTGCGCCAGTTCGGCTCGTCCGAGCAGCGCAAGCGGTACCTGCCCGGCCTCGCCACCGGGTCGTACCGGGTCGCCTTCGCCCTGACCGAACCGGACGCCGGCTCGGACATCAGCAGGATCCGGACCCGCGCCACCGCCGGGCCGGACGGCTGGACGCTGTCGGGCAGCAAGACCTTCACCAGCAACGCCCGGGAGTCCGACGGGCTCGTCGTGTTCGCCATGACCGACCCCGACGCGGGCTTTCGGGGCATCACCGCGTTCC
Source organism: Actinomadura macra NBRC 14102 (assembly GCF_001552215.1). Taxonomy (GTDB): domain Bacteria; phylum Actinomycetota; class Actinomycetes; order Streptosporangiales; family Streptosporangiaceae; genus Spirillospora; species Spirillospora macra. The sequence continues at coordinate 210,748 of NZ_BCQT01000003.1, read as the reverse complement.
TCGTCCCCACCGACGCGGAGGGGCTCGGGTTCTCCTCACCCATCGAGAAGCTGGGCATCCGCGGCGAGCACGCCTACGAGGTCTCCCTCGACGGCGTCCAGGTCGAGCGGGGCGCCACGCTCGGCGAGCCCGGCGGGGGCGGACGCATCGCGTTGGAGGTCCTCAACAGCGCGCGCATCGACGTCGCGGCGCTGGCCAACGGGGTCGCGATGCGCGCGCTGGACCTCGCGACCGGGTACGCCTCGACGCGGATCCAGTTCGGCCGGCCGATCCGCGAGTTGCAGGCCATCCAGTTGCAACTCGCCGAGATCGACACGCTGGTCCAGTCCGGCCGCCTGAACGCCTACCACGCGGCGGCGCTGCGCGACCGGTCCGAGGACGTCCGGCGGGCCGGCTCGATCGCCAAGTACGTGGCGAGCGAGAACTGCTTCCAGGCCGTCGACAAGGCACTCCAGATCCACGGGGGCTACGGCTATGTGAAGGAGAGCGAGATCGAGCGTCTCTACCGGGACTGCCGGATCTTCCGGATCTACGAAGGCACCTCGCAGATCCAGCTGCTCACCATCGCAAAGCTCCTGGCCCAGCTGCACGACAGGCACGGAACCGTGGTGTAGCCCCCGAGCAGACAGACCTACAACAAACCGCATGGCGCGCGGGGCGCGCCCGCCGAGGACGAGACCCATTCGGCGCGGCGGAACCGTCCGCGTCCCCTTTTGGCGACCCGGCTCGGTACGTGATCGCCGATCGTCCCTACTTGGAGTTCGTGATGGTAGACACAGTGAAAGAACCGGTGACCGGGCGAAGCGTGTGGACGGCGGCCGACATCGGCGACGAGGACTCCTACGCGCGCAGGTTCACCGAGGACGACCTCCTGGAATTCGACCGGGCCCTGTCCGGCGTCCGGGACAAGTCGGCGCAGGAGCTGTCCAAACGGGACTTCCCGCTGCCCACCTTCACGGAGAAGGTCCAGGACGTCCTCGAAGAGCTGGAGCACGGCACCGGGTTCGTGCTGCTGCGGGGCCTGCCGATCCACGACCGCTACAGCGTCGAGGAAGCCACCAAGATCTACTGGGCGATCGGCCTGCACATGGGCGAGCTCGTCCCGCAGAACCGCAAGGGCGAGCTGATCGGGAACATCCAGAACCTCGGCGCCAAGGGCCACAACGCGCGGGGCTACGCGACGACCTCGGCCGCCGCGTTCCACACCGACCAGACCGACATCGTCGGTCTGATGTGCCTGAACCAGGCCCGCAGCGGGGGCATCAGCCTGGTCGCCAGCGCGATGACCGCCTACAACATCGTGCTGGACGAGCACCCGGAGTGGCTCGACATCCTCTTCAAGCGGTTCCCGACCGACTGGGTCAGCGAGGAGCCGCCCGGCAACCCCGGCTGGTACTACTCGCGGCTGTACTCCCACGTGGACGGCCTGCTGTCGGCGGCCTACCGCACCGGCCGGATCCTCAGCGCGACCCGTTTCCCGGACGTGCCGCGGCTCACCGCGCGTGAGGTGTCATGCCTGCTGTTCCTCGACGAGATCCCGACCCGGCCGGGGATCGCGCTGGACATGACGCTGGAGGTCGGCGACATCCAGTTCGTCAACAACTTCGTGACGGTGCACAGCCGGACCGGCTTCGTCGACGACCCCGACGACCCCCGGTTCCAGCGGCACCTGCTGCGGCTGTGGGTCAGCCGCCCTGACACCGGGCGGGTCGTGTGCCCGGAATACCACTACTGGCGCAGTGGCATCTCACGCCTGGAGTGGGCGCGGTCCGCGTGACCCCCGGCCCGAGACTGATCAGGAGTTCATTGTGACGACGGAAGTGACGACGGAAGTACTGAACCGGCCGGTGACCGGCCCTGGCGTGTGGACCGCCGCGGACCTCCAGTCCGACGAGCCGTACGTGCGGCACCTCACCGAGCGCGACCTGGACGCGGCCGATGAGATGCTTGCCGCGGCGCCGGGCCGTCCGACCCGCGAACTGACGCGGCAGGACGTCCGCGCCCCTGGGCTGGCCGGCGTGGTCGCCGACCTGGTCGAGCGGCTGGAGCACGGCACGGGCTACGCGGTGCTGCGCGGCCTGCCGTTGGGAACGCGGTACACGCCCGAGCAGGCGTCGCGGATCCACTGGGCGATCGCCCAGCACGTGGGCGAGGTCGTGCCGCAGAACGGTGACGGCGACCTGCTGCGCCTTCTCGAGGACGCCCACCACCCCGCCCAGCGCGGCGGGACCTACGCCAGCAAGGCCGGCGCGCCGTTCCACACCGATCCCACCGACGTCGTGAGCTATCTCTGCCTGGCACCGGCCAAGAGCGGCGGCGCGCGGGTGGTGGCCAGCGCCGCGACGGTCTACAACGCCCTGGTGCGCGAGCACCCGGAGTGGCTGGAGCTGGTCTACCAGGACTACGCCACCGACTGGGAGGACCAGCAGGCTACGGGTGAACCGGGCTGGAGCCCCCGACCGATCTTCTCCGCCGTCGGCGACACGCTGACCTGCTCGCTGGCGACCAAGCGGATCATGAGCGCGATGCGGTTCGAGGAGGTCCCGCGGCTGAGCGCGGAGGCGATGACCTGCCTGATGTACCTGGAGTCGCTGCTGCGGCGCCCGGGGACCGCGGTCCACGTGGCACTGCGGGCCGGCGACATGGAGTTCGTCAACAACTACACGGTGATCCACTCGCGCACCGGGTTCGTCGACGACCCGTCCGACCCGAGCCACCAGCGCCGGCTGCAACGCCTGTGGATCAGCCGCGGCGCCGAGGGGCGCCCGCTGGTGCCGGCGCTGCGGCGGTGGCGGGCCGGGGTCTCGTGATGGCCCCGGCGGCGGTTCAGTCCGGTGGCGCGGGCGGCTGGTCGAAGGTCATGTGCTCCTCCGACCAGTCGTCGAGCGGCCGCACGGTGTGCTCGGCCCACTGCCGCAGCCACGCCATGCCCGCGGTCACGACGTGCCGTGGCGCCGCGCCGAGTTCGGCGGCGAGTTCGCGGGCGGCGGGCAGCGCCTGCCCGGCGGGCACGACGTCGGTGACCAGCGCGTGCGCCGCGGCCTCGGCGGCGTCGAGGTGCCGGCCGGTCAGCGCCCAGCGCAGCACGAGGTCGGGGCGCACCCGGCGGATGACGTTGGGTACCGCGCCCGTCGGGAAGTATCCGAACCGTGCCTCGGGGAACCCGAAGCGCGCCGACGCGCCGGCCACCGCGTACGTGGACGCGCCGACGAGCCCGACGCCGAGGCCGAGCGCCCAGCCCTCGACCGCCGCGACGACCGGCAGCGCGCTGGTGCGCACGACACGGAGCATCCGCGCATGAGGTGTCTGTCGCCACGGGGCGCTCGCCGGGTCGGGCAGGGGCTCGCTCACGTCGGCTCCCGAGGACAGGTCACCGCCCTGGCCGCACAGCACGATCGCGGTGACACCGGGGTCGGCGTCGAAGCGGGCGACCGCCTCGGCCAGCAGCGTGGCGGTCGCCGAGTCGATGGCATTGCGCCTGCCCGGCCGGCAGATCTCGACCAGCCCGACCGAGCCGGTCACGTCGGTGCGCAAGGGCTCGACACTCACGCGCTCCTCCTCACGACCAGGCAATACGGCAGATCGTACCCCCGGCTCGCGGCGGCCGGCCGTGACCGTGCTCACCGCGACGACCGTGCTCACGACAGCAACCGTGCTCACTGCAACCGAAGGGACGGGCGGCTCGTGGACGACACGAAGACCACGGTGGACGCGGCCGTCCACGCGGCGTCGACCGCGCTGCGGGCGGCCGGGCTCTCGCCGACCGACGACGAGATCGGCCGGATCGCCGCCGGCTACCACGTACTGCGCGCCAAGGCCGACGCACTGTCGGAGCTGGCCCTGCGCGACGATCCGCCGGTCGACCCCGTCGCCCTGCCGCCTGCCGGCGCCCTCCCCGGCGGAGGCGCACGACCCTGCTCACGTCCAGGCTCACGTCAGGGCTCACGTCAGGGCTCACGTCCATGACAACTCCGGCCCTACCGCTGACCATCGAGGACGCCGCCGCGGCGCTGCGGTCCGGTGCGGTGACCTCGACGGCCCTGACGCGGACGGTGCTCGACCGGATCGTCCGGTTCGACGGCGGGCTGGGCGCCTACGTCACCGTGTGCGAGGCCGAGGCGCTCGCGGCGGCGGCCGAGGCCGACGCGGACTTCGCGCGTGGACGCGACAGGTCGCCGCTCCAGGGAATCCCGTTGGTGGTCAAGGACATCATCGCCACCCGCGACGCTCCGACCCGGGCCAACAGCGAGGTCCTCGACCCCGGCTGGGGCGACGGCGTCGACGCGCCGGCCGTGGCGCGGCTGCGCGCGGCGGGCAGCGTCCTGCTCGGCAAGTCCACCACGAACGAGTTCGCCTGCGGCCTGCCCGCCGAGCCCACGCACGGCGAGCCTGCGCACGACGACGCGACGCGTTTCCCGTTCCCCCGCAATCCCTGGAACCCCGAGCACACGCCGATGGGTTCCAGTTCGGGGACGGCGATCGCGGTCAGCGCGGGGCTGGCCCTGGGCGGGCTGGGCACCGACACGGGCGGATCGGTCCGCGGCCCGGCCGGCGCGAACGGCCACACCGGGCTGAAGGTCACCTTCGGCCGGGTGCCCAAGAGCGGCGTCGTCCCGTGCGCGTTCAGCCTCGACACCGTCGGGCCGATGGCCCGCAGCGCCTATGACTGCGCGCTGATCCTCGACGTCATCGCCGGCCACGACCCCGGCGACCGGTACTCCTCGGCGGTACCCGTCGACCGCTACGCCGAGGGCGCGCGTGGGGGCGGGGTCGACGGGCTGCGGGTCGGCGTGCCGACACGGTACTTCCTGGACTCGCCACTGCTGGACGGCGAGGTCCATTGCGGCGTGCTGGGCGCCGCGGACGAACTTGCACGTGCGGGCGCGACGCTCACCGACGTCGTCGTACCCCACGCGCAGGAGGCGAACGACGCCAACAACATCACGTTCCTCTCCGAAGCGTTCGCCTACCACCGGAAGAACCTGGTGGGCAGGTGGGACGAGTACGGCAGGTCGACTCGCGAACTCCTCGCGCGGGCGGCGTTCTTCACCGGCGCCGACTACGTCCAGGCCCAGCGGGTCCGGACCCTGTTCCGGCAGGTTCTGGCGGAGGTCTTCGCGCAGGTCGACGTTCTCCTCACACCGGTCGCGCTCACGGCCGCCGCGCCGATCGCGTCGGCGGACATGACCGCGGCACTGGTACGGCCGGGCTTCCACGGCCTGTGGAACGCCGCCGGGCTGCCGGCGGTCGCCGTGCCCTGCGGGTTCACCGCGGCAGGGCTCCCCCTGTCGTTCCAGGTCGTGGGCCGGCCATTCGGCGAGAGCACGGTGCTGCGCGTCGCCGACACCTACCAGCGGCACACCGACTGGCACCTGAGGGTGCCGCCTGCCACACGCGACGGGGTCGCACACCAGAGGGTCGCACCGTCATCGCACACAGCACGAGAAGGAGCAGGATGACATGTCTTCCCAGAGAAAGCACTCCGGCGGTGGCAGGCGTGAACGGCACGGCCGGCTGACGGCCCTGGCGATCGGGACGCTCGCCGCGACGGTCGCGACCGTCACCGCCGCCTGCGGTTCGAGCTCCGACTCCGGCGGCGGCTCGGACAAGACCCTGGTCGTCGCCGGCTGGGGCGGGTCGTTCACGGCCGCGAACAAGGAAGCATTCTACGACCAGTTCGAGAAGGACACCGGGATCAAGGTGACCGTCGCCACGCCCGGCGGCGGCTTCGCGGCCAAGGTCGCCGCGCAGCGCGCCGGCAACAACATCGAGTGGGACCTGCTGGAGGCCCCCGGCGGCGACACCTCGAAGCTGGTCCTGGACGGCAACCTCGAGAGGTTCCCCCAGTCGCTGGTCACCGAGATCTCGCCGGTGGTGGCCGACGGCGCGATCCGGCCCAGCCCGTCCGAGCCGTACTACCTCGACCACGGCGGCACAGTGAACCTGATCGGCTGCAACACCAAGCTGGTCAAGAAGTGTCCGACGAACCCGCGTGAGTTCTTCGACGTGAAGAACTTCCCGGGCACGAGGGGCATCACGGCGAACAACCCCGTCTTCACCAGCGTGTTCGCGCTGGCGGGCGACGGCGTCCAGCCCGCGCAGTACTTCCCCGTCGACGTGAACCGCGCGATGAACGCCCTCAAGAAGATCAAGCCGAACGTCCCGGTGTGGTCGACCAGCCCCGCGCAGATGCAGCAGGCCGTCGTGGACGGCGAGGTCGCGATCATGCAGGCGCCCAACACCGTCCTGGTGTCGGCGATGAAGCAGGTCCCCACCCTGAAGCTCTACTGGGACGGCGGCCTGCTCTTCGACGAGGGCTGGTGCGTGACCAAGGGCGCCAAGCACAAGGAAGCGGCATTCGAGTTCATCAAGTGGTACGCCGCGCACCGGGAGAACCAGGCCAAGTTCACCGAGAAGATCTACAGCGGCACCGCCGGTCGCGACATGCAGAAGTACCTGTCGCCCAGCGTGCTGCCGAATCTTCCCATCAACAAGACCGGCATCACCCTCGTTGACGGCAAGGCGGGGGCCAAGCAGCAGCAGGAACTCGGCAAGGCGCTTCGCGAGATCCTCGTCGGCTGAGAGCGGGCGTGCCGGTGGCACACCACCACCGGCACGCCGTCCACCGATGAGCACGGATGGGAGATGACCAGGAGATGAGCACATGCTTCGGATGAGCCGCCGAACACGCACGAGGGGATGGCAGTCCACGTTCTCCGGCCTGACCGGGCTGGGACTGATCGCGCCGTTCCTCGTCGCCGCCGGCGTGTTCATCCTCTACCCGTTCGTCGAGCTGCTGCGGACGGCGTTCGGCGAGCCCGACGGGTTCGGCAACTTCAGCGACTTCCTCCACAGCCCGGCGGCGCGGCGCACGCTGTGGACGACCTGCTTCACCTCGCTGATCGTCACGGTGATCGTCGTGGTGGTCGGCGCCGTCCTGGCGTGGTCGCTGCGCACCACCAAGAGCCGGCTGACCCGCATGGTGATCTTGTTGGCCGTGTTCATGCCACTGTGGATGGGGGCGGTGGTGAAGATCTACGCCTTCACCGTGCTCCTGGAGCGCTTCGGGGTCGTCAACCGGACCCTGACGTCGCTGGGCATCATCGACGAGCCAATGCAACTGCTGCGCACCCAGTTCGCGGTGGTGGCCGGCATGACCTACCAGATGCTGCCCTACGCGGTGCTGCCGCTGTACGCGGTCTACGTCACCATCGATCTGAACCTCATCCAGGCCGCCGAGAGCATGGGCGCCTCGCGGGTGCGGGCGCTGCGCGACGTGGTCGCGCCGCTGGCCCTGCCGGGGCTGCTGGCCTCGACAGTGATCGTCTATGTGATCTGTATCGGCTACTACCTGACGCCGGTGCTGCTCGGCGGGGCCACGGCGCCGTTCACCGCGAGCCTCATCGCCGATGACATCTTCAACCTGTTCGAACCGGCGCAGGCCGCGGTCGCCTCGGTGCTGCTGCTGATCGTCGCCGCGCTGGTCATCCTCGGCGGGCTGCGCCTGGTGGGCAAGGAGCGGATGCGGAGGGCCATCGGATGACGACCGACACCCTCCCCCCGTCCATGCCTCCCTCGGGGACTGCGTCCGTCGCCCCTGGGAACGCTCCACGGGCCGTGCCCGACACGACCGGACGCCGGGCCCTCGCCCGCGGCGTGAAGGTGGCCGACCTGGTGGTGCGCGCAGCCGCGGTGCTGTTCCTGGCCGTGCCGATCCTGTGCGTCGTCGTGCTGTCGTTCTCCAACGCCGACGTGCTCCAGTTCCCACCCGAGGAGTGGGGGCTGCGCCAGTACCGGTCGTTCTTCGGCTCGGACACCTGGATCGACGCGATGATGCTGTCGTTCAAGCTGGCCACCGTCTCGGCGGCGATCTCGCTGCTGATCGGCATCCCGGCGGTGTTCGCGCTGCACCGGTCGCGGCTGCCACTGAAGGGGCTGCTCCAGGCCATCGGCCTGAGCCCGCTGGTGATTCCGGGCGTCGCCTACGCCGTCGCCCTGTACACGCTGTTCGTGCAGTTCCGGCTCACCAGCAACCTCGGGGCCCTGGTGCTGACCTACGCGGTGCACGGCCTGCCGTTCGTCCTGCTGATCCTCGGCTCGGCGATGGCGCGCCTTCCCGCGGAGACCGAGCTGGTCGCGATGACCCTCGGTGCGTCACGGCCGCGCGCGATGCTCGGGATCACGCTGCGGCAGCTGCTGCCGGCCATCGGCGCGGCCTACCTCTTCTCGTTCATCACCAGCTTCGACGAGGCCGTGCTCATCAACTTCCTCGGCGGTCCGGGAACGGTGACGCTCCCGAAGGCCATCTTCGACAACGTCAAGACGGGACTGGATCCCAACATCACCGCGATCGCGACCCTGCTCATGGTGGGCACCGGTGTCGTCGGCTCGCTCGCCTTCATGCTGCGGAGGAAGATATGAACGTCAGGGCACGGAAGGGGCCGCCGCGGCAGGAGGCCGCGGCCGAACCCGGTCCCGCCCCCGCCGCGCCACCCGCGACGGCAGGGCTGGAACTGCGCGGGCTGATCAAGCGCTTCGGCAGCACCGAGGCACTGCGCGGCATCGACCTGGTCGCCGACCACGGCAACTTCGTCACCGTCCTCGGCCCGAGCGGCTCGGGGAAGACCACCATCCTGCGCGTCGTGGCCGGCTTCCTGGCACCCGACCAGGGCGAGGTGCTGATCGACGGCCGCGACGTCACCCGGATACCCCCGGCCTCGCGCGAGATCGGGATGGTGTTCCAGAACTACGCGCTGTTCCCGCACATGACCGCGGCGGACAACATCGCCTACGGCCTGAAGATGCGCCGCTGGTCGAAGACGGACCGCGACCGGCGGGTGGCCGAGATGCTGGAGCTGGTCGGCCTCGGCGCGCTGGGCGGGCGGCTGCCGCGCGAGCTGTCGGGCGGGCAGCAGCAGCGGGTGGCCGTCGCCCGCGCGCTGGCCTTCCGTCCGCAACTGCTGCTGATGGACGAACCGCTCGGCGCGCTGGACCGCGAGTTGCGCATGCGCATGGCGGTGGAGCTGCGCCGGCTGCATCACGAGGCCGCCGCGACGACCGTCTACGTCACGCACGACCGCGAGGAGGCGCTGACCCTCTCGGACTGGATCGTCATCATGCACGACGGCCGCATCGACGCGGTCGGCACCGCCGAGGAGCTCTACACCCGGCCGCGCACCGGCTTCGTCGCGAGCTTCTTCGGCGGGCACAACGTCGTCGAGGCCACCCTGGCGGGGCTCACCGGCGACCGGGCGCGCGTCGGGTTCGCCGGCTGCGACATGGAGGTCGCGTGCGGCCAGCCGCTGGAGCCGGCCGAGCGGGTCATTCTCAGCATCCCCGAAGAGGCGCTGAGCCTGACGCCGGCCGGAGCGGCTCCGGCCCGTCTTGAGGTGGAGGTGCTCGACGACCTGTACCTGGGCAACTCCGTGCGCGTCACCGTGCGGACCGCCGACGGTGACTCGCTGCGCGCCACCCTGCCCCGCGACGCGCGCGACTCGATCCGGCACGGCGGAACGCTGACGGCCTACCTCGACACGACCCAGGTGGCGGCGGTGCCCCATGAGCGGTAGCGGCGCGCGTTACCGCCAGCCCGCGCTTGAGGATCTGCTGAACCCGAAGAGCATCGTGATCGTCGGGCTGTCGGCGCGGCCGGGCTCGACCGGCCGCCGGATCCTGGAGAACCTCCGGCGGGCGGACTTCGGCGGCACGGTCTACGGCGTGCACCCGAGCGGCCGGGACGTGGACGCCGTCGCGGTGTACCGGTCGCTGGCCGACGTCCCGGACACCCCGACGGTGGCGGTGGTCTGCACGCCCGGCGACACCGTGGCCGCGCTGGTCGAGCAGTCCGGTGAGAAGGGCTGCCGTGGCGTGGTCGTCTTCGCCTCGGGGTTCGAGGAGACCGCCGACGGCGCTGCGCGGGCCGACCGGCTGCGCGAACTGGCCGGCCGCTATGGCATGAGCCTGGTCGGCCCGAACTGCCTGGGGGTGTTCAATCCCGGCCGCGGCCTGTGGTTGACCGGCACCCGCTACGGCGCGGACCTGCGGGCGGGCCCGGTCGCCGTGGTGTCGCAGTCGGGATCGGGGTGCATCCTGCTGGCCGGCTCCGGGCGGCTGGGGTTCTCCTATGTCATTTCCAGCGGCAACGAGACCGTGACCGGCCTGGCCGACTACCTCGACTACCTCGTCCAGGAGCCGTCCACCCGTGCGGTCGGCATCGTGGTGGAGGGCCTCAGTGACGCCGAGGGCGTCATGGCCGCGGTCCGGAAGGGGCACGACAACGGCGTCGCGGTGGTGGCCCTGAAGGTCGGCCGGACCGAACTCGGTGCGCGCAACGTCGCCTCCCACACCGGCGCGATCGCCGGGGACGCGCGGGCCTACGAGGCGTTCTGCCGGCGGGCCGGGATCGTGACGGTCACCGACTTCGACGAGCTGACCGAGGCGCTGGCGGCGCTGTCGACGCTGCGTACCGGCCCGGCCGGCGAGCGCGTCGCGTTCGTCGGGCTGTCCGGCGGCGAGATCGGGCTGGTCTCCGACGTCGCCGCCGACTTCGGCGTCCGCCAGACCGCCGCGGAGGACGAGGAGAGCGGCGCGGTTCGGCTCGCGCGGTTGTCACCGGGCACCCGCGAGGAGCTCGCGCGGATCCTGCCGGACTTCGCCACGATCGCCAACCCGCTCGACGGCACCGGCCAGCTGGTCGGCGATCCCGAACGGTTCGGGCGGCTGGCGGCGGCCGTGGCCGCCGATCCGGGGGTCGACCTCCTCACCGTCATCCTGGACGCGCCGCCGTCGCTGGGCGACCGGCTGGTCACCTCCTACTCCCACCTGCTGGCGACCCTGCCCGGCGTCCGGTTGCGCTCCGGCACGCCGGTCATGGTGCTGTCGAACTACGGCGGCGGGCTGCACCCGTTCGCCGCCGAGGCGCTGGCCGGTTCGGACATCCCCATCGTGCACGGCACCCGCGCGGGCATGGCCGCGGTCGCCGCGGTGACCACCGCCGCCGCGCACGTCCGCGCCACCGCCCAGGACGACGCGCAGCCGGACGTCACCGTCACCGACAGTGGGCCCGCGGAGTCCCTGCGGGCCGTGCGGCGGGCGCTGGACGCGTCACCGGCCGGGCAGGTGTCCCACGAGGTGCTGGCGGAGCTGGCCGAACGGTACGGGCTGCGGCTGCCGCGGCGGATCACCGCCGACTCGGCCGACGGCGCGGTCGCGGCGGCAGCCTCGGTCGGCTTCCCGCTCGTGCTGAAGACCGCGTCACCGAAGGTGGTCCACAAGAGCGACTTCGGCGGTGTCGCGGTCGGGCTGTCCACGCCGGCGCAGGTGCGCGAGGCGTACGAGGCCGTCACCTCGTCGGTGGCGGGCCATCTCGGCGAGCCGGCGCCGCAGGTCGTGGTGGAGGAGATGGTCACCGGCGGCGTGGAGGCGTTCGTCGGATGCGGCCTCGACCCGGTGTACGGGCAGGTGCTGGCGCTCGGAGCCGGCGGGACGCTGGTCGAACTCCAACCCGACCCGGCGCTGGCGCTGCTGCCGGTGTCGCCGGGGGAGGCACGGCGGATGGTGGCCGGCACGCCGCTGGCGCGCCTGTTCGCCGGCTACCGCGGCTCCCCACCGGCCGACGCCGACGCGTTCGTCGACCTCGTCCAGCGCGTCGCCCGGCTGTCCGCCGACCTGCGCGAGGCCGAGGTGGAGATCGACCTGAACCCGGTCGCCGTGCTGCCGCGAGGGCAGGGCGTACGGGTGCTCGACTTCCGGATCGTCGCCGCGGCCGGGCCCCGGCCGGCGCCATGAGGGCCGACGAGTTAGGGGCGTTCCTGGACGGAGCTCCCGTCCAGGTCCCCGTATCTGCCGCACACACGTAAGGAACAGCTCCGCCATGGACTACGAAACGATCTTGTACGAGGTGGACGACGCGGTCGTCACCCTCACCCTCAACCGGCCCGAGGTCATGAACGCCCTGTCGTCCGACATGGAGCGGGAACTGCACGACGCCCTGCGCCGCGCCGATACTGACCCGGACGTCCGCTCGATCATCCTGACCGGCGCCGGCCGGGGGTTCTGTTCCGGCTACGACATGACCGCGGTCGCCGGCACGAACCCCTCCGACCCGGCGTCCCCCTACCCGTCGGAGGTCATCGCCACCTGGTACGAGCGCAACTACGAGGAACTCGACCACCTCAAGCAGATCTGGAGCCTGTCCAAGCCGGTGATCGCGGCGGTCAACGGCTGGTGCATGGGCGGCGGATTCTGGTACAGCCTGGCCTGCGACATCACCATCGCCTCCACCGACGCGGTCTTCGCCCAGCCCGAGGTGCGGATGACCTCCAGCTCCATCTTCCTGTTCGCGGCGCTGTGCGGGTGGAAGTCCGCCAACCGCTACGCCCTGACCGGCGACCACTTCGACGCCGCCGAGGCACTGCGCATCGGCGTGGTCAACGAGGTCGTGGCGCCGGACGAACTGCTGCCCACCGCGCAACGGCTGGGCCGGCGCATCGCGCAGGTGCCCGCGGCGTCGGTGCGGCTGAACAAGGCGACCACCATGCTCGGCCTGCGCGCGGCGGGGATCGACAGCGGCCTGCTGCTCAACGGCGCGCTCAACGCGCTGGCCCACTCCTCCTACGGACCGGAGCGCGAACGGCTCAACGCGGCGAAGGCCGAGGGCGGCCTGCGGGCCTTCCTCAGCGCCCGCGACGACCCGTTCCGGCCCGAGCCGTTCGGACCGCGGTCCGAACGGCCGGCCGAGTAGGTGGCACCCCACGTGAGCGAAGGAGAGCCGATGACAGGAACGGCAGGAGCACGGCCGGTCAGGGCGCCCCACGGCGTCGACCTGACCTGCCGGGGCTGGGCGCAGGAGGCGGCCCTGCGCATGCTCATGAACAACCTGGACCCCGACGTCGCCGAGAGCCCCGACGACCTGGTCGTCTACGGAGGCAACGGCCGTGCCGCGCGGTCCTGGCCGGACTTCGACGCGATCGTCGCGACGCTGCGCCAGCTGGCCGACGACGAGACCATGCTGGTGCAGTCGGGCCGTCCGGTGGCCGTGTTCCGCACGCACGAGTGGGCGCCACGGGTGCTCATCTCCAACGCGATGGTCGTGCCGGAGTGGGCGACGCTGGAGGAGTTCCGCCGTCTTGAGGACGCCGGGCTGACGATGTTCGGCCAGATGACCGCCGGCTCGTGGGCCTACATCGGGTCGCAGGGCATCCTGCAGAGCACGTTCGAGACGTTCGCGGCCGTGGCGTCCCGGCGCTTCGGGGGGACCCTGGCCGGCACGCTGACCGTCACCGCGGGCCTCGGCGGCATGGGCGGCGCGCAGCCGCTGGCGATCGCCATGAACGGCGGGGTGGCCCTGTGCCTGGAGGTCGACCAGGCGAAGATCAGCCGGCGGATGCGGCTGGGCTACCTCGACACCCAGGCCGACGACCTCGACCACGCGCTGGCGCTGGCGCTGGCCGCGCGCGACGAGCGGCGGGCCCTGTCGATCGGGCTGCGCGCCAACGCCGCCGAAGTGCTCCCCCAGATCGTCGCCCGCGAGATCACCGTCGACATCGCCACCGACCAGACCTCGGCGCACGACCCGCTCCTGTACGCCGTTCCCGGCCTGTCGCCGGAGGAGGCCGACCAGCTCCGCGCGCACGACCCGAGGACCTACGTGCTGCGCGCCCGCGTGAGCATGGCCGACCACGTGGAGGCGCTGACCGCGCTGCTCGACCGCGGCACCGAGGTGTTCGAGTACGGCAACGGGATCCGCGTGGAGGCCGACCTCGGCGGGTTCAAGCGGGCCTTCGACTACCCGGGCTTCATCGTGGCCTACATCCGCCCGCTGTTCTGCGAGGCGAAGGGGCACTGCCGCTGGATCGCGCTGTCGGGCGACCCGGCCGACATCGCCACGATCGACGCGGCGATGCTCGAAGAGTTCGCGGACAACCCGTCGGTGACCCGATGGTTGCGGCTGGCCGCGCGCCACGTCCGCGTCCAGGGCCTGCCCGCGCGCACCTGCATGCTCGGCTACGGGGAGCGCGCCCGCGCCGGGCGGGTCATCAACGATCTCGTTCGCGACGGGAAGGTGAGCGCGCCGGTCGCGATCGGGCGCGAGCACCTGGACGCCGGCTCGGTCGCCTCCCCCTACCGGGAGACCGAGGCGATGATCGACGGCAGCGACGCCATCGCCGACTGGCCGGTGCTCAACGCGCTGCTGAACGCCTCCAGCGGCGCGACGTGGGTGGGCGTGCAGCACGGCGGCGGCACCGGGATCGGACGGTCCGTCCACACCGGAATGGTGGTGATCGCCGACGGGACGCCGCTGGCCGCGCAGCGCGTGGACCGGGTGATGACCAACGACCCCGGCAGCGGCGTGGTCCGCCATGCCGACGCCGGATACCAACGCGCTGTCGAGTTCGCCGCCGAGCAGGGCATCTGGATGCCGAGCCTGGACGCCACCGCGTCCAAGGACGGCCAGGGAACGGAAGAGGAGAACCCATGGACGCCGCGCCCCTGAGCGACATCCGCGTACTGGAGTTCGGCCACTACATCGCCGGGCCGTTCTGCGGTCAGATCCTGGCCGACCAGGGCGCCGACGTGATCAAGGTGGAGCCGCCGGAGGGCGACGCCAGCCGGGGCACCGAGTCCCTGTCCTACAACGACGTCTACTTCCACGCGCTGAACCGCAACAAGCGCAGCGTCATGCTGGACCTGAAGTCCGACGGCGGGCAGGAGAGCCTGGTCACCCTGCTGCGCTCGGCCGATGTGGTGGTCACCAACTACGCCGTCGGTATCCCCGAGCGTCTCGGCTTCGGCTACGCGCAGGCCCGGGAGATCAACCCGCGGCTGGTCTACCTGCACGCCAGCGGCTTCGGCAACGACAGCCCGTACGCCAAACGGCCGGCCTTCGACGGCATCATCCAGGCGATGTCGGGCCTGGTGCACCTGACCGGCGAGCCCGACGGGATGCCGATGCAGGCCGGCCTGTTCGTGCCCGACCATGTCACCGGCCTGTACGCCGCGCTCGCGGTGATGTTCGGGCTCAGCCGGCGGCAGGCCACCGGCGAGGGGTCGTTCACCGATCTGAGCATGCTCGACAGCATGATGTCGCTGCTGGGCCCGTGCCTGGCCGAGGCGCTCCAGCTCGGCGTGAGCCCGATGCGGGTCGGCAGCAAGGTCCGGCGGTCCTACGCCGGCACCTACACCGCGTCCGACGGTTACGTGTACCTCGCGCCGATGACCCTGCGGATGTGGACGGCGCTGGCCGGGGTGGTGGAGGCGCCGCGGCTGCTGCCGTTCTTCACCAGCCCGGCCGCCGACACCCGGCTGGAGCACCGCGACGAGCTGGACGGCGTCATCGAGGAGTGGACCCGCGCACGTCCGGTGGCCGAGGTCGTCGCGCGGATGGGCGACGTCGGCGTCCCGTGCAGCCCGATCTTCAGCGTGGACGCGCTGGCGTCCGACCCGCACGTCCAGCACCGCGCGATGGTGCGGTCGATCCCCCTGGAGAGCGGGCCCGGCGAGGTGTTCGTCCCGGGTTCGCCGCTGCCGGTGGTCGACTCGGCGTTCGCCGCGGGGCCGCCCTCGATCGGCCAGCACACGAAGGAGATCCTCGGCCTGGAGCCCGACGACGCCGACCGTTCCCCGGAACCCACGACCGTGCCCTCGCGGACCTCCGGATCGGATTAACCGTTCGGGGGTGGGCCGGTCCCTTCCATTTTCAACGTATAGCGCAGCAGGGGGCTTGCGGCAAGACCCGGGTGGTGCCGCACAATCGACGGCCGAGGCCAGAATCTTCCGAGCCGAGGACGTGAACTCCCTGACTACCAGCGCTTTCGACCTTCCCGACCATCTCACCCCCAAGGCCGATCCGGCACTGATCGCCGACGATGAGCGGCACTTCGCGGCCATCGCGCGGAGCCTCGATCAGTCGATCGCGGACCTGTCCGACCGCCTCGACGCCGAGCGCCGGGCGCCCGGCGGCACAGGCCAGGGTGCGATGGACCGGGACCTGGAGATCTACCGGCTGGCCGGCCGCCTGCGCACCCTGCGTCGCTTCAGCCTGGACCTGTGCCTCGGACGCATCGTCGGCGCGGACGATCCCGAGCCCGTCTACGTCGGGCGGCTCGGCCTCAAGGACGACGCGGGTCGCCGGCTGCTGCTCGACTGGCGGTCCCCCGCGGCCGAGCCGTTCTTCGGAGCGACCCACGCCAACCCGATGGGGCTGGCGAGCCGGCGCAGGTATCGCTGGACCCGCGGCCTGGTCAGCGACTACTGGGACGAGGTGTTCGCCTCGGACGGGTTCGAAGGGCACGCCGCGCTCGACGACCAGTCCGCCTTCATCGCCAGCCTCGGCGGCCACCGGTCGGCCCGGATGCGAGACGTCCTCGGCACCATCCAGGCCGACCAGGACGCGATCATCCGCGCGGGATCGGCGGGCGCCCTCGTCGTCGACGGCGGCCCGGGCACCGGGAAGACCGTCGTCGCCCTGCACCGCTCCGCCTACCTCCTGTACTCCGACCCCCGCCTCGGTCACCGCCGGGGCGGGGTCCTGTTCGTCGGTCCGCACCAGCCCTACCTGGCCTATGTCGGCGACGTCCTGCCCAGCCTCGGCGAGGAGGGCGTGCAGACCTGCACCCTGCGGGATCTCGTCGTCGAGGGAGCCGCGGCGGGGACCGAGACCGACCCGAGCGTGGCCCGGCTGAAGTCGTCCGCGGCCCTCGTGAAGGCGATCGACAAGGCCGTCCGGTTCTATGAGCGGCCGCCGACCGAGGGGATGACGGTCACGACCCAATGGTCCGACGTCTGGCTGAGCGCCGACGATTGGGCCGAGGCGTTCGCGGCACGTGAGCCGGGTACTCCGCACAACGAGGCGCACGACCAGATCTGGGAGGAACTGGTCACGATCCTCCTGGACAAGCACGACGACGAGGTCTCGTCCGACCTGCTCCGCAAGTCGCTGCTCCAGGACAGGGAACTGCTCACGGCCCTCCACAGGGCGTGGCCGTTGCTCGAAGCGACCGACCTCGTCGGAGACCTCTGGTCGGTGCCCGCCTACCTGCGGTGGTGCGCTCCCTGGCTCGACCCCGACGACGTCCGCACGCTCCAGCGCCGGGACGCCCATGCCTGGACTGTGTCCGACCTGCCGCTGCTGGACGCCGCCCGCCAGCGGCTCGGGGACCCGGAGGCGTCACGGCGCCGGCGCCGGCACAACGCCACGGTCGCCGCCGAACGCGAACGCATGGCCAGGGTCGTCGACGATCTCCTTGAGGCCGATGACGACGGGGAAGGCGTGGTGACGATGCTGCGGGGGGAGGACGCACAGAGCATCCTGGTCGACGAGACCGCGCTGTCCAGCACCACCCCGGACCTGCTCGCCGGCCCGTTCGCGCACATCGTCGTGGACGAGGCTCAGGAACTGACCGACGCGGAGTGGCAGATGGTGCTGCTGCGCTGCCCGTCCCGGAGCCTCACCATCGTCGGGGACCGCGCCCAGGCCAGGCACGGGTTCACCGAGTCGTGGCGGGAGCGGCTGGAGCGGATCGGGCTCGACCGGATCGACGTGGCTACCCTGAGCATCAACTACCGGACGCCGGAAGAGGTCATGACGGAGGCCGAGCCGGTCATCCGGACCGTGCTCCCGGACGCCAACGTGCCGACCTCCATCCGCGCCGGCGGCGTTCCCGTCGTCCACGGGTCCACCTCGGATCTGGGCTCGATCCTCGACGAGTGGCTGGCCGCGCATGCCGACGGGATCGCCTGCGTCATCGGCGATCCCGCGTTCCGCGCGACGTCACGCGTCCGGTCGCTGACCCCGGAGCTGTCGAAGGGGCTCGAATTCGACCTGGTCGTCCTGATCGATCCGGAGACGTTCGGCGAGGGGATCGAAGGGGCGGTCGACCGCTATGTCGCGATGACCCGGGCGACCCAGCGCCTCGTGATCCTCACGAGTTCGTGACGCCGGGCGGGTGAGGCCGGTCGATCTGGCGATGCCGGAGCAGCTGATCCCGGACACGGCGTCCCGTCCGGCGTTCGCGCTCTTCCCGGGCGCGGCGCTCGGAGGTCAGCGCCCTCCCGGCGATCGCCAAGACACTGATGGACCTCCGGATGTTGCACCGTGGCCCAGCACCGCACCGGCCAGAGCGCCGCACCCGAGGCGCTCAACGAGGGCTACGCACTCGGCCTGTCCATCGGCGCGGCGCTTCTGACCGCCGCCGCCCTCAGCGCCCTCGCCGTCCTACCCGACGCACCACCGCCTACCGGGAAGGCAGCGTGGTGAACATCCCTCCGTCGACGACGACATCCGATCCCGTGATGTAGGACGCCGCGGGTGAGGCGAGAAACGCGACCACGCGCGCTACTTCGTCATCAGATCCGAGGCGCCCCAAGGGCACCCGGAGGGCCATCTCCGAGCGGAAGTCATCGAGCTTCTCCGGAGAAAACCCCTGCTTCTTCAACGCCGGGGTGTCGATGGGCCCCGGACTCACCGTGTTCACCCGGATCCGGCGCGGCGCGAGCTCGATGGCCAGCGCCCGCGCCATCGACAGCAGGGCGCCCTTGCTCGCGCCGTACACCGACCATCCGGCGAACGCACGTTTCGCGATCCGCGAACCGCTGAAGATGACGCTGCCACCGTCGACGATCAGAGGAAGCATGCGCTGGAGAGTGAAGAACTGCCCTTTGACATTGACATCGAAATGCTCGTCGTAGAATTGCTCGTCAAGGCTTTCAAGGGATGCGGATCGCGCTACCGCGGCGTTCAGGAAGACCAGGTCGAGTTTGCCGTACCGCGCACGGGCCTCCGCGGCGAGGACGTCGATCTCCGCGAGAACGCCCGCATCGGCGCGCAGAACCGCGACACCGCTGGGAAGCGCGCGTTCGGCCGCGGCGAGGTTGTGCGGATTCCGCCCGGTGACAAGGACGGCGTAACCGTCCGCATGCAGCGCCCGGGCCGTGGCGAGGCCGATCCCGGAGGTTCCGCCGGTGATGAGCGCCACGGGACAGGACGTCTCCTCTGTCATAAAGATCTTCCAACCTCTCGTGAATCAGTCGCTTGAACCTGCAACGCGAACGTTGGACCTACACGCCGGCGGACAAGCCGCCATCGACGAGGATGTCCGTTCCGGTGATATAGCCGGCCGCGGGTGAGGCCAGAAAGGAGACCATTCGCGCCACATCCTCTGCGGTCCCGATGCGGCCCAGTGGGATATGCACGGGGATGGTCTCCCGGAAATCAGCGAGGGCGGCGCCGGGCAGACCGAGTTTGTCGAGGGCGGGCGTGTCCACCGGCCCCGGGCTCACGACGTTGACGCGGATGCCCCGAGGAGCCAGTTCCACCGCCAGGGCGCGGACCATGGACGCGACGGCGCCCTTCGTCGCGCTGTAGACCGACCAGTTCGGCTGCCCCAGCTCGACGCTGACCGCACCACTGAAGATCACCCCGCTACCGGGGACGAGCAGGGGAAGAACGCGCTGCAATGTGAAGAGCTGTCCTTTGACATTGATGTCGAAGTGTTCGTCGTAGAAGGCTTCGTCGACGGCCTCCAGCGGCGCGAACCTACCGACACCCGCGTTGAGGAACGCCAGGTCGAGTCCTCCGAACCGCCTGTCGACCTCGGCGGCGAGTTTCTCGGCGTCGCCGGGGATCCGCGCATCGGCGCGCAGGACGACGACGTCCTCGGGAAGCACCCGCTCGGCGGCGGCCAAGGTGTCGCGATTCTGTCCGGTGACGAGCACGGCGAACCCGTCGGCGTGGAGCTGCCTGGCCGTCGCCAGGCCGATACCGGTGGTGCCGCCGGTGACGAGCGCGACGGGGTGAGAGGTCTGTCCGGTCACGGCGGTGCTCCTTCGCATACCTGCCGGCCCCGCTGAGTGCCCGATCGGACTGGACCGACCGGTCCACTCTAAGGAAAAGTGGACCGACCTGTCCAGTACACGTAGGATCGCTGTCATGGCGCATGAACCGACGACCGAGCGAGGCCGGCGTAGCCGCCAGCGGATCGTCGACGCGGCCGCCGCGCTGATGGACGATCTCGGCGTTGAGGGGACCGGAATCGACCGGATCCTCGCCGACGCCGGGGCGAGCAAGAGCCAGCTGTACCACTTCTTCTCCGGCAAGGACGATCTCGTCCGCGCCGTGATCGCCCACCGGTTCCAGAACGTCCTGGACGAGCAGATGCCCCTGCTCACCGGGCTCGACAGCTGGAGCGGGATCCGCCGCTGGCTCGAAACGATCATTGCGGAGAGCGCGTCGCACGACTTTCCCGGCTGCCCCATCGGGACCCTCGCCAGCGAACTCGCGGGCCGCGATGAGGCGGCGAGGGCCGACCTGGCGCGCTGCTTCGCGAACTGGGAACGGTATCTGGTGGCGGGCCTGGACAGCATGCGCAGGCGCGGCGGGCTCGTCCCGGATGCGGACCCCGAAAAGCTGGCCACCGCGGTCTTCGCGAGCCTTCAGGGTGGTCTTCTCCTCGCCAAGACACACAGGAGCGCCGAGCCGCTCAGCGTGGCACTCGACGCGGCCTTCACCCACCTGCGCTCATTCCAGGCCGTGCCCGATCGCTCCACCACCCCGTGACAGGAGGACCTGCGCGATCGCCGAGTGGACGGTCCGCATCCCCTGGCGACCGAACCCAGCAGACTGGTCCGGAAACGTTCAGAACTCCTCTAGACCATGCGGTGCGGCAGCCACCAGCGCTTCCGGATCGGTCGCGGCGACCGCGTGCAGCAAGGCATAGGGGGAAGCGCTGGTCAGCGCATCCGCGAGCAGCCGCCGGGGCTGGTCCGCCCCGGCCTGGCCGACCATCGCGGTCACCACCGCGGCCTGCTCGTACGGGTCGGTGAGTGAGTGGCCGATGGCCGCGGCGCGCTTCAGATCGCCGTTCTCTGCGGCGGCCATGGCCACGGCCATCAAGGCCCGAGCCTGCTCATAGGGAAAGGGGATGGCGCGAGCGATACGTTCGGCCCGCCCCAGGTCACCGTTCTGCGTGGCGGCCATGGCCACGGCCATCAAGGCCCGAGCCTGCTCATAGGGAGAGGGAATGGCGCGAGCGATACGTTCGGCTGATTCCGCAAGCTCACGTGCCTGATACAAATCTCCGCTCTTGCTCGCCACTTTGGCCAGCGCCATCAGCGTCTGAGCGTGAAGGTGGGGGTTGATGATGGATCCGGTGATGCTCTTGGCCCGCTCCAGGTTGCCCCCTTCAGCCGCTGCCATGGCCACCGCCGCCAGCGGCTGAGCGTCCCCCAACGAGACGGTGATCGAATGAGCGATGCTCTCGGCGCGGTCCAGGTCGCCGCTTACCGCCACCACCCTGGCAAGCAGGCTACGGGCCTGGGCTTTCTCGGAGAGAAATCTGATGGAGCCGGCGCTGCTCTCGACTGATTTCGCCAGTTCTTGCGCTCGGACCTGGTCACCCCTATTGGCCATGGTGCAGGCCAGCTCCGTCAACGCCCGGGTCCGCTCGTACTGATGAGTAATGGACCGGGCGATGCGCTCGGCGCGATCTGGGTCACCGTTGGAGGCCATGATGGCGGTCAGTTCCGTCAACGCCTGGGTCAGCTCGTCAGGATGGGCGATGGACCGGGCGATACGTTCGGCGCGATCCGCGTCACCGTTGGAGGCCACGGTCGTGGCCAGCAACACCTGCGCTCGTGCCTGCTCCAGGGGTTCGCTGATGGATCGGACGATGCGCTCGGCGTGGTCTGGATCGCCTTTGGAGACCATGGTCGTAGCCAGTTCCGTCAACGCCTGAGCCTGCTCAGTGGTGTGAGAAATGGACCGGGCGATGCCTTCGGCGCGGTCCAGGTCACCACCGGTGGCGGTGGCGACGGCAAGCGCTCGCAGTGCCCGGGTCTGCTCGTATTCGTCGGTGATGGATTGAACGATGCTGTCGGCGCGCTCCAGATCGCCGCTGTCGGCGACGGCGATGGCCAGGTCTGTCAGCGCCCGGGTCTGCTCATCAGGATGGGCGATGGACCGGGCAATGCGTTCGGCGCAGTCCGGGTCGCCGCTGGAGGCCACGGCCCGGGCCAGCAACACCTGCGCCCGAGCCTGCTCGATTGGGTGGCTGATGGCACGGGCGATGCGCTCGGCCGAACTCGCCAGGTCCCGCGCCTGGTCGATGTCCCCGCCATCGGCCGCCACCCGGGCCACCGCCGTCAACGCCTGCGCCTCCGCCGCGGGGTCGGCGATGGAGTGGGCGATGTACCTGGCCCGGCCGAAGTCGCCGCCCGTGGCCACCGTCGTGGCCATCTCGGTCAGCGCCCGGGCCCGCCCCGAGGGGTCGGCAATGGAGCCGGCGATGTACCTGGCCCGATCGAGGTCTCCGTTCTCGGTCGCCTCGTGCGCCAGTTCCGTCAGCGCTCGAGCCTGATCGGAGGGGTGGCTGATGGAGCGCGCTGTGCTCTCGGCCGATTCCGCGAGCCGGCGCGCCGGGCCGAAGTCACCGTTCTCGCCTGCTGCTCGGGCCAGCGCTGTCAGCATCCGGACCTTCTCGGCGGAGGAGATGACGGAGTCGGTGATGTCCTCAGCCGATTCCGCGAGCTGACGCGCCCGGCCGAAGTCACCGCTCTGGGTCGCCACCCGAGCCACCGCCGTCAACGCCCCGACCTGATCCGAAGCACGGCTGAACGACAGGACGATGTTCGCGGCCGTTTCCGCGAGCCAGCGTGCCCGGCCGAAGTCACCGTTCTCGGTCGCCGCCCGAGCCACCGCCGTCAACGCCCCGACCTGATCCGAAGAAGGCCAGAATGACGGGATGATGTCCGCGGCCAGTTCCCCGAACTGACGCGCCCGGCCGAAGTCACCGCTCCGGGTCGCCGCCCGAGCCACCGCCGTCAACGCTTCAGCCCGGTCCGGCGGGTAGGTGATGGAGTCGACGATGCTCATGGCCTGATCCAGGTCTCCCGCCTTGGCCATCGCAGTGGCCAGGGCGATCAGAGCCGGGCCCGGCGCGTACCGACGGGGAATCGCACGCGCGACCCGCTTGGCCCGTTTCAGTTCGCCGTTGCCGGCCATGCTCGTGGCGAGCGCGGTCAGCACCTGAGCCTGCTCGTAGGGATCGGTGAGAGACTTGGCGATGTGCTCGACCTGTTTCAGGTCACCGCTGCCGATCGTGGCGAGCGCCGTCAACGCCCGTGCTCTCGCGGAGCGGTCGGTGATGGACCGCGCGACACGGATGGCCTGCTTCATCTCGCCGTTGCCGGCCACGGTCGTGGCAAGCGCCGTCAGCACCTGAGCCTGCTCGTAGGGATCCGAGACAGACATGACGATGCGCTCGGTTCGTGCCAGGTCACCGCTGGCGGCCAGCGCTCTGACGATCGCGTTCAACGCCTGGGATCGCTTGGAAGGATCGGTGATGGAGCCTGCGATGTGCTCGGCCCGTGCCAGATCACCGCTGGCGGCCAACGCTCCGACGATCGCGTTCAACGCCTGGGCGAGTTCGGAGGGTTCGGTGATGGAGCCGGCGACGTACTCGGCCCGTGCTAGATCACCGCCGTGGGCCAGCGCCGTAGCCAGTGTCCTGAGCGCGCGCGCCTGCTCGGCGACATCGGTGATGGAGCGGGCGAGTGCCTCTGCTCGAATCGGATTGCCGATCTGCGCCCAGGTCACCGGCAGGTCGGTGGGAATGTAGCTGTTACGCCGGGCGATGCGCTCCCTGGTGAATGCCAGACGCAGGCTCGCTGAAAGGTCCGGCTGCTTCTGGTCTCGGACGAATTCCTGCACCGTGATGATGTCCGCGATAGCGGTCGCGTCGCCACCGCTGACATCCAGCATCCGATCAAGCCGGATACGGTCAGTGGCCAGGTCTGTCATCCGGGGGAGATCTCCAACGCCATGCAGCATCGCCAGGTACCCGCGCAGTAGGTACTCAGGCGTCTCCGCCGGCCAGCCCTGCCGCCGGTACCGGTCGGCCCACTGATGCAGGCGGTCTCGCCATCCGGCGAGAGCGGCGTCACCCAGGCAATGCGCCGCGGTTCGCTGGAGCTCCTCGTGGGCCAAGACGAACTGGGGCACCGATTCAGGTCGCCAGGTTCCGTCACGAGTCATGAAGGCTCGCCCGGTGACAGCGTCCAGCACGCGCTCGACCTGCCACACCGACACATCGGCGAGCTCGGCCAGATCATCGCCGCTCAGGCCGCCACCGGCGGCGGTCACCAGCCCCAGCAGTTCTCGGCCGAGACCGGCGTCGTCCACAAGGTGCACCAGCTGGCGTTCCGCCTCCTTGCGGACGAGCTCCGCCTTCCGCGAGACGCTCAGCGGGCGGATGATGCCGCCGTCCTTCAGCGGGTGCCAGTGAGGCACATCGGAGGGGATCCGCGGGTGCGGCCTTCCCGCCACGACCACGCGCAGTCCTCGGGCCGGTGCCGCGGGGAGCAGGGCTGCGATGCTGTGCGCTCCCGCGCCGGCCGTCACCCCGCTGTCCTCGTCCAGCCCGTCGATCACCAGAACCAGCCGGACGCCATCACGTTCACATGCGAGCGCCGCTTCGTCCAGCAATCGTAAGAACCAATCATGACGGCTCGACTCCGTCAGAACATCGGGTAGCGGCTCTCCGGTGATCCCGGCCAACTGCACCAATGTCGCCTCAAGAAAAGCGGCTCGGTCGCTCTGCCCTGCCCATCGAGCCGTGATGAAGAACGACACTATCCGCACGCCTGAGGGCGGGTTCAGTACCAGTGATGCCATCAGTGCAGATTTGCCCGCCCATGCGGGCCCCTGCCACCATGCGTAGGATGGGCCCTCTGCCTGCGTACAGAATTGTCGGAGTTCGCGCAATTCGCTTTCGCGGTCTTCGAGGACGCCCGGAAAAATCTGCCGCACCCGGTGCAGGTAAGCCGAGACCGGGGGACGGGCCGGCTGGTTGTTGAGGGTCAACACACCTGTGTTAATGATGCTGTGGTCACCGCCGGTCGCCTGGCCGGAACCGCGCAGCCGCACCCGCCACCGCGCCCGGTTCCCCATCGTCACCCCCGCCCCTGAGCGTCTCGGACCGCGCGCGGGTCAATCGAACTGAATCCCGGAGTTGGCGTCGCCGCCCTTGGACGCATCGGCGTCCCCCGTTCGCCGCACCTGCACGTCCCCCCGGTGCGAGCGTGATCGTCCCGCGAACCCGGAATTAGCGCGGCCACCACGGCCCGATATCGCGCGACCCGTCCGCGACACAAGCGCACCCCGCGGGCCGCCACCAGGCAACACCGCCACGACCGCGACGCCGACCGCGGCCACGGCCGCCAGCGTCGACACCACGACCGCCACCTTGTTGGCGTCATTCCACTTCAGGACGAGCAATACCACTGCCAGCCCGGCCACCAGCACCGCCGTCACCGCTACCGCAATACGCTGCCCGCTCACATCGTCATCATCCAACCGAAGTTCTCGGACCACGCAAGAAGCACCGAACCAGTCCGACACCGGCCAGTCCACCTCCAACCCCAACCGCATCCAGGACGCCGGGCCGAAGCACGCAAAAGGGCATCCTCAAGGTCACCAGTCTGTTCTTCTCAGCGCTATGCCGACCGCGCGATCCGAAGCAGCGGCGCTGCATTCCGAGTAGCGCCTCACGAGTACAGCCCCAAGCTGCGGCGGCCGGGTTCCTCCTCGCTGTTCTTCACAGCCGCCAGCGGATCTCGTGGTCTGGTGCGTAGCGGCAGGTGGTTCCGGTCGTCACCGTCTGGCGGAGGTGGGCCCCGAGTTCGGGATGCCGCTCCTCGATCCGGCGCAGGGTGTTGCGGATGCGGGCGGTGACGCTCTTGCGCGCGTGTTCGCCGTCGTCGCCGAGCCTGCGGTCGCGGCCGGCCAGTCCGGTGGCGCGGCGCAGTTCGTCCAGCAGGGCCTGGCGTTCATGGTCGAACTCGGCGGCGCGCCGGTCGTCGCCGCGCCCGGCGGCGCGATCGATCTCCTCGTCCAGCCGTTTCAGACGCCGCCGGTAGCGCGCTTTGGCCTCGTCATCGAGAACGGTGTCCGCACCCATGGTCGCGCTCGCCTCGACGGCCGGATCCCGGGCGTTGAGCAGCCGCACCGCCGGGACGTACCGCCCCGGCGAGCCGAGCAGACAGTGCAGGTCACGCAGGCCCTTGGCGTCGGACATGTGCACGGTCCGGCCGGCGAATCCCAGCCGCCAGATGGAACCGTCGGTCGTGAAGTCGTTCACGAGGTCAGCGGCGTTCGAGTCGGGAACGGGGGTGGGCAGGGCGCGCTCGGCACGGTCGGCCAGGTGCGCCATGCCCAGTAGCCGCGCTTCGACGGCCGCCTCGCGCAGCAGGCCCTCGGCCGTGTCCGCATCGGACCCGGCTCCGCGTGCGCTCAGGGCCGCGGCGAGTTCGAGGCGAGCACGGACCGACCACGGGCGGGCCCCCAGCAGGTCGGCGGAGCGCTGTGCCCGGGTGAACTCCTCGACCGCGTCGTCCCAGCGATCCTGAGCGGCGTCCACCAGGCCCGTCCACAGCGCGGCCGGGCCGCTGACGTCCCACCCGTAGAACGAGATCAGCCACCGGCCCCGGTACGGCTTCAACGCGGCCCGCACCTGTTCACACCAGGCCGGGTCCGCGGAGGCGGCGGCCTGTGCCTGATAGCGCAGCCAGAGCGGGACGAGGCCCCGGTCATGTGGGGGCCGCCCCTCCCCCAGGCGCGGCGCCGCTCCGGTGGGGTTCTCACCCTGTTCCAGCGCCGTGATGGCCGCGAGCAGTTCTCCGTGCGTGTGGTCGCGCGCACTCAGCGCTTCGCGGATCCCGTCCGTCTCGGCGAACCTGCCTTGCAGCAGCGACAGCGCCCAGCGATGGTGGCGGGCGTAGTGCTGGAACCGGTCCGTCAGCCGGGCATGGGACGTGACCAGCTCGGCGTGCGCCTCCTCGGCCTCGGCGAAACGGCCCATGACCGCGTACACGACACCGCGGTCGATGAGCGAGGTGAGACGCATCCGCGGCGATCCTCCGTCGCCCGCGGTCGCGACCAGCGTATGGAACTGGTCGAGGTAGGCCGGATCACCGCTTTCCAGCAGCGCCACCCAGCGCATGGACATCGCCCTGTGCGCGCCGCAGCGGTCGCCGCGGCGCTGGGACACCTCGACCAGCTCGCTCGACAGGGCGGCGCGCTCGGCCACCGTTTCCGGCCCCCAACAGGCATGCAACCGTGCCCAGAGGCCGACGTGAAGGGCCTCGTCGTCGTGGCGCTCACGTCCGGTGGTGACGACGCGTCGGGCGACATGGTCGGCCATGATCGCGGGATCGTCCGCGGTCGCGGCGGCGGCGCCCGTCGCGGTGGCCGTCGGCCGCGCGTAGACCTCCCGCAGAAGATGCTCCTTCAGCCCGGTGGTGTCGCCGCGTCCGTCCGTGCCGTGCAGGACGAGCGCCACCTGGTCCAGGACGGTCGGGTCGTCCAGCCCGCGCGCCCAGGTGACCGCGTCGCCGAAGGCGCGCCAGGCGCGGTCGCGGTCGCCGACCAGGTACAGCTCGTTTCCGAGAAGCAGGGACAGCTGGACGCTCCTGGCCGGATCCGCGTCGCCGAGCCGTTCCAGGGCGCGTTCGTAATGCGCCACGGCCTCCTGGTCGGCCAGCCTCCCCGCCGCGTGCCGGGCCGCGTCTGCCAGCAGGTCCGCGGCGACCCGGCCGTCCAGTTCGTCGTACGCGAAATAGGCGTGCCGGGCCAGTTCGGTCGGACGGGCCGGGTCGGCGGGGCCGGTCAGGTCGCGCAGGGCGTGCACGGCAGCGGCGTGCAGCCGTCGCCGCTCGCGTTCGCCGAGTGACTCGTCCAAGGTCTCGCGCACCAGGTCGTGCCGGAACACCAGGCCCTCGGCCCCGGCCGGCCGCACCAGGTGGGCGTCGGCCGCCTCCGCCAGCAGGTGGGAGACGCGCGCCTCGTCGACGCCGGTCGACCGGGCGAGCACGGCGGGGCGGAAGCACTGGCCCAGGACGGCTGCCGCCTCCAGCAGGCGCACGACGGGTTCGCTCAGCAGCGACAGGCGCCGGTGCAGGGCGGCCCGCACACCCGGCGAGATCGTGGTGATGGGATGTCCCGCGGACCACAGCCGCGCGGTCTCCTCCACCAGGAACGGGTTGCCCCCCGTGCGCGCGTGTACGGCCTTGACCAGGGATTCCGGTAGCTGTTCCCCGGCCGTGCGGGCCAGCAACTCCCTGACGCCCCGCGGTTCCAGCCCCGTCAGGTACAGCGTGGTCGCTCGTGCGGCCAGCGGACGCAGCGGATGGTCGGGTCTTTCGATCTCCACGTCGCGGTAGGTCGCCACCAGCAGCACACGTTCGAACCAGATGTGCTGCGCCACGAACTCCAGCAGCCCGAGGGACGCCGCGTCCGCCCAATGCAGGTCTTCCAGCACCACCAGCACCGGACGGCGCCGCGAGGCGGTGACCATCATGGTGCCGACGGCGTCCAGGAGGTGGAAGGCCGGGACGTCCTCGCTCTTGGAGTCCTCGCCCAGCAGGACCGGCAGGACGCCGTCCGCGGCCGAGGCCAGGTCCGCCCAGTCTTCCGGGGTGCAGCCGCGCCGCAGCCCGCGGAGGGCCTGCGCCCAGGGCCAGTACCCCGGGGTGCCGTCGCCGTCCCAGCATGCGCCGTGCAGGACCCGCATGCCCTGCCGCGCAGCTTCGGCGACCGCACGTCCCGCCAGCGCGGTTTTCCCGATCCCCGCCTCCCCGCAGACCAGCACCAACCCGCCGTGGCTCACCCCGGCCCGCGCCACCAGGTCCCGAAGCACCCTCGTCTGGGTCTCCCGCCCGATGAGCTGCGATTCCATCGGCGCCACCTCCTCCGGCGACACGGCAGGACCGGCCGATCATCACCTACAGATTTTAGGTGATCACAATGCGTGATGACAGTCGATTAGCGGCCCTTATTGAAATAGAAGCGAAGTCACCCGTGCGGGATGATCCATCAGGCGGGCGGTATGCGGACCCTGACAAGGAGAGCGCCGATTCGAAGGGAGCCTGCCGTGACGGGTCCTCTCCATGGCCGCACCGTCCCCGCCGGGACGCGAGACTCCGGAAGGATGCGCGTGGACGGTACCCGACTCTGGGGCGCCGGACTCGCCACCGCGCTGGTCGCCGAACTCGTCGCCTGCCTCGGTGTGCTCATCGTGGGCGGCGTCTTCGACATCGAACTCTTCCCGCCCTGGAAAAGAGGCGTTCTCAGCGGGATGCCGACCAGCGCCTTCATTGTGCTGGCGGGAATGGGAGCCCTCCTCGCGACGCTGATCCTGCAATTCCTCGTCGCGCTGACCCCCGCTCCCCTGCGCGTGTTCTCCTGGATCATGGTGCTGCTCACCCTGATCTTCACGGTCGCACCCTTCAGCACGGGCGCGCCGCCCGCGGCTCAGATCGCGACGGGCCTGATCGATCTGTGCGTGGGACTTGTGATCCTCTCCCTGCTCTCGCAGGCCGGGCATTCGATGATCCGGGACGAGGAGTCGTTCGGTTCCGCGCCGTTGGACTGACCGGGGGACTCGACGGTTCACCCACCACGGAGGATGTCGCCCGCCCGCCCGGCCCGGTTTCATCGGTAATGGTTTTTCAATGGCGACCGGCCATGAATGACCGAATGCCGAATGAAACGTGAGGCTATGGAAGGGAGCAACATGCCGACGTCTTCTCCCGCGAGCGGCGAGAGCGCCACTGACACCCGAGGATCACATCTCGTCGACAATGGTCAGGTGCTGGCTCTGGTTTTGAGTGGCACCGCGATCCTGCTGGGACTCGCCATCGTCGTTTGGCCGGAGGTCACCGTGGGCGTACTGGCCGTGCTCGTGGGCCTTCAACTGATCATCAATGGCGTTTTCCGCGTCGCGCAGGCGGTCGTCAACGGGCTCTCGCCCGGCACGCGCACGCTCATGGCCGTCCTCGGGGTGCTGTCGCTCGCCATCGGTGTCCTGGCGCTGCGCCACCTCTTCCAGACCGTCACCGTCCTGGCCGTGCTCTTCGGTGTGTTCTGGCTGGTCGGAGGCATCATCGAAGCCGTCGCGGCGCTCTCGGACGAAGGCCGGCCCGGCCGGGTTCCGCAGCTGGTGCTCGCCTGCCTGTCCATCCTCGCGGGGACCGTCGTGCTGGCCTATCCCAAGGCGAGCCTGGTGGCCCTGACCTGGCTGTCCGGCCTCTGGCTGATCACCTGGGGGGTGGTGGGCGTCCTCGCGGCGCTGTGGATCCGGCACGCCGGCCGGCGAACGGCGTCCGCCGCGTGAGGTACTCCTGAGAAAGCGGTCAGGACCTGGGTGCCCCTGAGACCCAGGCCCTGACCGTTCTGCGGGGCGGGGACGGGACCCCCGCCCCGCAGAGGTGCGCGCGACCCCACCCCCCTGGGGCCGCGCGCGGCTCATCTCACTCAGCCGTTCGCTGCATGGACGCGGGGCGGCTGAGGACGGTGAGTCGGTCGATCTCGGTGAACCCGAGCCGCCGGTACACCTCATGCAGTGCACGGGCATCGGCGCCGGTGGCCGGGATGGTCGCGATGACCTCGCGGGCGGTGCACCGGACCAGAACGTGCAGAGCCGACCGGACGAGGTCGGCCGTCTCGGCGCAGTTCGGGTCGGGCTCGACATGCGTGACCCAGCCGACGTCGTGCGGCGAGACGGTCACGTCGAGGTGGGCGTCGGCATCGCCCGCATGGATTCTCCAGCCGGTGAAGTCGGAGTTCTGCTTCGGCCGGATCCGCACGTCGGCCGACGGGGACGTGGGGGCGATCAGCTGCTGGTGAAGGTAGGTCAAGGAGCCTGCCGGCTCGAACGCTCGGCTGCGCATCGCGGCGAACGTGGCGGCGCGGGCCTTCGCGGGGATCCCTCTGACGCCGAGACCGAGCGAGCTCAGGAGCGGAAAGGCCTGGATCGTTCGTCCGGCCAGCCGGTACAGGGCGGTGTCCAGGAGCAGGTTCACCACCGCCGGCTCCTCTCCTGCGTGGAGCCAGAGCAATGTTCCCGTGCCGTCCAAGCGGTGGACGCCCGTGGAGACGGCGCCCAGGACGACGTCCTCCTCGTCCACGACCACGTCGGTACGGACGGGTTCCAGCCGCGCCCAGCTCGCCCCCTCGAACGCGGACCGGCCGACCCGGGCGGCCTCCAGCATCCCCCAGGTGCACAGGGGCTGCCCGACCAGCCGGTCCTCGTTGATGAGCGCGAGCACCTCGGGCTCATCGGCGGGACGGTAGGCACGGACGAACCTCTGGCTGAATCCGAACGTCGTTGTCATGACGCACCCTCCCGGTGCCGGGATGTTCCTCACAGGGCTTCTGTTTCGTGGGGCTTCCTGCGCGAAGACTCCTCAGAAGAGGCTCCGTTCCTGGGCGGGAGCCCCGTTGCAGAACGTGAACGCGTCGTCCAGCCCGCCCAGCCGGATGATCCGGCGGATCCTGTCCGGCACGGCGGAGAGGAACAGCTGCTTCCCCATCAGCCTGGCCCTGCCCCGGGCGGCGACCAGCGCCCCCAAGCCCGCGCAGTCCATGAACTCGACGCGGGCGAGATCGATGACCAGACCGGGTCCGGCGGTGCGCAGCGCCGCCATGAGGTGGCCACGCATGCCGTCCGCACAGGCGAGGTCGACCTCACCACCGATGTACACGACGGCCATCTGCTCCACGGGCCGGGTCTGAAGCGACAGGATCATGGTCAACTCCCGTAGCGAGACGTCCGGGATCGGATTTCGCGAGTCCCATGGGACCCCACGGGGACACCCCGTCACATCCTCAAAGGGTGTAGTCATCGCCGTCCCCGGTGCGGCGCTCCGGCCGGTCCGCCAGGGGTGATCGCCTCTGGCGGCCACGATTCGCAGGGAACCGGACGGCCGCGCAGCGCATCCCGCCAGGAAGCGGCCCCAGGCGAATCACCGCTACCCGACTGAATGATTTACCGGCGCGGTATGAGACTGTTATAACCGAAGCAAATCATGGGACAACTCGAACAGGTGAGCGATAATTCGGTCTCGGATTTCTGCCGATAATGAAGTGCTGCCAGGAGTTCCCGACCGGTCTGCCACATGCACCCGGGACTCATCTGACGAATAGGTTTGCTCTTGCAAACTCAATTAGTGGATGCTCATATAAGATCTCCAAGACAATCATGGAGACGCGACTTTGCGCGCATCAGCTCCGGAGAAGGACGAGCCGATCCCGGTGCGTAGTGATGCCAGTTGCCGGAAGAGCTCGGGAGACGATGCCATGCGAGGACGCGACAGCCAGTGGAGAGCCGTTCTTAACCTCCTCGACGGGGTCGGGAACAGAGGAGTCGGCGTGCTTCTCATCGATGCGGAGATCGGTATGGGCAGAAAGCGACTGCTCGCGAAGGCGGTGGACGAGGCCGCCGGTCGCGGTTTCGCGGTGGCCGGCGGATCGGCGTCCGGGCTCAGACGGCTCGCGCCGCTGGGTTCCCTGATCTCGGTGTTTCAAGGGCTTGGAGTGCCCGTGGGAGGTGCGTTCGAGGCCGGTGCCTCAGAGAACCTGTTCCCGGCGATCGACGAGCTGCGCGGCCTCGTGAAGAAGCGTTCGCATGACATGCCTGTGCTGGTCTGGCTGGACGATGTCCAAGAAGCCGACCTGGCGACGCTCCTCACGCTCAAGATACTGCCGGGCCAACTCGCGACCGCGCCAGTGGCATGGATATTCACCCGCCAAGTCTCAGCGACGAGGACCACCGAAGCCGATCTGCTTTTCGACCGTCTTCGCCACGAGGGCGCCCGGTACGTCGAACTGGGCCCGCTCGACGGGGTGGCCGTCACGGAAATCGTGGGTGACGTGCTGAAGGCGAAGCCGGACCCGGAGCTGCTGACATTGGCGGCCCAGACCGCGGGAAATCCGCTGCTGCTGGTGGAACTGCTCAAGGGCCTGCTGGAGGAAGACGCCGTCAAGGTGAGCAAGGGTTCGGCGAACCTTATCTCCAATGTGGTTCCGCAGCGTGTTCGAATGATCGTG
Organism: Actinomadura macra NBRC 14102; assembly: GCF_001552215.1. Lineage (GTDB taxonomy): Bacteria > Actinomycetota > Actinomycetes > Streptosporangiales > Streptosporangiaceae > Spirillospora > Spirillospora macra. The sequence continues at coordinate 177,870 of NZ_BCQT01000003.1, read as the reverse complement.
CAGCGTCGCCTGGACGACCTCAAGCCGGACACCCGCCGGCTACTTGAGGTGGCGTCGATCCTCGGCCGGAGCTTCTCGGCCGAGGATCTGGCCGAACTCCTCGACCAGGCTCCGGTCGAACTGCTGTCGGCGATTCAGGAGGCCATGGCCGAGGGGGTGCTCATCGAGGTCGCCCAGGCCGCGTGCTTTCGCCATGAGCTCGTCTGGCGGACGATCGTCCAGCTGATCCCGATGACCGTCCGCCAGGCGGTGCACCGCCAGATCGGCGAGATCCTCCTCGAACGCGGCGAGCTGTCGGAGACGGCGGCGGAACATCTCATCCTGGGCACCCCGCCGGGCGACGCCCGCGCGCTGTCCCGGCTCGACCGGGCCGCGGCGCAGGCGCTGTCCACCTCCCCCAGCACCGCGCTCCACCTGACCGAACGGGCGCTACAGCTCACCGATCAGCGGGACTCGGACTGGCTGGCCCGGACCGCGACGGCGGTCGAGACCCTGACGCTCACGGGAGATCTGGAGAAGGCCGAAGCGCTGGCCCGCGCCGCGCTGGCCGAGCCGGCGCCCATGCCCACCGCCGCGCGGCTGCGGATCGCGGTCTCGGTGATCCTTCATCTGCGCGGCAGGCCGGCCGAGGCGCTGTCCGAGGCCGACGACACGCTGGCCTTCCCGAGGCTACCCGTCAACCTGCGCGACCAGGCCCAGGTAGCGGTCCTCCAGGCCATGGCGGCGGACCCGGGTGAGCGAGCGGGCGAGAAGCGGGCGATGGCCGTCCTGGACAAGCCCGACCGGCACGGCGACGCCTCGCTCATCGCGGCCCGGATCCTGCTGGCCACCTCCCTGTGGGGCCGCGGAGAACTGCGGGAGGCGCTGCGCCTCGCCCGCGAGGCGGTGGGCCAGGCCCTGCTCGGGTCGATCCAGGCCAGGCGTACCCACCCGAGGCTCGTCCTCGCCTCGATGCTCAGTGACGTGCACCGGCTCGACGAGGCGCAGGAGCTCCTGCGCACCGCCGATCGGGAGCGGAGCTCGCTGGACCACCATGCCTGGGCCGCCGGGGTGAGCGCGCTGCAGGCCAGGGTCCATCTGGCCACCGGACGGCCGAACGACGCCGCTGCCGAGGCCTCGGCAGCGCTCCGGCTGGCCACCGAGACCGGGGCCGACCTGTTCGCCCCCACGGCGATCTCGGTGCTCGCGACGGCCGCCCTGCGCGGCGGCGACATGAGGGCGGCCGCACGCCATCTGGAGCGATTCGAGAACCTGCTCGTGGAGGGTCAGGCCGTTCCGGACACTCTGCGCTGCGTCCTGGTACTCGCCCAGTTCACCGAGGCCTGGTCCGGTTCCGAAGCGGCCGCGGCCCTGCTCTCCCGCCTGCACGTCGCGGATGATCAGTATCGCCGGCTGCTGGTCATCGCGCCGGACTCGGCCGCCTGGCTCGTCCGGCTCGCGCTGGCCGGCGGCGCGCAGGCGCAGGCCGAGGGCGTGGTCGCCGTCGCCACCGAGCTCGCCGAGACGAACCCGTGCTTCGCCTTCCTCGCCGGTACCGCGGCCCACGCACGCGGGTTGCTCCGCAAGGACGCGGCCATGCTCGATCAGGCGGCGCAGAGCCCGGACCCCTGGTGCAGGGCCTCGGCCCTTGAGGACTGCGGTGTCGTCCTCGCCGGCTCCGCCGCCCGTCCGGACGCGGTGAACCGTCTCGACCAGGCGCTCGACCTCTACCAGCGGCACGGTGCGGTGCGGGACGCGGCGCGGGTGCGCAGCCGGCTGCGGGAGATCGGGGTCCGGCGCCGGCACTGGTCGCGCCGGGCCCGGCCGAAGTCGGGCTGGGCCAGCCTGACCGACACCGAAAAGAAGATCATCGAGTTGGCGGCCCAGGGCCTCACCAACCGGCAGATCGCGGAGCAGATGTTCCTCAGCGTCCACACGATCGCCTTCCATCTCCGGCATGTCTTCCGGAAGCTGGAGGTCGGCTCGCGCGTCGAGCTGACCCGGCTCGCGCTGGAGCGTGACCGTCCGCGATAGCAGGAGACGTCGTCTCACAGCAGCAGCCGGACGTTCCAGCGCGTGCCGCTGTCGACGCGCACCTGATCGAAGTCACCGGCGCACTCGGCGAGCCAGACGGACCCGCCGAGCAGGAGGGGCTCCGCCTCCCTCGCGACGCAGGATCTGAGAACCCTGTCATGGGAGAAGCGCACCCGCGGCGGGCCTTCCGCGCCGACCGCCCCGTAGGCGAACGCCCATCCCGCTCGGCCACCGCCTCTGACGATGGCGCTCCCCAGGGGCCACCCGGCCTCCGCGCGCTGCCGATGCGCGCCGATGACCATCTGACTCTCGGTGGCGTACTTCAGGACGCTGCGGATCACCGGGGACCCGGCCGGAGAGAACAGATACAGCATCCACCAGTAGTCGCCGCCCGGGTAGAGCAACGCCCTCCACCCGGAGACGGGCAGTTCCTCCTCGGCGATCAACACGCGTTCTCCCATGATCCGCCTTCTCTTTCGCTCGCATTGCCGTGGTGTCCTCAAGGCTGGCTTCGACGGCCGCGCCGTTGGATCCCCGAACCGAGCAGGTTTTCAAGTGCGGCACGGGATCGGTCACCCGGAGAGGGTGACGCGAGGTCCGGAACCGCGTGGCACGGTCGTCTGGTGAGGAGGGAAAACGTGTCGTCCCACGGCCGCGAAGGTGAGGCTGCCATGCCGATCGGACCCGTCCAGCTGATCGCTCTCGGGTTCGCCGGACCTGGCTTCCAGCGCGACATCGTGGTGGAACTCGAACGGCTTCGGTCGGACGACACGATCCGCGTGCTCGACGCGCTCGCCGTCTTCAAGGACTCAGGCGGCGGGCTGGAGGTGGAACACCTCAGCCTGCTCTCTCACGACGAGGCCGTCGAGACAGGCAGCAGGATCGGCGCACTGATCGGTCTCGACATCGAGGGCGAGCCGCACATCGCGCCGCCGGCCGCGGCCGAGGCGGGCACCGATTCCGAGTCCGCGGGAATCCTGGCCGAGGACGCGTGGGACGTTCTGGAGGAGATCCCGCCCGGCTCCGCGGCGGCACTCCTCCTGCTGGAGCACCACTGGGCCGTGCCTTTGCGCGACGCGATAGCGCGCGCGGGCGGCCACCACATCAGCGACGGGTTCGTCAGCCCCTTTGATCTCGTCGCGATCGGTCTGCACACGGCAGAGGAGGCGGAGCGACTGCAGAGCCTGGAGAACGCCCGCGAGAGACCCAGGTGAGAGCGGAGCCTCTACCCGCGGGCGGCGTCCGGCGCCTCGGTGTGCTTCGGCTCGCCTCCCGCCTGAGCCATGCGGACCCTGGTCAACACGCGGGTGCGCAGATCGGTGAAGCGGGCGTCGGCGCGCGTGGTGATCTGGTCACGGGCCGCGCCCAGGTCGACCGTGAGACTGTCGACGACCGTGGTCGGCCGGCCGCCCAGGACGACGACGCGATCACCGAGGTACACGGCTTCGTCGATGTCGTGGGTGACGACGATGACGGTGATGCCGAGCTTCGCCCGCAGCGCCAGCGTCAGGTCCTCCAGATCGAAACGGGACTGGGCGTCCACCGAGCCGAAGGGCTCGTCCATCAGCAGCACGGGCGCCTCGTACGCCAGGCCGCGGGCTATGGCGACCCGCTGCTGCATTCCGCCCGAGAGCTGCCAGGGGTACTTGTCACCGACGCCCGCGAGGCCCACGGCGACCAGGCACTCCTCGGCGCGCTCGCGCCGCTCGGCCCGCTTGATGCCCATGCCCTCCAGTGGAAAGGCCACGTTGTCCCGGACCCGCATCCATGGCAGCAGCGAACCGCGGTAGTCCTGGAACACCACCGCGATGTCGGCCAGCGGCTTGACGACCGGCCGGTCGCCGTAGCGCACGGTGCCCGAGCTGGGCCGGGTCAGTCCGGACAGACAGCGCAGCAGCGTGGTCTTGCCCGCGCCGGACGGACCGACGATGCAGACGAACTCGCCGGGGTCGACCCGGAGTGACAGGCCCTCGATCACCCGGTGCTCGTCCGCGCCGTGGCCGAACGTCTTGCAGACGTCTTCCACGACCAGGCTGGATCCGCGTTTCATGATGTCGTGACCTCGTTCCGGGGCAGGGGCTTGGCTCGCCTGTTGCGGGGCGGCCGCTCGTGGTACCAGCCGAGCAGGGCGTACTCGGCCGCGAGGAGGAGAACGCTCAGGGCGTAGCCGAGGATGCCGATGAGCACCGTGCCGGCCCAGACCTCCGGGACGGCGAAGCCGGAGCCGCTCTGCAAGATGAAATGTCCCAGCCCCACCGGGGATCCGTAGATCTCGCTGACCACCATGAGAACCACCGCGATCGACAGGGCGACGCGGGTCCCCGCGAAGATCTGCGGCAGGGCTCCGGGCAGGATGACCTTCAGCAGCCTCAACCGCACCGGGATGCGGTAGCTGTGCGCCGTCTCGTGCACGGCCGGGTTGATGCCGTGCACGCCGCTGATGGTGTTGAGCAGGATCGGCCAGACGGAGCCGAGGGCGATCAGGAAGATCTTGGGGCCGGAGCCGATGCCGAGGGTCAGGATGATGACGGGGACGAATGCCACCGTCGGGGTCGCACGGGCGAAGTCCAGCAGAGGCGTGGTCGCCTGTCGCAGCAGTCTGATCTCGCCGATGACGAGGCCCGCGCCGACCCCGACGACGATGGCGATGGCCAGCCCGACCATGATGTTGCGTAGTGAGAACAGCAGGTCGGCCGCCAGCCCGTCGTGCACGAGTTCCCGCCACAGCGTGGCCAGCACGTCCGTTGCCGGCGGGAAGTAGAAACTGGTGCTTCCGGCGGTGCCGAGCAGCAGCCCGGCGACGCACAGGACCGGCAGCCACAGTTGTTTGAGCGCGGACGTCCAGAAGGCGCCCGATGGTCTCAGGGGCATGGCTCCACCCGCCTCATTCGGTGTGCCTCGGCTGCCGCCAGCGCAACAGCCGAGTCTCGGCGAACTGGGACAGCAGGTTGATCGCGTAGCCGATCGCTCCCGCGGTGAGGATGTAGGCGTACGCCGACGCCGACGCGCCACCCTGCTGCGCCTGGACGACCTCGTGGCCGATCCCGGGCAGCGTGGTGAGCACCTCGACGCCGATCGCCACGAGCACGGACGTCGTCCCCGCGAGCCGCAGGCCGGTCATGATCGAGGGCGTGGCGCTGGGGAGGACCACCTTGCGGAAACGCAGCAGTCTCGGGACGCGGAAGCCGTACACCGTCTCCGCGATCATCGGAGGTACGGACCGGGCGCCGTACTGGGCCTGGAGGAACAGAGGGAAGACGCAGGCGAGGAAGACGACGGTGCTCTTCATCGTCGGTGTCGATCCCAGCACGAGCAGGAACACCGGCAGCAGCGCGATGACGGGAAACGAGCGCAGCACGTCCACCAGCAGCCGTGCGGACTCTTCGGCCACCGCGTACGTCCCCGTCACCAGACCCAGGGGAACTCCGATGACGACCGCCAGGAGAAAGCCCGTCACCGCTCCGCCCAGGGTGTCGCTCACCGCCTGCCAGTACGCATTGCTGCCGAGCAGGTCGGGGAATTGCCCGAACACCGAGACCGGGCCGGGCAGCGCCGTGGAGCTCGCGAAGCCGGCCGCCGCGGAGGCCGCCCAGATGACGAGGACGGCCACCACGGCCGACAGTTGGAGCAGGAGGAGTCCGCCTCGCCCCGGACCTTTTCGTCCCTCGCGCGGGGCGAGGGACGCCTGGCCGGCGGCCCGGCGCCCGCGCGTTGTGGAGGTGGCCACGGCGTCGCCTCTACTGGCGTCCGCCGGCGGGGGCGGCCGAGATCTCGTCCCAGTAGAGGGCGTCGTCCTTTGGCGCGCCGCTGAGGATGCCGTACTGGTGCATCTTCGTGACCACCGTACGCATCACTGCCGTGTTGATGTTCTTGTCGTAGAAGGAGACCGGCGCCTTGTCGATGTAGGCCGGAGGCAGCTGGGTGTACTGCTTGTCGACCGCCCTGATCGCTTCGGGGTGAGCGTTGGCGTAGGTGATGGCCTGGGCGATGGCGGCGGTGAACTTCTTCGCCACCGCGGCGTTGCCGGACAGGTAACTCTGCGAGGAGAAGAGGATGCCCTGGGCGATGCCGGGAAGGTCGTTCATGCCGTTTCCGATCGACGTCAGTCCGGCCTGCTTCCCGGCCGCGTAGAAGGCACCGAAGGAGTAGACGGCGTCGGTCTTGCCGCTGACGGCGGCGTCGGTGAGCGACGGGGTCGGCAGGGCGACGAACTTGATCTTGCTGGGGTCGCCGCCGCTCTTCTCCGTCAGGTACTCGACGATGAACTGGAACGTGCCACCGAGCGCCGCGAGGCCAACGGTCTTGCCCTCCAGGTCCTTGAAGGACGCGATGGAGCCGCCCTTCTTGATCAGCAGGCCGTCGGTGGGGACGGTCCTGGTGGTGGCGGACGCCAGCCCGGTGACGATCCGGATCGGCATGTTCTTCGCGGCCCCCTTGAGGAAGCCCGAACTGTCGGTCATCGCGAACTGGGCCTCGCCCCTGAGGACGGACGGCGCGTTCTGTGAGGTGTCCTGCGCGCCTGGCTTGATGGTCACGTCCAAGCCCGCGGCCTTGAAGTAGCCCTGCTGCTGCGCGATGTAGAGCGGTTCGAAGAGCGCGCTGTTGGAGCGCAGCACGGTGATCTTCGGCGTGCCGTTCGATGTGGTGGAGTTGGAGGCGCCCGAACCGCAGCCGGCCGCCGTGGCGAGGACGGCGAACGTGACGACGGCTACGGGGAGGCGGCCCGGCGGCCTTCTCCGGCTCTTCGACATGATGGTGTGCTCCTTTGCGCTGGGGTGGTGGCTCGTGGTGGGGGCCCGCCGCACGGCCGGCGGCGCCGATCACCCGCACCGCCATCGGGACGTCGAGCGCGCCGCCCTGGACCGGGCGCGTCATGGTGGCGTGATCGTCGTACGGCTCGGCGCACCGCGCGGGTCGGCGGCCGGGTGCGTACCTCCCGGTGAAAGCTCGGCCCACCAGGCCCGACGGTGACGTCGTCCGGAGCGTGGCCAGCCGCGCTGGTATCGGAAACCATCATCGACCTCCCGGTCGCGACGGGCCTGCCGGGCCACCCTGGTCCGCGGGACGCCCTCAGGCAACGTGACTGCACGCTACTAGATCGAACGATCGATCGCAAGGTAAGAGATCCTCTGACCCGACCCCGATCAAGGCAGCTCTGATCACCTAATTGAAGGTCCGAATTCGCCGACCACGCCAGAGGCGGCGCGATCAAAAATCGATCAATCGATCGGAGCCGGTCGGTCAGGCACGGACTCCGCGGCGTTGGTCACCCGTTCTGCCGACGCTCCGACGGCACCGGCGGCCGCAACAGCGAAAGGCGGCGCGCACGCCGCACGGCCTCGCCCCGCCGCGTCACCGCCAGCTTGCGATAGATGCTCTTCAGGTGGGTCTTCACCGTGTTCACCGACAGGCACAGGTCCGCGGCGATCTCCTCTGTCGTCATCATCTGGGCCAGGCTGTGCAGGACGTCTGACTCCCGTGCGCTCAGCGGCTCCACCGGAGCGTCGTCCCTGTCGCGAGGTGCCTCACCGGCTCCCGCCGGGAGGTCCAACGGTTCGAGAATCCGCAGGTAGGGCCGGAGAAGCTCGTGATCTGTGAGCAGTACCGGCCGCAGCCAGGCGCGCGACATCGCGAAGGGCCGTCTGATCTGCTCGCGGGTGGCCAGCCTCAGCGCGCGCTCCAACGACCGGCGCCCCCGGGACCGGTCACCTCTCCGGTAGGACAACCCCGCCTCCAGGACCCACGCGTCCACGCGCACGTTGGTGGGGGCGTCCACCACCCCGCGCAGGGCATGGCGGAGCACCGCCTCGGCCGTCGTCTCGTCGCCGTCGCTCATCGCGGCCCTGGCCAGAGCCAACCGCGAATCGAGGCCCTCGGTCCTGCCCGCTCGCTCCACCGCGAGCCGCGCGGCCCGGCCCTCCCCCCGTGCCGCGTGCGCGTCGGCGGCCAGGAGGCACAGCCTCCGCTTCAGCCATCGTGGCCGTGGCGTGATCATCTCGACCGCGTGCAGGGTGTCCAGTGCGCGCCCCGGCTGGGCCTGCGCCACGTCGGCCCAGGCCGTCACCAGGCCGTGCACGATGGCCAGGAAGGAACCGGGGCGCTCGGCGAGGGTCAGCCGAGCCAGGGCGAGCTCGCTTCGGGCCGCCGTGATGCGCCATTGCTCGACGAGGACCCACGCCGAGGCCAGATGGACTGCCGCGTCCCGCTCGACGGCCGGCGACACGGCCGTTCCCTCCCCCCGCACGGCTCCGTTCAGGAGCCTGGACACCGTTCCGGCGTTGCCGAGCAGGGCCTCGGTGAGCGCGAGCTCGCCCCGGCGGCACAGCCTCTGGAGATCCCCTCCCACATTCTCCGCGGCGGACGAGGCCCGGCGAAAGAGCCGGGCCGCGGCCCGCAGCTCGCCGTGCCAGAGGCGTTCGGCCCCCTCACTCGCGGCGGCCAGCGCCCCCAGCTCCGGCCGCTCGTCGAGAATCCTGGCAGGCAATCGCTGTAACCGGGCGATGCCCTTTCCGGGACGGCCGGGGGCCTCGGCCGAGGGGAGGACGCCCGTGCGCCAGAGTTCGACCGTCACCAGACATGCCCGTGCGGCCGATGCCTCGTCCTGTGGGGACGAGCCGAGCAGCGCGTTCGCACGGTTCAAGGCGAAGGCCGCGGCACGGTCGTCCGCTCGGGCCGTGGCTGCGGCCGCCATGACGATCGCCGGCTCCGGGTCCGTGCCGCCGGAGACGACGTCGTCCGGCATGGCGTCGAACACTCCGGCAAGCGAACCGCCGGGGTGGAGCCCGAGAACCTGTCCGATGGCGAACCGGTTCACCACCATCCGCGAGGCCCGGCTCCACTCTCCGGCCTGGACGGCGTGCTCCACCGCCTCGGTGAGGTTCCCGGTCCGCTCCAGCCAGCCCGCCGCACGGCAATGCAGCTCCCGCATTTCACCAGGTGACTCCTGCCGGAGGATGAACCGCATGGCCTGGGCGAACATGGGGTGGTAGCGGAACCAGCCGTCCCCCTGCGCAACGGCGAACGTGTTCCGGCGCACGAGTTCGGGGAACAGCCCGCCCGTCTCGCCGGCCAGTTCCGCCACCAGATCGGCGTTGAACCTGCGGGTGATGCTCGCCGCCAGCAGAAGCCGCCGCAGTTCCGGCGGCTGAGCATCGACGATCTCCTCGGTGAGATAGTCGACGACGGCGGGATGGTCTCCCGCGAACTCCTCCGCAAGGCGCGCGGAACCCGGACGGCCGGCCATGGCGATCGCGGCCATCCTGGTGCCCGCGGGCCAGCCGCCGGTGCTTTCCCGAAGCCTGTTCCGGGAGGCGACCGAGAGCCTGATGGCGTGCTGCTCCAGGACGGCCGCGAGCTCGTCATCCCTGAAGGCGAGCTCGTCGTACCCGATCTCGGTCAGCTCGCCCCTCAGGCGATACCGCTGGAGGAGGATCCGAGGGCTGCTCCTCGTCAGAACGACGAGGTGCAGCCCCGATCCGATGTGACGCAGCAGGCCGCTGACGGCTTCGGCGGGGCCGGAGCCGGCTTCCGCGGGGAAGTCGTCCACGACCAGGACGACCGGCGGATCGAGGTGGCCGAGCTGCGCGCCGACCGTCTGGACGAGCGAGTCGCCGTGCGTTTCCCCGTCCCGGGCCCGGAACGCGGGAACCTCGGCTCCGGCGCATCCGAAGCTTTCGAGGACCCTCCGGCAGAATCGCGGGACGGTCGCCGTCGATTGGTCGCAGGTGATCCAGCGGACGCGCCGGCCGCCCTGCCCCGACGCCGCCGCGGCCCACTCCAGGGCGGCCACGGTCTTGCCCGCGCCCGGCGGGCCGCTCACCACCGTCAGGCGACGGCTGGAGCCCCGCCGCAATCGTTCCGTCAGACGAGGACGGCGAACGGCCCATTCCGGCAGGTTCGGCACCGAACCCCGCAGCTCCAGAGGTGTCTCACTCATTCCCCGCACTCCCCCGAACCTGATCGAGTTCGCCGGGAGTCGGAGCCCCGGCCCTTCGGAGCATCACCCGACCGTGTCGCCGGAACATCCCCCTATCTAATGGATGTCGCCACTTCTGCCGGCCCGGGTCCCGGCCTTGACGTTCACATCACCTCTTGCAGGTGATACGCAGCTCCTCTTTTTGCCTCAAGCTGTCAACAGAAACGAGCCGGACCCTGATCGGGCAGGGCATCAAAGAAGGAGGCAAAGCACAATGTTCACAAGCCGTCGTTTTGCACGCCATGGGGCCAGGCGCAACGCCCGCTGCCGGCGCCACCCGCTACAAGCGAAGTAGAACTGCCTACGGCCTCCGTGCTGTCGCCGCCGAGGTCCGCGGGTATGGGGAGATGGTGGCGTGTGACGGAATCTCTGGGGGGAGCTTCCATTGGATCTGCAGATACTTCCGCTGGCCATCACCATGATGGCCGGACCGCAGATCATGTCCGCCATCATCCTGGTGACCACCAGGCGGCCGGTGCGGGTCTCCCTGGCCTTCCTCCTGGGCGTGGCCGTGGCCGTGACCGTGGGAGTCACCGTGACCCGGGGCATTTTCGCCCTGGTGGGCGGAGACGACTCGATCGGCGGCCACGGCTCGGGATCGGTGGAGAAGATCGTGCAGATCGCGCTGGTGATCCTCCTGATCGCCGCGGCGCTGAAGAACTACGTCAAGCGGGAGACGATCGAGCCGCCCCACTGGCTCGGCACCCTGATGGACGCCGATCCCCGCAAGGCGCTCACCACCGGCTTCCTGGTGATCGTGTTGATGCCGTCGGACATCGTGGTGATGCTGACCGTGGGGGCCCACCTCGATCAGCACGACCTCGGCGTCGGCGGCGCGCTGCCGTTCATCGCCGCGACCGTCCTGATCGCGGCGCTGCCGCTGCTGGTCCTGGTGCTGTTCCACCGGCGCGCCGTCCGCGTCATGCCCGCGGTCCGGACCTGGATGAACACCCACAGCTGGCTGATCAACATCATCTGCTGCCTGGTCTTCATCGCGCTCATCCTGTGACCGGCCGGGACGCCGCCTGCGGCGCCCCGGCGGCTGCCTAGGAGTCGGTGGACGCGGGCGAGTACTTCACCAGCCCCCAGATCACCGCGACGTCCAGCGCGATGATCACGATGGACCACACCGGGTAGTAGGGCAGGAACATGAAGTTCGCGATGGCGCTCGCCACCGCCAGGATGATGCCGATCACACGCGCCCAGACCTGTCCGGTGAACACCGCGAACCCGGCCACCGCCACGACGATTCCGAGTATCAGATGCGCCCAGCCCCAGGTGGAGACGTCCCACTTGAAGATGTAGTCGCCGCGGACCACGTACAGGTCGTCGTTGGAGATCGCCGCGATCCCAAGGAGCGCGCCGAAGGTTCCGGCCAAGATCATGACGCAGCCGGCGAAGATGGAGAACCCCATCGCCGCGCGGCTCACCGGCTGGGCGGTCGTCTTGGACGATCCGCGGTGCATGTGACTGATCATTGTGATCCCCTCCTGTGGTTGGTGAGGCGGGCTTCGGGGCCATCGTCCGGTCTCGGGGCGCCGTCCCGAATCACCCGTGGCGGATGAGATGCCGGGTGGACGACCAGTGGACGGCCACCCGTCGCGAAGGCTGTGTCATCCGTGCCGGAGGATGGCCGGGACACCGGGTGTCACAGCGGGTCGAGTTGACGCGCACGGCGGCACTCTGGAGATCGGCGGACGATCTGCGACGGCCCCGCACCCCCAGACGATCACTCCTGGTCGCACGAGGTCACCCCGTCTCGACGACGCTACTCCGTCACTCCCTCGGCGCGGTCCACGGAAACGAAAAGGCGCGGATGGGAAATTTTGACCGAGGAGTTGGCAGTAGTCCCTGTTTTGTCGCCATTACGGCCGCCATTACCTGACCGCTCCGGACCGGCGGTCCTTCAGCGCGCGAGCCGGTAGACGCGCACGACGCGGTCGGTGCTGCCGTAGACCTGCTGCCAGTGGGGGCCCAGCCAGGTCGGGTCGCTCATCATGACGCGTGCCGCCGCCCGACAGGACGGGCATACCCGTCCCGTCTCGGTGTCGTACAGGAGCAGCAGATCTCCCGGACGAGGCTGCTCGGCACCTGGCCGGACGTCTCGCACGCGTGTCGTCCACGCGCGTCCGCCCCAGGCGCCTTCCTGGTAGACCTTGAGGACCTTGCTCGTACGGGGATCGGCCCAGACGCGCAGGTTCGCGCCATCGTGATCGCGCATCCAGGAGCGCAGGGACTCCAGCTGGGTGGCGCCGCCCGCCCTCGTGTTCGGCGCCCCCCACCAGGAGCGCGCGGCGGCACCGGAGGTGAGCACGGCAACGGCCAGGACCACCACGGCGGGCAGCACCACGCGCAGCACGGTAGGCGAGACGGCGCGTCGTGCGGCGGGGGTCGCGTCCCGATCCCGCTGCCGTCTCCACTCCGGGACGCGGCCGACCAGGAACACCGCGGCGAGCCACAGCAGGCCGAGGCCGCCGAGCACGAACGCGGGGAAGATGGGGAACCAGTAGCGGATCAGTTGGAGCCGCAGTTTGGGGGCGGCGGGGTTCAGAATGCCGCCGAGCAGGGTGAGCGGCACCCACAGCAATGCGCACGTGACAAGCGGGATGGCCAACTTGCGGGGGCGCAGCAGCCCACCGAGCAGGGTCAGGCCGAGCAGGGCAGTGAGCAGGCCGCCCTCCGGGTATTTTCGCAGCGTGACGGGCAGCCGCAGGATGTACATCATCCGGGGCTTGTCGCGGTAGGTCGTGGCGATGTCGGGCCTCGACGGCCCCTGCCCATGTCCCATGATCGCTTGCAGGCGCGCGAACGGGTCGCCGTAGAGCCGCCAGCACAGCGTCAGTTCCACGAGCCCGATGGCCAGGATCGGGAGCGTTGCCCACAGCAGTCCGGTCAGCCGTGCCTTGCGGTACAGCAGGACCAGCACCACCGGCCACATGAAGACGACGAACTCGCGGGCCAGGTAGGACCAGCCGAGCAGCGCCCCCAGCGCCAGCAGCCGAGCCGGGCCCGGCGCGTCCGGGCGCCGTCCGATGGAGACCGCGAGGGCCAGCGCGCAGGTGAACAGGCCCGCCGCGAGCACATCGGGCAGCAGATCGGTGGAGTCGGCGAAGACCGGGGTCGCCGCGACGACGATCAGGCCGCCGGCCACGCCCACCGGCCTGGCGAAGAGCAGCGTGCCCAGCGCGTAGGTGCCCAGGAGCAGCGTCAGCGTGGCCAGGATGGGAACGATCGCGTACGCGGCCTGGGAGTAGCCGAACACCGCGACCGCCAGCCGGACCGGAATGATCACTCCGAACCGGGTCACCTGGTGCATCTCCGTGGTGACCTCGACCGGGTGCGGGAAGCGCGCCGCCGCCGTCAGGTAGTTGAGCTGATCGGACGGGACGGGGACGCGCAGATGAGCGATGAGGACGGCGAGCCAGGCCAGCGCGAGGACCCCCGGCACCGACCAGGCCGCGCCGGTCCAGCGGCGGGACGATGATTCCGGCAGGTCGTCGCGCCGGGACGTCGTGACGCTCACTCCCACAGGCACGTGGAGTAATCTCCCCGTTTCCGGCCGACGACCGGGTGTCCACATGGTGATCGGCGAATGAATTCACCGTGGTCCCGGTGGTTGTCCCATGCCCGCCCCAAGGTGAGGCAACGTGGAAGGTCAATTTTGCCTGTCGGACGAGGACACTCTGGTCATCCCAGACTCCCGGCCGTGTTCGGCCTTCTCCAGGGGCGCCGGACGGCGGAGCGGCTACGGGCGGGGCGGGGTGGTGGCCGCTCCGCCGTCCGGCGAGGGGGCGGGCTGTCAGCGCACTTCGATAAAGCTGTTGGTGACCCTGTCCGAGGGGCAGTACGTGCTGGACGTGGAGCCGGCCGGCTGCCAGGGGCCGTAGGACATGATGGTTCCGACGCCCGGAATGTGGTGCGTGTAGAAGCACACGATCCGATGCTCGCCGGTGCCGCTGGCGCAGAAGCTGGACGCGGTGCCGGCGGTGAAGCTGGCGCTGCACTGGGTCGGGCTGGCCGAGGCCGACTGTGCCATCGCCGGGACGGCCGCCATGGCGCCGAGCGTCACCGCCGACGCCACGATCGCCTTGCGCGGGAAGAACTTCATGAGGCGCTCCTTGGGGTACGCGAGTTGGCCGCTCGTCACCCGTTCGCGTGTGCCGGCCCGGTGGATCGCTCAAGGGCGAAACTTTCGGACGGTAATGCGGGGACCTCTGCCGGACATAGGGAGGCATTCAGCACCCACCACGACTGTTGAAGGAGGCGGGTGTGGAAGATGATCAGGCGAGGTTCACGGCCTTGTTCCAGCGCCACTACCCCGACGTCCTGCGCTATGCGTCCCGGCGGATCGACCGCGACCAGGCGCGCGACGTGGCGGCCGAGACGTTCCTGATCGCCTGGCGGCGGATGGACGACATGCCCGGCGAGGCGGACGAGGTGCTGCCCTGGCTGTACTCGGTCGCCCGCAACACTCTGGCCAACCAGCAGCGCGCCGACCGGCGCCGGTCGCGGCTCGGGGCGCGGCTCGGCAGGACGGCACCGAAGGCGGCCGGGCCCGACCATGCCGGGACGGTGGTGGAGTCGCTCGCGCTCCATGAGGCCATCGCGACCCTGTCGGCCAAGGACCAGGAGGCGCTGCGGCTGGTCGGCTGGGAGGAACTGGACGTGGCGTCCGCGGCCACAGTCGTCGGCTGCTCGCCGAGCACGTTCGCGGTGCGCCTGCACCGGGCCCGGCGGCGGTTGGACCGGGCACTCGCCGAGCGGGACGGCAGAGTCCCCGGCGTTCACCGTCAGATGGCTCCGGAGGAGGCGAAGTGATGAGGCACGGGAACACGTCTGCGGAGGACACGGTCGCGCACGTCCGGCAGGTGATGGGCCAGGCCGATCCCGTGGGCCGGGACGAGTTCGCCGACGCGGCGGGCGACGCTCAGGGGCGCCGTGCGCTCGCCAGGATCATGGTCAGCGACCCGGCCGCACCCGCGCGCACGTCCTCGCGGCGGCGGAGGCGTTGGACGATCGTCCTCGCGGCCACGCTCACCCTGGGGACGCTCGGCGCCGGCGCGGACGCCGCCGGGGTCATCCCCACCGGGGTGACCAACGCCTTCCGGAAGGCCCAGGACCCGAACAGCGACTGGTCCAGGCTGGACATGTCCAAGGCCACGAAGGTGATCGAGGCCCGTGACCGGCACGGCACGGTCGTCCAGCTGTGGGTGGCGCCCGGCGCCAACGGCTCCGAGTGCACTTACCTGCGCACCGTTGACGGGGAGGACGGCAGCCTCGAATGCGGCGAGGGCGGTGTCCTTCCGAAGCGGGCGCGGCCGGGCTCCGGGCCCGAGAACCCGCCGCTCCAGGCGAGGTTCGGTGAGCTCGCCGAGAACGAGATGGGGCTTCTCGGCCGGGCGCCGGTCTCCACGACGGCGATCCGGGTGACGTTGCAGGACGGGCAGCAGCGAGTCGTCCCGGTGAGGCCGGACGGCTTCTTCATGGCGTTCCTCGATCACAAGCCGGGCCCCCGTCCGACCTGGACCGAGCCCCCCGCGAACCCGCACGAGGGCTTCGAGCACGCCGATCTCGCGGCCGTCGACGCCAGGGGGCACGTCATCGTCACCATCAGGGAGTACGCGAGTTCCTTCTGACAGACCCGGATCCGAACACGGACCCGGACCCGGACCCGGCGCCACGGACACCGTCCGTGGCGCCGTTCCCGTGAAAAGGGAACGGGCATGGTGTCGATTGCGGGCGTGCTCGATCGCCGTAGTGGGTGAGGGCGTCACCTGGACGTCCGACGGTGGATACGAGCTGAGGAGAGATCGATGCGGAAGCTGCTGGTGACGATGTTCGTGTCCCTGGACGGCGTCATGCAGGCGCCGGGCGGGGCGGACGAGGACCGGGACGACGGATTTGAGCACGGAGGCTGGTCCGTCCCGTTCTTCGAGCCGCAAATGATCGAGCGGATGGGCGCGCTGACCGACCGGGCGGCCGCGCTGCTGCTGGGGCGCAGGACCTACGAGGTCTTCGCCGCGAACTGGCCGCTGTCGGAGCCCGACGACCCGATCGGGGCGAAGCTGAACAGCATGCCCAAGTACGTCGCGTCGCGGACGCTGACGAGCGTGGCATGGCAGAACTCGACGCTGCTCAAGGGCGACGTCGTGGACGCCGTCCGCGAGCTCAAGGAGGGGGACGGCGGCGAGATCCAGGTCCACGGCAGTGGCGGGCTGATCCAGACGCTCATCGAGCACGATCTCGTGGACGAGTTCCACGTGCTGGTCTTCCCGGTGCTCATCGGCTCCGGCAAGCGGCTATTCGGGGACGGGACGATCCCGGCCCGCCTCAAGCTGATCGACACGACGACGTCCGGCACCGGTGTCGTCACCAGCCGCTACGCCCGGGACGGAAAGCTCGAATACGGTGCGATGGGCCCGGAGACCGGCAATTGGGAGCCGGCGACCGGCGATCGCTGACGAGACGACCAGACAGGACCAGGGATGCCGCAGTACGCGATTCTGATCTACGAGGCGGAGACTCCGGGGGGTGTCGCCGACATCCCGCCCGAGGTCATGGAGGCGAATCTGCGGGCCGGGGAGCAGATCGCCGCGATGGGGGTGCGGGTCGTCCACGAGCAGGCGCTCCAGCCGAGCGCGGCCACCCGCACGATCCACAAGGGCGGCCTGGTCACCGACGGCCCGTTCATCGAGAGCAAGGAGGTGATCGCCGGATTCTTCGTGGTGGAGGCCGCCGACCTGGAGCAGGCGGTCGCCGTCGGCCGGCTGCTCCCGATCATGGACGGGGCCGTCGAGGTGCGGCCGCTGCTCACCGGGTGACCGGCGCCGACAGACGATCCCTGGCCGGTCGCGCGGTCGCCGACGCGCACCGCCGCGAGTGGGCCCGGGTGCTCGCCGCGACGGTGCGCGTCGCCCGTGACCTCGATCTGGCCGAGGAGTGCGTCCAGGACGCCTACGTCGCGGCGCTCGACGCCTGGACGCGCGACGGCGTGCCGTCCAGGCCGGGCGCGTGGCTGACGACCGCGGCCCGGCACAACGCCCTGGACGCGCTGCGCAGGGCCAGGACGTTGCGGTCGAAGTTGCCGTTGCTGGTGGAGCCGGAGGGCGAGCCGGAGCCGTTCGTGGACCGGCTGCGGCTGGTGTTCCTGTGCTGCCATCCGGCGCTTGCCGAACAGGCACAGGTCGCGCTCACGCTCCGGCTGGTCTGTGGCGTGGCCACGCCCGATGTCGCGAGCGCGTTCCTGGTCCCCGAGACGACCATGGCCGCCCGGATCACCCGCGCGAAGAAGAAGATCACGCAGGCGCGGATTCCCTTCCGGCTGCCCGGTCCCGACGAGTGGCCCGCGCGGTTGGACGCGGCGCTCACCACCGTCCACCTGCTGTTCACCACCGGCCACACCGCCCCCAGCGGTCCCACGCTGACCAGGGATGACATCGCCGAGCGGGCGCTCGATCTGGCCCGCATGCTGCACGAGCTGCTGCCCGACGAACCGGAGGTCCGGGGGTTGCTGGCGTTGCTGCTGGCCAACTACGCACGCCGCGCCACCCGTACGGCGCCGGACGGGCGCCTGCTGCCGCTGGAGGAACAGGATCGTTCGGCCTGGGAACGGGACGCCATCGCCCAAGCGGACGATCTGGTCGTCGGGGCACTCCGCACCGGCAGGGCCGGCCGGTTCTCCTTGCAGGCGGCCATCGCGACCTTGCACGCGACCGCCCCGTCCTACGGCGACACCGACTGGGACCAGATCCTCGTCCTGTATGACGCGTTGCTGAAGGCATGGCCGTCGCCCGTCGTCGCCCTCAACCGGACGGTGGCGGTCGCGATGGTCGCAGGGCCGTCCGCCGCGCTGGCCGAGGTCGAGGCCCTCGAACAGGACGGGCGGCTCGCCGCCTACCGCTACCTGCCGGCGATCAAGGCCGATCTGCTGCGCCGGACGGGCCGCCGCCGCGAGGCCGCCGCGGCATACGAACGGGCGGTCACGCTGGCCGGGAACGAAGCCGAGCGCGCCTTCCTCGCCGCCCGCCTGGCCGAGGTCACCGAGAACCGCGGCGGGACCTGAACGCCCCTGCCGGTCCCAGATCATGACGCCCGACTTGCCCGCTGAGCACCGGTTTCGCCGATCAGCGGCGCGATCGCCCGGCCGCACACCAGGATGGCTTAGTGATCAAGGAAAGGGGAAGCCGCGCCATGGAGTACTTCCTTCAGCTGCACGGGAACCTGCCGATCGGGGCCTACCCGGTGCTCGCCGCACGGGGCGGAGGAGCTCGGGTTCGCGGACGTCTCGCTGCACGACGTGCTCTTCCGGCGGCCCGTCTCGGCCCGGACGCGGCGCTCGCCCTGGAGATCATCGGCGAGGCGATCAACGACCGTTGAGCGGACCGGGACGGCACGCTCCGCACGACGATGCCGACGGCCGACTCCAGGTCATGGCCGCCTTCTCCCAGTCGCGCCGTCCAGAACGGGGCGAAATGGTTAGGTAAGGCGGTGACTTCGCCGGACGATGCGACCGCGCCGCGCCGGTCTCGCACGCTCCGGCCATGGGCGGTGGCGGTCTGCGTCGCGGCGCTGCTGGCGGTGATGGCGGTCGCGATGGTCACGACGGCCCTCCAGCAGACCCCGACCATCGACGAGCCGGTGTACGTGGGGGCCGCGGCGGTCTACCAGCGGGAGCACAGCCTGCACCTCAACCCCGAGCATCCGCCGCTGGGCAAGCTGATCATGGGGGTGGGCCTGGCGATCGCGCGCCCGCGCCTGGACGCGGGTTTCGCCGGGACCCAGGAGGCGACCGGACGCCACCTGCTGTACGAGTCGGGCAACGACGCCCAGCGAGTGCTGCTGGCGGCGCGGCTGGCGATGATCGTCCTGACGCTGCTGTTCGGGTTGGTGGTCTTCGCGTTCGCGTCCGACCTCGCCGGCCGGACGGGCGGGCTGCTCGCGCTGGCGCTTTACGCGTTCTCCCCGGACGTCATCGCGCACGGGTCGCTGGCCACCCTGGACGTCCCGGCGGCCGGATTCCTGCTGACGTCGGTGTGGCTGCTGTGGCGGGCCCGGCGGCGCCCGCTGCCCTGCCTTCCGCTGGCGGGCGCGGCGCTCGGGGCGGCCGTGGCCACCAAGATGACCATGCTGGCCGCCGTTCCGGTGCTGGTCGTCCTGGCCGCGTGGTCCGCGACACGGTCCACCGACCGCGAGTCGTCCGAAGAACCGACGCGGCGAGGGTTCGCCGTGCGCGGCGTGGGTGCCGCCACCGGGATACTGCTCATCGCGGTCGCCGTGGTGTGGGCGTCCTATCTCGCGGTCGATCCGCGGCTGCGCTGGACGACACCGGCGAACGTGCCGGACGCCCGCGGGCTGCGCGGGCTCGCCGCCGGCCTCATGCCATTCCCGCCGCCGTTCCGGGACGGGATGCGCGTCCAGTTCGGATTCGAGAATTCGACGTGGACGGGCTTTCTGTTCGGCACGACCTATCGCGGTTCCCGCTGGTACTACCTGCCCGCCGCGCTGCTGGTGAAGACGCCGCTCGGCGCGCTCGCGCTCTGGGCCGCCGGCGTGGCGGCTATGGCGACGCGACGGTTCCGGCCTGCCGCACCCTACGTCCTCCTGCCCGCGGCCGTGCTGCTGCTGGTCGCCATGGGCGGTTCGCGCGATCTGGGCGTCCGGTACGTCATCGTCGTGCCGATGTTCCTGGCGGTCGCGGCGGCAGGGGTGGTGGCCTTCCGCCGGCACTGGCTCGCGGCGGTTCCGCTGCTGTTCGTCGCGATCAGCTCGCTCCTGGCGTTCCCCTTCTACCTGCCGTACTCGAACGAGGCGTTCGGCGGACCGTCCAAGACCCATCTGCGCCTGCACGACTCCAACGTCGACTGGGGGCAGGATCTCGGACGGCTCGCCGACCGCCTGCGCACCCGGTACCCAGGCGAGAACGTCTGGCTGGCCTACAAGGGCAGCGGCGTCCCGTCCTACTACGGCATCACGGCGTCCGACCCGTTCCTGGTGCCGTCCGGGCAGGTGCGCGGGCTGCTGGTGGTGTCGGACAGCTGGATCGCCAAGGCCGACCCGCGGGTGATCGGCCTCATCGAGACGAGCGAACCCATCGACGAGGTCGGCCACTCCCTCACGATCTACCGGCGCCGCTAGTAGTCCTAGCCACACGTCACGCCGCCGGCCGCGGACGCGGCGCCGATCACCACGACGTCGTACATTGCGATCACCTCAGCCTCAGCCGGTGCGGGCCGCTCACCGGAAACGACAACTTCTGTTGCTGTTTCCGGGAGAGCGAGGTGGAATGGGGCCATGGAACACGCTCCCGCCATCGCCACCGCGCTGGCCGAGGTCGGCCCCCGGCTCAAGCGCCTGCGCACCCAGCGCGGCGTCACCCTGGCCGCGCTGGCCGAGGCGACCGGCATCTCCAAGAGCACGCTGTCGCGGCTGGAGGCGGGGCAGCGCAGGCCCAGCCTCGAACTGCTGCTGCCGATCGCGCAGGCCCACCAGGTGCCGCTGGACGAACTGGTCGGCGCGCCGGAGGTCGGCGACCCGCGCGTCCGGCTCACCCCGCGGGCCAGCAACGGCCGGACGGTCGTGCCCCTGACCCGCCAGCCCGGTCCCCTCCAGGCATGGAAATCGATCATTCCCGCCGACCAGAACGAGCCGGACCCGTGCACGCACGAGGGCTACGAGTGGCTGTACGTCCTGTCCGGGCGGCTGCGGCTGATCGTCGCCGACCATGACCTGATCATGGAGCCGGGCGAGGCCGCCGAGTTCGACACCCGGCTCCCGCACTGGTTCGGGCCCGCCGGCGACCAGCCGGTGGAGGTCCTCAACCTCTTCGGCCGGCAGGGCGAGCGCATCCATCTGCGTGCCGCACCGCGCTCCCGTCGGCCGGCCACCCGAGCCGACCAGGCCTGACCCCGTCGACCGGCCCGGAACCGGGCATCACCTCGCGATCGTGAGCCTGTCGTCCGTGCCGGACAGAACCGTGATCGTGTAAGGCGTGCCGCGTCCCTGCGGGAAGGTGACACCGACCCGGTCCGCGCCCTGCCTCTCCCAGCGGCCGTGCACCTCGCGGAGGCGGTCGTCCGGGCCGGGGCGGCTTTCGATGAACGTCCCGTCCGACCGGAACTCCAGGCCCCGCCGCACGCGCCGCGCGGGCGGGAACCGGTAGCCGGACGGCCGGTACACCTCCGAGGTGCCGGTGTCCTCCTCGAAGGAGTGCAGCCAGGCGCCGGTGATGTCCGTCAACGTCGTGTTCACACGTCCTCCCGATGGCTCATCGGCCGTCACCGGTGACGAGGCCGATCGCGTCCTGGATCTCGCTGAGGACCTCTCTGAGCAGCCGTTCCACCTCGCCGTCCTGCACGGCATGCCCGTCCCCACCGGCCGCGGCCGGGGCCACGGCGGGGGCGGGGGCGGGGGCGGGGGACGCAGCCGGGGCCGCCGGAGCCGGGGCGGCAGCGGGCTCGGGGGCCGGGGCCGCGGCGGCTTCCGCGGCCGGTTCCTTGGCGGTACCGACCTGGCGGGCGACGACGAAGGACGCGCGCGCCCCCTCCAGGCACGCGTCCATCCGGTCGCTCTGCCCCCGCGTGAACATGACCATGGCCTGGTCGTCGACATAGTCCATGTAATTCATGAACATGTCCCCGTCTGGGCCGTTGTCGCAGGTCACATGCGGGAACGCGGGGCTCCCGGTGTTGGAGGACGCCTGGTTCGGGGTATCGGCGACGCGGTCGTCGTTGCTGCACGCGCCGTCGTCATCGCCCCAGATGTGCAGGAGGTCGAGCCAGTGCCCGATCTCATGGGTCGCGGTCCGGCCCCCGTCGAAGGGCGATGTGGCGCACCCCTTCGTCCCGAAGGCCGTGTGCAGGATGACCACGCCGTCGGTCTGCGGCGGGCCGCCGGGGAACTGCGCGTACCCCAGCAGGCCGCCCTGGAGCTGGCAGACCCACATGTTCAGGTATTGATCGCTCGGCCAGGGGTCGGCGCCGCCGGTGTCGCTGGCCTTCACCGTGTCGCGCGTGTCGAACCCGTCCCGGTCCGTCTCGGTCCGGAAGATCCCGTCCGTCGGGTTCCCGAGCGGGTCGCGGGTCGCGAGCTGGAACTCGATCCGGGTGTCGGCGATCAGTGGTCGCCACACCTCGGGCACCAGGGACACGTCCGTGTTCGCGGCACGGAAGTCCCGGTTGAGGACGTCGATCTGGCTGTGGATCTGATCATCGCTGATGTTCTGTTCCGGAAAGCTCGGGTTGTGGACGACGTGGACGACGACGGGGATCGTGAGCACCTCGCTGCGAACCGCGCTGCGCCGTCCCGTCTCGTACTGGAGCGCGCGGTTCTCGATCCGTGCGCGCTGGGCGCGGTAGGTCATGCTGTCGTTGAGCAGCCTCCGGTGGACGAGCATGGTCCCGCAGATGTCACGCGCCGGGGCCGGGAAGTGGGCGGATTCAGTCATGGGTGGTCCCCTCCAGTCAGGCGGTGTCGACCCGCTACCCCCGCCGCATTTCGGGACGTTCCACCACACTCCTCACCACAAGCCCCATAAAGGGCAAATCCTGCGCCAGGCCGGCCGCGGGTCCCCAGGCACTACCGTCGTCGAGCGTGACCGAAGCAGATACCAGGACCGCCTATGACGCCGTCGCCGACCTCTACGCCGAACTGTTCGGCGACGCCCGCAAGAGCCACCCCCTCGACCGTGGCCTGATCGCCGCCTTCGCCGAACTCGCCGGGGACCCGGTCGCCGACCTCGGCTGCGGCCCCGGCCACCTGACCGCCCACCTCACCGCGCTCGGCCGCACCGCCTTCGGCATCGACCTGTCCCCGGCGATGATCACGCTGGCCCGGCGGGCGCACCCGGCGCTGCGGTTCGACGAGGGCTCCATGACCGCCCTGGACCTACCGGACGGCTCGCTCGGCGGCGTCCTCGCCTGGTACTCGACCATCCACACCCCGCCCGAGCGGCTCCCGGACGTGCTCGCCGAGATCCACCGCGTTCTCGCCCCCGGCGGCCGGCTCCTGCTCGGCACCTTCGCGTCGCCCGACATCCTCCGGCCGTTCGACCACAAGGTCACACTCGCCTACCGCTGGCCGCTCGACCACCTCGCCGGTCTGCTGGAACAGGCGGGACTGGTGGTGGACGCCCGCGCTTCCCGCGAGCCCGCCGAGACCGAGAGATTCGGCCAAGGCTGCCTGCTCGCCCGCAAGCCGGCGGCCCCGCAAAAGGATCAAGGCGACTAGTAGGCAACCTGGTAGGGGGACGAGACGGGAAGGTCATAGACCATCGCGTGGACCGATTCCTCCAGCGACCGCCCGTCGGCGTCGTCGACTCGCTCGACGCATCCGCGGATGAGGGCGAGCAGCGCCGTCCCCGCGAGGGACCTCCGCCCGGCGCGGTCGATCACGCCCGCGCCGGGGTCGGCGAGCGCGCGCAGCGCGGTCCCCTCCATCACGGCACTGATCATGTCGACCAGGCCGTCGACCGTGATCCCCGGGCGCAGCCGCAGGTTCCGCGCCTCCAGGAGTTCCTCGCAGACCTCCGTCCACGGCTCCTTGATCTCGCGATAGTTCTCGGCCATCGCCTTCTGGATCACCTCGTCGCCCTCCGCGGCGGCGGTGACGAAGAGTTCGAGGCGGAACCGGGGCCGGTCGACCAGGGTCAGGATGTTCCAGAACCCCAGCCGATGAATGGCCTCGACATAGTCGGGGCCCTGGAGTAGGTCGCCGAGGATGTCGGCGGCCTCGGTGACGTCGCAATGGTTCGGATGATAGGACCACAAGCCGAACCGCAGCAGGTCGGAGATGAAGTCCGAATGGCATCCCCAGGTGGACCGCAGCGTCGAGACGCTCCCCATCCGCGGGAACGGGTCGGGGTTCGCGCCGACCTCGGCGACGACCGCGCGCTGGGAAAGGAAGGCGAGCAGGGGGCGTTCGATGGAGGCCGCGTCGTCCGGGTCGGTGGACGTCCGCACCGCGCTCGGGCCCAGGTGACGTCCGATCAACCGCATGCCCGCCGCCAGGTAGGCGGCCGTCACCGGATCGTTGGCGAGCCTGTTGCGGCTGGCGGGAGTACGCCGGTTCAGCCGCCGCAGCACTCCCGACAGGTCCTGGTCGTAGGGATAGGGGAGCTGATGTTTCGGGTTCCGCTCGTCCATCACCCCCGCATGGTCTCCCCGCACAGGGCTCGTGTACAGGCGCGCAGTTGCGTGGTGGTGCGCGGCTGCGCGGTCTCAGGCGCGCCCGCGCGGCTGCGCACCGGACGTGGCGGCGTCCACCGGTCTAGAAATGCGATTGGGCAGAATGCGGCTCGTTCTTCCTCTCGCCTTTCGAACGGCCGGTGCCGCACCGCGGGGGCGCGGCGCCGGCTGAACCTTGATTCGTCGCGGCGATCAGGCGGACGCATGACGCGGGGCATGCGTCGAGTCGCATTCTGCCCTTGTCGACTTCTGCCCTTCTCGTTGCGCGCGACCGGCCGTCAGGAGTCGTCTCCGGCGGGGGTGGACAGGTCGTGGGCGGCGCGGCTCTGGTCGAGGGCGCGGAGACGGTCCAGTTCGCGGCGGTCGCGCTTGGTGGGCCGGCCGGCGCCGCGGTCACGGCGGCCGATGGGGATGAGGGCCTCGCGGGGCGGTGGCGGAGGGCTCTTGTCGATGAGGCACTCCGCGGCGACGGAGGCGCCCACCCGCTTGCGGACGAGGCGCTGGACGATCACGATGCGCTCGCGGCCGTCATGGCGCATCCGGATCTCATCGCCCGGACGGACGGGGGTGGCGGGCTTGGCGCGCTCGTCGTTGACCCGGACGTGGCCCGCGCGGCACGCGGTGGTGGCCATCGAGCGGGTCTTCAGCAGCCGCACCGACCAGATCCACAGGTCGACCCTGACCGTCCCCTCGTCCATGGCACGACTGTACCCGCGGGATCATGGTCGGTGCCCGGCCGCGATCCAGGTGTCGGCCTTCTGCCACTGGGCGTAGAGCCAGTCGATCTGGGCGTCCTGGCCGCGCGGGACGTCCTCGGACCGGATGCGCCACCAGTGCGCGCGGACGGGGTGCGCGAGCGGGATGCGGCGCCAGACCTCGCCGGGCGAGATCATGTGGTCGAGGCCGACATGCGCGACGAACACGACGTCCGCGGTGGGGGCGGCGGCGAGGGCCGCGAGGACGCCGCCGGCGCGCGGCGGCAGCACGTGGCGCATGCGGGCCGCGCGGGACGCCTCGTCCAGGCGGCGCTGGCGGGTGAGGCGGCGGATGGCGCGGCGCCGCCGGTCGGGGGTGAAGTTGCCGCCCTCGGGGAAGATGACCAGGGCGTCGCGCGGGCCGAGGCCGGTGGCGAGCCGCTCGATGCGGGCGGCGCCGTCGCCGGGGGTGACGAAGGCGTTCGGCAGCCGGTTGGCGGCGATGTCGATGCACGGGTCGAGCTGGAGCTGGGCCTTCATGACGACGCGCGGGCGCCGCCGGTAGTCGCCGAGCAGATGGTGGACGAGCAGGAGGGCGTCCCCCGGGCCCGCGTGCCGGCTGAGGACGATCAGGGGCCGGTCGCCCGGCGGGCCGTCCCAGCTGCCCTCGATCACGACCTCCAGGCCGAGCCGCTTCTGCGCGGAGGAGTAAAGGCCCGCGACATAGCGGCGGATGATGTCGTAGTGGTGGTCCGAACGGGGGCGGCGGAGTACCCACTGCCAGGTGCACTCGAGAACGGCCCTGCATTCCAGCGTGCCCCAGGCGAGCGCGAACGAGAGCAGGCGCCGGGGGCGTCCGCCGACGAGTGCCAGTGGAAACAGCACGAGGAGCAGCAGGGTCAGAACGAAGAGGAGCGGCGTGCAGAGCACGCGGCGCACGATGGGCGGCGGCATTTCACACTTCTTTGAGGTACTTCAAGGACGCCTGGTAGGCGCGTTCGATATGGGCGGCGATGCCGGAGACGTTGCGGTAGCGCACCTGGGCGAGGTCGACACCGGCCTTCTGCGGCCTCGCGCCGGCGGGCAGGACGTGCACGGCCAGCCCGTCCGGCAGCGTCGCCATCTCCTCGAAGAAGCGGTGCCTGCGGGCGATCTCGAAGGCGACCATGCCGACCTCCCAGGGACGGCGCGGCGGCGCGAGGTCGCGTTCGATGCGTCCGACGTGCAGGACGTAGATGGTGGTGGCGCCCAGTTCGACGGCGCGTCCGACGGGAATGCTGTGGACGAGCCCGCCGTCGAAATAGTGCCGGTCCCCGACGCGGACGGGCGGCAGCAGCCCCGGCGCGGCGCACGAGGCGAGGACTGCGGGGATGACCGGGCCTCGGGTGAACCAGTGCGGCATCGCGGTCTCGATGCAGGCGGCGACGCACTGGAACGGGACGGCCAGGTCCTCGATCTCCGTGGTCTCCAGGAGTTCGCCGAGCATCCGGCGCAGCGGGTCGTTCGCGTGCAGGTGCGTGCCGGAGCGGGCCAGTGTCCACAGCCGTGACCAGACGCGGGCGCCGAACACCTCGCGGACCGACTCGTCCGACCACAGGTCCGTGAGACGCCGGACGGCGGTACCGGGGTCGGCCGCGACGAGCGCGCCGTTGAGCGCGCCGATGGACGTGCCGACGACGAGGTCGGGACGCACGCCGGTCTCCTCCAGCGCCCGCAGCATGCCGACCTCGTGGGCACCGAGGACGCCGCCGCCGCCGAGCACGAACGCCGTCCTCTCCATCCTCCGGTACTGACCAGGACGGGACTCGGTAAACCGGCGGCCGGCCGCTCGCCCCAGCAAGCGGCCGGCCCTGGGGGTTGGCCAGTGGCGGGTCATAAGGCCATGACCGAACCGGAACAGTGGCCGGTCGTCCCTGTGCGGGCCATCGTCTGGAACTTCTCCCGTGACACCCCCGACTGTCAAGAAATCTCACTATTGGTCCGGACAGGCTGGCGAAAACGCAAAAGAATCGGTGACCACACCCAAAGTCCGGAAGTTGACCACTCTTTCGAAGCGGTGACAACAACACGTCCGGCCATCGGACGGGACAATCCCGCCCGGCGGGATGGCCGTATCCGGCCATGCCGTCATCCGGCAGCTCGGGCAGCCACGTGCCCGACCGGACGGCGGGTGTGTCAGATCCGGCCGGGCACGGGGGCATCCGGCGTGGGCCCGAGGGCGCGTGCGGGCCTCGTCAGGACTTGGAGCGGCGCCCCCGGTCGGCGTTCCGGCCGGGGTCGGCGCCACGGCCGCCGCCGCTGCGGTCGCGGTCGGCGCGCGTGCCGTCCTCGCGCGTCACCTCGATGCGCTCCTTGCGGAGCTCCGATCGGATGGTCTGCTCGTCCTGCACCTGCTCGGTGTGGATGCGGACCCGCTCGACCGGCACCGTCTCCTTGGCCACGACCGGGCGCTCCTCGTAGAGGATGATCTCCTGGTCGTCCTCGGTGAGCGTCACCTTGGCGCCGGGCTCGCCGCCGGTGATCGGCTCGCGGTCGATCCTGATCTCCTCGTGCGAGACCGGGATCGTCCGCTCGACCGTCTCCGTCTCCACCCACTTGTGGACGCGGATACGGCCGGACTCGTGGCGCTCGGTACCGATGCGCATCTGCTCCTCGGAACGGGTGATCTCGGTCATCGGGGCTTCCGCGCCCTCGCGCGCCGACTGCGGGGGCAGGCCCTGCGCCTGCTTGCCCTGCCGCTCGGCGTGGACGGCCATCCCCGCCGCACCGGCGGTCCCGGCTGTCCCGGCCGCGCCCGCGGTCCCAGACATGTCCGAGCTACCGGACGAGCTGGACGTGCCGGAGGTGCTGGACGTGCCCGCCGCGGCCTGGCCCGGCGAGCCGGCCGCCGGACGGTCGCCCGCCTCCTTGCCCGCGGCACCCGCTTCGCCCGGCGCGCTGCGACCGCTCGGGGGACGTACGCCGTAGTGCCGGTAGAGATCGACGATCTGGGCGTGCGACAGGTGCTCGTCCGCGTCCACGTTCGGAGCGCCCTTGATGGTCTCCTTGTCGTAGGGGACCTGGAGAGCGTCCTGGCTCTTGCGCGCCCCGGACAGCGGCACGAAGCTCTCCCGCATCCCGAACCATCCGGTGTGCACCGTGACCCACTCCGGCGCGCCGGAGTCGTCATTGAGATAGACCTGCTTGATCGTGCCGACCTTGGTGCCGTGGGTGTCGGTCACGCTCGTGCCCATCAGTTCCCGGACCTGTGTCTCCGTCTGCACGTTGAACACCTCTGCTCTCGTCACCGCTTCCAGGGTGAGGGGTGGGGGCGGCCCGCCGCCCTGCCACTCCGCAGGCGGCGGAGCCCGCCGGTTCTCGCCCCTCGGTCGCGGTGAATCTCGGTCGGGCGGCGGTCCGGTGGGCCCGGGCCCCAGCGCCCTTGGTTCTGTTGTCCCGAGTTGCCGGATTACCTGCTGCTTTTCCGGATGGGCCAGCAGTAAACCTGTTTGCGTGACTATGAGTAACGATCTACGGAACTCTTACGCGAGCATCGGGCCCATGAGCTGGACGAAGAGCCTTCCCGAGGCGGCGAGCATCACTCCATGATCGCTCACTCACCGTGACAAACAGTGATCACAGTACATATCCCCATGAGCAGCCATTTATGAAATTGACCGCGCACCAGATGGAGATCACTTTGAAGAAAGGGCCGTTTGTCTTTTGCGCCGCCGCGCAACAACTACCACCAAAGATTCCAATCATCGGAGTATCGGAATGGACGATTTCCCGCCCGTGCGGCGGTGGCACCGGAACGGCGCGGTCGCGGCCGCCGCCGTCCTCTCGCTCACCGCCCCTCTCACGTCCGCCGCCATGGCCTCGCCCGGCGGCGCACACCGGCAACCGCCCGCCTGGTGCAAACCCGAGGGAACCCTCACGGCCCGCGCGATGCCGCAGAAGATCAAGCTCGCTCGGTGCGACCTGCGAGGCCGGACGGTACGCGGAGCGAACGGGCTCGCCGTGGTCGTGCCCACGGACGGCACATCGGTCGCCGCGCACGAACTGCGCACCGACGGGGCGGCCGAGCTGCGCGTCCGGGTGGACTCCCGCGCCGGCGAGATCACCATCGGGACGCGCGGCGCCCGGGTGCCGCAGGGCAGGCCGCGCGGCTCACGCGCGCCGCTCAACCCCTGCGAGGACGGAGCGTACCGGGCGGAGCCGGGGACGTGGCCGAAGGGCGGCACCATCCAATGGCACTACAGTCCCGGACCGGGCGAACAGCCGATCACGGGCATCAGCACGGGCATCTCGAACATCGTCAACGCCCGCACCGACTGCACGTCCGACCGCCGGTACTCGCCGGCACCGAACGTGCACGCGCGAAACGCGGCGCAGACGGACAAGACCCCGAACGTCACCGCCCAGGCGGGCTGCGGCCCGCGGGACCGGATGAACACCTTCGGCTGGCTGGCCATGCGGGAGGCGGAGCCCGAGGTCCTGGCGGCGACCTGCCTGTGGTTCGGGGGTGGCAGGATGCTCGAGACCGACATGGCGCTCCAGGCTCACGGCAAGAGCTGGTGGCCCGGCGCGACCTCCGAGAACGGTACGAACGCCGCAGACGGCGCGAGCGGATCGTGTCCGGTGGGCAGCTACGACACCACGGCCGTCGCGACCCACGAGTCGGGCCATGTGCTCGGCCTGTCGCACGTCGAGGGCCCCGAGCACGCCGGGCTCACCATGGCACCGTTCGTGCGCTCCTGCGACAGCGGCCTCGCCACACTCGGAAAAGGCGACTATGACGGATTGATCGCCCTTTATGGGGGACGCTGATCAGTATTATCAGTGCCCTTCGGGCGGCAAAGTAAAAAGACCGGCAGCATGGAGTGTCCCGCACATCTGCGCCGCACCACGACCCTAGTGTCGCATCGTGGACAGCCATTCTTTCGGGGGATACGGCCGGTGGCAGGAGGAGGGCTGCCCGGCGCTCTTCCGGGTCGCCCCGCACGAGCGTCCCGCGCTGCTCGCGCTGCACGGCGTGGCCCGGCGTCTCGGCACGGTGATCACCGAGGCCGGGCCCGGCGGGGCCGCCGGGCTGGCGCGGCGCGGTGAGCTGGCGCTGCTGCTGGCCGGCGTCCGCCACGTCATCGTCGCCGGGGACGCCACGCTGCGGTCCTGGGAGCCGGCGGGCCTGCGGCCCGAGGAGATCCGCGGGCTGCTGGCCGGCGCCGTCGGGTCCGTCCTGGCCGCCACCCTCGATCGCGACGGCGGCGCAGCACTGGCCCACACCCGCAACATCGAGCTGATGGTGAACTGCCATTCCGCCGTGGCGGCGCGGCTGTGACACCGGCGCCGCCTCAGCGGTCGCGCGTCAGCGGTCGCGCGTCAGCGCCCCCGCCCGGACGTGTGATGGAACGCCCCCACGACGACCAGGCGCCGCCGGTCCGATCCCTTCGGGTGGCAGGTGATGAGGGTGACGTACTTCCCGTTCGCCACGCTGCCCCGCTTGAACGGGACCGCCTCCAGGGCCCGCCGGTCCGTCGGCATGATGATGCGCTTGCCCCGCACCTTGTAGACGTACGACGTGCGGCCCACGCTGAGGACGATCGGATCCCCGCGCCGCAGTTCGTTGATCCGCCCGAACGGCGCCAGGTAGGTCGTGCGGTGCCCTAGCAGGACCACGTTGCCCTCCCGTCCTGGATAGGCCGTTCCGGGGTAGTGCCCGGCACCCTTCTGGAGCATCTCCGGCGCGATGCCGTGCAGCACGCGCGCCTTCAAACCGATCCTCCTGATGCCGATTTTGGCGATCACCGCGCCGCGGCGCGCACCGGCGGGTGCGGCGTGCGCCGGTGGCGCGAGCGCGTCGGTGAGGAACCCGCCGGCGAGCATCCCGGTGGTGAGAAGCCCGGTGGTGAGGAAACCGGTGGCGAGGGTCGCCGCCGGGCGAGACATGCGGTCGAGCATCGTCTGGCCTCCATCGCTCTGGTCCGGTCACGGGAAAGGGGGCGGCACGTCTGCCGCCCCCTTCACCTCGACCGTCGTCGATCGTCTTACGTCCGGCCGCGTCGGCGGCCGGGGTATCCGGCGGACGGTGTCGGCCTTCGGGCCTGTTCGCCGGCGCTCCGCGGTGCGCCGGTCGCCCGGCTCCGGGCCGTCCGTCCGTGCCGGGTCGTCCGAGACCGGGTCAGCCGCCGAGCAGCGGGGTCCCGAGGGTCACCGGCGACTCCTTCTGAAGGCTCGTCTGCACGAGTCCGGGCGCCTTGACGGGCGTGCTGCGCATCAGGTCGCGCAGGATGGACGGGCGGCCGGGCTGGGCCGCGGGCCGGGGTGCGGCCACTCGCTTGGTGGACGGCAGCTTGTGGTGCCCGGCTCCGGGACGGTTCTTGCGGGGCTTGTGCGGCTTCTTGACCTTCGGCGGCGTGCGCAGCGTGGGCGGCAGGGGCTTGTCCCCGCCGTTGGTCACGGTCGCGCCGCCCTTGCACCAGGCCTGGCTGACGCCGAGGACCGCGACGGCGTTGCCGCAGACGTTGATCGGCGCGGAGATGGGCGCGTAGATCTGGTTGCCGCCGAGGATGCTGAAGTTCCCGGACGTCTGCATCCCGTCGCCGCCGCCGCGCTTGTTGGAGACGTGGGCGCCGCCCTTGCACCAGGAGTTGGCGATTCCGAGGACCGCGACGGAGTTGCCGCAGACGTTGATCGGCGCGGAGATGGGCGCGTAGATCTGGTTGCCGCCGAGGATGCTGAAGTTCCCGGACGTCTGCATCCCACCGCCTCCCCCGTGGTCGCCGCCCCAGCCGTCGCCGCCCCGGGCCGCGGACTCGCGCTTGTCGCCCACGATGCCGGAGCCGCGCTGATCATCCGCAAGGCCGGAGCCGGGCTGGTCACTCGTGAAGCCGGAGCTGGGCTGATCGCTGGGGAAGCCGGCGCCGGGCTGAACGCCCGCGATGCCGGAGCCGCGCTGATCGCTCGGGACGCCGGCGCCGCGCTGGTGGCTCGCGGCACCGGAGCCGCGCGGAGCACCCACGGTGGCACGCTGATCACCTGTGGCGGTGCGCTGATCACCTGTGGCGCGGGAGCCGCGGTAGCCGTTCGCCGCGCCCGTGCCGGTGCCGCTCTCACGCCAGCCGCCGTGGTGGCCACCGTGGTGGCCGTCGTTGACGACCGACGCGCCGCCCTTGCACTGGGCCTTGGCGAGCCCCAGGACGGCGACGGCGTTGCCGCAGATGTCGATGGGCACGGAGATCGGCAGGTAGATCTGGTTGCCGCCACCGATCGAGAACATCCCCGAGGTTTTCATTCCGCCGCCACCACCGCCACCGCCGCCGCCGTGACGGTGGTTCTTGACGGACGCGCCGCCGTGCGAGCTCGCCTGCGCCAGCCCGAGGACGGCGATGGCGTTGCCGCTCACCTCGACCGGGATGGAGATCGGCGCGTACACCTGGTTGCCGCCCAGGATGCTGAAGTTGCCGGACGTCTGCATGCCCCCGTCCGCGGAGGCGGCGGGCGCGAGGCCCGCCAGACCTCCTGCTCCCAGGGTGACCGAGGCCGCGGCCACGAGGGCGGCTCGGCTGGTGTTCTTGGACCAGATTCGCATGCTGGTACTCCTGTTCTTCTTCTCGGCGATTCGGGTGAATCGGTGGTTGAAATCGCCGCGCGGGTGCCCGTCCGGGCGAGCGCGGCGGCGCAGCGGCATGACGAAGCCGTTGCGGTTCAGGAAGGTTCGTGGGGCGGGACGTCCGGCGGCCGATGGCCGGGCCCGGTGGACGGACCCGTGAACGGGCCCGGTCGGCTGGGGCGGCGGCTCTCGGACGGCGAAGGTCCGGCCAGGTCCCGAGGGTCCGGGGCGCGGCCACTCCAGACATGGAGCGTCCGGCCGCGGGTCGGCCTCCTAGTCGGGGACGACCGTCGGGCTGTCGGGCGCGGTCATGTCGGCCAGCGCCGAGCGGTGGAACATCCCCGCACCCGGGGCCGGCGGCACGGCCGCGTGGCGGTCGGCGCGCAGGTCGGCGATCGGGCCGAACTGGTGGCCGCCCGACAGGGCCCCGCCGCGCGGGTCGTCCTGCCCCGACGGCAGCACGGGCCCGGGTGAGGCGGGGGCGTGGTGCTCGCCGCGGTAGTGGCGGCGGCCGTCGATGGCGGCTTCGCCCGGGCGGACGGCGCCCGCGAAGGACGGCGCCACGCGGGTGCCGCCCGAATCGCGGGCCGCGCTTCCGGCGGACCCCGCGGTGAGCGGCACGTCGAGCCCCGGCGAGTGCGCCGGGGAGAGCAGACCGTCCTTCAGGGGCCGGGATCCGGCCGCCTCGGGGACGAGTCCGCCGATCGGCCCGCCCGTGCGGACGGCCGGGACGCGCAGGCGGTGCACACCCGTGGCCGCCAGGTCCCGCACGATTCCGACGGCGCGGTCCCTGTCGTCGAGGACCTCACGCCCGCGTGCCTTCATGTAGGTCACCGGGTCGTTGCCGAGCGCGCGCATGTCGCCCTCGACGGTCATCGCCACATGCTCGGCCGGGCGTCGCCCGTCGCCGGTGAGGTGGCGCAGCGTGGTCAGCCCGCCCTTGTGGATGGGCCCCTGCGCGTCGGGCGGGGCCACGGCTGCCGCGCCACGTCCGCTCGACGCCGGATCGGTCCGCCCCGCACCTCCGCGCGGCGCCGCGGACGCGGTGTCGTTCAGCGCGGAGAGGACGAGCCAGCCCGCGGCCGCGAACCCGGCGATGACGACCAACCGTGTCAGGGCGGGCAGGAGCGCATACCGATCCCGGGGGCGCAGTGCCCCGCGGTGTGTCGGTACGGTCTCCATTGCCGGATCCCCCTGGTGGCGTTGATCTGTTCCTGGCTCGGTGGCGAACTGTCGGCACGACGGTAGCACCGCATCGCACAGAATCGCGGATTAATTGTTCCCGCGGAGGCTGTGTCTTCTCAAGAAGTCCACATACCTGCATGTCAGAGCAGTGCAACACCACGATGATCTCCCCGGGCTTTCCATTTCGGCCACCCCACACACGCGACCTTCCGATCATTTACCTGACCATTAAGAGCGGCACAACTTCGGCGCCTTTTCATGACTACGCGAGCCATTGAAGAACCTTCGCCCGATTTTCGGGACTTGATACCGGGAAATGTCTGGGATGTCGGCGCGTGTCCACCGGGCGGAGTAGGACGGGGCCAAGGCTCGGCAAGGACCGGGAAAAGATCGCTCTCCCGGCGTTCACCGGGAGACCGGGGAGAAGTATGGCGGACGGTATCCGATGCGCTACATTCGGTGAGGTCTCTCAAGGAGCCCGCCGATGCCCGTCCCGCCGTCCGCGCTCGCGAGGCTCAGGCCCGCGCGCCGCCGCCCGGCCCCGGCCCGGGTCACCCGCCGCTTCGTCATCCGGCCCACCGGCGCCCCCCTCGACGAGCCGAACAAACTGGACGGTCCAGGCGGTTCAGGCCGCACAGACGGGTCCGCCGGCCCGATGGAGACGGGCCGGCGGCGGTACTCGTCATGGACCTGGACGCTCTACTCCCGCTGGGAGTGGATCATGGCCGGCGCGCGGGCCGAGCGCGCGCTCCGGCGTTCGCGCCCGCCCTGGAGATGACCGGCGCCGCCGGGTGGAGGATCGTTCACCGCTGGGGCGTGCCGCCCTGGGGGCGGTTCGCCTCGAAGGCGGCCTGTGCCCGCCGCGGGGGCGCCGCCGCACGCGGCGTCCTGCGGATGATGTGGCGGGCGATCCGGCGGCCCGCGAAGTCGGCGCCGTGCACGAACCGCATCACGGGCCCGAACGTGGCCGCGGCGGCGAGCCCCGCGAAGTACAGTCCCGGCAGCGAGGACTCGAAGTCCCGGGTGAGCACCGGCGAGCTCGACCGGGTGTCGACCCGGACCCGGATCTCGGGCGAGAGCACCGTGAGCCGCTGGATGTCCGGCACGAACCCGGTGGCGGCGATGACGTGCTCCACCTCGGTCACGATCCGCCGCCCGGTGTGATCGACCGTCGTGACGGCGACGCCGTCGTCCTGCTCGATCGCTTTCGCCAGGAGACGACCCGTGCTCACCTGGACACGCTCGTCCAGCCGGTCGCGCAGCCACCACGCCCCGGCGGGCGGGAGCGTCTCGCGGACGATCCGCTGCCGCTTGGCGTAGGGGACGAAGCGGACGAGGCCGGGCCGCTCCGCCCACAGCCACGTCCGGTAGCCGGTGCCCAGCCCGGACCTCGGTCCACCGATGATCTTCGCCCGCGGCGACCGGCGCTCGGCGGGCACCGAGTTCCAGTCGAGGACCTCGCGCCGGGCGAGCAGGTGCGGGCGGGCGCCCGCGTCGGCCAGCAGCACCGCGGTCTCCAGCGCGGACTGTCCGGCGCCCACGACGGCGACGTCCCGGCCCGCGAACAGGCCGAGGTCGCGGTGCGAACTGCTGTGCGAGACGAGCCATGACGGCATCCCGGACAGCTCATCCGGGATGTGGGCGAACGGGCCGACCCCGACGGCGATGACGACCGCGCGGGCCGCGATCGCCTCGCCCGTCGCGAGCGTGACGACGTACCCGGCC
Organism: Actinomadura macra NBRC 14102; assembly: GCF_001552215.1. GTDB lineage: Bacteria > Actinomycetota > Actinomycetes > Streptosporangiales > Streptosporangiaceae > Spirillospora > Spirillospora macra. Next base: position 142,506 of record NZ_BCQT01000003.1, on the reverse strand, counting down.
GGTCCGCCGCGCTCGACGCTCACCACGTCGGTGGGCTCGGTGCCGGGGACCGCCTCCGCCGCGAACCAGCGGCCGTACGCCACGAACGTCTCCAGCGGGATCGGCTGACCCGTCCGCCAGTCGGGATGGCGGTCGGTGAAGGCCATGCCCGGTTGCGGCGCGCCCAGGTTGGAGGCGAAGGCCTCGGATTTCAGATACATGCCCTCGGGCATGTTCTCGTTCCAGAACCGCATCGGCGTGCCGATGATCCTGACCTCCAGCCCGAGATTCTGCAGGTGGGCGGCGGTCGACAGACCGTAGGGCCCGGCGCCGACGATCACGACGTCGCTGGCCGAGTCGTTCATTCTCGTTCCCCCGTGTGTGTGTCGTGCGTGTGGTGGAGCCGCTCGCCGCGGCGCCCGCCGTGCAGGACGGCGCGGACCCGGCGGGCCGCGCGCAGCACGCTCTGCCCGCCCATCGCGAGGAAGGGCGGCAGGTCGTCGCCGGCGTACCAGGCCAGTTCGTCGGCACGGCGCAGCGGGCGCAGAGACCCGGCGCGCAGCGGCCGTCCGATCGATTGCTGGAGGTAGTGGTTCTCGACGAGCAGGTGGCGGCCGAACGCCGGGCGCGCGCGCGGGACGCGGCGGCCCGACTGGTCGAGATGCAGGACACGGACGAGGTCGAGGCCCTGCCGGTCGGCGAAGAGCCGGAACTGCGCCCCGACCCGCGGGTTGAAGTCGAGGAGGTGGTAGACGCCGGTGCGGTCGTCGCGACGAAAGTCCAGGTCGACGAGCCCGCGGCAGCCGAGCAGCCGGACGGCGCGCGTCGCGAGTTCGGACAGTTCGGGGTTGTCGACCCACTCACCGGCGACGGTGTGTCCGGCCTGGGGCGGGTGCGCGAGGTGCTTGCGCCCCGTCCCGCCGTAGAGGCAGTCGAGCACGGCGTCGAAGTAGCCCTGGAAGAACCAGTCGCCGCCGCTCGGCGGGATGCGCCGCTGGAGGATCAGCGGCCCCGCGCCGCCGCCGGGTTCGTGGTCGTCCTCCCGGGCGGCGTCGAGGAGCCGGTGCGCCTGCTCGCGGGTGTGGACGAGCGTCGTGCTGCGGTACCCGGGCGCGAGCCTCCACGGACGCGCCCACTTGGCGATCAGTGGCAGGCCGAGCGCGCGGACGGCGTCGTCGGCCTCGGCCCGGCTCGCGGGGGTGCGGCTCTCCGGACAGGGCAGGCCGTACCCGGCACAGGCCGCGATGAGCCGTGACTTGTCGGCGACGAGGCGGGGGACGCCCGGGTCCTGGGACGGGAAGACGAACGAGGGCGCCAGCGCGTCGGCGTGCTCGGCGACGAAGATCGCGCCCGCGTCGTCCATCGGGAGCAGCAGCGCCGTCCCGCCGACCCGTTCGCCGATCACCCGGAGGTGGCTCAGCAGCGCGGACGGACGGTCGGCCGGCGGCGCCCAGGGATGCCCGCTGTGCAGATAGCGGGATCTGGACGAGGGGTTCGCGGGCCCTTCGAGGATGGCGTGCACCGGCACCCCGGCGCGTCCGAGGGTCCTGATGGCGCCGAGCGTGCCGTGGTGAAAGGAATTGTGGTTCGTGCGCAGCAGCAGGACGGGAAGGCCGGCGTCCAGACGCGGCGGCGGGGCGTGCGGGTCGAGGGACATCCGCGGGTCGTGGCGCACAGCAGCCTTCCTCGTCGCAAGGTAAATTCTCCCGTCGGCCCCTCGGCCAATTTGTTCACCGTGAGCGCCAGAGGGCATACATTACGCATGCGAGCTGCGGATATCCATCCAACCCGGCGGCCATTCCATCGACGCCGCAAAAGGTCGATCCCTTTCTGCCCGCTCCCTCCCGTTCTGGCCGCATTCCTGGTCCTGCTCGCGCTCACCGCGTCCACTCTGGCGACATGGAGCCGGCCGCAGACGGCGTACGAGCCAACGAAGTATGTACCATTAGGCGCCTTTTTGGGATCTGGCCCGGAAGGTGTGGAAAGAGTGAAAAGATTCCAGGACTGGCTCGGCTCACCGGTGACCGTCGGGCGCACCTACCTGCCCGGGGACGACTGGCGCGCCATCGAGGGCCCGGAGGGGATACTCCGGCCGTGGGCCACCTGGCGGGCGGCCGATCCGCGCAGGATGCTGGTGGTCAACGTCCCGATGATGGTGCCCAACGAGGCGGGGCTGCCGGCGCACCGGCTGGCGTGGCTGCTGCGCGGCGGGGCCTCCGGAGCCTACGACCGGCACTACCGCACCCTCGCCGAGCGGCTGCGCTCGCTGGGCGTCGGGGACTCGATCATCGTGCTCGGCTGGGAGATGAACGGGGAGTTCTACGGCGGCCGGTGCTCGTCGGATCCCGAAGCGTGGAAAGCGTACTGGCGGCGCATCGTCACCGCCATGCGCGCGGTGCCGGGCACGCGTTTCCGCTTCGATTTCGCGGCGACGCGCGGGCACGACGCAATACCGTGGACGAACTGCTATCCAGGTGACGACGTCGTAGACATCATCGGATCCGACAGCTACGACCAACCCTGGGGAAAGACGTTCCAGGATTACGTCAACGAGCCTTATGGGCTACAGGCGCAGGCCGATTTCGCCGCCGCACACCGAAAGCCGCTCTCGTTTCCCGAATGGGGGTTGTTCCGCAACTCCGACAACCCCCAGTACGTCCAGGGAATGCACGACTGGATCACCTCGCACGACGTCGTGTACCAGTCGATCAGCGACTACTGCCCGCACGGCGTGTGGGGGTGCCCGCACAATCCCCGCTCGTCCCACACCTACCGCGAGCTGTTCGGCGGCGTCACGATGCCCTCCTCGCCCGGACCGAACACGATGTCCAGCCCGGCGTCCAGCCCGGCATCCAGCCCGGCCCCGCCACCTGCCTCCAAGCCGTCGATCTCCACACCGGAACCGAGCACGCGGCCGGCCGGACCGCCCGGTCCGGCCGCACCGAACCCGGCGACCTCGCGGGTGACGTCCGCCAGCAGGGCCATCGTCCCCGCGATGTCGTAGGCCGCCGCGGCGACCACCGCCGCGCGGCCCTCCTCCTCGGTGACCCCGGGGCACCGGAGCCTGCTCGTCAGCGCGCCGGCGAGCGCGGCGGGGTCGTCCGGGGGCACGAGCACGCCGACGCCCGGACGGACCACCTCGCGGATGCCGGGAATGTCCGTCCCGACGAGGCAGCGGCCGGTGGCGAGCGCCTCCAGCGCCGTCAATGGCAGCCCCTCCCACCGCGACGGCAGCACGACCAGGTTCGACGCCGCCAGCCAGTCGCGGGGGTCCGCCACGGCCGGGATGAGGTCCACGCCGGCCGGGGCCCGCGCGCACAACCGATCGAGGTCCTCGCCGTCACCGACGATGGCGAGCCGCGCGGACGGGCACCACGCCGTGACGTCCGGCCAGGCCGCGACCAGCACGTCCTGCCCCTTCTGCCGGGTCAGGCGGCCGATGCACACCGCGAGCGGGACGTCGGGCGGCAGCCCGAGCCGGGCCCGTGCGGCCAGCCGGGCGGTGCCGTCGGCCGCCCGGAACCTGTGGCGGTCCACCCCGTTGCGGACGAGCCGGTAGGGGCCGCGCACGCCCGCGCGCATCCCCTCCCGCAGCTCACCGACGCCGACGCAGACGAGCGCGCCGGTCCGGGTGGCGGCCCGCCGCTCCCACATCCGGCTGACGGATGCCTGCCGTCCGGTCGCGGCGAGCCAGGACCAGCCGTGCGGCTGGAAGATCGTCGGCGTGCGGTGCGGGAGCCGTCCCGCGAGGCCCGCCTTCGAGGAGTGCAGGTGGACGACGTCGGGCGCGAACCCGCGGACGAGGCGGCGGAGCGCGAGCGTCTCCGCCGGCGTCCGGCGGCCGGGCGCGCGCCCGGCCTCCCAGGCGAGCCAGGGCACGCCGGCGTCGGCGCACCGGGCGGACAGGTCACCGCCCGCCGGGCAGGCCACCGCGACGTCCCAGCCGCGCCGCCGCTGGTCGGCGGCCGCCTGGCCGACGTAGACGGCGACGCCGCCCTCGTTGGGCTGGCTGACGTGCAGGACCCGGATCCGCCCTGAGCCGTCAGCCATGGCCTCTCTGACCGGGCCTCTCCACGTGCTTCCGCGCGTGCGGACGGTCGAGGTGGGCGGCGGCGGACGGAGCGTCCGTCCCGGCCGGACAGGGAAGGATCATGAACCGATCTCCACCGGTTCGGCCGCGGGCGGCGGCACCGTCCCCGCACCGGCGATCCGCGTCCGGGACGCGTCGCGCGAGCCCCGGCCGCGCCGCCCGCTCACGATCGCGGCGCTGAGCCCGGCGAGCAGGACGCCGGAGGCGGTCCCGACCGCGAGGTCCAGCGGAAGGTTCGGCGAGGTCGGCGTGGCCGGCGCCGCCGCCAGGCTCATCAGCGCGACGCGCACGCCGGTGTCGGTCCGGTGGGACGTGCCGTACCGGACGAGCGCGTCGGCGGCGGCGTTGGCGAAGGCGGCGGCGTCCGCGCCGCTCCTGCCGCTGCCGGTCAGCCGGACCAGCGGCGTGTCCGGCGAGGTGGACGCCTGGATGTGCTCGCGGGTGGCGCCCGGCGCGATCCTGGGCAGCGCGATGGAGGAGTGGCGGAGCGTCTCCGGGAGCGGCGCGAGCCGCCCGTACGCCTGCGCGAAGCTCACCGCCGCCGGGCCTGCGCCCCCGTTCTCCCCCTGGTCCACGACCAGGACGAACGCGGTCGCGGTGTAGGTCGCCGGGGTGAACAGGGAGTAGCCGAGTCCACCGAGGACCCCGGCGAGGACGAACGCGACGGCCAGGCCGTACCTCCTGGCGAGTACGGCGGTCCGGCGGGCGACGCGCCGGACCGCCCGCCACGCGAACGCGGCGATCCGGCCGAGCGGGCCGGTCCGCGCGTCGGACGACCTCTGGGTGGCTTCACGCTTCGGCATCAGGGGCCCCTTCTAAGTCGGGATGTACTCGCGGTTGGACGGCGGGCGGCCGGTGCGGCACGCCCCGTCCCGATACAGCCGGGCGAGCCTTTCCGCCTGCTCGGCGATGGCGTAGCGGCCCACCACGGCCGGGACGGGAACCCGCTGGTCGGGTCCCCGGGTGCCGGCGAGGCGGGCGAGGTCGGCCGTCCAGGCGGCCACGTCGGTGGGCAGGCGCCGGGCGTCCGGTGCCTGGCCGGGCGGCAGGTCGTCCAGCGCGGGGCAGACCGTGTAGCGGACGGGCAGCCCGGCGGCGAGCGCCTCCAGCACGCCGAGGCCGAACGTCTCCTGGACGGACGGCGCGGCGAGGACGTCCATGGCCGACAGCGCGCCCGCCACGTCGTCCGTCCCGCCTGCGAAGATCACGCGGTCGGACACGCCGAGGCGGCCGGCGAGCCGGCCGAGCGCGTCCCGCTCCGGGCCGGCGCCGACGAGCAGCAGCCGCGGCCCGTCCAGCCGGGCGGCGGCCTCGATGAGCAGGTCGAACCGCTTGGTCGGGACGAGCCGTCCGACTCCCCCGACGACGAACTCGGCCGGCCCGATCCCGAGGCGCCGCCGGGTCGCGGCACGGCGCGCGGGGTCGAAGGCGAAGGCGGCGGCGTCGATCCCGTTCGGGATGACGACGATCCGGCCCGGCGCCACACCCCAGCAGCGCAGCCGCGCGGCGACGGTCGGCGAGACCGCCACGGTCGTCGACCCCAGCCGTTCGGTGGCCCGGTAGAGGGCGCGCACACCGCGCGTCGTCCGGCGGCCTTCGAGGTGGCCGTCGCCGAGCGAGTGCTCGGTGGCGATCACCCGTGGCGTCCCCGCGAGGCGCGCGGCGATGCGCCCGTAGACGCACGCGCGGTACAGGTGCGTGTGGACGACGTCGTACCGTCCCCGGCGGATCAGCCGCACCAGCGTCGGCAGTGCGGCGAGGTCCCGGTTGCCCCGCATGCCGATCTCGTGGACGGCGATCCCCTCGTCCTGGATGGCGGCGCCGAGCGGCCCGGCCCGGGTCAGCGTCGCCACCTCGCAGGTCACGGGCAGGTGGCGCAGCAGCAGCGCGAGCTGCCGCTCGGCGCCGCCGTGTTCCAGCCCGGTGATGACGTGCAGGACGCGCGTCACACGCGGCTCCGCCGCCGCAGCTCGTGCCGGACGAGCTTGGCGCGCAGCCGCAGCCGCCGGTCCCGCTCGCCGATGTAGGCGCGGGGCAGCGCGTGGCGTCCCGGCTCGTCCGGGCTGATGTCGCACGCGTAGTCGTAGCCGGCGGCCCGCACGGCCTCGATCTCGCGTCCCGTCGCATGCCCGTACGGATAGGCGAAGCCGGTGACCGGGCGGTCGACGATGTCCTCCAGGGTCGCGCGGCTCTCCTCCAGTTCCTCGCGCAGCTCGCAGCCGCCGGTCGCGGGGAGCGACACGTGGTGCCGGCCGTGCGAGGCGACCTCCATGCCCGCGGCGGCGACCGTCCGGATCTGGTCGACGGTCATGAGCGGCTTGCGCGGACCGTCGTCCCACGCGTTGTAGGAGCCGATCCGCCCGGACACGACGAACACCGTCGCACCGAACCCGAACCGCACCAGCGCCGGGACGGCCCGGGTCGCGAAGTCGGCGTACCCGTCGTCGAACGTGAGCCCGACCAGGCCGCGCGCGTCCCCCGCGTCCCATGCCGCCAGCAGCTCGGCCATGCCCACGCCGCGCAGGCCCCGGGCACGCAGCCACGCCAGTTGTCCCTCGAACCTCGGCGGCGAGACCGTCACCAGATGCGGGTCCTCACGGACGTGGTCGACCGAGTGGTACATCAGCACCCACGGCGCCGGTCCGGTCGTCCCCGCGGGATGGGTCGTCTCAGCCGGGCAGGCCGGACCGGCCAGCGGGGCCGGCTCTGTCAGGCGGGTCGGTTCTCCGGTCGGCTGGCTCACTGGCCCTCCCCGAGTCGGCGGGGCCGCCTCCGGGCGGCCCCGCGGTGATCCATGAAGCGATGAGGCCGCGTCCCGCGACGGCGATCAGCGCGGCGAACGTCGCGACGGTCACCACGCCGCCCGCGACCGCCGGGACGATCGCGGGGGCGCCGGTGCCCTGCCCGATCCCGAACGCGGCGGCGGCGAGCAGCCCCGCCGCGCCGGACCCGGCCGCGACGAGCACGAGCCGGGCGATGTCCGCGCCGATCCGGCGCAGCGGGATCGGCGCGACCTTCAACCGCAACCCGAGCAGCAGCAGGACGGCCGCGACGGTGATCCCGGCGGCGTTCGCCGCGGCCAGCGCGACCGCCCCGGCGACGGCGGCGAGCGCGGCGCCGATGGCGGCAGTGACGGCGAGGCCCGTGGCGAGCACCGCGGCGGGACGCCAGGTCGGGCGGCCGTGCGCGAAGAACGCGCGGGCGGCGAGGCCCACCGTCGACTGCCCCCACAGTCCGAGCGCGTACACGCGCATGATGGCGGCGGTGCTGCCGGTGTCGGCGGAGGTGAACTCGCCGTGCTCGAACAGCACCTCGACGATGACCGGCGCGAACGCGACGAGGTAGGCGGCCGCGCACAGCACCATGCCGCTGACCACGACGAGGTCGCGCTGGATGCGGCGGGCGATCTGCCCGGTGTCGCCGTCCGCCGAGGCCCGTGCGAGCCTCGGGAACGTCACCGTGACGATCAGCAGCGACAGCACCATCGGGACCTGCGCGACCTTCTGCGCGTAGTTGAGGTGGGAGATGGACCCGGCGGTCAGCCCGGAGCCGAGGAACCGCTCGACGAACACCTGCGCCTGGCGCGTCACCGTGTAGACGACGATGGGCGCGACGGCCGCGAGCCCGAGCCGGAGTTCGTCGGCCCTGCCGGGCGGCGCGGGCGCCTCGCGCAGGCACCGCAGGAACGCGGGCGCCTGCACCACGACCATCAGCACGCTTCCGCAGGCGACGCCGACGGCCGCGCTGGTGATGCCGATCGCCCCGGAGAAGCCCGCGATCAGGGTGAGGATGCCCACGTTGTAGGCGAGGTAGATCGCCGCGGGGGGCCCGAACCGGTGGTGCGCCCGCAGCGTCGCGCTCATGAAGCCCGCGATGCCGAACGTCACCACCGTGACCGCCGTCAGCCGGACGCACTCGACGGCCGGCCCCGGCTCCGGCAGACCCGGCGCCAGGAGGTGGACCAGCACCGGCGCGCCGACCGCCAGCGTCACCGCCACCGCCGCCAGCACGGCCACCAGCCGGGGCAGGGTCGCGCCGACGAACGGGCGCACCCCCTCGCCGCCCGCGAGCAGCCGTGTGATGGCCGGGACCATGAGCAACGCCATCGCGTCCTCGATGAGCAGCGGCGAGACGGTCTCGGGGATCGTCCAGGCGACGAGGAACGCGTCGGTGCTGCCGCTCGCGCCGAACAGGTGCGCCATCGCGAGGTCCCGCAGGAACCCGAGGACGGTGCCGCCGGCGATCAGCACTCCCGAGAGCGCGGCGGCCCGTCCGATGGAGGAGGCGCGGGGCGCGGCGTCCGTGGCGGTCACCGGCGCTCCAGTGCCCGTGGCGGCTCCAGGCCCAGCGCCCGTGCCGCCGCAACACCGAGGAGGGTCGCCGTCAAGACGCAGGTGGGTCCGCCCAGATCCGCGTACAGGAAGTTGACCAGCAGGAACGTCATGATCCCGACGCTGATCAGCCAGAACGGGTCGCGGGTGCGGCGGCGCGTCCACAGGCCGCGCAGGATCACCGCGATCAGGACGGCGAACCCGGCGAGTCCCACCACGCCCTGCTCGGACAGGATCAGCAGGTACTCGTTGTGCGGCGACAGCAACGGCTGGCGGACGTACCCGTTGACCGAGTCCTCGGTCTCGCTGCCCGACGACAGCTCGATCGTCGCGTAGGTGTCGCGGTAGGCCGGGAAGTTCTTCACGCCGACGCCGGTGAGCGGATAGTCCTGCCAGATCCGCTCGGCGGCGCCCCACAGGTTGTACCGGTCGCTCACCGACTGGTCGGGCGCGGTGACCGAACCGGCGATCGACCGCGATCTCGCGATGACGGCCTGCGACCCGCCGCCGACCGTCGCGACCGCGAGGAGCAGCAGCGCGGCGCAGCACACCAGCGTCCGCACCGCGATCCACCGGTCGAAGATCACGAGCATGAGCACGGCGGCCGCGCCCAGCGCGAGCCAGCTCCCCCGGCTGAGCGCGAAGGCCAGCGCGACCGCCAGCACCCCGAGCCCGGCGAGGGCCGCGAGGACGGCCGCCGCCCCCCGCTCCGGGGCCACCAGCGCGAACGCGGTCAGTATGAGGATCGCGAAGCCGCTCAGGATGGACAGGGCCATCACGTCCACGGCACCGAACGTCCCGACCGCCCGGATCGCCTGCCCCTCGATGGACGCGCCGTTGCCGGTCATCGTCTGCCAGATGCCGTATCCGGCCTCCACGAGGCCGAGGGCCAGCACGGAGCCGCACACGATCCCGAGGTCGCGGCGATCCCGGACGAGCAGCACGACCGCGAGCGGCATCAGCACGAAGATCTGGAGACCGCGCACGTATCCGGGCAGGCTCGCGGAGATGTCCTGCGAGCACACCGTGCTCACGCCGAGCGCCGCGGCCGGCGCCCCCACCGCGAGGAACACCGCACGCGGCACCTCGATCCGCCGCGTCACCACCAGGAACGCGGCCACGGCCACCAGCCCCGCGCCGGCGATGTCGCCCGCGGTCACCTGCACGCCGTCCGCCGCCCCGCCGCCCGGCGGGATGCCGACGCACGCGACGGTCACCGCGATCAGCCAGCTCGGCCGCCGCAGCCAGGCGCCGGCGTCGCGGGCCGTCCAGGACGGGTGCGCGGCCATCGTAGGGGCGCTCACCCGGGGTCCCGGCAGAGCATCGCCCGAACGGTCAGCATCAGAATCCTGAGGTCGGCGGCAAAGGACCAGTGGTCGATGTAGTGGTTGTCCAGGCGCGCGCGCAGTTCGATGGACGTGTCGCCCCGGAACCCGTGAACCTGCGCCCAGCCCGTCATGCCCACCGGGACGCGGTGCCGCAGCATGTAGCCGGGGCACGTCCGCGAGAACTGCTCGACGAAGTGGGGCCGCTCTGGGCGCGGCCCGACGAGGCTCATGTCTCCCCGAACGACGTTCCACAGCTGCGGAAGCTCGTCGAAGGAGGAGCGCCGCAGGAACCGCCCGACCGTGCCGAGCCTGTCGTCGTCCTTGACCGTCCACTGGGTGTCGGACTCCTGCTCGTCCACCGGTTTCAGCGTGCGGAACTTCAGCAGGACGAACTCCTCCCCGCCGAGCCCGATCCGCCGCTGCCGGAACAGGACACCGGGCCCGCCCTCCAGCCGCACCGCCAGCGCGCATGCGGCGAGCAGCGGCGCGGTCACGACCAGCAGCGCGCACGCCACGGCGAAGTCAAGAACCCGTTTCGCGTAGCGCTGCCCCGCCTCCCGCAACGGCCAGTCGACGCGCGCGCACGGCAGCCCCGCGAGGTACTCGCGCCGCGCGGCCGCCACCGGGACCACGTCCGACGGCGGCTGGACGAGCAGCGTCTCGCAGGCCAGCCCGAACGAGATGCGCAGCACCGCGTCCAGATGGCCGGTGCCGATGTCCTCGGCGACGACCATCACCGTGTCGATCCCGTGCGTCTCCACCAGCGAGGGCAGGTCGGTCGTCTCCCCGAGGACGGGCAGCGACGCCGCCCCGTCCGGCATCCCCGCCGCCACCTGCCCGACCGGCACGAGCCCGAACTCGCCCCGCACCCGCAGGATGTCCACCACGTGCGCGGCCGTGGCGCCCGTGCCGACCACCAGTGTGGGACGCGAATCGGAGCGCCGGCACCGGTACGCCCTGACGGCCGCATGCGCGAACGCACGCGCGCTCAGCGACAGGACGCAGGAGACGGCGCAGATCCACGCCATCGTGGACCACCGCGCATCGGGCAGCAGCGCCGCGACCAGCGCACTGACGACCAGCGTCCGGACGAGCACCGGCCGCAGGTCCGCCAGCAGCGACGGGCTCCGGCGGACCCGGTACAACCCGCCCGCCGCGTTCAGCCCGATCACCGCCACCGCCGCGGCGATGGAGGGCCCGCCGGCCGGGACCCGCGCCATGGCGGCCGCGGCCGCCATGGCCCAGCCGTCCGCGACCGCGAGGCACGCCGGATAGAGCCCGGCGAGGACGCGGGGCGCGGCCGCGCGGCGACCGAAGGGCCGCTCGTAGCCGACGGCGGCGCCGTCACCGGACGAGAGGGAGAGGTCCGAGCGTGGCGCCTCGGTGTCGATGGACGCGCTCAGCCCCTGGGCTCTCATTCACTCACCACTTTCCCCAACCGCCGAATACCGGGGCCCATACGAACGGCACGGCCCAGCATCGCAGCGCACCCCGACGCACACAGCCCCTTTTAACGAAGGGCGGCGCAACTTTGAATAGAAGATCAACACACGATGGAACCCCAGGTCACAGCATGTTTCACTGATCAGCTCGCCGAACACCCAACCCCGGGCAATCTTCCTTTCAATTCACCACTCCCAGCCTTTGGCACCCCACTTATCCACAATTGCTCCTAGCACCGGCCCGCGGCCCGGCCCCGGCCCGTGGCGCGACACGGCCACAGAAAGATCCAGGAACCCCCCACCGACCGCGAACCTTCGGGGCACGATGGGCGTCACACACCATCGGACGCGTAGTCCGGCCTCCGACCTGCGGTGGTCGGGAATAAGGCTCGTTCCGTAAGCGATCTTGTTGCGGGCCCCCGTCCTGCGGGGCCCGCGCAGCTGATGAGGGAGAACGGTGCGAGGTAAGACCTTGGTGATGGCGCTGGTCCTCGGGCTGGCGACGGCGTGCGGCGGTAGCGGGGGGACGGGCGGCACGACCGCCAAGGGCGGCGAGGACGGCACGCCCAAGGTCTCGATCACCCCCGCGAACGGCGACGGGCGGGCCCGTCCCGACGAGGGCGTGACCATCACGGCCTCGGGCGGCACGCTCGGGCAGGTCTCGGTGAAGCTCAAGGGCGCCGAGATTCCCGGAGTGCTCTCCCCGGACAAGACGAGCTGGCGCTCGTCCTGGACCCTCGCCCCCGGCGGCCGCTACCAGGTGTCCGCCACCGCCACGTCCCGCAAGGGCAAGGCGACCACCGCGACCAGCGCCTTCCGCACCGCCAGGACCACCGCCGCGACGACCGTCAACAACGTCATCCCGAGCCCGAACGAGACGGTCGGCACCGGAATGCCCGTCTTCGTGCAGTTCAACAAGGAAGTGCCGGTGAAGGCCCGTCCCGCCGTGGAGAAGGCCATCGAGATCTCCTCGACGACCCCCACCGAAGGCGCCTGGCGCTGGCTCAGCGCGGGCGAGTCGTTCAACGGCCTGCCCTCGGTCGTCTTCCGCCCGAGCCGCCCGTGGGCCCCGCACCAGCGCGTGACGGTCACCGTCCACTACGCCGGACTGAAGATCGGCGACAACGTGTTCGGTGACAAGGACGTCACCCGCAGGTTCCGCATCGGCGACTCCCACACCATCAGCGTCAGCGCCAAGACCCACCGGCTCGTCATCCGCAAGAACGGCCGTATCGTCCGTAAGTGGGGCGTCAGCCTCGGCGCGGGCGGCGACGTCCAGTCCGACGGTGTCGACCACCTGCTCACCACCAGCGGCGTCCACCTCACGATGGACCGCAGCCGCCTGGAGCGCATGCGCCCGCCCGGCAAGAAGAAGGGCGACCCCGGCTGGTACGACGAGCAGGTCCCGTGGGCGACCCGCATCTCCAACAGTGGCGAGTACATCCACCAGAACATGGACGACCCGTCCTGCCTCGGGAACCGCAACTGTAGCCACGGCTGCGTCCGCTCCCCGGCGGGCGACGCCCAGTGGTTCTTCAACTGGGCCTACCGTGGCGACCTCGTGACGATCACCGGCACCAAGCGCAGCCTCCAGTGGACGAACGGCTGGGGCTACTGGCAGATGTCCTTCGCCAAGTGGGCCAAGGGCAGCGCGATCGGCAAGCCGGTCACCACCACCAAGGGCGCCTGACTCACCGCGCGAGACGCCGCCGGAGCACCCCGTCCACGATCACGGCCGCCCCCGCCACGTCCGAGCACGGCCCCAGGTAACCGGCCCGCCCCCGATGGACTTCGCAGAAGACTGACCCGCCGGGGGCGGCCCGAACACCCACCACGATCCCGACACGCTCCTCGGCATGCACCCACAGCATCGGGAGCCCCGACACCTCGTACAGCTTGACGCAGCCCCACCCCCGCGCCACGACCGCGCAGGCCAGCGGCTCAAGCAACCGCACCGCGCCCCGATGCCGCCGCCGAGCCCGCACACGTATCAGCAAGGCAGCCTCGCCCACACCCATTTCCCGGACGGCTGCCCCGCGGCGACCCCGCACCGGGACGAGAGCGCCTGGACGATCTGCAACCCCCGTCCCCCGTCCAGATGTCCGGGGTCCAACGCCCGCAGATCGGGCGCAATGTCATCGAGTGTCATCTCGACCACAGGCCGCGCCACCGGCATTTCCGGCGAGGAATCCCACACGGCCAGCAGCACCCCCGCGGCCTCCCGGGTGAACCTGACCCGTATCGCCTGATCCGGCGTACTCTGCACCGCATTCGCGACGAGTTCCCCCGCGACCAGCTGGACGTCCCCAGCAATCCCGAGCAGACCCCACTCCGTCAGCCGAAACTGCACCAAACTCCGCACCAGCCCCGGAGTAGTTCCCGCCGCCAGCAAAGAAATGTCCAAATCACTCACCGAAACGGCTTTAGCCACCATTTAGTCCCACCTCCTCACGTCTTTCATTCCGAGGACAAGAGTGCGCTCGGCGGGTTACTTTGGCCACGCTTTCAGAGGCATCGAAAACAAGAGATCTCTCGGAGGACGGCAGTGGAAAGCCACGACTCGCTAGATCCCCGCTCGTCTCTGTGGGACCTCGTAGCAGTTCAACTGCGGAATCTTCGCCTGAACCACGGCTGGACGTGTCAGCAGGTAGGCGACGTGGCCAAGGCTTCCCGATCACATGTTTCAAATTGGGAAGCCGGCCGCCGACGTCCGTCCCAGGCGAACCTTGCACCGCTGGACGATGCATGGGACACGGCGGAGCTGCTGTCGTGCCTAGCCGAGCACGCCAGGGACGGCCACGACCGCCCAAGTGTCGGTTCCTTCCTGGAATACGAGCGCACCGCCACGTCCATCAAGAACTACAGCTCCGATGTCGTGTTCGGCCTGCTCCAGTCTGAGGACTACGCTCGTGCTCTCTTCAGAAGAGGTGGTGTCGTAGATGATGTGGAGAGTGCTGTCAGGAATCGTCTGAGTCGACAGGACCGTCTCTACGATCCCAGCTCCACGAAGCTCTGGGTCGTGCTGGCGCAGCCGGTGCTCTGGTGGCAGGTCGGCAGCCGAAGCATCATGCATGGGCAACTCGACCACCTGCTCCGGGTTGCGGAGCTCGACCATGTGAGCCTGCGAGTGCTACCCGTCTCCGCTGGTTGGCCGGGAGTGAGCGGATCGCTCAGCATCATGACGACGCGCGATACAGAGGTCGCATATCTGGAGTCCGGACGCATGGGGAGGTTGGTCGAACGACCTCCTGAAATACGAGACTTCAACGTAAACTACGACCGGATTGGGGCGCTCGCCCTCCCGGAAGACCAGTCACGAACGTTGATCGAGCACATGCTAGGACTGATGAAATGATCGCTTGGCGGAAGTCCACCTACAGCGATGAAACCGGAGGCCAGTGCGTGGAGGTTGCGCAACTCCCCGGCGCAGTCGGCCTCAGGGACAGCAAGGCACCGGACGACAGCCTCCTCACTCTCACGCCCCAAGCCTTCGCGACCCTTCTCACCCGCGTGAAGCAGGACGAGACGGTTCCCTGAGGAGCGACCATGACCACGTCGGCATTGGCGCAAGTCCACAAAATCGGAAGGTCACGGCAACTGCGTCGAGCTAGCCGCCCTCCCCCACTCAATCGCCATCAGAGACAGCAGAGCACCGGACATCGGCCACCTCAGACTAACCCCCCACACCTTCGCCACCCTCCTCACAACACTGAAGCGGCTGCCATGACCACATGGCGGAAATCAAGCCGGAGTACGCAGGGCACCTTCGCGACCCTCCTCGTCCGCGTGAGCAGGAGGAGACGGTTCCCTGAGGAGTGACCACGACTCCACCCGCATGGCGCAGAGCCACAAGATCGGAAGGTCGCGGCGACTGCGTCGAGTCGGGACCTGTCCGGTGGATCATGTGTTGATCCAGAGTATGGCCGCGACCAGGGCGATCGCCGCCCGGTAGCTGCGGGCGAGTTGGCGAACCGGGTGGCGATGCCCCGCCATCGCTCTAGACGGTCGATGCGGCGCTCGACCGCCGCCGCGCCGCATCGGTCAA
Organism: Actinomadura macra NBRC 14102; assembly: GCF_001552215.1. GTDB lineage: Bacteria > Actinomycetota > Actinomycetes > Streptosporangiales > Streptosporangiaceae > Spirillospora > Spirillospora macra. The sequence continues at coordinate 127,291 of NZ_BCQT01000003.1, read as the reverse complement.
CTCATGTCGTCGCACCACGACTCACCATCAACCCGCAACCCCGAGATCGGCGCGATCTCACCTTGCGTCGCGCAGGATCGACTTGCCCTCACGCAGCCAGTTCGCCGCCGCATCCTCCTCAAGGTAGCCGTCCTCGAGCACGCCGGCGACGAATACCTCCTTAGCGCGTTCCGGCGGGAAGCTGACATCGCCGTAGACCTCGCCGATGCAGAACGCGTCGATCTTGGCCTCGGGCTTGGCGAAATAGAGCGAATAGTGAAGCACTTGGGCGCGGATCACATCGGCCACGAGAGTGCCTCCGTCGTCGCCGTGGTCGCACATCACGACGGTCGCGACCTCGAGTGTGCCGCTGATCGCAGCGTTGATGCCATAGCGGAATATCGCCGCGTGAGCCCACACGTCGCCCTGGACGGCCAGCAGGCTGCCGTAGGCGTCACCGCCCGCGGTGGCGTCGAGCGTCCCGTCGACGATCAGGTCACCGCGGATCGCGACCCCATAGTCGTCGTTGTGATCGTCGAACAGCACGCCGGTGTCGGCGACGTGGACATCGCCATCGTAGAACCGGACCTCGTCGAACGAGAACGTGTGGTCCGGCCAGATGACCTCAGGCATCCGCCGTTCGGCCTCGTCGAGCGGGATCACCTCGCAGGCGTCGACCGCGAGCGATGGGCGGCCGGAGCGACCGACGGTGCGTGCCCTCGGCGGGCCGAAGTTCTGACGCGGCGCCTCGTATACCTTGCCCGGGGCACCGTCGCCGTCGAAGTACAGCGCGCCACGGAACTGGTAGGGCGGACCCTGCTGGATCCAGCCTGCATACAAGTGGCCATCACCCCAGGGCAGGATGCTGGTGAGCCGATACGGCGGCTCTGCGGCGGACAACGGCTGCAACACGCCATCGCGGCCGAGCACTCCGACGTAGCCGTCCTCACCGGCGACCAGAAAGCCATCGCGCCGCGGATCGTAACTCAGGCACTCCAGATCGAGCGCGGGAACGCCGCTGCAAGGAGCAGGCGGCCGGCCAGGGACGGCCAGGAAGAGCTGGCCCGCGTCACCGGCCACCGCAAAGCCGCCCTCGGGTGAATAGGCGACGTCGGTCAGCGGCGCGCGTCCGGAGAGTATCGGGTCCGTGGTGCCGTCAGGCAGGCGTCGCAGTATCTGGCGGCCGGCGACAAACACCGGTTCGCCGCCGGGGGCGGCCACCGCGCGGGCAACACGCTCGTGGGTGAATTTCGGCTGCGCTCGCAGTTCGCGGGTCTGCGGATCGAGCGTGGCGACAAAGCCTGCGTCTCCAGTGACCCAGATCAGGTCGCCGATCCGGGTCAGACCGAACAAGCAGCCCTTGTGCCGCGTCTCGATTTCACTGACGCCCTCGTCGCTCTCGTCGTCGTCACCCTCATCGTCGATCGCAGAGTCGACGATCGAAAGGTCGACGATCGCGAGGAAACCGTATTCACCCGCGACGACGGCGGTCTGGCCGTCGAGCGGCAGCACCTGGCGCAGACCGTGGGCGCCGATCGGCCAGGCGCGCCAGCCCTCGGCTTCGAACCGCAACACCGAGCTCTCGCCGTAACCGCCGCCGGCTGCCCAGATCGTCCCGTCGTGACTCGCGAGGACGAGGGGCCCCGGCACGCTGCCGAGGATCGGGTGCCCATCCTTCAAAAACGCATCCATGGAACCCGCAACTTATCCTATCCGCCACTCACCCGATTGAAGAACTCAATCATCCGGAAGCCGGTGCGCAGAATGAATCGTCACGATCACTCTAGGTCACTCCAGAGTTCTCCGAAAAGGCTCAGCCACCGATGAGGGCCGACTACAGAAGAGCATCGAGGAATACAGGCCCAGGATGTGCCGGCAACCATTCCCGGTGATGCGGATTGGTCGTGGGTGCGGACCGGCCGGCGTTCCGGCGCATCTCCGCAGAAGGCGTCGGCCTGCGGGACAGCAAGGTGCCGTGCCGTCGTCGACCGCTCCAGGTCCTCCGGTACGGCGACCTCCCAGGCGCACGACACGCTCCTGCCGTGGCGCACGGCCCGCGCGGCCGCCAGCCGGACCCCATCAGCGACCTCACCGAGCAATAGGTCCTCACCACGCGGTGCAGGCGAATTCCCGGCCATATCCATCAAGAGGCAAAATCATGCCCGCCCGTTGCCTCACGGGCCGTTTCTGGGGGACGCATCCCGCTGAGATCCCAACGCCGGACGGCATGGGACGTCGCCCAGGAGCATGGAGATGCAACCGGCATGGATCAGCACAGGACCGCGCCCGGATCGTCGAGATCGACGATGTACGATCCGCCCGGCTACATGACGGACTTCGATCGGATTCCGAACCAGCGGACGAAGTGGAGTGACGCGGTCTCCGGATGGTTCGACGAGGCCATCGCGCTGGAGCTGTCCAGGCTCGCGGGCCAGCCCTGCCAGTACATCAACCAGCTCAGCACGCCGCCCCAAGCACCCCCGCTCTCACAGGAAATCGTCTGGACGGGCTTTTCACAAACACTGAGGAACCGCTGGGGACGGGCCGAGGCGCTCCGACGCGCCGAGAATCTGCTTCCTCTCTCCGAACGCGTGGACGCTGAGGGCCCGTACTACGGCGGCGAGCAATGGAAGCATCTCTACTATCGCCCCCAGGACGAGTACTGTGAATGGCGGACGACACGTGACGCCGATGGCCGCGTCATTCGGGTGACATTCACGGCCGAGCCGCCGGAATACTGGCAGGCGCTCCACGGCGGCCGGCTTCCCAGCATCTTCGGCGAACCCAAGTACGACATTCCCGGCGACCCCGATCTCCTGGTCGAGCTTTACCGTGAACATGTCAGCCCGGAGGTCGAACTCGCGGATCTGCTGTGCCCCGAGGATCTCGTCGACGAACGCGGAAACGGCAGCGTGATCTACGCGAAGGGCACCTACAACCCCTACAACCGGTGGAACACCGTCGACGGGATCATGCATCTCTGCCAGCCGGACGCCAGGCTGACCGCGGAGATCGTGCTGGGCGCCGACGCCACCGTGCTGCGGACCACGACCGACCCGGGCCCCCGCGCCACACCGATGGTCGACCCCGACGCACTGATCGCGTGCGCGGGCTATGGCGGGCTCAACCGCGCCAGCGATCCGACGATCGGCGCGAGCGTGCACGAGCTGGCGGCGCTCGGTTTCGAGATCACGCTCGCCAACCCCGTCGGCGTCTACATGGACCACATCGAGATGACCGGATGGGCCGGGCCGGACGGCGGGCCGGTCGACCCGGACTTCTTCAGGATCGTCCGCGGCGTCCCCGGAATGGTGGAGCGGGCCATCCTGGAAGTGCCCCCGGAGGAGGGGTACACGGTCGGCGACATCACGATCGGCGGGGTACCGATCAGCTACGGCGGCCAGGTCGCCGAGTGCATCACCATGAAGCTCACCGGTCAGGTGTCGGCGCCCGGCCGGTTCACGAACCACCCGGTCGGCTGCGAGCGCACCAGCGACCGCTCCGGCGCGTGCGCCGTCGCCGCCAACCCCGCGTTCCTGTACTACCGCGGCCAGAAGTCCTGCCCGTCCGGCACGCTGCCCGCTTTCGACTACCCGCAGGCGTCCCTGCACGCTGGCGCCGCCACGGCCCCGGCGGGCCCCACGACTGGAAGGAGCCGCTGATGGCTCAGGTGCACGGCGGCCCACCGCAGGAGCCGGTGCTGGACGCGGACGAGATCCAGGGCAACGTCGTCCCGGGGTTCCTCAAGCCCCATATGGCGGTCACGGCCTTCACCATCACCGATGCCGCGGCGGCGCGGCGCTGGTTCGCGGAGATCGCCCCGCGCGTGACGACGCTGGGCGAGGTGATGGAGACCCGGGTGAAGGTCAGGCGCCTCCGCGGATTCACCGCGGCCAGAAGGCTGGAAACGCTCGGCGCGATCCCCGACGACGTCGACGACGCCTGGTTCAACATCGCGGTCGGCCGCCAGGCGATGACGAGACTCCTGGCGGACGGTCCGTACGCGAAGGACATGGAGGCGTTCGAAGACGAGGGCTTCGTACACGGCCTGGCGGCCCGGTCGTCGCTGCTGGGCGACCCCACCGACCCGTCCAGCGAGGGCAACCCGGCGAACTGGCGGCTCGGCGGGCCGCGCAACGAGGCCGACGTGCTGCTGGTGTTCAACGCCGACCGGCGCGAGGCGTGCCTGGCGCTGCGGGACGAACTGCGCCGGAGCGCCGAGGCGAGCGGCCTGCGCTGCTGCTACGACGAGGAGGGCGCCAAGTTCGACGACATCGGCGCCGAGCATTTCGGCTACCAGGACGGCGTGTCGCAGCCGGGCGTGCGGGGCCGCTACGCCGACGATCCGGACGCCGTCATCACACCACGGCAGGTGGACCCGAACGCGATTCCCGACGCGTGGCTGTTCGGATTGCCCGGCCAGTACCTGGTGTGGCCGGGCGAATTCGTCTTCGGCTACCCCAGGTCGGCCGCCGACCCGCTGATGCCGGGACAGATCAACATGCCTGGCCCGAAATGGTGCCGGAACGGCTCTTACCTGGTCTTCCGGCGGCTGCGGCAGGACGTCCCGGCGTTCCGCGCGTTCGTCCAGGAGCAGGCCGAAAGGCTGTCGAAGGAACAGGGATTCGAGCATGTGACCCCGGAATGGCTGGGTGCGCGCATCGTGGGTCGCTGGACCAGCGGCGCCCCGGTGTCCCGGCTGCCGGACAAGGACGACGTCGCGCTCGGCGTCGACCGGCTCGCCAACAACAACTTCGGCTTCGCCGGCAAGGGCGGCCCACCGCCGCGCGACGGCGACGACGGCTGGCCGGTGGCCGAGGCCGACCCGGTGGGGCTGATCTGCCCCATGGCCGCCCACATCCGCAAGGTCAACACGCGCGCGACCCCGAACGACCTCGGCGGACGCCGGGCGTCGTTCTCCCGCCGCATCCTCCGCAGGGGCCTGCCGTACGGGCCACCGTACGTCGAGCATGATCCCGGCACCCACGACATGGACCGCGGGCTTCTCTTCATGTCCTACCAGTCGTCGATCAGCGACCAGTTCGAGTTCCTGAACGCCAGATGGATGGGCAGCCCCACCGCACCCCGCAGCCCGAGCGGACACGACATGTTCATCGGCCAGAACGGGGAACCGGGGCAGAACCGCCGCAGAACCAGTGTCCTTTTCGGAACGGCCGCGAAAACCGCCACCCTGTCGACCGTTGTCGACTGGGTCATCCCAACAGGCGGCGGCTACTTCTTCACGCCGTCGATCAGCACGCTACGTACCATCCTGGGCGGATCATGACCGGCCGAAACCACCCGCGATGGCGGCCCTCGTACCGTGTCACGGGCCGGTGGCGCCGGGCGTTGTCACGCCCGCCTCGGGGTGGGTCATCCGTCCGCGATGTCCTCGGTCTCCCAGCGCAGCAGGTCGCCCGGCTGGCACTTGAGCACCTCGCAGAGCGCGGCGAGGGTCGTGAAGCGCACGGCCTTGGCGCGGCCGTTCTTGAGTACCGCCAGGTTGGCGGGCGTGATCCCCACACGGTCGGCGAGTTCGCCCACCGACATTTTCCGTTTGGCCAGCATCACGTCGATATCGACGGCGATCGGCATCAGATCACCTCGTCCAGCTCGGCCTGCATCCGCGCCGCTTCGACGTCGCGCGCGACGGCCTGGGCGAGCAGCATCCGCAGCACGAACACCAGGAGCGCGCCTCCCAGGATGGCCACGCCGATCCCGGCCATGATGACGGTGACGCCCGGGTCGTCGCGCTGGTCCGGCGCATTGATGGCGGTGACCGTGAACCACACGAGGGCGGCCGCCACGATCGCGCCGATGATGACGTCCACGTACCGGAAGGCGGCGTGGGAGAACACGGTTCCGGCTTGCACCATCGTCACCAGCCGCCATATGCAGACCAGGGCGACCTGGACGGTCCCGATGCCCAGGATCGTGACCACGCGCAGCGGGGTCAGCGGGAGCGACCCGTCCTCGGGGTCGGTGGCCAGCGCCCACACCATCAATGCCTGGACGAACACGGTGCCGGTGAGCACCATCGCGAGCACGGCGCGCAGCGCGCGCACCGCCAGCTTTCCCATGACTCACCCCTCTATCGACTTACGATATCAATCTATCGAGCTTCGATAGATCAAAACAAGGGCCGTGACGCAGGGGGGTGGCGGTCTCGCAGGGTGGCGGGGACAGCACCACCTCCCATGGCGTCGAGGCCCACGCCCGGAACTCAGCCACGCCGACCGGCCCGAGTGATGAGTTATCCCGCCCGCACCCGTCATAACTACGACGGACACCAGAGACGGAAGGACGACGTGATGGGTGCGGACACGCAGCTGGAGGAGCTGGGCGTGAGCAGTCTGAGCGAGGTCGATGAGCCGGCGTTCTCGGGGCTGGCGGAGCGGCACCGGCGGGAGCTGCACGTGCACTGCTACCGGATGCTCGGATCGTTCGAGGACGCCGAGGACACCGTGCAGGAGACGTTCCTGCGTGCCTGGCGGCGCCGGGAGACCTTCGTGGGGCGATCGACGTTCCGGGCCTGGCTGTACCGGATCGCCACCAACGCCTGCCTGGACCTGCTCGCCAAGCGCCGCCCCGAGCCCGCGACCGGCGGCGAGGTGCTGTGGCTCCAGCCCTACCCGGACCGGCTGCTCGACGAGCTGCCCGCGGGCGACGCGGACGAGCCGGAGACGGTCGCCGTCGCGCGGGAGACGATCGAGCTGGCGTACCTGGTCGCGGTCCAGCACCTCGCGCCGCGCCCGCGGGCCGTGCTGATCCTGCGGGATGTGCTCGGCTGGCCGGCCAAGGACGTCGCGGAGCTTCTCGGGGACTCGGTCAACTCCGTGAACAGCGCGCTACAGCGGGCCCGCGCCGGAATGCGGGAACACCTGCCCGCCGAGCGGCAGGACTGGACCGGCGGCGAGGAGGACGCCGGAACGCGCGAGCTGGTGCGCCGCTACACCGAAGCCAGCGTGGCCACGGACATCGACGGCCTCGCCGCACTGCTGCGGGACGACGTCCGCTTCTCGATGCCGCCCACGCCGGGCCTGCACGTCGGCCGCGACACGGTGGTGAACGGCTGGGTCGAGAGCGGCATGGAGGACATGAAGCACATGCGCGCCGTGCTCACCGCCGTGAACCGGCAGCCCGCCGTCGCCTTCTACCTCTGGCAGGAGAGCGCCTACCTGCCGCTGACGATCGACGTCCTGCGCGTCACCGACGGGGCGATCACCGAGATCATCACCTTCCACGACGACCAGTTCCCGCGGCTCGGGCTGCCGGAGAGCCTGCCGGCCGACGGCACGGAGTAGTCCGATGCGGACGCTCGCGCTACGCGGTGGCGCGCGTGTCGCGGTGGTCGCTGCCGAGTGGTGTGACGCGTTCGGCGTCGTCACCCACGGGCGGGTGCAGCTGGAGTTGCGCGACGGCGAGCCCGGGCCGGTTCTCGAACGCGACGCCGGGTTCTGGCTCCGCGGCACCGGCGTCCGCGCCCTGCGCAACCCCGACCGTCGTACGGCGAGGGTGCGCATCGTCACCCCCAGGGCCAGGACCGTCACACGCCAGGCGACACACCCCCACGCCAGTCAACGCATGATGGAGGACGACATGAACAGCATGAATGACACCGGGGTCGTCGCCGGCCCGGCATCGGGCCGGACCGGCCACACCCACCGACTCCGCGGGCTCGCCGGCACCGGGTTCGTCGCCACGATCGCAGCGATGGCGGCCACCACCCTCGCCGCCACGCTTGCCCAGGCCGTCGGCGTCGACTTCGAGATCCCCGATGGTGGTGAGTCGATCCCGCTATCCGGGTTCGCCGTGGTGACCGGTTTCTTCTCTATCGCGGGCATCGTGATCGCCGCCGCTCTTCTTCGCTGGAGCGCGCGCCCCGCCACGCGATTCGTGTGGACGGCAGTGCCGCTGACCGCGATCTCGTTGATCCCGCCCCTTCTCTCCGGTGCGAACGCCACCACCATCACCGCCCTCCTCGGGCTCCATCTCGTCCCCGCGGCGGTGATGATCCCCGCCCTGGCGCGGAGCCTGCGCCCCCGGACCGACTGACGATCCCGCACGGGACAACGCGCACCGTAAGGACGTGCGCAAGCCCACCAACGCGGTGCAGCCACCCTCCATTCCAGCTCCCGTTTCTCCAGGTGGCCTGGTTCGAGATCCATGTGGGCGATTGATCCCCTTCTAGAGCAACAAGGGGCTCATAGTATCGATCTGACCGCTTTAGGTCAGTATCGCTATCTTTCTATCCTCCGTCCCCGGGAGGTGGTCCAATCACTGGCATCCGGAAGACCCGCATCAAGAATGTGCGGCTTCTTGCGCAAGTCCCGTTGATGTGGATCTCACTCACCACCATTCGCTCCCAAGGGGGACGTGTGAGGATCCGACAATCCATGCCGATTCGTCAGCTGGTCGCGTTCTGCACAACCGTAATCCTTGCCCTGTCCACACAATTCGTGACCTCCGCCCAGGCGGGGACGCTCCCGACGGCCGGCGCCGCACCGACCGGCTCGTACCGGCTTGCCGACGAGGACATCGCTCCCGGCGTCACGTGGCAACACGGCGGGAATCGGCTGGACGTGTTCGTCCGCGGCGCGAACAACAACCTGTACCAGAAGTACTGGACGTCGAACGGAGGCTGGTCCGGCTGGGTCAACCTCGGCGGCGCCCTCACCTCAGGCCAGGTCACGGCGGTATGGCGACCGGGCGACAACGAACTGCACGTATTCGTCCGCGGCGCGAACAACAACCTCCACCAGCTCCGCTGGCGATCGAGCGGCGGCTGGTCCGAGTGGTTCAACCTCGGCGGCGGCCTCACGTCCGGTCCAAGCGCCACCTGGCACGGCGCCGACCGGCTCGACGTCTTCGCCCGCGGGGGAAACAACAACCTCCACCAGAAGTACTGGACCGCCGGCGGAGGCTGGTCCGACTGGGTCAACCTCGGCGGCGGACTCTCCTCAGGGCCGGGCGCGGCCTGGCGTCCCAACGTCAATGAACTGCACGTGTTCGGCCAGGGCCTGACCAACAACCTGGAGCAGCTCCGCTGGCGATCGAGCGGCGGCTGGTCCGAGTGGTTCAACCTCGGCGGCGGCCTCACGTCTGCACCGAGCGCCACCTGGCACGGCGCCGACCGGCTCGACATCCTCGTCCGCGGCGGAAACACCAACCTCTACCAGAAGTACTGGATGGCCAACGGAGGCTGGACCGACTGGGTCAACCTCGGCGGCGGCCTCACTTCCAGCCCGGGCGCGGCCTGGCGTTCCACCGGGGACGAGTTGCACGTGTTCGTCCGCGGCCGGAACAACAACCTGGAGCAGCTCCGCTGGCGGTCGAACGACGGCTGGTCCGAGTGGTTCAACCTCGGCGGCACTATCCAGTGATCGCCACCGCTCCCGCAGATACCCGTACCGCGGTCGCGGGTCGCGGAGCGGCGAGGTGAACGGGCCGGGCATCCCAGTGCCCGGCCCGTTCACTATCCCTCCACCGGGATCAGTCCAGATAGCCGACCCGGCCGTGACCGCTTGGCGGAGATCGAGCCTGAGCACTGTCGCGCCGCGGATGCATCTCCGCTGGACCCCGGCCATCACGGTGAAGGAGAACCCGGTGCTCCTCGGACGGCGTAGCGGAATGTCGCACTTAATCCGGCGCAGCACCTCGTTTCGGCTGGAGCCGAGCCCGGGGCGCTCCCCGTTCGCTTATTCGGCTTGACCCTCACGTTGCGTGAGGTCAGAGAGTGGGGTGCATGAATGACTACTACAACGCGTCTGAGATGAGTCCCGTGCCCGTTCCTGGCCCGGATGCGGTTCCGCCGGAGCCGTTCCGCGGCATCTATGGAATGCCCGCGTTCGTGACGATCCCCACGAACGATCTGGCGGCGTCGGTGGACTTCTGGAGTCGTGGACTCGGGTTCTTCGAGCTGTTCAGCATCCCCGGCCGGCTCGTGCACCTGCGCCGATGGGCGTTCCAGGACGTGCTTCTCGTCCCGGCGGACAGCGTTCCGGAGCAGACACCAGCGATGAGCTTCAGTTTCGCGTGCGTGCTCAGCCAGGTCGATTCCCTCGCCGGTGCCGCTCGTGCGCTGCGCCCGAACTCGGTCGATGGCCCACGGGATACTCCTTGGAACACCCGCGATGTCACGGTGATCACCCCCGAGAACGCACGGATCGTCTTCACCGCGGGGAAGCCCATCGAGCCGGCCAGTCAGGAGGCGCGGGACCTTGGAGCCAGCGGGATCACCCCACCGGGCGCCGGTCGCGGCGACGACAGGGAACACGCCTGACACGGCCGGTGCCGCAGGCCTGACCGTCGGTCAGGTCTCGACACGACTGGGCGTGACCGTCCGCGCACTCCACCACTGGGACGAGATCGGATTGGCACGGCCGTCACTGCGCACGGCTGCCGGATACCGGTTCTACACCGCTGATGATCTGGAACGCCTCCACCGCATCGTCATCTACCGCGAGATCGGTCTCGGCCTGGACGGGATTCGCGCCATCTTGAACGACCCGACCATAGACGTGCCCGGCGCGTTGCGCGCGCAGCGCACCCAGGTCGCTGAACGGATCGACCGCCTCCAGCAGCTCAGCGCAGGACTGGATCGGATGATCGACGCCCACGAGAAGGGCCTGCTGCTGACCAGTGAGCAGCAGGCCATGATCTTCGGCCCCCAATGGAACCGGGACTGGCCCGTCCAAGCCCGTCAGCGCTACGGAGACACGACGCGATGGCTGCGGTACGCCGAACGCTCAGCCTTTCGCGGCCCAGAAGAATGGCGGGCCATCACCGACGCCATCGCCGACCTTGACCGCGCCCTCAGGAAGGCGATGGACGCCGGCGTCACACCCGGTAGCGCAGAAGCGAATCACCTCGTCGAGCGGCATCGTGAAGTGCTTGCCTCGCATTTTCCCCTCACCAGGCAGATGCAGGTCTGTCTCGGCCGCATGTATGAAGCCGATCCGGAATTCGCTGCCCACTACGACGGCATCCGCGCCGGCCTTGCCACGTGGGTCCGTCGAATCATCGACGCCAGCGCGCGTGCCCACGACATCGACCCCGACACCGCGACCTGGCAGTAGAACGCGACCCACTGAGTCCCCGGCACACTCTTCAAGATCGCAGTCAGCGGAGCCCGGGGCCCGACCGGGTCACCCTGGCGGGCGGTCCCCCGGCCCCGCCGTGTGGATCACCTTCAACGGGTGCGATGCCCTTCCTACCAGCAAGAACGGGCTCGCGAAGTCTCGGCAGACGCTTCTCAAGCATCGCCCTCGGCCTCCGCTGACCGAACAGCAGGGGCTGCGGATTCCGCCCGCACGAGCGATGAGTTCCGCCTTGCCCGATCGTCTGCATGTTGAGAACCCGCCTTCCACGCCTGTGGGAGGTTCGAGATGAGGTGGCAAGGAAGCGACACCATGGACCAGGAGAACGTGAGCGCCGCCCTGACTCTCGCCGCGTTTCATGGCCGATGTCGTCCTGACCTTCCTTACCGAGCGGTTCTAGCCGCACGGTAAGAAGAGTCAGGCGAGGGCGCCCAAGAGGCCGTGAGTCGCGTGGTTCACCGAGCCTGAACCTCACTCTCGGGCAGGACGACCCGCTCGGCGCCCAGGTATTCCGTGCCGTGCTCGCGCACCACCGAGCGCAGGCGCGTCACCCCGTCCCAGTCGTCGTCGCTCCATTCCCAGGTACCGGGGCCGGGAAGGTAGACGCCGATCTCGCGCGCCTGGGCGTCGAGGAGATCGCCGTAGCGGGCGACGCCGGCGTCCCAGACCGGCGGGACGCCCGGTTCCCAGCCCAGTTCGGCCAGGTGGTCGCCGAGGGCCACCGAGCCGCGGTCCAGAGCCGAGGCGACGCTGCGGGCGAGCGCGGCGAACAGGCCGGCGGGCAGGAACAGGGCGGCCGGGTCGTCGGCGATGGGCGGACGGTGCCCGGGCGCGGGTGCGACTGGCCCGTCCGGGCCGGTGACGGTCACCGCGGTCAACCGGCCACCGTCGATCCGCGCGAGAACCTGATGATCATCAGGTAGATCCAGCTCCAGGCCGGCCGCGACCGAGCGCGCCTCAAGCCTGTGGTGCGCGGCGTACTCATTCACCATCTCCGCCGCGCGGGCTCCGGGCAGCATTTCAGCGCCGGTCTGCAACGCCCGTGCGACTCTGGCGGGATCGGGCCCGGCGATGGGAAGGCCAGGGTCATCGGTGGCCAGGAAGGTCAGCGCTCTACCGCCATGTGAATAGTGCAGCTCCCCCCGCGCGCCCAGCAGCGCCGCGGCGACAAGGCCCAGGTGTTGTGCGGCCAGCCGGGGGTCCGTGAAGTGGCCGAGATCGACTATCGCGTGGGTCAGCTCTGGAACGGAGTTCCGCTCGCCGATCTCCCTCAGCCGAAGCGAACCGGCGATCGCCGGGCTTCCGGCGAGGCCCTGCTTGGCCCAGGCCCATTGGAAGGTGGCGTCCTCGGCATAGGTCCCTACCAGGTCGGCGCGCAGCTCCATGTCGCCGATCCAGGCGAGGCCGGTGGCCGCGTCGTGCCGGATGGCGCCGTCAGGCAGGACGGAATAGAAGACCTCGAACTGTTCGGTGATCCAGCCCAGGGACGGACCGCACAGATCGAGCAAAGCGTCACTGAAGGCCTCCATCCCGCGAGCCTAGGACCTGGGCGATCGACCCGCGTCGGGTTCCGCAAGCATGATCCACAAGTCACGGCTCGGTCCGGGCCCGGCCACGCCACACCTAGTTAGAGTTCAGATATGGACGAGGAGCCCGACCCTAGTTAGAGTTAAAGCGTGGCACTTCGGATGACATTGCAGACTCAGCTGGTGCTCCAAGCACTGCTGCGCGATCCCGCCCGCGAACTCTACGGACGCGAACTCTCGCAACTGACCGGCCTGATGCCCGGCACCACCCACCCGATCCTGCTGCGGCTGGAGACCGAGGGGTGGGTCACGTCCCACAAGGAGGACATCGACCCCCACGTGGAGAAGCGGCCCGCCCGCCGGTACTACCGGCTCACCGCCAACGGCGCGGCGCAGGCCAGTGCCGCCCTGGCCGGCGCCCGCCGCCCTCGCGGAGCGGCCCTGCGCGGCCTGACCGAGGGCGGTGCGGCCCTCTGATGACGCTCTCCAACATCGGTCTTCGGAAGATCCTCAGACACTCGGGACACGGACTCGGCGCCATCGTCTTAGTCAGCTACGTCAGCGCCCTGCTGGGCGCTCTCACCGGCATCGCGATCGACGCCGCCGACCTCGACGGCGTCGACACCGGCTCGGTCTCGGATCAGTTCAACATCGTCGGCCAGTGGGGCCTGGTGGGCCTGATGACGGGCGGCGCGGTCTGCCTCGGCGTGTTCGCCTCCGCCCTCCTCTCCACGCGCTTCCTCAGCAGGTTGACCAGGATCTTCGAACGCGCCAGCGGCGCGCTGATCGTCCTCGCGATCCAGAGCGGCGGCTGGATCGCCCTCGGCACCTTCTTGATCGTCACGGACGTGGCGGACGGGATCGGCGAGACCCTCTTCGGCAACATCCTCGTCCTGGTCCTCGTGAGTGTCTACGCGGCTGTCGCGATGGGCGTCATCACCGGCCTGCTCGCCGTGCTCGCCCTGCTCATCGGTGTCCTGGGCCATGTCGTGACCGGCTTCTTCAGCTCGTCCCTCAGTCGCGGAAGGTCACGGCCGGAACAGCACGATCTCGCCCGCCGCGCGGACGTTCCCTGGTCGATCCGGGCCGCCGCGACGCTCATGCCACCCGGCTCCGGACGCCGGTGGCGCGACGACTTCACCGAGGCCCGGTACGACTACGAGCCCGACCAGCACCCGAAACTGCTGCACGACTTCCTCCTCCATGCCCCGGCCGCCACAACCTGGGCCTGGATCGCCACCCTCCAACGCCGCGTCCCCGGCGCCGGCGACTCACCGGGACGGCAACGATGACCACTCCCACCGAAGTCAAGCCCACCGGTGGCACGCCCAGCCGACGTCCCCCCTTCGGCCTGGCCGCCACCATCCTGGCCATCCCCTCAGGGGTCGCCTTCATCAACCCCGACCTCGCCGTCATCCTCGCCAGCGCCGAACTCGCCCTCCTGCTCACCGTCCTGCTGACCGCCGTCTTCGCCCCGGGCACCGTCAGCGAACGCGCCTTCCGCCTGCTGCGCTGGATGACCGGCCACCCCGAGCCGACCCAGCACACCGGCCCTGGCACATGAGGACGGGCCCGGCCCGCGCGAGGTACCACCCGGTGATCGGACGGCTCCTCGTCACCGACTGGGCCCCCGACAGCGTCGAGGGCGACAAGGTGCTCTTTCTCTTCGACGGCGGCACGCTCACGAACGGCCAACTCGACGCCATCCACCTCGCCCCGGATGAACTGCTGGGCTACCGCTTCCACGACATCGCCCAGATCCACGATCTGACCATCTCCCGATTGGCCCGCCGACTCGTCCACGCCCACACCGCCCATCTCGTCGGCGGCAGCCACTACCTTGAGCACGGCACACGACTTGAAGAGGCGGACGGGCCCTAGTTCATCGCAAGTCGAGTCAATGTCGCGTGGGACGGCGGTGTCCACGCAGTCATTCTGGATACCATGGTCAGTGCCGGACTTCGTCGTTCCGGGATCGGCCCGAGTTGGTCGCCGCAGCTGCCAGCGGAGCCCGGGCCGCTCAATACGAATGGCTGCACGTCGATTTCGACGACGACTTGCGGGCGTTCTACTTCTACGCCTGAGGATTCAGCCGACGAACGCGGGACTCATCGCACTCTGCCCGGACGCACGCGGTCACGAAACACCGAACTCAGCGATTCTGCGCCTCGGGCGGCGCGACAATCACCGCATGACCCCAGGGCTTCAACCAGGCTTTGATCCTCCCGCGCTTCTCCGCCGGATCGTCGCCGCGACCGAGTACCTGATCACCACCACCAGCGGTCTCGACGACGAGGCCATGCGCGCGCCGTCCCTGTTGCCGGGCTGGACGCGAGGACATGTGCTGAGCCATCTGGCCCGCAACGCCGACGGCGGCACTCGGCTGCTGACCTGGGCTTGGACGGGCGAGCCCGCGCAGGAGTATCCGAGCCTGGCGGCACGGGCGGCGCAGATCGAAGCGGGTGCCGGCCGAACCGCCGCCGAACTGGTCGGCGACGTTCGCGACAGCGCCGACGGATTCGCGACCGAATACTCGCGCATGCCCGACGACGCCTGGCAGCACATTGTCCAATGGACGGCCGGGCAAGAACATCCCGCCGCCCGGATCGCGGACGCACGGCTCTGCGAGGTACTCGTCCATCACGTCGATCTCCGGGTCGGGCCAGCCCCGGACGATTGGCCCGGTGACTTCGTCGCTGACGAACTCGATGTCGTCACGGTGGCCTTGGACAAGCGCGTGGACTCACCCGCCATGCGGTTGCACGCCACCGACACCAACGCCCGGTATGACATATCCATAAACGACGACGCCCCGATGATCCGGGGTCGTCAAGCATCACTGCTCGCGTGGCTCATGGGCCGCTCGGCCGGCGGCGACCTCGCCGCCGACAATGGCGGGCCCCTGCCGACTCCGCCCTTCCTCTACTGACAGCCGAGGCCGGCTCCAGGGCCCGTCAAGGTTTCCCGTCACACGTCCCGACCCTGTGTCGTCCTCCTGATGAGGGAAGGAGACCGGATATGAGGATCGCAGTAGCAGGAGCAACCGGGATGATCGGCCGTCGTCTCGTCGAGGTGCTCAGGGCCAGGGGACATGACGTGGTCGCGCTGTCGCGTTCCGGCGGAGTGGACGTCGCCACCGGGGACGGCCTGGACGCGGCCCTGAAGGGTGTGGAGTGCGTCGTCGACGTGACCAACTCGGGGACGATCGAACAGAGCGAGGCCACGGAGTTCTTCACCGCCGTGGCACGGAACCTGCATGAGGCCGGCGAGCGGGCCGGTGTCGGGCGGTTGGTGGTGCTGTCCATCCTGGGCGTCGACCGGTTCACCGCCGGATACATGGCGGCCAAGGCCGCCCAGGAGCGGGCCGTGCTGGCGGGCCCGCTCCCGGTGCATGTGCTCCGGGCGGCGCAGTTCCACGAGTTCGCCGCGCAGACCCTCCAGTGGGGCAGGCAGGGCGAGGTGAGCTACGTCCCGCGGATGCGCGTCCAGCCGGTGGCGGCCGAGGCGGTCGCCCTGGCCCTCGCCGATCTCGCCGCCGAGCCGAGCCGAGCCGGCGCCGCGCCGATCTCGGAGATCGCCGGGCCGCGGGAGGAGCGGCTCGACGACATGGCCGCGCGGCTCGCCGCCCGGCGCGGGGACCCGGCGCGTGTCGAAGGTGTGGAGGACCCGGCCGACCCGGACCGTGACCTGGTCAAGGGCGGTGCCCTATTGCCCGGAACGGGCACCGTCCTCGCCGGTCCGACGTTCGAGGAGTGGCTCGGCACGGCGTCCTGAGGACAGGCCCCCGTGCTGGGCGGGGCGGGGGCGGTCGCCGGCCGGTGAGGCGGCATGGGTCTCCATGCCGCCGTGAAACGCTGCCCGTTTCGGAACAGAAGCCGGGCGTTTGTGCATGCACCGTCGGTACAAATCAGGCCACAAAAGGCTTCCCGGTCAACGACTTATCCACGTATTAGCCGGTATCGAGGAATCAGTTCGCTTTGTCGTCGAGTCATTGACCCCACCCAAAGCCGCCCGCTAAAGTCACTCAGAGTATAGGATCGCTCACGCATTGTCCTCGACATGTTCATCCCGGCTGTCGCACAACCGGTCTTCGACTCCGACGGACGAGAACGAGCCGGCCGACCACGACAAACACAAGGAGGACGAGCCATGAGAACCGGCCCCAAGCCGCTCAGCGATCTGACGAAGCACAAGGGCATCGAGACCGTTCGCCAGATCCAGAGCCTGATGATCCTGTGTTCGATACTGCCACCGGACGGGAAAATGCGCGAGATGCTCAAGCTCGCGCTCGACATTCGCAACGAGGAATTTCCGGCCGATATCGGGCCGATACGCGACCTTCATCCTCAGGCCACCAAGACCTGGCTCGAACACTACTGGACCCGAACCGACATATCCGCCAAGGAAAGAGAGTTGATCGACTGGCAGACCGACAAGCAGAAAATGGACATCGCCGTCGAAGAACTTCAGAAGGCCGAGCAGCAGCTCGGCATCAGACTGGCTCCCCAGACAGTCGATTAAGAACATCTCACCAGGAGGAAAAATGTCACCGAGCACCATTCTTCGCCACGCCGCCGCCGATGCGGACTTCCGCACCGAACTGCTCGCCGGAGCGGGCCGCTACGGCGTGTCTGCCGCCACCGTCCCGGCCGCGGTCGAGCAGCAGGACACCGCATCGCTGAGCTACTGGACCGAGGGGATCGCGGCCGTCGACGCCTACGCCTGCGCGTCGACCTGCAGCTCGGGTCCATTCACCTTCGCCTGCGACGGAAGCACCAAGGCTTAGGACAACCCCGCTGAGGAGTCCCGGTCCCCGCGCCGGGACGAGCGGAAGCACGGATGGGCCGATGCCATCGGCCCATCATCCGCCCTTTGGACGCAGCCGAGGAGCCCGCCCGCGTGAAGCCGACCTATCCCGTGGACCTCGCGGCCCGAGCCGCCAACCTCTCGGAACGAATCCAGATCGTGACCAGCCTGGGCCCGCCCGACGCCGCGAAGCAGCTGGAGGGCTTCGACATCTGGAAGATCGACCAATTGGCCGCCAAGCTGGCCGCCAAGTTCAACGCCGAGACCAGCCCGCGCCCCGGGCGGACCCGGCACACCGAGCAGTCGCTGGGCGAGCTCCTACGGACCTACCGCCAGCACGAGATCGGCCTCAGCGAGCCCGGCAGCAGACTGGGCCGGATGCTGACAGACCTCCACGTTGACTGGCTACCCGCCTATCGGGACGCGCTGGACGGTTTCGACCGTGCCGACGGCGAATCCGCGGCGGGGGACTGGCGCGACGACGACGTCTACTACGGCCGGCTCGCCATCGCCTGCGAGCCCTTCCTGGTCGACCTCGGCCGCCGGCTGATCCGGGCGATCGACGACGGCGCGTCTGCGGTCCGCGTCTCCCCCCGGCTGGTGACCGACTTCCAGGACCATCTGCTCGACCGGTTCGAGCTGGCACTGGCCTGGGCCGTGGAGGCCGACGCGAAGGTGCACTGCCAGCTGCACGACATCGATCCGGCGAGCGCGACCCGCGAGGACTATCGCGCCTATCTCGACAAGACGTTCGCCGATGCCGGCGCCTATCACCGCTTCTACTTGGAGTTCCCCCTCCTCGGCCGCTTCCTCGCCCACGCCACCGGGCTCCTCGCCGAGCACGGCGCCGAGATGATCACCCGGCTCCGCGACGACGCCGCCGAGCTGTCCGAGGTCCTCTTCGGGCAGCCGGTCACGACGGTGCGCACCGCCCGGCTCGGCCGTTCGGATCACCATGCCGGGGGCCGCAGCGTCGCGATAGTCGAGGTCGAGCTGGCGGACGGCGCGCACGAGTGCGTGGTCTACAAGCCGCGTGGTCTGGAGGGCGAGGTCGCCCTGCAAGGGCTGCTGGCACGGCTCCGCGACGACGGCGTCCTCGGCTACGCCGAACGGGTCGTGCTCCCCAAGGACGGCTACGGCTTCGAGGCGCTGATCCCACCAGGACGCAACCGGGTCACCACCCGGGAGCAGGCCGAGCACGTCTACTCCGAGCTCGGCGGCTACCTGGCGATCTTCTATGTGCTGGGCGGCGGCGACCTGCACTTCGAGAACGTCCTCATCGCCGACGGCCACGCCTTCATCTGCGACTGCGAAACGGTGCTCGGGGCCTTGCCCAAAGGCCACCCCCGTGCATCAGGCACTCTGATGGACTCGGTCTTCAAGACCGGCCTGATCGAATGGCCGCGGGGCGGCGCGGCGTCGGAGGGCGAGATGCGGCTCAGCGGCTACACGGGCGGCGGCGGCTACGAGATGCCCATGCCGGTGCCCCAGGTCGACCGGCGGCAGTCCTTCGAGTCCCGCGTCACGCACCGCGAAGGGGTGCACGTCGACCCGGGGGCCGCCAACCGGGTGTTCATCGGTGACGAACTGACCCACGCCGAGGACTTCGCCGATGCCATCGGATCCGGGTTCGACCAGGTCTACCGGTGGTTCCAGCAGCGGCCTGACGAGGCGATCACGTGCGTCTCCACGCTGTTCACCGGTTCCAGCGTCCGTTTCATCAACTGGAGCACCCAGGTCTACGCGCAGCTGCTGGCGGCGGCCCGGCACCCCCGGTGCCTGCTGGAGCCGCTGGAGGTCGACCTGCTGGTCAACACCGTGCGTACCTTCCCGCGCAAATGGGACCAGGACGCGGCCCTCCCCGACTGGGAACTGGTGTCCATGTGGCGCCAGGACGTGCCGCTGTTCACCGTCGAGGCCGGCGGCACCGGACTCGTCCACGACCACCGATCCGCCGTCCAGGCCGAGCTTGAAATGAGCCCGCTCGCCTACGCCGCCTCCCGGATCAGGGGCCTGTCATCTCAGAACCGGTCCCAGCAGCGCCAGTACATCGCCGCCGGGCTGTCCGGCGGCGACGTCACGAGCCCCGACTTCGCCGCCACCTGCGTCGAGCGGGCGGCCGGGCTCGGCGAGTTGCTGTGCGCAATGCTCCGTGAGCCGGACGCACCGGCCCCCTGGACGTCCTTCATGATTTCCGGCGACGGACGCGAAGAGGTCGACATCGAGGGCGAGCTGTACAACGGCTCGGGCGGCATCGCACTGTTCCTGGCCTACCTCGACGCCCTCGAACCGCGCCCGGAGTTCCGCGCGGCCGCGCGGCGGGCGCTGGAGCACGCCGCCACGTTCGACCGGAGGCGCATCGGCGCCTTCTCCGGGCTCGGCGGCATGATCTACCTCCTCACGCACCTGCACCACCTGTGGGGCGAGCGCGCCCTGCTCGACCGCGCCCTCGAACTGAGCGACGAGCTGACCGACCGCATCGACCGCGACAAGCACCTGGACGTCTTCCACGGTGTGGCCGGCCTCATCCCGGTGCTCATCGGCCTCGCCGAGGTGGCAGACGGCCAGGGCCTGGAGCTGGCGCACCGGTGCGCCGAGCATCTGCTGCGCCGCGCGGAGGCCAACGGCAACGCCCTCTCCTGGCCGGGCTCCGACCTCGGTGCCGCCGGGGCCAACCTGACCGGGCTGTCCCACGGTGCGGGTGGCGGCGGCTGGGTGTTGATCATGCTGGGCGTGCTCACCGACCGGCCCGAGTACGTCGCGGCCGGGCGGCGCGCCTTCGCCTACGAGTCCCGCCACTTCGACGAGAGCGCACAGGACTGGTACGACCTTCGCGAATTTCCGGGCGGACCACTGTGGCGGGGCCGCCACTACGCCAACGCCTGGTGCAACGGCGCGTCGGGCATCGGGCTGAGCCGCATCCAGAGCTGGGCCCTGCTCGGCAAGGGCGACGACGCGCTGCTGACCGAGGCGAGGCAGGCGCTGACGGCGACGATGCGCAACTTCCCGCGCCTGATGAACGACTCGCTCTGCCATGGCCGGTCGGGCAACGCCGAACTGTTCCTGCGGTTCGCACTGCTGGCCGACGAGCCGGCCTTCCGCCTGGAGGCCAACGTCCAGGTGCAGGCGCAGTGGCGCAACCTTGAGGACGCCCCGCTGGCGTCCACCAGCGGCTTCTTCCCCGGGCTGATGCTTGGTCTGTCCGGCTTCGGAATGCATTTTCTGCGGCTGGCCCATCCTGAGCGGGTCCCCTCGGTGCTGCTCCTGGACGCTCCACCGGCACCAACGTCAACCCGAGGAGTGATGTGACACATGTCCGTTGAGGCCTGCGCGGCCTTCCTGCAGATCACCCAGAGCGACGCCCAGGTCAGGCAGCAACTGAAGGCCATGACCGCGGTCGCGGAGATGATCCGCCTCGGCCGGGCGCACGGCTACCACTTCGACGGCCGGGACCTGGCGGTGGCGTCCTCCTCCCCGGACCTCGCCGCGACCGCACCCGCACCGCCGGTGCCGCCAGCACCGCCCGCGACCGAGCCGACCGTGTTCTACCACCACGAGTTCGACATGGACCAGATCCCCGGTTTCGCCGCGGTCATCGACGAACTGCCGGCTTTGAAGATCAAGCCGCCCACGGTCGACCTGGCGCGTTTCGACGAGGGGTTCCGCGTGGAGGACCTGCGCTCCACCTCGATGGTCCCGGACAGCACCGAGCACCGCCGGTGGCGCGCTGGGCTGGGCACCCGGGCCGACCCGCCGCACAGGCCCGACTTCCACCTCGTCAACCTCGACGACCACGTCGAGCACGCCGGCTACGACACCTACTACGCGGCCAAGACCCGGCTGGTCGGCGCGCTGGAGAAGGTGTTCAGCGGCGAGGTCAGGCTGTCCGGGAGCATGTGGTACCCGCCGTCGAGCTACCGGTTGTGGCACACCAACGAGGAGCAGCCGGGCTGGCGGATGTACCTGATCGACTTCGACGAGGACTTCGCCGACCCCGAGCACACCTCCTTCTTCCGCTACCAGCACCCCGAGACCCGCGAGCTGATCACGCTGCCGGAACGGCCCAGGCTGGCGCGGTTCTTCAAAGTCGAACAGGACCCGGACCGGCTGTTCTGGCACTGCATCGTCAACCCGACGCGCCGGCACCGGTGGAGCTTCGGCTGCAACGTCCCCGACACCTGGTTCGACGACATCGCGGTCCGGTCGTGAGCGTCCAGCCGGACGCCGCCACCGAGCCGGCCGAACCCGCCGTGGCGACGCCCGCGATCAGGGCGACCGGCCTGCGCAAGCGGTACCCCGGCGTCGACGCGGTGGACGGGCTCGACCTGACGATCGCCCCCGGTGAGAGCTTCGGGTTCCTCGGGCCCAACGGGGCGGGCAAGACCACCACGATCGCGATGCTGTGCACGCTGGCGGTGCCCACGTCCGGCCGGATCGAGATCGCCGGCCATGACACGCGGACGGACGCCGCGGCGGCGCGCCGCCGGATCGGATTGATCTTCCAGGAGACCACCCTGGACGGCCAGCTGACCGCGGCGGAGAACCTGCGCTTCCACGCCGACCTGTACAACGTCCCGGCGGAGCGGGTCCCGGCGCGCATCGAGGAGACGCTCGCGCTGGTCGGGCTGACCGACTGCCGCGATCAGGTGGTTCACACCTTCTCCGGCGGCATGCGCCGCCGCCTGGAGATCGCCCGGGCGCTGCTGCACCGCCCGCAGATCCTGTTCCTGGACGAGCCGACGATCGGGCTGGACCCGAACGCGCGCGCCCAGGTCTGGCGCCACCTGCGGCATGTCTGCGAGAACGAGGCGGTCACCCTCTTCCTGACCACGCACTACCTCGAAGAGGCCGAGCAGTGCGACCGCATCGCGATCATCGACGCGGGCCGCGTCGTCGCGCAGGGCAGCCCCGCCGAGCTGAAATCGGTGCTGGGCGCCGACCGGGTCGACCTGCGCACCGGCGACGACGCGGCGGCGGCACTGCTGATCGGCGAACGACTCGGCCTGGACGTGACCCGCGGCGGCCGGGGGCTGTACTTCCAGGTCCCCGACGGGGCACGGGTGCTGCCTCGGCTCCTCACCGAGCTCGACGTCCCCGTGTACGAGGCGCGGGTCACCTCCCCCACCCTGGACGACGTCTTCCTGCACCACACCGGGCACCGGATCCGCGACGACGCCCCGTTAGAACCGCCCAGCGCGCCGGACGCGCCGGACGCCGCGTCCCGGGCGGTGCGAGTGGCGGCGGAGTCCGAACCCGGCAGGGGCGGGCTGCGGGCGGAACTGCGCGCCATGGGCATGGTGTGGCGGCGCGAGATGCTCCATTTCAGGCGGGACCGTCTCGGAGCCGTCATCTCCCTGATCCAGCCGCTGATGTTCCTGTTCATCCTCGGCGTCGGCCTGGCGAACCTGATGCCCGGCCCGAGCGGGGACGCCTACCAGCTCTTTCTCTTCTCGGGGGCGTTGGTGGCGGCCGCGCAGGGACCCGCACTCGCCGCCGGGAGCTCGATCATGTGGGACCGGCAGGGCGGCTTCCTGCGCGAAATGCTCGCCGGGCCTGTGAGCCGCAGCTCGCTGCTGGTCGGGAAGTGCCTGGGCGGGACGACGTTGGCCACCTGCCAGGGCGGCATCCTGCTCACCACCGCCGGGCTGGTCGGCGCCCCCCTCGACGGCGTCCTGGTCCTGCTGCTGCTGGGCGAACTGGTGCTGGTCTCGCTGACCATGACCATCCTGAGCGTGCTGCTGTCCACCCTCATCAGCCGTCCACAGACCTTCGGTACGGTACTCACGGTCATCATGGCGCCGCTGGTGTTCCTGTCCGGCTCGTTCTTCCCGCTCAGCGCGATGCCCCCGTGGATGGCGGTGCCTGCGCTGGCCAACCCGCTCACCTACGCGGTGGACATGATGCGCCGCACCGTCACGGCCTATGCGCCGGGAACCCCGTCCCAGCTGTTCCGGCCGCTGAGCCTGGGGCCGTGGCATCCGCCCGTCCTGTTCGAATGCGGCCTGCTGGCCGCGCTCACGGCCGGCGGCCTGATCTGGGCGGCCCGCCGCTTCTCCCGCCTCGCCTGACCCGGCGCGATTCGGGGTGTTGCCAGGTACACCCGATGCTCGGGGCCTGGGCCCAGTGCCGCCGGCGTGACGCTCCGCGAGTGTTGATCACGCCAACGTCGCGAGCCGTCGAGGAGAACCCCATGTCGCGCATCCCGGCCCTGTCCGCCGTCGCCATCGCCGCCGCCGGCGCGGCGCTCGTCCTCACCGCCGTCGCGCCCCCCGCGAACGCCGCGGTCCCCACGAACGCCGCGGCCCCGGCGAACGCCCCGTCACACCGCGGGGCCGTCCAGAAGGCGGCGGACCAGCTCGTCGCGGACGGGGTGCCGGGCACGATCGTCATGACCCGCCGGGGCGGGCACGTCGCGCACGTGACGTCCGGCGTGTCCGACAAGGCGACGGGCCGCCCGATGGACCACCGGCTGCTCTTCCGCGCCGCCAGCGTCACCAAGTCGTTCACCTCGACAGTCGTGCTCCAACTCGCCGGCGAACGGCGCCTGTCGCTCGACGACACGGTGGAGAAGTGGCTGCCCAGGGTCGTGCGGGGCAACGACAACGACGGCTCGAAGATCACCATCCGGCAGTTGCTCGCGCAGCAGACAGGGCTGCACGACTACACGCTCGACCCGCGCGTCATGCAGGATCCCGAGCGCACCTGGGCCAAGGCCGAGCTGGTCGCCATCGCCATGGAGACAGCGCCGAAGTACGAACCCGGTCACGGCTGGAACTACTCCAACACCAACTACATCCTCGCCGACATGCTCGTCGAGAAGGTGACGGGACGGACGCTCGGCGCCGAACTCAAGGACCGGATCTTCGTCCCGTTGCGGCTGCGGCACACGTCCTTCCCGACGACGAGCCGCGCGTTCCCCGGCCCCTACGTCCATGGATACTTCGGCGGCCATGGGGACGTGAGCACGGCGATCAGCCCGTCCAGCGCTCGCGGGTCCGGCGGCATCATCTCCAGGGTCGACGACCTGGCGCGCTTCCACCGGGCGCTGTTCACCGGGCGGCTCCTGCCCGCGCGGGAGATGCGCGAGCTCACGACCGTCCGTCCGGTGGTGGACGAGTGGGTCGAGGAGGACTACGGCCTCGGCGTCGCCCGGATCAGGTTCTCGTGCGGGGACGCGTGGGGCCACGACGGCGGCTTCCCCGGCTACCGGACGTGGACCTACACCAGCGCGGACGGTCGCCGCCAAGCCGTCATCACCTACAACGAGTCCGGTGTGGAGAACGACAAGCGCTTCCAGACGGACCTCAAGAAGGCGGCCGACACCGCCTTCTGTTCATGAGCGAACCTCCTCGCCGGGCCTCGCCCCCATTCCCCTCGGAGTGGGGGCGTCGCCCTGTGCCGGATGTGCGACCGGCGATGCTGCACCGACGACGCGGTATGCCCCGTCGGCCAGGCCGAACGCGATGCGTGGACGGTGTGACCGGCGTCCTGCTGGCCCTGGCGTCGGCGAGCCACGGCGACATGAGCGTGGTCGTCCCGGTCAGCGCGGTCGGCGGCGTCGCGCTGCCGGTCGTCGCCGGTGTCCTGCTGCTCGGCGATCGCCCCTCGGCGCTCGCATGGACCGGCATCGCGGTGGTGCTGCCCGCGCTGTGGCTGGTGTCCCGGTCGCGTTCGGACGAGCAGGGCAGGGCCCGCGCGGCGCTCCTCAACGGGCTGGTCGCGGGGGCCGGCAGGCGACCGGGAGCCTCGCGGCGCTGGCACTGGTCTGCTACCTGCTGGCCACCCGTGAGCAGCTCATCATCATCGTGGTCGTCCTGTCGTCGCTGTACCCCGTCGTCCCGGTCCTGCTCGGCGTCACCGCGCTACGCGAACGGCTGTCGGCTGCACAGGCGGCGGGCCTCGCAGGCGCCGCCCTCTCGGTCGTCCTGCTCACCGCGACCGCCTAGACCTTCGTCGCCCAGACCAGCCGCCGCGCCGAACGCTACCGACTGTCAACCCCGCTGCCTCACCGTTGTGGCGCGGTGAACGCGCAACATCCATGGCATCCAGGCGGGGAATGCTCAGATCGCGGGGAGGATGCGGGCGTGAACCTCGCCGAAACCGATCCGGGTGCCGGACGAGCCGGGTGCGGTGGCGGAGATGGTCACCTCGTCACCGTCCTCCAGAAACGTGCGAGACTCGCCGTTGACCTCGACAGGCTCCTTGCCGCCCCAGGTCAGCTCGATGAACGCGCCCCGCTGGCCCTTCTCCCCGCCCGATACCGTCCCGGAGCCGAACAGGTCCCCGGTACGGGTGGACGCGCCGTTCACCGTCATGTGCGCGAGCATCTGCGCGGGTGACCAGTACATCTCCCGGTACGGCGGACGGGAGACGACCTGGCCGTTCCACTCGACGACCAGGTCGAGGTCCAGGCCCCATGGGTTCTTCTCCCGCAGATAGGGGAGCGGCTCCGGATCCTGGGGTGGAGTGGCGACGCGGGCGGATTCCAAGGCGAGCAGTGGGACGACCCAAGGGGAGATGGACGTCGCGAAGCTCTTGCCTAGGAACGGCCCGAGCGGGACGTACTCCCATGCCTGGATGTCGCGTGCTGACCAGTCGTTGAGCAGCACGGCGCCGAAGACGTGTTCGGAGAAGTCGTCGACGCCCACCGCGGTGCCCATGCGCGAGCCGGCCCCGACGATGAAGCCGACCTCGGCCTCGATGTCCAGGCGCCGGCTCGGCCCGTAGGACGGGACGGTATCGGACGGTGCCTTGCGCTGCCCGCTCGGCCGGACGATGTCCGTCCCGGACACGACGACCGTCCCGGCGCGCCCGTGGTAGCCGACGGGCAGGTGCTTCCAGTTCGGCATGAGCGGTTCGGAGTCCGGGCGGAACAGGCGGCCGATGTTGGACGCGTGGTGCTCGGAGGCGTAGAAGTCGACGTAGTCGGCGACCTCGATGGGCAGGTGCATCCGTACCGTCCCGACCGGATGGACGGCCGACCCCGGCACGTCGCCCGCGAGCAGGGCGATGAGCCGGTCGCGCACCTCCACCCAGCGTTCGCGGCCCTGTGCCATGAACGCGTTCAGGCTCGGGCGCGCGAAGACGTCCTCGCCGAGCGCCGCGGCCAGGTCGACCACGGTGTTGGCGACCCGGACGCCGACGCGCGGCGCCGTGCCCGGGGTGGAGAAGACGCCGTAAGGCAGGTTGGACAACCCGAAGGGGGAACCTTCGGGGATAGCTATACGTGTCATACGGGTTATACGCCTTCCTCGAAGAACTCGTGCGAGAGCAATCCCAGGCCCACGAGATCGCCCAAAGGCTCGCTGATACTGCACGTCCCGAAGGACAGGAACGCCGCGCGGATCTCTTCTGCCCGGTCGGCCAGCTCGGAGATGCACGCCGCGGCGAACAGGGCGTCGCGGTGGTCGAGGATCCCGGCCAGGTCGCGGGCCGGGCGGCCGTCCAACGCCGCCTCGGTGGCCAGGATGAGGTTCAGGTAACCGTGCTGGTCGAAGCCCGTCTCCCGGGCGGTGTGCCGGACGGGGTTGTGCAGCCCGGCGGTCGCCTTGAACGGGACCCCCGCCACCACGGTGGCCTTGATCGCGGCTGCCAGCTCGGCCACGGACGGGTGGAGGTCGGCCGTGACACCGCCGGTGCGGAACTTCGCGCGGTGGCCGGTCGCGGCGAGCGTATTGATGATCGCGCGGTGGCGCTCGTCCCGCGGCACCTCGACGTAGACGGGGACCTCCTCGCGTCCCGCGCGGGCGCGGTCCAGGGCGCGGAAGAAGTCGGTGGGGGCCATCCCGGCGGGGACGGCGACCTCCAGCCAGCGCAGGTCGACCGGCAGCCCGGCGGCGGCGATGAGCGCGTCGGCGACCTGGGCGGGTCCGCCGGGAGCGGTCACCGCCAGGTCCATCTTCTCGGTCAGCAGCGGGCCGAGGGCGTCCAGCGCGGTCGCGGGCAGCACGAACGGGCCGACGAGGGGGCCGTAGGCGGCGCGGCGGTGCCGGTGGTGGGCCGGGACGGCGGCGGCGAGCGGCGCGAGGCCGGGCGGGAAGACGGAGGCGTCATCGCACAGGCCGGCGAACAGAGCGGGGAACTCGTTCACGACCGCCTCGCCCACGTCCAGGCGTAGCCGGGATCCTCGCAGGCCAGACCGCCTTCCCCCAGCTCCAGCGGGCGGAAGGTGTCGACCATGACGGCCAGCTCGTCGAAGAACTCGGCACCGATACTGCGCTCGTACGCGCCGGGCTGCGGGCCGTGCGCGAGCCCACCGGGGTGGACCGAGACCGAGCCCTGCCCGATCCCCGAGCCCTTGCGGGCCTCGTAGTCGCCGCCACAATAGAACATGACCTCGTCGGAATCCACGTTGGAGTGGTAGTAGGGCACGGGAATGGACAGCGGGTGATAGTCCACCTTGCGTGGGACGAAATTGCACACGACGAAGTTGTGCCCTTCGAAGACTTGGTGAACCGGCGGCGGCTGGTGGACGCGGCCGGTGATCGGCTCGAAGTCGTGCACGCTGAAGGCGTAGGGGTACAGGCAGCCGTCCCAGCCGACGACGTCGAACGGGTGCCGCGCGTAGGTGAGCCGGGTCCCGGTGACGCCGCCGGGGCCGCGATGCTTGACCAGCACGTCCACGTCGGAGCCCTCCATCTGGAGGGGGTTCCCGGGGCCGCGCAGGTCGCGCTCGCAGTAGGGGGCGTTCTCTAGAAACTGCCCGAAACGCGACAGATACCGCTTGGGCGGCGCGATATGGCCGGTCGCCTCGACGACGTACGCGCGGAGCGGCTCGCCGCCGGTGGGCAGCCAGCGATGGGTCGTGGACGTCGGGACGACGACATAGTCGCCCTCCTTCGCCTCCAAAGCCCCGAAGACCGTCTCGACGGTCGCGGCACCGGACTCGACATAGACGATCTCGTCGCCGGTCGCGTTACGGTACAGCGGCGAGTCGCCGGAGGTGACGACATAGGAGAGGCGGACGTCGGCGTTGCCGAGGACGAGCCGCCGCCCGGTGACCGCGTCCGTCTCGTCCCAGGTCTCCTTGGGGAACAACTCGTGCAGTTTAAGATGGCGGGGCTTGAGCGGATGGTTGGGCGTGGTCACCGCTTCCGGGATCTCCCACGGCCGGGAGTCGACGATCGCGGACGGGATCTCACGGTGATAGAGCAGGGACGAGTCCGAGGAGAAACCCTCTTCGCCCATCAACTCCTCGAAATAGAGCCGCTCCGCGCCGTCCCTGTGCTGGGTATGCCGCTTCGGCGGCACGTCGCCGGCCCGGCGGTAGTGGGCCATGGCCCTCGCCTCCCGAAATGATAAACGCGTGTATTACTTTTGGCCGACACTACGGGGGTTCGAGGATTCAGGGAAGTGGGGGGTCCGGGGAGAGTCTCAGCTCCGCTCGCGAACGTCGAACTGGACGCGGCCCACGATGAGCTTGTCGAGCAGCATGATGAGGATGTCCTGCTCGGTCTCGGTCAGCACGCTCGCCCACTGCCGCTCGCGCTCGTTCTGGGCGGCGAAGATCTCCAGCATGGCGCGGCCGCCCTTTTCGGTCAGCGACAGGATCACCGAGCGGCCGTCGCGCTTGCCCCGGGTGCGGACCATCATCCCGTCCGCGACCAGCGTCTTGGCCAGATTGGACACCGCGGCCCTGCTCATTCCGGCGAGCGTTGCGGCCCGTCCCGGCTCCAGTGGCCCGGCGAGCCAGGTGACGAACAACAATCGGAACGCCGCCCAGGAGTGCCCGCGCGGCCGGTGCACCGTGGACTCCAGGTCGTAGGTGACGATCGCCGAAGCCCGGTTGAGGGTCAGCAACAGCCGTGTGGCGAGGCGGTGAGGGAATCCGAACTCCTCCGAGAGCCGCGCGCCGGCGAGATCGACGAACGACCAGAAATCCAGCTCCTCACCGCCGCTCGCCCCGCCGTCTCCCATGGGCGACACCTTAGCGTCGGGCCGGAATTGGTTGGTTCATGGATTGATTATCGTCCGGGTGTCAGCACGACGATCATCGGGCATCTCCCCTTGGAACGATCTCGGGATGTGGGGGGACGATGGCGACCGTCGCCGATCAGTTCATCGAGGTGCTGCGACAGGTCGGCGTCCGCCGGATCTACGGGGTGGTGGGCGACAGCCTCAACCCGGTCGTGGACGCCGTCCGCCGTGCGGGCGGCATCGAGTGGGTGCACGTCCGCAACGAGGAGGCGGGCGCTTTCGCGGCGGCGGCCGAGGCCCAGACCACCGGACGGCTCGCGGTGTGCGCGGGAAGTTGCGGCCCCGGCAACACCCATCTGATCCAGGGCCTGTACGACGCGCACCGCTCGGGGGCGCCGGTGCTCGCGCTGGCCTCGCAGATTCCGAGCACGCAGATCGGCACCGGCTACTTCCAGGAGACCCACCCCGAGCGGCTGTTCACCGAGTGCAGCCACTACTGCGAGATGATCAACGGTCCGGCGCAGATGCCGCGGATCCTGCGCACCGCGATCCAGCACGCGGTCGGGCTCGGCGGCGTCGCGGTCGTGACGCTGCCCGGAGACATCGCCAGCAAGGACGCCGCCGGGCCCACCGGCGACCACGACCTGCTCGTCCGCAAGGGCGTCGTGCACCCGCCGCCCGACCAGGTAGCCCAGCTCGCGGGCGCGCTGAACCGGGCGCGCAAGGTGATGCTGTTCTGCGGCTCCGGGGTCAGGGACGCCCACGGCGAGGTGATGGCGCTGGCCCACGAGGTGCTGTCACCGGTCGGGCACGCACTGCGCGGCAAGGAGTGGATCCAGTACGACAACCCGTTCGACGTCGGCATGAGCGGCTTGCTCGGCTACGGCGCCTGTTACGAGGCGATGCAAGAGGCCGATCTCGTCCTGCTGCTCGGTACCGACTTCCCGTACGACCCTTTCCTGCCGGGCAAGAACACCATCCAAGTGGACACCGACCCCGCCCGGCTGGGTCGTCGTACCCCGCTGGACCTGGCCGTCCATGGGGACATTGGGGTGACGCTCCGACTCGTCCTGGAAAAGGTCGAGCAGAAGAATGACCACGCCTACCTCGACGAGATGCTGCACCGGCACGCGCGCGCTCTGGAAGGCGTCGTCTCCGCCTACACACGCGACATAGACCGGCACATGCCGATCCACCCCGAGTACGTCGCGAGCGTCCTGGACGACCTTGCCGCCGACGACGCGATCTTCACCGTCGACACCGGCATGTGCAACGTCTGGGTGGCCCGCTACATCACCCCGAACGGGCGCCGCCGCGTGCTGGGCTCGTTCGTCCACGGGTCGATGGCGAACGCCCTGCCGCACGCGATCGGCGCGCAGTACGGGGCTCCCGGCCGCCAGGTCATCTCCGTCTCCGGCGACGGCGGCCTCGGGATGCTCCTCGGCGAGTTGCTCACGGTGAAGCTCCACCGCGTCCCCGTGAAGATCATCCTGTTCAACAACGCGTCGCTCGGCATGGTGCGGCTGGAGATGATGGTGGACGGCCTCCCCTCCTACGAGACCGACCACGAGGCCGTCGACTTCGCCGCGATCGCCGAAGCCGCCGGGATCGACTCAGCCCGGGTGGAACGTCCCGCCGACGTCCGCTCCGCGCTGTCGCGGGCCCTCGCCGCCCCCGGGCCCTACCTGCTGGACGTCGTCACCGACCCGAACGCCCTGTCCATCCCCCCGCACATCACGTCGCAACAGGTCAAGGGTTTCGCGCTGGCCGCGGGCAAGACCGTCCTCACCGGCGGCGTGGGCAAGATGCTCGACCTCGCCCGCAGCAACCTCCGCAACATCCCCCGGAGATGAGCACCGGCAGGGGCCGACGAGCGGGTGTCACCTGAAGGGGCTCGCCATCTCCTCGAAGAGCTCGTCGGCCACCTCGCCGAGGGGCCGGGGCGGCTGATTGTCGATCCAGATGTGCGCCGCCAGACGAAGCGTGCTGATGAAGGCGCCCGCCATGGCACGCGAGCGCAGCGAACCGGACGGGAGGCCGTCACGGTCGGCGATCAGGTCGGCGAGGCTGCGCTCGAACGTGGCGTAGTGGCCGAGCTGCCGCGCCAGGACGGACGGATGGGCGCGGGCCAGACGCGCCTGCGCGGCCCACTGCGGATCGGGTTCGCCCTGCTCGGCGAGCAGGACGTGGAACGAGGCACGCAGCGCCGCCCACGCGCTCTCTCCGGCCGGACGGGACGCGAAGGTCTCCACCAGCCGGCGCATCCGCTGCTCGTCGCTGTAGAGGAGCGCGTCCTCCTTGCCGGCGAAGTAGTTGGAGAAGGTGCGCCGGGAGACACCGGCCGCGTCGGCGATGGCCTCCACGGTGACCTCGTCCAAGCCGTGTTCGACCGCGAGGCGCATGGCGGCCTCATGCAGGGCCCGGCGCGTCGCCTCCTTCTTGCGCTCGCGCAGCCCACCGGTCGTCGTCTCCCCGGTCGTTGTCTCGCCGGTCGTCGTCGCCATGGTTCGCCCACCCTACCCACACTGAGCAGGTGCGCAGCAGGAAACTTTGCGCACGAAAATAGGGGCTGGTCACAGCCACGATGCGGACGCCGGGGCCGATGCAGGTGAAGGGCAAGCGCGGCGCCGGCGCGCGACCGAGGAGTTCTAGAGCTCGGCCAGGCGAGCGCCGGCGGCGTCCACTTCGAACCACAGCTGGGTGCGGCGGGGCGTCTGGTCCAGGCCCCACTCCTCCGCCAGCGCATCGATGACGGTGAGTCCGCGCCCGTGGTCGATGCGGCGGCGGCGGTGCACGTCGTCGCGGGCCGGGCCGTCGTCGGCGACCTCCACCCGCAGCCGCCGTCCGTCCGTCGAGACCGTCACCCTGATCACCCCGGAGCCGTGCAGGATGGCGTTGGCGATGGCCTCGGCGCTCATCAGCTCCACGTCGTCCAGCAACGTCGTGTCGGCCACGATCTTGGCTGCGCGCTCACGGACGGTACGGCGCGCCCGGCGCCCCTCCCCCGGGTCGGCGGTGAAGCCGAGCGGCTCACCGAGCCGCTCCATCCCCGCGCTCACGAGGCTGCCCGCCGCGAGGCGCCGCGGTCGCGGGAGCCGAGGTCCGTCGTGCCGAGTGTCACTGCATCACCACACAAGGTTCGGAAGCGCATCGCGACCACTCACCTGCGGTGAGTGATCAGGCAATGCACTGGACGGCTGGGTCT
This sequence comes from Actinomadura macra NBRC 14102, assembly GCF_001552215.1. Classification (GTDB taxonomy): domain Bacteria; phylum Actinomycetota; class Actinomycetes; order Streptosporangiales; family Streptosporangiaceae; genus Spirillospora; species Spirillospora macra. Next base: position 94,760 of record NZ_BCQT01000003.1, on the reverse strand, counting down.
TGACCTTTCGGAGCCGGGGGCGGCCCGTACACCGGCCAGCCGGGGCGCGCGGCGGGCCGGACCTGAGGACGGCTTCGGCGGTGTTCGAGGGCTTACAAGTCCGCTTGTGGCGGAGCCTACGGTATGACTTAACGGTCCATCCGCGGATTGTGACAAAAGTAAACACCAGGCCACTGATTGCTCATCCGCGGCGCGTTCGCCACTGCTCACGGGTCACATGAGTAACCCATATTCTCCACCCACCGGGCTCGATTCGCTGGACGGTCCCCATCGGTCACCGTCCGTTTCATCAGCGTTTTTCGCCCGGTGGGCGGAGATGGCAGCGCCACCGCCCGGGTCATGCCGCCGACTGACGATCATGTCAGTCTTGGGTCACACCGACCGAGAGAGCCCGCGTTGCGCGATCCGCGCCCGGCCTGCCAGATGTGGCACCAACTCGAACCCGTCCACGCCTTTTTCTGGTACTCGCCCGACGTGTTCCTCGAAGCCGAGCCCCTGGGCCACAGAACGGACACGCGTTGGCCCAGCCACTTCGCCTGGAGAGCGGCCTCCTGCCCACCGAGAACACCCTGGGCATAGGCAAGATCCCCGCCCCGTCACGGGACGGGAACTAGGCGGAAGGCGATGAAGGCGGGGCACTCGTTGAGCTTGGTGTGGTCGTCGGGGTAGCGCTCGGCCATCCCGGGGGCGGGACGGGGTTCGAGGAGTTCCTCGATGAGGAAGCCGGCCTCACGGAACTCGGCGCAGGTGACGGTGAGGGGACGGCGCCAGGCGCGGATGGGCCAGTCGTGCTCGTCGCTGAGGGACTCCTCCACGAGCTCGGTGGTGAAGTACGAGCCGCCCAAGCGGAGCCACGCCGTCGTGGGGTGCTCGGTCGACAGGACGAGCGCCCCGGTGGGGGTGAGGATGCGGCGGAGTTCGCGGAGCAGGGTCGTCCGGTCGTCGATGTAGTGCAGGGCCAAGGCGAGGACGACGAGGTCGACCGAGCCGTCCTCGACCCACGTGAGCGGGGCGGCCAGATCGTGGACACGGAGATCGGCCAGGCCGCCGGTACGGTCGCGGGCCATGGCGACGAAGGTCGGGGAGGCGTCGCAGCCGAGCACGCGGGCGCCGCGATCGAGCAGCTCGCGGGCGTACAGGCCGGGGCCGCAGGCCGCGTCGAAGACCGTCCGGCCCGCGACGTCGCCCGCGAGGCCGAGGACGGCGGGACGGTCGTAGAAGGCGTTGTAGGCGCTGTTCTCGGCGTGGGCGGCGTACTCGTGGGCGAAGCGCTCGTACATGTCACCGATCGTCTCAGACAAGATCAACTTGGCGGCCGTCCGGTCTCGGTCAGGTCCTCCGGGACGGTCGGCAAGACGGAGTCGAAGTAGTCGCGCGCCGCCTCCGTGGTACCGACGTCGCGGCCCGCCCGCTCCGACAGGAACCAGCGGTGTTCCAGGATCTCGTGGAAGATCTCGACCTCGTCGAGGCGGTCGCGGAGGTCTGCCGGGATGGCACGGACGACTCGCTCGTACACCTCGGCGAGCCACGTGTTGGACGCGACGACCTCGGGCACCGGGCCGCCTTTCACCCGTTCCAGGTACCCCCGGTAGGCGGCGATGTCGTTCAGGAGGCGGCGGGCCTGGTTCTCCTGGGCGCCGAGACCGGTCCTGGCCATCAGGATGCGGCGATGGTGGCCGGGTTCTGCCACGCGGGTGCGGACGCGCAGGCGCGCTCCGCCCGGTCCGTTCCCGGAGGTGTGGGGGGTCGTCCCCTCACCGGCGACAGGGCCCGCGTCGACCAGCTCGACCTCGTCGACGTCGAAGCCGAGCGAGTTGATGCGGCGGAGCCGGTCGGCGATGCGGTACCGCTGGTCCTCGGGGTGCAGGATCTCCTCGCGGGTCAGCTCGTCCCACAGCGCGTGGTAACGGCGGACGGTGTCGTCGGCGACCTCGATCGGGTCGACGGGCGGCAAGGTCCCGGCCGCCTGGAGGTCGAACAGCTCACCGGCGATGCGCTCACGGGCCAGGTCGAGGTCGTAGCCCCGCTGGCCCTCGGACAGGGCCGGGTGCAGCTCGGCCGTCTCGGCATCGACGAGGTAGGCGGCGAACGCGCCCGCGTCCATACGGAACAGGACGTTGGACAGGGAACAGTCACCCCACATGAAACCCGCCAGGTGAAGGCGGACGAGCAGCTCCACCAGGGCGTCCTGGAGGCGGTCGGTCGGATGGCCGTAGCGGGCGTTGGCGAACAGGGCCCGGTAGGAACTGGAGTAATCGAGGAACCGGGTGACGAGAATCGCGTCCAGGCCGGGGCGATCGACGACGACACCGACCACCTCGACGGCGGGCAGCCCGAGGTCGCGCAGGCTGCGCAGCAGCCGGTACTCGCGGCGGGCGAGCCGCGCGTCCAGCTCCTTCAGCGCGTACACGACCCCGGCCTCGGCCACGAACCGGACGGGATGTCGCGACAGGCCGCGCTGCCTGATCTCCACGAGCCGCTCGTCCTCCCACTCTTCGAGCGGCTCGTGCCACGACAGGTCCAGCAGGCCGGACGCCGCCTCCGCCGGAGGGCTGAAGACGAAGCGCATGTCAGGGCTCGGCGACCGACGCGCCGCCGGAGTCCGCGCCGCCGGCCGGCGCGGCGGGCTCCCGCTGGGCGCGGCGCTGCGCGTCGCGGGCCTCCTCTGCGACACGGCCGAGCTGCGCGACGTGCTCCTCATCCCGGGTGAGGTTGTCGCCGGTGGACGGGTCGAAGATGTGGATCCGGGACGTGTCGATCCACAGCTCGGCGTCGCGTCCGGGCGAGATGGCGCTTCCCGCGTCCAGCGCCACGACGGCCTGCGTGCGGAGCTGGTCGCTGTCGAGCTCGCGGGACAGGTCCCGCAGCTGCGCGGTGAGGTCGGCCGGCGCCTCATAGGGGACGTAGGCGTACAGCTCGTTGCCCAGCCACTCCGTGACGTCGACATGAGCCTGGACGACGCTACCCCGGCTCTTCTTCTCCTCGCCGACGAGCGAGGCGTCCTCGAAGTGCTCGGGACGGATGCCGACGAGCACGACCTCGCGACCCTCCACGGCGGCGGCCTTGCGGTCATCGCGGACCTCGAACCGGCCGAGCGGGGTCTGCAGGAACGTCCCGTCCACGGACGCGGGCAGGAAGTTCATCGACGGCGAGCCGATGAACCCGGCCACGAACAGGTTGATGGGCTCCTCGTACAGTTCGCGGGGGCTGCCGACCTGCTGGAGGACACCCTTGCGCAGCACCGCGACCCGGTCGCCGAGCGTCATCGCCTCCGTCTGGTCGTGCGTGACGTACACGGTCGTGACGCCGAGCCGCCGCTGAAGCCGGGAGATCTCGGTGCGCATCTGACCGCGCAGCTTCGCGTCCAGGTTGGACAGCGGCTCGTCGAACAGGAACGCGTCGGCCTGCCGGACGATCGCCCGGCCCATCGCGACGCGCTGCCGCTGCCCGCCGGACAGGTTCGCGGGCTTGCGCTCCAGGTTCTCGGTCAGCTCCAGCAGCTCCGCCGTCTCCGTGACGCGCCGCCTTACCTCGTCGTCGGAGGTCTTGGCCAGCCGCAGCGGGAACGCGATGTTCTCGTAGACGGTGAGGTGCGGGTAGAGCGCGTAGTTCTGGAACACCATCGACAGGTTCCGCTGCCGTGGCGCGACCTGGTTGACCACCTTGTCGCCGATGAGCATCTCGCCGGAGGTGATGTCCTCCAGCCCGACGATCATCCGCAGCAGCGTGGACTTCCCGCAGCCGGACGGGCCGACCAGGATCATGAACTCGCCGTCCCGCACGTCCAGGGACACGTCGTTCACGGCCGGGAAACCGTCGCCGTACCGCTTGACGATGTTCTTCATGGTGATGGCGGACATGGTTCTCCCTCTTGGAACTCAGCCCTTGACCGCACCGGACGTCAGCCCGGCCACGATGCGGCGCTGGAACGCCAGGACGATGATGACGACGGGCACGGTCACGACCACGGCCGCCGCGCAGATGGCGGTGGTCGGCTGCTCGAACTGGGACGCGCCGGTGAAGAACGCGAGCGCCGCCGGGACCGGACGGGCCTGGTCGGAGGAGGTCAGCGAGATCCCGAACACGAAGTCGTTCCAGCAGAAGAAGAAGGTGAGGATCGCCGCGGTGAACACGCCGGGCGCCGCCAGCGGGACGATCACCTTCCGGAACGCCTGCCAGGTCGTGGCGCCGTCCACCTGCGCGGCCTGCTCCATCTCCCAGGGGATCTCGCGGAAGAACGCCGACAGCGTCCAGATCGCGAGCGGCAGCGCGAACGAGATGTAGGGGATGATCAGGCCGGGCCAGGTGTCGTACAGCCCGATGTCGCGCCACAGGTTGAACAGCGGGCCGACGAGCGACACGACCGGGAACATCGCGATGGCCAGCGCGAACGACAGGATGAGCTTCTTGCCCGGGAACTCCAGCCGGGCGATGGCGTAGGCGACGAGCGTCGCGAACACCACCCCGATGAACGTCGCGATCACCGAGATGCCGATCGAGTTGATCAGCGCGGAGGTGAACAGGTCGGTCTTGAAAACCGTCCGGTAGTTGTCCCAGGTCCAGTCCTTGGGGAAGAACCCCTTCTGGTTACCGACCTCGCCAGGCTGCTTGAACGACAGCATCACGATCCACAGGATCGGGAGGACCGTCCAGACGAGGATGAGCACGGACGCGAGAATCCACAGCCACTTGGAACGGGCGCTCTCTATCACCGGTCACCTCGCACTTGGGACAGGTCCACGCGGAACCCGCGGATGAACACGACCGCGATCAATACCACGGACAGGAACAGCAGGACGCCGACCGCGTCGCCGAGCCCGATCGCGGTCCGGGTGATCGTCTGCCGGTAGGTCAGGAACGACAGCGTCTCGGTCTTCTGCTGCCCGGCGGTCATGATGAACACGTTGTCGAAGATCCGCCATGCGTCGAGGGTGCGGAACAGCACCGCGACGAGGATCGCCGCCTTCATGTTCGGGATCGTCACCCGGCGCAGCCGTTGCCAGGCGGTCGCGCCGTCCACCGTCGCGGCCTCGCCGAGGTCGCGGGGCACCTGCGCCAGCCCCGCGAGCAGCAGCAGCGACACGAACGGGGTCGTCTTCCAGATCTCCGACAGGATGATCACGAACAGCGAGGACCAGCGGCCCGAGAACCAGGCGTAGTCGCCGAGCCCGAACCACGAGTTCACGAACCCCGACTGGAGGTCGAACGCGTACCGCCACGCGAACGCCGAGATGACGGTGACGATCCCGTACGGCAGCAGGATCGCGGTGCGGACGGTCCGGCGCGCGAACAGCGCCCGGTGCATCACCATCGCGAGGCCGAACCCGATGACGAGCTCCACCGCGACGGTGACGAACGTGACGATGAACGTGGTGAACACGTCCTGCCAGAACAGGGAGTCGGACAGCGCCGTCCAGTAGTTGGCGAGGCCGACGAACCTTCGGTCGTCCGGCGCGGTGATCCGGTAGCTGAACAACGACAGGTACAGCGCGTTGATCAGCGGGTACGCGGTCACCAGCAGCATGACGAGCACGGCGGGCGCCGACAGCAGCAGCCCGAGACGGCGTTCGGCGCGGCTCCGGTCGGAGATCTCCGCGCGCCCGGTGTTGCGCCGTCCGGCGGCCGGGGCGCTGTGCACTGCGGTCATCTTCCGTCCCTTCAGAGCAGCGCCTGGTCGCGCAGGACCTGGCGGATGAACGTCGCGGACCGGGCCGGCGTCGTGTTCGGGTCGACCGAGGCGGGCGGGTGCCAGCGGCTCAGCACGGCGCCGGACACATCGGTGTAGTACGGCGTGATGGGACGGGGCGCCGCGGCGTTGATGGAGTCCCGGATCAGCCCGGCCATCGGGAACTCCTTCTTGATCTCCGGGTCGTCGTAGACCACCGCGCGGGCCGCCGGGTTACCCGAGTCGATCATGTACTTCTTCATGTTCGGGGTGGAGGTGATGCACGTGACCGCGTCCACCGCGTACGTGTCCTTGTACTTGCCGTACGCGCCGATGCCGAGCTCGATGCCGCCGAACGGCGGCTTGCTCTCCTGGTTCGCGTTCACCCTCGGGTAGCGGGCCCAGTCGAGGTCGGCCGGGATGCTCTTGTCGATCACGCCGTCCTTGGCGTCGCCGTTCTCGGCGCGCCAGATGTAGCCCCAGTTGACCATGAAGCCGCCGCGCGGGCCGTTCAGCAGCGACCGCGCCTGCTCCTCGATGTCGGTGGACAGCGTCGGGCTGGCGGCGCTGGATCGGGCGAGCTTGCGGATGATCACCGCGGCCTGCCGTCCGGCCGGCGAGTCGATGTCGATCGTGGCGTCGTCGCCCTTCTCGGCGTCGCTGATGATCCTGCCTCCGGCGGAGGCGATGAGGGCGTTGATCCACACCATGTAGCCCTCGTACTTGTTGCCCTGCGCCCCGACCGTCGTCCCCGACCGCACGGCACCGTCGATCAGCTCGTTCCAGGTGAAACCGGGCGCCTTGGGATCGATGCCGGCCTTCTTGGCGGCGGACTTGCGGTACCAGAGCAGTTGCGTGTTCGCCCAGAACGGCGCCGCGTAGAGCTTGCCGTCCCACGTCGAGTTCTGGACGGCGGGCGGGAACACGCCGTTGGTGAACTGGGCGGCCTCGTCCGCCGGGAACGGGCGCAGGAACCCGGCGTTGGCGGCCTCCGCCACGTACACCGGGTCCAGGCTCATGATGTCGAGCCCGGAGTCCTTCGCGGCCAGCCGCCGGATGAGCTGCTCGCGCTGCTGCGTCGCGTCGTTCGGCAGCACCGACGTCTGGATCTTGTATTTGCCGCCGGAGGCCTGCGTGCACGCCGCGGCGAGCTTGGCCTGGCCCCCGTCGTCGGGGTTGATGTACCAGTTCAGTGTGGGCGTCCCACCGCCACCGGAGCACGCCGCGAGCCCGCCGGCCAGCAACGTCAGAGCCACCGCCGCGCGCAGTGGGCGCATGGGCGCGGGCCCGGCGCGGGGTGGTCTCGGTTCAGGGCTCGACGCAGGGGGAGGTTCGGGCGGACCGTTCCGGTCATGCCCTCCGGGCTGGATCGTCGTGCCCCTCCGCCTGACCCGTCCGATTCGTCCGGCTCGTCCGACTCGCTTGACCATCCGGGCCTCCCGAAGCCACCCACCATGTGCGGGCACTTCGCCGGGCCGCATCCATGGCGGGACCGATCACCATTCGATCACCGGACTCGGTGAGTGTCGAGCTCCGGAGCGTGATCAGTGACGGAAACCTGCCCACAGGTAACAATGTCCACACCCGTTTCGGCGAATCTGCCGGATATGTGGGCACGCCGGGATGTGGGCACGCGGACACACAGGAAGGCGCAGGAGGCTCGCGGACCCCGACCGACCCACGAGTCTCCCACGCCTTCGTCTGTGACACCGGCACGCGCGCCTGCGATGCAGGGTCAAGCGCTTTGCCGGGTTTGGCGCGGTCCTTGGCGGCTCAGAAGCCGCCCGATGACCGGCTCACTAGCCGTTCAGTATCCTCCGCCCGAGCCATAGCCCCCATCGCCACCGGATCCGCCACCGTTACCGCCGGCGGCTATGGCCTTCTTGCCTTCGGGGGTACTGACCCACCAGACCCCGCCGACGCCCTGGCCCTTGGTGTCGCCGGGCTCCTCGTCCTTGGCGAAGTAGTACATCGGCCAGCCGTTGATGGTGAGCTGGCACTTGCCGTCGTCCGCGCGCTCGATGAAGTTGACGTTCTTCTTGCTGACGCCCTCCAGCTTGAGCTTCTTCCAGCCGTTGAAGACGGCCGGCGGCCACGCCTTCTTGCACGCGCCGAAGCACGTGGTCTTCCCCGACTTGGGGGTGTCCTTGTCGAAGCGGTAGAGCGTGTTGCCCTTACCGTCGGTGGCGATCAGGCCGAGCTTCGGGTCCTGCCTGACCTTGACGACCGTCCACCCCGCCCACCGGTTGTTCGCGGGGGCCTCGGGCTCCTTCTTCGGCTTCGCCGCGGCGAGGGCCTTCTTGCCGGTCGGCGCCGCCGCGTACCAGGTGCCGCCGACGCCCTGGCCCTTCACGTCCCCGGGGCTCTGGTCCTTGACGTACTTGTACAGCGGCCATCCGCCGAGCGTGACCTGCCACTTGCCGTCCGGCCGCTTGACCTTGCCCACCAGCGACTGCTCGACGCCCTTGACCTCGGGCTCGTCGCTGGTCGCCCACACCGGCGGCCACGCCTTGGCACACGCGTCCATGCAGGTGGACGCGGGCGGTCGGGCGGTGTCGTTGTCGAAGCGGTACAGCGTCTTGCCCTCGCCGTCCGTGACGACCTTGCCGAGCTTGGTGACGCTCGCGACCTCCAGGGTGGTCGGCTGGGCCGCCGGCTCCGACGGCTCGGCCGAGGGGTCGGCGGCGGGGCTCTGCTTGGAGCCCGCGGCGGCGTTCTGCTGGCTCCCCGACTTCTCCTGCCCGCATGCCGTGAGCACCAGACCGGTCGCGGTCAGGGCGGCCGCGGCGGGGATCGCCCAACGTGGGAATTGCATCGTGTCCTCCATGTCGATCTGAGTTCCGGCTCCGGTCCGGTTCCCCTACGGCGATCGAGGCGAAGCGGCCGCACCGCTCCTCCGGATCGTGGGGCAGTACGGTGTTGGGCGTGAGAGGGGTTCAACCCGGGCCCGGCGAGGGGAACCCATAGCCTCCTGGACAGGTCAAATCTCCACCGAGCAATCCCCCGACCGTTCCGAGGTGCGACGTGGCGACCGCCGAACCCTCCATGGACGGCCGCTGCGCGCAGGACGACACTGCGAGCACGGGCGTCTCCATCAGCCTTCGCAAGGGCCCCGAGCCCGCGGCACCGGTTGATCTCCCAGCGCCGGTCGATTCCACAGCGCCGGTCGAGCCCACAGCGCCGCTTGAACCCATGGCCGGCCCGGCGGCGCCGGTCGGCCCGGCGTGGCTCGTCGTGCCCGTACGGGTGGTGGCGCTGGTGGTCGTGGTCCCGCTCCGGCTCGGCTACGACCTGCTCCGTCTTCTCGGACGTGGCGCCGCGGCGGTCCTGCACGCGTTGCTGCTGATACCGGCCGGGATCGGCCGAGTTCTCGGCCGCGCCTGGAACGCGTTCTATGGCGGGCTGCTCGCACCCTTCGGACGGCTGCTGGCGGCTGCCGCCCGCGGGATCGGCACGGGCGTCGGGTGGCTGTTCGACGTCCTGCTCGTCCGCCCGCTGCGGTGGTTGGCGATCCTCGGCCGGGGGACGGGACGGCTGGCCCGCTGGTTCCACCGCGTGCTGCTGGCCCCGATCGGCCGGTTCCTCGCCCTGCTGGGACGTGGGCTGGCCCTGGCACTCGACTTCGTCCTGCTCCGTCCCCTCCGTGCTCTCGGCTGTGGCCTGACCTGGCTCGGAAAGGCGATCGCGACGGGCGCCGGGTGGCTGGTGGCCGTCCTGGTGGTGCTGCCGGCCGTCTTCTTGTGGCGTTATGCCCTGCGTCCGCCGCTGCTCGGCCTGGCCTGGCTGGCACGAAGCTTCGGCCAAGGCATCGCGTGGGCTATCCGGGGCATCGGCATGGGCCTCGCATGGGTCGGACGCGGCATCGCTTGGGTCGGACGCGGCATCGGGCTTCTCCTGGTTTCCCTATGGAGTGTCGTCGCCGGAGGTTGGAACGCGTTCTGGTCCGCCATCGCCTGGGCCTGGCGGCTGCTTGTGCGGGGGCTGGTCTGGGTGGGGCACGTCCTGTTCGTCCTACCCGCGCGTGCCGTGTACCGGTACGTCCTTTCCCCGACCGGCCGTGGCGTCGCAGGGACATGGCGGCTCGCAGCGCGCGTCCTGCGCTGGCTGTGGCGGACCTTCGCCGTCACTCCCACCCGCTGGGTGAGCCGCGTCCTGATCGTCGCCCCGGCCCGCTGGGTGCGCACAAGCGTGCTGCGTCCCGTCGGGCGCGGAATCCGCCAGGCTTGGCGTGTCTCGATCGGCGACCCCGTCCGCACAGTGCGCCGGACGGTGCGCGAGACGAGCCGCGAAGTCCGCCTGACGCTCCGCAGGACCTTCCTCGGCCGCTGAACCACCCGGCTGGGATACTGGCGGGCGATGTATCGACTTCTGTTCTCATTGATCATTACCCGGGTGCCGGCGGAGACCGTCCACCACCTCACGCTGCGGGCACTGCGCGCGATCCAGGCGCTTCCGGGGGCCGCGCCGGCGCTCCGGCGCGCCCTCGCGCCACGGGATCCGGCGCTCGCCGTCCGGGCGCTGGGGCTGGACTTCCCCAGCCCGCTCGGCCTCGCCGCCGGGTTCGACAAGGACGCCGTCGCCTACGAGGCGCTCGGCGCGTTCGGGTTCGGCCATGTCGAGGTCGGCACGGTCACCGGGCGCGCGCAGCCGGGCAACCCGCGCCCGCGGCTGTTCCGCCTCGTCCCCGACCGGGCGGTCATCAACCGGATGGGCTTCAACAACGAAGGCTCCGAGGCCGCCGCCCAGCGGCTGCGGCGCCGCCGCCCGGGCACCATCGTCGGGGTCAACATCGGCAAGACCAAGGTCGTCCCGGAGGCCGAGGCCGCCGCCGACTATGTGGCGAGCGCCGAGCGCCTCGCCCCGTACGCCGACTACCTGGTCGTCAACGTCAGCTCCCCCAACACCCCTGGCCTGCGCGACCTCCAGGCGGTCGAGCATCTGCGGCCGCTGCTGACGGCCGTCCGCGAGGCCGCCGACCGCGCGTCCGCACGCCGCGTCCCGCTACTGGTCAAGATCGCCCCGGACCTCGCGGACGAGGACATCGACGCCGTCGCCGACCTCGCCCTCGATCTCGGGCTGGACGGCGTGATCGCCGCCAACACCACCATCGGGCGCGAGGGCCTGCGCAGCGCGCCCGCTCTGGCCAGGGAGACCGGCGGCCTGTCCGGCGCGCCGCTCAAGGACCGCTCCCTGGACGTCCTGCGCCGCCTGCGCGCCCGCACCGGCGACCGTCTCGTCCTGGTGTCGGTGGGTGGTGTGGAGACCGCCGACGACGTGTGGGAGCGCGTCCGCGCCGGCGCCACCCTCGTCCAGGGCTACACCGGCATGATCTACGGCGGCCCCCTGTGGGCGTACCGGCTCAACCGCGGCCTCTCCCGCCGCCTGCGGGCCAGCGCCTTCCCCACGATCTCCGCCGCCCGCCACCCCTGACACCGGCGCGGCCCTTGCGCCTTGCCGTCGCGGGGTCGGGCATCGCCGCAGATCGGTGGGGCCACGGTCCGGTCATGGACGCCGAACGCGCCGCGGACACGCAGGCGCTGAGTTGGGCGACGCCGTGGAGACAGTCGTCCGACCACGGTCGTTTGTTGAGGCCACGTCCCGGAACGGGTCTCAGCGCAGGCGTGCCTCAAGGCACGTCAGGGCATCTCGAAGAAGCCGTCCGCGATCAGCTCGGGCAGGACGGTGAACGCGTGCGCGCGCACCTGGTCCGGATCCATGCCGGTGAGCTGGGCTATCGCGTCCAGCAAGGGCGCCAGGGGCAGGGTGCCGTCACAGACGCCGGCGAGCGCGGCCTCGACCGTGCCCACGCCGGCCGCCCGCCTCAGCCGTCCGGACTGCCGCAGGACGATCCGCTCCGGGTCCTCGGCACCGGGCTCACCGATCTGTTCTTGGACGATCCCGGGCGACGTACGGAGCACCGACTTTCCACAGGCTGTGGAAAACCTTTCCGCCACGGCGAGCCCGTCCAGTACATGATCAGCGTAGGCCCCGACGGGCTGCTCGACGGCATGCCGGATCTCCTCCACCCTGACGGCCGGCCGGTCGGCCGCGGAGCGCCGCAACGTGATCCAGCCGAAGCCGATACCGGTCACCTTCCAGCGCTCGAAGTGATCGAGCCACGCCTCGTACCGGGCACGGTACTCCGGCGTCCCGGCCTCGCAGGAATCACGCAGCCACAACTCCGCGTACTCCGCCGGGTCCTGCACGTCCCGCTGGACGACCCAGGTCTCGCACGCCGACTCCTCCGCCCAGGCGCCGACACGCTCGTCCCACGGCACACCCTCGACGTGCAGCCAGTTGGCCAGCATCTGGAGGTGTCCGCCGTCGTTCAGCAGCGCGGGCGCCTCGGTGACGAGCCGCCGGCAGAAGTCGTCTCCCGGCAGCCCGGACTCCCGGTAGGTGAACCGCCGGCCATCTTCGCCCGGCGGTGCGACGACGAACGGCGGATTCGAGACAATCAGGTCGAACCGGCGCCGCTGGACGGGCTCCAGGAGCGAGCCCTCAAGGAGTTCGACACCGTCCACGCCGGAGAGCGCGAGACTCATCGCGGACAGTTCCAGGGCGCGCGGATTGACGTCCGTCGCGGTGATCCGCGCCGCGGGATTCCGCGCCGCCAGGTGCACCGCCTGCACGCCGCATCCCGTCCCGAGATCGAGGATGTTATCCACAGCCTTGTGGATAACCAGCTGGGCGAGATTGCCCGAGGCGCCACCCGCCCCCACCACATGATCGGACGGCACGACGCCCCCGGACCCGGGCCGCACCTTGAGATCCGAGACCACGTACCCGACGTGCCCGTCCCCGCCTCCGCTCGCCGGCACCCCCGGCGAGCGCGGCACCCCCGGCACCTCCAGCGGTTCCACGTGCAGCAACGCCCGTACTTCACCGCCTGACACCTCCGCCAGGCCGGCCTTGACGAGAGCGTCCACGGGAAGCACGTGAGCAGAGGGCTCAGCCGCGTCCAAGGGCACCTGGAGCCAGAACAACCGGGTCAGCGCCTCCAGCGGGGACCCGCCCCCGGTGGCCCGCAGCGCCGGGACGATCTCGTCGCGCGCCAGCGCCCCGCCCGCCACGGGACCGAGCAGGCCACGCACACCGTCCACGGTGTAGCCCGCCTCGTCCAGGACGGCACGGACACGATCGAGGGGCGCACGAAGATCAGGCATCCGCCCATCCTGCCCGCCGCTGGGCTCGCCCGCGCCCCATCCGCGGCCAGGGCACACTCACGGCGAGTCCTCACCGTGTTACCCATTGACTCTACCGTTTTAATTGGAAATCCTGGACGGCAGTCCAGGCATCGGGCCCGAGCGAACGGAACCACCATGAGCGTGACGGACGAACTCCTCGCCAACGCGGAACGCTACGCCGCCTCCTTCGACAAGGGCGACCTTCCCCTGCCCCCCGGCAAGGGCGTCGCCGTCATCGCCTGCATGGATGCGCGACTCAACCCGTACGGCGTCCTCGGTCTCAGCGAGGGCGACGCACACGTGATCCGCAACGCCGGAGGCGTGATCACCGCCGATGAGCGGCGCAGCCTCGCCATCAGCCAGCGGCTCCTCGGCACCCGTGAGGTCATCCTGATCCACCACACCGACTGCGGCATGCTGACCTTCACTGACGACGCGTTCAAGGCCGACATCCTGCGCGAGACCGGACTCAAGCCCGACTGGTCCGCCGAGGCGTTCGCCGACCTGGAGGAGGACGTCCGCCAGTCGATCGGACGCGTCCGGTCCGACCCGTTCATCCCCTACACCGACCAGGTGCGCGGCTTCGTCTACGAGGTGGAGACCGGCCGCCTGCGCGAGGTCAAAGCCTGACGGGGGCGACGCGGTCAGCTGAAGTAGGACGCGAAACCCTTGGCCAGGGAGTCGGCGATGCGCTGCCGGAACGGGGCGCTGGACAGCTTGGCCGCGTCGCCCGCATTGCGCATGTTGCCGCACTCGATGAAGACCTTCGGCACCGTGGACAGGTTCAGCCCGCCGAGGTCACTGCGCCGGTCCAGGGCGTTCTCACCGAGATAGTTGGAGTAGGGGACGCCGGTACCCGAGTGGTAGGCGTCCCGCAGGGCCTTGCCCAGCTTGAGCGAAGCGGGCACGGCCTTGGCGTTGTGCCCCTTCACGGCGATCGGCTCGATGATGTGGAACCCGTGGCCGGACGCGGACGCGCCGTCCGCGTGGATCGACAGCGCGGCGTCGGCGCCCAGCCGGTTGCCGATGGCGGCGCGCTCGGTGATGCATGGGCCGACGCTGGTGTCGTTCTTGCGGGTCAGCGTCACTTTCGCGCCCTTGGCCCGCAGCAGCCTGGCGAGCCGGTTCGAGACGTCCCAGGTAAAGGCGTGCTCGTCATAACCGGCATTCGTGCTCGTACCGGACGTATCGCACGCCTTGCTGCCATTACCGATCTGCACCTGCTTGTTGATCTCGGACGGATGCGAGGCGTTGCCCCCGTTGTGCCCGGGATCGAGGACGATCACCTTGCCGCGCAGCGAAGAGCCGTCCACCGCCTCGGGCTCCGCCGGGTCTTCGCCCGCCGCACTCTGCGGTGTGGTGCCTCCCACGGTCGGGGGGGCCGCCCCGTCGCCCTTCGCCGAGCCGTCGCCGGACGAGCCGCCACACGCCGCGAGGACGCCAAGGCACAGCGCGAGACCGGCGACCGCCGGGCCGCCTCGATGGATTCGCACAGGCCGTCCTCCGTGATGACTTCGTTACCGACCCTGACAGTCTGCACACCGACAGGAGTTCGTCAAACGCGGTTCCAGGAATTGGAGCGGCCACGCCACACCAGACCAACCACTCGGCGTGATCAGCGAAGGCGACCGGCGCGATGGGTCAGCGGAGCGGGTCCTCCTTGCCGAGCAGCGCGGCGAGAGCGCGCGCCTCGTCCGCGTCCAGGCCCAGCACCACGCGGGGACGCCCCCACGGATGGTCGATCGAATGGGCGACGTAGCTCGCGACGGACTCCGAGACCTGCTCGGCCAGCCCGCGCGCGTGCCGCCACTCCGACCAGGCGCGTTCCAATTCGTTCGCCGCGCGCTGCGCGCACGACACCAACTCCGGATCACGCACGAGCTGAACCCCCCTGGGTGAACATGACCCTTCCCCGTGTCCGCGCGGCGGAGCCCACTCGGGCGGCCTCTCCCGAGGCCGCCCGGAGCCGGTCTCCCGGCCCGCTTCCCCGACCCGCCGAACGGTGAATCCATTAACCCCCCGACAACGGTCCCGGACGCGGCGAATGCGGCAGGCTTGGCCGTGCCCTTACCGGGGGCGCACCAGTTCGAGGGACGATCGACCCCGCGGGCGGCACGTCGTGTGCGCATACGCGCGACCGGCCGTCGCCATGGGTGGAACGAAGATGGGGAGCGCGGAGCAGGCGGAGGGCCGGGGGGGAAGGCGGGGACCGGAGGTGGCCGGGCATCATCCGGCCATGGCCACTAAAGGACGGGCACGGGGCCCGTCGTCGACCGCACCACCAGATGCGGGACGACGAGGTTCTGCCGAGCACTCCGCGCGGGATCGCCGATACGCGCGGTCAACAGCTCGGCGGCGACCCGGCCCATGTCCCTGCGAGGCTGGTCCACGCTCGTCAGGGAGATGTGCCGTATCGCGGCGAGATGCGTGTTGTCGTACCCGACGATCGACAGCTGCGTCGGAACCGGCATCTCCAGTTCGTCCGCCGCCGACAGCGCGCCCGTCGCGACCAGGTCGTTCGGCGCGAAGATCGCCGTCGGGCGGGGGTCACGGCGCAGCAGCGCACGGGTGGCCCGGTAGCCGCCCTCCTCGGTGAAGTCGCCCGGCTCCACCACGATCTCGTCCGTCAGGCCGTGCCGCCGCATCGCCTTCTCATAGCCGGCACGCCGGTACCGCGCGGTCGTCGAGCGGGCCCCCTCGATGTGCGCGATCCGGCGGTGGCCCAGGTCGACGAGATGATCGACGGCGAGGCTCGCGCCCAGCTCGTCATCGTCCACCACGATGTCCACCCCGACGACGTCACGCTCTCCGACGACGACCACCGGAACGCTGGCCGCCGCCTCCTTCAGCGACTCGGGGACGACGCTGAGCAACACCAGCCCGTCCACCCGCATCTCCAGGAACGCCTCGACCGCCTCAGCCTCGAACAGCGGATCCCACCGTCCGCTGCCGACCAGCATCCGCAACCCCGCGCCGTGCAAGCTCTCCTGGAGCCCGTCCAGGAACTCGGCGAAGAAGGGATTGTGCAAGTCGGCGACGATGGCACCGATCAATCTCGTACGTCCTTCAACTAGGCTCCGCGCCACCGCGTTGGGCCGGTAGCCGAGCTCGCGGGCGGCCTGCAGGACGGCCTGCCGCCGGCGTTCGCTCACGTGCGGTGACCCTCGCATGACAAGGGAGACAAGGGATTTCGACACTCCGGCCCGCTCGGCGACATTGCGAATGGTCGGTTTAGGCGCGGGCACGGACCTCCCCTCATCGCGCGTCGGGGGAGAGGAACCGTCGCGCGGCGGGGGTACCGCGCCCTCTCCTAGCATCGGCCTGTTGTGCGGGGGATTTCCTTCGCCAGCTGACATGGCACTCCGTCCAGGGGGGCTGCAGGACTTGCCGCCATGGCGCTCCGGACCCAATGCAGGGGAAGTCTCGGCGCGCCCTCCTCCGCTCCGGGAGGAGATGCCATGATGCCTCGCCTTCACCCCATATCGTCGCAACAGTGAGTAACGGGCATCCGCGAATGGCAGTTCGGGGCGGTGGTGTTCTGGATCACAACCGTGCACTGACATGATCACGACCCGGTGAACGCGCCGTCCTGGCGTCCAGACGCGCGGTCTGCCTCACGCCGCCCTCGGATACGCTGCCCAGGTGGGAGATCGTGCAGTGGCCAGTGCGAAGACGCGGAGCCGGCAAAGCGGGCGAGGGCGCCGCAGGCTCAGCGTCGACGAGCGGCGAGACGAACTGATCGAGGCCGCTCTACAGCTGTTCAGCACCCGGCCGCCTGAGGACATCTCGATCGACGACGTCGCGGCCGCGGCGGGCGCCTCCCGCGCCCTGGTCTACCACTACTTCGGCGGCAAGTACGAGCTGTACATCGCGGCACTCGGCAGCGCCGCCAGGCAACTGTCCGTCCTGCTCGAACCGCCCACCGAGGGCAAGCCCCTGGAACGCCTGCGGATCTCCCTGGAGCGCTACTTCGACTTCGTGGAGAGCCACGCGGCGGGCTACGCCGCCCTTCTGCGCGGCGGCCCCGCGGACCGCTCGGGCGAGGTCGGCGAGATCGTCGACGGCATTCGACAACTCCTGCTCGACCGCATCCTGCACTCCCTCGACGTCGAGTCCCCGCAGCCCATCCTGCGCATCACGCTGCGTTCATGGATGGCCGCCGTGGAGACCGCCGGTCTGGACTGGCTGGAGAACCGCGACGTGACCCGTCCCGAACTGGAACGCCTGCTGGTGGACCATCTCGTCGTCATGCTCCACGTGGCCGGCCGTCACGACCCCGGCACCGGAGCCCTCTTCGACCGCCTCGCCCAAGCGGAACTCGGCCCGCAAGCCTGAGGGCCCTTTCTGTCCTCTTGTGGTCGCGACCGTCCTCTGTGTCCCAAAACCCCAATGCCCCGCGCTGCCCTGATTTGCCAAGCACCCGGCCCCCACAAAGCTCGACAAAAGGGCCAGACGCGAGCGCAGGCTCGTGACCGACGTGCCGATCGGTGGGCGCCCTTCACGCGTGGGCGTGCCTCGTCGGGCAGGCACCCTTCACAGGGTGGGCATGCGGATGTCCCGCCCGCAAGTTGCGGGCGGGGCATCCGGATAACGATGTGCGGTCCGGGACCGCGATTCTCGGATGACCGTGGTCCCGGGCCGTTCGTCCAGGAGACCTCTGAGCCGTCTTCGCGCGAACTCGACGTGCGAGGACATCCAGCGGTCTCCTGACCCCCCTGGTGCTCCGGCGGTCGCGCCGCCGGTCGGAGCCGCTACTCCGATCGCTGCTGCGGGATTCCCGCCAGCAGCGCCCGCACCTCCGCCTCGCGGTAGCGGCGGTGCCCCCCCAGCGTGCGGATGGACGTGAGCTTTCCCGCCTTCGCCCACCGCGTGACGGTCTTGGGGTCGACGCGGAACATCGTCGCCACCTCCGCCGGCGTCAGCAGGGGCTCGGCCTCTGGCGTACGTGCTGACATGTTTGCGGCCTCTCCTCCGTGGACCGATGACAGCGATCCTGCGATTGATCCTCGCGCGGTCACTGATGTCCCCTATGGCCCGAAAGAGCCACTATGACATCACAACGTGTAACCTTGCCACCACTCAGCGCAACAAGCAAGTTCCTGGCGGTAGTTGCGTGCAAACATCCCCGCGAACGCGGGGAGCAGCGCGTGTTCGATGAGCAATGGGTCACGCTGCGTGATTCTAGCGACACGTATAGTCGTATCGCGCGCTGATTCGGGAAATTTGTTTTAGTTCGCCGTTTCGAGGGCCCGCACCGGCCTCCAGCGCGCGAGGAGCCGCTTGTACATCGCGACGGCGAGCTCGACCTCCCCGCGCCCCGTCGCCGCGAGCGCCACGGCCATCTCAGCGACCGACTCGTCCGCCTGTAGCGTCCGGTCGTCCAGGAGATGGACGAGACCGCCGTAGTCCAGCTCGACAAGCGCCCGGGGATGGAACACACCCAGCCATCGGCCGAGGGCCTCCAGCCGTCCGGCCGACAGCAGGGTCATGCTCGCCGACCCGCCACCGAGAGTGTCGCTGACGATGGGCAGGGCCTCCGCTATGCGGCGGCGCGCCTCGCCCATCGAGGTGACGTAGATGAGAGTACGCGCACGGGCCGCCGTAGCAGGGCCATGACCTGCGTGTTCCTGTAAAGCGTCGGCCGTCGTCCGGTACCCGGTGCCGGGTGCTCCCAACATGAGGCACCGCTCCGCGCGCGCGAAGGGCACGAACCACGCCGGCGGGACATGCCACAAGTTCGTCTGAATGTGCGTATGCAACGACCGTCCCGACTGCTTCCAGTGCTCGAACTCGCGGGTCGCCAGCTCCGCCACGGTCGGCGGGACGAATGCGGCCGCCACATCGGCGGCCTGCTCGTCCCGGAAGCGTTCGAAGGCCAGCCAGGAGCGCAGCCGGGTCTCCCACGGGCACACGAAGATCATGTCGTCCGAGCGCCGTACGTAGGCGTCCCTGCTCTCCCGGTCCGGAACGACCTCGGGCGGTGATGCGGTGAGGCGGCGTGCCGCCGCCCGATGCTCGACCTCGAGCGCCTGGATCCGCCGCGGACGCCGCCTTGAGTCGGCGTAGGCCGTCCAGAGGGTTCGTGCGGGCTCGGGGAAGGCGGTCACCGGTTCGTATACCCGTAGGTACGCGGCGTACGGAAACACCACCGCATGGTGACACGGGACCGGACGGAACGATGCGCCGTCGCGGCCACCGAGACGGGCGTGTTACCTCATCCGAACCCCACCCGCCGGGCCCTGATCATGTCCCGGCGGAAACGTCCATAGACGGGCGTCACTCCATGGGCCGCCCGTAGGCTGATCTAAGACGAGAGGAGGGCACTACCGTGCCTAATGTCTTCGGGTCGCCTCACAAGGGCACAGAACCCCGACACGAGCAGGTCGTCTTCTGCCAGGACGAGGCCAGCGGTCTGCGCGCGATCATCGCGATCTACTCAACCGCGCTAGGTCCGTCCCTGGGCGGGACCCGTTTCTACCCGTACGGGTCCGAGGAGGAGGCGCTCACCGACGTGCTGAACCTGTCCCGCGGGATGGCGTACAAGAACGCCCTGGCCGGGCTGGATCTCGGCGGCGGCAAGGCGGTGATCATCGGCGACCCCGCCATCGACAAGTCGGAGGCGCTGCTCAGAGCGTACGGACGCTTCGTCCAGACACTGAACGGCCGCTATTACACCGCGTGCGACGTCGGTACCTACAGCGAGGACATGGACGTCATCGCACGGGAGTCACGCTACGTGACCGGCCGTACGGTCGAGCACGGCGGAGCGGGCGACTCGTCCATCCTGACCGCGTTCGGCGTGTTCCAAGGTATGCGCGCCGCCGCCGAGACCGTGTGGGGCGCTCCCACGCTGCGCGGCCGGCGGGTCGGTGTCGAGGGCGTCGGCAAGGTCGGCCACAGGCTGGTCGAGCACCTCCGTGAGGATGGGGCGGAGGTCGTGATCTGCGACGTCAACGAGACCGCCGTCGAACGCGTCCGGACCCTGCACCCTGAAGTGGAGGTCGTCCCAGACAAGGACGCCATGGTCAGGAGCGAGCTCGACGTGTACGCACCGTGCGCACTCGGTGGCTCTCTGAACGACGACTCTGTCCCCGCCCTCAAGGCGCGGATCGTCTGTGGGGCAGCCAACAACCAGCTCGCCCACACCGGCATAGAGAAGAGCCTCGCCGACCGGAACGTGTTGTACGCGCCCGACTACGTGGTCAACTCAGGCGGTGTGATCCAGGTGGCGGACGAGATCGACGGCTTCGACTTCGACCGGGCCAAGGCACGCGCCACCCGGATCTTCGAGACGACCCGGAAGATCTTCGCTCTGGCCTCTGACGAGGGCGTTCCGCCGGCGGTCGCCGCCGACCGGCTCGCAGAGCGCCGGATGTCTGAGATAGGTCGTTTGCGCGGCATCCTGGTCTGAACGACGCGTCCCCAGGGCCGTCATGGACACCTCTTAACCGTCCCATGGCGGCCTTGGTGATCTCACCGATCGGGTGGGTTGCAGGACCCTGACACCCCTAGCCTGAGCCCGGATACACTGGTGTTCTCCGCAACATAAGGCGCCGCCACGTACCGTCGATGTACCGAGCCGGGCGCAAAACGGGTACGGTTGTATCCGTGACTGACGCATGGCTCATCAGGCACCGGTTCGTGTGGTACACGCGCGCGTTGATGGGCCCACGAAAGCCCTGACCATCGAGGGGGTCGAGCCAATGGGTCGCGGCCGAGCCAAGGCCAAGCAGGTGAAGGTTGCCCGACAGCTCAAGTACAACAGCGGCAACACAGACCTCGACCGCCTGAAGAGCGAACTGGGAGTCAACGACTCCGGCGAAGACTCCTATGACGAGCTCGCCGAGAAGTACGCTGACTACGCAGAGGACTACGGCACGGAGGACCGCAAGGACGGCACCTCCGGTTGACCGGGTGACATGGCGCCACTGCCCGGAGCACCGGGCAGTGGCGTTTGTTTGGGCCCGTCAGGGAGAGGCCAGGGCCTCGTTCACGCCTGGCTCTTTCCGGCCGAGCAGTGCCGGATCGGGCCGTAGTGCGAGGCTCGCCGTGGCCTTCATCATGGCGAGCGGTTCGCGCACATAGCCCCGCACGGTGGCTCGTGTGTGCCCGCCGCCCATGCTGTCGTCGCCCACACCCCAGGTCTGGATGCCCAGCCCCCGGCAGAGGGCGACCGCCCGCGGCAGGTGGAAGTCCTGGGTGACGACGATCAGCCTGGTCACACCGAAGATGCGCTTGGCGCGCGCGCAAGAGTCCCAGGTGTCCAGCCCGGCGAAGTCCCGGACGACCTTGCCCTCCGGCACCCCCTTCCCCACCAGGTAGGCGCGCATCGTCGTCGGCTCGTCGTAACCCTTGACGCGGTTGTCACCGGAGACGAGCACCACCTTCACCTTGCCCCGCCGGTAAAGGTCCGCGGCCAGATCCAGCCGTCGCGCCAGCAGTGGAGAAGGATGGCCTCCCCAGATTCCCGCCCCGAGCACCAGCGCCACCGGCGCGTCCGGCACCTTCTCCACCGAGTACCGGTACTTGGCCGTATCCGCGTAAGCCCACCCCATCGGCGCAAGCACCGCATACGCCCCAAGCCCCCCGAGAACCCCTAAGGGCCCCGCCCACCGCTTCGCCCTCCCCAGGATCATCCGCAGGCGCGCCGCGCCCTCCTGAGCCTTCTCGGCTCGTCCCCACAAAGAGATCACACAGTTCCGACGTTCATCCCACCCCCGAAGTTCGCCGGACCACCCTCGATCTTCGCCCCCAGGCCCACCGCACATCGCCCGCCCCCACACCCAGGACTTGAGGCACCTAATCGGACACGCCTCAGCAGCACGAGGCAGGCGTGCGCCCACGAAACAGCGACCCGCGTCGACCACCGGCCGCCACTTATCCACAGAATGACGTTCTACTTTTCCTCCCAGGCTGCCTGAACGAGCCTGGTGACATCGCCTCCAGAGCGGAGGCGTCAGGAAAGGGTGGTGGTACCAGTGCCCGGAACGATCTCACCGAGCGCCCAGGCAGGGACGCCTCGACCGGTGAGGAGCCGAAGCGCCTCGTCGGCACTGTCGGGGGCGACGATCGCAGCCATGCCGACGCCCAGGTTGAAGGCCTTGTCCATCTCCGGCTGGAGCACGTCGCCGTGCGCTTGGAGCGTCCGGAAGATGGCAGGGACCTCCCACGAGGAACGCCGCAGAACGGCGTCCACGGTGGAGGGCAGGGAACGGGCCAGGTTGGCGGCGAGGCCACCGCCGGTGATGTGGGCGAACGCGTGGACGCCGCCAGAATCGATCAGCGCCAGGCAGTCCTTCGCGTAGATGCGGGTCGGCGTGAGGAGTTCCTCACCCAACGGGCGGCCAAGGTCGGCGGGCTGCGAATCCAGCCGAAGGTCGGTCGTGGCCAGGATGTGGCGGACGAGCGAGTACCCGTTGGAGTGGATACCCGACGACGCCATGGCGATGACGGCGTCACCGGGGCGAACACGATCGGGTCCGAGAAGTCCGTCGGCCTCGACGACGCCGGTCCCGGCGCCGGCGACGTCGAACTCGTCCGCTTCGAGGAGCCCGGGGTGTTCGGCGGTCTCACCACCCACGAGGGCGCAACCGGCGAGGGCGCAGGCGTCGGCGATGCCACCGACGATGTCGGCGATCCGCTCCGGAACGACCTTGCCACAGGCGATGTAGTCGGTCATGAACAGCGGTTCCGCACCGCAGACGGCCAAATCGTCGATGACCATGCCGACCAGATCGTGCCCGATGGTGTCGTAGATCCCGAGGCGACGCGCCAGATCGACCTTGGTCCCGACACCGTCCGTGGACGTGGCGAGCAACGGGCGCTTGTAGCGCAGGAACGCCGACGCGTCGAACAGGCCCGCGAACCCGCTGGCGTCATCGACGACCTCGGGCCGCCGCGACCGGGCGACCCGGGACTTCATCAGCTCGACGGCGCGCTCGCCGGCCGCGATGTCGACTCCGGCGGCCTCGTACGAGGTCATCTCATCCTCTCGGAAAGGGTCTGGTACGCGATGCCGAACTTGAGAACGGTCCGGGACGGCCGAACGACCGCACGACCACCATGGGGGCTCTCGACCGAGAACCCCCAGGCACGCTCAGGAACGGGTGGCCTCAAGGAGATACTTCCCCCGGGCATCCCGCTCCACCTCGATCGGGTAGACGCCGTCGAAGCACGCCCGGCACAGGTTGTCCTTGGCGATATGGGATGCGGAGATCAGCTCGTCCAAAGAGATGTATCCGAGCGAGTCGGCCCCGATGGAGTCGCGGATCTCCTCGACCGACAGGTTTCCCGCGATCAGTTCGGCGCGCGTGGCGAAGTCGATGCCGTAGAAACACGGCCATGCCACGGGCGGGCTGGAGATCCGCACATGGACCTCGGCGGCACCCGCATCCCGCAGCATCGAGACGATCGCCCGCTGGGTGTTGCCGCGCACGATCGAGTCGTCCACCACGATCAGCCGCTTGCCCTCGATCGCCTCGCGCAGCGGGTTCAGCTTGAGGCGGATTCCGAGCTGGCGGATGGTCTGGGACGGCTGGATGAACGTGCGGCCGACGTAGGAGTTCTTCACCAGGCCCTGGCCGTAGGGAATCCCGGAGGCCTCCGCGTAGCCGATCGCGGCCGGGGTCCCCGACTCCGGCGTCGGGATGACCATGTCACCTTCGACCGGATGCTCGCGAGCCAGTCGCCGTCCGACCTCCACCCGGGTGGCCTGGACGCTGCGTCCGGCGATCGTGGTGTCGGGCCTGGCCAGGTAGACGTACTCGAACAGGCAGCCCTTGGGCCGCGGCTCGGCGAACCGCTCGGAGCGCACGCCGTCCCCGTCGATGGCGACCATCTCGCCCGGTTCGATCTCCCGGACGAACCGGGCACCGACGATGTCGAGTGCCGCGGTCTCGGAGGCGACCACCCACCCCCGGTCCTCAAGCTTTCCGAGGACCAACGGACGGATGCCTTCGGGGTCCCGCGCGGCGTACAGGGTCTCCTCGTCCATGAAGACCAGGGAGTAGGCACCACGTGTGGCCGGGAGAATCTCCCGCGCCGCCGCCAGCGGCCCGCCACCCCGCGTGACGACTTCACCACGGACGGCAGAGGAGTGTCCGTTGGCTCGCGCGCCGTTGTCACTTCGGCACCCCGGCGGTGGCCCATCATTCGGCGCCCCGTCCAACGGCGAGGACTCGTCCAGCCCCGGAACCTCCGGGCCGCGCTCGCGGGTGGCGAGCAGGGCCGTCAGCACCTCGGTGTCGGTCGTCGCGGTCAGCACTCCCGGCTCCAGCCTGGTGGCCAGTTCCAGCGTGTTGATCAAGTTGCCGTTGTGGACGAGCGCGAGCCCGCCCTCGTCGGTCGACCTGAACGTGGGCTGCGCGTTCTCCCACGTCGGTGCGCCAGTGGTCGAGTACCGGCAGTGGCCGACGGCGATGTGGCCACGCAACGTGTTCAGCACCGACTCGTCGAAGACCTGAGCGACAAGACCCATGTCCTTGAACACGACGATGCGGGACCCGTCGCTGACCGCGATACCGGCCGACTCCTGGCCCCGGTGCTGCAGCGCGTAAAGACCGTAGTAGGTGAGCTTGCTCACCTCGGCCCGCGACGCCTGGTCAGCGGGAACCCAGACGCCGAAGACCCCGCAGGCGTCCTGCGGAGGGCGGTCGGAGGGGTCGATGTCGTGGCTCAGACGTCCATCACGAAGAGGCACGTCAGCCAGTCTAGTTGCCACGTTCACCTGCTCCGATCGGCGGATCTCCTTAAGCGACCTTTACCCCCTGGATCCGTGCCCTTCGCGCAGGGCACGGAAATGTGGTGCCCGACAGGGGGAGGTACGCATGACGATGCCTGGATACCGGACCTACGCGCCTCCGGCGCCGCCGCGGCGAAGCGGCACGGCGCGAACGGTCCTGATCCTCGGAATCGTCGGGCTCGTAGGGCTCGTCGTCTGCCTGGCAGGCGTGCTCCCAGCCGTCGCCGGCCTCGTCCTCGGAACGATCTCCCTGCTCCGCGGCGACACCGAGCGCAGGCTGACAGTGACAGGCATGATCTTCTCGGCGGTCGCCCTGCTCCTCGGCTCCCTGATCCTGTCCTGGTTGCTGAGCAAAGCCGCCCAATGCGGCGACGACTCCAAGTACCCCACCGACACCGCCCGCCGAACCTGCGTAGAACGCGAGTTCCCCTTCACCCACTCCGCCCGTCCCCACTAATCCATCCGCCCGCTCTGACGCCCCCCAAGCACCCGTTCCCAGCCGCACTCCACCAACCCCCGGTCATGCCTCCCGCCACGCGACCTCCCGTCTCCCCCGCCGCTCGCCCCCCGACATCCAGCCAGGAAATCGCCAGGATCGGCACGGCCGGCGCGATCAGCCCGGTCGGCGCGATCAGCCCGGTCGGCGCGATCAGCCCGGTCGGCGCGATCAGCCCGGTCGGCGCGATCAGCAGGGGCGGCAGGGGCGGGACTGATCGGAGTGGTCAGGGTGGAGGGTGGCGGGAATCACAGGCCGGGGACTCGGCGGGGACGGGCGGCGCTCAGTTTCGTGGGGTCTTTGCGTACTTGGCCAGGTGGGACGCTGGTGGGGGCCTGGTCGCTTGTCTCGGCGGGATAAGTGGGGAGGCGCCATTGCGCGACCGCCGCAGTTGCAACGGGGCCCATGGCCTGGAGTGGGCGGTAGTGCCCGATGGGGCCGGTCAGGCCAGGGGAAGGGGGAGATGGTCGGAGAGGTCCGCGCGTGCGCCGCTGGCTCGAACTCTACCGGTGGCTAGTGCATCTGCCCAGGCCAGACGCCCAGTGGCCAAGGCGATCCAGGCGGCGGAATCCATCTCCACCACATTCGGAGGGGTTCCACGGGTATGGTGCGGGCCGTTGATGCACTGAACGGCGGCGTGCGGGGGGACGCGGACCTCCACCGATCGGCCGGGCGCGAGCTCCGCCAGGCGATCGAGCAGGAACCGCACCGCTCCCTGAACGACCGGACGGGACGGCTCGGCGGTTCCGGCCTCGACCGAGGCCAGAACGGTGTCGAAGGCTGCACGGCGCAGCTCAGCGGGCTCGTCCGTACCGCTGTAGGGCGGCAGGCCGAGCGCGATGCGCTGCTCGTTCAGGACGGCAGAGGAGAGCGGTGTGCGCGGCATCGCGATCGACACTACTGGGCTACGGACTGAGATCGACTCAGCGGCTCTGGCGGCAGAACGCCTCGCAGGCGGTAAAAATGGACCCCGGTGCCAGGCATGGGGGAGCGAAGGGAACGGGGACGGCCGGGGACGCGGTCCCCGCAGGACACGGAGGTTCGTCAGATGCCCGAGGCGCTGCCCCTGCAGCCGGGTGACCCGCGAAGACTCGGCGCGTACGAGATCACGGGCCGGCTCGGCGTCGGCGAGCAGGGCGCCGTCTTCCTCGGCAGGGACGCGGCCGGCGGTGTCGTGGCGGTCAAGCTCTTGCATGTCCGGCTGAGCGGCGAACCTGTGGCACGGTCCCGTTTCGCCAGTTCATTCACCAAGGCGCGCAAGGTCTCCGGCTTCTGCACGGCGGCGATCCTGGACGCGGATGTGGAGGGCGACCGTCCATATGTGGTGAGCGAGTGGGTGGACGGGCCTTCGCTACAGCAACTCGTGGACGAGGAAGGCGTGCGTGGCGGCGCGGTCGTCGAACGCCTGGCCGTCGGAACCGCGGTGGCGATCGCGGCAGTCCACCGTGCGGGCGCCCTGCACCATGACGTGAAACCCGGGAACGTCCTCCTCGGGCGGTCCGGGCCCAGGATGAGTGACTTCGGCATCGCCCGCGCCTTGGAGGCCGTGAACGCCACTCCCGCCGGACGGGTCACCGAGGATCCCACTTACAAGGCTCCCGAGCAGCTCAGCGGCCAGGGCATCGGCCCGGCCGCCGACGTGTTCGCCTGGGCTTCGACCATGCTGTTCGCGGTCACCGGCAAGCCTCCCTTCGGGGAGGACTCGCCGTCCGAGATCATGCAGCGGATCGTCTATGACGACCCGGATCTGTCGGCCGTTCCGGATTCTCTACGCGAGGTCATGGCGGACGCGTTCGCCAAGTCCCCGTCCGAGCGTCCGAGCGCGAGGCGAATCCTCAAGCGGCTCTTGGAGGAGAGCGGCGATCTCATCGACCGCATGCCGGCGTCCATGGTGGAAGAGGGGCGCGCCCTCGCGGCGGGGGCCACCTCGTCGCCGGACCAAGCCCCGAAGCCGCCTGCTCCGGCTGCCGCGCCACCGGCCACTCCTCTCGCAGACGGTCCGTCGCCGTCCGCCGGCCCTGCGAGTGCGGGCTCAGTCCGCGCAGCGGGGTCGAGCGCCCCGTCGAAGGGGGCAAATGGCCCCTTGGCTAGTGCAGGCAGACCCGCGGCGGGGTTGGGTGACGCTTCGGCGGAGTCAGAAGTGGGTGGCATTGGTTCCGCCCCACCACCGGTGGGGCCACCTCAACGGTCGCCCATGGGAGCGCCGCCTTCGGCCTCGGCCGAACCAGGGGTGCCGAGTCCAACGAGCCCGCTCGCGCCGCCTGACCCGCTGTCACCCCCGTCCTCGAACCCTCCGTCGGGCACGTTCGACGGGCCGCGCCCGCGGGGTTCCGCGTTCAGCAATGCCTCGTACGCGGAAGCGCTCGGGCAGCCGATGCCGGGGGCTGTTTTCCCGTCGTCCCCGCCGCCGCGGACGACGCCGCCGCATCCGGCCTCGCCGCCGTCGGGGGCGTCCCAGCCGTCTTGGACGCGACCTCCCAAGAACGAGCCCTCGGCGACCGACCTCGACCCGGCGGCGTTCGAGCCGACCGCCACGTTCGGCGCGGTGACTTCTGAAGCCTCCGCAGCGACCACCGCGTTCGACGCGCTCGGTTCGGCCCCCGATCAGACGACGGCGTTCGAGTCGATCGACCTGCAGGGGCCGGCCGGCCACACGGAACCGACCAGGCAATCGGCGCCGCACCTGATTCCAGGGCTGCGGCCCCCGGGGGAGAGCGGCGAGCACCAGTCCCCGGTGGCGCTGGCTCTGGGCAGGCTCCGCCGTCCGAGCAACCATGTGCTCGGCGTCGCGCTGTCCCTGACCATCGGGGTCGGGGTCGGCATCGCGATCATCACGCTGGTGCTGTGGCCACAACTCAAGGCGGACGACACCGGGCCGCCCCCGGACCAGACCAACGCGTCGGACAACCGTCCGGTGACCACCATTCCGGCCTCGTTCGCCGGGACGTGGAAGGGGACGGTCGTCAACACCAACCGCAATGTCTCGTTCCCCATCGAGGTCACGTTCGAGACCGGTGGCACGACCGCGCGCGCGGTCTATCCGCGGGAGAACTGCACCGGGACGCTGACGTTGAGCAAGGGGACAGAGGCTTCCCTGAACATGAACCTGGCCGTCCCCAAGCCGTGCACCAGCGGAACCGTGCGCGTGTCCCGCCAGCCGGACGGAACGCTGCAGTACACCTGGAGCAGACCAGGGACGCAATTGGGCTACTCCGGTCGGCTCAGTCGCGGCTGAGCCGCACCCGAGGTTCCCCGTTCGCGCGCAACTCGGCCACCCCAGAAACCTAACGCTCCCGGCCGTGGGTCAGCCGTTCCCGAAGACCCATGTCGGTTGGGGCGCGGCTCGTTCCGGACGCCGCGTCCCGCCGTGTCTCCCCGAGTTCCGGGAACCTTCGGCCGGCAACTCAGCTCTCTCCGGGAACCTCGACCCGTTTCGCGGCTCAGTCGTCCTGGAGAATCATCAACCCGGCAACAGCTCAGCCGTCCAAGCACCTCCCCCCGGCCGCGGCTCAGGTCGTTCCAGGGTCCCGGGCCCGGCCGCGTTCAGGCCGTCCCGGAGAAGATCAACGGGGCGCGGGCCCGGCCGTCTTGGAGAAGGTCATCCTGGTCGCGGCTCGACCATGTCGGAGAACCTTCGGCCTGGTCACGGTTTCATCGGTCTTCGTGAAGCGTGGTCGGATCGCGGCCGTTCGGGATCGCAAAGCAGAACTCCGCCGCTCCAGGGCAGGCCCGAAGATCAAGAACCGGTCGCGGCCGAGTGGATGCCGCAAATGACGAATCCGTCACGGTTCAGCCGTCTTTCGTAGATCACAGTTGTACGCCATGACCGGTATCGGTGACCGATTTAGCGGCGTATTTCTGTATAGATCCGCTAAGGTTCCCATCGGTCGAAGTCTCGACCTCCCCGCACCCCCCAACCCCCCGACGGGGCTCCGCCTCGCGCGGGCCCTCTCGACAGAAGGAGACGCCTTGCGGGCTGTCCACCGAAGGCTCCTACTGGCCGGCGCGGTCGCGACATGCGTGGGTGGCGCGGCGGCGCTTCCGGTCCTCACCGCCGATTCCTCCCCGTCGTCCGTCCAGGTGACGGCCGCCCAGGGCACTCCGCTGCCCGGCCGGTACATCGTCACGCTGAAGGACGGCGCGTCGAGTGATGCCACTGCCAAGAACGTACGTGCGGCCGGCGTCCAGCGGTTCGACGGCGTCCTGAACGGGTTCGCCGCGCGGCTCACCGGCGACCAGCTCGACAAGCTGCGCCGCGACAAGCGCGTCGCCGCGATCGAGCAGGACCAGGTCGTCAAGCTCGCGGCCAAGACGCAGCGCGCACCGCTGCCCTGGGGCCTGGACCGCATCGACCAGCGCGGGCGGAAGCTGTCGAAGACCTACACCTACACCGCCACCGGAACGGGCGTGACGGCGTACGTCATCGACACCGGCCTCGCCGTCGGCCACAAGGAGTTCGGCGGACGTGCGGCCGTCGCGTGGAAGGCGAGCGAGTTCCCGGACGGCAACGACTGCAACGGGCACGGAACGCACGTCGCCGGCATCATCGGGTCGAAGACGTACGGCGTCGCCAAGAACGTCAAGCTGCGGGCGCTGCGCGTCCTCGGCTGCGACGGCACCGGGGCGATGTCCAACCTCGTCGCCGCCGCGCAGTGGCTGCGCACCCACGCCGCCAAGCCGGCCGTCGCGAACATGTCCGTCGGCGGGCCGAAGTCCGCGGCGCTGAACACCGCGGTCGCGAACCTGTCCAAGTCGGGCGTGTTCGTGTCCGTCGCCGCGGGCAACGACAACATGGACGCCTGCCAGACCTCGCCGGCCAGCGCGAGCTGGGTCATGACGGTCGGCGCGACCACCGTCTACGACAACCGCGCCGACTGGTCCAACTGGGGCAAGTGCGTGGACATCAACGCGCCCGGCTACGGCATCACCTCCACCTGGCCCGGCGGCGGTTCCAAGTCCATCAGCGGAACGTCGATGGCCACGCCCTACGTGAGCGGGGTCGCGGCGCTCTACCTGACGACCCACCCCAAGGCGACCTTCCCGACCGTGCAGAAGTGGCTGAACGACAACTCCACCAAGAACGCCGTCGGACGGCTGCGCGGGCAGGCGAACAGGTTGCTCTACAAGGGCAAATTGTGATTCCCGTCACATAAGATAGCCCGGCTCCCAGCAAGGGGGCCGGGCTTCCCGGGCTTCGGGCCCGTCCGACGCGCCGCTGGGGTCTAATCTTGGCGAGGCAACGGACGGTCCCGATCACAGTCCATTTCACAACCGTCCGGCAGCCCCGCCCGAAAGTCGCGGGTCAGCCGGACAGATGGCCGAATCCCGCGGCGCGAGCCCGGGAACCGGGGACCCACCAGCCGGGACGACCCGGCCGGGGTGAATTCGCGGACCTGCCGGTCCGTGATAGGGCACACTCCAGCCCGAACCCGTCAGCTAACCCGGTAGGCCCATGAGGAGAGGAGAAGACGTGGAGACCCCCACCTCCACCCTCCGGCGCGCCACCGTGGCCCTCGCGGCCATCGTCACCGCCTTGCCCCTGGCCGGCGGAGCAGTCCCATCCGCGTCCGCGGCACCCGCCGCCGCTCTCGCGTCCGCCAACGCCCTCGCCGCGGACCCCGGCGACAGCAGCAAGTTCAGCCGGCTCAACGCCCAGATCGAAAAGCTCGACAAGGCGTACGGCGGTGACCTCGCCAAACTGAAGGACGCGCAGTACGCGGCCAAGGAGGCCCTGGACAAGTCCAGACTCCTGCAGACCGACCTCACCGAGGCTCGCGGGCTCGTCGCCCAGATGGCCGCGTCCCAGTACATGCTGAACGGCCAGGACCCCACCGTGTCCATCATGGCCAGCGACAACCCGTCCGAGCTGCTGAGCAACGTCACCCTCGTCAGCCACCTCGCGCAGAACAAGGCGGCGAAGGTCGAGCAGATCCAGTCCCTGGTCTCCCAGCAGGACCAGGCCCGCAGGCAGGCCCAGCAGAAGATCGCGGCACTGCAGAAGGAGATCAAAGACCTGCTCGCGGAGAAGGACCGCATCCGGAAGCTGGTCAAGAAGTACAAGCCCGAGTCCCCCAGCATCGGCATGGGCGGCGTCACCCCCCGAATGCTCAAGGTCAAGAACACCCTTGACCTGGAGACAGGGCCGTATCCGACGATCGGGTGCGTCCGCAATACAGGTGACCCGCAGGACCACGGCACCGGCCACGCCTGCGACTTCATGGTGACGACCGGCGGCCAGATGGCCACGGGCAGCGCCCAGTCCCTGGGCGACCGCACCGCCGCTTACGCGATCGCGCACGCCAGCGCTCTCGGCATCAAGTACATCATCTGGCGGCAGCGCATCTACGACCTGCGGAGCCCCGGCTGGCGCAGCATGGAGAACCGCGGCGGAGTGACCGCCAACCACTACGACCACGTCCACGTCTCGGTGTTCTGACCCCGCCCCTTCTCGAGACACTGCCGTTCGGGACGTCTCGTGAGGCGGGCAACTCGGCGTTCCGGCCGTGGCATGGCATCAGGAGCGTCCAGGGGGCTTTCAGGACGCGCTGAACGCAGTAAAGGGCGCCCCGGGTTGGACGGGGCGCCCTTTGTGGTTATTCGGGTCAGTTGGCGTAGCTGGGAAGCATCCGCTCGTGGGCCTCGCGGAGTTCGGCCAGCGGGATCGCGAAGAGCTCCTGCTGCTCGCCCTCGGGGCCGCGGCCCGTCACGGTGAGCGAATCGCCGCCGGCGACGCCGATCTGGGAGACCGGGACCCCCGCCGCCTCGCACAGCGCCGCGAGACGCGCCTCGGCGCCCGAGCGCACCGCCACCATCGCCCGCGCGACCGACTCGCTGAACAGCGAGACGAAGGGGTCGCCCGGCAGGGTGATCCGCGCGCCGAGGCCGCCGCGCAGGCACGATTCGACCAGCGTCTGCGAGAGGCCGCCGTCCGACAGGTCGTGCACCGCGGTGACCAGTCCCTCCCGGACGGCCTGGACCATGACGCCGGCCAGCGCCGCCTCGGCCTTCAGGTCGACCAGCGGAGGGAGGCCGCCCAGGTGGCCGTAGACCACATGCGCCCATTCCGAGCCGCCGAACTCCTCGCGCGTCTCACCGAGGAGCGCGATCGTGGCGCCGTCGGACGTGAGGGACATGTTCACGCGACGGCGTACGTCGTCATGGACGCCGAGGACACCGATGACCGGGGTCGGGTTGATCGGCGTGGTGCCGGTCTGGTTGTAGAAGCTGACGTTGCCTCCCGTCACCGGGACGCCGAGGTACTGGCACGCGTCGGCCAGGCCCTCGACGGCGCGCGCGAACTGCCACATCACGCCCGGGTCCTCGGGGGAGCCGAAGTTGAGGCAGTTGGTGACGGCGAGGGGTCGGGCACCTGTGGCGGCGACGTTGCGGTACGCCTCCGACAGTGCGAGCTGGGCGCCAGAGTACGGGTCGAGGCGCGTATAACGGCCGTTGCCGTCCAGGGACAAGGCGATGCCAAGGCCCGACTCGTCGTCGATACGGACGACGCCCGCGTTGTCGGGCATCGCCAGCACCGTGTTGCCCAGGACGTACCTGTCGTACTGCGAGGTCACCCATGTCTTGCTGGCGAGGTTGGGGGAACCTGCCAGCCACAGGACGGTGCGGCGCAGTTCGTCCCCATTGGACGGGCGGGTGAGTCGTCCTGGCGTGTCGGACTGGAGCGCCCCGAGGTCCTGCGGCGGCTCGTACGGGCGCTCGTACACCGGGCCCTCGTCGGCGGCCGTGACCGGCGGGATGTCGACGATCGTCTCGCCCCGCCACGTCATGACCAGCCGGCCCGTGTCGGTGACCGAGCCGATGACGGTCGCCGGGATTTCCCAGCGGCCGCAGATCTCCATGAAGCGGTCGACCTTGTCCGGCGTGACCACCGCCATCATGCGTTCCTGCGACTCGCTCATGAGGATTTCCTCAGGGCGGAGCGTCTCGTCCCGCAGCGGGATGGTGTCGAGGTCGACGTGCATACCGCCCGTGCCGGCCGCGGCCAGCTCGGTCGTCGCGCAGGACACCCCGGCGGCGCCGAGGTCCTGGATGCCGACCACGAGGTCCTCGCCGAACAGCTCCAGGCAGCACTCGATCAGCAACTTCTCCATGAAGGGGTCGCCGACCTGGACGCTCGGCCGCTTCTGCTGCGACTCCTCGTCGAAGGTCGCCGAGGCCAGCACGGACGCGCCGCCGATGCCGTCCGGGCCCGTCGTCGCACCGAAGAGGATCACCTTGTTGCCGGGGCCGGGGGCCACCGCGCGCTTGATGTCCTCGTGCTTCATCACGCCGATGCACAACGCGTTGACCAGCGGGTTCTGTGCATAGCAGGCGTCGAAGACCGTCTCGCCGCCGATGTTCGGCAGGCCGAGCGAGTTGCCGTAGCCGCCGACGCCGGCCACCACGCCCGGCAGCACCCGCTGAGTGTCGGGGGCGTCGGCGGGGCCGAACCTGAGCGAGTCCATGACCGCGATCGGACGGGCGCCCATCGACATGATGTCGCGGACGATCCCGCCGACACCGGTCGCCGCGCCCTGGTGCGGCTCCACGTAGGAGGGGTGGTTGTGCGACTCGACCTTGAACGTGACCGCCCAACCCTGGCCGATGTCCACCACGCCGGCGTTCTCGCCCATGCCGACGAGCAGCGCGTCCGTCTGCGGGGCCTTGTCGCCAAACTGGCGCAGGTGCACCTTGGAGCTCTTGTAGGAGCAGTGCTCGCTCCACATGACCGAGTAGATCGCCAGCTCGGACGAGGTGGGACGGCGCCCCAGGATCTCCCGGACCCGCTGGTACTCCTCGTCCTTCATGCCCAGCTCGACGTGCGGCTGCTGCCGGTCGGGCGACGCCGCGGCGATCGCGACGGTGTCCGTTCCGGGCTCCACCGGCACGACGGCAGGCTGCGGACTCGTCCCCGGTCCGCTGACCGCCGGCTGGGGACCGGTGCCCTGGCCGCCAAGCGCCGGCTGCGGGCCCGTGCCCGGCCGGTCGGTCCCGGGCTGGGGCTCCGCACTGAAACCGCCGAGCGCGACCTGTGGGCCCGTCCCGGGGCCTTCACCGGACGGCTGAGGATCCGTCCCCGGGCTCTCCGAACCGATCGCGTAGTGGGGCGCGTCCGCCTCGTCCGCCCCGATGGCGGGCTGCGGACCGGTACCGAGGCCGACAGAGGGCTGCGGACCGGTGTTGTGCCCCACCGCGGGCTGCGGGTCGGTGCCGTGACCAACGGCAGGCTGCGGACCCGTACCCAGGTCCCCCTGAGACAGCGGATCAGCGTTCAGATCAATGGCAGGCTGCGGGCCAGTCCCAACGGCGGGTTGCGGACCTGTCCCAAGAGCGGGTTGAGGGCCTGTCCCAACGGCGGGTTGAGGGCCCGTGCCCGTGCTACCAGTTGGCTGGGGACTACTAACAGCGGGCTGGGGACCCGTCCCAACAGTGGGCTGGGGACCAGTTCCTGCGCCGTCCTGGGGAAGCCGGCCACTGCCCGTCTCCGGACCAGCGTGGGACAAAGGATCCGCGTGCGAACCAATGGCAGGCTGTGGCCCGGTACCGGTACCAACAGCTGGCTGGGGCCCAGTACCCGTCCCTACCGCAGGCTGTGGGCCGGTACCAGTGCCGCTGGGTGGGAAAGGGCCCGTCCCCGGGCCACCCTGAGCCAAAGGGTCGCTGCCAGGCCCAGCGGCGGGTTGTGGGCCCGTTCCTGTCCCAACGGCGGGCTGCGGGCCGGTGCCAAATCCAATCGAGCCGTTCGGGTCGGCGATGGTGCGCAGGGGGTCGGCCAAGGGGTTGGACGGCAGGCCGAGGGCCCGCTCCTCGGCAATGGCCCTGGCGAACTCAGGAGCGATCTCAAGGGACGGCTGTCCGCCGTGCGCCGGAGCGACGGCCCCGACACCCGCGTTCACGGGCGCACCCGCAGGCTCCGGCGGAACCGGCGACGGACCGGGAGGGGCGGACGGAACCGGGGGCGGGCCGGTGGGCTCGCCTTCTTCGAGCATGGCCTCGAAAGCCTGGGTCACCGACGGGTCGACCGGCTGCAGCTCAGGGTCGTCGGCGTCGGACTTGAGTTCGCCGAGCCACTCCATGGAGGGCTCGTCCGAGGTGTCCCGGGCGCGGTCCGTCCGTCCGGACGCGTTGGGCGGTTGCTCGCTCATGCGTTGACCAGTCTCTTGACGATCGAGGTGAAGAAGCCGAGCCCGTCGGTGGACGGGCCGGTCAGTGACTCCACGGCGTGCTCGGGGTGGGGCATGAGCCCGACCACGTTGCCGGCCTCGTTGCAGATCCCGGCGATATCGTCCAGGGAGCCATTGGGGTTGAGGTCCAGATAGCGCGCGACGATACGGCCGGAGCCGGCCAGCTCGGCCAGCGTCTCACGATCGGCGACGTACCGGCCGTCGACGTTCTTGATCGGGATCACCAGCTCCTGGCCCTCGCGGTACTCGGTCGTCCAGGCGGTGTCGGCGTTCTCGACGCTCAGCCGCTGGTCCCGGCACACGAAGTGCAGGCCGGCGTTGGGCAGCAGGGCACCTGGGAGAAGGTGCGACTCGCACAGTACCTGGAACCCGTTGCAGATGCCGAGGACGGGCAGGCCCGCTTTGGCCGCGGCGACCAGCTCGACCATCAGCGGGGCGAACCGGGCGATGGCTCCGGCGCGCAGGTAGTCCCCATAGGAGAACCCACCTGGCAGGACGACGGCGTCGACGCCCTGCAGGTCGTGGTCGCCGTGCCAGAGGGCGACCGGTTCGGCGCCGGCGAGCCGTACGGCTCGCGCGGCGTCCTTGTCATCAAGGGAACCAGGGAAGGTGATGACCCCAACCCGGGCAGCGTCCATCTCTTCTGTTCCTCCGAAATGAGGTGCGGCCTGGACGAGCGGGTCTCCTCCGCCGATCACCCCGCTGCGCGTCGCATTCCCCCCGCGCGCGTACCAATCTACCCGGCGGTGTGCATGAGCCTGCGTTCGAGGTTCCCTACCAGGGCCTCGTCTCGCCAGGTCAGGCGCTTCCGCAGGTGGACGACGGTGCCCCGGTCGGGCGAGGAGTCGATGCTGAGATCGTCCACCAGCGCCCGCATGATCCTAATGCCGCGTCCGGACTCACTCAAAACCCCCCGGTCCACGGGAGCCGG
This sequence comes from Actinomadura macra NBRC 14102, assembly GCF_001552215.1. GTDB lineage: Bacteria > Actinomycetota > Actinomycetes > Streptosporangiales > Streptosporangiaceae > Spirillospora > Spirillospora macra. The sequence continues at coordinate 58,560 of NZ_BCQT01000003.1, read as the reverse complement.
ACGGGGCCCGTGCCCCCAGTCCATGATCTTGAGTGTGCAGACGCCGTCGTCCAGGTGCCCGACGACCTCGTAGTCACCGGACGCCCGCGCGTGCTGGATGACGTTCGTGCACGCCTCGGAGGCGGCCACGAGGATGTCCGCGACACAGTCTTCGGAAACACCCATCCCCCGTAGGGAGTCACCCACCACTCGGCGAACCACCGGAATGCTCAACGCCTCTCGTGGCAGCGCGAGCGAGAACCTCATCTCCACCGGGACACCTCGTGTCGTGCTCCGGGCTTCCTGGCCAGGCCCCCGGCCCCGGAGCGTGTTCGACGACTCGACGAACCTAACACTTCCCCGGCAGTATCTTCCGTAATCGCTATAGTGTCAGGTCTTTCCCATGACATCTTGTCGGCACCGCAATGGGCCGCGCCCTCATGGATCGCGTCAGCACCACCTGGAACGCGCCATTTTGCCTCGTCACGGAATGTCATCAAGTGACATTCCGTGCCATTTCACCTAGGCAGGCACCGGCAAGGAGCACCCTCCACCAGAACAGGTCGATCGCCGATCAATCCGACCTATTCGGTCTAGAGGACACGAACCTCGAAGTTCTCGATCACCGGGTTGGCCAGCAGCGTCTCAGCGATCTTGTTGACCCGCTCCAGCGCCGCCTCGTCGGCCGGCCCCTCGAGCTCCACCTCGAACCGCTTGCCCTGCCGGACGGCGACCACACCCTCGAAACCCATCTGCGGCAGCTTCCGGGCTATGGCCTGGCCCTGCGGGTCGAGGATCTCCGGCTTGAGCATGACGTCGACGACGACACGCGCCACGACCGCCCCCCTCATCTGGTCTGCGGTTTCTCTACGGTCCTAAAGTACGGCAACGATCCTGAAGCGTACGGCACCATGGCCTGACAACCCCCATCAGCACCCCCGCCCGCACCCCCGGAGCCGCCCGATGAACAGCGAGGACCTCACCCCCTCGGAGCGCCGACTCTGGAACGCGTTCCCGCGCGGCGAGTCCGTCGACCTGTCGTCCGGCGACCCGGCGCTCGACGATCCCGGCGGCACCGCGCACTGGGGTCACGACCGCATGGTCAGGGCAGAGGTCCTCGTCGCCCTCCTCGTCGGCGCCGTGGAGCCCGAGCCCGGCCAGGTCGCGGCCGTCCGGCTCAGCGGCGCCCGCATCACCGGCTCGCTGAACCTCGGGCACGCCGAGGTCCACGTCCCCCTCGCGCTGACGAACTGCCTCTTCGACGAGGCGCCGCACCTGTACTGGGCGAACATGAACAGCGTCCACCTGATGCGCTGCCGCCTTCCGGGGCTCGTCGCGTCCGGCACCCGCGTGGACGGCCACCTGTGGCTGGAGGGCAGCCGGATCTCCGGAGGACTCTGGCTGGACGGAGCGAATATCACCGGCATCCTGAACATGTCGGGCGTCCAACTGTCCAATCCCGGCGGGGACGCGCTGCTCGCCGACCGCCTCACCGTCGAGGCGAACGTGTACTGCGACCAGGGCTTCGTGGCCAACGGTGAGGTCCGGCTGCCGGGCGCCCGCGTCGGCGGACAGCTGATCTTCCGTGAGGCGCGGTTGCACAACCCGTCCGGCGCGGCCCTGTACGCCAGCCGCCTGGACGTGGCCGCGAACGTCTTCTGTGACGGCGGGTTCAGCGCCGAGGGCGAGGTCCGGCTCCGCGGCGCCCGCGTCGGCGGCTACCTGTCCTTCGTCGGCGCCCGGCTGTCCCACCCCGAACGCACCGCCCTCAACGCCGACGACCTGGCCGTGGAGACCGACGTCTACTGCTCCGACGGCTTCACCGCCGTCGGCGCCGTCAGCTTCGCCGGCGCGCGTGTCGCCGGACAGCTCAGCCTCCGCGGCGCCCACCTGCACCACGAGGACGGGACGGCACTCAGCCTCCAGCGCCTCCAGGCCGAGGAACTCCTGCTCCGCCCGGCCGAGCCGATCAACGGCGTCGCGGACCTCTCATACGCGCGCATCAACCTCCTCCGCGATGACGCGAAGACCTGGCCGGACCGCCTCCAACTGGACGGCCTCCAGTACGAGACCCTCGAACCGCCCCTCACAGCCCGCGACCGCCTCGCCTGGCTGCGCCGCGACACCGACGGCTACGCCCCGCAGCCCTACGAGCGCCTCGCCCAGACCTATCGCGCCCTCGGCCTGGACGCCGACGGCCGCTCCATCCTGCTCGCCAAGGCCCGCGACCGCCGCCAGACCCAGGGCGTGTCCCGCAAGATCGTCGGCTGGTTCCAGGACGTCCTGGTCGGCTACGGCTACCGCCCGTTCCGCGCCGCGAGCTGGCTGATCGGGCTCCTCGCGTTCGGGACGATCGTCTTCTCCCTCCACAGGCCGGAGGTCCTGGACGACGGCCACAAACCGCATTTCAACCCGTTCTTCTACACCCTCGACCTCCTCCTCCCCATCGGCAGCCTCGGCCAGGAGATCGAGTTCGCCCCCAAGGGCGTCTACCAGTGGATCGCCAACTTCATCGTCGCCGCCGGCCTCCTCCTCGGCCTCACCGTCGCGGCCGGGGCGACCCGAGCCCTCTCCCGCGAATAGGGCCCAATTTGCCCTCTTCTTGCCTTTTTTCGTCAAGGCAAGTCGATGCGGAGGTCAACAATTCCTTCTACGCTGTTGCCCTCCAGCAGGCGGACGAAGGGACCAGCGGCGATGGTCGTCAAGATCGACGTACGCGCGGTCCAGACGGAACTTCGGGCGATATCAAACGCCATGTCCGAAATAACCCGTCTGATGGGCCCCCAGATCTGGCAGGGCGGCTCCGCCGCGTCCTTCACCTCGGACCTCCAGGGCCACAACCGCTCCCTCAACCGCCTGATGTTCGAGGTCATGCGTACGGTCGCCCGCGTCAACCAGACCCCGTCCACCTACGAGACACCGGATATCCCCCGCCCCACCCCGGCCGGCGGCAGCCCCGGCGTCGCGTCCGTCTCCCCCAACGGCCTCGAACGCCTCGAAACCGCCCTCACCCGGGCCGCCGACCGCCTCCCCCACTCCGCCAAGATGATCCGCGGCCTCCTCGCGCTCGCCTACCCCGACATCCCGGGCACGGTCGCCTGCGACCACGCCGCCAACTGGTGCCGCGACCAGTCGTCCCGCACCCGCACGCGGATCATGTACGCGCTGGCAGAGAACCAGGCCAACCCGTTGCTCGCCGGCCCCGCCCTCTCCCCGATCCCCGACCTGGAACGTTTCGGCCGCAAGGAGATGACCGAGCTCGGCCGGCTCCAGGCCACCGCACTGACCAAGACCCTGAACAACCCCACCGCCTTCACCCCCGAGCTCATTTCCGAAATGGCCCGGACGCTCCGCACGAACACCAAGGACGACGGCTACCTCACGGCCTTCTTCAACAACGTCCCGCCGGGCTCGGTGGGCAAACTCGCCTACCGCCTCCACCAGCAGCACGGCGGCACCGGCCTCACCCCCGACGACAAGAAGATCATCGGCGATTTCGGCACCGCCCTGGCGACCCTCTCCCGCAAGAAGGACGGCCACACCGCCGTCACCCGCGCCCTGGGCCCCGCAGGCGCCGACATGCCCGGCCAGGCCCTCCTGGTCAAGCTGAGCGCCCCCAACGTCAAATGGAGCAGCGCCGTCCTGGTCGATCTGGCCAAAGCCGCCCTCCGCTGGCGCCAGAAATACCCCTCCTACACCATCACGCAGAAGGTCGTCATCGACCGCAGCCAACTCAAAGTGACAGCGAACCAACCAGACCACCCCTGGTGGCAGGATTGGGGTCTCGCCTCTCCGAGCAACGGTTCGAGCCTTAGGGAGTACGACCCCACCCTCAGCGTCCTGGGGCGCATTTCCCTACAGCGGGATCAGGCCGCAGCCCGCAACCTTGCCTCCACCGAACTGGAGGGCGCGTTTACGATCAAGGATGCCGAAAAGGCCGATCCGCTCACCTGGCTCTCCCGCGGCAACGGCGGAACCTACGCGTCCATGCTGATCGCTCCGGACTGGCCAGACGGCGGAAAGGCAGCCGGATCCGTCATCCAATTGGCGACCACCCCGGAGAAGGGCCACGAGGAGGAGGCGGCGATGAACGCCGCCGAGATCATGAAGACCGTTGCCTGGTGGAACGACAAGGGCCGCGATAGGGTCGACAAGCTCCTCAAGAAGGACACTCCTCCAGACTGGCTCCCCTGGTTCGACATCCTCCCCCGAACCGATCAGGCTCCCCCCGGGACAGACCACAGCAAGCACTACGCGGCCGAACTAGGCCCCGGCATGCGCACTGCACTCCTCAACATGACGCGCATGCATCTCCCCACACTAGGGACAGGCGACCTCGCCGTTAGCGGAACCGGGCTTCCCAGTACCGACCATGTGACGGGACGCACGTACGTAAACGTCGGCGGCCAGGAGATCCAGTCCTTTCTCCGGACTCTCGCCGCCGATGACAGGGCGTGGGCGCAACTCGCGATCGACGCCCAGACCTATCGTCAGCGTCTTTTCGCCTGGGCACTGCGCCACCATGCGATGGGCGAGGCCGCAGATCGATCCGGCTACCTCGAGGGCAACCTGATCGCCGCCTACGTGAATGAGCGAAGTAGCACCGAGACTCTCACTCAGAAACAGTTCGAGGATGCACAAAAACATCTCGGACTGTTGAGAGATCTTCTCGGAAGTGGAATCGGTGCGACTCCGGCCGGCCAGGTCCCAGGCTTGACCGACACCTATGGGATCGGCTCGAATATGGCTCTCGAAAAAGTCAAATACAAGGACTTCGAGAAGAATCTCGAGAAGATCAATGCCACGAATGCCACCTACGGCAATCAGCTGTACATTGATCTTGCGCGCGGCTATGCGCTGGCCAACAACGGCCATACTGGAAAGCAGGAAATTGACGCACTACTTCGACAGAAGACGCTGACCGAGGCTCAGCAGGCCACTGTGATCCAGTGGACCATGGAACATACCTTCCGGCCAGGGACGCCACACCAGGAGGCCTTGACCGGGATGGGGATCATTAGACAAGTCGAGAACGGAGTCAATCAGAACCGACCGAGCAAATAGTTATCGCAGAGGCTCGCCCTCAAGCTTTTCCGGAAGCTTGAATGCATATATCTGGCCGCATCTACGGTCATTCATCACGATGGTGCCATCACTCGTGCGAACAACGCCCCCGGGAAGAGCCGAAGCCACTGCCGCGAGAGTGCCATCTGCTCCTGGGCACCGTTTGAACGTCCCCCAATCAAGACGTTCCATCCTGCCGTCCGCCCGGATGAGTGTCGGGCGCGGCGCGCTCTGGGTGGTCGTCGTCCCACCCAGCAGAAGCACGGACTCCTGCCCTGTCACAGTGATTGCAGACCAGGGGGGCAATGTTGCCATCGATGCGGGAAATCGCACATGCCGGGCAGGCCTATCACGCGGGATGTACAGAATTCCCGTTCGCCCCAGCAGAATTGACTGCCCCTGTTCATCGGTGACCGTGTCTTGGGGCTGAAAACCCCCGCCTCCTATCACCCCGGCCAACGCCTTCACGTATCCCGGCGGCGTCCACTCCTGGAATTTCTCTGGCCCTCGAACCTCAAACAACCTTCCTGAAGTCGACACAATAACGGGTGTGCCATCTGCGCGAAGAAATATTTTGGCCCCGGACCAGTCTCGGTAGAGCTCGTCCATTTCATGTCGAGAAAACGACGTTCCCGACGCATCGACGACCTTTAACGTCTTGGAGGCAACCCGTGTTGTCCAATCGACGATCCGGGTCTCCCTCCAGTCAGTAAATGAAACCTTGGTGATCGCAATTCCCGGGCCCGAACCGAGCAGCCAGAGGTCATGTCCATTGGCGATCATCTGCTCGGCAACGACGTCCACCGCGTTGAGTTGCACGCGCCCGTCCCGCCCGAGGCGGACAACGCGTCCCTCACGACCGAAGTAGACGCGGTAATAAACGGTTCCGTCGGACGAGACGGCAAGGCCTCCACCGCCGTAGGCGCTGCTTCGCAGCGCGAACTCCCCATCTCGAGCGTCCCTGTTGAGGGCTGGGTCACCGGCGATGATTACTACCTGGCCGGGGCGGGTGGGGTGGGGGGTGGGGTTAAAGGACGGGCCTCCTTCACCCGTGGTGCAGGCGCCGAGGGCGGCCAGGAGGGCTACAGCGGTGGTGACCCGGTTGTAACGCACGTGTTGATGATGCCAGGGGTGGCCGCGCATGTCGGGCTCATCGGGGGGTCAGGTAGCGGTTGATCAGGATTCTCACCGGGGTGGTGAGGGGCTGTTCCAGAGCGGTGGCCAAGGGGAGCCAGGTGGGGCGGTGGCCCTCTTCCAGGACTTCGACGGTGGTGGACGAAGGGACGTCCAGGAGGTAGGTGTGCCAGCGGTGCGCGTCCGAGCCTCGCCAGCACGAATCGCCGGGGATGTCGTCCACGCCGAGTTCGGTGAGGTCGGTCAGAGCGGAGTGGAGGCCCACTTCTTCGTGGAGTTCTCGCTGGGCGGCGCGGCGGGGGTCCTCGCCGGTGTCGATGTGGCCGGCGGGGACGGTCCATTGGAACGGGTAGAAGAGGCGTTCGAAGAAGAGGTGGTGGCCGTCCGGGCGGCGGACGAACACGCCGGCGGACTCGTGCCAGTACTCGCCTGAGGCGTCGGTCCACCAGGTCAGGGCGGGGTCGATGACGAGGGAGCGGTCGTAGCGCCGGCCGCAGGTGGTGCAGGTGAAGCCGGGGGCGCCGTGGGCTGGAGTGACGGTCTCGGCCCGGCAGCCCCAGCAGTACTGGTGGCGGCGATCGTCGGGAAGGTCCACGTCGAGCCTCATACGGGGCAATCTACGGTGGCGCGCGTCACGTTGGGCGTGCGGGTGGGCCGGGCGGGGGTAGGACTTGCATCGCAGGGTGTGATGTCTGCCACCATGGCTTTAGCGGCTTTTGTCCCTTACCGGGGGCCGGGGCCGCTGACATCGGCCGGTGGGCGGCGATCCCGTGTACCGGCCCCGAATGAGGAGTGTCATCGATGACGATCGACTCCGTGCGCGGCGCGCCAGACACCCCCGAGCTCGCCGAGCCCGAGCTCGTGCAGCTGCTCACTCCCGAGGGGGAGCGCGTCGAGCATCCCGACTATCCGCTGGAGCTGACCGCCGACGAGGTTCGCGGGCTGTACCGCGATCTGGTGTTCACGCGGAAGATCGACCTGGAGGCCGTGGCGCTGACGCGGCAGGGGGAACTGGGGCTCTGGGCTTCGCTGCTCGGGCAGGAGGCGGCGCAGATCGGCTCCGGGCGCGCGCTGGGACGGCACGACATGGTGTTCCCGACATACCGGGAGCACGGGGTGGCGTGGTGCCGGGACGTGGAGCCGGTGCGGCTGCTCGGCCTGTTCCGGGGCGTCAATCATGGCGGGTGGGATCCCGCCGAGCACGGGTTCCACCTGTACACGATCGTGATCGGCAGCCAGACGCTGCATGCGACCGGGTACGCGATGGGGGTCCAGCGGGACGGCGTGCTGGGCACGCCGTCGGCCGGGGCGACGATCGCCTACTTCGGGGACGGGGCGACGTCGCAGGGGGACGTGAACGAGTCGTTCGTGTTCGCCTCGGTGTTCAACGCGCCGATCGTGTTCTTCTGCCAGAACAACCAGTGGGCCATCTCGGAACCGCTGGAGCGGCAGTCGAGGATCCCGCTGTTCAAGCGGGCCCAGGGGTACGGGTTCCCGGGGATCAGGGTGGACGGGAACGACGTGTTCGCGTGCCTGGCCGTGACCCGGAGGGCGCTGGAGAACGCCAGGACGGGCCAGGGGCCGACGCTGATCGAGGCGTTCACGTACCGGATGGGCGCGCACACGACGACGGACGACCCCACGCGCTATCGGCTGAAGGCCGAGGAGGAGGCGTGGAAGCTCAAGGACCCGATCGAGCGGGTCAAGGCGTACCTGGTGCGGGGCGATCTGGCGGATGCCGCGTTCTTCGAGAAGGTGGACGAGGAGGCGAAGGCGATCGCGAAGGAGCTGCGGGCCCAGTGCCTGGCGCTTCCCGATCCCGGGCCGCTGACGATCTTCGAGAACGTGTACGCGGACGAGCATCCGCTGATGACCGAGGAGCAGGAGCAGTTCGCCGCTTACCTGGCATCGTTCGAAGAGGAGGCGTCGTGACGACCCTGACACTCGGCAAGGCGATAAACGCGGGCCTGCGCAAGGCCATGGAGGACGACCCGAAGGTCCTCGTGATGGGTGAGGACGTCGGGAAGCTGGGCGGGGTCTTCCGGGTCACGGACGGTCTGCAGAAGGACTTCGGCGAGGAGCGGGTCATCGACACGCCGCTTGCCGAGTCGGGGATCGTGGGCACCGCGATCGGGCTCGCGCTGCGCGGGTACCGGCCGGTGTGCGAGATCCAGTTCGACGGGTTCGTGTTCCCGGCGGCCGACCAGATCATCACGCAGCTCGCGAAGATGCGGATGCGGTCGCTGGGCGCGGTGTCGCTGCCCGTGGTGATCCGCATCCCGTGCGGCGGCGGGATCGGCGCGGTGGAGCACCATTCGGAGTCGCCCGAGGCGTACTTCACGCACACGGCGGGGCTGCGGGTGGTGAGCTGTTCCAACCCGGTGGACGCGTACTCGATGATCCAGCAGTCGATCGCGTCGACGGATCCGGTGATCTTCTTCGAGCCGAAGCGCCGGTACTGGGACAAGGCCGACATCGACACCGAGTCGACGGACTGGACGCCACTGCACGCGGCGAAGATCGTCCAGCCTGGCGAGCACGTCACGGTGCTGGCGTACGGCCCGTCGGTCAAGACCTGTCTGGAGGCGGCGGCCGCGGCGGGCGAGGAGGGGCGGTCGATCGAGGTCATCGATCTGCGGTCCCTCAATCCGCTCGACATCAACACGATCGTGACGTCGGTGAACCGGACGGGGCGCTGCGTCGTGGTGCACGAGGCACCCGTGTTCAGCGGGTTCGGCGCCGAGCTGGCCGCGCGGATCACCGAGCGGTGCTTCTACCGGCTGGAGGCGCCGGTGCTGCGGGTCGGCGGGTTCTCCACGCCGTACCCGCCGTCGCGTGTCGAGGACCAGTATCTGCCCGATCTCGACCGCATCCTGGACGCGGTCGACCGGACCTTCGCGTGGTGACGCCGGTGAGCCCGAAGCAGTTCAACCTTCCGGACGTGGGCGAGGGCCTGACGGAGGCCGAGATCGTCAAGTGGCACGTCCAGCCGGGGGACCAGGTCGAGGTCAACCAGACGATCGTCGAGATCGAGACGGCGAAGGCGATCGTCGAGCTGCCCTGCCCTTTCGAGGGCGTGGTGACCGAGTTGATGGTCACCGAGGGGCAGACCGTGGACGTCGGCGTGCCGATCATCACGGTGGACGTGGGCGCCGAGGACGGCGTCGCGACGCCGGTCTCCGAGCCGCCCGCGCCGGCGGCGGCCCCGCGGGAGGAGGAGGTGCCCTCGGTCAACGAACCGGGGATGGTCTCGCCTGAGCAGCCCAAACGCCAGCCCGTCCTGGTCGGGTACGGGGTCAAGGCGGGGGCGACCAAGCGGCGCGCTCGCAAGGGCACGAACGGAGTTTCGGCCTCGCCGCCGGCCTCGCCGCCGGCCTCCGCGCCTGTCGTTCCTCGGCAGGTCGGTCGTCCACAGGCTGTGGACAACGGATTGCCGCTGGCCAAGCCACCGGTCCGCAAGATGGCCAGGGATCTCGGCGTGGACCTCACCACGATCGAGGGGACGGGGCCCAACGGGTCCATCACCCGCGACGACATCCTCACCGCCCAGGGCGCGCCCGAGGGCCGGCGGCAGACCGGGGAGCGCGAGGAGCGGGTGCCGGTCAAGGGCGTCCGCAAGGCGACCGCGGCGGCGGTGAGCGGTTCGGCGTTCACCGCGCCGCATGTCACCGAGTTCCTTCAGGTGGACGTCACGCGCACGATGGAAGCCGTCCGGCGGCTCCGTGAGATGCCCGAGTTCGCGGACGTCAAGGTTTCTCCGTTGCTGCTGGTGGCGCGCGCGCTGCTCACCGCTGTGGCAAGGAACCCGATGGTGAACGCCTCGTGGGCGGACGGTCCGTCCGGCGCGGAGATCGTGGTCAAGCACTACGTGAACCTCGGTATCGCGGCGGCCACCGACCGGGGGCTGATCGTCCCGAAGATCAAGGACGCGCAGGACCTGAGCCTGCCCGGCCTCGCGCGCGCACTGAACGAACTGGCCGCTAAGGCGCGCGCGGGCAAGGCGTCGCCGGCGGACCTGTCGGACGGCACGATCACGATCACGAACGTGGGCGTGTTCGGTGTGGACAGCGGCACGCCGATCATCACCCCCGGCGAGGCGGCGATCCTGGCTTTCGGTCAGATCCGGGACATGCCGTGGGTGCATGAGGGTGAGCTGGCGATCCGCAAGGTCACCACACTGTCGCTCTCGTTCGACCACCGCATCATCGACGGCGAACTGGGGTCGCGGGTGCTCCGGGACGTCGGGACCATGCTGGAGGACCCGCTCCACATCCTCGCTTGGAACTGACGCGTTGCGGTCTCGGTCCAGGGGCGCGCCTCTGGACCGAGACCGGGCGAGCGCGTCATCGCTTCACGATCTACCCCGGTGGCGCGCTCGCCTGACGGTTGGGCATGTGACGGTCAGGAGACCGGGACGTTGTTCACCTTGCCGAAGGGGCCACCGTCGAACACTACGGACGTGATGTTCCCTGGTGGCGCGGGCATGTAGACGATTCCGCGCACGGGCTCGTTAACGCCTGTCCTGTACGTGGTGGAGGTTGAGCCGACGTACATCGCGCTGCCCTTGAAGACCGGTGTGCCGATGCGGACGGCGCGATACACGTCCTTCTCGTTGGGTGCGAGGATCGAGAAGGAGGTGAAGATGCCGCCCGGATAGTCCTTGTGCGCGTAGGAGGCGCTCGGCGGGGTCGGTCCAGGACCCTCGTTGACGATGTCGAAAACGGCGACGATGTAGGCGCCGTCACGGAAGAAGGGTTTGACGTCCAGGCGTCTCTTGTCCGCGCCGAACCGGCCGTAGCGGCTGGCCACCGTGGCGCCGTCCTGTGGACGGAACGCGGACGGGGCGGTGCTTCCCCCGCGGCCTCCTGCCGGGGCGGTGCTGGGGCCTGTGGTGGTGGCGGTCTGCTGGCGGATCTCGTAGGAGATCTCCACACGGCGGTTGCGGGCGCGGGCCTTCGCGTCGTCCGCACCGCCCTCTTGGGCGATCAGATCCGCCTCGCCCTTGCCGAACGCCGAGTACTTGTAGGAGCCGCCCAGCCGGTTCTTCAGCTCCTTCATCACCGCCTCGGCGCGGTCGCGCGACAGCTTGAGGTTGTAGGAATCGCTGCCTTTGCTGTCGGTGTGACCGTTGAAGGTGAGCGGTCGCCGGGTGGGGTCGGCCTTCTCCTTGATCTCCTGGGCGGCCTCGTCCAGCACGGCCTTGGCGCGGGCCGACAGCTTGGCCGAGTTGAACGCGAACAGCACGTCCGTGCGGAGGTTGACCGTCACGTCCGAGCCGCTGGAGGTGACGTCCTTGATCTCGCCCTCGGTGATGTCGTAGAGCTCGGCCGGGGCCCCGGCAACGCCGCCCGCCGAAGGCGACGCGGACGCGAATGGGGAGGAGGAGGCGCTTCCCGGCGTGGGCGAGGTGGACGTGCCCCCTGGCGCGGACGAGGTGGGCGCGCCCCCGGTGCCGGTCACCGGGATGCCGGTGAACTCCCCCGTGGTGCCCGGGGTGAACACCGTGACCTGCTGGACGTCCTGTGGGAGGGGCGGGATCTCGGCGACCATCTCGCGGGTGGCGCCAGGCGCGAACTGCTCGCCGGTCGTGGACGCGGTCGGGCGGTAGTACCTGCGCCCGACCGGGTCGAGCACGCTCGCGGGGATCGGCACGGACTTGGCGGAGGAGTCCAGCGACGTCACGCTGTAGCGCACCACGGACTTGGTGCCCTGCCGCTCCACGCCCCTGACCTCGACGCGCGCGTGCAGCGCGCTCGTCCCACCGGTGGCGGGGGCACCGTTCGCGGCTCCCGGGCCGCTCGAAGTGCCCGACGCGCTGCTCGGCGAACCGCCCGACGAGCTGCTCGGCGAACCGCCCGGCGGTACGCCGGTGGTGCCCGTGGCCGTGCTGCCGAACCAGCCCTCCCTGACGTACTTTCCGCCGGACGAGGTGGGTGCGGGGGCGGGGCCGCCCGCCTTCGCGGTCGGCGGGTCGCTCTTCTCGGCCTTCCCGGCGTTCGAGCAACCCGCGGCCAACAGCAGCCCGGTGAGACAGATGGCAAGGGGGACGCTCGCGGCGGCGCGCATCGGCTCTCCGGTCGGCTGGGGGGAGGCAGGAGGTCGCGGCCCACAGTAGTAAGCCAGACGCCGGAGCGCAGCGCCCCGTGGCGCGCCGCGGCCCCTGCCGCGCGAAGTGGCAGGGGCCGCGTTCCCTCACCGCGGGAGACGGAGCGGGTCCGGGACGGCGGTCAGGACTGGTGGACGGTCAGAACGCCGCTTCGGGGAGGTCCATGAGGTCCAGGCCGGTGGCCTCGGTGATCGCGCGGTCGGAGGCGAGGCGGGGCAGGACGGTCTGGCAGAAGAACTGCGCGGCGGCGATCTTGCCGGTGTAGAAGGCCGTGTCGGGCTCGGACACGGCGTCGCCGCCGAGGGCGTGCAGGGCGACCTCGGCCTGGCGGCACAGCAGCCAGGCGACGATCAGGTCCCCGAGGGCCAGCAGCAGCCGGGACGAGTTGAGCCCGATCTTGTACAGCTCCTTGGGGTCCTCCACCGAGCCGAGCGCCCAGCCGATCATCGGGTCGAGGATGCCCTGCACGTCGTCCAGGCCGCGGGCGAGGAGTGCGCGCTCGTTCTTGAGGCGGCCGTTGCCGGCCTCGCTCTCGGCGAAGGCCCTGATCTCGCCGGCGAGCACCGAGAGAGACTCGCCGCTGTCCCGGAGGATCTTGCGGAAGAACAGGTCCTGGCCCTGGATGGCGGTGGTGCCCTCGTACAGGGTGTCGATCTTGGAGTCCCGGATGTACTGCTCGATCGGGTACTCCTGGAGGAAGCCGGAACCTCCGAGGGTCTGCAACGACTCGGCGCCGAGCAGCGCGTAGGCCCGCTCGGAGCCGAAGCCCTTGACGATGGGCAGCAGCAGATCGTTCAGCTTCTCGGCGCGTTCGTCCTTGCGGCCCTCGTGCTCGGCGATCTGCACCGCGTCCTGGTAGGTCGCGGTGAACAGGACCAGGGCCCGCATGCCCTCGGCGTACGCCTTCTGCGTCATGAGGCTGCGCCGGACGTCGGGATGGTGCGTGATCGTCACTCGCGGGGCGGACTTGTCGGTCATCTGGGTCATGTCGGCGCCCTGCACGCGCTCCTTGGCGTACTCCAGCGCGTTGAGGTAGCCGGTGGACAGCGTGGCGATGGCCTTGGTGCCGACCATCATCCGCGCGTACTCGATGACCAGGAACATCTGCTTGATGCCCTGGTGCACGTCGCCGACCAGGTAGCCGACGGCCGGGTGCTTCTCGCCGAAGGTCAGCTCGCAGGTCGTGGAGACCTTCAGGCCCATCTTCTTCTCGACGTTCGTCACGTAGGCGCCGTTGCGCTCGCCCAGCTCACCGGTCTCCACGTCCACCAGGTACTTCGGGACGAGGAACATCGACAGGCCCTTGGTGCCGGGCCCGGCGCCGTCGGGGCGGGCCAGTACCAGGTGGAAGATGTTCTCGGCCATGTCGTGCTCGGCCGAGGTGATGAAGCGCTTGACGCCCTCGATGTGCCAGGTCCCGTCCGGCTGCCGGACGGCCTTGGCGCGGCCGGCGCCGACGTCGGAGCCCGCGTCGGGCTCGGTCAGCACCATCGTGGCGCCCCACTGCCGCTCAAGGGCCAGTTCGGCGAACCTCTTCTGCTCGGGCGTGCCGATGTGCCAGAGGATCTGGGCGAAACCGGGGCCGGAGGCGAACATGTAGACGGCGGGGTTCGCGCCCAGCACCTGCTCGGCGACGGCCCAGGTCAGCGAACGGGGAGCGTTGCTGCCGCCGAACTCGTGAGCAAGGTCCAGCCGGTACCACTCGGCGTCCATCCACGCCTTGAACGACTTCTTGAAACCTTCCGGCATGGTCACGGTGCCGGAGGCGGGGTCGAAGACCGGCGGGTTCCGGTCGGCGTCGGTGAAGGACTCGGCGAGCGGGCCTTCGGCGAGCCGGTTGACCTCGTCGAGGACGCTGCGCACGGTGTCCTCGTCAAGTTCCGCGTAGGGGCCGCTGCCGAGGAGGTCCTGGCGCCTGAACACCTCGAAGAGGTTGAACTCCAGGTCCCGGAGGTTGCTCTTGTAGTGCCCCATTCGAGACTCCGTCCGGTCCAGCGGCGACCGAGGCCCCGCACCCATCTACTGGTCAGTAACTCACCATCATGCTACCCGCTGGTAACCAGTGACAACCACCCCGATGTCAGCAATCCGCGGGACGCACGCCACATCCGACCAGCCCGCCGACCGTGCACGTGATACAACTCACACGGTAAACACGCCTTTATTACCAGTCGGTATAAGAAAACAGACTTTTCGCCACAAAACAGACTTTCAATGCTATACATCTCGCTCAACTTCGTGTCGGATGTTTCGGAATCGTGTCGTCGGGCCGTCCGGAAGATGGCGGGCACATGGGTTGCCTCCCATTTAGCGGCAATCGCTTGACACACAACCGAAAGGACCGATAAAGCACCTCACCCCCTCTGACCTGGTGACCTTGCATGGCCGGATCTGGCAAAAACGGATCCACCACCCCAAGTGGTCCCTCTAACTAGAGATGGCGCGGGGGCGCTCGGGACTGCTGTCCCCTCCCGTGACCACACGGGAGAGGGAGGACGAGTGTCATCTGTCACGGGATGGCTGAGCGACGCCTGGGAGTCGATCGCGGGGGCGACGGCCGGGGGCGACTGGCGGAAGTTCGTTCCGCTGGGCTTCGCGGGACTGCTGGTGTGGGGGCTCTGGCTCTACCGCGTCGTGCTGTCCCGCATGGACCGGCCGGTGGTCAACAACTTCCGGACGACGGTGTCGGTCGTGGTGCCGTCGTACCGCGAGGACCCGGAGATCCTCGTCCGATGCCTGGAGAGCTGGCTCTCCCAGGACCCCAACGAGGTCATCATCGTGATCGACGTCAAGGACGTCGAGGGGCACCGCCGCCTTGCCGAGGTCGAGGACCCGCGGCTGCACGTGCTGATCTACGAGCACTCCGGTAAGCGCTCCGCGCTCGGTGTCGGCATCCGCGCCGCGCGGGGCGAGATCGTGGTGTTCGCCGACTCCGACACCTGGTGGCAGCCCGGCCTGCTGGACGCGGTGCAGATGCCGTTCGAGGACCCGCAGGTCGGCGGCGTCGGCACGCAGCAGAACGTCTTCCAGCGCACCACGAGCGTGTGGCGGCGCATCGCCGACTGGCTGGTCAACCTGCGCTACTACGACTACGTCCCGGCGATGGGCTCCAAGGGCGGCGTCGCGTGCCTGTCCGGACGGACCGCCGCGTACCGCCGTTCGGTGATCCAGCCGGTGGTGGAGAACCTGGAGAACGAGTTCTTCCTCGGCCGCCGCTGCATCGCCGGCGACGACGGACGGCTCACCTGGCTGACCCTGTCGCAGGGATACAAGACCGTGCACCAGTCGTCGGCGCGCGCGATCTCGATGTTCCCCGACTCGTTCCGCGCGTTCTTCAAGCAGCGGATCCGCTGGAGCCGCAACTCCTACCGGTGCTACCTCACGGCCCTGTGGAAGGGCTGGCTGTGGAAGACGCCGTTCGTCACCAAGGTCACCGTCCTGCAGATCCTGCTGACCCCCGTCACCATGGGCGTGACGCTCGGCTACCTGATCTTCAGCCGGATCCTGGACAACCTGACGCCGCTCGGCATCTCGCTCGCGATCGGATGGGTGCTGTTCGGACGCGGCGTGCGCGGCTACTCCCACCTCAGGCGCCACCCCGGCGAGATCCTGCTGCTGCCGCTGACCGCGCTGGTCATCATCATGATCTCGCTGCCGATCAAGCTGTACGCGTTCGTGACGATGAACAAGCAGGGCTGGCTGACCCGCTCGGCCGACCAGGTCGGCGGCGCCGGGCAGAGCGCCAGCTCGCTCCAGGGAGTGGGCTGAGGTGATCCGCACGGCATTCCGTCCCGGGGCGCTCCGCGCGGCGGGACGCGGAACGCTCTGCGCCGGGCTCGCGGCCGGCTTCGGGCTCGTCCCGTCCGCCCTGCCCGCGGTGGCGGCGCCGACACCACCGCGGCCGGCACGCGCACACGCGGGACCGCAGGACGACGCCACACAGCAGGCGGCGCTCGTCGACCGGGAAGATCAGCGGATCATGCAGACCCGGTCGGTGCTGGCCGCGATCCTGCAGATCGGCGGCCGGGCGACCGCCCAGTGGAAGCGGCCGCAGATCTTCGGCTCCAGCCAGGGCAAGACACTCGTCCTGCCCGCGGTGAACAGCGGCAAGCCCTACACCGTGAACGACCTGCGCCGCTACGGCGGCCGGTACTTCCAGCGGCTGCCGGACGGCTCGTTCCTGCTCGGCATCCACGTGTTCGTGGCGGACGGCGCGGCGCTGCTGCTGGCCAACCCGTCCGGCGGGCCGCTCGTCATCCGGATGGGCAGCATGCCGGGGGCGTTCAGCTCCATCGTCAGCTTCGGCGGGAACATCAAGATCGAGGGGAACCGCCGCTACCCGGTACAGATCACGAGCTGGGACCCGCGGACCCGCGGACCCGACACGCAGGTCTCCGACGGCCGCGCCTACCTGCGGGCGGTCGGCGGCGAGTTCCGGATGAAGTACGCCCATGTGTCCCGGCTCGGCTTCTGGAGCGGGCGGACGGGCGGCATCGCGCTCACCGGCACCGACCGTCCGGCCAGCGCCGCCAAGCACGTCAACAAGGAGCAGCGGCACGCCAACAAGCAGAAGCGGCTGGAGCAGCAACAGCAGCAGGGCGGATCCGGCGGTGGCCCCGGCGACATCGAGACCGAGCAGCCGGGCGGCACCGCGACGCACGTTCCCGCCGCCGACCTGGTCACCGGGTCCATCGACCACAGCACGATCAGCGGTGACGCGTTCGGGCTGTTCGTGTCCGGTTCCAACCAGACGCAGGTGACGAACAACCGGATCGAGAACAGCCTGGTGCACGGGGTGGTCATGCACCGGTTCGCCAAGAACGCCACCATCTCCGACACGTCGGTGACGGGCAGCCGCGGGGACGGTTTCGTGCTGTCCAGGGCGACGGAGAAGGTCAGGGTCACCGGCTGCACGTCCGAGCGGAACGGCCACAACGGCTTCACCGTCAACGGGCAGGCACTGGCCGACGGCCCCTCCGCGTCCGGCGAGTCGCTGGAGAGCTTCGGCGACAGCTCGATCAACAACAGTCTGGCCAGGAACAACGGCCACTACGGCATCGAACTGCTCGGCGGCGACAAGCTGTCGGTGCAGAACAGCAGGGTCATCGGCGGGGACATGGGCATCGTGGTCCGCTCCGCCGCCACCCAGGTGCAGATCTCCGGGAACCGGCTGTCCGGGCAGGTCCGCCAGGGCATCTCGCTGCGGGACGGGGTGAAGGGCGCGAGCCTCGCCGGCAACACCGTCGACGGCGCACGCACCGGCATCTACCTGCGCAACTCCTCCGGGACGCTGGTCGGGAACGTCATCAAGGGCGCGACCGCGCACGGCATCACGCTGATCGGCGGCTCGGGCGGCTCGGAGATCCGCGACAACAGCCTGAGCGGGGCCGGGACGAGCGCGGTGAGCACGTCCCGGGCGCACGGCCGGGTGAAGAAGACCGACAACGACACCGACGGATGGCGCGACACGGCTTCGCTGTGGATGAAGGCGCAGCGGTACATGACGCCGCTCAACGTCATCTGGGTCTGCGTCTTCTCGCTGGTCATCATCACGATGCTCCGTTCCCGCGGCGACGGGAAGCGGTTCGGGCGGGTAGGCGTCCACCCGTACACACTGCAACGGCCGATGGAGGAGCGCCCGGTCTGGAGGCTGCCGCGCCGCCAGGGCCCCGGTCCCCGCCTCGGCCGGCCGGCGGCGGGCGCGCCCGGCGCGGTCCCTCCGAACGCGCCCGGTGCCCCGGGCACGCCGGGCACCCCGGGTGCGGGTCCCGGTGGCGTACCGCCGCTCACGCCCGCGATGGCGGGCGCGAACGGCAACGGGGAACTTCCGGCGACGCCACCGCACCCGACGCCGCGGCACGGGTTCCCGCAGCCGGAACGGAGGGGCGTCTGACATGAGCGGACCGCAGGAGCCGAAGGGCCCGCAGCACGGCGCGGCGCCCCCGCCGAAGAAACGGCGCTTCGGCAAGGTCGCGACGACCGTGCTGGTGCTCGGCCTCGCCGCCGGCGGAACGTACGGCTACCGCGTCTACACCGGCCAGAACTCCGACATGCCGGACGTCAACGACGTGTCCGCCGAGTCGGCCAAGCAGCAGGCCACGCTGGTCGACCAGGAGGACACGCGGATCATGCAGATCCGCGCCAAACAGGAGTCCGACCTCGCGGGAGGCGGCGCCGAGGCCGCGGCGGCGCGCGTACCGCGCCTGCTCACGTCCGCGAACGGCCGGACGCTGATGCTGCCGCAGCGCCGCCAGCCCTACTACGTGGCGGAACTGGCCAAGCTGGCCGGGCAGGACTTCCAGAAGCAGAACGACGGGTCCTACCTGCTCGGCGTCAACATCATGGTGGCCGCCGGCGGGAAGCTGATCCTGCAGAGCCCCACCGGTCCGCTGACGATCCGGATGCGCAGCATCCCCGGCTCGTTCACCTCGATCGTCAGTGCCGGCGGGATGGTCCGGGTCAACGGCTCGGCGCAGAACCCCGTCCGCTTCACGAGCTGGAACGACGACACCCACAAGCCCGACACGCAGGTGACCGACGGCCGCGCCTACATCCGCGCCATCGGCGGCGAGTTCACCATGAAGTACACGCAGGTCTCCGACCTCGGCTTCTGGAGCGGACGGACCGGCGGCGTCGCGCTGACCGGCTCGGACCGTCCCGACTCGGCCGCCGAGCCGACCGGCGTGCCCGCCCCGCAGCGCGCGGTGCGGCTGCCGAACGGCGCCATCGAGCCGACCCGCGGCAACCGGGAAGAGGTCGAGGTCTCCGCGGCGGGCGGCGCGGGACGGGGCACGTCGTTCTTCGTGCCGGCCGCGAACCTCGTGAGCGGGACGATCGACCACTCCACGTTCACCGGCGACGCCTACGGTCTGTTCGTGACCGCGTCCAACCAGACGCAGCTCACCAACAACACGATCAGGAACAGCCTCGTGCACGGGGTGATCCTGCACCGGTTCGCCAAGAACGCCGTGATCGAGAACACCACGGTCGCCGGGAGCCGCGGGGACGGGTTCGTCCTGTCACGCGGCACCGAGGGCGTCCGGGTGGCGAACTGCACGTCCGAGGAGAACGGCGGCAACGGCTTCACGCTGAACGGGCAGCCGCTCGCCGAGGGCCCGTCGGCGTCCGGCGAGGCGGTCACCGCGTTCGGCGGCAACCTGATCAGCAGCAGCGTGGCGCGGGGGAACCGGCGGTACGGCGTCGAACTGCTGGGCGGCGACAACGTCGCCGTCCAGAACAGCCGCATCATCGGCGGCGACATGGGGATCGTGGCGCGCGGCGGGGCGACCCGCGTCCAGATCTCCGGCAACCAGGTGAAGGACCCGGAGCGCCAGGGGATCGTGCTGCGCGACGGGGTCCGCGGCGGCACCGTCTCCGGGAACGTCATCGTGGGCGCGAAGACCGCGCTGTACGTCCGGGACGCCGGCAGCGCCATCACCGGCAACACCGTGCAGTCGGCGCGCCGACACGGGATCACATTGCGCGGGGACGTCAGCGGCACCACCATCACGGGCAACACCATCGGCGGCGCCGGCACGAGCGTCATGGACGTCGACCGCGCCACCGGCAAGTACGCAGACACCGGCAACAACACCAAGGGATGGCACAAGACCGCGGGATTCTGGACGTGGGTCAAGCGGATCTTCAAGCCGATGAACCTGATCTGGGCGGGCGTGTTCCTGCTCGTGGCCATCTCCATGTTCCGCTCGCGAGGCGCGGCGCTGCGCATCGGCCGCCGCGGCGCCCACCCATACGAGAACCAGGCCAAGCTGGAGGAGCGTCCCGTCCAACTGCTCCGCCGCGTCTGAGGCCTGTGAGGGAGTCCGGCAATGACGGTGAAGATCGATATCAAGTTCGTCCTGGGCCTGCTCGTCGGCGCGGTCGTCGTCGGCACGCTGGTGTTCGTGGTCACCGGGAGGGACGACGGCGACTCGAAGCGGACCTCGAGCGAGGGGACGGTCGGCCCGGCGAAGGGCGACGACGAGGGAGGCGACAAGGTGGACGAGGGTGACGACGGCGACGGCGGCGCGCCGCAGAGCGCGGCCAAGGGCCCGGCGCTGGCCCTGCCCGTCCCGCAGGGCGCCGGAAAGATCGCCTGTCCGCGCCCGACGAAGACCGTGAGCGACGCGCGTGGCCTGGAGCAGGCGCTGGCCGAGGCACAGCCCGGCGACGTCATCAGGATGAAGGCGGGCACGTACACGGGCAAGTTCGTCGCTCGGACGGCCGGCACGCAGGACAAGCCCATCTTCCTGTGCGGGGACGAAGACGCGATCATCGATGGCGGCGGGATCAAGAAGGGCTACGCGTTCCACCTGAACAAGGCGAACTACTGGCGGCTGATCGGGTTCACCGTTCAGAACAGCCAGAAGGGCGTGATGGCCGACAGCACGAACGGTTCCGTCATCCAGGGCCTCAACGTCCACGACATCGGCGACGAGGCCATCCACCTCCGCAACTTCTCCACCGGCAACACCGTGCAGTACAACAAGATCTACAACACCGGCCTGCGGCGCGAGAAGTTCGGTGAGGGCGTCTACCTGGGCTCCGCCGAGTCGAACTGGGAGAAGTTCTCCGGCGGGAAGATGGACAAGAGCGACAACAACGTGGTGCGGGGCAACGTGATCCGCGCGACCGCCGAGGCGATCGACATCAAGGAGGGCACGACCGGCGGGAAGATCCTGAACAACGTGTTCGACGGATCCAGGACCGGCGGCGACAAGCACAACGACTCGTGGGTGGACGTCAAGGGCAACGGCTACCTGATCGAGGGCAACAAGGGCACCAAGACGCCCCTCGACGGCTTCCAGACCCACGAGATCGTGGACGGCTGGGGCCGCGGGAACATCTTCCGCGGCAACATCATCAACCTCGCGGGCGGCCGCGGGGTGGGCATCAACGACACGGTCGGCGGTAACACGATCGACTGCGGCAACAAGGTCCAGGGCGGCCGGCTGACGAAGAAGGGCTCGTGCTCATGAGGACCCCGGTCCGGGCGCTCGGCTAGCGGCCGGCGCCCCGGACCGTGCTCGTGCGAGCCCGGCGTCGCTTCGCTATCCGGCCTGCCGAGGCTCACCTCCGGCATCGCTGACCGGCCGGGTGGCGCGCTCGCGTGACGGCTGAGGCACTACCGAAAGACAACAAGGAGAACCGCGATATGAACGCGACGGAGTCCCCGCGGCTCACCGTCATCGGCACCGGCTACCTCGGTGCCACGCACGCCATCTGCATGGCCGTGCTCGGGTTCGAGGTCGTCGGCGTGGACGTCGACCAGCGCAAGATCGAGAAACTGGCGTCCGGGGAGGTGCCGTTCTTCGAGCCCGGCCTGCCCGAACTGCTCAGCAAGGCGCTGGAATCGGGACGGCTGCGCTTCACGACGTCGTTCGAAGAGGCCGCCAAGTTCGGCGACGTGCACTTCGTGTGCGTCGGGACTCCCCAGCGGCCCGGTTCGGACGCCGCGGACCTGACCTACGTGGACGCCGCGGTGCGCGCGCTCGCGCCGCACCTGGACCGCCGCGTCCTCGTCGTCGGCAAGTCCACGGTCCCGGTCGGCACGGCGGCACGGCTGACCGGCGTCCTGCACGAGCTGGCCCCCGCGGGCGAAGAGGTGGAGCTCGCCTGGAACCCCGAGTTCCTCCGCGAGGGCTTCGCCGTGGACGACACCATGCGCCCCGACCGGCTCGTGTTCGGTGTCGCGTCCGACTGGGCCGACGAGCGGCTGCGGGCGGCGTTCAAGCCCGTCCTGGACCTCGGCACCCCGGTCGTGCGCACCGATCTCGCCACCGCCGAGCTGGTCAAGGTCGCGGCGAACTCGTTCCTCGCCACCAAGATCAGCTACATCAACGCGATGGCGGAGGTCTGCGAGGCGGTCGGCGCCGACATCAAGGACCTTGCCGACTCCCTCGCGCTGGACGACCGGATCGGCGGCAAGTTCCTCAAGCCGGGCCTCGGCTTCGGCGGCGGCTGCCTGCCCAAGGACATCCGGGCGTTCGCGCACCGCGCCGAGGAGATCGGCGTCGGGCAGGCCGTGTCGTTCCTGCGCGAGGTGGACGACATCAACCGGCGCCGCCGCGCCCGCACCGTCGACCTCGTCCGCGAGCTGCTCGGCGGTCAGATCTCCGGCAAGCGCATCGCGGCGTGGGGCGCGGCGTTCAAGCCGAACTCCGACGACATCCGCGACGCCCCCGCGCTGGACGTGGCGCGCACGATGCACGGCCTCGGCGGGCACGTACGGGTCTTCGACCCCGCCGCGCTGGACAACGCCCGCCGCGCCTACCCCGAGCTGCGGTACGGCGAGAGCGCGCTGAACGCCGCCGAGGACGCCGACGTCGTCGTGCTGCTGACCGAATGGTCGGACTTCCGGGAGATCGAGCCGGACGCGCTGGCCCAGGTCGTCCGGCACAAGCGGATCGTCGACGGCCGGCACGCCCTCGACGCCGCCCGCTGGCGCGCGGCCGGCTGGGAGTACCGCGCGCTGGGCCGGTCCCTCTGACGGACCCCAGATCGCGGTAGGGGGCTTTGAGGCGTTCCTGAGCGGACTTTGATGTTCCCGCCGGTGACTTCCGTCATCGGCGGGAACATCGCTCTTTGTGGGGGCGTTGTCGGCTGTGAGGGCCCTTTACCGGGTTCTCCCGGACGAGGTGCGCCGTACCCGGCAGGCGAAGACGACGCGTCGACCATCGTCGTCCCGTCCGGGAGTAGCACCATGGCTTGGATCCTCGTCATCGTCGCGGGCCTCTTCGAGGTCGCGATGGCCCTGTGCCTGAAGGGCAGCAAGGGCTTCACCGAACTCGTGCCGTCCCTCGGCTTCCTCGTCTTCGCCGTGACCAGCTTCGGCCTGCTCAACCTGGCGCTGAAGACCCTGGAGGTCGGCACGGCGTACGCGGTGTGGGTCGGTATCGGCGCCGTCGGCACGGCCGCGCTCGGCATGCTGGTCATGGGCGACGACGTCTCCGCCGTCAAGATCGGCGCGCTGGCCCTCATCATCGCCGGGGTCGTCGGCCTCAACCTCGCCGGGGGTGGCGGCCACTGAACGGCTGCGGATCTACCGAATCGCAGGTCACGAGACCTTTTGGGAACGTACCCTCCCCTAGGGGCGTCTATGGGACGAGAGCGCCCAGGGGTTGCTCGAACACGGGAGGGACACACCTTGGTCTTCAAGAAGCTGCGTCAGGCGATGGGAATCGGCGGCCCCTCGATCGAAACGGTGCTGCACGACCCGAACACCACGCCGGGCGCCATCGTGACGGGCGAGATCACCATCATCGGCGGCCAGCACAACTCCGACATCACGTCCGTCACCCTGGCCCTGCGCACCCGCGTCGAGGTCGAGTCGGGCGACAACGAGTACACCACGAACCTGGAGTACTCCAAGATGCCCGTCGCCGGGAACTTCAAGCTACAGGAGGGCGCGCGGCACAGCGTCCCCTTCCAGTTCCCGATCCCGTGGGAGGCGCCGCTCACCCACATGTACGGGCAGCCGCTGCACGGGACCACGGTCGGGCTCGCGACCGAACTGGAGGTCGCCGGCGCGCTCGACCCCGGTGACCTCGACCCGATCGCCGTCCACCCGCTGCCCGCGCAGGAGCGCATCCTCGCCGCGTTCTCCAACCTCGGCTTCCGGTTCCGCAACGCCGACTGCGAGAAGGGCCGTATCTGGGGCGTGCACCAGGAGCTGCCGTTCTACCAGGAGATCGAGTTCATGCCCCCGCCGCAGTTCGCGCGGGGCATCAAGCAGCTCGAAGTGACTTTCGTGTCCTACCCGCAGTCGATGGAGGTCGTGCTGGAGCTCGACAAGCGCGGCGGGATGCTGTCCGAGGGGCATGACGCCTTCAGCCGCTTCACCGTCGACTACGCCACCGTCGGCAACGTCGACTGGGAGCAGCAGCTCGGCGGCTTCCTCCAGGACGCGGGACGCCGCAGGGGCTTCTTCTAGAACGCCGATTTCTCGTTCGTTCGAGCGGCGTCCAGATTCATTTCTGGACGCCGCTCGGACGTGAACTCCGCAGTGCGCGCCAGAGCCGGACCGCGCCCAGCCCCCAGTGTCATCGGATTGTCAGGGTGGTGCCAGGGGTCGGTGGAGCGATCTTGCCGGTCGGCGCCTCGATGACGTAGCGGTAGGGAACGGGCTGCTTGTTGACATGCGGCGAGTAATGCTCGCAGGCGAACTTGGTTCCCTTACAGGGTGGCTTGTTCAGGTACTGGTCGACGAGGGCCCGGCCTTGGGCGTCAAAGAAGAACAGGTCCGTACTGAAGCGGTAGCGGCTGAGGCTGTGCACCTTGGGTGCCGCGGGTTGCGGGTTCGGCGGATGGCTGAAGAGCATTCCGGAAATGCCCTTGAGTTCGGACGATTCCCATTCCGCCATGCCCAGTCTCTGCTGCGTAAGAGTCTCGGCGACGGCGAGCCGGTACGTGGCGGTGCCGAGGGTGACCGAGGCGACCTTCAGCGAACCCGAATCCAGCTTGGTCGCCACGGGAGACGGGGTGACCGCCGCCGGAGACGGAGTTGTCACCGGAGATGGGGCGGCCATGTTCTGGCTGCCGCCAAGGTCGCCTTCGCATGCTTTCTTGCCCAGGTCCGGGTTGACGAACCGGACCCTTCCTCCCGGCACCAGCGGTTCGGTGAAGATGACGTTGTTGTCCTTGCTGAACACCTGATACGCGCCTCCGTAGACGCACACTCCGACCTTGCCGCGGCCGCTCAGCAGAAAACCGTGTCCGAGTTGCTGCGTACCGGCGGCCTGGACGACGACCACGGTGGTGCGGTCCTTCGGCGGCTTCTTGTTACGCGGAAGCTCGCGGCTCAGATTCAGGCCGAAGGTTCCCCATGGCGTCGTCCATTTGCCGTTCACGGAAACCGTGGGTCTCCCGCTGGCCAGATCGATACTGATCTCGACCGGCAGCAACGGAGGCTTATAGGTCACCTTCCCGGTGAGACCGCATCCGGCGGCCAACGACAGCGCGATGATCGGTGCAATCATCCTGACATTGCGCAGAGACAACTTCATAAGACCCCCGATGAAGCTCTAAACCGATGCTTGCATAGGAGGTCAGGTATGGACAGAAGCCGACGCCAAACGGTAGCTGTCCAAATGAGGTCACGCCGCCGCAGTGTGAAAAAAGACCGGTAAGCACCGATTACCCCGCGATCTTGAGCCAGGCGTGAGCGCCGAAGACGCTTTCCCCGCCGCAATGGAGATGGGCGGCATCGACCCGCACGGCGCGAACGCTCACCGTCCAACGCTCGTCCGGTCCCGCTGTGACCCGGCTCGCCTTGATCACAGAGGGGATCTCCCCGTAGAAAGGGTGCCCGTGGCCCCGCCCCCCGTAATGAATGACGCCGAACGCCGCCTGTGGGCTGCGTTCCCCTCCGGCGCGACGGTCGTGCTCGGCGACGACCGTCCCGCCGGTCCGCTGCCCGACCGGATCGTCCGCGCGGAGATCATCACACGGCTGCTGCTGGGCGCGGGTGAGTCCCGTCCCGGCTCGGTCGCGTCCCTGCGGTTGCGCGGCGCCTACGTCGTCGGACGGTTCGACCTGTCGGGCGGGACGATCGAGCACGAGCTGCGCCTGGAACGGTGCCGGATCGTCGAGAAGCCCGACTTCTCCAACGCGCAGACGCGGCAGCTTCGCTTCTCCGAGTGCCGGATGCCGGGATTCGACGGCGGCGGGCTGCGCGCGGACGGCTACGTCAGCCTGTCCGGGTCGGTGATCGAGGGCGAGGTCTGGCTGCCCCGGGCGCAGATCGGCGGCGGCCTGCGGATGAACAAGATGGAGATCACCGCGAGCGCGCCGGAGAAGTGGGCCGTGTTCAGCGGCGGCCTCGTCGTGGACGTCGGCGCGTTCGTCCAGAACTCGCGGATCACCGGCGGCGTGCGGCTCGTCGGCGCCCGCATGAACGGCGGCCTGTTCATGCAGGGCACGACCCTGGAGAACCCCGGGCGCCTCGCGCTGGACGCGCAGAACATGGTCGTCGAGGACGCCGCCGAGTTCAGCGGCGGATTCACCGCCCGCGGCACCGTCCGGCTGCGCAGCGCCCGCGTCAACGGCATCCTGTCCTTCTCCACGAGCATCCTCGACTCCTGCGATCCCGGCCGGATGGCGTTGCACGCCAGCCATATCCAGGCGGACGAGTTGCTCCTGTGGCCGGCCGAGAAGATCAAAGGTCGGGTGTCGCTGTCCTACTCGCGAATCGACCTGATCATGGACAGCCCGGAGATCTGGCCGGACGAGCTGTACCTGAACGGCCTCACCTACGAGACGCTGCGCTTCAAGGGCACGTTCAAGGACCGGCTGAGCTGGGTGTCACGTGACCCCGAGTTCCACCTCCAGCCCTACGAGCAGCTCGCCGCCTGGTACCACAGCGTCGGCTCCGACGATCTGGCCCGCAAGGTGCAACTCGCCAAGCTGCGCGCGCGCCGTCGCCGGTTGAATCCGGTTGGGCGCGCCTGGAACCACGTCCTGGACTGGACGGTCGGGTACGGCTACCGACCGTGGCTGGCGTTCGCCTGGTTCGGGGCCCTGCTCGCCATCGGCGCCGTCGTCTTCTCCCTCGACGCACCGAAACCGATCAAGCAGCCGGACGAGCGGCCCGCCTTCCACGCGCTCGTCTACAGCCTCGACCTGCTGATCCCCCTGGACACTTTCGGCCAGCAGCAGGCGTTCGACGCGACCGGCTGGTCCCGCTGGGTGGCCTACACGCTGGTCGCGACCGGGTGGGTGCTCGCCACCGCGTTGATCGCCGGAGTCACCCGCGTGCTGCGTCCGAACTGATCAGCGAACCAACCGGCCGTCCCAAGCGTCCACCCGGGTGGGCGGAACGCACCGAAGATCCAGGAGAATGGGGCTCCATGGGCACGTATCTCATCACGGGGGCGACCGGCGGCATCGGCGCCGCGGTCGCGCGGCTGCTGCGCGAGCGCGGCCACGACCTGATCCTCACCGGCCGATCCGCGAGCCGCCTGGACGAACTGGCCAAAGAGCTGAGGACCGGCGCGCACGCCGCGACCCAGCTCATCAACACGACGGACCCCGCGGGGCCCGCCTCCACCCGCTCCATCCGGACGATCCCGCTCGACCTGAGCGAGCCCCGCCGCATCGAGGCGGCCCTCGCGCTGGACGGGCTCCCCACACGCCTGGACGGCCTCATCCACGCCGCCGGAGTCGTCCACCTGTCCCCGGTGGCGAACCTGGAGGCCGACGAGTGGATCGCCCACCTGTCCGTCAACCTCGTGTCGGCCGCGGAGATGACGCGCCTGCTCCTGCCCGCCCTCCGCACCGCCAAGGGGCATGTCGTCTTCGTCAACTCGACGGCGGGGCTGCGCGCGAACCCCGAATGGTCCGCCTACGCCGCGAGCAAGTTCGGCCTCCGCGCCCTCGCCGACTCGCTCCGCTACGAGGAGCGATCCCTGCGCGTCACCACCGTCTACCCCGGCCGCACGGCCACGGAGATGCAGCGGACCGTCCGCGCCCAGGAGGGCCACCCCTACGCCGAGGACGACTTCGCGGCCCCCACAACGGTGGCCCGCGTCCTCGTGGGGGCCTTGGAGACGCCTCGGGACGCGGTCATCTCAGACGTCACCGTCAGGCCGCACTAGTATCCCGGCGCAGGAACCAGGCGCCCAGCACACCGCCGATCAGCCCGAACAGGTGACCCTGCCACGAGATGGCGGGGTCGCTCGGGATCACGCCGAGCAGCATCGTCCCGTACACGGCGACGACGCCCACCGCGATGGCGATGTCGGCGAGCCGCCGCTCGAAGACGCCCCGTCCGACCAGATAGCCGAAGAACCCGAAGATCAGGATGCTGGACCCGAGCGTGTTGGCCGAGCTCGTGAACCACACTCCGAGCCCGCCGACCACGATGACGATCAGGCTCGCCGCCAGGAACTTCGCGATGCCCCGGACGGCCGCGAGGAACCCCAGCACGAGGAACGGCAGCGTGTTGGCGGTCAGGTGGCCGAGCCCGGCGTGCATGAACGGCGCGGTGAAGATGTCCGGGAGGTCGGCCACGTCCCGCGGCTGGATGCCGAGCCGGTCGAGCCGCTGGTCGTCGGCGTAGACGTCGAACAGCTCCAGCACCCACATCACCGCGGTCACGCCGCCGACGAGGAGAGCCGCGGTCAAGGCCCGCGCGCCGGTCTCGAGAAGTCCTTCGGAGCGTCGCCTGTCCGGGGGATAGCTCATGTACGCCACCGTAGATCTGAATGACCCTGCCGTCACCGGCTCAACGCGCGGACCACCCCGAACGTGCCGGAGTCGGCCTCAGGCGGCGGAGGCGTGCTCGGGCTCCGACGCGTCGCCCCGGACCACGATCACCGGCAGCGGCCGGCGCGGGGGCGCCTCGGCCGTCCGGCGCAGGTAACGGCGCTCCTCCGGCGTCGTCCCACCCCAGATGCCGTCCGGCTCCCCGACCTTCAGCGCCCAGGACAGGCAGTCCGCCACGACCGGGCAGTTGGCGCAGATGGCCTTGGCGGCCTCCTCCTGCGCCTCAAGCACGGGCACGGAATACCCGATCGGGAAGAACAGGTCAGGATCAGCGCCCCGGCAGATGGCGTGGTCGCTCCAGTGTTCCTCGTTCTCATCGTTGTGCATGGCTTCTCCCTGCGGCGGCGGCCACGACAGTCCACGGGGGTGGCCGTCCACCCAACGTAGTACTACAAGCCGTAGTACTACAAGTCATAGCGAACAATGCAACCTAGTGCCCGGATAACCTGTGAGATGTGCAGCGTGACCAAGAAGTGACCTTCCGCGAGGCGACAGCGGACGATCTGCCCCAGATCGTCCGGCTACTCGCCGACGATCCCCTCGGGTCGGCCCGCGAAACCCCGGGTGAGGATGCCTACTTCAGCGCCTTCACGGCCATCACGAGGGACCCCAACAACACCCTGGTCGTCGCCGAGGTCGCCGGAAAGATCGCGGGAACGCTCCAACTGACCTTCATTCCGGGCCTCACCTACACCGGCCGCGAGCGCGCCCAGATCGAAGGCGTCCGCGTCGCCGCCGAACACCGCGGCCACGGCGTCGGCCAGGCCCTGATCAACTGGGCCATAGCCCAGGCCCAGGCCCGCGGCTGCCGAGTGGTACAACTCACCACCGACCGCCAGCGCCCCGACGCGATCCGCTTCTACCAGAAGATCGGCTTCCGCCCGTCCCACATGGGCATGAAATACCACCTCACCGACACCTGACGGCAGCCCTCGAACGGGACGGCCCGCATCGCGTCCGGGCATCATTACCGCGCCAACCCCTTCCACAGACGAACAAGCAGGCTACTGCGGCGCCGCCTTTCGCGGCGCGTCTGCGATGCCGTGGAGGTTCGAGGCGGGCCCCGATCTCCCTGACCGTCCCGGCCAGATCATGGCCATCCGCGAGCGCGCGGGCCGGACGTACGTCGAGCAGGTCGCCGCCGGTGGTGGACGGACGGGGCGGCACGGAAGCCGACCGCCTGTGACCAGCGCTAATGCGTGCTTGAGCGTGGGCCGCTAGGGGTGTTGCTGCCTCGTGCAACACCTGTTCGTGGCGGCCGTCTCCCGCCGAGGCCGCCTGGTCGCGGTCAGGCGGGCGGGAGGAGGGCGTTGAGGGTCTGGGGGGTGTCGGTGAGGTCGGGGAGGACGACTTCGGCGCCGGAGAGTCTGAGGTCGGCGGCGGTTGAGGCGCCGGTGGCGACGGCCACCACTCTGGCGCCGCCCTCGTGGCCTGCGCGGACGTCGTGGGGGGTGTCGCCGATGAGGACGGTGGCGGCGGTGTCGAACTCCCCGCCGTACTTGCCGGCGGCGCGCTGCTGGGCGAGTTTGACCAGGGGCGGGCGCTCGATCCCGTCCAGGCCGTAGGCGCCGACTTCGAGGTCCATGAGGTCCGCCAGGCCGAGGGCGGTCAGCTTGCATTCGGCGATCGGCCTCATGTTGCCGGTCAGGACGGACTGGACGACATCCGGACGGTCCGCCAGAGCCTCCAGCACCGCGCGGGCGCCCGGGAGGACGCGGCCCCGGGTCGTGATCTCCGCCTGGCGGGCGGTGAAGGCGTCGGCCAGCGCGCTCGTGAAGGACTCCATGATCTCGGAGGTGGGCTCGACGCCGTGGTGCCGGAGGGTGTCGGCGGTGATGGCGAGGTCGGTGCGGCCCGCCATGGGAGCCACGTGGGTGGGCGGGTGGCCGATGAGCCGGGTGAACACGGCCGCGTAGATCTCGGCGCTCACGCCGCCGGCGTTGATGAGCGTGTGGTCGATGTCCCAGAGGACCAGGGTGCGCACCGGGACATGGTAGGCGGCGGCGTGCCGCGGGCGAGGGTGCCCGCGGCACGCCGCTCGCCGGCTCAGCGGGGTGTGACCTCGCGCACCAGGCGTGAGGTCCAGGGGCACCAGACCAGGCCGGGCAGGAACGCGCCGCCGGCCTCGGCCAGGTGCTCTTCGACGTAGCTGGTCGTGGCGTCGCACACCTCCATGGCCGCGTCGAAGAAGTCGATGGTGTCCGGGTTGAGGTGGAAACTCCACCTCGGGTTGTAGGGGGCGGGCGTCTTCTTGATGCGGCCGATGACGTGGGGCCGCTGCGTTTCGGTGCCGTTCAGGATGCTGCGGGCGTGCTGGATCTTGACGGGATCGGTCAGCTTGAAGATGGACTTGTTGTTCTCCGGGCCGCCCACCCCGTAGGTGGTGAACTCGAAGTAGGCGGCCTCCTCCGCGTGCGCGGCCGGGGCCAAGGGGAGGGTGAGCGCGACGGCGACCGCCACAGCACCGAGCATGGACGACATGCTTCGCATGGTTCGTCTCCGGGATCTAGGAAAATTCATGTGACTCAAAGTAAAGAAGTGAATACCGAGAGTCTCCATCCGAGTGGTCCATGTTCGACTTGCCTTGCGGCTATGTGAGAGTGGACATCTCGCGGGACGCTGGAGTTCGGATGGGACGACGCCCCGGCTCGGTGTCGACATAGGCGCTTCTGTATCTGTTCACCTGGGCGTGGAATGCTGGCCATCTGGGCGTGCTCGCCACCGTTGGACCCCCCTTGGAGGAGCAGATCGTGGCCGTGAAGCATGTGGAGATCGAACACAAGTACGACGCCGTCGCCGAGTTCGTCCTGCCGGATCTGGACGGGCTGGCCGGGGTGGCATCGGTGAGCGAGCCGGTGAGGCACGAGCTCCACGCGAGTTACTTCGATACCGCGGATCTGCGGCTGGCCGCGCACGGGATCACGCTGCGGAGGCGGCGCGGTGGGTCGGACGCGGGGTGGCATCTGAAGATGCCGGTGGGTCCGGACAGCAAGCAGGAACTGCATGCGCCCCTCGGACGGCCCCGGATCGTCCCGGCGCGGCTGGCGGCGCTGGTGGCGGCGTACACGCGAGGGGCGGCGCTCGACCCGGTGGCGACGCTGGACACCGAGCGGACGGTGGTGCGGCTGCTGGACGAGAACGGTGGCGTGCTGGCCGAGGTCGCCGACGACCTGGTGACCGGGCGGGACGTGCGGGGGTCGGACGTCGTCGTGGCGGAGGCGGTCACTCCGGACGCGGTGGTGCTGGCGGCGGCAGCCGAGACGGAGCGGTGGCGGGAGGTCGAGGTCGAGCTGGGCGAGGGGCCGCATGAGCTGCTGAAGGCGATCGGGAAGCGGCTGCGCCGGTCGGGGGCGAAGCGGGCGAAGTCGTCCTCCAAGCTCGGGCGGCTCCTGGACGGGGCGATCGTCCCGTCGGAGGCGCGGGCGGCGCGGGCGGCGACGAGGGCGCGGCTGGTCGCGGCGACGACGAACGGCAAGGCGCCGGCGGTGACGACGGCGGAGACCGTGCTGGCCTATCTCGCGGCGCAGGTCGAGGCGATCGTCGAGTACGACCCGAAGGCGCGGGTCGGGGAGGACGACGCCGTGCACCGGATGCGGGTCGCGGTGCGGAGGATCCGCAGCACGTTGAAGAGCTACCGGCCCGTCCTGGACGTGGACGGGACGCTCGGCGAGGAGCTGAAGTGGCTCGCGGCGGTGCTGGGCGAGGTCCGCGACCTGGAGGTGCTGCGGATGCGCTTCGAGGAGCGGTTGGGCGGTGCGGCGGCCGGGTGGATGGAGGATCTCGCGCGGCAGGAGCGCGGCGCCTACCGCAGGCTGAACGCCAGCCTGAAGGAAGCGCGGTACTTCGCCTTGCTGGACGCGCTGGAGTCGCTGATCGCGCAGCCGCCGCTGGGCAGCGCGGCGGAGAAGAAGGCACGCAAGGAGTTGCCGGAACTCGTCACCAAGGCGTGGGACCGGATGGCCAAGCAGTACGCCTCCATCGCGGTGGCCGAGGACCCCGACATCGCGCGCCACGACACCCGCAAGGCCGCCAAGCGCGTGCGGTACGCGGCTGAGGTGGCCGTGCCCGTGCTGGGCGTGGCGGCGCGGCGGGTCGCCAAGGACGCCAAGCGGATCCAGGAGGTTCTGGGCGAGTACCAGGACGGGGTCATCGCCATGGAGCACCTCCAGACGGCCGCGACGCGCCCGCGTGTGGCCGCCTCCGACGCGTTCGTCCTCGGTGTGCTCTATGGAAAGGAGCAGTGCGCGGCGGAGGCGGCGCGTGACCGGCTGGATGTCACGTGGTCGCAGACGCTCGGGCCATCTTTCTGAGCGGTCCGTGACGCTCCAGGGCGGCGATCGACGACGTGTCCATGTGGACGACCCAGAACTCGCTCTTGCGCAGGCCAGGGTCGTCCGGGACCTTCTCCCCCATCTCCTTGCACAGGCCCGCGACGAGGTCGGAGACGACTTCCCCGTGGGTGCACAGGACGGTCGGCGTCCCTTCTGAGACGAGGTCGAGGGCGCGTTCCACGGCACGGTCCGCGCTGGTCTCCCCCAGGGTGAACGCCAGGTCCGTCGTGAGGGGTGATCGGAGGAGCCGCGAGTAGGGCAGGACGGTCTCCAGGCAGCGGGCCGTCGCCGAGCTGATCAGCCGGGCCGGGCCGTAGGAGTGCAGCAGCCCGGCCAGGGCGGACGACTCGGCGCGGCCCTGCTCGTCCAGGGGACGTAGTTCGTCGGGCTCGCGCCACTGCCGTTTCTCGCCGGCCTCGGCGTGCCGGAGGATCACCAGGGGCCAGGTGTGGAGCGGTCCGCGCAGGAACTCCCGGAACAGGTCCACGTCGCGCTGGTAGCTGAGCCGGGCCTCGGCGTCCTCGACGGGGAGCCAGACGAGCCGGTCCACCTCCTCGTTCGGGGTGAAGCCGGTCTCGGCGATGGGACGCGCGGACCAGTAGTCGACCTGTTTGTCCCGCCCGCCGACCAGGTACCCGCTGGTGGGCAGGCGGCGGCCGAGGCGGGGCACGAGCCCGGTCTCCTCCTCGATCTCGCGGACGGCCGTGCGCAGCACGTGCTCGCCCTTCTCGACCTTGCCCTTGGGGAACGACCAGTCGTCGTAGCGGGGACGGTGGATCAGCCCGATCTCGGGGCCGTCCCGCCAGAGGACGGCCCCCGCGGCGTGGATCGCGTCAGCCATCGACCGTCCTCCACCGCCGGCTCCGGACCAGGTGGCTCTGGATGTCCAGCAGGGTCTCGCCGGGCGGTGGCTTGCCGCGCGTCCAGGTGCCGTCCCCGGAGAGGGTCCACGCGTGGGTCCCGTCGTCCATGGCGGTGTCGAGGAGGTCGAGGAGTTCGCCCCGCTGGGCCCGGTCGCGGACGGCGACGAGGGCCTCGACGCGGCGGTCCAGGTTGCGGTGCATCAGGTCGGCGCTGCCGATCCACACCTCGGGCTCGCCGCCGTTCTCGAACGCGAACACGCGCGAGTGCTCCAGGAACCGGCCGAGGACGCTGCGCACCCGGATCGTGTCCGACAGGCCGGGGACGCCGGGGCGCAGCGCGCAGATGCCGCGCACCCAGATGTCCACCGGCACGCCGGCCTGCGACGCCCGGTAGAGCGCGTCGATCACGATCTCGTCCACCAGCGAGTTGCACTTGATCCGGATCCGGGCGGAATGCCCGGCGGCGTGGTTGTCGATCTCGTGGTCGATCCGCTGGACGAGCCCGGACCGCAGGCTGTGCGGCGCGACGAGCAGGCGGTGGTAGGAGCTCTGCCGCGAGTAGCCGGTGAGGTGGTTGAACAGGGCGCTGACGTCCTCGCCGACCTCGGGGTCGGCGGTGAGCAGGCCGAAGTCCTCGTAGAGCCGCGCGGTCTTCGGATGGTAGTTGCCGGTGCCGATGTGGCAGTAGCGGCGCAGGACGCCGTCGGCGTCCTGCCGGACGATCAGCGCGAGCTTGCAGTGCGTCTTGAGCCCGACGAACCCGTAGACGACGTGGCAGCCGGCGGTCTCCAGCTTGCGGGCCCACGCGATGTTGGCGCGCTCGTCGAAGCGGGCCTTCAGCTCGACGACCACGACGACCTGCTTGCCGGCCTCGGCGGCGTTCATCAGCGCGTCCACGATCGGGGAGTCGCCGCTGGTCCGGTAGA
Organism: Actinomadura macra NBRC 14102; assembly: GCF_001552215.1. Lineage (GTDB taxonomy): Bacteria > Actinomycetota > Actinomycetes > Streptosporangiales > Streptosporangiaceae > Spirillospora > Spirillospora macra. The sequence continues at coordinate 23,894 of NZ_BCQT01000003.1, read as the reverse complement.
GGGTCTGCTTGATCGCCAGGACGCGCTTGTCGGCGGCGGCGTCCTCGATCAGCCGCTGGACGGTCGTGGTGAAGGAGTCGTAGGGATGGTGGACGAGCACGTCCCGCTCACGGATGGCGGTGAAGATGCTCGCATCCTCCGGCAGCGCCTCCTTCGATGGGACGAAGGGGGCGTACTTCAGCTCCGGGCGGTCCAGGTCCGCGATGGACGCGAGACCGCCCAGGTCGAGGGGGCCGCCGACCCGGTAGATCTGGCCCTCGTCCACCATCAGCTCGTCGGTCAGCAGCTCCAGCACGCCGTCGGAGATCGATTCTTCGACCTCCAGCCGGACGACCGGGCCGAACCTGCGGCGCAGCAGCTCGCGTTCCAGCGCCTGGAGCAACCCCTCGCTGATGTCGTCGTCGATCTCCAGGTCCTGGTTGCGCGTGACCCGGAAGGCGTGGTGCTCGACGACCTCCATCCCGACGAACAGCTGGCCGAGGTGGGCGGCGATCACGTCCTCGAGCGGGGTGAACCGGTCGGCGGACGCCTCGATGAAGCGCGGCAGCAGCGGCGGCACCTTGACCCGGGCGAACATCGTGGCGTCCGTCTCCGGGTCACGGACGATCACCGCGAGGTTGAGGGACAGGCCCGAGATGTAGGGGAAGGGGTGGGCGGAGTCGACGACCAGCGGGGTGAGGACGGGGTAGATCCGGTCGCGGAACAGCCGCCGCAGCCGTTCCTGCTCGGTCTCGGCCAGCTCGTCCCAGCGCAGGATGTCGATGCCCTCCTTGCCGAGGGCGGGGCGGATCTCGTTGCGGAACGCGGCGGCGTGCCGCAACATCAGCCCGTGCGCGACGCCCGCGGTACGTTCCAGCACCTCGCGGGGCTGCCGGCCGCTCGCGGACTGGACGGCGAGTCCGGTCGCCATGCGCCGGGCCAGACCGGCGACCCGCACCATGAAGAACTCGTCCAGGTTGCTCGAGAAGATCGAGAGGAACCGGACGCGCTCCAGCAGTGGCAGGGCCGGGTCCTCTGCGAGCTCCAGGACGCGCTGGTTGAACCTCAGCCAGCTCTCCTCCCGGTCTAGGAAGCGGTCGTCGGGCAGCGCCTCGTCAGTGTGTGGGAGATGTCCTGGATTGACGGTCATGTCCGTAATTTTCCCCGACCAAAGTGAACGACAGTCGAACGTAGTGGTTTCGCCGAAGTTTCAGATACGCCGATCATGCCCGCGGTTCCGCCTGATCACTCAATGATCCGGAACCCTGCTTCCGGTCACTACGCTCCGAACGATCCGATGACCGGACGGTGACCAACGCAAACAAAACGTCCGAAGCCGGTCGCGGGGCTCGTGGGGCGGTGGTGGCGGAAGGGGGAGCCTATGAGAAACCCGAGGTGAGGGTGGCCCCTGATGGCCACGACCGTGCGCAGGGTCACTGCGGGGGAGTATCGACCTGGCCACCTGGAGACCTTCACGCAGGAACCCGACATGGGTAGAACGTGAAAGGTGACCCCTCACGAGCCTTCGCAGCCGCCCCTGACCACGGTCCTCTGGCCACGGTGCGCGGCCGTTTACGGATGCACCGGACGCGCCGTCGCGGAATTCGGAGGCTGCCCGGCGCACCTGTCCCCGGGGGAGTTCGATCTGTTCGTCGAGGGGATCCGCCCAGGCGCGGATCTGGACCTGCGGGGCGTCACCGTCCCGGCCTGGCTGCTGGACGCCTTACTCGACGCGCTGAGCGGCCCCGACGGGCGGCCCCACATCGGCCGGACGCGCTTCGACGGCGCCGTGCTGCCATCCCATGCCGTCTTGCACGGAGCCTGCGTCGAGGGCGACAGTTCGTTCGACGGCGCCTGCTTCTTGGGCGGCGCCTCGTTCTATGACGCACGCTTCTTCGGCAACGTGTCGTTCCGGGGGGCGCGCTTCGGCGGCAACGTGTCGTTCCATGCGGCGCGCTTCCACCGGCACGCCTCCTTCGAGGAGGCCGTGTTCGCCGGCGACGCGCTGTTCGGCGAGGCGAACTGGCACGCCGACGCCTCCTTCCGCAGCACCGTGTTCATCGGCGCGGCCTGCTTCGACCGCGCGCGCTTCGGACGGGACGCGGCCATGCAGGCGGCGTGCTTCGGCGCCGCCGCCTCGTTCAAGCGCGTCCACGTGACCCGCCATGCCCGTTTCGAACGTGCCAGGTTCCGCCGAGGGCTGTGGCTCGGCCCGCTCGTCGCGGGCGGGCAGATCGTGCTCGCGGACGCCTGCGCGCACGCCGGCCTGCGGGTCCACGCGGCGGCCCCGCAGGTGACGGCCCGGGGCCTCACGGTGCGCGGCGCGGCGGAGTTCCGGCTCCGGCACGCCGAACTCGACCTGGAACGGGCCGACATCGGCGGGACGGTCACCGTCCGCTCGCTGCCGCAGCCGATCGCGGGGCTCACCGAACCTGAATGGACCGGTCCAGCGGCGATCCGGCTACTCTCGCTGCGCGAGGTCGCCTCGGGCGGGCTGCACCTGTCGGACGTGGACCTCAGCGGCTGCGCCTTCCTCGGCCTCCAACACCCCGATCTGCTGCGCGTCTCCGGCGACTGTCCCTTCGCGACCCTGCCCACCCGGCAGCGGTGGTGGTCCCGGCACCACGAGCCGGACCACAGCGCGAACCCGCGGCCCGGACACACTCACGCTGGACGCACTCTCTCTGGACGCGGTCGCTACGGGCGGGCGCGCGCCAGGTGGGCCCAGCGCGGGCGCGGGCGCGCCGTCCTCGCCGAGGACCTGGCGCGGCGCTCGGGCGACGGCGCGGACGACGACACCGACCGCCTGGAGACCCTCTACCGGGAACTGGCACGGGCGATCGCCGGATGCGGTCACCATGCCCTGGCCAGGGACTTCCGCTACAGCGCCCTGGAGATGCGCCGGCACAGCGAGCCCGACCAGTGGCGCCGCTGGTTGCTGCACATCCTCTGGCTGACCAGCGGATACGGGCTGCGCGCCGGACGCCTCATGGCCTGGATCGCGGTGATCGTCGCGCTCGTCTGCTGCGGCGTCACCTACCTGCGGCACAACGGCCACGAGAGCACGGCGCGGCCGCCGGTCCGGCAGCCGTCCGCGTCGCCCGGGCGGCGCCCGCTCCCGACCGTCATCGCCGCACCGGTATTTCTCGGACACCGCGCCCCGCCGCGCTCTTGATAGGGGTCGGCCGGGACGTTACCCATCGCCTTCAAAAGGGGTTGCGCAAGACGCCGCAGGGGCCGCGCAAGGAGCCGCGCCTCGGTTTTGTCAGACCTTTGGGTAATGATTCTTGTTATGAGCAGAGACACCCATCCGGGGGTGCAGTGCCCGCACTGCCAATCTCATCTCGCGCTCGTCCCCGTCCCCCCGAGCGCCGTGCCCGCGAACGCCGCGCCCGCTGGCGCCCCGGGCCCCACGCCGCCCGTCGTCCTGCTGAAGGAGGAATGGTCGCCGCCGCCGGTCGCGGAGGTTCTCGCTGTTTACGCCGGCCGCGTCAAGGACACCGCCACCGCAATGCGCGGCGCCGCCCGGGTCAGGGAAAGCCTGAACCGAGCCAAGTCCGCCGCCGCGCAGCGTAAGGCCGCTCAGAAAGCCGCCCGCCAGACCCCGAAAAGCGCCTGATCACGACCCGATCACGTCACCATCCCGAGAGCCCCGGCACGGGACGGCGAGAGAACCGGCGCCCGGCCCCGCCGCGGCCACGGCACCGTCCCGGCGCACCGGCCGGCGTGGAACCGCCTGACCTGGCCGAGTGCGCGACCGTACCGCCCTGCGCCGGTGTTCGGTCACGAGCGTCCGGCGGGCTGGCATATATTTGCTCGACTGCAAGAGAAGAGTGCCCGTCACCTGCACGGTTCCGCAGGGCGAAGGAGCTGATCGTCATGTCCGCGATGCACGGTCGCGGCTCTGAACGGCTCCTGGACATCAGCGGTTCCCTGCACCTGCTCCTCGTCGAGGACGACCCGGGCGACGCGTTCCTGTTCGAGGAACTGCTGACCGAGGTGCAGCCCGACGTCCGGATCACCGTCGCGAGCACGCTCGCCGAGGCGCTGGACGCCTTCCGTCCGGACGTCCAGTGCGTCATCGTCGACCTCTCGCTGCCCGACGCCGAGGGCCTGGACGCGCTGCGACAGGTGCTGGGCCGCGCGCCGGGCACCGCCGTCCTGGTGCTGACCGGTCTCGCCGACGCGCACGTCGGTGTGGAGGCCGTCGCCGCCGGCGCGCAGGACTACCTGGTCAAGCAGGACGTGGACGGTGCGCTCCTCAGCCGCGCCATCAGCTACGCGATCGAGCGCAAGCGCGCCGACGAGTCCGAGCGGCAGCTCGTCGAGGCGCGGGTGGTGAGCCGCGAGAACGCGCGGCTGGAACGCGGGCTGCTGCCCGTCCCGATCCTCAACGACCAGGGGCTGCGGCATCACACCCGGTACCGGCCCGGCGGCAACCGCGCGCTGCTCGGCGGTGACTTTCACGACACCGTGGAGACCGATGACGGCGCCGTCCACGTGGTGATCGGCGACGTCAGCGGACACGGCGCGGACGAGGCGTCCCTCGGCGTGCGGCTCCGCATGGCGTGGCGCACGCTCGTGCTGGCCGGGCACACCGGGCAGCGGCTGTTGGAGACGCTCGACGCCGTCCTGGCGCACGAGCGCTGGGCCGAGGAGATCTTCACCACCGTCTGCATGATCACGATCGCGCCGGACCGGCGGAGCGCGCGGCTGTACCGGGCGGGCCACCCGCGCCCGCTGCTCTTCGGCCCGGCCGGGGTACACGCCGTCCCGGAGGAACCGTGCGGGCCGGCGCTCGGGCTGCTGCCCGGTATGCGATGGCCCGGCGTCGACATCGAACTCGGTGACTCCTGGGGCTTGCTGCTCTACACCGACGGGCTGATCGAGGGCTTCGCGGGTGGCGGTGGCGAGCGGCTCGACCTCGCCGGACTGGTCGAGATGGCGGGGCGGGCGCACGGCGCCGGGCAGCGCGGCGACGTCCTGGTGGACGGGCTGATCGCCGAGGCCGAACGGCTGAACGGCGAGGCCCTGCCCGACGACCTGGCGGTGCTGCTGCTGAGCCGGGGCGGATCATGACGCCCGACCCCGATGGTCCGCCGAACCGAGCGGCGGGCGACCGTGCGGAGGATCCGACCGGCGATCCGACGAGCGAGGCCGCGCTCATGAAGATCATCGGGCCGCCGGTGGTGATGCCCGCGTCGGGGCTGCCCGAGCCGCGCGGGATGAGCCGGCTCCGGCTCGTCCAGATCTACCGGTGGGGGTCGATCGTCCTCGGCTTGCTGCTCCTGATCTCGTTCGCGCAGGCCGGGTCGGCGCTCTACGGCAACAACCAGGCCCGCGACACCCTCATCGACCAGATCGACCCGGCCACCCTGGAGCAGTTCCGGCTGTCCTCCTCGATCGCCGCCCAGGACATGGCGATCCGTGACTACGCCTCCACCGGCCGGCCGGTCCGTCTCCAGGAGTACCGGACGGCGATCGCGCAGGAGCGGGCCGCCGCCGCGAACATGCGGCGGCTGCTCGCCGACGTGGCGCGCGGCACGCCGGTCACCGACCTGCTGGAGCGCGTCAGCACCGACGCGGCGGCCTGGCGTACCGGTTTCGCCGACCGGATCGCCGCCGCGCCCGGCGGCGCCGGAGTCACGACCGCGCAGGACGAGCAGGCCCGCCGCCTGTTCAGCAACCTCCGCAACGACATCGCGCCGCTGCAACGGGCCATCACGGCGCTGCACGGCGCGGCCGCGGCGAAGCTGCGCAGCCGTGCGAGCGCGGCGCTGTGGTCGGCGGTCACCGCGCTCGGCCTGGTCGTGCTGGCGGCGCTCGCGCTGACGCTGTTGTTCCGCCGGACCGTCCTCACCCCGATGTCCCTGCTCGGCGGGCAGGTCAGGGCGGTGGCCCTGGGCGACTTCGCACATCCGCTGGACGTCCGCGGGCCCGCCGAGATCAACGAGCTCGCGATCATCATCGACGCGATGCGGCGCCGCATCCTGGACGAGTGGCGCGCCAGCACCGAGGCCACCCGGCGGCTGGACGCGCAGGCGGGCGAGCTGCGCCGCTCCAACGCCGAGCTGGAGCAGTTCGCGTACGTGGCCAGCCACGACCTGCAGGAGCCGCTGCGCAAGGTCGCGAGCTTCTGCCAGATGATCGAGCGCCGGTACGGCGACCAGCTCGACGACCGCGGCCGGCAGTACATCGCGTTCGCCGTCGACGGCGCCAAGCGCATGCAGGCCCTCATCAACGACCTGCTCGGCTTCTCCCGGGTCGGCCGGATCACGCGGACGGAGGAGTCGGTCGACCTGAACGCGGTCGCCCGGCAGGCGCTCGACGACCTCGGGACGCTGGCCGAGGAGACCGGCGCGGAGGTGGAGATCGGGGACCTGCCGTCCGTGCCCGGCGACCGCGCGCAGCTCACCCGGCTGTTCCAGAACCTGATCGGCAACGCGGTGAAGTTCCGCCGTACGGACGAGCCGCCCCGCGTCACCATCGACGCCCGCCGGACCGGCGCCGAGTGGGAGCTGCGCTGCGCCGACAACGGCATCGGCATCGAACCCCGCTACGCCGACCGAATCTTTCTCATCTTCCAGCGGCTGCACCCGCGCGAGGAGTACACCGGTACGGGGATCGGTCTCGCCCTGTGCAAGAAGATCGTTGAGTTCCACGGAGGACGGATCTGGCTCGACACCCGCGACCGGGGCGGCTCCCCCGGCACCACGTTCCGCTGGACGCTCCCCGCAGGAGATCGCGATGACTAAAGACCCGCGCCCCATAGAAGTGCTGCTCGTGGAGGACGATCCCGGCGACATCCTGCTCACCGTCGAGGCGTTCGAGCACAACAAGGTCAACAACACCCTGCACGTCGTCAACGACGGCGAGCAGGCGATGACCTTCCTGCGCCGCGAGGGCGAGTACGCGGACGCGCCCCGCCCCGACCTCGTCCTGCTCGATCTCAACCTGCCGCGCAAGGACGGCCGTGAAGTGCTCCAGGACGTCAAGAACGACACCGACCTGCGCCGCATCCCGGTGGTCGTGCTGACCACGTCCGAGGCCGACGAGGACATCCTGCGCAGCTATGACCTGCACGCCAACGCGTACGTGACCAAGCCGGTGGACTTCGACCGGTTCATCTCCGTCGTCCGCAAGATCGACGACTTCTTCGTCTCGGTGGTCAAGCTCCCGCGCTGAGCGCGCGGCGGCGCGCCCGGGCTTCCGGGCTACCTCCCGGACCGTGTTGTGTAACAGTGGGGGACATGGTCGTCACGCCGGATCATGGGCCCGTCGAGTCCGCCACGGCCCTCGACGAGGCTGCGTCCACGCTGATGGACGTCTGGTCGCGTCCGCACACCGCCGCCGACGTGCCGGTGCCGTCCACACAGCTGCGGGCCCTCTTCATCCTGGAGCGCGGGCCGGTCAACATCAGCCGCCTGGCGGCCGAGCTCGGCGCGCTGGTGTCGTCGGCGAGCCGGCTCTGCGACCGGCTGGAGGCCTCCGGGCTGCTGCTGCGCGACCCGGGCCGCGACCGCCGCGAGATCACCGTGCGGCTGACGTCGGACGGCCAGCAGCTCCTCGACCGGCTGCGGGCGCGGCGGTGCGAGGAGGTGGCCCAGGTGCTCGCGACGATGCCCGCCCCGGCGCGGGACGCGCTGTTGTGGGGGCTGGCGGAGTTCCACGAGGCGGCGTCGAGGCCGGACGCCGGAGGCGAGCCCTTCCCGAGGCTTACCTGAGTCCATCCCCGCCCTCGAATTCCTTTAATTCCGAAATCGCCTGGCAAATCGGAACATTAAGAGCACTTTTCATGGTCGTCGCAATGGCGAGGCCATTTTTTCGCCATTGCCGATACCGGAGCCTCCAGCGCTACTAATATCGCGGCCCATGGCGACCACGAATGTCCCGTCCGGACGCGTCCGGACGGCCGGCGCACTTCTACCGGCGGCCACCGCCATGGTCCTGCTCGGTGCATGCGGGGGTTCGTCCTCCGGCACGGCGTCCGCCGAGCGGCCGGGCGCGGACACGAAGGCGGGCACGGGGGCAGGCACGGGCGCGGCACGGGCCACCGGCCCCGCGGCCACCACGTTCGCCACCCTCCGCGACGTCCCCAAGGACGGGGCACCGCAGGCCGGCACCGACGGACTGGTCGTGCACCCGACCAGTCCCCGGGCGGTACTCGACCGTCCCGGTGGACGGTCCGTCGCCACCCTTCCCACCGAGCAACTCGGCGGCCCCACCTGGGTCCCGGTGGTGGAGAGCTCCGGCGAATGGCGGCGCGTCCTGCTGCCGAGCCGCCCGAACCAGGCGAGCGGCTGGATCTCCGGTGCGGGGCTGCGAACCGCGCGAACGCCCTACACCGTCAAGGTCGACCTCGCCCGGCGCGAGCTCACGCTGCTCAAGTCCACACGCCGGGTGGGCCGGTGGCCGGTCGCGGTCGGCGACGCCAAGACCCCGACCCCGCCCGGCCGGACGTTCGTCATGGCCACCCTCGCCCCCGCCAAGAAGACGCCCAGCCCGCTCGTCCTGCCGCTCGGCACGCACTCGGCGACGCTGGACACCTTCGGCGGCGGGCCCGGCACCGTCGCCCTGCACGGATGGCCCGACACCTCGGTGTTCGGCAAGGCCGTCACGCACGGTTGCGTGCGGGTCCCCGCGGACGCGCTGCGGCACCTGTCCCGCGTCCCGCTCGGAACGCTCGTACTGATCGGCTGACCCGTGCCCACCGGCCGACCGGCACACGCCGCCCGGCCTTCCCCAGAATCGGAGACCTCACCATGCGCGCTGTTCTCAGACGCCTGACCTCGGCCGGCCTGCTGGCCACCGGGCTCATCGCCACCACGACCCCCGCCATGGCGGGCACCATCAGCGCGGGCACCCCCGCACCCCGTCCCTCCGGATCGCAGGGTTCGGCATACGGCCTGACGGCCTCCGGACTGATCCCGGTCGCGCCGGTCCCCGCCGTCGCCTCCACCTCGGGCGAGGTCAGCAAGAGCCTCCTGCGCGAGGACCACACCAAGCTGGTCAAGGCGTCCGCGCTGGCCGTGCGGGCCAAGGCGGGCCACGCCCGCTCGTCGGTCGCCCGGCTGTCCGTCCCGGCCGCGCAGCTGCTGGCCAGCGCCGTGACCGCCACCTGCGACGGCGGGCGGGGCCGCGCCCACCTCGCCAACGCGACGATCGCCGGACGCCGGCTGAGCGTCGCCCCGCCCCCCAACACCACCGTCCCCGTCGACCTGGACGGTGTCGGACGGGCCTCCCTCGTCCTCAACAAGCAGCAGCGCCTCCAGGACGGCCGCCTCGCCGTCACCGCGATGGAGCTCAGCCTGCCGCTGAAGGGTGCCACGACGATCCGGATCGCCTCCGCCACCTGCGGACAGGTTCACACCCCCATCCCCGCCGCCGAGGCGCCCGCGCCGACTCCGGTGAAGCGTGACTTCCCGGTCGCCGGCTGACGACGCGGCTGACGACGCGCGAACGGCCCGGGGCGAGCCCCCGGGCCGTTTCAGCGCGCGGGCAGGAGCGCCTGGTCGAGGGAGTCGTGCAAGGCGAACACCTTGGTGAGCTGGGTGATGTGAAAGACGCCGCGCACCGCGGCCGAGCCCCCGGCCAACGCCATCGAGCCGTTCGAGGCCCCCAGCCGGTGGAAGACGCCGATCAGCACGCCGAGACCGGTCGAGTCCAGGAAGTCGACGTCATCGAGATCGATCACCAGATGGCGAGCGTTCTCGTCCACGAGCCCGACGAGGAACTCGCGCAGCCGGGGACTCGTCTCGACGTCGATATCGCCCGCGAGGGCCACGATCGTCCGGTCACCATAACGGCGCGCGCTGAAATCCACGGCAACTCCCGAAATCACCGAGGAGAATACCGGAACTCCGGCATCGGCCGAAGCGACCCGGCCGGCGCGTTCAGCTTGCCAACGATTTCTCGAAATGCACGATCGACCCTTCTCGGGTCACCCGGTCGGCGAAGTGAACGTCCTCGGTGAAGGCTCGGATCAACTGGAGCCCGCGGCCGTGTTCGGCGGTCACCGGCGCCCGGCCACCGTCCCACTGCTCGGCCCCTCCACCACCCCCGTCGATAACCTCCACCACGCAGCGCAGCCGGTCCATCCGCGCGCGCACTTCGTACTCCATCCCGGCCGCCGCATGCTGGATGACGTTCGCGCACGCCTCACCCAGCGCCAGCGCGATGTCGGCCCGGATCTCAGACGTCACCCCAAGCCCACGGAGGGAGGCGTCGAGCGTGTGCCGCACCAGCGGGGCGCTCTCGGCGTTCCGCGGCAAGGTCATTTCGAGGACGACCTCCATGCCAACCGCCTCCGTTCCTCTAGGAGGCAGATTTCCCAATACCACACGCCGGAAACTCCGGCCACCCCCACCTCGACCCCAAACTGGGATAAAAGCCCTAGTCAGCCATCGCTGCCATCACTTTTGCGCCTTCCCCGGCGAGGTCGCTGAGCGCGAACCGCTCCAGGCCGTGCCGCAGCACCGTCTCCGCGGCATCCATTGCCGCCTTGGCGGTGATCATGCATTCGTGGGCCCGCTCGATCTCCCCGAGCCCGATGCAGTCGAAGGCCACCTGCGCGTCATGGATCGCCATCCGCAACTGTCGGACGACCTCGTCCATCCCCATCCGCTTCCCCCCGTCGGCAGATCCCCCTCGCACTCTAGACCGCGGACCCGGCCACAAGCGCGACGACATGACCGGGGGCGTGAGCTGCGAGATCTCGACGTCTCGGGGCTCAGGGCTCGTCGTCGGCAGTGCCGGCGAGGGCGCGGGCGGCGGCCGTCTGCGCCTCGTCCAGCCCCTGGTAGTCCGACTCCCGGTTCTGCTCGGCCTGATCGTCGATCCAGCGGCCGTGTGCTTCCCAGGCGGCCTGTTTCGTGACGCCCAGCGCCGCGCCGATCTGCGACCAGGACGCACCGGCGGAACGTGCGGAGCGGACCGCGAGCTGGCGCCCGTAGACCGCCTTGCGGGCGATCACCTCGCCGAGCGCCAGGAGCTCCAGGACCTCGGCCCGGCTGAGCGGCTCCTCACCGACCGCGTCGCGCACCCAGAGCTCGTCGTGGCGGGCCGCCGCGGTGGGCAGCGTGACCTCTTTCTCTATCCCGTCAGCAGTGATCATGCTTCGAGTCTGCGGTCAGGATGATCTGACGTCAAGATTACCTGACGTACTTTACGCGTGGATCTCTCCTTGACGCACGTTCCAGAAGGGGCAGACTGTGCACGTGGTCAAGACGCTCCGTCCGCAGAACTACAACGAGGTGCTGTACGTCGGGCACTACTTCCGCAAGGGCATCCCCGTGCTCATGGACCTGACCGACCTCACCGACGACGACGCGAGGCCGCTCGTCGACTTCGCGGCCGGGCTGGTGTGCGGACGCGGCGGGGCCATGGACCGGGTCACCAGCAAGATCTTCCTCATCCAGCCCTGACCCCCACGATCGGCACGGAGCGGCGTTCCCCGGCTTCACCGCGAACCTCGCGACGACCGCCCCTGCCGCTCACACCTCCTCGGGATCATGCCCCTGCGCCGACCGTCCACCATCGACGGGCAGGACGACGCCGTTGACGAACCCCGCCCCGTCCGACAGTAGGTAGGCGACGGCGGCGGCCACCTCGTCCGGACGCCCGACCCTGCCCACGGGGTGGAGCCGGCGCATCTCGTCCTGGACCCGCGTGGCCGACGCCGGATCCTGCCCCGCGAGGAAGGCCTCGTACCGCTCCGTCGTGATCGATCCGAGCGCGACGGCGTTGACCCGGATCCCGCGCGGCCCATAGTCGACGGCCAGCGCGCGTGTCAGCGCCTCGATCGCCGCCTTCGCCGTGGCGTACGGCAGGGCGCCCCTGACGGGACGCCGCGCCTGGTGCGAGGACACATTGACGATCGCCCCACCCGACCCCGCGTCCAGAAACCGGCGGACGGCCGTCACGCACCCGACCACCGCGGGATCGAGATTCAGCGCGACGAGCCCGAGGATCTCGGTCGCGGACGGGGCGTCGAGGTCCGCGTCCCGGAACACCGCGGCATTGTTGACCCATCCGGCGAGCGGACCCGCCTCCTGCGCCCGGTCGGCGGCGCGCTCCGCGACGGCCTCGTCCGAGGCGTCCCCGATCACCGGAATCAGCCGGGACCCGGCCGGATGCCCGTCCGCCCACGACACGGCGGGCGGGTCGAACTCGATCACCACGACGCTGTGCCCGTCCCCGAGCAGCCGCTCCACGATCGCCCGGCCGACACCGCGACCGCCTCCCGTCACCACGAACGACAGCGGCACAGCCATCCCCTCCGTCACAGGACCCTCCTACGAAGCGTGAACCCCCGCGGACGATCCGACAAGACCACGGAGATCATCACCCGTGGGGCGGCGATGCCGGATCGCCCACGAGCGCTCCTCCAGCATCGCGATCCGATCGCGGCGCAGGTGGCGGCCAGGGCGACGTCCACGATCTACTGCCGCCGCCCGGGCACGCCGCGCATCAGCAGACTGTGCATCGGCACCCGCTCCCACGACGGCGATCTGGACGCCCAGTATCGGCCGAAACGCCCCGGGACGTCCCCACTCTCAGAGTGGTTTCGCTCGGCGACCACTCTAACCTTCCCTATCCTTCCCTATTTGACCTATATTAGGGAGTGATGAGGGAAGACATGTACTCGGTCCAGCAGGTAGCCGACCAACTCGGCCTCCATGTGCGGACCGTGCGCGGGTACATCCGGACAGGCCAGCTCAAGGCCGTCCGGATCGGCAAGCAGTACCGGATCGCCCAGGCCGACCTGGAGGCACTGACCGGGCTGCCTGGCCCGGCACCGGCCCGCCGCACCGGCGTCGCCGCCGTCGAGGTGTCGAGCATCGTGCAGATAGACGGCATCGACCGGACCGCCGCCGACCGCCTCGGCACCCTCATCCTGGGCGGCGCGATCAACCCCCGCGACACGGCGCCTCCGCTGCGCGTCCAGACCGTCCACGACCAGGAACGGAACCGCATGAAGATCGTGATACTCGGCGGCGCGGCCGACACCGCGGAGCTGCTGCACCTGCTGGACGCCCTCCTCGACGGCGACACCGGCCTGCTCACCCAGAAGGCCAGCGATGCCTGACGTGATCCAGGAGCGGGCGGGCTTCCAGGTGCTGATGTGCGACCCGTCCGGCCCCCCGGTGACCACCATGCAGGACGCGCTGGACCTGATCGGCGCATCGTTCCTCGGTGCCGAAGTCGTGGCCCTCCCGGTGACCCGCCTGGACGAGCGGTTCTTCTCCCTGGGCACCCGCGTCGCCGGAGAGATCATGCAGAAGTTCGCCAACTACCGGCTGCGCCTGGCCGTCATCGGCGACATCTCCGAACATCTGGAGGCCAGCTCCGCCCTGCGCGCCCTCATCCACGAGTCGCACCACTCCGGGCACATCTGGTTCGTCCCTGATCTCGATGAACTGGACACCCGACTGTGGTCCGTCGCCTGACCGATCCAGCGCACACTTGCGACCCCATACCCGCAGGGAGAAGATTCCCCTCCGACCCTGGTGCGGCATTCCCCCTGCCCCCCGAAATAATTCCGGAAATCAACGGGGATCAGGCGGCATCCTTCTACCCATCCGAAATCACGCAATAGTGGACGCGAGCACTGTTCACGCAGGTCACCCCACCTGGACGGCCCCAAAGCCAAAACCTGGCCAGAGCAGGGTCTGACCGAATCCACTACCTCGGACGCTCACAAAAGACGTCACAGGTCAGGCGAAGATACTCGGCATTCTCACTGACAGATGGTCACCAGACCGCACACACTTGCTGAACTTCGTTCTCGGAAGGACATGACCGCCCGTGCGGGCATAGTGTGCCTGGGCACTGCATCTTCGCGACGAGGTGGTTGCCGTGGACGAACAGACACCGGAAACGCCACTGCCAGCGGAAATAGACACGAGCGTGGCCCACTCGGCCAGAGTCTGGAACCATTGGCTGGGCGGTAAGGACTGCTTCGAGGCCGACCGTGTGGCCGGTGACGGCGTCTTCCAGATGTTCCCCGACATCATCGACCTGGCACGCGCGGACCGCTCCTTCCTGGCACGCGTGATCCGCTTCCTCGTCGAGGAGGCGAAGGTCGATCAGTTCCTGGACATCGGCACCGGCCTGCCGACCGCCGACAACACGCACGAGGTCGCCCAGCGATTCAACCCCGAATGCCGGGTCGTCTACGTCGACAACGATCCGATGGTCTTGGTTCACGCCCGGGCCCTGCTCAACTCCGCCCCGGCGGGCGCCACCGACTACATCGCGGCCGACGCACGCGATCCCGACCTGATCCTGCGCAGCGCCGCCAAGGTGCTGAACCTCTCCCGCCCGGTCGCGGTGATGATGTTGGGAATTCTGAACTTCATTCCCGACGGCGGCCAGGCGCACCACACTGTGAGCCGCCTGGTGGACGCCGTCCCGTCGGGAAGCTACCTCGCCATCACCCACCCGACACATGACATCGGAGGGGGGAGGAACATCGAAGCGATGCGCTTCTGGAACGAGAACGTCAACCCACCCATCTGCGCGCGAACCGAGCAGGAGGTCGCAGGTTTCTTCTCCGGCCTGAAGCTCCTGGAACCGGGCATCGTCTCATGCTCACGCTGGCGCCCCGTGCTGACCGGCGCCACCCCACCAGAAGTAGCCCAGTTCGGAGCAGTGGGCCACAAACCCTGACCCCGCCGGTTCGACAAGATCGTGGACGGGCTCAACGCCCTGGTCCGCGACGCCCCTGCGGCTCACCGGTCATGTCTCCTGAGCCAGTCGACATAGTCCGGCACGGCCCGCTCGACGTCGTACTCAGGCCGGAAGCCGGTGTCCTCCCGCAACCGGGTGGTGTCGAGATGGTTGTCCGGAGGCCGCTCCGGATTGCGCCCCTCCGGCAGGGTGATGTTCGCGCCCGGAACAACAGCATTGATCGCGGCGACCACCTCGCTGTACCGCACCAGCCGTCCGGTGGAAACGTTGTAGATGCGGTGGTTCAGCCGCTCGGTGAGCATGAGCAGGGCGATGGCCCGGCCGCAATCCTTCACGTAGCACAGGTCCGTCGCGTCCTCGGCGTACGCGGGAGGACGGGGCGGGGTGAGATCGGGATCCTCGCCCAGGACCGCCGCGCTGAGCAGGCGCGGAAGTGCGAAGAACGGCGAGTCGGGCAGGCCGAGCGGCCCCCAGATGGTGCCGATCCTCAGGCTCACCGTCTCGAACCCGGCGCCGTCGCCGGTCAGCGCGGTGAACAACTCCGCGGACTTCTTGAACGCATGGATCTGGTGCGGCGCCACCACCGGCAGCGGAACGTCCTCACGCCACGGGACCTCGTCCACCCCCGCGTACACGCCGATGGAACTGGCGACGGAGAACCGCCGCACGCCCCACTCCCGCGCCGCCTTGAGCGCGTTGAGCAGGGCGAGGGATTCGGCGCGGAGATACTCGACCGGATCGGGCAGGTCGTAACGGCCCGCCGCGAGATGCACGACCCCGGTGATCTCGTGCCGCGTCCCGATATCGAGGAACGCCGCCTCGTCCGTGGTGTCCAGCGGCTCGATGACGACCTCGCCGGCGAGGAACTCGGGCGGCCGGGTGGCCCGGTGCGCGGTGACCACGACGGACTCGCCCAGGTCGAGCAGTGCCCGTGCGGTATGCGATCCGATAGAGCCCAGGCCACCGGTAACGAGGATCATTCGCGCCTCCGTTGATAGTCCGTAGAGAGCCGATCAGCGCTGAACGCTGTAATGCAGGTGAAGCACACGATCACCTTGGATCACCATGTCGGGATCGCCGAGCAGGACGGTTCCGGTGTGGCCACCGAAGAACCGCACCCCTTCACCCAGCACCACCGGGACGACGTCCATCGCCACCTCGTCGACGAGCCCCGCCGAGAACGCCTGCCCGCCGACGTCGCCCGCGCACACGCAGACCAGCCCGTCCCCTGCAAGCTTCTTGGCGAGCGTGATGGCGGCCTCGACGGAGTCGGCCGTGTGGAAGGGCGCCTCGGGGAATCTGGCGAGCCACTCCTCCGGCAGCGGCCGGTGGGTGACGACGACGAGTTCGTCCCCGGCGGCGGGCACACCCGACCAGCCGTCGGTGGTGTCGAACAGGTGGCGGCCGATCACCGTGACCTTGACGGCGTCCCAGAAGGGCTGGACGTAGTCCGCGGAGGCGCGGCCGACGTGGAACCGCCAATCGTCGTTCGCGTGAATCGCGACGTCACCGTTGCCGTACCAGTCGAACAGCGGCCCGACCGTGTCGTCGGGATAGGCGATGTAGCCGTCCACCGAAACCACGGCCTGCATCACAACTCTGGCCATCTCACTGCCTCCCCATCCGAAACGCTCACACCACAAGGAACGCCCGTGTGCGTGATGACGGAGATCGCGATGCGCCCGTCCACTCTGACGCTAGGCGGGTTTCGGTCGCCGCTCTAGTACAAAACGGCCATCCCCGAGCATCGGACGGAAGGACACAGCGTGATCGTGTCCGCATCCGCAGGCCGCGCCCGTCTCAGCGAGAAACCGGCCGGGCGTCACACCGACGAGCCGACGGCACTCGCGGCCGAGGTGTGTCTGGTCGGTGTAGCCCGTCTCCACCGCCCACCGTGCAAGGTCGGCATGCACGGTGCCCTGCCGAGCGATCGACGCCTGCACACGGGCGACGAAGCCCTGCACGCGCAGGATGCGATGCAACTCCTTCACACCGACGCCGACCGACGCCCGGCACCGGCGCCGCAACTGGCGCTCGGAGATCGACAACAACGCGGGCAGGGCCGCCGGTTTCCCACCGTGCCACGGCATGAGGTGCCGGACGGCCTCGCCCACCAACGGGTCGTAGGCACCGGCGGACCGCGCGACGAACGACTGGAGATGACCGAGCGCGATTCGCGGTGTGGCGGCCTCACCGAGCAGATCCGTCAGACGGCTCAGCCCACGCCAGACCTCAGTGCCCGGGACGTCCTGGTCGACCAACTCATCGGCCGGCATCCCGACGAGACCGCCGAGGACACCCGGTCGCAGACGCACCCCGACGACCGTGCTCCCCGCCGGGATGTCCTGGTACATCGCCGCGGTCAGGGGCCCGAGCAGGTGCGGCGTCCCACCCAGCACGCACCGCAGTTCGGCGCCACCGTGCGGCACGTGCCGCTGCGCGAGCGCCTGGTCCCCGACCCGCTGTATCCATGCCGAGGACACCACCGCCGCAAGCGCCGGCATAGGCGCTCGCTCCACATAAGACGATTCTCCAGGCACCCGACCATCCTGCCGAAAGACATATGACCGTCGGTCGGGCGGCGCCGGTTGTTGCACTATCACTGATCGCGGCCTGAGCCCTCCAGCGAGAGAACAAGACATTCTCCCGGACCAACGCATCTGCGGCGCCCCCGCCGGGCCGATAGCCTCCCTCCCATGCATCCGGTCTCGGTCGTAGGTGCCCGGGTGGCGCTACGCGAGTTCACGCCCGACGACGTCGACGCCGTCCTAAAGATGTACGGCGACCCAGTAGTGGTCGAGCACCTGTCGTTTGAACCACGCGACCGCCGGCAAGTGACCGCGACGCTGGCCAGCGTGATCGAGCCTGCTACGAACGACCCGCGCCACGAGTACTCACTCGCCGTGGCGGAGGGCGACGACGCGATCGGCGGGTAATGAGCAACCTCGGGATGGTCGAGGAGGGCCGAATCCGCGGCCACATCCGTGTGAACGGAGCGTGGCGGGACTCGGTCGTTCACTCCATTCTCGACACCGAATGGCCCAACCGCTGAGCCAGATCAACCTTTGGAAGAAGCAGAGCATCATGGCCGTGACCGATGATCAGGTGGCGACCCTCCGCGCCCAGCTTGCGGGGCGTCCCGCGAAGCATCACCGCCAGGTGAGGAGGCCCGACCCGTCCGAGGCCGGCGCAGGCTATTCGGCGCTGATCTCCGCGGCGTTCTTCGAGGCTGCGCGCCGGCGCTTCGTCCGGAACGGGTGGCCCGCCGAGGACGGCGAGGTCGCCGACTTCGTCGCTTCGGCCCGCGGCCGGTCCAAGCGCGCGATCGACGTCATCGTCCCGGGCGTCGCCGAACGCGTGATCAACCACGCCATCGGGAAGCTCCCGCTGGAGGCCAACGACGACATCGATCCCAACGTGGCGACCCGGGTCAAGACACTCCTGCTCGCGGCGCTCGTCGGCGACGAGCAGTTCAGCGACGCCAAGCTCGACAGGTTCATGACCCGGGCCCGGGAACTAGCGGATGAATCCCTGAGGTAACGGTCCGAGCGGTCATCGGACGGGCCCGGTCGGTGTCCTGCGCCGAGCCATGATGTCAGGCGTGACCACGGGTGGTCCCGAGTGACGGCTGAGCGATGTGCCTCGACGAAACCGGGCAGGCCGGGGCCTCCCTCAGGTAGCCCGGGACGCTCTGGCACTCAGCGTCGTCGCCGCCGCGGCGGCCGCCCGCGCGGTCTTGCCGGACAGGCGCGTGCGAGGACGTGGCACGCTGCTGTTCACCACCGGCGGCACCGCCGTCCAACCACACCAGGACCGCGCCGTGTCGGGCGTCGCCTACGCGGCCAAGTCGGCCTACGTGCGGATGCTGCATGACGCGCTGGCCGCAGCGGACCTGCTCGCCGCCCAGGTCACCATCGTGGGCACCGTCGGGCCAGGGGCGCGCCACGAACCAGACACGGTGGCCGGCGAACTGCGGCGACGCCAGCCACTAATCGTCCTGCGCTGAAGTCCTGCGGGTCTCCCAGCCGGCGGGGAACACAGCCCCACCACGCGCATCCGAGCCATCCTGGTTGACCTGCTTCCGGTGACGCTAGGAGACGCCCGGCTGCTCGGATGACCGATGCCGGACGTCTCGGTCGCGATGCTGGCTGCGGCCGCCGAGCACGAAGTGGGCCGGACTCCACTGTCCCGCACGCCCTCGGTCTGGGAGTGCCTGAAGGGGCAGCGGTTACCCCCAGAGATCAGCTGCGGGCTCAGGATGTTCGCGGACCGCGGGAACGATTCGGACAGCGGCGTGAGCCTGGCCTTATCCCCCCAGCCGTTCGCCACTGTGCCACAGCGTTCGGGCAGTGGTGAAACAGTGCGCGGCGTGGTCGAGGCCTTCGGCAGCATCGCGTTCTGGCTCCGCCACGCCGCCATCCAGACGCCGCAGGCCCATCTTCACGCTGACCTGGAACTGAAATGCCGAACCTCGACCGGTACCAGCGTGTCAGGACGGCTGAGCGGTGGTGTTGACGCCGTTGACAGCCGGAGCCTCGGGCCGCCTGCGGCGCCCTATCCGATCTTGAGGGCCAGCTTCCCGACATAGTGATCGTTCAGGGCGCGATGCGCATCCTCGGCTCGCTCCCACGGGAAGGTCCGGGCGATATGGACCTCGAAGGAACTCGCCTCGATGATCGCGTTCAGCCGATCGGTGCCGGTACGGCTGCGATCCCCGTCGTAGTGGGACACCGTCGCACCAGGTGACGTTGCAGGCATGGGAAGGACACCGTTCGGCCAGGCGATCCGTCCCGAGTTCTTGATCGCGCGGAGAGACCGTTCGGCGGCCTCGCCTCCCGCGGTGACCAGAGCCGCATCGAGTCCGCCCGGTGCGAACTCCAACGCCGCGGCCAACACATCGTCTTTGCGACCGTCGATGGCGTCGTCAGCGCCCAGCCGCCGGGCCAGGGCGACACCGTCGTCACCGGAAGCCACGGCCAGCACTCGGATGCCGCTGTGCCGCGCCAGCTGCACGGCCATGTGCCCGAGACCCCCGCTGGCCCCGAAGACCATGAGCGTCTCGTCCGGCCGCAGGCCGAGCAGATCCAGGCCGCTCAGTGCGGTCAGCGCATCCCAAGCCATCGCGCCGGCCTGTTCGGTCGGCAGCCGGTCGGGCACCCGCGCCACGAACTCCGCCTCAACGACGCCGTACTCGGCGTAGAAGCCGCCACGCGGCACCGGCATCGTCGCGGCGTAGACACGCTCGCCCACCCCGAACCGGGTGACGTTGCGTCCGACCGCGGCCACAGTGCCCGCCGCGTCCCAGCCGAGGACATAGGGGAAGGTCGACGCGATACCGAAAGCGCCGTCGTAGTGCCCCTCCCGCTCGACCGCGTCCCAGGACGCGGCCCCTGCGAACTCCACCCGGATGAGGACGTCGTCGTCGCCGACCTCCGGGAGCGGTATCCGGCGCGACGAGAGTTCGTCGATTCCGCCGAACCGGTCAAGGACGACCGCGTCCATCTGCGGCATCACGACCGCGCCGCCCGTTGTGCGCTCGACTCTGCTGTCCATCGGCCCTCCTTTTTACTTGAGTGGATCAAGGATCATTGGACCACAAGTATTTGAGTGAATCAAGTAACTCCCCTAGGCTGGGGCCATGGCGCTGCCGAACGGACCCGTCACCACCTCGTCCGAGGCCGAGGCCGCCTTGTTCGACCTGGTCGACCTATACGACCGCGCCTACGAGGCGGCCGCGGCCGAGCTGTCGCTCAGCCCGGCGCAGGCATGTGTGCTCGGGCGACTCGATGACCGACGCGGCATGGGCGCTTTGGCCGAGGAACTCGGCTGCGATGCCTCCAACATCACCCAGATCGTCATGCGTCTCGAAGCGCTCGGCCTCGTGTCCCGCGAACCGAATCCCCAGGACCGCCGCGCACGACTCGTCGCGCGAACCCCCCGAGGAGACGAGATCAACCACCGGTTTGCCAAAGCCTTCGCCTTCGCCCGTACGGCGGTCGGACGACTCTCACCCGACGAACAGGACCAGTTGACGGCGCTACTGCGAAAAGCACTGGGCTGACAGCACCCGCGGCCCGCCCGATCGAGACAGATCCCACGGCTCAATGGGTGCGGACTGCCGCAGTCTCTGGTCGTTCGTCGTCACGCTGCGGTGCCGTCCGACCGCACCGCCGGGCAACGACTGCGACATGAGGTGGCTGCGTGACCGCGCCGTCCACGACGAACACGAGGACGACGTGCGGCAGGCCACGGAAGCGCTGATCATGGCTGTCAGTCATGGCGCTCTGCCCCAGCGACTACACCATCGCCGACCTGATGGAGGTGTTCTCCGTCGGCCGCGCCACCGATTACGTGCCGGAGCGTGCTCAGGACAATGAGCAGCGGTAGCGGAGCTTGGGCAAGGTGATCCCGGCGGTGACGTCATCGACGGTGGTGCCGTCCCAGCGCCAACACGCGGCTTCGTAGAAGCGCCTGGCTCGGGTGTTGGCCTCAAGGACCCACAACATCGCGCTCTGGTAGCCGCCCTGCTGGATGGCTTGGACTGTGGCGGTCATGAGCCGTCGCCCGACTCCCGTCCCCCATACCTCGGGCAACGCATAGAGGGTCGCGAGCTCCGCGACGGCGGGAGCATCGGCAGAGTGGAACGCCGCGAAAGCCACGGCACCGTGATCGGCCTCGGCCAGCAGCACCCCGGCCACAGGCCATCGCGTTGGGTGAAGCAAGGGCTCCCACGCCGAGGCCTCCGCACCGGCATCCATGTAGTCGAGATAGCTCCGAGGAAGGATGTCCGCGAAAGCCCGTTGCCAGGCCCGAACATAGATCCCGCCCGTCACCGCAGCGTCGCCAGGCCGGGCCCGTCTGATCTGCACCGCCTCATCCTGCAAACCGTCCTGCCCCGGCGACAACTGGTTTACCAGGCCGCCGATAGACGCCTCACCGACGAGTTCGACCGGCACGCCAAGTCGTACACGACATAACGAACTCTCCTACGGATAGGACAATCGAATGACGCAGCTGAACGCGGAACATGCCCGGCAATCGATCGTCCGGCACACTCGACGTCTGGCGGAAGCAGCCGCCGCGGCCGGACCTGAGACCGTCGTGCCGACAACCCCGAAATGGACCATCTCTGGCCTGGTCGCGCACGTGGGTCAGACCCAGCACTGGGTCGCGGAGATCATCGAGCGGCGCATCAC
This sequence comes from Actinomadura macra NBRC 14102, assembly GCF_001552215.1. Taxonomy (GTDB): domain Bacteria; phylum Actinomycetota; class Actinomycetes; order Streptosporangiales; family Streptosporangiaceae; genus Spirillospora; species Spirillospora macra. The sequence continues at coordinate 2,028 of NZ_BCQT01000003.1, read as the reverse complement.
CGACCCCGCACAGCTGCCCACGGAGATGGCCGTGTTCCGACCCCCGCGACTGGCAGGCGTGGCTGTCGGAGTCCGCGCAGCGGGTCGCGAGCGCGTGCTCCGACGCGCTCGACGCGCCGGTGTCCAACCCCGCGGGGGACGAGCGGTCCGGGATGCGATTCTGGATGTCCAGCATGCTCAACGAGGCGGTCGTCCACGTGGGAAATGCAGCGGTCCGGGTCCGCCCACGCCATCCGAGGCACCGGGCACACCCTGCAGTGGCTGGCCACCGACACCGCGAACAACGCGGGCGCCTGGTTCATCGAACGGCGGCCTGACGGGGCGGCGTGGAAGCCCGGAACCCAGCAGGCGGATGTGACCGTGACCGGCCCGGCTCGATCGCTGCTGCTGACCTTGACCCGACGACTCCCTCTCACCGACAACAGCGTCGACGGCGACACCGACCTCGTCCAGCACTGGCTCGACAACACCGCCCATGTCAGCGGCTGACCGGCACCGGGGCGCCCGACGCGCCACGACGAAGGGCGCGTCCGGCATGAACACCGGTTGAAACATGATCTTGAAGCAAATCACCTGGCCTGAAGGACGCCGCGATGGCGTGAAATGATCTTCAGCCGCGGGCCGTGGGCGTGGTGTGCACCCTGGGTGCCGCACGAGAGCCGGGCCGGTCGGAAGGTTCAGCGGGTCTGGACGGTGCCGGCCCGCCACGCCGATGTCATCGCACTCGCCGATCATCTGCGTTGCCAGGGGATCGAGCGGGTGCAAGCTGAATGAGCGGGGCATGCTACGCCCCTCGTTCGTGCCGCCGGCCGCCGTCCGGGATCTGCGGCAGCTGACCAGGGTGCGGGCGGTGCTGGCCGCCGAGTCTTCCCGGCACCGCAATTGGATCGAAAAGGTGCTGGAGGATGCACTGCTGAAGATCACATCGGTGCTGCCGGACGTGCTCGGGCTCAGCGGCCGCCAGATCCTGAACGCGCTGGTCGCCGGGCAGCGACCGGCTAAACGCTGGCGCAACTGGCCCACCCACAGGTGCGAGCGAGCCGAACCGAACTGCTCACCGCACTCACAGGCCAATTACGCGACGACACGCCACCGAGATCAAAGTGCTGCTAGAACTGATCGACACCCTGCACGCCAAGGCCAGCTCGACATCCAGATCACCGCCCTGATCGGCGAGCTGCCAGGCGCCCGCGGTGTCTGCACCAACTGCGGGGTCACCGGCACAGCGCACGCCCCAACCTGCCCGGACCTGGCACTGCCGATCCTGTCGCTGGCCGAGCGGCTTGACGAGATCACCGGAGTTGGGCTGCTCTGCGCACACGTCATCATCGCTGAACTGGACACCGGGGCACCGCCCGATTCCCCACCCTAGGACACGCCGCCGTCTGGGCCCGCCTGGTGCCACTGGCCGACCAGTCCGGCGCACCCATCAAGCCGGGTAAGGCCGGCACCGGCAACCGATGGCTGCGCGGCGCACTCGGCACGGCCGCCATGACCTGCGCCAGAACCAAAGACGCCTTCCTGGGCGAACCAGCTGCCCACACAACGGTAGTAAATTCCGACCAGATCAGCCCCGTCCAGGCACGTCCTCATAAGTCCCCTGACCGGCCCGGCGGCATCCCGCACGTCCACACCCGTCCAAGGGTCATCTGCCCCGTTGCAGCAGGCGCGTTGGCACACACGCCCGTCCCGGAGGGCGTGCCCGCGCGAACGGCGAGACAGTGTGACAGACGGATTCGCGCTGGCGTGCCCTCCGGGCTCGCGGAGCTGCTGGAGGGCAACCCAGCTTCGCGCTCGTTCCGCGAGTGCCATTGCCCTCCGCGTAGGAAGCCCTACACATGGGTCAGTACTCTGACCCCCTTCCCGAAAGCGTAGATCCGATTGGCCAGCGACGCAGCGGCAAGCGCCACATCGGTAGTACCGCCACCCTGAACTTCCGTCCAGCCACCAAACGCCTGGCCATCAGCAGCAGAGTTCACGTAAATCCTCTTGTCATCGATCCCCTTCCCGAAGACGTAGATCCGGTTA
>NZ_BCQT01000002.1 GCF_001552215.1 Actinomadura macra NBRC 14102 | reverse complement strand
GCAAGCGCCACATCGGTAGTACCGCCACCCTGAACTTCCGTCCAGCCACCAAACGCCTGGCCATCAGCAGCAGAGTTCACGTAGATACTGTTGTCCCCCATGGGTTCCCTCCTGTTGTCGTTAGTCCGTGCAGGGCCGACGACTCGATTGCCATGGCACCGATGAAGATGACCATCAGTGCATTTCGCCCGCTTTGGACCGTTGTGCACCGCAAGTGGAGCCCTGCCCGCGGCACAGCCATCGCCACCTCAACGCCAGGCCAAAATGGTGTGGTGGCGGCTCGATCCCGGTAACGGATGGTGCCAGCAGGAGCGGCGAGCTGGTCGGCGGTGGACCAGTGCGTAGTAGCCAGCGCCCGAGCGGCCGGTTCGTGGCAGAGTGGCGGGATGTCTGGCGCGCGGTACGGGATGGATGCGCCCTACGGGTTCGGCTTCGTGGGCCTGGTCGTGCTGGGGTTCTGGGTGACCGGGCTGGTGATGGCGGTCACCGCCGATCTGGCCGCCGCGCTGCCCGCGCTGGTCTCCGGCACCCTGCTGGCGGGATGCCTGGCCCTGAGCCTGCACGCCACGCTGCGCGGCAAGTTCCTGGTCTGGCGGGACGTGCTGGAGGGGCTGGACCTGCGTGGCGACGAACGGCTGCTCGACCTCGGCTGCGGACGCGGCGCCGTCCTGTTGGCCGCAGCCCGGCACCTCCCGCAGGGCGAGGCGGTCGGCGTGGACCTGTGGCGCGGACGGGACCAGTCCGGCAACACCCCGGCGGCGACCCTGCGCAACGCCCGCGCCGAAGGCGTCGCCGACCGCGTCCACGTGCAAGGGGGTGATCTGCGCAGACTCCCGTACGCGGAGGCAAGCTTCGACCTGGTCGTGTCCAGCCTGACGGTGCACACCATCTTCGGCGCGGACGCCCGCGCCCAAGCGATCGCCGAGGCATACCGGGTGCTGCGGCCGGGCGGCCGCCTGCTGATCGCCGACCTGGCGCGGACCCCCCGCGAGTACGCCGCGGTGCTGGCCCGGCTGAACGCCCAGGACATCCGCGTGCGCGGCCTCGGCTGGCGCGCATGGTGGGGCAGTCCGTGGGTCCCGACCCGCCTGCTCACCGCCCGCAAACCAGCCACCCCCTGAACACACCTGTCGGCACGATCCAGGCCCCATGACCACCTGGCGTCCGACGGCTGGCTGAGCTGATGAATCGGATGGGCCACTCGTCCGCGCGGGCCGCGCAGGTCTACCTGCACGCGCGGCGGGAGCGGGACCAGGAGATCGCCTCGTCGCTCGGCAAGATCGCCGCGGGGGAACTCAAGAAGACAAGCAGCGCAAGAAGCGCCGCAAGCCCAAGGAATCGGGCACGTAGCGGGCACCGTGGCTGATGAACAGAAGAGGCCCAGAGTCGGCGATGATTCACTGGACCGGGCCTTCGTGGTGGGAGCGGGTGCCGGGAATCGAACCCGCGCTGTCAGCTCGGTAACCAGTGCGAACTAGGCCGTCCCCCTCCCTGACCTGGCGTTCGTCCGTTCCGCAGGTGACCGCGAGTGCCCCTCATTGACCGCTCTTAATGGCAGGCTAATGGCATGGCACCGTACCTACTGACCTGTGCATCCTCAGGCCTGATCGAAACAGCGACAGCACCCGATCATCCGACGTCAAGCGGACCCGAAGTCGGGCCCCGGCTACGGCCGAGGAGCGGAAGCCACGCGGCAGCGGTTGTCGCGCCCCAGGTGGGTGTCCTGGCGGACTGCAATGCGCTACATGGTTTCAGCGTTCGCGCACGGCCTTGAGATCGATGTCGAGGGCGAAGGGCTGGGTCACAGTGATCCGGTCGTGGTGCACGCCGGTGGCAACATATCCGCCGCTGGCATCGTCCAGCTCATAGGTGTAGACCGCGAACGCCGGTGCGGTCTGGTCGGTCTCCACACGCCAGTAGTGTCTGATGCCGGCTCCCGCGTACAGGGCCGGTTGCATCCGCCGGTCCTTATGCTTGGTCGACGGGGACACCACCTCGGCGACGAGGGTGACCGACTCGGCATGGATAGGACGTTCATAGGGGTCGTGCTCGGTCGAGTACACGACGATGTCGGGTGCGATCTCGACCGGTTCTACCTCGTCGTCGTCCAGCAGCACGTCCACATCCGTGTCCACCTGCCAGGCGTCGGGAGCGGCGTCTTCGATGCGGGTCGCCAGGCGCCGCGCGATGCGCTGGTGGATCGGGCGGGGCCGTGGGCTCACGACAAGTTCTCCGTGGATGAGGCTCACGCGTACTGGGAGGTCTTCGGGCAGCGCCTCGTAGTCCGTTCGGGTCCACGTGTCACCGGACGGCAGGGGGAGAGTCATCGCGGGCATGGCTCCTGGTGCCTCCGGTCGGGGTCGGTACTGGTACACCTAGAGTACCTTCGGCGCATCTTCCCGGGCCTTCGCCATGACGGTTGCCCAGCGCAAGTCTCAGGCTCCTTCCTCGCCCAGGGTCAGGAAGGAGGCTGAGTGGTGAGGGACAGACGGTCGCATGAACAACCTCTGATGCCGATCGCCTAGCTGTCCGCTGATCGCACGGCTGGCACGCGTACCTGAAAGATCAAGGCCCAGCACCGGAGACCGCGCTTCCTGGCCTGGGCCTGTGTGGTGGGAGCGGGTGACGGGAATCGAACCCGCGCTGTCAGCTTGGGAAAACTCATCCAAGATCAGCGATCACCTGCGACGGCGCTGACCTGGCCCTATGCACGAGTCTCCCCGTTGACGACCGTACGCGCCCGTGATCGTCCGCTCTGACGGGCACGCAACGGGCACGCAACGGGAGCGCCGAGACGGGCTGAACGGGAACGATTGAGGTTGGCGAACCGTCCAACGTGAGCGTTGCAATCACGAGGAGGTAGGTAGTGAAGCCAGGAAGCGACCGACCGCGCGCCGTTGCTGTCCTCCTCGCTGCTTTCTGTGCGGTGGTCGCGACCATGGCCGGGTATGCCGATGACCCGATGGCTCAGGCGGCGCTGACCGCCCTCGTGGGCGTTTCAAGCGCGGTCGCTGCTATAGCGGGCTCTCAAAAAACCTCAACTTCAGTACGGACGTATCGAAGTGACGGCGATGCCTGGCCCATTACCTCTCTCAAAAAAACCAGCTGACTTGTGCAGCGCTGCACAACTCTGCCTGATCTTCCCGTCTGCCGTCGTCCCGCGCTCCGCGCTGCCTGGCCAGGGCCCCCTCCCGGACGATCGCAGACCAGCTCAACCACAAGCCGGGGTGCTCATTCGCGCGAACGGCGAGAAGGTGTGACAGACCGTTTCGCGCGAAGGAGTGCTCCGGGGCGCGGGGGTTTGGGGGCGGTGGAGCCCCCAAAGGCACACTCGATCAAGCGTCCTGGCGCAGGGGCCGGCTGTTGTCAGGCGGCGGCGCGTTCCCCGTGACTGCGGTTGGCCAAGGGGCTGGGCGGGGTGGCGCGATGCGCGGCCGTCCGGGCCGCCGGTCGGTGACCGGCGCCCACGCCGCACGCGCCGACCGGCGGAGCCGGGCGGCCGGGGCGACGACGCGAGCGGCGCCGCCCCCTTGATCTCAAATGCCCAATTCGGCAACGATCACGAGTCGCGCGGAGGTTGCGGGGCTGAGGGTCCCGTGCGTGGGGGCGTCTGGCTGGGGGCGCTGCCCGGCTTCGTAAGCTGTGCGGCATGGCGATCAAGGCTGTGGTGTTTGACGTGGGCGAGTGCCTGGTGAATGAGTCCACTGAGTACGGGACGTGGGCGGATTGGCTCGGTGTCCCCCGGCATACTTTCTCGGCGATGTTCGGGGCGATCATTGCTCGTGGCCTGGACTATCGGGAGACGTTCCAGATCTTCCAGCCGGGGTTCGACCTGGCCGAGCAACGCGAGGAGCGGGTGAAGGCGGGACGGCCGGAGAGCTTCGGGGAGGATGATCTGTATCCGGACGTGCGTCCCGCGCTGGCCAAGCTGCGTGATGGTGGGCTGTGGATCGGGATCGCGGGCAATCAGACCGTTCGGGCTGGTGGCATTCTGCGGTCGCTCGATCTTCCCAGTGACTTGGTCGCCACATCGGACGATTGGGGTGTGTCCAAGCCTGACCCCGGGTTCTTCCGTGCTGTGGTGGAGGCGGCCCCGTGTGAGGCTCACGAGATCCTTTACGTGGGTGACCGGCTGGACAACGACATTCGGCCGGCGGTTGTCTCGGGTCTGAAGACGGCGCTGATCCGGCGTGGGCCGTGGGGGATCATTCAGCAGGACGACCCGGAAGCCGACAGTCTTCCGACGATGCGGATCGATTCGCTGTCTGAGCTTCCGGGCCGTGTCGCTGTGTTCAACGCTGAAGGGCGCTGAGGGTGGTCCGCCATCCGTAGAGACGATCATCCAGGCGGCGAACGCACTCGGTGTCCGCCCATGGCTGGAGGGAGCGCCGAACCTGGTTCACGCGGTCCATCCCGGTCGCGTACCAGGTGATGGCCAGCTGATCGAGGGCCTGTTCTGCGTAGGAGCAGGCAGCGGTGGGGTTGTCCAGTGCGATTTCGACAGCGGAGAGGTCGCCGAGGATGACTGAGCGCTGTTTGCTGTTGGAGTCACCGAGATCGGCCAGGACGCTCAATAGTGTTGCCTTGGCTTGGGCGGGCTGTCCTGCTTTGAGCTGGGTGTCTCCCTTGAAGGCGGCGAGGCTGACCGGTGAGAACCAGTTGAACCACTCGGGTGAGGCGTACTGGCTGCCTTCGCGCAACACCGACTCGGCGTGGTTGATGAGACGGAGCGCTTCGCGCGGGTGGCCGCATCGGGTTTCGCATTCCGCTTCAACGGCATCGAGCCATGCTTGAAACTCGGCGGACGCTTGACCGCGTCTGGCGTAGGTGCGGGCGGCGCGCATCCGTTCGGCTGCGTCGTCGCGTCGTCCGTCCCATCCAGGGATGAATGCCGCGTGCGCCAGGATTGCCGCGCCTAGGAGGGGGGCGTCCGCCTCTCCCGCGGCTTGAAGGGCTCGGACATAGGTCCCGTCGGCCTCGTCGGCCTGTCTGAGGTCGAAGAACTCGATGCGGCCGAGCAGCAGCAGCGACTCGGCTAGCGCCGTGGCGAGGATGCGGCGCGGGACGCCGGTGGTCTCCCCCAGGAGTTGTGTGCCCAACTTGGTGTGTTCCGCGACGGTGGGATGTAGTTGTGTCGGTTGGACGCTGAAATATAGGCGACGAAGAGCGCCGTTGATCGCCGCAAAGTCGGCCCCGACGGTCGCCGGTTGGACGGCGTTGGCTGCCTGCGGCAGAGGCAGGGTTGCGCCAGTTGGCGAAGGCGAGGACGTGGCGACCGGCCTTGAACCGGTCGCACCGGGTTCCTGTCGAGGGTCCCATGGCGGGGTGAATCCGAGTTGCTCCATGGGGAGTTGGAGCACATGAACCAAGAGGCGCTGATGGTCTGCCCTTGGCCATGGCGGGTCGGCGGACTCCCAGCGACGCACCTGGCGGACGCTCACCTGCATATGGCCCAACCCAATGAGTGGAGCGGCCCTCGTCAAGGCATCGGCGAGGGCCTGTTGAGACGGGTATCCGAGATGCTGTCGTGCTGCTTTGAGTCGAATGTTGCCGGTCGGGCGCGGCATGTCGTCACCTCTCCTAGTCACGTGTCTTCCACCTTGACCGTATCCCCTAGAAGGACTTCAAGGGGACGAACTACCCTCCGTCCACGATGAAGAGACCTCCTAACGTCCTCTAAGAGACCTCATATGGACCTTCGTTCGGCCCTTCTCGTCCGCCACCCTTGAGGCAGCCAGTTCGGCTCGAAGAGGTAGGCGAGGCGAGATGAGCAACGGAACGGCCGATTGCGCGCGACCCCAGGGGCGCGCGACGGAGGCGAATGACCAGGACCCGTGCGTTGCCTGCATGGGGCGCGAGTGGTCGTGGGTGTCGTCTCGGGTTGACCTGCTGGTGGTGCGTCGTGATTCCGGGCGTGCGCCGGAGCGGCGGCGGGAGCCGTGCGTGATGTGCGGCGGGGGCAGCCGGGCCGAGGTGGCGTAACAGGCCGCAGGGTCAGCGGTGGGCGCGGGTGGCTGTTCTTCGTCCGGTTTCCCTGGTGTTGCTGGGGAGGAGACGGCTCCTCTGCCGCTGGCCCTGCTTTTCCGGGAGGTGATGGACGTGGGTGAGGCACATGCTCGGGCCGCCGCTGAGCGAGCGCGGCTGAACCGGGGCCTGAACTCCGCGGTCGGTGAGCGCCGGTTGCACCTGGCCGCGCTGGACGCGGTGATCGGCACCGCCCACGAGTCGCTGACGTGCTGGCTGGTGAACGGGCTTGAGGGTTTACCGGTGCTGCGGGTGAGCCGTGCGGGTGCGGGCTCGCGGTCGGTGGATGTGGGATGTGAGGCGGTGGGGAGCCGGTGGTGGTTCCTGCTGTCGGGGTCGGGCCAGGGCGTGGTTCCGGTGGATGAGGTCGACCGGGCGCCGGCGCTGCTGGTGCGTCTGATCGACCGGACTGCCGGTGAGGGAGAGCAATGATCACCTGGCGGCTGGAGGAGGACGGCAACCTTCAGCACGACGTGGTGGGTTCCGGGCTGCGGTGTCTGCTGTGCGGCTGTGTCTGGGTCGGGAGACGGCGCCGGGTGCGGGGGGCCAGGGTGCGTGGCTGGTGGCGGTGTCGCCGGTGCGGTGGTGTGAGCTGCCGTGGTCGCCGTAGGGCCCGTTTGTGGGGGCGTCGGTGACCGGCGGGCCGACAGATCAGACGGTGGTGGAGGATCTCTACCAACGCGCGGTGATCCGGGTGTACGGGCCGTGGCTGGACTCAGATGTCCCCCCGCCGGTGGAGCGGCGCCGTGCGGCTGCCCGTGTCGAGCACGCGCGGACCGTCCTCGCGCTGCATGGCGTGGACCTGGCCCAACCCCAGTTGCCGCTGATCCGATTCAACCCCCAGGGAAAGTGACATGGCAGGCCAGGGCGCCGCGAGAGAAGCTGGCAGGCAGCAAGAGCCGTTCGATTGGCACTGTGACGAGTGGTACTACGCGCTGCGGACGGTGGCGCCTGCGGAGGCGGCGCGGAGTCTGCGGGTGTCGACTCAGACGCTTCGCCGGTGGGCCGAGCGGGGCCATGTGCGTGCCTGGGGGCTGGACCATGACGGGACGCGCGGCCGGACGCTGAGGTACTCATCTGAGGACGTGCGGGCGTTGGCGGTGTTGCTCGCGCCGGTCACGGCGCCGCACTTTCGGGATGTTGTGCGGGTACATGAGCCATTCGCCGCGTATCCGCCGGTGACCGATGACGGGGGCTGGTCCGATCACCGGGTGTTGACGGAGGCGGTGGTCTTGGTCGCCAACGCTTATGAGAAGGCGTTGTGGCGGGTGGCGGAGTTGGATCGGCGGCAACTCTGCGACATCACGGCGGGGGCGACGCGCGAGCTTGCTCAGGAGTTGAAGGCGGCTGCGCTGCTGCGGGGAACCGGTGCGGGGAGCGACGCCGGGGCGTGACAGCGCGGTGGGATGTCTGGTTTCCTGGTCCTACTCGTGTTGTCGAGCTGTGGATAGGCCAAGATGTCGGATGACGCTGCGTACGCCCCGAAGTATGTCCGGATCATGGAGACACTGCGTCGCCGGATCAAGGACGGAACCTACCCGGTGGGTGAGCCCATCCCCTCTGAGGCGATGCTGGGCAAGGAGTTCGGGGCCTCCCGTCCCACGGTGGTGCGTGCTCTCAATGAGATGCAGTTGTTGGGTGAGATCCAGCGCGAGCATGGGCGCGGCACGTTCGTGAAGGCGTCGGCGTCCTCTGGTGCCTTGCAGAACACTCGTCCGGGGTTGGCGGTGCTGGATCGTCAGGAGACCGATGCCTCGGTTCGGGTCCTTCGGGTCGGTCGTGAGGCGGCTCCGGGCTCGGTGGCGTTGCTGCTGGGCCTGGCGGACTCGGCGCCGGTGCATCTGCGGCGGTATGTGGCTCTGTATGACTCCATCGCCAGTGAGCTGGTGTCGTTGTGGGCTCCGCTGGATGTGGCGCGGGCGTCGGGGCTGGATCAGCAGGGGCCGTTGACGGTTCCGGTCCGCCAGCTGCTCACGGCCCGGACCCGGGAGCGGCTGATCCGGGTGGATGAGCGTCTGCGGTCGCGGCGTCCCACCGGTGACGAGCGGGAGGCGTTGGGGTTGGCTGAGGGTGAGCCGGTCTTGGCGGTGTTGGGTTCGGTGGTGGACTCCACCGGCCGGACGGTGCTGGTGGTGGAGGTCGTGCTGCCGGGGTCGCTGCATGTGCTGGAGGAAAGCTACGGGTTGTGACGTAGCTCACTCGACAAGTCGTCTTACACTCCTTGAAGTTCGCCTCTGGTCGCGTACGCTGTCGTTATCGACAACTCGATAAGGCGAGTTGTCGTCAGGTAGATCGATCGACAGGGAGTTTCGTGATGGCGATTCTGGGGCGTATCCCGGTGGAGTTCGGGGCGGTGTTCCCGCACGGGGTGTTCGCGACGGGTCCGGCCGAGCCGCTGGAGAACTTCGACACCAAGCGGCAGGACACCGACAAGGAGAACGGCCTGCCGGTGTGGGTGGTCGACGTCTACGACGCCGACCCGGCGGCGGGTCACAAGGCGTCGGCGATCCGGGTGAAGGTGGCCGCGCAGGTGTGCCCGGTGCTGCCCGACCCCTCCTACGGGCCGTTCCGGCCGGTGGAGTTCGGCGGGTTGACCGTCACCCCGTATGTGGAGGAGACGGGGCGTCGTCCACGGGTGGCGTACTCGTTCCGGGCGCGGGAGGTCCGCCCCGCGAGCGGCGGTGCGGGTAAGGCGGGTCGGGCGTCCGGTGACAAGGCGGCTGCGTGATGGCGCGCGGGACGGGCGGGCGGACCTCGGCGCTGTCGCTGCCGATCGACTCCACCGCAACCTCGGAGTTCCGGGCGTTCCGTTCGCGGACGCCGTTGTTCACGGTGTCGGCGGGCCGGGTGCTGGTCACTCTGACGCTGCCGGAGCGGCTGCACGCCGGTGATGTGGAGTTCGCGCGGTCACTGGCCGAGCAGGCGGCGGCGTACGCGGTGGAGGTCGAGCGGCTGTACCGCTCCGGTCGTCGCCCCTCGGGCCGGACGGTCGGGAAGGGGGCAGCATGACCTCCCGCTCGTCCTGGGGCTCGGTGTCGGTGCACCTGGGGGCGGACGCGATGATCCGCTGCTGCACCTACACCGACGCGGCGCCGATCCTCACGCTGTCCAGCGATGGATTGTCGGTGGCAGTGACCGGCGCAGGCGGTGATGCGGTGTCGGCGGTGGACGTGGACAACGCGCGGCTGCTGCTGAGGGCGGCGCAAACCTTCCTGGCCGAGTGCGAGCGGCTGCACGCCCTCGCCTCCACCGCTGACGCCGCTGGCCCTTCGGCCGCTGCTGCGGCGGCCTAGATCAGGTGGGGCGGCTGGAGCTGGTACCTCCGGCCGCCCCGCTTCTCTCCCCAACACATCCCATGAAGTGAAGAGGTGACCAGGGTATGTCCTGGGAGTTCCGCAAGCTCGGACCCGGCGAGAACGTCGCCGTCGAAGCACAGACCGACCCCTTCGCCGCACCCAAATGGGCCCCGCCGGTGTGGCACATGCCTGAGGGCCTGGTCCTGCTCGTCAACCTGGTCCGCGGCCTGGTGCGGACGGTGGTGTTCCTGGTCCGCAACATCGTCCCGGTCACCGTGGCCGGCGGGCTGGGCTGGCTCGGCGTCCGCTACGGCTGGGCCGTCCCCCTCCTCGTCCTGGTCCTCGTCGGGATCGGGGTCGGAGTGTGGGCGGGGGTGGACCGTCCCTCCTTCGTCCGCTACCTGGCTCGTCCGGGGCAAGCTCGGTGGCGGCTGGCGATGGTGTACCGGCGTGACTGGCAACCCGTCCTGGTCACCGCTGGACTCACCAAGACGCACAAGGGCCGCGAATACCTGCCGTCGCTGGTGCGGGTCCGCTGCGGCCCGGCCTCGGACCGGGTGCTGGTCCGGATGCTCAAAGGACAGGCACCCGACGCCTGGGAGCGGGTCGCGGTCAACCTCGCGCACGGCTTCGGCGCCACCCTGGTCCGCGTCCGGGAAGGGGACCGTCCGGGACGGATCTGGCTGGAGTTCGTCCGACGTGACGCCCTCGCCGTCCCCATCCCCGCACTGCCCATCCCGGACGCTGCCGAGGTGGACCTGTCGGCGTTGGAGATCGGACGGGTCGAGGACGGTTCGCCGTGGCGGTTGCGGCTGCTCGGTACCCATGTGCTGATCGCGGGTGCGACGGGGGCGGGGAAGGGGTCGGTGATCTGGTCGACCGTCCGCGCGGTGCTGCCGCTGATGCTGGGCGGGCTGGTGGAGGTCTGGGCGGTCGACCCCAAGCGGATGGAGCTGTCGTTCGGGCGGGCGCTGTTCGAGCGGTACGGGCGTTACAGCGATGATCCCAAGGGCGGCATGGTCGAGCTGCTGGAGGCGGCGGCGCAGGACATGAACGCCCGTGCCGAACGGTTCGCGGGCGTGACCCGCTCGTTCACCCCGACGCGTGAGCATCCGTTCCGGGTTGTGGTGGTGGATGAGCTGGCGTTCCTGACCGCCTACTGCCCCGAACGCGACCTGCGCAAGCGCGCCGAATCAGCCCTGGCCGTGCTCACTTCACAAGGCCGGTCGGTGGGGTACTGCGTGATCGGCGCACAGCAGGACGCACGCAAAGAGGTCAACAACCTGCGCAACCTGTTCCCCGACCGGATCGCCCTGCGCCTGGACGAAGACGAACAGGTCGACATGATCCTCGGCGACGGTGCCCGCGACCGGGGCGCCCTGGCCGACCAGATCTCATCCATCCCGCACATCGGCGCCGGGGTCGGGTTCGTCCGGCTGGAGACCACACCCGACCCGGTCCGCGTCCGCGCGGCCTACGTCGGCGACGACGACATCCGCGCCATGGTCACGCTCGGTGTGCCGGAGCTGGACGCCGGGGAGGCGGCATGACACAGCTCTGTCTGGACGGCTCGAATGCGCCTGCGGCCGAGAGCCCGGAACCCGAACCTGGTGCGGTGGTCAAGACGCTGCCTCCGCTGGCGCGCGGGGTGCTGGAGGCGGTCGCGGTCGAACACGGCGTGTGCATCCGGCCTGTCCCCATGCGGCGCGTCGACCTGACCACCGGCGACTCCGAGGTGGTCTACGTCCCGTGCAACCACACCCTCCAAAGCGTCTGCCCCTCGTGCGCCGAACGCAAGCGCAAACTCCGCGCGGTGCAATGCAACCAGGGCTGGCACCTGACCGAAGAACCCGTCATCACACGGGCTGACCCGGACGCGCACCAGCGGGCGCTGATGGGGCTTCGGGCGCGGGCCCAGACCGAACGTGATCACGCGGCTGAGATCGGTTCCTCGCATGGGGAGGGGGTGGAGTTCTGGGAGGGGGTGGTGCGGGAACTGGATGTGGAGATCGAACGCTCGGGCGTGCGAGGCACCCTGAAGACGAGCGAGGATGCCAGGGGCCGGCGGACCCGGTCCACTCGTCGGCGCCAGGACGCACCGGACCTGCCTCGGCGGCCGGTGGACTCCCGCACCGTGGGGAAGGTGTTTCGGGGCCGTGACGGTAAGACGTTCCGGCCGTCGATCTTCTTGACCCTGACGCTGGACTCCTATGGGCGGGTGCGCTCGGACGGAACGCCGGTCGACCCGGCCGCCTACGACTACACGCGGGCCGCGCGGGACGCGCTGCATTTCTCCAAGCTGGTGGACCGGTTCGTGCAGAACCTCCGCCGGTTCGTCGGCTACGACGTGCAGTACTTCGCGACCGTCGAGCCGCAACGGCGGTTGGCGCCGCACCTGCACATGGCGATCCGCGGAACCATCTCCCGCACTGAGTTGCGTCAGGTGGTGGCGGCGACCTATCACCAGGTGTGGTGGCCCTCGACCGATCGGGTTGTCTACGAGGGGGATCGGCTGCCGGTCTGGGACCAGGCCGCGGGCGAGAGCGGCGGCTATGTCGACTCGGCAACCGGCGTGGTGCTGCCCACCTGGGATGACGCACTGGACGAGCTGGGCCAGGACGAGAACACCGAACCCTTGCATCTGCTGCGGTTCGGACGCCAGATCGACGCACAAGGCGTCATGGCCGACACACCCCAGTCCCGAAAGCTGATCGGCTACCTCACCAAGTACCTGGTCAAGGGCGTCGCCGAATGCCACCGAGCCGACACCGGTCCGCAGCGTGAGCACGTCGACCGGATGGCCGAGACGCTCCGCTACGAACCGTGCTCCCCGACGTGCGCGAACTGGCTGCGCTACGGCATCCAGCCCAAGAACCCCCGGCGGGGGATGGCTCCGGGGTTCTGCAAAGGCAAAGCCCACCGGCGCGAACACCTGGGTTACGGCGGGCGCCGTGTGCTGGTCTCGCGCAAGTGGTCGGGCAAGACCCTGGCCGACCACAAAGCCGACCGCAAAGCCTGGGTGCTCGCGCGGCTGGCAGAGGCCGGAATCCCCGTGATCAACCCGACCGACCCGAACACCGTCTACGTCTGGGAACGCGCCGGACCCGCCGACCCCGACGTCAAGCCCATCGAACGACGCCTCCAACTCCTGATCACCGAACGACTCACACGACACGCCCAACTCGATCAAGCAACCCAGCCCACTTCGGATCTTTCGGCAACTGCGGAGGCAGCGTGACCGGTAGGCGTAAGAACTTGACGGACCTCGACCCTGATGACCGTCTCCTGACCTACACCCAAGCGGCTGGGGTGCTCAACACCACTCCGCGCTTCCCCCGGCGTCTGGTGGAGGAACGGCGCATCCGCTTCGTCAAGGTCGGGCGGTTCGTCCGTATCCCCGAATCCGCGCTCCGAGAGTTCATCGCGGCCGGTCTCGTCGAGCCGATCACTCTTCGCGGCAAGCACGCAAGGAGGGCTGCCTGATGGCTGGCAAGCGACGCTTCGGGCGCGTTCGGCAACTTCCCTCCGGACGCTGGCAAGCCCGTTACCCGGGACCAGACGGCAGAGATCACAACGCTCCGCACACCTTCCCCCGCAAGAAGGACGCGGAACAGTGGCTCACCCTCAAAGAGGCGGACCTCAAGCGGGGTGACTGGTTCGACCCTGCGGCCGGTGCCATCCCGTTCGCCGTCTACGCGGCCGATTGGGTCGAAGAACGGGAGTTGAGCCCGAAGACGGTCCAGCTCTACGAACTGCTGTTGCGCCTCCACCTCAACCCGACGTTCGGAGAGACGCACATCAGTGACGTCCGTCTGGAGGATGTTCGGAGGTGGCGGGCGTCCCGTCTTAAGGCGGGTCCAAAGAGCAAACCATCCTTCGGGCCGGTGACGGTGGCCAAGGCGTACCGGCTCCTCCGGGCGGTCCTCAACACGGCAGTGCAAGACAAGCGCATCAAGGAGAACCCGTGTCAGATCCCTGGCGCCGATCGGGAGTCGAGCCCAGAACGGCCAGTACTGAGCGTGGCCGAGGTCTTTCGGATCGCTGAGGCGATCGCCCCTCGCTACCGGGCCCTGGTGCTCCTCGCGACTTTCGGCAATCTGCGTTGGGGCGAGCTGGCGGGTCTCCGGCGCAAGAACCTCGATCTGGACGCGGCAACGGTCCGCGTGGACGAAACCGTGTACGAGTTGGGTCCCCTGGTGAAAGGAACGCCCAAGTCGGAGGCCAGCCGGCGGAAGGTCGTGATCCCTGATCTGATCATCCCGGACCTGCGGAGGCACCTGAACGAGTACGCCCAACCAGGCTCGGCCGGGTTCGTGTTCGTCGGTGTCCGGGGCGGTCAGCTCCGGCGCAGCAACTTCTCCAAGCCTTGGGCGCGGGCACTGGAGAAGGCGGAGTTGGAGGTCGGGGAGATCCATGTGCATGACCTTCGGCACACCGGTAACACGTTCGCGGCCGAGTCGGGTGCTTCACTGGCCGAGATGATGAGCCGGATGGGCCACTCGTCCACGCGGGCAGCGCAGGTCTACTTGCACGCGCGGCGGGAGCGTGATCGGGAGATCGCTTCCACGCTCGGGAAGATGGCCGCGCGCGAACTCAAGAAGGCGAAGAAGGCCGAGAAGCGCCGGAAGGGGCCGGGAGGCTCCGGCGAGACATCGGGCACGTAGCGGGCACGGCGGGCGATGAACGCGAAAGGCCCAGCGTCAGTGATAGGTCACTGGCCTGGGCCTTTGTGGTGGGAGCGGGTGACGGGAATCGAACCCGCGCTGTCAGCTTGGGAAGCTGAAGTTCTACCATTGAACTACACCCGCGTGGGGCGGTGTGGGTGCCCGCCGCCCGGTCATCGTACCGGATAGTCGGTGTGCGCGTGCGGGTGGTGGGGACGGTAGCTTTTCTGACGTGCTGCTCTCCGATCGCGACATCAGGTTCGAGCTCGAGTCCGGGCGAGTGAAGATCGACCCGTATGAGCCGGGGATGGTCCAGCCGTCCAGTGTGGACGTGAGGCTGGACCGGTACTTCCGGGTGTTCGAGAACCACAAGTATCCGCACATCGATCCGGCCGTGGAGCAGAGCGATCTGACGCGGCTGGTGGAGGTGGAGGCGGACGAGGCGTTCGTGCTGCATCCGGGGGAGTTCGTGCTCGCGTCGACGTACGAGGTGTTCGGGTTGCCGGACGATCTGGCCGCGCGGCTGGAGGGGAAGAGCTCGCTGGGACGGCTGGGGCTGCTCACGCACTCGACGGCGGGGTGGATCGATCCGGGGTTCGGGGGGCATGTGACGCTGGAGCTGTCGAACGTGGCGACGCTGCCGATCAAGTTGTGGCCGGGGATGAAGATCGGGCAGATGTGCCTGTTCAGGACGAGCTCGCCGGCGGAGTATCCGTACGGGTCGGAGAAGTACGGGTCGCGGTACCAGGACCAGCGGGGGCCGACGCCGTCCAGGTCGTATCTCAACTTCCATCGGACCCGGGTCTAGCGTCAGCCTGCGACGCCGACGCTGAAGACCACGGCGAGCAGGCCGAGCCCGGTGGCGCAGAGCGTCATCACGCGGGGGTGGCCGCTGTGCGCCTCGGGCAGGATCTCGGCGGCGGCGAGGTAGAGCAGGACGCCGCCGAACACCCCGAGGTAGGGACCGAGGACCGCGTCCGGGACGGTCACCAGCAGCGTGAGCGCGGCCCCGACGATCGGGGCGGCGGCGTCGGCGAGCAGCAGGAGCATGGCGGGACGGCGGTCGTCGCGGTTCAGCGATGCGGCGGTGAAGGTGTTGAACCCGTCCGCGAAGTCGTGGGTGATCACGGCGAGGGCGACGAACACGCCGGTCTCCATCCCGGACTGGAAGCCGAGGCCGATGCTGAGGCCGTCCACCAGGCTGTGCCCGACGAGCGCGCACGCGGCGAGCAGCCCGGCCTTCCCTTGTGGTCCGCCGTGCGAGTGGCCGCCGGGGTGGTCGTGCGGGGCGTACTCGCCCTCGTGCCCGCGGTGAATCGCGACCGCCTGCTCCACCACGTGCAGCAGCAGGAACCCGCATGCGAAGCCGATCATCGGCGCGGGGACGCCGAAGACGAGGTCGTGGGTCATCTCCAGCGATTCGGGGATCAGGTCGAACGCCACGACGCCCAGCATCAGCCCGCCGGCCAGCCCGAGGACGAGGTGCCGGTGGTCGCGGACCCGCATCGCGGCGAGACCACCGGTGAGCGTCATCAGAAACGCCAGAAGGGACACGAGCACGGCCATCCCCGGTTAATACCAGTCCGGGGCCCTACAAAGCACCATGAACCGCTACAGAACGCTTGACTTCTCATGAAAACCCCGTGCATCACATGGCCCGGAATCATCAAAAAGCCACACCCGAAAATTCACCCCAGACACGCACATCCTGCCCTGCCCCGCGCGCCGCTTACCTCAGCCAGGGCAGTTGCGAGCCTGTGAGCAGCTGATCGCGTAGCGAGCCCTCTAGGACGAGCCGAAGCGATGCGGCGATCGCCGCAGGGCCCGCCGGAGGAGGGGCCGTCAAGGCCCGACCGCCAGGGGCCCTGCGCTGAACTACGCGCTCCCCTTGATGGAGCGGATCAGCAGTTGGGAGACGTCGACTACCTCCAGCGACTCCTTGGCGTCGCCTGAGTTCTTCTTCTCGTTGATGGCGTCGCCCAGCATGACGAGGCAGAACGGGCAGGCCGTCGAGACGGTGTCGGGGTCGGTCTCCAGTGCCTCGTCGACGCGCTCGGTGTTGATGCGCTTGCCGATGCGCTCTTCCATCCACATCCGCGCGCCGCCGGCGCCGCAGCAGAAACCGCGGTCCTTGTGCCGGTGCATTTCGCGCGTCCGGATGCCGGGGACGGTGGCCATGATGTCGCGCGGCTGCTTGTAGACCTTGTTGTGGCGGCCGAGGAAGCAGGGGTCGTGGTAGGTGATGTTCTCCTCGATCGGGGTGACCGGAGTGAGCTTGCCTTCCTCGACGAGGTGCGCGAGCAGTTGGGTGTGGTGGACGACCTCGTACTCCCCGCCGATCTGCGGGTACTCGTTGGCGAGGGTGTTGAAGCAGTGCGGGCAGGTCGCGACGATCTTCTTGGCGCCCGCCTCGTTCAGCGTCTCCACGTTCTGCTGGCCGAGCATCTGGAAGACGAACTCCATGCCGAGGCGGCGCGCGGGGTCACCGGTGCACGCCTCCATCGGGCCGAGGACGGCGAACTTCACGCCGGCGATGTGGAGCAGTTCGGCGACGGCCTTGGTCGTCTTCTTGGCGCGGTCCTCCAGGGCGCCGGCGCAGCCGACCCAGAAGAGGTACTCGGTGTCCTCGGGGAGCTTCTCGTCGACGACCTGGACCTCGAAGTCCAGTTCCTCGATCCAGTCGAGGCGCTTCGTCTCGGACATGCCCCACGGGTTGCCCTTGTTCTCCAGGTTCTTCAGCATGACGCCGGCCTCGGACGGGAACGAGGACTCGATCATGACCTGGAAGCGGCGCATGTCCAGGATGTGGTCGATGTGCTCGATGTCGACCGGGCACTGTTCGACGCAGGCGCCGCAGTTGGTGCATGACCAGAGGACGTCGGGGTGGATGACGCCGTCCTCGGCGACGAGTTCCTTGTCGACCTGCATGGCGAGCTTCTGCTCGTCGGTGAACTTCTCGCGCTGCTCCTCGGACGCGGTGAAGTACGGCGCCTTGGCGAGGGCGTGGTCGCGCAGTTCCAGGACGACCATCTTCGGCGACAGGGGCTTGCCGGTGTTCCAGGCGGGGCACTGCGACTGGCAGCGGCCGCACTCGGTGCAGGTCGCCATGTCGAGGAAGCCCTTCCAGGTGAAGTCCTCGATCTTGCCGCGGCCGAAGACGTCCTCGTCGGGGTCGGCCTCCTCGAAGTCCAGCGGCTTGCCGCCCGACATCATCGGCTGGACGGCGCCGAGGCCGTCCGGGCGGCGCTTGAACATGACGTTCAGCGGCGCCAGGAAGATGTGCAGGTGCTTGGAGTGGACGACGAAGACCAGGAAGATCAGCGCGACCGCGATGTGCAGCAGCAGGCCGACGGACTCCAGCACTTCGAGGGTGTCATGGCTCAGCCCGTCGAACAGGTGGCCGACGGCGTAGGAGAAGTAGGCGGCCTTGCCGTAGTCCAGGTTGCCGCTGGCCCATTCGACGCCCCGGAAGAAGAACATCGTCCAGATCACGTTGAAGATCATGAAGAGGGTGATCCAGGCGCCGCTGAGGTGCGAGCCCTTGAAGCGGGATCGGCGGCCGATGCGCTGGGGGGAGTTCTTGACGCGGATCGCGGTGAAGGTGATCAGTCCGGCGGTGCAGGCGAGGGCGATGGTGTCCTGGACGAAGCCGATCGGGCCCCAGGTCTGTAGCCACGGGATGTGCTTGTCGAGCCCGAACAGCAGGGCGACGGCCGCCTCAAGGTAGACGGTGGCCAAAAGGAAGAACGCCCACATGACGGCGGCGTGCGCGGCGCCCGCGACCGACCATTTGAGCAGCTTGCGCTGGCCGAGAACTTCGGTGACCTGGCCTTCGATGTCGGCCTTCGGGTCACGTTTGACCTGGAGGACCCGTTCGGGGTCGGGCTGTCCGCTCTTGGCGATGGCGTAGAGGAACTGCACCCGCCGTCCGGCGAGCGCCAGCGCGACCGCGGTTCCGGCGAGTCCAATGACCAACGTGATCCAGAACACTGTTCCGTCCTCCTGGGGTACGGGCGATGGCAGTCAGCGTAAGGCTGGCGACAAACCGCACGTCATCCGGGGCCCGAATACTACTCGGCGGTAGCTTATGCGTCACACTCGCAGGTCAGCGGCAGACCGTCCCGCGGGGTCGCGCGACCACCCGCCCGCCGTTGACCATCCCCACACCTTAGAGATGAGGAGCGGCGATGAATATCGTGCGGCTTCGGAGTCCACTCACCAGGACCGGACGACCATCGAGGAGCGAAGGATGACCTCTGCACCCGACCTCGCGCCCGCCGCCCGGCGGCTGGGCCTCCTGCTCGCCGGCGTGCGCGACTCGCAGCTCACCGCGCCGACGCCCTGCGAGAACTACACGCTCGGGGACCTGATCGACCACGTGAACGGCCTCTCCATGGCCTTCACCTGGGCCGCCGCGAAGCACTGGCCGGACCTCCCGTCCGCACCGCCGTCCGGCGACGCCTCCCAGCTCGCCCCGGACTGGCGGACGCGCATCCCCGAGCAGCTCGACGCGCTCGCCTCGGCCTGGAACGACCCGTCCGCCTGGGAGGGCATGACCAAGGCCGGCGGTGTGGACCTGCCGGCCGAGGTCGCCGGACGGGTCGCGCTGAACGAGATCGTCGTTCACGGGTGGGACGTCGCCCGGGCGAGCGGGCAGCCCTACGAGGCCGAGCAGCGTGAGATCGATCTGTGCATGGACTTCGTGGGCGCGGCCGTCCAGGACGGCGACGCCGCGCCCGACGGCCTGTTCGGCGCCCCCGTCCCGACTCCGGACGACGCCCCGCCCCTCGACCGCATGATCGGCTTGACCGGACGCGACCCCGCCTGGGCCCCGCCCGTCTGATCAAGCCCGTCCGAATGGCGTCACACTCGTTCGAACACCGCCGCGAGGCCCTGGCCACCGCCGATGCACATGGTCTCCAGCCCGTAGCGGGCCTCGCGGCGGCGCATCTCGCGGGCGAGCGTCGCGAGGATGCGGGCGCCGGTCGCACCCACCGGGTGGCCGAGGGAGATGCCCGAGCCGTTGACGTTCACGCGGTCCCAGTCGTCGTCCTTCAGCCCCCACTCGCGGGCGACGGCCAGCACCTGCGCGGCGAACGCCTCGTTCAGCTCGATCAGGTCCATGTCGGAGAGGGACAGTCCCGCCGCCTCCAGCGCCTTGGCGGTGGCGGGCACCGGGCCGATGCCCATCGTGCGGGGCGGGACTCCGGCGCGTGCCCACGAGACGAGCCGGACGAGGGGCCGCAGCCCCAGCTCGGCGGCCCGCTCGGGGGTCGTGACGACGCACGCGGCGGCGGCGTCGTTCTGCCCGCTGGAGTTGCCCGCGGTGACGGTCGCGGCGTCGTCGGACTTGCCGAGGACGGGACGCAGCTTCGCCAGCTCTTCGACGGTGGTGTCGGGACGCGGGTGCTCGTCGGTGTCGACGACCGTGTCCCCCTTGCGCGACCGGACGGTCACCGGGACGATCTCCTCCGCGAAGACCCCCGACTGCTGGGCGGCGACCGCGCGCTGGTGGGAGCGGACGGAAAGCTCGTCCTGCTCCTCGCGGCCGATGCCGTACTCGCGGCGCAGGTTCTCGGCGGTCTCCAGCATCCCGCCCGGCACCGGGTGGCTCGCGCCGCCGGCCGTGACGCGGCCCCGGGCGAGCGAGTCGTGCAGGTTCAGGCCGGTGCCGCGGATGCCCCAGCGTGCCTCGGTCGTGTAGAAGGGCGCGCTGCTCATGCTCTCCGCGCCGCCGGCGATGATCACGTCGCTGACGCCGGTCTGGATCTGCATGGCGGCGTTGACGACGGCCTGGAGCCCCGATCCGCAGCGCCGGTCGATCTGCAGCCCGCCGACCTCGATGGGCAGCCCGGCGTCCAGCGCGGCGACCCGTCCGATGGCGGGGGCGTCGGACGTGGGGTAGCAGTGGCCGAGGATGACCTCGTCGATCGCGTCGCCGGGCAGCCCGGTCCGTTCGACCAGGGCCTTGATGACGGTGGCGGCGAGGTCCACGGGCGAGACGGTCGTGAAGACGCCGCCGAACCGGCCGATCGGGGTACGCAGCGGCTCGCAGATCACCGCGTCGCGCATGGTGTGCTCCTCAAAGTCCGGGTCAGGGGGGCTATTGGCAGGTTACGGCGTCGCTTTGACAGACCGGACGGCGGGCTTCCATCCAATGGACGGTTGAATGGGCGGACGAGCGAGGAGGCGGCTATGGAGCAGTGGGCGCGGCGGGTCTCGACGGTGCGGGTGATCGGCACTGGGGCGATGGGGCGTGGGATCGCGCAGTGGGCGGCGGCGGGCGGGCTCACGGTGGAGCTGGCCGACGTGCGGTTGGAGGCGGTGGCCGAGGCGGTGGAGTACGTCGGCGGGATGTTCGCCCGGCTGGCGGCGAAGGGACGGATGTCCGCCGACGACGCGGCTGCGGCCACGGCGCGGCTGCGGCCGGTCGGGGAGCCGCTCACGCCCTTCCAGAACTGCGATCTCGTGGTGGAGGCCGTCCGGGAGGACCTGGAGACCAAGCGGGAGTTGTTCGCGGCACTGGAGAAGGTCGTCCCCGAGCACACGGTCCTGGCGACCAACACCAGTTCGCTGCCGGTCACGGCGATCGGTGCGGCGCTGTCGGACCCGTCCCGGCTGGCGGGCCTGCACTTCTTCAACCCGGTCCCGCTGATGAAGCTGGTCGAGGTGATCCCCGGCGCGCGGACGGCGGGCTGGGTCACGGACGGGCTGGCGGAGCTCGTCCGGAGACTCGGCCACGCGCCCGTTCTCGCCCCGGACACGCCCGGGTTCCTGGTCAATCACGCCGGGCGCGGGCTGGTCACCGAGGCGTTGCAGATCCTGTCCGAGGGCGCCGCCGAGCCCGTGGACATCGACCGCATCGCGCGGGACGTTCTCGGGCTGAAGATGGGGCCGTGCGAGCTGCTCGACCTCACGGGGCTGGACGTGTCGCACCCGGTGATGGAGAGCATCTGGACGGGCTTCTACACCGAGCCGCGGTTCCGTCCGTCCCGTATCGCGCGTGCCCGGGTGGAGGCGGGGCTCCTCGGACGCAAGACGGGTCAGGGTTTCTACAAGTACGCGGACGGCGCCAAGCAAGAGCCGGCTGAGGTCACCGCGCCGGACGTGGAGGCGCGTCCGGTCTGGATCCACGACGGGGAGCCCGGTGTAAGGGAGGGGCTGGGGGCGCTGCTGTCCGAGGGTGGCGTGCAGGTCGAGTCCGGTAGCGAACCGTCCGCTGAGGCGATCGTGCTCGTGGCGCCGTTCGGACGGAGCGTCGTGGACGTCGCTCAGGGGTCGCCTGGTGGTCTTCCCCTTGAGCGCACCCTGGGCGTGGACCCGTTCGGTGGGTTCTTCACCCGCCTCACTCTTACCGTGCACCCCGGCGTCGACAGGGAGGCGGGGCGTGCGGCGCTCGCCGCCCTCATCGCGACAGGACGGGACGTGAGCGTCACCCGGGACGCGCCCGCGACCGTCGCGCAGCGGCTCCTTGCCTCGGTCGTGAACGTCGGCTGCGGCATCGCGGAACAGCGGCTCGCCGGCCCGGCGGACATCGACACCGCCGTCCGGCTCGGCCTCGGCTACTCGCGCGGACCGCTGGAGTGGGGGGACAACGTGGGTGCCGGGCGGGTGCTCGACCTCCTGCGCGGGCTGCACGCGGCGACCGGCGATCCGCGTTACCGTCCGAGCGCCTGGCTGGCCGAACGGGCGGCGCTCGGCCTCCCTCTCGTGGAGTCCGGCACCGTTCCGTCCGACCTGGCGGGCTGACGGGGTCCGCGTCAGGGAAGCGCGGGCACCCGCGGGCCGTCGTCGGTCCAGCCGACCTGGAGGTAGACGGTCACGCCGGACTTGCTCTTCAGCTTCGCCAGCTCACCGGTCTGCGCCACCGACTCCGTCAGGACGAGGGAGGTCTTCGGGTCGATCACCAGGCGGGTGACCGGGCGGCCGGCGCCGTCCTGCAGGACGAGGCCGATCCCCTTGCGTCCGCGCTCGTCGGCGGTCGGGCCGGTCACCTTGACGCCCGGCATGGTCGCCAGCGCCCGGTAGGCGGCTCCGCGCACCTTCGGGTGCGCGGGAATGTCCGCCAGCAGGCCCACCAGGCATTGCTGGACGAACCCGTTCTGCGCGTCGGCGGGCACCCGGCCGTCGTCGTTGTTCCGCATCGCTTTCACGACGGCGTTCTTGAGGGCGGCAGGCTCGGCGGGCAGCGCACGCACCTGCTTGTAGGACATCTCCTTGTCACACACGTTGAAGGTGTTCGACCCGGCGGTCTTGGTCACCCGACCGGGTTGGGGGGTGGCGTAGACGAAGATGTGGGCGCCGTCCACGGTGTCGCCCTTGCCGAGGTCCCACTTGACGGGCGAGCCGTCGCGCTTCCACGCCGCCGCGTCGGCCTGTGAGGAGGGGCGGGCGCCCACCTCGCGGAAGCCGGAACTGGAGCGCCCGCTGGGCTGGGTCCAGGTCTCGTCGACGAACCGCCGGTCCACCCAGTACCGGTTTCCCGCCGGCCCCACCTGGACGGGTCGGGTCATCATGATGCGCACGTGCCAGTACCGGCCGGTGGCGGGCGCCGCCTCGGCCTGTCTGGCCGCCGAGAGCAGCACCGCCTGGGCGGACATCGGACGGGCGTCCACGGGGTCGGGTGCGCGGGGAGAGGTTCCGGAGGACAACAGCAGCACACCCGCGACGCCCGCCGCGGTGGCGGCCAGGCCGATGCCCCCGAAGAGCGGCAGGCGCTGCAGCGCGGGACGGCGGCGCGGGTGGCGGATCTCCGTGGTGAGGCGGCGTCGCCCGGCGGCGGCGGCTTCGCCGGACGGGGGCTCGTCCAGCAGGGTGGCGATCATCTGGAACTCGTCCATGGTCACGGTCCTTCCGTGTCGAAAGCGTCTGGGGGCAGGTCGGCGCGCAGCTTCCTGCGCGCCCGGTTGAGGCGGGAGCCGACCGTCCCGTACGGGATACCGAGCACGGCGGCGATCTCCTCGTGCGAGAGCTGGCCGAGCGCCTTGAGGAGCACGACGTCGCGGTCCTTGCGCGACAGCGCCGCGAGCGCGCGGGCGAGCGCCGGCTGCATGCGCTCGGCGGTCACGGAGGCGGCGACGCTGTCCTCGTGGCCGCCGGGGTCGGGTTCGGGGCCGAGGCGGGCGAGTGCCTGGTAGCGGCGCGTCTCCACCCGCCTGTGCTGGGCGATCAGTTTGGTCGCGAAGCCGAACAGCCAGGGGCGGACGTCGCCGCGCGAGGGGTCGAACGTCGCCCGGCGGCGGAACGCGGCGAGGAACGTCTCGGCGACGACGTCGTCGGCGACCTCACGTCCGAGACGTCCCGCGACGTAGCGGTACACGGCGGGGAAGTGCCGGTCGTAGACGGCGGTGAAGAGCTCGGCGTCGCGCAGGGACGCGGCGACGAGCCCGGCGTCGTCCTCGCGGGTCCCGCCCGGCTGGGCGAGGTGGGGCGGGGCGGTCACCTGTCCGCCCCGCTGGTGGGGTCGGGCATGAAGAACCTCCGGGGGTCGGTGTCATCCTGTACTCCGCACCGTCCCCGGATCGCTTTCACGCGCGCCGGACGTTTACGCGTCCGGACCGTCCACGTGCGCTGGAGCTCACGTGTGCGGGACGGATTCGCGTGCCGGGGTGGAGTCTGTGACGGGTCGGTGGCCGCCGCGTAGGACGAGCAGTGCGAAGACCGCGGCGGCCAGCATCGTCGCGCCCGCGGTGAACGAGCCCACCGCCTGTGCGTGGACGAACGCGTCGCGGGCGGTGCGGGCGAGGCCGGGGTCTCCGAGGGCGAGGGCCTCGCCGAGGGAGTGCCGCGCGGGGGCGGGCGCCGCGTCCGGGAGGTCTTGCCTGTACGAGGCGGAGATGACGCTGCCGATCACGGCGACGCCGAGCGCGTTGCCGAGTTCCTGGCCCGCGTCGTTCACGGCCGAGCCGACGCCGGCCTCCTCGCGCGGGATCGCGGCCATCAGCGTGCTGTAGGCGGCGGGCGCGCCGAGGCCGGCGCCGAAGCCGAGGACGACGAGCCCGATGACGATCGCGCCGAAGCCGTCGCCGGGGCCGACGAGGCCGAGCGCCGCGAATCCGGCCGCGGCGATGGCGAACCCGGCGGCGATGGCGTTCCGCCCGCCGATCCTGGCCTCCAGTGCGGCGCCGAGGCCGTTGCCGAGGCCGGCCGACACGGCGACGGGCAGCATGGCCAGTCCCGCCTTGAGCGGCCCGTAGCCGAGGACGAGCTGGAACATCTGGGTGAGCGCGAACAGAGTCCCGGCCAGCGCGAACCCGAAGGCCGCGATGATGACGGCGGCGCCGGAGAACTGGCGCCGCCGCAGCAGCCGCAGGTCGAGCATCGGCTCGGGGTTGCGGTGCTGCCAGCGGACGAACAGGCCGAGCGCCGCCACGGCGACGGCGAGCCCGCCGAGGGTACGCGGTCCCGTCCAGCCGTGCTCGGGCCCGGTGATGATCGCCCATACCAGCGCCGACATGCCGAGCGTGGACAGCACGGCGCCGAGCACGTCCGGGCGGCGCCGCGGTCCGCGCGTCTCCGGGACGAGGACCAGCAGCCCCACGACGGCGAGGACGGCGACGGGCACGTTCACCAGGAAGACCGAGCCCCACCAGGAGTGCTCCAGCAGGAAGCCGCCGAGCGTCGGTCCGGCGGCGATGCCGACCATGGACGTCGCGCCCCAGATGGCGAACGCCTTGGGGCGCTCGTCCGCGCCGAAGACCTGCGCCATGATCGACAGCGTTCCGGGCATCAGGAACGCGCCGCCGACGCCCATCAGCGCGCGCATGGCGACGAGCTGCGCCGGGTTCTCGGCGAAGGCCGCGAGCAGCGAGCCGAGCCCGAACAGCGCGAACCCGATCAGCATGGCGCGGCGGCGGCCGTACCGGTCGCCGAGGCTGCCCGCCGTGACCAGCAGGCCCGCGAAGACCAGCGAGTAGGCGTCGATCACCCATTGGACGTCGGACGTGGTGGCGTCCAGGTCGTCCAGCAGGGACGGGATCGCGACGTTGAGGATCGTGTTGTCCACCACGACCACGAAGAGGCTCAGGCAGAGCACGCCGAGGATCTGCCAGCGCCGCGGATGCGCGGCCGGGCTCATGGGGTCCACTGGGTTCGCTCCCTCTGCTCGTACAGTGTTCTAGTTGCCTCGAACACTGTATGAGCTTCCTCGTACACTGTTCAAGCCCCGGTACCCTGTACGAGAGTCAGCAGAGGAGGCCCCATGGCCGAGGCACCGGCGCGCCCGACGTCCGTCTGGACCCGTCCGGCGAGAGCACGGCGCGACCAGCCCACGCTCACCCGCGACCAGATCGTCGACGCCGCGCTGGAGTTGCTCGACGCCGAGGGGCTCGACGGGCTGAGCATGCGGCGGCTCGGCACGCGCCTCAATTCCGGCGCCACGTCCGTCTACTGGCATGTCGCCAACAAGGACGAGCTGCTGGAGCTGGCGCTCGACCGGGTCATGGCCGAGGTGGAGGTCCCGGACCCGGCGGACGGCGGCTGGCGCGCGGCGGCCACCGGCTACGCGCGCAGCTACCGCGCGATGATCCACCGGCACCCGTGGACGGTCACGCTGTTCGGCAGCCGTCCCATGGTCGGACCCAACGCCGTCCGTGTCCTGGACGAGGCGCTCGTGCTGTTCGGCGCGGCCGGGTTCACCGGCTTCGGGCTGGAGTACGCGTGGTCGCTCGTCGTGGACTACGTGATCGGCGCGGCCGGGAGCGAGGCGAGCTGGCAGGTCAACCAGGCGGGCACGACGGTCGCCGCCTGGATCGAGACGCTCGGCCCCTTTCTCGCGGAGACCGCCGAGCGCAGCCCCCGCCTCGCGGCACACCTCCGCCAGATCTGGGAGGACGAGACCGCCGACGTCCTGGAGGGCCGTTTCGCGTTCGGGCTCGACTGCGTCCTGGACGGCATCGAGCGCCGCAGGCCCGCCCGGTAGCGGTATCCAGTGGTCGCGGCCCGGTAGCGATCAGTCTCAGCAGGCCCTCGTCAGGACCAGCCCCGGGAACCGGAATAGGGCGCTCAATCGTCCTGTTGTAGAGGACGTCAGCAAAGTTGAGTCGGGTAGGCTCAAGTCATTTGACAACACGGAACGGGCCCGGCACTCTTGCGAGCAGAGACTCGACCGGACGCAGGACCCAGGGGGACGCGGCCGGAACGTGATAACCCGGCACGTAACGACGGAGGACGAACAGACATGGCATCACGTGCGGTCGGCATCGACCTCGGGACGACCAACTCGGTCGTCGCGATCCTGGAGGGCGGCGAGCCCACCGTCATCGCGAACGCGGAGGGGTCGCGGACCACGCCGTCGGTCGTGGCCTTCGCCAAGAACGGTGAGGTGCTCGTCGGCGAGGTGGCCAAGCGCCAGGCGGTGACCAACGTGGACCGGACGATCCGTTCGGTCAAGCGCGAGATGGGCACCGACTGGAACACCACGATCGACGGCAAGGACTTCACCCCGCAGCAGATCAGCGCATTCGTGCTGCAGAAGCTGAAGAGGGACGCCGAGTCCTACCTCGGTGAGACCGTCACCGACGCGGTCATCACGGTGCCCGCCTACTTCTCCGACCACCAGCGGCAGGCCACCAAGGAGGCCGGGCAGATCGCGGGGCTGAACGTCCTGCGCATCATCAACGAGCCCACCTCCGCGGCGCTGGCCTACCACCTGGACAAGGAGAACGAGGCCACCATCCTGGTGTTCGACCTGGGCGGCGGCACGTTCGACGTGTCCCTGCTGGAGGTCGGCGACGGCGTGGTGGAGGTCAAGGCCACCAGCGGCGACAACCACCTGGGCGGCGACGACTGGGACCAGAAGATCGTCGACTGGCTGGTCGAGAAGTTCAAGAACGCCAACGGCGTCGACCTGTCCAAGGACAAGATGGCCCTCCAGCGGATCCGTGAGGGCGCGGAGAAGGCCAAGATCGAGCTGTCCGGCTCGTCCGAGACGACGATCCACCTGCCCTACATCACCGCGTCGGCCGAGGGCCCGCTGCACCTGGAGGAGAAGCTCACCCGCGGCGAGTTCCAGCGGATGACCTCCGACCTGCTCGACCGGACCAAGGCGCCGTTCCACTCGGTGCTCAAGGACGCCAAGATCTCCGTCGACGGCATCGACCAGGTCGTCCTGGTCGGCGGCTCGACCCGGATGCCCGCGGTGTCGGAGCTGGTCAAGGAGCTGACCGGCGGCAAGGAGCCCAACAAGGGCGTCAACGCCGACGAGGTCGTCGCGATCGGCGCGAGCCTCCAGGCGGGCGTGCTGAAGGGCGAGGTCAAGGACGTCCTGCTGCTGGACGTGACGCCGCTGAGCCTGGGCATCGAGACCAAGGGCGGCATCTTCACCAAGATCATCGAGCGGAACACCACGATCCCGACCAAGCGCTCGGAGACCTTCACCACCGCCGACGACAACCAGCCGTCCGTGGAGATCCAGGTCTACCAGGGCGAACGCGAGATCGCCGCGTACAACAAGAAGCTCGGCACCTTCCAGCTCACCGGCCTGCCGCCCGCGCCGCGCGGCGTCCCGCAGATCGAGGTCACCTTCGACATCGACGCCAACGGGATCGTCAACGTCTCGGCGAAGGACCAGGGCACCGGCCGCGAGCAGTCGATGGTCATCACCGGCGGCAGCGCGCTGCCCAAGGACGACATCGAGAAGATGATGCGTGACGCCGAGCAGTACGCCGAGGAGGACCGCCAGCGCAAGGAGGAGGCCGAGGTCCGCAACCAGGCCGACACCCTCGCCTACTCCACCGAGAAGTTCCTGCGGGAGAACGACGAGAAGGTCCCCGCGGAGCTCAAGACCGAGGTGGGCGACGCGGTCGCCGAGGTCAAGAAGGCCCTCGAAGGCACCGACGTCGAGGCGATCAAGTCCAGCGCCGAGAAGCTCGCCCAGATCAGCCAGAAGATGGGCGCGGCGATGTACGCGCAGAACCCGGAAGGCGCGCAGGCCGGTGAGCAGGACCACGGTCCGACCGCCGGCGCCCAGGCCGGTGACCAGGACGACGAGGTCGTCGACGCCGAGATCGTCGACGAGGACAAGCCGAAGGGTGACGCGTCGTGACGACCTCCCCCGATGAGGGCGAGGAGAAGGAGGGCCCGGTGATCCGCGACAAGCGGCGCATCGATCCCAAGACGGGGAAGGTCCGGGAGTCCGGCGGCACGCCGGCCCCGGAGGCCCCCGCCACGGGCGACGCCGCGGTCACCGGCGAAGCGGACTCCACGCTCAAGACCCAGCTCGCCGAGCGCCTCGCCGATCTTCAGAGGCTCAAGGCGGAGTACGACAACTACCGCAAGCGCGTCGAGCGCGACCGGGTCGCCGTCCGCGAGCAGGCCCTCGGGCAGGTGTTGTCCGAGCTGCTCCCGGTGCTGGACGACATCGGCCGGGCCCGCGACCACGACGAACTGACCGGCGGGTTCAAGTCCGTCGGCGACCGGCTGGAGTCGGTCACGGGCAAGCTCGGGCTGGAGCGGTACGGGCAGAAGGGGGAGCCCTTCGACCCGACCGTGCACGAGGCGCTCATGCACTCGTACTCGGCGGAGGTGACCGAGACGAGCGTCGCGGACGTCCTCCAGCCCGGCTACCGGATCGGTGAGCGGATCCTGCGCCCCGCCCGCGTGGCGGTGGCCGAGCCCGACCCGAACGGCGGCTCCGGCGAGGAACCGGCCGGCGCAGAGTGACCTCCTGGCTCTCGCCAGGGGGACCGGGGGCCCGAGCCCCCGGAATCGACCCGAGGGTCCCGTCCCGGCCGTGCGGCCGGGACGGGTCTCCGGGGCATGGAAAGACATGTGGCAAGTGGCGATAGCAGAGAGCGGGGCGCCGTGAGCACCAAGGACTACCTGGAAAAGGACTACTACAAGGTCCTCGGTGTCGCGAAGACGGCCTCGCAGGAGGAGATCAAGAAGTCCTACCGGAAGCTGGCCCGCAAGTACCACCCGGACGCCAACAAGGGCGACACCGACGCCGAGGACCGCTTCAAGGAGGTCTCCGAGGCCTACGACGTCCTGTCGGACGAGAAGCGCCGCAAGGAGTACGACTCGGTGCGGTCGATGCCGGGCGGTTTCCGCGGCCAGCAGGGCGGCGGTTTCCCCTTCGACCTGGGGGACATCTTCGGGCAGCAGGGCGGCCCGCAGACCGGCGGCGCCGGCGAGCGGATCGGCGACCTGTTCGGCGGGCTGTTCAACCGGGGCGGCGGCACCCGCACGACCGGGACGCGGCGGGCCAGGCGCGGCGCGGACGTCGAGACGGACGTGACGCTGTCGTTCGGCCGCGCGATGAACGGCGTGACCGTCCCGATCAAGCTGACCAGCGAGGCCGCGTGCGACGGCTGCCGCGGGACCGGCGCGAGGGCGGGGACCGTCCCGCGCGTGTGCCCGAACTGCGAGGGCACCGGGCACGAGACCCGCAACCTCGGCAACTTCGGCTTCCAGGAGCCGTGCAAGGAGTGCCACGGCCGGGGCCTCGTCGTGGACGACCCGTGCCCGAAATGCCACGGCAGCGGCCGCGCGACCGGCACCCGCACGATCCAGGCGCGCATCCCGGCGGGCGTCGCGGACGGGCAGAAGATCAGGCTCAAGGGCAAGGGCGCGCCGGGCGAGAACGGCGGCCCGAGCGGCGACCTGTACGTCAACATCAAGGTGCGGCCGCACCAGGTGTTCGGCCGCGGCGGCGACAACCTGACACTGACCGTCCCGGTGACGTTCCCCGAGGCGGCGCTCGGCGCGGAGATCCGGGTGCCGACGTTCCAGGGGCAGCCGGTCACGCTGCGCCTGCCGGAGGGCACCCCGAACGGCCGCACGTTCCGGGTCAAGGGCCGCGGCGCGCCCCGCCGCGACGGCACCAAGGGCGACCTGCTGGTCACCGTGGACGTCCAGGTGCCGCAGAAGCTCGACGACCAGGCCCGGGAGGCGCTGACCCGGCTCCGCGAGGCCGGCACCGGCGACGATCTGCGCGCCGACCTCCTCCAGCAGGCGAGAACGGAGTGAGCCATGCAGACCGATCCCTTCGGTGACAGCACCCCGGTCTACGTGATCTCCGTGGCCGCGCAGCTGTCCGGGCTGCACCCGCAGACGCTGCGGACCTACGACCGGATGGGCCTGGTGTCCCCCGGCCGGACGGCGGGACGCGGCCGCCGCTACTCGATGCGCGACATCGTGATGCTCCGCGAGATCCAGCGGCTCTCGCAGGAGGAGGGCATCAACCTGTCGGGCATCAAGCACATCCTGGAGCTGCAACGCGACAACGTGCGGCTCCGCGAGGAACTCGCCAAGGCGCACGCCGCGCTGGCGGACCTCGCGAACGAACTCGAATCGACCCGGGCGGTAGCGGCGCGGCTGGCCCAGCAGCGCCGGCACGGGGAGCCGGGCGGCACGCCGGGCTCCGACCTGGTGCCGATCAGGCATACGAGTGTCGTGGTCTGGCACGAGCGGAACCGGGACTGACCCTGGGGGGCGTCCCTCGTCGCAGGGGAGCGGAACTATGGACGTCAAGCTGACGCAGAAGAGCCAGGAGGCGGTGTCGGTCGCGGTCCGCCGGGCGGCGGCCGAAGGACATCCCGAGGTCGAGCCGCAGCATCTGCTGGTGGCGCTGATCGGGCTGCCGGAGGGCACCGCGGTGCCGCTGCTGGAGGCCGTGGGCGCGGACTGGCAGGCGATCCGGCGGCGGGCCGAGGAGCAGCTCGCCGCCAAGCCGAAGGCGGCGGGCTCGACGGTCGCGACGCCGCGGCTGTCGGGGCAGTTGCAGCGGGCGATCAACACGGCGGGCAACCGGGCGAAGCAACTTGAGGACGAGTACGTCTCGACCGAGCACCTGCTGGTCGGCCTCGCGGCCGACGGCGGCCCGGCGGCGGGGCTGCTGAAGGAGTTCGGCGCGACGCCGCAGGCGCTGCTGGAGGCGTTCGAGAAGGTGCGCGGGCACGCCCGGGTCACCAGCGAGAACCCCGAGAGCACCTACCAGTCGCTGGAGAAGTTCGGTGTCGACCTCACCGCGGCGGCCCGCGACGGACGGCTCGACCCGGTGATCGGACGGGACGCGGAGATCCGCCGGGTCGTCCAGGTGCTGTCGCGGCGGACGAAGAACAACCCGGTGCTGATCGGCGAGCCGGGCGTCGGGAAGACCGCCGTGGTCGAGGGGCTCGCGCAGCGGATCATCGCGGGCGACGTGCCCGAGTCGCTGCGCGGCAAGCGGCTGGTGTCGCTGGACCTCGGCGCGATGGTCGCCGGCGCGAAGTACCGGGGCGAGTTCGAGGAGCGGCTGAAGGCCGTCCTGAACGAGATCAAGGAGAGCGACGGGCAGATCGTCACGTTCATCGACGAGCTGCACACCGTCGTCGGTGCCGGCGCGGCCGAGGGCGCGATGGACGCGGGCAACATGCTGAAGCCGATGCTGGCGCGCGGCGAGCTGCGGATGATCGGCGCGACGACGCTGGACGAGTACCGCGAGCGCATCGAGAAGGACCCGGCGCTGGAGCGCCGTTTCCAGCAGGTCCTCGTGGGCGAGCCGTCGGTCGAGGACTCGATCGCGATCCTGCGCGGGCTGAAGGGCCGCTACGAGGCGCACCACAAGGTGCAGATCAACGACTCGGCGCTGGTGGCGGCGGCGACGCTGTCAGACCGCTACATCACGTCCCGGTTCCTGCCGGACAAGGCGATCGACCTCGTGGACGAGGCCGCGTCCCGGCTGCGGATGGAGATCGACTCGCGGCCCGTCGAGATCGACGAGCTACAGCGCGCGGTGGACCGGCTGAAGATGGAGGAGCTGAACCTCGCCAAGGAGACCGACGAGCCGTCCCGGCAGCGGCTGGAGCGGCTGCGCGCCGACCTCGCCGACAAGCAGGAGCAGCTCAACGGCCTGGTCGGGCGGTGGGAGCAGGAGAAGGCCGGGCTGAACCGCGTCGGTGAGATCAAGGAGCGGATCGACCAGCTGCACGGCGAGGCCGAGCGCGCCCAGCGCGACGGCGACCTGGAGACCTCCGCGCGGCTCACCTACGGCGAGATCCCCGAGCTGGAGAAGCAGCTGGAGGAGGCGTCGCAGGCGGCCGAGCACCGCGACGCGATGGTCAAGGAGGAGGTCGGCCCGGACGACGTCGCCGACGTGGTCGCGTCCTGGACGGGCATCCCGGCGGGGCGCCTCCTCGAAGGCGAGACCGAGAAGCTGCTGCGCATGGAGGACGAGCTCGGCCGGCGCCTGATCGGCCAGGCGTCGGCGGTGCGGACGGTGTCGGACGCGGTGCGGCGGGCCCGCGCCGGGATCTCCGACCCGGACCGTCCGACGGGGTCGTTCCTGTTCCTCGGCCCCACCGGCGTCGGCAAGACCGAGCTGGCGAAGGCGCTCGCCGAGTTCCTGTTCGACGACGAGCGGGCGATGACCCGTATCGACATGAGCGAGTACTCGGAGAAGCACAGCGTCGCGCGGCTGGTCGGCGCGCCTCCCGGTTACGTCGGATACGAGGAGGGCGGGCAGCTCACCGAGGCCGTGCGGCGCCGCCCGTACTCGGTCGTCCTGCTGGACGAGGTGGAGAAGGCGCACCCCGAGGTGTTCGACATCCTCCTCCAGGTCCTCGACGACGGGCGGCTGACGGACGGGCAGGGCCGCACGGTCGACTTCCGGAACACGATCCTGATCCTCACGTCCAACATCGGGTCGCAGTTCCTCGTCGACCCGACGCTGGAGAACGGCGCGAAGCGCAACGCAGTGTGGAACGCCGTGCGCAACTCGTTCAAGCCGGAGTTCCTCAACCGGCTCGACGATGTGATCCTGTTCGACGCGCTGTCGACCGACGAGCTGACCCGCATCGTGGACCTCCAGGTGGACCGGCTCGCCGAGCGCCTCGCCGACCGGCAGCTCACGCTGCGCGTCACCGACGCGGCCCGCGAGTGGCTGGCGCTGACCGGCTACGACCCGCTGTACGGGGCGCGCCCGCTGCGGCGGCTCGTCCAGACGGCGATCGGCGACCAGCTGGCGCGGGAGCTGCTGTCGGGCGAGGTCCGCGACGGCGACGAGGTCGTCGTCGAGCTGGACGAGGCCGCCGACCGCCTGACCGTCGGACCTTCCCGGGGCCTGACCTTGACGAAGTGATCGGCGTTCAGGCGCCCGGTCCGGGTGGTCTCTCAGGTCCGGGTTGTGTTTCGGCGAGCCGGCGGGTGAGGAAGCGGCGGTCCGCTTCGGTGCGGGCCAGCTCAAGCGCGGCGCGGTAGGCGTCCGCCGCCTCGGCGTCGCGGCCGAGGCGGCGGAGCAGGTCGGCGCGGGTGGCGGGGAGCAGGTGGTAGCCGTCCAGCCGCCCGTCCAGCTCCCGGACGAGTGCGAGACCCACCGCCGGCCCGTCCGCCATGGCGACCGCGACCGCGCGGTTGAGCCGGACGACCGGCCCCGGGTTCATCTCTTCGAGGCGCCCGTACAGGGCGGCGATCTGCGGCCAGTCGGTTTCCGCCGCCGTCGGGGCGGACGCGTGACAGGCCGCGATGGCCGCCTGCACCTGGTAGGGGCCGGGCTTCCCGCGGCGCAGCGCGGCATCCAGCAGCCCGGTGCCCTCGGTGATCGCGCCGCGCTCCCATCTCGTGCGGTCCTGCTCGTCGAGCGCCACCAGGTCTCCGGCCGGATCCATACGTGCGTTACGGCGGGAGTGCTGGAGCAGCAGCAGGGCCAGGAGCCCGCGGACCTCGGGCTCGTCCGGCATCAGCTCGTCCAGGACGCGGGCGAGCCGGATCGCCTCGGCGCACAGGTCAGCGCGGACCGGGCCGCCCTCCGTCGCCGCGTACCCCTCGTTGAAGAGCAGGTACACCACGCCCAGCACCGCGGCCGTCCGCTCGGGCAGCAGGTGCGCGGCGGGAACCCGGTACGGGATGCCGGCCTCGCGGATCTTGCGTTTGGCCCGGACGAGCCGCTGCGCCATCGCCTGCTCCCGGGTCAGGAACGCCCGCGCGATCTCCGCGGTGGTCAGCCCGAGCAGGGTGCGCAGGGTGAGCGCGACGCGGCCCTCGATCGGCAGCGCGGGATGGCAGCAGGTGAAGATCAGCCGCAGCCGGTCGTCGGCCACCCCGGCGGTGCCCGGGGGTTCGTCCGCGCCGGTCATGACGCTCACCTGCCTGAGCTTCTCGATCTCGGTCGCGCCGCGGCGCAGCCGGTTCAGCGCGTGGTTGCGGGCCGTGGTGGTCAGCCAGGCGCCCGGCCGCCGCGGGACGCCATCGCCCGGCCACCGTTCCAGGGCGCGCGCGAACGCCTCCTGCGCGCACTCCTCGGCGAGGTCCCAGTCGCCGGTCACGCGGATGAGGGTCGCGACGACCCGGCCCCACTCCTCGCGGAAGGCCGCCGCGACCTCGTCCTCGACGGTCATGGCGTCCAGATCGGCCTGACCTCGATCCCGCCCAGCCGCGCCGAGGGATGCTTGGCGGCGATCTCCAGGGCCTCCTCCAGGTCGGCGCAGTCGATCAGGTCGAACCCGAGGATCTGCTCCTTGGTCTCGGCGAACGGCCCGTCCGACAGCAGCGTCTCCCCGTCCCGCACCCGGACCATCGTCGCGGTCTCGGTGGGACGCAGCCGGTTGCCGGTCTTGCGGACGCCGCGCTCCTCCATCTCCGCGACCCATGCTCCGGTGTCGGCGAAGACCTCGGGTGCCACCTCCGCGTGCTCGTCACCGCAGATCAGCATCATGTACTGCATATCTTCTCCTCCTCGATAACAGTGACCTCCGGCGGTCCCGGAACTCGTCGCATCACGAGCGCGAACCCCGCGACCGCCCCTCCCGCGAGGGCGATCCCAGCCGACACGTCGAACGCCAGGCGGAAGCCCGGCAGCGCGGCGCGCGAGAGCTCCACGGTCGACGCGACGGCCACGCCGAGCGCGCCGCCGAGCTGGAACGCCGCCGTGTTCAGACCGGACGCGAGGCCGGAGTCCCGCTCCGTCGCCCCGGCCAGCGCGGTCACGGCCGCCGCCACCCCGCACGCCCCCAGCCCGAACCCGAACACCAGCAATCCGGGCAGCAGCCCCAGGACGTAACCGCTGCCGGTGGTGACCCGGCCGAGCGCGAGACAGCCCGCACCCATGAACCCCATGCCCGCCACCGCCACCGGCCGGGTCCCGACCCGTCCGATCGCCGCCTGCGCCGCGTAGGATCCGGCGACCGCCATCACCGGCAGCACGGCCGTGGCCAGCCCGAACTCCAGTGGCGTGTACCGGAGCAGCCCCTGCGCGTACCGCGACACGGTGAACGACGTCCCGAACGCGGCCATCGCCGTCAGCAGCATCACCAGGTTCCCGCCCACCACCGGTCGCGACCGGAAAACCCGCAGCGGGACCAGCGGCGCCGCCGACCGCGACTCGATCCACACGAACAGCGCGCCCGCCAGGACGGCTCCGCCGAACACTGCCATCGTGGACGTACTGCCCCAGCCGACCTCGGGCGCCCGCACCACCGCGTACACGGCGGCCGACACCGCCACGGTGACCGTCAGAGCACCCGCCGGGTCGTAGGCCCGCGCCCGCCCCCGGCTCTCGCTCAGCAGCAGCGGACCGAGCACCAGCAGCGCACCGGCGACCGGCACGTTGAGGAAGAAGACGGCGGGCCATCCCCACAGGTCGGTCAGGCTCCCGCCCACCAGCAACGCCGCTGTGGCCCCGAATCCGCCGACGCTCGACCAGATCGCCAGCGCCTTGTTGCGTTCGGGACCCTCGGCGAACATCGCGGTCACCACCGCGAGCGCACTGGGCGCCATCAGCGCGGCCGACACGCCCTGCACCACCCGCGCGGCGATCAGGATCCCGCCCGTCCAGGCGAACCCGCACAGCAGGGACCCGACGAGGAACAGCGCCGTCCCGCTGAGGAACGTCCGCCGCCTCCCGAGGAGATCCGCCGTGCGGCCGCCGAGCAGCAGCAACCCGCCGAAGCCGAGCAGGTAGGCGCTCAGCACCCACTGTGCTCCACCTTCCGCGAACCCCAGGTCCCGCTCGATGGACGGCAGCGCCAGCAACACGATCTGCGAGTCCAGGATCACCATGAAGTTCGCCGCGCACAGCAGTGCCAGCGCCGTCCACCGTCGCATGTCCGTCTCCTCCCGCTCGGGCCCGTCGTCCTCTCGACAAACGGGATCCGGCGGAATCGACACCACGGCGAAAATTCGTCGCCGGCACTTCACGATCCCGGCTGCGGCCGGTGCCGTGCCGACGGCGTCCGACACCCGTGTCCAAGGGAGTGGGCGAGCGCCTTGCCGGTGACGCACGCATTGATCATCCGTGGCCGCGGATTCTAGAAGAAACGTGCCATGCGTGTGCGCCCTCTGACGAATTCCGAATGTGCGTTCCGATGAAGACTTGGACAGGCCAGAATCAAACGTGGCCCCCCGCCCCATGACCTGACCCGCGGTGGGACACAACGAAAGATCGAGATACGCAAGGTTGTGACCTGCACGAACGTCGCTATGGGACGGGACGGGTGACCAAGGTGGAACAGCAGCGCGAACCGGACCCGGATCGGCTTCCGTCCCCCGAGCGGCACACTCTGAGCGCCATGATCGACGCACTGGCGAAGCGGACGCGCCAACCCACGATGAGAACTCAGGCCGAAGCACTGGGACTCGACAAAAGCACTCTGGAACATTGGATCAAGGGCCTGAGTCTTCCCGATCAAGTGGCCTACGCTGATCTGCTCGAACGGGCCGATCTACCCGCCGACGAACTCCACGAACACTGGACCGCCTACCGGGTCGCCGCCTCCAGCCCGTCCGTCCACCTGCCGGCGGGCACGCCTGATCCCGGCGAGGAACGCGAGCCCACCACGCCTCGGCCGGATGCCCCGATCAGGCTGTCGCTCGTCCCCGCCGCCGCGCCGCCGCCCGTCCCGCCCGTCCCGCCTCGCCCGCCCGCGAAGCCCCTCCCCGACCCCGACCCGTGGCATCCGCCGCGCTTCAGGTCGTGGGAGAACCCGGCCGTGCTCGCCCTGATCGGCACGGTCGCCCTGGTCGGCGTGACAGCCCTGCTGATACGCAGCTCCGGCCAGTTCTCGCCACGGGACCGGCCGACGGCACCCGCGCAGTACCCGGAGACGACACCGACCGAACGTCGTGACGACTCCAGCGAGGACGACAGCAGCGCCCAGGGCCCCAGCCCCGCTGTCTCCTCCACGGCTTCCCGCCGGTCCGGGCCGGCGGCCCAATGCGACCGTTATGTAGTCATCGCAACGGACCTGTCCCTGCGGACGCGGGACGACGAGCGAACCGGTGAGGTCGTCACGCAGGACACCGAACTCACCGTGAGAAAGCGCGGTGCCCCCGACGACCCCACCGGACTCTGGTACGTCACCGCCGCCGACGGCCGGTCGGGCTGGATCCATCCCGACCGCCGCCACTGGAAGCCCCTCTGCTGAACCGCACGCCCGCGATCAGTAGGCGAGATCCGCGGACGTGCAGGCCACCTGCTTGCCGTTCTTGTTCCAGGTGCACTTGTCGTCGAACGTCCAGAACTTCTTGGCGTATCCAGATCCCACGTACTTGTACTTGCCGTTGAACACGCAGTACGCCCCGCCCTGACCCCCGGCCTGGAGGTTGCCCAGGGCGTCGTAGACGTTGAACTTGTAGACCTTGAAGCCCTGGCCCATCCGGAGGGTGTAGTGGCGGCGCTTCTTGAGCCGCCACCGGTGGGAGACGTCGGTCGAGTTCTCCTTCGTCACCTGGAAGCCGACGGCCGCGTTGATCGACTTGATCGGCGCGCCGAGGGTTCCGGTCACGACATTGGAGACCTTCACCCCCTTCTTGATCTCAACGCTCTTCGGGCCCCAGGCGGAGGTGCGCCAGGGGTAGACGTTCTTCCAGACGTACTCGGTCCTCTCGAAGTGCCGGTACTTGGCCGTCCTGGCGCCGGAGACGATGCACGGCGCCCCCGCCTTGGAGAGGCTCTCGCCCGCCGACACCGTGGCCGCCCTACCGGTGGCCTCCTGGTTCTGGACGAGCGCGGTCAGCCCGGCCCCGCCGACACCGGTCACCGCCGCCGCGATCACCGCGACGCGCACTGCTTTTCGAGACACCCGCATGGAGGTTCCTTCCGACCATGACTCGCTTCTGGGAAGGAATCTAAGAGCGGAACAGGCACGCAGGTCAGAGCCCTAGGACCCCAGTGGCGGCAGGGCCCTAAGGCCCTAGTCGGCGAACAGCTCGATCAGTGCCTGGACGTCGTGGTCGGCCTCGGCGGGGTGCCGGAAGGGCCGGTCGGCGTTGATGGTGTAGGTGTTGCGGCGCCCGACGCGGACGCGGGTGAGGTAGCCCGCCTCCTCCAGGTCGGTGATGATGAGCTGCGCCGCGCGCTCGGTGATCCCGATCTCCTGCGCCACGTCCCGTACCCGGAGGTCGGGGCTACGGGCGATGCAGATCAGCACCCGCGCATGGTTGGTCAGGAACGTCCACGGCTTGTCGGGCCACTCCGGCGTGCTCCCCATCACTCCACCCCGTCATGTCCTGCTCACTCGCACCCCGGCAGCCCCGGGTGCGCTCCATCACGGGCAGTGCGATGGAGATCACCGGATCATCATACGAGAAACTTTTACCGAAGAATCTTTCGTGTAATATTCTTGAGGTGTCCGCACCCCTCGGTGAACCGGCGAACGTAAGGAGGGTGCTTGTCATGCTCGCGCAGCCCACCCCGCAGCCCACAACGATCGTCGTCCCGCCCGTGCCCAGTGCCCCGGTGACCCACGCCTCACCCTCACCCGACCGGCCGAGGCTGACCATGAGCTCCGCAGCCCACGACGAGGGAGTGGTCCTGACCATGACCGGCCACCTGGTGTCGGAGACGGTGGTGACCGCGGAGGCGAACATCCTGACCACGATCGTGCTGGCCGAGCAGCCCCTGCGGCTGGCGCTGGATCTCTCGCGGATCGACGTGATCGACGCCCAGGGCGCCAACCTGCTGACCAAGGCCCGCTTCACGGTGCGCGCCGCCCGCGGCACGCTCTACCTGATCGCCCCGGAGGGCAGCCCTGCCCGACGGATGTTGAACCGGCACCTGCTGAAGTCCGTGGTAGAGCGCAGGGAGGACCTCCCACCGGCGGGTTGCCTATCCACCTATACCCCCACCGAAAGCGCCGCCTGACGCCCGTGCCGCGCCTGGGCCCCGCAAGCCGCCCCATAGGGCCCTAAGGCCCTGGTGACGAATTTCGCACCATTCTAGATTCAACTCCCAGCTGGACACCTGAAGTGCCCATTCGACACATGGGCGAGGGTTCACGCGGAGGAGAAGAATATGAATAACGCGAAGCGCGCGGCGGTGCTGGTGGCGTCCGGGCTCGTCCTGGCAGGCCCCATGCTGACCGGCTGTTCGGGGGACGCGACGGAGAAGGCGGCTGCTCCGCGAGCGGCCCACGCCAAGCAGGGCGAGGCGGAATCGCAAGGTAAGAGGGCCCCAGCGAGAACGCACTACACCAAGAAGTACAGCCGATGGGAAGAGAAGTATTTCTCGGGAATCAAGCGGTGCGTGCGAGTGAGCATCTGGGGCACGGCGAAATACGATGTCGAGCACACCGTCACCGGATCGGTGCCGGTCCACGCCTATAAGAGTCTCAAGGTCTCCGCCCCCACGATGCGCGCTTCCGTCCTTGCCAAGTGCGGCAAGAAGAAGACCTCGAAGGCCAAGGCCGCCAAGCTGACCCAGAACTGGTACCAGACCACCTGTTCGGCGGACGTCCAAGTGGGCATCCCATGGTCGGTCGGCGCCACTCCCCACTGCGGCAACGGCAAGGTCGCCGGACGGACCACCTCCCACAGCGGCACGAGCACGACCTACACGCAATACAACTCCCAGGCCAACCCCGTGAAGTGGTCCGACCAGGGCCTGCCGAGCTGGGCCACCGTCAAGAAGTCGATGTGTCTGACCACGTACTCCACGGCGGTCATCTCGGTGGGCTCCAAGTCCGACCGGGGCAGCTACAAACTGACCCAGTGCTGGAAGCCGTAAGGGCCGTTGACGAGAAGGGCCGGGCAGCCTTCAGCCGAGCTGCTCGGCCAGTCCGACGATGATGCCCTCGGGGCCACGGACGTAACAGAGTCGGTAGATGTCCTCGAACCGCGCCACTTCGCCCACGAGTTCGGCACCGTGGGTTCGCAGGCGGGCGATGACGTCCTCGATGTCGTCGACGGCGAACATGATGCGACGAATGCCCAGCGTGTTCGCCGGCGGGTCCTTCGGCTCGGGTGTGATGGCCTTCGGCGTGTGGAACTTCGCCAGCTCCACTCGGCCATGGCCGTCCGGAGTCCGCAGCATCGCGACGTCCTGCCGGACGTCGTTGAGCGCGATGACGCGCTCCGCGAATCCTCCCTCAAGTGACCCCTTGCCCTCCAGTTCCATGCCGAGTTCGACGAAGAACGCAATGACCGCGTCCAGGTCGTCGACGACGATAAGGACGTTGTCCATCCGCTGAATCGCCATGCTGGGTCTCCCTGTATGTGGTGTGGCCACGTCTACCTCTGAGACGGAACCGACAGGCCATTATCGACAACCGCCGTCCGGTTGCCGGCGAGCACGGCACCGCGAAGCCGTACAGCCTGACGTCGCGGCACCGGCCCCAGCGCGGCGATGTACCCATGCTCGACCTGCTGGCGGCTGTCAGGTGCGCTGACGCTCGTCCTGCTGCCGGATCAGTTCTCATCCGGTCGCACCCCTCGCCGCGCTACGCCAGGCCGCCTGCCCCGGCGAAACGCATGGTGTTTCGAGCTAGGCGGTGCCTTGCGGATCTTGGGGGTGATGGTCGGGGATGAGACGGCCGATGAGGTGGGCGACCAGGTCGTCGGTGTGGGTGATGGGCAGGGCGCCGGGGATGAGGACCTGGTGGGTGACCAGTGAGTGCAGTGCCATGTACATCAGGGTGAGATCGCGAGTGTCGCCGGGGCTGTGGCGGGCGGCGAGGTCGGTGAAGTCGTCGCCGATGCCGGTGCGGGTCATCTGAACCATGATCGGTTGCAGGTCGGGCGTACGAGCAGCCTCCAGGGCCAGCTCGATCGAGGCGATCTGGAGGGTGGGGTCGGCGACGGCCTGACGGACGCTGCGCTGGAACAGGGCGATCATGCCGTCACGGTCGAGCGGGCCGGTCACGGCTTGGCGGTGCTGGTCTTCGCGCCGCCGGTAGCGCTCCAGGACGCGGTCGGCGATCTGGTGGAGCAGTTCCTTGCGGTTGCGGAAGTAGTGCAGCGCGGTGCCGGTGGGCATACCGGCGTGGGCGTCCAGAGCCCGATAGGTGACGCCGCGGGCTCCACGCTGGGCCAGCAGTTCGATAGCCGCGTCCAGCAGAGCCGCTCGCCGTTCAGGGTTGGTCCGCACCATCGGCCGTCCTGTCCGTGTTCTCGATCGCGGAGACCCACTCGCCGCGCGTTCGGGCGGTGCTCTTCGCCGCGGTTGACGCTCCAGGTAGCCGATCGGTGACAG
Source organism: Actinomadura macra NBRC 14102 (assembly GCF_001552215.1). Taxonomy (GTDB): domain Bacteria; phylum Actinomycetota; class Actinomycetes; order Streptosporangiales; family Streptosporangiaceae; genus Spirillospora; species Spirillospora macra. Next base: position 478,502 of record NZ_BCQT01000002.1, on the reverse strand, counting down.
CATCCTCGCACTTCAAGGCGATCTCTTGTCGTTCTGTGAGTATAGAACTACCGTCAGTGTTGACCGCAGCAACTGTACCGATCTGATCGTAGCGAATCACTTGTAGCGGTATCGCCCCCTCGTCACCCGTGCCCGCGGTCGGCCCGGGCCCCACAACCCGTCCCCAGGGCCGACACCAGTACCGGCCCGGCTCTGACTATGCGCGGCGACTTGGTCTACATGACCTGGAAGGGAGTGGACGGCGACCAGCGCATCCTCTTCAGCCGTCGCAGCGGCGTCACCTGGACCCCTCCCCAGTCGATACCGGGCGCCAACACCAGCTTCCGACCCGCCCTGGCAACCACCGGCGACTGAATCAGACATCGCCGAGACCACGAGCGCGACGCCCATGCCACCGCCCCGGTACCAGTCGCTCCCAGTCGCGCCCGGACGAGGACTCCGCTCGCAATCCAGAACCTCACCTCAGAATCGAATCGGAGAGCACAATGCGCAGATCAATGATGAAGATGCTGCTTCCTGCCCTCACCATGCTCGGCGGTCTCTGCATCGCCTCGAATGCTTCGGCGGCCCCGTCAGTTCGTCCGGGATCCCAGCCGGCCCTGGGCGACGTCCAGATCGCCCCGACGCCGGGAGGGGCCGGCCAACCGTCGACCGGCTCGGCACCAAAGGCACCAGCGGGCCGGCACTGCGTGGTCGATCTGTCCCACGACAACGCCATGACCTGTCACGGCAGCTTCGCGGAGGCGATCGCCGACGCGACCGGTGGCCGGATCACCAACGCACCCGGCAAACCGGGCGACGCCCTACGGGACCCGCGGTTCAACGCCGCCATCGAGGACGCCGGCAGGCGCGACGGCCAATACGTCACCTCCATCGAGTTCGTGGACGGCAACTTCGGCGGCCAGAGCGTCGCCTTCTCCACCGACCATGCATGCACCGGGCCCACCTCCGACGTCGACTATGAGTACCCCAACCTGCACGCCATCGGCTGGGGCGACCTGATCTCCTCCTACAGGACCTACTCCGGCTGCTGGGTGAGCCACTTCGAGCACACGACTTTTGGAGGCACCAGCACCGGCTACCAGTCGACCCGCAACTACATCGGCAACGCCATGAACGACCTGACCAGCTCCCTGCGCTGGTCGTAAACACCTACAGGTGACACGAGCGGGGGCACCGGGATCGTGACCGGGCTCCGGACGGGTTCCCGCGCATGGCGCGGGAACCCTTTTCCGTCGTCGAGTCAGGGAGGCGCTGGGGGTTCCGCTGTCAGCGTGCAGGTGTTCCGTACAGTACGTACGTTTGGCAGAGTTTCAGGCATGAGGCTTCTGATGCTGGGCGGGACCGAATTCGTGGGGCGCGCCATCACCGATGACGCTCTTGCGCGTGGCTGGGAGGTGACGGCTTTCCACCGGGGGCGTCACGAACCGCCAGAGGGTGTGGGTTCGTTGCACGGCGACCGGACGGAGGACGACGGGCTCAAGGCGCTCGCCGAAGGGGAGTGGGACGCGGTCGTCGACACGTGGTCGGGTGCACCGTCCGCAGTGCGCGACGCCGCGCGGATGCTCTCCCGACGTGTCGGACGCTACGTCTACATCTCCAGCCGTTCCGTCTACAGGTTCCCGACACCGCCCGGGCTCGACGAGGGGGCGCCCGTGGTGGACGGCTCCCCCGATGACGGCGACGTCGAGTACGCCGAGGCCAAGCGGGGTGGTGAGCTCGCCGCGATCGACGCGTTCGGGGATCGGGCGCTGCTCGTACGGGCGGGGCTCATCATCGGCCCGTACGAGAACATCGGGCGGCTGCCCTGGTGGCTTACGCGGATGGCGCGCGGCGGACGGGTGCTTGCTCCCGGCCCACGTGACCTCGGGTTGCAGTACATCGATGTCCGTGACCTCGCGGTGTGGACGCTGGACGCCATCGAGAACGGCCTTGGCGGCCCGTACAACCTCGTCAGCCCGCCCGGCTTCACGACGACGGGCGAGCTTCTGGAGACCTGCGTCCGGGTGACCGGCTCGGACGCGGAACTGGTCTGGAGTGATCCGGCGCCCCTTCTCGCCGCGGGAATCGAACCCTGGATGGATCTCCCGCTCTGGCTTCCGCCCGGCGAGACCTACGACTCGCTGCACCGGGGGGACGTGACGAAGGCCCTGAACACCGGGCTTCGCTGCCGTCCTGTAGAGGAGACGGTCGCCGACACGTGGGCGTGGCTCCACCGGATCGGCGGGCAGGCTCCGCTGCGTCCCGACCGTCCAGGAGTGGGGTTGAGCCCGGAGAAGGAGGCCGAGTTCCTGAGTCAGGCGGAATCGACCTGATCGGGTGGGGTTCGCTGGCCCTGGTCGAACTCGGACTCGAAACGGGTCGCGCCCAAGGCCGCGCGGGCTGATGCGGTGATTCGGTCAACGTCGGTGCGTTCGGCAGGGGGCAGCGGGGCATCGACGGACGTGCGGAGCGCGGCGGCCGAGCCGAGCAGGCGGGCCGCCGCTGCGGGGTCTCCGTCCAGGGCGCGGACGCCCGCGATGCCCTCGAAGGCGACCGCGACGGCGCGCGGGTCGCCGATCTTACGGGCGGATTCGAGGCCGTCGCGGTGCCTGGCGAGTGCGGTGGACGGGTCGCCGCGGAGTTCGGCGATGAACCCGAGTTCGGCCAGGTCGAGCGCCAGGCCGGGCTCGCCGTGCACCGTCCGCACCCAGGGCAGCCACGGGGCGAGGTGCGCCTCCGCGTCGTCCAGGTCGCCGCGACGGCGGGCGGCGAGGGCCAGGCCGACTTCGGCGAAATGCTCGGCGACCCTGTCGGACTGCCGGGCGGCGAGACGCATCGCGCGGCGGTGGTGATCGGCGAGGGTGTTCGCGGCCGCCGTAGATCAGCCTCTACGAGGGACTCTCCGCTTATCAGGCTGTCGACAACTTCCAGTACCTCACGCAGGCTCTCCGCGACATGAACGCCTGGTCGGTCGACCAGGGCCTGAGCCCAGAGGTTCTTCCTGACCACCAGGTCGGTCATTATGACGGGCGTCCGTGCTCGACCGCCATGCGTGCCTGGGCGCGGGCTCCGCTGTGTTCTCCTGCCTCCACGACGACCGTCGCCCGTCATGCGCGAGAAGGTCATCCGGCTCCCGTGAGGCACGTTCCCGGGGTGCTGTTCACCTTGTAGATCGTCTCTTCAGTGGACGCGGCGCCCTCCCGTCCGCTAGAGAGACGTTCTATGACCGCTTTGGTACTCGGGCCCCACCTCCGGCATGTGAGCGCGCACACCGCGACGATCTGGGTCGAGACCGACCAGCCGTGCGAGGTCCGCGTCGTCAACGCCGAGCATGGGCTGGACGCGGGCGCCCGCACGTTCACCGCGCACGGCCACCACTACGGGCTCGTCGAGATCGACGGGCTCGACGCCGGCGCGCGAATCCCCTACGAGGTCGTCCTGGACGGCGAGAAGGTCTGGCCCGAAGCCCCCGACGGCTTCCCCGCCAGCCAGATCAGGACCCTGGACCCCGGCGGCACCCTGCGGATCTCCTTCGGGTCGTGCCGCCGCTCGCCCGGCACGACGGAGGAGTTCGGCCACGACGCGCTCGCCGCGTTCGCCCACCGCCTCCGCAGCGGCGCCGCCGAGGTGTGGCCCGACATCCTGCTCATGGTCGGCGACCAGGTCTACGCCGACGAGTTGAGCGAGGAGATGCGCACGTTCATCCGCGGCCGCCGTGACGCCGACGAGCCGCCCGTGGACGAGGCCGCCGACTTCGAGGACTACACCCAGCTCTACAAGCTGGCCTGGCGCGACCCGGCCGTGCGGTGGCTGCTGTCCACCATCCCCACCTTCACGATCTTCGATGACCACGACATCCGCGACGACTGGAACACCTCCTACGCCTGGCGGCAGGACATGTGGTCGCGGCCCTGGTGGAGGGCCCGCATCACCGGCGGCATCGGCTCCTACTGGATCTACCAGCACCTCGGGAACATGTCGCCGCGGGACCGCGCGTCCGACCCCGTCCACAAGGCGGTGCGCGCCGCGTCCGGCGACGTCGGTCCCATCCTGGACGAGTTCGCCGAGCAGGCCGACAAGGAACCCGCGACCACCCGCTGGAGCTACGCGCACGACTGGGGCGGCACCCGGTTGATCGTCGTGGACAGCCGCTGCTCCCGGCTGCTCACCGCCGACCGGCGCGGCATGCTCGACGACGAGGAGTTCCGCTGGCTGGACCAGCAGTGCCGCGGCGGCATGGACCACCTCCTCATCGCCAGTTCCCTGCCCTACCTGCTGCCGCGTGCGATCCACCACGCCGAGTCGTGGAACGAGGCCGTCGCGGGCGGCGCGTGGGGCAAGCGCGGCGCCGGGCTCGGCGAGAAGATCCGGCAGGCCGCCGACCTGGAGCACTGGGCCGCGTTCGAGCGCTCGTTCCGCGAGGTCGCGGGCGACGTCATCGCGGTCGGACGCGGCGACCGCGGACCCGCGCCGGCCAGCATCTCCTTCCTGTCCGGCGACATCCACTACTCCTACCTGTCACGGGTCATCGCCCCCGACACCCAGTCGAAGATCACCCAGATCGTCTGCTCGCCCCTGCGGAACCCCCTCATCGGAAAGTTCCGCTGGGCGAACCGGATCGCGTGCGCACGCGTGACGTCCGCCCCCTTCCGCGCCCTGGCGAAACTGTCGAAGGTCCCCCCGCCGCCCCTGCGCTGGCGGATGACGGACGGCCCCTGGTTCGACAACGCCATCGCGACCGTCGAACTGTCAGGCCGCGAATGCAAGGTCCGCTGGGAGAGCCCGCAGAACGAGAAGACCCTCACCGAAATGGGCCGCGCCACCATCACCGACTGACCGTCCGACCGTCGGCGTCATGGCGGCGAACGGCGCGAACCCCTGGGCTGCCGCACCGCCCTTCCAACAGAGCGGCCTGCGGGTTCGCGCCCATCCGCCGCAACGCGTCCAGGAGTCGCCGCACGGCGTACGAATTGGTGACACGGCAATCGGCTGCGACTCGCTCAGCGAGCCGGGCGGCCTGCGCGTCCGCACCGATCCGGCGCATCGCGTCCAGCAGTCCCGCGACCTCGGCCGGGTCGCGGACCGGGCAGGACAGGGCGGCCCGCTCGGCGAGCGCCGCAGCCGGCGCCTCAGCCTCGATCCACTGCAGTGTGTCCAGCAGCCGTCCCACCGTGTTCAGCTCGCTGACCGGGCAGTCGGTGGAGATCCAGTCAAGGAACGCGTTGGCCTCCGGTGCCTCCAGGGCCTGGATCAGCGATCCCATGCCGTTCCGATTGATGGAGGCCTCGAGCGCGGCTCGTGTGGTCAGCTTCACTGCCTGCGCCTGCCCGCCTCTATCCTGCAGCACGATCAGAAGCCTCTTCACCTCCAGCGGATCTGTGAGGGGGAACTGCAAGACCGCGCGCTCGGCCAGTCTCAGCGTCTGCGTGGTAGCCCCTGCCTTCGCCAGGACGTCCAGCAGCCCTCCTACGCTGCCCGCAACTGCGCACGGGGCAGTGTCGGCGACCCGCTCCGCGAAGGCTGCGGCTTGCCGATCGGCTCCTGCCGCCCGCAAGCCGCGCAACACCAGTGCCACGTTCCCCGGGTCGGCGGACGAAGCTTCGGAGGCGATCCGTGCGGCGTACACACCGATCTGCGCTCGCGCCCCCATCTTCCGCAGAGTGCTCAACAACTCCCCAGCGGCGGCCGCATCGGTGCATGGGCATTGCTCGGCGGCCAGTGCCGCGAGTGTCGCAGCCTGCGTTTCGGCCCCCATCTCACGTAGATCCCGCAGATGCTCCGCTACGGCGGCCGGCAGTGCGAATGGGGCTTGGGCCGCGACCCGTTCGGCGAACTCCGTGGCCAGCAGGTCGGCCCCCAACTTCCGCAAGGCATCCAGGAGCAGCCTCGCACCGGTGCTGTCGGTGAACGGACAACCGCCGGCCGCCCTTTCGGCGAGTGCCACGGCCTGCTCTTCGGCCCCCATCTCGCGAAAGGTGTCCAGGAGCCGCGCCACGGCGCCCGCATCGGTGAGAGGGATGTCGCGAATGGCGCCGCCCGGGGCACTCGGCGACGAGGACTCCAGCCGGTCGAGGAGGTCTTCGAGGGACTGGCAGCGTTGCTCGGCCTGTGCGGTGCGATGGCGGGCGTGCTCCAGCGAGCTGGTGAGATCTGCGATCTCCCGTTCCAGGCGCTCCCTCTCGGCGCGCATGGCCGCGCGGTCGGCGTCATGGGCGGCCCGTAACCGGCAGTGCTGGTCGTTGAGCTCCTCGAACCGGCGGATCCGGTCGGCGAGTTGCTCCTCCAATGAGCGGGCGTAGCGTTCGGCCTCGCGGCGGCCCACGTCCGCCACTTCCAGTTCGTCGCTGATCAGCCGCACCCGGTATTCCTGCGGGTGGGCGACTTCAAGCGCCTCCAGTTGGAGCCGGGCCAGATGCTCGCGAACCTCCTGGGAGACCTCTTTGCCCTGCTCGGCCAAGACGATCAGCAGCTTGTCCAGGAACCAGTGGTCGCGGGGCACGCGCTTGCCGTTCAGGTAGCGCGACAACGTGCCCTTGTCGACGGGGTACAGGGCCGCGAAACGGTTGATCGACATCCCCGCGATCCGCCAGACCTCGCGTAGCTCCCCTGCCCAGGCCCGCACCTGCGGGGAGAGGGTGGGGTCCAGTTTCTTAAGGGCGGCTGAAGTTCCGGGGACGAGATCTGTCATGGCGCTCATCTTCGGTGTCCGAAGGCGCGAGCACAGTGTCGTTGTCCATGTCCGGGTGTTGCCATTCGGTGCAACCCCCGACGAACCGTCGTTGCGGCGTGGTGCAACCCAATGCGGGGCTGGCTTTCTGGAACCGCACCCCGGCGCCGCACGCGCATCGGGGCCAGAGAGGAAGACGACGTGGGCTCCGAAAATCGCCCGGTTCCGGCCAGATTCCCCGATGTTCGCGCGGTGGTGATCCTGATAACCGCCTGCCTCGCCGGGGCCATCGCCGGCACCGTGAGTTTCCTGTGCTTCCGGTCACCGGCTCAGGCGCTGCGCGACGCCGTCACCGCCCTGTGCGGGGTCACCGGCCTGCTCAACCAGGTCAGTGCCGCCAGCGCCGCACCGCCCGTCCGGGAGGGCGGCGAGCGGAACGCCGGCGATGAGGATGAGGACGGCTCCTAGCTGGCCAGGGTCTGTCTCGAAGTGGCCCAAGCCGCGGCGCGAGCGCGCTACCTGACCGGTGCGGCGACGCCGGCGGCGAGCCTCACCGGGAAGATCGCGAAGCGATGTCACACTCGCCCGGGCACGGTCACGGTGCGAGCCGCCAGGCGAGCACCGTGGGCCGGGACTCTGAAACACTGCCGCCATGGGCGCCTTAAGGGCGGGTAGCGTGCACCTCAAGTGAACCTTCGACCTGCTGCTTCCCGTAAAGATCATGGGGTTCCCTCAGGACGAGCCGGAACGGCTGGTAGCGTCCGCCGCGGCTCCCGATTCGTAGTTACCGGGGAGTCGCGAACCGGCGCGGCGTCATGAAAGAGTGGCGAATCACCGTATTGGCCTACGGGGCTTATGGGCTTCACTACGCTATAAGCGGCCCCGAGGTCACTACGCCGGCCCGCATCCCCGAGCGCAGGAAGGCAGGCCGCCGCACGATGGTCACTCCCGCCAGCCTGACGGCCCCGTGTTGAGGAAGGGCGGTGTCGCATGGATCGCTGCGCGCTGTTCGTAGACGCCGGCTACCTGCTGGCCGATGGCGCGATGGCGGTGCACGGAACCCGCCATCGCGAGACGGTCTCGTGGGATTTCGGCGGCCTCCTGCAACTGCTGAGCAACCTCGCGAGGGAGCGCACCGGCATCCCGCTGCTGCGCTGCTACTGGTACGAGGCCACCATCGAGGCCAGGCGCTCCGCCGAGCATGAGGCGCTCGCCGACCTGCCCGGGCTGAAGCTGCGGCTCGGCCGGATCCGGCCCGGCCGGCGCGAGGGCGTGGACACCGAGATCCACCGCGACCTGATGACGCTCGCCCGCAACGAGGCGCTCGCCGACGCGGTCGTCGTCAGCGGCGACGAGGACATCGCGCGGGTCGTCGCCGACGCCCAGGACCTCGGCGTCCGCGTCACCATCGTGCACGTGGCCGTGGACGGCAACTGGACGATCTCCCGGGTGCTGCGGCAGGAGTGCGACGACCTCATCGAGATCGGCTCCGGGCACCTGCGGCCCTACGTCAACCTGCTCGCCGGCGTGGACGGGTCGTCCTCGCTCGGGACGAGTCCGCTGTCCAATGGGCACAGCAACGGCAGCAGCAGCTCGCTCGGGTCGCTGCAGTCGACCCCGCAGAACGGGCCGCCGCCGTCGTCGCCGCTCGGGGGGCAGCCGGTGCCGTCCGCGCCGTCCGTCCGCGATCTGGGGCCGGCGATGACGTCGAACACGTCGATGGCCACCGGTCCCCTTCCGCTTCCCAGCTCCAACGGGCCCGGAGGGGCGACCAGGCCCGGCGGCTCTGCCGGGTTCGGCTCCTTCGGCAATGGTGCCGTGCAGCCTCCCGCTCCGCTCCAGGCAGCACCCACGTACGGCCCGTCCTCCACGCAGGCGCCGCCACAGTTGCCGGCGACCGGTTCGCAGTACAACTCGCCGGCCCCGTCACCGTCCTCACAGCCACCGCCGCAGTCCTTGCCGCAGTCCTTGCCGCAGCCGCTGCCGTCCAACCAGTCGCAGCCGGTGCAGCAGCAGATGCAGCAGCCGGCGCAGCAGCCCACCGGGCAGCCGCACGGCCCCTACACCGGCCCGCAGCAGATCGCACCCGCCCCGGCCCAGCAGAGCGCCCCCACCCTCGCGGACGCGGTCAAGGCGGCGCACCAGGAGGGGCAGGACTTCGGTGAGTCCGTCGCCCGGGACGCGCCGGCGCTGTGGCTGGAGGCCGTCCTCGCCCGCAAGCCGCGCATGCCGTCCGATCTTGAGGCGCGCCTGCTCCAGGGCTCCTCGCTGCCCATCGACTTCCTGCTGCACGACGAGGTACGGCACGCTCTGCGGCGTGGGTTCTGGGATGCCCTAGAACGTTCCCGCAGGTGAACGACATCCACCGGACGCATTCGCGTAGGTAATTCACGATCATCATCGATTCGCCCGCTTCGGTCGCCGGACGACGGGTAGCGTTGAAGCGTGACGCATGTGACGGAAGACGATCTCGACGATCTGGAGTTCGACACCCTGCGCACCGGCGATCACATCTCGGCGGCCCGGCGCCTGTCCGAGCTCGCCGAGGCGGTGTCGGGCGGGGTCTCGCGCGCCAACGTGCTGCTGCGCGCGGGCGAGCAATGGCAGCACGCCGGCGACCATGCCAGGGCCGCCGAGCTGTACCGGCGGGCGCTGGACGACGGCGGCGAGGTCTACGGCGACCCGCGCGCCTACCTGGCCGACGCTCTCTTCGAGCTGGGCCGGGGCGACGAGGCGCGCACGCTCGTCGAGGAGATCCGCGCCGACAAGCCCCGCGACCCCGAGGTCTATCGCGCCGTCGCCGAGGTCCTCTACGCCCAGGGCGACGCGTCCGGCGCCCACGAGTGGGCCACCAGCGGCGCGGACGTCGTCCTCGCGCTACGCGACCGCGTGGTCGGCACCGGCGTCGGCGGCCCCGACGCGGCGCCCGCGCCCGTCGCCGAGTCGCTCACGCCCGGCCTCGACGACGTCGCGCTCGCCGAGGACAGCCTTGAGGCGCTCCTCCGCCTGCGCTACCGCGCCCGCATCGACCTGGGCCGCGCCGAGGACGACTACGACGCGCTCCTCGACGACCTCCTGAAGAACGACGCCTGACCTCCGCGCCCGCACGTCCCCGCACGTCCCCGCACGTCACAGGGTCGCGACCAGCTCGCCGAGTGCCTGGGCGACCGCCGCCGGAGGTTCGTGCTCGATGACCGGCCAGCCGCGCAGCCGGGCCTCCCTGACCATCTGACCGTGCCGCGACGCGCCCTCCGACGCCCCGATGCGGTCGGCATGGGTGCGGAGATAGCCGCAGGGGGCCTCCGGCCAGTCGGGGGGTATCGGGACCCGGCCCTCGTCCCGCGGGGCGTCGTGGTCGTGGTCATGGGCGCGCAGGGGGCGCGGCAGGTCCGCGTCCAGGAACACGTAACCGCCCACCGGACGGTGCGCCGCGCGCTGCGCCAGCGCGATGGCGGGCAGCAGCGGCCCCGCCGCGCCGTGCGCGATCAGGACGAGCGGGACCACCGGGTCGGTCGCGCTGATGATCAGAGAGACGTGGGCGACATAGCGGGCTCCGGTGCCGTCCGGTACGTCCGGGGCGATCACGTCCAGGCCGTAGGAGCGCAGCATCTCCGGAAGGTCGCCCCAGGACGCGGACGTGGCGTTCGGGGCGTGCAGCAGGACGAGGGAACCGGGCGTCACGTCCTCACCGCCTCGACCACCGTGCGCGAGGCGGCCCGCCGCCGCGTCGCCTCCGGAAACCGTATCGGGCGGAGCGCGTGCACGGGCGCCGGGCAGGGTGAATAGGGTTCCTTCCGTGACCGATCGTGATGAGCTGCTGAACGCAATCAAGGACAAGGCCGTCGTCCACGGCGACTTCGTGCTCTCCTCCGGCAAGCGCGCGTCCTGGTATGTGGACCTGCGCCGGGTGACGCTGGACGGGACGGTCGCGCCGCTCGTCGGCCGGGTGATGCTGGACGAGACCGCCGACCTGGCCTACGACGCCGTCGGCGGGCTCACCCTCGGCGCCGACCCGGTCGCCGCCGCCATGCTCCACGCGGCCGCCGCACGCGGACGGAAGCTGGACGCGTTCGTCGTCCGGAAGGCGGGCAAGGCGCACGGGCTTCAGCGGCGCATCGAGGGCCCGGACGTGACCGGACGCCGCGTCCTCGCCGTGGAGGACACCTCCACCACCGGCGGCTCGGTGCTGACCGCCGTCGAGGCGCTCCGCGAGGCCGGCGCCGAGGTGGTCGCGGTCGCCACGATCCTGGAACGCGGCGCCGCCGGACGCATCGCCGCGGAGGGTCTGGAGTACCGCCACCCGTTCGACGTCACCGATCTGGGCCTCGGCTGACAGGTTCGTGGGGGAGTTCCGGGTGGCTCAGCCCCTCGCCGCCACGAACCATTGGCCGCGCTGGCCGGCCGGCTTCGCCGGCTGCTGCCTGCCGTAGATCACGACCCGCAGCGAACCGCCGTTGGTGGCGACGACCTGGAGGGGCGTTTCCTCGTACTTGCGGATATCGCCGGTGGACAGGGTGCCCTGGGTGAGTACCTCACCGGTGTCGGCCACCCGGACGACCACGGCGGTGGCCGGCCCGGTCACCGTGATCACGAGCGGCAGCACCGCCGACGCGGAAGTCGGCGTCCGGCTCGGACCTGCCTTGTTCTGCCCGCCCTCCCCCGGTGTCGGGGAGACGGTCGTCGGATCGGGATCGGGATCGCCAGAGACCGCGTTCACCAGAGCCGTGCCGCCGACGACGAGCAGAGTCAGTGCGGCGACCACGGCTACGGCCGCGATCAGTATGCGCGCGAGACCACGAGGGTCCGACCGATGACGTCCCACATGGGGAGGTTAGCGATAACTGTCACCGCTGAGCGACGGACGTGACTCTTCAGAGCCATTCTTATTCGTACCGTTGTGCTTTGCCCCCTTGTGCGAGGATCCGCGACCCTTCATGATCTCGCGCACGATGGGGATGACCGACAGGATCAGGATCACGGCGACGCCGGGCAGGATGTAGCGCTCGACGTCGGGCACCTCGGAGCCGAGGAAGTGGCCGAGCAGGAACAGGGCGTCCGTCCAGATGACGCCGCCGACGACGTTCCAGATGAAGAACTTGCGGGTGTCCATGCCGAGCATCCCGGCGAGCGGGTTCAGGAACGTCCGCACGATGGGGATGAACCGCGCCAGGACGACCGCCCTGGCCGGGCCGAACCGGTTGAAGTAGTACTCGGCCTTCTCCACCCACTCCTGCCGGAAGATCTTGGAATCGGGTCGTTCGAAGAGTCTGCGGCCATAGCGCGCGCCGAGCCAGTGCCCGAGCTGCGCGCCGGTGATCGCGGCGATCGGGCCGCCGATCAGCAGCCAGGGCAGCGACAGCGGCTGGAATTCCTGCCCGTTGACGGTCGAGACCGCCGTGAGGATCCCCGCCGTGAACAGCAGCGAGTCGCCCGGCAGGATGCAGCCGATCAGCAGTCCGGTCTCCGCGAAGATGATCGCGAGGACGCCGATCGTCGCGAACGTGCCGAACAGCTGCAACCAGGCGGTCGGGTGCAGCCACTCGGTGATGTCAAGGGGAAGGGTCGTGAGATCCACACAGCGAGCGTACCCGTCCTGACGCTGCGAATAGGTGGGAAACCGCACCTGACGCGCCGTCCGGACACCCCTGAGCAGCAGGCTGGCGTACGCACGGGAATCCGAGATACTGGTGCTTCCGCAGAGGCGAGCAATCCAGGGACAGGAGACTGGCCGATGCGGCGCCCCCCTGTGGAGTGGGCGACTCTCGCAACGAAATACTGACCGTGGACGGCATGCCCTGCCCGGACCGCGTGACCAGGGCGCTCACCTGGGTACGCGGTCGACGGGTGCTACCGCCCGGCCGGATGCCCGGCGGCACCGCTGCGTACGAAAGGACGCTGACAATGCCCATCGCAACGCCCGAGGTCTACGCGGAGATGCTCGACCGAGCGAAGCAGGACGGCTTCGCCTATCCCGCCATCAACGTGACGTCCAGCCAGACGCTGAACGCCGCGCTGCGCGGCTTCGCCGAGGCGGAGAGCGACGGGATAGTCCAGGTGTCCACCGGAGGCGCCGAGTACCTTTCCGGCTCCACGGTGAAGGACATGGTCACCGGCTCCACCGCGCTGGCCGAGTACGCCCGCGTCGTCGCCGCCAAGTACCCGGTGAACATCGCCCTGCACACCGACCACTGTCCCAAGGACAAGCTCGACGGCTTCATGCGCCCGCTGATCAAGATTTCCCAGGAGCGGGTGGCGCGCGGCGAGGAGCCCCTGTTCCAGTCCCACATGTGGGACGGCTCCGCCGTGCCGCTGGAGGAGAACCTGCAGATCGCCACGGGCCTCCTTGAAGAGTGCGCCAAGGCCCGCATCATCATGGAGATGGAGATCGGCGTCGTCGGCGGCGAGGAGGACGGCGTCGCCAACGAGATCAACGAGAAGCTCTACACCACGCCCGGCGACGCCATCGCCACCGCCGAGGCCGTCGGCGTCGGCGAGAAGGGCCGCTACATCCTCGCCGCGACGTTCGGGAACGTCCACGGCGTCTACAAGCCCGGTTCCGTCAAGCTCCGCCCGGAGGTCCTGAAGGAGATCCAGGACGCGGTCGGCTCCAAGTACGGCAAGGAGAAGCCGTTCGACCTGGTGTTCCACGGCGGCTCCGGCTCCAGCCTGGAAGAGATCCGGGAGGCCGTCTCCTACGGCGTGATCAAGATGAACGTCGACACCGACACCCAGTACGCGTTCACCCGTCCGATCGCCGACCACATGTTCCGTAACTACGACGGGGTGCTGAAGGTCGACGGCGAGGTCGGCAACAAGAAGCAGTACGACCCGCGCTCCTGGGGCAAGGCCGCCGAGGCCGCGATGGCGGCGCGCGTCACCGAGGCCAGCGAGCACCTGCTGTCGGCCGGCAAGAGGCTGAAGTGACCCCGCGGGGCCCGGACCTGCGGTTCGGGCCCCGCGTTTCATGACAGGACTCCGGTAACCTCGAAGGCGTGGCACTGCCCCGCACGTACGAGTCACAGAACTGCTCGATCGCCCGCTCCCTGGAGGTCGTGGGCGACCGCTGGACCCTGCTCGTGATCCGCAGCGCCTTCGAGGGCATCCGGCGCTTCGACGACTTCCAGGACGCCCTGGGCGTGGCCCGCAACGTCCTGACCGAACGCCTCTCCCGCCTGTGCGACGAGGGCATCATGCGCCGCGTCCCCTACCAGGACCGCCCCGAACGCTTCGAATACCGCCTCACCCGCAAGGGCGTCGAACTGTGGCCCGCCATGATGACCCTCCTGATGTGGGGGGACCGCCACTACGCCCCCGACGGCCCACCCCTGCTCATAGGCCACCAGGGCTGCCCCGGCATCCTCACCCCCCGCTTCACCTGCGACACCTGCGACGCACACCTAGGCCCCAGCGACGTAGAACCCCGCCCCGGCCCAGGACTCTGACCCCAGCCAGCACGGCAGGTGTGGCCCCCAAGCCTGCCAGGCATGAAACTCCAGTTGCTTCACGCAACTTTGTGCGGTGCAATGGGTTGCATGACGCAACTCGATGTTCGCGGGGCTGCTCGGGTCGTTTCGCCGGTTTCTGGGTGGCCTGGGGTGCCCACCCTGGAGGACGTGCGGGTCCGGCCGTACGGGGTGGGGGACCGGGAGCGGCTGCGGCGAATGTCGAGGCATCTGTCCAGGAACAGCCTCTATCTGCGGTTCTTCTCGGGGACGCCGCGCATCCCCGATCACTACGTCCGGGCGATGGACCGGCTCGACCACTGGGACCGGGAGGCCATGGTCGCGTTGCTGGCGGGCGAGATCATCGGGATCGCCGAGTACGTCCGGGACGATCAATCGACGTGGCGGGCGGAGATCGCCGTGCTGGTCGCCGATCCCTGGCAGCGGTGCGGAATCGGGGGGCGGCTGGTGGCCGACCTCGCCGGGCTGGCCGGACGGCGGGGGATCACCGAGTTCCGCGCGGACGTCATCCAGACCAACCGGGAGGTGGTTCTCGCCGTCCGCGACGCGTGGCCCACGGCGACGTCCCGGACCGCGGAGGGCGCCACGCGGTTCCGGTTGCCGCTGCCCATGCCGTGACCACGCATGCCACCCGGGTTGATGCGGACGGGCCACGTCGACTTACGATGACCCGCATGACCCAGAACCTGCTCGGCGGCCTGCCTCCGACCGAACTGCCGGACAACGCAGAGGCCCGCGAGGCCCTGGCGAACGGCGTGGACCCGTTCGAGGTGGCCGCGCGTCACCCGGATCACCCGGGGGCGTGGGCCGAGCTGGCCGACCGTGCCTTCGCCAGGGGCGGTGTCATCGACTCCTACGCGTTCGCGCGCACCGGCTACCACCGGGGCCTCGACCAGCTGCGCCGGGCCGGTTGGAGGGGGCAGGGGCCCGTACCGTGGGAGCACGAGCCGAACCGGGGCTTCCTGCGGGCCCTGCACGCCCTCGGCCGGGCCGCCGCCGCGATCGGCGAGGACGACGAGGCCGAGCGGTGCAAGACGTTCCTGCGCGACAGCAGCGCCACGGCGGCCGACGAGCTCGGCGCCTGAGGTCCGATCCCGCTCTGGAGCGTCGGCGAGTCTTCTAGCGCGCAGAAGCCGGTCAGGATCGGCGATCTGGGTCGAAGTGGCTGAAGGGCATAACGAGACGTATAGCCGTCTCGTTATGCCCTTCTGCGAAAGAAGCATTAGTCAGGTATGAGCCCTGGTCACAAGATGGTCTGCATCACACCACACCTGATGCCGCATCACCCGACCGGGAGGAAACGACCGTGCAGCCGAGGAAGACCGCGGAAGTGATCGGGGCCGGGCTGGCCGGGCTCACCGCCGCGACCGCGCTGGCTCAGCGTGGCTGGTCGGTGCGCCTGCACGAGCGCGACACCGAGATCCGCGCGATCGGCGCCGGCATCTACGTGTGGGGCAACGGCCTGGCCACGCTGGAGGCATTGGGCCTGTACGAGGAGGCCGCGTTCAACGCGCACGTCGGCCCGGTGCTGGAGACCCGCGACCACCGCGACCGCGTCGTCGAGGAGGTGCCCATCAACGGGCCCGGCCAGGCGCGCGTGCTCACCATCATGCGGGATCACCTGATCAGCACGCTCATCGGCGGCGCCGAGAAGGCCGGGGTGGACATCCGCACCGGCTCGGAGGTCGTCGAGGCGAGCCCCGACGGCCGCGTCATCACGCGTTCCGGTGAGGCGTCCCGCGCCGACGTCGTGCTCGCCGCGGACGGGGTGAACTCCCGGATCCGCGGCCAGTACGACATCGTGGCCCACCGCGCCCAGGCGAGGCAGGGCGCGACGCGGCTCACGGTGCCTCGCTCGTCCGGGTTCGTGGCTGAACAGGATCAGGGCAAGTACATCGAGTACTTCAGTGGACGGCGCCGCGTCCTGTACACGCCCAGCAGCGAGAGCAGCCTGTACGTCGCCCTCGTCGCCGACGAGCGGGACCGGGCGGCGAGCCGCATACCGGTCGACACCGCGGCGTGGATCCGCTCGTTCCCCCATCTGGAGACCCTGCTGAGCGCATGCGCCGGGCTCCCGGGGCGCTGGGACACCTTCCAGTTCCTCACCCTCACCCGCTGGTCCATGGGCAGGCTGGCGTTCCTCGGCGACGCCGCGCACGCGCAGCCGCCCTACCTCGGGCAGGGCGGCGGCTGCGCGATGATGAGCGCCCTCGGCCTGGCCGACGCCCTCAGCGGCTCCGCCGCCCCCGTCGACCAGTTGCTCCGCGACTGGGAGTACGCCGAACGGCCGACGGTCGAGCACACCCAGCGCTGGTCCCACCGGCTCGGCCGGCTCAACTACGTTCCCGACGCCGCCCGCGCGTCCCTGCTGAAGGGCAGCAGGTACCTGCCGCGTCTCGGCGCGTCCCGGCTGCGGGCGGCACTGACGGTCCCGACCGGCGCGGGCCGGTTCGCCGGCGGCCACTGAGAGGAAGGCATGACCCACACCGACCTGAAGACCCTCTGGATCGACGGCAACCCGATCAGCTACCAGGACCAGGGGCCGCGGGGGGCGCCCACCGTCGTGCTCCTGAGCGGCTGGTGCCACGACCATCGGCTCTTCGACCAACTCGTTCCGTTCCTGAGCGACGATCTGCGCGTTCTGTGCGTCGACTGGCGCGGGCACGGCGAGGACCGCACCCCGGTCGCCGACTTCGGCTACCGCGAGCAGGCCGCCGACACCATCGCCGTCCTGGACGCCCTCGGCGTCGACCGTTTCCTCCCGCTGTCCCACTCGCACGGAGGCTGGGCGCTCCTGGAGATCGCCGAGCGTGTCGGCACCGCGCGCGTGCCGCGGATCCTCGTCGCCGACTGGTTGATGACTCCCCCGGCTCCGGAGTTCGCCGCCGGGCTCGCCGCCATCCAGGACCCGGCCCGCTGGATCGAGGGCAGGCGGAACCTGTACGAGGTGTGGCTGAACGGCCGGGACCACGAGCGTGTGCGGCGCCACCTGGACGAGGAGATGTCCGGGTTCGGGTTCGAGATGTGGGCCCGCTCCTGCCGGGTCATCGCGGGCGCCTACGCCGAGTTCGGCTCCCCGCTCCAGCGGATGGCCGGCCTCACCGAACCCCGTCCGGTCAAGCACCTGTTCTCCCAGCCCACCGACCCCGAGTACGAGCGCGCGCAGATCGAGTTCCGCGCCGGGCACCCGTGGTTCGACTACCACGTGCTCGGCGGCCCGACGCACTTCCCGACCCTCGACGTCCCCGACAAGGTCGCCGCCGAGATCCGCGGTCACCTCGTCCAGGGCTGACCACGTCATCCTCTTTGCAGGACACCGCACCGCATGGCGGACACCCACCGCCGGTGAGGACGCAGGCGGTCCCGGACCGGGACGACGCCGAGGTGTTCCTGCACTCCACCGCTCCCCTTACGCGGACGTCCTGACGGAGCCGGCCGGCCTCAGGCTTCCCAACCGCTCACCTGCCGTTCCGTCCCCGCAAGGAGCCCACCATGCGCGACCCAGGTCCCACCATGCCCGAAAACGACCCGCCGGCCACCCGATGGGTCATGCTCGCGATCGTCTCCGCCGGATTCATCGCCATGACCATCAACTGGTTCGACATCTCCACCGGCTTCCCCGCGATCGGGAAGGAGTTCGACAAGCCGATCCCGGACGTGGCGTTCCTCATCTCGGTGTTCGTCGCCGCGTACGGCATCCTGCACATCCCCGGCGGCCTGCTCGCCACCAAGTGGGGCCTGCGCCGGACGCTCGCGCTCGGTCTCGCGATCGAGGCGGCGGGATCGCTGCTGTCGGCGACGTCGACGTCCTTCGCGCAACTGGTGCTGTGGCGCGCCGTCGCGGGCGTCGGCGCGTCCGTCTTCGCCGCGGTCGGCATCGCCGCTGTCAGCATCTGGTTCCGCGACCACCAGCACGCCCTCGCGCTCGGCATCTCCTCGGCCGCCTTCAGCGTCGGCACCGCGCTCGGCCTGTACGCCTTCGCCGACCTCACCGACGCCACCTCCTGGCGGACGTCGATCGTCATCGGCGGCGTGCTGTGCCTCGTGGTCGCCGCGGTCAGCGCGCTGTTCTTCCGGGTGCCGCGCGACGCCGGTCCCCTCGCCGGCGCCCACCTGACCCGCGCCGGCCTCCAGCAGGCCCTGTTCAACAAGGACATCTGGCTGTACGGCCTGGCGTTCTTCGGCGCGTACGGCTCCTACCTCGGCGCCTCCCAGCTGATCTCGGGCTACGGCGACGACCGGCACATTCCCGGCGACCAGGTGGGCGCGGCCGCCTTCCTCATCGGCATCGCCGGCGTCCCCGGCAGCATCGCCGCGGGCTGGCTCGCCGACCGCTACCTGAGCCCGCGGACCCTGTTCGCCGCCGGCGCCGTCCTGGAGGCGGTGGCGCTGGCCTGCATCCCGCTGTCCGGCCCGCACACGTTCTGGATCCCCGCGTTCGGTGTCGGGTTCATGTTCAACTTCGTCTTCGCGGTCTGGCAGACCGTCCCGGGCGGCATGAAGGGTCTCGCGCCGGAGAACATCGGCACCGCCATCGGGCTCATGCTCACCATTTCGGCCGTCGGCGGGTTCGTCCTGCCCTGGGCGTTCGGGCACATCGTGGACGGCCCCGGATACGCCGCCGCCTGGACGTTCCTGGCCGCGGTCAGCGCCGTCACCGTCGCGTTCTGCCTGTTCACCCGCTCCGGCAGCCGTTCCCTGGCCACGGCGCCGGGCCCGGCAGGCGGCCCGGCGCCCGACGCCGGCAGGGGCACGTCCTTCCTGCGCGACAGCAGCCCCGCGGCGGCCGACGAGCTCGGCGCCTGACCTGAGCCGACCTCAGGCGTCGCGCAGTGCCACGCTCATCCGAGACCGGTCAGGGGACTCATCCCCCGACCGGTCTTGGATGGAGCGCGCCGTCCGGTGGGCCTGGGCGGCCACGCCGGCAATGCCCGAAGTGATGAAGGGACCGCCGCCGGCGAGGTCACCCACCACGTGCAGGCGCGGGTCAGCGCGTCCGGCGACGACGAGATGCCCGGTGTCGACGGTGAGACCGCCGTCGAGGTGCCGGGACGCGCCCTGCGCGAGCAGGGACGTGACGAGCGGCTCGGCGCGCTGGGGGATCGCGTGCGGCGGCGGGTTGACGGCGTTGATCACGACGTCGGCGGCGCGGGTCCCGGTGGCGTGGCCGAGGCGGAAACCGGCCTCGATCCCGGTCATTCCGGAGAGCAGTTCCAGGGCGCCGGCGTCCAGCAGTTCCAGCAGGACGGCGGCGTTCCCCGGGATCATGGGCGAGGCCAGGCCCGTGATCGTCCGGAAATGGTCCTCGCGCAGCCGCCGCCGGTCGGGTTCGGGAAGGAGCCGCCAGACGGCGGGGCCCAGCGTGTGCGCCGTCTCCTGAAGGATCCGGCGGCCCCGCAGCGGCGCGTCCACCAGGGCGAGTTGTTCGCGCAGGGCCGTCACGGGGTCCGGCGGCATGGCGATGGCGGCGGCCAGGTCGTCCCAGTCCTCGTGGTGTTCCGCCAGTTCCCGGCGGATCAGGTCGGACAGGGTGCCGAGCGTGACCGGGCCCCGCAGCCGGTCGGCCGTCAGGTGTTTGATCTCCGTCTCGACCGGGCGTTGCCAGACGTACGGAAGCGCACCGCTGCGCGACGCCAGGCTGATCCTTCCGGTGTGCCCGCGCGCGGCGAGCGAGACGACGATGTCGACGGCGGTCAGGCCGCTGCCGAGAACGATCACGTCCTGGCCGGACGGGATCGTCGCGAGGGTCTGTTCCAGCGGGTACGGATCGGCCACGAAGCCGGGAACGCCCGTCAGGCCGTAGAGGTCGCGGGGAGTGCCGCCGCCCACGCAGAGGACGACCTGGTCGGCTGTGTAGCGGGCGCCTGCGGTCTCCACCACCGGCCGCTCGCCCAGCGAGATCCCGGTGACGGCCTCCTGAACCAGCCTCGCGGCGGGGAAACGGGCGAGGGCCGTCTCCGCTGTCTCCGCCAGGTACTCCCCGTAGACGGCGCGGGGTGGGACGGGCCGTCCGAGCCGTTCGTCGAGGTAGGCGCCCGGAACATTCTCGTCGAGCCAACCCGCGTAATGGTCCCGGTCACCGGCCCGGATCGACATGATCTCCGGAGGGGCGTTGACGAGGACGGACGCCAGGTCGGGCCGGTACGGGCGACCACGCCACGGCAGCGGCGCGGGGTCGAACACGGTGACGGTCTCCACAAGGGCGGGGTCCAGTGCGTCCAGCAGCCCGACGGCGGCGGCACCGGCCCCGATGATCGCAATGTTCATGGCGTCAGCGTCGTCGGCCGCCCACGCGCGTCCCATCCCTTCGGCGCGGGGTTCTCCCAGCCCGGAATCCCCCATGTGAGGGGGTCAGGCCGCGCCGGACGCGAGGCAGCCTGGACGGGTGATCGACCAGCGGGAACGGCGAACGATCCTCGACCGGGCGAAGCACGCACACGACGCCTCCGACCTCTTCAGAGGCACGTCCGCGCGGCTGCGCCGCCTGGTGGGGTACCAGGCGGCGGCCTGGTCCGCGACCGACCCGGACACGGGACTCGTCACCGCGCCGATGCGGGTGGAGAACCTCGGACGGGGCGAGGAATGCTTCGCCTACTGGGAATGCGCGCTGCTGGAGGAGAGCGTCATCCCCTACCGCGAGCTGGCGCGCGCCGCCGTCCCCGCCGCCGGGCTGCGCGCGAGCACCGACGACCTGCCCGCGCGCAGCGCCCAGTACCGCAAGCTCCTCGCGCGCCGGGGAGTGGGGGACGAGCTGCGCGCCGTCCTGCGCGTGGGTGGACGTCCGTGGGGCGTGGTCAGCCTGTTCCGCGACGAAGGACGGGGGCCGTTCGGGCCGGACGAGGTCTCCCTCGTCGCGAGCCTGTCCGCACCCCTGGCCGCGCGGCTGCGCGAGCTCACCCGCCCCGTCAGTGCTCCCGGATCCGTACAGGGGCAGGATCCGGGCCTGATCCTTTTCGACCCGTCCGGCACGCCGATCTCGATGAACGACGAGGCGCGCCACTACCTCGCGCTGCTGCCGGACGGGCCGTCCGCCCCCTCTCCGCTCGGTCCGCCGCTGCCGATCTGGCTCGCCGGCACCGCCGCCCAGGCGCGCGCCGTCGCCGCCGGACACGACCGCGGGGCCGCCCGCGTGCGGATCCGCACCCGCGAAGGCCAGTGGCTCGTCTGCCACGCGTCCTGCCTGGACGGCCCCTCCGGCGGCCACGTCGCGGTGATCGTCCAGCCCGCCGCCAGCTCCGACATGGCGCCGATCATCGCCGAGACCTACGGGCTCTCCGCCCGGGAGCTGGAGATCACCCAGCTCATCGCGCGCGGGCTGTCCACCGGCGGCATCGCCGCCGCGCTGATGATCTCGCCGCACACCGTCCGCGACCACGTCAAGACGGTGTTCGCCAAGACACGCGTGTCCAGCCGAGGCGAGCTGGTGGCCAGGCTCTTCGCCGAGAACTACTGGCCGCACCGCGCCACGCGGCCGTGACCAGCGGGTGAGCACCGCTCCGGTTTCCTTGTCGGCCCGGTACGGGTACGATTTGATCGCAAGAGGCCCCTTCGCTCTTGCAGCGACCAGGGGCCTTCGTCGTGGGAAGGAAACAGCCGCATGCCGGCCATCGTTCTTGTCGGAGCCCAATGGGGAGATGAGGGCAAGGGCAAGGCCACCGACCTGCTGGGCGGGAGCGTCGACTACGTCGTCCGCTACCAAGGTGGCAACAACGCCGGCCACACCGTGGTCATCGGCGAGAAGAGCTACGCACTGCACCTGCTGCCGTCCGGGGTCCTGTCACCCGACGTCGTCCCGGTGATCGGCAACGGCGTGGTGATCGACCCGGCCGTACTGCTCCAGGAGATCGACGGCCTGCGGGACCGCGGGATCGGCTGCGAACGCCTGCTGATCTCGGCGAACGCGCACCTGATCATGCCCCACCACCGGGCCCTGGACAAGGTCACCGAACGGTACCTGGGCAAGGCCCGGATCGGGACGACCGGCCGCGGCATCGGCCCCGCCTACGCCGACAAGATCAACCGGATGGGCGTCCGGGTCCAGGACCTGTTCGACCCGAACATCCTCACCCAGAAGCTCGACCTGTCGCTGCGCGAGAAGAACCAGGTCCTGACGAAGGTCTACAACCGGCGCCGCATCGAGACCGGCCCGATCGTCCAGGAGTACCTGGCCTACGGCGAGCGCCTCAAGCCGTTCGTCGCCGACACCACGCTCGTCCTGAACCAGGCACTGGAGGACGACAAGGTCATCCTGCTGGAGGGCGCCCAGGGCACCCTCCTGGACATCGACCACGGCACCTACCCGTTCGTGACCTCCTCCAGCCCCACCGCCGGCGGCGCCTGCGCGGGCTCCGGTATCGGCCCCACCAGGATCACCCGCGTGATCGGCATCCTGAAGGCGTACACGACCCGCGTCGGCTCCGGCCCGTTCCCCACCGAACTGCTCGACGAGTGGGGCGAGTTCCTGCGCACGACCGGCGGCGAGTACGGCGTGACCACCGGCCGCGACCGCCGCTGCGGCTGGTTCGACGCCGTCATCGCCCGCTACGCCACCCGGGTGAACGGCATCACCGACTACTTCCTCACCAAACTGGACGTCCTGTCCGGCCTGGAGCGCGTCCCCGTCTGCGTCGCCTACGAGATCGACGGGCACCGGGTCGAGGAACTGCCGACCACGCAGACCGAGTTCCACCACGCCAAGCCCATCCTGGAGTACCTGGACGGCTGGCAGGAGGACATCACCAGCGCCAAGACGTTCGACGACCTGCCGAAGAACGCGCAGGCGTACGTCCGGGCGCTGGAGGAGATGTCCGGCGCGCAGATCTCCGCGATCGGCGTCGGCCCCGGCCGCGACCAGACACTCTCGCTGCGCCCCCTCATCTAGCGCCGCGCGCCAAGTCTCACGATCATAGGGAGAGGCCGTGGCAAGCCGCATCACCGAACTCGTGCTGGACTGTCGTGACCCGGAGCGCCTCGCCGCATTCTGGTGCGAGGTGCTGGGCTTCGTGATCCTGCTGCGAGATGGCGAGGACATCGAGATCGGTCCCCCACCAGGAACCGGCGGTCTCCAGCTCACCCTGGTGTTGAGCAAGGCACACGAGCCGAAGAACGGCAAGTTGCCCCTGCACTTCGATATCAACGCGACCGACCGCGACCAGGACACCGAGCTCGAACGCCTCCTGGCCGCGGGAGCACGGTTCGCCGACATCGGCCAGACAGGCGAAGAACCCTGGCATGTCCTCGCCGACCCAGAGGGCAACGAGTTCTGCCTGCTCCAAGCGCGCGTATCCGCCACCTGACCAGGCGTTTTCACCCTTCATCCACCGGACGTTCGGCCACGAGAGGTAACGTGCGGTGCCGTGTCCGCCCCTGAGGTCCACGGTCACCGCGGCGCGCGTGGCCTCCGCCCGGAGAACACCCTGCCCGGCTTCGTCCACGCCCTGGAACTGGGCGTGGACGCCATCGAGCTGGACGTGGGCATCACCGCCGACGGTGTGGTCGTCCTCTGCCACGACCAGCTCCTCTCCCCGGTGACCCTCACCGACACGGCCCCAGTCCACTCGGGCGACCCCGCGTTCCCCTACGTCGGCAAGCCGATCAGGGACCTGACGCTGGCGCAGCTGAAGACCCTGGACGCCGGCGTCCGGCATTCCGACGACGCCTTCACGGCGACGCAATTCCCCATGCCCGGCACCCCGATCCCCACGCTCGCCGAGGCCTGCGCCCTCCTCGCCCCGTCCGACGTCCGGCTCGCCGTCGAGCTGAAAACCGACCCCACCTGGCCCGACGAGGACGTCGCCCGTTTCACCTCGGCCGTCGCAGCCGTCCTGGAATCCGCCGGTCTGACCCTGCGCAGCCGCCTCCTGGCCTTCGACTGGCGCGTCCTGACCGAGGCCCGCCGCCACCACCCCATGGTCGGCCGAGTAGCGCTGATCGAGCGTAAGACCCTCGCTCCCGGCACCCCCTGGCTGGCCGGCCAGGACCCCGCCGACCCGATAGCCGCCGCCGTGGCAGCGGGAGCGACAGCCCTGTCCCCCGACCACACCCTGATCACCCCGGGCCTGGTCGAGGACGCCCACGCCCTGGCCCTCCCGGTGGTCGCCTGGACGGTCAACGACCCCGAGGACATGTCCCGCCTGACCAAATACGGCGTGGACGCCCTGGTCACCGACTACCCCGACCGCGCCCCCACCCCGCGAACAAAGCCGCGCACTAGCCGATAGTCAGCCGAATTCCGTGCGGTCCGAGGTTTCGCACGCCAGGCATGTCCGGAACTGCGCGCACACGCGATCTGCGGGGCCCGCCGCCAGGACGCCGCATATGCGCGTCCCGCAGCAAGCACGGCGTCACGTCCAACCCCGACACGACATCCCCTCCTGTCCGGAGCTGAGACAACCAAGCACAATGGTCGCTTTGTAGCGAAAATTCCACATTCTTGGACAGCAAATACATCACTTCACAGGAACACCATGCTCACACGCCTATGCACCTGGCCACTCAAGCCGTAGCGTCGATTAGTGCCACAGAAACTGTGATCAGAATAAGGAGACCACGCATTGATCACAGCGACGGAGATCAGCGAGCGGGCGGCCACTCGTTTCCTCTGGCTTGATCTGACCCGAAAGTGCCAACTCCAATGCGGTCACTGCTATAACTCATCGGGACCGGAGGGCACGCACGGCACCATGACGCGGGACGATTGGATCAGTGTCCTCGATCAGGCCACATGCTGCGGAGTGGGCGGCGTCCAGTTCATCGGCGGAGAACCGACCTTGCACCCGCATGCCGTCGAACTAGTGGAGTACGCACTCTCCCTGGGCCTGCGGGCCGAAGTGTTCACCAATCTGGTCAGCGTCCCTGGAGTGTGGTGGGAACTGTTCCAGCGCGACGGTGTCTCACTGCGCACCTCGTACTACTCAGATCAGCCCGACGAACACAAAACCGTCACCGGGCGACCGAGCCACCAACGGACACGCGAGAACATCATCAAGTCGGTCAAGCTGGGCATCCCGCTCCGTGTGGGAATCATCGCCACCAGGGATGCACAGCGCATTGACGCGGCACGTCGGGATCTGGAGGTTCTCGGCGTTCGCGACATCCGTGTGGACAGCACCCGGCCCTTCGGACGGGCCGCCGCCGATCAAGAGCCCGATCCCGCCCGTCTCTGCGGGGGATGTGGCTTCGGGCGCGCAGCGATCGGCCCGGACGGCACCGTGTCCCCCTGCGTCATGTCGGGATGGATGGGCGTGGGCAAGGTCCAGGAGGAGTCCCTCGCCGATATCCTCGGCGGTGTCACCATGTCACACGCGAAGGCCATCATTCAGGCGATGACCGGCGGGCCGGACGAGGACGACGAATGCACCCCGGGTTTCCCGGGTAGTGGGTGCAGCCCAAGGAATTGAGGTAGTTCTGTGCGGCTTCCCGGACCTGAATTCGTCGCGTTACTCCAACAGCAAACAGGCGAAGTGACCAACATTCGCCCATCCGAGGCCGGAAACAGCTCCGACGTCACTGCGTTGGTCGAGTGCGAAAAAGGGCCGTTCTTCGTCAAGGCGTTCCGAAACCGGCCCGGTGGGCGGCGTGACTCCCTGATCCGGGAAGAGTCGATCAATCCGCACGTCGTCCCCCTCTCCCCAACGGTGTTGTGGCGGGTCGAGGACGAGGCGTGGCTGGCGATCGGGTTCGAAGTGATCGAGGGGCGGCCGGCGGACTTCACCCCAGACTCGCGGGACCTGCCTGCGGTGATCGACCTCCTGAACCGGATCGGAGGCCTGCCTCTGCCCGAGGTGGCCCGAGACTGGCCCGAAACACGATGGGATCGGTTCACCGCCGGCAATGCTGAAGCCGCCATGTTCCAGGGCGACAGCCTCCTGCACACCGACATCAACCAGTCCAACCTGATCATTGGGGCCGGACGGACGTGGGTGGTGGACTGGTCTTGGCCGACACGCGGTGCGGCCTTTATCGACGCGGCCCTGCTCGTCTTCCAACTTATCGCCGCCGGGCACACTGCCTTGGCGGCCGAGACGCTGGCCGCCGGATGCGTGGCGTGGGCAGATGCCGACCCTCGCGCGATCGATGCGTTCGCTGCCGCGAATCTGCGCATGTACCGACGGCGGGCGGACCGGTATCCCAACGAGTCGTGGCTTGAGGCTATGGTGGCCGCCGGCCGGCGGTGGACTGAACATCGCGGAGTCGTGGCGCAAGGCCACTGATGCGAGGTTCCCGAGGTCCGGCGCCTCACATGCCCGCAACGGGCAGGACAGCGAGTCCTAGAGCGGACTACCGGGGGCGCAAGGTGGCCCCCAAGACCTGGTGGACGGTAGTTGTGGGGTGGCCGATGGTGACTTCCAGCGTGGGGTTGGTCCGGCCAGTGATGCGGCTGAGGATTTCCGCCACGTCGCCGAAGTCCAGCGTGTAGGGAGCCGTCAGCGGTGGCGTGATCCCGTCGAGGGCGGGCGTCTTCGGACAGGTCGAGGGCCGCGGCCTCTGCCAGGTCCTCGTGGGGACTCTCAGCAAGGCTGAGGCCACGCTCCTCGACGAGTGGCTACAACGCTGACCCAGCCGTCGTCTCCCGTTCCCGAGGGTTACGGGACAGGCACGCGGAGCGAGCTCTGCGAGTGAGGAGGAGGGCGAGCAGCCGGGGGGCTGGGTGCTCCCCCAAGAACTACAACCAGCCGTTGCGGCGGAAGCCTCGGTAGAGGGAGAAGCAGGCCAGGGCGATGAAACCGAGGATCATGGGATAGCCGTAGCGCCATTCGGTTTCGGGCATGAAGTCGAAGTTCATGCCGTAGACGCCGGCGATGGCGGTGGGGACCATGAAGAGGGCACCCCAGGCGGAGATCCTGCGCATGTCCTGGTTGTCGGCGACGGTCACCTGGGTCATGTGGGCTTGCAGGATCGGGTTGAGGAGCTCGTCGTAGGACTCGACCTGCTCGCGAACGCGGGTGAGGTGGTCTTCGACGTCGCGCAGGTATTCCTTGATCTCGGTGGGGACGAAGCGGCGGCCCGAGAGGTTGCGCAGGGGGCCCGCGAGGGGGCCGACGGCGCGCTTGAGCTGGATGACCTCGCGCTTGAGGCGGTAGATGCGGCGCGATTCGTCGGTGCGTTCGGGAGAGAAGACGGCCTCCTCCACCTCGTCGATGTCCTCCTGGACGGCGTCGGCCACGCAGACGTAGCCGTCGACCACGCGGTCGGCGACGGCGTGCAGGACGGCCGCGGGGCCCTTCGCGAGCCGGGCGGGGTCGTCTTCGAGGTGTTCGCGGACGGAGCCGAGCTCGCCGTGGGCGCCGTGCCGGACGGTGACGACGAAGTCCGGGCCACAGAAGATCATGATCTCGCCGGTCTCGACGACCTCGGCGCCGCCGGAGCCGCTGGCGACGTAGCCGACGGTCTTCATGACGACAAAGTGGACGTCGTCGTAGCGTTCGAGCTTGGGGCGCTGGTGGGCGTGGATGGCGTCCTCGACGGCGAGCGGGTGGAGGCCGAAGACCTCGGCCAGCTCGGTGAGCTCGGTCGCGGACGGCTCGTGCAGGCCGACCCAGACGAAGCCGGCGGAGTCGCCGTCGGCGGTGAGCCTGCCGTCCCGGATGAGGCGGACGGCGTCGCCGACGGTGGCCGTGGAGACGCGGTGGCCGTCGATGTAGGCGGCCCAGTCGATGACGGCGGAGTCGCGGCTCTGTACCGGCACTCCGGTGGGGCGGCCGCGCGTCTTGAACAACGCGCGGCTGGGACGAACTCGTGTCATGGCCATGAGGTGCTCCTAACCCTCCGGCCACGCACGTATCGCGCGCTCGACCCTGCTTGTCAGCGAAGGGAGCGCGCGGAGGCGACGGCCGGACGCATGGAGGCGGACGGATGGACAGTCCTGTCCGGACTATGAGGGTTCTCCGGCGAACTGCAAGGATCACCAGGAATCATCCCGACCACCTCCTTTCACGCGCCTCGACAGCGGGGCGTCAAGCCCGTCGCAGCTTACCAGCCGACATTTAAGACGCCGCCGCCCTCGGGAAGGTTCACCTGGGGCATGTGTGACGGCCGCCTCATCGTCACCGGAGGCCGTCCGCGGGACGTTTCGGGAGCGGGGCGCACTAAGCTCGCGTGACGTGCGAGTACTCGTCCTTGGATCGGGTGGCCGCGAGCACGCGCTCGCCCGCGCCCTGCATCGTGACCCTGCCGTCACCGCCCTCCACTGCGCCCCGGGCAATCCGGGCACGGCCGAGATCGCGGACAACCACCAGCTCGATCCCACCGATCCCACCGCCGTGACCGAGCTGGCAGGACGGCTCGGGATCGAGTTGGTCGTGGTGGGCCCGGAGGCGGTGCTCGTGGCGGGGGTCGGTGACGCCGTCCGCGCCGTCGGGATCCCGTGTTTCGGGCCCGATCGCGCCGCCGCGCGCATCGAGGGTTCTAAGGCGTTCGCCAAGGAGATCATGGCGGCGGCGGGGGTGCCGACGGCGGCGGCGCACGTGTGCGAGACGACCGCGCAGGCAGAGGCGGCGCTGGAGGCGTTCGGCCCGCCCTATGTGGTGAAGGACGACGGGCTCGCGGCGGGGAAGGGCGTCGTGGTGACCGAGGACCGCGCCGCCGCGGCCGCGCATGCCGCGGCCTGCGAGCGGGTCGTCATCGAGGAGTTCCTGGACGGTCCGGAGGTGTCGCTGTTCGCGCTGTGCGACGGGCAGCACGCCGTACCGCTGCTGCCCGCGCAGGACTTCAAACGGGCCTACGACGGCGGCGAGGGCCCCAACACGGGCGGGATGGGCGCCTACACGCCGCTGCTCTGGGCGCCGCCCGGCCTCGTGGACGAGATCATGTCCACGGTCGTGCAGCCCGTCGTGGACGAGCTGCGCCGCCGCGAGACCCCGTACGTCGGCGTGCTGTACGCGGGGCTGGCGCTGACGTCCCGGGGCGTCCGGGTGATCGAGTTCAACGCCCGGTTCGGTGACCCGGAGGTCCAGGTCATCCTGGACAGGCTCGCCACGCCGCTCGGGACGCTCCTTCAGTCCTGCGCGATCGGCGGGCTCGACCCCGATCTGCGGCCGGAGTGGCGTCCGGGGGCCGCCGTCACCGTCGTGGTGGCCGCGGAGGGGTACCCGTCCGCGCCGGTCAAGGGCGACGAGATCACCGGCCTGGACGAGGCGGACGCGGTCGAGGGCGCCTACGTCCTGCACGCGGGCACCGCACGGGACGCGGAGGGGCGCCTCGTCGCGGGCGGGGGGCGCGTCCTCGATGTGGTGGGCTCCGGGCCGGACGTGGCCGGCGCCCGCGAGGCCGCCTACGAGGCCGTCGCCAAGATCGGTCTGCGGGGCGCCCATCACCGCACCGACATCGCCTTGAACGCGACTTCGTAAAGCATCCCGCCCCGGCCCGAACTCCGGTCGGCCGACCTGGGACAATCGTCGGGTGATTGAGCGGTACACACTTCCGGAGATGGGGCGCGTCTGGAGCGACGCGCACAAATACGAGCTGTGGTGCCAGGTGGAGGTCCTCGTCGTCGAGGCCCACGCCGAGGCCGGCACGATCCCGCCGGAGGTGGTCGAGCCGGTCCGCAAGGCGCCGCCGCCGACACCGGAGGCGGTGCACGAGATCGAGGCGGTCACGCAGCACGACGTGATCGCCTTCCTGTCGGCGTGGGCGGACAACACCGAGCCGCGTGAGGCGGCCCGGTACGTCCATTTCGGCATGACCTCGTCCGACCTGCTCGACACGGCGCTCGCGCTCCAGCTCGTCGAGGCGTCCGACATCCTGCTCGCCAAGGCCGACGCGCTCGTCGCGACGCTGCGCGACCACGCGCTGGCGCACCGGGCGACCCTGCGGGTGGGCCGGACGCACGGCATCCACGGCGAGCCGGACGTGTGGGGCCACCGCGTCGCGGACTTCGCGTTCGCCATGGCGCGCTCCCGCGACCGGCTCCGCCGCGCCCGCGAGGCCGTCGGCGTGATGGCGATCTCCGGCGCCGTCGGGACGTACTCCAACATCGACCCGGCCGTCGAGCTGCATGTCGCGCGCAAACTCGGGCTGAAGAGCGCGGACGTCTCGACGCAGGTCGTCATGCGCGACGGCATCAGCGAGTGGGTCTCGGCTCTGGCGATCATGGCGACGGTGTGCGAGGCGGTGGCGCTGGAGGTCCGGCACGGCCAGCGCACCGAGGTCCGCGAGTTGTGGGAGCCGTTCGGCAAGGGCCAGAAGGGTTCGTCGGCGATGCCGCACAAGAAGAACCCGATCATCTCCGAGCGGCTCGCCGGGATGGCCCGGATCGTCCGCGCGCAGATCGTCCCGGTGCTGGAGGGCATCCCGCTCTGGCACGAGCGCGACATCTCGCACTCCTCCACCGAGCGGATCGCGCTGCCGGACGCGTCCGTCGCGCTCGACTACATGCTGAACCTGACCAACAGGCTGATGTCCGGCCTGGTGGTGGACGAGGCGCGGATGAAGGCCAACCTGGAGTCGACCGGCGGGCTGATCTACACCTCGACCGTGCTGCTGGAGCTGGTCGAGGCGGGCATGTCGCGCGACGACGAGGCGTACCCGCTCGTCCAGAGGGCTGCGATGGAGACATGGGAGACGGGTGTCCCCTTCCGCGAGACGCTGCGCAAGCGCGCCGCCGAGGCCGGCCTCACCCTGGACGAGGCGCGCCTGGACGCGGTGTGCCGGCCCGAACGCTTCGTCGAACGCCTCACCCCCGTCTTCGACCGTCTGACGGCCCTCGCCTGACCATGGGGGGGTCCGTGGAGCGCATCCGAGCCCCGCTGGAGGGACCTTGCCGGCGACCCTGACCGAGCTGAACGTCTACCCGCTCAAGAGCGGCCGCGGCACGTCGCTGACCTCCGCCGAGCTGACCGCCCGGGGGCTGCGGTACGACCGCGAGTTCATGCTCGTCACACCCGAGGGGCGGTTCCTGTCGCAGCGGGAGCTCGCGCCGATGGCGTTGATGCGACCGTCGTACGACGGCACGGTCCTGACGGTGAACGCGCCGGGTATGGCGCCGCTCGTCCACAAGGTGGTGGACGACGGCCCCGTCCTGGACGTGATCATCCACCGGCACGACTGCCAGGGCATCGGGCAGGGTGACGAGGCGGACGCCTGGTTCTCCGCCCTCCTGGACCGCGACTGCCGGCTGGTGCGCTTCACCGGCCGCCGGGCCACGTCCCAGGGCGACGAGCTGATGTTCGCCGACCGGTATCCGCTGCTGGTCATCTCCGCCGAGTCGCTCGCCGACCTCAACGGGCGGCTGGACGAGCCGCTCCCGATGAACCGGTTCCGGCCGAACCTCGTCATCGAGGGGCTCGGTGCGTACGCCGAGGACTCCGTCCGGCTGCTGCGGGTCGGCGAGACGGTGATCGAGCTGCTCAAGGCGTGCAGCCGCTGCGTCCTCACCACCACCGACCAGGACACCGGCGAGCGTGGCCGCGAGCCGCTGCGGACCCTCGCGACCTACCGCACCATCGACCAGGGGATCATGTTCGGGCAGAACGGGACCCCTCGCACGCCGGGCCCGCTCGCGCTCGGCGACCCCGTCGACATCCTGGAGGCCACGTGAAGCACCTGCACAGCGGCAAGGTCCGGGATCTGTACGAGCTGCCCGGTGGCGAGCTGCTCATGGTGGCCCGCGACACGATCTCGGCGTTCGACTACATCCTGGACACCCCCATCCCGGACAAGGGCCGCGTCCTCACCCAGCTCTCGCTGTGGTGGTTCGAGCGGCTCGCGGACCTGCTGCCCAACCACGTCCTCTCCACGGACCTGCCGGAGGGCGCGCCCGCGGAGTGGGCCGGCCGGTCCGTCGTCGCCCGCCGGCTCGACATGGTCAAGGTCGAGTGCGTCGCGCGCGGGTACCTCACCGGCTCCGGTCTCACCGACTACCGGGCGACGGGGGCGGTCTGCGGGATCCCGCTGCCGCCCGGCCTCGCGGACGGCTCCCGGCTGCCCGAGCCGATCTTCACCCCGACGACCAAGGCCGATGTCGGCGAGCATGACGAGGCGATGACGTTCGCGCAGGTCGAGCAGGCCGTCGGTGCGGACGTCGCCGCCCGGCTCCGGGACGCGACCCTCGCGGTCTACCGGCGCGGCGCCGAGCTCGGCCGCGAGCGCGGCATCATCGTCGCCGACACCAAGATCGAGCTGGGCTGGGCGCCGGACGGCGAGCTCGTCCTCGCCGACGAGGTCCTCACACCCGACTCCTCCCGCTTCTGGCCGGCGGACGCGTGGGAGCCCGGCCACGCGCAGCCGTCGTTCGACAAGCAGTTCGTCCGCGACTGGCTGCTGTCCCCCGAGTCAGGCTGGGACCGCGCGTCCGGCGAGGCGCCGCCGTCCCTGCCACCCGCGATCGTCGAGCGCACCCGCGCCAAGTACGTCGAGGCCTACGAACGCCTCACCGGCCGCACCTTCGACTGACCGACGGGCTCGCCTGACCGACGGGCTCGACTGAGCGAGTCTCGGGTGAGCGATGCCCCCCGGCCTCAGCCGACGACCTCGCCGGTCTCGTTGCCGTAGCGGTCGCGCATGGCGGTGGGGACGATCTCGACGGTGAGGCCGGGGAACGCGCGGACGGGCCTGCTGCCCGCGGTCGGGCGCAGCGTGTCGGCGAGGTCGTCCAGGGCGGCGGGCGGGACGTGCACCACCAGCACACCATCTTCGGGCTCCTCCACCGCGAACGCGTCGGACGGGCGGAACGTCAGCAGCGTCTCGTCGGTCTGGAGGAGCAACTCACGTCCGAAGGGCAGCCGTCCGCGCAGGGATTCGGCGACGGCCGGGGCCTGAAGCGCTCCGAGCCGCAGCGTCGTCCCGTAGGCGCCGCGCGTCCAGTGCGCGGTGGTCACGTACAGCAGGCCGCTGTTCGAGCCGTCCCGGTCGACGCCCTCCCGGACGGTGCGCGCCAGCTCCGGACGGGCGAGCAGGGAGCCCCGGTCGACGTCAGTGACGAACAGCGGCAGATACGGGGCGAGCGCCTCCATGAAGGATGCCGCGTTCCATTGGCGGATCGCCTCGTACTCCTCTGTCGCGAGACCCACGACCTGGAGGAACTTCAGGCGCCCGTGCGGTGTCGAGATCTCCGCCAGCTCCGGGTCCAGGACGAAGGCGACGGCGCGGATGTCGGAGCCCTCGCGCTCGGCGGCGATCGGACCGTTGACGCTCATGTGGTGGCCGGGCTCGAACCAGTTGCCCGAGTGGAACACGTACCGGCCGAGGTTCTGCAGCAGGTTCGCCGCCCAGATCGGCGGCGTCTCCTCGGCCGGGTCACGCACGACCCGGAACGTGAACTCAAAGCCCCAGCCCGACTCGTCCGGGTCGCTGGTCTCCTGCTTGCCGTACAGCTCGGACATGCCGTAGGAGATGAGATGCCAGTGCGGCACCGGCTCGGTCCGCGCGTAGATGCTGATGCCGTCGAGCGGATCGGGGCCGCCGAGCGACCACTTCACCACCGACGCCAGATGGTAGGGCTTGACGTCCCCGTAAAGGGGGCGCAGCGCGGCGTCGATGGCGTCCCAGCCGGGCGTCTCGTCCATGAAGATCACCCTAACGGCGGGCGCGGACCCGCACGTCCGGGGGCCGAATTTGCTCGCCAGGCCGAACCTTTGCGATGGGCCGGGTATCTAAGCGAGCAGACCGGCGCCGAGGTGGCGCGGGCCGGACACCTCACACCCGGCTCGATGGTTTACTTGGGTCGCGTTGGCGCAGAGGGGGGACACCGTTCGGCGCTCGGCCCTTGTGATCCGCCGTAGTCCCACTTGATCCGGTGACACCTTGATCCGGTAGACACCGTTGACCGCACCCGAGAAGGAGTAAGGCGGAGATGAGCATGGGCCATGAGGTTCGCTACCGCGTGCGCGGAGGCCGGCAGCTGCAAGGCACCGTTTTCATCCAGGGGGCCAAGAACGCCGTCCTGCCGATGATCGGTGCCTCGCTGATGGCGTCCACGGGACGTACGGTCCTGCGGAACGTCCCGATCATCGAGGACGTGCGGCGCGCGGTCGAGCTCGCCCGGGCCATCGGCGCCAAGGCCGAGTTGCACGAGACCGAGCGGACGCTCGTCATCGACGCGTCCTCGCTCAGCACACCGGTGCTCCCCGCCGACATCGCCTCCCGGTTCCGCGGCTCGTTCCTGTTCGTCCCCGCGCTGCTGCACCGGCTCGGCGAGGCCGTGATCGAGGGCGTCGGCGGATGCAACCTCGGAAGCCGCAACCTGGACTTCCACTACAACGGCTTCAAGCGGATGGGCGCCACGGTCACCGAGCACGTGGCCGACAACGGCGACGGGATCATCCACATCAAGGCCGGCGACCTGCGCGGCGGGACGCTGTACTGCGACACCCCCTCGCACACCGGCACCGAGAACCTGATCATGGCGGCCGCGCTGGCCCACGGCACCACGCTGATCAAGAACGCGGCGCTGGAGCCCGAGGTGCTGGACAACATCGCGATCCTGCAGGCGATGGGCGCCAAGATCAGCGGCGGCGGCACCGGGTTCATCACCGTCGAGGGCGTGGACGAGCTGACCGCCGTCGAGCACACCGTGATGCCCGACCGCATCGACGCCGGCGTGTTCGTGATGGCCGCCGCGATCACCGGCGGCGATCTGAACCTCGTCGGCGCCACCCTGGAGCACCTCGGCGTCGCCGCGGACAAGCTGGAGCAGATGGGCGTCGAGTTCCACCAGCAGGGCGCCGTCCTCCAGGTCCGCCGCGAGCGGACGCTCCGCCCGATCAACGTCATCACCGACGAGTACCCCGGCTTCGCCACCGACCTCCAGTCGCCGATCATGGCGCTGTCGTGCCTGGCCGAAGGCCCGTCCTATATCTACGAGCGGATCTTCGACGGCCGGTTCAAGCTGGCCGAGGAGCTCGGCAAGATGGGCGCCGACATCGAGGTGGACGGCAACCGCGCCAAGGTGAACGGGCCACGCGGCCTGCGCGGCGCCGAGGTCGAGGCGCACGACCTGCGCTGCGGAAGCGCGCTCGTCCTGGCCGGCCTGGCGGCCGAGGGCGAGACCACCATCACCTCCGCGTACTACCTCGACCGGGGCCACGCGCACACGGCCGAGCGCCTGTCCCAGCTGGGCGCCGAGATCGTCCGCGAAGCGGACTGACCCGGTTCGGGTCCGGTTGGCGGGTCGGTCCGCGAAGCGGACCGAAGCGGTTCGAGAGTCGGTTCGAGAGTCGGTTCGAGGGCGGGTCCGGACGGTCTACCCGATGGGGCGGGATGGCCGTCTGGGCCCGATTCGGCGGGGCCCGCAGGGTGACTCGGACACGGGCGCGCTGGCACGGAGCGTCACAGCCGACCGGGTGGTCACTCGCGGTTCGACAAACGGCCGCAAGTGGCCGGGGGTGGCCGCCAGACCTGACCAACTTTCAAGTGGGTCCTTACCGGAGCTGTTACCCCCCACTCCAAAACCCTTCAGCATGGCGTCACCTTCCCACTACACATAGCTGCGAGGTGACGGTTCTCTGTCTGCTCTGGCGCACCCCTGACCTGGGATGTAATCTCTGGAACGCTCCCGGTATGCACGACCGTAACGCGGTAAAAAATCACCGCTTCGGAGCGTGAGGGCCGTCCGAACGGATCACTCGTCTTTCCGGGCGTCCAGGCAACAGTACGTTCGATTTTCGGCCCGCGCGTAAACCAAACAGACACTGCAAGGGTCCCCTGTGTGCACAACAGCGTCAGGGAAGGGCCCTAGCGGTGTTTTCGGGTCTTGTTTTTCAACTTCGGACGACCGAAGATGCAGGATCAAGGCTGGCCGAATGGTGACAAATTACTGACCAGGGGGTCGCGTAGGTTACTTTTTCGCCGCACTCTTGATTCGATTTCGCGTCTGGGCGTCACACATCGTCGCCCTGACCCGATCTGCCCACTGAGGAACGAATCGCACGGGAACTGCGGTGCTGGGTCAGAAGGCAGGGGCGACAAGCCATGAGTCAACCGTTGGGCGAAGCGTGCGCGAACGCATGGGCGGGGGACCCCCGCCGAGAGGATGGACCGGAAGCGAGCGATCATCGATGACGGCCGCACGAACGGGATCGGTGACACCCGATCTCACCATCGGCGTCGTGGGTCCGCATGACCTTGTCGAAAGGGTCATGTTGATGGGCCACGGCCCCACACCGGTACCGAGCCGGCTAGTGGCTGCCGCATATCGGGACGAACAGGAAGCGGCCGACAAGGTCGTACGGTTGGGATCGGGCGTGGACGTTTGTCTGTTCGCCAGCCCGGTGCCGTACGACTTCGCCCGCAAGGCGGGCGTGCTGACCATGCCGGCCACCTACGTCCCGTTGAACGGCGCCGCACTCCAGGGCGCGCTGCTGCGCGCCTCCCTTGACGAACGATTCGACCCGTCCCGCGTGAGCATCGACGTGCTCGGCCGGGCCGAGGTCGAAGAGGCGTACGCCGAGATCAGTCTGGGCACCGAACAGGTGCACCTGCGAGAGGAGGCGGCCGGGCCCGGAACGCTCGCCGCCTTCCATGAGCGGCTGTGGCGGCGCGGCGCGACGACGGTCGCGATGACCTGCGTCCACGCGACGGCGGAACGGATGGAGATGGCGGGCGTGCCGACCATCCGGGTCCGCCCGACCGGCGCGGCCATCCGCAGTTCACTCCAGACGGCGGCGCTGCTCGGCGCCCACCACCGGCTGGAGGAGTCGCAGCTCGTCGTCGTGCTCGTGGACGTCCCGACGCTCCGCGAGACGCCGCGCCGCGTCACCCCGCGCTACTGGCGCGACGAGCTGAAACTCGCGCTGCACCGGGTGCTGCTCCAGGAGGCGCACCGCATGAACGCCTCGGTATGGCCGCTGGACGACCACAGCTACCTGGTCATCGCCACGCGAGGCTCGGTCACCGCGTCCACCGAGGGCTTCCGCACGCCGCCCTTCGTCGAGCGTGTCCGCGAGGAGCTGGGGCTCGCCATCGAGGTGGGCATCGGCATGGGACGGACGGCGCACGAGGCGGAGAACCACGCCCGCGCGGCGCTGGCCCGGTCGCAGAGCTCGCAGCGGGCGCAGGGCTTCGCGCTCGACCGCGACGGCCGGGCGCTCGTCCCCGCGCCGCGCACGCCCCCACGCAGCCAGCCGCAGGCCAAACCCAAGGGCCTGGAGATCCTTGCGCGCCTCGCCGACAAGCTCGGCGACCAGGAACAGCCGCTGATCGTGGACGCGGAGAACGCCGGCAAGATGCTCGGCGTCACCCCGCGCACCGCCCGCCGGCTGCTCCGCACCCTCGTCGAGGAGGGCCTGGCCTGGCCGCTCCCCCCGAACCGGACCCCGCAGCCGGGCCGTCCCCGCCAGCTCTACCGCCTGATCGTCGAGAAACTCGGGCCCAAGGCCACCACAGGCTGACACGACCGCCCCCGGACACGTGCCGGTCCGGGGGCGTGAGGAAGCCGAGCGGCCGGGCGCCCGCCTTCCGGCCGACAGCGCCTCACCGGCCCACAGCGCCTTACTGGCCGACGGCGGGGGGCGCCGCGAGTCGGCCGGCCGGGTCATCAGTTCCGGTGGTGGAAGGCCCTCGCGACGGCCAGGAAGGCGTCGTTCTCCTCCGGAGAGCCGATCGAGACGCGCGCTCCCTCCCCGGCGAACGGGCGGACGCTGACGCCCTCCGCATCGCACGCGTCCGAGAACTCCATGGTCTTGTCGCCGAGCCGCAGCCAGACGAAGTTCGCCTCCGTCGGCGGTACGGTCCAGCCGTCGTCGACCAGCCCGCGGCGGACCCGGTCACGCTCCTTGACCGTGCCCTCGACCCGCGCCAGCAGCTCGTCGGTCGCCGCGAGCGAGGCGATGCCCGCCGCCTGCGCGACGGAGTTGACGCTGAACGGCAGGAACGTCTTACGGATCGTTCCCGCCACCAGCGGGTGCCCCACGAGGTAGCCGATCCGCAGGCCCGCGAGCCCGTACGCCTTCGAGAAGGTGCGCAGGATCGCCAGGTTCGGCCGGTCGCCGTACAGGGTCAGGCCGTCCGGGACCTCCTCGTCTCGGATGTACTCGCGGTACGCCTCGTCCAGCACGACAAGGCAGTCCGCGGGGACGCGGTCCAGGAACGCCTCGATCTCGGCGCGGCGGACGACCGTCCCGGTCGGGTTGTTCGGGTTGCAGACGAAGATCAACCGGGTGCGGGGGGTGATCGCGTCCGCCATCGCGGCGAGATCGTGCGTCTCGTTGCGCAGCGGCACCTGGACCGGTGTCCCGCCCGACAGCGCCACCAGCAGCGGGTACGCCTCGAACGAGCGCCACGCGTACACGACCTCCGCGCCGGGTTCGGCGACGGCCTCCAGGAGCATCTGCGTCATTCCCACCGATCCGCAGCCCACCGCGACGTGGTCGACCGGGACGCCGCAGTGCGACGCGATGGCCTCGCTGAGCGCCGTGGCGTTGTTGTCGGGGTAGCGGTTGATGTTGCGCGCGGCCTCCCCGATCGCGTCCAGGACGGACGGCAGGGGCCCGTGCGGCGACTCGTTGGAAGACAGCTTGAACGAGCGCCCCTCAGGCGACACCACGACCTTGCCTGGCTTGTAGGCCACGAACCGGTCGAGGACGGATCGGAAGCGGGGAGTGGTTACTTCGGACACCGTTGTCCTCCAGGTGAACATGGGTGGTCGACACCAGCCTACGGCCGCCCGTGCGGCACCCGGCGGCCGGTCGTCTAGCGGTCCGCCACCTGCCGCATCAGCCAGCAGACGGCCACGATCCGGACGAACTCCCAGTCCCGGGTGCTGTGCGGCCACCAGCCCCGCCTGAAGGCGTCCTCCGCGAAATCCCGTAGATAGCCCATGAGCTCGTCCTCGTCGGGGCTGCCGAGCTCTTCCCGGAGGCTCGCCACGTGCTGGTC
Source organism: Actinomadura macra NBRC 14102 (assembly GCF_001552215.1). Taxonomy (GTDB): domain Bacteria; phylum Actinomycetota; class Actinomycetes; order Streptosporangiales; family Streptosporangiaceae; genus Spirillospora; species Spirillospora macra. The sequence continues at coordinate 439,580 of NZ_BCQT01000002.1, read as the reverse complement.
GACGGCGGCCGCGAGGCCCGGCGAATCTGCCATCTCGGCGACGCCGGCGTCGCCGATGTCCCGGACGAGGAGTCCCAACACTTCGGACGAGTCACCGTTCATAGGGTGAGAACCTAGCAACGCGCTCACCATGCTCGGTACATCGGCCCAGGTCAAACCACCCGGCGCTCCGGCGGGGGGCGCAGCATCGGGGGCCGGAGCTGCTCGGCGTCCCCCCGCCCGTACAGCCGGGCCGGGCGGCCGCCGTCGCGGGTCGTCGTCCGATCGGTGGGGACGAGGAACCCGTCCGCCCCGGTGACCTTCCGGTGGAAGTTCCGCGGGTCCAGGACAGTGCCCCAGACGATCTCGTACACGCGCCGCAGCTCCGCCACCGTGAACTCGGGCGGGCAGAACGCGGCGGCCAGCGAGGTGTACTCCAGCTTGGCGCGGGCCCGTTCCACCCCGTCGCACAGGATCCGCCGGTGGTCGAATGCCGCCCGGTCATGGTGGATGAGGTCATCCACGGCCGTCCACAGCACCTGCGCGCGGCTGGAGGCGGGCAGATCAGGAGCGAGCCCCAGATAGGCCACGCTCACCACGCGCTGCCGGGGGTCGCGGTCGGGATACCCGTAGGTGGCGAGCTGTTCCAGGTGGATCCGCACGTCCGCGAGCCCGGCCCGCTCCGCCATCAGCCGGGACGCCGCGACCGGCAGGTCCTCCTCCAGCTGGATGAAGCCGCCGGGCAGCGACCACGCCCCGTCGTAGGGCGCCCGGTCCCGCCGCCACATCAACGCGCAGAGCCGCTGCTCCCGCACGGTGAGGACGACAAGGTCGACGGTGACGGCGAGCCGCGGGACGGACATGAACGAAGTCTATGGGGGTGTCGTCGTCACGAAGGCCCTGCCGGAAAGTCCGGCAGGGCCTGGGTGGGGCGGGCGAAAGACCTCAGTCTTGCTTGGGGGTTTCCAACGGGACGGTGGGGATGGAGGCGGTGGAGGTGGCCGACCCGTTCTGGCCGTTGCCGCCGCTCATCCCCGCCAGGAGCTGGCGGGCGACGCCGAGGCCGGTGCCGCCCAGGGTGAGGGCCTTGGCGAGCATGTCCTCGATGCCCTCGGCCCCGTTGAGGACCACCATGTTGTCGACGTTGCCGAACACCCGCGCGCCGGCCTCGACGATCTCGGGCCACTGCTCGGCGAGCTGCTGGGCGATGACCGCGTCGGTGTTGTGGGCGAGCGCCTCCGCACGGGCCTTGATGGCCTCGGCCTCTGCGAGGCCCTTGCGGCGGATGGCGTCGGCCTCCGCCTCGCCGAGCAGGCGGGTGGCCTCGGCTTCCCGCTGGGCCCTGAGCTGGATCTCGGTGGCGGCGGCCTGGGCCTGGGCGATGCGCTGCTCGCGGTCGGCCTCGGCCAGCTTCACCTGCTCGTACGCGCGGGCGTCGGCCGGCTTGCGGACCTCGCTCTCCAGCCGCTTCTCGGTCCGCTCGGCCTCCAGCTCGGCGTTGCGGGTCTCCTTGAGGATGACCTCCTGGCGGGCCTGCTGCGCGGCCTGGCTGACCTGGCCCTCGTACTCGGCCTTCTTGATCTCGGTGTCCCGGATGACCGCGGCGTTCTCGCGCATGGCCTCCTGCTCGCGCTGGGTGGCCTCCTGGTCGCGTTCGGCCTCGGCGATGCGGGCGACGGAGGCGACCTTCGCGGCGTGCGGACGGCCCAGGTTGGTGATGTAGCCGGTCTCGTCGTCGATCTCCTGGATCTGCAGCGAGTCCACGACGAGGCCGAGTTTGCTCATCTCGTCGGCGGCGGACCCGCGGGTCTCGCTGGTGAGGCGCTCGCGGTTGAGGATGAGGTCCTCGACGGTGAGGCCGCCGATGATCGAGCGAAGGTGGCCGGTGAACAGCTCGTGGATCGCGCCGTCCATGGAGCCCTGCTGCTCCAGGAAGCGGCGCGCGGAGTTGGCGATCGAGACGAAGTCGTCACCGACCTTGTAGATGACGACGCCGCGGACCTTGACCGGGATGCCCTGCTGGGTGACGCAGTTGACCTCCAGGTTGGCGGCGCGGCTGTCGAGCCGGAGCCTGCGGGCGACCTGGAAGCCGGGCAGTACCGAGGTGCCCTTGCCCGTCACGATCTTGAATCCGAGGCTGTCCAGACCGTCGATGGGCTTGGATCTGGCGCCCAGCCCGGAGATGATCAGGGCCTCGTTGGGCTCGGCGACCCGCCAGACCATCTTGAACAGCACAATCAGCACGATGACGGCGACGACCACGGCGATCGCCACGACGACCACGGGCATTCGGCCTCCTCTCCGCTTGGACGCGGGTGCGCGTTTCCCCCTAGACGCAGGTAGAGCCTGATCGGTTCGCCTTTGGACCGTTTTGTTACAGACGAGTTCGTTACAGACCGAGCGCGGGGGCCACGTACACGGTGCGGGGCGGGTGGTACTCGACCACGACGATGATCGTCCCGACGCCGATCTCGTCGCGCGGATCGACCGGGTGGGCGTAGAACGCCTCGACACCGCCGCGGATCGGGATCATCACCTCACCGACCAGGCCCGGACCGATCTTGCCGGTGACCCGGCCCTCCTTGCCGATCAAGGGACCCCCACTGGCTCACGTACTCGGTCGTCGCACGGCGCGCGGCGGTCACCTCGGGTGCGCCGCGTAAGGGAACGGTATCCGCTGGACGCGACACGCCGCGAGTGCGGTTTCAGCCCAGGATCCGCCGCGCCTGCACCAGCGACTCGCGGGCGAGCCGCTCGGCCTCCTGGCGGGTGGCGTTCGGGCCGAAGACGCTGACGGTCCCGACGTAACGGGTGTCCTTGAAGACCACGTACCAGGTGTAGGTGCGGTCACGGCCGGTGGTCGTCGCGACACCGATCGACCGGGAGCCGCCACCGATGTCGCCCTGCGGCGTCTCGACGACCCGGTGCTCGGACCACTGCCGGCCCACCTTCGTGCGGAACGTCAGGCAGCCCGGCGGGACGCGCGCGCCGACCTGCTTGTCGGCCTCGGCGGCCGACATCCCCATCAGCGTCTCGGTCACCATCTGGCCGTCGCGCCTGGTGAACGCGGCGAGCGCCGCGGGGACGTCCGCCTCCACGTTGCCGACCGGGCCGCCGGCACCGCCCGTCCCGCCGTTCTGGCAGCGCGGCTTGTCGACGGTCACCTGGCGGCGCAGCTGCGCGAGGTCCTGGAACGCCTTGAGCGCGCCGTACTCGCCCGAGTCGGGTTCGCCGTTGCGCGTGTAGCCGGGGGTCTCGATGAGCAGCGCCTGCTCCAGCTGGGCGGAGGTGTAGCCGCCGGCGAGCACGGCACGGCCGGTGCCGCGGACGGGCTGGGCGCGCTCGTCGCCACCGCCACAGCCCGCCACGGCGGCCGCCGCGACCGAGGTGAACGTCGTGAGCAGCGTGATCGGGAGGAGCCTGTGGGCCATGCGGGCGACCTTACGGCGCAGACCGCGCAAGTCCCCGCAGACGACACGCCCTCAGGACGATCCGGTGCGACATTCGGTCGCGACACCCGACCGGCGACACCCGGTGGCGACAGCCGACCGCGGAGCCGGAGCCGGAGCCGGTGGACGTCGAGGCCCGCCGGGCGATCACTCCCTCTGGTCGGCGCGCTCGTTGTAGACCCCGGCGTACTCCTGGCCGGACATCTTCTGGATCGTCTCGGCGATCTCGTCGGCGATGGCACGCCGGGCCTTGGCCGGCGGCAGATCGCGGTAGTGGGAGAAGTCCATCGGCGGCCCGATGCGCACGGTGGGGCGGGGTCCGAACACGCGCGGCAGCGAGGCGCCGATCGGCTGGATCTTCTCCGTGCCCTCCAGCGCCACGGGCAGGACGCGGGCGCCGGACGTCAGGACGAGCCAGCCCACCCCGGTGCGGGCGCGGTAGAGGCGCCCGTCCGTGGAGCGCGTGCCCTCGGGGTAGATCGCGAAGGCTCCGCTGTTGTCGAGGATCTCGGCGGCCTGCTCCAGGGCGCCCATGGCCGCGCGCCGGGCGCCGCGCCGGACCGGCACGTGCCCGAGGTTGGTGAGGAACCAGCGGACGAAGCCCTTCTTCAGCCCGCTGCCCTCGAAGTAGTCGGCCTTCGCGATGTAGGTCACCGGCCGCGGGACGGCCAGCGGGATGATGAAGCTGTCGATGAACGACAGATGGTTGCTGGCCACGATGAGCGGCCCGTAGCTGGGCACGTTCTCGCCACCCTCCACCCGCGGGCGGAAGAGCAGCCAGAGGATCGGACGCACCACGCGCGTCATGAACGTGTAGAACACCCAGCCTCCCGAATTCGGCACCGCCACTGTAACGTCTGCGCTGATCCGGGCCCTGGTCACCGCCTGCTTTTCCCCGAGCCGGGCAGGTCAAGAATGGCCCTGTCGCAGGTCACGGCGGTACCGGTGAGCTTATACTGGGCCGGGAGCTTAAACAGGCCGTCCGACGCCATTGGACGGGTGATCCAATCGAACCGCCATTCTTACCATCAAGTAAGTTCCTCTTCGGTAGGTTGTTGCGCCCGTTTCCACAGGGACCGGCCGCGGTGGCCGTCCCGGGCACCCGGCCCGGGCGCGGGTCCGGACGTTACGGTCCGGGGCATGGCCCGGCGACCTGGTCCTTTTACCAGGAAGTGCTTGGAATGCGGACACCGGTGCGCAATCCTGAGGAGTCACCTGTGACGGGCCAGTGGTGCCCGTTCGTGTGGGGGCGTGAGGTGACCATGGACTTCGACATCCACCTGATGTATGACGAACGATGCACCCTCGTCCGCGTACAGGGCGACATCGACGTGGTGTCCCGGGCGCGCTTCGAAGAGACGCTCTTCGACGTCGTGGACGCGGGCGGCCCGTTGGTCGTCGATATGCGAGAGGTCACGTTCTGTGACTCCACCGGGCTGAACGCCATCGTCGCGGCCAACCGCCGCGCCCTCGAAAGCGAGACCCACGTGGCGCTCGTCGCGCTCCCGCCGCGCGTCCAGCGCGTCTTCCACATCACCGGAATCGACAAGTTCATCCCGATCTACGACACGCTCCGCGAGGCGATTGGCGCGTTCCCCTCCACCACGACCCAGTAACGCCCGGGTGACGTCCGCGTGGTGATGGCGGCACGCCGCACCTGCGCGTCGCGTACAGGCCCGTCAGGTACAGCCCTCGAACTGGGGGACGCTGGTCGTCAGCTTGAGACCGGAGTTGCCGAACCACTTGGCGAGGAGGCGCTCGGCCGTCCCGTCCTGGTACATGCGGGTGATGGCGCGGTTGACCAGCTCACAGCCCTTCAGATCGCCCTTCTTCAGACCGACGCCGTACTTCTCGTCCGTGAACGGCGCATTGATGATCTTTCCGCCGCGGCCGGCGGCGAAGCCGGCCAGGATGAGGTCGTCGGTGGAGACCGCGTCCAGGCGGTCTGCGGACAGGGCGTCCATGCAGGCGCCGTAGGTCGGCACGGTGACCGGCTTCGCCGCGATCTTGCGCTCCTCGACGACCCGCCGCCACGAGTTCGACCCGGTCACCTCGCAGATCCGCTTGCCCTTCAGGTCACGGACGCCGCGGATGGCGGCGTCGGCGCGGACGAGCGTGTCCTGGTGCGCGACATAGTACGGCCCGCCGAACGTGACCACCTTCTTGCGCTTGGCCGTGATCGAGTAGGTCGCGAAGATCAGATCGACGCGGCCCGAGGCCAGCGCCGATTCCCGGACGGAGGAGTTCGTCGTGCTGAACCGGATCCGGCCGGCCGGCACGCCGAGCCGCCCCGCGACATAGGTAGCGACATCGACGTCAAAGCCCTCGTAGGTCCCGTTCGAACGGCGCATCCCGAGCCCCGGCTGATCGGCTTTCACGCCGATGACCAGGGACTTCTTCCCGGCGATGGTGTCGGGCCCCGATCCGTCCAGGCCACAGCCGGACGGCCCTGCCACGGCGACCAGGACACCGGCCGCCGCCGCGGCGGCGCGGGTGACGCGCATCGGCTCACCTCCTGTCAGAGCGGGGCCCGTCCGGCGGGCCCCTGTCAGCGGAACTCGGCCAGCCGGGGGCGGACCCCCGCGACGGCGAGCAGGGCGATGACCGCCGCGGCGACCGGCGGCAGCGCGATCCAGCCGCGCAGCCCCCCGTCGGCGTCCGAGATCGCCGTGTTGAACGCCTGCTGGTGGACGGCGGTCAGCGAGCCCAGCTTCGCGTCGTAGGCGGCGAAGTTGAGGATCGCGTTGGAGGTGAGCCCCATGCGCAGGTCGACGGCCCCGGCGCGGTCGCCCTTGGCCGCCAGCTCCCGCATCCGCCTGTCGTTGTCGAGGACGACCTCGTAGGACACGAGCACCTGCCGGAACGTCTCGCCCGCCTTGCCGCGCGTGCTCGCGCGCGCCTCGTCCCCGAAGAAGCCGAGGAACGGGACGGGTTCGTTGCCCGGCACGTACGTGCGGACCGTCTCCTTCAGCCCGGCGTAGTAGTTCTCCAGGTTCACCGGTTTGGAACCCATGTCGGGGTAGAGGACAGCGAGCGACTTGTCGAGGTACGTCTGCTCGTAGGTGTCGGCGCGTCCGGGATCGAGCAGGTAGCGGCTCTCGTCGGCGAACGCGCTGTGGCTGATCGCGCGGGCCCGCGAGAGCGCGAGGACCGACTCGAAACCGTCCTGCTTGGCCGTCTTGATGTGCTCGGCCTGCGCCGACAGCAGGCCGGTCGCGACACCGACGAGCGCGACCGTGGCGAGCGTGGCCAGCGCCAGCGCCGGGTTGATCACCCGGCGGAACGTCCGCGCGAGGAAGACCTGCCCGGCGAGCAGGAGCAGCAGGACGATCGCGCCGGTCGTCACGACCCACGCGCGTCCGGAGAGCACGGCCGAACGCTTCGTCTCGTACGCCTGCCGGACGTTCGCACCGCTGTCGAGCGTGATGTTGTACGCCTTCGGCAGGATCTCCAGCTTCATGAGGTCGGTCGCCTGCCGGTACGCCTCGACGACCTGCGCCGGCAGCTCGCCCGGCGGGTGCTTCGCCTGCCGGTCGAGGAGCATGGCCTCGCCGACGAGCCGCTCGTACCGTCCGAGGCCCTCAAGGACCTCCTGGACGGTCAGCTCCAGGTCCGCGTCCCGCCCGGCGAGCTGCGCGGCCCGCACGGCGGCCTTGTCCGCTTCCGCACGGCGCTTCTCGTAGACGCGGAGGGACTCGTCGTAGCCGATGCCGAGGTCATGCTCGCGGCCGATCAGCAGGATGTTGGAGATCTGCGCGTCCATGTCGCTGAGCGCGAAGTACAGCGCGCTGGTGGCGACGACCTGCGGGCCCGAGTCGTGCCCGATCGTCTGGACGGAGTCGCGGGCGTTCCCGATCGCGACGCTGAGGACGGCCAGCAGGGCCGCGACGGCGATCAGGACTACGACCACGTAGGCGCGGATCTGTCCGGGGATGGTCCGCAACCATCGTCCCCGGACGAAAGTGACCAGGCGGCCGCGGCGCGGCTCCGGGACGGGGCCGGTGGGTTTCTCCAGTGGACGGGCCTTGGGCGTCACCGTCCGCGGAGATGTCGTCGTCATGGCGGGCTCTCTCCCAGAGACAGCGTGAGGGTCGTCCAGGCACCGACATGGATGCGGTCTCCGTCACCCATCGGGACCGGCACGTTCACCGCGATCGGCTCTGTTCCGCCGTTCACGGTCGTTCCGTTGGTGGAACCGGGGTCGACCAGCGCCCAGGTGCCGTCCGGCTGGCGGAGCAGGACCGCGTGCATGTGCGAGACACCGGGGTCCTCCGGGGGCGTGCTGAGGTCGATCTCCGGCAGGAGCGCCCTGGACGTGCTGCGCCGTCCGATCCGCACCTCGTCTCCGGACAGCGCGACGCGACGATCAGGGCAGTACGGCGGGAACGTCAGCGCCGTGGAGTCGGGCCCCTCCAGCGCGATCACCGAGTTGTAGTAGTCCCGATCGGCGCAGATCAGCACCGACCAGCCCGTGTCTGACCGGCCTGTGTCTGGCCGGCCGATATCTGGCCGGGACGGCTCCGAACCGGGCGGCTCCGAGGCAGCGCCCACCCTGGGCGCCGGGACGTCCGTACCCGGCCCGCTGGTAGCGCCCCCGACAGCCTGCCCGGCGGCCTGCCCGGCGGCTTGGATCCGTGACGCCGGGACGGCCGACATCGCGACCGTGTGCGCTCCGCCCGCCTCGAAGTCGTGCCCGTCCACCTCGCAGAAGCGGCCGGAGCGGGGCGAGCCGCAGCGCGGGCACACGGCCTCCGCGGGTGACGCCTGCGGAGACGGAGGCGGCGAGGGCGACGGCCGTGCCCGGGACGGCGGTGAGGGCGGGGACGATGGCGTTTCGGCGGGGAACTCGGCGCGCGGAGCACCGTCCATGAGGTCGCCGCACACGTCGCAGTAGTCGGCGGACGCGGACGTGTGCCCACTCGGGCAGACCGGCATACCTCAGCTCCCGTCCTCGGCCGGGGGTGTCTCGCCCTGACGCGTCCGCACCGTCCGCACGGACCGGGTGTCCAGCGACATCTCATCGGCCTTGGAGACCTCACGTTTCAACCGGACCGTGCCCGTCTCCGGATCGAGGACGTCCACCACGCGGTCCAGCAGCCCGGCGATCTGCTCGTTCCCGACCCGCTGGGCCAGCACGACGGCGCGGCCGAGCCGGGCGGTCGCGGTGTCCTCGTCGCCCTCCCGCCGCGCCTCCAGGCCCTCCTGGATCGCCTCGGCCAGCTCGGACTGCCCGGTGTGGTGGGCGACGCGATTGTTGATCCGCGTGGACTTGCCCTCGTCGTCCGTCCACTCGGCGAGGATGTTGCCGGCCGCGAGGACCTGCTCGGGGTCCCCGCCCCTTCCCGGGACGACGAGCTTCACCCACGCGGCCCGCATCTGCCGTCCGACATCGCCGGGCGTCACCTCCACGCTCAGGTGGTACTCGCGCTGCTCACTGCCCCACGCGCCGAGCGGATAGTCGCCGGTCTGCGTCCCGGACGAGGAGCGGCGGCCGGTGAGGTCCTCCACGGTGGGCACCATCTGCTTGACGAACCGCAGCTCGGCCTGCTGCGGCGTCCACACGCGCAGCGCCACGTCCGCGACCTCCTTGCCCATCGCGGTCTGCGTCATCCTCAGGAAGTCGGCCTCCAGGTCCGCCGGGTCGGGGACGTCCAGGAAGCCGCCGAGCAGGGCCGAGGTGATCTTTCGCAGCTCGGCGACGTCCCAGTCGGTGCCGACGCCGCGTGCGTCGCAGAGGAACCCGCCCGCGCACTGCCCCAGCGCCGCGTCCAGCTCGTCGGCGCTCTCGTGCTGGTTCTTGCCGTCGGTGAGCAGGATGGCGTGCCGGACGGCGTCACCGTGCTCGGCGAACAGCCGGTCCGCGAGCCGCAGCCACGACCCGATCGCCGTGCCGCCCGCCGCGTCCAGCCGACCGATCGCGTTGGCGGCGCTCCGCCGCGTCTTGTCGCTGACCTGGAGGAGCCGCTCGCCCTGCGGGTAGACCATCCGCGGCTGGTTGGCGCCGGCGATCACGGCGAAGTACACGCCGTCGCGCAGGACGTCCACGGCGGCGCGGGCGGCGCGCTTGGCGGCGGCCATCTTCCCGCTGTAGGACATCGACCCCGAGGTGTCGATGATGATGATCTCGGCGGCCGCCGCGCCGCGCGCGGGCTCCGGCACCGCGTCGGCGCCGCCACCCAACGGGTCGCCGGACGCGGTGCCGGTGCCCCTCCGGGCCGACGAACGGGCCTCCACGGAGACGATCGCGTGCATCTCCCGTGCACCCGCCGGCAGGTAAGGGTTCTGGTCGACTCGGATCGTGAACTCGGGAAGGTCGCTCATGTGCCGTGCTCCCTGGTGTGGTCGGGCGGCTGCGTTCGCGGCGGCTGCGTCGGGGGTCGCATCGGGGTGACGGGGTCAGAAGAGCGTCCTCGGACGTACGGCGTTGGCCCGCTTGACCATCGCGTGCCGCTGCCCGGTACCGTCCGCCAGCTTGGCCAGCACCCGGTAGTACTCCTCCAGCCTCCCCCGCAGCCTCGACTCCCGCATCGCGACACCGAGGATCTCCTGCCGCCGTCCGGGCCTCGGCGGGTCGCCCTGCGCGCGCAGCCAGGCCACGGTGGCCTCCAGTACCTCGATGGCGAACGCCGCGTACCGGCCGGTGTCCAGCACCAGCGCCTGGAGACGCCGCCCGGCCTCGGCGAGCGTCGCCGCGTCCAGGTCCCCGGCGCGACGCCCGCGCACGGCCACCGCGACCGCCGCGAGCTGGGCGGCGAGGTGGTGGCTTGAGTTGCGGGGGACCGCGTCCAGGACCCGCAGGGCCGCGGCCCGGTCGCGGGTGGCCAGCAGGACGCGGGCCAGCCCGAACGCGGCGCTCACGTACGCCGGATCGGTGCGCCAGACCGTCTCGTAGAAGCGGGCGGCGCTCGCGGCGTCGCCGCGCTGCTCGTGGCAGAACGCGAGCGCGAGCTTGGGCGCCTGCTCACCGGGCATCAGGTCGTACAGGTCGTTGAAGACGGCCGAGGCGTCCTCGGCGCGCCCGTCCGCGAGGGCGCGGGCGCCGCGGTACCAGTCGACGCGCCAGTCGTCGGGCTGGTCCGCGGCGATGCCGTCGAGGAGCGTATGCGCCTCGTCCAGCTCGCCCAGCTCGATCCGCACCCGCGCGAGCGCGAGCTTGACCTCGCGGGACGCGACCGGGGCCGACTCCAGCGCGGTGGCGAGATCGCCCGGGTCGCCGGCGCTGAGCCCGGCGAGGAACCCCGCCGCCGGGTCCAGCCCGTACACCAGCGGGACGGGCAGCGCCACGGCCGCCGCGTGGGCCTCCAGCGGCGCGAGGACGGGCAGACCCCTGCCGTTCACGCGGGCACCCTCCAGGTCGGCGCGTCCGATGTCGATGATCTCGGCGCCGGCCGTGTGCTGCGCGGGCCCGAACAGCGGCGAGGCCGCTGGTCTCGGCCGCCCGTCCTCGGCCGACAGGACCTCACGGAGCACGCCGGTGAGCTGCTCTCCCATCTCGGCGGCGCTCTGGAAGCGGCGCACCGGGTCGGGATGCGTCGCGCGGCGCAGCAGCCGGTGGTACGACTCGTGCCGCTGGAACAGCGGCACCTCCTCGCGGGGCGGCAGGCTGCGCAGATGCCGCCCGGTGTAGCCGCGGAACGGGAAGCTCAGCACCGCGAGGGTGCGTCCCACCGTGTACAGGTCGGAGGTGACCGACGGCCCCGCCGAGCCGATCTCGGGCGCCTGGTAGCCGGGCGTCCCGTAGATCGGGCTGTCGGAGTCGAACGCGCGCCGCACCCCGCCGAGGTCGATGAGCTTGAGCTGCTCCTCGGACTGGATGGCGTTGTCGGGCTTGAAGTCGCAGTACAGCAGCCCGACACCGTGCAGGTAGCCGAACGCGCTCAGCACCTCCAGCCCGTAGGCGATCACCTGGCCGAGGGGCAGCGCCGTCTGCTCCCCCTCCGTGTCGCGGCGGCTGAGCAGGATCTCCTTCAGCGACCGGCCGCCGACGTACTCCATCACGATGTAGCCCGCGTCGGCGTGCTGGACGAAGTTGTAGATCTTGACGATGTTGGGGTGCTCGACCTCGGCGAGGAACGCCCGCTCGGCGGTCACGGCGGACAGCGCGTCGAGGTCCCCGGCGTCGAGCATCCCCTTGAGAACGACCCACCGGCTGCTCACGTTGTGGTCGCGGGCCAGGTACACCCAGCCGAGCCCGCCGTGCGCGAGGCAGCCGAGCACCTCGTACTGCCCGGCGATCAGCTCGCCCTGGCGCAGCTTCGGGGCGAACGAGAACGGATGCGCGCAGCCGGTGCAGAATCCCTCGGTGCGCCCGGGGCGCCCGTCGCGGCCCCGGCCGACCTTGTCGCCGCAGCGGCTGCAGAAGCGCCGGCTCTCCGGCACCTGCGGGTCCTTCATGATCGCGGACGCCGGGTCGCGGGTCGGGACGGGCGGTACCTCCACCAGCCCGGCGCCGAGCATCCCGCGCCTGGACGAGCCGCTGGAGCCCGTCCCGCGCCCGCCGCCCCGCGAGGCCGTCCGCCCGGAAACGGCCGTTGACCCGGAACCCTCCGAACCCGAACCGCCCGAACCGCCCGAACCTGCGGAGCCGCCCGAGCCGGCAGAGCCGCCGGAGGCCGAGCCGCCGGAGCCGCCGGGGGCCGAGCCAGCGTCTGGTGCGGCGCTCACCGGGAGCCCCGCGGCCGCGGGCGACGTCACGGCACTGCCCACCGACGAGCTACCCAAAGACGAGCTACCCAAGGACGAGCTGCCCAGCGACGGACCCCCCAGAGACGAGCCGCTGACGGACGAGCCGCCTACGGACGACTGGACGCTCATCGGGAGAGACGGGTCGACCGGTGGGGGCTCGGCGAGCGGGGCCATGCCGCAGGTGTCGCAGAAGCCGTCGGCTTCGACGGTGCCCGTACAACCGTCCTGGGCACATCGGGTCATCGCCGGGTCCCCGTCTCGCTCTCGCTCGCCCTGATCGCGCGCTGGTACTCCGCCACCGCGACGGTCGCCGCGCGCAGGTCACAGGGCGCCGTCCACAGCAGGTCACGGGCCTGCCCGTACAGGCGGGTGAGCGTCTCGTCCTCGGCCATGCCGATACGCGCGGCCTTGGCCCGGTACGCCTCCAGCCGTCCCCGCAACTCACCCCTGCGGTCGAGCAGTCCGGCACTGAGACGCAGGTCGCTCCTGGCTCGTTCCGCCGCGTCCTCGGCAGCGCGCTCCAGCTCGGCGACGCGTCCGGCCATCTCGACCCAGCGTTCGGCCTCCCGCAGCCGCTCCAGCGCGGCCAGCCGGTCGCGCAGCCCGGTGCCGAGCCCCCCGGACGGCTCCGGCAGCAGCGGCGACTCGATCTTGGCGATGGCGGCCTCGTAGGTCGCGCGGGCGCGCCGCTCGGTCTCCTCGACATGCTCGATGGACGCGACGAGCTGCGCCTTCAGCCCGGCGTAGTCGTCGCGCAGCCGGGCGACCCCGGCCAGTTCGACGCGCAGTCCCCCGAGGGTGGTCCGGACGCGGTCGAGCCGGGCGGTGTCGGCGTGCCCGTCCCGGACGAGGGACAGCGGGTCGGTGCGGATGAGCCGGCCGAGCGCCGTCAGCTCCCGGCCCAGCCGGTCCAGCTCGGGATGACGTGTGCCGTCCAGGGAGTGCGCCAGCCGCGCGGTCTCCCGCCACCCCTCCTCGGCCTCCTCAAGAGGGAGCAGCAGCGCCGTCCAGGCCGCGTCCGCCGCCGCGATCTCCCCGGCCACGAACGTGTACGCCTCCGACATCAGGGTGACGGCGTCGTCCAGCGTCACCCGGCGCTGCTGCGGGCCGAGCAGCGTGCGCGCCTCCAGCGGGATCTCGCCGTCGGGCATCTCCACCGACAGCCCCGACAGCATCCCGGTGAGCTCCATCAGCGTCGCCGCGTCCAGCCGGGCCGAGCGCTCGCGCAACTCCACCGCGGTGTCCAGGACGCGTTGGTAGGCGTCGAACAACCGCCACAGCATCGCCAGCCGCGCCTGCGCCGCGTCCCAGCGACGCCACGTCTCCCCGGCGAGCCTGGCGCCCTTCAGCAACCGGCTGCCATGGTGCCCGTCCAGGTCAAGGAGGGACGCGGCGATCCGCTCCCGCTCCTCCCGGAGCCCGCGCAGGGCATGGTCGACGCCCTCCCGGCTCATGGGCGCGGCGGCTCCTGCCCCGCTTTCGTCCACGTCAGTCCCGCGTTCGGTTCTCTCGGTCCCCGTGAGCGCCCCCGGGCCCGGACGGTCTGGGAGCGGAAACCGCTCCAGGATCGGATGTGCGCTCTCTGCCAAGTGTGATCCGTGACACTGTACGAAACAAGCGTCATTCTCACCGGGCACTCCGCACACCGCGCCACCGGGTGATCACCGCGGGACCGTACCCTTGCCTCCAGGAACCTCGCGCCGTGAGGTGACGTTACGCAGGTAGGCCGTCTACGAGAGGAGTGGTGAGTCCGCGGTGTCGGACCCCAGTCATAGACCCGGTGCCCCGTGGTGAGCGCGGCGCTGGGGGTTCTCGCGGTGATCCTTCTCACCGCCGCCACCGGATACTTCGTCGCCCAGGAGTTCGCCTACGTCGCCGCGGACCGTTCGGCGCTCGCCGAGGCCGCCAAGCGCGGGGACGCGTCCGCCCGCCGGGCGCTCAAGGTCATCGGCCGGCTGTCGTTCATGCTGTCGGGCGCGCAGCTCGGCATCACGATGACGACCCTGGTCGTCGGATTCATCGCCAAGCCGGCGCTGGCGGAGCTGATCGAACCGCTGCTGGACGTCGCGGGCGTCCCCGCCGGAGCCACCGGGGCCATCGCGCTCGCCACCGGCTTCGTCCTGGCCACGCTCGTCCAGATGCTGCTGGGAGAGCTGTTCCCCAAGAACCTCGCGCTCGCGCGCGCAGAGTCCCTGGCGCGCGCGCTGGCGGCGTCGACCCTCGTCTACCTGACCGTCGCCGGTCCGCTCATCCGGTTCTTCGACCGCGCCGCCGAACGCTTGCTGCTCGCCGTCGGCGTCGAGCCCGTCGAGGAGCTGCACAGCGGTGCCACGCTGGAGGAACTCGCCGACATCATCGGCAAGTCACACATAGCCGGGCATCTCCCGGCCGACCTGTCCGGCCTGCTGGAGCGCGCCCTGTCCTTCGGTGACCGCACGGCCGACGAGGTCATGGTGCCGCGGCCCCAGGTGCGGACGCTGCCGAGCACCGCCCCCGTGTCCGATCTGGTCACGCTGATCCGCGAGACCGGGCACAGCGTCTATCCCGTCTACGGCCAGGAGGTCGACGACGTCATCGGCGTCACCGGCGCCCGGGAGGTCGCCGACGACGCGCTCGACCCGGCCACGCCGGTGGGGGAGATCGCCCGCCCGGCGCTGCTCGTCCCGGGCAGCCAGCCGCTGTACGGGGTGATCGAGCACATGCGCGAGGCGGGCGAGGAGTTCGCCTGCGTCGTCGACGAGTACGGGGGCCTCGCGGGCATCCTCACCTTCGAGGACGTCGCCGAGGAGCTCGTCGGCGAGATCGCCGACGAGACCGACGCCCGCGCGGACGCCCCGACCTCCGGCCCCGACGGCTCCTGGCTGGTCGACGCCGGGATGCGCATCGACGAGGTCGGCCGCCTCACCGGCCTCGACCTGCCCGAGGGCGACGCCTACGACACCCTCGGCGGCCTCGCCATGGCGGAGTTGCGCCGCCTCCCGAGCCCCGGCGACCGGCTCACCATCGCCCTGGACGGCGCCGGGCACGTGGAGCTGGAGGTCGTCAGCGTCGCCCGGCGCGTGGCGGAGAAGATCCGCATCCGGGCCTCCGCCGCACCGCCCGCCGCCCCTCCCGGTCCACCTGACGGGGAACCGGACGCGGCGGCCCCCGGACAGGAGGTCTCGTGGACCCGCTGACCTCGCTGCTGATCACCGTCCTGCTGCTGATCGGGAACGGGTTCTTCGTCGCGGCCGAGTTCGCGCTGGTGGCGGCCAACCGCTCCCAGCTCGAACGCGCGGCCGCCAGGGGCAGCCGGCGCGCCGTGGCCGCCGTCGCCGGGGTCCGGGAGCTGTCGCTGATGCTCGCGGGCGCCCAGTTCGGCATCACGATGTGCTCGCTGGGCCTCGCGATCGTCACCGAACCCGCGTTCGAGCACGTGCTCGAACCGCCGCTGCACGCCGCCGGCGTGCCCGAGGCCGGGTCGAAGGCCATCGCGCTCGCCTGCGCGCTCGCCGTGGTGACCTTCCTGCACATGGTCGTGGGCGAGATGGCCCCGAAGTCGTGGGCGATCACGCATCCGGAGCGCTCGGCGCTGCTGCTGGCGCTGCCCTTCCGCGGCTTCGCGAAGGTGTCCCGTCCCGTTCTCGCGGCGCTCAACTCCACGACCAACGCGCTGCTGCGGCTGATCCGCGTCACGCCGCGGGACGAGCTGGACAGCCATACCGACCCCGCTCGGCTCAACCATCTGCTCGGCGAGTCGCGCCGCCGCGGTCTGATCGGCCGGCACGACCACGAGCTGCTCGGCCGCGCGATCTCCGCACGCGAGGCGACCGTCGGGCCCCTCGTCGTCCCGGCCACGTCCGTGACCACGATCGGCGCGGACGCGACCGCCGCGCAGATCCGCCGGACCGCGACCGCGAGCGGCCACAACCGCCTGCTCGTCCGCGACCGGGACGGCGCCATGACGGGCATCGTGCACGTCCGCGCGGCCATCACCGAGCCGGACGGCGGGCGCCGCGCCGCGGACCTGGCCCACCCGGCGCCCGTCCTGACCGCGGAGACGACCGTCCTGGACGCGGTCAGCCGGATGCGCCGGACCCGCGCCTCGCTCGCCGTCGTGAACGGCGCCGGCAACGAGTTCGCGGGCATCGTGACCCTGGACGACCTCCTCGCGGAGCTGCTCGCGGCGAATCCTCACTGATGTCCGGCACCGATGACGGGCCGGGACCGGCCGGGACCGGCCGTGTGAAGATCATCATGTGGTCCTGGCAGGGCAACGGCGATCCGTGACCTGTGAGACGTTAGTCCCGAGCAGAAGGGGAGAAATACGGCCCCGGGGTCGATCTGGACGGGATGGCGTCGGTGAATCAGTCAGCAGAGCCCAACGGGCCGAACGAAACCGAGGGGCCCGCGCACACCCCGGATCCGGAGGCGTCCGACCAGGACGCCCCGGACCTGGACGTTCGCGCGGACATGACCACGGTGCCGCTCGACGAGCCCACGGACACGCCGACGCCGCCGCTCGGCGTCTCCGGCGCGGGCGAGGCGTGGGGCGGCCCGGATCTGGTCGAGAGCGTCTTCGGGCCGCTGACCGAGATGTACGAGCGGCTTGAAGCCCGCCTGAGGGAGACGCCCGAGGACGTCCCTGCGGCCGGATGGGCCCCGCACATCGCCGCTCTCCGCGCGTTCCGCGAGCAGCGGGTCGCGGGCACCTGGGACACGCTGGCCCGGCTGCTCGTCGCGCCAGGGTCCCTCTCGTCCGATACGGATGAGGCCCACCTCGTCCAGGTGGAGAAGGAGTCGGACGAGGCCGCCGCCATCCGTGACACCGTCCGCACCCTTCTGGCGACAAGCGAACGGGCGCTCCTCCTGGCACCGACACAGCAGAGGGCAGAGGAACTGCTGCACAGCATGGAGGACGACCCGGACATCTTCGCCCTGCTGATCGAGACCCGCCCGGACACGCCTCTCGCAGCCCTCACAGAGCCCCCCGTCATGGAGGAAGAGACCGCCGAGCCGGCTCCCCGGGGAGACTTCGGCTCCAACGGAACGGTGGAGTTCCGTCCCATCACCAGCCCGTCCGCGGCCCCACCGTCGGACGAGTCACTTCAGGACGACGTGGAAGCGACGGCCGTGGCGCCCGGCAGCACGGAACCCGGCGTCACCGTGCCGAGTGGCATATCGGCGGTGGGCGCTGATCTCGACGAATCGCTGGCCGGCGGCTCGACGCTCCCTGAGCCGGGCATCGGACCGGGGCCGGCTCCCGAGACGTGGGTCCGGGAGGCGGTCGCCCGTCCGGTGGGGGAGTCGTGGCGGCAGTCATGGTCGGCGGAGTCGCGCATGCTGCAACGCGGGCTGATGTGGCTGGAACAGTGGCCCCGGGACGCGACGGCACTGGAGGCCGTCCAGGCCGAGGAGCTCCGGCGCCGCGAGGAGCTGGAGGCCGAGCTGGCCGCACTCGCCGAGGACATCGAGGGAGCGCGGGCTGCGGTCACCGCGGCCGATCAGGCCGCGGCCGACGCGCAGGCCGAGGCCGAGCGGCTCATCGCCGTCCAGGACGAGGCGGAGGCCGAGCTGGCCGCCCCCAAGGCGGAGGCCGAGCGGCTTCAGGCGGCGGCGGACGCGGCGGCGGGCGAGGCGGGCGAGCTGACCCGCGTCGCCGATGCCGCCCACGCCCGCTGCGCCCAGCTGGACCAGCGCGCCATCACCGCGCAGTCGGAGCTGCGCGCCGCACGAGAGCTGGAAGCCTCACTGAAGGACGAGCTGGCGCGGGCCCGGGAGGCGCTGCCCGGCGTGGCCGACGAGGCGGGCCGGCTCGCCGCGGCCGATGCCGACGCCGCCGCCGAGGGCCACGCGGCCTACTACCGGCTGGTCTCGGCGGAGTCGGCGCTGTCGGGGATGCGGCGGAAGATGTCGCTCGGCCAGCGCCTGCACGTGGCGTCGCCGCCGTCCGGGCTGAGCGGCCTGCGCGCCGAGGTCAAGGCCAGGACGCGGGAGGCGGACGAGGCGGCCAAACGGGCCAAGGCGGCCAAGGAGGCGGCGGAGCGGGCGGAGGGACGGCGTCAGGAGCTCGCCGCGTTCGTGTCCGACGGCGGATCGCGGCTGGCGACCGCGAAGGAGGCGCAGGAGCGCCTGGGAACGGAGCTCACCTGGCTGGCGACGGAGCGGGAGACCGCGACCGCCGATCACCAGGAGCAGGCGAGGCTCGCCGCCGAGTCCGTGGACCGGGCCACCCAGGCCGGCCTGGAGGCACGGGTGGCGCAGCAGGCCGCGCGGGCGATCGAGGAGCGGGTGGAGGCGGCGCGCGCGGCACGGGAGGCGGCCCTCGCGACCGCCGAACGCGCCGCGGCCGCCGCGGCGGCCGCCACCGCCCACGCGGCCGAGTCGCAGGCCACCCTGGAGCGGCGCACCGCCGAGGCCGCGGAGGAGCTGGCCGCCCGCTCCGCGGAGCTGTCGACGGCCGCCGAGGCGGAGGCCCGGTCGCGGGAGAACGTCCGGGAGATCTGCGGCGCCGATCCCGTGGACGAGCCCGACCTGATCGGTACGCACCAGCGGCGGGCGATGGCGCGCATCGAGCAGCTCACCGGTTACCAGGAGGGCGTCGACGCGGCCGACGGCGCGGCCGGTGTCCTGGTCCGCACCGCCGACCTGGTCATCGGCACCCCGCTGGGCGCCGGTCTGACCCTCGCCGACGAGGAGTTCGACTCGCTGATCGTCGCGGACGCGGGAACGGTCACGGACACGGAGTTCCTCATCGGCGCCGTCCGGGCACGCCGCTGGGTCCTCGTCGGCCGTCCCGGCACCCGGCCCCCGTCCTACCCCGAGTACACCCGCGCCGCCGACGCCGACGGGCTCGCCGAACGCCTGGCGCTCAGCCCCTTCGTCCGCGGCGCCACGGCCGCACCCGTCCTCGTGACCGGGCCGGGGGCCTAGCGCCCGCAGCGTCCTGAGCTGTCTAGTCGTCGTCGCCGAGGACGAGGTGGAGTAGCCAGCCGACCACGCCCACGACGATCGCGCCCCAGAACGCCGGGACGAAGCCCGAGACGTGGAACGGCAGTTCCAGGCGCCCGGCGACCTCGCTGGTCAGCCAGAGCAGCAGCGCGTTCACCACCAGCCCGATCAGGCCGAGCGTGAGGATGTAGAAGGCGCAGCCGAGCGTCTTGACGATCGGCTTGATGATGGCGTTGACCAGGCCAAAGATGACCGCGACACCGAGCAGGGTCAGGGCCCGCCGCCCGGCGGTGTCGCCGGTGACCGTGATGCCGTGGATCAGCGCGGTGGCGGCCCACAGGGCGACCGCGGTGATGCCCACCTTGAGAAGAATCCGCACACCACGAGCATGCTGGCCCAGAAGGCGCGCGCCATCCCTCTACGTGGCGATTTCGCTGCCGGTCTTCCTCATCATCCGGTACGAGGCGGCGCGCCCCCGCCGCGCCGCGGGCGCCGGTCAGTCCTTGCGGTCGAAGAAGGGGGACAGGGCCGGGTTCGTCGGACGGGACGCGGGGCGCCCGGCCGAGGCCGGTTGCCGCTGCCCGAAGTTCCCGGCGGAACCGGACGCGGCGTCCGAAGGCTGCGACGCCTCCGCGTTCTGGGGGGTGGCGTTCTGAGCGGGGCCGGCCTGGCGGACGCGGGCCAGTTCGCGCTGGAGGCGGCGCTTCTCCATCTCCAGGGTGGAGAGCGACTCCTCGTGCTCTTCCCGCAGGTAACGCAGGTCGCGGCGGGCGCGCATCATCCGCCCGGCGCCCATGAAGGTGAGCATCGCGCCGGCGATGAAGACGAGGGCCACGGCGCCTCCGGCCAGGAAGACCTGCCATTGGCTGTCCATGCCGGGCGCCGTCTGGCCGACGACGGTGAGGTGCGCGGGGCCTGTGTTGTCCAGGACGACGCCGACCGTGATGACGACGGCAGCCGCTACCAGCAGGAAACCGAGGAACACCATGGGTAGTTCTCCTCTGCGGTGACTCCGGAGGGGGGACGGAGATCACCCACCTTGCCAGACGTCCGCCACCCCATGTCGCATTCGCCGGATATATGCAGATAGGTGGACATTCTCCACCAGAGCACCTGGGTTCCGCGCCGTGCCACCGGGTAATGATCACTGCCGGAAGCCGTAGAGCGAACGCAGGAGGATCCATGTCCGCGCAGGCCATCGTGTTCGACCTGGACGGCGTGCTGATCGACTCCGAACCGGTGTGGGAGGAGGTCCGCCGCGCCTACGTCGCAGGCCACGGCGGACGCTGGCTGCCCGACACCCAGGAACGGCTGATGGGCATGAACACCGCCGAATGGGCCGACTACATCGCCACCGAACTCGTCGACGGCGTCACCGGCGACGAGGTCGCCTACGAGGTGATCGACCAGATGTCCCAGCACTACGCGGGCGGCCCGCCGGTGCTGCCGGGCGCGGAGGACGCCGTCCGCCGCTTGGCCGACTACCGTCCGCTGGGCCTCGCCAGTTCCTCCCCCCGCGCGCTGATCGACCTCGTCCTGGGCAAGCTCGGCGTGGACGGGCTGTTCCGCGCGACCGTGTCCACCGAGGAGGTCGACAGCGGCAAGCCCGCCCCGGACGGCTACCTCACCGTCGCCGCCCGGCTGGAGGTCCCGGCCACCGCCTGCGTCGCCATCGAGGACTCCGGCAACGGGCTGCGCTCGGCGCACGCGGCAAGGATGCGGGTCATCGCCGTCCCGCGCCCGTCCCATCCGCCCGCGCCGGACGCGCTGGCCCTCGCCGACCACGTCGCCGGCGGCCTGGACGAGATCACACCGCGGCTGATCGAGGGCCTCGGCTCGTCCTGAGCCGTTCCCGCGTGCGCTGTCGGCGCGGGCTCCTAGGATGGAGCGATGGCTTCCCCCGAGATCGGCACCCAGGTGAGCGAGGCGCTGGAAACGCTCCGGCGCGTGTTCGGGTACGACACGTTCCGGGACGGCCAGCGAGAGATCATCGAGCATGTGGTCGACGGCGGGGACGCCCTCGTCCTGATGCCGACGGGCGGCGGCAAGTCGCTGTGCTACCAGATCCCCGCGCAGGTCCGGAAGGGCACCGGGATCGTCATCTCGCCGCTCATCGCCCTCATGCAGGACCAGGTGGACGCGCTGCGGACGCTCGGCGTCCAGGCCGGGTTCCTGAACTCCACCCAGGACCACGACGAACGGCGCGTCGTCGAGGCCCAGTACGTCGCGGGCGAGCTCGACCTGCTCTACCTGGCGCCGGAGCGGCTGCGGCTCGCCTCCACGGTCGAACTCCTCGACCGCGGCACGATCGCGCTGTTCGCGATCGACGAGGCGCACTGCGTGTCCCAGTGGGGCCACGACTTCCGTCCCGACTACCTGATGCTGTCGGGCCTGCACGAGCGCTGGCCGGACGTCCCGCGCATCGCCCTCACCGCGACCGCCACCGAGGCGACCCGTGCGGAGATCGCGTCCCGGCTCGGCCTGGAGCAGGCGAAGCACTTCGTCGCGAGCTTCGACCGCCCCAACATCCAGTACCGCATCGAGCCGAAGACCGACGCCAAACGCCAGCTCCTGCGCCTCCTGCAGAACGAGCACCAGGGCGACGCGGGCATCGTGTACTGCCTGTCCCGCAACTCGGTGGAGAAGCACGCCGCGTTCCTCACCCAGAACGGCATCGAAGCCCTCCCCTACCACGCCGGCCTGGACGCGGGCACGCGCGCCGTCAACCAGTCCCGCTTCCTCCGCGAGGACGGGCTCGTCATCGTCGCGACCATCGCGTTCGGCATGGGCATCGACAAGCCCGACGTCCGCTTCGTCGCCCACCTGGACCTCCCCAAGTCCGTCGAGGGCTACTACCAGGAGACGGGACGCGCCGGCCGCGACGGCCTCCCGTCCACGGCCTGGCTCGCCTACGGCCTCCAGGACGTCGTCAACCTCCGCAAGATGATCGACTCGGGCGAAGGCGACGCCGCGCACCGCCGCCGGCAGAGCATCCACCTCGACTCCATGCTCGCGCTGTGCGAGACCGTCGAATGCCGCCGCGTCCAGCTGCTCGACTACTTCGGCCAGTCGAGCGAGCACTGCGGCAACTGCGACACGTGCCTGTCCCCGCCCGAGACGTGGGACGCGACGGTC
Source organism: Actinomadura macra NBRC 14102 (assembly GCF_001552215.1). Lineage (GTDB taxonomy): Bacteria > Actinomycetota > Actinomycetes > Streptosporangiales > Streptosporangiaceae > Spirillospora > Spirillospora macra. The sequence goes on along the minus strand of NZ_BCQT01000002.1, from coordinate 417,402 downwards.
GCCGCCCAGAAGGTCCTGTCAGTGATCGTCCGGCTCGACCGCGAGCGCCGCCAGAAGTTCGGCGCGGGCCACATCATCGACATCCTCCTCGGCAAGAAGAGCGCCAAGGTCATCCAGTTCGACCACGACTCCCTCAAGCCCTTCGGCGTCGGCACCGACCTCCGCGAGGTCGAGTGGCGCGGCGTCGTCCGGCAGCTCCTGGCGCAGGGCCTGATCACCGTCGAGAGCGATCACGGGACGCTGCTCCAGACCGACACCAGCGGCGACGTCCTGCGCGGGCGGCGCAAGGTCATGATGCGCCGCGAAGCCGACCGCCCCACCGCGAAGGCCGCGAAGACGGCGAAGGTCGCCAAGGACCGCAAGCCCCCCGTCGAGCTGGCCCCCGAGGCGACGCCCATCTTCGAGCGGCTGCGCGCCTGGCGCGCCGCCACCGCCAAGGAGCAGGGCGTCCCCGCATACGTGATCTTCCACGACGCGACCCTGCGCGAGATCGCGACCGCCCTCCCCTCGTCCCTGACCGAACTCGGCAGGGTGAACGGCGTCGGCGAGAACAAGCTGGCCAAGTACGGTGACCAGGTGCTGGAGACCCTCGCCGCAACCGACTGACCGCCGTCGCGGCCGGCCCGCGTCAGCCAGAACAATCCGTTCCGGGGCGTGGGGGGTGTCCCCCCACAAGGGAACGGTCCGGTCAGGTGGCACGGTCATAGATGCCGGCCAGCGCCGTCTGCAGAAGATCCTCGGCACGCGCCCAGTCCCTGGTGAGCAGGTACGCGGTCCTGAGCAGACGGTCCGAATGCTCCTCGACGTAGTCGGTGAAACCGGCACGATCCGCCATCCCGTCCTCCGCCCCTCGTTCACCGTCTCTACTCCCGGCTCCAGACCGACGGGGGACACCCCACCCCTAACTGAGACCTACATCACATACGTCCCACCCGCATCGCCGGGGGAGCCCCTCCGTTCCGCGAAGCGAATCCGTGGGCGATTCCCAGGCTTCTCCCAGGATTCTGTGAGGGCTCCTACCAGGCGGCCTCGGTTACATGAGCACCATGAAAACGAACAAGAAGACCCTCACGGCCGGTATCAGCGCGGCAGGACTGCTCGGACTCGGCCTGTACCTGGCCGTCCCGGCGGCCGCGGACGACCCCACCCCCCGCCCGTCCGCCTCCGGCAAACCGCACCCGGGCCACGGCGGGAAGCACACCTCGTCCCACGGCGCCCGCGGTGGTATCGGCATCCATGGCGAGGCGACCGTCCAGCGGAAGGAGGGCTTCCGCCTCGCCACCTGGCAGCGCGGAACGCTCACCGGACGTTCCGGCACCACCCTGACCTTCCGCAGCCTCGACGGTGCGACCTGGACGTGGACCACCGACTCGAAGACCCGTGTCCGCAAGGACGGCGAAAAGGCCACCATCGCCGACCTGAAGAACGGTGATCCGGCCCTCGTCTACGGCGAGCGCTCCGGCGACACCCGCACCGCCAAGCTCGTCCGCGTGCCGAAGAAGCACTGACCACGATTCGCCACAGGGATCGCAGCGGGTCGGGGGCCCGCTGCGATCGGCCGGCGCCCCACCGAGCCCGACCGCCGAGAACACCGCGAGCGGACCGTCGAGCGACGATCGCAATTGCCGAAGGACGCCCGCGACCGACGGACGAAGAACCTGGAAGGACGCTTCCCAAAGGTCCGTTCTCGCCGTTCCAGCGCGGTACCTTCGGTGCTACGACCGACCATGGCCGGTATGTGACGGCCGATAGGGACGACGTGCGGAAACTGATGGGCGAGAGCCGGCGGGTGCTCGTCGTGGACGACGAGGCGAACATCCGCGACCTCATCGAGGTCGCGCTGCGCTTTCACGGCTTCACGACCGCCACCACGGGCACCGGTGAGGGAGCGCTGCGGGAGGCGGCCGACACACGGCCCGACCTCATCCTGCTGGACGTGATGCTGCCCGACCTGGACGGTTTCGAGGTCTGCCGGCGGCTGCGCGCCGGCGGCGACCAGGTCCCAGTGATCTTCCTGACGGCCCGGGACACCCCGTCCGACACCGTCACGGGTCTCACCCTGGGCGGCGACGACTATGTCACCAAGCCGTTCTCGATCGAGGCGCTGGTCGCGAGGGTCCGGGCCGTCCTGCGCCGGACGGCCACCCCCGAGGACACGGTGCTCCGCGTCGGTGACCTCGAACTCGACGAGGCGCACTGGACCGTACGGCGCGGCGGCATAGGGGTCGACCTGTCGCCCACCGAGTTCAAACTCCTCGCCCACCTGATGCGCAACGCCGGGAAGGTCCTGTCACGCACCCAACTCCTGGAAGGGGTCTGGGGCTGGGAGCATCACGGCAACGCGCAGGTCGTCGAGACCTACATCAGCTACCTGCGCCGCAAGCTCGACCCGCTCGGTACCCCGCTCATCCACACCCAGCGCGGGGTGGGCTACGCGCTGCGGCCATGACGCTCAACGCGCGGCTGCTGACCGGGCTGCTGGCCGTCACGATCACCGGGTTGACGATCGTGAGCCTGGTGAGTGCGCTCGTCCTGAACGGGTACCTGATGCACCGGGTGGACGGACAGCTCGAGGCCACCCGCGACCGGGCGGCGCTACGCATCGCCCGCGCCGGGCTGCCCGAACACGACGTGGCGGCCGCCCAGTTCATCGTCCTGGCGATCATGCCCGGGGGGCAGACGAGGGTACTCAGCGGCGACGTTCCGTCCCCCCAACGAGCCGTCGCCGAACTCCAGGAGCTCGACCGGTCGACCCTCGCGGCCCACGCGAACGACCGCTCCCCGTTCTCCCTCCCCGGGCTGCGCGCCGTGGCCCGCCCCTGGCGCAACAGCATCCTCATCGTGGCCGCGCCGCTGGACGAGATCCGGTCGGCCGTCCGCAACCTGGTCCTGACCGAACTGGCCACCGCCGCCGCGCTGCTGGCGTTCCTCGCCCTTCTCGGACGCCAGCTGATCCGCCGCGGTCTCCTCCCCCTCGACCGGATGGCCGCCACCGCCCACGCCATCACGGCCGGAGGCGACCTGGGCGCCCGGATGCCGGACCCCGGCGAGCACACCGAGGCCGCCCGCCTCGCCACCGCCATCAACGTCATGCTGGACAGGATCGAGCAGGCGTTCTGGGCACGCAGCCGGTCCGAGGCACGCGTCCGCGAGTTCGCCGCCGACGCCTCGCACGAGCTGCGGACGCCGCTGACCACGATCCTCGGCTACGCCGAGCTGTACCGGCACGGCGCCCTCGACCCCGATGCACTCCCCGACGCGATGCGCCGCATCGAGGACGAGGCGCATCGGATGAACAACCTGGTCAGCGACCTCCTGGAGCTCGCGCGCCTGGACCGCGGCGCAGCGCTGCACCCCACCCCCACGGACCTCGCCGCCCTGGCCCGGGACGCCATCGCCGACGCGACCGCCGCGTCCCCCGACCACCCGGTGACGCTCGACGCCCCGGACACCCTCATCGCGACCGTGGACGAGGCCCGTATCCGGCAGATCTTCGCGAACCTCCTGGCCAACATCCGCGCCCACACACCCCCCGGAACCCCGGCGACCATCCGCCTCTCACCCGGCATCATCGAGGTCGCCGACGAAGGCCCAGGAATGTCCCAGGAGGACGCCGCCCGCGCCTTCGAACGCTTTCACCGGGCAGAACAGGGCACCACCGGCGCCGGCCTGGGCCTCCCCATCGTCGCCGCGATCGCCGCCGCCCACCGAGGCCGCGCCCACCTCCTCTCGTCCCCCGGCAACGGAACCACCGTCCGAATAGCACTTCCCCCGCCCTAGCACGGAAGGGCGCCGCACCCCACACTGTCGTTCACCGCGGTTACCCCGCCCCGATGGCTCCAGATAAGAGCAGCGCAGCGAATGATGGCGCGGCGAGAACGCCAGCGACCTTGCCGAATACCTGGAAGAGCTCGCCGCAGGCGGCTATGTGCGCCACCTGCACCGGCAGAGCCTTCTTCGGAAGACCTGCCACCAGTCCGGCACACCATGCGACCCACTCTCCGTAGCGGGCCACCTGAGCGTGCCGTCGTCCGTTCCCGTGCGGGACGTCCCTACCCGGCCGATCGCGCTCCGCCACCGGCGGAGCCCGCCCTCCGGTTCTGGACGCCATAGGCCAGGACGGCGATGACCAGGCCACCCGCCAGAAGGCCGAGGAGCACCAACGCGGCGCCGACGACCCAGAGGCCGGTGTCATCGTCGGACCAATCGAGACAGAGAGCCGTCATGGTGCCGAGGGCCGGGGCGGCCACGGCGGTGACGAGGCGGCGGAGGGCAGCCGCCACGACGCACAGCATCGTCAGGACCACCACGAGGCCCACAACCTGCCATACCTGGTACGGGCCGGTCTCATGGCCGTCGGGATGCACATCGCGCTCCTGATCCCAGCCGAGCCAGGCGGCCCAATTGCCGGCGGCCGCGACAGCGAGAACAAGGAAGGTAGCCGTCTCCACGGCGATGCGCTCAATCATGTTGAACAGCGTCGCCCCACGCCACCGAGCCACGACAGAGCCCTGCTACTCAACTCCGCCTGGGTAGCAGCACCCACAAGCGACAGCAGCCGAAGGACGACCAAAGCGCACACCACGCGGGCCGCAACCAGCCCGCGAACTGCGGACCCAGGCTGAAATTGCCTCAGTGAACAGCGGCGCAACGCTGGCGTGTCGCGTTGAAGTGATTCCGGTCGATCTGCGGAAATGAGATCTCTTGCCTCCGGATTCGGTCAACTTCCTGTCCTGATGGGGCATCAGCCGTAACATATAGGCGCATCCGCCCGGATCATGCCCATTTCGAGTGACCTGGCGATGGCAGGCGAGTGTGACGGTGATGCTGACCAGCGTGGACGGGTGCTCTGGTGCCGCAGAGCGGTGGTGAATGCCGAGAGTCGGTCACCTGCGGTGTCGGCATCGGGGCGCGACTGGAAGAGATCTTTGGTTTGGCGCCACGAGGTGGTGAAGCGGTTGCCGGCTGAGCCTTGGACGTTCGGCGCAGGTGTTGAATTGCCTGGTTATCGCGTGCTGCGGGAGATCGGCAGAGGCAGTATGGGGGTGGTGTACCGGGCGATCGATTCGGCCTTGGAGCGAGAGGTCGCGATCAAGGTCATGGCCGAGGCCACACTGGGTGATCACGGGGCGCTCGAAAGGTTCATGCGCGAGGCGCGAACTCTGGCGAAGGTCAGTCACCGGAACGTGCTGCCGATTTACCATGTCGGCACGCACGAGGGCAGATCGTTTATCGTGATGCAGTTGGTCCGTGGATGCACGCTGCGTGATCTGCTCGGTCGCCGTTCGGCGCTGGCGCCTGGTCATGCATTGACGTTGATGGCGCAGGTCGGTGATGCGCTCGACGCGGTGCACCGGAGCAATGTGGTGCACCGGGATGTGAAGCCGGAGAATATTCTGCTAGAGGGACCCGAGGGTGATGAGCATGTCCGGTTGGCCGATTTTGGGCTTGCCCGCCCTGTCGGTAACCGGATGACCGAATCCAGCCAGCACGTTGGAACCCTCTGGTATATGGCTCCTGAACAAATACGCGGTGAGCCGGATGTTGGGCCGCAGGCGGACTTGTATTCGCTGGCTTTGCTGTTATACGAGGTGCTCACTGGGGAACGGCTGGACATCACCCGGCGCCATGATCTTTCGGCGAATTTGCCAAAGGATGCCCCGTTCACCGGGCAGCTACGGGCGGTCTTCAGCAGGGCCCTCGCGCCGGTGGCCATGGATCGGTACGAGTCGGCCGGAGCCTTCGTGGCCGACGCCCGGGCCGCGCTGGCGCAAGTCGAGGCCCTGGCCAAAGGCGGCATGAGCCAGGCCGGCCGATCAAAAACCGGTGATGCCGGCGGCGATTCAGGATCCCTCGATTTGGGGATCACCAGCCCTTCTCGCCCGGTCGGTGGCGTGGCTGGGCAGCCGACTGCGGTTGAGCGGCCATCGCGTCGCAGAAACCAGACCATCTGGGCGGCGGCCCTGGGAACCAGTCTGGTTCTCATGCTGGGGGTCGGCGGTTTTCTCCTGCTCAGGCAGCAGGGCGGGCTTAGCGCAGGCGTGCTAGCGACACCGACCACAGCCGTCTCCTCAACGGCGCCTCCGTCTCTTCCCACGGCCACATCTTCACCTTCGCCCACAGATGGACGTACGACGAGCAGGCCAGTGGCGCCACCGGTATCGCCGTCCTCGAAACAGCCATCGCCCACGCGGCGCCCGACTTCCAGACCTCCGACAGGCCCCCCTTCACCCCGGCCGAGAGGCAGTTTGGGGCGGTATGAGGTTTGTGGGGATTCGGTGACTGTCCGCGCCGCTCCGGAACCCGAGGAAGAAACGACAACGGTCGCCACATTGCACTGGGGTGAGACCTTCGTCGTGGAGCATGTGAAGAACTCGGCGTGGGCGCGCGGTTACTCCCCGGAGGACTCCGCAGCCCGGGGCTGGGTGCTGAGAGGCTGGATAAAGCCCAGGTGTTAGCCGTCCTGGCGGCTTGATGAGTCTTCGTACCGATGCGGTCAGGCTCGATCGAGGCGGGCGAGAAGTTTGGTCACCTGCGGAACGACCTGTAGACAGGCGGCCAACAGATCGTCGGTCTGGAGACTGGGCCGGGTGCCGACGGTCCGCTCCGTCGCCTCGGCGGCCATGCCCGCCAGGGTGGCCAGGTCCTGCAGGCTGCGTTTGCTGCCCTCCAAAGAGCCGATCGCCTGAGCAAGGGGATCGTGCAACTGCCCCAAGCCGTGCAGCGCCCGCTGCATCTGCTCAGGACGGCGCTCCTCTTCCAGCAGCAACACCACCAGCCGGAACAGCCGACGCGCGGCCTGTTTCACCAATCCCGGCGTCAGGCTACCGGCGGCCTGAACCGCGGCCTCGTCCTCCAGCCGCGCCCGTGTTCGCTCAATCCAAGGCTCGATCGTCGCAGCCAGCCACAGCGGTCCCGACGCCAACTCATCATCCGGCGCCGGGATCCCGTGACTCGACCGCCGCCGCCACACGGTCACTAGCTGCCGATCCACCCCCAGCACCTCAGCGATCTCAGCAATCCCGTAGAACCTGCGCCCCGAGACGCGTGCGTCGTTCATCGGCATCCTCCAACTCGACCGTCATCCAAGAGAACAACTTGACATCATAGGCGTCGCTCGCTAGCGTCTATCAAGATGACGCGACGTTATCTGAGATGACGTTACCGAGCAAGGGAGCCACCCATGGCAGGACGCAAGACGATCATCGGTATCACTGGGAGTGCCATCCTGGCGGCCACGACCCTCACCACAACGCTTCCCGCCACCACCGCGCACGCCGCCACGCCCACCCGGAGCGCCTGCGAGTTCGCGACCTACCAGTACGTGTTCACGGGCCAGGACGGCACCTGGCGCGACGTCCCCGGCGGGAACGTCGGCGGCTACCTGTACAACGGCGACCTGGTAAACAGCGGATTCGCCCCCTCCAACACCGGCTGGATTCAGGGCAACATCTACACCTCCAACGGTACCTACAAGGGCACGGGCTATGTACTCCGCGGCTACCTGAGCTACCTGCGTAGCTGGTGCTGATCGCCCACGGCCGTACGACTCACACGCGCACCGCGACCGGGTTGGGCCGCCCTAAAGCCACATCTTCACAACGCGGCAGTCGATTGCGCACCATCTCCGGCAGACCCCGACCTTCCGACGGCCCCTGTGGCCATGTGATCTCGGGAGAACAATGCGTACCAGACTTCTAGGCACATTGATCCTCACCGGCGGAGTCACCGCTGCCGCCATCACCGGCGCGGTGGCACTGGACGCCCCAGGCGACACCCGTAACGCGCAGGCATCCGCCGCCTCCCAGGTACAAGCGGCCAAGCGGCAGCAGAACCTCTTCCTTCGATACGTCACCGCAGGACCCTGCACCGTCTACCTCAACTATCCAAAGTCCAAGGTCAAGGGCAACGGCCATCCGCTGACGGTTCCGGCCGGCCAGCAGATCATCTGGCGCTACAACATCGACGCGAAGCGGGCGATGATCTCGATCCCGGCCCGGGCGCACAACTACCCCTGGTGGGGCGTCACCGACCGCTCCTGCATCGGCAAGTCCATCCGGCAATGGCTGATCAGAGAAAAGACCGCCAAGGGCTGGAAGGTCGTCAAGCGCTATCCGGCCGGCCGCCCCATCCCGAATCGGATCAAGCAAGGCCGCAGCAACCAGGCTGACGGCTGGCGCAAGGTCTATTTCCCCGAGACCTCGGCCCGCATCGTCGCCCGCCACCAGCAGACGCACCGCAACGCGACGCTACGCGACCGGCACAACTTCGTCATCGGCAACGTCCCCGCGAACTGGCACGTCAACGTCAGCTCGGCGTACCGCTCCGGCAGGCACTGGGTGAAGGTGTACGTCCCCAACGCCAAGCGCTGGGGCTACATCGAATCCTCCGTCCTGCACTGACCTCTGCTGCCAACACCCACGGTGGGCTCGTGCCAGCACCACACCGCCGCTGGCACGGGCCCACCGCCACATATGCCTCAAGTCAACCACGCACCCCACGGACGGATTCGCCGGCAACAGACCAGGGATGGGATTAATCATTCTTCCGAATTCACCTACGCGCGCGGGCACGGCCGGTCAGAATGCACCCGGTCGCAGGCGATGAGCGTTCCGTCCAGCACCAGCAGGTGCAGCCCGTCCTTGCGCAACGCCCCGTCGACTTCGGTGACCGCGCTGACCACAGAGCCCACCGCTTCCTCGACGTAGCGCCAGGCCCTGTTCGTCGACACCTCGAGACCCGCACCGAGTTCGGTGCACGTCTGCCTCAAAGAAGGAGGACGGGCTTGATCCGTCCTCGGACACCATCGGCCTTTCCACGGTGGCCAGTCGAGTCCGGGTCGAGATCGCTCTCAACCCAGACTTTTTCGCGTTCGGGACAATGAGGCGATCTCAACCTGGGTCCGCAGTTCGCGGGCTGGTTGCGGCCCGCGTGGTGTGAGCGACAACAACAGCGCTCCTGGTAGATCGGCATCTGCGACGATCTTGACCATCAGGAGTTCCGATGCTGTTCTAACGCGCCGCGCTCGATCTGTCTCGCTCGGCCCGCACCTTCGTGGCCGATCTGATCCGCGAGCATCGGCTCCGGGTGGGATCACGGTGGCGGCGGCTGCCGCCCGGCCGCCAGCGCACCGCTGGTGCTGGTGCACCTGCGCCGCAACGAGACCTTCGCCGGCCTGGCGGCGTTCGATATCGGTGCCGCGACCGCGCATCGCTACGTCACCGAGGTGCTCGAACTGCTCGCCGAACTCGCTCCCGACCTGCGGCAAGCCATGCGGATCGCGCAGCACAAGGCTTATGTCATCCTGGACGGCACGCTGGTGGCCACCCGACCGGTTGTCAGGTGAGAACGACCGGCTGTACTCCTCGGGCAGAGGTCGCTGAGCGGGCCGCGCGGGAGTAGGCGCACCTGACCCCGGACTGGGCGGCCCTCATCGGCTCGGTTCCGGTGGTCCCCCCGGCTGCCTGACCGGCCCGGCTCCCTTTCGCTCCTGCGGCTTGGCGTGAGCCCTGATCACGCCACGTCCCTACCCGCTCCATGCCCGAAACCCGCTCCATTGGAGGCTGCCCGATGACTTCCCGCTCCCCTTCCCTGGCCTGGCCCCGTCCCCGCCCTCGGTTCGCCGTCGTTGCGTCCCCGTCCCGCTCGTCCCGGTCGTCGCGGGTGTCGTCCTGGCACGTGTGGCCGGTCGGAGTCCAGTGGGACGAGTTCCGCGCCCTGCACATCGCTCGCTGCCAGTGCTGCGCCGAGTCGCTCGCCTCGTCCCGGGCTGGCGAGGCCGACGACTGGGCCGATGCGCACCGCTGTGACCCGGAACTGCTCCCCGCGTTCGCTGTGGCAGCTCTGCACGAGCATCGGGCGACACAGGAGGACGAGCAGGACACGGCACGGCTGTGGGAGGACGAGGGCCTCGTCTTCGCGACCACGATCGGAACGGTCGAACCCCTAACCTTCTGATCCGTAGATTCCCAAATGATCAACGAATCCGTTCGAATCAGTCCGCACGCTGGATCGTCGCTTGCCGCTTGTCCGGAGTAGTTCGCCACGATCCGAGATCATCCATCCGCGTGGCTCCCACCGTGGCTCCCGGGAGCCATCACAACGACCGACTTGCGAAGCCGATCACGGCCCCCAACCTCTGACAACCTGCCCGACCCGCACCCCCCAGGACGTTCGCCCCGCAAGCGACTGTGGCCCCTTGGCACCCTTCATCGCCCACCCGACAGGCTTTCGGTCCTGCCAGGATCCGTACGGGTTCCCTACTGTGGCCTGCACGTTCGCGAACCCCCCGTCTCCCACGACCCCAATCGTTCCGGACGTGTCCCAAGTCCTGAACCTGGGAGTCTTGCTGTGCTGACCAGCAGGAATCGACACCGAGCCTGAGCCGTAGACTCACCTCTAGTTGCAGCTAGTTGCAGTGAGCGTGCCACGACAAGCCGCTAGAAGAACATCAGACACCTGAGGGGGCACCATGACGGCTGAGCCGATCGACCATGGTCCGCTCGACCCTGACGACATCCTCCGTCGGCTGCCCGCCAGCGAACGTGATCGGTTCATCCGGGACTACAGGAGCGCCCTCGACGCCGCTCACGAACTCTGGCGCTACCGGCAGCTTCAAGACGTCCTTCGTCTGTGGCACATGCGGGCTGTGGCCTATGCTCATCCCGACTTCGCAGAACGAGCGGAACAGGCTCGGCAAGGTTCGGGGGTCGAGTTCGTGCCGGCGGATGAGGCGCTCCCAGGGTGGGCAGAGCGCGGGGACGGCGCTCGTTGAGCCATCGCGTCGTGCTCCACACGACAGCCCTTGCCCAGATCGGCGGCCTGCCAGCGACGCCTTCGATGCCTTGGTCTCGGCGCTCGCACACGTCTCCGAGCAGCCTTGGGATGCCATGCCCATGCACGCCGCTGAACCGGAGTTTCGGCAGACCGTGTTCGGCGGCTTGGGGCTGGTCTCGTTCTATGTCGATGACACGGCCGAGATCCTCCGCGTCTTCGACATCACCTGGACTGGCTCACGACCGCGTTCGCAGTGCGCCGAGAGCAACCCGCCGTCCTTCACGACCTGCGCCACATCCACGCGACAACGCTTCTCCTGGCGGGCGTCCGCGTCCACGTGGTGGCGGCGCGGCTCGGGCACGCTGACCCATCCATCACGCTCCGGGTCTACGCCCACGTGATCAATCAGCAGCTCGTGGCGGCAGCCGAGATCTTCGCCAACGAGTGGAGGATGTGGCCTAGCTCAGAGGCGCTGTTAGCAGACCCGTTAGCAAAAGCCCCCTTGCTGAAGATCGCAAGGGGGCTTTGACCTGTGCGCACCCGAAGGGATTCGAACCCCTAACCTTCTGATCCGTAGTCAGATGCTCTATCCGTTGAGCTACGGGTGCCTACCCTCCTGGCTCTCACCAGGAGTTTTACCAACGGGCCGAGAGTCTAGCAGCTCGCACGTAGGTGATTGAGCTTATGATTCCTCGGCCCGATGCCCTCTCCAGTGTAGGGCACTAGCGCCCGTGGCCCGTCCCGGGAGGACCCCTCCATGGCTACCTCCGACAACATCCGGGGGGCGTGCCCGATACCGGCGCGCCGGCGACAGGATTGAGGTGGCGGGACGGATCGGCGGCACGATCGCGATCGGCGGTGGAACCACCGTTCCCGCCGTCATGCCCGTCGGCGTCCGCCCGGCGACAGTGGTCAGCGCAACCGTCGACATGAGCTCGACCACCACCGGAACGGATCTTGCGCATCGACATCAGTTTCGACGACTCCATCGCCGCATCACCTGGCTCGGCCCTGACTGCGTGGCCAACCGCGTCTGATGGCCGCCTGGAGGTATGAGTTCGCCGACTCACCGACCGGCCGATCGCCGCCCTCGCCTTGACCAGCGTGACATTCGACCGGCGGATTGTTCAGGCGGGCAGGCTCAAGCGGCGTCCCTGACGCTCCTCCAGGTACGTAGCCACCCGGAGATCGTCCGGGACGGGGACTTCGGCTGCCAAGACTGAGAATGCGGTGAAGGCCGTCCAGGCGTAGGGCGGCACAACGTGGACGAGGAGGTCGGCCCGAAGACCGGGCCGATCCTCCTGCGCGTCCACCAGGCGAGGAGGACCTGACCGTGTACGCCTACCTGATCCGCACCCTCCTCCCGCTGCTCGACGGCGTGTGGGGAAGCGCGGCCCCCACGAACGCCCGCCCTCTGCTCCGGCAGGGGCGGGCGTTCGCGTCATCCCCGTTGATGCGCCGCCGGGCGTAGGCGAGCTGGATGGAATAGCCGCGGCCCTCGTCGATGCCTTCGCGGTCGGCCCTCAACGCGATCAACGGTTCAAGCGGCAGGCTGAAGGTGATGTGGGCGGACTGCTTAGCCGCCGGATCGCCAGGCGTTCAGGAACGGCCACTTGACATCGAGGTTCACGAGTTCCAGAACCTGGCCCCGGTCGTTGACGATGAGGCGTTCGTTGCCCTTGTAGTAGCTGGTCTTGGTGGTGTTCCTCTCGATTTCGACCGAGACGTCATCAAGGTCGCTTCGGAAGCGCTCGGGGAGGTACGGGAGACCGGAGAGCGGGGAACCAGGGATCGTGAAGTTCTGGTCGAAGAAGAACCCCATGTTCCCGCCCCGTACGGCCATGTGGAAGATCCGGGACGTCTCGCGGGGTGAGTTGTTGTAGTCGCTGATGCCGTCGTAGGGGGTGGGGATCGCGAAGGGACCGGTGGCGGGGCCGGTGTCCTCGAAGACGATCGCCTGGGTGCCCTTGGTGAAGGTGTACCGCGGGCGGAACGCGGGGCCACCGAAAGCGGCCCCCGCGGCGTCGATGTCGTGGGTGAACTGCTCGGGCAGGAACGGCCATTTATCCCGGATCCGCGCCGGACCCTGGATGATGCCGGAGTCGTTATACACCACGAAGGTGTCGCCGATGAACGCGATGTGTTTCCACACGTTCCGCTCGTTTACCGTGGTGACAGCGTCGAAATTGCGCAGCCCCGCTACGGACGCACTGGCCCGGTGCGCGGTGGACGGGGAGGACGCCGCCGCGGACGCGGGCATGGCTCCTGCACTCGTCACGACCGCGGCGGCGAGCAGTGCCGTCCACCGCCATCGCCGGGACCCTGCTTGCTCCTCGCGCATTTTCCACTCCGTTCTTCCCCGTGGATCCGCTTGGGGTTCGCCAGCCGTGATCTTCGCTCTGCATTCGCCCGAGGACCACGCGGTGGATGAAGGGGAAGAGGAAACACCTTCTGAGCCCGGAGTAAGGATGCTCAGGAGGGCCATTGTCTGGTGAACGTAGGTGTCGAAGCGTTCCGTCGATGCGGCGACGCTGATCGAGGCGGCGCCGACCTCGGCGAGGTCGAGCCCTGTCCCCGCTCTCTGGACCTCATCGCGAATCGATCGGACACCGGCACGATATGAAGTGTGACCTGGGTCACGGAACCGTTCGTGGCGAGATGGCGCCAAAGGGGTAATCGAGACGGATGTGACCTGCGGGGTCTACTCTCGTCCGAAGTCCCAAACCCCCTGAAGGAGAACCCCCATGCGCATGTCTGCCACCAAGCTGGTCGGCGTCCTCGCCATAGGTGGCGCGATGCTCGCTTCCACGGCCTGCGGGCCGATCGACTCCGTTACCGGCGGAGGCAAGAAGAACACCGCCTGCAAGAACATCGAGACGGAGCTGCGGAACATCGCGTCGGGCGGTGTGTCGAGCGGGTCTGCGGGGAACGCGCAGAAGTTCTCCGACGCGGCCACCAAGATCCGCGCCGAGGGGCAGAACGCCGGCGGCGATGTCGAGAGCGCCGCGACCAAGTTCGCGGGCGACCTGGACGACACCGCCGCCACGCTGCGGCGTCTCAGCTCTGGCAACCTGTCCGGCGGCTCGCCCGACTTCACTGCGATGCAGCGGCACGGCAACGAGCTCGGCAAGGCGTGCGGCTACTCCGGCTTCCGCCTGGGCTGACGCGCGCGGCACTCCGCTCCCGCGGCCCCGGGGGCGGAACGTCATCATTCGGACTATGCTGCTGTGACCTCGGCCAGGCTTTGCCGGTTGGCGCGCTGAACCGGTACCCTGTGCTGAGCCTGGAGGATTCGCCTAGTCCGGTCTATGGCGCCGCACTGCTAATGCGGTTTGGGTTTACCGCCCATCCGGGGTTCAAATCCCCGATCCTCCGCCTCTACCAGGGGTTCCACATGATCTGCTGTGGGACCCCTGGTGCTTTCATCGCCTCCGGTTTCAGTTTTGGCTGCAGTTCAGCCCTTTCCGGCGCCGCAGAGTCCGCTCGCGTCCCGAACCTGTGGCAGCACCTGGACATGCCGATCGGTGCTCGTCATCCGAGCGTGTCGGAGGATTGTCCGGATGATTCAGATGAGCACACCTTGGGCCCTCTGGCAGGGCGGTCTGGCGGGCATCATGCAGGTGGCCTCTGGTGCCCCGATCTCCTCGGGAACGCCTTCCACGTCCTCTGATCCCGGTCCCCTCGTGCCGGCGAAGATCAGGCGTCAGGCTGTCGCCAGCCCCGGTTCTTCTCGCCTGCTGCGTGAGGGTGGGGACGAGTTGGTCGCGGGTGATGGTGCGCCCGCGGTCAGAGCGGGTCTTCGATGACGACGCCCTAGTTGCACGGCACGGCGGCGTTCAAGATGGGTGTGCGAGCGGGGGGGACCTCCTCTCCGTCGCTGACATGTGGGTGGAGTCCTGTTGACCAGGATGGATGCGAGAGCGCATCCCGATGGCCAAATCGCGGCCCGCGCCTGTTCGGTCAGTATTGGCGAGCGTGTTTGCCCAGGACGGGCGGGTGCCGTGGATGGCATGGGGTCGGTTGCTCTCTGCATAGTGCCCATGCGCACCCGCGTGTTTGCCCTTTCGCTTCTGGTCCCCGGGTTCCGCGGCCTTGTAGAAAGAGGATCATGCGCAACCCCCAGATGGCGGCCCGGTCCGATGTCGAGTCGGAGCGCCTGGCGGCCCGTGCTCAGACGGTCGAGCGGTCGGAGGCTCCCCGGCGTGCGGTGGAGGAGGGGTCTCCGCTGGGAATTCTGGGGCTGCAGGGGACCGCCGGTAACGCCGCTGTGGTTCAGATGCTGCAGAGGAGCAACGGGTGTTCCGCCCAGGACCATCAGCATCACCATGACGGGCCGTTGCAGGTCCAGCGTTACAACGGCCAGCGCGGCAGCCGGGCGAGGCCCGTTTCCCCGATGGCCGCTGCGCGCTTGAGAATGGCCGAGGACGCCATCGCCCACGTTAAGCATTACATTCCGAACGCCGGAAACCAGATGCAGGGGCTCAAACGCTCAGACTACAACTCGCGTATGCGTTCGGCAGGCGTCGAGAACGATGGATTCTGGGACTTCAGTTCCCTCCCCCCGGGTTTCACGCGCAATGACGTCAGGGCGGCGAAGGTATACCATTCGAACGGCGGGGTCTGTCAGGACTACGGTCTTGCAGCCTTTTACTACCTTCGAGAGAAGGGACCGACAGGGCAACCTGTCCGGCTGGTAGGTATTCGTGGCGAGGACCATGCCCTGGTGATCATCGGCGCGAACAACGAGCCCGACTCGGAATGGATCGCGGTCGATCCCTGGACGCCACGATCCAGAGGTGTGCTGTGGATAGATCACTTTGCCTACACCCCGGACAGGAGCGCCGTGATGCCGCAGATGGCGGCGGTCACGGACGGTAGCAACGTGGCGTCGTACGTGGCAGGCCTGATCCGCTTGAACCGGGCCGGGCGGTACGTGGTGGAGTGGGACCTCAATCGAATCGGCGCCAACCCGGACATCATCCTCGACAAGATGGAGGGGCACGGCTTCGAGATAGACCGCAACACCTCACTCACACACCGCATACAACAGGTCTTGGCCCACCGAAGAGGGATTTTCGCAAATCCCCAATGGAACCCCTCAACCGCCATTACGTGGAGTGAAGACAAACTCTGGTTGTGGTGCCTTTGGATGGTCAACCCCAATGTAATCGCCCAGACCATGCGGCGGGGTTATAGGGGCGAAGAAACAATCGAAGATGCCGCGGGAACCGGCTGGACCGGTGAGCCTGGTGGCGTGGAGATATGGACTCAGGACGCCACCTCAAGGTTGAGCCCCGACTATTATGAGCGCGATGATTACACGTCCCCTCGGTGAGAGCGGTACGTGGACGGCGTTGAATCTGGCGCGCTGCTCAAGCCATGCCTGAGTCTGGGGACGATTCGGAGGGCGTGAAGCGCAACTCCCCGACTGGGCGGCTTGGTTGGCGTTCGGTCAGCGCCGCGCAGGGCGGGGCGGGCTGTCGGCTAGTGGAGTGCGACGCCGCGGCCCCATCGGCGTGAGGCGGTTCGGCCGCCGTGTTCGTCGCACAAGGTCGGTCGAGCGGCGTCCGGTGAAAGACCCTTGAGATGGACTCAGCATTCAGTCGGCTGGCGCGTCTCTGAAGTGTGGGACCCGAATCCGCGCCCGGTGGGCGCACCATGAAGGGCATCGTGACCACGCCGCCGCCGACGCTCAGCGATCTGTACCGCACCCATGCCGCGGGACTGATGCGGTTGGCCGCGCTGATGGTCGGCGACCCGGTGACGGCCGAGGATGTGGTGCAGGACGCCTTCCTCGGGCTGCATCGCAAGTGGGCGCGGCTGCATGATCCGGCGGCCGCGCTGACCTATGTGCGCTCGGCGGTGCTCAACAGATGCCGCTCGGTGCTACGCCGACGCGCTGTCGCCGCACGGTTCGGGCACGCCTATGAGCCGCCGGTGTGGTCGGCGGAGTCGGTGGCCCTGATCGGGGAGGAGCGCCGGGAGTTGCTGGCCGCGGTGGCCGCGCTGCCGCGGCGGCAGCGGGAGGTGTTAGCGCTGCGCTACTTCTGCGAACTGCCCGAGAACGAGATCGCTCGCATTCTGGGGATCTCCCGCGGGACGGTGTCATCGACCGCCTCCCGTGCGATGTCGACGCTGGCCCGAACGTTGGGGGAGGAGCAATGAAGACCGTGCCGCCGCTGGAGGAGCGGTTGCGGGACGCGTACCGGGCGGCCGCCGACGCCTGGTGCCCGAGTACCGCGCCGCCGCTGCGTCTACCTGTCAGGGATTCCCGCCGGCACCGTGGCCTGGCTCCGCTGGCCGCTGTCATCTGCGTCATCGTGATCGCGGTCGCCGCCATCGCGGTCGACAAGGTGCAGCAGCGTCCCGCGCGGCCGGCCGGTACCCCCTCCCCCGTCCCGACGTCGCCGGGAACTCCTACTCGTGGACCGCTTCCGGCGCGTCCGGACGGGCCTCGCTTCATGGCCGTCGCCGACCTCGACCACAACGAGATCCGGATACGCGACACCGGCAGTGGTATCGTCACCGCGCGTCTCGCCCCGCCCCGTGGCGGCACGTTCGAGGACGTGGCGGTGGCGGGTGACGACCGGACGTTCATCGTGACCACCCGTGCCGCAAGTCCGAGCGGCGGTCCGACGCCGATCTCGGTCCACCGGCTGAGGCTGTCCGAGGATGGCACCGTGAAGGAGTTCGTCTCGCTGCCCCGGCTCGGGTACACCACCGAGCTCGCTGACGCGGACATGGCGGTGAGCCCGGACGGCACCAAGATCGCCTTCGTGGTGTACCGGGCGCACCCGGACAAGGAACGAACGCCCATCGAGAACACCATGATGAACATCGGCCGGATCGAGGTCGTCACCATCGCGACCGGTGAGCGCCGCGCCTGGTCCCAGCCCGATATGAGCAAGATCGGAAACCTGTCGTGGGCCGGTTCCACGCTGGCCTTCACCTTCACCCGCCTGGCCTCGGCGGCCCACAAGCCAGATTCCGGGCTCGGCATCACCACGGTGGGGCCCGTGCAGATCCGCACGCTGGACACCGATAAGCCTGGCGGCAGTCTGCTGGCAGGAACAGTCCTGGTCAGCCGCCCGGAGAGCCCCGAAGTGGCCTGGCTGCGCCCCGACGGGCAGTCGCTGATCACCAATGCGGGCCATCCGGCCACGCTGAGCGAGTACTCGACGCGGACCGGCCGCCGGATCCGGGATCTCGCCAAAGCGCCCGCGAATCGCGAGGACTCCACCGGTCTGAGCGTCAGGTGGGTGGGCCTGACCGCTGACCCCACCGGCCGACACCTCCTGGCCGTGCCCTCGACGGGCCCTCTCGTGCACCTCGACCTCACCAGCCGCAGGACGGCGCCGATTCCCTCCGACGGAGGAGACCAACAGCGCGTCTTGTCGGCATGGTGAATCCTCATCGGCCCATGCATCTGGACGTCGTCCAGGACAAGTCGGCGACCCGACCGGTGCGTGGTCCCATCTGCGCCGGGCTCGTTGCAAAGCTCCAACGGCGGAACCACCACTCGCTCGGCCGGTCGGCCTACGCACCGGTCCCTCGGGGGACGCGGTCCCTATGGGCCGGCGCGGGCGGAAGGGGCGGTTTTCTTCGGGTTCCATTGTTGAGTCATCGGCCCCTGAGCACGATGAGCCGACGCCGGTCGAGTGCATAGCAGCGCGTCGAACAACACGCGTCGGCTGGCTGCCAGAGAGGCGGCGGTATCCGGCGGTGAGCCAGCCGTCACCATCCTCCGCGAGCTCGTCGACAGGTACGCGAAGCCAGAACACTAGGCGATCTTGAGCAGGCGGCGGGGCATTGGCGGGTGGAGCGCGTTCGTCAGGCGGCGGGTCCTCCGACTGCTCTGCGCCCCCACCGCCTGCGGTAGCCCATGCGGTGCTGGAGTCAGCGGCACATAGGTGCTGGTCAAGAAGATATGCGCTATGCGCGCCCAAGAGATTCTGGACCGACGGCCAGGCACACCAGGCGCCCGGCGCGCCGGCTCAGCCGGTGCTCAAAGCCTCGACGAACATGAGCCGAGAAGGCGGCGACCCCGCGAACCATTTGCCCAGCTGATGCCCGGCCTGGTCGAAGACAAGCTCCCTGAAGCTCGAACGGCGCGCGAGAGCCTCTCTGATATGCGACGTCACTTCCGGCGGGATCACGGTGTCCAGGTCCGGGCGGGCGAGCACGGCTCGGCCACGAAAATCGCCGAAGGCATGGAGCGCCCGGCTGCTCCGCCAGCTCCCCTTTTTACGGATGATGCTAGTGAAGCCAAGCCCGAACTCGGCCTCCCACGCCTCACAAGCATAGACCGCAGGAGCGCACAACCCGATGGCCGTGACGCGGGAAGAGTAGCAGGTCAGCAGATCGGCGACCGTCTGTCCGCTCATGCTGAATCCCACCAGCAGGAGTTCGTCGTCATCTTCGGTGAAGGCGTCGATGAATCCTTTAGCCTGCCCGAACCGGGACTGCAGACTTTGCGTCTTTAGATCGCCCGCGCTCTCGCCATGGCCGGTGAAGTCGAGCGCCCCTGCGCGGTAGCCGGCCGCCACGAAATCCTCCATGAGAGGTATCGCCCTGTCCTTGTCGGCGGTACCGCCACCATGCAGAAAGACTGCTACCTTGGAAGTCCTATTTGCGCCCACCGACTCATTCTTGCATTCCACGCAGCCGAGCACTTCGGCGCCGTGGCGGTAGGCGAATCTACGGATTGCCATCACTACGGTAACCTCCTGAATGCACGGGGACATCCCGTGTAATCTTACCGAGACGATACTGGGCGGCGGCCTGCAGCACTACGCCGAGCGGGGACCACGGATTCGCTAAGAAGAAATCT
The DNA here is from genome assembly GCF_001552215.1 of Actinomadura macra NBRC 14102. Lineage (GTDB taxonomy): Bacteria > Actinomycetota > Actinomycetes > Streptosporangiales > Streptosporangiaceae > Spirillospora > Spirillospora macra. Next base: position 397,796 of record NZ_BCQT01000002.1, on the reverse strand, counting down.
GCGTCATCTCGGCTCTAGCGTAGGGTAAGGGGCGAAACTGGCCAGCCCGGCTACCTCGGCAGGATCACGATAAGCGACCACCCGCAGGAGCCAACGGTCCGAGCCATCGAAACTTGCCCTGAATGCCCGACGAGCATGGCATAGTCTGTAGTTGTTGATGACGAGGATGTCACCGGCGCCATGGGTGAGATCCTGAACATTCCGCAGCAAGGCGGCGCCTAGCTTATTGAGAGCCTTTTCCGCCAAGTCGACCCCAGGTCCCTTAACCGGCGTCGTACCAACCGCGTTGAAGCGCAGGAAGGGGCGGTCCGACTCGCCCCAGATTACCGGCCCAGGCCGCAACTTATCCTCACGCCATTCCCGCTGAGCCGGGTTCGTGCGCACGATGTAGCGAGGTTCACGCAGAGGTTCCAGCCACGGGCCGACATCCTCCTTCGACAGTCCCGATACGGTCGTCGGTACCGATTGAGGATTGCGCACACAGGCGAGCATCAGATAGCTGGGGCCTCGTCGCATGAAAGCGTCTTCGGTATGCAGGTCAAACGGTTTACTTGATCCGATGCCGACGTTCTCCGATCGACCCGCTGCCGGAGAGGGCGCGATGTTGTTCACGAGCCGGCCGAGTTGCTGTGTCCGGTACCCGAACGGAGTGCCGAGCACTCCGATCATCGCGAGAGCCACCGCGTGGTATCCGAGTATCGTACGCGGAGCCTCCACCGGGTCACGCGGAGTGGCTACCGCTCCCATGACCCCTAGCGGGACCCCTCTGACAAGTAGGGCGTCCTGCTCTCGCCCTTCCCGAAAACCGACCAGTCGGCCGATGACCGAAGTGGGCAATAGTGAGACGAGTTCAGGAAGGCGTGCATACGCCTCCCCCTCACTCAGCCGTTCCACGTCGATCTCGGCGACGAGCCGTTCTAGTGATTTCCGAGCCATCGGATCGACGACGAACAAGCGCGAAAGCACGGTGTACCTCCAAGGCTGTACTCGTAGACGAACGAGCGTCGCGACCGCGCAACTCTCGGCAGAGATCGCTCCTAGATCTGCTGTGCGCCCTTCGCACCAGGCGAGGATGGCATGGTCGTCCACATGGTCCAATGGTTCTTACAGCCGCGAACCGACTGTGAGAGAATGCTTTAGTGGATCTTGAATCCGGCCGCAGGCGAGGTGGGCGCCCGGCGATAATTCGCCCGGAGATCGATCATTCACCGTCCGGTTCGCGCTCCGTCCGGCATCGCATCGCATGGCTTCTGCGGGTGAACAGGATCTTCGGCCATGAAGGTCGATGGGCCCGGGGTTCGGCGTTCGCGAAGTCGTTCCGCGGCGGTTCGTGGCCCGAGGAGGCCACGGAGGCGCGCATATCCAGGTGGGAGACCGCAGCCGTAAAGGTGCCGTACCAGGCTATCCGGCGTTATGAGGAAATGCTGGAACTGGTGCCTGGATCTCTGGTCGCGGTCGTGGACACCCTTAATCGATACGAGTATCCCCAGGCGGGGCCGTCGCTTCTCGACCGACAGATCGACGGCTTGAACGACTCGACCGAGAACCGGCTGGAGGATTTGATCGACCGCGCCTGCTCGGAAGCAGAACTGAGTGCACAGGAATGGGACGAGATGACAACGCTCATCTCTGTGATACCCGATCTCGTGCTGATACCGAAAGCCTTATGGGCTAAGATAACTCAACGTCTTCTTCTGGAGACGATCGTTTCGAGCGGGTTCGCTTGGTTGCCGAGATACGAATCCTTCAACCGGTTGATGGGGCACCCGCGCGCCCAGCACGCGGCCATCGCCGCCTGCGCGGCGCTGGCGGACGACCGAACGAACCTTATCTTCGTCGAGCCCGTATGCTCCCTAGACTCCTCGCGCCATCCGGATGCGGGACGGCACGTGCTCAAGCAGCTTCACCACCCGACCAACGACCAGGCCTTCTACGGTGCGCTCCTCGCTTGTGTCCGCAAGACGAAGTTCGGTCACTTCACTGCGGACCAGACCGGCGAACTGCTCAGCATCCTCCGGGGCACCCTCCAGGACGAGCGGGTGAAACATGAGGATGTCCGGCCCGTGGCGGTCCATCTGTTGAAACAGGTGCCCGAGGACGTCGGGCGGCCGTTCGCCGAAACACTCGCGCGCGCTGCCCAGCGGGACCGAGCGGTGCAGGATATCGTCAAATCCGGACGGCTTGCCGAGCAGCACCAAGCGAAGATCTTCATCGGACGCGTCCTCGACCACGTCGCGGCCTGCCTGCCCCGCGAGACGGACGGGTACCGGGACGAGTTGCTTCCGTCCCTGGTCAATGACCTGATTTTCCATCCGATCCTGGACATACGACTCAACGCGGGCCTGCTGATCTCGGCCACCCCCTACGCGCCGCTGCTGGCCTCAGCGCTTGCACTGCAGATCTCCGATGCGCGAACCGCGTACGCGGATGTACGGCTCTCCCGGTCGGTTCTCGGCGCCCTCCGGACCTTTGGCACGGCGAGGGAACGGACCTTGGTCGAGAGGTTCGTGCTGAGCGCCGCCCATCCCGGCGTCGCGGAGGCGGCGACGTTCGCCATCGGACACATCGGAGGCGGCAGCGACCAGCGCTTCTGGCTTCGCGCCATCACCCGCTACGCCGCACTGTACGATCGGTCGCCCACTCCCACGAACCTGAGGTGCCTGACCAACATCGTCTACGCGCTGGGCATAGCACGCAGCAACGATCTTCTGAGGGGTCTCCAGGACGGCCACCGGTCAGCCGCCGTGCGCAGCGCGGCGTCGTGGTGGTTGAACCTTCCCCGACCCATCTATGAGGGCGTGTTCGGCCACCCTGATCCACGCGGCTAGGTTCCCGCTGCGGCGAGCCGAGGAACTGCGGCGCTGGGCCACACGGGCTCAGCGTTCCGGGTTCGGGACGAGATCTGAGGGTCGCGCTTGTTCGGTCGGCGGGCCGTGCGCCGGCCGAGCCGACCTCGCGGATCGACCTACATCGGGTCCGCCCAATTCCCGGGCTGGACAACCCCCGGCCCGCGTGACCGCTGAGCAGCGGTCGGAACTCGCCCGCCCTGACGACCTGCCAGCAACGATCTTTCGGTCGATCTTGGAGATCCGCTACGCCGGACCCGAGGGAGCCCTGCTCAGGTCCACGACGCAGAAGACGTTGCCGTCCGGATCGGCGAGGACGACGAAGTCGGGGTTCTGCGGGTAGAGGTCCCACGCGACTTCGCTGGCTCCGAGCTCGATCAGGCGCTCGACCTCGGCCTGCTGCTCGGCTTCGGTTTCCGTCAGCAGGTCGAGGTGGATACGCGGGTGTTCTTGAGCGGGTGACTCGCTGAGCATCAGGGCGAGTACCTGCGAGCCGTCAGGATGCTCCAGGGTTCTCCAGGTCGGGCTTTCCCGCTCGGGTGTGGCGACGAGATCCAGCGCAGACGTCCAGAAGGCCACGGCCCGTGGAATGTCGGTCACGCCTATCACCGGATATCCGAGTCTGATCATGGGCCCGAGTCTAGGGAGCGCTGGAACCGCTCAGGAGCGCGCCAGGTGGATCGTCCTGCCACCACCTGCGGAGAGCTCGCGGCTCACGCCAGTAGGTCGTGCAGGGTTCGGACCGCGGCGTGTACTTCGCGGTGGGTGGTGTAAAGGGGGTGCAGCCCGAAACGGATCAGGTCCGGTGGCCGGTGGTCGGCCGCGACGCCGTTGTCCCTGAGAGCTTGGACGATCTTGGGGGCGTCGCTGTGGCAGATCGCGACGTGGCCCGCTCGGCGATGTGGCTCCCGTGGCGTGGCGACCGTTGCCGCCGTCCCTACCAGGAGTTCGTCCGCACATGTCATGAAGTAGCCCGTCAACGACAGGCTGCGCCGGCGCACCTGGTGCATGTCGACGGCGTCATAGGCGTCCAGGGCCGCTTCAAGGGCGATCATCGAGATGATCGGCGGGGTGCCGATCCGGGCCCGGGCGATGCTGGGGGCACCCTGGTAGGTGTCCCCCATGCTGAAGGGGTGCTCGTGGCCGTTCCAGCCGGGAAGCGGCTGGTCGAACGCCTTCTGGTGGCGTGTGCTGACATAGGTGAAGGCCGGTGAGCCGGGCCCGCCGCACAGATACTTGTAGGTGCATCCGACCGCCATGTCCACCCCGTTGGCGTCCAGATCGACCGGGACGATCCCGGCGGCATGGCACAGATCCCACACCACGATGGAGCCGGCGGTGTGGGCGGCGTGGGTGAGGCCCGCGAGATCGTAGAGTTCGCCGGTACGGAAGTCGACGGGCTCGTGAAGCAGGACCCCGATGTCGTCACCGTCCGTGCGAAGACATCGGTCGATCTCGTCGGGCGGTACACGTCGTACGGTGAGCTCCAGCAGGCGTGCCGCGGAGTCGGTGATGTAGCGGGCGGTCGGGAACTGAGTCGTGACGCTCAGGATCACCTTGCGATCCGGCCGCAGTCGTGACGCCGCGACCAGGGCGTTGAACAGCTGCACCGTGGTGGAGTCGCTGACCACCACCTGCCCGGGGGCGGCGCCCAGAAGCCGCCCGATCTTGTCGCCGGCGCGGGCGGGGGCCTCCCACCACCCGTCCTCCCACCATCCGTCGATGAGCCGCTGACCCCATTGGACGTCGACCGCCTCACGTACGGCGGCGGACACCGAGGACGTCAGCGGCCCCAGACAGGTGCTCTCCATGTAGATCTGATCGGCAGGCAGGACGAATCGCTTCCGCACATGGGCCAGCGAATCCGCGGCGTCCAGACGCTCGGCTTCCTCGGTCAGGGCCTTGGCTACGCGCACGTTCACGTTCGACCTCTCGCCTGGTGACCTTGCCTGTGGTTTGTGTTCGGGAGCCCACGACGAATGCACAGCACCAAGAAGGGGGCGCCTCCGAATGTGACGTGCCTTGTGGAGCGCGTCAAATGACCTGGCATGTTTGGCAGATATATGTCGTGCCCGGCGCCGATTGGGTCTGCGCCCCTTGCTGCGACGCCCGGACCGTCCCGCCTCGGTTCAGAACTCCTCGTCCAGGCTGACCGTGCCTTCGGTGCCGATCTGGTAGGCCGAGACTCTGCGCTCGAAGAAATTGGACAGTTCCTGGACGTCCTGGAGGTCCATGAAGGCGAAGGGGTTGGCGGTGCCGTAGCGGGTGGGCATGCCCAAGCGGGCCAGCCGCTGGTCGGCGACATACTGCAGGTACGCGCGCATGTCGTCGGCGCTCATTCCCGGCAGGCCGTCGCCGCACAGGTCGTGGGCGAAGGCGAGTTCGGCGGCGACGGCCTCCTCCATCATCCGCGTCACCTGGCCGGTCAGGTCCTCGTCGAACAGGGACGGTTCCTCGGCTCGGATGGTGTCGACGGCGCTGAAGGCGAACTGCATGTGCATGGATTCGTCACGGAAGACCCAGTTGGTGCCGGACGCCAGTCCGTTGAGCAGTCCCCGGGAGCGAAGCCAGTAGACGTAGGCGAACGCACCGTAGAAGAACAGGCCCTCGATGCAGGCGGCGAAGCAGATCAGATTGAGCAGGAAGGCCCGCCGGTCCTGGCTCCCGTGCAACTGGTCGGTGTGGGTGAGGGAATCGATCCAGCGGAAGCAGAAGGCGGCCTTGTCGCGGATGGAGGGGATGTTCTCGACCGCTGCGAACGCCTTGGCCCGTTCGTCGTGGTCAGGCAGGTAGGTGTCGAGCAACGTCAGGTAGAACTGCACATGGACGGCTTCTTCGAACAGTTGCCGGGACAGGTACAGGCGTGCCTCAGGGGCGTTGAGGTGCTTGTAGAGATTGAGCACCAGGTTGTTCGCGACGATGGTGTCACCGGTGGCGAAGAAGGCCACCAGCCGGTTGACCAGGTGGAATTCTTCCGCGCTGAGACGGGTCAGATCGGAAAGGTCGGAATGCAGGTCGACCTCTTCGACGGTCCAGGTGTTGCGGATCGCGGCGCGGTAATGGTCGTAGAAGCCCGGGTAGCGCATCGGCCGCAGGGTCAGGTCCATGCCGGGGTCGAGCAGCATTCCGCGACGCGGGACAGAGGTGTTCGTGGTCGGCGCGTTCACTGGCATGCCTCGCAGATTTCCGGGTTCTCCAGAGAGCACACTGTGGCGTCGGGAGCGGCCTGGACCGTGGCGGTGGGGGCGGTCTGGGACGTGGCGGTGAGGGTGGTCTGGGCGATCTTGGTGGCGGGACGGGACCGCAGGTAATAAGTGGTCTTCAGTCCGCTGCGCCACGCGTAGGCGTACATCGACGACAGCTTTCCGATCGTCGGCGTCGCCATGAACAGGTTGAGCGACTGGCTCTGGTCGATGTACGGCGTGCGGGCGGCGGCCAGGTCGATCAGCGCCTTCTGCGGCAGTTCCCACGCGGTGCGGTACAGGCGCCGCAGGTCGTCGGGGATCTCGGGGATGTGCTGGACGGATCCGTCGCCCCGTTTGATCGCGTCGCGGATCTCGGCCGTCCACAGGCCGCGGGTCTTCAGGTCCTCGACGAGGTAGTGGTTGATCTGGAGGAACTCCCCCGACAGCGTCTCGCGTTTGAACAGGTTGGACACCTGGGGCTCGACGCACTCGAAACAGCCGGCGATGGAGGCGATCGTCGCGGTCGGCGCGATGGCGATCAGCAGGGAGTTCCGCAGCCCCGTCTCGGCGATCGTCTGGCGCAGCGCCTCCCAGTCCGCGGTGTGGTGCGGACGGGCGTCGGGCCAGTGGTCGGGATGCAGGACGCCGCGTGCGGCGCGGGTGCGGGAGTAGGCGGGGTGCGGACCGGACTCGCGGGCCAGTTCGGCGGACATGCGGTAAGCCGCCAAAGCGATCTCCTCGGCGATCCGGGCGGACAGCTCCAGCGCCCGTGGCGAGTCGAACGGCAGGCGGAGCTGGAAGAACACGTCCGCCAGGCCCATCACGCCCAGCCCGACCGGCCGCCAGGCGGTGTTGGCCGCCGCGGCCTCGGGCGTGGGGTAGAAGCCCCGGTCGATGGTGCGGTCCAGGAACCGGACCGCGGTGCGGACGGTGGCGCGCAGCCGATCCCAGTCCAGACCGGCGGTCCCGGCGGTGTCGACGAGGGCGGCCAGGTTGATCGAACCGAGGTTGCACACGGCCGTCTGGTCGTCGCTGGTGACCTGGAGGATCTCGGTGCACAGGTTGGAAAGATGCACCACGTTTCCGGGTTCGGCGGTCTGGTTGCAGGTCCGGTTGGAGACGTCCTTGAACGTCATCCACCCGTTGCCGGTCTCGGCGAGGGTGCGCATCATCCGCCCGTACAGCTGCCGCGCCGGGACGGTCCGGACCGCCATGCCCGCGGCCTCGGCGGCACGATAGGCGGCGTCGAACTCCTCCCCCCACAGGTCCACCAGCTCAGGGACGTCCTTGGGGTCGAACAGTGACCAGGGGCCGTCGCCCTCGACGCGGCGCATGAACTCGTCCGGCACCCAGTTGGCCAGGTTCAGGTTGTGGGTGCGCCGCGCCTCCTCCCCGGTGTTGTCACGCAGCTCCAGGAACTCCTCGACATCGGCATGCCAGGGCTCCAGGTACACGCATGCCGCCCCCTTGCGGCGTCCGCCCTGGTTGACGGCGGCCACCGAGGCGTCCAGGGTCCGCAGCCACGGCACGATCCCGTTGGAGTGCCCGTTGGTGCCCCGGATCAGCGACCCGCGGCTGCGGACCCGGTTCCAGGAGATCCCTATACCGCCGGCGTACTTGCTGAGCCGCGCGACCTGCGCGTACCGCTCGTAGATCGCCTCCAGCTCGTCGCGCGGGGAGTCCAGCAGGAAGCACGATGACAGCTGCGGACGCGCGGCACCGGAGTTGAACAGCGTGGGCGAGCTCGGCAGGTAGGACAGCGAGCTCATCAGCGCGTACAGTTCGGCCGCCTCGGCGACGGTCTCGGCCAGCCCGCAGGCCACCCGCAGCAGGAAGAACTGCGGACGTTCCATCACCCGTCGCGTCCGCGGATGGCGGAGCAGGTAGCGGTCGTAGACGGTCCGCAGCCCGAAGTAGGTGAACCGGTCATCGGCGCCGTGGTCGATCAGCCGGTCCAGTTCGACGGCGTGCGCGGCGACGAACTGGGCCGTCCGCTGGTTCAGCAGCCCCGCGGTGTGTGCCGCCGCGACCGAGGCGGCGAAACCATGGTCGCCGGCCTCGTCCGCGATCTGGACGGCCAGCAGCCGCGCGGCGACGACCGAATAGGCGGGCTCGGTGGCGACCAGCGCCGCCGCCTGCGCGATCGCCGCCGCCGGCTCCGCGGGCAACCGCCGGGGGTCGACGCCGGTAAGCCCGGCGCACGCTCGTGCGATCTCCTCGGTGACCGCGCTCGGCGGCGCGACCAGTTCCTGTGTCACGTGCTCTCTCCCTCGCGAGCCGGCCCCGGGGAATCAGGGGCACGCGAGCAGAGCACGGCAGGGCACCGGCACCTGCCCACAAGCCTTCCCGCGAGGCCATGGACGACCAACACGTCGGCAGGTCTTCGGACTCGCGGGCATCACGCCTACCGAAAGGCATGTCCTACTGGCCGTCGCTTCCCAGGCCGCGGCTCTCCGCGGCCCAGTGCTGGTGACGGCGGTCGTTCCCGCTCACCGCTGCGGGGCAGTCCCGGATTCGCACCGGGTTCCCTCTTACGACACCCGTCCCCTAGCGAGGACGGGTGAACCAACGCTCCACGAACCATACATCTTGTGGCGCCACCGTCCCACCAACCCCACATGTAGAAACACCGTGACCATGATCACTCCGCTACCAGGCGGCGTCCTCGTAGTTATGGGCATTTCCTAGCCAGGAGAAACGGGTGTCTTCAACGCGTGACAGGCGGCCGTCCGTGAGCTGGATGAGATGGGTTCCGGATTCGTCGATCCGCTCGGTCAACGAGTCTTCCGGCAACCGGACGGACCAGCCGGTGGGCTTTCCGGTTCGGACGGAGAATCTCATCAGCAGGTTCTTGGATTCGGCGTCATCCATAGAGGGGAACTGCGCCGCGGCCGTCAGGGTCTGGCCGTCCGAGTTGAGAACGAAACAGTCGATCTCACCGTTGTCTCCTGTTCCTATGTTCCGCACGGGGCGCGAGTCGTAGAGGTCGTCACCGGGTTTCGTGGTGTCGAGCAGGCGCAAGTGACCGAGCTTGGTCACTATGGACGAGTCCTCCCACCAGATGAACCCGAGCGTGCGGTTGTCGGGCGACCAGGTGGGGCTCTTGATCCAGCCTGTGGCGGGGGCGCTCCACGTCCTTCGGGTTCCGGTGCGGACGTCGATGACGATGACCTCGGAGCGGTCGCCCACGCGTCCGACGGCGGCGACCTTCGAGCCGTCCGGGCTCGCCGCGTAGCCGCGAGGATCGATCTCCCGCGCCAGGCGGATCGCACCGCCGGGAACCGGTTTCGGACGGGACGGCCTGCCGCTCGCCGAGAGCATGACCCGGTAGAGGAAGTGCTCGTCCGTCTTGGTCTCCGCGACCAGGAAGAACGTGCGGCCCGAGCCGGCCACCGACACGTATCTGTCCTTGACTTCGGGGATGACGGCGATCTCCCGGCCGCGGAGGTCCCGCACCGCCGCCCGGCCCTTGGTGATCGTCAGGAGGTAGGACGGGGTGCCGGCCACCGGGACGGAATTCTCGTTGGGGGCTCGTCCTATGCGCATGCCCAGCGCGGTGGCGCCGACCAGGACGAGAACGAGCGCCGCGGCCACTGCGGACGGGACCGTCCACGCCGGCCTCTTTCGCCGGACCGGAACGGTCAGCGGCGCGAGGGTACCCGGGTCTACGGTCTGGGCGGCGGTGTCGAAGGCGTCGCGGAGGCGCTCCTCGGTCCTGCTGGTGTCGGTCCCGGTCATGATTCCTCCCCGCGCTTGGTTTCGAGCCTCTTGCCGAGCGTTCTCAGGCCCCGTGACGTGGTGGACTTGACCGTTCCGCGGCTGACCCCCATGACTTCGGCGATCTCGGACTCGGTCAGGTCCAGGTAGTAACGCAGGACGAGCGCCTCCCGCTGGCGTGCGGGAAGCCTCCTCAAGGCCAGGAAGACCTCGCGCCGCTCCTCACCGAGGAGCGCCGCCGACTCTGCCGACCAGACGGGAGGCTCGTGTGTGCGGCCGGTACGGAGCGCGAGCCTGCGCCTGCGCAGCACGTGGCGACACCTGTTCACGACCGTTCCGCGGATGTACGGCAGGATCCGCTCGTGATCGAGCAACTTGTCGATCTTGCGATGCAGGATGACGAAGGCGTCCTGCACCACGTCCTCGGCGGTCGCACGGTCGCCGACGATCATGAGGGCGGTGCGGACGAGGCTGAGGTGGTGGTCACGGAACAGTGTCGTCAGCGTGACCGCGAGGGCACCCTCGTCCGGGGCGGACGACGCCCGGGAGCGGGGCTGCCCTTGGGCTTCCGCTATGTCGATTTCCACATCTTCTACTGCCGCGAAAGCTCCGATCGGTTGCTCCTGCCGGCCCCGCGATATCCGCGGAGCCGGCACATCGGCAGGGCGCTGACCCTGACCTGCGGCGACCGCGCCGGCAATCTTGACAACTGGTCGAGCAGGGTGGGCGACGGCGCTATCGCCCGTCGATCCCGGTGTCCGGGGTCACACCGCGCTCTCGGACGGGACGGGACGAAACCCCGAGCAAAGGACGCGAAGCCAGACGATCCGGTCGTCGAGGGTGGCGTAATAGACCTGCTGCTCGACGTGGTGACGGCTGTCTTCGGTGCGGACCTCAAGGCGGTAGGCGAGGTGTTCGCGGTCGCCCACACGGCCGGTGCTGACGTGCAGGAGACGTTCGATGTGGTCGCCCGGTTCGAACCAGCGGCCGAGGACGATCTGGTCGACGACCTCGTCGGCGCTTCCGGCGTCCCAGTGCCGTCCGGGGGTCAGGGCCTTGAAGTCGATCGGGTCGTCGAGCAGCGCCCGGAGCGCGTCGCGGTCCTTGGCGGCCAGGGCGTGCGCGAACCTCTCGCCGAGCGTGGGCGCGGCTTCCATCACTGCCCGCCGTCGTGTTCCTGGAAGGCCACGGGGCGGCCGTGCTCCTTCCAGGCCGCCAGGCCACCGTCGAGGTGCGCGACATCGGTGTACCCGAGTTCCTGGAGCGCCAGGGCGGCGAGCGCGGAACGGCCGCCCGAGGCGCAGTACAGGATGGTCTTGGACGCGGGGTCGAACCCGTCGCGGTAGTACGGGCTGGTCGGATCGGCCCAGAACTCGAGCACGCCCCGGGGGACCAGCACGGCACCCGGAACTCGGCCTTCGCGCTCGACCTCGTCGGGCTCGCGCAGATCGACCAGTGTCACCGGGCCGGACTCCAGCGCCTCGGCGACCTCGTCGGCCGACAGGTTCCGGATCTGGGTGCGAGCGCGGGCGATCATTTCGGTGACGGAGCTTCCCATCGACGGTCCTTTCGCAGGTGCTTCCCGTCATCACACAGCAGTCGGAAGAAGATCGCATCTGTTGCCGGCGCGCGACCTCCCGAAACGTTCACGCCAGGGGCGCTCTACAGGCCCGAGATCAAGGAGCCGGACGGGCAGATCGTCGCCGATGCGGGCGGTTCGCCCACCAGATCGTCACGACCGTGTGAGTGTCGAGCCCTGCGGCCGGGACGTAGGTTTCCCGGACCGCAGGATCGTTCGGTCGCGGGGCGGGGGACGTGGTCGCGTCGTAGCCTGAGGTGTCGAGACCCTCACGAAGGGCACGCCGCTGGCGCGGACTCTCCCTCAAGGCCCTTGCCGACCTGGCCGGGCTCAGCCAAGGATTCCTGTCCAGAATCGAGAACGGGCAACTCGCCCTCGACCGCCGCTCCCATATCGCCGCGGTCGCCGCCGCTCTGAGAGTGTCGGAAACAGACCTCGTCGGCGGCCCGCACCTCAGCACCGACCATGAGCAGTCCGAACCGCATCTCGCCGTCCCGGGGCTGAGAGTGGCCATCCAGACCAACCGGTTCGGAGACGCCATCGTCGAGCGGGCCCGCTCGCTGCCAGACCTGCTGGCAGAGCTCCGACACCTTAACAGGGTCTTCCTGGCCTGCGACTACCCCTCGCTGGGTGAGCGCCTGCCGGGTGTCATCGATGAACTGCACTGGCATGTCGCCGAGCCAGGGGATGAGGCCGCACAGCTTTCTGCCCTGAGGGCGCTGATCGAGGCGTACATGTACGCCACTCTCCGGATAAAAGATCTGGGATACCTGGACCTCGCGCATCAGGCAGCGTCACGCGCGGACGAGGCCGCCCGCCTCCTCTGCGAGCCCGTCGCGGGCGGCAAGGCCGATTTCCTGCGCGTGCAGACGATGCCACGCGGGAGTAGTTGGGGACGGGCACAGCAGATCGCGGAGCGTGCGGCGGACGCACTCCAGCCGCACGCGACGGAACCTCTCGGCGTCCAGGTGCTGGGCATGCTGACGCTGTCGGCGTCGCTCGCCGCCGCCGCGCAAGCACAAGGGGACCGCCGCGAAGGGATGGATGTCCGAGGCGACGGCCCTCGCCGCACGGGTGCGCGACGAGCCCCACGAGAACTGGTCGTCGTTCTCAGCGACGAACGTCAAGGTATGGGGCGTCGCGATCGCGACCGAATGCGGCGAGCCGGCAGGCGCCGTCTTGAAGCTCGCCGAGGGCGTCGACGAGGACAGGATCCGTGGACTGAACTCGCGTCACGCCGCGTTCCTCGCCGATGTAGGGCGCGGTCTGGCTCGCGACCCGCATCGCCGCCAGGAGGCGCTCCGGTGGCTGAGGCGAGCCGAGGAGGCCGCCCCGCAGCGGATTCGCAACTCCAACCCTGTCCGCGAGTCGGTGACGGTGATGTTGGAGCAGGCGCGGGTGGCTTCGCAAGGCCGTGAGTTGCGGGGTATGGCGGCGCGGATGGGTGTTCCGCACTGACCTGCCGCTCAAACTGTGACCGTCGCATGGCTGGACGCGCGGCGCAGGCGAAAGGTGCTTGTGAGCGGGGACGTGTGATGCCTAAGGGCCGCCTGGTACTGGCGGAGGGCCCAGCCGACGAAGGCCGGGCCCTCCGGGTCGTGCGTCAGTGTGACGAGCGCACCTGACCGTCAACGTCGGAACCGGAGACCGTCATCGAGTCGGCCGAGGTGGCCTCGTCCTGGTCGCCGGAGCCGATCACGTTGCTGCGCCGGGTCATCACCGCGCCCGCGACGCCGATCGCGGCGACGGCTCCGACCATCGCCATGACGGCGCCCCGGCGGGGGCGTTCCGGCCTCGGTGGTTCGACCCGGTGGGCGACGTCACTGAGGAACGCGCTCACCCGCGGAGCAAGGCCGGTCTCCACGTACCTGGCCGCCTGCCTGAGCCTGGGTGCACCCCAGCCGCGGGCAACGAGCACGCGGCTGGCGGCGGCCGGGCCGATCCGCTCAGCGGCTACGGAGGCACGCTGACGCGCCATGTCGGCGCCGTGTCGGGCCGCTTCCTGAGCGCGACCGAACCGCGTGCGGGCTTCCTCCCGCGGCTTCCGGCGAGTACTGATCATTAGGGACACGCTAACCTCCCTGTTTGCGAGGTCCTGTCTGCACCCTTCCCTGCGGCTGGAAGGTAAACCCCGTCCGCGTGATCGATCAGTTACTTAGCGTGATGGATTCGTGCATGTCCGGGACCGACCGGTACACCCAATTCACGAGGAGGCGGCCAGCGTGGCCAACGAGATCTTCGCAACGCTCAACACGTCGCTCGGCAAGATCGTGATCCAGCTCTACCCAGAGCAGGCGCCCGAGACGGTGGCGAACTTCGTCGACCTGGCGGAGGGCAACAAGGTGTGGCACCATCCGCGCACCGGCCAGAAGACCGAGGCGCGCCTGTACGACGGGACGATCTTCCACCGGGTCATCGACGACTTCATGATCCAGGGCGGTGACCCGCTGGGAACCGGTACCGGCGACCCGGGCTACAAGTTCAAGGACGAGTTCCACCCGGACCTGAAGTTCAACAAGCCCTACCTGCTGGCGATGGCCAACGCCGGGCCCGGCACCAACGGCTCGCAGTTCTTCATCACCACGAACGTCGCCGCGACGCAGCATCTGACCGGGCGGCACACGATCTTCGGGAAGGTGATCGAGGGAACCGACGTCGTCGACCGGATCGGCAAGGTCCCCACGGGCGCGGCGAACCGTCCGAAGGAGGACGTCGTGATCGAGTCGGTGACGATCGAGCGACGTTAGTCGTTTTACTGGGGGAGAACCCGCACCGGCACGACGGAGCGCCCACATGAGCACTGAGCCCAAGCCCGACACCTCGGTACCGACCTGCTACCGGCATCCGGGGCGGGAGACGTACGTGCGCTGCACGCGGTGCGACCGCTACATCTGCCCCGAGTGCATGCGGGACGCGGCGGTGGGGCACCAGTGCGTCGAGTGCGTGACCGTAGGCAACCAAGGCTCGCGGGGCGCCAGGCGGGTGACGCCGCTCGGGGTGCCCGGGGCCGCGTCGGCGGTGCCGGTCGTCACGTACACGCTCATCGGGCTGTGCGGGCTGGCCTACCTGATCGAACTGTCGTCCTGGCGCTTCATCGCGGACTACATGATGGTGGGCCAGGCCGCCCTCCCCAACGGGGACGTCGTCGGGGTGGCCGACGGCGAGTGGTACCGGCTCGTCACGTCGATGTTCCTGCACCAGCGCGGCGGGTCGTTCGGGATCGCGCACATCGTGTTCAACATGTGGGCGTTGTGGGCGATCGGCCCGGCGCTGGAGCAGGTGCTCGGTCGGTGGCGCTACCTGGCCCTGTACATGCTGTCGGGGCTGGGCGGGTCGGTGCTGCTGTACCTGGTGGCCCCGGGTGACTCCGCGGTGGGCGCGTCCGGTGCGATCTTCGGCCTGTTCGGGGCCTACTTCGTGATCGGCCGCCGGCTGGGCGGTCAGGTCGGGCCCATCGTGTTCCTGCTGGGGATCAACCTGGTGATCACGTTCTCGGTGCCCGACATCTCCTGGGAGGGACACATCGGCGGCCTGGTGGTCGGCGGTGCGCTGGCGGCGGCCATGGCGTACGCGCCGGCCGCGCGGCGGCAGCTCGTCCACATCGCGGCGCCGCTGGTCGTGCTGGGGTTGCTCACCGCGCTCGTGGTGGCCAAGACCGCGGAGTTGAGCTCGGCCCTGTAGGCCGGGTCCGGTCGTCCGGGCCGAGCTCAGCTCCGCGCCTGTGGATAACCTGGGGAAAACCGGGGTGGGAGATCCCCAGCCTGTGGATAACTTTCGTGGATTCGTTCGCAGCTAAGGCGGGTAACACACCTGGATGGCTCTGGGACGCGCTCAGCGCCAGCGGGTCGAGAGCACCACGCCGAGGATGATGGCGGCGAAGCCGATCCCCAGGTTCCAGTTGTGCAGATCGCTCATGTACGGGACGTCGGTGTTCGTGCTCGCCGTCACGTAGAAGACCGCGATCCAGGCCAGGCCGACCAGCCAGAGCCCGACCATCGTGGGCACCAGCCAGCGTGGGCTGACCTCGGGAGCCTTGGACCTCTGCGGGGGCGTGTAGACCGCCTTCTTGCGCACTTTGGACTTGGCCACGGTGGGATCGATCTCCTCGGGCGTCCGGCGGCCGGAGCGCCGGTCCGCGCATGGGTGTTTTGTCGGTTAGCGTAGTCGCTGGTGAGCAGCGTACGGCGTCCGGCGTGGGGAAGCATCATCCCAGGTATCACGCTTGTCGCGGGCACCTTGTTCGCGGCGAGCGCGAGCACGGCCCGCGGCACGAGCCTGCGCGACGAAGGCCGGACGCGGATCACCGACCTCATCTCCGCAGAACAGCGCCAGGGTCACCGTGAGCGCGAAGAGTACCGGCGGCTGCGCCACGAGGTCGACACGATCTCCCGTGCGGCGGGACGGCACGATGCCCGTGTGAAGCAGGCGCAGGGAGAGGCAGACGATCTCGCTGCCGAATCCGGGTTCGCTCCTGTCGCCGGATCCGCCGTCCGGGTGTCCCTCGACGACGCACCGCTCCCCGCATCGGGCGATCTCCCCCACGGTGTCCGGCCGGACGACCTCGTCGTCCACCAGGGGGACGTCCAGGCCGTCGTGAACGCGCTGTGGGCGGGCGGAGCGCAGGCCATGCAGATCATGGACCAGCGGGTGATCTCGACGAGCGCCGTGCGATGCGTGGGCAATACCCTGATCCTTCAAGGGGTCGTGTATTCGCCGCCGTTCCGGATCACCGCCCTGGGGAATCCGGACCGGCTGCGGTCGGCGCTCGACGCCTCGCCGCAGATTGGGACGTACCGTAAGTACGTCCGCGCGTACGGGCTGGGATACGCGGTCCGTACGCTGGAGCGGACCACCTTGCCCGCATACACCGGGAACGTCACCATGAACCACGCGACGGTGCCCGAGGGCGACGGCGGTCCCTAGCGCGAAGAGCGCGGGGCAGGACGGGGTTTCGGCGGAACCGGAACGACGCCGAGACACAAGCAGAGGGGGATGCCCGGTGCGGGTGATCATCCGTGGCATGGGCGAGCTGATCATCACCGCGGGGCTGATCCTGATGCTGTTCGTCCTGTACGAGCTGTGGGGCACCGGGCAGTACACGCGCGCCCAGCAGGATCGCCTCGGCCGCGAGCTGGCGAAGACCTGGCGGTCGTCGCAGGTGACCACCGAGAAGGTGAAGCTCGGCTCGGGGCTGGCGATGATCCGCATCCCGCGGTTCGGCGACAAGTACCACTTCGTCGTCATCGAGGGTGTCGACCGCGCCGACCTGCGCAAAGGCCCCGGCCACTATCCCGGTAGCGCGATGCCCGGCCAGATCGGCAACTTCGTCGTCTCCGGCCACCGGACGACCTACTCCGCGCCCTTCAACCGGCTCGGCGAACTGCGTGCCGGGGACAAGATCCTCATCGACACCCGGGACCGGCAGTACGTCTACAAGGTCACCGGCCGCGAGATCGTGAAGCCGTCGGCGGTCGAGGTGACCGCGCCCGTCCCCCACCACCCGAAGAAGCGGCCGACCGAAAAGCGGATCACGCTCACCACATGCCACCCGAAGTACTCCGCCGCCGAGCGGATGATCATCTTCGGTGAGCTGTCCACCGAGCTGCCCCGCGCCGCCGCCCCGACAGGAAAGTAGAGGCCACCGTGTACGCCTGGATCTGGCGCCATCTGCCGGGGACCTGGCAGACCAAGACCGCCGTCGCACTCCTCCTCGCCCTCGCGGCCGGCATCGTGTTCTGGTATCTCGTGTTCCCCTGGCTGGAACCCAAGGTCCAGTTCGACCACGGCGTCGTCAACGGCACGCCGTCCAGCCCGCCCGGGCCCGGGTGAGATGATGCGCGTCCTCGTCGTGGACAACCACGACAGCTTCGTGTTCAACATCGTCCAGTACCTGCGGGAGCTCGGCGCCGACTGTGTCGTCAAGGACCGCTCGGACGTCACGGTCCGGGACGCCGCGGCGGCCGGGGGCGTGCTGCTGAGCCCGGGCCCCGGGCACCCCGCCGGCTCCGAGGTGTGCCTGGATCTCGTCCAGGACGCGGAGCGCCGCGCCGCGCCCCTCCTCGGCGTCTGCCTCGGCCATCAGGTGATCGCCCATGTGTTCGGCGCGACAGTGTCGCGGGCGCCGGAGGTCGTCCACGGGTACGCGAGCCCCATCGCGCACGACGGCGCCGGCGTGTTCCGCGGTCTGCCCGACCCGTTCCCCGCGACCCGCTACCACTCGCTCGCCGTCGAGCCCGCCACCGTGCCCGGCCACGTCCTGCGGATCACCGCCCGGACGCCGGACGGGGTCGTCATGGGCCTGCGGCACAGGACGCTCCCCATCGAGGGCGTCCAGTTCCATCCCGAGTCCGTGCTGTCCGCCGACGGGCACCGCCTCCTCTCGAACTGGCTTGAGATGTGCGCATCCCTCGTATGACCTGCGTATTCACCGTGGTGGGGTGACGTCGGCGAGCCGTTCGCCGCCGTGTACCGAAAAAATCCGCTGAAACCCGTAACGTCCCGACATCTCACTCCGAAGACCCTACTGAGGGCTTCCGCCATTGCCCCCGAGTGGCGGAGGCCCTCCCTTATGCCCGGCGCCATGCCCGGTGACCACGTGTCGCCGACCGACGACGACCAAGGCCCCGGCCCCCTCAGCTGAGGGGGCCGGGGCCTTGTCATGTACGGGCGCGCTCAGTCGCCGTTCGGGAAACCGGGGAGCCCGGTCGGCGTTCCGGTCGGCAGCGTCGGGGTCGGAGACGGCTTCTGCGCCACGAAGATGGTGACGACGTCGCCCGGCGCCACCGTCGCGTCCGGGCCCGGGGACTGGTCGTACACGAAGCCGACCGCGACCTGCTTGTCCGGCGGCGGCGTGCCCCGCTGCACCGAGCACTTCAGCCCGAGACCCTCCAGCCTCGCGCAGGCGGCCCGCTGGCTGCTGTTCGTCAGGTTCGGCACCTTCAGGTTGCTCGGCCCGTTCGACACGTACACGATGACGGTCGACTTCTTCGGCGCCTTCTCCCCACCGGCCGGGTCGGTGCGGATCACGCTGAGACGCGGGACGGAGTCGCTCGTCTCCACCCGCTTCTCGACGTCGAAGCCCTGGGCCTCCAGCAGGTTCTTCGCCACCGTGTACGGCTTGCCGGTCACGTCCGGGACCTCGATCGTGGCGGGCGGCCGCTTGCCCCTGGAGACCGTCAACGTCACCGTCGCGCCCTCCTCCAGCTCGCTGCCGGGCCTCGGGTCGGAGCTGAGGACGTTGCCGCGCCGAATATCGTCGCTGTAGTCGAACTTCGGGTCGCCGACCTTCAGCCCGAGCTTGGTGAGCTGCGCCTTCGCCTGCGCCTGCGGGACGTCCACGATGCTCTGCGGGACCACGACCTTCTTGTCGTCCTTACCGTTGCCGCCCGACATCATGAAGCCGATCACGGCGGCGCCGCCGATGAACAGCACGGCGAGCGCGATCCAGATCGCGGCCTTCTTCCCGCCGCCGCCGCGCTCAAGGCCGTCCTCGTCGTACTGGGCGGGCGGCAGGTCGTATCCGTTGCCGACCGGACGCTGCACCTGCGTGCGCGCCGGACCGCCCTGCGGGTAGCCGCCCATCACCTGGGTGCCGCCGGGCTGCGCGCCCATCAGCATCGTGGACGCGGCGGTCGAGGCCACCGGCTGCCCCTGGAGGACGCGCTGGATCTCCTGCCGGAACTCGTTCGCGTTCTGGTAGCGGTGCGCCGGGTCCTTGGCCATCGCCTTCAACACGATCGCGTCGGCCCAGTGCGGGATCTCCGGGTCCACCTGGGACGGCGGGACCGGCTCCTCCCGGACGTGCTGGTAGGCGATGGCGACCGGGGAGTCGCCGGTGAACGGCGGCTTGCCGGTGAGCAGTTCGTACAGCACGCAGCCGGTGGAGTAGATGTCACTGCGGGCGTCGACGCGCTCGCCGCGCGCCTGCTCGGGCGACAGGTACTGCGCGGTGCCGATCACCTGGGCGGTCTGCGTCATCGTCGCCGCCGAGTCGGACATGGCACGGGCGATGCCGAAGTCCATGACCTTGACCTCGTGCGCCCGGGTCATCATCACGTTGGCGGGTTTGATGTCGCGGTGCACGATCCCGCCGCGGTGGCTGTAGTCCAGCGCGCGCAGGATCCCGTCGGTGATCTCCAGTGCCTTGTCGGGCAGCAGCGCGCGGTTCTCCCTCAGCAGGTCGCGCAGCGTGCTGCCGTCCACGTACTCCATGACGATGTAGGGGATGGACGTGTCGCCGATCATGTCCTCGCCGGTGTCGTACACGGCGATGACCGAGGGGTGGTTCAGCGACGCGGCCGACTGCGCCTCACGCCGGAACCGGGCCTGGAACGTGGGGTCACGGGCCAGGTCGGAGCGCAGCGTCTTGACCGCGACCACGCGATCGAGACGCAGGTCTCGGGCACGGTAGACCTCGGCCATGCCGCCCCGCCCGATCACCGTGTCGAGCTCGTAGCGGCCGCCGAGCAGCCGAGGTTGACTCATATGTGCACTTTCCCTCGTACGTCTACACCTTGTCCTCCGAACCTAGCTCCCCGTTATGCGTGGGTGAGGGATCCGGGCTCGGAGTTGACGGAGTCGTGGTGCTCACCGTCGGTGGCGGTGTCGGGTCTGGGGCGCTGCGAGTCGCCCGGGGCGGTTTCCTCGTTGGCTTCTGTGTAGTGGACGCGCTGCCCGCTCCAGGCGTTGACGGACGGATACTACGCGTCCCATGCCGCCTCGTGACGGCCGGTGCCGGACGCCGGGTCTTTCGGACGGACGGTGTGCCTGGTGGGGCGGCGGGGTCCTCCTCGACTTCGCCGCCGGCCGGACCCGTTGCCGGAGCCGGTGCAGGGTCGCGCTTGTTACCGGAACCGGCGACCGCGAGCCCTTTCCACAGGGACGCGGCCAAGACGCCGACGAGCAGCAGCCCGGCGGCGACCGACGCGTACGCCATGGCCGAGCGTCGTTGCCCGGTCCCCTTGGTGAGGTTATCCGGCCCAGAGGTAACGTCAAATCCCGACATATTGGACGTCTGCCCCACGTTTCGGACAGTCGGTCCCGCCGTAGGACGGGCAGCGCCCAGCCCCACCACCGCGGTGACGGCGCTCACACCGGGTTTCTCCCCGGGCCGCACCAGCCGGCCGGTGCTCAGCGAAGCCCGGATCTGTAGCGCCCGGTCCGCCACGGCGTTCGCGTTCGCCGGACGCTCCGCGGGCACCTTGGCCAGCATCTGCGAGATCAGCGCCCGCGCCGCCGCGGGCACCCGCGCGGGCAGTTCCGGCGGCGCGTCCTTCACATGCTTCAGCGCGATCTCCACCGGCGTCCGGCCATCGAACGGCGGCGCGCCGGTCAGGCACTCGTAGGCCACCACGCCCAGCGAGTACACGTCGGCGGACGGGCTGATCTGCTGCCCCGACGCCTGCTCCGGCGAAATGTAGTGCGCCGTCCCCATCACCATGCCGGTCGCGGTCTGCGACGCCGCCGCCAGCCGCCGCGCGATCCCGAAATCAGTGATCTTCAACGTGCCGTCCGGCGACACCATCAGGTTCGCCGGCTTCACGTCCCGATGCACGATCCCGGCCTCGTGCGCCACCGTCAGCGCCCGTCCCGCCTGCACCATCAGGTCCAGGACGGCCTCCAGCGGCAATCCGCCGTCGCGAGCGAGGATCGCATCGAGCGGCTTGCCCGGGACCAGCTCCATCACCAGGTACGTCCGGCCGTCCTGCTCACCGAAATCGAATACCTGTGCGATACCGCGATGCTTGAGGCCTGCCGCGAGATCGGCCTCCGACTCGAACCGGCGGCGCGCCGACACATCCGAGCCGAGCTCCAGGCGCAGCAGCTTCACCGCCACCAGCCGCCCGCGCACCGCGTCGGACGCACGCCAGACCTCGCCCATCCCCCCGGTCGCCAGCCGCTCCAGCAGCCGGTACCGGTGGTTCAGGACGAGGCCCGCGCTCACTTCCTCAGCACCGCCGCCATGATCTCCGCAGCCACGGGACCGGCGTTGGTCGCGCCGTCGCCGGGACCCTCGGTGATCACCGCGAACGCGTACCGCGGGTTCTCCACCGGGCCGAACCCGACGAACCAGCGGGAGTTCGGAATCGGCGCTCCCTGCTCGGCCGTACCGGTCTTACCCGCGATGTTGCGGCCCTGGAGGTTCTTCGCGGTGCCCTCGGAGACCACCGCGCGCATCATGTCCGCGAGCTGCCCGGCGTGGTCGGACGACATGGCCTGCGCGTACACCTTCGGCGAGGCGTTGTACAGCTCGCTCTGGTCCTTCGCCCGCACCTTCTGCACCACGTACGGGTTCATGATCTTGCCCTTGTTCGCGATCGCCGCAGCGACCATCGCCATTTGCAGCGGCGTGGCCCGCACGTCCTGCTGGCCAATGCCGGATCGCGCCGTCGCGTCGCCACCGGTCGGGATCGTCTTGCCGCTCGCGTCCCGCGTCGTCAACGGCACGTCGCTCTCGGCGGCGTACATGTCCGGCTCCAGCGTGACCCTCTTCCCGAAACCGAACTTCTCCGCGCCCTGGTGCAGCTGCTGGATCCCGAGATCGAGCGCCATCTTCGCGAACGAGGTGTTGCAGGACTCGGCGAACGCGCCCTTCAGCGGCGCCTGCCCCGCGCAGCTCCCGCTGTCGTGCGAGTTCGGCAGCGGCTTCCCCGACTCCGGCAGGATCAGCTGGCCGGTGTTCACCGTGGACGAGCTGCTGAGGTTGAGCCTCTCCATCCCCACCGCCGACGTCACGGCCTTGAAGGACGAGCCCGGCGGGAACGTCTGGCTCAGCGCGTTGTCCACCAGCGGCTTGATGACGCCCTTCGCGCCGTCCAGCTCCTCCAGCCGCTTCGCGCCCTTGTCACCCGCCTGCGGTGCCACTTCGTTCGGGTCGAACGACGGCCACGACGCCGCGACCTGGATCGCGCCGGTCTTGATGTCCATCACCACGGCGCCGCCGCGGCGGCCCTCCTGCGTCTGCGCCCGCAGCCGCTGGTAGGCGACCCGCTGCGCCTCCGTGTTGATCGACAGCTCCAGGTTCGCCCCCTCGGCCTTCTTGCCGATGAACGTGTCGAACCAGCGCTGCTGCGTGATCCGCTTGTCCTTGCCGCCGAGCAGCGAGTTGTAGGCCCGCTCCACCTGCGTGGCGTTGCCGTTGAAGTACCCCGTCACGGGAGCGAAGATCGGGCCGTCCTTGTAGGACCGGCCGTACTTCGGGTTGTCCTTGCCGGTCTCCTGCGACGTCACGAGCACCACGCCGCCCGCCGAGATCGTCCCGCGGGGCGAGTTGAACAGGTCCGAGTACTGCCGGCTGTTGTTCGGGTCCGTGCGCAGGTCCTCCGCCTGGCTGCCCTGGACGTAGTTCACCTGCGCCATCAGCCCGAAGAACAGCAGCAACCCGAAGATCGCCACTCGCCTGATCGGCTTGTCCATGTTCATGTGGCCTCGCTCCGCTCGGCGCCGAGCGAGCCCGGGAAAGCACGGCCCTCGCTCGTCGCGTGCTCGCTCCTTCGTCGCTGCGCGCGCTCCTCGGTCAGGACCGCGCCGGCTCGCTCGGGGTTCATGAGGGGGAGATCACCTCGTGCTCACGATCTGGGTCATGCCCTCGTCCTGAATCGCCTGGGGGGCGGGTTTGCGTGCGTCATGGCTCATCCGGACCAGGATCGCGATCAGAATCCAGTTGGCCATCAGGGACGAGCCGCCCTGCGAGAGGAACGGCGTCGTCAGACCGGTGAGCGGGATCAGCCGGGTGACGCCACCGACGATCACGAACACCTGGAGGCCGAGGACGAAGGAGACGCCCCCGGCGAAGAGTTTCAGGAACGGGTCGCGGGCGGCGACGGCGGTCTTCATCCCGCGTTGCACGATCAACGCGTACACCAGCAGCAACACCATCAGACCCGTCAAGCCGAGCTCTTCGCCCAGCGAGTCGAAGATGAAGTCGCTGAACGACAGCGGCGTCCGCCACGGTTCGCCCTGGCCGAGTCCGGTGCCGAGCACCCCGCCCTGGCCCAGCGCGAACAGGCCCTTCATGAGCTGCGCGCTGTCGGAGTACTCCCCGCCGAGCTCCGCGCAGGCGCTGAACCCCGGGGAGATGCTGCCCTGCGCCTTGTACTTCTTGAAGATGTCGGTGTCGGGATTGACCGGGACGACCTTGCCGCTGTCCAGCAGGCAGCCGCCGTCGAAGTACGGCTTCGGGTTCTGCCAGATGTCGATGCGCTGGTTGACGTGACCCATGAACGGCAGCAGCGTCGCGATGAACACGCCGATCGCCAGCAGGCCGATACCGATCATCACCCAGGACACCCGCTGCGTGGCGATGTAGAGCATCGACACGAACAGGCCGAAGAACAGCAGCGCGGTGCCGAGGTCCTTCTGCATGAACAGCACGCCCAGGCAGAAGAACCACATCACCAGGATCGGGCCGAGGTCACGTGCGCGCGGCAGGCTGATCGGGCCGACCTTCTTGCCGATCAGCGACATGGCCTGGCGCTTGTTCACCAGGTACCCGGCGAAGAACACGACCAGCAGCAGCTTGGCGAACTCGCCCGGCT
Source organism: Actinomadura macra NBRC 14102 (assembly GCF_001552215.1). Classification (GTDB taxonomy): domain Bacteria; phylum Actinomycetota; class Actinomycetes; order Streptosporangiales; family Streptosporangiaceae; genus Spirillospora; species Spirillospora macra. The sequence continues at coordinate 373,933 of NZ_BCQT01000002.1, read as the reverse complement.
GCACCGAGAACGGGCCGAGGCGGATCCACACGCGGGCACCGTTGATCTCGGCACCGATGCCGGGGACGATCGGCAGCAGCAGCAGGATGACCGCGCCGAGGCCGATCAGGTACGTGTAGCGCTGCGCGGTCTTCGGGGTGAACGACAGCGGCGCGTCGGACTTGTCGGTGTCCCGCATGATCAGGACGGCGGCGACGAACAGCACGATCCCGACGAACGTCCACATCAGCTGGCCCGGCGCGTCCGCCGCGTCCGCGACCAGCTTCTTGCCGGCGGCCGCCGCGGCCTTCTTGTCCTCGCTGGTGTCCAGGTCGAGCCGGTAGATCATCGCCAGCCCGATGCCGTTCAGCGCGACCGCCAGCGGCAGCAGCAGCGGGTCGGCGTACGACGCGAACTTCGCCTGGACGAAGTAGGCGGTGAACGCCAGCACCGCCAGGCCCCCGCCGTACACGAACAGCCCGCCCGGGATCTTGCCGTCCCGGGCCAGCCCGACCTCCGCGAACGCCGACAACGTCAGCACCATCGCGAAGATCAGCAACGCGAACGAGGCGGCATTGCGCCGCTGGTACGGCAAATGCGCCTTGAGCTGCGCCCCGAGGCCGCTCATCTGGGTTTACCCCCGTCCGAGGGACAGTCCTTGATGGCCGGGTTGTTCGCCTTGCACTCCTCCCGCCGCACGCGCAGCTCGTTCAGCTTGGCGTCCGCGGCGGCCTGGCCGACGAACACGAGGCTGCCCTTGCTGACCGCGGTGGCGTCCGAACCGGGAAGCTCGGCCACCGGGATGTCGCTGGGCTTGGGCTTGCCCTGCGGGCAGTCCTTCTGTCCCCTGCCCTGCGCGACGGCGACCTTGCCGCCCTCCTCCATGAGGACGTACTTGCAGACGCTGTTCTTCAGCTGGTTCAGAGCAGCCGGGCCTTTCACCGAGTAGGTGGCCTTCACCTGCTGCTGGAGGTTCTGCGGAAGGTCCACGACCATGATCGGCGGGTTCGGCTGGTCCTTCGCGGGGGCCTTGCGGGACAGGTCGAGAAGCGGGAACTCGTCGGTCGTCCCCCGGTAGAGGACGACCCTGCCGCCCTCCTCGCCGATGTAATAGCCGTTCCGGACGTTCTGCACCAGATAGACGCCGCCCACGGCCACGGCCACGACAACCACGCCCGCAACGACGACCAGCCACGTCCACCTGCGGGTACCACCCCGCCTGGCCCGCCTGGGAACGGTCTGCGGCATCGTCCCCTGCTGCGCGGGCCCCGCCATCGGCGCGGGCGCCGGCGGCGGCATCTCATCGACCGCGACCGGCGGCTGCGGCATCGTGTCACGCAGCTGTGCCGCCCGCCCGGCGGGGGTGTCCGCGGGCCCGGCGCCCGGACCGCCGCCCGGCGGCTCCGGCGGCGAGGCGTTCGCCGCCGCGCCCACCGCGTGGCCCGGCCCGCCCGTCGGCGGCTGCTGCCCGAGATCGACGACGTCCGCGACCACACAGGTGATGTTGTCCGGGCCGCCACCGCGGTTCGCCAGGTCGATGAGCTGGCGGACGGCCTGCTCCGGGTCCGCCACGTCCGTCAGCACCTGGAAGATCGTCTCCGCCGTGACGACGCCCGACAGGCCGTCCGAGCACAGCAGGTAGCGGTCGCCGACCTTCGCCTCGCGCAACGACAGGTCCGGATCGACCTCGCCGCGGCCGTCGAGCGCTCGCAGCAGCAAGGAGCGCTGCGGGTGCGAGGCCGCCTCGTCCGGGCTGATCCGGCCCTCGTCGACGAGGGACTGCACCAGCGTGTGGTCATGGGTGATCTGGAAAAGGCTGCCGTCCCGCAGCAGGTACGCGCGGGAGTCCCCGATGTGCACCAGCGCGACCTGGTTGCCCGCCCACAGCATCGCCGTCAGCGTCGTCCCCATGCCCTGGAGGGCGGGATCGGACTCCACGATGCGGTGCAGGTTGTCGTTCGCCGTCTTGACCGTGTGCTCCAGCGCGGCCAGCAACTCCGTCGCGGGCAGGTCCTTGTCCAGCCCCCGCAACGCCTCGATCGCGGCGGCGCTCGCGATCTCGCCGCCGACATGCCCGCCCATCCCGTCGGCCACCGCGAGCAGGTGCGCGCCCGCGTACGCCGAGTCCTCGTTGCCCTCGCGCAGCATGCCGACGTCGGAGCGCGCGGCGTAGCGGATTCCCAGAGTCATTTGCGCAGCTCGATCACGGTCTTGCCGATACGGACCGGGACCCCCGGGGGTACCGGCATCGGCCGGCTCACCTTCGTGCGTCCCAGATATGTCCCATTGGTCGAGCCGAGATCTTCCACGATCCACTGACCGTCCTGCGCATAAAGTCGGGCATGCCGGCTCGAAGCGTAGTCGTCGGTCACCACGAGCGTGGCGTCATTCGCCCGACCGATAGTGATGGGCACACCGGTCAGATCGATGACGGTGCCCGCCCGTTCGCCCTGGACGACCACCAGTTTTGTCGGGGCGCCGTGCTGGGCGCCGCGCTGCGGCGCGCGCTGCGCCTTGGGCTGTTTGGCCGCCTTCGCGGGCCGCGACGGCTGCGCGGACCGCGTGGCCGCCTTGGAGGCCGCCTTCGATCCGAACAGGTCGGCCCTGATCACACCGACGGCCGCGATGACGAAGAGCCAGAGCACCGCGAGGAACGCCAGCTTGATCAGCGTAAGGGTGAATGGGGACATCGGAGTCGGGGTTACTCCCTATCGCGGCGGAACACAAGGGTGGTGCGGCCCATCGTGACGCGGGAGCCGTCGACCAGCGTCACCCGCCGGATCGGCTGCCCGTTCACGAACGAGCCGTTGGTCGACCCTAGATCCACGAGAACGATTTCGGGACCTTCTACGCGGATCTCGGCATGGTGCCGGGACACGCCCGGATCGACGAGACGCAGGTCGCAGTCGGTGCCGCGACCCAGCAGGGTGACCGGAGTGTTGATCTCATACGTGCGCTGAGTGGTGTCGGAGCCCTCCACCGCGGTCGTCACCAGCAGCCGCGGATGGCCCCCGAAGGCGCCTCCCCGTCCCCCCTGCGGCACGTCGCTCACCGGCTGGCGGATCTCCCCGCCCTCGACCGTCGAGCCCCTGATGACACCTGACCTGATGCGGAACATGCCCGTGGCGAGATCGCCGGCGTTCTCGAACCGCACCCGTACCGGCCCCACGAAGGAGTACCCCTGCTCCTTCGCGTACTCGCGCGCGAGGTTCGCCAGCTCCTGGCTCAGGCTGTCGGCGTACACCTGCAGCCGCTGCCCGTCCTGCTGAGAGATCTCGACGACGAAGTCGTTCGGAACCAGCGTGCGGCCCTGCGCCACGATCGCCGCTCGATCGTCCATCTCGCGCTGCACAGCACTGGCCACCTCGACCGGCTGGAGCTCCGACTTGAAGGCACGCGCGAAGGCCCCTTCGACCATGCCCTCCAGCCGTCGCTCGAAGCGCTGAATGACGCCCACGGGCACCTCCCTTCCCCACTGGTAGACGATCGTATCGGTGCGAAGGTTCGCTCAAAGTATCTGGATACCTAACCACCCTCAGCACCGTGCTAGCCTTTTCGAGCGCCCGGAGACGGGCCGACACCCTGGGGCGGGTGGCGGAACGGCAGACGCGCACGGTTCAGGTCCGTGTGTCCGAAAGGATGTGAGGGTTCAAATCCCTCCTCGCCCACACAACACATACCTAGGGGTATCAGCGAAGCTCGTACTCCCACAGTGACGGAACAGGCCCCGGAGCAGCAAGCTCCGGGGTTCTTCGTGTTTCAGGGTCAGTCTTCTGTGACTCCAGAGACTGATGCGCCGGACACTCGCCAGAGTGACCCGCCGGTGCGAGGTCGAGAGGCCGCCGGCGGCGAGGGCGCGCTGCGCGATCCACGCCTCGCGGCCCGGCTTCCCGAGGCCGGTCTGGAACGGTGTCGGAACGCAGGGTCGTCGATGACCACCCGCGTGCGTTCGCGCCGCACCACCGACCGGTACCGGTCCTTGGCCGTCGAGGACGATCTGCCCTGGTCGCGGCGGACGGCGGGACGCTCCTGGCGGCGGCCCGAACGACGTCGAGACAGCGTCCGTAAAGGGGATCTTGGCGACCGCATTGGCCTCCCGGTCCACCGCTGGGAGGACGTCAATCGGTCTTCGGAATGATCTTCCCTGGCGGATGTCGAGTCCGCTGGTGGATCACGCGACAAGTGGCGCAAACAAGAATCAGTGGGACCAATCCCCGCCTTGCGCGGGAAGGTAATCGATCCCCACGAAGGGAACCACATGCGCCCTAGACACAGGATCCTCGCACGACACAGGATCCTCGCAGCCGGCGTTGCCGGGGCGACGCTCGTGCCCGCCTTAGTCGTCACCGCCCTCGCCGACCCTGGCGCCGCCGGCGTCCGGGCCGCCGACACGACGAGCCCGGTCGAGCAGAAGCGGGTCGACAGCGTGCCCACTCCGAAGCTCGGCTGGTACAAGTGCTACGGCAACGCCGAGTGCGCGACCGTCCGGCTCCCCCTGGACTACGACGATCCCAAGGGCGCGACCACCGAGATCGCCGTTCTGAGGATCAAGGCACGGAACGCCAAGAAGCGGATCGGCAGCCTGTTCGTCAACCCGGGCGGGCCCGGCGGCCAGGGCACCGCTCTCGCCTACCAGGCGCCCGACTTCCTCGGCGCGGACGTCCTCGACCGCTTCGACATCGTCGGCTTCGACCCCCGCGGCATCGGCTTCAGCGACAACGTCGCCTGCTTCAAGTCCACCAAGGACCAGACGCTCGCGCTGGCGGGGCTTGATGTGGCGTTCCCGGTCGGCGCGAAGCAGGAGGCGGCCTACATCAAGTCGGCCAAGGCTCTCGGCAAGGGTTGCTCGACGACCGGCAAGAAGCTGGCGGGCGCGATGTCCACCGCTCAGGCGGCGCGCGACATGGACGTCCTGCGCCGCGCGGTCGGCGACAAGACACTGTCCTACCTGGGCTTCAGCTACGGCACAGCGCTCGGTCAGTACTACGCGAACATGTTCCCCGACCGGCTGCGCGTCTCGGCCGTGGACGGTGTCATCAACCCCGTCTCCTGGACCGGCACCCCCAAGACCGCGGACCAGACTCTGGACGACCGGCTGCTGTCCGCCGACGGTGCCTACAAGGCGCTGAGGGAGATCCTCGTCCGCTGCGGCAAGGCGGGCAAGACGAAGTGCCAGTTCGCGGCATACGGAGATCCCGTCAAGAACTTCGATGTCCTCGCCAAGCGGCTCAAGACGAAGCCCGCCGACATCGACGGCATGAAGGTCACCTACGCCGACCTCATCGGCGGCATGCTCGGCTTCTTGTACCTCCCGGACGGCTACGAGATCGTCGACGCCATGGTCACCGACCTGTGGAAGGCGACCTCGTCCACCTCGACGGCGGCGGAGGCGGCCGCGGCGCGCAAGGCCCTCGCCGCCCGCATCGCGCAGCGCCGAGCCGAGGTCGAGCAGCAGAAGAAGTCCGCGCAGAAGATCCTGGACTTCCCCTATGACAACTCCCTCGATGCGTTCAGCAGCGTCGTCTGCACCGACGGCCTGCACCCGAAGAAGGCCGGGAACTGGCCGGCGCTGACGGCGGCGTCCGACAAGCGGGCCCCCTACTTCGGGCGTGCGTGGGGTTGGAGCAGCGTCCAGTGCGCCGGTGACGCCTGGACGGTCCGCGACGAGGACGCCTACACCGGTCCCTTCAACCGGCGGACGAACGCTCCCGTCCTGTTCGTCGGGAACTACTACGACCCGGCTACGAACTACGTCGACGCGGTCTCCTCCAGCAAGCTGCTGCCCAACAGCCGGCTGCTGTCCAGTGACAGCTGGGGGCACACCGCCTACGGCACGTCGGCGTGCGTGACGAAGGCAGTCGACGGTTACCTCGTCAACGGGACGCTGCCGCCCGTGGGCACGGTGTGCGTCGGCGACATCCAGCCGTTCGCGAAGGACCCCGAGCCGGCTCTCGATACCCGGGGACCGGCGGACGCGAGCGCGATGGCGACCCAGGTGGGCGCCGCCGGGAACGGCGCGAAGCTCCCGCCGGTCGCGACGCGGGTTCCCACGTCCGTCCTGCTCGGGACGCGGTGAACTGAGCGGTCGTGACGCCGGGCGGGGGCGGCTACAGGGCCCGCCCGGCGTTCGCGCGAAAGCGCCGAAGAACCGTTCAGGACGCCCGGATTGCGAGCCGAGGTTTCGGCGTCGTCCCGTGTTCGGCAGGGGGTGCGCTCGTCGGCGCGTCGAGCCAGGACTCCTCGTGCACCGGCAGGACGAGCGACTGGATCCGGGGCATGCGCCGATCCGCCTCACCACCGGGGAGCAGGACGACATCGGTCACGCTGTTGGACAGGTTCACCGCGGCGGCGCCGCCGAGTTCGGTGACGCGCGCCCGCGTCGCGGCCGCACGCGGATGCGAGCCGCCCAGGACGAGCACGCGCCGTCCCGATAGCGGCGTGGCGGGACGAATCTGGTGTGGAGGGGGCGGGGCCTGAAGCGCAGGGGCGCTGCGCGGTGCGGACATCGGCTCGTGGAGGACGCCGGGACGCACGTCCTGTAGCAGGCGCAGAAAAGTGGCCTCATCAATGATCGGGATGCCTTCGGTGCGGGCGCGTCGCATCTTGGCGGTGGCGGAACCCGGCACGTTGGTCACGAGAACGCTGGTGTGGCGGCTGACCGTGGACATCATGTTCAGCCCCGCGGTGGTGGCCTGAGCCGTGAGCTCGGCGCGGTCCCTGCGGGTGTCGCCCGTGATCGCCACCTTCATGCCCTGGACGAGCGGCCCGCCGGCGGTGAGGCGTCCCGGGTTGCGATGGGCGCAGGCGGCCTTGGGAACGCGAGCCGGGTACCGGGTCCGCGGAACGGCCTCGCGTGGCGGGCAGGGCACCAGCGGGAGGCTGAGACCGAGCCGGGCCGCCGCCGCCAGCGAGCCCCGTAACACTCCGGCGAGGACGCGCGTGTCGTCCGCTGCATCATGTGCCCTGCGCTGGACGACGCCGTAGTGGGCGGCCAGCGTTCCCAGGCGCATGTTCGGTGTGGGAGGGGACAGCCGTCGATTGAGAGCCAGGGTGCACAGCCGTTGGTCGACCGGTAACCGCTGCCCGGCGCGGGCGAACTCCTGCGCCAGGAAGTCGTAATCGAAACGAGCGTTATGGGCGACCATCACGCGCTTGTCAAGAAATGTGGCGACGTCGGAGGCGATCTGCTCGAACCTGGGGGAGCCCGCCAGACGCTGTGCGGTCAGCCCGTGCACATGAACGGGCCCGGGATCACAGCCGGGATTCAGCAGGGACGAGAACTCGCCCGTCACCTGCCCGTCCGCCCCGATCGTCAGCAATGCAATGGACAGCACCCGATGTTCCGAAGGTCGGAACCCTGAGGTCTCAACGTCGACCAAGGCCCAATCCGAGGGGTAACTCTGCATGGCAGCGCGCGTCCCAACCATCAAGTTCCGCTTGTATCGACAGGGAATACTAATCGCGATGCCGTCATCGCCGCCCGACCTTGCGAGGTGTGACCACATCGGCATATGGCCGTTGTCGGTCATGTTTATGCAGGAGATCCGGGCAGGGCGGTACCTCATCGGACCCGCCTGGTTTAGGAGTGATCTCCTCGAAGCGGGCGGGCGCCTTTGAGAACTGGTATTCGAGCTCGGTGGCGGATGCGGTGCCACCAAGCGAAATCTGCTCACCACGCCGCAGAGTGATGAACTTCGTGTCGGTGAAGCGTCCTTGAGGGACGCCGGTTTCGGTCGTCTTCTGCACGCTGGTTGCGCGCTGAGCCGCAGGTCCTGTCGGCGGAGGGATCAGATGCTGCGCAGGACCGAGACGACGATTCCCAGGACGACGGCGCTGTCTCCGTCGATGACGTCGTAGGCGGGGTTGCGGGGTTCGAGGAGGACGTGGCCGTCGCGGCGTCGATACACCTTGACGGTGGCCTCGCCATCGATCATCGCGGCGACGATCTGGCCCGAGTGCGCCTCGGGTTGCTGGCGGACCACGACGATGTCGCCGTCACAGATCGCGGCTTCGATCATCGAGTCACCGCGCACCCGCAGGCCGAAGACGGTGCCGCGCCCGGTGAGCTCGCGGGGCAGCGACAGGGTGTCGTCGGCGTGCTCTTCGGCCGTGATCGGGGCGCCGGCGGCGATATCGCCGACCACCGGCACGCTCACCGGTTCTTCGGCGGACCGTCGTGCCGTGCTGCCGTGCAGGAAGGACCGTACGTCGATCGGCCGGGTCATGGCGGCGCCGCGGCGCAGGAAGCCCTTCTCCTCAAGGCTCGTCAGGTGCCGCGACACCGACGAGGAGGACCGCAGGCCGACGGCGTCGCCAATCTGGCGCGTGCTCGGGGGATATCCGTACCGGACGACCCAGTCCCGGATCGTGGCCAGGATCCGCTGCTGGCGTGGAGGCAGGGACGAGGTGTCCAGGCCCTCGAACACATCGTGATCATCGTAGGCGGCCACGCACGGAATTGTAGAGGTCGGCGGCCGGGACCGGCGGGACCGCAGCGCGCGGCCGGCCGAGGGCTCGCGGTCCGGTTGGACCGTGCCCTCGGTCAGGGCGCGGCAAGCGGCACGAAGGAGGCGATCAGGAGGGCCGCCGGGAAGAACGTCGCGGCCTGGTAGACGCGCGGGCCGTCGGATGGGATCGACGGCGCGTCCGGGAGCCACCAGCGCGTCCAGGCATGGACCAGGTGCGGCCATAGGAGCAGCACCACGATGCTGGCAGCGGTGAGGGGACGGACGTCCACGAGGAAGGTGTGAATGCCCGCGATCAGGCCGTCGACGGTGCCGGATGCCGAGCGGCCGATCAGGAGGAAGGCAGGTGCCGCCGTGGCCAAGGCGACCAGCAGCGAGAGGACGAGCGCGACCGGCCACGCCGCGAGCAGGGCCAGGGTGCCGAGAGGCCGGGGAGCGGACGTCCACCGCCGCACGGCGCGCGGAGGGTGGGACAGCAGCGAGCGGAGCTTGGGACGGCTGCCCTGCTCCAGGCCCCGCCGCAGGACGTCGGGGCCGAGGACCTGGGCGGGCAGGCGATCGGCGCTGAGCTCGGACAGCCACAGCGCGACCACCGGCAGGATCAGCAGCCGGATCGGTCGGGTCGACAGCAGGACGACCTGGGCGCTGACGACCGTGGCCAGGGCGTGCGGAGCGATCACGAAGTAGATCAGGATGGGCAGCAGACCCAGCAGCACGAACAGCGGCGCCCATGTGCCGACCAGCCACAGGAAGGGGCTGCCGAGCCCGACCACCAGGTAGTCGCCTTGACGGATGTGAGCGATCTCGTGCAGGAGTATCGCTTCCGCCGCACGCCGGTCTTCGCGCCACACGGTGACCAGTGGCCGGAAAACGGCGATGCGGGCCCGTCGCCGTCCCGCCGGGTAGGCACGGGCCAGCCGCTTGGCACTCAGGGTGAAGCGCAACTGAGTGCCGGGCGCGTAGCCGTCGACGAACCGCTGCATCTCCGCGATGACGGGACGGTCGTCCGCGGGCCAGAGTTCCAGCCTCCATTCCACCCAGCGGGCCCGTAGGGCGGGGAACGCCACGCTGAGGACGCCCGCCACGAGCATTGCGATGGGCAGCAGTTCCACCACCACGAACAGCCTCAGCAAGGTCAACGACGTTCGCCCCACCAAGGGCGCGTAGTCGCCGTCTCCGCTGAAGGCGTCGATCCACCGGCGCGCGTTGCCGATCTGGCCTCGAAGCCCCCAGATGAGATAGAGGGTGAAGAACAGCCAGATCCACGGTGGCAGGATCCCGCCCGCCGGTGTCCGCCTCATCCGAATTATTCGCCCCTCAGCCGGCGGAGATAGCCCTCGCCGCCCTCGGGGTCGGACAGCAGCATGGACAGCAGTTCGTAGGCGTACAGTTCGGCCTGCTGATGAGGCATCCCATCGTTCTCCAGCCGCTCGCGTAATTGCTGGACAGCCGATTCCAGCGCCGCCATCTCCGGCCCGGCGCCACCAGCGGTGCTGTGCGATCCGTGGCTCGCGTCACCGGGTGCGGCTACCGGCTTCGCGCGGCCGCTGGTGTCCGGTTTCTCGACAATCGCTCCGTCAGCCGGCTGGATGCCATTACCTTGCTTTTTGTCCGATTGATTACCATCGTCCGTTTTCCGGTCGTCGGGTTTCCGGCGCCGCATCGCGACTCCGAGGGTGACGATGGCGACGATGTTTCCCAGTTCCCGTGACGCGAGCAGGGGTCGCAGGCTTTCGACGGAGTCGGCCAGCGCCCGCAGGATGACGGGAAGGTCGCCGGCCAGGGCCGTCAACCCGAACCCGCCGGGCTCCGCCCCGGGACGGGGGAACAGCGCGGCGCGGGCCTTCCCTCCGGATGCGTACGCCTGGCCGACCTCGGCGGCGAAGTCGATCTCGTTCGGGGCGACCCGCTCCGCGATCTTCACCGTCCAGTCCGCGACGTCGTCCATCCGAGATCCTTTCGACGAGTGGGCCCGCTCCATTCGACCCGCGCGCCCGGGACGGAATCATGTCACGCGTATTCCCGCCCCAACGAAGATCATTTCTTTTGGGCCGAACGTAACTCACCGAAAATGCGACCGTGAATGGGAGATTGGCCAGCGGAGACCGGCACACGTATCGTCGGCGGCCACGAGGGAATTCAGGGAGCATCATGGGACGACCGATCCTGGCCATCGACTTCGGCGATTCGTTCACCGCGGGGGCCTCGCGCATAAATGATCTGGACGAGCCGGTAGGGGGCGCCGATTCCCGCCACCTTCCGTCGCTGGTGTTCGTCGGACCCGACGGACGACTCACCGCCGGCGGCCCGACCGAGCAACTGGCGGAGGCGTTTCCCGAAAGGGTCGTCCACGATCTCCGGCATCTATTGATCACCAGCGAGTCCGTACGCGTCGCCGACCGCGACATACCGGCCACCACGCTCGCCGCCGCGCTGCTGCGCCAGGTCATGCTGGACGCCGCCGGGCAACGCAAGGCCACGGGCGGTCTGGGCGGAGAGTTCGACCGAGTCGTCCTGACCTACCCGGCCCGCTGGGGGCCGCGTCAGCTGAGGCCGCTCGGCCAGGCGGCCACCGAAGCGGGGTTGCCGCGGCCCTGGTTCCTCACCGAGGCGGAGGCCGTCGTCGCGTTCCACGACCCCCCGCCAGGCAGCACCGTCGCCGTCTACGATCTCGGTGGCCGCTCCCTCGACGTCACCGTGCTGCGCCGCGCCGAGCAGGGGTTCGAGATCCTGGAGCAGCCGGGCGGGCACGACCGCTTCGGTGGGGGCGACCTCGACCAGGCCCTGCTCCGCATCGTCGCGGAACGAGCCAGAGACCTCGACGCCGCCGCCTGGGAAGAGCTGACAGGGCGGCGCAACGGCCCCGAACTGCTCCGCCAGGAGATCGTTGGGGCCAAGCACACGCTCTCCGACCAGGACGGCGCGTCCCTCCTGCTCGATGGCTTCAGCGAAGCCATCACCGTCACGCGCGCCGAGTTCGAGGACGCGACCGACCAGATGCTCCGCTGGAGCGTCGACGAGCTGCCGGCGGCCATCGAGCGCGCCGGCTTGTCCTCCGCGGATCTGGCCGCCGTCTACCTGGCCGGCGGCGCGACCCGGATGCCCAAGGTCGCCGAACTCATCACCGAAAGGTTGGGCCGAGCGCCTACCACCGCGCCCGACCCCAAGGCCGTGTTCGCCCTCGGCGCGCTGAGCGCCTACGCGCAGACCGCGCAGCAACCGGCCCTACAGGGGCCTCCCGTGCAGGCGACCGATGTGCGGGCGCCAACCGTACAGACGGCTGCCCTCCCCGTCCTGGACGCCGGGTCCCTCCCCGATCGCACCGCTCCGGTTCCCGCCCGCCGATCCGGCTCCCGACCGGGCGGTCCGCGCTTAGCGGCCCTCGCGATGATCCCCCTGACCGTCGCCGTGGTCGCGGGCGGTTTCGTCCTACGTTCGCACCTGGGCCCGTCCGAGAGCACCGGCGCCTCGTCGAGCACCACCACGTTGCCCGGGGCGCCGACGAACTCCCCCACGTCGGCCCTCCCGTCGCCGACGATCTCGGAGACCGATACATCCGGCGCGCCCGACCCATCGACGTCCCCCGAGGAGTCGCCCACTCCCGAGGGCGGGTCGGGCATCGAGGAGGGCACGTACTCGGTGAGCCTCAGCGGAACCGTCAGCGGGCAGGCCTTCGAGCGCACCGCTCAGCTACAGGTGATGTCCACGGTCGCTCGCGTCGGCACGACCGACGACGTCAACCCGATCGAGGTATGCCTGCGCTCGGGTTTCCCGGCCGGGACACCCGAGGTGGGCGCCATCTGGTTCGGCACCACGACCGCCTGCTTCCCCGAGCGCGGGGCCCAGATCGACATGGCCACCGTCGAGGTGTCCGGCGACACCGTCACCGTCCGGCCGGTGGAGCGGATCGCCGCCGGAGGTCTCAACCAGTTCACCGCCTCGGGGAACTCCATCTACGCCTGCCTGTACCAGCCAGTGGCGGGCAGCATGACGGTCACCTTCTCCGGCGACTCGGCCAGCGGCGAACTCGACATCAACGGCTACGGCGGCCCCTGCCAGGCCATCGGTACCAACGCCACCTACACCGCCCGCTTCGCCAGCTGAGCCCCTTCACCAGCTGTTCCGGACGCGCCCGCGGCGGGTCGCGGCTCAGGTGACCGGGGTGGCCAGGGCGTAGCCCGCCTCCTCGACCGCGGCGCGGACGTCGGTGATCGCCAGCGGGTCGTCGCTGGTCACCGAGAGCCTGCCGTTCTCGACGTCCACCCGCACGGCGGTGACGCCGGTGATGCGCTCGACTTCCTCGGTGACGAAGGCGGCGCAGTGTCCGCAGGTCATGCCGCTGACGCTGTAGGTGCTCTCGGTCATGCGGATGCCTCCTGTGCGGTCGGGGATTCCGGGGTCGTGGTGCGGGTGTAGGGCGCGGCGAGGCGGTCGCCGTTCAACAGGGCTTCGTGCATCTCCATCCGGCTGGTGGCACGGTTCTTGCGCACCGGACGGGTGTGCGCGATAGGCGTGGCCCGATCGATCCGATGGCCGTCCGCCACCGTGAGGAACTCTGCGGGGTCGGTGCCGTGGTCCATGGGGCTCCTGGCTCGGAAATAAATCTTACGGCTTGTAAGATATGGAGCGGCGATAACTTTGACAAGGTGTATGAGATGACGTACCCCGGACGGAACCGGCGGGCCGACGCCCGGCGGAGCAGGGCGGCGATCCTGGACGCGGCGGTGCGGCTCCTCAACGTCGAGCCGGACATCAGCGTCGAGGCCATCGCGGCCGGCGCGGGCGTGACCCGCCAGACCGTCTACGCGCATTTCCCCTCGCGGGAGCGGCTGCTGGTGGCGGCCCTCGCCCGGCTGACCGAGGAGGCCGTTGCCGCCATGGACGCCGCCGGCCTGGACGAGGGGCCGGCCATCGAGGCGCTGCTACGGCTCATCGACGCTGGTGGACGGACGGCCGGGCGCTATCCCGTCCTGCTCCAGAAGATCGGCACGCTGAACCTCAGCGCGCAGGACGATCATGAGCTGCACACGCCGGTCGTCGAGCGGCTCACCCGGGTGATCGGACGCGGCCAGCGCAGCGGGGAGTTCGACGGCGGGCTGCCGGCCGGCTGGCTGGCCTCGGTCGTCGTCAAGCTCGGACATGCCGCGAGCGAGGAGCGGGAGGCGGGCCGGATGTCCGGCGCGGAGGCGGCGAACGCGCTGCGGACCAGCCTGCTGCGTGTGCTCGGGGCGGACCGTCCGGGCTCAGCCGTATAGCGGGGAGATCGCCGGGGGGATGCCCGGCAGGCGGGCGCAGCGGCGGCAGGCGCGGGCCGAGGCGGCGATCCTGGCGTGCGCGACGATGGTGAGCGCGCCGATGAGCAGGGTGAGCGGCCAGTCGGTGGCCATGATCGAGGCGCCGGTGAGGGTCAGCGCGCTGATCGCGAGGGCGACACAGGCGGTGGTGCCGGTCCACGCCATGACCAGCGGCAGCCGGTCGGGGACGGGGAGGCGGCGGGCGAGGGCGCCGGTGGCGGCGAGGGACGCCGCGGCCAGGAGGGCGGTGAGCGCCGCGACACCGCCCAGGTGGGCGGCCAGGAGTTGGACGGGACCGGGCAGATGCCGGCCCTGGCCGGTCGTCTCCACCAGGTACCAGCAGCCGAGCAGCGCCGGGACGGTGAGCGCGACGGCGCGGGCGGTGTGGCGGGCCTGCGCGATGGTCAGTTCCCGCTGGAAGACCGGCGCGATCTCCTCGACCGCGCCGAACTCGCGGACCGCCTGGCGGACGGCCTCGTCCTCGGGTGCGCCGTCGTGGGCAAGGTCGGCGGCGGCGTCGGTGAGGCCGTCGCGGACCTCGTCCAGCATCCGTGCCTTGAGGCGCGCGGGTCCCTGGAGTTCGGCTGTCAGGGCCGTGACGAGTTCGTCGATGGGATGGTGCGTCATGTCGCCGGCCCGGGTGCGGGGTGGAGGACGGAACCGATCGCGGTGGTGAACTCGCGCCAGGCCGCGCGCTCATCGGCGAGGCTGCGGCGTCCCGCGTCGGTCAGCTCGTAGCAGCGGCGGCGGCGTTCGCCGACCGACTGCCAACTGCTGCGCAGCAGCCCGAGCCGCTCCAGCCGGTTCAGTGCCGGATACATCGTGCCGGTGCGCAGCTCCAGGACTCCGTCGCTGCGGTCCTGTACGGCGGCGATGATCGCGTACCCGTGCAGCGGGCCCGTTTCCAGGACGGCCAGCAGCAGCCCGTCCAGATGCCCGCGTACGGCGTCACCCTTCATGAACAGGCAGTCTACGCACCTACGTATTGGTGTGCTACATATTGGTAGCCAATACATTGGCTTCCTAGTCAAGGAGTCAGGGTGACGAAGCTCTTGCTGTGCGTGCATGTGCTGGTGGCGATCCTGGCCATCGGGCCGATCGCGGTGGCCGCCTCGCTGTTCCCCCGCTTCGTCCAGGAGGCCGCCCGGGAGCCGGACGGGCGACCGGTCGCCGCGTTCCTGCACCGGACGTGCCGCGCGTACACCGTCGTCGGGCTGGCCGTCCCGGCCTTCGGGATCGCCACCGGCGCCCGGCTCGGCGTCCTGACCGATGTCTGGCTGCTGACGTCGGTCGCGCTGACCGCCGGCGCGGCGGCGCTGCTGGCGCTGGCGATCCTGCCCGGCCAGCGGCGCTTGCTGGCGGACGCGCGGACGGACACGGAGCCGAACGTCCGCGCGGAGGCGGCGCGGCTGGCCATGCTCACCGGGACGTTCAACCTGCTGTGGGCGGTGGTCGTCGTGCTGATGATCGTCCGTCCCGGCTCCACCACGGGGGCGTGACCCGTGCGCACCCTGCGGATCGCCTCCGCCCTGGAGGCCGTCTCCCTGGCCGTCCTGTTGATCAACCTGGCCACCGTGCACACCGAGGCGATCACGTCGCTCGGCGGGCCGCTGCACGGCACCTGCTACCTCGTCGTCATCGCGGTGACCTGGATGGTCCCGGAGGCGGCGTTCCCCGGGATACGGCTGCGCGCCGTCGTCCCCGGCGTCGGCGGGCTGCTGGCCTTGCGGCAGATCCAGCAGCGCCGGACCGGAGCGGGATGACAGCCGGTTCTCAGGCGCGGGGGGTTGCGAGGGCCGGGGGACCCTCCACGTCCGGTTCGGACGGCGCGGGACTCGTCCGGACGCCGCGACGGAGCGCCATCGCGGCCAGGGCGGCGGGAACCACCAGGTAGAACCCGCAGGACAGGAGCACCACGCCGGTGAAGACGGTGCCCGCGCGGGCCAGTGTCCGTCCCCGTCCGGGAAGGAGCCGGGTGGCGGACGCCATGCCGATGAGGGTGACGGTCGCCAGGCAGGCGGCGGTGACGCGCATCAGCGGGTCCAGACCCGCGCCGGTGGCCAGGACCGCCACGCAGAGCGCCGCCGTCAGCACGGCGAGCAGGGCCAGGCTCCGGCGCGGGACCTGCCCGCCGGCCGAGCCGCGGGCGAGGCGGGCGGGCAGCGCGCCGTCGCGGGCGAGCGCGGCGCCGAGGCGCGCACCACCCGCGATGTAGGTGTTCATCGCGACGAAGCTGAGCACGAGCGCGGCCGCCGCCGTCACCGGACGGGCCGCGGCGCCGCCGATCCCGTCCGCGAGCAGCAGCGCGAGCGGCACCGGTGAGGACGCGGCACGGTCGCCGAGGACGCCCGTCACCGTGACCGCGAGGCCGAGGTAGAGCACGCCGACGATGGCGAGGGTGAGCGCGGTCGCACGGGGCAGCAGTCTGCGCGGGTCGGCGAAGTCCGCGGACAGGTGGCTCGCCGCCTCCCAGCCCGCGAACGCGAAGAACAGGACCCCGGCCGCATGCGCGACGCCGAGCGGTCCGTGCGGGGTGAACGGGGTGAAGTTGTCCGCGCGGATGTGCGGCGCGGAGGCCAGGGTCGCGACGACCAGCAGCGCCGCCAGCACCGCGACGAGGACGAGCTGGATCCGGCCGGACAACCGCAGGCCGCCGTGGTTGGCGGCGAAGGCGGCGAGCAGCAGCGCCACCGTCACGCCGGCCGCCCCGGGCCGCCCGGCACCGGCGGCGGACGCCACGTGGTCGCCGCCGATCATCGCGCCCGCCAGCACGCCGACCGGCACGACGCCGTAGAAGCAGAAGCCCGCGACCAGCGCGGGCCGGGGCCCGAACGCGCGGGCGGCGAAGGTGGCGACGCCGCCCGCGTCCGGATGGCGGGCGCCGAGCGCCGCGAACGTCAGCGCGACCGGCACGCTCAGCGCGAGCAGCGCGGTCCACGCCACGATCGAGGACGGCCCGGCCGCTGCCGCCGCCAGGTGCGGCAGGGCCAGCACGCCCGGTCCGAGCACCGCGCCGACGAACAGCGCGGTGCCCTGGCCGAGGCCGAGCCTGTGGCCGCTTGAACGGTCCATTTCCCCTCCGATCGATCGACGTCCCGGGTTGAAAGTAGCCATCTGTACGGGTTTGGCCGGGCTCAGATGAACGTTCGATCGGAATCGCCCCGATAATCCCGTCATGGACGAACTTGATGCGGAGATCGTGCGGCTTCTCCAGACAGATGCTCGGCAGTCCAACCGCGAACTGGCCCGGACGCTCGGCATCGCGCCCTCGACGTGCCTCGAACGGGTCCGGTCACTGACGCGGCGCGGTGTGATCCGCGGATACCACGCCGACATCAGCCCGGCGGCGCTCAACCGCGCGGTCCAGGCGCTGGTGGCCATCCAGGTCCGCCCGCTCAGCCGGACGGTCATCAACACCTTCAAGGACTACGTGTCCGGGATGCCGGAAGTGATCGGCGTGTTCGTGGTCGCGGGCGGCGACGACCTGGTGCTGCACGTCGGTGTCCAGGACCTCGACCATCTGCACGCGTTCCTGCTGGACGGGCTCAGCAAGCGCAAGGAGATCGCCGGATTCCGCACGTCGGTGATCTTCCAGCATGTCCACAACACCGTCCTGAGCCGGCTGGACGATGCCTGACGGCCGCCGCCGATCACCTCGCTCTCCCCACAAGCACATCTCCCCCGCAACCCGCATGTAGTGGACGGGGTTCATGGAGGGCAGCGCGCCCGGCCGGGCGCGCGCACCGAGGAGAGGAACTCCATGGACATGCAGCTCACCGGCCGCGTGGCGGTCGTCACCGGCGCCTCGAAGGGGATCGGGCTGGCCGTCACCCGGACCCTGCTGGACGAGGGCGCCCGCGTGGCCGCCGTGTCCCGCACGTCCGGCGCCGACCTCGACGCGCTCGCCGGACCGAACCTGCTGCACGTCCCGGCGGACCTGATGGACCCGGCCGCCCCCGCCGTCGCGGTGCAGCGCGCGGTGGAGGCGTTCGGCGGGCTGGACGTGGTGGTCAACAACGCGGGCGGTCCGCCGCCCGGCGCGACCCTGCCGCGCTTCGGCTTCCTGACGCCGACGGACGCCGACTGGCGCGAGATGTTCGAGTTCAACCTGTTCGCCGTCGTGCGGATCGTACGCGCGGCCCTGCCGCACCTGCTGGAGAGCGACGCGGCGGCGATCGTGAACATCTCGTCCGGGAACGCGCGCCGCCCGGGCCCGATGAACTTCGACTACAACGCGGCCAAGGCGGCGCTCAACAACATGACGAAGGGGCTGTCGGAGGAGTTCGCCCCGCAGGGTGTGCGCGTGAACACGGTCTCGCCCGGCCCCGTCCGGACGGCGTGGTGGACGAAGGAAGGCGGTGCGGCCGACGTCCTCGCCGGTGCCACCGGCGCCGACCGCGACGCCGTGCTGGACAGCGTCGCGCCCGAGATGATGAACCTGACCACGGGCCGGCTCGCTGACCCGCAGGAGGTCGCGGACGTGGTGGCCCTGCTGGCGTCCCCGCGTTCGGCGAACACGACGGGCGCGGAGTTCGCCGTGGACTCGGGCTACCTGAAGGAGCTCTGACCGACAGAGCCATAAGCATTCCTGCTCGATCTCAGAAGATCTATCTCTTGGACTTCTTGGATCGTGCTACCCAAGATGGAGGTGGGAGCAAGGCGAACGACCTGAGGGGGACCCCATGAGCACGCACGGAACGCTGGCCGCCACGATCACGGGACCGATCTTCGAACCGGGCGGCGAAGGCTACGACGACGAGCGCTCGGGGTTCCAGCTGGCGGGCCCGCACCGTCCGGACGTGATCGTCGGAGCGGTGGACGCCGAGGACGTGCGGGCCGCGGTCGAGTACGCGGCCGGGCACGGGCTGCCGGTCGCCGTGCAGAACACCGGGCACGGGCTGCCGGCGGGCGCCGGCGGCGGGCTGCTGATCAGCACCCGCCGGATGACCGGTCTGCGTGTCGACGCCGAGGCCCGCACCGCCTGGATCGAGGCGGGCGTGCGATGGGCCGAGGTCGTCCCCGAGGCCGCGGCCCACGGGCTAGCGCCGCTGAGCGGATCGGCGCCGGGCGTGGGGGCGGTCTCCTACGTTCTCGGCGGCGGGATCGGGCTGATGTCCCGCAAGTACGGCAGCGCCGCCGACCACGTCCGCTCCGTCGACGTCGTCACCGCCGACGCGCGGCTCCGGCACGTGACGCCCGAGAGCGACCCGGACCTGTTCTGGGCGCTGCTCGGCGGCCGGGCCAACTTCGGCGTGGTGACGGGCCTGGAGATCGGCCTCCTGCCGGTCGAGCGGCTGTACGGCGGCGGCCTCTACTTCGACACCGGCCTGTGCTCCGAGGTCATGGAGACGTGGCGGACGTGGTCGGCCACCGTCCCGGACGAGATGACCTCGTCGATCGCCCTGATACCCGTCCCCGACGTTCCGGCGTTCCCCGAGCCGCTGCGCGGGCGGCATATCACGCATGTCCGCATCGCCTACGTGGGGGACAGCGCCGACGGCGAACGGCTCGTCGCACCGCTGCGCGCGATCGGGCCCCGCCTGATCGACACCGTCGCGGACATGCCGTACACCGAGTCGGGCGCGATCCACAACGAGCCGCCCGTCCCGATGGCGTACACGTCGACGAACATCGTGGTGAAGGACCTCGGCGCGGACGTCGTCCGAACCCTTCTCGACCTGGCCGGGCCAGGCGCACCGGACCGCGCCGTCGTCGAGATCCGGCAACTGGGCGGGGCGCTCGCCGCGGCACCCGCCGTCCCGAACGCGGTCGGCAACCGGGACGCCGGATACCTGATCGGCGTGCTGTCCAAATTCGGACCCGGCACCGACGAGGACGCCGTCCACGCCCTGCACACCCGCTGCCGCGAACTGCTGGGCCCGCACTCGTCCGGGCAGATCCTGAACTTCCTCTTCGGCGCCGACGCCACACCCGAACGCGTGCGCGAGGCGTTCGCCCCGGCCACCTACCAGCGGCTCGCCCAGCTCAAGGCCGTCTACGACCCGGCCAACCTGTTCCGTCTGAACCACAACATCCCGCCCGCCGCGTAGAAGCGCGCCACGACGCGAGGCCCCGCGGAGGCGGCAGGGCCAGCCGGCCTCCACGCGCCCTCACGGCAGAACCCCGGCCCGGCACCTCCGGGCCGGGGTCCTTGTGCCCCTCACACCTTGCGCCTCGGCAGGAACAGCGCCGGGACGAGGGAAAGGGCCATGATCCCGAGCGCGACCAGGTAGGTGTGCTGGAAGGCGTCCGAGAGAGGCTGCGCTATCGCGGCGTGCCCCTGCGGGCTGAGCCGGTGCAGCGCCTGGAGCGTCCCGTCACCGTCGTCCGGAACGATCCCGCTCATGAACGCCGACAGCACCACCGACGTGACCGCCAACCCGACCGCCGCGGACGTCGTGTTGACCAGGTTCACCGACGTGCTCGCCGCCGGTGCCTGGTCGTGCGACATGCCCCGGGTCGCCGTCGTCATCGTCGGCATCATCGTCGCGCCACCGCCCGCACCCATCAACACCATCGCCCCGCACAGCCCCCAGTACGAGGCATCCGCGCTGAGCTGGAAGGTGAACAGCGCGAATCCCGTGAGCGCCGTCGCGATCGCCACCGGGACGAGCCGTCCCGCCGGGATCCGGTCGATCAGCCGCCCCGCGAACTGCATCGCCGTCCCCGATCCCAGTGCGAACGGGATGCCGAGAAGCCCCGCCACCGTCGCGCTCTCGCCCCGGACGACCTGGAAGTACAGCGGTAGCAGCAGCATCGTCCCGAAGTAGCCGAACGCGAACAGCGTCAGCGTCCCGCTGGCCGCCGCGTACGTCCGGTTCCGGAACGGGCCGAGGTCGATCAGCGGGTTGCGGGCCGTCAACGCACGCCGTACGAACGCGGCGATCAGCACCACGCCCGCCACCAGCGGTACCAGCACTCCGGGCGCCCCGAACTCCCCGCTCTCGCCGCCCGTCGTCACGCCGTAGAGCAGGGCGGCGAGGCCCGGGGAGAGCATCAGCAGCCCCGGCACGTCCAGCGGGCGCGCGGTCGCCGGGACGTCACGGGGGAACATCCGGATCCCGAGCGCCACGACCGCCACCGCGACCGGCACGTTGATGAAGAACATCCACCGCCACGACACCTCGTCGATCAGCCAGCCGCCGAGCGCCGGACCGGCCAGCGGACCGACGAGGATCGCCAGGCCGAGCGTGCTCATCAGCCGCCCGAGCCGCTCCGGGCCCGCCACCCGCAGCAGGATCGTCATACCGACGGGCATCACCATGCCGCCGCTGAGCCCCTGCACGACCCGGAACGCGATGAGCGACTCGATGTTCCACGCCAGCCCGGCGAGCACCGACCCCACGGCGAACGCGACGATGGCCCCCAGGTACAGCCTGCGGGCGCCGAACCGTCCGACCGCCCATGCGGTGCTCGGGATGACCGCGCCGAGCGCCAGCGAGTACCCGGTCGCCACCCACTGGATGGTCGCGAGCGGCGCGTCGAAGTCCTGCGACAGCCGGTTGATCGCCACGTTGACGACGGTCGTGTCCAGCGTGATCATGATCGCGCCGAGCACCAGCACCAGCACGACCGCCATCGCCCCCGGCCCCGGCCCGGACGCGGACTCCGTCCGGGGGCCGGCCACCGTCGTCATGACCCGTACGGACGGACCGCCCGTGCCTCGCGCAGCGCGTTGCCCCACCAGCTGAGCTGGTCGAGCATCCCCTTGGCGGCGGCGCCCGCGCCCTCCGCGTCCTGCGGCGTGCCGTCCTCGCCGAACCAGTTCCAGGGGGCGTGGAAGCTCACCGTGTCGCGGACCGTGACCGCGTGCAGTTCCGCGAAGACGCCCCGTAGATGCTCGACGGACCGCAGCCCCCCGGCCAGCCCGCCGTACGACACGAACCCGACCGGCTTGGCGCGCCACTCGGAGAAATGCGTGTCGATCAGGTTCTTCAGGGTCCCGGGGAAGCTGTGGTTGTACTCGCAGGTGACCACCACGTAGGCGTCCGCCGCCTGGAGGGACGCGGTCACGTCCGCGAACCCGTCGGACACGGCCGTGCCGAACGCGGAGGGCGGCAGCGCGTCCGCCACGTCCACGATGTCCACGACCATGTCCTCGCGCCGTGCGGCCTCGTCGGCGAACCAGGATCCCACCGTCGGCCCGAACCGTCCTGCCCGTGTACTGCCGATGATGATCGCGATGCGCAGCGGATTCTCGGTCATGTCCCTCTCCTCAGGTCGTCCCAACGGGACCGAAGTTACGAAGACCGACCGGCCCGGAAGCTCTGTCACTCGCCTGGGTCGGATGACCGGCCTACGGGACACTCTGAAACCTCATCATTACTTGAGGTCAAGTCATCACGAGAAGGTTTCTGGAGTACGCGCTCACCGCGCTGGAACGGGGCGACGCCACCGGCAGCGTGCGCCATCGGTTGACCAGGCGGATCCTCGATGAGATCCCACCGGCTGCGCGGGAGCCTTCTGCGGCGCGGGAGTCCGCGCGGTGAGCGCTACCACCTGACCTGAGCCTGGTTTCTCCCTCAGACCCTGATCAGCCTTGCCGCGTGTTCGTACACCTCCTCGCGTGTCCGCGCGCCGTGGTCGGCCGCCAGGAAGTGATTGCCGATCAACAGCGCGAAGGCGAGCATGCAGCGCGCCTCGACCTCGTCCTCGTCGGAACAGAGGTCGCGGAAGAGCGCGCGCATGTACTCCATCCGCTGGTTGTCGACGCGCCGCAGCCGGTCCGCGACGACCTGGTCGCGGCGGGCCCAGTCGCGGATCGCGAGGTCGATCGCCAGCAGCCGGTCGCTGGAGGCCAGCATGCCGGCCCTGCGCATCCTGGCCGGGGCGTCAGAGCCCCCGCGCTCGACGCGGGCGAGCAGGTCGTGGACGCTCTGCTGCTCCCAGGCGTCGAGCATCTCCTCCAGCAGGGCGTTCCGGTCGGCGAAGTATCCGTAGAAGCCACCCTTGGTGACCCCGAGCGACTTCGCCAACGCCTCAATACGGACGGCGTCGGGGCCGCCGACGGCGAGCGCTCTGAGCCCCTCCTCGATCCATCTGCCGCGAGGCGTGCGGATCTCGGCACCCATGTTTCTCCATTCCCTGTCGCAGGTCGCGGCCGGAGGCCGGCGGCGCCGCTCGCGGTGACCACGATGGATACGGCGCCGTATAGCGGGTTCATGCCTCCGTCCCGTGGAGGCGGCCACGGGACCGAGGCGAGGATCGCGGCGGTGGCCGACGATCCGGCACCGGGACGCCTTTCGGCCGCATGCCGGGGAACCGTCACCGGCGTCGCGGTGTTTCCGATCGCACCAGGGCGTCCGAGAAGGCGATCGCCTCGTCGTTCGCCACTGCAAAGGGGGGCGGGGGCGGCGCCCGGCCACGGGTAACCGTGACGGGCGCCGCCCCCGAACCGTGTCGTCTGAGCGCTGGGCCCTAGCCGACCTGAACGTCCACGCAGGCGTAGAAGGCGTTCGACGTGTCGGCGACGTTCCAGATCGCCAGAATCTTCTGACGACCGGTGTGGCCTGCGAGGTTGACGGTGTGGGAGACGGTGGCGGGGGGCTGGGCGTTGTTGCCACTGACATTGGCGATGCGCGTGCCGCCGATGTAGTACTCCCAGTTGGTGGTGCGATGGCGGGCGGTGAAGGTCCAGGTGAAGGTCGCCGAAGTGCCGACCGGCGTTGCGGTCCAGCCCTTGCTGTCATCGTTGAGCTCGGCGAACGCGGAGTTACCGCCGTTGCAGGTGCGCTGGCCCTTGGGGCCCTCGACGCTCTGCGGTTCGTATTTGACGCCGCCGCACTGGACCGTGCCCTTGGCGCACTGCGCCTGGCGGCTGGGCGGGGCGTTGACGTAGCCGTGCGCGCTGGCCGTGCCGGCGAGGACGACGACGAGGGCGGGGGTGAGGGCCACGCCTGAGGCTGCGGCGATGAGCCTTTTCTTCATGGGGGAGCTCCGAATCTCATGGTCTATGGCCGCGCGAGCGGCCACTGCGGGGGGTCGTCCGTGTGCTCCGGATGGGGTGGGCGGGTCGCGTGCCGCCATGACCATCTCCGTCTGTGACCAGGCAGAATCTAATAGGAAAGTTTCCTATTAGCGAAAATTTACCGCGATATCGTCCGGTGTTCAATGCTGAACGTTGCTCACCTTGCCCGGCACGGTACGCCCATCACGACATGATCGCGAGGCGTCCCGCGTACGCCCACCGGAGGAACTCCAGGTAAACCAGTGGATTGCCACTCCTGCCTACTTCGGGGCGGGAGTGGAGCGATGCAGGCGATGAATACGGGCACGCACGCGGAGCGAGCGCCAGCGAGCGAGAAGGTGGTGAGCCGTGCGGCCGGGGCCGGGGGCGCTGCCGGCCTGGCTTTCCACCGGGGAGGGCGGGACTAATCTCGGCCCATGCTCGGCACTGGCGTGATCTTGTCGACCGGGGGGCCGCCGTAGTTCGGCGGTTCGTCCTCGCCCGGCTCGCTGCCGTAGCCGGGAGGCGGTCTCACGGGCTTTTCCGGTTTCGTTGGTTCCCTAGGTTTCTTTGGTTCCTCCGGCTTTCTGGGCTTCCTCGGCTTCTTCTCGTGCCCGCTCCTCTTGTCACCCTTCTTCTTGGCCTTGGCTTTCGGTGTCCGGGTGGGCGAGGGCGGCCTCAGCGGGCCCGGCACGATCGACGGGCCCGGCACCGGCGACGTGCCGCCGTTCCCACCGATCTTCGGCGAGCGGTGTGTCGGTGCCGGCGTCGGATCCTGGCCGGGAAGGTGTCCGGTGCCCGCCGCGACGGCGACCCCGCCGGACGCGACCAGGATGGCGACGCCGACGAGGATCTTGACCACCATCACCCGGGGCAGTGCGGCCAGCCGGCGAACGTGCGACCTCGCGCGGCGGGACGACCCGAGCGCACCGGCCGCTTGGACGGGCCGGGCCGGGCGGGCGGCGAGGAACGCCGCGACGGCGGCGTCCTCGCCCGTCAGTTCCTCCGGGCGCGCGGGCGCCGCCGCGGCGGCCAGCACCTCCCGGAGACGGGCGAACTCGTCCGCCGCCGAACCGCCGGAGAGGTCGTCGGCAGCGGGGTCGTGGGGGGCATGACCGATCACCGAGAGGTCGTCCGTGGCGCTCTCGTGCGCGGCGCGGCGTTGCGCGGCGCAATTCTCTGGGGTGGTGCCGGGCGCGGAGCGGTCGGCGGCTGCCTGCGCTGCGGTGTCGAGCAGTTGCTCGGCGGTGCGCGGGTCAAGCCCTCCGGCCCTGTGCTGGTCGTTCATCTCACCCCTTCAGCGCCGGGTCCGCCACTTCTGTCACCTCGTTGTGCGGGCAGGGCGCCGGGCGGCGGATCCGCGGTCTCCGGTGGAACCGTGTCGGCGGGCGCCTCCGGCGAGGGGGGCGCGAGCCGCTCCGCAAGGCGGCGGAGGCCACGGTAGGCGGCGGTGCGCACGGCGCCCGCGCGTTTGCCGAGCACCTTGCCCGCCGACTTGGCGTCCAGGCCCATCACCACGCGCAGCAGCACCGCTTCGGCCTGGTCGCGCGGAAGGTCGCAGATGAGGCGCAGGGCGTCGCCGGTGGCGAGGCCGTCCAGGGCGAGCGACTCGGTGTCGCCCTCCGCCGCCATCGTGACCAGCTCCTCGACGGGCAGATCGGAGGCGGGACGGCGGGACCTGCGGCGCAGGTGGTCCAGCGCCCGGTGCCGGGTGATCGTCGCGGTCCAGCCGCGAAAGCCGTCCAGGTCGCCGCGGAAGGCGTGCAGGTCACGGGAGATCTGTAGCCATGCCTCGGACGTGACGTCCTCGGCGTCCCCGCCGACCATCGCGCCGGCGAACCGGATCAGCCGCGGCTGCACGTCGCGGTAGAGGAGGCGGAAGGACGCCTCGTCGCCGTTCTGCGCCGCGCGTAGTGCCCGGCTGAGTTCGTCCTCCTTCACCACATCTTCCGCCCGTACCTCCGCTTTCGTCACCCGGGCCATTGTGCAGGGATTTCGTGGGCGATGTGACACGAAAGGCGGGCGTGACGCTGAAGCGGTGAACGCCCCTGGCGCATTCGCGCGCCGACCGTTCCCCTACCTCCGAAGTGACGGCCAAAATGATCAGGGATGCCACGGCACGACGTCCACTCCTGGACGAGCCGCCCGCCGCGCCCGCGGTGTTCGCTGATCCGAGCGGACGGCGCCGGCGGCTCGGGCGGCGGCTCGGTTCGGCCGCCGGGGCGTTGCTCGTCTGCTACCTCGGGGCGCTCGGCGTCAGCGTGGCGACGGGCGCGGACGTGCCGCTCACAACGTGGACCGGCCCACCCGACCACCGCCGCGTGGACGGCACCGAGCGCACCGGACCGGGCACGACGCCTGAAAGCGCGCGACGCCGGGACGGAACGCCCGGGGTGCGCGGGCCAGGGGGAGGCGCTGGAACGCCGATGACGGGCCCCTCACAGGCCGGTACGGGGGGCTCGGGTGCAGCGCCGTCCGGGAGCCCGGGGACGCCTCGGCCGCCGGCCGCGACACCGACCGGAGACACGTCCACCTACCGGCCCGGCAACTCGCACGCGTCCCCACCCCAGTGGGGTCGCAAGAAGAAGTCGCGCTGACAGTGCGACCAGACGAGCCCATGCGACCAGACGAGCCCATGCGACCCGACAAGCCCGTGTGGTCCGGCGAGCCCGTGTGGTCCGGCGAGCCCGTGCGCCCCCGCGAGCCCAGGGGGCACTGGGTGCTGCTCCTCCTCGGCGCCTTGGCGCTTGCCGTTCTCCTCGTAATGGACGGGTTCGCCCGCGGCGCGGTGGGGGAGGCGCCGCACGAGGAACCGGCCGATCCGGTGCCCGCCCCGTCCGCCGTCACCGGCGGCGGACCGGTGATCAGCATGGCGGACGGCACGCCCCACGGCCTCCGGATGCCGGCCAGGACGATCGCGCTCACCTTCGACGACGGCCCCGATCCCGAATGGACACCCCGGCTGCTGGACGCGCTGCGCCGCCGGGACGCGCACGCCACGTTCTTCACGATCGGCGCCCATGTCGCCGAGCACCCCGCGCTGGCCCGCCGAATCCTGCGCGAGGGACACGAGATCGGCTCGCACACCTACACGCACGCCGACATGGCGGCGGCCCCGGCCTGGCGCAACCGCCTGGAGCTCGACCTCACGCAGCGGGCGCTGGCGGGCGCCACCGGCGTGCACACGCGATTGATGCGGATGCCGTACTCGTCCCGCCCGGACGGCCTCACCGAGGCGGAGTGGCGCGCCGCGAGACGGGCGGGCGAGGACGGGTATGTCGTCGTGCTCACCGACCGCGACACCGAGGACTGGGCCAGGCCGGGCACGGCGAAGATCGTCCAGTCGGCGCTGGCGGCGGGCCGGCGCGGCGAGGGCGCGGTCGTGATGCTGCACGACTCGGGCGGCGACCGGGCCCAGACCGTCGCGGCCGTCGCGCAGATCATCGACCAGCTCCGGCCGATGGGCTACCGGTTCACCACGCTGACCCGGGCGCTGGGGATGCCCTCGGCGCAGGTCACGGCGCCGGTGCGGGAGAGGGCCGTCGGCTGGGCGCTGGTGACGGCGCAGCGGGCCGCGGCGGCGCTGGACGGGGCGCTCGGCGTACTGTTCGCACTGGCCGGCGTCCTTTACGCGGTACGGCTCGCGGTCCTGCTGATCTTCGCGCATGTCCACGTGCGGCGGGTGCGCGGGCATCCGGGGCGGGTCTGCGGCGCGCCCGTCCTGCCCGGCGTACCCGGGTATGAGGAATTGCCGCCTGATCCGTTCCCGCCGGTGTCGGTGGTCGTCCCGGCCTACAACGAGGAGGCCGGGATCGCGGCGACGATCCGGTCACTGGTCGACACCGACTATCCGGGGGCCGTCGAGGTGATCGTGGTGGACGACGGCTCGACCGACCGTACGGCCGAGATCGTCGAGGCGCTGTCGCTGTCGCGGGTCCGGCTGCTCCGCAAGCCGAACGGTGGCAAGCCCGGCGCGCTTAACGCGGGTGTCGCGGAGGCGCGCGCGGAGATCCTCGTCCTGGTCGACGGTGACACCGTCTTCCAGCGTGACACCCTCGGGCATCTCGTCGCGGCGATGGCCGACCCGAGGGTCGGCGCGGTCAGCGGCAACACCAAGGTCGCCAACCGCGGCGGGCTCCTCGGCCGCTGGCAGCACATCGAGTACGTGATCGGCTTCAACCTCGACCGGCGGATGTTCGACGTGCTGCGGTGCATGCCGACCGTGCCCGGCGCGGTCGGCGCGTTCCGCCGCTCGGCGCTCGCGCGGGTGGGCGGCGTCCCCGGCGATACCCTCGCCGAGGACACCGACCTCACCATGGCGATCTGCCGGACCGGCCTCCGTGTCGTCTACGAGGAGAAGGCCCTGGCCTGGACGGAAGCACCGTCCTCGCTGCGGCAACTGTGGCGGCAGCGGTACCGCTGGTGCTACGGCACCATGCAGGCGATGTGGAAGCACCGCCGTGCGGTCGTCGAGCGCGGTGGTTCTGGCCGGTTCGGCCGCCGCTGTCTCCCCTACCTGCTGGTGTTCCAGGTGCTGACGCCGCTGCTCGCCCCGGCCATCGACCTGTTCGCGCTGTACGGCCTGGCGCTGCTCGACCCGGTCGGGCCCCTCCTGATGTGGTCGGCGTTCGCGGCGGTGCAGGCCACCGCCGGGGCCTACGCGCTCTGGCTGGACGGGGAGCGGCTCCGTCCGCTGTGGGCGCTGCCGCTCCAGCAGATCGTCTACCGGCAGTTGCTGTACCTGGTCGTCGTCCAGTCGGTGGCCACCGCCGTGCTCGGCGCCGGGCTCCGCTGGCACACGATCCGCCGGACGGGGACCTTCACCGATGTCCCGGAGATCCCAGCGGCGCGGTAGCGCGTCCGGACGGCCGGGAACAATCCCGGAAGGCCGTGGGTTACACAAGACAGCCGGTGTGCCTGGTGTCCCCGGGCCTCACCTTTTGCCTTCACGGAATACCGTTCGGCTGGAGCCGTGTTGTGCCTTTCGCCGAGAGGCGACCCCACACACCGGTGCACGACCAGAGCCCCGCCGGGTCGCACGACTCGGCGGGGTCTGGTCATTCCTGGGCCGGTCCCGCCCCTTCTCAGGCGGGTTCGCACCAGCTGGAAGACTTGCCGGCATGAGTCTCGCTGCGCATCTGGAGGACCTCGGCCGACCGCTCGTGGAGGAGCAGCTCGCTCATCCGACCGTCGTGGGGATCGGGCGCGGGGACCTCGCCGAGGCGGTGTTCCGATCCTGGCTGGAACAGGACTACCTCTTCCTGCACGACTACGTCCGGGTCTTCTCCCGGCTCGCCTGGCAGGCCCCCTCGGAACACCTCGGCGACCTCGTGGACCTCGCGCACGCGACGTTCCATGACGAACTCGACCTGCACCGTTCGCTTTCCGCCACCTTCGGGGCCGACCTGGACGCCGCGAAGAAGGGGCCGGCCTGCGCCGCCTACACCGCGTTCCTGCTGGACAGCGCCGCCTCCTACGCCGAAGGACTCGCCGCGCTCTACCCCTGCATGTGGGGCTACTCGACGCTCGGTGCCCGCCTCGCCGAGGACCCGCCGTCCGAGCCGCGCTACCGCCGCTGGGTCGATACCTACGCCGACCCCGGATTCGCCGCGCTGACGCGCCGCTGCGCCCAGATGATCGACGAGTCGGGGGCCGACGCGGGACGTGCCGAACGCCTGTTCCTGGAGGGGATGCGCCACGAGATCGCCTTCTGGGACGTCCCGCTCTGACCCCTCGAATCCGCTCAGCGCTGCGAGGCCAGGGCGGGGTAGTCGACGTACCCCTCCGCCTCCCCGCCGTAGACGAGTTCCGGAACGTACGGTGCCAGCGGAGCGCCGGTCGCGAAGCGTGAGGGCAGGTCCGGGTTGGAGATGAACAGCCGCCCGAACGAGAAGACGTCCGCCAGGCCCGCCGCGATGACCTCCTCGCCGGCGCGCTGCTGGGTGGCCTCCTCGCCGTTGAAGTTGCCGATGAGCGTGCCCGACCAGCGGGGCCGCAGGTCGGCGAGCGCCCCGTACGCGCCGCGCTCGATGACGTGCAGGTATGCGAGGCCGAGCGGGTCGATGGCGTCGACGAGGGCGCGGTAGGTGCCGCGCGGGTCGCGCTCGGCGATCTCGTTCTCGGGGTTGTCGGGGGAGATGCGCAGCCCGACCCGCTCCGGGCCGATCTCGGCGGCGACGGCCTCCACCACGTCCAGGGCGAAGCGGATCCGGCCGTCGAGCGAGCCGCCGAACCGGTCGGTGCGCAGGTTGGTGTTCTCGGCGAGGAACTGCTGGATGAGGTAGCCGTTCGCGCCGTGGATCTCCACCCCGTCGAACCCGGCGCGGACGGCGTTGCGCGCCTCGGCGGCGAAGGCGGCGACGGTCGCCTCGATCTCGGCGATCGTGATCGCGCGCGGCGTGACGTGGTCGACGTCCCCCACGTCCGTGAAGATCTGCTCCGACTCGATCCGTACGGGCGACGGCGCGAGGGGTGTCGCGCCGCCCGGCAGGTTGAGCGGGTGGGTCATGCGTCCTACATGCCAGAGCTGGGCGAAGATCGTGCCGCCCGCCGCGTGGACGGCCTCGGTGACCTCGCGCCAGCCCGCGACCTGCGCGTCGGTGACCAGGCCGGGGATGCCGGGACCCGCCTTGCCGTGGATGTCCGGGTAGATCCCCTCGGTGACGATCAGCCCGGCCGTCGCGCGCTGCACGTAGTAGTCCTTGGTCAGCGGATGCGGGACGCCGGTCAGGTCGTCGGCGCGTCCGCGCGTCATCGGCGCCATGGCGATCCTGTTGGGGAGCGTGAGGTGCGGCCCTTCGTACGGGTGGAGGAGCGGACTGGTCATCGTCTTCACCTTCCGTCAAGTATTTGCATGTACCTGTATTATATGTACATGCAGATATTTGCACCGCATGTACAGTGCTGTCAACGAGAGCCGAGGTGACGTGATGAGCGCGGACGGTAGTGGGACCGATGTCCAGATCTGGAACGGCGTGGTGACCTTGCACGGCCGCGTCGAGCACCGGCTGGCGAAGGCGCTGCAACGCGGCCACGGCGTCGGCCTCTCGGAGTTCCGCGCGCTCTGCCGGCTCGCGGGCGCCGACGACGGCGAGCTGCGGATGCAGGAGCTCGCCGACCTCATCGGCCTCAACCAGAGTTCGGTCAGCCGCCTCGTCGCCCGCCTGGAGACGGCAGGCCTCACCAGGCGCGCCATGTGTCCGAAGGACCGGCGCGGTGTCTACACCGTGATCACCGAGGACGGGCGGGACCTCCAGGAGCGGGCGTGCCCGACCTACCGGTCGGCCCTGACCGAGGCGCTCGACGAGGCCGCCGCCGACCCCGACCTCGGCCCGCTCGTCGTCGGGCTTCGCGGGCTGCTCGCGCTGAACTGACGTTCCCGCACCCGCCGGGGGAATGAGCGCGACCGCCGTCGAGTCGCGGTCACCACGCGCCCTCCGGCCGCCGGCCGGTCAGAAGCCGAAAGGCCCCGCCGTGCCGCCGGTGGGGATGGCGGCACCGCCGACCGCCTGCATCCGCGCGATCGCCCGGCCCACCGCCGGGGCCGCCCAGCCGCCCGCCGTCACCGCCGCGACGCGCCGGTCCAGGTCCACGACATGGGCGAACAGGACGCGGGTGAGATCGCAGGCGTGCGCGACCTCCAGCAGCGACGCCGTCCGCCGGCCGGGCACGGTGTTGTCCAGATCCGCGCCCGCGAGGGCCGCGTCGAGCCGCGCGATGATCTCCCGCCGCGGCACCGGGTTCATCTCGGGATGGCTGCTGGAGCGCAGCACACCGAGGATCCGCTGCTCCTCCTCCGCCAGGATGCCCCGTCCGATCAGCGCGTTGCGCAACCGCAGCCGCAGGGTGGCGCCGCTCAGGTCGGCGACCAGCCGGTGGGCCGGAGAGCCGGGGGCCCGGACGATCCGCGTGAACGCCTCGTCCAGCGCGGGATCGCGGAAGGACTCCTGATCGCCCGGCGACGCCGCGTCGCCGAAGGACACCGCATCACCGAAGGACACCGGATCGAGCGACGACACGGCCGGCGTGACGGGACCGTGCGGGCCGGCGTCCGCCAGAGCCGGGTGGACGCGGTCACCGTCGAGCCGGGCACGACCGGACAGCACCAGCTCGGAGAGGATCGCGCCGGCCAGGGCCAGATCGAGCTTCGCGGCGCCGATGACGGGACGCCCGCCGGCCGGATGGATGGCCAGCAGGAGAAGCTCATCGGCAATTCTCATCTGCTCGTGCTCCCTTCGCCCTCACCCCATGTGAGACGACGCGAGTCGATACCAGGTTGCCAAAAACACCCGAAAAACGTTAGCGCGCGGCCCCAGAGAAAGGGCCGCGCGCTCGTATCGCAAGGTCAGCGAACCGACCGACGGTTAAGAAACTTTCGAGATGGTCAGTGCGGCGCCGCGACCTCCCGCCGCGCCGCCGCGGCCACCGCACCGGCCGGCGTCGCCGACCCCGCGAGCGTCCGGAAACGGCGCAACCGCAGGCTGTTGCTCACCACGAACACCGACGAGAACGCCATCGCACCACCCGCGATCATCGGCGTGAGCAGCCCGGTCGCCGCCAGCGGCAGCGCCGCCACGTTGTAGGCGAACGCCCAGAACAGGTTCCCCTTGATCGTGCGCAGCGTCCGGCGGGACAGCCGGATCGCGTCCGCCGCGGCCCGCAGATCCCCGCGCACCAGCGTCAGGTCGGACGCCTCGATCGCCACGTCCGTGCCGGTCCCCATAGCGAGGCCCAGGTCGGCCTGGGCGAGCGCGGCGGCGTCGTTCACGCCGTCGCCGACCATCGCGACCGTCCGTCCCTC
The DNA here is from genome assembly GCF_001552215.1 of Actinomadura macra NBRC 14102. Classification (GTDB taxonomy): domain Bacteria; phylum Actinomycetota; class Actinomycetes; order Streptosporangiales; family Streptosporangiaceae; genus Spirillospora; species Spirillospora macra. The sequence continues at coordinate 341,449 of NZ_BCQT01000002.1, read as the reverse complement.
GTCCTGAAGGCGCTTGACCACATCGACCTTGTCCTTCGGCAGGACCTCGGCGATGACCTCCTCGATCCCGACCGCGTCCGCGACCGTCCGCGCGACGCTCTCGTTGTCTCCGGTCAGCAGGACGGGCCGCAGCCCGAGGCCGCGCAGCCACCCGATCGCCTCCGCCGAGGTCGGCTTGACCTGGTCGGCGACGGTGACCACCGCGCGGGCCGCACCGTCCCACCCCACGGCGACGGCGGTGTGCCCGAGCGCCTGCGCGTCCGCCATCGCCTTCTCCAGGACCGGCGTCAGCTCCTGCGCCCACTCGGCCAGCAGTTGCGGGCGGCCGACAAGCACGCCGTGCCCGTCCACCATCCCCTGCACGCCGAGGCCCTCGACGTTGGCGAAGTCCTCGACGGTGCCGAGCGTCCCGACCCGCTCCACCGCGCCCTTGGCGATGGCCTGGGCGATGGGGTGCTCGGACGCGTCCTCCAGCGCCCCGGCCAGCCGCAGGACCTCGGCCGCGTCCACGCCCTCGGCCGTGACGACGTCGACCAGGGCCATCCGGCCGGTGGTGACGGTGCCGGTCTTGTCCAGCACGACCGTGTCGATCGCGCGGGTCGACTCCAGCACCTCCGGACCCTTGATCAGGATGCCGAGCTGCGCGCCGCGGCCCGTCCCGACCATCAGTGCCGTCGGGGTCGCGAGGCCCAGCGCGCACGGGCAGGCGATGATCAGCACGGCGACCGCCGCGGTGAACGCCCCGGCGACGCCACCGCCCGTCCCGACCCAGAAGCCGAGCGTGCCGATCGCCAGCGCGATGACGACCGGGACGAAGATCCCCGAGATCCGGTCGGCGAGCCGCTGCACCTGCGCCTTCCCGGTCTGCGCGTCCTCCACCAGCCGGGCCATCTGGGCGAGCTGGGTGTCGGAGCCGACGCGAGTGGCCTTCACCAGCAGCCGCCCGCCCGCGTTCACGGTCGCGCCGGTGACGGTGTCGCCCGGCCCGACCTCGACCGGGACGGACTCGCCGGTCAGCAGGGAGGCGTCCACCGCGGACGACCCCTCCTCGACCGTCCCGTCCGTGGCGATCTTCTCGCCGGGGCGCACGACGAACACGTCCCCCACCGCGAGCCGCTCGACCGGGACGCGCTCCTCCCCGCTCGTGCCGTCCGGACCGTCCCGGATGACCGAGACCTCCTTGGCACCCAGTTCCAGCAGCGCCCTCAGCGCGGCGCCCGCACGGCGCTTGGAGCGCGCCTCGAAGTAGCGTCCGGCGAGGATGAACGCGATGACGCCGGACGCGGCCTCCAGGTAGATGTTCATCGACCCGTCCGAGCGGGTCATGGTGAACTCGAAGCCGTGCTTCATCCCCGGCGCACCTGCGGTCCCGAAGAACAGCGCCCACAGTGACCAGCCGAAGGCCGCCAGCGTGCCCACCGACACCAGCGTGTCCATGGTCGCGGCGCCGTGGCGCAGGTTGGTGAACGCCGCCTTGTGGAACGGCCAGCCCGCGTAGACCACCACGGGCGCGGCCAGCGTCAGCGACAGCCATTGCCAGCTCTCGAACTGCAGAGCCGGGACCATCGCCATCGCGATGACCGGCACGGACAGCACGACCGAGGTGACCAGCCGCTCCCGCAGCGTCCGCAGGCCGTCGTCGGGCTCGTCCTGGACGGTCGCGCCCTCCTCCCGCGGCGGCGGGGGCAGCTCGGCGGTGTAGCCGGCCTTCTCGACCGACGCGATCAGATCCGCGGTCGACACCTCGGGTGAGAACTCCACCCGCGCCTTCTCGGTGGCGTAGTTGACCGTGGCGGTGACACCGTCGATCTTGTTGAGGCGCTTTTCGACGCGGGCGGCGCAGGACGCGCACGTCATCCCGCCGATCGCCAGCTCGATCCGCCCGGGTTCCGCGTCGGGTACGGCGCCGGTCGTCATCGCTCCTCCTCTTCCTCGCTCGTACGGACGTCAGTGCGTGTGGTTGTGGCCTTCTTCGGGCTCTTTCGCGGGGGCGGGTACCTGTGCCGCCGAGCCGGCGTGCACGGTGAACTCCGCGGTGCGGACCTTGCCGCCGTGTTGGAAGTCCAGGTAGAGACGGTAGGCGCCCGCGCTCGGCACCTCGGCGTAGAAGGTGATGTCGGGTCCCGCCTTCGTCTTCCCGTCGCCCGGTTCCCCGTCCGGGTGGACGTGGAGGTAGGCCAGGTCACCGTTACGGAGCGCGACCAGGTGTCCGTACGCCTCCAGATACGGTTGCAGGTCCGTGACCGGCTCACCGTCCTTGCTCACCGACAGGACGAGCTTGCTGGTCCGCCCGGGTGCCAGGCTGCCGGCCAGCCGCACCTCGTAGCCGTCCACCTTGGCGACCTGCTCGGGCTTCGGCAACGGCGTGAACCGGTCGTCGCCCCCGGCGAAGATGTCGGCGCCCAGGGTCAGCTGCTGCTTCGCGCCCTCGGGCTGGACGTCGGTGAAGAACCGGTAGGTCCCCGCCTTCGGCAGCACCACCGCCACCGCCCAGACGCCGCCGCCGACCTCCGCCGGGTGCAGGTGCTGGAAGCCCGACAGGTCGCGCCGCGCGATGATCAGGTGCAGCCGCTTGCCGTGCAGAGGTGTGAACCCGGTGACGGGCTTGCCGTCCGGGCCGTTGACCGTGAACCTGAAGTCGGTCAGCTCGCCCGGCCGGAACGTCGTCCGCCGCGGGACGAGCGTGTAGCCGTCCTGAGAGATCTGGAGGCCGCCGGGTACCGGGGTACCCGTATCGCCGCCCGGCTTTCCGCCCCCGTGTTCGCCGCCCCCGTGCCCACCGTGTCCGCCGGTGTCCGCGGTGGCGCCCACCGGACCGGCGACCTTGCCGATCCCGGCGGCGCCGCCGAAGACGACGGCCAGGCCCAGGGCGTAGGCCCCCAGCTTGGTCGCTGTGTTCATCGTCCCGCTCCGTCCCTCATGCGCCCTGTCCTTAGTGCGGCACTGTCTTGCGCGCTTACTGCCTGAGTTCGTAACCGGCCTCCTCGACGGCGCCCTTGATCAGGACGTCGTCGACGGGGCCGTCGCTGGTGACGGTCACCGTGCCGGTCTTGAGGTCCACCTCGACGCCGGTGACGCCCGCGACCTGCTCGACTTCCTCGGTGACCGAGCTGACGCAGTGACCGCAGGTCATGCCGGTCACGGTGTAGGTGGCGGTGCTCATCTCGCGGCTCCTCGATTCCTTCTTACCCCTGGGGGGTATTTCATGGCCCTCATGCTGCCATAACCGGACATCCGGCACAACCCGTACCCCCTAGGGGTTATTTCGAGATCCAGGTCACACTCTCGCCGCCCCGCGCCGGGGAGGTTATCCACAGCCCGAACCCCGCCCTCTCCTCGCACTTTGTGGATATTCGTAGAGGTATCGCCCCCGGAAACCCGCCTCCCGCACCTGGATCCGACGTTGTGCACAGGTTTTTCCACAGGCATCTGCGGCCCTGTGGACGAGTTCATCGCGGATACTGGGGAGCATGCCTGAGTTGCCTGAGGTGGAGGCGCTGACCGGCTTCCTGCGGGAGCGCGCGGTCGGCCACGCCATCGCCCGCATCGATGTTCTCGCCATCTCCGCGCTGAAGACCTACGACCCGCCGGTGACCTCGCTCGGCGGCCTCACCATCACCGGCGCCGCCCGGCACGGCAAGTTCCTCGACCTCGATGTCGACGGCCTGCACCTGGTGATCCACCTGGCTCGCGCGGGTTGGCTCCGCTGGCGCGACGAGATCCCGGCGCGTCCCGTCCGCCCTGGGGGCAAGAACCCGCTCGCCCTGCGCGTCCACCTCGACGACGGCTCCGGCTTCGACCTCACCGAGGCCGGCACCAAGAAGGGCCTCGCCGTCTACGTGGTCCGTGACGCCGCCGACGTCCCCGGCGTCGCGGCGCTCGGCCCCGATCCCCTGGACCCCGCCTTCACCGCCGCGGCCCTCGCCGCGATCCTCGCGGGCAAGCGCACCCAGATCAAGGGCCTGCTCCGCGACCAGAAGGTGATCGCCGGTATCGGCAACGCCTACTCCGACGAGGTCCTGCACGTCGCGAAGATGTCCCCGTTCAAGATCGCCTCCTCCTTCACCCCGGACGATGTGACGACCCTGCACGAGGCGATCAGCACGACGCTCCGGGACGCCGTGGAGCGTTCCCGCGGGCTGGAGGCACAGGACCTCAAGGGCGAGAAGAAGACCGGCCTCCGCGTGCACGGCCGCACCGGCCAGAAATGCCCGGTCTGCGGTGACACCGTGCGCGAAGTCTCCTTCGCCGACTCGTCCCTCCAGTACTGCCCCACCTGCCAGACCGGCGGCAAACCCCTGGCCGACCGCCGGCTCTCCCGCCTCCTCAAGTAACCGGCTCCGGCCAAAGTGAAGGACCCTGACCGTGGGTCAGGGTCCGTGAGCGGGCGGCGGGGATGGGGACTGGGCGGGGACGAGTCCGATCAACGGACCTTCGGGACGTCGCCGAACAGGACGCCCACCGCGGTCCAGCGGTGGAGCTGGCAACCGTCCTTGCGGGTGAACTTGGTGTCGATCTGCTGGCCCTGCCAGGTGCCCTTGACCGTGGCGATCTCCGGACCGCCGTAGATCTGGGTGCACATCTGGTCCTTGGGGACGGGCTTGAAAGGCTGTTTGACCTTGGTGAGGGCGGCGCACGCGTCGGCGGCCTTCGGATGGTCGCCACCGGGCGGCGCGCAGTTGAGGGTCCAGGTCTTCACCGGGGCCTCCGCGGAGGCCCTGACCTGGATCTTGAGGCTGTCCACCGGACCGCCCGAGGGCTGGACGGACGTCGTGCCCGAAGGCTGGTCGGCCGCCTTGCCGGAGGACTGTTCGTCGCCGCAGGCCGCCAGTGAGAGGATCATGGCGAGGCCGGGCGTCGTCAAGAGGAGCGTCCGATACCGCATGGGTGATTCGACGCAGTGGGGCCATGCGCGGTTCCATGGGGGTGTGATGATTTTCGGGGACGATGTGCCGGCGGTGGACGCCGCTGACGTTCCGCAGGAGGGCTACCTGCTGGACGTGCGCGAACAGGAGGAGTGGGACGCGGGGCACGTGCCCGGGGCGGTCCACATCCCGATGGGCCAGCTCGGCGACCGGGCCTCCGAGGTGCCCCGTGACCAGGAGGTCTTCGTGATCTGCCGGTCCGGCGCCCGGTCCGCTCAGGTGACCGTCGCGCTCAACCAGGCGGGGTGGCTGACCCGGAACGTCGACGGCGGCATGAAGCGCTGGGCCGAGGTGGGACGTCCGATGGAGGGCGGCGGTGACGGACCGCCGTACGTTGCCTGAGTTTTAGGCACTGTACGATCGGTTTGACCGATATCCGCGGGAGCTCGGGCCAACCGGGCTGAGAGGGTGACTCGAAGGCGTCACCGACCGCATGAACCTGTCCGGGTAATGCCGGCGTAGGGAGCGTGTCCCATGACGTCCGCCGTTGACGAGCGCCGCGGAGGCGACCGCTCTCGGGACGAGGTCCCCTACACCCTCGACGAGCCGGCACCCAAGGTCCTCGGTTTCTGGGACCAGAGCGCGTTCTGGGCGAATCTCGGGGTCAGCCTGTTCGCGTTCTCCGGCGCCTACACCGTGCTGGCACCGGACGCGACCGGGAAGCCGACACTGCCGATCGTGGCGGGGATCGTCGCCATGGCGGTCGGGACGGCGCTCGGCGGGCTGATGCTCGGTCTTGCGGCGGCGCCGGGCGCGCGGACCGGGAAGCCGGCGATGGTGCTGCTGCGGGGCCTGTTCGGCGCACGGCTCTCCTACGCGCCCACGGTGTTGAACGTCGCCCAGCTGGTGGGGTGGGGGACCTTCGAACTGATCGTCATCGCGGACGCGGCGCGCGCGCTCTGGGACGGCGTCCCCCGGTGGACCTACGTCATCGCGGCCGGGATCCTCACCACGGTTCTGACCATCTGGCCGCTCGGGTCGGTGCGGATGCTGCGCCGGTACGTGACCGCGGCCGTGATGGTCGCCCTCGTGTACTTCTACATCCAGCTCGTGCGCGAGCCTCTCCCCGACCTGACGGAAGGGTCCTGGGGCGGGTTCTGGATCGGAGCCGACGCTGCGCTGGCCGTTTCCATCTCGTGGGTTCCGGTCGCCGCCGACTACACACGGCATGCCCGAAGCGCGCGCGGGGCGTTCGGTGCCGCGTCCATCGGCTATTCGGTCACGCAGATCATCGCCTACGTTCTCGGACTGCTGGCCCTGGCGCTGGTCGCGGGCGACTCCTCCAAGGTCTTCGATCCGTTCCTGAACGTGACCCTTGGCGTGTTGTTCTTCGCGGTGTTCGTCCTGCGGGAGGCCGACCAGTCCTTCGCCAACGTGTACTCGACGGCCGTCTCGATCCAGAACCTCGTCCCGCGTGCGGACCGGCGGGTCCTGACGATCGCGCTGGGCACGGGCATCACCGTCCTCGCGCTGGTCCTGGACATCGGCGACTACGCGAGTTTCCTGTCGCTGATCGGCTCGGTGTTCGTGCCCATGCTCGGCGTCCTCGCCGCCGACTTCTTCCTCGGCCGGGGCAGGGGACGCGGGTGGGACATGTCGCGGACGGCGCCGTCGCGGTGGGGGATGGTCGCGGCGTGGATCCTCGGCATCGCCGCCTACCAAATGATCAACCCGGGCACCGTGAGCCGCTGGGCGGCGTTCTGGACGGACGCCCAGGACGCGCTGCACTTCACCCCACAAAGCTGGATGAGCGCCTCACTGCTGTCGTTCCTGGTGGCCGCGACCGCCGCACTACTCATCGGTAGGGCGACCCGGGCGGCGCGCTGAGGGGCCGTCCGGCACGCCCGCACCGAAGGCCGATTTCACCGCCTTCGAGGCCCCTGAAGTGGCGTTCTTCCGGTAGATCGGTCGAGCCGGTGGGAACTTTTCGGCCCGGGTTGCCGGGCGCCGAGCCCGGATGCGGTGGCACGATGACAGACGTGCACCACCACGTCCACGACCCCATCGCGCGCGCCGTCATCGAGAGCGCCGCCGACGCGATCGTGGCCGTCGACCAGCGGCACCGGGTCACGGTATGGAACCCGGCGGCCGAGCGGATGTTCGGTTGGACGGCCGAGGAGATGGTCGGACGTATCCCCCCGATCGTCCCGGACGAGCTGAAGGCCGAGCACAACGCCGTCCAGGAGCGGCTGCTCACCCGGCGGCCCGGAGAGGGCGAGAGCGGGCAGATCTCGATCGCGACCCGGCGGTTCCATCAGGACGGCCGGCTCATCGACGTGCGCATCGACACCAGCCTCCTGAAGGACCCCGCCGGCACGCCGCTCGGCTGGGTCGGGGTGTACCACCCGGTGGAGGACGACGAGATCGTCCAGCACCATATGGCCGAGCGGGCGCGGCTCGTCCGGCGGCTGAACGACATCGTCGCCGACCTGAACGCCGAGCTGGATCTCGCCGTCGTGCTCGACCGGATCACGGCCGCGCTCATCGAGCTGACCGGCGCCGACGCCGGCGGGTTCGTGCGGATCGAGGGGGAGCGGCTGCGGCTGGTGAGCATGTCCGGGCTGCCCGAGCACATGCGCGGCACGTCCGCCGAGCTGCGGCCGAGCCTGGTCGGCGAGCTGCTGCGGTCGGGCAAGACGGTGAAGCTCGCGACGGGCGAGCGGCGCCTCGGCGATCTCGTCTGGTCCGAGCTGGACGGCCTGCACACGGTCGCACTCGGCCTGTCCTATTTGCAGAACCGTCCGTACGGCGCCCTGTACGCGCTGTTCTCCGGCCGCAAGATCGGGCACATGGAGCTGGAACTGCTGGAGCTCCTCGCCGGCCACGCCGGGGTCGCGGTCGGCAACGCCGTCGCGTACGCGGAGGTGGTCCGGCAGCGCGCGCACGAGCGCGCCGTCATCGACTCCAGCGCCGACGGCATCGCGGTGCTCGACCATGACCTCGTCGTCCGGCAGTGGAACCCCGCCGCGCACACCCTCACCGGCATCCCCCCGGAGGACGCCCTCGGCCGCCCGCTGCCGTTCGCGATGCCCGCGCTCGGCGAGATGCTCACGTTCCCGCTGGAATCGGGAACCTGGCTGAACGTGCTGGCCGCCGAGATCGAGGAGACCGGCGAGCTGGTCGTGGACTTCCGGGACGTGTCCGAAGCGAAGGCCCTCGAAGAGGCCAAGGACCTGTTCCTCGCGACGACCAGCCACGAGCTCCGCACCCCGATCACGGTCGTCCAGGGCTTCGCGTCCACGCTGGTCAACCGGTGGGACGAGCTGGCCGACCCCGACCGCCGCGCCGCCGTGGCCACGATCGCCGAGCGTGCCCAGTCACTCGCCCGCCTCGTCGAGCACCTGCTGCTCGGCTCACGCGCGGGCGCCGACGAGCTCGCCGTGACGATCGAGCCGTTCGACGTGAGGCGCGTCCTGGAGGGCGTCGTCGGCGGGTTCCGATCACTCTCACCGCTGCACCGCGTGGAGTTGGAGATCGCACCGGACCTCCCGTCCGCCCAGGGCGACCCCATGGCGACCGACATCGTCCTAGGGCAGCTTCTGGAGAACGCCTTCAAGTACTCACCGGACGGCGGCACAGTCTGGGTACGCGCGCGCGCCGACGGCCCCGACGTGGTCGTGACGGTCGTGGACGAGGGCATCGGCATCGCCCCCGGCGATCACGACCGGATCTTCGAGCGGTTCGTCCAGGGCGAAGCCGGGGACCGTCGCCGGTTCGGGGGCATCGGCCTCGGGCTCTACATCGTCAAACGCCTCACCGAGGCACAGGGTGGAGCGATCTCCGCCCATCCGGGCCGCCCTTATAGTGATGCATTTCACACTAACCCACGAAAAACCCCGTCGAGTGTGACGACAATCTCAGAATCCGGGGGCCCCGCCCGTCGAACGGATGTCCGGAAAGGCGTCACGACCGGGCACGACACCGCCCCCACGGGGGAGGGCACGTGCATGCGCCTGGCCCTCCGGAGGGCCGAATGAGCGCCGCCACGCGGCGCCCGCGACGGTCACTATCCGTAACGATAGAAGGCACTGAACCGGCGGGTGAGAACGCTGTGACCGGCGCTTTCCCCCTTCCTGACAGGTGGCAGCCTGGGCTTCTGCGGGAAAGTTCGGTGGCTGCAGGGTGTGATGGACGAAACGCGCGCGTGAGGAGTAATCCGCCGTTGGCTGGATAGATCCATTGTTGGTCGCCGTTGGTAACGAGATTCCGTTCCGACGCCACAAACGGGGGTGATCACCGTGACCGGATGGCCGGTGACTCGTTGTGCAGGTGGCGAACCACATCTCCCGTGTTTCCGGTCGGTGACATCGGGGCATTTCGGTCGTACCGGAAGAGCGGCGACGGGTCTCGTCCGAGCAAACGAATCCACGAGGAGGTGAGGGCGTCGAGCGTCGTACTGCTCCCACACGCGCCGTCCAGCGTCGCGGTCGCCCGCAAGCGCCTCAGCTCCGAGCTGGTCGCCTCGGGGGTCTACGAGTCCATCGTGGACGACGCCAGCGTCATCGTGAGCGAGCTCATCAGCAACGCCCTCCGGCACGCGCGCCCACTCCCGTCCGGTCAGGTCAAGGTCTGCTGGCTACGGCGCGGCGACATGCTCGAACTGGAGGTCAGCGACGGCGGCGCGATGACCGAACCTCGCCGCGGCCCCGGCACCCTGTCCTCACTGGGCGGCCGCGGCCTTGGCATCGTCGAGGCCCTCTCCGAAGGCTGGGGCGTCCGCCACGAGGACGGCGCCACCACCGTCTGGGCCATCCTCCGCGCACCCCGCTCATCCAGCCCGAACGGCTCCGCCGCCCCCACCGGCGCCCACGCCGTCGTCCCCGAGCGAACCGACCTCCCGGACGCCGTCGACGAACCGGACAGCCACCTTTTCACCGGAACCAGGTATGGAGCGGCCCCAAGTCGGGCATACCCCGGCTAGAGAGACCAGCACTTCACCTTGTATGGTCCTCTTCAAGCTCGGGCGCTGTCGTGCCCCCGTCGACACCGCCCGAGCTGTTTATATTGTGTTGTTCTTGGCGTCGGGCCTGGCGGCCCTCCTTCGGCGAACAACACGGCGATCGCTGCATCGCTTTCGACTCGCCCCAGAGGGCTCGCTTCGCGATCAGTTCCTCGCAGGCTCGGAACTGGCTTCGCACGCGATCGCAACGTGACCGGTCGGCACCACCTGGGCTTACAGCTTCCTCCGGTACAGGCTGGTGGTCATCTGCCACGCGTTGGCTCGCCTGGCGGCTCGCCTCGCGACGACATCTGGATGGTCCGCGACACCCTGGGTAGGGCCGGCGCAGGCCCGAATCGGCCGACATGACCCGATCTCGACCCCAAACCATCGTTGCCTGCACCCCCCACCCGAACACCCGCACGCCGACCTCAGCCACCACCCAAGCCACCAACGACCCAAACCGCTGCGATCGCGTGCGAAGCCAGGTGCGAGCGAAGCGAGAACCTGATCGCGAAGCGAGCCGCTAGGCGAGTCGGGAGCGATGCAGCGATCGCCGCAGTGCCCGCCGAAGGGAGGGCCTCCAAGGCCCGACCGCCAAGGGCACTGCAATAAACACGCGCATCGACGCCAGCCCCTGCCCAGCCGTCGACGCCCTCAAGGCGTGCGATCGCGTGCGAAGCCAGTTCCGAGCCTGCGAGGGACTGATCGCGAAGCGAGCCGCTAGGTGAGTCGAAAGCGATGCAGCGATCGCCGCACCGCCCGTTGAAGGGAGGGCCTTCAAGGCCCGACCGCCAAGGGGGGTGCTCTAAATATCGGACACGACATGCAGCGGGGGCCGCCTCGGCCGGTGCCTAGTTCGCTGCCGGTTATGCGGATGACCTCGATGCCTGCTGTTTCCAGTTGGGCGTTGGTCTCGATGTTGCGTTCGTAGGCGACGCAGAGGCGGGGGGCTACGGCGAGAGTGTTGTTGCCGTCGTCCCACTGTTCGCGTTCGGCGGTGACGGGGTCCAGGCCGGTGTCGATGACCTTGAGGCGGTCCAGGCCCATGGCTTCGGCGGCGGCTTCGAGGAAGGGGCGGGGTTCGGTGACGTGGAGGTCGCCGTTCGACAGGGTGACCGTGTAGGCGGTCAGAGAGTGTGCCACCGGGGGGTACATGACGACGGTGTCGACGTCCACCATGGTGCAGACGGTGTCAAGGTGCATTGTGGCGCGTTCCTGGGCGATCGGAACGGCGAGGATGGTGTGGGCGAGGCCCGCTCCGATGACCTGGCGAGCCAGGCGTTCGACGCCTGCGGGGGTGGTTCGCTCGCCGGTGCCGACGGCGATCACGCCGGGGCAGAGGAGGAGGACGTCGCCGCCTTCCAGGTGTTCCATCTCCGGGGTGTAGATCGGCTCCACGCCTGCGAAGCGGGGGTGGTGGGCGTAGATCAGGCCGGTCAGGGTGGCTTCGCGGCGGCGGGCCTCCATCGCGAGGCTGGTGACGGCGACCCGGTCGCCGATCCAGGTGCTGTTGTCGCGGGTAAACAGCAGGCCGGGGAGGGGGTCGACGATGAAGTCCATGCGGTCCATGAGGCGGTAGACCAGGCCGTGTCCGGCCTTCAGCTCCTCGTGGGCCAGTCCGGCGATCAGGGTGTGGGCGAGGTTCTCGGGGTCCTGGTCGCGTAGGTAGCCCTCGACGACGCCGCGGAGCTGGTCGCCGAGACGGAGGTCGGCGGTGGCGTCGGCGATGGCACGCTCCCGGGCGGCCTCGTACTCCAGGGCGTCCTGGAGCAGTTCGGTGACGTACAGGACCTCGACGCCGCGTGAGCGGAGCGCCTCGGCGAAGGCGTCGTGCTCCTCCTGGGCTCGGCCGACCCAGGGGATGGCGTCGAACAGCAGCTTGTCGCTGTTGCGCGGGGTGAGCCTCTTCAGCTCCGCGCCCGGACGGTGCAGCATGACGGTGCGCAGCCGCCCGACCTCGCTGGTGACCGTGTGCTCGTACGCCGTTGTGTCCGTCACAAGAGAAAGTCTAGGTCGCCGGGGTTGTGACAGGATTCCGGGGTGATCGGCAGGACCGCCGCACTCCCCCTTCACCTGACGGCCGCCACACTGCTGCGGGTCTCCGCCGAGGGCCTGGCGACGGCGTTGGTCCTGACCGTGCAAGCGCGGACGGGGCACGCCGCAAGCGCCGGGTACCTCCAGACCGCGATGACGCTCCCGTACGTGCTGAGCGGGCCGGTGATCGGCAATGTGATCGATCGGGTGGCGCGTCCTCGGCGTGTCGCGGTCGTCCTGGCGGTCGGTTACGCCGCCGCGACGGCGGTGCTGCTGCTGATGGCGGGGCGTTCCCCGATGGTGCTCGCGTTGTGCGTGGCGGGGGTGATCGGGTGCACGGAGCCGGTGGTGGTGGCTCTGACCGGGTTTCTTCCGCGTTTCGTGGCGGTCGGGCGGCTCTCGCGGGCCTATGGGTTGGAGGCTTCCAGTTACAACCTTGCTGCTATTGCGGGACCCGGGCTGGCGGCGGCGCTCGCCGCGTCGCTGGGGGGCCAGTACGCCGGGATCGCGATCGTCGTCAGCGCTGTCGTGGGGCTGTTCGTGCTGCCCCTGCTGCCCTTCCCGGGGGCCGGGGGCGACGTTCCGGAGGGCGGGTGGACGGGGGTCGTCTCGGGTGGGCTGGTCGTCCTGGCCAGAGGGCGGGTGCTGCGGGCGCTGACGGCGGCGACGACGCTGGCGTGGCTGGGGTTCGGCGGGGTCGCGGTGACGGCCGTGCTGCTCGCCCAACACCTCGGGGATGCGCCGAGTGCGGGCGGGCGGATGCTGGTGGCGATGGCGATCGGGTCGTTCCTCGGGGCCCTCGCGGCCAGCCGGTGGCTGACGCCGCGGCATGCCGAGCCGGTGATGCTCGGCGGGCTCGTCGCGTTCGGCGTGTCGCTGGCGTCGCTTTCGGTGGTGCCGTCGGTTCCGTGGGCGATGGCCTCCTTCGCCGCCGCGGGAGTGTTCGAGGGACCGGTGTTCGCGGCGACGCTGATGCTCCGGCAGCGGGAGTCACCGCCGGATCGGCTCGGTCAGGTCAACACGACGGCGGGCAGCCTCAAGATCGGCGCTTCGGCGCTCGGGGCGGCGCTGACCGCTGTGACGGCGGACGCGGTGGGGCCGGTCGGGCTCGTCCTGGCGATCGCGTCCTTCCAGTTCATGGGGGCTGCGCTGGGGTGGTACCTGCTGCGCGGAAAACCGGTCGACTTCCCGGGTGCCGGCTCGTAGTCTGCGAACCATGTTCCTCGCAGCCGGCACCCGGACGCTCGCAGGCGAATGCCTGCAGGGCGCGGTGCCGGCTGCCTTCCTGGCAGCGGCAGCAGTCGCGGTCGCCAACGGCGGCGCGCGAAGCTGACCCCTCTCCGTCCACCTCCGGAGAACCAGCGGAGGGGGGTGGGCCTGAACGCGTGTCCTGTGCGGACGCGCGTGGTTCTCACCGGATCCACCAGTGAGGACGAAGATCATGGCCAAGCAGGTCTACGAGCGCGCCAAGCCGCATCTCAACATCGGGACGATGGGGCACGTCGACCACGGCAAGACCACCCTGACCGCGGCGATCACCAAGGTGCTCGCCGGGCGGGGGCTGGCGTCCGCCATACCGTTCGAGGGCATCGACCGCGCCCCCGAGGAGCGCGACCGCGGCATCACCATCAACGTCGCGCACGTCGAGTACGCGACCGAGACCCGGCACTACGCCCACGTCGACATGCCGGGGCACGCCGACTACGTGAAGAACATGATCACGGGTGCGGCGCAGGTGGACGGCGCCGTGCTGGTCGTCTCGGCGCAGGACGGCGCGATGCCGCAGACACGGGAGCACATCGTGCTCGCGCATCAGGTCGGCGTCCGGCACATCGTCGTGGCGCTCAACAAGGCCGACATGGTCGAGGACGGCGAGATCCTCGACCTCGTCGAGCTGGAGGTGCGGGAACTGTTGTCGGAGTACGGGTTCCCCGGCGAGGAGATCCCCGTCGTCCGGGTGTCCGGGTTGCGGGCGCTGGAGGGCGACCCGTACTGGATGGCCCGGATCGGTGACCTGCTCGACGCGATCGACGCGTACGTGCCGGTTCCCGAGCGGGTGCTGGACAGGCCGTTCCTCATGCCCGTGGAGAACGTGCTCACCATCACCGGACGCGGGACGGTCGTGACCGGCGTGGTGGCGCAGGGGGCGATCCGTCTCGGCGACGCGATCGAGGTCGTCGGGCTGGGCGAGTCGTTCGGCTCCGTCGCGACGGGGCTGGAGACCTTCGGCCAGTCGATGGACCATGCGGAGGCGGGCGACAACACCGCCATGCTGCTGCGCGGCGTCCGGCGCGACCAGGTGCGGCGCGGTCAGGTGATCAGTACGCCGGGCGCGATCCGGCCGCACACGCGGTTCCGCGCGCGCGTCCGGGTGCTGACTGCGGGGGAGGGCGGCCGGAGCAGGCCGTTCTTCCACGGCTATCGCCCGCAGTTCCACTTCCGCACCACGGACGTCGTCGGCGGCGTGGACCTCGGCGGTGACGGCGGCATGGCGTTGCCCGGCGACTCGGTCGAGATGGCCGTCGAGCTCGGCAAGCCGGTCGCGATGACCGAGGGGCTCGGCTTCGCCATCCGCGAGGGCGGCCTCACGGTCGGCGCGGGCACGGTGACCGTGCTGCTCGACTGACCGGCTGCTCGACCAGGAGTCGGAGCCCGGCGGACGACCCGTCCGCCGGGCCTTCGAAATTCTCACGATCGAGCCGTCGCGAACGGCTGGCGAAAGCGATCTTGATGTGGTGGGATTTCGACATCATTCCCGGTGAAACCCCCATTCTGGAGACCGTGTGCGAGTCCCCCGCGCCCTGATTCCCCTGCTCTCGGTCTGCGGAGCCGCCGCGGTGGTCGCCGCGGCGGGCGCCGGCGCCGCCATCGACGGGCTGCCCGGCGGCGGCGGTCCCGCGCACGCCGACGGGGTACGCGAGGTGTCCGCGGTGACGGTCAGCGCGATGACGTGGAACGTGTGCGGCGCACCCGGGCCCGGCTGCCCGCTCGGCGCGCGGCCCGCGGAGCTCACGCAGCGGATCGTCCAGCAGATCAACGGGACCGAGGTCGGCGGACGCAAGGTCAGGCCGACCGCGGTGTTCCTCCAGGAGGTCTGCTCCGGGCAGGTCCAGACCCTCAAGAAGACCGGCAGGCTGGCGCGGTGGGGCTGGGCCTTCGCGCCGTTCAGCACAGGGCCCTCCTGCGCGGACGGGCAGGGGCGGCTCGGTGTGGCCGTCGGGGCGGCGGCGCCGATCACCGGCGTCCGCACCTCCCCCCTGCCCTCCCCCGCCGGGACGGGACGGGTCGCGGTGTGCGGCGACGTACCGTCCTGGAACACCCGGGTCTGCGCGACGCAGTTCAGTGCCGCAGGCGAGGACCCGAGCGGCGAGTGGCGGCAGAAGCAGGTCGACACTCTGGGTCCACTCGCCGGGATCGGCACCCGTGTCGTCGTCGGCGGTGACCTGACCGACGGCCCCGGCAGCGCGGTACTCGACCCGCTGTACCGTTCCTACTCCGAGTGCGACCAGGGGACCGGCGGGGCCCGGATCGGCGCCAGAACCGTTCAGGACTGGCGGGGTACCGCCACCGACAAGGCCGACTACCTGTTCGTCACCAAGAACGCCGTGGCCTCGTGCAGTGTCCCGGCCGTCCCGGTCACCTCCTCCGACCACCGCCCCCTGTCGGCGGTGATCCACTTCCGGTAGCCCACGGCGTTCAGTTGACCGCGCGTTCGTGGTCCTGCCAGTAGGGGGCACGGAGCTCGCGCTTGAGGATCTTCCCGGTGGGGTTGCGGGGGATCGACTCGCGGCGCTCGATCGAGGTCGGGCACTTGAAGTGGGCGATGTTCTCGCGGCAGTGGCCGATGAGATCGGCGTCGGAAACGTCCGCGGAGAGCACGACGAGCGCCTTCGGCGTCTCACCCCACTGCTCGTCCGGGACGCCGATGACCGCGCAGTCGGTCACGGCGGGATGAGTCAGCAGGGCGTTCTCGACCTCGGCCGGGTAGACGTTCTCACCCCCGGAGATGATCATGTCTTTGATGCGGTCGTGGATGTAGAGGTAACCGTCCACGTCGAGGTAACCGGCGTCGCCCGTCCGGAACCAGCCGCCCGGCAGCAGCGCGGACGCGGTCGCCTCGGGCATCTCCCAGTAGCCCTTCATGTTCTGCGGGGTGCGGCACAGGATCTCGCCGACCTGGCCGAGCGGCAGTTCCTCCTGCGTCCCCGGATCGACGACCTTGAGCGTGCAGGACGGGTTGGGCAGTCCCGCGCTGCGCAGCCGGTGCGGGTTCGGGCCATCGGGGTCGTGGTCGCGCACGGGCAGCATCGTGATCGCGCCCGTGGTCTCCGTCAGCCCGTAGACCTGCATGAACCCGGTGCCCGGCAGCATCCGCATGGCGCCGCGCAGGACGTCCTCCCCGATCGGCGACGCCCCGTAGAGCAGCAGCTGGAGGCTCGACATGTCGGCCTCGGCCACCTCCGGGAGCAGTTGCATGAACTGCATCAGCACCGGGACGAGGAAGATGTGCGTGACGCGGTGCCGCTCGATCGCGCGGGCGATGGCGGTCGGGTCCGGCTCGCGGTTGATCACACCGGTGATGCCGTCGAAGATCACGCAGACGGTGAGCGCGCTGCCCGCGACGTGGTACATCGGCATCGCGACCGCCATCACGGACGTGTCGTCGATGCCCCACGCATCGTGGGTCAGCGGCAGGATCGAGATGAAGTTGTCGTGCGTCAGCATCACGCCCTTGGGCAGGCCCGTGGTGCCGGACGAGTAGAGCTGGACGAACACCTCGGCGGTGTCGACGTCGATCTCGGACGGGGCCGCGTCCGCCTCGGCCAGCCAGGCGGCGTAGTCGCGGTGGGCGTGCCCGGTACCGCCGATGACCAGCGTGTGGGCGGTGTGCTCCAGCTTTCCCGCGACCGCGTCCAGGACGGGGACGAACTCCGACCCGACGATGAAGGCCTTCGCCTGCGCGTTGTTGACGACGTAGGCGACCTCGTCCGGCGCCAGCCGGTAGTTGACCGGCACCTGGACGGCCCCGATCCGCGCCGCGCCGAACATCTGTTCGGCGTATTCGAGGGAGTTCTTGTCGAGGATCGCGACGCGGTCGCCGCGGCCGATCCCGGACGCCGCCAGCGCCGCGGCGGCCCGGTCGACGCGCCGGTCGAAGTCCCGGTAGGTGATCTGGACGTCGCCCGCGATGAACGCGACGCGGTCGGGATGCCGGTCCGCGCGCTCGCGCAGCACCTCAGTCAGACCCGGCACGGGTAGGTCCTTTCGCCGACGGCCGCCTGGTTACTGCGCATCATCCGGGTACGCGGCGGGCTCGACAAGAGCAGTGGACCGTCCGCTATCGGCTCTTGGACATCTTGGAGACCAGGGTCACCGCGAGGACGACCAGCACGGCGACGAACCCGATGAAGAAGAAGAGCTTCAGCATGGAGATGAGGGCGCCGATCACGCTCATCGCCAGCCAGATCGCGAGCACGACACCAAGGATTGTCAGGATTGTCTTTCCCATGACCTCACCGTATGCGGTGCCCCGTTGATCGTCATCACACCAGGGGACGACCCTGGACACCCTCCGGCCCGCCGTTCGGCGGAGGGCCACCCTGAGGCGTCCCCGGGGCCGCACCCTGAGCCGGCTACGGGAACGGCTCCGCCCCAGTTTCATACGGAGCTGGATCAATTCCTTACGGAGTGGTGACGGGACCGGTGTGATCGCAGCTCGGCCCCGTAGCGTGAAGGGATGACCTCTCCGCGCGCGTCCGGGCGGGACGGCGGCCCGTGACCCACGCCGGCCGCGTCCTCGTGGTCGACGACGACCCGACGGTGGCCGAGGTCGTCGCCCGCTACCTGGCGCGCGACGGCCACGAGGTCAGTTGCGTCGCGGACGGACGGGCGGCGCTGCGCGAGGCCCGCGACCACCCGCCCGACCTCGTCGTCCTGGACCTGATGCTGCCGGGCATGGACGGGCTGGAGGTGTGCCGGCGGCTCCGCGAGACCTCGACCGTGCCGATCGTGATGCTGACCGCGCTCGGCACGGAGACCGACCGTCTCGTCGGGCTGGAGACCGGCGCCGACGACTACGTGACCAAGCCGTTCAGCCCCCGCGAGCTGGCGCTGCGCGTCCGGTCGGTGCTGCGGCGGGCGCGCGGCGCGCTCGTCCCGACCGGGCCCGGGGGGCCGCTGCGCGACGGCGACCTGGTCGTCGACGTCGGCGCGCACGAGGCGACCAGGCGCGGCGCGCGGCTGGCGCTCACCGCCCGCGAGTTCGACCTGCTGGCGTTCCTGCTGCGCCACCCGCGGCAGGCGTTCACCCGCGACGAGCTGCTCGAACGCGTCTGGGACTGGACGTTCGGCGACTCGTCCACGGTCACCGTCCACGTCCGGAGGCTCCGCGAGAAGATCGAGGACGACCCGACCACGCCGCGCCGTATCGTCACGGTCTGGGGCGTCGGCTACCGGTACGAGCCGCGGTAGGGGACCGATGATCCCGTTCGAGGACCTGCTGTGGGTCGTGTTCTACGCCGCGTCGGCCGCGTTGGTCGTCGCGGGGGTCGCGCTCGGCCTGCTGTACGCGCTGCGCGGGCGGTCGGTGGCCGTCCAGCTGATCGTCGTGGGCGCGGCGACGGTACTGGCGATGATCTCGGGCATCCTCGTGATCTCGTACCTGATGCTGCTGAACGATCATGACCGCTCGGTCGTGCTGGCGGTGGTGACGACCGCGGGGCTGGTCGCGATGGCGGTGTCCGTGCTGCTCGGGCGGCGCCTGGTGGCCGCGAACCGGGTGCTGGTCGAGGCCGTCCGCGCGGACCGGTTCCGCCCCCCGGCCGCACACCTGCCCGCCGAACTGGCCGAGCTGTCCCGCGAACTGGAGGCCGCCTACGACCGGCTGGCCGCCGCGCACGAGCGCGAGCAGGCCCTGGAGGCCAGCCGCCGCGAGCTGGTCGCCTGGGTGAGCCACGACCTGCGCACGCCGCTGGCCGGGCTGCGCGCGATGGCCGAGGCGCTGGAGGACGGGGTGGTCGCCGACCCGGGCACCGTCCGGCGCTACCACGAGCGGATCCGGGTCGAGGTGGAGCGGCTCACCGAGATGGTGGACGACCTGTTCGAGCTGTCCCGGATCCACGCGGGCGCGCTGCGGCTGTCGCGGCGGCGCGTGGGCCTCGCGGATCTGGTCGCCGAGGCCGTCGCGGGGGCGGAACCGCTCGCACGGGCCAAGGGGGTGCGCGTCCACGGCGACGTCCGGGAGGGGCTGCCCGTCCAGGTGGACTCGGGGGAGCTCGGCCGGGCGCTCCGCAACCTCGTGGTGAACGCGATCAGGCACACTCCGAGCGACGGCGCGGTGGAGATCATCGGTGAGGTTCGGGACGGCGAGGCCCGGGTGACGGTCGCCGACGCCTGCGGGGGCATCCCCGAGGAGGATCTGCCGCGCGTGTTCGACGTGGCGTTCCGCGGGGAGGCCGCCCGCACGCCCGGGGGCGGCGCCGGTCTCGGCCTCGCCATCGCCCGCGGCATCGTCGAGGCCCACGCCGGCAGGATCGGCGTCGCGAACGAGGGCCCCGGCTGCCGCTTCGAGGTCCGTCTCCCCCTCCACGTCTAAGCCGTGTCCGCTGCGATCCCGTCCGAAGGGTCTGCTTGCCCCGGCCTGTGCGTACTACTTGTCTACGGCTTACTTGTCTACGGCGTCGTCCACCGCGCGGAAGGTGGGGCAGGGCCAGCGCCACATGCACGCGCGGCAGCGCTGGATGGGGCTGTCGGGATCGCTGGTGATGCCGCCCGCCTCCTGGGGGCGGTGCAGTTCGAGCAGGCGAATTCCCAGGTCGGCGAACGCGATCACCTCGTCGCGTGCGCCGGCGAGGAAGGCGATGTCCTCGCGGGCGAGCCGGGTCCGGACCGGGACGAAGCCGTGTTTGTTCACCAGGCGGTACAGGTACCGCGTGGAAGACCGCCAGGACGTGGACTTCTCCGAGCGCGCGCGGATCGTTTCCAGTCGCTCGCGGAGCCGGGTCTCTCTCGGGTCCGTCGCTCGATCGGCCTTCACGTGCTGCGCACCTCCTCAAGCCGCTGTTGCACGCGCCCAGCCTTCCCTACTCGGACGCTCCGCGAGGTGGAACCACGCAGAACGCCGGACCGGCCGTCACCATCACGGACACCCGAAACCACATCATCACTCAACGTAGTTCACAAAGCGTACGGGCTGTTCCAGCGGCGACGCGTCCCGGACACGCCCGCGCCACACGGGACTTGGTGAACTGTCTGGCCCGCACGCCTTCGGCGAGATAGTGTGCCGAACGTGGAGTTGAACGTCTCGACTGCGTCTCAGGGTGGTCACGCCGTCGTCACGGCGACCGGCGAACTCGACCTGTACACCGCACCCAGGTTGCAGGCGGCCCTCGCGGGCCTGCTGCGCGACCAGGTCAACCGCATCGTGGTCGATCTGGGCGGTGTCGAGTTCTGTGACTCGACCGGCATGAACGTGCTCCTTGCGGCCATGAAGCGGCTCAAGGAGCAGGGCGGCGCGCTCGAGCTCGCCGCTCCGCGTCCGGCCGTGAAGCGGATCCTCCAGGTCACCGGACTCGACACCGTCTTCACCGTCATCGATGCGGCGCCGGCGCTGGACGCCGGCTGACCGTCCCAACCCGGAAGGCGGCCCGCGGGGATACCCGCGGGCCGTCGCGCTTTGCGGACGCCACCGCGCGGGCCGCACTACGATCACGGTATGCAGGACGTAGCGGTGATCATCCCGGCCAAGGACGAGGCCGACCGGATCGCGGCCACCGTCAAGGCCGCGCAGGAACTGCCCGGCGCCGGCCTGGTCGTGGTGGTCGACGACGGCTCGTCCGACGGCACCGGACGGGTCGCACGGCAGGCCGGGGCGCGGGTCGTGCGGCACGGCCGCAACCGCGGCAAGGGCGCGGCGATGGAGAGCGGAGCGGAGGCCGTCCGGCTGCTGGACGAGGACCTCGACCAGCCGCGTCACCTGCTGTTCCTGGACGCCGACCTCGCCGAGACCGCCCACGAGGCGGCACCGCTGGTCGAGCCGGTACGGGCCGGCGAGGCGGACATGACGATCGCGGCGTTCTCCTCGACGGTGAAGCTCGGCGGGCACGGGTTCGTCGTCCGCCTGTCCCGGGACGGGATCAGGCGCGCCACCGGCTGGGAGGCCACACAGCCGCTCAACGGGCAACGCTGCCTGACGCGGGCCGCGTTCGACGCCGCGCTCCCCCTGGCCCCCGGCTTCGGCGTGGAGACCGCGCTCACCATCGACCTGCTGCGCAAGGGCTTCCGGGTGACGGAGGTGGAGGTGCCGCTGGCGCACCGCGCGACCGGCACCGACTGGCGTGCGCAGGTGCACCGGGCACGGCAGTTCCGTGACGTGGCCAGGGCCCTCGCCGTCCGCGAGCCCATGGTGGCAGGACAACTCGCCCGCCTGGGCGGCCGCAGGCGATGACCCGTCCCGGCCCTGGCGCGTCCCGCGCGGGCCACGCAAGCCCCCCAGACGACGACCCCGCCGAGGGGACGGGCCACGGACAGAAGATCGGGACCGCCGGGCTTTGTGCCATCGGCGCCGCCGTCGCGTGTTTCCTCGCCACGGCGCTGCTGGGTCCGTCGGCGTTCGTGCCCTCGCTGGCGGGAAGGAGCGGCCGGCCGCCCTACTCGCTGGATGCCCATCCCTCGCCGTACGTGGTGATCGGGCTGGCCGTCGCCGGTGTCCTGATGGGGACCGCCGGGCTCGGGCTGTGCTTCGCCGGCGTCGGGCGCGGCTGGCGGGTACGGGCGTTCCCGCTCGTCGTCGCCGGGTTGCTGGCCGCGGTGGCGTTCACGTGCCTGCCGCCGGCCGGGTCCACCGACCATCTGAACTACGCCTCGTACGGGCGGATGGCGGCGACAGGACACGATCCGTACGTCACACGCGCCGTGGACATGGCCGGCGACCCCGTGGCCGGTGCGCCCGAGGAATGGCGCTTCACCCCGTCGGTGTACGGGCCGATCGCGACCGGGTCCCAGGCGTTCGCCTCGTGGATCGGCGGCGGGTCGGTGCGGCTGACGGTGTTCGTGCTGTCCCTGATCAACACGCTCGCGTTCGCCTTGACGGCCCTCATCCTCTACCGGACGTCCCGGAGCGAGGAGCGGCGCCTGCGCACCGCCCTGCTGTGGACGTGCAATCCGCTGCTGCTGTACCACCTGGTCTCGGGCGCGCACAACGACGTCCTGGCGATAGCTCCCATGGTGGCGGCCCTCGCGATCTTCACCGGACGGGCACCGGGGCCGGGCCGGGCGCTCGCCGCGGGCGCGCTGATCGGCGCCGGTGCCGCGATCAAGCTGCCCGCCGCGCTGGTGGGCGGCGGACCGGCCTGGACGCTGCTGCGCGACGCCTGGTCGTCCCGGAACCGCAGGGCGGTGACGGGTCTGGTCGCCCTGGTCGGCGGCGCGACGGTCGTGGCGACGGCCTCGTACCTGCTCGCGGGCCCCCACGCGCTGGACCAGGTCAGCCAGGCGAGCAACATGGTCTCGCTCGCCACTCCCTGGCATCTGGTGGACGTCCTGCTGGGACGAGGCGAGCACCGCACCGTCATCAAGATCGGCTCGATGGTGCTCGGCGTCATCCTGTTCGTCCTGCTGGCGCGCGCGCTGCCGAGGAGCGAAGAAGACCAACACCGGATAGCCGCAGCCCTGATCCTCGCCTGGCTCCTGGCGGCCCCCTACGAACTGCCCTGGTACGACGGGTTCGGCTGGGCGCTCCTGGCGCTGCTCCCCTGGACCCGCTTCGACTGGGTCTTGCTGGCCCACACCAGCGCACTCAGCCTGGCCTACCTGCCCGCGCGCGCGCCCGAACGCATAGGACTGCCGGACGAGCTGTCCTGGCTCGTCACTGTCGTTCGGCCGACGGTGATCCCGTGGACGCTTCTCGCGGTTCTCGCGGCTCTGACCGTCCTGTGTCTGCGATCAGGTCGAGCTCCAGCGACCGGACGCCCGCCGCGAGCATCAGCGGGGTCGCCAGGCTGAACGCGACCGACATGATCACCACGCCCGAGTCGTTCACCAGCGTGCCGATGACACCGACCGCCAGCGCGCAGACCAGCGCCGGGCGCATCGTGATGCTGTGCTCGTACGAGCGGTTCAGCAGCGAGACCCGCCACCGGTTCGGCCGCACCAGCACGAAGAACAGGAACCCGAGCGCCGCCGCCAGGGGCAGCGTGAACGGCCAGTAGCCGAGACTGCCGATCATGGCCGTGAACTTGCGCTTCACGACGTCCCAGGCGTCCCCGTCCATGAGGTCCTGCCAGAAGCGGCCGAGGTGCGTCGGGTTGGCGCTGCGCGAGTTCACATAGGAGATCAGCAACACCAGCACGAGCCCGCCCACGCAGAACAGCAGCAACCTGAACGGCGACACCCGCCGTCCCGCGATCATCATGCCGAGCATGGCGAACGCGGGCACGATCGCCAGGACGCCGCCGAAGTCGCTGCCCCACGCGGGCAGCCCGTCCACTGCCACCGCGATGACGCCGACCAGCGCGACCACCCCGACCGCGGCGGCCTTCCCGTCCCGGTAGGCCAGCCAGCGGGGCGGTGCCGCGCCGTGGCCCGCGCGCAGCGGATACTCGGCCAGCCACGCCGCCGTGAGGATCGCCGCGACGGCGAACAGCGCGAACGCCTGGTTCCCGAACCCGTAGAAGCGGCCGGCGACCAGCGCCGTGTAGCCCATCAGCGTGTTGAGCTGGAGCGTCGAACCCGTCATCACGTCCAGGGCGAGGATGAGCGCGGTCAGCCCGGTGATGACCAGCCCGGGTGCGAACGACGATCGGCGCCACGGGCCGGCCAGCGCCGCGCCCGTCATCAGCCCGGCGAAACCCAGCACGGCGCAGATCAGTACCAGCGTCGGGTGCGCGGACCGCCACCACGGCATCAGCCCCGCCAGGAAGGACGCGCCCGGGGCCGAACCGCCGAGCAACGCGATGACGCGGGTGCCGCCGAGGACCCGCGCCCGCGAGCGAAGGTCACTGCCCACCCGTCGCAGCGCCAGCGCCGCGATCCCGTACAGCACGAGCTGCACCGCGAACAGCATCCAGTAGAACGACGTCTGGACGTTGCGGATCGCCTGTGCCGCGACGTCCTCGTCCTCCAGCGCGCCCACCCTCGCCTTCGTGGACGTCCCCGACGGCTGGGAGCGCCACTGCGAGCCGACGGCCTCCTTGGGCTGCGGCAGCCCGAGCAGCTTCAGCGCCGTCGCGGTGAGGTCGGTCAGCGTGACGAGACCGTCCTGCCGGGTGGCGCCCGAGGTCAGGAAACCCGGCTCATATCCCCCGCCCTTGACGACGGCGACGCGCAGACCGGGCCGGACACCGGTGTCGGAGAGCCCCGCGACCAGCACCGTCGTGCCGCCCGGGACACCGGACAGCACCTGCGCGACCCGACGGTCGACGGCGGACGCGGCGGCGGCGCGCTGGTCCTCCTCGACCGGCACCTGGTCCCCGTGCGGATCGACCCCGGCGTCGAGGAAGGCGCGGAACATCTCGTCCACGTCCACGGCGGTGATCGCGCAACGCGACCACTCGGCGGCGGTGACCCTGTCCGGGGACGCGGCGTAGTGGTCGACCCGCCCGTTGCCGTCGCCGAGCCCGAACACCGCGCCGGGTCCGATCGCCGTCGTGCAGCCGCCCGCCGCGTGGACGGCGTCGCCGAGCAGCCCCACCTGCGCGTGGTAGGACGTCCCGGCGTTGTCGCTCTTGATCGCGGGCCAGCCCGGCGCCACCGCGCCGCCCGGAGGCGGCGGCCCGCTGGGGGAGGGCTGCCCGGAGATGATGGGGGAGGAGGGCAGCGCGCAGTCGCCGTGCGCCAGCCGCGCCCGCTGCCCCGCCGACAGCGTCAGCCACCCGTCCGTCGGGCACGTGTTGACCTTGGTGGTGCGGACGCTGAGCCCCCCGGCCGCCCCCTGCCCGGTGAGCCCCCAGAGCGCCGGGGTCCGCTGCGGATCGACGTCCTTCCACAGCAGCCCGGGGATCCCGATGATCACGACCCGGCCGCTGATCGTCGGCGCCCCCGCCTGTCCGCCCGGCATCGCGTTCCCACTGGTGACCGGCACGTTCCCGGCCGCCAGCGCCGATCCGGCGAGGCCGCCCAGAACCGCCACGACGACGGCGAGGAACACCCCGATCCCCGTCCCCCGCGCAATCATGGCCCTCAGGCTACAAGAGGGTCACCAGCACGCGCGGGGCGTCCGCGACAGCGCCGGAGAAGGGCCGCGGCGGCGCCGCCACGGGACCGCCACAGGGCCGCCACGCGACGACAGGCGCGGCGCGGCAGGGGTTCGCGGATGCATATCCTGCATGCCCGGAACGGTCTGCTCCGGACGGGCCGGCGTCCCACTTACGCCAGGATGAGGGCATGCGCGAAGTCAGTGGTGCGCGTGAAAGGGCCGAGCCCGCACGCGCCGCGAGGCGGTGGGGCACGCCGCCGGATCTGCTGATCCTGCTGGCCGGGATCGCCCTCGCGGTGGTGGCGGTGACGCCGATCGTCACCCGGTGGCTGGGCAACCAGCCCGACCAGAGGCTCGTCGACCTGGAGGTCTACCGGGACGGCGGGCGCGCGCTACTGCGCGGCGCGCCCCTGTACGACGTCCTGACGCAGCCACCGCAGTTCCTGCCGTTCACCTACCCCCCGTTCGCGGCCGTGCTGGCGGTGCCGTTCACGCTGCTCCCCTGGCGCGCGGCGCAGTGGGTGTGGACGATCCTGCTGTACGTCGCCCTGGTGATCTCCGTCTGGTACGCCTTCCGCGACCTCGTCCGCCGCGCGGGCCGCTGGACGCCGCTCGCACTCGGCGCCCTGGTCGCGGCGATGGCCTGGCTCGATCCCGTCCGCGACCAGATCCGGTTCGGGCAGGTGGGGCTGTTCCTGCTCGCGCTGTGCCTGGCCGACTGCTGCACGCGCTCGGCCCGCTGGCCGCGCGGCATGCTCGTCGGCCTCGCCCTGGCGATCAAGCTCGTGCCGGGTGTCTTCCTCATCTACTTCCTCATCACCGGACGGCGCGACGCGGCGGTCAACGCGCTGCTGACCGCCGCCGCCGCCACGCTCGGCGCGTTCGCGCTGCTGCCGTCCGACTCGGCCGACTACTGGTTCGGCGCGCTGCTCCAGGGAGGCGACCGGACCGGCAGCGTCAGCGGCACCACCAACCAGGCGATCAACGGGATCGTCGCGCGGATCCTGCCCGAGGGGCCCGCCAGGTCGCTGGTGTGGCTCGTCCTCGTCCTGGCCATGGCGTACTACGGTTTCAAGGCCGCACGCCGCGTCACCTACGGGGCGGACGAGAAGGCGGGCCTGCCCTCCCTCACCGGACGCGTCCGCGGCACCGACCACTACGCCGCCGCCGACCGGCTCGCCGGCCCGGACGCCTACAGCCTGCTGCTGGCGGGGGTCGCGATCGTCGGGCTGCTGTCGGTCCTGCTGTCCCCCGTGGGATGGATCCACCACCTGGTGTGGATCATCCCGGTTGTCGGCGCCCTCGCCGGAGATGGACGGGACACGCGAAGATGTCTGATCGCCGCCGTCGTCTGGACCTATTTCCTGTTCCCCCTGCCCTGGTGGGGGACGAAACTGATCGGCCCGGACCACTCGCTTTTCTCGGTTTTCTGGGGCCGTGTGATCCAGGACGCGTTCGGCGCCGCCGCGATCCTGATGGTGATCGTCCTCGGTACATGGCTGGTGAAACGGCTCTTTCCCGGGCCCAGTGACGAGGATCCTTCGCAACGTGACGTCGAGGTCGGTACGCTCGCCCCGTGATGCTTGTCGCGGTGGCCGTCGCCGGCCTGGTCGCCGGGGTGGCCGGACTGTCCATCGCGGTGGTGGCCCACAACAGGGTCAACCAGGTCGTGGACGAGTGCGGAGAAATGCTCAGGCGCCAGCTCCAGGTCGCCAGTGGCTCGGTGGACGAGCGCGCCATGCGCGACCTCGCCATCGTGCACTACGACGCGCTCAAGGAGATGTCCGGGCACCGGTCCTTCTCGCTCGCGCTGATCAACGCCGTGGGGGACGGCGTCGTGATCAGCTCGATCAACGGGCGGACCGAGACACGGACCTACGCCAAGGTCGTCCAGGAGGGGCATCCCGTCGAGATGCTCTCCCCCGAGGAGAACCAGGCCCTGCGCGCGGCCCGGCTCGGCAAGGGTCCGGTCGTGTCCATGGACGACCCGCTCGCCGACTATGGCAACGGCGATCGCGCCTCAACCGCCCGCGCCTGACCTGGCCTCCTGACCAGTCCGCTCGATCGGGCACCCCGCTCGGACAGGCGAGGCGGAAGGTCAGGACGGACAGGCCCGATCGGACGGGTCGATCGAGCCGGACGATCAGACGCACGTGCGGCCGGGAACCTTCCAGTCCGGGGCAAGTAAACTCGGCAGTCACAGCACCTTCCCTGCCGCACATCAGCTTCCACAGCCCCGGGGGACCACGTGACCGACGCCAGCAGGCCCGAACGCTACGCCTACCTCGGCCCGCACGGCACGTTCACCGAGGCGGCGCTCCTGTCGATCCCGGGCGCCGCTGAGGCCGAGCACGTCCCGTACGCGACGGTGCCCGCCGTCCTGGACGCGTTGCGCCGCGAAGAGGTCGACTCCGCCGTCGTCGCGCTGGAGAACTCCGTCGAAGGCTCCGTCCCCGCCACGCTGGACGAGCTGGCCACCGGTGAGCTCCTCCAGATCGTCGCGGAGATCCATCTGCCGGTGTCGTTCGCGCTGCTCGTCCGTCCCGGCACCGAGATGGCCGACGTCAAGTCCGTCGCCTCGCACCCCATCGCGCAGCCGCAGTGCCGCCGCTGGCTCGCCGGGCACGTCCCCGACGCCGAGTGGCACGCCGCCACGTCCAACGCCGAGGCCGCCCAGCACGTCGCCGACGGACACTACGACGCGGCCCTCGCCGGCTCGTTCGCCGCCGCCCGCTACGGCCTGTCCGTCCTCGCCGAGGACATCCACGACGTCGCCGACGCGGTCACCCGGTTCATCGCCCTGCGCCGCCCCTGCGCCCCGCCCCCGCCCACCGGCACCGACCGCACGACCGTCGTCGCGTTCATCGGCGAGGACCACCCGGGCGCCCTGCTGGAGATCCTCACCGAGTTCTCCGTCCGCGGCATCAACCTGACGCTGATCCAGTCCCGTCCGACCGGCGCCGGCCTCGGCTCCTACCTGTTCTGGATGGACTTCGAGGGCCATGTCGCCGACGCCCGCGTCGGCGAGGCACTGATGGGCCTGCGCCGCGTGTGCGCCGACGTCCGCTTCGTCGGCTCCTACGCCCGCGCCGACCAGGTCCGCCCGGAGATCCGCCGCGGCACCCACGACGACGACTTCATCGAGGCGTCCACATGGCTGGAGTCCATCCGCGGCTAGCGGGCTACCCTGCCGGGATGGCCAAGGACTTCGATCTTTACGAGCGGGAGCTGTGGGCCGGCCGCGCGCCCGCGTACGAGCGGGGATTCGCGCACGTGACCCGCTACCTGGTCGGTCCCCTGCTGGACACGGCGGGCGTCACGGACGGCACGCGGCTCCTGGACGTCGGCACCGGCCCCGGCATCGTGTCCGCCGCCGCGACCGGGCGCGGCGCCACGGTCGCGGCGATCGACGCGGACCCCGACATGGCCGACACGGCGCGCAGGAACGTCCCCGGGCTGGACGTGCGGGTCGCGATCCTGCCGGACGTGCCGTTCCCCGACGCCTCGTTCGACGCGGTCGCCGGCAACTTCGTGATCAACCATGTGGGAGCGCCCGAGGTCGTCCTGGCGGAGCTGCGGCGGGTGTTGCGGCCGGCCGGCCGGCTGGCGCTGAGCTGCTGGGTCATGCCCGGCAGCGGGGCGCTCGCGATCGTCCGCGAGGCGATCGAGGCGGCCGGGGTGCCGTGGCCGGACGACATCCCGCAGCCGCCGTTCCTGGAACACGGCGAGACCACGGCGTTCCGCCGCCTGGTGGCCGGGGCGGGCTTCACCGACGTCACCGTCGACGAGGTGACGTGGGAGCACGTCGTCGACCCCGAGGTGTGGTGGGAGACGGGCGCGCTGTCCAGGGTCGGCACCAACGGCGTCATCGTCGGCCGCCAGGACGCCGCGACCGTCGAGCGGATCAAGACGGAATACGACCGGATCATCGCCGGGTACGCGGTGGCGGACGGAAAGGTCGCCCTTCCCGCACACGCGCTGCTGGCCGGCGCAGCCCGCTGACCGGGGACGCCGTCCCGCCGGGCGTCGCGGTCCGTCCGGAACGGCGATACCCGCGCGCGGACGGGGTGCCGGGCCGGTAGCCTCGGGTCTGTGATTGACCTGCGAGCTCTTCGAGAGGATCCCGAGCGGCTGCGCGCCTCGCAGCGCGCCCGCGGCGAGGATGACACTGTCGTCGACCGGCTGCTCGACCTGGACGGGAGGCGCCGCTCGGCGCTCACCTCGTTCGAGCAGCTGCGCTCCGAGCAGAAGAGTTTCGGCAAGTCGGTGTCCAAGGCGCAGGGCGAGGAGCGGCAGGCGCTGCTGACCCGCGCGAAGGAACTGGCGCAGCAGGTCAAGGACGCCGAAGCCGAGGCCGACCGGCTCGGCGGAGACCTCGACACGTTGCTGAAGGGGATACCCAACCTCATCGAGGAGGGCGCGCCTCCCGGCGGCGAACAGGACTTCGTCGTCCTGGAGACGATCGGCGAGCCACCCGCGTTCGACTTCGAACCCAAGGACCACCTGGAGCTGAGCGAGGGCCTCGGCGCCATCGACATGGAACGCGGCGCGAAGGTCGCCGGCGCCCGCTTCTACTACCTGACCGGCGTCGGCGCGCGGCTCCAGTACGCGCTGCTGAACCTCGCGATGGAACAGGCCATCGCGGCGGGTTTCGTGCCGATGTACCCCCCGGTGCTCGTCAAGCCGGAGGCGATGGAGGGCACCGGGTTCCTCGGTGCACACGCCGCGGAGGTGTACCAGCTCCGCCAGGAGGACCTGTACCTCGTCGGCACCTCCGAGGTGCCGCTCGCCGCCTACCACATGAACGAGATCATCGACGAGCTGCCGCGACGGTACGTGGCGTGGTCGTCGTGCTTCCGCCGCGAGGCCGGCTCCTACGGCAAGGACACGCGCGGCATCATCCGCGTCCACCAGTTCGACAAGGTGGAGATGTTCTCCTACTGCGACCCGGCCGACGCCCACGCCGAGCACCTGCGGCTGCTGGAGTGGGAGAAGGAGATGCTCGCGAAGGTCGAGCTGCCCTACCGGGTGATCGACGTCGCGGCGGGCGACCTCGGTTCCAGCGCGGCCCGCAAGTACGACTGCGAGGCGTGGGTCCCGACGCAGGACACCTACCGCGAGGTCACGTCCACGTCCAACTGCACCGAGTTCCAGGCCCGGCGCCTGTCCGTCCGGCACCGCGACGCCGACGGCAAGAACCAGCCGGTCGCGACGCTGAACGGGACGCTCGCCACCACCCGCTGGATCGTCGCGATCCTGGAGAACCACCAGCGGCCGGACGGCTCGGTCCGCGTCCCGGAGGCGCTCCAGAAGTTTCTGGGCCTGGAGATCCTGGAGCCCGTCAAACGCTGAGCCGCCGTCCGACGGTGTTCGGGCCCGTCCCTTCGGGGGCGGGCCCGTCGTCGTAACCAGGAGCATGTCGCCTAAGGTGTGTCCAAGTCGCACTGGAAGGTGACATGTCCGAGTCCTCGCCGCGCCTGATCGCCACCGACCTCGACGGCACGATCGTGCGCTCCGACGGGACGATCTCCGCCCGCACCGTGGCCGCCCTCGCCCGGGTGGAACGCGCCGGAGCGATGCTCGTCATGGTCACCGGCCGCCCACCGCGCTGGATGACCGAGATCGCCGCCGCCGTGGACCACCGCGGCGTCGCCATCTGCGCCAACGGCGCCGTGGTCTACGACCTGCACACCGAAGCCGTCATCCGCGCCCACGAGATCACCCCCGACGTGCTCGCGGAGGCGGTGCAGCGACTCCGCACGATCTCCCCCGAGCTGCGCTTCGCCGTCGAATACCCGCACGGTTTCGTGTTCGAGACACGCTACGGCCTCGGCCGCTGGGACGCCACGGCCCTGGGCGGACGCCCCGTGGACGGCGAGGAACTCGTCAGCCGGGGCGGCACCAAGCTGCTGGCGTTCCACCCCGACGCCGACCCCGATCCGCTCGTGGAAAAGGCCGTGCAGGCGGTCGGGGACCTCGTCACCGTGACCCACTCGTCCGGCCGCGGTCTGCTGGAGATGAGCGCCCAGGGCGTCACCAAGGCCACCGCGCTGGCGGCCCTGTGCAGCGAACACGACATCCCCTCCGACGAGGTCGTCGCCTTCGGTGACATGCCCAACGACCTGCCGATGCTCACCTGGGCAGGAACCTCGTACGGCGTAGCCAACGCGCACCCCCTCGTCCTCGCGGCGGTCACGCACACCACGTCCCGCAACGACGACGACGGCGTCGCCGAGATCGTCGAACGCCTCTTTCCGTAGTTTATTGGGGGGCTGGTTCTTATTGGGGGGGCGACCCCCCATACCCCCCGGCTGCGCGGCTCGGCGCCTTCCCTCTCGCCGGTGCTGCTGGGGGATTCTGTGCCTGCACGCAGCGGCTTGTTCTTCGCTATCAGCCTGGTGGGGTGTCCCACCAGGCTGATAGCGGCGTTCGCGTGACGGGTGAGGCATCCCGCCCGGCGCGGCTTCCAGCTTCTGGGGTTTACAGGTAGGGGCCGGACGAGTGGCGCGGGCCTGGCTGCTCTTCCTCTACGCCTGGGGGGACCATGCCCGCGGGCAGGGCGCGGCGCATCTGTTCGAGCTGTGCGCGCGCTGCCATCTGCTGGGCGAAGAGCGTCGTCTGTATGCCGTGGAAGAGGCCCTCCAGCCAGCCGACGAGCTGTGCCTGTGCGATCCGCAGCTCGGACTCGCTCGGCACGACACCCTCGGTGAAGGGCAGGGACAGCCTGTCCAGCTCCTCGACGAGTTCGGGGGCGAGGCCGTCCTCCAGCTCCTTGATGGACGACTTGTGGATCTCCCGCAGGCGCGCGCGGCTCGCCTCGTCCAGCGGGGCGGCCTTCACCTCGTCGAGGAGTTGCCGGATCATCCCGCCGATCCGCATCACCTTCGCGGGCTGCTCGACCATCTCGGTGATCGGTTTGGTCTCGCTCTCACCGTCCCCGGCGCCCTCGATCGCGATGCCGTTCGGGCCTACCACGAGAACCTGCGGTTCCTGTTCTGATTGGTTCTTCGAAGGCTCGTTCATAGTCCTCTCATCCTCACACGGTCAGCAGGATCTTGCCGACGTGACCGCTCTCTTCGAGCAGTCTGTGTGCGCGCGCCGCGTCGGCCATCGGGACCCTCTGGTCGATGACCGGGCGCACCTCCCCCGACGCCAGCAGCGGCCACAGATGCTCGTGGACGGCCGCCACGATCTGTGCCTTCTCCTCCAACGGACGGGACCGAAGGCTGGTTGCGTGCACCAACGCCCGTTTCCGCAGCATCTTCCCAAGGTCCAGCTCCGCCCGCGCGCCGCCCTGGAGGCCTATGACCATCAGCCGTCCGCCGGTGGCCAGCGCCTCCACGTTCCGGGCCAGGTACTTGGCGCCCATCAGGTCCAGGATCACGTCGTAGGGGCCGCTTTCGACGAAGTCCTCCTCGCGGTAGTTCACCACGAGGTCCGCGCCCAGTTCCCGGCACCGGGCCGCCTTCTCCGCGCTGCCCACCGTGCACACCACACGCGCGCCCCGCGCCTTGGCCACCTGGATCGCCATCGTCCCGATCCCGCTGCCGCCGCCGTGCACCAGCAGCGTCTCCCCGGCGGACAGCCCGCCGAGCATGAAGACGTTCGACCACACTGTGCACGCCACCTCCGGCAGCCCGGCCGCGTCCACCACGTCCACCCCGCGGGGCACCGGAAGCACCTGGGTCGCGGGGACGGTCACCCGTTCGGCGTACCCTCCCCCGGCCAGCAGCGCGCACACCTCGTCCCCGGCCTTCAGCCCCGTCACGTCCGGACCGACCTCGGCGACCCGCCCCGACACCTCCAGTCCCGGGTACGGGGGAGCGCCCTCGGGGGGCGGATACAGCCCCAGGCGCTGCATGACGTCCGCGCGGTTGACCGCACTTGCCGCCACCTCGATCAGTACCTCGCCCGGCTGCACGGCCGGGTCCGGCACGTCCGTCCATTCGAGGACCTCGGCGTCTCCCGGTTCGCGGATCACGATCGCATGCATACCGATCACGCTACCGGCCACCCGGAACTGACGTTCCTTCACCAATGTGGATCTACGCGCGGGATGCGTGGTATTGGCACACAGGTATCCTGCCTGGGGGCCTTTCGCCTACCTGCTCCGCAAGTGATCGTCAGAGGTGCCGAGGGGAGAAACGGTGGCAAGGAACGAGCACGACGGGCGTTCCCTGGAGGAGCGGCTGGCCTCTCTGGACGCGATGAGCGGGGAGACGGCAGGTCGGCCCGCCGCCGAGGGCGAGCCCTCCCCCGAGCGGCCCGCTGTGCAGGAAGGCGAGCAGACCCTCGACCAGAACGGCAACCCGTGGCTGGCCGCCCCGCCCGCCTTCCAAGGCCCCCCGGAGAACTTCGGCCCGCCCCAGGAACAGCCTTCGCAAGGCGAAGCACAGGACCAGGGACCCCCGGCCTTCCCCGCACCGCCTCCGTTCGACGGCCGGCCCTACGAGGGCGGCCCGATGCCCCAGCCGTTCGAGGGGGGCATGCTTCCCCCGCCGTACGCCGGATACCAGGACTACGATCAGCCGCCCTCCGCGCCTCCCGCTCCCCCCGCGCCTGCCAGCACCGGCTCCCCTGCCACCCAGCCTCAGCAGTCGCCCTACGGACAGCAGCAGCCCTGGGAAACGGGCCCGCAGTCCTACGAGACCACCGCCAACGGCGAGGCCGCGCCTCCGCTCGACCAGCTCCCGCCCTACATGCCCAACCAGTTCGTCGGACCTGACCCGAACAGCGGGCCGCCGCCGTACGCACAGGATCCCAGCGCCGCCACCGGCCAGCAGTACCCGCCACAGGACCCGAACGCCGGCCAGCCGTACGCGCAGGAGACGACCGCCGTCGGCCAGTTCCCTCCGATCGACCCGAACAGCGGGCAGCCCTTCCAGCAGGACGTCAACGGGGCCGGCGGGCAGTACCCGCCGCCCAGTCCGCCCGCGGGACAACAGCAGCGCTACGCCCAAGACCCGAACGCCGGGCAGCCGTACCCGCCGCTCGACCCGAACACCGGGCAGCCGTACGCACCGGGCCCCGGCACCGCGGGGCAACCGTACGGGCAGAACCCCAACGCGGCGGGGCAGCCGTACGCGCCGCAGGACCCGAATGCGGCGGCACAGCAGGGCTACGCGTACGACCCGAACACCGGGCAAGCGCTTCCGCAGGCTGTACCCGGCGCCGAGGTTGGACCGCCTCACCAGGGCTACGCCTACGGCCCGCAGGGGCAACCCGGCGCCTATCAGCAGATGCCAGGCCAACCCCCCGGAGCACCGCAAAGCCCGTACCCGGGGCAGCCGCAGCCGGATCCGCAGAGCTCCGAGAGCCTCAGCTCCGAGAACCTGCTCGGCGAGCGGCGGATCGCACCGTCCTCGGGCTGGCGGCGCGCCGTCTACAAGGCCACCGCAGGGAGCATCCACCCGGGCGAGTCGCAGGGTGACCTGCGCCGCAAGGATCTGATCGCGCGGGCTCGGACGACCGTGGCGGGCGGGCACCACCGGGTGGCCGTGATGTCGCTGAAGGGCGGCGTGGGCAAGACCACGACCACGACGGGTCTCGGTTCGATGCTCGGCTCGTTCCGCGGCGACCGGGTCATCGCGGTGGACGCGAACCCCGACCGCGGCACGCTGTCGGACAAGGTCAAGCTGGAGACGGCCGCGACCGTCCGGGACCTGCTGAACAGCCGGGATAAGATCCACCGGTACGCCGACGTCCGCGCCTTCACCTCGCAGAACGTCGCTCGTCTGGAGGTTCTGGCGTCCGACCGCGACCCGGCCGTCAGCGAGGCGTTCAGCGCCGAGGACTACGCGGCCGTGGCGGTCGTCCTGGAGCAGTACTACTCGATCTGCATCACCGACTGCGGGACGGGCCTGCTGCATTCGGCGATGGCGGGCGTGCTGAGCCTGGCCGACCAGCTCGTCCTGGTCAGCTCCCCGTCGGTGGACGGTGCCCGCTCCGCGAGCGCGACCCTGGACTGGCTGGAGGCGCACGACCACGGCCACCTCGTCCGTAACGGCGTGGTGGTGCTGTCGATGGTCCGCAACCGCACCCGCAGCCAGGTCGACCTCGACAAGCTCCAGGCCCACTTCGAGAGCCGCTGCCGCGCGGTCGTGCGCATCCCCTACGACGACCATCTGGAGGAGGGCGCCGAGGTGGAGTTGGAGCAGCTCGCCCCGGCGACACGCGAGGCGTACCTGACCCTGGCCGCCGTGGTCGGCGACGGCTTCGCCCATCCCCGTCCGGAGGGACCCTGACCGTCCCGCGGCCGGCGGAACGTTCCTCGCCGCCCGGACGCTAGAGTCTCGCCCGTGGTGGACGTGTACGTGGGGAAGGCGGCGCCGGACGCCGCCAGTGATCGCGGCTGGCTGCTCGGGCACTTCAAGCCTCCCGGCGACCTCCGGCACAGCGACGAGGTCGAGATCAAGTGGGGCGTCCATCCGAAGGGCGAACGGCGTGCCCGATGGACCAGCGGCGAGAAGCGCATCGCGCTGCTCGTCCTGATCAGCGGCCGGTTCCGGATGGAGTTCCCGGAGCGCGACGTCCTGCTGACCGAGCAGGGCGACTACGTCGTGTGGGGACGCGGCGTCGACCACTCCTGGCACGCCGAGGAGGAGTCGGTCGTCATGACCGTCCGCTGGCCCTCGATTCCCGGCTACGCCGTCCCAGACGGCAGGGAACCGTGAGGGCCGCCGGGGGCGTCTAAGCGTCCATGATCAACCGAGCGCTGGGCGCGGCCGCGCTGGCGGTGTGCGCGGGATGCTCGTCCTCGTCCGGCGGTCAGGTGATCTGCTCGCCGTGCCGACCGCCGGCGATGGTCACGGTCACCGGAGTGACCGCCCTTCCGGGGGACGGCTGGCGTCTGCGGCTGTGCGTCGGCGATCAGCCATGTCAGGTCATTGGTGTCCCTCGCCGGGCGGCGGACTGTGGACGGGTGGCGTGCTCCCTGACCGACACGGGCGCGCTACAGGTGATCCTCGATCAGCGGGACGCGCGCGCTTTGGCCAACATCCCCGTGCGGGTCACGGCCTACAGGCCGTCCCGGCGGGACCAAAGGCAGGGCGCGACGACGATGAAGTTCGTCCCCGATGAGGGACCGTGCCGGTGCGAGTACTCGTATGCCATCGTCACCCTTGCCTGAACCCTGATTATGCGGTCGATGGTGGTGTCCGTGACCGCTATCGTGGGCGGTGGTCATCTGGAGAGTTCGCATAGTGGACTAGTGCAGGCGCCTTGAAAGCGCCCAGGGCTGGGGACAGTCCTCGTGGGTTCGAATCCCACACTCTCCGCCAGAGAGCTGCGGCGGGACGCGTACGGCCAGGGGCGGCCGATCGGACGAATGCCCACGAAGCGGCATGGATCCGTCCGTTACCCTCTTCGGCATGTCCGAGACACCGAACGACCCGGCCGGTACCACCCACCAGTTCAAGACCTTCGCGAGCCAGGGGCAGCCCGACAAGTCCGCAGGCCCCAGCCTGGCCCTCATCGTCGGCATCGTCGCCGTGGTCGCCATCGTGGCGATCATCGTTGTCGCCCTCATGCTGATGTGATCGAGCCCTCGCACCCTCGGCCAGGCCATCTCATTTGCATTCGGCGACAGGGCGAATCGCCACCGCCACGCACGCGATGGCCAGCGTGGCAAGCCACGCGGCGCGGCGGACCGCCCGGGAGATCCGTCGAAGCTCCGCACGCGTCCATTCCCGCAGCGCCTCCCCGGCGCGCAAGATCTCCTGCCCCGGACGCCCCGACGCCGCACGCACCGCCAGCAGAGTCGCCGTCACCAGCATCACCAGCGCCAGGCCGAGCAGCAGCACGACGGCCCACCGGTACCCGGGCGCCAGCGTGGTGATGTTGTCCCGGCCTTTGACGATCAATACCGCGCTCAGCAGAGCCGTCAGGCCGCCCAGTCCGGTGCGCCAGCCCTCGGCCTGCTTGCGCGCCGAGTAGACGAGCAGCACGCCGTCCTGCGGCACCTGCTCGCAGGCGGCCTGATCCTGCGCTTGATCCGGGTCAGCGTCTGCTCGTCCTTGCCGCCCTCAAGGCCGAACGTCGTCACCTCGTAGCCGGACTGCTTGTCAGCGGCCGGAGCTGGAGAAGTGCTGGTAGTCCTTGGCGCCGCTCCATTCGCCGCCCCAGCCCCAGCCGATCGAGGCGAATGCCTTGACGACCTTGTCGCCGGCGTGGATGACGCCGGGGGCGCGGCTCTTGCGGTTCTTGTATTTCACGCAGTCCTTGTGGGCGACACGACCGTCGGCGTAGACGTAGGGGTTCTCGCAGGTGTTGATGTCGACCGCGAGGCCGTAGGCGTGCTGGGAGAAGGAGGTCGAACCGGTCGCGTTGCGGCAGTTGAAGGCGGAGGTGTTGTCGGCCTCGATCGAGTCGAAGTCGCTGCCCTTGTAGACGTCGACCGGTTCCATGCGGCGGATCGGATAGCGGATGTCGTACAGCCGCTTGAAGACCTTGACCAGGTCGCGGGCCGCCCTGGCGTTGACGACGAGCTTTCCGCCCGGGTGCGTCTTGTCGTCCATGCCCCAGTAGGTCATCTCGATCATCCGCAGCCCGGACGGCGCGACCGGGCAGCCCTTGCGCCAGGAGTACTTGAGGTCCGCGGCCGTGACCCTCTTGATCTGGGACTGGAAGCCCTGCGGCGCGGTCTCCGTGGCGGACGCGCTCGGGGTGGCGGTGGCGGTCGCGGTGGGCGGGGTCGCCGACCCGCTCTGCGCGGGCTTGTCCGATCCCCCGCCGCATCCGGTCATGGCGCACGTCGCGACGATGAACGCGGCCGTGAACGTCGTGGTACGAATGGGCCCTCTGCCTGGCATCTTTGCAGGATCGCACGTCGGGTGCCCTTCGCGTTGGACCTTGGATTCGCTAACGTGCGAAGGAGGGCGTGTTCGCCGAACGGGGCCGGGGCGGACGCGTCGACGACGTCGTCTACCCGCCGGGCATGTCTTCCGGTGTCCACCGGCCCCAGGGAGCCGGCATGGCGGATCCTCAGGAGAGGGACTTTCCGAGCCTCGAAGACGACATCTTTGCCGTCGCGCACAATGTGGAGGTCGAGCAAGGGCAGGCACAGCCGCGTATTCGCCTGGATTCGGCGCGGGCGCAGGATTTCGCGGAGCGCGCACGGGCGCTCGGCAGCCGGGACATCGGCGCGACCGCGGCGGGTTTCGGGATGTTCGTGTTCGTCGACGCCGTGATGATGTGGGCGCCGCTGATGATGAGCAGGCGTCCGAGCCTGCTCCCTCAGTTCGTGACGCTGCTCGTCCTGGCGTTCGGGCTCGGCGGGCTGCTGGTCTGGAAGGTCGGCGGGCGGTGGAAACCCTTCGGCGTCGGCATGATGCTCGCCTGGGTGTTCCTGACGCTGGTGTCGGTCGGCTTCCTCACCGGCCTCAGCGTCACCCTGTAGCGCCCATGCGCTTGAGGACGGCGCTGAACGCGCGACCGATCGCTTCGAGGTCGTTCGGCTCGACGACGTCGATGAGGTAGGTGCGGACGGTCTCGACGTGGTCGCGGGCGGCGCGTTCGAGCGCGGCGAAGCCCGCGTCGGTGAGGTGGGCGAAGACGCCGCGCTTGTCGTTCGGGCAGCTGTCGCGCATGACCAGGCCCTTGGACTCCAGGCGCGAGCAGGTGTGGGACAGGCGGCTGCGCGACTGGCTGGCGTTGTCGGCGAGCTCGGCCATCCGCAGCCGGCGCTCGGGGGCCTCGGAGAGCCGGACGAGGATCTCGTACTCCGACACCGACAGCCCGTGCTTGGTCTTGAGGTCGCGGTCCATGATCTCG
Organism: Actinomadura macra NBRC 14102; assembly: GCF_001552215.1. GTDB lineage: Bacteria > Actinomycetota > Actinomycetes > Streptosporangiales > Streptosporangiaceae > Spirillospora > Spirillospora macra. The sequence goes on along the minus strand of NZ_BCQT01000002.1, from coordinate 302,586 downwards.
GTGAGCCGGACGCTGCCGTCGACGTAGGCCCGCCAATGGCGCTGCTGGGTGGCATCGAGCCAGCGTGGTTCACTCATGGTGAGAGTATACGACATTGTTGAAGGTTCAACTAACTTCGGTAGGCGTCATCGTGGGAGCGACGCTACCCGCGGGCGTCGGCGGAGGAAATAGTTGAAGCATCAACTATGTTGGAACGGGCGCCGCTCCAGCCGGAGCGAGCACGGTGAGACCGCCCCTGGTACGGACGGGGACGGCCACGAAACCAAGGGAGGCACCCATGCCCGCAGTGACGGCCAACCCGCTGACCCTGCCCCGCCTGCCCCTGCTGTCGGAAGGCGACACGGACTGGCGCCGCGTCGCGAAGGTCGTGACCGCGAAGCGTCACGTCGAGGGCGAGGGCTTCCAGGTGCGACGTCCGTTCCCCGGCATCGACCTGTCCCTGGCCGACCCGTTCCTCCTGCTCGACCACATGGGCGCGGTGGAGTACGCGCCAGGGGAGGCCAAAGGCACACCGTGGCACCCGCACCGGGGCTTCGAAACGGTCACCTACATCATCGACGGCGCCTTCCAGCACCAGGACACCACCGGCGGCGGCGGTCTGATCTCGGACGGCGCCACCCAGTGGATGACCGCCGCGTCCGGAATCCAGCACATCGAGCAGCCGCCACCGGACCTCGTCGCCAAGGGCGGCCTGTTCCACGGCGTCCAGCTGTGGGTGAACCTGCCGCGCGCCCAGAAATGGGTCGAACCGCGATACCAGGACATCGAGGCGCGGGACGTGAAGCTGCTCGCCGCCGACGACGGCTCGTCCCTCGTCCGCGTGATCGCGGGGTCGCTCGCCGGGTACGACGGGCCGGGCGTCACGTACACGCCGATCAACTACCTGCACGCGACCGTCGCCCCCGGCGCCCGGCTGACACTGCCCTGGCCACGCGAATTCAACGCGCTGGTGTACGTCCTGTCCGGACGTGGCACGGCCGGTGTCGAGCAGGCCGGGGTGGAGGAGGGCCAGCTCGCGATCTTCGCGGGTTCGCACCACAAGGGCACCGGCGACGGGCTCGTCGTGCGCGCGGCGGACCTCCAGCCGCAGGGCAGCGCGCAAGGGTGGGAGATCCTCGTCCTCGGCGGCCTGCCCATCAGGGAACCGGTCGCGCGGTACGGGCCGTTCGTGATGAACACCCGCGAGGAGATCGTCCAGGCGTTCGAGGACTTCCAAGCCGGGCGCATGGGGACGATTCCGGCGGCCAAGTTGCCGCACCAGACATCGGAGGACGAGACGCTCGGGCGCTGAACGCCGTTCAGTTGCGGTGTCCGGGTGACGGGACGGGCGCCATACGCTAGTGTGTTCGAATAGTCGAACAGAGGTTCGACTGGCCCGTTCGAACGCGTTCGCCCCGGGAGGCGCCATGGTGGCGACGATGGCCACGGAACAGGCTCTCCCCAACCGGCGAGCCACGACCTGCCCCGCCGCGACACGCCGCAGCGGTTTCTACGCAAATCTACGGCCTCAGCTATATCGCCTCATAGAGTCCGAGAGCGTGGACCCCGTACGCAATCCCTACGCCCCCGGGGCCGGGCAGCGTCCCCCCGAGCTGGCCGGCCGCGACCGCGAGCTGAAGCAGTTCGAGGTCGTGCTCGAACGGGTGGCCCGCGGCCGCCCCGAACGCAGCATGATCATCACTGGGCTGCGCGGGGTGGGCAAGACCGTGCTGCTCAACGCGTTCCGCTCGATGGCGATCCAGCGACTGTGGGGCACCGGCAAGATCGAGGCGCGGCCCGACCAGTCGATCCGGCGGCCGGTGGCCTCGGCGCTGCACATGGCCGTCCGGGAGCTGGCGCCCCGGCACCGTGCGCCCGACCGGATCGAGGAGTTCCTCGGCGTGCTGAAGGCGTTCGCGCAGGCCGGTCCCGAGCCGTCCGGGAAAGGGAAGGCGCGCGCGCACCGCTGGCAACCCGGCATCGACGTGCCCGCGACCCGAGGACGCGCCGACTCCGGCGACCTGGAGATCGACCTCACGGAGCTGTTCGTGGACGCGGCGTCCGTCGCGACGGACGTCGGCGCCGGCATCGCCCTGTTCGTCGACGAGATGCAGGACATCCCCGCCGACGACGTGTCCGCCCTCTGCGCCGCCTGCCACGAACTGTCGCAGGTCGGCGGCCCGCTGATCGTCGTGGGTGCCGGACTGCCCCACCTGCCGGCCGTCCTGTCGGCCAGCAAGTCCTACTCCGAGCGGCTGTTCCGGTACGCCCGCATCGACCGGCTCGACCGGGAATCAGCAGACGTCGCGCTGCTCGCCCCGGCCGAGCGCGAAGAGGTCACCTTCACCGAGGACGCCCTCGACGCGTTGTACGGCGCCGCCGACGGCTACCCCTACTTCGTCCAGGCGTACGCCAAGGTCGTCTGGGACGTCGCACCCGACACCCCCATCACCGTCGACGACATCAAGGTCGCCGCCCCGGAGGCCGAGAGCGAACTCGCGGTCGGTTTCTTCGGCAGCCGCTACGAGCGCGCCACCCCGGCCGAGCGCGACTACATGCGCGCGATGGCCGGGCTGGGCGACGACCCCGTGCCCACCGCCGCCGTGGCGGACGAGCTGGGCCGCAAGCCGTCCAGCCTCTCACCCGCCCGCGACGGGCTCATCAAGAAAGGTCTCATCTACAGCGCCGAGCGCGGCATGGTCGCGTTCACGGTGCCGCACTTCGGCAAGTTCCTCCGCTCCCAGCCCGCCTGATCAGTCCGCTCGACCCTGCCGCCTCACTGCTGTCTACCACCGCCACTACCTCGTCACCGATTTCTACAGCTTTCTAGTCGAGGGGCTAGAGAGCTGTAGAGAGCTGCATCGAACGCTGACGTCCGCACACTATTCGGCTTTCTAGCGTCCAGCGTAGAGAGCCATAGATTTTCATCATCATGCCTCTGGCTCTCTATACGCCTTTCTAGGCACAAGAATAGGAAGCCCAATAGAGGTGGCGTGAAGCAGTGACCGCCTCGATGCCATGCCCGGTCCTCCCCGGCGGCGACCCGCCCCCACAGACATGAGCGTTCTCTAGCACCATCTTGGACGTGTCCAAGATGGTGCTAGAGAACGGCAGAGAGCAGACCGGTCATCGCCTCATCCGGCTGCACGAGCGCCGCCCGGACCGTCCGGTCGCGCTCGGCGGTCGACACGGCGAACACGATCTCCATGTCGCGCTCACCCAAGCGGGCGGGGAAGGACACGAACCGCCAGCAGCCCTCCCGCCACACGTCAAGAGGGACCGCACTGGTGACAACGTTCTCGTACGACAGCCAGACCCGGCTCTTGTACAGCGTCGCGTACGTCTCCGCGAGCGGGCTGCGGCGCCGCGCGCACGGCATCGCCGGACGACCCCGCCCACCCGGTAGCCCGCCCCGCTCCAGCAGCACCGACAACTCGGGCGACAGCGCGGCGAACAGCGCGAGCTCCATGAGCAGCAACAGCCCGACCTGCGCCTGAACGTCCCGCAGCACCTGGAACCCGGCGAGCGGCGCCCCGAGCGAGGCGACCGCGGCGGCGGTGAACAGCACGGCCCGCAGCACGCTGCGCATGCCGACCCGCTTACCGCTCAGCCCGCCGAAACACCCGCACCCTGCGTCCGGCCGATGGACCCGCAACTCACCGACCACCCAGGTGGCGGCGGCGAACGCGACCGTTGTCGCCAACCTCACCGACAAGTGCGAGGTCACCAGCATCGCCAGCCCGAGGACACCCTCACCGAGGCCGAGCCCCACATTCAGACCCCGGCTACGGCGCAGCGCCGTCAACCGGGCGAGCCCGGCGGGTACCGGCACCCCGTGCACGTGGTCCGGAGCGTCCGCCACGTGCTCGCGGACGGTCAGCTTCGCCAGGCACGCCGCCAGGAGGACCGCCGCCAGCAGCAGCACCTGCGTGTTCTGGATCGACGTCACCATCGTCCCGCCCTCCTGAGAACCGCCGCGCCCGCCGCCGGCACACGGGGGCGCACGACCGCGTTGAAGCACCCAGCCTCCAGATCACCGCCGAGGCCGACGAAGGCGGCGGGCGTCAGCTCGACGATCCGCCCGCGTGGGGACGTCCCGCACTCCACGCACCGGTCGCAGTAGCGGGCCGCGGTGCAACCGCACTCGACCACCGGCAGTGTCGCGGCCCGTCCGCTGCACTCGTTGTGGACGGTGACCTCGCTGCCAAGCGACAGGTAGGGCACCGCGACACAACCAGACGGCGCGTCCACACACCCCCCGGCGTCGCCCTCGGAATCCACCGCCGGATACGCCAGACCCGCGAAGGCCTCCTGGCCTACGCCGGGCCCCCTCTGCCCGGCGTGGGACCAGGTGCCCTCGTCATGGCCGCCCAGCGGACCCGTCAGGTCGGTGCCGAGGAAACCGAACCAGGTGGCCGTCCCGTGCGGTGCGTCCGGGACGGGCGCGGCCGCCTCGGGCGCCGCAAGGTCGTCGGCCCGATAGCCGGGCTGGGACGTACCGGGACGCACCGCCCTCGGGCCGCTCGCCGACCGGACACAGATCACGTCGATCAGGTAGCCGGGCTCCAACCGTGGATGCCGCACCAGCACCCGGCCGAGGGCGTGCGGGGGGACCACCACATGGGCTTGCCCTCGGTGCGGTCCCATGTCCACCTCCACGGTGTCCCTCCCGCACGCCAGGATCGTGCCGGTGACCCGTCCGATGTCCACCCAGATCCGATCGGCGCCGAGCCCGTCGCCCCTCGGCCGCACGATCGCCTCACGACCTGGCCGAAGTGCGGCGAGGCCCCCGCGCCCGCCGTACCAGACCGTCGTCGCCTCCGACATCGGCAGCCGCACCTCGCCGCCGTCCAGCCCGGCGGTGCGCAGCACGAGCAGGTGCGGGCTGGCGTCGAGGATCATCCCGGTCACGACGTCCAGCGCAGGCCCGTACCGCTCCGGGAGCCCCGCGTGCGGGACCGCTCCGAGCACGGCCTCGCGGTGTCGGCGACGCCTCGCTGCACGGGGGCTGGGTAGCGGCATGGCGGGGACTCCGGCATCCATCTTCAACTCGCGGCCACAACTGTTAGGACGGCGAGTCAAGCTTCACGCGCCGTGACCCCACAGTCGACGGATTTGTCGCGATAAGTCGCTGGACGGAGGACGATCCCTCAACGTCGGTAGAAGATTATGCACTGGTTGACCCGAAAATATGTTTACAGTAGACCCGTAATTACGCTCTGACTGCGATCGTCAACTGTACCGGGAGTCGCCCGCAGTCAAGATCAGTAAAGGCCCGGCGGCTCCACAACCCCTGGTTCGGTGGTGATGTGAACAGGACGCGGCACGAGGAGTTCCGCGAGTACATGGCGGACCGCGGGCCCGCCCTGCTGCGTGCGGCCACCCGGCTGACCAGCGACCACACCGAGGCAGAGGACCTCCTTCAGGCCGCCCTCGCCAAGACCTACCTCGCCTGGGACCGCATCAACGACCGCGCCGCCATCGACGGTTACGTCCGCCGCGCCATGGTCAACACCCAAATCTCCTGGTGGCGCCGCCGCAAGCTGGAGATCTACCCCACCGACGAGCTCCCCGACAGCCCCGTCGACGACCACACCCGCCGCAGCGAACTCCACGACGCCCTCGGCCGCGCGCTCCGCCGCCTCCCCGAACGACAGCGACTCGCCGTCATGCTCCGCTACTACGAGGACATTTCCGAAGCCGAGATCGCCAAAGTCCTCGGCGTCAGCATCGGAACAGTAAAGAGCACCGTCTCCCGAGCCATGACCAAACTCCGCAATGACTTTTACTGGGAGGAATCGAGTTGATCGGAGGGCGACCCCCAGCCCCCAGACTGGGTGGCTCGCCGTCTTCTCGGTGTTTACCTGGGGGCGGTTCCTTAGGTGAGTTCGATCCGTTTCGGCATGCGTCTTCTTACTCTGCGTGCATTGGACGTGGTGCTGGCCGAGGACGGGGCGGCTGTCGGGGAGATCGAGATCCGGGGGCCGGGGTCACCGGCGCCTACCCCCGGGACGAGGACCCGGGCAGGTTCCACGATGGCTGGCTGCGCAGGCGTCGATGTCCTGGGCGGCTCCGGTGAGGTCATAGGTCACCCCGGCCGAGCCGTCGTCGGCGAGGCGGACGGTCACCGTGCCGGTGCGGTGTCCTGGTGTGGCCCGGGCGTAGGAGATGTGGCGGCCGTGGTCGCGCGCCACGACCACCCAGGTCGTCGGATTCCGTCCCGGACGGTCTCGAAGACCGTCCCCGGCTCGGTGTCGTCAACGGTCAGTGCGGGGAAGCGGGGATGCCAGCCGGGCGCACAGCGTTCCTCGCCGCGGGGAGTGAAGAGCGGGAACGCCCTTTCGGGGGGCAGTCCGATGTCGATCCGGCCGGTCATCCTTCGCCGACGCCGGACGCCGGACGCCGGACGCCGGGCGACGGGAGGCTCGTCATCGTGGGCCCTTTCCGTCGGTAAGCCGGTGGGCGTCGGCGGCGGTGAGTTCCAGGCCGTAGACGTCCTTGAGCTGCTCGATCTTGCCGAGAGTCTCGACCGAGAAGGGTGTACGGCCCTCGAAGGCGTGCAGCGCGATGCCCTCGACGAGGTCGCCGAGTGAGATGTCCAGATACTCCGCCAGCCCCTTAAGGACTTTCAGGACATCTCGCTCGATGCGCAGCCCGGTCTGGACGCGATGAACCGTTACCATGGTACCAAGATAACATCCTCGGTCTGGAAAATGACTCGAATCTGGTGCTTTGTCGTCACACAGTGGCGCGGCATCTCACCCCAAGGTCACAGTCGATGTCGTTTTCGGGGATCATGTGGTGTTCGAGGGGTGGGTGGGTGTATGCAAGGTGGGCTGATTGTCCGGAAGACCCCTCTGGGGGCGGACTTCCACGCCGGTGCCGGGGAGCGTGTATGTCCAAGGTGTCCCCCTCTGATGCCACCGCCGACCGCAAGTTGGTCAAGGGGCTGAACGAAGGCGACAAGGCGGCCCTGGCTGCGCTCTACGACGAGTACGGCGAGCGTCTCTACGACTACGGCCTGTCGATGACCGCGGACGAGAAGGTCGCCGCCGGAATCGTCCACGACACGTTCATCGACGCCTGCCGCCGCGCGCCGCGCATGCGTGACCACCTGCACCTGAGCTCCTGGCTGTACGGCGCGGTCCGCCGCCGCTGCATCCGCCGTGGCCGCGTGAGCACGCTGTACTGGGATCGGGACGGCGAGTTCTCCGACGTCCCCCTCCTTGACCGCACCGACTCCGACGAGCCCGTCCCGGACTGGCCGCCGTCCGAGGAACTGCACGACCTGCTCCAGGCCGCGCTCGCTCCGCTGGACCCGGTCGACCGGGAGGTCGTGCTGCTGGCCTTCCGACACGGTCTGCACCCCGCACGGCTCGGTGCGACCCTCGGGCTGTCGCCCCGCCGCGCCGCGGTACGGATCCGCCGGGGCCGTGAGTCCATGGAGGCCGCCCTGATGGCGGAGCTCCGCGGTACCATCCTCGCTTGTGTCGCCGGTTCGGGCGGGCCTGGAGGCACCGCCGGTTCCGTCGAGTCCGCCGGATCCCCCGGGCCTGATCCGGAGGCGCGGCCGACGGCCGTCGCGGTCCTGGCCGCCCGCGGCCCGACCGGGACCGGAGCTCCGGCGCGTCCGGGCCGCTCGTCCTCCGAGCCGCTCGCGGGAGTGGCCGCCGCGGCGAAGAAGCCGCCCACCGGTACCGGTCCGGGCGAGCCCGACGACGAGTCCGCTGGGCGGACCGCCGGTTCGTCGGCAGAGCAGCCGCCCGAGCGTCACGGCACGGACGTGCACCGAGGGCCGCTCTCCGCCGCGCTGTGGCAGACGTTCCACCGGCGAGGCGAGATGCCCGGTTCGGACACCTCGGCGTCCGGCCCGACCGGTGACCTGGAGCTCGACGCGCACGCCGCCGAGTGCCCGGGCTGCCGGCGACGCGGCCAGGTCCGCGCCGTCGCGCTGCTCAAGAGGGCACCGGCGCCGGTGCTGCCCGCGGCGCTGCGCCATCGCGTCATGCACACGGCCACCGACCCCGAGCTGGCGGGATACCGGGCGGACATCGCCGCCCGCGGCGGCACACTCACCCCCGAGGGCCTGCCGAGCCAGCCGGACGTGCCCTCGCCGTTCACCCGCCGGTGGCTGTTCACCGGAGGCGGGATGGCCGGGGCGCTCGTGGCCGCGCTCGTGGCCGTGTTCGCCATGGGGTCCGGCATCGGCGGCAACTCGCTGTCCTGGCCCCCGTTCCGGACGCATCCGCAGCCGTCGATCACCCATCAGAAGCCGCACGGCGGCTCCGGGCACGACGATCCCCACAACGCCGCGGGCCCGCGGGGCGGGGGGCCCGGACCTCAGGGGGCGCCTCCCGTCCGTCCTCAGACCGATGACCAGGAGCCGACCAGCCCGACGGGGCCCTCGCCGTCGCCGCCCACGTCGTCCTCGCCGTCCCCGCCGGCCCAGCCCCCCACCGGTGTTCTCGTGGTCGCCCCGGCGAAGATCGAGTTCCGCGGGACCAAGACGGCGAGGGTCCGGCTGGCGGCCCGGAGCGGACCCGTGACCTGGACGGCGATGACGTCCACCAACCAGCTCATCCTGTCGCAGACGCAGGGCGGTATGCCCAAGGACGGCACGGTCGAGCTGACATTGACCCTCCGCACCACACTGATCGGCCTGCCCGGCAAGGGAACCCTCACCTTCAAGGACGCCGAGGGGACCGAGCACGCCGTGCCCGTCGCCTGGGGCGCCACCATCCTCTAGGGGGCTACGACGCCTCGTCCGCACCGGCGAGATGGTCCCTGATCGTTTCGAGTTGCTCGCCGAGCGCCGCCTGGACGCGGGCCTCCATCGCGCGGGCGATGAACGGATCCACGACCATCTTCACCAGCGGGCGCATCCGCCGGACCACGTCGGCGATCTCGGCGATCTCCTCGCCGGTGGGCACCGGTTGCTCGTCCAGCCGCCGGAAGACGTGCTCCTGGACGAGATCCACGAACCGTCCGGCGATCACGTCGCAGTCGTCGCGGATCCGCGCGGCGATGTCGAGCACCGAGTCGAGCGGGATGCCCGCCGCGACCAGTTCCGCACCCACGTGCAGCAGCCGCGGGCTCGGCACCCGGAAGTGGTCGCCGGCCGGCTCGATCAGCCCGATCTCGACGGTCCGCCGCTGGAAGCGGGCGATCTCATCCTCGTCCAGGCCGGTCCCGAAGATCGCGACGAGCTCCTCTTCGGTCGCGGTGCCGGGGATCTCGTCCGACCACGGTTCGGTGAGGACCTTCTCCAGACCGAGGACGTCGCCGACGTCGCGCCCCGTCTCCCACGCCGACAGCAGGTCCTTGATGATCGCGAACGTGTAGCCCCGGCCGAGCAGCTTACCGATCAGCCGCAGCCGGGCCAGGTGCGAGTCGTCATACCATCCGACCCGGCCCGCGAGGCGGGGCGGGGGCAGCAGGCCCCGGTCCTGGTAGGCGCGGATGTTGCGCACGGTGCTCCCGGACGCCCGCGCCAGGTCGTCGATTCGGTACTCGGCCATGCCCCGCCCGCCGGACTCGTCCCACCTTGACCGCAGTGATCTTACTCCGGCACTATTGTGACATTGACTGATGACACATAAAGGCGGCCCGATGGCGGACCCCCGAGCGCCCCGGGATATCGAAGAGACCCTCCTCGGCGGCCCCCTGCGTTACACGCGCAAGGAGGTCGAGACCCTCGCGGACGTCTCGGATGACTACGCGCGCCGCATCTGGCAGGCACTGGGCTTCCCGATGCCGCCGGACGACGAGGTCGCCTTCACCGACGGGGACGTGGACGCGCTCCGCGAGATCAAGGAACTGCTCGGCAACGACCTGGTCGACGAGGCCATGGTCCTCCAACTCGTCCGCGCGGTCGGGCAGACGATGGGACGGCTCGCCAGCTGGCTGGGGGATGTCTGGCTGCAACGGCTGGGCGACCTCCCGTCCGGCGAGCAGCCGTCCAGCGATGCCGTCCTCGCCGCGCTGGCCGCCACCGAGGAACTGCGCCCGGCGTTCGAACGCCTCCTCCTGCACGGCTGGCGCCGGCAGCTCGCCGCCGCCGGGATGCGCGCCGCCGCGACCACGGCCGCCGCCGACCCCGCCGCCGGGATCGCCCGGCTCGCGGTCGGTTTCGCCGACGTCGTCTCCTTCACCCGGCTGAGCCGCCACCTCGACGGCGACGCCCTCGCCGCGTTCGTCGAACGCTTCGAGTCCACCGCTGCGGAGGCCGTCGCCGAACAGGGCGGACGGGTCGTCAAGACCCTCGGCGACGAGGTGCTGTTCGTCGCCTCCGACCCTCGCGCGGCGGCCGAGATCGGGCTGCGGATCGCCGAGCGCTTCAACGCCGACCCCGACGTCCCCCAGGTTCGCGTCGGGATGGCGTACGGCGAGGTCATCCAGCGCTTGGGCGACGTCTTCGGTACCCCGGTCAACCTGGCGGCGCGCCTGACCGCGACCGCCTACGCGGGAACGGTCCTCATCGACGGCGCCCTGGCGTCCGCGCTCCCTGCCGGCGCCTACGACGTCCCGGGCCTGCGGCCTCGCCCCTTGCAAGGGCTGGGGAAGGTCCGCCCGTGGCTGCTTCGGCGCCCGCCCTGAACTGGCCCGCACTCATCGCCCAGCGAGCGGCGCGCGACGACCGGAATGATGATCGCGGCGGCCAGCAGGGACCGGCACGCTGACGCCGATCGTGTTCTTGACCAGTCTCCGCACGTGCTCGCCCGCCATCGCCGCCGCGTCGGCGGTCGCGGTCTTGCGCCGGAGTCCCGTCAGGAGAAGATGTCGGAGATCCGGGCGTGCTCCGTCGCGTCGAGCCGGATCGCCGCGGCGTCCCGGACGGCGTCCCATTGGGCGGACGTGCTCGGCGCGACGATCGGTGCGGTGACGGCTGGATGGTCGCGAAGCCAGGCGAGGGCGAGGCCGGAGACGCTGGTCGCACGTTCCCTCGCCAGGTCGCGAAGCGCGGCGACCTTTTCCAGGTTCTCGGGCGAGTAGAAGCCCTTGTAGTACATGTTTCCCGCCACCGCGATCCGGCTCCCCGCCTCCGGAGTCGCCCCGTCCAGATACCTTTCCGAGAGCACACCGCCGGCGAGCGGAGAGAACGGCGTGTAGGCGAGTCCCTCGTCGACGACCAGCGGGAGCAGGGCGGCCTCATCGGTGCGATCGAGAAGGTTCAGGCGGTTCTCGACGAGGACGGGCCGGTGCAGGTCCCTCTTGTCGGCCGTGCTCAGAATGGTCTCCAGTTGTTGCCGGTCCACATTGCTGACGCCGTACGCACCGATCAGGCCGTTCTCCTGAGCGCGGGTGAAGGCCGCGAGCGTTTCCTCGACGGGTGTGCCGGGGTCGGGCACGTGCGACAGGAAGAGGTCCACCCGGCCGAGACGTTCGATGCTCTGCTCAAGCCGCCGCTCGATGTGCTCTTTTGAAAGGTCCACGCCCCGGGAGCCGTCCGACTTGCTGATCAGTCCCACCTTGGTCGAGACGACGAAATCCGCGGGTCGCCGGTCGTGCAGCCAATGCCCGACGATCTTCTCGCTCTCGCCGCCGCCGTAGGAGTCCGCCGTGTCGACGACGGTGATGCCGAGTTCGCGTGCCTCGTCGAGGCGTTGGAGCCCCTGCTCGGCGCTCAACCCGAGGCCCCGCGTGCTCGTGGACGCGCCGACCCCGCCGATGGAGCCGGCGCCGAAGACGAACTCGCTGATCTCGAAACCGGACGTGCCGAGAACGGTCGTGCGCATGATGAGAGCCTCTCTGGCCGTGGTGGTCAATCGATTGTGGAAAGAGTTCGGACCGCTTCTGCGTGCAGCATCGGGGTGGTGGCGAGGAAGTCGTCGCTGGCGAGGCTCCAGGGCCCGCCGCGCGTGTCCGTCACGACGCCACCGGCCTCCACGACGAGCAGCGCACCCGCGAGCAGGCCGGAGCGCACCTGGCTGAACTGCCAGAACGCGTCCATCCGGCCGGCGGCGACCTGGATCAGTTGGAGGGTCGCCGGCACCGACACGCGGATCACCATGGCCTCGCGGAGCATCGCCGTCGCGGACGCACCGATGCGGCGGAACGCCTCCGGTGATTCACCCGGCTTGGCCTGTCCCGTCCCGACGAGTGCGCCGTCGAGGGCCTTCTTCTGCGAATGGCTCAGGCGCGTCTCGTTCTGGAAGGCTCCGCCCCCTTGCACTGCCGTGTAGGTGTCGCCGGTCAGTGGCAGATGCACCACGGTGACCACGGGAATGTTGTCGCGGACCAGTGTGGCGGTGACGCCCCAGTCGCTCATCCCGTGAACATGGTTGATGTTGCCTTCGACGGGATCGGTCACCCACCATTCGCCATCGGGAAGCGCGCCTCCCTCCAGTTCGTCGTCGACCCAGCCGGCGTCCGGGCGGAGCCGGTCGAGCCCGGGTCTCAAGATCTCCAGCGAGGCATCGTCGTTGGCGTGGATGGCGGTCACCACCTCGTCCCGATCGGTGAGCCGGGGCGTGCTCGTGAACCGGTCGATCATGCGTCGGCCGGCGGCCCGCACCACCGCGGCGACCTCCGCCATCAGCGGCCGGTCGTCGTCCAGGACGGGATTTCGGCCACCGAGGGTGGGGGTCGTGCGGTCGTCCAGGTGCGATGACATGGCGGCTCCTCTCGTTCTCGGATCTGCGCCGTGCTCAGATGGAGCCGTGCTCAGGCGGCGCCGTGCTCAGGCGGCGCCGACCGGCTCTACGGGGATCAGGAGGCCGGATCGGGATTCGATCACCTCGGCGGCGGCGAAGACGGCGTCCTCCTCGAAGGGGCGCCCGATCACCTGGACGCCGACCGGGGCGGCCCCCGCCGGAGGAACGGTGGGCAGGCCGAGCGCCGGCAGCCCGAGGACGGGCACGGACATGAGCGGCCACTGCCGTCCCATCAGCTCCGCGGTCCGCTCGACCGACTCGGCGTCGGATCCGAGGGGGAACGGCGGCTCACCGGACACCGGCGTCACGACGAGGGGATAGCGCTCCGCGAACACCGACATCTCGCGGCGGAGCATGCCGCGGCGGGCCCAGCCGGCGACGAAGGCGGCGAGGTCGACCTCGCCGAACTCCTCCCGGTAGACGGCGTACATGAGGTCGAAGAACCGGCGGAACCCCGGGTCCCCGACGCGCTCCACCTCCGCGGTCAGCCCGATCGCGAACTCCGTGAGCGCCAGCTGCCACCACAGCCGCGCCGCCTCGCCGAGCAGGGGCAGTTCGACCTCGTCGACCTGGTAACCGGCGTCGGCCAGCCAGGCGGCGGCGGTCCGCGCGGCCGCGGCGCTCTCGGCGGTCGAGGTGCCGAGCAGCCCCGGCCCGCCCGGGTCGGTGACCACCGCGACCCGGGGGAGGCCGGGGGACACCGGAATCCGGCTGGTCCGGGCGACGGCCCTCGGATCCCTCGGATCGTAGGTCTCCATCGCCCGCAACCCGAGCCGCAGGTCCGCCACGTTCCGCGCGAGGGGCCCCTGCTCGACGAACGCCTGGACCGCCATGGGCGGGTCGAACGACGGCGATCCCGCCCAGGCGGGCACCCGTCCGGACGTCGGCCTGAGACCGGCGACCCCGCAGCACGCGGCCGGGTAGCGGATCGAACCGCCGATGTCGCTCCCCTGGGCGAGGGCACCCATGCCGACGGCCACCGCGACGGCCGCACCGCCACTGGAGCCGCCGGGCGTCACCGCCGGATCCCATGGGTTGACCGTCGCGCCGTACAGGTCGTTCTCCGTCGTCCAGCGGGTGGCGAACGGCGGGCAGTTCGTCCGCCCGATGAAGATCGCACCGGCGTCCAGCCAGCCGGTGGCCTGCGGGTCGGTCTCGGTCGCGATGCGACCGGTGTAGGCGGCGACCCCCTCGGTGGTGGGCAGGCCCGCCACGTTGGTGTTCACCTTGAAGGTCACGGGCACGCCGTGCAGCGGACCCACCGGACGGCCATGGCGGAGCCTCGCGTCCGCCTTGCGCGCGGCCTCCAGCGCCTCGTCCTCGCGCACCTCGACGAGCGCGTTGACCCGCGGGTTGACGTCGGCGACCCGGTCGAGGGCCGAGCGTGCGGCCTCGACCGACGAGAAGGCGCCGGTGCGGACGCCGTGGGCGATGTCCGTGGCGGACATCTGCCAGATCTCCATGCTGCGCTCCTTCGGCCTGCCGGGTTCAGCCCGACAGTAGAGCGGCGCTCGGATACTAGCCAGTGCATCTTTGCTAGGGCTAGATTTACTCTGGTGCACTTGGATCTGAACCTGCTGACGGCCCTGGACGCGCTGCTCGAAGAGAACAGCGTCGCCGGCGCCGCGGAGCGGCTGAACCTGTCGGCACCGGCCATGAGCCGCACGCTCGGACGGATCAGGCGCATCACCGGAGACCAGATCCTCGTGCGGACGGGCCGGACGATGGTCCCGACGCCGCATGCACTCGCGATCCGCGGCGAGGTCCACGATCTGGTGCAGCGAGCCCGCGGGGTCCTCGAACCGGAGCGTGAGCTCGACCTCGGGACCCTCAACCGGGTGTTCTCGATACGCGGTCACGACGCCGTCAGCACCGCGATCGGCCCCAGCGTGCTCGCCGTCGTCCGCGAGCAGGCGCCGGGCGTGGCCATCCGGCTGCTCGCCGAGGCAAGCGGCGACACCAACGACCTGCGGCACGGCCGGGTGGACCTGGAGATCGGCTCGACCGAGCCCGATCTGCCGGAGATCAGCCACGTGCCGATCGGGCGCGACAGGCTTGTCGCCGCCTGCCGGCCCGATCACCCGTGCGCCGGCGGCGACATGACCGCGGAACGGTTCGCCCAGGCGGACCACATCATCGTCTCCCGGCGCGGCCGGTTGCGGGACCCGGTGGACGAGGCCCTCCGGGGCCTTGGGCTGCGGCGCCGCGTCATCGCGTCCGCGCCGACGAGCACGGGGGCGCTGTACCTGGTCGCCAGGAGCGAACTGCTGGTCGCGGTGCCCGAGCATGTGTGCGGGCCGACGCTCCAGGTCCTCGGCCTGCGGACGCTTCCGCTTCCGTTCGACCTGCCGCCGGTTCCCCTGTTCCTGGCGTGGCACCAGCGCTACGACAACGACCGGGCACACGCATGGCTTCGCGACCGCATCCGCGACGCCTTCGCGTTCTTCGAGCAGGTCACGGCACGGCCGGACGCCGTCTGACCTGCTCGGACAGTTCCGGCGCCCGCTGACGAGGCGTGGATGCCGACCACCCGCTCAGTTGCACCACGGTAAATCATCACGTACCAAGGATGCATTTGTGGTTGCGTGTGATGCGTCTTAGGTTGGCCCTACCGACGTGTAGCGAACGGTTTATCCGTTGGCCTCGACCAGGGAGGCGCGCATCACCATGACACTGGGAAACCTGAATTCTTCAAATGGCGGCCTAGCGCTCGGAACATCCGCCGGAGCGGCGGTGCGGTTACGTGAGGTCTGCAAAAAATTCGACGGCGGTATCGACGCGATCGGTGGCGTGAACCTCTCGGTCGCCCCCGAGGAATTCGTTTCGATCGTCGGCTCCAGCGGCTGCGGAAAGTCGACCCTGCTACGGATCATCGCGGGGCTGGTCCCGAGCACGGGCGGAACCGTCGAGGTCCATGGCGAACCGGTCATGGCGCCGCGGCGGGACGTCGGCATGATGTTCCAGCGGCCCGCCCTGCTCGCATGGAAGACGTCCCTTGAGAACGTCCTGCTCCCCCTCCGTATGCGCCGCACAGTGCAGGTCAGCGACCTTGAGGACGCCCTGCGACTTCTTGATCTCTTCCATCTCGGGGGTTTCGAACACCACTTCCCCCGGCAGTTGTCCGGAGGAATGCAACAGCGCGTGGCCCTGGCGCGGCTCATGATGACCGGGGCAGACGTCCGCCTGCTCGACGAGCCTTTCGGTGCCGTCGACGAACTGACCCGGGAACTGCTGAACCTCGAACTGTTGAAGATCCACGATCGGACGGCATCGGCGACGATCTTCGTCACCCACAACATCTCCGAGGCCGTCCTGCTCTCCGACCGGATCCTGGTGATGTCACCGCGTCCAGGAATGATCGCGGCCGACATTCCCGTCCCGCTGGAGCGCCCACGGTCCCCTGAGATGGCCTATTCCACCGCCTTTCAGAAAATCGCCCTGAAGGTGCGGTACCACATTCAGCTTTCCCAGTCGGAAAGGGGAATGACAGGATGACCCGGCCGATGCCCACCGGACGCGGCCGAGTGGTCGCACCGATCGCCCTTTTCGTTGTCGTCCTGGTCGTCTGGGACCTGGCGCACACCCAGGGCTGGGTCAGCGAGCTGATCCTGCCCCGCCCGGTCGCCGTCGTGACCGCGACAGCCGACCTCTTGTCCACCGGTCTCGTCTGGGAGCACCTGGTCGCGACCCTCTACGAGACCCTCGCCGGGTTCGGCCTGGCCGCGGCGCTGGGCGTCGGCCTGGCCCTGGCCGCGGGGTCGTCCGTCCTGATCAGGCAGATGATCTACCCGTACGCGGTCACGCTCCAGGTCCTGCCGATGCTGTCGATCGTGCCGATCCTGATCTCGGCCTTCGGTTTCGGTTACACCTCGAAGATCGTCATCGCCGGGTTGATCTCCTTCTTCCCGATCTTCGTGAACTCGCTCACCGGCCTGCTCGCCCCCGACCCCGACGCGGAGGAGCTCTTCCGGTCGCTGGGGGCCGGCAAGAAGCGGACCTTCGTGCACCTGCTGCTCCCCACCGCCGCGCCGATGATCTTCGCTGGGCTGCGGATCGGTCTCACCCTGGCCCTGGCCGGCGCGGTCGTCGCCGAGGTCGTCTCGGCACAGAAGGGGCTCGGGTTCCTCGTCCAGCGGTACAGCTCCCAGCTGAACCAGGACGACGCCTTCGCCGTCGTCGTGGTGCTGACCGTGATGGGGCTCCTGCTCTACGGCGCCATCGGCTACGCCGACCGCACCGTCGTCTTCTGGCGTCACGCGGGCCTCCTGCCGTCCAGGACGAAGCGCCGGGAAAGGCGCGTCCGGCGGCGCCTCTCGACGGTCCGGGCCGAGTTCGGGGCACCGCGGCCATCGGCATCCGCCCTGCCGGCCACTTCGGAGGAGAACGTCTCATGAGGGGATCGCGGCCCGGACGACGCGGACGACTGACCGGCATCCTGATCGCCGCCGGTCTGACCACGGTGCTGGCCACCTCGGTGTCCGCCTGCGGTGGTGGAGGCAAGACCTCGGACGGCGCGAACGGAAGGCTCACACTCGCCACCCCGGCACCGAACTCGCTCTTCACCTTCAACGAGGTCCTCGCCCGACAACTCGGCTTCTTCGAGGACGAGGGCATCGAGGTGAAGCTCGCCCCGGTGACCGACAACATTCCGATCGCCGGCCTCGTGCAGAGCGGCAAGGCGGACATCGGGCTCGTCGCGGCGACCGACGCGATCACGGCGGCGCTCAAGACGGACGACCTGCGCATGCCCTATGACGAGCGGACCGGTGGCAACGGCTTCCTGGTCGGTCTGGTCGTCCCGGAAGGCAGCGGGATAAAAGGAGCCGCCGACCTCAAGGGCAGGAACATCGGCCTCGCCTCGCCCGACCAGGATCGCGCCTATCTCACCGCCGTCCTGAAGAAGGTCGGGCTGACCATCGACGACGTCGACACGACCGTGGTCGGGCCCGGCAGCCCCTCCGTGGCGCGGACGCTGGAGTCCGGACGCATCGCGGCCTACGCGGGGACCCTCACCGACTTCTTCGCCTTCGACGAGGCCGGACTGCCGGTCCGGGACGTCACGCCCAGCGATCTTGAGGGTCTTCCGGTCGGCGGCTACCTCGTGCGAGCCCACACGCTGCAAAAGAGCGACGTTCTGGTGAGGTTCTTCCGGGCTCTCGCGCGGGCGACGTTCGTGGGCCTTCAACGTCCCCGGACGGCGGAGACGGCGGCGCGAAAGGTGGCGCCGGAGGAGTGGAGCGAGCCCGAGAAGGCCCGGGGCCTGCTCAAGGAGCTGTCCACGACCCTCACTCCCTTCGACGGGAAACGCTTCGGCGAGGTGAAGGCGGACCGGTGGGGCAACGCCCAGCGGCTCCTCCGCGAAGCCGGGGTGATCAGCGACTCCGTGGACCTCGGAACCTTCCTCGTCACGGACGTCGTGCAGAAGATCAACAACTTCGACCGGAAGGCCACGCTGGCCAAGGCGGACCAGTGGCCGGCCCAACCCACCACAAGGAGCGCACCTTGACGAACATCGCCATTCTCGGCTCCGGACGCGTCGGCGGCGTCCTGGCCGCCAAGCTCGCGGACTCGGGTCACCAGGTCACCATCGGCAGCAGGAACGCCGCCGACATCTCGGCCACCTGGGCCGGCACGCCCGTGGCCGTCGCGGACACCGCGACCGCCGCGGAGTCGGCCACGGTGATCGTCAACGCGACACCCGGTGACAGCTCGCTGGAACGGCTGAGCGCACTGCGCAGCGCGCTCGCGGGAAAGATCCTTATCGACGTCTCCAACGCCACGGAGCGAGGGCCGGACGGGATGCCGGGAAACCTCCGCTACCCCAACGACAGCCTTGCCGAACACCTGCAAGCGGCGTTGCCGGACACCGCGGTCGTCAAGACCCTCAACACCATGATCTTCACCGTCATGGCGGATCCCCGCGGTCTCAAGATCCCGCCGACCGCGTTCCTGTCCGGCAACGACGGCGCCGCCAAGGACACCGTCACGCTGCTGCTCGCCGACCTCGGCTGGCCCGCCGAATGGATCCAGGACCTGGGGGATGTCACCACCGCGCGGGGACCGGAAGCGGTCATGCTGCTGGTACCGGCCCTGCTGCGCCGGCATGGCATGATCCCGTTCTCCCTCACCATCGCTCACTAGGACAAACGCAAATGCCGGAAGAACTGCACTGGCTCTCGGCCGTCGAAGCCGTCCGCCGTCTGCGCAAGGGCGAGCTGAAGCTCGCCGAGTACGTCGAAGCGCTGATCGAGCGGACGAGGCGGCTGGCGCACCTGAACACCTACGTCTCGCACGAGCCCGACCTCATCTGGCGCTCGCTCGGGAACGCTCCGCGACCGGACGGGCCGCTCCACGGCCTCCCCTTCGCACTGAAGGACATCATCGACACGGCGGACCTTCCGACGACGGCGACGACACCGGCCCTGCGTGGCTGGCGGCCGGAGCGCAACGCGCCGATCGCGCAACGGCTCCTCGACGCGGGCGGCACCCTCATGGGCAAACAGATGCTGGGAGAGCTGTCGTTCGGCATGACGGGCAACAACCCCGCCTTCGGAGCCGTGGGCAATCCCTACAACGTCGGCCACATTCCCGGCGGCAGCAGCGGCGGAACCGCCGCGGGCGTCGGCGCCGGGCTCGTACCCGTCGCGCTCGGCGCCGACACCGGCGGCTCCTGCCGCATTCCGGCGGCCCTGTGCGGCTGCGTCGGATTCCGGCCCACGAACGGACGCTACGACCAGCGCGGGGTCATCCCGATCTCCTCCACCCGGGACACGGTCGGCCCGCTCGCCCGCTCCGTGGCGGACGTCCGTCTCATCGACGACATCTGCGCCCCGCTCGGCACCGACCACGGCCCGACCATCGGTCTGGCCGGGCTGCGCATCGGTGTGCCGTCCGGCTACTTCTACGAGGACCTGGACCCGGACGTCGCCACGGCGACCGAACGTGCGCTGGCCGAGCTCGCCGCTCGCGGCGCCGTCCTGGTCGAGCAGGACATTCCCCACATCGGACGGCTCACCGAGTCGGCCGACCTTCCCGTGGTGCTGTACGAGGTGGGCCGGGAGATATCGGCCTATCTCTACCAGCACAAGGCCCCCCTGACGCTGCTCGACATCGTGGACCAGGTCGCCAGTCCCGCCGTCCGGGCGACACTCCAAGCCGTCGCGGCCGAGGACCGGTTCTCCGCGGCCGACTATCGCGCGGTCATCGCCGTCCACCGTCCCGCACTGCAGGCGGCCTACGCCGCCTACTTCGCCGACCACGACGTGAGCGCCATCGTCGTCCCG
Source organism: Actinomadura macra NBRC 14102 (assembly GCF_001552215.1). GTDB lineage: Bacteria > Actinomycetota > Actinomycetes > Streptosporangiales > Streptosporangiaceae > Spirillospora > Spirillospora macra. The sequence continues at coordinate 282,671 of NZ_BCQT01000002.1, read as the reverse complement.
ACCACGCCGCTGCCGGCCCGTCCGCACCAAGCCCCGGGCGAGGACGGCACCGTCGAGCTGAACGGCCGCGGCGTCGACACCTTCCTCACCTACATCCGGAACACGAACCCGTCGAGCATCGCGGGGATCCCGTGCCTGTCGATCCCGTCCGGGATGTCCGCCGACGGCCTGCCGATCGGCCTTGAGATCGTCGGCCCCGCCTCGTCCGACGGGCGTTTGCTGGCCATCGGCGAGGCGATCGAGGGCGCGCTTGCGCCGATCCCCCGTCCTCCGCTCTGACACGGCGGCACCACCCACCACCAGGACTGGACTGACTCATGACCGCAGACGAAGGGACCGTCCACTACGAGCGGCGGGGCAAGCTGGCGCTGATCCGGCTGGACCGGCCGGGCAGTTCCAACGCCATCGATCCCCCGACGCTCCGGGCCCTCGGCGAGGCGTACCACCGAGCCGACAACGACGATTCCGTCGTCACCGTCGTCCTCCACGCCTCGGGCCCCGACTTCTCCGTCGGCCTCGATCCCCAGAGCTTTCTCCCCGTCCTCAAGGACCGGACCTTCAGCACCGACGGCCCCGGCATCGTCAACCCCTTCGGGACGACGACGCGCCTGTCCAAGCCCCTGGTCGTCGCCGTTCAGGGACAGGTCGGCGCCATGGCCCACGAACTCATGCTGGCCGCCGACATCCGGATCGCCGCGGCCGGCACACTCTTCGGCCAAGGCGAGGCCGGCCGGGGCACCACACCCGCCGGAGGCGGCGGAATCCGCATGCCGCTGGAGGTGGGCTGGGCGAACGCCATGCGCTGGATCCTCACCGGTGAGCACTGGACGGCTGAGGAGGCTCTCCGCCTCGGGCTCGTCCAGGAAGTCGTCGCGCCGGGGGAGCAGCTTCCGAAGGCCATCGAGATCGCGGAAAGGATCGCCTCGCATCCTCCGCTCGCACTCCGCGAGACACTCAGGCTCGGCCGCCGGGCGTGGGAGGGCCATGCCCAGCACGTCTACGCCGACCTGCTGCCGACACTCCACCGTTTGCTGGCAACAGAGGACTTCGCGGAACGGCTCAGCGCGCTCCACGAAGGCCGCGAGCCCGTATACGCCGGACGATAGGCCAGGGACGAACAGAGACGAACAAGCCCGGCAGGCTGGGCCCGAAGTGGCCGTACGGCATCCCAACCCTGCGTGTCCGGGCTTCTTACCAACCGGTACGGTGAACGCCATGTCGCCGAAACCGCGCCCATCGCTACGGCAGGTGCTTGCCGCCCGGGTCAAGGATCGGGCGCGCCAGGGCGTGCACACGGCCGTGCACCAAGCCTGGGAGTGGGTCCAGCGGCACGGCGAGATCACTCCGCACACGCACGGCCGTCGCAGGTTCGCCTACCTCGGCGAAGGCGCGTGCATCGGCTTCCCGGTAGGGGCCGTCTACGGCGAGCCGTGGATCTCGATCGGCGACCACACCCTCGTCGGGACGCACGTCACGATCTCCGCCGGGTTCGTCCCGGGGCTCGACCTCGGCCCGGACGTCATCGTGCGGATCGGCGGGAGCTGCTCGATCGGGCGGGGGACCCACATCGTCGGACACCGCTCGATCGAGATCGGCGATCACGTCTTTACCGGACCGAACGTCTACATCACCGACCAGAATCACACCTATGGCGATCTGGACACCCCCATCGGACGGCAGTGGCCGGAGAACAACCCGGTCGTGATCGGCGACGGCTGCTGGATCGGCACCGGCGCGATCATCCTCCCGGGGACCCGCCTCGGCCGGAACGTCGCGGTCGCGGGCGGTGCCGTCGTCCGCGGCGAGTTCCCCGACCACGCGGTCATCGGCGGCGTGCCCGCCAAGGTCCTGCGCAGCCACGACGAGGAGAACGGCTGGCAGCCGCCGCTGCGCACCGGACCCCTGATGTCGCTGGACGAGCTCGCGGCGCTGTCCGTCGACGGGCTGGAGGGCCTCCAGATCCTTCAGGACAAACTTCGCGAAGAGGCCGGCTGACCCCACGCGAGCCGCACCTGGGCCGGACCCGGCCGTGACATGCGGAAGGGCCCGGCCTCACAGCCGAGCCCTTCGCGTCTCCGTCAGCCGGAGCGTCAGTCAGCGGAAGCGTGCGTCAGTTGGAGCGTGCCGTCCAACGGTCGCCGCCCTCACGGCGCTTGCCACCGCCGTACGAGCCGCCACGCCGGTTCCCGTGCGAGGAGCCGCCGGTGCGCGGGCCGCCACCGCGGCGCTCACCACCCGAGTACGAGCCGCGGTGCTCACCGTGCCCGCCCTCAAAGGAGCCGCCCTCGCGACGCTGGCCGCCGTCCTGCCGGTCGAAGGAGCGGGGACCGCGTCCACCGCCGCCGAAGCCGCGGCCGCGCCGCCCGCCCTGCCGGCCCCGGCCGCCCTCGCGGCGGGGACGCTCGGGAATGATCGGGCCCTCGATCGGGATGCCGGACGGCATGCGGGCGCCGGTCAGCTTGACCAGCTCCGCGTCGCCGCTGGTCACCTTGACCCGGGGCGCGTTGATGCCCGCCCGGCGGGTCATGGCGGAGGTGGAGCGGACCTGGTGCGGCAGGACGAGCGTGACGACCGTGCCGCGCTCACCGGCGCGCGCCGTCCGCCCGGCACGGTGCATGTAGTCCTTGTGGTCGGCCGGCGGGTCGACGTGCATGACCAGGCTGACGTCGTCCACGTGGATGCCGCGGGCGGCGACGTCGGTGGCGACGAGCACGCTGATCGTGCCCTCGCGGAACTCGGCGAGCGTGCGGGTGCGCAGGCCCTGGCTCTTGCCTCCGTGCAGGCCCGCGGCGCGGACCCCGACCTGGACGAGCTGCTTGGCGAGCCGGTCGACACCGTGCTTGGTGCGGGCGAACAGGATCGTCCGGCCCTCACGGTTGGCGATCTCGGCGGTGATGGCGCTCTTCTCCTTGGGCGCCACCAGCAGCAGGTGGTGTTCCATCGTGTCGACGGACTCGTCGACCGGGCCGATGGCGTGCGTGACCGGGCCGTCCAGGTACCGCTTGACGAGGACGTCGACGTCCTTGTCCAGGGTGGCGGAGAACAGCAGCCGCTGCCCGCCGGTCTTGGCCTGGTCGAGGATGTCGGTGACATCGGGCAGGAAGCCCATGTCGGCCATGTGGTCGGCCTCGTCCAGCACCGCGATCTCGATGTCGGACAGGTCGCAGGCGCCCTGCCGCATCAGGTCCTTGAGCCGGCCCGGCGTCGCGACCAGGATCTCGACACCGCGACGCAGCGCGTCGATCTGCTTGAACATCGAGGTCTGGCCGATGACGGTCTTGAACCGCAGCCCGACGCCGCGTCCGAGCGGCTCCAGGTTGGTCTGCACCTGCTGGGCCAGCTCGCGGGTCGGCACGAGGATCAGGGCCAGCGGACGCTTGGGCGCGGCCTTGCGGCCCGCCAGCCGGGCGAGCAGCGGGAGGCCGAAGGCGAGGGTCTTGCCAGAGCCGGTCTTGCCCCGGCCGAGGACGTCGCAGCCCGCCATGATGTCGGGGATCGCGGCAGCCTGGATGGGGAACGGGGCCTCGATGCCCTGGCGGGACAGGGCGGACACCAGCGCCGGGGGGAGGCCCAGTTCGGCGAAGGTGGGAACCCGCTCGTCCTCGCCCGGGGTCACGGGCATGTCGGTAGAGGGGTTCTGTGCAGCAGCAGCTGTGGTCACGCAATACCTTCCGAGAGGGGGGCACGTCTCGGGAGGCACCACGATGAGTGATCAGTGGGCTGCAAGGACGAGCCTGACGCCATGGGGGCGTCGAAGAGTGATTCGTTAAGTCTAACGTCGTCCGGGTACCTCCTTATGCCCCGTCCCGGACGTCTCTCTTCAGTTCAGGCCCATCTTCTGCCCCATCCGCCCCTGTTCCCCCGGTCAGCAGTCGCAGGACGCGCCGCTCAAGGGCGCGGTCAGCGGGTCGGGGCAACGCTGCGTGACCATACCATCGCCGGCCTCCACGGGAAAGCCTTCGCGCACCCAGTATTCGAACCCGCCGATCATCTCCTTGACCGGACGGCCCAGCCTCGCGAACTCCAGCGCGGCCCTCGTCGCACCGTTACAGCCCGGCCCCCAGCAGTAGACGATCACCTTCGCGTCGGGCGGCACCACGGTCTCGGCGCGCTCGGCGATCTCCCGTGTCGGCAGGTGAACGGCCCCCACGACATGCCCCTGTTCCCAGCTGTCGAGACTTCGCGAGTCGATGACCACGATGTTCTCCATCCCGGCGGCGAGATCGGCGGCGACGTCGGAGACGTCCGTCTCGAACGACAACCGGGCGGAGAAGTGCCGAACGGCCTCGGACGCGGACTGGCTGGCTGTGGTCATTTTCACTGCTCCCTCGATTCGGACTCCTCGATCCTGCGAGCGGGACACCCTCGACCAACAGTGGCACGATCGCCGCTCATCGATAAGATCACGCCATGTTCGTGGATTCCCCCGCCCGCCGGCATACCGTTTCCGTGCTGGCACTCGACGGCATGGCGCCGTTCGAGCTCGGCTCGGTCGTCGAAGTGTTCGGGCTCCCTCGTCCGGAACTGGACGTCCCCTGGTACGACCTATGGGTCTGCTCGCCCGAACGCGGCCCGATACGGGCGGTCGGCGGGTTCACGATGACCATCGAGCACGACCTCGACGTCTTCGCGTCCGCCGACACGGTGATGGTGGTCGGGGTCCCCGACGTCCTGGAAGCCCCGCCGTCCGAGGTCGTCACGGCACTCCAGCGGGCACGCGGACGCGGCGCGCGGATCGTGTCCATCTGCTCGGGCGCGTTCGCGCTCGCGGCGGCCGGGCTCCTGGACGGACGCGAGGCCACCACCCACTGGCTGTACGCGGACCTGCTCAGGCGCCGCCACCCGAAGATCCGCGTCCGAGCCGATGTGCTGTACGTGGACGGCGACGACGTCCTCACCGGGGCGGGAAGCGCCGCCGGGCTCGACATGTGCCTGCACCTCGTCCGCAAGGACCACGGCGCCCGCATCGCGAACGCGGTGGCGCGACGGCTGGTCGTCCCCCCGCACCGCGAGGGCGGGCAGGCACAGTTCGTGGAGGCGGCGGTGGGCGCCGTCCCCCCGGCGGACGACGCGATCGGGCGGGCCATGACCTGGGCGCTCGCCCACCTCGCCGAGCCGATCACCGTCGCCGTCCTGGCCCGCGAGGCCCACCTCGCGCCCCGCACGTTCATCCGCCACTTCAACCGGCAGACCGGGACGAGCCCGCTCCGCTGGGTGCTCACCCAGCGGATCATGGCGGCGTTGCCGCTGCTGGAGGACGGCGCCGCCCCCATCGAGGAGATCGGCGCAGCGGTCGGCTTCGAGAGCCCGGTCACCTTCCGGCACCACTTCGCCCGCGCCATGAAGACCTCGCCTTCGGCCTACCGGCGGACGTTCAGAGCCTTGGCAGAGCGGCGCTGATTCGGTACCGAGACGCCCGGGTAACGATCATCGGCGAGGAGGACGAATGGTTACATCTAGGGCGCACATGGCCCGCAAGCCGCGCCCCTGGCTCAAGGTCCTGCTGAGCGGACTGGCCCTGTGGGCCGCGACGGTCCTGGTCACCGTCGCGACGGCCAACTCCAACCTGCTGCCGACGATCGTCCTGTTGGGCAGCTTCCTGGTGCCGGTCACCTTCGTCGTCTGGGCCTACGAGCACGGCACCTCTGGGGCGATCACCGTCCCGCTGCTGTTCAGGGGGTTCGTCGTCGGCGGCGTCCTCGGCGTGCTCGGCGCATCCGTGCTGGAACGCTACCTACTGCACCCGTCGCTGTGGATGTACTTCGGTGTCGGGCTCATCGAGGAGGCGGTCAAGATGGCCGCGCTCGTCTTCGTCGCCCGACAGATGCGGGTTCGGACCATGCGGGACGGTCTCGTCCTCGGCGCGACGGTCGGCTTCGGTTTCGCGGCGTTCGAATCCTCCGGATACGCGTTCAACGCGCTGTTCACCGTCCAGGGCATCAGCGTCCGCTCGATGGTGGAGACGGAGATCCTGCGCGGCCTGCTCAGCCCGCTCGGCCACGGGCTCTGGACGGCAATCATCGGCGGCGTGCTGTTCGCCGCGTCCCGCAGCCATTGGCGCCTCACGGGCGGCGTCGTCCTGACCTACCTCGGCGTATCCGTCCTCCACGCCCTCTGGGACTCCATGCACGGCATCGCCATCGCGCTCACCCTCTTCCTGACGGGAACGCCCTGGCAGTACCAGCTCCTCGACCACGGCTACCTGCCCCGCGCCACCAACGCCCAGGGACACCTCATCACGGTGATGAACTGGGCGGGCCTCATCGTGATCTCTGCGGTGGCGCTGCTGTGGCTGCGCGTACTGACGGACCGCTCCCGCGTCACGCCGCGCCCACCCGTCCCGGCGCCCGGCGTACCGGGCGCCTCCTATCCGGGGTCGTCCTGAGAGAGGGCGTCAAGCCCGGCCAGCAACCGCGCCACGTCCAACCCCGTCGTGAGGTAGTCGACGAACACCTGATTGTTCAGCGCCCACTTCGACCTGCGATACCTGATGATGTAGACGGCGTCGTCCGCCGAATAGCCCATCCCCATGAGCCCCTGAGCGACGACCAGACCCGATCGGTTGTAGCCCGACTGGCACCGGACCAGCACCCGCAGTCCCCGCCGCAGCGCCCCCACCGCCGTCTCCGCCAGCTGGCACACCGTCTCCAACTGGTCGGACGAGAGCAGCGCGTCGGGCATGTCCGCACAATGATGCTCAACGTGCCCCGCCGGCCCGTGCCCTTCCCGCCGGTAGAGGCTGATGACCACGTCGAACTCGTCGGTGACGATGGCGGGCGCGCGCTCACCACCCGCGTCCCGGTAGTAGTGACCGCCCATCCACAGCCCGGGGACGATCTCATTCCACGGCGCGTCCGCGTCCGGCGCGCCCCTGCCCCTAGTTCGCACGGACGGCTACCCCCACACGACCGGCGCCCGCCGATCGATCTCCCGCGCCAGCGTCGTGACCATGTCGTCCACCGCCCCCGCTCCGCGCAGCGTGGGGGACACACCCTCACGTGCTGCCATCCTGGACATCCCGCGCGGAACGCCCCGTCCACCCGCGACCATGTCGCGCACCTGCGGCGGGCCGACCGCCTCGGCAACGATCATGCGCCACGCGCCCGCGATCTCCATATCGGGAGTGTAGGCGCGGTACTCGCCCGAACCGCCAGAGAACACCCCGAAGCGCCCTCGATCGTCCAAGACGGCGCGACCCGCCTCCACGGCCGGAACATCCGAGGGCGTGGTCAGCGCCGTTGACCGCACGTCACGAGCCGCTCGTCGCGAACCGGACCAGCACGACGTATTGCCAGGCGCCGGGAAGGGTATCGCTGAAGCCGAACATCGGGCTTCCTGGGACTTTTAGTCAGTTCATCAGAGAAGCTCCGCTTCATTCGGGGGATATTTGTGAAACAACACCGCAAAGCAGTGATCGTCATCATGGCGGCCGTTGCCGCCGGAACCGCCGGCACGTCGACCGCACTGGCGGACTCGGTCCAGCTCAAGTCCGCACAGGTGCCCACAGTGGCCGCGCCTGTCACCGATGCCTACGCCAAGGGAAAGGTGACCTCCCGTAGCCGGCTGACGATTCGCGCCAAGCCCACCACCCATTCGCAGCGCCTCGGTTCACTCCGCCCGGGCCAGGTCGTCGACATCAAATGCTGGGCCTACGGGCAGTCTGTGAAGGGCGTCCGCAAGTGGTACCGGCTGGGAATCAGCACTCCGGAATGGGTTTCGGGCCGCTACATCAAGATCATCAAGGGCAGGGTGCACCACTGCTAATACTGCCGTGACAACCAAGAAACCCAGCTCGGAACGTCAGTCCCGAGCTGGGCTTCTTGGCAGCGATCCCAGGTGACTACTTGACACCCGATCACGACAATGGCAATTCGCCCACTTGAGCCTCCGGCGGTCACATCCCGGTCACTCGCCGGTGAGCCCGTCCACCGACTCCCGAAGAAGATCGGCGTGACCGTTGTGCCGCGCGTACTCCTCGACCAGGTGGAGCAGGATCCAACGCAGACTGGGCCTCCTGCAGTCCGGCCAGCTACGCTCGGCCAGCCTATCCAGCCCACCGTCGGCCCTGGCGAACGCCATCGACTCTCGGTACCGGGCACTCGTCCTGCTGGCGACCTTCGCGAACCTCCGATGGGGCGAGGCTGTTGCACTCCGGCACAAGGACGTGGACCTCAAGGCCGGCACGGTGCGGGTCGAGCGGACACTTGTGGAGGTGACCGGCAAGCCTCTCCACTTCGGGCCTCCTAAGACTGAGGCGGGCGTGCGGACGGCGATTCCGGCAATCGTGCTCCCTGAGCTGAGAGCACACGTCAAGGCGTTCGCTCAAGACGGTGACGAGGGCCTGATCTTCGTCGGAGGCAAAGGGGCGCTGCTACGACGGGCGAACTTCCGTCGCAACTGGATCCGCGCCTTGGACAAGGCTGGATTCGAGGGTGTGCGCTTCCACGATCTCAGGCACACGGGGAACACGCCCGCCGCGATCGCGGGTGCGACGCTTCCGGAACTCAAGGAACGCATGGGTCACGCGAGCGATCGCGCGGCCATGATCTACCTCCACGCCACGGACGAGCGGCACCGGGAGATCGCGGACACCTTGAGTGCGATGGCCAAGGCCGAACTCAGGGGTAAGAAGCGATCGGGCACGCAACGGGCACGGAAGCGGAAGAAGAGATCGAGGGCCCAGCTCGGAACATCGGTTCTGAGCTGGGCTTCTTGGTGGGTGGAGCCTAGGGGATTCGAACCCCTGACACCCGGCTTGCAAAGCCGGTGCTCTACCAACTGAGCTAAGGCCCCTCGGCAACCTGCTGTCTACCTGCGGCGACGTCAGACCGGCACGACCGGTGTCGATCGTACACCGTAGACGGAGCGTAGGCTTTCCGGCCCGGCCCGGCCGCTATTCGTCGTCGGCTCAAATCCGCCGGCTGACCGCCGGGGCTCCTTGCCCTCACGTCCGCCTCAGTGCGGTTCGCAGGCGGGCTACCAGGCGCGGCACGTCCTTGGCTTCATGAGGTCCGCCCGTCGGCGTCGTGGTTCCGGACGGAGAGCAGGGCCGAGGGATCTTTCCCTCGGCCCCGTCTGGACGGCGGGGGCACTTCCACATGCACCCGCCCGTGTTCAGTCCTCGCCCGCCCGTAGCACAGGAACAAGCATCGGACCTTGCCGGGCCGCCTTCAGACGTCCCGCGGATTATTAGATCCGCGGCGGGTCGAAGTCACCACTTCGGAAATCATCGTGCATCATTCATCAACGTTCTTGAACACCTTGACACGACCTTTCTCTTCCGGAATTGAAACCATATGACCAGCCGTCTTATACGGCGGGTCTTTCCGGGATTCACGTGACGCGACGGGCCCGATCGTGCACTATGAGCGCTTGAAGGCCGGTTACAGCAACGCGATCTTCCACTCGCGCGCGCCTTCGATCACGTTCCCGCCCGTAGCACGGTGGTTCAATTCCACAGGCATTGGAGAAAGATCATGACCTCTCTTCGGTCCCTCAGCCCATACGAGGGTGACCCCCACAACGGCGATCCGGGCCGCGACCTGATCTGGCTGGGGGCGGTGGGAATGTTCCTCACCGTTTTCCTGGCGCTGAGCGGCCGGGGTGTGCCGCCGCGGGAGGCCGCGGCAGCCACACTCATGATGGTGGGCGGCGCCGAAGCGCTGCGGCGGCTGATCGGCGGCGAGGGTCCGGGAGGCGCCGGATGGGGAAGGTGAAGGCGCGGACGGTCGAACAGCAGGATTCCGTGGAGTACTGGCGCTTCCAGATCGAGACCCTCACGGAAGCCGCGACCCGAGCCCGCCGCCGTGTCGTCCAGGAGAAGATCCTTCAGACCAAGGCCGAGCTCGGCCTGCTGATCAGCGCGTCGGTGCAGTACGAGCTGGACCGGTTGAGCGGCGCCGACGGGATCGGCGTCATCGCGTCCGTCGCGTCCGTTCCCGTCCAGGAGGTCTGGCGGTTATTGGCCGGCGGCTACCAGCCGGGGCAGGCGGTCTGGGCGCATATCCAGCAGATCCTCATGCTGTGCCGGGCCAGCCAGGCCATCGACAAGATCACCACTGCGCGGCAGCTCTTCAATCGGCTCGCCGAGTTGCACGAGGAGGACGAGTTGCTCGCCCAGCGTCTGCGGGGGCTGGACCATCGGCGGCGCGGCGTCACCCGGGGCCTGGGGCCGCATCGACCCTCCAGGGCGCACCAGACGGACATCTCGGCGCCCTCCCTGCCGTCCGTCGCGTCGCAAACGACGCCCCATGCGGATGAGCGGGACGGTAGTGGTCGGAAGGATGTACGCGAGCCTCACGATGCCCCGTCGCTCGGCTCGCCCTTCGCGGCTCCCGCCGTCATCCCATCCCGGATCTCCCGGGTGCCTGCCTTCCCGAGACCCGAAAGCCCCTGCAGCCGGACCCGATGATGGCGAACACCAAGGCGATGTTCGCCGACACGATGCGCGCCTACCGGATCTGGGCGGGCAACCCGAGTTATCGGGAGTTGGAGCGCCGTAGCGACAAGAAGATCTCCTACTCGACCTTCAGGAACGTGCTGACCAGCGCGACGATGCCCAGCAAACTCGGGCATGTGGAAGCCCTCGTCCGAGCCCTTGGCGGGACGGACGAGGATCTCCAGCGGTGGGCGACCGCCTGGCGGCGGCTCGCCATGGTGCCCGAGGCCAAGAACAGGGAGGCAGGCAGGCGGAACGTCCGCGAACTCCCTCGCTGATCAACGATGCGGGGTCAGCCGTGGTCGGCGGTCAGGGCCTTGTCGAGGGGTGCGGGGGCACCGGCGAGGATGAGGTCGGGGAACGCGGCGACGCTGGGCAGGACGTGGGTGGCGCCGGCGGCGAGCAGGCGGGGCCGGTCATGGGCGCCGGTGAGGACCCCCGCGACGATGGACGCGCCGGAGCGGCGTCCGGTCCGCATGTCGTTCGCGGTGTCGCCGCAGACGGCGATGTGGCGGACGTCGTCGGCGCCGAGCCGGAGTGCGGCGGTCAGGACGAGATCGGGCCAGGGCCGGCCGCGGGCGACGTCCTCGGGGCACAGGGTGAGGTCGGCTCGGTCCCACCAGCCGAGGGTGTCCAGGATGCGGGCCTGGGTGCTGCGGGCGAACCCGGTGAGCAGGCACACGCGGACGCCGGCGCCGCGGATGCGCTCGATGGCGCGGTCGGCGCCGGGTACGGGTCGGAGACCATGCCGGTCGACGAGCTGGTCGTAGGATTGTTGGAACGCCAGGTTCGCGGCCTGGGCGCGGGCCTCGTCGAAGAGCGAGCGGAAGATTTCGATCTTGGAGCCGCCACGCGACTCGCGGACGCGGGCCATGGAGCGCTCGTGCGCCGCCGTACCGGAGGCGATCCCCAGGGCGGCGATCGCCTCGGCGAAGGCGGTCTCGACCAGGTCACCGTCGGCGACAGTGGTCCCGGCGAGATCGAGGCAGGCGATGGTGATCGGCTCTGCTTCGCTCACGCCGGGGCCTCCCTCGAAGTTCGGACGTCCGCTCTCCGCGGGACTATCGCCGGCGTCTCAGCTGTCGGACGACGTGGCCTCGGTCCACAGGTCGAGCTCGGCACGGTCCTGCTGGAGGCGGCGCCAGACGGCGAAGCCACCGAGGGCGACGACAGCAAGGATGAGTAGCTTCTTCACGGTGGGGACCCCTTCACCTCGGTTATGAAGCCAAACCCGGGAATGTGATGGATCACAGTCTGCTCCCCCCAGGCTCTCCGCAGCCTAGCAACCGTTGACGGCCGATCCGCACCAGGTCACCGTTATCGGATTAGACGTCCAATTCGTGGGGTGCGGAGGGTGTCACGCCACCGCCACCTCGTCGGGACGCCGAGATGGCCGGATAATCCGGTGACGACCTTCGGGAGTGCCGATGGCAGAGGACGACTTCGGGCTCTGGGAGCGCGAACTCGATTCCGGCCCGCCGGACGACGAGGCGGCCGGCGGGCGCGGGATGGTGGTGGTGGCGGGCCTGACCGCGACCGGCTGCACCGCGATGATCGCGCTGGGCGAGGTGCCGCTGGGGACGGCGGGGCTGGTGCTGTCGTCGATCATCCTGTTGCTGTGGCGGATCGGGATGTGATCCGTCATCATCTGCGCCATGGAGTTGCGCGGAGCGAACGTCCTGCTGACAGGTGCCTCCGGAGGGATCGGCCAGGCGCTGGCGACGGCGCTCGCGGCGCGCGGCGCGCGGGTCGTGCTGACCGGCCGGCGGGTGGAGGTGCTGGAGCCGCTGGCCGAACGGCTCGGCGGCAGGGTCGTCGCGGCCGACCTGGCCGACCGCGACGCCGTCGAGGGCCTGCTGGACGAAGCGGGCGATGTGGACGTACTCCTCGCGAACGCCGCGCTCCCCGCCTCCGGGCTGCTGTCGAGCTTCTCGATCGGGGAGATCGACCGGGCTCTGGACGTGAACCTGCGCGCGCCGATCGTGATGGCGAAGCTCGCGGGCGAGAGAATGGCCGATCGTGGCCGCGGTCATCTGGTCTTCGTCTCGTCGCTGTCGGGGAAGGCGGCGTCCGGGCAAGCGTCTCTGTACAACGCGACGAAGTTCGGGCTGCGGGGTTTCGCGCTGGCGCTGCGTGAGGACCTGCGTCCGCACGGTGTCGGCGTGTCGACGGTGTTCCCCGGGTTCATCCGGGACGCGGGCATGTTCGCGGACGCGGGCGTCACACTGCCCCGCGGCATCGGCACCCGAACCCCGCGAGACGTGGCGAGAGCGACAATCCGGGCAATCGACAGGAACCTCGCCGAGATCGACGTCGCGCCCCTCGGCCTGCGCCTCGGCGCGCTGCTCAGTGGCACCGCCCCGGCGCTGTCGGCCGCCGTCCAGCGGCGCACCGGCGGCCACAAGGTTTCCGGCAGGCTGGCAGCCGGACAGCGCGACAAGCGTTGACACGGAGGATCATCCCGCGATACACGGGGGTCCCGCTTGATCAGCGGGACGAGCCGGGCACGCCGTCTCCCCGGGCCTACCCCGCCCGCCGTGCGTGCTCGCGAGGAGGTCCGTGCATGTTGAGAGCTCAGGCAGGCGTGATCGGGGTGATGGCCGCGGCCGTCCTGCCCCTGACGGCGGCGCCCGCGCAGGCGGCCCCGCCGGACGCGAAGGTGGTGCCGATCCAGATCACCGGCGACGCGTCCAAGCGCTTCAACCTGGTGATCATGGGTGACGGCTACACGGCGACGGACATGCCGAAGTTCCGCACGCACCTTGCCAAGCATCTGAACGACCTGTGGACGATCGAGCCGTTCAAGTCGTACCGCAGCTACATCAACGTGTACGCGGTCGAGATCCCCTCAGGCGAGTCGGGAGTGAGCTGCGACCCGCAGCTGTCATCGCCGCGCCGCAAGACTCCGTTGAGCATGGCGTTCTGGAGCGGCTGCCGGCAGGACGGCGTCCAGCGCCTCCTCGTCATGGACTCCGACGCGGCCAAGACCTACGCGGACCTCGTGCCCGGGGCGACTCTCGCGAACCGGCAGATCCTTGCCCTTGCCAACAGCGACACCTACGGCGGCGCAGGCGGCACCTACGCGACGGCCTCCGGCGGCAACGCGATGTCGGCGCTCATCGCCCCCCACGAACTCGGCCACTCACTCGGTGGGTTGGACGATGAGTACGACTACTACCAACGTGGCGTACCCGGCGGGACCTACACCGGACCGGAACCCGACTCCATCCACCACACTCTTCACACCGAGCAGGAGATGAAGGCGCAGAAGAAGAAGTGGTGGCGCTGGCTAGGCGAACGCAGTGAATCAGGTGGGACGATCGGTCGCTACGAAGGCGGGCTCTACAACAGCAAGGGCGTGTGGAGGCCGAGCCAGCACTCCATGATGAAGACGCTCGGCTACTACTTCGACCAGGTCTCGCGTGAACGGATGACCGAGCGCATCTCCGCCAAGGTCAACCTCATCCAGACGCAGACCCTCACGGACAAGCCGGTGGGCGCTGACCAGGTTCTGTGGTTGGAGACCATGCATCCGGCCAGTCATCAGCTGTCCGTCACGTGGACGGTCGATGGGAAGACCATCCGTGAGGGTGCCCGTGGTCCCAACCTGGACCTCTCCGAGATCCATCTGAAGAAGGGCACCCACAAGGTCACGGCGACGGTCACCGACCCGACCAGCTTCGTCCGCGACCCCGCCATACGGTCGTCCGCTGCCCTCACCCAGACGCGCACCTGGGATGTGGACACCAGCGTAAAGACACCACCGTCGGACGTGCCCGCCGACTTCTCGTCTACTACGCCCACCGATCAGCCGGTGGGCGCGCAGAGCGTCGTCTATGCCGAGACCACACATCCGGTAAGCACCGTCCCCAGGATCCGGTGGGAGCTTGACGGGCGCCGCGTACGCGGCGGTGAACGCGACATCGATCTGCGGCGCCTCCACCTGTCCGACGGCACGCACCAGCTCGTCGCGCGGATCGGCTCCAACAGCCGCACCTGGACGATCGACGCACACCGACCGACCGTGAAATACGAGCTCTCCAAGGCCACGCAAGCGCGCGCGGGACACACACCCGAGTATGTCTTCGACGGTCCGTTCACCATGCGGCTGACCGGCGCGGACGACCGTCCGGGCGTGGTCGTCTCAGAGTTCCGTGTGGACGGCGACGGCTGGTTCAACTACTTCGGCTGGCCGACCGATTCGGCTGATCCCTGGCGCTTCAGCGACACCGGCACGGTGATCGACAGCCTCACCTACGGCAAGCTCGGCAAGGGCCGGCACACCGTGGAGTACCGCGCGATAGACCCGGCGGGAAACATCGGCGATGCCGACAAGTTCATCGTCACCCTCCGCTGACCTCGTCCCGGCGGGCCGCCGTTCCCCTCACCGGAGACAGGCGGCCCGCCACGGCTGTGCATTAACGGCACCGCGCTCAACACCACCCCGGTCAACACCCCGCCCCGGTCAACACCCCGCCCCGGTCAACACCACCCCGGTCAAGCCAATGGCACTGTGGTCGAAGGCTCGCTATGGGGCTGGTTCGGAGGTGGGCGCGGTCGTCTCGGTCGATGTGCCGGGGGTGGTGGCCGGGGTCTCCGGGACGGCGGCGGGTTCGGCGGGCGCGCGGCGGGCGGTGGCGAGGACCGAGCCGCAGAGGATCAGCGCGAACGAGACGATGATCGTCGTGGTGAGCGGCTCGTCCAGGAAGAGGACGCCGGCGGCGACGGCCACCGCCGGGTTCACATACGTGAAGACCATGGCCCTCGATATGCCGACCTCCCGGATGAGCTCGAAGAACAGCAGGAACGCCAGCGCCGTGCACACCACCCCGAGCCCGGCCAGTGCGGCGAGAACGCGCCCGCTCGGCAGTTCGTCGGGCCACGTCGCGGCCGCCGGGACCACGTAGACGACCGCCGCCAGGGCGAGCGACGAAGCGGCGAGGTGCAGGCTCGGCAGGTCCTGGAGTCGCCGGGTCGCGATGAGCGGCGCCGTCGCGTATCCGAGCGCGACCAGCATGACCTCACCGAGCGCCCACGCGTTGCCGCCGCCGAGGTGCGGTCCGGCGAGGACCCCGACGCCGACCAGCCCGATCAGCAGCCCCGCCCATCGCACCGGGCCGAGACGCTCGGCGTCCCCGGTGAGCCTCGCCAGCAGTACTCCGATGATGGGGACGGCGGCGATCAGCAGGCCGGTCATGGAGCTGGTCAGGCGATGCTCGGCGTCCGACAGCAGCGCCCACGGTCCGAGGATCTCCAGCGCCGCGAACGCCAGCAGCGGACGCCAGTGCCGGCGGACGACGTCGAGGCCCCCCGCGCGTATCGCCAGTGGCAGCAGCAGGACGGCGCCGAGCGCGGTCCGCGCGAAGACGAGCACGGGCACCGAGACGCCCTCGACCGCCACTTTGATCATGAGATAGGGAATCCCCCACAGCACGCTCATCAGCGCGAACAGCACCCAGCCGCGGCGACTCACCACGTCCTCCGTTCGGGTTCTCTCCGCCCTGCCCGGCGGACGGGGCCCGGCCACGACGCGGGCGGGCACCAGCTCAGAGTGCAGGTCGGCGGAGGACGCTGTCTTGAACGCTGTTGCGGTACGCGCCCGGGGTGACGCCGAGGACGCGCCGGAACCAGCGGGTGAGGTGCGCCTGGTCCGCGAACCCGACGAGGGGCGCCGCTTCGGCGGGCCGGTATCCCGTGTCCAGCAACCCCCGCGCGCGCGTCACCCGGTGCTGCGCGAGCCACGCGTACGGCGGCATTCCCATGGCGTCACGGAACGCGCGCAGCAGCTGGTAGCGGGACAGCTCAAGGTCGGCCGCCATCTCGGCGAGCGTCGGCGGGTCGATGAGTTCGTCGGCGAGACGTGTCGCCACCGTCCGGGCGATTCGTCCGGCATCGGCCCGTGCACGCTCGGCGGGGCGCGAACCCTTCACGGCATGCCGCCGGACGAGGGTGCCGAGCACCCCGAGCAGCCGGTTCTCGCCTTCCAAGGGATCCTTGCCGAGCCGCAGCGCGTCATGGGCCAGCCGGAGCGCCGCACCCAGGCGCGGGTCCTCGATGACGGGGTGACGGAAGTGTGCCTCCGTCGATCCCGAAATCCCGCCCAGCAGCTCAATGCTCGGATACAACGCGACGTAGGCGAAGCCATCCGGGCCCGCCGGCCCACCCGTATGTGCCTCTCCGGGCTCGATCACGACGACACTGCCTGCGGCGGAGTACAGCCTCTCGCCGCGGTACCGCATGGTCTCCAGGCCGTCGACGCACACGCCGATGGCGAACTCGTCATGCGTGTGCGGCGCGTAGTGCTGCCGTCCGAAACGCGCGTTCAGCAGGTCGAGCGACGCGCCCTGGATCCCCTCCACCCGCGTCCAGAGGGCCCGATCCCCGTGCGCGGCGGGGCGATCAGGCGGAGAAGATGTGCCGGAGCCGCCATCGGTCCTCGTCACGACCGAGCTCCGCGACGGCCACGCCCTCGGCGCCCGTGACGCGGACCCGGTAGACCCGGCCGTCCTGGGACGACCCGTAGGTCTTGAGTACCTCGTCGACGGCGTAGCGCGACCCACGCCATTCGTACGCGGTGAGCCGTCCGGTCGGGTCCTGCTCGGCCAGGACGGGCTCGTTCAGAAGGTGGCCCATAAGTCCGCGAGCCTAGCACGCATTCGAACTGGTGTTCGCAGGTCGGAGGCCGGTCGACAGCTCTTCCGGGCCCGCTCTCGAAGGCCCTCACACCAGACCCGGCCCATCGTAGGCGGGCCGGGCCGTCCATCCCGGGCGTGGCGCGGCGATGAACGCACTCGACTTCATCCCGACATTGAGTCGCACCGAACTGGCCATGTCCAGACCAACCGAAAACACCACCTCCCTCATCCTCACCCTTGGAGGTTCCCGGCCGTTCTCGTCCTTTCGGACCCTCCAGCGCCCGTCAGCGGGCGCCGGGCACACCTCCGCGACGAAAGAGCCTTCGCACTTATCCACAGGCTGGGGGCAACCCTGCCCACATCCGCCCGACCCCAGGAGCAGGCGGGAAGGCAGGGGGATCCACACGGAAATCCCCAGGCAACAGGGATTTCGACCAGCTCGGCCCCTGCTGGTCTCACACTCGCACACCGTCGAGCGGCCGAGCAGACGATCCACAACCTGTGGATAACTTCGGTGCACAGCCTGGGTATCGCGCCCGAGAACACTGTCCACCATTCTTCCCCAGGCACGCCCTGTCATCGAGTCCGCTTATCCACGTCGTGGAAAAGCTTCTGAGCAGCAACGATGCACCTCACTGCGCCCATCCGTGCACAGCCCGTTCACACCCTGTGGGCAGTGCGCCTCCACAACCCCGCCGCGGCGGTGGACGGCTCGACCCACCGGAAATCCCCATGCGCATCCCCAGGCACATCCTGTGGACAGCTACAGAAGCGCTGATCGCGGAGGGGCACGAGCCGACCAACCGGCGCCACACCGCGAGGGCGCCGGCTCGGGCGCAAGGATCAGAAGGAGCGGTCCACGATGGCGCGCGCCGCCTCGCGGGCGGCCGGGACGATCTCCGGCACCGGCTCCACAGCCGCGGCCGACATCACGCCGTCAAGGAGGATGGTCAGCTGGCGTGCCAGGAGCTCCGGATCAGGGGCACCGGCGGCGGCGGCAAGCTCGCCCACCCAGTCACGGACGGCTCGCTTGTGCTTGACGGTGGCCTCGTGGACGGGCGTGCCGGGCAGCGACTCGCCCGCCGTGTTGATGAACGCGCAGCCCCGGTACCGGCCGTGGTCATCGCTTGCCATCTCGACGGCGTCGTACAGCCCTACCAACTGCTCGCGCGGATCGTCTCCCACGGCGGCCGCCGCCTCGCGCAGCATCGCCTGCCACTTCTCGTCGGCCTGCCGCAGGAACGCCAGGACCAGGTCGTCCTTGGATCGGAAGTGCGCGTAGAGGGTCGCCTTCGCCACGCCCGATTCCGCGATGATGCGATCGATGCCGACGCCGCGGATGCCGTGGGCGTAGAAGAGGTCGGTCGCGCTCCGCATGATCCGGTCGCGGGCCGGCTCGCGCGTCTTCGTGGTCATCGGACGGCTCCTCCCAGCTGCCGCCCATCGTACAGACAGACCTGTCGGTCTGGTCAGCCGCGGAGCACCCTGCTGACCGCGGGCAACTCAGGTGCGCTTCGGGCTGAGAGTCCGGCCTTGGGCACTACCTTCGACCGCCTCGGCGTAGGCGAGCGCGACGTCGGCGGCGGGCGTACCGTCGGCGGCGTCACGGCCCAGGATGTCCAGCGTCTCCGCAACCCAACCGGGGCTGACGACGTTCACCCGGAGTCCGCGCGGCATCTCGATCGCCGCGGCACGCACGAACGCCTCCAGGCCCGCGTTGGTCAGCGCGCCGAACGAGGCGCCACGCATCGGACGATCAAAGACACCGCTGGTCAGCGTGATCGAGCCACCGTCCCGGAGATGGTTCAGTGCCTGCCGTACAAGATGTACCTGCCCCAAGAGCTTGCCTTGCAGACCGGCAGCGACGTCGGTATCCGAGTCCAGTGGGGCGAGCGCCACGCTCGCCGCGCAGCACACGACCGCGTTGATGTCGCGGACGGTCGTGAACAGTGCGTCGATCGATGCCGGGTCGGCCAGATCGACGCGTACCGGGCCCTTCCGGGAGACCTGGACGACCTCGTGCATCTTTCCGAGCAGCCCCACGACCGCGGTGCCGATGGTGCCGGTCGCGCCGATGACGACGATCTTCATGTCGATCCTCCTAAACCAGAGCCGCGGGCCTGAGGCTCGCGGCGGTCAGCAAACGGCGGTAGAGGCGTACCTGCTCGGCGAGTTCCTCATCGGTGATGGACGAGGCGCCGTGCACGATGAACGGCGGCTCGTAGCTCATGCCGGTGAGATTCGCGGTCGCGTCCCATGGCAGCAGCAGGTCGGTCACGGGGAACCGGTTGAGGCCGGCCGGCTGGTAGAGCTTCTCGCCACCTCCCACTGTGGTGGCGAGTCGCAGCCGCTTGCCGTGGAGCGCGTCGCCGCCCGAGCCGTAGGCCCAACCGCGCTCGAAGACCTCGTCCAGCCACTTCTTCAGCAGCGGCGGGACCGAGTACCAGTAGAAGGGGAACTGCAGGATCACCCGATCGTGCTCCGTCAACAGTCGTTGCTCGTACGGCACATCGATGCGGAAGTCCGCATAGGCGGCGTAGAGGTCATGGACGGTGACGTCCGGCAGATCACGGATTCCGGTGGCCAGCGCGGCGTTGACCCGCGAGGCGTCGAGATCGGGGTGGGCTAGGACGACCAGGGTGCGCGTCATGTCACTCCTCGGAGAGATGAGGTAGACAGACAAGTCTGTCTACCAATCCTCCGACACTAGACAGACAGTTCTGTCTAGTCAAGAGCAGTGCGCATCTCGGCCATGTCAACGGACGGCCTGGAGGCTTCACCGAGACAGCCGCCGAACTGGAGAGCAGGCGAGCCGGGGACACCCCCCTGAGGCCACACTCGTCTCGATCCGGAGCAGGCCGGACGAGCACGCCCGTCCTGCACCACATCGCGTGGGCTACGGAGGCGGTTCGGCGAGTCCGGCGGCCAGATCCTCCAAACGGAGGAGTTCGTCTTTCATCTCGGCAGGGTCAGGGAGGGTGATAGTGCGGGCCTGGGCGACCAGGTCGCGTGCGTGTGTCCATTCCTCCAGGTGACAGGCCATGTCAGCGCGCAGGACGAGGGCCCTCAACCGGTCTGATGGAGTGAGCGGCTCGTCGGAGGCGAGCAGATGATCGAGGATTCTCGCGGCCGCCCGGTGGTCTTCCTTCGAGTAGCCCAGGAGTGTTGCCATGTGGAGGGTTCTGGCGACTGGTTCCTTTGAATCGGCAACTCGCCATTAGCGATCGGTTGACCGATGCGGAGCTGAACACCATCGGGGTCGGTGACGAGGAACTGCCGCACCCCGTATGACATGTCCTTCAGGACACTCACCCTGGGCAGGCCGCGCGTCGGGACTCGTCCCAGAGCCTCCTTCAGACCACTACGGAATGATTCGTAGAGCGTGTCGACGTCGGTGGTCATGATGTAGCACATGTGCATGGACGCGGCCGGGTCGTGTTTCTTCCAGCCGTAGAACTGCAGCTCGATGGTTCCGCGGCGGATCGAGAGATACGGGTTCGGACGGGTCTGCCGGCTGGCCTGCTCAAAACCCAGCGCCCGGTAGAACTCCCAGGTCTCGTCGATCGAGCGGCACGGAAAGATCGGAATCGTCGTCTCTCCCACGCCCCCAGAGTAGGCCGCTGTACATGGGTAGTCAAATTTGAATTATCACTCGGGTAGAGCCGACGGGTCGATCAGGCGGGACGGTCAAGCCACACCTGCCGTAGCGATTGATCGGCGAACCCCTGCTGCGACCAGTTCGGCCCCGAGTCCTCGTCTCCCGCTATCGGCGCCTGCGCGGCCACCCCCAGGCGACCGTCCACCTTTCCGCGGACGGGGACGCGTCGTTCACCCGTCCAGCGGCCACCGGACGGGACGATGAGGCATGAGGCGTGGGTCATTCCGGCGATCAGAGCCGCGGCGACGAGCGTCCCATAATGATCTTTATCGTGCGGGTTCCGGACGTGGGGAGATCCATATCCTTGATCCCACCGTCTCGCGGCCTGGTGATCACTAGGGTGGGGCCCACCCTAGCGCTATCCACAGATTGTGGATAAAGGCATAGTGGCGATCGAACAGGCCACCGCTTTCTCACCCTTCAGGTTGGTTGAGCGGCAGGACCGAGATGCGTTCACAGGATTGCACCGTGCCGGATCGGTTCCGGGCAGTTGGGCGACATAGTCGCGGCCACAGCGGGCCGCCATGCCGATCACGGGGAAGGTCGTCCGGCTTGAGGATCTTGCCGTCGCCGATCGCGGCACGGATCTCGGCGTCCAACTTCCATCAGCGGATCATCCCAGCACGGGCTCCGCGGTCCACCGAGCTTCTCCATGGCGGGATCGGCGGACTTGAACTCCGAGCAGCATCGGAAGCGGCACGTGCCCGCGATGAGTATCCGACCAGGCACGGGCCTGCTGTAGGCACGTGCTCAGCGTGGAACATGAGGTGCCGCAGTCGTGATCGGCCCGGGAAAGACGTCCAGCTCGATGCTGCGACGCGCTGGGCCGAGAACTGCGGCGGCAGCGACGCATGCGCGAACGCATTGAGTCGCACCCGGCCCTTGCCAACCCCGCCCACCGCTTGGGCGGAGTGGGTACCGGCGAGCGCGGCCGCAGCACGGTGGTCGTGAGAGCTGTGAGGGCGAGAAGACGGCGTCGTACCAGATCCTCAAGGGAAACGCGGGTCGGGAACGCCTCGGAGTTTGATCCAGTCCATGATCATCGGCTGACGCAGTGCGATGAGTGGCATGAACCGCGGTCGAATAACCCGTCCGTCCCAAGCCTGTGGATAACTCTCGTCCCCAGCTGTGAGCGAAAGGCGTCCCGTCGTTGTCCACTGATCGCCTTCATCGCGCTCTCCAGGGAGAACACCCATTAACGCTGGTCGGGAAGACAGTTTTGGAGTTCGACTTCACCCATCCACAGCCTGTGGACAACGAACTGCACAGCCTTGGGGAAAGCCTCGTCCCCACCTCGTCCCCACCTTGTCCGCAGGGTGGTCCCCAGGATGGCCGATCCTTCCACCGTCATCCACAGCCCACACCGACGCTGCACGGTGACGCCGAGATCGCGGGATCGACGTCGTGGAGGTAGGGCGGAAGTCGCGGCGACGACGTAGCCGATCGTCACCAACGTAGCGACGATGAGCCGCAGCCGACGCGACCGGCCCCGGACGTGGGCTCGTCACCGGGCCGGCCCACATCCGATGGCCCGGTCCGCCGGGCATGACGACCTCCGGCCATGGCCGAACGTCGTCCGTTCGGGCACGACGAGTTTTGACCGTGGCCGAACGTCGTCCGTTGTCCACGGCTCGGGTTCGGTTCGTGACCGGCCGGACAAGGATCGGTGCGCTTCTCCCGCACGTCAGCACCGCACGCACTGGCGATACAGATGACCCGGGGGGGACGGACGGGCGGACGCAGCGAGATCCAGAACCGTTCGAAGCGCAGCGTCCGAGTGGGACAGGGGCTGGTGCGAAAGCGGAAAGACCGGTGACTACAACGACCGATGGTTCACGATGCTCTGGAAAAACATGAACAAAGCCCCCATCGGTGATCCGATGAGGGCTCTGAGCTGGGTGGGCCTAGGAGGACTTGAACCTCCGGCCTCATCCTTATCAGGGATGCGCTCTAACCGACTGAGCTATAGGCCCGTACTGCCGCCCTGGCGACGCAACGAGAGATTACCCCATCTGGTGCGGCAACCGGAAATCGATTAGGGCGGCTGCGACATGCGTTCACGACAAGGATCCACTGGTCAGCACCGCCGGCCCGGGAGCGTCCCCGGACGGCGGCGAGGGACAGTGCGGGGAGGCGCTACTCGGCCTCCTTGAGCGTGACCTCGACGCCGCCCACGAGATCGGCAGCCAGGTTGTAGATGACGGAGCCGACCGTCGAAAGAGCGGTGATGAGCAGGACGTTCAGCGCGCCCACCAGGACCGTGTAGCCGAAGACGCGGAAGAACGAGAACCAGCTGCCGGCGTCGACGCCGCCGGTGGTCTCCCCCTGCTGCTTGGTGAGGCTGTTGATCGTGTCGCTGATCGCGTCGAACACGCCGAGGCCGGCAAGGATCATGTACAGGACGGTGACGGCGACCAGCAGGACGACGAAGCAGACCACCGACATCACGAAGCTGAACTTCATCACCGACCACGGTTCGAGCCTGGCCAGTTGGAGCTGCGCCTTGCGCGCCGGCTTGGCGTTCGCGGGGGTCTTGTCGCCGGATGTGTTCACGGGGGTCGTCGCAGGGGCGGGACGGTCCTTCAGGACAGTTCCGGCAAAGCTCGAAACCCTGGACTTCGCCGATCCCGAGGAGTTGCCGGAGGCCGGGCCCGCCGCGGACGTGTCGCGACGGCCGAACGGCCTGCTCCGCTTCTCGGTGCGGTCCCTGGACACCGAGCCGGACGGCTCGGAGGGCTTCGTCCAGCCCGACGGGCCCCGGGAGGGGACAGGCGAGCCTGTGGACGGCGTCGAGGAGCCTGGGGACGAGCCAGACGAGCCGGGTGAGGCCGGCAGGCCAGAGGAGCCCGGGGAACTGGACGAGGCCGGCAGACCGGACGGGCCCGGGGAACTGGACGGGCTGGACGGGTTTGCGGAGCCTGAGGAGGAGCTGGACGAACCAGGTGTTCCGGCGGAGCCGGATGAACGCGAAGAGCCAGAGGAGCTTGGGGAGCTTGAGGACGTGGCGAAGGAGCCGGACGAGCGGGAGCCGGGAGTGCTCGACGTTCCCGAGGTGCCCTTCGAGGCGTCACCGGACGCCGAGGCGGCCGGTGGACTCGACGGGCTGACCGGCGCGATGGAGTCGTCTGCCCCTCCGGCGCCCAGGACCTCCGTGGAGCCCGACGAGCCCGGAGCAGCCGAGGGAGCCGGTACCTCCGACGACGGTTTCGAGTCGGAGGGAGGCTCGACGGTGTCCTCGACCGGGGCGATCTCGGGCGCGTCGGCGTCCGTCTCGGACTCCTCCCCGACCTTGGCGAGGTCGGTCCTGGTCTCGTCCGCGGAGGTGATGTCGACGGTCGCCTCGTCCCGGCCTGGCTTGGCGGAAGCGGCGGCGACGGTCTTACCTGGTTTGCCGCCGGATCGCCCGGCGGGTCCCTTCCGGCCTGCGCCGGACCCGCCTTTGCTTTTGCCGGGCTCCGTGCTCACGTGTCCTCCTGGCCTACCGGCTCGGTGACGAGGTTGGGCGCGGCATCACTCAACGTCGCTCCCCTCGCCCTCGGCGTCTGCGTCCTCTGCGTCCACCATGGACTCTACGTTCCTCGCGATGGCGACCACGCTGTCCCCGTCGGCGAGATTCATCAGGCGAACGCCCATGGTCTGCCTGCCCGACTGCTTGATCTCCGCTGCAGTGGTGCGGATGACCCCCCCGTTGGACGTCATCGCGAACACCTCGTCGTCCTGGCCGACCATCAGGGCCCCTACCAACCTGCCGCGAGTCTGCACGATCTTAGCGGTGAGGACCCCCTTACCCCCACGACCCTGGCGGGGGTACTGGTCAGCGGCCGTGCGCTTGGCATAGCCACCCTCCGTGGCAATCAGGACATTCTGTGACGAATCCTGCACGACCAGCATGTTGAGCACTTCCTGGTCTTCCTCGAACCGCATGCCGATGACACCGGACGTGGCGCGCCCCATCGGGCGGAGCGATTCGTCGTCGGCGCGGAAGCGGATGGCCTGCGCGCCGGTGGAGACCATCAGCAGGTCGTCCTCGGACGAGACGAGACGGGCCGCGATGACCTCGTCGTCATCGACCAGGTTGATCGCGATGATCCCGCCGGTGCGCGGCGAGTCGAAGTCGCGCAGCGCGGTCTTCTTGACGCGCCCGCGCTTGGTGGCGAGGACGAGGTACGGCGCGACCTCGTAGTCGCGCAGGTCCATGACCTGGGCGATGTGCTCGTCCGGCTGGAAGGCCAGCAGGTTGGCGACGTGCTGGCCACGCGAGTCGCGGCCCGCGTCCGGCAACTCGTACGCCTTGGCGCGGTACACGCGGCCCTTGTTGGTGAAGAACAGGATCCAGTGGTGCGTCGTGGTGACGAAGAACTGGTCGACGATGTCGTCCTGCTTGAGCTGCGCACCGCGGATCCCCTTGCCACCGCGGCGCTGCGCGCGGTACAGGTCCGTCCTGGTGCGCTTGGCGTAGCCGCCGCGGGTGATGGTGACGACGACGTCCTCTTCGGCGATGAGGTCCTCGTACGACACATCGCCGTCGAACGGGATGATCTCGGTGCGCCGGTCGTCGCCGTACTTCTCGACGATCGGGGCGAGCTCATCGCCGACGATCCGGCGCTGCCGCTCAGGCGAGCCGAGGATGTCGTTGTAGTCGGCGATCTCCGCCATGAGCTTGTCGTACTCGTCTGTGATCTGCTGCCGCTCCAGGGCGGCGAGCTTGCGCAGCTGCATGTCGAGGATGGCCTGCGCCTGGATCTCGTCGATCTCCAGCAGGCTCATCAGGCCCCGCTGCGCCTCCTGGGCGGACGGCGACCGCCGGATGAGCGCGATGACCTCGTCGATGCGGTCCAGCGCCTTGAGCAGGGCGCGCAGGATGTGGGCGCGCTCCTCGGCCTTGCGGAGCAGGAACCGGGTGCGGCGGACGATGACGTCGATCTGGTGCGCGACCCAGTACCGGACGAACTGGTCGATGCGCAGGGTGCGCGGCACGCCGTCGACCAGCGCGAGCATGTTCGCGCCGAACGTCTCCTGGAGCTGGGTGTGCTTGTACAGGTTGTTCAAGACGACCTTGGCGACGGCGTCCCGCTTGAGGACGATCACCAGTCGCTGGCCGGTCCGTCCGGACGTCTCGTCGCGGACGTCGGCGACGCCGTCGAGCTTGCCGTCCTTGACCAGTTCAGCGATCTTGAGGGCGAGGTTGTCGGGGTTGACCTGGTACGGCAGCTCGGTGACGACGAGGCAGGTGCGGCCCTGGATCTCCTCGACCTCGACGACGGCCCGCATGGTGATGGAGCCGCGGCCCGTCCGGTACGCCTCCTCGATGCCCTTGCGCCCGACGATGAGGCCGGCGGTCGGGAAGTCGGGCCCCTTGACACGCTCGATCAGCGCTTCGAGGAGTTCCTCGTCGGACGCGCCGTAGTTCGCCAGGAACCACTGGACGCCCTCGGCGACCTCGCGCAGGTTGTGCGGCGGGATGTTGGTGGCCATGCCGACGGCGATGCCGGCCGAGCCGTTCACCAGCAGGTTGGGGTAGCGCGACGGGAGGACGTCGGGCTCCTGCGAGCGGCCGTCGTAGTTGGGGGAGAAGTCGACGGTCTCCTTGTCGATGTCGCGGAGCAGCTCCATCGCCAGGGGCGCCATGCGGCACTCGGTGTACCGCATGGCGGCGGCCGGGTCGTTGCCCCGCGAACCGAAGTTCCCGTTGCCGTCCACGAGCGGGTAGCGCATGGACCAGGGCTGCGCCAGCCGGACGAGGGCGTCGTAGATCGCGGAGTCGCCGTGCGGGTGGTAGTTCCCCATGACGTCGCCGACGACGCGCGCGCACTTGAAGTACCCGCGGTCGGGCCGGTACCCGCCGTCGTACATCGCGTACAGGACGCGGCGGTGCACCGGCTTGAGGCCGTCGCGAACCTCGGGCAGCGCGCGCGCGACGATGACCGACATCGCGTAGTCGAGATAGCTCTTCTGCATCTCGACCTGGATGTCGACCGGTTCGATCCGCTCGCCCGGGTGTCCACCCTCTGTGGTCACGTCCGTCACTCTCAAGACCTCTTCTGCTTGATGGGAAGGAAGTACGGTCGCCTGCGGGAGTCAGGCCGACGGGACCCGGGCCCCGTGCCCGGCCCCGCGCCCGGGCGCCCCACGGCCGGCCCGGGCCCGTACCTCAGATGTCGAGGAAGCGCACGTCCTTGGCGTTGCGCTGGATGAACTCCCGGCGGGGTTCGACCTCCTCGCCCATGAGCACACTGAACAGTTCGTCCGCCTGAGCGGCGTCGTCGAGCTGCACCTGCAGCAGGACCCGGTTGTCGGGGTCCATCGTGGTGTCCCACAGCTCGTTGGCGTTCATCTCGCCGAGACCCTTGAAGCGCTGGATGAGGTCGCGGGGACGGGGGTCGCGCTTGCCGGCCGCGATGCCCGCCTCGATGATCGCGTCCCGCTCCGCGTCGGAGTAGGCGTAGTCGGCCTCCGAGCCCCGCGCGTCCCACTTGATCTTGTAGAGCGGGGGCTGGGACAGGTAGACGTGCCCGGCCTCGATCAGCGGCTTCATGAACCGGAACAGCAGGGTCAGCAGCAGCGTGTTGATGTGGTGGCCGTCGACGTCCGCGTCCGACATCAGGATGATCTTGTGATAGCGCAGCCGGGCGAGATCGAACTCATCGTGCACGCCGGTGCCGAGGGCGGTGATGATCGCCTGCACCTCGTTGTTCTTCAGGATCTTGTCGATCCTGGCCTTCTCCACGTTCAGGATCTTGCCGCGGATCGGAAGGATCGCCTGGAAGTGCGGGTCCCGGCCGCCCTTGGCCGAGCCGCCCGCCGAGTCGCCCTCGACGATGTACAGCTCTGACCTGGACGGGTCGGTGGACTGGCAGTCCGACAGCTTGCCCGGCAGGGACGTCGACTCCAGCAGGCTCTTGCGCCGGGTCAGGTCGCGGGCCTGCCGCGCCGCCACCCGGGCCCGCGCCGCCTGCGACGCCTTGTTGATGATCTCCTTGGCCTCGCCGGGGTTCTCCTCGAACCAGTCGCGCAGGTGCTCGTTGCACGCCTTCTGCACGAACGACTTGGCCTCGGTGTTGCCGAGCTTGGTCTTGGTCTGGCCTTCGAACTGCGGATCGGCCAGCTTGATCGAGATGATCGCGGTGAGACCCTCGCGGACGTCCTCGCCGGTGAGGTTGTCGTCCTTGTCGCGCAGCAGCCCCTTGTCGCGGGCGTAGCGGTTGACGATCGTGGTCAGCGCCGCGCGGAACCCCTCCTCGTGGGTGCCGCCCTCCGCCGTGTTGATCGTGTTGGCGAAGGTGTGGACGGACTCGGCGTAGGACGAGTTCCACTGCATGGCGATCTCCACCGACATGCCGTCGGTGTCGTCGCCGAAGTAGATCACCGACTCGTGCGCGGCGTCCTTGCGCGCGTTGATGTAGCGGACGAAGTCTTCGATGCCGCCCTCGTAGTGGTACTTCACCACATGCGGGGAGCCGTCTTCCTCGTCGGCGCTGTGCTCAGGGCGCTCGTCCTGCAGCGTGATCGACAAACCACGGTTGAGGAACGCCATCTCCTGCATGCGCCGGGAGAGGGTCTCGAAGTTCCACTCAAGGGTCTCAAAGATGTCGGGGTCGGGCCAGAAGGTGATGCGGGTACCGGTCTCGCTGGTCTCCTCACCCTTGCGCAACTCCGTCTCGGGCCCCTGCCAGGTGTACGACTGGCGCCACACGTGACCGTCGACCCGTACCTCGGCCTCCAGCCGGGTGGATAGCGCGTTCACCACCGCGGAGCCGACACCGTGCAGGCCACCGGACACGGCGTAGGACTTGCCGTCGAACTTGCCGCCCGCGTGCAAAGTGGTCAGCACCAGCTCGATGGCGGGCCGCTTCTCCACAGGGTGCTCGCCCACCGGGATGCCGCGGCCGTTGTCGAGCACGCTGACACCGCCGTCCGCCATCAGCGTCACCACGATGTCGTCGGCGTAGCCGGCCAGGGCCTCGTCCACCGCGTTGTCCACGATCTCGTAGACGAGGTGGTGGAGGCCACGCTCACCGGTCGACCCGATGTACATGCCCGGGCGCTTGCGAACGGCCTCAAGCCCTTCAAGAACAGTGATCGAACTAGCGTCGTACGCCAAAGGAGATCCTCCTGCCGGGGATGACGGCCGCCCCGCGCCCGAGGGAGCGCGGTGTGCCCCGTAACACACATAGGGGCGCCCTCGTGCTCTGTACGTGTGCGGTAGAGCCCTGGGCGACCCATGGCGGCGCAGCATCCTGAACCCACAAACATTCTACCGGGTCACGCGGCGAAAAGTGGCACTCACGGGCTCTGTGTGCGCGTGTGGCGGCTTAACGGACCTGGAGATACATCCCCCCATAGCCCCAGGGGGGTTCTCTAGCCTACGGCGCGCTCGCTGCTGAACTCGTCACCTGGTGTCCCGAACAGATGTTCCCACCTGCCACTGACATCCCGTCACACCGAGCAACAACGTTTCGGCTCTGCCAAGTCGTTCCGGACGGCGTGTCAGCCAAAGCCGAGCGGAGCCATCCGCGGGCTCAGCGGACACGCCAGGCACCCTTACGGCGTGGTCCAGAAGAGGGACCGATCACCTTGACCCTGCTGACGGTGCCGTGACCAAGTTCCTCGTTCAGGCGCCGGACGAGCGTGGACGACAGGAGACGCAACTGCGTCGCCCAGGTAGTGGAATCGGCCGCGACGGTCAGCACGCCTTCCTCGAAGTGTTCCGGACGGGTGTGCTCGGCGAGTTCGGGGCCGACGATCCCCGCCCAGTTCCCGAACACGCCCCCCACGGCCGCTCGCTGCTCCCACCCACGCGCGGCCAGGAGTTCACGGATCGCGGTACTGAACAGCTTGGGATCGCCCCCACGTCCGGGCTGCGGGACACGGACGAGTTTCGTCTGCTTGCGCTTACCGCTCTGCCCGGGGAGTGTGCCGCGCTTGAGCGCGTCCGCCTTCGCCTGAGCGAGCGCTTCGCGGGCCAGTTCGATCCCCGACTTGGCCGGTGTCGTCCCTGGTTCTTCTGCCGAGGTCGCAGGGGTCTCGGGGTTCGGGGGGCCGGTTTGGTCGCCGGGATCCCTGGGTTCGGGGGAGTTATGCACATCCTGTGGATCGTCCGGCATTGTGCCCTCTCCTCCCAGGCGGGGACCGGCTCAGTCGCGAACGACCTGACCGTCCGAGACGGTATACGAGCCCCCGGTCAGTTCCGCCGGAACATCCGCCGGAACGGCCGCCGTGATCAGCACCTGCTCGGCCGGCACGACCATCTCCGCGAGACGGCTGCGGCGGCCGACGTCCAGCTCGGCGAACACATCGTCCAAGATCAGGACGGGGTCGTCACCGTCCGCGCGGAGCAGGTCGAACGCGCCGAGCCGGAGTCCGAGCGCGAACGACCACGACTCGCCATGGCTGGCATAGCCGCGAGCGGGCAACTCCCCCAGCCGCAAGACGAGCTCGTCCCGGTGTGGACCCACAAGGCTGACGCCACGCTCAAGTTCCTGCTTACGGGATTCGGCCACAGCCGCGAGCATCTGCTCGGCCAGTTGTCCACGGTCTGTGGACAACTCTTTATCGCTCAAGGAGCTTCTGTAGTGAAGGTCCACAGCGCTACTGGCGGGCGCAAGGGCCGCATACGCGCGCGCGACAAGAGGACGGAGCGCCGCCACCAGATCCAAGCGTGCGGCCAGCAACTCGGAGCCCGTACGGGCAAGGTGGGAGTCCCACACGTCCAGCGTGGCAAGGACTTCGGGACCGGGGGAGCGCCTGTGTGCCGCCGCTGACTTCAGCAGGGCGTTGCGCTGCTTGAGAACGCGATCGTAGTCGGACCTCACGCCTGCGAAACGCGGGGCGCGCGCCGTCAGCAGTTCGTCCATGAACCGCCGTCGCTCCCCCGGATCGCCCTTCACCAGTGTGAGGTCTTCCGGGGCGAACAGGACGGTCCGCAGCATCCCCAGGATCTCGCGCGGCCTGGGGATAGGGGAGCGGTTGAGCCGGGCCCGGTTCGCCTTCCCGGGGTTGATCTCAAGCTCGATCAGAGCCTTGCGGTCGTCCTTCACCACTCCGGCCCGGACGATCGCACGCGGCGCGCCGTACCGGACGAGAGGCGCGTCAGTGGCCGCCCGGTGGCTCCCATGCGTGGCGACGTAGCCGATGGCCTCGACCAGGTTCGTCTTGCCCTGCCCGTTGGGGCCCACGAACGCGGTCACCCCCGGCTCGATCGCGACCTCGGCAGTGGCGTACGAGCGGTAGTCCTGGAGGGAGAGATGGGCGACGTGCACGAAACACGAGCGTAGAGCCTCCCGCCACTCTGTCGTCCCACACACCCCCCGCCCGCACGACCGGCCTTCGCCATCAACGCCGGACGCTCTGGCGGGCAGGGGGATAACTCATCCACGCCTGTGGATAACTCTCGGGATCAGACCGATCAGACCGGGTTCGGTCGGGTCAGACCGGGTCAGGCCGAGGGTCTGGTCTGGTCAGGTCGGGTCGAGTCAGAGAGGAGGAGGCGTCACGTCGGCTCCGGGGGAGTCGGCGCCCTTCGCGGACTCGACCGCGTGGCCGCCGAACTGGTTGCGGAGCGCGGCGACCACCCTCATCGTGGGCGAGTCGTCCTGGCGGGACGCGAAGCGGGCGAAGAGGGACGCGGTGATCGCCGGCAGCGGGACACCGTGGTCGACGGCCGCCTGGACGGTCCAGCGGCCCTCACCCGAGTCGTTGGCGTATCCACGAAGGTCGTCAAGCTCTGGATCGTCGGCCAGCGATCGGTTCAACAGATCCAGCAACCAGGACCGGATGACCGTTCCCTCCTGCCAGCTGTGGAAGGTCTCCGGCACGTTCGTGACGATGTCGCTGGCCTCGATCAGCTCGTACCCCTCGCCGAACGCCTGCATCATCGCGTACTCGATGCCGTTGTGGACCATCTTCACGAAGTGGCCGGCACCGACCTTGCCGGAGTGGACGAACCCGAACTCGCCCTCGGGCTTGAGGGTCTCGAAGATCGGCATCAGCCGCTTCACGTTGTCCTCGTCACCGCCGACCATGAGGGCGTAGCCGTTCTGCAGGCCCCACACGCCGCCGCTGACACCGCAGTCGACGAAGCCGATGCCGGCGGCGGCCAGTTCCTCACCGTGCTTCCGGTCATCCACATAGTGTGAATTACCGCCGTCCACGACGAGGTCTCCCGGTTGGAGGATCTCCCCCAGCTTGTCGATGGTGTCCTGCGTGGGCTTCCCTGCGGGCACCATCACCCACACCACGCGCGGCGGGGACAGCCGTTCGACGAGCTCCTCCAGCGAGGCGACATCGCTGACATCGGGATCGCGGTCATAGCCGACGACCGTGTGGCCGCCCCGGCGCAGCCGCTCGGCCATGTTGCCGCCCATCTTGCCCAGGCCGATGATCCCAAGCTCCATTGCACACTCCCCTGCGTAGCCCTGCCGCCCGTGCGCCGGGTCCCATCTCCCGTCGCGCGGGCGCCCGCGGGGGCGGCTCCCCCGCGGGACGGTCGTCCCCTTGTATGCCCCAGGGACGGTCCTTACCCAGACAACCGCACAGGCATGATCAGATAACGGTAGTTCGGGTTCTCCCCCTCCTGCGGGCGCTTGCCGGTGAGGACAGCGGGCTTGGTCGGGGTGGTGAAGGACAGCCGGGCGACGTCCGAGCCGATCGCCGAGAGCCCGTCGAGCAGGAACCCGGGGTTGAAGGCGATGTCGATGTCCTCGCCCTCCAGCGTCGCCTCCAGGGCCTCCACGGCCTGTGCCTCGTCCCCGGTCCCGGCCTCCAGGACGACCTCGCCCTGGCTGAATGAGAGCCGCACGGGGGTGTTCCGCTCGGCGACGAGGGACACGCGCTTGACGGCCTCGATGAACGGGGCGGTCTGGATCTCGGCCAGGCCCGCGTACTCGCTCGGCAGCAGCGACCGGTACTTGACGAAGTCGCCGTCCAGCAGCCGCGAGGTCGTCCGGCGGCCGCCGCCCTCGAAACCGATCATGCCCTCCCCGGTGCCGCCCGTCCCGCCCAGCGCGATCGAGACCTCGGCGCCCGACGTCAGCGACTTGGCGGTGTCGGCCAGCGTCTTGGCCGGGACGAGCGCGACGGCGGAGAAGTCCGGACGTTCCGGCTTCCAGTGCAGTTCCCGGACGGCCAGCCGGTAGCGGTCGGTGGACGCGAGCGTGACGGTCTCGCCCTCGATCTCCACACGCACGCCGGTCAGCATGGGGATGGTGTCGTCCTTGCCGGCGGCGATGGCGACCTGCGCGACCGCCGCCGCGAACTCGTCACTGCCCACCGCGCCCGCGGCCGGCGGCATCTCCGGCAGGGTCGGGTAGTCCTCCACAGGCATGGTGAGAAGTGTGAACTTCGCGCTGCCGCAACGGAGCATCACCTTCGCCCCGTCCGTCGTCACCTCCACGGGGTGGGGAGGAAGGCTGCGCGAGATCTCGGCGAGCAGGCGGCCGGACACGAGTGCGGTGCCCGCCTCCTCCACGTCGATGTCGGTGGACACCTGGGCGGAGACCTCGTAGTCGAACGCAGAGAGCTTCAGCCGGTCGCTGTGTTCTCCACCCCCGGCGACGATGTGCATGCCCGCGAGCACCGGGACCGGGGGCCGGACCGGGAGCGTGCGCGCCGTCCAGGCGACGGCGTCGGCCAGGGCGTCTCTGTCGATGCGGAACTTCAAGGGGACCCGCCTCCTGCAGGTTTCGGACAAGGGTGAGGTGGAGAAATCTTGATCGGCGCACCCGGGGCACGTTGTCCCCAGGCCCTGACTTGAGATGGATCTTTTCTTAGGTAGAGAACTAGTGCAGTACTAGTCATAGGGGCCGTGGATAGTGTGGATATCACGCATCGTCCCAGGTGAGGGCGCGAATCTCTGTCCACGGGGGGTGTGCATGGCCGGTGGACGGCGCGACGCCGCCTGAGGACGACGAATCTGTCCCCACACGTCATCCTCATGTCTTCCCCCGGTTGTCCACGAGTTCTCCGCAGGTTCTCCCCGCCCGGTGGGGGGCCCGGCGACAATGACGGAAGATCGTCGAACTCGTCCCCAGGCCGTCCCCAGGAAGTCCCCAGGCTGTCCACGAGTTCGTCCCCATGATGCCGGGTGGCCGTCCCCAGTCGTTCCACAATCCGTCCACGAGTCGTCCTCAGGTTGTCCGCAGGTTTTCCCCTGGCTTATCCACGGGGATCCCCAGAGTTATCCCCAGGCTGTGAATTGTGCCCCCCGCGGTCCGTCGCGTTTTCCGGTATTCCTCCTGCTTTTGACGGGCGAAACGAGGTGGAGCGAGGTCGGTCTCGGCTCCCGCGGGTCGTCCACAGCCGCTGCATGGCCACTGCGAGCTTTCCACACCCGTCGGACAGGTGCCCGTGAGCCTTCCACAACCATGTGGGGAACCGTCGACGCCCCGTCGGCGCTTCGCCCCGAGTAGGGCGTCAGCGTTTACGGGCCTGGTGCTTGATGCGTCCCGTCAGCTCCGTCACCTGGTTGTAGATGGCGCGGCGCTCGGCCATCAGCGATCGGATCTTCCGTTCGGCGTGCATGACCGTCGTGTGGTCGCGCCCTCCGAACTGCTGGCCGATCTTGGGGAGGGACAGCTCCGTCAGCTCCCGGCACAGGTACATCGCGATCTGCCGGGCGGTCACCAGCATCCGCGACCGCGAGGGCCCGCATAGGTCCTCGATCGTCGTCCCGAAGTACTCGACCGTCTGCGCCATGATCATCGCAGCGGTGATCTCCGGGCCGGAGTCGTTGGGGATGAGGTCCTTCAGGACGATTTCCGCCAGCTTCATGTCCACCGACTGCCGGTTCAGGCTCGCGAACGCGGTCACCCGGATCAGCGCGCCCTCCAGCTCGCGGATGTTCGTCGCGATCTGCGAGGCGATGAACTCCAGCACGTCGGGTGGCGCGGCCAGCCCCTCCTGGCGGGCCTTCTTCTGCAGGATCGCGATGCGCGTCTCCAACTCGGGCGGCTGCACGTCGGTCGTCAGTCCCCACTCGAATCGGTTGCGGAGCCGGTCCTCCAGCGTCACCAGCTCCTTGGGCGGACGATCGCTGGAGATCACGATCTGCTTGCTCGCGTTGTGGAGCGTGTTGAAGGTGTGGAAGAACTCCTCCTGCGTCTGCTCCTTGCCCTCCAGAAACTGGATGTCGTCGACGAGGAGGATGTCCACATCCCGGTAGCGGCGTCGGAAACCGTCCGCTTTTCCATCCCGGATCGAGTTGATGAAGTCGTTCGTGAACTCTTCAGAGCTCACATAACGGACACGTGCGCCATTGAAGAGGCTCTGCGCGTAATGCCCGATCGCGTGGAGGAGGTGCGTCTTGCCGAGACCGGAGTCCCCGTAGATGAACAGCGGGTTGTACGCCTTGGCCGGCTGCTCCGCGACCGCGACGGCGGCGGCGTGCGCGAACCGGTTCGACGAACCGATGACGAACGTCTCGAACGTGTACTTCGGATTGAGACGCGCGTGCTCGGACGCCCCAGCCCCCTGCCCTCCGCCGGAGGCGCCGGAGCCCCCGCCAGGCCCACCGGGAGCACTGCCGACCGAGCCTGGACCACTGCCACCCGGTAGAGGCCCGCTTCCGCCGGATCCGCCACCGGGCCCAGGGCCTGGGCCTGGGCCGCGTGGATCGCCGGCTTCCTCGTCCCGGTAGCCGCCCTCTCCCCGATACGACTCCTCTGCGCGATACTGATCCGCGGGTCCCGCGCTCTTGTACGGGGCTTCCCCGAGGCCAAGTGGCGGCTCTCCACCGCCCAACTGGGTCTCCGACCCCTGCGGTGGCTGCTCGACTCGTCCGGCTGGCCGGAGTGGGCCGAGCGTCCGGTCGTTCAGATGCGAAGGGGCGTGTGGGGGGCGCCCTGGAAGCTCGCCCCCGTAGCCCTCTGGCCCCGGGCCGTAGCTCTCTGGGCCGTTCCCGTAGTTCTCCGGCCCGCCGTAGCCTTCCGAACCGCCGTAGCCTTCCGAACCGCCGTAGCCCTCGGAACCGCCGTAGCCTTCCGGACCTCCACCTCCGGGCGGACGTCCGCGACCGCCCGGGTATCCCTGGCCGCCACGCCCGTCGAACGGTGCGCCACGCCCCCCGCCGTACGCGGGCGGACGTGGCGCGGGCGGATAGGCACCGCCATGCTCGGCGTCCCGCTGAGGCCATCCACGATCCTCGTCCGCCTGTGGATATCCACCGGCGGACCCGGGGTTGTGGGTAACTCCCGACTGCTGCCTGTACCCCTGATCGTTGTACGGCTGCTCTGGATAGGGCCGGTCACCGTACGGCTGGTCGGTGTAGGAGCGGTCCCGATCGTGGTCCTCATGAGACCGGTCGCTATAAGAAGGTGCAGCTTCGTGCACCGGCGCAGCAAGCGGCTCGTTCCCGCCCGCGCGCGCGCCCCCAGGGCCGGGCCCTGCTCCGCCGGGTGGCTCCGGCTGGACGGTCACCGCGACGCGGATCTCCCGGCCCAGCTCATGCGAAAGCGCCTGCGTAATCAGGTTCCGCAGCCGCGTTTCCAGCGCGTCCTTGGCGAACTCATTCGGCGCCGCGAGAAGCGCGGTGCCCTCTACGAGAGCCAGTGGACGGACCATCGGCAACCATGCGCGGTAGCTAGGAGACAGGTCGCTCTCAGCCAGTGCAGTGAGGGTGCGGGCCCAGACCGATCCGAGATCCTGACCGTCCATGCGCAAGGTTCCCCTCCCCACGACTCCGCTGAACGGAGTACCTGACTGCCCAGCTCTCCCACGGGTTGCGACCCGCCTCGGTGGGCACGGCCGCGACGCGGAAGACTTACTCTCTCACGAGTTGTCCACAGAGTTGTCCACATGCTGTGTATGAGCATGGAGCCCTGTGCAAAGCCCACGGCGCGGGCTCGGACAGCTGAGATCGGATGCTCCCCGTCGGCTCGACGGCCATTGACGGGAGCAGTGACTGGGGGTGGTCCTGGAACGGAGTCTCGAACGATGAACGCCGACATCGGATGCTCAAGAAGGAGCGTCGGCTCGCCGGAGAGACCCTAACCGCTGCCTGCCCGCCCCGCAACACACCCGGCCTTCTCCACACCTCTCAGCCTCCTCCTCCAAGAGCACGAGCCCATGGACCGAAGACAGCGGAATCAGCTGTGGATACCTTGTTTCTTCTCGCCGGGCGGCAAGTCGTCCTATAGCCGCAGGTGAGTCGATCGGATGGTCGTCGTCCGCCGAAACGGCGGCGTCCGCTCCGTTTGACCGCATGCCCAGGTAACCCGTAACGTTCTGAGGTCGAGTCGCATCGACGGAGCTGACGCGTGCCCGCCGGCTGCCCCTCCTGGGAAGCACGGGTGGGCCCCCGCTGCGGGGGACCAGACGCGACCCTCGATGCGAGCTATCGAGCCTTGAAGACGAACCGACCGCAGCACTGGAGCCTCGAGTGAGCAAGCGTACTTTTCAGCCGAACAACCGTCGTCGCCACAAGAAGCACGGCTTCCGGCTGCGCATGCGCACCCGCGCCGGGCGCGCCATCCTCTCCGGGCGGCGCAGCAAGGGCCGCGCCCGCATCGCGGTCTGATCGACCCCTCTCATGCTGCCGTCCGGGCACCGGATGCGGCGGCGGGACGACTTCACGTTGGCCGTCCGGCGCGGTCGCCGCGCCGGACGGCCGAACGTCGTTGTTCACCTGCTTCACCGGGACGAGGACCCCGAAGCGGCCGATCCGCCGCTGGTCGGGTTCATCGTGGCGCGCACGGTCGGAAACGCCGTCGTCCGCAACGCGGTGCGCCGCAGGCTCCGGCACCAGGTGCGCGCGCACCTGGACCGACTCCCAGCGGGTAGCCTGCTCGTAGTGCGCGCCAACCCCGCCGCGGGGAAGGCGCGTCCTGACGAACTGGCCGCGGATCTGGAGTCGGCACTCGACCGGCTGCTGCGGCCCGCGTCCAAGGGGCGAAGATGAGGAGTCGGCAGGGGGACCCGTTCCCCTTCCAGCACACGGCGGGGGCGCCAGGCCCCGCCGCCAGGGTGCTGATCCTCCTCATCCGCGCCTACCGCCGCTTCTTGAGTCCCCTGCTCGGGCAGCAATGCCGCTTCCAGCCCAGTTGCAGCGCCTACGGTCTGGAGGCCCTCCAGACGCACGGCGCGCTGCGCGGAACGTGGCTGACCGTCCGCCGGATCGGCCGGTGCCATCCCTTCCACCCCGGGGGTCACGACCCGGTACCGCCGAAGAAGGCGTCCGCGGCGGCTTCTTCGAACTCCGGCCGCGAGGAGAGCGGCCCCGCCCTAGCAGAGCCCAAGGAGCTGCCCGGTGCTTGATTGGCTGTACGAGATCGTCGCTCAGCTCATTGTGTGGATCCACACTGCGCTGAGCACCGTCGTCCCCAAGGACAGTGGATGGGCCTGGGGCGGCTCGATCATCTTGCTGACCGTCCTGCTGCGGCTGGCCATGGTCCCCCTCTTCGTCAAGCAGATCCATGCCTCGCGCAAGATGCAAGAGCTGAACCCCAAGGTCCAGGCGCTGCGTAAGAAGTACAAGAACGACAAGCAGCGCCTCAACCAGGAGGTCATGAAGCTCTACCAGGAGAACGGCGCGAACCCGCTCTCAGGCTGTCTGCCGCTCCTGGTGCAGATGCCGGTGTTCATCGGCCTCTTCCAGACCCTCAAGCGCATCTCGGACGCCAAGGAGGGCCACGGAGTCTTCGCGCTCAAATGGGAACTCGTCGAGAGCGCCCAGAACGCGAACATCTTCGGCGCCCACATTCCGGACACCTTCCTCAACGCCTGGGGAGCCGACCCCAAGAGCTGGACGGCGATCATCGTCACCGCCATCGCGGTGGTGATCAGCTCCTGCACGACGTTCTTCACCGTCCGCGCCAGCATGAAGCGCCAGCCCGTCACTGACGACGCCAACCCGATGATGCAGGCGCAGAAGATGATGGTCTTCCTCGCTCCCCTCTTCGGCCTCTTCGGACTCGGTTTCCCCCTCGGTGTCCTCATGTACTGGGTCACGTCCAACAGTTGGACGCTCGCCCAGCAGCATTACATTTACAAGAAGTATCCGCCGCTCGAAGCGAACGGTGAGGGAAACGGCACGACGGCCGGTAAGGGCGCTCCCGCCAAGGGCAAGGCCGGTACGAAGAGCACGTCGACCTCGTCCGGGGTCAAGGCGAAGCTCAAGAAGGACACGGCGCCGGCTCCCGAGCCGGAGGACAGCAAGCCCAAGGTCGTCCGGAATCAGCCGACCCGTAAGTCGCGTAGCAAGCGCAGCGGCAGCCAGAAGCGCTAGTTTGAATCCCGAGTCCGTGCCCGATAAGGAGACCCCGTTGAGCCAGACCGACACCACCGAGGTCGACGTCCAGGCGCTCGAACAGGAAGGCGAGATCGCCGCCGACTACATCGAGGGCCTGTTGGACATCGGTGACTATGACGGCGACATCGACATGGACGTCGAGGGCGAGCGCGCGATCGTCGCCGTCGTCGGCGGCTCCCTTGACGAGCTGGTCGGCAAACGCGGTGAGGTCCTGGAGGCGATACAGGAGCTGACCCGGTTGGCCGTCCACCGCCAGACGGGCAACCGCACCCGCCTCATGCTCGACATCGGCGGCTACCGCGAGCGCCGCCGTGCCGAGCTCACCAAACTGGGCACGGATGTCGCCAACGAGGTCAAGCAGGGCGGTCAGCCCAAGCCCATGGCCCCGATGACCCCGTTCGAACGCAAGGTCGTCCACGACGCGATCGCCGCCGCAGGCCTGCGCAGCGAATCCGAAGGTGAAGAGCCCGAGCGGTACGTGGTCGTCTACCCCGCCTGACGAATTCCTGGTTCTGACGCGATAACCCGGCCCCGGTCCCCGAGGCCGGGGCAGAAGGGCCGGCGCCCTGAGACCGCTTCAGGCGTTGCCCACCGACTCGGTCCGGGCCCGCACCGCTACGACAACCACGCAGGGCCGTCCGGCATGACCATCTGATGCCGGCCGGCCGAAGCGGGATCGTCACTGGAGGCACCGGCGTGCCTCCGCGAGCTCACGGTGGCAGACACGCCGTATGTCCCCTGGAGACCGATGTGCGGCCCAGCCCCCCAGCTGATCGTTCGCACCACCACCCCTCCCGCGGCCACACCTCACGTCGGCTACTCCCGCGGCCACACCTCCCGCGCCCGCGGCCTCCTCACCGAACACGAACACGAAGCCTGGTCCCTGGTGGTATCCAGCCCTCGTCCGGTGTCTGTGTCGTGGGTCGTCAGGTGGGGAGCGGGCGATCGTTCACGACGTGCTTCATGACGAGAGTCGAGTTCAGCCGCTGCACACCCGGTAGCGCGGACAGCACGTCGTCCTCCAATTCCTGGTAGGCGGTCAGGTCGGCCGTAACGATGCGCAGCAGGTAGTCGGGGTCTCCGAAGAGCCGCTGAGCCTGGACCACCTCTGGAATCTGTGCGACTGCCCCCTCGAATCCGAGCAAGGTCTCGCGGTCCTCCTGACGCATGGTGACGAACACCAACGCCTGGAACGTCAGACCGAGGGCAGCCGGATTCACCACCGCTCGGTAGCCGCGGATGGTCCCGTCGTGTTCCAGCTCCCTCAGCCGCCGATGGCACGGCGACAGGCTCAGCCCGACCCGCGCCGCCAGCTCCGTGATCGTCAGACGACCATCCTCCTGGAGTACAGCAAGGATCTTCCTGTCGATCGCATCCATGCAGAAGATCCTTCCACAGGTTGCGCGTTATATGGCAGAAGACAGAAACACCTTCGCGCCACTTGAACGTATTCTTCTCCCATCTGCTGTATCAGAGGGGAGGATCTACTCATGGCCGTCAGCTCCCTGCTTGCTTTCTGGACGGTCGCGTTGCTGCTCATCGTTGTGCCGGGGGCGGACTGGGCATTCATCATCAACGCCGGGTTGCGAGGTCGATCGATTCTCCCGGCGGTAAGTGGACTGGTCGTCGGGTACGCCGTGGTCACCCTCGTCGTCGCGGCCGGCGTCGGTGCTCTGGTTGCCGGTTCCCCCACCCTGCTGACCGGGCTCACGGTCATCGGCGGCCTCTACCTGATATGGCACGGAGCAACGACCTTCGCTCATCCGGCTTCTCCCGGCCTCCCCCCGCTCGCCGGCTCACAGCGGATCCGGCGCATCGGGCAGTGCATCGAGATCCTGGGCCCCGTCACCCGCTGGAAAAGCGGAGGCCGGAGCCGATGTCATAGGGCCTGGACATGTCCGAAGCGAAATCGGCACATCCGCGGACGACACGAGGATGGCAGCACGACGTCGCACCCTAACTGCGGCCCCCCGATCGCTCGTTCCCTCATTGCTCCTGGGCGCCACGCGAGCGAGTGCGACTTCTCACGAGGCGTCACGCTCGATGTCGCACTCGACTTTGGGCGCCGCGTCGGCTTCGTTGTCACGCATCTCCAGTGGCGCGGGATCGTGCACAACCTCTGGCTTCATCTCCGCGGCCGACTCCGTTACCGCCGTTCTTCTCCCGATTGCCGGTCCGGCTAGACCTCCCTCCGCAACTCCCCTCGACGCACCACCCAGCGTTGCGTCCGAAGGCTCGCCCAGCGTTGCGTCTGGCGGCTCGCCCAGCGTTGCGTCCGGAGGTCCGCGCAGCATTGCGTCTGGCGGCCCGTCCGCTAGCTCACCTGATGCTTCGTTCAGCAGTCCATCCGGCAACCCGCCCGCAAGTCCATCGGGTGCCTCCCCCCGCCAGATCGCTCAACGTGTGTTCCAGACCTCGTCCGGCGCGCCGTCCAGCGCGCCGTTCGAAGGAGCGTCCTGCGCTGTGGTCGACACCGCGCCCGGCGGTTGGCCCGGCGTGTCACCCGCCGCATCACCCGCCGCTTCGCCTGGCGCGTTTCCTGCCCTGTCGAGCGCGTCGTCCAGTGCCTCCTCTGCGCGACCGCCCGGCCCTGCGGCCGACATGTCGCCTGGTGTTTGTTGGTCTGGGGTGCTCCCCGCTGTCTCGTTTGGGGCGGTGTTCTATCCCTGGTCCGGTGCATCGGTCAGGGCGCTGTTTGGAGATTCACTCGGGACTGGGGCAGGTGTTTCGTCGGCTGGTTGGTCTGGTGTCTCCCCAGCCGCTCCGTTCGGCACCTTGACCGATCCTGCGTCCAGTGGCTCGCTTCCGGGTACACCCGCAGGCTCCATCGACGCTTCGTCGGACGTGCGCGCCGAAGCGCCGGCTGTAGATGCTGAGTTCGGCACTTCACGCGACACATCGACCGGTGGAGCGGCTGTTAGCCCGGCCAGTTCCTCGGACAGGGGGATCGCCGAGCCTCTGTGTGCCACCACTTCGGGCGGCGCTTCGTTCAGCGTTTCGTGGAGTGCTCCTTCTGGTGTGCCAGCTGGTGGCATTCGCGTTGCGCTGTCAGGCGGCATCTCGACTGGTGATCTGGCTGGTGCTCCGTTCGCAATCCCAGACAGCGAGCCGTTTGGTACGCCGGGCACGGCATTGGACGACTCTCCGGTTGGCAGCTCGTTCGACGGGGCAAAGAGCGCATCAGGTGCCCGGCCCGCTGGGGCACAGGCCGGCGCTTCGCCCGGTGTGCGGTCTGACGGCGAGTGCGGTGGGCTGCTGGGTGGTTCCGCCGGGAGATGGGCAAGGGCTGACCGGAGGGCCTTTCTACGCGGGATCGGTGTCAGCGGGCTCAACCCCAAGGGGTTGCTGATCTTCCTCGCCTTGCTTCCTCAGTTCACCGATCCGGACGGCACGTGGCCTGTCGCCATGCAGATCGGTGTACTCGGCTTGGTCTTCATGGGCTCCTGCGCCCTGTTCTACCTATGTCTGGGCACGGTTACCCGAACCGCCCTGCACGCACGACCTGCGGCGGCCCGTCATATCAGCCGCTTGTCTGGGACGGCCATGGTCGGCATCGGCGTCTGGCTGCTTGCCGATCACCTGGTGGGTTGACCTCTAGGCCAGCTGTGACAACAGGGTCGGCGCTTGAGATCGAGGCAGGTTCGCGGTGTCTCGGCGTCTCCCCGGTCGGGACTGCGGACAAGGGCACCGTGGCCGTTGGCTGTAGACAGCGGGAGCCTGTGGCCGGAATCGTCGTGCTCGGTGGCCCGGGGCGAGGTCTTCTGTTTCATGTATCCATGGTCTGACCTGGCGAGGGCTTCGGGAAGTAGAACGGCATTCTGTGGACAGGGCACGAGCAGGGATCCCGCTCCTGGCAGGTGCGGGATCCCTGCGGAGCTCGGTGTGCACCGCCGCCCAAAGCACACCGAGCTGGTCTGCGTCTACCTGCGTTCGCGCGGGGAGCGGCGGGTGTTCGACGCGATGCCTGTGGTGTTCTCCTCTGCCGGGTCTTGGGCGTGTGCAGGATCCTGGGCATAGGCGGGGTCCTGGGCCAGGTGGCCGTGGGGTGTGGCCTCCTCCGCCGGATATTCGATCACCCGCTCAACGCGCTGGGCGGGGCGGCCGCCGGGAGGCGGGTCCTGAATGATGTGCTCCTCCCGGACGACGGTTCCCGGCTCGTCCCCGTATGCCGGGTCGGTCCCGACGATTCGACCGGCGCGGCGCCGGGGGCGGGTGTATTTGAGGGTGAAGCCCATGCTGATCAACCCGACCAGGATCAGGATCCAACCGACCAGGTGAATGTCAACGCCGCTGAGATCGACGCGAAGGGCGAACGCGAGGATCGCACCGAGGGCGATGAACGCGAGACTGACTCCGATTCCCATGTGCCGGAGCTCCTTCCGGGGAGGCGGGTGACACTGGTCCTCCCTCTACCCGGAGGACGCCGAGTATGCAGACGGATACATGGTCCTGGCCGTAGCGCAAGGGTTACATGGTGTTTGGGCTGGGACGTTTCGCGTGTACGCCGTCACCGGTTTTTGTGGAACGATTCGTACGGTGGGGATTGCACGCGAAGTATTCGGTGACGCGCTGCCGGTAGCGGAGCGCTATGCGGCGTTCCTCGCCGACGCCGGGGTCGAGCGAGGTCTGATCGGGCCGCGCGAGGCCGACCGGCTCTGGGAGCGGCACTTGATCAACTGTGCCGTAGTGGCCGAGGCGATCCCGATCGATGCGCAGGTCGTGGACATCGGGTCGGGCGCCGGGCTGCCGGGCGTAGTCCTCGCGATCGTCCGACCCGACCTGAAGGTCACCCTGCTGGAACCGTTGCTGCGACGCACCACGTTCCTCAACGAGTGCGTCGAGATGCTGCGTCTGCCGAACGTCGAGGTCCGTCGGGCAAGGGCGGAGGAGGTGGCCAAGGATTTCTCGATGGAC
Organism: Actinomadura macra NBRC 14102; assembly: GCF_001552215.1. Taxonomy (GTDB): domain Bacteria; phylum Actinomycetota; class Actinomycetes; order Streptosporangiales; family Streptosporangiaceae; genus Spirillospora; species Spirillospora macra. The sequence continues at coordinate 238,785 of NZ_BCQT01000002.1, read as the reverse complement.
GTGGCCACCGCCAGGGCCGTGGCGCCTCTCGAACGGCTAGCGAAATGGGCGCTTCCGCTGCTTCGTCCCGGCGGGGAACTGCTCGCTCTGAAAGGCGAGCGGGCCGCGACGGAGCTGGAGGAGGCTCGTCCGGTGCTGAAGCGTTTCGGGGTGCGGACCACCGAACTGCTTCAAGTCGGGCGCGGTATGGTCGATCCGCCGACAACGCTCGTCCGTGTGGTCGCCGATCGGGAGGTCGTCCGGGACGGAGCGGTCGGGCGACAACAACGCGCGCCCCGGCGCGCTAAAGGGTCGAGGAAGAGGTCTTCATGAGCACGGGACCAGGGCTGGGTTGGCCTGACCGCGCCGACGAATCCCCCGACGAACAGCCGTCCGGACAGACCGGACCGGGTGAGAGCACGGTTGGGCAAGGCGAACCGGTCCCGGACGAGGCCATCGCCGAAGCGCCGGGGGAGGCGAGCCCAGGCACCGCGCCCTCCGGACACGCGTTGTGGGGTAACACGACGTCCGGTACTGCGGAGAACGTCGGCTATGTGCCGACCCACGCCGGCGCGCAACCGCCGCCGGGTCCGCGCAAGGGACCATCTCAGGGGGAGTCAGAACTCGTGCGCGAGGCGCTCAAGGACGCCAAGGTTTCACATGAAACAGCGACCACCGGACTCAAGGTGATGTCGGGCCGCAGGGACAAGGAGTGGCCTCGGCCGGGCCACTGCCGGATCGTCACCATCGCCAACCAGAAGGGAGGCGTCGGCAAGACCACCAGCTCGGTGAACCTCGCCGCCTCCCTCGCCATGCACGGTGCCCAGGTGCTCGTGGTCGACCTCGACCCGCAGGGGAACGCCTCCACCGCCCTCGGGGTCGAGCACCATGCCGAGATCCCGTCCATCTATGACGTGTTGATCGAGGACATGGCCCTGTCCGACATCGTCGTCCCGGCCCCCGAAATCCCCAACCTCTTCTGTGCGCCGGCAACGCTCAACCTCGCCGGCGCTGAGATCGAACTCGTCTCCAAGGTGGCTCGTGAGTCCCGGCTGCGCCGCGCGCTAGAGGCTTATGAGACCGAAAAATTCGACTATGTGCTGATCGATTGCCCGCCATCCCTCGGTCTGCTCACGGTGAACGCCCTCGTCGGCGGAGATGAGCTGCTCATTCCCATCCAGTGCGAGTACTACGCGCTGGAGGGCCTCGGACAGTTGATCCGCACCGTCGACCTCGTCAAGGCGCACCTCAACCCCAAGCTGAACGTTTCGACGATCCTGCTCACGATGTATGACGCCCGGACCCGCCTCGCCGCCCAGGTTGCCGAGGATGTCCGGAACCACTTCGGTGAAGTCGTCCTCAACACCGTGATCCCCCGCAGCGTGCGGGTCTCGGAGGCGCCGAGCTACGGCCAGTCCGTCATGACCTATGACCCCGGTTCGAGCGGGGCACTCGCCTACAGTGAGGCCGCCTCGGAGATGGCTCACCGGGGAGCGGCCAAGTGAGCCAGCAGCGACGCGGCCTGGGCAAGGGGCTTGGAGCCCTTATCCCCACGGCCCCGCCTCCGCCCACGCCGGAGGAACCGGGCGCCGCGGGGGAGCCGGGATTTCCCGGTGGTCCACACGGTCCCGGGTCGGACGCCGGTCCGGACATGAAACCGGTCGCCGGCGCCCATTTTGCCGAGCTGCCCGTTCGCTCGATCACGGTCAATCCGCGTCAGCCTCGCGCGCACTTCGATGAGCAGGCCCTGGAGGAGCTGGCCGAGTCGATCGGCATCGTCGGTCTGCTCCAGCCGATCGTCGTCCGCAAGTCCGCCGACCTGGGCGAGCACGACTATGAGCTGATCATGGGCGAGCGCCGCTGGCGCGCGTCCCGGATGGCCGGGTTGGACGTCATCCCCGCCATCGTCCGCGAGACCGGTGACAACGATCTACTCCGTGACGCGCTCATGGAGAACCTTCACCGGCAACAGCTGAACCCCCTGGAGGAGGCGGCCGCCTATCAGCAGCTCCTGCAGGATTTCGGTGCCACCCACGAGCAGCTCGCCAGCCGTATCGGACGCTCACGTCCGCACATCACGAACACGCTGCGGCTGCTGAACCTGCCGCCTGCGGTGCAGCGCCGGGTGGCCGCGGGCGTTCTGTCCGCCGGTCATGCGCGCGCACTGCTCTCGCTCGACAGCACTGAGGCACAGGAGCATCTGGCTCAGCGCATCGTCCAGGAGGGACTGTCCGTCCGGGCCCTGGAAGAGCTCATCGCCCTCCGCGAGGTGGACGAGCCGAAGGCACCACGACAGGGCCGTCCTAGGCGGCCTGTCGCACCGGGCCTCAAGGAGATCGCCGACCGGCTCTCTGATCGCTACGAGACGCGGGTCCGGGTCGACATGGGGCGCAACAAGGGCAAGATCGTTGTCGAGTTCGCCACCCTGGAGGACTTGGACCGCATCATCAAGTCGATGGCTCCTGATGAGGGTGTGAGCGAGTCGGACTAGCTCTCCACAGCGCGCGAGCGTCCCGGGCTGTGTGCCTTCGGGGCGCTCTTTCGTCTCTGCCTGCACACCCTGGTGAGCCCGGCGAGCCGGTTCGTCCGGTGTCTGATGGCTCCGTGTGTGTGGGACGCGGGTGGCGTGTGGCCGGTGGCGCAGGGCGCTCTTGGGTTCGTTCAGCCGTCCAGCTCGTCCACCCAGAGGATGTCTCCCCGGATGTTTCACGGGAAACGTGCTCTGTGCCGTCCTGCTGAGGCCATCTATCGATCCTCTCCCCCTTCGATCCTCTCGCCTGCTTGCATCTGGGTGTTGGCCTCGTGGCGCCCGACGCCACTGGCGGCGATACACGCGGTATCCGCGGATCCACGGTGTGATTTTGGATCGGCAAGGCTATCCGCAGTCTCATCGCCAAGCTCGGTCCTCCGAGACCCTCGGCAGTGACTTGGTTTCACGCTTCCTGGGCGCCGAAGCGACCAGGCGGCCCGTCGACTGGTCCACGCTGCGTGCGCCCTCACGTACGTGATGCTTGCCTGGCGGCGGTTGGGGAACGAGCGCATTTTGCTCGTGCGATTCCGGCCAGCGTGACGCGGCCCTCGGCGGTGTAGTCCAGGTCGGTGGGACTCTGGCCCGCTGCCAGCCCGGCGGGTTTTCGAGACAGCGAACGGATGCGGCGACCGAGAGAGGCTCATGCGGTGCGCGCAGTGGCAGAGCGTGGGCGCGTTGACGTTTCGCGTGAAACATCGGGCCCAGCTCTCGCGCGACAACTCGGCCCCCGCATGCCTTGGTGATGCAGGAGTCGTCATCCGTGTTGATCCGCGAACGCCGGCGGCCGGATCGGGCGGCAGCAGTCTCCTTGGTGGTAGGACGAGGTGGTTGCGCGGCCTTGTGTAGACGGGTTGGCTGAGTGTCTCGTTCTGGCGAGGGCGGCGGCGAGGGGTACCGGGGGGCTTGCAGCGGCGACGTTGTTTCGCTGGTGGGGTGCGGCCGGCCGGGTGGTGAGTGGAGCAGGTGCCGGCGGTTGGGTGCTGTTACTGGGGCGACCTCAAGGGTCCAGGTGAATTGCCCCGCCTTGCGGGGTAAAGCCGCGGGGGAGTCTCAGATTGCTAGGCGCTGTCGTGCTCACGTAGGCACGATCTCGGTGAACCAGTTGGTGCCTTGAACGAAGGCCGGTCGACCTGCCGAGGGCATGGTGGTCGATCAATGCGAAGACCTCCGAGTGCGGTGGAGATGGTCGGTCCTCACCCGTCTCGGAGGTCTTCATGGCGGAGCAGCCCTAGAAGCGCGCGAGGATGAGGTCTCGGCAGACCTCGCCGAGGTCGAGACCGGCGACGCTGATGGCTCGGGGGAGAAGGCTTGTCTCCGTCATCCCTGGAGCGACGTTGACCTCGAGGAAATGCACCTCGCCTTCGTCGTCGACGATGAGGTCCGTCCGGGACAGGTCGCGGAGGCCGAGGGCGTGGTGGGCGGTCACGGCGGCGGCGGTGGCGCGTTCGGCCGCTTCGGGGGTGAGGCGCGCGGGGGTGATGAACTCGGTGTCGCCGGCGTCGTAGCGGGCGGTGTAGTCGTACTGTCCGCCTGGCGCGACGATTTCAACGGCGGGGAGGGCGGTGGCTTTGCCTTGGCGCTCGATGACGCTGACCGCGATCTCGGTACCGGGGACGTAGCGCTCGACGAGGGCAGCGTCCCCGTAGGCGAAGCAGCCGACCATGGCGGCGGAAAGCTCGGAGGCATCGTGAACGGCGGAGGCGCCGAGCGCCGAGCCGCCGCGGGTGGGTTTGACGAAGAGAGGCAACCCGAGACTCCGGACGATCTGGTCCAGGACGGACGCGGCGCCGAGGTCGTGGAAGACCTCCTTGGGCAGCGCGACGGAATCCGGGGTCTGGAGTCCCGCGCGCCGGACGACGGACTTGGCGGTCGGTTTGTCCCAGGCGACTCGGCAGGCGTCTGGGCGGGCGCCAACGTAGCGAGTGTCGAGGAGTTCCAGGACGTCGCGGATCGAGCCGTCCTCCCCCGCCGCCCCGTGCAGGACGGGGAAGACCGCGTCCGGGGGATCGTCGGTCAAAGAGTCCAGGAGAGTCGCGTCGGCATCGCGGAGCTCGACGGGGATGTCCAGGGCCCGTAGGGCGTCCGCGACTCGGCGCCCGGAGCGGAGTGAGACCTCGCGCTCGTACGACAGTCCCCCGGCGAGTACGACGACATGCCCGAGTTCCAATGCAGTTGCCCTTCAGACGAAGACGAAAAACGCGCCGGGGAGCCCGGCGCGTTTCACGTGAAACATGGGGTTCAGACGATGTCCGGCCCCGGTGTGTGGACACCGGTGGAGCCGCGCTGAGCCGCTCCACCGAAAGTGTCTCGCAGCTGGATCTCCTGTTCCACCACCGCAGCCAGACGCCGGACACCTTCGCGGATGCGGTGTGGTTCCGGGAAGCAGTAGGACAGCCGCATGTGCTGGCGTCCGCTGCCGTCGGCGTAGAAGCCGGTGCCGGGGACGTAGGCCACCCGGTCGGCGATGGCGCGTGGTGCCATCGCCTTGGAATCGAGCCCTTCGGGGAGCGTCAGCCAGACGAAGAATCCGCCGGCGGGATTCGTCCAGGTGCAGCCGTCGGGCATCAGCTGGTCAAGAGACTCCAACATCGCGTCACGTCGGGCACGGTACAGCTCGCGGAAGTCCTTGATCTGCGCGCGCCACGGCTGGGTGGCCAGATACTCGCGGACGGCGAGCTGTGAGAGGTTCGACGGGCAGAGGATCGCGGACTCGGCGGCCAGGACGAGCTTGGCGCGTATCGCGTGCGGTGCCAGCACCCAGCCCACACGGAGGCCGGAGGCGATGGTCTTGGAGAACGAGCCGAGATAGATGACGCGCTCAGCCTCGTCCGCGCGCAGGGCGCGCATCGGCTCACCATCGAAGCCGAGAAGCCCATAGGGGTTGTCCTCGACGATCAGCACGTCGTACTCGGCGCAGATCTCGAGGATCTGGGCGCGGCGGGCCTGGGTGAGAGTGACGCCCGCGGGGTTCTGGAACGTCGGGACTGTGTAGAGGAATTTGACCCGGCGGCCCTCCTGGCGGAGGCGGGCGAGGGCCTCGCGGAGTGCAGCGGGGATCAGACCTCCTTCGTCCAGGGGAACGTGGACGACATCCGCCTGATAGGCGGCGAAGGTCCCGAGCGCTCCGACGTAGGACGGCGCCTCGGCGAGGATGACGTCTCCTGGATCAATGAAGATCTTGGTGATGAGATCGAGAGCCTGCTGCGCTCCGACGGTGACGACCACATCGTCCGCGGACGCCTGGACTCCTTCGAGAGCCATCACCTCGCAGATGTGCTCGCGCAGCTGCTCGTCACCCTGGGCCGAGCCGTACTGGAGCACCTCCGCGCCCTTGCCCGCGACCAGGTCGCCGATCATCTCGCCGACCGCATCGAGGGGGAGCGCTGAGACATACGGCGCGCCGCCTGCGAGGGACACGACCTCGGGACGGGCGACCATCGCGAACAGAGCCCGAATCTCCGACGGCACCATGCCGGCGGCACGGGCGGCGTAGCGATCGGTGTAGGCATCTGTACGCGAGTGCTGTTCCACGAGGGCACCTCCGAGGTGGACTGGCTTCCATGCAAAATACGGCATCGACTTTCGGACGAGTTCGGGGAACCCCTCTGATGACGCCACACCGTTGCCTGGTGGTTGCGCCGTCGTAGGCGTTCTGTCTCCCGTCCTTCTGGTGGGCGTGCGCCGCACGAGGATCGCTTGGCGCCGGGATGATCGCGCCGCTCCCGAGAATCCTGTGTGCGGAACGGCGCCCGCTGGGGGACCCCCAGAGGCCGTCCCGCCGGCAGGCGGCGGGGTCTAGGTCGCGGTGACACCCAAGTCGCGATGTCTGGGACGTCGTGTTGGCCGGGGATGACGCCGGCGGGAAGCGCAACGACTGTGGAGGTCGTGTCGTCCGGGAAGTCTGATGACGGGGAGGGCCCGCCTTCCGGGGAGCGGCGCCTTCCGGCCGAGGTCGCGTTGTGCAGGACGCTGTAGGCGTGGCTGGGGCGCCGCGCCATCCTAGATCGCTGTGGCTGCTCCCCCGTGACGCACGCCGCCATGGTGAGGATGGCGCCCCTGTGGAGCGGCACGGCGCCGATCCTGGCCATGTGCGACGTCCGACCAGTCGAACCGCAGTAGGGATCATGGGAGTGCTTTCCGAACGTCGCGACGAGTTGGAGGCCGAGATGTCCAGCATCGGTGGTCGCGAGGCGACGTCTCGCGGCCGTGGCGTTCTGGAGGACATGTCGTCCTGGCGGGACTGGTGTCGCGCTGAGGGCCGAGTCGCTCGGAGGGACGCGTCGTGGTGAGGGGCGCGTCATGTCGGGGTGGCATGTCCGGCTGGTGGCCGTGTCGCTCGCGGCATCATGCGGGGGGTGGACGGCACTTCGGCATTCGGGATGGTGTCGTCTGGATCGCCTCGCTGTCATCACATCCCCGGCCGTTGTTGAGGGTGCGGCCCTGGAAGCTCGGCGTGGCGGGCCGGTCCGCCGCGGGCTCGTGCTGCGGGTGGCGTGCCGGGCACGGGTGGGAACTTCCCTGTCCGATACGATGCCCGAGGGACCCGGAATGTTGCCGGGAACTTCTGCGGAGTGGCGCTCCGCCCGAGAAGCCCGTGCAGCGTTCCGCATGAGTGCGGCGTTCCGTGGGCTTTGGCCGGCGAGCGAGGATCGCAACAGGGGGTGCCGACCCGGTGTCGCGTCGTCTCGTCAACATCACGCTGGATAATCTGGGTGATCTACCGCATCGCTGCCGCGGCTGCGTCTTCTGGGAACTGGACCCCGTCAGCCGCGACCGCGCGTTGGAGAGCGGGGACTCCGGCCTGGAGAAGGAGGCGTGGATCTCTTCCACGCTGCTGGAGTGGGGCAGCTGTGGCAAGATCGTTTATGTCGACAATGTCCCGGCGGGCTTCGTGATGTACGCGCCGCCGCTGTACGTCCCGCGGTCGGTGGCGTTCCCGACGAGCCCCGTGAGCGCGGACGCCGTGCTGCTGATGACGGCCCACATCCTGCCGGAGTTCACCGGTGGCGGGCTTGGCCGGATGCTCGTCCAGGGCATCGCGAAGGATCTCACCCGGCGCGCGGTCAAGGCCATCGAGGCGTTCGGTGATCTCAAGGGGGAGGAAGGCGGATGCATGGTGCCCGCCGACTACCTTCTCTCCGTCGGCTTCAAGACCGTCCGCCCGCATCACCGCTACCCGCGGCTGCGGCTGGAGCTCAAGTCCGCCCTGTCGTGGCGTGAGGACGTCGAGGTGGCACTGGAGCGGCTCCTCGGCTCCATGAGTCCGGAAGGTGCACTCCGACCCGTCTAGAGCGATCTGAGCCATTTGTGTGTGTGGCCCGCCTCCGTGTACGGAGGCGGGCCACACGCTTGTCGCGTTCGCCGCGGGATACAAGGCGGTGTTCCTCGCCTGGATGCCGCCACGCCTGTCGATGTCGTGCGGCGGTGCCGTCGGCCTTCGCGGCTCAGGACTGGGCGGGGGTCTCGGCGGCGTCCTGGTCCTGAAGCCAGTGCTCGGCGTCGATCGCGGCGGCGCAGCCACTGCCCGCGGCCGTGATCGCCTGGCGGTAGACATGGTCGACGACGTCACCACAGGCGAACACGCCGGGGATCTTCGTCCTCGTCGTCGGCGAGTCCACGAGCAGGTAGCCGTCGGTGTCGGTCTCCAACTGGCCGGCGAACAGTTCGCTCCGCGGGTCATGCCCGATCGCGATGAAGAGTCCCGTGATCTCCAGCTGGGCCTCCTCGCCGGTCACGGTGTTGCGCGTCTGGACGCCGGTCACGCGATCCTCGCCGTTGATCTCCACGACCTCGCTGTCCCACAAGAACTTGATCTTCTCGTTGGAGAACGCGCGGTCCTGCATGATCTTGGATGCGCGGAGCTCGCTGCGGCGATGGATCACCGTGACCGAGCGGGCGAACTTGGTGAGGAAGATCGCCTCTTCCATCGCGGTGTCGCCGCCGCCGACGACCGCGATGTCCTGCTCGCGGAAGAAGAAACCGTCACAGGTCGCACACCAGGAGACGCCCCGTCCGGACAGCCGCTTCTCATTCTCCAGTCCGAGCTCGCGGTATCCCGAGCCGGTCGCGACGATCACCGACTTGGCGAGATAGGTCTCGTCGCCGACCTTGACGACCTTGGGGTCGGCGGTCAGGTCGACTTCGGTGACATCGTCGGTGATGAGTTCGGCACCGAACCGTTCGGCCTGCTTGCGCAGGTTGTCCATCAGGTCGGGGCCCATGATGCCGTCCGGGAAGCCGGGGAAGTTCTCCACGTCGGTGGTGTTCATCAGTGCACCGCCGGCGGTCACCGATCCCTCGAACACCAGCGGCTTCAGGTCACCGCGGGCCGCGTAGATCGCGGCCGTGTAGCCCGCGGGGCCCGAGCCGATGACGATGACGTTACGGACGTCGCTCACTGTTCTGTGCCTCTCTTCGTTGACCTTCGGCGCCGGACGACTTCCAGTGGCCGCCACGATGTCCACCTACCGCGCTCTCATCCCCAGGGCTGTTCCGGGAGGCGCGGGTCCGGCACGGCCAGGTCTGCCAGTCGCGTCAACCGATCCTAGGCCCCGGGGATTCCCGCCGCCCGCGCCCAGCGCCCTCGCCGCTCACCCAGCCTGCGGCTCGTCCTGGTCCGTCCACGGTCGTCGGTCGTCAGGTTGCGTGCTTTCGCCCCGTATCTCCGCCCGACATGTTCTTGTTTGCTCGTCCCCCGCTAGTCGCCTCCTTCGTCTCCGTTCGGGCGGCTGAACTGTCAGCATGGCCCGTTCGGATGGCTTCCCATCTCCTCGTCGATAGGACGCGGTTCCTCGCTGGCATGCCGGAGATGGCTCGTCACTCCCCAGCTCTAAGCTGTCCGCATGGCTCGGATTCTGCTTCTCCACTCGATGTACGGGCTCCGTCCCGCCGTTCACCAAGCGGCGGACCTCATACGCGGTGCGGGGCACGACGTCCATGTCCCGGACCTCTACGACGGCCGGGTCGTGGACAGCGCGGAGGAGGGCATAGCGATCAAGGACGAGATCGGTCGGGACGAGTTGCTGCGCCGCGCAGTCGCGGCCGCCGCGCCCCTGACCGGTGAGGGTGGGCTCGTGTACGCCGGGTTCTCGCTCGGCGGCGCTCTCGCGCAGAACCTCGCGCTCGCGGACCAGAAGGCCCGCGGACTGCTCCAGATGCACGGCACCTCGGACCTGGCGGACGATGCGTCCGCCGACATCCCGGTGCAACTGCATGTCGCCGATCCCGATACCTACGAGCCCGTTGACTGGGTGAACGCCTGGTATCTGAGGATGCGCAGGGCAGGGACCGATGTCGAGGTCTTCCGGTACCGCGGTGCCGGGCACCTCTTCACCGACCCGGATCTGCCCGATCATGACCCCGAGGCCACCGAACGCGCCTGGACGATCGCCCTGGACTTCCTGGCCGACCTCTGACCGGCACCCTTCCAGCCCCGACACCCATCCCAGCCGTGCACTCCACCTCAGCCCTGGCACCGCTGCAACCACCGGGTCTGTGATCATCGATCCCGGCGCCCACCCCACCCCACGACGGACGGGACCTAGATCCCGCACGCCCGGATCCCGCAGCGAGCGAGAGCCGAGCGAAGCCACAGGTCAGGGGCGACCGAGGACGCCGACGAGTTCGTCCTACTCAGCTCGACCCAGCCCGGCCGAGCCGATGGTCACTCGCGAGGGCGGCGTAGGCACCCGCGCTCCCGTCTACCGGTGCTCCCGCGCTCTCGCGCGGGCGAAGCAGAAGGCCGCCGACGGCATTCCCACGCCGTCCGCGGCCTTCTCTATGAATCAAGCCTCGCTCAGAGGCGGTATTGATCGTGATGTGTTGATCGTGGTGTGCGGGACAATCCCTCGAACGGTCAGGCTGTCTCTTGCTTGAGAAGGTGCGGGTCCTGGGCGGTGCACTCGGGGCTGACCACCCAGACGTTCCAACTGCCCGGCTTGTCGCCGCGCACCGCGATCACCGTGGCCTGCCGACCTTCGAACTTGGCCTGGTCGACGAGGACCGGCGGCTGACCGCGGGTCACGCTGTTGACGCATCCGGCGAGTTGCTGCCCTGGCGGACCGCTGCGCGACTTCAGGGCCTCTCCCTTGCCCATCAGCCGGTCGACCTGGCCGCCCAGGTTTCCCGCCCGGTAGTCGGTGCCGCTGTGAGCGACGGTGTAGGACGGGGCGTTCAGCATGGTTCCCCCGTCGGGTGCCTGCGGAGCCGCGCCCTTCGCCGCTCCGCGTCCCTCACTCGCATCCTGCACGGGGCTCTGCGCGGCGCCCTGGTGATCGCCGCCGCTCGATTCGTCCAAGGCGATCTTGCCGACCATCGCTCCGCCGCCGAGCACGACCACCGCCGCCGCGGCGGCCGACATTATCCGCCAATGCCGCCTTCCGCGCCGTTGCTCCAGGCTCACCACGGTGGCGTTGTTCAGCGACTCCGCCGCGATGGCGGTGTCGATGCGTTCGGCCAGTTCCGCGGGCATGGACGGGACGGGTGCCTCCGCCAGGATCCGGGAGACGTCCACAAGGTCGGCGGATCGGTCCCGGCATTCGGCGCAGGTGTCGAGGTGCGCGTTGACGGAGGCGGCTTGATCGTCTTCGAGTAGCCCCTCGGCCAGATCGGCCAGGACGTCATAGTCAAGATGAGCGGGGTTCATTTGGGCATGCCACCTCCTTCCACACCTCCGACGTTCCTGGGGTCCCGTCGGTTCCGGTGATGGACGAGAAGTGGCGCCAGCCTCGCCCGGCCGCGCGCGCAGCGGCTCTTGATCGTTCCAGGTGGGACTTCCAGGACCTGCGCCGCGTCATCGACCGAGTACCCCATCATGTCGACGAGGATGAGCGCCGCCCGCTGCTCGAACGGCAGGTGCAGGAGGGCGGTGCGGACGTCGAGGGACACGCCGTGCGCGTCGGTCGGGTCGGGCATCTTCGGCGCGACGGCATCGAATGTGGCGTCGTCCCCCATCGGCGTCGCCGGCCGGACGGACTTGCGCCTGATCCTGTCGAGGCAGGCGTTCACCACGATCCGGTGCAGCCAGGTGGTGACGGCCGCGTCGCCGCGGAAGCGTCCGGCCGCCCGGAACGCCGAGAGGCATGCGTCCTGGAGGGCGTCCGCCGCCTCCTCCGGGTCGCCGAGCGTCCGCAGCGCGACGGCCCACATGCGGTCGCGGTGCCGGTGCACCAGCTCGGCGAAAGCGTGCGGGTCCCCCTCCGCGTGGCGCGCGAGGAGCTCCTTGTCGGGTACCTCGTCCACGCGACGCATGCTCACCGACGTCATGAGCGACCGCTTTCTCGTACGGGACGCCCGATCGGTGCCGGACGTCTGCGACCGGCTGCGCCTGCTGGGGTAGACACCACAGGTTCCTGGGGAGAGGGGACATTCTGTTCACAGGCACGATACCGACAAGCGCCACCCCACGTCACAGCTCGCGACCCCCGTCCGTTCCCTTGCCCGGTCGCCGAATGCCCTGCTGTTCCGGACGGCGCCCCCGCCGCCGGTTTATCCACAGAACGACGTTCTACTTCCCGTCCCGGCCCCAATATTTGACCATGAACGTAGCGGGTCCGGCGAGGTTGCGGCACCTCGTCGACGCCAGAGAAGCCCTGCCACGCAAAGCAAGAGCCTTACCAAGACAGGAGACAGCGTCCCGCGCCCGGCAGGAGCCGGGGAAGAGAGGTGATCAGCTTGTGGAACCGTAGACGGCGATCTCGCTGAGCTTGCCCTTGAGGGACGAGGGGAGCTTGGTGAACCAGACCAGCACGTACTGCCCGGAGACCTGCGGGTTCACCGGAACCGTCAGCTCGCCACCAGTGCCCTGCTGCCGGCCGACGGATTTCAGGTCGGTCGCGGACTGCGAATTGCCGATCTTGACCTGAAGGATCCCACCGACCTGGGGAGTGATGATCTTGATGTTGGACACCTTGACCGAGCGGCCCATGTCGAGGAGGACTCCGATGCCCTTTGAGTAGTTACCGAAGTCGGGGTCGGCGTAGCTCTGGGTCTCCCAACTGGTGCTGGACTTGCCATCGATGACGAGGTTGGTGTTCCGGTTGTACGCCTCGTCGTGGTGGTTGCCGATGGGCTTCTCGAAGCCGGTCACGTTCTGAACGTTCAGCTTGACGGTGGCCGGCTTCGGTGGGTTCGACTTCTTGCCCTGGTCGCTGACCCCGGTGTTGCCCGACTTCTCCTTCGAGCCGTTGTCGATCAGCGCCCAGGCTCCAAGGCCGACGATCACTGTTAGCGCCGCCGCGGCGACGCCGAGGAGAGCGCGGTTGGCGGGCCTGCGCGGCAGACCGGTGGTGCCATGGGACGAGGATCCCGGGGGAGGCGGCCCGGTGTTGCGCCGCGAGCGCGCCCGGGGCTCCGGAATCCGTGTGGTGGGCTGGCTGGCCGGCGGCTGATGCGATTGGTGTGGCTGGTGCGGTTGCGTCGCGGGACTCGTCGAATGCATCGGTGGGCGCTTCGGCGCTGGGGCCGCGGGGCGCGGGGCCGGGGCCTGGACATTGCCGAGCCCGGCGAACAGCGGCAGTGGCGTGCGGGGAACACCGCGCAGCGCCTTGGCCAACTCGGCTGGGGTGGCCAGCGCCCCCGCCTCGCCGAGGCCGAGGCAACGGCAGACGATCGCGTCGACCGCGTGGGAGATGCCGGCCTGCACCTGGCGCGGAGCGTGGGGCACGCCTGCGTTCCCGGGAGCGGGCGGTAGGTCGGAGCCCTTGTCGTCGCCCGGCCAGTGGGCTGTGAGCGCGGCGTACAGCATGCGTCCGAGCCCCCGGACGTCCTCACCGGCAGGGTCATCGGAGTAGCGGTCTCCGAGGACGGCATCGGTGGCTATGCCGAGGAGCTTCACCGTGCCGCCGGTCGTCCAGACGAGGTCGCGGGGGGTGAGGCACAGGTGGGCCAAGCCGGCGGCGTGCGCGGCGGCCATGGCTTCAGCGGCCTCATACAGCAAGGTCGCGGCACGGCCCGGCTCCAGCGGAGCCTTCCCGAGCATCTGCTCCAGGGTCTCACCGACGACCCACTCGCTCACGACGTAGGCGCTCTCGCCGCTGTCGTCGGCGTCGAACACCTGGGTGAGGCGCGGGTCGGTCAGGCGGCTGGCGGCGCGGGCCGAGGTGACGACCTCGGCGACGCGGGGGAACTCGGGGTCGAAGGTGCGGACGGCGACGGCCCGGGCGAGGATCTCGTCGATGGCCTTCCAGAGCGAAGAGCCGCCTGAGTCGCTGATGCGCTCTTCAAGCCGGTAGCGGCCGGCGAGTCGTGTGCCGGGCTCGATAACTGACGTGCTCACGGCAACGTCCTGCGCAGGTGGTCAGATCCCATGTTCGTGGCGTGGCAGCTTACGCCTCCGACCCTCCTCTTTGCGTTCCCCAGGGTGTCGCCCCGCAAGCCGTAGTCCCCCACATGGTAGTGGCTACTCGCACAAGTGGCCGCCTTATCGCCGCGCGTCCTGTGTACTTTGCCTCGCTTTACCATCGAGCTTGGAACAGGTAACTTCCTGGACACCCTCTGTAGCGCACCTGACCGTCCGCCTCCTTACGTCAACCTACGACTGTCCGTGCCGGCGTTCTGACAACCTGGCCGGTGCACAACAACGATCCGTGCCCTGCACCGCACCGGCCGCCTGGCATCGAACACCTATTGCCTGACTGTCACCAATACACCATGACAAGTGCAGCTAGGCGGTGAGGCTGGCCGCGTTGAGGTCTGTCATGTCATACCAGGCGATGTGGCTGACGGCGTGGTGATTGTCATGTCCACACCAAGTGGCGAACCCTGGCGACGGAGCGAGTTCTCCCGCGCGTGCCGCGCGGGAGAGCCTGCTGTGATGCGTCCATGGTCGTGCGTTGAGGTTCTGGAGGCGGTGCGGTGTGCTGCGCTGCTGGTCAGCGGCCGGGGATACGTCTGCTGATGGTGGTGATCATGGTTTGGACCTCGCCCACCCGGAGGAGCTTGGCGAAGAACAGGTAGAGGAGTCCGCCTCCGGCGCTGCCCACCACCAGGGCGGCCAGTCCCGGGAGGAGACCCTCGCCGAGCGCCGCGTCCACGATGGCGTGCGCGGCGTAGGCGAACCCGATCAGGGGCCAGAGCGCGATGGCCAGCTTGAGGTAGGTCACGGCGATCCGGCGGCCGTCCATGCCGCCGAGGCGACGGCGGAGGATGGCCCAGCCGACGAGCGCGCCCACGGTCTGGGCCAGAGCGAACCCGGCGGCGATCCCTACGATGATCTTCTCGGTGGGCAGTGCCTTGTAGGCGGTGAACGCCATCGCGATGTTGGTGATGACCACGGACACGCTGATGAAGGCGGGGGTCCGGGTGTCCTGCATGGCGTAGAAGACGCGGAGCATCAGCTGGTAGGCGGCGAACGGGACGAGGGCGATCGCGAACATCTCAAGGACGTTCGCGATCACCTGGGCGTTCGACACGGTGGTCTGGCCGTGGGCGAACAGGACGGTGGTGATCTCTCCGGCGAGCGTTGCCATCAGCGCGGCCGCCGGCAGGATGATCACCGAGCACAGTCGCAGCCCGCTGGAGAAGTCGTCGCGGACCTCGCCCATCCGGTTCGCGGCGGCGTGCTCGCTCATCCGGGGCAGCAACGCGGTGATCACGGAGACGCCGATGATCGCGTACGGGAGCTGGAACAGCTGGTAGGCATTGAAGTAGGGCGTGTAGCCGACGTCGCCGAGGTGTTCCTTGCGTCCGAGCACACCCGCTGCGTTGCTGAGCGAGGTCGTCACCGCGAAGCCGATCTGGGTGATGATGACGTAGCTGAGCGTCCACACGGCCATCCGGCCCATCTGGCCGAGTTCGCCCTTGCGGAAGTCGAGCCGGGGCCGCCAGCGGAACCCTGAACCGCGTAGGGACGGCCATAGCGCGATGGTCTGGAGCGCCATGCCGCCGATGGTGCCGCCCGCCAGCAGCGCGACCTCGCTGTCCGAGATGGAGCCGGGCGTCACCGCCCCGGTGCTGACCAGCAGGAAGGCGGCGGCCGTGCCGCAGATCACGATGTTGTTGAGCACCGGCGCCCACATCGGTGCCCCGAACCGCTTGCGTGTGTTGAGGATCGCGCCGGAGAAGGCGCTGACACCGAGGAAGAAGATCTGTACGGCGAACAGCCGCGCGAACAGCACCGCGAGGTCGCGCTGCGCGCCCTCCATCGCGCCGCCGTAGATCGTGATGAAGACCGGGCCGAGCAGCACCGCGGCGACGGTGATCACTGCGAGGCCCAGGACGGCGAGGGTGAACAGCCGCTGCTCGTAGCGGGCGCCGTAGGCCGCGTCGCGCTCCCGGGCCCGGACGATCAGCGGGACGACCACCGCGGTCAGCACACCGCCGAGCAGCAGGTCGTAGACGATGAAGGGGACCGTGTTCGCGGTGTTGTAGGCGTCCGCCAGCGCGCCGGTGCCGAGGGCCGCGACCAGCATGGCCGTCCGGAGGAAGCCGGTGACGCGGGACGCGAGGGTGCCCACGGCCATGATCGCACCGGAGCGCAGGATGCCGGACGCGCCCCCGGCCCCGCCCCCGGAGTCCGCACCGTCCTCGGGCGGGACGTCTCCGGACGGGAAGTCCACGGCCGTCTTGGCGGCGACTGGTGCTCCGCCTCCGGGGAGCGGGACGTCAATCGCGGTTCTCGCCGCGATGTTTGCCCCTGCGACCGGTTGGCCGCCCATCGGCTGCGGGTTCGGGTACCACTCGGCCGGATTCCCCTGTGCCGGATTCCCCTGTGCTGGGTGTCCCTGTGCTGGATTCCCTTGTACTGGGTGTCCCTGTTGTGGGGGATTCGTCGATTCCTGCCCCGGGAACAGTGGCGTTTGGGCCTGATATCCCTGGCTGGGACGGCCCGGTTCCTGAGGTCCCTGGCCCGGCGGATTCGGGCTCGGAGAGCTCTGAGGCTGTCCCTGGTGCGGGTACCCCTGGCGTTGTGGGCTGTGGCCCGGTGGGCTCTGGCTCGGGGGCTGCCCAGGCGTCGGGTAGGGCGAAGCCGGCTGTCCCTGTTGATTCGGCTGTTGGTTCGGATGCATCTGTGGGCTCGGCTGTGCCGGAGTACGAGGCGGAGCCGGGAAGTTCTGGGTACGACCCGAGGGCTGCTCCTGCGCCGGCTGTCCCGGCGTTGTCGTCCAGCCCGGTCCCGGTGGGTTCTTGCTCGTGCCAGGGTGCCTCTGGTCCTGCTGTTGGTTCGGGAGCGGTGATGAACTCTGGGGCGAGGGGGTCCCCCAGCCCGGCCCAGGGGTCTGGCCGCTGCCCGGAGGCTGACGGCGGGGCCGGTCCTGGGTCGGCGGCAGGCCCTGGTCCGAAGGGGCCGCCCAGTTCTGCCCCGGCGGTCGGTGGCTCTGCCCCCGCTCTGGACGGTCCGGAGGCGGTCCGCCATGGCTTGGCGACGGTGTCCAGCCGGGTCCAGGGGTCTGGGTCGATTGCGGCCGACTCTGGTGCAGGGGACTCTGATCCGAGCTCGGCTGATCCTGTTGTGTCGTTGGCTCCGGGTAGAACTGGTTCTGGAGCGGTGGACGGTTCGGCGGCGTATTCGGCGTTCCAGGGGGTGGGTAGGCCGGGGTCTGTGCTGGCCGGCCCTGGCTGGGGTCCTGTTTCTGATTCTGTGTGCCCGGGTTCGGCGTACCCGACGGGGGCAGCGAGGAGGGACTCTGGCTCGGCCCGCCTTGGTTCGGAGGCTGATTCTGTGTCGGCTGCTGAGCCCGTCCCGGAGGCTGCGTGGGGGGCGTGCCTTGTGGTGGCGGAGGAAATGCCTGGTAGGGACCCTGCCCAGGGTTCGGTGCCGGGGCCTCCGGGCCCGGGGATGCCGGGGCCGGGGAACCCGTTTCCTGGTCCTCCGGGTGTTGCTGGTCCCATTCCGGTCGACCCGTCACCGGCTGCCTCCGCTTTTCGGCGGCGCCTTGCTCTGATGGCCCGCACTCCGACGCCCACGAAGAGTACGGCAAGTCCGCCGCTCGTGATGAGGAGGGCAAGACGCCCGTACCCAGTGGTGCGGACGGTGATGTCCTGGCCGTTGCCGAATCGCTTGCCGCCCGAGTTCGGGATTTCCAGTTGCAGGTGGACGCCGAACTTGCCGTTGCCCGCCGCCTTCGCCGGGATCCATCGCTGCACGAGTTCGCCCGCCCGGAGACTGATTATCTCGTCTTCGGGGTCGAGACGTCCAAGCTGCAGTTTGGTGCTGTTGTCCGAGGTGGCGGTGAGCCGGACCGTGACCGACTGATTGCGCAGCTTGTTCTCGATGGTCACGGGCAGCTTTCCCGAGCTGCCCGCCATATTCACCCGTTTGCTGTTGGGGGTGACGATGCGGACCTTGTTCATCTCGCGTTCGAGCTCGAACGACAGCTCGTCCCTGGCCCGTTTGGCGAGGACGCCCCGCGAGCGCCAGGCCGTCGATTCGGTCCGGAGCAGGGCGCGCTGATAGGAGATCTTGATCGGTTTCGTCATCACGGCCTCGAAAGAGGCGGCGCGCCGGGCGATATTGCGTACCTGGGCGAGGTATGGGGAGCCGAGTTCGTACCGTAGGTAGTCGTCGGAATAGCCGTTGAACACCCGGCCCTGTGGCTGCGCGGACTCGAACCTGCTCAGCTGCGTCGGGCTCGTCCACGCGGACTTGGTGAAGGACAGCAGGTTCTTGGCGAGACCGGGAGCGGGGTTCCAGTGCCGGTCGGGGGCGATGATCACCGTGCGCTGGAGGTTCGGCGTCTCCGCGGCGATCATCGCGGTCTCGGCGAGGAAACGCTGTTCGGTCAGCACCCCGCCGCCCGCGGAGCGCGAGCCCTTGCTGACGATCTCGTTGAGCTTGTCGTCGTAGAGCAGGGCCTTCTTGGTGCCCTGGGTGGACGTGGGGAGCGCCGTGACGGCGTTCGCCGCGGCGCCCTGGACGGGCAACTGGAACTGGTTGCTGCTCATAAGGAAGGATCCGCTCGGCTTCAAGGCGAGCTTGGCGAGCAGGTCGAGCGTTCCGGGGCCGGCCGCGCCCGCCGCGGGCCAGGCGATGTGCGCGTTCGCCGGGCGGCCGAGGGTCTGCGCGGCGATGCCGGTGTTCTTGGGGTCGTAGGCGGTGACGACGTCGCGCGACATCTTGTAGCGGACGAGTGCCAGGACGTCGGGGTCGGCGTACGGGACGGTGAAGTAGGGGTCGCTCTTGGCGGCCTCCTTCAGCGCCGTCAGCCAGGCGGCGGCCGCCGCGCTCTTGCGTTTCTCGGTGGTCTTCCTCGTGCCCGGGGACTTCACCGCGTAGTTCTGACCCGCCATCTGCTGGACGTCGTCCAGAAGGGCGGGGTCGATGCCCCAGGTGATCGGGGTGTTGGTGGCCGCCGCCGCGCCGACGAGTTCGCTGAGCCGTCCGCCGGACGCCATGTCCTTGCTGAGCTGGTCGTCGAGGAAGGTCTGGTCGTCCGCCCGGTGTTGCCGGTCGATCAGGGGCCAGACCCAGCCGACCGCGACCTTCTTGAAGTTGCCGCGGGTCGGGACGAACGTCAGGAAGGTCGTCACGCCGCCGACGACCTGCTGGGCGGAGTTCAGGACCTCGACGCCCACCGGGTAGACGCCGGGGGCGCTGCCGAGGGCCCGCAGTCCGAGGGCCTTGGCGGTGGTCTTGAATCCCCAGTTCTGCTTGCCGCCCGCCGTGGTCGCCCCGGCCAGCGGTACTGGTCGGCCGACTCCGGGCAGCGCGGACGGCTGCCCGGCCGCGACCCGGTCGAGTTCGCTGCGGCTCGTGATCGGCTGCGATCGGTAGCGGAGCCGTATGGTCAGCCCAGGGAGCTGGTGTCCCGAACGGTTCTGGGCCAGGCCGGCGATGTCGATCAGCGAGTTCTCACGGACGGTCTTCGGGGTGACCCTCGTCAGGGCCAGACCCACCTGCGCGCGCGCCGACGCCTGCTGAGCTGAGCTGCCCAAGTCTGGTTGCTCTGGCGCGTCGGGTTGTGCCGGCGTGTTCGGTTGGGTCGCCGTGCCGAGCCGCGCCGTCCCGTTGGGGAGCGCGGAAATCGTGCGCGAGGCAGCCAGCACGGGAGCGGTCCCCGCCGGCGCCGTGGCCGCGATGATGCAGGGCAGCAGGGCGGCCAGCGCGGCCGCGCGTTGGACCGTCCTCACGCCATGTCCGCCCAAGGGCCGTCCGCCTGGACCGCCTCGGGACGGCAGGGTTCGATTTCCCGCACCACGGCCTCGATGGTAGTCCCGACATCGGGCCCGTCAGACCTTCCCGCCCACCTGTGGCATGGATTCTGGTCGTCCGGATGCCGAACCACCTCGCCACCGTGGCGGACGGGACGGATGAGGTCCGCAAGCATCACCGCGCGCTTGACCATGCCATGAGCGCCCGAAGGCGAGAGCGGGGACCCGCTGGGCGCATCCCCGCTTCCGCGTGGCGGCGGGCCGGTGTCGCGGGACGAGCAGGCGGGATGCCGGAAAGATTCGCCATCGGCCGGAGATGTTCGGGTCAGGGGGAGTCTGTTCGGGTATGCGGCTGGCGGAGGCCGATCGGGAGTGAAAGGCGTGCGACACGCGGGTGACCGCCGGGCACCGGGTCAGGCGACGGGGTGACGGAAATCTGGCGTATTCGGACGGCTTGTACGGTCCCTGGCGGAAGGCTGGAACAGGTTCACCGGCTTGGCTTCGCACAGCATGTACAGGGAGCGTCCTCGGATGCCCAGCGCCGTCGACGGCTCGCCTGTCGCCGTGTAGACCACATCGTCGCCAGGAAGATCGTCCACCAGGTGCTGGTCGATGAGCAGGGGCATGGAGTCGGGCAGGAGCAGCGGGCAGACGAGGTCGGCGGCGTACTCGGTGACGGCGTTGATCAGATCGGCGCGCGCCGGGCGCACCAGCCGCGCGCCGGTGGCGAGCCGTACCGCCTCGGCGGACGGCCGTGCTCCCGCCTGGACGATCACACCCGCCAGGAAGCGATGTCCCCTGAAGGCCTCGCCGCAGGAGTAGACGCGTGTCACCAGGCACCGGTCCGCCGGGAGGCCGAGCGCCTTGGGTAACTCGTCGGCGTGGCCCATCGCGATGGGTAGCCGCACGATCTCGTGCGCGGCTTCCCATCCGAGCAGCGCGCGGTGGATGGCGAGGGCGTCTTTCATGATCGGGCTCCTCCCGCGGGACCTTCCCGCTCACCCCCGTGACTGGTTACTTCCCTGTGCCCCCGTGCTGCTTGCTCTGAGATGGATATCCCCACATACCCGAGGTGTTCCACCTAATCCTCATCGTCCGGCTTTGCCGAACCGCGCGGTGTCGCACACGCCGCGGCCGCGGCCTGGCCCGTGCGCGGTCCGTCCAGATCTGTGCCGCGTCCGTCCGGGCCTGTTCCGCGCCTGTCCTTGCGGTCAGCCGCACCCGCGGCGGACCGCGAACCTGCCGGATCCCGCTACCGTTGTCGTACGGGAGGCTCACCGGAGGTCGCGCTGGCGTCATCGGGGTGTCCAGAACGTAACCCGCGGTTCGCGCCATATGAAGAGTCCGCGTCCTCCTTCCGACGGTCTCCGGGCCGCGCGAGGGTACGGGGCGTGCCCCCGCAAGGACTTTCGCGCGCGCCCCCGGGTATCACTAAAAGTCCTTTGTCAGCCTGCTTACCGAGGAAATACGCTCGATGCCCGTGCCCAACCAGAACGTGTCCCCAGAGTCCTCGCCGACGCGGCGGACCGCCATCGCCGAGCTGCTCCGCAAGATCGCACCCATCGCCGACGAGCTCGGCGGCCGGTTCGCGGCGGCCGGGCACGAGCTGGCACTGGTCGGCGGCCCGGTGCGGGACGCGCTGCTGCGCCGTCCGACCAAGGACGTCGATCTCACCACCGACGCGCCGCCCGAGCGGATCCTGGAGATCATTCGCGACTGGGCGGACGCCCTGTGGACGATCGGGATCGAGTTCGGCACGGTCGGGCTCCGCAAGGACGGCGTCGAGCTGGAGATCACCACCTACCGCAGCGAGTCGTATGACCCGAAGTCCCGCAAGCCGGCCGTGTCGTACGGCACCTCGCTGGTGGAGGATCTGCGCCGGCGCGACTTCGCGGTGAACGCCATGGCCGCGCGGCTCCCGGGTTACGAGTTCGTCGACCCGTTCGGTGGCCTCGCCGACCTGCAACGCGAGGTGCTGCGGACGCCCGGCCGCCCCGAGGACTCCTTCAGCGACGACCCGCTGCGGATGCTGCGCGCCGCCCGGTTCGCCTCGCAGCTCGGCTTCACGGTCGCGCCCGACGTCATCCAGGCGATGAAGGACATGGCGGGACGGATCGAGATCGTCTCCGCGGAGCGGGTCCGGGACGAGCTGTCCAAGCTGATCTGCGGCCGGTTCCCGCGGCAGGGGCTGGCGCTGCTCGTCGACACCGGGCTCGCGGAGCACGTCCTGCCCGAGTTGCCGAAGCTGCGGCTGGAGATCGACGAGCATCACCGGCACAAGGACGTCTACGAGCACTCGCTGATCGTTCTGGAGCAGGCGATCGCGCAGGAGGAGGACGGCCCCGACCTCGTCCTGCGGCTCGCGGCGCTGCTCCACGACATCGGCAAGCCGCGCACGCGCCGGTTCGAGTCCGGCGGGCGGGTGTCGTTCCACCACCATGAGGTCGTCGGCGCGAAGATGACCCGCAAGCGGCTGACCGCGCTCCGCTACCCCAAGGACGTCATCGCGGACGTGTCGCGCCTGGTGGAACTGCATCTGCGGTTCCACGGTTACGGCACCGGCGAGTGGACGGACTCGGCCGTCCGCCGCTACGTCCGGGACGCGGGGCCACTGCTCACACGCCTGCACAAGCTCACCCGGGCCGACTGCACCACCCGGAACAAGCGCAAGGCCGAACGGCTCAGGCGGACCTATGACGATCTGGAGGTGCGGATCGACCGGCTCGCCCAGGAGGAGGAGCTGGCCGCGATACGTCCGGAGATCGACGGGAACGAGATCCAGGAGATCCTCGGGATCAAGCCGGGGCCGCTCGTCGGTCGGGCGTACGGGTTCCTGCTGGAACTGCGCCTCGACCAAGGCATGATCGGCAAGGAGGCCGCGGCCGACGAGCTGCGCCGCTGGGCCGTCGGAGAGGGAATCCTCTCACCGGGCGGCAAGGCATCCCTCCCGCCCGAGAGCAGCCGCCCGTCCGAGGGTCGCTCGTCTGGGGGCGAACGCCCCGCCGGGGACGCCCTGACGGCAGAGGATGGTCGACCATGATCCCTCTACAGCTCGGGCGGCTGAGCCCTCACCGGACCGAGCAGATGCTGGAGTTCGACCGCGACCACATCTGGCATCCGTACGCGCCGATACCGGCGTCGGTCCCCGTCCATCCGGTCGTGTCGGCGGACGGCGTCCGGCTGACGCTCGCGGACGGGACCGAGTTGATCGACGGCATGTCGTCCTGGTGGGCCGCCCTCCACGGCTACAACCACCCGAAGCTGAACGCGGCCGTCACCGGGCAGCTCGGCAAGATGGCGCACGTGATGTTCGGTGGCCTCACGCACCCGTCCGCCGTCCGGCTCGCCGAGAAGCTCGTCGAGATCACTCCCGAGCCGCTGACGAAGGTCTTCTTCGCCGATTCGGGCTCGGTCGCGGTCGAGGTCGCGATCAAGATGGCGCTGCAGTACTGGCGTTCGCAGGGACGTCCGGAGCGGCACCGGCTGCTGACCGTCCGCGGCGGCTACCACGGCGACACCTTCGGCGACATGGCCGTCTGCGACCCGGTCAACGGGATGCACCACATCTTCAACGACGTCCTCGCCCGCCACGTGTTCGCGCCGGCTCCCCCGCTCGGCTACGCGGCCGTCCCCGACCAGGCGTATCTGGACGAGCTGTCCGCGATCGCCACCGCCCACGCGGGCGAGCTCGCCGGGATCATCGTCGAGCCGATCGTGCAGGGCGCGGGCGGCATGCGCTTCTACGCCCCCGAGTATCTGAGGGCCCTGCGCGACATCGCCGACGAACACGACATCCTCCTCATCCTGGATGAGATCGCCACCGGCTTCGGCCGGACGGGGGAGCTGTGGGGCTGCGACCACGCCGAGGTCGTCCCGGACATCATGTGCCTCGGCAAGGCGCTGACCGGCGGTTACATGACCATGGCCGTGACGCTGTGCACCGACCGGGTCGCCCATGTGATCACGTCCGGGGAGGCGGGCGTCCTCATGCACGGCCCGACCTACATGGCGAACCCCCTGGCCGCGGCCGTCGCGTCCGCCTCGATCGACCTCCTGCTGTCCCGCGACTGGCGGGACGAGGTGGACGCCATCGAGGCGATCCTCACCAGCGAACTGTCCGATGCGGCGTCGCTGCCCGGTGTCGCCGATGTCCGGGTCCTGGGCGCGATCGGCGTCATCGAGGCCCATGAACCCGTGGACGTGTCGTCCGTCCAGGACGTGGCCATGGCGCATGGCGTCTGGCTCCGCCCGTTCGGGAAGCTGATCTACGCGATGCCGCCGTACGTCTGCACCGAGGACGAGACGACCCATATCGCCGCCGCGATGAACGCCATCGCCGAGTCCCTCTAGATCCTCGGCCGGTCAGCGAGCGGCCGCGACCGGTTCGCGGGCCCGGGACGCGGCGGCGCGGTAGACGATCGCCCCGACCCCGTAGGCGATGATCACACCGATGAGGGCGAGGTGCGCGCGGCCGTCGGGCGGCAGCAGCGCCGCGGCCAGTGCCGCCGAAGCCGCGAATGTCGCGTTGAAGAGCATGTCGTACACGGCGAAGACGCGTCCGCGGTAGGCGTCGTCGATCGACTCCTGGAGCGTCGTGTCGACGCACAGCTTGACGCCCTGCGACACGACCCCGAGGGCGAACGCGCCGGCGGCCCAGGCCGGCTCGGTGTAGGGCAACCCGAAGATGAGCAGGCTCACCGCCGCCGCGCCGAGCAGGCACGCGATCCACCCCGGCTTGCTGATCCGGCGGACCACCGCCGGGGTGATGAGCGCGGCGGCGAAGTACCCGGCGCCCGACACCCCGAGCATCACCGCGAAGGTGGTGAGGCCCTGGTCGGCGTCGTCGCTGAAGTGGTTGCGGCACAGCAGCAACGTCATGATCAGGATGACGCCGTACAGGAGCCGATGGAAGGAGATCGCCCCGAGCGCCAGCGCCGCCTGCCGGCGGTGCAGGATGTGCCAGCCCCCGTCCGCGAGCCCGCTCAGCACCGTCCCGAGCGCTTCCCGGACGTGCGGCGCCGCCTCGGCCGCAGGGGCGTCCCCCACGGCATTGCGGTCCGGGCTGCTGCCGCTCTCCGGCGGGTCGGTGTTCTCGGATGAGGTGGGACTCGCGGCCGGGTAGGGCCCGAGCAGCCGCCGCGGCAGCGTCGTCGCGATGATCCCGGCGGCCAGGAACAGGCCGGCGGCGGACGCGAGGATCAGCGCCGTCCCGTCCGTCCCGCCACCGAAGAGACGCCGCAGCAGGTAGCCGAGCCCGGCGCCGGTGAACGCGATGATCGTCCCCGAGGTCACCGCGAACGCGTTGGCCGTGACGAGATGGTCGCGCCGCACCACGTGCGGAAGCGCCGCGGACAGTGCCGCGAGGAAGAACCGGTTGACGCCGAGCACGATGAGGACGCCGAGGAAGAACACCGCCCCGTCCTCGCCCGCCATGACCAGTCCCGCGACGAACAGCACCAGCACCGCGCGCAGGATCGGCGTCCACAGCAGGATCTGCCGCCGCTGCCAGCGGTCGATGAACACTCCCGCGAACGGGCCGAGCGCCGAATACGGCAGCAGCGTCACCGCGAAGGCCGCCGCGGCCTTGCCCGCCGTCGTCTGCCGTTCCGGAGAGAAGAAGACATAGCCGGCGAGCGCCACCTGGAAGACCCCGTCGGTGAGCTGCGAGGCCAGGCGCGTCGCGTACAGGCGCCGGAAGTTCCGGCCCCGCAGGATCTCCCGCAGTTCCCTAGCCCTCACCCGATCACCTTATGCGCCTTCCGGTCTCCCCAATTCCCGTGCAGGAAGGGACCAACCGGGCCCTTCGGAGCCCAGGACGAGCCACCGGGTGAGGTACGGGCGGCCTTGCGAGTTCGATCAGCGGCAGGGAGTTCACGTCCTGTGACCGTGGTTCTGGTCGGGTATGGCGGGTGCCCTGGACCCCGCCTTCGATCACGTGTCCGCGCCGGGGCCGGGCAGCAGGTCGACGTCGCCCGCGTGCATCGACTCGTCGCAGTGGGCGCAGCGCAGGTCGACGCGGCTGATCTCGCCGCAGGCGTGATGGCGGTAGAGGACCGGCGGGCCGGCGTCGCCCGCGAGCCATTTGTCGCCCCAGCCGGCCATGACCATGAGCAGGTCGACGAGCTCGGCGCCCTTCGCCGTCAGGTGGTACTCGTAGCGCGGTCGCCTGTCGTAGGGACGGCGTTCGAGTACGCCCTGGTCGATGAGGTGGCCGAGCCGCTCGGTCAGCACCTTGCGCGAGATCCCGAGGTCGGCCTGAAGGTGGTCGAACCGCCTCACCCCGGCCCACACGTCACGCAGGATCAGCGGCGACCACGGTTCCCCGATCACGTCGAGGGTGCGCGCGATGGAGCAGGCCATCTCCCCGAAGTTCGTGCGTTGCATGAGGGCAGTCTAGCAATTGGAGTTCCCTTACGGAACTCTGCATGCTACGGTCATGGAGTCTCCTGAAGGAACTCAGAAGGGATCGCAGAGATGAGCAGGGTCTTCAGCGCGATGTCGATCTCGGCGGACGGATACATCACCGGGCGCGACCCCGGCGCAGGCCGAGGGCTCGGCGACGGGGCGACGCTCTTCGACTGGTACACCGGTGGCGATGTCCCCAGCCGGGAGTTCGGCGGCTTCACGCTCAGCGAGTCCAGCGTCCGGGTCTTCGACACCCTCGCCCGCCGGGCCGGCGCCGTCGTTGCCGGCCGCACCACCTATGAGGACTCCGAAGGCTTCGGCGGCGGGAGCCCGCACCCGGCCGCGCCGGTCTTCGTCCTCAGCCACCGCCCGGCGCCGGAGATCACCGACCGCCAGACGTTGATCACGACCGGGATCGAGGACGCGGTCGCGGCAGCCCGGAAGGCCGCCGGCGACAAGGACGTCGCGCTGATGGGCGGCGCCGTCGTGACCGAGGCGCTGAAGGCGGGGCTGGTCGACGAACTGGTGCTCCACCAGGTGCCGGTCCTGCTCGGTGCAGGCCGTCCCTACTTCCGGGAACTGCCAGAGCACGTCCGGTTGCGGCTTGTCGAAGCGGTGCCCGCCCCGGGTGTCACCCACCTGCACTACGAAGTCGAGCGATGATCCTCGCCACCCGCGGCCTCGCGATGGTCGGCGTATACCGGCCCCACTCCGTGCTTCACCGGAACTGAGTCGCCGACTGTGTCGGATGGCTCGCGGCCAACCCCGCAAGAACCCCCGGAACGCTCCGGAACCCTCCAGAACCCCGCAAACTCAAGGAGATGACCATGATGCTCGACTCCGACGTGCGCCGCGTGCTCGATGGCGCCTTGCTCGCCCACGTTGCCAGCGTCCTCCCCGACGGCGCTCCGCACTCCGTTCCGGTCTGGATCGGCACGCACGGCGACCATGTCGCGATCCTCACCGGCCCGGACTCCCGCAAGGCCCGCAACCTGCGGCGCGACCCGCGGATCGCGCTGTCCCTGACACCGGCCGACAACCCGTACCAGCCGGTCATCATCCGTGGCAGGGTCGTCGGGTGGCTTGAGGGAGACGCCGCCTGGGAGATCATCGATCGCATCGCGACGAAGTACATCGGCGGTCCCTACTCGCGCGATGAGGAGCGGGTCATCCTGCTCATCGCGCCCGACCGGCAGAGCGCGGGCTGAGAAGCCCTGTCCGTGGCCTGCGACGTGCAGGTCGCGGGCCGGGACGAGTCCGTGCCCCGATCAGTCTTCGGTCAGCCAGAGGCGGGTGTAGTCGTAGCCGGCCGTGGTCGGGACGAATCTGGCGCCGCGCACGCGGGACGAGCGGAAGATCGTGTGCGCGCGGTTGAGCAGCGGCACGATCGCGGCGTCCTCCATGATCTTCTGATCGGCCAGCTGCCAGAGTTCGGCGGCACGGGACGCGTCGGGTGCCGTGAGCGCCGCGTCGATGAGGCCGTTGACCTGGACGTTGTCGTAGCCCCCATAGTTGGTGGAGTTCGGACCGTAGGTGCGCCCGTCAAAGAGCGGCTGGATCATCGAGCGGCCATTGTTGCCGTACCAGTCGGGCGTCCAGCCGGGAGCGGCGATGTCCCACCGGCCTTCGCTGGCCTTCGCGGGCGTGGCGATCGTGCTGGAGTAGAACGAGCCGCCCGTGTCGGCCGTCAACTCGGTCCTGACGCCGCAGGCGGCAAGGTTCTGCTGGATCGACTGAGTGATCAGCTTGTGCACGCTGTTGGTGCGGTAGGGGAACTTCAGCGTCAGCGCCGCGTGACCCGTCTTGCCGAGAAGCTCGCGGCATTTGGCTGGATCACCCGACTCGCCCGGTGTCGCATAGTGCTTCAACGTCGCATACCCCGCGTTCCCCGGCGGGATCACCGTGTGCAGCGGCTGCGCGACGGACGGACCGCCGACGATCTTGATGAGCGCGCTCCGGTCGACGGCGTACTCCAGTGCGCGCCTGACCTCGCGCTTGCCGAGCGCACCGCCGTTGTTGGGGCTGCGTGTGTTGAACACGAGATACGGGCTGTTGTTCGGAGTGTCCCGGATCGCGAACCGCGGATCGTCACGCAGCCGCGGGATCGCCTGCGTCGGGACGGGCTGGTCCCACGCGAGGTCGGCGGCACCCTGCTCGATCTGCCCCTGGACGGTCTCCGGCGAATCCTGCCCGAGCGTGATCCGGATCTTCTCCACATGCCGCTCGCGGAGCGGATCGGCGTCCTGACGCCACGCCGGGTTCCGAGTGAGCAGATACGACACCCCGGGCTTGTACTCGCTGATCAGGTAGGGGCCGTCGGAGATCGTGTGCTGGCGGAAATCCCGTCCGTCCGGCACATACCGGTCGTACTCCTGTGGTGCGGCCGCGGTGAACGGCAGGGACAGCAGGTTGAGGAAGTCGCTGGCCGGGCGCGCCAGCTTGAACACCAGCGTCTCGTCGTCCTTCGCGCGGACGCCCTCGATGTCCTGCTTCCGCTGATAATCGGCGATGGCACCGGCGTCCTTCGCGTCGACGCCGCCGAAACCCCGGCAGAAGCCGTCCATGCCCTTGATGGTGGAGGTGTAGTACCCCTTGCCCGCCGATGGGGAAGCAGGATTGCAGAGCCGCTCGAAACCACGCACGAAGTCCCGCGCCGTCACCGCGCGCACCGGACGCGTGTTCCACTGCACGCCCTTGCGCAGCCGCACCGTGTACGTGCGTCCGTCCTTGCTGATGTCGCCGTTCTCCCGTGTCGGAAGGCGAGCCGCGACATCCGCCCGCACCGGAACCGTCTCGTTGAAGTCGTTGGACGCGCGAGTCCCGAACAGGGTGCGTGCGTAGATCCGGGCCAAGCCGTACGCGCCGACGCTCGCCACCGACGCGGTGTCGAGATGCTCGACGTCGGACGAGCCGACGATCCGTAGCGTTCCCCCGTCGCGCGGCGGACCGTCCGCCCCCGACGCGGTCTCCCCGCCGCCGCACGCCGTCAGCCCGACCGCGAGCCCGGCGAGTCCCGCCGTCACCTTGATCAAATCGCGTGCCATCACGTCCTCCACTCGGTCCTCGGAAGCGGGCGCGCAATCACTGGCGGTGTCACAGTAGGGCCAGAGCGTGACAAAGAGCCGCTACATCACCGTTTTCCTCTGGGAGCTCTAAAGAAGTAAGGACGCACTGACAGTGGGATGTCCACTGCCCGGGCGCCCTTTTGGCATCTTGTGATCAGGCCCTCAACCTCCCATAACCTTCACCCCGCGACGAGCCCCCACGCGCCCCATCACCCTCCCCGCCCCGCTGCACACTCATCACCTGACCGACCTCGACACCGCGCTCCTCGCTGATGACCACCGCGCACGGGTTGGGGTTGATCAAGGGGATCGTGTTCATGCAGCGGGCCCCTCCGTGAGGGGAGAGTTCGGATGTCACTCAGGCGCTACACGGTGTGACACCTGGCATGGTCGGCGCCATGCCGCGTCCCGCAGCCAGCGGCTTGGCTCTGCGGCCTCGCGCGGTAACTCGGTTGCCGTCCGGTTGCCGTCCGGTTGCCGTCCGGTAGTCGTGTGGTGGCTCCGGCACCCCGTGGTGCGTGCGTCACATGTCGGCGATGAGCTTGTCGACGCGTTCGTCGACGGAGCGGAACGGGTCCTTGCACAGGATGGTGCGCTGGGCCTGGTCGTTCAGCTTCAGGTGGACCCAGTCGACGGTGAAGTCGCGCCGCTTCTCCTGCGCCTTGCGGATGAACTCGCCGCGCAGCCGGGCCCGGGTGGTCTGCGGCGGTACCGACTTGGCCTCGAAGATGTCCAGGTCCCGCGACACACGCTCGACCGAGCCGCGCTTCTCCAGCAGGTAGTACAGGCCGCGGTCGCGGTGCACGTCGTGGTAGGTCAGGTCGAGCTGCGCCACGCGCGGCGAGGACAGCGGCAGGTCGTACTTGCGGCGGTAACGCTCGATGAGCTGGTACTTGGTCACCCAGTCGATCTCCCGGGCCACCAGGTCGAGATCGCCGGTCTCCACCGCGCGCAGGGTCCGCTCCCACAACTCCAGGACGCGCAGCGCCACGGCGTCGCCGCCGCGCCGGTCGATGAAGTCCTTGGCCTTGCCGAAGTACTCCTGCTGGATCTCCAGCGAGCTGGCCTCGCGGCCATTGGCCAACCGGACCTTCCGGCGTCCGGTCGTGTCGTGGCTGACCTCGCGGATCGCCCGGATCGGGTTCTCCAGCGTGAGGTCGCGCATCACCACGCCCGCCTCGATCATCCGCAGCACCAGGTCGGTCGCCCCGACCTTGAGCAGCATCGTCGTCTCGCTCATGTTCGAGTCGCCGACGATCACGTGCAGCCTTCTGAACCGCTCGGCATCACCGTGCGGCTCATCGCGGGTATTGATGATCGGCCGCGACCGGGTCGTCGCCGACGACACGGCCTCCCAGATGTGCTCGGCTCGCTGCGACACGCAGTACACCGCTCCGCGCGGGGTCTGCAGCACCTTGCCGGCGCCGCAGATGATCTGCCGGGTGACCAGGTAGGGGATCAGAACGTCCGCGAGGCGGCCGAACTCGCCTTGGCGACCGATGCAGTAGTTCTCGTGACAGCCGTAGGAGTTGCCGGCCGAGTCGGTGTTGTTCTTGAACAGGTAGATGTCGCCGACGATGCCCTCGTCGCGGAGCCGCCGCTCGGCGTCGACCAGCAGTCCCTCCAGGATCCGCTCGCCCGCCTTGTCGTGTGTCACCAGGTCGACGACGCTGTCGCATTCGGGCGTGGAGTACTCGGGGTGGCTGCCCACGTCCAGGTAGAGCCGCGCGCCGTTGCGCAGGAACACGTTGCTGCTACGGCCCCACGACACCACCTGGCGGAACAGATAACGGGCTACCTCGTCCGGTGACAACCGCCGCTGACCACGGAAGGTGCAGGTGACGCCGTACTCGTTCTCAAGCCCGAAAATACGCCTGTCCACACTCGCGAGCGTATGCGGTTGGAAGCCCGGTTGGTGGTCCTCCAAGCCTCTGTTCACCCGCCGTGCAGCCAGTGCGCCATGGCCTGGCCGAACCTGACGGACTTCGTGCACGGCCCACGACGACGTCCTCACCCGCGTTCACGCGTCACGGCCGCCGGCGGCAGGCCCCCATGCCTGACAATCCCGTTGCGCCGGATCTGATGACCAAGAACCACACGTCCGAACCGGCATTCCCGCTGCCCGCCCACCGGCCCGGGATCTGCCTACCGGTCAGCACTCAGATGGTGGCTCTGGCGTCGGCAGTTCGGCGACTACCGGTCGACGCGGTCGAGACTTCGACGCCGTCACGGTCGAGGCGGGGTGCGGCCCTGTGTCGGCCGGACGGCCGGACGGCGCCGGAGGGGCGGCTGGTCGACGACGATCCTGGAAAGGCCAAGGGCCGCCCTGCCAGGAGGACAGGGCGGCCCTTGGGCGTGTTGTGCTCGGTCAGCGGTCGACGTCGCCGCGAATGAACCTCTCGACGGCTTCGCGGGCCTGATCGTCGTTGTACTGCTCCGGCGGGGACTTCATGAAGTAGGAGCTGGCCGACAGGATCGGGCCGCCGATGCCACGGTCCTTGGCGATCTTCGCGGCGCGGACGGCGTCGATGATCACGCCGGCGGAGTTCGGGGAGTCCCAGACCTCCAGCTTGTACTCCAGGTTGAGGGGCGTGTCGCCGAACGACTTGCCCTCCAGCCGGACGTAGGCCCACTTGCGGTCGTCCAGCCACGGCACGTGGTCGGACGGGCCGATGTGCACGTCCGCCTTGGCCATCTCGTGCGGGATCTGCGAGGTGACCGACTGGGTCTTGGAGATCTTCTTGGACTGCAGGCGCTTACGCTCCAGCATGTTCATGAAGTCCATGTTTCCGCCGAAGTTGAGCTGGTAGGTGCGCAGCAGTTCAACACCGCGGTCCTCGAACAGCTTGGCCATCACGCGGTGCGTGATGGTCGCGCCGACCTGGGACTTGATGTCGTCGCCGACGATCGGGACGCCGGCGTCGGTGAACTTCTGGGCCCATTCGGGATCGCTGGCGATGAAGACCGGCAGCGCGTTCACGAAGGCGACCTTGGCGTCGATCGCGCACTGGGCGTAGAAGCGGTCGGCCTCCTCCGAGCCCACGGGCAGGTAGGACACCAGGACGTCGACCTCGGCGTCCTTCAGCGCCTGGACCACGTCGACCGGGGTGGCGTCGGACTCCTCGACCATGTCGAGGTAGTACTCGCCGAGGCCGTCGAAGGTGTGGCCACGCTGAACGGTGATGCCGGTCGGCGGGACGTCGGCGAACTTGATGGTGTTGTTCTCGCTGGCGTGGATCGCCTCGGACAGGTCCATGCCGACCTTCTTGGCGTCAACGTCGAACGCCGCGACGAACTCGACGTCGCCTACGTGGTAGTCGCCGAACTGGACGTGCATGAGGCCGGGGACTCGCGTCTCGGGGGCCGCGTCCTTGTAGAACTCGACACCCTGGACGAGCGAAGAGGCGCAGTTGCCCACACCCACGATGGCTACGCGCACCGAACCCATCCGGTTGCTCCTTCTCTCTAGCGGAACATGTGGTGTTGCTTCACCCGACCTCGAGGGCGCCGGGCCGCGGCTCAGCGGCCCTTGTCCCGAGGCATGTCCTGATTAGCTTGCGAAGATGACTTTGCTTGTTGTTCTTGCTCAGCCCGCTCGCGTCCGATGAGCTCGTTGAGCCACCTGACCTCGCGTTCGACGGACTCCAGCCCGTGGTTCTGTAGCTCCAGCGTGTAGGAATCGACCCGTTCCCGGGTCCGCGCCAGGGCGGCGCGCACGCTTTCCAGCCGCTCCTCCAGCCGGCTGCGCCGGCCTTCGAGGATCCTTAGCCGGACGTCCGCGCGGGTGTGCGAGAAGAAGGCGAAGTGAACGCCGAACCCCTCGTCCTCCCATGACGCCGGGCCGGCCTCGGTGAGAAGCTGCTGGAGCCGCTCCTTGCCGTCGGCGGTGAGCTTATACACGATCTTTGACCGGCGGCTCTGTAGGGCCAGCGCCGTGTTCGCTTCCTCTGGCCGGTCCTCCATGATCAGCCCGTTGGTGAGGAGCTGCTTGAGGCACGGATAGAGGGAACCGTACGAGAAGGCGCGGAACATGCCCAGCAGGGTGTTGAGCCGCTTACGCAGCTCGTACCCGTGCATCGGGGACTCGTGCAGCAGGCCGAGCACGGCGAGCTCCAGCACGCCCGCGCCCTTCTTGCCCGCCATCCTGGTCCCTCTTCCGCCGAGCTGATGTCTCAATCCGATGTATCGAGCGAATGTATCGGCTCGATACATCGCAAAGATACGTACGCCCACGCCTTCTGGCAAGTCCGCCCTCACACCTCCTGGTCAGCGCCCCTCGACGAGGCCACGGCAGAGGCTTCGGCAACCGTCTGCGACCGCCCGAGCAGGGGGCGTATCCCGGCGTCGCGGGCGTGGCTGATCCGCGGCGCCTGCCACGGCGATCAGCCCCGGGCGGGCTGGACGCTGCTCGGTCCTCCGTTCGGTGCTTGGCGACATCAAAGCGAATGGGGGTCGGTACTTGTGGCCTTGGTGTCACGTTCCTCGCCTGTCTCGTCACACCATGGTGAACACCCAGGTCGGAGCACGGAAGCGGAACTGCATTCTGTGGATAACCCGACCGAGATAATTTACCAGGGCGGATTGAGGGGCTTTACGCTGCTGGCATGTGGGGTCAGGACCACCAGTGAGACCGAGGTCGGTGGTCGACTACGGACTGGCGAAGCGAGCGGCGCTCGCCGAGCTGAGGTCCGGTTCCCTGACCAGGGACGACGCGTGCGATGCCCAGCCCTATCTGCTTCGCGCAGCCAGATACCACGGCGAGCCCACCGATCAACTGTGTCCAGTATGTGGCCGTGAGCGGCTCACTCACGTGACCTATGTGTACGGGGAAGAACTGGGCCGTTACGAAGGGCGCGTGAAGGCCACAGCCGAGCTCGCCCAGATGGATCGCGAATACGGCGAATTCCGGGTGTATGTGGTGGAAGTGTGTCAAAGTTGCGGCTGGAACCATCTGGCCGTGTCCTACGTCCTCGGTCGCGGGGAGCAGAGCCCCGAGCGGTAGACAACGAGGAAGGATTTCGCCGACAGTGCCGTCGGTGAGGGCGTTGACCAGCCGGAACGGAAGGTTCGCCGTGCACTGCGCTCCCCCCGCTCACCAGCCCGCACAGTACCCTTCGGACGGCGCACGAGTCGTTTGTCCCCTGTCGATGAGGTCGCGTGAGTAATCCAAGCCAGCCCCGACCGGAGTCCGGGTCGCAGTGGCCGGGCGGGCAGCAGGTCCCCCGTCTTGGCCGCTCGAGTGATCCGGAGTCGCCGGATGCCCAGAGCGAGGAGAAGCCGGACGGCGGTCCACCACCCCTCGCCGGCGGAACAGCCGCGCCCGGGCCCTTCGGTGCTCCACCCTCCGGCCCCGTGGAGAGCAGCGGTGCGCCGGAGCCGGACGCCACCGCGATCTTTGGTCCTCCCCCGTCCTCGGGCGGAAGCCTCACCCCTGGGCCACAGTCCCCTGGCGTCCCCGCTCACCCATCTGGCACCCCACTGGCCGAGGATCCGCTTAATCCCGGCTTCATGGGCGCACCAGCGGCCCCTCCTACTTCTGGCGGTCCCAGTGCGCAGTCGGGTTCGTTTCCCAGCGGGCAAGGTGAGACGAGCGCGCCGCAGTCCAGCGTCCTGAACGGACCGGCTCCATCGTCGTCCTCCGGCCCCTCCGGCATCGCACCGGGCGGCCCGGGCGTAGACGATGCCCTGGGGAGCTTCGAAACGACTCGAACCGACTTTGGCGGCAACGCCGCGAGTGCGCCCGGTGATGGCGGTGTAGTCGGTGGGCCGACTACGTCGACCAGTTCTGCCGGTCCCGGCATCCCGCATGGGCCCGGCGGCGATGGTGGGAGCGGCGCTGTCCCGTTCTCCTCGCCGAGCGGACCTGGCGCCGGCGCATCGAGTGGACCCCCCGCAGTCGGCGGCCCAGGGCAGGGCGTTGTGCCCAGTGGGCCCGCGTCCAGTGGTCCGGGTGTGGTGGGTGGCCCCGGTGCCGTTGGCGGTGGAACCCCCATGGGCGGGCCCAGCGGGGTTGGGCCTGGTGTGCCGTTCGGCCCTGGCAGGCCCGGGATGGCTGCCGGACCGTCTCCTCTGAGGTCTCCTGAGGGGTCGGGGAGCATCCCGATCAGCGGGCCTGGACATCCGACGGGCGGACCGGGGATGGCCGCGGGGCCCGGCGGTTTCCATGCTCCTGGTGCTCCTGGTGCTCCTGGTGCTCCTGGTGCTCCTGGTGCTCCTGGTGGGTTTGGTGGGTTTGGTCCGGTTGGGATGGGTGGCGGAGCACCTGGCCCCGGACTCGGGATGCCTGGGATGCCTCCTGGACCTGGCCCTGGCCATCGAGCCGCAAGGGCGGGCGGAGCCGGGCTTGCCGGTGGTCTTGGTGCGGTGAAGGGGCGACTTGCCAATCTCGGTGTACCGGGCGTGGTCAAGAAGGCCGGAGGCAGGGGGCTGCGTGGGCCTGCCAAGCACGGTGGGCCGACATTTCCCGGTGGCCCTGGCGGACCAGGCGGACCAGGCGGACCAGGCGGACCAGGCGGACCAGGCGGACCAGGTGGGCCGAGCGGTCCCGGCGGACCGGGAGGGCCTGGAAAGCCTCCGGCGGGGAAGCGAAGCTTTGTCGATCATCTGCGGTCGCGGAGCACGGGATGGCGGCGGTTCGTCCCCTCGTGGAAGTTCGTGGCCGGTGTCTGCGCGCTGGGCTTCATCAGTTTCATCACCCTGATCTGGGTCGCGTACGCGAACACGCCGACCCCGGCCGAGCCCACCGTGGCCGGCGTCGAGGACCAGGCGTCGATCTTCTATTTCACCGACCACACCGAGATCGGACGGATCGGGAAGAAGCGGCAGAGCGTCGAGCTGAAGCAGGTGCCGCCGATCGTCCAGGACGCGGTGCTCGCGGCGGAGAACCGGAGCTTCCGTACCGACCCGGGATTCTCGGTGAAGGGGACGACGCGGGCCGTATGGGCGAACCTGACCGGCGGGTCGGGCGGTGGGTCCACGATCACGCAGCAGCTTGCGAAGAACTACTACTCCGATCCGAACAACCGGACGATGAGCAGGAAGTTCCAGGAGCTGTTCATCTCGTTGAAGCTGGAGGACAAGCACTCCAAGGACGAGATCCTCAAGCTCTACCTGAACACCATCTACTTCGGCCGTGACACCTACGGCATCCAGGCGGCGTCCCGGGAGTACTTCGGGAAGGACGTGTGGGAGCTGAAGGCGAACGAGGCGGCCGTCCTCGGCGGAATCATCCAGAACCCGAACCGGGACCCGGGCGAGAAGGCGAACCGGGCGTGGGTCAACGAGCGGTACCAGTACACGCTCAAGGGCCTGGTCTCGATGAAGAAGCTCAGCGAAGCCGACGCCAACCGGTACATGGCGAAGCTGCCCAAGATCAATGAAGCGGGTACGGGCAACCAGCTCTACAGCGGCCAGCGCGGCTACATGCTGATGCGGGCCAAGGAGGAACTGCGCCGCCTGAAGATCGACAACAAGGAGTTGACGACCAAGGGTCTGCGCGTCTACACGACGTTCGACCGGAAGAAGATGGCGCAGGCCCAGCGAGCAGCGGAGCGGACCGTCCCGCAGGTGAACCCCAAGAAGCTCGCGCGGAAGAAGATCCGTGTGGGGCTGGTGTCGGTGAACTCGGCCAACGGCGAGGTCATCGCGTTCTATGGTGGGCCGAGCTATCTGTCGCAGGCGTTCGACAACGTGTGGTCGGGGTCGGCGCAGGCGGGATCGGCGATGAAGCCGTACGTGCTGGCGACGGCGCTCAAGCAGGGCTACAGCCTGAAGAGCATGGTCGAGGGTAGATCGATGACTCCGATCGATCCGAACGGGAACGTCGTGCCGGAGGGCACGCCGAACGCCACGGTCGTCCCGAACAGCCACAACGAGGGACCGGCGATCGACCTGGTGAAGGCGACGCAGGACTCGGTGAACACCGCGTTCCTCCAGCTCATGGGCAAGGTCGGGATCCAAGAGGTGATCAAGACCGAGACGGACGCGGGCATCGCGTCCGACCTGCTCAAGCCGCACTCCTGCTGCATCAACCTGGCCCTCGGCGTCAACAACATCCGTCCGATCGAGCAGGCGGCCGGATACGCCGCGTTCGCCAACGGTGGGATCTATCACCAGCCGCACGTGATCCGTACGGTCAAGATGACCGACAACAAGACGGTGCGCCTGAAGCCGAAGTACGAGTCCCACCGCGTCTTCGACAGGAAGGTCGCGGCGGACGCGACGTACGCGATGCAGCAGGTCATCAGGGGCGGAACGGCGACGGCGGCGGCGCTGCCCGACGGCCGGGCCGCGGCCGGCAAGACCGGGACCACCGACCGCAACGTCGCGACGTGGTTCGTCGGATACGTGCCGCAGATGTCGACGGCCGTCACGCTCTACAACGACGCGGTCGGGCCGGATGGGAAGAAGAAGTCGCTCATCCTGCCGCAGATCGGTGAGGTCCAGGGTGGGACGATCCCGGCGCGCATCTGGCGGACCTACATGACGAATGCGACGCAGGGGATGAACCCTGAGGCATTCCCACCGCCGGTCTGGGACGGCATCGTGCAGAGGTGGGCCAAGCCGCCGCCCAAGAGAGAGGACGACGGCAAGCCTCCGTGGTGCAATGGCCCGATCGGTCAGTACGACCCACGGTGCCAGGACGATGACGGCGGCGGTCCCGGCGACGGTGACAGGCCGCCGTGCCAGTCGCCGTTCCCCGACGGGAACTGCGATCCGAACAAGCCGCCGAGCAACCCGCCACCACGATGGTGGTGCAGCATCCATCGCGGCGACCCGTCCTGCCGTTTCGGTGGTGGCGGCGGACGCCAGCCACAGGCGGAGGGCAGCGCGCCGCTGCTGCCGCTCACAAGGCCGCCCGAATGAGCGGGACGGCCGCCGGGGAAGGCGGTGTGAGATGAAGCGGGACCTTGCTCCTCCGGCCCCCCTGCCCCCAGGTGCGCAGTACTCTCGGACGACGCACAGCCGTACCCCAGTTGATGAGGTCGTGTGAGCAACCCAAGCCGTTACGGACCGGAATACGGAGAGAGCCCTGGCAGAAGGGGCTCGCCCCGACCCGCCTCGTCGGGCATGCCCGGCGGTGTGCCGCGTGGCGCGCCGGCAGGCTCGCCGACACCCGGCCGGGTGGCGCGTCCGGGGGCGAGACCGGGCGGACGGGGCGCGGGTCCCTCGCGGTCCGGCGCCCCTGGTGGGCCCGGCGCCCCCGCCCCTGGTGGCCCCGGCGGGCCTGGTGCGCCGGGCGCGCGACGCCGCGGAGCGCCGACGGCGGTGCGCAGCGGCCCGGGTGGACCCGGCGGTCCCGGCGGTCCGGGTGGTCCTGGCGGTCCGGGTGGTCCCGGAGGCCCGCGTGGGCGCGGTGGCCCCGGTGGTCCGGGCGGTCCCGGCGGTCCCGGTGACGGTGGTCGGGGACGGCGCGGCAAGCGGTCCGACAAGCCGCGGAAGGTCGGCTGGCGGCGGTACGTCCCGTCCTGGAAGGTCGTGCTCGGCGTCTTCACGGTGCTGGTGCTCGGCATGGCCACGCTGGTCTTCGTCGCCTACGAGAACACCCCGGTCCCGGACGAGGCGCAGCAGGACGCGATCAAGCAGGAGTCGGTGATCACTTATCGGGACGGGTCGGCGCTCGCCCGGATCGGGACGCACCGCGAGAGCCTCCCGCTGGAGAAGATCCCGGAGCATGTGCGGAACGCGGTGCTCGCCGCCGAGGACCGTAACTTCTGGAATGAGCCGGGCATCTCGCCGACGGGAGTCGCCCGCGCGCTGTTCAAGACGGCGACCGGCGGTGACGTCCAGGGCGGTTCGACGATCACCCAGCAGCTCGCCCGCAACTACTACCAGGGGCTGAGCCAGGACCGCACCATCAGCCGCAAGCTCAAGGAGATCCTGATCTCCATCCGGGCGGGGCAGGAGATCGACAAGAAGGAGATCCTGAAGCTCTACCTCAACACCGTCTATTTCGGGCGTAGTGCGTACGGCATCCAGGCGGCCTCCCGCGCCTACTTCCACACGACCGTCGACAAGATCGACGAGTCGCAGGCCGCGATGCTGGCCGCGATGATCCAGCGTCCGACCTACTTCGCGTCCTACGGCCCGGACACCAACCCGGCCAAGAAGGCGCTGATCGAGCGCTGGAACTACGTCCTGGACGGGATGGAGAAGGAGAAGTGGATCGACCCGGGGAAGCGTGCGTCGGCGAAGTTCCCGCAGACGCAGAAGCAGTGGAGTGACGTCAAGGGCGGCCCCCAGGACGGCTACCTGCAGGACCGGGTCATGCGCGAGCTGAAGGTCCTCGGCATCAGCGCGCAGGACGTCGAGACCGGCGGACTGAAGATCACCACCACCTTCGACAAGCAGCTCCAGGACTACACCGCCGCGGCGGTGAACCAGATCAAGAGGGAATCCAGCCTCGGTACGGACATCCACTTCGGGCTCACGGCGATCGACCCGAAGACCGGTGGAGTGGTGGCCTCCTACGGTGGCCGCAGTTACGCGAAGCAGCAGTTCGACGACTCCTTCCAGGGCATCGTGCAGCCGGGTTCGTCGTTCAAGCCGATCGTGCTGGCGACGGCGCTCGACCAGGGCGTCAGCCTCCAGACCACCATGGACGGCAGCTACCGCCGGACGATCGGCGGGGCGACCTTCACCAACGACAGCCGTTCCGAGAACGGTGTGTACAACCTCAAGCAGATGACGGCGATGTCGATCAACACGGCGTACGTCGAGCTGGGGCAGAAGGTCGGGCTCGACAAGGTGGCCGAGATGGCCGTCAAGATGGGCATCCCCAAGAACACCCCGAACCTGAAGAGCGGTTACGCCAGCCTTCCGCTCGGTGTCATCGACGCCAGTTCGGTCACGATGGCCTCGGTCTACTCGACGTTCGCCGCGGAGGGCGTGCACCGCGCGCCGCACGTCATCTCCAAGATCATCGACAAGGACGGCAAGCGGATCAAACTGCCGTGGGACAAGGAGGAGCGGGTCTTCTCCCAGGGCGTTGCCCGGGACGCGACGGCGGCGATGCGCGCGGTGGTCACGTCCGGTACCGGTAAGGGCGCCAGCCTGGGCGTCCGTCCGGTCGCCGGCAAGACGGGCACCACCGACCAGAACAAGTCGGCCTGGTTCGTCGGCTACACGCCGGAGCTCGCGACGTCGGTGGCGATGTGGCGCGAGGACAAGAACCGTAACCGCAAGTCGCTGATCGGTGTCGGCGGCTACAACCAGGTCTACGGTGGTACGGTTCCCGCCGACCTGTTCCAGCGCTTCATGATGAAGGCGCTGGAGGGCAAGGAGATCACGCAGTTCGGCCCGCCTGGCAACGTCGGCGGCATCGCGCCGTGGGCCGCGCCGACGCCGACGCCGACGCCCTCGAACACGCCGACCGTGACGACGTCACCGACGTGCCAGCCGAACACCCCGGGACGGCCGAACAACGGCGGCAGGCCGTGCTCCTCGCAGTCGCCGGGCCCGTCCGAGACGCCGACTTCTCCCGGGCCGGGCGGACAGCCCTGTAACCAGGCGGGTCTTCCGCTCGGCTGCAACCCCAACCTTCCCCCCGAAGGCGACGACATCAGCTGGTGGTGCCAGCAGGGCCACATGAATCACCCCAGGTGCAGGGATCAGGAACCGGGCCCGGACAAACCCTGAGTTCCCCGGTGTCCGTTGGTATGGCCCAGAACCCGCGCGGGTTCTGGGCCATGCCCGTTCTACGGCGTCCTTGTCCCCTGTGGATCTCGTTTCCCGAGCACGCGCGGGCGGTTGTGAGTGACCTTTAGTCTTGCTGTCCATGTCGTCGTCTTCGGAAAGGCTCGGTATGTCCACCGCCGGCACGAGCAGTGAGGCGGCGGACGGACGCGGGCGACTGGCCGGGCTGGCGCCGGTCCTTGCGGGCGTCACGGCCCTGGTGTGCCTTCTGGGCTGGCTACAGAAGCAACCCTGCGCAACGACGAGATTCGACTTCATCCAGACGACGACACGAGCGTGCTACACCGACGTCTACCCGCTCTACTACGTGCGCGGGTTGAACGATGGGAAAGTACCGTACTTCGACACGTTCAACGCCGAGGGCTCCAGCATCCACCATGTGGAGTACCCGGTGCTGAGCGGTGGGTTCATGCAACTCGTCGCCTGGATCGTCCGTCCGTTCGGTTTGGACGGGCGTGGGATGGCCTTTTACAACGTCACCGTCCTCATGCTCGGCCTGCTCGCGGTCGTGGCCGTGTTGGCGACGGCGTACGTGGCTGGTCGGCGATCCCTCCGGGTCGGTCTGATGGTCGCGCTCTCCCCGGCGCTGCTGCTCACCGCGTACATCAACTGGGACCTGCTGGCGGTGGCGCTGTCCGCGCTGGCGCTGGCGGCCTGGTCGGCACGCCGCCCGGCGTTGGCGGGCGCGCTTCTAGGGTTCGCGATAGCGGCGAAGTTCTACCCGCTGCTGTTCCTGGGCCCGCTCGTCCTGCTGTGCGTCCGCGCGGGACAGTGGCGCGCTTTGGGGCGGATGCTCGCCGGCACGGCGGGTGCATGGCTGCTGGTCAATCTGCCCGTCATGCTCTTCGCGTGGGACGGCTGGAAGGAGTTCTACACCTTCAGCCAGAAACGCGGCATCGACTGGGGGTCGATCTTCTTCTTCCTCCAGCACCACGGGATGACCGGGCTTGACGACACGGACCGTCTGAACATGCTTGGCACGGGGACGTTCCTAGTCCTGGCGGTCGGAATCGCTGTTCTGACGCTGACCGCACCGCGACGTCCACGAGTCCCGCAACTGATGTTCCTGGTGTTGGTCGCGTTCATGCTCCCCAACAAGGTCTGGTCACCGCAGTACGTCCTGTGGCTGCTGCCTTTGGCGGTATTGGCCCGTCCTAAGCTGCCGGCGTTCCTGGTCTGGCAGCTCGGCGAGGTCGTGTACTTCTTCGGTATCTGGTGGTACCTGCTGTCGGTGTCCAGCCAGACGCAGGGGGCCGGCCTGGGGGACACTGTCTCCGCTGTGCTGAGCCTGGACGCGCCGGACGGCGGGATCAGCCAGGACGTCTACGGCGTAGCGTTGCTGGCGCGCTTCTCCACCGTCCTGCTGTTGGCGCTGCTGGTGGTGTGGGACATCCTGCGTCCGTCTGGTGACATTGTCAGGACGGATGATGTGGACGACCCTGCCGGTGGTGTGCTGGACGGTGCGCCCGACGTGTTCTCGCTGCGTCGCTGGCGCAATCCCCGTCACGCCGCAGTGCCCGCACTCTGACTGTCTCTGTCATGCGCGGCTAGAAGGGCCCGAAGTGGCCCCGCCGCGCAATGGGTTTCGGCCCTCCTTTGTGAGGTTGATTCATGTTCGCGGGAGTTGTGGCCCCGCAGGTTTGTGAGTTCGGGAACCGCCTCGCCGGTCCCGGCGAAAGTGTCGGAGCGTCACCGCACGCGAGAAGGCGCTGGTGGCATACCCGAGGCCGAGACGGATGCGGGAACCGCGCGACACCTTCCTCTGCCGCCAGGACGTCGGGACGCCCGCACCGGCTCGCGAGTTCGAGGGGCCCCGGGTCGGATTGATCACCTCCGGGCGCGTCAACTCCGCCGGGCCGCGCCCGCATCTCACCCGGTACAGCGTGATCAAGAAGATCGCGCACCGAGTACGGGAGCGGGGACCCATGCGGAAGATCGTGATCACCGGGGTGGCGGCGGCGTTGGCGCTCGGCCTGACGGCCTGCGGCGGCGACGGCGACGGCAACTCCGCGGCGTCGTCGTCGCCCCCGCAGCCCTTGTCGCCCGTCAGCTCCGCGCCCGCGCAGGGCAACGCCACGCCGGGCGCCAGCTCCGCCCCCGGAGCCCCGGGGGGTTCGGGCGCTCCGACGGCCCAGAGGCCCGCGTCCGCGCCTCAGGGCGGCCAGCAGATCAAGTCGGCGACGGGGCGGCTGCGGTATCTGGCACCGGGCAAGTTCACCGTGGGCAACGTCGTCTTCTTCACCGCCAACGACACTGTCCTGTATGTCGCCGGGGGCAAGTGCCCGGATGGCAGCACCCCGCCCGACGTCAGCAAGTGCTCCATAGTCGGGTTCGACAACTGGGCGAAGGCCGCGCCGCACAACGTCACCGTTCGCTTCTCCGGTCAGGCCGCCACCCTCATCCGGGAGACCCAGTAGCGACCAGCAACCCGGCGAGTTCGTTCGGACGCGAAGAGCGTGCACTGCTGCTGCGGTGCACGCTCTTCAGGTATTGGGTCAGGCGACGCGTGTGGGGTCGTCCACAGTAGGGAACGTTCCGTCCTTGTGGGCGCGCCGGACATCCTTGACGTACTCGCGGGAGAACATCGCTGAGAGGGTCGCGATCCCACCCCGGTGGACGCGGATCTCGGCATGCCGCAGTTCACCGGTGATGCGGACGCGCCGCCCTTCGCCGTTGTGGCCCGTCCAGTCCTTGACGCGCCCGCGACCCGTGTAGCGCAGGTCCCAGTGGTCGACGTCGGCGTCCTCGGGCACCAGGATCTTGACCATCGAGTGGTCCAGGGCGACGTCGATCTCGATGTCGCCGTCCTCGATGTGCGGCGAGCGCAGGTCGAGGACGACCGAGCCGCGGCGGACGCGGACCTCGAACCGGCGGGCCTCCGTCCAGCAGCCGAGCTTCTTGATCGAGTTGTAGTGCGCCTGGATGCGGGTGGTGGGCGTGGCGTCGGGGTCGGGGTCGGGGGTGGTGGTCAGCGTGGTGTTCATCTCTGTGTTCCTCTCGGAATCGGGCAACTACCTCGCTCAGAGAGT
This sequence comes from Actinomadura macra NBRC 14102, assembly GCF_001552215.1. GTDB lineage: Bacteria > Actinomycetota > Actinomycetes > Streptosporangiales > Streptosporangiaceae > Spirillospora > Spirillospora macra. The sequence goes on along the minus strand of NZ_BCQT01000002.1, from coordinate 194,995 downwards.
TGCTCCTTGTAAGAGTCTCTCTAGTTAAGAGATTATTCAGAATAGAGAGAGACGTCAAGCGCCAGAAGACCGGCGTGATGGTCGAACAGGGAGTTCGCGGGCGCCCGCCGGGGAAGGAACGCTGCCGGGGTTCGCCCCACGAGCCCGGAACACGGACGTGCAAGAGTGCAGGAGAAGGCGTGAACGCGGACCAGGCGCTGAACGAACTGCTCGCGGATCGGCTGAAGCCGGGCGTCTATCAGTGCAGGGCGCTTCCGGACGCGGTCGCCGTCACTGACTGGGCGGAACGGGCCGAGTTGGCGGGTTGGCGCGGGTTCCATATCGACGGGCACCGCGTCCGCGACAAGGGTGCGTTCCTGCGGCTGTGCGCCGAGACCTTCCGCTTTCCCTCGTGGTTCGGGGGCAACTGGGACGCTCTAGAGGACTGCCTGACAGACCTGTCGTGGACATCCGCACGCCATGGCCGCGTGGTGCTGTACGAATCGTGGTCCGAACTGGCCGAGGCCGACCCGGAGTCGTTCCGGACGGCTGTGGGTGTCTTCGCGGACGTGGTGGAGGTGTGGCGGGACACCCCCACCCCCATGACGGTCTTCTTGCCGAGCGTGGGAATGGAGGCGGCGGGCGTCCCCCGGCTCGCGTGAGCGGTTGCCGCGCGAGGTGTCAGCCGGCATGCCTCAGCGGGTGTGCCCTGCCCTAGCGGGTGTTCTAGCGGGCAGTGGAGAAGCGGGCGCGCTGGAGACGTCAGTAGGTGGACGTTGAGGGGTCGTTGTTGATGCTCCAGATCGCCGCCCCGTAGATCCCCACGATGACGATCCAGTAGAGCAGGCCGATCACGGCGAAGATGTAGCCCAGGATCAGCCCGGCCGTGGCCATGCCGCCGCCGCCTTCCCCGCTGCGCCTGATCTGCCCCTGCGCGACGTGCCCGAAGATGATGGCGCCCACGGAGAAGACGACCCCGCCGCAGGTCACGACACCGATGATGCCGAGCACCATGGAGGCCACGGCCATGCCGTTGTTGCGGGGCACGACCGGCGGGCCGCCGCCGTAGTAGTGGTGCTGCACGGGCGGTTGCTGCTGGTACTGCTGGCCGTATGGGTCCGACCCGTAGCCGCCGTACGGGTCGTAGGGGGGTTGTGCCATGGACTTCCCGATCGGTTGGCGCGCCCGCTGCCGCCTGTGGTACCGCGCGTGCGCTGAGGGCTGAGGGTTCGGATTATGCCAGTCTGGCCGTGCCTGCGGTTTTACTGCATTCCGCACTTACGCGACGTTAGATGCGCATGGTCGAGCCCCGGTTCCCGACTTCAGGTGGCCAGGTGGGAACGGAGCCAGGCGATGTCGTCGGCATGTCCGGCGCCGGGCGTCTCCACGACCACGGGCGCCGCGGCGGCGCGCACGACGCCGAGGATCAGGTCGGTGTCGATCTGCCCGCTACCGAGGTTGGCGTGCCGGTCGGCGCCCGATCCGAACGTGTCGCGGCTGTCGTTGCAGTGGACGAGGTCGATGCGGCCGGTGATCGCCTTGATCCGGTCGACCGCGTCGATGAGCTCCTCGCCGGCCGCGTGCGCGTGGCAGGTGTCGAGACAGAAACCGAGCTTGTCGTCCAATCCGTCCACCGTCGACAGGACCTCCCACAGTCGGGCGATCCGGTCGAACTTGCGCGCCATGGCGTTGCCGCCGCCCGCGGTGTTCTCGATATAGACCGGGATCGGGCACTCGATCCTCTCGAACACCTTGCGCCAGTTCTCGAACCCCATCTCGGGGTCGTCGTCCTTCAGCACATGACCGCCGTGCACGATCAGTGCCTTCGCGCCGATCGAGGCCGCCGCCTCCAACTGCTGGGTGAGGTTCTTCCGGCTGGGGATGCGGATCCGGTTGTTGGACGTCGCCACGTTGATCGTGTACGGCGCGTGGATGTACACGTCCACGCCGGAACCGTCCAGGGCTTCGACGCCCTCGGGCAGGACGGGCTTCTTCCAGCCCTGCGGATCGCCCAGGAAGAACTGAACGACGTCCGCGCCGATGGCGCGGGCGTTGTCGAGCGGGTTGTTCTGGTCGACGTGGGCTCCGATGCGCATGACATCGAGGTTAGCCGCGCACCACGACATCCCGCGGCCGAGCCGTCAGATCGTGAATCCGCCGTGGCTCAGCGCGAAGGCCCCGCCGATGAACGCGGCCACCATCCCGACGACGTTCAGCCACCGCTCATTGGTCGTGGCGGAGATCAGCTGGGAGTACAGGGCCAGCGGCAGGCCGATCACCGCCGCGACCGCGCCGAAGAAGTGCGTCGCCGGGATCGAGCCCAGGATGAGGGCCGCGACCCCGATCGTGATGGCCGCCACCGCCAGCCCGTTCTCCAACGGGTGGCGTTCGGTGTCGACGCCGACGGCGGCCTGCTCGCCTCCGGCTGCCTCCTGTCGCATCGGACCTCCTCCGGGTCGTGGCGCCGTGCGTCCCGGCCTGGGGATGACGATGTGGCCGGACGGGCCGTGCGCGTAAGAGGGATTCCCAGCACATCCGGAGATCAACCAGCGTGCTCGTGCGGAAATTGTCGGCGCCGGCCGGTAACGTCGAACATGGTTTCGAGAACACGGTCTCGAGGCCGTCCCCGAGGGGAAGCGGGGAGAGCAGGAGGTGCAGCACCGTGAACCGACAGCACCAGCCGGCCATCGCGCGGGGGGTCGGCGGAAACCGCCGGTCAGGCCCGGTATGGCCGCTCGGAAAGGCGCCCGTGAACGGCAGAGCGGAGGCGAGGCGATGAACAGCAGTGAGTTGGGGGTCATCGGTGACGCGGAGCTCGTCGAGGAGTTGTCGTTGCTGACGACCCAGACCGCCCGGATGCGCGCCCGTATGGCCGACATCATGGCGGAACTGGAGCGGCGCCGCTGTGCCAGGCCCGCCCGCCCGACCGTCCGCCGCTGAGTACGCGCCATGACGCCTCGCGAGCCCGCCACAGCTGAGCGTGGCCGCACCGTGGCGGACTGGGGTGAAGTGGCTCGTAAGCTGCTGACAGTTGGTAGCCTGTATCGGTCTCGCGGCAGGTCCGCCCGGCGATCCGGGGCCGGTGCCGTCGCGGGAGACGCAACAACCCTCCTGTCACGGAGAGACCGTGACCGCACCAGTCCAGAGGAGGTAGGGACACAGCATGCGTCGTTACGAACTTATGGCGATCCTCGACCCCGCCATCGACGAGCGCACCGCCAACACGGCACTCGACCCGTTCCTGAAGGTCGTCAAGGACGGCGGCGGCAGCGTGGAGAAGGTCGACGTCTGGGGCCGCCGGCGCCTGGCGTACGACATTCAGAAGAAGTCCGAAGGCATCTACGCGGTGGTCGACCTGTCGGCTGAGCCTGCCACGGTCAAGGAGCTCGACCGTCAGCTCAACCTGAGCGAGTCGATTCTCCGCACCAAGGTCATCCGTCCCGAGGTCCACTGAGCCCGGCTCAGCCCTCACACCAGCCGGAGCGAGCCCCATGGCAGGCGACACCGTAATCACGATCGTCGGGAACCTCGTCGAGGACCCGAATCTGCGCTTCACCCCGAGCGGCCAGGCGGTCGCGTCGTTCCGTATCGCCTCGACTCCGCGGTTCTTCGACCGCCAGTCAAACGATTGGAAGGACGGCGAGGCACTGTTCCTGACCTGCAACGTCTGGCGGCAGGCCGCCGAGAACGTTGCCGAGAGCCTGCAGCGCGGCATGCGGGTGATCGTGCAGGGACGGCTCAAGCAGCGCTCGTACGAGACCCGCGAGGGTGAGAAGCGCACCGTCTTCGAGATCGAGGTCGACGAGGTCGGCCCGTCGCTCCGCAACGCCACCGCGAAGGTCAACAAGACCCAGCGGCAGGGCGGTGGCGGCGGCGGCTTCGGAGGCGGCGGCGGTGGCGGCGGTCAGGGCGGCGGCTTCGGCGGCGGTGGCGGCGGCCAGCAGGGCGGCGGCGGTTTCGGAGGCGCCCAGCAAGGTGGGGGCGGTTTCGGAGGCGGCCAGCAGGGTGGGGGCGGTGCCCCCGCCGAGGACCCCTGGGCCACCGGCGGCGGTGGCGGCGGCGGGTTCTCCGACGACCCGCCGTTCTAACCGTCCGTCCGCTCGACGGGCCGGCCACACACAGCAAGACCAAGACATGTACACGTCCATTCCCGCGTGAGCGGGGCTCTCATAAAGGAGCACCACGATGGCGAAGCCACCTCCCCGCAAGCCCAAGAAGAAGGTTTGCGTTTTCTGCCAGGAGAAGATCTCCTACGTCGACTACAAGGACACCGGGCTGCTGCGGAAGTTCATCTCCGACCGCGGCAAGATCCGTGCCCGGCGGGTGACCGGCAACTGCACCCAGCACCAGCGGGACGTCGCCACGGCGATCAAGAACGCCCGTGAGATGGCGCTGCTGCCGTACACCAGCACCGCGCGCTGAGTCAGGGGGACGACAGATCATGAAGCTCATCCTGACCCAGCAGGTCTCCGGGCTCGGCGAGCCCGGAGACGTCATCGAGGTCCGTGACGGCTACGGCCGCAACTACCTCGTCCCCCGCGGTTTCGCGATCAAGTGGACCCGGGGCGCCGAGAAGGAGATCGACTCGATCAAGAAGGCGCGTTCGGCCCGCGAGATCGCGACCGTCGAGCACGCCAAGGAGGTCGCCGGTCGGCTGCAGGCACTGCGGGTGACGCTGCGCACCCGGACCGGCAGCAACGGCCGCCTGTTCGGTGCGGTCACCGCCGCCGACATCGCCGAGGCGGTCAAGGCCGCCGACGGCCCCGACCTGGACCGCCGCCGCATCGAGATCGGCAATCCGATCAAGACGGTCGGCACCCACCGGGTCAGCGTCCGGCTGCACAGCGACGTCAACGCCACGATCGACGTCAACGTCGTCGAGGACTGACGCTCGTCCGTCCGAACGGCCCTCACGTCCCTTCCGGGATGTGAGGGCCGTTCGTTTTCCGAGCCGAAGGGCAGCCCAGGCGTACGGCCGGGTGGCATGGACACTCGGCGTCCCCCAGCACACCCCGTCAGGTACTGGCTTGACGGTGTTTCTTGTGAAACGTGCGTGAACCGCCCTGAGCTTGGGTGATCGGCGGAGTGACCGCTACGTTCCGTTGCAGAGATCATCGCGGGACGAAGGGGGACGGTGTTGATCGCGCAATCGGGGGACGGCGCGGCCGACCGGGAACGCGACGGCTCGCCGGGCACGCGCCGTCCGCGCGAGGACGGCCCGCACGTGACGCGCCGCTCGCTCATCAGCGGGGTGATGGGCGCGGGCCTGCTGGCCATGGGCTCGTCGGCCGACAACAGCGCCCTGGCAGAGGAGTTCCCCGCGGCCGGCCAGGAGTCGCGCTTCACGGCGGACGCCCCGCGCGTCCACACCCGTGCCGACTGGAAGGCCAGGCCACCGAGGCGGCCCGTGACGGTCCTCGACCGTCCACCGGACCGGATCATCGTCCATCACACGGACACGGCGAACTCCGACGACCGGTCGATCGCGCACGCATACGCTCTGTCGCGATACATCCAGAACTTCCACATGGACAAGCGGAACTGGGACGACACCGGCCAGCAGCTGACCATCGGCCGCGCCGGCCTCGTGATGGAGGGGCGCAACCAGTCGCTGAAGGCCATCAAATCGGGCAGGCATGCGGTCGGCGCGCAGGTGCTGCACCACAACGAGCACACGATCGGGATCGAGAACGAGGGCTCCTACATGCAGAAGGAGGTCCCGGATCTGCTGTGGGGGTCGCTCGTGGAGGTGTGCGTGTGGCTCTGCCGGGCGTACGACCTCGAACCGTCCGGCGCCATCGTGGGGCACCGGGACTACAACAAGACCGCGTGTCCGGGTGACGTCCTGTACGCGCGGCTGCCCGAACTGCGCAGGTCGGTGGCCGAGCGGTTGGCCGGCTCCCCGAAGAGTTCGCAGGTCAAGCCAGAGCCAGAGGTCGAGGACGGGATGCCCTTCTTCCCCCCGTTGGACGACTTCGGCTGAGGCGCCGCCCGTATGCCGCGCTCGTCCAGGCCCGGTCCCCGTGGGCCGGGACTTCGGAACGCAGCCTATGTCTCGGGTGTGGTGTAGCGGGTACGGCGACGGGCGATCTCGGGGTCGATGCCCTCCACCAGCGACCAGATGCCCGCCACGCGTTCCACCAGGGTCTCCGGGGGCAGCCCGGCCAGACCCTCGGCCGCCAGATCGTCGATCGCCTGGGTCAGCCGGGCCATCCGCTCGCCATGCGTGGAACACATGTTCGAATAGTAGCGAGTGTGGCTCCCGGTGCGAACGCCGATCGCCGATTTCCCCGGCCGGTTCTCACCGGTACCCGCCGCATGATGTGATCAAGGACATGAGTTCGTCGAACGCCGTCCTGCTGAGCGGGCACGGCCTCATCCTGCGCGAGTGGGGCGATGACGACCTGGAGGCGATGGCGGAGCTGTTCGACGACCCCGACATCGCCTACTGGACGCCGCTCGTCACCCCGTTCGACGTGCCGGCCGCCCGGAACTACCTCGACCGCGCCCGCCAGGGCCGGGCGCTGGGTGAGCGGGTCCACCTCGCCATCACGACCGACGGCCGCCGGCCCAAGGGCGAGGTCATGCTGAACAAGGTCAGCGGCACGATCGGCTACGGAGTCGGCGCCGCACACCGCGGGCAGCGGCTCGCGTCCAGGGCCGTCCTCCTGATGACCGACTACGCACACCACGTGGCCGGGCTGAGCAAGGTGGGCCTGGAGATCGAGCCGGGCAACGCCGCCAGCACCGCGGTCGCACGTACCGCCGGTTACCACCTGACCGACGCCGCGCCCGTGATCGTCGAGGAGAAAGGGCGCCGCGTCAGCCTGCTCACCTGGACCCACGAGATCGCCCGTGACGCTCGGGGCCGTGCACGCGAGCACGGTGTCGCGGGCGGCGGCTAACGGATGGCGCCGGTCACCATCCAGCGGTCACCGCGGGCCCGAAGGCTGAGGGTGAGCATCCGGGTCAGCATCCAGAGGCCGATGGCGGCCCAGAGACCGGCCAGTCCGGCGTCCATGCGGTACAGCACGAGTGCCGCGGGCAGGAAGGCGGCCGTCGCGACCAGGGTCGTCAGCGCGAGGTACCCACCGTCCCCCGCACCGATCAGAATCCCGTCCAGGACGAACACCACGCCCGCGACCGGTTGCAGGAGCGCGACCAGGATCAGCGAGACGAGCAGCAGGTGCCGGACGTCTTCGTCCGAGGTGAACAGGCCCGGTAGCCAGGGCCGCGCCGCGAGGATCACCAGGCCGAACACGACGCCGCAGGCCACGCCCCAGCCGACCATCCGCCGGGTCACCGCCCGGGTGGCCACGACGTCGGACGCGCCGAGGTACCGTCCGGTGATCGCCTGGCCGGCGATGGCCAGGGCGTCGAGCGCGAAGGCCAGCAACGTCCAGATCTGGAAGCCGACCTGGTACGCGGCGATCTCCGCGTCCCCCATGCGCGCCGCGATCGACGTTCCCACGATGAGGACGATCCGCAGCGCCGCCGTCCGGACGAGCAGCCCGACCCCCGCCGTCGCCGCCGTGCGCAGGCCCCCGGCATCGGGCCGCACCGGGGCGCTGTGACGTCGCGCGGCGCGGAGCACCACCGTCGCGTAGACGGCCGCGCTTGCGGTCTGGGCGAGCACGGTGCCCCAGGCCGAACCGGCGATCCCCCAGTCCAGGACGAGTACGAACACCACATTGAGCAGCAGGTTGACCGAGAAGCCGCCGATCGAGACGAGCAGGGGCGTCCGGGTGTCCTGGAGTCCGCGCAGAACCCCCGTCCCGGCAAGGACGACCAGCATCGACGGGATCCCGAACAGGCTCACGCGCAGATAGGTCTCGGCGTAGGGCGCCACGGACGGGGACGCGCCGAACGCCTCGACGATCGACGGGGTCAGCGGCCACGCGGCGACGATCAGGACGCCGCCGATGGCCAGGGCGAGCCACATCCCGTCGATGCCCTGCCGGACCGCCGCTCGCAGATCGCCGGCGCCGACCTGCCGGGCCACTCCCGCGGTCGTGCCGTACGCGAGGAACACGCACAGGTAGACGAGCGTGGTCAGCGCCTGTCCCGCGACGCCGAGGCCGCCGAGCTGTGCGGTGCCGAGATGCCCGATGATCGCCGAGTCGGACAGCAGGAAGAGGGGTTCGGCGACGAGCGCGCCGAACGCCGGGACGGCGAGCCGCAGGATCTCGCGGTCGTGGACGGTCGCGCGCCGTAGGGGTGAGCCGAGCATATCCGGCATACCCTACCAGTCTGTAAGATTCTACAGAAATTTACCCCTTACATCGGAGGAAGTGGCCGACTTTCTTCACCGCACAGCCGGTGGACGAAGTCTTCGCAGCTCAACGTGCCTCTGCCGAAGTGGCCCGCACGTTATCCCCAGAGTTGTCCACAGGTCGTGCACAACCAAACCGGCGTGTCTGCACAGGGGCTCCACATCCTTGTCCACAGCTCGCTTTGCCCGTGACGGCGCGGGCTCGGGAGAATGTCGGACGCCTCAGGTAAACGTGGGATGGACGGTCGGCGCTGGGGCGGACGGGGACGCCGGCCGGCCGGGACGAAGGGGGTGCGACCGTGAGCGTGACCGATCTCGGACCGCAAGAGCACGAGTTCGAACGCACCCCGCCGAACGACATCACCGCCGAACAGGGTGTCCTCGGCGGCATGCTGCTGTCCCCGGACGCTATCGCCGAGGTCGTCGAGGTGCTGCGCGCCGGGGACTTCTACCGTCCCGCACACCAGATCATCTACGACACCATCCTCGACCTCTACGGTCGCGGTGACCCCGCCGACGCGGTCACCATCGCCGGCGAGCTCACCAAGAACGGTGAGATCGGGCGCATCGGCGGTGCCCCCTACCTGCACACCCTGATCTCCCTGGTGCCCACGGCCGCCAACGCCGGCTACTACGCCAAGATCGTCCACGAGCGCTCGGTGCTCCGCAAGCTCGTCGAGACCGGCACCCGCATCGTCCAGATGGGTTACGCCGCCGACGGGGCGGACGCCGACGAGGTGCTCGACCGCGCCCAGGCGGAGGTCTTCGCCATCGCCGACAAGCGCGCCGGCGAGGACTACGTCCCCCTCAGCGAGATCATGCCCGGTGCCCTCGACGAGATCGAGGCGATCGGCAGCCGCGGCGGTCAGATGGTCGGCTGCCCCACCGGTTTCGCCGACCTCGACGCCCTCACCAACGGCCTGCACCCCGGCCAGATGGTGGTGGTCGCGGCGCGGCCCGCGATGGGCAAGGCGATGGAGATCAGCACACCCCTCCCGACTCCGACGGGGTGGACGACGATGGGCGAGGTCCAGGTCGGGGATCACCTGATCGGGGCCGACGGCCGGCCGACCCGCGTCGTCGCCGCGACCGAGGTGATGGACGGCCGCCCCTGCTACGAGGTCGAGTTCTCCGACGGCGAGGTGATCGTCGCCGACGCGCAGCACCAGTGGCGCACGACGACCCGTGCCGACGGCGGCCGCCATCTCGTCACCCACCGTGAGGTGTTGACCGAGGTCGGGACCGAGTTCAGCGGCGCCCTTCTCACGGTCACCCGGGAGTTGGACCGCCGCGGCGAGGCCGGCACGACCCTCGCGAGGGTGCGCCCTCGCTACGAGTGCGCGAGCCTCCACGGAGGGCTTCTGCATCGTGCGGTCCGTCCCGGGAACGCCGCGACCATCCCGCGGCACCGGCCCGTCAAGACCACCGAGGAGATCGCGGCGACCCTGCGCCACGGCGGCGCCGGAGGCCCCAACCACGCCGTCGACGTGGCCGCGCCGTTCCAGCTCCCCCCCGCGGAACTCCCCATCGATCCCTACGTTCTGGGAGCGTGGCTCGGCGCCGGAGATGACCGGTCCGAAGCGATCACCTGTGTCGACGAGGAGGTCCTCGGCCACATCGAAGCGTCGGGTCAGCCGGTCGAGCGGCGCAGGACCCCGGGGCGGTTCGGCCTCCCCGGTCTGATCGGAATGATCAAGGAGCTGGGGGTGTGGCGAAACGAGCACATCCCGGCCGGCTACCTGCGCGCCTCCGAGGCACAGCGGCGGTCGTTGCTCGCCGGGATGCTCGACACCGGCGGGCAGGTCTCCGAGGCCGGGCGGGTGCGGCTCGCCTTCGTCACCAGGCGTCTCGCCGAGACAGCTCACGAGCTCGTCCTGAGCCTCGGCCACCGCGCGACCATGACGGCCAGACCGGCCCGGGGCCGCACCGGGGAGACCTCGACGTCCTACCAGGTCGACTTCACACCGACCGAGCCGGTGTTCCGGCTCCCGCGCAAGGCGGCCCAGCAGCGTGCGGCCGTTCGCCCGAACGCGGGGCACCCCGTCCGCTACATCGTGGACGTTCGGCCGGTGGAGAGCGTGCCCGTCCGGTGCGTCCAGGTCGACAACGACGACCACATGTACCTGGCCGGGCGCTCGTGCATCCCCACGCACAACTCGACGCTCGCGCTCGACTTCGCCCGCGCGGCCTCGATCAAGCACGGCCTGACGTCGGCGTTCTTCAGCCTGGAGATGGGCCGTAACGAGATCACGATGCGGCTGCTGTCGGCCGAGGCGCGGGTGGCGCTGCACGCGATGCGGTCCGGCACCATGCAGGACGAGGACTGGACGCGGCTGGCGCGGCGGATGAGCGAGGTCGCCGAGGCGCCGCTGTTCATCGACGACTCCCCCAACATGTCGATGATGGAGATCCGCGCCAAGTGCCGCCGGCTCAAGCAGCAGCACGATCTGCGCCTGGTCATCATCGACTATCTGCAGCTGATGAGCTCGGGGAAGCGGGTGGAGAGCCGGCAGGTCGAGGTGTCGGAGTTCTCCCGCTCGCTGAAGCTCCTCGCGAAGGAGCTGGGCGTCCCGGTCATCGCGCTGTCGCAGCTCAACCGAGGTCCCGAGCAGCGCACCGACAAGAAGCCGATGGTGTCCGACCTGCGCGAGTCGGGCAGCATCGAGCAGGACGCGGACATGGTGATCCTGCTGCACCGCGAGGACGCGTACGAGAAGGAGTCCCCGCGTGCGGGGGAGGCCGACCTGATCGTCGCCAAACACCGTAACGGCCCGACCGCGACGGTGACGGTCGCCTTCCAGGGCCACTACAGCCGCTTCGTCGACATGGCCCAGTAGTCCCGGGGCGCCTGCGGCAGGGATTCCGGTGCGGCGGTGACGGTGGTGTCGATTCCGGTTCCGGACAACGGCATTGCCATGTCCTCCAGGTGGTAGTTCGTGTGACGAACTGGGGAGGGTGCTGCCGTATTCTGGAGGGGTGGGCAAGGCTGAGGAGCAAATGGGGGTCGTCTCCGCGCTGGTGCGCGCCTCTTTTCTGGTGGACGCGGTGTACGCCGGGTCGGCTCGGGATCATGGGCTGACCGAACAGCAGGGGCAGTTGCTGTGCGTGCTGATGCCGCAGCCGTACGGGATGAGCGAGCTGGGCGCGATGCTGGGGCTGGCGAAGTCGAGCCTCACCGGCCTGGTCGACCGGAGCGTCCGCAACGGCCTGGTGCGTCGCGAGCCGGACCCGCGCGACGGGAGGGCGGCGCGCGTCGCCCTCACGCGCGAGGGGGCCGCGGTCGTGGCGGAGTTCTACGCCGACACGTGCCGGCGTGTCGAAGGGCTGACCTCGGGACTCACCGATGCCGAGCGCCGCGCGCTCGCGGGGCTGCTCGGCCGGGTGGTGCTCGACAACGACGTTCCGGTCGTCTTCAAGGAAGCGGACGAGGGGGCCGCCGCGGCGGGCTGAGGTCACCTCAGGCGGTGCCGAACAGCTCGGCGAACCGGTCGATGAGCAGGTGGGTGCCCTTGTACTCGGCGACGGTCCGCGCGGGCAGGACGGTGGGGCCGTCGGGAGTCGGGATCTGACCGACGCCGGCGGCGGGGCCGAGCGGGAGAAGGATAGACGGCACGGGGGACGGCCGGTAGACGGCCGCAGGCTCCTCGCCCCGGACCTGGGCGATGATGTTCGCCGCGACGACCTCGGCGTGCTTCATCGCGTGCGCGGCCATCTTGGCCTCGGCGATGTCGGTGATGTCGCCGAGCGCGTAGATGTGGCTGTGTCCGTGGACGTTGAGCTTCTCGGTCACCCGCACCTTTCCTTGGGGTGTGCGGGCTATGGCCTTTCCGTCGCCGAGGTAGTCGCCATTGGCGCTGGCGCCGTGGCAGCGGAACCAGATGTCGGCGGTGAGGTCGCCGCCGGTGGTGCGCACGGTGAAGGTCTCCGCCAGGCCGGGCCTGGTCGGCGGCTCGGTGAGCAGCGTGGTGTCCAGCCGCAGCTCGATGTTCAGGTCGCGAAGCTGCCGGTGCAGGTCGGCGTGCAGTTCCGGCAGGAACCCCGGGAGCACCTGCTCGCCCGGGTCGACGATCGTCACGCGCTTGTCCGGCCACGCCGCCCTGATCTCGCCGGCCAGTTCCAGTCCGACCGGACCGGCGCCGGCGATCAGCACGCGTCCGCCGCCCGCGAGCTCCTTGGACGCGGCGCGGAGCCGCTCCAGCGCCTGGTCTGCGACGTCGGTGTCCATCTTCGCCGGGAACGGGTAGCTGGAACCGGACGCGAGGACGAGGTAGTCGGCGTCGACACGGTCGCCGGAGGCCAGGGTGACGCCGCCGGAGTCCACCGAGGTGGCGCGCCCGCGGACGACCTCGCCGCGGGCCAGCAGCCTGTCGTAGGGGAAGAAGATGTTGCCCGCCCAGTCGGGCCGTACCAGCGCGCGCAGCGCTCCCACCGAGTGGACGAAGGCGTCCTTCGGCTCGATGAGGATGACGTCGGTGTCCCCGTCCAGTGCCTTCGCGGCGGCAGCGCCGCCGTAACCGCCGCCGATGACCGCGACAATACGTCCCATGATGGCTCCCCAGGAGTGTAGTTCGGTCTACGAACCATATTAGTTCGTGGAACGAACTTCAAATGCCGGGAACGGGGCGCCCGAGTCGTTTCGCCTTCAGCGGCTCCGGCCGTGGTGCTCGACGACCCGGGTCAGCAACTCGACGAGGCGGGTCCGCTCCGGTGCGGAGAGCGGAGCGAGCAACTCGTCCTGGACGCTCGCGAGGACGCGGTCAAGCTGCTCCAGGTGGCGGGACCCGGCCGCCGTGATCGTGATGATGTTGCGCCGGCGGTCGGCCGGGTCGGGCGAGCGTTCGATCAGATCCTTGGCGGCGAGTTCGTTGAGGGCGGCGACGACGTCACTGCGGTCGATGCCGGTGTGGCGTCCGAGCGCGGCCTGGCTGGCCGGGCCGTACTCGTCGAGGGCGGCGAGCAGCCGGTAGTGGTAGCCGCGGGCACCCGCCGCGGCGAACCCCTCGCTGACCAGGCGATGGCTGTGCGTGGAGGTCAGGTTGATCAGCCAGCTCGGCGTCCGCAGGAGGCGCGCCGGTTGCGCGGTATCGGCGTCGATCATGTGCCGCAGTCTAGCGACTTGTTGGCGTGACCAACGATCTCCTGTATTGTTGGCCAAGCCAACGTTGGAGTTGCCAACGAATCGGGGAGATCATGGAAGACAACGACCGCAGTGAACTGACCGGCCTGGTCACCCGGCTGGGAGCGTGGCTGGACGAGAAGCGCTTCGACGAGGCACGGAGCGTCCTCACCGAGGACGTCGTGGCCGAGACGGTCGGCGGGACCTCGCGAGGCATCGACGCCGTCACCGCACAAGCCCGCAGGCATCACGAGGTGCCGACCCAGCACCTCATCACCGACCCGCGCATCGACGTCGACGGCGACCACGCCACGATCAAGGCCAACGTGCTCGTCGTCTTCGTCCGGCCGGACGGTCTGGGGGTGTACGGCGAGATCTACGTCCTCGATGCCGTCCGGACGGCGGACGGCTGGCGGATCTCGCACGTGCGGGGCCGGCCGCTCTGGAACACCGAGTTGCCGCACCAAGCCCATTCGGAAACCGGCACACAGGAGACCCGCTCGCAGAAAGCCGGCACGAAGGAGACCCGCACGGGGGAGGCGGCAAATGCCTGAGATCACACCCTTCCGCCTGGACGTCCCGCAGGCCGACCTGGACGATCTCGCCGCACGCCTGGACCGCACTCGCTGGCCGGACGAGCTTCCCGGTGTCGGCTGGGATCACGGCATCCCGCTCGGCCGCGTGAAGGAGCTGGCCGAGCGCTGGCGGACCTCCTACGACTGGCGAGCCCAGGAGGCGAGGCTCAACGCGTTCCCCCAGTTCACGACGGAGATCGACGGGGCGGACATCCATTTCGTCCATGTCCGGTCGCCCGAGCCGGGCGCACTGCCGCTGATCATCACGCACGGGTGGCCCAGCTCGGTCGCGGACTTCCTCGACGTGATCGGCCCGCTCACCGATCCCCGGGCACACGGGGGCGACCCGGCGGATGCGTTCCATGTCGTCGTCCCGTCGCTGCCGGGGTTCACGCTGTCCGGGCCGACACGCGAGGCCGGATGGGACGTGAACCGTATCGCGCGTGCCTGGGCCGAATTGATGGATCGGCTGGGGTACGAGCAATACGGGGTACAGGGCGGCGACTGGGGTTGGCCGATCTCGAACGCGCTCGGTGCCGTGGCCACGGAACGGGTCGTCGGGGTTCACCTCAACTATCTGGGGTCACCGCCACCGCCTGAGGACGTGAGCGCGCTCTCGGCAGAGGACGAGGGAAGGCTACGACGTCAGAAGGAGTATCTGGCCAATCCCGCCGGGTACTGGCAGATGCAGTCCACACGTCCGCAGACCCTCGCGTACGGGTTGATGGACTCGCCTGTCGGCCAGCTCGCCTGGATCGCCGACAAGGTGACGGAGTGGACCGACCCTGCCAGCGGGATCGATGACGATCGCTTGCTCACGACCGTGATGCTCTACTGGCTCACCGGCACGGCGAGTTCGTCGTCAAGGCTCCATAGGGAGAACGCATCGCGGGGTGGTCCTCCGGCGCCGTGTCCGGTCCCGCTTGGCGTCGCGGTGTTCGCGCGTGATCTCGTCCTGCCCGTGCGGCGGCTTGTCGAACGCGCGTACGACGTCGTCCACTGGACGGAGTTCGATCGGGGCGGGCACTTCCCGGCCGTGGAAGTACCCGACCTGCTCACCGGTGATATCCGGGCGTTCTTTCGGCTGGTCGGGACGCGGTGAGCCGGCCGGGACCCGGGGTCGAGGACGAGTAGAGGCAAGGACGAGCAGGGTCAAGGACGAGCAGGGTCAAGGACGAGCCAGGAAGTCCCGGACGAGCTTCAGGAACTCGTCGGTCCGCTCCACCATCGCGACGTGCCCGGTGTCCAGTTCGGCGTACTCGCTGCCGGGGATGGCGGCGAAGAACTCGCGATGGTTCTCGACCGGGATCGTGGCGTCCCGCGTGCAGCCGATCACCAGCGTGGGGGCCTCGATCCTGGGGAGGAGATCCCGGATGTCCAGCCGCCGGACGAGGTCGATCTGGCGCCGCCGTCCGTCCGTCGGGCGCATGAACCCGTGGAACTGCTCGACCGCGTCGTGACCGATCTGGTTCAGGAACGGGCGGCTGTAGGCGAGGAGCGTCGCGAACCGTCCGAACGCGTCGGCGCTGTCCGACAGCAGCAGCCAGGTGCCCATCGCCTGCTGGATGTACTCGTCGCCCGCGTGGGTCAGTCCCGCGACGGGGATCAGCCGCCGGATCAGGTCGGGACGGAGCGCGGCGACGGCCGCGACGGTGGGCGCGCCCAGGGAGAAGCCCATCAGATCCACGGGCGTGCTCCCGGCGTCGCCGGCGCCGACGTCCTCGATGACGGCGATGACCTGCGCGGCGAGCGCCTCGATGGTCACCGGGGCGCCGTCGTCCTCGGCGGGGTCGCTGCCGGCCAGGTCGGGGAGGATCACGGTGTGCCGGTCGCCGAACCGGTCGATCAGCTCGTTCCACATGATCGAGCCGGGGCCGACCCCGTGGACGAGGACGAGCGGGGGACCCGACCCGTCCCGCCGGTAGGTCACACGGGCGTTTCCAACAGTGAGAGTTGTCATGCCCTCGACTCCACCAGCGCGTGGCGAGAATGAGGAGCGGACCGTTCTGGCTAGGACAAGCGATCCCAGGCTGCGGGTTTTGGACAGCCCATCCCGCGACCGATCATAGGGATATGGACCGCAGTGAGCTCGCCGACTTCCTCCGCCGCTCCCGCGAGCGGTTGCGCCCGCAGGAGGTGGGCCTCGTGGCCGGGCCCCGGCGGCGCACCCCGGGGCTGCGCCGCGAGGAGGTGTCGCAGCTCGCCGGGATGTCCGCCGACTACTACATGCGGCTGGAGCAGGCGCGCAGCCCGCAACCGTCGTCCCAGCTTCTCGGCGCGCTCGCCCGCGCGCTCCGGCTGACCGAGGACGAGCGCGACCACCTGTACGTCCTCGCCGGTCACCGGCCGCCCGCCGGGCCGTACGCGGGGGAGCACGTCCGGCCGGGGCTGCTCTACCTGCTGGACCGGCTCCAGGAGACCCCCGCGCAGATCATCGGTGATCTCGGGGACGTGCTGGCGCAGAACGCGATGGCGGAGGCACTTTTCGGTTGCGTCTGCACGGTCGAGGAACCTGACCGCAACATCGTCTGGCGCTGGTTCACCGATCCGTTCGTCCGGAGGGCGTATCCGGAGGACGAGCACGGCGACTACGCCCGCATGCACGTCGCCGACCTGCGCGCCGCCGTCGCACGGCGGGGGAACGACGCGGTGGCGTCCGCCCTGGTCGAGCGGCTGCACGGCGCCAGTGAGGAGTTCACACGGTTGTGGGAGCGGCACGAGGTCGCCGTGCACCGCGGCAGCCGGATGAGGGTCCTGCACCCGGAGGTCGGGATCATCGAGTTCGACGCGGAGGCCCTGCTCACGCCCGCCGAAGATCAGCGGCTGTTCGTGTTCACCCCGCCGCCCGGGACCGCGAGCATCGAGGCGCTGGAGTTGTTGCGCGTCATCGGCCCGGAGACCGCCCACCGGAGCCACGCCTGAGCCGCCACAGCGATGTGACCTCGGTGACGCGGGCGGCATGCAGCGGGTCGTCGGGGTCGGCGGCGCGAGGGTGCGCGGGTGCGGTGTCGAGCCGTCCCACGACCTCCAGGCCGGAGGCGCGGAATGCCTGGAGCAGGTCGTCCCGCGCCCGCAGCCCGAGGTTTTCGGCCAGATCGGAAAGGATCAGCCAGCCTTCCCCATCGGGTTCCAGATGCACAGCGAGCCCGTCCAGGAATCCGTGGAGCATCCGGCTGCCCGGGTCGTAGACGGCGTGTTCCAGCGGTGAGCTGGGTTTTGCGGGAACCCATGGCGGATTGCAGACGATGAGCCCGGCGCGGCCCTCCGGATACAGGTCGGCTTGGACGACCTCCACGCGGTCGGTCACGTCCAAACGGCGGGTGTTTTCGTTGGCACACGCGAGGGCGCGCGGGTCCTGGTCAGTGGCGATGACGCGTTGCACGCCCCGGCGGGCGAGAACGGCCGCCAGCACGCCGGTGCCTGTGCCGATGTCGAATGCGACCGTCGCCGGAGGGAGCGGTGCCTCGGCGACCAAGTCAACGTACTCGCCTCTGACCGGAGAGAACACCCCGTAATGCGGGTGAATCCTGTCCCCGCCTAGCGCGGGTATAGGCACACCCTTCTGCCGCCATTCGTGCGCACCGATCAGCCCCAGAAGCTCGCGCAGGGACGTCACGTACGGCTGGTCGTCAGACCCATACGCTTCTGTGCACGCCTGGACGACGTCCGGTGCCCGCCTCAAGGGGACGATGTGCCCCGGCTCGAACGGGATGAGGAGCATGCCGAGCGTGCGCGCGCGCTGAGCCCGTGCCTGGCGGTACAGGTGGAAAGCTTGAACCTGGGACGGTTCCGCCTTCCTCCTTGGGCGCC
Source organism: Actinomadura macra NBRC 14102 (assembly GCF_001552215.1). Lineage (GTDB taxonomy): Bacteria > Actinomycetota > Actinomycetes > Streptosporangiales > Streptosporangiaceae > Spirillospora > Spirillospora macra. Next base: position 177,243 of record NZ_BCQT01000002.1, on the reverse strand, counting down.
TTGGAGGGCGGTCGATCCGACGCGCCAGCGCTTGGAGGAGCTGTCGCGCGTTCTGGAAGTCGCCGCGCCACAGCAACGCGGTCCCCTCGCAGGCCAGGCGGTACGCGTCGTCCGCGCGGGTCTCGTCGCCGGCGATCTCGACACGGCGGGGCGGCGCGGCGCCGCTCTCCGATCGCCACCGGGCACAGTGGTCCGCGCCGTCCTCCTGCCAGCAGACGACTGCCCCGTCGAGGCCTACAGCACCCTCAACGCCGCTGGTGTCGCCCGCGCCGGCGGTGCCTTTACCCCCGTTCACCTCGCCCCTCCGCGTCTCATCCGACGTTCCGCGAGTATCCGATACCTCAGCCTGATCGTATGGCCCGTCCAGCGCGGTACGTCCGTACCGAACTCCCGATGGGCTTTGACCCAGAGACGCGAGAATCGAATTCAGTCGAGATCGAAGCACTCCCGGCTGGAGAGGTGCCGGGACGTCGCGGCGAGCCTGCGGAGCGCCCGCTCGGAAGGCGAACCGGGTTCGGCGGCGTACAGCATCAGGCGGCTCAGGTCGGGGTCGCCGGGCAGGTGCAGGGTCTCGAACGGCAGCATGAGCCGTCCGACGTCCGGATGCCGCAGCCGGGCCTCACCGTGCGTCAGTTCCGTCACATGGTGCGCGGACCACATCCGCCCGAACTCCGGGCTCCGCTCCCGCAGGCAGTCGATCAGCGCCCGCAACCGCGGGTCGCCCGGGTCCTGGCCGGACCGGAACCGCAGGTAGGCGACGTTGCGGCGGGCGACCTTCAGCCAGTTGTCGTCGAGGCGGGCCTTGTAGTCGTCGTTGAGATGGATCTGGTGCGACCAGGTGCGCTCGTCCGCCGGGACGCTCGCCAGGTCCACGAAGACGGCCGAGGTCAGCCGGTTCCAGGCGACCACGTCGGTGTAGTGCCCGACGACATAGGCGGGCGCGTGGTCGATGGCGTCGAGCAGGTGCTGGAGCGGTGGACGCAGGCGCGGCGGGCCCGGGGCGCGGGTCCGCCGCGGCGGGTGGGCGAGGCGGTGCAGGTGGGCGTGCTCGTCGGCGTCCAGACGGAGCGCTCGCGAGATCGCGTCGAGGATCTCGGTGGACACGTTGTCGGCGTTGCCCTGCTCAAGCCGGATGTAGTACGCGACGCTGACTCCGGCGAGCTGGGCAAGTTCCTCCCGGCGCAGCCCAGGGACGCGGCGGCGGCTGCCATAGGCGCGGACACCGACGTCTTCGGGTTGCAGGCGCGCGCGCCGGGACTTGAGGAATTCGCCGAGTTCTCCTGTCTGCGCCATGCCGGTGAGGCTATCCGGCGGGTTTCACCGTGATGTCACCATTGCTGGTGGACACGTCAATGCGGTGCTGACCTGAGGGGTCGTTCGTGAGGTCGATGTCCCTGTCACCGTTGTTGGTGTGCGTGGTCAGCTGGTAGCGCCCCGCTGGGACGGCGATGGTGACGTCCCCGTTGGACGTCTTCGCTCGGACGTCCTGTGGCGTGTCGGGGGTGAGCTTGACGTTCCCGTTGGACGTCTGCGCCTCGATGCGGCCGCCCCTGAGCCCGCGTCCCTCGATCCGGCCGTTGGAGGTCGACGCCTTGATCGGCCCGGTCACCCCGTCCAGGCGGATGGAACCCGAACTGGTTCGCACATCCACCGCGCCCACACGCGTCAGCTTGATCTCACCGCTCGACGTCGTGCCGCTCACCGGGAGCCCCGCCGGAACGTCGACGGTGTAGCTCACCGAGCAGTGCGAACCGCAGCCGTTGAGGACGAGGACGCCGTTCTCGATGCGGTGCGTCGGCCCGTCCGGCCTATCGTCCCGGTACTTGATCTTGCGGTGCAGGGCCAGAGCGCCCGCTCCGCCCCGCAGCCTCACGCTGCCGGAGCCGATGTCCAGCCGGACGGCGGTGATCTTGCCTTTCAGGCCGGGGTCGTCCTCGTAGGTCGAGGCGAACGCCATGCCGCAGGCGCTCAGCGTGGTCCCGGCGACGGCCGCCACGATGACGGCCCCGGTGAGGGTGGAGAGCTGGCGGCGCACGGTTCCTCCTCTGCGAGGCGTTTCGACCCGTCCGAATCTAGGAGCCGGGGGATCGGACGGTCGCCACGCCGGAGCGCCATGTCCGTCCTGGCTCCCAGGTCTCCCCGAACCGCTACCCAGGTCTCCTTAGCCTGCTTCTGCCGGTGGTACGAACGGCCGGGGACTGGGTACCCGTACCCGCCGCGACGATCGTCTCCCCCATGACCGTCATCACCGCCGCCCCCGCCGCCGAGCGGATGTCGTCGCGGCACAAGCTGATCCTGACCCTTCTCCTCGGCGCGCAGTTCATGCTCGCCATCGACTTCTCCATCCTGAACGTGGCCCTGCCCGTCGTCGGCGAGGGACTGGGCTTTGGCCTGGGCGAGCTGCAGTGGATCGCCACCGCGTTCGCGCTGCCCGCCGCCGGTTTCACCCTGTTGTTCGGCCGTGTTGCCGACCTGTTCGGACGGCGCCGGATGCTGCTCGCCGGAATGGCGCTGCTGGCGGCCGGCTCGCTGGTCGGCGGGCTCGCCGCGTCCCCGGCCATGCTGCTGGCCGGCCGCGTGCTCCAGGGGTTGGCCACCGCGATCGCGACCCCGGCCGCGCTGTCGCTGCTCACCACGTCGTTCCCGGAAGGGCCGCTGCGGACGCGGGCGCTCGGGCTCAGCGGTGCGCTGATGTCCGCCGGCTTCACGGTGGGCGCGATCCTCGGCGGCGTCCTCACCGACCTGCTGAGCTGGCGCTGGGCGTTCCTGATCAACGTGCCGGTCGCGGTGGCGATCCTCGCCGTCACGCCCGCGCTGGTCGGCGAGAGTCGGTCGCGGGACGCCGCCCGGCTGGACGTGCCCGGCGCGGTGACCGTCACCGGCGGTCTCCTCGCACTGGTGTACGGCATCACCTCGGCCGGCGCACACGGCTGGGGCGACCCGTTCGCGGCCGGCGCGCTGGCCGCCGCCGCTGTCCTGCTCGTCGCCTTCGGCCTGATCGAACGCCGCTCACCGGCCCCGCTCGCCCCCCTGCACGTCCTGACGAGGCGGACCGTGACCTGGGGCAACGTCGGTGGTTTCATCGCCTTCGCCACCGAGACCTCGCTGGTGTTCCTGATGACCCTCTACCTCCAGCAGGTCCTCGGGTTCTCGCCGCTGACCACCGGCCTCGCGCTCGGCGTGCTCGGAGCCGGGACGTTCGCGGGCGGCGTCGCGGCGCCCCGCATCATGGGACGGCTCGGCGGCCGGGCGACCCTCGCCGCCGGGCTCGTGCTCCAGGCCGCCGCGACCCTGGCGCTGGTCGGGCTCGGTTCCACGCGGGACGGGCTCGCCCTGATGCTCACCGCCACCGCCATCGGCGGATTCGGGAATCTCGTCGCGATCGTCGCGTTCATGGGTCTCGCGACGTCGGGGCTGCCGGACGGCGAGCAGGGCCTCGCGACCGGGCTCGCCACCATGACCCAGCAGGTCGCCATCACCCTCGGCATCCCTGTGATGAGCGCGGTCGCCACCGCGGGCACGTCGTCGGTGCTCGGCGGCGTCCACGCCGCCACGCTGGTCAACGCGCTGGTCGCGCTCGTGGGCGCCGGCCTGGCCGTCCTGTTCCTCCGCCGCTCCTGAAAGGCCCGAACCGATGGATCTTGAACTGTCCGGAAAGGTGTACATCGTCACCGGCGCGTCCGCCGGGATCGGCGAGGCCACCGCCCGCCTCCTCGCGGATGAAGGTGCCCGCGTGGTGGGTGTCGCCCGGAGGCCGGTGGACGAGCCCGAGCGAGCGAACGGCGGGCGCGTGACCGGTGTCGCCGCCGATCTCACCGACCCGTCCGCCGCCCAGCACGTGGTGGACACCGCCCTCGACCGGTACGGTCGCGTCGACGGACTCGTCAACAACGCCGGAGCCCTCGAGTCGCGGATCGGCTTCCTGGACGTCACCGACGACCAGTGGCACGCCACGTTCGAGCTGAACTTCCACGCTGCGGTCCGGATGGCCCGTGCCGCACTGCCCGCTCTGATCGACCAGGGCGCAGGCAGCCTCGTCCACATCGCCAGCGAAGCCGCGCGGTTTCCCGATACGCCCCTGGTCGACTATGCCGCGTCCAAGACGGCGCTCTTGTCGGTGTCCAAGACCCTTGCGGGGGAGTTCGGACGCTGTGGCATTCGCTCCAACATCGTCACCCCTGGCCCCACGCGGACCCGGTTGTGGGACGAGCCGGGCGGGTTCGCCGACCAGCTCGCATCCCAGTTCGGGCTCCCGGTCGAGGAGGCCATCGAGCGGTTCGTCCGCGAGGAGCGGCGGCTGCCCGCCGCCCGCCTCGGGACCCCGCAGGACGTGGCGCGCGTTATCGCCTACCTGCTGTCACCACTGGCCGTGCAGGTCACGGGTGCGGAATGGCCGGTGGACGGCGGCGCGCTCCGCCAGCTCTGACCCAGTCCCGACCTCAGCTCTGACCGCCGGGGCGTGCCGGGCCCCATCCTGCCCGGCACGCCCCGGCCGTCGCCTTTTCCGGCATATCCCGCGGCTCAGGCGGGGACCTTGTCGAGGAACCCGTGGACGCGGTCGAAGCGGCCGTCCGCCGCGAACACCGCCACGTCGAACCCGACCACCATCGCCTCGCCGCCCTCCGGGCCGAGCTCCCAGGTGAAGCGGGCCACGTCATGATGGGCGTCCACCGCGCCCGCCGCACGGAAGACCAGGCCGGGGAACTGCTTCTGCGCGGCGCCGATGAAGGCGTCGATCGCGTCCCGTCCCTCGGCGACCCCGAGGGGGTCGACGTAGACGGGATTCTCGGTCCACAGCTCGTCGATCGCCGCGCGCCGCGCGGCCGGGTCGGTCTCGTTCCAGATGGCCAGGTACCGCTCGACCTGCTGCTGGACGTCGCTCATCTCTGCTCCTATGTATTCCGTCTGGCTTCATCCGGTCTTGTCTGCCCCGGTGCGCCCTACGCTGCCAAGCCCGCGACGTAAGATCGATTACCTGGGACGTCATGCTCCGGCGCGCGAGCAGCCACACCCCTGCGGCGGCATGTCTCCCACCAGGCCGGATGCCGGGACAATGATGTCGGAATTCCGCTAGTGAACTCCCCTGACTATCCGTGATGCTGGAGACATGCACGAAGACGTGGAAAGGTGCGTGCGGGCCGTCCAGTCGAAGGACGCCCGGTTCGACGGATGGTTCTTCACCGGGGTCGTGACCACGGGGATCTACTGCCGTCCGAGTTGCCCGGTCGTGCCGCCGAAGCCGGAGAACATGCGCTTCTACCCGAGCGCCGCCGCCGCACAACAGGCCGGATTCCGGGCCTGCAAGCGCTGCCGCCCCGACACCAGCCCCGGTTCCCCCGAGTGGAACCAGCGGGCGGACGTCGTCGCCCGGGCCATGCGGCTCATCGCCGACGGCGTCGTCGACCGCGAGGGCGTACCGGGCCTCGCGGGACGCCTCGGCTACAGCACCCGTCAGGTGGAGCGCCAGCTCAACGCCGAACTAGGCGCGGGCCCGCTCGCCCTGGCTCGGGCCCAGCGCGCGCAGACGGCACGACTTCTGATCGAAACGACAGCCCTCCCGATGGGGGACGTGGCGTTCGCGGCGGGTTTCGCGAGCATCCGCGCCTTCAACGACACCGTCCGGGAGGTGTTCGCCCTGACACCGAGCCAATTGCGTGATCGCGTCGCCAAGGGCCACCCGCCAGCGGGCTCCGGGTCGCTCTCGCTGCGACTCCCGTTCCGTGCACCGCTCTGCCCCGACAACCTGTTCGGCCATCTCGCCGCCACCGGCGTCCCGGGCGTCGAAGAGTGGCGGGACGGTGCGTTTCGCCGCACCCTGCGGCTACCCCATGGTCCTGGAATCGCCACATTGCGGCCCCAGCCCGACCACGTGGCCTGCACGCTCACCCTGAGCGACCTGCGGGACCTCACCATCGCGATCAGCCGCTGCCGCTGGATGCTGGACCTCGACGCCGACCCCGTCGCGGTGGACGACCTGCTCCGCGCCGACCCGGTGCTCGCCCCGCTGGTCGACAAGGCCCCCGGACGCCGCGTCCCGCGCACGGTGGACGCTCCGGAGTTCGCCGTCCGGGCCGTCCTCGGGCAGCAGGTGTCGGTCGCCGCCGCGCGCACACACGCTGCGCGACTCGTCACCGCCTACGGGGAGCCCATCACCGACCCGGGCGGCGGACTGACCCATCTGTTCCCGACCCCGGCCGCCCTAGCCGACCTTGACCCGGAGACCCTGGCTTTTCCGAAGTCCCGCCGCACGACCTTCACCACCCTCGTCGCATCGCTCGCGAAAGAGGAGATTGACCTCGGCGTAGGAAGCGACTGGGAAGAGGCCCGCGCGCGCTTGGCCGAGCTGCCCGGATTCGGCCCCTGGACCATCGAGACCATCGCGATGCGTGCTCTCGGTGACCCCGACGCGTTCATCCCGGGCGATCTCGGCATCCGCGCCGCCGCCCGCACCCTCGACCTGCCCACGTCCCCCGCCGCACTCACCCGGCGTGCCGCCGAATGGCGCCCCTGGCGCGCCTATGCCGTCCAGTACCTGTGGGCAACGGGCGATCACGCCATCAACCTCCTCCCGGCCTAGAGAGGATCTTCACCATGGAACCGACGCACGCCGTCCTGGACAGCCCCATAGGCCCCCTCACCGCGGTCGTGATCGACGGTGGCCTGTCCGGCCTGTACATGGACAAGCAGCGGCACCGTCCCGCCGAAGAGACCTTCGGTGCCCCCACCGAGAACCGGGAAACCTTCGCCGCCGTCGCCGAGCAACTGGACGCCTACTTCGCGGGCGATCTCACCGAGTTCGATCTGCCGCTGAACATGCGCGGAACGCCTTTTCAGAGCCGTGTCTGGGCCGCGCTCCAAGAGATCCCTTACGGACAGACGATCACCTATGGCGAGCTCGCGGTGGAGATCGGCAAGCCCTCCGCGTCCCGCGCGGTCGGTCTGGCCAACGGAAAGAACCCGATCAGCGTCATCGTCCCCTGCCACCGCGTCGTCGGCTCCACCGGCGACCTCACCGGCTACGGCGGTGGCCTGGAGCGCAAACGCCACCTGCTCGACTTCGAGCGCAAGACCCTCGGCGCCGCCCTTTTCTGAGGGAGTGCCGGTGTTCTCAGCGGGCAGTCGAGGTGGTCGGGAATTGTCGGAGGCTGGGGATAACGTGTTCTGTCAGGGCCGGGAACCCGGCCTTGACAGAATCGCGGAAAGGCAGCCGACGTGGAGCTCCGGGTAGACCGTCAAACGCTCGCCGACGCCGTGGCGTGGGCGGCGCGGACGCTGCCGGCGCGCCCCGCGCTGCCGGTCCTCGCGGGCATGCTCATCGAGGTCACGGCCGACGGAGGGCTGGCCCTGGCGGGCTTCGACTACGAGGTGTCCGCCCGCGCCCGCATCGAGGCCGCCGTGGCGGAGCCGGGCCGTGTCCTCGTCCCCGGACGGCTCCTCGCCGAGATCGTCCGGAACCTTCCTCCACAGCCTGTGGATATCTCCACCAAAGGGTCGGAGGTCGTGGTCCGCTGTGGCCCCGCCGAGTTCGGTCTCCTCACGATGCCCGTCGAGGACTACCCGACCCTGCCCGAGCCGCCCGCCCGCGCCGGTACCGTCCCCGGCGACCTGTTCGCCGCGGCCGTCGCCCAGGTCGTCCCGGCGGCGGGCCGCGACGACACCCTGCCCATGCTCACCGGCGTCAGGATCGACATCGAGGGCGACACGATGTGGCTGGCCTGCACCGACCGCTACCGCATCGCCGCCCGCGAGCTCACCTGGTCCCCGGCCGACCCCGGCTTCACCGCCGGCGTCGTCGTCCCCGCCCGCACCCTCGCCGACACGGCCAAGGCCGTCCGGCAGGGCGCCGAGGTCGCCATCGACCTCGCCGGCACCGGCGACACCCTCATCGGCGTCTCCGGCGGCGACCGCAGCATGACCAGCCGCCTCCTGGACGAGCAGTACATCAACTACAAGGCGCGCCTGGCCGGCACGTGGTCGTCCGTCGCCGAGGTCGAGACCGCGCCCTTCATCGAGGCGATCAAGCGCGCGGCGCTCGTCACCGAGCGCGGGACGCCGATCCGGCTGGCCTTCACCGCGGACGAGGTCCGCATCCGCGCGGCCTCCGGCGATGCCGCCCGCGCCAACGAGAGCCTGTCCGCCCAGCTCAGCGGTGACGACGTCGACCTTGCTTTCAGCCCCCAGTACCTTTTGGACGGCCTTGCCGGAATCGACACCGAGCGCGCACGGCTGGAGTGCACCGGCCCCACCAAGGCCGCCCTCCTCACCGCCATCCCCGACGACGAGAAGTCCGACAAATCCGATACCGGCTACCGCTACCTCGTCATGCCCGTCCGACTCACAGCCTGATACGCCCAGGGTCCGACATCTTCACGACGCCCTGCGGTCGGTTCGGCTACAGATCAAGTACGGCCAGGACGAACCGGACGTCACGGCTGCCGGTGTTCCCGTACGAATGGGGCCGGTCGCCCACGAACACCGCCGCCGTCCCCGCCTGGACCAGGTCCGTGCGGCCGTCCACACCGAGCGTCAGGGTGCCCTCCTCCACGTACACGATCTCCTTGGTGCCGGGGACGTGCGCATCGCTCTCCCGCGTCTCGCCGGGGCGCAGTTCCCAATGCCACAGTTCGAGCGAAGGGCGGGGATCGCTCCCGGCCAGCAACGTTCCCTTGCCCCCGCTCGGCCCCTCCCACAGGACGACGTGCCGGTCGGGCGGGAACAGCCGCACCGGCGGCTCTTGTTCCACCTGGACCAGCCGGGTCAGAGGCACCCCGAGCGCGTCCGAGATCCGGATGAGCGTCCCGAGGTTGGGGTTCCCCCGCCCCTGCTCCAGTCCGACGAGCACGCCCTTGCTGACACCGGCCCGTCCCGCCAGTTCGTCCAGGCTCCATCCGTGGCCCGCCCGGAGCGCCCGGACGGTCCGCGCGACGGCCTCGCCGATCGCCTCCTGTTCGCCCAAGCCATCCCCCTGCGTTCATTTCGCGACATCGCGCTCGTGTGACGGATGAGGTCACTCTCGACCAGAACTTCGCGAAGCCGCCGGGCCGCCGCGAGCGGCGGGCCCAGGAAAGATGGCGAAACCCACAGAGCGGGTCGGTAGGATGACCGCAGAGTTCATTATAGTGACCGCACGAGGGGACTGGACATGTTGGAGCGGATCGCCGTCGATGAGGCCGTACGGGAGTTGCGTCCCGACTTCGCCGTGCTCGTCGTGACCGCGAAGGGGCTGGCGAACGGGCCGAGCGACGAGCAGTCGGCGGGATGGCTGGCCCAGGCCGCCGCGAAGGCCGGCGACGATCCGCACGTGGAGTCCTGGCGCGAGGCGTACCGGGCGTTCGGTGCCAAACCGCAACGCACCCGCCCCTCGGTGGACGCGCTGCTCCGGCGGGCCGACGCGCTCCCGTCCATCAACCGGGTCGTCGACGCCTACAACGCGGTCAGCGTCGAGTACGCGCTGCCGATCGGCGGCGAGGACCTCGACGCCTACCAGGGCCCCGCGCGGCTGGTGCGGGCCACTGGCGACGAGCCGTTCGACGTGATCGCGGGCGGCGAGCCCGCGGTGGAGCACCCGGCGGCGGGCGAGGTCGTCTGGCGCGACGACGCGGGCGTGACGTGCAGGCGCTGGAACTGGCGGCAGTGCGTCCGCACGCGCCTCACCGAGGACACCGAGAACGGGCTCTTCCTGCTCGAACGCCTTGAGCCGTACGGCCTCGACCGGCTCGCCGAGGCCGGTGACGAGCTCGCCGCGCGGCTCCGGGCGATCTCTTCCGAGGTGCGGATCGAGAGCCGCCTGATCGAAGGGCCCTGATGGTCACGGTCCTCGCGCTCGGAGCGGCCCTGGCGTACGGCGTCGCCGACTTTCTCGGCGGCGCGGTCGCCCGCCGCTCCACGGCGCTGAAGGCGCTGGCCTGGTGCGTCCCGATGGGACTCGCGGTCGTCCTGCTGTCGGCGCTGATCACCGGCGGCGACGCCGGGTGGGGCCCGATGGCGTGGGGCTTCGGCGCCGGCCTCGCGGGCGGGACGGGCCTGATCACCTTCTACCGGGCGCTCGCGCGAGGCCCGATGAGCGTGGTCGCGCCGGTGTCCGCGCTGACCGCGGCCGTGCTGCCGGTCGCCGTGGGCACCCTGCGCGGTGAGCGGCTGGACGCGATGGTCCTCGCCGGAGTCCTGCTGTGCGTCGTGGCGATCGGGCTGGTCAGCATGGAGGACGGCGGCGCCGAGGACGCGTCCGGAGCCAAGGGGCCCGCCGCGTCCGGATGGCGGCGCCTCGTGGACTCGGGCCCGGTGATGGCCGGGGTGTCCGGCGCCTGCTTCGGGATCTTCTTCGTCCTGCTGAAGGCCGCCGGGGACGACGGGGGCCTGTGGCCGCTCGTCGCCGCACGTGCCGGCAACCTGGTCGTCGTACTCGTCGCACTGCTGTTCATGGCGCTGCTGCGGGGCGGCGAGGCCGGTCCCCCGGTGTCGGGACGCGCGCTCATCGGCCTGGCACTGCTGTCGGGCGCCCTCGACGCCGGCGCGAACGCGCTCTACTTCGTCGCCGTCCAGAACGGGATGCTCAGCCTCGCGGCCGTCCTCACCTCCCTGTATCCGGCGATCACGGTGCTCCTGGCCCGGATCGCCTACAGCGAACGGCTTCGCGCGGTGCAGCGTATCGGCATGGCGGTCGCGGTGGCCGGCGTCGCACTCGTCACCGTCGGCTGACACTCGTGCGTTTCGGCCGGCATGTGCACCCGGCTGACTCCCGCACTCGGCTGACACCGGCAGCGCGAAGGGCCGCGACGGAGTCGCGGCCCTTGACGGTCGGCGGTGGTGGTGGGATTCGAACCCACGGAAGCTTGCACTTCACACGCTTTCGAGGCGTGCGCCCTCGTCCACTAGGCGACACCACCGCGGGGAAGCCTACCGGACTCTGCGGCGCGCGAAGAACCCGGAGAGCAGCGCGCCGCACTCGTCGGCGAGCACTTCGGCGACGACCTCCGGGCGGTGGTTGAGCCTCCGGTCCCGGACGACGTCCCAAAGGGAACCCACGGCGCCGGCTTTGAGGTCTACGGCACCGTAGGCGATGCGGCCCACGCGCGCTTGCACGGCGGCTCCGGCGCACATCGTGCACGGTTCGAGCGTGACGACCAGGGTGCATCCGGACAGCCGCCAAGCACCGAGGGCGGACGCGGCGCCGCGCATCGCGATGATCTCCGCGTGCCCGGTGGGATCGGCGGCCCGCTCGCGGTCGTTGTGCCCGGTGCCGATGACCTCACCCGATGGGTCCAGGACGACGGCGCCGACCGGGACCTCCCCGGCATCGAACGCCGCCCGCGCCTCCTCCAGCGCCCGCCGCATGGCCGCGGCGAGATGGGGCGGTGTCCCGGGCCCGTCGGCGGGGCCTGCCGCGGGACCGGGCTCAGTCACGGAGGCGGTCGAACTCCTCGCCGAACCCGGCGTGCTCGGCGACCGTCAGCAGCGCGTCGCCCGGCAGCGCCCGCTCCCCGAGGTCGCTGAGCTGCTTGGCGTCGACACCGAGATCGTCCAGCACGGCCGGGTCGCCGCCGGCATCGCCGTCCGGCACCTCGCCGACGAGCTGGCCGAACAGCGAGCCGAGCCCGTCCTCGCGGACGGTCGACACATACGCGCGGGGCTCGTCCTGCCCGTCCAGCCGGACGACCGCGAACCAGTCGTCGTCCTGCTCGATCAGCAGGACGACCGGGTCACCGTAGGACTCGACGGCCGCCTCCCGCATCAGGTCGGCGACATCGTCGACGCCCTGGGCCTCGGCGAGAACGGCCTCGGTCCCGACCCAGCCCTGCGGGGTGCGCGCGAAGACGGCGGCGAAGTACGACACCAGGCCATTGTGACCCACGGGGTTACCCCGATCACAACCCCTGACCGCCGCTTCCGTGCCGGAAGCGGCGGTTCCTGACGGTTCCGGATTCGGGACGGTGCCCGCGAGGGGCTCCAGACGAAGCGGACGGGGGTCAGCCCACAGCGTCGACCGCCCGCTCGAAGGCGGGGGCGAAGCCGATGCGGCCGGCGATGCTGAGGAGCATCTCGTCGGGGTAGAGCTCCAGGTCGCCGGAGATGGCACCGATCTCCATCTCGTCCAGGCCGAGGTCGGCGAAGATCGACATATCACCGACCGGCAGGACCTGGTCGAGTTCCTCGTCGTTGGGGATCGGTATGTCCAGGTATTCCAGGACTTGGCCGGCCAGCGGCCAGTCGACCGAGGCCGTCACGTCCGACAGGAACACCATCACCTCGTCGCCGAGCAGACGGATCGCCACGAAGAAGTCATCGCCGACCGAGACCAGCCCGACCGTGCCGCCGAGGCTCGGCTGCTGGCGCAAGGCGTGGATCAACCCCGCTAGATCCTCGGTGAGCGCCACCGGGAGGATCTCGGCTTCCCAGCGGTCGTCTTCCCGGTACACCACGACGGCAAAGTCCGTCGCGTCAACATCCGTCATTTCCACCCCACCGGCGCGGTTCCTGCCAGGGGCATGGTCGCAGATGCGGCGCGCCCTCGCGTGCCCCACCGCCAAACTGGCCACCGCACCCCGATGTGAGATCGGGAGTCAGCGCCGTTTTCCGGTGTCGCGTGGCAAGAGCCTGCTGGATCCGCGTCAATTGACACGGAACGTGCGCCGGCGCAACGCGGCGTGGATTCGCGCGCGGCGGGAGCGGTGCGGGGTGACGCGCCGGCGCAGCTCACGGGCCTCGGCCAACTCGCGCAGGAAGATCGCGCGACGGCGCAGATGCTCGCGTACCTGCTCGGGGGAGATGTCGCCCCGCGGGCCGGGCCGTGGTTCGGGGCCCGGATCGGCTGTGACTTCGGTCACCGCGGGCGCGGGGAGGTGCGCCAGGGGCTGCTCGGAGGAGGCGGAGGCGGTCCGCCCAGGGGCATCGGGCACGCGGTGTTCAGGCGGATCGGGCGCGGGTTCACGGACCCGCGCCGGGGGTATCGGCTGCTGATCACTCTCGCTGCTCATAACGGCATACTGCCCAGCTCAGGGGCGTCCTATCCTGTTCCGGCGGGGTCTGGCAGTTCTGACCAGGTGGGCTACGGTGAGCGGATGCAGACCCTCGCCGTCGATCATCCGCTCGTCGCGCACAAGCTCACCACCCTGCGCGACGTGCGCACCGACTCGCCGACCTTCCGGCGTCTCACCGACGAGCTGGTGACCCTCCTGGCGTACGAGGCTACCCGCGATGTCCGGGTCGTCGAAGCAGTGGTCGAGACGCCGCTGGTCTCGTCCCAAGGCGTTCAGCTTGCGAGCCCCAAGCCGCTGGTGGTGCCGATCCTGCGTGCGGGCCTTGGGATGCTGGACGGCATGACCCGGCTGCTGCCCACCGCCGAGGTCGGTTTCCTCGGGATGATCCGGGACGAGGGAACGCTCCAGGCCCAGACGTACGCGACCCGCCTTCCGGACGACCTGTCCGGCCGGCAGTGCTACGTCCTGGACCCGATGCTCGCCACGGGCGGGACGCTCGCCGCCGCGGTCAAGCTCCTGTTGGATCGCGGCGCCGACGATGTCACGGCCCTCTGTCTGCTCGCCGCTCCGGAAGGGCTGACGTACTTGGAGCAGGCATTCGAGGGCATCGCGGCGCCCATCCGGGTGGTCACCGCCGCGATCGACTCGCACCTGAACGACCAGGGCTTCATCGTGCCCGGCCTCGGTGACGCCGGAGATCGTCTCTACGGCGTCGTCTGACGCTGCGACGTCCTACCTGTTCGTCCCGCCCATTCGTCCTGGTCGGCCTATGGGTTCTTCCTGCTCGTTTCGTCCTACGAATGGCTCATCCCGGTGACGCTCTGCACACAGTGTGATTCGGCTTGAGCGGTGTGTGATCCGGGCGGGGTGAGGATTCGTCCGTGGGCGGGCCGGCGGATGTTCGTTCCAGATGGCAAGGGGTAATAACGCGCTACGGAACGTCAGTGAGCGTTCCCCTCCGCCGCCCCGGCACAGGGGACCGTTTCGGACCGGGCGGTGTGAGCGAACCCGAGGAAACGTGATGGCTCACCAAGGGGACGGGGACCTGCCGCAGTACGCCGCGATCGGCGAGCGGCTCATCGAGGAGTTCGAAGGGGTGCACGCGGCCGAGACGGTGTCCCGGTGCGTGTCCGCCGCGCGTTACGGGGCCGAGGAGGTCACGGGGTCGGCGCCGTCCGAACTGGTCGAGCGGATCGCGCGCAGGCACCTGGAGGTGCTTGCCACGGTCGCGGCCGAGAAACGGCGCCGGGCGCGCCGTTCCTCTCTCGACAACGCGCCATAGACCTTGCTTTGCCGGTGATGCGGCCTGTGCGAGACTGAACCGGGGTCCGTGGCTCGACGCTCCGGGAGGCTGCCGTGCCCACAAAGAAGTACATGACATGGGCCGCCGCGGCCTTCGTGGCGTACTACGTCATCAGGGAACCAGACCGGCCCGCCCGGTCGGTGGGCAGCGCGGCCGGTGGCCTCGCCTCCGCCGCGGGTTCCCTGTCCACCTTCGTCAGCACGCTCGCCTGAGGCCGGCATGAGGCTCGTGACCCCCGGGGATTCCGCCCCCGCGTCGGTGAACAAGTACCTCCTCCCGCACGAGAACCAGGTCATCACGGTGCGGCGGCACCCCGCCGTCCTGATGGTCCCGGTCGGTCTCGTCCTCGGCGGTCTGATCACCGCCGGCGTGCTGAGCAACACCGTCAAGGACGCACTGGCGTATATCTGGTGGGGCTGGCTGATCCTGCTCGCCTGGTTCGTCTGGCGCGTCGCGGAGTGGTCCGTCGACTACTTCGTGATCACCAACCAGCGGATGCTGCTGACCACGGGGCTCATCACCCGCAAGGTCGCGATGATGCCGCTGGCCAAGGTCACCGACATGAGTTTCAAGCGGACGATCGCCGGGCGCATGCTCGGCTACGGCGAGTTCGTCCTGGAGTCCGCGGGCCAAGACCAGGCGCTCTCGACGGTGGAGTATCTTCCCTACCCCGAGCAGCTCTATCTGGAGGTCTGCGAAATGATCTTCCCCAACAAGAACCCGTCGGCGGACGAGTGACCCTCGTCCGGAGCGGGGCTCCGGTTCTGCTTTGGGGTGGACGTTATCTCGGGTTTCTGCCGATCGTGGGTGGCTCGTCGGATACGGTCGGAGTTGTCAGGCGCCGTGTTCGCCGGACGGGGCACCGGCTCACAGGCCGGCGCGCGGGCTGCGGCGCTCACAGCATCGGTCCAGGGGGGTGGGCAGGTCCCCACAGGCGGTCTCTTCTCTCGCCGCTTCATTACTCTCGATGTGCGATAACCCGCAATGTGCAATCATGTCGGCACCCCAGCCGCCTGATTACTTCCGCTAAGTGAGTCCACATGCCGGGTCCAGGCAACGTCGGCGAACGTGTCCGCAACCTGCGGCTGACCAGACGCTTGTCGCAGGCACAACTCGCCGGTCACGACCTTTCCGACAGCTACATCTCATTGATCGAGTCCGGTAAGCGCACGCCGACGCCGACCGTTCTGCGAATGCTGGCCGAGCGCCTCGGCTGTACGCCGGAGTACCTAGCCGAGGGCGTGGAGCCCGAGCAGCGCGCCCACCTGGAGGTACGCGAACGCCACGCGCACCTCGCGCTGATGGGCGGCGACCCCGTGACCGCCGAGGCGGGCTTCGACGAAGTGATCGCCCGCAGCGACGACCAGGAGCTGACGGCCCGCGCCCGCTGGGGCCGCGCCCGCGCCCTGGAAGAGCTCGGCCGCACCGATCACGCCATCGGGTTGTTCGAGGAGTTGCGCGAGCAGGCCGAACGCGACCCCGGCCGGGCCAGCTGGCTGCCACCGGTGATCGCGCTGGCCCGCTGCTACCACGCGGTCGGCGACCTCGGGCAGGCGGTCGCGCTCGGTGAGCGCGCCATGGAGCGGCTGCGCCGCCTCGGGCTCGGCATCGGCCAGGAGTACACCGAGGCCGGACGGATCCTGCTACTGGCCTACGTGGACCGATCCGCCCCCGTCCGTGCCCACGAGATCGGACGACGCCTCCTCTACCCGGACGTGTCGGGCGACATGCCGTCCACGAGCGCCTGCTACCAGCGGGCCAGCATCCGTGCGCTGGAAGAGGGGACGATCGGCGATTCGCTGTACTTCGCCGATCAAGCCTTGGCCGCACGTACCGACAGCACCCCCGTACAGACACACGCGCGCTTGCACCTAGCCGCCGCCAAGGCGCTACTCAAGGGCGTCATGCCGTTCTCGAAGCCCGCACCGTCCCCGCTTCCGGGTGCTGCGGCCGGCAAGGCCGTCCCCCCGTCTGGGGAATACAACGGGACGGACGCCACGGCGACGGAACGCCCCCGCCCGGAAGTCTCCCCGGAGGCGGCGAGGGAAGCCCTTGACCTTCTCCAAGGGACATCCGTCCTCGAAGGGGCCGAAGCCACCGAGAGCACCATCGCCAGGGCGCGCGCGCTCGTGCTGGTCGGCGAGCTGGACGATGCCGTCGCCACTCTTGAAGGATTCCTCGATACGGGTGTGGCCCTTGCCGCGCCTGACGAGCCACCCCAGGTGGAAGCGCAGCCAGGTGACGACCTCACCGCGCGCACCCAGAAAGCCGTCCTGGCGCGTGTGGTCCTGGCCCGTGCCAGAATCGCCCAAGGGGACCTTTCGGCCGCTCAGGCGGTCCTCAGGGCCGCGTCAGAGCAGCTGAGCACCCTTCCGGCGGGACGTCCGGCGGCACGGCTGTTCCGTGAGATGGGCGAGGTGTACGAACTCGTCCAGGACATGGACAGCGCCGCGAGCGCGTACCGCCGGGCCTTGGAGGCCGCCGGCCTGCACGCCGCGCGCGCTCAGGAGGCCAACTGCGATCTCGGGCGCGTCTGACCGTTCTCCAGGTCTGACACTTCGGTGGGCAACCGTGGGGCCGGAATAGAACACCGGCCCCACGAGTCTTACTATGAAGACATGGGATGACTGGCTGACCGGATGTCCCGCCCGCACCCAACCGAGGGGGACCGTTGACCTTGCGCACCGCCCGCCGCTCGTCGCTGGTCGACCAGGTGATCGACCAGCTCAGGAGCGAGATCGCCGCGGGAGTATGGCCGGTCGGCGGCAAGATCCCCCCGGAGCCGGTGCTGTCGGAGACCCTCGGGGTCGGCCGCAACACCGTGCGTGAGGCCGTTCGTGCCCTCACGCACGCCGGCCTTCTGGACAGCCGCCAGGGGGACGGCACCTACGTCCGCGCCACCAGCGAGTTGTCCAGCGCCGTCCGGCGGCGCCTGGAGACGGCCGAACTCATCGAGATCCTTGAGGTCAGGCGCGGTCTGGAGGTCGAGGCGGCCCGGCTCGCGGCAGCCCGCAGGACGTCCGCGGACATCGCCGCGATCAGCGTGGCCCTCGCGGAGCGGAACGCGGCCTGGGCGGCGGGCGACTACGCCGTCTTCGTCGAGGCGGACCTCACGTTCCACACCGCCGTCGTGGAGGCGACCCACAACCAGGTGCTCACCGACCTCTACCGCGACTTCAGCGCCGCGCTTCGGGCCAGCATCGGCGCCGCCGGGACGCTCCTGGAACACACGGACGTCCCGCACGGCCCCATCGCCGCCGCCATCGAGGCCGGTGACGCCGAGGCGGCCACGGCCGCCACGCACGCGTGTCTGGACCAGATCCTCGCCTCGACGGCGCCGAAATCCGCAACCGGTCCGAATCCGGCCACCTGACGAACGCCACCTGACGAACGCCCCCATTTCCGACTCAATCGGCCACCAGCTCCGCATCGCGACCAATCGACTCCACTCGGCCGGGACGACGAGCCGGCGCCAGACGGCGCCCACTCGATGCGACGGGCCGTCCGGTATCGGCCGCCATCGAAGACCATTCCGTTCAACGTGCCGCACCGGCGCATGACGAAGGCGAAATGAACTCCTCGGCAACGACCCCCGTTTCCCGCGCCACCGCCGCCTGGTCCCTGCTCGGCCTGGTGCTGCTGACGATCAACCTGCGTGCCGCCATCACCGGCATCTCGCCGCTCCTCGGCGACCTGCGCGACGTGCTCGGGCTCTCCGGCGTGCAGGTGAGCGTCCTCACCACGCTCCCGGTGCTGTGCCTGGGCGTTTTCGCCTCGCTGGCCCCGGCCCTCGCGCGCCGGCTGGGCGCGGAGACCGCGATCGCCGGGTCGCTGGTGCTGATCACGCTGGGCATCCTGCTCCGCGTCGTCCCGTCCCCGGTGGCGCTCTACCTTGGAACGATCCTGGCCGGAGCGGGGATCGCCATGGGCAACGTTCTGGTGCCCGCCGTCATCAAGCGGACCTTCCCCGGCCGCGTGGGGTCGCTCACCGGCCTCGCGATGATGCTGATGTCCGCCAGCGGCGCCGTCGCGGCCGGTCTCGCGGTCCCGCTGGACGACGCGGGCGGCTGGCGGCTGGCCCTCGCCATCTGGGCCGTCCCGTCCCTGATCGCCGCCCTGACCTGGGGACCGCTGGCGATCCGCGCACGCCGCCACCCCACCGGCCCGTCTAGCGCGGCACCGGTTGCGACCGAAGGTCCGAGCATGGACGGCGCCGCCGAGGGAACGCTGTTGCGATCGGGCACGGCCTGGTTCGTGGCCGCATTCATGGGGCTGGCATCGCTGATGTTCTACGTCCTGATGTCGTGGCTGCCGGAGATCATGCGCGACTCCGGATACGCGCCCGCGACGGCCGGGATGATGGTCTCGGCCATGATGATCGTGGGGATCCCGCTGGGCTTCTTCGTCCCGGTGTTCGCCGCGCGCCTGCGTGACCAGCGCCTCCTCGTCGCCGCCCTGGCCGCGACGATGGTCGTCGGCATCGTCGGGCTCCTCGTCGCCCCCACCGCCGGCTGGGTGTGGGTCATCACGCTCGGCGTCGGGACGGGCAGCGCGTTCCCGCTCGCCTACACACTGCTGAGCCTGCGTTCACCGAGCCCGTCGATCGCTGCGCGCCTGTCCGGCATGGCCCAGACGAGCGGATATCTCCTGGCGGCGGTCGGACCGCTCGCCGTGGGCGTCTTGCACAGCGCTACGGGCGGCTGGGACGGCTCCCTCGTCCTGTTGCTCGTGCTCGTGGTTCCGGAGCTCGCCTTCGGTCTGCTGGCCGCGCGCCCAGGATTCGTCCGTCCGAGCCACACTCACCCAGAGGGACACATGGAGCGCCTGGTCGAGCCCAAGGAGATCGCAGTCCCAGAACCTGCCCGCACTCGCTGACCCTGCCCGGACCCCTGCGCGGACGATCAGCCGTAAGCCTCCACGGCGTCGAGATCCAGCACGCGGGCGTGCAGGACCAGGCGCTGATGGAGCGCGGCGCGCAGGGCGCGGTGCAGCCCGTCCTCCAGGTAGAGCTCGCCCTTCCAGTGGACGACGTGGGGGAACAGGTCGCCGTAGAACGTGGAGTCCTTGGCCAGGAGGGACTGGAGGTCCAGCTCCCGCTTGGTGCTGACGAGCTGATCGAGACGGACCTGGCGCGGCGGGATCTTGGCCCAGTCCCGGGACGTGAGGCCATGCTCGGGGTACGGCCGTCCGTCACCCACCGCCTTGAAGATCACGTCATGAGTCTACGGTGTCGGCCGGGGTGGCAAGAAGGCACCGCAACTGGCGGGGTCACCTGACTCCGCAACACCGGTAAACCATTTACAACACTGCTCAGTGGAATGGTGAGTAACCACCGGACGAGTCAGGGTGAGCGTCGCCGACGCCTACGGATGCGGCCAGGCCGTGCCGGCCGTGGCGCGGTTCGTCATACCTGGCCCTTCTTTGCCCTGTCGATGAAGGTTTTCCATTCCTCCGTCGCGAACCTCAGAACCCCTGCGCCGGGGGCCTTGGAGTCACGGACGAGAAACGCGTCTCGCCCGTCCTGGGCTATTTCGACGCAGTCGTGGCCATCCCCGCTGTGTCGGCTTTTTCGCCAGGTCGGGCTCAGTGGGGTGGGCGTGGTCAACCTGCGGCTCCGATCCGTGGGTGGTCGCTGCGACCGGTCTAGATCTCGTCGGCCAGCCGGCCGATGAAGGCGAGGGATTCCTCTGGGGAGAGCGCTCCTGCACGGAGTTCCTCGAAGGCGAGATGGTAGCGGTAGACCTCCATCTCGTCCTCCACGTAGACGCTTCCCCTAAGCAGTTCAACATAGACCATGTCGGTCCCCGGATAGGGGAATTTGAGCATGATGAATGAGCCGGTCATGGCGGGATGGGCGCCGGCGGCGAAGGGCATCACCTGAATCACCACGTTCGGCAACTCCGCCAGCATGGTCAGATGCTCCAGTTGGGACTTCATCACGCCGGGACCGCCGACGCGCCGCTGGATCGAGGCCTCGTCCAGGACCACATGGAGATCGACGGGGGCGGGCTCGTGCAGGCGCCGCTGCCGGCGCAGCCGGACGTCCACCCGCCGCTCGACCTTGCCTGGCGCGGGGTTGACCACGGAGCCGATCAGGTCGCGGGCGTAGTCCTCGGTCTGCAGGAGCCCATTGAGGGATTGCCCGCTGTAGCAGCGAAGTGTCTGTGACTCGGCCTCCAGGCCGATATATCCCGCATAGTCGCTGCCGAGGTCGGGGTAGGCGTCCCACCAGCCGCGCTCGTTGGTGTTGCGAGCCATAGCGAGCAACCGCTCGCGCTGCGAGTCGCTGACGTCGTAGAGATCGAGGAGCTTGCGGAGATCGCCGGATCTGACGAGTGTGCTGGCGGTCTCGATCCTGGAGATCTTCGCGCTGGACCAGCCGAGGCCGGCGGCCACCTCCTCGCCGGTCCGGCCCTCGATCTCGCGCAGCCTGCGGAGCTCGCGGGCGAGCTGCCGGGCGCGCACCGATGGGACGCGGCGTTCTGCCATCTGGACCTCCGCCAGAAAGCGGACTGCTACCTTGCAAGTACTCAAGCAATTCTACGTGAAAGCTTGCATGACTCTCTACGTTCGCGCATCCTGAACTCGGGGAGTGGGGCCCTGTGCCCTCAGGAGGCGAGAGCCTTGGTGATTCCAGAAGCGACGCACGCCCGTCCGGTGCGGACATAACCGCGTGGACGGACCGAACGGCACGGCGGTGGGTGAGCCGCGTCCCGAGGAGGGGCGGCTCGGCTACCATTTCCTCGCCGCCGTCGACATCGAGGGGTTCAGCCGGCTCGACACGCTTGAGCAGGTGACCACCCAGCGGGAGCTCAGCGCGGCGCTGAAGGCCGCGGCGACAGCGACCGGCTTCGACCGGGCCCGCTGGACGATCCAGGTCACCGGTGACGGCGAGCTCGCCGTCCTCCCACCCGGAATCGACGGCCCCCGCCTCGTCGCCGACTATCCACGCGAACTCGCCCTGGCGCTGGACGCCGCGAACCTGGCACGGTACCGCCCGGCGTCGCGCCTCCCGTCGGCACCGCGGTTGCGGGTACGGCTGGCCCTGCACCACGGTCCCGTCGCCGACGGCCACCTCGGCCCCGCGGGTTCGGCGCCCATCGTCGTCTCGCGGCTGCTCGACCTCGACGCCCTCCGCGCCGAGCTGCGCCGTCAGGCGGACGAGAACCTCGCCCTCATCGTCTCTCCCGCCCTCTACGACGACGTGATCAAGAGCCGCTTCCGCGGTCTGGACCCGGATGGGTTCTTCCCGGTCGAGCAGACAGTGAAGGGGGTCCGGCACGTCGGCTACATCCGCGGCGCGCAGGATCCCCTCGTACCGTCCGCGCGTCCCCGGGCGGGCCCGGCACGCAGGCCGACCGCTCCCATATTTCTGTCCCGCCGGCGTCCAAGAGGTCAACCGGGCCGGACAATCACCACCCCACAATAAACGCACCACGTCAAGTCTTGCCCGCTGGGCAATCGCGGGATAGAACTCAATTGGGAGAGGTGATACCCCACATGTGCGAGCGCGGCATGATGTGGGGAGAGGGGTGCGGAATGTCAGCTCCTGATTGGTCTCTCGCCGCATGGCGCAAGAGCACCCGAAGTCACGGGAACACCAACTGTGTCGAGGTGGCGGCGTCCGGCGCCGTCATCGGCGTCCGAGACTCCAAGGACGCCACGGGCGCGGTGCTCGGCTTCACCGAGAGCGATTGGCAGACGTTCATCGACACCATCAAAAGGTCCGGGAGACACTGAACCCGAGCCACTCGTGACCCAGCCGGCCGACGCAAGTTCGAATTGTCGCGCACGAACGCGAGAACTCCGCTAGCGATGCGCTGACCGCCATTTCGTCCAGCCGAACGGCGATTCAGCGATGATCGTCGCCACGGGACCTCCACCGCTGGCATGCCCGACACCACGAAGGCCCCGCCCGGCGCGCCACGGCGCGGGGCCTTCGCCGTCCCCGACCACGACACCCCAGCGCTCACCGAGAGTCCCAAGGTTCCCGGTCGAGTTGAGCTCGCAGCAGTCATCAGGGACATCCGTGAGATGTGCAGGCTCGGACGGGGGCGGACACGCAAGAGGTCGGTGCCCGTGGGACACCGACCTCGGATCCTGCCCGGTCAGGCAAGCGGAGGATGCGAGATTCGAACTCGCGAGCGCTTGCACGCAACACGCTTTCCAAGCGTGCGCCCTAGGCCACTAGGCGAATCCTCCACGGCGAAGCCTACCGGTTCTCGGGCACTGACCGGACATCGATAATCGCCGACACCGGGATCGGGCCGTAGACGTGGGGGAAGACCTGGTCGCCGACGGGTTCATACCGGACGGGTGATCCGAGACGCGCGGCGTCGATCACCAGGAGGACCAGGTCCGCACGGTCGATGGTGGTGTAGAAGGCGGCGAGCACGCCGTCCACCTGGGACGTGTCGGACGAGCAGTGGATGAAGCCCTCCTCGTCCAAGGTCCTGCCGAGGGTGGACATGGTGTAGGGGACGCCGGCGTCGCGGGCGGATTCCCAGTGATGCCGTTCGGCGATGTGAAGGAGCGTCTTTTGTGGCGGCGCAGACATAGAGGCAAGCGTAGGCGGAGGCCCTCTAAAGCCGGCCCCGGACGCCTGCGCTGCACGGACTCGCAGGGGGCGGTCGCCCTGAAGTGATGTGGACGGGCCAGAAGCCCCACCCGGTAGAGCCACCTGTACCAGAGATCGGAGTGCTGGCTGGCTCGTTCGGCGATCAAGGAATTTTTAGCGTCGAGGCGCACGGTCATCAGCGGATGGCCGTTGCGCGGGGGACCTGACAGGAACTCCTCCGCTCCCACGTCCATTGGAGGACAT
The DNA here is from genome assembly GCF_001552215.1 of Actinomadura macra NBRC 14102. Lineage (GTDB taxonomy): Bacteria > Actinomycetota > Actinomycetes > Streptosporangiales > Streptosporangiaceae > Spirillospora > Spirillospora macra. Next base: position 154,142 of record NZ_BCQT01000002.1, on the reverse strand, counting down.
GTGAGTCCGAGAACGTTCATCGCCGCCGGAGCCACTGCCCTGGGCCTGCTGATGGGGTCCGCCACCATGGCCGCCGCCGACACCGGCGCGGCGCCGGAGGCCACCGAGTACGTCGCCAAGTTCGAGGTGAGCGGGGAGACCTACAAGGTCCGCCTGGTCGAGCAGGACGACATCGACCAGGCGCGCGCGCTCCTCAACGGTGATCCCGGTGCTCTGACCCCGAACGGGAAGATCCGGTGGGGTGTGGTCGACGTCAACTCGCCCTACCAGTGGTCGATCGACCCGAACGATTTCGGGTTCGCCGAGGTCACGGCCGAGGTCTGTGACGGCAGGCCGTCCTACGTGGACGGGCCGAACTGGGGCGCCGGGTACTTCTGCCCCTGGGACGCGGTCATCGTGTCGCTGGACCCGATCTCGCACTAGGCCGTGTTCGTGGTTGAGATCATGGGAGAGTTGGGAGGCTGCGTAGCCAGATGATGCATCCGTGCAGGTGGAGTCCGGCGAGGTAGCTTTCGGGTGTCTTGTCGTAGCGGGTGGCCAGCCCTCTCCATTGCTTGATCTTGTTGATGCAGCGTTCGACGGTGTTGCGGCCTTTGTAGAGCTCGGCGTCATGGCTGACCGGACGACCGCCTGAACGTCCCTTCCGTTTACGGTTGGCTGCCTGGTCGGCCTTCTCCGGGATCACCGCCTTGATATGGCGGCGGCGCAGGTAGGCGCGGTTGGCGCGGGAGGAGTAGGCCTTGTCGGCGGCCACCGCGCGAGGGCGGGTGCGGGGGCGTCCGACCGGCCCGCGCACCCTGATCTTGTCCAGGACGGGGATGAAACGGGGGCCGTCGGCGGCCTGGCCGGGGGTGAGCAGGATCGACAGCGGACGGCAGCGCAGGTCGGCCGCCAGGTGGACCTTGCTGGTCAGACCGCCTCGGGATCGGCCTAGGCCGGCCGCTTTCAGCCGGGCCCGGCGGCGCTCTCGCTCCCGCTGTGGTTCTGGGTGGTCGTCGGACGACGGGCTCTGCGGTCCGGTTTGTCCCTGTGGCGCAGCCCCCTTTCCTCGGCCGCAGCGAGTTGGAGCTCCTCCAGCCGTCCGGGCTCGACCGCCATCCCGGCGGCGTGGTGGTGGGCGCGGCAGGTCGTGGAGTCCACGCTCACCAGGTCCAGGTCGACCTCGCCACGGGCCGCCGCCGCGCTGATCGCGGCGTTCATCAGATTCTCGAAGACCCCCGCGCTCGCCCAGGCCCGGAACCGGTCGTAGATGGTCGACCAACTGCCGTAGGCGGCGGGCATGTCCCGCCAGGGGCTGCCGGTCCGAAATCTCCACATCACCGCGTTGAACTGGTTGCGCCGGTCGGGGATCGGGCCGGACGCCCCTAACGGCAGGTGCGGCTCGATCATCTCCCATTCGGTATCGGTCACATCACCGCGCATCATGTTCTGGTGGTACAGCCCACTCCCGCACGGGCGTCGCCAAGTCACTCGATCGTGACCAGCAGGACCTGATCCGGACTACGAACAGGCCCTAGCAACGGCCTGACCTGTGCCCTGAAACCGATCTGAACCGACAGGCGCCCCGGGACGGGCAGGGTGGCCGTCCCGGGGCTCGGTGCCCTGTCACCGCGAACGGCGATCGGCTTTGGGCGTCCGGGCCCCTGAGGTTCCGGACGCCCGTGTCCGCGAGCCGCGGACGGGCGGATCATGCCCCCGCGGTCGACCGACGCGCCGGACGACGCGGTCCGTCCCGCCATAGGGGGGACGGGACGGATCGCGCGACCGGATCGACGATTGCCCCGGTATGATCCGCGCGACCGCTACCGGGCCAGGAGTTCGGTCAGGGCGGCATCGATGAACGCCGTGTCCTCGGGGTTGCTGCCGTGGCCGGCGAAGTGGCCCCAGACACCGGGGATCACCCGAAGCTCGGCCTCCGGAATGTGCTGGACGGCCCACGCCTCGTCCTCGGGCGGGAAGTAGAGGTCCTTCTCGCCGGGCATGACCAGCGCGCGGGCCTTGATGGAGGCGAGGGCGGCCTTGGTGTCGCCGTCGAAGCCGGGGGTGCGGCCGACGTCGGCGTTCTGCCACGTCCACAGCATGGTGAGCAGGTTGTTGGCGTCCCGGTCGTCGAGGAAGAAGCCCTCCCAGAAGCCGACGAGGAAGTCTTCAAGTGAGCTGTAGCCGAGCTTTTCGTAGAGGCGGTCCCAGTAGAAGGCTTGGGAGAATCCCCAGCCGGCGTAGACGCGGGCGGCGGCGCGCAGACCGCGGTTGGGTTTGCTGGTATACCAGCCGCCCTCGAACGCGGCGTCGGCGGTGAGCGCGGCTTTCACGCCTTCGAGGAAGACCTGGTTGTGGTAGCTGGTGCGTGACGAGCCGCAGAAGGGGGCGATGCGTTCGACCATCTCCGGGTGGCTGACCGCCCACTGGTAGGTCTGCCCGGCACCCATGGACCAGCCCGTCACCAGGGGCAGGCGTTCGATGCCGAAGTGCTCGGTGACGAGCCGGTGCTGCGCTTCGACGTTGTCGTACATGGTCACGTGCGGGAAGCGGGCCCGGTCGTAGGGAGGCGGGGTGTTGCTGGGCGAACTGGAAAGCCCGTTGCCGAGCATGTTCGGAACGATGATGAAGTAGCGCGCCGGGTCCAGCGCCATGCCGTCGCCGATGAGCCACTCGTTGTCCTGGTGCCGACCGGAGTACCAGGTGGGATAGACGATGGCGTTGCCCTTGTCGGGCGCGAGGATGCCGTAGGTCTCGTAGGTGAGCTGCGCCCCACGCAGGGTCGCGCCGCTCTGCAGGACGAAGTCGCCCAGTTCGAAGCTCGTGGCCATGAAGACCCCCCTTACTTCCAGCTGAAACTATTTCGGACGGAACCAATCGTCAAGAGAGGTGGTCCCGCTCCTGGCGTGCTCAGCCGTCCTGTACCCACCAGAGGGCACGGGTCTCCGATCGGGAAGTTCGGCCAGATCGTCCCGCGGGCATCGCCTTCGTGGTGGGACGGTGGTCAGGCCGCTCGCCTGGTGAAGCGGCGGATCAGCAGTGCCAGCCGCCGGTCGTGATCCGCGGCGGGGAGCCTCCCGCCGCGCAAGAGCGTGACGAGCCCGTGTAGACCGCCCCAGAAGACCTCGGTGAGCAGGTCCGGGTCCTCGTCGCCGGCATGGGGTCGCAGGGCCCCGCGCAGTTCGCCGAAGGCGGCGTGCAGGGCGGCCGGCGCCCCGGGGGGGCAGGTCGACGGCACGGCCGAACATCGCGTCGTACAGTGCGGGACGCCGCCGGGCGAACGCGCTGTAGGCGGCGGCGACTCCGGACAGGCTCTTCTCGGGTGCCGTCGCGGCCTCGCGGGCGGCGTGCAACTCGGCGGACAGGTCGGCGAAGCCCTCCACGGCGACGGCCGCCATGATGGCGTCCTTGCCCTCGAAATGGCTGTAGAGCACGGGCTGGCTGTACTCGACCCGTTCGGCCAGACGCCGGGTGGTCACCGCTTCCCACGGTCTGGCCGTCGTCCTCGCGCTCTTCGTCGTCGTCATCGGCGTCCGATTCCTTGTGCAGCCCCGCGCCGCCGCCGATGGCTACGGCGTGCCCGCCAAGCCCGACGGCGACGCCGCGTACCTGACCATCAAGGGTCTGCGCGACCTCACGTCCGGGGTCATCGGTCTGGCCCTCCTCGCCTTCGTCGGTGCGGACGCCGGAGCCTGGTTCATGCTGGCCGTAGCCCTCACCCCGCTCGGCGACACCCTCATCGTTCTGCGCCATGGCGGTACCAAGGCAGCGGCCTTCGGGATTCATTTCGCGACCGCCGTCATCGTTCTCATCAGCGCCGCCCTGCTGTTCGCCGCCTGACCCGCGCGCATCCTTCCGCTGATCAATCTTATGGCCGGATTCAGTATCAAGAATTGACTCTTTTGATCTAGTAAGGGGCGGATTGACCGGCCATTGCGCTCCTTCAATGGAGCCTTCCGTCAATCCCCGCTTTTAGGGGTACCGACCTGCATCCGGGGCGCCGTAGCGTGAAGTGGACGACGGATCGGGGGATACGGTGGTCCGAAGGAACGGACGCGAAGGATCGCCAAGTCGCCGTTCTTGTCCCCTTTTATCCGGTCGTTGCTTCGCCATCCACAACAGCCACCGGGAGGCATGGGACATGCAATGTCGAATCACTCGCGCATCCAGGACGATGGCGGTCGCCGCATTGGTGAGCGGCTGCCTGGCCGCTGGACCCTCCGTTCACGCCGCCGCAGCGCGCGCCGTCACGTCCGGTCAAGCCCTCCCGGCCACCGCGGCGGCCCCGCCGATCAAGGACTGTGACCCCGGTGGTCTGAACACCGGGGACCAGCAGATCGCCCACCGACTGGACGGGACGCTGCGTCCCGGCGGCGCGATGGGCACCCGCATCACGCCCTACCAGGTGTCATGCGCCCGGATGGTCGTCCGGACGATCAAAGATCTCTGGCGGCTCGAAAGGCGCGCCGCCGTCATCGCGATCACTACGGCGATCGTGGAGAGTCACGTCCAGAACTTGGACGGCGGGACCGGAAGCAGCGTCGGCGTCTTCCAGCAGACCGACATCTGGGGCCCGCGCGAGGACCGGCTCGACGTGGAAAGGTCGACGGACCTCTTCATCGACGCGATGCTGCGGATGTTCCCCGGCGGTGCCTGGAAGAACCGGCCGATCGGCGAGGTGTGCCAGGCGGTCCAGCGCTCTGGCTTCCCGCAACGCTACCAACCGGAAGTGCCCGACGCTGAGAAGATCGTGACCGCTCTGGGGATCTACTGAGCCTGAGAGAGTTTCTGCGGTACCGGGGGATCTGCTTCTCCGCCTTGCCGGATCGGTCTTATGGCGAGAAGCGCACAATCCGGAGCAAAAGGGTGGCCTCTGACGTGGATTGGGTCGACACCCGCCCTGAGGTCGCATCGGCTCGTGTTCCCGCCGCGCGACGGGAACACGAGCCCGATGTGAACCAGCGATGTCCTTGACCCGACGTCGTATTGCCCAGACCACGGTGGAGGTCATATACGAAACTCTGCCAGCCCGTGCCGAGGTACTGTGCCGCGCCATGATGATCAAGCTGATGACCCGCCACCTCACCGGCGAATCCGTCCTCCGGCCGGCGGTGTCCCGAAGGCGGGAAGCGTGGAAAAACTGCCGGACGGAACGCACCTTTTAGGCAGTTTTGCCGGATTGTTCCGCCTTGGCCGGAACCTTATCGTGATGCCCCGGCGGTCCGACCCACGGCCGTCCGCGCCACGAAAGATGGAGGCGAATGAGGATGAGAACGATCCACAAGGACCGAAGACGGTGGAGGGCCTGGCGCCCGGCCGTGACCGCGGTCGCCGTGCTGTTGTGCGTCGGCGGCTTCAGCGGTCCGGTGAGCGCCGCCGAAGGAACCGTGATCAACGCGGAGGCGCCCGGCACGGTCGACGGCCAGTACATCGTGGCCCTGAAAGGCACGACGTCCCTCGCCCACGGCGCGGAGGCCCCGGTGGCCGCCCAGGCGAAGAACCTGGTGAACCGCTACGGCGGCTCCGTCCAGGCCGTCTTCAGTGCAGTGCTGCGCGGCTTCGGCGCCGACATGAGCGCCGAGCAGGCCCGACGGCTGGCCGCGGACCCGGCGGTGCGCTACGTCCAGAAGTCCGTGATGGTCCGTACGGCCGACGGCGACCGGGCCGGGGGCGGCACGCAGTCGAACCCCCCTTCCTGGGGCATAGACCGCGTTGACGGTAAGCAGGACCGCTCGTACACCTATCCGGGCGGCGGTACCGGCGTCACCGTCTACGTCCTGGACACCGGAGTCCGCATCAGCCACAAGACGTTCGAGGGCAGGGCGGTCGACGGTTACGACTTCGTCGACAAGGACACCACCGCGCAGGACTGTCACGGCCACGGCACGCACGTGGCGGGTACCGTCGGCGGCAAGGAGTACGGCGTCGCCAAGGACGTCAAGATCGTCGCGGTACGGGTTCTGGACTGCGACGGGTACTCCCCCGACCGGTACGCCATCCAGGGTCTGGAATGGGTTGCGAAGAACGCCAAGGGGCCGTCCATCGGGAACATGAGCATCGGCTCCGACCCTCCGAACCCCGAGCCGCAGGCATTCCGCGAGGCCACCAGGGCGGCCATCCGCGCGGGCATCCAGTTCTCGATAGCTGCCGGAAATGATTCGCGGAACGGCTGCGACGCGCCCAGCGATGTGTCGGAGGCCGTCACGCTCGGATCGACGGACGAAGGCGACTGGGTGTCCTTCTTCTCCAATTACGGGCGTTGCCTCGACCTGTTCGCGCCAGGAGGTGACATCATCTCGGCCGACAACGAGTCCGACACCGGCTCGGTGGTCCTGGGCGGGACATCGATGGCGACACCGCACGCGGCAGGGGCACTCGCCCTCTACCTGGAGCGCCACCCGACGGCGACACCACTGGAGTCACGGAACGCAGTGGTCAAGGCGGCACAGTCCGGTGTCATCTCCAACCCGGGCAGCGGCTCCCCCAACCTGCTGCTGAACGTCACCTCACTCGCCAAGCTCGCCGGGCGCCGATAGGGCGGTCTCCTCGTCACGATCTCCTCTGGCCCCAGCCAGGAAAGGCGTGACGCCGGTCAACGACAAAGGCGCGAGGGCACGCGCCCGGCACAGGCTAAGCGGCTCCCAAAGCATCGTGACCGAGCAGGTCACTCAGAAGCCGTTCACCTTCGGGCCAAGGGCCGTACCCTCCGCCGACGGTCAGATGTCCGACCTCGCCCGCATCGACGAGACGCGCACCCCAAGCGTCCGCGAACGAAAGCGCGCGCCCAAGCGTCATCCAATGGTCGTTCTGGCTGGCGACCACGACGGACGCGAAGGGGAAGGCCGTGCGGGGAATCGGATCGAATCCCACGATCTCCGCGGTGACGTTGTGTTCCACGTCCGCTGGCGTGACCAGCAACGCGGCGCGCACCGGCCGTGGGGGACGGTCGGCGACCCAGTGCGCCACGGTCAGGCAACCAAGACTGTGTGCGACGAGCACGGGCGGTTCGACACAGCGCGCGATGGCCTCGTCCAGCCGAGCGACCCACCGGTCACGCTCGGCGAGCCGCCAGTCATCTTGGTCCACCCGGACGGATCCCGGTAGCCGCCGCGCCCACAACTCCTGCCAATCCCCAGGATCCGGGCCCAGCCACCCATCCACGAACAAGATCGTCATGTTTCCAGTGTGCGGCAACCCGGTCATCCCGGCGGCCCCGTCCGCAGCTCGACCACTCGCAGAGAAATGCCGGAGGCGTCCGCTCCGCCTTCCATGAGCAGTCGTGCCCGCTCGCTCGCCGAGCTCGCCGGCACGTCCCGACCTGTTCGCGTACTGGCGCTGGATCCGCGTCTCTTCGAACCTGAGTGACAGGGGCCGACCGACGGGAGAGTCTGAGCCATGACAGCTCCCACGCCTTGGAGGTCGTGATGCGTGCAGGAATCGTGGTCGCCGCTCAACCTGGTGTGGAAGACCTCGCTGTCCAAGCGGAGGGCCTGGGTCTGCACAGTTTCTGGGTCAACGACACCCCGATGCTTCACGGCGATCCGTTCGTCACCTTAGCCCTGTGCGCGAAGGCGACCAGGCGCATCAAGCTCGGCATCGGCGTGACCTCACCGGCGCTGCGCTCGGCCCCGGCCGCCGCGAGCGGGCTGGCCAGCCTGAACGCCCTGGCACCGGGCCGGATCATCTGCGGGGTCGGCACCGGGAACACCGGGGCGCACGTGAACACCACCGACCCGATCGAGTTCGTCGTGGCCGCGCTGCTCGGGCCCAAGGCGGCCGCCGTCGCCGGCCGCCGCGGCACCGGCCTGATCTCCTACGGCCTCCTGGACCCCGCCGGCTGGCAAGCGCTACACGACGCCCGCCGCGGCGCCGCCGGAGCACTCGACACCCGTCCGGACTCCTACCTGACCGCCCCCCTGTACGTGCTCGACGCCGACGAGGATCCCCACGGCGACGCGGTCCGGGACGCGACCGGCCACGCCGTCCTGTCGCTGCTGGCCTTCGCCGCCGACACCGCCGCCGACGCGAACGCCTTCGTCGAGCGACTCGGCTCCGAGGAACGCGAGGCCGTGCAGCGGCTCCTCGGCCGGCGCGGCACCACCGCCGCCGCACCCGACCGGCACACCAAGCTCTATTCCAACTACCTCGGACGCATCCCACCGCAGGACCGGGACCTCATCCTGCCGTCGCTGATGAACGCCCTGGCCCTGGTCGGCACCCGGGACGACCTCCTCACCCGCATCGCCACCCTGGAACAGGCCGGCGTCGACGAACTCCTCATCCAGCCGGTGGTCGACCCATCCACCGAGATGGCCCAGCTCGCGAAACTCCTCATGTGAACAGGCCCACCAGATGGCGGCCACGTCATCGTTCAGATGCGGGGTAGCTTGGCGGCGGCGGCCTCGGCGATGTCGCTGGCCACGCGGCATCGTTGATCGGCGTTCCCCCCGGGTATCCCCAGGATCACGATGAGCAGCAGCTCTGTCTTCTCGCTCTTGCTCACGGTGTAACGGCGATGCACCACCCGCACGAGGCACGAGCCAGGCCCGTATCCGTTCGGCTGAACGAAGGCATCATGCCCGCCGAGCCTTGTCGGACGGCCGTCCTCCGCACTCGGTTGAACGTATTGATCGGGGAGGACAAGGAGCCGGTCATGGCTGGTCGTGCTCTTCCAGTCGCATTCCCAGTTGCCGAAGCGGGCAATGGGATGCAGTGCGTCCACGCCGGGGAACCGGGAGAGACCTTCGGCGTCCAGCAACGCGCAGGCGTCCGACCAGAACAGTGACGCGCTCACGGGACGTGTGGTCCGCCGCGGGAGGGGACCGCGCGAGAGCACCGCGACCGCACTCCTGACACCGGTCTCGGCGATCGCGCAGAGGTCGACCGAGCCCTTTGCGTTGAACTCTGCGCCGATGTCCACATACCCGCTGTCGCCGAGCAGCAGTATCCGATGGCACTGGTCGTCCGCGCCCGGCTCATGCCAGACCTTGATTCCGCCCACATCATCGATCCGCCCAGGCGTCTTCATGGGGGGATCGCGACTAATGAGCTCCGCTTTGACGTCCACCTCGCCGCCGTCCCGTGGATACACCAGAACATCGCACCGTGCGAAGCCGCCGTAGGCGGGGTCCAGATTGGTGGAACCGAACCGGGCGAGCTGAGTCTGGTCCTGGAGGGCACAGGGGTCGGCCGTGTGCGGATCACCGAGGATCGACGACGTAACCTTCCTGGTCGTTCGCGGTGTAGCCGCTGGCCCAGATGACGGATCGATGACTATCCAAGCCCCGGCCGCCAGTGTGACCGCGATGACACACGCGACAACGGCGGCCGGGCGCGTAGAGGGCCATCGGCGCGCCGACCGGATCGGCAGAGAACGGACGCGCCGCCGCTTCGAGGACGGGCTCGAAGCGGCGTCAAGCAGTTGACGGGTTGCTGCGGCGTCGGGACGCAGGCGCGGTTCACGCCGCATCAGCGCCGACATCACCGGCGCCAGTTCGCCGCCCCGTTCGGACTTGGCAACGCGGCATTCGGCGGCTTGCCTGAGCATTCCGAACAGGTTGCCCGCCGGACCGTACGGGGATCCGCCCTCAACCGCAGCGAACAACGTGGCACCAAGGGAGAAGACATCAGAGGCCGATGTGGGCTTCGCTCCTCTGGCCACCTCGGGCGCAATGTACGCCGGGGTACCTGCGATCAGAACACCGGTGTCGGTGAACGTCACCTCGCCGTGCATGAACCGTGAGATGCCGAAATCACCGAGCTTGGCCCGGCCGTCCACCGTGACGAGCACGTTGCCGGGCTTGACGTCGCCATGGACGATACCGGCGCCGTGCACCGCCTCCAGCGCCGCCGCGACGTCGGCGCCGAGCCGAGCCGCCCGCTCGGGGGAGAGAACGCCACGGTCGGCCAGGCTGCGCGCGGCCACGTACTCCATGACCAGCCACCACTCGCCGTCCTCCTCGACCACGTCGTACAGCGTGATGACGTGGGGATGGTTCAGACGCGCCAAGATCTTGGCCTCGCGGCGCAGATGCCGGATCCGCTCGGGGTCGCTCTTGCCGTCGACGGGGAGCGCACGTTTGATCGCGACGACCCGGCCCAATGCCTCATCGACCGCCCGCCAGACCGTCCCGCCGCCGCCCGCGCCGACCCGCTGTTCCAATCGGTAGCGACCGGCGAGCACTTGGCCAGATTCCACACGTCCCCCCGCATGATCTAAGAGTTACATGTCACTTACAATCCGCAAACATGAGCACTGTACGGGACGAGGTCGTGACTCTCAGGTGTGTTCGCAAACCTCAGAACGAGCGCGGGGCAATTCCGGCAGAGCCTGCCTTCAACCCCATTCAGCCAGGTGAGGCGGAGTGCCCAGGGCGGTCACAGCACTCCGACCGAACGGCTCTCCGCGTTGCGCGAACGGCAACTCCCTGATCACCGGCTGGAGAAGCCGAGGGACGCGCGGCGAGAGATGGACGGAGAGCCTGCCTTGGTGGATCGTGGCCTCCACCTGCCATGATTCGGACATGTTCATTGTTTCGGTGACCTACACAGCGCCGCTGGACGAGGTCGCCCCCTGGCGGCCAGCTCATGGAGATTGGCTGAAGGACCTTATTTCCACGCGGCGGTTTCTTGTGGCCGGGCGCCAGGTCCCCTGGTCGGCGGTGTGTATATCGCTTCTGACATGTCCGTCGAGGAGCTCAACCACATCCTTGCCACCGACCCTATGTCCTCAACAACGTCGCTGCTCACAGCGTCACCGAGTTCACGCCTTTGCTGGTTGCAACCGGGTTGGAGAGCCTGCAAGGTACGGCCATGTCGTAGATCGCCCCCTCAGCTCAGGGTGGCCGGGTAGTTAAGTGCGGTGGACGAGGGGTTGCTGCGAACGTGGCTGGTGACCGACGCGAGTTCGACGCATTTGCCACCAGTGACTGGAGCTAGGCGGCATCCAATTCAGGAGTTGTCCCGGTGAGATTCAGAGATACTTCTCGTATGCGCAGCCGTGCCATCGTCGTGGTCTCCTGGCTGACGCTGGCGGGCTGTTCCGGGGGTGAGGCCGCCACACCCTCGGCGGGTCCCGCCACGACCGCGTCACCGGCCCCATCGTCCGCCACGTCGGCGCCGACATTCGGGACGACCGCGATTCCGACCGAACCGCTCCGGCTGACCGATGAGATGACCCGGCCTGGGGAGCGACTGCGGTTCGGCGAAAAGGCGATCGTGCCCGTCCGTGACTATTTCCCCCTGCTGAAGACCTACACCGAGGGCGTACTGGGCATCGTCGTGCAGCGCATACGGACGACCCCGGGTTCGAAGGTCCAGGGCAACTTCGACGACGACAGCAGGGCGGTACTGAAGCGCAACACCGCGTACTACGCCAAGATCACTATCACCAACGAGAGCGGCAACGCCTTCTCGCCGGGCACGCCGCGCTTCAACGGCGAGTTCGGCGACTTCGGTCCCGCCATCATCGTGTCCGGCGAGAAGCGGCTGCCGGGCTGCCGAGAAGGGCACCCACCCGATCCCGACGAGTTCGATCGCAAGGGCGCCGAATGGAAGACCTGCTTGCTCGCCGTGTCGTCACGTTCCCGCCCCATGACGCAAGTGCGGTACGATGACCCGCCGTACGGCAAGGAGATTCAGTTCGAACAAGACCCGTCACCGGACTTCAACAAACACTACGGCCTCGGGGCGCTCACCTGGTCCTAGAGACCGTGTCGATTTGCCTGATCAACGTCCCGGACGACAACTTGGCCGGTGACCGAAGCGAGTTCGACGCCACCAGTCCCACTGCGGTGACTGCTCTTGGGCTAGGTGGACAAGTTCAGCTCCATCGTTCTGACCGCACCCTTCGGATGAAGGCTAGTACCTGTTCAGGGGCGAGGGCTTGCGGCTGTTTGCAGGGGGTTAGCGCTTCAGTTCCGCGACGAGGGCTCCGAAGGCTTTGCGTTGGACGATCAGCTTTGGCCCGTCCGGGTCCTGGGAATCGCGAATACCGATGCCCTGGGGAAGAACCGCCAACTCCACACACTCTCCTCCGGTTGAGGTGCTGCGGGCGGCCTTTCGCCAGGTGATGGCGTTCGCGTCCATCGTTACCTGTCCTAACTCGATCAACACTCAAGTTGCGCTGTGGAGGGTGAGGGCTTGGCGTTTCTGGGGGTGTCAGCGCTTGAGAGCAGTCAACAGTGCGGCGAACTCATGGCGTGCGATGGCGAGCTTGGGGCCATGGGGGTTCTTGCTGTCGCGGATGGCGACGGCCCCGGGAGTCGACGCTAGTTCGACGCACTCTCCTCCGTTCGAGGCACTATGCGATGCCTTGCGCCAGCGAAGATCATTCAAGTCCATCGTTCCTTCACCGTTCTACGGATAAGGTCGGCCGACTGGCCGACAGGTAGTGCTAAAGATCGTATCTCTCGGAGCGCGCGACGCACCTCGGAAATGTCTTCGATCTCACCCATCGTGAATCCACGTGCGACGGTCTCCACGTAGGTGACTTCCGTGAGATCTTCCAACGTCGCGCAAGTAAAGGACCCGACGTTGCCGATGTGCTCGCCGCTGATGGGAACCACCTGCACGGTGACCCGGTCTGTGGGCGGCTGCAACAGATGTTCCAACTGCTCCCTCATCACCTCCTGACCACCGACCTCGCGATAGAGGACGCCCTCATCCATCAGGAACGTGCAGTCTGGTGGATCCTCACGGGCGAGGATCTCCTGACGCTTGATCCTCGCTTCGACGGCTTCGTTGTTCCCGTGGAGCAAGGCAGACGCGTAGCCGGGCGTCTGTAGCAGTCCGTGTACGAGCATGGTCTGCCGGTTCTCCAGTGCCATAGCACTGCCCTCTACCGGAACCCAGTCGAACCAGGTGGGCAAGGCGGTGCCCTTCACCAGGTCCTCCCATAGCTCCACGAGGGCACCCCTCCGCGCCAAGCTCGCGGTCCATGGTCTCGGCAAACTCAAGGGTGCAGCGCGTGCGCCCTGTCTCGACCCATGCCGATGTACTGGGGTGTCACTCCCTGCCCGTCGTTGGCACGCTTCGCGGCACTCTCTTGCGACCAGCCCTTGGCTTCCCGGTACTTGCGAAGCCTGCGGCCGTAGGCAAGCAGAGTCGGGCTCACCTTCGCCTTGGTGCGTCGCGCCGACATGACTTCATCGTCCCTCAACCGGCCCTCAACTGGCCAGCAAGTCAAGGGAACTGACCAACACCAACTTGTCAGGCTTCACCTGCACTTTGTGACGCTGTGCATCCAATTGGTGGCTCAATAGGAGCCGATCAACCGGAGACGTTAGGTCGCAGCCATGCCAGCAACATCAGTCGCCCCAGAGGTCCCGCTTCCGCTCGTCCTTGATGCCACTGATCGGGCGCCGGGGTTGGCGCGGCGGTTCCTGGTCGAGCGGTTCCGGGAGTGGGGGATCGCCGACGACAGTGACGGGCGGCTCGTGGTGTGCGAGCTGGTCACGAACAGCTTCCTGCACGGGGAGGGTCCGATCGTCGTGCGGGTCTTTCGCGATGAGCGGGACGGTCGTCCGGTCGTGGAGGTATGGGACGGCGGCCCCGCACGACCGGTGATCCGGCCCGAGAGCCCCGGCGCGACGTCCGGGCGGGGGCTTCGGCTCGTGGCGGAGGTCGTGGAGGCGTGGGGCGTCCGTCCACTCAACGAAGGAGGGAAGGTCACATGGGCGAAGCTTCGCTGACGGGCTGCCGGGTGCGGCGGATGATCCGCCTTCGCTACCTGAAATGGCGCACCGAGTGGCACCGCGAGACCGTCCTGGGGCACCTGGACACGCTCGCTCTCGCGCTGGAGCGGCAAGGGTGGCGGTGTGTGAAGACGTACCACCCCGATCTGATCCCGGTCCGTGTCCCTCTACTGCGGGTCTACGGCGCCGAAATCGCCACGACCCTGTGCGTCATGGCCATGCCCGACGGCCGGTGGGGGTTCCACGAGGCCGCGCGTGGACGCGCCGGGCTCCTGTGCCACTGCGGCGACGTCGCGCAGGCGGTGCAGGTCGTTGACCGGCTTCTCCGGGACCGATCGCGATAGCCACCAGAGGGGGTCGTCTCACGGTGAGGTGGGACGGGCGGACCCTCTCGTTCCCGCCCCCGCCTCCCTCATCCGCCCGGACGGAGGGAGGCGGGGGCCTTCGCTTCTGGCGGGCGCGGTCTTGCGGCGTGGGTGTGTGGTTGCGGCCGATTCTGGGGTGCGGATGCCATAGACTCTGAGGCAGACCCCTCGCATGGCGTCACCCTGTGAACCTCCCCAGGGCCGGAAGGCAGCAAGGATAAGCAGGCTCTGGCGGGTGTGCGGGGGGTCCTTTTCGCTTCTGACGCTCTGCTTCTCGAGGGAGGGCGGACCCCCGATGAGTCTGGCTCTGTACCGCAAGTACCGGCCAGCGACGTTCGCCGAGCTGAAGGGGCAGGAGCACGTCGCCGAGCCCCTGCAGCAGGCGCTGCGCAACGGCCGGATCAACCATGCGTACCTGTTCAGCGGTCCGCGCGGCTGCGGCAAGACGTCCAGCGCCCGTATCCTCGCCCGCTCGCTCAACTGCGAGGAAGGGCCGACTCCCGACCCGTGCGGCAAATGCGACTCGTGTGTCGCGCTCGGCCCGTCGGGGACCGGGCACATCGACGTCATCGAGATCGACGCGGCCTCGCACGGAGGTGTGGACGATGCTCGTGACCTACGCGAACGTGCGTTCTTCGCGCCGGTCTCGGCGCGCTTCAAGGTGTACATCATCGACGAGGCGCACATGGTCACCCGCGAGGGCTTCAACGCGCTGCTGAAGCTCGTCGAGGAGCCTCCGCCGCACCTGAAGTTCGTCTTCGCGACCACCGAGCCGGAGAAGGTCATCGGGACGATCCGGTCCCGAACCCACCACTACCCGTTCCGGCTGATCCCGCCCGGTGTCCTGCAAGAGCTGGTCGAGGAGATCCTGAAGTCCGAGGACGTCCCCTACGAGGCTTCGGCGCTGCCCCTGGCCGTCCGGGCAGGCGCGGGTTCCGCCCGCGACACGCTGTCGATCCTGGACCAGCTCCTCGCCGGGTCGGACGAGCAGGGCATCACCTACACGCGGGCCGTCTCGCTGCTCGGCTACACCGATTCCGCGCTGCTGGACGAGGTGATCGCCGCCTTCGCCGCCAGGGACGGCGCCGCCGTGTTCGCCGCGATCGACCGGGTCGTCGAGAGCGGTCAGGATCCGCGCAGATTCACCGCGGACCTGCTGGAGCGCGTCCGCGACCTGGTGATCCTGTCGAACGTTCCAGAGGCGGGCGGGACGGGGCTGCTGAACGTTCCGACGGACGAGCTGGAACAGATGCGGCGGCAGGCCGCGTCCATGGGACCCGGCGAGCTGACACGCGCGGCGGACCTGCTGCACACCGGGCTGACGGAGATGCGCGGCGCCACGTCCCCGCGGCTGCTGCTGGAACTCATCAGCGCGCGGATCCTCCTGCCAGCGGCCTACGAGGACGAGGCGTCCATGTTCGCTCGCCTCGACCGGCTGGAACGCCAAGCCACCCAGGGCGGTCTCGGCGGCGGCGGTGGCGGTATGGCCCCTGCCTTCCAGCAGGCGCCGCCTGCACCGGCCGCCCCGCCGCCCGCCCCGCCGCCCGTCGCGTCGAGGGCGCCTGCGGCATCGGCCCCGCCCGCTGAGGCCGGGCAGCGGCAAAACACCGCTGCTTCAGGGGGGCAGCAGGAGCAAAGGCCAGCGGAACAACCCCCGCCCGCCCAGGGGGGCGACCCCACTTCCAGTGTCAACCGTCCCGGGGCGTCTTCGGAAGCGGAACGCGGTTCTGTGGATAACCGCTCGGCTGGTGGGCCGGGCGGCGCATCGCGCCAAGCCGCCGCGTCGCCTGCCGCCGCGTCGGCTGCCCCCTCTGCGCACCCTTCCCCCGCCGCGCCGTCTGCCGCCGCACACTCCGCCCCCGCGGCCGCCGCTTCTGCCGCAACCGCCTCCGCCCCTGCCGCCTCTGGCGGAGGGATGGACGTGGCCACCATCCAGCAGTACTGGCCGGACATCGTCGAGGCGGTTAAGCAGAAGAGCCGCGCCACCTGGATGGTGATCATGTCCGGGGTGCGGCCCGTCTCGCTCGAAGGGCGGATCCTGACCCTCTCGTTCGACGCCGAGGGATCTCGGCTCGGCTTCGTCAACGGTAACCGCGACGTGATCCTTCTTGAGGTGTTCAAGGAGCGTCTCGGTGTCGACTGGCGCATCGAGACCGTGGTCGGCGGCGCGCCCCCGGCGGGTGGACGGGGCGGCTCGAACCCCGGAGGCGCACCCCGTGGCGGCGGAGGTGGAGGGCAAGCCTCCCGTTCAGGGCCCGGCGGCGGGTTCGGGACGGCGTCCTCGTCCGGATTCGGGAGCGCGTCCGCCGCCCCCACCTCGCGGCCCCCGACGCCGTCCGCACAGCCCAGCGCGCCGCAGAGCCGGCCATCCGCGCCCAAGCCGGCGCAGTCGGCGGCCAGCCAGGACCCGGGGCCGCTGCCCCCGCCGCCGGACGAGCCTCCGCCACCCCCGGAACCCTCTCCCGTGGACGAGAGCGACGAGGTCGACCCCGAGGGCGACGCCGACGCCGAGGGCAACGAGGCGGAGATGAACGGGATGGCGCTCATCCAGCGCGAGCTGGGCGGACAGATCATCAAAGAGATCGACAACTCCTGAGCGGAGTCGGTGCACCGACTGCCCGGACGTACCGCATCCCGGGCGGAACCCGTAGTCTCGTGAGGACGGACGTCCGGTGATCGGCGGGTCGCCCATACCGAAGGCCCGGCGAGGGCCGGAACAAGGAGAGCACGGTGGAACCCGGTGGTCAGTTGAACATCCAGGAACTGCTCCAGCAGGCCCAGGCCGTCCAGGAGCAGCTCTTCACCGCGCAGCGCGAGCTCGCGGAGGCCGAGGTGAAGGGCACCGCGGGAGGCGGGCTCGTCACCGCGACGGTGAACGGTGAGGGCGAGGTCACGGGTCTGTCGATCGACCCGAAGGCCATCGATCCCGACGACCCGGCCGACACGGCCGAGACGATCGCCGACCTGGTGCTGGCCGCGATCCGTGACGCGTCCCGGGAGGCGCGCGAGCTCCAGCAGGAGAAGATGGGCCCGCTCACCGCGGGCCTCGGTGGTCTCGGCGGCGGCATGCCCGGCATCGGCGGTGGCGAGATGCCGCCCGGAATGCCCGGCGGGCTCCCCGGTGGCTTCCCCGGCCTCGGCGGCGGAACCGGCGGAACCGGTGGTGGCAGCGGTAGCGGTGGGTCCGGCGGAACGGGTGAAGCCGGTGGTGGCGGCGGGTCCGGCACCTGACCGGCCCGGTGGACGGGACGTACCGCGAACCGCCACCGTAGAAGGCAGTCGAACGCGACGAAAGGAAGGGTCCGTTGTACGAAGGGGTGGTTCAGAACCTCATCGACGAGCTGGGCAGGTTGCCCGGCGTCGGCCCCAAGAGCGCGCAGCGGATCGCCTTCCATCTCCTTTCCGCCGACCCTGCCGACGTCGAACGGCTGGGCAAGGCGCTCAAGGAGGTCAAGGACAAGGTCCGCTTCTGCAAGACGTGCGGGAACGTCGCAGAAGAAGAGGAATGCCGGATCTGTCGTGACGTCCGCCGCGACCCGCAGGTGATCTGCGTGGTGGAGGAGTCCAAGGACGTCGTCGCGATCGAGAAGACCCGCGAGTTCCGCGGCCGTTACCACGTGCTGGGCGGCGCGATCAGCCCGATCGAGGGCGTCGGCCCGGACGACCTGCGCATCCGCGAGCTGATGCAGCGCCTCGCGGACGGTACGGTGACCGAATTGATCCTTGCGACCGACCCGAACCTGGAGGGCGAGGCGACCGCCACGTATCTCGCCCGGTTGGTGAAGCCCATGGGCCTCACGGTCACCCGTCTGGCCAGCGGCCTGCCGGTGGGTGGCGACCTTGAATACGCCGACGAGGTGACGTTGGGCCGCGCATTCGAAGGACGGAGGCTGCTCGATGTCTGACACCAACAGCCCGCAGGACTGGAACGTCCTCGCCGAACACGTGGCGCGCCACGTGGACAACTACCTGAACGGGCTGGAGGCGGTCGCGCGGGGCGATGGCGGGACGCACACCGTCCCGCTGCTCCTGCTGGAGGTGTCGCAGGTCATCCTGGCCGGCGCGCAGCTCGGCGCCAGCGCTGACGTGATCCTGCCCGACAACTGGGAGCCCGAGGTCGGCGACGACCCGGACCTCGACGCCGTCCGCCAGGGCCTTGCCGAACGGCTCGCCGCGCTGGACGAGTACGTCGAGGTCTTCGACCCCTACAAGGACACCGAACCCACCGCCTATCGGCTGTCGGACGACCTGGTGGACGTGGCCAGCGATCTTGTCCATGGTCTGCGGCACTACCAGCAGGACCATGCGCTGGAGGCGCTCTGGTGGTGGCAGTACTCGTACTTCAACCACTGGGGCAACCACGCCGGCGCCGCGCTCCGAGCACTGCACGCCGTGGTCGCCAACGCCCGTTTGGACGTCGCCCAGGAAGCCGCCACGGCCTGATCTGAGCGGCCGTTCGATCCACCGGTCAGCTGATCGGGCGCCTGCGGTTCAGGGCGGCAACGGCGGTGCCTGGGACCGGCCGGTCTTCGTGCTCACCACCACCCCGACGACCGAGACGGTGCTGGCGCTGGCCCATCCTCGTCTAGGACGGGCCGCGCCAGCCGGGTTCCGTCTAAGAGGGGGTGGGGCTCGCCGGCGCGCCGAGCGTCCACGCGATCTGTTCGGCCGCCTTCTCGGCGTCCCGGTCGAGCTGACCGCCGTCCGCGCCGGACGTCCACACGTACAGTTCGACGTCCGCGTCCCAGACGATCAGCGCCGTCCGGTTCCGGTAGCCGACGCGCAGGCCGTCCGTGGGTGGCTGGGCGGACACCTGCGGGGCGCGGCGGCGCAGCGCGGCGTAGAGCGAGTCCAGCGGCCCGTACCTGCGGGCGGGTGGCAGCTCATCGAACGGGGGCATCGATTTCTCCTCGGCAGCTCTCGTCTCGGTCGGTGATCCGGCATGCCGGCCGTTTCACCGCGGGCCGCGACGTCCGCCGTCGTCGCGGGAGGCGAGAGCAGCACGGTGACCTGGGCGTACGCCCGGCCAGGTCGTGGCCTGAGCGCGGCTTGATCGCCGGTAGACGAGATGGACCGCAGCGCACCGTCCACCCCCGCCGTTACGTAGACGCTTTCCTCCGCTCCGGGGTGGTCCGCCGAAAACATCGGACGTAAAGCGGGGAGCTCCCCAGATTGTCTCGGATGCGCTGCCCGGCTTCCGGTCCGATCGCCTCCGGCCCGCTATCCGGTGCTGGGGGTCAGGGCCTCGCGGGCGATGGCGTCGCGCTCGGCGGCTTCCTGCTCGGCGGCCTTCTGCTCCGCCGCGATGCGGGTGTCGTAGGCCGCTCGGGCGGCGGCTATCGCGTTCTGGTGCGTTTCCGTCCAGACGACCAGAGAGCGGATCGTCTCGTGCAGGGTCGCGCCCATCGTCGTGAGGGCGTAGTCGACGCGCGGCGGGACGGTCGGGTGGACGGTGCGGCTCACGAGACCGTCGCGCTCCAGGTGCCGCAGCGTGCGGGTGAGCATCCGCTGGCTGATCCCGTCGATCCGGCGGCGCAGTTCGGTGAAGCGCAGCGAGCGCTGGTCGAGCAGCGCGATGACGAGCAGTGACCATTTGTCCGCGATGCGGTCGAGGATCTGCCGGACCTCGCAGTCATTGCGCGTGTCCCACTGGAGGACGTCCTCGTCCTGGGCGGTATCCCCGCAGTAACCGGGGGACTCGAAAGTGCCGTCTTCCATGCCTCATGGTGACCGACGATGCTGCCGGTAACAAGAGGGAACCGGCAGCCATCAGGGAAACCGGCCCTCAATGAGAGGAGTCGGCACATGTCCTCATCCGCGTCCGGCGGACGTGCCTGGGCGTCATTGCTCGTGCTGTGCGGCGCGGTGTTCCTGGAGGGGATCGACGTGGCGATGCTCAACATCGCGCTGCCGTCGATCAGGGCGGACCTGGGGCTGTCGACGGGGATGCTCAGCGGTGTCATCAGCGCCTACGTGCTCGGGTACGGCGGGTTCATGCTGCTGGGCGGGCGCGCCGCCGACCTGCTGGGCCGCCGCCGCGTCTTTCTCACCTGGCTGGTCGTCTTCCTGCTGTTCTCGGGGCTCGGCGGGTTCGCGACGGAGGGCTGGATGCTGCTGATCGCCCGGTTCGTCACCGGGGTCGCCTCGGCGTTCATGGCGCCCGCGGGCCTCGCGCTCGTCACGGCCATGTTCCCGGCCGGGCCCGCGCGGACCAGGGCGCTCGGGCTCTACGCGGGACTGGCCGCCGGCGGTTACTCGCTCGGCCTCGTCGCCGGCGGGCTGCTGACCGCGCTCGGCTGGCGCTGGGTGTTCTTCGCTCCGGTGATCCTCTCGGCGCTCATCCTGGCCGCGGCGATCCCGCTGGTCACGGAGCCGGACGGCGACTATCCGGGCGCCCGGGGCGGGTTCGATCTCGTCGGCGCGTTCAGCATCACCGGTGCGATGCTGCTGCTGGTGTACGGGGTCGTCCGGCTGGAGAGGCCCGGCGACGGAGCCGCGCTCACCGCGGGCGTCCTCACGGGCGGGCTGGCGCTCCTCGCGGCGTTCGTGGTGGTCGAGCGCAGGTCCACGAGCCCGCTCGTTCGGTTCGGCGTCTTCCGGTCGGCCACCCTGGTGCGGACGGACGTGAGCGCGCTGTTGTTCCTCGGCGCGTTCGCGGGGTTCCAGTTCCTGATGACGCTGTACTTCCAGGAACTGCGCGGCTGGACGACCTGGCAGACCGGCCTGGCCATGCTCGTCCTCGCCATCGACACCGTCCTCGCGCCGACCCTCACCCCGCGGTTGGTGCACCGCTACGGCAACGTTCGGGTCCTGTTCGCCGGGCTCGTCCTCGCGGCCATTGCGTACGGGTTGTTCCTGCCGCTCGGCCTGGACTGGGACTACGCCCTCATGCTCCCGATCATGACGCTGCTGGGGGCGGCCTTCACCTTGGCCTACGGGCCGCTGACGATGGCCGCCACCGAGGGCGTCCACGAAAGTGAGCACGGTCTGGCGGGTGGGCTGCTGTACACGGCGATCCAGTTCGGTACGGCGCTCGGGCTGTCGGCGGTGACCGCCGTTCAGGTCGCGGCGCTCGACGGCGGTGCCCTGGGCGACGGCGGGATCGGCGCGCTCCGGGCGGCGCTGGCCGTCCCCTTCGCCGCGGCGCTGCTCGCCGCCCTGGTCACCGCGTTCAGCCTCCGCGCCCGCGTCCTGGAGCCCGTCGCGCCGGTCCAGGCCCCCGCCACCGCCGCTGTTCAGGAGGCGAGCTCTTGATGATGACCTCCCTGGATGGGGCCATGGACCCGAAAGAGAGCAGGTGGCACACCGGGTCGCTCGGCTCTCCCGCGCGGTCGGTCAGTCCGGTGGGTGGCCGGTCGTGTCGCCGGAGGGCTCCGCGGCCGCCAGGTGGGCGAGCAGGTCCTGTGCGGTGATCAGGCCGATGGGCCTTCCGCCGTCGAGGACGAGCGCGGCGCCGTGCTGCTCCAGGAGGGCGGCCGCCTTCCCCACGGCCTCACCTGTTCCGACCATGGGGAAGGGGGACGCCATGTGGTTCTCGATCGGGGCGTCCGGGCTCGCCTCGTCGCGGATGAGGGCGTCGAGCAGGCCGCGCTCGCTGAGGGAGCCCACGACCTCGGCCGCCGCGAGCGGAGGCTCCGCCCGCAGCACCGGGAGCTGGGAGACGTCGTGCTCCCGCATGATCGAGACGGCGGTGCCGATGGTCTGGTGCGGCTGGACGTGGACGAAGCCGGCGAGGCTCCTTCGGCCGAGCGCGGCCTTGCGCGCCAGAACCTCGCCGACGCGGGCCTCCGACGACGCCGGGAACGCCGGGGAGCCCGGGGGTGCGGTCGGGAAACCGTAGGCGGCCATCCAGGCGTCGTCGAAGACCGTGGACAGGTAGCCGCGCCCGCCGTCGGGCAGCAGGACGACGATCACGTCGTCCGGTCCGGCGGTCGCGGCGACCTTGCGCGCCGCGACCACGGCCAGGCCGCCGGAACCCCCGACCAGCAGACCCTCCTCCCTGGCCAGGCGACGCGTGACGGCGAACGCCTCACCGTCGCTGACGGCGAGGATCTCGTCGCAGACGCCGGGGTCGAAGGCAGCCGGCCAGATGTCCTCGCCTACGCCCTCCACCAGGTAGGGCCGTCCGGTTCCGCCGGAGTAAACCGATCCTCGGGGATCGGCGCCGATCACCCGGACGCGCCCCCCGGAGATCTCCTTGAGGAAGCGGCCCGCGCCGGAGATGGTGCCACCTGTTCCGATTCCGGCGACGAAGTGGGTCACCTGGCCATCGGTCTGGGCCCAGATCTCTGGGCCGGTCGACTCGTAGTGCGACAGCGGGTTGTGCGGGTTGGAGTACTGGTCCGGTTTCCACGCACCTGGCGTCTGCCGGACGAGCTGGTCCGACACCGAATAGTAGGACGCGGGATGGTCGGGGGGCACCGAGGTCGGGCAGACGATGACCTCCGCGCCATAGGCGCGCAGGGTGCTGATCCTGTCGGCGGAGACCTTGTCCGGGCAGACGAAGAGGCACCGGTATCCGCGTTCCTGCGCCAGGATCGCCAGGCCGATCCCGGTATTGCCCGATGTCGCCTCGACGATGGTGCCGCCGGGCCGCAGATCCCCGGCGCGTTCGGCGGCGTCGACCATCCGGACGGCGATGCGGTCCTTCACCGACCCGCCCGGATTGAAGTACTCGACCTTCGCGGCGACGAGCGGCGCGTCCTCGGCTGGGCCTTCGACGCCGAGGACCTTGCGCAACCGCAGTAGTGGAGTGTCGCCGACCAATCCGACGAGCGAGTCGAAAACGTGCACCGCGGACCTCCTCAGCGAGTCGTTTCGGACTTCCCTGCCTGGACGCTCTTCTCTGCCTGGACGCTCCTGTTTGCCGGCACGGGCTTCTCTGCCTGCACGGTCGGTGCCGGTCCCGCGGCGGGGCCGACGGCGGGGGCGACCCGGGGCCGCCGATGGGTTCCGCGCACCCGCCGGTGAGCCCCGCGGACCCGCCGCCGTGCGGCCCCTTCCGCGGCGAGGGCGACGCAGCCGACCCCGGCGGCGAGCAGCAGGGCGAGGGTTCCGAAGTCGACCACGTCCGACAGCCCGCCCGTGAGCAGCGTGCAGAGAATCAGGAGCGCGGTCCCCGTCGCGTTGGTGAAACTCGTGAGGGCCACCAGGGAGGACGGGGGGCAGCGCTGGATGATCGTGGCCTGCGCCGTGGTGAAGATGAACTCGAAGACGAACATGTAGGCGAAGTAGAGGAGGTACAGGCCGGTCTTTCCGGGGGCCTGAGGGAGGAGGCCCATCCCGAGAGCGGCCAGAAGAACCCCCATCAGGTTCAGGTACCGGCCCGCGCCCGATCGACTGATGAGCACCGGGACGGCGACGGCCCCCAGGAAGATGGCGCTGCCGCTGACGATCTGGAGCTGCATCACCTCCGCGTCGTCCAAGCGCAGCAAACGGATCGGGATGATGGTGCGCGCCGTGTTGTGGAAGCCCTGCAAGATGCCGATCGCGAGGACGAGATAGATCGCCGCGAGCATCAGTTCCCGCCGGCCTCGCAGGGTCGTCCTGACGGTTCCCCAGACGCCGCCGGGCGCGCCCGGCGGCGCCTTCGGCGCCGAGACGCGCGGCAGCCAGAGGTAGCAGCAGGCCGAGACCACGAACGTCGCCGCGTCGATCGCGGCGGCCGTCGTCACGGACACCCGGGTGGCGAGGAGGGCCCCGAGGACTCCTCCTAGCGCGCCGCCGAGGTAGTAGGAGTTGTTGAAGGTGTAGGAGGCGAGCTTGAGGGCCTCACCCTCGAACAGCTGGCGCGTGTAGACGACGCGGGCGGTCTTCGTGATCGCCTCCAGCAGGCCGCGGAGCAGGAAGCAGGCCAGCAGCGCGACGGCCAACCCCTGCGCGAGCAGGACACCGATCGTCAGGGAGATCGCCGCGCCGCCGAGTTCGGCGGCCACGACCGTGCGCCGCAGCCGGGGCGTCTCGCAGCGGCGCTTCACGGTGTGGACCAGCACGACCGGGAGGATCCACTGGAAGGCGAACACGGCCGAGGCGCCGAGCCCGGACCCGTTCCGCGTCAGCAGTTCCGCCGAGACGGTGAGCAGGAGGAAGAACGTCCCGGTGGCGCTGACGAGCATCGCGCCCCACAGCACCAGGAACACCGGCGAGACGACGACCCGGATCCCGCCGGGGCGTCCGGCCCGCTCACCGGCCTCGGGCCGAGGGCCCCGCCGGTTCATCGCCGCGGCTCGAACGTCGCGATCGGTGGAAGGCGGATCCCCAGCAGGTCGCCGATCTCGGACGTGAGCCGCCCGCACGTGTCCTCGGCGGCACCGGGCGTCCCGGCGACGACACGGACCACTCCGTAGACGTCGAAATTGCCGTCCATCCGGCGAAGCCGCATGCCGGGCGTGATACTCGTCCAGCCCGAATGCAGCCGGGGACGGATGGCCTCGAACCAGTCGGCGGGCAGATCAGCGGATGCGGTGCCGTCCTCGGCCACCGCGAGGAACGAATGGCTGGCGCTGCGGCGCGCGGGAAAGGGAAGCGCCGGCCCGGCGCCTCCGGCGTGCAGGTCGACGAGCGTCTCGAAGAGGCCGTGGTCGGTTGCCGCACGCACGAGGTCGGGAATGGCGCCGCCCGCTATCCGGGGATTCACCTCGACGAGCCGGGGCCCGCGGTCGGTGAGGATGACCTCCACGTGGAAGACACCGAAGTCGAGCCCCAGCGCCTCGCACACCTGGACCGCATAGTCGGCGAGCCGCCGTTCGTCATCGGCGGCAAGGCCGCAGGGCACCGTTGACCCGAGTTCCAGGATCGGATTGTCGAGCCCGGTCTTGCGGCGCACGGTCACCAGCGGTGTGAGAGCGCCGCCGTCGCCGAGGACCTCGACGGAGAACAGCGGGCCGACGGCCATCTCCTCCACGATGAAACGATGGTCGATTTCCTCGGTCACCCCCTTTTCGAGGGAGCCGAAGCGGGTCGCGACCAGGGCGAAGTGTGCCTCGATGTCGGCGAGGGACCGCGCCACGGCCGTCAGTATCTTGCCGAATCCGCCCAGCGGCTTGACAACGACCGGAAAGCCGATGGACGAGGCCGCTTTCGTCGCGTCCGCGACTCCGGTGACCACCGCGGACCGCAGGCTCGGAATATGTCGGTCGCTGAGGATCCGCCTGCACATCCCCTTGTCCTTGGCCGCCTGGATGGCCTGCGGGGACGTTCCCTTGAGCCCGAGCCGCCGAGCCAGTTCGGCCGCGGGCAGGGCACATGTGTGCAGTGTGCTGAGCACGGCGTCGATGCCTTCCACATAGACCCCGGCCGCGCGCAGGGTATCCACCACCGCGCCGATGTCGTGCGGGTCCTCGATCTCGATGCAGCGGTCGGCGAGGCGGCGCGCGTCCCGGCGCTGCTCCGGAGACAGATAGAAGTCGTAGACGGGTGCGTACAGCAGTGTCGTCTTGTGGCCGGACGCCCTCGCGTACTCCAGTGCCTGAAGGCCGGGACCCGTCGTCGCGACGAAGATCAGGTTGCTCAATGCAGGTCCTTAGTCGATGCCAGTCCTTTGTCAGTGCCAGTCCCTTGTCGGTGCCGATCCTTTGTCAGTGCGAGTCCTTGGTCAGTACGAGTCCTTGGTCAGTGCGGGGAGCATGGGCCTGTCGATCCCCGTGCCCCGGGCCGTCAAGTGATCGAGGAGATGGCCGCCGCGACGCGCGTATTGGCTGGTCGGATTCACGCTGTTGTCGTCGTAGGGATAGGGGTCCATGCCCATGACGAACAGCGATGGGTGGACGCCGTTCACCGTGCACAGCCGCCCCCGACCGTCCAGCCGCACGGATCCTCTGGTGTGCAGGCACTCCACCGGACGGCCGCCCCGCGTGAGCCGCGGCAGGTTGCTTCCGTAGCCGGTCGCCTGGATCACCGTGTCGGCCGCTTCGAGGCGGCGCATGTGGTCGGCGGTGTTGCGGGAGACCACGATCCGGACGCCGGGCACCTGCCCGGCCGCCACGGCATGGAACAGTGCCTTGGCGGTGTTGCGAAGTCCTGAATAGCGGTGCACCGTGCCCGTCTCCGGGCAGACGTCACGGCCGAGTACCGGTGTTGCCTCCGCCGCCGTGTGCGGGGTTCGCGCGTACTCCCCCCAGCTCTCGTAGTAGACCTTGACCGGCGACCGCGAGACCAAGGTGATATCGCCGGCAGCCGGTGAGGCGCCCGGTCGGCCGACCATTCTGGCCAGCACCGAGAACGCACTGTGGGAGGCACCGACGATGCACACCGGCTTCGTGCTCTCGCCCAAGGCCACGCAGCGCTCGCGGGCGTCGGGCCGGAGTAGACGGCGTGACGACACGACCTTGTCGCCGAGGGCCGCGAGCTCGTTCCCCGGCCTTTCCCGGATGCCCGTGGCGAGGACGACCGTCTGGGCCTGCAATGTCCGTCCGGAAAGGGTTCGGACATGGACGGGGCCGGACTCGTCCGAGCCGTGGATCGGCAGTTCGATTTCCACGACCACATCCCGCTGGAAGACTCGCCCGGGGGGAAGCATCGCGCGAATCGACCGTCCAGCGCAGGCCAGGGCGTCGGCCAGCAATGCCAGCCGGAACCCCGTGTTCGTGGACCGCAGCCGCTCGATCGGCCCTTCCGTGAGCAGCCCCGCGAAAGGGCCGGCCGGGTCTATCCAGCCGAAGAAGTCCGAGCCGTTGGAGTTGGACTCGATGTCGTAGTCGCGGAAGGCGCCCACACCCAGTTCGCTCCCGGCATCGACGACGGCCAGGTCGAATCCGAACAGGGCCGGGGTCGCCGTCAGCAGGCCGAGTCCCCGCAGCCCGCAGCCGACCATCAGCAGATCGCACGACGGCACGGCCGCGGACCGCGGGGAATCGCCGGCCCTTACGCCATCGGACGGAATTCGTTCCACGCCCGCTCACAGACACCAAGGGCGCCGTCGAGGCGCCGGAGGACACCGATGGCCATGTCCGGCATGAGGTCGGGGCGGTCCTCGGCGATCGGGATGACCACGTTGTCCAGCCACCCCTGCGCGTGCTCGACATCGACGGTCACGTGTTCGCGGAGATAGTGCATCTCCTGGTCGGTCAGCCCGAGCCGCCGCCACCCGTCGATCTGCCGGTCGATCCGGCCGGGGACGACCAGTTCCGTGGCCATCAGCATGCCGACGGCCTGCGGCGCCAGCCGGCGGTCCGTGGAAGCCTGGAAGTACATGTTCGCCAGGCGCAGTTCTTCGAGCCAGAAGCGCTCGACGTCGACGAGATAGGCGTCGGCCGGGACACCGACGCGCTCCATCATCGACAGGCGGAGCCGGCGGTGGGTGGCCTCGACCGCGCCCCGTCCCATCTCGTCCCAGAAATTGCCCGCCAGCTCGATCTTCTCGCCGCCGTGCACGCCGGGAAGCAGGAGCGCGAGGAGGTCACCGAAATGGATGTCGAACGGCGTCTCCTGGTCGATGAACGTGCGCAGCTGGCCGAAGGTGGCGTCCTCCGCCAGGAAGGTGAACAACGGGTGATCGACGCCGGAGGCATGGTTCTTGCACGTCTCCTCGGCCCAGGCGATGAACGGCCTGGCCGAGGCGGGCACGTCGAGTCCGAGGTCGAGATCGGCCAGGTCTCTCGCAAGCCAGGCTTCGCCGGCCTTGCGATGGGCGGCCAGCAGGACCGGGTGCTCGTAGTCGCGCCAGTGCGGCGACCACGGGGGCAGGATCCGGTGCGCGCTGATCTCGTAGAGAAAGCGGTGGAGGTCGAGTTCCGCGGCCGCGTCATCGTGGCCGAACGCTCGGATGATGGCGTCGTCCACACGGTGTTCGAGCTCGCGGCAGGTGGAGAACGCCGGATCCGATCCGAAGGACCGGGCGAGTGCGAGCAGGGTGGTCGAGTCGACGGCGTCGGGCGCGACGGTCGTCTGGGACATGAACTTACTCCCGGTTCGATGTGGTGGATTGTCGGACCCAGTCGATGACCGCGTCCTCGGTGAAGAAGGCGTCGAACAGCGCTCCCCGGTAGGCATCGATCGCGGTGAGCAGATGTTCACGAGCACGGGCACTGCGTGCTTCCCACTCCGTGACCAGCTGGTCGTAGAGCCGTTCGGCGGTGGTGTCGGTGATCTCGATCCCGGAACCCGCGAGCTCGGCCTCGTGCTCGCGCAGGATGCGCGCCATGCCGTCCTGGCCGCTCCGCACGCCGAACATGCGGATCTCCCGGGAACCGACGTCCGCCGGGTCGAGGTCGTCGAAGATCCTGGGCGACCGGTTGAGCAGATCCGTGCGGATCCCGCTCTGCACGGCGTGCGTGACCAGTCCGGTGACGGGTGCGGCCGGGTTTTCGAGTAGACCGTAGGTGCGCTCGGCCAGCCGGCTCAGCCCGTACAGGTCCTCGGTGCGGAATCCGGGCAACTCCACATCGTGGAGCTGGCGGAGCGCCATGACGACCTCGGCCATGGCGGGATGTCCCGCCCTGTTCGCGAAGCCTCCGATGGACACGTCCACGCCTCGGAGCCCCGCGCCCAGACCGACGACGGCGTTGGCCGTGGCCATTCCGAAGTCGTCGTGGAAGTGCCCGAAGAAGCCGGTGTCGGGAAAGGCCGTCACCAAACGCCCCACGAAGGTCCGGGCCTGCTCCGGGGTGCACGTCCCCGCGGTGTCCACGAGCCGGACCTGCCGGATGCCCGCGTCCCTGACGACCTCCACGGCGTCCTGGACGTGGTCCGGGTCCGCCCGGAACGCGTCGAGCAGCCCCGCGATCAAGCCTCCGAGCCGGTCGACCGGACGGAGCTGCGCCAGCTGTTCCTGGTACCACGCCAGGTTGGCCACGCGGCGTTCCCGGTCGGTGACCGCCTCCCACGCGGCCTGATCGAAGGTTTCCCCGTCCTTCTCGCGGACGGTCGGATACAGATGTCTGATCTGCTCGTCGGAGACCGAGTGGATGGCGAGCAGCCAGACGCTGGACAGGTCACGCCCCAGCCCGTCGAGGGCGGCGAGGCTCTGCGTCAGTCTGAGCCCCAGGTGGGAGATGACCACGAATCGCACGGATTTCGGGATGGATCCGTGCCGCTGCTCCTCCAGGAGGGCGTCCAGCAGCGCGATGTTGTGCGGGACGTCCGGGAACATCCCGACCACGAGAGTCCTGATGCCGGCCGAGGCGATGGCTCCCGCCAGCGCGCACTTCGCCTCGATGGTCGCCGAGATCGGGGCCCGCTCGGCGCCCTCGCGCAGCGTCTCGTCGAACAGGTCGATCGAGGTGTCGAATCCACCCCGCCCGTCGCTCCTTGTCATGGGAACTCCAACTATGACGATTCTGTCGAACTCGACAAAGCGGGGGATGCCTGAATGCGCACGGCGTGACCGGGTGCTTCGGCAGATTGGATACTGGCACAAATCTCGTTGAACGGGCAAGCGTCAGATCAATCGACGAAAGTCACCGTTCATCGCTATTTAGTGCGTGCTGACCAGCACGTCTCGGATCTTCCCGCATCCCGGGCTGGCCGGATCCGGACGATGGCTCATCCGAATTTCGGCGCGTGGCGAACCAGTGATCAATTAGAAGAAGTCTTCGCAGGTGAGATGATGTGTAAAGATGTCGATCGCACCGGTGGTCCGCCAATATGATCTCGGCCGATCCGAAGGCTCAACATCGCCGCGG
This sequence comes from Actinomadura macra NBRC 14102, assembly GCF_001552215.1. GTDB lineage: Bacteria > Actinomycetota > Actinomycetes > Streptosporangiales > Streptosporangiaceae > Spirillospora > Spirillospora macra. Next base: position 124,484 of record NZ_BCQT01000002.1, on the reverse strand, counting down.
AGCGTCGGCGGAGGGGAATCAGAGATCAACAATGCTCCTATTATCGCAATATGGTGCGTTCCATCGGAAGGGGTCGCGGGACGACGGATAGGCGGTTTCCGAGACTTGCGGTCTCGCTGTTGCCGAGGAGAATCAGGCGCCGTCGAGGGCGATTTCGAGAATGCGTCACGGCGCGACTCCGGGCAGCGACCGCGGGGGCACCGGAGTGCGGAGTGTGACGGCGGGCCGGGTCTCGCGGCAGGCCGCCCCGGGCCCCGACGAAACCCGGTTGCCCGGCCGACCGGCGCGGCGCAGCATGGTGGGGTGCGCTATTCGATCAACATTCCGAACTTCGGCGACTTCGCCGACGCCAGGACGGTCGCGGTGGTCGCCGAAGCGGTGGAGCGGGCGGGCTGGGACGCGCTGTTCATCTGGGATCACGTCGTGCACGACAAGCACAAGCGCCAGACGTTCGGGGATCCCTGGATGCTCCTGACCGCCGCGGCGCTGGCGACGAGCCGGATCAAGCTCGGCACCCTGGTCACACCGGTCGCCCGGCGGCGCCCGCAGCAGCTCGCCCGGCAGGTCGCCACGCTGGACGCGCTCAGCGGCGGGCGCGTGATCTTCAGCGCGGGGCTGGGCGGGCCGGTCGCGGACGAGTACGGCGCCTTCGGGGAGACGACCGACAAGATCGTCCTCGCCGAGCGCCTGGACGAGGGGCTCGACCTCCTCGCCCGCTACTGGTCGGGCGAGCCGGTGACCCACCATGGCCGCCACTACCAGGTCGAGGACGTCGCGCTGCTGCCCGCCACCGTGCAGCGCCCGCGTCCGCCGGTCTGGGTGGCCGGGTTCTGGCCGAACAAGCGCCCGATGCGCCGGGCCGCCCGCTGGGACGGCGCGGTCCCGCTGTTCGGCGACGAGTCGCACGGGCATGCCCCGTCCACCGCAAAGGTCCGCGAGCTGGTCGGCTACGTGGACCGGCACCGCGAGCGCGAAGGCGGCTTCGAGATCGTGGTCGGCGGCGTCAGCGTCCCGTCCGAGGCCGCTGACCTGCTGGGTCCGCTGGCCGACGCCGGTGCCACCTGGTGGGACGAGCGGCAACCCATCGACGGCCCCGACCTCGACAAGCTCGCGCCGGTACTCCGCAGGGTCGATCAGGGCCCGCCCGTTCTGTGAAGAGTTACCTGCCCGTGATCCGGCGCGGGTGCCTCGGTAGACTCATCGGTTGGTACGCCTGACCCCGATCCGAGGAGCGCTCACCCGTGGCTCTTGTCGTGCAGAAGTACGGTGGCTCCTCCGTCGCCGACGCCGAGTGCGTCAAGCGGGTCGCCCAGCGCATCGTCGCAACGAAGAAGGCGGGCAACGACGTGGTCGTCGTGGTGTCCGCCATGGGCGACACGACGGATGACCTCATCGACATGGCCAAGCAGGTCAGCCCGCTGCCGCCGGGCCGCGAGCTGGACATGCTGCTCACCGCCGGTGAGCGGATCTCCATGGCCCTGCTGGCGATGGCCATCGCGAACCTGGGCCACGAGGCCCGCTCGTTCACCGGCTCCCAGGCCGGTGTCATCACCGACGGCTCGCACGGCAGAGCCAAGATCATCGACGTGACGCCCGGACGTATCCGGACGGCGCTGGACGAGGGCTCCATCTGCATCGTCGCCGGCTTCCAGGGCGTCTCCCAGGGCACCAAGGACATCACCACCCTCGGACGCGGCGGGTCCGACACCACCGCCGTGGCCCTCGCCGCCGCGCTGGACGGTGACGTCTGCGAGATCTACTCCGACGTCGACGGCGTGTTCACCGCCGACCCCCGGATCGTCCCCCAGGCCCGCAAGCTCCCGAAGATCTCCTACGAGGAGATGCTGGAGATGGCGGCGAGCGGTGCCAAGATCCTGCACCTGCGCTGCGTGGAGTACGCGCGGCGCTACAACATCCCGATCCACGTGCGGTCCTCGTTCAGCCAGAAGGAAGGCACGTGGGTCGTCGACAGCAGCGACATCGAAGGGCACGACATGGAGCAGGCGATCATCTCCGGGGTCGCGCACGACCGGAGCGAGGCCAAGATCACGGTGGTGGGCGTCCCCGACAAGGTGGGTGAGGCCGCCACGATCTTCACGGTGCTGTCCGAGGCCGAGATCAACATCGACATGATCGTGCAGAACGTGTCGGCGGCGTCCACCGGCCGCACCGACATCTCGTTCACGCTGCCGGCCAGCGACGGGCAGAGCGCGCTCACGGCGCTCAACAAGCTCAAGGAGCGGATCGGCTTCGAGTCGCTGCGCTATGACGACCGGATCGGCAAGGTGTCGCTGATCGGCGCGGGCATGCGCTCGCACCCGGGCGTCACCGCGACCTTCTTCGCCGCCATCGCCGACGCTGGGGTGAACATCGAGATGATCTCCACTTCGGAGATCCGGATCTCGGTGGTCGTCGCCCAGGACGACATCGACACCGCCGTCGCCGGCGCGCACCGCGCGTTCGACCTCGACGCCGACCAGGTCGAGGCCGTCGTCTACGGCGGTACCGGGCGGTAGTTCCCAGGCCGTCGGCGTCAGGGCGCCGGGCGGGTCAGCCGGTTCAGCAGGCGCTGGCCTTGGCGCGGGCTGAGCTGCAATCGCCGTCCCAGCTCGGCGCCGGTGATCCCGGGTTCGGCGGCCAGGATGATCTGTGCGCGCGCTTCCGTGCCCGCGGTCGTCGTGGTGGGGCCGTCTTGCTGCTGAGGTGCCGTGGGTGCACGACCGGGAGGCTGTGCCGGGCGTCCGACAGGAGGGCGCGGTGGCCGGGCGGCGAGGCGTGGTTCACGCCTCTCTACCGCTTGCGCCGCCTGTGCAGCGGGGCGTGTGCCGGCCTTCGCGTCGTTCTGCGGGCTGGGCCGGATGTCGGTTCGTGTGACGGCCGGCGGCGCCGCCTGGGCTTCGAGTGGCGTGGGACTGACTTCCAGGTGTTGACGGGGTGAGGGCTTGGGCATGGCCGCGGGCGTGGTCAGCTCGGTGACCCGGGCCAGCGCCTGGTCCAGCATGACGCCGTCGGACAGCATCCACACCACGTCCGCGGGAGCCTGGCGCTTCCACCCGCGCCCGTAGCGGTCGCGCAGCAGGGCCAGCGCGTGGCGGCGGCGCTGCTCGGCGACGAGGGCGCGCGGGTAGGACGTGATCTGCCACAGCACCATCCGCCGCCACAGGCGGAACGTCGAGAACGGGGCCAGCAGCCAGCGGGCGACCGGGATGCCCTCGCGGACGGTCCCGGCGGCGATCCCCGCGCGGCGCCGGATGGCGTGGCGGACGGCCTCGACGAACGTCACGAACAGCACCGGCATCGCGGCGTGCATCACGACACCGGCCGGGTCGCCGTGCGCCGCCGACACGTTCAGCCATACCGTCGCGCCGGTGAAGGCCATCGCCATCCACCGCAGCGCCGGCATCGGCATGGCCAGCCATTCCAGCAGCAGGGCCACCGAGACGAGGGCCAGGATGCCGAGGTCCACTCCGGCGGGGACGATCCACGCCTGGTCGCCGAACCAGGGCTCGGCAACGTCCCGGACCGAGGCGAAGGAGCCGTAGCCGCCGAGTCCGGCGAGGCCGGCGAAGAACAGGCCGCCCACGGCGGCGAGGATCCGCTGGGCCCAGGTCAACGGCCGCACCGGCGGCGACGCCGGCATCGGCAGCAGCGGGAGCGAGGGCGACGCGAGCGGCGGGTCCGCGAGCGCGAGCGCCGGTGGCATCGGCGATGGCGGCACCGGCAACGGCGGGGCCGGCGGGCCGGAGCCCACGGTCCTGTCCACGTCCACGGCGGTCATCGATGTCCCTTTCCGCGCACCCTGACGGGGTGATTGGCCGGTGATCTCCAAGGGACGGTAGCGCGGCGGCGCCCTTGATTTAGGGCAAAAAACCACGAATGGTGTAAAAGCGCCGGTCAGCGGAGGAGGATCGGCAGAGGCACCGGGACTGAGCCGCATGACGCAGACCGTCCGGCGGGGCGGTGTCACGGTTACCGCGTGGGAACCGGCCGCCCCCGGTGGGAGTTCAGCTTGTGGACGAGCGGACGCGACTCGACGACGAGAGGGTGGGTGCGACCATGGGCTCGACTGCCGGGCCGGCCACCGCCAAGACCAGGAACGACCGGGCGGGCAGGCCCACCCTTGCCGTCGTCGGCGCCACCGGCGCGGTCGGCACGGTGATCCTCGACCTGCTGTCCACCCGCAAGGACGTGTACGGGGAGATCCGGCTGGTCTCCTCGCCCGGTTCGGCCGGGCGGAGCCTGGCCGTGCGCGGCGAGCCCGTCGAGGTGGTCGCGCTCGCGCCGGAGGTCTTCGACGGGGTCGAGGTCGCGATGTTCGTCGTCCCGGACGCGGTGTCCGCGCGGTGGGCGCCGATCGCGGCCGCCCGCGGCGCCGTGGTGGTGGACGACTCGAACGCGTTCCGGATGGCCCCGGACGTGCCGCTCGTCGTCCCCGAGGTGAACCCGGAGCGGGTGCGCGACCGTCCGCACGGCATCGTCGCGAGCCCCGGCTGCACCACGCTGTCGATGATCGTCGCGCTGGGCGCGCTGCACCGCCGGTACGGGCTGCGGGGGCTGGTCGTCTCGTCCTACCAGGCCGCGTCCGGCGCCGGGCAGGACGGCATCGACACCCTGTACGCGCAGATGGAGAAGGTGGGCGGCGACCGTGCGCTCGGCAACCGCGCCGGTGACATCCGCGGCGTCGTCGGCGAGCTCGGACCGTTCCCGGCACCGCTCGCGATGAACGTGGTGCCGTGGGCGGGCTCCCCGCGGGAGGGCGGCTGGAGTTCGGAGGAACTCAAGATCCGCGACGAGGTGCGGAAGGTGCTCGGCGCCCCCGACCTGCGGGTGTCGGCGACGTGCGTGCGCGTTCCGGTGGTGAAGGCGCATTCCCTGTCGGTCCACGCGGTGTTCCGGGAGCGCGTCGACCAGCGGGAGGCGCAGGCGATCCTGGCCGGGTCGCCCGGCGTCGTGCTCTGTGACAACCCCGAGCTGCACGAGTTCCCGACACCCGCGGACGTCGTCGGCACCGACCCGACCTGGGCCGGCCGGGTCCGGCGCTCGCTGGACGACCCGAGGGCCCTCGACCTGTTCCTCTGCGGCGACAACCTGCGCAAGGGGGCGGCGCTCAACACCGCCCAGGTGGCCGAGCTCATCGCCGCGGAACGCACCCCTTGACGACCATCCCGGACACAGCGGTCACACCCGCCGGGGGTGCGGTTCCCGGCATGAGCAACCGGGCGCGCCGGGCTTTAGGCTGGCAGGCGTGACCGAGACGAAGGCCGTGAAGTCCGAGCAGACGCGCGCCCTGATCGTCGTGACCGCGCTGAAGCTGTTCCGTGAGCGCGGCTACGAGGCGACGACGATGCGGGCGATCGCCAAGGAGGCGGGCGTCTCGGTCGGCAACGCCTACTACTACTTCGGCTCCAAGGAGGAGCTGATCCAGGCGTACTACGACGAGCTCCAGGAGGATCACGCCGCCGCCTGCCGCGCCGTCCTCGCCGCCGAGAAGGACTTCGCGCCCCGCCTGCTGGGCGTGCTGAAGGCCCGCGTCGACACGATGGTGCCCTACCACGAGTTCGCCGGAAAGTTCTTCAAGTTCGCCGCCGAGCCGACCAGCCCGCTCAACCCGTTCAGCGCCGAGTCCGGCCCGTCCCGCAACTCCGCCGTCGAGATCTACCGCGAGGTCGTGGACGGCTCCAACCTCAAGATCGACAAGGAGTTCCGCAAGGAACTGCCGGAGCTGCTCTGGCTGTACTCGATGGGCATCGTCTTGTACTGGGTGCACGACAGCTCGCCGGGCTGCCGCAAGACGTACCTTCTCGTCGAGCGGACGGTCCCGCTGGTCAACCGCATGGTGTCGATGTCGCGCATCCCGGGCTTCAAGTCGGTGACGCGCGAGCTCGTCGGCATCATCCGCGACGTCCGCGCCTGACCCCCGCCCGCCGCCCTTCGACCGCTGCGCCGCCCTTCGACCGCTGCGCTGCCTCTTCAGCCGCGGCGGCCCGTCAGCGGTACAGGATGTCCCAGTGGTCGCTCTCGCGGGCGTAGACGGCGCCCGCGGGCGAGCGGTACAGCTTCGCGCCGTCGCTCCGCACCCCCGCCGACGGGTAGCGCGTGATCGCGCGGTCGACGCAGCGGCCCGTCGCGATGTCGAGCTTGTACCCGTTCCCGTGGCTGTACTGCCCTCCCGCGTGGCCGCGCTCGGTGCCCCCGGTGACGGTGATCTCGCAGCCGCTCTCCTCGGCGAAGTCCAGCAGGCCCTTGAGCGAACCCCAGCGGAGGCCCTCGAAGGACGTGCAGGTCGGGATCGTCCGCTCTGAGCATTGGCCGGTCGAGCGCCAGCCGATGCCGTTCCCGCGCAGCACGTAGCCCGCGAACTGCTGCTCCAGCCGTACGGACGCGGGCATGTCCTCGACGCCCGACCGCGGCGGGACCGTCCGGCCGTCCCGTCCGAGCGCCGGCGTGACCGGGCCGGTGCGGGGTGCGGCGGAGGCGGACGGGGTCGAGATGAAGAACATCGTGGCCGCCACGGCGAGGCCCAGCAGGAGGACGGGCAGGCGGACCGCGGGACGGCCTGCCTCGCCGTCGGCCGGTTTTCGGCGGGCGGCGTCCTGCCCGCGCCGGCGTCCGGACACGTCCACCGGTCGCGTTGCGATCGCCACGTCCTGCCGTGGCGTGTCGGCCCGTTCGGGCACAGGAGTGGTGCGAGGCGGCATCCGGTCCCCCCGGTTCGGCTCTCCGGCGCGGAGAGCGACGGTTCGAGCGCGCCGCCGCATCGGACGGTGGCGCCGGGGGGCGCCGGTCGCGTGGACCGGCTCCTGCTCGCTAGCGGCCGTTCGGAGGGATGCCCGTCCTCCGATCTTGTAAACCCGGGGACGGGCCGCCCCGCCCGCCCCCGTCCCAGGTCAGGACATGCCCAGATGCTTCCGGGCGAAATCGATCTCGGCCGCCATCTGGGTGATCCGCTCCTCGACCACCAGCGAGCCGTGCCCGGCGTCGTACCGGTACACCTCGTGCGGCAGGCCCAGCTCGGCGAGCCGCCCGAGGTAGTTGTCGATCTGCCGGATCGGGCATCGCGGGTCGTTCTCCCCGGCCAGCACCAGCACCGGCGCGCCGACCCGCTCCACATAGGTGATCGGGGACGACTCGCGGTACCGGTCGGGGACCTCGTCCGGCGAGCCGCCGAACAGGGAGCGGTCGAACGCCTGGAGGCCCTCCATCTCGTCCTCGTACGCGGCGACGTAGTCCGCGACGGGCACCGCGGCGACCGCGACGGTCCAGTCGCCCGGCTGCGTGCCGATGCCGAGCAGCGTGAGGAAACCGCCCCATGACCCACCGGTCAGGACGAGCCGCCCCGGATCCGCCAGCCCCGACGACACCGCCCAGTCGCGGACGGCCTTGACGTCCTCCAACTCGGTCAGCCCGACGCGGCCCTCGATGGCGTCGCGCCACGCCGAGCCGTACCCGGTCGAACCCCGGTAGTTGACGCGCACGACCGCGAAGCCGTGGTCCACCCACGCCGCGACGGCCGGGGCGAACGAGTCGTCGTCCTGCGCGGTCGGGCCGCCGTGGACGTCGAACACGGTCGGATGGGGGCCGACGCCCTCCGGCCTGCTGACCAGCGCGTGGATCCGGCCGCCCGGACCGTCCACCCACACGTCCTCGACCGGCACCGACGGCGGCGCCACCGGCCCGGGAGGCGTCATCACGATCTCCCCCGACGTCGACCGGATCACCGGCGGGTCGGCGGCCGACGACCAGGAGAACTCGACCGTGCCGTCCGGGCGGACCTCCGCGCCGGCGATCACCCCGCGCGGCGTCTGGATCGGGAGGAGGGCGCCGGTGCCGAGGTCGTAGCGGTACAGCTCGTCCCGCGCCTCGTGCGAGTGGGAGATCAGCAGTGCGGACCCGTCGGGGTACCAGCTCGCACCGACCTCGCCGGGCAGGTCCAGGATGATCTCCTGTTCCGTCCCCGCGACCGGGTCCCAGATCAGCAGTTCGTCCCGGCCGCGCCGTTCGTGTCCGACAAGCATCCGCGCGTCGCCGGCCACCGGCGCGAACCCCGATCCGTAGACGCCCTTGCCCGGCCCGTCCCACAGGTCCGCGACCAGCGTGCCGTCCGGGCGGACGATGCGCAGCGCCATGTGGCGGCTGTCGCCGTGCTCGCTGTGCCCGATCGCCACCAGCCCCTCGTCCCGGGACATCCCCGCGACGTGCGCGTCCTCGGCATGGTGGTAGAGCACCTCGGGCTCTGCGCCGGGCCGGCACAGGTGGACGGTGTTCCCGGCGTCCGTCGTCCGCCCGACGACGGCGAGGCCGCTCGCACCGAGCGCCAGCCCGGACGGGTAGGACGGCGCCAGACCCGGCACGGCGGGGAGGCTCTCGGTGCCGTCCGCGGCGCCGAACGCGACGCGGTTCCAGATGCCGAACTCGTCGCCGTCGGTGTCGGCGAACCACCACACCCACTCGCCGGACGGGTCGACGCCGCCCATCCACGTCCCGTTGGGCCGGTCGGTGACCTGCCTCCGCGCGCCGGATTCGCGATCCCAGGTGTAGATCTCCCACGTCCCGGTGACGTTGGACCGGTAGATGCTGTGGTGCGGGGCATCGCGTGCCCAGTGGGGCAGGCTCACCCGGGCGGCGCGGAACCGCGCCTTCCAGCGCTCTTGGTCGACCATGCCTCCAGTATCTCCGCTCCCAGGAGCCCTCTGCGGCCTCAGCGGTCGGCCGGGACGGAGCCGTCCGACGTCTCCCACGTGTTGTTCGGCGTGCTTTCCGGTGCTATCGACTGAATGCCCGGGTTGAGGGTGCGGTGGACGGTGCGGGCGACGCGCTCGATCGTCTGCACCCCGTAGGCCATGGACGGCGTGTCCCGCGTGAGTACCACGATCATGTAGTCCTCGCCGTGACCGTCGAACGCGCCGATGCTGTGGACGCGCCAGTCGCGCCCGTGGCGTGGCAGCCAGCCGTTCTTCACATGCCATGTGACGTTCGCCGGGTGGCCCGCCGGAGTGCCCCAGCGCTGGGACGCGATGACACTGTTCATCAGCTTCAGCGCGTACGCGCGGGCATGGTCGGGCAGTAGCGCGTTGGACGTGGTGTAGCGGCTGAGCAGCTCGATCTGATCCTGCGCGGTGATCTGCGTCAGCCCCCAGTACCCGGACGGCCCGAGCGTGGTGTGCGTCATCTCGGCCTGCTTCAGGAACCGGCTCATGCGGGTCCGCCCCACCGACCGCCACAGCGTGGACGCGGCGGCGTTGTCGGACCGCGTGATCATCTTGTTGGCCAGGGACTTCTCCGACGTGGTCATCGACCGTTTCCCGTCGGTCACCTTGCGCAGCAGCGCGCCCAGGATGGTCGCCTTGACGACGCTCGCCGAGTCGTAGTGGCTGCCGGCCGCCACCGCGCAGCGGATGCCGCGCTTGCGGTCGTACACGGCGACCGACTCGGTCCCGGTACGCCCGGCGAGCGCGGCCTGGATCTGCGTGCCGAGCTTCTTCGCGACGGCGGGGTTCTCGGCCGAACTGCACGGCGCGGCGGCGACCGGCGACGCCCGCACGCGGGCCGCGGGCAGCAGGGCGCCTGCGGCGAGAACGCCACCGGCGACGAGCGCACCCGCGGCAAGGGTGCTGACAACGGCGGGTGCGGCGAACAGGGGGTGGGAGCGGAATCCTGTCACGCACGCCACGCTAACGATCTCGGGACGGGAAGTCGCGGCCGTGACCGGCAACGGCCCGGCACGGGAACGTCAGGATGTGGCCAGCCGCCCGGGGAACTCGTCGATCACGGCGCGGACCTGCCGGTCCATGGCCCGCGCGAAACCGGCCTCGACCGTGACCTGGGCGCCCGGACGCAGCCGCGCCAGGATCTCGGTGAGCTCACCGAGATCCTGGTCGCCGATGCGGCCGACGACATGCGTCGCGATCAGCCGGACGAACATGGCGGCCAGATCGTCCATGCTGCGCTGGAGTTCCCGCCCGACCGTCAGCACGGCGTCCAGCGGGACCCCGGCGCGGACGAGCGTGGCGGTGGCGTCGAGCTGGCGGCGGCTCCAGTGGGTCACACGGTCGCCGTCCACCTCGATGAGGCCGAGGGCGGCGGCCCGGTTCAGCGCGCCGGCGTCGCCCTCGCCCGGGAACAGCGCCGCCAGCTCGTCCAGCGATATGGTCACCGGGACCTCATGGGACCACGGTGTCGTCACCGCCTTCTCGATGCCGAGCACCGCGCCGATGTCGCGTCCCTGATCCCACGCCGCCAGCAGCTCCCGGATGCCCTCCAGGGTGTGGCCGCGCTCCAGCAGGTTGCCGATCATGCGGAGGCGCGCCAGGTGGTCGTCGGAGTACAGGCCGACGCGGCCCGACCGGCGCGGCGGCGGCAGCAGCTTTCGTTCCTGGTAGTAGCGCAGCGTCCGCGCCGGAACGCCGGCGGCCTTCGCGAGTTCGCCGATGCGGTACTCGCGGATCCCGTCGTCCGGGGTGCCGTCCTGCTTCTCCGCCACCACGTCGCTCACGGCGCCAGCATAGTTCGCGGCCGGGCGCGTCCGCCTGGGCGCGAGGCGGCGCCCAGCCGCACGTAACCTCCGGGGAACGGCGCCGCGATTGTGCACGTCAGACCTGCGTTAACCGCGGCCGGGCTCGTGGACCCCCGCCCAGCCACCAGAAAGAGGAAGATCGATGCCGAAGACCCGTTTCACCCTGCTCGCCGCGGCCGTCCTGGTCGCCGGGCTCGGCCTCACCGGCTGCTCGGAGAAGCGTTGGTGCGAGCATGACGCGACCGACACGAAGGTCAGCGACCGTTTCTGTAAGGACAACACGCCCGGGTACGAGTGGGAGTCGGGCAGCAGCCACAAGAAGACCAGGAAGCCGAAGAAGCACTGATCCGGTGGCGTGCGGCAAGGCGTCGCGGCGACCGGGCGGCACAGCGTTGACTGAGGCCGTTTGTGGCCAAATGAGGCCGTTCCGGTGGGGTGTTGGTGGATACGGCTGTCGATGATCAGATGGCGCGTCGCCCGGCTAGGTGACGCGCCGCGAGTTCATGGCCTTGCGTGGTCGACGCCGGCGCTGCTCGTCCGATGCCTGCGCCGCCTCGGCGGCGATCAGGTCGCTGAGCGAGCGGGGGACGATGTCCTCGCGCCGGTCGGTGAACGGTGAACGCATCGGATCTCCCTTTCCCGTGGAGTCGCTGGGGCGTGCTCTTGGCTCTTGGACGGGCTCTCGGGTGGACGGGTCGCGGCCCCGGCCCGGGTCTCAGGCCGCCGCCGCGTACGCCTTGGACACGGTGCTGAGGGCCCACCGCATCCGGGTGGCGTAGGACTCGGGGTGGTCGCCGGCCTCCTGCGCCACGACGGCGGCGCAGATGGAGCGATCCCCGTCGCAGGCGCAGAGCCACGCGTCGATGGCGGTCCGGACCTGCTCGGCGGACGGGTGGTCCGACTGCTGCAGGCCCGAGCTGAAGAGGATCTGGGCCAGGTCGGAGTTGCTCATCGAGGTGAGGCTCAGCGTGTTCGACATCGTGCGCCTTCTTCCTGCGGAGGGGTCCTCATTTCCCCTTGTTGCTACATACGACTCTGACGGTAGGCGGGATTCATCGCCATCAGGGAAAACCCCCATCCCTGGTGGAATCTTCCCCCTAGGGGACCCGTAGGGTTAACCCCACCCCGGCCGCCGCCCCTACGTGGAGTTCACCAGAACGGAATACTCTATTCTAGAGCGTTCTACCCCACTGACCTGCGGATTCAGAACTTCGCGGCGGCCTTGCGCGCGAGGATGGCGCGGCGTCCACAGAGGGCCGCCGGATCGTCACAGCGGGATACGGATGCCATGTATTCGAGATTAGTCCCAACCTGCAAATCGACGCGCGAGAGCGTCCGGCAACCCCGCGCCACGGGAGGCGCGCCGCCATGGCGAGTCGGCGGGCGCACCGTCCCGTGGGCGGCGGTAGGACGACCGATGGGGTCGGCGGCCCGACCCCACGAACCCGGCAGCTGACACGGATCCGGCGCCCTCTCCGCCCGCGGCCGAATCAGAGCCTTCGTAACAGGTTCGCGAGCAGGGTCCGGCTGGCGTCCGGTGGCAACGCCTCGCCTTCGAGGCGGCGCCAGGTCCGCGCGAACGCTTCCATGTCGGCGGGTTTGTCCAGGTAGAGCGCGGTGGTGAGCAACTCGATGTAGACGACGTCCGGGATGGTGCGTTGGTGGAAGCGCAGCACCGTGAACGCGCGTCCAGCCGAGGTGATGGACGTCCGGCCGGCGGGGACGATCTTCAGCTCGACCGAGGCGGACTCGCTCACCCGCAGCAGATGCTCCAACTGACCCTGGATCAGGCCCTTTCCGCCCACAAAACGCAGCAGCGCCGCCTCGTCCACGACGGCCGTGAGCGTCCGGCGCGGAGAGCGCGCGAACAGCCGCTGGCGCATGAGCCGGACGGCGACCCTGCCGTCGATCTCGGCCCGTGCCGCCCCACCCCGGATCTGGTCGCGGATCGCGAGGCTCGCGCGCGCGTACTCCTCGGTCTGCAAAAGGTCGGGAACCTGGCAGGGATCGTAGGTGCGGATGGAACTGGCAGCCTCCTCCAAGTCCAGATAAGGATGGGCCCAGGACGGGATCAGGTCGCTGTAGCGATGCCACCACCCCCGTGCGTTGGCCTCCCTGGCGAGCCGCAGCAGCGCATTGCGCTCCGCGTCGTCCGTCACCCCGTACAGGATGAGCAGGTCCGCCACGTCCCGTTCCTTGATCGCCGTACGGCCGAGCTCCATCCGACTGATCTTGGAGTGGCTGCCGCGGATGGCGTATCCCGCGTCCTCGCGGGACACTCCCTTGCGCTCGCGGAGTCGGCGCAGCCTCGCACCCAGCAGCATGCGCCTGACCGTCGGCCCCCGGACGTGGGCGGCCGGCCCCCCGTCTCTCAACGCCCCCTCCTCCCTGTGGTGGCACGTGCAGATGCACGTGCATCGGAACAAGCTTCGCATGTTCCGCCGGATTCGGAGCGACATTTCGGTATGGCCAGATCACGCGAGCATGCAAGAATTCGGCCATGCACCGCGTCGTGGTCCTGGCTCTCGAAGGCGTGTACCCGTTCGAGCTGAGCATCCCGATCCGGATCTTCGGATCCGCCGCCTCCGCGACCGGTGAACCGCTCTATGAGGTCCTCACCTGCGGACTCGATGGCAAGCCCGTCCGGACCAAGGCCGACTTCTCCATCTCCGTCGACCACGGCGCCGAGGCGATCGAGACCGCCGACACCCTGATCATCCCGCCGTTCGGCCGCGGCCCCGAAGACGAGATCGACTGGTTTCCGCCACCCCTCGCCGACACCTTCGCGCGCCTGCGCCCGGGGACCCGCATCGTCTCGATCTGCACGGCGTCCTATGCCCTGGCCGCCGCCGGGCTGCTGGACGGCCGCCCGGCGACCACCCACTGGAACCAGGCCGCTGCCTTTCAGCGGATGTATCCCCAGGTCAAGGTCGATCCGGACGTCCTTTTCGTGGACGACGGCGACGTCCTCACCTCCGCCGGCGTCGCCGCAGGAATCGACCTGTGCATGCACATCGTCCGCCGCGACCACGGCAGCGAGGCCGCCAACCGGGTCGCGCGCCAGTGCATCGTCCCCCCGTGGCGCGAGGGCGGGCAGGCGCAGTTCATCGAGCGTCCCATCCCGGAGCCGTCCGCCGCCACCACGTCCGCGACCCGGGAATGGGCGCTCGCGCGGCTGCACCGTCCCCCCACACTGACCGAGCTCGCCGATCACGCCCGGATGAGCGTCCGGACGTTCTCCCGACGATTCCGTGACGAAGTGGGCATGACGCCCGGCCAGTGGCTCACCCAGCAGCGCATCGAACTCGCGCGACGCCTGCTGGAGACCACCGACCTGCCGGTGGACCGCATAGCGGAGGAGGCGGGCTTCGGCACGTCCGCCTCCCTCCGACAGCACCTGGTCGCCACGATCGGTGTGCCGCCGTCCACGTACCGCCACACGTTCCGCGCCGTCCTGACCCCTCCGCTCGAACAGCCCACGAGGTAGGGCCGCCGCCGGCGATGTCTTGAGTCCGAGGCGTACTCATCGTCGGCGGACGCTAACCTCCACAAAGATCGCGCCACGGATGACGGCCGGGCGTCGCCGATCTCACCAAGCTCTGCCAGGACCTCCGGCTACTCCGACGACGAGCACGACCGGGGCGGCTGGGCGGCCAATATATCGCTCGTAATGGCCCACCGCTCGTGATCCATCCACTTGCCGTCGATACAGATGAAGCCGCGCGAGAAGCCTTCCCTGTGAAACTTGAGTCTTCTGACCAAGTTCAGCGAAGCAGTGTTGCCGGGCTGAATATCAGCCTCAATGCGATGCAGTCCTAGATTCTTGAACCCGTAGTCGAGCAATAAACTGACGCCCTCGGTCATGTAACCCAGCCCGACGGTCGACGCGAACGCCCCGTACCCGATGATCCCACGCTGATAAGGATGCCGGACGATCTCGTTGACATTGACGAAACCGACAATGGCGCCGCTGCGCGGAAGGCAGATGACAAAGCCTTCTGCCAGAGTCTGATCAAACCGGCTGAGATACGTGCGGAACTCTTCAGGCGTGCGGGGAACGACGATCCAGGGCCGATGAAGAGCCCTGCTCGCTTCGACGAGCCCGACGAACTCCTCCTGATCAGAGGCAGCCACCCGGCGAAGCGCGACTCTGCCCCCCTGGCGTAGGAATGTGGCCCTCGTCTCCGCTCTCACGGTCACGAAGGTACACCTACATTTCTTTGATCGCCCGGCGACGTGCTTTCACCGCGCGATCCAGGCGGCCAAGCTGCCGGTAACCACTGACCGGTCCCGGCCAATCCCACCGGCGGCCGTCCTCACGGGGTATGGGCGTCCACCCACAGCGATCAAGACCTGACCCACCGGCATCGGCCAGTCACGCGAAGGCACCTTCCCCTCACCCATCCGAAAAACACACAAGCCCGTCCTGAGTGAAATAGGTGGCAGCGCACCACATCACCGCGCCTCACTCCCAACCCCATTAATCTTCGATCTTTGGGGTCAAGGTTGAGCACAAATGAACATTTCCGGAGAATTCTGCCGTGAGCACACCGGTCCGGTTCTTCGCCGCCTGACCTTTGTGTTCATGAGATCAACGGCCTGGGGGCGTCAGGCCCGGTTTTCATCCTCGCCAGTCAGGAGAGGACGACCGGCGTGCATCACTTCACGCGGCTACGGCGCACGACCTTCATGTTCTGCACCGGCACAGGCGCTGCGCTGGCCGGGTCAGGGCACGAACTCGATCTCCGGGAATCGCGGTGACGGCCCGGACAGCAGGTGGTGGTCACGACCCCGTAGGTGGAGGTCGAAGAAGGCGCCGACATAGGCCCGCTGCGCGGTGACGGCCCGGCCGGCGTCGATCGTCCCGATGGACTCGGTCAGCTTGGCGACCACCGCCGGCGGGACCGGAAGGGCCTTGACCAGCTGCTGCGCGAGGGGAGACAGATCTGTATAAGCCTGGTGTCCGGAGTCGCGCAGGAGCAGTTCGCGACGCCAGCCGCGCAGATGCGACCAGAGATCCTCCCAGGATGGATCGTTGTCGCGCCCGTGCCCGGCGCTCGCCATCAGCATGAACGGACGGTCGAGGCCGGTGACGGCGACATCGCCGCTGATACTGCCGTCCAGATCGATACCGGCGCGGATCCGGGCATCCTGGGCCATGGTCTCCGCGGCCGTGTCTCCGCCGAGCGAATGGCCGAACATGCCCGTCCTCGACAGGTCGAGGGAGCCCGGCAGGCCACGGGGCAGCCGGCGATGACCCGCGCCGGCGTCCAACCTCGCGAGTTCGTTGAGCACGAACCTGGTGTCGTCCTGGCGTACCCGCAGCGCCGCGACAATGTCCTTCTCGGTCGGCTTGGCCGGACGTCGGCCTGTCTCAAGCCGGCCACCGGGGAACTCCACGATCTCGGCCTCGTAGGTGTGGTCGATCGTGACGACCACATATCCGCGGCTCGCCAGATCTTCGACCAGCGCGGTGCCCAGTGCGCGCATCGCGCCGTAGCCGGGCGAGAACAGCACGACGGGGTGGCGCCCGCTGAAGGGGGCGTCCCGGTAGGCATGGGTCACCGGAAAATCGACGTCGTCCAGGGGCGTCTGGAGACTGCGGCTGGTCTGCTGCCTGTACAGGGCCAATGCCGCGGGGGTGAGCCAGGCGGCACGCGGACGCCCGGCGGCGTCCCGCGTTGGGTACCACAGACTGATCATGAGCTCGCGCGGTGACCCCGTCGAACTCCACGGGTCCTGACGCGAACGGTCGACCAGATGCAGCGACGTCGTCCCGACGTGGTGCCCACCGGTAGGTCTCGGCAAGGTGAGCTGAATCCGCCCTCCACGCTGCCTTGGCTTCACCCCCGCGGCATAGCGGTCTGCCGCCGCAGTACCGGTGGTGGCGAGCAACAGCGCCGCTGTTCCCCCCGCCGCCAGCACCGACCGACGCGTCGGACCAGGCGTCATCGCACCCATGCTGCCCCCTCATCGAAACCTGAAGATCGTTTTCCGATACTGGCGAAAGGAGGGCGGCGGCAACAGACCTCGAGCCCCATCTCAGGGTTCAATCAGGGACCTCCCTGACTCACTCTGCGGGCTCCCTCGACCTCGCAACGACATGAGAGGATCCGCTACGGGCGAGGTCATCCGGGACGGGGACGGAGGGGCAATGCTCACCTGGGAACGGAACACCATCCGCTCGGATCACCGCTTCCCACGTCACGCGCACAAGAACTGGTCCATCGCGGTCGTGTGCGGCGGCGTCGGCTACATCGACACCGGCGGGACGGTTCACGAGGCACCTCCCGGCATGATCACCGTCCTGCACCCCGGCGAATCGCACCGCAGTTGGGCGCATCCCCGAAAAGGTCTGGACTACGTCGTCATCACCACCGACGAGAAGACGGCCGCCACGCTCTACGGCCGCCGAGCGACGCCGTCCTTCCCCGACCGCGTGATCGACGATCCGATGTGCGCCGGGGCGCTGCTCACCGCGTGCGAGGCGAACGGTCGGCACCCAGGCGACGTGGCGACGGACGTCGCGTCCGCCCTCACCCTGCTCTTCGGTTCACATGCAGAAGACGCGGGTGCGGCGACGAGTCACTCACCCGAGGTGCGCCTTCTGCGCGACTACCTGGACGACCACTACGCCGTCCCGGTGTCGCTGGGGGACATGGCCTCGCTCACCAACGTCAGCCAGGCGACCCTGATCCGGCGCTTCCATGCAGATCTGGGCATGGCACCGCACGAATACCTGGTGTCCCGCCGGATTGACGCGGCCCGCGCGCTCGTCCGATCCGGCCGGCCCCTACCCGAGATCGCCCAGCTGACCGGCTTCGCCGACCAGAGCCATCTACATCGGCATTTCACTCGGATTATCGGAGTGACGCCAGGAAGCTACCGCAGACCCTGAGTAGCGACCGCCTCATCCGCGAGCCGCTCCAGCAAGGCGATCGTCTCCTCGATGTCGCCGACCGTGGTCTCCGGATGGGTGATGCACAGGCGCAGCACCGGCCGTTCGTCGATCTCCGTGGTCAGGACCAGGGCGAAGCCGTCCTCCAACGTGCCGGCAGCGATCCTCCGCGTCACCGAGTCGACGGCTTCGGGCCTGGCATCGGGTACGCGGGGACGGAACGTGAGGATGGCGAGCTGGGCCGGAGTGACGACCTCCCAGCGATCACCCTTGAGAAGCAGATCCTGGGCGTGCTCGGCGAGCGCCATCCCCCGCTCCACGGCTTTCCGGAACTCGTCGAGCCCGAAGGTCTTGAGCGACATCCACAGCTTGAGTGCCCGGAAACCGCGGGTGAGCTGAGGCCCCAGGTCGTAATAGTTCAACGGCCCGGACCCGTGCCGCGTCTCCCGCAAGTATTCAGCGTTCATGCTGAACGCGTCGATAAGGGTCGTCTCATCACGGACGAGAACACAGCCCACCTCATATGGCTGGTACCACCACTTGTGCGGGTCAAGGGCAATGGAGTCCGCACGTCCAAGCCCTTTGAGAAGGTCCCCACCACGGTCGGACAGGACCGCAGCCGCTCCATACGCGCCATCCACATGAAGCCACAAGCCATGGTCAGCGCACAGATCGGCGAGTTCATCGAGCGGATCGACGGCGCCGGTGTTCGTGGTCCCGGCCGTCGCCACGACGCACAAGGGTTGATACCCTCCCCGCCGGTCGCACGCGATCTGTTCCTTCAGCGAGACCAGATCCATTCGATGTGACTCGTCCGTTCCGACGACCCTGAGCTGGTCCGGGCCGAAACCGAGGAAACGCAACCCCTTGCGGATCGAACTGTGGGTCTGGGACGTCACATAGATCAGACCGCCATCATCCGCGGACTCGCTGCGCGCGGCATGCACCGCCACCAGATTGGCCATCGTCCCGCCACTGACGAACAGCCCCCCACCGGTATCGGGAAGCCCGCACAGGGTGCGCAGCCAGTCGATGACGATCCGCTCCATGATGGCCGGCCCCGACCCGACCAGCCACTGCCCGGCGAACACATTCAGCCCCGATGCGATGAAGTCCGCGACGGCGCCCACATATGTACTCGGACCAGGTATGTACGCGAGAAAACGCGGATGGTCGGTGTGCACGATGAATTCACGAACCCGCCCGACGGCCTCCGCCAGGACCTCGATCGGATCACTGGGCCCGTCCGGGAGCCCCACATCGAGCAGCCCCTCGATCCTCTCCCGAACAGGCGGACTACCCACCGGCCGCTCCCGAAGGGTGGCCAGATGCTCGACCACCTCGTCCACCGCGCGATAACCCAGCCGTCGCATCTCCTCGGCAGAGAGCCGCAACGGAGTGTCCACCATCTCCTCCTCCAGGTCGGGTAGACCGCAATGCTCCCGAGCCCCAGACCGAGAAGTCTTGAACAATCCACTCAACACCCCGCCGAGCCGGCCACGTCCACCGCCGCAGCCGTACAGGCAGACAGAGACCTACCGGCCACGGCGCGCACCTAGACGAGCAGCGCCCGCCGGCCAAGCACTGGCCCCGACTACCACGACCCGTTCGCCATGGACGCAGCCCTACCGACTGCTGGCACGGCCAGGCGTCTCACCGGGGCGAAGCTATTGGGTGGTGGCCCGATCGACAGTCCTCCATACCGACGAACGTCACAGAGTGTAGTTGTGATGTAACTTAGTGAATCGACCGTCGATGTCGTGGTTCAGATTCCCACGCATTCACGACCTTGATCAGGGGGGAACATGAGAAAGACCGCACTGCTGACATCCATCGTCGCGCTGTGGGCAATACCGGTCGTTCCCAGTGCCACGGCTCACGCCATCGAGCCCACCGCGGCGGCGCCGGCGACCGCCACGGAAGTGAGCCTGGCTGCCGGTGACGACTACCCTTACCGCAACGGCGACTGGAACAAAGCGGACCGATGGAACTTCTTCCAGCGGGAATGCACGTCCTTCGCTGCCTGGCGGCTGAACCAGCGCGGTGTGCGCTTCCACAACCACTACAAAGGGGTCCACTGGGGTAACGCCAGCAACTGGGACAACGCCGCGAGGAGCGCGAGAATCAAGGTCGACAAGCGCCCGACGGTCGGCTCGATCGCCCAGTGGAACCGCGGCCGGTTCGGTCACGTCGCCTACGTCGCCCGTGTCCGCGCGGGCAAAGTGCTGGTGGAGGAGTACAACCGGCGAGGCACCCACATATACACCCGGCGGGAAATCGGAGTCCGTGAGGTGGAGAACTTCATCCACATAGCCCGCTGACCCGCAGTCCGCAGTTTTCCCGAAATGCCGGTCTACAAGGAGCCTTGGCGCGCGAGTCCACCCTGTACCCGGGCCGACCACCGCCCGCCCTCAAGCCCGAGACCAGTACCGGAGGTCGGGAAGGATCGTCTCGTCGACGGGTCCGGACACCCTGAACTCGGTGATCTTGACGAAGCTCGCCGTTTCGGGTGTCCGGAGGATCGCCACCGTGCGTTGATTTCCATCGAGCAGCAGCCTTCTGCGTCTCCCACCGTGTAGGCCGTGACGCAGACGTCGATCGGGGCGGACCGATCGCGTGTCCGGAAGTGCCGCATAATGTCGTCGATCTTCGCTCGGTAGTGCGCGGAGACGGGAGCGCTACCGTCGCTCAACTCGGCCAGGCCCCATGGGCGCCCGGCCGGATGATCCCATCCCACCTCGCTGCCGTCGCCCGCCCCGGACGGCCACAGCAAGCTGGAGCTGACGAAGCACCACACCCTGACGGCGGTCAGCGCCGAACCGGGGAACCCGCCACCCGACGCGCTGGGCCTGCATCGTGCCATGTTTCGCCGTCGACGACATCGACGTCGTCGCCCGCCTGCGCCCACGGCGCCGACCTCCTCGGCGAGCCGGCTCGGTACGGGGACAGCAACCGGCTCTGTTCCCTCCACGCCCCCGAGAGGAGCACCGTCCTGTCGGGCGAGCTGGTCGGCTAACGGTCCGTCGCGGGCGACCTGCCCCTGTTCCGCAAGGCCGTGCAAGAAGGAACACCGCACCCGTCCGGCGGAGCGGGCGGACGTGGCGCCTCCTGAGGTGGACCGCGGGAACCACCAGGTGATCGGCCTGCGAGCCCACGAGGCGCCATGGATGCCGTCTGGGCAAAGTACGGGCTGGGCCGCCTCGGGAGGGGGCCGCCACACCCTGCGGTGAGACGGCCGGAACCAAGTCGTGGAAATCGGGGCGTCGCGGATGTCGAGAATGCGGCGTCGGCTTCGTCCCTGGGGTACGAGTTGGCCACGACGGCCACATGAACCAGGAGGAGGCCGACCGTGCAACCGGATGAGATCGCGGAGGTGCTGAACCGTCCGATCAGCCAGGAACTGCTAGCCCGGGACGTGACCCGTCTGGCCTACGTCGCCAAGGACGGGACGCCGCGTTCGATCCCGATCGCGTTCACCTGGAACGGCTCCGGGATCGTCATGTGCACCTCGAAGAACGCCCCGAAACTTCCTGCTCTGCGGCACAACCCGGCGGTGGCCCTGACGATCGACACCGAGGTGCATCCGCCGAAGATCCTGCTGATCCGCGGTCAGGCGGAGCTGGAGGTCGTCGACGGTATCCCGGACGAATACCTCCAGATGAACGGCAGCTACGAGATGACGGCCGAGCAACGGGTCCACTGGGAGGCCGAGGTCCGTTCGCTCTACGACGGCATGGTCCGGATCACCGTGATCCCGACCTGGGCGAAACTGATTGACTTCGACACGACCCTCCCCAGCGCGGTCGAGGAACTGATCCGGCAACGAGCCGAACGTCAGCGCAGCTGACCGAGTATCTACGAAACAAGGAGAACCGCCATGAAGTACCTGCTGCTGAAGCACTACCGGGGTGGCCCGGCCCCGGCTGTCGACTTCGGGTCGATGGACCAGTGGACGCCGGAAGAGGTCGACGCGCACGTGCAGTTCATGCGTGACTTCGCGGCCCGTCTGGAGGAGACGGGTGAGTTCGTCGAGACCCAGGCACTGGCGCCCGAAGGGACGTTTGTCCGATACGACGGGGAGGGCCGCCCGCCCGTGACCGATGGTCCGTTCGCCGAGACCAAGGACCTCATCGCCGGCTGGTACGTCATCGACGTGGAGTCCTGGGATCGCGCGGTCGAACTGGCCGCGGAGTTGTCGGCCGCTCCCGGCGCCGGCGGCAAGCCCGTCCACGAGTGGCTTGAGGTCCGGCCGTTCTACGGCGAGTCGCCCACGGTCACGGAGTGAACCAATCGCTACTGCGGGAGCTGGTGCCTGCGGTGATCGGTGTCCTCGTCCGGCGCGGAGCCGACTTCGCGTCGGCCGAGGACGCCGTGCAGGAGGCCCTGATCCGGGCGCTGGACACCTGGCCGGACGACCCACCGCGCGATCCGAAGGCATGGCTCGTCGCGGCCGCATGGCGCAAGTTCCTCGACGCCACCCGCGCCGAGACGTCGCGGCGAGGGCGGGAACTCGCCGTCCAGATCGAGCCTCCTGCCGGTCCGGCGCCGGCCACCGACGACACGCTGCGGTTGTACTTCCTGTGTGCGCATCCCGCCATACCGCCGGCCTCGGCCGTCGCCTTGACGTTGCGCGCGGTCGGTGGCCTGACCACTCGGCAGATCGCGGCGGCCTACCTGGTCCCCGAGGCGACGATGGCGCAGCGGATCAGCCGGGCCAAACGCCGTCTCGCGGGGCAGCCGCTCGACCGGCCCGGCGATCTGGGGACGGTGCTGCGCGTGCTCTACCTGGTCTTCAACGAGGGGTACGGCGGAGATCTCGACCTCGCGGCCGAGGCGATCCGCCTCACCCGCCAACTCGCCGCGTTGACCGACGAGCCCGAGGTCGCGGGACTGCTCGCGCTCATGTTGCTGCACCATGCGCGCCGCGCCTCCCGCACAGGCCTGGGAAATCGCCTGATACCGCTGGGTGAACAGGACCGGTCGCGTTGGGACACCGGCCTGATCACCCAAGGGGTGGCGATCCTGCAAGCGGCGCTGGCCCGCGACCGGCTGGGCGAATACCAGGCACAGGCCGCGATCGCCGCCCTGCACGCCGACGCCCCGACCGCCGCCGAGACCGACTGGACGCAGATCGTGGAGTGGTACGACGAACTGTTGGCCCTCACCGACAGCCCGGTGGTACGGCTCAACCGCGCCGTAGCGGTCGGGGAGGCCGACGGACCAAGGGCCGGCCTGGCGGCGCTGGCCCACGTGAGCCCCGACCTGCCCCGCTACACCGCGGCCACGGCCTACCTGCACGAACGCGCCGGCGACCTCGAACGCGCCGCCGAACTGTATGCCGAAGCCTCCCGCGCCGCCACCAGCCTGCCCGAGCGCGACCACCTCACCCGAGAGGCCGCACGGATCCGGCAACTTCTGCGTCCCTGAGCGTGGCATCGTCAGCTCCGTCTCGCGGCCGACTGCCCACCGGGTGACAGGGCTTGACGTGTCCGTCCGGACAGTCCGTAGCGGCCCGTATTTACTCCTCCTTGGTCTTCAGTCGGCGATGGAGGGATAGAGGACAGTAGGGACCTGACTGAGGCAACGGAAGACTGTTCGGGTGTGATTATTTCATGACTCCCAGGTTCGATATTGACGAGAGAATTCTGGACGCAGCAGAAAAGCTCTTCTCCCAGATCGGCTATGATCTGACGACCGTAAAAATGATCAGCGAGGTCGCCGAAGTGGACCTCGCCGTCCTTGGGCAGACCGAGAAGGAGCAGATCTATCGGCAGGTGTTCGCGAGGCTGCACCACATCGAGACAACGCAGATCGTTGCGGCGATCAAGAAGAGTTCCAACTCGATCGAAGGAATCCACAGTGCGGTGGACGCATTCTTGGATTTCATCGTGGCGCACCCGGAGCTGCCTGCATTGTGGGACCAGCGAGGCCTCGGAGATGCTGCCGACATACACCTCTCTCCACGAGACTACCCTGCGCCATTGATGAAGATCTTGACAACAAATCCGTGGGAGGGGATCGCCGCCGACCTGGATCTACGAATGTTGGCATGGATCATCATCTGGGGTGCCGGCAGGTTTGCGCACAACGGCTTCGTTGACGAGGACGAACAGCGTGTCTTCCCCGACAACCCCGACGCCCTTCGGCGCTTTAGAAATCAAATACACGAAATCGTTGACGCTCTCAATAAAATGGATACCTCTCAGTGAAGCAATCCCCCTGTAAGGCTTGTGCCGCCGCCGAGGGTTACCTGCGCACTCTTCCCGATGGCGCCGAGACCGCCCTAGAAGCGCACGCCAAAACCCGTAACCGCTAAAGCGCTCGATAGAGGGGCGAAGCTGTAACGAGGGCCGGCTACCCGGTCCTCCTAGCTGTCCGTCAGCTCTGCCACGCCGTCGGGGGTGGGCCGAATGCGCGACGACCGGCCCTGACAGCCAGGGTGGCCATGGCAGCGTTGGCGCCACCACCGATCACAGCCCCGATACCGAAAGGTGCCACTCGACCGAGAACGATGATTCCCTGCTTGGTCCCGTACTTGGTGACGAAGTTTTTCCCCAAGATCTTGTTGATCTGACGCAACGTCTCGACCGGCACCTTGGAGACGACCTGACGTCCCCAGTGTTGCCCCGTACGCTCGGCGACCTTGGAGATGGTGGCGGAGCCCGACCCGCCGAGCATGATGCCCATCACGATCGTTCGGCGGCGCTCGAGCTCGTCGATGGGGACTCCGTGGACTTCGGCGATCGAGAGAGCGAAGAGGGCACTCAGCTCAAGGGTTGAGAGAGTCTCGCCTGCCGACAGTGCCAGTGCGACTCCCGTGCCGACTCCAGGCGCGGCTGCAGTCCCTCCAACGGCAGCACCCGTTCCGGTCAAGGCGCTGATGTACATCCGCTCCAGATTGCGGATTACCTCTGCTGGTGTCGCCTCTGGGTTCCGCCGGCGAGCCCGGGCGATGTTCTTGCGCACCAATGGGCTCTGAACTTCGATGGCCTTGTCCAGGAGGCCAAGGATTCGCTGCCCATGCCCGGCTGATGCCGGAACCGGTCCGTCGAGAGCCCCTGTTGCCATGCCTTGAACTCCTTCGGCCATCACGTCCAACTGGGTGCCCACTCAAGCAGCCGAGCAAGGCTTTTGCCAGATGGACCAGGCCGTCAGCCGGAAGAAGGGCCGAAGGCGGCCAGCCCCTCGACCATGATGCCGACCTTTCCAAGGAGCGATCTGGGAACAAGAGCCTCGCTCGAAGGTCGAAGGTTCGTGACAGGGGTGTAGGCCTGATCGGCGGCCCCGTGGCTTGGTGGTGAACAGTTTGCTGACGGTCGCTTCGAATTTGGAGGCCGGCCCGGCAACTCAGGTGCGCGACAACCAAGCGCTGTGTCTCGATCGGGCTTCCAGCCGGAGGAGTTCTGTAAGCTGCTCAGCCGTTCGCCCTCTGGTTTTGATGGCGTGGCAGTTTGGACAGAGAGCAATCATTTGGATCGGGTGGTCACGGCCCCAGATCGCCCGGCCCTGGACATGATCGACCTCGAGAATCGGACCGCCGTTCTTGGTGACGTCTTGCGGCTGACCAGTGCAGGTCGGATTTTCGCAGCGTCCGGCACTTCGAACCAAGACGGCCTTGACTGCGGCTGGCGAGCGTACGGGCTGGTCGCGGGCAGTGTGCCTCATGCGATCGTGGTCGCCACGTGCCTCGGCAGCCTCGATCTCTCCACAGAGGCGCAGGTACGTCTCCAGTGCACTCGTTCCGTGAGGACGCGTCATATTAGTGTCGTCTGCTCGGCGCAGGCCGACTTCCTTCAGCAGTCCGTCAGGGATCCTGCCGTCGAAGAAGAGTCCGTCGAGTGTGTCGACGGCTTCTGCGCGCGTGGAGGGGTCGGATACGACGAGCTCGTAGGCCCAGGCGGTAAGGCCGAATGATGGATGCTGCTCTTCAAGCCAGCTGATCGGTTTGCCGTGTGCTGCTGGGACCGGCCCAACATGGCCTCGTAGTTCCCACAGGTTCGTGCGAGCGAGTGCGATAAGGGGGAACTCCGGCGTCGCCTTCGAGCTGGGCTGGCCGTACTCGCGCATGAGACTGCGTAGCTCAGGGTGGGCGTCTTCCCAGGTAACCAGTCGCGGACGGTGGTGGGCCGCCCGCCCCAGAGCCCAAAGAAGGGTTATGGGCTGGTGTCGAGCGGGGCCGTCCGGGGTGTTGGCGACGCGTAGCGTTCCGAGAAGGGCAAGGAGACGTTGCTGAGGCAAGGGCGGCTCGTCAGTGACCACCTTGAAGTCCAAGTGTTCGAGGAGTCGACCGACCGTTCGTTGCCCACCAGAGAACTGACCGGCAGCTAGAGGACGCCCTGTCACGTAGCGGTATGCCACCCCGATGATGGCCTTGGAGTCGTAGTGGACACCGTCGTGATAGAGGAAGTATTGGCGGGCTCGCTCGAAGCCGTATCGCTCAAGGAAGCGGTCGCGGCCGACGTGATCACACTCGGCCATCGCGTCCAAGACCGCCTCGCGTGTGATCGGCGACAGATCCATACGGGCATGTTATGACCGATATGACTAGTGTCGGGCATTGATCCGCCTTTGGCTTCCCTGAAGCCCAGCAGCATTCAGCTGGGTTCGTCCGGGTTCCTTTGCAGCCGGGACGTGATCCATGGTCGTCGGGCTCCTGTGTGGGAGGGCGTCGCCCTCGCCACTGATGCCGTCGGCGCGATCTGAGGTGTAGCCGTTGCTGTATTTCACTGCTGTACGGCCACGAAAAAGCCCCCTCCCATGATCGGAAGGGGGCTTTCGCCAGCGTCGGGGTGGCGGGATTTGAACCCACGACCTCTTCGTCCCGAACGAAGCGCGCTGCCAAGCTGCGCTACACCCCGGTGGTGGCTGCCCGGGAGTCGTACGTGCCTCCCGGCGCCTAGACCACCTTAGCGGATGGTCGGGGGTGGTGCGTCCTCATTATCGGCCGGCTTGCGGGCGGTGAAGCCGGTCACGGCGCCGCTCGGGGTGAGGTGGACGTCGGTGAGGCCGGCGGACGTGAGCCAGCGGCGCAGGTCGGATCTGGTGCCGGTGGGGCCGAAGAGGTTGAGGCGCCGCAGGGCGGTGATCACGCGGTCGCGTCCGGCGCCTCGGACGATGGTGGTGCCGCGGAGGGTGCCGCCGGGGCGCAGGACGCGGGAGAGCTCGCGGATCGCGTTCTCGGGGTCTGGGAGGCAGTGGAGGCCGTTGTAGGTGACGCAGAGGTCGAAGGTGGACGAGGGGAAGGGGAGCTTGTTGATGTCCGTCTGGACGAGGGCGGCGCCACGGCCCCGGGCTCGGTCGAGCATGGTGCGGGAGAGATCGGCGGCCACGTGGCGGGGGTTGTCCTGGATGGCTATACCGCCACCGCAGGGGATGTCGAGGGTGAGGGCGTCGGGGTCCTGTGCCTCGATGTTCTGTCGGAGGTGGCTGATGTCATAGCCCCAGAGCAGGCGGGCGCCGATGTGGGAGATGGGGCCGTTCTGGACGGCGTAGTCGTACATCGCCGCTGGAAGACGGTCGGTCTTCCAGCGTTCGCGGAGATCCATCAGCGGGGGACGAGGGTGAGGAGGGATGCCTCGGGCGGGCAGCAGAAGCGCATGGGGGCCATCGGGGACGTGCCGAGGCCCGCGGAGACGTGCAGCCAGGAGCCCTGGTGCCGGTGGAGGCCCTTGACGCGGGGACGGTCGATGCCGCAGTTCGTGGCGAGGGCGCCGTAGAAGGGGACACAGACCTGGCCGCCATGGGTATGGCCGGCGAGGAGGAGGTCGTAGCCGTCGGCGGCGAAGCGGTCCAGGTTGCGGGGCTCTGGGGAGTGCATGACCCCCAGGTGGACGTCGGCCTGGGGGTCGACCGGGCCTGCGACCTTGTCGTAGCGGTCGCGGTTGATGTGGGAGTCGTCGATGCCGCCGAACTCGACGTCGAGTTCGCCCACTTTGAGGCGGCCGATGCGGTTGTCGAGGTCGAGCCAGCCGGCGGCCTGGAGGGACGAACCGAGCTCGCGGTACGGAAGGTCGGGTTCGCGGGGGTTGCGCTTGTAGTCGGACTTGCTCGTCCGCCAGATGTAGCGGAGGGGGTTCTTGAAGACGGGCGAGTAAAGGTCGTTGGACCCGTACACGAAGACGCCCGGACGGTCGAGGAGCGGGCCCAGCGCCTCCAGGAAGGGGCCGATCGCGTCGCGGTGCGAGATGGAGTCGCCGGTGTTCACCACCAGATCGGGTTCCAGCGCGTCCAGGGATCGGACCCAGCGGATCAGGCGTGCGCGGCCGGGCGTCAGGTGTGCGTCGGAGATGTGAAGGATCTTCACCGATGGACGGCCGGGCGGCAGCACCGGCACATCGAAGCGGCGGAGGCGGAACCAGTTCCGCTCGATCACCGAGGCGTACCCGAAGGTCGCGGCGCCCGCGCCCAGGAGGCCCAGGGGCACGGCGTAGATCTTTCGCACGGTTCTCCCTTCCCAGGACTCCATGCTTCCAGACACGGGCACCCCACGGTAATGCTGATGAGGCAAGTGGGCTGGGACGGGCATGATGTGACCATGAGTGCCCTGAAGGCGAGACTGGAGACCGATCTGTCGGTCGCGATGAAGGCCCGCGACGAGGTGCGCACCCGCACCCTGCGGATGGCCCTCACCGCGGTGAAGAACGAGGAGGTCGCGGGCAGGCAAGCGCGCGAGCTCTCGGACGACGAGGTCGTCAAGGTGCTCACCCGGGAGGCGAAGAAGCGCCGGGAGGCCGCCACGGCGTTCGGTGACGCGGGACGGGCGGAGCAGGCGCAGGCGGAGCGGGACGAGGGCGCCGTCCTGGAGGAGTACCTGCCGGCGCAGCTGGGCGATGAGGAACTGACCGCGCTGGTGGCGGACGCGATCGCCGCCTCGGGTGCCGCGGGTCCGCGTGCGATGGGCCAGGTCATGAAGGTCGTCAACCCGAAGGTCGCAGGACGTGCCGAGGGCGGACGCGTCGCGGCGGAGGTCAAGCGCCAACTCGCCACCTGATCGTCTTTCCGTGCGGGTGCGTCCGGCCGAGTGTCGGACCGTAGGGCAGCCGAAAAGAGCCCCCTCGGCTTGGTGACTGCGCGGTTCCGCTCTTCATCGACATGACCCCTGGAACGGAGAAGGGCCCGGCAGATGCCGGGCCCTTCTTCAGTTCTCCCAGGGAGGCCAGCCGTCGCCCGGCCGACCCTGCCCGCCGTCCTTCTTGCGGCCGGAGCTCACGTAGAGGATGACGGTGGTTCCCGGCGGGACCTCGGTGCCGGCGTCCGGCGAGGTGGAGACCACCGTGCCCTTCGGCTGGTCGGAGTCGACGGAACCGGAGGCGACCTTGACCTTGAGGTCGGCGTCCCTGAGCTTGGCGCTCGCGGCGGCGACCGTGTCGCCCTTGAGCTTCGGGACGGGGGTGGTGTCACCGAAGTCGCGGGACGGGGTGTTGAAGCTCGGCGCGGGCGTCCCGGCCAGCGCGTTGCGCATGCTCTGCTGCCACATTCCGCCGGGGATGTCAGCGCCGTAGACGCCGTAGACCTTGTACTGCCAGGGACCGCGGAAGTCCCAGTAGGCGGTGGCGGCGGCGAGGGTCGGGGTGAAGCCGGCGAAGACCGCGCAGGTGAACTCCTCGCAGGTGCCGGTCTTCCCGGCGGCCGGACGCCCGATGCCGCGGCCCGCCGCGGTGCCCTTGGTGAGGACGCCCTGGAGGATCGAGTTCACCTTGTCCGCGACCGCCTCGTCCACTGCCTGGTGACAGTCCTGTTTGGGCAGCTTGACCTTCTTGCCGTCAGAGTCGATCACCTCGGTCACCGAGAGCGGCGCGCAGTACCTGCCGCGGGCGGCGAAGCCGGCGTAGGCGGCGGCGAGGTGCACCATGTCGATGTCGTTGGTGCCGAGGACCTGGGACGGGGCCGGGTACAGGGCGTTGCCGTTGCCCTGCTTCATGCCGAACTTCTCGGCCATCTTGACGGCGTTGCAGACGCCGACGCGCTTCTCCAGCTGGGCATAGAAGGTGTTGACCGAGTGCCAGGTCGCCGACTTGAGGTTGAAGTTGCCGGCCTCGCTGTCGCCTGCGTTGGACAACGTCCAGTTGCCGCCGCCGGCCATGTCGTTGTCGTACTTCTTGCCCTGGTAGTTCCCGGTGTACTTGCAGGGCGCGAAGCCGTTGACGCTCGTCGTCTGCGGGGAGTTGATGGTGGTGCTGACCTGGATGCCCTGGTTGAGCGCCGCCGCCAGCGTGAAGACCTTGAACGTCGACCCCGCCGACACTCCGTTGCCGCCGCCGTGCAGGGCGTCCGCCGGAAGGTTGATGGTGGTGCGGCCCTTGCCCGCGCCGAACCGCTTGCTCAGTCCGATGGCGCGGACCTTGCCCGTGCCGGGCTCGACCATCGCCTCGGCGCCGACGCGGTTGCCGCCCGGCGGGACGTGCCCGCGCAGGGACTGGTCGACCGCGCGCTGGTCGTCCATGTCCAGTGTGGTGCGGATCGTGTAGCCGCCGCGGTTGAGCTTGTTGACGACGTCCTGCCGCTGCTTGGGCTTCATCTCCCAGTACTTGCCGTTCGACAGGATGTTGAGCATGTCGTACTTCACGTACTCGCAGAAGTACGGCGCCTTGCTGGACTCACAACCGCCGACCGGGTCGGTGCGGTTCAGCAGGATCGGCTTGGCGGCCTCCTGGTCGGCCTGCGCCTTGGTGATGTGCTTGAGCTCCACCATCCGGTTCAGGACGGTGTCGCGCCGCTTCCGCGCGTCCTTCGGGTTCCGAATGGGGTCGTACGCGGTGGGGTTCTGGGTGATGCCCGCGAGCAGTGCGGCCTCGCCCAGGTTCAGCTTGGACGCCGGCTTGCTGAAGTAGCGCTTGGACGCGGCCTGCACGCCGTAGGCGCCGGCGCTGAAGTAGGCCACATTCATGTAGCCCTCAAGGATCTGGTCCTTGGTCAAGCGCTGCTCGATGTCGAGCGCGTAGCGCAGCTCGCGGAGCTTGCGGGCGACGGTCGGCGCGGTGACCTCGCGGTACTCCTCCTGCGTCTTGGCGCTGTCGACCAGGAGGTTCTTCACGTACTGCTGCGTCAGAGTCGAGCCGCCCTGCGTCTGGTCGGACTCGACGTTGGACGCCAGCGCGCGGATGGTGCCCTTGAGGTCGAGCGCGCCGTGCTCGTAGAAACGCGAGTCCTCGATGTCGACCATCGCCGTCCGCATGATGGGGGCGACCTGGTCGAGGCGGACGGACTCGCGGTACTTGTCGAAGAACGTGGCGACCGGCTTGCCCGCGGCGTCGTACATCACCGTCTTCTCGGACGGTGGTGTCGTCCTGAGCTGACTGTCCATGTCCTCGAAGTTGTTCGCGGCGTCGCGGGCGGTCAGTCCCGCGCTGCCGACGCCGGGCAACGCGATGAACGCGACCAGGACGCCCGCGACGACGCCCGCTCCCAGCAGCCGGACCAGCGTGGAGAGGGCCTTACCTCGATCTGTTTTCGCATCGGGCACGGGATCTAGAGTACGCGGGACGACCAGTGCAATCGGGACAGGTCCCCCCTGGTCGCATCGATCGGCGCCGGTCCGTCCGTTCTGTCCCCGTCGTGACAACCTGCGCCATGTCTGGCGCGTCAACTACAGGTAACTAGTCCGTTCCGGCGGTATGGCCCCGGTGGGCTATATCGAGAATGGGCCCATCGGGGACTGTTGAATCGTCCCTCGCTTCCGTAAGTTCTTCCCCACGGCTTTCGTTTGGCGGCCTGACGTCCGCGCCCGTCCGGCCAAGGAGCGCAAATCGACACAGACCCTAGGGGAGTGGGGCCAAGATGTGGATCACGGATTGGACCGCCCGCGCCGCCTGCCGTAACGCGGATCCGGACGCCCTGTTCGTGCAGGGAGCGGCGCAGAACCGAGCCAAGCTCATCTGTCGCGGCTGCCCCGTGCGCACGGAGTGTCTCGCCGACGCCCTCGACAACAGGATCGAGTTCGGCGTGTGGGGCGGGATGACCGAGCGGGAGCGCCGCGCGCTCCTGCGTCGGCGGCCGGACGTGCAATCGTGGCGCGAGCTGCTGGAGACCGCGAAGGACGAGTACGAGCGGTCGGTGGATGTCGACGAGGAAGAGCTCGTCGCCAGCTGACCCGGTGAGGCGGTCGACCCGTCCGGTGGTCGAATCGTCCAGGTGGTCGGTTTTTACGGTGGTCAGGCCATGCAGTGTCGGCCTAGTCCGGGCTCCGCAGGTGGGGCCGGTCTGGTCGGCTGGTCGACCGTCTTGTTCGAGGTGGGACGTCCGGGCGTGGACATGCTCGGACGGTTCTCCCTGTCCGTGTGCCGCTGCCCAGGCAGCCGCCATGGTCAGGTCTGTCGGCTCCGTCCGGTCGAGATCGAATGCGGCCGGTACGGTCTGCGGAAACGCGGTCGCGGGCCTGCACCGTTCCAGGTGCGGGCCTGCCGCGGTGCCCGGACGATGTCGGTGCCGTTCCAGTGGCTTCGGCGTCCCCGGATCGTCGGACGACCATCGGCTCAACTGGGTATCACGGACAAATTGTCACATGACGGCACATTTCTTGGTCTGACGCCAAGGGCCTTTCCTGCGGCCGGTACTTTGGCGATCAGATGAACATCGTGGCCGTGTCGTGAAGTCTCACCCTGATCAGCGTCAGTGACGCGCATTATCGCAGGTCAACGCTTGACAAGGGTGCTTTGTAGGACTGTTTCGGTGGCATTGCGACGTTACGTGGCGACCGTGACCGGGGGTCTGACGGAACGTGAAATCAGGCGGCAGCGGTTGGGGCGGACGGAGCGGCCAGGTCCTCGCCTACCCGGCGTAGGCCCTCAAGGTCGTGGATGTCTTCGGCTTGCGCCGGCACGGCGGTGACCGGGACGGTCGGGTGCGTGGACGCGAAGTGGTCGCGGAGGCGTTGCTCGCGGGCGGCCAGCTGCATGCGGTCGGTGTGCAGGCGAAGCAGGGCGGCGGTCAGGATGTGCTCGCCGCGCTCCTCCAGTGTCTCGGCCGCGGCCTGGCTGCGGGCCGCGGACGGGCTTTCGGCCGCGGACTCGTGGACGCGGTTGACGACCAGCCCGGCGAGCGGCATGCGTTCCTCGGCGAGCCGTTCCACGAAGTAGGACGCCTCGCGCAGCGCGTCCGGCTCGGGAGCGGCCACGACGAGGAATGCGGTGCCGGGCGTCTGCAGCAACTTGAACGTCTTCTCGGCGCGCTCCCGGAACCCGCCGAACATCGTGTCGAAGGCCGCGACGAAGGTCTGCACGTCCCGGAGCAGCTGGACGCCGAGGATCTTGTTGATGACACCGGTGAACACGCCGAACCCGGCGCTGATGACCTTGACGCCGAAGCGGCCGCCGGTCTTGGCCGGTGCGGCGAGGATCTTCATGAAGCGGCCGTCGAGGAAACGGCCCATCCGTTCGGGTGCGTCCAGGAAGTCCAGCGCGTTCCTCGACGGCGGGGTGTCGACGATGATCAGGTCCCAGGCGCCGGAGCGGTGCAGCTGACCGAGCTTCTCCATGGCCATGTACTCCTGGGTGCCGGAAAGGCTGGAGGACAGCGACTGGTAGAAGGGGTTCGCGAGGATCTGCTTGGCCCGGTCCGGGTCGGCGTGCGCTTCGACGATCTCGTCGAAGGTGCGCTTCATGTCGAGCATCATCGCGTGTAGTTCGCCGTCGCCCTCGACGTCGATCTTGCGCGGGTTGTTGTCGAGTTCGGAGAGGCCCATCGACTGGGCGAGCCGGCGGGCGGGGTCCACCGTCAGGACGACCACGTCGCGTCCCCGCTCGGCGGCCCGGACACCGAGGGCGGCGGCGGTGGTGGTCTTGCCCACTCCGCCGGAGCCGCAGCACACGATGATCTTCGTGCGCGGATCGTCCAGCAGCGCGTCCACGTCCAGGACGGGCGGGGTCTTGCCGGTCGGGCTCATCGGATCGTTTCCCCCGTTCGGGACGCGGCTCCGGCAGGCGTGACCACCACGGAGGCCATGCGCCCGCGCGACGCCGACGGGTCGGCGACGCCGCCTGGCGGGCGGCCCCGTCGAGGGCGTCGGATCATCGGCTCGGAGCGTCTCATGCGGCACCTTGATCGCGGAGAGCGGCGGCCAGATCGTACAGGCCGGCGAGGTCCATGCCGTCGGAGAGGAGGGGCAGCGTGTAGCGGGGCCGGTCGATCGATTCCAGGCGTTCCTTCTCGCGACGTTGCAGGGCCGTGCGGCGAGCGTGCTCGACGGCCTCCGCGGCGAGGACGGCCGCGATGGGCTCGGCGTCGTGTTCGAGGCCGGCCGCCTTGACGCCGCGCAGGATCTCGTCGGTGTCCAGGGTGCCCGCGGCGGCAGCGGCGAGGTCGTCCTCGTCCAGGACGGGAGGATGCTCCATATTGACGATCACTCCGCCGATCGGCAGGCCGACCTCGGTGAGGTCATGTATGCCGTCCATCGTCTCCTGGACGGGCATCTCCTCCAGGAGCGTGACGAAATGCACGGCCGTCTCGGGGCTGCGCAACACCTTCATCACGGTGTCGGCATGGTTCCGGACCGGTCCAACCTTCGCGAGTCCGGATACTTCATCGTTGACGTTCAGGAACTTGGTGATGCGGCCGGTGGGCGGGGCGTCCATGACCACGGCGTCGTAGATGAAGGAGCCGTCCTTCTTCTTGCGCCGGACTGACTCGCTGGTCTTGCCGGTGAGGATCACGTCGCGCAGGCCCGGGGCGATGGTCGTCACGAAGTCGACGATGCCGAGCTTGGACATCGCTTTCCCGGCGCGCTTGAGGCTGTAGAACATTTCGAGGTACTCCATGAGCGCCTCTTCGGTGTCGACGGCCAGGGCGTAGACGTCCCCGCCGTCCGGTGCGACGGCCACCCGGCGCTCCTCGTAGGGCAGGGGTGGACAGTCGAAGAGCTGGGCGATGCCCTGCCGCCCTTCGACCTCGACCAGCAGGACCTTGCGGCCGCCGGCGGCCAGGGCCAGGGCGAGTGCGGCAGCGACGGTCGTCTTGCCGGTGCCGCCCTTGCCGGTGACCACGTGCAGGCGCACGCCGTCCCAGTCGATGTCTCTCGCGCTCACCTGATCGACCATATCGTTCACTCGGCAAGGACTTTAGCGGCCGTCCTCGCTGCTGAAAGTGATCCCTGACACGGTGCCGTCCCAGACCGTGATGGCGTTGTTTCCGGCGTGCTCGCGAGGTTAGCTGGAAATGTGAAACCGGCCTGTGAGCCGGGTGCGTCTGAGCCTCGGGGGGTTCAGGCTGTCCACGCGAGAAAGGTGCCCGTGATGGAAGCGGTGGCCCTAGTCATCTTGCTCATCGTCGTGGTGGGCGGCCTGCTCACCTTGGCGTCGTCCCTTCGCGTCGTGCAGCAGTTCGAGCACGGGATCGTGTTCCGGTTCGGCCAGGTGCAGCGCGGCGGCGAGTTGCGTCCGGGCGCTGTCCGAAGCCCCGGTCTGACCGTGATTTTGCCGATCGCTGAACGAATGCAGAAGGTCAACCAGCAGACGGTCACGATGGGGGTGCCCGCCCAGGAGGGCATCACGCAGGACAACGTGAGCGTCCGGGTCGACGCGGTCGTCTATTTCCGGGTGGTCGACCCGGTGAAGGCGATCGTCAACGTCCAGAACTACGGTTACGCGGTCTCGCAGGTGGCGCAGACGTCGCTGCGGTCCGTCATCGGGCAGGCCGACATGCAGGAGCTGCTCGGCGAGCGCGAGAAGATCAACACCCGGCTGCGCGGGATCATCGACGAGATCACCCAGGATCCGTGGGGGTTGCTGATCGAGCGGGTCGAGATCAAGGACGTGTCGCTGCCCGAGGGCATGAAGCGGTCGATGGCCCGTCAGGCGGAGGCCGAGCGCGAGCGCCGTGCCCGCATCATCACCGCGGACGGCGAGTTCCAGGCGTCCAAGCGTCTCGCGGCGGCCGCGGAGATCATGTCGCAGGACCCGGCCGCCCTCCAGCTGCGCCTGCTGCAGACGGTGGTCGAGGTGTCCGCCGAGAAGAACAGCACGCTGGTCATGCCGCTACCGGTGGAGATCCTCCGCTTCTTCGACCGTGCGGCAGGCGGCGGCTCCGCACCGTCCGGCGAAGGCGGCGAGACCAGGCGGGATCTCGGTGAGCGGCTCGCCAGGGCGGAAGAGGAACTGGCCAAGGCGGCGGAGCAGCCGTCCACGCTGGAGTCCGCCGAGGACGTCCCGCCGGTCATCGGACTGGACGAGCCCAAGCAGCACCATGGCCTGGACAAGGCCGAGCGCCCGCAGGAGGTGTCCGGCCCAGCCGATGACCACCCGCGCGGGATCTCCGGCGGCGAAGACCCAGCCGCTCAAGGGCTCGGTACCGACGGCAAGGACGCGGGTGATCGCGGCAGCACGCCCGAGCAGGACTGAGTCCCCGCAGCCGTCCACGTCGCGGTGGCGTGCTGGCCGGGCGGATCGGGGGATGGCCGCGCCGCAGGCGGAGGGCCCATCGCCGCATCGACACTGCCACCGGCGGCATCTCATCGGGCTCGGCGGCCGGCTGGCCGTCCTGCGCTGACTCGGCCACTCCCGCCTGCTCAGCGACTCCCCGCCCTAGCAGCATGGGGCCGGTTCGCGGCGTGGGGCCTACGATCCGTGCATGGGCCGGAGAGAGGACCTGAACCGTCGCGCCGAACACGGCGCCGCGTCGCGAGCGGGCGAGCCGGTGGAGGCGGGCGAGGCATCGCGCGATCGGACGGACGGGCACGTCGCGCGGTGGTTGCCGATCCTGCCCGACCTCGATCCCGATATCGAGGGGGCCGTGACGCGGATGGCCTTCTTCGTGGAGCACCTGAAACGCGTCCGCGAGCGGTCGCTGGTGGAAGTCGATCTGCAGCGGCACGAGTACGACACGTTGCACGGTCTGGCGGGACGGCACGGGCACGCCACGCCCTCGGAGCTCGCGGCGGATCTGGGCATGGCACCGAACTCGATCACCGGACGGCTGGACGCGCTGGAGCGCCGCGGATTCGTCCGCCGGACGCCGTCGGCCACCGACCGGCGCCGCGTCATCGTCGAGCTGACCGACGAGGGACGGGCGACCTGGCTCCGCGCGATGGGCGGCGTCGGCCACGAGGAGTACCGCACCCTCGGGGCCCTGGACGCCGATGAGCGCCGCACACTGTCCGATCTGCTCCGCCGCATCATGCTCCGCGCCGAGCAGACCTGATCGTCGGACGAGAGGGCGGGTTCGGAACGGCGGGAGGCAGGCAGATCGCTAGGGTGATGGCCATGACGAAGTGGGAGTACGCGACCGTTCCGCTGCTGGTGCATGCGACCAAGCAGATCCTTGACAACTGGGGCCAAGACGGGTGGGAACTCGTCACCGTCCTGCCGGGGCCGAACCCGGAGAACCTTGTGGCGTACTTCAAGCGCGAAGTCCAGTCCTGAACCATCGCGACAGTACCGGCGGACGTGCGAACGTGGCTCGCCGCGGGCGGTGCCCGTCCCGTCGGCGCTGTGCGAAGCTTGATCGGTGGGCGGGCCGTCGGGCCCGCGTCGGCTGTGAGGGGAGTGGCCCATGAGTACGCCCGAGGAGCGGATCGGCGAACTCGGACTCGAACTGCCGGAGGTCGTCGCGCCGCTGGCGTCCTACCTCCCCACGGCGCGGACGGGCTCGCTCGTCTACACGGCCGGACAGGTTCCGATCGTCAAGGGTGAACTGACCTTGACCGGCAAGGTGGGCGTGGACGTCACCGCCGAACAGGCGACCGAGCAGGCCAGGATCTGCGCGCTCAACGCGATCGCCGCCCTGAAGGCGGAAGTGGGAGAGCTGTCCAGGATCGCGCGGATCGTCAAGGTCGTCGGGTTCGTCGCCAGCTCCCCCGACTTTCACGGGCAGCCACAGGTGATCAACGGGGCGAGCGACCTGCTGGGCGAGGTGTTCGGCGACGCGGGCCGGCACGCGAGGAGCGCCGTGGGCGTGGCCGTTCTGCCGCGCGACGCGGTGGTGGAGGTCGAGGTCATCGCCGAGGTCGCCTGAACACCGCCGGGCTTGACGGAATGCCGTTCGGTATGTCCGAATGACACGCCATGAGGATCATGCGGTGCCCGATCACTACCGGACGGCGATGAACGGGCTGAAGCTCCCGGCGGAGCTGCGGACGAGGGTCGAGGATGTCCTCGCCGGACGGGCGGAACCGGCTCCGGCCCGGCACGCGGCGACGGTGGTGGTGCTCCGTGATCATGCAGAGCACGGGCTCCAGGCGTTCATGCTGCGGCGGGTCCGCTCGATGACGTTCGCGCCGGGCGCGTATGTCTTCCCCGGTGGAGCGGTGGATTCGCGCGACGGGGAGGCGGCGCTTGCCTGGTCGGGGCCGTCGCCCGCCGAGTGGGGTGCGGCGTTCAACGCGGACGAGACGCTCGCCCGCGAGCTGGTGTGTGCGGCCGTCCGAGAGACGTTCGAGGAGAGCCTCGTCCTGCTGGCGGGTCCGACGGGATCGTCCGTGGTGGGCGACACGCGAGGGGACGACTGGGAAGCCGACCGTCGGGCTCTCCTGGATCGTTCTCAGTCGTTCGGTGAGTTCCTCGACCGGCGTGGTCTCGTCCTACGCTCTGACTTGCTCAGACCTTGGACGCACTGGGTCACGCCCGCGGTCGAGCCGAAACGCTATGACACGCGGTTCTTCGTTGCAGCGATCCCAGAAGGACAGCGTGCCGGAGATGTCAGCACCGAGGCTGACCAGGTGGCGTGGGTGCGTCCGGCCGAGGCCGCCGAGCGGGGACGCAGAGGGGACTGGTTCATGCTGCCGCCGACCGTGGCGACGCTCTCCGAACTGGCCGCGTTCGAGACGGTCGCGGACGTCCTCGCGGCGCCACGGGAGATCATCGTCTATGAGCCCACGGCGGAGATCATCGACGGTGAGGCGTATCTCGTCCTGCCCGAAGGCATCGAGCAGCACTACGCGCCGGGATGACACCGAGGTGACCCTGTCATGACGTCGCGCCGGAGGATGCCGCTGTCCAGGGCCGCAGTGTCCAGGGTCGTGATGTCCAGAATCGTGATGTCCAGGGCCGTGATGTCCAGGGCCGTGGTGTGGCGGCTCGCTGGCACGTCGGCGTTGCGTCACATGGAGCGCTGGGGCTGGAACCCGGTCCGTCACCCTGATCGAACCTCGGGCAGGATGGGTGAGATGAGCGATATCGACGGGATGGGGACGGAACGGGCCACCTGCGTGCTTGCCCCGAATCCGTCCGCGATGACGCTGGACGGGACGAACACCTGGATCATCGGTGAGCCCGGCGCCGAGGAGGTCGTGGTCGTCGACCCCGGCCCGAAGGACGGCAGGCACCTGCGCCGCGTCGTGGACATCGTCGCGTCCCAGGGACGCCGCGTCGGCCTCGTCCTGCTCACGCACGGCCACCCCGACCACGCCGCCGGCGCCGCGAAGTTCGCGGGCCTCGCCGGGGAACGGGTCAGGGTGCGGGCGCTCGACCCGCGCCACCGGCTGGGCGACGAGGGCCTGTCCGAAGGGGACGTGATCACCACGGGCGGCCTGGAACTGCGGGTCATGGAGACACCCGGCCACACCGACGACTCGCTCACGTTCTGGCTGCCGGCCGACGGAGCCGTCCTGACCGGCGACACCGTCCTCGGGTACGGGACGACCGTCCTGGAGGGCAAGCTCGGTGACTACATGAGTTCCTTGGACCGGCTCCGTACCTTCGCCGCCGATATGGGGGCCGCCACGATCCTGCCCGGCCACGGACCGAAGCTGGACGATCCGCTGGCCGCCCTCGACCACTACATCGACCACCGTCGCGAGCGTCTCGCCCAGGTGGAGGCCGCCGTCGCGGCGGGCGCCTCGACCGCGCGTGAGGTCGTGGAGCGCGTCTACGCCGATGTGGACAAGTCCCTGTGGCCGGCGGCGGAGTGGTCCGTCCAGTCGCAGCTGGACTATCTCAAGACTCGCAACTGACCCCCAAGCGCGCGGGGGCGCGCGGGGGCTGCGGTGCGGTTGTGTGCAGGGGGGCGCTTGGTGCGCTGTGATGCCGGCGTGGGTGCGCCTGTGGTGCCGGCCGCACGATCACGGCGCCGATGGCGTGACCGTGCAGGCCCTTTCGGTCATTTGGAGCGCTTGCGAAGCCGGTCGATGTCGAGGATCACCACGGCCCGCGCCTCGATCCGCAGCCAGTTGCGCTGGGCGAAGTCGGCGAGCGCCTTGTTGACCGTCTCGCGGGACGCGCCGACGAGCTGCGCCAGCTCCTCCTGCGTGAGGTCGTGGTGGACGTGCAGGCCGGCCTCGGACGGCTGCCCGAAGCGTTCGGCGAGGTCGAGCAGCGCCTTGGCGACACGCCCGGGCACGTCCGTGAACACCAGGTCGGCCATCACGTCATTGGTCTTGCGCAGCCGCTGAGCGAGGGCGCGCAGTAGCTGCACGGCCACTTCAGGGTGGCCGGTGAGCCAGGGACGTAGATCGTCGTGGCCGAGCCCGGCGAGCCGGCACTCGGTCACCGCGATGGCGCTGGCGGTCCGGGGGCGGGGATCGAACAGCGACAGCTCGCCGAACATCTCGCTCGGGCCGAGCACGCTCAGCAGGTTCTCCCTGCCGTCCGGCGCCGTCCGGGTCAGTTTGATCTTGCCCTCCAGGACGACGTACAGGCGGTCGCCCGTCTCGCCCTCGTTGAAGAGGGTCTGGCCCCGGGCGAGCCGCACCTCGGTCACATTGGCGCGCAGCGCCTTGGCGCCCTGCTCGTCGAGGGCCTCGAAGAGCGGGGCTCTGCTGAGAACATCCACGTCGCGGTCGGTCACGCTTCTCCTCCTCGAACACCTACATGCATAGTGTGACGTACGTCCCACCGCGTACGTGAAGGTAGGGTCACGGCGCGCCGAAACGCGGGACCGAACACGTACCCTTGCCCACGTGCCTCGCAACGGTAGTCCCGCCCCCGCGGCGGTGCCCCGCCAGCCCACCAGGTCCCGGGACGAGACGCGCCTCGCACTCGTCCGCCGTTCTCGGCGGATCAACCGCGAACTCGCCGCGCTCTATCCCGACGCCCACTGTGAGCTGGACTTCACGAATCCACTTGAGCTGTTGGTCGCCACGATCCTGTCCGCCCAGTGTACGGACCGGCGGGTGAATGCAGTCACACCGGCTCTCTTCGCCCGTTACCGGACCGCCGAGGACTATGCCGCGGCGGACCGCGCGGAGCTGGAGACGATGATCCAGTCGACCGGCTTCTTCCGGGCCAAGGCGAACAACATCATGAAGCTGGGGCACGACCTGAGCGAGCGTTACGGCGGCGAGGTTCCGGGTCGGCTGAAGGACCTCGTCACGCTCCCGGGCGTCGGGCGCAAGACCGCCAACGTCGTCCTCGGGAACGCCTTCGACGTCCCGGGGATCACGGTCGACACCCATTTCGGCCGCCTCGCCCGCCGTTTCGGCTGGACGGACGAGACCGATCCGGTCAAGGTCGAGAAGGAGATCGGGGAGCTGATCCCCCGCAAGGACTGGACGATGCTGTCGCATCGGCTCATCTGGCACGGCCGCCGCATCTGCCATTCACGCCGTCCCGCCTGCGGCGCCTGCCCGATTGCCCGGCTTTGCCCGGCGTTCGGGGAGGGGCCGACCGACGAGGCCACGGCCCGCAAACTGGTGAAGACCGGCCCGTTCTCCTGAACGGAGCCCACATCCGAAGGTACCGCGGCAAGGCGAGAGGTATCCGAACGGATATCTGACTGGGAAGGAACGTGAGCGTATCGGAGTTGGGACAGGCGTGACCGAGACCCCACCCTCGTACCCGCAGTGGCTCGACCGTTTCCGCGCCGAGGCACCGCGGATGTCGGTGCCGCCGCTCTTCGAGCCCCCCCGGGACGCCCGCGCCGCCGCGGTGCTGATCCTCTTCGGGGAGGGGCCGGAGGGGCCGGACGTCCTGCTCACCGAGCGGGCCGCCACCCTCAACAAGCATGCGGGCCAGCCGGCGTTCCCCGGCGGCCGCATCGACCCCGAGGACGACGGCCCCGTCGCGGCGGCATTGCGGGAGGCGTGGGAGGAGGCGGGCGTCGAGCCGTCCGGTGTGGACGTGCTGTGCTCGCTGCCCGAGCTGTACCTGTCGCGCAGTGAGCACCGGGTCACCCCCGTCGCCGGGTGGTGGCGTGAGCCGTCCGAGATCGCTCCCGGGCATCCGGGGGAGGTCGCGATGGTGGCGCGGGTGCCGATCGCCGAGCTGGTCGACCCGGCGAACCGGCTGACGGTCCGGCACCCGTCCGGGCTCAAGCTGGGGCCCGCCTTCCGCGTCCGCGAGATGCTCGTGTGGGGGTTCACCGGGTTGCTGCTCACCGAGGTGCTGGCCGCTGGCGGCTGGGATCTTCCGTGGGACGCGGCGCGCGTCGAGGATCTGCCGCGCGAGGTCCTGGACCTCGCGGCGCGGGACTGAGAACGGGCCTTCGCGGGACGGTCCGCAGGTCAGACGCTTGGGCTCGTCCTGAGCCCGGCGCGGGCCCGTCTCGTGCGCGTTCGGTGGCCGGCTGGCATCCCACCTGACGGCTATCTATGACGTCACAATCTGGTACAGCGAGGGGACGTGCGCGAGGCCCGCGGCCCTATACGGTGAAGCGGTGCTGCACGACCACATACTCGACCTGATCCTGCTCGTGCTCGTCGTGCTGTTCGGAATCTCGGGCTACCGGCAAGGCTTCATCGTCAGCCTGCTGAGCTTCGTCGGGTTCGTCGGCGGCGGGGTCGTGGGAGTGCTGGTCGCGCCGCCGATCGCGGGCACCGCCGTGAACGGTGGGGCGCAGCAGGCGCTGCTCGCCATCGTGATCGCGTTCCTGGCGGCCACGTTCGGGCAGCTGATGGCGTCGTCGGTGGGCGCCGTGCTGCGCAACCGTGTGACCGGGATGAACGCCCGCACCGCCGACACGGTCGGCGGCCCTTTCGTCAGCGCGCTGTCGCTGCTGATCGTCGCCTGGTTCTTCGGCCATCTGGTGGACGAGTCGGAGTTCAAACCCCTGCGCACCCAGGTCAAGGGCTCCACGATCATCAATGGCATCAACGACGTCATGCCCACGGAGGCGCAGGGCTGGTTCTCCTCGTTCGAGGGGTTCGTGCGGAACAGCGAGTTCCCGCAGGTCTTCAACGGCCTCGGCGGCGAGTCGGTGGTGCAGGTGCCGCCGCCGGACGACTCCATCCTCAACACCAGCGCGCTGCGGAACGTCCGGCGCAGCATCGTCAAGGTCGTCAGCACGGCGCCGCAGTGCCAGCGCAGGATCGAGGGCACCGGTTTCGTGTTCGCGCCCGAGCACATCATGACCAACGCGCATGTCGTGGCGGGCGCGCGCGGGTCGTCGGTCGTGCAGTCGTTGAACGGGTCCAACGATCGTGGACGGGTCGTCCTGTACGACCCGAAGCGGGACGTCGCGATCCTGTACGTGCCGGGGCTGGAGGCGCCGCCGCTGAAGTTCGCCGGCTCGGCCCGGGTCCGCGACAACGCGATCATCGCCGGTTTCCCGAAGAACCAGCCGTTCCGGGCGGGTGCCGCGCGGATCCGCGCCCGGCAGACCGCCAAGGGCCCGGACATCTATCACAGTGGTCAGGTCAGCCGCGAGATCTACGCCATCCGCGGGACGGTCGAGCCGGGCAACTCCGGGGGGCCGCTGTTGTCCACGGACGGGCGCGTCTATGGCGTCATCTTCGCCGCCGCCCTGGACACACCATCCACCGGTTATGCCCTCACCGCCGAAGAGGTCGCCGCGGACGCGCGCACTGGCTCGACGCTCACCAACCCCGTCTCGACTCAGAGCTGCTCAGACTGAGCTCAAGGCCGCCCTGTAGCCGACCCTCTAGAAGGGCTTGAGGCGAAGGTCTACAGGGCCCGTGCTAGGACCACTGTCGGCAAGAGCGCGGATCTGCTGCACGATCCCTTGAACATCAAGGCCGTGCGGGGGATCGGTCTTGTACGGCTCCAGTCGATCCGCCGAACGGTTGAGCAGAGCCGTGGCGCCCTTGGTGTTTCCTCGGCGCAGGTGGGTGATGCCTACGGCGACCTGTGCGAGACCGCGCCACAACTCCCGCTCGGCCTCCGGGGCCGCCTTCCAGACCGCTTCGAGGACCTCGTGGGCGTGGAACGGCCTGTCGTCGTCCAGGAGGCGCTGGGCCTCGACGAGTGCTTCTGCCGGCGCCATATCGAGGTCTTCGGGCATCGTCGGGATGCCGGCCGCGCCATGGGGCAGCGGACGACCGTACGCGTCGCGTGGTCGCGCGTTGCGTGGCCGCCCGGACTCGTCCCGATCCCGCATCCCACCACCGTACGCGGAGGCTGACCCACGTTGGCCTACGGGCTGGCTCACCCTTACGGGTCTATCGTTCCGGTTCAGGGTCGGCGAGCCAGCCGAGGAGTTGGGAGTCGAACGCGTGGGGGCGTTCCTCGTGGGGGAAGTGCCCTGCTCCTTCGATGAGCTTCCACCGGTACGGGGCTGCGACGTACCGTCCAGACCCTTGGGCGCTTCCGGGAAGGGTGCAGGTGTCGAGCGCCCCGTGCAACTGGAGGGTCGGCGCTTGGATGGGAGTACGCATGCGGTGCGCGTACCGGATGCCGTCCGGGCGGGGCTGGGAGCGGACCAGCCAGCGGTGATATTCCAGAGCGCAATGCACCGTCCCGGGAATCTGCACCGCGCTCCGGACGAGCCGTTCGGTGCGCTCGTCCGGCCAACCTGGGCCCGACCACTCGTGCAGCAAGCGGCCCACCATGGCCGCGTCGTCGCGGACCAGGCGCCGCTCCGGCCACATGGGCACCTGGAAGCCGAGCGTGTGGCGTGTCGCCCACCCCTGGCCGCGCAGGTCGCCCCGGACGGCCTGCCGCAGCCGCAGCGGATGCGGTGCGCTCACCACGGCCAATCGCTGGACGATCTTGGGGTGGTAGACGGCCATCGTCCAGGCCAGCAGCCCGCCCCAGTCGTGCCCGACCACGATCGCATTGGCCTCGCCCAGGGCGCGGACGAGTCCGGCGGCGTCCCCGGCCAGCGTGACCAGGTCGTATCCGCGCGGTGGCTTGTCGCTGCCGCCGTAGCCGCGCAGGTCCACCGCGGCCGCGCGGTAGCCCGCCGCGGCGAGCGACACCAGTTGCCGGTGCCATGACCACCAGAACTCGGGGAAGCCGTGCAGCAGCAGGACGAGCGGTCCCTCGCCGGCCTCGGCGACGTGGAAGCGCGTCCCGCCCGCGCTGATCGCCCGGTGCGCCCAGGGGCCGTCCACCTCGACCAGCGACGGATCGTGCGCGGCCATGGCGTCGCTCAGCTCTCGAGAGCGGGGGTGTCGTCGGAGTCGCCGCGGTGCCGCAGCATGGTCAGGTCGTCCTTGAGCGTCTTGCGCGTCCGCTTCGCACCGTCGATCTTGCGGATGCGCAGGTACCCGATGCCGATCAGCGCGAGGGCGAGCAGCAGGTAGACGCCGGAGACGATGAGGAACGCCGCCCAGTGCCAGATACCGACCGCGACCAGCCCGTATGCGGCGGCCATGGACAGCAGGATGACGATCAGCCCGCCGATCAGCG
This sequence comes from Actinomadura macra NBRC 14102, assembly GCF_001552215.1. GTDB lineage: Bacteria > Actinomycetota > Actinomycetes > Streptosporangiales > Streptosporangiaceae > Spirillospora > Spirillospora macra. Next base: position 79,624 of record NZ_BCQT01000002.1, on the reverse strand, counting down.
CGGCGATGCTGAACATCACGCTGCCGAGCGCGGCCTTCTTGGCGTCGGCCTTCAGCTCCAGCTTGGCCAGGTCCATCTCCGCCCTGACCAGGTTGGAGACGTTGCTGGACGCCAGTGCGACCAGCTCGCCGAGGGATTTCTCCTCGACGCGCTCGCCCGGCAGTGCCTCGGACATATCGCTTTCTCCTTCCAGAGCCCCCCGGCCTCCATGGCTTGCCCAAGCCTGGCAGCTGGGCGGATCGTCCGGCCACCCGGTGTCACGACGTCAGTCCAGGCGCGCGCGCTGACGCACCCTCCTTCGGAAAACGACGGTCGCTGCCGCCGAGGCCAGAACGCTCGCGATCAGGACCGCAGTCGTCACTCTCTCGAATTGTGACGGGTCGGTATAGGCCAAACCGCCGATCAGCAGGGAAACGGTGAAACCGACCCCGGCGAGCATCGCGACTCCCGCGATCTCACGCCAGTGCAGTTCCTCCCCCAGCGTCGCCAGGCCGAGCCGTACGGCCGCCCAGGCGCCGCCAAGGACGCCCACGAACTTACCGATCACCAGACCCGCGATCACGCCGAGGGCCACCCGATCGCCGAACACCGCCCCGAGCGCCGATCCGCTCAACGCCACGCCCGCCGACAGGAACGCGAACACGGGCACGCAGAACCCCGCGGAGAACGGTCTGAGGACGTGGTCTGCGCGCTCGGCGTTCGTGGGCCGCTCGTCCGGTGTCTCGTGGGGGCTGGTCAGCATTCCCATGGCTACACCCGCGACGGTTGCGTGGATCCCACTTCGCTGGACGCAGTACCAGGCGAGGACGGCCAGTGGCACGTACACCCATGGCGAGCGGACGTTCCTGGACTGCAACAGCCCATAGCCCGCTATCAGCGCCACACCCAGCAGGAGTGGACCCCATTCGAGTGCGTCGGTGTAGAAGACCGCGATGATCGCGATGGCGATCAGGTCGTCCACCACGGCGAGGGTCAGCAGGAACGCGCGCAGCGGCGCCGGGCACGCCGTGAACGTCACGGCCAGCACCGCCAGCGCGAACGCGATGTCGGTGGCGGTCGGCACGGCCCAGCCCCGCGCCGCCCCCGGCTCGCCGGCGCTCACGAGCAGGAAGATCAGCGCGGGCGCCACCACCCCGGCGGTCGCCGCGATCACCGGTAGCGCCGCGTCGCGCGCATTGCGCAGCTCGCCGTGTGTCAGCTCCTCGCGCAGCTCCAGCCCGGCGATGAAGAAGAACACCGCCAGGAGCGCGCTGGACGCCCAGTGCTGCACGTCCATATGGCCGATGTGCAGCCAGTGCGGGCTGAAACCGTACTTCTGTAGATCGGCGTATGACGCAGCCCAAGGGGTGTTGGCCCAGACCAGGGCCACCACCGCCGCGACCAGCATGATCACGCCGCCGACCGTTTCGGTGCGCAGTGCCTGCGTGACCTGCCGGCTGTAGCGGACCGTGGGCCGGAAAGGCCAGCGCGCGGCGACGCGGCGTGGGGCGGACGGGCGGGCCCGGCCGTGCGCCGGCTGGTGATCACGGCGTCGCTCGGGCTGGCGCGGCATGAGAACCCCCGGGAAGACGGACGGACGGCTGAGACCAACCCGCGTCCGGCCACGGGGAAGACCCCTGCCGACCAGACTTCCCGGCGCACCTGCCTTCCACCCTACCTGCAAGATCTTGTGAAGATTCCGGCGCGGCGGTAGCACCCCAGCTCAGCCCCTTCGAAGGGGCCGGCCGGCAGGGGGCTGGACATGCGGCGGCCCGCGGCCGGGACGGGAACCGATGTCCCGGCCCGGCCGCGGGCCGCCGCCTCACACCGTGCGGTTCAGTCCTCGGACTTGCTGCTGGGCAGCTTCTCGGAGATGAGATCCATCACCGTGCTGTCCGCCAGCGTGGTGACGTCCCCGATGCTGCGGTTCTCGGCGACGTCGCGCAGCAGCCGGCGCATGATCTTGCCGGAGCGCGTCTTGGGCAGCTCCGGGACGATCATGATCTGGCGGGGCTTGGCGATCGGGCCGAGCGTCTTGGCGACGTGGTCGCGCAGTTCCTTGAGGAAGTCCGCGCCCTCGACGTCGCCCGCGCTGCCGCGCGGAATGACGAACGCCACGATGGCCTGCCCGGTCACCGGGTCGGTCGCGCCCACGACCGCCGACTCGGCCACCTTCGGGTGCGAGACCAGAGCCGACTCCACCTCCGTCGTGGAGATGTTGTGCCCCGACACCAGCATCACGTCGTCGACCCGGCCGAGCAGCCACAGATCGCCGTCGTCGTCCTTCTTCGCGCCGTCCCCCGCGAAGTACAGGCCGTCGAACTTCGACCAGTACGTCTTGACGTATCGCTCGTCGTCGCCCCAGATGGTGCGGAGCATCGACGGCCACGGCTCCTTGACCACGAGGAACCCGCCGCCGCCGTTCGGCACCGCGTTCCCCTGGTCGTCCACCACGTCCGCCACGATTCCCGGTAGCGGACGCATCGCCGCGCCCGGCTTCCCGGCCGTCACCCCCGGAAGCGGGCTGATCATGATGCCGCCGGTCTCCGTCTGCCACCACGTGTCGACCACGGGGGTCTTGCCCGCCCCGATGTGCTCGCGGTACCAGACGTACGCTTCGGGGTTGATCGGCTCACCGACGCTCCCGAGGACGCGCAGGGACGACAGGTCGAACCGGGCAGGGATGTCGTCGCCCCACTTCATGAACGTACGGATCGCCGTGGGCGCCGTGTAGAAGATGGAGACCTTGTACTTCTGGATGACCTCCCACCAGCGGCCCTGGTGCGGCGTGTCCGGCGTGCCCTCGTACAGCACGCTGGTGGCGCCATTGGCGAGCGGGCCGTAAACGATGTAGGAGTGGCCGGTCACCCATCCGATGTCGGCCGAGCACCAGTACACGTCCGTCTCAGGCTTCAGATCGAACACCGCGTGGTGCGTGTAGGCGATCTGGGTCAGGTACCCACCGGTGGTGTGCAGGATCCCCTTCGGCTTACCCGTCGTACCGGACGTGTAGAGGATGTACAGAGGGTGCTCCGAGTCCATGGGCTCGGCAGTGTGCTCCTCGCTCTGCCGCTCCACCACGTCCTGCCACCACACGTCGCGCTCGTTCTCGGCGACCTCCTCACCAGTACGGCGCACGACGAGGACGTTCCCGACAGACGGTGTCTGCGCGACGGCCTCGTCCACGGTCGGCTTCAGGGCGGAGGGCTTGCCGCGCCTGTACCCACCGTCGGCCGTGATGACGAGCTTGGCCTGCGCGTCGTCGATGCGGGTGCGGAGCGCCTCCGCGGAGAAGCCGCCGAACACCACCGAGTGCGTGGCGCCGATGCGCGCGCACGCGAGCATCGAGATCGGCAGCTCGGGGATCATCGGCAGGTAGATCGCGACCCGGTCGCCCTTGCGGATGCCGAGTTCCAGCAGCGCGTTCGCCGCCTTGCTCACCTCGCGCTGCAGGTCGGCGTAGGTGAGCGTCCGGGTGTCACCCGGCTCGCCCTCCCAGTGGAAAGCGATCTTCGCGCCGCGGCCGGCCTCCACATGCCGGTCCACACAGTTGTAGGCGACGTTCAGCTCGCCGCCCACGAACCACTTGGCGAACGGTGGGTTGCTCCAGTCCAGGACCTCGTCCCAGGGCTTGGACCATGCCAGCCGGTCCGCTTGCCGGGCCCAGAAGCCCAGGCGATCCTCGGACGCCTCGTCGTACGCCTCGGCCTTGACGTTCGCCGACTCGGCGAGCTCGGCCGGAGGTGCGAAACGCCGCGTCTCCTGAAGGAGGTTCGACAGTGTCTCTTGGCTCTGGCTCACGCGTACTCCTTGCTAGCTGACGGGGGTCGCCCGGTGTGCCCACTCCACCAGGAAAGGTCGCACCCGCACAAGGTCGCTTCCCACGTGTTGAGCAGGAACGCACCCAGCGCTCATGGCTCCTGACGATGCTATGTGATGCCTGGCACAGGCTCCCGTCCCGGTATGCAAGACGGGCCCGCGTTGCCCGGTTCGTGGTGGCGACAGCATAAAGTCGGGCCGTGACCGATGCCCTTGCCGACGTGGCGAACCTACCCGGCGTGGCCGACGCCGTGGCCGACGCGCGTGCCGCCGTGGACCGCCTGCTGGGCCACCGCGTCCTGCGGCGCCGCAGCGCTGAGGTCTCCACCGAGTCCGCCCTGCGCGGCGCCAGGGCGTCGGCAGTCCTCGAAGGCGCCTCGATCACCCTGGACGAGTTGCGCACCACCGAGCATCCGTCCGACCCGGCCGTGCAAGGTGCCCTGCGGGTGTCGGCGGAACTGGGCACTCTGGCCGAGACATGGCGACAGGCGCCCCGGCAGGTTCTCGCCCGGCTCCACGTGCTCGCGGCCGCGGATGCCGTCGACAGCACAGATCTCGGGCGTCCGCGCATAGGCGACCGGCCTGTGAAGGACATCCTCGGGCTGGACGAGCCGCCGTCCCCGTCCGAAGTGGCGGCGCGCCTGGACGCGCTTAGCGGGCTGCTGACCCAGCCCACCAAGGCACCGGCACTTGTCACCGCCGCTGTCGTGCATGGGGAGTTGCTGACGCTCCGTCCGTTCGGCTGGGGGGACGGGATCGTCGCCCGCGCCGCACAGCGCATCACCCTCGTCGCCCGTGGGCTCGACCCCAAGTCCCTGACCGCCCCTGAAGTCGGCCATGCCGAACTCGCCGGGGAGTACGCCGAGGCGATTCGCGCCTACGCGTCCGGCACGGCCGAGGGCGTGGCCGCCTGGATCGCCCACTGCGCAGCCGCCACCGCCGTTGCAGCCCGTGATTCGCAGGCGATCTGCGAGGCGTTCCTCCGCGGGTGAGGTTCCTTGTCGGTGGGGTACGTCATTGTGTTCCCATGGCCGATCGCAAGCACGCGCGTCCCGCGGCGCCCACCGACACCACCGTCTCTTCCGCCGACTGGGATTCCCGTGATCTGACGGGGGAGCAGCACGAACGCGTCCTGTTCGTGGACGTCGACATGACCGAGGCCAGTGGTGTGGGCGCGGTGTTCACCGACTGCACGTTCCGCGGTGTCCGATTCAACGCCTCCACCCACACCGACTCGGCGTTCGTGAACTGCACCTTCGTCCGGTGTGGCTTTTTCGATGCGACGTTCAGCGGCTGCAAGCTCGTGGGCAGCATGTTCGACGGCTGCACCTATGACTTGCTCAAGGTAAAGGGCGGCGACTGGTCGTTCGTCGGGCTCCCCGGTGCCGACTTGCGCCGCGCGTCGTTCGAGGACGTCCGCATGCGCGAGGCCGATCTCACCGGCGCACGCTGTGCCGGAGCGACGATCCGGGGCGTCGACCTGTCGGGCGCATGGCTGCACAAGGCGGACCTGACTCGCTGTGACCTCCGTGGAAGCGACGTCTCCGCGATCGACCCGTACACCGTCGAACTGAAGCAAGCAGTGATCGACCCGTACCAGGCGGTCGTGATAGCCGCCGCCATGGGTTTGGACGTGCGCGACTGACATAGCGAACGGCGTCCCTCTGCGAGACGCCGTCGCCAGCCACGTCACACCGGGTTACCAAGCGTGCACCTCGTATTCGTCGGAGCGGGTCAAGCCCGTCTCGACGCGCCTCCCGCGGCTGGTCGCGCGTGGGTGCCCGGCTGCCGTGCTCGGACACGTGGTCCGTATGTTTCTGTCTACGCCTCGTTTGCCCAGATGACAACCCCCCATTGGCAAAACGGGCGTGGCAATGGAGGCGCGCCGCGAGACGATCCCGTCGCTGCTCATACCGTCTGTCCGGCGCGGAATATACGATTCCGGGCTATCTCTGCCGCCTTGCCATCCGACATATCGATCACGCAGTGTGATCGTTTCTTTTTGGTTCCGACCCGGAAAGATCTTTAGTTCTGCTGTACGCTCCGACTTCCGTCCCGTTGCGCAAGACGGGGCCGGGCGGGGGCGTTGCGGCGCCTCCGGTTGAGGCGGGTTCGTCCCAACCAGGTGAGAAAAAACGCCACAGCCAGGGCGAGTTTGCTGCTCGACGGAACTCCCGACGACCGGGCAGCATATGTTGTATCCGCCTAGACTGGAGACGGCGAGTTTGCCTCTTCTATAGATCAAACTTGCGCGCGCCCAGCCCGTTCTCCTCCGAGGCTTTCTTGGAAAACGGGCCGGCTCTACCCCCCCGGAGCCGGACCGTTCTGGCGACCCCCGCTCTCCCCCCCCGGCGGGGGTCGCCCAGCCGTGAGACGGCCGGGCGGTGGTATTGCCACCGCCCGGCCGTGAGCTGCGGTGATCATGCGATGCCGGCGGAGTTATCCACAGTTCACGGAACCCCTTTCGCCCGGGTGCGGCGGGGTCGCAAGGTGGAGTCCTCCGGAGGACGAGGGGATCCGATGAACCTTGCCGCGTTGATCGTCACGAACGATCCAGCATTGGCCGACGGCCTGCTCCGACTGGCAGCCGCCGTCGACGCCCACGCCGAGGTCGCTCACGGAACCGACGAGGCCAGAACGGCCTGGACCTGGCCCGCCCTCGTCCTGGTCGGGGCCGACTCGGCGCACGATGTCGCATCGGCCGCCCTTCAGCGTCGCCAAGGCGTCGTGCTGGTCACGAGCGGGGACGCCACCCCGGAGACCTACCGCATGGCGGTCGAGGTCGGCGCCCAAGACGTCGCGATCCTGCCCGATCACGAGGACTGGCTGATCAATGCCTTCGCCACCGCCGGCGAACCGGACAGCAACCTCGGCGCGACGGTCTGCGTCGTCGGCGCCCGGGGCGGCGCCGGAGCCAGCGCCCTCGCCGCCGCCCTCGGGGTGGGCGCCGCGACCACCGGCCTGCGCACCCTCCTCGTGGACGCCGACCCTCTCGGCGGGGGCATCGACCTCCTGCTCGGGCTGGAGGGTCACGAGGGCGTCCGCTGGCACGACCTGGCCGAGCGCCGCGGTCGTCTCAACCCCACCAACCTCCGCGACTCCCTTCCCCGCACCGGCGACCTGTCCGTCCTGTCCTGGCGCCGTGGCGAACCGGTGCCCATTTCAGTAGAGGCGACCGTCGCCCTGCTGGACGCCGCCGTCCGCGGTTTCGACCTCGTCATCACCGACGTCCCGCGCTATCCGGGTGACATCGGCCGCGCCGCCCTGCGCGCCGCCGATGTCACCTACCTGCTCGTCCCCGCTGAGGTCCGCGCGACCGTCGCCGCCGACGGTGTCTCGTCCATCCTCCGCCGCGACACCGCCGACCTTCGCGTCATCGTCCAAGGCCCGGCACCGGGCGGCCTGACCCCCGGGATGGTCGCCCAGGCTCTGGGCATCCCACCCGCCGGCACCTTCGAGCGCGACCGCCGTCTCCCCACCGCCATGGACGAGGGCACCCTCCCCCGCGTATGCCGCCGAGGTCCCCTCGCCGACGTCAGCGCCCGCATCCTCGCCGACCTCTCGCTCCATCCCTACACCGACAGGGAAGAGGCCGCCTGATGCGCACGAGAACAGCACGGCACCAAGCCCCGCCCCAACCACGAACCCGTGCCAGCGGGTCCCAAGCTCACGGAGGTGTGAGATGACGCGGCTCTCCGATGCCGTACGTGACCGTCTTGCGGACACGGGAGATGAGCCCACGGCCGGACGGGTCGCGGCGGCGCTGCGCGCCGAGGAACGGATGCTCGGGGACCGCGAGATCCTGACTCTGGCCGAGGAGATGCGTGCCGAGTTCGTCGGAGCCGGGCCACTGGAGCCGCTGTTACGTTCCCCGGATGTCACGGACGTTCTGGTGAACGGGCCGAACGAGGTCTGGGTGGATGCGGGAGGCGGCCTGGTCCGCGCTTCCCTGCGTTTCCAGGACGAGGCCACCCTCCGCCGTCTCGCCCAACGACTCACCGCCGCCGCAGGACGTCGCCTCGATGACGCTTCCCCCTACGCCGATGCGCGGCTTCCCGGGGGAGTCCGGCTGCACGCCGTCCTTCCACCTGTCGCAGCGTCCGGCACCTGCCTCTCGCTACGCCTCCCCCGGCGACGCGCCTTCACCCTCGACGAACTGATCCAAACCGGCACCGTCCCACCGGAAGGCGCGGCGCTGTTGGCGGCTCTCATCAAGACCCGCGCCGCGTTCCTCATCACGGGCGGGACAGGCACTGGCAAGACCACCCTGCTCAGCAGCCTGCTCAGCCTGGCCGACCCCGCCGAACGGCTCCTCCTGGTGGAGGACTCCGCCGAACTAAGGCCAGATCATCCCCATGTGGTCCGTCTGGAGGCCCGTCCACCGAATGTTGAGGGCGCGGGAGGAGTCACCTTGAACGACCTCGTCCGCCAAGCGTTGCGCATGCGCCCCGACCGTCTGGTCGTCGGAGAGGTACGCGGGTCAGAGGTGGGCGTGCTCCTGCAGGCGCTGAACACCGGCCACGAAGGAGGATGCGGGACGCTCCACGCCAACACGGCCGCGGACGTTCCGGCCCGTCTGGAGGCGCTGGCCTGTGCCGCCGGGCTCAGCCGTGAGGCCGTGCACAGCCAACTCGCCGCCGCCCTCGACATCGTCGTCCACCTCGTCCGGGAACCGGGCGGCGGCCGCCGACGCGTGGCGGAGATATGCCTGCTGCGCCGGGCCGCCGACGGCCTGGTCGGAGTGGTCCCCGCCGTGGCGTTCACCGCGGACGGCGAGATGATCGCGGCCGCCGGCGAGCACGCCCTCGCAACCCGCCTGCCAGGCCACTGGAGGACTCCATGATCAACGCGACCGGCTTCGTGGTGCTCTTCTCCTCAGCCTCTGTATGGATGCTCCTGTCGCCGTCCCCTACCGCCCAGCGCCTTGACCGCCTGTTCGCCCCGACGAAACCACCGGCCAGGACCACCCTCAAAACCACGATCGAGGACTTCAGAGAACGCAGGAGCCGCCCTCAACGCTGGCGCACCGCGGTGATCGAACTCTGCGACGGCATGGCGGCCGAGCTCGCCGCCGGCCGCACACCGCACGAAGCCTTCAGAATCACTGCCATCGTCCTCGACCCGCACATGTCCACGACACTCCTGAACGCCCCGCGCCCGCCACCAGATATGGACATACCCGCTCACCTGGAGGTCCTGGCGGCACGGCCAGGCGCCGAGGGGCTCCGCCTCTTGGCGGCCTGCTGGCGCATCGGCTCCGAACGCGGCGGCACCTTGGCCACAGTCCTGGACGGACTGGCCGCCGCTCTCCGCGATGAGGAAGCCCAGCGCCAAGACGTGGCCGTCCAACTGGCCGGCCCACGCGCCACCGCACGGCTCCTGGCGGCGCTGCCTTTGCTCGGCGTCGGGATGGCCGCAGCTCTGGGCGCGCATCCGGTGACCTTCCTCTGCGGCTCCCTCCCTGGCCTCGCCTGCCTGTTCACCGGCGTGGCCCTGAACGCAACGGGTCTCTGGTGGACACGTCACCTGGCCAGATCGGCCGAAGTTCCCACACGTCCTCCAAGAAAGGCAGCCAAAGCAGGCCAGACTCGCTCCTAGGTTGTGATTAAGTCCCGCCCCAGAGAAACCCGCCCGGCGGCTCACCCCTCGACCATGCACCCGTGACCAGGACCGTGTTCATCGCAGCCCAGCCCGGGGCCTCGCCTGGCGGTTGGCTTCTCGACCGTGGCAGTAAGAACGGGGCCGTGTTTACCGCAAGCCTTGCCCGGAGACTCGCCAGGCGGTTCACCCCTGGGCCGTGGCCAGGTGGTTCACCCCTGGGCCGTGCTGTGCGGGCGGGCTGTGTTCATTGCAGCCCGGTCCGGGGCTCGCCTGGTGGCTCATTCCGCGACCGTGCTCGTGCGACCGCGACATCGCTTCACGATCTGGCCTGCGCGGCTCGCATCCGGCTCTGCCCAGCGTGGTAGCGCGCCCGCGTGATGCTTGAGGCCACTGAGACAGCCCAGGTGTGTTTCGTGTGGGGCTGATTGCATCGAGCGAGGGCATTCTCGACCGGTTGGACGATGATGCGGGCGAGATCCCAGGCCAGCGGTGTCACCCTCGCCAAGGGCCGGTCAGAGAGCAAACCGCAGGCGAGACCTCTGGCCCGCTGGAACACGGTCTGAACCTGACTGACCACGGAACTTCGAGGCAAGCCGCCGACTACTCACCCGGGAGCAGCTTGGACACGTCCACCAAACGCGGCTCCCGAAATCACTTACCTCAGCGCATTCAGCAAGGTATTACTGACCGCCCGTGACGGTCGCATATTGAAGTCGGGGAGATGCAGAAAGTATTCGATTCTTGTATCCCAGGACGAGCACGCGTCGTGCGTCCACAAGACAGGCCGGACGGACGAGTCCCTGGAGCGGCGAGGCGGGACGAATTCAAAGCAGCTGAGTAGGGCGCCGTTCCCAGGACGGCCCTACGACGGAATGCCATGTCGGTCGGAAGCCGACGTGGTCGGGAGGGATAAACCCGCCGGAGGTGAGCGGTGTGGGAGTCGACCGATGGACGAGAGGGGCACAAGGCTCCGTGCCCCGAACGACTTCGTCCGTCATGTCTCACGTGTCCGCCGGTCGCCTCTCACTCACCGGTTCCAGCTCACCAGTTTTGGAGATGCGATGACAGTGCTCGTGACTGTTCTGTGTGCCGCCGTGGCGGGCTTCCTCGCGCCGAAGGGAGTCGGTGCCGCCACGCGGCGGCTGGTCGATCAACTGCCCCGGGCGTCGTCGAGCCATGCAGCTTCCCGAAGACCACCCAGGCGGTGGCGCGTAGGGCAGGCCGAGTGCTGCCGGGCCCATGAAGGACGGTTACGAGCCTGCCCGCACACCGCGCAAGGTCAGGAGCGGCGCTCCACAGAGAACAGGTGCGCTGCTGATCAAGTGGGTCAGAGGGCAGGCGGTGGGAGGGCGGCGGCTTCTGGTCGCCCCGGTAGGGGCGGCTCGGTGACAGGTGTTGCCAGGTGCCACCAGAAGGAGGCTGAGCGACGTGACCGCCTGATGCGGCGTGCCGCATCAGGAGCGGCAGGTCTGCTGTGCATCGTGGTGTTCGGCGGCCCGCTCGGGGTCGTGGTCGGCGTCCTCGTCGGCCTGGCGGTCTGGCACTCGTTCAGTCGGCTGGGGAACGCTGAACGTAAGCGGGAACAGGCACGGCTCGTCGCCGACCTGCCCGTGGCCGTGGACCTCCTCGCCGCCTGCCTTCGAGGCGGAACACCTTGGCATGACGCGGTCGACGCGGTCGCTGACGCCGTCGGTGGCCCGCTCGGGGACGAGTTGCGTGGCGTCGCCGTCCAGATCAGGCTCGGTGCCGATCCGACCGAGGCGTGGTTGGCGCTGGCGAAGGAGCCGGTGCTGGCGCCGCTGGCGCGCGCCGCGATCCGCGGAGTGTCCAGCGGAGCCGCGCTCGCCCCGTCCCTTGGGCGCCTCGCCCGAGACCAACGAAGAGTCGCGCAGACGGCTGCCGCCGCACAGGCACGCGCCGCGGGCATACGTGCGCTCGCTCCGCTGGGCCTGTGCTTCCTGCCCGCCTTCGTGCTCCTCGGAGTGGTGCCGGCGATCGCCGGGATCGCCTCGACGATCCTCCTTCCTTAACGCTGCGGAGGTTATCCACAGAATGACGTTCGCCTGTTGTTGGGGGACGCAGCACCGCAGGCTTGCGTATGGACGCGTCCAGACGTCCGTGAACAGGCAAGGAAGGAGGCGTCATGCAGGTGATAGACGCGGTGGTGCAGCGATGGCGCAGGACGGACCGAGAAGAAGGCATGTCCACTGCGGAGTACGCGGTCGGCACCATCGCCGCGGCGGCGTTCGCCAGTCTGCTCTTCAAGATCGTCACGAGTTCGGAGGTGAGGACCATGCTGACAGGAGTGATCAAAAGGGCCCTCCAACTCGCGAGCTGAGTGATCGCGCCGAGCGCGAGCGGGGGATGGCGACGGTTGAGATAGCCATGGCACTGCCGGGCCTGGTCCTGATCATGGCGCTGGCGCTATGGGGGGTGAGGGTCGCGTCCGTCCAGCTCACCTGTACGGACGCTGCTCGGAGCGGTGCGCGAGCGGGTGCACGAGGGGAGTCCCTGTCCGCTGTGCGTGACCTGGTCGTGAGAGCCGTACCCGCCGGGGCGACGGTAAGGGTGTGGCGCAATGCGGCGACGGTGCAGGTCGATGTCTCCGCCGAGGTCCAAGCGCCCGCAGCGGCCGGACTACCTCCTTTGATCGTCCAGGCTCACGCCGTCGCTGCGACCGAGCCGGGCGTCCCAGAGGCCGAGGGCTGACAGTCGCGTCTTCGGCGGTCACCAACCGCCGAAGACGCGCCCTTGCAGGCGTCGATGCTGCTCCCGCGGACAAGAACTGGCCCCTCGCGTGTTCGCGATGCTTCCCGGCCGACGGTGCAACGGCGATGGGGGAGGAACTCGTCGTGGTGGCTGGGCTGGCGGATGAGAGCTGAGCCGGTGCTGGAGCAACCGAGTTGTCGTGAAGGGGGGCTGCGCGTTCGGGGGCGACCGGTATTGCGGCTAGGGAGGTACGGAGCAATCGGTACGAGTCACTGAGGGGGTGTGATGCGGAAGTGGTCGCAGGCCGGAGAGCGGGATCGAGGTGCTGGAACGCTGTGGGTGTTGGCCTTCACCGCGATCATCTGGTTGGGCGGAGTGACCGCGATGGCCATCGGCGGAGTACGGGCGGCGCGGCACCGGGGGGACGCTGCCGCTGATCTCGCGGCGCTGGCGGGCGCGGCGCGGGTGCCGGACGGGGCCGGAGTCGCGTGTGCCAGCGCCCGAAGCATCGCGGCCGAGTCCGGGGCTCGGCTGATGCGGTGCGCGATCGAGGGACGGGTGATTGACGTCTCGGTGACGTTGACAGTGAGAGTGCCTCTTGGGATCGATGCTGTCCGTGTCGTATCCCGGGCTAGGGCTGGTCCCGTCGGACAGGAGAGCGTAGCCTGGCGCAGCACCACTCGTTGCACTGAGTGTCAATAGGGTCGAGAGGGGTGTGGGCAGCACGGACGTGGCTCTGGAGTCGCTTTGTCATCGAGTTGTGACTTTTGCTACCGGCTAGTACGTTACGCTGCCCTAAGCCCACGGTGAACACTCGACACGGTGGCCGCAATGGCCCCTCCTCCTCAAATCGCCCACGGTAGGAACTGGTGGGACGAAGCGGGAACGCGACTGTCGGCACGTTGTTCGATGAAGGGATTGAGGACGTGATCATCGTTCGCAGGATCGGTGCAGTCGCCCTCGCGACTCCCCTTGCGATGAGCTTCCCGGTTCTCACCGCGCTTCCCGCGCAGGCTGCCACGACCAGCGTTCTGGCCCCTGCCAATGGGGCGGTCATCACCAGCGGTTCCACAGTGACGGCCAGAGCCCATTTCGACTTCGCGCTCAGGATGCAGTTGCGCGTCGACGCCCCCGGAACCGGCGACAGGGTCCTCAAGGAGAGCGGCTGGGCAGGCGATATGTCTGCGTCCGTCCAACTGCCCAGGAACGGCAAGTACAGGGTCTATCTGAAGGGCTTGCCGACCGGTCACGTCTACGACTCCAATCTCTTCACCGTTCGTATCCCGCCCGCCGCTCCCAGCGGTGTGTCCGCGCGGGTCTCGAGCAGCAAGCTCATCGTGAAGTGGAACCTCGGTCTTGAGGAAGACCTGAACGGCTACGCGCTGTCGGGGTCCGGAGTCAGTTCCAAGTCGGGCTCCGTCGGCTCCCTCTGCTCGGGGACGAGCTGCTCCGCCAGCCTGCCGTTGACCCGGTCGAACGGTCCCGTCTCGGTGGGAATCCGAGCGAAGCGCTCCAACGGGGACGGCGGCTCTGTGTACTCGGGCACGGCCTCGGCCAGTGCAATGGTGAGCAGTGGAAGTACTGGTTCGCTGCCGTCCGGGTCAGCGCCGTCACTCCCTGGTGGTGCCGCGTCACCTAGCGGCAGTACTCCGCTGACACCGTTCAACAACGAGTCGCCGGTCACGTTGCCTTCGGTGCAACCCGATGGTGCGACGCCTGGCTTCACCTACCCCACGCCGCAGATCGCCGGGTCACCGAGGGCCCAGAACGTCGCGGGGACCGACCGTCTGCAGTGGGGCAAGAGCGTCGGCATCGCACTCGTCCTGCTGATCGTTGCGGCGCACCTCGGCACCTGGACACGCCACATGCGCGTTGCTCAAGCAGGGACGAGCAATTTCGGCATGGCGGCCCGCATCGCACGTAGTGGAAGCGGCCGCAAGCGGGTCAGCAAGGCGCGCCAGAAGATCGCGCGCGCCGAAGCCCTCGCCAAGACGGTGCCGGTGAAGCCGGTCGAGGCCAAGCCGCCCGCGTCCAAGCCCGGCGGGAAGGCCGGCCGTCGGCCCGCGACTCTCGGCAAGGGCTCCGGTGGCGTCAGCGTGCGGATCGCCGCGCCCGCCTCCGAGGAACCGGGCAGCGGGAGCCGGCACACCGGGCGCGGCCGTCGTCGCAAGTGATCTGGTCAACCGATTGAACCGATACGCCTCCCGAGAGGGCGAGCGGGTGGTCGAGCAACGGTCATGCCCGGCCGCCTCGTCAGGGTCCGAGATCTTTCGCCCGTGCTGGCCTCGTTTGGTACGGTCGCCGGGTTGTTTTCGCTGTTGGGAGCCATGAGGGTTTGCGAGTGGCCTTCCCAACCCCAGGGAGGTTGCGTTAATGGCATGTCGTATCAGTGAGCTCGTGCTCGGTTGCCGCGATCCTGAGGTGCTGACGCGGTTCTGGTGCGAGGTCCTGGACTTCGTCGTGCTCAGTCGCGAGGACGATGGCTCGGTGGAGATCGGGCCGCGCGAAGGGTTCGGTGGCCCGCAGCCGACGATCATCCTCAGCCGCAGGGACGAGCCGGAGAAGGGGAAATCCCGGCTGCACATCGATGTCAACGCCACTGACCGCGACCAGGACGCCGAGCTCGAACGTCTTTTGCAACTCGGCGCTCGCCCAGCCGACATCGGTCAGACGGGGCAGGAGCAGTGGCATGTCCTTACCGACCCCGAGGGCAACGAGTTCTGCCTGCTCAAGGCCCGTCTCAAGCCACTCTGAAACTCTTCGAGACTCTTCGGTCACGCCTCGACAACAGGTACTCCGGGTCTACTGCGCAGTCCGGTGTGGCGGGCTTGTTGTGATTGTGAAGCATCTGAGGGCTTCGGCTGAGGGCTCGCCGATCAAGAAGAACCTGAACACCGCCGACCTCATGGGCACCCTCGCGGTGACGAGGCGGCTTGACCTGATCGATGAGCGGTTGGCGTGGCCGGAACCGCTGTTGTCTTTGCCCCCACGATCGGCTCGGCCGTCGGTGTCGACGAAACGGCATCTCATTGACGGGATCGGGCGGTGGGCGCGGTGCGGTTTGCCCTGGCGGATCGGCTGGGAAGTCAGTGGCCTCAATGAGCGCCCGGGCGCACCAGCACGTCGGTGAGCGCCCGCCGACGCCCCAGCCAGCAGTAAAGCCGCCCGGTGGCCTGTCGATCGAACCCGAAGGCCACGGCCCATCGACGTCCCGCGCACCGGCGCAGGCCGTGGTCGTCACCTCCTCCCTGCTGTGTACTGCGCTCTACGCGTTGCGGATTTGCGTACTTCTCCACGCGATCGTGGTGCTCCGTGCGTCGCCGTCTCGCTATACGTCCTGCTGTTCGTCGTCTGTGTTGTCTGGTCGCTCACGCTGTTGCCTGTTGCGTGTTACCTGTTGCCCGCCCGGGGTGATGGGTCCGCGGCCGGTGGCCTATGAGCCCGTAGGCCGGCGGCTGGTTGCCCGGATGCCGTTGCCTGTTGGCCGTTGGGTTGACTGTGGCCCTTGTCTGCGGGCCCCGGCGGCCTGTTGGCCGTGGGCCGTTGGCCCGGGCTCTGTTGCTGTGCAGGTAGAGGGGCGATTGTTGTTTGTGGTCCCTTGTTGGGGTGCGGGGTAGTGGCTGACGGGTTCGGGGGAATGGGCGGGGATGGCGGGTGGCGACTGGTATGTCCACGGTCTAGGCTGCCTTGCCAGTCGGATCCCCGGATCCCCGGATCGCCCGGCAAATGGAGAGGAGAGCCTCCACATGATCTTCCTGGGGTTGGTCATCGCGCTCGCCGCTGTTGTGGTGGGGACGGCTGTCGTGCTGGACAACACGGGCGGGGCCCAGTTGACGGTGTTCGGCGACAGTGTGCCGGGGGTTACTGACCAGTGGCATATCTTCATGGCCGGTGCCGTGGTGGCCATCGTCTTCATGGCCGGGACCGGTGTGGCGGCGCTCGGGTTCAAGCGGGCGATGAGCATGCGCCGGGAGTTGAGGGACCTGCGGGACGAGCATCAGGAGTCGTTGCAGACGCTGGAGTTGGAGAGGCGCAAGCTGCAGCAGGCACTCGCGCAGGCGCGGCGTGGGCTTGATGAGCCGTCGGTCCCCGCTCAGCGGGTCGCCCCGAGCTAGGCACCCTGGGGCGTCACGTTCCGGTGTTCGGGGCCTCGGCCAGGAGGACTGCCAACAAGTCCAAGGCGCCGTGTTTGTCCAGCGGGTCGTTGCCGTTGCCGCATTTGGGTGACTGGATGCAGGACGGGCAGCCCGACTCGCATTCGCAGGAGGCGATGGCGTCTCGGGTCGCGCGGAGCCATTCGGACGCGTCCGCGTAGCCGCGTTCGGCGAAACCGGCGCCGCCCTCGTGGCCGTCGTAGACGAAGACGGTGAGCAGACCGGTGTCGGGGTGGACGGCGGTGGAGACGCCGCCTATGTCCCAACGGTCGCAGGTGGCGAAGAGGGGGAGCAGACCGATCGAGGCGTGCTCGGCGGCGTGGGCGGCGCCGGCGAGGTCGAGGTCGCCGAGGGCGTCGATCTGGGTCTCGGAGAGCGTCCACCAGACCGCGCGGGTGCGGAGGGTGCGGGGTGGAAGGTCCAGGGGTTTCTCGCCGAGCATCTCGCCGGTCTGTAGGCGCCGCATCTGGTAGGCGACCACCTGGCGGGTGACCTCGACCGTGCCGAAGCGGAGGGTGGCCTCGCCCCAGGAGGTGGAGCGGAGCCGTTCGGCGATGGTGATGTCGGTGACGTCGCGGGCGGTGGTGGAGTAGTCGGGTTCCGCCGGTTCGACGAGGGCGACGGAGTCGTCCAGGTCGAGGGTCTGGACGACGAACGAGTCGCCTTGGTGGATGTAGACGGCGCCCTCGTGGACGGTGGTGTGGGCGGACGCCTCGTCCACGGTCCCGAGCAGGCGTCCGGTCATGGCCTCGACGACCTGGATGGGAGCGCCGCCCGCGCCGCGGATGTCGGCGAGGTCGGCGGCCCTGTCGCGGCGCGTCCAGTACCAGCCCGCCGGACGGCGCCGGAGGAACCCGCGGCGGACGAGATCGGGCAGGAGATCGGCGGTCGCCGGGCCGAAGAGGGGGAGGTCGTCCTCGGTGAGGGGCATCTCGGACGCGGCGGAGCACAGGTGGGGTTCGAGGACGTACGGGTTGTCGGGGTCCAGGACGGTGGCCTCGACCGGTGTCCCGAAGATCGCCTCGGGGTGGTGGACGAGGAAGGTGTCGAGGGGGTCGTCCCGGGCGACGAGGACGGAGAGCGCGGCCTGTCCGGAGCGTCCGGCGCGGCCTGCCTGTTGCCAGAGGGACGCGCGGGTGCCGGGCCAGCCGCAGACGAGGACGGCGTCGAGACCGGAGACGTCCACGCCGAGTTCGAGTGCGTTGGTGCTGGCCAGGCCGACGAGATCGCGGGAGCGCAGGGCGGCTTCGAGGGCGCGGCGCTCTTCGGGGAGGTAGCCCGCGCGGTAGGCGGCGATCTGGTCGGCGAGGTCGGGGGAGACCTCGTGCAGCGCGCGCTTGGCGCCGAGCGCCACCGACTCGGCGCCGCGGCGGGACCTGACGAAGGCGAGGGTCTGGACGCCCTCGACGACGAGGTCGGCGAGGAGATCGCCCGCCTCGGCGGTGGCCGTCCGGCGGACGGGGGCGCCGTGCTCGCCGCGCAGCTCGGTGAGCGGCGGTTCCCACAGGGCGAACGTGGCCGGGCCGCGAGGGGAGGCGTCGTCATCGACGGCGACCACGTCCAGCCCGGTGAGGCGGGACGCGGTGGTCGCCGGTTCGGACGTGGTGGCCGAGGCGAGGATGAAGGCCGGGTCGGCGTGGTAGCGCGCGCAGAGGCGGCGCAGGCGGCGCAGGACGTGGGCGACGTGCGATCCGAAGACGCCTCGGTATCCGTGCGCCTCATCGATGATCACGTACCGCAGGCGGCGCAGGAAAGAGGACCAGCGCGCGTGGGCGGGCAGGATCGACCGGTGCAGCATGTCCGGATTGGTGAGGACGTAGTTGGCGTGCTGGCGGACCCATGTCCGCTCGTCCCGGGGGGTGTCACCGTCGTAGGTCGCGGCACGTATGCGGGTGAGACGGAGCGCGCGGAGTGCGCGGAGCTGGTCCGCGGCGAGGGCCTTGGTGGGCGACAGGTAGAGGATCGTCCCCTCGCGGTGGTGATTCTCCTCCCCTGCGTAGATCGCGGCGACGGAAGGCAGCAGGTAGGCAAGGGATTTGCCGGAAGCGGTCCCTGTGGCGATGATCACAGAGCGTCCGGTCCACGCGTGTTCGGCCGCGTCGGCCTGGTGCTTCCAGGGGGCCTCGATGCCCTGCGCGGCGAGCCGTTCGACGAGCAGCGGCGGCGCCCACTCCGGCCATGCCGCGCGGCGGCCCTCACGTGCGGGAACGTTCTCCACGTGGGTGATGCGGTCGCGGCGCGTGGGGTCGGCGAGCAGCCTGTCGAGGGGGGTGCGGGATCTCTGGGCGGCCATCAGGTTTTCAGTTTGCCAGCCGGGGCAAAACAACGGGAACGCCCCGACGCCGGAGCGCCCGTCCCCCTGCCCTGACCCGTTAGATCAGCAGGTCAGACGGGATGGCGCGAACTTTCGCCCGAGTGGGCGATAACGTGCGTGTACGGCGCCGGAGCGTGGTTGAATCACGGCTAAGTCTCGCTGACCGAACGCCGCTCCGGCGTGGAAAAGCGAGATCAGATTGTGCTGCACGGCGCTGGAGGATTTGTGGACCTGAAGGTGAACGACTACACCACTGACGATGGCCTCACCGTCATCAACGTGGAGGGCGAGATCGACGTCTACACGGCGCCGAAGCTTCGCGAGAAGCTCATCGACCTGGTCAACAAGGGGAAGTTTCACCTGCTCGTGGACATGGAGAAGGTAGAGTTCCTCGACTCGACCGGGCTCGGTGTCCTGGTCGGTGGGCTGAAGCGGGTGCGCGCCCACGACGGCTCCCTGGAACTGGTGTGCACCCAGGAGCGCATCCTCAAGATCTTCCGTATCACGGGGTTGACCAAGGTCTTCGGCATTCACGACTCGATCGCCGATGCCGAGGAGAAGCGCAAGGGCGCCAAGTAGTCGGCCGGAAGCAGAGATGGCGACCGTTGAACTGTCCTTCAGTGCGCTGCCCGTCCATGTCCGGACCGCCCGACTGATCGTGACCGCCGTGGCCCGTCGTAGTGGCGTCGCCGAGACGCTGCTCGACGAGGTCAGGCTTGCGGTGGGGGAGGCGTGCTCGCGCGCCGTGGAGGCGCACCGCCGGCACTGCCCGGACGAGCCGGTACGGCTCGAGCTGAGCGGCGCCGACGGCCGCTTCGAGGTCACGGTGAACGACACCGTTCCCGGTGACGACGCGGCGGGCGGCATCCCCTCGATCGAGGACGCGGAGGAGTACGAGTACGGCCTCGGAGAGGCCACCGCGGAGCTGGGACTGGCCGTCATCGCCGGGCTCGCCGACGACGTGGAGATCGAAGCCACGCCCAAGGGGGTCCAGATACGGATGAGCTGGCCGGCCGAAGCCGAGGCGACGATCTGACCCGCGCCCCGTCCAGACGCGACCGAAGGCCCCGCCCACCGGCGGGGCCTTTGTCATGCCCGGCTTGAGCCGTCGGACTCTGCGGCGCGGAGCGCGCCGCTTCCGGCCACGCCGTGGACGTGTGCGTGGGTGGGGTGTTGCCGGGCGCCTGGGGTGGTCGTTCGGAGGGGGCCGGACGGAGACGGCGGTTCTCGGGTGTTCCCGGTGATCGAGGCATCGCGGGTAATCGGGTTCCGGGGCGAGGATGCGCGGCTGGACGGGACCCTCGCGGTGGGCTGAGGGCGTGTCCTGGTGGTGGACGAACGGGCGGAGAACCCGGGTGCGGGCGGCGTCGGCGGGTGTGGGATCTTCTTGTGGTTGATCTCGATCTGACTTGATTTGGGTCTAGACATTTTCTGTGTTAATGCCTAGCTTAAATAGCGGACGCCGAGGGACCGGGTGCGGCACCCGGCGGTGTCGATCTGTCAAGCTATCCGCTAGGTAAGAAGATGCTGACTTGCGCTGACCTGCGGTAACAATCACCCACAGCACTTAAAGGTCAATTTCCGGCGTAACGCACATTGCTTTTCCGTGACATCTTTGTAAGGGATGTCGCGGCCTTCTCATTCGCGTGCGGCCTGCGTAGACTCCCGGCACCCGCGCTGCCGTGCGAGGCGTTCGAAGTCATGACTCGCGGGGTACGCGGTAAAGATCGTCTTTTGACGGTCGAGAGCGCAACGCCCCTGTCGAGGAGGACGGATGTCTGGGCTTTCCCTGTCAAGCCCGGCCAGCGCAGAAGTGGATCTCGGCGGCGGCGACCTCACCCTGGTCGTCGTCGTCGCCGTGATCGCACTGTTGGCACTGGCCGTCGCCGCAGGTCTGGTACGCGATGTGCTGGCCGCGGGTCAGGGCACCGAGAAGATGCAGGAGATCGCGCGGGCGATCCAGGTGGGCGCGAGTGCCTACCTGAAACGCCAGTTCCGCACGGTCGGCGTCTTCGTGGTGCTCATCCCGCTTGTTCTGCTGCTACTGCCGGCCGACTCGACGTCCGAACGAATAGGACGGTCGGTCTTCTTCGTCATCGGTGCGATCTTCTCGGCCGTCACCGGGTTCACCGGCATGTGGCTGGCGGTCCGGGGGAACGTCCGGGTCGCCGCCGCCGCCCGCGAGGCGGGCGGCGAGAAGACGGCGATGCGCATCGCCTTCCGCACCGGCGGCGTCGCCGGGATGTTCACCGTCGGGCTCGGGTTGTTCGGTGCGGCGGTCGTCGTCCTCGCCTACAAGGGGGACGCGCCGAAGGTGCTGGAGGGCTTCGGTTTCGGCGCCGCGCTGCTGGCGATGTTCATGCGTGTCGGCGGTGGCATCTTCACCAAGGCCGCCGACGTCGGCGCCGACCTCGTCGGCAAGGTCGAGCAGGGCATCCCCGAGGACGACCCGCGCAACGCCGCGACCATCGCCGACAACGTCGGTGACAACGTCGGCGACTGCGCCGGGATGGCCGCGGACCTGTTCGAGTCGTACGCGGTGATGCTTGTCGCGGCGCTCATCCTGGGCACCGCGGCGTTCGGTACCGAGGGCCTGGTGTTCCCGCTGATCGTGCCGATGATCGGCGTGGTCACCGCGGTGATCGGGATCTTCGCCGTCACACCCCGCGATGGCGACCGTTCCGGCATGTCCGCCATCAACCGGGGATTCTTCATCTCGGCGATCATCTCCGCGGTGCTGGTGGCCATCGCCGCCTTCGCCTACCTGCCGTCGTCGTTCGCGGACCTGTCCGGCGTCACCGACCCCGAGATCCGGGCGCTGGACGCCGATCCGCGCTGGGTGGCACTCGGCGCAGTGATCATCGGGATCGTGCTGGCCAGCGCGATCCAGCTGCTCACGGGCTACTTCACCGAGACCAACCGCAAGCCCGTCCAGGAGGTCACCGGCAGCGCCCGGACCGGCCCGGCGACCGTCATCCTCTCCGGCATCTCGCTCGGCCTGGAGTCGGCCGTCTACACCGCGCTGGTGATCTGCGCGGCGGTGTACGGGGCGTTCCTGCTCGGGTTCGGCAACACCACCGTCGCGCTGTTCGCGGTGGCGATGGCCGGTACCGGGCTGCTCACCACCGTCGGTGTGATCGTCTCGATGGACACCTTCGGGCCCGTCTCCGACAACGCGCAGGGCATCGCCGAGATGTCCGGCGACGTCCAGGGCGAGGCCGCGGGCGTGCTGGAGCGGCTGGACGCGGTCGGCAACACCACCAAGGCGATCACCAAGGGCATCGCCATCGCGACGGCGGTGCTGGCGGCGACCGCGTTGTTCGGCTCGTTCCGGACGACGGTCGTGTCGGCGCTCGCCGACGCCTCGGCGGACGCCAGGGACGCGCTCGGCGACTTCAAGGTGTTCAGCCTGTCGATCGACAACCCGAACGTGCTGATCGGGCTGATCATCGGCGCGGCCGTGGTGTTCCTGTTCTCCGGGCTGGCGATCATGGCGGTCGGCCGGGCGGCGGGACGGGTCGTGGTGGAGGTGCGCGAGCAGTTCCGCACCAAGCCCGGGATCATGAACTTCACCGAGAAGCCCGACTACGACCGGGTCGTGGACATCTGCACCCGGGACGCGCAGCGCGAGCTCGCCACTCCCGGACTGCTGGCGATCATGACACCGATCGCGGTCGGCTTCGCGCTCGGGTACGCGCCGCTCGGCGCGTTCCTGGGCGGCGCCATCGCGGCCGGCGTGCTGATGGCGGTGTTCCTCTCCAACTCCGGTGGTGCCTGGGACAACGCCAAGAAGCTCGTCGAGGAGGGCCATCTCGGCGGCAAGGGCAGCGAGGCGCACGAGGCCACGGTGATCGGTGACACGGTCGGTGACCCCTTCAAGGACACCGCCGGCCCGGCGATCAACCCGCTCATCAAGGTGATGAACCTGGTCGCACTGCTCATCGCGGACGCGGTCGTCACCTACGCGGGCAACACCCCGCTGCGCATCGGCGTGACGGTCGTGTCCGTCGGCATCGTGGTGGCCGCGATCACCGTCTCCAAGCGGCGCGCCGACCCGATCGCCGAGCAGGCCGCCGACGAGGCCGGGTCGTCCGGTTCCGTCGGGGGCGGGACGGCCGGGGGCGGTGCGGTCGAGGCACCGGAGGAGGCGACGGTGGCCGCCGAGACCGGCGGCGCCGAGGCCGAACCTGCCGGCGAGGGTTCGACGGCGAAGAAGGGCTGACCGTTCGGGCACCGGCCGGCGACGGCCGGTGCCCGTCCAGACCCTGGGGCCGGTGGCTTTCCGAGCCGCCGGCCCTTTCGCGTGCCGTCCTCCGGGGGCGCGTACGGGACGCGCGGGGGTGGTCGTACGCTGTACGTGGACAGGCGGGACGGCCCCGAATGCGGCCGGACGCAGAAGATCGGGAGGTGCGCGGTGGCGAGCGGCGGAAAGCCGACGATGTCCGGGCCCAAGGGCTTCGCGCTCGTGCTCGGCGGGATGCTCGGCATCATGCTCGTGCTCTGGACCCTGGCGGCGCTCGTAGCACCGTGATCCGCGTCGCTCGTGGCGACATGGTGTGAGCCGCCGGCCGAGTCCTCGGGCCGGGATTGAATAAAATAAGCCATGCCCACGCTCATCGTGCTCCGCCATGCCAAGGCCGTCGCCGGCCTGGGAATACCCGACGTCGACCGCACCCTCACCGACCGGGGGCGCCGCGACGCGGCCGCAGCCGGTGAGTGGTTGCGCGCGAACGATCTCGTCCCAGACCGTGTCCTGTGCTCCATCGCCGCGCGGACGCGCGAGACGCTTGAGCGCCTGGAGGTCGGCGGGGACGTGCACTTCGAGGCGCGGATCTACGACAACGACCCCGGCGACCTGCTCGCCCTCGTGAACGAGACGCCCGATGACGTGGGCAGGCTCCTGCTCGTCGGGCACAACCCGTCCGTGCACGAGCTCGTCCACAACCTGACCGGGCAGGCGCCCGACGCGTTTCCGACATGTGCGCTGGCCGTGATCGGGTTGCCGGACGGGTGGGGGGACGCCCGTCCCGGGGCGGGCACGCTCGTCACGACGCGGACGCCGAAGGGCTGACGGCGGACAGGGCGCCGTCGATGAGACGTCCCGTGTCGCGGCGCAGCGACCGGATCGTGTAGCGGGTGCCGGAGACCTGGAGGAGGGCCTGCCGGAGTGGGGTGAACTCGTCCCGGTCGACGCCCGCCTTGATCTCGGCGCGGCGCCGCCGGGTGAGCGTGGACAGGTAGTCGTCGAGGGCGGCGAGTTCCTCCTCCAGCTCCTGGACGGGCGAGGAGGCGTCCGGCGCGTCCTCGCCGGGCGGTTCCTCCAACGCGGTGGCGGCCTCCTCCAGCTGGTCGGCGAGGCGGTCGAGGATCTCGGGGACGGGCCCGGTGTCCACGGCCTTCTCCCGGGACATCCGCGACACGGCGATCAGGTGGTCACGGACGCGGTGCGCGGTCCGGACGACCGTCTTCAGGCGGGTGATCAGCTCGGTGTCGGGCAGCCGCTCGTGACCGAGGCGCCGCGCGGCCTCCTCGACGGCCTCGGCGGCCTGCTCGGCGGAGACGACCTTCTCGTGCGGCAGCCGGACGCGCTCGCCGCCGATCACGTCCGCCGTGGCCCGGACGAGGTCGGCGTGCTGGGACAGCAGCCGGCCGAGCTTGACCGGCAGCCGCTCGCGGTGCCCGGTGGGCCACAGCAGCCGGACGGCGAGGAACGACAGGAGCGTCCCGGCGAAGGTCAACGCGATCCGTTCGCCGGCGGTGCGCCAGTCGGCGGGGGTGGAGAAGTCCAGCAGCATCATCGTCAGCGGCGTCCCGAACAGCGCCCAGTAGACGAAGTTCACCGGCCGCAGCGCGAACCCCGCCAGCGCGAAGCAGAAGATGGTCAGCACGATGACGGGCTGGTCGGGGGCCAGCGTCAGCAGCAGCGCGGCGATGACGGACCCGGCCGCGGTGCCGCCGACGCGCTGGACGAGGTTCTCGACGGTCTCGCTGTAGCTCGCGCGCAGGCTGAGCATCGCCGTGATCGTCATCCAGTGCCCGTGCGGGAACTTCAGCGCGGCGGCGAGCGCCATCGACACCAGGGCCGTCACGAACACCCGTGCCACCTGCCGGAACCGCGGCGACCGTGTCCGTACGGCCTTCCGGAGCCGTTCCAGGTCCGACATCGGGTGCAGCGCGTCGGGCATCCGGGGCGGACCGAATCCAAGGCGCAGCCCGCCCGCGATGATCCGCCGCGCGGACGCGACCTCACCGGCGATACGGTCGACCGACCGTCGCACCTGTCCGATCAGCGAGACCGCCACGAGGTCCTCGTCGCCGGCGAGGCCGGCGCGCCTGATCTGCTCGACCGCCCGGCCGAGCCGCCGCACGGCCGCGGACTCCTCCCCGCCGAGCGGCGCCTCCCCCGCGGTCTCGATCGCGCCCGCCAGCAGCCGCAGCCGCGCCGCTAGCGCGGACACGGCCGTCTGGGTCTCCAACTGCCATTCCCGGTCCGGCGGATAGTTGCGTGCCGCCTCCAGGACGGCCTGGAGCGTGACCGTCTCGTGCAGGATGCGCGACAGCGCGTCGATCAGCCGTTCCGGACGCGTCGGATCGCTGCGGCCCCGTTCCGTCCGGTACAGCCTGAACGTGGCGCGCGCCGCGGTAAGGGCCTCGGACGCGGCGCGCCGGCACTCCTCCCAGTCGGGTTTCCGGGTGACGGCCAGCAGGTCGGGGTTGGTGAGTTCGACGTCCTCCAGCGGACTCGGGTCCGGCGCCCCGACGTCCTGCGCCACGGCGTCCAACGCCTGCGCGACGCTGTGGGCGGCCTCGGTGAGCGCCGTCCGCAACGGTCGCAGCCGCCGTGCCGGCCAGGGCGCCAGCAGCAGCCCGGCGGTGAGCAGCCCGCCGATCAGCTCCAGCACACCCGTGCCGATCACGTCGTCGGACGGCGGCCGGATCGCGCTGAGCAGCACCGCGAGGCCCGCCGTCGCCCCGATCCGCGGGACCGCGACCCCGAGCGCGATGAGCGGCGGCACCACGATCACGGTGGACCAGGTGTGGCCGGCGAGGGCCCCGCCGACCCCCGCCCCGACCGCGACCATGAGCACGCCCACGGCCAGGTGCCGCGCCTTCGCCCCGTACGGCCCCTCCGGCGCCCGCAGCGCCACCAGGTAGGCGCCGAGCGCGATCATCGACCCCTGCGTCGCGTGCCCGGCCAGCGCCCCGACCAGCAGCGGCACCGCGATGGCGACGGCGGCGGCCAGCCCGTAGAAGGGCGCCGTCTGTCCGTTGATCTGGGCGTACGCCTTCCGCGCACGCTTGAGCACCGCGCCTCCGTTGCTAGTGGCCGCTACGAGATCACCCGTACCCACCGGCCCCGCCGGCGCACCGGAGGACCCGCGAGCAGTGCGCCACCCCGCCACGGCTCACCGAACGATACTTCGCTCATCGGCGCCTCGGAGCACACCGGTATCGCCCGTACCGGGAAGCGTCCTCGGTATCCAGCGCAGGGTGAGGACGCCGAGCGCGCCATGGAGGATGCCGGCGGTGACGGCGGCGGCGTGCAGACCGGTGACGAAGGCGCCCTTCGCGTCGCCGACCATCGCGGGCGCGAGGCCGGGGATCTGGAGCGTCTCGTCCAGGGTGCCGGCGAGATCCGGCCCCTGGAGCCGGAAGAGCAGGGCGGCGAGCGAGCCGAGGAGCGCGATGCCGAGGGCGTTGCCGATCTCGTTGCTGGTCTCGGCGATCGCCGCCGCGGACCCGGCGCGCTCGGCGGGCACGGCGGCGACGGCCGTGTCGGCGACGACGCTGAAGGAGATGCCGTACCCGACGCCGGCGATGACGGTGGACGCGACGTACCAGCCGATCCCGCTGGAGGAGCCGGTGGGCAACAACAGGAACAGACCCAGGGCAACGCAGATATGGCAGGTGACGAGCGCAACCCGCTTGCCGAGACGTCCGACCAGCGCCGGTGTGACGATGCAGGTCACGGTGAGCACGGCGGCGCCGGGGAGCGCGAGGAACGCCGCGTCCAGGACAGACAGCCCAAGGCCGGACTGGAGGTAGACGCCGGAGAGATAGGCGGTCGCCGACCACGCGACGAGGGGTAGCAGCCCGGTGATGACCGCGATCGTGAACACGCGGTCGCGGAACAGGCGGAAATCGATCAGCGGGTGCTCAAGCCGGCGTTGCCGCCGGACGAACCACCCGAGAGCGGCGGCGCCGATGGTCCCCGCGACACCGGAGGCGATCGCCGGCCCGTCCGCGGCGGTGTGCTTGATCGCATAGACGGTCAGCAGGAGACCTCCGGCGGAGAGCAGGACGCTCACGGCGTCCACCCGACCCGGCCGCGTGCCGCGCACCTCGCGGAGCAGGATCGGGGCCAGCAGAAGGAACCCCAGGACCACGGGAAGATTGATCAGGAAGACCGATCCCCACCAGAACCTGCTCAGCAACTGTCCCCCGACGACCGGGCCGATCGCGAACCCGGCCGCGAAGGTGGCCGCGAAGATCCCGATCGCCGTCGCCCGCCGCCGCGGATCGGTGAACAACTCGCTGAGCACCGCCAGCGCCGACGGCAACAGCGTGGCCCCGGCCACACCCATCAGCGCACGGAAGGCGATCAGCGGTCCCGGGCCGGACGCGAACGCCGCCCCCGCCGAGCCGGCGCCGAACACCGCCGCGCCGATCATCAGCAACCGCAGCCGGCCGTACCGGTCGCCGATATTGCCGAACGCGATGAGCAGGGACCCGACCGCGAACCCGTAGACGTCCAGGATCCACAGGGCCTGGTCGGCGGTCGGGGACAGAGCCTCAGTGATCTTGGGCATCGCCAGGAACAGCACCGAACCGTCCATCGCCACCAGCAACACCGGGCCGAGAACCACCAGCAGGCCGAGCCAGGCCCGCAGGCCGGGCGAGTGAGGAGCGTTCATGACCCCGACAGTGCGGCGCCGTCCACCGGGCGACCAGACCCGCGTCATGGGTACACCTGGCAGGGACACCTAGGCCCCGGCCGTGCCGCCTACGCTCGAAGCCATGGAGCTGGAGAGCCTCGGGGCGTACATCAAGAACCGCCGCGACCGGGTCACGCCCGCCGACGTCGGGCTGCCTACCTACGGCACCGCCCGCCGCGTACCGGGCCTGCGCCGCGAGGAGCTCGCCCAGCTGGCCGGCGTGAGCGCCGGCTACTACACCCGGCTGGAGCAAGGCCAGGCCGGCACCGCCTCCCGGCAGGTCCTCGACGCGCTGGCCCGCGTGCTCCAGCTCGATCCGACCGAAACCGCCCACCTCCACAACCTCGCCCGCCAGCCCACCGCCCCTCGCCTGGCCCGCCCCCGACCTGAGAAACCGCACCCACGAGTACTGGCGCTCCTGGCGTCCCTGGACGAGACCACCCCCGCCCTCGTGCTCGGCCGCCGCGGCGACATCCTGGCCTGGAACCGCATAGGACACGCTCTCCTCGCCGAACATGTCGACTTCGACGCCCCCCACGACCTCGCGCGACGGCCGTCCGTCCCCCGGATGTTCTTCCTCGACCCCCTGGCCCGCGACCTGCATCAGAACTGGGACGAACTCGCCCGCATCCACGTCGCCTACCTGCGGCTCACCGCGGGCCGGTACCCCACCGACGCCCGGCTGGCCGAGCTGATCGGCGAACTCTCCATGCGCAGCGCCGACTTCGCCGCCCTGTGGCCAGCCGGCGACGTCGCGGACTGCACCGTGGGCACCATGCACCTACGGCACCCGACCGTCGGCCGCGTCAGCGTCGACTACCAGGTATGGCTCCAGCCCGACAGCCCCGACCACCGTCTGGAGATCTACACGCCCCACGACCCCGTCTCGGCAGACGCCCTACGGCTCCTGTCGACGCAAGCAGCCGATCAACCACTCCGCGAGCCCACCCCACCGACCTGAGCCCCGAGCCACGCGTCGGCGTGCGGATGCTCGATGCCGAAAAGGGTGCCTGCGACACCCATCTCCCGGTGCGGTACGAGTTGTCCTCCGTCACTATCAGCGCGTCTGCGCCAGGAGCGGGAGGCGCCACCGTACTGGTCGCGCGCCGAGCTGGCGCGGCGCCTGCGGGCCGCCGCCGATCCGCGCGACTGCGCCAACATGCCGCATGTGCCCAGCCTGACCGACATGATCAAACAATGGAGGCGGGCAAGTGGCTGCCCAACCCCCGCTACCGCGCCTTGTATGCACGCGTGACCGGCACGAGGGAGGCCGAACTGTTCGGACCGGATGAACCCGCTCTGGACAGCGCGCACTCCCCTGCGCGGCCCGTGCCGGGGGACGTCGCTGACGCGGTCACGACTGTGGAACTCGCGCGTCGGTTACGGCTCTCCGACGTCGACACGGCCACCCTCGAAACCCTCGCCGCCGTCACCGGCTCGCTGTGCACGCAGTACGCCTACCGGCGCCCGGACGAGCTGCGAGCCGAAGCGCAACGATGGTTCGTCTACGTCGTCGAGCTGCTCGGCAAGCGGGTGGGCCTGTACGAGCACCGCGAGCTTCTGGTGACGGCGGGATGGCTGGCGCTGTTGATCGGATGCGTGGAGTACGACTCCGGGCTCGCCGTGGCCGCCGAGAGCACCCGCCTCAGCGCCCTGCAACTGGGCGCGGGGCACTCTGAGATCACCGCGTGGGCCCTGGAGATGGCCGCCTGGTTCGCTCACACCCTTCGGGAACCCGACCAGACCGTGAGCTACGCCGAAGCCGGTCAGGACGCGGCGCGCTCCGCCGGGGTGGCCGTCCAACTCGTGGCGCACGAGGCGCGCGCCCTGGCGCGCATGGGCAAGGTCAACGGCGTCCATGAGGCTCTTGAGCGTGGCCACACCCTTCTGTCGCGGATGCCGCGCCCGTCCAACCCTCGTCACCCCTTCGTGGTTGACCCGGACAAGTTCGACTTCTACGCGGTGGACGCCTACCGGGTGGTGGGTGTTAACGATCGCGCCGCCGCCCATGCCACCGAGGTCCTGCGCACCGGCCGTGGTCCGGGCGGCGAGGACCTTGCCCCTATGCGTATGGCCGAGGCGCGCATCATCCTTGCCGCCGTAGCCGCGCGCGGGCGACCTTGACGAAGCCGTCCAGCGGGGGGCAAGACGCCCTGCGTGCCGACCGTAAATGCCTGCCGTCGCTGCTGCTGGTAGCTGACGAGCTACAGGAAGAGATTGACGAGCGGTACCCAAAGGACCGGACGGCGCTCCCCCAGAAATCAAGTGTCCTCGGCGTCGGCGGCTTCGACCTCTTCGCGGGAGATGCCCAGGAGGAAGAGGATGGTGTCCAGGTAGGGGACGTTGACGGCGGTGTCGGCGGCCTTGCGGACGACGGGTTTGGCGTTGTAGGCGATTCCCAGGCCGGCGGCCTGGAGCATGTCCAGGTCGTTGGCGCCGTCGCCGATGGCGACGGTCTGGCTGAGGGGGACGCCGGCCTCGCGGGCGAAGCGTTCTAGGGCGGCGGCCTTGCCCGCGCGGTCGATCACCGGGCCGGTGACGCGGCCGGTGAGCTTGCCGTGCTCGATCTCCAGGGTGTTGGCCATCGAGTAGTCGATGCCGAGATCGTCCACGAGGGCGTCGGTGACCTGGGTGAAGCCGCCGCTGACGATCGCGAACTCGTAGTCGAGGCGTTTGAGGGTGCGGACCATCGTGCGGGCGCCGGCGGCGAGGACGAGCTTGTCACGGACGTCGTCGATGGCGCTCGCGTCGAGCCCGGCGAGCAGCGCCACGCGTTCGCGCAGGGAGCCCTCGAAGTCGAGGTCGCCGCGCATGGCCGCCTCGGTGACCTTGGCGACCTCGTCCAGACAGCCGGCGTGCTCGGCGAGCAGCTCGATGACCTCGCCCTGGATCAGGGTGGAGTCGACGTCCATGACGATCAGCCGCTTGGCGCGCCGGTGCAGGCCGCTGTGCTGGACGGCGATGTCGACCTGCTGTTCGGCGGCCTCGGCGGCGAGGGCGGCGCGCAGGGCTTCGGGGTCGGCGCCGGAGACGTCCATCTCGATGCAGGTGACGGGGGTGGAGGCGAGCCGCTCGATCCGGTCGATGTTGGCGCCGTTGGCGGCGATGCGGCTGGCGATCCCGGCCATGGCGGCGGGCATCAGCGGGGCGCCGAGCACGGTGACGTGCAGCCGGCCGCGGCGCCGCGGCGCCCGCTTCTCCCGGCCGGTGGACAACTCGATCTCCATGTCGAGGTCCGTCGCGACCTTCTCGGCGGCGTTCCAGACCCGTCCGATGTCGGCGCCCTCGACGTAGGTCAGCAGGACGCCGAGGACGAGCCGTCCGCGGATCACGACCTGCTCGACGTCGGCGACCGTCAGGGGGAACTCCGCGAGCGTGCGGAAGAGCCGTGACGTGACCCCGGGGCGGTCGCGTCCGGTGAGCGTGATGAGCAGCGTGCGCTGTGCTGGGCCGTCCATGCTGCTCACAACGGTACCGGGCGTGGCACGTTCCTCGTTCCTGACGTCCACAATGCAAGACGTCGGCTCCATGACATGCCGCTTAAGATCGAGAGAGCAGCAGGTTGACAGCCGCGAGTCAGATGGACTTACCAAGGTCAGAATCTGAGATACGGGGCTGGTGAGGGGCTTCCGAAGGACGTTCGGTGGGTCTTCGGGAGCTGGGGGCCGCTCTCGGTGGGGTGGGGTCTCACTTGGCTAGCGGGGGAGGAGGAGGTTGACGTCTCCGAACTCGTGCCAGAGGTAGCCCTCATTTAGGGCCGCCTGGTAGGTGGCGGCGAGCAAGGGACGGCCTGCGATGGCGGTGAGCATCATCAGGTGGGACGACTTGGGCTCGTGCAGGCCCGTGAGGAGGCCGTCCACGGCTTGGACGCCCTTCTCCGGTGTCACGATGTGCTCGGTCCAGCCTGCGGACGCCTGGACGTGCCCGGTGGCGTCCACGGCCGTCTCCAAGGCGCGGACGGCGGTGGTCCCTACGGCGATCACCCGTCCGGCGCGCGCGCGGACGTGTTCGACCAGCGCGGCGGTCGGTTCGGGGACCTCGTAGCGTTCCGCGTACGGGGGTTCGTGCGCCTCGGGGGACGCGACGCCGGTGTGGAGTGTGATCGGCGCGAGGTGGATGCCACGGGAGACGAGCCGGGTCACGAGTTCGGGAGTGAAGGGGCGGGCGGCGCTCGGCATTTCGGCGCCGCCCGTCGTGCGGTCGTGGGCGAAGACGGTCTGGTAGGCGGCGGTGGGCCAGTCGCGGCGGACGTAGCCGTACCGGATGGGCGTCCCGTGGCGCCGCAGGTACGGGACGACGGGGGTGCTGAGGCGGGCCTGCCAGAGCCGGTCGGTCTGCCGTCCGACGAGGGTGAGGGTGGCGCCGCCGGGCATCGGGATCCACTCGCCCGGGCCGCCGCCCGAGTAGGGGCGGCTGGCCTTCCCGGCGAGGCGGCGCAGCTCGACGAGCCAGAGCAGGTCGTCGCCGGGCAGCGGGGTGGAGAAGTGCACGCTGATCCGGTCGAGCCGGACGGCGGCGGGCAGCGTCGCCGAGGTGTTGACGACGAGGAGGTCGCCGGGGTCGAGCAGGTCGGGCAGGTCGCCGAAGCCGTGGTGGGTGATCGCGCCGGTGTCGCGGCGGCCGACGAGCAGGCGGACACCGTCGCGGGTCCGGCCGCGGGCTTCGGGCGGTTCGTGGGCCTCCAGGGCGGGAGGCAGGACGAAGTCGAGGGTGTCGGTCATGGGGTGGCCTCCAGCCGGAGTGCGGCGACGACGCCGAGGACGGCGATCGCGGTGAACAGGGCTCCCGCGACGGCGAGGCCCGTGCCGAGCCTGGCCTCGCCGAAGCCGGTGACCAGGGCGCCCGCGAGGCCGACCACGAGGGAGGAGCCGAGGGTGTCGCTGATCTGGAGCGCGGAGGAGTTGACGCCCTGCTCGTCCTCGGCGGACATGTCGAGGGTCAGGACGCTGAGGCTGCCGATCGCGAAGCCCATGCCGGCTCCGCCGATGATCCAGGCGGGGGCGGCGGCCCAGCCGGAGAGCTGGAGCGCGATCGTCGCGGTGACGATGCCGGCGGCGATGAGGACGGCGCCGAGCAGGGCGAAGAACTCGCGGGGGCGCTTGGACCTGCCCTGGATCTGGGACGCCGCGGACCAACCGAGCGATCCCACGGTGAGCACGACGCCCGCTTGGGTGGGGGTGAACTTGTGCAGCGAGGTGAGGGCGAGGGGGATGAACACGTCCGTCCCGAAGAAGGCTCCGGACAGCAGGCCGCGGACGAGCACCACGCTCGGCAGCCCGCGGCGCATCCTGAGCGTTCCCGGCGGGAGGAGGCGAGGGAGCCCGAAGCCCAGTCCGGCGAGTCCCGCGATGACGAGGGGCAGGGCCGCCCAGCCCGCGCCGTCCAACCCGAACAGCAGGATTCCGGCGCCCGCCGCGACGGCGACGGCCGCCAGGTGCCGGGACCGGGCGGGCGCGGCGGTGCCGGCGGGCGTGCTGAGCCGGCGCAGGACGGGGAGCAGCAGCAGCGTCGGCGGGATCACGAGCGGGATCAGGCCGAGGAACACCCACCGCCAGCCGACGTGCTCCGCCAGGACGCCGCCGGCGGCGGGGCCGATCAGGGAGGGCAGGACCCAGGCCGCCGACAGGGCGGCGAAGACCCGCGAACGCAGGTCCTCGGGGTAGGCGCGGGCGACCAGCACGTACAGCGCGACCATCGGGACACCGGTGCCGAGGCCCTGGACGGCCCGTCCGAGGACGAACAGCCCCATGGACGGCGCGGCCCCGGCGATGGCGAGCCCGGCGACGAAGGTGACGACCCCGATGAGGAAGGGGCGCGCCGGTCCCGACCGGTCGACCCACCCGCCCGCCACGACGGTGGACAGCAGGCTGGTGATCAGGGTGGCGCTGAAACCCCACGCGTAGAGCGACAGGCCGTCCAGACCGCGGGCGATGGCGGGCATGACCGTCCCGACCGCCATGTTCTCGAACGCCAGCAGTGTGACGAGCAGGACGATCCCGAGGGTGACGCCCCGATATCCGGCGCCCAGGAGACCTTTCGGTGGCGCGTCCGTCGAGCGGCCGTCCGGCTCCAGGGTGGTGGTCATCGCGCGTCGGCGAGGTCGGCGGCCCGGTAGCGGCCGCTCGGGCGGCGGTCGGCGATCAGGCGGTGCAGCGCGGCGGCGGCCTCTTCGGGCGGCGGGGCGGCGTCGGCGTCCTCACCTGCGGCGCGGAGCATCTCGGTGCGCATCTCGCCCGGGTCGGCCCACCACACCGCCAGGCCGGGCTCCTCGGCGGCCAGGACGTGCGAGAGCTGCTCCAGGGCCGCCTTGCTGGTCCCGTAACCGCCCCAGGTCTCGTAGTCCTCCACGGCGGCGTCCGAGGTGATGTTCAGGATGGCGCCGCCCCGCTCCCGCAGGCTCGGCAGGACGGCCTGGATCAGCGCGAGCGGGGCGAGCACGTTCACGGCGAAGGTCTCCGCCAGGTCCTGGACGGGTTGATCGGCCAGCCGGGGCAACGGCGTGGTGCCGAGCGTGCCGGCGTTGTTGACGAGCAGGTCGAGCCCGCCCGCGTCCGCAGCCGCGCGGGCCAGCGCGGCGCGGTGTCCGGCGTCCGCGACGTCCCCGGCGATGGCGGTCACGGACCCGCCGATCCGCGCGGCGGCGGCGTCCAGGGCCGCCGCGTCGCGAGCGTCGATGACGATCTTCCAACCGTCCCTGGCCAGTTCGCGGGCCAGCGCCCGGCCGAGGCCACGGGAGGCTCCGGTGATCAATGCGGTCCTCATGCCCTCAACGCTAGGAATCCGCGCAGTTCACGGCATCGGCCGAGGAGCCCCGGGAGGGTCGTCAAATGGTCGTAGGACCTTTTCCGGGCCCCGCGGAGGAGCGACGCGGCCGGAACGTAGGCCCTCGGGCTGATTCGGGACGACCTGGCCAGAGAGTACGGTCTTCACATGCGGGTGCTGGGCGGCGCCCGTCATGGACACGAGAGGCCGGGATGGTCATCGAGGAAGGCGGCTGCGGCGACGGGGGCGCGACCCTGCACGCCGTCAGCTCCGCCGTGCTCGCGGTGACCAAGCATCTGTCGGTGCACGAGGTGCTCCAGGTGATCGTCCGGGCCGCCGCGCAGCTGCTGGACGCCCGGTACGCGGCGCTCGGCGTGCCCGATGACGAGGGTTCGTTCGCCGAGTTCGTGGTCGAGGGCGTCTCGGACGAGGAGTGGGATCGGATCGGTCCGCTGCCCCGCCAGCACGGGATGCTCGCCGCGATGCTGCACGGCGACACGCCGAAGCGGCTCACCGACATTCGCCGTGAACCGGAATTCGAGGGCTGGCCGGTCGCGCATCCCGTCCTGAAGGACTTTCTGGGCGTGCCCATCCGGGACGGCGAGGACGTGCTCGGCATCGTCTTCCTCGCGAACAAGCGCACGCCCGGCGGGTTCACCGACAGCGACGAGGAACTGCTGACGCTCTTCGCCGCGCATGCCGCCATCGCCATGGCGAACGCCCGCCTGTACGAGCACAACCGGGAGCTGACGGTCGTCGCCGAGCGCAACCGGCTCGCCCGGGAGCTGCACGACGCGGTCGCGCAGAAGCTGTTCTCGTTGCGGCTGACCGCGCGCACCGCCGCGGCGCTGGCCGAGCGCGACCCGGCCCGGACCGTCAAGGAGCTGGAGCAGGTCGAGCGGCTCGCCGCGGAGGCCCTCGCGGAGCTGCGTGCGGTCATCTTCGAGTTGCGTCCGGCCGACCTCGCGGACGGGCTGGTCGCCTCGCTGCGCAAACACGTCGAGGTGCTCGACCGGGCGCACGAGACCGCCGTCCGCTTCGCCGCCGAGGGCGCGGACGTCCTGTCGGAGGAGCACGAGGCCGTCGCCTATCGCATCGCGCAGGAGGCCCTGTACAACGCGCTGCGACACGCCGACGCGCGAACCGTGGACGTCCGCCTCGCGGCCGACGGCGAGCAGGTCGTCCTGGAGGTGGCCGACGACGGCTCCGGGTTCGACGCGTCCGAGCCGGGCCAGGGCAACGAGCGCGGGCAGGGCAACGGCGACGCGGGCGGTCTGGGGCTGGCGTCCATGCGCGAGCGGGCGGTCTCGATCGGCGCGACGCTCACGATCGACGCGGCGCGCGGCCGGGGCACGACCGTCCGGCTGGAGGTGCCGCTGTGACCGCGAACGGCACGGGCCGCGAGGCGATCAAGGTGCTGATCGCCGACGACCATCCCGTCGTCCGGCAGGGGCTGCGCACCTTCCTCGGCATCCAGGACGACATCGAGGTCGTCGGCGAGGCGGCCGACGGCACGTCGGCCGTGACACTGGCCGAATCGCTCAAGCCCGATATCGTGCTGATGGACCTCAAGATGCCGGGCGTCGACGGCCTGACCGCGCTGACGGAGCTGCGGGCTCGTGGGGTGGCCGCGCGGGTCCTGATCCTGACCAGTGTCACGGAACGCGGACACGTGCTGCCGGCAGTACAGGCGGGCGCCGCCGGGTACCTGTACAAGGACGTTGATCCGCAGGCGCTCGTCCAGGCGATCAGAGCGGTGCACGACGGGCATGTCCTGTTCGCGCCCGACGCGGCGGAGGCGATGCTGCGGGCGGAGCGGGTGTCCGAGGAGAACCGCGGCCTGGCCGCGCTGACCGAACGGGAACGGGAGGTGCTCGTGCACATCGCGCGGGGCAGGTCCAACCGGGAGATCGCCCGCGCGCTCGTCGTCTCGGAGAAGACGGTCAAGACGCACGTCAGTAATCTGCTCATGAAACTGGGAGTGCAGGATCGGACGCAGGCGGCGCTGTACGCCGTCCGGCATGGTGTCGGAGACGCCGGAGAACCCGGTGTCGGAGACATCGGCGGGCACGGTGCCGGAACCGCCGGGGACGCCGCCCGTGACTGACACAACTCCTCTGACAGGATCGTCATCGAAATTGGTATGAACGTAGCAATCAGGTACGCAGCAGGCAGTGACATCGGGTGCAACCGAGAGAACAACGAGGACTCGGGCTACGCCGGTGCGCGGTTGATCGCGGTCGCGGACGGCATGGGGGGCTATGCCGGCGGCGAGGTCGCGAGCTCGACCGTCATCGGTTCCCTGCGCTCGCTGGACACCGGCGCCCATGGTGACGATCTCGTCGAGATCATGGCCCGCGCGGTGGCCGAGGCCAACGAGAAGTTGCGCATCGTCCGGGAGGAGCGCCCCGACCTGAGCCGGATGGGCACGACTCTGACCGCGATGCTGTGGTCCGGAGCGGCCGTCGCGCTGGCGCATATCGGCGACTCCCGCGGCTACCTGCTGCGCGACGGCGAGTTGTTCCAGATGACGCAGGACCACACGATGGACGAGCTGCTCAAGGCGGAGGCCGAGCAGGCGGGCCAGACCGCCGACCCGGCCGAGACATCCCGGTTGTCCCACGTTCTGTATCGCGTGCTGGACGGACGCGAAGACCGCGAGCCCGATTTGCGCCTGCGCGAGGCCCGTCTCGGTGACCGCTATCTGCTGTGCTCCGACGGCCTCAGCGGTCCGGTCGACGCGCAGCGGATCTATGAGGTGCTGTCCGCCGAGGCCGAGCCGCAGCGCGCCGTCGACCGCCTGATCGAGTTGGCCCGCGACAACGGCGGCCCCGACAACATCACCGCGGTTGTGGCGGACGTCGTCGAGGCCGAGCACATTGCCGACACCGACCCCCCGCGGACCGTGGGCGCCGCCGCCAACGTCTGACGAGTCGGCGTCACCCCTCTCGACGGTGACCCCGGAACGTGTGGTCCCGAACGTTTTGATGGCACATGCGGCAGGAAAGGTGCGCATGTAGCAGGTGGTTTGTCCTAGTCTTGCCCGAGGTGGTGTCGGTCACGCTCTCGGTAACGGTCGGATCGCGGATGGTCGCCGAGACTTGACCCACCTTGGGGTGAACCCGGTATACGGGTCACTCAGACGAATGTCATCGAGGCGGAGGATTCCTTGGGGGGAGTGCCCGGGGCGGCGGCCACGGGCGTACCGGACGGTGCGCTCGGCGGGATCGTCAGCCGGACCCTCACCGCGGCGCGGCACGGCCCCGTGGGTGTGGTGTTGCGCGTGGCGGCGATGGCCATGGCGGCCGTCGGTGCTTCCTGGATCCACCGTGTCAACGACCCCGGCGTGCTCTGCCCCCTCCGCGCGTTCACCGGCATCCCGTGTCCCCTGTGCGGGGGGACCACCGTGTTCATCGAGTTCGGCTCGGGCCGTCCGGCCCAGGCGGTGCTCGCGAACCCGGTGGCCCTGACCGGTGCGCTCGGCGTCGCCCTCGCGCCGTTGGGACTGGGAGGGCGGTGGTGGGCACTCCAGCCAAAGACCCGTGCCTGGTTGCTCGGCTCCGCCCTGGTGGGGTCGGAGTTGTGGCAGCTCGTTCGGCTCGGTCTCTTGCGGGTTTGAGCCGCCGTCAGTCGTCGGTCAGACTTGCGGAGCCCTCCGGGTCCGGCGGGCGTCACATATCCACAGGGTCAATCAATAAGGAGCAAGTGTGGGTAACCCCTACGACCCCTACGGTCAGCAGCCGGGCTACGGGCAACAGCAGCCCGGGTACGGCCAGCAACCCCCCGCCCAGCCCGGGTATGGTCAGCAGCCCCAGCAGCCTGGTTACGGCCAGCCGCAGGCGCAGCCTGGCTATGGTCAGCCCCCGGCCCAACCTGGTTATGGTCAGCCGCAGGCGCAGCCCGGTTACGGTCAGCCGCAGGCGCAGCCCGGCTATGGCCAGCCTCCGAGCACGCCGGGGCAGTCCGGCTACCAGGAGGTGCACCACCACCACTACGGCTCGACCGGCCAGCTGGCCGAGTGGGGCTCGCGTGCGGGCGGGTACATCATCGACTACCTGATCTTCGCCGCCCCGGTGTTCGTTCTCTACCTGATCGGGGTACTGCTGACCAGCTCCGGCGGCGGCGTGGCCGTGCTGGGCCTGCTCATCATGTTGGTCGGCGTGGCGCTGTCCATCGCGGGCGGCTTGTGGATCTGCTACCAGGAGGGCACCACCGGCCAGTCCATCGGCAAGCGCCAGATGGGCATCCGCCTCGTCAGCGCGCAGACCGGCCAGCCCATCGGCTTCGGCATGGCGTTCGTCCGCAAGATCGCGCACATCGCCGACAGCTTCCTGTGCTACATCGGTTTCCTCTGGCCGCTGTGGGACGAGCGCAAGCAGACCTTCGCCGACAAGATCTGCAACACCATCGTCGTCCGCGCCTGAGCGGTCATACGGTCCTGGCGGGGCGTCCCCACACGGGGGCGCCCCGCTTCGTCGTGGGACCGGGTCGCTCCCGCGGCGGGTTCAGGGGACGGGATCGAACGCGCTGTTGCACGCGGCCACGAGCGCACGCCGGACGGCCCCGTCGAGCAGCCGCAGGGCCTCACCTCGGCGAAACATCTGCTCCGCGGTGAGGCCACGGTCATCCATCCGCCGGGCAAGGTCCACGACCAGCGACAACCGGCCGGCGAGCGCGGCGACACGATGCGCGC
Organism: Actinomadura macra NBRC 14102; assembly: GCF_001552215.1. Lineage (GTDB taxonomy): Bacteria > Actinomycetota > Actinomycetes > Streptosporangiales > Streptosporangiaceae > Spirillospora > Spirillospora macra. The sequence continues at coordinate 40,657 of NZ_BCQT01000002.1, read as the reverse complement.
GGGGCGGGTAGCCCGGGGCGAGGGGATGGTCCCCGCGGTCCGGGTCGCGCAGGTCGGCGAGCGTGTCGGCGATCTCCGTGGGGACGCCGGACACGCCGTCCACCGTGAGCAGCGCCTCCGTCGCGTCCCGCATCGCGAGGGTCAGCTGCCGGTCGGCGTCCGCGAGGGACGGGACGTCGGGTTGGCCGGGTGCGGCGTCCCAGGTCGTCCAGCGGACGCCGACATAGGACGAGCCGCGCCGGTCCTCGGCGGGGACGAGGCCCATGGCACGTTCCCCGAGCCTGACGACGACCGCGGCACCGGCGTCGATCGCCGCGCGGTTGAAGTCCGGCGGGCCGGTGAGCCCGAGCGGGTCGCCCGGTCCGGGCAGGGCCAGCCGGAACGCGGTCATGCCGCCGACGCGCAGGTCGCCGAGGCCCCGCCGGAGCGGCACCTCGGCGGGCGCGCCGCCGAGGATCTGCGGGCCCGCGGCCCTCTCGACCGCGTCCGCGGCCTCGTCCAGGCCGACGTGCCCCGTCAGCCACGCGTTGCCCCACGCCACCAGCGCGGTCGCCACGTCCTTACTCATCCGATTCCCAACACTCCCCTATGGGCATGCGAACCACCATAAGCGCTCGGATCGCCGGTGCCACCGGAGCGCACGTGACGCGCCCCCCATCCGGGGCCGCCGTTTCGGCGGGGAGGCGGGGGACGGCGCGCGCCACCAATCGCATAGGTTCTTTCCTGAACAGACCACCTGGATTGCGGGATCGAGGTCGAGGGCGCGCGATGACCGGCGAGGTACTGCAGCTCCGCGGAGTCGGGGTCAGGCGCGGAGGCGCGGCCCTCCTGCGCGATGTCACGTGGACGGTGAACGAGAACGAGCGCTGGGTGATCATCGGCCCGAACGGTGCGGGCAAGACCACCCTGCTCCAGATCGCGGCGGCGATGCTGCACCCGACGGCGGGCGCGGTCGAGGTCCTGGAGGAGGAGATCGGCCGCACCGACGTCTTCGAGCTGCGGCCGCGGATCGGCCTCGCCAGCTCGGCGATCGCCGAGAAGGTCCCGACCGGCGAGAAGGTCATCGACCTGGTGCTCACCGCCTCGTACGCGATCCTCGGCCGCTGGCAGGAGGAGTACGACTCCACCGATGTGTCCCGCGCCGTCGAGCTGCTGGACGCGCTCGGGTGCGGCGAACTGATCCGCCGCACGTTCAGCACGCTGTCGGAGGGCGAGCGCAAGCGGGTACAGATCGCCCGTGCCCTGATGCCCGACCCGGAACTGCTGCTGCTGGACGAGCCCGCCGCCGGCCTCGACCTCGGCGGACGGGAGGATCTCGTCGCGCGCCTGGGCCGCCTCGCCGACGACCCGGCCGCGCCGACGATGGTGATGGTGACGCACCACGTCGAGGAGGTCCCGGACGGCTTCACCCACGCGCTGCTGCTGCGCAAGGGCGAGGCCATCGCGCAGGGCAAGGTGGACGAGGTGTTCACCGCAGAGCATCTGTCCTCCTGCTTCGGTCTTCCGCTCACCGTGGACCGGCAGCACGGCCGCTGGTACGCGCGCGCCGCCCGCTGAGGCTCCACCCCCCTTCCCTCTTCTCCCTCCCCTCCTTTTCCCTTCCGTCCCCTCAGCCGTTGAGCCGCATCCGGCGCGGGCTTTGCCCATCGATCGAGAAAAGGACCCCCGTTCGGCTCATGAAACCGCGCGGTATCTACCATCGTGATCGCTGTTGAGTTTCATAGCGCTTGGATGGGACGCCCTTGAACGTGCTCGACGCGGTCGCGGTGTTCGCGGCGGGGGTAGCCGCCGGCGGCATCAACACGGTCGTGGGCTCCGGCTCCCTGATCACGTTCCCGACGCTGCTGGCGCTCGGCTACGTGCCGGTCGTCGCCAACGTCTCGAACAACATCGGGCTGGTCCCGGGCGGCGCGACCGGTGCGTACGGGTACCGGAACGAGCTGAAGGGGCAGCGGGAGCGGCTGGTGCGGCTCGGCAGCGCGTCGGTGATCGGTTCGGTCGCCGGCGGGCTGCTGCTGCTCGGCCTGCCCGCGGACGCCTTCCAGGTCATCGTCCCCGCGCTGATCGTGATCGCGCTGGTCCTGGTGATCGCGCAGCCCCGCCTCCAGGGCTGGATGCTGCGCCGCCGCGAGGGGGCCGAGCACCGCCCGCACGGCGGGCCGTGGCTGTGGACCGGTGTGCTGCTGGCGGGCGTGTACGGCGGCTACTTCGGCGCGGCGCAGGGCATCGTGCTGATCGCCCTGCTCGGCATCGCGCTGGACGACGACCTGCAACGCGCCAACGCGGCCAAGAACGTGCTGTCGGCGGTCGTGAACGGCACGGCCGCCGTGCTGTTCATCGCGCTCTGGATCTTCTCCGACACCCGGATCGACTGGTGGGCGGTGTTGCTGATCGCCGCGGGGTCGACGGTCGGCGGGGTGATCGGGGCCCGGGTCGGACGGCGGATTCCGCCGCTCGTGCTGCGCGGTGTGATCGTGGTCGTGGGTATCGTCGCGATCATCAATTTGCTGTTCTGACCAGCGATTTTGGGGCGTCTCACGGCTCCGTGCAGGGTTCGCGGACCCGGCCCGCGGGTATAAGTCGAATATATGTTCGACTAAGCGGAGGTTCGCCTATGAAGGGCGACAGGGTCGAGATCATGATCGACGCCGGCGGCGAGGGGACGCGGACGTACGAGGTCGTCGCGAGCCGGGCCGGCCGCCGGGTGGAGGTCGCCACCAGGCGCGGTGTGGTGGAGGTCAGCGAGGTCACCCGCACGGGCACGGCGGTCCGCACGGCCCGCTTCATGGCCAGCCGCGTCCTCGCCCTGGTCGAGTATCCGAGCGCTGACGCCGCCCACCCCGACGACGCTCCGGCCTGACAGCGGGAACAGGCCCTCCAGTGGGCGGGAACAGGGCCTGACGGTCGGTACTGGGGCCTGAAGGCCGGCGAACAGGGCCTCAGCCCAGTGGGCGGACCTGTACCAGGCCCTTGTTGGTGACGTGGGTCTCGAACGAGGGCTGGCGGCTGGTCGCGGGACCGTGGACGACCGAGCCGTCCCGGACGCGGAAGGTGCTGCCGTGCCAGGGGCAGACGACGCAGGTGTCGGCGTTGTCGTCGGTGAGGATGCGGCCCTGGTGCAGGGGCCCGGCCAGGTGGCTGCACCGGTCGGCGAGGACGTGCACGTCCTCCCCGGTCCGCAGGACGAACAGGCTGATGTAGCCCAGGGCGCGGTGGACGGGCCAGCCGTCGGGAAGGTCCTCGATGTTGCACAGGTCGTGCCAGCCGAGGGGGACCAGATGCGCCAGCTGGTCGGCGTGGCTCGCGCCCGCCGCCTGCCGGAACGCCAGGTGTCCGCCGAGGTAGCCGCCCGCCATGAGGGCGGTGAGACCCGCGAAGCCGAGGGCCCGTCCGGCGCGGTCACGGCCCTGGTAGCGGGCCACGAGGGACGCCGAGTACAGCACGCTCGCGGTCGCCGTCCCGGCCGCGTGGACGAGCCCGACCCGCTGCTGCTCGCGGTGCAGGGCCGACCAGTCGGCGATCCCGGTGAGGACGGTCGGGACCGCGGACGCGAGCCCCGCGGTCACGAGGATCCGCGCCGCGCGCTGGGTGCCCGGCACGAGGTCCAGCACCGCGGCGGAGATCCAGCAGCCCATCGGCACGTCCGTCAGCGGCGGGTGCGCGGGATGCCCGAACGGGACGCCGTGCAGGGCGTCCTTGACCGGTCCGGGACGCAGCGTCCGCCGCACGACGGTGGAGATCGGCCGGATCGCGCGGTCGAGGGCGCGGGCGTGTTCCAGGCCCTCGGTCGCGTCCACCAGCCGCTGGGAGCGCTGCGGCCCGGACCGCCGGAAGATGTTGCTCACCCGTCGGTTCATGTCCCTCCTCGGGTGCGTACATCCGGTTCGGAGTATTGAGACGGCCGTAATGGGACGCTGGTGCGACACTAGTATCCGCGTTCAGCGGGGGCCACCCGGGGGCGGCGAGGGATACGTACCTGCAGGTAGAACCCCTAAACACCGGTGCCGGGCCGGCCGGGTTCGAGGGTCACGGGGACGCCGTTGAACACGGCGTTGCCCGACAACGGGTCGATTTCCCGGTCGCCGGTGACGGCGTCGGCGCTGGCCACGCCGGGCATCACCGTGTCGGTGGGCTCGGCGACGGCCTCGATGGCGCCGGTGCGGGAGACGACGCGCACGGTGTCGCCGGCCGCGACGCCGATGCGGGCGGCGTCGGCGGGGTTGAGCTGGAGGGTGCAGACGGTGGAGCCCTGCACGAGCTCGGGAACGCTGTCCCTGAGCGCCGAGTGCAGCCGGTTGTAGTTGGAGCGCAACTGCCGGCGGCCGATCAGCACCATCCCGGCGGCGGGATCGGCGAGGGCGGCGTGAAGGCGGCCCACGTCGGCCGCGAACGTGGACGGGCACAGCTCGATCCGGCCGGACGTGGTGCACAGCACCTCGTCAAGCCGGGGCTTGAGGGCACCGAGGTCGAGCCCGTGCGGGTGCTCGGTCCGCAGCCGGGTGAGGGTGAGCCCGGACGGGTCGGCGCCGAAGCCGTCACCGTACGGGCCGAGGCGCAACATCAGGTCGAGCCGCTGCTCGGCGAGCGTTCCGGTGTCGAGCATCGTGCGCAGCTCGTCCGGCGCGCGGCCGTGCACCGGGGAGCCGTCGAGCGCGGCGGCCCGCGCGAGCGCCGACCTGATGATCACTTCGTCGAGCGCGGCCGGATCGCCGTCCGACCCGGAGGCGATCATCGCGAGCCGGATGAGCAGGTCGGCCTCGCTGGGCCGGCCGTCCGGCGGCACGGCCGGCGGGGAGAAGCGCGCGTAGTCGCGGACGGCGAACCGTGTCAGCGCGATGTCGTAGTGGGGAGTCTGCGCGGGCCGGGGCGGTGGCAGGACCACGTGCGCGTGCCGGGTCGTCTCGTTCAGGTACGGATCGACGCTGACCATGAAGTCGAGCCCGGCGAGCGCGCGTTCGAGCCGGGCACCGTTCGGTGCCGACAGCACCGGATTCCCGCCGATCGTGATCAGCGCCCTGATCCGGCCCTCCCCGGGAGTCTCGATCTCGGTGGCCAGGGTGGCGACGGGCAACTCGCCGTTGACCTCGGGCAGCCCGCGGACGCGGCTGCGCCACCGGCCGGTGGTGAACGGCCTCTTGCGCCGGTAGACGGGCACGTGCGCGGGGCGCGGGAACATGGCGCCGCCCGGCCGGTCGAGGTTCCCGGTCAGGACGTTGAGGGCGTCCACAAGCCAGCTGCTGAGCGTCCCGAACGCCTGGGTGCAGGTGCCGGCGCGGCCGTAGACGGCGGCGCGCCCGGCGGCGGCCAGCTCGCGGGCGGTCCGGCGGGCGTCCGCGGCGGGGACACCGGTGATGATCGCGACCCGCTCGGGAGGGAAGTCGACGGCGAGGGCGCGCAGGTCGTCCAGACCGTTGACGCGCCCAGCGAGATGCTCGGCCGGGACGATGAGCTCCTCGGCGAACAGGGTGTGGACGAGCGCCATGAGCAGGAACGCGTCCGTTCCCGGACGGATGAACATGTGCTCGTCCGCCAGAGCGGCTGTGCGTGTCCGGCGTGGGTCGATGACCGTGACCTTGCCCCCGCGCGCCTGAATGGCCTTGAGCCGGCCACGGAAGTCGGGTGCCGAGCAGAGGCTCCCATTGGACTTCAGGGGGTCGGCGCCGAGCACCAGGAGATGGTCGGTGCGGTCCAGGTCGGGGACGGGGATGGCCAGGGGATCACCGAACATGTGCCCGGAGCTGACGTGCTTGGGCATCTGATCGGCGGTGCTGGCGGAGTAGACGTTGCGGGTGCCGAGCGCTTTGACGATCGCGCCGGTGTACAGCGGTCCGGCGATGGAGTGGCTGGTCGGGTCACCGACGTAGATGGCGACCGCGTCCGTGCCGTACCGCGCGATCAGGTCGCCGATCTCCCGGCGGACGACCGTGAAGGCGCTCTCCCAGCTCGTGGGCGCGTGGCCGCCCTCGCCGTCGCGCACGAGGGCGCCGGTGAGGCGGTCGGGATCGCCGTCCAGGCGTCCGAGCATCGCGCCCTTCGGGCAGATGAACCCCTTGCTGAACGGGTCGTCCTCGTCACCGCGGACGTCCGTCACCGCCCCCGCGCCGTCCAGGGTCAGCACCAGCCCGCACAGCGCTTCGCAGAGAGGACAGGTGCGGAGAGCGGTACGGGCGCCCATCGAGACTCCTTGTCGACCGAACCCTCTCATCATGGCGCGCCCTCGTCAGGTGGCGCCATGGGATGGCCTGTCCTCGTGGCTTTTCCAGAGTTACCGTGAAGGGGAGGACTCTTGCTCGCCTCAGGGAGCCGTTATGGAGGCGTGGATCGCCTGGCTGCTGGTGGCGGCGCTGCTCGGGATCGCCGAACTGCTGACCCTGACCCTGGCGCTCGGGCTGCTGGCCGTCGCCGCCCTGGCCGCCGGGCTGACCGGTGCGCTGGGGCTGCCCCTCGGCGTGCAGGTCGCGGTGTTCGCCATCGGCGCCGTCGCCGGGCTGGTCGTGGTGCGCCCGGTCGCGAACCGGCACATCAGGCAGCCGCCCGCGCTGCGCTCCGGCACCGCCGCGCTGGTCGGACGCGAGGCGCTCACCCTGACCGAGGTCAGCCGCGCGGGGGGCCGCGCCAGGATCGGCGGCGAGGAGTGGACGGCGCGTCCCTACGACCCCGACCTGGTCATTCCCGCGGGCACCCCCGCCGATGTTCTCGCCATCGAGGGGGCCACGGCCCTGCTGTACCCCCTTCAGGAAAGACCGGGGTGAGGAGCCCGCCATGACCGACATCGCCATCGCCGTCCTCGTCGTCCTGCTGGCCGGGGTGATCGTCCTGGCCACCACGGTGATGCGGTCGGTGTGGATCGTCCCGCAGGCCCGCGCCCGCAACGTCGAGCGTCTCGGCCGCTACCATCGCACGCTCGAACCGGGCATCAGCTTCGTCGTCCCGTTCGTCGACCGCGTCAAGGCCCTCATCGACCTCCGCGAGCAGGTGATCTCGTTCAAGGCGCAGCCGGTCATCACCGAGGACAACGTGGTCGTGCACATCGACACCGTGCTGTTCTTCCAGGTCACCGACCCGCGTGCCGCCGACTACGAGATCGTCGACTACATCAAGGCGATCGAGCAGCTCACCGCGACGACGCTGCGCAACGTGATCGGCACCCTGGACCTGGAGGCCACCCTCACCTCCCGCGACCGGATCAACACGGCGCTGCGCGGCGTTCTGGACGACGCGTCCGGCAAGTGGGGCATCCGCGTCACCCGGGTGGAGATCAAGGCGATCGAGCCGCCGCCGTCCATCAAGGACGCGATGGAGAAGCAGATGCGCGCCGAGCGGGAGAAGCGCGCCGCGATCCTGACCGCCGAGGGCGCCCGGGCCTCGAAGATCCTCACCGCGGAGGGCGAGAAGCAGTCGGCGATCCTGAAGGCCGAGGGCGGCAAGCGCGCGGCGATCCTGGAGGCCGAGGGCCAGTCCGCGGCGATCGAGCAGGTCTTCGCCTCCATCCACGCCGCCGATCCCGATCCGAAGCTGCTCGCCTACCAGTACCTCCAGACGCTGCCGAAGCTCGCCGAGGGGCAGGGCAGCACGTTCTGGGTCATCCCCAGCGAGGTCACGACCGCGTTGCAGGCCGTCTCGAAGGCGTTCGGCGGTTCCCTGGACGAGGCGGCTGCCCACGCCCCGCGACCGGCGTCCAGGGTGCCCGCGCAAGGCGACCCGCCAGAGCTCGCGGGCGGGGAGCCGGGGCTGACGCCGCCGTACGAGCTGGCGCCGGGCGACTACGGCACCGGAGGCGACCCCAACGGGCGCGGGCGGTCCGCCGGCCAGGCCGGTTGAGGCCGCCCGGGAACTCGCGCCGCCGAGCGGACACGTGGAGGGTATGAACCCGCACACCCCCACGGACGCCGAGTTGTGGGTCCGGGCGCGCGACGGCGACGAGGCGGCCTTCGGGACGCTCTTCGACCGGCACGCGCGCACGGTCTACAACTACTGCTTCCGTCGCACGGCCAGCTGGTCGGAGGCGGAGGACCTCACGTCGGTGGTCTTCCTGGAGACCTGGCGGCGCCGCACCGCCGTGCCGTTGCCGTCCGGTTCGCTGCTGCCCTGGTTGTACGGCGTGGCGACCAACGTCCTGCACAACCACCGGCGGAGCCTGCGCCGGCACCGTGCGGCGCTGGCCCGCCTGCCCGCGCCGCTCCCGCAGCCGGACGGCGCGGACGAGGCGGCGGCCCGGCTGGACGCCGAGCGGGCGATGCGGCGGGTGATGGACTCGATCAGGACGCTGCCCCGCCGTGACCAGGAGGTCCTCGCGCTGTGCGTGTGGGAGGGGCTCGACTACGCGGACGCGGCGGCGGCGCTCGGCGTGGCGGTCGGCACCGTCCGGTCGCGGTTGGCCCGCGCCCGCGCCCGGCTCCGCGACGTCCCCGGACATCGCGTCCCCGAACCCGATGGTCGCGAACCCGGTGGTCGCGAACCCGGTGGTCGCGAACCCGGCCGCCACGAACGCGGCGGCCACGTGCACGAACGCGACGCCGCCGGACGCTCCGCGCGGCATCTCTCGGAGGAGACCCCATGAACGACCTGGCCCCACCCCCGCGCCGCGACCTGCCCGCCGGACGGCACGAGGCTCGCCGCGCGCACCTGATCGGCGAGCTGACCGCCGTGTCCCGCCCGTATCGCCCGCGCCGCCGCCTCGCCTTCGGCGGCCTCGCCGCCGGCCTGGCCGCGGCGGTCACCGCGGCGCTGCTCGTCCCCGGCGGCGGGAGGGAGGACCGCGGCCCGACACTGGTCAACGCCGGAGCCACCGAGGTCCTCACCCGCGCCTCCCGTGCCGCCGCGACCCGTCCGGGCCTGCGGATGCGTCCCGACCAGTTTCTCTACTTCGAGTCGAAGTCCTACCAGGCGGCCGGGACGGGAGCCGGGTCGCAGCAGCCCGAGTACGGCCACCGGCGGGCCTGGTTCTCGGTGGACGGCAGGCGCGCCGGGCTGATCCGCAACTCCGGCGATGTGGGCATCTGGCTGTGCTCGGGCTCCGCGGAGCTGGAGAAGCGGGACGCCGAGGCGACGGCGCGGGGCGAGAACCTGCCGATCGACCTCGCGCACCCGCCCACCGGCTGCCGCAATGACGATGTCCGGCTGACCGGGATGCCGACCGGTGTCGAGGCGATGCGCCGCTGGCTCTTCGATCACCGGAACGGGCAGAACCCGCCGGCCGTGCAGGCGTTCATCACCGTCGGGGACACGATCCGGGAGCGGTACGTCGAGCCGAGGACGCTGTCGGTGATCTTCGCGGCGGCGGCCAGGATCCCGGGGGTCACCGTCACCCGCGACGTGACGGACCTGCTCGGCCGCAAGGGGATTGCGGTCGGCCAGACCTGGCAGGGCCAGCGGCAAGAGCTGATCTTCGACGCGAGGACGTACGCGTTCCTCGGCGAGCGCAGCCTCGTCGACGACTCGGGCACGTCGATACGCGGCAGCGCCACCTCGACCCCCGGGAGGAGTTCGGGCGCCAAGGGCAGGCAGGGCTCGGTCGCCTACGCGTCGGCGGAGATCAGGATGGCTGTGACCGACCGGGCCGGCCAGCTGCCCCGCTGACGGTGCGATCGCGAAAGGGGCGGCCCCGCCGGGGCCGCCCCTTTCGATGCGGATCAGGAGCCGTTGACGCCGAGACCGGCGGCGACGCGGTCGCCGAGGTCCTTTTGGACGTTGCGCCAGTACTCCACGACGCGCTTCTTCATGTCACCGGTCACCTCGGGGGCCGTGGCGTGGGCGACGATGTTGCCGACCATGTGGTCGCGGTCGGTGTCGGACAGGACCTTCTCCCACAGCGCGCGGGGCTGGCCGTAGTCGTCGTCCTCGCGGTGCAGCGTGTAGGCGCTCCGGACGATCTCGCCCGCCACCTGGTACTCGTCGCCCTTCCACAGCTCGGGGTCGGCGACGGGGCCGCCGAAGCTGTTCGGCGCGTACACGGGGTCGCCCGAGTTGGAGAATGACATGGCGCCGTCCTTGTTGTAGGTGTGGACGGCGTTCTTCGGCCGGTTGACCGGAAGCTGGAGGTAGTTCGGGCCGATCCGGTACCGGTGGGTGTCCGGGTAGGAGAACAGCCGGCCCTGCAGCATCTTGTCGGGCGAGGCGCCGATGCCCGGGACGAGGTTGGCGGGCTCGAACGCCGCCTGCTCGATCTCGGCGAAGTAGTTCTCCGGGTTGCGGTTCAGCGTCCACCTGCCGATGGTGATCGGCGGGTAGTCGGCGTGCGGCCAGACCTTGGTCAGGTCGAACGGGTTGAACCGGTAGTCGGCGGCCTCCGCGAACGGCATGATCTGCACCTGGACGGTCCAGGACGGGTGGTCGCCCCGCTTGATGGCGTCGTACAGGTCGCGGATGTGGACGTCCTGTTCCGCCGCGTCCGCCTCCTGGCGGGTGAAGTTCTTGATCCCCTGGTCGGTCTTGAAGTGGTACTTGACCCAGAACTTCTCGCCCGCCGCGTTGTACCAGAGGAAGGTGTGCGAGCCGTACCCGTTGACGTGCCGCCAGCTCGCCGGGGTGCCGCGGTCGGTCATCAGGAGCGAGACCTGGTGGGCCGACTCGGGCGAGAGCGTCCAGAAGTCCCACTGCATGTTGTGGTCGCGCAGGTGGTTGTCGGCGCGGCGCTTCTGCGAGTGGATGAAGTCGGAGAACTTCTGCGGGTCGCGGATGAAGAAGACCGGCGTGTTGTTGCCGACGAGGTCGTAGTTGCCGTCCTCGGTGTAGAACTTCACCGCGAAGCCGCGCGGGTCGCGTCCGGCGTCGGCGCTGCCCAGCTCGCCGGCGACGGAGCTGAACCGCACCAGCGACTCGGTGCGGGCGCCCTTCTGGAAGAGCGTGGCCTTGGTGTACTGGCTGACGTCCTCGGTGATCTCCAGGACGCCGTACGCGCCGCCGCCCTTGGCGTGCACGACCCGCTCGGGCACGCGCTCGCGGTTGAAATGCGCCATCTTCTGGATGAGGTAGTGGTCCTGAAGCAGCAGCGGGCCGTTCGGGCCGACGGACTGCGAGTGCTCGTCGCTCGGTGCGGCGATGCCGGCGTCGGTCGTGGTGGTGGGCCTGTCGGACATGGGCGCGGTTCCTCCTTGCTCCGTTGTGCTCGGTTGGTGATCCGGATCCGCGAAGAGTCGTCAGCCGGACGGGGATCGGCAGTCGGGGCACAGGCCCCAGAACGTGACGTCGGCCTCGTCGATCAGGAAGCCGGCATCGGTGATCGGCCGCATGCAGGGGGCGTGTCCCACGACGCAGTCGACATCCTGGATCGCTCCACAACGGCGGCATGCCAGGTGGTGGTGGTTGTCGCCGACCCGGCCCTCGAACCGTGCCGGGCTGCCTGCGGGCTCGATCCTGCGTACGAGCCCGGCCGCGGTCATCGCGTGCAGGGCCTCGTACACGGCCTGAAGTGAGAGGTGCCCCACGCGGTCGCGCGCGCCCCCGGCGATCGCCTCGACGTCGAGGTGGTCCCCGGCGCGGACGGTCTCCAGGATCGCCACGCGGGCCGCCGTCACCCGCAGCCCCGAGCCGCGCAGGTCGGCGGCGAGGTTCTGCGTTCCGGACGCGGTCATGCCGCCAACCTACCCTCCTTAACTTGAATTATTCAAGTTAATGAACTGTGCGTGTTTAGTAAAGGTGGCCCGTCCGGGTGCCCCGTCTTGGACGTCCGGGCGCCGTCGGCGTGAACCTCTGCTTGATCACCTGAGTCCAAGCCTGCTGAAGGGTTCGACCAGGGAGGGCGCCATGACAGCCGGACGCGGGATGAGACGGGCGTTCGCCCTGCTGGGAGGGCCCGTCCTGGCGACGGCTCTGGCCGGCTGCGGGATGCTGGCCGACGCCACCGGAGACCCGCGGCCTGCGGCGAAGCCGTTCACCGTCGCCTTCGGCGGCGACATCCACTTCGAGGGCGCGCTGCGCACCCGGCTCGACACCTCCCCCGACACCGCGCTCGGCCCCGTCGCGGCGCAGCTCAAGCGCGCCGATCTCGCGGTGGTCAACCTGGAGACGGCGGTCACCGCGGGCGGCACCCCGGCGCCCAAGCAGTTCACGTTCCGCGCGCCCCCGACGGCCTTCCGCGCCCTGCGGTCCGCAGGCGTGGACGTGGCGACCATGGCCAACAACCACGGCATGGACTACGGGGATACCGGCCTCCAGGACTCCCTGGCCGCCGGGAAGCAGGCCGGATTCCCCGTCGTCGGCATCGGACGCAACGCCGCCGAGGCGTTCCGCCCCCACCGCGTCACGGTCAACGGCGCGAAGGTCGCGATCATCGGCGCCACCCAGGTGCTGGACGACAACCTCATCCAGGCGTGGACGGCGACGGACGCGAAGCCCGGGCTGGCCTCCGCCAAGGACGCGCCCCGCCTCGTCCAAGCCGTAAAGGACGCGCGCAAGGACGCCGACGTCGTCATCGTCGACCTGCACTGGGGGCAGGAGCTCAACTCCTGTGCCACACCCGCCCAGCGGCAGCTCGCCGCGCAGCTCGCCGACGCCGGCGCGGACGCGATCGTCGGCAGCCACGCGCACGTCCTGCTCGCGGGCGGCTACCTGAAGGGCAAGTACGTCCACTACGGGCTCGGCAACTTCGTCTTCTACAACTCCTCCGGCCGGACGGCGCAGAGCGGCGTCCTCACCCTCACGTTCGACCCGTCCGCGAAGGGGGCTGCCGCCCGGCGCGTCACCCATGCCGACTGGGCACCGGCCGAGATCTCCGACGGCGTCCCGCAACCGCTGTCCGGCACCGCCGCGCAGCAGGCCCGCGCGGAGTGGGAGGCGCTGCGCCGCTGCGCGGACGTCAAGGCCGCCGCCTGAGGGGCGGCCTGACCTCCGCAAAGGTTGGGTTTCACGTGAATCATCGGGAGAGCGAGCCTCGGCGGAGCATCGGGCGGGTCATGGCATGCTTGGCCGAGCCGATGAGGGAGGTCCGATGCGGGGGAAGACTGTCACGGTCGCTGCCGTCGCCGGGGTGACGGCGCTGGTCGCGGCCGCGTGCGGCGGGTCCAGTGACCCCAAGGCGCAGGGCGCGACCTCACCGAGCACGTCCGGCAAGGCGGGCGGGGCGCAGAGCCCGACGACGGCGTCCGCCAAGCAGCCGATCATCATCGCGTTCGGCGGCGACACCCACTTCGAGGGGCAGCTCCGCTCGCGCCTCGCCACACCCAAGACCGCGCTCGGCCCGGTCGCGGCGCAGCTCAGGCACGCCGACCTCGCCATGGTGAACCTGGAGACGGCGATCACCACGGGCGGCACGCCCGCGCCCGGCAAGCAGTTCACCTTCCGCGCCCCGCCGTCGGCGTTCGCGGCGCTGCGAGGCGCGGGCGTCGACGTCACGTCCATGGCGAACAACCACGGCATGGACTACATGGAGGGCGGTCTCCGCGACACCCTCGCCGCGATCAAACGCACCCGCTTCCCCGTCGTCGGCATCGGCAGGAACGCCGACGAGGCGTACCGCCCCTACCGCGTCACGGTGAAGGGCAACCGGCTCGCGATCGTCGGTGCCACGCAGGTCCTCGACGACAACCTGATCGAGGCGTGGACGGCGACCGACACGAAGGGCGGCCTCGCGTCCGCCAAGAACGTCCCCCGGATGGTGCAGGCGGTGAAGGAGGCCCGCAAGGGGTCCGACATCGTGATCGTCCACCTGCACTGGGGGCAGGAGCTGAAGGCGTGCCCGCTGCCACGCCAACAAGAACTCGCCAAACAACTCGTCGAGGCGGGTGCCGACATCGTCGTCGGCGGTCACGCGCACGTCCCGCTGGGCGGCGGTTACATGAACGGCAAGTACGTCCACTACGGCATGGGCAACTTCGTCTTCTCGTCCGCCTCCGGGCAGACGGCCAACTCCGGCGTACTGCTGCTGCGTATCCAGAACGGCAAGGTCACCAACGACAAGTGGAAGCCGGCCCGCATCTCCGGCGGCATCCCCATCCCCCTGAAGGGCGCCGCCGCGGCGGCCGAGGCCAAGCGCTGGAACGGCCTGCGCGGCTGCACCGGCCTCGCAGCGCGCCCCTGAGCTGGACTCTCCCCCTGGGGGAGAGGTCAAGGTGGGGGTGTGAGCACCGATCTGCTGCCCATCGGGCGGTTCGCACGGCTGTGCCGGCTGAGCGTCAAACAGCTCCGGCACTACGACGACCTGGGGCTGCTCGCCCCGGCCTGGATCGATCCCGCGTCCGGGTACCGCTACTACCGGCCGGACCAGGCGCGTGACGCCCTGTCGATCGGGCTGCTCCGGGCGCTGGACGTGCCGCTGCCCATGGTGGCGCGCGTCCTGTCCGGGCAAGGCGCGCAGGCGTTGAAGGAGGCCCGCGACCGGATCGAGGACGATCTGGTCCGGCGCCGCCGCGCCCTGCGGCTGCTCGACCGGGTGCTGGCGGAGGGGCTGCCGGAGACGCCGGTGTCGGTCGTCCGGGAACCCGCGCGGCGGGTCCGCGTGGCACGGGAGGCGGCGACGCCGTCCACGATCGCCGAGGCGACCTCGGCGTGCGTACGGCGCGTCCTCGCCGGGGCCGCGCCGGAGGGGACGCTCATCGGGCTGTTCCCGCTGGACATGACGGACGGCTTCGACGTGCGCGTGGCCATGGCGGCGCCGGGCGGGGACGACCTGCTGCCCGGCGGCGTGTTCGCCGCCGGCACGCATGTCGGCCCGTACGACCAGATCTCGCTCACGGTGTACAGCGTGCTCGCGTGGATCGGGGACCACGGGCACGCGCCCGGCGGTCCGGTGCGGGAGGTCTATCTCGACGATCCCGCGACCACGGAGCCCGAACGCCTGGAGACCCAGGTGATGATCCCACTGGAGGATGCGTGATGAACTGGTACGACGCGGCCGCGGAGCCGGAACTGGCGGAGTTCGGCCCGGTCTCGGGGCTGGCGGTCTCCGGGCGCGGGGAGCCGGGAGGTGCGGCCTACGGCGCGAGCGTCGCCGCCCTGTACGCGGTGATGGGGGCGCTCGGCGCGCCCATGGTGCCGCTGGAGGGCCGCTGGTGGGTCGAGGACGAGCGCTCGCCGTTCGACGTCCCCCGTGAGGAGTGGCGGTGGCACCTGTTCTTGCGCCTTCCGGATGAAACGGGCTCGGTCGACCAGGCCAGGGAAGAGGTCCGTTCCGGTGTTCCGGCCGCGGCGCGTGTCCAGCAGGTGACGTTCACCGAGGGCCGCTGCGTGCAGATGCTGCACTGCGGCGCCTACTCGGACGAGCCCGCCAGCCTCGCCCGGATGGCCGCGTTCATGGAGGCGGAAGGGCTCGTCCAGAACGGCCTGCACCACGAGATCTACCTCTCCGACCCGAGCGAGACCGACCCCGAGAAGATGCGCACGATCCTCCGCCAGCCCGTCCGGTAGGAGACCCCGGCCGAGGCGCGCGTCGCCCGCGCCCTGTCCCGCCTGGGGAACCGCCTTCGCGCGTGGTTGGCGCACTAGGCGTCGGGAAAGCGGCGCTTCTTCGCGACGTCGATCCACCACAGCAGCAGGAACCCCACCACGAGCACCGCCGTCGACACGATCCACCAGGCGGGACCGGGCAGCCGAGCCGGCAGGGACAGCAGCGGCTTGCCGTCCCACAGCCTCGCCACGAACGGCACCACGCCCTCGTAGACCCCGAGGAAGAAGACCAGCCCGGACAGCCCGTCATATGACTTCGGATCGTTCATACGCCGAGGCTCCCCCGCGCGGATGCCCGGGGATAGCTACCAAGGTCGATTCCGCAGGTCCACAGGTCACGCGCGCCTCAGCGCGGACCTGGCTGTACAGGATCGCGACCAATGCGTGCCTGACCGCGCTGTAGGGGCGTGTCAGGCGCCCGGCGGTTCTCTGGACGACGGGGTCATGCCGCGGGGACGTAAGACGTGGCAGCAGGTCTCACGGCTATGGTCGGGACGCGCCGACCCGTTCGCTCAGGAGAACCTCTCGGCGAGGTCGCGATGCTTGTCCGCGGCCAGTTTCGCCTGGTCGAAGCCGACGACCGAACCGGGCATGCGGCTCAACCGTTCGACCTGCTCCGCGAACCGCAGGTGCTCACGCCGCGCGTGCTCGCGACAGGCGAGGCAGGTCACGCTGCCGGGGGACGGGGAGGTCATGGCATACGGCACGCGCAGCCCGCACCCCGCGGTGACCTGGCTCGGCAGATCACCGGCCAGGCCGAACGTGGACGCCATCAGGTCGCGGACGGCGGCGTCGCGGTGGATCACCTTGGCCTCGACATGGATGTGCGGGTCGTCCATGCGCCCTCCCGCCCCGGCGACCGATCAGCCAAGACTGCTCCCGTCCGGCCACGAACCGCAAGCCGGTGCCAGGCTTTAGCAGAAAGGAAACGTCGACTGCCCGGCGAAGGGCTCCGACCGTCCGCGGTGCCCGGTGGCATCGGGACGCGGGGAGGGCCGCGCGTCCCGAGGAAGGAGCCGTCCCGTGCTGGGACGACCATGCGCAAAGCCGGCGCGATCAGGCGGCCGCCAGCGCGGTGACCTTGGCTTCGGCCGCCGCCAGCGAACGCTCCGCCGCGTCCTGGAAACGCGCGAGTTCCGGCACGAGCCAGGCAAGGGTCATCTCGGCGTGGACGAGTTCCAGGTTCTCCGCCGCCACCCCGAGATTGCCGAAATAGGCCCGCAGATAGGGCGCCTGGAAGTCGAAACCCTCCCGCGGCGTGCCGGGACCGTAGGCGCCGCCGCGTGCGGTGACCACCACGACGCGGGTGTCCTTGAGCAGGCTCGTCCCCGAGTCGGGATCGGTGAACGCCCCGGGAAAGGTCACCCGGTCTATCCACGCCTTCAGCGAGGCGGTCACCGAGAAGTTGTACATGGGGGCGCCGATCAGCACGGTGCCGGCGGCCAGTATCTCCGTGACCAGCGGCAGGGTCAGTGCCCATTCCCGTTCCTCCTCCGCGTTCTCGGTCAGGGCCTCCACCTTGTCCGGCGGGACGAGGCCATGGCGTTCGGTACGCCGTCCCAGGGCGCAGTAGGCCGGGGCGACCAGCGGAACGGGATCGGCGGCGAGATCCCGGTAGCGGTAATCGGACGACCCGTGCGCCTTCCGCCAGACGTCCGCGTACCGTGCGGTCAGCCGCCGGGTGATCGAGTCGCCGGAATGGCTGGAATCCAGGTGCAGCAAGGACGCCCCTAGGATGGTCACATCGGTCTCCTGTCGTTCTCGTGCGTCGTTCTCCTCACTGATATGACGGCACGTGACCAGGGATGGTGACCGATGGACGATCAGGCTGAACTCGCCGCGCACTTCGAGCGGTGCCGCGGGCATCTACGGGCGGTCGCCTTTCGCATGCTCGGATCGGCGGACGAGGCGGACGACGCGGTCCAGGAGACCTGGCTGCGCGCCAGCCGCGCGGGCACGGCCGGCGTCGCCAACGTGCCCGGCTGGCTGACCACGATCGTCGGCCGGGTCTGCCTCGACCTGCTGCGGTCGCGGCGCCGCCGCGGTGAGGAGCCCGCCGAACTGGCCGGCCTTGAGACGGTCGCGAGCGACGCGGCCGACCCCGAGGACGAGGCGGTGCTGGCGGACTCCGTCGGGCTCGCGCTGCTCGTCGTCCTGGACAGGCTCGGCCCTGCGGAGCGTGTCGCGTTCGTCCTGCACGACCTGTTCGCCGTGCCGTTCGCGGAGATCGCCGGGATCGTCGGCCGATCGCCCGTCGCCGCGAAGAAGCTGGCGAGCCGCGCGCGTGCCCGCGTCCACGGCACGCCCGCGGCGCCGGTGGCCGACCTCGCCCGGCAGCGGGAGGTCGTGGAGGCGTTCCTCGCGGCGTCCCGCGCCGGTGACCTGGACGCGCTCCTCGCGGTGCTGGCCCCGGACGTCGTCCGCCGGACGGACCGGGCCGTCGCGGGCGCGACGACCGAACTGCGCGGCGCCCGGCACATCGCCGAGGAGACGCGCGGCAACGCCGCCCGTGCCCGGTTCGCCCGGCCCGCCCTGATCAACGGCGTGCCCGGGGTGGTCGTCGCGCCGCGGGGGCGGCTCCAGATCGTCCTCCGACTGCGGATCGACGGCGAGCGCGTCGCGGCGATCGACGTCGTCGGCGACCCTGACCGGCTTCGCGCGCTCGACCTCGCCGTCATCCCGGGGTCGTGCGGAACTCCGTGATGGTGATCTTCTTCTTCGGCGGGCCGTCATCGTCGCTCAGGCCCGCGCGCGGACCGGCCGCGGCGACGTCGTCGATGATCGCCATCCCCGACGTGATGCGGCCGAAGACCGTATACGTCTTGGGCAGGCTCGGGGAGTCGCCATAGAGGATGAAGAACTGGCTGCCGTTGCTGTCCGGATCCTCCGCACGGGCCATGGCGACGACGCCCCGGGTGTACTGCACGCCGCTCGTGTTCTCCGTACCGAAACGGTAGGCGGGCCCGCCGGTGCCGGTGCCGGACGGGTCGCCGCACTGGAGAACCTTGAGAGCGGCGTTGGTCGAGAGGCGGTGGCACGAGGTGTTGTCGTAGAACGCCTTGCCCGCCAGATAGACGATCGAGTTCACGGTGCACGGCGCCTTGGCCCCGTCGAGTTCCATCTCGATGGTGCCGAGGTTGGTCTTGACGGTGGCGCGGACGGGGCCGCGGTCGGCTGCACTGGTCGGCGGTGTCCCGACGTCCTTCATCTCCGAACCGGTCGAGGGCAGGTAGGCGCACCCCGCGCCGGGCGTCTGCCGTGTCACGGGCCTGGTCGTGTTCGCGCTGGTCGTCGCACGGTCGTTGGTGTCGCCGCTGTCGCTGCGAAGCAGCACCGCGGCGGTCGTGGCCCCCGCGAGCAGGACGACGCCGGCCGCCGCGCCGGTGACCGCGAGGACCCGGCCCCGCCGACCGGGAGGCCGCCCCGGGGGCGGCCCTCCGAAAGGTGGGGCGGGGAAGACGGGCGGCGAGGGCGGCGCCGGGGTGATCGGCGGCTGGAGGCGCGGCGCCGGGACGGTGCGGACGGCGGGGGTCAGCGTCGCCGCGGCCGACGTCCCTTCCGCCAGAAGGTTCTCGCCGGTCCGCAGGCCGAGCAGCCGCGTCAGCACCTGCACCGCCGTGGGCCGCCGCGCGGGATCCTTGCCCAGGCAGGCCGCGACCAGCTCGCGCAGGTCGCCGCCGAGCGCCCCCAGCTCCGGTTCGGCGTGCAGGATCCGGTGCATCGTGGCCGGGATCGAGTCGTGGCCGAACGGCGGGACCCCGTTCGCTGCGTAGGCCATCGTGCAGCCCCATGCGAACATGTCCAGCGGCGGGCCGCCGGACGTCCCCGCGACCTGCTCGGGCGCCATGAAGGCGGGCGTTCCGATCGCCCCGGTCAGCGTCGCCGACGTGGCCTCCAGCGGCCGCGCGACACCGAAGTCGATGACCTTCGGGCCGTCCGGGCCGAGCAGCACATTGGCCGGTTTGAAGTCGCGGTGGACGACGCCCGCCTCATGGATCGCGGCCAGCGCCGTCGCGGTGCCGATGGCGAGCCGGACCAGCTCGTCCGCGGGCAGCACCCCGCGCTCGGCGACGAGCTGCCGCAGCGACGGCCCGTCGATGTACTCGCTGACGATGTACGGCGCGTCGCCGTCCGCCCGCGCGGCGATGATCCGGGCGGTGCAGAACGGGGCGACCTGCCGGGCCGTGGCCAGCTCCCGCTCGAAGTAGAGGCGGGCCTGCTCGTCGCCGTCGAGCTCGGCATGCAGCAGCTTCACCGCGACGCGCTCGCCGGTGTCGGATTCGCCCGCGTAGACGGTTCCCTGGGCGCCCTCACCGATCCGTCCCGTCAACCGGAATCCGCCGAGTTCGGGCGGGTCGTTCGGGCGCAGCGGACGGGGATCGGGCATCGCGGAGACCTCCACCTGGGAAAGGGCGAAAGCAGACTATCCGTGCAGACGGGGACCCGTCCCCGGTCCTCCCACCGCAGCGGCCGCGTCCGCGGGTCGCTCAGGCTTCCCGCGCGGCGTGCTCGGTGATCTCCAGCTCGATGAAGGCGCCGATCATCGACCGCCACACCGCGTCGGCGACCTCCGGCGCCAGCCCCGCCGTCTCGGCGCGCTCGCGTGCCAACGCGACGACCCGCTCGACCCGGTCGGGGGCGCGGACGGCCTGCTCGTCCTTCTTGAACGCGGCGGCGGCCTTCACCAGCTCCTGCCGCTCGGCGAGCAACCGCACCAGCTCTCCGTCGAGCGCGTCGATCCGCGCCCTGACCTCCTCCAGCGACTCCATGACGCCATCCTTCCACCGCCCGTGAATTCGGCCGGCCCGGAGTGGGCCCCAGCGGTCCCGACATTGCCGCTCCTGCCCATGCCGCTCCTGCCCATGCCGCTCGCCTGCGGTGGTGGCGGCCGGCGCTTGGACGCCTACCGGGACGGGTCGTTCGCGATCAGGTCACGGAACCAGCCGTAGGACCTCTTCGGTGTGCGTTTCTGCGTCTCGTAGTCGACATGGACGAGCCCGAAGCGCGGATGATAGCCCTCGGCCCATTCGAAATTGTCGAGGAGCGACCAGGCGAAGTAGCCGCGGATGTCGATGCCCTCCTCGTCGATCGCGGTCCGCATTGCGGTGATGTGGGCGTCCAGGAACGCGATGCGGGGCAGGTCGTCGACCGTTCCGTCCGGGCCGACCTCGTCCGGGAACGCGGCGCCGTTCTCGGTGATGTACAGCGGCGGAAGCGTCGTCCGGTACCGGTCGCGCAGGTCGCGCAACAGCGCGAGAAGCGCGTCCGGGACGATCGGCCAGCCCGACCCCGTCCGCGGGTATTCGGTGATGTCGACCATGTCGAAGGGCAGCGGACCGCCCTCGGACGGCGCGTGGACGCGGGTCGGCTGGTAGTAGTTCACGCCGAGGAAGTCGAGGGGCGCGGCGATGACCGCCAGATCCTCGGGACGCACGAACGCCGACATGTCGGGCACGCCGAGCCCGGTCACATCGGGATAGGCGCCGCGCAGGACGGGGTCGGTGAACAGACGGTTCATGAGCGTGTCGAAGGCGGACGCGGCGCGCAGGTCGTCCGGGGACCCCTCGTCACCCGCCCAGGCGGGCGAGTAGTGGTTCGTCAGGCCGACCTCGCGGGCGCCGCGGCTGCGCAGCGCCGTCGTCGCGAGGCCGTGGCCGAGGAGTTGGTGGTGCGCGGTGGGCAGCGCGTCCAGCATGAGGGTGCGGCCGGGCGCGTAGATGCCGAAGGCGTATCCGTACGCCATGACCACGACCGGCTCGTTCAAGGTGATCCACATGCCGACGCGTTCGGCGAGGCGTTCGGCGGCGAGGTAGGCGAACTCGGCGAACCGGTGGGCGGTGTCGCGCTCCATCCAGCCGCCCGCCTCCTCCAGCGGCTGCGGGAGGTCCCAGTGGTAGAGGGTGGCGGCGGGCGTGATCCCGGCTGTGAGCAGGCCGTCCACGAGACGGTCGTAGAAGTCGAGGCCCTTCGTGTTCACCGGTCCGCCGCCGGACGGCTGGACGCGCGGCCACGCGATCGAGAACCGGTACGCGTCGATGCCGAGACCGGCCATCAGCGCGACGTCCTCCGGCCACCGGTGGTAATGGTCGCAGGCGACGTCACCGGTGTGGCCGTCCCGGACGCGGCCGGGGGTGTGCGAGAACACGTCCCAGGTGGACGGGCCGCGCCCGTCCTCGCCGGCCGCTCCCTCGACCTGGTAGGCGGCGGTGGCGACGCCCCAGCGGAACCCCTCCGGCAACCCCATGTCCTTCCCCTCCTTGAAATATGAATCAAATTCGGACTTTAGGATGTCCGGTGGTCGCGGCGGAAGAGTCGGGTGTCCGCGAGGACCGGATGTGCAATGAGACGCTGACGCCGTGCACCCGGCTTCGGTGACAATGGTGCGGTGACCGAGATCCGGACCCCGCTCCGCCGCCGCCCCGCCCAGCGCCGCAGCGCCGAACGCGTCCAGCGGATGCTCGACGCCTGCGCGGACATCCTCGACGAGGACGGCTACGACGGCCTCACCACCACGCGCATCGCCCAGCGCGCCGAGGTGGCGATCGGCTCGGTCTACCAGTTCTTTCCCGACAAGCGCGCGGTCGCGCAGGCGCTCGCCCAGCGCAACCTGGAGGTGTTCGGGCAGCGGATCTCCGTGACGTTCGCCGAGGGCTCCTTCGCCAACTGGTCCGACACGGTCGGCGCGATCATCGACATCTTCGTGGAGATGCACCGCACCGTGCCCGGCTTCCGCGTCCTGCGGTTCGGGGACGTCGCGGACGTCAACCTGCTCGACTCCGACGCCGACAACAACGCCGTCGTCGCGGGCCGGCTCCGCACGATGATCGTCGAGACCTTCGCCGTCCAGGACACCCCGGGCCTCGCCACCGCGCTCGCCATCGCGGTGGAGGCCGGCGACGCCGTCCTGAAGATGGCCTTCCGCCGTAGCCCGGACGGCGACCCGGTGATCCTCGCCGAGGCCGAGCGCCTCATCCACGGCTACCTGGCCTCGCACATCCAGGAGTCCTGACCGCCCCGGTAGTTCTGACCGCCCCGGTAGCTCTGATCAGCCTGGCAGTTTCTCGCGCGTCTTCGCAGACCTTGCGCGCCCCGGGAACCCCGCACGGTTTCCGCGGATCGCGCCCCGGCGGATCCGCCGCCCGATTCTGGTCATTTATGGCAGAATCCGCCTTTGATTCACAAAATCACGATCAGAACGGGTGAGTTCGCTGAACGACGAGGGGCTCCAGAAGCAGAGCCGGCTGCTGGTGCGGCAGCGGCTGCGGCTCATGGTGAACCAGTACGAGGTGCACGCCGAGGGCCCCGGCGGGGCCGAGGGCGAACTGCTGGCCTTCGCCCAGCAGAAGCGGATGGCCTTCAAGGAGCAGGTCACCCTGTACGCGGACGACTCCAAGAGCCGTCCCCTCCTCGGGTTCAAGGCCCGCAAGCGCATCGACCTGGCCTCCGCCTACGACGTCACCGACGCCGCCGGGCAGCCGATCGGCGTCTTCCGCAAGGACTTCAAGAAGTCCCTGCTCGCCTCCACCTGGCACCTGGAGCAGCCCGGCCTCGGCGTGACGACCGGCAGCGAGCGCAACAAGTTCGTGGCGGTGCTGCGCCGCGTCTGGCAGCTCATCCCGTACGCCGAGACGCTGCCGTTCGCCTGGCCGTACCACTTCGACTTCTATGCCGGTGACCAGGTCGTCTTCTCGGTGGAGAAGAAGTTCGGGTTCCGTGACCGGTATGTCGTCGACATCAGGGACCCGCGGTTGGACCGCCGCCTCGTCATCGCCCAGGCGATCGGCTTGGACGCGCTCCAGTCCCGCTGAACTGCGCCCGGCGTCCATACGAAACGGCACCACGGGGGTATGGCCTCCGCCTGCTTTACATGTTACTAAGGGATGTAAAGCCGTGGGCGGACCACACCCGCGCCGCGAACGCGGCGTCACGCCGGAGGAGGCTTCCCCCGTGAGTTCTTATGACCTGTACTCCACGCCTGTTCCCACCGATACGTGGAACGTCTCGATGGCAGGTGACGCCCGTTTCACCTGGGAGTACGACGAGGGCCGCGATCGGCTGCTCAACCTGTACCAAAAGGGCAAAGACAAACAGTGGGACGCCCAGACACGCATCGACTGGGACATCGAGGTCGATCCGCTGAACGTCGCGGGCCTGCCCGAGCACTTCAACCCGCTCTTCGGGTCGGAGATCTGGGAGAGGATGAACCAGAAGGAGCAGGACGAGTTCGGACTGCACCAGGGTGCGTGGCTGTTCAGCCAGTTCCTGCACGGCGAACAGGGCGCGCTGAACGTCTCGGCCCGCATCGTCCAGTCCGTCCCTGACCTCGACTCCAAATTCTATGCCGCCACCCAGACCATGGACGAGGCGCGGCATGTGGAGCTGTACGGGAAGTTCGTGCACGAGAAGATCGGCCTGTACTACCCCATCAACCAGGACCTCGCCAAGCTTCTCGCCGAGTCGCTGGAGGACAGCCGCTGGGACCTGCCCTACCTCGGCATGCAGGTGCTCATCGAGGGCCTGGCCCTCGCGGCGTTCGGGTTGTACCGCGACATGTCGACCAACCCACTGGTGAAGCAGCTCCTCGCGTACGTCATGCAGGACGAGGCGCGCCACGTCGCGTTCGGTCGTCTCGCGTTGAAGGACTACTACGCCGAGCTGACCGAGAAGGAGCGCGCCGAGCGCGAGGAGTTCGTCGTCGAGGGCTGCTACCTCATGCGCGACCGTTTCAAGGGCCGCGAGATCTTCGAGCAGCTCGACCTCCCGGTCGACAAGTGCATGGAGTTCGTCGACAACTCCGAAATGTACACGCTGTATCAGTCTCTGCTGTTCAGCCGGATCGTCCCCTGTGTCCGGGACGTTGGCTTGTGGGGCGACAAGGTGCAGGCGGCCTATGTCGACATGGGCGTCCTCGACCACGCCAAGGCCGACCTGGAGGCGCTGATGCGCCAGGACGAGGAGATCGCGGAAAAGGTCGACGAAGAACGGTATGCGACCGAACTCGCCGCGCGCAAGGAAGAGGTCGACCAGGCGATCTCGCTCGGCGGCGAGTAGCGGAAAGGTCAAAAGCGGGGGTGTTCCGGATCCGCTCCGGAATACCCCCGCTTCGCGTTCCAGGCGCCATCAAGGCCAGGATTATCCCTAATCATCCGGGGAAGAATCTCCGACTTTACCGACCCTTGTCGGAATATAGCGTTGGCTGGGATGTCGTCGATCAATTCCCGCGATCCATATTCTCTCCCCCAATTGATTCCCGTATCGGCTGTGCGTGCTGCCGGTCTGTACTAGCGTCCCCGGTCGACGGTGCGCCGGACAACGCGGGCGCACACACCGCGTAGGGTCAATCCGAAACCGGGGAAAAGAATGCATCGATCCGCCAGAAACCTGCTCAGCGTGTCCGTCCTCGTCCCGATGGCCGCGGCGCTCGCCGTGGCGGTCGCACCGGCGAACGCCACGCAGGGCCCGTCCGCCGAGATCCTTTACGGAACCACCGCGCCGGTCGCGCGCTCCCTCCCGTCCGACGTCGTCCCGGTTTCGGCCGCGACCCCCGCCGCCCAGGTCACCGGGACGGCCACGGGGACCGTCGACGGTGTCCTGAAGTCCAAGCCGAAGAGGACGCCCCGCCCCCGCACCGCCAGGACCGCTACCGGCGCGCACGCGTGCCCCCTGGACCAGGTGATCGGGAGTTTTCCGGTGAACGCCGGCAACCTGGGCGGTGCCCGGCGCGGCTGCCTTGAGCGTCGCGCCGCCGGCCCGTCCCCGAAGAACCCCGTGGACGCGGCGGGCAACGTCGTCGACAGCACCGGCAAGGTCATCGGCAACGCCACGAAGGCCACCAAGCAGGTCCAGGCCGGCCCGCTCAACAAGATCGCCGCGGTCACCCGGTCCGCCTCCAACAGCCCGATCCTTCCGGACGCCCGCCGCACCACCGACAGGCCGCGCGGCCTCAACCTGATGGGCGTCGTCCCAGGTGCGGTCCGCTCCGCGGAGGCACTCGGCCTCCCGGTGAGCTACTCGGCGCTCTTCCCGCCCGCCGCCCACCGGGGCCTCACGCGCCCGTCGCCGGACGACGGTGTCGTCGACCAGGCGGGCGACGTCGTCCACGAGGCGGGCTCCGGTGTCGACACCACCAGAGGCCAGGTGGTCGAGGTACTGAAGGCCGCGGACCATGCGTCCACCCCGTCCAAGGCCCTGCCGACCAAACCGCACCAGACACCGCCGGGCAAGCGCGTCGCGCGGCCGCGTCCGTCCACGGGGCTCCTGGGCGGCGGCCTGCCGCAGCTGCCGATCCAGGCCACCAGCCTTCCCGTCACCGGCCTGGGCTGACGACCTCCCGCCACGTCCAACGGGGCGTTCCACACTATGTGGAACGCCCCGTTTTATTGTCTGGTAACTGCGCGTTATCTGTCCGAAATCACACCTTCCGGTGCCAGTAAAGTGGATCTTCAAATCCAGTCACCGCGCGCAGTTGATCAGCTTCGGAGGGCAAAGAAGAGGGTGATAAACCCCACAAACCAGGGCCCTGCGTTTGATTCACGCCCGACACACCGTACGGTCAAGGACTTGTGCGGCGCCTACGGTGATCAAAAGTGAAGAAGCGTTCCCGCCGCACCTGCCGGACGCCGGTTCCGCGATGACGCGGACGCGCCTAAGAGATCAGCGCGAAGACGGGTGAGAGAGCCCGCCGGCGGCAAGGGATTCGGGGACGTGGAGGTCACCTGAACCTGCCGCTGAACGGTGGTGACGAACACCGGGCGTCCGGGGCCCTGTCCCCGACCAAAGGACTCCTTCGTGGGTAGCCCTCAAGCACGCCTCCGCACAATCCTGATCGCTTCCGGAATCGCCGTCGCCCTTCTCACGGCCGGCGCCTTCACCCTCTTCAACGGCGACAGTTCCGCCGAATCGGCGCAAGCCGCGCAGACCTCGCCACAGGCGACCACACCGCAGGCGGACCCGCCGAGAACCGCGCCCACCCGCGCCAGCCGCGGCGGCACACGCTCCCCAGAGCCGAGCCCGAAGAAGAACGCGGAACCCGAGCACAAGCCGAAGCCCAAGCCGAAGAAGAAGCCCCGCAAGGTCCTCCAGTCCGGCTCATGCCAAGCCTCCTACTACTGGGAGGGGCAGATGACCGCCAGCGGCGAACCCTTCGACCCGACCGCACTGACGGCCGCCCACAAGACCCTGCCGATGGGCTCCAAGGTCCGCGTGACCAACAAGAACAACGGCCGTTCGGTCATCGTCCGCATCAACGACCGCGGCCCCTACGCGGGCGGCCGCTGCCTGGACCTCTCCAAGGCCGCCATGACCAAGGTGGGTGGCACCGGCTCGGGCGTCATCCCCGTGCGATACGAGGTGCTCGCCTAGCAGCCGTCGGGGTCGGGTTGTGGTTCGAGCTCTGCTGGGGTGCGGGGCAGGGCTTGGTGGTCAATGAGGGTGGGCGGCGGTGGCTCTGGGGAGGGTCTCGTCGGGGTGGAGTGGGGCCGGGTTTTGGGTGGGTGGGGTCGGTGCGGGGAGGTTGAGTTGGATGGGTGGGATGTCCACGGGTGAGCGTGGCCGGGGTTCGGCCAGGCCGTCGCGGAACCAGTCGGTGAGGACGCTGTCCACGCGGACGGCCTCGGTGATCGGGGGGAGAGCCTCAGTGCCGGGTTCCGGGGTCAGTGCGTGGCCCATGCGGAGGGTGACGGATTCCGCGGCGGGTGCTCCGGCCTCGCGGAGGCGGTCGCACAGGGCGGTGACCTCGCCGGGTGGGACGACGCGGTCCTTGGCGCCGGCGACGAAGAGCAGGGCCGTGTCCTGTGCGGCGATGTCGTCCGCCAGGGAACCGAGGTCGAGGCGGTCGGCGAGTGCGCGGGCACTGTCGGTCCAGGTTCGGTCGCGTCCGGCGCGTGTCTCGACGGCGCGTGCGGCGCGGGACGGGGCGATGACGGGTGCGATGAGCGCGGCGGTGGTGATGGGCAGGGTGCCGCGCGCCACGGTGAGCAGGGCCGTCGAGGCGCCCGCGCTGAATCCGGCGAGCCCGAGCGGGCCGTCGGGAAGGCCGAGGTGGTGGCGGATCTGGGCGACGGCGTCGGGCAGCCCGTCGACGGCACGTTCCACAGCCGCGCCGTAGGCTTCGATGGCCTCGGTCTCCAGGATCGCGCCCGAGCCCAGGCCGCCGGGCGTCTGGACCGGCAGGTCCATGAAGACGCGCCAGGCGGGCACGCCGGTCATCGGGACGGCGGCCGCCAGCGCGCTCGCCGTTCGGGGCGGGTCGAAGCCGGGCCACGCGACGATGAGGCCGGTCGGGCCCGAAGCGACGGCGTCCACCGCGGTCGGCGGCAGGGCGATGTAGGCGACGCCCGCGACTGTGCCATGGACGGGCAGCGTGAAGTCGATCGAATGGTCGCCGCTCATGTCGTTGGTCAGCTCCCGCAGTGCTGGACGGCCAGGCCAGGGAGGCGGCGCTCCTCCCCCGAAGTTAGAGGTTCCCCTATCTCATAGTTGCAGTGGGCGTGGGGCGGCGCGGCTGAATTGGCGTGAGAGTGATGCAGAACTCACTTCGGGTAACTGAATTCGTGGACCGTCGTGGAAGGTGAGCGGTCTCAGGTCGCATCAAGGGGAACAATTCGGGCACTTGTCACGTCGTAGTAAGTCGTGGGCGTTGCGGGGGCGCGCCCTCTGAACGTGTGAAGAGGAGGGTCTGTGGACAGGAAGCGCAGTGCGGCCGCCGGGCAGGCATGGCAGATCTACAGCGAGACCCTGCAACCTGATGCACCGGGGCTGTTGGAGCGCGTCCGCGCCGTTCCCCGGATGTTGAAGTCCGTCCTGCGGGGTCAGTACAAGGGCATGTCCTTCGGGACGCTTGGACTGCTGGTGCTGGGCATCGTCTACATCGTGTCTCCGATCGACGCCATTCCGGACGTGTTCCCTGTCGTGGGCATTGTCGACGACACGGGCATGGCCCTGTGGCTGGCGGCGGCCCTCGTCAAATCCGCCGGGGACTTCGTCATGTGGGAGCGTGGCGGCCGTCCCACCGTGGTGGTCGGGGAGCCCGTCGACTAGGGCGGCCCCAGCTCCTTGGCGAACCGCTCAGCGGCGTCCCGCATGATGGGTACGACGTCGGCGACGGTCTCGCGTGTCATGCGCGCGGACGGCCCCGACACCGAGAGCGCCGTCAATGTGGGTGCGCCGAGCAGCGGCACCGCGACGCATCGCACGCCGATCTCCTGTTCTTCGTCGTCCACCGCGTAGCCCTGCTCGCGGATGCGGGCCAGTTCCGTCACGAGGGCGTCAGGGTCGGTGAAGGTGTTGGGTGTCTGTGATTCCATGCCCGTTCGGGTGAGGATCTCCCTGACCCTGTGCTCCGAGAGCTGTGAGAGCAATGCCTTGCCGACCCCGGTGCAGTGCGGTTGGACGCGCCGTCCCACCTCGGTGAACATCCGCATCGAGTGCTTGGACGGAACCTGCGCGACGTAGACGGCCTCATCGCCTTCGAGTACAGCCATGTTGGCCGTTTCGCCCACGTCGTCCACGAGCCGGCTCAGGACGGGCCGCGCCCACGACCCCAGCAGGCGGCTCGCCCCCTCCCCGAGCCTGATCAAGCGCGGACCCAGGGCATAGCGCTTGGACGGCTCCTGCCGTACGTACCCGTGGTTCACGAGCGTCCGCATCAGCCTGTAGATCGTCGGCATCGGCAGCCCGGAGACCTCCGTCAGCTCCGACAGCGTGATCTCGCCGCCCGCGTCCGCCATCTGTTCCAGCAGCTCGAACGCGCGCTCCAGTGACCGTACGGCCTCTGCCACAGGTTTCCTCCCTCTCCGCGATCATCTGATTCTACGGAGAAAATATTTCGCCATACGAAAGAGGGGTGCCACGTTACTCGCGGCCACCAGGTGGCAATAACTGTCTACGCCCGGCGTCCATGTCGCCGCCCCCCTGGCAGCCGCAGGAATGACGGAGAGGGGATCGGGTGCACACGGGGGGCCGAGGGAGACGCTTGGGCGCGATCGTAGCGGGCTGCATGCTCGCCGTCTCGCCGATGACGCCGGCGAGCCCGTCCGCCGGCGCCTTGACCGGCGCATGGGAACCGTCACCGGTCCGTTTATCGACCGACCTGGTCATGGCCGGCGGACGAGGCAGCGGTTCTGACCTCACGATGACCTACACGGCGCGTGTCCACGCGGCCGGTGGAATCGCGCGCGACACCGTCATCCTTCTGATGGCGCAACGCCCCATGTCCTGGACGAGACACTCACCGGGCTGCACAGTCTCCGCCCAGCAACTGCGCTGCATCCTGGGAGACACCGGGCCGTCTGTGAATGAACGAACGGCCACGGTTCGTATCCCCGCGTCCGCCGCAGCGATGGAGACGCTGAGTGTCGTCATGACGGCCACCGCCGCCAACACGTCCTCGCGTGTGGTCCGGGCGACGTTCTCACTCTCTGGTGGTGCGTTGTGCGTCCCTGACTCGTCGCGTGCGGTCACCACGTCCGTCCGGCCTTGCCAGGACGAGAGGCCACCCACGCCCGTCGACGAGCCGCCTCCTAGCGTGAGTGCGAACCCCGCGCCTGCCGAGGAGCCGCCCGCCAGTGCCGCGCCGAGTCGACCTGATGCTGGATGTCACAACGGCGCGCCTGGTCGCAGGGCCGGGAATCCGTGTGCCAAGCCCGCGCCTGTTGAGCAGCCACCTACCGGCGGGAGTGGCGCTGGGTGTCATGGTGGCAAGGCTGGGTTCCCATGCGCTGGTGACAAGCCCTCGTCAAGTGGGAAGCCCAAGGTGCACAGTCCCAAGCCTGGGGGTTGTCACAGTGGCCAGGCCGGAGTTGGTGGCGCGTCTAGTGGGAAGTCGTGTCATAGCGGCAAGCCCCGGACCGAAAAGCCCCGGACCGAAAAGCCCGCTGCCAAGGGTTGCCATAAGGGCAAGGCCCAGGGGAAGCGGGTTGTGGGTAGGCCGTGTCACGGGGCGTCCTCATCCCACGGTGGTGCTTCGAAGGGTGGCGCCGGCAGTGTGGCGGGGGTGTGCCGGGGAGCGTCCTGCCCTGGAGGGACGGTAGAGCCGCACAGTCAGGCTGGTTCGGAGTCCGGGAGTCCACGGGAGTCCGGGAGTCCACGGGATCCCGCGAGTGCGCCGGGCGGGCCGGAGTTGCCTGTCGCGCCGTCGGCTCCGATGGTGTTGCCGCTGGTGAAGACGCCGGGGCCGGAGAGCACACAGCCTCGGGCCGGGGAGAGCCGGATGACCCTGATGTCGCCGACCGCGATGGACGAGGGGGACGGGACGGACTGGGCCGTCGTCCTCGGGATCGCGCTCATGGCGGAGGTCGGGCTGCTGTGGGCGGCGGCATGCGTGGGGTTGTGGCGGCGGCGGGTGGCGTTCGAACGGACCCTGGACGAGGGACGGGACGACGAGGGACGGGACGAGACGGTGGAGGAGTAAAGGCGGCGGCGACGCTATCGGGGGATACGCCGGTTCTGGACAGCCGATCTGTGTCCGCACACCGTGCCACATGGGTGGACGTGTCGGTAAGCTGACCGGCTGACAGTGAAGGCTGCCGTTACGGACAGGGGATCCGGTATGTCAGACGCGTCGCTGCAGTGCCCGAAGTGCGAGTCGGGCCTTGACACCCATGAGCGTCACGGGGTGGTGATCGAGGAGTGCCCGGGGTGCAAGGGCGTGTTCCTCGACCGGGGTGAGCTGGAGCAGCTCATCGAGGCCGAAGGCCGCTACCTCGCCGAGCTTCCGGACGCGCCGGAGCCGGGGGCGGGCTACCAGGGCCGGCACCGGCGGGGAATCGTGGAACAGATCTTCGCCGCGGAGGGGTAGCGGCCGGTGACGGCGCGGACGCCCGGGTGTTCGGGGGTTCGCCGCTTGTCACGGGGGTGACAAAGCCGCCGCCGGCCACTGTGAGCGCGGGGCGATATCGCGCGATGCCTACCATCGGGTAGCTTCCCTTCATCGTCGCGCCTCCTCCGATGGCCCGCCCGGCCCGTCCCCTCGGGAGAGATCAATGGCACTGGGCTCGCTGCTTCCCGAACTCCGGCCCGGCGGCTCCGGCCGTACCCCGCTGATCGAGCGGCTCGCCAGGTGGGCCAGAGAGAAGCCCGACGCGCCGGCCTTCACCTTCGTCGACTACTCGCTCGACCCGTCCGGAGTGAAGACCACGCTGGGGTGGGGGGAGGTCGAGCGGCGGGCGCGGGCGATGGCGGCGACGTTGCGGCGGGTCACCGGGCCCGGGGAGCGGGCGGCGCTGCTGCTGCCGCAGTCTCTCGACTACCTGATGACGATGCTCGGCGCGCTGTACGCGCACGTGGTCGCGGTGCCGCTGTTCTCCCCTGACCTGCCGGGGCACGCCGAACGGCTGATCGGCGCGTACGCGGACGCGGAGCCCACGGTGGTCGTCACGACACGGGACGCGCTGCCGCAGGTGGAGAGGTTCCTCGCCGACCACGACGTCCCGCGGCCGAAGGAGATCGTGTTCGCCGGGGAGGTCGATCCCGGTCTGGCCGGCGAGTGGCGGGACGAGCCCGTGGGGTTCGACGACCTGGCCTACCTGCAGTACACGTCGGGTTCCACGCGGCGGCCGGCCGGGGTGGAGATCACCCATGGGAACGTGACGGCCAACGCGGTGCAGCTGTGGTCGGGATGGGCGCCCGGGAAACCCGACCCGGAGCTGGTGAGCTGGCTGCCGCTGTTCCACGACATGGGGCTGATCGCGACGATGGCGCTGCCGCTGGTGTACGGCGACCATGCGATCTTCACCGACCCGGTGTCGTTCATCATGAACCCGATGCGGTGGATGAGGCTGATCGCCGAACGTCCGGGGAAGAACGTGTACACCGCCGGGCCCAACTTCGCTTACGAGTACGTCACGTCCATGGGGTCGGCGGAGAGGCTCTCCGGGCTCGATCTGTCCGGGCTGACGACGTGCCTGAACGGCGCGGAGCCGATCCGCACGTCCACGCTGTCGACGTTCGCGGACGTCTTCGCGGGTGCCGGGCTGCGGCCGGGCGCGCAGGCGCCGGGGTACGGGTTGGCGGAGGCGACCGTTTTCGTCACCGCGGCGGCAGAGGACCGTCCCCCGAAGGTCATCACTGTGGATCGGGAGGCGCTGACGCGGGGCACACTGCGGTTGCGCGAGGACGGGTCCAGCCTGCTGGTGTCGTGCGGACGGCCGTCCGGTCAGTTCGTCGCGATCGTCGATCCCGAGACCCGCACGGAGCAGCCGGACGGTCGTGTCGGGGAGATCTGGGTGCATGGGCCCAACACCGCCGCCGGCTACTGGCGCAACCCGGAGCGGAGCCAGAGCACGTTCGGCGGTGAGCTGTCCGAGCCGGGCGCGTTGCCGTCCGGGCCTTGGACGAGGACCGGCGACTACGGTCTCGTCCACGAGGGCGAGTTGTATGTCACGGGCCGCATCAAGGACCTCATCATCGTGGACGGCCGGAACCACTATCCGCAGGACATCGAGCTCACCACGCAGGAGGCACACCTCGCCGTCCGCCCTGACCACGTCGCAGCGTTCGCGTCGCAGGGCGAGGAGACCGAGAAGCTCGTCATCGTGGCCGAGCGCAACAGGCGCGTCCCGCTCGGCCGGCTCGACCTGCGCGAGGTGGAGACGGCGGTGCGCGCGGCCGTCACCGTCGAGCACGAGATGAGCGTCCACGACTTCGTGCTGATCGAGCCGGGCGGCGTCTCCCGCACCTCCAGCGGGAAGATCGCGCGTGCGGCCACCCGGCGGCGCTACCGGGACGGCGCGCTGCCGACGACCGCCGCTCGCCTGGCGTCACGCCGGTAGCATCCGCGACATGCTTTCGGGGCTGGGGCGGCTCATCCACCGGCGGCGCTGGTCGAGCCTCGTGCTGATCCTGGTGCTGACCGGGGTGGCGGGCGCCTTCGGTGTGGGCGTTCTCGCCAAGTTCAAGGCGGGCGGCTTCGAGGACCCCGACGCCTCGTCCACGCTGGTCACCAAGCTCGGCGGGACCTATTTCGGCAACACCAGCCCCGACGTCCTCGTCCTCTACAAGAGCGACACCATGACGGTGGACGATCCGCGCTACAAGGCCGCCGTCGTCACCACGATCGCGCGGCTGCCCAAGGCGCGGGTCGCCGAGACCATCTCGTACTGGTCGATCGGCGGCAAGGGCGCGGCGTCGTTCGCGTCCCGCGACCGGCGCGAGACGTTCGTCGCGGTGAAGCTGCGCGGCGAGGACGATCCCGCCAAGCTGAAGAACTACAAGGCGATCAAGGACGCGCTTCGGGCGCCGGGGCTCGGCACGCGGTTCGGCGGCGGCATCCCGCTCGGCCAGGAGTTCGGCGAGCAGGTCACCGCGGACATCGTGCGCGCCGAGACCATCACCGCGCTGCCGCTGCTGCTCCTCCTCATGATCCTCTTCGGCGCCTTCGCCGCCTCGCTGCTGCCGATGGTCGTGGCGGTGTTCTCGATGATCGGTGGCCTGGCCGTCCTGCACATCGTCACCTACGCAGCGGACGTGACCTCCTTCGCCCTGGAGGTCGTCACGATGATGGGTGTCGGTCTGGCGATCGACTACTCGCTGTTCATCATCAGCCGTTTCCGGGAGGAACTGGACCGGAGTGTGACCGCGGAGGGTCTTGATCCTGGGAAACCGTGGACACGGGAACGCGGTCAGGCGCGCAAGGACGCGAAACAGGCGCACCAGGAGGCCATGCGTCCGCCGCGGGAGGCCGCCTTGGGCGCGACCATGGCCACCGCCGGACGGACCATCATGGTCTCCGGCGTCACCGTGTCCGCCGCGCTCGGCGGGCTGCTCCTCTTCCCACAGATGTTCCTGCGGACGATCGGGCTCGCCGGGATAGCCACCGTCATGGTGGCGGTCTTCGGCGCGACCGTGTTGCTGCCCACCCTCTTGGCGCTTCTGGGGGCGCGCGTCGAGTGGGGACGGATGCCTTGGCGCCGTTCTACATCGAGGCGCGTGCGCCTCGGGGTGGAACACAGCCCGGACAGTGGTTTCTGGTACCGCCTGGGCAACAGCGTGATGAAGCACCCGCTGCCCTACTTCGCGGCCGTCCTGGTCATCCTCGGTGTGATGTTCGGCCCGTTCCTGAACGTCCAGTTCGCCAGCCTCGATGCCCGTGTGCTGCCCAAGGACAGCGCGACGCGGGCCGTCGCGGAGACCGTCAAGCAGAACTTCCCCAACGGATCCGCCGAACCCATCGACGTGGTGGTGTCTGGGGACTTGATCCCCCGTAACTGGAAACCCGTCCGCAAGGGCGACAACGTCCCGCCGTACCTGGAGGACTTCCGGAGACGACTGGGGGCGCTGCCCGGTGTGGTCGACGCGCAGTTCACCGGTTACTCGGGCGAGTACGGAGGCGTGCGCATCTCCGTCACGCACAAGTACGAGCCCATGGACCGGCGAGCGCAGGACCTCGTGTCGACGGTTCGAGGGATGAGCCTGTCCAAGGACGGCTACCCGATGCATATCGATGTCGGCGGCAGCACGGCCGCGCAGATGGACCTGATGTCCAGTCTCATGCGCACCCTGCCGAAGATGGCGCTCGCCGTCGGGCTGGCCACGTTCGTCCTGCTCTTCATGTTCTTCGGCTCGCTCGTGCTGCCGTTGAAGGCCATCGTGATGAACGTGCTGTCGATCGGCGCGTCCTTCGGCGCGATCGTCTGGGGCTTCCAGTACGGGCATCTCGCCGGCCTGCTGGACTTCACCCCGACCGGCGGCGTCGAGGCCACCAGCATGATCCTCATCCTGGCGGTCGTCTTCGGGCTGTCCATGGACTACGAGGTCTTCCTGCTGAGCCGCATCCGTGAGGAATGGGACCGCACCCACGACAACCGCGTCGCCGTCGCGTCCGGAATGCAGCACACCGGCGGCATCATCACCAGCGCCGCGCTGCTGTTCCTCGTGGTCATCGCCGCGTTCAGCATGGCCGGCATCACCGTCGTCAAGCTGATCGGCGTCGGCATGTTCGTCGCCGTCGTCGTGGACGCGGCGCTCGTGCGCTCCCTCCTCGTCCCGGCCACGATGCGGTTCATGGGTTCGGCCAACTGGTGGTTGCCGGGCCCGCTCGCCGGCCTGCACGCCCGCATGGACCTGCGCGAACGGGCCGGCCCGCCGGGCGTTGTGGTGGCCGCCCCGCCGCTCCCGGACGACCAGCCCTTCCCCTACGCCGTGCGCTGGGAACAACCGATCCCCGACCCCGCGAACCGCGTGAAACGCGAAATCGTCCCGTCCCCGGACGGCACGGCCTGGCGCTGGAGAAACACACCGGAGTCGTGAGGACGGGACGGCCGTGAGCCTCAGCAGAGGAGGTTGTCGATGATCTCGCGGGCGCGGGCGACTCCGTCCTCGTCCTGGATCCGGCGGGCCGCGGACTTCGCACGTTCGGCCATCTCGCCGTCCTGGACGGCGTGCCGGATTCTTGCCGCCAGCCGAGCGACCGTGAGGGTGCGGAAGGGCAGCGGGCGCGGGCCGGCGCCCAGCGCGGCGACGCGTTCGCCCCAGAAGGGCTGGTCGCCGAAGAACGGGCACACCACGGACGGGACACCCGCGCGCAGCCCGGCGGCGGTCGTGCCCGCGCCTCCGTGGTGCACGACCGCGGCCGTTCTCGGGAACAGCCACGAGTGCGGGACGTCCCGGACGGCGAGGACGCGCTCATCCGAGCTGGCCGGGTCACCCTGCACGACGCCGCGGACCCCGGCGAGTCGGAGCGCCGTCCGGACGATCTGGCCGGTCAGGCGCGCGTCCTTGGGGACCATGCTGCCGAACCCGACATAGACCGGCGCAGGCCCGGCGGCGAGGAACTCCGCGACCTCTCCGGGAGGCTCCCAGTCGGGCTCGTCCAGAAACCAGTATCCGGTCATGGTCACGTAGGGGGGCCAGTCCTTGGGGCGGGGCACCACGACCGGGCTGAAGCACGCCAGTACCGGTGCCCTGTCATGGCGGGCGCCCTGCATGGGGATGCGGTGGAGTCCGAGGACCTGATCCCGCCAGGGGTTGATGAACGGCCGCGACAGCTGCCACGCGATCTGTTCGACCGCGTGGAAGCTCGTCCGGTTCGCCCACGGGCCGAGCAGCCGCGCCTGCGGGACGAACGGGTGCGGGAACGCCGTCGTGGGCTGGCTCGGCTGGAAGTGGATCAGCGCCCAGGGGATGCCGAGGTGCTGCCCGATGTGCTCGGGAAGAAAGGCCAGGGTGGGGCCCAGGACGAGGTCGGCGCCCTTGCAGGCGTCCAGGCATTCGGCGAGCAGGCGTTCGGCCAGCGGCCGGAGGATCCACCGGAACCCGCGGAGGAATGTCACGGGGTTCCGTCCGCCGGCGAGGAGTTCCTGCCCCGCGTCCGATTCGAGGATCTCCGTCGGGTCCACCGTGAGCGGTGCGAGTTCGAGTCCCGCGGCGGCCGCCATCGGTGCGTACCGGGCACTCGCGACGAGCCGCACCTCATCGCCCGCCGCGCGTAGGGCCCGTCCCAGCGCCACGCAGGGTTGGATGTCCCCCCGCGACCCGGCAGAGAAGATCACGATCCTGCGCACCGTCGTCCCCTCACCATGCGTCGTTGCGCGGGCTGACCTGCGTCTCGCCCGTCGGGTCGTCGTCGGGGACGTAGGGCTCGTACCAGCCTTCGGGAGGCGCGGGCCAGGGGAGCGGTGCGCCGGTCCAGGTGAACTCGTCCGGCGGTTTGTCGGGATGGCGGGGTCGCCGCCCGTCCTTCCAGGAGATGGTCAGGGGCTTGTTCGCGGCGGGGTCCGCGGTGGTCTGGAGGGCGGGCGGCGGGTCTCGCGGAATGACGCCGACACCGGCGAGGACGGGATCGGGGCGGTCGGTGACGAGAGAGGGCCGCTCGCCGGTCCGGGGCCGGCGGCGGGGGAGGGTGAGCCCGCTGATCAGGCCGCCCACGAGGACGAGGACGGCACCGAGGACGAGGCCGGCGGAGGTGCCGTCCCGGAACGTCTCCAGTGCGGCGGGGCTCGCGCCCTCATCGGGGACGTGGTGGACGAGCAGCCCGAGGATGGCGATCCCGAAGGCGCCGGACGCCTCGCGGACGACGTTGATGACGCCACCGGCGACGCCCGCCCGCTCCTCCGGGACGGACCTCAGGACGTACATCACGAGGGGCATGCCCAGGGCGGCGCCGACGCCGACGACGAGGACGCCGGGCATGAGGTCGGCGTAGCCGTCGCCGCGCTGGAGGGTGGAGAACATGACCATGCCGAACGCCATGAGCGCGAGGCCGCCGCCGATCGCGGGACGGGGACCGAGCTTGGCGGCCAGCCAGAACGCGACGGGGGTCATCACCATGATCGTGATGGCCGGGGGCAGCAGGACGAGCCCGGCCCGGGGCGGTGAGAAACCGAGGTAGCGCTGGAGGAACGTCGCGGAGTAGAAGACCATGCCGTTGAAGCCGATGCCGTACAGCATCTGGGACGCCAGCCCGCCCGCGAAGACCCGGTTGCGGAAGAACCGCAGGTCGATCATCGGGTCCGGGGCCCAGCTCTCGACGAGGACGAAACAGCCCAGCGCGAGGGCGGCGAGGGCGAACACGCTGATGGCCGACGGGTCGGCCCAGCCGTGCCGGTTGCCGTTCTCCAGCCCGAGGACGAAGGCGAACAGCATCGTCGTGCAGATCAGGAGGCCGGGCAGGTCCACACGGGCGTCGCGGTCGTCGGCCGTGCCGCTGAGGACGACCAGGCCGAGCAGGATGACCAGGACGCCGGGGACGATGTTGATGAGGAAGATCCAGCCCCAGTCCCACCGCTGGACGATGAACCCGCCGATGGCGGGGCCGAGGGCGGTGGCGCCCGCCGCGGCGCCGACCCAGACGATCGTGCCGAGGGAGCGCTGCCGGTCGGTGCGTCCGACGGTGACCATGACCTGGGTGGCGGGCAGCGCGAGCGCGGCGCCGGCGCCCTGCACGACGCGGGCGAGGATCAGGGTCGCCGGGTCGGGGGCCAGGCCGCAGACGGCGGACGCGGCGGTGAAGACGGCCATGCCCGAGACGAAGACGACGCGGCGGCCGAAGACGTCGGTGAGCCGCCCGCCCGCGATCATCAGTGCGGAGAACATCAGGATGTAGCCGGTCGCGACCCAGTCCTTGGCCGCGTTGGACATTCCGAGGTCGCGCATGATGGTGGGCAGCGCGTTGGCGACCACCGTGTTGTCCATGGTGATCATGAATGCGCTGACGGCCACCACCGCCAGCGTCCACCGGTATCGGCCGCGGGTCACTGTCCGTCCGACGTGTCGTCCCGGTTGCGTCGGGAGATGGCGCTTCCCCCTCGACGCACTGGTCGCTATCGTCACTACATGTTGGTGACCGGTCACTCACCTGCCGTGTGCCCGGGAACCTCAACTATCCCATCGAGCCACACCGACTACTCCTGAGTCTTGTCATCACCGTGACAAGCGGGGACGGAGAAAAGTGGTCTGGATGCGCATCGTGAGCCGGTCACCGTGGGACAAAGTGGTCCCTCCGCTTCGATGAAGGATCCCGGTTTCATGGGGGGAACCCACGGCATGCAGAGCAACGATCGTTCCGGATCCGCGCCGACCCCCGCCCGGGACGACTCCCCGATCAGCGAGGACGCGCTCCGCCGGTATCTGATCGAGCAGATCGCGCGCCGCTCCCGGGTGCCCGCCGCCGAAGTCGATCCCGACCGTCCGCTGGAGGAGTTCG
Organism: Actinomadura macra NBRC 14102; assembly: GCF_001552215.1. Classification (GTDB taxonomy): domain Bacteria; phylum Actinomycetota; class Actinomycetes; order Streptosporangiales; family Streptosporangiaceae; genus Spirillospora; species Spirillospora macra. The sequence goes on along the minus strand of NZ_BCQT01000002.1, from coordinate 1,638 downwards.
GCCTGGCCTCCCGAGACGCCGTCGCCATCGCGGGCGAGCTGGAGCAGATGCTCGGCCGCGCCCTGCCCGCCACGCTGGCCTGGGAACATCCGACGATCGACCGACTCTCCGCGGCGCTCACCGGAGCCCGGCCCGTCCCCGCACCCGCCCTCGCGCCGGGGCCCGCCGCCGCCCACGAGCCGATCGCCGTGATCGGCATCGGCTGCCGCCTCCCCGGCGGCGAGCGTGACCTGACCGGCCCCGAGGACTACTGGCGTTTCCTCACCGGACGCGGTGACGCGATCCGCGAGGTCCCGGACGGCCGCTGGGATCCCTACGACGACGGTTCCCCCGAAGTCGGCGACCTGCTCGCGAGGACGACGCGCCGCGGCGGATTCCTGGACGACCTCGCCGGGTTCGACGCGCGGTTCTTCGGCATCACCCCGCGCGAGGCGGCGGTCATGGACCCGCAGCAGCGCCTCGTCCTGGAGGTGGCCTGGGAGGCGTTCGAACACGCGGGCATCGGCCCGGCGTCGCTGCGCGGCAGCCGCACCGGGGTGTTCGTCGGTGTTTCGGCGCCGGAGTACGCGGCGTTCACCGCCTCCGATCCGGCCGCGCTGGAACCGTTCACGGCGACGGGCGCGGCGCCGGCCATCATCGCGAACCGGCTGTCGTACCTGCTCGATCTGCGCGGCCCCAGCATGGTCGTCGACACGGCGTGCTCGTCGTCGCTGGTCGCCACGCACCTCGCGGTGCAGGCGCTGCGCGGCGGCGAGGCGGACATGGCGCTCGCGGGCGGCGTGAACCTGCTGCTGTCGCCGGCCGTCACGATGACGTTCGACCTCGCGGGCGGGACGGCGGCGGACGGGCGCTGCAAGCCGTTCGACGCGTCCGCGGACGGGATGGTCCGCGCGGAGGGCTGCGGCGCGCTCGTCCTGAAGCGGCTGCCGGACGCGGTGCGCGACGGCGACCGGGTCCTCGCCGTCATCCGGGGCTCGGGCGTGAACTCCGACGGGCGCTCCAACGGCCTGGTCGCACCGAACGCGGGTGCGCAGCGGGCGCTGCTCCGCGCGGTGTACGCGGCGGCGGGCGTCGCCACCCGCGAGGTCGACTATGTGGAGGCGCACGGGACGGGCACGTTCCTCGGCGACCCGATCGAGGCGAGGGCGCTCGGCGAGGTGCTGGGCGCGTGCCGTCCGGCGGACGAGCCGCTGCTGATCGGCTCCGCCAAGTCCAACCTCGGGCACCTGGAGTCGGCCGCCGGCGTCGCGGGACTGATCAAGACCGTGCTGGCGCTGCACCACCGGACGATCCCGCCGAGCGTGCACTACGCGAAGCCCAACCCGCACATCCCGTTCGATGATCTGCGGCTGATGGTCGTCGCGGAGCAGACGCCCTGGCCGGAGCGGGGCCGTCCCACCCGCGCGGGCGTGTCGGGTTTCGGGTTCGGCGGGACGAACGCGCACATCCTGCTGGAGGAGGCCGCTGCGGCGAAGCGGCCCGTCCGTCCCGCCGCCGTCCGCACGTTCCCGCTGTCGGACACCACCGACGACCGCGTTCGCGACCATGCGGCCGTCCTCGCCGGGTGGCTGCTGTCCCACGCCGACGTCGAGCTCGCCGACCTCGCGCGGACGCTGCACCGGCGCGGCGGCCGCGGCC
>NZ_BCQT01000001.1 GCF_001552215.1 Actinomadura macra NBRC 14102 | reverse complement strand
CCGCGGCCGGGCCCGCGCCGCGGTCGCCGCCCGCGACCGCCCCGGGCTCGTCGCCGGGCTGTCCGCGCTGGCCGAGGGACGCCCGCACCCGGGCGTCATCACCGGTACGGCGCTCGGCGCGCCGGGCCGTCCGGCCTGGGTGTTCTCCGGATACGGCGCGCAGCGGGCGGGCATGGCGCGGCGGCTCCTTGAGGAGGAGCCCGCCTTCGCCGAGGCCGTCGACGACCTGGACGAGCTGTTCGCCGGGGAGGGCGGCCCCGCCCTGTGGACGCTCCTCGACGAGGGCCGGGGGCCGGACGGTCCCGCCACCGCGATGCCGGTGATCTTCGCGGTCCAGCTCGGGTTGGCCCGCATGTGGGCGTCGTACGGGGTCACGCCCGGCGCGGTCATCGGCCACTCGATGGGCGAGGTCGCGGCCGCGGTCGTCGCCGGGGCGCTCACCGTCGAGGACGGCGTGAAGGTGATCTGCCGCCGCTCCCGCCTGCTGTCGCGGCTCGTCGGCGGCGGCGCGATGGCGGTGCTCGGCGTGTCCGCGGCCGAGGTCGCCGCGCTCGCCCGTGACCTGCCCGAGGTGTACGCGGCGGTGCACTCCTCGCCGCGGCAGACCGTCGTGACCGGCGACGCCGCGCAGGTCGCCGAGGTCATCGCCCGCGCCGAGGCGCAAGGGGGCCTCGCGCGGCCGCTCACAGCCGAGGGCGCGGGCCACTCGCCGCAGATCGACCCGCTGCTCCCCGAACTGCGCCACCAGCTCGCCGGCGTCGGTCTCGACGCCGGCACCCCGCTCGCCGAGGGCATCGCCCTCTACACCACCACCCGGGACGACCCGCGCTCCCTCCTGGACGGCGCCGTCCCACTGGACGCGGAGTACTGGGCCGCGAACGTCCGCGAACCCGTCCGGCTGACCGGTGCGGTAGCGGCGGCGGCCGAGGACGGGTACCGGACGTTCGTCGAGGTCAACGCCCATCCGATCCTCGCGCACGCGATCACGGAGACGCTGGAGGGTACCGGCGCTCTCGTCACGCACACGCTGAGGCGGGCACCGGCGGGGCAGGAGACCGACGACACCCTCACCTTCCACGCGCAGCTCGCGACACTGGCGGCGCACGGGCACCCGGTCACCGCGCCCTCGGACGGACGGATCGTGGACGTCCCGCACTCGCCGTGGCGGCACGAGCGGCACTGGGCGGACCTGCCTCCCCGCACGTCCGGCCACCGGGACGAGCATCCGCTGCTCGGCGCGCACGTCGAGCTGCCCGGCGAGGACCGGCACGCCTGGCGGGCGGACGTGGGCCTCGCCGCGCAGCCGTGGCTGCGGGACGCGACCGTCCACGGCCTGCACGCGCTGCCCGCCGCCGCGTTCGCGGAGCTGGCCCTCGCGGCGGGCGCCACCGCCCTCGGGACCGACGCCGTCCGCGTCAACAGCCTGTGGATGGAGCGGCCGCTCGCGCTGACCGACCACACGACCATCACCACGACGTTCGACGAGGCGGAGCAGCGGGTCGAGGTCCACGCGCTGACCCCGGCGGGCACCTGGGCCCGGCTGGCCAGCGCGGACGTGGGCGAGGACCACCGCGCGCCCACTCTGGTCGGCGCCGGGGCCGTCGGCGTGGTGGTCGAGGGCGCGGAGCGCGGCAGCCGCCATTACCGGCTGCACCCGGAGGTGTTCGGCCGCTGCCTGTCGGTGCTGTCGGCCGAGGCCGGGACGGACGGCGGGACCTGGTGGCCCGAGACCATCGGCAGCCTTCGTGTGCACGGGCCGACGCATCGCGGCGGCCATGTCCACGTCCAGATCGTTCAGGGAGAGGACGGCCTGACCGGCTCTGTTCGGCTTCTCGCGGCGGACGGGCAGGTCCTGGCCGAGGCCGGCGGGATCGTCCTGCGCCGCGTCGAACGGCACGACGTCCCGGTGCCGGTCGCCGCCAAGCTCGTCGAACTCGCCTGGGATGAGACCGACCGTCCCGATACCGACCTTTCAGACATCGACTCTTCGGATACCGACCCTTCCGACGCCTCCCCGAACGTCGCCGGAACCTGGCTGGTGCTCTCCGAGGAGGACGACGCGCTCGCCGCGGCCACCGCCTCCGGACTGGTGGCGCACGGGCAACGCGTGATCCGGCACCAGCAGACCACCCGTCCGGGAACCGACCGTTTCGCGGTGAACCACCCGATCGACGGCGTGGTCCTCGTTCCGTCGGCCGACCTTGTGGACGAGGAGCTTGTCCTCACTGTCGCCGAAGTGAGTCGCACCTTGCCCGATGGTCCCCGCCTCTACGTGGCGACCCGCAACGCACTGCCCGTCCGGGACGGGGAAGCGGGTGAGCCGGGCCACGGGTTCGTCAGCGCGCTCACCCGCGTCCTGGCGTTCGAGCGGACCGTCCAGAAGGCCACTCATGTGGACGTGGACCGTCCCGCCGATCTGGTCGCCGAACTGCTGGCGGACACCGACGCACGCGAGGTCGCCTGGCGCGCCGGGCGCCGCTACACGGCACGGCTCACGCGGGCCGCCCTGCCCGAGCCGAAGGGTCGGCCGGCGCGCCTCGTCCGGCGCGGCGGCGCCTACGTGATCACCGGCGGCTACGGCGGGGTCGGGCTGGTCACGGCCCGGCTGCTGGCCGAGCGCGGCGCGGGGCGGATCGTCCTGTCCGGACGGCGCGGTCCCGGCGCCGACGCGGAAAAGACGATCGCCAGGCTTCGCGAGGACGGCGTGGACGTCGGGGTCGTGCTCGGCGACATCGCCCACCCGAGCACCGCGCAACGCCTGGTCGAGGTCGCGCGGGAGGGCGGCGTCCGGCTGTGCGGCGTGGTGCACGGCGCCGGGGCGCTCGACGACCGGCTGATCGCCGACCTCGGCGTCGAGGATCTCCACAGGGTGTGGACGGCGAAGGTCGAGGGCGCGCGGCGGCTCAGCGAGGCCACCTGGGACCTCGATCTCGACTGGTTCGTCACGCACTCCTCCGCCGCCGCGCTGCTCGGCTCGCCCGGCCAGGCCGCCTACGCCGCCGCGAACGCCGCGATCGACGCGCTGGTGGCCTACCGCCGTGCGCGCGGACGCCCCGGGACCACCGTCAACTGGGGCACCTGGTCGCGGGTCGGCGCCGCCGCCGACACCACCGTCACCGTGATCGACCCGATCAGCCCGGCGGAGGGCGCGGAGGCGCTCGAAACGCTGCTCGTCCACGGGATGCCCGCAACGGGCGTGCTGCGCTTCGACCCGGTCACCGCCCTCCGGCTGTTCCCTGAAATCCGCAGAATGCCGTACTTTGCGGATTTCGCCGGCACAGCCGACGAACAGGGCCCCGGCGGCGTCGGCGACTGGCCCGGCGTGGACGCGCTCACGGACGTCGCCCCCGCCATCGCCCGCACGATGGTCGCGGCGCGGATCAGGAGCCGGATCGCCGCCGTCCTCGGCTTCGACCCACGGCGCCTGGACCCGGCGGTCCCCCTCACCGACCTCGGCCTGGACTCGCTGATCGCCGTCCGGATCAAGAGCGGCGTCGAGCACGACCTCGGACTGACCGTCCCCGCGTCCGTGCTGCTCCAGGGCGCGAGCGTGACCACGATCGAGGAGTGGGCGACCGCCGAACTGGGCCTTATCGGTGCCGCGCCCGCCACCGCGAACGCCGAGGCCGGGTACGTGATGCCCCGCGACGCCGCCGAGCGCCTCGCCGTCCGGATCTTCGAGGACGTCCTCGGCCTGGACCGCGTCGGCGTCACCGCGGACTTCTTCACCGACCTCGGCGGCCGGGACGGCCACGCCGACGAGGTCCTCGCGCGGGTCGTCGCCGAGATCGGCGGTGAGGTGACCCGCGCCCGGCTGTTCCAGGTCCCCACCGCCGAACACGTCGCCGGGTTCATCCGGGACGCGGACGTCGAGGCCGCGCGGCAGACCGTCCGGCCGCTGCGTCCGTCCGGGGGCCGCCGCCCGCTCTTCGTCGCGCACCCGGCGGGCGGCACCACCGCCTGCTACCGGCAGCTCATCGACCTTCTGGGCGACGACCAGCCGGTCTACGGCCTGGAGCGGTTCGACGACGCGCCCCCCGTCGCAGACCGCGCCGCCCGATACGTCCGGCAGCTCCAAAAGGAGCAGCCGGCAGGCGCGTTCCGCCTTGGCGGCTGGTCGTTCGGCGGCGTCCTCGCCTACGAGACCGCGCGGCAGCTCACCGCCGCCGGACGCGACGTCGAGTTCGTCGCGCTGTTCGACGCGGGCCTCCCGCTCGCCGTGGACGACGAGTCCGCGACCCTAGCCCGCCGGTTCGCCGCGTTCGTCGACTACATCAACGAGACCTACGGCCTGGACGTCGCGCTCGACTACGAGGAGCTGGTCGGCCTTGACGAGCAGACCCAGTTCGCGCTGGTCATGGAGCGGGCCGCGCCGCTCGTCGACCACATCCCCCCGGCCGCCCTCGCCCACCAGCTCACCTCCCATCAGGACACGAGGTCCCTGGAGGCCTACGACCCCGGCCCCTACGACGGGCACGTCATCCTCTACCGCGCGCCCGAGGAGACCCCCTGGGCGGTGACGGACGCACGGTACGCGCTCGACGGGACCAACGGATTCGGCGGGCTCTGCTCCGACCTGGAGATCGTCACGATCCCCGGGGCACACCACCTGAACCTGCTCGACCCACCGGCGGTGGACGTCCTCGCCGCCCACCTGACGGCCAGGCTCGCCGACCGCCCCGCCCCCGCCGACCGCCCCGCACCCGGCCCCTCCCGGAGTACGGCCGCTCCGGCCCGCTGAGGACCCCCAGCCACGACCCCGCCGCCCACCCGGAGGACAACCCCATGGCCCACCCCGGCTCGTCCGACGACCTGCTCGACGCCGTCCGGTCCGGCGCGAGCGGCCCCGAGCTCCAGGAACTCGACCTGCCGACCCGCTTCCGCGCCGCGTTCACCCTGAAGGACGAGGTCGGGATCTTCGAGGGGCACACCGACAAGGACGTCCGGCGTTCCCTGCACATCGGCGAGGTCGACATGCCGGAGCTGGCCCCGGACGAGTGCGTCGTCGCGGTCATGTCGGCGGCGATCAACTTCAACACCGTCTGGTCGGCGATCTTCGAACCCGTCCCCACCTTCGCGTTCCTGGAGAAGTTCGGCCGCCAGGGCTGGCACGGCGCCCGGCACGACCTGCCCTACCACGTCCTCGGCTCGGACGGCGCGGGCGTGGTCGTCCGCATCGGCCCGGGTGTGAAGAACTGGAAGGCCGGCGACAAGGTCGTCCTGTCCCCGTCCTACATGGACCAGGAGGACCACGGCTCCTACGACGACGCCATGATGAGCGAGAGCCAGCTCGCCTGGGGCTTCGAGACGAACTTCGGCTCTCTCGGCGAGTTCTGCATCGTCAAGGCGAACCAGCTCATCCGCAAGCCCGCGCACCTCACCTGGGAGGAGGCGGGCGCCAGCACCCTCTGCGCCGCCACCGCGTACCGGATGCTCGTCGGCACCCACGGCGCCCGCATGAAGCAGGGCGACGTCGTGCTGGTCTGGGGCGCCACCGGCGGCCTCGGCTCGTACGCGACGCAACTAGTGAAGAACGGCGGCGGCATCCCGGTCGCGGTGGTCTCCTCCGACGAGAAGGCCGCGATCGTCCGCGCCCAGGGCTGCGAGCACGTCATCAACCGCAACGACCTGGACCTCGGCGAACAGGGCCTCCGCCACCCCAAGGCCGGCCGCATCCTCGGCGAGGCCGTCCGCCGCCTCGTCGGCGAGGACCCTGGCATCGTGTTCGAATACCTCGGCCGCGAGACGTTCGGCGCGTCCGTCTACGTCGCCAAGCGCGGCGGCAAGATCGTCACCTGCGGCTCCTCGACGGGTTTCCGGCACGAGTACGACAACCGCTTCCTCTGGATGCGCCTGAAGAGCATCATCGGCTCGCACGGCTTCAACTACCACGAGGCCGTCGAGACCAACCGCCTCATCGCCCTCGGCATGATCCACCCGACGCTGTCCAGGGTCTTCCCCCTGGACGAGGCGGGCGAGGCGACCCGCGCCGTCCAGCGTAACCAGCACGTCGGCAAGGTCGCCGTCCTCTGCGCCGCCACCGCGGAGGGCCAAGGCGTCGACGACCCCGCCCGCCGCGACCGGCTCGCCGACAAGCTCACCCTCTACCGCCGCTGAGTCGGCATGGGGAACCGGTCAGGAATCGAGAAGCCCCGATGACCCTCCCGCGCCTAGCGTGATCGGCATGGACATCACCATTCACACCAGCTTCCTTCCGCACGACGACCCGGACGCCTCGCTGGCCTTCTACCGCGACGTCCTCGGCTTCGAGGTCCGCACCGACGTCGGCCAGGGCAAGATGCGCTGGATCACGGTCGGCCCGAAGAACCAGCCCAGCACGTCCATCCTCCTGGCGCCGCCCGCCACCGACCCCGGGATCACCGAGGACGAGCGCCGCACCATCGGCGAGATGATGGCCAAGGGCACCTACGGCTGGATCCTGCTGGCCACCACCGACCTCGACGACACCTTCGAGAAGGTGCAGGCCGGCGACGCCGAGGTCGTCCAGGAGCCGACCGAACAGCCGTACGGCATCCGCGACTGCGCCTTCCGCGACCCCGCGGGCAACCTGGTCCGCGTCCAAGAGCTTCGCTGAGCGCCTGCCCGGCCGGCCCTTCCCGTGGAACCAGACAAAGGAGCACTCTGATGTGTCGACCTTCCTGGTCGCGCGCGCTCACCACGGCGCAGCGCCTCAGCGACCTCGCGCGGCTGCGCCGCGTCCGCGACCGGATCGACCGGGACTACGCGCAGCCACTGGACGTGGAGGCGCTCGCCCGCGGCGCGCACATGTCGGCCGGGCACCTCAGCCGCCAGTTCCGGCTCGCCTATGGCGAGTCGCCGTACGCCTACCTGATGACGCGGCGCATCGAACGCGCGATGGCGCTGCTGCGCCGCGGCGACCTCAGCGTCACCGAGGTGTGCTTCGCGGTCGGCTGCTCATCGCTGGGCACGTTCAGCACACGCTTCACCGAACTGGTTGGCATCCCGCCCAGCGCCTACCGCCGCGGCACGGCGGGCGCTGCGGCGGGGATGCCGCCGTGCCTGGCGAAGCAGGTGACCAGACCGATCAGGAGCCACCAAGCGCCAGTCCGCGAACCGCAACCCGCATGACCATCCCCACGACCGGCGGCGACCCGCCACGAACCCAAGGGTCAACTCTGCAATAACACAGCGTTGCCATCTGATTACTGTTAGTTTGATGCTCGTGCCTACGAACATGCACGAGCTGCCGCTGGAGATGGTCCGCAACCAGCCGGCACTCGTCCCAGCGCTACTGCGCAGAGTCTTCGACCTGGACGTGTCCGGCCAGGGCCGGGTCACGCTGGCGTCGGAGTCCTACGCCGAGACCCATCCGGCCGAGCTGCGCTGCGATGCCACCGTCCTGCTCGGCGAGCCGGACGCCCCCGATCTGGGCGTCGTCGTGGAGTCCCAGCTGCGAACCCGGGAGGAGAAGCGATACAGCTGGCCCGCCTACCTGGCCTCACTGCGCCTGCGCCGCAAGTGCCCGGTGCTGCTGCTGGTGCTCTGCCCCGACCAGGCCACCGCACGAGGCTGCGCCACGCCGATCGACATGGGCCATCCCGGATGGGTGCTCAAGCCCCTCGCGGTCTCCCCGGAGGGCCTGCCCCCCATCACCGACCCGAAAGAGGCGTGCCGCCTGCCGGAACTCGCCGTGCTGAGCGCCCCCGCCCACGCCGACGGACCGCAGGCCGAAGCCGTCCTGAACAGCGTAGCCGCCGCGCTCGAGACCCTGAGTGACGACGTCGGGGACCTATATCATGAATACATCTTGCCGCAGCTCTCTGAAGCCGCCCAGAAGCTACTGGAGGAGACCGTGGAGAAGAACGGCTACGAGTGGCCGTCGAAGTTCGCAGCGACCCACCGAGCGGCCGGCCGCGAAGAAGGCCGTGCAGAAGGTCGCGAAGAAGGTCGCGAAGAAGGCCGCGAAGAAGGCCGCGAAGAAGGCCGCGAAGAAGGCCGCGCGGAAGGTTGTGTGAAGGGCGAGGCGAACATGCTCTTGTACGTCCTGGAGACGCGTGGCATCCCGGTTCCCGATCACATCCGTGACCAGATCAACAGCTGCGACGATCTCGATCAGCTGCACCGTTGGGCCAAGTGCGCCATGACCTCCGACACCGCGGAGGAGTTCTCCGCAAACTTCAGCAATGCTGGCGCTGTGTGACTGAGATGCGGGTCTGACTCTCGACTTCAAACTATCGATGCGCGCCGTCCCGGCGGATGCATTCTGTGGGGTATCCCTACGGGGTTCGTCAAGGCCTTTGGTGTCCTTGGGTGGATTCGTAGGTTGATAGGTGGGGCTGTCGCGGAGCATGCGAACAACACGTCGCAGTGGCGGCGCCGGGCAGATCAGGGCGGCGTTGCGGCGCTTGGGCCGCGGTGGTAGTCAGGTGCTGGGTGAGTTTGCGGCCGGTGAGAGCAGCCGGTGACATCCGGCCTGGCGCAGCTACGGGGGACCACCGAACCGCGCCAGCAACTCAAGCACGGCTGGGCAGGCGACTCTGGGGCCCAGCACCCGCTCCAGCGCTGGGTGGATTTTGGCGAGCAGCCCGCGGATGCGGTTGTGGAATCGGGTGCTTCGGCGGTTAGGCGTCATCAAACCCGACCAGCACGTTCAGTTCGGCCAGGGCGTCGTCGCGGTATCGAACATGCGTAAGTGTGCGGCATAGTGCGGTCGGCGTCGGCGTCGGCGTCGGCGTCGCCGCTGACGTGGGCGTCGCGGGCATCGGTCTTGGCGGCTCCAGGGTGCAGATCGGCTAGACGGCGCATGATCGGACCGGACGGGTAAGCAACCCGGCAGTTGGAGGAGAGCGTGGAGAAGAACGGCTACGAGTGGCCGTCGAAGTTCGCAGCGACCCACCGAGCGGCCGGTCGCGAAGAAGGCCGTGCGGAAGGTCGCGAAGAAGGCCGCGAAGAAGGTCGCGAAGAAGGCCGCGCGGAAGGTTGTGTGAAGGGCGAGGCGAACATGCTCTTGTACGTCCTGGAGACGCGTGGCATCCCGGTTCCCGATCACATCCGTGACCAGATCAACAGCTGCGACGATCTCGATCAGCTGCACCGTTGGGCCAAGTGCGCCATGACCTCCGACACCGCGGAGGAGTTCTCCGCAAACTTCAGCAATGCTGACGCTATGTAAACTGAATCCCGGTTTTGACCCTCGGGCGTCCGCTGTCGGTGTGCGCCGGTCCGCTCGTTCCGCGACGGGGCGCCACCTGCCCGCCACGCGTGGGCGCGAGATTCTTTCCTGGCTCACCGGGCGGAAGGCTTTGTCGAAGGTGTGGGCAGAGCGGCCGTCATGGTCCTGGAGGAGCGTGGTGTCACGATTGCGCCTCTGGAAGAGAGTTACGGGTAGGCGTCGCGTCGGCCCCGATCGGCGTTGATCACGAGCGTCGTCCCGCCGTTGGCTTGACGGGGACGATGCGGTCTCATGCGCGTGGTTGTCGGTCGTGTGAGAACGGACGCGCTTCCTGGGGCGGCTCGAGACTCTCCTTGCGGCCTCGCTAAGTTCCCGGTTCGGGATCCTTCAAGGCCCTGTGCTCGGCGGGTGGCTGGTTGGAAGTGACGGCAAGCGGTCATGGTGGTGCCGTGCGGCGGCCCCAGGCGGAGATCATGGGGGAGGTGGACAGGTCGAGGCGGCCGGCGGCGACGTTCGCGAGGTGGGCGTCGATGTCGGTGTCCGTCGCGAGCCCGGCGGCGACGAGGGCGTCGCGGACGTGCCGGACTGTTGCCGCTTCCAGGGTGTTGCAGGCCGGCGAGGTGATCGGGAAGTAGCCGTCCGCGTTGACGTCGCTCAGCCCGGTCTCCCGCAACAGCCGGGGGAGCTTGCGTCCATAGGCGAGGTCGACGCCGCGGGTAGTCAGCAGCGAACGGAAACCGGTGCGCAGTTTGTTGGCCAGCATCTGTTCAGGGCCATATTCGTCCAGGCAGGTGAGGGGCTGCAACGCCGGGTCCGCGTCCTCAAGGAGAAGCACTCCGCCGGGCCGCAGCGAATCGGCCATCGTGCGCAGGGCCCGCTCGCGGTCCGTCACGTGCACGAGCACCAGCCGGGCGTGCACGAGATCGAAGCCGCCGCCCTCGGGTGGCGCGTCACGGCCCACGTCATGGCGCAGCACCTTCACCACGCCCTCGGCCGGCCCGGCGACCCAGGAGGTGTCGATGTCGGTCGCCACGACCTGGCCGGTCGGCCCGACCTTCCCGGCCAGCCAGGTCACTACCGAGGAACCGCCCGCCCCCACCTCCCAGCAGCGCCAGCCCGAGGTGATGCCGAGTTGTTCGATGTGCCGAAAAGTGGACGGGTCGAACAGCTCGCTCAGCGCGTCGAATCGGGTCCCCGCCTCTGGCCGGGCATTGTCCAAGAGGTAGCCGTCGCCGGAGGAAGCCATAACGGCAATCATCGCATTCGGCCAGGCCAAGGTCGGATTCAGGGCATGGCGATCGGGCCGGTTCGGTCGATGACGCGTCCCGGGCCTGCGCCGGGCCTCGGCGGGGAGGGACTCGCTGGACGGGGGTTCGTCGGTCGACTACGTGTTTTCCGGCGGCGTGCGCATCGCCTCGTGGACGGTGATCGCGCAGGGCAGTGACCATTCGGATCTCGCGATGTGTCGTAGCTGCACTCTGCTTCGGGCCGCTTTCCCGTTGACGCATGCCTGGCGGAGCTGATCGGTGCTCATCGCAGGCAATTCAATCTCCGCTCTGGGCGAGTGGAGCGGTGGTCGTACAGTGCGACGGCCGTGAGTGGGAGCTTCCAAAGACTTGATCCGCCGGTCTCTTGGCGAGCGTGAGTGAATGGTTTGCTGCCCGTGCATAAATGCGGGTCTCGGACTCAGTTCAGATATGGCAAGAGGTTCTGGTAGCGCTAGCTGTACCACTCCTTCCCCTGTAGGCGGGGTCGCCCAATCGGGGGGTCCGGACGGCAGACTTCGTATGGCAAACCCAATCCATCGGACGCGGAGCCGAGTACGTCTCGCGAGAATGGGATTTCCAGTGCTGGATATTCCAGGCTCAGCCGAGGTGTGCGTGTGCCTCGGACCGTTCGTCCAGCGGAACGAAGGAGTTATTGATGCGTGCACGAATTCTGGCGGTAATGTCCCTTGCCGCCGCGCTGACGGGTGGACTCGCGTCCGCCCCCGCCCTGGCCGCCCCGGCCCCGGTCGCCGGGGTATGTAATGTCTCGGCGGACATGAATGAGGTCAAGCTCCCCAACCAGCAGAACGCAAGGGCGGCCGATTTCTGGAAGGTGCAATGTCCGGAGGCTCGTCAGGTGCGGGTGAAGATCGACTACGTGACCGGGCGGTCGGTCGTCGCGGAGGCCAACATCGAGGCCGGAGGCCAGTGGGAGGCCCTGGACTTCACCCAGGACCCCTCCGGCAGAGGCACGAGCGGCTACATCTCCTTCTTCGAGAACGGTGAATTCGTGTACGGGGAGAACCTCAACTGGAACTGACCGTTCCGCGTCCGGCTGCCTTGCCATATGCGGGATGAGGTGGGTGGAAATCCTGGTCACCGCCCAGTCGGGATCGGCGCAGGGGCAAGCCGCTCATCGCAGGACGCTGCAACCGGCGGGCGAGGCGCCTTGAACGGTGACGGGTCTGCCAAACATCGGGTGGACACGGGGTGGCCGGTGGGCCAGGGGGGTGTCCCCACCGGCCGTGCTGTGTCCTTTCTGACCGAGCCGTCCGGGGGTTGGACGGCTCGCTCCGGTGGCGGGGTGGACGCTGGGGTCTGCCCCGCCACCGGAATGTCCTCAGCGTGTCGCTCGCGCGAGCGGCCAATTCGTCGAAGGCGGAAGCATCGCTTGAGTGAGGGGCGAGCGTGGGACAAGCTACAAGCGTCCACGACCTGACCCGATTTGGGCAATTCCCCGACAGCGACCGAGCCCTCGCCGACAAAGCGGGGGCTCCTGGCTGTCGGGAACTGGTGCGCGAAGTGTCGATGGCAGCTGGCAGGGACGAGACTTCGTGATGGAGTTATGGTGGTCCTTGGCAGGGTGCAGCGTCGGAACGCCCCGCCGGCCGATCGGGGTCTCCATGGCGCGTAGTCATACGTGCATGTGGAGTCGTCATGGCGAGTCTCGATCGCAAGCCCACCCTGGTCATGGGAGCCCGCGGAAACGTCGGCAGGTTCGTCCTGCGACGACTTCTGGACGGAGACCTCCCGGTCCGGGCGTCCGCGCGCCGTCCTGAGCCCGGTTCGTTTCCCGACGGTGTGGAGGTGTTCGCCGCCGACCTGACCGATCCGGAAAGTCTCCGTCCGGCGTTCGAGGGTGCTGGGCAGGTGTTCCTGTACTCCGACCGAGAGAGTGTCGGCGGTGTTGTCCAGACCGCCTGTGCCGCGGGTGTGGAGCGTCTGGTGCTGTTGTCCTCGGGGAGCGTGATCCACCCCGGCTCGGCGGGCAATCCCATCACGGAGAGACTCCGCCGGATCGAGGACGCGTATGCCGCCGCCGGGGATGTGCGGGTGGTGCCGATCCGTCCGCTGGTGCTCGCCACCAACGCTCTGAGCTGGGCCTATCTGCTCCGCGCCACCGGGAGTCTGCCGCTGTACCAGCCGGACGCGCTGACCGCTCCGATCCATGAACAGGATGTGGCCGCCGTCGCCTGTGCGGCGCTGACCGGCGCCGTCACACCGGCGGTGAGTGGACTGCTCACCGGGCCTGACCGGATGTCGCAGCGTGACCAGGTCGCCGCCATCGGACGCGCCGTGGGTGCGCACATGCCGTTGAAGGAACTTTCCCGCGACGCCGCATTGGAGCAGTTCTCGCAGTTCATGCCGTCCGAAGATGCGGAAGCGGTGCTACGTTTCCTCGATGACGCGGCTGCTGGGAACTCACCGAGGGCGTGCACTGTGCGGGATGTCCTGGGCCGTCCGGCGATCGGCTTCGACCGGTGGGCGGCTGATCATGTGGACGATTTCCGGTGAGGCGACCGGCGCTGGGATGTGCGTCGACGGCGGGAGTGCGTGAAGAGGGGTGTGGGGCTCCCGCTGGGCCGGGAGCCCCACATGCGGGGGGCGGGCTGTGACTACTTCTTCAGAGTGAGGTTGCCGGCCTGCATGGCCTCGTCCAACGGCTGGAAGAACGACTCGAAGCCGCTGCCGTTGCAGGAGCTGCTGCTGATGCCGGAGGTGATGCCTACGGCGATGTTGCCGCTCTGCAGGGAGCCGCCGCTGTCACCGGGCTGGGCGCAGGCGTTGGTCGCGATGAGGCCCGTGACCGCGCCCTCCGAGTAGTTCACCGTGCGGTCGTAGGCGCGGATCGTCCCGGAGGTCGTGCCGGTCGTGGAGCCCTTCTTCTGGATCTGGGTGCCGACCGGCGGCTTGCCCACCTCGGTGAGCTGGGCGTTGGTGGTGGTCATCGAGGTGTTGGTCACCCGGATCGTGCCGTAGTCGTTGTTCGGGAAGCTGCTGAGCTGCCGGGTCCCGACGGTCTGCCCACCGGCCGTCCAGGTGGCGCCCGCGTTGGTGCAGTGCCCGGCGGTGACCAGGTACGTCGTGCTGCCGCTGACGCCGAAGGCCGACACCGAGCAGCGCGAGCCACCGGTCATGATCGCATCGCCCGGACCGAGCGTCAGGCGCGCCGCGCCCGACACGCGCTGGATCTTGACGTTGCCGCTGATCGAGCGCGCCTGCTTGAGCAGGGACTTGGTGGCGGCGTCGTTGTCGCTCTTCGGAACGTAGACGACGACGGCGTTGGTGACGACGTCGACGCCCCAGGAGAGCCCGGTGGCACCCTTGGTGCCGGCGAAACGGTCGAGCTTCGACTTGGAGTCGTTGAGCGGCTGCATGCCGTGCTTGACGATGCGGGCCTTGGCGCCGGCGGTCCTGACCTGCTGGGCGGCCGTCGCGTTGGTGACGTTGACGACGAGGTTCCCGGAGCCGTCAAGGTAGGAGCCGGCGTACTGGGAGCCGAGCCGGCTGGTCAGCTGGTCGGACAGCTTGGTCTGGGGAGACTGGGCGTACGGAACGGTCCCTGCCGCCTGCGTTCCGGCCGATGCCGGAACGGTCCCGAGCGCCGGGAGTGTGATCAGGGCCGCAGCACCCAACAGCGGGGGGACCACGCGTTTGAGGTGCATTCCACGGTTCATCCTTGTCCACCTTTCGCCACCGATCGCCGGTGGGCGTCGGCGGCAACCTGGGTTGCGGGGGACGCGCCTGATCAGCGAACTCGCTGGGGAGGGCTCGCGATAAGGGCGTCGTGTGACAGCAAGGTACGTCGATGAGCTGTCAGTAACCAGATTCAAGCCATAACTGAAATTTCAGCGCTTCCCGAATGCGCTCGAACTCGTCAGGCGGTGCCGATACTCATCGGAATGAGGTGCGACCAGACATTCAATGACGTGGCCGGCAGCCTTCAGGGCCATTCCAGAATGGGATTTTCGAAGCGCATTGTCGCTGATCAACGCGGAGATGCCGTCCGGTCTGCTCTCACGCTGCCCGGTGCTGTGGCCGCTGGAGGCTCCGGGGGCTGCACGGCCGGCGCGCCGTCCGTTCTAGGCCTGATACCGGTGGTCGCGGCCGGTTGAAGACTCGCGCGACGGTGCCCGATCGCCTCGCGAACCGTCTGCTAGGGTGCTCGCGATTTCCCACCAGGGGCTTTGCCTCGCCAATCAGCTTCCCCTGTCCGATGGCAAGGGGAAGGTGAGAGTCACACGGCATCCTGACAAGGCGTTCTGTGATGGTTGTGACTGTGCGGCGGGCCCTGCCGTCTTCGAAGACGTTGCGCTGCCCGTCGTGCCCGGGCGATTTTCTGTCCTGGCGTCGCGACGACCCGGCGATTCACCGGTACCACGACCCGGCACTAGCACGGGATCGGGTTCGTCTCTTAACTCGGCATGATCGGGATCTCGCTGGTGCTCGTCCTCTACCTGCAGACGGCGCGGGGCTTCTCGCCGGTTCGGACGGGGTTGCTCCTACTGCCCGGCGCCGTCCTCACCGCAGCAGGGTCGGCCTTTGCTGGACGCCTGGCGGACAGGATCGGCGGCATTTCATCCTGATGGCCGGGATGGTCACCCTGGCTCTCGGGATGGTCGTCCTGGCCCTGACGGCGCGTGCGGACGCCGGCGCCTGGTGGCTCCTGCCCGGCCTCCTGATCATCGGCCTGGCCAGCGGCGCGAAGTTCGCGCCGGTGCAACACGTCACGATGGACGGCGTCACGGCTGAACTGGCAGGGGCCGCGTCCGGGGTCGCCAACACCACCCGGCAGGTCGGCGGTGTGGTCGGCACCGCGCTCGTGGGCAACGGGCGTGACCCGGCTGAAGCCGAAACCGGGCTCAACGCACGGTCCAGATCCAGCAGAGCGACGTGAGTCCCAGGGCGCGGGCGACGGACTGGGACGCATGGTTGGCCGCGCCGGTGTTGTAGAGGAGCACATCCCTGTGGCGACGGGCCTGCCCATTGTCGTCCCCTACGCAAGGACGGGGCCTGACCGTGTGCCGCGCGCCGCTCGGGGAAGACGAAACATTTCCCTCAGGGAACCACCTACACGGGTTGTGTCTTCATGCCCTGAACCGCTCGTCCCACCGGCGCGACACCGGTAGCGCGACGGCGACTTGCACGGGGTCCAGCGCGGTCCTGCCGTCCTCGACGTCCCACAACGCGTTCTGCAGGACGCGGCCGAGGGTCCAGCCGGCCGCCCGCCGCCGGTCCAGGCCAAGGGCCTCGGTCAGCAGGTCGAAACGGCGGAGCACGACGCGCGCCACGTCGTCGATGCCCTCCAGCCGGTTGTCCAACGCCGGCAGCAATTCGAACCCCGGGTCGCCGCATAGCGGTTCGGGGTCGATGGCCAGCCAGGGTTCCCGCTCACCGGCGAGGATGTTGTCGTAGTGCAGGTCCCAATGCAGGAGCCGGTCACCGGGCTCGCCGATCAGGTCGGACACGGCGGACGCGCAGCAGCGCACGAGGCGCTGGTCGTCGGGGTCGCGGAGCAGCGGCACGGCCCGCGGGACCTGGTCGAGCATGGCGGCGGCGATGTCGGACAGCCGCCGCAGCCCCGCGGGTGCGGGCACCGAGGTCAGGCGGGCCATGATGCCGGCGAGCACGCGTATGGCCTCGTCGTCGATCACTGAGGACAGCGGCCGGGACGCGTCCAGCCGTTCCAGCAGCTGCGTGCCGCTCGCCTCGTCGTAGTCGAGGAGACGCACGATGCCGTCGCCGCTCCACGTCCGCAGTCCGATGGCGGTTCCGGCCGTCTCGTCCCGGAGTTGCTGGAGCTTGAGAACGGCGGGTGCCCGGTCGGTCTGGAGCACGGGCAGGACCAGCGAGGCCATGCCGTAGGCCGCCGGGCCGTCCGGCCTCAGGTCCCAGCGCTCCAGGAACGCCGCGCCGAGATGGGGCAGCCCGGCGATCCAGGCGCGTGCCTCGGGACCGTTTCCGCCATAGGACGCGGCGAACGCTTCGGGGACGTCGATGGTGGCCGACGCGGTCATGAAAGGACATCTCCTTCGTGGGTGTGGTCGATGCGTGACGAACGAAGGAGATCAGGAGGGGCCCGGTCAGCGGGCAGGCGTCAAAGCATTCCTCCACCCTACTCGGACGTGATCGCGGTCAGCTTCGGACAGGGCACCTCTTCCAGCCGAATGAGTACGTCGTCCTGCGCGAGAGGTCGGCGTCGTGCTCCCGGAGGGCCCGGCCGGTCGCTGTGTGCCTGGCTTTCAGAGTGGTGACCCCCTCGGCGCGTCGTCGGGTCTGGCCTGCCCCACAAGGGATCTGGGTGCCGACGTCCTTTGCTCGGACCCATGGGGACGGCTCAGCCAGGACAGTTCTTCCATGCGAAGTAGTACGTCGCCTTGCTCGCACCTGACGGGGACGAATTCGATATGAAACTCACCTTCGAGGGATCAGAGGTACCCAGGTTCGCTTGTAGTTCCGTCGTGAGGTTAAGGTTGCGCAGCTCACCGCAGGGCTTGTAGATAGTGGTCTCGGGATCAGTGGTGTCGCGAAAATTCCAGGTGTTGTCGTATGGTCCATTGAGGGTATGAGTGAAGCCGGTCGGCGACGTCGTTCCCTGGAAGTAGAATTTCTGCGTCACCTTCCCGGAGGCGCCGGCCTCCAGTTTCGCGGTGCCGCCTTGCTCGACTCCTCGGATCCCGTAGGTGTAGCCCTGGGGCACATGGATTTTCATGTAATAACTACAGGTCTTTCTAGCGGCCGAAGGTGGCGAGTCTCCTCCGACGGAGGCCGTGACTGCGTCGCCTGTGACGGTCATGCTGGATTTGTCATGAGAGATGGCCACCCCCCCTGTTCCGGGACAGGCCCCGTTGACGGTAATGATCTCGATGCTGACGCCGTCTGGCGGCGGGGGATCGGCGGCCGCGGTGGCGGGAATTAGCAGGGGTAGGGTGACGGTGGTCGCCAAAATGAACATCGTTCGTGGAGTCTTCTTCATGGCGCTTGGTCTCCTTTAGCTGATCGGCTGACGACAAGTCGCCCGCACTTCTCCGACGGCGAAGGCAACGTGCCGCCGTCATGGCTGCCTGCCCTTCAGGGGCAGGTCTTCCAGGCGAGGCGGTACCACGTTCGGGCGTCGACGGTGGTCATCGACAGGTAGCTGACCTCCATAGGGTCAGAGGTCCCTCGGATCACCCGAATTTCCGTATTGATGGCGAGAAGGCGGTCCTCGCCGCATGGTTTGTATGCCACCGAGCCGGTCTCCTCGACATCGGAGATCTCCCAGCGGTGGCTGAACGGGCCTCTGATATCGAACGTGTGAGGCGTCCTCGTCGGCATTTCACTGAACTCGTAGTTCGTTCGCAGATGGCCAGAGGATCCTTGCGCCAGGGCCGCGTAAAGCTCGTAGTTGACTTCCCTGATGCCAAAGGTGAATTGCGCCGGAGTGCTGATGAGCAGGGACAGCCCGCACTTCTTTCGGAAGTCGACCGGTGCCGAGTCGCCTCCGACATAGGCCGTGAAGGCGTCGGGATCATAGTCGATGACGATGGTCTCGTTGCCCAGGAGAAGCGAGACGTTCGTCCTCTTGGGCGGGCAGCCACTGCCGTTCTCGGCCACGACCTTGAGGGTGACACCCGTCGGCCCCGCGACAGCGGGTGCGGGAGAGACCGTCAGGACGGGCAGGGCGACGGTGGCCGCCATCACGATCGTCGTGCGTGTTAATCCCCACATGCGGCAGGCTCCTCTCGATCGTCCGGGCGACGGTTTGGTCGTTTTCATGGGATTCGTGCTGCGAGGTCGCGGCTCGATCGGCCCATCACGGGCAGCGCTTCCATGCGAAGTGGTACGCCGGCTTGCTGTCGGGACCGAACGACATGGAACTGACCTTGGCTGGGTCAGAGGTACCCAAGTTCACTCGTATCTCTATATTGATGAGAAGGGTTCGCTCCTCGCCGCACGGCTTGTAGACCAGTGATTCGGCATCCGGGTTCTCGATGACCTGCCAGTTCGTCTTGAGCGGGCCGAGAACGTCGAAGGTCAGCGGAATACTCGACGGCATCCCACTGAAGAAGTAATTCGACCTCAGGTGACCGGAGACCCCCTTTTCCAGGTTCACGGTGACGCGGTGGTCGACTTGCCTGATCGCGAAGGTGTGGCTGGCGGGTCCGCTGATACGCAGAGACAGCTGGCAGTTCTTCCGGTAACTGGTCGGTGTCGAGTCGCCGCCGGCGCGGACCGTGAAGTCGTCGGGGTCGTAGTTGATCACGAAGCTCTCGTGGTCCGGTGACAGGGTCACGTTCGTCTTCTTGGCCGGGCAGCCACTGCCGTTCTGGGTGACGATGTCGATGGTGACCCCGTCCGGACCCTGGGCGGCGGGCGCAGGCGAGGCGATCAGGATGGGCAGGGCGATGACGCCCACCGCCAGGCTCGCGATGCGTTCGGCATGCTTCATCGGTGCGGGTTCCCCCAGTCAGAGATGGAGCACGGACGCTGCCGGCGGCCCGCTGGCGTTTCGAAGCCGATGCCCCATCACGGGCAGGTCCTCCAGGCAAGCGTGTACTTCGTGCTGCCGCCGGGGGAGCCGATCGACATCGAACTGACCTTCACAGGGTCAGAGGTGCCCAGGCTGACCCGCAGTTCCATCCCGATGTTGAGATTTCGATCCTGGTAGCACGGCCTATATTGCCTCTCAGTACCGACGGTTTCCGCGAAATGCCATCCGCCGGCTTGTGGTCCCTTGAGCACGCTGGTGCTCCGATCTGTTTGCGCCATTCCCTGGAAGTAGTAGTTGGAGTTCTTGGTGCCGGAGGCTTCTGGTTCCAGGCTAGCGGAGCCGTAGTGGTCGACCTGCTTGATGCCGTAGGTGTAGTCCTCGGGTACGCCGAGATGAAGGGACACCAGACAGTTCCTGCGAGAATCGGTCGGACCGGAGGCACCTCCGGCACGGGCGGTGAAGGCGCTGGAAGTGAAGGTGAGCGTGAGAGTGTCGTTGTCGTCGGCCACGGTGGCCGTCACCGTTCCGGCCGGGCAGCCGTTGCCGATGGCGCTCACGACGCTGACAGTGATCTTCCCCGGGGGCTGGGCGGCGGGCGAGGGTGAGGCCGTCAGGACGGGCAGGGTTACGGCGAACGCCGCGATGCCGGCGAATCGCTCAGTGGTTCTCATGCGCGGGTCTCCTCACATTGGACAGAGTTATGCGGGGCAGTGTTTCCAGAGGAAGTGGTACCTCGTACTTCCCTCGCGGGACCCGATAGACATGTAACTCATCTTGGAAGGGTCGGACACTTCTCTGATGACCCGCAGTTCTTTCGTTATCATGAAATCGCGTTGGCGGTCGCATGGCTTGTAGAGCGGATCCTTGAGATTGCCGATCTCGTGGTACGTCCACGCGCCTTCGTATGGGCCCTTGAGCGTGTGCGTGAGAAATGAGTCCAGTATGAATCCATCGAAATAGAAATGAGTCTTCTTGGAGGCGGAGACGCCGGCCTGGAGGCCGGCGGAGCCTTGGTGATCGACTTCCTCGACCGCATAGGTGTAGCCCGCCGGTATCTCGATCCGCAGCCGGATTCCACAGTTCTTTCGCCAGTCGTTCGGCGGTGCATCGCCACCGGTGGAAACCGAGAAGTCGCCGAAGTAGACGGTGAAAGAGGTGTGGTCGTCGGACAAACCGGCTGCTGCCCCCTTGCCCATGCAGGGGTAGCGGCCGTCCTTTACCACCTCGATGCTGACGTCGTCCGGTGGCGGAATGGCGAACGCGGGCACGGCAGTAACGAGAGGGAGGGCGGCGATCCCTAAGGCCGCTATCGCCATGCGTCGTGTATTCATCATGAGGCCGGCTCTCCAAGCGCTGGTCTTGGTACTGCTGTCGGGGGGACGTTTCGGCGGACGCCGGGGCGGGCCGCCAAGGGGGCAAGGGCGGCCCGCCCCATGCCCGGGCGCGCGGTACGTTCGGCGGTTTCCTGGTCGCCTACCGTGCGGGGGCTACCGAGATCACCTGGGCTTATGCGGTGCAGCGCTTCCAAGCGAAGCGGTACTTCGTGTTGCCGTCGGGGGCGCCCTGCGAGAAGGAACTGACCTTGGTGGCGTCGGAGGTGCCCAGGTCCGCCCTCAGGTCCTTGGCGATGAGGAGATTGCGGTCCTCACCGCAGGCCCTGAAGACCGGGGTGATGACGTCCTTGCCGTTCTGGACCTGCCAACCCCCGTTGTGTGCGCCCTTGACCGTGTTCTTGAGCGTGTTGCCCACCGCGCTTCCCTGGAAGTGGAATTCCTCCAACACATGACCGAAGGTGCCGGCCTGGAGTTTTGCGGATCCGTGGTGGGCGACTTCGTCGATCGCATAGGTATAGCCCGCCGGTACTTTGATCTTCAATTCGAGCCGGCAGGTCTTGCGGGCCGCCTGCAGGGACGGGTCGCCGCCGACGGACACCGAGAAGTCCCCGAGAGAGACCGTGAAGCCGGTGTTGTCGTCGTAGATTCCGATGGCCACCGTCCCGACCGGGCACGTCCGTTTGTCGTTCACCACGTCGATGGTGACCTTGCCGGACGGGGGCGGATCGGCAAGCGCGGGGGAAGCGGTCAGGAGGGACAGGCCAACGGTTCCGGTGGCCACGAACGCCGCGATTCTGGCATTCTTCATTGGTCGTACGTCTCCCAGGTCATTGGCGGTACCGACACGGCATTCTCGGCCGTCCGGTATTCCGGGGTAGCGACGGTTACGACTGAGCCGCTGATCAGGTCGAACCGGTGATCTTTTGTGACAGTAATCTCGATCCGGGGAAGGCGTCAACGCCGTTCTTTTCAATCCCGGGCGGCCTTAACTTTCAACCGCTGGATCACTCCAGGGCGGTTCACAATTGGTCCCATGGGGCTCAGGAACACCAGCTGAGAGCGTGTTCCATGGACACCCGGGTTTCGTCCGTATGACTTTCTCGTTAATCACGGCCGGAACGCGGATGGACCCGTCCAGGAATGGATTGCGGATTGGCGGCCGGGCGGCGTCGTCAGGTCAGGGGCCGAGGGCTTTGCGCTCTTCGCCGCCGGTCGAGGTCGGCGGCTCGCCAAGGTCGCGCATGAAGCGGCGGTTCAGGGCGATACGGAGGCGGCCCAGAGAGGTCCGCGCCTCGGGAGAGGAGACCCCGCGGGTCTCGGGACGGGTCAGGGCGACGGCGGCCGGCGGACGGGCGTCCGATATAGGGGCCAGGCGGTCCTCGTCCAGGGGACGTTCGATCTCGATGTACTCGCCTGCGGGCGTGCGGCGGATGACGCCCGTCTCCAGTCCGTGTTCGACGAGACCGAGGTCGCGGCGTTGCAAGCCCAGGCAGATGCGGTAGGCGATGACGTACGCCAGGACGGGGCCGAGGATGACGGCGAAACGGAAGAACCAGGTCGTCCAGAACAGCGGAATCTCGAAGCGGTCCGCGATCACGTCGTTGCCGCCGGCCAGCCAGAGGACGCCGTAGAAGACGATGCCGCCCGCGCCGACGCCCGTCCGGGCGGGGACGTCGCGGGGGCGGTCGAGCAGGTGGTGGACGCCGTGGTCCCCGGTGACCCACCGTTCGAGGAACGGGTAGGCGGCGAGGCCGGTGAACAGGATCCCGGGGACGATCAGCGCCGGGACGATGACGCTGAGGGCGAGCGTGTGGCCCCACGCGTTGATCTCCCAGGCGGGCATCATGCGGAGAGCGCCCTCCAGCCAGCCCATGTACCAGTCGGGTTGCGAGCCGGAACTGATCGCACCCGGGTCGTAGGGGCCGAACAGCCAGATGGGGTTGATCTGGAAGAACGTGGCGAGCAGCGCCGTCACGCCGAAGACCCAGAGGAAGAACGCGGTGGTCTTCGCGATGAAGACCGGGAAGAAGGGATAGCCGTAGACGGTCGTGTTGGAACTGCCCTTGCCCGGAAACTGCGTGTGCGTCTGTCGCCATGTCAGGACGACCGCGTGCAACGGGATCAGGGCGAGCAGGATGCCGGGGATGAGCAGGATGTGGATGACGTAGAGCCGCGGGATGATGACGTCGCCGGGGAACTCGCCGCCGAACAGGAACATCAGCGCGTACGAGCCGACCAGCGGGATCGAGGCGATGACGCCCTCCAGGATGCGGATGCCGGTGCCGGAGAGCAGGTCGTCCGGCAGTGAATAGCCGAACAGTCCGTTGAGCATGACCAGCATGAACAGCACGATCCCGATCAGCCAGTTCAGTTCGCGGGGCTTGCGGAACGCGCCGGTGAAGAAGTTGCGCAGCAGGTGGATGACGATCGCCGCCATGAACAGGACCGTCGCCCAGTGGTGGATCTGCCGCATCAGCAGGCCACCGCGGACGTCGAAGCTGATCTCCAGCGTGGACGCGTACGCCTCGCTCATCCGGACGCCCCGCAGCGGCTCGTAGGAGCCGTTGTAGATGACCTCGTCCATGCTCGGTTTGAAGAACAGGGTGAGGAACACCCCGGTCAGCAGGATGATGAAGAACGAGTACATGGCGATCTCACCGAGCAGGAAGCTCCAGTGGTCGGGGAAGGCCTTGCGGATCGCCCTGCGCAGGAAGGGCGCCCCGCCGAGGCGGTCGTCCACGGCTCGGCCGGTCGCGCCGAGGGCCTGGGGAGCTTCGCGGTCGCCGGACATGACCACCTCGCGCATCGGTTGGTCGTGCCTTCACTGTCGCACCGGACGGCGGGACGGGCCAGAGTGTCCGACCTGTGGTGCTTCGTCACGAAATCGGCCAAACCTGGTCGACCCCGAACCTAGACTTTGCTCCCTGGGACGCACAGGGTCATGCTTTGCCCACACAGATCACATAAGTAGTGAATTGCCCCGTGTGTACGGCGCGCAACGCAAGGGGACGAGCGGCGGGAGGTACACGTGGCGGACCAGGGTTCCACCGCCGACGGGTCCCCGTGGGTGGATGTGCCCCGGGAGCTGGCCGACCACATGCGGCCCCACCTCGACGAGGTCGCGGACGCCATGATGCAGGAGATCCAGACGCGCGTCCGCGAGTACGACAGGCCAGGCGACGGCTTCTACTCCGAGACCCTCCGGCTCGCCGTCGAACGCGTCCTGCACTACTTCGTCGAACGGGTGGCCGATCCCGGTCACGACCCGTCCGCGGTCACCGACTTCTTCCGCGCGATCGGCCGAGGCGAGGCCGGCGAAGGCCGCAGCCTGGACGCGATGCAGACCGCGATGCGCGTCGGCGGCATGGTCGCCTGGCGGCGCATCGCCGAAGGCGCCGACGCCCTGCACGCCTCCCCCCGCATGCTCGGCGCCGTCGGCGAGGTGCTGATGCAGTTCCAGGACGAACTGGCCGCCGCCGCCGTCGAGGGATACTCCCAGGCCAAGGCCGCCGTCGCTGGCGAGATGCAGCGCCGCCGCAAACGGCTGCTCGACCTGCTCCTCGCCGACCCGCCCGCCGCCCCCGAAGCCATCGCCGACCTCGCCGCCGCCGCGCACTGGCCCGTCCCCCGCACCGTCGCCGCCGTGGCGCTCGACGGCCCCCACCGCGAGGCCGCCCTGCGACCCGCGTTCCCGCCCGACGTCCTCGCCGACCTCACCCGCCGCACCCCCAGCCTCATCATCCCCGACCCCGACGGACCAGGCCGCGCCAAGATCGTCGACCGCGCCCTGTCCGGCACCCTCGCGGCGGTCGGCCCGACGGTCCCGGTCGTGGAGGCGGCGCGGTCGAGCCAGTGGGCCGGCAAGACCCTCCACCTCGTCCAGCGCGGCGTGATCGAGCCCGGCGACGGCGTGATCCGCTGCGTGGAGCACATGTCCACCCTGATCCTCTTCCAGGACGAGGAACTCGTCACCGCCCTCGCCGACCTGCGCCTCGCCCCCCTCGCCCACCTGCGCACAAGCCAGCAGGACCGGCTCGCCGAAACCCTCCTCGCCTGGCTTCAATCAGGCCGCAACGCCAACGAGGTCGCGATGCGCCTGCACGTCCACCCCCAGACCGTCCGCTACCGGTTGCGGCAACTCGAAGAACTCTTCGGCGACCAACTCCTGGACCCCGACCTACGCTTCGACCTGGAAATCGTCCTGCGCGCTCGTATTTATTGCAGTGCCCTTGGCGTCGGACGCTAGGGCGCCCTCCTTCGGCGGGCACTGCGGCGATCGCTGTGTTTATTGCAGTGCCCTTGGCGTCGGGCCTTGGAGGCCCTCCTTTGGCGGGCACTGCGGCGATCGCTGCATCGCTTTCGACTCGCCCTGGAGGGCTCGCTTCGCGATCAGGTTCTCGCTCCGCTCGCCCCTGGCTTCGCACGCGATCGCAACGTTTCCGGTTGTTGCCGACTGGGGTTTCGTACTTCCTTCGGGTCCGCGGTCATCTGTATTGCTTCGGCTGTGTGGTCGTCCTGTGGCCCTTGGTGTTAGCCACTAATCGCCATCTTCCCGCCACTGTCGGTATAGGGGACGGGGAGGTAGAACGTTGTAGCGTGTGTGGGGCCAAAGTACGCAGTTCGAAGCAGGATCTGGTATGCCGCGTCCCCCCACGAAGGCCCAAGCGATCACCAGTGCGCTGGCCGCCCGGATCGTCGAGGGCGAGCTGGAGCCGGGTGTGTGGCTGCCCTCCGAGCGGGAGCTGGCACGCGAGTTCACCGCTGATCGGTCCACCGTCCGGCGGGCGCTGCGGATGCTCGCCGACCAGGGGCTCGTGCAGGTCAAGCATGGCGCGGGCGTGCAGGTGCGGCCGGAGCGGCCGGTGCGGCGCGCGGCGTCGGACATCACCCGGCAGGTCGGTGGCTGGCGCGGGTTTCACGTATCCGCGCAGTCGGAAGGACGCAGGCCGTTCACCCGGACGACCGTCCGGGAGGTGGACGCCGACGCCAAGCTCGCCCACCGGCTGGCGGTCCCGGCCGGTACGCGGGTGCTGGAGCGGGCCCGTGTGCAGGGCGTCGAGGGGGAGCCGCCCGTCCAGATCGCGACCACCTGGGTGATCATGGAGGTGGTGGCGCGGCTCCCGGTGCTGCGGGAGGTCGACACCGGCCCCGGTGGGATCTACTCGCGGCTGGAGGAGGCCGGGTACCGGATCCTGTTCGAGGAGTCGGTGACCTGCCGGCTCCCGCGCGGCGACGAGCAGGAAGCGCTGCAGATCGGCTCCGGCCAGCCCGTCCTGACCTTGTGGCGCCGCGCGTACGACCAGGATGAGCGGGTGGTCGAGGTCACCCACCGGGTGGTGGTGGGCGACCGGCACGAGCTCGTGTACCGCTACGGATCGGGGGCCTGAATGCAGGACGAGAGGGAGCCCGCGGTCCGCCAGGTCCGCACGCGGGTCGTCTACGAGAACCCATGGATGATCGTCCGGGAGGACGAGGTCGAGCGGCTGGACGGCTCCCGCGGCATCTACGGCGTCATCGACAAACCGGACTTCGTTGTGGTCGTGCCCGCGGAGAACGGCGGCTTCCACCTCGTCGAGGAGTACCGCTATCCGATCGGCCGCCGCACGTGGAGTTTCCCGCAGGGCGCCATGCCCGGCCGCCAGGAGGCCGTCCCGGAGGATCTCGCCCGCCTTGAACTGGCTCAGGAGACCGGCCTGCGCGCCGGGACCCTGACCCACCTCGGCTTCCTAAACTGCTCCCATGGGACGAGCGGCCAGGGCTTCAACACCTTCCTCGCCACCGACCTCGAACCCGGCGAGACCGACCGCGAGCCCGAAGAACAGGACATGCGGCAGCGGTGGTTTCCCCAGGACGAGTTCAAGGCCCTCATCCGGGACGGGCTGATCACCGACGATTCCACCCTGGCCGCCTACGCCCTCCTCGCCCTTCACGAGAACTCCTGACCGCGGCGCCGGGTCAGTCGCCGGGCAGGGTGACGCGGACGCGGCAGCCGCGGGCGGTGTGGAGGACGGTGATGTCGCCGCCGTGCAGGTCGGTGGCCCAGCGGGCGATGGCGAGGCCCAGGCCCGTCCCGCCGCCCGGGGTGCCGGCGCGGGGGCCGAAGGCCGTGCCGCGGGAGAAGCGCTCGAAGACGCGGGCGCGCTCGGCGGGCGGGATGCCGGGACCCTCGTCGGCGACCTCCAGGACGAGGGCGCCCGGAGCCGGGCCTGGCCGGGCGGTGACGGTGACGGCCCTGCCGGGCGGGCCGTGCCGGACGGCGTTGGCCAGGAGGTTCGCGACGACCTGGTGGAGGCGGTCGCGGTCGGCGGTGGCGTGCAGGCCGGGCGTGACATCGGACTCGAACAGGGCGCCCGGGTTCCCGGCTGCGGCCTCGGCGGTGACGTCGGCGATGAACGCGGCGACGTCCAGGCGGGACAGGTCCAGCGCGGCGGCGCCCGCGTCCACGCGGGACAGGTCGAGCAGCTGCGTGACCAGGCGGCCGAGGCGCTCGGTCTGGTCGAGCGCGGAGTCCAGGACGGCCGGGGTCGCTGGTGTGACGCCGTCCGCGACGTTCTCCAGGACGGCCCGCAGCGCGCTGATCGGCGTGCGCAGTTCGTGCGAGACGTTCGCGACGAACTCGCGGCGCTGCCGGTCGACCTCCGCGAGGTCGGCGGCCATCCGGTTGAACGCCTGCGCGAGCTCGCCGACCTCGTCCCTGGACGTGGCCCTGACGCGGCGGCTGTAGTCGCCGCGCGCCATCGCCCGCGCCGCCGCGGTCATCTCGCGCAGCGGGGCCGTCATGCCGTGCGCGAGCAACTGGATCACCACCAGCGAGATCAGCACGCCGACCGGCATGGTCTGCCGGGCGCGGAACCCCAGCGGGTATCCCCACAGCACGATCAGCACCGCGACGCAGGCCGTGACCACGACGACAACGCCGAACTTCACTTTGATCGAGCGTAGCGGGTCCAGGGGGCGGGGCAGTCGTGCCCACAGCCTGTGGACAACTCTGCCCATCACGCGATCTCCAGGCTGTAGCCGACGCCGTGCACCGTCCGGATGAGTTCCTGGCCGAGCTTGCGGCGCAGCGCCTTGACGTGGCTGTCGACGACCCGTGTCCCGGACGCGTCCACCCAGTCCCACACCTGTTCGAGCAGGACGGCGCGGGTCAGCACCATCCCCCGATTCCGGATGAGGCAGGCGAGCAGGTCGAACTCGGTCGGCGTGAGATGCACCTCCCGCCCGTCCCTGCGCACGCGCCGCGCCCGGGGATCGAGTTCCAGCGGCCCGACCCGAAGCGGCGCCAGCGCGGCGTCCGGCACCGGGCGCTCGACCCGGCGCAGCACCGCACGGATCCGGGCGACCAGCTCCCGCATGCTGAACGGCTTGGTCACATAGTCGTCGGCGCCCACGCCGAGACCCACGAGGAGATCGGTCTCGTCGTCACGCGCGGTCAGCATGAGCACCGGCACCGGTCGCTCGGCCTGCACCCGCCGGCACACCTCCAGGCCGTCGAACCCGGGCAACATCACGTCCAGCACGATGAGGTGCGGCTCGCACGTCCGGGCGCGCTCGACCGCCGTCGGCCCGTCCCCGGCGAGTTCGACGGCGAACCCCTCCGCCACCAGCCGGTCCACCACCGCCCGCGCGATCGTCGGCTCGTCCTCGACCACGAGGATGCGTGACACGTTCCCACTCACAAGCCCCGACTCTAGAAGCCCGACATGTGTGCTCAGCGTGTGACTTGTGCGGAAACCGTGAAGACCGTCGAGCCCCGTGCGTCACACGACGGCGACGGCGTCGATCTCGACGAGGAACCCGGGCCCCAGCCCGGCGACGACGTGGACCGTGATGGCCGGCGGAGCGTCGGCCGGGTTCCACTCCTGCTGGAAGGCGGCGAACCCCTCCTCCAGCGTGTGCCCGTCCACCACGGCGATGGTCCAGTGCACGATGTTCGCCAGGCCGGCCCCCTCGCTCTCCAGGATGGCCGCGAGGTTGCGGAACGCCTGACCGGCCTGCTCCCCGACCGAGGGCCCGACGACCTTGCCGTCGGCGCCGACGCCGTTCTGCCCGCCGATGTAGATCGTCTTCCTCGGCTGCTCGACCACGACGGCCTGGCTGAAGGCCGGGCTGCGGTGGAGCCCCTCGGGGTTGATGTGCCGTACGCCCATGTGCCGCCTCCTCTGAAACCGGTTATACCGGTGTTGCTTGGGAAACCAGTTATAGTGGTTGCATGCGAGGGAGCACAACCGGTCGGGTACTGCACGACCCCAAGGGAGGGTCGTTCCGGTTCGACGCCGGCGCGGTCTGCCTGGACTTCGCCCACACGGGCGGAGAGGGCCAGTATGCGGTGTTCGAGACCCTGCACACCCCTGCCGACCTGGAGGAATGGCTGGCGCAGCCGCCGCTGGCCACGATCTTCACGGTTCCCATGACGGCCCGCGAGCTGACCGCCGCCAAATCCCTCCGCCAGGCGATCTGGGACACGGCGCACGCCCGCGCGGCGGACCGTCCGCTCCCCGCCGAGGCGGTCGCGACCATCAACCGAGCCGCGGCCGCGCCGCCGCTGGCCCCCGAACTGACCGCCGACGGCACGACCGCGTGCTGGGCGCCGCCGGTGCGAGCGGAGCAGGTGCTGTCGACGCTGGCGCGGGAGATGATCGAGCTACTGTCGGGGCCGGCATCCGAACGCATCCGCGAGTGCGCCAGCGACAACTGCCCCTTGGTCTTCGTCGACCTGTCGCGCCCCGGCGCCCGCCGCTGGTGCGCCATGGAACGCTGCGGCAACCGCCACAAACTCCGCGCTCACCGCGCCCGCCACGCCGCTGAGTAGTTCGCCCGTACCCCAGCCAGTGGCCTGAACCGTGCCCCGGGCAGGTTGAACCGCACCTGCCGATTTGATCCGTACCCCGGCGGGTTGAGCCTCAGCTGTCGGTTACGGGACAGGCACCGGAGCGAGTACAGCGAGCGCAGGGGCATGCCCGGCGCGCCGCTCCCCCGGAGCGAGCGCTAGCGAGTGAGGAGGTGGCGAGCCCGCGCAGCCGGGGGGATTGGGGCCCCCAAAAGATCACGGTCCTATGGGCCAGGTGTGGACGGGGGCGTTGTCTCGCATGTTCTCCACGTAGGCGAGGGTCATCATGCGGAGGGCTTCGTGGCGGGAGGTACCGAAGGACTCCTCGATGGAGTGGACGGTTTCGATCTGCCAGGCGGAGCCGGTCTGGCCGGTGAGGCAGCGTTGCTCGATGATGCCGAGAAGGCGGTCGCGGCGGGACGGGTCGACGCCCCAGCGGTCGAGGCCCTGGTGGGCCAGGGGGAGGAGACGGCGCAGGACGAGTTCGGTCGCGGGGACTTCGCCCATGCCGGGCCAGTAGAGGGTGGCGTCGAGGCCGTGGCGGGCGGCGCGGTGAAGGTTCTCCTCGGCGGTGTTGAAGGACATGCGCGTCCAGACGGGGCGTTCCTCTTCGGCGAGCATCCGGACCAGGCCGTAGTAGAAGGCGCCGTTGGCGATGACGTCGGCGGCGGTCGGGCCGCCGGGGAGGACGCGGTTCTCCACGCGTAGGTGTGGGCGGCCTTTCACGACCGCGTAGATCGGGCGGTTCCAGCGGTAGACCGTGCCGTTGTGGAGGGTCAGTTCGCCGAGTTCGGGGATGCCGCCCTCGTCCAGGACGGTGGCGGGGTCCTCTTCGTCGCAGAGGGGGAGGAGTGCGGGGAAGTAGCGGGTGTTCTCCTCGAACAGGTCGAAGACGGAGGTGACCCAGCGTTCGCCGAACCAGACCCGGGGACGGACGCCCTGGGTCTTCAGTTCCTCCGGGCGGGTGTCGGTGGCCTGCTCGAACAGGGTGATGCGGGTCTCGTGCCAGAGTTCGTGGCCGAACAGGAAGGGGGAGTTGCAGCCCACCGCGACCTGGGCGCCGGCGATGGCCTGGGCGGCGTTCCAGTAGGCGCCGAACTGTTCGGGGCTGACCTGGAGGTGGAACTGGACGCTGGTGCACGCGGCCTCGGGGGTGATCGTGTCGGTGTGCATGCGCAGCGGTTCGGGGCCGTCGATCGCGATGTGCATCTCCTCGCCGCGGGCGGCGAAGATCTGGTCGTTCAGCATCTTGTAGCGGGCGTTGGCCGAGAGGGTCTCCTCGCCGATGTCGGTGCGGCGGAGGGTCGGCAGGATGCCGATCATGACAAGTTGTCCGCCGACCTCGCGGGCGCGGGTGCCGGCGTGGTCGAGGTGGTCGCGGACCTCGGCCTCCAGTTCGCCGGTGCCTTCCCCGCCCAGCTCGCGCGGCGGGATGTTGATCTCCAGGTTGAACTGGCCGAGCTCGGTGGCCCAGGCCGGATCGGCGATGGCCTTGAGCACGTCGGCGTTGCGCATCAGCGGGTCACCGAGGGAGTCGATCAGGTTGAGCTCGATCTCCAGTCCGATGTGGGGGCGCTCGAAGTCGAACTGAGCCTCGCCCAGCATGCGGGCCAGCACGTCGAGGCAACCGCGGACCTTGTCCCGGTATCGCCTGCGGTCCTCGCCGCTGATGGTGACCGAGGCCACGTCCCTGCCCATGTGTCCGTCCCTGTGCTTCGGAGGAACCGTCATAAAACGGGATGTCCAGGTAAGGCGTGGTAAAAACCCGACATCCCGTTTCGGGCCCCCGATTCGTGACCGATCGGTAGCGTTGGCGGGCAGGGGGTGCACCTCCTGCAAAACGTGACACTCTGTGATGGACGGCGAGGCCCACCGCCGCCGCCGGGGTACCGGCGGCTATCCCCTCGGGCGGCGCCGCGAAACGTTGTGGCGCCGCTGACGGGAGGGCCGATGCGCATGCGCCCCCGGTCGATCAGGTCCCGGGACACCCTGATCGCCGCGGTGCTTGCCGTGCTGGTGCTCGGTCTCATCGCCGTCGGCATCGATCTGGGCGTGCGCAGCGCCGTCAAGGCCGACCTGTTGAAGGAGATCCAGGTCGACGCGCGGCGCGCCAGCGGCGGCGTCCGCGACGGTTCCCTGCCGACCCCGATCCCGGACGAGACGGGCGGGCGGATCCTCGTGCAGGTCGTCGGGCCGGGCGGGCACGTCCTGGACGCCACGTCCGCGGCGACGGGCAGGGAGCCGGTGAGCATCCTGTGGCCGACCGCGGAGCTGCGGGTCCGTGACTTCGTGGAGTGCCGCGGCAGCTGGCCGGACCGCGAGTGCTTCGTCGTCGAGGCGATCCGGGCCACCACGGCGCCCGATTCCGTCGTGGTGTACGCGTGGGAGCCCATGCCGGCCTATCTGGTGAACGGCGTGCTGGAGGTGCTGTTCTGCGCGATCGTGCTGGCGCTCGCCACGCTGGTCGCCTGGATCACCTGGCATGTCGTCGGACGGACGCTCGGTCCCGTCGAGGCCATCCGGGCCCAGCTCGCCGAGATCAGCGGCAGCGATCTGAACCGCCGGGTGCCCGAGCCGCCGGGCGAGGACGAGATCGCGCAGCTCGCCCGTACCGCCAACGCGACCCTCGACCGGCTGGAGAGAGCCGTCGGCCGGCAGCGGCAGTTCGCGTCCGACGCCTCCCACGAGCTGCGCACGCCCATCGCCGGGCTGCGCGCCAACCTGGAGGACGCGTCCATGCATCCCGAGGACAACGACCTGCGGGCGGTCGTCGACTCGGCGCTGCGCGACACCGACCGGCTGGAGTCGATCGTCACCGACCTGCTGCTGCTCGCCCGCATCGGGACGGGCGCCTCCGCCGAGGAGTCCATCGACCTGCCGCGGCTCGCCGAGGCCGAGATCGCGCGGCGGACGTTCGCGCTGAAGGTCAGCACCGAGCTCGACGGCGACGTCATGGTGCGCGGCGTGCGGATGCAGCTCGTCCGGCTGCTGGGGAACCTGCTCGACAACGCCGAGCGGTACGCCGACGAGGTCGTGTCGGTCGGGGTGACGCGCGAGGACCGCCATGCGCTGCTGACCGTCACCGACGACGGTGCGGGGATCCCGCCGCAGGACCGTGAGCGTGTCTTCGAGCGCTTCACCCGGCTGGACAGCGCGCGCAGCCGCGGCGCCGGCGGCACGGGCCTCGGTCTCGCCATCGCGCGGGAGATCGCGCAGGCCCATGGCGGGACGCTGCGCGTCGAGGAGTGCACCCGCGGCGCCCGTTTTGTCCTGCGGCTGCCGCTCGCCGCCGAGTAGCGGCCCGCGAGGACGCGGAAAGGGCCGTCCACGAGGGTGGACGGCCCTTTCCGCGAGTGGCGTCCGGGGGCGCGGCGGACGCCGGGGGCGAGATCAGGCGCGGACGGCCTGGACCTCAAGCTGGATGTCGACCTTGTCGCCGAGCAGGGCCTTGTCGCCCTTCAGGGGCACGTTGAACTCGATGCCCCAGTCCTTGCGGTTGATGGTGGTGGCGGCGGAGAACCCGGCGCGGGTGCCGCCCCAGGGGTCCTCGGCGACGCCGTGGAACTCCACCTCAAGGCTGACCGGACGGGTGACGCCCCTGATGGTGAGGTCACCGTCGAGGTAGTGCTCGCCGGCCTCGGTGCGGACGCCGGTGGTCGCGAACGTCATCGTCGGGTGGTTCTCGACGTCCAGCACGTCGGAGCTGCGGACGTGGGCGTCGCGGTCGGCGTTGCGAGTGTCCAGCGAGGCCATGGTGATCTCGACGGTGGCGGTCGAGTCGGCCGGCTCCTCGGCGAACTGGACGACGCCGCTGAACTCGGTGAAGCTGCCCCGTACCTTGGTCATCAGATGCCGGATGGTGAAGGTGACCTCGGAGTGCGCGGGGTCGATGTTCCAGGTGCCGGCGGTCACGCCGGGGGCGACGGTGGCGATGCTCATGAGTCTCTCCAGTGGCGGTTGTTGTTGAACCTTCAACGACTTTGAGGTTAGTTGAGGGTTCAAACACTTGTCAATCCTCCCGTGTTCCCGTCCCCGCCGCAAAGGTCCGTCGCGTTGCGTGCAACCTCGGGTGAGGCTCGTGCGTAACGAGAGGTCACAGAGGCCAGCCGGGACGGCCCGGCGACACGAACACCTGGAGTCCTCGTGACCGACGAACTGCCGCGCGCCGCGGCCCGCGGACCGCGCGGGCCCGCGGCGGGAGCGGCGGCCCTGGCGGCCATCGCGCTGCTCGCGACCGGATGCGGAGGGGGCCATAAGGCCGCGACCGCGCGGACGACCCCGGCGGGCGCCGGGGCGAACCTGCCTCGCGCCACCACCTACACCACCATCGAAGACCTGCCGCAGGACACCACCCCCTTCGCCGGAGGTGACGGGACGGTGCTGCACCCGGCCGACACGGTCCCCGTCTCGGCCGGTCCCGGCGCACCGGCCGTCGCCGAACTGCCTGCCAGCCAGCTCGGCGGGCCCACCTGGGTCCCGGTCGTGGAGACCAGGCCCGGCTGGCGGCGGGTCCTGCTGCCGAGCCGGCCCAACCGCGTGACCGGCTGGATCCCCCAGTCGGCCGAGGACGAGACGGCGCGCAGCACCCACCAGGTGAAGGTCGATCTGAGCGACCGCCGGATGACCCTGCTCCAGTCCGGACGCGAGACCGGCTCCTGGAAGGTGGCGGTCGGCGCCGCGAAGACGCCCACCCCGATCGGGCGGACCTTCGTCCTCGCGCTGCTCGCCCCGGCGAAGCCGACCTTCAGTCCGCTCATCCTCCCGCTCGGCGCGCACTCCGACACGCTCGACACCTACGGGGGCGGGCCCGGGACGGTGGCGTTCCACGGTTGGACGTCCCCGTCCGTCTTCGGCAAGGCGATCACGCACGGCTGCGTGCGGGTCCCGGCGGACGCGCTGAAGCGGCTCGCCAAGGTGCCGATCGGCACCACCGTCCTCATCACCGCCTGACCCGCCTTTCCCACTCCGGATCGCCCGCGCGGCCGGCTCCCGCCCACCCACTCGAACGAGAACCACGCCGGTTCTCGACGCCCAAGGAGACAACTGTGCGTATGCAGGCCCTCACGAAGTGCGCCATCGCGGTTGGCGCGCTCGCTCTTCCCTTCACCGCCGCCACCCCCGCCGCCGTGGCCACCCCCGCCCCGGGCGCCGCTTCGGCCGCCGCCATCTCCGCGAGCGGGCCCGTCGCGATCCCGGCGACACCGTCCGTGGCCGGCGCCTCCCAGCTGCCGGTGCGCCGGAGCGTGGCCGAGCTTCCGGCCAACCCCCTGGCCGAGGCGCGGTCGCTGTCGGCCGCCGCCTGGGCCGGGCACGGCCGGGCCTCGGTCGCCGACCTGAAGATCGCCAAGCTTCTGCTGTCCGCGAGCGCGGTCACGGCGAAGTGCGAGAACGGCCACGGCGTCTCGCGCCTGGCGAAGGCTGTCCTGAACGGACGCCGGTTGGCTGTGACCGCCGACCCGAACACCACCGTCACCGCCCGGCTGAACCAGGTCGGCGTGGTGTCGGTGACGCTGAACAAGCAGGTCCGTGAGCGGAACGGGGACCTCAGCGTCACGGCGATCGAGATCGGTCTGCCGCTCGGGCCGGGCGGGACCCAGACGCTCAAGATCGCGTCCGTGACCTGTGGAAAGGGCGGCGGGCCGCGGCCGACGCCGCCCACCACGCCGGGGCACCCTGGCTCCCCGGCGCCGTCCCCGTCCGCGCCGCCAGCGGCGGCCCCCGCGCCGACCCCGGTTCCCGGCGACCTTCCCGTGACCGGCTGACCCCGCCCACCGGGCCCTGGACAGCCAGGTGAGGTGGTGATCACGCGCCGTGATCGAGCCGGTTGCTGGGGCGGCTCGATCACGGCGCTTTACCCACTGCCCGGCCGGACGGTCGGCACGTCCGCAATGCGATGGAGCCGGATTTACGGTCGATAATCCGCTGTGCCTTGTCAGATCCGTGTGCCAATGTGCCCGATGAACGGGTCATGGCTGGAGGGCTGTGTGGCGGACTGGCAGGTGTCCGGGTTCACCGAGGTGCGGGAACTCGGGCGCGGCGGGCAGGGACGGGTCGTGCTCAGCCGCCACGACCGGGCGGGCACCCCCGTCGCGATCAAGTACCTGGCCGCCGGCGCCGGCGAGCGGGACCGCGACCGGTTCCGCCGCGAGGCCCGGATGCTCGGTACCGTCGACAGCCCGCACGTCGCCCGGCTGTACCGGCTGGTCGAGAGCGAGCAGGGCACCGCGCTGATCATGGAGGCGGTCGATGGTGTCACCCTCAAGGCCGTCCTGGACGAGCACGGCGCGCTCGGCACCGAGGCGGCGCTCGTCGTGCTCAAGGGCTCGCTGCTCGGGCTCGCCGCCGCGCACGCGGCCGGGGTCGTCCACCGCGACTACAAGCCGTCCAACGTCGTGGTCCCGGCGGACGGGCGCAGCAAGCTGATCGACTTCGGTATCGCGGGGGCGGCCGGGGAGGCGTCGACGGCGGGGACGCCCGCCTACACATGCGCGCCGGGATCGTGTACCGGGGGCCGAGGCTGCTGTCGGTCCGCTACCTGGTGTCCACGCCGGTGTACGTGGCGGGCAGCACGTCCATGGGGTCCATGGCGCTGAACATCGAACTCGCCACCGGCCGGACGCTCGGACCCAAGCAGATCTTCACCGAGCGTGCGCTGCGCCGCGAGACCCTGCCGGAGCTGTCGCGCCGCATCCCGCCGCCGCCCGCCCGCACGGGGGCGGGCTGCGACTACTTCCCGCTGGCCAGGCGGGCGAAGCTGGGCGGCGACCCGTTCGGGAGCGTGTCCGTCGCGCTCACCAGGGATCATCTGGAGACGCTCTTCGCCCCGGGTGAGAACTGCTATGTCTTCGCCCTGACCCATGACGGATCAGGCGGCCGCGGTGCGGAGGGGATGGGCGCTGCCCTCCAGGAGGACGCGGGCCACCTGCGGCGGATCGTCCCCCATGGGGACGTGGCCGCAGCCCTCAAGCCAGACGAAACGGGCGTTGGGGAGGCGGCGCTGGGCGCGGATGGCCTGGCTGCGCAGGAGCAGGCGGTCCTTGGTGCCCCAGGCGATGGTGACGGGGACGTCGGCGCAGGCGCCGAGGAAGCGGGTGGCGCGCCCGGCGCGGAGGGTGGGTTCGAACCCGGCGGCGGTGCGCATGGCGCGGGCGTCGCCCGCGAGGGCGGCGATGTCCAGCAGGTCGGGGCGGCCGTAGATCATGCCGAACATCGCGTTGCGGCGGCGCGGGGACCGGGCCAGGCGGGCGAGGACGGTGTCGGGGACGCGGGCGGCGAGCCGGGACGCACGGAGCACCGAGGCGGCGTAGCGGAGTTCGGGGGCGGTGAAGAAGCCCGCCGGCGACAGGACGGTCGCCGAGCTGACCAGGCCCCGGTCGGCCGCTTCCAGGGAGAACAGGCCGCCGAGGGAGTTGCCCGCGATGTGCGGGCGGTCGAGGCCGAGGTCGGCGAACGTCGCGGCCAGCACCGACATTGCCGCGTCCAGCGTGTACGGGGTGCCCGCGGGCAGCGGCGGGGACGCGCCGAAGCCCGGCAGGTCGACGGCGATCACGTCGCGTTCGGCGGCGAGCAGGTCCAGCACGGGGGACCAGGCCTGCCAGCGGTGGCCGATGCCGTGCAGCAGGACCAGCGGAGGGCCCTCGCCGCGGCGCTCGAAGACGATGTCCACGAGCCGAGGTTAATCAGAAGTTACTCACCGGTCACTAGTGATGCCGGTCACAGTCTCCACGGGGCGGCGGTGCTCCAGCGCGGCGCGGAGTTGCGCGCGGCCCCGGTGGATGCGCGACCGGACGGTACCGAGCTTGACGCCCAGGGACGCGCCGATCTCCTCGTAGGTGAGCCCCTCGATGTCGCACAGGACGACGGCGGCCCGGTACTCGGGGGCGAGGCCGTCCAGCGCCTTCTGGATGTCGGCGTCCAGATGCCGCTCGTCGTAGGACTGGGCGGGGCTCGGCTCGCGACCCTGGAGCCGCTCGGCGGCGTCGTCGCCCAGCGCGTCGAAGCGGATCCGCTGCTTGCGCCTGGCCCGGTCCAAGAACAGGTTGGTCGTGATGCGGTGCAGCCAGCCTTCGAATGTCCCGGGACTGTAGGAGGACAGCGAGCGGAAGACCCGGATGAAGACGTCCTGGGTCAGATCCTCGGCATCGTGCCGGTTCCCCGTGAGGCGGTATGCCAGCCGGAACACCCGCGTCGAGTGCTCGCTGACAATCTCCTCCCACGTCGGAGGCGTCCACGCCATCGCGCTTGCGCTCACCACTACCCCCGGTCTGATATGAAATCGTTACGGCCAAGCATGCAGGTACCCGGATAAGAGCCGTGTAAGAACGACCCGCGTGGCCGGATGCGGCACCTCCGCCGATCGTCACGAACCCCGCCGTCACCTGGGCATCATCCGTCCGTCACCCTGTGCCCCTACCGTCCGCGTGTGACACATCGCTCATTGCTCCGCCCGTCCGCGCTCGCGGGGGCCGTCCTCATCCTGATTTCCGGTACCGCCGCAACGTCCGGTACCGCCCACGGGTCCGAGACGGTGGGTCCGTCCGGAACCGCCGTCCTGCCACGGATCCCGCTCGCCCCGTTCCAGAACGCGGTGCTGCCCGGCACCGTCGACGACGACAGGGGCGTGGCCCTCGGCGGCGTGGGCAGCGACCTCTTCCACGCCAAGGGCGATCGTCCGGACGAGTTCTGGGCGATCACCGACCGGGGCCCGAACGGCACCGTGCAGGTGGGCGGTGCGGAGCGCGTGACCTTCCCCGTCCCCGGGTTCGACCCGGTCATCGTCAGGCTCCGCGTCCGCAAGGACGGCATCAAGATCACCAGGACGCTGCCGATCACGAACCGGGCGGGCCGTCCGGTGACCGGACTGCCGAACGTCGAGGGACGCGAGGAGGCGCCCTATGGCTTCGACGGCGGGACGCGGCTGGCCTTCAACGCCGACGGGATCGACTCCGAGGGGCTCGTCCGGACGAAGGACGGCGAGTTCTGGGTGGCCGAGGAGTACGGCCCGTCCCTGCTGCACCTCGACCGGCGCGGCCGGGTGATCGAGCGGTACGTCCCGCAGGGCTGGACCGGGAAGCCGAGCTATCCGGTGAAGGCGACGCTCCCCGCGATCCTTAACAAGCGGACCTACAATCGTGGCTTCGAAGGTCTGACAATCTCACCTGACGGTAAG
The DNA here is from genome assembly GCF_001552215.1 of Actinomadura macra NBRC 14102. Classification (GTDB taxonomy): domain Bacteria; phylum Actinomycetota; class Actinomycetes; order Streptosporangiales; family Streptosporangiaceae; genus Spirillospora; species Spirillospora macra. The sequence goes on along the minus strand of NZ_BCQT01000001.1, from coordinate 245,774 downwards.
TCCCTGTACGCGGCGGTGCAGAGCCCTCTGTCCAACCCCGACAAGAAGACCTACAAGGCGTCCCGGAACGGACGAATCTTCAGGTTCGACCTACGCAAGAGGCAGGTGTCGGGGGAGTACGTCTACCGCTTCGAGGACGTCTGCTCGTTCGACCCGTCCGGCTGCGGCGATCAGAACGAGATGAAGATCTCCGGGCTGGCCGCGCTCGATGACCAGCGGATCCTGGTGGCGGAAAGGACCGACAAGGTCGCCCGTGTCTACACGGTTGACCTGCGCAAAGCCACCGACATCAGCGGTTCGCGATGGGACGACGAGGTGACGGCGCCGTCGCTGGAGAAGTCCACCGGGGTGCCCTCGGGGGTCACCGCGCTACCCAAGGAACTGACCGCGGACCTGTCGGCGGTGCCCGGGATGCCCGGCAAGATCGAGGGCATCGCGCCGGCCGGCCGCCGCTCGCTCGCTGTGATCAACGACAACGACTTCGGGCTGGGCACGTTCGGTCCGGACGGCCGCCTCATCGACAGCGGCGTCCGGACGTCGATCGTGTACGTGCCGCTCCCGCGGTGACTGGATGTAACGGATGTGATACATCTCATTGAATGGAAATATCGCGGGTAATTGAGTACTTATGTACTCGCGAGGATGATGCGGAGGGCTCGCACCCCACCCCGAGACGCGAGGACGTGGCATGGCACGAAGCTACAATCTGGCCGATCTGCTGGAGATCATGGCGGCTGCCGGACCGGAGCGTCCCGCCCTCGTCGCGGGGGAAGCCCGACGCACGTACCGGGAGCTGAACGAGCGCGCGAGCCGGGTCGGCCACCACCTCGCGGGTGCGGGGGTCCGGCCCGGCGAGCACGTCGCGATCCTCGCCTACAACCGGGCCGAGTGGGTCGAGGCCATGTTCGGCATCTTCAAGATCCGCGCCGTCCCGGTGCCGGTGAACTTCCGGTACGTCGCCGCCGAGCTGCACCATGTCCTGTCCGACTCCGACTCGGTGGCGCTGATCGGCGAGCGCTCGCTGCTGGAGAAGGTCGAGGAGGTCCGCGCCGACCTACCGAAGCTGCACCACGTCGTGGTCCTGGAGGACCATGGCACAGGCGAGATCCCCGGCGCGGTGGAGTACGAGAAGGCGCTCGCGACCGCTGATCCGTCGGACCGGTTCCCGGAACGTTCCGGCGACGATCGCTACATCATGTACACGGGCGGCACCACCGGCTATCCCAAGGGTGTCGAGTGGCGCTGCGAGGACATCTTCTTCGGCGCGCTCGGCGGCGGGAACCCGCTCGGCGAACCGGTCGGCAGCCCGGAGGAACTCGCTGAGAACGCCCGCCGGCCCGGGCTGCCCGTCGTCGACTGCGCGCCGATCATGCACGGCGCGGGGCAGTGGGTCGCGTTCATGGGGCTGTTCCACGGCTCCAAGGTCGTCCTCTACACCGGCCACGCGTTCGACCCGGACGCGGCGCTCCGGCTGGTCGCCGAGGAGGAGGCCAACGTGCTCATGCTGGTCGGGGACGTCATGGCGCGCCCGGTGGCGGAGGCACTGGCGGTCGGCGGATACGACACGTCCTCGCTGATCGCGATAGCGTCCGGCGGCGCGCCGCTCACCCAAGGGGCACGGGAGGCGCTTCAGGCGCACCTCCCGAACGTGCTGTTCCTCGACAACTACGGCGCGTCCGAGACCGGTGCGTGCGGCCCGTCCGTCGGCGGGCGGGAGGGCACCGCGCGGTTCCAGGTGAAGCCCGGCGTCACCGTCCTCGACGACGACCTGACGGTGGTCGCGCCCGGTGAGATCGGGCGGCTCGCGCGCAGCGGCCACATCCCCCTCGGCTACTACAACGACCCGGCCAAGACCGCGTCAACGTTCTTCACCGACGCCGAGGGCACCCGCTGGTCGGTCCCCGGCGACTTCGCGACCCTGGAGGAGGACGGCACGATCACGCTCCTCGGCCGCGGCTCCCTGGTGATCAACACCGGTGGCGAGAAGGTGTACCCCGAGGAGGTCGAGGTCGCGCTGAAAGACCATCCCGGCGTGGCGGACGTCGTGGTGGTCGGCCTGCCGGACGAGCGGTTCGGGCAGCGTGTCGCGGCCGTCGTCGCGCCCCGTCCCGGCGCTGAGGTCACACTGGACGGGCTGGTCGGGCACTGCCGTGACAGGCTCGCCGGCTACAAGTTGCCACGGCAGCTCCAGCTCGTGGCCGCGGTGCAGCGGACGGCCGTCGGCAAGTCCGATTACAAATGGGCCAAGAAGGTGTTCGCGGAAGCGGACGCATAACACTTCTTTACCATCGCGTTCCCCCCGGGCATCGGGCCTCAGCGCATTTCCATCACGCGCGCAAGTGCGGCACGGTCAAAGAATGATTGAACCGGACGGGGCGTGGCTTGAGCGCATCCGGGCGCATAACTTCCCCATGAAAGGGGATCGGTTGATACCGCTCGCGCGACGGTATCGCCTTCTCTCTGTGGTCGGCAGAGGGGGCATGGGTACCGTCTGGCGGGCTTATGACGAGATGCTCGACCGTGACGTGGCGGTCAAGGAGGTCCACCTTCCCGAGCGGATCACCGAGGCGGAGCGCAAGGTGCTGTGCCGGCGCCTGCTTGGCGAGGCACGGGCCACCGCCGCGCTGAAACATCCCGGCGTGGTCGCCGTCCACGACCTGATCGTCGAGGACGGCCGCCCCTGGATCGTGATGGAGTTCCTGGAGTCGCGTTCCCTGCACCGGCTCATCGCCGACGGCGGTCCCCTCGGCGTGCGGCGCGCCGCCGAGATCGGCGCCGAGGTGCTGTCGGTGCTGCGGGCCGCGCACGCGGCGGGCATCCTGCACCGCGACGTGAAGCCGAGCAACGTGCTGATCTGCGAAGACGGCCGTGTCCTGCTGACCGATTTCGGGCTCGCGGTGCACATGGAGCGGGGCCGCGAGGCGGCGGAGACGCTCGTGGCGGGCATCGAGGGATCGCCTGCCTACCTCCCGCCGGAGCGGGTCGACGGCCACCCGAGCGTGGAGGCGTCGGACCTGTGGTCGCTCGGCGCGACGCTCTACACCGCGGTCGAGGGCTTCTCCCCGTTCCTGCGCTGCCACGCGCTCGCGTCCATGGTGGCGGTGCTGCTCGGCGAGTACGCACCCCCGGTGCGGGCCGGAGAGTTGACGCCCGTCATCGAGGGACTGCTGCGGCAGCGGCCGGAGGACCGGCTGTCGGCCGAGGCCACCGCCGTCCTGCTGCGGGAGGCGGCCGGGCCGGCGGCGGAGCCGGGCGCCACGGCGATGCCCCCGTCCCGGCGTCCACGGGTGCGGCGCGGCACGTCCCGGCGGGGCGGGTTCGCTTCGCGCGCTCCCACGCGGCCTGCGGTTCCGGTGCGGGCCACGGGGCCGGGGCGGCGGCGCGGCGGCCCGATGCGGCGACGGGTGGCGGGACTGCTGCCCGGCGGGCGGCTGCGGCCCGGGGCCGTGCTCAGCGTGGCGGTCCTCGCGGCGCTCGCGGCGGGCATGGGGACGTGGGCGGCCCGGTGGACGTCCATCGGCAAGAGCGACGCGGTGGCACTGCGCCCCGCAGCGGGCGTGCCGGTCAGGACGGCGAAGTACCGGGAGGCGGGCGCCTACTCGGTGCGGGTACCCGCGGGCTGGCAGGCCGAGCGGCGCGGCGCGGTCATGGCATGGGAGGACGGCGACACCGGGCGTGGGCTGCGCATCTCCCCCGCGCCCGGGGAGCCCCTGGCGGGGCTGCGCACGGCGGAGTACACGGCGGTCCGGGAGAGCCGGTATCCGGGGTATCGCCGGCTGCGCCTGGAGGCGGCGCCCGAACTCGTCGACGGTGCGGCCGAATGGGAATTCACCTGGCAGGACGACGCGGGCGGCGAGCACGTTCTGTGCAGCCGCGTGGCGGGCTATGAGTTCCGCTTCTCCGCGCCCGATCCGCAATGGACTCCCGGTCAGCGCCTCTACGACGGAATCCTGAAGTCGTTCAAGCCCGAAAAGGCGGAGTGACTCAGGTCGTCTGCTGGAGGCGGAGCAGGAATTCCGCGTTGGAGGCGGTGCCCTTCATCTTCTCCAGGAGCTGCTCGACGGCCTGCTGCCGGTCGAGGCCCTGGAGGGCGCGGCGGAGGCGGCGGCCGAGGTCGAGCTCCTCGGGCGACATCAGCAGCTCCTCGCGGCGGGTGCCGGACGCCTCGATGTCGACGGCGGGGAAGATTCGCCGGTCGGCCAGGCCGCGGTCGAGCTTGAGCTCCATGTTGCCGGTGCCCTTGTACTCCTCGAAGAACACGTCGTCCATGCGGGAGCCGGTCTCGACCAGGGCGGTGGCGAGGATGGTGAGCGAGCCGCCGTTCTCGATGTTGCGGGCGGCGCCGAAGAACTTCTTCGGGGGGTAGATGGCGGTCGTCGCGACGCCGCCGGCGAGGATGCGGCTGCTGGACGGCGCCGCCAGGTTGTAGGCGCGGCCGAGCCGGGTGATCGAGTCGAGCAGCATGACCACGTCCCGGCCCTGCTCGACGAGGCGCTTGGCGCGCTCCACGGCCAGCTCGGCGAGCGCGGTGTGCTCCTGGGCGGGCTTGTCGAACGTCGAGTGGATCACCTCGCCGTCGACGGACCTTTGCAGGTCGGTGACCTCCTCGGGACGCTCGTCGATGAGCACGACCATGAGGTGGACGTCGGGGTTGTTCAGGCCGACCGCGTTCGCCACGGCCTGCAGGATCATCGTCTTGCCGACCTTGGGCGGCGACACGATCAGCCCGCGCTGGCCCTTGCCGATCGGCGCGATGAGGTCGATGACGCGGGTGGCGAGCGGGCCGGTGTCCAGCCGCAGGCGCTCCTCGGGGAACAGCGGCGTCAGCTTGGCGAACTCGGGGCGCGCGGCCGCGTCCTCGGGGGACAGGCCGTTCACCGTGTCGACCGACATCAGCGAGGTGAACTTCTCCCGGTTGGACTTCGGCGCTCCCGCCGTGCCGGACACGGCGTCGCCGGGGCGCAGCCCGTACGTTCTGACCTGGGCGAGGGACACGTGCACGTCGTCCGGGCCGGCGAGGTAGCCGGAGGTGCGCACGAACGCGTGCTTGTCCTGGACGGCGAGGATCCCGTGGAACGGGACGGGGGCCGCGGCAGGTGCCGCGGCGGCGGCCTGCGCGCCCGCCTGCTTGGCGGCGGCGGAACGCCGGCCCTTCTGCCGGGCCGGCTGGGAGGCCCGGTGGGCCTTGTGCTCTGTTGTACTGGAATGTTCAGTGATGGTGGAAGCGGACATGGGGGTCCCTTCTCAGGTCCGGGCGGAACGCTCCGCACGGCCTGAAATCGATTCCCGCGTGCGGCAGCGGAACCCGCGGCGCGTACGCGAGAGGAATGCAAGAAAAGCAGCTCGGCTCTCCGGGCTGACGTCGGCTCCCTTGTGCGGCGGCCAGCACGCTCACGACGTGTATCTGACCGAGGACCACCGGGCGCTCAGATGGCCCGGGCGGGGAAAGAGACGTCCTCACCGCATACGGCGGAAAACCGAAGACGCTGCCTCGAATGTACAACACTCCGGCCCGTTTGTGCATTCCCGAAGGTCAGGCCGTTCATCTGGGTCTCCCTGGAGTCGCGGACGCCTACGGCCTCTTATGACTCCGCAAAGATCCCCGGGGTTCCGGTCGGCAGGGTGCGATCATTCGGGCGCCGGGCTCACCGACAGCACCCGAAAGCGCGCCCGGTCGATCATCGCGTCCTGGAGGCAGCCGCGCATGCGCCGCAGCGCGTGCTCGCCCAGTGCCGGACGGACGACCAGCGCGAACCGATCGCCGCCGAGCGCGACCGTCCCGCCGCCCTCGACGTAGGGGCGGGTGGCTCCTCGGCAGTACTCCCACAGCCGTACGACCAGCGGTTCCACGGTCGTGGCGCCGGTCTCGCCTCGCGTGGCGGCCTCGATGACCACGGTGCTCGCGGCGGCCGCCACCGGACGGTCGGGACGGTCCTGCGTCCGCTCCGCCAGTTCGTCCACCACCAGCGCGGTCACGAGCAGCACCGCCAGCGTGACCGCCGCCGCCCGCAGCCACGCCGTCCGGTCCGGACGTGGCGGAGCGAGATCGGGGGCCCCGGCCAGCACGCCCCCGGGCGGCGGTTCCAGCGCGTCCGGCAGCCGGACCCGCCCGAGCGTCCCGGACCGGCCGCCCCGGCCGAACGCGGCGGCGAGGCGCTCGACGAGCGCCGCGAGCCCCGACACCACGATCCCCGCGCCGAGCAGCACCGGGATGAAGACCCGGTAGGCGTCGCCGTCGGGCTCCAGCCAGCCGAAACGCTGCGTCTCGTCCACCTGGCGCGCCGCGTACGGGGCGCGCTCCGAGGCGCGCTCCGAGACCCGCCGCGACGGCACCGCCGACAACCGCGCGGGCGACTCCACCGGACGGGCCGTCCCCTCGATCAGCTCCGTCAGCCGCCGTTCCATCCGCGCCAGCCGCCGCGCCCCCAGCACGGCGAGCAGCACCACGAGGCCGACCAGCAGCAGTTCCCCCGCCATCAGCGCCCGCTGCCACTCCCACCGCGCCAGGTAGATCACCACGTAGGCCCCGGACCAGAAGATCGTCACCCCGAGCCCCAGGAGGACGACCCCCCGCATGCCCCGTCTCCCGTTCACGCCGTGCGCCCGTTCATGCCACCGACTCCTCACCGGTGCGGGGCGCGACTGGCAGCGGATCGACGCGGCCGGTGTCGCCGTCGACGAGGACCTCGGTGCCGGGCGGAAAGCGGTCGAGGGCGCCGCGCAGGCCGACGACCGTCGGCACGCCCAGCTCGCGGGCCAGGATCGCCAGGTGCGACAGCGGGCTGCCGGTCTCGGCGACCAGACCGGCCAGCGCCGGCAGCCGCGCGGCCAGTGCCGGCGCCAGCGTCCGGACGACCAGCACGGAGCCGGGCGGCGGAGCGTCCGGGCCGGAGTGCACCGGCCCGGCGCCCCTGCCGCCGCCCGCGGGACGCGCGCCGTCCCCGGGCGGCGCCGCCTCCGCCACGATCCGGTCGCCGGCCAGCCGGAACGCGGCGGGCAGCGGAGCGGTACGCGGCGGAGCGGGACGGCGCTCCAGGTCGGCCGGGAGGGATCCACCTTCAAGCGCCGTCACCAGCTCCTCGAAGCGCAGGGCCCGGACGAGCTCCGCCCGTGCCAGCGCCCCCGACGCCGCCAGCCGCCTGCCGGCCGTCCACGCGAGCCGGGCGCCGAGCTCCTGCACCCACCGGATGCGCAGCCGCAGCGACTCCCGCGGCGGCAGCCCGTCCGGCGTGACGCCCACCGAGGTGTCGCCCACCAAGCCGTCGCCCACCTGATCGTCGCCCATGGGGCCGGCGGCGGGCGGCAGCTGCGGGGCCGGGCCGATCACCGGCGGCGACAGCGCGAGGACCGCCGGGGCGGCGGCGGGGATGCGCGCGTCGTCGCGGCCGAGGGAGCGTTCCCGGGCGAGCGCGGCCAGCCCCTGTGCGGCCGCGCTGCCCTGGATCGCCGGCGCGTCCCCCGCGTCCGGACCGGTGAGCAGCGACCCGGCGAGCGCCTCCAGGCCGTGCAGGGCGGTCAGCGTGGCGCGCGTCCACCGCAGGGCGTCGGACAGCTCCGCATCGGTGATCCCGGCGTCCAGCCGGGGGAGCGCGGCGAGGTCGGCGTCCACGGCGGCGGACGTCCGCGCGGCGAGGGCGGGCAGGTCCGCGCGCAGCCGCCCGACCAGCCACGCGACACGCAGCCGCCGGGCCGGCGGGACGGGGTTGAGCAGCCGGAGCCGGGACCGCCGCCCCGGCTCGGCGCCGAGCCGCCGCAGGTCGGCGGCGGCGCGACCGCCCACCGCGCGGACGGTCGGGGCACGGCGCAGCGCGCGCCGCGACACCGCCCCGGCCGTGGCGAGCGCCTCGCCGAGCCCCCGGTCGAGGGGGACGAGCCACAGATCCTCTTCAAGCGGCGACAGCGGATCGGGCAGCGTCTCCGCGACCGGTCCGGGACCGAGGAGCGCGGCGCGGCGCGGTGGCAGCGGGGCCAGCGCGGTCACCGGGCGGCTCTGGAGCAGCCACAGGCGGCCTTCGTGGTCGAACGCGAACTCCACGTCCTGCGGGCCGCCGAACACTGATGCGGCCCGCGCCGCGAGCCGGGCCAGCGCGCGCAGCTGCAACGACGTCAGCGGGCCCTGTTCTCCGGTGGGCCCGTCGTCGCGCTCGACGCCGACGAGCCGGCCGCGCCGGGTGAGGCAGTAGCGGGTGCCGTCCACCTCGCCGCCGACGAGGGCCTGCGGGCCGCCGGGCACCGCGGACACGATCACGCGGTCGGTGCGGCCGTCCACCGGGTCGGCGCCGAACATCACGCCGCCCGCCGCCGCGTCCAGTTGCGGCTGGACGAGCACCGCCATCGTGCCCGGCCCGGACGCCGAGCCCGCCACCTCGTCCACGGCCCGGCGGAACGCGGACCAGCCCAGCACGTCCAGGACCGACACGAACCGACCGGCCATCGAGGAGACGGCACCGTCCTCCTGCGTCGACGAGGACCGCACGACCAGCGCGCGTTCTCCGTCGTGGCTCAACCGGGTCCAGGCCGCGCGCAGCTCGCCGATGTTGCCGTACCGCTCGTTCAGGGAGACGCAGGGCACGGGGATGACGAACCCGGGCAGCACGGGCAGTCCGTGCCGCGCCGCGCGGGCGAGGTTGGCCGCCTTGGCTCCGGCCCGGTCGGGCGCGGTGGCCAGCGGATCGTCCAGGTTGATGGTCCAGAAGACGCGCGTGCTGTGTGGCACCACGAGCTCCGTTCCTCGGGGCCGCCCTTCATTTAGAATCCGCTGAACGCCCTGTGAATTCCTCCATCACAGGGGTTGTTCTTGGCCCACCCCTTGGGGGTGGAAGCGCCCCGAGCGGCTCGTCCTGAGGGCGGAGATCCACCCTGATACGTCCCCGGTTGAGGACCCGTTCGGGTCCGGTCCGTACGATGGCGCAGGCGCCGAACCGAGGGGGGACCATGGGGCTGCGGTGCGACGTCGCCGACGGTGTCGGGACGATCACCATCGACCGCCCGGACAAGCGCAACGCGATGACGGCGCGGATGTGGGCCGCGCTGCCCCGCCTGCTGGACGATCTCGCCGCCGATCCGGGCGTCCGGGTGCTGGTGCTGACCGGCGCGGGCGGCAACTTCTGCGCCGGCGCCGACATCTCCGAGCTGGGCGGGCAGGGCTGGCGTCACAACACCGGCCTGTCGACGGAGGCGGAGGTGGCGCTGGCGGCGTTCCCGAAGCCGTCGCTGGCCGCGATCGAGGGGTTCTGCGTCGGTGGCGGCTGCCAGCTCGCCGCGGCGTGCGACCTGCGCTTCGCCGCGGGCGACGCGCGCCTCGGCATCACCCCGGCCAAGCTCGGGATCGTGTACCCGGCCGCGGCCACGGCGCGCCTCGTCCGCCTGGTGGGGCCGTCGGCGGGCAAGTACCTGCTCTACTCGGCGGACCTGATCGACGCCGCGCACGCGCTGCGGATCGGCCTGCTGGACGAGGTCGTCCCCGCCGGTGGCCTGCGCGCCCGCGTCGCCGAGTTCGCGGGGACCCTGGCGTCCCGTTCGCTGCTCACCCAGCGCGCCGCCAAGGACGTCGTCGACGCGGTGGCGGCGGGCGAGCCGTTCGAGACGAAGGTCCGCCGCTGGCAGGACGAGGCGGTGCACGGCCCCGACGCGGCCGAGGGGGTGGCGGCGTTCCTGGAGCGCCGCACACCCCGCTTCACGTGGACGGGCCCCGCGTGAGCGCAGGCCAGGACGACAGGTCGCAGAAGCGGGTGTCGGGGAGGTCGTGGAGGCGCAGCGCAGCGCCGGCCGGGTCGTCCAGCAGCCGGCCGGCGCCGGGGCGGCGCAGCTCGGCGAGCGGGAGGACGCCGCACACCAGGGACGCGGCCGTCCGGACGGCGAGGAAGGGGCCGATCTGCGCGCCGCCCCCGTCGGTCCCGCGCAGGGCCGAGAGCAGGGCCCGCGCGTGCTCGGTGCCGGTGGCCGCGGCTTCGTCGCCCTCGCAGCCGCGGAGCACGCCCAAGAGATCGAGGAACTCGCGTTCCAGGGCGCGGGGGCTGCGACCCGAAAGGTAGTAGCGGTCCCGGTCGGTCAGTTCGACGTGGAGCCCGTGGTGTTCGGCGAGCCGCTCGTAGGGGGCCGCCATCTCGGCGGGCGTGACCGCCCCGGCGACCAGATCGGCGGGATCGGCGCCGAGGGAGGCGGCCACCGCCTGGTCCAGCTGGCCGACGAGGTGGGCGCGGAGCCCGGCGACCTCCGCGGCCAGCCGGTCGACCGCGTCGCGCTGGCGGGCGAGGCGGTCGTTGACGTCGGGCACCATCCGGTCGTTGATCTGGGAGATCAGCGACCGGATGCGGGCGTCGGTCTCGCGCAGGGACGCGGCGTCGCGGGCCTGCCCGGCGGTGACCTCCGCGCGCAGCCGCTCCAGCTCGTCCCGCGTGCCCTTGAGCGCGGTGAGCTGGGTGCGGACGTCGGCGATCTCGGGGGCGCCCGTCGACCGCTTGCGCTCGAACGCCAGGTACAGCTCCCGGCCGGCGATCGCCAGGCAGAGCAGGATCAGGACCACCGTCATCGCGCCCTCCAAAGGGCCATCTCGCGGAGCAACATACTGCACCCGCACAGCCCGGACCGGCCGTGGACGTCCGCCCCGCCCGCCTCAGCGGTTCAGGTGGGCCCTTCAGTGGTTCCGGTAGGCCTTCAGGGGTTGAGGTAGACCCTCAGCGCTTGGGATAGGTCCTCAGTGGTTGGGATAGGCCCTCAGCGGTTGAGATAGGCGAGGACGGCGAGCACGCGCCGGTTGTCGTCGCCGGTGACCGCGAGGTCGAGCTTGGTGAAGATGTTGGCGGTGTGCTTGGTGACGGCCCGCTCGGTGACCACGAGCTTCTCCGCTATCGCCGCGTTGGAGCGCCCCTGCGCCATCAGTTCGAGGACCTCGGTCTCGCGGGGGGTCAGGCGCCCGAGCGGGGAGTCGCGGGTGTTGCTGGCGACGAGCCGGGAGATGACCTCGGGGTCCATGGCCGTCCCGCCCGCGGCGACGCGCCGGACGGCGTCGACGAACTGCGCGGCGTCGAAGACCCGGTCCTTCAGCAGGTAGCCGATGCCGCCGGTGCCGTCGGCGAGCAGTTCACGCGCGTACAGCTGCTCGACGTACTGCGACAGCACGAGCACGGGCAGCCCCGGGACCTGGCGGCGCGCCGCCAGCGCGGCCTGGAGCCCCTCGTCGGTGAAGGACGGTGGGAGACGCACGTCGACCACCGCCACGTCCGGGCGGTGGTCGAGTAGTGCCTTCAGGAGCGAGGGGCCGTTGTCGACGGCCGCCGCGATCTCGAAGTCGTGCGTCTCCAGCAGGCTGACCAGGCCCTCCCTCAGGAGGGCGAGGTCTTCGGCGAGGACAACGCGCACGGCAGCTCCATGGTGACGATGGTCGGGCCGCCCACGGGCGAATTGAGGGCGAGGATGCCGTCGAATGTACCGATCCGGCGCTCGATCCCGCGCAGCCCCGTTCCGCCGTCCATCGTGGCGCCTCCCCGGCCGTCGTCGGTGACGGTGATGCGGAGCATGCCGCGCTCGTGCCGCAGGTCGATCCAGACGCGGCCGGCGCCCGAGTGCTTGACGGCGTTGGTGAGGATCTCCGAGACCGCGAAGTAGGCGGCGGACTCGACCGGCGGCTCGGGGCGTCCCGGCAGCTCGACGGTGACCTCGACCTTCAGCGGGTGGTCGAGCGCGAGGGCCTTGACCGCGTCGCCGACGCCGCGGTCGGCGAGCACCGGCGGGTGGATGCCGCGGACGAGGTCGCGCAGCTCGTGCAGCGCCTTGGCGGACGAGGCGCGCGTCTCGGCCAGCAGGGTCCGCGCCCTGTCGGGGTCCTTGTCGAGCAGGTGCTCGATCGCGCCGAGGGTCATGCCCATCGCGACCAGCCGGGCCTGGGCGCCGTCGTGCAGGTCGCGCTCGATGCGGCGCAGCTCGGCGGCGGAGGCGTCGACGGCGTCCGAGCGGCTGTCGGCCAGGTACTGGACACGCAGCGCCAGCCGGGACTTCTCGGTCGGGCCGAGCACCGCGCGGCCCCAGCGCCCGTACACGGCCATCATCTTCGGGCCGATGAGGTAGCCGGCGATGATGCAGCCGGTGGCGAAGACCACGGTCGAGATGATCCGCTCGGTGTCCTGGCCGTAGCCGTGGTTGATCTCCACCCATCCGTACCAGTCGTGGCCGGCGTAGTGGTGGAGCAGCTTCCCGGCGAACGCGGCGAGGACGTAGCCCCACAGCCCGTACAGGATGAGAAGACCGGGCAGCGCCGCCGTGAACATCACCACGATCGGGTCGGCGACCATCCACAGGTAGTCCCGCCAGGTGGCGGGGTCGCTGATCATCGCGATGAAGCGCTTGAAGTAGCCGTTGAGGCCGGGCTCCGGCTCGGGTTCGGGCAGGTAGGGCCGCTCGATCCGCACATCGGTCCACTTGTTGATCTTCGTGCGGTACACGTCGGCCTGGCTGCGCATCAGCCGGGTCGCGGACGGGAACAGCAGCACGCCGAGCATGCCGGTGATCATCGACACGACGGAGATGAACCAGAGGCCCACGAACGTCGCCGGGACGCCGAGCAGCATCATCCCCAGGCCGCGCCAGGGCGTCTTGAGGTGCTGCTGGCGCCTCGTCTCCTTCGCCAGTTGAACGTCCACCGGGTCCTCCGTAAGCCTCGCTTTGCTGTCCGGAGTCCAGTTTCCGGTGAGCGTCCTTCCAGCACAGTGTGCCCCGAACCCGGACATGGGGTGTACCCAGGTGCACCCCCTGGAGGCCGTCTAGAGCCATGTCGCGGGGGTCGTCCGCTTCCTAGCGTCCATAGGTGTCATCCCGAAACCAAAACCCCCAGGGAACACCCATGAAACGGAACCTCGCCGCCACGCTCGGCGGCTGGAGCGCACGACATCGCCTGACGGCCATCCTCGGCTGGCTGCTGTTCGTCGTCCTCGCCTCGGTACTCGGCGGGATGAGCGGGCAGGTCACGATGGCCGACCACGAGCAGGGCACCGGGCAGTCCGCGCGGGCCGTGCAGATCCTCGACGAGGCGGGGGTCGAGGACACCGACGAGGAGACGGTGCTGATCTCCGGCGGCGCCCACGCCGCCGGATCGCCCGAGATGGCCCGGGCCGTCGCCGCGGTCCGGGCGAACGTGCAGGCCACCGGTGTGATCACCGGCATGCGGCCGGACGTCGTGTCCAAGGACCGGCACCACATCATCGTCCAGCTCACGCTCAAGGAGGTGCCGGACGGGGCGCCCGACCCGCTTCCGGCGGTCGAGGACGCGGTCGCGAAGGCGCAGCGCGACAACCCGTCGGTGGAGATCGGGGAGTTCGGCGGCGCGAGCGCGGACGCCTGGTTCGACAAGGCGCTGGGCAGCGACTTCCAGCGCGCGGAGATGACGGCGCTGCCCCTCGCCCTCGGCATCCTGCTGGTGGCGTTCGGGGCGCTGCTGGCGGCCGTGCTGCCGGTGCTGCTGGCGTTCACGGCCTTCCTCGCGGCGGGCGGGGTGCTGGCCGTCACCAGCCACGCCGTGCACGTCGACGACACGACGAACTCGGTGATGCTGCTGATGGGCCTCGCGGTCGGCGTCGACTACTGCCTGTTCTACCTCCAGCGCGAGCGTGAGGAGCGGGCGAGGGGACGCGACCGGGAGACGGCGCTGGCCATCGCGGCGGCCACGTCGGGGCGGTCGGTGCTGGTGTCGGGCCTCACCGTGATGGTGGCGATGGCCGGGATGTTCCTCTCCGGGCTGCTGCTGTTCAAGGGTTTCGCGGTCGCGACGATCCTCGTCGTGCTCATCGCGATGCTCGGTTCGGTGACGGTGCTACCCGCGCTGCTGTCCCTGCTCGGCGACAAGGTCGACTTCGGCCGGATCCCGATGCCGCGCCGCCGCGGGACCGGTGGAGGCGTGGTCGCCGCGCTGCTCAAGCCCGTCCTGGCGCGTCCCGGTGTCGCGGCGTTGCTGGCGGCGGGGGTGCTGCTGGCCCTCGCCGCGCCCGCGCTCGGCATGCGGACCGAGCAACTCGGGATCGACCAGCAGATCCCGCCCGGAGAGCCGATCGCGAAGACCTACACGCGGCTGAACACGGCGTTCCCCGGCAACTCCGAGCCGGCCCAGGTCGTGGTGAAGGCCCGCGACATCGGCTCGCCACAGGTGCGGGCGGCGATCGAGGAGCTGAGGCGGCGGGCCGTCGCGTCCGGGGAGATGAACGAGCCGATCGACGTCACCGTGCACGAGAGGCAGAACATCGCGGAGATCGAGGTGCCGCTTGCGGGGGCCGGCGCCGACGACACCTCCAAGCACGCGCTGGAGACCCTGCGAGAGAAGATCGTCCCGGAGACGGTCGGACGGGTCGCCGAGGCGCCGGTCACCGGACAGCTCGCCTGGTCGGTCGACTACAACGCCCGGCTCGGCGACGCCATCGTGCCGGTGTTCCTGTTCGTCATGGGGATCACGTTCCTGCTGATGCTGGTCTTCTTCCGCTCGGTCGTGATCGCGGCGAGCGCGATCGTGCTCAACCTGCTGTCGGTCGGCGCCGCCTACGGGGTCATGGTGGCGGTGTTCCAGCACGGCTGGGGGGACTCGCTGGTCGGGACGCGCGGCGCGGGGGCGCTGGAGTCGTGGATCCCGCTGTTCGTGTTCGTGGTCCTGTTCGGGTTGTCGATGGACTACCACGTGTTCGTCGTGTCGCGGATCCGCGAGGCGTACGACCGGGGGGTTCCGACGACCCGGGCCGTCGCGGACGGGGTGCGCTCGACGGCGGGCGTGGTGACCAGCGCCGCCGTCATCATGATCGCCACATTCGGGATCTTCGCGACGCTGTCGATGCAGGACTTCAAGCAGCTCGGCGTGGGCCTGGCGGTGGCGGTGCTGATCGACGCGACGGTCGTCCGGGTGGTGCTGCTGCCCGCCGTCATGTCCCTGCTGGGGCGGGCGAACTGGTACCTGCCGCGTTGGCTGGGCTGGCTGCCCGGCGTCTCGCACGGTGACCACGGTGACCACGGAGAGCACGGCGAGCCCGGAAGGCACAGAGAACACAGTGACCGCGGGGGCCACGGTGATCTCGGGGAGGGTGCCCTCCCGATGCCGCCTGCCGAGGTGCCGGGTCCGCCCGTCCCACAAGTCTAGGACCACCCCAATTCTCTGCTTGAACGAGCAACTATGCCGAGCCCAATTCTTGGGCTCGGCATAGTTGCTGTTCTGGTGGGCGGTCGGACTGTCCGCGTTGGGCGTGGAGGTCAGAGCGGGACGAAGGTGAGGCCGCGCTTCTTCAGCTTCGGGATGACGGTCTTCAGCGCGGACAGGGTCTGCGAACGGTCGCCGCCGCCGTCGTGACACAGCAGGATGTTGCCCGCCTTCGCGTCGAGCAGCGACCTGC
The DNA here is from genome assembly GCF_001552215.1 of Actinomadura macra NBRC 14102. GTDB lineage: Bacteria > Actinomycetota > Actinomycetes > Streptosporangiales > Streptosporangiaceae > Spirillospora > Spirillospora macra. The sequence goes on along the minus strand of NZ_BCQT01000001.1, from coordinate 230,415 downwards.
GGATATGGCCGACGCCCGGACGGGCCCAGTCGCGCGGGTCCACCGCCCAGTCGATCGGCAGCATCCCGTGCTCCTCGGTGAGCTCTAGGACGTTCTTCGACCACGCGCCGCCCGGCGAGCGGAAGAACTGCGGCACGACGCCGGTGACGTCGGCGATCAGGTCGTGCGCGTCGACGATCTCCTTGCGGACCTTCTTCTTCGACATCCCCGCGATGGTGATCGGGTGGGTCATCGTGTGGTTGCAGATCTGGTGCCCGGCGTCGGCGATGCGGCGGGTGAGCTTCGGGAACTCCTCCACCTGCTCGCCGATGATGAAGAACGTCGCGCGGATCTCCTCCTCGGCGAGCAGGTCGAGCACGCGCGGCGTCCACAGCGGGCTCGGGCCGTCGTCGATGGTCAGCGCGATCGAGTCCGGCGGGGGAGCGGGCGACAGCTGCGTCAGCTCGCGGACGGGTGTCTCCGACGCGGTCAGCTTCGCGGGCGTCCACGGCGCGGGACGCGGTGTCGGAGTGGGCGTCGGTGTCGGTGTGGGGGTCGGATGGATGACCGGTCGTGCCCGGGGAGTCGGCGGCGCCTGCGCCACGGCCGGGGAGCGGTGGGACGCGTGCACACCGTCCGCCCCCAGTGCGGCGAGTCCGGCGGCCGCGCCCATCAGCCAGAGCGCTTTGCGACGGGACGTCCCGCCTGCCTCCTCATCCTCCACAAGTCCCACGCTATCGGGGTTTTAAGCGGGTAGGAGACTGCTATGAGATCACAATCATCCCAATTGGGATGAGGGTCACTCGGTCATGGCGGCGGGGGGCGCGATGGACGCGGCGCCGGAGGTCGGACCGGTCCTGGCGCTCGTGCTGGTGGCGCTCGCGGCGGGGGCCGGGGTGCTGGCGCGCTTCGGCGGTCTCGGCCTCGGCCGGGACATGGTCGTCGCGGCGGCGCGAGCGGCGGTGCAACTGGCGGTCGTGTCCCTGGTCATCGCGGTGGTGCTGCGCAGCGCCGGCTGGACGGCGGTGTTCATCGCGGGGATGGTCGTGGTCGCCGTCGCGACGGCGGGCCACCGCATCACCGGGGCCGTCGCCCGCTCGGCCTGGTGGACGACCCTGCCGATCGTCGCCGGGGTCGCGCCCGTCCTCGCGCTGCTGATGGCGTCCACGCTGGTGCCGGCGCGGCCGGTGGCGGTGCTGCCGATCGCCGGGATCTTCATCGGTGGTGCCATGTCGGCGACGGGGCTCACCGGCCGCCGCGCACTGGACGAGCTGGCCGCGCGCCGCGGCGAGTACGAGGGCGGTCTCGCGCTCGGCCTTCCGCCGCGCGACGCGGCGCTGGAGGTGTGCCGGTCCGCGGCGGCGCTGGCGCTGTTCCCCGTCCTTGACCAGACCCGCACCGTCGGGCTGGTGACACTGCCGGGCGCGTTCGTCGGGGTGCTGCTGGGCGGCGCCGACCCGGTTGAGGCGGGGGCGACGCAGCTCCTCGTCCTCATCGGCCTGCTGGCGATCGAGGCCATCGCGGTGCTCATCACCCTGGATCTGGTCGCCTCCGGCCGCCTCGCGCGGGTCAGCCGACGCAGGCCAGGGCGTCGATCTCCACCAGCATCGCCGGGTGCGGGAGCTCGACGGCGACGGTCGTCCGGCAGGGCAGGACGCCGCTCGGGCAGTTCTCCTTGACGAACTGCGCGTACGCCTCGTTCATCTCGGCGAAGTGGTCGCGGGTCGTCAGGTAGACGCGGAACATCAGCACGTCCTCGACGCCGGAGCCGCCCGCCTCCAGGATCGCCTTGACGTTCTCCAGGACGCGCCGGGTCTGCGCCTTCACGTCGCCGGCGTAGACGTACTCGCCCGTGGCCGGGTCCTGCGGACCCTGGCCGGAGACCTGCAACAGCGGCCCCTTCCGGACGCCCTGGGAGAAGGCGAAGGCGGCGGCGGGTGCGCCGTCGGTGCTCACCTGTGTCTTGTCGCTCATTCTCGGTTTCCTTCCGTATGGCCGCAGTCGGCGGAGATGGCGCGGGTGGTCGTGCGGAGGTCGGGGAGCAGCGCGAGGACCTCGTCCCTGCTCAGCACGACCTCCGGCACCGAGATCGAGACGGCCGCCACGACCCGTCCGGTGGCGTCCCGGACGGGCGCGGCGACGCAGCGGATGAACGTCTCGTGCTCGGCGTCGTCCATCGCATAGCCCTGCCGGGCGACACGGGACAGCTCGTCCAGCAGCTCGCGGGGGCCGGTGATGGTGTGCTCGGTGAACGGGGTGTACTCGATCTCCTCGGCGGCGCGGCGGCGGCGCGGTTCCGGCAGATCGGCGAGCAGCACCTTGGCGATGGCGGTCGCGTGCAGCGGCATCCGCAGCCCCACCCGCGAGTACATGCGGATCGCGTGCCGCGAGTCGTACTTGTCGAGGTAGATGACATCGCCGCCCTCGTACACGCCGAGATGGACGGTCTGGCCCGTCGCGTCGTTCAGCCGGGCCAGGTGCGGTGCCGCGACGTCGCGGACGCCGCGCTGTTCGAGCGCCGCCCCGGCCAGCGCGAACAGCCGCGACCCGAGGTGGAAACGGTGGTCGCCGTCGCGGCGCACGAACCGTTCGTCCTCCATCGTGCGCAGCAGCCGCAGCACGGTCGTCTTGTGGACGCCGACCTTCGCGGCCAGCTCGTCGAGGGTGCGCGGGGCCTCGCCGAGCTCGCCGAGAATGGCGAGCGCGCGTCCGAGGCTCTGGCTCATCGCGTCTCCTCCTCCACCGGGCGGTCCGGCAGCGGACGGACGATGCCGGAGGCGCGCACGGTCGTCGCCGCCCACGCCTCCGGTGAGCCGTGCAGCAACTCGTCCACGAGTGCGGGCGGGGGCGGCGGTCCATGGTCGTTCGGCACGACGAGTGTGGCGGCGGCCGCGAGGTGGCCGAGCCGCAGGCAGCGCCGCGGTCCGTAGCCGCGCAGCGTGCCGGCGAGGTATCCGGCGGCGAACGCATCGCCCGCGCCGACCTGCTCGACGACCTCGACGTCCAGGGCGGGCGCGGTGACGACCATCTCGCGAGTGTGGGCGGTCTCGCGGGTGAGGGCGGTCGCGCGGTGCGCGTCGTCCTTGACCACCAGCGTCGCGGGGCCGGGCAGCAGCGCGCGCAGTTCGCCGGGATCGCCGGTGCCGAGCACGTCGGTGGCCTCGTCGGCGCCGAGCAGCACGATGTCGGCGGCGTTCAGCAGCGGCAGCAGGACGGACGGGTCGCGCCGCCGCCACAGCGCGGGCCGCCAGTTCAGGTCGAAGCTCACCAGCCGGCCCGGCCGGGAGCGGAACAGGAGCGCGCGCGTGAGTTCGAGGGCGGAGTCCGAGAGCGCGGCGGTGATGCCCGACAGGTGGACGAGCTTCGCACCGGCCAGCAGTGGCCCGGCGTCGGGGTCGTCGAGCAGGGACGGGCCGATCGTCGAGCCGGCCGAGCCGTCGCGGTAGTAGTGCAGGACGCTGCCGCCCGGCTCGATCTCCTTGACGTACAGCCCGGTCGGGCGGTGGGGGTCCACGGACGCGCCGCGGATGTCGACACCGCCCGCGGCCAGGTCGCGGGTGACGCGGCGTCCGAAACCGTCGTCGCCGACGCGTCCGATCCACGCGGTGGGTATGCCGAGTGCGACGAGCCCGTGCGCGACGTTCGCCTCGGCGCCGCCGGACGAGGGCCGGAAGGAGGGGACGTGCTCAAGCGGGCCGGGCCGGTCGGGGAGGAGCACGGCCAGTGATTCGCCCACGCAGGCGGCAGCCGGCAAGCCTTCCATCGCCCTCTCTCCCCGAGGCGGTCACGATCGTCTCCCGACCGTTGACCGGTACCCGAGGGCGATGCTACAACCGCAGCAGCACATAGTGCAATCAGCATTGCATAGTGTGCAACATAGGAGGTCATCATGGTCGCAAACATCGATGCCCGCGCGGTGGACGCACTCGGCGACGAGCGGCTCGACTGGCGCTTCAAGGCGATCCCGGCGTCCGCGCACGGCAGGTCGGTGGCGGAGATCCGTGACACCCGCATACCCCTGGACGATTTCGGCACACCACTGCTGACACTGGACGCGGGGGCGCTCGACCACAACGTCCGCGCGATGGCGCGCTGGGCGGACGCGGCGGGGGTCGCGCTCTGCCCGCACGGGAAGACGACGATGGCCCCGCAGCTGTGGCGGCGGCAGCTCGACGCGGGCGCGTGGGGCATCACGCTGGCGAACCTGCCGCAGGTCCGGGTGGCGCGCGCGTTCGGCGTCCGCCGCGTCCAGCTCGCCAACGCGCTGGTCGACCCGGCCGGGCTCGCCTGGCTCGCCGCGCGCCTGGAGGACGACCCGGACTTCGCGTTCGTGTCCTGGGTCGACTCGGCGCACACGGTCGAGTTGATGGACGACGCCCTGCGTGCGGCCCGCGCGCAGCGTCCGGTGGACGTGTGCGTGGAGCTCGGCGGTCCGCACGGCCGTACGGGTGTCCGCGACGACGGTGCCGCGCGTGAGGTCGCCGACGCGGTGCGCAAGGCGCCGACCCTCCGGCTCGCCGGGGTCGCGGGCTACGAGGGAGCCCTCGCGCACGACGCGTCCGATCAGGGGCGCGCCTCCGTGGACGCCTATCTGCACCGCGTCGCGAACCTGTTCGGCGGCCTGGAATACGAGACGGACGCCCCGATCGTGACGGCCGGCGGCAGCTCCTTCTTCGACCAGGTCGCCGAGGTGCTCGGCGGGCTCGGCGAACTCGGCGTGCAGGTGGTGCTGCGGTCGGGCGCGTACATCATCCACGACGACGGCTTCTACCGGGAGATATCGCCCTTCTCGCGTGGTACGGGAGACGCGCCGCTGCGGTCGGCCATGCACGGCTGGGCGCGCGTGGTGTCCCGTCCCGAACCCACGCTCGCGCTGCTCGACACGGGCAAACGCGACCTTCCGTTCGACGAGGGCATGCCCGTGCCGCAGTTCGTCCGCGGCAAGGGCACCGGGCCGATCGAGAACGCCCGCGTCACCGCGCTCAACGACCAGCACACATTCCTCGCCGACTCCTCGGTGGAGGTCGGTGACGTGGTCAGGCTCGGGCTGTCGCACCCCTGCACGGCGCTCGACAAGTGGACGCTGATCCCCGTCCTGGACGACGCGGACGCCGAGCGTCCCGAAGTCGTGGACCTCATCCGGACGTGGTTCTGATGCCGGGAACCGTCATCCGCGGCGCCACCGTCGTGGACGGCACCGGCGCCCCGGGCCGTGTCGCCGACGTCGCGATCTCCGGCGGGCGGATCGCCGAGATCGGGCATGGCCTGTCCGGCGCGGAGACCCTCGACGCGGACGGTCTCGTTCTCGCGCCCGGGTTCATCGACATGCACGCCCACTCCGACCTTGCGCTGCTCATCGAGCCCGACCACCTCGCCAAGGTGGGCCAGGGCGTGACGACCGAGGTCATCGGCCAGGACGGCATGTCCTACGCCCCCGCCGACGACACCACCCTGCCCGAGATCCGCCGCACCATCGCCGGCTGGAACGGCGACCCGGCCGGCTTCGACTGGACGTGGCGGAGCGTCGGGGAGTACCTCGACCGGCTCGACGAGGGCATCGCCGTCAACGCCTGCTACCTCGTCCCGCAGGGCGCGGTCCGGATGCTGGCGATGGGCTGGGCGGACCGCCCGCCGACCGGAGCGGAACTCGACCGGCAACGCGAGCTGGTCGCGACCGGCATGCGCGAGGGCGCGGTCGGCATGTCCAGCGGCCTGACCTATGTGCCCGGCATGTACGCCGACGACGACGAGCTGACCGAGCTGTGCCGCGTCGTCGCGTCCCTCGGCGGCTTCTACGCCCCGCACCACCGCTCCTACGGGGCGGGTGCGCTGGAGGCGTACGCCGAGATGGTCGAGCTGTCGCGCCGCTCCGGCTGCCCCCTCCACCTCGCGCACGCGACGATGAACTTCGGCGTCAACCAGGGCCGCGCGCCCGAACTGCTCCGCCTGCTGGACGAGGCGATCGGCGCGGGCTGCGACATCACGCTCGACACCTACCCCTACCTCCCCGGCTCCACGACCCTCGCCGCGCTGCTGCCGAGCTGGGCGGCCGTGGGCGGCCCGAAGGCGCTGCTCACCCGGCTCGCCGACCCCGCCGAACGCGCGCGCCTCCGGCACGCGATGGAGGTCGAGGGCTCGGACGGCTGCCACGGCGTGCCGGCCGAATGGGAGACGATCGAGGTGTCCGGTTCCCCGAACCGCACCGTCATCGGACGGACGATCGCCGAACTCGCCGCCGCGTCCGGCCGTTCCCCGTTCGACGTCTTCTGCGAGCGGCTCGTCGCCGACGACCTCGCCACCACGATCCTCCAGCACGTGGGGCACGAGGAGAACGTCCAGGCGATCATGCGGCACCCGTGCCACACCGGCGGCAGCGACGGCCTCCTCGCCGCCGCGAAACCGCACCCCCGCGCGTGGGGCACCTTCCCCCGCTACCTCGGCCACTACGTCCGCGAGCTGGGCGTCCTCTCCCTCGAAGAGTGCGTCGCGCACCTCACCGGCCGGGCCGCGCGGCGCCTGAGGCTCGACTCCCGCGGGCTCGTCCGGACCGGGTACCACGCCGACCTCGTCCTGTTCGACCCCGAGACCGTCCGCGACACCGCCACCTTCGACGACCCCCGGCAGCAGGCCGGCGGCATCCCCCACGTCCTCGTCGGCGGGACGGCCGTCATCGCCGACGGCCGGCACACCGGCGCGCTTCCCGGCCGCTCCCTCCGCCGTACCCCCGCCGGAACAACCCGCTGACGCTTTCCCGCTGACCCGCTGACCCGCTGCCCGCTGACCCCGCTCCCATCTCGCCCCCACCCCCCGAGAGGTCACGTCCATGGTCCACTGGCTGCAACACGAGACAGGCGGCCTTCTGCTGCTGTGCGCCGTGTCCATCGCGGTGCTGCTGTTCTTGATCATCAAGGTCAAGCTGGAGCCGTTCATCGCGCTGCTCATCTCCAGCCTCGCGCTGGCGCTCGTCGCCGGGCTCAGCGTCGAGGAGATCGTCGGCACCGCGCTCAGCTCCAAGAAATCTTTGCTGGAGACGGGCTTCGGTGGCCTGCTCGGGCACATCGCGCCGATCGTCGGGCTCGGTACCATCCTCGGCGCGATCCTGGAGCGGTCCGGCGGCGCCGACGTGCTCACCCGGCGGCTGCTCAGCGTGGCGGGCGAGCGGGGCGCACCGCTCGCGATGGGCCTGGCCGGGCTCATCTTCGGCATCCCCGTCTTCTTCGACGTCGGCATCTTCGTGCTGGCGCCGCTCGTCTACATCACCGCCAAGCAGGGCGGGCGTTCCCTCGTGCTGTACGCGCTGCCCCTGCTGTCCGGCCTGTCAATGACGCACGCGTTCCTGCCACCGCACCCCGGCCCCGTCGCCGCCGCCGGGCTGCTCGGCGTCCCGCTCGGCTGGCTCATCGTGTTCGGCCTGATCTGCGGCATCCCCGCGTTCCTGGTCTCGGGCGTCGCGTGGGGCGCGTGGATCGGCAAGCGCGTCATGGTGGAGGTGCCCGAGGAGTACATCACCGCCGAGCGGCACGGAACGGACCGGGACCGACAAGACAGGCAAGCCAAGGAAGACAGGGAAGATGGGGAAGACAGGGAAGACGGGAAGGCACGGGCGCCGGAACCCGAGCCGTCCCTCCTGCTGGTCGGGCTGATCATCGCCGTGCCGCTGGTGCTGATCCTGCTCGCCACGTTCGGCACCGTCTGGTGGGAGGACAGCCCCGCGCTGCCGACCCTGACCTTCCTCGGCAACCCCGTCGTCGCCCTCACCATCGCGGTGCTGCTCGCGATGTACCTGCTCGGCATCCGCCGCGGCATCCCCGGGGCGGAACTGTCGGAGGTCGCCACCCGCTCGCTCCGTCCGATCGGCATGATCCTGCTGGTCATCGGTGGCGGCGCGTTCTTCGGCGCGGTCGTGTCGGCGACCGGTGTCGGCAAGGCGCTCGCCGACACCCTGTCGGACGCGGGCCTGCCGGTGATCGTGCTCGCCTACCTGATCGCCTGCGGGCTGCGCGTCGCCCAGGGCTCGGCGACCGTGGCGATCGTGACCACCGGCGGCATCGTCGCGCCGCTCGTCCAGGACAAGGACTACCCGGACCCGCACATCGCGCTGATCGCCATCGCGATCTCCGCGGGCTCCATCATCGCCTCGCACGTCAACGACGGCGGGTTCTGGATCATCTCCCGCTACTTCAACATGTCCGTCCGCGACACCCTCAGGACCTGGACGGTCCTGGAGACGATCCTGTCGGTCGTCGGCTTCGCCATGGCCGGTCTGCTCAGCGTCTTCATCTGACCCTGCCCCGCGCGGGAGCAGGTCAGCGTTCGAGCAGGGAGCGGACGTGCGCGAGGATCGGCGCGCACAGACCGGGAAGCGTGGCGTGCTCGCCCATCGCCACCTTCCCGGTCACCAGCGAGGCGACCCCGCCGATCAGCATCCGGCACGCGAACTGCGGGTCGGGCAGGGCGCGGAACCGCTCGTCCTCGACCAGCAGACCGGTGACGGTCTCCACGAACCGGCGCTGCACCCCGATCCGCAGCACCGCCGCCGCGGGGTCGGCCGCGTAGATCTCCAGCAGGAACGTGCGGGCCGCCGCCGCGTCCACGGCCAGCTCCCGCAGGTAGGCGCTCAACGCCCGCTCGAACCGCTGCATCAGCGGCTCGTCGCCGCTCTGGAGCGCCTCGTGGACGACGCCGACGATGCGGTCGGCGGCGGCCTGGTAGGCCGACAGGAAGCATTCCTGCTTGTCGGCGAAGTGCTCGTAGAACGTCTCCCGGGAAACGTGCGCGCGTTTCAGCACGTCCGCCACGGAGGTGCGCGTGTACCCCTTCTCACCGACGGCCTCCGTCATGCTCTGGAGCAGCCGTTCCCGTTGGGACGCGCTGACCTGCTCGCGGGTGAGGTGATGGCGCCCGCGCGGCAGCGGGCAGCGGCCGTCGGAATCCATGTGTCAAAGCTACCAACGAGCGGGTCCCGGGTGAACAATTCCAACATCACGAACATTGGTGTTCGCAGGTGTTACCGTGCTGATTGCACATCGGGGGCGGACGCCCCCGCCCGGAACGGGGCGGGGCGGCCGAGCGATCATGGCCCGGCGCAGCCGGCTCGTGGTGACCGTTCCGACCAGGCAGTGCGCCACGGGGGCCGATCTGCTCTGGTCGTCACGTGCACTGCGCGGGCGCTGACCCCGTCGCCGGGCCCGATCGCCGGAGAGTTCGCGCCGCCGGAGACCGCCCCGCAACCGCGCGGCGGCTGCCGGTGTTGTCCCCGCGTGACCGCTCCCTCCACACCACCGACCGCACCCTCCGGCGGGCGACGCCCGTCCGGGATGCTGGCCGTGCTGCTCATCGGCCAGTTCATGGTCAACGTCGACACCGCCATCGTCAACGTCGCCGCCCCGTCCCTCAAGGACGGGCTGCACCCGTCCGCGGGCGCCCTCGAACTGGTGATCTCCGGGTACACCCTCGCCTACGCCGTCCTGCTCATCGCCGGCGCGCGGCTCGGTGACGCGCGGGGGCACCGGCGGATGTTCCTGGCCGGGCTCGCCGCGTTCACCGCGGCCTCCCTCGCCTGCGGTCTCGCCCCGGCCACCGGTGCGCTCGTCGCGGCGCGGGTCGCGCAGGGCGCGGCGGGCGCGCTGATGATCCCGCAGGTGCTGTCCGGCATCCAGCTCCATTTCACCGGCCGGGCGCGGGAGCGTGCGCAGGGGCTGTTCGCCGTCGCACTGTCCGGTGGCGCGGTGGCGGGTCAGGTGCTCGGCGGCGTGCTCGTCACCGCCGACGTGCTCGGTCTCGGCTGGCGGCCCATCTTCCTGGTCAACGTGCCGGTCGGGCTCGTCCTGCTGGCGGCCGGGGCGCGGCTGCTGCCCGCGGACGCCGTGTCGCGCGAGCGCACCCGCCTCGACCTCGGCGGCGTCGCGCTGCTGGCGGGGGCGGTGCTGCTGGCGGTCGTCCCGCTGCTGTTCGGCCGGGAGGCCGGCTGGCCGCCGTGGACGTGGTTCTCGCTCGCCGCGAGCGCGCCGGCGCTGGCGGCGTTCGCGCGGCGGCAGCGACGGGTCGCGGCACGCGGCGGGACGCCGCTGCTGAACCTGTCCGTGCTGGTCAGGCCCGTCGTCGCGTGGACCCTCGGGGCGCTCGGCGCGGCGACCGGCACCTACTACGCGATGCTGTTCGTGCTCGCCCTCCACGTCCAGGACGGCCTCGGCAGGAGCGCCCTGTTCTCCGGCCTGGTGCTGGTGTCCTGGGTCGCCGCGTTCGGGATCTCGGGTCCGCTGCTGCCGCGCATGCCCGCCCGGGTCGTCGCGTTCGGCCCCGTCGCCGGGTACCTGCTGCTCGCCGCCGCCTACGTCACGATCGGCCTCGCGCACGCGGACGGCGCCGCGCTGGTCGTCCTGCTCGGGCTCGGCGGGTTCGGGCTCGGGCTCGGCTTCGCGCCGCAGCTCGGACGGCTCACCGCCGGCGTCCCCGCCCGGTACGCGCCCGACCTCAGCGGGCTGATCAACACGAACTTCCAGCTCGCGGGCGCGGCCGGCCTCGCCGTCTTCGGGTCGCTCTACCTCGGCGTCCCGGGTGGCCACCGGCACGCCTTCACCATCGTGATGGTCGCCTTCGCCGGCACCGCCCTCGTCGCGTGCGCCGCCGCGGCCCTCGGCGGGCGCGCCGCGGCACGCGCCGCCGATCAGGGCAGCAGCCCGGCGCGGCGGGCCGCGGTCACCGCCTCCAGCCGGGTATGACTGTCGAGCTTGCGCATCGCCGAACGCAGGTAGCTCTTCACGGTCTCGGGCAGCAGCCCGAGGCGCCGGGCGGCCTCGGCGTTCGTGCAGCCGATCGCCACATACGACAGGACGTCCAGCTCGCGCGGCGACAGGACGGGCCGCGCGGGCCCGTCCGGCCCGTCCAGGCCGGCGGCGGCGAGCCGCAGCGTCGCCTCGCGCAACCGGTCGCGGGTCGGCGCGTCCGGGACCTGCTCGGCGAGCGCGCGCAGCTCGGCGTGGACGGCCCTGACCTCCTCCCACCTGGCCGCCGACGACCCCGCGAGCCCCGCCGGGTCGCAGCGGGCCCGGGTGAGCGCCTCGTCCGCCCGGTCCCGCACGGCGAGGTCCTGCTCCAGGTCGCGGGCCGCCTGCATCGCCGCGCCCACCACCCGGTCGGCGAGCGACAGCGGCTCGCGCAGCGCCCCGTACAGGACGCCGCGGACCGTACGCCGCACCACCACCGGGACCGCGACGATCGACAGCAGCCCCTCCCGCGCGACCGGCCCGTCATAGTCGTGGCTGATGGACGCGGCGCACGGATAGTTGCTCACCCACGCCGGGCGGCCCAGCGCCATCGCCTTGCCGCCGAGCCCGTTGCCCTGCCGCACCACCAGCCCGTCCAGGGCGTCGGTGGTGTTGCCCACCAGCTCGGTGATCCGCAGGCTGTCCCGCCCGCTCAGCGCACCGCCGAACACCATGGGCAGCCCGGTCGTGCGGTGCAGCGACAGGACCGCCGACCTCACCGCGGCCTCGTCCCCCCGCGCTCTGGGGACACCTCCCGGCAACGCCGTGTTCATGTAGTGCAGCATCCCCCGAACAATCCGCTTACGGAAGGTCACCGGGGCGGAAAAGTCAGGGCTTGGTGGCCCGGGGCTCCAGACCGAGGATGTCGACCGCCTCGGCGCGCATCTGCACCTTGCGGATCTTGCCGGTGACCGTCATGGGGAACTCCTCCACCCGATGGACGTAGCGGGGGATCTTGAAGTGGGCCAGCCTGCCCCGGCAGAACTCCCGCAGCGACTCCGCGGTCAGCTCGGGGGCACCGTCGCGCAACCGCACCCACGCCATCAGCTCCTCCCCGTACTTCTCGTCCGGGACGCCGATGACCTGCGCGTCCACGATGTCGGGATGGGTGTAGAGGAACTCCTCGACCTCGCGCGGATAGACGTTCTCACCGCCCCGGATCACCATGTCCTTGATGCGGCCGGTGATGGTGACGTAGCCGTCCCCGTCCATCACGGCGAGGTCCCCGGTGTGCATCCACCGCGCGGCGTCGATGACCTCGGCCGTCCTGTCCGGCTCGTCCCAGTAGCCGAGCATCACCGAGTAGCCGCGGGTACAGAACTCGCCGGGCGTGCCGCGCGGCACCGTGACGCCGGTGCCGGGGTCGATGATCTTGACCTCCAGATGCGGGTGCACGGTCCCGACCGTGGCGACCCGCCGGTCGAGCGAGTCGCCCGCCCGGGTCTGGGTGGACACCGGCGACGTCTCGGTCATCCCGTAACAGATCGCGACCTCGGCCATCCCGAGCCGTTCGATGACCTGCTTCATCACCTCCACCGGGCACGGCGACCCCGCCATGATCCCGGTGCGCAGGGCGGACAGGTCGAGCCCGTCCCCGGACGGCTCGCCCAGCACCGCGGTGAGCCCCAGCATCTCGATAAACATCGTCGGCACCCCGTACAGCGACGTGCACCGCTCCGCCGCGACCGCCTCCAGGGTCGCCTTCGGGTCGAACGCGGGCGCGGGGATCACCACGCAGGCGCCGTGGCTGGTCGCCGCGAGATTTCCCATCACCATCCCGAAACAGTGATAGAAGGGCACCGGAACACACACCCGGTCCTCCTCGTCGTACCCGCACAGCTCGCCGACGAAGAAGCCGTTGTTCAGGATGTTGTGGTGCGAGAGCGTGGCGCCCTTGGGGAAGCCCGTCGTCCCGGACGTGTACTGGATGTTGATCGGGTCGTCAGGGCTCAGCCCTTCGCCGATCGAGGCGAGCACGGCCCGGTCACCCGCGCGGCCCGCCGCCAGCAGCGCGTCCCACTCCTGCGACCCGAGGAGCAGGACGTCCGACAGTGCGCCGCAGTCCGGCCTGACCTCCTCGATCATCGCCCGGTAGTCGGACGTCTTGAACGCGGGCGCGGCGACGAGCGTCCGGACGCCCGCCTGGTTCAGCACGAACCTCAGCTCGTGGACGCGGTACGCCGGGTTGATGTTGACCAGGATCGCGCCGAGCCTCGCCGTCGCGTACTGGACGAGCATCCACTCCGCGCAGTTCGGCGCCCAGATCCCGACCCGGTCGCCCTTGCCGACGCCGAGACCGTGCAGCCCGAGCGCGACCGCGTCCACGTCGGCGGCGAACTGGTCATAGCTCCAGCGCCGCCCCGTCGTCCGGTCCACGAGGGCGTCGCGGTCGGCGAAGGACGCGACCGTCCGGTCGAGGTTCGCTCCGATCGTGTCACCGAGCAGCGGGACCGCCGAGGTGCCCGAGGCGTACGCGGGCCTCACCGCAGGTCCTCCTCGCGGAACTCACCCTCCGGACGGTCGTCCGCCCCCGGATGCTTGCCGATCTCGCTGGTGCGCAACTCCACCCGGCGGATCTTCCCGGAGATGGTCTTGGGCAACGCGCCGAACTCCAGCCGCTTCACCCGCTTGTACGCCGACAGCTGCGCCCGGCTGTGCTCGAAGATCGACCGGGCGGTCTCGGCGTCCGGCTCCCAGCCCGCCGCGAGCGTCACGTACGCCTTCGGCACGGCCAGCCGCACCGGATCGGGGGACGGCACCACCGCCGCCTCCGCCACCGCGTCGTGCTCGATCAGCACGCTCTCCAGCTCGAACGGCGAGATCTTGTAGTCGGACGCCTTGAACACGTCGTCAGCGCGTCCCACATAGGTGATGTAGCCGTCGGCGTCCCGGGAGCCGATATCGCCGGTGTGGTAGAAGTCCCCCGCCATCGCCTCCTCGGTGCGCGCCTCGTCGCCGTGGTAGCCCGCCATCAGCGCGAGCGGCCGGTCCTCCAGGTCGAGGCAGATCTCGCCCTCGTCGCCTGCCTCCCCGGTCACCGGGTCGATCAGCGCGACGCGGTAGCCGGGCGCGGGCCGCCCCATCGAGCCGGGCTTGACGGGCTGACCCGGCGAGTTCGCGATCTGGACGGTCGTCTCGGTCTGCCCGAACCCGTCCCGGATCGTCCGGCCCCACGCCTCCCGCACCCGCTCGATCACCTCGGGGTTGAGCGGCTCGCCCGCCGCGACCACCTCCCGCGGCGGCGTGGACAACCGTCCGAGATCGGCCTGGATCAGCATCCGCCACACGGTCGGCGGCGCGCAGAAGCTCGTCACCCCGCACCGGTCGAGAGTGTCGAGCAGCCGGTCGGCGTCGAAGCGCGTGTAGTTGAAGATGAACACGCACGCCTCGGCGTTCCACGGCGCGAAGACGTTGCTCCACGCGTGCTTAGCCCACCCGGGCGAGGAGATGTTCAGATGGACGTCCCCGGGCCGCAGCCCGATCCAGTACATCGTCGACAGGTGTCCGGCGGGATACGAGGCATGCGTGTGCTCGACCAGCTTCGGCTTCGCGGTCGTGCCCGACGTGAAGTAGAGCAGCAGCGTGTCCCGCGACATCGTCAGCCCGTACGGGGAGAACTTCTCCGGCTCCTCATAGGCGTCCTCGTACCGCAGCCAGCCCTCCACGGGCGCGCCGACCGCGATCCGCGTGTACTCGCCGTCCAGCCCCGCGAACTTCCCGGTGTCGGCCGAGCCCGCCACCACATGGCGGGCCCGTCCCCTCGTCAGCCGGTCCTGGAGGTCCGCGGGGCCGAGCAGTGGCGTGCACGGGATGAGCACCGCGCCGAGCTTCATCGCCGCGAGGACCGTCTCCCACAACTCGACCTGGTTGCCGAGCATCAGGATGATCCGGTCACCGCGCCGCACGCCCGCCGCCCGCAGCCGGTTCGCGACCTGGTTCGACCGCCGCGACAACTCCGCGAAGGAGTACTTGGCCTCCGAGCCGTCCTCCTCGACGATCCACAGCGCCGGGGCGTCGTTGCCCTCGGCGTTCTTGTCGAACCAGTCCAGCGCCCAGTTGAAGCCGGTCAGCACCGGCCAGCGGAACTTCTCGTACGCGGTCGCGTAGTCCTCGCGATGGGCGAGCAGGAAGTCGCGCGCCGCGCGGAACTCGACTGCCGGCATGAGGGGTAGTCCTTTCGGTGCTGTGTTTATTGCAGTTCCCTTGGCGGTCGGGCCTTGGCGGCCCTTCCTTCGGCGGGCACTGCGGCGATCGCTGCATCGCTTTCGACTCGCCCTGGAGGGCTCGCTTCGCGATCAGGTTCTCGCTTCGCTCGTACCTGGCTTCGCACGCGATCGCTGTGTTTATTGCAGTTCCCTTGGCGGTCGGGCCTTGGCGGCCCTTCCTTCGGCGGGCACTGCGGCGATCGCTGCATCGCTTTCGACTCGCCCTGGAGGGCTCGCTTCGCGATCAGGTTCTCGCTTCGCTCGTACCTGGCTTCGCACGCGATCGCAGCTGTTCTGGTCGTTGGTGGCTTGGGTGGTGGCTTGGGTGGTGGCTGGTATGGGTGCTGATGGTTTCTTGGCGCTTCTAGGGCGATCGTTGTCGTGGACTGTGGTGTGCGCCACCCCCGGACGGGGGTGGCGGTCTCAGGTGTCCTACCCAGGGACGACGAATGTTGATCTCGCAAGTCGCTCCCTGTGGTCGCTGATCCCTGCTGATCGTGCTCCGGCGCTAGCGTTGCAGCCATCCGAGGCAGTTACCGTCCATCCGAGGCAATGGAGCGGGAGTTGGACCGTTATCGCAGCGCGGACGAACTGGTCGAGATCCTCGGCGACTGGAGCACGGCCTCGGGCCCGCTCTACGGGCGGCTCGTCGCCGCCGTGGCCCGCGCCGTCACGGCCGGCGACCTCGTCCCCGGCGAGCGGCTGCCGTCCGAGCGTGACCTGGCGCGGACGCTCGTGGTCAGCCGCGCCACCGTCACCGCCGCCTACGACGAGCTGCGGGCCCGGGGGCTGGTGGAGAGCCGGCGCGGCTCCGGCACCCGTGTCGCGGAGGGCCCGCCCGCCCTGCCGGCCGGTGCCGACGGGCGCGTTCCCGGCGGCCGGGCGACGTCGATCTTCCAGCGGTTCGTGGACGGCCCCGGCGAGGTGATCTCGCTGGCGCACGCGATCGAGGGACCGGTGCCCGACCTGCGCCAGGCGCTGCTGGACCTCGTCCGGGAGGATCTGCCGCATCTCACCGCCGACGCCGGATACCACCCGCGTGGCCTTCCGGCCCTGCGGGACGCCATCGCGACGCACCTCACCGGGCTCGGCCTGGACACCTCGTCCGAGCAGGTCCTGGTGACGGCGGGCGCCTCGCAGGCCATCGGCCTCGTCGCGCAGATGCGGCTGCGCCGGCGCTCCGGCGTGGTCGTGGAATCACCGGGCTGGCCGGGCTGCTTCGATGTGTTCCGCGCGGCGGGGGCGCGGCTGCGCGGCGTCCGGCTGGACGAGGAGGGCGCCCGCGCGGACGAGATCGAGCGCGCGTTCGCCGACTACCGGCCGGCGCTGCTGTTCGTCATGCCGACCTACCACAACCCGACCGGGACGCTGATGTCGGCTGCCCGGCGCGGGCGCATCGCCCGGCTCGCCGAGCGGTACGGTGTCCCCGTCCTGGAGGACAACGCCTACACGGGCCTCGCTGGTGAGGCGCCGCCGCCGATCGCGGCCTATGGCGGGCCCGGCGCCGAGATCCTCACCGTGGGGTCGCTCGCCAAGGCGGTCTGGGGCGGCCTGCGCATCGGTTGGATCCGCGCGTCCGCCGACACCACCGAGCGGCTCGCCCGGCACAAGGCGCTCGCCGACCTCGGCAGTCCCGTCCTCGACCAGGCGCTCGCCGCGCGCTTCCTGCCCCGGCTCCACGAGCTCGAAGCCAGCCGATCCGCCGCCGGACGGCAACGCCTCGACCACCTGGCCGGCCTGCTGCGGGCGCGCTTCCCCACCTGGCGCTGGACGGAGCCGCAGGGCGGTGCGGCACTGTGGATCGAGCTCCCGCGGATCGACGCCCGCGCGTTCGCGCACGTCGCCCTGCGGCATGGAGTCGAGATCGTCCCCGGCGCCGCCATGGACTCCGACGGGCGGCACGACAACTTCATCCGGCTTCCGTTCACCTTTCCCACCGAAACCCTCACCGAGCTGGTCGACCGGCTCGGGAGGGCTTGGGCGGAACTCCAGCGATCGGCGTCCTACCCCACCCTCATCCTCTAGACCTATGGCGGGACGCACCGGTCGGTCCGATGAGTTTCTCTGCGAGGGACGGTCAATACCCGCGAGAGACAACGCTACAAGGAGGTCGGCATGGGCACGGCACTGGACAAGCGATTCACCGCGAACCTACAGAAGAGCCCCAACAAGGGCGGCTGGACGTACGTGATCTGGCCCGAGTCGGCGGAGTTCTTCGGGACGCGGGGCCTGGTCAAGGTCCGCGGGACCATCGACGGGCACCCGTTCGAGGGCTCCTTCATGGCCCTCGGCGACGGCAACCACAAGCTCGCGGTGAAGGCCGAGCTGCGCGAGGCGATCGGCAAGGAGGCCGGCGACGACATCACCGTCCATCTGGAGGAACGCGTCCGCTAGGTCGTGCCGCGACTCGGACCGGGCTCCCTCTGCGGTAGCGGGCGCGGTCTACCCGTGCCGGGCGATGCGCGTCCGGGTCCCCGCCGGTCATCGTCGGGGGATGAGGCAGATCTTGAAGTGGATCGGCGTGCCGATGGCCGTGTGCGCGGCCATCGCGGGAAGCGGCGTCGGCGCCGCATCGGCGCGGGAGCCCGCGCCCGAGTGCATAGCGGTCCCCGGCGCGGAATGCGGAACGATCCAGGTTCCGCTGGTGCGGTCGCGCCCCGACCTGGGAAGGACGACGGTCGCCTACGCGGTGATCCCCCATCGGGACACGTCCCGGCCGGCCAAGGGAACGGTCACCGTCAACCCGGGCGGGCCGGGCGACTCGGCGTTCGCGTTCGCGCCGCTCTACGCGGACAAGTTCCGCACCCTCCTGCAAGACCACGACATGCTGCTCGTCGAGCCGCGCGGGGTGAACCGCTCCGGCGGCATCGACTGCGGGTTCGGGGACGCGCTGCCCGCGACCCGCGAGGGCCTCGTCCGCACGATCGGCGACTGCGGCGAGGCCCTCGGCGCCCGCGCGCGCGGCTACACCTCCGCGGAGACCGCCGACGACATCGACGCCGTCCGCGCGAAGCTCGGCATCGGCAAGCTCGACCTGCTCGGCGAGTCGTACGGCACCTATCTCATGACCGTCTACGCCCAGCGCCACCCCGAGCGGGTGCGGTCCATCGTGCTGTCCAGCGCCTACCCGATCGACTTCGACATGTGGGCGCGTCCCAACGTCCGCGCCGCGCGCAGGACCCTCGCGCTGGTGTGCGACCGCAGCGGCGCCTGCGACGGCGACCGCGTCCTGCGCGACGTCGCCCGCCTGTCGGACCGGTTGGGCGACCGGCCGATCTCCTACGAGCTGGAGAACGGCGAGCGGCGCACCCTGGACGGCACCGCGCTGTCGGCGATCGTCTACGACGCCGCCACCCGGGCCCCGCAGGGCATCGGGACCATCCCGTCGATGGTCCGGGACGCCCTGCGCGGCCGCACCGCCGCGCTGGTCGCGGCGGCCCGCGAGCTGGCCCCGATGAGCGGTTCGTCCGCGCCCGACGAGCAGCCCTTCAACCCGGCCCAGTCGGTGACCGTGATGTGCAACGACTACCCGACCCTGTGGGACCGTGCCGCGCCGGTCGCCACCCGGACCCGGCAGTTCGCGGCCGGACGCGCAGCCCTGCCCGAACGCGAGTTCTGGCCGTTCGGCAAGCAGGCGTGGACCAGCGCCATCACCGACCGCGGCAACAGCTGCCTCAACTGGCCCGACCGGGAGGGCACGGGGCAGCGGACCGGTCCCCTTCCCGACGTCCCGGTGTTGGTCGTGTCCGGGGACCTGGACGCCAACACCCCGACCGAGGAGGGGCGCCTCGCCGCCCGCCAGTTCCGCCGCTCCACCGTCGTGGAGGTCCCGAACGTCGGCCATGTCGCCGAAGTGGAGCCGAGCGGCTGTGTGGCGGGCATCGAGACCGGCTTCATCCGTGCCCTGAAGGTCGGTGACACCTCCTGCATGGCCGACATCCCGCCGGCACCGGTCGGGGCGGCGCCTGCCAAGTCCTAGGACAGCCTTCGCGTGTGGACGACGCGGTCGACGCGCCGCCCGGCCCGGCCGGGCGGCGCGTCCACGCCGGTCAGGCGACGGTGGCCACCCCGACCGCCAACGCGACTCGGTTCACAGCGTGTCCTTGAAGTGCGCTTCGGCCGCGTCCACGGCGGTGGTCACCGCCGGTTCCTGGTCGTAGAAGTCGAACTGGGTGCCTGTCGTCCACACGAACTCCTTCGGCCCGCCGAGACCCGCGTGGAACCGGCGGGCACCGTCCGGGATGGCGGCGTCCTCGCTGTGGACGAGCAGGACCGGGCCGGTGAGACGCGGCGCCAGCGCGACCGAGTCGAACTCCAGCCACTCCTTCCACGCCATGACCGCGAACCGGTTGGGCCACTGCGGGATGCCGCCGCGAGCCGGGTTCAGGTAGAAATCGATGTCGAAGGGCATGGCCGCACGCGGATCGGTGCCGCTCACCACGGGCACGTACTCGACCTCGCCGGTCCGCTCCCAGTGCGCGCGGGCCTGCGCGGCCTCGGCGAGCCGCGCGTCCACGTCGTAGTTCTCCCGGCAGATCGCCTCGTCGTGCAGCCAGGGCGCGACAAGGGCCAGCGACCGGACACGCGGGTCTTCGGTGGCGTTCGCGCTCATGTACATCGCGGCGGCGCACACCCCGAGGGCGCCGATCCGTCCCGTGTCCACGTCGGGACGTCCCGCGAGGTAGGTCACCGCATTGTGGATGTCCCGGACCTTCCGCTCGGGCGACTCCACGTCGCGGGGCTCACCGCCGGACTCGCCGTAACCTGCGAAGTCGAACGAGAGGGCGGCGAACCCCCGCTCGGCGAGCCGCTCGGCGTAGCGGTCGGCCATCTGCTCCTTGACGCTCGTCCACGTCCCGGCGACGACGATGCCGGGCACCGGCCCGTCCCCGCCGGGGTGGAGGAGGTTCCCGGTCAGGGTCGCCGCGTCGCTGGCGAAGGTGACCTTCACCGGCCCGCCGCCAGCGTCGTGAGGTGCTGGTTGCCGTCCGCCCACGTCGCGGTCATCACCAGCCCGCTGATCTTCCATCCGTCGTCGCGGACGAGGTCGAAGCGGTAGGTGCCGCCGAGCGTCCAGAGCGGTGACCCGTGCGGGTTCTCCAGACGATGCGTGGCCTGGAAGGACGCCGTGCAGACGGCGGTGTCGCCGGCCACGTCCACCAGATGGTTGGTGATCATGTGGTGGGTGGCGTCATACCCGCCGAGCCCCTGCCGCCAGCCGTCCACGATCTGCCCGGCGCTGAGGACGGCGGGCTCACCGCCGTTGAGGCTGGTGTAGTCCAGCCGCACCTCGTCCGCGAAGATCGTCTTCAGGTGCTCCCATTCGCGCTGGTCAGCGTGCCAGGCCAGCCGCGTGCACGTCTCGATGATCCCCAACCGATCTTCGGTAGAACCCATCTCTCCCACCCCCGCGCCGTCGTTCCCGGCCTCGTTGCCGGCCACGAAGATCCTCCGGCCCCACCCCTCGCACCGTCCAATCGCCGCTCTGATAGCCATGCGTTATCAAACGCTGGACGAGCGGCCGGTACCGCGGGGTGGGGCACGCCTTCGCGCTGTCCGATCAGCCGGCTCCGGACCTGGTTGAGACGGCCGTGAGAGCCGGGGGGCGCCGCTGTTGACCGGCCAGCCGCTGCGTTGGGCTCGTCATTCGGCGGGGATGTACGGCGGGGCGACGCCCCAGCCCCAGTGCGGCATCGGTGCTTCGAGCGGCGGCTCCGCCCCGGGCTGGGAGTTGGTGAGCGCTATGCGGGTGCCCCACTCGATGTAGCCGCTGAACGCGGCGCGGAACTCGGGGTCGTCCGGGAGGCCGACCTCGTCCGCCGCGTCCATGAGCAGGCTGACCCAGCGGCGGCGCTGCGGTTCGGTGATGGCCTTGCCGAGGTGCTGGCGGACCATGTGGTGGTAGCCGCCGCGCTCGCCGCTGTAGCGCTCCGGGCCGCGGAACACCTCGCTCAGCCACATCGCGACGTACCGGGGGTGGCCGGGGTCCATGTGCGCGAACAGCGGGCCGATCAGGTCGTCCTTGAGAACCTGCGCGTAGAACACCTCGGTGAGCCGCTCGAACGCCGCGGTGCCGCCCGCCCAGTCGTAGAGCGTCGGGACGGACGAGCCGGAGCCGCGCACGTCCGTCCGCTCGTAGTGCCGCATCTCCTCGATCTGCTCCACGTACGGTTTGATCTCGGCGAAGAAGGCGGGGAAGTGCTCGCCGCCCCGGAAGCCTTGCCTGTGGTCGTCGGGGGACGTCCAGCCGATGCGCAGGATGTAGGACGCGGGGTCGTCGGTGCACCGTGACAGTTCGTAGTCCACGCACTGGGGGGCGGCCGCGAGCGGGACCGAAGCCCGCGCGTAGGCGGCCTCGAACTCCTCTGCTTCCTGCGGGTCGATCCTGTAACGGATGTATTCGACGATCATCTGGCCCCCTGGCGGTCGCGCCGGATATCGCATCCGGTCGGGTAATTACTGTAATGCTGTAATCACCCGACCGGAAGCGAAACGATCACCCTTTCGCGCGCCGGGACCAGGCGACGCCGCCGCCGACCAGGGCGATGACCAGCGCGCCCAGCCCGATCCACAGCCAGCCGGACGACCCGCCGGAGTCCTCACCGGCCGCTGCCGGTGCCGTGGGGGGTGCCGGCGCACCGGTCGGGGCCGCGGTACTCGTCGAGCCCTTCACGGTGAACTTGAAGCTGCCCTTGACCGGGTGGCCGTCTGTGGCGACGACACGCCATCCCACCGTGTAGACACCGTTCGGCAGCGTCCCGGAGACGGTCTCGGTCACTGTGTTGTCGATCGCCTGGGCCTTGCCGGCCTCGTGCCGTCCACCGGACGCGTCGGTCAGCACGACCTGCGGCACCATCACCGGGTCCGCATAGGTCAGAACGATCTTGGACGGTGGTGCCACGGTCGAGTTCGACGCCGGGTTCGCCGACTTCAGCGTGGTGTGCGCCGAGGCGGGCGCGGCGCCCAGCGTCACCACCAGCGCGGCCACCGCGCCGCCCGCGGCCAGTCTGACCGCGGTCCTCGTCATGCCCGGCTCCTCGCGCGGGTGATGCCGTAGCCGCCGACGCCGAGGCCGATCACGCCGACCGCGATGCCGATCCCGCCGAGAAGGCGGGCGGTTCCGTCGCTCGCGTCCGACTTCGCGGCGGCCTTCGGCTGGACGGCCACGCCGGTCGTGGACTTGGCGGCGGCGGGTTCGGCGCCCTTCGGCGTCAGCTTGAGCGCCGGCGCCGGGTGCTCGGGCTCGTTCTGCCCGTCGCCGGGGTCCTGGTCCCACTTGACGACCTCGCCGCCCGAGTAGGTCTGCTCGGCCTTGAACAGCATCCGGTCGGTGTCGGTCGGCAGCGGGCCCATCGAGACGTCGAACTCCTGGAACTGCCCCGGGTCGATCTTGCCACCGCTCCAGGTGATCCGGGAAACGGCCTCGGTCAGCTCCGATCCCTCCATCTTCAGCGGGGTCTTGAGCTTGGCCTTCTCCACCTTCACCTTCCAGCCGGGGACGGGACGCACGGAGACGAACGCCACCGGGTGGTCGGTGGGCAGGTCCACCTGGATCTTGGTGGTGCCGGCGTCGTCGCGCTCGTTCGGCACCCGGAAGGACACCTTGGTGAACCCGCCCTGCTCGGCGGTGCCGGGGTTGACGGTGACGTGGGCGGACGCGGCGGTGGCGAGCCCGATGACCGACAGCGCGGCGAGCGAGGAGAGGGTCGCGAGGCGGCGGACGGGCGGGGTGGAAAGCATGGCGGAACTCCGTTCGAGTCGTACGGGAGGAGCCGGAGGCGCCGCGGATCGGCGCGTCCGGTGACACCTGCGGCGCCCGCGGAACACGAACTCGGTGCTGAGCCGATTGGTGCTGAGCCGGATCAGTGCTGGACGAGCGCCCTCGAACGGGACGGCGGCCCGCGCCGGACGACCTGGTGCCGGAGCACCCGTCCGGTGGTCATGGCGGCGTCCGCGGCCCGGACGGCCGGAGCGCCCATCGAGGGCGTGGCCGGTTCGACGGAGAACAGGATCAGCAGCAGCCGCAGTGGACGCTCGGCCGCCATGGCCAGCCGCCGGGCGAGCGACCACGCCGCTCGCTCGCCGCGCCGCAGCCACAGTGCGGAGAGCAGGGCGGCGGCGGTGTGCGCGAGCGTCATCGCGGTGCCCGAGGCCTGCACGGCCCCGCCGTGCGCCCCGCCGATCCCCGACGCGTGGTGCAGCATGGGGTCGGTCGCGCTCGCGAACAGCGTGTGCAGCACGAACTGCCCGCCGAGGAGGCCGCCCGCGATCGTCGCGAGCGAGCGCTCGTGCCCGGCGAGCACGAAGGTGACGGCAAGGACCGTCCCGAACCCGGCGAGGACGGCCCAGGCGGGGACCGCCTCCCGCGACGCCAGGGCATGCCCGATCGCCGCGAGCGTCACGCACACGGTGGCGAACACCACCGCGCGCGCCGTGCGGGGCGGCGGATACGGGCGCTGTGCGGACATGACCGGGCTATCGTCCCACCGCCAGGACCGAATGTGCACTCGACCCCCGGAAGTGGCCACGACACGCCCAACATGTTGGGGCTGCACGAGGACACTCGACTACATGTAGGGTTTCTATCCCGTGCTGGGTCCGCCCCCGCCGGGTTGCGGCGGGGGCGAGGCGTTCAGAACTTCTCGGAGTGGGCACTCGTTGAACGGGAAAGGCTAGGCCGAGGAGGAAGAACGTGGCTTCTCTCATCGACCGGATCAAACGATTCGTGAACGGCCCGCAAGGGCGGCAGGCGCGCGCACGGGCTGAGCGGCTCGCCCGGGACCCCCGGACGCAGGCCAAGGTCCGCGGTGTGCTGGCGCGACTGCGCGGCGGGCGCCGCCACTGACCCGTCACCCCGGCGTTCCGGTCGGGATTCCTCGCTGACACGCAGGGATCCCCGACCGGCCCGTCGGTCTGCCCATGCGCGGCCACCGACGCCGGCGCGGAGACCCACGTGTTGCGGGTTGGACGTAACTGCAACTCGTTTGCAATAGTGGCGGCATGGCTGACTACACGCTGCCCGACCTTCCCTATGACTACGCAGCCCTGGAGCCGGCGATCACCGGCGAGATCCTGGAGTTGCATCACTCCAAGCACCATGCCGCCTACGTCAAGGGCGCCAACGACACGCTGGAGAAGCTCGCCGAGGCGCGCGACAAGGAGCAGTTCGGCGGTCTGGTCGGCCTGGAGAAGACGTTCGCGTTCAACCTCTCCGGCCACGTCCTGCACTCGATCTTCTGGGACAACCTGTCGCCGGACGGCGGGGACCGCCCGGACGGGGAGCTGGCGGCGGCCATCAACGAGCACTTCGGCTCGTTCGAGGCGTTCCAGAAGCAGCTGTCCAGCGCGACGTCGCTCGTCCAAGGGTCCGGCTGGGGAGTGCTGGCGTGGGAGCCGCTGGGCCGGCGTCTCATCGTGGAGCAGGTCTACGACCACCACGGCAACATCGGCATGAACTCCACCCCGCTTTTGGTCTTCGACGCCTGGGAGCACGCCTACTACCTGCAGTACCGCAACGTCCGCCCCGACTACGTGCAGAGGCTCTGGTCGCTGGTCAACTGGGCGGACGTCAAGACCCGCTTCGACAACGCCCGCGGCTAGCCGCGGCCGCAACGCCCGCGGCGAGTCCGCAGGGGCGCCCAGACCACGGCGCCCTCCAGGCCGGGATCGTGCTCAGAACCTTTCCTTGCGGTCTGGAGGGCGCCGTGCCGCGCGGGGCCTCGTCCTAGCAAGACCGGTACCGCTCCAGGAACATGTCCACGCCATCGGTGATGAGCCGCTCGGCGAGATCCTGGCGAAGGCTCGCACCGATCGAACCGACGATCAGATGGGGGTAGACGGCCAGGCTGAAGAACTGGATGACGGCGACCTCGACGTCGGTGATGGCCAGCTGGCCCCGGTCGCACAGGTCGCCGAACACTTCGCCGAGGGCGGCGGCGGAGCGGGCGGGACCGCGCTCCTGGTAGGCGTGGCCGAGTTCGGGGAAGCGGCGTAGCTCGCCGGTGACGAGGTTGCGTAGTGCCAGCCGGGAGGGGTCGGTGGCGGCGGTCACCAGGGCACGCGCGGTGTCCAGCAGGGCCTGGCGGACGTCGTCGGTGTCGGCGAGGCGGGTGCGTACCTGGGCCATGGTGGTGTGGGCTTCGCCCATTGCCTGGCCGATGACCTCGGTGAACAGCTCTTCCTTGCTGCCGAAGTGGTTGTAGACGGTCACCTTGGAGACGCCCGCCGTGGCGGCGATCAGGTCCATGCCGGCGTCGAATCCTTCCCGGACGAACATCTCGCGGGCGGCGGCGATGATGGCCTGCCGGTTGCGTTCGGCGCGTTTGCCCGAGGGGGCCGCGGTTCTCGTGCTGTCTTTGCCCACGTCCTGCATGCTACCTCCAACTGAACTCTTGAGTACAGAAGCAACTTTCCTGTACAGTACAGTTCAGTTCACGATCGAGGGGTAACATGAACGAGATCTGGGCGGTGGTCCACGCCGAACGCGAGGCCCTGATCCGCGACCTGGAGGGCCTGCCCGCCGAGCGCTGGGACACCCCGTCATTGTGTCCTGGCTGGGATGTTCACGATGTCCTGGCCCATCTCGTCGATGACGCCAAGACCACACGCCTCGGCTTCTTCCGGCGATTCGCCGCCGCCCGCTTCGACTTCGACCGCTACAACGACGAGGCGGTGGCGCGGGAACGTGCCGACGAACCACAGCGCACGCTCGCCTCGTTCCGCGCGGTGAGCCACCGGACCACCAGCGCTCCGGTATCGAAGGACACCCGGTTGGTCGAGGCGTTCGTCCATGGCGAGGACATCCGGCGTCCGCTCGGCCTCAGCCGGACCTATCCGGTCGCGCACGTCGTCACCGCGCTGCGCTACCAGCTCGGCACCCGCGTGACGCTCGGCGGAGGCAAGGAACGCGCACAGGGACTGCGCCTGACGGCGACCGACGCGAGTCTCGCCGTCGGCGAAGGCCCGGAGGTGCGCGGTACCGCGCTTGCGCTGCTGCTGGCGGCGTCCGGGCGGCCCACCGGCGCGGACGAGCTGACGGGCCCGGGCGCCTCTGCGCTGACGCGGGACGGAGGACTCCACCATGGCTGAGAGAACGGCGCACGAGATCGACACCACGTTCACCGCCACCGTCGTCGCCGACTCCAACAGCGGCTGGCCCTGCGTGCGGATGCCGGGCTCGGCGGACTTCTTCGGCACCGGCAAGGCCGTCAGGGTGGCGGGCACCGTGGATGGGCACGACTACGAGGCGGCCATGCTGCCGATCGGCGGCGGAACGCACATGATGCCGCTCCGCGCGGCCTTCCGGAAGACCATCGGCAAGGGGCTCGGCGACGAGGTGACGGTGCACCTGACGCGCAGGTTCTCCTAGCTCGTCGCCGTCCTCAGTCCTCAGTCCTTCAGGCTCCTCCGGCCGGGGTTGAGCACCGACGCGCGCCTGCTGTAGGCGAAGTACACGACGCAGCCGAGCAGGAACCACACCCCGAACCGCGCCCACGTCTGCCACTGGAGGAACGTGATCAGCCAGATCGAGAACCCGACACCGACGAGGGGCACGATCGGCATGCCCGGCGTCCGGAACTCGCGCGGCAGGTCGGGCCGCTTGTAGCGGAGCACGATGACCGCGATGCACACCACGATGAACGCCAGCAGGATGCCGATGTTGGTCAGCTCCGCGGCCTCGGCGATCGGCAGGAACCCGGCGATCACCGCCGACCCGGCGCCGAGGATCCAGGTGATCCGCGTCGGTACGTGCCGGGTCTGGTGCGTCTTGGCGAACCAGCCGGGGAGCAGCCCGTCCCGGCTCATCGAGAACCACACCCGCGTGGCGCCCATCATGAACGTGAACAGCACCGTCAGCACGCCCAGGATCGCGCCGACCGCGATGACGGCCCCGAGCGCGTCCATCCCCACGGAGTCGAACGCCGACGAGAACGCCGCGTTCGTGTCGATGTCCTGGTAGTCGACCATGCCCGTCAGCACCAGGCACGCCAGGACGTACAGCACCATCGAGATCGCCAGCGAGTAGAGGATCGCCTTCGGCATGTGCTTGCGCGCCTCCTGCGACTCCTCCGCCGCCGTGGACATCGCGTCGTACCCGAACACCGCGAAGAACACGGTCGCCGCCCCGGTGAAGGCCCCCGACCACCCGTAGGGCAGGAACGGCGAGTAGTGCCCAGTGTTGATCTTGAAGACGCCGACCACGATGACCAGCAGGACGATCCCGACCTTCAGGTAGACCAGCGCCGTCTCGAACCGGGCCGCGCTCTTCATCCCGAGGTTGAGCACGTAGGCGATCAGCAGGCACAGCAGCGCCGCGAACAGGTTGACCTTGTAGCTGCCGTCCGCGATGCCCTTCGGTTCGGTGCCGGGCGCACCGCTCATCCACAGCGGCAGGTCCACGTCCAGGAACCCGAGCAGGTCGTTGAAATACCCGGAGATCCCGATGGCGACCACCGCCACGATCGCCGTGTACTCCAGCAGCAGGTCCCACCCGATCGCCCACCCGGTGAACTCGCCGAGCACCGCGTACCCGTAGGTGTAGGCGGATCCGGCGCGCGGGATGAGCCCGGCGAACTCGGCGTAGGAGAACGCCGCCGCCGCGCTCGCGATCCCCGCGACCAGGAACGAGATCAGCACGCCGGGCCCGGCCTTCTCGTTCGCCACCGCCCCCGCCAGCGAGAAGATCCCGGCGCCGATGATCCCGCCGACGCCGATCGCCGTGAGCTGCCACAGTCCCAGCGTCCGCGTGAGCCCGGACGCCGCGCCCTCGTCGTCGATCTGATCGATGGGCTTGCGGCGCAGCATCCCGTCCAAGACCGAGGCCATGTACCTACCTCCCGACACGGGCCCCGCACCATTGCGGGCCACCGGGAGACTCTGCCCACGAAATTCATGGCCGGACAAGGTCAACGAGATCACGATTCGGGCATAGTCCCCCCACACCTCGTCAACCTGTGTATATGGACAAGGAGGGAAGGGCGGGCCTGGGGCGGGCCCGTCACCGCACCTTCCCTGGACGTCGCCGGCGCTGACGGTGATACACACTTCTGGCGCACAAAGTGTGTATCGTGGTGGCCATGGCTCGACTGAACATCACGTTGCCTGACGAGCTCGCCGCGACCCTGCAGGGACTCGCCGCGGACAAGAAGATCCCCTCGGTCTCGGGTTTTCTGCAGGACGCCGCCCTGCTCAAGCTGGCCTACCTGCAGGACGCCGACACCGTCGATGAGCTGTTCGGGCCTCCGACCCCGGATGAGCAGGCGCTGGTCGACCGTCTCATCGACGGCGCCGCGCAGCCCGACCGGAACGTTGCGTGATCACCGGCCACGTCGTCGACACGACCGCTCTGCTGGACCTGGCCACCGGTAAGACGATCTATGTGCGGGCCCGGCTGAGGGCATCGATCGCCGCCCACGCCAGCATCGTCATCCCCGCGGCCGCACTGGCACGCGCGTGGCAACTCGTCCCCGATCACGGCCGCGGCGTCCTGGAACGGCTGCCCCGGATGGAGGTCGTGCACGTCGACGACCTGGACGAGGTGATCGCCCAGCAGACCGGACTGCTCGCCGCGAGCGTGCCCGACCTGGGCGTGGACGCCGCGCAGGCCGCGTGGTCGGCCCGATGGCGCCGCTGGCCCCTCATCACCGCCACACCGGACGCCTACAAGGCGATACCCGGCGTTCGAGTCGAACAGATCCCCTGACGCATCCAGGCGTTCGCCTGGGCCGGTGCCGCCGCCAGGTCAGCCGATCGTTTGGAGCAGGTAGCCGGCGGCCAGCGTGGTGGCCAGCAGACCCAAGATCAGCCGCAGGGCGGTTTCGGGAAGCCGGGGTTGCAGGCGTGCGCCCAGGTAACCGCCGACGAGCCCGCCGAGGCCGCAGGTCAGGCCGAGCCTCCAGTGGGGAGCGATGTCGCCGGTGGTCATGAGGGACAGCGCGGCGTAGGCTCCCGCGCCGACGAGGGAGGCCAGGAAGGTGGAGGCCAGCGCCGCAGGCGCGACGAGGGCGACGGGCATGCCCCGGCCGACCAGGATGGGGCCCAGGAGAGAGCCGCCGCCGATGCCGTAGACGCCCCCGACGGTTCCGACGGCCAGCGCGAGCGTGGTGATGAACCGTCGCGACGGCTGCCCGGCGCGGCGGGGTGGACGCAGTGTCCGGGCGCAGAGCCACAGGCCCAGCGGCAGCAGGAGCAGACCGACCAGGACGCGGAAGACGGCGGCGCCGGGGACGGCGAACACCCTGATGAACGCCCCGGCGACGACGCCCGGCAGGGTGCCCGCGATCAGCAGCCGGGTCAGCGGCCCGGCGAGATTCCCCGCGCGATAGTGGCGGGCCAGGGCGCCGGGACCGGCGACGACGTTGAACAGCAGGTTGGTCGGGGTGACCGCCGGGCTGGGCACGTTCAGCACGCTGAGCTGGACCGGGAGCAGGAAGACCGCTCCCGACACCCCGACCGGCGCGGTCACCATCGCGATCAGCAGACCGGCGGCGAACCCCGACAGTTCCGCTTGGCCCGTCACATCCTCAACTCCGCCATCATCGGGCAAAGCATGCCTTGCCGGCATCGGGCAGGTGGAGTGGGGGCGAGTGCGGACCCCAGGGGACCCGCTAGCGGCGATGAATCCGGCGGCGCCCGGTGGTCGTACTGTCGAACCCGTTACCGAGGAGGGACTCTGATGCGCAGCGTGACCTATTCGATGAACGTCTCACTTGACGGCTACATCGTCGGGCCGGACGGCGGTTTCGACTGGACGGCGCCCGACGAGGAGGTCTTTCGCTCCTGGATCGACGAGATACGCGGAGTCGGCGTCCACCTGTTGGGACGCCGGCTGTACGAGACGATGCTGTACTGGGAGACCGCCGACCAGGATCCATCGCTCGACGACTCAAAGCTCGAATGGGCCGGGCTCTGGAATCCGCTCCCGAAAGTCGTGTTCTCCACCACGCTGTCGGAGGTGCAGGGCAATGCCCGCCTGGCCTCCGGCGGCCTGGCTGAGGAGATCGAGCGGTTGCGGGCCGAACCAGGGGAGGGCGACATCGCGATCGGCGGCGCCACCCTCGCCGGCGAGGCGGCCGCGTCGGGTCTGATCGACGAGTACCGGGCCAGGTTCTACCCGGTGCTGGTCGGCGGTGGCATTCCGTTCTTTCCCCAGCGTGAGCACCGGGTGGATCTCGAACTCACGGAGACCCGCACCTTCGACTCGGGAGTCGTCTATCTGCGCTATCGCGTGGCGCGCCAGCCGTAGGGGCGCATCTTCGGTCAGGAGAGGACGTGGTGGGTGAGCAGTTGCTCGAAGTCTGTCTCGAAGCGCTCGTAGCGGGTGCGGAGGTCGGGGCCGGGCCAGTCGGCGGGGAGGAGATCGGGGGGCAGGATCGGGTCGTCCAGGAGGTGGCGGAGGACGGCCGCGGAGAGGGTGAAGCGTTGGGCGATCGTGGTGGCGCCGTCCAGGGCGGTGCGCAGGAGGCGGGCGGACGCCGCCCAGCCGTCCAGGTCCCAGAGGGTGGTGGCGAGCGTGGCGGGGTCGTCTTCGGGGTGGGCGGTGAGGAATCTGCACTGGCGGACGACCGTGCTGGGGCGCCGGCGGGTCAGGTTGGCGGGACGTAGCCAGGTGCCCTCGCGGAGTTCCGCCAGCCGGAGCGCCGACATGGCCTGGCGGAGCGCGGCGCGGTCGGGGGCGGGGCGGCGCTCGGCGGTGATGACGGCGATCTCCCAGGTGCCGTCCCAGGGACGGGTGTGGGGGAGGCGGCTCTCGTCCTGGCGGGCCTGGCGGTCGAGGAGGCGCTCGGTGAGGGCGTAGGTGCCGTCGGCCTGGACGAGGTCGCCGGAGGCGACCATGCGGGAGAGCGCGACCCGGATCGTGCCCTCGGCGATGCCGAAAAGGTCGCCGACGCGGACGAGGTAACGGGCGGGGAGTCGGGGTGGGTGGACGCCCAGCAGCGTACTCAGCACCACTGATCGTGCGGTGAGCGGCCGGATCTCCAAGGTGTTGGCGGTCATGTCTGGTCGGAATTCTATCTGCTGGACGTTCGCGGGGAGGGGTCCTCTGAGTGAGCGCCGCCGTGATATTACAGTCTTTCATCGTATGAGTTGGGAGCGTAATGTTCGGTCATGGGCTCCTATCTGATCGAACCGGTCGACCGGCTTCCCTACGGCGGCGCGGACAAGGCCCGGCGGTACGCGACGGAGCGCTATCGCGGGGCCGTGGGCCGCAACTGGTACGACGGCGACCCGACGCTGCGGTTCTTGATACGGCGCCACCTCGGGGACGGGTTCGAATGGGCCGAGCCGAGGCTGCGGGAGATGGGCGCACTGATGGGCGGGCCGGTCGCGCGGTGGGCCGAGGAGACCGACCGAGACCCGCCGCGGTTGGAGAAGTACGACCGGTGGGGGCGGGACGTCAGCGAGGTCGTCATGCCGCCGTCGTTCGAGGCCGCGCGGGAGCGGCTGGTGACGACGTCCTTCACACGGCCGCAGTTCGTCGCGCAGGCGCGGGCGGCGGGAGTCGATCCGGCGCCGTTGGAGGTCGCCTGGAGCTACCTGCTCGACCAGGCCGATATCGGGATGGCGTGCGCGCTGGGGACCGGCGGTGACATGGTCGTGAGTCTCACCGAATCATTCGCGCCGGACGATGTGAAGGCGCGGGTGCGGGAACTGTTCGCGGCCGGGGAGTTCTCCGGTGAGGCCGCGCAGATGTTGACGGAGAGGTCCGGCGGGTCCGATCTCGGAGCGTTGGAATCGACGGCGTCGCCGGACGGGGATTCCTGGCGGCTCAACGGGTTCAAATGGTTCGCGTCCAATGCGAACGGTTCGGCGTTCGTGGTTCTGGCCAAACCCGAAGGCGCGGCCGACGGAGTCCGGGGAATCGCGCCGTTCCTGGTCTTGAAAGAGCGGCGGGACGGGTCGCGCAACGGCGTCCGGATCAGGCGGCTGAAGGACAAGCTCGGTACCCGGTCGGTAGCGTCGGCGGAGATCGAGTTCACGGACGCGGAGGCGTTCCTGCTGGCCCCGGGGGAGAGTGGGGACGGCAAGGGCCTCGCTCGGATGATGGAACTGACGAACGGCGCTCGGCTGGGCATTTCCATGATGGGCCTCGGATGTGCGCGGCGGTCGCTCGTCGAGGCGCTCTGTTATGCGCGGGCCAGGGAGGCGTTCGGGACGTCATTGGACGAGCACCCTTTGATGCGCCGGAAGCTCGCCGAGCTGATCGTCGAGACGGAGGCCGCGCAGGCGTTGGTGTTCGACGGATATCTGGGCCGTCCGCGGTTGCGGCTGGGGCCCGCGCTCATCAAGCTGAGGACGGCGCGGCTCGGTGTCACGGCGGCCAGTGACGCCATCGAGATCCATGGCGGAAACGGCTATATCGAGCAATGGCCGGTCGCGCGGATTCTCCGGGACGCCCAGGTGAATCCCATCTGGGAGGGCGGCGACAACATCCTGTGCCTGGACGTGCGGCGCGCGATCGAGCGGCAGGACGCGCACGAGCCGTTCCTCGACCGGCTGACGCAGGCCGTCCGGCAGGCGCCGGACGGGGACGACGCGACCGCCGGCCTGGTGGACGAGCGCATCGGCGACCTGCGCGAGGCCATCGACCGGTGGCGTGGCCTGGACAGGACGACGGCGGAGGCGCGCCTGTACCCGCTGGCCCAATACATGGCGGACGTGTACGCGGCGGCGCTGCTGCTGGAGCAGGCCGGGTGGGAGCGCGCCGATTCGGGCGGCGACCGCAAGGCGCTGGTCGCGCGGCTCTACGCCCGGAGCCGGCTGGCCGACAAGGGGCCGCTGCGGGCGATCGACGCGCCGGCGGAGGATCTCGACCGTTTCAAGGACCTCGTGGACGGCGCGTTCCTCGACACGCCCGGGGAAGAAGGGTGAGGTGTCCGTCCGGACCGGGCGCGCGGGCTCCGTCACCACGATGATCCTGTCCCGTCCCGAGGCACG
The DNA here is from genome assembly GCF_001552215.1 of Actinomadura macra NBRC 14102. GTDB lineage: Bacteria > Actinomycetota > Actinomycetes > Streptosporangiales > Streptosporangiaceae > Spirillospora > Spirillospora macra. The sequence goes on along the minus strand of NZ_BCQT01000001.1, from coordinate 197,528 downwards.
GAACGCGGTCGACGGGCCGACCGCGGAAGGGTTTTCTGACCGCGACGCGCTCGCCGCCGAGTTCCGTCACGGGCCCGGGTCGCTGGATGATGCTCTGAAGGGCGCGCAGCGGTTCACCCGGGGGCATGGGCGGCACGGCGGCTTCGACGGCATTGGAGAAGTCGGCCGAACCCGAGTCGGCTTCCAGGGTCCCGTTGCGGGCGGCCACCGTGAGCGAGGAGCCGATCGCATGACCCTGACCGTGGACGAGGCGGGCCGCGCGCTCGCGGACCCGAAGTCCTACGCCGACGAGCGACGCCTGCACGAGGCGCTCGCGCTGCTGCGCCGCGAGGCGCCGGTGCACCGCGTCGAGGCTCCGGACTACAACCCGTTCTGGGCGGTCACGCGGCATGCCGACGTCCTGGAGGTCGAGCGCGAGCACGGCGTGTTCCTCAGCGCGCCGCGCCCCATCCTCAGCACCGCCGAGATGGACGAGATGAACCGGCAGCGGCAGGAGCAGGGCATCGCGCTGCGGACGATCGTCCATATGGACGACCCCGACCACCGGGTCGTCCGGGCGATCGGCGCGGACTGGTTCCGGCCCCGGGCGATGCGCGATCTCGAACCGCGGGTCAAGGAGCTGGCGCGGCGCTACGTCGACCGGATGGTGGAGCTCGGTGGCGAATGCGACTTCGCGCGGCAGGTCGCGGTGCATTTTCCGCTCTATGTGGTGCTGTCCCTGCTCGGCCTCCCCGAGAGCGACTTCGACCGGATGCTCAAGCTCACGCAGGAACTTTTCGGCGGTGACGACGACGACTACCGGCGCGGTGCGACCAAGGAGGACAAGCTGGAGGTCCTGATGGACTTCTTCGCCTACTTCCAGCGGCTCACCGAGGCGCGCCGCCGGACCCCCACCGACGACCTCGCCTCGGCCATCGCCAACGCGCGGATCGACGGCGAACCGTTGAACGACTTCGACACCGCCTCGTACTACGTGATCATCGCGACCGCCGGGCACGACACCACCAGCGCCACCATCGCGGGTGGCCTGCACGCGCTGATCGAGCATCCGGGCCAGCTCGACCGGCTCCGCGCGAAACCCGAGCTGATGCCGCTCGCCGTGGACGAGATGATCCGCTGGGTGACGCCCGTGAAGGAGTTCATGCGGACCGCGGCGCGCGACTACGACCTGCGCGGCGTCACGATCCGCGAGGGCGAGTCGGTGCTGCTGTCCTACCCGTCCGCGAACCGGGACGAGGACGTGTTCGACGACCCGTACCGCTTCGATGTCGGCCGCGACCCGAACAAGCACCTAGCGTTCGGGTTCGGCGTCCATTACTGCCTCGGTGCGGCGCTGGCCCGTATCGAGGTGCGCGCGTTCTTCGAGGAGCTGCTCCCGAGGCTCGGTTCGATCGAGCTCAGCGGGGTGCCGGAGAGCACCGCGACCACGTTCGTCGGCGGTCTCAAACGGCTGCCCATCCGCTACTCGGTCGCCTGAGGGGCCGGCATGCGGTTCGAGGCCGCGGTGCTGCGCGCCGCCGACGCCCCCTACGCGATCGAGGCGCTGGATCTGGACGGCCCGGGGCCCGGCGAGGTGCTCGTCCGGATCGTGGGCGCCGGGATGTGCCACACCGACCTGCTCGGGCGCGCGCCCGGTGACCGGGTTTCCAAGCCGGTGATCCTCGGGCACGAGGGCGCGGGCGTGGTCGAGGCCACCGGTCCCGGTGTCGCGGGTCTCGCCGAGGGCGACCATGTGGTCATGTCGTTCGACTCGTGCGGATCGTGCGCCAACTGCCGCGCGTCGCTGCCCGGCAACTGCAGGGCGATGGCCGCGCTCAACATGACGGCCCGGCCCCGGGACGGGCGCCCGCGCGTCACCGACGGCGGCGGCGCGCCCGTCCACAACCGGTGGTTCGGGCAGTCGTCGTTCGCGACCCACGCCCTCGGGACGGCCCGCAACGTCGTCGCGGTGCCGCGCGACATCCCGCTGGAGTCGCTCGGTCCCCTCGGCTGCGGCGTCCAGACCGGCGCCGCGTCCGTGCTGATCTCGCTCGGCGTCCGTCCGGGCGAGTCCATCGCGGTGTTCGGGGCGGGCGCCGTCGGGCTCGCCGCGGTGATGGCCGCGCGGGTCGCGGGCGCGACCACGATCATCGCCGTCGACCTGCACGGCCCGCGCCTCGACCTGGCCCGCGAACTCGGCGCCACCCACGTGCTGGACGGCGCGAGCGGCCCGGACGGCGGCGCCGACCTCGCCTCACGCGTCCGGGCGATCTCCAGCGGCGAAGGCGTCCAGTACGCGCTCGACTCGACCGCCGTCCCCGAGGTCGTCTCGGCGGCGGTCGCGTCCCTGCGCACCACCGGCGTCTGCGGCCTGGTCGGCGTCGGCGCGCGGGAGTACCGGCTGGACGCCTCGCTCCTGCTCATGGGACGCACCGTCAAGGGCATCATCGAGGGCGACGCCGTCCCGCACACGTTCATCCCGAAGATGATCGAGCTGTGGCGGCAGGGCCGCTTCCCCTTCGACCGGCTGGTCACGACCTATCCGCTGGCTCAGATCAACCAGGCCGAGGCCGACGCCCGAGCGGGAAAGGTCGTCAAGCCCGTCCTGCTCCCGGGCGCTCCACTAGACGACACCGTGCAGTAGCTCTTCGTCGCTTGCGAGGCGGCGGCAGTTCTCCGCCGCCACGGCGAAATAGCGGGCCCAGGTCTCGCGGGTCAGCCACGCGACGTGCGGCAAAACGACCACGTCGGCGCGGGCGAGCAGCGGGTTGGACGCCTCCACCGGCTCCCGCTCGAACACGTCGAGTCCGGCGCCGCCGATGTGACCGGACTCCAGCGCGGCCACCAGCGCGGCCTCGTCGATCACCGCGCCGCGGGCGGTGTTGACCACGATCGCGCCGGGCGGCAGCAGCGCCAGCCGCCGGGCGTCCAGAAGATGGTGGGTCTCCTCGGTCAGCGGGATGTGCACGGACACGATGTCGCTGACCCGCAGCAGGTCGTCCAGCTCCATCCAGGACGGGTCGTCGCGGCGGGGGCGGCGCGCGGTGTAGACGACGCGCGCGCCGATCGCCTCCAGCATCCCGCGCAGCAGGCCGGCGATCTCGCCGCCGCCGAGCAGCCCGACCGTCCGCCCGCACAGCTCGCCGCCGACCAGCGCGCGGTCGGCGGGCCAGCCCTCGCCGCGCCGCGTCCGCGCGTCGAACGCGATGACGCGGCGCAGGGTGGCCAGCATGAGCAGCAGGCTCGTCTCCGCGACGGCCTGCGCGTTCTGCCCCGGCATGTTCGCGACGCGGACGCCGCGCTCCCGCGCCGCGTCCAGGTCGATCGTGTTCACGCCGGTGCCGAGCTTCTGGATCAGCCGCAGCTTCGGGGCGCGGTCCATGTCGGCGGCGGTCAGCGGGCGCAGCACGTGCCAGATGACCTCGGTGTCCGGCAGCAGCCGGCCCAGGCGCGCGTCGTCCTGCTCGGAGCAGCTCACGATGTCCAGCCCGGGTTCGGAATGGTCCATGTCGTAGTGCAGCAGCACCCGCATCCTGCTCCCCTTTCGGTCAGCGCCGGTCCATGAACGGTGTCCCGGACGCGGTGCCCGGTGTCCCGCGGGCTATCTTGCCCTCGTGACGGCAGCCCTCGCGAAGACGGACCGGCCCATCATCCAGGCGCCCATGGCCGGCGGGGCCTCCACCCCGGCCCTCGCCGCCGCCGTGTCGGACGCGGGCGGCGTCGGCTTCCTCGCCGCCGGGTACAAGACCGCCGCCGCCATGCGCGAGGACATCGCCGCGACCCGCGGGCGCACGTCCCGCCCGTTCGGGATGAACGTCTTCATGCCGTCCCTGGACGGCATCGACGACGGCGCTGTCGCCGCCTACCGTGACCGGCTGGTCCCCGAGGCCGAGCGCCTCGGCGTCGACCTCGGCACCCCGTCCGCCCGCGACGACGACTACACGGCCAAGATCGCCGACCTGCTGGACGACCCGCCCGCGTTCGTCAGCTTCACGTTCGGCTGCCCCACGGTCGATGTCATCCGCGCCTTCCAGGACCGCGGCACCACGGTCGTCGTCACCGTGACCAGCACGGACGAGGCGCGCGCCGCGTCCGCCGCCGACGTCCTCTGCGTCCAGGGAGCCGAGGCGGGCGGGCACCGCGGCTCGTTCACCAACTCCGTGGACGGTGCGCTCCCGCTGCGCGAACTCCTCCGCCTCGTCCGCGACCTCGTCCCGCACCCGCTGATCGCCGCCGGTGGCCTGGCCACGTCCGAGGACGTCGCCGAGATCCTCTCTCTCGGCGCCGCGGCGGCGCAGGTCGGGACGGCGTTCGTGCGCTGCCCGGAGAGCGGGGCCAGCGCCGTCCACAAGGCGGCATTGGCCGACCCCCGCTTCATCTCCACCGCGATGACCAGGGCTTTCAGCGGACGACCCGCCCGCGGCCTGGTCAACCGGTTCCTGACCGAGCACTCGGCGCAGGCGCCCGCCGCCTACCCGGACGTCCACTTCATCACCGCGCCGCTGCGCAGGGCGGCGGCCGCGCAGGGCGACCCGGACGTCGTCAACCTGTGGGCGGGCGAGGCGTTCCGGCTCGCCCCCGAGGCGCCCGCCGCCGAGATCGTCGAGATGCTGTCGCGCTGATCAGCCCGGCAGCGGCCGCAGCCGCTCGCCCAGCGTGGGACGCAGCTTCTTCAGGCAGATCACCGGTAGGTACCTGTTCTGGGTGCTCAGGTAGTTCGTCGCTCCGGAGGGGCATTCACCCGTCGACTTCACGCGCGTGACCACCTTGGCCACCGCGTCGTCGGACGTGCAGTCGGCCCGTGACACCTCGCCCAGGACGAGCGTGGGATCGGTGATGCAGTCGCCCGAGCCGATGATCTTCCCCGCGTGGCCGAGGCACAGCACGGGACGCGGCGGTGCGGTCCGGCCGTCGGACGGCGAGAGCGTCATCGTCTCCAGCGTCCGCGACGCCGGGCAGGCGCTCTCCGCCTGGACGCGGGCGATGACCTTGCCGTACCAGTCCGGCTCCGAGCAGGGTTTCTCGCCACCGAACCCGAAAGCCGCGTTCACGCAGTCGCCGACGGAGATCATCGCTCCGCCGGCACCGGGATCGCCCGGATGGGGGCCCGCGAGGTTGCGGACGCAACTCTCCCAGTAGTGCCGATCGTTCGACCCGGCCGTGACGCGGACGACTCCGTCGCTGCCATCCGGGCAGTCGGGCGCGGATCGGGTGGCGAAATCGAACGCCGACCTCTCCCCCTCCGCCGTCACCTTGACGACCTTCGCCGCGGCCTTCGCGTCGTCGCAGGTCACCCGCTCACCGAACGGGATCTTGTGCGCGGAGCCCATCTCCATGCGCGTCGCGACGCACTGCTCGGCCGTCACGGGCCCGGACGGTGCGCCGGACACCCCGTGGGACAGCACGACGGCCCCGAGCGCGACGGCGGCGGCGATCCCGGCACCGGCCGCGAGGATGATCCTCCGCCTGCGCCGCGGAGGGCGTAACCCGCCTCGTGCTCCGGGCGAGCGCCCGTGCCGGTTCGGTTCTTCAGACCCCTGCCCGGACATGATCATGACCTCCCAGGATCGCCGGCTCAATGTTAGAAGCGAGATCTTCCAGGCGACATTGCGTCCGCGTCCCATCACCCTCCACGACTCCGGCCAGGGTGTTCCGGGCGCCGGGGTCTTCCCGGCCCAGACCGACCCGGTTACTCTTCTTGTGGCGTCCACGCCGGCCGTATAAGCCTTTCGCCCTGGGAGGGTCCCGTCCGCGGGATTTGTTGGGCTCTGCGCCGGCTCCTCTGTGTCCCCGTCAACTGAGGAGTCGACTCGTGAACTACCAGTACAGGCGATGGTCGCCCGCGGTGGCCGCCTTCGCCGCCGCCACGGTGGCCCTGGTGCTGTCGCTCGGCGCCGTCATGCTCTCCGCGCCACCGTCCGCCCGTGCCGTGATCGCCTGCGGCTTCCCCGCCTGGTCGGAGGGCAAGGCGTACACAGCCGGGACGAAGGTCGCCTACAACGACAAGGGCTACGAGGCGCGCGTCAACCACACCGCCTACACCACCAACTGGAACCCCGAGTCCGCCCCCACCCTGTGGCGCGGCCTCGGCGCCTGTGACGACCAGCCCCCGACCACCCCGCCGACGACGCCCCCCACCGACACGCCGACGACCCCGCCCGCCGGTGACACCTGCGCGGTGAAGTCCAAGCCGGAGGGCAAGGTCCTCCAGGGCTACTGGGAGAACTGGGACGGCTCCATCAACGGCGTCCACCCGCCCTTCGGCTGGGTGCCGATCACCGACTCCCGGATGATCAAGAACGGCTACAACGTCATCAACCTGGCGTTCCCCGTCATCCACTCGGACGGCACCGTCCTGTGGGAGGACGGCATGGACGCGACAGTGAAGGTCTCCTCCCCGGCCGAGATGTGCGCGGCCAAGGAGGCCGGCGCCACCCTCCTGATGTCGATCGGCGGCGCGACCGCCGGCATCGACCTCAGCTCCAGCACCGTCGCCGACAAGTTCGTCGCGACCGTCGTCCCGATCCTGAAGAAGTTCAACTTCGACGGCATCGACATCGACATCGAGACGGGTCTGTCCGGCGCCGGCAACATCACGCAGCTGTCGCCCTCGCAGTCGAACCTGATCCGCATCATCGACGGCGTGCTCGCCCAGATGCCGTCCAACTTCGGGCTGACGATGGCGCCCGAGACGGCCTACGTCACCGGCGGCAGCGTCACCTACGGCTCCATCTGGGGCGCCTACCTGCCGATCATCAAGAAGTACGCCGACAACGGCCGCCTGTGGTGGCTGAACATGCAGTACTACAACGGCAGCATGTACGGCTGCTCCGGTGACTCCTACCAGGCCGGGACGGTCCAGGGCTTCGTCGTCCAGACCGACTGCCTCAACAAGGGCCTGGTCATCCAGGGCACCACGATCAAGGTTCCGTACGACAAGCAGGTCCCCGGCCTGCCCGCGCAGCCGGGCGCCGGTGGTGGCTACATGTCGCCCAGCCTCGTCGCCCAGGCGTGGAACAACTTCAAGGGCCAGCTGAAGGGCATCATGACCTGGTCCTTCAATTGGGACGGCTCGAAGGGCTTCACGTTCGGCAACAACGTCCGTTCCCTCCAGGGACGCTGAGTCAACACCCGGGCGCGGGCCGTGCGAACACGGCCCGCGCCCGGCCCATGTCCGGACGCCCTCAGGCGCGCGGCCCCGCTGACCGGCCGCTCAGCCGGCGTCGGACGGGCGTCGCACGATGGCGGTACCGGCGTCGAGGTCGACGCGGGCCGGGGGCGCGCCGTCGTTCTCCTCGTCGCGCAGCATCAGCGATGTGCGGCGTTGCTCCTGCTGGTGCCGGTGCGTGCCCTGGAAGAAGGCGTCGAGTTCGCCGACCGCGACCGCCGAGACCGGGCGGCCCGCCTCGTCCCGCCGCCAGGGCAGGCGGAACCTGCGATGCGCCCAGAGACCCGCCCGGTCGAGGGCGGCGAAGGCGACCAGCGCGATCACCAGTCCGGGGATCGTCATGAAGACGATGATGGCCATGTCCCCTTCAACGGACGTGCCCCGCCGCCGGTTGCGCGGCGCGGGGACCGAATTCGGCGGAGACCGGGTTGACATTGACGTCGGTGTGAAGGGTTAGCGTCGTGGACGGCCACGGAGCAGGGAGGGGCCGATGCGGATCGGGGAGCTCGCCTCGCGGGCCGGGGTGAGCACGCGGACGTTGCGCTACTACGAGCAGCAGGGGCTGCTGCCGGCGCGGCGCGCGGCCAACGGGTACCGGGAGTACGAGGAGTCGGACCTGCGGCTCCTCGCGGAGATCCGCACGCTGCTGGCGGCCGGGTTCACGCTGGAGGACGCCCGGCCCTTCGTGGACTGCCTGCGCGCGGGCCACGCGATGGGGGCGGCGTGCCCGGAGTCGGTCGCGGTCTACCGGCGCAAGCTGGCGGAGATCGACGCCGACATCCGCACCCTGGTCCGGCTGAGGTCCGATGTGACCGACCAACTGAAGCGGGCCTGTCCCGGCTGCACGCTCTCACCGGAGGCGACGGATGATCACTTTGACCGCGGAGAACTTCGACGAGCGGGTGCTCCGCTCCGGCAAGCCGGTACTGGTCGAATTCTGGGCGGACTGGTGCCCCCCGTGCAAGATGATCGCGCCGATCCTTGACGAGATCGACGCCGAGTACGGCGACCGTCTCGCGGTCGCCAAGCTCAACGGCGACGACCATCCCGAGGTCGCGTCGCGGTACGGGGTGCTGGGCTTTCCGACGCTGAACCTCTACCGGGACGGCGAGGTCGTCCACCAGATCGTGGGCGCCAAGCCCAAGCGGCGTCTGCTCGCGGAGTTGGCGGGCCATTTCTAGGTTCTCGCTGCGTCTGGTTTCTCGTCGTGTCTTGCTGTGTCGGGTCACATTCGCCCGGCGCGCTCCGTCAGTGGGGTGAACGATTCGACACGACCTCTAGGAGCGAGCATGCAAGCGCGGATGAAGAGCTCGGCGTACGTCCTTCCCGACGCGGTGAAGGGCATCGGCGCTCTGATCAAGGCCACCGGTGAGGGCGGCGTCCCGCAGGAACTGCTGGAGTTCGTCGCCCTGCGGACCAGCCAGATCAACGGGTGCAGCGCCTGCGTCTACGGGCATCTGGCGAACGCGCGGAAGGCCGGCGCGACCGATGACCGGCTGTTCAACGTCGGCACCTGGCGCGAGGCGCCCTTCTACACCGACGCGGAGCGGGCGGCGCTGGCGCTGGCCGAGGCCGCCACGCGCCTCGCCGACCGGTCGGGTGACGCGGTGCCGGACGAGTTGTGGGACGAGGTCGCCGACCACTTCGACGAGAAGCAGCTGTCCGCGATCATCCTCATGATCGGCCTGACCAACATGTTCAACAGGCTCAACGCCGTCATCAAGGAGCCCGCGGGCACGACCTGGGACTGACGATGTGGCCGGCTTCCCCCGGGAAGCCGGCCTACCGGCCGTCCGGAGCCGCTGATTCCTCCCGTCCCGCCCTCGTCACGACCCGCCGCCGTAGGGAGTGGTGAGGATCTCCATCGCGTGGCCGCTTGGGTCGTCGAAATAGACGCCCCGCCCACCGTCGCGGGTGTTGATCTCGCCCGGTCCGCTGTGGTCGGGGTGGGCGTAGTAGTGGGCGCCCGATTCCTTGATGCGCGCGAAGATGGCGTCGAACTCCTCGTCCGACACCAGGAACGCGCAGTGCTGCACCCGGAAGTCGTCGGAGTCCATGAAGTCGAGCGTCACGCCGTTGCCGGTCCTGACGGGCAGGAACGGGCCGAACTGGGGGCCGACCTCCAGACCGAGGACGCCGGCGAGGAACGCCGCCGAGGTCTTCTTGTCCTTGGCCGGGACGATGATGTGGTCGAGGTTGACGGGCATGCTTCCCCCTGCCGCGAGAGCCCGGGTGGTTCCGGGCCTTACCCACCAGCCTGCGCCCTCGACCTTGCTTGAGGTCAAGGCCCGGCGGACCCCGCGGTGTGACATGGCGGACGAATCGGGCGGTGGTGCGCGGGTAGAGCTCCGGGGAACGGCCGGCAGGGGATCAAGCGATGGCGGCCTAGCGGCGCCGCCCGGGGAACGCGGTGGTCACGCCCGCTCCTCCACAGACGCGATGAGCCGGGCGCCGTCCGGCTCGTCCAGGACGATCCCGAACGTCTCGGCGAGGGTGGCGGGGAGGTGCTGCGGGGCCAGCGTCCGCTTCTCCTCGGTGCCGTCGGGACGGGTGGTCGTCAGGTTCGTCCCGTCGAGGACGTGGTGGGAGTCCAGGGAGAACTTCTGCACGAACGGACGGGTCGTGAACGGCGAGCGCGGGTGGGTCGCGATGAAGTAGTTGAACAGCTCGTAGTCGATGTGGAACGTCTCGTTCAGCGTGAAGGTGTGGCGTTGCAGCCAGCCGCCCGCGCCGCGCTGGTGCAGTTCCCAGGTGCGCGGGCCGTGCTGGAGGCGGAAACCCCAGCCGTCCTGCTCCACCTCGGTCACGCCGTCCTCGGCGGGGAAGGCCAGGGGTTCGAGGGGGCCGGCGCCGAAGCCGACGTCGCAGAGCAGGTCGGGCTCGCCGGGGATCCTGACCTGGAGCAGCGCGTGGGTGCTCGGGAGAAGCTTCGTCGCGCCCATCGTCACCCGCCCGGCGAGGGCGGTGAACTCGAACCCGGCCTTCTCCAGCACCGCCGCGAACAGTTCGGTGTGCTCGAAGCAGTACCCGCCGCGCGCCCGGTCGACGAGCTTGGCCTGGAGCGCCTCGACGCCCAGCTCGACCGGGCGGCCGAGGATGACCTCCAGGTTCTCGAACGGGATCGAGGTGACGTGGGCGCGGTGCAGGGCGCGCAGCGTCGCGGCGGTGGGCTTCAGGTCGTCGTGGTAGCCGACCCGCTTGAGGTAGGCGGGCAGGTCCAGCAGATCGCTCTGCCAGCCATATCCGAGATCCTCGCTCATGGTGTCCTTTCAGCTCGGCCGTCAGGCTCGGCCGTGATCGGCTGCCGTCCGGCTCGACCGTCGTCGAATTCGGGGGTGAAGGGGAAAACACCGGCGGCGTCCTGAATCCTCCCGGCGATCCGGTCGACATCGCCGCGTTCGGCGGCCGGGAGGGGAGCACCGGACGCGGCGCGGAGAGCGGCGGCGGCGCCGAGGAGCCGCGCGGCGGGCGCGTGCTCGCCCGCGAGCGAGCGCGCCCCGGCCAGACCCTCGAACGCCAGGGCGATCGCGCGGGGGTCGCCGATGGCGCGGGCGGCGGCGAGGGCCTCGGTGTGCAGGGCGCGGGCCGTCGCGGCGTCGCCGCGCTGCTCGGCGACGAATCCCAGCTCGGCGTGCACGAACGAGATCCCGGCCGTCCCGCCGATCCCGCGCAGCCAGCCGAGCCAGGACCGCAGGTGCCGTTCGGCGGCGTCGAGGTCACCGCGCCGCCGGGCGACCATGCCGAGGCCGATCTCGGCGAACTCCGCGGCCGACGACGCCGCGTGCCGGACGGCGAGGTCCAGCGCCCGCGCGTGCAGGTCGCGGGCCTCGTCGAGGTCGCCGCTCAGCATCGCGATCCGGCCGAGCTGGGCGAGCCGGAACGCGACGTCCGGCCACATCCGCAGCTCTTCGGCGAGGCGCAGCTCCGCGCGGCGCAGCCGGGCCGCCTCGGTGAGGTCACCGATGATCTCGGCGCGGCGGCTGAGGACGTCGGTGGCCTCCACCCGTCCCCACGCGTCCCCGAGCTCGGTGAAGATCGCGAGACTCTCCGCGCCGTGGCGCCTCATGGCGTCCAGGTCGCCGCGTCCCATGACCTGCCTGGCGTGGAGGGCGAGGGCAGCCGCCGTATGCCAACGGTCGGCGCGTGCGCGGAAGACCGCCAGCGCACGATCGATGCGCTCTTCGTTCACGGCCAGGTTGCCGTACGCCCAGTGGACGTGGGTCAGGAACCATTCGGCCTTAGCGCGGTCGTATTCGTCTTTGTAGTTGGCAACCTCGTGGTTCGCCAGGGTCGACCGGCGTAGTGCCTCGGAATCGGTGTCCTCGCCTGAGGCCATGATGAAGCCGGCCAGCCACGTCTCGGTTTCCAGCCGGGCACGGGATGGTTCCTTCGTGGCCGCAAGCGCGGCGCTCAGTGCTCGCCGGGCTTCGCCGAAACGTCCCCGAAGGAACCAGTACCAGCCCTGGGCGTTCACCAGGCGGAGCATGTCCTCGCCGATGGCGTGGTCGAGTGCGGTACGGAGGTTGGCGGCCTCTTGGTCGAGACGTTCCAGCCACTGCCGTTGCCCATGCCCGCGCAGTTCTCCGGCGGCCTCCTCGGCCAAGGCGGTGTAGTAGCGGGCGTGGCGCGCGCGCAGTTCGCCGTCTTCGCCCGACTCCCGGAGGCGCTCCAGGCTGTAGGCGGCGACCGACTCCAGCAGCCGGTAGCGGCCGGCCTCCGTCCGGACGACGAGAGAGCGATCCACGAGCCGGGCCAGCACGTCCACGTCCGCGCCGACGATCTCCTCGACGGCGCCGAGCGTGCAGCCGCCCGCGTGCACCGCGAGGCGCCGCAGCGCGACCCGCTCGGGGCCGGTCAGCAGCTCCCAGCTCCAGTCGATCACCGCGCGGAGCGTCTGCTGCCGAGGCGGGCCGCCGCGCCGGGCGCCGGCCAGCACGCGGAACCGGTCGTCCAGCCGAGTCGCCAGCTCCCGCACCCCCAGCGCGCGGACACGGGTCGCCGCCAGCTCCAGCGCGAGGGGAAGGCCGTCCAGCCGCCGGCAGATCGAGGAGACCCAGGGCGCGGACGCCTCGTCCAGCACGAATCCGGGCGCCGCCGCCGTGGCCCGCGTGGTGAACAGCCGCACCGCGCTGTACTCCAGCAGGGCGGCGGGGCCGGAGTGCAGCCCGGTCTCGTTGCCGGGCAGGTCCAGCGGCGGGACGATCTGGAGCCGTTCCCCGGGGACGCCCAGCGGCTCCCGTGACGTCGCGAGGATCCGCAGGCCCGGAGCCCCGGCCAGCAGCCGTTCCGCCAGCTCGGCGGCGGGCCCGGCGACATGTTCGCAATTGTCCAGGACGAGCAGCGCCCGCCGGGTGCGCAGCGCCTCGGTGAGCCGCTCGACAGGGCCGTCCGCGCCCTCCTCGCGCAGGCCGAGGACGCGCGCCGCCTGCTCGGCGATCTCCGCTGGCGTCCCGGCGTGCTCGTCGGCCAGTTCCACGACCCACACGCCGTCCGGATGATCGCCCACCGAGCGCGCGGCGGCCTCCAGTGCCAGCCGGGTCTTGCCGACACCGCCGGGGCCGGTCAGCGTCACGAGCCGGTCGGCCGCGAGCAGCTCACGGGCCCGCCGTGCCGCCTCCTCGCGTCCGATCAGCTCACCCAGCGGCACGGGCAGCCGCGACGGGAGGCGCGGACGCTCCGCCTCCGCCGGATCTTGTTCGAGCATCGACTGGTAGAGGGCCGCCAGCTCGGGACCCGGGTCGACGCCCAGCTCCCCGGCCAGCCGTTCGCGCAGATCGTGGTAGCCCGCGAGCGCCTCGCCCTGCCGTCCGGCCCGGTACAGGGCCCGCAGATGTGCCGCGCGCAGCCGTTCCCGCAGCGGGTGCCGGCCGACCGGGGCGGCCAGCTCGGCCGCGAGCGCGGCGTGTTCGCCCAGTTCGAGCCGGGCCTCGGCATGATCCTCCAGGGCGACCAGGCGCCGCTCCTGAAGATCTGCCGCCAGGTCGTGCGCGAAGTCGAAGCCGTCGAACGCGGGCCCGCGCCACAGCGCCAGCGCGTTCCCCAGCAGCCGTGCCCTGGCCAGCGGATCGGCCACCTCACCGGCCCGGCCGAGGAGCGCGGCGAATCGACCGGAGTCCACCGCCTCCGGCGCGACCTCGATCAGATAGCCGGGCGGGCGGGACACGATCAGCCCCCGGGCGCCCGGCTCCGCCTCGTCCAGGACCCCGCGGAGCTGTGAGACCCGCGCCTGGAGCGTTCCGACCGGGTTCCGGGGCGGGCGGTCCCCCCACAACGCGTCGGCCAGCCGGTCGACGGACACGGGGCGCCCGGCGTCGGCCAGCAACGCCGCCAGCAGGGCACGCACCTTGGTCTCGGGCACGCGCACGTCCGTCCCGCCGTCGGTCCACACGGCAAGGGCACCCAGCACCCCGAAGCGCATCCCGTCAGCGTATGCGCCGTCCCCGACCCGCCCGCCACGGGGCGACCCGCGGCGAATCCGTAGCGCCCGACGCGACGCTGGACCCCGGTTGTCCGAACAGCGCAGTTCGAACATGACGAGGAGGACTCGATGTCGAAATCCCCGGTGACGGTCATCGGCCTGGGCCCCATGGGCGCGAAGATGGCCGCGGTGTTCCTGGAGAACGGGCGACCGACCACGGTGTGGAATCGGACGGCCGCCAAGGCGGCGCCGCTGGTGGACAAGGGCGCGACCCTTGCCGCGACGCCCGCCGACGCGCTCGCCGCGTCCGAATTGGTCGTCATCAGCCAGACCGACTACAAGGCCATGTACGACTCGCTCGGTGGCGAGACCCACGCACTGAAGGGCCGTGTCCTCGCCAACCTCAGTTCAGGCAGCCCGGACGAGTTGCGCCGCGCGGGCGAGTGGGCCTCCGGGCATGGGGCGGAACTGTTGACCGGAGGCATCATGGTGCCGCCGCCGGCCATCGGAAAGCCCGGATCGTACGTCTTCTACAGCGGACAGGAGACGACCCTGGACCGGCACCGTGAAACCCTCCGCGAGTTGGGCGACACCACATTCATCGGCACGGACGTGGGTCTGTCAATGCTGTACTACCAGGCCCAGCTGTACCTGTTCTGGTCCACGCTCACGGCCTACATGCACGGGCTTGCCCTCCTGGGCACGGCGGGTGTGTCGGCCGAGCAGTTCCATCCGTTCGCCACCATGTCCATCGCGAGCCTGGCCGAGCAGGGACCGATGGGGTACATGCGCGTCATCACCGACGAGGTCGACTCCGGCCTCTCCCCAGGCGACGCCAACACCCTGCTGATGCAGGCGATCGGCGCCGACCACATCGTGGAGGCCAGCCGCGAGGCCGGAATCGACACCCGGGGCCCGGCCGCCCTGAAGGACCTCTTCTGGCGTGCGGTGAACATGGGCCACGGCGGAAACGGCCTCTCCAGCGTCATCGAGGCCATCCGCACCCCCGCGCCCTGACCTCCCCAGTTCAGGCGTCCTCGTGCCGTTCTCCCCACCCGGCCCGACTCGTCCACGCAGACGATCAGGACGGTCGCACAGGTGCAGGCGGCGGGCGCCGACCTGGTGCTGCCGTTTCCGACGAGCTACGGGGTGAGGTGAGCTGGTCGCCGCGCTCCATCGCGTCCTCACGTGACGTCCTCAGGACGCATCCGCGGAGGCCAGGGGAAGGCGCACGACGAACCGGGCGCCCTCGCAGCTGTCGGCGATGGACAGGGAGCCGCCGTAGATCCGCGCGATCTCCCGGGCGATGGGCAGGCCGAGCCCGGTGCCCTCCGGGTCGCGGCGGCGGGAGTCCGGCAGCCGGGCGAAACGTTCGAAGACCCGCTCCCGCGACTCCTTCGGAATGCCGTCGCCGTCGTCGGCGACCACCACCACCGCCTCCCCGCACTCCCGCGTGACGATCACCTCGATCGCCGACGCGGCGTGCCGTTCGGCGTTGCTCAACAGGTTCCCGAGCAGCCGGCTCAGCCGGACCGGGTTCGCCCGGACGATCACGCCGGGCTCCAGCCGGGTCGTGATCGGGACGCCTTCCGGACGGCGCTCCAGCTCCCGCCGGGCCAGCTCGGCGAGGTCGACCCGCTCGACCGGCTGGGGGACGCGGGAGTCGAGCCGGGACTGCTCCAGCAGGTCGATGACGATCTCATTCAGCCGCTCCACGTCGTGCAACGCCGCGCGGACCGCCGTCCGCCAGTTCTCGTCGCCGGGTTCCTCCAGCGCGACCTCCAGCCGGGTGTGCAGGCCGGCGATCGGGTTGCGCAGGTCGTGGGAGGCGTCGGAGATGAAGCGGCGCTCCCGGTTCGTCGCCTCCTCCAGCCGGTCGAGGGTCTCGTTGACCGTCTCGGCGAGATCCTGGATCTCCCCGCCGGTGCGCGGGTTCGTCACCCGCTGGTCGAGGGCACGGGCGCTGAGGTGCGCCAGCTCGCTGCGGATGCCGTCGACCGGGGCCAGTGCCCGGCCGACCGTGTGCCACGTCCACCAGGCGATCAGGGAGAGCAGCGCCACCAGGATCACCGCCATCGCCACCGGCAGCAGCCACGCGCTCGCCAGCGTCGGCAACGGGGACGCGGCGGTGACCATCACCCCGTCCCCGTAGGCGGACGTCCGCAGCCGCATGCCGAAGATCCACACGCACTCGTCCAGGACGGACGGGCAGCTCTTGCGGTCGATGAGCAGCTCACCGGACGTCAGGTCGGTGGGGGCGAGCGGCGGCCGGCCGATGACCTCCTCGCTGGCCGCCAGCACGCGCCGGCCGTCCCGGCTGACGATCTGGACGATCGGCGACTCGCCGGGGCGAGGGTCGAGCGCCTTCGCCGGTTGCCCGCTGACGAGGTCGAACGCGACCCGCTCGACGGTCCGCTCCGCGGTCTCCTCCACGTTGTTCTCCGCCCAGTCGCGGGCGAGGAGCATCCCGAGGGTGAGGGCGAGCAGCAGGATCAGCGCCGAGACGGCCACCGTGATGGTGGTCGCCCGGCCGCGCACGGACAGGAACAGGCGCGCGTGCCACTGGCGGGCCCGCCCGCGCCACCCGTCCGCCGTCTCCGAACGCACACCGATCCCCCGTGTCCCGGACGATCCGGCCTCACCGATGGTGATCGTCCATGACTCAGCGTAGTGGCGAGAATTCCGCGCGTACAGGCGCGGGCATGTCCGGGCATCCCCGATGATCAGCCCGTTGACCTTGTCATCCGGGATGGGACCGCGCCGCGTTCGCCCTGGTCCGCAGCGTCTCCGGGCGGCCCGTCGGAGCCGCCGGCCAAGCCCTCGCCGCCCTTGCCCGAGGCGTGCCAAGCCCCCGGCTAGGCCGTGCCATCGGCGTCAAAGGTCACCGTCAGCGGTGGCCGAACGCGGAAGGTGGCCACCGTTCGCGCGGGCGGGACTGACCGGGCGGCGGCCGTCCACAACCCGTCCTTCGGCCTGATCTCCTTCCGCATGACCGTTCCCGCCCTCCCGGACGAGCCCCTCAGCGGAGCCGACCGGGTCCCCTGCCCCCGGGTCCGCCAGCCGGCCGAGGAGTTCACGCATGTCGTCGCGCAGTTCGGGCGGGATCGCGTCCAGCAGGTGGCGGCGCACCGCCTCGGCGTGGACGGGACGGGCGGCGGCGTGCAACTCGTCCCCGCGATCGGTCGCGACGACGTCCACACCGCCGTCCACCTCCACCCGGACGACGAGGCCCCGCCGCGCCATCCGGGTCAGATGGTGCGAAAGCCGGCTGCGGTGCCATCCCATCGACGCGGCCAACTCGTTCTGCCGCAGCCGTCCGCCCCCCAACTCCGCCATCCGGGACAGCACTCCGAAATCGGGACCGGACAACCCGGTCGCCCGCGCGATGTCGTCGGCCACCCGTGCCCGGACGATCTCGGCAGCACTCGTCCAGACCCGCCACAGTTCCGTCTCCCGGGAAGTCAACGCGACCATGAAACCAGGATAAAAACGTACAGAACGCCCATGTGGCGAATGATCGCCACCGTGACGGCCGGTCCACCCTGGACACGATGGATCACTCCGCGCCCGCGCCCCCGTGGCCGCGCCGCACCCGACACGCCGTTCACCGTTCCGATTGATTGGCCCGGCCGTGGGAGGCGTAGTGCCTGTCGGTTGTCTCCGCCAGAATCGACGCATGCTGAGGATCGGATCCGTGGTGCTGGGTGTCTCGGATGTGCCGCGTGCGGCCGCCTTCTGGATGGAGGCCCTGGGATACGTCCCGCGGGAGGAGATGGAAGAGGATTGGGTGGTGCTCGTGCCGAAGGACGGGGCGGGGGCCCAGCTATCGCTCGGCCTCAGCGAGACGCCGGCCCAGGAACATCCGCGGACCCACCTGGACCTGTACGCCGGGGACGCGGCCGACCAGGCCGCCGAAGTCGAGCGGCTGGTGTCTCTGGGCGCTCGGCGCGTCGCCTGGGACCTTTATCCCGAGGACGCCGACTTCGTCGTGCTCGCCGATCCCGAGGGCAACCGCTTCTGCGTCATCGACACCAGTCGCACCTGATGGACGAGCCGTGGCCATGCCGAACGACACCAGACCCGGCCACCCGATGAATCCCCGCTCACGCCGGGACTTCAGGCGTCCGCCCCCCGCCACAGTGGCGGGAGCCGGGTCCGTGAGGCGGTCATGCGGCGGAAGTCGAGCCGGGCCGACGTCACGAGGGGCGCAATGTGATGAGGATTTTCGGGAGAGCGCCACGCCCAGCCGTGCATTCAGGCGGGCTCGCTGCTCGTCCGTGATCTCGCCAAAACAAGATCTGTGAGGTGCTCCTGGCAAGGTTCGAGGCTGCCCGTTGGAGTGAGCGGTCCTTGCCGTTGATCACCCCGTCCGTCCGGTGCACGTGGCGTAACGCCGTTGAAACGAGCGGAACACCACCTATCTGATCCTTGGAGCTGTCAAGGCGATTTGCTAGGGATTGCAGATACTCCCGCCCTTCTCGCCGGGAGGCCGCAGGAAAGATCACAAGAGTTGGGCGGGAGAGGCGGAAATGGAGATCGCGACACCGGTAGTGGCAGTGATTCCCCTGCGCCGCCTGCCCGGGTCTCCAGGGAGCTCTGCACGCTGGATCACCTTTTCGTGAGCGGAGCCGTCCACGGCAGAAAGAGACACCTCTAGCGACTCAACCGGATAGTCCCATAATTCGCCCACGGCAGGCACAAGGCCCCTAAGGGGTGCATAGTCAGGGGCCACGATGGGCGCCGGGTTCGATGTCTTGATGGGCCCTGGAGCGGAGGGGATGGTGTTGGACATCGGGTGGGCCAGATGTAGGCACATCCCCGACCAGGGAGGCCGTCATGGCGCTACGTTTTCTGGGCAAGTCCCCGGACAGCAAGGACGGCGACTCGCCCTCACTCTGGCATGACGATGCCGATGGAAGCGTCTTGGTGCAGGGGTGGAAGGAGGAGGGCGACCCGGCGGTGCTGGCTGAACTCCTGGCGACTTCCCATCGTGATCACGTCCCGGTGAACGAGGCGATAGTGCGGATTCCGGGCAGCATCCTCCCCTTGCTCAAGGAGCTGATGAATGACGACAGTCCCGACGCCCGCTAAACTCCTCCGGTCGGCGCAATTCACCGCCGTCCACCTCGAGATGCGCGACGTCTATACCGTGGACGGGGAGGACGAGGATTTCGAGGGTTGGAAGGTAGGACACCGGGACGATCCGGCCGACCCGGCTTCGTGGTGGCGGCCGTGGCTCACCCTCGTCCAGGAGGTGACGGGCCGCGGGGTTCAGATCCGGCGGGCCCGCATCGTCTCCGAACCGGTGAGCCAGTACATCCGGTTCGAGTACGACGGCACGTTCACCAACGTGTACGCGGGTGAGCAGGTGCGCTGGCTGCCCCGACGTCAGGCCTCCGGCCTGTGCCTGCCCGGCAACGATTTCTGGCTGTTCGACGGCGAGCTGGTTCTGTGGAACCACTTCGACGGGGACGGCCGGACGCTCCAGCAGGAGACGACCACCGACACATTCCTGATCACGACGTGCTCGTCGGCGTTCGAGGCGGTGTGGGAACGCGGGGTCGATCACGCGGACTACCTGCCGGCGTGATCCGCCCCAGCACCCCGTCATGTCCACCACCTCACCCTCGTCCAGCGCCCAGCAGGCCCGCCGGGCACTGGCCGATCGCCTTCGCGAACTCCGCCTCGACGCGGGCCTGACCGGTCGGGCCCTCGCGGCCCAGGCCGGCTGGCACCGCACCAAGGTCAGCAAGATCGAGCATGCGGCGCGCGCTCCGAGCAGCCAGGACGTCCAGATCTGGTGCCGGATGTGCGGGGCCGAGGAGCAGACCGCCGACCTCATCGCCGCGCTCCGCGCCGTGGAGGGTGCGTTCATCGAGTGGCGGCGGCTCCAGCGGTCCGGGCTTCGGCGCCTCCAAGAGTCCCGGATGGGTCTGTACGAGCGGACTCGCCTTTTCCGGATCTACGAGCCGGGGGTCATGCCTGGCCTCCTACAGACGCCCGGCTATGTACGAGCGGTCCTCACCACGGTCGGCTCGTTTCGCAACAGTCCCACCGCCGACCTCGACGACGCGGTGGACGCTCGCATCGCCCGGCAGCGCGTCCTGCGGGAAGGCGATCACCGGTTCGCCTTCCTGGTGGAGGAGTCCGCCCTGTGGAGCCGCCTCGGCGGGGCCGAGGTGCTCGCAGACCAACTCGCCCACCTCCTGCGGATCACGCGGTTGCCCACGGTCTCCTTCGGTGTGATCCCGGCGGACGCCGAACGCAGGCTCTGGCCGGTCGAGGGCTTCTGGATGTTCGACAAGGAACGCGTGTCGGTGGAGACCGTCTCCGGATGGCTGACCATCACGCAGCCCGCCGAGATCGCCTTGTACGCCTCGGCGTTCGAAGAACTGGCCCAGCCGGCCGCACACGGCGCGGCCGCTCGCGAGCTGATCACCAGGGTGCGGGACACCCTCGTGTGAAGTCGCGTGCCACACTTCGCCACACTCGTGGCCGGCCCCACGACCTCGTACCTAGCGTGGTAGAAGAAGCACAGTGTGTGATCACGGCGTGGGGGGTTCACAGTGGGGTTCTTGGAGTGGCCGCGTGAGACCGACGCGGAGCAGGTGATCGGCCCGGGCGGTGCCGGGCGGCTGGCGAGCCTGGCCGGGACGCTGCGCGGCCAGAGGCTCACGGCCGAGATCGTGGACGGACGTCTCCACGTCACGCACGACCCGGACAGCAAAGGCGTGGTGCTGGAGTGCCGCAGGCGAGCCAGTGACAATGACCAATGGTGGTTCAGTTGGGCGAACGGCATCTGGCTGTGCGAGGCCGACCATCCCATGGACGCCGTGGTGGCGGTGAAGGGCGCCTTGCGACCGCCTCCGGAGTGAACATGCGGGCCCACGGCTCCGGTGTGCGCGGGGCGGGTACACCGAGGCGATGGGCCGGGGCTGGAAGATCGGCCGCGTGCGGGCGTCACGCGGTGATGGCCGCCATCAGGTCGTGCCGTCCGCAGGCGCCGGTCTTGCGGAAGATCGCCTTGAGATGGTCGTTGACTGTGTGCACCGACAGATCGAGATGGCGGGCGATCTGCTTGGTCGCGGAGCCGTCGTGCAGGTAGTGGATGATCTGCCGTTCGCGTGCGGTGATCTGGTACCAGTCGCAGAACGTCGGGAGCAGCAGCGCGCCGGTCGCACGCTGGATCACGATCGCGACGTGCCCGTCGTCGCCGAGCGGCTGCGCCTCGATCGAAGTCCACCCGCCGTTCCCCATGGACGGGATGCACATCCGCGGATAGCGCGCCCGCGGGTCGCGGCCGTGCTCGCGTGCCTCGAACGCCAGGGCGGCGACGGAGACCTCGACGAGCCAGTCCGGTATCGCGTGCTGGGCGATCATCGGGTCCAGCCACCGTCCGGCCTGGGGCGTCCTCGACTTGATCTTGCCGTCCGGGGTGATGACGAGCATTCCCGGCGCTGACTGCCGCGCTGAGGGAACGACGGGCCCCGCGGTCATGTAACGGCGCACTGCGGCGATCAGCGGCGGCCCGGCCTCGGCGATCCGGTACCGGTCGTCCATGTCGAACGGCCGGGCACCGGCCGCCCTGGTCAGGCAGAGCAGCCCCCACACCCCGCGCGAGTCGCGCAACACGAAGCGCAGTTCCTCGCCCACCCCGTACTCGGCGAACAATCGATCGGGCGCGTCCGCACGGCGCATCCGGTCCGTCACCGCCACCGGCACCGGCTGCCGCGCCAGACCGGCCAGGCCCCGCAGATCGTCCATTCCCCTGCTGTCGACGCTCATCACCTGACGCCCGAGATCGGGCCCGTACCCGTGCCAGAACGCCACCCCGGTGACGCCCGCTCCCAGCGACGGATTCATCACTCCGAATCGCAACGCCTCATGCGGGACCACTGACGTGATCACCTTGGAAAGCGCCGCCCCTATCTCTTCAAGCCCGGCACCTGGCACCAATACCGTACATATTTGCCGATATAAACGATCCCCCGTACCCCTCATACTTCCCAGTGTCGGTCCCACCGGCGTGGAATGCACACGCGTTTTCTCAAGACTCGGAAGATCACCGGGTCATCGTCCCGACCAAGGCGCGGCCGCAGCGTTGGACCCGTCGTGCCAGCGGAAATCAGCGGGAAGTGGGTCCGACTCGTGGTTGCGATGGCCCAATCCGGACACGGAAAGTTGTGATCGATCATGCCGTGGAGATCATGGTCAGTGGCGGGACGGGGCGTGAAGTTCCCTTGTTCAGGTAAGACAGGACCGGCGTTGGCCGCCGCCACATCGGTATGTCACCGGGAAGAGTCCTCGCGGCTATGGCGTTCATGCTCGTGTGAGGATAGGACAGGCTTCCGCGGTGAGCGGTGCGAGTGTCAGGGCTTTGCGGCACTACGAAGAAGAAGGGCTGATCACCCCCGGCCGTCGGGCGAACGGATATCGGGACTACTGCCCCTCAACCATCGGCACGGTGCTGCACATCCGTTCGCTTCTGAAGGCTGGACTGCCGGTGCGGCTGATCCGCGCTGCCCTGCCGGGCCCGAGCGACGGATCCGACGGGCCGCGATCGTCGTCCTGCGAGGAATTCCTCGCCGAGGTGGAGCGGTATCGAGACCGGCTGGCCGCGCAGATCGCGAGCCTTGAGGCGCAGCGATCGGCCCTCGACACCTACCTCGGACGCGCCCGCCCGCCCGCGTCGGCTTGACCCTGACACATGCGTGAGGGTCCTACCTTCGCCTCATGGACGTGACGACCACGGAAGCGGCCCCGACCATGCGGGCCCTGGTGCAGACCTCTCGACGCGGACCCTCGGACCTGACCCTGGTCGACGATGCTCCGCGTCCTGTCCCGGCGCCGGGTGAGCTCCTCGTTCGGGTCACGGCGGCAGGGGTCAACTACGCCGACGTGATGCAGACGCAGGGAACTTACGGTGGCGGCCCAGCCGCGCCTTACATCGCGGGGTTCGAGGCCGCCGGCGAGATCGTGGCGATCGGGGAGGAGGTCACCGCGCCACCGCGAGTGGGCAGCCATGTGGTCGGGGTGGGCCGCGGTGCCTTCGCGGAGTACATGACGATGCCCGCCGCTGGCGTCCTTCCGGTGCCGGACGGGTGGAGTGACGCGGAATCGCTCGGGATCGTCCTCAACTGGGCGACGGCGTTGGCCGCGTTGAAGCTGGGGGACATCCGTCCCGGCGCCGTGGTGCTCGTCCACGCGGCGGCCGGAGGCGTCGGCCAGGCGGCCGTGCGGCTGGCCGTTCACCACGGGGCGCGCGTGATCGCCAGCGCCGCACCCACGAAGCACGCCACGATCCGGGCGCTCGGCGTCGAGGACGTCCTGGACGGCTCGCGGGCCGACCTGGCAGAGGAGATCATGCGCCGCACCGGAGGCGTGGACCTCGTCCTGGAGTCGGTGGGCAGATCGACCTTCGCCACCAGCCTGTCGGTGACACGTCGCGTCACCGGAAGGATCGTGGTCTTCGGTGCTGCCTCGGGAGATGCGACCCTGAGCACGCACGACCTGGTGTTCGACCACCAGGTGCATGTCATCGGCCTTCACATCCGTGCGCTCGCCAGCGCCGTGCCGGCTTTCTACCAGCAGTTGATGGCGGAGTTGCTGAGCCTGATCGCCCAGGGCGTCTACCCGCCGGGGCGGCCGACCGTGCACGGCCTGGCGGACGGCCCGGCCCTTCTGCGGCGGATCGAGGATCGGCTCACCAGCGGGAAGCAGGCACTCGACCCGTGGGCCTGATCCCTGCCTGGTGAGCGGTGTCGATGATCTGTGGCCGTGTCATCTGACCGTCGATGATCTCGATGACGGCCGAGAACGGGGTGTCGGGCGGGCGACAGCAAGGCAGCCGACCCGGTGGACGGATCGGCTGCCTTGGACTTCGTGAGGGGCGAAGTCTCACACGGTGGTTCTTGGACGGACAGAGTTCAACGCCGGTGCACACACCATCCGGATCGCCTAGGAGGGCCGGTTCCGCCCGCGTGGTGTTCGAGGGGTCTCCGGTGCCAGCCTGCGCGGGAGCCGGCAGGGCGAGTGCCGCGACGCGGATGCCGAGCGCGGCGACCGCTCGGCGGAGTCACCGGCGATTCGGTCCTGACCTGGTGGGCGCGATTCCGAACCTTTCTGGTTCTGAATCCGGGCCTGATTCCGTGCCGATGTGCAGTCGATGTGGACGCCCTCCCTTCGGATCGGGATGAAAAGTGGTTGACCTGTCAAAGATTCGCACGCGCGGCGCGGAGTGGTCTTCGTAAGACGTGAGCAACGACGGGCGTGCGCCGGACGCTGTTGGTGAGACAGTGCAAATCTGCCGCCGCGAATGAGACGATCACGCTGATCACGCGAACCGGACTGCCGCGGCGGGGTGTCTGAGGAGGTGGCAGGCGCGGAGCCACCCCGAGTTGATCTCCTGGGAGTTTCATAAAGCCGGGTAAATAGGAAGGGAAGGCGGATTCGCCGGCGATGGGGGTGAGTAGGCGAAAGAGCGGGATGCGGCAGCATGGACGGATGAGCGATGACGGGGCGCGGATCGATTCCTCGGTACCGCATTCGGCGCGGATCTGGAACTACTGGCTGGGCGGGAAGGACAACTATCCGGTCGACCGGGCGGCCGGCGAGCAGATACGGGACGTGTTCCCCGGCATCGTCCTGTCGGCCAGGGCGGATCGGGTGTTCCTCGGGCGAGCGGTGCGCCACCTGGCCGGCGAATGGGGCATCGATCAGTTCCTCGACATCGGGACGGGCCTGCCCACCGTGGACAACACGCATGAGGTGGCTCAGCGGTCCAATCCCGCGAGCAAGGTCGTCTATGTCGACAATGACCCGCTGGTCCTCAGCCACGGGCGGGCCCTGCTCAGCGGTACGCGGGAGGGGGCGACGGACTTCGTCGCCGGGGACGTGCACGATCCGGAGGCGATCCTCGAAAGCGCAGCACGGACGCTGGACTTATCCCGTCCCGTCGCGTTGACGCTGCTGGCCATAGTCCAGTTCGTTCTGGATGACCGAAAGGCCTATGACGTGGTGAGGACGCTCGTGGACGCGGTACCGTCCGGGAGTCATTTGGTTCTCAGCCATGGGACGGACGAGATCAACGCCGAGGCGGCCCGTGCCTCGGTGGAGTACTGGAACGAGCACGGCACACCGCCGATGGTATTGCGGACGGCCGTGCGGCTCGCGCCGTTCTTCGAGGGAATGGAACTGCTGGAGCCGGGAATCGTGCCGTGCTCGCGGTGGCGCGTCGAGTCCCCTGTGTTCGGGGAGCCGCCCGCGGTCGCGCACTACTGCGGCGTCGCGGTCAAGCCCTGACACCCTGACCGGGGAGTTCCGTACCGGGATGGCCGAGGTCGCCGGGCGGGTGGGCGACCGGTGGGGGATGCTGGCGCCGGCCGGGGGGCGAGCTCGTCGGCAGGCTGATCGGCATCGACGCGATCCTGGTCACCGCCTTCGACGGCATGCAGCCACCGGGACGCGCGGCGACGTTCGAGGGGAAGGCCGTCCGCGTCATCGGGTTCGCGGGCTCGCCGGGCAAGAAGCTGTACCTGGCGGCGTCCGGCGACGCGCGGCCCGTCGCGCTGGTGGACGGGAAGGAGCGGCTCGGCTTCGACTACGGCGCGCCCGTCCGGATCGAGGCTCCCCGGGGCGCGGTCGAACCCCGCGGTTGAGCTGAGGCCGGGTGGCTCGGTAGAGGCCGGGCAGAGGCCGGGCGGCGTCTGCCACGTGGCGGTCCGTAGAGCGGACGGTGCGGCGCGGGAGAACGTTCGCGAGGGCGTGAACGGTGTACGGGGCTCCTGCCGTACAGCCTGGTGACGTGTGGCTTTCCGGGATGGAGGGGGCCGTCGCCGTGGGTGTCGAGAACGTGCCCCGACTCGTCGCCGGGTGTACCGGGCGGCGGGGAGGCGGTGCCGTGGGTGGGCCGGGGGTGCTCGGCGAGGTGACCTTGCCGGGGGTACGGCGGTCGGTCGCGTACGCGCGGGGCTTCGTCCGGGAGCTGGCGAGCGGGTACGAGCGGCTGGACGATCTGGTGATGGTGGTGAGCGAGACGGTCGCGAACGCGATCACGCACACGGCGTCCGGGCTGGAGGGCGGACGGGTGAGGGTCGTGCTCGCGGCGGGGCCGGACTGCTACCGGCTGGAGGTCACCGACGACGGGGCGGCCGGCGGGCGGCCGTTCGTCAAGGCCGAGGTCGGTGCGGAGACCGGGCGCGGGATGCGGATCGTGGCGGGGCTGGCGTCGCGGTGGGGGTACCGGACGGACGGTCCGCGCACGGTGGTGTGGGCGGAGTTCCCGGCCCCGGCCGTGGAAGGCCGGGGCCGGGAACCGGTCAGCGACCCCGGTTGAGCTGCCGGGTCGGCATCTGCCGGGCGTTGCGCCGGCTGGTCGCGAGATTCGCCGACCTGATGTCCTGGTTCTTTCGCTTGCCCTTCTTGCGGGATTTGGCGAAGGGATCGGACTCGTTGTTAATGGCACGCATAAACAAACCACCTCCGGGCACGTGTGAATTCAGCCGTGGAAAGGCCGATAAAAGGAAAGAAGAGTGCGCCGGCGCAGCCCGACGACACTGGTCGCAGGGGGTGCCGGCGAGCAGTGTTCAGGGTTTGCCTGTGGCGCTGAGAGTGCGGGAGCGGCCCGGAGGGCGGCTCAACCGGAGAAGAATCAAAGCTTCATGCATCAGAGTTAGCCATAGCGGCCCAGGCGGTGTCAAGTCCGAATTCGCGTGAGCGTGGAACGAGCTGAGTGAAAAGCCGGAGGGCGAGTCGTCGGGCGAGTCCCTTGAGCCGGGATTGCCGTGAATATGACGTGATCTGTGGGGTACTGGTCGTTGACGCCATGAGCGGCGGGCGGTCAGCCTGGAGGCATGCAGCGCGTCGCGTTCGTGATCTATGAGGGGTTCCAGTCGCTCGACCTGGCGGGGCCGCACGAGGTGTTCCACTACACCGGGCGCTATGAGTGCCTGGTCGTGGCGTCCGAGGCGGGTCTCGTCCGGGCGAGCAGCGGGCTGCCCGTGCACGCCTCGCACGGGGTCCGGGACGTGCCGCCCGGCAGCGTCGACACCCTCATGATCATTGGTGGGACGGGGGTGGACCGCGCACGGGACGACACCGCGCTCGCCGGTTGGGTCGCCGCCGCGGCGGCGACCGCGCGGCGCGTCACGTCGGTGTGCAGCGGGGTGCTGCTGCTGGCCGACGCCGGGCTGCTGGACGGTCGCCGCGTCACCACGCACTGGGGACGCGAACGGCAGCTCAGGGACGAGTATCCGCGGCTGACCGTCGACTGCGACCCGATCTACATCAGGGACGGGCGGTTCTGGACGTCCGCCGGGGTCACCGCCGGGATGGACCTCGCGCTCGCCCTGGTGGAGAACGACCACGGCCGGGACGTGGCGCACGCGGTGGCGCGGGAGCTGGTGATGTTCCTGCGACGTCCCGGCAGCCAATCGCAGTTCAGCGTTCCGCTGTGGTCGGCGCAGCCTTCGTCCGACCCGATCCGGGCGGCGGTGTCGGCGATCCAGACCGACCCGGGCGCGCGGCACAGCATCGCCGACCTCGCCGGCCGCTCGGGGCTCAGCGCGCGGCACCTGCAACGCCGGTTCACCGCCGAGCTGGGCGTCCCGCCTGCCGCGTACGTCGAGCGGGTACGGGTGGAGGCGGCGCGGCGGGCGCTCGCGGAGGGGGACGAGCCCGTCGAGACGCTGGCCCGGCGACTCGGCTTCGGGACGGGCGAGACCCTGCGCCGCGCCTTCCACCGGCAGGTCGGCGTCGCCCCGTCCGACTACCGAGACCGTTTCCGAGGAATGAGGGAGTTCGCATGACCACGTACGGGCTATTGGTCTTCGACGACGCAGAGGAACTCGACTTCGTGGGCCCGTGGGAGGTGTTCACGGCGTCGGCGATGGTGCGGGACCAGGGCGACGGAGCTGCGCCGGCTGACAAGGCGGTGCCGGCTGACAGGGCGGTGCCGGCTGACAAGGCGGTGCCGGCTGACAGGGCGGTGCCGGCTGACAAGGCGGTGCTGCTCGCGGAGCGGTCCGGGCCCGTCCGGTGCGCCAAGGGCATGCGCGTCCTGCCCGACCACACGCTGGACGACCATCCGGAACTGGACGTGCTGCTCGTCCCCGGCGGCCGAGGTGCGCGTGAGACGCAGCCGTCGAACTCCGTGGTGACGGGCTGGATCGCCAGGACCGCCGAGCGGACCGGGTGGGTGACGAGCGTGTGCACCGGCGCGTTCCTGCTCCACGCGGCGGGCGTCGCCAAGGGGCGGCGCGTCGCCACACATTGGGCCTCCGAGGACGCCCTTGAGTCACTCGGTGGCGTGACCGTCGTCCGCGACGCCCGCTATGTCGTGGACGGGAATCTCGTCACCAGCCAGGGCGTGTCGGCGGGCATCGACATGGCGCTGTGGCTGATCGGACGCCTCCACGGACGCGACCACGCGCGCGCGGTTCGCCGCTACATCCAGTACGAGCCCGCACCGCCCTACCTCGCCGACGAGCCCGGCATCTCCGGTTAGGGGTCGAAGACGTCCGTGGCGCCCATCGCCACACGGGCGCGGACGTCGTCCACCGTCATCGCCTGCCCCGACCCGCCCCGCACCATCAGCGGCCAGTGCGCCGCAGCCGCCTCCACCAGCTCCGCGGCGAGAAACTGCGAACCAGCGCCCTCGAAGATCTCCAACACCACCGAGTTGTAGGGCGGCGGACCCATGACCGCACGGTGGAGCGCCGCGCCGGACGCGTCCACGGATGCGGCGCCCGGCGACTGGAGGTGGACCCACACCGACGCCCCGGCGCGTTCTAACACGGCGTCGGTGCGAACGTCCGGGACGAGCCGTCCACCGAGGGAGTGGACGACCCGCACGAACCGCTCGGGCGTGACGTCGCCCGGCAGCAGCAGCGTCGCCTCGGCCGCTCGGGCACGGTGCTGCACGGCGGGGGCGGGGTCGTGGCGGCCCTCCGGCTGGAAGAAGCCCGACCGGCGCTGCGACAGCCGCCGGTGCAGTTCCGGGACGGTGATGACGACCTCCCCGAAGTCGCGGATGGCGAGCGGCCAGCGGTCGGCGGCGGCCAGCACGATCTCCGCCGCGAGCCACTCGCTCTCCCGCTCCCGCAGTATCTCCAGCATGATCCTTGTGCGCGGTGGTGCGCCGAGGGCCTGTTCGCACTCCCGCCGGAAGGCTGCGCCGCGGATCGGCTCGTCCGGCGGGAACGGGTACACGACCACGGCGCCGTCACCGCGCACGAGGACCGCGACATCCGGTGCACCCGCCGTCGGCTGATGCTCCCCGCCCAGCGACACGACCAGGTCGCGGATCTCCCCGGCCCCGATCGCCGCGCTGGAGACGAGGTGCAGGTCGGTGGACACCTCAGGGGAACGCGTCGGCGACCGCGGCGGTCAGGGCGGCGCCCGCCGTGCCGTCCGGGTCGAGTTCGGGATCGTAGATGCCGACGTGCAGGCCGGTCGCGCGAGGGCTCGCCAGCAGCGTCGTCAGGACGGAGGTCAGCTCCGCGAACGACAGCCCGTCCGGATTCGGCGAGTCGACCGCCGGCATGACCGACCTGTCGAGGATGTCGGCGTCCAGATGGACCCAGAAACCCTCGATCGGCGCGTCCTCCAGATGCGCCCGCGCCGCCCGCGCCGCCGCGCCGGCACCGTGCTCGCGGACGTACTCGATCGGAAAACGGGCGATGCGCGAGGTGTCGAAGGCCGCGAGATCGGAGTCCTCGTGGTCTTCCGGCTCCCGCTGGACGCCGATGTGCGCGACGTGCTCCTCGGCGACATAGGGGCGCAGCCCGTCATGGTCGGTGAGCGCGTCCGGGCCGTGGCCGGTGGCGAGGCCGAGCGCGAGCCCGCCCGCCGTCAGCCGCCCCGCGTGGGCGTCCGGGTCGAGGCGCGGCGAGTAGTCGTCGTGCCCGTCCAGATGCGCCAGCCCGTACGTGCCGCGGGCGCGCAGCGCCAGCATCGGCCCGAGCAGGATGCTGCAATCGCCGCCCAGCACGAGAGGGAAGCGGTCCGCGTCCAGGAGGTCGCCGACCCGTGCCGCGAGCCGCACCGAATACCCCGCCAGGGCGGGACCGTTCAGGTAGCCGGTGGTGTGGTCGGGGCCGAACACGTAGGGCGGCGGATCGACCCGCCCGGCGTCCTCGGCGTCCAACCGACCGGCGATCCCGTGACCGCGCAGCGCTTGGGCGAGGCCGCGCACGCCGGGCTCATGCCCCTCGCGCGGTGGCCGCAGCCCGAGGTTGGAGGGGGCGTCCAGCACCGAGATCACTCTTCGCAGCCTAACGTGGGTGTTCGAACACGCGGAGGAAATTCGATGACCGTTCTGGGCCGCCTCACCGACCGGATCCTCGGCCTGCCCGGGCTCCCGGTGCACGCTACGACGCCGCCCATCGGCGTCGCACGCGATCTGGGTGTCCCGATGCCGGACGGGGTCACGCTCCTCGCTGACGTGCACCGTCCGCGCGGCGGCGGTCCGCTGCCCGCCGTCCTGATACGCACTCCGTATGGC
Source organism: Actinomadura macra NBRC 14102 (assembly GCF_001552215.1). GTDB lineage: Bacteria > Actinomycetota > Actinomycetes > Streptosporangiales > Streptosporangiaceae > Spirillospora > Spirillospora macra. Next base: position 167,462 of record NZ_BCQT01000001.1, on the reverse strand, counting down.
AAAGGCCAGGCGCTCGTGCGGCTGTTCGCTCGCGTGCTCGCCAGGCGCGGCTTCCAGGTCGTCGTGCAGGACGTGCGCGGGGTGGGCGGGTCCGGCGGCGAGTTCCGCGCCTTCCACGACGAGCGCGACGACGGGCTCGCCACGCTCGCCTGGCTGCGCGCCCAGCCATGGTGCGACGGCCGGGTCGCGACGGTCGGCGCCAGCTACCTGGGCTTCACCCAGTGGGCGGTCGCGCCCTACGCGGACCCGCCCCTGGAGGCGATGGGACTCGGCATCACCGCGTCCGAGTTCGTCAGCTCCTTCTACCCGGGCGGCGCGCTGGCCTTGCACAACACGCTCGTGTGGTCGTCCCTGATGGGCACCCGGGGAGGCCGGCGCGGCAGAGGGGGCCGGCGCGGCGGAGAGGACCAGCGCGGCCGAGAGGACCAGCGCGGGCAACCGGGCCAGGGAGCGCGGGACGGCCGGCGGCCGCTGCACGACCGGCGCGTGCGGCGCGCGATGCGGCACCTGCCGGTCGGTGAGGCCGACACCGCCGCGATCGGACGGCCCGAGCCCTTCCTGCGCGAGGTCACCGCGAACGCCGAGCGGATCGCGTTCTGGGAGGCGACCGACCACAGCGCCCACGTCGCCGCCACCACCGCGCCCGCCAGCATGGTCACCGGCTGGTGGGACCTGTTCCTACGCGGCCAGCTCCGCGACTTCCGCGCCCTGCACGCCGCCGGCCGCCAGGCCCGCATCACCATCGGTCCCTGGGGACATGACGCGAAGGCCCTGCGCGCCGTCCTCGCCGACCAGGTCTCCTGGCTGGACGCGCACCTGGGCGGGGACACCGCGGCGCTGCGCCGGGCACCCGTCCGGCTGCACCTCCAGAGGTCGGGCCGCTGGCTCGACTTCGAACAGTGGCCGCCGCCCGGGACCGAGCCGACCCCGCTCTTCCTGTCCCACGGCCTGACCTGGGACGGACCATCCGACGCCGAGCCCGCCGCCTTCACCTACGACGCGCTCGACCCCACGCCGAACGCGGGCGGCCCCCTCCTCTCACCGGGCAGGGGCGGCCAGCGGGACAACGGCCGGATCGAGGCGCGCGCTGACGTCGCCGTCCTCACCGGCGCTCCCCTCGACCGCGACCTCGACCTGATCGGCCCCGTGTCGGCGACGATCCACGTCCGGACGAGCACCGGCCACGGCGATCTGTTCGTCCGGCTCTGCGATGTCGACCGGCAGGGCGTCTCCCGCAACGTCACCGACGGCATCGTGCGGATCTCGTCGCCGGGGCTCGTCCGCGCCGAGATCGAGATGCACCCGACCGGTTACCGCTTCCATCGAGGGCACCGGCTTCGCGTCATGCTGGCGGGCGGCGCGTTCCCCCGCTTCGCCCGCAACCACGGCACCGGGGAGCCCGCCGCGCGGGCGGTCGCGTCCAAACGCATCCGGTTCGAGGTCCACCGCGACGTTGAGCATCCGTCGTCGCTGCTACTGCCCGTCTGGCGCGGCTGAGGGGGCTGCCTCGGGCGGGGCTCCGGGCGGGGGCTCCGCCGCAGCTCCGGACGGGGGCTCCGCCGCGGCCTGCTCGGCTGCTTCGGCGCGGAGCCGTTCGTACTCCTTCAGCACCTTCTTGCGGGACCTCGCCGACAGCCGGTCGATGTAGACCTTCCCCTCAAGGTGGTCGGTCTCGTGCTGGAGACAGCGCGCCAGCAACCCCGTACCCTCCACGGTGACCGGCTCGCCCTGGAGGTTGAAGCCGTGCACGGTCGCGTGGTCGGGACGGGCCAGCTTCGCGTAGGGCCCCGGCACCGACAGGCAGCCCTCGTCCCCGTCGTCCAGGCGCCGCTCGTCCAGCGGTGGAAGCTCCAGGACGGGATTCACCACCACGCCCTTGTGGCGCTCCCCGTCGTCGTCGGGGCAGTCGTAGACGAAGATCCGTAGATCCACCCCGACCTGGTTGCCCGCCAGTCCGACGCCTTCCGCCGCGTACATGCTGGCGAACATGTCGTCCGCCAGTTCCGCGAGCGCCGCGTCGAACTCCTCGACCGGCCGGCACGCCTGATGCAGGACCGGAGTCCCCACCAGCGTGATGGCCCGCACCCGCCCTGTCATAGCCCGCTCTCCTCCATCCGGCACCGTCATCCCCGAGACCCTAATGCGGATGCGGAGCCCGCGTGGCATGTGGCGGGGCGCGACCGCACACGGTGGACGCGGCGCGCCGGGCGTCGCGTGCCGTGATGCCCGGCGGCACCTGAACGCGGAGCGTGCCCCGTTCGTCGCACATGGCGAACCGTTCGTCGACGCAGAAGTAGGAAGCCCTCGCAGCGTCCGTCGAGGGCTCGCTACGTTCTTCGCATCCGCCGGACGAACGGCGCGAGCCGCTCCGGGAGCGGGCCGCTTCGGGGGGAGCGGGCCGCTTCGCAAGGAGCAGGCGGGCCCCGGTATAGGGCACCGCGGCCGGCCCGGCGGAACGGGGGGAGAGGGGTCACTTCTTTGGGGGGAGTGGCCCCTCCGTCTGTCGGGGATCCGTTTGTCCGGGGTCTGTTTGTCCGGGGACGCCCGTTCATTCGGGGAATTCTAGGTGATCGCGCGGTCTTGTGACGTCCTTCGTAAAACTGTTCACGCATTTATTGAATGAAAAGCTAAAACGTGTTGGCCGGAGACGTTTTACAGATAACGAGTCATCGTTCAGTCGTTTTCGGTGGAGTGTCGGATTCGCTGTCGATCTCAGAAAACTTGACGCGTCGAACGTCGACTTCGGTGCCGTGCTGCGAAATGGTCGTCCGCATGGAATCACGAATTCGGGGTGCCGGACCGACCGGCTGGCTGCTCACCTTTCTCGGCGCACGTGAGCAGGCACTGCGCACCCACAGCGGCCTCGCCACCGGCCCCACGGAATGGCTGCTGGTCTTCCTGGAGGTCGAGCGCGCCGAACTGGCCGGCAGGCAGCGGCCCACCCTGCTCTCGCGGCGCGGCCGGTCCGAGGAGTACCCGTTCGGCCGCCTGAACGCCCGTAGCGCATAGGGGCGGAACATCATGATCATCGAGATGTTCCTCGCCGCCCTGATCGGCGGCGCGATCGGCGCCACCGAGCTCGTCGCGCGCTACCGCGACAAGCCCGTCGCGGCGCTGCTGTCCCCGGGCGGCCTGCTGTTCGTCTTCGTCAACACCAGCGCGTCCGTGGTCGCGCTGATCGCGGTGACCGCGTCGGGCTGGACGTTCGGCCTGCCGGAGACGATGCCCCCGACGAGCTTCGTGGTCGTGCGGGTGATGGCCGCCGGGATCGGCTCGGCCGCCATCCTGCGCATGTCGTTCGCCCCCGCCCAGACGCGCGCGATCGGCACCGGCCCGATCGCCCTGCTCAACGGCATCCTCCGGATCGCCGACGGTGAACTGGAACGCAAGCGCGCGCTGAGCCGGCTGTCGCACAACGACCTGTCCGGCCTGTCGTTCGAACGCGACCACGCGGCGCTCGCCGAACTGTGTTGCCACCTCATGCGCGAGTTCGACCTCGCCGAGGCCCAGCGGCTCGGCGGCCTCGCCGCCGAACTCAGCCACCGCGACGATCTCACCGACGCCGACAAGCTGGACTGCTGGGGGCTGGAGCTGACGCGGCTGGTGGGCGAGCGTGCCCTGCGCCAGGCCGCACGCCGGCTGCGGGACCGCCCACGGGAGGAGACCCGCCGGGTCGTGCCCGAGGAGGAGGGACCGGCCGCCGCACCCGAGCCCGACTACGCCGAGCCTTCGACCGGCCCGCTGCGCCCGCCCATCACCAAGGCGTCCCGCCTCGCCTCCAGCACCAATGGCAGGGCAGAACGCAAGTCGTTCAGCGACGCCTGAGAACGCGTGGAATGCCGGTGCGCCCAGCGGGGCGCACCGGTTATTTCATACCCGTCAGGATCTCGGCCGGATGATCAAAGGCGGAACGTTCTCGTCCCGTTCTTCCAATGCCGCCGCGATACGGTGCAATGCCTCTGCCATCGAGATCAGCGCCTGCACCTGGGCGGCCGCCATGAGATTTCCCGGCGACGGATCGGCAGCCTGCGCCTCCGCGGCCGCGTCGCACGCCTGCTGGCTCCACCAATGCACGCGGCGATCCTATGGGAACCGGCCGATCCGGCACCTGCCGCCGCGCGGACACTCTCGACGAAAGGCCCGACACCCGTGAACCGATGGCCGCCCCACTGGGCCGTGAAACCACTCCGCAGGTTGACTACCGGGGAACTCGCGGAGGCCCTGGAGTACCTTGAGAAACACCGTCCAGACGATGACGTCCTGGGCCGCGCCCTCGCCGGTGAGTTCGCCCGCCGTACCGCCGCCGAATACCGTCCGGCCAAGCACGCCCGGCCCGTCTGATCCCGCGCGGGAGAACATATGACAACCGTGAGACTGCGCAGAGTGTACGAGCCGGCGACCGTCCAGGACGGTACCCGCGTCCTGGTCGACCGCGTGTGGCCACGCGGTCTGACGAAGGACGCCGCGCGTCTTTCCCACTGGGAAAAGGACGTCGCCCCGTCTACCGAGCTCCGCAAGTGGTATGGCCACGAATCCGACAAGTTTCCCGAATTCAAGCGCCGCTACGAAACGGAGCTTCAGGAGCCCACCCGCGCGGCCGCCCTGGAACGCCTGCGCGCGCTTGCCGCGAAGGGGCCGCTGACGCTCCTGACCGCCACAAAAGACCTACCTCACAGCCAGGCGGCGATCCTTGTCGACCACGTGAGCACCTGAGCTCCCGTCGGGGCCATCGTCGCCCTGACGTCCTGATCGCCGGACGATCCGACCTTCGCGACCGGCGTCTTGACCTGCGGATGCCGCCCGACCTGAAGATCGGCCCACGGGCGACGCGTTTCCAGGATGTGTCGATTCCCCCGCCGACAACCGGACAGTTTGCAGCTATCGAAACGTCCGGTCAGGCGCCGCATCCGTTTTCGTCGAGTGGCGGACAGACGTCCGGTGGCGGGTTGCGCCGGCGCAAGCCCGCTGTTGTCGAATGGCCGTTACGGCGATCATGATTTAGTGAATGCGCCGATCCGCCGACGAGGACGCAATGGTCGAGCCGGGGAGTAGTTGCCGTGTTCGGATCGGCGCGTGTGACGCATTGAAACCCTTTGTCAAGACGGTGATGGTGGCCGCTTAAGGTCATAGCGCCGATTTGATGAGTCGTTTAGGCTCATTGTGGCTTTTGTCTGATTTGATGGGATGATCGTGGACGAACAGTTCGAGGCGCACCTGCCATCGGTTCCCGGGCTCGATCCCAACGTGGCCAATTCAGCTCGTGTCTGGGACTACTGGCTGGGAGGCCACCAGTACTACGAAGCCGACAAGGTAATGGCCGATGAGATCGAAAGGGTGCTGCCCGATATCGTGGCGCAGGCGCGCGCAGATCGTCTGTTCCTGAGCCGGGTGGTGGAGTTCTTCGCGGGCGAGGTGGGGATCGATCAGTTCCTGGATATCGGGACCGGCCTGCCGACCTCCAGCAACACCCATGAGGTGGCCCAGCGCCTGCGTCCGGAGGCCCGTGTCGTCTATGTGGACAACGACCCCCTCGTCCTGGCGCATGCCCGCGCACTGCTGACCAGCACACCGCAGGGTGTGACGGCCTATCTCGACGCCGACATGCACGACCCGGACCAGATCCTGGACGAGGCCCAGGGGACGTTGAACCTGTCCCGGCCGGTGGCGATCACCATGCTCGGCGTGGTCTGGCACATCATGGAGGACGAGCAGGCGCGCCGGATCCTGGGACGCCTGGTGGAGCGGGTCGCACCGGGAAGCCACCTGGCGATCAGCCACCAGACCGACGAGATCACCGGCGAGCAGGCGCGAGAGGCCGTTCGGATGTGGAACCGCGACGGCACCCCCCCGGGGGTGTGGAGGTCCAAACAGCAGGTGGAGGACCTGTTCGACGCCGTGGGCCTGGAGTTGCTGGAACCGGGTGTGGTTTCCTGCAACCGGTGGCGGCCGGAGACCCTGGACATCCTGCCGGACGAGGTCGACCAGTTCGGCGGTGTCGGCCGCAAACCGTGATCACGTGTCGTCCTGGCAAAGCCGTGCCCGATCCGGGTGCGCGGACGCGCACGTATCGGGCAGGCTGTGCGGGGGCCGGCGCGGTGGTGATCTTCGTCGGTCCGGCGCCGGGCGGGAAGGAGGAGCGTGGGCACGTTATGGCTGCCGGCGCGCGACCCTGACGCGCTGACGCGCCCCCGGTTGCTGCTGGCCGCCAGGCTCCGCGGCCTGCGCGAGCGCAACGGCGTGGTGGCGGCGACGGCGGGCGCGACGATCGGGTCGCTGCCGTTGCTGGAGGCGATGGAGCGCGGGGTGACCGCCTCCGACCCGCACCATGTCATGGCGCTGGCCTCCCTGTACGGGGTGACCGACCATGCCGCCCGCCTGCAACTGCTGCAACTGGCCCTCCACTCCCGTGAGGAGGGTTGGTGGGCCCCCTACCGCAGCATCATCCGCTCCTGGTTCCTGCCCTACCTCGGCGCGGAACAGGCCGCCGAGATCATCCGCTGCTACACCGTCGGTGCCGTCCCCGACCTGCTGCAACATCCCGCCTACGCGGAGAAGCTGATCCGCTGGGCTCATCGGGACGCCAGTGAGGAAGAGCTGGCCAAGCGCCTGGAGTTGCGGCTGCGGCGCCAGCAGATCCTGCACAGCGGCAGCCCGCCCCGGCTGTGGGCGATCATCGACGAGACCGCCCTGCGCCGCCGCATGGGCACGGCCGAGATCACCTACCGCCAGCTGGAGCACCTGCTGAACCTGTGTGAGCTGCCGCACGTGGTCATTCAGATCATGCCCCTGGCGGTGGGCCAGGACCTGCCGCGCGGCCCGATCACGCTGGTGAAAGTCCTGCGTGACCAGGACGTGCGCCAGATCGTCTACCTTCAGCAGTTCAACACCGCCTACTACCCGGACTACGAGCTGCGGCATCTCTACGTCATGGACCTGTTGGCGGTCGTCGCCGAGCCCCCCGCGCGCACCCCCGGCCTGTTGCGGCAGATGATCGCCAACTTGTGAATCATGGGGGGAATGTCGCCGATGACACAGAACAGGGTAGTTGAGCCTGGCATGCTGTCCGGCGGCGATCAGGTCACCACCCCCTGAACGACCACAGGTGCCCGCCGAGCTCACCCGCCTCCCGCGCGGATCCAGCCGACCGTGTCCGCGGTGCCGGTGACGACAGTGCCACGGGCGGGTGGGCCGATGTGCATTGTTGAGCTCTTGTCCTCATAGCGAGTAGAAGGACGGACCGATGGCAACGACGCCGCGGCGGACTCCGGCCCACCAGGTGATGATCAACTGCTTGCATGGCGCGTACATCCTGCACGGCCAACCGACGTTCGCCAAGATCTCCGAGACCGTGGAGCGGCTCCGAACGCTCTATCCCGACTACCGTGCCGAGGACTGCACCGGGCTGTCGTCCCCAGCGAACATCTACAAGATCATTATGGGTCGGCACGGCAGCCTGCCGACCACCCCCCAGCTCTCCCGCCTCATCCTCGCCTTCCAGCACCTGGCCTGGGTCGAACGAGTCATCCGCGACGATCCGGGCACCTCGACCCTGCCCGGCTGGCAGGCGTTGCTGAGCCAGGCGATCGTCTTGGACATCGCGCAGCGGAACCGGGGCGACTTCATCGAGGACACCTGCCTCGACCCCACCCAGCCAGTGCGGCTGCCCAGCCCGATGCTGGCGCCGATCGCCGAACTTCCCGGAGCATGGACGCTGGCCGCCTCCGTCTCGCTGACCTGTGTCGAGGTGTCCTGCCTCACTGCGCTGGGCCCCTACGCCGCCTCTCTCGCCGTCCGCGCGACCGAGGGCGATCCCGGCGCCATGTACGAGGTGTCCGTCGGCCTGTTCGTCTCCGGCACCCCCTACAACGAGCGCGCCGCCGCGTTCGCCGCGAACGCCGCGGCCGCCGGGGTGTCCACCGCCACCGATCTCCTCATCGCCTCCGAGACCGGCATGGCCGCGGCGGCGGAACTCGCCGTCAGGCAGGCGCGCGCCCTGGAGTACGCGGCCCGCACCTACGGTCGGGACGACGCCGCCCGCTTCTTCACCACCTGCGCCGCCCGTCTCGTCGTCAAGGAGCAGGCACTCGATGGCTGACCCGTCGCGTCCGGTCGCCCTCTGACACCGCTTCCCGGACGACCCTTACCGGCACCCTTTCCGTTTGGTGCCAAATCTTACGGTCGCATCCGTTTGGTGCCAAATCTTTGACGCGCCACCGATTTTTCTTCCCGTTTCTTCAGCGTTCCTGCCGCACCCTGGCAGTTCATTTCGTGTTTTCTCCCTAGAACGGTGCATATCAGGCGGTGCTGTGCGCAAAGGTATGTGTGTTCATTTCTCCCCGACGGAGTCACCCCCGCGATGCCGATGCTCACCCGTGGCGGCGGCAGTGAAGGCGCCTTATACCAGGGCAGCCGTCCGAGCCGCCGGCACGACGCTGCCCCCCGCTGCCCTGAGGAAGCCGAGCTGGCGATCGTCCTGACCACCACATGGATGCTGGCCACCGGCAGGCGGCTCCATCAGCACCCCACCCTTCATGACCTGGATTGTGAACAGTTGATCGATTTTTGGGCCGACGGTCTGTTGGTCCCCGTCGAAACGGCAGCCACAAGGTGAAGATGAGCGATCCCAACCCGGGCCCGGAGGTCGTGAGGCCCCGCTACAGGACCTGCTTCGCGGTCGATATCTCACGCTTCACCAGCCGGGATGCGGCATCGCAGGCCCAGATCCGCGAGGCGATGCACACGATGGTCCGGGCGGCCTCGACGGCCGCCCGCGTCCCGTGGCGGTCCGAGGTGGGCAGCGACCGTGGGGACGGCGTGCTGGTCGTCACCGGCAAGGTCGGGGTCGAGGTGCTGTTCGGGGACTTCATCAGGTACCTCGGTGGCGGCGTGCGCGGACACAACCTGCTCGCCGCGCCCGCGGAGCAGATACAGCTCCGCGTGGCGCTGGATGGCGGATACCTCCACAAGGACGCGCACGGCTACTCAGGAGTCGCCCTCAACCGGCTCAGCCGGATGCTCGACGCACCGGAGTTCAAGGCGAGAATGAACGAGCACGAGGCGGAGTTCGCGGTGATCATGTCGAACGACCTGTATAAAGTCGTCCGCGGCTATCGGTTGCTCGAAGACAAACACCTGGATCGAATTCAGGTAGAAGTGAAGGAAACACGCACCCAGGCCTGGACATGGATCCCTTAACCTCCTCAACCCGTCGTCCTGATCAGGGGACGAGGACCTGGGGGGCTGGTTCGCCTGGCGGTTGTGCCGGGCGGACGAGGCGGCGCGCTACTCGTCGGCCTACTCGTTGGGCTGGGGCCTCGATCCAGCGGTGCGATGCCCAGCTCGCCGCCACCAGGACGGCCACGAACACCAGGAGGCCGACGAGGTCCTCGCGACCGGAGGCGCCGAGGAACTGGGCCGCGATCATCAGCAGGAGCGGGTGCAGGAGGTAGATCGAGTAGCTGACGGTGCCGAGGGCGATCGTCCAGCGGGGGAAGCCGCGGTGGCGCAGCAGCCAGGCCGCGCCGAACGTCGCCGCCGACAGCGCCAGCGGGATGGACCAGTACAGCTGGACGCGCCACGCCTGGTCGGCCGTTTCGGTGTTCCAGGTCGCGCAGGCGATGGCGCCGCCGAGGACCAGGGCCGCCGTGGCGGCGGCGGCGCGGCGGCTGATCTGGCCGTGCTCGGCGCGGTAGATGGCCGTCCCGGCGAACATGACGGCCAGCATGATCATTCCTTCCCAGGCGTAGACCCGGCTGTTCACCGTCACCAGGGCGAGGGCCAGCAGGCCGCCGAGCACGCCGCCCGAGACGCGCAGCACGGGACGGTCCGACACCGCGGCCGCGATGGTGGCGACCAGCGCCAGCGCGACCATTCCGACGAGCGGGCCGGTGCCCGCCGTCCGTGACAGCAGCGTCGAGGGCAGCAGCCCGCCCACCAGCAGGGCCGTCACCACCAGCCCGGACGCGACGGGCGCGGAGCGCCGGTGTCCGCCGACCACGAACAGCGCGACGATCAGCAGGTAGAAGGCCATCTCATAGGACAGCGTCCACAGCACGTTGATCGCGTTGGGTACACCGAGCAGGTCCTGGAGCATGGTCATGTGCGCCAGGACGGCAGTCACGGGATCGTAGTGCTCCAGTCCCGCCCGCAGGCCGAGCACGCCGAGCAGGTAGGGCAGCACGCCGATCAGGCACGCCACCGCGAGCAGGGGGTAGATGCGGAAGAACCGGCCGATCCAGAAGGCCCGCACGCTGCCGCGCCGTTCCAGTGACGCCGGGATGATGTACCCGCTGACCAGGAAGAAGACCATCACCCCGTAGCGGCCCGGGTCGAAGCGGGGGAGCAGCCAGACCTGGAGCGAGGGGAGGTAGATGTAGCTGGCGTGGTGGAGCGCGACCGCGAGCGCGGCCCATCCGCGCAGGGCGTCCAGCCACCCAAGTCGGCTGATAGTGGAGGAGTCACCCCCATTGGGGATCATCCCGACAGAGTAGGCCGTTCCGGGACCGTGAGTGGGCCTGTTGTCAGATCGGGCGTCAGGCTCAGTGCGGTGCCGCGGCAGGAGCGCGGGGGCCGCCCGGCCCACCCCAATGTCGTCCGAAATACCCCTGACCTGGCCACCGGACGGGCCCGATCCGACGGTCGGTATCCCCCTATCTGGGGGGCTCTTTCGGTTTCAGGGGTTGTCGTGATGTTGCGTACCGCTCGGACGATCAGCGGGGGGCCCGGAATGGGCGGGCCCGATTTCCGCCCGGCCGGGGAGGCGGATTTCGACGAGGTCGCGTACTGCGGGTAGAAAGGTTGTCGTCCGGCCGAAAGGAAACCCCCCATGCCCTTGTCTCCCCGCCTGGAGGCCCCGTCCGAGGTTCTGGCCGCGCTGGAGGAGTCGTACCAGCGCGTTCTCCGCCGCGACCCCGGCGAGCCGGAGTTCCACCAGGCCGTCCACGAGGTGCTGGAGTCGCTCCCGCCGGTGCTGGCCGCCCGTCCCGGGCTGGCCGCCGCGAGGCTGGTCGAGCGGATCATCGAGCCCGAGCGGCAGATCGTCTTTCGGGTGCCGTGGCAGGACGACACGGGCGCGGTGCACGTCAACCGGGGCTTCCGCGTCGAGTTCAACAGCGCGCTCGGCCCGTACAAGGGCGGCCTGCGCTTCCACCCGACCGTGAACCTCGGCGTGGTGAAGTTCCTCGGCTTCGAGCAGATCTTCAAGAACGCGCTGACCGGGCTCGGCATCGGCGGCGGCAAGGGCGGCAGCGACTTCGACCCGCACGGACGCTCCGACGACGAGGTCATGCGCTTCTGTCAGTCGTTCATGACCGAGCTTCAGCGGCACATCGGCGACCACACCGACGTTCCGGCCGGCGACATCGGCGTGGGCGCGCGGGAGATCGGCTTCATGTTCGGCCAGTACCGGCGCGTCACCAACCGCTGGGAGGCGGGCGTCCTCACCGGCAAGGGGCTGCCGTGGGGCGGCTCCGCCGGCCGGACCGAGGCGACCGGCTACGGCAACGTCATGTTCACCGCCGAGATGCTGAAGCGGCGTGGTGAGGAACTGGACGGGCAGCAGGTCGTGGTGTCCGGGTCGGGCAACGTCGCGATCTACACCATCGAGAAGGCGCAGGCGCTCGGTGCGAACGTCGTCACGGTCTCCGACTCGGGCGGCTACGTGGTGGACGAGAAGGGCATCGACCTTGAGCTTCTGAAGAAGGTCAAGGAGATCGACCGGGGCCGGGTCGCCGACTACGCCGCTCTGCGCGGCGTCTCGGCCAGCTACGTCGCGGGCGGCAGCGTGTGGGACGTGCCTGCCGACATCGCCCTCCCGTCGGCGACGCAGAACGAGCTGGACGAGGCGGCGGCGCTCGTGCTCGTCCGCAACGGTGTCAAGGCCGTCTCGGAGGGCGCGAACATGCCCGCCACGCCCGGGGCCGTCCACGTGTTCCAGGACGCGGGCGTCGCGTTCGGGCCGGGCAAGGCCGCGAACGCCGGCGGCGTCGCGGTGAGCGCGCTGGAGATGCGGCAGAACGCGGGCCGCGAGGCCTGGGCGTTCGAGCAGGTCGAGGCGGAACTGTCCACGATCATGACGACGATCCACGACACCTGCTTCGAGACCGCAGAGCGCTACGGCGCCCCCGGCGACTACGTCATCGGCGCGAACATCGCGGGCTTCGAGCGCGTCGCGGGAGCGATGCTGGCGCAGGGACTCATCTAGCGTCCCGTCCGGTCAGGTGTTGACGGTCTCCATCGGCCGGGACGCCGCCGCGGGTGCGAGGTGGTGGCGGCTGTTCACGATGACCACGCCTGCCGTCCCGGCGAGGGCCGCGGCGAGCAGGAAGGCACCGGACGGCCCCGTCCGCTCGGCGAGGAGCCCGGCCAGCGGGAGGGTCGCCGCCTGGCCGCAGTTGTTCATGGTGGACAGCCACGTGTAGGTCTCGGCGACGCGTCCCTGCGGTGCGACGACGCCGCCGATCCGGCTGAGCAGCGCCAGCGCCGGGGCGACGACGAGGCTGCCGAGCAGGACGGCGGCACCGACCGGCCACGGGCCGGGGGCCAGCGCGCCGAGTGTGGCCGCCGCCGCGAACCAGCCGGCGAGCATCCCCACCTGGGACGGGAGCGAACCCGGCCAGCGGCGCATCCCGAACAGCAGCCCGCCCGCCAGGCTCGCGGCGGCGGCGACCGCCATGATCACGCCGAGCAGTTCGGGGCGGTCCCGCTCACCGGCGACGGCGGCGACCGCGACCTCCACCACGGCGAGGGCGGGAAGGAAGAGCAGCGCGCCGAGCAGCAGGCGCCGGACGCCGCCGTGCGCGAGCGGGCCGAGCGTCCACAGCGCGCGGCCCTTCGGCGAGCACCCGGCCGGGGCGAGCCGCCCGCTGGCCAGCATGACCAGCACGCCCGCCGCGGTCGCTGCGCCCGCCGCCGCCAGCGGCAGCCAGCCCGCGACCGTGCCCAGCCCGCCGACGAGCAGCGGACCGATCACATAGACCGTCTCCAGGATGACGGCCTCGCCGGTGAACCCCGTGGTGAGCAGGGCGTCCGGGACGAAGGACGGCAGCGCGACGCGGAGCGCGGGCCCGGCCGGGGGGAGGGACGCGCCCGCGAGGACGGCGCCCGCGAGCGGCAGCGCGGGCGACGGCGCGGACGCCGACCAGCAGGACGCGAGCAGGCCCAGCGCCCCGCAGTGGGCGGCGGCGGTCAGCACGAGCACGCGGCCGGCGGGGAAGAGGTCCAGCGCCCGGCCGAGCAGCGGTGTCGCGACCATGAGCGCGGCCGAGAACGCGCCGACCAGCAGCCCGGAGCGTGCCGTACCGCCGGTCTCCTGGCCGAGCAGGAGCAGTGACAGCCCGATGACGCCGACGGGCATGCGCGCCAAGAGGTATCCGAGGTAGAGCCGTGTTGTGCCCGCGATGGAGAACAGGGCACGGTAGGAGTTGCCAGTTTCCACCCGTCCCCTCGGCACTGGACCATTCACCTCCAGCACCCAGGTAAGCACGGTCCGCACACGGCGCTGCAAGCGAGTCGCTGATCTTGGCCGAGTTCGGACACCTCCGTCGGATGGCCGTCCGAGCGGCGGGTAGAAAAGCAGAGTGATCATCAAGTGGCGAAGGGAGGGTGGGGTGAAGCGAAAGGCAATCCGTAAGCAGCAGACCGCCAGCCAGCGACACGAGTTCTGACGGGCTCCCCAGCGTGGCCGGACCCTTGCGGGGTTCGCGCCACGTTCCGTCTTCCGCCCCCCGCTCTCCCGCACCGGAGGTCGCACGTGCGCGTCACCCTCGCGGTCATGCCCTGGCATCTCATGACCGCGCCGAACGGTGCGGCGAGCGTTCTCGCCGCCGCTCTCGCCCCGGATCACGAGGTCACCACCTACTACGGCAGCATCGCCTTCGCCGAACGCATGCTCGCCGAGGCCGAAACGGCTCCCGAAGGCAGTGCGAAAGCACGTCTGCTCCCCGAGTCCTATATGTACGTGGCCGAAGAGGGATTTACCGGCGGAATCGGCGAATGGCTTTTCACCGGCGCGCTCTACGGATACCCGGACCTGCCGGACGCGGCGGCCGGGGCGTGCGCGGCGATCGGCTTCTCCCCGGACGTCGCGGCGCAGATCTTCCGGCTCGCGGCGCCCTTCGCGGCGGACGCGGCGGAGGCGATCATCGCGGGCCGTCCCGACGTCGTCGGGTTCACCACGACGTTCTCACAGACCGTCCCCGCGCTCGCCGTCGCGCGGCGGCTGCGCGCGCTCGCCCCGGACGTGACGATCGTCTTCGGCGGCTCCAACTGCGACGACACGATGGGCGCCGCGCTGCACCGCAACTTCCCCGAGATCGACTATGTCGTCCGGCGGGAGGGCGAGGCGCCGCTGCGCGCGCTGCTGGACGCGCTGGCCGCCGGCGACGCGGGGCGGACGGATGTCCAGGCCGGAAAGATCCCCGGCTTGTGCTGGCGGGACGCGTCCGGAACGGTCCGCGCGAACCCCGAGGACGGCCGGTTGCCGGACGGCGGTGACTTCCCGCCGATGGACCAGGACGCCTATTTCGAGCGGATCGAGGAGTCCCCGGTCGCCGACTACATCCAGCCCGCGCTGATGATGGAGACCGCACGCGGCTGCTGGTGGGGTGAGCGGCATCACTGCACCTTCTGCGGCCTCTCCGACATGATCTTGCCGTTCCGTTCCAAGGCGCCGGACACGGTCGTCGAGGAACTTCTCGCGGGCGTGCGCCGACATCAGGTGCTCGATGTCCTCACCACCGACAACATCGTCGACCGGACCTACTTCGACACGGTCTTCCCGGCGCTCGCGAAAAGCGACCTCGACCTGCGCGTCATGTACGAGATCAAGTCGAATCTCACGCCCGGCCAGGCCCGCGCGCTCCGCGGCGCCGGCGTCATCCAGGTGCAGCCCGGGATCGAGAACCTGCATTCGCTGCCGCTCAAGCTGATGCGCAAGGGCGTCACCGGGACGAGCAATATCGCCACGCTGAGGGAACTGCAGGAGCAGAGCCTCACCGTCCTCTGGAACTATCTCGTCGGATTTCCCGGTGAGACCGACGAGTGCTACCAGGAGGTGATCGGGCAGATCCCGCTGCTCCACCACCTTCAGCCGCCGCTCGGCGCGCACCGGATCGCCCTCGAACGCTTCAACCCCTACTTCGACCATCCGGACCTGGGCTTCGCCGAGCGCCGTCCCCGCGCCTGGTACCGCGGCGTGTTCCCCGGCCTCGGCGAGCCCGACCTGGCGGACATCGCCTACCTCTTCGAGACCCCGGACCGCGGGATCGGCGGCGCCACCGTCGCGGCGCTGAAAGCCGCGTTCGACGTCTGGCGCGGCGCCTACGCCGGCTCGTCGCTCACGCACCGCGCCGTCGGCGGGCGGCTCCACCTGTACGACCGCAGGGGCGGCCGCCGCGCCGCCGACCATGTCCTCGACGATCCCGCGGAGGTCGCCGCGTATGCCGCGCTCGCCCGCGGACGGTCACCGGAGAGCCTCGCCCGGCACCTGTCCGCCAGCGGATGGCGGGTCGGCGACTCCTGGCCGGCGGCGTTCGTCGACGATCTCGCCGCGCTCGGTCTCGTCTACCGCGAGTCCGGGCGCGCGGTGACCCTGTCCACCGGACACGACGCCACGGCGGTGCGCGGCGCGGCCATCCCGACGCCCGCCATGGTGGGGGCGGGCACATGACCTCCGCCGGCACCCGATGATCCGCGACCTGCCTCCCGTCGATCTGACGAGCGCCGCCGGGATCGACGCCGCCGCGGAACGCCCGGACGTCCGTGTCCTAGAGGTGCCCCTCGCGGGTCTGACCTCGGGCGCGACGACCCCGCGCGGCGGGGACGAGCCGCTGACGTGGCTTCGCGTCCGGCCGGAGCCGTCCGAGCTGGCCCTCGCCGGGCCGCGCGCCGGTCGCACCGAGCCGCACGTCGCCCGTGTCTGGCCGTCCGACGAGGACTTCGCCGCGCTGTGCTCCGCCGGGATCATCGGCATGACGCTGGACGCCCCGGCCCTGCCCAGCGCGGCCCTGCTGATCGCCTTCCTCGTCCGCGCGACCTCGTTCGGGCTGCCGCTGGAATGGGGCGGCCCGGTCGCGGACCTGCCCTGCGGACTGCTGTTCCACCTGACGCCGCCCGTGTTCGGCGACGAGGTCGCCGACAAATGGCGTGCCGCGTACCGCTACGGCCTGTGCTACTGGCGACGCGGCAGCGGGTTCGCCGTCGTCCAGGACCTTCGCGAGAACCCGGGCGCCCACTTCGTGATCCATGACCCGGGCCTGCTCGCCCTCTTCCACCGCCTCGCCGACCCGGTCGACACCACGTGCCTCGATGGTGAGGAGCGCGCCCATCTCGACGATCTCCTAGACGCCCGGCTGGCCGTCGAGATCGAGGGCGTCGCGGTCGCCCTGCCCTACCGGCTGCGCCGCTGGCCCGTCCCGGTGATCGACTTCTGAGCGACCGCCGTACGGGCGCCGGGAGCCCCGGGGGGCGGCGGCATGGTGTAGCGGGCTACACCATGGGTTCGGGAGCGGCCGTCAATGTGCCCGACCCCCGCCGAATCCTAGATTCGTCCAGGTGAGGACGGATTTCGGCGGAGGGTACCGATGACGACGATGACGGCCGAGGCGACCGCTCAGGCAGTGGGCCTGGAGTCGGTCACCAAGACCTACGGCGCGGTGCGCGCCCTGGACGGCATCACCTGGTCGTTCCCGCGCGGCGGGTTCACCGCGGTGATGGGGCCGTCCGGGTCGGGTAAGAGCACCTTCCTGCACTGCGCCTCCGGGCTCGACCGCCCGAGCGGCGGCACGGTCCGGATCGGCGGCACCGACATCGGGCGGCTCAGTGAGGCCAAGCGGACACGACTGCGCCGCGAGCGGATCGGGTTCGTCTTCCAGGCGTTCAACCTGGTGCCGTCCATGGACGTGGAGGAGAACATCACGCTGCCGCTGCGGCTCGGCGGGATCGAGGCCGACCCCCGGTGGCTGCGCGAGGTCGTCTCCCGGGTGGGGCTGGCGGAGCGGCTGCGGCACCGCCCGTCCGAACTGTCGGGCGGGCAGCAGCAGCGCGCGGCCGTCGCCCGCGCGCTGGTCACCCGGCCCGAGGTGGTCTTCGCGGACGAGCCGACCGGCGCCCTCGACCCCCGGACCGCCCGCGACGTGTTGCGGCTGCTGCGCGAGGCGGCCGACCTGACCGGCCAGACGATCGTGCTGGTCACCCATGACCCGGTGGCGGCGGCGTGGGCCGATTCAGTCCTGTTCCTGCGCGAGGGCCGGATCGTCGACGAGCTGATCGCCCCGTCCACCGCAACCGTGATCAACCGCTGGGAGTCGCTGTGAGAAGCCGCGCCGGAAAGCACGCGGGCGCCTTCACCGGGATCTTCGCGGCGCTGCTGTTCGCCGCCGCGCTCGTCGGCGCGTGCGGGGTGCTGGTGGAGTCGGCGTGGCGGGCGCACGCGCCCGTCGAACGGTTCGGCGCCACCGAGGCCGTCGTGACGGGGCCGCACAGCGTCAAGGACCGGATGAAACGGCTCGGGGACGAGCCGGAGACGCAGAGCCGGCCGCTGACCGAGCGGTCCCGGGTCCCGGTCGCCGCGGCGGCGAAGCTGCGCGCCGTGCCCGGTGTCCGCGCGGTGATCGCGGACGTGTCGTTCCCCGTCCTGTCCGCCACGGGGCGGACGGTCACCGGCCACGGCTGGGAGTCGGCCGCGCTGCGTCCCTACGAGCTGAGCGCCGGACGGGCCCCGCAGGCGCCGGACGAGGTCGTGCTGAGCCGGTCGGCCGGGGCCGCGCCGGGCAGTGTCGTCCGGTTGCAGGTCGACGGGACGCCCCGGCCGTACCGGGTCACCGGGGTCGTCTCGTCCGGGCCTGCGGCGGCGTTCTTCACCGGTGCCACGGCCGCCGCCCTCGCCGGGCACCCCGGCCGGGCCGACGCGCTCGCGATCACCAGTGGCAAGGACGGCACGGTGGACGCGGACGCGCTCCGCAAGGCCGTGCCCGGCCTGACCGTCGCGACCGGATCGGCGCGTGGCGACGCCGAGGATCTGGGCGTGGCCGCCGCCCGTCCCGACATCCTGGAGCTCGGGGCATCGTTCGGCGGCGTCGCCGTGATGACGGCGATCGTGGTCGTCGGCGGGCTGATCGCCTTGTCGGTGCGGGAGCGGGCGCGCGAGTTCGCGCTGATCCGCGCGATCGGCGCGACGCCCGGTCAGGTGCGCCGCCAACTCCTCGGCGAGACCCTCAAGGTGGGGGTGCCCGCCGCGCTGCTCGGCGGCGTCCTCTCGCTCGGGCTCGGCGCCGCGATGCACCGGGCGATGCTCCACAAGGGCGTGCTGCCGGCCGGCTTCGGGCTGTCGCTCAGCCCGCTTCCGGCGCTGGTCGCCTTCGCTGTGACGCTGGTCGCGGCCCTCTTCACGGCGCTGCTGGCCTCGCTGCGCGTGTCGCGGATCCGTCCCGTCCAGGCGCTGGGGGAGTCCGCCGTCGAGTCCGCCGCGCTCCCGGCGTGGCGGGTCATCACCGGCGTGGTCTTCCTGGTGCTCGGCCTGTCCGCGCTCGGCACGTCCACCGCCACCTCCGGGCCGGCCGCGAACGCCGCGATCGGCGGCCTGGTCATCGCACTGATCGTCGCGACCGCGCTGCTCGGCCCGCTGGTCGCGCGGCTCGGCAACCGGGTGCTCGGCGCCGCCGCCCGCGCCGCCTCGCCGGTGGCCGGACGCCTGGCCCAGCACGCCGGGGCCGCCGCCGCGCTGCGGGCGGGCTCGATCATCACCCCGGTCGCGCTGGCCGTCGCGTTCGCCGGCACCCAGCTGTTCGCGCAGGCCACCGTCGTCCACGCGACGACCGAGCAGGCCGCGGCGGGCGACCGCGCCGACCAGGTCATCGTGGCCGCCGGTCCCGGGCTGCCGCGGGATGTGGCGGACGCCGCGCGCCGGGTCCCCGGCGTCACCGCCGCCACCCCGGTCAAGCGCACCACCGTGGTCATGCCGGTCAAGGAGCTCGGTGAGAAGAACCTGCGATCGCTGAACGCCCGCGGCGTCGGCCGGGACGCGGAGGCGACCATGGATCCCCGGGTGACGTCCGGCAGGCTCGCCGACCTCCGGGGCACCACCGTCGCGCTCAGCCGCGACGTCGCGGCCGGCCTGCGCGTCGGCTCCGCGGCCCCGCTCTGGCTCGGCGACGGGACGCGCGTGACCGCCCGCGTCGTGGCGGTCTACGACCGCGGTCTCGGCTTCGGCGACGTCCTGCTCCCGCACGATCTCGTCACCGCGCACTCCTCCACGACGCTGGACGACCACGTCCTCGTCCGAGGGAAGGCGGACCTCCGCCCGGTCACGGCCGCGTACGCGGGGACCGCCGCGATCGACCACGCCGCGTTCGGCGCGAGCATGTCGCGGGAGATCCGGCTCCAGGGCTTCTTCAACTACGTCGTCGTGTCGGCGATCGGCGGGTTCATCGTCATCGGCCTCGTCACCACGCTGGCACTGGCGACGGCGGCGCGGCGGCGCGAGTTCGCCCTGCTCCGGCTGGTCGGTGCGACCCGCCGGCAGGTGCTCCGGATGCTGCGCCTGGAGGCCGCCATCATCCTCGGCACCGGCACCCTGACCGGGGCGGGCATCGCCGGGGTGACCCTGATGGCCTTCGCCACCGCGATCACCGGCCTCCCGCTCCCGTCCGTCTCCCCGGTGGCGTGCGCGGTCGTCCTGCTCGGCGTCGCCGGCTCCGGCGCCGCCGCGATCCTCCTTCCGGCGCGGGCTCTGCTGCCCCGCCGCACCTCCCCATCCATCTCCTGAAGCACCGTCCGATCCCTGAAGCACCGTCCGATCCCCGAAGTTCCGTCCATCCCCTGAAGTCCCGCGCGACCTCCGGAAAGGCACATGACCATGAGCAACGGCACCCGCTGGACCATCATCGGAATCCTGCTCGCCATCAACGTCATGGCGAACGTGGCGCTGAACGGCACCTGGGTCGAGGTCGGCGTCAGCACCGTCACCGGCCTGGGCGTGCTCGCCCTTGTCGTCGACTTCTTCCTCCGGGGCCGCCGCGAGCCGTGACGCCCCGCCCGGGGTTCCACCCTCGGATAAGCGCGCACAACGCATTCCGTTGACCCTTTTTAACGCGATGTAGCGAAGTGACGATTCGTCCGACACCCGGCTCTGTTTCGGCCCTGACATTAACCCGATCGCTATGGTCCTGACGGGTAACATGGTAGGCAGAGCCGGTGTCCGAATACCCCCTGGCCCCCGATATGGCCGGACAGTTGGGCTGGCTCACTATGCCCGCCGGCCCGGCATCCCTCACCGTCCTCATGGACGGCACGGAGGACCTTCTTGCCGCCTGGTGGCGGGAACTCGACCGGGCCGCACTGGAGAAACTGATCGGTGTCTGGAGGACGGTCCTCGACCATCCCGAATTCGCCGGAGCCGATCCGGAGTTCCGTGCGGCCTGCCGCGACCGCGCCGCAATGGCCCTGTGCTGGCACGCGTCCGAGAACGGCGACCTGGAGGAGATCGAGGTGGGCCGCCGCCACCTCGAACTCGCCCTCGGCGAGACCGGACGGCTCGGCCCGGACGTCCGCTACCACCTCGGAATCCTGTTCTACCACCGGGCAGTCATCCGCGACTCCGAGCAGGACGCGTGGGCGGCGGTGACGCGGCTGCGGGGCGTCCTCATCGACCTTCCGTTCGACGAGGACCGCCTCCGCCCGCGCTGCATGGACGTCCTGTCGCGCAGCCTGGTGTGGCTGCACGGCCATGGCGGCGAGGGCGTCGATCTCGACGAGGCGATCGACCTGGCCAGGGCCGCGCTGGTCGACCTCGCCTCCGCCTCGCCCTACCGCGACGCGGTGCGGGTGATGCTGGCGTCGGCGCTGCGGGCGCGCTACCGGACGTCCGGGCGGCTGGCCGACCTGGCGGAGGCGATCGGCCTGCTGGAGGCCACGTCCGCCGGACGGGTCTTCCTCGGCACGCGGTGCTACGGCCACGGCCTGCACGGGATGCTGCTGCGGGAGCGCTACATGCGCACCGGCGACGAGACCGATCTGCACCGTTCGCTGGAATCCCACGAGCGCGCCGTCGCGGAGGCCCCCGAGGGCGGCCGGTCGTGGCTGCTGGCGTTGAACCACCAGGCGAACGCCTTTCAGGCCGTCTATTCCCTGCGTGGGGACGTCACTTATCTCCGCCGGGCGCTCGATGTTCTCCGAATGGTCGTCGAGGCCACAGATTTTACCGATAGATCCTATGCCGAACGTCTCAATAATTTCGGAAACAGCCTCTCCAGCGCCTATGAGGAGACCGGAGACCGCGCCTATCTCGACCAGTCGATAGACCTTTATACCGAGGCTCTCGAAAGAACCGATCAAAAAGATCTGGAACTGTCGTCGCGACATCTCAATCTGGGGAGAAGTCTCAGTGCCCGGCATGCGGCGCGCGGACGGCGCAAGGATTACAAGGACGCCGTCCGCCATTTGAGAATCGCCTGCCTGACCGGCCTTGACCGGTCCCCGGAAAGGACGCTGGAAGCCTCGTTCGCCTGGGGCGCCTGGGCCTCGTCCCGACGCGCGTGGAAGGAGGCCGTCGAGGCGTACGCCTTCGGCGTCCAGGTCATCGAGATCCTGTCCGCGCGGCAGCGGCACCGTCCCGGCAAGCAGACCTGGCTGCCGACCGCGCACGCGATCCCCGCGCGGGCGGCCTACGCGCTCATCCAGGCCGGGCGGGTCGAGGAAGCCGTGCTCGTCCTGGAGAGCGCCCGCACGGTGCTGCTGGCCGAAGCCGTCCCGCGCCGCGCCGAGACCGCCGTCCTGGACCTCGACGCGATCTTCGGCGCGGCCGGTGCCCGGGTCCTGGTCTATCTCGGCGCCGCCGAGGCGGGAGGCTTCGCCCTGATCGTCGATCCCGAGGCCGGGAAGGTGCGTGCGGTCGAGCTGCCGGCGGTGACCAGCCGAGCGGTGCGGGTGCGTGCCGAGGTGATGACCAACGCCTACCGCGCGAAGAACGGGGACTCCGCGACCTGGCTCGGCGCGGTCGACGCCGTCACCCGCTGGGCGCACGACGCGATCCTCGACCGGGTCGTCCGGCGCCTGCCACGCGGGACCGGGCATTGCGTGCTCATCCCGGCCGGGCGGCTCGCCCTGCTGCCGCTGCACGCGGCGCGCAGCCCCGGCGGGCGCCTCGTCCTCGACGAGATGACGTTCGGCTACGCGCCGAACGCCCAGGCGCTGCGGACGGGCGCGGGTGGCACGAGAACCTTCACCAGCGCCCTGGTCGTCGACGACCCCCAGCCCGTGCCCGCGCCACCGCTGCCCTGGTCGTCGGCCGAGCGCGCGGCCGCCGCGCGGATGTCCGAGCGCGTCACCCTGCTGGCCGGATCGGACGCGACGCGGACCAGGGTCCTCGGCGAGCTGCCGTCGCACGGCCTGGTGCACCTGTCCTGCCACGCCCTCGGCCGCGGTGACGCGCCGTTGGACAGCGCCCTGCTGATGGCCTACGACGAGCCGCTCACCCTGCGCAACCTGGTGGAGCTCGACGCGACGGCCGGCCCCCGGCTGGTCGTCCTGCCGGCGTGCGAGTCCTTCCAGGTGGGCGCCGACCTGCCGGAGGAGACGGTCAGCCTGCCGACGGGGCTGCTCCAGCTCGGCTGCCAGGGCGTCGTGGCGAGCCAGTGGGCGGTGGCGCCGCTGACGGCCGCCCTGATGATCGCGGCGTTCTACAAGCGCTGCTCGAACGGGACGCATCCGGCCGCGGCGCTGTGCGGCGTCCAGCGCGAGTTCCGCGGTCTCACCAACGCCGACCTCGCCGCCGCGCTCAAACCCGACCGGGCCCACGTGACCTTCGGGCTGTCCCCGGCCGACGCCCGTCCGCTCTGGCGGGCCGTGCGCCGCCGCGACCCGCAAGCGATGCCCTTCGCCCACGCGACGGAATGGGCCGCGTTCGCCTACACCGGAGGTTGACCGTGGAAGACGACGAGCTGCTCACCGTGGCCGGGGCCCTCCGCCCGGAGGTGCCTGCGCTGGCCGGCGCCGAGACGGCGGCGCGGTTCGATGCGCTGCTGGCGGCCCTGCGGCGCGGCGAGCCGACCGGCGATGACCTGTTCGAGCTGCTCACCGGGGACGCGGCCCTGCGGGAGAGGCTGAACGCCGTGTCGCCCGTCCCGTCGGAGGGCGCCAGGGCGTTCGCCTACCTCGACCTTCCCGGGCCCGGCGAGGTCACCGCGGCCACCATGTACGCGTGCCCGCACGGCGACTACCGCTACCCGGCCCAGGAGATCGGCGAGGCCGTGCCGATCTGCCCGAACCACCAGCTTCCGCTGCGTGCCGAGCGCACCGGACGGCCCGGGCTCGGCCAGTAAGGGTTATAGTTCGCCTATAAGCCTTACTGAGGAGCGTTGTGGACATCTCCGTCTCCGACTACGGGGTGGGAGCGGCGGTCGGCAACGACCTGGTCGCCACCTCACCCACCGTACGGGGCGCCGCCGGCGAGGCGCTCCCGGATCCGGACGCGCTGGCGCTCCTCCTGGCCGAGCACGCCGTCCGGCCCGCGGCGACGGCGGACGGGCGGGCACCGTCCGCCGGCGACGTGCGCGACGTGCAGCTGCTGAGGCGTGAGGTGCGCGGCATCCTGGAGACCGAGACCGGGGAGCAGGCCGTCGCGGGCGGGATCGTCCTGCTCAAGCGCGCCGGCCAGAGCCCCGTGCTGCGCCGCGACGGCGACGGATGGGAGTGGTACGTCCCCACGGCGCCGGACGCGCCGCTCGCCGCCGAACTGGCCGCGCTGGTCGCCGTCGGCCTGCTCGGCACCGTCCGCGCCCTCGGCCACGACCGGTTCCGCCCCTGCGCCGCCCCGGACTGCCGCGGCGTGTTCGCCGACACCAGCCGGGCCGGCCGCCGCCGCTACTGCATGCCCGACCTGTGCGGTAACCGGCTCAATGTCGCCAACCATCGTGCCCGCCTGCGGGCCGGGGGCGTGCCCCGATGAGCGCGCTGGACGGCGCCCTCCAGCTCCCTGACGGCTCCTGGATCCGCGGCAGGGGCCTGCGGGACCCGGCACCGCCGGGCCCGGCACCCGACTTCGGCCTCTACCTTGGCTCCGGCCGTCTCCGGCGGCGCCACGAGGGCACCCTGCACTGGCCCCGCGAATGGATCGAGTGGCCCGACTTCCTGCTGCCCCGCGACCCCGTCCTCGCCGTCCGGCACATACGGGCCCTGCACGAGCGGGCGCGCGCGGGCGACGCCGTCGAGGTCGCGTGCGGCGGCGGGGTGGGACGCACCGGCACCGTGATCGCGTGCCTGGCCGTCCTTTCGGGGCTGGACGCGACCGCCGCCGTCGCCTGGACGCGTGAACATCATCACCATCGGGCCGTCGAAACCCCGTGGCAGCGCCGCTGGGTCGCCCGCTTCCCCACCGCCTGAAGGTCCGTTCATGCCGTTGCGGCGCTGGTCAGAGGGCCATAAACGAGATGAATTCCCAGATCAGATACCGATGAGGCTCCCGTGATCACCTTTACGGGCGCATACTGGCGGTGATGAAACCCTCTGGAGCCGCACGGCGGCGACACCTGCCGACCAGTCCCTTCAAACCACCACCGCCGGCCCCGCCCGCCAAAGAGTTCGACGTGGCGGACCGGGTCACCCACGACAAGTACGGCCTCGGCCGTGTCGTCGAGGTCGAGCGCGATGCCGTCCTCGTCGACTTCGGCACCCGCAAGGTCCGAATCAACGCACCGTACGCCAAGCTCTTCCCGCTCTGACCGCCGATCCCACCGATTCCGCCAAGCCCCTTTGAGACCGCCACGAACCCTGCACCCCTTTGAGACCTCTGCGACCTTAGGGTCCCGGCGGCCGCGCGGCAGCCGGAGGAGGACCCATACACGTCCTCCTCGAAGACCGCCGGCCGCCCGCTGAACGACACGGGGAGGCGCCCAGCCGGCTGGATCTCCAGCCGCCCGGCGTCCGCTCGACGCCGCCCGCGAAATGCCGCCCCGCGATATGCCCGGACCGCGCCGCAGTGCGCCTCTGGCCGCCCGCGAGGGCCTCAAGCACCGCTCTCTCGCGGATTCGCCGCGTGCCCCTCGGCCAGTATCGCCCGGGGGCCACGCGGCCCTCAGGGGCGTTCCTAGGGCCGCCGAGCCATGCGCTCTCGTCCGCGCGCCGTGCGTGCCGAACGCTTGAAGAGTCTATCTCTATATATCGAGAACAAGTATTCTGGTGACCGTCAGGGGGGCGAGCGCTGATCGCGGGGGGTCCGCGGGGGCAGCGCTCGTGACCCACGGTGAGCGGCCGGTGAAAGCCGGCCGCGGTGAGGAGAGAGGAACACCAGCGGCATGAAGTCCACTCGGGACGGGCGCGTGCGGACGGCGCGCACCCGGTCGAAGGCGCCTTGCGCGGGGGCGGCGCCTTTGACGACGCTGAGGAGGGGGATGGCGTCATGACCTCCTCTTCGGGCCACAGGGTGACCGGCGGCGCGAACGCCGAAGTCCGCCCCCTCGCACGAATGACCGATCAGATGCTGGCCGTGCTGTCCGTCCTCCTGGTGAGCGACGGCGAGAAGGGACAGTACGGGCAGGCCATCTCCGCCGCCACGGCGCTCCGGACCGGCACCGTCTACCCGATCCTCGTCCGCTTCGAGCGGGCGGGCTGGGTGACGAGCCGGTGGGAGGACCGGGACGATCCGGGCGAGGCGCGCGACTCGGGAGCGCCGCGCAAGTACTACAAACTGACGTCCGAAGGTCGGGAGCGCGCACGCTCGGCGCTGGAGGTGCGCAGGGAGGCCCTGGCCAAGGCCGGGGCGCCGTTCCCCCTGGTGCCACCTCCGAGTTCGGTCTTCGGGCAATGACCAGAAAGGGAACACCGCCCGATGAACGAGTACGGCAGCCTGCCGGACGGGAGTTATGTGCTCCTGTTCTGCGCGGGCCTCGCAGTTGCGGCCTTGTGGGGAGCGGCCTCCGGCATCCGACTCGGCCCCACGCTGCGCAAGATCGAGGCAGCGACGGACGATCGCCCCGAGGTCGGGGACGCGATACGCGAGCACGTGGGCGGTACGCCCGGACGGGTCCTGCGGCGCCTGGTCGTCCGGGCCTGGTGGAACCGGGTCCGGCCGTCGCGCTGTGAGCGCCTCGCGGCGTCCGTCAACTCCCTCGGCGCCGCGATCGTCGGCGGCCCGCTGGGCGGTGACCTGCGCCGGCAGTGGACGGCCGACCTCAGGAACGGCCGCCGCCAGGGCCGTATCCCCGCCGAACTGCTCCTGGAGGCCGTCGGCAACCTCGTCGGGTCCTTCAAAATCCTCGCGTCCGAACGGGTATTGGAGTACGTTCGCCGCCGCTACGCCACCCCGTGGCGTGTCGCGGCCGGGCTCCTGGACTTCACGGCCCGCTCCAAGCCGACCGCCGTCGTGCTCCTCGGCCTCCCGGCCATGGGCGGCGTGACCTTCGCCGGATACCTGATCGGTGGAACGGAACTCGCCTACGCGCTGCTGGGCGCCTCGTTCTACGCGGCGCCCGCCACCGCCGTGCGATGGCAGACCGGACGGCTGCTCGCCGTCCAGACCAGGCTCGCGACCCAGGAACGCGAGCCCGGGAGGCGCTGACCTGACCCGAGGTGCGCGCCGGGGGCTCCCTCCCCAGCCACAGGGAGCCCCCGGCACGCTCGTCAGTCAGCGGTCGCGGCCTCGTCGAGCACCTTGGCGATCCAGTCGAGCAGGGGCATCTGGGCGGCCTCCGCGGCCTGGTCCCAGCGGTCCTTGCGGCCGGCGTCCAGGCTCATGACCACCTTCGTCGGGGCCCGGCCGTCCCACTGCCGCGCGCCGTCCTTCGACGCCTCGCGGAGCTGGCGGATCTCCCTGCGCAGCCGGCGGGTGGACCATTTGCCGCGCTCCGCGCGCTCCAGCCACCTGTCCTGCTCCCGTTCGGGGAGCGCGGCGATCTCGGCGTGGTGCTGGAGGCTCAGCGTGTCCCGGCGCCGCCATGCGGGGAACTTCCGGGCGACCCAGGCGTAGTTCCGCAGGGTCTGGTAGTCCAGGGCCGTCTCCTCGATCACGACGCGATAGCGGTTGGGAAACCGGTTCTCGCCGTACACCAGCCAGTCGCCCAGCCACCAGCCGGACGAGTCGGTGATCATTTTGAGGTTGCGTCCGATATGGCGCCACGAGTCGAACGTCAGGCCTACGGGCATGTGCAACTCGGCCCGGCCGGCCCGCACGCCGGCATCGACCCTCAAACCGGTCTGGACGGACCACCTCTCGCGGCTTCGGCCGGCCGCCTCCGGCCTCGGCTGCCGCGCCGCCCGTGCATTCCCACCTCCGGCCCGGCCATTGGTGATCAGGTCCTTTCCTGCCGTGTTCACGGATCTCTCCCTCGTGAAGGCACTGGGATGTCGAGGGGCTGGACGGCGTGCCCGGACGAAATGTCGAGACGGTTCGGGGTCGGCCACCCCCGGCAATGTGGTCTCTTTCGTCCCTTTCTGGCCGAGATACGCACAGCATGCATGTATCAGGCCGGAAGGGGCCATTGACCAGATCACGTCATCGCTATGAAAGATTCACGCGGCCGGGCAGGGGCGGGCTTGGGGCGCGTTAAGCAACTGGGGTTGACAGTCATCGCTAAGCAACTAGGGTTGCTTGCATGCCGGGTTTCGAGGTTCCCGATTCGCAGGATCCCGCCGACGAGCTGGCGGCCGTGGTGGCTCTCAGGCGGTTGGCCGACCGGCTGGAGGACACCGCGGTGGAGAAGGCCATGCGGGCCGGGTGGAGCTGGTCGGACGTCGCCGAGGCCCTCGGAGTCACGCGCCAGGCGGTGCACAAAAAGCACGCGAAGTGGCTCATCGCCGTGGGAGTCGAGCTGAGGAGGAGGCGCTGATGCGGCCGTTCGGCGGATACGTCCAGACGATCATGGAGCGGGGGGCGCAGGAGGCCCGGCGCGACGGCTCGGCCACGATCGAGGCCGAACACCTGCTCCTGGCGATCGCCGCCGAGGACGAGAGCAGCACACGCGAACTCCTGGCCTCGGCCGGACTCGACCACGAGGCGATCCGCGATGCGCTGGAGCGGGAGTTCAGGCACAGCCTGAGCGCGGCCGGGGTGACCGTCGCCGGCGGGACCCTGCCACGGTCGAGCAAGGCGGCGAACCGTCCGACACGGCTGGGTGCCTCGGCCCGGCTCGTGGTCGAGCGGGGCGTGGCGGCGGCCGCGAGCAAGCGGGATCTGCGGCCGGCGCACCTGCTGCTGGGCGTCCTGCGGCTCAAGGTCGGCACCGTCCCGCGGGCCCTCGCCCTGGCCGGTGTCGACCAGTCCGAACTGGCGACACGCGTCCAGCGTTCGCTCCCCGGCGCGGAGCGCGCCGCGAAAGACGAGAGGTGAGCCGATGAGGACGGATGAGGAAACCGCGCTCAGGGTGGACGGGCTGCGCATGAGGTACGGGTCCAACGACGTCCTCAACGATGTGACGTTCCGGGTGTTCCAGGGTGAGGTGCTCGCCCTGCTCGGGCCGAACGGCGCAGGCAAGACCACCACCATCGAGATCCTGGAGGGTTTCCGGGCGCGGTCGGCCGGGCGCGTCGAGGTGCTCGGTGCCGACCCGGCGCGCGGCGACGAGGCGTGGCGGGCCCGGCTCGGCATCGTGCTGCAGTCCTGGCGCGACCACGGCAAGTGGCGGGTGCGCGAACTGCTCGCGCACCTGGGCTCCTACTACGCCGGCCACTCCACCGAGAAGGTGCGGCGGCCGTGGGACGCCGACGAGCTGATCGCGGCGGTCGGCCTGGACGAGCACGCGGGCCAACGCATCAAGACATTGTCCGGCGGGCAGCGGCGCCGGCTGGACGTGGCGATCGGGATGGTCGGCCGCCCCGAGATGCTGTTCCTGGACGAACCCACCGCGGGCTTCGACCCGGAGGCCCGCCGCGAGTTCCACGACCTCATCCTCGACCTGGCGGCGGCGGGCGACACCACCATCATGCTCACCACCCACGACCTGTACGAGGCGGAGAGGCTCGCCGGCCGCATCCTGATCCTCAACGAGGGGCGGATCGTCGCCGACGGCACCGCCGAGGAACTCGCCCAGCAGATCGTCGGCGCGGACGAGGTGCGCTGGACCGTGGACGGGCGGCGGCACGTCCGCGCGACCGGCGACTCCACCGCCTTCGTCTTCGAGCTGTTCAAGCGGCATGGTGAGGCGGTCGCCGACCTTGAGGTGCGCCGCTCGTCCCTGGAGGACACCTACCTCGCCCTGGTGCGCCGCGCCGAGTCCGGCGGCACGGCCCGCACGGGCGGGTTGAAGGAGGCGGTGTGATGTCTCCGGCCACGACGGTGCTCCGCGCGGGCCTCTCCCGCGGGCTGATCGAGCTGCGCCAATCCTTCTCCGGCGCGGAACTGTTCGGGCAACTCCTGTGGCCCGTGGTGACGCTGGCGACCGTCTACTTCCTGCGGGACAGGGAGTTCCAGCAGAGCGGGTTCACGCTGGGGACCCTCATCCTGCCGAGCCTGCTCGGGATGTTCATCGCACTCGGCATGATCGTGGTGATCCAGTACCTCACCGCCGAACGCGAGGACGGCACCCTCCTGCGCGCCAAGGCCACGCCGCACGGGATACGCGGCTACTTCATCGGCAAGCTCGTCACCACCTCCGGCTGCGTCCTGGTCTACCTGGCGATCATCATCGTGCCGGGGATGTTCATCGTCGACGGGCTGGAAACGGGCGACGTCTCGTCCTGGCTCACGATGGCCTGGGTGCTGGTCCTCGGGCTCGTGGCGACCCAGTCCATCGGCGCCGCGCTCGGCTCACTGATCTCCAGCCCCCGCGGCGCCGGGTATCTGGCACTCCCCGTCATGGCCCTGATCTCGATCTCCGGAGTCTTCTACCCGATCACCGCGCTGCCCGGCTGGATGCAGTGGATCGCCCAGGTCTTCCCGATCTACTGGCTCGGCCTCGGGATGCGGTCGGCGTTGCTGCCCGGCGACATGGCCGGCGTCGAACTCGGCGAATCCTGGCGGCATCTGGAAACACTCGGCGTCCTCAGCGCGTGGGCCGTCGCCGGCCTGGTCGTCGCGCCGATCGTGTTGCGCCGGATGGCCCGCCGCGAATCGGGTTCGCGAGTGGCCGGATACCGCGAGAAGGCCCTGCAACGGGTCGGATGAGCCCTCTCCACGCTACGTCATTGACTCTTGACGGATCACCGCCGGCGTACACGGCGGGCGACCACGCGCTAAACCCGAGTTGAATGATCAGTGCGAGCCTTAAGCGGTGCGCTTGGAACACGGCCGAAAAACAAGCTGTCGACTTCCGGTAATTCTGCTTAAAGCGCGGTTCCTGCGAAAACTGGCGCAAGCATGGCGAGACGGCCGGTTATGGCCATTGCAGGAGCACGATTGGAGCGTGCCATTTTACGACGATACTGATTGGGTTATCATAAATAACCACAGTGTCGAGGGAGCGGAGTGACGGTGCCGCAAACCACACTGATGGTGCCGTCGAAGTCACTGGTAGTGCCATGACGGTGACCATGACATGAGGCCGCCGAAACCGGGAACGACGATCCCGATCGCGACCGCCGTCCCACCGACCTCAACAGCGGACCCGCCTCCCCAGCGGTTCGCATTTGACAGATGCCGTATGGCCTGTCTTGTAAGCCAGAAGGTGCACAAATGCGGGCGTTGAAGGTGCTCATCGCCGACGATCAGCACATGATCCGGGGAGCGCTGGTGGCCTTGCTCGAAATGGAGCACGACCTGAGCGTGGTGGCCAGTGTGGACCGCGGTGACCTGGTCATCGACGCCGCCCGGCAATGCCGGCCCGATGTGGCGATCATCGACCTCGACAGCTCCGACGTCGACGGACTGACCGCGGCGAAGATGCTGCACGAATCCCTCCCGTCCTGCCGTACAGTGATCTTGACTGGGCTGGCACGACCCGGCGTCATCCGCCGCGCGCTCGCCGCCCGGGTGTCGGGTTTCCTGCTCAAGTCGACGCCGTCCGAACGCCTCGCAGAGGCGGTCCGCGGAGTGGCATCGGGACGTCGTGTCATCGACCCAAAATTGGCGCTGATCGCATGGGACGTAGGTGAGAATCCCCTCTCGGAACGGGAGGTGCAGGTTCTCAAGCACGTCGCGCTCGGCGCCGAGCCGAACGAGATCGCGGCCGCTCTTCAGTTGTCGGTCGGCACCGTGCGCAACTACTTGACGACCGTGGTGGTCAAGCTGCACGCGCGCAACAAGGTGGACGCCGTCCGCATCGCGACCGAGGCAGGCTGGATACCCTGACCGCTCTTCCGGTTATCCGTGGCCGGGAGGGCGCCGCAGCCCGTTCAGACGGGAATCCCGGCAGGGCGCACCAGCACCCCACCCGGGAAATTCGTCCATCGATGAACTGCCAGAAGATAGGAAGCATAGAGGAAGCGCACAGCACCTTTCCGCTCCCGTCCGCCGCGCGCAGGCGCGGATAGTGCGGCGCCCGGAGGCGAGGCGGCCCGTGAGCAGGAGACGGCACGTGGCCGGAGGGGGCCCGGGCGTCCTCCGCATCCCGGGCGACTCCTGATGTCGGCGGCGTGGACCTCTCTGACCTCGGCATGGTCATGTTTCGGTGTCCGAAGCCTTGCCCGTTGCGCGACGGGCGGTTAACGTTCAGCTATCCGATAGGAAAGTTTCCTATCAGATGGAGCTCCCATGCCTCGCTCCCCGCCACCCCGCCCGGCGTGCCCGGCCGTGCCATCGAGAGCCACGGGCACTCCCGTCCGGCCCCTTGCCCGGCTCCCCCGCCAGGGCTCATCCGGCCACCGCCATGCCGGTGGCCGCGACGAAACCCGTCCCACCCCGAACGCAAGGACCCCCGCATGAAGACTTCAAGGCGCAGACTCGCCGCGACCGCGGCGGGACTGGTGATCGCACCCGTCGTCGCCGTCGTGCTGCCGGCGGCCACCGCCTACGCCCACGGCTACGTTTCCGCGCCGCCGAGCCGGCAGGCCCAGTGCGCGCAGAAGGTCGTCCAGTGTGGACAGATCCAGTACGAGCCGCAGAGCGTCGAAGGGCCGAAGGGCCTGCGCAGTTGCAGCGGCGGAAACGGGCGCTTCTCCGACCTCGACGACGACGCCAAGGCGTGGCGCGTCGCCTCCGTCAGCAAGTCGGTGACGTTCACCTGGACGTTCACCGCCAAGCACCCCTCCCGCGACTACGAGTACTACATCGGCGACAAGCGCATCGGGTACTTCAAGGGCGACCGGTCCTCGCTCGTGGCGCACACGGTCGACCTCAGCGGATACACCGGACGCCAGAAGGTGCTGGCCATCTGGAACATCGCCGACACCGCCATGGCCTTCTACGCCTGCATCGACGTGCAGGTCCAGTGACGCCCGCACCGGACGGGTCTCGCAAAGGAGTGATCAGGTGCAACGTGTCCTGACCCTGCTCGGCGCCGCGCTGCTCTCGGCGGGGACGGTATCGGCCGTGCTGCCGGTGTCGTCTGCCATCGCCGCGGAGTGCGCGACGGCGTGGACCGCGTCCGCCGTCTACGCCGGCGGCGCCGCGGTGTCCCACAACGGGCACAACTGGTCGGCGAAGTGGTGGACGCAGAACCAGTCTCCGGGCGGCGACGCCGTCTGGACCGACCAGGGGACCTGCGGCGGGTCCGACGTCCCGCCCGCCACCGGCGACTTCGTGGTGAGCGAGGCCCAGTTCAAGGAGATGTTCCCGAGCCGCAACGCCTTCTACACCTACGGCGGACTGACCGCGGCGATGGCGTCCTTCCCCGCGTTCGCCACCACCGGCAGCGACACGATCAAGAAGCAGGAGGCCGCCGCCTTCCTGGCCAACGTCAACCACGAGACCGGCGGGCTCGTCCACATCGTCGAGCAGAACACCAGCAACTACCCGCACTACTGTGACGCCGGCCAGCCCTACGGCTGCCCGGCGGGGCGTGCCGCCTACTACGGGCGCGGGCCCATCCAGCTGAGCTGGAACTTCAACTACAAGGCCGCGGGCGACGCCCTCGGCATCGACCTGTTGAACAACCCCTTCCTGGTGGAGCGCGACGCGGCGGTGTCGTGGAAGAGCGCCCTCTGGTACTGGATGACCCAGAACGGCCCGGGGACCATGACCGGGCACAACGCGATGGTCAACAGCCGCGGATTCGGTGAGACGATCCGCAGCATCAACGGTGGCCTGGAATGCGACGGCAGGAATCCCGCCCAGGTGCAGAGCCGGGTGGACGCTTACAAGCGGTTCACCCAGCTCCTCGGCGTGGCTCCCGGCGCCAACCTGACCTGCTGACGCACCCACCCCAACGGCCCTCGGCTTCCTCGCCCCAGAGGACGTCGGGGGCCGTTCCCGTCAGCGCCAGCGCTCCGAGCCCGCGCGCCGGGCCGTGACGGACGAGGCGACGGCGACCACGAGCAGCACGGCGGTCGCTCCCCACAGGGGCGCCGCGACCGAGACCTTCCTGATGAGCGCGGACCCGATCGCCGCGCCCAGGAGCAGGGCGCCGATGGACAGGACCCGGCGCACGGCCCGTTCCCTGGACTGCCCGGGTTCGGCGACCAGCGCGGTGACCGTGGTCGTGACCACGATCGTCCTGAAGTCGGGCACGTCGAGACGCTGCACGAGCGCGTACTGCCATCCCATCGAGACCGCCAAGATCGCGATCAACACCTCCCGGACGGGCGATCCGGTAGGCCCGGAGGTCGTGACGAGCAAGGCCACGACGACGAGGGCGCACGTTTGCAGGGCGGTGCCCCGGCCGAGGAGAAGACCCCGGTGAATCGGCCGCCTGAAAGCAAGGTGGCCTCCGACGGAGGCCCCCGCGCAGAAGAACAGGGTCGACAGGGTGGTCGACAGGATCGAGCCCGTCGCCGTGCCACTGCCACCGAGCCCGAAACCGAGAAAGATGATATTCCCCGTCATATTAGCCACGAATACATTACCGAGCGCCAGGTAACTGACCGAGTCCACCAAACCGGTCATCACCGTGAGGAGAACGAGCAAAGGCGGCAGTGGTCCGTGATCGCGCGCTTTGGGCACACGTTCATTCTCGCGTGCGCCGCGGTAAAGGCCGTGGAGGCATGGCGGGATTCTTGACGGATGGCCGGCGAACGACTATCGGCACCCGAGATTTTGCCGGGCCTTGGCGGGACGGAAACGATCAGCGGCATGCGCACCGGTGATGATTGGCCCTATGGCCGCGTCACGGCAACCACGCCCGCCCTGCGCTCCGTCCATGCTCCGGAGTGGGCGGTGACCTCGCTGGAGGAACTGCGCCCGCCGGCCCCGCGAGCGGCTCCGCCGAGGACGTCCAAGGGACGTCTCGTCGCATCCTGGCTCTCGTCCACCGACCACAAGGTGATCGGTCACCTCTACCTCATCACCTCGTTCGTGTTCTTTCTCGTCGGCGGGCTGCTGGCGATGATGATCCGCGCCGAGTTGCTCGAACCCGGGACCCAGGTGATCAGCAACGAGCAGTTCAACCAGATGTTCACCATTCACGGCACGATCATGCTGCTGCTCTTCGCCACCCCGCTGTTCGCCGGTTTCGCCAATGCCATCATGCCGTTGCAGATCGGCGCCCCGGACGTGGCGTTCCCGCGCATGAACATGATCTCCTACTGGCTCTACCTGTTCGGCGGGATCATCACCGTCGCCGGCTTTCTGACCTCGAACGGGGCCGCGAGTTTCGGGTGGACGGCCTATGCGCCGC
The DNA here is from genome assembly GCF_001552215.1 of Actinomadura macra NBRC 14102. Lineage (GTDB taxonomy): Bacteria > Actinomycetota > Actinomycetes > Streptosporangiales > Streptosporangiaceae > Spirillospora > Spirillospora macra. The sequence goes on along the minus strand of NZ_BCQT01000001.1, from coordinate 132,831 downwards.
TGTCGGACACGATCCGGTCGCCCGGCGTGGGCGGCGACCTGTGGGTGACCGGGCTGCTGCTGTCCGGGGTGGGGACCATCCTCGGGGCGGTCAACTTCGTCACGACCATCCTCTGCATGCGCGCCCCCGGAATGATCATGTTCCGCATGTCGCTGTTCACCTGGAACGTGCTGCTCACCTCGATCCTGATCCTGGTGGCGTTCCCGGTCCTGGCCGCCGCGCTGGCGGCCCTGGAGGCCGATCGCAAACTGGGCGCGCACGCCTTCGACGCCGCGAACGGTGGTGCCCTGATGTGGCAGCACCTGTTCTGGTTCTTCGGCCATCCCGAGGTCTACATCATCGCGCTGCCGTTCTTCGGCATCATCAGCGAGATCCTGCCGGTCTTCAGCCGCAAACCCCTCTTCGGCTACATCGGCCTTGTCTTCGCGACCATCGCGATCGCCGGACTGTCGGTCACGGTATGGGCCCACCACATGTTCGTCACCGGTCAGGTCCTGCTGCCGTTTTTCTCCTTTATGTCGTTCCTCATCGCGGTGCCCACCGGAGTGAAGTTCTTCAACTGGGTCGGGACGATGTGGCGCGGCCAGATCACCTTCGAGACGCCGATGGTCTTCGCACTGGGGTTCCTGGTCACGTTCCTTTTCGGTGGCCTGACAGGTGTCATCCTGGCGTCCCCGCCCATGGACTTCCAGGTCTCCGACACCTACTTCGTCGTCGCCCACTTCCACTACGTGGTCTTCGGAACCGTGGTGTTCAGCATGTACGCCGCCTTCTACTACTGGTGGCCCAAGTTCACCGGGAAGAAGCTGAACGAACCCCTGGGGATGGTCCATTTCTGGACGCTGTTCATCGGCTTTCACGGCACGTTCCTCGTCCAGCACTGGCTCGGCGCCTGGGGAATGCCGCGCCGCTACGCCGACTATCCCGACATGTTCACGACCCTGAACCAGATATCCTCGATCTTCTCCTTCGTTCTCGGTGCCTCGACCCTGCCCTTCTTCCTCAACATCTACGTCACGTGGAAAAAGGGCAGGAAGGTGGTGGCCGACGACCCCTGGGGCAGCGGCAACTCCCTCGAATGGGCCACCACCTGCCCGCCACCCCGCCACAACTTCAATGCCATCCCGCGGATCCGCTCCGAACGCCCCGCCTTCGACCTGCACCACCCGCACCTCGGCACGGAACCGGCACTCGGCCAAGGCGCCGGGGCACCGAGGGGCTGATCCGATGCGCCGCCCGGCCTCCACGCTCTGGACGTGCGCGTCCGGCCTCCTCGCGGCGCACGTCCTGTACCGGCTGAGCATGGGGGATCGCGTCCACAGCGCCGTCCTGATCCTGGCGGCCTGCCTCGCCGCCCTCCTGACCTTCCACCTCCGCCACACCGCCGCCCGCGCCAGGCGCCTCGAAGGCGACCCCCGCCCCTCGCGCACCGCAAGCCTCCAGAGCTGGCTTCCCCTCCTGGCCGCCGCCTCCATCGCCGTCCTCGTCCTGACCATCGCCCTCCTCTGAGCCTCTCGCAGCGTCCTGCTTGATGGCTGATGGCTCACTGGAGGGCGGCTCCCTCACGTGAGTCGGCTGAGCATTTCCTGGACGGTCGGGAGGGTGCGATCGGCCGGGCCGTTGAGGCGTTCCAGGTCATCAGCGAGAGTCCACAGTGTTCAGATCGCGCTGTCGGTGCGGCCCGCACCGTGGAAGACCAGGCCAGGGGCGCCCGACGCTGCGGCCCGACGGCCCGCGTCGGAAGGCGATCTTCTGACTGGTCAGAACGAGGACGTTGTCCGGTGTCATAGTGGCGGCACAACTGAGCAAGCAGGTCTACAGAGGTCGCCGGCCAGTCCGAGCCCATGATCCGCTGATGCGGATGCTCGCCGCAGATGAGCCTGAGGAGATGGACAGTCTCGGCATCGGCGTCGGCCACTGCTCCGGGTTCCCGCAGGACGAACGACGGCGTGACAGTGGCGTCGTATGCCGGGACGTCCATGGACAGGCCACCGGTCTCAGCCTCGAAATGGACGAGGTCGTCCCAGCCGAGAAGCTCGGTCAGGACGTAGTTGATCCATGGCCTTCTTGGGGAGGTGGCGTGTGCCAGGCGGAGCCGTTCGCGAGCGGACCGATCGAGGCGTCTCCGGAATCGGCCACGTCCGCCGGAGGACCGGGATTCGGAGGAATGGACCCGAGACGTCGATCAGGTCGAGCCAGTTCGTGTGGTTGTAACCTTCTCTGCGCCTAGTGAACGGGCGCATGCAACGGTGATCACGTATCGCAAGGTGACGGTGGGGATCGGGCGCGGCAGATCAAGGGCGGCCGGCAGGACAGCACATTAAGTGCCGGTGCGTGCAAAGACGATCTTGTCGAGAACCTCTGCTGTCAGAAGTTTCACCTATTTCACGAACGTTTACAGCGCCTGCGGCCAACTCGCGACCGACCCGCACAGGTTGAATTGAACCTGGTGAGTGTTTCGGTATGCCATATACATCTTTATGGACCTTTGAACAATTTCATCTGTCTCGAACCGGCATTCCCTGGACTGTCTCTCGGTGGCGTGCTAGTCCTGAGGTTGGCCGAGGAGTGAGGGGGAGGCATGGCGAGCGACCCAAATGATCGCGCATTGCTGATTTCTCCTGCATACGACATTTCGGCCTACGGTTCTGCCGAAAGTCTAGGTCTCCGGTCCGTCGCGGCAACCCTGCTACGGGAGAGTGCAGAGGTATGCGTGGTAGACGAGTGCCCTGGTGAAGTCCCGGCCGGTGTCGCGAAATTCGCGGCGAGCGCACGCCTGATCGGAGTGGGGGTGCTGTTCACCCGTCAGGTACCCGCGGCGTTGGAACTGATCTCTACCCTGCGCGCCGTCGCTCCGGCCGCTCACCTCATCCTCGGCGGCCAAGGCGTGCAGTTCCTCTGGCAGCGCGTCCTCCAGGACAGTTCGGCGTTGGACTCGGTGTGCCTGTATGAAGGTGATGACACCGTACGTGACCTCTGGCGATGCTTGCGAGCCGGTCGTTCCTTCAACACCATTCCGGGGCTGGCGTATCGAAATGGCGGTCAGATCACGGCCGACCCCCGTTCACCGGTAGAGGATCTCGATGCACTTCCCTTCCCCTACCGGCGCGCCGGTACCGGTGTCTATCGCGATGGCGTCGCTACCATGAGCACAAGCCGGGGATGCATGGCGCACTGCACCTTCTGCCAGTCCGGCAATTATGGTAACCGGTACCACCGCCTTCCTCGCTGGCGTTCCCGGTCGGCGAAAAACGTTGTGGCGGAGGTCGCCGAACTCATCCGCGAACACGATGTGACGGCGATCAGCTTCGTCGACGACGACTTCTTCGGCGGCGACGCTCAGGGGCACGAACGGGCGTACGAGATCGCGCGGCTGCTACGCGGCCTCCCGCGCCGTATCCGGTTCTCCATCGAATGCCGGATCAACGAGCTGGACGCAGATCTCCTGCTGACGCTCCGAGCCGCCGGGCTCCGCCGGGTGCTCATCGGGATCGAGGCCGCCAACGACGCAGACCTGGCCCTGTTCGCCAAGAAGACCACGAACGCCCAGGCCGAGCGGGCCATCAGCCTGTTACGCAGACTCGAGATTGACTTCACCATCGGCTTCATCATGTTCCAGCCGCAGTCGTCGCTGGGCGGGGTTCGGGAGAATCTGGACTTCCTATATCGGTTACGCCTGGGTACGTATCGTCGAATCGCCAACCGCCTCGAACTTTATCCCGGAGCTCCGCTCAACGGCTATTTTCGGCGTAGAGGTGTGGCGCTGAGGGAGTCAGCATATAGGGTCGACTACGATTTCACTGATGCCTCGGTGGCCGTTCTGCGCCGGTCGTTCCTTGACGTTCTGGAACCGTACACCCATGTGGAACGGCGGTGTCAGACCGCTCTGTTCCGTTGCATTACCACGGATCAGATCGAGCAGGCAGGTCGGCTGAAGCAAATCGCTAAGGACATCTCCGAAGCACTGGTCGATCATGCGATCCGATGTTGGGAGCGGGTGGCTTCCGGCGCCGAGCCCGATATGGACCCAGACATGCGGTCTGCTGTTACCAGACGGGTTCAGGTCCTCGGCGGAGCCATCAACTGATCGAAGGGGAAGGAGGAACCATGTGGGTCGACGGTAATAGCGGCGGTGGCTGATGGACCGCGGGCTCGCCCAGCGGCCTCCTGGCCATTGGGCGAGCCGGAGTGATCTGTCCTTGAACCATCGAAGACCCGGATCGAATCGATGACCAGCTTCTCTGATCTTCTTTACGGCGGCGTTTATCAGCGAATGTGCAGATTCGCCAACATCGAGCGGTTCGCCGCGATCCTCGAAACCGAGGCAGATCTGACAGCGACGTACGACCAGACGACGGCGCCGCAATCCTTCGCCGCTGAACTGGCGGCGATCGCGGACAGGCTGAGCACCGGCGGGGAGGTCGGCACCCAGCATGACGCCGCGCGGCGCCTCATCGCCGAGGATCTCCGGCGCGTCTCCAGCGCAGATTTCGGCGGCATCGTCGGGTACGACACGGTGACCGAGCGCTTGGACGTCCTTGGCCCGAGCTTGCAGAAACGGCTTCAGGAAGCGGGGCTTCCCGTCGGTGAGGCTCCGCTGCGCGTCGTGGACACCTTCCCGGAACCGTTCCACCGGTTCGCCTGGGCGGCCTTCGCGCCGGACGCAGAAGATCAGGACAGGTACGGTATCGAGCCCGGGGTCTACTTCCGCCGCGACCGGCTTCGCCCGTTCTACTCCGACGCCTTGTTCGCCCATGAGGTCGTGCACACGGTCACGGGCTCGGTTGACCCCGAGATCTATGCGATGGGGCTGGAAGAAGGGGTGGCCGAGATCCTCGGCACCTGTTACGCGGGGCTGGGAGTGTTACCTGCGCACGTTCTGCGCAACATCATCGTGCACGGTCGGCATGGTGCCGAACGGGACAAGCTCTGGTCGGTCTACCTCGACCACACCCGCCAAGCGTCCCTCCTCTACCGGGAGTTCGGCATCGAGGGCATCGTCGCCCTGGTACGACGCGGGCGCGCAGCCATCCACGAGGCCGAGGAGGCTGTGATGAAGGGGACGTATCGGGAACTGTCACTACCGCGAGGTTCATGGGACGACGCCACCACTGAACTGGTGGAGTTCGCGTGCGAAGCTTACCTGCCGTCCCACGTGTTCTCTCCGCTGGAATGTCTGCTGGCCCTGCACGCTCGGAAGGGCCGCACTGTTGGAGAGGTCTGCGTCGAGGCAGGAGTCTCCAGAGACGTCGGCGCGCCCATGCTGGAGGAGCTCGGCGCCACGTCGGCGTTGTTCGTTCAGGACGGCGATCGCATCGGTTACTCCAACGTCGACCACTATCTCGGCCTTGAAGCCGCCGCCGATGTGGCGGTCATCCGCTACCTTCCGGGTTCCCCGGCTCCGGGCGCGTGAGCGCGCCGGGCGGCCGAGGGACGCGAGGACCGGCCCGCAACCTGGTCGGAACCCTCAGCGATCTCTACCGTAGCCGTGGTCTGCTGCTCGGCGTGGTGGCCACACTGGCAGGGTTCCTGTTGATCTTGCTTGCCCCGCCTGCCGAAACGGAGGTTGCCCTCGAAGGCGGACGGCTCATCGTGGGGGGCGGTTCCCACAACCTATGGACGCGGTTCCGGGTCGCTGACATAGGGGTCGCCCTGTTCCAGGTCGGTATCACTCTCACGATCTTCCAGGTCCTGCTGAACCAGATCGCGGAGGACCGCTTTGTCGAGCATGTCAGGCAGGTGCTCGACGAGCAGCAAGACGAGGTCGCGCACGCGGTCGTGAAGTCGTTGTCGGCCGGCGCCCATCTCGCTGACCTGCGGTTGTCGCCCGACGAACTCGACCACGTGATCGAGAACGCCTCCCGCCTACGGTCGGGCGACGCCGAGCTTGGCAAGGTCATCGCCCGCAAGTTGCGTACGGGCGTTTTCGAGTCCAGCGAGATCTGGCACGGCCTCGTCGTGCGGGCGGAGATCTTGGAGATTGAACACGCTGCCGACCATGGTCGGCAGCACGATTACTACTCGGTCTATTTCCAGTTCGGCTACCACACCAGCAACGTCCGGCGCTCACGGTTCGCGTTCCGCGTGCTGCGGTTCGGTGATTACGATGAGGCGCTGCGTGCCGAGGATGTGGGCGCGGTATGGCGGCTTCCTTCCACGGGTGAGCTTGATGACACTTGGGCGGACGGCTTCGTCCTTAACGGTGCGTCCTTCGGAAGCCGCACCGTGGACTTCGCCCGCAATGATGTCGAGCGCGAATTCGTCGGTCACCTCCCAGTGGAGGAGTTCGAGGACAGCGAGAGCATCAGAGTCCAGTACTCGTTCACCGCTAAGGTCCTCGCCGACGGCAACCTGCTGAGCTTCGAAGTACCCAAGCCCACGTTCGGGGCCACGTACTCGGTCAGCGTCGCCGTTCCCGACATCGAACGCGTCCGCGCCCTTGACTACTTCGGCGCTACCAGGCCCGCGTCCATCGACTATGCGCCCAACATGGACCGGACTCGCCTGGTGAGCGTCAGCATCGACGACTGGATCCTTCCTAAGGCAGGCTGCGTCATCGTGTGGAAGCGCCGCGCTTCTTGATCGCCTTCTCCGCGCCGAGTCGGTGCGCCCGGGATCAGCGTCAACGGTCCGGGCGACGGGTCACCCGGGTGACGGGCCAGTGGACGGGGTCGACGGACGGACCAAGGGGGGCACGGCCGCGGAATCAAGTGCCTTGGATTCAGAGCGGCGAGTGCGTCCCGATGAGAGCGCGTCCAGAGCACTGACCATGATTCGTGGGGGCGACGGGCTCACGGCGGTCCCGGCGGCAGTGGAGGCGCTACTCGGTGGGCAAGGGCTCGACCAGGGTGGGATGATCTACGTTGGATTCTTGACTCGTTCAAGAAAATGGGCCAGCCTGTGGCGGGTGGCGTCGACCTTGGACTTCCGGCAGATGTTGCGCGGGGCCGCTCTGCGCGTCACCCAGCCTCGGGTGGCGGTGTTGAGGGCCGTGCACGCGCATCCGCACGCCGACACCGACTCGATCCTCGGTGCCGTGCGCAGGGATCTGCCGAAGGTGTCCCACCAGGCCGTCTACGACTCGCTGCACACGCTGACGGCGGCGGGTCTGGTGCGGCGCATCCAGCCGTCGGGCTTCGTCGCCCGCTACGAGTCGCGGGTCGGGGACAACCACCATCACATCGTGTGTCGGACCTGCGGCGTCATCGCCGACGCCGACTGCGCCGTGGGGGAGGCGCCCTGCCTGACCGCGTCCGACGACAGCGGCTTCTCGATCGACGAGGCCGAGGTCATCTACTGGGGCCTGTGCCCTGACTGCTCCACCGACCAGAAAATCTGATCCCCCCCGCGTAGCCCTGGAAGGATCCTCATGTCGGAGACAAACGAATCGATCATCAACGACCCGAGTGCGATAGGTGAGGGCGGGTGTCCGGTCGCGCACGGCCGCGCCTCGCATCCCACCCAGGGCGGTGGCAACCGCGGCTGGTGGCCGGAGCGGCTCAACCTGAGGCTTCTCGCGAAGAACCCCGCCGTGTCGAATCCGCTCGACGAGGGGTTCGACTACGCCGCGGCGTTCAAGACCCTCGACCTCGCCGCCGTGAAGCGGGACATCGCGGAGGTGCTGACCTCCTCGCAGGACTGGTGGCCCGCCGACTTCGGCAACTACGGCCCGTTCATGATCCGGATGGCGTGGCACAGCGCGGGGACGTACCGGATCAGCGACGGCCGCGGCGGCGCCGGGTCCGGGCAGCAGCGGTTCGCGCCGCTCAACAGCTGGCCGGACAACGCGAGCCTGGACAAGGCCCGCCGGCTGCTGTGGCCGGTCAAGCAGAAGTACGGGCAGAAGATCTCGTGGGCCGACCTGCTGATCCTGACCGGGAACGTCGCCCTGGAGTCGATGGGATTGACGACCTTCGGCTACGCCGGTGGACGCGAGGACGTCTGGGAGGCCGAGGAGGACGTCTTCTGGGGGCCCGAGACCACCTGGCTCGGGGACGAGCGCTACACCGGGGACCGGGAGCTGGAGAGCCCCCTTGGTGCGGTCCAGATGGGGCTCATCTACGTCAACCCGGAGGGGCCCAACGGCAACCCGGACCCGATCGCGGCGGCCCGGGACATCCGCGAGACGTTCCGCCGGATGGCGATGAACGACGAGGAGACCGTCGCCCTGATCGCCGGCGGTCACACCTTCGGCAAGACGCACGGCGCCGGCCCGGCGGACCACGTCGGCCCCGAGCCCGAGGGCGCGCCGCTGGAGCAGCAGGGCCTCGGCTGGAAGAGCAGCTACGGCACCGGCAAGGGCGGCGACGCGATCACCAGCGGCCTTGAGGGCATCTGGACGAACACCCCGGTCACCTGGGACAACTCCTTCTTCGAGATCCTCTTCGGCTACGAGTGGGAGCTGTTCAAGAGCCCGGCCGGAGCCCACCAGTGGCGGCCGAAGGACGGCGCGGGCGCCGGTACTGTCCCCGACCCGCACGACCCGTCGAAGAGCCACGCGCCGACGATGCTGACGACCGACCTCTCGCTGCGCTACGACCCGATCTACGAGCAGATCTCGCGGCGCTTCCACCAGAACCCCGACGAGTTCGCGGACGCCTTCGCCCGCGCGTGGTTCAAGCTGACCCACCGCGACATGGGGCCGATCGAGCGCTACCTCGGGCCGGAGGTCCCGTCCGAGACGCTGGTGTGGCAGGACCCCGTCCCGGCGGTCGACCACGAACTCGTCGATGCCGCCGACATCGCCGCCCTCAAGGCGCGGATCATCGACTCGGGGCTGTCGGTCTCCTACCTGGTCGCGGCCGCGTGGGCGTCGGCCTCGACGTTCCGCGGCGGCGACAAGCGCGGCGGCGCCAACGGCGCCCGGGTCCGCTTCGAGCCGCAGAACGGCTGGGAGGTCAACGACCCCGACGAGCTGGCGACGGTGCTGCGCGTCCTGGAGACCGTCCAGGAGGAGTTCAACTCCGCCCAGACCGGCGGCAAGCGGATCTCGCTCGCCGACCTGATCGTGCTCGGCGGGTGCGCCGCCGTCGAGCACGCCGCCGCGGCCGCCGGGCACAGCATCGAGGTGCCCTTCGCGCCGGGACGCACGGACGCGTCGCTGGAGCAGACCGACGTGGAGTCGTTCGCGGTGTTCGAGCCGGCCGCGGACGGGTTCCGCAACTACCTCGGGAAGGGCCAGACGCTGCCCGCCGAGTACCTCCTGGTCGACCGGGCGAACCTGCTGACGCTGAGCGCGCCCGAGATGACCGTGCTCGTCGGCGGTCTCCGCGTGCTGGGTGCGAACCACCAGCACTCGACGCTCGGCGTGCTCACCGACGCCCCCGGGACGCTGACCAACGACTTCTTCGTCAACCTCCTCGACATGGGCACGACGTGGCGGCCGTCGGCCGAGGACGCCCAGACCTACGAGGGGCTCGACGCGTCGGGCGCGGTGCGGTGGACCGGCAGCCGCGTCGACCTCGTCTTCGGCGCGAACTCCGAGCTGCGCGCGCTCGCGGAGGTCTACGCGAGCGACGACGCGAGGGAGAAGTTCGTCCGCGACTTCGTCGCGGCGTGGAACAAGGTCATGAACCTCGACCGGTTCGACCTCGTCCGGGGCTGATCCGAACGGCAGCTTGATCTGAACGGCTGGCCGGTCTGACGGCAGCTTGGTCTGACGGCAGGTCGATCTGAACGTCCGGGCCGGTCCGCATCGGGCCGGCCCGGACGTGTCAGCCCGGACGTGTCAGCCCGGTGCCGGCCGGCAGTCCGGGCACAGGCCCCAGAAGGTGACGTCGGCCTCGTCGACCAGGTAGCCGGCGTCGTCCACCGCGTCCAGGCAGGGCGGGTGCCCGACGGCGCAGTCGACGTCCTTGACCGCTCCGCAGTTCCGGCACACCAGGTGGTGGTGGTTGTCGCCGACGCGTCCCTCGAACCGTGCCGGGCTGCCGGCGGGTTCGATGCGGCGCACCAGGCCCGCCGCGGTGAGCGCGTGGAGCGCCTCGTACACGGCCTGGAGCGAGATGTGACCCACGCGGTCGCGCACACCCCCGGCGATGGCCTCGACACCGAGGTGGTCGCCGTCCCGGACGGTCTCCAGCAGCGCGACGCGCGCGGCCGTCACCCGCAGGCCGGCGCCGCGCAGTTCCGCGGCGGTGGTCGGGGGCCGGGAGGCGGTCATGGCACCGAACCTGCCTTCGTGAACGCGAACGATTCGGACGGCACAAGTCTAAGTCAGGATCCGATTCGGTCCCTTCGCCGGACGAGCGGCCCCGATGGAGGATGCGGCGATCCCCGCCCGACCGGCCGGGACGCGAGTGGCCGGCTGTGGCGCGCTTTGCTGGGAATAAAGAATTCGACGCGGGTACTCCGTGGCGGGAATACGTCAGCGGCGATGATGCGAGCGAGCACGGCGCTGTTCGCCGCGTACACTCACTTCCATGACCCGAATGGGGGCACCCGGCAGGCCCCGCGGCATCGACGTCTACTCCACCCCGATCGTGACCGGCCACAATAGTGCCGACTCCTTTCATCTTCACTTCGATGACGGTTCGTGATATGGGGCCTGGTAGCAATTCTCGACTCAGGTTCGGTGTGCTCGGCCCGCTCGTGGTTCATCGGGGTGACGAGCCCATCCCGGTGGGGGCCGCCAAGCAACGGTCATTGCTCGCGGCGTTGTTGTTGCGCGCCGGACGGTCGGTCTCGATCGACGAGCTGGCCGAGTGCGTATGGGCTGACCGGGTGCCCCGGCGGATGGTGCCGGCGCTCCGCGTGTACCTCATGCGGCTGCGGCAGCTGCTGGGCGAGCCGGAGCTGATCGAGACCACCTCGACCGGATACGTGCTGCACGTCCGGGACGAGCATCTCGACCTCGGCAGGTTCGAGGATCTCGCCGCCCGCGGCATGGCCGCCTCGGCGCAGGGCGCGCTCGACGCCGCCGTCGCGTTGTTCGACCGGGCGCTGGCCGAATGGCGCGGGCCGGCGCTGGCGGACGTCGACTCGGAGTTCCTGCACCGGGTCGAGGTCCCCCGGCTCCAGGACCGCGAACTGGACGTGGAGGCCGCGAGGAACGACGCGGTTCTGCGCAAGGGCGGGCACATCGGTTTGATAGGGCCGTTGCAAAAGCTGACGGAGCAGCATCCGCTTCGCGAACAGTTCTGGGCTCAGCTCATGCTCGCGTTGTACCGGTCCGGCGAGCGGGCCGAGGCGATGGACGCCTACCACACCCTGCGCGGCCTCCTCGCCGAGCGGTTGGGCATCGATCCCGGGCCGGAGGCGGAGGGCCTCTACACGGCGATCCTCTCCCGGGATCCCGTTCTCGACCAGGTCTCCGCCGCACGGGAGCCGACGCCGTCCCAGGTGGCGCCGGTGGTGGCCGACTTCGTGGGCCGCGACGCCGAGGCGGAGCTGATCATCGGGTTGCTCGACGCGGGCGCCACCAACGCGACCATGCCCGTGGTGACGGTGTGCGGGCCACCCGGGGTGGGGAAGACGTCGCTGGCGACCTTCGTCGCGCGGCACTGCCAGACGCGGTTTCCCGACGGTCAGCTGTTCGCCGACCTGCGCGGTCACTCTCCGGGCGCGCCGCGTTCCACGACCTCGGTGCTGGCCGGGTTCCTGCGCGCGCTCGGCGTCCCACCCGACCAGGTCCCGGCGGAGCAGGACGAGCAGGCCGCCGTCTACCGGACGCTGCTGGACGGCAGGCGGGTACTGGTGGTGCTCGACAACGTCGCCAGCGCCGAGGAGGTCAGGCCCCTGCTGCCGGGCGGTCCCGGCTGCGCGGTGCTGGTGACGAGCCGGCAGGAGCTGCGCGGCCTGATCGTGACGAACGACGCGCGCCTGGTGCCGCTGGGCGTGCTCGGCCCCGACGCGGCCGTCGGGCTGCTGGCCCGGATCCTGGGTGAGGACGTCGTCACGGCGCAGTTCGAGGCGGTCGAGCGGCTGGCGGAGATGTGCGGGCACCTCCCGCTGGCGCTGCGGATAGCGGCCGCGAACCTGGCCGGCCGTCCGCAGGTCGACGTGGACGCCTACGTCCGCGAGTTCCGCTCCGGTGACCTGCTGGCCGCGCTCACCGTGGAGGGCGACGAGGCGGCCACCCGGGCCGCGTTCGACCTGTCGTACGCGAAGCTCCCGCCGCTGCTCCAGGCCATGTTCCAGCTGGTCGGCCGTATCCCCGGCCCGGACTTCACACCGGAGGCGCTGGCGGCGCTGGCGGGGGTGCCGGTGGTGGCGGCCGCCTGGCATCTGGAGCGGCTCGCCAGGGCGAACCTGGTCCAGCGCAAGCCGGGCGGCCGGTACCACGTCCACGACCTGCTGCGCGATTACGCGGTGCTGCGCCAAGCCGAGCAGGTGCGCGACGAGCAGGTGCGCGACGAGCAGGTGCGCGACGAGCAGGTGCGCGGTGAGCAGGTCCGGACGGCCGTTGCGGGCTGCCCGCCCGGTGTCTCCGCGCGCTGGAACTCCCGCGTTCTGCGAATCCGGGAAACAGGCGTGCCGCTTGTCGGCTTAGGGCACTGCCGCCCGGGTTAGGGGTCGGATCGTGGAAATTAGAATGATCATGTAGCCACCCCGCTGTCATTCTCCAGGAGTCCGGACGATGGCCGCCAGTCGCTGCGCACTGGGCAGGAAAAGCCATTCATCGCACAGTATGTGCGGCTTCACGCTCCGCGAAACCACCCCTATCTCTGTTGTCGAGGGGAACAAAACACGATCGCCGGGCTATGGTCGATGCGTGGGCGAGCGTTACCAGCTTTGACGTTTGACACGAACGGGGGTCGGTCGACGGATGCGTCCACTCATGGAATTCGGCCTGCTGGGGCCGATGGAGGTACGGCAGGACGGAGAAGAGGTCCGGGTCAGCGCCCCGAAACTGCGCGTGGTGCTGGCGACGCTGCTGCTGCGGGCGAACCGGGAGGTCTCGCTCCGCGAGCTCACGGACGCCGTCTGGGGGACCGACGTCCCCGCGCAGCCGGTGGCCGCCCTGCGGGTCTTCGTGATGCGCCTGCGCCAGCTGTTCCACGTGCCCGATCTCATCCGGACGATGCCGGACGGCTACCGGCTGGAGATCGACGACGCGGCGCTCGACCTGTACCGCTTCGGCGACCTGGTCTCCCGGGGCACCGCGCTGGCGGGTGACGGGGCGCTGGAGCGGGCGGAGACGCTGCTCGACGAGGCCCTGGCGCTCTGGCGGGCCGAGCCCCTCGCGGACGTGCCGTCGGAGGCGCTGCACCTGGAGGCCGCCCGCCTCCAGGAACTGCGCCTGCGGGCGGAGCACCTGCGGTTCGAGGTGAAGCTCCGCATGGGGCTGCACCACGACGTCATCGGCCGGCTGCGCGAGCTGACGGCCGCGAACCCGCTGCGGGAGGACCTCTGGGCGCAGCTCATGCTCGCCCTGTACCGCGCGAACCGGCAGGCCGAGGCGGTGTCCGCCTACCAGACGATCTCCGCCGGCCTCGCGGACGAGCTGGACGTGACCCCGGGCCGGGCGCTGCGTGAGCTCTACCAGTCGATCCTGGTCGCCGACCCGGCACTGACGCCGCCGGGCGCGCAGCCGGCGGAGGGCGCCGCGGACGGGCTGCCGCGGACGGGCTCCCAGCTGCCGCCGGCGATCGGGAACTTCGTCGGCCGGGGCGCCGAGATCGAGCAGATCGCGGGGCTCCTGGACACCGGGGGGCGGGTCGCGGTCCCGGTGGTCACGGTGTCGGGTCCGCCCGGGGTCGGCAAGACCGCGCTCGCCGTGCGGGTGGCGCACCAGATGCGCGCCTCGTTCCCGGACGGCCGGTTATACGTCGAGCTGCACACGCATTCGGTGATCCGGCGGCCGTCGACGTCGGCGGTGCTCGCCCGGTTGCTGCGCGCGCTCGGGCACGACGCCGACGAGATCCCCGTCGACGAGGACGAGCAGGTCGCCGCGTACCGGACGGCGCTGCGCGGCAAGCGCGTCCTCGTCACGGTGGACAACGCCGCGTCGGCCAGCCAGGTCCGCCCGCTCATCCCGAGCGAGCCCGGCTGCGCGATGCTGATCACCAGCCGCAACGAGCTGACCGCGCTGACCGCGCGGGACGGCGCCCGCCGCGTCCGGCTCGACATGCTGAGCAGCAGCGAGTCCATCGCGCTGCTGACGGCGATCCTCGGAAAGGAGATCACCGGGCAGCAGGAGGCGGCGACCGAGCGGCTCGCCGACCTGTGCGGGCATCTGCCGCTGGCGCTGCGGATCGCCGCGGGCAACCTCGCGGGCAGCCACCGGCCCGACATCGGCGCCTACATCCTGCGCTTTCTCGCGGACCGTCGGGTGCGGGCGCTCGCCATGGACGACGACGACCACATCGCCGTCGATCGGGCCTTCGACCTGTCCTATCTCTCGCTGCCGGCCGAGGCCCGCGCGATGTTCCGGCTGCTCGCGCTGTTCCCCGGCCCCGACGTCGCGGCGGAGGCGATGGCCGTGCTCGCCGACGGCACGCCGCAGGAGGCGGCGAAAGCCCTGGAACAGCTGGCCGCCGCGAGCCTCGTCCAGCGGCTGCCCGGTGACCGCTACCAGATGCACGACCTGCTGTCGGAGTACGCGGCGGACCGCGTGCGGGCCGAGTACGGGGAGGAGTACTGCGCGACGGCGCGGGCCCGGCTCTTCGACTGGTACCTGGACGCCGTCAAGGACGCGGTCACCGCGCTGTATCCGGAGTTCACCACGGCCATCAGGTCGACGACCGAGCCATCGGACGCACCCGCGACGCCCCGGCTCAGCCGATCCCAGGCGCTGCACTGGCTGGACGCCGAACGCGGCAATCTCGTCGCGATCATCGAGCACTGCGCGGAACATGGCCCCCGCCCGATGGCGTGGCGGCTGACCGAGGCGCTGGCCTGGCATCTGGGCATCGGCGGGCACCACACCGAGTACATCGTGGCCGCGCGTGCCGGTCTGCACGCCGCCCGCGTCGCGGGGGACCCGGCCGCCGAGACGGCGATGGTGGGCTGCCTGGTCTGGGAGCACCGGAAGCTGGGCGATCTCGACACGGCGCTCGCCTACGTCGCCGAGGCTCTCACCGACGGCGACCCCGCCGCCCCCGGCCGGCCGCTGCTGATGGTCTGGCACGGGTCCGTCCGGCTCGAAAGGGGTGAGCTCGACCAGGCGCGGGAGTGCTTCGGCGAGGTCGCCGAGCTGGCCGCCGCGGACGCGCTGCCGCCGTTCCTGCTCGGCGCGGTGCCGCTCGGCCTGGGCGCGGCGGAGATGCTGGCCGGGAACTACGAGCGGGCGCTGCCGCTGCTGGAGGAGGCACTCGCCGCTGCCACCCGGGCGCAGCCGACCGTGCAGCGTGTCGAGTGCCTGATGGTGGTCGGGCGGTGCCGGCTGCTGATGGGGCAGTGGGAGCACGCCGCCGAGGTGCTGTGGACGGCGGCGGACGAGGCGGCCGAGCTCCAGACCCGGTATCACCAGGCGGAGTGCCTCGCCTATCTGGCCGTCGCCCTCACCGAGATGGGCGAGCCGGCCGAGGCGTCCGAGGCGGCCCACGAGGCGCTCGCCCGGTCGCAGGGCTTGCGCACTCGGTGCATCGCCATCAGCGTGTGGAACGGGCTGGGCACCGTCCACCGCCGCCGGGGCGAGCTCGGCAAGTCCGTTGAGGCCCACGAGCGCGCCCTGGCCGCGGCGACCCAGACCTCGACTCACCCTTATGGTGCGGCCGAGTCCCATCTCGAACTGGCCCGTACGCACTTCACCGCAGGCCGTCTCAACGAGGCGCACGAGGAGGCGCGGGTGGCCTTGTCCATGGCCGGTGAGTTCGGTTTCGGTCATATCCAGAGGCTGGCGCGGCACCTCCTCGCCAAGGTCGGCTTGGCGTCCTGAGCGGGAGGTGCCGCCTTCGCACGGGTACCGGCCCGCGTCAGCCGGTACCCGTGGCCTCTACCGGTCCTCCACCCCGTCCTCCTCCGGGGCGTCCGTCACCGTGTCCGTCGCTGTGTCGGCCACCGTGTCGGTCGCCCTGCCGGCCGCCGTGTCGGTCACTGCGTCCTGCACTGTGTCGACCCGCGCTCGCGGATCGGCCGCGAACCTCCGCAGGATCGCGCCGAACCGTGCGGCGATCACCTCGACGGCGTCCTGCTCGAACACGTGCCGCTGGTATTGCAGGCCCACCCGCAGGTGCGGATCCTCGATCGCCGCCACGCCCAGCGGGTAGTGCGAGCCGCTCGACATGCCCACCCCGGTGATCGCCACACCGGCGGCGGTGTTCGCCTCCCGCAGGGCGGCCCGGTCGATGGGATACGACTCGAACACCACGAGGGTGTCGAACAGGCCGCCCCGGCCGGTCGGCCGCTCGACGCCCGCCGGGCGGTGGTGATGGTGGTCCAGCAGCGCGGCCTGGCGGGACTGCACCTCGGTCGCCAGGTCGGCCAGGGTGGCGTCCGGTGCGCATCTCACCCGCACGGGCACGTTGTTGATGAACAGCCCGATCATCGAGTGGGCGTCCGGCACCGACGGCGGCCGGCCCGACACCGTCGCGCCGAACACCACGTCCCGCCGGCCGGTCAGCCGTCCCAGCAGGACGCCCCAGGCCACCTGGACGACGGTGTTCAGCGTGACGCCCAGCTCGGTGGCGCGCCGCGCCAACGCGCGGGCCTCCGCCACCGGGAGCGGGACGTCGGCCAGACCGAAACCCTCCCACTCGACGGGGGACGTCGTCTCCGGGGCGAGCAGCGTCGGCCCGCCGAGCCCGTCCAGCTCCGCCGCCCAGGCCCGGGCCGACTCCTCGGGGTCCTGCCCGGCGCGCCATGCCAGGTAGTCCCGGAACTCCGGCGCAGGAGGCAGCGCCGACGGGTCACCTGCCGACCCGTAGAGCCGGAGCAACTCCTGCATGAACAGCGGGCCCGACCATCCGTCCAGCAGCACGTGGTGGGCGGAGAACACCAGTTCCGAGCGCTCCGGACCCACCGTGACCAGCGTCATCCGCAGCATCGGCGGTGCGGCGGGGTCGAAGTGGGCGTCGCTGTCCTCGGCCAGGAACCGTTGCAGCGCGTCCTCGCGCTGACCCCCCTCCAGATCGGAGAGGTCGAGATGCCGCCACGGCAGCCGGACGCCGTCGACCACGAGCTGGACGAGGCTTCCGGACGCGTCGTGGACGAACGCCGTCCGCAGGTTGGCGTACCGGTCGAGCACGGCCTGTCCCGCCGCGCGCAAGCGGTCCGGGTCCACCCGTCCGGACAGATGGATCACCATCTGCATGTGGTAGGCGTCGAACGGGATTCCGGCCGCCATCGCGTGGACGAGCAGCTCCGGCTGGAGCGGCGCGAGCGGCCACACGTCCACCAGGCCGGGGTGGCGTGCCCGCCACGCCTCCAGCTCGCCGGGATCCACCGGGACCATCGTCGCGTCCGACGGGACCGGGTCGCCGCCGTGCTCCGCGACGTACCGGGCCAGCCCCTCCAGCGCGTCCGACCAGAGGTCCACCAGCTCCGCGACCTCGTCGCGGGACAGCACCCCGGTGGGGAAGGCGACGCGGGCGCTCAGCCTCGGGCCGTCCTCGGCGTCCGACACGTACGCGTTGACATCGAGCGTCGCCAGCACCGGACCGTCCGCGGCGGGCTCGGCGACCAGCTCGGCCGCGTCGGCGGCCTCGGTCCACCCGTTCCCTCGCAGGCTCTCCGGCATGTCCGCCGCCGAGAACCTGCCCAGGTAGTTGAAGGCGATCTGGCCGGTGGGGTACGGCTCCAACTCGGCCGCGGTCTCGGCGTTGAGGTACCGCAGCAACCCGAAGCCGATGCCCTTGTCGGGCAGCGCCGCCACCTGCTCCCCGACCCGGGCGACCACCTCGCCGGCGGCCGGCCCGCCGGCGAAGGCCTCCTGCGGGTCGGTGTCGCCGATGTCGAGGCGGACCGGGAACACGCTGGTGAACCAGCCCATGGTCCGGGAGACGTCCGCCCCCGGTACCACCTGCTCCTCCCGGCCGTGCCCCTCGACCCGCAGCAGCACCGAGGACTCCTCCAAGCCCCGCCGGCGGCGCCACCGGACGACCGCCAACGCCAGCCCGGCCAGCAGGCCGTCGTTGACGCCGCCGCGGAACGCCGCCGGGAGCGCGGTCACCACCGACTCGGTCAGCGGCGCCGGGAGCCGCAGCCACACCGCGTCCACGGTGGACATGACGTCCGCGGCCGGATCGAGCGCGCGGGACCCGAGCACCGGGTCCGGAGCGTCCAGCACCGACCGCCACAGCGGCAGCTCCGCGACCCGCGCCGGGTCGGCCGCCTCCGCGGCGAGCGCGTGCGCCCACCGCCGCATCGACGTCCCCACCCGGGGCAGGGCCGGCGTCTTCCCGGCCTGGACCTGCTCCCAGGCCGCCGCGAGGTCCGGCAGCAGGATCCGCCATGACACGCCGTCTACCACCAGATGGTGCAGGACGATCAGCAACCGGGTCTTTTCGGGGAATGTGGGGGGTCGCCCTCCTGCTGGGGCCAGGGTCGGCCCGGACTGCGCCGGTGCGAACCACACGAACCGGGCCATGATGCCCGCGGACGGGTCCAGCGCGCGGGTGGCGGCGCTCAGCTCCGCGGCGGCAAGGTCCCGCCACCGCTCGTCCCAGCGGCCGTCGCATTCGACGCGGCGGATCAGCCCCGCCGCGTCCACCGAACCCGGCGCGCTCACCTCCAGGGTCCCGCCGTCGGCGGCGACCAGCCGGGACCGCAGGAGGTCGTGGTGGTCCAGCACCGCGCTCAGCGTCGCGGTCAGCCCGGCGTGGTCGATGCCGTCCGGGAGATCCACCACCATGGACTGGGAGAACCGGTCGAATCCCTCGGGCGTGGTTCCCTGCTCGCGGATCCACCGCGCCACGGGCAGCAGCGGCATGGTTCCGGTGCCGCCGCCCTCGAACTCCTCCAGGGTCGCGCTCGCGCCGGACCGGCCGCGCACCTCCCCGGCCAGCTTCGCGACCGTCCGGTGCTCGAAGACGTCCCGCGGGCTGATCTCCACTCCGTGGGCCCGCGCCCGCGACACCACCTGGATGGACTGGATGCTGTCCCCGCCCGTGGCGAAGAAGTCATCATCGAGGCCCACCCGCTCCAGCCCCATGACCTCGGCGAAGACCTCGGCCAGGACCCGTTCCAGGTGGTCGCGCGGCGCCCGGTAGGTCTCGCCCGTGAACTCCGGGTCCGGTAGCGCACCGCGGTCCACCTTCCCGTTCGGCGTCATCGGCAGGCGGTCCAGCACGACGAACGCCGACGGCACCATGAACTCCGGCAGCCGCCCCGACAGGAAACCGCGCAGTTCCCCCGCCGAGACCCCGGAGCTCAGGTCGATGCCGCCGCCGCCGAGCCCCTCGGACCGGTCGGTCTCCAGCAGGCCCACGGGCACCACGTAGCCGACCAGTTGCCTGGCCCCGCTCGTCCCGGCGGACTCCCGGACGACCACCACGGCCTGCGCGACCCTCGGATGGGCCGCCAGGGCCGCTTCGATCTCGCCCGGCTCGATCCGGTATCCGCGCAGCTTCACCTGCGTGTCCGCCCGTCCGACGAACTCCAGCTCGCCGCCCGGGTTCCAGCGGACGAGGTCGCCGGTCCGGTACATCCGCTCACCCGGTCCGCCGAACGGGCAGGCCACGAACCGCCCGCCGGTCAGCCCGGCCCGGCCGAGGTACCCGCGGGCGAGACCCGCCCCGGCCACGTACAGCTCGCCCGCCACGCCCACCGGTACCGGGCGCAGGAACGCGTCCAGGACGTACACGCGGGCGTTCGGGATCGGCCGCCCGATCGACGGCGTCCGGCCGTCCCCGACCAGGGATTCGCACAGGGTCGGCATCACCGTGGTCTCCGTCGGACCGTAGGCGTTCGCCATCCGGCGGTCCTGCGACCAGGCCGCCACCAGCTCGGGCGAGACCGGTTCCCCGGCCACCGTCAGGGTGGTGACGGTGGGCAGCGACCCGGGCGGCAGCGCCGCCAGCACCGAGGGCGTCAGCAGGACGTGGCTCACCCGGTGGGTGTTGATCGTCTCCACCAGCGGTTCGCCCGCGGCCAGTTCGTCCCGGCCGGCCAGGACGAACGCGGCGCCGGAGAGCAGCGCCATGCACATCTCCCAGACCGAGGAGTCGAAGCTCGGCGAGTTGAACTGGAGGACCCGGCTCTCCGGCGTCACGTCAAGGCCGTCGATCTGGGACGCGAGCAGGCTCGCCAGCCCCACATGGGTCACCGTCACACCCTTCGGCAGCCCGGTCGACCCGGAGGTGTAGATGACGTAGGCGGCGTTGGCCACCGTGAGCGGACCGAGCCGGTCGGCGTCGCGAACCGGCTCCGCCTCCCGGTCGGCGCCGGACGCTGCGGCACCGGACGCTGCCGCACCGGACAGTGCGGCACCGGACAGTGCAGTGGCGATGTCCGGATCGTCCAGGTGGACGACGGACGCGTTCAGGTCCGGGACCTGCTCCGCCGTCGAAGCGTCCACGATCACCAGGTGCGCCTCGGAGTCCTTCACCATGAACTCGATCCGGTCCGCGGGGTAGGCGGGGTCCACCGGCAGGTAGGCGCCGCCCGCCTTCATCACCGCCAGCGCGGCGGTCCACAAGCCGGGCGAGCGCGGCAGCATCACCGCGACCACCGACTCCGGACGGACGCCGCGCCCGATCAGCAGCCGCGCCAGCCGGTTGGCCCGGGAGTCCAGCTCCCGGTAGGTCAGCGACTCTCCCTCGTGCACCAGCGCGACCGCGTCCGGACGCTCGGCCACCCGGCGCTCGAACAGTTCGGGGATCGTCCCCACCCGTACCGGTGCGGCCGTGTCGTTTACCGTCCGCAGCAAACGGTCGCGCTCGGCGGGGTCCAGCACGTCCACGAGTGCGACGGGCATGACGGGGTCGGCGACCAGTTGCCCGACGACCCGCACGAAACGCGCGACGATGCCTTCGGCCGTGCCCCGGTCGAACAGGTCGGTGGCGTATTCGAGACGGCCCTGGACCCCGTGCCCGGGAAGGGCGAACATCGCGAATTCCAGGTCGAATCTCGCGACATTGGTCGAGAACGGTTCGAGCGTGGCCCGCGTCCCCTGGAGGTCGAAGTCCTCCCAGGAGATGTTCTGCCAGGCGAATGCCACCTGGAACAAGGGGTGGTAGGCGGTGGAGCGTTCGGGGTTGAGCAGTTCGACGAGCCGCTCGAACGGGGCGTCCTGGTTGTTGTAGGCCGCCAGTGCCTTGTCCCGCACGCGGTTGAGCAGAGCCTCGAAAGTGGGGTTGCCCGACAGGTCGGTCCGCAGCACCCATGTGTTGACGAAGAAGCCCACAAGGTCCGTCAGAGCCTCGTCGGTCCGGTTGGCGATCGGCGATCCGATCGTCAGGTCGTCCCTGCCGGTGAGCTGGTGGAGCAGTACGGCCAGCGCCGACTGGAACACCATCGCCGCAGTCATCCCCTGTGCGCGTGCCAATTCCTCGGCCGCCGCCAAGACCTGCGGGTCCACGGTGAACTCGACGGCGTCGCCGCGGCGGCTGGCGACTGCGGGGCGGGGGCGGTCGGTGGGGAGGGGGAGTGGTTGGGGTATGCCGTGGAGTTCTTGGCGCCAGTAGTGGAATTGTTGTGCGGCGAGGCTGGCGGGGTTGTTTTCGTCGCCGAGGAGTTGGCGTTGCCAGAGGGTGTAGTCGGTGTATTGGACTGGGAGGTCGGGCCAGTGTGGGGGGTGGCCGGCGACGCGTGCGGTGTAGGCGGTGGATAGGTCGCGGACGAGGGGTGCCATGGATTCGCCGTCCATGGCGATGTGGTGGATGAGGAGGACCAGGGTGTGTTCGTCGGGTCCGGTGTGGAAGATCCAGGCTCGCAGGGGGATGTCGGTGGCCAGGTCGAAGCGGTGGCTGACGGCCTGGGTGACGGCGGCGTCGATGCCGTCGGCGTCGATGTGCGTTGAGGTGACGGTCAGGTGCGTTTCGTCCAGCGGCAGCACCTTCTGGAACGCGACGCCGCCCTCGTCTTCGACGATCACCGTCCGCAGGCTCTCGTGCCGCCCCACCACGTCCCGGATCGCCGACTCCAGCGCGCCGGCATCGAGCGTGCCCGTCAACCGGATGCGGAGCGGGGAGTTGTAGGTCGCGGATGCGCCCTCGAAACGGTGAATGAACCACAACCGGCGCTGCGCGTACGACAGCGGCAGGCGATCCGGGCGCACCTCGGCGGGCCGCAGCGGCGGCCGCACCCACAGCCCCGTCGACAGGTGCCTGACCAGCTCGGCGACGGACGGTGACTCGAAGATCGCCTTGATGGGGATCTCGACGTTCAGCTCCGTGCGGATCCGGCGGACGAGCCGTGTCGCGAGCAGCGAATGCCCGCCGAGGTCGAAGAAGTCGTCGTCGGCGCCGACCCGCTCCAGCCCGAGCACCTCGGCGAACAACCCGCACAGGACCTCCTCCTGCGCCGTGCGGGGGGCCCGGCCGACGAGCGCCCCGGCGTAGTCGGGCGCCGGCAGCGCCCGCCGGTCCAGCTTTCCGCTGGTGTTCAGGGGCACCTCGGAGATGGTCATCACGGCCGAGGGGACCATGTATCCGGGCAGCCGCCCGGTTACGTGACCGCGCAGCACCGCCGCGAGGGTCTCGCCCTCCCGCGCCCCGGCCGGCTCGTTCGCCAGCGTCCGGCCGACGCGCCCGGACGGGACGAACCCGCCGGACAGCACCCGTCCCGCCGTCCCGCCGCCGGGGAACACGACGACGTCGAAGCACTCCACCGCGTTGGTCGACCAGGTCACGAGCGCGTCCCAGCCCTGTCGTCGCGCCCAGTCGTGCACGTCCTGCGGGTCGATCTCCCGGTGGCCGGTCGCGGGCGCGTCGATCAGCGAGGCCGCCGAGGCGGCCTCGACCTCGCCGGTCAGCCTGGCGTTCGGGATCCGCGTGATCCGCACGGGAGTGTCGCCTCGGGTGCGGACGAACTCGGCCATCCCAGCGAGATCCCCGACCTGCTCGCCCCACACCCAGGTCGGGACGTCGTCCAGCCGCACGGCGTCCACGGGCGCCTTGTGCAGGACGACCTCGTAGCGGTGCCGGGTCAGCTCGTTGTGCGCCCGCCCGGCCTTCAGCCGGATGTCCGCGGCGCCGACGTCATGGCGGTCGGCCCAGCGCGTGAACCACTCGGGGTCCAGCAGCAGTTCCTTCTCCGCCCGCATCGCCTTGGCGACGGCCGCCCGCACCACCGACTCCGCCGCGTCCGGATGCCGTGCCCGCTGCACTCCGGCCCGGAACAACCGGAACGAACCCGCGTTCCGCACATCCCCGACCACGATCCGGCCGCCCGGGGCGAGCAGTTCCATGGCCTGTTGCAGCACGCGGCCCAGGTAGGTGGTGTCCGGGAAGTACTGCACGACGGAGTTCAACACGACCGTGTCGAAATGCCCGCGCGGCAGCCCGGAAACGTCGTCGGCGGTCTGGCACCGCAGCCGCACCCGCTCGGCGTACCCCGCCCGCGCGACCTGGTCGCGCAAGCGCGCGATCACCGTGGCCGACAGGTCGGTGGCCCAGTACTCCTCCACGTCGGGCACGATCTTCGACATCAGCAGCCCGGTGCCCACGCCGATCTCCAGGATTCGGCGGGGGGACCAGGACGAGATCCGCTCCACCGCCGCGTCCCGCCACGCCGCCATCTCCGGCAGCGGGATCGCGGTTCCGGTGTACTGGGAGTCCCAGCCGCCGAAGTCCTCGCCCCACGGCGCGTCCGAGGACGCGTAGACCCGCTCGTGGACCTGCTCCCACGCGGCGACCTTGTCATCCGCCCCGCCGAGGGCGGACCCGGCCGCGCTCGGCACCACGTACGCGACCAGCCGCCGATCACCGGCCGGATCCTCGTGCGCCACCACCACGGCCTGCTCGACGGCCTCGTGCGAGGCGAGGGCCGCCTCGATCTCTCCCGGCTCGACCCGGAAGCCGCGGACCTTGATCTGCGCGTCCGCCCGGCCGATGTACTCCAGCTGGTTCTCGGAGTTCCAGCGAACGAGGTCGCCCGTGCGGTACATCCGTTCCCCGGGGCCACCGAACGGGCACGCGACGAACCGCTCGGCGGTCAGGCCCGCCCGCCGTACATAGCCGCGGGCCAGGCTCGGCCCGGCCACGTACAGTTCGCCGGGAACTCCTGCCGGTACGGGACGGAGGGCGTGGTCCAGCACGTGGACGCGGGCACCGGTGATCGGTCCGCCGATCGGCGGCACGCTTGCGTCCCCCACCAGCGGCGGGCTCATCGTGGCGCACACGGTGGTCTCGGTGGGGCCGTAGGCGTTGATCATCCGCCTGTCGCGCGACCACGCCGCCACCAGGTCCGACGAGGACGCCTCGCCCGCGACGACCAGGGACTCGACCGTCCCCAGCGTCCCCGGCCGCATCGAGGCCAGGACGGGGGGAGGGAGCGTCACATGCGTCACCCGCTGGGCGTCGATCGTGTGCTCCAGCGGATCGCCCGGCGCCAGCGCGTCCTTGTCCGCCAGGACGAGCGTGGCCCCCGACAGCAGGCCCATGCACATCTCCCAGACGGAGGCGTCGAAGCTGGGTGAGGCGAACTGGAGGACGCGGCTGTCGGGCGTGACGTTCAGGCGTTCCACCTGGGTGGCGAGCAGGCTGGCCAGCCCGGTGTGGGTGACCGCCACGCCTTTGGGGCGTCCGGTCGATCCGGAGGTGTAGATGACGTAGGCGGTGTTGCTCACCGAGAGGGGCGCGGGGCGACCGCCTCGCGTGTCGACGCCGGTGTCGACGCCGGTGTCGACGCCGGTGTCGACGCCGGTGTCGGCGTCGGGGGCGTCCGCGTCGGCGTGCAGTACCGGTATCGCGAGGTCGGGCAGCCGCCGCCGCGTGGCGGCATCGGTGACGATCACGTGTGCGGCCGCGTCCGTGAGCATGAACTCGATCCGGTCGGCGGGGTGGGCCGGGTCCACGGGAAGGTAGGCGCCGCCCGCCTTCATCACCGCGAGGACCGCGATGATCAGGTGCGGTGAGCGGGGCAGCGCCACGGCCACCACCGTCTCCGGTCCCACGCCGCGCGCCGCCAATATCTGTGCGAGTTCGCCGGAGCGGGTGTCGAGGTCGTGGTACGTCAGCGACTCGGTGCCGTACATCACCGCGGTTTCGTCGGGACGCTCGGTGACCTGACGCTCGAACAGCGCGGGGATCGTCTCCGCCTCGGCGGGAACTCCCGCGGTGTCGTTCACCCCGGACAGCAGCCAGTCCCGCTCGGCCTCGCCGAGGACGTCCACCGCGCCGGCGGGTAGCCGCGGATCAGCCACCACCTGATGCAGCACCCGCGCGAACCGCGCCGCGATCATCTGGACGGCGTCCTGGTCGAACGCCTCCTCCTGGTACTGCAGGGCGACCCGCAGGTGCGGGTCCTCGAAGGCCAGCACGGCCAGCGGGTAGTGGGTGCCGCCCGAGGTCTTGATCCCCGTGATCTCGACACCGGCGGCGGTGCCCGCCTCCCTGATGCCCGCACGGTCGATCGGATAGGACTCGAAGCCGATGACGGTGTCGAACAGGGTGGTCAGCCCGGCGGCCCGCTGGATGTCGGCCAGCCGGAGGTGGTGGTGATCCAGCAGCGCGGCCTGCCGGGCCTGGAGCCCGGTCATCAGCTCGGCGAGCGTCGCCGCCGGGGAGCACCGCAGCCGCACCGGCACAGTGTTGATGAACAGCCCGATCATCGAGTCGACACCCGGCACCGAGGGCGGGCGGCCGGACACCGCCGCGCCGAACACCACGTCCTGCCGCCCGGTCTGCATTCCGAGCAGCACCCCCCAGGCCACCTGGACGACGGTGTTGAGCGTGACGCCCAGCTCGGTCGCGCGGCCCGCCAGCTCGCGGGCCTCGTCCACCGAGAGCGCCACGTCGACCACGGCGGGACCGGTCGTGCCGAGTTCCTGCGCCCTGCCCGCGGCGATCAGGGTCGGCTCGTCGACCCCGTCCAGCTCCGCCGCCCAGGCCCGGGCCGACTCCGCGTCGTCCCGCTCGGCGAGCCACGCCAGGTAGTCGCGGAACCGGGGGGCCGCGGGCAGCGCCGACGGGTCGCCGGCGGAACCGTACAGCCGAAGCAGGTCCTGCATCAGCAGCGGCAACGACCATCCGTCCAGCAGGACGTGATGGGCCGTGACGACCAGTTCCGAGCGGTCCGAACCGAGCGTGACCAGCGTCATCCGGAGCATCGGCGGCGTCGCGGGGTCGAAGTGGGCGTCGCGGTCCTCGGCCAGGAACCGTTGCAGGGACTCCTCGCGTTCGTCCTCGTGCAGGTCACCGAGGTCCAGATGCCGCCACGGCAACCCCGCGCCGGCGATGACGAGCTGGACCGGGTCCCCGGACTCGTCGTCGACGAACGCCGTCCGCAGGTTGGCGTGGCGGTCGAGGAGGGCCTGCCCGGCCGCGCGCAGCCGATCCGGGTCGACCTGGCCGGACAGATGGATGACCAACTGCATGTGGTAGGCGTCGAAGGCGGTGTCGGCCAGCATCGCGTGGAACAGCAGACCAGCCTGCAACGGACCCAGCGGCCACACGTCCGCCAGGCCGGGATGGCGTTCCCGCCACATCTCCCACTCGCCGGGGCTCACCGTCACCAGCGGCGCGTCGGATCGGCCCCGCCCGCCCTCGTCGCGGTCCGCCGCTCCGGCGGGGCCCTCGGGGCCCTCGGCGTCCGCGCGGCCGTTCAGGACCTCGGCCAGCCTGGCGACCGTCCGGTGCTCGAAGACGTCCCGCGCGCTGATCTCGACCCCGCGTGCGCGCGCCCGCGACACCACCTGGATGGACCGGATGCTGTCCCCACCGGCGGCGAAGAAGTCATCGTCGATTCCCACCCGATCCCGTTGCAGGACCTGCGCGAACACTGCGGCCAGGACCTCTTCCAGGGGCGTGCGCGGCGCCCGGTACGCCGCGGCGGCGATCTCCGGGTCCGGCAGCGCCCGCTGGTCCACCTTGCCGTTCGGGGACAGCGGAAGCCCGCCCAGCACGACGAACGCCGACGGCACCATGAACTCCGGCAGCCGTCCCGACAGGAACGCGCGCAGCTCCGCCGCCGACACCCCGGCGCTGAGGTCGAAGTCGAAGTCGCGGACGTTCGTCACGTTGCCGAACCCCGCCTCGTCGGCGCCGACGGGCACCACATAGCCGATCAGCCGGGTGCTTCCGCCGTTCCCGGCGGGACCGCGGGCGACCACCACGGCCTGCGCGACCCTCGGGTGCGCGACCAGCGCCGTTTCGACCTCGCCGGGCTCGATCCGGAAACCGCGGACCTTCACCTGCGCGTCGGCGCGTCCCCGGTAGTGCAACTCTCCGTCCCGCGTCCACGTCACGAGGTCGCCCGTGCGGTACATCCGTTCCCCGGGACTGCCGAACGGGCATGCGACGAACCGCTCGGAGGTCAGGCCCGCCCGCCGTACATAGCCGCGGGCCAGGCCCGGCCCGGCCACGTACAGTTCGCCGGGAACTCCCGGTGGCACAGGCCGGAGCGCGCCGTCCAGCACGTAGACCCGGGCGCCGGTGATCGGCCCGCCGATGGGCGGCGCGGCGCCGTCGCCCGCCAGCGGTTCGCTCATCGACGCGATGACCGTGGTCTCGGTCGGGCCGTAGGCGTTGATCATCCGCCGTCCCGCCGCCCATGCCGCCGCCAGTTCACCCGAGGTCGCCTCGCCGCCGACCACCAGGGACGTCACGCTCGGCAGCGAACCGGCCGGCAGCGTCGCCAGCACGGGCGGGGGCAGCAGGACATGCGTCACCCCGGACGCCGCGATGGTCTCCACCAGTGGCGTGCCGGGTGCCAGGGCGTCCTTGTCGGCCAGGACCAGGACGGCGCCGGTCAGCAACGCCGTGGTCATCTCCCAGACGGAGGCGTCGAAGCTGGGTGAGGCGAACTGGAGGACGCGGCTGTCGGGCGTGACGTTCAGGCGTTCCACCTGGGTGGCGAGCAGGCTGGCCAGCCCGATGTGGGTGACCGCCACGCCTTTGGGGCGTCCGGTCGACCCGGAGGTGTAGATGACGTAGGCGGTGTTGCCGACCGATGGAGGCCGAAGGCGGTCGCCTGGCGCGTCGGTACCGGCGTCCGCGTCCGCGTCCGCGTCGGAGTCGAGGGTGTCGGTGCGCAGGACGGGGACGGCGAGGTCGGGGAGCTGCCCCTGCGTCGCGGTGTCAGTGATCATCAAGTGTGCGGCCGAGTCCGTGAGCATGAACTCGATCCGGTCGGCGGGGTAGGCCGGGTCCACGGGAAGGTAGGCGCCGCCCGCCTTCATCACCGCGAGGACCGCGACGATCAGGTGCGGAGAGCGGGGCAGCGCCACCGCCACCACCGTCTCCGGTCCCACGCCGCGCGCCGCCAGCACTCGCGCGAGCCGGTCGGAGCGGGTGTCGAGCTCGCGGTAGGCCACCGACGCGGTGCCGTACATCACCGCGGTCTCGTCAGGGCGCTCGGTGACCTGACGCTCGAACAGCGCGGGGATCGTCTCCGCCTCGGCGGGAGCTCCCGCGGTGTCGTTCACCCCGGACAGCAGCCAGTCCCGCTCAGCCTCGCCAAGGACGTCCACCGCGCCCACGGGCAGCCCCGGCTCCGCCACCACCTGACGCAGCACCCGGACGAACCGCTCTCCGATCGCCTCGATCGTCTCCCGGTCGAACAGGTCCGTGGCGTATTCCAGCTGGCACAGCATCCCCTCGCCGGCCGGCTCGTAGGCGAAGCTGAACTCCAGGTCGAACTTCGCGGTCCCGGTCCTGACGCCCTCCAGGGACGCCCGCGCTCCGGGCATGTCCACGTCCAGCCGCGCGTTGCTCTGCCAGGTGAACCCGACCTGGAACAGGGGGTGGTAGGCGGTGGAGCGTTCGGGGTTGAGCAGTTCGACGAGCCGCTCGAACGGGGCGTCCTGGTTGTCGTAGGCCGCCAGCGCCTTGTCCCGCACCCTGCCGAGGACGGCCGCGAAGGCGGGGGCGCCCGACAGGTCGGTCCGCAGCACCCACGTGTTGACGAAGAAGCCGACCAGGTCGGCCAGCGCCTCCTCGGTACGGCCCGCGATGCTGCATCCGATCGTGATGTCCTCGCCACCGCCCAGGCGGTGCAGCAGGACCGCCATCGCCGACTGGAGCACCATCGCGACGGTCGCGTCATGCTCGCGGGCCAGCTCCTCGATCGCGGCATGCATCGCTGTGTCGAGCCGGATTTCGAGCATGTCGCCGCGGCGGCTGGCGACTGCGGGGCGGGGGCGGTCGGTGGGGAGGGGGAGTGGTTGGGGTATGCCGTGGAGTTCTTGGCGCCAGTAGTGGAATTGTTGTGCGGCGAGGCTGGCGGGGTTGTTTTCGTCGCCGAGGAGTTGGCGTTGCCAGAGGGTGTAGTCGGTGTATTGGACTGGGAGGTCGGGCCAGTGTGGGGGGTGGCCGGCGACGCGTGCGGTGTAGGCGGTGGATAGGTCGCGGACGAGGGGTGCCATGGATTCGCCGTCCATGGCGATGTGGTGGATGAGGAGGACCAGGGTGTGTTCGTCGGGTCCGGTGTGGAAGATCCAGGCTCGCAGGGGGATGTCGGTGGCCAGGTCGAAGCGGTGGCTGACGGCCTGGGTGACGGCGGCGTCGATGCCGGCAGGGCCGACGTCCTGCGAGGTGACGGTCACGTGTGCTTCGTCCAGCGGCAGCACCTTCTGGAACGCGACGCCGCCCTCGTCTTCGACGATCACCGTCCGCAGGCTCTCGTGCCGCCCCACCACGTCCCGGATCGCCAGCTCAAGCGCACGGAGATGGAGCGTGCCCGTCAACCGGACGCGAAGCGGGACGTTGTAGGTCGCCGAGGGACCCTCGAAACGGTGAATGAACCACAACCGGCGCTGCGCAAAAGACAGGGGAATCATGTGACCTCTACTCCTTGACCATCATCTTGCGCAGGCGCGGCCTGCTGGATTCGGCGAAGTCGTCCACTTCGAGGGCCAGTTCCGAGACACGGGGGAACTTGAGGATCGTCCCGACGGGAACGTCGAGCCCGAGGGCGGCGCGAATGCGGCTGGACAACCGGGTCGCGAGCAGCGAATGCCCGCCGAGGTCGAAGAAATTGTCGTCGACGCCGACCCGCTCCAGCCCGAGCACATCGGCGTACAGCCGGCAGAGCGCCTTCTCCCGCCGCGTCCGCGGCGCCCGGTAGCCGTTCCCGGCGAACTCGGGGTCGGGCAGGGCGGCCCGGTCGAGCTTGCCGCCCGGCGTCAGCGGCAACCGGTCGAGCGTCACGAACGCCGCCGGCACCATGAAGTCCGGGAGCCGCTTCGACAGATGGCCGCGGAGCTCGCCGGGCGCCGCCGCGTCCCGTCCGGCGGGGACGACGTAGCCGACGAGCTGCTTGCTCGCGGCGGCGTCGTGGCCGTCGCGGGCGATCACGGCCGCCTGCGCCACCGCCGGATGCTCCGCCAGCACCGCCTCGATCTCGCCCGGCTCGATCCGGAAGCCGCGGATCTTCACCTGGGCGTCGCTCCGGCCCAGATACTCCAGCCGCCCGGACGCGCTCCAGCGCACCAGGTCCCCGGTGCGGTACATCCGCGCGCCGGGCGGCCCGAACGGGCACGCGACGAAGCGTGCGGCGGTCAGGCCCGGCCGACGCACGTATCCCCGTGCGAGCCCGGAGCCCGCGAGGTACAGCTCACCGGCGACACCGGCCGGTACGGGACGCAACGCCCCGTCCAGCACGTAGGCGCCGGTGTTGTCCATGGGGAGCCCGATGGGGACGTTCTCACCGACCGCCTCCCGGGCCGGCAGCGGGTGGCTGGTGGCGTACACCGTCGTCTCCGTCGGGCCGTACACGTGCACGAACGCCGTGTCCGGGCAGGTGTCGAGCGCGCGTTGGAACGACGGGGACGAGGAGCGCTCGCCACCGGTCCACACTTCCCGCAACCCCGCCAGGCACGTGGCGTCCTCCTGGACGAGGAGGTTGAACAACGCGGTGGTCAGGAAGATCGAGGTCAGCGCGTGCTCGGTCACGTACGCGGCGAGCGTACCGGGATCGAGGGCCGCGGGCCCGGCCACCGCGACCCGGCCGCCGCCCAGCAGCGGGATCCACAGCTCCCAGACGGATGCGTCGAACATCAGCGGCGAGTGCAGCAGCACCCGCTCGTGGGCGCCGCCGCGCCACCGCCGGTCGAGGGCCAGGTCCACGACGGCCCGGTGGGTCACCCCGACGCCCTTCGGCACCCCGGTCGAGCCGGAGGTGTAGATGACGTAGGCCAGCCGGTCCGGTCGCCTCTGCGGGTCCGAGCCCACCGCGAGATCCGGAGCGCGGCCCGGTTCCGTTTCGCCGGACGCGGCGTCCAGCTCGCCGACCAGCACGCTCGGGCAGTCCACGTCCGGCAGCCGCGCCGCGAAGTCCACGCTGGTCACCAGGACGGCCGGGCGGGTGTCCCCGAGCATGAACGCGATCCGTTCGGCCGGGTAGCCGGGATCCACCGGCAGGTACGCGCCGCCGGCCTTCAGCACCGCGAGCAGCACCGCCACCAGCTCGGCCGACGGCGGCAGCGCCACCGCCACCACCGACTCCGGCCCCACACCGCGCCGGGCCAGGGCGCGCGCGAGCCGGTCGGACCGGGAATCGAGCTCCCGGTACGTCAGCGACTCCTCGTCCGACACGACCGCGACCGCGTCGGGGGTGGCGGTCGCCTGGCTCGTGAACAGTACGGGGATGGTGATGTCAGGCGTGGCGACGGCGGTGTCGTTGAGCTCGCGCAGCAGGTGGTCGCGTTCGGCGGGGTCCAGCACCTCGACGGAGCCCGCGCGGCGGGTGGGATCCGCGGCCAGCTGACGAAGGACCAGCCCGAAACGGGCCGAGATCGCCGTGGCCGTCTCCTCGTCGAACGCGTTCCGCTGGTACTGGAGGGTCAGCCGTAGGCGGGAATCCGCGTCGGCCATCGCCATCACGGTCAGGGGGTAGTGGGTCGTGGTGACCAGGCCGATGCCGGTACAGCCGATCCCGGCCGCCTCGCTCGTCTCGGCGAGTCCGGCCCGGTCCACCGGGAAGGACTCGAACGCGACACAGGTGTCGAACAGGCTCCGCAGCCCGGTCAGCCGCTGGACGTCGGTCAGCCCGACGTGGTGGTGGTCCAGCAGCGCGGCCTGCCGGCCCTGCAACTCGGTCAGCATGTGGGCGAGCGAGTCCTCCGGCGCCCACCGCACCCGTACGGGGACGGCGTTGAGGAACATCCCCACCATCTCGTCCACGCCGGGCACCGCGGGCGGGCGGCCCGACACCGTCGCGCCGAAGACGACGTCCCGGCGCCCGGTCAGCCGCCCGCACAAGATCGCCCACGCGCCCTGGACGACGGTGTTCAGCGTGACGCCCAGCTCGGCGGCGCGATGGGCCAGCTCCGCGGCCTCCTGCGCGGACAGCGGCACGGGCACCTGCCCGACACCGTCCTCGGCACCGCCCTCGTTCGAGGTGGACGAGGTGGACGAAGTCCGCGAGGTCTGCGAGGCGGACGGGCCATCGGGCGCGAGCGTCGCCGGCTCGTCCAGCCCGTCGAGGTCCAGGGCCCACGCTCGCGCCGACTCGTCCCCGTCCTGCCGGGACAGCCAGGTGAGGAATTCGCGGTAGTCGCGCGCGGGCGGTAGCGCCGCCGCGTCGCCGCCGGTCTTGTAGAGCCGGAGCAGGTCCTTCGCCAGCAGCGGCAGCGACCAGCCGTCGAACACCGCGTGGTGGGCGGTGAGCACCAGCTCCGACCGCTCGGAACCCATTGTGACCAGGGTGAACCGGAGCAGCGGCGGCGCGGCCAGGTCCAGCGGGACGGCCAGGTCATCGGCGAGGAGGCGTTCGAAGGCGGCTTCGCGGCCCGCTTCGCCGAGGCCGCCCAGATCGACGTCCCGCCAGGGCAGCGGGATCTTGTCCAGCACCAGCTGGACGAGTTCGCCGGAGGCGCCCGGCACGAACGCGGTGCGCAGGCCGGCGTGGCGGTCGAGCAGGGCCTGCGCCGCCGCGCGCAGCCGCGCCGGGTCCACCGGTCCGCTCAGATGCAGCACGCACTGCACGCGGTACGGGTCGAACGCGGACTCGTTCGCCATCGTGTGGAACAGCAGCCCCGACTGCAAGGGCGTCAGCGGCCAGACGTCCACCAGCCCGGGGTAGCGCTGCTCCCAGGTCTCGATCTCGTCCTGCCCGACCGGCAGCAACGGCACGTCGGAGGGCGTCATCCCGCCGGCGCCCGGCCGGGCGGCGTGCGCGGCCAGTGCTCGGAGGGCGGCCGGCCACAGATCGGCGAGCTCACGTACCTCGGTGGAGCCGAGCACACCCGCCGGAGCGGCGAACACGGCGTCCAGCCTGGGCCCGTCGGCCGTGTCGGTGACCGTGGCCTCGATGTCCAGCTCGGACGGCACGGGCATGCCCGCGTCCCGCCCGATGCCCAGGCCCGAGTCCACATCGGAGAACCGCCCCACGTAGGTGAAGCCGATCTGGCCGATCGGGTGGTCGCGCAGCACCGGCGCCGTGTCCGGGTTCAGGTACCGCAGCAGCCCGTAGCCGATCCCCTCGTCCGGGACGGCACGCAGCCGCTCCTTGACCGCCTTGATCACCGCCCCGGCGGCCGGGCCGCCCGCGAACGCCTCGTCGAGGTCGATCCCGGTCAGGTCCAGGCGGACGGGGAACACGCTGGTGAACCCGCCGACGGTGCGGGACACGTCGGCGCCCGGCACCGCGCCCTCCGCGCGGCCGTCGCCCGACAGCCGTACCAGCGTCGACGGCTCATAGACGCCCCGCCTGCGGCGCCACTCCGCCACCGCCAGCGCCAGCCCGGCCAGCAGAACGTCGCGGGCCTCGCCGTGGAAGGCCGCCGGCACCCGGGCGAGCACCGCCTCGGTCTCCGGCACCGGCAACCGGACCGTCACCTTCTCGACGGTGGAGGACGCGTCCACGTCCGGATCCAGCCGCCGGGTTCCGAGCAGCGGGTCCGGCCCGTCCACGGTCGACCGCCAGAACGGCAGCTCCGCGACCCGCTCGGGCCGCGACGCCTCGTCCGCGAGGGCGTGCGCCCAGCGCCGCATCGAGGTGGGCACCGGTGCCGGCGAGGGCTCCTCTCCCGCGCGCACCCTGGCCCATGCCTCCGCGAGGTCGCGGGCGAGGATCCACCAGGACGCCGCGTCGACCACCAGCCGGTGCAGCGCCACCAGCAGCCGGCCGGGAGGACCGGCCTGCCCGGCGCCGGACGCGGCCACCGGGTCGAACCACACGAACTGGGCCATCACGCCCGCCGCCGGAGCGAGCCGCAGGGCCGCCGCGTCCAGCTCGCGCGCCACCAGCCGGCGCCAGTCCTCCCCGTCCCACCGCCCCTCGCACCCGATCCGGCGGGTCAGCGCCTTCACGTCCACCGAGCCCGGTGGATCGACCCGCAGGCCGGGACCGTCCTCCCGCACCAGCCGGGACCGGAGGACGTCGTGGCGGTCCACCACCGCGTCCAGCGTCGCGATCAGCCCGGCCCGGTCGACGCCTTCGGGCAGCTCCAGCACCATGGCCTGGAGGAACTCGCCGAAGCCGGGCCCGCCGGTGAGGAGCCACTCCGCCGCCGGCGGCAGCGGCATCCAGCCGACGCCGCCGCCGTCGAGTTCCGCGAGGCGCGGACGCCCGCCGTCCCGGCGGTTCGCCACCGCGGCCTCGGCCAGTTTCGCCACGGTCCGGTATTCGAAGATCTGCCGGGGGCTCACGTCCACGTCCTGAGCGCGGGCCCTGGTCACCACCTGGATCGACTGGATGCTGTCCAGGCCCAGCGCGAAGAAGTCATCGTCGATGCCCATCCGGTCGACGCCGAGCAACGCGCCGAACGCCTCCGCCAGGACCGCCTCCTCCGGAGTCCGCGGCGCCCGGTAGGCGTCCCGGGTGAACACCGGGTCGGGCAGGGCCGCCCGGTCCACCTTCCCGCTCGCCGTGAGCGGCAGCCGGTCCAGCGACATCACCGCCGACGGCACCATGTAGTCCGGGAGGCGTCGCGCGGCGTGCGCACGCACGTCCGCCGCCATGACACCGGACGACAGGTCGATCTCACCGTCCCGGACGGTCCGGCCCGGGCCGCCGCCGGTGCTCTCGCGCGGGACGACGTAACCCACCAGCCGCGGACCCGCCGGGGTCTCCCGGGCCAGCACGACGGCCTGCGCCACTCCCGGGTGGGATTCCAGCGCGGCTTCGACCTCGCCGGGCTCGATCCGGAACCCGCGGATCTTGACCTGGTCGTCCGCGCGTCCCCGGAACAGCAACTCGCCGTCCGGCGTGGCGACCACCACGTCGCCCGTGCGGTACATCCGCTCGCCCGGACGGCCGAACGGACACGCGACGAACCGGGTGGCCGTCCACCCGTGCCGGCGCAGGTAACCCCGGGCCAGTCCCGGTCCGGCCACGTACAACTCGCCGGGCACGCCCGCGGGCACGGGCCGGAGCGCGTGGTCCAGCACGTAGACCCGGGCGTCGGTGATCGCCCGTCCGATGGGGGGTGGGGTGCCGTCGCCGGTCAGTGGTCCGCTCATCGAGGCGATGACGGTCGTCTCGGTGGGGCCGTAGGCATTGATCATCCGTCGTCCCGGCGCCCAGGCGGCCGCGAGTTCGCCGGAGGTGGCGTCGCCGCCGACCACCAGGGACGTCACGCTGGGCAGTGACCCGGGGGGCAGGGTCGCCAGTACTGGTGGGGGCAGCAGGACATGGGTCACCCCGGATGCCGCGATGGTCTCCACCAGCGGTGTGCCGGGTGCCAGGGCGTCACGGTCGGCCACCACCAGGGTCGCGCCGGTCAGCAACGCCGTGGCCATCTCCCAGACGGAGGCGTCGAAGCTGGGCGAGGCGAACTGGAGCACCCGGCTCTCGGGCGTCACGTCCAACCGTTCCACCTGGGTGGCCAGCAGGGCGGCCAGACCCGAATGGGCGACCGCGACGGCCTTCGGATGGCCGGTCGAACCGGAGGTGTAGATGACGTAGGCGGTGTTGCCCACCGACAGCGGGGACACCCGGTCCGCGTCCTTCACCGGCGCGGGGTCGGCGGCGGCCATCGCCCGGATGACCTCGGGGTCGTCGACGCGCAGCACCGGCACCGCGAGCTCCGGTAGCCGCTCCGCCGTCCCCTTGTCACCGATCACCAGGCGCGCCCCCGAGTCCGCCACCATGAACGCGATCCGGTCCGCCGGGTAGGCGGCGTCCACCGGCAGGTAGGCGCCACCGGCCTTGACCACCGCCAGTACCGCGACCACCGCCTCCGGCGTCCGCGGCAGTGCCACCCCCACCACCGACTCCGGCCCCACACCGCGTGCGGCCAGGACCCGCGCCAGCCGGTTGGCGCGGGCGTCGAGCTCCCGGTAGGTCAGCGGCTCCGCGCCGGACACTCCGCCGGGAAGGACGGCGATCCCGTCCGGCCGCGCGATGACCTGGCGGTCGAACAACTCGGCGATCGACGTCTCGGGTACTGACCCGGCGGTCTCCTGCTGCCCGCTCATCGGTGCTCCTTCCAGCGGGACCGGCACGTCCGCCCGCAGCGGATCGACGCCGGAGTCGGGTGGGGTGGTCGGGCGGGGCCGCTAGACGACGCGGCGCGGCGGCCGGGAGAACGGCGTGCGCTGCGAGAAGAAGTTCAGCCGCTCCTGCACGTCGCGGAAGTTCTCCTGCGTCGCCCTGCCGGTCACGTTGAGCAGCAGGGTGTCGGACGAGCCGGGCCCGTCGAGGTAGCCCGCGAGCGGGCCGCTGGTGCTCGTCGGGTGGTTGCGGTTGGCGACCCGCGTCAGCGGGTCGGACGTCACCGCGTTGTCCCGCATCTTGCGGACGGTGCGGACCGCGTCCGGGGAGCCGGTGAGCGACTTGGTCTCCTGCCCGCCCAGGTTGTTGCGGGGCAGGTGCAGGTGCATGTCACGCCAGGCGAAGATGAAGACGCGCAGGTCGGAGGCGTGGCGGCGCAGCCGCGGCAGGAGCGCGTGCTCCTCGCCGGACTCCTGGAGCCTCCCGAGCGCCTCGGCGAACTGCTCGTACAGGTCGGTGAACAGGTGGAAGCGCATGCTGACCGAGTGGCTGCCGCTGGTCAGGCCGAGGTTCTCCCGGATCTGGTGGTAGTCGTAGGTGCTGAGGTTGTCGACGATCGGCGGCAGGCACGCCTCGATCGGCGCGTACAGGTCGGCGACGCCGTCGAGCATCTCGACCGCGAGGGCCACGTCACCCTCGCGTGCGGCGCGGGTCGCGATCTCGAGCCGGTCGTTGATCTCCCGGACGAGGAGCTCGGGGATCTGGTGCAGGCCACGGAACTGCGTGAAGTAGGTGTCGCCGGTCAGGCGGTGCTCGTGGACGGCGTGCCGCAGGTGGTCGGAGGCGAGGAGCCGGTCGATCTCGTCCTCGGGCGCCGGATGCGCCGCGCGGGCCAGGTTCGCGCTCCACACGCGGGCGTCGTGGTTGGCGATGCGGGCGCAGTGCAGGATGCCGTACTCGACGCTTTCGAGGGACGCCCCGGCGATCGTCGCCTGCACGTCGAGTCCGCCCTGCTCGACGAAGTGGGACAGCGCCTTGTCGAAGCCCTGCATGGCCGGAAGGAACTCGGTGAACGCGGGGGTCGTGTCGACCGGCCAGCGCGGCGCGTCACCGCTCCAGCCGTCGCTGACGCGGAGCGCGTCGACGCTCAGCCGGACGAGCACGCGATGAAAACTGCGCACCCAGTGGAGTTGCGTCACGCAGCGGTCGACGTCCTGCCTGCCGAGGTGCTCGGCGGCCCGGTTGAGAAGGTCGGTGAGATTGTGCAGCGCGATTTCGGCGGACTGGTAAAGCCCGACGAGCAACGCCTCCTTTGTGGCGGGCTCGACCGTCATGGCCTCGCGCGCTGCCTCGATGGCACTGAGACTTTGCAGGGAATGATAGTGCTCGGCGATGACGCCGCGCTGGTTGCGCGCCGGCTCTTGCTCGGTGCTCAGCTCAGTAGACAAGAGTTCTCTCCAGCCCAGTCAGGGAATGTAGCGAGTACTCGACTTCTGCTCGGTTCGGCTACGCCGTGCCGCCGGCGCCACCTGCGCCGGCGGCCATGGACTCCCGCAGGCTTCTGGGCCGCAGGTCAGTCCAGTTCTCCTCGATGTATCCCAGGCAGTCCTGACGGTTCTCCGGGCCGAACACGGCCTGCCAGCCGGC
Source organism: Actinomadura macra NBRC 14102 (assembly GCF_001552215.1). GTDB lineage: Bacteria > Actinomycetota > Actinomycetes > Streptosporangiales > Streptosporangiaceae > Spirillospora > Spirillospora macra. The sequence goes on along the minus strand of NZ_BCQT01000001.1, from coordinate 94,824 downwards.
CGGCACGTCGGCGAAGAACGGCCACAGCGAATGCTGGTCCTCCGCGTTCACCAGAACGAGGAACCGGCCCTCTTCGTCGTCGAATGGATTGGTGCTCACACCCACACCCCCTTGCCTTTTGGGTAGCTCGATCCCAGCTGAAAAAACGGGGCGCCTGCATATTCGCCCACTTTTTCATTTCACTGTCGCCGAGCTTAGCGACGGTCGATAACTGATCGTTAACGCCGCCGATAACGTCAACTCGGCGGGGCGGAATGCGCCGCCGCGGCCCGCCGCCGGCGCTGGTAGGCGAGGGTCGCCAGGCCGAGCAGCGGCCCCCAGGCCAGCATCGGCACGTAGGTGGCGCTCATGACCCAGGCCGCCGCCCCCTCGGGGAAGGACGGGTCGGACTCGTACCCGCCGAGCACTCGGGTGATCTTGATGGCGAACGCGACGCCGAAGCCCGTCAGGATCGCGGTGGCGAACCAGGCCGGGACCAGGGCCGCATACGGGGCGACCCTCCTGCCTCCGGCGAAGGGGATCCAGCCGGGCACCCGCTCGCCCCACGGCCGGACGAGCCCGAGCGCCAGCAGGGCGCAGCCCTCCGTCAGCAGGCTCAGGAGGATCGGCCACACCGATCCGCGTCCGGGCATCTGGGCCTCCCGGAGCCAGGCGTGGTCGAAGCCGACCGGGACTCCGACCGCCATGGCGATGCGCCACAGCCCGGAGGGAAGGGGCGCCAGCGCTGAGGCGTGCGCCGTCCAGCGGGCCCAGCGGGGGGCGGTCGGTACGTGGGACGAGGACGCCGAGTGGCGTGATGTGATCGACATGGGTCAAGAGTCGGTACCCGGGGAGGGGGACGCCCAGATGCCGATCGTCCTGGAACGGCCGGCGCGAAAGGTGCCATCCGGCACCGTTGCCGGCACTGCCCGGCGCCTTAGGCTCGGGCCATGCGAGCAGAGCAGGGGCGGTCGTGGCCGGTCGCGGTCGCGGGGGGCACGGTGCTGGCCGGGCTCGCCGCCTCCCCGGCGTTCGGCGCGATCGTGACCGTACCGGCCGCGGCGGCGGTGGCCGCGGCGGTCCTGAACGCGCGTCCGGCCCCGCACCCGTGGTGGGTGTGGAGCGGGAGCGTGGCCGCCGCCGTCTCGATCGCCGCCAGCGCGGCCTACCCGCGTTCGGGCTCCGCCGACGTCCCGGAGTCGGGCCAGGTCTTCGGGTACGTGGAGATGGCGGCGCTGATGGTGGCGGCCGGGGGTGTGGCCCGGTGGGCGCCGGCGCGCCGGGCGAGCGCGCTCGTCGTCGCGTGCGGTGCCGCCGTCGTCGCGCTCGTGCTGAGGCTGATCATGGCGAGTACCGACGTCACCGCGGTCGCGGCGGCGATCGCCTGCGCGATCTTCTCGGCCGGAACGGTCGCGGCGGTCGCCCTCGGGACGTACCTGCGCCTCCTGGAGCTCCGGCGGGCCCGCGCGGTGGCCGGCGCCCGCCGCGCCCAGCGCCTGGAGCTGGCCCAGGACCTGCACGACTTCGTCGCCCACGACGTGAGCGCGATCGTCGCCCAGGCCCAGGCGGGCCAGCTGGTCGCCGCTCGCGACCCCGAACGCGCCGCCGAGCTGTTCGCCCGCGTCGAGCGGGCCGGCCAGCGCGCCCTGGCCTCGATGGACCAGGCCGTGGACGCCCTGCGCCCGGACGGGGACCGGGCCGCAGGGCGGTCCCCGCAGCCCGGCCTGGACGACCTGCCGGCGCTGGCCGAACGCTACGGCGACGCCGGCCCGGCCACGGTGCGGCTCGCCCTCGCTCCCGGCCTGGACGCGTCGCGGGCACAGGCCGCGACCGTGTACCGCGTCGTCGTGGAGGCGTTGACCAACGTGCGCCGGCACGCACCCGCGGCCGGCACGGTCGACGTCGGCGTCGGACGCATGTCCGGCGGCGCGCTGGAGGTCGTCGTCACCAACGACTCCGGCGACCGGTCCGCCCCCGCGCCGCGCGCCCGCCGGCGGGGCGGGACGGGCCTGCCGGGGCTCGCCGAACGCGTGCGGGCCCTCGGCGGCGAGCTGACCGCGGGACCGCATGGCGGCGGCTGGCAGGTCAGAGCCGTCCTGCCGCCGGAGAACGGAGACATCACACGATGATCGACATCCTGATCGCCGACGACCAGGAGGAGATCCGCGGCGCGTTCCGCCTCATCCTGGAGTCCCAGCCCGACCTGCGGGTGGTCGCCGAGGCCGCGGACGGCGGCAGCGCCGTCGAGCTGGCGCGCCGGCACCGTCCCGACGTCGTGCTCGCCGACATCAGGATGCCCGTCCTCGACGGCCTGGAGGTGACCCGGGCCCTGGCGGGGCCCGGTGTCCCGGATCCGCTCCGCGTGGTGGTGGTGACGACGTTCGACCTGGACGAGTACGTCGACGCCGCACTCCGCAACGGAGCCTGCGGCTTCCTGCTCAAGCGCTCCACCCCGGCGCTGCTGGTCGAGGCCGTCCGCGCCGCGGTCGCCGGGGACGCCCTGATCAGCCCGCAGATCACCGTGCGGCTGCTGCGCCACCTCGCGCGCCCGGCGCCGCGCCGGCCCGAGGCGACCGCGGCGACCCCGCCGTCCCTGCCGCCGGCGGCGCTGACGCGGCGCGAGACCGGCATCGTGGCGCTGATCGCCGCCGGCCGGACCAACACCGAGATCGCCGGCGAGCTCCATCTGTCGCACGGCACCGTCAAGAACTACATCGCCGCCATCCAGGCCAAGCTCGGGACCCGCAACCGCGTGGGCATCGCCGCGTGGGCCTGGGACAACGGCCACACCACCGCCCAGGACGCGTGACGGCCGGCGCGCCCGGCGAGCGGCGCGCCGGCCGGTCACCCGGGGCGACCGGTCACCTGGGCCGGCCGGCGGTCTGCGCCGCCATCAGGTCGCGGTAACCGTCGCTGCGGGCCAGCAGTTCGTCGTGCGTGCCCGTGTCGGCGGCGCGGCCGCCGTCCAGGAGGATCACCCGGTCGGCGGCCCGGATGGTGGAGAGCCGGTGCGCGATCGTGATCATCGTGTGCCCGGTCCGGGCGGACGCGACGGCCTCCTGCACGGCCTTCTCGTTCTCGGTGTCCAGGCTGGAGACCGCCTCGTCCAGCACGATGACCGGCGCGTTGTTGATCAGCGCGCGGGCGATCGCGATGCGCTGCCGCTGCCCGCCCGACAGCTGCGCCCCGCGCTCCCCGCAGGGCGTGTCGTAGCCCTGCGGCAGAGCGGCGATGAAGTCGTGCGCTATCGCATCGCGCGCCGCCGCCTCGACCTCGGCGTCGCTCGCCCGCGGGCGGGCGAGCCGGATGTTCTCGCGCACCGACAGGTTGAACAGGTACACCTCCTGCGGGACGAGCGTCACCGCCGCGCGCAGCGCCGACAGCGGCAGGTCCCGGACGTCGTGCCCGCCGATCAGCACCCGCCCGGACGCCACGTCCCAGAACCGCAGGAGCAGGTTCGCGCACGTGGTCTTTCCCGCCCCCGACCGGCCGACGAGCGCGACGGTCTCGCCGGGACGGACGTGCAGGTCCACCCCGTCGAGCACGTCGGGGCCGGCACCGTCGTAGCGGAAGCGGACGTCCTCGAAACGCACGTCGGCCGCCACGATGTCCGGGGCCTCGGCCGCGTCGTCGGTGACCTGGGCGGGATAACCGATGATCGCCAGGACGCGCGCGGCGGCGGCGCGGACCTCGCCGAGCGTCCGCGCGGTCGCCGACACCGTGGCGATCGGGCGGAGGGACGCCAGCGCCAGCACGATCAGCGCGGGCAGCCAGCGCGGGTCCAGGTCGCCCGTCCGGACCTGGTGCGCGGCGGTGAGCGGCACCAGGATGACGCCGAGCGCCAGCAGCAGGTCGGTGGCCGCCTGTTCGAGGCCGGACCGGCGCGCGTACGCCGCGCCGTGCGCCGCGGTCGCGCGGGTCCGGCCGACCAGCCGTGCCAGGTACCAGTCCCCGCGCCCGAACGTCACCAGCTCCCGTAGTCCCTGCACGCCGTCCAGCGCCTCGGCGTTCAGGGTGCCGAGCTCGCGGCGCATCGCCCGGCCCTGCGCCGCGGCACGTCCGGCCAGCGTGAACGGGACGACGGCGACCAGGATCATGAGTGCAAGCGCGACCAGCGCCGTCCGCCAGTCCAGCGCGGCGATCACCCCGAGTGAGGCGAGCGAGACCAGCACCGCGCCGAGATAGTCGCCGGCGGTGTGCGCGAAGAACATCTCGGTCTTCTCCACGTCCGCCATGGCGGAGGCGGTGAGATCCCCGGTCCGCTTGCCGAGGATCCTGCCGGGCGTGGCGCGCTCCAGCCCGTCGTAGAGCCTGACGCGCAGCCCGGCCAGGATCCGGAACGCCCAGTCGTGGCTGATGTAGGACTGCCACCAGGTGGCGACGCCGGTGAGGACGGCGCACACGGCGAGCGTCCAGACGACCGGGACCTCGTCCCCGAACGTCCGGCCGGTCAGGACCGCGCCGACGAGCCATGCGCCGAGGACGGACGTGGTGATGAGCAGCGCGGAGAACGCGATCCCCGACGTGACGACCAGGGTGAACGCGACCGGATCTTCGAGCATGTAGGGGAGGAGACCGCGCAGCGGGCGCGGGTGCCGCGCGCTATCGGCGCCGCGTGTTTCCGTTGTGTGTGTTTCCGTGGCGTGCGTCATCGCGTGACCCCCGTCATCTCCTCCTGCGCGGCGATGAGCCGCGCGTAGGCGCCGCCGCCGCGGCGCAGTTCGTCGTGGGTCCCGGTCTCCACGACCGTGCCGCCGTCCAGCACGATGATCCGGTCGGCGTCCCGGACGGTGGACAGGCGGTGCGCGATCACCAGCGTGGTCCGGTCCCGGGTGGCGGTCCGCAGGGTCTCCTGGATGGCGGCCTCGGTGGCGGCGTCCACCGCGGACGTCGCCTCGTCGAGCACGAGGACGGGGGCGTCCTTGAGCAGGGCCCTCGCCAGTGCGACGCGCTGCCGCTGGCCGCCGGACAGCTGCTGGCCGCGCTCGCCCGCGGACACCTCCAGCTCCAGCCCGCCGAGACCGGTCAGCCCGGCCGCGCGGGCGGCGGCGCGGACGCGTTCGGGGCTGTCCCCGCGCTCGGAGCCCGGGGCGCCGAACGCGATGTTCTCCTCCACCGTGCCGTGGAACAGGTAGGTGTCCTGCGGGACGAGCCCGATCATGCTCCTGAGCACCTCGGCGGGAATCGTGCGCAGATCCCGGCCGCCGAGCCGGATCGTCCCGTCGGCGGGGTCGAGGAACCTCAGCAGCAGCGCCGTCAGGGTGCTCTTGCCCGCACCGGACTCGCCGACGACCGCCACCGTCTCGCCCGGCCGCACCGTGAACGACACCGAGCGCAGGGCGGGACGGTCCCGTCCGGGATAGCTGAAGGTCACGTCCTCGAAGGCGATGCCCGGCTCCGGCGGCCGGGCATCGGCCGGCCCCTTCGGCTCCGGTGCGGGGGACGGCGCGGTGAGCAACTCGCCGATGCCCTTGGACGCGCTGACCGCCGCCATGCCGTCGTGCGCGTGCCGGCCGAGGTCGTCCAGTGGACGGAACACCTCGGGTACCAGGAACACGACGCTGATCAGGTCGGCGGCTCCGACGTCACCGCGGGTGAAGCGGTAGGCGACGTAGATGGTCGCGGCGGCGCCCGCGCCGAGCGTGGCGATCCTGTGCACGCCGAGCTGCATCAGGCTGTAGCGGAGCTGGTCCATGCACACCTTCCGCAGCCGCTGCGCGCTCTCGGCGACCAGGACGCGGCGGCGGGCGGTGGCGTCGAACGCCTTGAGCGTGGGCAGGCCCTGGACGGTGTCGACGAACTCCGCGTCCGTCTCGCCGATCGCGGCCCACACGTCGTCGCTGCTGTCGGCGAACGCCGCCTGCCAGCCCAGCGTGCCGAGGATCGCGAGCAGCCCGCCGGCGAGCACGATCAGGGCGAGCCACGGGTCGACCGCGAGCAGGATCACCAGCACGGTCAGCGGCCCGGCCAGCGCGTTGACCAGCGCGGGCAGGTAGCGGCCGAAGTAGGGCTCCATCGCCTCCACGCCCTCGACCAGCGTCGATCTGATCTCGCCGCTGCGGGTCAGCATCAGGTGCCCGGGCCCGAGCGTGAGGAGGTGCCGGTAGAGGCGCACGCGCAACCGTTCCTTGGTGGCCGCGGCCGTCCGGTCCGCCGCGACCTCGGCCAGCCACAGCGCCGCCGCGCGCACGGCGATGGCCCCGCCGAGCCAGAGGTATCCGGTGGCTGACGTCCGTCCGTCGACGGCGGCGACCACGACGTGCGCGAGCGCGAGCGCCTGCACCACCCGCGTGGCCGTGACCAGGAGGCCGAGCAGGGTGGCCGCCGCGATGTGGCCGCGTACGGTCCACGCCAGCCCGAGCAGCCGGCGGTTGAGCAGCACCATCTCGTCCCTCACCTCTTCGAGTTAATGACTGCCGGTCATTAATGGGGGAACGATAATCATGAGAGGCCGCGGCTGGCAAGGCCCGGCTTAGGATTACCTAACAAAGATTCAGGTGACGACGGAGGGTGAGGGTTGCGTCCACGAGACAAGCCCGTCGAGGAGCGGCGCGCCGACATCCTGGACGCGGCCGAGAAGCTCGCGCTGGAGCGGGGCATCGACGGGGTGACGGTCGACCAGGTGACCGCGGGTGCCGGCATCTCCAAGGGCACCTTCTACCTGTACTTCCGCTCCAAGGACGAGGTGCTCGACGCGCTGCGCGACCGCTACGTCGCCGCCTTCGTCGCCCGCCAGGACGCGGCGGCCGCCCGCGCCGGCGACCCGGTCGCCCGCATCGAGGCATGGGTGGTCACCGGGCTGGAGGACTACGTGGGCGACCACCGCCTGCACGACGTCGTCTTCCGCCATCGCGAGCCGGCCCGCGGTGGCGCCCCCGAGCCGGTTCCCGCCGAGGCCGCTGAGCCCCTCCCCGTCGAGTCGCTCGTCCGGCTCATGGAAGAGGGCGGGTTCGCCGTCCCCGACCCCGCCGCGACGGCCATCGTCCTGTTCCAGGCGCTGCACGGCGCCGCCGACCACCTCATCCACACCGGTGACGCCGACCTTCAGGAACGCGTCATCGAGGAGATGCGCCGCCTCTGCCGCGTACTCCTCGGACCTCCCACCGGCTGAACGGACGCCCGCCGCCCCGCGGCTCGCACAAGCGAAACGCCCGGCCGGGACGTGCCCGGCCGGGCGTCACTCACCGCTTCGGTGGACTAGAGGTTCTTCGGGCGGTACGCCTTGTACTCGCTGCCCGAGGACAGGCCGTAGTCGCGCGTCCGGTAGTCGGTGCCGTACCTGCCGCGCTGCTCGTACGCCCAGTAGGCCGTGTGCTCGCTGTTGGCCCACTTCTCGAAGATGACGACGTGCCGTGTGGTGTTGGTTCCGAGCGCGTCCATGACGAGGTCGCCCTTCTTCAGCTCGGACATCGTGATGCGCTCGGTGTACCGCGACGAGGTGAGGCCGACGGTGTTCTCCCCGGGCTTGGGCAGTCCCAGTGCCATGGACACGAAACCCGAGCAGTCGGTGCGGTACCCGTTGTGGTAGCTGGTCTGGCTGTAGGGCACCCGGTCACCGGTGTGCGGGTCCCAGGTCTTGGCCCGGGCGATGATGGCGGAACGGGCGTCCGGCTTCTTCCTGCTGGAGTCGCTCGTCGTCCTGTCGGGGGCGTCGGTCTTCGCACGCGAGTCGCCGGTCTTGCTGCGCGAGTCGCCGGTCTTGCTGCGCGAGTCGCCCGTCTTCCTGTGTGAGTCGCCCGTCCTCTTGTCCGAGTGGTCCGCCTTGGGCCGGTCGGACGTCTGCTTCGGGGGAAACGACTCGACGGCGGCGACGGACTTGCCGGAGTCGGAGTCGGACGAGAAGACCGTCGCCTGCGCGGCGGTCCCGGCCACGCCGAAGAAGGCGAGGGCGGCCACGACGCCGATCGTACGGGGGCCGAGAGGACCACGGTTCTTGTTCTGCTTGCCTTGCAAGGGAAAACTCCTTGGCTTCCAGGCCGCCTACCGGGTTAGCTGACGGGTTCGGGCGTGGAAGTCGCCCTACGGCCTGAGGGCAGGCCGATTCACCCCGGATTGCTGGGTGGGTCCCCGGCTCCGCGAGCCGTCGTGGGGGCACGGCGGCATGGCGGACTAGGCGGGTGGACGCCCGGGGGCGAGCGTCCACGGAGGGGTGTGAACAGGTTTTAGGCTCCGGGGCGTCGATGCCCGGGCAGCCTGACGTGTACGGCGCCCCGTGAAGGGGCTGCTGCGATTCGGTCCCGGCTTCTCTCAGCACCAGCACGCCATTGCGTGCGCATGGTCGGGCTGACGATCGGGTCTCAGGCAGAGGACCCGCGCGGCAGGACATCGCAGGACGACGCGTGGATCGCGCCGCCGTCCCCACCTGACGGCGTCATGTGGGGCGATCGTGTCCGCTTGGACACGGTGTGACAAAACGCCTGGCGAGCGCTTTGGTGTGCGACAAGCTACTCCGAACGTCAAAGGAAGGCAAACTCTCCCAAAATCAACAACACCGCAGCTCAGCGCGGCTGCCATGTCCCGGGCGCCCCGCCAGGCGCCCGGGCTGGAGGGAAACGCGCCCACCATGGAGCCGAGCCGCGAACTCTTTCGATCGATCCGGGAGACAACCAGTGCGCACAGACCTCCCGACTGAGAAGGGGCACGCAATGCATCGACGCGGGTTGTCCCCATGACGGCCGCCATGATCGACCCGGAGCGGGCGCAGGAGCTGGACGACGCCGGGCTGATCTGGCTGTCGCTCGACGAGCCCGAGTGGTTCTCGGTGCTCTTCGACCGGCACGGCCATCGGATCCACGACTACGCGGCGCGCCGCCTGGGCGCCCAGGCGGCCGAGGACATCGTGTCCGAGACGTTCGCCGCGGCCTTCCGCCGCCGCCACTCCTATGACCGGACGCGTCCGCTGGCACGGCCCTGGCTGTACGGCATCGCCACGAATCTGATCGCCCGCCACCGGCGGACCGAGGAGCGCTATTACCAGGCGCTCCAGCGCACCGGCCAGGACCCGCTGGCCGAGCCGATCGACGACGCCGTGCTCGAACGCGTCGCCGCCCAGGAGCAGGAACAACTGCTGGCGGGCGCGCTCGGACGCCTCTCGCGAGGGGACCGGGACGTCCTGCTGCTGGTCGCCTGGGGCGACCTGACCTACGAGCAGGTCGCCGACGCGCTCGGCCTGCGCATCGGCACGGTGCGCTCGCGGCTGCACCGGGCGCGGCGCAAGGTGCGCACGGCGCTGGCCGAAGCGGATCTGGAGACCAGGAAGGACGAGGAGCAGAGGTGAAGGTGATGGACGACCTGAACGCGATCAAGGAATTCCGGAGCGGAATGGCGCCGATGTCCGCCGAACAGGAGGACGCCGTCCGCGACCGGCTCAGGACTCTGGCCTCGACGGGGGAGACCGAACCCGCTCCGTCACGTCCTGGCCGGCGGCTCGTGCTCCGGGTGGGACTCGCGAGCGCGCTGACCGCCACCGCCGCGGCCGGGATCCCCCTGCTCCAGGGCCTGGACGGCGACGGCCCGCCCGCCGCCGAGGCCGCACAGTTCGGGGCGAGGGCCGCCAAGGCCGTCGAGGGACGGTCCTACGCGCCGCCGAGGCCCGACCAGTGGGTCTACACCAAGACCGCCATGGCGGGCGGGTTCGACATGAACACCTGGTGGAAGGGTGTCGATCGCTCGCGCACGGAACCCGGCGAGCACTGGGAGCGGATCGACGGCCGCGGCTACGCCTACGTCTCGTCCCGGACCGGCCGCCTCGTCGTCGACGTGATCAAGGACAACCCCGGGAAGAACGACTCACCGAAGGTCATCCGCCGCTGGGTCGGCGGGCCACCGAAGTACACCATGCGCAACTACCACACCCTGCCAGCGGATCCCGACGCTCTGCTGCGCACGCTCTACGCCTTCCACTATCGCGACCAGATCGGGAAGACCGGGCCTGGGGACGTCTTCAGCATGCTGAACGAGATGCTCCAGAACCCCATCCCGCCCCGGCTCCAGGCAGCGGTCTACCGGGCCCTGCCCAAGATCCCTGGCGTGCGGCTGCGCCGGCACGTGCGCGACCAGGTCGGGCGCGTGGGCGACGCCTTCGCCTACGTGGACGGGCACGGTGAGCGGACCAGCGCCATCATCGACCCCGCCACCTACCGCTACCTCGGCACGGGTACCGAGGCGGCCCGCGACATCCCCGTCACGGGCGAGCCCGCCGACCCGAACGCGGTCGCCAGGGCGGGGACTCTGCTCAGTTGGCACGCCTATCTCACCGTCAAGATCGTTGATCGCCCAGGCCAGCGCTAGAAAGCCACGCTTCCGGGGGTTGCTCCCTGCCCCCGGAAGCGTCGCCGCGCCTCATCGGAGATTCCCGGTGGGCAATTTGGCGGACGGGTGGCATTGCCGTGGCGCCGCCCGGTCCAGTGCCTGCTGGGAGGGACGTGAATTTCTGCGCAATTCTTATCCCAATAAGCGCATCCTGGCCTGCTGGTGCGGCTGATGCGGTATTGACGGTACGCTCTACCTCGCTAGTCCTGACCGTATCGCCACATATTGGAAGGCGAACTGGAACAACTCACCATTCGTGAGATTTGCGACTAGGCTGTCAGCGGCCGCCGGGCCCCCGCGTGACTTTCCCTTGGTGGCCTGCTCGTTCTGGCGCACGCGCGTGCCCTCCTGACCAGCACCCCGGAAGGACGGACGGCGTATGTGGACGCCGACATGCACGAACCGGACCACATTCTCGACCGGGCGCAGGAGACGCCGGAACTGTCACGTCCGGTCGCGATCACGATGCTGGGAGTCTTCTGGCACATCATGGACGACGCGGAAGCCAGCCGGATCATGGGACGGTTACTGGCCCGGGTGCCATCGACCCTGAGGCCGCGTCCCTCATCCAGGTGGACGTCAAGGAGACCCACGGCCCAGCCTGGGCGATCATCCCCTGACGCCACCGGCCGTGCCGTGGAGCGGTACTCCTGGCGATACGCGAACCCTGCCCGGCGGCGGTCCTCGCGCCGCCGCCGGTCGCTCTGCTCAGCTCGCCAGGAAGTCGAGCAGGTCGGCGTTGAAGCGCTCCTTGTCGCCGGGGACGAGCGCGATGCCGTGTGACCCGCCCTCGTAGACCTTCAGGGTGGCGTCAGGGATGATCTCGGCCGACTTGCGGGCCGTCGCGTCGATCGGGACGATCTGGTCGTCGTCGCCGTGCACGATCAGCGTCGGGATGTCGAACCGGCGCAGGTCCTCGTGGAAATCGGTCTCCGCGAAGGCGGTGACGCAGTCCACGCCCGCCTTGATGCTCTCGTGCATCGCCATGAACCAGAACGCGTCCCGGTTCCCCTGGGTGGCCTTGGTGTCCGGCCGGTTGGCGCTGAAGAACCCCTCGGAGCTCTCCCTCCAGAACTGCGAGCGCTCGTTCAGGATGCTTTTCTTGATGTCCTCGAACACCTGCGCCGGCACACCCTCCGGATTGGTGTCCGTCTGGAGCATCAGGGGCGGGATCGCCGACAGCAGCACCGCCTTGGACACCCGGCTCGTCCCGTGCCGCCCGATGTAGCGGGCCAGTTCCCCGCCGCCCATCGAGTGCGCCACCAGCACCACGTCCCACAACCCGAGGGCCTCGATGAGGTCGTTGAGGTCGTCGGCGAAGTTGTCGAAGTCGTAGCCGTCCCACGGCTGGCCGGACCTTCCGTGCCCGCGCCTGTCGTGCGCGATGGCGCGGTAACCGGCGTCGGCGACCGCCTTCAGTTGGTCGTCCCACGCGTCGGCATTGAGCGGCCACCCGTGGATGAACACCACCGGCTGCCCGCGACCCCAGTCCTTGTAGTAGATCTCGACGCCGTCGCGCGTCTTGACGAAACCCATCGGATGCCCCCAGATGACGATGGAACGGCGCCCCCACCCGGGGCGCCTCCTCACCGGGGTACCCGGCCCTCGACCGGCAAACGCCCTCGATCGGAAGGGCGTTGGGCCCGCTACCTGCGCGGAGTCAGCCGTCGTCCGGGACGCAGGCCTCGGCGATCCCCTCCAGCCAGGCCCGGAAGGCCGCCCGCTGCTGCTCGTCCAACCCGCTCTCCAGTTCGGCCTCGCGGCGGGTGACGGCGATCCGGGCCCGTTCGAGCAGCGCCCGCCCGGCCTCGGTGATCTGGATCTGCTGGGTGCGCCGGTCGCCCGGATGCGGCAGCCGCTGGATCAGCCCGTTGCGCTCCAGCCCGGAGAGCATCTCGTTGGCGGACTGCCGGGAGCTCGACACCTTGCGCGCGATGTCGGCGTTCGACAGCCCAGGATGGTCCTGGACGATCATCAGCGTGGCGTACTGGGGTGTCGAGAGCCCGAACTCCTCCAGTTCGGTGCCGATGGCGGCGCGCATGCCGAGCCAGGCGCTGCGGACCAGGAAGGCGAGCGCGCCGTCGGTGTTCAGGTACTTTCCCACCCGCTCCACTCTCCCATGCGAGCACGCGCCGGAGTTTGACAGGTTCCTGACGAATTGGCATGCTGTGCCAAGTCGTCAAGAACCTGACAATAAGGCTACCTCCGTAAGGGCATGCGATGGCCGGAACCCGGCAGCGACTGATCCTCGCCGTACTCGTCTTCTCCCCGATCGTCATCTGGATGGACAACACCATCCTGAACACCGCGTTCGTCCGGCTCGCCGACCCCGACCGCGGGCTCGGCGCCACGCCGGGCGAGCTCCAGTGGGCGGTCGGCTCCTACACGCTCGTCTTCGCCACCCTGATGTTCACCGCCGGGGCGCTCGGCGACCGCTTCGGCCACCGCACCGTCCTGCTCGTCGGGATGGTCGTCTTCGGCCTCTCGTCGGTGTGGGCCGCGTACGCCTCCAGCGCGGCCGAGCTGATCGCGGCCCGCGCCGTGATGGGAGTGGGCAGCGCCCTCGCGGTGCCCGCCACCACGGCCATCCTGACCTGGGCCTTCACTGGCCCGGCCCGCGCCGGGGCGTTCGGCGCCGTCAGCATCTCGGCCGGGGTCGGGATCGCGGCCGGGCCGGTGCTCGCCGGAGTGCTGCTCGACCATTTCTGGTGGGGCTCGGTGTTCCTCGTCAACGTGCCGATCGTCATCGTGGCGGTGGCCGCGATCGGCTGGGTGGTGCCGAACTTCCGGAGCCGGACGCCGCGCCGGCTGGACTTCGCCGGGCTGCTGCTGTCGGCCGGCGGCCTGGCCGCGCTGGTGTACGGGCTGATCCGGGCCGGGCAGGTGGCCGCGTGGGTCCGGTGGGACGTGGCGGTCCCCGTGGCCGGCGGCCTGGTCCTGCTGGCCGTGTTCGTGGCCGTCGAGACGCGGATCCACCAGCCCAGCTTCGACCCCCGGCTGCTCACCCAGCGGATCTTCGGAGGCGGCAACGCGGCGCTCGGCCTGCTGTTCCTCGCGATGACCGCGAGCACCTTCTACGCCGCCTTCTACCTCCAGGGCGCCCGCGGCTACTCCCCGCTGGCCGCCGGGCTGGCCGGGGCGCTGCCCGCCGCCGTGGGCGTGATGCTCGGCGCGCCGCTGGCGACCCGGCTGGTCGCCCGTTCCTCCCCGCGGCCGGTCACGGTCACCGGGCTCGCCGTCGCGGGCCTCGCCATGGGCTGCTGGAGCCTGCTCGGCCTGCACACCCCGCTGATCTGGACCGAGATCCTGTCCTTCGTCCAGGGGCTCGCGATCGGAACCGTGATCGCCCCGGTGAGCACGGCCGTGATGAGCGCCATCCCGCTGGACCGCGCCGGAGCCGGTTCGGCGGTCAACAACACCGTCCGGCAGACCGGCAGCGTGCTCGGCATCGCGGCGGGCGGCACGATCATGTCGATCGTCTACCGGAGCGGCATCGAGGACGCCCTGACCGCAGCACCGGCTCCCGTCCGGGACCAGGCGAGGATCTCCGCCGAGCAGGCCCGGCACGCGGCGGCCGCCGCGCACCGGCCCGGCCTCGCCGAGGCGGCCGACCGTGCCTTCATGCACGCGATGCACGTGACCAGCCTGTGGACCATGGTGATCGCCCTCGCCGGAGCTGTCGTTCTGGCGGTCGCCCTCCGTCCGGCCGGTGCGCCGGAACCGGTGGCCGCGCCCGAGCGGGAACGGGACGAGCCCGCCGCCGACCGCGTCTGAACGGACGGCCGCGCCAGGCTCGATCATGCTCTGTGTCACGCCGCCCGCTGGACGCTGCTGAAAGAAGATTCATCTCTGCTGGAAATCCCGGACGCGTCAGGCCCAGCGACGGATGGCACATGGAACTCCTGCATCCCGGTGATCCCGGCAGTTCGGCCCCTACCGGCGGGAGGCGCGGCAGGGCGCGGGCGGCACGGGGCAGGTGTTCCTGACCTCGACCCTCATGGCCTCGTCGGCTGGAACCATGAGTCGAACTCGTCGGTCAGGTCGTCGCCCCAGGGATCGGGTGGCCGCCGAGGGTCGGGGAACCGCTTGACGGGGCGGAACCGGTAGGCGCTGTGGGCGCGCGCCTCCTCGTCCGTCGGTACCGTCACGCCGCTGACCCACTTCACCGGGACGGTGAACGACAGGCCGTCGACGGCCTCCACCGCGGCGACGACGCCGCCCGTGACGAGCATGACGCGGGCCATCAACCGGTAGCGCCGCCCCCGCGGATCGGCGATCTCCAGCCAACGGGTCCCGCCATGCCAGGAGGCCGCCGCGGCGCGCAGCTCGGCGACCCGCCGCGGCTCGCGCGCCGGGCGGCCCCGCCCGCGATCGGCCTGGCGCAGGGCGTGCACGACGAGGGCGAGTTCGGCGTGGTCGGGGTTCCAGAAGTCGGAGAGCCCGGAGAAGCGCAACCGGTGCGGGACCTGGTCGTCCTCCGCGCGGACGGCGGCGCGGCGGACGAAGCCGCGGCGGCGCGCCCGCAGGTCACCGAGCGTCGCGGCCGAGCGCGGCCGGGGGCGCCCGCCCTGCTGAAGGAGCGTGGGAAGCAGGGCCTCCAACCGCCCGTAGTCGCGGCGACCGTCGAGCAGGGCACGGCCGAACGCCGTCAGCGCGCCGTTCCCGACGACGCCCAGCACCTCGGCCTCCTGAAGCGTGAGCCGTACACGCTCCTTCCCATCGACCGTGGTGAAGGGCCCCCGCCAGTCGAGCAGGGCGCAGACGCGGTCCATGGACGCCCCCTGCCCGGTCTCCAACTCGGCGAGCACCTCCAGCGGACGGCGCCGGGCCGCCGCCGGCGCGTTCAGATGGGGCCCGAGGACGGTCTTCGGCTCGTGGAATTCGGGATCGTACGCCGATTCGCGTCCGGCGAGACGCCCCATGGACAGCCACGCCTCGGCCAGCGTGTACCAGCGTTCGGCGGGCGCGGCCGCCCGCCAGATGTCGTAGTCGGGCGTGGGTAGCCAGACCGTCTCGTCCGCGGCGAGGGCGAGCAGATCGGCCCACGCGACGATCTCCAGCAACAGCGAGACCAGATCGTAGGAGAGGCCGACGCAGCCGGTGAGGTGGTCCATCTCCTGGCCGTTGACGCCGTGATGGGGGCGCGGCTCCCGCTCGTAGGCGGCCTGGTGCCGCTGCTGGTTGGCGGGCGGGTCGGCGGCGCAGTGCGCCAGCAGCCGGTCCACCGCGCAGAGCAGGGTGAACACTGCGGCGGCCCCCGCCCGGTCGGCCTGGGACGCCCCGACGTCGATGGGTTGCAACTCGGGCGGATGCGGATGAAGCCGGCCGTACGGTGAGTCTCCCCGGAGCGCCATCCCGACCTCGCGAGGCAGCTCCGCCCCCAGCGATCTGGCGGTGAAGTCGACCGGGTCACCGATGGTCGTCGTCACGCCGAGCAGCCCTTGCCCGGCCAGGGCCAGGACGAAATCACGGGCACCGGTCACACCGATCCGCTCGAACAGTTCTTCGCGGTCGTAGGTGGAGAACTCGTCGCCGTACACCCAGCACGTGGGGCGCGAGCTCTCGGCGAGCCCGTGCAGCAGCGCGCGTTCCCTTTCCCCTTGCCCCGCCACATGCCGGCGCACCCAGTCGGCATCGGCGAACGCGGCGGCGACACGCTCGACCGGTTCCCCGTCCCCCTCGGTCAGCCCGAGAGCGTCAAGCACCGGCCACAGCTGAGCACGGTCGTACGGGGCCAGCAGACGTCGGATCGGCCGCCCCAGCCCCGAGAGCTTCGTGCGTTCCCCGTCCTGCGGTGCGAGATGCGCCTCCAGAAGGTGGACGCCGGCGTCGTTCTCCCAGGCCAGCCCCGAGGCGCGGAAACGGTCCACCACCCGCTTCAGCGCCGCCGCGTCACACGTGGGCCCCAGCAGACGGCCCAGTTCGTCCAGCGGCACCGGACGCGCCCCGAGGATCATCAGTGCGTCGTGGACCTCCTCCTCGAACCGGTTGAACGCCGTCCCGAAGAAACCCCGGAGCCGCCGCCGGACGAGCGCCGCGGCGAGTTCCTCGAACGTCGCGGGCACGGGAGCGCTGTAGGCCAGATCGTGCTCGTCCAGCATGGCCACGAGCTGCGCGTCCGAGAGCGACCGCAAATGATCGACATAGGCCGCAGGGGGCGGCGGCAACGGCTCCACGAGCCCACCCTAAGGTAACGGACAGTCATCGACCCGTCACTTTCGACTTCCGGAGGTCGGCGATGAGATCCGGCAGGACCTGTTCCTCCTCGACACGTACGCCGCGTTCGGTCATCGCCTTGACCAGGGAGGGGTCCCACGGGGTGGGGGAGGGGCGTCCCGTCAGGGGCGTGTCCGAGACCGCCTCGCGGTAGGCGGCGGCATCGTAGCGCCAGGGGCGCCAGCCGCAGCGGTCCCGGACGGACACCGCGATCGCCACTCCACCCCAGTCGAAGTCGCCGTGGTAGGCGAACTCGGCCGACCCCTCGGCGAGGAGTTCCAGCAACCGCCAGACCGCGGCGGACGGACGCCCGTTGCAGCAGACCAGGGGCGGGCAGGCCGGGCCGAGGGCATCGGCCGCGGCGGTGAGGACCACGGGGTTCTCACAGACCCGCACCAGGCCCGCCCGCATCGGGGCGAGGTGGCGCCGGAGCTGGCGCAGGGTGAGTGACACCGGTTCGCCCCGCATGGCCGCGAGCATCCGGCCGGTCGCGGTCTCGGCATCGCCGGGCAGTCCCAAGCACAGCGCCGTCGAGGACAATTCGTCGAGGTGGACGCCCACCGCGGCCCAGGTGTCGCGGCGGGACCCGGCGCCGCCGTCCGCACGGAAGGGCAGGCCGGCGACGGCGCGGGCACCGGAGACGGCCAGCGTGGCGAGAGGGCGCCCGTCGTCCAGTGCGTGCGCGTTACCGCAGGTCTCGACGGCGAACCGGCCCAGCGGGACACCCGAGGCGGGCAGGTCTCGCACGACCGCGGCGAGGCACCGCAGTATCTCGGCGGCCTCCTCGGAGCCGGACGTCAGACGGCGGACGAGACCGGAGGAGTCCAGCCGCTCACGCCATTCGGCCAGCTCCGGGCGGGAGGCGAGCACCTGGTCCAGCGGAGCGAACGCCGCGGCCCAGCCGGCGGCCCTCTCGGCGTGCTCGCGGGCCAGGTCGCGCACCGGGCCGTCCAGGGCTTCCACAGCCGCGGCCAGCCCGCCGGCGCAGGCCCCGCTGGTCCGCAGGACACGGTCGACCTCCGTGAGGGACACCGACAACGACGCACCGACGCCGGCCCGGCGTCCCAGCAGCAGTTCGACCGCCCGCCGCTGGGACGGGGTGGCCCCGGCCAAGGTGACCGTCCCGGTGAGCGCGCCGCCGCGTTCCAGCCGCTGCCGGACACGCCTGACGAGCCAGGCCGTGTCGGGCCCGCCCAGCAGCCGCCGCAGCCGGTCGGTGTCGGTCATCCGAACAGGTCCGCCTGCCCGGTCGCGGGCTCGGGGTCCGGCACGTCGGCGCGGACGCGCTCCCGGCCGTCCCAGCGCCACGGCGTCACCAGGACGGCGTCGATGCCGTCCCGCCGGGACAGCTGGCAGATCGACAGGCCGGGCACCTGCGGGTAGCAACCCCATTCGCGTTCGCTGGTCATCACCACGTCCATGTCGAAGGTGGCGAGCAACCCGAGACACTTGGCGCGCGAGTCGTCGTCGACGCCGGCGAACGCCTCGTCCAGCGCGACGAGGCGCGGCGCGTGCGGGTTGCCGGCCGACTTGTAGTGCGCGGACGCGGCGGCGAACAGCGGGACCGACGCGGCGAGCACGCGTTCGCCGCCGGACGCCGGCCCGGTCGCGGGACGCCACTGCCCGTCCTGGAGCCGCTGGATCGTGAACGCGTGCCAGGACCGGTAGTCCAGCGCCCGGGTGAGCTGCTCGGTCCAGCCGGACGAGGGGTTGTCGGCATGCTCGCGGGCGATCTGCTCCTGGAGGAACCGGCCGACGGCGGCGCGGTCGTCCGCCGACCAGGCGTCGATCGTCTGTCGCAGCCTGTCGCGGATACGGTCCAGCCCGTCCGGTGCGTCCCGGGCGGCCTTCCAGACGAGCCGCAGCCGCATCCCGGTGGACGTCGGGCGGGACGTGAGCTCGGCGTTCATCTCCCGGACCTCGTCCTCGGCGGCGGTGATGAGCTCCTGAAGGGTGCCGGCGACCTCGTTCAGCAGGTGGTTCTCCAAGATCTCCCGCTCGCGTGCCGACAGCAGCCGCGCCCGCTGGGCCGTCTCGGCCTCCAGCGCACCCGCGAGGCCGGGCACGTCCCGGCCGCGGCCCTGGAACAGCACGTCCACGACCATGATCCCTTCACGCAGGGTCAGGCCGACCGAGTGGCCGTGCCGGGACATCGCGTCCGACAGCAGCTTGTGCTCCTCGGTCACCTTCTTCTGCACGCGGTCCCAGGGACCGTCGCCGTCGTCGAGCGCCTCCAGTTCGGTGTTGACGGTGCGGGCCAGCAGCACCGCGGGCTTGGGCGCCCACTCCAACGCCGGGTCGGGAACGTCCAGCCCGGGTAGGGCGACGCCGAGCAGGCCCGTCGCGGCGAACGCCCGGAACGCGGCGACGGCCTCGTCGCGGACGTGGGCCGCCTCGGTGATCTCGCCGCGGAGCCGGTCGCGTCTTCCCTGCGCCTTGCCGCGCTCCTCCAGCGCCGACCGTTCCCGTGCGCGCGCCGCCGACTCGGCGCCGGCCCGCTCGGTGAGGCCCAGCTTCACCTGTTCGAGCTGCCGGAAGAGCTCGTCGACGGCGGCGCCCGCCGTCTCGACCAGGGCCCGGTGCCGCTCGGCCGCCGTGTCGGCCTGCCCGCGCGCCTCCGCGGCCAGCTCCGCCGCCTCCGCCAGCCGGACCCGGAGATGTTCGAGGTCCTCGGCGGCCTCCCGCGCCGCCTCCCGCGCCGACAGCGACTCCCGCGCGGCGGGCCACAGTTCGGCGAGCGCCAGCCGGTAGCCCGAGACCGACTCGCGAACTTCGGCGAGTTCGGTGTCGCCGGTCGGCAGGCCCACGTCCGACGCGAACTCGGCGGCGCGCCCCGCCGCCGTCGCCACCTCGTCGCGACGGCGTGTCACGACCCCGTCCGCGCGGGTCTGCTCGACGTCCAGCTCACGCCGCCTGCGATGCTCTCCGGCGAGCCGGACGTGCGCTTCGCGCAGGTCCGTGTCGCGCGGGATTCCGCGGTGCTCGGTGGCCAGCCGCTCCTGGCGTGCCGCCAGATCGTCCAGTTCCGTGCCGAGCGCCGCGATCCGGGCCCGGGCCTCGGCGAGCTCGTCGCGGAGCCGGGCGATGCGGTCGCGGCGGGCCGCCTCGCGGGCTCCCTCGCCGATGAAACCGGCGCCGTCCTTGTGCCAGGAGCCGCCGAGGACCCCGTTGGCCCAGCGCCCGTCCACCGCGACCCAGGTCCGCGCGCCCGGCCCGAGCCCCAGCCCGGCGAGGACGGCCCGCACGGCGTCGTCGCCGAGAGCGGCGGCCCCCGGGTCGGCGCGGTCGATCGCGGGGCGCAGCACCAGCGCGCACGAGGGTCCCTGGACGGGCTCGCCGCCGAGCACGAACGTGTCATCGTCTCCGACCAGGGCGCCGTCCGGTGTCACCCAGGCGTCCAGGATGCCGGCGGCCTCCAGCGCCGCCTCAAGCCCGGCCCGGTGGTCGGCGGGCACGGTGTCGGTGAAGTCGACGACCCTCCACAGCGGCGCGCCCGGCCGGCCCTCACGCGAGCCGGCACGTGTGTACGGGACGGGCGGGACGTCGTGCCCACCGGACTCCAGCCGCTCGATCTCGTCGTGCAGTGCGTTCTCCGCCGCGCGCTCGTCACGGAGCCGGGACCGCGCATCGGCCACGCGCCCGCCGAGCGACGCGGTCGCCTTGCGCGCGGCGTCGTCCACGGCGGTCGCGGCCGGATTCGGGCCGTCGGCGGCCTGTGCCCATCCCTCCAGCTCCGCCAGCAGCACATCGGGATCGTCCACCCGGATCTCGGTGAGTCCGGCGAGGTAGGTGACATAGTCGTCCAGCAGCGCCGCCGCACCCGCCCTCGTCTGCGCCTCCGCCTCGTCGATCCGCTCGGACGCCGCCTGAACCTCGCCGACGAGCCGTTCCGCCTCGGCGGTGGCGGCCTCCAGCCGGGTCCGGGCGGCGGTGACGGCCGACATCAGCCGGTCGAGCTCGGCGAGGGCACGGGACCGGTCGTCGGCCAGCGCGCCGGTGACGCGGCGCGCCCCCGCGAGATCGGTCTCCCACCCGTCCATGGCCTCCGCGTGGGCCGGACCGCAGCCGGCGACCTGCGCCAGCGCCGCCGACTGATCCCGGACGGCCCCGAACGACGCCGCGGCCTCGGCCGCGCGTGATCGCGCCGTCTCGGCACGGGCCTGCCTGCGCACCACCTCGCCGGACAGCTCGTCGCGGTCGCGCTCACGCGTCTTCGCGTGCGCGGCCCGGCGCCGCGCGTCCTCGCCCATCTCCTCGATGCGCTTGGCGTCACGCATCTGCGGGCTCGCTTCGAGCGCCTCCCGGCGCGCATCCAGCCGGATCTTCTCCTTCGCCAGCTCCTCCAGCACCCGCGCGGCCTCGGTGAGCTCGGTCTCCGCCGCGGTGAACTGCGTCTCCGCCTCGGTGATGTCCCGGTTCAGGTGCTCGTAGCGGCTCTGGGTGAGGCGAGGCCCGGCCGCCTTCCGTTTCGCCGCGATCTGGGCGTACCTGGTGTAGTGCCGGAGAAAGTCGGTGGCGGCCTTGTGCGCGTCCTCCAAGGCGTGCAGCGCGTCCCGCTCCTCGTCCAGGCCACGGAACGCCTCCGCCACGGTGGTGATCAGCGTGGGGCTGAGCGGCGGCAGCGCCTCCGTCAGCGCCCGCGACAGCAGCCGCTCGTCCGGCTTCTTCGACAGCTGCGGCTGCCGCAGCTGGATCAGCAGGTTGACCAGCGCCTCGTAGCGATGCTCGCCCAACCCGAACAGCGCCTCGTCCACGGCCCGCCGGTAATCGGACGCCCGGTCGTAGACGAGGCCGTGACCGTCCACCGCTTCGCGTAGCTTCTCCCGCGTCAGCGACACGCCCCCCTCCGACACCAGCGCGAGGTCGACACCGACACGGCGGGTCGTGACGAAGAACCAGTGCCGGACGATGCCGCGGTCCTTCACCGCCTTGAGCCCGCAACCGAGCGTCCAGTACTCCTCGGTGCCGTCCGGATGCCGGCGGCCGAACTCCAGCCAGGTGTAGCCGAGCCGCTCGGGATGCGGGTGCCTGCCGCCGAGCAGCAGATTCCACTCCATGCGTTTCTGCCGGTCGCCGTCGGGTTCGACCCGGTGCGGGGACAACTCGCCGTCCAGCAGGAACGGCAGCGTCAGCGCCAGCACCTTCGACTTGCCGGTGCCGTTGTTGCCGCGCAACAGCAGCCGCCCGTCATGGAACCGGAACTCCTCGACGTCGTAATAGAACATGTCGACGAGCCCGGCCCGTAGCGGCTTCCAGCGCTCCGACGTCGCAACGGGTGCGCTTGTCATTGCGTGGCCCTCCTCGATTCCCGGACGGTCGGTTCCCCCACGGCATAGCGCGCGATCGCGGGACGTGCCCGGACCCGGCCCGGCAGCACCTCCACCAGCCGCAGCGCCGCCAGTTTCCCGAGCGCGATGCCCAGCAGTTCCTCCGCGGCGCCGGGCTCGGTCACGCCCTTGCGCCAGAACGACCGGTGCCGCTCCGCCGCGTCCCGGACGAACGCGACCAGCTCATCCCACCCGGCGCCGTCCCGCGCCGACAGGTACTCGGCGACCAGCAACGTCACATGCCCGTCGGTGCGCTGCTCGGGCATCCGCACGTCCGTCAGCTCGTCGTCGGGATCGACCATCGCGACGCCCTCGGCCCTGGCCTCGGTGACGAGCCCGGTCACCTCCTCGATCCGGCGGGTGATCGCGGTGCGCTGGGAGACCAGGTAGGCGCGTTCGGCGTCGTCCAGGTCGTCGTAGTAGACCACGGGATCTTCCAGCAGCCTGCGGGTCAGGGCGCGCCGCAAGGCTCGGTTCCGCAGGTCGTCGGTATCGGGCACGGGCTCGTCGGTCAGCTCGGCCAGCCGCTCCTCGAACCCCGCCGCGGTGACGGTGGACGGTCCCCGCGTCCCGGTGAGCAACACCGCGAGGACGACCCGGCGCACGTCGTACAGGACGTCCCCGGTCGCCGACAGGTAGGACTCCTCATCCCCCGACACCCGCCGCAGCACGCCCCATCCGAGGAGCAGCCGCACCACCGCGACCAGGTCGGAGCGCTCCGCCCGGCTGTCCAACGTGAACGGGAACGCCAGATCCGGCTCGGCCGCGGAGTTCAGCACCTCCTCCGCGAGCCGGCCCAACGTCGTCTGCGCGTCGGCGCGCTCCAGCGCCGCCAACGCGAGGCACAGCACGACGTAACGGCGCCGCCCGAACGGTTCCCCGGCCTTACCGCGCGCCGGATGCGTGCCGTCGTCCAAGGTCGGCGCGGTCTTGAACAGCCGCGCCGACTCGGCGTGCACCTGGAGCCGCCAGCCCGTCTCCCGGCTCAGCCAGTCGCGCAACTCGGCCTGATACCGGCGGACCAGCACGAGTTCCTCCGGATCGGACTCGGCGGTCAGCAACGGGCGCCGCAGCAGGGCCCGCAGCGCCGCCCGCCGCCGCGCGGTGTCGTCGTCACTCATACACATCCGTGTCACTCATGCAGGTCCGTGATCTCGATGAGGTGCTCAGGCCCGCTGAGCACGCCGTCCTCCGTCATGATGCGCACCTGCCCGCCGTCCGGGACCAGGGCCAACCGCACCTCCATCGACCCGTCGCCGGTGACCGCCTTCACCTCGGTGTCGCCCGGCAGCCGCGCCGCCAGCGCATCCCCCAGCAGCGACAGGAACAGCCGGAACGCCCGCCGGTCCAAGACGCCCAGATCCGACAGCAGGACCTTCCCGGACGTACGCAACCGGACCCGCGCCGCCGCCGTCTCCGCGGCCTCCTGGTCGGCGCGCTCGCGCAGCAGCCTGCGCATCTGCGACCGGTCCTGGACGCGGTTGGGCCTGCCCCGCCGCTCGTAGGAACCGGTGCGGCGCAGCTGCGGCGAGATCCGCACCGGCGGTGCGTCCGCCCACGGCGCGCCCTGCGCCCCTTCCCACGCCTCCACCGTCGCGGCGGTGACGGTGAGATGCCGCGCGGACGTCAGCCCGAACGCCGCCCGCCACAGCCGGTGCATCGCCGCCTCGTCGGGGACCTCGGCGAACCAGCGTGCCAGCGTCCGGAAGTCGGCCGACCGGTCCGACCGGCCCGAGCGGCGCTCGTTCAGCAGCCCCACCGTGTCGACCAGCTGCTTGATCGCCGTGACCGCGGACTGACGCAGCAGCCGCGCCTGCGACGGGCGATCCGCGCCCCCGGAGACGAACCAGTCGCGCAGGCCACGCCACCGGTTGCGCCACGACTCCAGCGCACCCGCCTCGGCCCGGCCGAACGCCTCGGCGGCGTCCGCGCCGTCCGGGACCGCGTCGGAGGCCTCCCGTCCCGCCGCCAGGCCCAGCAGACGCTCGTGGCCGCGCGCTTCGACCTCGTCCAGCAGCCTCGCGATGTGCGCGCCGGAATTGGCGAGATCAGCGATGAACCGGTTGACGTAGTCGATGAGCCTTTCCTTGTAGGCGATGAACCCCTCGATGTCGCCGTCGGAGAAGTCGATCGCCCGCCGCAGCGACGACATGAACGCCTGCGCGTTGTCGGCCAGGGAGGAGAACCGGTCCGCGAGCGTCAGCAGGAGCAGATGGACCTTGGCCGGATCCGGGTCGTCCTCGCCCGCCAGCGCCGACAGGGCCGCGAGCTGGTCGGCGATGTCGGCGAGCGCCACCGACTGGAGCACACCGCGCTGCCCGATCGCCTCCTCGTAGAACGCGATGGCCTGCTCGGCGGCGTGACCGGCCGCGGTGAGCTGGAACAGGAACCGCTTGCGGTGGAAGTCCTCGACGGAGGTCACCCGGCCGGTGTCGGCGTCGGCCCGCAGGTTGCCCCACTCGACGAGCTTCTCCAGCGCCTGGGTGAGCTGCTCGTCGCTGTCGCGCCGCAACTCGGCCGCCACGTCCTCCGGACGCAGATGGACGATGAACCGTTCCTTCGCCCGCGCGAACGAGCGCAGCACGTCCCGATACAGAGCCGCGTTCGGAGCGCTGAGATACGCGAACGGCTGCGGCCCTACCTCCCCCGAGCCCGGATTCGCCATCGCTCCATTGTCACCCCCGGACGCAGCGGAACGTACCGACTCCGCCACACTCGCGGACGATTCCTCTCATGCCGCCGGGCGGACGAGGGCGACCGGGGGTCAGGCCGTGATGGGTCGTGCGGCGTCGATGTAGACCTCGAACAGCCGCGGCGTGTT
This sequence comes from Actinomadura macra NBRC 14102, assembly GCF_001552215.1. Classification (GTDB taxonomy): domain Bacteria; phylum Actinomycetota; class Actinomycetes; order Streptosporangiales; family Streptosporangiaceae; genus Spirillospora; species Spirillospora macra. The sequence goes on along the minus strand of NZ_BCQT01000001.1, from coordinate 70,170 downwards.
GTGGTGCGGCTTGCTGAGCACCTGCGCCCAGCATTGCGCGACCAGATCGCGTGCCTTCGTCCCGGGCCAGGGCTGCGGAAGCAGTTCGGGGGGGAGCAGCGGGTCGGGTTCCATCGCGTGGGTGAACTCGGCGGCCAGCTCGATGACGATGGTCAGCCGTTCGGCCTCCGGTAGATCGGTCCGGAGCCGGGTCAGCCGCTCCGCCGCGACCTCGATGAGGCGGGTGTGCCGTTCGGCGATCTCGTCCAGTGGCCAGAGCCCGCGGACCAGGGCCTGAGCGTCGGCCTCCCCTCCGATCCGCAGATCCCGGCTGGTGAGAAGGGTGAGGTGAGCCTGGACGCCGAGCCTGGCGGCCTCGGCCTCGATCAGTTCCTCCCAGGCGTTGGCCGAGGCGTACAGGCCGCCCTGCACGGGGGCGCCGCCCAGTCGAACGATCGTTTCGCGCAGCGCGTCCCGTGCGGGCCGTTCCTGCTCCGGGATCGCGAACCCCGCCAGGTGCCACATCCCGTCCCACGGGGCCTCGCCGCGGTCCTGCTGGTACATCAGCCGCACGAACTCGATGTCGGGCTCGATCGACCGCCGTGTCTCGGTGGTCGCCCGCAGGGTGGCCTTGCGCCCGCGTCCCTCCTGGACGAAGCGGCCGTCGGTCACCAGCCGCTTGATGGACAGCCGCACCTGCTGGTCGGTCATCCCGAGAATCCCCGCCACCGCGTAGAGGTCACCGCAGTCCACGGTGCCGTCCGCGCGGACCATCGCCTCCACCAGCACCCGGCTCGGTATCTCCTGCATGGTGGCAATTGTAGTACGCTCGTTTTTGCAACGATCGTATTCGATATGAACGAAAAGGAGGCGGACGTGCGCAAGCGGATCTGGGTTCCGCTGCTGGCCGCACTGGTGCTGGTCGCCGCCGCGGCCGGCTGGGTGGTCTACCAGAACGACTACGACCTCGCGGAGCAGAAGGTCACGATCACCGGTGGCGCGCAGCCGCTTCAGGGGGTGCTGGCCTTGCCGGCGCACGGCCGCGGGCCGTACGGGCTGGTGGTGTTCGTCCATGGCGACGGGCCGGCCGACGCCACCCAGGACACCTTCTACCGGCCCATCTGGGAGGCCATGGCCAAGGCCGGCTATGCCTCGCTGTCCTGGAACAAGCCGGGCGTGGACGGAGCGCCGGGCAACTGGTTGCACCAGAGCATGCAGGACCGGGCCGACGAGACGGTCGCGGCGATCGAGTGGGCCAAGCGGCGCTCTGACATCGACCCCGACCGGATCGGGTTGTGGGGCGCCAGCCAGGCGGGCTGGGTCATGCCCAAGGTGGCGAGGCAGTCGCCCGACGTGCGGTTCGTCGTCGCCGTCTCACCCGCGATCAACTGGCTCCGGCAGGGCCGGTACAACCTGCTCGCCGAACTCCGCGCCCGGCACGCCTCGCCGAGCGAGACCGCGGCCAGGATCGCTCAGAGCGACAGGGAGCGCAGCGCGTTCCGGACCGGCCAGACCTACGAGCGCTACAAGGCCGCGGGCGGTGATGTGAGCGGCATCTCGCGGGACCGGTGGGCGTTCATAGCCAAGAACCACACCTCGGACGCGTCCGCCGACCTGGCCGCGGTACGGGTGCCGGTGCTGCTGGTCCTGGCGGGCCACGACATCAACGTCGACGTCGCCGACACCGAGGCCGGATATCGCCGGCACGTGCGTATGCCAGGTCAGTTGCGGATCCTGCGCTATCCGGACGCCACCCATGCGCTGGTGCGCAAGGACGTCGAGGACTCCACCGTCAAGACCGTCGTGGTCGCCATCGCCGCGCCCAGGTCCCTGTTCGTCCCGGGGTACCTGCGTGACCAGCGGCGCTATCTGGAAGAGGGCGGCCGTTGACCGCGGTGACCAGGCGGATCAGTGACGCCGCGCCGCCGACCGCGCTGGCGAGCGTGAGCCAGAACCAGAACATCGTCCAGGTGTCGGGTATCGGGAGGAGCAGCGCGATGAGGATCGGATAGCACAGCACGAGCACATGGAGCCGCCGTTCGTCGCGGATCCGCCGGCGCATCGCCGGATCCGGGCGCAGCCCGCGGACCATGACAGCCCGCCAGGTGTGCACCGCGGTCCCGTAGAGGCCGACGAGCATCGCCAGGCCGACGAGCTGGACCCACTCGGGCACCCTGCGCTGATCCGGTGTCGAGACCGGTAGGGCCATCGCGGCGAACAGCAGGGCCCCCGCCCCCTCGGCCACGATCAGTCGGCTCGCCGGTCGCTCGCGGAACAGCATGATCAATTCGCTCATGGTCTACACGATCGTAGCTGAAACGAACGTTGAAGTTGTGATCACCGAAGGAGGAGCCCGTGAAGATCCTTGCCCTCGGCGGGCCCGGCGCGATGGGCCGGGTCGCGGTCCGCATCGCCACCAGCCTGCCCGGTGTCAGGGAGATCACCGTCGCTGACCGTGATCTGGACGCGGCCCGGCGGCTCGTCCGCGAGCTGGCGGGTTCCCGGGTCACGTTGCGGGCTCGGAAGGTCGACGTCACCGACGAGGTCGAGCTGGACGCGATGCTCGCCGGGGCGGACATCGTCCTCAACACCGTCGGTCCGTACTACCGGTTCGGCCCCGACGTGCTGCGAGCGGCGATCCGCACCCGCACCGACTACATCGACATCTGCGATGACTGGGAAGCCACCCTGCCGATGCTCGACCTCGACGCCGGCGCCCGCGCGGCCGGTGTGCGCGCCGTGGTCGGCATGGGCGCGAGCCCCGGGATCAGCAACCTGCTCGCGGCGAGGGCCGTGTCCTGCCTCGACGTCGTGACCGACATCCACACCGCCTGGCCGGTCGATGTTCCCGGCTCCGGTGCCGGCGACACCGATCTGGACGGACCCGGCGGGCGCCCCAGCGCCGCCGCGGTGCACTGGATGCAGCAGATCAGCGGCACGATCGCCGAGGTGAACGACGGGCAGACTGTGCGGCGGCCGCCACTGCGGCCGGTCACGCTCGACCTGCCCGGTGGCCGCAAAGGCACCGCCTACACCGTCGGGCATCCCGAGCCCGTGACCCTGCGGCGCAGCTTCCGCCCGTCCGGCGACTCGGCCAACCTCATGGTCATCACGCCCGGGACCGTCGCCTACCTGGACGTGCTGCGCAGGAACATCGACAGCGGCCGGCTCACCAACGAGACGGCGGCCGCGAACCTCGCCAGACCCACACTGCGGCACGCTCTTCAGGCCGCCCTGCGCGCCCCCAGGCTGAAGGGGCCCGGTTCCCTGCCGCTGTTCTTCGCCGCCGCCACCGGGACGAAGGACGGCAGGGAGACCACGGTCCTGGCCCATCTGACCGGTTCGACCGCGCTCCTGAAGGACATGGCCGAAGCCACCGGGCTCCCGGCCGCACTGGGGCTGTCCCAACTGGTCGACGGAACCGTCGACTGCCCCGGCGTCCACCCGCCCGAGGCGGCCATCGACACCGCCCGGTTCTTCGCCGACCTGACGGAGCACGCGGCGCCGGTCACGGTGATGATCGAAGACCAGCCGGTTGCGCGCGGATAGCCGGTACCCCCTCGGTGCGCGTCATCGGACGTACCGGCTCGCTTTGGTCGCGGAGTGGACCATGTACTCCAGCGGGCCGCGCCGGAAGTACCGGGACCACACGAACGCCGGGACGGTCACGGCGCCGATGAAGCCGAGCAGGAGGTGCGGCGGCCAGGACGGCAGGTCGTCGGTGCCCAGCGGCAGGAGCACGACGATGTGCGCGACGTACGCGGTCAGCGACATCGCGCCGACCGCGATCAGCGGGGTGGCCAGGCGGCGCAGCCAGGGGAGCATGTCGACGGCGGCCAACGCGGCGGCGAGCACCATGAGCGCCGCGCCGGTGCTGCCGACCGCCCAGGGGGTGGTCTCGCTGTGCGGTGCGGCGGTCAGCAGCCAGGCGGCTCCGCCGGCCGGATCGCCGTCGACATCGGACCACCAGGCCGACGGCGCCTCGGTCGCCGCCATGAGATTCGGGAAGAGCTGGAAGGCCAGCCATGATCCGCCGTATCCGAGCGCCGTGAGGAACCCGCCGAGTGCCGCCAGCCGAACGCGGACGGTCGCCGAGGTGAGGTCCAGACGGCCCACGGCCATTCCCGCGATCAAGAAGGGCAGGTAGGTCAGCGCCGGGTAGGAGCCGGTGAACAGCAGGTCGAGGAAGCCATCGCCGCTCAGCCGGTCGAGCGGATCGATGCCGCTGTCCGCGGGGCCGTCCAGGAAACCCTGGATCACGTACGAGAGCTGCGGACCGGACAGCGCCCACCCGGCCGCGATGAGGGCCAGCGTCCGGGCGCGGAGCCGGATCAGCGGCAGGGCGAGCAGGAAGTACACGCCGTAGTAGGCGAGGATCACCTCCACCGAGGTTCCGGTCATGGTCAGCGCGGTGCCGAGCACCAGCAGGATCGCCGCGCGAATTATGATCTTCGCCGCGGCCTGCCTGCCGGGACGGCCGGTCTTCGGTGTGGTGCGCCCCGCGATGACGACCAGCGTCACTCCGGCGAGCAGCGCGAACAAGGGCATGGATCTGCCATGCGTCAACTCCACGAGCGTGCCCGTCGCCCCTCCGTCGGAGGGGTCCGGACCGACATGCGCCGCGTACATCCCGAAGAGCGCGAGGCAACGGGCCAGATCGATGCCCAGCAGACGGCCGGTCGTCGGAGCGACTTTCTCTGTCGCCGAGGCATCGCGCTCGGCCAGGGGAGTCTCCTGCGTCATACAGTCGACTGTCGCGATCCGGTGAGGCCGATCCCATCCGCTGCCCTTCCAGAGGCGCCCGGCCGGTCGGCCGGACCGACCCCCGCCGTCCGGCGGGTGTTCATGGCCGTGGCCGGGCCCGCTCACATGAGGCGTGGTAGGAAACGACAGTGATCCGCGTGCTTGTGGTAGATGACGAGGCACTGATCCGTTCCGGCTTCACCCACATCCTCAACGCCGCCGACGGCATCGAGACGGTCGGCGCGGTCGCGGGTGGCGAGGCGCTGCGCGCCGTCCGGGAGCTCCGCCCTGACATCGTGCTCCTCGACATCCGCATGCCGGACGTCGACGGGCTGACCGTGCTCGCCGCCGTTCGCCGGCTGCCCGATCCCCCCGTGGTGGCCATGCTCACCACGTTCGACACCGACGAGTTCGTGGCCGGTGCGCTGCGGGCCGGCGCCGCCGGGTTCCTGCTGAAGGACACCGACCCCGAACAGCTGGCCCACCTGGTACGCACCCTCGCCGGCGGCGGAGTCGCACTGTCCTCCAAGGTCACCCGCACGGTCGTCGACGGCTATCTGGACGCCGGGTCCCAGGCGCCGGCCGTCCGCGCCGTGGCACGGTTGACCGGCCGGGAGCGGGACGTGCTCGCGCTGGTCGCCGAGGGGTTGTCCAATGCCGAGATCGGGGCCCGGGTGCACCTGAGCCCGTCGACCGTGAAAGATCACGTCAGCGCGATCCTCGCCAAGCTGGAGGTCGGCGGACGCGTCCAGGCCGCGCTGCTGGCCGACCGCGCCGGGCTGCTCGCCCCGGATGATGGGGACGGCACGTGAGGACGGGCGGCCGGCGCACGATCCCCGGCCCCCTGCTGGACGTGGGCTTCGTCGCCGTGTCGCTGCTCGACGCGTGGATTCAGGTGGACCTCGACGTGCGGTCCGAAACCGCGAGCGCCGCACTCGCCTCGTGCGCCCTGCTGCTGCGCCGCCGCGCGCCGCTACCCGCCTTCATCCTGACCATGCCCGCCGCCCTGACCTCGTCCGCCGTGGCCGCCACGCTGATCGCCATGTACGCGCTGGCGGCGCACACGCGCCGCCGGTCGCTGCTGGCGGTCTGCGCGGTGGCCTTCGCCGGCTGCTACATGGTGCCCTGGCCGGCGCCCAAGATCGGCGCCATCGTGGCCGTCTCGGACGTGCCGGCCCTCGGCTACGGGCTGGCGCTGGGCGCCGCCCCGGCCCTGCTTGGCCAGCTCGTCCAGGCCCGCCGCGACCTCGCCGCCCGGCTGGCCGAGATCACCGAGGTACGCGAGCACGAGCAGTTCCTCGCCGCGCAGAGCGTCCTGGCCAAGGAACGCGCCCAGCTCGCCCGCGAGATGCACGACGTCGTCTCCCACCAGGTCAGCCTGATCGCGGTCCGCGCCGGCGCGCTCCAGGTCAGCACCGGCGATCCGGACGCCAAGGATGCCGCGACCACCATCCGGCGGCTGAGCGTGCAGACCCTGGACGAACTGCGGCACATGGTCAGCGTGCTGCGCGCCTCCGGCAGCCCGCCCACGGAGCTGACCCCGCAACCGACCCTCGCCCAGCTCCACGCTCTGGTCGCCGGCTGCGGCATCGAGGCCGACCTGGAGATCGACCTGGCCGGCGACCTCCCGGCCCCGGTGCAGCGGGCCATCTACCGTACGGTGCAGGAGGCGCTGACCAACGTCCGCAAACACGCCCCTGGCTCCACCGCCAGGGTCGAGGTCCGGCAGCGAAACGGGAAGGTACGCACTGCCGTTACCAACACCGCCCCGACCAGGCCCGCCCTTCCCCTCCCCAGCGCGCATCACGGCCTGATCGGCCTGCGCCAACGCGCCGAACTTCTCGGTGGCGCCCTGGAAGCGGGCCCCACCTCCGACGACGGCTACCACCTTCGCCTCGACCTCCCAGTCACGTCCCACTGACCAGCACCGGCGCGGCCGCGAAGGGCTTGAACGGTTCCGGGCCCTGGATGCGTATCACCTCTGTGATGCCCGTGAGGCTTGGGCGTCCAGCGGCGCGGATCGTGCGGTTCGCGTGGAACGGCTCTGAAAGGCTCTGACCATCATGGGGCTGTGGTCGGCGGTGCGGTGGGTGCGCGCGGCGAGCTTCGCCGCCGGCTGTGCCCTCCTCGCGGCCGGCGCCCACCTCGTCGGCGGCGGACACGTCCACCGGGTCGCCCTCGTCACCGGTTTCCTGACCGTGTTCGTGCCGGCGTTGGCGCTGACCCGGCGGGAACGCACGATCGCCACGATCCTGCCCGCCGTCGCGGTTTGCCAGGTCGTTCTGCACGTCATGCTGTCGCGTTCGTCCGAGGGACACGCGATGGCGATGCCTGCCGCCGGGCCGGGCGACCAGCCCATGATGGCCGATGCCCATGGCGGCTCGCCCGGACTGGGCATGCTGCTCATGCACGCCGTGGCGGTGCTGGTCACCTCGTGGTGGCTGGAGCGCGGCGAGGCCAGGCTGTGCGGGCAGATGCGTCGGCTGGCCCGCTGGGTGTTGCGGACGTTCGCCCGTGTACGGCCGATGCCCGCGTACGGTCCGGCCCGTCCGATGCGACCAGGCCCCAGGGTGGGTAGGGCGCTTCGGACCGTCATCCTGCGATACGCCATGGTCAGGCGTGGACCTCCGGAGAGTGCCGCCGCTCTCGGCTGACGTCCCTGAGGTGTCGCCGGTCCGAGCGGGACTTCTGAGTACCGGAGTGGAGCGCGGCAGCCGTCCCATCGCCTCTTTCGCGGTGGACGGACGGGGCAGCGCGCCTCCGGTGGTAGGGACACCTCGCTCTCACCAAAGCCTGGTGCGAGCGCCTCCGACCCTTCGCGGCCAGTGCGGCGGTTCCGCCTGCCTGGCATGCGCCTCACCAGCCCTGGCGTCACGTCCTTGGAGCGGGCATGTCCAAGACTTCTGAGTCCGATCGCCCAGTGAACGATCTCGAACTGACCGACCCTCCGGCGGGCGCGACCACCGCCGTCCGGCCGGATGAAGCGCGTTCGCGCCGAACCGCCGAACCGTCGGTGTGGCCGCTGGTGCGGCGGCTGCATTTCTACGCCGGCGTGTTCGTGGCCCCTTTCCTCGCGATGGCGGCGCTGACCGGCCTGGCCTACGCGTTCACCCCGCAGCTCGACGCGCTGGTGTATCGCGACGAACTGCGGGCCGAACGCGTCACCGGTGCGTCCTTGCCGCTCGCCGACCAGGTACGCGCCGCCAGAACCGCGCACCCGGAAGGAACGGTCGCCACGGTCATTCCGCCCACCGTTGCGGGCGCCACGACGAAGGTCGTCCTGTCGGTGCCGGAGCTGGGCGAAAAGCAGCGCACCGTGTATGTCGACCCCTACACCGGCCGGGTGCGGGGGGAGCTGACCACCTGGTTCGGATCGACACCCCTGACCGCCTGGCTGGACGAGCTGCACCGCAGCCTGCATCTGGGCACGGCCGGGCGCCTGTACTCGGAGACGGCCGCCAGCTGGCTGTGGGTCATCGTCGCAGGCGGGCTGCTCCTGTGGTTGGGTCGCCGCCGCCACTATCGGGGCCGCGGCCCCCGACGCCAGGCGCTCATGCCGGACGGCTCGGCCAAGGGCGTCCGCCGCACCCGGAGCAGGCACGCCGTCACCGGTGTCTGGCTGGGCGCGGTCCTGTTGTTCTTGAGCGCGACCGGTCTGACCTGGTCCGACCACGCCGGGGCTCGCTTTGACGAGGTCCAGGCGGGACTGCGGGCCACCGCCCCGGAGCTGAACACCGCCCAGCCCGGCACCGCGCCGGGGGCGAGCGGCGGCCGCGCGCACCACGGCGGCGATGTCGCCTCCGCGGGGACGGTCGATCCGGCGGACGACGTCGACCTCGTGCTGGCGGTCGCACGCGGGGAGGGGCTGTCCGGTCCGCTTGAGATCAGCCCTCCCACGGACGCTCACAGCGTGTGGAGCGTCGCCCAGGCTGACAACCAGTGGCCGGTGCACCAGGACAAGATCGCCGTCGACGCCTCCACGGTGCGGGTCAGCGCGCGCGTGAACTGGGCGGACCACCCGTGGCTGGCGAAACTGTCCACGCTCGGCATCCAGTTCCACATGGGGCGCCTGTTCGGCCTGCCGAACCAGATCCTGCTCTCGGCCACCGCGCTCGGTCTACTGGGAATCATCGGCTGGGGTTACCGGATGTGGTGGCGGCGCCGCCCGACCCGCAACGGCCGGCGCGCGCCGTTCGGACGGCCGCCCGCGCGCGGGAGCTGGCGGCGGCTTCCGCGTCCGCTGCTGCTCCTCGGCATCCCGGCCGTCCTGTTCGTGGGCTGGGCGATCCCCCTGTTCGGGATCACCCTGCTCGCCTTCCTGATGGTCGACGCGATCGCGGGTGCCCTGCACCGCCGTCGGACGCCCACGGACACCACGGCGTGACCGACTCGTCGCCGAAGACGTACTCGACGTCGTCGCGCACGTCTAGCGTCCTTCGGCGCCGAGTTGGCGCAGCAGTTCGCGGTTGTCGATGCGCACCCACTCCTCGACGAGCCGCCCTTGATCGTCGAAGCGGAAGATGTTGATCAGGTCGAACACGACCCGTTCGCCGTTGGGCGGCAGCGAGCCTGCCGGTGACTGGGTGAACTCGCGGACGAAGGTGCCTTCGATCCAGGTCTGGCAGGCGATGCGGTCGCCCTCGGCCACGACGATGCCGCGCCGGATCGACCGGTCGTCGAAGGCGTCGCGCACCGCCGCGAAGTAGGAGTCGAGCCCGGCGTAGTCGGACTCGAAACCGTCCGGTCCGTGGAAGCGGAACTTCTCGGTGTCGAAGTACGTCGCGGCCTCGGCCACGTCCTCGCCCGATACCTCCAGCTCACCGGCGCGGACCAGGCGTGCGACGAGTTCGTCGCGGGTGAAGTTCTGTGTCATGGGCCCAGCTTGCCCCGCTCGACGTATGCGGTCCAACAATGATTCGGCATCTCTTCCATGACGAACGCGCATGGTAATCTCGGCCATGGCCGAGTTCACCATCACCGGTCTCCACGTCGTCCACCAGGTCGCCGCCGCGGGATCGTTCACGCGGGCCGCCGAGATGCTCGGTTACACCCAGTCGGCCGTCTCCCGCCAAGTCGCCGCCATGGAGACCGCGGCCGGAGGGCCGCTGTTCGACCGTCGAGGACGCGGTGTGGCGCTCACCCCGGCGGGCCAGGTGCTGGTCCGCCGCGCGACCGAGATCCTGGCCGACCTGGCCGCGACCGAGATGGAACTCGCGGGCCTGCGCGATCGGCTCGCGGGTCGCCTCGCGATGGGTGCCTACCCCACCGCCGCCATGGCGTTGGCCCCGCGTGCGATGGCGCAGGTGATGTCCGGTCATCCTGGTCTCGCCGTGGTCCTGGAAGAGGCCTCGACGCCCGCCCTGCTCCGGCGGCTCCGGGCCGGCAGGTTGGACGTGGCGGTCATCGGTGTGGGCCACGGCCTGCCGGGCTACGACCTGAGCGAACTCAGGCAGACCACGGTGCTCAAAGGCGATCTCCTGGTGGCCGTCCCCGACACGCACAGGTTCGCGGGCCACTCCGTCATCACCTTGCCGGACCTGGCCCAGGAGCACTGGATCGCCGGGGACGGCGCGGCGAACGCGCCGCAGTTCGGAGCCTGGCCCACCCTGACCGATCCCACCATCGCCTACACCGCGCGTAGCTGGCCCACGCGCCTCGGCCTGGTCGCGGCCGGCCTGGGCATCACGGTCATCCCCGACCTGGCCTTGCCGGCATTGCCCGCGGGGGTTCGAGCGGTGGCCGTCACCGACGGCCACTGGACCGGCCGCGCGACCCTCGCTGTGACCCGCCCGCGCCCTTCCGCGCAGGCACAGGCGATGGTGACAGCTCTACAGAGCCAGGCCAGCGGCCTCCACGACACCTGACTCCGGATCACGACCTCGGCCTTGATCCGCCGATCGATTCGAACAGCATGCTCGTTCCGAGACCGCCCAGAGGTGGGTTCCTCCGGACGGCGGGCGCCACGTGGACGGCGGTGGAGTTGATGTGCCCGCGTACCCTGTCGATTCAAAGCATGTGGACATGGGTGAGGGGTTCGCAAGATGGCACCAACCGGCGGGGCGCTCGCTGAGCTGCGGCGTACGAACCTGAAGAAGGTTGTTTCAGCACTGCGACAGAGCGGGACGTTGTCGCAGTCGGAGCTCGCGAGGGTGACGGGGCTGTCGGAGGCGACCGTTTCGAATCTCGTCCGTGTACTCATCGAGGAAGGTCGAGTCAAACTCTCGAAGGGACGGCGGAACGGTCGGAGCGTCAACCTGGTCGAGCTGGACGCGGCGGCCGAGGAGCTCGCTCTGGCTGTCACGGTGGCGCGCGAGGCGATCACTGCGGCGGCGGTCGACCACGAGGGCTCGGTCCTGGCCGAACGGTCGCGGCTGCGGGGCCAGGAAACCCCGTACGACGAGGAGCGATCCACCCTCGTGGAGTTGATCCAGGAACTGCGCGCCGTCGACGGGGTGTCGTCGCGGCCGCTCGCCGGTGTGGGGCTGGCGCTGTGCGTCTCCATTGACCCGGTCTCGAACACCGTCCCGGTGGGGTTCGGCGGGCATCTGCCGGCGTTCGACCCGTCCTGGTACGGCGCCGACGTGACGGGCGAGCTGGAGGACGAGACCGGTCTCCCCGTACGGCTGATCAATGATTGCGACGCCGCGCTGCTGGCCGAGGTGCGATGGGGCGCGGCCCGCGGCTGCCGGGACGTGCTCTATCTGCATCTGAGTTCCGGCGTCGGCGGCGCGTTGATTCTCGGTGGGCTGCTGTATCGCGGCGGGCTGGGCGGGATCGGGGAGCTCGGGCACTCCTCCACCGACACGAGCGGCAGGCTCTGTGTCTGCGGGAACCGCGGCTGCCTGGAGACGAAGGTCGGCGGCGAAGCGCTGCTGAGCCATGTCGCCGCTCTCCACGGGGACGACCTCGCACTCGGCCGGCTCGCCGAGCTGGCCCGCTCCGGCGATCCCGGCTGCGTCCGGATCGTCACCGATGCGGCGCAGGACATCGTCAGCGGGCTGGCGAACGTCGTCGCGGTGCTCGCGCCCCAGCGCTTCATCCTGGGCGGCGAGCTGGCGGCCGCCGGGCCCGCACTCCTGGATCCGGTCAGCCACGGCATGCAGCGGATGGCGAGCCCGCGCAACTGGCGCGGGAACGTCGTCCTGGCCGAACTCGGCGGCCATGCCATCGCGATCGGAGCCGCACGGTTCGTCTTCGGGGGCACCGAGCTTTGTCTTCAGTCTATGAAGTAACTTTCTGGTTCTGAGTTTTTATCATTTCAAAGCTTGCGATATCCATCACACCCGCCATACGGTGTGCAAACAGTTGATGGCCTGCATCGACGTAAGCATCTGCTCGGTCGCATGCGAGACGAACCTCATCAACTGTCTTCAAAGTATGGAGAGATCGTGGTCGACACACAGAAGATTCACCGACCGGCAAGGCCGCACTGTGTCCGCCCGGCGGGCATCCTCGGCGGCGCACTGCTCGTGGCCGCCCTGGTGACCGCCTGCGGGGGCGCGAATGGCGGTGCCGGGGGAAAGCCCGCGCGGCAGAATCCCGAGACGCTGACCATCGCGGTCGCGGCCCCGCCGCAGAGTCTGAACCCCGCTCTCGCGGGCAACGGCGACCCACTGATCATCCCCGTCGAACTCGCGTACGACCCGCTGATCTACCTCAAGGCCGACGGAAGCCTCGCTCCCGGTCTGGCCACCGAATGGAAGTTCGTCGGCTCCGGCAACAAGGTGTTCGAACTGACACTGCGCCCGAGCGTGAAGTTCAGTGACGGGTCGAGCCTGACCGCGCGGGGCGTGGCGGACTACTTCGCCTACTTCGCCAAGGCGGGGGGCCTCGGCGCGTCCCGCGTCCAGAACTTCGAACGGGTCACCGTCACCGGACCGCTCAAGCTGCGGATAGAGCTGAAATCGGCGAATCCGGAACTGCCCTACATCCTCACCCAGGGCTTCGCGATCGGCGATGTCATCAGCCCGCTCGGGCTCAAGGACCCGAACAAGCTCGGCACCTCGACCGCCGGAGCCGGGCAGTACGTGCTCGACGCCGGGGGCAGCGTCACCAACCAGACGTACGTGTTCACCCCGAATCCGGGCTACTGGAATCCCAAGGCGATCAACTGGAAGAAGATCGTCGTCAAGGTCATCCCCGACTCCAACGCCGCCCTCGGCGCCATGCGCACCGGGCAGGTGGATTACATGATCAGCGACACCAAGGGTGCCGACGCCGCGAAGCAGGCGGGCTTCAACGTGAGCACCTGGCCGTACCTGTTCGGCCACCTCCAGCTCCTCGACCGCAGCGGTACGCAGGTCAAGGCGCTCGGGGACGTCCGGGTCCGGCAGGCCCTGAACTACGCGATCGACCGGAAGGCGCTGGCGAAGGCGCTGTTCGGAAAGTACGCCTCCCCGAGTGACCAGATCCTCCTGCCCAAGGCTGACGGGCACGACCCGTCCCTGGACGGCCACTACGCCTACGATCCCGCCAAGGCGAAGAGCCTGCTCCAGCAGGCGGGCTATCCGCACGGGTTCTCGCTGGCCATGGCCGCCTACAACCTCCAGCCGGGCGAGACCGACGCGGCCCAGGCCATCGCCAGCTACTGGTCGAAGATCGGCGTCAACGCCAAGATCGAGGTTCCGGTCAGCATCAGCGCCTACACCAGCGGGCTCACCGGCAAGAAGTACCAGGCCCAGATGTTCGAGTACGGCGGCCTCCCGATGTATCTCGTGGCCGATCAGCTGCTCAGCACCGGAAGCCTGTTCAACCCGTTCAACAACACCCATCTCGAGATCACCAGGCTGATGCGCGAAGGAGCCGCCGCCGACGACGCGTCGCGCCCGGCGATCTACAAGCGGTTGCAACGGGTCCTGGTGGAACAGGCCTGGTTCGTCCCCTTCGCGGGCATCGACAAGGTCACGGTCGCCCGCCCCGGACTCCAGGGCGTCATCGCCTCACCGCGGGCTCTCGACCCGAACCCGGTGTTCTTCACCGCGGCCAAGAGCTGACGCGTCCCCGCTGAAGGAGGGAACGCCTGATGAAACGCATCCTGATGCGCAGGCTCCTGCTGTCCGTGCCGCTGCTGTTCGTGGTGTCGGTCGTGGTCTTCATCCTCCAGTCACTGATTCCCGGCGACGCCGCGAGCCAGCTCGCCGGGCTCCAGGCGACACGGGGGGACGTCCTGCGGCTACGGCAGCAGCTCCACCTCGACGAGCCGATCTGGGCGCAGTACTGGCACTGGCTCAACGGCGTCTTCCACGGCTCGCTCGGCACCTCGCTGACGAACAAGGAGGCGGTGACGACCGCGTTGAGCACGAGGCTTCCCGTGACCCTCTCCCTCGTCCTCGGCGCGACCATCCTCGCCACCGTGCTCGGCGTCGTCCTCGGCGTCATCAGCAGCAGGGCCGGCTCGCTGGCCGGACGGCTGGTCGACCTGCTCAGCATCGGCGGTCTCGCCGTCCCGAGCTTCTGGCTCGGCCTGCTGCTGATCTCGGTGATGAGCGTTCAGCTCGGGCTGCTCCCGGCCACCGGGTACGTCAAGCTCGGGGATTCGCCGAACGGGTGGGCGCGATCGCTGGTGCTCCCGGTCACCGCGCTCGCCCTGGGCGGGGTCACGGCGATCGCCAAGCAGACGAGGGAGGCGATGCTCGACGTCCTGCGTCGCCCCTACATCGACAACCTGCGGGCCAACGGCGTCCCCGAGCGGCGCATCGTGTTCAAGCACGCGCTGCGCAGCGCGGCCATCCCGATCTGCACGATGTCGAGCATCCTGCTGGTCGGCGCGCTCGGCGGATCGGTCGTGATCGAGCAGGTCTTCGGCCTCCCCGGGCTGGGCAGCCTCGCCGTCAGCGCGACCGGCTCCAAGGACATTCCAGTGATTCAAGGTGTCGCCGTGTACTTCACGCTGTTGGTCGTCGCGGCCAACCTCCTGACCGATGTCGCGTACGTGCTGATCGACCCCCGGGTGCGGGCCTCATGACCGCCCCGACCGCCCCGACCGCCGCGGAGCCCGCCGCCAGCGCCCCGTCCGGACGGCCCGGCCTGGCGCGCCGCCTGCTCCGCCATCCGCTCGCGGTGGGCGCGCTGCTCTACCTGGTCGTCGTCATCCTGCTCGCGATCTTCGCGCCGATCTTCGCGCCGTACGATCCGCAGGAGGCCGACTTCGCCCACGTCCTCGCGACGCCGACGGCCGGCCACTGGCTCGGCACCGACGCGCTCGGACGCGACATCGCCTCCCGCCTGATGTTCGGGGCGCGCCCGGCGCTGGTCGGGGTGCTCGTGTCCGTCCTGGTCGCGGCCGTCATCGCGGTCCCGATCGGGCTGTCGGCGGCGCTCTCGGGCGGCGCCGACCGGATCGTGTCGCCCCTGGTCGACCTGTTCATGTCGATCCCGGCGATCGTGGTGCTGCTGATGGTGCTGGCGACCTTCGACCAGGAGCTCGTCGCCGCGATGGCCGCGCTCGGCGTGCTCACCGCGCCCGGCCTCGTCCGCGTCGTCCGTGCCGCCGCGCTGACCGTGGCGGGGGAGCCGTACGTCGCCGCCGCCCGCGTGTACGGGTTCGGCTGGTTCACCATCGCGCTGCGGCACGTCCTGCCGCGCATCGTGGGGCCGATCCTCGTCAACCTGTCGCTCGTCGCCGCGACCGCTCTGCTCACCGAGACCGGGCTGAACTTCCTCGGGCTGGGCGTGCACCTGCCGGAGGCCAGCTGGGGCGGCATGGTCGCCGACGCCTCCGCGGTGATGAACCAGCAGAACTGGATGCTGATCCCGACCGGCGCGGTCGTCGCCTGCACGGTGATCGCGCTGGTGCTGCTCGGGGACGGCGTCCGCGACGCGACGGCGGAGGGCTGGGCACGCCCGGTCACCCGGACACGGAAGAAGCCGCCGCGCGAGGCCGTGGCCGCAGGTGAGCACCACCGGCCGGCAGAGGACACCGCACCGGCCGGCGATGCCGCACCGGCGGACGATCCGCCGATCCTGCTGCGTGTCGATGGCCTGACCGTCGTCGTCCCCGGAGCCGATGGGCGACCGGTACCGGTGATCGACGACGTGTCGTTCGACCTGCGGGCCGGTGCGACGCTGGGCATCGTCGGCGAGTCGGGATGCGGCAAGACGATGACCGGGCGCGCCGTCCTCGGCCTGCTGCCGGACGGCGCCCACGTCACCGGCGGCACGATCCTGGTCAACGGCGCCGACGCCAACGCCATGAGCCGCCGAGACCGCGCCGGGCTGCGCGGCTCGACCATCGCGTTCATCTCACAGGAGCCGATGGCGGCACTGGACCCGCTGTTCACCGTGGGCAGCCACATCGCCGACGCCGTCCGCACCCACACCGCCGCCGGACGAGCGCGAGCCCGGCGGCGCGCCGTCGAATTGCTCGACCAGGTCCGCCTGCCCGACCCCGAACGCGTCGTGAAGATGTACCCCCACCAGCTCTCCGGCGGGATGGCGCAGCGCGTCGCCATCGCGCTCGCGCTCGCGGGCGGACCCCGGCTGCTGATCGCCGACGAGCCCACCACCGCGCTCGACGTCACCGTCCAGGCGGAGATCCTCCAGCTGATGCGCACGCTCCAGCGGGAGACGGGCATGGCGATCCTGCTGATCAGCCACGACTGGGGCGCGGTGGGCGAACTCTGCGAACAGACCCTCGTCATGTACGCGGGACAGATCGTGGAGTCAGGCCCGACCGCGACGATCATCAAGGCGCCTCAGCACCCCTACAGCGAGGGCCTGCTGGCCGCGAACCCGCAACTCGGCACGCCGGGCGTGGCACTTCGCGTCATGCCCGGAGGCGTCCCCTCGCCGGGCGAGTGGCCGCTCGGCTGCCACTTCGCGGCGCGCTGCCCCTACGTGATGGACGAATGCACCACGCACCCGATCGCCGTGGCGGGAACGGACGAGCATCGCAGCCGCTGTCTCCGCTCGGTGCCCTTGCACAAGATCGAGGCCACACCATGACCGAGCCGCTGCTGTCGATCGACGACCTCACCGTCCGCTACCCGCGCCGGCGCGGCGAGCCGGTCACCGCGCTGGACGGCGTCTCGCTCACCGTCGGTCACGGACGCACCGTCGGCCTGGTCGGGGAATCCGGCTCCGGGAAGTCGACCCTCGGCAAGGCGATCCTCGGGCTGGTGCCGGTCGGCGGCGGGTCGATCACCTTCGACGGCCGCGACATCACCCGGGCCGGACGGCGCGAACGCCGGGAGCTGAGCAGCCAGATCCAGGTCGTCTTCCAGGATCCGTACGGCTCGCTGAACCCGGTCAAACCGATCGGCCGGACGCTCGGCGAACCGCTGCGCGTCCAGCGGATCCTCGACGCCCGTGCCCGCCGGGACCGGGTCGTCGAGGCGCTGGAGCGCGTCGGCCTCCCGGCCGCGGTGCTGGACCGCTACCCCGCCGAGTTCTCCGGCGGCCAGCGGCAGCGCATCGCGATCGCTCGCGCCCTGGTCATGCGGCCGCGCCTGATCGTCTGCGACGAGCCGGTGAGCGCCCTCGACCTCTCCCTGCAAGCGCAGATCCTCAATCTGTTCAACGAGCTCAGAGCCGATCTCGGCGTCGCCTACCTGTTCATCTCGCACGATCTCGGCGTCGTCCGGTACCTCGCCGACGACCTGGTCGTCCTGTACCACGGCTCCGTCGTGGAGTCCGGCGCCACCCAGCCGGTGTACGAGCGTCCCCGCGCGGACTACACCAAGCGGCTCATCGCCGCGATCCCCCAGACCACACCGCAGGAGAAGGCTCCCTCATGCAAAAGCGAGTCATAGTCGACACCACGTCCGGGAAGGTCGGCGGCGTCCGGCATCGCGGGGTCGCGTCGTTCCTCGGCATCCCGTACGGCGCGCCCACCGGCGGCCCGGCGCGGTTCCGGCCGCCGGAACATGCGAAACCGTGGCCCGGCGTGCGCGACGCGACGATCTTCGGCAACGCCGCGCCGCAGAACGACATCCGGTTGGCGGCGACGGGCTCGTGGGTCGAGGCGATCGACTACTTCTATCCGCGCACCGGTTCGGCGCTCGAAGGCATCCCGATGGGCGAGGACTGCCTGGTCCTCAACGTCTGGACGCCGGAGGCGAGGGTGCCCGGCGACCGCCCGGTCATGGTGTGGCTCCACGGCGGCGGCTACCAGCACGGCGCCGGTTCCGAGTCGATGTTCCTGGGCGATCGCCTCGCCCGGCTCGGCGATGTCGTCGTGGTCACGGTCAACCACCGGCTGGGCATGTTCGGCTATCTGAACCTGGAGGAACTCCTCGGCGGCGAGTTCGAGGGCTCCGGCATCGCCGGGCTGCTCGACCTCGTCCTCGCCCTCGAATGGGTACGCGACAACATCGACGGCTTCGGCGGGGACCCCGGCAACGTCACGCTGTTCGGCCAGTCGGGGGGCGGTGACAAGGTCCGCAACCTGATGTCGATGCCATCCGTGTCCGGCCTGTTCCACAAGGCGATCATCCAGAGCTCGCCGGGCCCGCTGCCGACGTCGCCCGAAGCGGCCCACGACCTCGCCGCCCAGACCGTGCACGTCGCCGGGTTGAGCCCGTCCCGGGCCCGGGAGCTGACCACCTGGGGTACCGGTCCGCTCCTCGAACTCCAGCGGTGCGTCACCGGGGACGTCATGGGCGGCTTCACCCTCGATCAGGACATCTTCGCCGCAGCTCAGGCGTCGTTCACACCCAGCGTCGATCCGGCGCCCACTCCAGACGGCGCCGGCGTCCCCGTCCTCATCGGCTACACCAGCCATGACGCCTCGCTCATCCTCTGCAACGCGCCGGAGTACGCGACCTTCACCGACCCCCAACTGCATGCCTGGACGGCGGGCCGCTTCGGCGCCACAGCCGAAGCCACCGCCACCGCCTACCAGGACCGGGTCGGCCCCGAGCCGGCACGGCTGCGCCTGGCTCGCATCGTCACGGATATGACCTTCGCACCGGCGGCGATCAACCTGGCATCCGAGCTCTCCACACGGCACACCGTCCACTGCTACGAGTTCGCCTACCAGACCCCGATCCTCGGCGGCCTGCTCGGAGCGACGCACAGCCTCGACCTGCCGTTCGTGTTCCACAACGCGGAACTGTCACCGCTCGCGGGCGACCGCGGCGACCGCCGCGAGGTCTCCACGCGCATGGCACAGGCGTGGACGTCCTTCGCGCGGACCGGCGAACCCGGACACGGCGACATCCCGACCTGGGAGCCCTACACCCCGGAAACGAGAGCGACCATGCGCATCGACAGCACCTGGAGCCCGCACACCGGCCAGCACCCGCGCGACCTTCCGACGGGGGCAGGCGCATGACCAGGCCACCCGCGTCGGGACTCCCGCCGAGCGAGCCGGGACCGCCACCGCATCCCCGGCGCCTCACCGGCTCGCCAGTGCCGTACGACCTGTACGCGGACGCCGTGGTGGCGCGGATCCCCGGCTATCGCGAGCTGACGCTCGACCTGCTGCGTCCGATCAGCGCCGAGCCCGTCCCGCTGGTCATCTGGATCCACGGCGGTGCCTACCTCGGCGGTACCCACCGGGAGATGCCTCCGCCCCTGCAATCGGCCCGGCTCGACGAACACCTGCTCGGCGCGGGCTTCGCCGTCGCGCACGCGAGCTACCGCTTCAGCGGGGAGGCGCGGTTCCCCGCTCAACTACTGGACATCCGCGCGGCCATACGCTGGCTGCGCCGCCATTGCGATGCCCTCGGGATCGACGCGACCCGATTCGGTGTCTGGGGTGAGTCGGCGGGTGGCCACTTGGCGGCACTGGCCTGCCTGGCGCCTGACGACCTCTTCACCGACGACGAAGGAGCCTCGGACAGCGTGGCCGTCCAGGCCGGAGTCATCTGGTACGCACCGAGCGACTTCCGCACGATGCAGCAACAATCCGGACCAGACGCGGTCATCGACCACAATGCCGCCGACGCGCCCGAGGCCCTGCTGCTGGGTGCGGCGATCCCCGCGGCGCTCAGCGCCGCCCAGGCCGCCAGTTCCGTGAGCTACGCGCACGCCGCGGCACCGCCGGTGCTGCTGGTGCACGGGGCCGCGGATCGGGTGGTGCCCGTCGGGCAGAGCGAGCAGTTGCACCGCGCACTCGACCAGTGCGGCGCGGACAGCCGCCTCACCATCGTCGCTGAGGCGGACCACTGCTTCCTCGGCGCCGACGTCGAGCCCCTGGCCGCCCAGGCGGTGGCGTTCTTCGAGGAGAAGATGCGTCCGGCCACCGTGGGGAAGACAAACCGCCACTGATCGAAGACAGGAATCGCGCGGAGACGATGGTCCGGTGGGTCCGCGCGACGACTAGCCAAGACGGACCGTGGTCCGCTAAGTTAATCGGACTGCGGTCCGATAGATCTTTCGGGCCGGTGACCACCGGAGGTTGTCATGTCACGGTCATCGATCTTGCGTCGGCTCACGCTTTCACTCGGAGTGCTCGCGTCAATCACGACGCTCGGCGGAATCGCGGCGGCCGAGAACGGGTCCGCCAGGCCCAAGCACGACCGGGTGATCTACCACCATCACCGGCCTGGGGCGGGCAACCCATGCGAAGGGCTCGCCGGGTGCACATTCGTGCAACTCAAGGGAGATCCGGCCACCGGCCCGTCCGAGGCCATGTTCACGCTCAAGGCCGGGACGCCGTTCCCCAAGCACTGGCACACCAGCCCCGAGCATGTAGTCGGCGTCAAGGGCACCATGCTCTGGAACATCAAGGGCCACAAAACCTACAAGGTCGGCGCCGGGGACTTCCTCTACTACCCGGGCAAGGCCGTCCACTGGGGTCAGTGCGCCCCAGGCGCCGACTGCGTGTACTACGTCTACGACGAACTGCCGTACGACTTCCACCCCGCTGGCTAAGCGCTCCCAATGGAAAGATCGCGGACGAGCATCACCCGCAGATGATCGCTGCCACGAGCCATGCCGCGTCACAAAGTCGATCTGACGAGGACGCCCGCCTCCCCCAGGGGCCTGGCCAGCCCTTACGCGCAGAAGGACACCAACGACGTCACGCCGGCGTTTGAGGAGGCTAGCGCCGGGATACCGCTCTCTCACTCCAACTCGCGATTACTCAGAGCAGTTGAGGCGATGCGTTGGGTGGTCACGTCATCGCACGCGAAAGGATCGTCATGCTGAACGGTGTCGACGTTTCCTCCCACAACCCTTCCTACGAGGCCAAGGGCCTGGATTTCGTGTTCGTCAAAGCCACCGAAGGCACCTCCTACACCAACCCCGAGCGCGCCGAGCAGGTCAAGGTGGCCCGCCGGCACGGGTGCGTGGTGGGCCACTATCACTACCTGCGCCCCGGCCGGGCGCTACGGCCGGCCCGGATCACCGCCCAGGCCAAGTACTTCGTCAAGCACTGCGGCGCCCGTGAGGGCGACATCCTGGCCCTGGACTGGGAGAAGGATCCCAAGGGGCGGCGGGCCACCAGTTCCCAGAAAGATGAGTTCCTGCACAAGGTGAAGCAGTTGCGCCCCGGCCACCGGGTGATCCTTTACACCAACCGTGACCTATGGAGCGACCCCGGCACCGGCGACTACACCGGCGACGGGCTCTGGATCGCCGACTACCGCAAGGCCGGCGACCCGAAGATCGACCATGAGTGGCTGTTTCACCAGTACACCTCCGAGCCACTGGACAAGAACGTCGGCAAGTTCCCCAGCCGCGCCGCCCTCAAGCAATGGGCCGCCGTCCACCACGACGACGACTGACAAGTGCCGCGGTCGATCACGACCCTCCCGGTCGGCCTGACCTGGCCGTCGACGCCAGGCGTCACGCCTCTCAGCGACGCCGCGCATCTGATGCCGCCGGTGGGGCAGGGCGCCGACATGGCGCTGCTCGACGGCGCTGGCATTCTTTCAACCAGGCTGAAGGTAACCGAACCCGACCAGACACCCGGCCGCCCGGCCGCCCGGCCGGCAGGGGCGGATGACACCCGCCGAACCGGCTCGTTGGCCCGGAATCGGTGACATCGTAGGGGGATGGAGGGCTCGGAACGAGGCTCGGTGGAGTCATTCGGCAGATGGCTGGGCCGGTTGGGACAGGAAGACCTGGCGGGCCTGCTGGGAAAGCGGCCGGAGGCGATGGCCGAACCGGAGCCGTTGACCATCGGTGAGGTCGCCGAACGCCTGTACTGGCCGCACGGGGTCTTCACGGCGCTCGCGGCATGCGAGCTGCGGTCGGTGCAGGTCGCGGAGGTTCTCGCAGCCCTCGGCGAGGGGACGCCGAGGGCCGACGCGCAGGCATTGCTGGGTGCCACGCTGGAGGACTTCGACGGTGCCGTCGCCGGGCTCGTCCTGCGCGGGCTCGCGTGGCCGGACGGTGATCTGCTGCACCTCGTGGAGCCGCTGAGGGACTGGCCGCTCGGGAACGGTCCGCTCGGCTTGGGGCCGCCGGCCGCTGTGCTGTTGCCCCACTTGAGGGCCGACGTCCTACGCCGGGTCACTCGTGAACTGGGCGTTGAGCCGGTCGGTAGGCGCAAGGCCGAACTGCTGGACGCGGCCATCCAGGGCCTGCGCGACGCCGAACGGGTGCGGCATGTAGCCGCTGCGGCACCCCAACGTGTGCGGCGCCTGCTCGAAAGGGCCGCGCGCGATGGGTTCGTGGACGATTTCCGGAACGTCTACATGGGCGGGGCCGATGGTCCGCAAGAGTGGGCGTTGGCGCGGGGACTGCTCGTCCAAGCCGACTGGCTGGCGCCCGTCATGCCGGCGGAGGTGGCGCTGGCGCTGCGCGGACCGTCCTACCGGCCGCCGTTCACGCCGGCCGCGCCGGTCGCCGCCACAGTGGCGGCGCCCGAGGACGTGACGGCGGCGGAGTTCGCTGCCGCGTCGGCGCGTGCGCTGGAGGAGACGGCATCGGTCGTCCGGCTGTGCGCCTCGGAGCCGCCGACCCGTCTCAAGTCCGGCGGCGTCGGTGTCCGGGAACTGCGGCGAACGGCCAAGCGGACGGGCTGTGCCGAGGACGCCGCCCGGCTCTGGCTGGAAGTGGCCGTGGCCGACGGCCTCCTGGGGTGGTGTGACGGCGCGCTCGTCCCGACCGGCGAACGCGACGAACAGCGGACGCCCGGCATGCGCCTCGCGTCGATGCTGCGTAGCTGGAAGCAGATGACGCGCCTTCCGTTGCTGGACGATCCAGAGGCGACCCGCGGCGCGCCGCTCGACCCCCGGGCCGACGATCCGGCGGCGCCCGTGCTCCGCGTCGCGGTCCTGGAAAGCCTGGCGGGCCTCCCCGAAAGCCGCGGCGTGACCGGGCCCGAGGAACTGGTCGCGATGGTGACGTGGCGACGCCCGCTGTTGTTCGAGGACGCCGAGCTGGCGCCGCCTTACGTCACGGCCGTCTGGCGGGAGGCGGAAAGACTCGGCGTTATCGCCAATGGTGTGCTCACCTCGACGGGGCGAGCGCTGCTGGACGCCGACGGGGCGTTGTCACTGGACGAAGTCGCTGCGGACGTACTGGACTCGGCTTGCGCCAAGCCACTGCTTCAGGGTGACCTCACGGCGGTGGTACCCGGCCCGCCCGCACCGTGGCTGGCCGAACTTCTAGACCTCGTCGCCGCCCGCGAGTCTCGGGGAACCGCCTCGGTCTGGCGGTTCGGTCCGGGCAGTGTTCGGCGCGCCTTCGACGCGGGTCTTACCGCTGAACGGCTGAAAACCGACCTGCGGGCTGCGGCCGGCACCGACCTGCCGCAGCCGCTGGCATATCTGATCGATGACGTCGCCCGAAGGCACGGTGAGGTCGCCGTCACGCCGCTCGCCTGCGCGATCTCCTGTTCCCGTCCCGCACTGCTCACGGAGATCCTCGCCCACCGCGGGCTGCGGCGGCTCGGGCTCCGGGAGTTGGCGCCCACAGTGCTGGCCAGTGCCGAGCCCGTGAACGAGACATTGGAGGCACTACGGCAGGCCGGCTACTTTCCGATCGGGCCGGACGGCGGTGGCTCGCTGGTGATCGAGCGCGCGCCGGCCAGGCAACGGCGTCGGAAGCGCCCGGACGCCGACGTCCCCCGAAGCAGCGTCCCCTCCCGGCGCACCACACCCCTCGAACTGGCCGCCCGGTTGCACGAAACACCGGTCGTACCACGTACTGAAACGGACGGCGTCGAGGCCCGGGTGGCGGATCTGGCCCCGCAACTGTCGGCCTCGGAACTGCGCGTGCTGGCGCATGCCGTCGAGACGGGCACCGCGGTCTGTATCGACTATGTCAACGGCGAGGGAAACCCGTCCACCCGCGTGATCGAGAAGATCTGCCTCGACGCCCCCTTCCTCACCGCATGGTGCCGCCTTCGCGACGACGAGAGAGTCTTCCTCGGTTCCCGCGTGCAGGCTGTGACCCCAGCGTTCCTCGCAGAATGAGGAATGGCGACCACTCCGGTTACACGGGCGGCAGGCCGAGCTGTGCCCGCAGCTCGGCGTCCTCCTCGGTGAGGATCGTCCTTTCCGCGGCCGCGTTCAGGATGCCCAGGAAGGCCGTCGCGGCGTGGACCTGTCTCGATGCGAGGGCCCGGTCGAGCTGCCGCGGTTGAGTGAATCGCAGCATATTGCCGGACGGGTCGAAGAAGGCGCAGTCTCGGGCGCCGTCGGGCTGGTCGGTCGGTTCTTGCATCACCTCAGCGCCCGCGGCCTCGATGTGCTCGAAGGTGGCGTCACAATTGCCGGTCACGAAGACGAGCCGGTGGCCCAGGAGGCCCTTGGACATCAGACCCTCGATCGTCCGCCGGTCGGCCGGCGAGGCACCCGGGTCCGCGCCAAGCGATCGGAGAAAGATCTGCACGTTCGGAGGGGACGGCGGCCCGACGCTCGCCCACCGTGCCCCCTCGGATTCGGAGCCGTCGTGTACCCCGAAGCCGAGGACGTCACGGTAGAAGCCGAGCGCCTCGTCAAGGTCGTGGACGGCGAGGGTGCAAGACCAGAGCATGAGATCCATGCCGGTTACGCGGATCTGCAGGGGAGGCTGGCTCATCGCCGTTCCTGGTCGTTGGCCTGAAGAAGGACCATGTCGAGGTCGTGGAGGCGGTGCAGGGCGGTGTCGATGGTGATGTTGGTGATCTTCCCGTCCCTGATGGTGAACGCGAAGACGGCTTTCGGCTGGCCGCGGTGCAACCAGACGGCCGCCGGAACACCATCGACCAGAGCGAGCCGAGCGGCCTGAGCTCGCCCGGCGAAGAACGCCGCCACCTCCTGGGCGCCGCGGACTTCAAGGGCCACGGCGTCCGGATCGAGCAATTCGAGCAGGGCGGCGAAATCCCCGCTTCGCGAGGCGGCAAGAAAGGCTTCGACGATGTCCCGCTCCGCCGATCGCGCGGGAGCGGACGCCTCCGCCGCGCCTTGCACCCGGCGCCGGGCCCGGCTGGCCAGTTGCCGGGCCGCTGCCGGGGAGCGGTCGATGATGCCGCCGATCTCGCCGAAGGACACGGCGAAGACGTCGTGCAAGACGAACGCGAGCCGTTCGGCGGGAGACAGCGTGTCCAGCACCACCATCAGCGCGACACCGACCGAATCGGCGATCAGCGCCTCGTGCTCTGGGTCGGCCGGGCCGAGGTCCGGGTGTGGCGCGGCCGGCTCGGGCGGCAGCGGCCCGGCGGATTCTTCACGCCGCGCCCGGCGTGCCTCCAGCATGTTCAGGCAGACCCGGGCCGTGACCGTGGTCAGCCAGCCGGCCAGATTCTCCACCTGGCCGGTGTCGGCGCGGCTGACCCGCAACCACGTTTCCTGCATCGCGTCCTCGGCCTCACCGGGTGAGCCGAGCATCCGGCGGGCCACCGCGTGCAAGCGGCCCTGGTGCTCGGCGAACCGCTCGCTCAGCCAGTCCTGCTCGACCATCTGTCACATTCCTCCGTCTCGGCCTGTCATACCAACTGACCGGCGAATCCACGCCGATGTGACATCCGGGGCAGCCCGAGGTGTTCGGCCTCCCGGTCCAGGCAGCACATTCACCTCGAAGAGAAGGAGAGACGCTATGAAAGCGCACGTGAGCTCGATCTTGCTCGGCGTCCGGGACATGGAGCGGGCCAAGCGGTTCTACACCGACGGTCTCGGCTGGACGATCAAGAACGACTACGGCATCTCGGTGTTCTTCGAGTCGGACGGCGCCTCACCCGTCGGCTTCTACGGCCGTGAAGGTCTGGCCGAGCAGGTGGGCACGGGTGCGGAGGGCAACGGGTTCAGCGGGCTGGTCCTCACCTACGTCGTCCGCAGCGAGGCTCGGGTCGACGAGATCATGGCGGAAGCCGAGAAGGCCGGCGCCACGATCCTCAAGCCGGCCGGCGCTCTGCCCTGGGGCGGGTACGGCGGCACCTTCGCTGACCCGGACGGCTATATCTGGAGCCTGGGCTACAGCGCCCGGGGGACGGACCAGCCCTACGCGGAGTAACCGCTCTGGTAAGAGTGGGCGAGGCGACCGCTTCCGCAATGCGGTGGCCGTGGGGGAAGTAGGCGGCATCACGGGCGCCTCACGTCCCGGACGGCGACCCGCGAAAGGTCACTCTGCCCTACACCGATCGAGAAGGAGCACGTCGTGAAGTTCCGCACCCGCGTCGAGCCACCCGAGCCCATGCGAGGGCTGGAGGTTCCGCCCGAGGTGGTGGAGGCGCTCGGCGCGGGCGCGCGGCCGCCAGTGACGATCACCGTCAACGGGCATACGTGGCAGAGCCGCGTCGCGATCATGCGCGGCCGCCACCTGCTCGGCTTGAGCAACGCCAACCGCCAGGCGGCGGGTGTCGCGACCGGCGACGAGGTCGAGGTCGACCTGGAACTCGACACCGAGCCGCGCGTCGTCGTCGAACCCGCGGACTTCGCCCGGGCCCTGGACGACGACCCGGCCGCCCGAGCCGCCTACGACAAGCTCGCGTACAGCCACAAGCGTGAGCACGTGCGCGCCATCGAGAGCGCGAAGAAGCCCGAGACGCGCCAGCGGCGCATCGAAAAGGCCATCGCCGTCCTGCGGGGCTGAAACCCAGAAGAGACCACTCCGTGGCGCCCTGCACGGCGCCGCCTGAGGGCATCGGACACCACATGGCCGCCACGGACGCCGCGAAGGCGATGCCGGTGCGGGAGGACCGACGATCGCGACCCTCAGGCCGCCGCCGCGGCCAGGAATCTGAAGGCGGGGGGAGCCGGGTGCCGGCGAGGGCTCTGTGGCGGGAATCGCCGATGCGCGGGAATTCGGCGACGCCCAGCACACCGCGTGATTCCTAGCGATCGCAGGTCGGCGTCGGCCCCGGCGATCCGCGTACGACGAGTGGCGGGCGCCGGCGTCAGGAGCCGACGAGGCCGGTTCGTGACTGCGCGACCACGCTTTCCAGCCCGGCGATGCGCACGTACGCGTCGTGCCCCTGGGTCCGCCGGGGCTGAACGCGGGCCAGGTGCTCCTCCGCGGCGGCGCGGGTGCCGTCCGGCTCGCCGGCCTTGATCATGTCGATGATCCGCTGGTGTTCCTCGACCGACTGCTGCCGGCTCTCGGGTCCGCGATCCACGCCGCGTTCGGTCTCGCCGGTCACGTCCTCGTGCACATGACCGGACCACAGCGACTCCAGGGCGCCCAAGAGGATGACCATGGTCTGGTTCCCGCAACTGCGCACCAGCTCCTCGTGGAACAGCCGGGAGATGTCGGTGAACTTGATCGAGTCGTTGAGGGCCGCGATGCTCTGCGTCTGCAGGTTCTCAAGGCGCTTCACGATCGCCCCCCTGCCGGTCGGGCGTGCGGCGCACATCTCCGCGCACTGCGGCTCGAGTACCCGGATCGCCCGGGCAAGGTCGTCGAGCCGGACCTTCTGCCGCACGAGCACCAATCCGAGGGCGTAGGCCGCGCGGGCGGGCTGCGGCGTGTGCAAGATCGCGCCGCCCTTCTGGCCGCGCATCACGGTGAGCAGACCTTCGGCCTCCAGGATGCGCATGGCCTCGCGGATCGACTGCTTGGCGACCGGGTACTCAAGGCGGAGGTCGTCCTCCTTGGGTAGTCGATCACCATCGCCGAGCTCACCGCTGAGGATCCTGGCCCGGAGCTTGTCGGCAACGATCTCCGCGACGCGCGGTGCGCGCAGCGACGCCGCTGTAGCCGTGGCCTTCTTCCGATTGGTCGTATCGTCCACGCCGTTCACCGTCCCAACAGTAGTCCGCTGGCGACCGCGGTTCTTGACTGCCTCGCCACAAGCATCATAATCTACGAAGACAGCATAATCTTTATGCAGTATCGAAGGATGCGCAGGCGGAAGGACGCTCATGGATCTGGACAGCCTCAACGTTCGGGCGTTCTGGGAGGACGCGGTGGCGGAGGTGCCGGACCACCCGTTCCTCATCTGGGAGGACCAGCCGATCTCGTACCTGGAATTCGACGACCGGGCGAACCGTGCCGCCACCGTCTGGAGCGAAGCCGGCGTGAGGAAGGGTGACCGGGTCGTCTTCATGGTCGGCAACTCGCCGGAGTTCCTGGCGGCCTGGTTCGGGCTGATCAAGATCGGTGCGGTCATCTCCGCGATCAACACCGGCTTCAGGCGCGAAGAGGCGGCGTACCAGATCAGGCACTCCGATCCGGCCGCTGTCCTGGTCGACGCCGCTCACGCCGACGTCGCCGGTCCGATCGCCGAAGGCATGAAGCGCCGGGTGTTCCATCTGGGGCCGCATCCCCGGTACGAGGACTTCCTGGCCGCCACGACCGCGATCACCCCCGGCGTCCCGGACGTCGACCTGAACGGGGCCGACCTGATCTCCTTGATCTACACCTCGGGGACGACCGGGCCCTCCAAGGGTGTGATGCAGACGCATCGCAACTTCGTTCTCACCGGTCACGGGTATCCGTACTGGCTCGACATTCGCCACGGTGATCGTCTTTACGTGTGCATGCCGTACTTCCACATCAACTCGCAGGCGTACTCGACGATGGGTGCGATCGGCGCCCGGGCCACGATCGTGCTGTCGCCGAAGTTCAGTGCGAGGCGGTTCTGGCCCGAGGTGCGTCGCCACCGGGTCACGCACTTCAATTTCGTCGGGGCGATGACGGCGATCCTGTCCCGCAGGGAACCCGACCCTGAGGACGGCGACAACGTGGTCCGTATCGCCTACGGCGGCACCAAACTGCCCCGGGAGATGCAGCTGGACGTCGAGCGGCGCTTCGGCCTCAAGGTCATCTCCGGGTTCGGAATGAGCGAGACGACCTTCGGCATGGTCGAGGACATCGCCGGCGAACGCCGGCCGGGATCGATCGGCAGGCCGCGTCAGCACCCGGATCCCACGGTGCCCCGCAACGAGGCCCGGCTGGTCGACGATGACGGCAACGACGTCCCGGAAGGCGAGTTCGGTGAGCTGCTTCTCCGGAATCCGGCGATGGCGAGCGGCTACTTCCGCGACGCGAAGAGGTCCGCGGAGACGTTCCGTGACGGGTGGCTGCACACCGGTGACCTCTTGCGGCGCGACGAGGACGGCTTCTACTTCTTCGTGGATCGGAAGAAGGACATCATCAGACGGCGCGGCGAGAACATCTCCTCCGCGGAGGTCGAGCGCACTCTCGCCGCCCATCCCGACGTCGCCTACGCCGCGGTGGTCGCGGTGCCCTCGGAGTTGCTGGACGACGAGGTGCTCGCCTGCCTGATTCCCCGGCCGGACCGCACCATCGACCCGGAGGCGCTCCTCGAGTGGGCCGTCGAGCGACTCGCCCCGTTCAAGGTTCCGCGCTACGTGCGGATCGTCAGCGAGTTCCCCCGAACCGGGTCGCTCAAGGTGCGCAAGGACCAGCTGCGTGCCGACTGGCGGGGTTCGGACCTGTACGACCGCGAGCAGGCGGCCCAGGGAGCGGGCGAGCGATGACCGAGTTCTACGACCTCGCCGCGACCATCCGCAACGAGCCGATGGAGCGGGCGCCGGTGCACATCGTGTCGTCGGACTACCGCGCGACCCTGCGTGAGCTGAGTCGCGCGGTGGGGATGCCGGTCTCGAACCTGCCCCTCGACGGGCTGTTCGCGGCCGACGAGCGCGCCACCCTGTCGAGTCACTTCGGCACTCACCTGGACGCCCCCACGCACTACGGCGATGTGATCGAGGGGGCCGTGGCCGAGTCCGTGGACGAGATGGCGCTCGAGCCGCTGCTCGCCCATGGAGTCAAGGTCGACTTCAGCGACCGGGGAGTCAGGCTGATCACCGAGCAGGATCTTGCCGACGCGCTGCGCCGGATGGACTACGAGCTGTGCGCCGGGGATCTTGTGATCACGCACGTCGGCATGGGGGCGAAGTACGACGACGACCCGGCGATCCCGCTGCTGGGTGCGGGAATGAGCGGCGCGGCCGTCGAGTGGCTGCTCGACCGGGGCGTCCGGATCACCGCGACCGACTCGATGACCGCGGACATGCCGATCCCGTGGATGGAGGAGCGGTTCCGGGAGGGGGATCGGGACGCGTACTTCCCCGTGCACACCGTCGGCGGGCGGCGTCGCTACGTCCACGTCGAGAAGGCCTATGGGCTCGATCGGCTGCCGGTCGCCACGGGCTTCCGGGTGTCGGCGCTGCCGATCAAGCTGGAGGGCGCGAGCGGGGCTTGGACCCGCTTCGCCGGCATGCGGGGACTGCCGGCGGCGCTGGAACGTGCCACGATCGTCGACCTCAGCCAGCCGATCCGGAACGTCAGCATGGAGCCGCAGGTCTCCACGATCGAGACACACGGTCGTGAGCGCCGGCGCCGGCAATGGGCCAAGCACCTCGGCGTGCCGGTCAGCGAGGTCGAGGCCCGCGGATCCTGGGACCTGGTCACCGCGTCCACCCGGGCGGGTACGCACATCGAGGCTCCGTTGCGGTTCGGCCCGTCGTGTGCGGGCCAGGACGCCCGCCCGATCGATGAACTGCCGCTCGACTGGTGTTTCGGGCCGGGCGTGCTGCTGGACGTGCGCGCCGGCGGCAGTGCGGCGGGCATCGACGAGGCCGAGATCGATCGTGCCCTGGAACGCATCGGGCATCGGCTGTCGCCGGGCGAGATCGTCGTCCTGCGAACCGGCGCGGAGGAGCGGTTCGACGGCGACCCGGACTTCGCCGCCTCCGGACGCGGGTTGACGCGCGACGGGCTGCTGTCGCTGCTGCGCAGGGGCGTCACCATGGTCGGCACGGACGCGGAGCTCCTGGACCGGCCGCTGCCGGCGATGGTGGCGGACCTCCGGCGTGGCGAGCACGAGTCGTTCTTCCCGGTGCACCGGCTGGCACGTGAGATCGAGCACTGCCAGTTGCTGAAGCTGGGCAATCTGGGCGCGCTCGAGGATCCGACCGGATTCTTCGTCTGGGCGCCGCCGATCAAGCTGGAGCATGCCGGCTCGGGCTGGGCCCGAGCGGTCGCGCTCATACCGCGGTAGCGAGGAGGACCCGGGTGGAGGAGTTCGCGATGAACCGGAGGAACCTGGCGGACGGTCTTGTCTCGGACGTCGCCGGTGGAGTGGTGTTCAGCGGCACGGTGACCCCGCACGATCTGGAGAGCGGCCGGCTGGTCACCGGCACGGCCGGGCCGGCCACCGCGGCACCTGGGCCGAAGATCGGCCTGATGTTCTTCGACGTGCCCGAGGAGGCGGCGCGTGCGCAGGCGTTCCAGCTCTACGAGAATCTGACCGCTCTGCTCGGCGCCCGTGGCCTGACGCTGGGGAACATCGTCCGGCAGCGGTTGTTCCTGACCGACGTCCGGGACCTGGCGGCGATCGAGCGGGTGATGGACGCGGTCCTGGCCGGACCGCTGCCGGCCACGTCGGTGATCGTGGTCCCGGACCACCTGATGGACCCGGAGATCAAGGTCTATCTCGACGTGGTGGCCGCCGCGGATCGGGGGTGGGCCCGCGACGGCCATGCTCTCGGCTCCGGGGACCGGCGCTACCCGGACGCGATCCGGTGCGGCGACCTGCTGTTCGTCTCCGCGATCGACGGCCTGCCGGCGGCGGGGGAAGCCGCCGCGGTGGCGCCGCCTTCGCTGCTGCGCACCGACCGCGAACGCCAGGCGTTCGACGAGACGATCCGCACCTTCGAGCGCCTCGCGGAGATCCTCAAGGACGCCGGCAGCGACATCGCCGGGGTGCTCAAGGTCAACGGCTGGGTCCGGCTGCCGATGCGGGAGTACGGCAGCGTCGTGCTGGCCCGCAACGAGTACTTCGACAGCAGCGAGCGCACGATGATGGCGAGCACCGGCCTCCAGGTGGCCGGGGTGGGCTCGGCGGAGGCGCTCCTCGCCTTCGATGCGATCGCCCTGGCTGACCGGTCCGCCGGCAAGAAGGTCACCGGCGCCGCCTCGGCGATCTCCAGCCCCTACGTCGCCGGCGCGGCGGCCGGCGGAGGCCTGGTCATCACCAGCGGTGAGATCCCGGTCGACATCGGTGATCAGCGGGTCCTCGCCGCGACGACCGGCCTTTCCCCCGCCGGGCGCCTGCTTCGCTTCGGGCGGCTGGACGCGGAGTCGGGGTTCGAGGCACGGGCCTTCAAGGTGTACGAGGTTCTCGCGGCCCATCTCGCCGCGGCCGGACGGGCCTTTCGCGACGTGGTGCACCAGACCGTGTTCACCACGGATCCGCAGCTGGTGCTCGAACTCGAAATGGTGGCGCGCCGGTTCTTCGGCGGCGAGCAGCCGCCGACGACGGTGATTCCGATCGTGAGCACGACGCCCTTCCCGGCCGCGCGACTGGAGATCGAACTGGTCGCAAGCGGCTGACCTGGAAACATACTCAACACGCCATTGACAGACTTACGAATCTATACGAAGATTATGCAGAAGTCGCGAACGAAGGGGAGAGCCCGGTGACAACGAGCAGCCAGGGAGCGCGCGTGCTGATCGGCGGCGAGGAGCGTCCGGGAATCGACGGCGGGGAGTTCCAGAGCGTCGATCCGGCCACCGGCGAAGTCCTCGGCACCTTGGTCGCGTGCACCGAGCGGGACGTGGATCTCGCCGTGGGTGCGGCGCGTACCGCAGTGGACCGTGACAGCGACTGGCAGGTGCCACGGCATCGGGTCATCGTGCTGAACCGGATGGCCGCTCTGATCCGCGAGCGCGCCGAGGAACTGGCCGTCCTCGAATCACGGGACACCGGGAAGCCGCTTTCGCAGGCCCGGGCCGACGTGACCGGGGCGGCCCGCTACTTCGAGTTCTATGCGGGTTTCGCGGACAAGCTGGACGGCCGCAGCATTCCTGTCGGACCCGACTTCATCGACTTCACCGTCCGCGAGCCCTACGGCGTCGTCGCGGTCATCACCGCCTGGAACTACCCGATCCAGATCGCCTCCAGGTCGGTCGCTCCCGCCCTCGCCGCCGGCAACGCCCTGGTGGTGAAGCCCGCGCCCGAAGCGCCGTTGTCGACGCTTGAGCTCGGCCGCATCGCGCAGGAGGCGGGCGTCCCCGCCGGCTACCTGAACGTGATCACTGGCGGCGGGCCCGAGGTCGGGATGCCGCTGGCGATCCACCCGGACGTCGACCTGGTGGCGTTCACCGGGTCGCGCGACGTCGGCAAGCTGCTCGGGTCCGCCGCCGCGCAGCTGATCCGGCCGTTCTCGCTGGAGCTCGGCGGCAAGTCGCCGAACGTGCTCTTCGAGGACGCCGACCTCGCGAAGGCGATTCCCGCGGTGGTGAGCGCGATAGCGCAGAACGCCGGGCAGAACTGCGCGGCCGGATCGCGCCTCCTCGTGCACCGTTCGATCCATGACGAGGTGGTGGCCGCCGTCGGTGAACGCCTGGCCTCCCTCCAGTGCGGTCACGGGATCGGCGATCCGGACCTGGGGCCGCTGATCACCCAGCGTCAGCACGCCAAGGTGGCGGGCATGGTGGAGGAGGCGGTCGCGGCCGGCGCGCGCGTCGTGGTCGGCGGCGCCTCCCCTGAGGGAGACGAGTTCAGCGGCGGCCACTTCTACCTTCCCACCCTGCTCAGCGAGGTGGACCCCAAGATGGCGATCGCCCGCGAAGAGGTGTTCGGTCCGGTCCTGGTGGCGATCCCCTTCGACTCGGACGCGGACGCGGTGCGGATCGCGAACGACACGACCTACGGACTCACCTCTGCCGTCTGGACCGCGGACGTGGCCCGGGGCCATCGCATCGCTCGCCGGCTCCAGAGCGGCCAGGTGTACATCAACACCTTCGGCGTCGGTGGCGGTGGCAGCGCCGAACTCCCGTTCGGCGGCTACCGCCAGAGCGGCCACGGCCGGACCAAGGGGCTCGAAGGTCTCCTCGAATTCACCCAGATCAAGAACGTCTGCGTCGCGTTGTGAGCACACGCATCGCGCTGTAGGCGATCGCTCGAAGAGATAGGACCACCCGTGATGAGACACTGGCGTCCCGTTGCGATCATGCTCGCCGCGCTGACCGCGGCACTCACCGTCCAAGCGTGTTCGAGCACGTCCGACTCATCCGCAGGGAAGAACTGCGGCAAGAACGGGAACCCCGACTTCTCGGGCCGAACCATCACCGTCCAGGGCTGGGGTGGCGCGGTCGCGGAGGCCATCCACAAGGCCTACTACGTGCCGTTCGAGGAGAACACCTGCGCGAAGATCAAGGTCGTCGAGGTGACCGGCCAGACCCCGGCCCTGCTGAAGGCAGCGCATGCCGCCGGCAAGGCGAGGTTCGACATGATCGACGCGTGGGGCAGCCCAGCGATCTTCCAGATGTCCAACGACCAGCTTCTCGCCCCGCTCGGCCCGGCCAAGGTGCCCGGCCTGACGGGCCTGGTCCCCGGCGCCGACTCCGGTGTCGGTGTCGGGCACCTGCTCAGCATCATGGTCGCCGGTTACATCCAGAAGAACGACGTCAAGCCGCTGACCTCCGTGGCGGACTTCTTCAACGTCAAGGACTTCCCGGGCCGGCGCGCGGTCAGCAACTGGGGCGACGACGAACGCAACATCGCCGCCGCGCTGCTCGCCGACGGTGTTCCGCGGGACCAGCTCTACCCGCTGGACATGAACCGGGCGAAGAAGGTCTGGGACAGGGTGAAGCCGTCGGTCAAGCTCTGGTACCAGTCCGGCAGCGAGCTGGTGTCGGCCATGGTGGACGAGCGCATCGACTACTGCCTCTGCTGGGACGGCCGCGCCCAGCAGGCCATGGCGAAGAACCCGAAGTGGACCTACACCCTTCAGGGCGGCTATCTCGGCTTCGAGAACATGGCGATGGTCAACGGAACCAAGAAGGCCGATGTGGTGCAGGCACTTCTCGGGTACTTCACCGACCCGAAGCGGCAGGCCGTCTTCTACCAGAATTTCCAGGTGACCCCCACGAACCCGAAGTTCATCGACTACCTGCCGGCCGGCTTCATGACTCCCGAGAAGCTCAAGTTCGTGCCGACCACCGAAGAGAACAAGAACAAGTGGTGGACGCCGACGCTCGCTGAGCTCAAGGAGATCGCCAAGGTGAAGACGCAACTGGAGGAGGAATGGGCGACCTGGATCTCCAGGTAGTCCATCCCATCCATCGGTGACCTCCGGAAAGGTGAGCGGAGAAGGCATGAACAGCGGAAAACTCTCCGTCAGAGCATCGGTGCTACTGATCCTGCCCCTGCTCGTTCTCCTGTCGTTCGCCTATATCGCGCCGCTGGTCACGCTGATCCCAGCCAGCCTTCCCGACGGGGACACCGGCAAGTACACCCGGATCTTCACCGAGCCGCTGTTCCGCTCCGTCCTGCTGAGGACGCTCCGGATCTCGCTCGAAGTCACCGCCATCGTCCTCGTCGTCGCCTACCCGCTGGCACTGATCACATGGCTGGCCGGGCGCTGGCGGCGTCTGCTGATCTTGATCGTCCTCTTCCCGCTCTGGACCAGCATCCTGGTCCGCAACTACGCCTGGGTCGTCATCCTCGGCCGCGTGGATCTGCTCAACACGGAGACGGCGGTGCTCATCGGCATGGTGCACGTGATGCTGCCGTTCGGCGTCCTGCCCATCTACGGGTCGTTCCTCCAGCTCGATGCCTCCTTGCCGAAGGCCTCGTCAAGTCTCGGCGCGTCACCGTGGCAGACGTTCCGGCGGGTCCTCCTGCCGCTCACCGGGCCGGGCGCCGTCGCCGCCGGAGCCCTGGTGTTCGTGATGTCCCTCGGTTTCTACATCACGCCGGCGATTCTCGGCGGCCCGCACTCGATGTTCATGGCCAACCTCGTCGATCAGCAGGTGAACCGGTTCCTCGACTTCGGGCAGGGCGCGGCGCTGGCGTTCGTCCTGCTGGCGACGACCTTCCTCTCGGTGCTGATCGCCCGCCGGGTGTTCAACATCGACTCGATGCTGGGGAACGGCCGATGACCGACGCCCGCCTGCTCCGCCTCGGCGGACTGACCTACGTCCTGGTGGTCGCCGGTTACCTGCTGGTGCCGTCGGTCCTGGTGACGGTGATGTCGTTCGGCAAGGGCGACCTGCTGCGGTTCCCGCCGGACCTGTTCAGCCTGCGCTGGTACGACGAGTTCCTCGGCAGTGAGGACTGGCGTGACGCCGCGGTGCGCAGCATCCTCGTCGGCCTCGGCGCCGCCGGCCTCTCCGCGCTGCTGGGCACGGCGTCGGCCATCGCCGTGGTCCGGGGCCAGCTGCCGCTGCGCCGCGGGTTCGCGGCCCTCGCGATCTCGCCGATGGTGGTACCGCCGGTGGTCATCGCGGTCGGGGGCTACAAGATCTTCGAGCGTTTCCACCTGATCGGCACGCTGCCGGGCCTCGTGCTGGTACACACCGTCTTCGGGGTGCCGGTGGTCATGCTGCTGGTGATGGCCTCGCTGTCGCGGTTGGACGATCGGCTCGAACTGGCCTCGACCAGTCTCGGTGCCGGGGTGTGGACGACGTACCGCCGGATCACGCTGCCGCTGATCGCCCCGGCGATCCTCTCCGGGGCCCTGTTCGCGTTCCTCACCTCGTTCGACGAACTGGTCCTCGCCGTCTTCCTGCTCGGCGCCGCCGGCTCGACGCTGCCCATGCAGATCTTCAGCGAGATCACCTTCGGGCTGTCCCCGGTCGTCGCGGCGATCTCCGCGCTCCTGCTCCTGCTCACCGCGGTCATCCTCGGCGCCGCCGGGGCCGTCCGGCGCGGCGAGGAATCGTCCACAACGACTGCACCGGCTGAACGGAAGGAACTGGTGTGAGCGACAAGCACCTGGGCGCCTCGATCTCCCTGCGGGGGCTCGTCAAGCGATACGGCTCGGTGACCGCGGTCGACGGGATCTCGCTCGACGTCCGCGAAGGCGAATTCCTCTCGTTGTTGGGGTCCTCCGGCTCTGGGAAGTCCACCACGCTGATGATGCTCGCCGGTTTCGAGCGACCTGACGCCGGCCGGATCCTCGTCGACGGACGTGACATCGGAGACGTGCCGGCGAACAAGCGCAACCTCGGCATGGTGTTCCAGAGTTATGCGCTGTTCCCGCACATGTCGGTGTTCGAGAACGTGGCCTATCCGCTGCAGTTGCGAAAGGTCCGCGCCAAGGAGATCCGCGCCAAGGTGGAGTCGGCGCTGGAGCTGGTGCGGCTTCCGTTCGGGCAGTTCGGCAAACGCCGTCCGGCCCAGCTCTCGGGCGGTCAGCAGCAACGCGTCGCCCTGGCCCGCGCGCTCGTGTTCGAGCCACGGATCCTGTTGATGGACGAGCCTCTCGGCGCTCTCGACAAGCAGCTCCGCGGCGAGATGCAGCTGGAGATCAAGCGGATCAACACCCGCCTCGGGCTGACGGTCGTGTACGTGACCCACGACCAGCAGGAGGCGTTGACGATGTCGGATCGGATCGCGTTGCTGCGGGACGGCCGTATCGAGCAGGTCGGCGACCCGGAGGCACTCTACGAGCGGCCGGCGAACACGTACGTGGCCAATTTCCTGGGTGAGTCCAACTTCTTCCCGGTCGCCCGCGACGCCGCGGACCGATCGATCTGGCATCTGCGAAACGGCCGGACGGTGAACGTGCTCGAATCCCTTTTCGACGAGGCGGCGGACACCTCCGTGCTCGCGATCCGCCCGGAGCGCCTGCGGCTGACACCGCACCCCGGCCCGGGCTGGTTCGACGGCCAGGTCACCGAGGCGGTCTACGTCGGCGACCACCGCCGGATCGAGGTCCGCTGTGGCGAACTCGGCCGGGTGGTGGCGTGCCTGCCGGCGCGCGGCCCCTCGGAGCGGCTCGCGGTCGGCAGCTCCGTCTCCGTCGACTGGGACCCCGACGCCGCCGTGCTGCTGCCCGAGGTCGATGCCGTCCCCGAGCCGGCCGTCGCGGCCGACGGCGACGTGGCGCCGGGCGCGCATGAGGACTCCCTCTTCCAGCTCGGTTCGAACTGACGATGTCGTCGGCTCTGCTGCGGGTCAGCCCCGCGGACGCAGCGGTCGCGGCGATGGCGGTCTACGGCTGCGAAGGGACGGCTCGGCGGCTTGCCGGCGAGTGCACCAGCAGCGTGTTCGTGGTCGAAGGCCGGCACGGCCCCGAGCACGTCCTCAAGCTCGGCGGACCTGCCGAACGAGAGGCTTTCGACCTGCAGGTGCGGCTCATCGAGTCGATCGGTTCCATCGACCCCTCGCTGCACGTGCAGGAGGTGCGCCGCACCCGGGACGGCGAGCTGATGGGCGAATGGTCCGTGGAGGGCCGGACACTGGTCACACAGCTGCTGAGCTTCCTTCCGGGTGCCGGGGGCACCGTCGAGAGCAGCACCGCGGTGTACCGCCGTCGGACTGGCAACGTCGCCGCCCGCCTGGTGCGCGCCTCGCGCGGGTTCTTTCACCGGTCGGCGCAGCGCCGGCTGCTCTGGGACATCAGCCGGGCCCAGGAGCTTCGCACACTGATCGATTCGCTACCGGACCGATCGATGCGGCGCGCGGTCGAGCAGGCGCTGGCCAGGTTCGAGAGCGAGGTGCTGCCGCAGCTCCCCGGCCTGCGTGCCCAGATCATCCATGGCGACGTGAGCCCGACCAACCTGCTCTCCGATCCGGACGACCCGGAGCGGATCGTGGGCGTCATCGATTTCGGCGATGCCCTGCACGCACCTCTGGTCGCGGAACCGGCGATCGCCGCGAGCTTCCTGGTCTGCGGCCAGGACGACCCGCTTCAGGTCATCGACGACGTGTGCGTCGGGTTCGAGGACGTGGTCCCCCTGGAACCTCTCGAACGATCGGTGCTGCCGGACCTGGTGATCACCCGGCTGGCGATGAGGGTCGCCATTCACGAGTGGCGCGCGAGCCGGTCCCCCCGGCCGTCGGAGCAGCCGGTGTTCTCGAGCGCGGACTCGCTGGAGGTGCTGGAGCGGCTCCAGGCGCGCGGCACCCGCCGGTCTCCGGCGGTGTCGGTGCCGGCGGGCCTGCCGTCGCCGTCCGCGGTGATCGAGCGCCGGCTCAAAGCGCTCGGCCCCGGCCTGCGACAGTTCTACGACCAGCCGTTCATGCCGGTGCGCGGACGCGGAGCCTGGGTCGAGGACGAATCCGGCCGCCGCTACCTGGATGCGTACAACAACGTTCCGCATGTCGGTCACAGCCACCCGCACGTGGTGGCGGCGGTGGCCCGGCAGATGCGGGAGATCAACTCCAATACGCGGTACCTGCATCCCGCCGTCGTCGAGTACGGCGAACGATTGCTCGCGACGATGCCTCCCGAGCTGGACACCTGCCTGTTCACCTGCACCGGCAGCGACGCCAACGACCTGGCGCTCAGGCTGGCCCGCGCGTTCTCGGGACGCGAGGGAGTCGTGGCGACCACGTCGGCCTACCACGGCAATACGGTCGCGGTCAGCGCGCTCGGTCCCGCCGGCAGAGATGGTCGTGTGCCGTGGGTCTCGCTCGTCCCGTATCCCCCGCACGGCCCGCGACCGGATCCGGCGGCGGGCGGTGCCGAGTTCGCCCAGGCGATGCTCCGGGGGGTCGACGAGCTGCGTGAACGCGACCTCGGTCCGGCGGCGTTCATCTACGACACCGTGTTCGTCAGCGACGGGTTCCGCATCCCCGAGCCGGACGTGATGCGGGCCGGTCTTCGCCAGGTGCGCGAGGCCGGAGCCCTGGTCATCGCCGACGAGGTGCAGGTGGGCCAGGGCCGGGTCGGCGACGCGTTCTGGGGATTCCAGCTCTATGGGACGGTGCCGGACCTGGTGACCATGGGGAAGCCGACCGCCGGCGGCATTCCCGTGGGGGCCGTGGTGACGCGGCGCGAGATCGTCGACCGTTTCCTGGCCGCCAGCCACCACTACTTCAACACCTTCGCCGGCAATCCGGTGGCGGCCGCCGCGGGACTCGCGGTGATGGACGTGCTGGAGCGCGAGGGCCTGCAACGAAACGCCCGGGTGGTCGGCGGCCGTCTCCTCGCGGCACTCGACGAGCTGCGTACCCGCCATCGATCGGTTCGCGCGGTCCGCGGTCGCGGGTTCGCGATCGGGGTCGAGTTGCGCGCCCCGGACGGCGAACCCGGGACGGGCGAGGCACGTGCCGCGATCAATGCGCTGCTCCGCCACGGTGTTCTGGTCGGCCTGGCCGGTCCGGCACGCGACGTGCTCAAGATCAGGCCACCGATGGTCTTCGGTTTCGCGGAGATGAGGTACCTCGTCGATGCGCTGGACCAGGTGCTCGATGAGATCGAGGGGTGCGACACCCCGGCCGGCGTATGAGCGAGCACACCGCGGACGCCGGCCGGATCAGCTTCCTCTATGTGCTCGGTCAGGTGGCTCTGCAGGGCGGGTTCTACGGCTTCGTGGTGTCGATGCCGGTGGTCCTCTCCCGGTCGGGTGTCCCGGACAGCACGATCGGGATCGTCGTGGGTGTCGCCGCGATGGTGCAGATCCCGGCGGCGATCGTCGGCGGAGCGCTGGTCGACCGCTTCGGGCCGATCCGGCTGCTCGCCGCGGGCGCATTGGCCTACGTGGCAGGCACCTGCCTGCTGATACCGCCGCTGGACGGCAGTCGAACGCTGGTTCCGTTCGTCATCGCCCGCATCGCCCAGGGCATCGGGTTCGGGCTGATCGCGCCGGCCTACTTCGCGGCGCTGCTGGAGGTCTCCGCGGCGAGCCGGCGCGGGATCGCGCTGGCCCTGGCCGCGAGCGCCCAGACGCTGAGCCTGACGATCATGCCGCCGCTCTCCCTCCTGGTGCTCGGCTCGCACGAACAGCTCACCGGCGTCTCGATGACCGTGCTCGCCCTGGTGCTGGCGGGTTCGGCGATGGTCCTCGGCCGGTTGCGCGGGGTGCGCGCCTGGACCGGTCCCGCGCCGGCCGGCAGGGTGGCGCGCCGATTCGGGATCGCGCTGCGCCGCTCCTGGGTCCCGTCGCTGGCGATCATCCTGCTCTACCTCGTGCACTGGGGCTCGATCACGGCGTACCTGCCTCAGCGCGCGGAACAGGCGGGGATCGATGCCGGCGTGTTCTTCGTCGCCGACGGCCTGGCGGTGCTCGCCTCGCGGGTTCCGTCCGGATGGCTCGCGGACCGGTTCTCGACCCGGTGGCTGGTCATGTCAGGACTGGTCGCCACCGCGATCGCGCTGTGCCTGCTCACGCTATGGGTCACCGTGCCCGGCCTCGTCATCGCCGGAATCCTCACCGGCGGCGGCTCCGGCCTGGTGGTGACCCCCTTGTACGTGGATCTCTCCCACCTCAGTGACGGGGGCGACCGGGGGAGCGCGTTCGCGCTGGCGTCGGCCGCGCTGGCCGGGGCCCTGGTCATCGGCAGTGTCGGGGCCGCTCCCGTGGTCGCGGTCGCGGGTTTCAACGGAGCCCTGCTGACCACGTTGGTGGCACTCGGGCTGGCCGCGGCGGTGGCCATGACCAGCACTTCGGGAAAGATGCCTGCACAGACGGTCGCGCATGATATGAAACATTAGTATAATTCGATAATATCGCACGAAAATGGCACTGGCGCAGCGGGCGTCGTACCATCGGACGAACCGAACGCGAGGTGCGGGATGCAGTCAGGGAAGCTCACAGCCGCAGAAATCATCGCGCTGTCGAAGGAGCACACGTTCTTTCCCTGGGTCGCCCAGCAGAGCGTCGATCCGCTCGCCATCGACCGCGGTGAAGGCGTGTACCTCTACACGGTCGACGGCGACCGGATCCTCGACTTCAACAGCCAGCTGATGTCGGTGAACATCGGGTACGGCGACCGGCGGGTGGCCGAGGCCATCGGGGAGCAGGCCGCGAAGCTCGGCTTCGTCCAGCCCGGGTTCGTGACCGAGCCGCGAGCGCGCCTCGGCCGGAAGCTGGCCGAGATCATGCCCGGTGACCTGGACAAGGTGTTCTTCACCCTGGGCGGCGCCGAGGCGGTGGAGAACGCGATCAAGCTGGCCCGCCAGTACACCGGCCGGTACAAGATCCTGGCCCGCTACCGGACTTACCACGGGGCGACGATGGGCGCGTTGTCGCTCACCGGCGACCCACGACGCTGGGGGAACGAGGCGGGCGGCGGTGGCGGCGTCGTCCGGTACCCGGACACGCACCGCTGGGGTGAGAAGGACCCACGTCCGGTCGAGGAAAGCCTTCAGGGGCTCGAGGACGTGATCCGCTACGAAGGCCCGCACACGATCGCCGCGGTGTTCCTGGAGACCGTGGTCGGCGGCAACGGCATCCTGATCCCGCCCGACGGCTACATCCAGGGCGTGCGCGAGATCTGCGACCGCTATGACCTGCTGATGGTCGCGGATGAGGTGATGGCGGGGTTCGGCCGGACGGGGCGATGGTTCGCCGTGGACCACTGGGACACCGTCCCCGATCTGATGACGATGGCCAAGGGGCTGACCAGTTCCTACCTCCCGCTCGGCGCCGTGGCGATGCGGCGGCACGTGGCCGCGGCGTTCGATGACAGGCCGTACTCCGGTGGGCTGACCTACAACA
Organism: Actinomadura macra NBRC 14102; assembly: GCF_001552215.1. GTDB lineage: Bacteria > Actinomycetota > Actinomycetes > Streptosporangiales > Streptosporangiaceae > Spirillospora > Spirillospora macra. Next base: position 27,768 of record NZ_BCQT01000001.1, on the reverse strand, counting down.
GCCATGCGGTGAGCTGCGCCGCGGCCGTGGCGACGATCGGGGTCTACGAGGAGGACGGGCTCATCGAGAACGCCGCCCGGATGGGCAAGGTGATGCGAGCGCATCACGAACGCCTCTACGACAAGCACCCGTCCGTTGGCGCGGTCCGGAACCTGGGCCTGTTCGGCACGATCGAGGTGGTGCGCAGCCGCGACCCGTTCACGCCGATGGCCCCGTACAACGGGACGTCGGACGAGATGCGCGCGCTGGCGGGCCATCTCCGCGAGCACGGCCTGTTCACCATGGTCGCGAATCACATGGTGCACACCAACCCGGCCCTGTGCGTCACCGAAGCGCAGCTGGAGGAGGGCTTCGCCATCCTTGACGCGGCCTTCGAGATCACCGACCGTGCCGTCGGGGCCTGAGCGGCCGGGCAGATGACCACGGACGGCTCGAAGACCGGGTCCCCGCCGGCCGGCGACCTGGTGATGCGAGGGCACAGCCTGGTCGACGAACTGATGGGAGTGCGCCCCCTGTCGGACGTCACCTACCTGCATCTCGCCGGGCGACTGCCGACCGCCGAACAGGCCGCGGTCTTCGACGCGATGCTGGTGGCGCTGATCGACCACGGCATGACCCCGTCGGTACTGGCGAGCAAGCTGACCGCCTTCGGGGCTCCGAACGCGCTGCAGGGCGCCGTCGCCGCCGGCCTGCTCGGGGTCGGCGACCGCCTGGTCGGGTCGATCGAGAGTGCCGCGCGTCTCCTGGGCGATCTGCTGCGGGACGCCCCGGCCGACGCCTCGCTTGAGGACATCGCCGAGGCCGCGGTGGAGGAGGCAGCGGCCGAAGGGCGGATCCTGCCGGGCATCGGGCATCGGTTCTACAAGTCGCTCGACCCCCGGACCGAGCGCCTTTTCGCCATCGCCCGGGAGAACGATCTCGACGGCCGGTGTGTCGATCTCGTTCGCATGCTGTCGGAGTCGGCGAGCCGGCGACACGGGCGGCCGCTGATCGTCAACGTCACCGGCGCGCTCGGCGCCCTGGTGAACGAGGTGGGCCTGCCGTGGCAGGCGGGCCGGGGCCTCGGACTGATATCGCGCACGGTCGGTCTCGTCGGCCGGCTCCTGGACCCCGACGGCGTTCCGATCGCCGAGGTGCTGGCGGCGGCGCAGACGGGTCCACCGCGCTAACGGGTCGTAGGCCGATCCAAGACGGGGGGCGCGTCCGGCCGGAACAGGGCCCGGACGGGTGCCGCCTCGACCCCGTGGATCGCGATGGGTGCCGCGATCAGCAGTCCGCTGCCTGCGGACACCTGATCCAGGCGGAGGCCCGCGAGCACCACGACGCCCGCTGTGCAGAGCGTGTGGCTGAGGTAGTAGCGGCGCGGGCTGTCCGGTGCGTCCTTCGCGTGCGAGAAGTCGAACCCGATCAGCGCCGGTGCCAGTCCGCAGAGGTGGTCGACGGCGTCGACGGTGAGGTACGGCGAGTCCTCCCGCCAGCCCGGCTGCCCGAAACGCGCGTTCCACATGCTCTTCAGCAGCAGCCGCGAGCCCGGACCCACGCGACCCCCGAGGGCGCGCCGCAGCAGGCGAACGTCGATCGGCTGTCCGGGTTCGAGATCGCCAAGGAAGGCCACCACCGCCGGCCCCACATATTTCTCGAGCGGAACGTCCATGACCTGGGAGCCTCCAGGCACGTAGTGCTCCGGCGCATCCACATGCGTGCCGACGTGCAGTCGCGCCGAGATCGCCCGGATCACCTGGCCGTCGCCGTCCGTGTCGGCATGCCGGCGCAGGATCTCGATCCGGAATCCCGGATCGGCCGCGAGTCCCCGCATCGAGGGATGTACGTACCCGGTACCGACCGGGAGACTGATGTCCTGGAACGGCGCCTCGGCCTGGCTCTCCCCGCTCATGCCGGCGCTCCACTGAGATCCGCTTCCCAGACCCCCAGCCGGCCGAGCACGTGAGCAGTGGACTCGACGCGCCCGAAGAGACGCCGCACGTTGCGAAGGGACGCTTCGTGCGACTCCCGGTCGAAAGCGGCGCAGGCGTCGTCCACCAGAATGCAGTCGTAGGCGCGATCCGAGGCGTCGCGCAAGGTCGACTCGACGCAGTTGTTGGTCGCGACCCCGGTGAACACGACGGTCTTGATGCCGATCATCCGCAGCACCTGGTCGATGCTGCTGGAGTTGAACGCGCTGGTGGTCAGCTTGTTGACCACGATGTCGCCGGCCACGGGCGCGACCGCGGGCAGCTCCGCGCGCTCGATGCTGCCTTCGGGGTAGATGCCGGGCGGTTCGCCGGTGATCGGGAACCGCTTGGCCATCTCCTCGCGGCGTGCTCGGGTGCGCGGGAGCAGATCGGCGCCGTCCTGGGTCAGCGGGCCGGTGACCACGTGGACGACCCTGCCGCCACATTCCCGGAACGCCGATGCCAGATGGCGCACCTGCGGGACGACCAGGGAGTCGATGCGGCCGAAGTAGTACGCACCGGCGTCCGTGCTGGCGCCGCCCTTGATCGCGGGACCGAGTCCCCAGTCCGGGTGTGCGTCGAAGTACTGCAGGTCGATGATGAGGAGCGCGGACAGGCGGGGGTGAAGGTCGAAGCTCAGTTCGGGAAGCCGGGGTTCTTGGGGCACTGCGCCTCCTCAGATCGGACTTATATCCGAATCTATATGCAGTATGGTAAGAAGGTCAACGATGAAGGGGCCGGGTACATGGCGGACGTGATGACGGTGCTCGGCCCGGTCGCCGAGGAGCGGCTCGGCCTGACACTCCCGCACGAGCACATCTACGTCGACATGCTCCAGGAGGCGCGTGCCGATGGGCTTCTCAACGACCGTCGCCTGATGGAGCTGGAACTCGGCGAGTTCGTCGGGCTGGGCGGACGGACCCTGGTCGACTGCACCACGATCGGTCTCGGCAGGGACGTGGGCGCGGTGCGCGACACGGCCGTCGCGACGGGGCTGAACATCGTCGTCGGAACGGGGTTCTACCGGCACCCGTATCTCGACCGGGACTGGTTCGACCGCACTTCGGTCGATCGGATCGCCGAGCTGCTGGTGGCCGAGATAGAGGAGGGCATCGACGGAACCGGCGTCCGGGCGGGCGTCATCGGCGAGATCGGCTGCGACCGGCACGTCAGCGCGGCGGAGGAGCGTTCGTTCCGTGCCGCCGCGCGTGCCCATCGGCGCACGGGGCTGGTGATCACCACCCACGCGGCGCGTTGGCCGGTCGGGAGGCAACAGCTCGACCTGCTCCAGGAGGAGGGTGTCGATCCGCGGCGAGTGATCATTGGGCACTGCGACCGGGTCTTCGATGAGGAGTATCACCTGGACATGGCACGCCGCGGTGCCTTCGTCCAGTTCGACGGAATCCGGCCGACGGCGCCGTACGACATCGAGCGAGCGGTCCGGTACGTGATGAACATCGTGCGGGACGGACGGCTCGACCAGGTGCTGCTCTCACACGACGTCTGCCTCAAGAGCCACCTACGCGCCTACGGCGGTGGCGGCTACAGCTTCCTGTTCACCGACTTCGCGGGTCACCTCCGGGCCGCCGGCCTCTCCGACGAGGAGTTCCGGGTGATCACCGTCGACAATCCGAGGCGTGCGCTCACGAGATAGTCATGGAGCTGGGGCCGGAGCTCCACGCGCGGCTGAGGGCGGTCTGTCCGGCTCCCCGCGTCCGACGGCCCCCCTCCACCCGGACTCCACAACATCTCACCGTGGCTGGGCCGCGCTCTGATGTACGGGTTTTCCTCGATACTCCTCCCGTCCCTAACCTGCTGCAATTGAGTGACTACAGATCGTAAGCAAGGGGACGCTTCACGAGGACCACCCGCTGACCTCCCCCACCGAACTGGAGACCTGGCCATGAGCCGCAGACTGCCACCCGGCGACGGCGACATCCTCAACGAGTTCAACGCGTGGTGCACGGGCCGGGCGGCTGCGGCCGGACCTGCTGCCGGTTGCCGTGGTGGAAGGGGTGGGCTCGCATGATCACCTCGATGTTCCGCGGTGAGGATCGCGAGGCCGGGGACCGCTTCGCCACATGGTCTGACCTGGTGGGTGGGATGCCGTGCCTGTACCAGTGCGTCCCCGCCAAACCGCCGACTACCGCCCTGCGTTGCGCATGGCGCGGCTGGGCGCCGCCCTCGGGGTCGCGGAACGCCCGGGTTGGACCCAGGAGAAATAGGGGCCGCCTCCGCTGAACACTCGGAAGCCGGCCCCTCGGACCGATGAACACCCCGGGTCGGGGGCCGGTGGCCACCGCACTCGTCGCCGCCGCCGAGCCCGGACGACCGGGCTGGGAATCAGCGACAGAACACCGCAACCTGCGGACGAAAAACAACCCGAAGAAGCTGAGGAGGAGCTTTTGAGCATGTTCTACAGCGCTGTCCTGCTCGACCTGGACGGCACACTTGTCGATTCATACCTGGACGCGGACCAGTGCTGGTCGGACTGGGCGCTATCGGTCGGTGTGGGCGAATCGTTCGACCTGGCACATCATTACGGCCGCAAGCGCGCGGACATCGTACGGGCACTACTGCCGCACCTGACCGAACACGAGATCGCCGAGCACGCGGAGCGGGTCCGCATCGAGGAACGCGGCTACACGGGGCAGACCGTGGCGTTGCCGGGGGCGCGGGAACTGCTGGAGTCGCTCGGACCGGACCAGTGGGCGATCGTGACGTCCAACGACGCCGAGGTCGCGGTGGCCCGCCTGCGGGCGGCCGAACTCCCCTTGCCGCGGGTCCTGGTGAGCGCGGACGACGTGCGGTTGCCCAAGCCCGCGCCCGAGGGGTTTCTGCTGGCCGCGCGACGCCTCGGCCACGCGCCGGCGGAGACCGTCGCGGTGGACGACTCGCCGATCGGCATCGAGGCCGCCAACGCGGCTGGGTGCACGTCGATCGGCATCCGTTTCCGGCACGACGACGCGTCGCTGTCCGCGGCGCGCGCGGTTTACGACAACGTCGGCGCGATCCCGTTCGAGTTGGTCGAGGACGGTGCGCTGGTGCGACTGATGGAGGTGGCCCGTGACGGTCAGCATCTCGCCTAGCATCCTGGCCGCGGATTTCTCGCGGTTAGCGGAGGAGGCCGCGCTCATCGCCGACGACGCGGACCTGCTCCACGTCGACGTGATGGACAACAACTTCGTGCCCAACCTCACCGTGGGCCTGCCGGTGGTGGAGTCGCTGGTCAAGAACGTTCGCTTGCCCCTCGACTGCCACCTGGGCATCGCCGACCCCGACCGGTGGGCCCCGCGTTTTGCCGAGGTCGGCGCGCACAACGTCACCATCCACGCGGAAGCGGTCAAGGCGCCCGTCCGCACGCTGCGGGCCATTCGGGCGGCGGGCGGACGAGCCGGGCTCGCCCTCAACCCGGCCACGCCGGTCGAGCCGTACGAGGACCTGCTCGCGGAGGTCGACACGTTGCTCGTCATGACCATCGAACCGGGGTTCGGGGGGCAGCGCTTCCTGGACGCGGTCCTGCCCAAGATCGAGCGGGCCCGGCGGGCGATCGACCGCAACCGCGCGTTCGGGCGGGAGGTGCCGCTGTGGTTGCAGGTCGACGGCGGGATCAACGCCGAGACGATCGAGCGGTGCGCGGAGGCCGGCGCGGACGTGTTCGTCGCCGGGTCGGCGGTGTTCCAGGGCGAGGACCCCGCTGCGGTCGTGCGGGACCTGCGGGCACGGGCCGAGGCGACCAGATCGGTGACAGGCCGGTGCTGACCGGTCGGGACCGCACCAGGACGAGCGACGAAGGGATTCAGATGGGACGGATGGACGGCAAGGTCGTCTTCATCACCGGAGCCGCGCGCGGGCAGGGCCGCTCGCACGCCGTGCGGCTGTCCGCCGAGGGCGCGAAGATCGTCGGAGTGGACATCTGCGAGGAGGTGGGGACCACGCACTACACCCTGGCCACCTCGGAGGACCTCCAGGAGACCAGGCGACTGGTCGAGGCCCAGGGCGGCGAGATGGTGGCCCGTTCTGCGGACGTGCGCCTGCTGCCCCAGTTGAAGGCCGCCGTCGAGGCCGCGCTGGAGTCGTTCGGCCACATCGACGTGGTGCTGGTCAACGCCGGCATCGGGTCGCTGGGCCTGTCCTGGGAACTGTCCGAGCGGCAGTGGCGGGACATGATCGACGTGAACCTCACCGGGGCGTGGTTGACCGTCGTGGCGGTCGTGCCGCACATGATCGAGGCCGGCCGAGGTGGCTCGATCATCTTCACCAACTCCGTGGCGGGTCTGCTGGGGCGGCCGAACATGTCGCACTACGCGGCGTCCAAGCACGGTCTGGTCGGCCTGATGCGGTCCCTGGCCAACGAGCTCGCGCCGCACCACATCCGGGTCAACAGCGTGCATCCCGGCAACGTCGACACCGACATGGTGCAGAACGAGACCGGGCGCCGGTTGTTGTTGCCGGACGTGGAGAACCCGACGCGCGAGCAGTTCGCCGCGGAAGCCGCCAAGCTCAACGCCATCCCGGTGCCCTGGGTGGACTCCGCGGACGTGTCCAGCGCGGTGCTGTGGCTGGCCTCGGACGAGTCGCGGTTCATCACCGGGGCGACGGTGCCGGTCGACGCCGGCGCCGCCGTCAAGGCGTGACCGGAGCCGAGAGGGGGAAGCGATGTCCGATGTGCTCAAGCGGTTGGCCGCCGAAGGCGTGTCGATCTGGCTGGACGACCTGAGCCGCGAGCGGCTGACCGGTGGTGGTCTGTCGCGGCTGGTGGCGTCGGAGCGGGTGGTCGGCGTGACCACCAACCCGACCATCTTCCGCAACGCCATCGCGGGCGCGGCCGGCGCCTACGACGAGCAGTTGCGGGAGCTCGCCGATCGCGGCGTGGACCCGGACGAGGCGGTCCGCATGCTCACCACCGCCGACGTGCGCGAGGCGGCGGACGTGCTGCGCCCGGTGCACGAGAACACCGGTGGCCGCGATGGCCGGATCTCCATCGAGGTGGACCCGAGGCTGGCCCACCACACCGCGGCGACCATCGCCGAGGCGAGGCATCTGTGGTGGTTGGTCGACCGGCCCAACCTGATGGTCAAGATCCCGGCGACGATCGCGGGCCTGCCCGCGATCAGCGCGGTGATCGGCGGTGGGGTGAGCGTGAACGTGACGCTGATCTTCTCGCTGGACCGCTACCGGGCGGTGCTGGACGCCTACCTGTCCGGGCTGGAGTCGGCGCGCCGGTCCGGTGCGGACCTGTCCGCCATCGAGTCCGTGGGCTCGTTCTTCGTATCACGGGTGGACACCGAGGTGGACCGGCGGTTGCGTGCGCGGGGTCCGGCGGCGGCGGCGCTGGCCGGCCGGGCGGGCATGGCGAACGCCAGACTGGCCTACCAGATCTACGAGGAGTTCTTCACCGGTCCTCGATGGGACTCCCTCGCCGCGGATGGCGCTCGCCCGCAACGACCACTGTGGACCTCGACCAGCACGAAGGACCCGGCTTACCCGGACACCTGCTACGTCGACGGCCTGGTGGCGCCGGGCACGGTCAACACGATCCCGGAGGCCACGCTGGAGGCGGTGGCGCACCACGGGGCCGTCGGCGGCGACCAGGTGCGCGGTCGCTACGCCGAAGCACGAGCGGACCTCGACGCTCTCACCACCCACGGAATCGACTACGACGAGGTCGTCCAACTGCTGGAGGAGCAGGGCGTGGCCAAGTTCGAGGAGTCCTGGGCGGACCTCCTCGACGTGGTGGCGAAGCGGCTGGCAGACCTTCGCGCGCCGGTCGCCTCCTGAGCTGACCGCACGTCCTGCAGAGGAGGCACGGTGATGACGACGTCGACCGTTCCCGCCACGATGCCACGCGGTTTCACCTTCCGCATCTCCTTGGCCTACCTGGGGCTCTACACCGCCTTGCTGGCCTCGGCGCTGGTCACCGTGCCCCTCCGCGTCGCCGAGGTCGATCCTGCGGGCAAGGAGCGCAGCCTCGCGCTGATCGTCGCCCTGGGCGCGTTGGTGGCGGTGGTCGCCAACCCGTTGTTCGGCAGGCTCTCCGACCGGACGACATCGCGGTTCGGTCGCCGTCGGCCGTGGCTGGTCGGCGGGGTGCTGGGCGGCTCGGCGGGGCTGATGCTCATCGCGCTCGCCCCCGCCGTGCCCGCCATCGCGATCGGCTGGTGCCTGGCGCAGATGTCCTTCAACGCCACGCTGTCGGCGCTGAGCGCCACGGTCCCGGACCAGGTGCCCGCCGACCGCAGGGGAACCGTGTCAGGTGCGGTGGGCTTCAGCCAGCTCATCGCGGTGCCGCTGGGAGCGGCGTCGGCGGCGCTGTTCGGCGACGCGGTGATCCGGTTCCTGGTGCCGTGCCTCGCCGCGACCGTCCTGGTACTGATCTTCGCCGTCACACTGCCCGACCGCCGAGTGGCGAAGCGGTTGCCCCCGCTGACCGCGAAGGCGTTTCGGGACACGTTCTGGACCGACCCGCGCGAGCACCCGACGTTCGGGTGGATGTGGCTGACCCGATTCGTCCTGTTCCTGGCCCTGTTCACGCCGGTGTCCTACCTGGCCTTCTACCTCGGAGACCGGATCGGCATCAGCCCGCACGCGCTGGCCGGCGTGCTGGCGCTGCTCATGCTCGTCGAGTACAGCACCAGCTCGCTGACGTCCTCGTTGTGCGGTCGCCTCTCGGACCGAGTGGGACGGCGCAAGCCGTTCGTCGTAGCCGCCGCGGTGGTCATGGCCGTCGGCATGGTCCTGCTGGCCACCGCGGACAGCCTGACCAGGGTGATCGTGGCCCAGGCCGTGCAGGGACTGGCCACCGGGCTGTACTTCTCCGTGGACGTGGCCCTGTGCGCCTCGGTGCTGCCCGCCCCGGACGACACCGCCAAGGACCTGGGTGTCATCAACATCGCCAACGTCCTCCCGCAGTCCATCGGCCCCGCCTTCGCACCGCTGCTGCTGGCGATCGGCAGCGGGCAGAACTACACCGCGCTCTACATGTTCACCGCGCTGTGCGCGCTCAGCGGCATCTTGGTCGTGAGCAAGGTCCGCAGCGCGCGTTGACATCGCTCCCGACGACAACTCTCGACGTGAAGGGGAACCATGATCTACGAGCACGCCTACCTGTGGATCAAAGCAGGCCAAGAGCACCGGTTCGAACGCGAGCTGCTGTCCGGCCGGTCGATCCTCGCGGCCGCGGACGGGTGCCACTCTGTGGAGCTGTTCCGCGACGTCGAAAGGTCCGGCGCCTACCTGTTGCGGATCGGCTGGGAATCGCTCGCCCACCACGTCGAGCGTTTCCCGATCAGCCCCCAGGCACCGGCGTTCGCCGAGGTGGTGGAGAAGTTCTTCGCACGGGAACCCGAGCTTCGGCACTTCGACTCCACGCCGGTCGAGACCACCACCGACCCCCAAGCCTGACGGGACAGTACGTACAGAGAACTGTTCTTCGACGAACTTCCTTCGCCAGCGCTTCCTCACATTCGCCCGACGTTGACACAGGCCCGGTGCCCAGGCCGATGCGGGCCTGGAAGGTGAGCTACGTGCAGCGCGGCCTGAAGATGACCTACAGTGCTCGGGCGATGACGGGTGCGGGTGCTGAAGAACGAGTTGGCGCAGCGCGGCAGCGCGACCTGCGGCTCCGGGGATGCCTAGGTTCCTGACCTGGTCGGCCAGGCTGCGTGAGTGAAGTGGCTGCCCAGCGCGTCCGGGAAACAACCATCATCGCCAAGGCGCCCATCGAGAAGCTTCGCGCGTGGGGTCGGCAGCGCGGCTGGGAGGGGCTGCGGCTGGTCTCGGCGTACGGGACGGCCTTCACGACCGACCTCGGCACCGAGGGTTCGCGCGGCGGGCAGTTCCCCCTGCTTCAGCGTCTTCACCCGCGACGGACGGCAGGTGCACCACACTTACCTGCAATGCGCCGAGTTCCCGGACGGCGCCAACCGGGGCATGGACCTCCTGTCACCCCTGTGGAACGTCTTCGACCTTCTCCCCTCCGGCCGCGGCGACGACGAACCCGAGCAGCTCCGCCCCGGCTGTCACCGCGGCGCCGATGCCAGGGACGATCGGGGGCGCTTCGCTGGCTGAGGGGAATAGAAAAGCAAGCTCGAACCTCGAATAGCCTCCGATGTCACTGTGCCAGGTGCTACCCTCGCCGAACCGCCCCCCATGGCCTCCCGAACGCTCTCATCGCTGTGACCGTTTTCGACGCGGGATCGCCTCCAGCACCGAAGGTCTCTGACATGCGAATCACACGCATTCTCGCTGTCGTCGCTCTGGTCCTTCCCATGACGGCGTGCGCCGACGACAGCCTCGGGTCCGACTCCGGCTCCGGTCCGATCAACATTGGAGCGGTGTCGACCCTCAGCGGTCCTGTCACCTTCTCCGAAGCCCCCCAGGCCGCCCGTGCCGTCTTCGACGAGGTCAACGCCAAAGGCGGCATCAACGGCCGAAAGATCGTCTACACCACGGCCGACGACAAGGGCGACCTGGCCGCCGCCACGCTCGCCGCCCGCGACATCATCCAGAGCAAGAAGGCCGTGGCCCTCGCGGGCGGCGCCAGCCTCGTCGACTGCCAGGTCAATGGACCGTTCTACCAGCGCAGCAACATCACCGACGTACGGGGCATCGGCGTGGACGCCGGCTGCTTCACCTCGGCGAGCATCTCGCCGGTCAACACCGGCCCGTTCTTCGGCTCGACCGTGACCCTCTACTACGCCTCCGAGAAGCTGAAGTACACCAAGATCTGCGCGTTCTTCACGATCGCCGCCGCAGGGATGGCAACCGGCTTCCGCGACGGAGTGGACCGCTGGTCCACAATCACCGGCAAGCGGCTCGTCGTCAACGACATGAGCCTGACGACGTCCACCACCGACTACACCCCCTACGTCCTGCGGGCCCGCGGCGCCGGCTGCCAGGCCGTGCTGTTCAGCGGCCTGGAACCGATGTCCATCGGCTGGTTCAAGGCCGCGCAGGCCCAGAACATCACCAACATCAGGTGGCTGTTCCTCGCCCCCATCTACACCGCGGAGGCCGCGAAGGCGCTGGGCTCGGCGGGCAGAAACGTCGTGGCGCTGTCGGAGTTCGAGCCCTACAGCGACACCCGGTCGGCCGCCAATAGGGACTGGCGGGACACCATGACACGCCACGGCGTGCCGCTCAGCGCCTTCGCGCAGGGCGGCTACCTCGCCGCCCAGCACCTGGTCACGGTGCTGCGCTCGATCAAGGGCGACATCACCCGCGAGAGCGTCACCAGGGCCGTGAAGAACCTCAAGCCACTGGACTCGACCATGACCGGGATGCCGTTCACGTTCGGGACCGGGAACAGCCACGCCTCCAACCTCTCCGCCAAGTTCGTCAAGCCGGACGGGAAGGGAGACTGGACGGTGTTGACGCCGGAATGGGTCAAGCTGCCCAACACCTGAGAAGGCGGCGATCACCGTAGTCCGCCACCAGGTGCTTCGCGATCGTTGTCGGGCGTCCGGGCGTCCGGGCGGCGGTCACTCTTGGTCCAGGCCGCTCAGGCTCGGGTAGGCAGTGCCCTCTGTCTCCGCCAGCCGCTTGGCCAGGCCCTTCGCGGCGTGCAGCAAGGCGGGCGCGAACTGGTCCAGATCCTCGCGCAGCGAGTAGCTGATGATGCCGATGGCGGCCTTGACGGTCCCGCCGACCAGGACTGGCGCGGCGATGGAGGTGGAGCCCAGGCGGTACTCCTGGTGGCTCTGGGCGTAACCCTGCTGCCTGATTTGCGCGAGCTGGCGGGTCAGCACCCGGCGGTCCGTGATGGTCTCCGGTGAGAACCGCTTCAGGGGCATGGCCAGGATCACCTCCGTGAAGGCCTCGGGCCTGAACGCCAGCAGCGCCTTGCCGATGCCGGTCGCGTGGAGGGGGATCCGGGCGCCGATGCGGCTCTCCACGGGGACGGACATCTCGGAGGTGAGCTTCTCGATGTAGATGGCGGCCGCGCCGTCGCAGACGGCGAGCTGCACGGTCTCCCGGCAGTCGTATTGGAGGTTGAGCAGGAAGGGCAGGGCCGTCTCGCGCAGCCGGCCGTGGATGGGCGTGAGCACGCCCATCTCCCACAGCCGTACGCCGAGCCCGTACCGGCCGGAGCTGTTTCGGTCGAGGAAGCCGCCGTCCTCCAACTCGCCGGCGAGCCGGTACACGGTGGCCACTGGCAGTCCCGAGCGCCGGGCGAGCTGGCTGAGCGTGAGCAGTGGATGCTCGACGTCGAACGCCGCCAGCACGGCGAGTGCCCTGGCGGTGACAGACTTCGGGGGGCTCTTGGACGGCTCACTGCTCATGGTCGACGGTGTTCTCCTCGCTGTCGTACGGTGGTGGGCTCGCGTGTCCCGGAGGATCGACAGGTCTGGCCAGAGCGGTGGCGAGGGCATGGGCCACGCTTTGGAGCTCGGATACCAGGCTCTTGACGGCGGCGGCCGGCAAGGGATCGGCCTTGGCCCCCGCCGCCCGGGTCGGCGGTTGACTGACGGAGAGCGCCATGGGCGGGCGGCCCTCGGCGTCGATGGCGACGGCGTATTCGGCCTGTCCATCGGAGCGGACAAACCGGACCCAGCCCTGTCGCCCGTAAGCGGCTATGCCCTCCTCCACCTGGTCGAACTGCACCCGGGTCAACGGCAGCGACTTCCTGGCCGCGGGTGCCATGCGGACCAGGAGGACCCGGCCGGCGGCCGAGTCGGCCAGGGGCAGGGCCAGCCCCGGCCCACCGCCGGAGGAGCTGGCGCCGTTGGCCAGGACCTCCTCCAGGCACAGCGCACTGTGGCTCTTGTAGGCGAAGACCCGCACCATCATGCCGGTCCTGGCCGCCAGCCGGACCAGCAGCGGACGGGTTCCCTTGCCGGTCACGTCATGGGTGGGGGCCAGGATGCCGAGCTCCCAGACCCTGGGGCCGATGCTGTACCGCCCCGCCGTGTCGCGCTCGACGACATCGATCACCTCAAGGTGGTTGAGCAGCCGGAAGGTGGTGGCCACCGGAAGACCGCTGCGGCGCGACAGCTGAGACAGCGTCAGGTACCGGTGGGCGACGTCGAAGGACATGAGGACGGCGAAGGCCCGGTGGATCACCGACTTGCCGGGGTTGCCGTTCTCTGCTGCTGCCATCGCTTCTCCTGGAGGGTCGTTCCTGTGGTGGCTGTGATGGCTTCGTGCGGTGGCTCCATGGTGGCTGTGTGCGGCGTCACGGCGACGCGGAATCCAGCTAACCAGCACTTCACTGAATGAAAAAGTCCGCCGGATGATCACTTTCCGAAGTGCAGGATCGATGGTTCGGGGTCAGTTGTTTTTTACTCAGTGGAAAGCTCGCTTGGAGATCTGGGCCACAGGCCCCATGGTGGCTCCTACGTGCAAGCCCCCGGTGGACGTGAAGGAGCAGCCAGTGACCACCGCAGACGGCGAGCGGAGCCAGACTCCTCCTTCCGCGCACCTCACTCCCGAGCGTGGCTTTCCGGACCCCTACGAGATCGCCACTCCGGAAGGGGCCGAGGGCTGGGAGGAGATGTACGCCTACCACAACCGGTTCCTGGACGCCCGGCGCGCGGAGGACTCCGCGAAGACCTGGTTCCGCAACTCGCTGCACTTCCCGGAGGTCTCCTACCCCTTCGACCAGCTGACCGTCGACGGCGCCTTCACCGGCACCGGCGTCACCAACACCCGCGTGTTCGTCCTGCCGCCGGCCAAGGGCCTGGACGTGAGGGTCGTCAACGGCTACACCTACATGTCCACCATCCCCAGCCCGGACGAGGAGGAGCAGGCCCGCCGGGCGGAGGAGTTCGCCAAGCGCGCCGGCTACTACTTTCGGAACTGGGACACCCTGTACGCGGAGTGGCAGGACCGCGTCACGGACGCCATCCGCACCGTCCACGACCTTGAGGTCCCCCCGCTGTCGGAGTTCGAGCCGATCGAGCGCGTGCTGGAGGAGCGTGGACCCAGCCAGGGCAACCAGCTGCTCGCCGCCTACCACCGGCTGCTTGAGTACGGTGACCGGATCTGGACCCTGCACTCGGAGTTCCTGAACTTGGGCTACGCCGCCTACCTGCAGTTCCTCACTCTGTGCAAGGAGCACTTCCCCGAGATCGACGACCAGACGATCTCCGGGATGGTCAGCGGCATCGACGTGCTGCTCTTTCGCCCCGACGACGAACTGCGCGCCCTGGCCCGCAGGGCCGAGGAGCTCGGCGTGGGAGACGTCGTCCGCGCCGCCACCACCGAGGAGGAGCTGATCACCGGCCTCGGCGGGACCGACGCCGGGCGCCAGTGGCTGGCCGCCTTGGAGGAGAGCAAGGACCCCTGGTTCCGCTTCTCCTACGGCTCGGGTATGTACCACTCGCACCGCAGCTGGATCGACGACTTGACCCTGCCCATCCAGGCCATCGGGGACTACATCGACCGCCTGCGCGAGGGCGACGACCTCGTCCGCCCGTTGGAGAGGCTCCAGGCGGAGCGCGACGCCTTGGTGGAGCAGTACCGCTCGCTACTGGACGAAGAGGACCTCCCCGGCTTCGACGAGGCGCTCGGCCTGGCACGGATGGTGTTCCCCTACGTGGAGAACCACAACTTCTACGTGGAGCACTGGTTCCTCACCAACTTCTGGAACAAGGCGCGCGAGTTCAGCGCACTGCTGCAGAAGTGGGGCTTCTGGGAGGACGTGGAGGATGTCTTCTTCCTGCGCCGCGCCGAGGTTGAGGAGGCGATCGTCGACCTGCAAATGGCCTGGGGCGCCGGGGGCGGCCCGCAGGGCGGCTACCACTGGCCGGAGGTCATCAGGCGGCGTAAGGAGATCTACGCCGCGCTGAGCGGCTGGAACCCACCGCCGGCCCTGGGACCGGTCCCCGAAGAGATCAGCGAGCCGCTGACCATCATGCTCTGGGGCATCACCCCGGAGACCGTGGAGCGCTGGCTGGCCGCCCAGGGCAACGGCGCGAACAGCAACACCCTCTCCGGCTTCGCTGGCTCCCCCGGCGTCGTCGAGGGCCGCGCCCGCCTCGTGCTGCGCCCGAGCGAGCTCGACGCCGTCCAGGACGGCGAGATCCTGGTGGCCCCGGTGACCAGCCCGAGCTGGACCCCGGTGTTCGGCCGGATCCGCGGAGCCGTGAGCGACATCGGCGGCATCATGTGCCACGCCGCGATCGTCTCGCGCGAGTACGAACTGCCCGCCGTCGTCGGTACCGGCTTCGGCACCTCGACCATCAAGACCGGCCAGCTGATCCGGGTCGACGGCAACACCGGCACCGTCACCATCCTGGACGAGGCCGCCGACGTCTCGTAACGCGCCCCCGCCGGACAGCCGCGACGGTCCGGCACCGCCGTTCGTCTCCGCGGCACCCACCCTGAACGGACAGCCCTGATCCGGCGGCGCGCACAGCTGACGGGGACCGACCAGCTGACCCAGCTGACCCAGCTGACAAGGACGAACACGTGGGAACCTACACGAGAAGATTTCACAAGCTCGGCTCGGCGGACCGGCCCCTGGTGGGCGGCAAGTGCGCCGGCCTCGGCGAGATGCTCCAGGCCGGCCTGCCCGTCCCGGACGGGTTCGCCATCACCGTCGACGCGTACGAGGACTTCCGGGACGCCTCGGACCTGCGCGAGGAGCTCAAGCGCCTGGTACGCGGCGCCGACCCGGCCAGCCCGCGGTCCCTCCACGCCGCCCATGAGCGGGCCACCGCGCTGATCCTGGGCCGCGAACTGCCGGCCGCCGTCGAGGAGGAGATCCGCGGGGCCTATCTGGAACTCGCCGGGGAGACCGCCCGGCGCCGCGGTGCGGACGACCTGGACCGCGGCCCGGTCGCCGTCCGCTCCTCCTCCGTCGACGAGGACGGCGACGCCGCCAGCTTCGCCGGTCAGCAGGAGACCTACCTGTGGGTGGTGGGCGCGGACGCCGTGCTCGCCAAGGTGCGCGAGTGCTGGGCGAGCCTGTACTCGCCCCAGGCGATCGCCTACCGCTCCGGCATGTCGGACACGGACGCCACCGAGGCATCGAAGATCTCGGTCGCGGTGCAGCTGATGGCCGCCGCGGACGTCGCCGGGGTCACCTTCACGGTCAGCCCCCGCACCGGCGACCGCTCGGTCATCGCCGTCAACGCCAGCTGGGGGCTCGGCCAGGCCGTGGTCTCGGGCGAGGTGACCCCCGACGAGTACTGGTTGACCAAGGCCGGCCCCTCCGTCACCAGCCGCCGGATCGCCTCCAAGCAGCACGAGTACGTGCCCGCTCCGGACGGCACCGGCGTGATCCGGCGCGACGTGGAGAAGTCCCGCCGTGACGTCTCCTGCCTGAGCGAGAGCGAGCTGATGCAGCTGGCGGAGATCGCGCTGCGCGTGGAGAGGCACTACGGCTGCCCGCAGGACATCGAGTGGGCGCTTGAGCGGGACGCCGACGGCACTCCCCGGGTCATGCTGCTGCAGTCCCGGCCGGAGACGAACTGGCGGAAGCGCAAGCAGGAGAAGAGCAGGAACACCACCAAGGCCACGACCAACCTGCTCGGCTTCGTCGCTGCCGCGGCCAAGGGAGAAACCCGATGAGCACCGAGACCACCCCGAGCTGGCAGGACATCCTGGACCTCGTGGCGCAGCTGGACGAGGGCTCCTACGAGTCCGCCGTCGTCGAGTTCGGCGACGTCCGGGTGCGGATGTCCCGTTCGGCCGAGCTCCCGCCGGTCCAGCAGCCGGCCCCGCCGGCCCCGCCTGCCCAGCCGGTCCAGGCCGCCGCTCCGGCCCCGCCGGTCGCCGCCCCGGTGGCACAGCCCGCCGCCCCGGCACCGGAGCCCGCGGCCGCACCGGCCCCCGCTGTCCCGGCCGTGGAGGGCACGACCATCCCCGCCCCCATGATCGGCGTCTTCTACCGCTCGCCCTCTCCCGGCGCACCGCCCTTCGTGGCGCCGGGCGCCGCCGTCGAGCCGGACACCACCATCGGCATCATCGAGGTGATGAAGCTGATGAACCCGGTCACCGCCGGGGTGGCCGGCACGCTCACCGACTTCCTGGTCAAGGACGGCGAGCAGGTCGAGTTCGGCCAGCCCCTCGCCGTCGTCGCCGAGGCGGGCACGTCATGAGCGACGCCACCACCCGCCCGGCTCCCGGGACCCGCGAGAAGCCCGTGGTACTCGTCGCCAACCGCGGGGAGATCGCAGTGCGGATCATCGCCGCCGCCCGGCGTATCGGGGCCGGCCCGGTCCTGGCCGCCAGCGCGGCCGACACCGACTCCCGGGCGGCACGGCTGGCCGATGGCGTCATCGTTATCGGCCCGCCGCAGGCTGGCCGGTCCTACCTGCGGCCGGAGTACATCGCCCAGGCCGCCGTGCATGCGGGCGCCGACGTCGTCCACCCCGGGTACGGCTTCCTGAGTGAACAGCCCGAACTAGCCGAACTGCTCGCCGCCGAGAACATCGCGTTCGCCGGTCCGCGGCCGGAGACGCTCCGCGCGGTCGGGGACAAGAGCAGCGCGCGGAAGGCGGCCGTGGCGGCCGGTGTCCCGGTGGCCCCCGCCGTCGAGGTCGACGACGTGCACGCCGTGGTCCCGCTCGCCGAGTCCCTCGGCTATCCGCTGCTGATCAAGGCCGTCCACGGCGGCGGCGGCCGCGGCATCCGCCTGGTGACCGACGCCGAGGAGCTCGCCCGGCTGGCCCCGCAGGCAGCAGCCGAGGCCCAGGCGGCCTTCGGCAACGGCGCGCTGTACCTGGAGCGCTTCTACCCGGCGGCCCGCCACGTGGAGGTGCAGGTCTTCGGCGACGGCAAGGGCGGCGCGCAGATCTTCGGGGACCGGGACTGCTCGGTGCAGCGCCGACACCAGAAGCTCATCGAGGAATGCCCCGCACCGGGAATCTCCGAAGCCCGGCGCGCCGTGCTGCACGACTCCTCCCGAGCATTGGTACGGGCCCTGCGCTACCGCGGCGCCGGAACCGTCGAGTTCCTGGTGGACACCGAGTCCGAGGACGTGGTCTTCCTGGAGATGAACGCCCGCATCCAGGTGGAGCACCCCGTGACCGAGGAGGCCTACGGAATCGACCTGGTGGCGGCCCAGCTGCGCCTGGCTCTGGGGCGGGACCCGCAGCTGCCCGACGTCCCGCCGGTCCCTCCGGCCACCGCGATCGAACTGCGGATCAACGCGGAGGACCCGGACGACGACTTCCGGCCCGACCCCGGAGTCGTCGACCGCGTGCGGTGGCCCACCGGGCCGGGGATCCGCGTGGACACCCACATCGAGGACGGCTACCCCTTCCCGCCCTTCTACGACAGCCTGATGGCCAAGGTGATCGTCCGCGCTCACAGCCGCCCCGCCGCGGTGGCGGCGGTGCGCTCCGCCGCGCATTCCGTCGAACTCGACGGCGTCAGGACCACATTGCCACTCCACCAGTTCGTCCTCTCCCACCCCGACTTCATCCACGGCGGAGTGAGCACCTCGTGGTTCGGCCCGGTCTGGGAACAGCGGCAGAACCGGCGAAAGGAGGCCGTCCGATGACCACGCTCGCGACCGAGCCGGCCGCGGCGGGGGTCCGCACCGAGTCCGACGGGCAGCAGAAGACGATCCGCCTGGTGGACACCAGCCTGCGGGACGGCAACCAGAGCCTGTGGGGCGCCACCGGGCTGACCACCGGCATGGTCGAGGCCGTGGGACCGCTGCTGGACCGGGTGGGCTACGAGGCGATCGACTTCACCAGCTCGACCGGCCTCGCCATGGGCGTGAAGTGGCACCGGGAGAACCCGTGGGAGCGCATCTCCCGGATGCGCGCCGTCATGCCCGCCACCCCGCTGTCTGCCATCACCACGGGCATGCGCTTCATGTCCTGGGAGAAGGCTTCGGAGACCGTGATGCGGATGGCGCTGCGACTGATGGCCGGGCACGGGCTGCGCCGGCTGCAGATCGCCGAGCCGATGAACGACGTCGACTCCCTGCTCCGGGTGGCCCAGTGGGCCAAGGAGGAGGGGTTCGAGCAGGTAGTGGCGGCGGTGACATTCACCGAGAGCCCCGTCCACACCGACGAGAGCTACAGCCGCAACATCCGGGCATACCACGCCAGCCCGTACGTGGACTCCCTCTACGTCAAGGACCCCGGCGGGCTGCTCACCGTGGAGCGCACCCGCCAGCTGATCCCCGGTATCCGCCAGGCCGCCGGCGCCAAGCCCCTGGAGCTGCACAGCCACTGCACCACCGGCGCCGCCTCGCACCTGTACCTGGTGGCCGCCGAGCTGGGCGTGGACGTGCTGCACACCGGGCTCGGTCCGCTCTCCAACGGCACCGCCCAGCCCAGCCTGGAGAACCTGCTGGGCAACCTCGACGCCCTCGGCATCGCGGTGCAGGCGGATCGCGAGGCGGCCGCCGCGGCCGCGGAGATCCTCCACACCATCGCCGACTCCCAGGGCCTGCCGGCCGGTGCGCCCACCGAGTACGACCTGAGCTTCCACGTGCACCAGGTTCCCGGCGGGATGATCTCCACCCTCAAGCGCCAGCTCGGCGAGCTGCGCATGCTGGACAAGCTGCCCGCCGTCATCGAGGAGGTCGGACGTGTCCGCGCGGAGCTCGGATACCCGATCATGGTCACGCCCTTCAGCCAGTTTGTGGGCAGCCAGGCGCTGATGAACGTGCTGGCGGCCGGGTCCGGCCAGGAACGCTACAGCCGCATCCCCGACGAGGTGGTGCGCTTCGTCCTCGGGCACTTCGGCACTCCCCAGGGGGAGATCGCGCCGGAGGTCCTGGAGAAGGTGGCCACGCTCTCCCGGGCCCGTGAGCTCGCCGTGACCCCAGCCGAGAAGTCCCTGGCCGAGCTGCACGAGGAATACGCGCGCCGGTTCGCCCGCGAGCTGCCCGAGGAGGAGCTGCTGCTGCGCCTGGTGCTCCCGCAGGACCAGGCGGACACCATGCTCGCCGCCGGGCCCGCCCCGCGCTGGTCCCCGGCCGACGCCGGCTGCGGCACTGCCCCGGTGACCGGCGTCCTCGACTTCATCCGCGCCGTCCACCGGCTGCCCAGGTGGAAGTACCTCTCCGTTACCCGCGGCGCGGAGCGGGTAGAGCTGCGCCGCACCGAGACCGGAGACGCCCGGTGAGCGCGGTGGGCACGGCGCACCGGGAGCAGCGACGAAGGGAGCTCGCCAGGCTTGCCGAGGTCCGCGGCGTGATGTTCGACATTGACGGCTGCCTGGTGCTCTCCGACGGCCCCAGCGGCCACGGCGGTAGAGCCCTCCCCGGCGCCCGGGAGGTCATCGACCTGGTGCGTGCCACCGGGCGGAGCATGGCGGTGTTCACCAACGGCACCATGCAGACCCCCAGCCGGATCGCCGAGACCCTGCGCTCCCTCGGTCTGGACGTGCGGGACGAGGAGGTGCTCACCCCAGCCGTGGTGGCTGCGGAGACGATGCGGACCCTGTATCCGGGGCGGCCTGTCCTGATCTTCGGCGGCCCCGGCGTCCAGGAGGAGTTCTTGCGGCACGGGCTCCCCCTGGTGGATCTGGACCGGGCCCTGGCCGGGGAACCGACGGACGCCGCCGCCGTGGTCATCGGCTGGGACACACAGTTCGGCCGGGAGAAGCTCCAGGTGGCCGCCGAGGCCGTCCTGGCCGGCGCACCGATCTACTGCACCTCCGACGCCCCGTCCTTCGCCTCCGAACGCCGCTTCAACGTGGGGGTGTCCGGCTTCATCGCCAGCGGGCTCAGCCATGTCACCGGCCGCCCCTACCACGTGCTCGGGAAGCCGTCGCGGGAGGCCCTGGAGCTGCTGACCCGGCGGCTGCGGGTCAGGCCGGAGCAGATGCTCATCGTCGGCGACGACCTCGACCTCGAGTGCGCGATGGCACGGACGGCCGGTGCCCTGGGATGTCTGGTCACCACCGGTACGAGCTCCGCCGCCGACGCCGAGGCGGCACCAGCCGACCGGCGCCCGGACCTCGTGGCGGACGGCCTGCCCGAGGTGCTGGAGTTGCTCTCGCTCGCGTCGCAGGACGCGGCGCCGCCGTCGGCGCAGGCGCAGTAGGTGCAGAGGACGAGCTGGGACAGCGGACAGGCAGGGGACAGGGGAGGAGATGGCGACGATGTCGACCCGCGACAGCGCGGTTCATGACAGCGCGGTGCCCGACAGTATGGCGGACGGCCGGCAGGTGACGTGGCTGCCCACCGAGGAACAGCGGAGGGCGTCCCGTCTGTGGGACTTCATGTCCTGGGTGGCCGGGCACCGGAACGTTCGGGTGGCGGACTACCGCGAGGTCTGGCGGTGGTCGGTGCGCGAACCGGCGGAATTCTGGGACGCGGTGCGGCAGTACTTCGGCGTGGTGGGCGAGGGCTTCCAGGGGCCCGCACTGGCCGAGGAGCGCATGCCCGGAGCGGTCTGGTACCCGAACGCCAGGCTGAATTTCGCCGAGAACGTTCTGCGCCATGCGCGGGATCCGCGGCTCGCGGAGACCACCGCGGTGCTGACCATCGACGAGGACAACGCCGCCTTGGAGCTCACGTGGCGGCAGCTCGCGACCCAGGTGGCGTCGCTCGCGGCGCACCTGAAGCGTCTGGGCGTCGAACCGGGGGACCGGGTGGCGGCCGTGCTGCCGAATCTGCCCGAGGCCGTCATCGGGCTGCTGGCCGCCGCGAGCATCGGTGCGGTCTGGACGATCAACTCGCCTGATCTGTCCGCCCCGTCCACCCTGGACCGTTTGCTCCAGCTCGAACCGAAGATCCTGATCGGTGTGGACGGCTACCGGTTCAACGGCAAGGACGTCCACCGGCTGGACCATCTGGCCGAGGTGGAAGCCGGCCTGCCGGGCCTACGGCACACCATCCTCGTCCGTCACCTGAACCCGGCCTCGGAGCCGGGAGCCGGGCCGGCGGCCACCGGCCGACTGGACTTCGCCGCGCTGGTGGCGGACGACGTCGAGCCCGCCTGTCTGAGGGTGCCCT
This sequence comes from Actinomadura macra NBRC 14102, assembly GCF_001552215.1. Classification (GTDB taxonomy): domain Bacteria; phylum Actinomycetota; class Actinomycetes; order Streptosporangiales; family Streptosporangiaceae; genus Spirillospora; species Spirillospora macra. The sequence goes on along the minus strand of NZ_BCQT01000001.1, from coordinate 5,943 downwards.
TCGACCACCCGCTCTGGATCCTGTTCTCTTCCGGTACCACCGGCTCGCCCAAGGGGATCGTCCACGGACACGGCGGCATGACCCTGGAGGCCCTCAAGGGGACCGGTCTGAACCAGGACATGGGCCCGGGCGACCGCTACTACGTCGCCGCGAACACCTCGTGGATGGTCTGGAACACCCTGGTCAACAACCTCATGTCCGGCGCCTCCGTGGTCACCTACGCCGGGTCGCCCACCCACCGGCGCAAGGACCGGCAGTTCGAGGTCATCGCGCTGACCGGCGCCACCATGTTCGCCACTGGCGCCGCCTACCTGTCGCTGGTGGAGAAGTCCGGCCTGGACCCCGGCAAGGAGTGGGACCTGTCCCTGCTCCGCTCCATCCTCTCCACCGGATCCCCGCTACCGGACTCGACCTGGCGCTGGGTGCACGAACACGTCAAGCGAGACATCCACCTCGGCTCCGACACGGGCGGTACCGACATCTGCAGCGGATTCATCGGCTCGAACCCGCTGGAGCCGGTGCACCTGGGCCGGCTCCAGGGGCCACTGCTCGGCGTGGCGGTCGAGGCCTGGTCTGAGGCCGGGGAGCGGGTCGTCGGCGAGGTCGGGGAGATGGTCATCACCCGTCCCATGCCGTCGATGCCGGTGTCCTTCTGGGGGGACGAGGACGGCACCAAGTACCGCGGCTCGTACTTCGAGAAGTTCCCGGGCGCCTGGACACAGGGCGACTGGATCACCGAGACCCCCGAGGGCGAGTTCATCGTGCACGGGCGGTCGGACGCCACCCTCAACCGGCTCGGGGTCCGCCTCGGCAGCGGTGACATCTACGCCGCGCTACAGCACGTGCCCGAGGTTCGCGACGCCCTGGTCCTCGGGCTGGAACAACCGGACGGCGGCTACTGGATGCCGCTCTTCGTGGTCCTCGACGACGAGCTCACCGACGAGCTCAGGACCAGGATCAACACCACGATCCGGGAGCACACTTCACACCGGCACGTCCCGGACGACATCATCGCCGCGCCCGGCGTACCGGTCACCCACGCGTTGAAGAAGATCGAGGTCCCGATCAAAAAGCTCTTCACCGGACACGACCCGGGCACCGCCGTCAACCGCGGCTCCCTGGCCAACCCCGAAGTGGTCGACTGGTACGTGGACCAGGCACAGCGGTTCCGTACCGAGGGCCGCCCCAGAACCCGCATGCGCTGACCTGGCGGTAACGGAGGCCCCGGCCCCGCGCGACGCCACTCATCCACGGAAGGCAAGACAACGATGCCATCACTGAACCCGGACGAGCTCGTCGCGATCGACGTGCACACGCACGCGGAGATCTCCAAGGACGGTCACGGGGCGTTGAGCCCCGAGCTGTTCGGTGCCTCCGAGGAGTACTTCAAAGCCCACGGGCACCGCCAGCCCACCATCGAGGAGATGGCCGCCTACTACCGCGAGCGCCGGATGGCCGCGGTGGTGTTCACCGTCGACGCCGAGCACGCCACCGGGCACCCGCGGATCGCCAACGAAGAGGTCGCCGAAGGCTGCGCTGCCCACCCCGACGTACTCATCCCCTTCGCCAGCATCGACCCCCACAAGGGCCGCGCCGGGGTGCGCGAAGCCCGCCGCCTGGTGGAGGAGTACGGGGTGCGCGGCTTCAAGTTCCACCCCAGCATCCAGGCATTCGCCCCCAACGACCGCCTCGCCTACCCGCTGTACGAGGCGATCGAGGAGCTCGGCGTGCCCGCGCTGTTCCACACCGGCCAGACCGGCATCGGCGCCGGCGTGCCCGGCGGCGGCGGGATCCGGCTGAAGTACTCCAACCCCATGCTGGTCGACGACGTCGCCGTCGACTTCCCGCAGCTGCGGATCATCCTGGCTCACCCCTCCTTTCCGTGGCAGGACGAGGCGCTGGCGGTGGCCACCCACAAGCCGTATGTCTATATCGACCTTTCGGGCTGGTCGCCGAAGTACTTCCCGCCGCAGCTGGTGCGGTACGCGAACACCCTGCTCAAGGACAAGGTGCTCTTCGGCTCGGACTACCCGGTCATCACCCCCGACCGCTGGCTGGCCGACTTCGACAGGCTCGAAATCAAGCCCGAGGTGCGGCCCAAGATCCTCAAGGACAACGCCGCCCTCCTGCTCGGCTTGGTCAAGGACTGAGCGGCGGCAGACCAAGATCACCGCGCCGACGCAGCCGCCCACCTCCGACACCACCAGGGCCCGCGCGAAGGTCGCGGCCTGCGACGCCAGGCTCGCCCGCCACCGGGCCGCGCTGGAAGCCGGTGCCGATCCGGCCACCATCACCACATGGATCGCCGAGACCAACGCCGAACGGGCCGCTGCGCAAGCGCAGATGGACGCGGCCGGATGCGAGCGGCCGCAGCTCATGACGCCCGGGGAGATCGAGGGGCGCATCTCGGCTCTCGGTGGCCTGGTGAAAATCCTGGCCGATGCCAAACCCAAGGACCGACAGAACGTCTACCGACAGCCCGGCCTGCGGCTCGCCTACCATCTGACACCGATCTCGAACTTTTCCGCGGGGGAGGCGTCCGTGGACGGTGAGTAGATGTGGACGCCGTCGTGCACGGTCGACGCTTGCACCCCGACATAGGCGAAGTCACCGGCGTGGTTCGTGGGGGTAGCGGTAGATTCGGTCACGACAAGCCTTGGACCAGGGCGATGAAATGCCCGGCCACCCGCCCCGGGCGGCCGGCCATTCTGCCGCTCACCTACACCCCGGCCTTTCCGTCGCCCTTCCATCAGGGTCAATGCCGTTATCGCGGGCGAACCGCCGGATGTAGGCGTCCGTGAACGGCGACTGGGGCCATAGGAGACCCTGCTCGGTCGGCCACAGGCGGGTTCTCGCTGTCTGGTGTTCGGTAGTTGGGACCGCATGACGCCGATGGGATCTGCCTCGTAGCCTGAAGCGCGACCAGTCAGGAGAGGCGGGGCCTATGTCGGGCGGTGCTACCCCCGATGGCATCGGTGTCCGGGTGGCGCGCGTTCGCAAGCGGCGTGGACTGACGCAACACGGCCTCGCCCAGCGTTCGCGGTACTCCCGATCCCACATCGCGCAGGTAGAGGCAGGGCACAAGGTCGCGACTCCCGGGTTCGTCGCCTCCGTTGCCGCGGCCCTGGCTGTGGATTCCGCCGAGATCTACGGGCAGCCCTACCGCAGCCACACCCGTGACCACGACCAGGTGCACGGCTCGATATCGGACCTGCGCCGAGCGATGGCCTATGTGGACGTAGGGCCAGAACTCGACACCCCGCCGCGCGCCCTCAACCAGATCTCGGCCGCCGTCGCGAACGCCCTCGCCCTACGCCGCCAGGCACGTCACCTTCAGCTTGCCGCCCGGTTGCCGGGCATCGTCGAAGAACTCACCTGGCACGTCTACGAGGTAGGCAGCCCGCGCGCCTGGACGATGCTCAACCAGGCACACAACCTCGCCGCCTCCCTCACCCGCAGGCTGGGATACAACGATCTGTCAGGGCAGATCATGGAGCGTGCGACCGTCTCAGCTGCACACTCAGAAGACCCTCATCTGCCACTGATGATCGCACATCGGCGCTCCCTGCTGATGATGGGTGTCGCCGCCTACGGGCCCGCTGTGCGCCTGCTCGACAAGTCGATCCGTAAGGTCGATCGGTCGCGCCCGGACGCCATCGAGGTACTCGGCGCCCTGAACCTGCGCGCGGCCGTCGTGTCGGCCCGCGGTGGAAAGAGCGCCGACGCATGGGACTACTACGGGCAGGCCACGGAGGTCAGCCGCGCGGCCGGTGGCCCCACCCTGGACGAGCACGGTACCGACTACAACCCCGGTAACCTCGCGATCCACGGTGCGGCGATAGCGCTGGAGTTGGGTGATCTGGACGAGGCCGCACGACGGGACGAAGAGATCTCCGAAGCGGCGCTTCTTGGCCTCGCAGCCGAGCGTCGCGCGCATCATCAGATCGACATGGCGCGCGTGAGAGTAGAGCTCGGCGATTACAACCGAGCGCTCTCGCGGCTGCTGACGGCCGAGCAAACCGCGCCCCAGATGACCCGTTACCACCCCTCAGCGCGCACCATCGTGGACCACCTGATGGACGTTCGGCGCACGGTGCCCGAGTCGCTGCGGCAGCTTCACAACCGCATGAGCGCGTAGCGAGGCGCGGACGAGTCGACAAGTACGCCAGTGTTCCAATCTGGGACAACGCCCGATCCTGGTCACCGCGAGTGTGTCTGACGACACACAGGCGGCCCCGGACGCGGTGAATCGACCACCGGCCGGGACCTGACCGGAACGGAGGCCCGGCTATGGGGCAGGGTAACGAACTACGCGGAGCGGCCACCGGTGACCGGTTCGATGGCACCGAACATCGGCACGCGTACCCGAAGCTCTACGACCTGATGACCACCTTGCAGGGGCGCGGCTTCGCCGTGGAATTGCGGGCAAGCCCGCTCGCCATCATCGTGACTCGTCCGGACGATCCCACCGGAGCGGTTCAGAGGATCACGTGCAAGCCGCGCGTCATCGAGCAGGAGCGGATGTGGTTCCTCGATGAGGCCAACGGGGAGCCGATCGCAGAGGCAGAGGACATCATCGGCGCCGCCGTCATCGTCAGCGGTAACCTGTCCCCGGCGCCGTGAGCGCGGGAGATGCCGTGTTCTATCTCGGCTTGCTCGCACGGGCCCTGATCAGCGAGGGATGGACGGTGCATCCTCGCTACGACCGGGATCCGGCACTGTTGCATGTGCGGTGTCCCAGCCTTCCCGTGGTCGGGGAGAGCGTCGGCGTCGAGGCGGGCGAGGGTGGGGTGCCCTGGTTCGTCGGCTCGGCCGGTGACGCGCTCACCCCCTGCCATGACCTGCCCGGCGCGGTCGCGAAGATCGGCGCGCGGCTGACACCGGACGCCATGGCGGAGGCCGTCCGGCGGCTGGCCTGCCCCGGACGGCGGGACGCACCCCCGCGCTTTCCCGTCCGGTGTCTCCAGACCCGGCAGACCCGGCAGACCCGGCTCAGGCGGCATGATGGCTGAACTCGACGTTCTCAAGGTCGAGCCGTTCGGGCCGTTGGACGCGCTGTATGCCGCCGTCCGGCGATGCGCTCCGCAGGTGGCGGTGACGCGTGCACGCGTCCCGGAGCAGTACAGCATCCCCAAGCTGGGGACGGTCGGAGCGCTGGGGATGCGGTTGCACGTCTCGTACCGGGACCGTCCGGCGCGGCGGATCCGCTGGGACGAAGGCGCCGAAACCTACGTGTGGGCATCCGGCCCGGACTACCAGGTGCAGTTGCCAGCCGATCCGGAGCAGGCCGCGCTGCGGGTGGGCAGGGCACTCGGCGCACCGGTGTCCCCAGCCCCTTCCAGGGGTAGAGCCGGGGCGGCGCCGCTCCCACCATCACGTGCCAGCCGTGTGTGGGCTTGTCCCTAGTGGCCATGATGCGGCCGACACTCGGCGCGCAGGCTCGCCGGCCGGGCGCGCTCGCCCTCCGCATCGCCTATATCCCGTACCCCGCTCGGATGCGGTGGCGGCCGATGTTGACGACGCTCGGGCCGCCCGCCTGTCGGTGCAACGTTCGGGACTCGTCCATGAGGCGGATCATCTCCTCCAGCGCATCGGCATCGGCGGCCGACTCGTTCGCCGCGCTCGTCGCCGAGGCGTAGAACCATGATCCACAGGCCGGAAGTATCAGCAGGGTATCAACGGGCCTCTGCGTGCCCAGGTACGACAACGCCCCGGACCTGTGACCTGCACATCTCCGGGGCTGATCTTGTGTCCGAGGGGTGACACGCCCCGACAGCACATGGCCCCGCTGGTGTCCCATCGGGGAAACTTTCCTAATCGCGGTCGACGAATGATCTACCGTACGTATGATTGTACCTCGGTAAACGTGCTCCGGCCCGGCATCTGGGTGTCTGGCCTCTGAAATCCGAGTGCCTTTATCGTGGCTGCGTGACGTGAAGACAG